>NZ_JBBPAQ010000001.1:0-4800000 GCF_038009025.1 Paenibacillus sp. FSL R7-0297
AGATTTGGGGCCGAGTCTAACTATTCAGCAAACTGAATTATGAAATTGACTCTTTCATACAACAATTAAGCCCATTAATATGGCTGTCCTTCTTTTCGTCTAAGTAAGCATCAAGTCCGCGGCGTTTCAATAGCTCATCAGCCTGTAATCAGCATTGCCCTGACCAAACAGGAGGACCCGGTCTACGGGTCCTCCTGTTTGGCATGCTCTTTAGTTGGGGCCGGTTACTGGGTTGCCGGCATTTGAACCTCTTGCGCCTCCAGAGCTTCCTGCGGAACCTTGATCTCCGTGATTTTGTTATGATCGCTAATGGTCGCCTTCATCTTCATATCCATCGAGACGGTCTGTTCACCGCTGCTCATATCCATGACCAGATTAACATCCGATGAAGTCGGGAAATAAGTCTTCTTGTCCACGGTGTAAGCGATGTTCATGCTCTTGATATTCATCTGCTCCATCATCGCAGTCATCTGGCTGTCTACACTTCCGCTCTGGTTCAAATAGCTCTTCGCCAGATTCTTCACTTCTTCGCCCGATACTTCTGCTGTTATCAGATAATTGTCACCTTCCTCGGTGATTTTCGTCTGGTCAGCAATTTGGTTGAACTGCTCCAGCTGCTTCTCAGGATTTGCAGACTGCTGCATAGTAGCGGTCAACTGCTCAGTCATCGCAGCCGGCATTTTAACCCACTGCCCGTTCGTCAGCGAGAAGAAACCGTCTGCGGTTACGTACTGCTCCATCTTCTGTTCTCCCTGGCCTGCCAGAGTCATAACGATCTCCTGATGCATTTCCAGCGGATCTTTAGTGTATTCAGCGTTCACTGCCATCTCAATGGCCTGTTCCTGATTGGTTTCGCCCTGCTTCATCACCATATTCTGCTGAATTTGCGAGTTCATGGCGAAGCTCTTCAATTCCGATTGTGCAGCAGCCGTCTTCTGCAGCAGTTCCTCCAGAGCCGGAACGCCGGCGGTTGTCTGTTCGGCTGGGGCTGTAGTGGCGGCAGTACCGGCAGCTGCTGCCGGGGCTTCAGAAGCATCAGCAGCCGGCTGAGCCGTATCATTGTTGCCGCATGCGGTTAAGGCAGCAGACAGAATAACCCCCATGAATAATGCAGTCCATTTTCTCAAGTTGTAATCCTCCTAATCGTTATTGGCAAGATGTGTTAGTGCATGTCAACTATTAACCACGGGAGATACGCCTCTAACATTTCTTTAAGAACTAACATGAACTGTAAGAGTAACCCGGACAGCAAAAACAACACTATGAAGACAGGGAAAACTATGGTTAGATGAAGGAGAAAACCTAAAACCTAGAGGGAAAGAAGCGTGAACCCGCATGAGTTTTGAAATCGTAGAGGCTACCCTACCGGAGATTCAGGCCGCTCTGGATTCCGGAGAAATCACTTCCAGACAATTAGTCCTTATGTATCTTGAACGCATTGCAGATCATGACAAAAACGGCCTGACGATCAATTCCGTGCTGGAGATTAATCCGGATGCGCTGTTCATCGCTGAATCCCTGGACGTGGAACGACAGCTTCAGGGGCCCCGGGGACCGCTGCACGGTATACCGGTATTGCTGAAGGACAATATCAACACAGGGGATAAAATGCATACCAGTGCGGGTTCGCTGGCTTTGGCGGATTCTTTTGCCCAGGAGGATGCCTTCATTGTTACCAGGCTGCGCGAAGCCGGGGCGATTATTATGGGCAAGGCCAATATGACGGAATTCGCCAATTTCATGACGAACGGCATGCCCTCAGGCTTCAGCTCCCGGGGCGGTCAGGTGCTTAACCCTTACAATATCTCCACGCCGACAGGCGGCTCCAGCGCCGGATCTGCAGTGGCGGTTGCCTGCAATTTCTGCTCCGTGTCCGTAGGAACGGAAACCTCGGGCTCGATCCTCAATCCCGGCAACCTTGGATCGGTCATCGGCATTAAGCCTACTGTGGGAATGATCAGCCGCTCTGGCATTCTTCCGCTCTCCAATACGCAGGATACCGCCGGACCTATGGCGAGAACCGTCCGCGATGCTGTACTTCTGCTGAATGCCCTGCTTGGACAGGACAACAGTGATGCCTCAATGGGTACGAATACAGGCAGACTGCACGCGGATTACACGGTCTTCCTTGATGCAGACGGCCTGAAGGGTGCGCGCATCGGGATTCCGCGGGATTATTATTTCGAGGAGCTTACAGACGAACAGCTCGCGCTGTTCAATGCCTCAGTGGACAGAATGCGCGAGCTCGGGGCGACCATTATTGATCCGGCAGAGATTACAACTGCACGGGAGATCAGCTATTCCTCTGTGGTGCTGAATGAGTTCAAAACCTCACTTAACGCCTATTTGGCAAAACTGGGCCCGGGTGCTCCCATGCGAACCCTGAAGGATATCATTGATTTCAATCATGCCCATCCGGTAGAAACACTGAAGTTCGGGCAAGCCACCCTGCTGGATGCCGAATATACCACCTCCGGCACCCTCACCGAGCCGCAGTATCTGCGCGACCGTGCGACGGATCTGCGGCTCTGCAAGGAAATGGGTATCGATGCCACTATGCGGGAGCATCAGCTGGATGCCCTCTTATTCCCGGCTGACTTCGGCGCACGAATCACGTCAAGAGCCGGTTACCCGTCCATTGTAGTACCGTCCGGCTACACATCGGCCGGCGCCCCTTTTGGCGTAACCTTCTCGGCACGGGCCTATGAAGAGCCGGTGCTCATCCGTCTGGCTTATGCCTACGAGCAGAATTACAAGGTCCGTAAGGCGCCTTCACTGCAGAGCTTCATCTAAATTCCTTCATAGTCCCTGCAAGCTGTAAGCCGCTAATCGGTGGCTATGCCCATGTGCCTGTTGCCTTCATGGGACAGGCCCCAGGTGCGTAGTTCATAGCTGCGGATACCCGACGTTACGTACGGGTCCTGCTCGGCGATGTCTGCCGCTGCTTCGCGTGAAGCTGCGCGGATAATGACCATCCCGCCGGGACTGTCACTGAAGGGACCGCACAGCACCAGCTGTCCACTGCGCTCCAGCTCCTGCAGATGTCTGACATGCGCCCGGATGATATCCATATCTCTGCGGTCCTGTGCAGTCGGGCTCAGCAGAATAACATAACAGACATCCTCGGTAAATGCGGTTTCCTGGTTCATGACTCTCTCCTCCTCATTCGTAATCGCGCTGGCTCTCTTCGTCCGCAATGTTCTGAATCTCCTCTGCATGCATCAGATAGAGTTCATAATCACCTTCAGCGTGCAGCTTCATTGCCCGTTCCTTGGTGAATTTCGCACTGCCTTCCGCAGCATCCTCATCGTAGAACAGCAGAATCCCGTCGCTTTTGCGGAACAGCAGATCGTCTCTCGCCCTGAACTGCCAGCTACCGTCATAGGGTGCATTACTCACAGCTCCGTAGTAGTCTGCTCCGGCAATAATACGGCGGTATTCATTCTGCTTCTCTTCCTTCCACTTCTCTTCCGGCGCAGCATGGGCTGTAATGATCCCCAGCTTCAGTCCGGGGTATTGCCGTTTCAGCTCAAGCACCACCTCGCAAGCCCATAGATCGACGCCGTATTGGCCGGGAGTAATAACCCACTCCACCCCCTCCTCTATCAGCGGAGCGAGCCGGTTGGCGAGCGCTTTTTTGATATAAGGAATACCCTGATGTTTACTGTCGTAAATCCCGAGCTCATGCGCACGGTAGCCTGTTACCAGTAAGGTTTTCATGTGCAGCCTCTTTCCTGAACGCTTCATTCCTGTTCCCTGTCAAATCCACTCTATTATGCATTATATAACATTTCACCAAGCGAAACTTACGGGAAAGCTCTGCCTAACTTTAAGCTTGCTTTCAGGTTGGCCGGCAGCCCATACCCAGAGCAGTCCGGCAGCCATCTCCAGATTCATACGGACTGTATGGCGTCCGTTACCTGGCGGAGAGGCGGCGCCCGTCATTCCATTAAATTCTTATCTGTATAAGACCTATAAATAAAAACCGGATGCGTATCCACAAGAGTGCATCCGGTTTTTATTTTATATTTTTTAGAGAAAATGACTAAATCTAAGCAATCTTTGGAAAACTTCATTAACACGGATTCTTAATTTCTGCGGCTGGGGGTTGATCAGATTGCTTGCTACCATTGTATCCTATATACCCGACTGGGCAATCTTTGGTCAAGCGGGTGTTGCACTGCTCGTTCCGCTTGTCCTCGGATACTTGTACAAAGCTTTGTACCTGCTCGTAGGGAGCGGACGGGGACAGACTGGCTACGGCACCAAGACCGTTCCCCGGTCACAAGCACTGTCTGCAGCCGGGGCAAAAGCCGGCACACCGTCTGCAATCCCCTTCAGCGGCAACTACACTACCGACCTGCTCGCGGTGAAGAATGCTATCGGTGCCAACAGCGACCTGCATATCCGGGAATTTATGATTGCGAATGGCGGAGGCCGGGGAGCGCTGATCTACGTAGACGGCATGCAGAATGACAGGATTCTTAATATGCGGATTATGCAGTTTCTGATGTACGAGATACCCCGCGGACCGGTGTCCTCTGCAGAGCTTGCCAACCAGCTGCTGCCCTTCAGCCAGTTAAATGAAGCAGACAGTGTACGGAGCTTCAATAAATCCGTCCTCTTCGGCCACAGTGCCCTGCTGATTGAAGGACTGCCCTGCGGGCTCCTTATTGAGCTTCCCGGAGGAGCTAACCGTGCAATTGCAGAGCCAGTCTCCGAGGCCCTGCTGAGAGGCCCCCGGCTGGGCTTCTCCGAGGTGTTAAGCGAGAATACCTCCATGCTCCGTCGTCAGGGATTCAGTGAGCAGCTCGAGATGAAGACGTACCGGATAGGCAATACCATTCAGAGGGATATCGTTCTGGCCTACATGAAGGATATCGTCAATCCAGAGCTGCTGGAGGAGGTTAAGAACCGTATCCACAAAATAGATATCGATTTCCTGGCCGAATCCGGCTATATCGAGCAGCTGATTGAAGACAACTACCTTAGTCCCTTCCAGCAAGCCCAAAATACAGAACGGCCGGACAGGGTCATTAGCGCGTTGCTCGAAGGACGGATCGGCATCCTCCTTGACGGAACACCCTTTGCTCTGATCGTGCCGGTGACCTTCAGTATGCTGCTGCAATCACCGGAGGATTATTATGAGCGCTGGCTTCCCGGCACCAGTCTGCGGCTGCTGCGTTTTGCCGCTGCATTCCTGGCACTGCTGGCTCCTTCCCTGTACATCTCGTTCATCTCCTTTCATCCGGGACTGATTCCCACAGAGCTGGCGATCTCCATCATCAAGACCAGGCAAGGTGTCCCCTTTCCTTCCCTGATCGAAGTACTGATTCTGGAGGTTGCTATCGAGATTCTGCGGGAAGCCGGCATCCGCCTACCGAAGCCGATTGGTCCAGCCATGGGTATCGTTGGCGGCTTGATCATCGGCGATGCCGCAGTACAGGCAGGCATAGTCAGCCCATTTCTGGTCATCGTTGTTGCCGTGACTGCCATTTCATCTTTCGCTATTCCAATGTACAGTGCGGGAATCACACTGCGGCTGCTGCGCTTCGTCGGTATGATGTTCGCGGCAATGCTCGGGATGTACGGGACCATCCTGTTCTTTCTGCTGATCTGCAGCCATCTCACTAAGCTCAAAAGCTTCGGCGTACCGTATCTCACACCAGTATCCCCTTACCGGCTGAGCGACTGGAAGGACCTGTTCCTGCGTGCCCCGCTGGCTCTGATGAAACGCAGACCTGTGATGATGAAAACCCGGCAGAATAAACGAAAGTCATAACTGCGCCTACACGGAAGGAGGATTGCCTAATGTTCATACGCACCGATGATAAAATCACGTCTACACAAGCGGCCGTTTTCTTGAGCAACACTTTGCTGGGTGCAGGTATTCTTACACTGCCACGCAGCGTAAGCGAAAGTGTCAAGACCCCGGACTCCTGGCTGTCCGTCCTGCTCGGCGGAGCCATCGTAATGCTGGTAGTACTCCTGATGGTGAAGATCAGTCAGCAATTCCCGGGCAAAACGGTGTTCCAATATGCCGGACAAGTTTCAGGCCGGGTGATCGGCGGAGCCTTATGCCTGCTGCTGATCCTCTATTTCATCATTATTGCCGGCTTTGAAATCCGTACAGTTGCTGAAGTGACTATGTTCTTCCTGCTGGAAGGCACCCCGATCTGGGCAATTCTTCTTCCGATAATCTGGCTCAGTACATACCTGGTGTACGGGGGCATCAATTCCATTGCCCGCGTCTTTCAGATTGTGTTTCCAATCAGCCTTATGACTCTGTTCATTTCCTATGCACTCAGCTTCCGGATGTTTGATATCAATAATCTGCGCCCTGTGCTCGGCAATGGACTGGCCCCTGTGTTCAGCGGCCTGAAATCTACTGTGCTTATATTCACCGGCTGTGAGGTTACGCTGACACTCGTAGCGTTCATGCAGAACCCAAAGCAGGCAGTCAAAGCGATGCTTGGAGGCCTTTCAGTCCTGCTCGTTATCTATTTGCTGACCGTGGTCATGGTTATTGGCGGTATCTCTGTGGATTCCGCCGTTACCAGCACCTGGCCTACAATTGATCTGATGCGCAGCTTCGAAGTTTCGGGCTTCATCTTCGAACGCATGGAATTTCCGTTCATGGTCATCTGGCTGATGCAGATGTTCTGCAATTTCAGCAGCTTCTTTTTCCAGGCCACACTCGGCATTTCGCAGATCTTCCGGCTTAAATTCCACTCCATTCTTTATGCTTTGATTCCGGTTATCTTCATTTCGGCAATGCTGCCTAAAACGTTATCAGATCTGTTCGCAGTCGGGGATGCTATCGGGAAGATGGGAACCGTCCTGTTTCTGCTGGTGCCCGTACTGCTCTCAGTTATCTGGCTCATCCGTGTGAAAGGGTTGAAACAACATGTATAGAAGAAGGCTTATCCTCTTAATGTGCAGCCTAATCCTTCTGGCTACACAGACCTCCTGCTGGAGCAGTAAGGAGATTGAAGATCTGGCGTTATACACCGGCATGGCCCTGGATATAGGTGAACTCACCGATACAGAAAAGGTACTTCAAGAGCAGGGTGCAACTTATTACAAACAGAACAGGCTTACGGCCACAGTGCAGGTTGTTCCAGTTAATTCTGTAGGAGGTAAGGAGCAACAGGGCAACAATACTGATTCTCAATATTTTAACTTAGCGGGAACCGGAGATTCTGTTCTGGAGATCTTCCGCCAGTTCTCTATTCGCCGGGACCATCCGATTATAGGGCATCACCTCAAGGTTATTGTGCTATCGACCGAGCTGCTCAAGCAGCAGAATATGAATCAATTAATGGACTTCCTGCTTCGCGACAATGATATCCGCCCCAGTACGATGGTGTTCTTAAGTCAAGGCCGTGCAGCGGAGACCCTTGCCTCCATGCAAAAAAATGAGATTCCTTCATTTCACATCAGAGGTATGATCCGTAACCAGATCCGGACAAGCAAGGTGCTGAGCCCGGTTATTTTAACCAAACTGGATGCCCTGATGCACTCCAAACGAAGTTATGCGCTGCAGAATCTGGTGAAGGCGAATGACGAACTTGAGTTCTCCGGTGCGGGCATTATTAAAGGGGATAGCGGACACTGGGTAGGAGCGCTGAATCAGGAGGATACCGAATGTCTCTCCTGGCTGACCAATGAGGGTGACAGCGGCACGATCAAAACCTACGATTGGAACAAAGAACCAATGACTTACGAATTAAAAGCAATGAAAAGTAAGATTAATACCAAAAAAGACGGTGACGCCCTGGCCTTCGAGGTTAAAATCACTACGGAAGGAAGGCTGATTGAAACGTGGGATGTAGAGAAATCCCCCTCGGACTTACAGCATTCAAAAAAAGCAGAAGAGCTGTTTAAAAAGCGGCTGGAGCAGATGATGCAGTCGCTGATTCAGAAGCTGCAGTCCGAATATAAGACCGATGTCGCCGGTTTCGGCACCAGACTCAGTATCCAGGAACCAGCGATGTGGAACAAGGTGAAGGATCACTGGGATGATGTATTCAGCCGGACGCCTATCCATATCACCGTTGAGCTGAAATTTACGGACTTCGGCTCCTTAACCCAATAAAAAGAACACAAAAGCCGCCGCCCTGTAATTACGGGCGGCGGCTTTTCATAACCAGGTATTATATTTACTGTTTACTGTTTATTGTTTATCCGACAAAATTAGCACTCCGCGGCCTGGCACTACAGTGGAACCGCTGCATTTCTTGCCTGATAGCAGGTCTGTCCGTTCATCAGTGCCGATATCTGCACTAAGCTCCTCTGCGGAATGGTTGAGCAGGAACAGGTAGGATACGCCATCCTTCACACGCTGAACGGACTCGATGCCTTCCGGTGCACTTACCAGTGGAGCAATACCGTTCTCTGCGCTTACCGTAGCCAGGAATGCGCGCAGGAACGCACCATCGGGACTGGTGGCTACATAATAGGCTTTGCCTTCGCCAAAGCGGTTAACGGTCAGAGCGGGCATCCCCTGATAGAAGTCAGTGCCGTACTGGGCAAGCACCTCCGCACCTTCGGAATGAATCAGATCGCAGAGCAGACCGCAGGAATAGGAACGGTTAAGCTGACCCCATTCCTGATTCATCACGATTTCATTGCGCATATCCGGCAGCAGGGCATCAATCTCTTCAGCCCAGATTCCCAGAACCTTGCGCAGCTCTCCAGGGTAGCCTCCAACGGTAACCAGATCGTTCTCGTTAACGATACCGCTGAAATAGGTTGTAATGAACGTTCCGCCCGCTTGAACGAAAGCTTCAACCTTCGCCGCAAATCCTGGCTTGATCATATACAGGACCGGTGCAATTACAACCTTGTACTTCGTTAGGTCCTCTTCTACGCCAATCAGATCCGCTTCTATATTCTGCTGATACAGCGCATCATAATATTTGTGAACCTCGTTCACATAATCTAGCGCCACCGACGGGCCGCTAGAGAGATCAAGCGCCCAGCGGTTCTCCCAGTCATAGATAATACCGATCTGTGCTGCACTGCGTGCATCCAACAGCTCATCGCCCAGCTGTTCCAGCTCCCGTCCAAGCTCAGCACATTCACGGAATACCCGGGTATGCTCATGTCCCACATGCTCAATGACCGCACCATGATACTTCTCGCACGCACCGATAGACCGGCGCAGCTGGAAGAACAGCACCGTGTCCGCGCCGCGCGCCACCGCCTGATAGCTCCACAGGCGCATCACGCCCGGACGTTTCAGCGAGTTGTACGGCATCCAGTTCTGCTGGCTTGGCGTCTGCTCCATCAGCATGAACGGCTG
The DNA here is from genome assembly GCF_038009025.1 of Paenibacillus sp. FSL R7-0297. NCBI lineage: Bacteria > Bacillati > Bacillota > Bacilli > Caryophanales > Paenibacillaceae > Paenibacillus > Paenibacillus sp. FSL R7-0297. The sequence continues at coordinate 9,308 of NZ_JBBPAQ010000001.1, forward strand.
GCCGTTCTTCAGGCCGCGCATGAGGTCATGCGTCATCGCTGTATGGCTGACCGGTGTATCCAGAGCCGGATAATTGTCCCAGGAGATAACGTCTATATATTTAGCCCATTCGAAGTAGTCAAGCTCCGGGTAGAAGCCCATCATGTTGGTCGTAATGGGAATATTGGTACTATGCTCCTTGATGGCATTGTACTCAAGCTTATAGCATTCCAGCAGGCTGTACGACATGAATCTCCGGTAGTCCAGCGATATCCCCTGGAAGTTGGTCCGGTTGCCGTTCCACTCTTCGCTGAGCTCGTTCGGCACCACGATTTCCTCCCAGTCATAGAAGGTATGACCCCAGAAGCGGGTATTCCAAGCTTTGTTCAGTCCGTCAAGCGTTCCGTAACGTTCCTTCAGCCAGTTGCGGAAGGCAACTTCAGACTGCTCGGAGTAATCATATCCGCCATATTCATTGGAGATATGCCATGCCACCAGTCCCGGATGATCCTTGTAGCGCTCTGCCAGCTTGCCGGCCAGAAGTGTCGAATATTTGCGGTATACCGCACTGTTCGGATTGGAGTTGTGCCGTCCGCCAAATTTACGCTTCCTGCCCTGGACATCGACCCGGGTAACCTCAGGATAACGGTGAGCCATCCAGGCCGGATGCGCTCCGGTTCCGGTAGCCAGACATACATAAGTTCCATTCTTATATAGACGGTCAATCAATTCATCCAGACCGCTGAAATCGTACGTCTCTTCGGACGGCTGAAGCGCTGCCCAGTTGAACACATTAATGGTAGCGACATCGATTCCTGCCAGCTTGAACATCCGTTCATCCTCTGCCCATACCGGGGCATCCCATTGCTCCGGGTTATAATCTCCACCGTACCAAATCTTAGATAATTTCTCGTTGATCACACTTTGCACATCCTTTATAATATAAGTATATTCTTATTCTAATCACTATCGGTTCCGCTTTATATATAAAATAAACGAACTCATATATAATAATATGGAACTACAGGAGTTGACAATTATGTCTGAGAGTGCCGTGCGAAGAATCGTGTTTGCCCAGGAGAGCGGGCAGCAGCTTCCGATTACCCTCGACAGTATGGGCTATAACCCGAATCAGGAAAAAGTAACCCGTCCTCAAGGCTATCATACTTACCATTGGCTGCAGACGGAGAACGGTGAGGGCATCATCCATATCGATAATAAAAGAATCACACTCACTGAAGGCAGCGGCATTCTGCTTATGCCCGGTGTTCCACACGGCTATGAATCCCTCTCTTCCGAAGTATGGTGCACCTATTATCTCACCTTCGGCGGGACTTCAGCCCGGCATATTCTGGATTCACTCGCGATGAATACCAATCTTCTCTACCGCTGGGAGAATGAATCTCCGCTCCGCTATATGCTGAAGGAGATGCTTGACCGCCATGATGCTTCCGGAGACATGTTCAACCTGGGTGAATCTACGGACGCCTACCGGTTCCTGCTAACGCTGAACAAATATGGGCAGCTGCATAATAATACGGCAATCTCCCGCAATGTGGATAAGCTGCAGCCGCTGCTGAAATGGATGGACGGCCATTACGGAGACCCGGATGTCGGACTCTATGATCTCGCGGCACATCTTGATGTATCCGGGCGATATCTGAACAGCCTGTTTCTGCAGACCTTCGGACTCTCCCCTTATGCCTATTTCGTCCGGCTGCGTATCCGCAAGAGCAAGGAACTGCTTGTGACCCAGCCCCACCTTACGGTAAAATCCATCTCCCAGCGCGTCGGCTTCCGCGACGTCAGCCATTTCGTCGCCACCTTCCGCAAGCAGTCGGCGATTACGCCGGAGCAGTTCAGGAAGCTGCATTAAACAGCGGCACCCCAGCTAAGCCAGCTGGGGTGCCGCTGTTTGATTTTATAACTGTTAATTCACAGCACTGCCGCTGTCCTCCGTCCTATCTGCCCCGCTCACCGCTTCAGGCAGCCCTGCCTTAAGCTCTTCTATAAACTCCCGGAAAGCGCTCGTCATATAGAGGTCACGCCGCCGGATGAACACCGTCGGAACCTCTGCATACTTCTCCGGAAACGGATAAATGCGGATGCCTTCCGTTACATTCATCCTGGTGAAATAGGATAGAGGTAAGACCGCATAGCCAATTCCCGCCTTCACGCAGCCGAGGAGTCCTTCCATCGTCCCGAACTCCATCACCTTCCCAAGCCGGCAGCCTACTTCCGCGAGCCATTGCTCCAGCTTCATCCTGTACAAGCATTCCGCATTCAGGATCAGCAGCGTCTTGTCATGAATGGACCGGATGCCCTGATACTCCATCGTATCCGGAATCACAAGGCCGATCCGTTCATGGATGAGCAGCTCCTGGACAATCTCCGGATGCTCCACCGGTCCGTCCAGAAAGGCTCCGTGCACGGTATGCTGCAGGACAGAATCAATTAGCTCCTTCGCCCGCCCGACCTGCAGATGAACTTCAACATCAGGGTAACAGACCCGGTAAGTGGACAGGATGGCAGGCAGCCGGACGGCAGCCGTCGTATCCGAGCCGACCGTAATCGAGCCTTTGGGAACCGGCGAATCCAGAACCGCCTGCTTGGCTTCGTCCAGCAGCTTAAGAATCCTGACCGTATATTCCATGAACGTCTGTCCCGCTGAGGTCAGCGTGATCCCCCGGCTATGCCGGTAAAAGAGCGGAGTCTTCAGCTCCTGCTCCAATTGCTGAATTCTGGTTGTCACATTCGACTGCACATAGTTCAGGCTTTGGGCTGCTTTAGAGATACTACCTTCTTCAGCAACCGCCAGAAATACTTTAAGAAGACCCATATCCATACCGCATCTCTCCCTCGGATCACCCATCAGCTGCAGTGATGGCCACCATCATTTCCCTTCATTATACATGATCCGCTGCGCAGATTATGATGGAAATATAAAAGAAGCATGCTGCCTCAGCCGAATGGCACACACGAATAGGAGCGATAACCATGGGAAACAAACAATGGAATTTCAAGGTCCCCGGTAACCCTGAGGGTAAAGAATTAGCTATAACTTCGGATCAAATCACAACGGTCTATGACCTGCTGGACATGCTACGGCAAGAAGAGCTTCAAACCCCGCAGAAGGACCATCCTGCAGGATTGAACCCTCCACAACATAGAGCCGTGGTCATTCCCTTCCTCTCGCGCATGCTGGATAAGAGACGTCATCCTTCCGCCTGAGGTTCAGCTCCCTGCCAAGCTTCAGCCTTCAGTCTCCAGAATCTCTACACCATACGCCGCAAGCTCTACCGGGCCAGTCATCAGGGCACCGGTAAAAGCGCTGCGGTAAAGCTTGTCTAGCCCTACAGTCTGAGGCGTCCGGCTAAGATTCAGCAGAAACAGCAGTCCCCCTCTCTCTCCTGTGCGCTTGAATGCCTGTACACCCTCCGGTAATTCCGGGAACAGCTCAAGCCCAACGTCTTGCGCGATATCACTCAAAAGCTTCAGCCAGTAGTTCTCCCCGGCATGTGTTCCGATATAATAAACCTGGCCCGCTCCGAAGCGGTTTACGGTGACCGCAGGAGCTCCGGCAAAGAAATCGTCTTCATACCAGGCGACCGGCTCGGCTCCCGCCGGCCGCAGAATGTCGCACCACTGGCTGCATTCATACAGAAGGCCCTCAGCGCTGCGAAGCGAATGAACTTCGCCTCCGATCGGATCATATTCCTCCACCGTTACACCCGCTGCACGGGAGAAGAGCCCTGGCAGTGGCTGCATTACACAGATGTTGTTCATATTCTTCACACCGCTGCGATGGGTAAGGATCACGATTCCGCCACCTTCGGCAAAAGTCTCCAGCAGTTGTGCAGCTTCCTCATCATGCAGGTACAGGCTCGGGACAATCACCAGCTTGTAACCCTCAAGCGGCTGCCGCCAGTCGATGACATCGCACCCGATACCAAGCTTCGTCAGCGCCCGGTGGTACTGCTTAATGTTATCGTAGTAGTCCAATCCTTCAGCCTGAGGCTGGATGCGCAGCGCAGCCAGCTGCTCATGCGAATACAGGATAGCCGCCTGGCTGATAACCTTAGTCCCCGTCAGCAGCGGAGCCAAACCGTTCACCTCACTGCATAGCTGCGCGAACTCGGCAAATCTCCGCCCGGGCACATTGCTGTGGTCGATCAGCCCATGCCAGAACTGTTCTGCCCCGGCTACGGAGCTTCTCCAGCGGAAATGCACCACGGTATCTGCGCCTCTGGCAATCGCCTGCCAGGCATAAGCGCGGATAAACCCCGGGTTAGGAGTCCGCCACATTGGGAACCAGCAGCCCGGCGGGCCGCTCAGCTGCTCCATGATCCAGAAATTGCGGCGTTTGATGCCGCGGGTCAGATCCAGGGATAGCGCGCCGCTGTAGGGAGCCGTCGTCTGCTTCTTCGGCGAAGGGTTCGGATAATAATCGAAGGCAGCCACATCAAGATCCTCAGCCAGCCCGTGCATGTCCAGCCGCTGAGGATAACTATGGAAGTTGTGGGTGATGAAGTGCTTCGGGCAGATCTCGCGCAGCACTTCCGTCTGCATCTTCTGGAAAGCGATCACCGCATCCCATTGGAACCGCTGGAAATCCAGCAGCAGCGAGGGATTCTGGAATGGTGAGCCGCCGTAAGGCACCGTCAGCTCGTCCCAGCTGCTGTACTCTCCGCTCCAGACCACAGTTCCCCACTCTGCGTTAACCTGCGCGAGTGTGCTGTACTTCTCCTGAACCCACTTGCGGAACGCCAGGTTGCAGCTGTCACAATGGCAATCCAGCATACTGAATTCATTGTCCGTCTGCCAGCCGATAACGGCAGGATGACCGCTGTAATGACGGGCCAGCGCCTCAATAATCCGGCGGCCATACTTCCGCAGCGATGCGCTGTTGTAACAGCGGTGGCCGCGTACTCCCGGATGGAATACACCTCCATCTGCGAACACAGGCAGCACATCCGGGTAGGCAGAAGTCAGCCAGCGCGGCGGTGTCGCTGTCGGCGTCCCGATCACAATCTGAATTCCGTAGGCGTGGAACAGATCCAGCGCCCGGTCCAGCCAGGCGAAATCAAAGGTCCCCTCTACCGGCTCAAGCCGGCTCCAGGCAAATTCCGCGACCCGCACCACCTTTACCCCGGTTTCCTTCATCAACTTGATATCTGTCTCCCACATGGACTCGTCCCAATGCTCCGGATAATAATCCACGCCGATCTGCACGTTAGTATAGCTGTTAAGTTCCATAAGCCCCATCACTCCTCCTCATCATTCATGTACAGAAATCTTCTCCATTCGAGTATATATCAGACCGCCAGTTTCCGGACAACCAAAAGAACGCCCCCGCCTCACCTCATATGCTGAGATAGGCGGGAGCGTCCTGGCAATCCACTTTATCCGGGTTAGGTCCTTATAAGGACTCTCTGTTTAGCACCACATTACAATTACTCGTTGTACTTGCTTTGCAGGTACTGATTATTTCTTCAGCTTATCCCAAGCTGCCTGCATGCTCTTTTCCCAGCCTGCTTCGTCCACTTTACCGGCGATTAGCTCTTGAATGGAACTTGCAAATTCTTGAGTTACACCATCAGGGAATTTCGAAGCCTGAAGTCCGTAGACTTTACCCTCTTGAACATAGTTCCATACATCCGCACCCAGAAGACCGATATCTTCAGGTGTTGCCGGAATGGTGGACAGGGCAGGGATGAATTTCCACTTTTGAACGAGATACTCTTTACCCATGTCGGAAGTTACAAGCCAGTTCAGGAAGGTCTTAGCTTCTTCCTTAGATCCGGAATCCTTATTCACGACTAGGTTGGCAGGAACCCCTACAGACAGCTTATCGTTCATCGCAGGATCGTCGTTGATTGGCATAGGGAACATACCGATGTTCATGCCAGGGGTGATGTTGTCAACCAGAGTCTGTGCCCAGTTGCCTTCCTGCATCATAGCGGTTTCGCCATTGGCGAACATAGCCAGGTGAGTATTAGCATCTGTAGTCAAAGGATTCTTCTGTCCGTATTTCACAGTCAGGTTAAGCAGGTTGCTCCAATCCTTGAATTTCTCGTTGCCCACGATGGTGGAAGTTCCGGCGTTCAGGCCGTTGATGAATTCATCCACATTATCCTGCTGTGCAAATGCTACGCTGATGCCCTGGATACCCAGCAGCCACCATTCCTGGTATGCGTTTCCGAAAGGAATAACATCGATCGCCTGCAATTTTTTTGCTGCTTCTTCAAGCTCAGTGATTGTTTTTGGCGTTTCAGTGATACCGGCTTTGGCGAACAGATCCTTGTTGTAGACATAACCAATACCTTCAAGGTTCATCGGCATACCATAGGTTTTGCCATCTTTAGTCATTGGCTCAGCAGCCAAAGGAATCAGATCCTTCACCCAAGGCTGATCGGACAGATCCTCGAGCTTGTCAGCCCACAGTGCCATTTCAGCGTAACCGCCGTTCGAGAAAATGTCAGGAGCATCGCCGGAAGCGAATTTCGTCTTCAGGGCTGCCCCATAGTCTGCGCCGCCGCCAACCGTTTGAATGTCCAGCTTGATGTTAGGGTATTCTTTCTCGAATTCAACCTTCAGTTCATTCAGGCCTTCCACGATTTCGGTCTTGAACTGGAAAATCTTAACCGTTTTCACAGCGCCGGAAGTGTTGCCAGCGCTTCCATTCGAAGCACCATTCGAAGCATTATTGTTAGTGTTGTTGCCACCGCATGCCGCAAGCACGACAGACATCAGCATTACGCTGGACAGCATCACTGCAGACCGTTTCTTCATCATTTGTATTTCCCCCTTGACTAATTTAACTGCTTAATATGTGGAACGGGAGCCCGGTGATTAACCCTTCACCGAGCCGGCCGCTATTCCCTCAACAATGTAACGCTGCATGAACAGATAGAAGATTACAATCGGGGCAACCCCGATAGTCAGCGCCGGAAGTGCCATATCCCATTGCTTCGTATACTGGCCGAAGAACGAGAAGGTAGCAAGCGGAATGGTACGCAATTCAGGTGCCTGAAGAATCAGCGATGGAAGCAGATAGTCATTCCAGATGCCCAGTGCATTCAGCACGATAATGGTCATCAGCATGGGCTTCAGCAGAGGTAGCACAATCCGGAAGAAAGCCGAGATCGGATTGCAGCCATCCACGGTTGCCGCTTCTTCAATTTCCAGCGGCACCGATTTGATGAAGCCGTGGAACAGGAAGATTGCCATCGGAATGCTAAGTCCCAGGTTGGAAATAATCAGACCCGCGAACGAGTTGTTGACCCCAATGATGTTTACGACCTTCAAGATCGGAATCATGATCGTCTGGAACGGAACGACCATTGCCGCTACGAACAGCAGCAACAGAACCTGGTTAAACCGGGTATTGGCACGTACCATGCGGTAAGCGGCCATTGCGCTGAACAGGGAGATCAGAATCACACTAATGATTGTGACGATCAGCGAATTGCGGAAGGCCTCGGAGAAACGGGCCAGCTTCCAGGCGTTAGCATAGTTTGACCACATGAAGGTCTGCGGCCAGCTTGCCGCATCGCTCAGAATCTCACCGAAGGATTTCACCGAGTTCGCCAGCAGGAAATAGAAAGGAGAGAGGAATAGAAGCGCCAGAAGAATCATAATTACTTCAATTCCAATGTTCCATCTGCCTTTAGTTTTAGCGTTCATTAAGCTTCTACCTCCTTGCTCTTCGTAAGACGAACCTGAATGACAGTGATCAGCGCTACAATGACGAAGAATAACAACGCTTTTGCCGTACCCAGACCGTAACGGTTGTTCAGGAAGGCTTCATTATAGATGTTCATGGCTACGGATTCAGTCGATTTGAACGGTCCGCCTTTAGTCAGCGACAGGTTCAGGTCGAACATTTTGAAGGACCAGGAAATGGCCAGGAACAAGCCGATCGTCACCGCAGGCATAATCAGCGGCACGATAATGTTGCGAAGCACCTGCATCCGGGATGCGCCGTCAATCTCAGCAGCTTCGAGCACTTCTTTGGACACGTTGCTGAGTGAAGCAATGTAGATAACCATCAGGTAACCGGAGGACTGCCAAATGAATACCATGACAATTGCCCAGAAGCCGGTGGTTGCATCCCCAAGCCAAGGAAGATTGAAGAAGGACCAGCCTGTAACATCGCCCATTGTGGCGAACCCTTTAATGAAAATGAACTGCCATATGAAACCAAGCAGCAATCCCCCGATCACATTCGGCATGAAGAAAATGGTCCGGAGCATATTGCGTGTTTTTAAAGGTTTGGTCAGCAGATAGGCCAGGAAAAAGCCCACCACATTGGTCAATATTACTCCCAGTACAGTGAATCTCACGGTAAACCAGAAGGATGACCAGAAGTCGGGATCATTCGTAAAAATCGATTTAAAGTTCTGAACGCCCACCCAGCTTACATTACCTGATACGCCGTTCCAGTCTGTGAAGGAGTAGTACATCCCCATCAGAAACGGGATAATAGTAATCAAGGTAAAGAACAATAACGCCGGGCCAACGAAAAATAGCTGTTGACCAAATTGGGACAACTTATTGCCGCGCATTTAATGGCCCCCCTTTCTTTTGCTCACTTACTTGTTTATGATCTAAACATATTATCTGTTTTTTGCAGAACTCCTTACACCTACGCAGGTGATCTTTAGGGTGTAAAATATTGATCGGATGTGACAAGGCCCCATGAAGTGGAACAGTATCCGCACCAAACTGATTGTTTTTTTACTCCTGCCCACACTAATCTGTATTATGGCTACAATGTTCATTAACTACTCTTATACAACAAACTCATTAAGAACCCGGGCTGTCGATGAGAATAAGAATCTGCTGTACCAGGGCTACAAAAATATCAGCAGCCTCATTCAGGAGATCAACCGGCTGTCGCTGAGCGTATACGCCGACTCCGATTTTTACCGCCTGCTTGAAGCCGGTTATGATGATCTGTCTTCTGATATTGCAATTTATAATTCGCTCAGTTACATCTCTACTTCCCAGCCCAACATCTCACAGGTGTACTTATACGGCGTCAAAGACGGCAAGGCTACATTGATAACCGATAATACAACACCCAAGCGGTGGCTGGGGAATATGCCTTACCAGGAATCCAACCTTACGGGAAGCTCCCCGGTTAAAGTACAGGGCACTCATATCAGTAACGCCTACGGGCTGAAGCTGCCTATCATACAGTTCGTTCCGGAGCCGGTCTTTACGCTGCACCGCAGAATTGAACGCATCCCATCTACAGAAGCGCTAGGATTCTTATCGATTGATGTCAGGCTGAGCGCACTTGCCGATATTATGGACCAGCTGTACGAGCAGGATCAGGAGAACCTCTATCTGGTGGATGACAGTGGCACGCTCGTATACAGTAATGACAGCACCACGCTTGGCAAACCGCTGAATGCGGACTGGTATAACAGCCAGATTGCGGATAAGAGTGACTCGCAGGGTTATTTCGAAGAGAGCGGCGCCGTCTTTATATATCAGAGAATCGAAGGCGCGGGTCTCCACTGGACTCTGGTGAAGCAGATCCCTGTCTCCTATCTGTTCCGTGAAGCGCTTGAAGCGGCCCGGATCAATATGCTGCTGCTGGTGCTGCTGCTCATCACGATCATTATCCTGACCGTTCTGGTCTCCTTCCGGATTACCGCGCCGATCAAGCAGCTGACCCGGTATATGAACCAGGTGCAGACCGGCAATCTGGAGATTGATATCCGGCCGGCGGGCAAGGATGAGATCGGAGTGGTCACGGAGCATTTCCGCAGCATGATGGATACGATTAACAATCTGATTCTGCGGGAGTACAGGCTGGAGCTGTCGAACAAAACCAATGAGCTGAGGGCACTGCAATCGCAGATCAATCCGCATTTCATGAACAACACTCTTCAGATTATCGGTACACTCGCTCTGGAGCTGAAGGTGCCGCAGATCTACGGGCTGCTCTCGGCACTGGCCAAGATGATGCGCTACAGCATGTACAATGATGAGAAGATTGTGACGATCCAAAATGAGCTGGAGCATGTCAAAGCTTATATTGAGCTGCAGAAGGAACGTTTTGAAAATAAGTTCAGTTTCCGCTACGATATGGAAGAATCGCTGCTGCAGGCGCTGATGCCCAAGATGATCCTTCAGCCCATAGTGGAGAATTACTTCAAGCACGGTTTCAATCTGGACCGTACGGACGGATTCATCGAGATTACCGCAGCCCCCCTTACCTCCGGACGGATGGAAATCAGCATTCAAAACAACGGTCTGACCATTCCGGCCACCCGGCTGGAGGCGCTGCGCAAGGAGCTGGAGCAGCCCAGAGCCGTTGAGCCTGTTAATCTGAGTCATACAGACAACAAGGACGGTTACAGCAAACGCGATGCGCCCGGCGCCGGCATCGGCCTCGTGAATGTGCTGGCACGGCTGCGGCTGGTGTGTGGGGATAATGCCATGCTGACAGTGGATAATCTTAAGGCCGGCGGGGTAATCATCCGGCTGGAAATTGATATATTAGTGGAGAGTGAACGGATATGAAGGCGCTTATAGTGGATGATGAAGCAAGAGTCCGGAAGGCGGTCCGGCTGCTGGTGGACTGGGATGCCCATCAGATTGATGAGATTCTCGAAGCGGGGAACGGCAATGAAGCCATCCAGCTGATCCGCAAGGAGAAGCCGGCGCTGGTGGTTATGGATATGATGATGGAATCGGGGAACGGTGTTGAGCTGATGACCTGGGTAGATGAATTCGCCGGCAACACCAAATTCATTGTCGTCAGCGGGCATAATGATTTCGATTTCGTACGCCAGACCGTACGCCACGGCGGAATAGATTATATTCTTAAGCCGATTGAAGCAGATATGATTAACAACGCGGTGTCCAAGGCGGTTGCCGCCTGGCGTTCCGAAGAAGCGGAGCGCAGCCACCGCCAGCGTCAGAGCCTCCGGCTGAATGAGATTAAGCCAATCTACGGAGAGAAGCTGCTCTCCGCATTGATTGACGATAAGGTTAATGCCGAAGCCTCGCTGCGCAGGCTTATTGGGGACGGCATCATGCCGCAGAGTGCCAAGACCTCGCGGCTGATTCTTGTGCAGACGGACAGCGGCAACAATCCGCTGCTCAAACGGTTCGGGGGGGACAGCGAACTGCTGTACTACGCCATTGTGAACATCTGTAATGAATTTCTGCAGCAGCAGAATAACGGAATCGCCTTCCGGTATTGGGGCGGCCCCCCGGAGATTGCCATCATTCTCTGGGATGGCCGGGAATCTGTAGTCGAGCTGATCAGCCGGATCAATCAGGGAATCTACCATACCCTGCAGTTCCGTATGCATTTCGGCATCAGCACCGCAGGCCACTTCCCCGGACAGCTGCCGGCGCAGCGCACAGAAGCCGCCGAAGCCCTGCTCCGGAGGAATCTGCTAAGACATGAGGATTATTGTCACTTTGCTCCGGTTGCAGGAGAAGGCGGCTTCCCGGCAGGCAGCCAGGTGCGCAGCAGTGCCGATGCCGAAGCGCCGCTGAATTTCGCTGATGTCCAGGACGATTGGCGGATGGCTGTAATCAGCGGCACTCCCGAAACAATGTCCGCGGCTGCACAGCATTGGACCCATGAACTCAGCCGCCGCGGTGTGGTTACCCCGCAGATGCTGAACTCATGGAAAGCGGACGCACTGCTGTTCCGCTCCCGGCTGGTCCGGGAAGCACTGGGAAGCCTGGCCGACAGCGTGCTGGCTGAGCTTGAGCAGGAGGACCTCCAGCACCCGTCTCCGCTGCCAAGCGGCTACTCCTTCTCCCTGTTCGCCTGGCGTGACTGGTCCTTCGCGCTGATGCAGCGCCTGTCTCAGATACTCTCGGCCAGACAGATTAAAGAGCGGAATCCGATGACGGAGATTATTAAGTATATCGAGCAGAACTACCCGTCCGATCTCTCCCTGCAGGAGGTTGCCGGCAAATTCTATGTCAGCCGCGAGTACGTCTCGCGCAAGTTCAAACAGGAATACGGCATCAACTTCTCTGACTATATCGTCAACGTCCGGATCGAGAAAGCCAAGCTGCTCATGCAGAATCCAAACCTGAAGCTGGTGCAGATCTCGGAGATGGTCGGCTTCCACGACGTCAAATATTTCAGCAAGGTATTCAAGAAACAGGTCGGCTGCTCACCGAAGGATTACCGTGTACAAGTTTCCCCATAACAGAATGGATGCCAGAACTCATTGCAGTTCTCTTGGTCAATTGTCTATACCATGATGGCCGAAAGTGCATATCATGGTTCTGAAAGATGAACTTGCGAAGGAGGTAAGGCGATGAGCGGTTGCGCAAATGTCAGCGGACTTTTCACTTCTACCACTACAATTTTAGTACTCTATATTCTACTGGTGATTATTCTCAAAACATTCTAACCTGGTGAACGCAAAAAAGAGGCTATCCTAAAAGCCATCATATGGCCGCTTGGGATAGCCTTTGCCTTGAATACCGCCCATCCATTAGCCTATAACAGCTTATGAGACAGCCAATTCAAGTTAGGACAATAAAACTATAACCAGCAATTCGTACAGTACCAGGGTCAGGATGGCTTCTTCGCTGCTTCCGAAGAAGGCGCGTCCTGCTCCATGATGATTCTGTACCCCCAGGTAAAACAATCCCCTGTCACAGCCGAGAATTCTCCCTGTAACGACTTGACCGTCAATCGTCTGCACCTGGACAATCTGGTTTGCATGTTGTCTGCATACATGGTGCATGTGATGTCTGATCGACTTCATACTTTGAATATAATTCTGATCTGCCTGATACAGCACTTTTGGCTGCACTTGTACTCCCGCTTGCATTCCCACTACAGGCACACTACCCTTCTGTTAATGTACTACATAGTATGCCTAGCGGGTTCAAGGGGTTCTTTATGCTTCTTAAGCGTACCAAGCCAAAAACGCTTCCGCTACCGCCTTACCGGCATGGCCGTTCGGATGCGGATCAAACTCGTCGCTCATATACTCCGGCTTGATTCTGTGATCTGCCGGAGCCGGCACGGACAGCACCGCAGCGATGTCGAACACACGGTTCACACCAGCCGGAGGGTTCGTAAGGATGCTTTCATTCACACTGCGCCAGGCCGTTTCGCGGTCACCTTCGAAGTTGAACGGCGGCACGGTACTGAGAATGACGGAAGCGCCTTGGCGCGCTGACTTGATCTTGGCGATGATATGCGTAAGATCCTCCAGCAGTTCCTCAGCCGAACGTTGCCCGATATCCAGATCGTTAACGCCAAGCACAATCAGCACCTCATCTCCCTGCAAGGCTTTGTGCAGCCAGGCGCCATCCGTGGCCACATCATAGGCCCGGCCCCAGCCGGAGCCTATATTCCACAGCCCGTACTCCGCCCCCAATCCTTCAGCTATTCTTGCCGTCCAGAAGGCGTATTCATCCTTGGCAGTCCGCACTCCCTGTGTAATCGAATCCCCGAGGAATACCAGCTTCTTCGCTACTTCCTTTTTATACCCGAGGAAGCTTGGCAATACCTGCTGCTTATCCGATACGCTGAAAGCATCTGCGGTTTCCTGCGCAGCCAGATTGCCCGGCGCGTCGTAGCCGGAGACCAGCATACCCTCCACGTTGAAGGGAACCGACTTGCCGGCATCCGCCTTAAGGGTCCAGGTAAAGGCCAGATAGTGCCCTTCCGGCAGCTCCAGCAGGGCTTCATCGCTCCAGAACTTCTCGCCCGGCTTCACCAGCCGGGAGGCCTCGCCTGCGAAGGTAAACGGAACCTGCGAGCCAGGCACGACAGTGCCATCCGGATCGGCTCCGCCATCAGCCATATATGCCGCTTCGATGCTCCACTCCCCGCCCGGTTCACTCGCTGTAGACTCCGCCCCCATGTCCCATGTCGAATCCACAGCATTGCTGTGCCAGAACTTCAGCGTCAGGCTTCCATTCTCCCGCAGGCGGATATAGGTCCGGTATGTATGGGTGAACGGCTCCGGCGAGTTCATAATATGATTGGCGGCTGCGGACAGCGCTGTGGCTGAAGTGAATTCCGGCTGGCTTAGCACTCCTGTATTCACTTTATTGTTCATAGCATTCTATTCTCCTATCGTTTCTTACAGAAATTGGATTATCCAGTTCACAGCACACCTGTAATGAATGGAAAAGGCGATAATGTTGTACATACTACTTCTATGCCTGAATAATAGGAAATTTGAGAGAATTTGTTGTACGAAATACATGAATTCCCCCGCAAAGCAGCCGGGAGAAGGCGAAATGCTGCCTTTTATACAACAATTCTGGATTAGGATTGATAATATGAGGAAAATGTTGTATTTCGTGCAGGATTTGCGCGGCAAGAACAGCTTGAGAAGTTCCAATAGCCTCAAATACCGTAACCGTTGTTCAATCCTCAAAAAACTCCCTGATACACCGGGGACGAATGTCCCCCGTCATCAGAGAGCTTGAATATGAGGCGGTATAAGCTTATTTCAGCGTAATGGTGAACGATACGGATTTAGCTCCGGCGTTTACCTTCACTGTAGTTTCATCTGCCTGCTCCGCACCTTCTACGGAAGCGATAGCGCCAAGATCCTTCACAGCAAATGTGAATGCTTTGCCGCTGCCTTCAGCAGTTACAGTTACGGTGTTGCCGCTGCGTGCAGCTTCTACCTTCAGCTCAGGAGCGCCGTTGATATCGCGTACAGTTGCAGTTGTTGCCTTGCCATCCTCAAGGGAGTACAGACCAAACTTCACGCCTTCGGCGAAGTCATAGTCCGGACGGCTGTCTTCGCTGCCTACGGCAAGCAGGGAGTTCGGGCGTACGAATAACGGAAGGCTGAAGAAATCATGCTTCTCTTTGCGCCATGATCCGCCCTCCACGGTTTCGCCGTTCAAGAGGTGTGTCCAGCGGCCGGCTGGCAGATAGTATTTCACTTCGCCGTTCTCCTGGAAGATCGGAGCCACCAGCAGGGAATCCCCCAGCATGTACTGGCGGTCCAGCACTTCGCAGGTCGGATCTTCCGGGAATTCCATCACCATCGCACGCATCGAAGCCCAGCCCTGTTCATGCGCCTGTCCGGCTACATCATACAGGTATGGCATCAGGCTGCATTTAAGCTTGGTGAAGAAGCGGGTAACATCCACGGCTTCGTCGTCGTAAGCCCAAGGCACACGGTACGAGGTGCTGCCGTGCAGACGGCTGTGGCTGGAGAGCAGGCCGAAGGCCAGCCAGCGCTTGAAGACATGCGCCGGAGCGGTATTCTCGAAGCCGCCGATGTCATGGCTCCAGAAGCCGAAGCCGGACAGGCCTAGCGACAGGCCGCCGCGCAGGCTTTCTGCCATGGACTCGTAGTCAGCGTAGCAGTCGCCGCCCCAGTGAACCGGGAACTGCTGCCCGCCGGCGGTTGCCGAACGTGCGAAGACTGCCGCTTCATTCTTGCCAAGCTTCTCTTCCAGTACTTCAAAGACAACCTTGTTATACAACTGAGTGTAATAGTTATGCATTTTGTGCGGATCGGAGCCGTCGAAGTAGACAACATCCGTAGGAATACGCTCGCCGAAGTCGGTCTTGAAGCTGTCTACGCCCATGTCCACCAGGCCGCGCAGGTAACCTGCATACCATTCACAAGCCGCAGGGTTCGTGAAGTCCACGAGTCCCATGCCTGCCTGCCAAAGGTCGGTTTGGTATACGTCGCCGTTAGCTTTTTTGAGCAGATAGCCGTTCTTCTTGCCTTCTTCAAACAGCGGTGAACGCTGTCCGATATAAGAGTTGATCCAAACGCAGATCTTAAGCCCCTTGTCATGCAGGCGCTTCAGCATACCCACAGGGTCCGGGAACACACGGGAATCCCACTGGAAATCGGTCCACTGGTATTCGCGCATCCAGAAGCAGTCGAAATGGAACACATGCAGCGGCAGATCGCGCTCTGCCATTCCTTCTACGAAGGAGTTAACCGTAGCTTCATCGTAATCTGTAGTGAACGAAGTGGTCAGCCACAGACCGAAGGTCCATGCCGGTGGCAGCGCAGGCTTGCCGGTCAGTGAAGTATATTTAGTAATAACCTCTTTGATGGTCGGCCCTTCAATGACGAAGTATTCCAGGCTCTCTCCAGCTACGCTGAATTGGGCTTTTTTCACTTTCTCTGAGGCGATTTCATACGAAACCAGTTCAGGCTGGTTCACGAATACGCCGTAGCCTTTGCTGGTTACATAGAACGGAACGTTCTTGTAGGCCTGCTCGGAGCTTGTACCGCCATCCTTGTTCCAGAGGTCAACCACCTGGCCGTTCTTCACAAAAGCAGTGAAGCGTTCGCCCAGACCATACACGAATTCGCCGATACCGATATCCAGCTCTTCGCGCATGAACGTGTTACCGTCCTGATCCGTGATATAGGCCATCGATTTGTAACCGCTGCCTGTAATGCGCTCGTCGCCGCGGTAGAAGTCTACCGACCAGTGAGTTCCCTTGTTGATGACCACGCGGAGTCCGCCGCTGATCAGCACGGTCTGTGCTTCGGTTTCTTCGATTTGAACATGATCGCCTGTTCCCTTAGTCAATTCAAAGGAAGGACCACGGTCGATAACGCCGTCATTATGAATAATCTTAATCCCAACCACACCCGGAAGCGGGGAATGGAATTTTACGGTGAGCAGTGTAGAGTTCAGTGTTGCCGAACGTCCTGTAATCGGAGTTGTCTGCGTAATTGCTGTCAGACCTTCTGCAGTTTTTTCCACCGCATAGTTCTGAACTGCACCATTGATTGTAATTCCGTCGCGAACCAGCCAAAGGCCGTCTGTAAATTTCATGTGTGCACTTGCCACCCTTCAATTTGGTGTTTATAGTTGCATTATAACGATAACAAAATCACAAAACTAATAAAATATAGCTTATTTATAACACTATTTTGATATTCTTCTCTCAAGGAGGGCTATAATGGACCGCACATCGCAGCGATTGCTCAAAGAAGACCGTGAACACGGGGATGTTATGTTTCCCTTGGCCGCCTATTGGATAGAGCTCCCGGCCGGAGCCCCTGTCCTGGATACCCACTGGCATGAGGAAGCGGAGTTCTTCCTGCTGCTTGAAGGCGAGATTCTCTTTCAGGTGGATACGGATTATTTCACGCTCCGCCCCGGCGAAGCCGTGTTTATTAAATCCGGTGATATTCATGCCGCCTACGCGGTTAAGGACACTCCCTGCCGGTTCTGTGCACTTGTCTTTCACCCCGATCTCCTGGCCAGCGCCCAATATGATACGATACAGCAGACTGTAATTCTGCCGCTTCAGGAGAAACGCCAGAGCTTTCCGCGTCACATCACCTCCTCCGTACCTTGGCAAGGGGAGCTTCTGCTGCACCTGGAGCGGATGATGGAGGCATATGATAATAAAATGCCCGGATTCGAATCCTTTATGAAAGGAACTTTGCTCATCATGCTCTCTCAGATTGCGCCGCCGGGACGTTCGGTGAACTACAGCCAGTCGGCAGGCGCGGATACCACGAAGATCGACCGGCTGAAGAAAGTCATCCTCTATATCCAGGACAATTATCAGGAGCCGATCCGCACCCGCGATCTGTCAGAGCTGATTCCGATGAGTGAGGGGCAGTTCTGCCGGTTCTTCAAAAGCATGACCCGCAAGACGCCCGTCGATTACATCAACTCCTACCGGATCCGACAGGCTGCCAACCTGCTGCAGCAGAGTGACCGCAAAATCTCCGATATCGCCATGGATACCGGCTTCGACAACGTCAGCTACTTCATCAAAGTCTTCCGCAAAGCGATGAACTGCTCGCCTTCCGAATTCCGCAAGGATGCTATGCCGGGAGCCGGTCAGGGCCAGCTTTATCCGTAAGATCAATGGAATAATTTCGAACTGACAAATTTAACCGGCCCGTGTAGAATAGCAATTTAAAAGGGCGGGAGAAACTTTGAATACATTTAAGATAATAATAGCGTTTATACTACTGCTCCGCTTCTTAATAACAGGTGATGCAGCAGGCAGCAATGATACCTCCATATACAAGCACCCGCTGGCATCTGATCAAATCACAGACCCTTCCATTGGTGAGATCCGCTTGATGCTGGGAGAAGCAGGTCTTGATAAGTATTGGGATACATTGAAACATCACATTCTGCCCGGATTCTACATGGTTCCTAAAATGACAGATGAAACGGAAATCAAGCTTGGCGCCAGCAAAATCGGGGGACATCCTGATATGCCCTCTTCCTTTCAATGGCCTTCGTGGAAGAACCATCCCATGTCGTTTGTCGCTCAAATCAATCTTGAAGAGTTCCCTATGAATTTGGTTAACCCGGGGTATCCGGCTACCGGAATTCTCTACTTTTTCTACGTGTATGATTATGAGGTGTGGTATAACAGCGATGACTATGATTCAGACAAGAAGAATAATAATGTTGTATATTACTCCCCTGAAACTACAGAATTGGTTCGAATGGAGCCACCGATGACATTATCGGAAGATCAAATATTCAGATCCGCGCTGCTCGAAAAAAAGCTTGAATTAACGATTCCCGATTCAGATTATCTGGAAGCCAACCATCTGATGAACAACGAAACGGACTTGAACCGCTATTCCCTGGAATTCAGACCGAAATTACTGATTACTTACGACCGTGGAATCGGATTCCGTTTCCTGGGCCATATGACAGCACTGCAATACGGAGGTCATCCCAGCGATGAGATTCTATTATTCCAGGCTGATTCTGATGATCAGATCGGGATGGAATGGGACTTGTCCGGTTTGTTGCATTTTTTCATCAAAGCGGATGATTTCAAAAAATTATTCTTCGAGAATATCTATACGTATCGCGTGGGGACGTGAGGTCAGCGGGTTCGATAGGATCGCTCATCTCTCTATTCACCCTCCAATCTGCTTACGGATGCCCGGATACGTTTAAGTTACGTGTAAGGGTGGAGCCATGCCGCTTCCGCTACTCTACTTACAGGAGGCAGATATCCATGAATCAACATGTTACCTTGCCGAGTGAGGTACAGGAGTATTACAATGCCATCAACCACTATCAGCCTGAAGCCTTTATTGATTTGTTCACTCCCGGCGCCAGCGTTAAGGATAACGGTAAAGAGATTGCGGGCAGGGAGGCTATACAGGCTTGGGGGGAAGCAGAGCTGTTCTCTGCCAAGGTCCGCTACACGATCATGGAAATCGAAGAATCCGGAGAAGCCATCGCTGTGACAGCAGAGATGGAAGGGGAATTTAACAAGAATCGCGTTCCCGCTCCGCAGCTGTTCAGACATGAGTTCACGGTGCAGGGCGGTAAAATCAGCACCCTGATCATCACGCTTAAGTAGCCGGACAGGATCATTCTCTTCTAGTATGGTCCGCAACGCGATGCTTTCCCATTATATGCCGGCAAATACCGATTGAAAAAAGGGCATTACCAGGCCGGACACGGCTGCGGTAATGCCCCTTTTTATGTTCCACTCAAGCCCGGCTTCAGCCTGCCTTACGGATTACAATGAAGCAGGTGCTGTCCGGCAGTGCGACCGCCTGCCCGCTCTCATCCATCACCACGACCCGATCCTGCAGCGCCTCCGTATACCCTTCCTGCAGGTAATGGCGGAAGACTTCAATCTTCGCCTGATCACCAAGCGTCTGCTCAATGAACGCAGCATACTGCGAAGGGGTGAAGTATCCAAACTGCTCCTGTACTTCATGGATGTAGGCTTCTTCCCCCCACGTATACGTGTACAGGAATTCCATCGCATCATTCACCGGCATAAGGACCTCCTGACCGCCAAGCTGCTCATACCGGATACTCCGGCCGGCAAAATCCTTCGCATACCGCTCCAGCCACGCCATTCCGTCATCCTCCAGAAACCGCACTCTTCGCTGCTGATCCTCCGGCTCACTCATAATACCGTCGCGGACAATAATGACTCCGCCGTCCGCCAGCACACCGAAGGCGCTGGTTAGCGCTGCAGCAACCGTCCCGTGATTGAACTTCTTCCCATCCAGCGGCACATAAGAATACAGCTCATGCAGGATGGAGGAGAAAATCACCGTGTCGACCGTGCCCGCCTCCACGTAATCCTTCAGGTTCAGCGCATCGCCCTGCAGCACCTCCCAGCGGCGGTCTTCCCGCTGCTTGCGCTGCCGCAATGCTTCAATAACATTGCTGGAGATATCGATGCCGACCGGAATCACATCCGGCATCCGCTGCTCAATCAGATCCAGCAGCACCCCGCCGCCCGGCCCGATGTCCAGCACCTTGCGGCCGGTGACGTAATCCAGAATGACCGCCTTATAATCCGCCGTATCATTCATCTGGCTTAAGTACGTATCCTCGTTATGGAAGCGGTCGAACGCATCCCGGCGCAGATCGAACAGGTCGAACAGCAGCAGCACCGCCCGTTCATACAGCGCCGACTTCTCGGCCTCGGTGCAGAATTCAATCAGCTTCTCAGCCGCCGGGGAGAATTCGAAATGGAAGAACAGCGTATCAGGCAAATGCTCCTTCCGCAGCAGCCGGTGCAACAGATGCGGATTGACCGAAGGCTGCTCCCCGCTATAGATCTCTGTCCAATCCAGCTCAGACAAGTATTTCTCAATGATCCTTTTCTTGTACACGTTGATCTTCTTGCTGCCCTTGTAGTCATAATAAATGCTGTTCATCACCGCTTCGAAGCTGATATGGTGGAGAGCGGACAAATCACTGCTAGCCGAGAGGCTTACTACTTTGAGGAACTGCTCCAGCGAGAAGGTCTGCAGTGCAGATTCCACATACCAGAAGGTGACAGGCTGCAGCGGCTCCAGTACAGCAGGATTGAAGCCCTCCTGCACAAGACTGCTCCACTCCGTCTCATAATCCTCACCCTGCGCGATAGATCCGGAGCGCATTCTCCGCAGACGCTCCTTCATCGGCACTTCAGCATGCAGATTACCCGAGGAGATTACGGCAATCAGCTCCATCACCTGAGGACGAACCTCCTGCCACAGCTCCGGGGCTACAGCTGAGATTATGCAGTGATTCAGCGCGAACAGCAGCCGCTCCAGCTCATCTGCGGTCAGCAGCCCCTGCTCCACCAGTCCGGATAATGGAAGATTGACCGAAGGCGGAACCTCGCCGCGGATCTGCTGCCCGATCAGCCCGTGGGTTTCGATCAGCCGGTGCACGATCAGCCGCTTATCCGCAGAGGCAGCGTCCTCCCGGTCATCCTCTCCACAACGCCAGTACAGCTGTGCCGAACCGATATTATGCACAAATATATTAATGCCGTCCTTCTGCCAGCTCCTGCGCTGCCGGATCGTACCCCCCTTGGCAGTCTCCGACCAGATCAGCGTCTCTTCAGCCAATTCCCTGATCCAGTAGGATAGCGGCAGACTGTCCAGTACACGCAGGCTCCGCTCTACATAATCCAGCACCGGACTCTGCTGCTCCAGTTCCCCCAGCGATTCCACCCGTTCGAGGTTCACAATCGTCTGCTCGGCCTGAGCGATATATTCCAGCCACAGACATCCTTCACCGGGGAGTCTTCCTTCTTCACGGTATGTTTCAATAGCCTGCAATGATTTCAGCATTTGCCTGCCTCCCTATGTAATAACGATCTCTATACAATAGCCCTGCTGGCTGCGGTTGAATCATGAAAAACTGTTCATACAACAAACCGCAAGCTTCTGAAGAGAAGCCTGCGGTCAAGAAAATGCATTACTATTGTATATTGTATACCAGATTGCCGGGAGAAGATAAATCCAATTTAAAGTGCACCTGCATCCCTCGCCGTATAGAAGGACGGGAAAATCGGCCGGTAATGTAGTTCATCCCTGATCCGGGTGGTATCGATGACTCCCTCCCATGGATTGAATTCCTGCTGCTGGGCTGCCGGGGGAATTTCCAAATGATGCAGCTTCAGCAGCTCCGCAATGGAGATCGGTGCATCGTCGCCGACGTTGTAGATCCGGCCATCTATCCCATCTGCGGAGGCTGCGAGCAGCAGGGCCTGACCCACATCTGCATGGTGCGCCATATGCATTCTTTTCGCCGGATTCCAGTTGCCTACGAGCGGGAGAAATTCTGTGATATGCGGGTCCCGCTCACCATAGACAAAAGGCAGCCTTACAATGCGCAAGCCTAATCCATGTTCATGATGAAGCTGCAGCAGCGCTGCCTCAGCCTTGGCTTTGGACTGCGGATAAGCAAACGCCGGCTTCAGCTCGTCATCCTCCTGACTGGGTCCCGCGTTACTTCCGGAGCCATAGACATTATTGGTGCTCGCAAAAACAAACCTTGGCACCCCTGCCTCCAGTACTGCCTTGGCCAGAGCGATGCTGCCATCGAAATTGGATATCCAGGTGGTGTTCTCGTCTACCCCGCGGAACTGAGCTGCCAGATGAAACACAACATCAATCCCCCGGAGAGCCTCCACATAATGGTCCGGCTGCAGAAGCTCGCCTTCTACAATCTCAGCCCCCAGCTGCTTAAGCCAATCTGCCTTGGCAGCATCCCTAATCAACAGCTTAACGTGATGACCGCGCTGCAGCAGACGCGGAACAAAACGGCTTCCTACTTTACCGGTGGCTCCTGTGACAAAGATGTTCATTGTTCAAATCCTCCTAAGTGTATAGATGCTATACTGGCAGTATAATAGAATGCGGCAGTAGCATCCTTCCTGCGTTTATCGTAGGACTACCACTGTCAGGATAAGGAGGAGTTCAGCATGGAAGAGATTTCTTCCAGACTGCCGTTAGGTGAATTTCTGCGTTCGCGCCGGGAACGTCTGACTCTTGAAGAAGCCGGGTTAGTCTCTTATGGAAGACGGCGGACTCCGGGGCTCCGCCGGGAAGAAGTGGCCCAGCTTGCCCACATCGGAACCTCATGGTACACCTCTCTGGAGCAGGGAAGAAGTATCAATCCTTCAGAGGATGTACTGAATAACATAGCAGAGGCGCTGCGACTAACTGAAGACGAACGTCACCATCTTCATCTTCTTGCCAGACCGGTGCAGCAGCAGGCCGTAGAAGATCAGCAACTGAATACAGGCCTGGAACGGATGATCAAGGCCCTGGAGCCCAATCCGGCCTTCGTAATCGGGAGAAGCTGGGATTTGCTGTTATGGAATCAGGCAGCGGAGTTAGTGTTCGGCTTCCCTTCATTCTCAGAGGGTAAGCAGGAGCGTCCCAACTGGATGAGACTGCTGTTGACGACCGGGAAGCGGAGATTGAATCTGGAGGACTGGGAGAGTAAAGCAGAGGTCCTCGTTGCACGCTTTCGTGCCGATTACGCACATTTCCCTAATGACCCGAGGCTCAAGGAGCTTATCGGAGAATTTATGCAGAGCAGCCCGCTGTTCCGCGAGAAATGGCCGCTGCATGATGTTCAGGTTGTAACGGACTGCCACAAACAGTGGAATGCGCCGGGCATCGGAGAGCTGGAGTTTGAACATGTGACCCTGCAGCCTCAGGGCCATCCGGATCTGAAGATCATGATTTATACAGCTACTGCCGAAACAGCTGCGCGTCTGCAAAGTCTAATGAACACCAGCGAACATTAATCATGCAGTTATGGGTTCAAAAATAACAGCAGCAAACCAGGACATGATTCCCCCCGTCCACGGTTGCTGCTTAGCGGCTGCGTATGGAGCTTACCATTCCTCAACTGGAACTTCGGCGGGTCCTCATGGCTCATCCAGCTCTGGAGCGGACTGAGATTCCCCTATTGAGGAAGATCTCGGCAAATTGCGGGTAATTCGGACTGAGTCCGTTTCAGCCTTATTATGAGTTTTTTTGGTGAAATAAGGGAATCTCAGTCCGCTCAGACCTCCAACTAAAGGTGGTAATGATATATGGCTGCTTCTGAGGATAACAGTCTAGACACCCTGAATTTTGAAATGTTGGTTGATATATCCAAGAAATATACGAATATCTCTAAGCAGAAACGGGTATTAGCTCCGGTAGTTACTTCAACTATATCTCTATATGTAAATGGACTAAGGCTAAATGAAGACGAGGGTGAAGTATTTGTAGTCACTGAGTTCTTCGAATCCCTTACCCGTCAAGGGAGAATCCCTATGTATACCTGCTCGTGTGGTATTTTTGGTTGCGGAGGATTTTATATTGATGTTTTGTATAAGAAAGAAACAGTCATTTGGGGTACAGAACAAGCTACTTTCACCAAGTATATTTTCTCAAGGGGCAATATCGTACGTGTTGCAGAGGGATTGATTAATAAGCTGGTGGAATTACACCAATTGTTACAGGAGCATGGGCTTCAGACTTTTCATGATATTGAAGCCACAAAAAAGCGGCAACCCAGGACCCCTTGTCCCGGGCTGCCGCTGTTTCTGTTTACCAGAATATAGCGCAAAGCTTCTATTATTTAACCTGTTCCATGAACGCTTTGTAATCCTGAACGATCTCTTTAGACAGGGTATGGTGTAAGTAATGCTCCCCTTCAAGCGGGATCAGTTTGCCATGCGCAGAATCCTTCAACTGCCCTTCATGCAGCGTCTGCCAGCCCTCAACATCAGTATTATTGGCTTGTATGAAGAGGAGCAGCGGGAGCTCTTTAGGGAATGTCAAAGCCTGAGCCGCTGTAAAGTTATCATTGAAATGTTTCATTTCATTCATGGTAGTGTCGTTGCTGGAGTTTTTATTCGAGATCATGTTCATCTGCTGCTTGATATGATCATCAAACGGCAGGCCGGCATAGGGATCACCGCCTACTTTCTTGAGCAATCTCATCAGACCTGATTTGTCGAGGAATTTGAACATTCCGACTGGCATTTCAGCATCCATGCCCCCTTGTGTCGGCACACTGCTGTCGATTCCTACAAAAGCAGTCACTTCATCTGTATACTTGTTCACATAATCCAGCCCGTATATACCGGCAATGGAATGCCCCATCAGCGTATAACGGTTAATACCCAGCTGCTGCAATGCCTCATGAATTTCACTTGCAATATTATCGTTAGTCCGTTCCTTATCGGTTCTATCACTTAATCCATAGCCGAACGGCTCAACCGCCACCACCGTGTAGAACGGAGACAACTCATCGATCAGCGGTTTGAAATCCAGTGCCGGAGCGCCCGTGCCATAACCAGGCAGCAACACCACAGTTTCCTCGCCCGTCCCTTGAATCAGTACATTCATCTTTTTGCCGTCTACAGGCACCAGCTGGCCGTAAGACTCAATTTTCCCCAGCTCCGATTTGCTGCTGATGATATTCACTACAAACACAACGGCTAAGAAAAGCACTATGGCGATCATTATTGCCGCAATAGATTTAAGCGTAACCCTAAGCCATTTTTTCATTATACATGCACCTGTCCTCATCGTTTGATAAGATCCTTACGAACCAATAAGGTAAGCTTACACAATGAAGATGTACTCCCCGTGACGGCAATATGAACGGAATATGAACAGCTGCAATTGGAAAAATGCTGCGGCTCTCTGCCCAAGCAGGAGCCTTGAGCTGTATGCCGCAGCAGAAGAGACTAATCCGCCGGTGCAGCGACCGGCAGGGTGACAATGAAGCTCGCACCCCGCCCCGGCTCACTCTCCACCCGGATATCGCCTTGATGGAGCAAGACGATTTGCTTAACGATGGCCAGTCCCATACCGCTTCCGTTATACTGACGGCTGCGGGAACGGTCGGCCTTGAAGAATCGTTCGAAGATCCGCTTCTGATCCTCTGGCGAGATCCCAATGCCCGTGTCTGAAATCCTTATCGTTACATTCTTGCTGTCTTGTCTGAGGCTGACGCTGATCACGCCGCCATCCCTGGAGAATTTGATGCTGTTCCCCAGCAGATTCGTCCACACCTGATTGAATTGATCATGGTCAGCCGTCAACCGGACGGCCTTCAGATGAAGCTCGAAGCTAATACTGCGGGCCGACCATTGCGGCTGGAGTGCCACGATTACCCGTCTGATTTGTTCATCCAGGCTGAACGTGGTGAGCTGGAGCTGCTGTGACTGCGATTCAAGCAGACTGAGCTTCAGCAGACTGTCGCTCATCTTGGACATCCGCTCCGCTTCGCTGATGATAATATCCAGATAACGGTTCCGCTCGCCCTCCGGGATATTCATCTGCTTAAGCGCCAGCGCATACCCGGATATGGAGGTCAGCGGTGACTGAACTTCATGCGATACATTGGTGACGAATTCCCTGCGCATCTGCTCCAGCTGCTGCAGATCACGCATCATCTCTTCGAAGCTGCGCGCCAAAGCACCAAGCTCACCCTTCTGCTTAATATTCAGCTTCACATTGAAATCTCCGGCTGCGATCCGGCGGGTTGCAGTGGTCAGCTTTTTGATCGGCCGGACGAGGAACATAGCAGCCACCAGAATCACAAGACTTCCTGATCCTAGCGAATAGAGCGAAAAGTTCAGAAGCCATTTCAGCAAAAAAGGGGTGGACGGGGGACCGGTGGATTCTACAAACAGCGCTTTCGTTCCTGCATCCGTTGGGAGCGGCAGCCCCAGAAGAATAGTGGATACCCTGCTCGGATTGACTTGAACAATGTCCCCGGCCAATACTTGCCTCACTTGCTCCATAGTCACTCTAGCCGGCTTATTTCCGTTAAGCTCCCCGAAAGACTGAAACTGGCCCGTCTGTTCATAAATCCGGATATGGTAGGATTCAAGTTGTTGCATTCCGTGTACGAACGCATCTGCCTCACTCAGCGGGAAGGCGTCATAGATCCGGACAATATCCTGTCCGAAGCGCAGCAGGGGGAGCTGCAGATTCTCGTTTAATTTATCTCTGAACAGCCATGTAGCCACAAAAAAGGAAATAACCGTCCCTCCGATTACGGAGACCAGGAAGGTAAGGACAACCCGGGTATATAAGGATTTGATCATTCGGTAACCTCAAGCCGGTAGCCCAGCCCGCGCACAGTCTCTATGCGAAAATCAGGTGTAGCCGCAAACCGCTCCCGCAGCCGCTTGATATGCACATCTACCGTCCGGTCATCCCCGGGATAATCTATTCCCCAGATCTGATCGATCAGCTGCTCACGCGTATAGACTTGTCCGGGTGTCCCGGCAAGCTTGTACAGCAGTTCGAACTCCT
This sequence comes from Paenibacillus sp. FSL R7-0297, assembly GCF_038009025.1. Lineage (NCBI taxonomy): Bacteria > Bacillati > Bacillota > Bacilli > Caryophanales > Paenibacillaceae > Paenibacillus > Paenibacillus sp. FSL R7-0297. The sequence continues at coordinate 36,319 of NZ_JBBPAQ010000001.1, forward strand.
TGAGCGGCAGCGACAGCGATTCCGTCCCGCTGATCACCTTGTAAGTCTGTCGGTCAAGGGTAGTGTTGCCGATCCGGATCATCTGTGCGCTGCCAATCCGGTACCGTTTGAGCAGCGCCCTGACGCGGACCGTCAGCTCCAGCGGATCGAACGGCTTGGTCAGATAATCATCCGTGCCCAGCTCGAACCCCTTCACCTTCTCCCATGTCTCGCCTCTGGCCGTCAGCATCAGCAGCGGAAGATCGGGATCGGCTTTTCTAAGCTCCTTGCATAACGTCCAGCCGTCCATCACCGGCATCATAATATCGAGCACGACAAGATCGACATGCTCTCTGGCATAGACCTCCAGTGCTTCCTTGCCGTCCGCGGCTTCAGCTGTTGTGTATCCATCATTACGCAGAAATAGGCAGACGAGTTCGCGGATGTTCGCATCGTCGTCTGCAACAAGTATAGTAGGCATCCGTTCCCTCTTTTCGCATTGTCCGGCCTGTAATGATATTCAGAAATAAGCTTAACTTCCCCTGCGGCAGCTTCCTGTATTCACCAGCACCCGCTAACCCGCTAAGTTCCGAACCGCTGCCGGTACCCGCATTTGCGGCACAGCTCCTCGACTGCCTCCCGGCGGGAGAAGCCATAGAACAGGTTGTTCGCCCGCTCACCCTCAACAATCTCGGAGAACGGCTTCTCGTGAATGTTGCCAAGGTTGATTACCCCTTCGCCATCGAGGCAGCACGGCACAACCGTGCCGTCCACCAGCACCGCCGCCTGGCTGCGCAGCGCATGGCAGAAGCCCTTGCCGTCGTCCTCCGGCTCGTGCAGAGCCGGCCATCTGAACTCGTGGTCCTGGTTCAGATAGACACGCGGGGCAATCTTCACCCCGCTGCCGGGGACAACCTTCTCTTCGATCCGGAAGTCGAGCCCGAAGGCCTCCTCCAGCAGAGCGAGCGTCTCGCGGTTGCGGCTTTTCTCCAGATTCGTCCGGTTGTCCTCCGTCAGGTTCCACAGCCGGAACGAGACAATGACGCCCTGGGCAGAGATCTCCCGGACGAAACTGATAATCTCCGACACATAACCTTCGCGGTTCTCGGAGCCCGCATGGCCGTCGAAGCTGTGCAGCGAGAAGTTCATCTGCCGCAATGCCGGCTTGCCCAGCAGCTTCGGCCCCGCCTTATGGATCAGCGTGCCGTTGGTCGTGATGTTGACCTTGAAGCCTTTGGCATGCGCTGCATCCAGCAGCTCGCCGAGCTTCGGATGGAGCAGCGGCTCGCCTTTGACATGCAGGTAGATATGATTGCTATGCGGTTTAATCTCATCGAGTATGGTATTGAACGTCTCCAGCTTCATGAAATTCTTCTGCCGCTCGGTTGGCGGACAGAAGCTGCAGGCCAGGTTGCAGACGCTTGTAATCTCGATGTATACCTTTTTGAAAGTCTTCAAGTTCCGCTCCCCTTTTCCAGTCGTACATCCTAATTCAGGCCGTACATGCCCGTACAGCTATAGATCCGAGGCGTAGCGCAGGCCGATCTGGCTTCTTGCTTCCTCCATCAGCTCGGCAACCGCCAATGAATTGGCATGACTGTTAGTTCCGCTCTCCCGCTGGCCGCTCTTCAAGAGATGAATGAACTCCTGAATCTCATAATACATCGGCTCGAACACCTGCGGCAGCGTAAGCTCTTCGATGGTGCCGTCACGGTAATGGATTTTGACCTGATAGGGCTGGTTGATCTTGTCGATGACCATCGTCCCGTTCTCACCCTGAATCTCAGCCGGCAGATAAGAGTCGGCGATCTTGGAATGCATGACCACGGCATCCATATCCGGATAACGCATTACCATACTGCCTTCGCCGTCCACTCCGGAGGAGAGCATCATGCCCACTGCCTTCACCGAGTCCGGCTTGCCGAACAACGCCACCATGGGATACAGGCAATAGATGCCCAGGTCCATCAGCGAGCCGTTCGAATATTCCGGATTGAAGGCGTTCAGCACCGTGCCCTGGCGGTAAGCATCGTATCTCGATGAGTATTGACAATAACCGGCGAAATATCGCCGCACTTGACCCAGCTTATATAAATTATCCCGGATTACGCCAAAATTCGGCATAAAGGTTGATTTCATCGCTTCCATCAGCAGCACATCATTGCTGCGCGCCGCGTTAATCATTGCCTTCAGCTCTGTGCTGTTAGAGGCAGCCGGCTTCTCGCAAATGACATGCTTGCCATGGTTCAGACAGATTAAGGACTGCTCCGCATGCATCGAATTGGGGCTGGCGATATAGACCGCGTCCACCTCTGCGCCGGATACCATCTCCTCCAGATCCGTATAGATCGAAGCTCCTGCATATTTTGCGGCAAAAGCCCGTCCCTTCTCCTCTGTACGGGAATACACGGCTGTGAGGATAAATTCCTCATTCTCCAGTCCGGCTTGAACGAAGCGGTCAGTAATCCAGTTAGTGCCTACGACCCCGAAACGAATTGTCATGAATGATCCCGTCCTTTTTTATAAATATAAGACTATATATCCGAACACAATTAAATATCCTTCTATTTACCACCGAGCCTATCCCATCCTTACTCAGGACAGCAGAAGGGTTTCAGCATGTCATACTGATCTATAACTGCTATTTTCTCATTCCGTGGTAGGTATGTCCACTTTTCAGCCGTAATTTCCGACAAATTCCGCTAGATTCCGCTTGTGAAAAAAAGCACCTGCATAAATGCAGGCGCTTCGTCTAATATGCAATGTTTATGCAGTGTTTATGCAATCTTTTATACAGCTTCTATACGATGCAGCTTCTATACAATCGTCCAGCCGCCGTCTACAAACAGAGTCTGACCGGTAGTGTAGCTGGAGGCATCCGAGGCAAAATACAGCACCGCCCCGTTCAGCTCCCCCGGATTGCCGGGCCGGCCCATCGGACAGACCGCGTTGTACATCCGCAGCGCCTGCTCGGTGAACAATGTGTTCTCCGTCATCTCGCTATGGAACAGGCTGGGGCCGATCGCATTCACAGTAATGCCGTGCTTGGCATACGTAGCCGCCACACCCCGGGTCAGGTGGATCACTCCGCCTTTGGCCGCATTGTAGGAATGGGTAGGAATCGAAGCCGATGCCGTGAGGCCCAGCATGGAGGCGGTATTGATGATTTTGCCGTATTTGCGTTCCTTCATGTGGCGGATGACATGCTTCGACATCAGGAAGACACCCTTCAGATCCGTATCGAGAACGCGGTCCCAGGCTTCTTCCTCCAGCGCATCAATCGGCACAGAGTCCACCACACCGGCGTTGTTCACCAGAATATCAATTTGGCCAAAAGTCTCCATCACCTTAGAGACTGCGGCGATAATCTCATCTTCTTTTCTAACATCACATTCAACAGGGATAATCCGCCGCTCCGGATATTTGGCGCGAAGCTCTTCGGCCACTGCTGACAGCTTGTCGTATCGTCTGGCCAGTATGGCCACATCCGCACCCTGATCAGCCAGCATGTCAGCGAACTGCACACCGATTCCGCTGGACGCACCGGCAATAATGGCTGTCTTGCCTGTTAAATCAAAAAGGTTGATCATCATAATCCTCCTCAAATTTGTCAGATTAGGCTATAACCATGAATGTCTCCGTCTTTGTACCTGCACCAATGTTTCCTTTTATAAAGAGCTCTCCGCAGTCTCAGGCTGCAGCTTGTTCTCCCACCAGTCCCAGCGGAGATAGCAGTAGGGCAGGAACTCCATCGGATGGAGCGGTTCCAGCACCTTACCCTTCTCCAGCACATTGGTACTGACGGTATAGACGGCTCCCAGCATCTTAACGACTTCAAGCTCACTCCACGGATCATGCGGGGATTCCTGGAACATAACCGATGCTTCCGCAGCTTTATACACCTTGACGTCGCTGACCAGACGCTGGGTCACGAGGATTGGCATAAGGTCGAACCCGTTTCCGTCCACCGCATTGGAATATTTGATATTGTACAGCGGGATGTCCTTGCCGTAGAATTGCTCCAGAATCCCTTCAGCTTCAGGATCATTGAAGACTTCACCCATTTGAGCGTGTATGCTGAAAAAATCAATCCCCTGCCGGCCGATCGAGCCGCTGATGGAGTCACCTTCTACCTGCATGCGGACATCCGCCATCTTCTTCGGCAGCCCGCACACCTCACGGCCCATCGCCATGCCAATGTCGCTGGTGATCGGCATCGACAGGCAATAGTTGCCCAGCTCCCCGTTGTAATCGGCCAGCACGAACAATCCGGCTTCACGGTAAGGCGGACAGAAATTCGTTGCCGGGTAATCGGCTATAAAGGCATTCACCAGCGGCCGGCCCGCAGGCTTCAGCGGCTTCGGCAGCAGCCGTTCAATAATCTCCTTCTTCGTCTCCCAGTAGACCGTCAGCATCTCCGCATCATAAAAGGTCGTCGGCTTGCCTCCGTACTGCCGGATATCGGCCAGGCTTTTCACAAAACTCCCCATACATGATCCCTCCTCGAATTGGTATTACTTCAGCACATAAGCGGTCTCGAAGCCGGACTGAATGGCCTGGCCAATTCTGCCCGGCTTCGCGGCGTCGCCAAGCACCTTCACCTGCGGCATCGCCCGCTTAAGCTCATCCACGAAACCGCGTTCCGGCTTAACACCGATGGACAGAACTACGGCATCGGTATCCTGAACGGAAATATCACCCGTTGATACATTCTCCAGCACTACAGCACCCTCCCGCACCTCCACCAGCTTCGTTGAGGCCAGCAGCTGTACACCGTTCTTCTTCAGCCGGGTGACGATATCGATCAGGTTCGGCAGATAGGCATCGGGTCCGACCCTTGGCTGCATCTCCACCACAGTGACCTGATTCCCCTGTTCAGCCAGATATTCCGCCGTCTCCAGACCTGTCATTCCTGATCCAATTACCACAGCCCGCTTATCCCTGATTACTGCCGCCCCGCTGAGCACATCCACCACTGTGCTGACATGCTCACCAGTCACTCCGGGGATTGCCGGAACAATTGGCCGGGCCCCGGCAGCTACGAATACCGCGTACGGGTCAAGCGCCTGCAGCTCCTCCAGCGTTGGCTTCTCTGACAGCCGCACATCCACATGCAGCTGTTCCAGCTGATGCTCCATGCTGTCCAGGAACCAGTTCAGCTTCTCCTTCAGCGGCGGACGGCTGCCCAGCTCCACACTGCCGCCCAGCACATCGCGCGCCTCGAACAGCACAGGCTTGAACTTCCGCTGCGCCAGAACCCGCGCTGCCTCCATGCCTGCCGGTCCGCCGCCGACCACGGCCACGACTCTGCCGTCTCCGTTCTGCTGCGGCTCAGGGAATTCCAGCTCCCGGCCTGCCCTGGCATTGACCGCACACTTGATCACCTTGCACTCCATCACTTCCTGGATGCAATACAGACAGGAGATACAGGTTCTGATCTCTGCTTCCCGGCCTTCCGCCGCCTTATTGCCCCACTGCGGATCAGCCAGCAATGCTCTGCCAAGCGCCACGAAATCGGTATTGCCTTCTTCCAGCAGACTCTCGGCAAAATCCGGTTTGCGGATCACATCACAGGCGATGACCGGAATCTGCACGGCCTGCTTCATTGCGGCGGCAAGATGCTTCTTCCAGCCCTGCGGATAGGAGATCGGCTCGATAATCGTATTCGACGACTCATAAGTGCCAGCACTTACATTAATGCAGTCCACACCGAGCTTCTCCAGCTGCTGCGCGGTAAGCAGCGCTTCTTCGAGCGTAATCCCGCCCGGCACGAATTCATCCCCGTCAATCCGCACAGAGACCGGGAAGCCTGCTCCGCAGGTCTTCTTGATCCCCTGCACAATCTCGCACAGGAACCGCATCCGGCCTTCCAGTGCTCCGCCGTATTTGTCGGTCCGCAGATTGGTCAGCGGGCTGAGAAATTGACCGATCAGATAGCCGTGGGCGCCGTGAATTTCAACCCCGTCGATTCCTGCCAGCTGGGCAATGTACGCCCCGAAGACGAATTTGCCCACCAGCACTTCCACTTCCTCTGTCGCCAGCTCCCGGGGCATTTCACCGATGGCTGAGGACATGACTGCACTCGGGGCGACAATCTGCTTGCCGCCGATTAGTCGGCCATGATTCTGCCGGCCCGGATGCTGGAGTTGTAGGAATATCCGGCTGTCATGGCGGTGTACAGCCCGGGCCAGCTTTTCCAGGCGGGGAACATACAGCAGGTCGCTTGCGTTCAGCTGATTGGGTGTGCCCACTCCCGTCTCATTGTCCACGCGGGTAATCTCCGTAATAATCAGACCGCAGCCCCCTGCAGCACGTTCTTCATAGTAAGCAATCATCTCATCCGAGGCTTCGCCGCTGGCCGCAGCCAGTGATGTGCCCATAGCAGGCATCACAATCCGGTTTCTAAGCTCAAGGCGTCCTATTCTTCCTGCTGCAAACAGTTTCTCGTATTTCATCTGCTCAGCACCTCCACCCTTAGTGTAAGTCCGCCGAGACTTTGTGAATATATTTACAAGCGCCAAAAATCACTTCTTTATAGTGCACAGTGCACTATGATAATAAGGGGGCGATACCAATGGATATTTCCTTAAATGAACCGCAGCGTGACAGACTCGAAACCGAGCATTTCACCGCAGCCTTATTCACGGCATACATCTCTGGGGCCGGCCTTGCCGGCATTGTACAGACAGCTGCAGGACTGCTGCACAATCCCGTGATTGTTTTTGACGCAAGCTTCAGAATTGTCGCCCATTCCGGGCGTGAGGATATCGATGATTACATCTGGAGCGAGAACATCCGCAAGGGGTACTGCTCTTATGATTTCATTGCGGCTGTGAACAGAATGGAGAGTGTCCGGCGGGGCAAGCAGAGCGATGCTTCCTACGAAGTGGCCTGTGAAGAAACCTCCAACACCAAGCTGATCTCCAAAATAAAAGTAGGCGGCAAACCAATCGGCAATGTGCTGCTCCTGGGCTGCAAACATCCCTTTCGGCCCATAGACAGTGAACTGCTGTCCCTCACCGCCACCGTGCTTGCCGAAGAAATGGGCAAGAGCAGCTACTACCGGAACGCCAAGAATATAAAAGTAGAGGATATCATCTGCGGGCTGCTGGAGCTGCAGCTGCAGGACAGCAATACCCTTCAGGAGCGGCTGCAGTCAGCTGACTTAAGGCTCGGGAAGGACCTGCTTGTGCTGCTGTTCGATCTGACCGGATACGTCGATTCGGGGCGTTATGATGACTATTTAAGAGAGCGCTTGCAACTTTTATTTCCCGGCAGTCCCTGCGCCTATTATGAGGGACGGATTGTGCTGATTCATAACGGCAGCCTCTCCCGGGAGCTCGCCTTCGGGCCGCTGCAGGAATTCCTCGGCCAGACCGGAGTCAGTCTGGGAATCAGCAGCATATTCTCCAGTCTCAATCAGTGCAGACTGCACTATCTTCAGGCGCAGAGCGCTATCCGGATCGGCCGGATTCTCTGCCCGGAACGCCAATTGACCTATTATGCCGATGTCCAGCTCTACGAGCTGCTGCCTGCAGAGGTGCTGTCAGGCGGGGAGCAGCGCTACCGCCATCCGGAGCTCCGGAAGCTGAAGGAATACGATGCCGCCCATCAGTCCAGCCTGTACCACACCTTCTACATCTATCTCAAGCATAACCGCAATATGCAGCTCGCTTCCGAAGAGCTGTACATTCACCGGAATACCCTCCGGTACAAGCTCGACCAGATCAGCAGACTGCTGGAGACCGGCTTCAGCGATTCTGAGAAAATGCTCGCCTACTACGTTTCCTACAAAATCGCCGATTTCTGCGAGAAGGCCCGGGAGCAGCAAGCGCAGCAGGAGGCGCTGCCTTTGCGGTAAGGGAAGGCCCGGTATATTGGCCGGGTGGCGAGGAGCTGCTGCTAACTCTGGCTTGATGGGCGATGCGCTTACCCTTACTCATACACACGCACACTCTTACCCATCCCCCTCCTCTTACTCATACACACGCCCACGCTCTTACTCAGCCAGGAAGCTGCCTGGCCGGATTTCATAACTATATAGAGTCTCCCCGAGACTAGCCGCAGCATTGATGCAGCGCGGCGGCTAGCACTATTCGTTACAAGACACTAAGCACAGAACATAAACAGCCCCCGCTCCAGAAGGAGAGCGGGGGCTGTACTATTCCTATTCAGAGAGCGGGGACCTGTATAGACCCCCGAACCTTTTTAACCGTAAAAAGCCTGCAGCTGGCGCACAATCTCCGCCTTATCATGATCGACCACAACCTGATGCTGCGGTAGCTCGAACAGGGCAGCAATCTGTGCCGGGAATTCCTGCTTGATGCCGGTCAGGGCAATCGCCTCGTCGAACTTGGCCGGATGCGCTGTCGCGAAGGCGATGCTTGTCTCACCAGGGGCGCTGAATTTCTCGTAAGCCGCAACCCCGCAGGCCGTATGAGGGTCCAGCAGATAGCCGGATTCCTGCTCGTATTTGCTGATCGTCGCAAGGCATTCCGCATTCTTGACACCCAGCGCCGAGAAGTCGGCCTGCACCCGGGCAAACAGTTCGCCGTCAACCGTGATGGCCCCCTCACTCTGCAACGCAGCCATATATCCGGACAGCTTCACTGTATCCTCACCGAGCAAATAATACAGATAACGCTCGAAGTTGCTTGCTACCTGGATATCCATTGACGGGCTGTAGGTGCCCGTGAAGCTGCCCGGTTTGTATTCGCCGGTTAACACGAACCGTTCGAGAATGTTGTTCTCATTGGTGGCGATAATCAGCTTGTTGATCGGCAGCCCCATTTTCTGCGCCAGGAAGCCTGAGAAAATATTGCCGAAGTTCCCCGAAGGCACGCTGATATTCACCTTCTTCTTGTCACTCTCCGGAAGCTGCAGATAGGCATAGAAATAATAGACCGTCTGCGCCAGAATACGCACGAAGTTGATCGAGTTGATCGCCCGCAGGTGATACCGTCCCTTGAAGTCGAGGTCGGCGAACAGCTCCTTGATGATCTTCTGGCAATCGTCGAAGTTACCCTCCACGGACAGGTTCAGCACGTTGCTGTCATCCACGGTCGTCATTTGCAGCTCCTGTACCTTGCTGACCTTGCCGTGCGGATGAAGAATACAGATTTTGATGCCTTCTTTACCGCGTACGCCCTGGATTGCAGCCGCTCCGGTATCGCCCGAGGTTGCGCCGAGAATATGAATAATTTCGCCCCGTACCTTGGCAATATAGGAATACAGCTCACCCATGAACTGCAGCGCCACATCCTTGAAGGCAAACGTAGGCCCGTGGAACAGCTCCAGCACATACAGGGAGTCGTTTACTTTGTGCAGCGGCGTGACTTCCGGAGCGCGGAAATTGCCGTAGCTGGTGTAGACCATTTCTTTCAAGTCATCATAGGGAATTTCGTCATTGGTATAGTAGGAGAAAATCTCAAGGAACAGCTCCTGGAAGCTGAGGCTTCTCCATTCTTCAAGCTTTTCAGGGGAAACCGTAGGAATCTGAAAAGGCACCATCAACCCGCCATCATCCGCCAGCCCCATCAGAACCGTGTCAATAAAGCCTCTTGCTTCCACCTTGCCTCTTGTACTTACATACTCCATATCCGCCTCATCCTCCTGAACCCCTCTTTATTTAACCTGCTGATATTAACTGACCATATAACAATACTCGCCATCATTCTTAAGTTCAGCTTATATGGTGCTTAATTTTACTTTACATAGTAACACGTTTACGCGTTAAAGTCCGTTAATTATTGGCGTTATTTTTTAAAATAAAGCGAAGTTTCGCCCGTATCCTATTCACCGCATTATGCCTATGGACACTATTTGTTCTGCAGCTGCTTCCAGACGGTTTTGTTGCTGTACTTCTTCTCTGTGCTGACATCCTGGCCGAACCATTCCGGGGCGATGAAGCTCTCCGCTTCCTCCAGCGAATCGAATTCAACCTCCAGCACCGTAAGCTCCAGCTGAGTGTAGAGATCAATCTCCACCGTCGTGCCGTTCCATACGCCTGTGATGCGGGTTTTGACCAGTGCTACAGCTTTCACAGCCTCGATCATCTGATTATATAAGCCTGCCGAAATGGAATATTCGATCTCCTGGCGGCTGATGCCTTTGCCATCCTTGAACGTATGTGTGTAAGAAACTTCGCCCGTATCCAGGTCGGTAATTTTGCGTACCCGCAGCTCCTGCCCGTCCTCAATCGCTAAATACGTCTGGTCAATGCTGTGCCGGGTGAGCACCTTCAGCTGTCCTTCTTCAATAAGCCGCTCCGGGTATTCCGGCAGCAGGAATTTGCGTTCAATCTCCATAGCCATGCTGTTTCTCTCCTCTGTGTACGAGCCTAATGTTACATATTATTTATCATCATAGGGGCGGGTCCTACGCAAGTCAACCGGAAGCGGCGGATTCTCACGGAAACAGGCGGTCGATCGACCCGATGTCATAATCGTTGATGATTTTAAAAGATCCGCTGCTGTACTTGTCTCGCCGGGAGGAGTCACCGATTGAGATATACTTGGCGTCATCCACTCTAATCGAGAATCGGTAGTATTTGTTCACATCGATATGAATCCAGTAGCTTCTGGTGAAATCATGGGAAGCATAAGAGCTTCTTAACTTCACGCCGGCAAAAGCATTCATGATCCCCGCGATTTCTGCCGGATCGGTCACCGTGACCACGACGTCATCAGCCGTTTCCGGCAAAGACCGGGTAATTTCTATCGAGGTGATATCCTGCAGGCTGATGCGGCTGGACACCCTTGCCTCGAAAGAGGTGAACATCTGTACAATCGTACCTACGTGATAAACCGCAAGCCCCAATAGGAAAATAATCAGGAAGACCCGGCCCAGCGTAAGCTTCTTCCGCTTTTCCGGCTTCCCCCGCCTTCCAGGCCCTCCCCGCTCTCCCGGCTGCTCCACATTCTCCGGCCCGTTCAACCGTTCCGTCTCCGTCACTCCAAGCACCTCCTCCGAAATCAAACATTGCTTCCATTATATACAATATTGGTTACAGTAAAAACCTCGCTTGCTACGAATGGGCGCTTAAACTTGCTCCTGCTATGTGTGTTTAGGGACAACACCTTTCGCCGAACAATAAGGTTGGGGCTTGGCGGGAGTTGGCTGGAGCTGGGACTTGGCAGGGGCTTGGCGGGAGTTGGCAGTGCTTGGCGGAGTTGATGATGCTTAGCGGAGTTGGCTGGGGCTTGGCGGAGTTGGCGGTGCTTAGCGGAGTTGGCTGGGGCTTGGCGGAGTTGGCGGTGCTTAGCGGAGTTGGCTGGGGCTTGGCAGAGTTGGCGGTGCTTAGCGGAGTTGGCTGGGGCTTGGCGGGACGGCGGTGCTTAGCGGAGTTGGCTGGGGCTTGGCGGGACGGCGGGGTTTGGCGGGACTTGCGACTTGCGAGAGCGGGGCCTTGGCGGGATTTGGCGGGACTTGCTAAGGCTTTTCCACTCCTTGACTAGTAAGAGGAATGAGATTCCGTTATTTGGTCAGATCAGGCGAAATCACTGGCCAATCGGACTGAGATTCCGCTATGCGTCCGCATATGCCACGTTTTGAGCTCGAAGTCACAAGTTAACGGAATCTCAGTCCGCTTCACTCTACTAATGATCCCACTAAGGCCCACTTTTGGCGGATTCAGGGGCACTAATCCACCTCGTTCCCGCCTGACGCCCACTTCCGGCGAACTTCATTCCTCTCTCCAGCCCACTTCCCGCGGATTCAAAGGGATTTATCCCTTTCATTCTTCCATACAACCCACTTCTAGCGGATTTAGTGGGATTTATCCCTTTCATTCTTCCATACAACCCACTTCTAGCGGATTTAGTGGGATTTATCCCTTTCATTCCTCCATACAGCCCACTTCTAGCGGATTTAGTGGGATTTATCCCTTTCATTCCTCCATACAGCCCACTTCTAGCAGATTTAGTGGGATTTATCCCTTTCATTCTTCCATACAGCCCACTTCTAGCAGATTTAGTGGGATTTATCCCTTCCATTCTTCCATACAGCCCACTTCAGGCGGTGAATACAGAGGTACTGCTGAATAACAAAGAAGGGCATCCCATCGGGACACCCTTCTCCTCCAGCTCTTCCGCCAGCTCCCCCGCTAGCCCCTCTGCCAACTCTTACGCCTAATCCCGCTGCAATCCCCAGCTCCCCTTACTCGTCCCCAAGCGGGAATAGCAGCGGCACGACCTTGCCGGCTCCGACATCAATCAGGCCGTGGTCCGTGATCTTCAGCGCCGGGCTGACCGGCAGCGAATGGGTGCTGATGGACATAATCGGGTTGTAGTGATTGTAGCCCAGCGATTCCATCGCCGTGCGCAGCGCCAGCACCTGCTCCGCAGTCTCGGCCAGCGGCGCTTCGGTCAGGATGCCGCCGACCGGCAGCGCCAGCAGCGCGAGCACCTCGCCGCCGCAGGCGACGCAGAAGCCGCCCTGCTCGGCAATCACTGTATTGGCGGCCAATACCATGTCCTCCGCGTTATGTCCGACAACCAGCAGATTGTGGTTATCGTGCGAATACGTAGTCGCGATCGCGCCGCGCTTGATCGTGTCTCCGCCGATCAGGCCATAGGCACGGTTGCCGTTCTTGCCGTACCGCTCAAAGGTCGCGATGAGACCGCAGCCGGTCTCCTCCCACTGCAGGAGGCCGTCCTTCACTCCGGCCTCCACATGCTTCTCCTCGGTAAACGTGGACACGTTGTTGACCATCATGACGCGGGCGCCATAGCGGCCGTCCGGTAGCGCAGCAGGCACCGTGAAGTCAGCCTCCGCCAGCGGCTCCAGCTGCACACTCTTATAGAAGTGAGCCGGGAACTGCGGCTCACTCATGACCTGTGCCTGCGGGCGCTTGCGGTCAAAGACCTGCAAGCCCCGCTTGTACACCGCCTCAATCGCGAAGCTGTCCAGATCGGACAGCAGGAGGTAATCGGCGGTTTTGTTCGGTGCGATTACGCCGCGGTCATCCAGCTTCATCCGCCGCGCCGGGGTGAACGTAGCCGCATAGACTGCGTCCTCCGGCGTCATGCCCATGGCGATGGCTTTGCGGACCAGGTGATCCAGATGGCCGGTCTGCACCAGCGAATCGGTCATGACATCATCCGTCACGAAGCAGAAATGCTCACTGACCGGATGACCGATCAGATACTCCACGACTTCAGGTGTCATCGATTTCTCCTGGATCTCGATGAACATTCCGGCTGCGATCCGTGCGGTCAGCCCCTCGATACTCTGGTGGGTATGATCGGAATCAATCCCCGCATAGATCAGGCGGTGCAGATCGAGGTCCAGCAGCTTCGGCGTATGCCCTTCAATGACCAGGCCCGGATAGCGGCTGCGGACATGCTGGAGGATGCGGTTGCTTTTCCCCTCAGGATCACGGATCACATCCACAAAGTTCATGACCTCGCCCAGGCAGATCATCCGCTGCGTCTCCATCAGCTCGTCGATATCAGAGATCTCAATGGAGCCTCCCGTAGTCTCCAGCGGAGTTGCCGGCACCGAGCTCGGAATCGCATAGAACATGTCCACCTGGCAATCCCGGCTGGCCCGGATCATCTCATGGACGCCCTCTACCCCGAACACATTGGCCATCTCATGCGGCTCGGGAACAATCGTGGTTACCCCGTGCTGCAGAATACCGTAGGAGAACGTCTCCGGTGTAATCATCGTGCTCTCAATATGCAGATGAATATCGATGAGGCCGGGCACCAGATACTGCCCCTTAGCATCAATGATCTCGGCAGCCACAAACGTCTCTGCACCAAGAGGACCTACGTAGAGAAAACGTCCTTCCTTAACGGCCACATTCGCCGTCTCGAATCTTTTATAGTAACTGTTGTAGACCTTAGCGTTCAGTATAAGTTGATCTGTATTCATCGTGTATGCTCCTTATGACGCGCTACTGCACCAGCACCAGCTTCTCTTTTGGAAAATAAACCGTGACCTGCTGTCCCTGAATGAACGGCTGCTCCATCTCCTGATTGACCGTGAATACCCCAAGCTCAGTCTCTACCTGATACTGGTAGCTGCGGCCGAGATACGTGCTGACCTGCACTTTACCGGTCAAAACATTCCCCTCCATGCCTGTGCCCGTATCCGCCACGCCGCCGCCAAGCAACTGCAGATCGTCAGGGCGAATCGCACCCAGCAGCCCGGTATTTCCCTCGCCGCCCGGCCGCTTAGCCGCCTGGAATTTCAGCTCACCACGGCTCAGCTCAATATCCGAACCTTCATCATTCCGTCCGTCAAAAGCAATAAAGTTCCCGAACCCGATAAACCGGGCCACAAATTCACTGGCCGGATATTTGAAGATGTTCGCCGGATGATCCAGCTGCTCGATCTTGCCGTTATTCATAACGGCGACCTGATCGGAGATCGAGAAGCATTCCTCCTGGTCATGGGAGACGTAGACGGTGGTGATGCCCAGCTCCTGCTGGATACGGCGGATCTCCACCCGCATGTTGACCCGCAGGTTGGCATCGAGATTGCTCAGCGGCTCATCGAACAGCAGCAGATCCGGCTCGATGACAAGCGCCCGGGCAATCGCTACCCGCTGGCGCTGGCCGCCGGACAGGGCGCCCGGCAGTCTTTTCTCAAAACCGCCCAAACTGACCGTCTCCAGCATCCTGTTCACCCGCTTCTTAACCTCCGCTTCCTTCAGCTTGCGCAGCCGCAGGCCGAACGCCACATTGTCAAACACCGACAGATGCGGGAACAGCGCATAGCTCTGGAACACGAAGCCGAAATTCCGTTTCTCCACCGGAACCTTGGTATAATCCTTGCCGGAGAACATGAAATTCCCTGCCTCGGCATTCAGGAAGCCGGCGATCAGCCGCAGTGTGGTTGTTTTGCCGCAGCCGCTGGGTCCGAGCAGGGAGAGCAGCTGGCCTTTTTGCAGCGACAGGTTGAAATCCTCTAAGATCAAACGGTTGTCATAAGCAACCGATACATGTTCAAGACTGAGTAGTGACATTGCTCTAGGCCCCCATTATCATTGAATAGGTTATCGTTTGGTGAAATAGGCGAAGCCCATCAGCCGCTCGATGATGAACATCAGCGCTGCCGTGAGCACCATCAGAATGACCGAAATCGCGGCAATCGTGGGATCGAAGTAATTTTGCACATAGGTCAGCATTTGAATCGGCAGGGTACTGATCCCCGGGCCTGTCATGAACACGGAAATATCCACATTATTGAACGACTCCAGGAATGCGATCAGAATAGCCGCCAGAATTCCTGAGCGGATGTTGGGCAGCACGACTTTGAAGAAAGTGTATACTCGGGTCGCCCCCAGGCTCTGCGCCGCCTCTTCTACCGCGAAATCGAAATTCTCCAGACTCGAAGCAATCACCCGGATAATAAAAGGCAGCATAATCACCGTATGTCCGATCAGCAGCCCCGCCACAATCGGCAGATTATACACCACAATCAGATAACGCAGCAGTGTGAAGCCCAGCACAATCCCGGGAATCAGCACCGGCGACAGGAATACCGCATTCAGCGTGTCCCGCCCGCGGAACCGGTAACGGCTCAGCGCGTAAGCCGCAGGCACACCCAGCAGGAGCGCCAGCAGATTGCCGAGCAGCGAGATGACAATGGAAGTCCTGAAGGTCTCCATGAAGGCGCTGACCTCAAAGATGTTCTTGTACCACTTCAGCGAAAAGCCCTCCGGGGGGAATTTCAGGACCGTGCCCGGCTCAAAGGAAGTAATGGAGATGATCACGAGCGGACCCAGCAGAAAAATAAAGACCAGCAGCGTGTACAGGGACAGCATGCGGTTACCTTCCTTCATATTCTCACCCCTTCGGATTCAGGCGGTTAGCCCAGGCATTCATCAGCCCAACCACCACAAATGTAATAACGATCATAATTACCGCGATCACCGAAGCCGCCTGCCAGTCATTCAGCGTCATCGCGTTCTGATACAGGAAGGTGGAGACCACCCGTTCCTTACCGCCGAGCAGCGCCGGCGTGGTATACGCCGTGAGACTGCCGACGAAGACCAGAATCCCGCCGATGATCAGTCCCGGCACGGTCAGCGGGAAGGTGATTTTGCGGAACGCGGCAAACGGGGAAGCACCCAGACTGCGCGCCGCCCGGACCAGCTCATGGTCCAGATTCTCCATCACGCCGAGCAGCGTAATAATAATCAGCGGCAGGAACAGATGCACCAGCCCGATCATCATCGCGGTCGGCGTATACAGAATGTCGAGCGGCTTCGCGATCAATCCGGTGTTCACCAGGAACGAGTTGATCAGCCCTTTTTTGCCGAGAATAATCATCCAGCTGAACGAGCGCACAACGGGACTGGTCAGCAGCGGAAAAATCGACAGCGCAAGCAGAAGGCTCTTCTTACGCGCGCTGGCCCGCGAGATATAATAAGCCGCCGGATACCCGAGCACCATGCAGACCAGCGTAGTCACTACACTTACCCGGAGCGTAGTCAGCAGGATGCGGTTAAAGTACCCGTCGCGGAAAAAATACAAATACCCTTCCAGCGTCAGCTTTCCGTCCTGCACAAAGGTGGAGGCAATGGTCAGCGTGATCGGGACCAGCATGAAGGCCGCCAGGAATAAGAGGCCCGGCAGCAGGAGAAGCAGCACTCTTTTATTCATTCTCATGACTCCCGTCCTTCTTCGGTTCTTGATTCAAGCTATTAATGAAGTACTCCAGAAAAGCCGGCGCGTCCACCTCCAGACAGACACCGGCATTGGCCGGCTTGTTCAGCCTGTTCTGGAAATCGCAGACCGTCTGCCCGTCGCATAGCTCGCTGCGGGTTTCCACGTCCACGTAATACTTCTGCACATTAACAAACTCCCGGTTCAGCGCCACAC
Organism: Paenibacillus sp. FSL R7-0297; assembly: GCF_038009025.1. Lineage (NCBI taxonomy): Bacteria > Bacillati > Bacillota > Bacilli > Caryophanales > Paenibacillaceae > Paenibacillus > Paenibacillus sp. FSL R7-0297. The sequence goes on from NZ_JBBPAQ010000001.1 coordinate 53,133, forward strand.
CTACCGCCAGCGGATCATGCAGCGCACAGGCCTGCACACCGTTACGTTCAAAATAGCGCGTACGGTAGTCCGCCGTACTCTGCTCCACATATTCGCGAACCGCCGGAATACGCAGCTTCGCGATATCCTCCGCGCTAAGCAGCGCCCGGCGGGTTACATCCAGCCCGACCAGCGTCAGCTGCGGGAAGCCCGCAGCCAGCACCAGCTTGGCCGCCTCCGGATCGACATACATGTTGTATTCCGCGGTCGGCGTGATGTTGCCGAAGCCCTGCACCACACCACCCATCACAATCACTTCGGCGGCATGCTGCGTAAGCTCCGGACATTTGTGCAGCGCGCGCGCCAGATTGGTCAGCGGCGCGGTCATAATCAGCGTGACCTCACCGGAATGCGCCAGCACCTGGCGGATGATGAAGTCCTCCGCCCGCTCTGCTTCCGCCTGCTTCGTTACCGTCATGTCGCGCAGTGCACCGCCGATGCCGTCCGAGCCGTGCACACGGTGTTCGAACACGGTATCACGGACAAGCGGTTTGTCCGCTCCGCGAAAGACCGGAATCTGCCCGGATACGCCGAGCAGCTCCAGAATTTTGCAGGTATTCAGGGTCGCCTGATCCAGCGAGACATTGCCGCTGACTGTGGTGATCCCCAGAATGTCGAGCTGTCCGCTCGTGACGGCCAGCATAATTGCCAGCGCGTCATCCACCCCTGTGTCTACATCGAGAATGACTTTTTTACGCCCTGTCATCCTTAGCCGCCAATCTCACGGTTGAAGCGGTCAGTCCACACGGAGATATGCTCGTTCACGAAGGACATGTCCAGCTTGCGCAGCTTGCTGATTACCTCTGCACCGTACGTTACGCCTACCGCTTCTTCATCCGTCAGCACAACTTCTGTATTCACCGGGGAATCGACTTTGGCTTTGGCCGATTTCTCCTGCACTTCCTGGCTCAGCTGCCAGTTGATGAACTCTTCAGCAAGCTCCTTGTTGTCACTGCCTTTGACCACGTTGAGCGTATTCATTACGGCATAAGCACCTTCAGACGGTGCTACGAACTTGGCATCCGGCACGGCTGCCTGGAGATCCTTGAAGTACATTTCCATAATCGGACCGCCGGCAATTTCCTCCTGGCCGAACATATTTACATACTCCGAAGTCTGGGAGTAATATTTGACCACATTGCTGTCCAGCTCCTTCAGCTTCGTGAAAGCTCCATCTTCATTGAACTCGGTACCGCCCGACACGAGCGATGCCGCATCCACAATCATTGGACCCGCTGTGGCAGTAATCGCCGGCAGCGCCAGGTTCTTGTCGAACTTACTCCACATATCTGCCCATGAACCGACTTCTCCTTCAACAAGTGCCGGGTTATAGGCAATTCCCAGCCGGCCAACGGTATATGCCGGACCATATTCTTCACCGAGCGGCGCTTTGGCGATATCATAGATCTTATCGATGTTTGGAATATTGCTACGGTCAATCGTTTCGAACAGTCCCTCATTGATAGCCTGCTGCGCATAATAATCAGACAGGTAGACTACATCCACATCGGAGCTGCCCTGGCGGATTTTGTTCAGACGCTCGGCGTTGTTGCCGATCTCGACGACGATTTTGACATTATGCTCTTGCTCAAACGGAGCGTAGACGGCTTCCTTGAAGAAGTCCTCCGAGAATCCCCAGGTTGAGACCACTAATTCCGTTGGCGCACCCGCAGATGTTGCTTCCGGTGTAACTGCATTGTCCGTACCGGCGCCGTTTGTCGCAGCGGTATTGTTGTTGCCGCAAGCGGCAAGCAGAGAAGTCAAAGCAAGAGCAAGGCCTGTAGTCATTAGTTTATTCATTAGTAAATAACCTCCCAAATGTAATTAAATATGCGGTACAATTCCAGCGGTCATCCTATACATACGGCATGTTCTGTCAGTCTTCCATTAAGCAATCGGCAGCAGACAACGGATCAGCAGCACCTCCTGTTGGTAATAAAAACTTGGTTTTCCTTATTTTTTCACAAAAAAAAGAAAAGCATTCTTGTAGGAACAAGAACACCTTTCTTTGTATAAACAAAGGAAAGAGCTACCCCGTTATAGAAGGACGGTCTTCGCTTAAGATAGATCAAAAGCAAAAATCCGTGATATTCATGATTCATGGACAGGCGTGGTTCATTCCCCGGCCAATATCATATTGGTAAAAGCCCATCCGGTTGGTGCATCATAATCCCTCAGCAGAACCTCAATCGTTAAGCCCATCTCTGCTTCAAGCCGTTCTTTGAATCTCTTCTTAAACAGCAGCGACATCCGGAAGTCCACTTCCTGCTTAAGCTCCGGCGCCTCCCCTTCCAGGGCGGTCGACCGTGGAGACCTGCGGTGCTTGGCGTGAAAGGTAATGACCCGCTGATCGACAGTAACGCGGAGCAGGGTCGTACCGAAGCCAAACAATTCCTTGGAGATCTCATTGTAGATCTGGCACATCTTCTTCTTCTGCTCGCTGTTTTCCAGTTCTGCCATGAAACCACCTTCGAAAACAGAATATCGTACATTCACATCGATAATAATTGCTATTATACATAATTCTAGCTTTTCCGGCAAGAAAAAAGCTGAATATAACATGAAAGTGACGCCAAACCCGAACGATGCAGCTCATAGTTATATAGCTTGTCAATCTATGAGCGGATGATTAGCCCATTTCTGCCCCGGCTTCCGTGAAATGAAGTTAAGCCTGTTTACAGTTAACCTGTTTAATTCTAGATCTTTACTAGACAAGTCCAAGCGGACTGGAGAGCCGTTATTTTGCTGAAAATACCACTTTTTCCTTCCACGCGGACTCAAAAGCCCCTATTGCACCGCTTCATCGTCCAAATGGCCTCCTGAGCGGGAATTAAGGTCTCCTGAGTCCGCAAGCGTGGAAATAATGCTTTATTTCAGACAATAAGGTCTTGTCAGTCCGCAAGCCTGCCCGCTTTCCTCGTAAAAACGGATTCCGCCCATCAAGGGACGAAATCCGTTTCAGCGGGAAATAGAAGGATGCACGATAGCGAATCATTCTAATCGCAACTAATTCTTAATTTAGATATAGTCCGCCATCGAGCGGACCACCAGCCCCGTCGGGGCCGCCGGCGTGAAGTCAGACTCCGCACCGCCGCTAAGCGCAAACTCTACCGTCTTCGGCTCGCCCGGAAGCAGATCGAAGAAGTTGTCGGAGAAGATGCCCTCTTCTTCTACGGTCAGATGCACACCTCTAGCCAGCACATCACTGCTGAGCGTGAAGCTCTTGGCGCTGCCTGGAACTTCCGTCACCGTAATCACCGGCTTGCTAAGCGGGATATCCTTGGCTGCCGCGAAGTAATGCTCCCCACGCTCCAGCACCTGTCCGCCTTCCAGCAGGGAAGCCGTCAGCAGCACTTGAGCCGGCTCGCGGCCTGCCAGCAGTTCAGCAACCGGCAGCGTGAAGACCACCGCTGCCGAATCCGCAGCCACAGTTACCGGCTGCGACCATTCCCGCAGCAGCGCGCCGCTGAAGTCCTGAAGACGGATCACCAGCTCACCGTCCAGCGCCTGGCGCCGGTCGGAGACAGCGTGGATCTTTAAGGTTTCTCCGTCTGTGCCGTCAATGGACAGCAGTATATCCTTGAAGGATTTGCGCACAGTATATTGCAGTGCCTTCCAGCGCCCGTAATAATCCATACCCGCCCAGGAAGCTACCGGCCAGCAGTCATTCATCTGCCAGTACAGCGTGCCCATGCAGTAAGGCTTGTTCCGGCGGTGACTCTCAATCGCGATGCGGATCGCTTCTGCCTGAAGCACCTGGCTCATGTATAGGAACCCTCTGAAATCTTTAGGCTGCGGCAGGTACATATCCATGTATTCTTTGATCAGCTGATTGCCCCGTCCGTTCTTTTGATGGGCCAGCATCACCTTCGACTCCAGCTCCATATCCGCTTCTTCTGCATAGCTGAGCACCGACCTCAGCTCCGGGAAGGACTGGAAGCCATATTCACTCATGAAGCGGCCAACCTTAAGGTTATAGTTCTCAAATGGCTCGATTCCGTGCCATACTCCCCAGTAGTGAATATCGCCTTCGCCCATAATCCGCGTAGCATGCTGATCCTGACCGCGGGTAAGCTCACGCAGCGGTGAGGAAGGCCAGTAATCCACACCCGGATGATTGGCGGCAACAGCGTCAGGCAGAATCTTGTGGAAGATTTCTTCATACGCGGCCCACAAGGTCTGGCGGATTTCAGCACTCAGCTTCTCCTTCCAGCCCCAGCCCATATTCTCCTCGAATTGCGACCAGGCCGAATCAATCTCATTGTTCCCGCACCATACAGCAATAGAAGGGTGATTCCGCAATCTGCGGACATTATATACCGCTTCCTCGCGGATATTGTTCAGGAACGGCTCATCTCCCGGGTACATGCTGCAGGCGAACATGAAGTCCTGCCAGACCAGCAGCCCGTACTCATCACACAGCCGGTAGAACGCCTCCTCTTCATAGAATCCGCCGCCCCACACACGCAGCATATTCATATTGGATTCCACCGCCGTAGCAATCTCATGGCGGTAACGTTCCTCCGTAACCTCAGTTATGAAGCTGTCATTTGGAATATGATTCGACCCTTTAGCGAAGACCGGTACACCATTCAGCTCAAAACGGAATGAAGCCCCATGCTCATCCGGTGTACGGACCAGCTTAATTTCCCGCAGCCCTGTCGTAACTTCCGACACGGCCACCGCTTCCTCTCCCTGCAGCAGCTCTGCACGGAAATTGTACAACTCAGGTAGACCCAGCCCGTTACACCACCACAGGCGCGGCGTATCGATGACGAGCTCCAGCTCCACCACCTGATTGCCCGGAACCAGCGAAGCTGCCTTCATCCATTCGTGCCCTTCGGCTGTTACCCGCAGCAGGCCGCTCCAAGCTTCCGGAGCATCCACTTCAACTACAGCCGTCAGCCGCGCTTCCTTCGGACTCACCGCATTCTGGCGGATGTACAGATCCTTAATTACCGCAATGTCCCGGCCCCACAGCACGGCTTCACGCCAGATGCCGCTGGTCAGGAATCTTGGGCCCCAGTCCCATCCATAGTGGTACGGCGCTTTGCGGGCAAACACACTGATCCGCTGCTCCTGAAGCCCACCGAGCTCGGACTGGTCATTCGGTGCAGGCAGATCATAGCCCAGCTGGGCCAGCTTCGGCAGATCCTCGGTCACTACAGAGCGGAATACGATGCGGATCTCATTCTCTCCAGCCTGCAGAAGCCCCTTCACATTCACAGTCCAGGAACGGAACATATTATCTGCAGACAGGGCATGCACATTGTTCACATACACATCTGCATACGTATCCAGTCCGGCGAATACCAGCTCCGTAACCGCCAGTGTCTGCCATTTCTCTTCTAATGTAAGTGCGGTTCTATATTCCCAGTTCTTCTTGTCGATCCATTGCAGGTCATGCTCATTGGTTCCATAGAAGGGCTGATCTATCACTCCATTCCGGAGCAGATCCGTATGTACCGTTCCCGGTACGACCGCCGGAAGCCAGGCTTCATCTCCGCAGGCTCTAAATTCCCAGTTCGTCAGGTTGATGTGCAGTTGTTTCATAAGTCCTCCTCAAAGTTTTGATAGCATATTCTTCTCCGAATCCACTTCGCATAACTCGCTTCGGAAGCATACGCTTTAATTTTGTTCCAGCATTCGCTTCCATCATTTTATTTTGTTATTTTATTGTTAGCAATAACTTAATTATAACCTTATAAACAGAACAAATAAAGACAATAAATAATAAATGAATACACTTCTTATCGGATAATTCAGCGCTATAATAGTCGCGGAAACGTTAACAATAAACAAAAAGAGAACTACATAATAAGCAATATGTTATTTTCGTTATCTTTTGTTATCCTTATAATCTTCAATTCATCCCTAACAGTCCCTGTGACTGCTGAATATCCCCATCCCAGCCGCTGCATTATGTTACTATTGAAGAGCTTGACCGTAAGGAAGTGCAGGAATTCGAGTCGGTCTACTGTGACGGATTAACTATGGTGCTGGAGGAACAGCTGGAGACCCGTTTGGCTTTTTCCGATATGGAAGAGCTGTTATCTTCCTCCTTAGCTTCTGCCCTAAGCAGTGGTCAAGCTGCTGCTGAAGAATGCCCCAGACCCCAAAATCCATGAAATCGGCACCGATGTCAGCTATCCCGCCCCCGCCTATTTCAATAAATTGTTCAAAAAGGTTGTCGGTGTCACGCCGAATGAATATGAACGAATCTCATCTGTGTAAGGAGTCTGATCCGCTTGCATCCACTATTCCATTCGACAACAGATCATCAGGAAATCCAGGTATATGATACGACAGAGCTATATGGCGAGAAAGGACGCTTCCGAGTGCTGCAGTTCTCAGGCGAGGCGATTCAAGGTGCGCTTGACCTTACGCATCCGCGTCGTATCGTCTTTGAATATCCGCGGGCGATCATCCATCTGATGGAGTGCAATGAACCGTATTTCGAGGATGTATTTGTCATCGGGCACGGGATCGGAACGATTGCCGGGTACTATGCGGAGAAGCGATTCACAATCGCTGAGGTGAATCCTGAGGTAGTTGAACTGAGTAGACAATACTTCGGCTATACCGGAAATAATGTGCGGGTTGGAGACGGACGCACCCTGCTGGAGAGCGAGCAGGATCATACCTATGATTACATCATTCTGGATGCGTTCACCGCCGAAGGAACTCCGCAGCATTTAATCTCCAGCGGGTTCTTCAGCCTTACCCGCCAGAAGCTACAGCGCCGCGGTTCTGTAATCATGAACCTGATGGGCCGCAGCGACAACAACCGGCTGATGGACGCCATTCATACTACGCTTGGCGAACAGTTCGCCTATATCAAGGCTTTTGCCCTGCCCTCCGAAGGCCACTCTGACATCCGCAACATCCTTCTGATGGCCAGTGACAAGCCCATCCGCTATCAAGCCCGCCAGATGGCTGGTTTTGTTGAAATTACGCTTGGGCAAGGGCATGTGATCCTGGATTAGATCCTGTTTCACTGCCAATCTCCATGTAAATCAGGCAGACATCATCCAGTTCATCCGATCCGGCGAGACTGCTATCATTACCGGATACAAGCAGCTTGTCCAGTACTCCGGCAATCGGCTCCGATATCGTTTGTTTCATTTCATTTATGATCAGATTAATCTGTTCCTTCAGCATCTGGCCGGGTCTCTCGATTAGGCCGTCAGTATACAGAAGGATTCTGGACTTACCTGTATATTGAATCGTTTGTTTCTTCACATTCAAGCGGGGAATAAGTCCAATAGGAAGACAGGATGATTTCAAATGGAATACTTGCCCGCTGTTGTCGATTAGCAAACCGCTGGGATGACCCGCGTTGATATATTCAATGGAACTAGTCTCTGTGTCCACGATCAAATATATGGCTGTGAAATAGAAATTGGCAGCTGTCATTGACTCACTAAACAGCTTATTCATATGATTGTTCAAATCTTCAATTACTTCTTCCGGGCTCGTACTGGTTTGAATGATCCCTCTGAGCAGTGAACGTATAGACATACAAATGAGTGCCGAAGATACCCCATGACCCATTACATCCATAATCAGAATGCCGTAACGGTGTTCAGTTATCCGGTACCAGGCATACATATCGCCCCCCAGGTTCTGTGAAGGAACGTATCTGGCATCAATGGCAAATGATTGTGTATAGATCGGCTGACTAAGAACGCTTTTTTGTACCTGTCTGGCCAAGTCCAGATCAATTCGAATACTTTGCTCAATCAACTTCTTATGGGTAATATCCAATATAACTCCATTCATAATAACCGAATCATTTTTTGTAGCATAAAAAGGAAATAGCCGGCTTTCAACCCAGCGGGTTTCCCCGCTTGAATGGACAATGCGATATTCCAGATTCTTTTGAAAGGTTTCCCCGGCGGCGGCGGCGGCTATTCTGGCACCGACCATATCCTTGTCCTTCTCATAGACCTGCGCCGACCATAAATAGGGATACTGATAATACTCCTCCGGAGTATAACCGAAGACCTTTTCACTTGCTGGTGAGATGGTCAGTAATTTATCCTGAGTCACATCATAGGACCATAAAATAATATCAATACTTCTCATAATATTATTCAGCTGGGTCTGTACTACCCCCAGCTTTTCCTGCATTCTTTCAAATTCTGTAATATCCTTGGCAAAACCGATAACTCCCTGAATTTCTCCGTCGGCCATGAGAGCAACACTGGATAAATCAAAGATGTGTGTCTCTCCGCTCTTATTAATCAACTGCAATTTTCGTGAAGTTGAAAGAATACTACCGTTCGTGATGTTCTGAAAGGTCTGCTGAATTAACGGTACATCCTCCGGTAGAAATAAATGGATAAACGGGGTGTTCTTGATTTCCGCCTCTGAATATCCGAGATTATTAAGAAGATTAGGACTTACACTGATGATTGAACCCTTTAGATCCACTACGTATATTCCTGCATTGTTGTACAGAAATAACGATTCATACCGCTGCTCACTGTCCCTCAGTTTCTTTGTACTCCTATCATACTGGCTATGTAAGATAATCAGTGAGGTAAGAATAAAAAATTGGGTCACAAGGCTGACCCTAAATTCATAACTGAACACTTTATCAACGAAAAAAAAATTATACAAATTCAAAATAACTATTATGACTAGAATAAGAAAAAATCTGTTTTTGACAGACCATTCTCTCAACCGGTATAACCATCTGTTGTTCATGTCACTCTCCTTTTCTTACACATGTAGAGTGTCACATAGGCACCTTCGGAGATCAATCTTACATCATCCATAATGCCATGAATGAGCATCAATCCCCTGCCATGCAGTCCGACCGGGAAGACCTCTCCATTATGCAATTCAAAGGATGGGCCATTTTGACAAACCTTAATCTCCATGATGTCCGATTCAACCAGCCAGGAAATTCTGAATCTGCATATATCTGAAGAACTCCCATGCTCAAATGCATTCGTGCAGGCCTCTTCGGTTACCAGCTGAAGCAGGATCGACTCATGCTCAGAAAATCCTGAGATTTGAGCAATTTTCCTGGTAATATCTATGGCAAGGGCTATATCATTACGTCTATAAATAACCAGAATTTGACCATATGTTCTTCCTGAGACGCTATTCATTCCGTACACCATTTAAATAATCATAAGCGTCATTAAGGTCCGCGAATATCTTCATGAGTGTACTGAAATGTACAATTTCAAATATTTCACCCACGGTGGATTGTACACCCGCAATAACGAGTTCCTTGCCCATACGTCCTGCGGTCAGCACAGCATCTGCTATTACACCTAGTCCAGCGCTGTTCAGGTAGGATACATCAGTGAGCTCAAGGATAAGCCCGGCAGAGTCACCTTCTATAAGCTTCAGAATCGTCACGCGGAACTCATCGACATTCTTTAAGGTCACGTCTTTATTCCACTTCAGCAGTTGTATCTTTCCCTGTAAAGAATTCTCCATCAATCATCCCACCTCTTTTCTTTTAGGTTCCAGATTGATCAGCTTTTCTAAATTCAATAAATGAATGAACTGCTGATCATTTTTATAAATGCCCTCCAGCATTTCGGATTTCCGCAGTACGTGATCCGGTGTCTCATCCAGATGTGCTTTGGGAAGCGGTCGAACCTCTGATACTTCATCCACCAGGAGCCCCACCTCATGCCCAGATACTTCACAGATCAATATTCGAGAGCTCGAAGATCGGTCGTGTGTGCTCATACCTAACCGGAGTCGTATATCATATACCGGAAATAACAATCCGCGTAAATTAATCATTCCCAGGACATGGGAGGAAGCTGAAGCAAGCGGATGAATCTCCGGTACCGGTACAATTTCTTTCATCTTCCTGATTGGAATGGCAAAATGCATTTCCGACAGCCTGAAGGTTACATATTTCCCGTTTTCCTCATCCAGCTTTGCGCCTTCAGCGGCTTCAGACAGCAGAATGGATTCATAGGAAGAACCTGCTTCACGAGCAATAGAGCCTACATCCAGGATGTGCGCTACATGACCGTCTCCAAGAATAGTCGAACCGGCGATATAAGACACATTGCCGATATAATTACCCAGTGATTTGATTACAATCTCCTGATTTCCAATCGTTTGGTCAACGATCAGACAGACTCGTTTATCTGCCAATCCGACAATGACAACGAACAAGCGGTCTTGGGCGGCATCCTGCGCCTCCTCTACCTGCAGCCTGCTGTGCAGGCGGACAAGCGGAAGCACCTGATTGCGGAATTTACATACTTCTTTCCCTTGTACCGTAAGAATATCAGATGTTTTCAGCCTAAAAATTTCAATAACATTTACTAACGGGACTGCAAAAGTGCTAGTCCCCAGCTTAATGAGCAAGGAGCGGATAATCGCAAGGGTCAAGGGAACCTTTATCGTAACTACGGTTCCTTCATTCGGTGTCGTTTCAATATCAATGACGCCATTCAATTTCTCAATATGCGATTTCACAATATCCATTCCAACCCCGCGGCCGGACAGATCTGAAACTTGCTGTGCTGTCGATACACCTGAACGGAATATAAGCAGAACCAGCTCCTTTTCGCTCATGTGGGCAACCTCTTCAGCTGAAGCAAATCCTTTGCGGACCGCCATTTCCTTTACTTTATGGGCATCAATCCCCCTGCCGTCATCAGCGATAGTAATCACGATCATATTCCCTTGATGACTTGCCCGGAGTACTATGGTACCTTTGCGTGGTTTCCCCATGGCGGCACGTTCTTCCGGAGCCTCCAGTCCATGATCAGCGGAATTCCGCAGAATATGTATGAGCGGGTCACTTATCACCTCAATGAGGGTGCGGTCCAGCTCAGTCTCTTTGCCTTCAATGACGAGTTCAATACTTTTACCCGACTTTTGCGCCAGATCACGAATCATCCGCGGAAATCGGCCGAATAAATGCTCTATCGGCAGCATCCGCGTTTTCATCATGCCTTCCTGAAGATCAGAAATAACCATGTTCAAATGATTGGCAATGTCATTCAGTACATTGATATCGCTATTATTTTTGAGCTGCTCGCCTAATTTGACGCTAATGCTGTGCAGCCTTGTATTATCAATGATCAATTCACCTACCAGATTGAGCAGACCCTCCAGACGTTCTACGTCTACACGAACCGTTTGCGCCACCTGTAACTTAGTTTCAGGTACCCCTGTTATTTCCTTTGCTTTAAGTGTATCCTTTTGGTGATCTTTATCCTTTTCGACTCGGGGCACAACTTTCCCTTCTACAAAAGTATTGAGATTCAGATTTGTAATATATTCCACATGCACAGAGTCTATTTGGGAGATTTGCTTCAGACTGGCCATAATGTCTTGCTGCATTTGTCTGGTAATCAGTATATAAACGATGGCTCCGGCAAACATTTCATCCTTTTCAATCATCTCCAGCTCAGGGAAGCAGACAGCAATTTCCCCCTGCTCCATCAGATTGATTTCCGCGAGCTTGGCGCGAACATATTTCATCGATTCTTCTTCAGCCAACTGCACATGAATCGCCATTACCTCTGAACCGCTATCCAGGGCTTCCTGTATTTGTTTCCTGTGGACATCATTAAACACAATATGCAGGGCAGGTGAGGGTGGGCGTGCCTCGGGTTCACGTGTCGCGGCTCCAACTGCAGCCGAAACTCTGACTTCTTCCAACCGGCTCATCAGGTCTGAAGTATCTCCTTCCTCCATCACCCCACCCAGGATGGAATGGCGCAGCTGCTTAATGAAGTCTATACAGTCAAACAGGATATTCAGTAATTCAGGAGATACCTCCAGCTGCCCGCCACGGATCAGATCAAACACACTTTCCATCTGATGCGTCAACCCGTTAAGCTGCTTAAATCCCATTACTGCCGAAGATCCTTTTAAGGTATGTGCCGCCCTGAATATTTTTTGGATGATGGTATCCTGACAGCCTGAACTTTCCAGCACTAATAAGGATTCATCCAAGTATTGTAGCTGCTCGTGCATTTCATCCAGAAATACTCCCAAGTATGCGGAATTATGATACTCATTCATCTTCTAAGCCCTCCTTTAAGCGTCACCCTTCACCAAACAAGCGCTCGATGTTCAGTATACTAATTAAACCTTCAGAACTTTGCCCGATTCCATCCATGTATTGCGCTCCATCTGACTCGTGGGATTCTAAGGGAGACTCGATTTCCTGAAATGAAGTCACCTTCTCCACAGCATCTACAATAATGCCCATAGCCTCTTGCTTATATCGCACCACAATAATTCGTGACTGTGCCTTTACAGGTGTTTCAGGAATACCAAATCTTCTACACATACTAATCACCGGTACAATCCTGCCGCGCAGATTAATGACTCCCTTGATGAATGGCTTGCTGTTAGGCACTCCCGTGATATGCTCCATCTTGATAATTTCATCAATATCCCGGATATTGATGGCATGCTTCTCGCCTCCCAGCCGGGATACGATGTATTGTTCAGATTCCGCTGTGAGCATGGCTTCTCCTCCTTACAGCTTGAAGGCTGCTACAGCGCCATTCAGCTCATCCGCCAGAGTGGCGAGCATTTGTGAGGAAGCGGCTGTTTCCTGCGCTGCTGCTGCAGATTGCTGACTTCCCGCAGCCACAGTCCCAATAGATACTAATACCTCGCTCGTCTGCGCCGCCTGTTCCTCACATGCTGCCGCAATACCGGCAATTTGTTGGTTCGTCTCATTTACACGGGATACGATGCCATTGATCAGCACCTCTGTCCGGTCTGACAGCACCGAGACCTCGCTCACAGCTTGAACACTCAGTACCGTATTCTTCTGCATTCCCCGGATAATAGAGGCAATTTGTTTGGTGGCTTCACTGCTTCGTTCCGCCAGCTTGCGGACCTCATCGGCCACAACGGCAAAACCTCTGCCCTGCTCTCCGGCACGCGCTGCTTCAATGGCTGCATTTAGGGCAAGCAGATTGGTCTGCTCGGCGATTTCATCAATCACTTCAATAATTTCACCAATTTTTTGGGAGTCCTGCTCCAGCAGCTCCATCTTCTCCGACAGGTTATTCATGCCCAGACTGGAATTCCGTACGGCGTTACTTCCCTCTTCGGCGCCTTGACGTGTCAGTATGGATAGTTCCGACACCTGCTCCGCATTCTTCGCAACCTCGTCAATGCCTCTGAGCAGATCCTGAATCAGCTGATTGATGTTCTGCGCGGCCTGAGCCTGTGACTGACTGCCGCTGGCAATTTGTTCGGTGGTTGCCGATATTTCCTCAGAGGAAGCAGCCACATTCTGAGCAGATTCTGCGGTATTTCCGATTAATTTTTTTAAGTTGGATATCATTTCATTAGTAGCCGCGGCAAGCTTGCTGAATTCATCACGGCTTTTGATCGTAACTTGATCCCTGAGGTCGCCGCCCGCCATTTTCATCATGACAGCTAGAAGCTTGGATACGGGGCCCACGATTCCTTGAGAGATAATTAAAGCCAGCGCGATAGCAATCGCTGTCGCCAGAAAAGCAAAGATAAGGATGGTAGTTCTTCCGGAATTATAGCTGTCTACACTGGCTTCAATTGTGTTATTTGCTCCTGTTATTACATTCTCAGCGGCAAGATTCGCTGTATCCTGCGCCTTTTGCAGATCAGCTACTGAATCAAGCATGGTTTGATAGGCATTCACATTATCGTTTCTCATTCCCATATCAACAACGTCCGGAACAATTGCATTATACTTCTCCACACTTTGCTTGATGATCTCCAGGGATGACCTTTGATCTTCATTCAGGTCAAGCGCTCCATAGGATTTAATACTGGTAGCAAGCTTAGCCTGGTCTTCTTGAATAGCTGTCTGTATTTTACTGAACTCTGCCGTACGCGTCTCCAGTATAATCTTCATCAAATCCCCGCGTAGTTTATAGAGATCTGTGCGGATATTCTCCATTTGGACCAGTGCCGGAAAGTTATAACTGCGCATTTCGACAGAATTGCTATTCATTTGCCCCATCTTCACAATCGACAATCCACTAATCAATAGAAGCAAAGCTACAATACCCAGAAAACTTCCCAACAACTTTGTACGGATCGTTAATTTCAAATGAAACACTCCCTTTAGTGATTTCTCTTTGTTTTCACTTTCACAATTCATCCAACTGTACTTCGCTGCATATATTTAATTCCATTGTGAAATCCCCCTGTGTTCTTCATGGGGAAAACTCCTTTGCTCAAAATGGTTTACATTGTGAAATATTTCTCTTACATTATCCCCTATATAGGTCCTTGTGCCTATCATCACTAGTTCCTGTTCTTCGACAAAATATTCCTGTTTATTTCAGGAATATTTTCCCTCTCCTAGGGATAAAAAAAAGCAATGATACCATATGATGCGGTATCATTGCTTTTTCAAAGTATAGGTTAAGGAGGAATTATACATTTGAGAAATCGCCTGGGCCCGGCCGTTAACACCAAGCTTTTCGTATATTTTAGTGATATGATTCTTAACGGTATGTGTACTAATAAAGAGTTTCTCAGCAATTTCCTTGTTATTGAATCCCAGTAAGACAAGTTTCAGAATTCCCTCTTCCCTTGAGGTCAGACTGCCTTTGCTGTCTAGGGGAGATAGAGAGATAGGCGATGTAGACTGGACAGACAAATAATGTTCTACGGATCGCAGGATAGGGTCATCTATCGGAATAGGAAGGAATTCCTTCCATTCTTTCTCCCCGTGCTCGATATACAAGTGAACCATCAGCAACGCTTTTCCCAGGAAGGTATAGGAGTTGTCTCTTACTTCATCCTCTCTAGTCTGGCCCGACCTGTAGCGCTGCAATTGACGCAGCAGCTTTACAGCCGGGATATCCCCGACATACCCCGCCAGCAGTTCCGGATCATATTCGCTGAGCAGACTGGCCTGTCCTATCCATTCCACCTCTTCAGCGGGACGATTCAACTCTTGTAGCAGGCCCTGCGCAAGTTCCTTTACCAGGATTCCCTTATTATAGGATTCCGGTCTCCACATGAGCAATGTATCCAGAAGCAATTTTAGAATATCCTTTTTATCAGATAGGATTTCTTTTGAAACCCCTAGCAGCTTAGTGACTACCAAACCAGAGGTTCCCCGAAGAAATGTAGTAAATTCCTTATGATGACTTTCATTATTAAATTGGACCGTGATCAGCCCCAGCAGTCTCTGCTCAAAGGCCAACGGGAATTCTATTAATTCCCTTCCCCTCCATTCCCGCTGTATAGGTCTGCGCAGCATATTAACGATAGGTACCCCGTCTCCAAAATAGGTTGTTTCAACATCGGAAGCATAAACGTTATATTGTTCACTAGGAGCAGTCGAGGCTGTGTATATTTCCATTCGTTCACCATCCGGCAGGTGCAATAACAAACAAATAAAAGAACTCTGAACCTGCTGCTGTACGGTTTCCATAACCATTTGCAGGAAGTTCTCCCTGTTATGGATGGAGACCATTGTCTGGGTGATTTCGAGAAAGGCATCAATCCGCATTCTTCGCCGTTCGTATTCTGCTTCGTTATCCATATGATATACGGTAGATGAGAATTGCTGGGCTATCAGCATACCCATATCCGCCTGCTCTTCCGATATTTCCTGCCTTAAGGAATCTCCGCCAAACAACAGCCCGAACAGCTTATTTTTATACTTTATGGGATAACAGATGATCACTTTTGGCTTAATTCCCTTTGAAGTAAAAAAAGAAACCCGCGGGTCACGGTCGACCTTCTCCCAATACCCCATCTGCCTGGAGAGCCCTACCTGCCCCAAAAAGCCTTCCCCTACATAAAAGGAAGATCTAAATAGCAGATTATCCCCATGAATCCCGGTTGTTTCAATTACAGTAAATTGTTCACTATTCGTAACATTACTGGCGTACCCCGCAAATTCAAGTCCCAGCACACGTACAAATATGCCCAGCACACCTTGTATCCAGCTTGGGCTTCCTGAATCCAGCAGATGTACGAGATTCAGCAGCTGCAGATTATTCGAAGAATTATTTCCATTCTGCTCACACTCGAGTAAAGCCGCCACTGTGTCTGCAAGCGCTTCCAGTTGAATGAAGAAATTATCAATATTTTGTTTGTCATATACTTCAACCCTATCAAGGGCGCGAATCCAATGCTGCCATTCTTCCGGAGTGATCGTTTCTTTTATTTTGCCGGTAATCAATTCTTTAGTACTTCCATCAATCCAAACACCTGCAAGAATATAATATGGCGTTTGTTCTCTAATTTGCACGGGGGCCACCAGAAGCTTAAACCCTGAGATGGTTTCATATATAATCGGCTTGGAAATGCCCCGTACTTTTTCGATAATTTTCATTATGGTATCTTCAGTGGAGTTACTCTGATAACCTAATAATAAGCCAACCATATCAGTCATTCCGGAAGGCTCAGTTAACCGTTCGTCCGCTTGATTAGTTATCATAACCGTCAATCCGCATAAAGAAGAGTAAGCATTCTGCAGCATCTGCAAATTCGATTTCAGCTTGTTCTTCATCATACATACCTCTCTTCCTGCCTACTGCATAAGGTAGAAATTCGACGTATTATGACTATTCTCCTGCTTTACCTATATATAAAATTACAAACAAAGATACAATACCCAAAATTTTCATATAAAAATGCATAATAATGCAACTTTTATGCTGTTATACGTAGTATCCGCGTTAAATTTCATGGGCCGGTGTTCCTTGATGAAAAAACATCTGCCAGCGTCCATCGCGGAATTTCCAGATTGAACTGCGCAGGCAATGCATACCGGACTCTTCGTTGAAGGTCCGGTAGGTCGCAAGTACATTATCCTCAGACAATGTATGAAGTTCAAAGTTACTCAAGGTCATCCGTACCTCGCCTGCGCCCCCTTCACCAACCTGATCCTGTTTCCGCCATACCCTGCCTGAACTTCCGAATTCAGTGTAATCATCTGCGATCAGCAGTGACACCGCTTCAGGATTCGTACGCACTTCATTGCTCAGCAGTAGTTCCTCGAGATCGCAGATATGGTCTGCCAGCCATTCTTTAGCTGTCATATTAATTTCCTCCTTTTTACAAGAGCCGCTGGCAGCAGCTGACTCCCCTTCACAACAATAGGCCCGCCACCTCGCTAGCGTACTTTTTCCGGCACAGGCCGAACCGCCGATCCAATAGATTACCTGCTATTAAGCTATTCGACACCGAATTGCCGCCGTTCCTGCATCAATCTGCCATTTCACCGCCGAATTCCCCACACAAGCACTTTTTTTGTTAAAATAGAAATGTCGGCGCAATTACGGGCAATCCGGCGCCAGTCACTGAAACGGAGGCATTACCTGTGGATTATATTATTCTGGACATCGAATTCAACGGCCGCAAATTTGCCAGTGAGCACCCTATGGAGGTCATTGAGATCGGAGCTGTCCGTCTAGACGCTTCATTGCAATATAAGGGCGAGTTCTCTGCCTTAATCAAACCCATATACTTCTCCACCCTCAATTCCTTTATCAAGAAAAAAACCGGCATCCCCCAAGAGGATATCGATGTCGCCGACCGGTTCCCGAAGGTGATAGCCGCCTTCAGAGCCTGGCTTGATCAGAGCACGGACGGCGTGCTGCTGCTGACTTGGGGCGGCGAGGATATGAAACGGATCATCCAGGACGTGCGGATGCACAAAATCGATGATGCCTACTGGATGGAAGCGACCTACTTTGATCTGCTCAAAGGCGTGCTCCGCGCCCGCGGCCTAAGCAATGACATCAGCGTTGAAGGCGCTATGGCCCTGTTCGGCCTTGAGCCTTCAGGCTCTGCACACCGCGCGCTGGACGATGCCAAGATGACGGCCGATATTTTCCGTGCGGTCTTCAATGAACTCGATTTCGGGCGCTCTCAGCACTATATCGACACCTTCTCCAACGCCAGAGAACGCAAGACCGTCAAGATCGCCATCAAAGCCATGACCTCCCAGAAGATCGTTCCCACCTGGGAGCTTGTGGCCGAGCATTACTTCCCTGCTGAAGATGCTCTGGCCGATCCCCGGAAGCTAGCGGAACTGCAGGCGTATTTCGCCGCCCAAGTCGGCAAGAAATAGACATCCCCCATGCTCTGCCCGACAGCGGCAGTTTCCTAGCAGCAGCTACGGAGACGGCCGCTGTTTGCTGTTTGCTATTTGCTATTTGAGAGATTATACGGTTATCCGGTTATCCGGCCAGCCCTTGGGTTATCCTAAAATTAGGATTTGACATTGCCGTTACGTGAAGGTGTAGAGTAGTTTTTGTAAGCAGCAGCTTACACGGCGGTGACGCTAGAGCACGTCCATGCTGTATACGCCAAGACAGAGTTGGAGGCTGAAATGACAATGGAGTACACTGTTCAGAAGCTGGGAGCACTCGCGGGAATCAGCACGCGGACACTGCGGTATTACGATGAATTCGGGATTCTGAAGCCGGCCAGAATCAATTCCTCGGGATACCGCATCTACGGCCAGGCCGAGGTGGACCGGCTGCAGCAGATTCTGTTTTACCGGGAGCTGGGCTTAAGCCTGGAGGGAATCAGGGAGATTGTCACATCACCTTCCTTCGATGGAGCCCGCGCGCTGCGCGAGCACCATGACAAGCTGCTTCAGCGGAGACAGCAGCTGGACCAGCTGATCGCGAACGTCGAGCAGACACTTGCACACACAGAAGGGAGAATCATAATGAGCAATGATGAGAAATTCGCAGGCTTTAAGCAGAAGCTGATTGACGATAACGAGCAGAAGTACGGGCAGGAGATCCGGGAGAAGTACGGCGAAGACGCCGTAGAGAAGTCGAACCGCAAGCTGAAGAACATGACCGAGGAGCAGTATGCTGCCATCCAGCAGCTTGAAGCAGACATGTTCGCTTCGCTGGAGCGGGCAATGGAGGACGGAGATTCGGCGGGTGAGCTTGCGCAGAAGGCAGCTGATCTGCACCGCCAGTGGCTTAGCTTCTACTGGGATACCTACACCAAGGAAGCTCACGCAGGGGTAGCGCAGATGTATGTCGATGATGAACGCTTTACCGCCTATTACGACAAACGCCGTCCTGGACTGGCCGGGTTCCTGCGGGATGCAGTACATGTCTACACTGGAACCAAGCAGGAATAAGGAAACCAAGGAATCCACACTAACACTATATCGCCTGAATTTCCATACAACTGGAGCTCCCGTTTGTTAACGAATAAGATACGGGTTCACAGAGTCCTTTAACTTCATTTATACACTTGTAGCGTTTTAACGCTACAAGTGTATTTGACATTCCTCTAAGTCATTTTCGAACCTCGTTCTCCATTTCTTTGTAATACCTAATCTTACTGGCGACCTTGTCCAGATTCTCACCAAGCTTATGCATCTGCTGCTCAACCCTGCTCTGGTGGGCTTCCAGCATAAGCCGCCGCTCATAGACGGTAGATGGCCCTTGACTGCGCAGATTGGAATACCGCTTCATTTCACGGATCGGAATATCCAGCTCCCGCAAAATAACGAGGAATTGTACCCAAGAGACATCAGCCTCCGAATATACCCGATAGCCCTGTTCATTCCGCGCCACATTCTCCAGCATCCCTTCCTTCTCGTAATACCGCAGCGTATGTGCCGACAGTCCCGTAAGACGGGACATTTCCTGAATTGTTAGTAAGTTCTCCATTGCCCAATCTTAGCACACCAAATGAAAGGTTGCATTAGAGCGCGCTCTAAGCTGTAACCTGAATACAGGACAACAAAACGAAATTAAATGGAGGTTAACCTATGACTACAGAACGTTATGAACGTGGTTGGAAGAAGCTGATGGAGGTGGATGGTACTGGAGGAGCAAAGGTAATCGAATCCCTAAAAGACATCTCTCCCGATCTTGGGAAATTTGTGATCGAGTTTGCCTTTGGGGACATTTACTCCCGTGAAGGGCTGGATTTGCGGCAGCGGCAGTTAGTAACCCTATCCTCCCTGACAACACTTGGCGGCTGCGAGCCCCAGCTCACTGTTCACATCAATGCCGCCCTTAATGTAGGACTTTCCCCAAAAGAGGTTATCGAGGCCATTCTGCACTGCGTGCCATACGCCGGATTTCCGCGTGTGCTTAATGCTACTTTTGTGGCCAAAGAGGTATTTATGGAGCGTGGACTGGAAATAGACAGCAGCAGCCTCCCTGAGTTGTAGCTGTTTGCAGGTATGTCGGGGTGCCGTACTGAAAGACCGAGTATGATATGCCATCATTCCACAAGGGCGGTACCGTTTCAGCGAGAAATAGAAGGATAATTGATAGCGTGAAGCATATAAATTCTTATATTTCGAAAAAGGATGCTCCCGCCATTTCACAGGCCCGGGAACATCCTTCTCTATTCTTGATTATAAGCTGCGGTGCAGCAGCTCCAGCACACTGCGCAGCTCGGCAACCGCTACCTGACCCGGAGCCGAAGGCTTATGCGCCGCCCCGAAGGTCAGCGCCGAGCCGAAGATTTCACCGGCAAGCCGACTGATTACGCCCTCTCCGGCCATCGACATCGTAATGATCGGACGGTCCGCATACTGCTCCTGCATCTTGTTTGTCGCTGCCAGCAGGGTCAGCACATCCCCCGCACTCTGCGGCATCACAGCAATCTTCGGCAGATCTCCGCCAAGCTCCTGTGCTCTGCGCAGCCGGGAGACGATTTCATCCTGTGACGGCGTGCCATGGAAGTCATGATTCGATATAATCACGAATACCGCATTGTCATGCGCTGTGGCAATCAGCCCGCGGACCTCCTGTTCCTCGTTAAACAACTCCACATCCACAATATCAACGTATCCGCTCTCCACAGCAGCTTTGTTGAGCCGGAAGTAATATTCCGTGGAGATTTCCTTCTCCCCGCCCTCTTGGGCGCTGCGGAACGTGAAGATCAGCGGAACCTCCGGCAGAACACGCTGGATTTCCTCCAATACCTCCGTTACCGCTGCGATATCCTCCACTTGGCTGAAGAAATCGCTCCGCCACTCCACCACATCCGGAGCCAGAGCCTTAAGGGCCTCCGCCTCTTCCCGAAGCTCGGATAACGTTGTTCCGACCAGCGGAACGCAGATTTTGGGCATCCCCTCCCCGAGGGTTACATTCTTAACGGTTACTGTACCGCTCATCGCTCCAGCTCCTTAGGTATCAGGCTAAGCCTGTGAATTAACCGCCCGGCCCGCTTATCCGCAGCATTCCGTGTCTGGTTAGTTAGACAATCCTGCACAGAATACAACAATCCCCGCAATATATTAACCAGAATCCTTATACAGAATGAACTTACGAATCTCAAAGGACCGTTTACACGTTCCTTACGCTAAATCTACTGTGCGCCCGGCTCGGCATCAGCAGCTTCCTGCAGGAACTGCTTCACCTCTTGCAATCTTGGAAGCGAAGGAATCGCTCCCGCTTTGCCAACCGCCAGTGCACCGACCGCATTCGCGAATCTGACCGCTTCATCCAGCGTTTTCCCGCGGGTAAGCTGCCAAGCCAATGCCCCGTTGAAGGAGTCGCCCGCCGCCACTGTATCTACAGCTTGTACCGGGAACCCGGGAACATGCAGGCTGCCGGCGGCATTCACAATCAGCGCCCCTTTGGAGCCCAGTGTGACAATAATATGCTGAACCCCTTTTTGCAGCAAAATCCGTGCCGCACGCTCCGCATCATCCACACTCCCTACCGAAATACCGGCCAGAATGCCCGCCTCTGTTTCATTCGGAGTCAGGTAAGTCACATGATGAAGCAATTCATCTCCGAGCGGCTGAGCCGGTGCCGGGTTGAGGATCACCGGAATTCCATGGCGGGAAGCAACGGCAGCCGCAGCCTCTACCATCGTCAGGTCCGTCTCCAGCTGCATGACGACAATTCCGGCTTGGCGGATAACCGGTTCAAGTGCTTCAATATCAACCGGCTTCATCTCGACATTCGCACCGGGCACCACGATAATCCGGTTCTCGCCTTCTCCGTCCACCACAATGGAGGCGACTCCTGTAGCCTGTGACTCACTCTGCGTGATATATCCGGTGTGAACCTGCTCCTGTGTCATAACCTCCAGCAGTCCGCTGCCAAAAGAGTCCCGGCCCACTCTGCCGATCATGGTTACCTCCGCGCCAAGTCTGGCTGCAGCAACGGCCTGATTGGCACCTTTCCCGCCGGGGGACAATGCGAACTCCTGGCCAAACAGCGTCTCGCCCGCTTCCGGAGCCCGTTTCGTGCGTACTACCATATCCATATTCAGACTTCCAATTACGACTATACTCAACATGAACACCACCACTTGGTTTATTTCCATTGTTTCTTCGCCATTAAGGCTACCTTCTCCATGGAAGGGACGGCACCGGCGTTACTGGTTGTTATCCTCTTATCTTATGGCCTTCAGCCGGGTTAATCAAATTTTTATGAATGGAAGCTTTGAAGAATTTTTTTATCAAAACTTCGTTGTGCTTTTTAAAGACAAATATGCTAGAATAGGTGTGCAATCGCTTCCAGAGCCTAACATATTCTTTTGAGCAAACGTTTGCATCTTAGATAAAGCCTGCAGCTTGGCCAATAATAATCTAAATCATATTTAGGAGGCTTATCAAGTGAACGAGAACCAACTGCCGTCAGTAGCTTATTTCAGCATGGAGTACGGGCTCCATTCCGACTTCAAAATGTACGCCGGAGGCCTGGGCATTCTGGCCGGAGATTACATCAAAGGTGCCAAGGATATAGGAGCTCCCGTCATCCCCATCGGACTCAAATGGAAACAAGGCTACACGGACCAGAAAATTGATGCAAACGGCAATCCGTACGACTCCTACCATAATTATGAGTATGAGTTCCTTGAAGATACCGGCGTCAAGGTTACGGTAAAAGTCAGAAAAACCGATGTCGTCTGCAAAGTGTGGAAAACAGAGCATTTCGGCAACAGCCCGCTTTATCTGCTGGATACCGATATTCCCGAGAACAGTGATGCCTGGATTACAGGCCAGCTGTATGGCTGGTTCGGGGAAGAACGCATTGCCCAGGAGATTGTCCTGGGGATCGGCGGCGTCAAAGCCATGCGTGCTCTGGGAATTCCGGTTAATGTCTATCACTTCAACGAGGGGCATGCGGCCCTTGCTGCAATTGAGCTGATCCGTGAGAAGATGTCCGGCGGCAGTACTTTTGAGGAAGCCTGGAAAGCTACACGGGAAGAGGTTGTGTTCACTACACATACACCGATCAAGGAAGGTAATGAGACCCATCCGCTCGACCGTCTGGAGTACATGGGTGCATTTAACGGCTTAACCCGCGCCCAGATGGAACGGATCGGCGGAGAACCGTTCAACATGACGGTAGCCGGCCTGCGCCTGTCACGCATCTCGAATGCCGTTGCCCAGCTCCATGCCGACACCGCTAATAAAATGTGGAAGGAAGTCGCCGGCCGGTCCGAGATCATCGGCATTACCAATGCAATTCATACGCCTACCTGGGTAGATGAACGGATGACCCGTGCTTTTGAAGAAGGCGGCGACCTGTGGGCTGTGCATAAGGAGATCAAGCAGGAGCTGATCAGCTTCATCGAAGAGCGTTCCGGGATTGCCCTGAATGCAGACAATCTGCTCATTGGCTTCTCCCGCCGCGCGGCTCCCTACAAACGCAGTGACCTGATCTTCTCCCAGCCCGAGGTGATTGAGCCTTACCTGGAGAGCGGCAAAGTTCAGATTGTCTTCTCCGGCAAAGCGCATCCGCTGGATGATAACGGCAAGAGAATCGTCAGCAACCTCGTAGCCATGATGAAAAAATACCCGAAAAGTGTAGTTTTCCTGGAAAACTACGATATGACCATCGGGGCCCAGCTCACCCGCGGCTCCGATATCTGGCTGAACAATCCGCGCAGACCGCTGGAAGCCAGCGGAACCTCCGGTATGAAGGCCGCCATGAACGGCGTCCTCAACTGCTCCATCCTTGACGGCTGGTGGCCGGAGGCCTGTATAGACGGCGAGAACGGCTGGCAGATCGGGGACGGCTTTGAGACTACTGATTTTGCTGTACTTGACCAGCACGATAGCGATGCCCTGTATGATACACTCCTGAACCGCGTTCTGCCGACCTTCTATGAGAACAAAGACAAGTGGGTGCAGATGATGCACCGCAGCATTGAGACCACCCGCACCGAGTTCGCCACCAAACGCATGCTGGATGAATACTATAACCGGATGTACATCAAAGGCTGATTCGCGTCGCAGTTCTGCAGCTTCCTCCTATATGCCCTTTCTTCGTTCCCTCCTGCCCGCTTTAGCGGGCGGGAATTTTTAGGTTTCACGAGTTTTTAGTTCATATTCTTTATCTTTAATAACATTAATCATCTTCATTTAATCTGCTTTTCAGCGGAATTCCGGGCAAATATCCTACTCTTAGTGAAATCAGTTTCCCAAACCAATTTTTTTTGGCTGCTTGTCCAATTCCGACAATATTTTCAGTTCACTTAGGTTACAGTGATACTGTGCTACAAACGTTTGCACAATAAGGTAGGCGATGAGCGGCTAGAAGTTCCCGGGAGTTCATTTAGGCCAAACACGCACAAGTGAAGCAGGTAAAACCACTACAAAGGGAGATGGGCAAATGCAATTGCAACGAATGGGCAGCTTCAAAAAAGTAGGTATCGGCTTGGGGACTCTGCTTATGGCTTCTGCGATCAGCTTAACCGGAGCTAGTGCTGCCGGAAATCTTGTTCCAGTGATGACCTCCAACACAAGTCCGGCGGGTACCGCCTCCGCCAGCAGCGAATGGGCATTCCATGAAGCCTACAAAGCTTTTGACCATGATTACAGCACCTATTATTCCACTTCCAGCGGCAGCTCAGGATATCTGCAATACAGCTTTGGCACTTCCAAAAAGGTACGCAGCTATAGGCTTACCACCTCATCCCAGCCTCAGGCGAATGTGCCAAAAACCTGGACCCTACAGGGCTCCAGTAACGGCGGCAGCTGGGTCGTTCTGAGCAGCCAGTCCGGCCTTTATTATCCGGGTTCCTCTTACTACTTCAACCTCTCTTCAACAGGTGACTATACCAGCTACAGGCTGGTCATTACCGCCAACAACGGCGCTTACTCCACTTCTATAGGCGAGCTGGAACTGTACGAATAATTAACGCTCACATCTGCTTATTTGATACAGGCCGCTTTCCTGACTGATGGCAGCAATAGAGACCCTCTTACGCCTAACGTAGAGGGTTTTTGACGTTGTCACCTTACTTCTTCAGCTTCATACCTCCCTTTCCCTCTCTCTCGCTCTTGCCCTTGCCCTTGCCATCCAATATTGCGAGATATATTCCGTGCCCAGAGGCAGTCCGCATTATCATGATCACAACTTCTTCCGCATATAGTTAATTATAATAATTATAAAAAAGGATTGATTTTATTTAATTTTTTGTTATTATAAAACTTATACTTAATCTAAAATCAAATCCTAATACGAGGTGACTATATTCATGAGTGAGAGCAATAACAAACTAACGACAAGCTGGGGTGCCCCGGTAGGTGACAACCAGAATTCTATGACAGCCGGTTCCCGCGGACCCACTTTGCTGCAGGATGTTCATCTGCTGGAGAAATTAGCCCATTTCAACCGGGAGCGTGTTCCTGAACGTGTCGTCCATGCCAAAGGCGCCGGTGCCCATGGTTATTTTGAAGTCACCAATGATCTCTCCCAATATACGAAGGCTTCCTTCTTGTCTGAAGTCGGCAAACGCACACCGATGTTCATCCGCTTTTCCACTGTAGCCGGAGAATCGGGATCTTCCGATACCGTACGCGATCCGCGCGGCTTTGCCGTGAAATTCTACACCGAAGAAGGCAACTACGACCTCGTCGGCAACAATACACCTGTCTTTTTCATCCGTGATGCAATTAAATTCCCGGACTTTATCCATACTCAGAAACGCCATCCGCAGACGCATCTGAAGAACCCGAACGCTGTGTGGGATTTCTGGTCGCTCTCCCCGGAATCCCTGCACCAGGTTACCATTCTGATGTCTGACCGTGGCATACCGGCCACCCTCCGTCATATGCACGGCTTCGGCAGCCATACGTTCAAGTGGGTGAATGCAGAAGGCGCGGCAGTATGGGTGAAATACCATTTCAAAACAGAGCAGGGCGTCAAGAATCTCGATGTTAATCTGGCTGCGCAGATTGCCGGCGATAACCCGGATTATCATACAGAGGACTTGTTCAATGCGATCGACAAAGGGGATTTCCCCGCCTGGAGACTGCATGTGCAGATCATGCCTGTAGAGGATGCTGACACCTACCGTTTCGACCCGTTTGATGTTACCAAGGTATGGTCCCAGAAGGATTACCCGCTGATTGAGGTGGGCCGCATGGTGCTGGACCGCAATCCTGAGAACTACTTCACCGAAGTAGAGCAGGCTACCTTCTCTCCGGGATCATTTGTGCCAGGGATAGAAGCCTCTCCTGATAAAATGCTCCAGGGCCGCCTCTTCGCCTACGGCGACGCCCACCGCTACCGGGTAGGAGCGAATCACAACCACCTGCCGATTAACCGGCCCATCACCGAGGTGAACAATAATCAGCGGGACGGCGCGCTGAATCACACCAATAACGGCGGAGGCTCCGTGTATTACGAGCCTAACAGCTTCGGCGGGGCAACTGAATCGCCGCAGGATAAACCGGCTGCTTTTGCAGTCTCCGGCCAAGCCGATAGTGTCCCTTATGATCACAACGATCATTACACCCAGCCGGGTGATCTCTATCGTCTGCTGGGTGAAGAGGAGCGTGCCCGGCTCGTACGCAATATTGTAGGCGCGATGACTCCAGTCGAGTCAGATGAGATCAAGCTTCGCCAGATTGGTCACTTCTACAAAGCTGATCCGGAATTTGGCCGGCGTATTGCGGACGGGTTGGGACTGGTGGTACCGGAGTAACTCCACTTGCACCCTTCAGCGCACAGAAACCCCTGACTTCATAAGTCAGGGGTTTCTTGGGATCATCGTATTTGCATTTTTCTATGTATATTCCCTAATAATACACATTCATCCACTGCTCCAGCTGCTGCCTCAGTCCCTGTCTCGCGGATGCCGGCTCAAGAATCTCGGCGTTGGGACCATATTGCAGAATCCACTTGATAAATTCCTTGTCATTATTGACAGTGACTTCAAACAGCAGACTTCCGTCTTCTTCGTCGGTCATCCGTGGATGAACGAACAATTCCTCTTCTTTGATGTAACGTGCTACCTCCGGATGAAACCGCACTTTGAAGGTCGTATTCTTATTGCCCCGGTCGATCGACCAGGTGTTTTTCAGATACTGTTTAATATTAAAATCCCTTTTGTCGAAGGAGGTATCCGTCACCTCAACCTGCTGAAAACGGCTGATGCGAAACGTGCGGATTGCCCTCTTCAGGTGGCAATAGCCAATCAGATAGAATCTCTGGTCACGCGGAATCAAATAATAAGGATCAATCTCCCGCTGCGTTGTCTCGTTCCGCAATTGCGAGTGATAGACCGTACGAATCCGCCGTTGTTCCATAATCGCCCCGATCAGCGGCTGCAGGAAATTCCGGCTCTCCTTGCGGTACGCAGGCTTGCCCATTTGAATAATATCTGAAATATTCTCAAGCATTCCATTCTGTTTGGATTTCTCCTTCAGATGTGTGCCCATGACTTTGTCAAAGGCAGATAGAAAACCTGGGGGGATTTTGCCGGGAGCCAGCACGGAGGGCAACAGAGAGAAAGCCATCGCCTCCTGCTCGGAGAAATCCAGCGGGTATAAGAAGAATTTCCCCATAAACTTATACCCCGTTCCTCTCCCCTCATTCATCACCGGTGCAAAATGACTGATCACATCCAGGTCCCTATAAATCGTTCTAATATTCACCTCGCACCGGAATGCCAGATCCGCAGCCGTAATCCCGGGATTCGACTGGATGGCGTTAATAATCTTGAAGATCCGTATTACTTTGTCTGTCATAATAAATGCTCCTCAACTTCCAAGTAAATAGTGCCTGTACTTCCATAGTTCTAATATAACAGGTCTATATAAACATGGCTGTCTGCAAAATATAGCATTACCAGCCCATAGGGCGGCCACCAGCATATACTATGTATTTTTAGTAAGTAACACTTCCGCCCCACACTAAAAAAACACAACAGCATCAACCTGTCGTGTCCCTGGAATAAAACAAACAAAAACCCTTGAATATCAAGGGTTTCTGCAACTATTATTTAAGCGGGTGATGGGAATCGAACCCACGCTATCAGCTTGGAAGGCTGAAGTTCTACCATTGAACTACACCCGCAAAGGTGAAATATCGGGATGACACGATTTGAACATGCGACCCCCTGGTCCCAAACCAGGTGCTCTACCAAGCTGAGCTACATCCCGTAAATATAAAAGCTATACTGCAAAGTAATAATGGCGCGCCTTGAGAGATACGGATGCTTCGCATCCGATTGCGAAGTTATTCTATCGAAGTCTATGCTCCAACGAACTCGTTCGAATCTGGGGACACTTTGATGATCCAATGAAGTTATAAATGGCGCGCCCTGAGAGATTCGAACTCCCGGCCTTTTGATTCGTAGTCAAACGCTCTATCCAGCTGAGCTAAGGGCGCAAAATCTATATGGAGCGGACGACGGGAATCGAACCCGCGACCCTCGCCTTGGCAAGGCGATGCTCTACCGCTGAGCCACGTCCGCAAAAACATGGTGCGCGTGAAGGGACTTGAACCCCCACGTCGTGAAACGCCAGATCCTAAGTCTGGTGCGTCTGCCATTCCGCCACACGCGCACACTTTATAAGAAAATGGTGAGCCATGAAGGACTCGAACCTTCGACACCCTGATTAAAAGTCAGGTGCTCTACCAACTGAGCTAATGGCTCTCATAAGAGAAATAAACATAAATGAAATGGCTGGGGATATAGGAATCGAACCTATGAATGACGGAGTCAAAGTCCGTTGCCTTACCGCTTGGCTAATCCCCAATATTAATAATTAGCAGACACTACGGAATCGGGTGGATACTCTATACTTCGAGATATAGGATGCTCAATCCCTGATACCTTCATACAATAAAAATGGCGGAACCGACGGGATTCGAACCCGCGATCTCCTGCGTGACAGGCAGGCATGTTAGGCCAACTACACCACGGTTCCAAATTAATTGCGGGGGCAGGATTTGAACCTGCGGCCTTCGGGTTATGAGCCCGACGAGCTACCGGGCTGCTCCACCCCGCGTCAATGTTAAAGATCTATTCTGTTAAAGATAGATGGTGGAGGCTGAGGGGTTCGAACCCCCGACCCTCTGCTTGTAAGGCAGATGCTCTCCCAGCTGAGCTAAGCCTCCATGTATGACTCGTATGGGATACTCTCCACTCCGTTACGAGATTGCGATGTATTCCTTACGATGCCTATGCTTCAACGAACCCAGGGAATTCTCATCCCATTAATCGAAGAAGAAATTGGTGACTCGTATGGGATTCGAACCCATGTTACCTCCGTGAAAGGGAGGTGTCTTAACCCCTTGACCAACGAGCCATGCTGTTTAAAATTGTTTTTCTCATCCCTATACAGAGAAGGTAAAGCTACGGAGAGAGAGAGGGATACTCTTCACTTCGTTACGAGATTGCGAAGCTGTTGCTATCGAAGCTTATGCTCCAACGAACCACTTAGGGTTCTCATCCCTATACAGAGAAGGTAAAGCTACGGAGAGAGAGGGATTCGAACCCTCGAGACGCTTGTGGCGCCTACACGATTTCCAATCGTGCTCCTTCGGCCAAACTCGGACACCTCTCCAGATGGCTCCCCGAACAGGACTCGAACCTGTGACAACTCGATTAACAGTCGAGTGCTCTACCAACTGAGCTATCAGGGAATATGGTGGGCCTTAGTGGACTCGAACCACTGACCTCACCCTTATCAGAGGTGCGCTCTAACCAGCTGAGCTAAAGGCCCGTTCTCATACACCAATTTAACTAATAAGGGCAAAAAAAATACCACAATGTGTGTGGATTGTCCGCTTGGCGGCGTCCTACTCTCCCAGGACCCTTCGGTCCAAGTACCATCGGCGCTGGAGGGCTTAACGGTCGTGTTCGGGATGGGTACGCGTGGAACCCCTCCGCTATCGCCACCAAACGGGCATTTACAGCGTAAATGCTTCAGGAATTGATTCCTGAAAACTGAATCCGAAACGAATCTGCGCTCTAAGAAATTTGGATAAGCCCTCGACCGATTAGTATTGGTCAGCTCCATGCATTGCTGCACTTCCACCTCCAACCTATCTACCTCGTCGTCTTCAAGGGGTCTTACTAGTTGGGAAATCTCATCTTGAGGGGGGCTTCACGCTTAGATGCTTTCAGCGCTTATCCCGTCCGTACGTAGCTACTCAGCCATGCTCCTGGCGGAACAACTGATGCACCAGCGGTACGTCCATCCCGGTCCTCTCGTACTAAGGACAGCTCCTCTCAAATTTCCTGCGCCCACGACAGATAGGGACCGAACTGTCTCACGACGTTCTGAACCCAGCTCGCGTACCGCTTTAATGGGCGAACAGCCCAACCCTTGGGACCTACTTCAGCCCCAGGATGCGATGAGCCGACATCGAGGTGCCAAACCTCCCCGTCGATGTGGACTCTTGGGGGAGATAAGCCTGTTATCCCCAGGGTAGCTTTTATCCGTTGAGCGATGGCCCTTCCATGCGGTACCACCGGATCACTAAGTCCGACTTTCGTCCCTGCTCGACTTGTAGGTCTCGCAGTCAAGCTCCCTTATGCCTTTGCACTCTGCGAATGATTTCCAACCATTCTGAGGGAACCTTTGAACGCCTCCGTTACTCTTTAGGAGGCGACCGCCCCAGTCAAACTGCCCGCCTGACACGGTCCCCGTACCCGCTTAGGGTACTAGGTTAGAACCTAGATACGATCAGGGTGGTATCCCAACGGCGCCTCCGCAGAAGCTTGCGCTCCTGCCTCTACGGCTCCCACCTATCCTGTACAGATCGTACCCAAATTCAATATCAAGCTGCAGTAAAGCTCCATGGGGTCTTTCCGTCTTGTCGCGGGTAACCTGCATCTTCACAGGTATTAAAATTTCACCGGATCTCTCGTTGAGACAGCGCCCAAGTCGTTACGCCATTCGTGCGGGTCAGAATTTACCTGACAAGGAATTTCGCTACCTTAGGACCGTTATAGTTACGGCCGCCGTTTACTGGGGCTTCGGTTCACAGCTTCGGGTTGCCCCTAACCACTCCCCTTAACCTTCCAGCACCGGGCAGGCGTCAGCCCGTATACTTCGCCTTGCGGCTTCGCACAGACCTGTGTTTTTGCTAAACAGTCGCTTGGGCCTTTTCACTGCGGCCCCCTCGGGCTATTCACCCTACCGAGGCACCTCTTCTCCCGAAGTTACGAGGTCATTTTGCCGAGTTCCTTAACGAGAGTTCTTCCGCGCGCCTTAGAATTCTCTTCTCGCCTACCTGTGTCGGTTTGCGGTACGGGCACCTTCTCCTGGCTAGAGGCTTTTCTTGGCAGTGTGAGATCATGACCTTCGCTACTACAATTTTCGCTCCCCATCACAGCCCAGCCTTATTGATGTGCGGATTTGCCTACACATCAGCCTCACTGCTTAGACGGACATATCCATCAGTCCGCGTCACTACCCTCCTGCGTCACCCCATCGCTCATAGCGGATTACGGTGGTACAGTAATTTCAAACTGTTGTCCTTCGACTACGCCTTTCGGCCTCGCCTTAGGTCCCGACTTACCCTGAGCGGACGAGCCTTCCTCAGGAAACCTTGGGCTTTCGGCGGATCAGATTCTCACTGATCTTTTCGTTACTCATACCGGCATTCTCACTTGTATGCTGTCCAGCGCTCCTTACGGTACACCTTCAACCCACATACAACGCTCCCCTACCCCAGATACAAAGTATCTAGCCATAGCTTCGGTGGTGTGTTTAGCCCCGTTACATTTTCGGCGCAGAGTCACTCGACCAGTGAGCTATTACGCACTCTTTCAATGGTGGCTGCTTCTAAGCCAACATCCTGGTTGTCTGTGCAACTCCACATCCTTTCCCACTTAACACACACTTGGGGACCTTAGCTGATGGTCTGGGCTGTTTCCCTTTTGACAATGGATCTTAGCACTCACTGTCTGACTCCCGGCAAGAAGTTAATGGCATTCGGAGTTTGACTGAGCTTGGTAACCCTTGCGGGCCCCGCACCCAATCAGTGCTCTACCTCCACCACTCCATTCACCGAGGCTAGCCCTAAAGCTATTTCGGGGAGAACCAGCTATCTCCGAGTTCGATTGGAATTTCTCCGCTACCCCCACCTCATCCCCGCATTTTTCAACATGCGTGGGTTCGGGCCTCCAGTGCGTGTTACCGCACCTTCACCCTGGACAGGGGTAGATCACACGGTTTCGGGTCTACGTCCACATACTCATTCGCCCTATTCAGACTCGCTTTCGCTGCGGCTCCGTCTTCTCGACTTAACCTTGCATGTTAAACGTAACTCGCCGGTTCATTCTACAAAAGGCACGCCATCACCCAGTAATAGGGCTCTGACTTTTTGTAAGCACACGGTTTCAGGTTCTATTTCACTCCCCTTCCGGGGTGCTTTTCACCTTTCCCTCACGGTACTGTTTCACTATCGGTCGCCAGGTAGTATTTAGCCTTAGCAGATGGTCCTGCTGGATTCATACGGGGTTTCACGTGCCCCGCACTACTCGGGATCCGTCTCGGAGAGAACACAGTTTAGGTTACAGGGCTTTTACCTCTATCGCGGGCCTTTCCAGACCTCTTCGCCTACCATATTCCTTTGTAACTCCATGTGAGACGTCCCACAACCCCAAGAGGCAAGCCCCTTGGTTTAGGCTGTTCCGCGTTCGCTCGCCGCTACTGACGGAATCACTATTGTTTTCTCTTCCTCAGGGTACTTAGATGTTTCAGTTCCCCTGGTCTGCCTCTGCGTATCCTATGTATTCAGATACGAGTAACTGCGAATTACCACAGCTGGGTTTCCCCATTCGGACACCCCCGGATCAAAGCTTGCTTACAGCTCCCCGAGGCAGTTTCGTTGTTCGCCACGTCCTTCGTCGGCTCCTGGCGCCTAGGCATCCTCCGTGTGCTCTTATTAGCTTAACCAATCGCTCCGGTATTGGCTCATTCGCTCATCTTGTTTTAAACAGCGCTTCCGGATGAATCCGTCCGCTAGTCTGTTTAAAGCCAAAAGTCGCTCATAATCCAAAACCATCGCTCAGCATGACTAATAACTATTTCAACTTGCTTACACAAGTTTCAGCTAAAAGATGTTCTAAAACGCAAATTCGTTTCGGTATCCAGTTTTCAAGGATCAAGGTGCTGAAATTTCGGGACAATCACGACTGTGATGTTCGAAAATTCAGACCGTTTAAAGATGAGAGCTTAAACTCTCAAAACTGACCAACGAGTGAGTAACAGGCCTAAACCTGAGTTTTGGAAGTAATACTTCCGATTTGAATGTTTCCGTTGCAGGAAACGATTCTCCATAGAAAGGAGGTGATCCAGCCGCACCTTCCGATACGGCTACCTTGTTACGACTTCACCCCAATCATCTACCCCACCTTCGGCGGCTGGCTCCCTTGCGGGTTACCCCACCGACTTCGGGTGTTGTAAACTCTCGTGGTGTGACGGGCGGTGTGTACAAGACCCGGGAACGTATTCACCGCGGCATGCTGATCCGCGATTACTAGCAATTCCGACTTCATGCAGGCGAGTTGCAGCCTGCAATCCGAACTGAGACCGGCTTTGCTGGGATTGGCTCCACCTCGCGGTTTCGCTTCCCGTTGTACCGGCCATTGTAGTACGTGTGTAGCCCAGGTCATAAGGGGCATGATGATTTGACGTCATCCCCACCTTCCTCCGGTTTGTCACCGGCAGTCACTCTAGAGTGCCCAGCCTTACCTGCTGGCAACTAAAGTCAAGGGTTGCGCTCGTTGCGGGACTTAACCCAACATCTCACGACACGAGCTGACGACAACCATGCACCACCTGTCTCCGATGCTCCGAAGAGGGGCACTATCTCTAATGCTTTCATCGGGATGTCAAGACCTGGTAAGGTTCTTCGCGTTGCTTCGAATTAAACCACATACTCCACTGCTTGTGCGGGTCCCCGTCAATTCCTTTGAGTTTCAGTCTTGCGACCGTACTCCCCAGGCGGAGTGCTTACTGTGTTAACTTCGGCACCAAGGGTATCGAAACCCCTAACACCTAGCACTCATCGTTTACGGCGTGGACTACCAGGGTATCTAATCCTGTTTGCTCCCCACGCTTTCGCGCCTCAGCGTCAGTTACAGCCCAGAAAGTCGCCTTCGCCACTGGTGTTCCTCCACATATCTACGCATTTCACCGCTACACGTGGAATTCCACTTTCCTCTTCTGTACTCAAGTCACCCAGTTTCCAGTGCGACCCCAGGTTGAGCCCAAGGTTTAAACACCAGACTTAAATGACCGCCTGCGCGCGCTTTACGCCCAATAATTCCGGACAACGCTTGCCCCCTACGTATTACCGCGGCTGCTGGCACGTAGTTAGCCGGGGCTTTCTTCTCAGGTACCGTCACTCCGGTAGCAGTTACTCTACCGGACGTTCTTCCCTGGCAACAGAGCTTTACGATCCGAAAACCTTCATCACTCACGCGGCATTGCTCCGTCAGGCTTTCGCCCATTGCGGAAGATTCCCTACTGCTGCCTCCCGTAGGAGTCTGGGCCGTGTCTCAGTCCCAGTGTGGCCGTTCACCCTCTCAGGTCGGCTACGCATCGTCGCCTTGGTGAGCCGTTACCCCACCAACTAGCTAATGCGCCGCAGGCCCATCCCCAAGTGGCAGATTGCTCCGCCTTTCATTCTCTCTTCAGGAGAGGAAAGAAATTATCCGGTATTAGCTACCGTTTCCGGTAGTTATCCCAGTCTTGAGGGCAGGTTGCCTACGTGTTACTCACCCGTCCGCCGCTAAATTCATTTGAAAGCAAGCTTTCAAATGAACTCCGCTCGACTTGCATGTATTAGGCATGCCGCCAGCGTTCGTCCTGAGCCAGGATCAAACTCTCCAAATTGGTTTTAGAAAGAGCGATTGCTCATTTTGAAACATCTGACGAGAATTTTCATTCTCTATTTTGGATCTCGCCGAAGCGATCTCCAGGTACTCACTCGTTGTTCAGTTTTCAAAGATCAAGCTCGTTGTCAGCAACGACTACCGCGTCACCAGCAACTCTTATAATATATCACATCCAACCGATCAATGCAAGCTCTTTTTTTCAACTTCTTTTCGAGCTCGGCGTTGATGTTTCGCGGCCAGAAATAGAATATATCATGTATGGATTGTGATTGCAAGCATTTTTTTGAAACTATTTTGTACATTACCTTGAACTCCAGGTTCTTCACGGATTTGATCCAACAGGATAGAGAATATCCACAGAGTGAAGGCTTGTTCCTATCTCTAGCAGATTTACGGATTTAATTATTGTCCAGTAGCTCCAGCACATCCCGCCTCATGCTAAGCGGCGCTGTCTTAAGCGGAGTACCCACACGAGCCAGCATTTGAATCGTCTGACCTGGAGCGGCATACACGCTGTGAATTCCGCTGTACAGCACACTCATCTCCGGATATTCCTCCAGCACCTGGCTTAACGGCTGCATCGCCAGCCCCTCGAGGTGGGCGGTCAAGGTTAACCGGCTGTAGAGCATGCCGCTCCGGACCTGACTGATCCGGCTGTTGTCATCGCTGATAATTAGCGCGTACGCAGGTGTGCTGTTGACCGAAGCCGTTGTGGAGTTGATAAACTGCTTCGAAGCGGCTTTCCCTTCGTTCATGGATGGAAACAGAGTTACTGCACCCTGAAGGATATGGCGCATAATACCGCTAGTCCCCTGTCCTTCTACAGAGAATCCATCACGGAATTGATTCTTCTCCCGTTCATTGGCACGGAAGATCCGTGCGGATTCCTGCATCACAGAATCTACACCAGCCTCTATTACTGCCGCCTCCACGGCATAGTCCCCCAATATCTTCATATTGCCTGGATCCTGAGCAATATTCATATGTAGACCGCTGATATCATTAATACTCTGCAGTCCCTTCAATTGAGCTAGGCTGAGCTTATCGGAAGTATAAGGTCCCCTGTTGGTATCCGGCTGGAACAAATAATTGTAGAGCGGCGGCTGGCTCACCAGACTTATGCTATTGAGCGTAAGACGTGCAACTGGTTTGCTAGCCATACTCTCTTCCAGTCTGCTCTCATCATACTCGCCTTCAGGAAACAGTTTGATATCTACCTGATAACCCAGCTGTTGTCCTGCAATCCGTACATATTCCAGAAAGGTTCCCTGTGAAATCATGAACTGTCTTGCTTCAGGATCGACCGCCGGAGACAGACGTCTGTTGTCGGCATATAGCGTAAACACTTTATCATTCTTCTGATCCAGCTTGATCCGCCAAGGCTGCATATTATGCCCGCTTGCAGCCAGCAGACCATGTGCGGCCAGTCTCAATCTGGGATCTGTCATAGCTGCGGAGTAGCCCGGCTTCCAAGGCTGCAAGTAATGCTGCTGTCTGAAGACCCCGCTAAAGAGCATTAATAAGGCAAACACGGCAAGGACTAGCCCGGCAATAAGCGAAATAATTAGCTTCAATATTTTAATGCGCCTCTTTCCTTTCAATGGACCCGCTCCTCTAGACTTTTATAGACTCAAGCATCAGATGGAAGGCTGCCATTACGAGTTCATCCGGTGTTGTCGAATGCATCTGCCTGAGATAATTCCCCTTCTTCCGCGCTGTATTCAAAACACCGATCACACAAGACCACAGCACCAGCGCGGTTTGGACTGGATTCAGGCTTGTACGGATTACGCCCTCTTCTATCCCTTTGCGGGTTAGCCCGATTAAGTACTCTGTCATCGTCTCACCCAAGGCATAACATTCCTCTCTGGAGGCGTCCGTGATTCCCCTATCGAAGTCAATCTCTGCGGTCTCGTATTCCATAATGGCCTTGAAGTATTCCGGGTGCACTTTGCTGAAACGGTAAAAAACCTCGCCCATTTGCATAAGGCTTTCTATGGCATTAGCGGTCTTCGTCTCGAGCAATTCCTGCTGCAGCATCCCTTGCATCAATCTATAGCCCCTGATCATGATCTCAAAGTAAAGCTGTTCCTTGCTGTTGAAATATACATATAGCGTTCTCTTGCTGAACTCTGCCGCTGTAGCAATGTCATCCATGGTCGTATTCTGATACCCTCTGGCAAAAAAGACTGTCTCCGCTGCTTCTATAATGTCGTTCCTGCGAATCTCCTTCTCTTTCATTCTGCGTTCGACGCTTCCCACAGTCTCGCCCCCTCAATCTGCACCGCAATGTAATTAAGTAAACTATGAGTTTACTTTGCGCTTTTTGGGGTCCTGATGTCTGTGAGGTTGGTTACATTCGAAAGAAATAAGCATGCATGAGAAGAGTCCGAAGTGGATAAATTAACTACACCAAACGTAAGCGTATGCTTTCATAGCTATGCTTAACAACACTGAAGCTTATGCTTCCGGAGTGAGTTTTGTTCAATGTATATTCACTGGGGTTAAGCTGAGCAAACTTTTAGGAGGACCGCCGTAATGGACACTCATGAATTCGTGGAGAAATTCCAGGAGAATCAGCGGAAAGCGCTGAAGAACAGAAACCGGGGCAAAGGAACACCGGGCGCACGCCTTGCGAACAAACAGCACAGCACCAATAAATAGGCTACAACATTCAGCAAGAGCTGTATATCAAAAAGAGATGTCTGCAAGGACCAGTTCAGCTGGCTCTGCGGACATCCCTTTTTACTATGAGAACATGCTATAAATATGCTTCTGAAGATTTCTCTGTGTGTTCTATCTCTATAGAAGCAGTAGTGATTATTTATTCAACTTCGCAACGCTTACGGCTACTTTCTCGATTTGTGCTTTGCTGAGTGTTTTGTCAGGTGAGCTGATCGTTACAAACCGGTCTGCCAGCGCAAAGGTCAGCATAGCTGTATCTGAAGGTGTGTACCATTTCGCTTCAGTTCCGTTGGATAGCTTCACGGTAGTTCCGTCATAATCGTAAGAATAGTCACGCGGTGATACATTCACCCGCATTTTATTGAACAGGAAGCTCACGCCGTCATCGCCGCCTACAACCTTCTGGAACGCATCGCCGCTGATCATCTGTGCCGGAGCATAAGCGGTCTCGAAGCCTTCGAAGTTAGCGAACGCCTTGGTGATCTGTTCTTTTTGCGCTGCACTGTATTGTACTGCCGTTAAAGTTATAGCAGAACCGTTATCTGGTGTTGGTGTTGCCGTTCCGCTGCCCAGAATAACCTGGTTAGTAGAAGCATTGAAGGTTACCGGCACCTTCAGTGCATCCGCCAGCGCCCGGACCGGAAGGTAAGTTGTATCATTATAAGTAATTGGTGACAGTGTTTTGCCATTGCCGTCTACCGGCGTGTAAGCCGCTCCGTTTACTTTGAAGCCGATGCTGTGGTTCAGGTACGCGCTGATCTTCTGCATATTCGTTCCTGCATATACACCTGCTGAACCCGTAATAGCCATTCCGAATACCATGGTTGCTATGATCATTTTTTTGCTCTTCATTATTATCGTCTCCCTTGTGTGTGTGTTGTTTGTAGTGTCCCTTGCTATAGATTCATTAAACCATTAACTTGTTTCTAACTTGTATCCGGATTGTAAAGAAGTAATTCCGAATCTGCACCAGGGGTTAACGTCTGTTCGGGACCGTAATCTGATACACCTCGGTGTACAGGATATCTCTAAACCGCTGGAATTCCTTCAGAGTAGCTGGCCGGGGATAGGTCATGATGCGCAGCGGCAGATCAGCTTGACCCGCGCGCAGCGGCGGCTGCACATAAGGGTACGGATTCAGATAAAAGCCCAGCCGCTCATAGAATCCAATCCTCCGCTGTTCCATTTCCCCCTCAGGCGGCTCCACCTCTAGCACCACCGGCTTGTCCGAACGGCTGATATAGCGGTTCATCAGCTTCTTGCCGATTCCCCCGCCCCGTATATCCGGGTTAACGGCAATATGCTCAACAAACCGCAATTCAGGGAATTCCCAGGCGGCCATAAAAGCGAGCGTCCGGTTCTCTGCATCCTTGTCGGTATACAGGTGATAATTCGGATTCGCCAGCAAAGCCCGCTGCCCGCTATAGGTTCTGATCTCACTTACCGGAAAAGAAGCTTCCATAATGGCGAATATCTCATCAAAGGTTGTTCCGCTGATTGGCGACTGATTGCTCATTTTCTGCTGCCCGCTTTCTGCTGTTTCTATTGTGTGAAGCGTCTTGCTCTTTATTTTACCCGTAATTCCTGTCTGAATAACTTCATCGGAAGCTACATTAGACATGTCTGGACCTGCTTATATAAAAGATACCCGGAGGCATCATCTGATGGGCCTAGTCCATAGATGCGCCTACCGGAACCTTAGGATCAAAAATAAAAGCTGTCACAGAACATTCTTCGGTACCGTTATGGCGATTTAGCATCTGGTACTAGGAGAACGTGCTATACTATATTTATCAGATACATCATCATGTTTGCATAGGAGAGGTTCAATTGGATAATCAACGCTGGATCGCACCTGAATTCTACAATCTCACTTCGGAAATGGAGCAGCATCCTGAAGATAAGGTTGCCCTAAAATGGTTACAAGAGAACGGGGATTTCGAAGAAATCACCTATGGACGGCTTATGGCTCAGGCTAACCGTCTGGCCGGGGGGCTATCAGGTCTCGGTCTGAAGCAAGGGGACCGTGTCCTGGTTATGGTACCACGCCGCATTATCGCCTACGTCATCTATCTGGCCTGCCTGAAGCTGGGACTTGCCGTTATTCCATCTTCTGAAATGCTGCGGGCCAAGGATCTGTCCTACCGGCTGCGCCACTCCGAAGCCCGCGCGGTCATTGTCTGGTCGGAGGTTACCGGTGAAGTAAACAAGATCGCCGAAGATCTGCCTTCACTGGACTATCGCCTGTCTGTCGGCGAAGCTGAGCTTGGCAACGGCTGGGTAGACCTGGAAGGCCTGATGGACGGACAATCCGACTCCTTCCCTGCGGTTGCCAGCCGCCGGGACGATATCGCCATCCTGGCCTATACTTCCGGCACAACCGGCAACCCGAAGGCCGTAGTCCATACCCACGGCTGGGGATATGCGCATCTGCGGATCACCTCTTCCCTCTGGCTGGATATCCGTGAATCGGATACTGTCTGGGCAACGGCCGCGCCGGGCTGGCAGAAGTGGATCTGGAGTCCATTCCTCACTGTACTCGGCAACGGGGCTACCGGCTTCGTCTATAATGGCCCTTTCCATCCGGACCGTTATCTTCAGCTGCTGCAGGATGAGAAGATCGGGGTATTGTGCTGCACACCTACAGAGTACCGTCTGATGGCCAAAACTGAAGGCCTCGCCCAGTACGATCTGTCGAATCTGCGTTGTGCGGTATCCGCCGGTGAGCCGCTGAATCAGGAAGTTATTCACACCTTCCAGCAGCACTTCGATATTACGATCCGCGACGGCTATGGACAAACTGAGAGCACCCTGATCATCGCGGCGCTGAAGGATGAGCCGATCCGTGTCGGCTCCATGGGTAAATCAATCGCTCCCGGTATTGTTGAAGTAATCGATGAGGAAGGACATCCGCTTCCTGCCGGGGTCGTAGGTGATATCGCCGTGCATCTGAGCATGCCTGCCCTGTTCCAGAATTACTACAAAGATCCGGAGCGCAAAGCAAACTGCTCGCACGGGGAGTATTTCGTAACCGGCGACCGGGCGCGCAAGGATGAGGACGGCTACTTCTGGTTCGAAGGCCGCGGGGATGATATCATCATCAGCTCTGGTTATACCATCGGGCCGTTTGAAGTAGAAGAAGCATTAATGAAGCATAGCCTGGTCAAGGAATGCGCAGTGGTAGCCAGTCCTGACGAGATCCGCGGCTCGGTCGTCAAAGCTTTTGTCGTGCTCAAGGACGGCCATGCCGGCACACCGGAGTTGGCCAAAGAGCTGCAGTCCCATGTCAAGGAACAGACTGCACCTTACAAGTACCCGCGCAAAATCGAATTCATTACGGATCTACCGAAGACAACCTCCGGCAAAATCCGCAGAATCGAGCTGCGTGAGCAGGAGAAGAAGGCTGCGCAAGAGTAGGCAGCAGCTTGGCCGGCAGCAGCAGGCTGGCTCCTGTTGATTGGAAGCGCGCCGGTAAGGGCAGTTTCTAACTAGCGGAAACAATAAAATCCCCGTTCCTACAGTGACGTAGGAACGGGGATTTTTGTGCTTTTACCTCAAGACAGCCTTAAGCTCTATCGAATACGAATCGAACCTTCCCGTCTCTGTATCCTTGTACCGCATTTGCCGCTGGACAGAAGCAGCAACGCTGTATACAGAATGACAAGAATAAGTGTGGTGACCAGACTCCCTTCCAGGCCGAACTTGCCCCCGGTCAGCAGATCATTTCCTTGTAAGGATATCGAATAGATCCCTTTGGGCGTATTCCCGCTCACCGCAACGCCATATATGTAGCCCTGGAACAGATTCCAGGAAATATGCAGCGCCATCGCAGCATACAAATTGCCTGTCCGGAGAGTAACCCAAGAGAAGATTAAAGCGATAATCACGATATTCAGTCCACTGATCCAGCTATATCCGGGATTCGCCATATGGGCAAGCGAGAATAAGATGGAGGTCAGGCCCACTGCGGCCGGAATACCGAGCCTTGAGGACAGCAGCTGCTGAAGGTATCCTCTGAATATCACCTCTTCGCAGATTCCGGCCAGCAGTGCCGTAATCACAATATCCGCCGCATCGAGCTGTCCGAACCGGGGCTGTGACCACTCTCCCTGAACCAAAGCATTCCCCAGACCCCATAGCACCAGCAGAATGGAGGATAGCAGCAGTGCTCCGCCTGCGAAGCCGGCAGCGAATCTCTTGCCGTCAGGCCTGGACAGTCCAATGCTGGACAGCGGACGCTTATGTATTATTCGTACCGTATAACACACGGCAATAAACGAATAGATGGCTGTAGATTTGAAGACACGCACCCAGCCGTCCGGATCGAATAGTCCTGTGGAACCCACGCGCAGCGATAGACCAAAGGAGACAATTACCGTTAGAAGCGCAATAGCCCCGCCGACACATAAAATCTCCCAGCCTGCTCTGAGCTGCCCGTTCCGGTTCCTGAATAGAAATTGCATGTGCAGTCACCCTTCCCTTCCTCATCCTCTCATCCTTTAGACGGACCGAAAGGGAAGGGCCCTGCAAAACAATTGAATATATGCCAAATAATCCAGAGCTGCAGCTTCTTACTCCGACCAGTACTTCGCATCCGGATTCAGTGTCGCGCCTACCTCGCCTTCCGTTACCAGATCACAGTCCAGGTAGCCCTCTTCATCCAGGAAATATACCTCCTGCTTATAGAATTCGCACAGGGTCTCCAGGAATTTCTCCGGTGAATCATACATGGTCACCAAATCGCCGTAGTCATGCAGCAGGTCGCATACCCGCTCGACCCCATCCTCAGACCGGTAGTAGCAGATAAAATCACTGCCGTAGTTCGTCAGCAGCGGCAGCACGACCCCGCCGCCGGCATAGCCCTTCTCCTGCAGGATACCTGACAGTAGCGCCACCTCCTGGCCGTATTCCCCGATATGAATCAGCCGGTAGCCCGGAATGAATTCAACCAGGCTGGGGTCCTCTTCGCTGCTGCCCGTTCCCAGAACAGTGTCATAGATTGCCTGTAAAATCAGAGGAACCTCGGGGGCATACTCTGAAATAGCGGCACTACCTCCTGCCTGGGCCTTGCCCAGACTGGCGGTGTAGCCGGGCCGCAAATGCGCGGACAGCTCCAGGAATTCCTGAAATTTAGGAGTAAGCATGAAATCATCCTTTTCTTGAGTGAAATAGTTATATAGCAAATGCCGGCTTACAGTGCACCTGTATGAACATCATCGGCCATCCCGGTTGGGAGCCGGCAGGCTTTTATACTTATGAATTTCTTCCCGCAGCCGGTCCGCAATCATCCCCCTGGTGGAAATGACTCCCAGTCCACAGCATCCTTCCAATACTCATAATCCTTCCACTTATCACACCAAAAAGCGGATCGATAAGGAAGGACCCCCCATCTCTCCGCTTGCTGTGCTCTACCTATTTGGTAGCCGAAACCCACATTTTCTCCAGCCATTCATCGAAATTCTCGCCCTTCTCGCCTTCGTAGGCATCGTAGACGTCAATCCGCATCTTCTTGAGCTTCTCTTTGAACTCTTCGTAAGAATGGTCTTTCGGAAGACTCTTCTTAATCCGCAGAATAATCTTCGATACCCCTCTGAACAGCTCGGCCTTGTTCTTCGACGGAACCTTGACCTCTTCGCCGAAGGCTCTCAGCTTGTTGTACGCGGCTTCTTGAACGGTATATACAGGATCGCTGATCATCAGACGATTAAGGATATCAATAATTTGTTTGTGGTTGTAGCGGCCCAGCTCTTCCACTGCTTCAAGACGCGCTCTCCAATCTGCGGAGCGGCCGGCGGCTTTCTTCAGTTCCTCATAATTCTCTGGCAGCTCTTGGATTACTTCTTCATTATTCAAACGATACAATCCCCTTCTTGGTTAAATCTGATATATAGAACGTTTATCTTACATAGTGCAATTCTACAGTACTGTACTCCTTGATTTCAATCTTTTGTACAAACATTCATGCGATTCCGGAGCAACCGGCAGATCTTACTCATTTCCTCCGGCATTCCCCGCCTCAACACCAGGAACAGCAGCAGGCTTGCCTGCCTCGATAAGCACCTTATTACCCAGCAGGAAAAAGCCTTGGATAAACAGCAGCATTCCCGTAATGATCAGCAGCCATTCAATCTGTATGAGATCGGCCAACGGCCCGAAGACCAGCATGCCCAGCGGCATCATAGAACTCGAAATCATACCCAGCACCCCGAAGACCCGGCCCAGGTAATCCGGCTCCACCTTCTCCTGCAGCAGAACTGTGGAGGGGGTATTGAAGAACGGCAGCGCCAGTCCCACCAGCCCCATTACGGCAAGATAAATCCAGAAGACCGGAATTACACCCAGCGCAAACGTACATAACCCGACGGCAAGGGCCGATAGGGTCATCGTATGAACCCGGTTCCGGAACCCCGGCCAGACGGCCATCAGCAGCCCGCCAAGCATCATCCCGATCGAGAACGTAATCTCAATGGCGGTCAGCCGCCAGATATCCCCGCCAAAGGTTCGCGTAACCTGCAGCGGAGTCAGAAACGACACCGGGGCCGCCAGCACAAAGAAAA
The DNA here is from genome assembly GCF_038009025.1 of Paenibacillus sp. FSL R7-0297. Taxonomy (NCBI): domain Bacteria; kingdom Bacillati; phylum Bacillota; class Bacilli; order Caryophanales; family Paenibacillaceae; genus Paenibacillus; species Paenibacillus sp. FSL R7-0297. The sequence continues at coordinate 97,439 of NZ_JBBPAQ010000001.1, forward strand.
AAGCACAGAAAATAAAAAAGCTTCTAATATAAGCATGCTGCCGGATATAGCTGAAGCCCTGGCGCAGATCACTCAAATAGCTGAGAGTCTGCTCTGCAGCAGCTTTGGCATGAAGCGGCACCTGCACGAAGAAGAACATCGTCATAACCGCCACTGCAGCAGTAATCACATCGATGAAAAATATAATTTCAATACTTGCCATGCTCAGCAGGGCTCCGCTCAGCATCGGGGACAGCAGCATTACCATCGCCTGAATGCTGCCGTTGATTCCGCTGATCCGGGTCAGTTTGTCTTCCGGCACCAGCTGCGGCAGCATGGCCGCTACAGCCGGTGTCTGCACTCCGCCTCCAAGCGCCCGCAGGGCAGACACCACAAAAAGCAGCCACATCTGGTCGTATCCCAGCAGAAACAATATCGCCAGAACCAGCGTCGAAGCTGCAATAATGGAATCCGAGAGGACAATCAGCCATTTGCGGCTGTAACGGTCTGCCCAGACGCCTGCAAAGGGCGACAGCAGAAACATCGGCACAAATCCGCAGATAATCGCTAACGTCATCATGACTCCGGACTGTGTGTTCAGGGTAATATACCAGAGAATCGCATACTGGACCAGTGAAGACCCGAATAGCGAGACGGTCTGGCTGGTAAGGAAAAAGGCAATATTTTTCTTCCAGTCAGTGTTCATTGTCAGGGGATTCCTCCTCTTTCTCAGCACTTTAGAGTCATATTCTAGCATAGTTCCACAGCGCTACCTAATGGTTTTGATTAAGCAGTAACGGCTTTTCCGTCTTTTTTTAGGGCGGTACCGTTTCAGCGAGAAAGATAAGGATAAAGATAAGGATAATTCATGCGCAGGGGATATAAATTCTTATCTTTTAAATAAATCTGCAAAAGTATAGTATGTATAAACTGATCAGCACGCAGTAATAGGAGGCATACCATCCATGAAAGCCATCGCCATTCTTGAGTTCGGCCCCGCTGGAAACTTAATAGAGCTTGATATCCCTGTTCCCATTCCGGGTGATCAAGAAATTCTGATTGAAATGTATGCGACTTCTGTTAATCCGGCGGACATGAAGGTCAGGGAAGGCTTATTGTACGCTGGTAGCGGTCATACTGCATCCTTTCCGCTAATCCCCGGAATAGACGTTGCCGGAGTGGTAGTGAGTACAGGCAGTGGAGTAAGCCGGTTCAAACCGGGTGATGCGGTGTTTGGGCTGATGCAGGTTATGGAAGGCGGTGCCTACGCGGAATATACACTGGCACACGGTCAGGAGCTGGCGCCGATTCCCCCGGGCTTATCCTTTGAAGCAGCTGGGGTTCTGCCGGCTGCCGGACTTGCCGCCTGGCAGGCACTGGCCAGTGCCAAGGTCTCCAGCCGGGACCGCGTGCTGATTCATGACGGTGCGGGAGGTATAGGCAGCTTGGCTATACAGCTTGCCAAGCTCCGGGGAGCTACCGTGATTACGACGGTAAGCGGCGATGAGCTTGATCTGGTCTGGGGCATCGGGGCCGACCAGGCGATAGACTGCCAAGAGCAGGATTTCGCCGCCATTCTCGGCCAGAGCATAGATGTTGTAATCGACACCGCCGGAGGTCTCATCCTGAACCGGAGCTTCGCAGTTCTTGCAGGCGGCGGGAGGCTGATCTCCACTGCGGAGCGGCCTGACCCGGTACAAGCGGCGGCCGGGGACATCACTGCAGCGTACCTCACTCCCGCCGCCGACCCTTTTCAGTTAGCCGAGCTGGCCCGGCTGACGGCCGAGCGCCGGCTGAAGCTGCTAATCGGCCAGTCCTTCCCGCTCACTGCAGAAGGACTGCGCAGCGCACATCTGCTCAGTGAAGGCCGGCTGGTTCAGGGCAAAATCGCCATCACTATCAAATAACGGTCCGGCAATGCACATGCCCGTTCATCGCCCAGGTTCCCTCAATTCAGTTGAAATCCCTGCACCAGCACGACTAGCAGCACAGCCACAAGAATGCCGGGCAGAAGATTGGCTACCTTGATCTTGGTAATTCCCAGCAGATTCAGGCCGATTGCCATAATCATAATGCCGCCCGCAGCGGTCATCTCTGCAATGATGTCATTTAACAGCGCATCAGGCACAAACCGGGTGATCTGTGTAGCGAGTAGAGCAATAATTCCTTCATATAGAACAACAGGGATGGCCGAGAACAGAACCCCTACCCCCAACGTCGAGGTCAGAATAATCGAAATGAATCCGTCCATAATCGCTTTGGTATACAGAATCTGATGATCACCTTTGATGCCGCTGTCCAGCGCTCCGAGAATAGCCATTGCACCGACAACAAACACCAAGCTTGCCGTAACGAATCCCAGCGAGATGCTGCCCTGTCCGCCTGCCCCCACTCTGCGCTCCAGCCAATTCCCTGCACGGGTGAACTTGTCCTCAATGTTGATCCATTCACCAGCTACCGCTCCAATCACTAGGCTTAGAATGACAATCAGGAAATTCCCGCTTTTGAGGCCCATCTGCACCCCAAGCACGACAATCGCCAGTCCAATCCCGTTCATCACCGTATTCTTCATGCTCTCCGGTATGCGTTCCAGCAGCTTCCCCAGCATTGTTCCGATAATAATAGCTACTCCATTCACCAAAGCTCCCAACAGCACCATCGCTCAGCAGTTCCCCTAACTATAATTTCTCTCTTATCCTAGCATTATAGGGGTAACAGGCACCGTAGCGTCAAGAGTGTTGCCGGCTGAGCAGATGCACAGCGCCTATCAGGATGACATCGCCAGATTAAATTGACAGATTTCTGTTAACGATGGTACGCTCACTAATATCATTCTCTAAATACAAGTAGAAACGGCCAGCCTTCCTGTGAAGGACGGTATCCGTTTAAGCGGGAAAGATAAGGACATTTTAATGCGTCAGGCATATATATTCTTATCTTTGAACAAATCCGGTGCGGATCTGTTCAAAGCCAAGTAAGGAGAGTCTCTATGAGTGAACGGCCTACCCTCGATAAGGGGAGCTTATCTAAGGAAACATTACTTCTTCTTGCGCTTTTAACTTCTGAGAATATCAATGAAACGGCACACCAGAATCCGCAACTGTTCACGGGCCTGGACTGGGATGTATTCTTGCGGCTTACCTTGCATCACCGGGTATATCCATATTTGTACCCGAAGCTCAGCCGGATGGATGGGGATGTGATTCCTGCCAGCGTCCTGGAGCGGATAAAAATGGAATATCGCCGCAATACCGTCCAGATGCTTCAGCTCAGCGGTGAAATGAGTAATCTCGGCACTCAGCTGGCCGAATTGAATATCCGCTGCCTGTTCCTCAAGGGTCCGGTGCTTGCGCAGGCGTTGTACGGAGATATCTCGCTGCGGACCTCACGGGACCTTGATTTCCTGGTGCCGATGGCGCAGCTGCAGGATACGGAAGCCCTGCTGATCCGTCTGGGGTATGTGAAGGAAGAGACGTTCGAGAGCATACTCGGAGACTGGAAATGGCGTGAGCATCATACTACATTCAATCATCCGGTCAGTAAGATCAAGGCGGAGGTACACTGGAGATTAAGCCCGGGGCCATCCAAAGAACCCGATTTCGATACCCTGTGGAAGCATGCGCGGACAAGCAGCCCATTCGGCCGCAATGTCCATTATCTGGGCCAGGAGGATCTGTTCCTGTTCCTGGCTGCCCATGGAGCCAGACATGGATGGTCCCGGCTGAGATGGCTGCTGGACATCAAAATGCTGCTGTTGCAGCAGCCGGACTCCGCTGTATTGACCCGGCTGCTGCGGCGCTACAATTACAGCGCTGTAGGCGGACAGGCACTTATTCTGGCAGCCGGTCTGCTGGACGCAGAGATAGAGCCCGGACTGTCCGCTCTGACGGACCAACCCAAAGCCCGCAGTTTAGCGCAGCGCGCCTTGTTCTATGTGGCACGGATGGTCAATCTGCACAACCCTCCGCTGGAGCCGGAGGTCGAGCGTCATTATAAATATTATCAGCCGGCGATTCTATCCCGCTGGCATCAGGTGCTCTATGTAACCGGCTTTATGTATCCTTACGCAGCGGATGCGAAGACACTGCCGCTGCCGGAGGTGCTGCATTTCTTGTATTTCCCCCTGCGTCCTTTCCTGTGGAGCTGGCGGAAGATGACGGGTGCAGAGAAACGGGTATAACGAGCGGGATGCGGTAACCGCACTTTACTCAACAACCACGCGAGTTGCCGGTCAATCGCTGGCGGGACTGGGCAGACTGCTGGGACTTGCGGGCGGGACTAACGGAATAGACACTTAAACCCTTAAACACTAAAAACCCTCACTTCTGATTGATTGCCGGCAAAATCGAGTCAATGCGGACATAAGTGTAACCTTAAGTAAGCAATATAGGCAGAAATGTTGTACGTTTTGCAACTTTGATTTCTGGATCGCAGGGTTTGCGGGAGGATTGTTGTACAAAATACAAGAATAATCCTGCAAAGCCGCTTGAGAACGGCGAAATGCTGCATTTTTATACGAAAATAAACGCAGGCTTTAGTAGGCATGAGCTTAGCCCGTGTTTTAAAAGTAACTCTTTCGGGATAAACTTACTCTTAAAGGCGCAAAAAGTCCCCCTAACCCAATCTTTGAGCGATTTTTTTAAAAATCAGCTCGTTTCGGGGGACGTCACTTGAACCGTTAAGCCTAACTTTTCGATTTGTTTCAAGTAATAAGCTAACGCCTTTTCCTTGGACGTGCTCTCCGGCACGTCTTTTTCTTCGTATCCGCATCTGTTTTTCATTAAGCTCCACCGCAGTGACGTCCAGCGTAGGCCAAAGACAATATAGGGGAGGGGCTAATTAGCCCCTCCCCTATATTGCTTCCTCCTGCCCGCTAAGCAGACGGCTGAACATGCCGCCCTTCTCTGAAGCCAGGCCGCTGTATATCCCCTGCTGGATCACCCGTCCCTGGTCGATGACCAGAATCTGATCAGCTCCCCGGATGGTGGACAGGCGGTGGGCAATGACGATGACCGTCACGGAAGCCTTCAGGCGCTCCAGCGCCTCCTGAATCCGCTTCTCGTTCTCGGTATCGAGCGCACTTGTCGCTTCATCGAGCACAAGGATGGACGGCTTGCGGATAATCGCGCGCGCGAGCACCAGACGCTGCCGTTCCCCGCCGGACAGGCGTACGCCGCGGTCGCCGAGCAGCGTATCCAGTCCATCCGGAAGCTTGCGGACAAAGTCAGCCGAAGACGCAAACTCCAGCGCCTCCCACAATTCCGCTTCCTCCGCATCCGGCTTGATCATCGTCAGATTGTCGCGGATGGTCGCATTGTACAGAAAAGGGTCCTGCGCAACATACCCGATGGATCTCCGGTAGGACAGCAGCCTCTCACCTGTGATAGGCGCACCGTCAGCCAGGATCTCGCCGGTCTCCGGCTGCATCAGTCCCATGAGCAGATCAACGAGCGTGCTCTTCCCGGCGCCCGAACGTCCAACTATGGCGGTCATCTTCCGGGCCGGAATCAAGACATTTACGTTCTGAAGCGAATACTCCGATTCATGCGGATGATAGCGGAAGTCAACATTTCTAGCTTCAAGACTATGCTTCAAGATCATAGGGGCTACAGCTTCCCCGCCTTCCACCCGGTCATGCTCCACAGCGGCAAGACATTCGTCTTGCAGCAGCTGCAGCTGCTTGAAGGAGGGCAGTACGGAGGCGAGCTGCTCCATCAGCGACTGCAGGGTAGAGAATGTCGGCCACAGCCGGGTAAATACCAGAATAACCAGCAGCAGATTAGGACCCTCTGCTTGCATAAACCGGAAGGAGACAAAGATAAACACGGCAATCAGCAGTGTAGAGGACAACTTGTACAGCAGCTGTGAGTTCGAACGCAGGCGGGTATAGTCCAGTTGCTCTTGCTTCACCTCTCCGGTGAAGGCATGCAGCCACTCCAGCCGGGAATGCTCCAGATTATTGCTTTTGATATCCTTGATTCCGTTCAGCTGATCCGTAATTCCGCCCAAGTAGGTCTTGCCAAGCTCCGTGCTGCGGCTGCCCAGCTTCTTAGCCTTACGAATGAAGCGGCGGGAGAACAGGGACAGCAGGACAGCGCAGACGAGTACGGAGAGCGTCATCTTGGGGGACAGCCAGAAGGCGAAGCCGATCTGCACCAGCGTGAATAGCAGCGAGGTAAGAAACTGCAGGAAGCAGCTGATGCCGGCAAGCACTCTGGCCAGTTCCGTGGTCATCACGTTGATCAGATCGGAGGTGCGCTTTTTCAGAAAAAAAGACCATTCGGCCCTCAGCAACGCGCTGTATACCTCATAACGCAGCTGTCTGCCGTAGGTCTGCTGAATCTCCACATTGCGGATGGCCACGGACCGTGAGATCAGATTCTGGCAGAGCACAATCAATACATAACTGCCAAGCACCAGCAGGAGCGCCGTGGTCTGCGGCAGTTCGGAGATGAAGCCAAGCATCGGAAGATGAAGACCGGTGGTGGCTGTGCCGCCTAACTGAATACCAGCCATACCCAGCATAGGTACAAGCAGCAATATGGCAGAGCTCTCCAGCAGACCACTGATCACCATACCGGACAAGTTGAGATATAGTTTAGCTCCCGACAAGCGCTGAAGCTGCCGGAAATAATAGATTATCGCTTGCATGGGCCCACCTCGATCACTCAGCTTGTAACACTTTGGCGAATTTCTCCACAACCACGAATCCCTGCATGGCATCATCACCGGAGACATAATACGCCCCGCTTCGCAGCCAGGCATGGGCAATCATCTGTCCCTGCTTATCCCGCGCCACCCCCATATAGAGGGTGCTCTCAATCCCCCGCTTCTCCAGCATCTTCAGACCGGCTACGGCTCTGACCATACAGGTGCTTTTCCAGGGCGTATAGCGGCTGATCACCCGAATGGCCTTCGTGATCTGCTGAATGCGGGGAATATCCGTGTCTTTGGATACCGCCGGAGTCTCCAGGGATTTCACCCCGAGCTGCGGAGCCGTCTTGGCAAAAGGAAATAGCAGCTGGATTCTAACCAGGAAAAGCCGCCATAACGCCTCAGGAATCAGCGCCAGCGCGGCTTTGTCATACTTCAGCAGTAAACCGATGCGCCGGAGGGTAATCATGGCCCGTTGACGATGGCGACAAGATCCTCATTCAGCAGATTCTGCACAAAATCAACTACGTCCTGCTGTGCCAGCTCCGCCGGAACCTCAAAGATCTCCTGCATGATCTCGGCAATCCGGCGGATGGACACCGGTGAAGCCAAGGCTTCCCAGATCTCGCCCCCGACCTCGCCAAGGTTGTAATACTTACCGTTCTTCACATTCAGCATCACCTTCTCGCCATCCATGTCACTGGCGATATTGCCTTCCCGCTGAACCAGAACCGAATCAAGGGACAGGACTGCTGCTGTATCCATATTCATATTTTCATCTCCTTCACCTTTTGGGTAATCGTCTCAAAGATCAGCTCCGTCTGCTGCGGTACATTGAAGCCCTGCTCCGGACGGGTCAGCCGGTACATCGGCAGCCGGTTAACGAATGAGGCCAGCATACTGAAATGCCATTCCCTGACCCCCATGGGGTCCACCAGCGCTTTTTGGTAAGTATGATTATATAAGGTATGAAGCCTCTCCAAGCCGCTGATAGCCTCCACTGACACCGGCCCGTCCTGTACGGACAATTCAAATATTCCTGCAAGCGGCAGCGGTTCAGTCTGGAACCGGTCATAAACGGGTATGGCAAACTTGGTCTCCCGCTTAAACAACGGGCGGTATGCAGACGAATTCATTCCCAAATAGTCCAGGCTTTGCTGCCACAGCTTCTGCTGCGGATAACCTGGAACAGCTAATGGAGTTCCATTATGCACCAACACGGGAATAACGTCGTCACTGACCAGGAGATGTCCCTGATCCATTAAATAGGAGGCAAGCGTAGATTTGCCCGCTCCCGAACGCCCGACCAGCGCGTAAGCCTTATTCTCCAGAACAAGTGAGCTTCCATGAAGAGCCAATACGCCTTTTTGCATCAGAAGAACACCCATGCAGCTGCCCAGAATGAACAGGCGGATGCTATCCGGATCAGCATGGACTGCGGGAGATACGGTAATGGTGCTGCCATTCTGTATGGAAAAGACAGCTGTGCCTTTAACCATGAACATCACTTCTTGCTCTGCCATACCCAGATTCCGTGAAATCTTCGGTATCGCCTCCCAGCGCTCAGACAAATCAGCCTCCACAACAGATACGCTGCCCAACCTTCCGGGCTGCTCCGTACGGGGAAGTTCCGGCAAGGGGAATTCACTGAGAATTTGCAGACCAAAAGCCTTATACCCCAGGCATTGCACTGTGCTCGCCATACGGTTCACTCCACCTTTATCAATTTCACCCGGCTGCCTGCCGGTGATGTGAGGATAGCCCTTATCCCCCTCCAGCAAGCTAAGAGGGATGAGGGCCGGGATGTTGCCAAGCAAAACTAGGAGTGATTAACGATTTCTTCCGGATCCGATTGGAAGGAGTCGGCAATAGCGATCCCAGGTCCAGCCATAGTCATTTTAACATCCAGAACTTCCAATGCAGGCTTGCTGTATTCCTTTTTCATATTTGTCACCCCCTTTCAAGAAACATCCATCAGGTCACACGCTTCAGAAAGCGGTAGAACACCAGTCCTCTCGTAAGAAGGCGGAAATCCGTGTTGAATATTAATAATGGTGCGGGCTCACTACCCAGCCGGTCTAAACACCCGGCGAGCCCGGCATGATTCAAGTAAGAGGAAATCCGGGGGTCCTGAAGCATCTCCTTTAGCTCCTGCAGGAACATCTGCCATTGGGGCAGCATACGTGTAATCCCATCTGCTCCCTGTATACCGCGCCGCGTCTGGTTTAGTCTGACCTTGTCCGGCAGCCGTCCTTCCATGGCCCGGCGGATTAACGAGCGGTCCACTCCGTTCTGGACGTATTGCCCTTCAGGGACAGATAGGCAGAAGTTGATGACACGCAGATCATTCGTAGGGTCACGATCCCATACCCTGTACTTCAGCGACAGCTTGGTAGCTGCCGTTCCATTCACATTCCAGATATGCGGCTGCTGGAAATGCTGTCTGCGGATATCGTATACCGTCTGAGACGAAGGAATTCCCTCAAGCTCTCTCAGCTTCTCTTGCACCCCTGTCCGCCGTGCGAATTCAGGATGAATCAGCTCTGGAGGGGCCTCCTGCTTCCCGGAGATCAGCTGGCCCAGGCCGGGGAACACCTTGCGGCCGACAATCTTCAGCATTTTCTTGCGGCTTGCCCCCATCGAACGACTGTAAAGCTTGTTCTCCCGGTAGAAGGAGATCCAGTGAAATTCGCGCAGCAGCTTCGCCTGGTAATCCAGTGCAGGCCCCCAGGAGATACTCCAGTTGCCCCGTTGTCCACTGAGCAGAACACCGGCGCCTTTCATTTGTGCTTGTTCATATATGCCTTTGAGCCAATAGGAATTCTCTATGAATTTGTAGGGCATCTCCATAATATCCAGCCATTCGTCAATTTCACCATAAGGGCTCCGGTCAGGAAAGTTCAAGAAGCTGGGCTGAATGTTCCCCACATGGTCGATGGTCTCTTGAATATATGGACGCTCATCGGTGACCCGCTGGCCTAGTTTAAAACCTGTAAAATTGTCCAGCGGATAAGAGCTGAATGTAAATAATGGCTTGCCGCGGCGTCGGAGCTCCTCTGCAGCGAAGCTGACCACTGAGCCGGAATCCAGTCCGCCGCTCAGATTGGCGCCTACGGCGAGATGGGTCCGCAGCCGATCTCTGACTGCCTGCCCAAATACCTCACGGAACGCTTCCTCGTATTCCCCGTTACCGCGAAGCCTTAATGGAGTCGGAGTCCGGAAGGTGTAATACTGGGAGAAGGAAACCCCCTTCGCGCTGACTGTAACCGAGTGGGAAGGCGGCAGCTGTTCCACCCCTTGATAAACCGTGGAGAACATATCTGCCACATCGTTCCGGGCCTGGCTCGCCAGATACTCTGAAATCCAGCCTTCGTTCACACCCTGCTGACCATCAGGCAAAGCCAGCAAGGGATGAATTACGGTACAGAAGGAGAACTCTCTGCCGGAACGGCGAAAGTAAAGCGTCCGGTTACCCGAGAAATCCCTGGCCCCAAACAGCGTCCGCTTGCGCGCATCCCAGATCATGAAGGCAAAGTCACCGACCAGATGAACCGGCGCCTCTCCCCCCCATTTCTCATAGGCCAAGAGAATCAGCAGACTGTCTGGAATGGAATCACGATCTTCCCGGACAACCTGAAGTTGTCCGAACAGTTCGCTGCGGTTATCAATGATTGCATCAGCCACAATCGCCAGCCCGCGCTGCGGATCATAATAGGGGAGAATCTCATTCCTTGACTGTGGGGTAATCCACTGCGAACGGCAGCCGAGGAAGAGTCCCTCCGCCCTCCAGGATCTGTCATCATCAGCCGGATAACGCTGCAGCTGCTGCATAAGGCGCGGACCCAGCTCCGGGTCCAGCGGCCCATGCTGCATAGAATAGATCCCGGCGATTGCGCTCATTGTACGACCTCCAGCTGTCTAAGAATTCGATATTCGTTCTTAATAATGAACACTTCTTACTATATAAGATAACGTTCTTTCCATTGATTGTGAATAGTACCAGAGAGTACTTTTAGGTAGCCTTCAGCGTATTGACTTATCACTAGCTATATGATATATAGCAACTGAGTGAAGACCTATATAAGTTTGCTAAAAAAATAGCTTCACTGATTAGCTTCATTAATATGTAACTCTATATAATACTCACGCTTAGAATACATATCTCTCTAGGAGCTGAACTTATGCCTATTCATCCGATTGACCCGATCCTCATCTCCATGCCGGAGAGCTTTGAAAGCAGCCGCCTACTGATCCGTGCCGCTCTATGGGGAGACGGCGCCGCTGTAAATGAAGCCGTCCAAGAGAGCATAGCCGAATTAAGCCCTTGGATGCCCTGGGCACAGCATATCCCGTCCGTGGAGGAATCCGAAGCCTCCCTCCGGAAGTCACGGCTGCAATTTCTGGAGCGCAAGGATATCCGGCTGCTGCTCGTGAACAAGGAGACCGGTCATCTGGTAGGCAGCAGCGGCCTGCACCGGATCGATTGGCAGGTGCGGAAATTTGAAATCGGTTATTGGGTCCGCACCTCCTGCGCCGGACAAGGTTATATCACGGAGGCGGTAAGTGCCATTGCCGATTTCGCCGTACAGGAGCTGCAGGCGGCCCGGCTGGAGATCCGCTGTGATTCCCGCAATACACAGAGTGCGCGGGTGGCTGAACGTGCAGGCTTCACTTTGGAAGGCATTCTGCGGAATGACAAATTAGATGTACAAGGCGCCTTAAGAGACAATATGATTTATTCGAAGGTTCGCGGGGTTGAATATTACTGAAGGAGCAGCTACCATGGATGATCTTCAATTTGTCTGTAATTATAAAGATCAGGAGCCGCTAAGAAACAGCTTTTTCGCTTTGGCTGCTGATACGTTTGAACTTGAGCTGGAGCGCTGGTATGAGCAGGGCTTCTGGGGGGAACGGTACATTCCTTATTCTTACGCGGAGGGACATCGGGTAATTGCAAATGTCTCGGTGAACCTGCTTGAGCTGATTATTTATGGTGTGAAGTCCCGCGCAGTGCAGATCGGGACGGTGATGACGCATCCTGACTACCGGGGACAGGGCCTGTCCGCCCGGCTGATGATCAAAGTGCTGGAGGTTTACGGACCACAGTGTGAATTCATGTATCTTTTTGCCAATGATACGGTAATGGACTTCTATCCCAAGTTCGGATTCCAGCCCGTAGAGGAGCAGATCTTCTCTATGAACTGCCCTCCCGGTTCAGCCGGGTCCGCAGGATCTGCGGGAATCCGCAAGCTGGATCTGTCCATAAGTTGTGATCTGAGCCTGGTCACCACCTTCGCAGCGCAGCGGCAGCCGGTATCTGAACGCCTTGGCGTCAGCGGCACCGATGGACTGCTGATGTTCTACTGCCTGAACGTCTTCGGCGGCAATCTATATTACCTGGAGGACGAGGAGGTCATCGCCATCTGCCTGCAGGAGAGCGGCCGGTTAGAGATTTACGATCTGATCAGCAGGAAGCCCGTCGCCGTCCGCGAAACCGCCATGAAGCTTGCGGATAACGCCACGGAGACTATAGTCTTCCACTTCACGCCAAGTGACGATAACCTTGAACTGGTGGGCAGGAGCTGCCCTAGCGGTTTGTTTGTGCGGAATCAGAGCAGTCTGCAGTACCCTGCGAACGTCAAACTTCCGGCAACATCCATCGCTTAAGCCAAGCAGTCATCACATAGGATTCAGAGTGTCATGAACTGCCCCTGCCGGGCCAGATATGCTTCCTTCTCTTTGTAGTCCGGCATTACACTTCCCAGGCGGCGCCAGAAGGAACGGTCATGATTCATATGCAGCAGATGACACAGCTCATGAATAATGACATAGTCGATCACCTCAGGCGGCGCCATGGCAAGGCGGTAGTTAAAGGTCAGTTTTTTATCAAAGCTGCAGCTCCCCCATTTGGTCCGCGATTCCACAATCTCGATACTCTTCGGCTTCACCTTCAGCTGTGCCCCATAACGGGTGATGCGCTCTGCAACGATTTTTTTCAGACTATTGAAATAAAACTTCTTCAGCGCAAGCTTCAGGCCCTCCGCATCCATATCATTGACGGCAATCAACTCATGCAGCGCATATTCCTTCCCCAGATAGAGGTATCTCTCTTCCCCCTGATACTCCTTGACCTTCGGCACCTGCCTGGCCGCCGCATTGCTGCGCAGCTTCTCCAGAATCTTCGGGCCGAGCCCTTCCACCGCACTGCGGATACTCTCTTCACTTGTTCCTGTAGGCACCTTAACGGTAATGAGATCTGATCCGTCAATCTGAACGGACATTTTCTTGCGCTTGGCATATTGAACATGGAGCGTAATCATCTGATCTTCGAGTTGAATCTGCATAGCCACCATCGCCCTCTGTAATTTCTAATATACCGGATACCCGGCTACAAACACTGCCAGATACAGCAGGCTCCCCGCAATGAATAAGGAGGTAAGCGCGATATCCTTCCATTTCTTATCTTGGGTCAACACTACTGCCGCGAAGGCCAGCGGAAAAGCCACGGCGAAATAACGCGGAGCGGACAGCAGCCAGGTCGGACCCACAACGTAGACGAAATAGACGATTAAATACGCCATATAAGCAGGATGAAGTCTCTTTGCGCTTTTGAACATCATCAAGAGCACCAGGAAGATACTCATCAAATTCGGCAGCCACAACCCCAGGAAGGAACGGAAGTCCGCATCCTTGAAGGTATTCACGGCATACTCCATCTGATATCTCACCGTATCGAAAAAGAAGTAGAACTGCTGCGACCAGTGTTCCCGCTGATAAATACTGAACTGGAACGCGTTGCCCGTAACATTGTAATTGATATAGAGATAAGCCAGCAGACCGAAGGAGACTGTAGCAAGAGAGAGCACTGCTTTGACCAGTCTGTTAATAAAAGCCTTCCGCTCCAGCTGTCTGTAGCCTGCTGCCAGGTCCCGGGCAAATTCCACGGCAACCGGTACAGCCAGCAGTATCCCCGGAGAACGGGTGAAGCCGGCCAGCGCCGCACAGAGACAGCCAAGCAGCCAGCGCTTCTGGCGCACATAATACAATGCCATCAGGGAGAGCAGCAGGAACAGCGCCTCCGTCATGGGGATGAAGAAAAAGAACGCCGACGGGAAGATGAAAATATATTTCACGACCCGCAGCGCATTGCTGCGTCCCATGTCCAGCCTGGCCAGCTCATAAGCGAATAACGCCGCAGCAAGGGTGCAGAGGTTAGCGGCAACAAAGCCGGCAACCATATAATTGCCTGTGAAAAACTGCGCCAGCTTAATGACGACCGGAAACAGAGGCAGGAACACAATGTGGAACCGGGAGTCTCCTTCCGTGACATACCCGTGCTCGGCGATTCCCAGGTAAGACATAGCATCAATTCCGCGGATATGCCAGGTATCAATAAAGCGGGAGAACAGGCTTCCGGATCCCCCGTCTTTAAGCGTCCAGAATACATAGGCTATGACAATGAGCAGCACACGGCTGGCCACCACCCAGAGCACAATCTTCCACCATGTCCGCTGCCGCTCCTCAGGCAGATTGTTGATACTTACCGGTTCCTGCATATTCCATGAACTTATGTATCCGGTCAAAGCGGGAATGGCCCGCAGCCCTGTCCAGACAAACAGCCCCAGACAGACTAGCGAGGCAAGTGTCCCCATCAGGCTCCATGTATGCACGGATACCGCCCATCTCCATGCGGCCACAATCATAATGAGAATAAAGAGAGCTGAAACTGCTTTGTCGACCTTTTTCACCATAGCCTCCGGTTCCGCATCCATTGCGGCATTGATTAGGATTAGAATTACAATAATCAGTCTTTTTCTCATTTTCTTATAGAAGTGGCTTTTACACAATAATTAGTTTACGGCGCTATCAAAAGCAAAGAGGAGCGCTGCCCATAAACCCGGCAGCACTCCTCTTCATCTATTTCAAGTTTGTCCCTCCCGGCAGCCCGGCTTCGGCACTTATTTCGCTGTAACACCGCCGTCTACCGGCAGTTCTACACCAGTGATATAAGCCGACTCATCGGAAGCGAGGAACAGCACAGCTTCCGCCACCTCGGAGGCACGGCCGACACGCGGCAGCGCCGTCTGGGACAGGAACCATTTCAGCCTTTGTTCGTCATTCACGAACTCAGCACTCATCGGTGTTTCGATAAAGCCGGGATGCACAGAGTTGACCCGGATATTATCTTTACCGAAATCAACAGCCGCCGCTTTGCTCAGCATGCGGACCCCGCCTTTGGAGGCTGTATAAGCCCCTGCACCGCTGCTTCCCGTCAGTCCTGCGATCGATGAAATATTGACGATTGAGCCTCCGTTACGCTCCTGCATATGCGGAACGACGTATTTCATTCCAAGGAAGGTGCTGGTCAGGTTAATGCTGATGACCTTGTTCCACTGCTCCATAGTTGTATCCAGAAGTCCGGTTGCAAGCGAAATTCCCGCATTGTTAACCAGCACGTCGATTTTTCCGTAAGTCTTCATCACTTCTTCGATCACATGGACCCATTGCTCTTCAGAGACCACATTATGCACATAAGCTGTAGCCTGACCGCCATCAGCTTCAATCTCCTTCACTACAGCCTGCAGCGCAGCTTCATTAATATCGGTAATGGCAACCTTGGCACCCTCCCGTGCAAAAAGCAGTGCTTCTTCACGTCCCATGCCGCTGCCGGCTCCGGTAATAATAGCAACCTTATCCTTCAGTCGATTCATAGCTGTATCCCCTTCGTTGTGTGAGTTAAACTATATGGTGATAGTTAAACTATCATTGTGATATTTATCATATCACTTTGTGCGAATAAACTCAAACCCTCCTTGCTTAATGAATAACCACTAGCTATACTACTGGTAGTTCAAATACCGATGGTGAAAGGGTATAAGCTCTTATGGATCCCAAAACAAGATATGAGAAGGAACGCCTTGACGGCAAACAGCAGCGTTTATCCCTGATTCTGGAAGCTGCAGAACGCGTATTTAATCAGAAGGGGATTGAGAAAACCACGATGCAGGATATTGCAACTGACGCGAATATCGGCATTGCTACCCTGTTCAGATATTTCCCCAAGAAAGAAAAGCTGATTGTCGCCGTTGCTACCCGGCTGCTGGAGCCGATGCTGGAGCGGTTTGAATATGTGGCCGGATTGCCTGTGCCATGCCTGGACAAGCTTGAAGCATTATTTGATTTTTTCATTGAGGATCACTATAAATTAAGCACAACCTTCATGGTTGACTTCGAAAGCTACGCCGCCCATTTCCCGGAACCGCTGGAGGATATTCATCATTTCAATGCTCTGACCCGCAGAATTTCGCAGGTTTATTCCCGGATCATTCAGAATGGCATCGAAGACGGCTCCATCCGCTCTGATCTTGAGGTACGCGACACTTTAACTACATTAATTAACACGTTCGGCATTTTCTCGAAGAAGCTCTCACTGCAGAAGAACATCCCTATGCTTGAAGCGGATCTTACGACAGAGCTCCAGCTGAATATTCTCAAGCGGGTGTTTCTCGACTATCTGAAGCCCCTCGCATAGAGCACTTATGCAGGGCAATGACTATTCCAGAGATACAAAAACAGGGGGTGACCCCGCAGCCAGTTGTGGATATGGCTGCGGGGTCACCCCCTTAATCTGCGGGACATCCTTAGGAAATCGCGGATTATCTACGAATTTGGAAGCAACGGGAAATGACAGGCCACCGGACGGCCTGGAACAACCTCTTCAAGCAGCGGCTCCACCTGGCGGCATTTGTCCTGAACAAACGGGCAGCGGGTATGGAACCGGCAGCCGGACGGCGGGTTAGCCGGCGATGGCACATCCCCCTCCAGCACAATGCGGTCCTGCTTGCGTCTTGGTGTCGGCTTCGGAATCGCCGAGAGCAGGGCGGCAGTATAAGGATGCAGCGGAGCTGCAAACAGCTCCTCCGTCTCAGCCACCTCCACCAGCTTGCCCAAATACATCACCCCGACGCGGTCCGAAATATGCCGGACCACATTAAGGCCGTGCGCAATGAACAGGAAGGTTAACCCCAGTTCCTTCTGCAGCTTCATGAGCAGGTTGATTACCTGGGACTGTACCGATACATCCAGTGCCGATACAGCTTCATCGGCAACGATAAACTGCGGATTCAGGGCAATCGCCCGGGCAATCCCGATCCGCTGGCGTTGTCCGCCGGAGAATTCATGCGGGTAACGGTTCCGGCGGCTGGCATCCAGCCCCACCAGCTCCATCAGCTCCACCACCCGGGCATCGATCTGCTTCCCCGACATATTCCGGTGAATGCGCAGCGGCTCTCCGATAATATCCTTAACGAGGAACCGCGGATTCAGTGAGCCGAACGGATCCTGGAAGATAATCTGCATTTCTTCCCGCAGCTTCCGCATGTCACCTGAGCTCAGGGAATGGATATCCTTCCCCTTGAATAACACTTCTCCCCCGGTTGCACTCTGCAGCCGGAGCAGCACCCGGCCGAACGTGGATTTGCCGCAGCCGGATTCACCGACCAGCCCGAAGGTCTCTCCTTTGCGGATGGATAAATTAACGCCATCCACAGCCTTGACCTGTCCAACGGTGCGGTTAAGCAGACCCTTGGTGATCGGGAAATATTTCTTCACGTCCTTAACTTCGAGCAATATTTCTGAAGAAGGCATATGTGCTCTTACCGGTTTGGTTACAGCTTCATTCATCATGCGCGTTTCACCTCATTACTGTAATCCGCCTGCACCGGCTTATCCTTGAACAGCCAGCAGGCCGTCCGGTGATCATCCGAGATCATGAAATCCGGCGGCTCCTGATTCCTGCAAATATCCATGGCATGAGGGCAGCGCGGATTAAAGCGGCAGCCGGATGGCAGCTGGCCAATCGGAGGAATCGTCCCCCGGATGGTGTAGAGCTCGCCTCCCCGTCCGCCTTCAAATCCCGGAATCGACTGGAGCAGTCCAACCGTATACGGATGGCTGGGATGGTCGAAGATCTCTTCTACAGTCCCCTCCTCCACAATGGCTCCGGCATACATTACAGCGATGCGGTCTGCCATCTCCGCCGCTACGCCCATATCATGGGTGATTAGCAGAATGGACATCCCGAGTTCGGACTGAAGCTTGCGCAGCAGATCCAGAATCTGGGCCTGCACAGTTACGTCGAGCGCTGTTGTCGGCTCATCGGCGATCAGCAGCTCAGGTTTGCAAGCCAGAGCGATGGCGATTACCACACGCTGACACATCCCGCCGGACAGCTCATGCGGATACTGCTTGGCACGGATCTCCGGGGCCGGGATACCAACTAATTTGATCAGATCAACGGCCATCCTCATAGCTTCGGCATCACTCTTGTTCTGATGAAGCCGTAGGCTCTCCGCAATCTGTTCGCCTACCGTAAATACCGGATTCAACGACGACATCGGGTCCTGAAAGATCATGGCAATCTGATTCCCCCGGATTTCCCGCATCTCTTCCTGACTCTTCGCCGCCAAATCCTGGCCGTGAAATTCAATACTGCCGTCAAGAATCATCCCTCCGGCATAATCAATCAAACGCATTATCGCGAGTGAGGTCACACTTTTGCCACTGCCGGATTCACCGACAATACAGACCGTCTGGCCTTTATCAATAGAAATGGAGATACCGTCAGTTGCTTTGAGCAGCCCCTTCTCTGCCGCAAAGCCGGCGGTCAGCTTCCGGATTTCGAGTAGTTTTTCCGCCATTGTTCCAGCCTCCTCCGGGATTTGGTCACTTGCTGTCTGGGATCTAGCGCATCCCGGATGCCGTCGCCGATAAAGTTAACCGCGAGTACTACGAGCAGGATGCAGAGTCCTGGATATACCGCCTGCATCGGATCTACAAGCATGAATTCCTGAGCGTTGCTGAGCATTAGTCCCCAGCTTGTGGCCGGTGCCTGAATACCGAGGCCCAGATACGACAATGCAGATTCACTTAGAATCGCACCGCCGACCATCAGGGTCGCATTTACGATAATCGGGAAGCTTGCATTACGGAGCAGATGCCGGAAAATAATACCCCAGCTAGATACTCCAATCGCTCTGGCTGCTTCCACATATTGCATTTCACGCAGCTGCAGGAAGGTCCCCCGGACGAGCCGGGCAATACTCATCCAGCTGGTAAATGCCAGAATAAGAATCATGTATTTAATTTGTGTGCCGAACAGCGCCATAATCAGGATGTTCAGGAACAGGGTCGGAACTGAGTTCATCACATCTACAATGCGCATGAATACTGTATCTACAAACCCGCCGAAATAACCTGAGATCGCACCGACAACCGATCCGACAACTACGGAAACAAACGCAACGGAGAAACCGATGGCGAGTGAAACACGCGCACTGTACAGCAGTCTGCTGAGAATATCGCGGCCCAGCTCGTCTGTTCCAAGAGGGTGCCCCTCTGCTCCCGGCTTCAGATTGGCGAACATCAAATCAATCGTTTCCGGTCTATATTGGGTCAGTTTGGGTGCGAAGCCCGCCAGCAGCACAAATATAATCAGGACTAGCAAACCACCCATTGCGAACGGATTGCGCGAGAATTTCTTCCATAAAACTCTCCAGGGGCCCGGCGGCCGCTTGGAATCCAATACCGGAATCTCAGGGTCTGTCCCTCCGGGCATCGGACTCATGTCCGGGGTTCCAAGCGGCTTAGATACAGCCCCTTTGGTAAGCTCAGTATTCTCTGTATTCATGCCGTCTTCCCCCCTTGCTTACCGAGCTTCACCCGGGGATCAACTACGGCATACAGTATATCAGCAAGGAGATTGCCGATAACGACTATAACAGCCGTCACTATAGTAACAGCCATCAGTGCCGAATATTCGCGCGCGCCTGCCATCTCTACAAACCAACGGCCCATTCCCGGCCAGTTGAATACATTCTCAGTTAATGCAGCCCCTCCCACTAGTATGGGAAGATCAAGGCCGAGTATTGTAATAATTGGAATCAGTGCATTGCGCAGCGCATGGCGGAAGACCACTTTGCGTTCTTTGACGCCCTTGGCGCGTGCCGTACGGATATAATCCTGATCGAGCACTTCCAGCATACTTGCCCGCGCATATTTCATATAAGAGGCCAGGAAACCAAGTGCAAGCACTGTTATCGGCAGCACCAGATGCATGAACAAATCCCCTATATCGCCTTCCTTGCCTCTTGTATACATGTCCGACAACGGAAACCAGTCCAGCTTCAGTGACAACCATTGCTGGAGGAGTATTCCGAACCAGAAGGTCGGCATCGCGAAGCCTAAGTAAGAAATGAATGAAGCCGTCTGGTCAGATAGACCATATACTTTGGTACTGTTATAGATTCCCCAAGGAATTGCGATCAGCAGTGATACCAGCCAAGCCGAACCCATCAGGATCACGGTGTTGCCAATACGCGGCCAGAGAAGATCGGATACCGCAATGTGGTTCTTAAAAGTGTAACCCAAGTCCCCTTGCAGCAGGTCACCGATCCAGCGGACATACTGTACGGGAATAGGCTGGTCCAGGCCAAGGTTCTTGGCTTGCTGTTCGAATATTTCCGGCGTGAGTCCCGGAGAGAGCATCACTTGAGTCGGTCCACCCGGAGCAGCGTGGATGAGTAGAAATGTTAGTATGGTAATCAGAAAGATGACCAATACCGATTGAAGCACTCGACGTATCAGATATTCTGTCATGGGCTATCCTCCTAGAGATGGTAAGGCGATAGATTACGGAAGACTCCCCCATTCATACAAAAGGGGGAGGTGAAAGAGAATTCTCTTTCACCTCCCGTAATTCTATTCAGTTAGTTCGGTTCGTTAGTCGGTTACCCACCATTTGATAGCGTGGAAGAATTGTCCGTAGCCCAGTGATGGCTCAGGAGCATCTTCTTCTGCCCAGTGAACTCTAGGACCTGTTCCGATAGCCTGACCATATTGATACAGGAATACATAAGGAAGATCCGTGGAAATTTCTTTACCTACTTCTTTGTAGATTTCTTTACGTTCAGCCTGGTCAACCGTGGAATAACCATCAACCCACAGTTGATCCAGCTTCTCATTCTTATACCAGCCGCTGTTCTGGCCGGCAGGCGGGAAGTATTTGGAGGAGAAAATGCTCTCTGCATCCGGATCCGGTGTATTCAGAGACCATGCCAGCAGCAGAGCCTGGAATTTACCCGGTGTTACGTTCTGGTCAATCCAAGCTGCAAAGTCGATTGCCTTAGGTGTTACTTCAATACCAACATCCTTCAGGTTCTGCTGGATAACAGCGGCTACTTGCTCGCGGCGGCTGTTGCCGGCATTGTACTGCAGTTCAAAGGAGAAGCGGTGTCCGTCTTTAGTGAGAATACCGTCTTTGGCATCGGCAACCCATCCGTCTTCTGCCAGGAGCTTCTTGGCGGTTTCGGCGTTGTAATCATAGTTCACAGCGGCATCACCCGGGTCAGCCCAAGTGTCCGGAAGGAATGGGGCATTCATCAGGGCGCCTACGCCTTTAAGAATATTGTCTACCATACCTTGACGGTTCAGTGCATGTGCAATTGCCTGTCTGGTCTTCTGTCCTGCGAACAGGCCATAGCTATCCGGGAAGTTCTTACCGTCGAAGTTAAACATTACATATTCATACTGTGCGCCTGGCTTCTGAATAATGTCGATATCGCCGTCAGCTTTAACGGCTTCAACCTGCGTTACCGGAATCGCACTGATATGGTCCGTGTCGCCCTTCATGATTGCCTGAACTTCAGTGTTCTGGTCTGCGTAGATTTTGTAGACGATTTGAGCGATATGAGGCTTAACCGTACCCCAGTAGTTCGGATCGGCATCAAGGGTATGGCTTTCGCCTTGTTTCCAGGCTGTCCATTTCCATGGTCCGCTGGTTACGGTCTTGGCCGGGTCCGTACCATAGGCATTAGTTTGGATTTCAGTTGGCTTTACATCCTTGAGAATATGGGCAGGCACAATTTCTTGAACCAGCGCATACAGGAATGGGGCATAAATCTGGGACAATGTAAATTTCACGGTATGGTCATCGATCTTCTCCACCGTTTTCACCTTGTCATATTGGCTGATCAGCGGTGAACCCGTTTCCGGGTTTTTGCCGGTTTCAATGGTATAAATTACATCATCCGCAGTGATCGGCTGGCCGTCACTCCATTTGGGAGTATCCTTCAATTTAACTGTATAACTCAGACCATCTTCGGAGATTTCAGGAAGCTCGGCAGCCAGTGACCAATCCTCTGCCTGTACATTGCCTTCGCGGTCCAGGTTATAGAGCTTGGCGAATACGAATTGGGCTACATCGCCTGAAGAGGTGTCATTGATTAAGAGAGGGTTAAGATTAACAATATCGGAGAATGTGCTTGTAACGAGAGTTCCGCCGTCAACGGGTCCGTCTGCCGCAGGCGCTTCAGTAGCATCAGGGGCCGCGCTCTCAGCCGGGGCAGCAGTTGCTGCAGGAGCATTAGTTGGAGAACTCGCAGTGTTATTGGTGCTGCAACCCGTGAATAGAACCCCTACCAACGATAAAACAAGTAAACCAGACCACCATTTTCTCTTTTTCGCCATTCCTTTTACTCCTCCTTAGTTAAGTGCGTGTAGTGAGCGATACCCGGAACCATAAGCCCGGTTCACCCGCCTTCTCTTCAAAGCTTCTCGGGAGACTGGGATGTTCTGGATGATTCTGCCCCTGCCGCTATAATTGAGCTGACACCTGTAACCCATGTAATAAAACATTACATGCAGTACATATGACATTCAAGGATCGAATAGACCACAGGTCAATTCGAGACAGGGGTAACCTTCCCGGCTGGGAGTCTTAACAATTCCCTATAAATTATGGTTTATATTACATGTGAATATATCTTACGTCAATATATTTATTCATCACTTCCCTATCTTATTTATGTGTACAAAAAATAATTCCTTCCAATATAGTAAAATAAACACCTTTAAACCACCTTTCCAAACTATTCGACTATGTTTAATGCGGTTAGTTTTCATAACTTAATATTGTCATTTTCGTGTTAATTCGACATTTTTCAGCATGATTATCTTTTTTTCGAGCTTAGTCGCACAGTGATTTCTATTTTTCCATACACAAAGAGGAAGAAAAACACGCCAGAGAACTCTTCCGGCAGCCTGTTTTTCTTCCTCATTTTCTTGCTCTTATTATATTTTTGACAAAGTAGTGACTACGCTACTCCACAGATTTCAACGCTTCAATCATATGAATCCGCTGCAGCTTAAGGTGCATGAACGCCATTACAATCCCCGAGAAGAGCACGGTCAGCAGGGCCGCATACAGATAACTCTGCCACTTGATCAGCGGCGCGAACATCGTGGCATCCAGCTCAGCCGTAGACAGGACAAAGCTATGCAGCAGTATCCCCAGTGCACCGCCGAAGATGATCCCGAGCAGTGTTAAGAGGATATTCTCCCGGTATATATACATAGTGACTTCCTTATCGTAGAACCCCAAAACCTTGATTGTGGACAGCTCCCGGACCCGTTCAGACACATTAATATTGGTCAGATTATAGAGTACCACGAAGGCCAGCGCAGCAGCGGACACGATCAGTACTACAATAACAACGTCCATGCTCTTCATGGTCCCGTCAAAAGCCTCGCCCACCCCGCTGGAAAAGCTGACCAGCGCTACTTGCCCGCTCGCGGTTAATTTTTCCCCGAAGGTGTCTTCCCACTGCTTATCCTGTGCGCTATAGTTCAACAGCTGAGTGTTATAGACCGGCCCGCCGCCAAATACCTTTGCATAGTAAGCCGGCGTCATATACACATAATGCAGTACATAGTTCTCGGTAACCGCCGACACCTTGACCTGAAATTCCTCATTGTTGCTGTCCACAACAGTCAGGCTGTCTCCGGGAACCAGATCATACAGCTTGGCGAGCTTCTCGGTAATGATTGCGCCCTCGTCAGTAAGCATCTTCGGTTCATCCGTTATGCGGTCCTTCAGTACAACGAACGGAGCTAGCTGATCTGTAGACGCAGGAACAAAAATCCGCACCTCCTGATCGTTAACCCCTTTGGCCCGGGCAGTCATTGCTTCCTGAAGCACATCCAGCGTTCCCGTAATTGCGGACTCCTGTTTAATCAGTTCTGCATAGGACGCCTTATCTTCGGCTGTTGCATTGTCATGCAGCGCCACCAGGGCGCTATATTTCATAATCCCGCCGAACTGCCGGCCTGCTATGCTGCCAATGGAATCCTTCAGCCCAAAGCCGGTCAGAATAAGCGCGGTACAGCCCGCCACCCCGATTACGGTCATGAACATCCGCTGCTTGTAGCGGAACAGATTGCGGGCCGTCACCTTCTGCACAAAACTAAGCCGTTTCCACAAAAAGCTGAACCGCTCCAGCATAATACGCTGTCCGCTCTTGGGCGCTTTGGGCCGCATCAGCACCGACGCATTGCTGCGCAGCTCTACCCGGGAAGCGATCATTGCCGTCATGGCTGTACATACCAGCGCTACTATTATGGAAATAATAGCGTAGGCGGGATAGAAGCTTTTGATCACGCCCGGCAGGTTATAGAGCTGGCTGTAGGCATTATAAATAATGCCCGGAAATAAGGTGAAGCCGATCGCAAGCCCCGCAATGGACGCGGCTAGACTGGCCAATGTGCCATAGACCAGAAATTTGGTCATAATGTCCATGGCACCATACCCCAGGGCCTTCAAGGTACCGATCTGCAGACGCTGCTCCTCAACCATACGGGTCATCGTTGTTAAGCTGACGAGTGCCGCAATCAGGAAAAAGAACACCGGAAAAGCCGTGGCGATCGCCGAAAGCCGGTCTGCATTATCCTTGTATTCGGCGTAACCCGGGTTGATCGTCCGGTCTGTCACATACACCTTCGGCAGCTCCAGCGGGTTCTGCGCTGCCGATGCCTCCGCCTGCTGTTGCTGCGTTTGCTGTTGCTGCTGCGCCGCGTCCATAGGCTGCTGGCCCGCAGCCAGTAGCTCTGCGGCTTCCGCTTTCAGCTCTTCCAGACGCTGCTGCGGGTAATCCTTCAGTACTTCCTCGGTCTCCGGCAGATGCCGCTCGATGAGAGCATCATAAGCCGGCGTATAAGCTGTTTCTGCAGCCGTATCCGTGAAGCTGAGATAGGCCTCTGTGTACACCGGGAGGCTGAAGTCATCCTCCCGGATGACAGCAAACGCATCGGCTGTCCCTTTGCCGATCCGGCTCGTTCCACGGGTCGACGTTTCAATATATTGCGGACTCTGCGCGAAGCCGACCACGGTATAGCTCAAGGTCTGGAAATTCCCCGCCAGATCATCCACGGCGTCCCCGCTGAAGGTAATTGAATCTCCCAGCGAGAACTTCTCCTCCTGCAGCAGATAGGCGTCAAGTACGATCTCCCCGGATGCCTCAGGCAGATGCCCGGAGATAATTTTGTACCCGTTCAGTTCATTATCGTCAGCATAGGAATACACTTTAGCAATCAGTCCGCTCTCACCAAGAAACACATCCGAGCTGTACACAGGCTGAACACTCTTCACTCCGGGGATGTCCCGAAGATTATCAATACTCTTCTCTGTCAGCCCATAAGTGGACTGAACACGTAAATCCATCAGCCTATGATCCTTATAATAAGTCGCTGCGGTATCCAGCATATCCGGCCCCGCTGACTTGATCCCGGCAAAGAAGCTTACCCCCAGCATAATAATGGCAAAAATCGAGAGAAACCTTGCTTTCGTATGACGGATCTCCCGAAAAACATCCTTCCATAATGCCCGTTTCTTCATGGTTTCCGGCTCCTTACCATTCGATATCTTCCACGGATACCGGCGATGCATTCTTCACCATTTTCCGTACTTTGGCGTTGTTGATTTCAATAACCCGATCCGCCATCGGCGCAATAGCCAGGTTATGCGTGATAACAATAACCGTGGTTCCGGTATTGCGGCAGGTATCCTGCAGCAGCTTCAATACCTGTTTGCCGGTATTATAATCGAGCGCACCTGTCGGCTCATCGCAGAGCAGCAGCTTCGGCTGTTTGGCCAACGCTCTGGCAATGGCGACGCGCTGCTGCTCCCCGCCGGACAGCTGGGCCGGAAAGTTATTCAGCCGCTCTCCAAGTCCTACATCCTCCAGCACCTTGCGGGCATCCAGCGCACGCGGAGAGATCTGGGACGCCAGCTCAACATTCTCCAGCGTTGTCAGATTGGGCACAAGATTATAGAACTGGAACACAAAACCCACGTCATTACGGCGGTAGCCGGTCAATTCTTTGGCGCTGAAACGAGCGATGTCGGTACCGTCCACAATGACCTGGCCTTCGTCGGCGGAATCCATCCCGCCCAGTATGTTAAGCACCGTCGATTTCCCCGCTCCGCTGGGTCCTACAATCACAGCGAACTCGCCCTGTTCAATTTCAAAATCAATCCCGTCATTGGCGACAATCAGGGTCTCCCCCATTTTGTAACGCTTATATTCGCCTTTCACAGTAACAAACGCCATGCCATCTCCTCCTGTCATTTCCACATGCGGCCTTTGCACTTTGCATACGTAGCGGCAAATGCAGTCCTGCTCTCAAGTTTAGCACAAGAGTCCCCTATAAATACAAAAGGGGAGTTCCGGCACCCCGGCTTGATTCCTTCTCCAGGATACTAGGGTCAAACCAAAATCACCTTAACGGTAAATCAAGCCGTAGCTTATGCGGTTATGCAGGCTGTGCAGCTTATGTAGATATAAAGGCCACTCCACAATGCTCCACATTTTCTCCTTTTGCCCGCATTCAGTGAAATCAGGGGCACTAATGCTCCACATTTTCTCCTTTTGCCCGCATTCAGTGAAATCAGGGGCACTAATGCTCCTCATTTTCTCCTTTTGCCCGCATTCAGTGAAATCAAGGGCACTAATGCTCCTCATTTCCGCCTCCCGCCCACTTTCGGCTGATTTAGAGGGATTTATCCCTTTGATTTCCCCATATCGCCCACTTTCGGCGGATTCACTGGGAATCCTGCTATAAGAACACATTCGTCCGTCAGACGAATCTGCTCTAATCCGACTTTATCCACTACAAACGAATATCATAGTTTCCAGTATAATAAAAAACCTCCTTGCGGAGGTTTGAGCCTATACGCTGATTTAAGGTGTCGGCATGCCGCCGTTAGCATTCAAAGTCTCGCCGCTGACATAACTGGATTCCTGGCTGGCCAGAAATACATAGGCCGGGGCCATTTCAGCCGGTTGTCCGGGACGGCCGAGTGGTGTTTTGGCTCCGAAATCCTTCAGCGCTTCCTGCGGCTGTCCGCCGCTTACCTGAAGCGGAGTCCATACAGGTCCAGGTGCTACAACATTGACCCGGATCCCCTTGGCGGCTACCTGCTGAGCCAGTGATTTGCTGAAGGTATTGATTGCGCTTTTGGTGGTGGCATAATCCAGCAGAATCGGCGCAGGCTCATAAGCCTGAATGGATGCAGTGTTAATGATTGTACTGCCCGGCTTCATGTGCTTCACCGCTGCTTTACAGAGCCAGAACAGCGCATATACATTGGTCTTGAAGGTTGCATCGAATTGCTCGGTGGTCAGATCGGCGATATCCGGCACAAACTGCTGCTTGCCGGCGATATTGGCCAGGATATCAATCCCTCCAAGCTCCTCTACGGCTTTGGCTATCAGCTGCTCGCAGTATTTCTCATCCTTCAGATCGCCTGGCACGGCAACGGCTTTGCGGCCGGCTTCCTCCACCAGCTGGACAACTTCCTTCGCGTCAGCCTCTTCCTCCGGCAGGTAGGCAAGTACCACATCAGCCCCTTCACGTGCAAAAGCAATGGCTACCGCCCGCCCGATTCCGCTGTCCGCTCCGGTGATCACGGCCTTGCGGCCGGTAAGCCGTCCGCTGCCGCGGTACGTTCCCGCCCCATCATCGGGACGCGGGTGCATCTTCTTCTCCAGGCCGGGACTCGGCTGCTGCTGTTCAAACTCCGGCGTAGCTTTTTCATACTGCTTCGCAGGGTCCTGAATCGTATACTGATCGCTCATTGTGTATTCCTCCTCTGCAAACTTCTGACTCTTTCTATGTAACCAGCTTCCCATTTTCCTAAACGAATTATGTATGACAAGGATATGAAAAAGCCCCCTGCTTAAATAAGCAAGAGGCTTAACACTTCCCATTCAACCCTTCTTAAAACTCTTCGTACACCGCAGGGTCCTGATCCCACAGCGGTCCGGTTGCCGGGAGTTCCGCGATCAGCTTCATCTCTTCATCTGACAGCGTAAAGTCGAAAATATTAATATTCTCCCGCTGATGCTCTTCCGAAGAGGATCGCGGAATCGGAACAGCACCCAGCTGCACATGCCAGCGAAGAACAATCTGTGAGATGGATTTATGATGGGCGGCGGCAATTGCACCGAGCTGTTCATTCTTCAGCAGCTCCGTGCCGCGTCCCAGCGGACTCCAGGATTCTGTAATAATCCCGTGTTTCCCGTGGTAAGCACGCTGCTCTGCCTGATTGTAATACGGATGCAGCTCAATCTGATTGATGCTCGGTGCTACTCCTGTTCCCTGAACCAGACGATCCAGATGCTCCGGCAGGAAATTACTTACCCCTATCGAGCGGATCAGCCCCTGCTTCTGGGCATCGATAAGTGCCTGCCATGCTTCTACATACAGGTTCACCTTCGGATTCGGCCAGTGGATCAGGTATAGATCATAATAATCCAGCCCTGCCCGGTACAGCGATTCCTGAACGGTCACGATCGCCTCATCATACTTGTGGTGACGTCCCGGCAGCTTGGAGGTAATGAACAGCTGGTCTCTTGGCACTCCGCCCTGCCGCACCGCTTCCCCGACAACGCCTTCGTTCTCATAGTTAAATGCTGAATCAATCAGGCGGTAGCCCAAATCGAGGGCAGTCTTCAGACTCTGTACACCCTTCGTGCCTTTAATCCACGCCGTTCCAAAGCCAATCGCAGGCATACTCAGCCCGTCGTTCAACAATACTTCTGGAATGTGATTAGCCATGATGATGCAGCCTCCTCTATTAAGATAGTTGCTTACATTATCGCAAAGAATGAAGGTAATATCAAAATCTCCCATATCATTATTCTCATGATCTGCTATACCAGGCGGCTCTCCAGCGGGTAGCATAGACCCCTTCCTTCAGATAATTAAACGGTACAGCCTTCCGCCGTAATTCCGGCAAGTAGCGGATCAGATTCAAGTCTTCAATGATCCAGACTGCACCGTCCTGATCTCTGGTATCTACAAACTGCAAATTCCGGCAGTACAAATATTCCACCAGGTTAAATCCGGGGCCGGAGTCCCCATCATCTCCCGTTTCAGCACTGTCGGCCGATAAGCCCTGCCAGTAAGGAAGCTCCAGACCCGCATCCGCTTCCAGCAAGCTAAGCTCCTGCTCCAGCACCGCCTGTCTGTCTTCTTCCCTGCTTCGCATTTCTTCCGTCCAATAGTCCGTCAAATTCGGCTGCCGGCTGATTTCCTGATAAAAGAATTCCGCCGTCTTCTCTTGCGCTTGCTCCGCAGCAATGAACCCCGCCGGCTCCGCCGCTGACCCCGGAGAGATCGAATCTTCAACACCAGGTTCCCGTATAAGCTCCTGCCATTCCCGCCGGATCTCCGCTGCCCTGTTTACGATAACCGTCTTAAGCGCAGGTTGTCCGGCATTTCCGTCATCCGCATCCGCCTCCTGCCGGTGAAGCTCACGGGGAATATCGAGCTCCTCCAGTCTGCGGAACAGCGGCTGCAGCGCCTGCTCCGGATTCCGGAAATATTCACCGCCCCGAAGCCGCACAAAACTCCAGCCAAGGCGTTCGAGTATGGCTTGCCTGTCCATATCTTCCTTAAGCTTCTCTGCCGGATGCCATTTGTCTCCGTCACATTCCACAGCCAGACGTTTCCCGCCGCCTTCAACAACCATATCAATCCGGTACGCCCCTACTTTCCATTGAGGCAATACTCTGTAGCCTTCGTCCAACACCCGCCGCATAACCTGACGCTCGAATTCGGACTCCAGCACGGGCTCCTGCTGTTTATACGCTCCATCCGCTGCATACGGATTTCTGACATATTCAATTAAACGTTTCCGCAAATCCCCTTCTTTGAGCTGGGTTGAGGAATCAAGCGAATGTACGAGCCATAACTGGTCGCGGGCGCGGCTTACAGCTACGTTATACCGTTTCTTGGTGCGGTTCCCCGGATCAGAGATGAGGCGCAAAGGCACAGCTTCCTCTGAAGCGTCCACCATAGACAAGAACACAATATCGCGTTCATCCCCCTGAAACTGGGCGGAGTTGCCGCAGCGTATCTTCCGCCGCTTGTATTCCGTTGCCGGAATATACTTCTGCAAATACTGGTCAATCAGAATGGCCTGCTCTTCGCCAAGCAGCGTAATCACGCCAAATGTAGCATCCTTGTATTCTTCCAGCTGGATTGCAGACAGAATTAGCGAAGCAATGGCCTCTGCTTCTGCCTCATTGCGCTTACTGTTCCGGTTCCCGCCCTGGACCCGGTATTCCACAGTATACGGTTTCGTGGTAACGCCGCCGGCATCGCGGAGCGGAAGAATGGAACCATTATAGGAGAGCAGGTTGCTGAACTGGATAATCGGCTCCACACAGCGGAAATGCTCCCGAAGCTGCGTCATGCCCGCGAATGAGGTTTTGGCTAAGTCATATATTGAGGTGCTGCCGTCATAAAGTGCAGCATTCGGAATCCCCTCCAAATGGGCATCCATCAGTCTTCTGGTCTCATCCAGCCGCTGGCCGACGGCCTCCGGGCTTACCTGCTCATCATCACCTACCACGACAATTTGTGTACCCAGATACAGTGCTGTCAACGCCATAATATCTGCCTGGCTGGCTTCATCCACGATAACCACATCGAACCGGTTCTCCGATGGAGTGAAGCTGTCGACCACTCTGTATGTGGGCATAATCCAGACTGGAACAGCCGTCTGGCAGACCGGCATCAGCTTCCGTGCTTCGGCAAGCAGATGGGGAGCCGCTTTTCCCGTACGCTTGCCGGCTTTCTTCATCAGCAGCTTCCAGCCGTGAAGAGCGTTCTGCTGCTTCAGCGTAGTTTTCCGGGCAAGCGCCAGCCAGGCCTTCTTCTCCACTAATTGAAGTGTGGCCGCTTTGAACTTTTTACGAATCTCCACCAGTTCTTCTTGAAGTTGTTGTGCCGAGATTTCCGCCCGCTGATCAAGCTCCATATCCAATTGTTTAAGCAGCCAACCCGCTTCAAGTCCATCGGGGGCCCGGTGCTCTCCGTGGATCCCGCTTCTGTCCCTGAGCGCCTCCGCCCAATCCGGAGCACTCTGCTGCAGCCGCTCCAGCCATTCTTCCCTTTGGCCGATCAGCGCGCTTTTATCCCATATTCGCCGAACTGCCTGATACGCTTGCTCATAGGACTGCGGATCCAGCCGGGCTACACTCTCCTGCAGCCGGCGGGCTATAGCGGAACGGGAATCTGCCAGCGAATCTGCAGCCCTGCCTGCTTCCGCAATCTGCTCTTTAACTGTTCTCCATTTCTCTGCATTAATAATGGAACCAATAATAGAAGGAAGCTCTTGCTCTACCAGCCCCCGCATATGAACCCAATCCATATGTTTGCCTACCGTCATAGGCTTGGCGTTCAGCAGAACATTCCACAGCAGCCCCTCGCTCTCGAGGGAATGAAGCGGCGGATCAAAGCTTGTCTGCCGCCAGTCCAGCAGGCTGCGGATCTCCTGAATAATGTTATCCATATACTCTTCGGGCTGCGGTCCGAACCGGGCCAGATCATATCCGCCCCCGTCCGTAACCTGACGCTTCCAGCGGATGACGGACTTGGCCCGCTGCGCCTGATAGGTACCGATAGTAAGCAGAGCCTCCAGGTAGGCAGCGTTGACCTCTTCAATGCCTTTGCCGGGAGGCGCAATAAGCTCGCAGGCCTTCTTCCACTGCCTCTTAAGCAACAGCTGGAACGTGCTCAGCTTCCCCCCGTCTTCCAGATACCGCTTCATCTCCTCCAGTACAGGCAGCAGCGGCTGCAGATCCGTATCGACCAAATGTTCAAAACCATATCTGTACCGCGCAGTTCTGGCGGCCCGGTACAGCTCAAGCCACTTCTCCACTTCCTCCAGCAGATCAGTCCAATCCTTCTTCTCCGTTTCCTTGGATGAGACCAGATTCAGCTTCCAGTCCTCCTCAGTAACGGCACCAAACGCCTCACGCAGCTGCTGGAGAGCAGCGTTCAGCTTCCCGGGATGTACAGTCAGACCGGGCTTGAAGTAGGGAAGATGTCTGACGGTATCTGCAGCGGCAAGTGCCTGATATTCCATCACAAGCTCATGGAAAATTTCAGGAGTGACAGGCAGTTCTATACGATTGCGTAAGTACCGGAATTCCGCTTCATCCAGTACGCTGATTTCCCCAGAGCTTCTATATAAATGTTCCAGCTCGTCAGGGGTAAGCGGACAAGCCTGTCCGGCCGCTATCCTTCCCGGCACCAGCTCCATCGTATCCCGGCCTGCGGAGATCATTTTGGCAGCTGCAGATGGATCGAAGGAAGTACCAAACATAACAATAGACCGGTAATCGTTCTCTCTGGAGAGCCGCAATCTGTCTTCAATGACTCTGATCTGTTCCAGAATGGATTTGCGTCCGGCAGTCAGCTGCTCTACTTCCGCTTCCGTCTGTTCAATGGATATAGAGCTTAAGGTGGAAGTAATCTTATCGATGGAGTTCTCCAGCTGCTTCTGTCCGCTGGCATCATCCAGCACACTGACACACAGATCCTGAAGCGGCATTGCCACTTTGTCACGCAGCACGGCGAGTGCCCTTGAGGTGTGACTGGTGACCAGTACGCTTTTGCCTTCCGCCAGGAAATGGCCCAGCAGATTGGCAATCGTATGCGTCTTCCCGGTACCCGGCGGGCCCTGCACCAGAACAGAACCGTATCTGCCCAGCTTAAGAGCAATATCCAGCTGCTCTGAGTTCGCTTCTTTGGTAAACAGAATCTCTTCATTCTCACCATTCACATTCAAATTCGAATACGAAAAAACCTGGGTTCCTTCCGAAGCCTCCCCCGGATCAATGCCGGTTATTCTGGCGATTGCCTGCGGGAGTTCCTCTCTGTCATTCAGATCCTGTATGATCTCTTCGAAGGCATGATCGAAACCGGCCGACCGCTTGCGCAGGAAAATAACCGGTTCTCTCCGGATATACACTGCTGCCTTGTCCTGAGCCGGTTGTGCAGATGTTCTATTATAAGGAATAAACGCTGTCTGGGCAGACAAGTATCCGGATACTTTGCGCAGATATTCATCCGTATCCGTGAAATCCAAAGGGGAGCATGCAGCCTCGAGCAAATCCGCGGTGCATTTCTTAATTGACCCCGGACTGACTTCGGGCACATCTCTGAACAAGGAGCCATGAAATTCGGGGGCGGCTTCGGAGGCTATGACTGTAAATCCGGGTCCCTCCGGATCGAAGATGAGCTCGATTCTCTGTAACAGCACCGGATGGTGAATCGTCTCCGGTGTAAGCTCCCAGTGCAGAATCCCGTCGCCGATCATCAGCTCCACAGCGTCCCGCTCACGCTCAATCCAAGAATAGAGCATGTACAAATCCTCGAACAGCTTAATCGTTCTGCGGACAGGCCACTCCCGCTCCTGCCAGGCCTCATGCTCCAGAATCCAATTCTCCCAGAGCCGCACTCTCTCTTCGTCCTGATCGAAACGTTCGACATAAGCCTCATATTCCCCGGAATCCGCAGCCTCCCGGTAGCTGTCCATGCTCTCCAGCCGTTCCGGGCGGGTATGGATCCTCTCCCAATCCGGCTTCAGCCAGCGCTGCAGCAGCTCGGGCGGCTTCGGACAGGCTGTCCGGTCAGGCCGCTTCACGCGAAGCAGAACCTCAGTCATCTCCTCGTCTATACGTTCAGAGGGACTTATCCCCTCTGTGAAATCACAGGTCACATTAGAATGAACCGGCAAATCCGCAAGGGACTGCGACCATAACTGCCCGGATATCTGCTTGATTATCGGCTGCTTCAGCTGGTGCAGAGCCTGCAGATAGGTGAATACCTGGATAAGCTTCTGTCTCGCCGCGATTCGCTGATCTTCACTAATTCCCATACAAAGCCCTTCTTCTCTGTCCTTTTCGCGACAAAGATCCTGTTTTTTGAACTAATTATAATATAATCGGCCAGGTTTAAATACCCGGATTTCTATACTCCAAAAGGAGGCGCGGATACCCGCCGCCCCTCATCCCCCTGATCTGGTTTTCATAGACATCAGGATGACTAAATCGGGATCTTTAGTTCAGCCGGCATAGCCATAATTCGCAATTGTTGTATGAAGTACAAGAATTCTACCGCTAAGCCGCCTGCAAGAGGAGAAAAATTGCCTTTTGTACAACAATTTCCGATTACGGTCGATTTAATCACTAATCAGTCCTCGTAAGCTGGGCCAAATGCCGGTATTGCCATTCACGCTCCTGCGTGACGGCGAGTTCGGCTCCGGCAGGAGCCGCTGCGGCATGTACCGCCTTGGCGGCATAGGTTGCGGCATGCACTGCATGGGTGGCAACATGCGCAGTTGCCGCAGCATGTCCGGCAGCGCGGGCTGCAGCGCAAGCCTCTGCCGGACCGGCGGCACGGGCCGCCGAATGAGCGGCAAACGCAGCTTGGCGGGCTGCGGCCATCTTAAGCTCACCGCGAACCCAGGCGCGCCCTGCTTCAACCGCCTGCCGCGGCCGCTGGTCTTCCGGGCATGCTGCCTCCAGATAAGGCAGCACGCGTTCGGCGCAGTCGGCAGCCCAGAGCGCTAACACCTGATGATTACTTGCGCCTGCAAGCGCGGCGATGGACTTATCCAGCCCGCCCGCGGCCAGTTTCGTATTCACTATATTCCTCCTATGGAAGAAGGCCGGAATCTTCCAAAGATCCCGGCCCACTCAGTTGTTATGATAAGCTATCAGTTCGTGACTTGAGGAAGCTTAACCAGCACAGTATACTCCGTACCAGGTTTCAGATCCTTAAGAAGACCTGCCTCTGCTAACTGGCCGTCCAGATAGACTTCTGTCCCCTTAACCCCAGCTTCACGCTGCATCTTGATATGCAGCCCGGCACCTCTGAAGTTACGCTTAACCGTAACCTCCGGCCAATCGGAAGGGAGCTGCGGCTTCACCTGCAGTCCTTCGCGCGTGCCCTGGAGTCCAAACAGGCCATCTATCAGGCAGCGGTATACCCATGGAACGGTGCCAGTATTAAACAGATGGCTGGAGCGTCCGGCAGTCTTCGGGAATTGCTTGTAAGCACCTCGGTAATAGTTGGGGATGAAGACAGGCAATTGGCCCCGTCTGATGATATCCCCGATGTCAGGTCCCGGGAGCATTTTGCGCAGCAGACGGTAGGCCTGATCCTGCTCTCCCACCGCATACAGGCCATAGATATAGAACGCTGCGGCATGATTATAGACTGCCCCGTTCTCGGCAGTGCCCGGATGCTTCTGCGTAACCCGGCCTACATCCTCCCGCATGGCGGTATAGGAGGGTGCCAGCTTTTCTACCCCATATGGTGTCTCCAGCTGCTCCGTGACCGATTTCATCAGCTTCTCCCGCTTCTCTTCATCGGCCGCACCGCTGAGCAGCGCCCAGCCTTGCGGATTAATGAAGATCCGGCCTTCCTTATCCTCACTGATTCCGAACACGACATTGTCATCGGTGATTCCCCGCGCGTACCACTCACCATCCCAGAAATACTGATTGACGACCGCATTCGTCTCATCGGCCGCAAGGCGGAATGCCTTGCCAGCCTCCAGCCGGCCGCTGTGAACGCAGATATCCGCCCAGATCATGCAGGCATATGCTGTAGCTATCGTCAGCCATCCGGATACCCCCTTGCCCCGGTAGCCTACCATATTCATCGGGTCACACCAGTCACCCTGATTGATATAATTCAGACCCCGTTCATCCCGCTCATGAATCAGCCACTGCAACGCCCGATCGATATGTTCGAAGACAGATTCGGCTTCCTCACCGCCCGCATACGGGACAATCTCTTCCAGAATGCTGTAATCATCCGTCTCATCCAGATAGGTACTGAGGCAAATGGGCAGCCAGACACAGTGATCCGTATGCGGAACCTGATTAATATATTTCAGTTCAGCGGCCTCATGCAAAATAATGCCATCCGGCATAGCTCCGCTTACCGCCTGCTGGCTTAGAGCAGTCAGGAAGGCACTTCTCGCCGTCTGCGGCTTAATATAACTCATGCCCATATTATCCTGCAGATAATTACGGGTCTGTGGGTCAGTCGTCAGGCGGTTCGTCTGCCCGTGATAGTACATCTGCCGGGGCAGCCAGTGGTTCACCAGATTATCAAGGTCCGCATCCGGAGTCGTGATCTCAATGCAGCCTCTGCCTTCGCGGATGTATTCCGCGTATTCACGTTCCGCAAGCTCAAATCCGTCTGCGCCGTTGGCATCAGCATTCAGGAACATCCGCTGGCGGATATCAGCAATCTCCTGTTCATTCCGGGCGGGTCCGAAGATGAACCGGTATTCACGATCCTCACCCGGCTCCAGGCCGATACTATACTGCAGAATGGCAACCGGTGATTCGTAGCGGGCTTCCCCTTTGGATAGCAGACTGCTTCTCAGCGCTGATGGGGAGCTAATCCCGCCTTCCCCCTCGAACGCTTCCTGATTCACCTCCCAGGATGCCGGAGCGTGATCAGCCAGCAGGAAGGTCTTGTCCTTCAGGTGTTTGATCCTGTCATATTCCTGATATTTCTGATATGGCGTAACGGCTGTAGCTACGACCCCTTGCAGAGCCTCCTTATACTCGCCGGACTGGTTCATCCATGACATGTAGCCGATGGTGAAGTAGGGATAAATGCTTATTTTCCGTGGAGCTGAAGACAGATTGGTTACCTTCACCCGCCACAGCTCCATCGGCTCATCCTTGGGCAGGCTCAGCGTCATCTCGATGGCGATACCACTCTTCTCAATTTTCCACACAATATTATGTTTGCCTACAGCAAAGGTATAGTGATCAGGGGGCAAGCGGACGGGCTCATACGGGGCAGAGAATATCTCACCGCTTTCCTCATCCTTCACATAGACAAACCGGCCGGGATGGTGGGCATAATAGGGCTGCTCCGGCTGCATGAAGGTCTTGGCTTCCAGGTTCGGCGCATAGGAGTACTTGGCTGGCTCGGGCTGCATGAACTGGGCTACCGCATACCCGCGGCAATTCATATGAATCATCATCCGCTCATTCCATAGAAATCCTGAAGCCTTGGGCAGAATTGTCGGACTCGACAACTCGTAATACTCGTTATCTTCAGATGCTCTTATCATTCTCATGCCTCTCTTCCAAGAATTGTTTACTGCGCTGCATGTTCTCTTAATTCAAGAATACGCTCTCATAGGTTAAGCGGCAAGTATGCGATTAGATTCATTTTCATCATTTGGGTTTGTATAGTAGAATTAGCCCAAGTGTCCAAGTATAGATGAGAGGTGTACCCGATGAAGGAACAATACCTGGCAAGACTTGAATTGTTCGCTGAAAATGCACAGAGAATCAAGAAAGAATTCCCCTGGCAAAATGCTCAGGTGAACCGCCTGGCCGCATTGCTCTACACCGTGGAGAACAAAACAGCCGATCCTGAAGCGATCCGTGCGAACCATGCGCTGATCAAGGAGAACACCCGGATGTTCTCTTCCTTCCGCGGGACTTCCGCCATCAGTATTGCTACCCTGCTCTCTCTTAGTGCTAAACCGGAGCAGCAGCTTGCCGAAACGCTGGCCGTCTATGATCTGATGAAGGATGTCAAATTCAGAGCTTCTGACTATCTCGTTATTGCCGCCTATCAGATTGCTGCCCATACTACATCCGAGCAGTATGTCCAGGTGATCGAACGCACGAAGGCATTCTTCGATGGCATGAGAGCGAAGCATCCTTTCCTGACTGGACAGGATGACTATATCTTCGCTGCCATGCTTGGAATTTCCACTATCGGAATCGAGCACGGAGTAGAGCGCCTGGAACAGCTCTATGTTGCTCTTAAGCCTGAGTTTTTCTCCGGCAACAGCGTTCAGGCGCTGACACAGGTAATGCTGCTTGGGGAGGAAGATGGCGGATCTGCAGAACGGGTGCTCAGCCTGCGCGAGGCCTTCCGTGCACAGGACATCCGGATGGACAAGGAATATACACTACCTTCGCTTGGCATCCTGTCGCTGCTCCCCTATGAACAGAAAGAGCTAGTAAGCGATGTCTCAGAGACGTATGAGTTACTGCGTACCCGGAAGGGCTTCGGGAACTGGTCGATTAACAAGCAGGAGCTACTCCTGCTGTCTGCGGCACTGGTGTCCTATACGTATATAGACGACGTGAAAAGCGGCATTATCACTTCCGCGTTATCCACCAGCATTACCAACATCATCATTGCCCAGCAGACGGCAATTGCGGTTGCAGCCGCAACATCCGCTGCTGCGGCCTCGTCTTCTTCGAATTAGATTTATAGGCCTGCCGTGTGTGGCAGAGACCGGTTCTGTGTAGACCGCTATAGTGTTTACTTATAGATTTACATTAAAAGAGCCCGTACCCAGATGATGATCAGGGACCGGCTCTTTTTTATAATACCTATTCCTGCAGAAGTTCGGTTGATTGTAACAAGAAAATTAGCTGTAAACCTATACATTTTGATTCATAGTGTTATAATCACTTTGATTTATTCACAAGAAAATAAGAAAACAGAAGCAGGTGATCAGATGTTTGAACTTAAATGGCTGTGGCAAAACCTCGAGGGCAACCGGGCACGGTATATCATGGCGCTTTGTCTCTCGGTAGTGGGCTCGAGTCTTACGATAGTGAACCCGTACCTCAGCCAGCGTATCGTCGATACGTTTATAGCCGGCGACCACGCAGGGCAGAATCTTGCTACAGAAAGGGGACTGCTCATTGCGCTCTGCCTGGGCATGATCGGCTTTTCCCTGCTGCGCACAGGTCTGGCTTATCTTACAACCATGCAGTACGAAATATCCTCCCAGAATATGATGTACAACATCCGCATTTATTTGTACAACAAGATTCAGGGGCAGGACCGGGAATATTATGACCGCAATCGTACCGGTGATCTTATGACTAAGATGACAGGCGATCTGGATATGGTCCGGCATTCGATGGCGTGGATTTTCAAGATGATCATTGAATCGCTGACGATTTTTCTGGCTGCCGTCATTTATTTCCTTACAATTGATGTCCAGCTGACGCTGTGGATGCTGATCTTGTCGCCACCGATTTTTGTCGTGGCCTTTATCTTCGCCAAACGTGTCCGTCCCATGTACATTGATCTGCGCGAGCGGCTGTCCCAGCTTAACACGACGACCCAGGAGAACATTTCAGGCAACCGTGTAGTCAAGGCTTTCGCCCGTGAAGAGTTTGAGATTGCCAAATTCACGGAGAAGAATGTCAACTACTCTGTGGCGAACAAGAAGGCGGCCCTCGTCTGGCTCGATTACTTTCCTTATCTGGAGTCCTTCGCCCAAGCCTTCAACGTCATCCTGATGCTGGCCGGCGGCTACTTCCTGATGCACGGCCGGATCACCTTTGGTGAGTTCGCAGCCTTCTCCTCGCTAATCTGGGCGGTATCCAACCCTATGCGCAATATCGGGATCATTATCAATGATATCCAGCGCTTTTTTGCCAGCTTATCCAAAATCGTCGATATCTATTATGCCCGCCCCGCTATTGTGAACGAGCATAATATCACAGAGCGCCGCCGCTATGAGGGCCGGATTGAGTTCGAGCATGTCCGGTTCAAATATGACAGCGCTACCGTGCTTGATGACCTGAGCTTTACGATTGAACCCGGTGAAACGATCGCCATTATGGGCGCGACAGGCTCAGGCAAGACATCGCTGATCAACCTCATCCCCCGGTTCTACGATGTGGCCGGAGGCCGCGTGCTGGTAGACGGCCGGGATGTCCGTGAGCTTGAGCTTGATGAACTGCGCGGGAATATCGGGATGGCTACGCAGGACGTCCTCCTGTTCTCCGATACGATTGACGGCAATATCGCCTATGGCGACCCCGATCTTACGGAGGAAGAAGCGCAGGCCTATGCCGGCCTCGCAGCAGCCCATGACTTCATCGTCAAAATGCCGGAAGGCTATGATACGGTAGTCGGCGAACGCGGTGTCGGCTTGTCCGGGGGACAGAAGCAGCGTATTGCGCTTGCCCGCGCGCTGGCGGTGCACCGCCCGATCCTAATCCTGGATGATACGACGTCTGCCGTCGATCTGGAGACGGAGGAGCATATTCAGCGGAGTCTGCGTGAGCTGGAATATCCCTGCACGAAGATTATCATTGCACAGCGGGTATCCACTACCGCCCAGGCAGACCGCATCCTGATCTTAGAGGGCGGCCGTCTGATTGAGGAAGGCACCCACGCCGAGCTGCTGGCCAAGCGGGGGTATTACTACGATGTATTCATGCTGCAGAACGAGGGCATTGGAAGGCAGGTGACCGAGAGTGGCCAGGAATAAATTCGATGTCGATGAGAATCTGGAATCGCCGTTTAATATTAAGCATTTCCGGCGGGCCATGGTCTATATCAGACGCAAGAAGAAACCGATGATTCTCGCATTCGTGCTTAGCGCACTGTCAGCGGCTATCGCCCTATCCGCCCCGCTGATTATGCAGCATGTGGTAGACGTAACCATTCCGGCAAAAGAAATGGGCGCGCTGGTTGGCTGGTCCGCGCTGATGCTGGCGACTATTGTGGTCAGCGTAATTCTGGCTACCATCCGCTCACGGATAATGACCAGTGTCGGGCAGGATATTATCTTCGATATCCGTACCGATCTGTTCAAGCATCTGCAGGATTTGCCGTTCAAATATTACGATGACCGGCCACAGGGCAAGATCCTGATCCGGGTTGTAAACTACGTTAATGCGGTGTCCGATGTGTTGTCGAACGGAATTATTAACTTTATCCTAGAAATCGTGAATCTGATCTTCATCGCTGCCTTCATGTTCGCCGTTGATGTCCGGCTCTCCTTCGTCATCCTTGCAGGATTGCCTGTATTCCTCGGTGTCATGCTGCTCATCAAAACCCGGCAGCGCCGGGCATGGCAGGCGGTATCGAACAAAAGCTCCAATCTGAACGCCTATCTGCAGGAAAGTATCAGCGGGATCGGCGTAACGCAGATGTTCTCCCGGGAACAGCGCAATGAGGGCGTCTTTACTCGCCTAGCCGGTAATTTCCGCACGGAATGGATGCGGGCGCTGCGTTACAATACGCTTATTCCGTTCACTGTCGATAACTTGTCTACCATGGTTACGGCAATGATTTTCCTGGTTGGCCTGCTGACTCTGAACCCGCAGAGCATGACGCTTGGTGTCATTCTCGCGATGAGCAGTTATGCCGCCCGCTTCTGGCAGCCGATTCTCAATCTATCCCAGCTGTACAATAACTTCATTAATGCGGTAGCTTACCTGGAGCGTATCTTCGAAACGCTGGATGAGCCGGTTACCGTCAGCGATATTCCCGGGGCGAAGGAGCTGCCGCCCGTTCAGGGCCGGGTCACCTTCGACGATGTAACCTTCGCCTACGATCCGGGGCTGAACATCCTGGAGAACATCTCCTTCGATGTCGCGGCCGGAGAGAGCATCG
Source organism: Paenibacillus sp. FSL R7-0297 (assembly GCF_038009025.1). Lineage (NCBI taxonomy): Bacteria > Bacillati > Bacillota > Bacilli > Caryophanales > Paenibacillaceae > Paenibacillus > Paenibacillus sp. FSL R7-0297. Next base: position 138,686 of record NZ_JBBPAQ010000001.1, read on the forward strand.
CCCTGGTCGGTCCGACCGGTGCAGGCAAAACTACGGTCGTCAATCTGATCTCGCGCTTCTATAACCTTACCGGCGGCAGAATCCTGATCGACGGGCAGGATATTGCCGAGATCACGCTGAAATCGCTGCGCAGCCAGATGGGCATTATGCTGCAGGACAGCTTCATCTTCTCGGGAACGATTCTGGATAATATCCGCTACGGCAGACCGGATGCCACCGAGCAAGAAGTCATCGCCGCTGCGAAGGCCGTCTGCGCCGATGATTTCATCCGTGAATTCGACCAGGGCTACCTGACGGAGGTTAATGAGCGCGGCTCCAAGCTGTCCCAGGGACAGCGGCAGCTCATCTCGTTCGCCAGAACCCTGCTGGCCAACCCGCGTATTCTCATTCTGGATGAAGCCACTTCTTCCATTGATGCGCAGACCGAGCGTCTGCTCCAGAAGGGGCTGAATGAGCTGCTCAAGGGACGTACCTCGTTCATCATCGCGCACCGGCTGTCCACCGTGAAGAACTGCGACCGCATCATGTATGTCTCGAACAAGGGTATTGCGGAAAGCGGCTCGCATGATGAGCTGATCGCCCGCCGCGGCCTCTACCACCGGCTCTATACGGCGCAGAAGATGGAAGCATAAACAGTTTCCCCACAAAGTGAGGCTCCAGCTTCGAAGCTGACTCAGGTACTTTGCGGGGACCCCAGACAGATTATTAGTTCTTACAGCACCAAAAAGCTCAAGCCTATTAACGGGCCTGAGCTTTTTTATCTTATGGTCACACCTGAATATAATCTCCCCTAAGCATACTGTATATCTCCAGATCAACAATTCCTTTGCCTGACCACAAGGCGGCTTGCCGCAGAACCCCCTCCTTGATGAACCCTGTCTTCAGGAGCACCTTCTTGGACGGTTCATTCAACAGCATGACTTCGGCCTGAATTCTGTTCACCTGAACCTCTCTGAAGATATAGTCCAGCAGGATTTCAACAGCCTTAGAGGCAATGCCTTGTCCCCAATGGGCTTCTGCCAGGAAGTAGCCGATCGTCACCATATTCACCTTCTGATTGAAATCGCAGGCTTCAATAATTCCGAGCAGACGCCCCTCCTCACCACTAGCAAAGATGCCCCACTTGATCCTTGATCTTTTGGCGTAGTCCCGTTCGAAATGTCCTATCATATTGCTGACTGTAGCCTTGTTATGCTTCGGAATGATCCCGCAATATTCAAACACCTTGTCATTGCTGTAAATATCAAATAGCCCGTCCAGATGAGTCTCCTCAATTCTGTTCAATACAAGTTCATCTGATCTTAGTACAGGAAACCGGTCAAACACAACGTCCACATTCATTCCCGCCACTCCATTCTCCGAAACTTATACGCGCTGCCTAATGGGGATATACAAATCAACCTTACACTTGCCTTGCTGATCCTTCATGGGATCATTCAGACAGAATTCAAGACACGGCCTGTCGTCCGCTTCGTACCCGCTGCGGGGTAACCACACGCTGAACATGCTGTCATACGCGAGGACCAGTTTGTCCACCGTATCATAGTATGAATACACCGCATACATGCCGCCGGACACTGTCTTGAATTCTACCTGCGGCCGGTGTGCTCCCTGCTCAAACCCTTCCGGAACTGTAACGCAGGCATCATACCGGCACGCAGACTCTTCTACGAGATCCCCGTCATCCAAAGATATTCCGATAAACTGCTGATTCCCTGCATGAAGACCGTGCTGGTCTGCCCAGCGGCTTAGCTTGTCCCATGCGCTATACGTATCCAGGTAACTTCCAATATGCCTGATATAAGCAACTTCCATCTCCGGGATCTGTCTGATTTCTACCATACTATCCCAAGCCCTCCTTAACAGCGGATTACTTCTTGCTCTATTGTAATCTGCCAGGGAAGCTGATTCTGCCTGTATATTGCTGAAGGATGATGCGAAATTGCTGTTTCTCCGGCTGCTGTTCCTGATACTGCCCGGTGTACAGCCATAATACCGTTTGAAATGGGCATTAAAGACCGATACCGATTCGAAACCACATTGACCCGCAACCTCCAGGATGGTCTTATTCGTTTCGGTCAGCAGCACCAGTGAGTGCTGTATACGCTTCCTGTTTACAAATACCATCGGAGTCACACCGACCATAGCTGTGAATATTCTGCTGAAATGAAATTTGGAGAAATGGGAGATCTCCGCCAGGGTATCGAGCTTAAGCGGCTGACTGCTGTGTTCCTCTATGTATGCAATGACCTTATCGATTCGCTCTCTATAATCAAGATTCATCGCTGAATTCCCCGCTTCATTCATGATACAATGCATTACAAATATTAGCAGATGAGGGGATGAATAATGGTTACAAATTTGTTTTTGGTAAGGCATGCGCACTCGGCTTATTCGGCCGATGAATTAAACAGACCTTTATCTGAACGTGGACAGGCAGATGCGCGGAAGGTCAGCGGACGGCTCATCCATGAGAATATTCATGTCCTGATCTCCAGTCCCTATAAACGGGCAATACAGACCATTGAAGGACTGGCCGGCCCCCTGGGCCTTGAACCTGTAATCGAAGACGATTTCAGAGAACGGTTATTGTCCGGCGGACCCGTCAGCGACTTCGGCCAGGCCATTACGAAGGTATGGGAGAATCCCTCTTTTGCCTGGGAAGGCGGAGAATCTAACCTGATTGCCCAGGACAGGGGAGTTCAGGCACTCCACAAAGTATTGCAGCAATACCAAGGCAGTAACGCGGTCATCGGGACTCACGGTAATATTATGGTCTTAATCATGAATGCGCTGGATAAGCGTTATGATTACGGCTTCTGGAAGCAGCTGGATATGCCGGATATCTATAAGCTAAGCTTCAATGGAGACACACTTACCGGCGTGCAGCGGATTTGGAACAGGACCTGACTCTGGTTAAACTGGACAGACTGCTGTCACAGCTCTATGGTATAACCAATGTAAAGGAGTGAACGCTATGGCAAGCTATGAATATTCTTCCAAACAGGAGCTGCTGGAAACGATCCACACCCTATACCTGCTCTTAGACGCCGAGTATGACGGTATAGACGATAAGTACAAGGATACGCGAATTCCTGAAGTGGATAAAACCCCCGCCGAGATCATCGCCTATCAGCTGGGATGGCTGGAGCTGGTGAGGAGCTGGGATCAGAACGAGCTGGAAGGACGGGCCTTCCTCATGCCGGATCAGGAATATAAATGGAATGAGCTGGGCGGATTATATCAGTCCTTTTACGACAAATATTCTGAGTATTCACTGGCTGAACTGCGCAGCTTATTCCGGCAATCAGAGCAGCAGTGGCTGGACTGGGTCAGCACGTTGACGGAAGAAGAGCTGTTCACCCAGGGCTCACGTAAATGGACCGGGACCAAGGAACACTGGCCCATGGCCCGGTGGATTCATATCAATTCAGCCGCTCCGTTCAAATCCTTCCGGGGGAAGATCAGAAAGTGGAAAAAACAGTTCCCCGCCGCTTTGCTAACCCACCCTTCAGGTTCACTCCCGGATCGCGATAGGGTATAACAGGACTCCGCCGGAAGCCGCTCCTTCTTTCTCACCGTTACTTTTATACGGACGCTCAGGTAAAGCTAGCTTACGAGGCTCTTACGAGGGAAGGCAGTATCCTTCATCCCTTACGCAGCACGACTTACAGTTCCTGTATGGCTTCTGTTACAGATAAATTGGGATTCCGCTGGGGGCTAATGACGGAGTAGCCCCCCTCTTTAGACAGGTCTGGCCATTTACTCACCGCGGATCACACGAAAACCTTGGTCATTCCCCCTGCTGCTCCCCTCAAACTTGCCCCGAAACGATACCTCTGTATTATTAACGCCGCCGATCCACCCGCCGCCCTTCACCAGTCTGAGGGAGCCCCTGTTGCTGTCCGGGTTCTCGTACCAGTTCCAGCACCATTCTCTTACGTTACCTGACATGTCGTATAGCCCCAGCTCATTGGGTTTCTTGAGGCCGCTAATTTTCGTCTGGCTATGATTATTCTCGATCGCCGGCCAGTTCCAGTCCCCGGTTAAGAATTGATCTCCGGAATTCCTCCAGTACCACGCCACATCTTCTGGCTTATTGCTTCCACTATAGCTGTTGCTCTTGCTCATCTGGCCTCCGCCTGCTGCATATTCCCACTCGGCTTCTGTCGGCAAACGGTAACCGTTCACTCCTTCATTGGCCGTTACTGTCCATTTCATGAAATCCCGGTCGCTTGTATTATTCGGGTCAACAGTGTTCTTGTCTATGTTGTAATAGGGCTTCAGGCCCTCCTTGATACTCCGCTGATTACAGTACTCCACAGCATCATACCAGGTTACACTCTCTACAGGCAGATTATCCCCTTGAAACTGGGAAGGGTTATTCCCCATCACCTCCAGCCATTCTTGTTGAGTCACCTCATATTTACTGATATAAAAGTCTGGGAGGGTCACATCTGTTCCATAATAATTGGATTTCGTGTCTACAAAGGCACCGCCCTCGACCCATACAAGGCGCTCTTCCCTGGCAGGCTTCTCCTGCGAGCAGGCACTGGCAATACCCGTTAACGCTATTAATAAGACAATCAATAGTTTTCGCATGGATATATCTCCTTTGAAACGATTGGCAAAGGTACGGACCTGCTAAACAACATCTATATAGGAAGCACAGTACATAAATGTATTAGGTGCAGGATTATCATATAGGTCTCATGTGGAGTTCAGCCCATATAGCTGGCTTATTAAGGCCGCCGGCTGTGTAACCGGCAGGCCTCAGTCCTATCAATGATCAGCCGTCTTGCTCAATAGCTAAGAACCCGGTTAGTGCCTGTCAGCCGCCTGTTACCACACCGTTACGTTAGAGCTGCCGCTGCTCTGATAGCCTTCTGTTGCAAGCACCTGATAGGACCAACTGCTTCCCAGATTCATCCCTTTGCTCTTCCATGCGTTAACATGGTTACTGAACGTGATAGCAGCGTTGCTTCCCGTCGCTCTCTTCGACTGTCTTACACTCCAGTATTGAGGGAATGTGGCATTACCATCAATGGAAGGCGCGTCGTAGCGCATAGTGGTATAGATATCATAGGTACCCCCGTCACTGTTCACAGTGCCTTTATACGTTCCGGTAGGTCTATAGGTCCCCCAGCTGTCAACAACGTAATATTCGATGAGTGAATTTCTTGTCCAGCCGTACAGGGTCAAATACCCGTTGCCGGATGGCGCCCAGACGCCTGCATTGTAGTTGACTGTTCGTGTTGGCGATCCAACATTCCAGCCTTTACCGACCACGAAATTTCCGGTATTAGACCAGTTCACACTGTAATTTCCGCCAGTTCCGTTCGTAGCATTGACTGTACCTCCGCCATCAGTCCAGTTCTGCCAATAATCTGTCGCTGCACTTGAGGTCGCTGCAAACGCGCTGAAGCTCATTGTGGCTGCCATGAATACCGTTAGAATTTTCTTGTTTAGCTTAAACATTGAATTACCTCCTAAGAATAATTTGTGGTGTACAGCCTTTCTTCCCCGCCCTCACTTGCCGTAGCTTCTGTCCGCAGATTCTAACTTATCCTGAGTCTTCTCCCAGATATTTACTTGTCCTCCTTCACGAGTAAATTATATAAGGTAAGCGTTTACATTTCTCTCTCCAAATTAAAGGTTTAATCCCAATTTTTATAGGTCTTATGGAGGCGAGACGGCAATGGCGTTGATTACCAGGGATGTGCCCAGCTTCTTCGCTGCTTCCAGCCAAAATCATAAGCCCTCCGATCCTTTGCGCTATTGTTATTTTCTTGTATTCATCTTAGATAATCTTCTTAACAAGCAGAAACGGCTTCGCCGTCCTTATAAAGGACGGTACCGTTCCAGCGAGAAATAGAAGGATAATTTATAGCGTGAAACATATAAATTCTTATATTTCAAAAAAAGGCAATCCCAAATACGGTTATTCAACCGTCTTCAAGATTGCCTGTTGTATGGCTTACTCTACCATTTCATTCTTATCATGCTTCTGCTGGATAAACACATAAGTCTTCTCATCCGACAAGGCCTCAGCAAATGCGAAATCAAACCCGTTAAAGCCTTGGATATCCTCTACGCGGGTTATTTGCCGCTCGGCCATGTAGCGGACCATTTCACCCCTGGCCATCTTGACCAGCGTCGCCCGCTCAACCACCTTGCCGCCGATGTCCTGCCCGAACACCACACTAATCATTCGAGCGTCCTTGCCAAGGTACGGGGAGATACACTTGCTGTATTCCTTAGAGGCCAGGTTCAGAATGATGTCACTCTCCGCGAACAGCTGATCCGCCAGTCTTCTATTCCAGAACGCATAGAGAGAACTGAAGCCCCTCCCGCCCAGCTTAGCCTGCATCTCCAGCCTGTACGGCACAACGCCGTCAAAAGGTCTAACGATTCCATAGAATCCGGATAAAATCCGCAAGTGCTGCTGAAGATAATCCAGCTCCTCCGTCTGAAAGATTCCGGGCGCCATGTACTGGTACTGTATTCCCTCATATGAGAAGATAGCCGGCGTCAGATTCCTGGTGACATCCATCTCCCGGATCCGTTCCATATTCAGCGTGGCGATGGCATCATTGCATTTCCATAGCGCTTTGGCTTCTTCATAATTCAACTTGCGTAATAAGGCCAGAAGAGTCTGCGATTCGCTGATGAACTGCGGCACTTGGCGGTAATCCAAGAAATCCGTGTCCGTCTTCATCTTCTTGGCAGGCGATATAATGATTCTCATGCTGCTCTCTTTTCTACCCCCGCGGGGAAAACTAAATATACCTTTATATATACTATCATAATTCCCCCTCACAGGCTCCGGGGAAGTTATTCAAGCACAAGAGGCACAAATACAGAGGCACAGTTCGCCTGCCGGAAACGGGCGATCACATGCCTGCTCCAATCACGCGTATACTCCGGGTGAGCATTCAGAAACAGCTCATCCAGATGATTGAACGCCACATCATACGGTATTCCGGGATTATCACCATTCACTTCGAGCTGGGTAATGTGCAGATAGATGCCTCCGGGCACCGTAATTTTTTCAACACAGTCAGGAAGTGACTCAAAGGTGCTGACTCTTGTGCCGAAGCAGGAGTTAATCTTCCCCTCCTCCTCACTATTCACCGGAAAACCGTAATAATCATGCAGATAATATTTAGCCGCCTCAGTGGCGAATACCTGGTCTTGCACACCGAAATATTTCGTGATCACAAACTCCTCATCATCCGGCAGCGTCATGCTGCACGCGATCTTCATCTCCGGCAATGTCACCGCCTTGAAGCGCAAAGAGTCAAACCGCTCCGCATCATTTTCCGGAATTCTAACGGGCTCGTATTTGGTGAGAATATCCCCTGAGTCGTCATATGTATTGAAGCTAAGGCCGGAAGAGTTATAGACGTAGCCGGTGTCATTACGGAATTGGCCGATAAAATATTCATCTGCATGCATCCGCTCATCGTAGCCGATCCGTCCAGCCTCCTTAGTCTCGTTGATCAGGACTTTGGCATAGCGGCAAGCAGGTACTGTAAGCGTCTCCGTATATTCCGGCAAATGGGCGGGCAACCCGTCGAAGCTGCTTACCTCATAACCCACAATGACTTTATAATTGCCGTCACCCTGCACCTCTGATCGTACGGTAACAACCTCTTTGCCTTTGATTTGCCGGCTGATGAGACCAGAGAGGAGCGCCATATCGCCTTCTGAAGTCAGCTTCTTGGTATAAAAGTAATCATTCAACGTACAGCTCGCATGCTCAAAACCATAGAAACCGCCATACCCCCGGCTCTCATACGAAACCGGCAGCGCGATACCCACCACTTTCATCTCCGGCCGGTCCACAATACTGCACAGCTCCGTAATCTGTTCTACCTGAATCTCACTTGGAATCTCCATCTGCTTCATCTCCTCCACCATTCTCAGGATTACCGGCTTCACACGGGGGCTGTAGTCTTCGGGCGTTTGCTGCGGCAGTGCTTGTTTTCTTAGATTCATTATTGTGCTCCTTTCCTATATAGATCTAGTTTATAGATGAACGCATGCTAAATATTATCCGTTCTTAACATCTTTCAGCTTGATCCACACTCTCATTGTGATAGCGTCCGGGTCAGCCTGACCTCCGGTCTCATAGGTTGTAAAAGCGGGCAGATCGTCCTTACTCCATCCGTTCTCCTGTACCCATGCATCCAAAAGAGCAATAAACACTCCGCGGTCACTACAGCTGCCGCTCTCAAGCATCGCATAACGGCCTGCGGTAATCCGCAGTATTTCAAGCCCGCTATTCACCGGAAGCTCGATGGCCTGTTCCAGCCGCACTCCGCAGGTGTAGCTTAAGCCGTTTTGGGCTACATAGAATTCCCTTACTATGCTTATCGCCTCAGGGGTATGCCGGGAAATATAGTTCATCACCGCAGCAGATGCCTCTTCCTCTGCCTGACCCCCTTCCCGGGACGATACCAGAAACTCTAAGCCTGCACAGAAATTTACACTGCTCTTGTCATAATCCGTCCGCCTCTTCACCGGCAAATATAGAATCAGCTTCCTCACTTGCCCGCTTTTGCAGATGTATTCTTCGAAATAACGCCCGTTATCCTGCACGAACATACTGGTTCGCAGCCACTTCAGATAGAGATAATCCCACGCCAGCCTGATCTCGGCCTCATCGTTCCTAACGGTTGTCTTCGCGAAGGTTAAACTGAATTCTTGAGCCACCTTTATTCCCTGAATAGTGCTGTCTGCAAGTCTGTCTAGTAAATCTGTATTATACTCCACAGCGAGCTCATAACAGAATAAGCCGTCCCGCAGCTGCCCTTCTCTGCCAAAGATTCTGCCCTGGTATTCAGGTAAAAAGGAACGCAGTGCAGCCAACGCCTGCTGTTCAATGCCATGCTGGTTGGGATCATAGAATTGTATGTGTATAGTCTTGGGGATCGTTTCAGCGGTGACGGTTACCTGCCGGATGGCTTCACTGTCGAATCTGGGGAAGAAGTAGCAGGCTTCACTCTTCTGGTAGGCTAGCGGTGTCATATGGGTTGCGGATTTCACGTATTTGCACAAAGCCTGCTGGGAGCTATAGCCGCAGGAGTAAGCAATCTCGGCAAGCGGTCTCTGCGAAGCCCGGATCAGCCCGAGCGCGGCTGACAGCCTGCGCTTGCGTATGTATTCTTTCACCGAGTGTCCGGTATAGGTATAGAAGTCTCGATACAGCTGCATCAGCGAGGTGTACCCGGCCTGCGCAGCTTGTCCGAGGTTGATGTCTTCGTATAAATGTTCCTCTATGAAGGCTATGGATTGCTTGAAGCGGGCGGATTTGTCCATGGAATGTCCTCCGGGAGCTTGTCGCTGAAAGCTTCAGCATCTTTGCTTTGTAATTCCACAGATGTTAAGGAACTCCTTCTAGTGACACAATTTTTCGCATACACTAGGCCCGGTTAACACCTCACACCACACAAAAAAAGCGCAAGTCCGGCATAATACCCCAGGCTTGAGCTTTTCATTATTCCTATTCCCCAATAGTCCGAATAATCGTATCGAACGGTTCTACTTCCAGCGTCTGCGGTCCATACTCCGTCTCGATCGTAGTCTTTTGCAGCTGGTCGCTGTTATTGATCACGACGAGCATCTTGCTCTCCGGATAATACGCGCACTCGGTATACAGGTTATCCGGAATATACTTCGTTTCCTGTAGCTCCTTACCGGCATAGCGGATCAGGTTTAGCAGCAGGCGGGTATTCTCCCAGCCGAATTCGAAGGAAGGCAGATAGATTCCTTTTCCAATGCCGAAGTTATTCGTAGACAATGTAATTTTTCCATCTGCCTCACTGATCACCGCAGCGGAACCATCCGTAAGATGGATGCCATTCTTCGGTGTAATGCTGGTGCCATCAGGCACAAGACCTTGCTCAGCTTGAACCTCATATGTCCATTTGCCATGTGCTACCCGCGCACCCGTGTCCTCATCCACACCTAGAACATGCGCCATTCTGAAGTAACAGTCGTAACCCTCAACCGCTGAAGGCTGGTTAACTCCGATAAAGGTACCGCCCCCATAGACCCATTCAGTCAGAACGTCCACACACTTATTGTCCTTCCAGTAGTCCCCGCCGCTCCAGGCTGTACCGGCGCTGCCTGCATTAATCACCACATCCACATGCTGCAGCACGCCCTGGCGGATATCCTCGAAATCAATGAACTTCACCTCAACCGGCAAGCCGGACAAGGCTTCATTAATGTGAATCAGATCATGCATATCCGTCTCATGGAAGTGGCCGGACAAGGTCCAAGATCTCAGCTTGCCCCAGCTGTGCAGAATAGCAACCTTGGTCTTGATATGATAAGGCTTGCCTTGCTGATGCAGCTCTTTAATCTCTCTGAATTCATTCGCAATCTTCTCGATATAATCACAGAAATCCGGGTAAGGCTCAACCAGATGCAGATATCCGCCCAGGCCAATCCGGTCAATCGGCTCACGCAGGAGGGCTCGCCGGATGTTGATCCAGTATTTTTTGGCATCCAGTGTCGGATTCCCCCCTTCCATGAAGGTAGGCGTGCCGCCTAAACCCACCGGGAACAAGTACGGATGCAGCCGGATCTCATGCGTATCCACTTTCACCCCTGAACAGAGCCTTGCTTCATAACCCGAGAACACGCATTTGATCATTCCGTCGAAACCAAACTCACCGAAGCGGTCATTGTAAGGCTCTGCGCCAACCCAGCTGTCATCGTAGAAGACATACGCCAGCTTGTCATGCTTATGTACAATCTCAATTAGCTGCTTGCCGAATCCGATCACGAAATCATTGATAAAAGCCATATAGTCGAGCTTACGCTGCTCCGCCGGGATATGACTGACGCGGTATTTGCCGCCGTTCACGAAATCTTCTGCCGTCAGCGAGTAGCCGTATTGCCGGGCGAACAGATCCAGACCTCTGGCACTCACCGTGAAATCGTATGAACCCCAGTCTGAGAACAGATGGCGGTTACGCTCACTGCTGCCCCAGATCCAGGCGAAATTATAGAAAAGAGAAGTAAAGCGGACAACCGTTGTTTCCTTGTGCTGTTCGCACCAGTCTTCCATCCAATCCAGCAGGTATTTCTGCGTGTCTCGATACATAGGATCAATCTGCATCAGATGCTCTTTATTCCAGTTATTCGTGGTGTGATTGTACATGGAGATCTCTTCCCAGATCCGGTAGGCCAGAAAGCTGACGGTGTATTTATGCCAGGGTATGATTCCGGTAAGCACCACATTGCCTGATTCCCGGTCGTAATTCCACTGCTCTCTCGGTACTTCTTCACCAGTCGTCCGGTCATACACCTGCCAGTACTTATACGCCTCACGGGAATCGTTCACCCTGAATTGTGCAGCGAAGAAATCCTCCATCAGGTAGACCCACAAATAATCCTGCACAGCCACCTTCGGATTCGTAATGAGGAAGCTCTGCTGCAGCTTATCCGGATTCTGCGATGCCCATTCGTTATGATCCCGAATGATACAGATCGTCGAGTAAATGCCGTATCCGGCATGGATAATCTCATCCGACAACTGCGTACCGTCACTGTCACGGATGACATCCGCACCCCAGCGTTCAGCAAGCTCCAGCGTCAGCGCTTCGTAACCGGATTCTCCCGGCAGTGTGAAAGCGCCTGTTGATGGTTTGGACAATTCGCTTCCCTCCTATTTAAGCATATCGGACAGGAAAGCAAGTGCTAAGCCCTGGCCCCAGCCTTGAATCCAGTCTTTTGGAATATTGCGGTACCCTTCCCGGTCCTTCATTACGGCTGTGCCGCCCGATACGCCCAGTACGCGTCCGTCTTCGCTGATGTTTGCAAGAATGCCCTTTAGCGCTTTTTGCACATATTTGGTGTGCAGCGGATTGCCGTTATTAATCATTGCTGCTGCAATTCCGCAGGATGCCGATACTTCTTCATAAGATTCCTCGTCATCCAGCACCGTCCGCCACAAGCCGTTCTCCGTCTGGACAAGCTTCAGCGCCGCCAGCTGATCACGGAGCGAGCATTCCACGTCCATACACTGCGGATACAAATACCAGTCTTTGAGCAGCGGCTTCACCTGCGACATCGTATACGCACCCCAGGCATTCGCTCTGCCCCAGTATAATCCGGACATATGATCCTGCTTCACATGGTTGTAGCCATGGAACCAGAAGCCGGTGCCAGGGTCCTGCAGATACTTGATATGCCAGTAGTATTGGTTGAGGGCATCCTGGATCAGCTCCTGATCCTTCAGCTTACTGCCCACACGCAGCAGGAAAAATGCCGCCATAAACAGCGTATCCGCCCAAGCCTGCTCCGGAAAATCATTAGAAATTGATACCGTATGCTGCAGCACATTGTCTCCGAACCGCAGCGCATTCTTACGGATGTACTCCACCTTGCTCATGGCAATATCCCAATATTTCTGCTCTCCAGTCGCTTCATATAAGGTGATCAGCATGTGGCCCATGGCACAGGTGTTGACCGTCCAGTCCGGCAGCCCCAGCTCAATATATTCATCCACCCACTGCACAAGCCTGTCCATATACTCTTTGTTACCCGTAGTCTGGTAAGCTCTTGTTACCCCGTAATATGCTACGCCGCAAGGCCATTCCCAGGTTAAATCCATCGCCAGTGTCTTTTGGGTGATCTTGTCGATAATACTCAGAATCTCTTCCCTGTTGAAATCCACTTGAATCATCTCCATACCCCTCTCTTGTCTCACGCACCTCAAGAGCGCTTACTAACCGTCTCATTTGCAAGCGCTTTACATACTCCATTGTAAGCAGTAAAATACTCTATATCTAAGCACATTCATAGCAAAACTGCGCATTTTCGACCATTTATCTAATTAATATTCTAGAGGAGACCCCGGATATGCCCAGAAAAAAGAAGCCCGTCATCGAGTACCGCCACTACAGCCTGCCGATCCATTTCCCGGTGCTGCTGCTCTGCGGTGAACGCTGGAAGATCTCCGATATCAAAAGTGAGCACCTCCATTTCCATAACCACCTGGAGATTGGAATTTGCTATTCGGATAGCGGCATCATGGAGATCAAGGGCGAGTCTGTACCTTTTACAGCCGGTGATGTGACCTTCCTCCCCCGGTACCTTCCACATACGACGTATAGTTCTCCGGGTGAGGCCAGTCTGTGGTCTTATCTCTTTTTCTCGCCGGAGGACCTCTTTCAGCATTCCTTCAAAAGCGCCTATAGCAACTTCGAGCCGAATTTGTGGGCTGTGCAGGGGATGAACTGTATTTTGAATAAGGACAAGCATCCTATGGTGTATACCCTGGCCACGTCGATCGTAGAGGAATTGCTGCAGCAGAAGCCTTACTATCAGGAGAGCGCCTACGGCATGTTGCTGTCGCTGTATATCGAGCTGCTCCGAATCCATTCCACGAATGAGGCGCTGACCGATCAGGAAGCAGGGCATAATCTGAAGGGCGACTTCGTCATCTCCCCGGCGCTGGAGTATATCACCAGAAACTATATGCTGCCGATGACCATCGACTTCCTGGCTGACCTCTGCCACCTGAGCACCACCCACTTCCGCCGCAAATTCCATGAAATGATGGGCACCGCCCCTCTCGATTTCCTGAGCAGTACCCGGATCGAAGAGGCCTGCAAGCAGCTGAAAAGCACCGAGGATTCTATTCTTGAGATTTCTGAAAAGGTGGGGTTTCATTCCATCTCCAGCTTCAACCGCTGTTTCTCTAAGCTAATGGGCACGTCGCCCAAGGAATGGCGTAAGAGTGCACAGTCCGAGACGCAGTCGGCGAAGGCAAGTATTCTGGAATTTACGGGGTGGGTTTGAGAATGAATAATGAGGGTGAAAAGTCTATCCTTGCAGACAAGATTCACGAACTGAACAAGCAGGTGCTGGCAAAAGAAGAGGAGCTTGCCGTCCTAAAAAAGACCCGCGCATATCTTCCGCCATCTAAAGCACAGAGATTTCAGTTCATCGAAGACCATAGCTCCGAATTTTCGGTAGAGAAGCTGTGCAGCCTTCTTGAAGTATCGCGGAGCGGATTTTACAAATGGAGAAGTGCCGAAGTCAGCCCTCAGGCGAAGCGCAAAGCCTTACTGCTAAAGCGGGTCGCTTACCTCTTTGAGGCTAACCACGGCCAATACGGCAGTCCAAGAATCACCCTCCTCTTAAGGGAAGAGGGCTATATTATTAGCGAGCGGACAGTAGGAAAGTACATGCGGGAACTTGGTTTACGTGCGTCTTACAACAAGCAGGTGGATAAACTCGCAGAGGATCACTCCTGAATGCCCTATACCGAATCAAGTAGCTCATCCACTGACCAGCAGATTAGGCCCAACATACTGGTTTCGCCTTCATTTCATCCCTTAACTGAACATCTGTATAGAAGAACTCCCCTACACTGCGCATAGTGGTTACCCCCGAATGCAGTGCGGTCAGAGCATTCCGCTTCATTCTTTTCTTCAGTACACTCCGGCCAAGCTTCGTTTCAGAATATGATGATAGGCAAAATGCAGCAGCCCTTCGCTGACGGACAACGTGAACGGCTTACCATCTACAAACAGATGGATATGCGCATTGATCAGCCCGGCATCAGATATTTCCCCGCTACATCAATCGATTGATAACATTAGTAAATGGATAAACGTATCTTAATTTAGACGTTTCGGAGTGACTGGAGTAATTAGTTGTATAAACGTCATTTAATTTCATGCATTCCCTCTATTGTGGACTATTTCCGGCATATTAAGTGCTGATTATCCAACTGTTGCCCGGCAAGGGTGCCTCCGTTCATGAGCAAGTGGAGAAATTCCAACTAGTGCCCCATCAGAGATCCGATCCGGTTCAGGTCCGTCGGGCCGTGCTCGTTCTGGCCTCCACCCAAAAAATATGAAATTTAGTGAACAATCAGGACGGGGCAATTCGATAACTGTGAAACTTTGTGACTGACACTACCTAACATCATTTCTTTTATACCGCTTAGCCCACGACTTCCAATAATAATTAGTTGCTGTTTGGTGTTTTTAGCATAATTTAATATTTCATGCGCAGGGTCTCCCTTAAGATGAATCGTTTCTGCAAAGATCCCTTCAGTCGCTAATTTGGATTGGGCTTGTTGAAGCTGTTCTAAACTCATCTTTTCCATTTCATTTAACATTTCTTCCAAGTAGCTCTCTGGTATATATGACATTCCGCTGTTTACATATGCATGGCTGACATTCACCAAAGTTACCTGAGTATTTTTGTTATGTGCAATTTCAACGGTTGCTTCAAGGATTTTGTTAGTTATTTCAGAATTATCGATGGCCACGAAAATTTTCTCGAACATTTTTAAATCAATCCTTTCCTTCGTATGTCTTAATGATTCGGCATTTTTTTTCTGCGGATGTCATCCTCATGATGAAGAACGGTATGAGTATTGAAAAAGGAACCCCTGAAGAGTTCCTTTCCGGCGACATCTTCTATGCGGATTTTTGTATAACAGCCTCTTCTGTTAAAAGGAATTTAGAATACTTGTACAACTTCTTTAATATCATCGATTTCCTCAAGAATTGCGCGCTCAATAGCAGCCTTTAACGTAATCGTAGCACTTGGGCAACCGTTGCAAGCTCCCAAAAATCTTAATTTGGCTATACCGTTTTCAACCTCGACGAGTTCAGCATCACCACCGTCACGCAGTAAGAAAGGACGTAGTTTGAGTAGCACTTCCGCTACTTCATCGAATAAAATTCCATTCTCCTCCATTATGCCAACTCCTCTCATTGTTTTACTGAGTGGTCCTTTGCTTTTTTCCTAAGATTGGCCTCTTGATCCGAAAGTTCCCTTATAAGCGTATAAACAGAGTCTAAAGGTATCAACGCACCACAGCTTGCGCTCAATCCTGACAGCATATTGTAGTAGAACTGAAGTTTCCGTATCTCCCGGGTAAGTTGAGCTAGTTCTGAATTGTCCGAATTCTTTTTCTTCATTACCAACACCTCGTACTTCCTTTATGAATCAACCGATGCTTCCTTCCATCTCAAATTGAATCAGCCGATTCATTTCAACGGCATATTCCATCGGCAATTCTTTGGTAAACGGCTCAATGAAGCCCATTACAATCATTTGTGTGGCATCTTGTTCTGTAAGCCCGCGGCTCATTAAGTAAAACAATTGCTCCTCGGACACTTTGGATACTGTTGCCTCGTGCTCCAAGGTAATCTGATCGTTCTTAATTTCATTGTACGGAATCGTATCTGATGATGACAGATTGTCCAAAATCAACGTATCACACTTAATATTAGCCTTGGAGCCTGCGGAATCACGGCTGAAGCTGGACAATCCCCGGTAGTTTACTTTGCCGCCCTGCTTGCTGATGGATTTGGATATAATCGTAGATGTTGTCTCGGGAGCAAGGTGAATCACCTTCGCGCCGGCATCTTGATGCTGATCTTTTCCGGCTACGGCAATAGACAGGATGGACCCCTTAGCTCCCCTTCCTTTCAATAGTACAGCCGGATACTTCATGGTTACCTTGGAGCCGATGTTGCCGTCCACCCATTCCATTGTGGCATTTTCCTCTGCCACAGCCCTTTGGGTTACCAAATTGTAGATATTAGGAGCCCAGTTCTGGATGGTCGTGTAACGGACACGGGAATCTTTCCGGCAAATAATTTCAATAACTCCGCTATGCAGAGAACTGGTACTATAAATAGGCGCTGTGCATCCTTCAACATAATGGACAAAGCTGCCCTCTTCGGCAATAATTAATGTCCGCTCGAATTGTCCCATATTTTCAGAATTAATCCGGAAGTACCCTTGGATCGGAACCTCAACCTGAACACCTCTCGGGATGTATACAAAGCTGCCACCTGACCAAACCGCGCTGTTAAGCGCAGCGAATTTATTGTCGGCGGGAGGGATGATCGTTCCAAAATGTTGTTTGAACACTTCAGGATATTGCTTTAAAGCAGTATCCGTATCAAGGAAAACCACTCCCTGATCCTCCAGTTCCTTCCGCATACTGTGATAGACTACTTCCGACTCGTATTGAGCGGATACGCCTGCCAGAAATTTTTGCTCCGCTTCAGGAATACCTAGCTTGTCAAAGGTTGCTTTAATCTCGGAGGGAACCTCCTCCCAGGTCTTTCCCTGTTTTTCGGAAGGGCGAACGTAATATTGGATGTTATCAAGATTTAGCCCGGACAAATCCGCTCCCCACCCAGGCATCGGCATTTTGTAGAATTGCTTCAAAGCTTTCAGCCGAAAATCGAGCATCCACTCCGGCTCTTCCTTGATTCGGGAAATTTCCCGGACAATCTCTTCAGTCAGACCTTTTCCAGATTGAAAAATAGACTGGTGTTCATCGCGAAACCCATATTTATATTCACCCATATCCGGCGCTTTTTTAGCCATTAGTATCGCTCCTTTTAACCTTCATACGACTCACTTTGATTGGCCCCTGATTCCCTATGATCTGCCAAGCTTTTTCTCCACTACATCCTGCAGACGGCTACGCACTCCCTCCAGCGGGATCTCCGAAATGACAGGAGCGAGGAATCCGAAAATAACAAGATATTCGGCTTCACTCCGTGAGATCCCGCGCGACATCAGATAATAGATTTGTTCCGCATTGACTTGCCCCACGGATGCAGCATGACCGGCGGTTACATCATCCTCATCTATCAGCAGGATCGGATTGGCATCGCCGCGCGCATTTGGACTTAACATCAGTACACGTTCTGTTTGCTGACCATCACAATGGATCGCACCTTTTTCAATTTTTGTAATCCCGTTGATAATGGCTGTAGCTTCTTCACGCATTACTGCGCGTGTGATCATCTGGCTCACCGAGCTTCTGCCAAAATGCTGGGCTTGCGTAGTGAAACTCAATTTCTGCCCCCCAGAGCCTATCGCAATCACCTTAGCGTCAGAGATGGACCCGTTGCCTTGGAGTAATGTCTTGGTATCACTGGCGGTATAGCCATTATTCATCTCGCCGACAATCCATTCTACACCGCCATCCGCAAGCACAACCGCACGCCGCTGGGTGAAGTCCGTTGTTGCTGCAGCAAGCTGATGAACAGAAGCGACCTGCACCTTGGAGCCTGCTCCTGCAAACACCTCTACCACACCGTTATGCAAAACCTTGATATCATCTCTGCTCGATATATAATGATCCACATAGCTGATCTTGCTGTTGTTACCAGTCACAATTAAGATGTGAGGAGCAAAGCGCCCCCCGCTCGTATCGCTATAAAAGATCGCTTGAATGGGAACTTCTACCTCTATACCGTCTGGGACATATAGAAAAACGCCACCACTCCATAAGGCACTGTGCACAGCGGACAATCTGTGCTCTTCCGGCTTCACTGCATGAAAGAGATAACGTTGAACCAACTCCTCATGCTCTTTTGCCGCAGTATGCAGGTCTGTTAAAATTACTCCCTGGGCGGCTAAGCTCCCGGACAATTCCGTATACACTACATCCGAATTGAACTGAACGATTAGTCCGCCTTTCACTGGAGAAGCCACCAAACCTCGAACAATCTCTGGCGCATCTTCCAAACCTGACCACGCATTCTCAGCTTTGTAATCTCCACTTTCGTGGATATCCCATTTTTCGAGTTTGATTTTCTCCACGCTTGGCAGCTCCAGCGTCCCTGCCAGCCCGAGTGCCTGAATCCGGCGTTCAAGCAGCCAACGGGGTTCATCCTTACCGTTTGACAAGGCGCGTAAATTGTCCACATTCATTGAATTTCTTGCTTGTATAGCCATTTGCTATTCCTCCTCTCCGGCCCTTAAACTTCCTCGCCTACTGCCTCATCGGTAATCCCAAGCTCTTCTTTTACCCAATCGTACCCTTCTGCCTCTAAACGGTTGGCAAGCTCCGGACCGCCAGATTTAACGATCCGGCCCTTCATCATGACATGCACAAAATCCGGGGTAATATAATTCAGCAATCGTTGATAATGGGTGATGATTAAAAAGCCTCTATCCGCGCTGCGCATCTCATTTACACCATTGGCCACAATACGCAGTGCATCAATATCAAGCCCGGAGTCCACTTCATCCAGGATCACAAACTTGGGTTCAAGCAGCATCATTTGCAAAATCTCATTCCGCTTTTTTTCACCGCCGGAGAAACCCTCATTTAAATAACGATGTACAAATTCCGGGTTCATCTCCAGCCCCTTCATTTTGCTCTCCATTTCACGGATGAAACGGATTAAGGATATTTCTTCTCCTTCTTCACGCCGTGAATTGATGGCACTTCTGAGAAAATCCGAATTGGTTACACCGGCAATTTCACTTGGGTATTGCATAGCGAGGAACAAGCCTGCCCGGGCACGCTCATCCACCTCCATCTCCAAAAGATCTTCATTGTCTAGTGTCACCTTGCCGCCAGTAACCTCATATTTGGGATGGCCCATTAAAGCTGAAGCTAACGTACTTTTCCCCGTCCCGTTGGGCCCCATAATCGCATGAATCTCTCCGCCCTGAATCTCCAGTGAGAGCCCTTTTAAAATTTCTTTCCCTTCAATCTTGGATCTTAATTCCTCAATCTTCAATGTCGTCATCTATCGTAAACTTCCCTTCGGAGTATTCTTCGGCACGCGCCACCAAATCGCTCATGAATTTGCCAATAGTCTGCAGTTCAGCCTCTGTATAGGATTCAATGAATTGGTAGAACCTTTCTTCTTTTTCTTTGTGGAGCTCTTTATGCAAATCATAAACGTGTCTTCCCTTATCCGTTAAACTAAAGTAAATCTCCTTACGATTGTTGTTCAGTTGACTTCTCATAATGAAGCCCATTTCCAGCAGCTTTGAACAAATTTTATTAATGCCAGCTTTGGACAACCCCATCTTCTCCACAATCCCGGTGTGATTTATCGGTTCATTGTCACCAATGCAATCAATCACGTGTACACTCGTAATATTGTTAGAGAGCATATCAATCTGGTATTTTCTGGCCTGTTGCCGAAACGAGTTAAATTCTTGTTCTGTATACAACTCATTTAGATGCAGCATTCTAATATATTGCTCGTAAAGATGACCCTTAAAATTATTTTGAAACTCCAATTTCGCTATCTCCCCTCTCTTGTAATAGTTGCAGACCAAGTTCAGTGTCAGCTATAGACTGTTTTATTTTGTTCGCTAGTGAACAAAATTATATTAACATAATTGATATTGATAATCAATATCAATTAACTCCATCTCCATATTTCTGGAAATTGTATAATTTTCTAAACAATAAAAAAGCGAATTCAGCTCTACGTCTGAATTCGCTTCTCCTTAATTAACCTAATTAATCAATTAAATCCGACTTCTGCAGCAGCCGCTGAATCAGCACTGCCACTTCCGCGCGGGTAACATTAGCTTTCGCCTCCAGCTTGCTGTCCCCACGGCCGGTGATTAAGCCCGCCTTAGCAGCAAGTGCCAGGCTATCCCCGGCCCAGGCGCCTATGCTGCCTGCATCTGTAAAGGCTGCAAGTACACTTGCTGTATCCACTGTACCAGTCTGGTCTGCCAGGCCTGTCAGCTTCATCGCCTTGGCGATAATACTCATGGCCTGCTCACGTGTGATCCGGGCTTCCGGACGGAAGGTTCCATCTTCGAATCCGGTGATCAGCCCGTATCCGGATGCTGTTTCCACCGCCGCTGCATACCAGCTATCCGCTGCAACATCTGCAAACGCCGATGTTCCTTCCCCAAGCTTCAATCCCAGGCCGCGTATGATAATCGCTGCGAACTCTGCACGGGTGATATCTGCATTCGGGTTGAAGGTCGTTTCATTCACACCGTTAATGACCAGACGCGATCCCATATCGTTCACTGCGTTCTTCGCCCAGTGATTGTCTACATCCGCAAAAGTCAGCGGATGCCAGACCACAGAATACGTGCTGTTCGTCAGACTGTTAATCTCTGCGTAATATTTGCCGTCCTTCTGGACGAGTCTGGTTGGTACATGACGTACTGTTCCATCCAGGTCAACCACGATTCCCGTCGTAATCCGGTTAGGGTCAATACCATCCGGAAGAGCTACTGTCCGCTCCACGTAAGCATTGAACCGGCTCACTTCCACTGTCGATGTACCGTAAGTTGCGGTAACGGTGAAATCCAGAGACGGTGCAACAAGGGTAAAGCTCCCTCTGCCTGCAGCAGCTGTCACTACCTGGTTCATGGATGCCGGGGTCCCGCCAATCGTAATCTTCAGCGTAATGTCCTCCAGCTTAATCCCGTTTCCTAGTCTCTCGGCCAACGCACCAATGTTGATCTCGGATGCCGGCAAAGTATACGTACCTTTGGTTGTCTGAAGCACCAGGGTAGCCGATACATTCTCCATGTTCTTGATCATCTGGCCGTCCAACTCGCCAACGATAATATTCGAATCCAGCATCATCGGAATGGTAACTACAGCTCCATTACCTTCCGCATCCAGCTTGGCTTGGAGTCTAGCGGGGTCTACGGCAATTGTAGTTGTTCTCAAGTTTCCGGAGGTCGTTGTTGTTGCTTTGCCTGCGTTCTCTTCCTTGCCGTTAACAAGGACGATCACATCGGTAACATTGCCCGCCGTGTTCCCGGTAGGAGTTCCGCTATTCGGGTTGCTTCCGCTTCCCGGGCTAACCGGATCGGGTTCCGGTGCAACAACCTCAGCCACCACAGCAGCTGTTGTGCTGCCGTACTTCACTACCTTACCGTCAGCATCTACTTCTGCTATCCCGATCCTATCGCCATTAGCCGCTGGAATCAGCCCATTGATTCCTATAAGGGTGTATCCCGTCAGGATTTCCCCCGCATTAGGTGCAACAACGCTGCCAGTGCCAAAATTCTTGTACAGCAGCTTATGTCCTGGAGCTGGCTCCGGTGTAACGCTGATCTGCGTATATCCGTTATTCCCCGTACCACTTGGATCGCTGGCGCTCACGGTCAAGCCCCCCGCAGGGATAAGCTCATTAGTTGTAAAGGTTAGCGTAGTTGCCGGCCCCGCCGGAACCGATCCGCTGGCCGCAACCCTTACCTTAACGGTGTGTTCACCGCTGAGGTCCGGCAGGTTGGTTCCGTCGTAGCGTACGAAAGTTCCGTCGTCGTCCACTGAGAATTCCATACTGGTATCCAGACCAACAATGGTATTGTTCTGGTCATCCGCTGCCACTTCAGGTGCAGCCGGGATGACTGCATCCGAGTCATGAACGGTAACCTGAGCAATATTAGAAGCGAATGCTGTTGCCGTTGCCTTCTCCCGTACATAATACGTGTCTGGTGCAAGGCCAGTAATGATTGTGTCTGTAACTTCTGACCAAAGGCCTGTACTGCCTATCTTGTACTCCATTTGTACTGTCAGATTCTGCAGAATACCGTCATTCGCCCCGTTGTACGTTACATCTGTAACACTGACACCAACCGGTGCTGCCGGACGGGCTGGAAGACTCAATGTCTGCGCCGCACTGTCTGTAGTCGTCGAGGTGTTACCTTTCTTCACGATACTCAGTAACGATCCCAGCCAACTCTTATCGATGGCTAAATTACCATCCGCTGCCGCTGTTATAGGTATACCGTTCACTGTGTATGAAGCGTTCGGTGTCAGACCGGTCAGTTGCTCAGCCGCATATTCAATGTCCGCTGCCGGAGTCGCTTCAGGCGTTGCCGTGAACGACAATACCGTCAGTTGCACCGAAGCCGAGGTGAATGCCGCTGCCGTTGCCTTCGTCCGGACATAATACGTGTCCGGGATAAGCCCTGTTACGGTTGTGCCTGCTACATCTGTCCAGGCACCCGCAGTCCCCTTCCTATATTCCATTTCGGTTGTTACGTTCGTCAATGTACCATCGTTAGCATTTAACGCCGTTTCATCCGTAGCGGCTACATCAGTAGGCGCCACCGGACGAGCAGGAAGGCTTATCGTCTGCACCGCACTGTCTATAGTCGTCGATGCGTTGCCCTTCTTCACGATGCTCAGTGATGTTCCGATCCAGCTGCTCTCGATACTCAGCTTACCATCGGCTGTCGCCGTTACCGTCTGCGTACCGTTTATCGTGTACGCGCCGTTTGCCGTCAGATCCGTCAGCTGCTCTGCCACATAGTCAATTTCTGCGACCGGGGTCGCTTCCGATGTTGGCACAAACGCCACAACCGTTACACTCTGTGCTTCTGAGGCAAACGCCATCGAGGTTGCCTTCGTCCGGACATAATACGTGTCCGGGATAAGCCCTGTTACGGTTGTGCCTGCTACATTCGTCCAGGCGCCTGTCGCGCCAATCTTGTACTCCATCGCGGTAGTCACGTTTGTCAGTGTGCCGTTATTCGCACTGATCGCTGTTTCATCCGTCGCTGTCACACTAGTCGGTGCCTCCGGACGAACAGGAAGGCTCAGTGTCTGCACCGCACTGTCTATAGTCGTCGATGCGTTGCCCTTCTTCACGATGCTCAGTGATGTTCCGAGCCAGCTGTTCTCGATACTCAGCTTACCATCGGCTGTCGCCGTTACCGTCTGCGTACCGTTTATCGTGTACGCGCCGTTTGCCGTCAGATCCGTCAGCTGCTCTGCCACATAGTCAATTTCTGCGACCGGGGTCGCTTCCGATGTTGGCACAAACGCCACAACCGTTACACTCTGTGCTTCTGAGGCAAACGCCATCGAGGTCGCTTTCGTGCGGACATAATATGTGTCCGGGACAAGCCCTGTTACGGTTGTGCCTGCTACATTCGTCCAGGCGCCAGTCGCGCCTTTCTTGTACTCCATCGCGGTAGTCACGTTTGTCAGTGTGCCGTTATTCGCACTGATCGCTGTTTCATCCGTCGCTGTCACACTAGTCGGTGCCGCCGGACGACTAGGAATATTTACTGTCTGCACCGCACTGTCTATAGTCGTCGATGCGTTGCCCTTCTTCACAATACTCAGCGATGTTCCGAGCCAGCTGCTATCTATAGCCAGCTTACCATCGGCTGTCGCCGTTACCGTCTGCGTACCGTTTATCGTGTACTCGCCGTTTGCCGTCAGATCCGTCAGCTGCTCTGCCACATAGTCAATTTCTGCGACCGGGGTCGCTTCCGATGTTGGCACAAACGCCACAACCGTTACACTCTGTGCTTCTGAGGCAAACGCCATCGAGGTCGCTTTCGTCCGGACATAATACGTGTCCGGAATCAGTTCCGTCACGCTTGTCGTGAGTACATTCGTCCAGGCGCCTGTCGCGCCTTTCTTGTACTCCATCGCGATAGTCACGTTTGTCAGCGTGCCGTTATTCGCACTGATCGCTGTTTCATCCGTCGCTGTCACACTAGTCGGTGCCTCCGGACGAACAGGAAGGCTCAGTGTCTGCACCGCACTGTCTATAGTCGTCGATGCGTTGCCCTTCTTCACAATACTCAGCGATGTTCCGAGCCAGCTGCTATCTATAGCCAGCTTACCATCGGCTGTCGCCGTTACCGTCTGCGTACCGTTTATCGTGTACTCGCCGTTTGCCGTCAGATCCGTCAGCTGCTCTGCCACATAGTCAATTTCTGCGACCGGGGTCGCTTCCGTTGTTGGCACAAACGCCACAACCGTTACACTCTGTGCTTCTGAGGCAAACGCCATCGAGGTTGCCTTCGTCCGGACATAATACGTGTCCGGAATCAGTTCCGTCACGCTTGTCGTGAGTACATTCGTCCAGGCGCCTGTCGCGCCTTTCTTGTACTCCATCGCGATAGTCACGTTTGTCAGCGTGCCGTTATTCGCACTGATCGCTGTCTCATCCGTTGCCGCCACACCAGTAGGTGCCGCCGGACGATTAGGAATATTTACTGTCTGCGCCGCACTGTCTATAGTTGTCGAACCGTTGCCTTTCTTCAGAATACTCAGCGATGTTCCGAGCCAGCTGCTATCTATAGCCAGCTTACCGTCGGCTGTCGCCGTTACCGCCAGTGTACCGTTTATCGTGTACGAACCGTTCGGCGTCAGATCCATCAGCTGCTCTGCCGCATAGTCAATTTCTGCGACCGGGGTCGCTTCCGTTGTTGGCACAAACGCCACAACCGTTACACTCTGTGCTTCTGAGGCAAACGCCATCGAGGTTGCCTTCGTCCGGACATAATACGTGTCCGGGATAAGCCCTGTTACGGTTGTGCCTGCTACATTCGTCCAGGCGCCTGTCGCGCCATTCTTGTACTCCATCGCGGTAGTCACGTTTGTCAGTGTCCCGTTATTCGCACTGATCGCTGTTTCATCCGTCGCTGTCACACTAGTCGGTGCCTCCGGACGAACAGGAAGGCTCAGTGTCTGCACCGCACTGTCTATAGTCGTCGATGCGTTGCCCTTCTTCACGATGCTCAGTGATGTTCCGAGCCAGCTGCTCTCGATCGCCAGCTTACCGCCAGCTGTCGCCGTTACCGATAACATACCGTTCACCGTGTACGAACCATTCGGCGTTAGGTCCATCAGCTGCTCTGCCGCATAGTCAATGACGGCTGATGGCGTCGCTTCCGGCGATGCCGTGAACAGCGATACGGTCGCCTCCATCGGCGAACCGCTGATTGTGTAACCGTTAGGTGCAATTACCGCTACAGATACGGTACCTTCTTGTGTTACAGAAGTCAGCGCTATGCTCCAATGGGTGCCTGCGCCGCTCAAAGTCCCTTTTAATGCGGAGCCTGTGCCATCCGTAATCGTGATATCATCTGCCGTAAGTCCGGCAATCGCGGTATCGAAGGTCAGATCAATCTTCGTAGAGGTTGTTGTTCCGGATACGCCGTCAGCAACCACCGATTGCAGTGCAACCGGGACTGCAGGTCCGGGAACATACTCATATGCTCCGATATCTACCGTCCCCCCGTAAATACGCGCCACTCCTGCCAAATCCAGGGCTCCAGCTGTTTTCGTGTTATCCCCTTGATTAATTGCCGATACTGCGGAGCCCTTCAGAAGGAAATTGCCGCCCGCTGCATCCACAAACGGATCGCCGGAAATGACATTATTTCCGCTCTCAACAAGAGTATCGTTATTATAATTGTAGAACAATTCCTCCAAAGTGCCTGCCGGAGCCGCCTCCTGCTTATTCCCAATCAGCACATTATTGTAGATATCCAGTGAGCTGGAGCCGGGAGAACTGGACACAGCATACATTGCCGGACCATAAGATGCCCCTGTCCCTGTATTATTCGCATGATTGTTATAGAATGTATTATTCCAGATCTTCAGATGCGGATCTAACATTACACCGATGGCCGATCCGTAAGCATCATTTGTAGAATTGCTGTTCGAGCTGTTATTAGCAAACAGAGAATTGCTGATTACGCCATCCATGTAACCATTGTAGTATAGCGCAGCTCCCTGAATTACTTCAGTCGTACTGGTGGCTGTGAGCACATTGTCCTTGAACACTATCCGGTCAAGATCAACTTCGTACGGAGCAGCAAGCGCGGCTAGAGATGCGATCGATCCGGTCTGCTTATACGTCATTGTGTTAGCGTCAAAAACTATGTTATTCAGTTGAATACTGCTGTAGTAGTTGCCGCCGACCGCCAGCGCGGAGCCGAAAGCATCATACATACCACTGCTGTCGGTAATATCAAAGCCAGTCAGGCGAACATCCGACATTTCGAATATCCCCGAACCGGTGGCCAGAATGCCCCGGTATCCATTGCCGTTAATCGTTATGGCCGGTTGACCCGTGGCATCCTGTATACCTGTAAGCTTGAAGCCGCCGGTTGAAGCGTCGCCGATGGTCGTACCTTTCCAGTCCTGATCGTTCCAGCCTGTCAGATTCGACTGAAGCGTAATCGTCTGGCCCGCAAGCGAAGGATCGAAATCAACCTGCCCGCCACTGACAGCACCCGCCTGCTCTAATGCCCAGCGCAGCGAACCCGCACCGCTGTCATTCGTATTAGTGACCGTAAATACATGATTGCCCTGAGCCGGTCCGGTATCAAACAGCTTCCCGTTAATCCTGTAATGGCTGGCATCGGTATTATCTGTTTTGATGAAGACAACTTTATCGCCGAAGGCGGGATATACAGAGAATTTCGGATAATATTCCACATCGAACATCCAGGTCGCTTCATTGTAGCCCTCAAAGACCACCGGAGCGGAATCCACAGGCTGATTGGGTGCTGAGACCAGGTAACCGTCATAGTCATAATAATTCAGGTAAGCATACTGGGTTCCTGACCATTCTGTACCGATATTGTACGCATCGTTGATTGCAGCATTGGAGGTGGGGTCCGTGCTTATGGTTACAAAGCCCGGCATGGCACCATTCCTGTAAACAGCAGCTGAGGTTTCGCCCAGATAGCCGCTTACTGTAAATCCGCCTTGGCTTGTACCCTCGTTGTCATATAAGGAGACCTCGGAGTTCCCGGTTCTCCAGTCATATTGACTAAACATGAAATTCCCGTTGCCCAGCGTAGACAGAAACAGCTGTTTCTCGCCTGTTCTTGCTCCCAAGTCAATGGTCTTTAACAGCGCACCGCTGTTAGTGAAGAGCTTCAGATAGATGTTATCGGCTGACGCTCCAGAGTTGTATGCAACCATATACACGCCGTCTCCAGCGGATACATAAGACATGCTTGCATTATAGTTCACTAGAAGTGTTTCGCTTGAAACAGGTGTGCCCGTAGCACTGAATACACGCGTAACCGTGCTGACATTGTCATTTCTTTGCCACGAAAAAGCTATATTGCCGTCAGACAACTCCGCGATCGTTACAAAACGCGTGAGTGCGGGATTGCTGGCGGCAGAAAATGTATTAATCTGAGTCTGACTAGTCACCTTCTGTCCCGACTCGTTAATCACCATGAAATAGGTATTGGGAGTGCTCTCGATAACGGTTCCTAATTGCAGATTGTTACTGCTGCTGTCGCTTTTGTTGTACGTGATCAACAGATTTCCGTCACTTAGCGCAAGCATACTCACATCTGTCATTTTGTAATAGGTATCCATTAAGCTGCTCAGATTAATATCAGTAATCAGCGCTCCTGTGTTATCATAAACCTTCAAAAAATGAGTATAAACATACGAATTCCCTACATAATTAAATGTGCTTAGAATTACTGCCGTATTCCCGTTCGGAAGACCCTCAGCATCAGTTACACTCTTGTTCGTGGTGTTCGCTAACGGAGGCTCAATAACAAAGTCTGCCTTTTCAGTGAATGAAGGTATGGCAGCATAAGCCCGGAGTGACATCACCGGCAGCAGCCCAATTACCAGCATCAAAGCCATTCCTATTTTCCCTATCTTTTTTAACATAGCTTTCCTCCTTGTCGAATGACCATTCCTATATTATTGATGGCGCTTACGCGATGTTCTCCATTACAGCGTTAAATTGTTTACATCCTAGTTTATCGACATTTTTCGCAAAAAAGTTAATCATTTAGACAAAAAAATATATCAAAAAGTGATATTAATATATCTTTCGCCCTTGCATTATCATGAGACAATACAAAAAACCTACTCTGTCCACTGAACAGAATAGGCCTGTTTAATTTAAAGTCCGCTGACATTTATTACAGTACTTCTCATCCGTATTCCGTATAATCAAGCAAAATGATAGCGTATACATTACAAAAAAATATGAAATGGGCGATGAATATGGATCACCAAACTATAAGAAGGCATATCGAAGAAAGCGCTACTTTTTATCTGGATATTCTAGGAAAATCTGAACACATGGAGACAGCGCAGCTTCCACATTACACGATCATACGTCCTATAAAGGGACAGCATGGCGGAACGTCCATTTATAATATTCAAATCGATCAGCTGCCAGAATCCGAAGCGCTTCGCGTTGTTCAGGAGATCCAAGACCACAAGGAGCATACCTTCTGGGGGATGTATCCCTCTGAGCGATTGCTTCAGTACTTTGGGGAAGGCGCACATAGACCAGAGCCATTGTCAGAGCCTAATGAGGATGAGGCAGGGATGGCTCTGCTGGTTGCCGACATGCCTGATTATCCAGACATAGCCGAAGGTATTAGCATCAAGAAGGTTAGCAGTGCTGAGGATTTCAAGCTATGGGCGCTATTGAATAATTTTGTCATTCACCAAGGTTATCCGATTATCCATCCCGAGTTTCATTACCCTGTGTGTCAGGAAGGTATTCTTGCATGCTTCAATATATATGATCAAGGAATACTGGCTGGCGTATCCTCCCTTATGAATCATAATGGAATCTTCTCCCTGGAGTTTGTTGCAGTGTCTAGCGCGTTCCGAAGAAGAGGCGTTGCTACCGCTGCAATCATTGCTGCAGCCCAGGATGCTGCCGCCCAAGGTGCTGAGCTTATAACCTTAAGGGCGACGGGACCCATCAAATATCTGCTGCCAAAGCTTGGATTCCGCATTTATTAGTAACTATTCTTACAAATGCAACAAGGGCTATCCCCTGTCTGTAGAGACTTCGGGGATAACCCATTACTTTTCTATCTATATTTTCTATGATAAGTCTATCTGCACACCCAAGATTATTATCATATCTCCGTAAGCAGCGTGAAGCCTTCAATTACGGCATCTTCATCAATCTCAATCATGATGCAGCGTTTCCCCTGATAATTCACCTGTCTCACATACTTCAGATCCTGTGGGCTGACCGTAATCGAAGCTACCTTCGTATCAATCTTGATCGATTTGGATGTGAATTTCGGTATCACACTCGTTGCCTTCATCTCATAATGCTTGTTGTCGACGATGGTTTCAAATGCACGCTCTACCTTGTCCATTGTCACTTCCTCTACACCGCTCGCCTTCAGGACACGCTCCACATCCCGGTAATCGAGCTTCGGCGGTTCTTCCTCATCCTCGTGGTCTTCGATGACCTGGTGAATCTCCTCGTATACCTGCGCAATGGTCGCCACGTCGAGTTGTTCGCCCGTTATTTCCTTCACAATATCCTCGAAGATGGATCTCTCTTCCATGGCTGTCACGGACCGTTCCGCATTGAGCACCTGTTCGATGAAATGCGGGTTCGGATTATTCGAGCTCCCCGTACAATACAGAACACGATTTACATCGGAATAGTTGTCCGTCACACTCGGGTAGAAGAACCCTTGCTCCGGCGTACTTAGCTTGATGATCGGATCGACCATCACGTTGTATTTGAACTCCCGCTCCACGTAATCGAACAGAAGGGTTTTGCGCTGCTGCTCCGTAGAGTTCACACTGCATAGAATGAACGGATGTGAGAACATCTCATCCTTACCGGTCTCTTCGGCTTCGTCATTCCGTGCCTTGGTCGGCCGGAAGTATTGTCCGCGGACAAATGTGATTACCGCATCTTTCTCATACTTGACATCCACCAGCATTTTGTCCACGAGCATCAGCATCAGATCCTGCCATTCCTCCGGATCACCCGTCACCAGACCCTGGTGAAGCATGACCTGGGACGGTTCCTCGGCTTCCTCCAGGAACTTCAGCTCGAACAATTTATGATCCAGCTCTCCGGTCAGCAGCTTCCGGAAATTGCCCATGTACAGCTCCTGCTTCTCGCGGTCCAGCATAGCGAACGGCTGGCGCTCACAATGATAGATCTCATTGGTTTCCTTCATAATATACACGTTCAGAATATCGAACAGATGCAGCTGATCATGGTCCATCTTAAATTGCTTACGTATATGTGCGGCTTCTTTCTTTATCATGTTCTGGGCACAGCTCCTATGAAGTAAATTGGTTTATTCAGTATAAACGATATAAAAACCCTTCGCCAGAAGGGTTTTTATTGCTGGTTCTATTCAGTTGTGTACAAGCTTACAGCAATGTCTCACTTGCCATATCGTCTCTGTCAGTGGGAGCTCCTGGACTTCTTCGCTTCACCTCATACATCCGTTTGTCGGCCTGCCGCAGCAGATCGTCCGATGTCCTGCCGTCTCGCGGGTACAGACTGATGCCGATGCTCATATCAATCTTCAGCTGCTCGCCCCCGTAATCCAGTACAGCCTGTTCGGAGGCTACCTGCAGCCGGCGTTCCAGTTCCGCGGCAG
Source organism: Paenibacillus sp. FSL R7-0297 (assembly GCF_038009025.1). Classification (NCBI taxonomy): domain Bacteria; kingdom Bacillati; phylum Bacillota; class Bacilli; order Caryophanales; family Paenibacillaceae; genus Paenibacillus; species Paenibacillus sp. FSL R7-0297. The sequence continues at coordinate 169,607 of NZ_JBBPAQ010000001.1, forward strand.
TAAGGCCATCGTGTCCCAAGGGGCAGAATAGCACGAATTCGTCGCCGCCGAAGCGGGCAGCCAGTCCGGATGGCTGGGCCAGCTCACGGATAATGACGGCCACCCGGCATAACACAAGATCCCCAGCCGCATGGCCGTACCGGTCGTTAACTTGCTTGAACCCGTCGAGATCAATCAGCATAATCGCCAGCTCGTCACCGTTACGGTCCGCTTCCGTAAGAGCCTTCTCCAGCTCATCATAGAAATGCCTGCGGTTCGGCAGCTCTGTAAGCGGATCATGATAGGCCATGAACGCGATTTGACGCAAATGCTGATTGCGCGCCCCGATGTCACGAATAAGCAGAACAGCATGGATTTCATGATCCACCGACACGTAATCACCATTAATCATGACCTCGATCATACTGTCTCCGTTACGCAGCACCCTTTCCATCTCGCCGATATCCTCTTGCTCCCTCAGCTTGGCTACGATATCCGCACCGCCCAGATCGGTAAGATTGGCCGTCCCGAGAGCCAGCCGGTCGAACATCTTACCGGCACTCGAATTCGCTTCCTTGATGCTGCCGGGCAGCGAGACGAGCAGTGCTGCCTGGGAGTTGATCTGAAACATCTTCTCGTAGCGTTGTCCCGCATGATTGAGGAACTCGTATTTCTGCATGGATAGACGCAGCACGAAGCACCAGATCAGTCCTCCGTAAATATAGGCATAGGGCGGCATGAATTCCTCGAAGCGGATATAGCCGAACAGTGCTACCCAGACGAACGTAACCCAGGAGCCGTGCTCCAGCAGCTTGAAGATGCCTCCATGCTCCTGGTAAGCCGGATCCGCCGCGCTCCATTTGCGTGCGCTGCGCAACATCACGATGGGGATGAAGCTAAGCAGCAGGCTTGCCGTCAAGGTACCGTAATAAGCCGCGTTGGCCACCGGCCATTTCCAGACTCCTGCGGTAACGAACACCTGGACAGAGGTATACGATTGATGACTGATCAGGCCAGCCGGAATAGCCAGCACCAGTACATGAAACAGGTATGGGTACCAGGGCCGCGGCAGCCGCTTATGCAAGCCAATCAACCGGGCAACGAGGTGAAAGCCGAGCCCGGGAATGAAGATGCCCGCATTGGCGAACCAGAACGCAGCCAGCACAGGACTATATTCAATCGGCAGCATATACCGGATATACTCCTCCAGGAACAGCAGGAAGTAGCACAGGATCGTTGCGCTAACCAGACGATGTTCAATCTTCTTGGGGTTGCGCAGCAGCACGTCCACCCCCATGTAGAAGAAGAAGAGCATCGGCAACCAATAAAACACGATGGGGATCCATACTTGGGTCGGGCTCATTTCTGTTCTCCTCTGCAGTCTGTCAACCCGTTACACCACGGGAATATATTAATTTCAATATATATACCGGCGGGGGATGCCGTCAATAGCAATAGGAATACGAAAGTGGATGTAACCACCATTCTTCTGCCGGCAGATTCTTTTAATACCAGTACTAACAATAACATTGATAATAGCTGCGCCTATCGATTTATCCTCTTCAGATCATTCTCTTGACCTCGGTCCCGTAGGAATGAGGCCTCAGATCGACATCTGAGTCAGGATCCATTTGCCCATTCAACGAATAAACGGATATGGATTCAAATTAAAGATTCCTCACATTTCACATTTACCGACTTCCCTGACCTTGTGAGAACGTACAAAATGGTCCGGAAATTGGTTGGAGACCGGGAATCGGCCGCCCGAATCAGACAATATGTAATGAACTTTATCCTTGATCAGGATGATGTAAGCGTTGATTCCCAAGACTATCTCCTTAGAAAGTTAAGCCCCTATAAGCAAACAAGCGATCTTCAAGAAGAGGCTGGCTGCCGCTCGAAGATCGCTTGTTTATAATGACTCTATTTTACTACGTGAGGGCTGGCCCTGTTGGTAGTCTTTTAGCTTGCACCTTAGCCTTTCACACCACCGACAACCATCCCTTTGACAAAGTACTTCTGCAGGAATGGATACACGATAATAATAGGCACACTGGCCACAATAGTCATCGTTGCACGTACAGAAGTCGGTGTCACGGCGCCCTTGTTGGCTTGTGCGTTAGCAAAGGCATCGGCTGCCGAGCTTGCAGAGGAGGTGTTTGTGGTGGACAGCATTTTCATCAGTTCATACTGCAGGGTACTCAGACCTGGCTTGGAAGAGTTATACAGGAATACGTCGAACCAGGAATTCCACTGATAGACTGCCACAAACAATGAGACTGTAGCAAGGGCCGGAACGGTCAACGGGAGTACAATGCGCGCGAACGTAATGAAGTCCCCAGCGCCGTCAATTTTGGCTGATTCCATTAGCCCTTCAGGCAATGCTTCGATGAAGGAGCGGATGACAATCATATTAAATACGCCGATGATGCCCGGGATGATATAGACCCAGAAGGTATTAAGCATGTCCAGCTCTTTGATCAGCAGGTAGCCCGGAATCAGACCGCCGCTGAAATACATAGTGAAAATAAAAGTGACGGACACAAACTTCTTCAGCTTATATTCCGGGCGGCTTACCGTATAGGCCAGCATCGCAGTACAGAATACAGAGACCACAGTCCCAACAATGGTCCGTGCCGCAGAGATAAACGTGGCATAGAAGATATTGGATTCGCTAAACACATATTCAAAGTTTCGCAGCGTCCATTCCCGCGGCCAAATGTAAATATCCCCCCGGACGGAATCATTCGCATCATTAAACGATAAAGCGAACATATTCAAGAACGGATAGAGGGTGACAATAATCAATAGAATCATGAAGATAAAATTGCATATATCAAAGATCCGGTCACTTACTGAAGAGTTGCGGAATGATTTGGATTGAGTCATAACATGTGTCCTCCTTTCTAGTACAATCTGCTTTCGCCCATACGTTTGGCGATGTTATTGGCTGAGATTAAGAAGATAAAGCTGACCAGCGTCTTGAATATACCCGCTGCGGTGGCAAGCCCGAAGTTGTTCATCTGCATCCCGTATTTCAGTACGAAGATATCCAGATTCTCCGAGAAGTCCAAATTCATACCGTTGCCCAGCAGGTACTGTGCCTCGAACCCGGACTCGAGAATATGGCCCAGATTCATAATTAGAATCAGCACAATAACTGGTTTGATGCCTGGAAGTGTAATGTAGAACATTCTTTGCAGACGGGAAGCCCCGTCAATCTCGGCCGCTTCATATTGGGACGGGTCGATAGAAGTGATGGCCGCCAGATAAATGATGGTGTTCCAGCCGACATTCTTCCAGACCTCTGTTGCTCCGAGAATTCCCCAGAAATATTTGCCGACGCCAAGCCACAGAACCGGATGATCAATGAGCTGCATCTTGAGCAGCAGCACATTGATGATCCCTTCCGGTGCCAGTGCCGTTTGCACGATATTGGATGCAACGACCCAAGAGATGAAGTAAGGCAAGTAACTGATCGTCTGTACCGTGCGCTTGAAGAAAATATTACGCAGCTCATTCAACAGCAGAGCCAGCACAATGGACGTTACAAAACCGAGTACCAGGTTAATGGAGCTCATAACGAGTGTATTGCGCAGCACCCGATAAAACTGTTGCTCCTGAAATAAAAACTTGAAATTGTCCCAACCGACCCACTTCTGGTCGAAGAAATCTTTGGCTGGTTTGAATTTCTGAAAAGCAATGGTCCATCCCCAAAGCGGGAGGTACTTAAATACAAACACCCAGATTAGAAAGGGCAGTGACATCAGCATGAGCATTTTCTGTTTAGATAACTCTTTAAAAAAAGTTGTGAAGCGCGAAGTGCCTGTATTTGATTTTGACAACTGCACAGCGGTTTTCCCCACCTGTACCGTCCCCTTTCCTAGCTCCATATTCTCTCTTTCGTAACAAGGGTAGAAGGGAAAAGTGAAGGCTGGCTTCACTTTTCCCGGTTCATCATGCTATGGAGAAGCGGTCAGCTTACCATTTGCCGTCGATGCGATTCTTCACCTTGTTCGTCATAAATTCCTCGTAGCCTTTAATATCCAATTTATTGTACTCTGCCAAGTATTCATTCCAGACGGCTTCAAATCCTCCCGGTGCGGCAAGCACCATACGAGGGTAGTACTTCTGCTGCAAATCTCCGGATCTCTGGCTGAAGAGCTGCTCAGGGGAACCCGGCTCTTTCTCAATACTCCAGGCAGGGTACCATGGACGTTCCACTGGCTCGGCATAGAATTCAGAGAAGGTCTTATGGTTATAGGCTTTTAGCAGAGTCTGGTCGCCTTCAGTATAGTTGATGGCTGCTACTTCCGGCTGGTTGAACGGAACATGGGCGTTGCCGTCCTCATACAGAGAGTTATCACCATAACGCGGCCATTCGTAATCGAAGTATGCAAAGCCGTACTTGTGCTTGAAATCATTGTCGTTGCGGTTCGTAAGCTGCTCTTCGGACATCACCATACGGCCGTCTGCATTCTTGGAGTAGGTAACGCCTTCCTCACCCCATTGAACCAGCTTCTGATTCTCATCGGTCAGCAGGTTGTCCCAATATTTAATGATGCGTTCGGGATCTTTTGCGCTGACAGAGATGCCGAGGCCACGGTTATTAACGAAGGACGGTGGATCGACATAAGCGTCTGTAATGCTCTCGTCATATACGATAGGGAGTGCTACATAACGAAGATCGTCATTACCGGCAGTCCTCAGGTTGGTAGTGGCATCTGGAATCTGCCATGAATAGCTGGCAAATCCGAGTACACGGCCGGAGGTAAGCTTAGCCAGATACTGGTCTTTGTTCGCGGTGAACGTTTCAGGGTCAACCAGGCCCTTGCCATTCATCTCGTTCAATTTGGCCAGCCAGCGTTTCTCATCCTCAGTCCCCTGATACAGCTTGGCTTCATGGCTCTCCATATCGACCATGACACCGCCCTCATTCGGGTAACCGGCCAGATGCATCGGCTGATTCGTAATGGTGAAGAATTCACCAGCTGTACCGGCGAACGTTACGAAGCCGATGGTGTCTTTTCCGTCAACGGCAGGATACTTCGCCTGATATTTCTCGATCAGATCAAAGTACTGGTCAAGCGTTTTCACTTCAGGATAACCGAATTCCTTAAGGACGCGTCTTTGCATCCAGAAGGTGCTGGTCGGGTCCGGCGGTGACAAGTATCCGTTTACATTAGCAGTGAAGGGAAGGATATAGATGTTGCCATCCTCATTCGTAATTTTGTTCATGTAGTCGCCGTAGACACGTTTGATGTTAGGGCCGTATTTCTCAATCAGATCATTAAGCGGAATAAGTGCCCCTGCATCCAGGAACTTGGCCAGCTCGCCGACCGGAGAGATGACATCAGGATAATCGCCTCCGGCAATCATTACACCGGACTTAGTGCTTGCATCCCCAACCACAAATTCCATCTTCCAATCGACACCCGTTTGCTCCTGAAGAATCTTGCCGATTGTAGTATCACTGGCCATTGTATCCCGGTTGGTCCCAAAGGCGAAGTAATCAAAAGTGACCGGCTCCGTGCTGACCTCGCTGACCTCGCTGTTCTTTCCACCGGACTCATTCTCATTGTTCTTGGTTCCTGTATTGCCGTTCGAGCAGCCGACAATAAGGAGAGCCGAAGCCATGACAACGGCCAGGCCGGTTTGCAACCATTTCTTTGTACGCATTGCATAATCCCCCTTTATGGTGATTTGTCTTGTAAACATTTTCATTATAAAAGAAAGCGCTTAATTTCGTTATATGGCAAACCTTAGATCGGTCTTTGAATAATAAAGAAAACAAAACTTATATTTTGTCGAAAGGTAGCCGCAGCAGGACACGTGTTCCTCCTCCAGACTCGCTGTCGATGGTGAAATTGAACGATTCACCATAGTAAATTCTCAGTCGTGTAATGACATTTTTCATGCCGATCGAATCACCCATGGCTGACTCCGCCTCAAAATAATGATGAAGCTCAATAATCTTCTCCTGATCCATCCCCTTGCCATTATCCACGATAACGAAGACGAGTTGACCGTTCTCCTGTGCGATCTGAATGTTGATATATCCGATGCCTGCTATATTTTCAATGCCATGAATACTTGCGTTCTCCACAAATGGAAGAAAAGCCATCTTCGGTATTTCAATGTCCAGCAAGGATTGATCCACCTCGATGTGATAGTCGAGCTTGCTGTCAAAACGGTATTTCTGAATCTCCAGGAAGCTCTCGATTAGCTCAAGCTCCTCACGGATGGTCACGAAGCTGCTCTTCCACTGGATCGATTTGCGGAAGATCTTAGCCATATTCTGAATCGTCCGGGCCGTTTGGGTCTCGCCCTTCATCAGGCTCCGCATTCGGATCGTCTCCAGTGCATTGAACAAAAAGTGTGGGTTAATCTGACTGTGAAGCGCATGCAGCTGTGCCTGACGCTGACGCAGCTCCAGTTCTTTCTTCTGTATTTCCGCTACATATACATCATTGATCAGGTTCTCGATCCGTATGCTCATCCGGTTAAACTCCACGGCAAGCTCACCGACCTCATCCCGTTCCCGGTGATACGGAATCAACTCGAAATTATTGCCCTTTACCGACTTCATGTGCTTCAGAATGCTCTTTATGCGTGTATGGATCGAACGGGAGATGATTAGGATGACGAGAGTAGGCACAATGAAGTTTATCCCCGCAAACCAAAGGATAAATTGCCCTGATTGTCTGACATCAGACAAAATGATCTCTTCATCCAAAACCCCGTATACCGACCATCCACCCAAATAACGATTATTCTGATAGGTCTTGCCGATTACGATTGCCTTATCCGGTCTGGGGATCTCACCCAGGGCTATGGTCCGTCCTTGTGTGATCAGCTCGCTCGGCTGTCCGCTCGAGAGACGTCCGAAGCGCGCTTGACCAGAGGGGTCCAGAATGTAGAAGTCGCCGCTAAAGCTGGACAAATCCAGAATTTGTTTAATATGATTCATATTCAGATCGATTTTAAGCACATGCTCATAGGTATCGAACCGGCTTTCGGTGAGTCTTTGAATCACGCTGATGCTCTCCGGTGTTACAAAGAGATGCGGATGTGTGTTATTGATCTGGTTATACCAGTCCTTATTCCGCATTTCAGCTTCAAGTCTTATGATATTTCCCGAGGCAAGCACGGTGGGATTGTCGGTCATAATAACGGAGGAGCTGATTATTTTATTCTCCGTGTCGGTACGATTGAACAGATTCGATATAGCATTCAGCGACTCCACATAACGGTCATTAGACACATAGGTGGTGTTTAAATGCTGGAGGAGCTGCCTGTCTATAGAATAGAGGTAGGATATGCCTGCCGCATCCTCAATAACCGTCCTAAGTTCAGCTTGTAAAAGGGTCATTGCCTGTTCAGCGTCCGCTGTCTTCTGATTCTTGATATTCACGGTGGTTACCTGGTAGAACATCACATTGGTCAATATAATTGGGATGAACACGCATACAATGTAGATTACGATCAGCTTGCTTCGAAGCTTCATATGATGCAGGCGAATGTTGAACACAGAAGAGAGCCTCCTTATTTACTGCCCGATCATCCTATTGCGATAATCGGTTGGCGTCATATTCTCCAGCTTTTCAAACTGGGTGGCAAAGTAATCAGCGTTCTGGAAGCCGACCTGCTCAGCGATTTCGTACATGCGTTTCTTCGTTTGCCGCAGCAGCCGCTTGGCCTCTTCGATACGCAGCGATAACAGATATTCGTTGAAATACGTACCGTAAGTTTTACGGAACAGCTGTCCGAGGTAGATCGGATTCATATCGAAATCGGCAGCAATCCCTTTCAAATAGATGTTTTCTCTGTAATGCCCATCAATATATTTTTTGATTTTTTCAATATTGCCTTCGCTCTTACCGCTGCGTTTCTCGGTAATATATTCAGCGGCCTCCCCCACAAAATGCAGGAAAACCTGCTTCAGCTGATTCAGATTGCGGTATTTCACCTGCCAGTTGAGCAGTTCGTCCGTCCAATAGAGATCGTTCTCGTCCCCTTCGAGCTGCCGGATAATGTTAATAATGGAAATCATGCTTCGCCTGATGGTGTTCGAAACCGCCCCGGGAGCAAAATAACGTTCCTGAAACACGTTGAAAATAGTATTAACAACGGAGCTATAGCCTTGTTTGCTGTTGGCTTCGACCTCATAAATGAGCTTGCTGTGCAGTCCTTCTTCAATATCAAAATAATATAAGGGCTGCTCTAGCAGCTCACCTGCCATAAAGATGCCTTGGAAGCCAGCGACAAAACGGTAATTCAGGCATTTCTCGGCACTGGAGGCGGACACATCGATCTGCTTCAGCTGACTTGCTTTATGGCCTATAAACAAAGCAAGGGTCGTTTCAAGCTCTCTCTCCAGCGCATCCAGCATGTTGACATAGTTCCTCTGGTCAGGCACATTCCGCTCATACATCCAGAGTTCAGGTACAATGATCCCATATTGATTATTCGCACGTACATGAATGAGCAAGGTCTGTAGCTCTTTATGAAAATAACGCTGCAGCGATGCCTTCAATGCGGGCATATAGTCCTTTTCGCCATGAGGAAGCTTGTCCTGCATTTCTGCGATGACATACGTATAGGAAGAGGCGAGCGGAAGCTCCAGGGCATAGGCAATCCTCCCCATAACCTCATCATCAGGTTCCGTCTGCAGTAAGCTCTCGATGACAGTTTCGACAAGCGGCTTCTCTCTCGTTATTGATAAAAGCTGCTTCTGATTCAGGGTATGGGCTATCTTTTTCAAAGCAGCAGCAAGCTCCTGCTCATCAACCGGCTTGAGGATATACTCTGAAACATTGTAGCTTAAAGCTTGCTGAGCATACGAGAAATCAGGATATCCGCTTAATATAATGAACAGCGGCTGATGCTCCTTTTCCGTTTGCACCTTCCGGATCAGCTCCAGACCATCAAGCACAGGCATGCGTATATCCACAATGACCAGCTCCGGGGTTAGTTCTTCAATAAGAGCAAGCGCTTGCTCTCCATTCTCAGCTTCACCGCAGATTTCAAATTCCAGCGAACATTCATTCATGATCGTAATCAAGCCTTTTCGCACAAAAATTTCGTCATCCACAATCAGCACCTTATACAATACCCTTCCTCCTTCGATTTCATCTGGTTGTGTATTCATTTATTATGAAATGCATATATATTCTAGCTAATAATTCAAAAAAGCCTCGGCCTGTGACCTTCCCTTCCATTATGGAAGACACAGCTTCACAAGCCAAGACATTTTCATTCACGAGGGTGGCCGTCAGGCCATGTTAGTTGGGGACAGCCTCTTTATTGAAACAGGTTATTGCCGGTAATATCATTGTCAGCAGCAACGAAAACTAAACTATATATGACAATAGATGTCATTCCTATACTCTATAATGAAGCTGTATTCAACAAAGGAGGTAATCACGGAATGAGGAGTTTACAAGGGAAAATTGCTTTAGTAGCCGGAGCTACCAGGGGAGCTGGCCGGGGGATTGCTACCGAGCTAGGGGCAGCTGGCGCAACGGTATATGTGACAGGAAGATCAACGCTAGCCCAACGCTCCGAATATGACCGTCCTGAAACCATAGAAGAAACGGCTGAGCTCGTCACCAGGGCTGGCGGTCATGGAATCCCGGTTCAAGTCGATCATCTGGATCCTGTCCAGGTAGAGACATTGGTGAATCGCATTGAAGAGGAGCAAGGGAGGCTCGACATTCTCGTGAATGATATCTGGGGCGCGGAGAAGATCATCGAATGGAATGTCCCGTTGTGGGAGCATTCCCTAGAGAAGGGTCTGCGGATGTTACGGCTCGCTATTGACACCCACCTCATTACAAGCCATTTCGCGCTCCCTCTTCTGATTAAGAATAAGAATGGTCTGATTGTTGAGATGACGGATGGAATCGCTGAATATAATGCCACAAATTACCGGGTATCGATGTTCTATGATCAGGCCAAAACCTCCGTGACCCGCATGGCCTGGGCTCTTGCCCAGGAGCTTAAGCCTTATGGCTGTACAGCGGTAGCGCTCACGCCAGGCTGGCTCCGTTCAGAAATGATGCTCGAACACTATGGGGTACAAGAAGATAACTGGCGGGATGCTGCTGCCAATGAGCCTCACTTCATCATCTCGGAATCCCCACGTTATGTAGGCCGGGCCGTCGCTGCTCTTGCTCAAGACCCCGAATTATCCAGATGGAACGGACGGTCCCTTTCAAGTGGGGAGCTGGCGCAAGTCTACGGGTACACAGACCTCGACGGCTCGCAGCCGGATTGCTGGCGTTATATGGTCGAGGTCGTAGATGCCGGTAAACCGGCGGATGCTGAAGGTTACAGATAAAATGCAAAAACCCGGGCGCTGAAGGCGTCTGGGTCTCCTTAGATCAACCTGCCCTATACTGATTCTGAAACAGCAAATCATAAGCTTCGTTCCGGTTAAACAGGTTCTCATGGGTATCGAAGGCTGCGACCCTGCCGGCTTGCAGAACCATTACTTTGTCGCAGTCCAGAATGGAAGATAGACGGTGAGCAATGGAGATCATGGTTTTCCCTGAGGAAAGGGACTTGAGTTCTGCAATGATGTCACTCTCGTTCTCGCTGTCCAGCGCACTTGTGCTTTCGTCAAAAATAATGATGTCCCTGTCCTGTAACAAAGCACGCGCAATCGATAACCGCTGCCTCTGGCCTCCGGAGAGCTTCACACCCTTTTCTCCAATGATCGTATCCAATTGATCCGGCAAGGTGACAATGAAATCATATATACTCGCCCTGCGGCAGCACTCTATCAATTCCGTGTCGGTTGCCCCGGCCTTGGCCAGCAACAGGTTGTCTCTGATCGACATATTGAACAGGACGGGTTCCTGCACAACAATACTCACTTTATCGGACACACTCTCACTGTTCACCGAAGAGATATCTGTGCCGCCAATGCTTACCGTTCCCTCTTGCGGTTCCAGCTGCCCTGTCAGCAGCTTGGCGATGGTGGATTTGCCGCTGCCGCTTTGACCAACGATCGCCAGATGCTCCCCCTTACCCACAGAGAATGATATACTCTCAAGCGCAAATGAATCGTTCCCCTCATAGGTGAATTTCAGCTGGTCAACATTGATATCTGTTCCTTCAATCTTCTTATAAGGCTTCTTAGCTGCTTCTATATTTAGAATCCCGATCACTTTACCGATACTCACCGAGTCATTCTTGAAGTTCATCATGGAATTACTAATGTTCTCGATGTATCCGAAGAACTGCCCGTAAAAGCTGATAAACACAAGCAGCACACCAACCTCCGAGTAGCCTTTAATGACAAATAATCCGCCGATAAAATAGATGAACAGCTGGGTAATGAAGTTTTTGGTGAAGAACGAATAGGTAATCCCCAGGTGCATATAGAGCTGGTTAAGAAACCACACATGCCTGATCTTCTTGTAATGTCCGTTTAGCTCAGCCAATTGGGTGTCTTCAAGATTATTGGTTTTGATATCCTTCCAGTTTTGAAAATTGGAGTGTAAAAAGGATTCATATTGAATCTGCAGCTTCCAGAGCTCCTCTCCGGTATGCTTCGCTTTCCCTCCCAGAAAATTAACCGTTACCAAAGAGACCGGAACAAAAATAAAACTAATGAGTGCGATCCGCCAGTCATAACACAGTAAAATCACTGCCAGTGCAAAAGCGTAAACAACAGCGTAGATAAAATCTAAGACATGCGTCTCGAAAAATTTTCCGGCAATTGTTGAATCGTTCTCAATCCGGCTTCTAACATCGCCAATACTATATTGGCTATAGTCAGCGTTATCGAGGCTGATGAGCTTTTTGAGCAGCTTATTCTTGATTCTCAGATCATATTTCAGGATTAACTGGTTGGAAAACTGCTTACTGACGGCAATCCCGGTTGTAGTAAGCAGGAAAACCACCAGATACCCGCCGATGATTAGCCAAAGCTCATTCAACTGCTTATCTACCAAAACGCGGTTAACCAATAACGAGTACAAGAACAGGGGGATCAGCCCGAATACTAAGCTCCATATCTTGAACATCCCCAGCGCAAGGAGCGGTTTTCGGATACCGTCTATATCCCGGGTTAAGGCCTTATAGGTGTCCCATCGTTTCATACTGCTTCCCCTCCTGCATACTGTTCACTGAATAAGTCTATGTATGTTGGATTGCTCGTAATCAGTACGTCGTGAGTATCGTAGCCTTTGACAACACCGTCTGCTAACACCGCGATTCTATCACAGCTCTGGATGGTGGAGAACCGGTGGGCGATGATGATCAGCGTCCGGTCCTGCGAAAGCTCACGCATTACTTTCCGGATCAGCGCTTCGTTCCGGCTGTCGAGGAAGGATGTAGCTTCGTCGAAGATCAGAATCCTCGGATTCTTGACTAATATCCTGGCGATTGCCAGACGCTGCTTCTGCCCGCCGGATAATTCCTGCCCGCCCGTCCCCAGCAGAGTGTCCAGCCCATCCGGGAAGGTCATGACCACATCATACAGAGCAGCTTTTTTAATCGCTTCCATTAAGGCTTCATCATTGTCCTTGCTGTTTGTAAATGAAAGATTGTAACGCAGGGTCTGATCATACAGAATCGTCTCCTGATGGACAATCCCCACCTGGCTCCGCAAGCTATGCAGGTTATAGTCATTAACATTCACACCGTCGATCAGAAGCTCGCCCCTGTCCACGTGATATAGATTGTAGAGCAGGTTGCCCATCGTTGTTTTACCCGCGCCGCTCCTACCGACAATACCGATCGTACTGCCTGCATCGACGCAGAGATTGAACCCGTTCAGAACCTGTCTGTCTTCGCTGTATCCAAAGGTGACATTATTAAATTCAATCATGCCCTCTTTTATACGCTGCGGAGGCTGGTTTTCCTGGTAATCCTCTTCCTCCTCATTCAGAATATCCACGACTCGCTGCAGGGAGACGATTTGCCCCCAGACATCGGTAATTTTGCCGTTAATGGAGCTGAAGTAATTCACGGCCATATTGAAATAGCTGATGGCGGCTACAAAGACGCCAAGCTGCATTTGGCCTTTCACAATGAAATAGGCGCAGATCATAAATATGAGCAATTGTGCGGCAAGCGTGATGAATGCATTCACCCTTTCTGTGGTCACTTCGATTCTTCCGTTTTCCACATTCATTTTATTAATGGCAGCCGTTTTGCTTAGATAAGTGTTTGTTACCTTTTTACCTGCGCTAAGGATTTTGACGTCCTGCAGATTCTTCACAATTTCGAATACATACGAGGATAGCTTCCCCTGCTCCGCCCGAAGCTTCTTGTTGACCTGTTGCGCTCTGGTCTTGAAAACTTTCGAGGCGAGAAACACGGTGGGAACCAGAACGACTGTAAACGCACCCAGCAGTACATTGTAGTAAAACATAAAACAGACAGCGAATAGGATATGCAGCAAGTTGGAGTATCCCCACAGTCCGCTCCAGAAGACGAGATTCATAATATCCGTAGCATCGTGGTTCATCCGGCTGATTAGATCCCCGCTGTACATCCCGGAGAGGTCTTTGCCTTTTTTATGTAATATCTTGTTGAACAGAGCCCGCCGGATATCGAAGACAAACCCCGTCATCAGCTGTGACGAAATAAGATTGTTTAGCGTCGCAACGACAAACTGATTGAACACGAGTATACCGGCATAGATCAGACATAGATTCAAGAAGGCACTCATGTCTTTATCATAAAAAGCGATATTGATCATCTTACCGCCCAGGAACGGATAAATCAGGTTGACCATCGTCATCAATGTTGTGATCAGGAACCCGCATAGAAAAACCCATTTGTGCATCCGCATAAATTTCATGACCCATCGCCTTTTTGTCATAGACCCACGCAGCCCCTTCCATATATTCACAAAAGGTATTGTAGCACAAATGTTCGTATATGCGAATGATGATTTCCATTGCGGAACCATGACCGATTGACTAAAGATGTACCACGCAAAAAAAAAGACACGAGTCCATTCGTGTCTTTTAGCTTTGAATTCCTGTAGCGGTAAGCGGTTAAGCCCCTTCAACCATATCCCGTTTGCGGTATCCCATATAGCCCAATCCCATTAAGGCCATGCTAATCACTGTCATCGTAATAAAGACTACTCCATCAAACTTATCTACCGGCATCCGCGGAATCCAACTTTGAACGGCTGTACTAGAGAACCATTCCGGTAAATCCAGAATCCCGCCAAAGTAGTTCAAGGCGAAAGAATAACCAAGATAGGCATAAATAGCTTTGCCCAGTTTTGGTGCCCAGCCTAAAGTCAAAGCTGCTAGTCCGGTAAAGAACAACACAGACGGCAGGAAGTTATAGCCTGCAGCCAAGAAGTCCACTATATTCATGGATGAGCTGTCACCCATTGCAGAAATCGCTGTGCCCCCAAGACCGGCTGAAGCCAGCAGAACGCCCACTAATCCAGCAATAATTGCCATAATGACACTCGTCCAATAGAGCTGAGCCCGGGTCACTTTGGTTGAATATATCTGGCTCAAATGCAGTCGTGATTCTTCCGCAAACAGTTTATTAACGATGGCAATGGGTAAAATAGAAACCATTCCAATCATTACCATCATAATTGTTCCAGTAAACGATGCTTCGATTGAAACTCCTGCTATCGTAAACATTTGACTCATCATTTCATTGCTACTAAGGAAGGTCTGCATATCTCCATAAATCGAACCATAGGCGGCACCCATAATTACAAAGGCAATCAGCCAGCTAATGATAATGCCTTTGTTAAGCTTCATAAACAAGCCGGGTACGGACAACAATGACTTTTTTGCTGCCTCACGCCCTTCTCTTTCCGGTAAATATCCAGCCCCCATATCCCGGCCGCCCTCAAGGGCAAAAGCAAGAATCAATACAATGACACTGAAGGCTACGGCCAGAATTAGGGGAACCCAATTGTTGTCTGTAAATGGATAAGTCAGATAGGTCCAACCCATAGGATTGATCATTGAGAATTCAACATTCGATACATCCGTACCCGCACGAATAATGTAGAGTAGACCTACAATTCCCAGCGAAGAACCCGTTGCTCCGGAGGAGGTGGGCATAATTTGTGCCATAACTAATGCAATCACAGCTCCCAAAATACCAGCGATCCCGATGGATGCCCCAAACAAGAAGGATCCCCCGGCCGAAATCGTATCTGCACCAAAGCTAGTCATAACCCCGCCAATAAGGAGTGCCAATACAATATTGATAAGCACTACTTCGGCAATCACAGCAAACGAGTTAGCTTGACGGCCTACTTGAAAGGAGCGCACCAGTTCAGTAAGTCCGTACTCTTCTTCTTTACGGGTATGGCTCACAACATGCAAGGCAGCTATAATCATCGCAAACAAACCGCAGAATAACAACATTTCGTGCGCATACATTGCACCCAAGGTATAACCCGCTGCGGTATCAACCGGTGTCGGCCCAACCATTGAGATCATGGCGGGATTCTGCAAGGTCTCATACATCCCCTGCAAACCTTGCCCCTTGCCGATTTCTTCAAACGCCGGAACATAACCTGCTGAAAATAAACCCAGGCCTATAATCCAGATCATTATTTTTTTCCAATCACGTTTCAGATATAGCATGAATAGTACATTCCAGCGTGCAAATTTTTCTTTCATCGCATGTTCCTCCGTTCCAACTCTTAGACTTCATAATGCCGCATGAATAAGTCTTCCAGCGTTGGCGGTACAGCTTCAAACCTCTTCACACCCAATGTTGCCGCTCTAGTCAATATGTCATTGATATATTCATTATCCGCAGAGAATGTCGCCTGATTGCCTGTATGCTTAAAGTCATGGACACCGTTAACTGATGCCATCTCAACTACATCCCCCTCGGTTACGAGAGTCACTGTAGAACGGGTCAGGTGACGCAATTCATCCAATGTCCCGGTTTCAACAACCTTTCCTTGACGAATGATAACTACCTTATCTGCTAAACGTTCCACTTCACTCAAAATATGAGAGGATAATAAGATTGCTTTCCCTGTATGCTTAATTTTCTCAACCTCATCTTGGAAGACCGCTTCCATCAACGGGTCAAGACCAGAAGTCGGTTCATCGAAAATATACAAATCGGAGTCAACGGATAAAGCCGCAATCAAGCCAACCTTTTGCCGGTTCCCTTTTGAATAGCCTTTAGCCTTCTTCTTAGGATCGAGTTCAAAACGTTGAATCAAATAATCACGCTTCTCCTTGTCTCCTCCACCATGTAGCTTAATAAACAGATCAATAATTTCGCCGCCTGTTAAGGTGCCCCACAGAGCCACATCCCCTGGAACATAGGATATCCGCTTATGAATCTCCAGGCTATCCTTCCATACATCCTTGCCAAAGATCTTCACATCCCCGGCATCACGATTGATAATTCCCAGCAAAGTCCGAATCGTTGTTGACTTACCTGCGCCATTCGGCCCAATAAAGCCTACAACCTCCCCGGCATTTACTGTGAACGTCACATCATGCAGCGCCTTAAATTTCCCGAACTTTTTTTGCAGGCCTTGCACATTCACAATTTTATCCATAGCACTAAAACTCCTTTTAAACAGTTTTAGTAACGTGCTTTCCAGTCTAAAGCAAAGTTTCAGATTAATATGAACTATTAACAGCATTAAAGTTCATAATTTTCTAATTTACCCTTTGTTTTAAACCAAAGTTCATTTACATATTCAGTTATATCTCTTTTTATAGACCTAGTCAATTTAAAAATCGTTAGTTTAGAACTATTGAATGCTTGATAACCCATAACTATGGATATATAATATATAGGAAAGAAAAATATGAACTGAATCACCTCAAAACATTTTTTACTTACTTCAGATAGAAGGCAGGAATGATAAATGAATGGTTTCGAAAAGAGGACACAGGAGAAGAAAAATCAAGTATTAGAAGCAACCTTTAACTTAATGAATACAGATGCCGGTATAGAAAAAGTAACAATGGATGAGATTGCTGAAAATTCCAACGTTGGAAAAACAACGATTTTTAAATATTTCGGGAGTAAAGAAAATCTGATCCATGAGGTTTTTAAGTATTTTTTGAATAAAATGGGGGAAGTCGCCCGGGGAATCATGGCCGAAAATAAACCCTTCGAAGAGACCCTCATTGCCATGAGTCAAAACAAAATCCATTATCTGGACAAAATCAACAAAAAGTTTTATTTAGACCTGATGGATTACTTCACCAAGAAGGGGGATGATGGCTTATCTTTGCTGATGCAGCAATACGCTAAGGAGAGCTTTAATATCATGCTGGATTTATTCCACCGCGGACGTAAGGAAGGCAAGGTTGATCTGAAATATTCAGATGAATTTCTTTTGATTTATTTCCAGGCCTTAGTTGAAGGGATCTCCAGCCCTCATATCTACGACAAGATCATTCCTTATACCGCCCAATGGACGGAATTGATGATTAAAGGTATTGCACCAAGTCCCCCGTCCGGGTCAGCCTATAAATAAGACAAACCGCCAATCGGTATAATTAAAAACGCCGCTCAATTAAGAACTATTGGCACCGCTCAGGCCAGCAAGGCGCGGGCTACCTGGTCCACAATGCAATTGATGCCTGTCGGTCCATAGCAGCCGATCCATGTAGCGGCATCCACCGGGTATATATGCTGCCGTTCATCTGCATCCAGCAATCCCCGGACGTTCTGCTCGGTCACAGCTATGTCATCCTGCAGCATCTCGTTGCTTAGCCAAAAGTAGTGGCTGGCATGCACAGCCGGTAGCCTATCGACGGAAATATGATACGCCGTGTCGGAGGTATCTGCGACAAATAGCGGAGCAGGCAGACCCAGGTCCCGGTACAGCACGGCGCCCGTGCGGTGCGAAGCCGTATGTACCCGGACCAGTGACTCCCGCGGGCGGATCAGAGCCACGCTTTTGCCTGCCAGCACCGGGGCAAGCTCTTCTGAGAGCAATGCCGTGCGGCGAAGGTAATCGGCAATAATACGTTCCGCCTCGGCCCGCTTGCCCGTCAGTTCACCAAGCAGGCTCAGAATCGTCTGCCAGCTCTCATTGCGCCGAAACATGATAGTGGGAGCAATCCGGCTTAAGCGTTCATAATGCTGATCGTGCACCTCAGTACAGATAATCAAATCCGGCTGCAGCCGTTCCACAGCCTGCAGGTCCGGATACTCGTAGGTTCCGAGCATTTCCGTTGCCTTAAGCCTTTCCCTGATATATTGGGGGAATTTCAACACTGCACCGCCCAATCCTACACTTCCTGCGGGTGACAGCTCAAGGGCAAGCAAATGATCAGCATATTGGACATCGAGTACAGCGATACGCTGCGGAGAAGCAGTGACACAATATGTGCCCCGCATATGACCAATCACCGGGTCCTGCAGCCCGGAATAAGCAGTGCCCGCACCGGGCACCGAAGCAGCAGTCCGCCTGTAGACCTGCGGGGGGACTCCATAATATTTCTTGAACGCCCTGCTGAAGTAATACATGTCGCGGTAGCCTGTTCTTTCAGCGATTTCGCCGATAGGAGCATCCGTATGACGCAGCATCCGCTCTGCGCTCTCCATCCGCAGCCGGATCACATATTCCATCGGGCCGAGCAGCTTCTCCTGCTTGAACTTCCGCTGCAGCTGTCTTGCACCGCATCCGGCAAGCGCAGCCAGCTCTTTAAGCTCCAGCACCTGACGATAATGCCCCGCTATATAGGCAGCAACAACCTCCACCATGTCCGGCTCCCCGCCGCCCTGACCGCGTTCATGCTCCATAATAAGCTCGTACAGCATTCCTTGCAGTAGCGCATTGGCATGGAACCGTTCCAGCCCTTCTCCCCGGCTCCATTTGGCTGCGAGCTTGTCTGCTGTCTGATGCAGTTCTGCCGGATGCGCGGGATGATGAACAAACGAAGTGCGCAGCGGGTGGCTCTGCTGCGGGAACAGTACACGGGCCGCTCCCGCCATTGGAACAGCCTTGTAGATAATAACGGTATAATTAATGTTCTCCGGTCCGGCAGTCATCGTAAATGCCGACCCCTTAACAGCGTGGCAGACAAAAGAGGCCTGGATATGGCGAACCTCGCCATTCATCACAAGCCTCCCTTCCCCGCCGCCTGCCAGTAACAACAGATTGGCTGACAATTTCGTTTCGCTCAGAACACCGCCGGGCGGCAAAGTACCGCTGCGTACGTCAAGCGTCTTGATTGCCGTATCACTCCATAAACTTGCCTGCTCCTGCAGCGGCATTTCTCTCATCTCCTGACAATAGCATCCTCTGCTAAACGGACGTGCTTGTTGTCATTTTAATTGAGATTCATTCTCATTGTCAATTTTCGGGCATTTCCTGCAATACTCCCCTGACATCCGGGAATAGAAGCAGCAGGTGATGCGTTTGTTCTTCGCCGCCGGAATCTCGTCCTTGTTCTCTATGAACGGGGTAAACGGATTGCGTCTTGTACCAAACAACTTCCCGGGGGCCGTCCGGGTCAGAAAAGCAAAATCGGCTTGCAGCCGCTGCCTGTCTTGCCCGGATTCCTCAGCTCCAGGAGAATATAGCGGGGCAATGCGCACCATAATATTCTCCCAAAGCACCGCCATCGGGACGGGTCCTATGGCGGCAAGCGTCTGCAGCAGCGGGGCAAGCCGAACCGCAAAATTCTCCTCTATAACCGCCTCCCGCCACGCTTCCCTGTCTTCCGGTGGTGATGCTGATCGAACCCCGTTCACCGCCAGGAAAGGAAACTGCGTATCCCCTTTAAACTCAGGGGAAGCCGGATGATAGAGGAAGCTATTGTCCAGCGGGAAGGAGACCTCCCGGTTATGAAAGGTCATCGCAGTCAGCAACGGCGCGATCCACAGATAGCCGATCCGCTTAGCCAGCATGGAAGCCGCAACCTGCATGTCCGGCGCGCCAATATAATCCTTAAGCCAGCTTACATACTCGCGGCATGCCGCTTCTTCCTGCAGCTGGCCCAGAGCAAGGGTGCGGACGCTGTCTTTAGGCGGACCGCCCATCCGCAGGCGGTATTCCTCCGCCATGTCCCTCCATGAGGCCGACGACAGATAGTTATCCATTTCAATGCGTTCCCAGCAGTGCTTCCGAGGCCTGATCTACAATAATATTGAGTGCAATAGGGCCATAGTAAGCGATCCAGAGCGTTGAATTCACGTCATAGGCACGGTTATTCTTGACGGCATCAAGCGATTTCCAGACCGGACTGCCCGCCAGAGCCTCTGCCTCTTTGGCGAACAAATCATCCGACAGCAGGAAATAATGATCAGCTCCGACATCTGCAACTGTCTCCATCGAAATTTCAACGGAGGTGTCATCTTTAATCTCCTGAACGAACGCCGGGACATTTAACCCCAAATCCTCATAAAGAATACTTCCGGTCCGGTGTTCGGGACCATGTACACGGATACCCTCCGGTCTCGGACGAATCAGCGCTATGGTTTCATCGCCCAGCTTCGCCGCCAGCTGCTCCCGCAGTCCGGTGATTTTGTCCCCGTAAGCCTGCCGCACCAACTCTTCCTCCGCCTGCTTACCTGTTATCGTACCGATGACAGCCAGCGTATCCCGCCAATCCTCGTAGAAATCGAGCACCACTGTAGGCGCAATTTGGCTGACGCTGTCATATACCTCCTCCTGAAAGTCGGTCATCAATATAAGATCCGGATTCAGCGCCACAATTGCCTCAAGATTGGGCTCATCCCGTGTGCCAAGGACCTTCACATCCCCCAATTGGGCGTTTAAATATTCCGGAAATTCATCCTTCGTCCCAGCCACAACGCTGCCCGCCGGGCGCTCACCCACTGCTATCAATTGATCGACGAATTTCACATCAAGCGCAGCAATCACCTTCGGCTTCTCCGTCAGTGTATATTCGCCCTTCAGGTGTGAGATCGTTACCGGAAATGCTGCAGCCTGCGCCTCCGACGATGACTGAGCCTCTGTATCCGGTGGCGCAGACGGCTCGGCTGAGGCTGAAGCTACAGCCGACGGCTGTGCGGCTGCGCCTCCATTAGTGTCTCCTCCAGTGCCGCATGCCGTCAGCACAAGTAACAGTGCCAGCATCCATACCATTAATAGTCCTGATTTCTGAGCGGCGTATATCCTGCTGCCGGTTGTCTGCCTCTTTGCTGCCTTCATGCTGACTCCCCCTTTTTATATGATAATGATTTTCATTATCATATTTGTAAAGTGAGTATAATCGATCTGCCTGCTCCGTTTCCATGTACTTTTGCGACATTGCAGCCGGATTAATGCGACATTGTGTTTCATAGCAGCCCGGATATCCAATCTCTGCTCGCTTCGTAAGACAATCGTAATACTTAGCTTAGAGAATCGTAAGCTCTCTTGCTTATGCTGTTCCATGTAATCCAAAAAAACGATGGAGCGTGATAAGCATGGGTAAAAGTAAATCAGGCAAAATGGTAATGATGACAGCGGTATTGGTGCTCTCTCTGGCGGTGTCTGGAATAGCCGGTGCGGCGGCAGGAATCACAACGATGAAAAAAGACGGCATGGAGCTTATGAACTTAAGACAGGCGGCCGGGATGTACGGCTACAGCATCGAGTGGAACAGCAAGGACCGCTCTGTATCCCTGGTATACATGGACAAGATGATGGACGACAGCAAGATGATGGATGACGGCGAGATGATGGATGACGGCATGAAGCCGGCGGGCAAGATGATCAAGGTATGGATTGGATCGAAAAAGATTATGGTCGACGGAAAGAACGTTAACCTGAATATGGCCCCTGCTCTCTACGATGGCAGTACCTATGTGGTGAATACGGTGATTGCTGATTACATGAAGCCTGCCAAGGATATGAAATAAGACGGACCGAGCCTTACCATCACCATATGATATGATGGATTCAAATGTATTTTTCCGGATATGGGGTGGGTTAGTGTGAATGAACGAGTGCTGGTCGCTGATGACGATTCAAATATTACCGATGTGTGCCGGAGGTATCTCGAACGGGAAGGTTATCTGGTGATAACCGCCAAAGACGGACTAGAGGCGCTAGAGCTATGGCGCAGTCAGACTCCCAGCCTGATTGTGCTCGATCTGATGATGCCGCATAAGAATGGCTGGGAAGTGTGCAACGAGATCCGGCAATCAGAAGATATCCCGATCATTATGCTGACCGCCCGGGGTGAGGAACAGGATCGTCTGATGGGGCTGACGATGGGTGCGGATGATTATTTAACCAAGCCCTTCAGTCCAAGAGAACTCGTTCTGCGTGTGCAGGCGATCCTGCGCAGAATGAGATATGTCCAAGTATCGCCTGTTACCGCCGCTGAACACACCATTAAGTACGAGGGACTGACCATCGATGTCGGGAAGCGTACCGTGGAGATCAGCGGACAGGCGATTGACTTGACGGTTACAGAGTTCGAGATGCTGTATTTGCTGGCCGGCCATCCGGGTCAGGTGTTCTCCCGGACACAGATTCTGAGCAAGATCTGGGATTTCAGCTATGAAGGAGATACGACTACAGTTACCGTGCATATCCGGAGATTAAGGGAGAAGATCGAACAGACTCCCTCCGACCCGAAATATATCAAGACGGTCTGGGGAATAGGCTATAAGTTTGCGGGGGATGGCATCTAATGAAACTGCGTACGTATTTATTGTTGTCCAGCCTCACGGGAATTGGAGTATTGCTCATCTGTTTATTTGTCAGCTACTCCAAAATGCTGCTCACCATCAATCAATTCTATTGGTTGTCCGGTATAACGGCCGGGGTAGGCTTGTTCTCCTTCATCCTGCAGCATTTGCTGACAAGGCCGTTAGAGAAATCCATTGCACGGATTACACAGCAGACTGTGCGAATTGCCGAAGGGGATTTCCATACCGAAGTCCCCTTAATCGGCCCGCAAGAATTCAAGCTTCTGGCACAGCAATTCAATGTAATGAGCTTCAAGCTGAAGGAAAGCTTCGACCATCTGCACCATTCTGAATCCGCACGGCGGGAACTGATTGCGAATGTCTCCCACGATCTGCGGACACCCTTGGCCTCCATTCAATCGTTTGTTGAAGCACTGGAGGATGATGTCATTAAGGACGAAGTAACCTTTCAACGATATCTGAATACCATCCGGCTGGAGACGAAGCGGCTTGCGGGGCTGATCCATGATTTATTTGAATTATCCAGTCTGGAAGCCAACGGCGAAATCTTCAACCCGCTGCCTTGCCATGCCGATGAGCTGCTGATTAGTACTCTGGAGAGCTTCTCGTTCCACCTCACGGAGAAGAAGCTGAACGTGGAGATTGAGCTGCCGGATAAATTACCTGCCGCTCTGATGATGCCTGCGCAGATTAAGCGGGTCCTGTCCAATTTATTGCAGAATGCCATTCAGCATTCCCCAGTGGAAGGAAAGATCGTTCTGGCTGCCACTGAGGAGGGTCCATACCTGCGAATCTCAGTGACCGATGAAGGTCAGGGAATTGAAGCGGAGGAGACCGCACGTATATTTGAACGGTTCTACCGGATTGATAAATCACGCAGCAAGAACAATGGAGGCGCCGGTCTAGGCCTCGCCATCGCACAATCGATTGTTGAGCTTCACGGCGGCGATATTGGGGTGCACAGTGTTCAGGGAGCAGGCAGCTGCTTCTGGTTCACCGTCCCCATCTATACCAGCCGATAAGCCTTAGCGTCACGGTAAATAGCATTTATTAAGGTGGTGACAGATTTGGCCGGTGATTCTATATTTCTGTTCGGCGTATTCGGCGCAGGGCTGTTATCGTTTTTTGCACCATGTATTCTGCCGTTGCTTCCGGTATATGTGTCTTATCTGTCTGGCGGTATAGTGGATGGCGCGAATCAGGGAGTGGCTGACACCCGCTCCTTCCGGTTTCGTTCCAGTTTCATGATGCGGACGTTGTTGTTTGTTCTTGGACTCTCTGTAGTCTTCATCTTACTTGGTTTCGGTTCCGGCATCCTTGGCAATATCATATCCAGCCCGAGATTCATTGCCATCTGCGGAGCCATCGTTATCTTGTTCGGGATCTATCAGACAGGCCTCATCAAGTTATCTTGGCTGGAACGGGAAAAAAAACTATCCAGCAATCGTGTGACCAAAGGCGGATATATAGGCGCCTTCCTGCTCGGTCTGACGTTCAGCTTCGGCTGGACTCCCTGCATCGGCCCGGTACTCGCAGGCATTCTCAGCATCGCTGCCGGTGAAGGCTCTCCTGCTTATGGAGGCTTCCTCATGTTCCTGTATACGCTCGGTCTAGCTATCCCCTTCCTGATCATGTCCGTGTTCTCGGAGGTTCTAGTGAAGCGGATTCGCCGCTTGTACAGATTCATGGGAGGAATCAAAATCGCGTCCGGCTGTATGCTGATTATAATGGGACTGCTGCTGATGACAGACCGGCTGAACACGATTGTCGGCTGGATTCAATAAATCGCTAGGAGGGTTAGCTATGAGGCGTGCGTGGAAATGGATGGGATATGTCCTGGTGATTGGCGGAATGCTGTCGCTCCTGATGGCCTGTGGTACGAAACCGGACGCACCCGCCGGCAATACCGGCTCCCCCGCTGCAATGGACAAAGGAAAGCCTGCACCTGATTTTGCATTACAGGATCTGAAGGGAAACTCTCTTCAACTGTCGGATCTACAGGGTAAGAAAGTGTATGTGAAATATTGGGCTTCCTGGTGTTCCATCTGTCTGGCCGGACTTGAGGACCTCAATACCTTGGCCGGGCAAGAGAATGATTTCCAGGTGGTCACGATCGTTACACCGGATGCCAAGGGAGAAAAGTCTTCCAAGGAATTTACAGAGTGGTTCAAGAGACAGTCTTATGATAACTTAACCGTACTTTTGGATGAGGATGGGGTATGGGCCAAGAAATTTGAAGTCAGGGCATTCCCTACCTCCTATTATATTGATGCAGACGGAAATCTAGTGAAATCACTCCCGGGTCATGCTTCCAATGAGCAAATTACCCAGACCTTCGAGGGAATGAAGTCAGCCTCAGCAGCCCCGGTCCGGGCCGTGAAGACCACCACCATCGCCGATAAGGATCTGCACAATCTGTACCTCGCAGGCGGCTGCTTCTGGGGGGTGGAGGCCTATATGTCCCGCATTCAGGGAGTTCAGGATGTAACCTCGGGTTATGCCAACGGGGAAGGCGAGAATCCGGCCTATGAAGATGTCATTCGCGGGGACCGGGGGTTCGCGGAGACCGTTCATGTGAAATATGATCCGAAGCAAGTGACGCTGCAGCAATTGCTGGAGTCTTATTTCAAAGTGGTTGATCCTACCAGCCGGAATAAGCAAGGCAATGACAGAGGCGTTCAATATCGGACAGGAATCTATTATTCGTCCCCAGAGGATGCAGCCATCATTCAGCAGGCCGTAGATCAGGAGCAGACGAACTATGATAAGCCGATCGTAACGGAAGTTCTGCCTCTGAAGAACTATTATCTGGCTGAGGAGTACCATCAGGATTATCTGGAGAAGAACCCGAACGGATACTGCCACATTGACTTAAGTATTCTGGATGAGCAAGCGGTTGTGATTGATCCTGCCCAATACCCCCGCCCCTCCGATGAACAATTGAAGGAACAATTAACCGCTGAACAGTATGCGGTCGCAGTCAATAATGATACCGAACATGCCTTCAGCAACGAATATTGGGATAACTACGAACCCGGTCTGTATGTCGATATCACGACAGGAGAGCCCTTATTCACCAGCAAGGATAAATACGATTCCGGTTGCGGATGGCCCAGCTTCACGAAGCCCATTACCCCGGAGGTGGTAACCTACACCACGGACACCAGCTTCGGCATGGAACGCACCGAGGTCCGCAGCCAATCCGGCGATATCCACCTGGGTCATGTGTTCGATGACGGCCCCGAAGACCGCGGCGGCAAACGCTACTGCATCAACAGCGCCTCCATCCGCTTCATCCCCCTGGACCAGATGGAAACGGAGCATTACGGTTATTTGCTCAGGCTGGTGGAGTAGACTAGTGGAATAGTGAAGATACAGGAGTTTCTCATAACAAGATCGCCCTCCATCCGCTCAAGAGAGCTGTGTGGAGGGCGATCTTGTTGTTTGTTACTTAACCCCAATATTGCCGGGCAATCTCTTGTCCCTGTCTAATCTTCGCCCACTGCTCATCTTCCGTTAATTCATTACCGCCATCGCAGGACGCGAACCCGCATTGATGGGACAGTAACAATCTGTCCTTATCAATAATTTTCGCTGCTTCATCAAGCATTTGAACTACACGGGCCTCATCGTCAAGCGTATTCGTTTTGGAAGACAGCAATCCCAGTACAATCTCCGTCTCCGGTCTATCTTTGAACACCGCTAGCGCCTCAAGAGAGCCTGCACGGTCATCATCCCATTCCAGGAAGAAGCGGTCGTACTTCAGCTGCTTGAGGAACAGATTCGCAATCTTGGCATACGAGCCGCCGCCCATATTACGGGAATCATAGTTGCCGCGGCAGTTATGCGTCCACATGAGGAGGCCCAAGCTATGGCCGTAATCAATGATTGTATTGTTAATGTCAATGAATTCTGCCGCCAGACCCTGTACTTCCTCATGATTGATTTTCTCGCCGGTAAATGGAGAGTTCGGGTTATCATCGGCAAATAACTCCCATAAGCAATCGTCGAATTGCAGAATACGTCCGCCAGCCGCAGCAAATTCCTCTACAAACTCCTTATACGCTTGGACCAGGCCCTCTTTCAGTCCCTGTCTGTCCTTGTACACTTGTGTACTGCCAATGTTATCCGACCAGGATAGCTCACCATAAATATGGGACGGCGAAGGGACGCACAGCTTGGTCTCACGGTCACCGGCAAGAGCTTGAAGCTTCTTATAGGCATGAATGAAATGATGGTTCTTTCCGCCCAATTCACCTGTAATGCGCAGACCGATATCTTTTCTAGTCTCGTATTTGGAGGCTCCATCTATATCTCTGAAGAAATATCCATGATCCGCGATATAGCGGTCAACCCCCTGGAAGCCCCAGACGAAGTCCAGATGCCACATCGACTTGGAATATTCCCCATCCGTAAGAATGGACAACCCGTTGTCTCTTTCTTTATCCACTACAGCCTGAATGGCCTCCGCTTCACACTGCTCATACCCCTGAAAGTCCTGGTAAAAGGGATACTGGATATCATCACGGTGTTCAATCTGCTGTTTATATTCTAATAACTCCGCCGGACGCAGCAGGCTGCCTACGATTTGAAATCTATTGCACATATATAGTCCTCCTCTATTCTCACATATCTCTTTCTTTTGTGTCTAAATTCTAGCACGGAGGGCTTAGAGGTACGTAACACTTAAAAGTGATATCTGGCTATAGTCAAAAGGTATAATAAGGATCTGGTTTTGTAGTGACCGTACCTTTACCCCTCCGTGCCGACACAAATAGACTTTTGCCGGTGTGAATTCTAATTGAAAGCCTATCTGTAATTTGCTAATATTAATGACTGATTGGATTTTCTAGGACTAATGACTCATGATGATTAAAGAGGTGAACAGATGCTTCGGGCGATAATTGTCGATGATGAACGGCTTTCACTTAATCAGCTCAGCTGGGTTCTGTCCGAGAGTGGAGAGGTCGAGATCTGCCAGACCTTCCGGAATCCGTTGAAGGCCTATGAATATGCCAGGGACAACCCTATCGATATTGCTTTTCTGGATATTTCCATGCCGGAGGTAAGCGGGATGAAGTTGTCCCGGCAGCTCCATGAGCTATATGATGCTATGGACGTGGTATTCGTTACCGGCTATGAGGAATATGCGCTTCAGGCGTTCGACGCCAGCGCGACTGACTATCTGCTGAAGCCGGTTTCTGCCGAACGGGTGAGACAGACTCTGGATAAAATAAGGCGGCGGCCGCGGCGGCAAGAGGTGGAGCCTGTGCTGGAGGTATGCATGTTTGACGGCTTTAAGCTGATGCACCCCGGACCGGACAGGAAGCCACTCAAGCTGAGGAGCCCCAAGACGGAGGAACTGTTCGCTTATCTCCTGTACAAACGCTCAGTCAGCCGTGACGAGATTATGGACACCCTGTGGAGCGGGTTTGAGTCCGGGAAGGCAAGCAACAACCTGAATAGCAATCTGTATTATATCCGCAAAGCTATCAGTGAAAGCGGGCTTAAGATATGCCTGCTGCCTGACCGGAATGAGGTACAGATCGTGGAGAATTCCCTGTCCTGTGACCTGTATGCATTCGAGCGTTTGCTGAGAGAAATCAGAATGAACCGGGACGGACATAAGGAATTACTGAAACAGGCAGCAGCTTTGTATACCGGACCTTTTCTTAAGGGTAAAACCTACGAATGGGCCAGCACCAAGGCGCGCCGCCTGGAGCAGGATTATATAGAGCTGCAAGAGTTGGCCGCCCGTAACTATCTCGAGCAGCATCAGATGGAGCAGGCATTGCAGGCATATGATGAAATTCTCCGGATCGATGCCCTGCGCGAGGATATCGCCGGGCAGACCCTGCGGCTGTTGATCGGACTCGGAAGAACAAGCGAGGCCATCCGGCGGTACCGCAAGCTGGAGGAAGTCCTGCTGCAGGAGCTGGGAACACAGCCGGGCACCCCCATCCGAGAGATGATGCATAGATTGAACAGGTAAGCAGAAAGTTTAAATAAGCAGACAAAAGCCGATTGCCCTGAAACAGGCAACCGGCTTTTTAGATTAGGATGAGACTAACGGATAATCTCGATCCGTTTGTCTTGCGGGAACCACATGACATAAGCTCCTAAAGCTTCCGAAACGTAGCGCAGCGGCACCATAATTCTGCCGTCAATCGCCTGCGCAGGTACGTCCATGCCTTCAATCAATTCTCCCAAAGTCATGGTCAGCACTTTACCGTCAAGCGTAATGGTCGCTGTTTTGGTTGCGTGGTCCCACTTGACTTCAGCGCCCAAAGCTTCCGCTACAGCCCGGATCGGCACCAGGGTTCTTTGCTCCTGGATAACAGGTGGCACATCGTTTTGCTTAGCAAGTGCTCCAATGGAATACTCTTTGCTGTCAACCTTGAACGTAATCTTGGTGACCGAATCAGCCTTAACGATGCTGTACAAGCTGAAGCTGTCCGTATAGAACTCAAAGCTATTCGTTGCCGGGTTATAGACCCCGCCAAGCTTGATCGTCTTATACGTGCCGTCTGCCTGAGGTACGAATCGAACCGCTGTCAAATTCGTTGTATCCCCGGTCAATCCCAGCTCCTTCAAGTTAATCGTGACTTTGACCGGTTCAGCGAAGCTCTTGATTCTCGTGCTGGTGCCATTCGAATAATTCAGCTGGGCAATCAGGTCGAGTACCTTCCCGCCGAGCGGGTGCAAGCCCGCCTGATCCAGCTTGGCTCCTGCCAACACCTCATCGGTTTTGGACTTCTCTGTCATAAGTATTCCTAACTCCAGGGAAGCACCTAATCCTAGTTTGAGCTCCGGTACGTTCAAGCCATTCTTACCAAAATAAATTACACCAAGCGTAGATTCAAGAATAACCGGCTTCGCAGCCTTCATGATCTCTTGAACCTCAGACGCAGCTGTTTTTACCGTGCCTTGTCCCGTTTCAACCGTGTTCAGTCCATCTGTAATTTGGATAGACGGCTGTACCACCCCAGGCTGCGTAGCCGCCGGAGGTGTATAGGAATTAACGGGCGGTGTATACGAATCAACTGGTGCAGTCTTGATTACAGCTGCCCGGAAGGCAGTATAAGCCGCTGTTAACTGCTCATTGGCCTTGTCAATCTCTGCTTGTGTTGCCGCCGTACGGATGACATTTTCCGCCGCCATAATTGCGGCTTGCAGGATTGCTTTGGAACCCGCCGGATATTGGCCTACGCCGTTGCCCTCAGTGCTTTCATTTAAAAGAGTGGTCGCTTCAGTAATTTGGGCTTGAATCTCTCCAGCATTTCCAGCTTGAATGACTGCCGCCTCAAAGGCTGCCACCGCTGCTTCCAACGTTGCTTTGGCTGTATCAATCTGCGCTTGCGTCGCTGGATGTTCCAGCACTTCCTTGGCTGCTGCAATCGCAGCTTCCAATGTCATTTTGGCTGCCTGCGGATATTCGCCTACGCCTTCTCCTACAACGCTGTCTTTCAGTAACGTTTCTACTTCGGTCACTACAGCGCCAGCTTCTTCACTGCTGCCTTCTTTATTTACCGCAGCTTCAAATGCGGTAATTGCCGCTTCCAACGTTGCTTTGGCTTCGTCGATTTGTGCTTGTGTTGCTGGGTGATCAAACACTTCTTTCGCTGCTACAATCGCTGCTTCCAGTGTTGTTTTGGCTGCCTGCGGATATTCGCCTACGCCTTCACCTACAACGCTGTCTTTCAGTAACGTCCCCGCTTCGGCCACTACCGCATCAGCTTCTTCGCTGCTGCCTTCTTTATTCATTGCAGCTTCAAATGTCGTGATTGCCGCTTCCAACGTAGCTTTGGCTGCGTCGATCTGTGCTTGTGTTGCTGGGTGATCAAACACTTCTTTCGCTGCTACAATCGCTGCTTCCAGTGTTGTTTTGGCTGCCAGCGGGTATTCACCTACGCCTTCGCCTACAATGCTGTCTCTCAGCAGCGTGCCTGCTTCGCTCACGACTGCGTCAGCTTCTTCGCTGCTGCCTTCTTTATTTACCGCAGCTTCAAATGTCGTGATTGCCGCTTCCAACGTAGCTTTGGCTGTATCAATCTGCGCTTGCGTCGCTGGATGTTCCAGCACTTCTTTCGCTGCCGTAATGGCTGCTTTCAACACGTCAACCGCTTCAGACGGATATTGTCCTACGCCTTCCCCTACTGGTACATCAACCAGCAATGCTTCTGCTTCGATCACTACCGCGCCAGCTTCTTCGCTGCTGCCTTCTTTATTTACCGCAGCTTCAAATGTCGTGATTGCCGCTTCCAACGTTGCTTTAGCTGTATCAATCTGCGCTTGCGTCGCTGGATGTTCCAGCACTTCCTTGGCTGCTGCAATCGCAGCTTCCAATGTCATTTTGGCTGCCTGCGGATATTCGCCTACGCCTTCTCCTACAACGCTGTCTTTCAGTAACGTTTCTACTTCGGTCACTACAGCGCCAGCTTCTTCACTGCTGCCTTCTTTATTTACCGCAGCTTCAAATGCGGTAATTGCCGCTTCCAACGTTGCTTTGGCTTCGTCGATTTGTGCTTGTGTTGCTGGGTGATCAAACACTTCTTTAGCTGCTACAATCGCAGCTTCCAGTGTTGTTTTGGCTGCCAGCGGGTATTCACCTACGCCTTCGCCTACAACGCTGTCTTTCAGTAACGTCCCCGCTTCGGCCACTACCGCATCAGCTTCTTCGCTGCTGCCTTCTTTATTCATTGCAGCTTCAAATGTCGTGATTGCCGCTTCCAACGTTGCTTTAGCTGTATCAATCTGCGCTTGCGTCGCTGGATGTTCCAGCACTTCTTTCGCTGCCGTAATGGCTGCTTTCAACACGTCAACCGCTTCAGACGGATATTGACCTACGCCTTCCCCTACTGGTACATCGACCAGCAATGCTTCTGCTTCGGTCACTACCGCGCCAGCTTCTTCGCTGTCGCCTTCTTTATTCACTGCAGCTTCAAATGCGGTAATTGCCGCCTCCAACGTTGCTTTGGCTTCGTTAATCTGCGCTTGCGTGGCTGGGTGTTCAAACACTTCTTTCGCTGCCGTAATGGCTGCTTTCAACACGTCAACCGCTTCAGACGGATATTGACCTACGCCTTCCCCTACTGGTACATCATCCAGCAATGCTTCTGCTTCGATCACTACCGCGCCAGCTTCTTCGCTGCTGCCTTCTTTATTCACCGCAGCTTCAAATGCGGTAATTGCCGCTTCCAACGTTTCTTTCGCTGTATCAATCTGCGCTTGCGTCGCTGGATGTTCCAGCACTTCCTTGGCTGCTGCAATCGCTGCTTCCAATGTCGTTTTGGCTGCCTGCGGATATTCGCCTACGCCTTCTCCTACAACGCTGTCTTTCAGTAACGTCCCCGCTTCGGTTACTACCGCTCCAGCTTCTTCGCTGCTGCCTTCTTTATTCACCGCAGCTTCAAATGCGGTAATTGCCGCTTCCAACGTTGCTTTGGCTGTATCAATCTGCGCTTGCGTCGCTGGATGTTCCAGCACTTCCTTGGCTGCTGCAATCGCTGCTTCCAGTGCGGTTTTGGCTGACAGTGGATATTCGCCTACGCCTTCACCTACAATGCTATCTTTCAGCAGCGTTCCTGCTTCGGTCACTACCGCGTCAGCTTCTTCAGTGTCGCCAGCCTGTATCTGTGCCTTCTTAAACACATCAACCGCGTCTACAAGGGCTTGGTAAGCAGCATCAAGCTTCACTTGAGAAGATGGTTTATCGACCACAATAACCGCTGCATCAAATGCTGCCTCCAATGCTGCTATTGCTTCAGCCGGATATTGTCCTACTGCGGTTCCTGCTTTGCTGGCCTCCAAAAGACTGCCTACCTCATGAATTTTTTCGAGAGCTTTCGAGTTATCCCCAGCTAGAATTATTTTAGCTATGAAAATATCTGCCGCATCTACCAGTTCCTTATAAGCCTGATCAATCTCATGCTGGGTAGCCGGTTCGCTGATCACATTCGATGCTGCCGTAACCGCTGCCTGCAAAATCGCTTTTGAACCTGTCGGATATTCTCCTACGTCATCACCTTCTTTGCTGTTGCTCAGAAGGGTGGTCAATTCTGTAATGACCGATTGAAGGTTTGTGCTGTCCCCGGCACGAACTACAGATTTCTGAAAATCTTCAACCGCATCCGCAAGTGTTTGGAGCGCTTCCTCTATTTCTTCTTGAGTTGACGGCCCGCCTGCTACTACATTTGCCGCCTCAATGGCTGTCATGAACAACGCTTTGACTTCCGGCCAATATTGTCCTGCGCCGTAGCCCTCCGGGCTACTATCATAAAGTGTCGTTGCTTCCAATAACGCCATTAGAAGCGGGATATACTCGCCTTCCTGAATCTTAGCATTTTCGAAAGCTTTGATTGCTTGTACCAAATCATGATAGGCATCATCAATCTGTTGTTGGGTCCCGGGGGAATCAATCAGAATCTCAGCAGCTTCAACAGCCTTATCCAAAGCATCGAAGGCTTCTGACGGATACTCTCCAGGGCGATCACCCTCTGCGCTATAACTCAAAAGATTTCTCGCTGCTTCAATTTTGAGTTGGAGCTCGCTGCTGTTTCCTTTCTTGATCACCGCAGCTTCAAAAGCTGCAACTGCGTTGTTCAGAGTTAGGATAGCCGTATCAATAGCTGCTTGAGTCGCTTCTTCGTTAGCCAAAGTTTCTGCATCTGTAATCGCGGATGCCAGTAAGTCCATGGCTTCTAGCGGATATTCTCCTACAGCATTTCCTTCTGTACTTCCCTCCAAAAGGATTTTCACCTCAGTAATTGCGGCTTGTAGTGCTGTATTGTCTCCAGCCTTAATTACAGAGGCCTTAAAATCCGCCAATGCATCATTCACAGAAGTTAAGGCTTCATCAACTTCCATTTGTGTAACAAATAGGTTCGTTAACGTAGCAAATGCCTTATCTATGAAGCCACGCAAGGTATCCTTCGAACCTGCCGGATATTGTCCAACTTTAGTACCTTCTACACTGGCGTTCAAAAAACTTTCGGCTGCAGCAATTTTATCTTGAAGCGGTTTTTTATCGGGACCGGTAATCTTCGCATCAAGGAAAGTTTGTACTGCATCCACCAAGACTCTGTA
This sequence comes from Paenibacillus sp. FSL R7-0297, assembly GCF_038009025.1. Classification (NCBI taxonomy): domain Bacteria; kingdom Bacillati; phylum Bacillota; class Bacilli; order Caryophanales; family Paenibacillaceae; genus Paenibacillus; species Paenibacillus sp. FSL R7-0297. Next base: position 203,282 of record NZ_JBBPAQ010000001.1, read on the forward strand.
TGCCTCATCAATTTCCGCTTGAGTTGAAGAATTCATAATTATTAGTTCTGCTTCTCCAATAGCTTGATCCAGCATGGTGAATATTAACGGCGGATATTGTCCTGGTTCATTACCTGGTTGACTATGCTGTAAAAGATTCGAAGCTTCATCAGCTTTGGCCTTGAGTGCCGTCGCATCTCCTCTTTTATTTTCAGCATTCTTAAAGGTTGTGATTGCAGCATTCAATGCTTGGTAGGCGGCATCCAGCTCAGCTTCCGTGGAGGAGGTGTTTAACCCTTCATTAGCGGTATAAATAGCAGCTCCCAACGCGTCTTTTGCCTCAGCTGGATATTGACCTACGTATGGCCCTACGTCAGCATAGTCCCATAACCGTTGCGCTTCGTTAATTTTCGCCTGAAGCAGCTCTGTTTTATCCGGCTCGGGATTTTTTGCAGCAAGGAATTCTTGCATCCCATTTGATAAAGCTATATAAGCCTCATCAATTTTCTTTTGCGCTGTTGTATAACGGATCGCTTCTTCAGCTACTGAAATAGCATCAAGGAAGGCCGAATAGGCTTGTTCAGGATATTGTCCAGGTTCATCGCCCACTTTACTCTCAATAAAAAGGTCCCAGGCTTCATCAATTTTAACCTGAAGCCGTGCAGGATCGCCTGCTTTGATTTGTGCAGCGCTGTATACCTTTATCGCATAAGATAAACTTTGGTAGGCATTATCAATTTCTTCTTGAGGGGGTGCTGGGTTGTTTAGGACACCCTCTACTGACAAAATGGCTGTAAATAAAGCTTCTTTTGCATGTTGCGGGTATTGTCCAACCCCTTCGCCTCTTGTATCATCCCAATAAAGAATAATCGCTTCGTCATATTTGTCCATAAGGTCCGAGCGACTCGCTCCCTTGATGGCATCAGCCTTAAATGCTGATATGGAACCCAGCAAATCTTGATAGGCAGCATCAATTTGAGCCTGGGTTGTAGCTGTATCTTTAGCCTGAGATGCAGCTTCGATGGCTGTATTAAATGCATCCATCACTTCTCCCGGGTATTCCCCAAAGCCGTTGCCAGCTACTGAAAAGGAATATAAGTCCTTCGCTTCATTAATCTTAGCAATTAAATTAGTTATATCTAACTCAGGCTCTCCCGATCCGTTGTCCGGGGCATCCGCCAGCTTAACCGTCAAGGCTCCCTCCAACGAGTTCATGTCAATAACCTCGGGATATTGCAGGAATCCCTCATTTTCATCTAACATCGTGAAGAAATAAGTCATTTCATAGGCATTGGAATCTCTCATCTTACTGGAGACCTTATCGGTAATGTCTGCAGAAAACACTGAACTATTGCCTTCCCGGGTCAGATTGACAATGTCCCCCCCTATCATACCAGAGGCATTCTTATAAAATGTTCTTATCTGTACATTGTGAATACCGTCATCCAGTGCCGTTGCACTTATGATGAGATGATTAAGATCACTTGTATCCAGCAGCGTATGGGCTATTCTTGGCTGCGCCGGTTGCGGATTACCCCCACCTGAATTCACAGTCATAGTATGAATAGTATAGAAATCATCCGGCAATACAGCTTTGATGGTAATCGTTCCAGCTGGTGCGCCTTGATCAATGAGCAGTGTATTGCCCACAATCCGCTTGCCTACCGGACTATCTTCCACAATTGATAATTGAACAGATTGTGGACTATACGCCAACATCCCATTCATAGAGGTAACAATGATCTCTGCCTCATACGATTCATTCGTAACATCAATAGTATCCTCCAGGTCTGTCAAACCAGAAGGCGTCTGCTTCACTATATTTGCATCCTCTTTCAACACCAGATCAGCCGCATGTATCAAGCTCGTCGGTATGATCATGGCAAACACTAGTAACAAGGCGATTATCCGTTTAAATCTCAATGCCTTTTCCTCCATTATTTTCATTTTTTCTACATCAATTTATTCTACACGACAGCGCTAAACGTAGAATAAACAAGAAAACCGCCACGAATGGTGGCGGCATGAAGTAATAGAGTACTTACGAATCCTTATTGAAGTTCTAAAGACGTCATTACAAAAACGCACCGAAATACAACTCTACCGCCTCCTGCGAATAACCGTCATCCCCCTGCCACTCCGCCATAGAGTTATAATCAGAACTCCCGCCTCTGCGCTTCCGGGGTGTGTCCCGCGGTACCAGCAATCCGGCATAGCCCCAGATCTCCATGATTACATCCCGCTCATTCTTGCTCGAAGGAACCACGTCCTTCCACCGCTTCTCCAGCATCCGCGCACTCTCATGGTCCGCACAATCCCGTATCGCTTCGAGCATCCCGGAGAGTATGGCAGTATCCTCGGCGGTAACCTCGAACTCTTCTTCTTTACTTAATAATTCAAGGTCCAGCCAGCAGTATAAAAGCCAGTTCAGACGAATCCCGCCCCACTTCACCCGTTCGAAATTCAGCACATTCATATCCTCATTCATATATTCCCGATCAGACATTAATCTGTGAAAGTTACAATCCCCGCAGCTGCTGTAATTGGGCCGGACAACACTCCGCTGCTCATAGGTATGCACAGGTACACCGGAAGTCAGGACCCAGCTTGAAAGGGCGCTCCGCAAATGGACCTTCTTCGTCGACAGACTGTGCAGGAACGCGGCAGCTACCCGCTCCTTAGTAATCGCCCCATGCAGCTCATGCAGCCGCAAGACAATCTCGTCATGAGATATGGTCACAGGATCGAACATCAGGCCTTTGCTTTTGGCATAGTCGAAATCCTCACCGGTGAAGGCAGCAGGACTGCTCTTCCAGCCGGCTGAGGTCCAGAAGGTGTTCATCAGGATTTTCTTTGCTTTGTTGTCCATGGGATCACTTCCTTGGGTTTGGCTTAATCGGCTCTCTAGCTTAGTTCTATAGCTTCTATATAATTACCTGTTTTCCGGAACTTTGACTAAGCTTAATTCTCTCGATCTGCACTAAAAATAGACCGCCAGGAGGCGATCTACTTATTACTGCCGATAAGCGAGCTTAACCGCTCCAGCAGGTCTCCACCGCCCGTAACAGAGATGGAACCGATTTTGTCGCATATCTTCTCGAGGAATTCCAGCTCCTTCAGCCGGAACAGGGTCTGATTCTCGTCCATCAGCTTCGCTGTATTCAGCAGGCTGCGCGTCGATGCTGTCTCTTCCCGGCGGGTAAGCAGGTTCGCCTGCGCCTTCTTCTCTGCGAGCAGGACGGTGTTTAGGATATCCTTCATTTCCCCCGGCAGAATTACATCCTTCACCCCCGCCCCGAGGAAACGTACCCCGAACGCTTCTTCCTTCTCCTGGATACGGGACAGAATGAATGTGGCAACATCCTCTTTTCGTTTCAGGAGATCGTCCAATTTCAGCGTCCCGACATACTCCCGGAGCAGGAGCTGAAGCTGGATGTGTATCTGCTCGTCAAACCCCTTCATCTCCAGAACGCGGTGCGGACTTACGATGGTGTACTGGCATACGAAATTCAGACGCAGCGAGACCTTATCTTCAGTCATCATTTCCTGGCCAACCAGATCCATCTGCTGCTGTCTTAGATCGACTGTCTTCGTCAGCACCGAGACCGGTCCCTTCCAGAAATAATACTTACCCGGCGTAAGCTCCCGCTGGAGCGTATGATCATAGAACAGGAATCCCTGCTCGTAGCTCGCGATTTCGCAGCACTGCACGTACGGAGTAAGCTTCGGGATAATCGAGCGGTCGATCCCGGCAGGCAGCTCCGGCTGCCCTATATCCGTATGTACGAAGGTGTGCTTTCTCAGGAGGTTCCAATAAGCATACACACCCGGCTTCAGCACTTGCATGAATTGGCCATCCTCATAGTGCAGAACAATCTCATGATCCTGTACGCGTACGACATCGAGCTCCCGCAGGAGTTCATCCTCCTGTAAAAATAGCTGCAGGTCTTTGCCCTCAACACTAAACGGTTTCGCAATATTCAGTACTGCCACCGTATGCTGCGACCAGGATAAGTAACGGTAGGTTCCCGGTAGCAGCCGCTTCACATAACTTCCCTTATGAAAGAGCAGACCGCGCTGGTCCGCTTGAATCGTGATTTGCTTCAACATATGTGTGCCCCCTTCATGTTTGACCAATGGATAACAGAATCCCGCTGCAGCTCAGGCGGAATCACGTTTGAGACAGGCGGCCCTGCCGGGAGGTCCGGGAGGACTACTTGAGGTCCGAGGCTAACCCAACCTTCAGCCGGCCTTCGTTCCTTTCCGTCCTTGCCAAGTCCTCCCCAGCTACCTACTATCGGTATCCACGGATTGCAAAGCCCTTCCGCAGTGCGCTAGACTAGCCGCCTGAGATTCTGTCCATTGGTTTCCTTACTCAGATTGTGCTTCAATTGTCGCTCGATGGAAATCGAGTACTGTACCAACGTCGCTTAGAAGGCGATTAGGGACTCTTACCGAAACGGACCGTACAGGATACCGTAACATACATGCCGGCACTGCGGGATCACCTGAGATCCCCGCCTCGTTACGCCCGCCCGGATAAGAACCGGATGTAGGATGAACGCGCTCGGCGTTATCATCTTACAGGTTCTATCATCGCTGATATCCAGCGCAACGAACATGGCGAAAGTATTACGACGGAAGAATAAATTTCCAGAAGTGAGTCTTGGGATGCATAGAAAAAAGCCCAAAGGCAGGTGTGTGGGGCCTGCGTTTGAGCTTTTTTGGGGGATTCGGTTTATATACTCAAAATTTTCCATTCATGATATAATCGCAGAAGCAATAGAAAGGCTTATATGGGCGGCCGGCTAATCTCCCGGAAGGGAGGTGACGCCAGTGGAGGTATACCAAGCATTGACGCTAATGATTTCGTTCGCGACTCTGGTTGTGTTGATTCTATCTTTCCACAAAAAGAAATAGGCCGCCCGGTCAAAGGTAGCGGTCCTATTTCAACGGATAACCTTTAAAAGCCTACGCCCTTAAAAGCGGCTATTGCGCAGAGAGTCGTGTTACCAGCACGGCTCTCTTTGCCATTGTACGCTGTTTCTGAGTTCATTATACCATGGTGACAATGTTTTACAACGTAAAACACAACCATGCATTCGCTTTCTTCACTCTATATATTTGATCCTATATATTCCTAACCTCCACAACACTACCCAGATCCACATACTCCTCATGATCCAGCTTCACCTTAACTCTACCCTTACGCCGCTTTTCCCGCCATTCGCGCAGCGCTTCCTCCGTTTCCAGACGGAGCTCAGCAATCTCCAAGGACCGGTCCAGGATATACTTACTGGTGTAGAGCACCGTGAGAATTCCTTGTCCCCCCAGCGTTATAGGATCAGCTAAGCTTTTCCATTCCTCTACCGTGAAGCGTACATACAGATCCTCCTCGGTACCCGGCCGACAAGGGACTTCCTTAATCTCCTTACGCTGCAGCACCTTCCAATCCGCTACCTTCCCTACCCAGTGAATGCCTGTTTTGGCGGGATCAACGAACTTTTTGCGAGATTGGCACATGGCGACGTATTCGAGCTGAGTGAGGATTTTTACATCGGATAGGTTCTTAAGCGGCATATGATAAAAAGCTTCCCGCAGCGCCACCCCCACCTGCTCCGGCCCCCGGACTGAACCGACCAGCACATTTTTGCCCGCCAGCTGATTGGCGTAGTATTCTTTGGTCCCACGTGGACGTGTCGAGCGTTCGTAAGCTTTTTCCGGACTATCCTGAATAATTTCTGCTAGGAATTGCTCCACCAGACTTGTGGAATTCGGCAGGAACGGCAAGGCGCCAATGTTCAGCAGCCCGATGCTTTTGTAGAAACGATGGGTCTTGTACCGTTCCTCATCAGGGTACGGAAATAACACATACGCCCCGAACATGCTTCGCTCGTACTCCCCGGAACCTATCTCCTGATAGACTATAGCGTCCCGGTAGCGGTGCATCGTATTAATATCGTCCTCTTCCGGCCCAGGCTGTCTATATTTCTGCTGATAGGAAGTCCCCTCATACGCCGGATTCAAGCGGTACTTCGCATCGAACACATACTTATACTCCTTGATCTGACCCGCATCCTTCTTCTTCAGCGTAAGCACATTATCGGGACGTTGACTGAGCGTTGGGGTCCTGTCTGTTCCAGGAATCGTATTATAGTACAAGATGAACTGTTCCCCGTTGACCGGATTCTCATAGACCATCTGAGCGGTCTGCGAGCGATCCAGCGTCACAAAGATCCCGTTCCGGTTCACCTTAATGATGTCCTGCTTCACCAGCTTATACTTCTGCCCCAACAGCTGATTCAGCTTGAGGAAGCACCAGTATTCATAGAGCTGCGCGACATCCTTCATGGATAGGCGAAGCAGGTCGCCTTGGATCGACAGGCCTTTGAGCAGCATGAGATAACAGCGATAGACCTCACGGTATCCGGGGGCCATCTGCAGCACCAGCGTAACGGACATCTGCTTCAGTGCTCCTGCCTCCCGCAGGAAATCTATCTTAAGCACCCGCTCTAGCTGAGTGAGCATCGTGTCGATTCTTCGGATGAGCAGCGGATCTGAGGTCCGGCTGTTCTCTTTCCAGCGGCTCTTAAGCTCCTTCAGCTTGCCATGAACTCGTTCCAGCATCCAGCGGACGAACCGGTTCTCACTCGTATCATAGGCGAGGCGCTTCCGTGTCTCCATTAAGTGCGATGCTGTGTAGTTCCGGTTACCGATGGTTAAGAACCCATGATTCATATCTTCTCTTAACCGTTCAGGATGCTTCGCGAGCTCGCGGATGTTCTCTCTTCCGGCTTTTTTGACCCGGCCTGCATCCATTAACCGCCGCTCCTGGAGCAGCGCAACATTAGGATTCTTGTTGATCCGCTCAACGGCATCCAAGAGCTGTCTGAATACATGCTGTAGGATGGCGAAGAACTCCGTCAGGCTCTGATGCTGCGTCTCCTTAAGGCCAGTTAGCTGGTAGGTCCGGCGCAGAAAATCAAAGGCCAAATTATAAATCTGCGCATTCACCTCATGCAGAAGGTTCTGGTAATCCCGTTTATAATCCATCTTCGAGGGGAAAATCTCCATCTCCACCCGCAGCAGCGTCTGCCCCTCGCCCCGGATCTCCCATTCCGTCAGCCCAACCTCATTCCCAAAGTTCAGCACACCTGCAAGGATAGACTCACCTAGAGGCTTAACCGCCTGCCGGAGCAGCACATTTTCATGATAGAAAGTAAGCTTGACCGCCTTCTTATTCTGAATCACCAGTTCATACGGCTGCGTCTCATAAAAGCAAGGAAAGGAAGACTCCCCCGGCTGCCAGTCGATCAGCCCATAGGCTTCAGGCGAGAACACCTTAATCTGTACATCACCAAGCCGCTGCGAGCATGTAATCCCAAGCTGAGCATTCACCCACTCCTGATCCGGGGAGCGATGAAGCTGCAACGTCTCCACCGTAGGGTGATAGGGCCGCCCCTGCACATATAGCGTAAAAAGCTCCGTCTCGATACGGAGCAATTCCACCGCCTGATTAAGAGAGCCAGTATGAGGTGAATCCATCTTCCTCCAGCCTCCTAAGCATATAAGCCAATTTACGGGCACTTTGCGGATGCTTGACCCCAGGCGGATTCTGCCCGGCAGCCCATTTCATATAGAGCGGAGAAGCATCATCGTCCATGAGTTCTTGAACATTAACCGCAATGCCGGCACCGCTGCCTATCACAACCTTCATCAGATTAAGCAGCACCCGGCGCACGGAGGAATGACTTCCCTGGATACGCGGCAGAATCTTTTGCAGCAGCTGCCAGTCAAATGCCTCTTCCTCATCCATCAGGCCAAAGCGCTCGTTATAGATCATATAGAAGCAAATCGCATCCCGCACCCGGAAGCCCACATGAGCATGGATATCCTCCAGCAGCGTATTTATCTTCACCAGTCTCTCCGTCGTCCGTACAACGAGCTCTTGATGGGTATCATAGGCATCCACCAGCTGCAAATAATCGGAACGGAGGAAGAGATGGTTCAGCTCCGTAAGATCAGCGAGGGCCTCCACCTCCTGCTCAGCCCCTAGCGGATATTGCTGCAGATTGATGTAATTGAACTCCAGAGTGCTTGCGCGGTCGAGAACTTTTTTGCTAAAAGGATGCGTGGTCTCGTCCATATTCACCGTCCCGATCAGGAACACATTCTCCGGAATGCCCAGGCCGCCATAGGTCTCTCGATCCTCAGGTGTCCCCAGCAAGGAACGAGAGATCAGCTCCTGCGTCTGAATCTCACTCTCCCGCCACTCCTGCGTCTCCAGCACACTTAACAGATCACTGAAATAATGCTCCACCCGGGCCAGATTCATCTCATCCAGACAGATAAAATAAGGCTGATGCCGATTCTCCGGCTGCCGCGCCTCCACGAACACCTGCGTCATCGGACCCGGCTGGAACCTGCCCGACAGATCCCTATACCCCAGCAGATCCGCAGGATCACTCCAATCCGGCCGCACCGGAATCAACGTATACTGCCCATTATCCCGCGTAGCCCCCAGCGCCTCCGCAAACAGCTTCACCAGCCGCGTCTTCCCCGTGCCGGATATACCTGCTAGGATGACAAAAGGCTTCGCCTTCAGCGAGAGGTAGAAGTTCTCAATCAGATGCTCCGGGAAAAAGAAGCCTTGGCGGCGGATGTGGGATTGGATTTGGTGGAGGAAGGCTGAAATGCTAGAATCGGATGGCGGTAGAATAGGAATCACCTCACGCAAGCTCTCCATACTGGAGGCAACCTCATCTTGCTCTAGAATAGTAAAATCAGGCCAATTCACTTCTGTCGTGAGTGATTGAAGCACTTGAAGCCCTTGTCTTGAAAAGCGGAACAAATACCCTTGATTCACTCCGCCTCCAGTATGGAGCGGCCCTTGGGTTATATTCAGTTGCATAATTTGCTGATTGAACTGTTGTAGCGCAATGGGCGGAATGAGTTCTACATAATTGGTGCGAACCAATCTTCCTTCCTCTTGCCAACCCGTATTAGCCATAGAGCCTGGTTTCGGTGCCTCTACTGCCGCAGATGTAACCTGGCTAACATAACGAATAGCCTTATTGGAGTAATGAAGGATGATATCTCCTTGATTAACCTCCTTCATCGTCTCCCAGTGATATAACTTACGGCCTTGAGTGTTCAGAAGAGGTGCCCACAGAATCCCCTCTTGCTTCTCCTCCTTAATGGTAGACCCTTGATTTACCCACCATACATTAGGCTTCGGCTTATACGTTATGAACTCTAAACGGTATTCGAAAGGAACTCCTGTCGCAAAGAAGTCTATGTATTCCGCTTGATCATCGTGGACGACAACCTGAGGTTTCTTCACATCCTCATTGGATTGTTGATTTTCTCTTTCTTTCAAGATATAAGAATAGGAATGAGAGAAGGTTTTTATTAACAAATCCTTCAAGGCTTGATTTCCGTTATAGCGAAGTTGAAGAGCTTCCCGGCTAACAGAGGCTTGATCGCTTTTAACTAATGTAGCCTCATAGTTCCTATCCGCATAGATCAACTTAACCTCTCGTCTATCACCTAGGTTAAGCTGTTGACCTTGATTAGCTTCTAAAAAATCCGGATGAAACTCAACGGGAATTTGCGAACCGTCACGAAAGATCGAGTAGTCCACTTTTTTTCGGCCGATTAGGTTAGGAATCTCCGTATCCTTCCACCAGCTTCGTAGTTGTTTGATCATATATGTTAACTCCCTTAATTCAATGATAGGTATTTACTTATACTACGCTTTGGTCCCCTTAATTCTCTGTACATGAAGCTTGCGGATCTCGGCATCAGTGATATTAGCCTGAACCAAATGATCGTATATGGTTTGGGCCTGTGCCGCAGAAATAGGAGGTTCAGGGGTTCCCGTCTTCAAACTAATCAGCTTCCTAGAGATAAACTCACTTAGTTCCACATCATAGACAACCAGTTCGTCTGAATGAATCTTCCGCAGCTCAGGATCAATACTGAACCGACATCTCATGGTGAATGAGATCATGGAGATGAATTTCACTGCCGCTACACCTTTTATCAGACTCTCAATGGCCTTGATATGTCCGTAGTTTTGCTTCAACGGATTATACATCTTATAACGATTGCTCACTGACCATTGCTGATCCGTCCGCCCACCATTAATTTCCCCATTGTAGTTTTTCGTCTCAATGACAAATAAGCAATATGGGGAAATGACAATATGATCAATCTGAGCATAGCCTGTTCGAGACTTAGGATTAGGGAGCAACAGATCACTTAACGATTTACATTCTTTAGGTAGCTGATCCAGTTGGATATTGATTTTATGCTCGCCTAGCTCACCAATTCGTGTGGAGGCAACCTTTGATTTGGGCTTTGGAGTTTGTGCCTTAGTCACAGCCTGTGGCGGTTTAGGGTTTGATTTTTGAAAGAGTGTCCTTAGTGCTTTAAACATAGTCCAACCTCATATCATCTGGATTTACAATATGTATGGTAATTCGACAATATGGGAGGGATTCCCTTCCAAAAATCAGCATAAGAAAAAGACTGTCATGTGGACAGCCTAATAATAAAGCATGCATTTATCACTCTTTGCTCTGATACTAATGTACTTTTACAGCATGTTTCACAGGACATGTCTTAGTCCGAGAGAACTGGAGGGGCAGTAGAGGCATTTGCAAGTTGCATACCATCCTTAAGCCCTTGTAAATATAAGCGTTCATAAATAACGGATTGCTTCAATTGAAGCTTGTCCTCCCAGTACTCAAACTCTGGCATATGTGCAGTGGCCATGGACTCAAATAATGCTTGAAAAGCTTTGCTCTCTTCTTCAAACGGAAGTCTAGGCTCGGATTGATGCTCGATCTGTGCGGTAACCTCATTCAATCGACTTTGAATCGTCTGTATAAACCATGCTGGAAAGCTCATTAAATCCCCTCCAAGACAGATTTTCAAACGAAATGATGCTGTATGTCCACTTTTTTCTTGATACATTCGATTAATGAGTTCGTCTAGCTTGCGGCTCTGAGCCTGAACCTCTTCATTGCTGCTTAGCGGAATTCCCTGCTCCAATGATTTATTACCGAGTTCATTCAGCTTGCGCTTCTCCTCCTCATAATTATGCATAAGATGTTGCATCGCACCCTCTCCTTCCTGGGAAAGCTATATCTGTAGACGATGTACAGAATTTTAATGCGTTTATCGGTTTATTTCATTTTAATTCGATATCCGCATTAAAACAACAGTTACCTCGCATACAATTTGGTTAAATTGTGAGGTGACACGGAAATGAGACATCGCAAAGAGCCCCCAGGTGATAAGAACATCATCGGGACCCGAATTGTAGCTATTCGAAAAGCTAAAAAAATGAAGCAGAAGGATTTCCTTGCGAGGTTGCAAACCTTTGGTTTAGACATCAGCCCAACCAGTTTATCAAGATTGGAAGGTCAATATAGGCTTGTGCAGGATTATGAGGTGGTTGCTATTGCGAAAGCGCTGGAGGTTTCAGTTGGGGAGTTATTGGGGGAGAGTGAGTAAAGGAATAATGGGGGATGAATTACTATATTGAGTAGATATTATATTCTGATGAGTTTTTTCAAAACTTTATTCCCTTCCCCTTAATAAAAAATACCCTCTCTTATATAAAAAGTGGGTAATTTCATCTCCGTTAAGAGTGAAGAGCATTACATATAATACTAGTATGTAGGAATAGTAATTTTTCAGCATTAGACTAAAACGTTGAATATATCTTTGGAATATTATTCTATTTTCGGTCTCTTGATCGCTTGGATCACCGACCTTCATCCATAATTAATACGGTATCTTATTAGTCATACTTTTATATAAATTATCAATACTCGTGTTATGTCACAGCTGAGATCAATGCTAAAGCTTTTTCAATTATCTATATTCAGGAAAAATCAAAGGTTCGATGTTATAACCAATCAGAAGCGGATTAATAATGTCACGAAACTGTCCGACAGATAAAATGCAAACCTGACTAAGTAAATCAAACACATTAATTTGTTTAACATCTAATATAAATCGAGTGAGTTTAACTACTTCAAAACAAGCATCCAAACGATTTTCTGGCACTAATAATATTGGATATCTACTTAACATGAGACAATTTAAGAAATCTCCCAGTAGGTGTTTATTGTTAGGCTGATTTTCAATTTCAATAGCAAATAAACTTAGCGGTCTTATATTATTAAGTCTCCAATAAAAGGGCAACTGCAGCTTCTCAAAATTCACCTTAGCAATTCTTTCAAGTTGCTCTGCTAAACGTTGTATAAGTAATAAATTGCTAAAACAATCAAAAATAAGCCTTCCATTTAAGAGTGGGTAAACCGCCAAAGAATGATGTTTTTCGCCTCTTCTCAGTTGAACTGAAGGAGATATTCCAATATCAACGACTGGGCTATAAATTTTATCCTTTGGTGTATAGGGGCCTATATGCTCTGGTCTATCATTCTTATAATATTTGCTTAATGATTCAGATATGCATTCCAATAATAACTTGGGTTTTGGCTTTATATGACCTCTAGGAATCATACTATGTATATTAATGATTTCAGTTTCGCAAAGTTTTGAAGCAAGCAGTAGAAATTTTGCATCATCCTGTTCTTCATCAAATGTATTTATCTTATATTCCAACTCACCTAAGGAAGCGTAATTAACAGGAGCTATATTTACTTCTCGGTATTTTCTGTTTAAACTTTCCGACGAATCGTTTTCTTTAATGGAATGAAAATATCTATCAATCATTAATGTTAACTTTTGTGCAAGGTCTTCTTGAAATAACTTCGTTCTATTCATGGTTTCCCCCAATCAAAGCACTAAAGCACTTCAATAAATCATTACTTACTATGTAGTACTATTCACTAAGATGACTAAAGGACAACTTTTATCAGCATGATTCTTTGTTACATTGGTAATAATTATCTGCATAGCTGCGATAGTAAAAATTCGCCCTACATACGCATTCTATGCATAAGAATGTAAGGCGATCTTGTTAGCAATAATTCACTTTTATATACTTTACTTTGGAATCTAGTTGTACCCTTAAAAGAATTGCCTAGGTTTAAAACACTCTACAATCGAAAAACTTTCATAACTTCATCCCCGAGATGATTAATAACCTTCACCGCTATGCGACCATTCTTTGGTTTCAAGAAAGGTCTTGAAACATCACTATTTAATGTTTCCCATGCTTCAGCATTAATCTCAGATCTAAGTGTCGTCTTAAGCGACTTATAAGGATCATCGGCTCCTAAGAAATAGGCATGACGCACAAAGAAACTCTCTTCATTATAATCAGTGTCAATAAACCAACACGCTATCCCTTCTGCCCCATCACTGCGTACCTCGCCTGTGCTGGGATGAAAGACATCTACCCCATTAATTTTCACTTTTATTTTTCCATCTTCTGTTTCAAAAAGATCAATGTCAGGTTCACCAAAAATCACGAATATATTACCTTTACCAGTATTCTTTAAGTCATCCGACATATGCAGGTCAGCGTTCATACGAGCTTTTAGAATATTTAATCGACCCATCTTATCCAACTCCGAGGAATGAGCATCATAATTAAAAGCACAAGCAATAAGAACGTCAAAATCCGCATCGCCAGCTTCACGAGCAGCTGAGACAAGATCTGGTCTAGAGACGGTTCCAAATTCCGGGCCAATAAATATTGCAGCGCGCTTTTCGGTAACCGTTTCTTCATCACCCTCAGTAAAACGTGCCTCCGCGCAAACATACTTTCCAGGCCAAGCCAATACAGATGAAAAGTTGATTTTGTCTTCTTTGTGTGCTTGTTGTACACCAGCCGTGCGAAGATTTTCTAGTATTACTTCAACAAAGCTCTGTTCTTCCCCATAACTTCCTTTTGTTTCCGATATACCTTCAATTAAATCATCGTTCTCACCAATTGTAAGCACTCGATGAGGGGATAGGCTCTCTACTGTAAAAGGTCCTGCTACTCTAACCTTTTTTTTATCTTCGAATGGCTTATCATAAAGGTACTCAAAATCAGCTTTTGCAGCTATAGAGGCGTCTATTTCTTTCTGACGCGCAATCCTTTGTTCCCACCATTGATCATGTATTTGCTTTGTATAAGGCGACCAATTACTATTTGTCTCACGAGGAATTTCCCATTCCTCCCAGTTCTCATTAAGCAACTTATTTAACTTATCTCTAATTGGTTGAAGTATTTCTTCAAACTTCTCCCAAATCACATCAATTTCCAAATTATTCGCAATTGCTTTTAAAGTAACATGTGATACTCTTTCATAAACGAAACCATGACGGATGTCATTTCTAGTTGGCGCATCCGATGGGAGCGTGCGCGATATCTCTGCTTCTTTTATTTGACCATCACGACTGTCGGCCAATAGATAATAAGAATATCGAGCGCCCATTATTCTCGCACGCGCAAGCGCAAGCGCAACACGAGAAGTATCCATTGTTATCCAACGGCGCCCCCACTGCTCAGCAACGTATGCCGTTGTCCCAGAACCACAAGTTGGATCAAGTACCAAATCTCCAGGATCTGTAGTCATCAGTAGACAACGCTGAATTACTTTCGTTGTTGTTTGAACAACATAAACTTTAGGTTCATTAAACCCACCCGATTGAGTATCAAGCCATATATTATCCAAGGTTTTAGCAGAAAAAGAATCCCAGTACAGGCGATGATAAATTGTTTTCCCGACCCTCATCAATTTCCCTGCCTTACCCACACGCTCCATTCCTTCTATGCGAGTCTTCCAATGATTGTTTCGCCCTGGTTGAAACATTTCGCCTTCAAAGAATATTGTTTTATCTCCTTTACTTGCTCCGTCAGATTGCAAGGGACCGTAGCGAAATATTCGAACCCCTTCTGGCAATGCAACTTTTCTTGACCGTTCATCAGGTGTCATTCTTCTATATGTTCCATCCTCAAATTCAATTAATACATAATTCGGGTCATCCAGAGGCGGTTGAGGTATAAGCTGATTCAAAGGACGATATTTTAATGAATCTGCACTCTTCGCATACCAAAGGATATGATCAAGGATATTGCCAATCTTTGATTGTGAAAATCCTCCAGTTTTTTGAATTGATATCTGTGATACGAAATTATCTTCTCCGAAAATTTCATCCATTAATATTCTAACTCGATGGACATTCTCATCTCCAATCTGAACAAAAATAGACCCGGATTTCGACAAAAGATCTTGAGCAACTGTCAGCCTATCTCGAAGATACGTCAAATAAGAATGAATTCCATCCCTCCAAGTATCTCGAAATGCCTTTACTTGCTCAGGTTCTCTAGTAATATGCTGAATGTTACCATCCTTAACATCCCTACTAGTAGTAGACCATTGGAAGTTAGAATTAAATTTTATACCGTACGGAGGGTCAAAATATATGCATTGTACTTTCCCTCGTAATCCTTCGCGTTCAGCCAATGAAGACATAACCTGTAGACTATCACCAAGTATCATACGATTCGTCCAGTTCGCCTCATGTCGGTAGAATTCAGTTTTCGCATTATCATTTGGTAGTCCATTAAAATCTTCAAATAAATCTAACTGAAGATCATCTGAGTGATCTTCATCTTTCATATGACGCTGAAGATCATCAATTAAAACTTTGGGATGAACCTTTTCCTGAATGTAGAGCGGAGGAGCTTGAACAACTAAATCTGATCGATCTTGTTCTCCCTTACCACGCCAAACTAATTGTGGGTCAAGGTCAAAGTTACGACGCTTATATTCAACAAGAATCGGATTCTGTTCTTCTTTATCCATAACAGATTGATATTCTGCAGTAGGAATATTCTTACGGGTAACCTCTTCATGCATAAATGTTTCAATAGTCTTATTTGTTATATTCTTATCCAATTAATACTTCTCCTTTATCAGTTCTTCCCGATAACTGTGTCAATCATTTTATTGAATTCAGCCTGTACTTTTAACTCAAAATCAGATTCTATCTCATATATCTCTGTGAATTCTGCAAATGCCCAACGTCCATAACGATTGAGGTTATTTACTCCCTCTAACCAATAGTTTTCAATCGTTGCCTTTTTTTCCTTAGCATCTTCACGTCTATACCCTTTTATCTCTACAACCAGATGAAGGAGATCATCCTCACCCCTGCCATCATCCACTAAGACAATAAAGTCAGGAATGTACTTTCTATGTTCTGATAAATAACGATACGGCACTTCAAATCCAAGGTTGTGATTTTTCACATAAGTTTTAACCTTATTATGAGACTCTGCAACTCGACAAAATTCAGCTTCCCAATCGCTATCTAAAATGACCCAATTTAGGTGACTTTTCCTCGGGTCGGTTTTCCAACGACTAGTTTTAGTCGTATTAAAGCTTACATATTTTGTTGAACCAGTAGGGTTGTAAGCATCGAGAACAACTTTTATAGGACGCTCTCCTACCATTGAACGTGTAATACCCGCAGTAATACGATCGCACACCATATCTTCCAGCTCTTGGTACAATAATTGTGCTGGGAAAGTTCCTCCCTTACAAATCAAACAAGTATTTAGCCACTGTTCTGTAATTTGCTTGAGTTGACCAAATAGATGCAAATTAGGTGCCTCACCATGATCACGCCATTTAGTATAAAGTAAGCGTTTAGTAATATGAAAAAGCAAGGTAGGGCGTCTGATGTTTTCTAAATGTTCCAAACTAAGCTCCACATCTTCACCAATAATCCCAGCATTTTTAGTAACAGAAGGACCTACAATATCCGGCGTCAACACAAGAATAGAATCTTCATTAAATACAGCTTTAAGGCGTTCTTCTGGAAGCTCTACCCTGTAACCTTCTACTCGAGGAAAAGTTATTTCCAATTCGTCTCTCTCAGGACGAACAGCTTTAACATGAACTGATTCACGTGGAGGTTGCGGGGGTGCAACTACCGGCTTTGCTGTAAAATCAAAAGGTATACCAAGTACATCAGCATACTCCACATTAAAAAGGCCCTCTTCATTTAAATCATAGGATTGGCGACGAAGTGCCCTTCCTATAACTTGTTCGCATAGTAGTTGTGTTCCAAATGCTCTAACCCCCAAAATATGAGTAACAGTGTTAGCATCCCAGCCTTCAGTAAGCATTGATACTGAAACAATACATCGGATTGACTCTCCAAGATGTCCTTCTCTTCCTACTGTGTTCATTACCTCACGAAGCAGTTCTTGGTCTGTGAGATTTTCGGCACTAAGTGAATCTCCAGTTCGTTCAATAGTTTCTCTGCGAAAACGTTGAATGGCATCCTCTGCAATAATACGAAAATCCTTATCTAAAGCGTCACCCGATTCTAATTGTTCACTGTCAATCAAAAGAGTACGTGGACGAGCAATTGGATTACCGTCTTCATCAAAATTTCGAAATAACTTTAGCCTTCCATTTTCAAATGTTGTAGTACCGTCTTCATTCTCTCGTTTAAAACCAGAAATATAATCATACACTAATTTAGAAGTGGCGGTATTATTGCATATAATAATAAAGCACGGCGGTACATTTATTCCGCTTGATTTCCATAATTCAAATGTTTTGTCATAATGTCCATATAAGGCCTCTAAAGCAGTTAATAGTTCAACTGGCAGACTTAGTGGATCAAGTGTATTACTTTTACCACGTCCCTTTTTAGGCATACGAGTGCGAATATGTTCCCAAAGATTACGAAACTTAGGCATCTCTCCTCCTGGAATATTATCGGCTACGGGAACTCGTGGGAGTTTAACAATGCCACATTCAATAGCGTCCATTAGTGAAAAATCGCTTACAGTCCAAGGGAACAATGTTCCCTCCACATATCCTGAACCACTAAGAAAAAAGGGCGTGGCAGTTAAGTCAATAACTCGATTTATACCAAGTTTCCTCCCAACAGTCTCTAGTCCTGTGATCCATAACCGCGCAGCATCATTATTCTTTTCAGCTTCCTTTTTTTCCTCACCCAATAAATTCTCTTCTAAATCGTAACCAAGTTTCTCTCTGTAACAGTGATGCGCCTCATCGTTAATAACCAATACATTTTTAATACTCATTAGTTCAGGCATTACACGCTGAAGCATTTGACCTTCGGTTTCTAGAGTATTAAGCTCACCGCCACGTCCTTGAAGAAGTGCTCTGCCATTTTTAGATAGATCAACTTTTTCACGAAGCTTAAAAGCGTGGTAATTAGTTATTACTATTTTTGCACGTTCCAGGGCTCCCAACATGTCATTAGGAACAAGTTCACGGCTTTGATAATAGCTATCAGGATCATTAGGTTGAAGTACACGAAGTCTATCCCGGATTGTTAACCCCGGTGCTACAATCAAGAAGCCACGTGTAAATATTTTGCTAGTTGGTCGACGAATGGCATTGATTGTTTGCCATGCTATTAGCATTGCCATTACAGTTGTCTTTCCCGCACCAGTCGCAAGTTTTATAGCTAATCTGATTAAACTGGGATTTGCTTCTTCGCTAGCATTAACAAAATGATCAAGAAACTCTTTACCCATCTTCCCTGATTTAGGAGCTACTTCCACCAACCATATAATCGTTTCTATAGCTTCAATCTGGCAAAAAAATGGACGTGTACTACTAAATTTGTGATTTCGCCAGTGTTGAAGTAGCCTTGCTGTTTCCGGCGTTACTTGCCAATCAATAGGATTGGTTTTGCTTCTCCATTGATTCACATGATGCCTTATAGCATTAATAATTGAAGTTGGATCATACTGTTGCCCTTCATTTGAAAGTCCTTTACCTTCATCAAAAATCATCTGTGTCTGTTCAACCAACCCTTTACGTTTTCTTGGTTTTGGGATTGGTGTGATAAATTGGGCCGGACGACGTTTTTCTATAATACGATGGGTTGGTTGACCTTGATCGTCAAGTTCCCAATATCTTTCAGGATATGAGTATGGTGAGTTAAGTATGGGTTTTTCAAAAAATTGGTTAGTGTTCATTTTAATTCTCCTATTATTCACTTATATAACTATGGTTAAGCTAATTAAATTTTTGATATTATATGTGAAAATCGATCTATAATTTGTGAATTTTTGTTCCCCCACGATGAAGTAGTCTAGTCTCGGAAAAGAATGTAATGGAGTACATATAATCTAGCATTGACTATATGTCAGCTTCAAGCAAATCATTCCTACAGTTCTATATATAGTAATCCGCTAAAATATATTATAACTCTGGAGTGAATCTTTTGAATACAATTTATATATAATATAATCAATAAACTAACAAAACTTATAGAATAACCAAATGAGATAAATATTTCAATAAGGCATAAAGTGACAATAACCGTAACAATAAGTAATTGAACAGCGGTGACTTAACTAGCCTTGCATACCAAAATTTTTTTATCTATTGTACTCTTACCTAACTCAAGATTTAATCAGCTTAGACTCAAATCATTCTTTCTGGCCAACCGTCATAACTTACAGAGAATGATTTCGTCAGTTATTTTCGGTGTTCGAACAAAAGTAATCTGAAGAAGTACATTTCGAAACCAGGTGATTGGACTTTACCGCTTACAGCTGAGAGGATTAAAGTGAATTGGTCCTCACTAAGAGCGTGACCTATTCTTGATTACGGTAATTTTCGCAACAAATATATGCATGTTTAAACCAGTTGAATCTGCTTATTATTCACTTCACAACACCCACGTCGCAGCTCATAAACATATTGAACAACCGGATGCTTTCAACCATATCTTCTCAGCAATGCCCAAAATCGGCTTTTTGCAGTCTCGCCTGTCAATCAAGGCCAGAATATTCATGACATATCATTACTCTCTTAGCTCTCCTCTCTAGGAGTAGTTAGGAACCTATAAGTAACAACGATAAAATTCGATTTACTTAATGCAGCTTGTGCCACCAATAGCTCTCTGGATGTTCCTTACTTTTTCTACTTCTAGACATTAAGATTAGGCGATCCTCCACACTGGCTCTTTGGCATATCTCCTGCCCGCTTCAATGTCCTCCTTGCTGATAGAAATTCGGATACCCTATCAACTTAATTTCTAAACATAGCCCTCCAGTTATTGCTTCTTTTCTGAAGTTCTTATAATCCCTCTTATAACAACAAAACAGAGGAACTGCAAATCGGCTCACGGGTTTACCCTACACCAATCAACCTTTCCTCAATCTTTTCAAATCAATGATATAACTCTCCATACAATCGCCTTTATCCCGAAATCACCACCGAACTCTGCAAAGCCAACCGCCTCTGCAAGTACGCCTTCAGATGAGGATCTACACAATAGATATAACATCCCTTCGTTCCCCGAGTCATTAACGTCCTGTAGGTGTTGCGGATAATCTGATCGGCCATTCGGAGCGCCTCGTCCTTATCTTTTTTATACAAGGTCTTGAAGCCTGACAGAGACTTATCTGTCTTCGCACGTTTGAACGGATCGGTGATGATACGATTATTCTCGTAACGCATATCTTCGCCAATGATCACTCCGACATAGTCAAATTCAAGTCCCTGTGAGGTGTGGATGCAGCCCACTTGTTCAATGGATTCAGGGTCGATTGCCCAGGTCGTTGTATTGTTCAGGTTCCAGCTCATGAAGAATTGATACTGATCTAACTGAATGTCATGAACGCCAGGATTGTTCTTGCCATCCGTCTTCCAATCCCAGCAGTAGCCAGCGAGCATTCTGGCCTTATTATTGATCTGATTCTTGCTAAAGATCTCGTCCCGCAGCTCATTCGGGTCATCGTAGAGCCGGATGTCATACTCGAAGTCGAAGCCGTCTGCATTCGCCGTTTCACGGATTTCCAGCACATCATCGAGCCATGCCAAATATCCGTCCGAACCATTGCACCGGAATTGGGAAGCCAGGGCCAGCTCCGTGATCTCCGCATCCATCTGCTCCGAATAGTGTCTAATCTGCTCCTTGCTGCCCACATCATGCATAGCAATCTTCTGATACTCATCAATGAAGAATACAGAGAACCGGGAAGCGCGGATGATCTCCATCGTCTGATTGATCCCTTTATTCTTGAACAGACCCGACTTTTCATTTAAGCGATGCGCCTCGTCCACAATCAAGCAACCAAATTCATCAGGCAATGCTTCATAGTAAACACCTGATCCCTTAAATAGGTTATCAATAAACGATTTCTTCATGTTCTGCTGTAGCTTCTTCATATATACGGCACGAGGCGCGCTATTCTTGGTTACATATTGGCAGACTAACTCCCGTGCCGTAAGCTCTACCAAAAGATTAATTCCGAGAACCGACTTGCCTGTCCCTGGTCCGCCTTCGACAATCAAGACTTGTTTCTTGCCCGACTGTGCTTGCTGCGCCAATCTTAATGCTTCCTCATATACGACCTTCTGATCGTCAATCATGATGAACTCTTGATTTCCCTCCAGCATACTGAGGAGTGAATCCTGCAACGATTTAGAGGGCCTAATTTTTCCATGTTCTATGAGGTACAGTGATTTGCTTCTATCGGTTTTTTTAATGAAGGTTGAAATAAACCCTCGTAACTTCAGAGCATCTCCCTTAGAGAAAATAGGAGCTTCCTCAATGTATTGATTGTAGACAGGGTGCAGTAGAGGATCATTATCGGTCTGAACATAGTTATGTAAATAAGCACAAGGATAGAGCTGGACTGCTTCGTTCTGCACAGTCTCGTTATATTCGCTAATTAGCCTGGAATAAGACCATGCCTGAAAAGAGGGATGCGCCGTTTTAGTCTTCGTTCCTTTAAAGCGGGTTCTAACAAGACCGTCTGCATCCTCAACCGTTTCAACTTCATCCCACTGCTTAAGCTCAATGATAACGACAGAATATTGATCCTGTTCATTCAAGCCTGTAATCATGAAGTCTACTCTTCTCGAGGTCGCTGGAATTTTATATTCAATCGCGATGCCTACGTCATCTGGAATAGTAGGTGTGTTTAATACTTTATATAGATAATTCATGGAATTGTTCCATGCATTGATTTCACCCGGAGAAACCCTGCCGACTTTTTGCACGTACTGGGTATGAATTTTTACCGCAATGGTATCTTCGGTTACATCGTTCATGAATTGCTGCTTGGTCGATTCATAGATAATCATGGTGCTCTCCCCTATTCATTCACTGCTGTGTGCTTTTTTGTGAGCTTCCCTTGGAGCTGGATATGGGGTATTTCTTCGCGTTTTTGTCTATCTTCTGAAGGATAGCATCCTTAACATCGATCTGCAGATCATGAGCGAGCGTTAGCGTGTAGATGAGAATATCAGCGATTTCGTCCTGCATGTCGGAGTAATGCTGCTCTATGGCCTGCTGACTATTCTTCCATTGAAAAAGCTCCAACAGTTCGCTAGACTCCAGCGTGATAGAGAGCGCCAGATCCTTGGGATCGTGAAATTGCTTCCAGTCCCTTTCGTCGCGGAATTGAATGATTCTCTCGATTAGTTCGTCCATTTGTACCCCCGCCAGTTGGTCAAATTCTATTTTCCACAATTTCTCTGTACGCAATAATGATAGCACAGCCCAACCTAAAAAAGGAAAAGGTATCCCGGAAAGCTGTTTTAATAGCTTCTTGGGATACCTTTTAATGTTTGCTTGTGAAAATCAGTAAAGTAAATTTACTAATAACTATTCTTCATTATGCTTATATAGTTTTGTTCCATCGTCCACACCTTGAACGGGAGCCCTACTATATTGATATATCTTTCCGTTTTCATTGCGATAAAAATATCTAGAACTTCTATCATCATTAAAAATAACAGTTGTACTCACCAGAGGAGCTTTACCAATTTGAGTATAAATTTTATATATATCATTATGGTTATACCCTTTTTTCTCTAACAAGTACGTTTCTACTTTGCTCGTTGTTTTATCTTTGAATATTTTTAATCCAGCGAATCCTAAAGCGCAAGCCATCAGAACGATCACTAGGAGTATTATTTTTATCTTCTTCATAATAAATCCCCTTTTTATGTAATAGTATGATATTTTAGGTTTACATCTCCCAGATTATAACTATGATACACACATTCAACCTTATAACTACCTTTTTCACGGTAGTATCGGTAATTACAACTATGTTGGCTCTCCTACAAACGCCTCGTTTGCTCCCGGTGATATTATTCATATTTGATTTGATGTAGATGGTCCTACAAGTGTAAATTCAGTGGTAGATTTTGAATGTAAAATTTAATATGTTAACGGGAGTGATTAGCTTGAATCAAAATGACAAATCAATAAGATGGTTTATAGAAACAATGCAATTCGAAACCATGAGAGAGGCGCATGAATGGGCCTATAGTGGCGCATTTAATGAAATTGGAAATTTATATGAAGGTTATATAACAACAGATGAAAAAATAGCGTATGCTTTAGTCTTTGAATTAACTAGAATAAATACTATTCGTGGTTTTCGTTGTAATATACATTGTGATTGCGATTTTAACGTTAAACCAATAGTCTATAAAGTTTGGGTGAGTAAGTGAGTTTTATATGAAAGAATTAACCCCATATACTAACAGCACAGAAAGTGGTCTAGAAACTGAGGAACAGACACATCATTATCCTTATCGGTCCATTTATGTTAATTAACCTTTACGGTGAAGCCGGTAAGCTATGCGTAGTAATTAGGTGATGAGTACATAACCTTTCACTCAAACCCATCCTCAGGCTCCCCCACCTCAAACCCCAATACTTTGGTTGCTTCTAATTTAAACGCTCCAATCCAAGAATCCCAATCACTCTGATTCATCTGAGCATAAAATGATAATCCACTTGGCTCAACAGATGCCTGAATATAAACATCATCCTCTTCCTGCCCAAACCAGTGTGGAATCCCATCTATGTATCCTATCCAACCAGGCATAAGCTCATATATATTAGCAACTCTATTCCATACTTTATCAGGTAGATGAGCCCATATATTCAGATTACATTGATGAGAGGTTATTTCATTCATTTGCCTTCCCCCTATCATTCGAGGCTCCAACGAGTTAATTATCTACTTGCAAAAAGGATTATTTTTCTATATTTTTAAATATAAAGTAAGCATTATCATAAAACAAAAAAGGATACCCTCTAATGAAAAACAAAATATTATTACTTCTTATATTGTTATCCGTGTTGTTTGTAAGCTGTGACATCAAAATTGTAAATGAGCCTCAAGCGGAGCTTTATAATCCCCCTTCAATCCAGTTAGAAATTGCAGTTGTTGGTGTTATTCCTTTTGATAACATTAGGAATCTAAGCTACATACCCATAAGCCTCAAAGATATTATTGAAGACACTAATAAAAATTATGACGGGTTAATCATTACAAAGGATTATCTGGCTGAAGCAGCCAAGCAGGAATATAAAGATTTTTTCAGTAACATAACGTATCCGGTATTTTTCATGGGGACTGAGAATCTACTGACGAATGTATATCATGACGATAGATTAACTCTTGAATCCGCAAGAATAGATGGTTTTGGAGCTCATGTATCCGGATTTGTTCTATTAGAGGGCAAGTTTCAGCAGTGGGGCTTATACTTACCGAATAACCCTACTGAACAAGATATGAATAGAGATATGATTCTAAGAATCTCCAATATATTAGAAGATTTCAAAATTCTACGCAGTAACATGAAAACTGCAGCTTAAATTCACCCTATAGTGGAACACGACAAATCCCCCAACAACTACTTATAGACGCTCCGAAGATGTGTCCTACCATCCCTGACCAGACCAACAGAAATACCCTCTCCGTGAAGAGAGGGTACCCTTATTAACTGCTTCTCTTATCCCATCAACTCATAGAAATACTTCGCTTCCTGGGTCTTATACAGACCATACCAGGCATCTAATTTGTGTGGAGCCAATACATCCAGGGCTTTCAACACATGCATCGAGAATTCCAGCGGGGCGATGCCGGATGCCGTGATCAGCTTACCGTCCGTTACAGCAGGCTGCTTCTGGAAGAACTCTTCGCCGGTGTACGAGGGACAGATCATTCGGAGGTATTCCAGATCATTGCTTGTATGCGGGCGTGAATTCAATAGTCCAGCCTGGGCGAGTCCAATGGTAGCCCCACAGATTGCTGCCACTAATACGTTCTCCTGTATACATCTCTCAGCAAGCCCGAGGATGGGCTTATGGATGGCTTCGGTCCACGTCTCTCCGCCGGGTAGAATCAAGGCATCTCCGCTTGTCATGCTGCACTCATCCACCGTGAGGTCAGGCATGATTCTCAGTCCGCCCATGGTAGTGATAAGTGTCTTCTCATTGGCTACGGTTACTATTGTAGATGGAGCTTGTCCCTCCTTGTAACACCTTCCCGAGTTCAGTTCAGCCGTTAGATACCCTATCTCCCAGTCTGCCATGGTGTCTAACACATATAGATATACCTTACTATTCATTTGTATGTCCTCCTTCAAGGATTCATGTGAACCCTATAATTTCTATATTATAGAATAGCTTCACTGACAGCTGCTGTCAGTGAAGCTATTAAAGCTGAGCTCCTCCAGTCAAAAACAAATATAATCAACAGTTACATTTTTGTCCAAAAGCAGATGTGTTATTGTACCCATCTACAAAGTCACTGATCTGGAGAACAACAGTTACAGCCTCCGGTTACATATCTCCAAAGGTGACGCATTTGAACAAATTTGGAGTAAGCGGGAAGTTCTTCAATCCTAGATGGTCTGGGTGGAAGGGTGCGCAGAACCTTTGATTCCTACAATAGAAGACGCCAGGGCCGTAGGTGAAATGATCGGCAAGTTACATAGACAATCCTCTACTTGGCAAACCCCAGGTTCATTTGAACGCCCTGCCTTTGACGGCTCCCGGATCTTACAATCCCTTAATATGCTTAAGGAACGCGCTAATACCGGACTGCTTGATGCAGGTGATACAGAGCTTCTACTCCATGCTGGTGAGCGGGTAATTAACCTGATGAACTCTATTGAACGAACAACCAGCAACTGGGGAATGATTCATGCTGATTTGATTCCAAATAATTTATTATTTTATGAACAAGAAGTCCGGCCCATCGATTTTGGCGCTTGCGGGTTCGGTTATTACTTATTTGATCTGGGCTGGACGTTCTCCTATATCCATCCTTCATTCAGAGAACAGTTACTTCAATCTTACTCCATGCATCATCCGTTACCTGATAACTATATCGAGCGGTTAGAAGGCTTGTTCATTGCCGCACAGCTTGAGACCATGAATTTCTGGCTGGGCCTGCCAGACTCCCAGGAATGGCTGCCCGAGCACATCGGTAAATTAGCCAGTAGAGAGATTTATGCCTACGTAAACAATGAATCGTTCCTCTTTGGCGGAGTGCCGCATTGGGAATGACCCTTCACCTGGGCTTGGCACACGCGCAAAAAGAAAGACGCTACGGGAATTCCCGAGCGTCTTTCTCATTCTACCTCCTATACTCCTTATAGAATTTCACTTCATATCTTCCATTTCGCTCACAATCTCTGGTGTGAACTCCCGTTCTGTACCATTTGATTCAATAATGGAAATTTGCTCAGGCGGGTTATCAAGGCTCTTCCCCCTGACCAGCAACTGCCGTTCCCCTTCGATTTTGTACTTTCTAATATACAATCCTGAGCCGATATCTTCGAACGGATACTTGTCGAAATCATCCCAGCTTAGTGAGGCTCCCTTTTCAGATAAGCTCTTTAATTCATGCAATGAAATATATTCCCTTACATCTTCTTTCTCTTTATTTTGGCAGGCTCCACAGAACATTAATACGAACAACAATGTCATTGAAAGCTTAAAGTATTTGGATAATGTCATACAATCCCTCTTTTCTTGGTATATATTGGAAATTATTATACCATATTTATGTAAAACACACTAATAATAGAACAAAGGAGGCGTGATAAACAACTGCAAGTCAAGTGTGTTAAAAAATCAGGAGGTTTCTGAATGAAAAAACTACTTTCCTTGCTCACAGCTGTTGTAATGGTATTTCTGCTTACTACCCCAGTATTAGCAAGCACAAATACTAACGAAATCAATTCACAAAATGTTTCAATAAATCAACTGGAATCATCTGTTGACCCTTTAGCTTCTTTTAATCCGGATCCAAAAGAATGGTTAGAATGGTTTAATAGCTTACCTGAGGAAGTACAATTGCAAGTAAATTACAGACCTGCTGGATATACCTCCACATTCAGTAAAACAGCCTTACCAGCCAGTGAAATACCAATTAATGAAACACAGTACACTCAAAGTTCTTCTGAACCTAAGCAGGATTCCAATAAATCTGCAGAAGTCCAACGACTTGAAACCATGGTAACTGGAGGATACGAACATCCTTATAGCACCAGTGTTTGGGCACCATTGACAGATAAAGCGAATTGCTACGCTTATATGTTAAATACCTCTACCTATTCAGGCCACAAGTTACAACCAGGTGAAAAGGCAGGAAGTATTTTTTCAAGTTTAACAACAAACAGTATCATTACTGCAGCAAAAGCAGACATGCCTTACATGAGTAAATCTCTTCGTAGTTCTTCTTATAGCGAGGTTCCAGGTTATAGGGAATACAAAGTGGCATTAGTCATTGCTCCCAATTATGATTATCACTGGTATAGACAAGATGCTGACGGAGGCTGGTCACATAAACGCGGCCTGACCGCCATTGATTTCAGAGATGCAAGCGGCAACTCCGTTCGCAACCCGCAGACCGCTGATCGCAATTATGGTAATGGTCTCAATTATTCTACATTCAGCGGATGGTATATTATTAAATACTAGCTCGAAAAAAAGACGCTGCGGGGTAACTCCCCGAGCGTCTTTTTGCTTTCCCTTAATTCTGCCCTCCATACCCCTTATACGTCCCGTACACAGCATTCGCATACTGATCCGCCAGAATCGGACGCCCGTAGGAATCGGTAGCGCCCGGATACCAGTTGTCGCCTCCGTTATAGTGTAAGAGTCCGTTGTAGATATTTCCGAACCTGACAATCTTCTCATCGAGAATCAGTCCGCCTAAGGCTACCTGATCCTGTTCGCTGCTGTGATTATACGTGCGGCCGAATTTGGCGCTGAATTGGGATAGATAAGCATTGCGTGTGTTCGGTTCGACCTGCATCAATCCGTCACCGGCGGAGGGACTGCCCGGCAGACCTGCTCCGAAGCTGCTCTCCTTCTTGATCACCGCGCTCAGTAGTAGTGCGAAATCTCCGCCTTTCCCGAATGTATTGTCCACATTCATGACATAGGTCCAGATTTGACTGGGAACCTCGGAGGGCCTCGTTACCGAAGGATTCGGTGAACCCGTATAGATTTTTACGGAAGTCATCTTGTCATTGACACTGTCGCCGACCCAGGAGGAATCTGCCGTATAGGTCCACTTGGTTCCTCCGAAGTTATCGTTCTCATAGACTTCAACCGTCCAGCCGTTCGGAACCTTGAGCGAGGACATCCAGTCATTCGGAATTCCGGCAGCATTCAGCTGAGATAATACATAATTGCCTACGCCAAGGGTTACGGCGTTGCCTCCATAATTAATATTCGCATAGAAGATAACTCTATTCGTTGCCGGGGGTGTTGTGGGTGTTGGTGTCGGGGTCGGTGTTGTGGTGCTCCCGCTCTTCCATAGAGCAGGCACATTAGGCGGCTCCCAGCCTGTGAGGGAAGTATGTGCCTGAAGACAGGTATAGGTACCTCCGCTATAGGTTACGGTATCATTTACTGCATATGCCGTATTGGGAGCCCATGCTCCTCTGGCGGCCGCGTCTGCCTGCGGTAAGGCTGTGAAGAATAGGGATAGGAATATGGCTGCGACTACCAAGAGGGATAAGGCTTTGGCTGGAACTTTATTGATCAATCTCTTAAACCTCCTTTATTTAATTTACCGGTTTCGCCCATTAGGCGAACCACAGGTATATTGTATTGTCGTTTGTGAAAATAATTCCATAACTGATGAACTCTAACGGGTTGCCTCCATAACGAAATAGCTCCACTGACATTCGCCGTCAGTGGAGCTATCCAAGCCGATATTCCATGGAATACCGTTCCTATCGCATTACATTCTCTTATGGTTGCCTGCAACATATTACGCCTCACAACGCCCCCCGCCGCAGCTCATAGAAATACTGCACAGCCGGATGCTTCAGCTCCATTATCTCCGCCATACCCACGATCCGCTTTTTCCCGACCCGTCTGTCCACCAGCGCCAGAATATTGAGTACCATATCATTACTCTCCAGGCTCTCCTCAATAGGAGTCGTCAGGAACTTATTCGCCACCACGATGAAATTCGATTTAGTGAGAGCAGTCTGCGCTGACATTAGCTCTTTGGCGTGTTCTGTACTTTTTCGGCTTCTGGCCATTACGATCAGGCGATCCTCCGGCACTGGCCCCTTGGCAGCTTGTCTGACTGCTTCAATGTCGTCCTCGCTGACAGGAATCTGGAGATGCGGATCATTCTTAATCTCCAGCTCTGTCTGATACCACCTGATCCTGTTCGTTTTATCACCCATGTTGAGTACGTTCTTTTTATCCACCGAGATGTAACAGATCCCTGATTTATCCGCAAAATAACGGTAACCCGGTGCGCGGTATTCTACCCTTCCCTCTAACGCAGGACTGAGAAAACCCTCCAGTTGTTGCTTCAATTTGCTCCAGGACATGTGATTCCACCTTCCATAACCAACAAGAGGAAAGGCTCTTGGCTTGTCCCTTCCTATTCATCCGATCCTGATTGTCATTGCAATTACTCAGATGTTCCGCAAGATTGTCTTCATGCAGGCGATACAGATAGATTCTTCCCGCTTTAAGCTCGTAACGATAAACCTTTTCACTTAATTCAGGGGAATCCGCTATCACTTGCATTACCAAGATGAGAAACATAACTCATAATATCATAGTTATTGACTCTTTTTCATCCAAGCCCCTCCGCCCGTATCGATCCCCTTATATTCCACGTTATTTTTCCCACCAAAAGAAAAGGGTAATCCGTTTATGTCTCTTAGGACATCAAAGGATTACCCCCGCTTTTGAAAGGATACTAAATTAATCCCGACTCCTGAAGAAGCCGCTCCACAATCGCTGCCACCTCAGCTCTAGTCATGTAGTCTTTCGGTGCAACCTCTGTGCTGCTTCTTCCCGAGACAATGCCAGCCTGTATGGTGTCAGCAATACTGCTCCGTGCCCAATTGGAAACCTCCGCCGTATCAGCATAAGGAAGAAGTGCTGCTTCTACGGATGGATTAGATAGCTTCGCTTTTAGATTCGTGATCATCATCGCTTTGGCGATAATCACCATCGCCTGTTCACGGGTAATGTTGTCGTTCGGACGGAAGGTTCCATCTTCAAACCCGTCGATCAAGTGATACGTCTTAGCTGTATTTATAGCATTGTTGAACCAATCTGCAGCCTTCACGTCCGAGAAGGCACTCACACCATTCTCCAACTTGAGCCCCAATCCACGAACGATGATCGCTGCAAATTCAGCACGTGTAACATCCTGTTCAGGATTGAACATGCTGTTTCCTGTGCCCTCAATCACCATTCTTGACCCCATATCGTTGACAGCAGCTTTTGCCCAGTGGTCCGAGACATCACTAAATTCAAGCGGATGCCAGACAATCGAATAGGTACTATTCGTCAAGCTGTTTACCTTGGCGTAATATTTACCGTCGCTTGTAACTATCTTAGTGGGTACATGACGAACTGTTCCGTCCGGTTCAATTACAACTCCTGTCGTAATCTTGTTAGGATCAATCCCTTCCGGAATAGCGATAGTGCGTTCTACATAAACATTAAATTTAGATACTTCAACGGTTGTACCAGAACTTGTTGCTCTCACTGTAAAATCAATGGGTGGTGCTACCAAAGTAAACGATCCATTTGCCGCCGCATCCGCTACTTTTTTCATACTTTCTGCTGTCGGCACAGCAATTTCAATCTGAATGGTGATATCCTGCAAGGCAACTGCCTTACCAAATTGATTGGAGATCGAGTCAATATTAATTTGCTGTGCTGGCAGGACGTACGTTGCCCGATCCGTTTTCATCTCTAATACAGCCTGTTTATTTTCCATATTTTTAACCATTTGACCATTCAGTTCACCAACGACTATATCGGACTTCGCATTAACTGGAATGGTTACAATCGCATTTTGGCCTTCAGAGGCAAGCTTGTCGTCCAACTTTTTCTGGTCAATGGCAACTGTTGTCACCGTTTGATCATCCCGGTTGCTTGTTGTTGCCGTTCCCGCATTTTCCACCTTACCATTAACGAGAACATCAACGCCTGTTCCGGCCTGTGGTGTTGGTGCCGGTGTTGGTGCCGGTGTTGGTGCCGGTGTTGGTATAGTTACAGGTTCTGGAGGTGCCGTTGGGATAACAGCATTAGATGCACCAGAGGATACACTGCTGCCCGCTCCATTAATCGCCTTCACCGTAAATGTATAACTTATTCCATTCGTTAAGCCTGTCATTGTAACCGGACTTGCAGTTCCGCCCATAACTACGTTTCCTGGTGAAGCTGTCACTTCGTATCCTGTAATTGCCATTCCACCATTATCGGTTGGGGCTGTAAAGCTAATCACGGCCTGCCCGTTTCCAGCAGCTGCTGAAACATTCGCCGGGGCTGCTGGAACCGTAGCTGAAGTTACAGTTACCGTGTTCGAGCTTCCCGCGTTCGCTCCGCCTGTCACCACCAGCCGGAAGTCGTAACTCATTGCCGGACTTAATCCCGTCACGGTTGCTGTTCCAGCATTCGCTGCAATGGCACCCGTCGTCGCTGTGGTCCAGGTATTCGCTCCGGCTGGCGACTGCTGAATGATTACACCTGTTGCTCCGCTTGCTGCCGTCCAGCCAAACGTTGCGCTCGTGCTTGTCTTCGCTGTGCTTGCAAAGTCGGTGATTGGTTCGGCGTCAGTTGTCACACTTGCTGTGTTCGAGTTGCCCGCGTTCGCCCCGCCTGTCACCACCAGCCGGAAATCATAGCTCATTGCCGGACTTAATCCCGTCACGGTCGCTGTTCCAGCATTCGCTGCAATGGCTCCCGTCGTCGCTGTTGTCCAGGTATTCGCTCCGGCTGGCGACTGCTGAATGATTACACTTGTCGCTCCGCTTGCTGCCGTCCAGCCGAACGTTGCGCTCGTGCTTGTCTTCGCTGTGCTTGCAAAGTCGGTGATTGGTTCGGCATCAGTTGTCACATTTGCTATGTTCGAGTTGCCCGCGTTCGCTCCGCCGGTGACTACCAGTCGGAATTCATAGTCCGTTGCTGCGGTGAGTCCTGTCACGGTCGCTGTTCCAGCACTCGCTGCAATGGCTCCCGTCGTCGCTGTGGTCCAGGTATTCGCTCCGGCTGGCGACTGCTGAATGATTACACCTGTCGCTCCGCTTGCTGCCGTCCAGCCAAACGTTGCGCTCGTGCTTGTCTTCGCTGTGCTTGCAAAGTCGGTGATTGGTTCGGCGTCAGTTGTCACACTTACCGTGTTCGAGTTCCCCGCGTTCGCTCCGCCTGTCACCACCAGCCGGAAGTCGTAGCTCATTGCCGGACTTAATCCCGTCACGGTTGCTGTTCCAGCATTCGCTGCAATGGCTCCCGTCGTCGCTGTGGTCCAGCTATTCGCTCCCGCAGGAGACTGCTGAATGATTACACCTGTCGCTCCACTTGCTGCCGTCCAGTCAAACGTTGCGCTCGTGCTTGTCTTCGCTGTGCTTGCAAAGTCGGTAATTGGTTCGGCGTCAGTTGTCACACTTGCTGTGTTCGAGTTCCCCGCGTTCGCCCCGCCGGACACCACCAGCCGGAAGTCGTAGCTCATTACCGGACTTAATCCCGTCACGGTCGCTGTTCCAGCATTCGCTGCAATGGCACCCGTCGTCGCTGTGGTCCAGGTATTCGCTCCGGCTGGCGACTGCTGAATGACAACACCTGTCGCTCCGCTTGCTGCCGTCCAGCCAAACGTTGCGCTCGTGCTTGTCTTCGCTGTGCTTGCAAAGTCGGTGATTGGCGCTGCGTCAGTTGTTGCATTTGCCGTGTTTGAGTTCCCCGCGTTCGCTCCGCCTGTCACCACCAGCCGGAAGTCATAGCTCATTGCCGGGCTTAATCCCGTCACGGTCGCTGTTCCATCATTCGCTGCAATGGCTCCCGTCGTCGCTGTGGTCCAGCTATTCGCTCCCGCAGGAGACTGCTGAATGATTACACCTGTTGCTCCGCTTGCTGCCGTCCAGTCAAACGTTGCGCTCGTGCTTGTCTTCGCTGTGCTTGCAAAGTCTGTAATTGGCGCTGCGTCAGTTGTTGCATTTACCGTGTTCGAGTTCCCCGCGCTCGCCCCGCCTGTCACCACCAGCCGGAAGTCATAACTCATTGCCGGGCTTAATCCCGTCACGGTCGCTGTTCCAGCATTCGCTGCAATGGCACCCGTCGTCGCTGTGGTCCAGGTATTCGCTCCGGCTGGCGACTGCTGAATGATTACACCTGTTGCTCCGCTTGCTGCCGTCCAGCCAAACGTTGCGCTCGTGCTTGTCTTCGCTGTGCTTGCAAAGTCGGTGATTGGTTCGGCGTCAGTTGTCTCACTTACCGTGTTCGAACTCCCCGCGTTCGCTCCGCCTGTCACCACCAGCCGGAAGTCGTAACTCATTGCCGGACTTAATCCCGTCACAGTTGCTGTTCCAGCATTCGCTGCAATGACTCCCGTCGTCGCTGTGGCCCAGGTATTCGCTCCCGCAGGAGACTGCTGAATGATTACACCTGTTGCTCCGCTTGCTGCCGTCCAGCCGAACGTTGCGCTCGTGCTCGTCTTCGCTGTGCTTGCAAAGTTGGTGATTGGCGCTGCGTCAGTCGTTGCATTTGCCGTGTTCGAGTTCCCCGCATTCGCCCCGCCGGACACCACCAGCCGGAAGTCGTAGCTCATTGCCGGACTTAATCCTGTCACAGTTGCTGTTCCAGCATTCGCTGCAATGACTCCCGTCGTCGCTGTGGTCCAGCTATTCGCTCCCGCAGGCGACTGCTGAATGACAACACCTGTCGCTCCGCTTGCTGCCGTCCAGCCGAACGTTGCGCTCGTGCTTGTCTTCGCTGTGCTTGCAAAGTCGGTGATTGGCAAAGGGACAACTGCGTCGTCAATCACAATATTATTTATCCCGTGCCAGCTTGGCGCACTTGAATACAGATAGACTGTGTCTACGTTATCAAAATCTTCATTCAGTGAGACATTCTTGGATACAAATCCATCCATCATCTCATCTGTTTGAAATGAAGCGTTTGCAACTATAATTCCGTCGCGGTATCCAACCACGTCAATTGTAATCGGAACCGCCTCACCATAATTTGCATAAAGGAAACCATTGATCTGAAACTCTGCTCCGTCTGCTGACCATATCCCCATTCCCTTCCAGCCATTATTAGTTAGGTCCATATCATAGCTTGAAAGTGCATCGAAAAAGTCACCCGCATACGAATCCCCATGTACTAATGTCTTTGGAATTAATGTACCGTTAGTATCGCTGATATTAAAAAATTGTAAAGTAAGGTTAGGAATATTAAACGAACCTCCATCGCCATCCTCAGCAATGCCGTCGTCCCACACGCCTGCGTTAGTTTCAGTCGCGTTAAAAGTCACCGTTGATGAAGCCGTTGCGGATATAACCCCCATCATTTGAAAATTAGTGAGTCCTCCTGATAGAATGAGCATACAAAGGAGCAACATCAATGTCTTTTTTATTAATCTCATAGTATTAATAGATATCCGTCCTTTCATAGTTAGCTAAGACTAAGGTTTCGACATAAAGCTGCTTGTTCCTTTAAATTTTCCTTAAATATTTGGATATTTTTAACGCTAAGTCGGCTCACTTATGTGATAAAAACAGACAATTCTGTGAAAAAGCAAAAAGAGCCAGAGCTGCTACAGCTCTGACTCGATCATTTAACTATTTAAGAATTAAGGCTTCGATACGTAGCAGCTTAATCCCCAAGTCCCTCCGTCCCATCCTGTTCCTTACTCGCAAACTCATCCAGCAGCGCACGCACTTCACTGGTAGACTTGGTGTTCATTAAGTTATTTCTTAATTCACTTGCCCCGCGGAAGCCGCGGACATAAATCTTGAAGAACCGTTGCAGCGGACTGAATGAACGTGGCTTCTGCCCCGAATATTCATCATAGAGATCCAGATGCAGCCGCAGCAGATCAAGCAATTCCTCACTGCTATGTTCCTTCGGCTCCTGCTCGAACGCAAACGGATTCTGAAAAATCCCGCGCCCGATCATAATCCCGTCCACACCGTACTCTTCCGCGAGCCTCAGGCCGGTCTGCCGGTCGGGGATATCCCCGTTAATCGTCAGCAGGGTATGCGGTGCGATCTCATCACGAAGCTTCTTAATCTCCGGAATGAGCTCCCAGTGGGCATCCACCTTGCTCATTTCCTCTCTGGTGCGCAGATGAATCGACAGATTGACAATGTCCTGCTGCAGGATATGGGTTAACCAGCCGCGCCATTCGCCCAGGTCAGTGAACCCGAGCCTGGTCTTCACACTGACGGGCAGTCCTCCGGCTTTGGCCGCCTGGATAATCTCCGCTGCGAGCTCGGGACGGCAGATCAGGCCGCTTCCCTTCCCGTTCTCGGCTACATTGGCTACAGGACAACCCATGTTAATATCGATGCCCTTGAAGCCTTCCTCGGCCATGCCGATGCTCATCTGGCGGAAGTATTCCGGCTTATCCCCCCAGATATGAGCGACAATCGGCTGTTCATCCTCTGTATACGTCAGACGCCCGCGCACCGCATGATGCCCCTCCGGGTGACAATAGCTCTCTGAATTCGCAAACTCCGTGAAGAACACATCCGGTCTGCCCGCTTCACTGACGACATGACGAAACACAACATCCGTCACATCCTCCATAGGTGCAAGTATAAAAAAGGGGCGTGGTAATTCACGCCAGAAATTATTCGTCATGTTAATAACCTCTCTATGCTTATCAGGACAAATCTTTATCCTTAGTAGTAGTAAAACTAAACCAAATTATATCATAACCCCGTGAGAAACATACTTACCCTTAAAATTGGCAATTGTATAGTTATTTCCCCGATTCCATATGGTAAAATAAAGAAGAATTTACTTTGGGGTGAATTCAACTTCAGGCTTCAAGAAGGAGAATGAATATGAGAATATGCAGTGACAACGCTCCGTGCAAAGTCTGAACCGGACGAAACTGCACGGAGCGGACTACAGCTCGTCCGTTCGGCTTTGCACTTTCATTGAATCGTTAAGAATTCATTGAAAGAGGAGCAGAGTCATGATAACAAAATTCAAAATGAACCTCAGGGAGCTTCGTACTTTCCTGATTTTATGGATTACACAGTCCTTCTCGGCACTGGGCAGTGCAATGACCGCCTTTGCCCTGGTGATCTGGTCTTATCAGCAGCATGGATCGGCTCTGACCAGCGCTCTCTTGGTTATCTGTTCCTACGCACCTTATGTCCTGCTGAGTATCTTCGCAGGTGCACTGAGCGACCGGTGGAACAAGAAGGCTACGATGCTGATCAGTGACAGCTTTGCGGCACTTTGTACCGTTACGGTCCTTATACTGATGACAATGGGTAAACTCCAGATCTGGCATCTGTATCTGATCAATACCTTGACTGGCGTGATGAACACTGTACAGCAGCCGGCGTCGGATGTAGCCATCAGCCTGCTGGCTCCGCAGCAACACTACCAGAAGGTTAGCGGAATGCGGTCCTTTTCCAATTCGCTGGTTACCATATTGACGCCTATACTTGCCACTTCAATACTTTCCTTCACCAGTATCCGGGTTGTGATCCTGTTTGATCTGATTACCTTTGCCACAGCGTTCACGGTATTGCTATGCTGTGTCCATATCCCGCAGGTTCCACAGCGGAGCAGCACCGATAGCGAGACCTTATTGCAATCAGCTTCAAGCGGCCTGCGGTATCTCAGGGATAACCGGGGAATTCTGGATTTGATCCTTTTTTTGGCCTTGATCAATTTCACCGCCTCCATTTTCAATGCTGCCCTGCCCGCAATGATGCTCTCACGGACGGGTGGCGGAGAGCTGGCGCTGGGGATGGTCAACACCGTTACAGGGATAGCCCTGATGCTTGGGAGTATTTCGGTTGCTATCCTGCCGCCGCCCAGAAGCCGGGTTCGAGTCATTTGTAATTGCCTGCTTTTTTCCATGAGCACCGAGAATTTCTTCCTTGCCTTTGGCAGAAGCACGCCTATGTGGTGTTTGGGTGCAATCCTCGGATGGATATTCATTCCTGTTATGAACGCAAATATGGATGTGCTGTTCCGCTCCACAATTCCTATTGAGATGCAGGGACGTGTCTATTCGGCAAGGAATACCTTACAGTTTTTCACCATTCCTTTGGGATATCTGTGCGGGGGTGTTCTGGTAGACAGGGTGTTTGAACCCTTTATGGCAGTACAGCCGCTAGGCAGCCTGTGGGTTGCACTGGTCGGAACAGGCAAAGGCTCCGGAGCAGCTTTGCTATTCCTTGCAATCGGAATTTTCGGTGCATGTTCTTGTCTGCCGTTCCGGGCAGACAAACATATCTGGAGGCTGGAAGAATAGCTTCTTCTCCCCAAACTGCAATCAGCACAGGGCAGCCGTAGAGCTGCCCTGTGCTTTTCCATATCACCATATTCCAATCGCACTCACATTAACATAATGTTTCCAATTATTCATAATTAATCCTTATTCAGACGAATACGTTAACATCTTGATCGTATGCTATACAGTCTGACCTCACTGAAACCACTAAGAGGAGGAAAATGAATGTCGTTTGGGTTACGGAAACTCAGTGTATGGTTTGTAGCTTTGGTAATGCTGGCAAGTGCTTATGCGTATCCGGGTCATGAAGTGCAGGCTGAGGGTGCAACAGGCTATTACCACACCTCAGGCAACTCAATCGTGGATTCCGCCGGGAATCCGGCCGTATTCAACGGCCTCAACTGGTTCGGCTTCGAAACTGCGAACTACTCTCCGCATGGGCTGTGGTCCCGTTCCATGGATGATGTACTCAACCAGATCAAGACGGAAGGCTATAACCTGATCCGGCTGCCCTACTGCAACCAGATGTTCGATTCAGGCTCTGCAGCCAATAGTATCGATTATGCCAAGAATCCTGATCTGGCCGGTCTTACGCCGGTGCAGATTATGGATAAACTGATTGAGAAAGCCGGGCAGCGCGGCATCCGGATTTTCCTGGACCGGCACCGGCCGGACTCCGGTGGACAATCGACGCTGTGGTACACTGCGGCCTATCCCGAAACCCGCTGGATCAGTGACTGGGTGATGTTGGCCCAGCGCTACGCGGGTAACCCTACCGTCATTGGAGCCGATCTGCATAACGAACCGCATGGTACGGCAAGCTGGGGAACAGGTAATCTGTCCACAGACTGGCGGCTGGCCAGTCAACGGGCAGGCAATGCGATTCTCGCCGCCAATCCGAACTGGCTCATTATTGTCGAAGGCATTGAGACCAACGTTCAGGGCAACTCCAGCAGCTATTGGTGGGGAGGGAATCTGACAGGCGTGCGTAATTACCCTGTCACGCTTACTGTACCGGACCGGGTGGTCTATTCCCCGCATGATTATGGTCCCGGCGTTTCCCCACAGACCTGGTTCAGTGCTGCCGACTTCCCCAATAATCTGCCGAAGCTGTGGGACGATACCTGGGGATACATCAGCAAGGAACAAATCGCTCCCATCCTTGCAGGGGAATTCGGCGGACGCAGCGTGGATACTCTCTCAGTGGAAGGGAAATGGCAGAATGCGCTTGTAAGCTACATCGGCCAGAATAATCTCTACTGGACGTACTGGAGTCTTAATCCGAACAGCGGAGATACCGGCGGGCTGCTGCTGGATGATTGGACCTCCTGGAATGCGCCGAAGCAGGCTATGCTGGACCTTATTATGAAACCGGTCACCTTCACCCCTATTGGTGATCCAGGTGGACCTGGGGAAGGACCCGGGCAGGGCGACCCTCAAGCAAGCCTGCTCTACCGTGCCGGTGAGACGGGGACAGCCGTGGGCTCAATCCGGGCGAGCCTGCAGCTGAAGAACGAGTCCGGTACCTCTATTCCGCTGAATGAGCTTACAATACGTTATTGGTACAATCGAGATGGAAGCGCTGCACAGACCCTGGAATTGGATTATGCAGTCATCGGCAAAGAAAACCTGCTGACGCAAATCGTCCCCTTGGCTACACCGCGGACAGGTGCGGATACTTATGCGGAGATCGGGTTTACGGCAAGTGCAGGCTCACTCGCCGCTTCCGGCACAACCGGAGATATCCAGTTTCGCATTCACAACTCGAATTGGTCGAATCTCAATCAGGCCAATGACTACTCATTCCAGCCCGCCATCATCAGCTACGCCGCGAATGACCGCATCACGATCTATCATCAAGGCCAGCTGATTTATGGAATTGAACCCTAAATGTCTGAATTGACCATAGCTGGTGAGCCGTCTAATGGTTACGCTTAATGTGCAGGAGCACGTTAAGGGAGGATGAAAGAAGATGTATGCGCACCATAGACAGACGCTGGCGAAGCTGGTGGAGAAGCAGGAGAAGGATCCTTCCTGCCTGGCGGTAATCACCAGTGGTTCAGTAGCCCAGGGAACCGCCAAGGAGACCTCGGATGTGGATGTTCACCTGGTATTCACCGATGAAGCCTACACAGAGTATGACCGGAAGAATAGACTGTCCTACGTGGACCGGGAAGTCAGTACCTATGAAGGCGGATACGCCGATATCAAGGTGATCAACCTCCGGTTCCTGGAGCTTGCCGCGGGGCGGGGCAACGAGCCGACAAGGTATGCTTTTACCGGTTCAAGCGTTCTATTCTCCAGAATCCCGGAGCTGGGTGAACTGGTCGCCCGAATTGCGCTCTACCCTGAAGAGAGCCGGGAACGCAATCTGCGGGACTATTGCGCCCAGATCTTCCTGTACGCTTTCTATTTCGCCAAAGAAGCGGCCCGTAAGAACGACGCCTACCTGCTCGC
This sequence comes from Paenibacillus sp. FSL R7-0297, assembly GCF_038009025.1. Taxonomy (NCBI): domain Bacteria; kingdom Bacillati; phylum Bacillota; class Bacilli; order Caryophanales; family Paenibacillaceae; genus Paenibacillus; species Paenibacillus sp. FSL R7-0297. Next base: position 243,219 of record NZ_JBBPAQ010000001.1, read on the forward strand.
TCACACAGCCAGCAACCTGGTCTTCTTCAGCGGGCGAATGATCCTGGCTTATAACCGCATGCTCTTTCCAAGCCACAAGGGACTGCTGGATGCCGTTGATGCTGCAGAAGCTAAGCCGAAGGACTTCCGTAAGCTCGCTGCAGAGCTGCTGCAGTCGCCCGGAGCAGATAAGAGTATGCGCTTCGCCGCGAAGGTGCTGGCTTTCTATAATCATGGCCTTACCTTCGAGCAGGCGCTGGGGATTTATGTGATCAACAACGAGCGCTCCTGGTTAGAGCAGCCCCCTTCCTTGCAGGACCGTTAACAACAAACAGCGACTCTCCGTTGATGGGGAATCGCTGTTTTGACGTTTGGGTTATTGGAAGATTGCTTCATAGACAGACCCGGCGCTGCTGCGCCTCGGCCATGATTAGGGATTGCAGGTGTATCCGTTCCCATGTAGCTTCCAGCTGCTCTGCCCTTTGCCCGCTCATGATTTCCGCGAAGGCATTCAACTGGCTGACATAGTAGTTCATTGGCTCGAATTCACACAGGGTGCTGCGGTTGTCCGGCAGATCATGGCGTATTTTGATTTTGTAGAAGCCTTTGACAGGCCGGAAGAAATCCGGGACCGTCAGCACCGTATGTTCGAAATACAGCGTATGCGAAGCCCGGAAAGGCAGCTCGAAGGAAGTGAGGCACTCGGCTTCCAGACCGTTCGTATATTGCAGCGCCGCCTGAAAGGTCCAATCACAGCCCTCCGGCCCGTCAAAAGCCGACTGCGCCCGGATCTCTCTGGGCTGAAGACCAACAAGGGTCTGCAGAAACTGCAGCCAATAGCAGCCCAGATCGGCAAAAGCGCCGCCGCCTTTCGCCTTAACACTGCGGTAATTCCCGGCATATCTGTCCCTGGCAGGTACGGATATTCTAGTACTGATCCTGTGGAGCGGACCGAATTGCCCGGAATCGACTATGGATTTCAAAGCCTGCTGCCAGGGGTGGAAGGCTATCATCAGACCTTCGGCGAGCTTCGGGGAGGCGGAGCTTTCCCGTACCAGCTGCAATCGTTCAGCTTCTTCGGGATGTAAGCATATCGGCTTCTCTACCAATACATGCTTCCCCGCCTCCAATGCCCGGACTGCCCATTCTGCATGAAGGTCATTGCTGAGTGCAATATATACCCCATCCAGATCACCAAGCTCCAGCAGCTCCTCCAGACTGCCCGCCACATAAGGAATCTGGTAAGCATCCGCCAGAGTCACTGCCTTTTCCCGTGTCCGGTTGGCAATTGCGGCTATCCGCACCTTCTCCACAACCCGCGCAGGCTCCAGCATGGCAGGTACAGCATTATTCGAGGCACCCAGGATACCGAGCCTATAGGCAGGTGAATCACACCCGTTCTTCATACATGTGTCAGGGCAGCATAAGTGTTCAGGTACAGCACATTGCATTTGGAGCAGGCCGGCGACAAGCCTTCATCCAGAATCCGCCGCAGCCTGTCATAGCGGGCTGAATTCCATATTTCCGTCAGCGGTTGCTCCTTCACATTGCCAATGGCCAGCTCGCCAAAAAATTTGCACGCACTCACCATCCCGTTCGGAGCAATATCCACCCTAGTACTGAGCGCCAGACATTTCGACGTACTGCGGGAGAGCATAGGCTTGCCGGCCACAAAATCCTCAATTTCATCAAAGTCGAGCCCCGGCTGGTAACGTATTCGGGTATTCTGCCAAGTGTTGCTGTTGATCCGTTTCAGGTCTTCGGTCAGCCTGGTGACATTCTCCGGCTTGATATGGTATTTGAAGGCATGCCAGCTGCTCCGGTGATCCGGCGGAAGCTCCGCCAGCCACTGGAAGTGTTCATCGTAGAAGCGGTCCATTTCAAGGCTCGTGTCCGCAGAGATATACCACGGGAAGCAGAGCAGTACCAGGTCGACGCCCTTGTGCTCAAAAAACTCCACCAGCTCATACAATCGGCCGATCATATTGTCATTAATTACATTGTGCACAGAGATCCGGCCGCGGAAGCGGCCTTGCCTGCGCAGCTCGAGCAGCCGTTCGACGCTGTCGATCACCTTCTGAAAGGAGCCTTTGCCGCGCAGCAAATCATGCTCCTCCTCGAACCCCTCGATCGGAATCAGCAGCTCCAGGTTGTCAGAGATTGCACACAGCTCCTCTTCATACTTAGGAATCAGATAGGCATTGGTACAGATCGTGGTGTCCCGGGGATGCTCTTGCAGGAGCTCCAGAATCTGCTTGGTATTCCGGTGAAACAGCGGCTCGCCGCCCCATAAATACAGGCGGGACTGCGCTTCATCCGTCTCCTCGAGCAGCCTCCGGATCATCTCCACATCCATATCGAGATTCTGCTCGGCAGTGTCCATATCATGATGATAGCCGGATTCATTCCACTGGTAGCAATGCTTGCAGCGGAGATTACAGCGGTTGGTCAGCTTCAGCGACATAATCTCCGGCATCACCGTCCGGAAGCCGGGATCATGCTTGCGTTCCCTGTGCGGGACCACGACATTCTTAATCGTACGTTTCAGAGCCTCAAAGGACTTGGCGTCCAGGCTCACTCTACTGGTAGGCTGCATTAGCTTCTCCCTTCTGCTGCGGATAGCTGCTCCGCATAGCTTGCCGCATAATCCGGATAACGGCCCCTGACTGACTGGAGGTTGTCCGCCAGCTTCCGCAGCGCCTCACGCTCAAAGCCCATCTCGGCCCACTCCCCGTAACGGATGCCGTACCCAAGCTCTACCCACAGATCGCTGTTAATCTTCTCATGCGGTCCGAAGGGGTCCAGCAGCACCAGCGGAGTGCCCGAAGCCAGGGAATCAATCAGGGCGCCGCCTCCCGGCTTGCTGATGACTGCGGATGCCTGCCGGATGACGCCATACATCCCGTCCTCGTAGTTATGGCAGGGCGGAAAGTGGTCTGCCTGGCTGACAGTTACCCCGGCAAAAGGCGGGAAGGTATACTGCCCGCTGCTGTCACGCTTCCAGGTCCGCCACTCCGGATCGTTCATATAATAACGTCTACCATGAACGGCCTCTCCAATCTCCTGAGTACTGTACGCGGCAATATCCAGTTCATACCCTGCCGACTCCAGGCTATCAAACTTCTCGCGGAAGGTGCCAATTCCCCAGCCGCCGCCGTGAACAACCAGTCTCCCGTTCCTGGCCGAAGCGGGCAGTGCTTCCGCGAGTCCGGCATCTATGCTGCACAGAATTTCGCATTTTGCGGGATCATACATGCTTACTTCGCGGTAGCCTTCCGCGTAACCGGGGTTCAGCCTGCGGAGGTTCTTCCATGACGGCGAAAGATCGGCGTCAATATAGAGCAGGTCAGCCTCCACAGGAAAGCCGGCCAGTTCACGGTACCGGTCCATGACATGCACCCAGTGCCCGGATAATACAATGAAGCGCTGCCGTTCTTGCTGCTTCCATTGCTGTAATAAATGTTCCACGGCCGCAGCATCCAGGCTGCCCCGGATATCTCCCGGTATTTTCTGCGAGGTCAAGGCGACGGCGAAGCTCTGCTGGTACGCTTTGCGGCTGTTGTCTGTCTGCTGTTTTTTGCTGTCGGACATGAGTGTTTCAAATACCTCAATCTCCGCCTGGATGCCAAGTGCGGTAAGTCTCCGTTCCAGAAGCAGGCCGGGGACATAGAAGCCCAGACCGAAACCAGAGCATAGAATCGTCACGGTGTTATTCATTGGAGGGTCCCTTTCTTTATCGCAGTATAGTGTAGCCCGAGCGCAGAAGCGATTCGTCCAGCTTGCGGGTGAGTCTGTGCTTGCTGTCTTCATCCCGGTAAGCGAGTGCTGCATACAGCTTGCCCTTAGTGGAACCGGCAGACCGGGACGGGTCAGGAGGCTGAAGTGTGCCCGAAGCCAAAGGAATCACTCCTTCCCCCGCTCCCCGCGAAAATAATATGCCTTCCCGCTCAAGCCGCCCCAGCAGATCTGCATAATGAACCTCGCCCATGGTTGCCAGCGGCACCTGTAACAGGCAGGTATGCATTCCCTCCTGCTTGAGCTGGCGGTCTACATTATGCTTGATCAGACTCATCGACTTCCGGGCATTGATCTCGACCAGAGGGGCGAGGCTTCCGTCACGCAGCAGCATGGAGTCCACGCATACATCACCGAAATAACCGTCTGCATACAGCTCACGCCCAATGCTGTGCATGATCTCCCAATAGTCCTCCCGGTCCAGCCTTTCGAGCAGAGCCGGCTCCGGAGAATGAGACTCTCCGAAGGCAAAGCCATGGTTGACCAGCTGCTGAACGGACAATATCGAGATCCGGCCTTCCGGGTCAATGTGAAATTGGCAGGAGAAGTCGGTCTCCCGGTCCAGCAGCGGTTCGAGCACAAACTTTATTCGTTTGTCCTGGTTCCGGCTGGATTCCAGGTACCCGGCAATCCGGCGCAAGATCCGCTCCGAGTCCACGAGCTGATTGCCTTTGCCGGATACACCATACTCATCCTTGATCAGCAAAGCCCCCTTCTCCAGCAGCGCTTGTCCGGATTGCAGCAGCTCTTCCACGCTATCAACGACAAGAGCGATATTCGGCAGCAGCAGCCTGTCCCGCATAGCAGCAGAGTAGGTTTTGGTGTTCACTTTGCGCACAGTCTGTTCATCCGGGAGAGCGGGCTGAAGCTTATACCGCTTAACCGCCTCATGCGTTCCAGGGAGCACGGCAAAGGGCTCAAGCCATGCTCCTTCCGGTATTAACCTGTCTGGCTCCTGCCCGGGGTTCAGCCTGCCCAGCAGCTCGAATACATTCATTGCATTCATTGTATTCAGTACGTTCTGTGCTGTGCCAGATGCCTCCACGGCCAGGGTTAACGGATTCATATTGGTCTTGAACGAATAATCGAGAGATTGCAGATAATCATATTGAGCCTTGTTCATCCCATGACGGGTTAATAGAATATCTCCGCTCCCGCAGAAGACAAACAGCAGTTCATCCATGGCCTGCACGATAGCCAGAGCCTTCGCATCAGGAACGGATGGCAGAGCAGCCAGATCTTCCTCCCGCCAGTATCGCTCCGACTCCAGGCTGCCGCAATGTACAGCGTTCTTCATCGTACAGCAAGCCCCTCGACATACGCGGAGAAGCGGTCCACCGATTTCAAATGCTCAAGATCAAAGGTATCAAAGTCTACTTCGACATCGAATTCGTCTTCGATTCTCAGAATAAAGTTGATGATTTGCAGCGAATCCAGTGCGGCGTCCAGTGTCAGATCGGAAGCTCCGCTCAGCGTCTGAAGCAGGCCCGGCTCCTCCTTGATTTCCGCGATAATCTCAATAACCTTTTGCTGCATGTGTATACCCCTTTCAATATGCAAATTAGGAATTAATAGGATGAATATACCAAAATAAAGATTGTTAATATATGGTTGAATGCGCCAAAATATTCAGATATACTAGGATGGATTCCAGAAGTCTATCTTAAGGAAGCAGGAAACGGAGGTTTGTGTTATGGAAGTTTTTCCGGTCTTTACTGGGGAATATCTATTTGACTCCTGTTCGCCGGTACAAATGCTCCTGACTCAGGAAACGGTCACTTCCGTACGTCATCAGCACGATTTTGTAGAGCTCGCCTATGTGGTTCAGGGGGAAGGCATCCACCAAGCGGATGAGGATAAAATGCAGGTTATGCAAGGAGATTTGTTAGTTATACCACCCGGGGTTTCCCATGTCTTTCAGCCGCAGGATCTGACCGGTGCAGAGCCGCTCCTCATCTACAATTGTATGCTCAGGCCTGAGCTTGGCAGGATGCTCAGCGGGCTGCCGGAACCCTTTTCTGAAGAAGAGATGCTCCCGCTCCTGAAGCTTCTGGAGGTGAAGCAATGGTTCGGGTATAGAGAGAGCAGCGTGGAGCTGGCCTTAGTACTCCGCCGTATGCATGAGATGCAGAGCTGCGGCTCCCTTGGGGACCCACAGCAGCTATACCCGTTGCTGTTCGAACTGGCAGACCTCATACTGCCCGCAGCCGCCATTCCGTTCGCTCAGCAGCCCGGGATGGACTATGATCCGCTGCATGACGTCATCCTGTATATGATCAGTCATTTCAGAGAGAAAATCACACTGAAGGAGATGAGCCGCCAGTTTGCGGTGAGCTCCCGCCAGTTTCAGCGATTATTCAAAATTAAGACCGGCAGGTCCTATATCCAGATGCTCCAGGAAATCCGCATGAAATATAGCTGCCTCCTGCTGATGTTCACAGAGCTTGGGATACAGTCCATTGCCCTGGAGGTCGGAATTTACGACATGAAATATTTCTACCGGCTATTTCGTGAATATAGCGGTATGACTCCTGCCTCTTATCGAAACCGGTTGCAGAGCCACTTTGTGTCGGCAAAGGAGATGATGAGCAGTGCTGAACATTGCTCCCATTAAGAGTACGCCCTATCCTACCCTGCGCAGCTGTATAGATGACTGTATCCAATCTGTTGCCCAGTGGCAGGGCAAGGACAGCAAGTGTATGTACGGCAATGCCTGGCAGATGTCCTTCGCAGAACAGCAGTCCCCGGATCAGCCGCTCATTGAGCGGCTAGCGCTGCCGCGGATCAGTACAGACTCTCTCTCTGCATACCATGGCCTCATGTTCAATTACATCGAACGGAAGGGGCTGGCGATGGAGAAGGACTTTATGCTTGACCTTCTGGAGAGAAGACTGTCTTCGGGAATGCCAGTGCTGGTCGGCTTCGATTCCTATGACTGCCCCTGGTGTGTGGCCTTCCGCAGGCTGCATACCAGCCATGCCTGCCTTGCGGTTGGACTGGATCGGCCCGGCAACATCATCTATCTGACGGATGCCTACTATGGCAAAGAGCTTGAGGCAATAGATTTCAATATCCTTGAGCAAGCCTGCCATTTCTATGCCACCTTTGAGCTCTGTGATACTTCGCGTTCCTACACAGATTGGGAGACAACACTTCATGAAATGCTGACGAATCCAGCCCATCTGGTTCAGCCCGGCGAGGTTGCTGCTAACCTCAGAATCTATGCCGATACCTATCTGCATACAGGAATTCCCGCTGACAACTCCGCCGAAGCCGGTTCCCGCCTCAAGCTGTACGCGAACGCCCTGCCCATCAGCCGGATCCGGTTCAGCCAGTTCCTGCAGCTGCTTAACCAAGAGGCCTCTGTTCCGGCACTCTCCCGGGCCGCCGAGGGCTACCGTCATGCAGGAGAGCAGTGGGATCTGATTAATCAATTCATGATCAAGGTGATGTGTTCCGGCAATAAGCCGGCCGGGCGGGTGAAGATTCACAGAAGAATGTGTGAAATCATCAGTCTGGAGGAGCAGCTTCTGGAGGAATTGGTGCAATTGACGATGCAGGTGGACGGGCCCGGTAAGTTCGTTAGTTAGCATTATTAATTCTCTATGATTCTGCACAAGCACAAATAAAGAAGACGCTCAGGAGCTTGCCGGTTCCTGGGGTCTTCTTTTCATTTGTGATGCCACAGGGTGGAATCACGCAGTCTAATTCTCCATCCGAAGGCCATCTACGATATTTACTCTATTCAACCTGTACATCGGCCAAATCGTGGCCACGAGCGATGTAATCATCGCACCCGCGAAGGCAATGCCGATACTGACCCATGGGTATACCCAGGCTGTATCCAAAATGCCTGCAAACAGAACATGTAATCCATAATTCAGAACCGTCCCTAACAGAATACCGATTAAGGAAGCGAATAAACCATAAAATACACCTTCTAAAATAATCATTTTCTTCACTTCATTCTGCGTCATGCCAATCGCCTTTAGTACTGCAAACTCTTTCGTACGAAGGATCAGATTCGTACTAACGGTATTCATAATGTTCAAGAAACCAATGAGCACAATGACACCGATAAAGCCATACAGCAAGATACTGAACGTCATGGCATCGTTTTTGGCTTGAGCGATTTCCGTCACCCGATCCGTATAATTAAATCCGGCATCCTTTTCATTTAATGATTTGAGATAGTCTGTTATTGGCTGGCTTGATCGCTCCGGATTAGCCATGATGAAGATTCTGGAATAAGCGCCGGTTCCCATGATCCTGGAATAGACTTCCGGCGTCGTAATGAATGAAAGAACCTGACTGCTATTATATTCGTTCGACAGCAAACTCTGCTCGACAATCCCTGCCACTGTCACGGTTAGATATCCTTTATGATTCCCGTCCATGGCTCGGATGCTGATGTGGTCTCCAACCTTAAACCGGGTTTGATCGAGAATCAGCTGTTTGCCATTTTCCGTAACCATGCTTATCTTTTGTTGCACGATTACACCATTTTCCCGGTTTATTTCAGCCTTATCGATCTTCCCGGCTGTCAGTTTGGATTGCAGAGCATCCAAGCCGTTGTCTCCATAGGACACAAGAAAGTTATTACTCGTCCGGTACCCCTCCCCTTCAGCAACATCATAGGGGCCCTTAGTCAATTCATAATAGTTCGGATTGATTTGGTTCTCTGGTATAATCGCTTCTACTTGATTATTGTAGAATTTGTATGCTTGTTGAACAGCCTCAAGCTGGGCAATATGCCCGTACACCTTATCCTCTATTCGTTTGGAAGGACCATCATAGGATAGCGAGTATGAATACTGGGCACCGGAGATCTGCGTCGTCTGCCGCATGAAATCAACCAGACCACTAAAGACAATAAACAAAACCACACTTATGATCATGGAGAAGGCTGTAATCCTGAACCGCTTCTTGTTCCGCTGCAGGTTCCTGCTGGCAAATTGTCCTGTAATTCCAAATAATTTTGTAACAAACCTGGACTTGTTAACCTTCTTAATCTTATCCACCTTCGTGCTTCCCGCACTTTTCAGCGCTTCCAGAGGCGATACACGGGCGGCTTGTTTGGCCGGTCCAATGGCAGAAAGAAATACGCTTAGCAAGCCTAATAGCCCGGCAGCGATCAGAACCGGCATGGAAATGACCATTCTCAAATCGTTTAAGAACCCTAACGCTAACAAGCTGATATTGTAGAACAATACCTTCATAAACAGGGTCCCCGAGAGAATTCCGACCGGTATCCCAATCAAGCTCAGCACTGCCGCTTCTTGCATCACAATCTTACGGATCTGGGCTGGTGTAGCTCCAATACATCGCAGCATACCGAATTGTGAAATCCGCTCCAGTACAGAAATATGAAAGGTATTATAAATCACTGCCATTGTACAAATGATAATAATCGCAACGACTGCGGCAAGTGCCAGGATTAAGCTGTTGTTCACACCCTCATACATGCTTTTGCCATACAATTTAAGCAGATCATTATTGTACTCGATTCTTACATTCTTAATCTCGTTATCCCTATCCAATTGGGTGGCAGAGCCTTGTTCGACATCACTCATTTTTAACGAGGACATTAATACTTCCGTCTTCCCTTTGATATCACTCATGGATTTCATCTTGACGAAGATAAAGTACTTTTTCGTGTGATCGATGTTCTTGTAATCATTGAAGGTTATGGCAGGAAAAACGTACCGGGAAGACCAATTCCCTGTGCTTGGCGGCTTCATCAAGCCGACCACGGTATATTGTCTTGAGACTTGAGCTTGAAAGGCTTCGTCCAGGTCCCAACCGAAGTCTCCTAGTCCATTAATCCTTTTATCTTCACCAGTAGATGCCACCTTCCGGCTCCCGAGGTCGAGCTTAAGGGTGTCGCCAAGTTCTGGCTTCTCAGGAAAGTAACTTAAGCTGGATGATACAAGGACGATTTCATTCGGATGTTCCGGCAGCCTGCCTGAGTCCAGTTGCACCTGAAGCATGTTCATAGCATTCGTATCATACCCTTTGACATTCAAATACCGGTATGGCGCAGCGAAAGGATCTTCCTGTTGCTCCTTCTCTTTCGTCTCACGAATGATGGCGTACCCTTCCCTGCTGACGATGCCGGCACTATCCACGGTGGCATTATTTCTCACCTTCGGGACAGCATCTCCTGAAATACCATTGATAGAGACGTGGTAATCCCCGAAATCCTGTATCGTCTGTCTGACTAACTTATCCCAATAGCTCATCCCTATAGTACCAATCGCTGTGAACAGGGTAACGGACAAGATAATACCGAAGATTGTAAACAACGATCTTTTTCTCTGCCCCCGCAAATACTTCCCGGTCAGCCCTTTGTAGCTTTTCAATGTGCTTTCACCTCATTTGGCTCTTGAAGAAAGCCGTCTTCGATGGTTACGACCCGATCTGCGGTTCTGGCAATATTCAAGTCATGCGTGATCATGATCAATGTCTGATGATATTTCTTCACGGAGAACGTAAGAAGATCCATAATTTCCTTACCGCTTTTACTATCCAGATTTCCTGTGGGCTCATCCGCTAAAATAAGCGACGGTTTATTGATTAACGCGCGGCCAATCGCCGTTCTTTGCTGTTGGCCGCCTGACAATTCGGATGGAAGATGATGCCTCCGCCCGGTCAGCCCTAATATCCCTATTAGCTCCTGCACATATTTTTCGTCACCTTTTTTGTTGTCCAATAACATCGGCAGCATCATATTCTCCTCTGCAGTCAAGACCGGGATCAAATTGTAGGATTGAAAAATAAATCCGATTTTCCGTCTGCGGAAGATTGCTAGTTCCGTTTCATTATTACTATAAAGATCCGTACCGTCGATGATGACTTGTCCGCCAGAAGGGCGGTCCACCCCGCCTAAAATATGCATCAACGTGCTCTTTCCCGAACCGCTTGCCCCTACGATGGCTACAAATTCTCCCTGTTGAACAGAGAAATTCGCATTTTTCAGAGCTTCAACCTTCGCCTCTGCGCTTCCGTACGTTTTGTATAAATTAACGGTTTTTAGTATTTCCATCTGTTTCCCTCCAAAGCTTATGCTTCCACTATCTGTTTATTAGTATAAGCACTGAAGCTTACGATACAGTGAAGGGGAAGCTTACGTTTTCGTAAGCTTCCCCTTCATCCGTTGCCTTTAACGAACGAAATCTTGAATTCCGTCCCTACTCCCGGTTCGCTATCTACCGTTATCATCCCGCCTTGTCCTTCAACGATGGATTTGGTTAACGACAGGCCAATGCCAACGCTTTGCGGCTTTGATGCGCTTCTCCCGCTATAAAATCGCTTGAACACATGAGGCAGGTCCTCCGGAGAAATCCCTTCTCCGTTATCGCAAATGCTGACTGTATAAAATAACCGGTTTTCTTCCATAACGATCTTGATTTCCCCATCCCCAGGTGTATGCTCCAGCGCATTTTTAATCAAATTAATAAAAGCTTCTGTCAGCCAATCTGCATCCACCAGTACAATGATATCCTCGCCGCCGTGGATACAGATTGTCTGCCTCTTTCCCTCGGATAACGAACGCAACGTATGTACGGCATTGTCGATCAGTTCCCTTAATCGAGTCTCTTCCTTGTGAAACACGATTGCGCCAGCTTCGACGCGAGCCAGCTTCAGTAAACTGATGATCAGCCAATCCATCCGCTCGAGCTGCTGTTGGCTGCGTTGCAGAAATTTCATTTGCATTTCTTTATTCATATTAGGCTCATTCAGCAAATTCTCATTAAAAATGATGAGGGATGCCATCGGTGTTTTTAGCTGATGTGAAATATCAGAGAGCAAATTGTGCAGAAAGCTCTTCTCCAGCTTCAGTTGCTCCAGACTGTTCTGAAGCCTTCCCGCCATCGTATTGAAGCTGCGTCCCAACGCACCAAAGTCACCCTCAGCGTTCTCGGGCAGCGGTTTATCGAAATGACGCTCTACGACTTCTTCTGCAGCGGCAGCCACCGTCCTGATCTTGCCAAACAATCGGCGGTACTCCCCAAGCAACAACAACATGAGTGGAATAATAAACATTAGCACTAGGGCTGTCGTCATGATGGGCCAGGAGATGCCAGAAAGGACGGGGTTATCTTTGACTGACATGGCTTCGCTGTATCCATACTGCGCCAATATCCTTTTGCCTGCTATAACTTCATTTCGTTCTGCCCCCTGAGTGATAAAGGGAATGATTTGATTTTCCAATTGCGGCTCTTCATTCAACACATGACCAATGAGCGCAGCATTCTGATTCGCGATCGTTTCGTTGATACGTCCGACTTGGTAGTTCATACCAACGAATACGAGTACCGCCAGCAGGACTTGAAGTACAAGAGCTTTACCGGCAATTGATTTCCACTCTGGATTACGCATGACTTCAATCATGGATTATCGTCCGATGACGTCTGCATTCCATTTGTAACCGACTCCTCGAATAGTTTTGATATATTTCGGTGCAGCCGGGACATCCTCAATCTTCTCTCTTAATCTTCTGATGTGGACCGAAAGGGTGTTATCATCGATAAACTCGCCTGACATATCCCATAGACTGTGAAGAAGAGTGCTTCTGCTGCAAATTTGTTTTGGGTGAGTGATGAGCACAAGCAGCAACCGGTATTCGAGCCCCGTCAGCAAAAGCTCCTGATTGCACTTGAACACCGTGCCTTCATATACCCGGACTTCAATATCGCCCGACATCCATCGATTCACTTCAGCCTTAGGCTTATGATTCCGTCTTAATACCGCCTTCATTCTGGATAAAAGCTCTTTGGTCCGGATTGGTTTGGTCATATAATCATCTGCTCCCAAATCAAGCCCTACAACAACATTGGTCTCCTCATCCAAAGCCGTCAAAAATATGATAGGAACCTGAGACGATATCCGGATTTCCTTACAGAGGTCGTACCCGGAACCATCAGGCAAATTTACATCTAATAAAACAAGATCGACGGCATTTCCCCTGAATGCCTTTTGGGCTTCCTCCAAGCTCCCGGCAACGAATACGGTATACCCTTCACTAGTTAAGGTATATTCCATCCCAAACGCCAAATTATCATCATCTTCAACAAGTAATATTCGATTCATTCTGCACCTCGTCATTCTTATCTTCACACGTATGGGGCTGTTCTATTCATCCTAGAGCCCGCTTCCCTTCCTCCGGGAGTACAGATCACCTAACCCTCATACTACTCTATGAATCTTGATCCTGCCAACAATGGTCTAAAGCATTTTCTTCTAACAAAAATAGCCAGACATCAAGAAGGTTCGGGCAGGGAGGTGAGGCCAATGTAGGTTTATTTGAACAAATAAGGAATAGGAACCTTATAAATGCTTCTTAAAGTTTGTCCATCCTACACTTGTATAAGTGAAAAATTACGCACAGTTTCTCCCACTCTTACATAGAAGGTTATTTCCGTGTTAAACTAGCCTAAATATAATTGCCTTAACATAGTAAAGCGGCTATGTATCAACATAGTAAAGCTGTAGGGCTTAGTTATATTTCCATATTGATACCGGAGGGAATACATGAACGCTTTATTGCTCAAATGGAATCAAGTAAGCCTAGTAAAACGAATATTTGTGGGGATCATAATTGGTAGTATCCTGGCTTTAGCGTTTCCTGATGCAACAGGCTTCACCATTTTCGGTTCCTTGTTTGTATCCTCATTAAAGGCCATCGCGCCTGTATTGGTCCTGCTCTTAGTGATGACTGCTATCTCGCAGCATAAAAAGGGCCACCAGACGAATATGAAGTCGATTATTGCTCTATATGGGTTAAGTACTTTTTTGGCCGGTCTAACTGCAGTTATTGCAAGTTTTATCTTCCCGGTGAGCTTGTCACTTGTAACGGGTGCGGACGACCTATCTCCACCTGACGGGATTGTAGAAGTACTGAAGAGCTTGCTGTTTAAGGTTGTCGACAACCCAGTAAACGCCCTAATGAATGCCAACTATATAGGTATCCTGACTTGGGCTCTCCTTCTTGGTATAGCTCTAAAAGGTGCCAATGATAGTACAAAGATAATGCTCACTAACTTTTCTGATGCGGTATCCCATATCGTTAAGTGGGTAATCAACCTGGCGCCTCTGGGCATCATGGGACTTGTGTATGATTCTATTACAGCCAATGGACTTTCATCCTTGCTTGATTACGGTAAACTACTTCTCGTGCTTATTGGTTGTATGTTATTTATAGCGCTTGTTGTTAACCCAGTGATTGTATATCTGAAAATCCGCCGAAATCCTTACCCGCTTGTTCTTTATTGCCTGAAGGAAAGTGGGATTACGGCATTCTTTACTCGCAGCTCTGCTGCAAACATTCCAGTCAACATGAGCTTATGTGAACAATTGGAGCTTGATAAGGATACCTATTCGGTGTCCATTCCCTTAGGTGCTACCATTAATATGGCGGGTGCAGCGGTTACGATTTCCGTCTTGACTCTCGCTGCTGTTCATACAGTTGGCATTGAAGTGGATTTTGGAACAGCGCTTATTCTTAGTATCCTATCTGCCGTAGCTGCTGCTGGAGCCTCAGGCGTTGCTGGAGGGTCGCTCTTACTGATTCCTCTAGCGTGCAGCATATTCGGCATTTCGAATGATGTTGCCATTCAGGTCGTTGGTGTAGGTTTCATCATCGGCGTGTTGCAGGACTCTTTTGAAACTGCGCTTAATTCATCCTCGGACTTACTCTTTACTGCAACCGCTGAATATGCGGAAAAACGTAAAGAAGGAGGAATTCGTGTTAATACGAAAAAAGTGACTGACCTATAGGTCAATGGCAGAATCCCCTCAGCAATATTCTGGAACGCGTGCATGACCGAGGCTTGGATTAATCCATTCTCAAGGGTGGAAATGGAAATCGAGCGGACAACCTACGCTATATCCGCTTCCACGATCTGCGCCATACCTCAACAAGTCAAAAACGCAAAAATAAAGACGCTACGGGGAGCAATTCCCGAGCGTCTTCTTGCGTTCTTTTACACGCTTGTGCTTAATCCCGTATATCCATATTTTCGCCGCACATAGCAAAAACCGTGCCAGCAATAGCTGTCACGGTTTCCACATTCTTATGCGAATCTCTTACTTATTATACAGTCTGTAGAGGAATACCGCAGCTTCTGCTTTGGTGGTGTTGCCGGCCGGATTGACTTTGTTACCGCTGCCTTCGATCAATCCTTCCTTCACCATGGCAGCTACGCTGTTCACCGCATAGGAAGCCACTTTGGACTTGTCAGAGAATTTCTCCAGATCCTCAGCCGCACCCGGGTTATTCAACTTCTTCTCCAGCTTCAAGGCTCTTTCGGTCAACACCATCATGTCCTGTCTTGTGATCTTAAGAGCGCTGCCGAATCTGCCGTTGTCCAGGCCGTTCGTAATACCAAGTGCTTTGGCTATGGCAATTTCATTATAGTAGTAAGCATTCTCTTGCACATCGCTGAAATTCCCATTTCCCTTGGCAGTCAAGCCAAGTGCCCTGACGAGGGAGTACAGGAAATCTGCTCTGGTGATCTCGGTTGACGGATGGAATTCACCGCCCTCAGTCTTGAGAATATCCTTGGATGCAAGGACTTCGACCGCGTTTCTGGCCCATGCGGCCTTTCCGAGATCTGTGAATGTCCTGGATACGTAAGCTACACCGAAGTCGCCGAAGTGAGTGGTTGTGAAGGTTACCCTACCGGTCTTGGAAGCATACCGTCCGCTTGGTACGGTCATCACATTCCCGCTTCCGTCAATGTACCAGACCCCAATCATTTCGGGTTTCTTCAATTCGTCCACAGTCGGCTTGTAAGGCACGGATACGGTTACAGGTGCACCGGGATTGCTCCAGGCCGTTTCTTTTCCGTCTACCTTAAGGCTAAGCTGAATGAACGGCCTATCACCGAGAGCCGCCTTCACTTCCGCCGGGAGCCCCAACTTGTCGCCTTTTCCAATCTCCAGCGCTACTTCCTTGCCGCTGCTTTCAGCCACGCCTGTCAACATATTACCGGAAATGACGACCTGACCGATTTCTGTGGAAATGGTGAGTTTGTCATCCTTGGTTCCGCTTGTCAGTGCTGCAGCAGGCAAGCCTACCGAGTATGAATTCACTCCTTGCGCGGCAGGAATGTCCAGGGTAACATTTTTCTCCATGAATTCCTTTGCTTTTGCCAGATCCGATACCTTAACCAATGCTGTACCCTTGTTCACTGTCGCCTGCATGGTTACTGTCTGACCCTGTACCACTGGTGCGGAAGGGGCAGGTGTTGCAGAAGCTGCAGGTGCAGGGGCTGAAGGTACTTCAGGTGCAGGCGTTGAAGATGTTGCAGGCGTAGGTGTTGCAGATGGTGTTCCTGGTTCCGGAGTGGACGGAGTCTCCGTCTTGCCATTGACTACTTTTAGAGTGTACGTCTTGACCCTGCCGTCTGCACCTGTTACCTCAACCTTTATATCCGTTCTTGTTCCAGGTGTCAGCGCTATAGCTTCAGAAGCTGTACCGCTGGCAACCACCTTATCGTTCACTTTAATGGATGACCTGCTGTCTGCCGCTGCCGCTGTCACGGTAATGCTGTCAGCATCCTTTAGAGAAACATCGTACTCTGTGGTGGCTGTGTTGAACGCAGGCTGGAGTGTTCCCGCGCTCAGTGTCAAGCTGCTGAGGTCCGCATTCACACTGCGGGGTCTATAGACTCCAAGATCGCCAAGGTCAATGACATCGTTCTGAATTTTCTCGAATTCGCCTGTAAAAAAACCATCCAGATACGAATGTCCAAGAATGAATCTGTCCGGTTTCATGGCGCCATAGTAGCCGGCATTTGCATTGCTCTGACCGTCAAACAGGACATAGCTTCCCTGCCATCCGGAACCGGATACTCCCCAGCTGATGATGTGATCGATATACGGGGCGAACTTGTTAAACGTTTTGTACAGCAGCGCGTACTGATAACCAAGGGCATCCGACTGTCTCACATTGAGCACTGCGGGAGCGGTCGCGCCTCCTCCGGGGGCATCGGTCGGTACCTTAAGGTCAAGCTCTGAATAAGTAATACCTGATAGCAGGCCCCGGTCAACGAGAGAGGCATAGAGGGCCATCGCATATTGGTTATCGCTCGCAAGGGTCTTCCCCACCGCATCGTGTCCCTGGATACCGATATCTTCGATCAGGGGTCTTCCGTCATACAGCGGATCGGAACGCCATGCGGTATTTAATTCGAGAACCATATTGTATACTGTTCTCGCTTTGCTGCGGGTCGCAAGTCCGTAATCGTTATAGGTCAGCTTCGGTGGATTGTCAACGATGTAAGTGTCAATGCTGCCGTCGTTGTCGTGTCCATCAAGCTTCATGTACTCCGGAAGATTAGTGTAATTGGCTTTGTAAGCTGCCGCCATCTTGGCGTTGGGAGCCGCGATGTGCGCGTTTTTGAAGAGCAGGTAAATGTAATGGTCGGTGATGTCGCCGCCAATCTGATCATCCGACATGGCAGCAAGCCAGTTGGTATGTTTCAGGCTAGTTCTCCAGCTGTTCGCATCCCCGGGGATGAGTTCGCTGTGGCGGCTCTCGTGAACCTCTTCGTTGAGTACATCCCAGGAATTAAAGGGAATGACGCCACGGGATTCGCTGGAGCCGTACTTCGTATCTGTGGTCAGGAAGTGCCGCATCACATACATGGTGTGGTTGAACTGCACCCTTCTCGCCATTTCTTTGTCTACCTTGACCGTAGTTGTGACGCCGTTGCCCAGTCCGTAGAAATCGGTCCCGCCATTATACCCGGAAGTAAGGTTCGCGGGAATCATCTGTGTCATCCATCCGGGGGCCTGGTTGTACCATGCCAGAACATGGCCGTGAGACTTGTACTGTCCGGGAGTTCCGGAATCCCTGATCGCCTGATAAGAATTGGTCGGGAAGCTATATTCCGCTAATCCAGGGGTAGTGGTTGCGCCGTTCAGGGCCTCGCCGCTAACGCTTTTCAGCCACTCCGGGCCACGGGGATGCGTACCATCGGCCTTCAGATTGTTGCCGTCGACGAAGATTTCATAGTGATTGGCGCGGGTTCCGGTTACGGGTCCCGTGCCGATCGCGCCGACCATGAACAGGCCATTCTCCTTATTGTACAGACTCTTTAGAGGCGCTACGGCACTCTGGTTTTCCTTGTTGACTACATTCGGAAGTGCAACGCCACTAGGATCAGGTGCGGTAATCTCAATGTTGGCGACAAGCAGCATACCGGTTTCTGCAGGACGGGCATTCTCGCCATGTAGCTCAAGAATGAAGTTCGAGGAATTGCCCGTTGAGGCAGTAATGCTGTGATGCGCCTTCAACCAGGATTCACCGTTGTAGCTGCCCACCCAGTCAGGATTCAGGTTGTTGTACTGGTAATCCCTAAGATAGGTATCGAGGTTAGTGCCCGTATTTCTGATTCTCCATCTCATGAATTTGCCTTGCGCACTCTTGGGATAGTAGACATCGAATTCAATCGTTGAACCCTCTGTGACATTTACGGCCGGGGACAACGGGGATTCCAGACTTATGCCGCCGAACGT
This sequence comes from Paenibacillus sp. FSL R7-0297, assembly GCF_038009025.1. Taxonomy (NCBI): domain Bacteria; kingdom Bacillati; phylum Bacillota; class Bacilli; order Caryophanales; family Paenibacillaceae; genus Paenibacillus; species Paenibacillus sp. FSL R7-0297. The sequence continues at coordinate 261,519 of NZ_JBBPAQ010000001.1, forward strand.
GCTTTTTCCGTTATGGGCGTAATGAATCTGGAGTACTTCAGCTTTACCTTGGGAATCTGCAAAAGGATACGGGATCGTCTTGAACGTGCCCCCGGCAAAGTCAGCGGGGACACGGTTGTCAAGCGGAGTTCTGGCCGTCCAGGTATTCGTGGGCGCGGTAACTTTTACAGGAACCTTACCCGGACCCGGATCAAGACGGAAATAAGGATCGGAGCCGTCTGACTTAATATTTTCATTGAAAGTGACTATGGCTGCTTTAAGAATGGCTATAGCTTCGTCGGCGGGAGTGTTCACATTACGCGCGAGCTCAAGCGCATCATTAAGAGCTTGGAGTTCGTCGACATGCACCCAGGGCAAAGCCTGGTTCACATCAGAACCATAGACGGAACCATAGACAGACTGGCTGACTTGGAGCGGGAATTCCGGATTGCCGGTTTTTAGAGCCTCGGCTTGAGCAATAAGGTCGCTCAGTTCAACTGGCAATTCTTCTCCGGCCGCAGCAGCCGGGACAGGAGTATACGTGAATACGGAGAACAACATGATGATGACTAGGAGGCGGGAGATGCTGATTACACATTTTCTATTGTTCATCTTAGTCTGACTCCTTTTCTTGAGGAAGTCTCTAAAGTCTGGCTATAGAGTTACCCCAGTTAAGATGCTGTTTCGGGGAAAATATCGCATTTGTTAATATTTTCTCCTTGGGTTACGTCAAGTCTAGCTTGACGGTCAATACACACACCTCCTTCTGAACATAAATGGCAGACATAATTTGAAAGCGCATTCACAAGAGCGGACGGGTAGAAGGCCTCGATGATCTACAGCCCTGACAGTTGAATGCAGCCCAGCTTTCGCTGACTACACCGATCCGTCAAAACGTCTTGCGCAGTAACCGCACGTTGCCCTTCCCTTCCAAATGTTAATTGTATACGCTTTCTCCAGCAGTGCTTAAACGCCAATTACTCCCTGTAACAATTTTCATATTAACAACAGGAAGGGAAAGTCTAAATACGGGTAATGCACGAATCATTTTAATATAAAACGAAAATAGACCGTCCCCTCTCTCGCAAAGGCATGCGGTCTTGTAATTAAGCGAAATCAGGAGGTGCACTGCACATGGATAATGAACCCTTGACAATAATACGATATCGTATTATTGTCAATCCGATATCGTATTATTATTAAGGAGATCAACTATGAATTCTGAACGCACAAAAATACTAAACTTTATGATTGCAATCAATAAACTAGACGGCTTATATTACTCTATTGCTAAGCAAATAGGGGTCCATGAGAATGAATTTGTGCTATTATACGCCCTTTCAGACAGGAAACCACATACACAACGCCAAATCTGTGATGAATGGCAGGTACCTCGCACAACGATCAACTCAGTCACTCGGAAATTTGTAAAGTTAGGATATATAGATCTTGTTCCTACCGGTCATAAAGAAAAGGAATTATCGTTAACAGAAACTGGAAATGACTATCTTACAACCATCTTTTCAGATGTTTTCACCGCTGAAAGTGATGCATTTAGATCCACTTTAGAGCCATGTGTAGACATTGTGACACATGTCATTTCAGAATTTGTCGTATCTCTTGAAACATCACTGAACAATATCAAACAGGAGAAGGTAAAAAAAAATGAAAATGAATGAACTCATCTTCGAACCCGTCATTGAATCCGGATTAACGTCGTTTAAAAAGAGACTTCAGCATGCATTTTCTCTAGCCATAATAGTCATGGATGAAGATGCTTCTGACAAGCTTATTCCACCCGACCAAGATATTGAGAGAAATTTTTATAGCAAAGGAGCAGAAACTTATAACATCTACAAGAGCGGCCATCGTATCGGCGGCGTTATTGTGTCTATTAATGACGTAACAAACCATAATCATTTGGACTTTTTCTTTATCGAACCAGAACATCACAGCAAGGGCATTGGTTTTGAAGTGTGGCAAGCAATCGAAGAAAAATATCCAAATACTCTAGTCTGGCAAACTGGTACACCTTACTTTGAAAAGAGAAACATCCACTTTTACGTGAATAAATGCGGCTTTCAAATCAATGCATTTTACAATGAACACTATCCAGATCCCCATTTCCAACATGAAGACCCTTCAGATGATCATGATGGGTTTGATGATGGGTTCTTTAATTTTATAAAGATCATGAAATCCAACAATCATAAATAGATAAACTGCATAAAAGAGGCCCATTACCCCCATTTAATCCAACTTGGAGTATAAGATTATACTTCACACTTATAAGGAGAATACTATGTTAAAAGTTATTCATCTAAGAAGCTTCTTTTCGGAAGAAGCTGTAAACACTGGGCGTCAAAAGGAATTGGATATTGCAAAAGGTCTCGCAGTTATTTTTATGATTTGGCAACATATTCTTGGTGTATTTGAAGTACCAACCTATGGTGCTTTTGAGGATTTCGCTGTCAGTATTTTAGGCTCTCCTTTTGCTGCTCCTGTCTTTATGTTTACTATGGGGATGGGCATTACCTATTCCCGTAAGAACCACCCATCTGATTTATTTAGTAGAGGATTACATCTCTTTGTTATTGGATTTGTTCTGAATGTCTGCAGGTGGATCATCCCTGAAACAATACGAACATTTATTGCTGGAGACGCATTCAATATGACTGCACTTCATAACTTTTTTATATGGATATTCTCCAATTCGCAGCTTTGGCATTTATTTTTATTGGCATTGTCAAGAAATTAAATATTCCTTCCACAGCCGTTATTGTCATCGCCCTCATTTGTTCACTCTTAGGAGATATTTTTTTGTTCAAATCAGACAATTTTCTCATTGCTGATATCGTTGGTCTAATCATACCGACAAATGGCAATGTGACCTTTCCATTTGTGAATTGGATTATTTTTGTTGTCTCAGGGTTTTATTTTGCTCACTTATATCGGTATTTAAAAGATAAAAAAGGCTTCTTCTTTAAGGTCACACCACTCGCCCTCGCCATCTCATTAACCTATATCGCTTATTGTTTTATCGCTAAAAAGGGTATGTTTGTTGATGAACATTCATTCTTCTTTATGACATTCACAGGTATGATTTTTAACATTATCTTGGTAATAGGATGGATCGGACTACTCTATTTATTATTTAATCAAACCAAAGGTCCAGTGATAGCCTTCATGACTGGCTTAAGCAAAAATATAAATTCAGTCTATGTCATCCAATGGACCATTATCGGATTCTCATCAACAATTTTTTCCATTTCTCTATCACACTTCACAGAAATCATCCTTCTTGTTTCAATACTACTGACTTCTTATGGCTTAAGTTTCGTATGGTTAACAATAAAAAAAAGTAAAAAGCAACTGCACTGAACGCTCATTCACTTCATTAGTAATATACACTTGTTCCTATAATAGTGCGTGGATATTTCCACAATTAAAAGCCACTGAATGTGCAATATAACACTCAGTGGCTTCATACTCATTGATATGACTTTGTTTTATCTTCTTTCTAACTTCACTACCGACTCCACATGCACCGTATGCGGGAACATATCCACCGGAGTGACCTCCACTGTTCTGTACCCGCCATCCTCCAGCACCCGCAAGTCCCGGGCCAGGGTGGACGGGTTGCACGATACGTACACCACACGCTCCGGCTTCATCAGCAGGATTGTCTCCAGCAGGCGCGGGTCGCAGCCCTTGCGCGGGGGATCGACGACGATCACATCCGGCGTGATGCCCTGCTCTTTCCAGGCCGGGATGACATCCTCTGAAGCGCCGACTTCAAACTTCACATTGCTCATGTTGTTAAGCTTCGCGTTCGCGCGGGCATCCTCTATAGCTTCAGGCACAATTTCCACCCCGTAGACCTGGTCTGCATGCTGGGCCAGGAACAGCGAGATGGTTCCGATGCCGCAGTAGGCATCAATTACAGTCTCGCTTCCGGTTAACGCAGCGTATTCCAGGGTTCTGCCGTACAGTACCTCGGTCTGGACCGGGTTCACCTGGTAGAAGGAACGCGCTGAGATAGCGAACTGCACATCTCCGATATAATCGTAGATGACATCGCTGCCCCATAAGACGCGGGTATCGTTACCGAAGATTACATTAGTCTTCTGGGTGTTAATGTTCTGGCAGATGCTCGCCACTTCAGGAAGCTGCTCACGGATACTGCCGAGCCAGGCATCCAGATGCGGGATATCCCGGCCATTCGTAACCAGCACCAGCATCATCTGGCCGGTGCGGAAGGCCTTCTTCACCACAACGTGGCGCAGCAGCCCGCGGCCGGTCTCTTCGTCATAGGCGGTAATGCCAAGCTCACGGCCAAGGCTCTTCACGGCAGCAACGACCTTGTCATTGTCTTCATGCTGAATCAGACAGGTCTCCATGTCGATGATCCGGTGACTGCCGCGTGCGTAGAATCCGCCGACCAGACCGCCGTCGGTCACGCCAATCGGCACCTGAGCCTTGTTGCGGTAACGCCAAGGCTCGTCCATGCCAAGGGTAGGCAGGACAACGATTCCTTCGTTCAGGGAATCCGCAGCCATTGTACTTGCCACATTAGCACCTGCACCCGGAGACCCTGCAGCACCTGCGTTTGGCACACCCGCAACCTGCAGCTTCCCGATCCGCTCCAGGTTGTCCACCACCAGCTGCCGTTTCCACGCCAGCTGGGCGGTATAATCCATATGCTGCAGCTGGCAGCCGCCGCATTGATCATAGATCGGGCAAGGCGGCCCTATACGGTCGGGGCTAGCCTGTACCAGCTCCATCAGCTTGGCATAGCCATACTGCTTCTTGGTCTTCAGCACTCTGGCGCGGACCTTCTCACCGGGGAGAGCGCCCTGCACAAAAAGGGTAAAGCCCTCTACGCGGCCTACCCCTTCACCTTCATGGGTCATGCCGATAATATCGAGCAGGACCTCATCATTCTTAATCACTGGCAGTCCGGCGACAGAGGCCGGTCCTTGTTCCCGGCGGCTTGCGCTGCGCCCGCTGCGGTGTTTACTCATGTGTATAGGTTCACTTCTTTCATTATCTTCACTATTAATCTTGTTAATTATTCTGCGCGAAGATCCGCAGATGATGCGGCAGAATACTGAAATTGCCCGGCAGCGTGCCGCCGAGTTCGCCGTCCAGGTTAAGCAGGACGTGGCCGGGCGAAGTAACCTCCATTGCATCGGTGCGGAAATGGATGACCTTCTTGTCATTCAGATGATCACCGCGGATCGTAAGCCGGACCAGCCGGATGAATTCGGCCAGGTTGCATTTCTTGACGGCAATTACATCGAGCAGGCCGTCATCAATTCTGGCCCCAGGAGCCAGCTTCTCGAAGCCGCCGACGGAGTTCGTATTGGCGATCAGGAAGAGCATGAACTCGTCATGGATCATCTCTTGGCCGTTCGCGCGGATGTACAGCTCCTGCGGAGCAAGGCTGGCCATCTTCTCTATACCCTTCAGGTAATAGGCAAGCTGGCCCATCATGGTCTTCAGCTTACTGGGAACCTCATAGGTAAGCTCCGTCAGCTGGCCGCCGCCGGCTATATTAATGAAATAACGGTCATTGGCTTTGCCGAGGTCAATCAGGCGCGACTCCTGGCGCAGAATCAGGTCGCAGGAATCCTCCCAATTCTTCGGAATGCCCATAGCCCTGGCAAAATCGTTGGTAGTCCCGAGCGGTAACAAGCCGAGCGGGGGAAGGTTAGGCTTCTCAGCCATCCCGTTGATTACTTCATTGAGCGTACCGTCGCCTCCGGCAGCTATGATCAGATCATACGTACCGCGCTCTACAGCCTCAGCTGCGGCTGCTGTGGCATCGCCCTCTCCGGTTGTTGCATGACAGGAGGCTTCAATGCCGCCAACATCCAGCCGGTCTAAAATATCGGCGAGTCGTCTTTTCATTTCTTCCCGACCAGAAGTGGGATTATAAATCAATCTCGCAGTTTTCATTACCGGAACGCCACCTGTTTATATAATGGATAACCTTACTGATTATACCCAATTCAGGACCCCACAAGCAATGTCAGGGAGCTTCAGAGGATTATATTTATACTCCCGCGCAGCGCTGGAGACCCCTCAGCCCGGCAGAAAGTATAGATATATGTATGCGGCGGCTGCCAAAATAAATACTGGACGCATTCTATTTTTTCTACGGTGACTATTTGGACTTTCTGCCACTGCCCGCCCCCAGATTTCTTGATTTTTTGTTATTTTCTAACCCCGGCCCCGCAGACGCTGTAGCGCCGCCTCGACCTGCCGTTCAATCCAGCGCGGCAGCAGCGGATGCGGCAGCAGGGTCTGGCCGGAGTAGGCATAACTGAGCCCTTCCAGCCGCTGCGGGATAACAGCCTTGGTGAAATACCCCTCACTTAAAAAGAGCGGAGCCACCAGTACATCATGGCCCTGCTCCTGCCAATACTCCACTTTGCTTCTTACGCTGTCCGGATTCAGCAGCCCGTAATCAGCCGCAGCCAGCCCGCTTATGTCCCGTACCCGCGCCGCGAGTGAGGAGATCCCCTGCTCCCAGCGTTGCCGGAAGCCCTCATGAATGCTGCCGTGTCCGACGAGCAGCAGGGTCTCCCGCTCGGGATGCTTCGAGAGCCCACGGAGCTTATCCCAGATCATCTGGGCAATGTCCGGATCGTCGTCAACCGGATAGCCGTAATGAATCCGCGCTGTGACCCTGAACCGCTCCAGATCCGTCTCCCGTTCCGGAACCGGCTTAGCACCCAGTGCATACTCTATCTCATCGATATGCGTACTGCCGGAAGAAACAAACAAGGGGATCACAATAATATCTGTGACCCCTGCACGTTCCAGCTCGTCTATACCGTCTTGGATCAATCGCCCTTCTACCAGCTCCAGGAAAGATACCGCCACGGGAATCTCTTCCCCCAGCGATAAATGACTCACGGCTTCCTCTACGATCGACACCCAGGTCTTATCGCGGGAGCCGTGGCTGATCATCAGCACACCCGGCTGCATCAGTTATCGTCCCAGACGTTCCAGCGTGAGCTTGTAACCGTCATTGCCGTAGTTCAGGCAGCGCTTCACACGGGAGATTGTTGCTGTACTGGCACCTGTTTCTGCTTCAATTTGATTGTATGTAGACCCTTTGCCCAGCATCCGCGCGACTTCAAGGCGCTGCGAGAGCGATTGAATTTCGTTCACTGTGCACAAATCATCAAAGAACACATAACATTCTTCCATATTTTTCAATGTTAAAATAGCCTCAAATAATTGATCGATACTTTTATCGTTTAGCTTCTTAAGCTGCATCGTTTATCATCCCCTAAAAGTTTGGTCCATACAAAATGGATACTCGTAAGCATAAATTTAATGTGACTATCTTGCCTCTACTATATTGCACTGGAGCACATTTTTCAAGCATTAACGGTTTCACGCTGTAAAGAACGAAAATGATGGACAAACGTCCACCCTGGGCGCACACCGCTCATGGGGCTAACGGCCCTTTTCCCTAGCTTCATAGGATTTACCGCCTTAACTATAGTACTACAAAACCTCACGAAATCAAGCATGGACACGGTTTCTTCACTTCCAGAGGGTACTTGTAGGCATTCGCCCTTTTCCGCTAGTATCCCGGTTACCCGGGCATTCGTCTATACCGTATGTTCGCCCATGACATACAGTATAGCAAACCACTAACGAAGGAATGTGATATTATGCCTGAGCATTACTATAATCATTCCCGCAGGGAAGGGCGTTCACTGGCTGAGCCGTACAATCCGTCACCCTATCCGGGACTCACTTCCTACGCCCCTGCCCCGCTTCCCGGAGAACCCGGAATACTGCCTGCCTTCGGTGCTGAAGCTGCCGATACCGCACTTGTTGTGCCCGCTGCCGAAGCTGCTACTGCGAAGGCCGGGGGTCTGCTGGGCGGGCTGGGCAACCTCGGGAGTCTGGCGAATATGGAGCAGATCAAGGGAATTGTCGACCGGATGGGCGGGATTGACGGGATCGTCAACTCCATGGGCAAGGTACAGAAGGTCATGCAGGGATTTTCACAGATGGCTCCCATGGTGAAGCTCGTGATGGGCGGATTCGGCAAAGGCAAGGGAACCGCAGCGGGAGCACTTGCGGCGGAAGAAGATGCGGCACTGTATACCCCCAAACGGCGCAAAAAAAGACGCCCAACCACGCAGCGCCGCAAAAATACCTCCAAGAGCCGCAAAACCGGGGCCCCTTCCTCTGTTAAGCGCCGTCGTTCTTAAGCGGCGGCGTTTAACACGCCTTGTCTGTCTGCTGCGAGGCCGCTGTATTCCAAGAATACCCGTGCGTCGTCAGCCATAACCATTCTTTTATACCGCTGCTCCTTGTCCGGTTCTCTGCACGGTCTCACTTAAACCAGCCGCTCCGCCGGAACCATCTGAACATTCCAACTCCCAGCACCAGCATCAGCACCAGCACCGCGAAATAACCATAATCCCAATCCAGCTCCGGCATCACCCTGAAGTTCATCCCGTAGATTCCGGCGATCAGCGTCAGCGGCATAAATACGGTAGTAATCACCGTCAGTGTCTTCATAATGGAATTCATCCGGTTGGAGTTGAGCGAGATGTAGCTGTCACGCAGATCGGCGGTCATTTCCCGGTCAACTTCAATCATGTCGGTCAGCTTCAGCAGATGATCATAAATATCACCGAAGTAGATCCGTTCTTCCCCGTTGCTCTGCACATGCTGCGAGTTGACGATCCGGTACATCAGATCACGCATCGGCACGATGGTCCGGCGCAGCTTGAGCAGTCTTCCGCGCACGTTGAACACCTGGCTCATCAGCTCTTCCACCGATTCACTGTCGCTCTTGCTCTCCAGATCTGCCAGTTCATCCTCCAGGGTGTACAGCGAAGGGAAATACCTGTCGACCAGCTTGTCCATTACGGTGTAAGCAGCAGCCATCGGCCCGCCCGACCAGCCCTTACGGCTATGAATTTCAGCTTGGACCATCTGCCACGCTTCCTCCATTTCCGATTTATTCTGGTGATGGTAGGAAACGAGGAATTTTTTGCTGAGAAAAAGATCGACCTCTTCCGCCTCCAACGTACGCTCATTAAGCGCATGCAGCACGAAGAACTGCACTTCCTCGTAATAATCCAGCTTCGGTCGCTGCAGCACATGCATACAGTCTTCAATGGCCAGCGGGTGAAAATGAAAATAAGTGTCCAGCAGCAATGTTTCTTCTTCCGTAGGCATGGCAAAATCCGCCCAAATCCAGGCATAGTTATCCAGCACTATACTCTGAAGCGGCAGGTCAGTCAGCACCTCACCCTTATGCGTTACCGCAAGCGTTCGTATCATATATGAGTCCTCCACCTTATCCTGCTATCCGCATGGCAACAGCCCGTTGCCTGTCGGCCTGCTACTATTGTAACGCATGAGGCCTACTATTATGAAACTTCTGCATCGTTCCCGGTTCCTGCTATCAATCTCAAAAAAATAACCGCCAGTCCGCTGGGCAGCGGTTCCGGAGGTTTATTCCTTGCTTCATTTTCCGTATCCATTCCGCTCTAGCGGCCCATCCCCTCCAGCACTTCCAAATGAAGCACCTGCAGGAACTTCTTGATGTTCACCTTCACCTTGCCGGTGTCTCTCCCCTGTTCAATCTCTTTCATCTTCAGGCGTACTTCTTCAAAGTCGAAATACAGCGGCGCATAATGCTCGAACTTCGGATTGCCGTAATCCGTCAGACCGATGGAAGCAAGGTTCGCCAGTCCGGCAGCCAGCGCGCGGCGCAGACGCTGTTCAATCGCTTTGACTTCCTTGGCAGCATCGGCTGGCACCGGTTTATATGTAGCGGCTGCCATTTCATACAACTCCTTGAGCGGCGGAAGGCTCCCGCTGTTCCCCCCCGCCACCACCAGTTCCATGATCGTGATAATATCCCGGCTGCCATTCTCCGAGATCATTCCCATATTCATCAGAATCGGCTGGATAATCTCCTTGACGGAGCGTTTGCCGGACGGCATCTGCGGCATTCCGAACTGCAGCCCCTCCAGCTTGCCTAGCGTCAGCTTAATCTCATCCAGATAACGGCCCATCGCATAACGTTCATTCACCTTGTACAGCACAGATTCGACTTCAATCTTATTGATCGGCTTGCGGATGAAGAACTCGATCCCGCTTTTATAGGCGCGGCTGACCATATCCCCGTTCTCAATCTGTGAGATCATCACGAACTTGGAACGGCAGCCCTGCGCCTGCAGGGAAATGATCGTCTCAATACCATCCTGGTCCGGCATCAACAGATCCATCAGCACAATATCCGGCGTCTCGCTCAGGATCAGGGCTACCCCCTCCTGCCCGCATTCCGCCGTACCCACCACTTCGCCAAGTCCGCTATCCTCAATAATATGCTGCAGCATTCTTCTTGCCGACGCGTCGTCATCTACAATACAGAAAGAAAGTGGCATTCTCTATTCCTCCTTCCGCAGCTTTGCGCTCGGCACAATAATCTGGAACATGGCCCCTCCGGCATGTGACACCGGCTGAACGGTAATCGTTCCCTCGAACATATTCACTATATCCCGTACATGAGAGAGTCCAATCCCCGTAGCGGCGATTCCCTCTTCATCGAATTTCGTAGTAAAACCCGGCTCGAACAACAGCTCCAGGTCGCGTTTATGAATCCCCGCCCCGCTATCGGTCACTGTAAAAATGGTCATGCCGTCTTTCTCATAGGCATCCAGGTTGATGCTGCCTTTACGTTTGATGACTTCCACCGCATTGGCAGTGAGGTTGTTAAGCAGAGTCAGCAGAGGAATATAACTGTCGGTTGTGTAATCGGAGGTAATATGAATATGAAAATTGACCTGCTTGCCCAGCATTTCGGCGTATTTGGCATTGCTCTTGACCGTGAACCGCAGAATTCCCGATAACGGCATATCACCGGTAACCTCGCGCTCCACCAGCTTCACAAGCCCGGCCAGAATCCGCTGGGAATCCTTCTTCACCTCATGGATCTGCTGGGTGATATCCAGCACCTGGCGGCTATACGGCTCCGGTCCTTCCCCGGCCTTCAGATTGCGGTACAGCTCGAAGCTGTTTAGAGTCACATTCTCCAGCGTTCCGATCGACTTCTTGAGATAGAATACTTCCCCGTACAGGCCGGAGCCGAAGCCGAGCATCTGCTCGATCCGTTCGTTCTGTTCACGCGCCCTGATCCGCATCTGGCTGACGGAGATACTGCTGTATACCCCCGTCGTGAAATACGTACGCAGGACAGCGATCGCCATCAGATACGTCCATTCGTTCAGCCGGAAGGAGGCCGAATCCAGTACAATCAGCCGGGTCAGCAGCTCCATTTCATTCGACAAGAGATCGATTACCGCGGCAACAGCGCCCAGCACCAGCGGATGGAAGGTATCCAGCCGGCTTTTGATGGCATGCATCAGCATGGCGAACACAATATAATAGACCATCGCGGAGAAATGACTGTTCAGGCTCTGCTCAAACGTCAGTCCGCTTCCTTCTACTGCATCCATTGCGGTCCGGAACAGCAGGACGACCACACCCGTAGCAATGCCTGTACTGATATACGGCAACTGCCTCATTAAAAGCAAAAACAGCAGAAAAGCGCTGCTGCCCATAGCAATCCGGAAGATGTCGCCATCAAACGGATTTATTTTGAATTCACCGGCCACAGCGGTAACGACCGCTACCAGCAGAATCTCTGCAACTCTCATTCTCAGAATAGATTGTCCCATCGCCACTGCTCCTGCCTAGAGATGTTGACAACTATAGTATCATACCCGCACTTTATTTTATACGGTTTTGCCCCGAACCCGCTCGATTTATGCTGTTTTGTTCTCAAGTCTTCTGGAGAGCATGGACAGCAGGAAGTTTACGGTGAAATAGATCAGTGCCACAAGCGCGAGCGTCGGTATAGCATAGCCATAGCTGTGCCCGATTACGATATTCGCATTGTGCATCAGCTCCGGCAATGAAATGACTACCGCGAGTGAGGTGTCCTTCAGCAGCGAAATGAACTGGCTGACCAGTGGCGGAACCATACGACGCAGTCCCTGGGGGAGCACGATATGCCACAGAGTCTGAAAATTACTGAGACCGGAGGAACGTGCAGCCTCAATCTGCCCTTTATCAATGGACGTCAACCCGCCCCGTACAATCTCAGCGATCATCGCCGCCTCGAATATCGTTAGTGCAGCAATCGCCGCCGTAATCAGTCCAAGCTTAATTCCTACCTCCGGCAAGGCGAAGCGGATGAAGAATATAATCAGCAGCAGCGGCAGATTACGGATCAGCTCGACCAGGTAGAACATCACCGGAGACAATACCGGCACTTCTGAATAACGGATGACTCCAATAATACAGCCAATGACAAAACTCAGAATGATCGATACAAAGGCAACGATCAGCGTAATATACAGTCCGTCCAGCAAAAACTTCAAATTATCGGCGGAGTATGCACCAATAAAATCCATGATATCCCTCCTTTATGCTTTGAGTGGCTTCTTAATATTTGCGCTGCAGTCTGCGTTCCCACACGCGTACGCCGTAGCTGAGCGGAAGGGTAAGTACCAGATAGAACAACGCCACGAAGATGTAGGTGTCGAAGGTACGGTAAGTCTCTGTTGAGATACTGTCCGCGAAATACATCAGATCAAGGCCGGCTACCAGCGTCAGCACCGAGGAGTTCTTGATCAGGTTGATGAACTGATTGCCGAGCGGCGGGATGACCAGCTTAATCGCCTGCGGCAGGATGATATGCAGCATCGTCTGTATGTAGCTTAGGCCGGATGAACGTGATGCTTCCATTTGTCCCTTGGGAACAGCCATGATTCCGGCGCGGATCGCTTCGGCGATGAAGGCCGAGGTGTATACCGCAAGTCCGATCGTTCCCGCCTTGAAGCCGTCCAGCGTAAAGCCCAGAGCAGAAGGTCCATAATAGAAGATGTACACTACAAGCAGCAGCGGGATATTGCGGATGAACTCCACATACGCCGTTCCGAACCAGCGCAGCGCTCTCACAGTAGTAATGCGGAAGACCGCAATCACTGCTCCGATCAGGAAGCTGCCGATCAGGGCCAATACACTGGACATCACAGTGCCGTAGAACCCTTCCATATACAACCCGAAATAATCCGTTAATATTGAAAATTCCATTGATTTCACCTGCCTTTGCCCAAAGATGAGTTCGTAGTTCGTTCTTGCTCTACATAGGAATCCTTCCTATAAACAAGTAGAAACGGCAGTGCCATCCTTATGGGATGGCATCCGTTTCTGCGAGTAATATAAGGCAGGTTGTGAAGTAAGCTGAAGCTTAGAACATGCTTATTTCGCTGGAGCTTTACCAATCCATTTCGTATAAATGGCATCATACTCACCGTTTGCTTTCAGTTCAGCCAGTGTATCATTCACGGCTTTAACTACATCGGTGTTGCCCTTTTGAACTGCAATGCCGTAAGGCTCATCCGTGAACGGCTCGCCTACAACTTCATAGCCAGGGTCCTGCGAAGCCATACCGTACAGAATCGCATCGTCCGTAGTCAATGCATCGCCTTGCCCAGCCTTCAGGGCGCTGAAGGCATCCTGATAGTTATCGAATTCAAGCACGGTTACACCCGGCACTTTTTCTTTGATATTCTTAATGGAGGTTGCGCCTTTGGAGCCCAGGATCTTCGTATCCTTCGTTACGTCATCCAGTCCGGTAATCGGGCTGCCCTTCTTCACCAGCAGGGATTGGCCTGCCTGGAAATAGACGTCGGAGAAATCAACTTCCTTCTTGCGTTCTTCAGTGATGGTCATGGTAGCTACAACCATATCGATTTCGCCGTTATTCAGCATCGGAATACGTGTCTTGGAGGTCACTTCCTTCAGCTCGATCGCGTTCTCGTCACCCAGAATTTTTTTGGCGATGGCTTTGGAGATATCAATGTCGAAGCCCTCCACGTTGCCGGATGCAGGGTCCTTCAGACCGAACAGGCGGGTATCGTACTTCACACCAACGAGCAGCTTGCCTCGTTCCTTGATCTTGGCAATCGCTTCTGAGTCAGTAGCCGTTCCTGCAGCAGCGTCATTCCCTCCGGTATTGTTCTTGGCATTGTTGTTGCCGCAGCCGGCAATCACGAGCATAGCCGCGATCATCAATACACTTAACATTTTGAAGCTTTTGGACATTTTCATTTCTGTTCCTCCCCTGAATCCTATATATTTGTTTAATGACTTAATACACGGCTGAGAAATGTTCGTGTCCGGTCTTCACGCGGACTGGCGAAGAATTGCTCCGGCTCTGCTTCTTCCACGATCTGTCCCTGATCCATGAAGATTACCCGGTCGGCAACCTCGCGGGCGAAGCCCATCTCATGGGTAACGACAACCATCGTCATGCCCTCGCGGGCCAAAGTCCGCATAACATCGAGTACTTCCCCGACCATTTCCGGGTCAAGCGCCGAGGTCGGCTCATCGAACAGCATAATCTTCGGCTTCATCGCCAGCCCCCGGGCAATCGCCACACGCTGCTGCTGTCCGCCGGACAGCTGTGAAGGATAGGACTGTGCTTTATCGGCAATCCCGACCTTTTCCAGATAATACATCGCCGTCTTCTCGGCTTCCGCTTTGCTTAGTCCAAGCACCTTAATCGGTGCAAGTGTGATATTATCAATCACTCGCTTATGCGGGTACAGATTGAAATGCTGGAAGACCATTCCGATCTCTTTGCGCAGCTTGTTGATATCTGTCTTGCGTTCATTTACGGTTATACCGTCAACGGTCAGTCCGCCGCTCGTAATAGTCTCCAGTCGGTTAATGCAGCGCAGCATAGTGCTCTTGCCGGAGCCGGAAGGACCGACTACGACAACCACTTCCCCTTCCTGAACATGCAGGTCAATGGCTTTCAGCACATGGAAATGTCCGTAATGTTTGTCTACCTGATGAAAGTCGATCAACGACAGGCCCCCCTTTGTATATCATTATGTGTTTGTCAGCTATGGTAACACTTAAAACACACCTTACTTTAAAGACTACCAAAAACTACAACATACTACGAAAAACTTTAATCACCCATGTCATTTTCTTTTCTAAATGTGACGTATTTCATTTTCTTTTTACGCCTATTAATGTTTTTTATCAGTTTGCTGTAACTTATTGTGACATTCCTCTCTTGATAAATGAAAACACAAAAAAAGATGTCCTCAGCCAACCATGGCTTCCGCGACATCTTGTTCGGTTAATCTATTCTATTCAAATCTAGAAAAAGAGTTTGAAGATCAATCCCGCCAGCACTGCGCTGATCGGAATCGTGATGAACCAGGTCACGACAATCCGTCCGGCAACTCCCCATTTCACAGCGGAGAAGCGTTTGGCCGAGCCTACCCCCAGAATGGATGAGGTAATGGCGTGGGTTGTACTTACCGGCAGATGCAGCAATGTAGCCGAGAAAATAACAGATGCGGCCGAGATATCCGCAGCAAAGCCGTTAATCGGCTCAATTTTGAAAATTTTGGTACCCATGGTCTTAATGATCTTCCAGCCGCCGATTGACGTTCCAAGCGCCATGGATGTAGCCGCTGCAATCTTAACCCAGAGCGGAACTTCCATCGTTTCGAGCCGTCCCGAGGTCACGAGGGCAAAGGTGATGATCCCCATCGCCTTCTGGGCGTCGTTCGTACCATGCGTGAAGGATTGAAGTGCCGCGGTAACAATCTGCATCGAACGGAAACCTTTGTTCACCGTATGCGGGCTCCGCTTGGCAAAGATCCATTTCAGGATCGTCATCACGACATAACCGATAGCAAAAGCGATCAGCGGGGAGAATACCAGTCCCTCCACAATCTCAATGAAACCATCCCATTTGATATGCTCCGTGCCTGCTCCAATATATACCGCACCAGCCAAAGCCCCGATGAGCGCATGTGAGGAAGAAGACGGAATTCCGAACCACCAGGTAACCAGATTCCAGATAATCGCCGCAATGAGCGTAGCGGTAACGATGTCTATCCCGTTGTCCAGCAGTGTCGGATCGGTAATGCTGCCGCCGATCTTCTTGGCCACACCGGTAAACATCAATGCTCCGATAAAGTTCATGGACGCAGCCATTATAATGGCTGTACGCGGCTTCAGCGCGCGTGTAGAGACTGAGGTAGCGATTGCGTTGGCTGTATCATGGAACCCGTTGATAAAGTCAAACGCCAGCGCAAGAAATATAACAAAACCTAGTACATATATAGATGTATCCATATTTAGAGCCCCTTATGAGTTGCGCATGATGATCGATTCCAGCATGTTAGCTACGTCTTCACATTTATCCGTGGTCGTCTCCAACCGCTCGTACAATTCTTTGCGCTTAATCAGCTCAATCGGGTCTTTTACAGTTTCGAACAGGGCCTTGGTACAGATACGCAGAACTTCATCGCCTTGGTTCTCCAGATCGTTCAGACGGATCGTGTATTCACGAATGGCCAGCAGCTTCTTCTGGGAGAGCAGATGAACCGCTTTTTGGATTTCATACGCACTTTGACGCAGAATTTCCGCGAATTGGATGATATACTCATCCGCATCCAGCAAATTATACATATAAAAACGCGAGGCAGAAGCCTCCAGACCATCAATAACATCATCCATGCTTGTGATCAGGTCCATGATGTCGTCACGTTCCAGCGGCGTAATAAAAGTTTTGTTCAGTTCCTTGATGACGGTGTGCGTGTAAGTGTCGCATTGGGATTCGTATTTCTTCATCACCCCGGCGAAATTCTCAACATTGTCCTGGAGAGTCGAAATATTCTGAGCGAAGTAATCGGCCGCCTGAACAATGGTGTCAGCCATGTTTTCCAGCGTCTCAAAGAATATATCCTTTTTTCTCAACTTCATTAGCTATTAAACCCCTTTACATAAAATTGCCGTGAAAACGTGCAGCCACCCAAATGTAAACAGCATGAAAATGAATGACAACCCTTGTTATCTTAACATATCAACAGAATGGATAGAAGTAAAAAACCGAACTTTTTTACACTATAATAACAATTCCCTGTAATTGCGAAAATAATCATAAGAAAGGCTGATTATCCGGCGGGAATCAGGTCGGGTTAGGCGATAGCGCATAATCGACATGGCTGCTGAAGGATGGGCTGCTGGGCACAATCAGAATATGCGTCACACCGGGGTACATCAGCGCTTCCTTGCCATCTTCTTTCACGAACCGGATGATGTCTCCAGGTCTGCGGGACCATTTGCCGGAAATCGCTACTCCGCGCTGAAACAGCAGCGCTTCTCCGCCCAGCTCCACATCCACCTGCAGTCTGCCGACATCGTCGAGCACCTTGTGATCAGAGCCCATTACGATTACGTTCGCCGCCTCCACCGGACTGGCGTTGTTCAGATCCAGATGCGGTTTGCCGTTCACCCAGCGGACGTAGGTGCGCTGCTCAGCGTTATATTTATAACCCACCGTATAGCTCTTCAGCAGAAAGTTCACATTGAATTCCAGTGCGGGGGTTCCTTCCGCAGGAACATAATCTGGATCTGTGAAAAGCAGACCGGGAACTTTTACATTCTCGGCAAATCCCAGCTTCTCTGCCCCCTCCCGCAGCTTAGCGGCGTTGCTGTACAGATTATGAGGGGCTTTGCGTTCCTTATCCCGCCAGAAGTAGGCACCTGCACGGCCGATCTCGTCCATGTCCTCCTTCTTCTCCTTCTGCAGAATGGCGTAAGCCGCCGGACTTCCGCCGGCATGTACCGTCACACCGCCGTAGCTCTCGCCAATATCCAGGAGATAGGGGCGGATGCTGCGGATCGGGCCGATCTTTACCACCCCGGTATGACTCTGGAAGATCCCGATCAGGCGGGTAATTCCGCCCTCCGCCAGTACTTCGTACAGGATATCCGCTTCGCTGACTCCGGATTGCGGCCGGGCGGCCGGGGCATTATTGATCATGACTGCGAGCGGCCGGGGCAGCGTTCCGTCCGTAGACGGAAGCCCCGTTAATCCGGATACTATTCCGGCAGCAGGCGCTATTGTCGGCGTGGGCTGCGCAGCTTCGGTCGGCTGGGGTTCAGCAGTAGCGGCTACTGTAGTCGGCACTGGAACCGTTACTGCATTCTCTGTCCCGCAGGCGGAGAGCAGGGCGGCAGCAAGGACAAAGACATATATAGGGCGGGCTGAAGACCGGTTTATCGTCATAAACTTGTTGTTCCTCCTAAAGTTTTGTATGTAAGCTTTCTTTCATTTAATCATAGCTGGCAGAGTTTGTCTTGAGCACACCGGAAAATCTGCATACAAAAAAGGATACAGCCATTAGAGCGGCTGTATCCTGCATTTATTTGTGTATTAGTCGACCATCCAGCAGTTTAAGCTTAGGGTACCGTATTGATAGGCCTGAATCATTAATTGCGCCCGTTTGCCCTCATCGGCTGTACCCATTACATAGAAGAGCGGTACGAAATGTTCCTTACCGTAAGTGGGAACGGCCTCCCGCACATGCGGAGCCTGCTTCTCAAAAGCAAAAAGTGAAGCCAGATCCCATGCTTCGAGCCGCTCAGCGATCCAGGCATCGAAGTCGAGCGCCCAAGGCTCGGGCTGATCATCCTGCTTCAGCAGCCTGAGATTGTGGACCAGTCCTCCGCTTCCGATCAGGAGGATTCCTTCATCGCGCAGCGGAGCCAGCATCCGTCCGATATTGTACTGCTCCTCGGGAGAACGCATCGAATCGACGGACAAGGCTACGACCGGAATGTCGGCCTGCGGGAACATTTTCTTCAGAATAACCCAGACCCCATGGTCAAGGCCCCGGCCGAGTATAGGCTGATGACAAAGATTACTATCCTTGAAGAGTGCAGATATCCTGCTGCTTAACGCGGGATCGCCCGGGGCCGGGTAGGCCAGCTTATACATTTCTTCCGGAAAACCATAGAAATCATGCTGCGTTTCATGCTGTGCGTCCACTGTAATCAGCTGCTTGGGACTGTCCCAGTGCGCCGAGAAAACTACAATGCCGCGGGGCTTCCCCAGATCAGAACCCAGCCGCTCCAGGAAACGAGTGTATTCGTTATCCTCGAGAGCCAGCAGCGGAGAGCCATGCGCAATAAAGAAGGCCGGTAATTTCATAGGGTGCTAACCTCCATAACCCAGTATATGGTCTGCCCCTTTATTTTACCGCTTATTCTTGGGTATTGCACGCACGGGGTATTATCCTATATCATCCAATTCTGCCATTCTTCCTGCAGATGCTCCTGCTGATTCATCCAATCCCGGGTGCGCTTAAGCACCTGCTCCTGTGCCGGACCTGACGAGAAGGTATGGTCGCCCTGGAAAATAATCTCCTTGTCGCAGCGGCCTTCAGGACGTGTCCAGAACAGCTTCTGGTAGAGGAAGGCATAGTCAACGGGAATAACATCATCGGAGGTTCCGTGGATGACCAGCACATCACCGCTGAATTTCCCGGCCTCCTGGAAGGGCTGGAACGCTGCCAGTGAGTTGAAGTATACCGGGGTGAACGAATAGCCGGAATAATCGGCTGAGCCGCTCTTCACCGACCGGTCATAGGCTTCCCTTCCGACAATCTTTACGATATCATTGAACGGATAACCAACCGCAGACCACAGCACTAGGTTCTTCACCCGCCGGTCACGGACACCGGTCAGCAGCGCTACTGCACCGCCCAGACTATGTCCGATCAGCGTCACACGCTGCGGGTCCACATCGGCAGAGCTGATGCCGTAATCCAGCACCGCCCGGGTCTGGCTGATCATCGACTCCATATCTTCGCTCCCGTAATTACCGCTGCTCTCCCCGCAGCCTACGTAGTCAAAGCGGATAACCATATAGCCATCCTGCGCCAGCTCACGGGCTGCCTTAACGAAGATCCGGTCTACACCAATCCGGCTGCCCACGAAGCCGTGGCAGATCACTGCAAGCGGCACCCGGTTCTTGCACCGTCCGGTGCCTGCCTTGTCTGCGGATGGATAGTGGATGCTCGCTGTCAGTTCCTCTCCATTATGCCGGATGATAATATTCCGTTCCATTGCTGCGCCCTCCCTGAAAGCTGATTTATTTCAAATTATAATTATTCCGATTAATTTAGTATGATTTATATCTTTATTATACGATTCTCATTAAATTCTTGTCAATAACTATAGTCCTCCTTCCAGAAAAGAGCCCCTTCCGCTCCCGCAGGAGCAAAAGAGGCCGTGGGTCAAGCTTGAGCTTCACTCAGTCATAGCTGTCGTGAAACATATCGTGGGTCTCCCGCCGGCCTTCCCAGTCATCAAGCCCGTTCTCCGGCGCCACACCCGCAGCATCCCAAAGACTGAAGCCGTCAGAGTTGCCCCAATCCCCCACTTCATTAACAGGTGCAGGCGCGAAGCCGTCGCCCACAAATTTGCCGGGTTCCTGTTTGTTCTCCTGTTTCATAACGCTCCCTGCCTTCCTCTAGCTATATTTGGTGAAGCAACCACCTCTTCAGTGTTCTCTCTTCCAAACGGATTATTCAGGGATAAACGAAAGAAAAGTTACGCAGAAGCGGAATCTTCTTATCCGCCTGCAAGGGTTGTCCTTGCACACCACTGCTGCACAAACGTATACTCTAGGTTAAAGGCTAACCTGATCAATCCACCTTGGAGGTATACGTCCATACTATGAAAGTCAAAGCTATGATTAAGCAAAACAACCTGCTGCGTGAGCAGATGACGCCATTTAACCGCTCTTTTTTTGAAGATATGATTCTGGCCATGCGGGCCAGCTCGGTAGACTCTGTCCGTGCGGAGGAGCTGCTGCTGGAGGCGGCTGAACTGCTGCTGAAGGGACAGGCCAAAGGCAGGAATGCCAAGCAAATCTTCGGCGAGAACCCCGGAGATTATTTCAAAGATGTGATGAACAGCAGCCCCCCGCGCTCTCCGCGCGGCAAGCTGAAGAACTCCCTGATGATCTCTTTGTCCGCCCTGACCATTCTGTTCGGAGTGATGGGCGCTGCCGGACTGATCATGCAGTGGAGCGGCGGGCCGGATGAAATCTTCGGCCAGATCAGTATTTTCACCCTTATCATAGTAGGTATCGGCTCGATTGTTCTGATTGAGCTTATTATGAAATGGATGGCCTCGTTGTCTGAGGACGATAGCCCGAAGCCCAAGGCTTTTGATATCAAAGGCCTGGGACTCTATGTCGGAATTGCGATTGCGGCCGTTTTTGCCGGAATGTTCCTCGATAATCTGTTCCCGGTCATCCGGATTGCACCTTGGGTCAGTCTGGTTCTTGCCGCAGCCGGTGGTCTTGGACTGAAATTAATATTTTTCAAATCATAGAGAATATATTCAACTTTTATTCCACACAGGAGGAGACTTGTATGAAGAAGCACGTCGTTCTAACCGCCGCTATTGCTCTGCTCATGGGGCTGGAGGCAGCAAGCTCCGCTCCTGCCCGTGCTGAGAGCAGCGCGGGCCGCAGCACAGGCACCTCTGATTCGGCTACCAGCGCTAAGGCGGGTGTTACCGGTACGGCCGTCCTCAGCCATGCTGAGGCTGTCTACAGGGCTGCGCTGCCGCTGTTCTCCTCAGGCAACCTTCCGGGCGCTATTACTTATATGAATACCAATCTGTATGCTGTCACTCCTTATCAGGCGACTGTTCTGACATTGAAGCTCGAGAACCTGCACAAATCGCTCCTGCCTTCCTGGGAGAAGAAATTCAGCAGCAGTGAGGTACAACGGAAGCTCATCTCCGTCTATAAGGCGGGAGTCAGCATGGTGAAGCTGACCGAGAGTACGGAGAATGCTTCACTGCGTGCGCTGCTGAAAAGCGCGGGAGAGAGCGGCTATAAGCTGGAGACGGCCGAAGGCACCTTTTTCCCGGTGATTGATTATGCAGCTTACCGCAAATATAAACTGTACGTGACAGAGGATATCCGTGATTATATTTCAATAATGGCGACCGAGTCGGATCTGCCCCCTTCCAAGGATAACGGGCTTGTGATCGCCTGGGGGGATGTCGCTTCCCGTGCACTAACCCAGGAGCAGTTCATTCAGACCTATCCCAAATCCAACCGCCTATCAGCAGTCAAGACACTTTATAACATGTACGCAGTGAATACATTCTATGGTCAGAACAACACGCCGCTCTTCCATTACGATAATCTGGAAATGGATCTGGAGGCACAGAAAGCCTACAGCAGCATCCTGGCCAAAAACAGCAGCACCAGCCCTTTCCTGCAGAAGCTCGATGGCTTCATGAAGCTGATGAAGAGCAACGGTTATCTCTTGGATGATGACGCCGAGCAGTATCTGAAGACAGAGGTGCCTCAGTCCTGATAAGCGAATACATCAGCAGCACGTGATGCGCGCAGCATCCTACTCTTATCATCATGAAGAAGACCCGCCCGGTTTGAACCCGGAGCGGGTCTTCTTCATGTCCATATAAACGGCTATTGCCGCCGATAACGATTATATTAAATCAGCATGCTGAATAAATTGACATCCTTGTTGATCTCTACGTAATCCACACCCTTCTGCTTCATCCGCTCAATCAGTGGGGCGTATGCATCTGTAGACATCAGCTCAATGCCTACCAGGGCCGGGCCGTTCTCCTTCTCGTTCTTCTTCGTGTATTCGAACCGGGTAATGTCATCGTCGGGTCCGACTACCTCAGTCAGGAATTCACGCAGGGCACCCGCACGCTGCGGAAAATTAACCATAAAATAATGCTTCAGGCCTTCATAGATCAGTGAACGCTCCTTGATCTCCTGCATCCGGTCGATATCATTATTGCCGCCGCTGACGATGCAGACCACGCTTTTGCCGCGGATTTGATCCCGGTACATGTCCAGCGCAGCAATCGGAAGCGAGCCTGCAGGCTCCACAACAATCGCATTCTCGTTATACAGCTCCAGAATGGTTGTACAAGCCTTGCCTTCCGGCACTTTGACTACATCATCCAGGAGTTTCGAGCAGATGTCGAAGGTCAAGCCACCGACACGTTTCACTGCCGCACCGTCCACAAACTTATTGATTTCCTTCAGGGTGATCACCTCACCGCACTCCATCGCCTCGCTCATGGAAGCTGCTCCGGTAGGCTCCACACCGATCACCTTGGTCGCCGGGCTCACGGTCTTCACATAGGTGGCTACACCTGCCGCCAGGCCGCCTCCGCCAATCGTAACAAAGACAAAGTCAGCCGGCTTGTCCAGGCTCTCCATAATCTCCATCGCAATCGTACCATTGCCAGCGATAATGCGCGGCTCATCAAACGGGTGAATCAGCGTCATGCTATAGTCTATACAAGCCTGCAGCGCTTCATCGTAAGCATCGTCGAAGGTATCCCCCTTCAGAATCACTTCCACGAATTCGCCGCCAAAACGCCGGACCTGCTTAATCTTCTGATTAGGTGTAGTGCTCGGCATAAAGATCTTCCCTTTGATTCCCAGTGCCTTACAGGAATACGCCACACCCTGGGCGTGGTTCCCCGCGCTTGCACAGACAATCCCCTTGGCTCTGTCCTCGTCGGACAGACTGCGGATCATATTGTAGGCCCCGCGGATCTTGAAGGAGCGTACAATCTGCAAATCTTCACGTTTCAAATACACATTACAGCCGTATTTAGCTGACAGTACCGCATCCAGCTGCAGCGGCGTACGGACGATAACCTCCCGCAGCACATGATGTGCGCGTACAATATCTTCCATTCCTACGATCCGGTTTTCGCCTTCTCTCATCTTTTCCTCGCCTCACTGTCTCTTTCTTATCGTTTCGCTTCTTGTAACATACTCTTCCATGGACATTTTTTCAACCCTTGTCCTCGTCACACAACACAGCATCCACTAGCGGTGGAATCCCGCTACTCCACTCCTCCATTCTTAAGTTCATCTTATATAGTTGTATAATGTACAATTAAAAACAGTGAAAAGGGAGCGCAACAAGCAAAACGGCCCTGCCGCAAACCGGCAGGACCGTCCATCCTTCACTATAACTAGACCTTAAACCGCGAGACCGTCTGCAGCAGCTGCGCCGAGCTCATCTTGATCTCCTCCATCTCGGCAACGATGCTGCCGGACTTGCCGATGATCTGCTCGGCCTGGACAGCGATGACCCCGGCCCCTTCTGCGCCTTCATTCGTTGCACTGCCCGTCTCGCTGATCGCGGTCAGCATGCTCTGAATGGAGGCCAGCAGCTCTTCAGAGGTGGCACTGAAGTCCGTAACCAGCTCATCAATATACTTGGCATCTTCGCTGTACCGCTCACCCGTCTCCTGCATCGCATCATAATCCTTCAGCACCTGCCGGTCCATGAAGCGCAGCATGCTCTCCGCGCCCTCGACCAGATTGGATACCGCCTGGACAACCGCTTCAGTCACTCCCTGGATTTCGGTCACTGTCTCCCGCGAGTTATCAGCCAGCTTGCGGATCTCCTCCGCCACAACGGCGAAGCCTCTGCCCGCATCCCCGGCCCTAGCGGCCTCGATGGAAGCATTCAGCGACAGCAGATTGGTCTGGGCGGCAATTTCCAGAATTGCTCCCGTGAGCGCGTCTATCTGTGAGATCGACTTCGACTGCTCAATCGCCATGCGCAGCTTCTCTTCACTCTCTCCGTAGATATGATCCGCCTGCCTGCGCGACTGGGCGGCTCCCTCTTTCAGCTTATCCGCCCGCACATTGATTTCCCTGGCCGCTTCCGCACCCTCTTGGGCTTTGCGGGCGATACCGTTAATGGCATGCTCGAATTCAATCGTGCTGGCGTTCATTTCTTCCATCGAAGCCGCCGTCTGCTGCATGCCCGCTGACAGCTCTTCGGTAATCCCCGACACATCGGTGATGCTGCCGTCGAGTACGAATACATTCTTCTCCGTATTCTCCACAGCGCCAGAGATGCTCTGCGAGCTGCGCATGATTTCCTGAATCAGCGACTGCTGTGAGGAGATCATATCGTTGAAGCCCTCTGCCAGTACGCCGATTTCCCCTTTGGCGGTAACCTTCGCTCTTACCGACAGGTCGCCGGACATCGCCTTCCGGAAGGCAGCCATCAGGATAGGAATCTGCTTCAGAATACTGCCCGAGACAAAATACAACAACACAGACATCACTACAATTGAAGCAATAATCGACAGGATAAAAATCAGCTGGAATTTCTGCAGCTCCCTCTCCGCATGTTTCTCCGGCACAATCAGCGCCACGGACCACTGGTTCTCTACTGCCGGCGAATACGACACATAACTGGTCTCTCCGTCAATATCCGTCTTCATCACATTCGAGCCCCACTGTACCATCTTATCCCCGACTGCTTTCCAGTCTTCACCGAGATCGGACATTTTCTTCAGCAGAATATTGTCTGTATCCGGATGGTAGATGAAGGTTCCAGTCTTATCAATCAGTACCGCATACCCGCTGCCATTGTAATTAAAAGCGCTCAGCGCCTGGGTAATCTGCTCCGTGGAGATATCCGCACCCGCCACACCAATCAGCTTACCGGTATCGTCGAGAATAGGTGCGCTGACACTCACGACCATTTTGCCTGAGCCGGCATCAATATAGGGGTCCGTAACCGTAACACGCTTATTCTTGGCTGTGTTGGCATACCAGCCCCGTTCCTTCAGCACGAAGTCCGCCGGCGGCTCGAACTCATCCTGCGTAATCACCTTGTTCGCAGCATCCAGACCTATGTACACATTCAACAGGTTCTTATTGTTGCTCTTGACAAGATTGAGGGTGCGGATCAGTTCACTGTACCCGCTGGTGGTCTTCGCTGTTTCCGGATCATCTACACTGGCAATATAGTCACGGATATAGGCGTTGGCATTCAGAAGCTCTACACTGTCCGAAGCGGGCTGCAGCAGCTCATTGACCTTAACGCTGATCTCTCCTTTCTCATAGGTCAGCGAATTGTTCAAATCATTGACTATAATTTGCTTGGCATTGCTGTAAATCACTACGGATACAATAACGAAAATAGCAACTACAGAGATAATCACCGACAAAAACAGCTTGGCGCGAATCCCCATATTGCTTAAAAATGATGTCAGCAGCGCCTTATCTTTCTTGCTCTTCCTCAGTGCCATAGGACTCCCCACCTTCAAATGTAAATAGGCTCAGGCAATACTCTCACTCGAATGCTCCCTGTCTTTTCGACTTATTTCTGCAAAAAAGCTCTTTATCCCTTTAACGTTTTACTTCGAGCTGTGAAATAAGTGTGACCATGTCAGGTATTTTCAGAAAAACACAGCATTAAACAAACATTTTCATTTAAAAATAGGCTTCTTTTACTATTTTTATCGGATAATGTAGGTCGGAGGGTTAATCCATGTCAGGTTATCTACAAAAAAAATACAGCCCCGGAGGACTGTGTTGGATATTCCCGTGTATACGTTCTATTGTTTCAGCATCCATTTGAGCAGATCCGGCATGCTTGCCCACAAACGCGAATGCATAATGACATATTCAATGGCTTCATTGGAATCGCCCATTCCGACAAAATCCGGGAGATTATGCGGCAGCCGCTTCACACCCAGCAGATAATCAGGCACATGCTTGTTCACTCCGCGCGCTACACGGTACAACATTTTGAGCTGCGAGGTAATTCCGTTCTTCTTGAACTCCAGTACAATCCGGTCATAGGCAAAAGCCGCTGCGGCATCGTCTTCCCCGTAGTTCTTGATCACCCGCTCCGCTTCCTTCAACTGGTTGCTGTACAAGTAGACAGCGGCCAAAAGATAGCGGGCGCCGGTATTGTCACCCGGATTAAGCTCGAGAATATGCTCCAGAATCTCCGCTGCTTCCTCTGCCTTTCCGCCGAACCAGCAGGATTCCGCATAGCTTTGGCAGATACGGATATAAGGGCGGGTCTCCGTAAGCCCCCAGAAATACCCTTTGTTCTTGGTAAAATAAAGCTCGCCCAGTTCACGTCTGCCTGCAGCGATTCCCGCTTTGAGGAATTTACGCGCCTCATGCTCATTCTCCGATTCCTCGGCCAGAATAAGATAGGCATCCGGACTGTCCGGATAAATCTCCAGTGCCGTCTCCGCCAGCTGAACACGGCGTTTCGCAGAAGTGGCCTCCACCGCTTTGTACAGAAGGGCTTGCGCCTTCTCCTGGGGAGTGCCCGGACCATTCAGCGCGATCAGCTCATCAGCTTCTCCGCCCATTCCGTGTTCTTCGACATAATTATATATTTCTTTGACTTTACGGGAGATGGTGGCCGCCGTAACTTCGTATTTATCAGCAAGCTCCGTCTGCGACAGCATGAAGCCGTATTCCTCTGACAGCAGATATTCGATAGCCGCGCAGAACGAGCCGGCTTTCTTCACCGCAGGTTTGGTCTGCCGGGAGAAGCCATTCCACAGCACCAGGGCTTCCAGAATCAGTTCGCGGTCGTATTGATTTCTCATGCTCTCAATGAGCTGCAGCGCCAGCTGTTCATGGGCCGGATGCTCCCATTTCAGTTCGCGTGCGACCATCTTTTTCAGCTTGGGCAGTGTAAGCTTACTCTCGGTACGTACAGCGGCCTCCACTGCTGACTGTTCCTGTACGGATTCGCTGAATACAACCTCTTGTGCTGCCGCATCCTCCGTCGTTACCAGCCGCAGTATGGATTCGACTGCTGACGTTTCTTTATCCAAGCAGCACTTCTTATATTTTTTCCCGCTTCCGCATGGGCATAAGTCATTTCTTCCGACCTTACTCAAAACTAATTCCCCCTTAAATCTGTAACTAAACATCCGCATAAACCGCATCGCTGTTATTGTACTTAAGTATCATTTCCCGGCACGGGGTTTTCTATATCTCCTGAAAATCAGCAAGTGGAAACAACTTTTACGTCAATTGAAATTTTAAAAAAGGCCTTTCCATGAAAGGAAAGACCCTTTATCTGTATATATCCGCACATTTTCCCCCGTACGAGTTGTATTATAGCACTTCTCCTACTACTTGTCAGTCCTTTTTTTGGGTCTAATAGCATAAACTAACCCCGCAAAGTGGGGCTTTAGCTTCGATGACTATACGGGTAATTTGCATTGGCCCCAAAGCATAGGCACTCTTATCTGGCTGAAATACAGTGCTTTATCCTCAGATCAGAGCCTTCATAGCGATGTCACTGCGGTTTTGTTTGCCCGGGAATGTAATCTTCGCTGCGCTGGCATATGCGGCTGCACGTGCTTCGGCAATCGTAGGCCCCATGCCTACAACTCCAAGCACCCGGCCGCCGCTGGTTACCCAGCTGCCATCCTCACCGCGCGCGGTTCCCGCATGGAAGACCAGTCCGTCCGTGTCCGCTTCAAGTCCGCTGATCGGCACACCCTTCGGATACGGACCGGGATAACCTTCCGAAGCCAGGACCACGCAGACTGCGGCCTCCTCGCTCCACTCAATCTGGATATCCGCCAGCCTGCCTTCTGTAACAGCCAGAAAGATCTCCAGCAAGTCGCTTTGCAGCCGGGGAAGAACAACCTGCGTCTCGGGATCACCGAAGCGGGCATTGAATTCTATCGTCTTCGGTCTGCCGTCCGGCGAGATCATAAGCCCTGCGAACAGCACGCCGCTGAAGGGGCGCCCCTCAGCCACCATGGCTCTGGCCGTCGGCTCGATGATGGTCTCCACCGCTTCGCGGATAATAGCCTCATCGATATGCGGAAGCGGGGAGTATGTCCCCATACCTCCCGTATTAGGTCCTTTATCGCCGTCGAATACCGGCTTATGGTCCTGTGCAGCTGCCATCGGACGCACTGTTTCGCCATCCACAAAGGCCAGAATCGACATTTCCTGCCCCGCTAGATACTCCTCGATCACGACCTGTGCGCCGGCTTCACCAAAGACCTTGGCCACCATAATATCCTCCAGGGCCGCCTCCGCTTCCTCACGGGAATACGCCACGGTCACCCCTTTGCCTGCGGCCAATCCGTCCGCCTTGATTACAATCGGCAGCTCCTGAGTCCGCAGATAGGCAAGTGCAGTCCCGTAATCGCTGAACTTCTCATACGCCGCTGTCGGAATGCTGTACTTATGCAGCAGATCCTTCATGAAGGTCTTGCTGCCCTCGATTTCCGCCGCATTCTTCCGCGGGCCGAATACAGGAATGTCCTGTGCTTCGAATGCATCGACGATCCCTGCTGCCAGCGGATCATCCGGTCCGATCACGACCAGCCCGATCTCCCGTTCCTTGGCGAACGCGGTCAGCTTATCGAACTCAAATACACCGATCGGCACACATTCCGCAAGCTGCGCAATCCCGGCGTTGCCGGGTGCGCAGTAGATTTTACCGGCCTTGGGGCTGCGGATTAAGCTCCAGATGATCGCATGCTCCCGGCCGCCGCCGCCGACCACTAAAATATCCATAAGTATGTTACCCTCCCAGCGTTCTAGTGTTTGAAGTGGCGAACGCCGGTGAAGACCATGGCAATGCCGTATTCATTAGCAACCTTAATGGATTCCTCGTCCTTAATCGAGCCGCCCGGCTGAATAACTGCCGTAATACCAGCCTTGGCAGCCATCTCAAGGGTATCTCCCATCGGGAAGAAGGCATCTGAAGCCAGCACGGAGCCTTTGGATTTCTCTCCAGCCTGCTCGATCGCAATCTTAGCCGCGCCGACACGGTTCATCTGTCCTGCACCTACGCCTACGGTCATATTATCAGCCGCCAGCACGATCGCGTTCGACTTCACATGCTTAACAACCTTCCAGCTGAAGAGCAGCTGCTTCAGCTCTTCTTCCGTTGGTTTGCGGTCGGTTACGACCTGCAGCTCCTCCGGATTCACGGAATGGACGTCACTTTCCTGCACAACCATTCCCCCTTCAATGGAGGTTACGACAAAGCTGGTTTTGCGGGAAGCCGCCGTGCTGAGGTTGCCCAGCTTGAGCAGGCGGATATTCTTTTTCTTCGTCAGGATTTCCAGCGCTTCATCCGTGAAGCCCGGAGCCAGCACGATCTCAAGGAAAATATCCTTCAGCATATTAGCCGTATCCTCATCAATGATCCGGTTCGCTGCTACAATTCCGCCGAAGATGGAGGTTGGATCAGCATTGTACGCTTTTTGATAAGCCTCATATACACTCGCCCCCACGCCTACGCCGCAAGGATTCATATGCTTAACAGCTACAACAGCCGGTTCTTCGAACTCTTTGACAATCTGGAGCGCGGCATTCGCATCGTTGATGTTGTTGTAGGACAGCTCCTTGCCGTGCAATTGCTCGGCAGCGGTGAGTGTATCCTGCGCAGCCAGCGGCTTGCGGTAGAAGGCAGCCTTCTGATGCGGGTTCTCCCCGTAACGCAGATCCTGGATTTTCTCATAAGTGACCGTATAGCGCTCCGGCAGCGGTTCACCGGTTACATTCGCCAGATAATCGGCAATCAGGGCATCGTAAGCCGCCGTGTGGCGGAAGACTTTGGCCGCAAGACGTTTGCGGGTTGCAAGGGTGGTATCTCCGCTGGCGCGAACCTCCTCAAGCACTGTAGCATAATCAGCCGCATCCACTACCACACTGACAAAAGCATGGTTCTTCGACGCCGAACGCAGCATCGTAGGTCCGCCGATATCGATGTTCTCGATAGCTTCCTCATACGACACATCCGGCTTGGCAATGGTCTCCGCGAACGGATACAGATTCACCACTACAAGGTCGATGTAGTCGAGTCCAAGCTCGTTCATCTGCCGAGTGTGCTCCTCGTTATCACGAACCGCAAGAAGGCCGCTATGTACAGCGGGATGCAGCGTTTTGACACGACCGTCCATAATTTCGGGGAAGCCCGTTACTTCGGAAATACCGATGACCGGAACGCCTTCTTTAGCCAGAAGTGTGCTGGTGCCGCCTGTGGAGATAATTTCTACGCCTAGTGCAGACAACTCGCGGCAAAAATCCACGATGCCCTGTTTGTCGGATACGCTGACCAGCGCTCTTTTGATACTCACTTTGAATAGTCCTCCTCTGGATTCACGCTAGATTAGGTTGTGGCCTATGATCGCAGGATCATTGTCGCCGGTTAGCCCGTGCTTATACTTGAGTTTGTAGTGTTTATATAATAAGTGGATTTACGTCATTTAATTTCGGCTTGTTATCAGCCGGATAAATTAGTTGGATATTGTCCATCTAAATGATGCCATATGCGCCTTAGAGCCTACGAGCGCCAGAATTAGTTGTACTGTATCCAATTACGTTCTACGATCGCTGGTATTCAGACAAATTAATTGGAGTGAATCCAATTGCTATATCGACAGCAACCGGCATCTCAGCAAACCCGTAATTCCGGCAATTTCAAACTGCTCAGTCAGCCCATCCGACATCTTGCAGACTTTGTGCAATATTTCCCGAGAAATATCAGAATCAGCCGCACCTGCCTGAAATACATTTATTCGTGTGTCAGATCCGGCTGGTATGGCTTCTGCTATTGTTCGCTGATTGTCGTTATTCTTCCGTTCAGATCCACTCTGCCGGCTGCCAAAGCTGCCACCACTTCGGGATACAGCCCGTACTCTACCTGGTGGATACGTTCTGCAAGTGAATCGGCTGTGTCTCCCGGCTTCACCTCAACGCTGCGCTGGGCAATAACCGGTCCGGTATCCATGCCTCCGTCGACAAAATGCACCGTCACTCCCGTCAGCTTCACGCCATAATCCAGCGCCTGGCCAATCGCATCCTTACCTGCAAAGGCCGGCAAAAGCGACGGATGGATGTTGATGATCCGTCCGGCGTAAGGCTCAAGCAGCACCGGTGAGATCAGACGCATGTATCCGGCCAACACGATCAGTCCGATGTCCCGGCGCTGAAGCTCCGCAACAATCGCTGCCTCGTACAGCTCGCGGCCCGCGAAGTCCTTCGGCCGCAGCAGGAGGGTGGGAATTTCCGCTTCCTCCGCCCGCTGTGCCACAGGCGCTTCCGGCTTGTCTGAGACCAGCAGCTCTATGCTGCCTCCGCCGAGCTTCCCCTCCTGCTGCGCCTGGACCAGTGCGGCGAAATTGCTGCCCTGCCCCGAAGCAAATACAGCGATCCGGCTCCACTCCATCAGACTTCAACCCCCGTGAAGGTAACCTTGCATTCACCTTCTGTTACAGTGCCGATACGATAAGCTTCTTCCCCGCTGGCCTTCAGCAGCTCGAGCGCGCGCGCTCCGTCCGCTTCAGCTACCACCAGTACAAGGCCGATGCCCATATTGAAAGTGGTAAACATATCGCGGTTGCTTACCTTGCCTTTGCTCTGCATCAAAGCAAAGACTGGCTGAATCGGCCAAGAGCCGTAGTTAATCTCTACATTTACATTCTCAGGCAGTACACGCGGGATATTCTCGATGAACCCGCCTCCGGTAATGTGGGCCATACCTTTAACCGGAAGCTGTTCCAGCAGGGCCAGCAGCGGCTTCACATAGATTTTGGTTGGAGCCAGCAGAACGTCCACGAGTGGAGCGCCGAGTTCAGGCACTACATCGTTCAATCCGTAGCCGCCCTCCTCCAGCAAAAGCTTGCGCACCAGCGAGAATCCGTTGCTGTGAATGCCGCTTGATGCCAGACCAATTACAGTGTCTCCAGCTGCAATGTCTGCTCCCGTTACCAGCTTCGCTTTGTCAGCAACCCCTACGGTAAATCCGGCGATATCATACTCACCGGCCGAGTACATGCCCGGCATCTCCGCAGTCTCTCCGCCAATCAAGGCGCAGCCTGCCTGATGGCAGCCTTCGGCGATTCCGGCAACGATCGCCTCGATCTTCTCCGGCACTACCTTGTCGCAGGCCAGATAGTCGAGGAAGAACAGCGGCTCTGCGCCCTGGACTACGATATCATTTACACACATGGCTACAGCATCGATGCCAATTGTGTCGTGGCGGTCCGCTGCGAACGCGATTTTGAGCTTCGTGCCCACGCCGTCCGTTCCCGATACGAGGACCGGCTCTTCGTATTTGTCCTTATTCAGGCCAAACAATGCGCCGAATCCGCCCAGCTCCGTCATCACTTCAGGACGGTAGGTGCGCTTCACATGCTTCTTCATGCGTTCTACCGCTTCATTGCCAGCCGCAATATCCACTCCGGCGTTTTTATAAGCTTCCGACACTTTTGGACACCTCATTTAAATTAGTTTAGAGCGCGGTTCGGGGCGGCCTGGGTTTGGCCGGATTGGTGGTTATAGTCGTCATTACGAAGAATATTTGGACTTCCGGCCGCTGTTATATTTGGATTTCCTTGATTTGAACCGCTGGCCGCGGTAGAAATCCAAATAGCGTATGCTTCCGAAGCGAGCTTTCCTACGGAAAGCTTTCAGGCGGACGCTACCGCTCCTACAGTTCCAAAATTCCTCTCCATGACTCCAACCACCGGGGTTCAAACCCGTGCCGCAAGCCGAATTACGCGCCTTGCACAGCAGCAATGTTTCGGCGCTGTGGGCGAAGCCCAGCGCCTCCAAGCGCACGGGGCGAAGCCGTGCGATCCCTAAAGCGACAGAACCTCCGATTTTGCGACAGCAAACAGGGCAGGTTCTGGAGCACTTCCCGCACGGGGCGAAGCCGTGCGAACCCTAAGGCGACAGAACCTCCGGATTTGCGTTAGCAAACAGGGCAGGTTCTGGGGCTCTTCCCGCACGGGGCGAAGCCGTGCGATCCCTAAGGCGACAGAACCTCCGGATTTGCGTTAGCAAACAGGGCAGGTTCTGGAGCTAAGGCCCGGCGGGAAGCATGCCGCCAGGGCGCGGAGCGCCGTGAAGCGTGTCCCGGCCGTGCGCAGCACACAGGGACAAAGCGGGCACCCGCACCCACGCCCTCTTAGCAAGTTTAGAGCAAACTCCTTCCACCAAACTTCCGGGTGGCCGGAGGGTAGCGCCCTCCGGGGTCCCCCTTCGCAAGGGGGATTTAGGGGGATGTCCCACCTAACACGAGCATCCGTCCTTCTCTTCCCCACCGAAATCCACCTGCGTGGGGTAATCATTATCGAAGCAGGACAGGCATAATCCGCCTTTGTAATCGTCACTATTATAGCCGCCGATGGACTGGATCAGTCCATCCGGTGAAAGGAACGCAAGCGAATCCGCATTGATCTCCTCGCACATCTCGGCGATTGTCTTATAAGAGGCGATCAGCTCGCGGCGGTCCGGGGTATCGATGCCATAGAAGCAGGGATTCTTGAACGGCGGCGAGGTGATCCGCACGTGAACCTCAGCCGCTCCGGCCTCGCGCAGCAGATTAACAATCCGGCGCGAGGTCGTGCCGCGCACGATGGAATCGTCGATCATGACTACACGCTGGCCTTCCACGACACGTCGCACCGCGCTGAGCTTCATCTTCACGCCCTGCTCACGCAGCTCCTGGCTCGGCTGGATGAAGGTCCGGCCGGTATACTTGTTCTTGATCAGTCCAAGCTCGTACGGGATGCCTGTCTGCTCAGCGTAGCCGATAGCTGCGGAGATACTGGAATCCGGCACGCCGGTTACGATATCTGCGTCCACAAAGGCTTCAAGCGCCATCCGGCTACCCATCCGCTTGCGGGCGGAGTGCAGGTTGGAGCCGTTCAGATCGCTGTCCGGACGGGCGAAATAGATATATTCCATCGCGCACAGTGCTTTGCGTTTAGGTTCCGCGAAGCGGTCCTCGCGGAAACCGTCCTTATCCAGCACGAGCAGCTCACCCGGCTCAATATCACGCACCAGCTGGGCGCCAATGACTTCGAGTGCACAGGATTCGGAAGCGAAGACATACGCCGTACCCAGCCGGCCCATCACTAAGGGACGCAAGCCATGCGGGTCAGAAGCAACAATCAGCTTGTCGTTGGTCATCAGCAGGAAGGCGAAACCACCAACCAGCTGGGCCAGGGCATCCTTCGTGGCTTCGACAAAATCCTTCTGCGAACGCGCGATCAGATGCGCCAGCACCTCGGTGTCGCTGGTGGTCTGGAAGATCGAGCCTCCCTGCTCCAGCTGCTTACGGATTAGAGGTTCATTCACGATATTGCCGTTCGTGGCAATCGCGAGATCACCGTCA
This sequence comes from Paenibacillus sp. FSL R7-0297, assembly GCF_038009025.1. Classification (NCBI taxonomy): domain Bacteria; kingdom Bacillati; phylum Bacillota; class Bacilli; order Caryophanales; family Paenibacillaceae; genus Paenibacillus; species Paenibacillus sp. FSL R7-0297. The sequence goes on from NZ_JBBPAQ010000001.1 coordinate 296,399, forward strand.
CGGTATTTGAAGACCAGCGGCTGCGCATTGGTCAGCCGGCTGTCTCCGCTGGTCGAATAACGCACATGCCCGATAGACATGTCCCCGATCAGCGAAGCGATCTTATCTTTGTCGAATACTTCCTTCACCAGGCCCATGCCGCGGTGATAGTTGAAGTCGCGTCCATCCGCCACACAGATGCCCGCGCTTTCTTCTCCCCGGTGTTGCAGGGCGTGCAGGCCGTAATAGGACATGGAAGCGGCTTCCGGGTGTCCGAAGACCCCGAAGACGCCGCATTCTTCTTTTAACGTGTCAAAAATATCTCCCGAGCCCGTTCCTTCGTTGTAAAAGTCGCCGGTCCACAGGATAGGGGCTTCCTGCTTGTTCCCGGTCTTTATTTCATAAGACATGGAATAGCATCCTCCCAAATGGTCTTGAGTTCAGTAACGGCTTCATCCAGTGCTGCCGCTCCGTCCAATGCAATACGCAGGCGGTCTCCGCCAACAGTTCCAATGATTTCGACCGGTACGCCGTAGGCGGCAACCGCTGCTTGTAATTCTTCCGCACGGCTAGGTGCAGAAGTCAGAATAATCCGGGATTGGCTCTCGCTGAACAGCGCCACATCACGGCGCAATCCGCTGGCGGACAGCTCAATATTCGCTCCAATGGTGCCGCTGATGCAGCTCTCTGCCAGTGCTCCGGCCAGGCCGCCTTCGGACAGGTCATGCGCCGAGCGGACAAGCCCGCTGCGGATCGCAGCAAGTACGGCATCCAGCAGTTTGCGTTCCGTTGCCAGATCGAGTTCTGGCGGACGTCCTTCGGTCAGGCCGTGAACAGCATACTGAAATTCACTGCCGCCTAGCTCTGCCTTCGTAACACCAAGCAACAGAATCGAATCGCCTTCCTGCTTGAAGGCCTGAGTGGTAATATGATCGGTATCTTCAACTAATCCCACCATGCCGACAACCGGTGTCGGATAGATAGCTCCTGAAGCATTTTCATTGTAGAGACTGACGTTACCGCCAATTACAGGGGTATCAAGCACACGGCAGGCTTCAGCCATACCGTCTACCGCACGTTCCATCTGCCAGAAGATTTCCGGCTTCTCCGGACTGCCGAAATTCAGGTTGTCCGTAATCGCTAGCGGCTGGGCACCGGAGCAGACAATATTACGTGCGGCTTCGCTGACAGCAATACGCCCGCCCACTTCAGGATCGAGATAGACATAACGTCCGTTACAGTCCGTAGTCATCGCCAGAGCTTTGCGTGTGCCGTGGATCGTTACCACCGCTGCATCGGAACCCGGACGAACGGCCGTGCTGGTCCGCACCATATAATCATATTGGTTGTATACCCATGCTTTGCTGGCTACTGTAGGTGATCCCAGTACGGTGCGCAGGGCTCCGCCCAGATCGGTGACTTCATCATAGCGAAGCGTATCCACCGCAGCATTCTCCTCATAGTAAGCAGGAACTGCCGATGGTTTGTTATAAATCGGACATTCATCGACCAGAGCTGTTACCGGCATGTCGCCGACCACTTCACCGTGATGGAACAGCTTCAGGCGGCCATCGTCAGTAACCTTACCCACTTTGCGGCAAATCACGCCCCAGCGGTCGAAGATTTCCTGCGCCTGAGCTTCATCCTTAGGCTCAACCACGAACAGCATCCGCTCCTGGGATTCCGAGAGCATCATTTCATAAGGGGTCATGCCATCTTCGCGCTGCGGCACCTGATCCAGATACAGCTCCAGACCGTTGCCCGCTTTGCTCGCCATTTCCGCACTGGAGCAGGTAAGACCGGCTGCGCCCATATCCTGAATTCCGAGTACGATCCCGCTGTCGATCAGCTCCAGGCAAGATTCCATAACCAGCTTCTCCATGAATGGATCACCGACCTGTACCGCCGTACGTTTCGCTTCGGACTCTTCACTGAGCTCAACCGAGGCGAAGGTCGCACCGTGAATCCCGTCACGGCCGGTAGGAGGACCCACGTAGAACACAGGGTTGCCTACACCTTTGGCGACACCGCGCTGGATTTTATCATGATCAATCAGTCCTACACACATCGCGTTGACGAGCGGGTTGCCGTCATAGCTGTCATCAAACATAATTTCCCCGCCGACGGTAGGGATGCCGATACAGTTGCCGTAGCCTGCGATCCCGGATACAACATGCTCGAACAGATACTTTACCCGGTCGCTCTCAAGCTTCCCGAAACGCAGGGAATTCAGCAGCGCCACCGGTCTTGCGCCCATGGAGAAAATATCGCGGATAATCCCGCCCACCCCGGTCGCCGCGCCCTGATAAGGCTCAACTGCTGATGGATGGTTGTGGCTTTCGATTTTGAAGACCACCGCCTGGTTGTCTCCGATATCGACGATCCCCGCGCCTTCGCCCGGCCCCATCAGTACCTTCGGTCCACTTGTCGGGAAACGGCCCAGCAGCGGCTTCGAGTTCTTATAGGCACAGTGCTCGGACCACATCACACTGAACACGCCGATCTCCGTATAGTTAGGCTTACGTCCCATGAAGGAGGTAATGAGCTCATATTCGCTGTCCGATACACCGAACTGACTGTAGATTTTCTGCTCCGCGATTTGCTCTGCGGTCGGCTCCTTAGCGGATACTTGCTGCGTCATAACGATCCCTCCATGTTGTAAGAATGGATGTGAACATCCGTTTGCCGTCTTCCGAACCAAGCAGGCTGTTCGCTGCGCGTTCCGGGTGAGGCATCATACCAACCACATTACCCGCCACATTGCTGACTCCGGCAATATCAGCGACTGAACCGTTCGGATTGTCGCTGTATGTGAACACGATCTGGTTATTAGCCTTAAGCTCAGCCAAAGTCTCTTCATCGCAGTAGTAATTGCCTTCACCATGCGCGATCGGAATGACGATCTCTTCATCCTTCGCATAGTCAATAGTAAACGGGGTTGTGTTATTCACGACCTTAAGCACCGTGTCATGACAGCGGAACTTCATCGACATGTTGCGGCGCAGAGCGCCTGGCAAGAGGCCCGCTTCGGTCAGGATTTGGAACCCGTTGCAGATGCCGAGCACGAATTTACCCTGCTCCGCAGCCTTGGCCACTTCAGCCATGACCGGAGCGAACCGGGAAATTGCGCCGCAGCGCAGATAGTCACCATAAGAGAAACCGCCCGGCACGAGAATGCAGTCATAAGCCGACAGATCCGTCGCCGTATGCCACACATAATCTACTGGTTCACCGAGGCTGTCTTCTACTGCTTTGTAGCAGTCAATGTCGCAATTGGAGCCTGGAAAGACAAGTACAGCAAATTTCATGACTTTTAGTCCTCCAATTCGTAGCGGTAATCCTCGATCACCGTGTTGGCCAGCAGCTTCTCGCACATTTCCTTGAGGCGTCCTTCCGCTTCTGCGCGGTTATCGGTATCGAGGGTCAGCTCCATATACTTGCCGATGCGCAGACTTTCAACTTCCTGGAAACCTACAGAATGCAGCGCCCCTTGCACGGCTACACCTTGGGGATCGAGCACGCTTTTTTTGATGGTGACGTAGACTGTCGCTTTTAACATACGCTTGTAGTTCCTCCTAAAATTTATTGAGCTAACTTCTATAAGAGCATTCCGTCAAAAACAATCTATAACGACTTCCCGGTAAGGCGGTGATAAATATCCAGGTAACGGCGTGAGGTCTCTTCAACGACTTCTGCCGGCAGCGGGTCCGGTGTACTATTCTTGTCCCAGGAGGATGCCGAAAGGTACGTCCGTACAGGCTCTTTATCCATGCTGTCGATCTCGATATCCAGCGCGTATTTGTCCTTGGCCCAGAAACGGGAAGCATCCGGTGTGAAAATCTCATCGATCAGGATGACCTTGCCGTCCAGCAGCCCGAACTCGAACTTGCAGTCTGCGAGGATAATCCCCCGCTCTTCACAGTATTCTCTGGCAAAAGCGAACAGCTTCAGGCTCTGCTCCTTAAGCGTAAGCGCAAGCTCGGCACCAATCTGCTCCTGCATCTGTTCAAAAGGAATATCCTCGTCGTGGCCGACATCATTTTTCGCTGCCGGTGTGAAAATCGGCTGGGCCAGCACGGCATTCTTCCGCAGTCCCTTGGGAAGCTCGATGCCATTCACTTTGCCGGTCTCCTGATACTGCCGCCAGCCGCCGCCAGTAATGCAGCCGCGCACGACACATTCAATATCAATCCGCTCCGCTTTACGGACCACCATGATACGGTTCTTGAGCGCTTCGCGGTCCCGCGCAACCTCCCCGAGCCGGTCCACATCGATATGGACTACATGATTCTCGATGAGTTCTTTGGTCTGGCCGAACCAGAAGGCGCTAAGCCGGTTCAGCACATTGCCTTTGTCCGGCACCGCCGGGTCCAGCACATAATCGAATGCGGAAATCCGGTCGGTAACGACGATCAGTATCTCATCCCCCAAATCGTACAGTTCACGAACCTTACCTTTGTAGAGCAGCGGCGCATTTACGAGTTCCACGGCTGTGGATACGGCCGTTGATGTCATGACCTTTCCTCCCTTGAACAAATGATCTTGCTTATATTTGGGCTAAAAGCGCCTGGGACGCTGTCATTCCCCGCTACGCGGGAGAATTGAACTGAACGGCTAGTTAATCGGCCCCTACAAAAAATTTTGGACTTCCGAACGCTGTTATGGTCATATTTCTCTGATTGAACCACAGGCTGTGGTAGAAATCTGACCATAAAGGCGAACGCTGACGCTTCTTCCAGTTCCAAAATTCCTCTCCGTTCCTTATTAACTAATCTCACAGCTTCAATTCTGTCGCTTATCGCTCCAGAACAACAACTCCCCATCCCTCCGCCCGTATCTTCTCCAGCTCATCAGTTCACCACTGACTCACCTTTTTTTTAGATTAGCTCCAGCTTGTGGAAAATGGTATCCACATGCTTGAGGTGCCAAGAAGGATTGAAAGCATCCTCGATCTCTTCCGGACTAAGCACAGCAGTGATTTCCGGTGTAGCTTCAACGATGTCACGGAACTGTGTTTGTTCTTCCCAAGCCTGCATCGCACGCGGCTGTACAGTGTCGTATGCCTGCTCGCGGCTGAAGCCTTTGTCGATCAGCTTCGTCAGGATGCGGCCGGAGAACGGAACACCGAAGGTGCGGTTCATGTTGCGCTTCATGTTGTCCGGGAATACAGTCAGGTTCTTCACGATGTTGCCGAAGCGGTTCAGCATATAGTTCAGCAGCATGGTCGCATCCGGCAGAATGATCCGCTCTACCGAGGAATGCGAGATATCGCGTTCATGCCACAGCGGCACGTTCTCGTATGCTGTAACCATGTGCCCGCGGATCACGCGGGACAGGCCGGAGATGTTCTCGCTGCCGATCGGGTTGCGCTTATGTGGCATAGCGGATGATCCCTTTTGACCTTTGGCAAAAGCTTCCTCCACCTCGCGGATCTCACTCTTCTGCAAAGCGCGGATTTCAGTAGCGAACTTGTCCAGAGAAGTGGCGACCAGTGCCAGCGCAGCCATGTACTCCGCGTGACGGTCACGCTGCAGCGTCTGTGTGGAGATCGGTGCCGGGCTGGTGCCCAGCTTGCGGCAGACAAATTCTTCAACGAATGGGTCGATGTTGGCATAGGTGCCGACAGCCCCGGAGATTTTACCGAATTGGACGCCATTCGCCGCATGACGGAAACGCTCCAGATTACGCTTCATTTCCTCATACCAGAGCGCCATCTTGAGTCCAAAAGTCGTTGGCTCAGCGTGTACGCCGTGTGTACGGCCCATCATCGGGGTATCCTTGTAAGCTACTGCCTTATCTTTAAGAATCTCAATGAACCGGATGATATCCTGCTCCAGAATTTCGTTGGCCTGACGCAGCAGGTAGCCAAGCGCCGTATCGACAACGTCCGTGGAGGTCAGTCCGTAATGCACCCATTTGCGTTCTGCACCCAGGCTCTCGGATACTGCACGGGTAAAAGCAATTACATCATGACGCGTTTCCTGTTCAATTTCGTCGATCCGCGCGATGTCGAATTTGGCGTCCTTGCGCAGCTTCGCGGCATCCTCATGCGGGATCACTCCCAGCTCGGCCCAAGCCTCACAGGCGCAAATCTCAACTTCCAGCCACGCGTTAAATTTATTTTCCTCGGTCCAAATGGCCCGCATCTCAGGTCTGCTGTAACGTTCGATCATAGCTTGTCAGTTCCTCCAAAGGTTAGTTTGCTCTACCCAGGACAGGCCGTCTCCGGTGTCCTTACAGAGCAGGTTGATATGGCCCATTTTGCGGCCAGTCTTGCTCTCAGTCTTGCCATATATATGAAGCTTAGGGGATACCCCAAGCCGGTTTGTTCCTTCATCCGCAGTGCAGGCCGCCTGAATGGCACCCTCCAGATGCTGGCCGAGCACATTCACCATAACTACAGGCGTAAGCAGCGTAGTGTCACCCAGCGGCAGATTGCAGATCGCCCGCACATGCTGCTCGAACTGTGAGGTTACGCAGGCATCCATTGTATAATGCCCGGAATTATGCGGGCGCGGAGCCAGCTCGTTGACGAACAGCTCTCCGTCCTCCGTCACGAACATCTCCACAGCCAGCAGTCCGACGGCATCCATGCCGGAGACAATCTGCTCGGCCAGCTCGCAGGCCCGGCGCTGAATCTCCTCCGGCACCCTTGCGGGCACAATCGAGAGATGCAGGATATTGTCCACGTGGATGTTCTCTGCGGGCGGGAAGCTCTTAACTTCACCCGCTGGGCTCCGGGCGGCAATGACCGAAATTTCGCATTTGAAGGCGATAAATTTCTCCAGCACCAGCTCGGGTGCGTGTGCCGTGGCCTCGGCAGCGTCTTCCGCTTCAGCCGCTCCCGGCGAGTCGGGCGAAGCCGCTGCCCCGCTTGCTTGCGGTGCTGGAGCCGCCGCTCCCGGCGCTACCTGCCGGAACGCTGCTGCAAGCTCTTCCGGCCGGCGGATGACGGCTTGTCCCTTGCCGTCATACCCCCCTGTGGCTGTCTTCAGCACACAGGGCAGGCCCAGGTCGGCAGCCGCGGCCTCAAGCTCCGCCAGGCTGCCGACCTTGCGGTACGGGGCAACGGGCACGCCTGCAGCGATGATCGCCGCCTTCTCGCGCAGCCGGTGCTGCGTCGTATACAGCAGCGCGCTGCCCTGCGGCACGTACGATTCCTCCGTCAGCAGCGCGGCTACGCCCGCGTCGACGTTCTCGAACTCGTACGTGATCACGTCCGCGCGCTGCGCCAGCTCACGCGCCGCGTCCCGGTCGTTGTACGCCGCAATAATCTGCGGCGTAACCTGCCCGCAGGGCGCATCCGGCGCGGGGTCCAGCGCCACGAAGCGGTACCCCATGGCGCTGCCGGAGAGCGCCATCATACGCCCGAGCTGCCCGCCGCCGAGCACGCCGATCGTCGCGCCGGGCAGCAGCGTCCGGGACGTTCCCGCCCCTGATGCTTCAACAGCACCAGCGGCTGCCTCATCCCGGCGCTCCATTCTCTCAGCTCCGGCTTGATCCCGCTCTGCTCTTTGCTGCGCCACGCTCTCCGAGCCTCCGGCCGTCGATTCCTCCGGCCTCATAGCGTCTCGCTGCTTTCCAGCACTTCGCGCTGGGTTGCCTCGCGCCGCAGCTGCACCTTTCTCGCCACCTCCGGCTCGAATGCACCGATGATCTGCGCAGCCAGCAGCCCTGCATTGGTAGCTCCGGCACGGCCAATGGCTACCGTGGCTACCGGGATGCCAGCCGGCATCTGCACAATCGACAGCAGCGAGTCCAGGCCGTTCAACGCCTTGGACTGCACAGGCACACCGATGACCGGCAACGTCGTTTTGGCTGCCACCATACCCGGCAGATGCGCCGCACCGCCCGCTCCGGCGATAATCACCTTCAAGCCGCGCTCCGCCGCTTCCTCGGCATAACGGAACATCAGATCCGGTGTGCGATGCGCAGAGATGACCTTTTTCTCATAAGGCACACCCAGCTCCTCAAGCACAGCACATGCATGCTCCATAGTTTCATAGTCCGATTTGCTGCCCATAATGACACCTACTTGCACAGACATTGTTCACCCAGCCTTCCGTTTCCCGTTATAGATATTCCTTGGATTTAAGTGTGTCCCATTTCCCTCTAGTTTCCCATAAATCCGAAAAAAATAGCCCGGATTCCAGACGCATTTTGCTGCGGGTGGACCCGGACTACTAAGGAATTAGGAGAGTACTGCCCCGGCATCTGCAGATACCCGGCCTTTAAGAGAGCCGGCGCAGAGCACACCCCCGGTATACGCGGCGGCGGCTGGCCGTTTCAGTTATCCTATTTCCTCGTAGTCCGGCAATTTACGGTTACCGGGTAGAAACTTCCGGGCCTTATCCCCGGTTTTATACGAGCTCTTCATAGGTTCAGTTTAACAATGCCCTACACTTCGTGTCAACTTAAACACGAACATTGTCATATCATGTCTCCCAAATGTTCGCTTTTGGGCACATTTAATTTTCTTATTCTGCCTATTCCGGCCATCTCCACAGAAAAAAAGGGGAACGCCTAAGCGCTCCTCTGCAAGTATCTCTATTATTTAACAACCAGCACCGGAATGCGGGCACTTTGCACTACATTGTGGCTGACGCTGCCCAGAACGAACTCCCGGATTCCGCCAAGCCCGCGGCTGCCGATAACGATGACATCCACCGTGTGCTCTTTGGCATAACTCAGAATCACTTCGGCAGGCGATCCCTGCAGCAATTCTACAGTAGCGTTCAGGCCTTCGGCTTCCAGCCGGCTTTTCACTTCTTCGGTAGTCTGTACGGCGAGGTCATAGTAGTCCTTATTCACTGAAGCCGGCAGAGGCGCGAGTGCTTCCCCGATGAAGAACCGCGGGAATTCAAATGCGTGTACGACGTACAGGGAGGACCCTGGAGTTACCTTAGCCAGTTCAATCGCACGCTCGAGTGCCTGATTGGAAGCCTTCGAACCGTCATAGGCTAGCAAAATTTTAGAGAATAACATATACGCCACCTCTTTCTATTGTGTACAGCCTTAGCCAAACTACAAGAAACTTAACTCAAAAAATATCCATACAGCAGGATATTCAGCAGCAGCAGCAGCGGAATTCCGATCCTGAAGGAAGTATGCCTCGTCTTGTGGCGCTTGCGGTACATGGCAATCAGCACACCCAGCGCGCCGCCCATGAACGCGAGCAGAAACAGTGTTTTCTCCGGCACCCGATCCCGTCTTTTGCGGGCCTTGTTCTTGTCTTCCGACATCACTACATACCCGATAATATTGATCAGTGCGAACCACAGCAATACAACCTTGACCATCCTTCCGGCCCCTCCTCCTTGCATCCTATCTACTCTCTATTATATTACCCTTTCGGGCAAAAAACCAATAAGTTCCCCCACAAAGTGAGGTTTTGGCGCAGGTGATCACTCAGGTACTTTGCGGGGACCCCTTCTATTACAATAAACCTAACCCTGCCTGCCAAGTATCCGCCGCTCTTGTCTGCTCCCTGTGCCCGGTTCCCCGGCCTCTCTGATCCAGACCCAGGACAACACTGCAGCAAGCAGCGCTGCAATTCCGCCAAGCCAGAACCCTCCGGTCAGTCCATACGCCGCACTCATCCAGCCCGCTACAAAAGGCCCCCCGGACATGCCTATAGCATACACTGCCTGATAGAAGCCCATAGCCGTTGCCCGCTTGAATGGAGCGACTCCCGACACCGATTTACCCAGCAGCAGCGGGAAAATAAGCCCCTGCATGAAGCCGTTCCCAACCTGCGTTGCACAGAGAGCGGCCAGAGTAGGCATAGAGGGAATCAGCAGCGTGAATACCGCACTCCCGGCAAAACCCAGCATTAACGTTCCCCGGTCCCCAAGCCATTTGCCGAACAGACGTGAGCCGTACAATGTGGCAATCGCATGCGGCAGCATGAAAGCCAGCGTCAGCCAGCCAAGACTCTCTTTGCTCGCACCGATATCCAGCGCCTGATTCGGCGTATAGCCGAACATCGTAATGAACAGTACACAATGTGCCAGCACGGACAAAAGCGAGACCTTGACCAGCAGCGGTTCCCGGACTACTCCGGCAAGATCTTTAATCTGAATCGCATTCCGCTTCTCCTGCTTCTGTTCAGGCAGACGTAGTGCAAGCAGCAGCGCAGCCGCCGCCACAATCCCGCCGATAATAAACGGAGTGTTCCAGCCCCAGTGATCGACCATATAGCCGCTGATCATCATACTGGTCAATTGGGCAATAACCGTTGTGAACTGCAGCATGCCCATGGCTTTACCAGCCTCTTCTTTCGGAAAATACCCCGCGAACATCACCGAGTACACGACCCAAGCGGAGGCCGCAATCCCTGAGACGGCACGTGCAGCCAGCGCCCAGCCCGGATGTGCACCAGCCAGGAACAGCAGACAGCTCAAGCCGCTTGCGATCAGTCCCAGATAAATAAACGGCCGCCTCCGGTTAAGATAATCCGAACCGATGCCAATCGGCAGACGGAACAAGATCTGCATCAGGCCGTATACGCCCAGCACCGCTCCAACCATGATATATGAAGCTCCTAGATGCTCCACATACGGAGACAGCATAGGCACATAGATATAAGAAGAGAACCAGAACATAAAGACAATCACTAGAAAGAAAAACCGGCTGCCTCCCCGGCTGCCCGAGACTTGTACCGATTGAATTTGATCCTCTTGTTGCTTAGCCGCCGCCACTTCATCACCCGCTCCACTATATTTGCCGGAATCCTAACAGTCCTCTCCAGCCTCAATCTCCTAAGTAAAACATATCTGCCGCCCCTTGGACAGCCCCCGTAAAGTACATTACGCATTAATCTGCAGTTTCACACCAGCCGTATCCGCTTTTCCATAAACACAACAAAACTACCGGATGCTCCGGCAGTCTTGTTGTTCTCGAAGCCTTCCCTCTCTGGAAGGAAAACTAACTTCTATATAACAGAGCTTAGAATAAACATGCTGCTCTTACGTTAACTAGTCTTACGCTTGCCTTGGCTTGTATCTTTATTTGTATCTTGGCTTCTATCTTCGTTTGTATCTTCGTTTGTATCTTGGCTCATCGTTTGTTGCTCACTTCATTTAAGTCGCTCACTTCATTTAATGCACTTTTGCCTATACACAGTAGGCTATCTTATTTCCCCTTCTGCTTGGCTTCCATCGCTGCCTTCAGCAATTCACCAAGGTTAGAGCCGCCGGCGCTTTCCGGCTTGCTGTACTGCTGGACCAGCTTCTGCTGTTCACGTTTGTTAATATGCTTGTGGTCCTTATCCATCGTCTCCGTAATCCCGCAGCCGAGGCATTGCACATACATCCCTGCCTTGCCTTCCTTAAGCTCCATCTTCTTATGGCACTGCGGACAGCGGCGGTTTGACAGCTGCTTCTCCCCTGCGCGGGTATAGCCGCAGTCCTCTTTGGGGCAGACCAGCAGCTTGCCGCGTTTGGTCTTCTTCTCCAGCATTCTTGTCCCGCATTCCGGACAATGGCTGTTAGAGACATTATGCGGCTTGTATTCCGCCCCGCTATTCTTGACCCCGGACACCAGCTCCTGGGCCATACTGCGGATGCTCTGCAGAAAAGGCTCCGGACGACCTTGCCCGCGCGCGATTTTCTCCAGCTCCGCTTCCCAGCGTGCCGTCAGCTCCGGCGTGCGCAGCTGTCCGGAGACCAGTCCGATCAGCTGTTTCCCTTTGCCCGTCGGATGCAGCAGATTACCCTGCCGCTCAATCGTATCCGAACTGACCAGCTTCTCGATAATATCGGCACGGGTTGCCGGTGTTCCCAGCCCGTACTTCTCCATCTGCGTCAGCAGCGAAGCTTCATTATAACGCTTAGGCGGCTGCGTCCGGCCGGGCTTGATGATGCAGCGCTCAATTTTTACGCTGTCGCCCTCCCGCAGCTCCGGCAGCTTCACACTGCCCGCTGCAGGCTCGTCGCCCGCATTCTCATCCTCCTCATCCGAACTCATATCCCCGCCATAGACTTCGCGCCAGCCCGCGTCCTTAACCGTAGTGCCTTTAACCTGGAACGTTTCTCCCTCCACGCTCACCGTCACAGCCACTGCATCATAACGTGCCGGAGGATAGAACAGGCTGATGAACCGCCGTACAATCAGATCATACAGCTTCCGTTCTTCCGCACTTAATAGATTAAGCAATACCGTCTGCTCTGTTGGAATAATTGCGTGATGGTCACTGACCTTACTGTCGTCAACAATCCGTTTCGTAACCGGCAGCGGTTTGCGCAGTAGCGGTCTAGCGAGGGCCGCATACGGTCCGACTGCTACGCTGTCCAATCTTTCCTTTAGCGTACCCGTCATATCGGCAGTCAGGTAGCGGCTGTCCGTACGCGGATAAGTAACCAGCTTATGCTGTTCATACAGCTTTTGCAGCAGGCTTGAGGTTTGTTTGGCCGAGAAGCCAAATTTACGGTTTGCATCCCGCTGCAGCTCCGTCAGGTCATAGGCCAGCGGATGGGGTTCGCTTTTCTCGCTTTTGTGCACCTTAGTGATCCGTCCGCTGCGGCCAGTCAGCTTCTCCTTCAGAATACCCGTCTTGTCTCTGTCAAAAATCCGGCCGTCCCCGCCCTGCGCACGCCATCCCGCCTGGAAATTGCCGAAATCGGCAGTCAGCTGATCGTATTCCTGGGAACGGAAGCCCGTGATTTCATTCTCCCGGTCCATAATCATGCCAAGCGTTGGTGTCTGTACACGTCCTGCCGAGAGCGGCGCACCGAACTTACAGGTTAAGGCGCGCGTAATGTTCAGCCCGATCATCCAATCCGCCTCTGCACGGCAGCGGGCAGACTCATACAACCGGTCGAAGTCCTTGCCTGGACGAAGCGCGGCGAAGCCTTCCTTAATCGCCTTATCCGTCTGCGAGGAAATCCATAGCCGCTTGAATGGCTTCTTCCACCCAGCCATATTCATGATCCAGCGTGCCAGCAGCTCTCCCTCACGCGCAGCATCCGTCGCAACGATCAGCTCCTCAATATCCTGCCGTTTCATCAGCTGCTGTACCGCTTTGTATTGCTGGCTGGTCTCCCGCAGCACCTTCAGCTTGGCCTTCTCCGGAAGAATCGGCAAATCCTCCAATGCCCAGGTAGCATATTTATTGTTATAGTCCTCAGGCTCAGCCAGGCCAACCAGATGCCCCAGAGCCCAGGTAACCACATATTTCGGCCCCTCCATATAGCTCTTTTGCTTATTTCCGCAGCCCAGCACCCGGGCAATCTCCCGGGCAACCGATGGCTTCTCCGCCAGTACCAGTACCTTCATAATTCTCTCCCCTCCATATCAACAACCTATTATACCACGGGATAAAAGACCGCAAATATCATCAGGCTGATTTCATTTCATTTCAGCTAAACTAGAATTATTCCCCAGCCGAAAGGAGTCACAGCCAATGCTCACATCAGAACCGTATAATGTTATATCAGTAGGTGTAGTATCCGTATCCGGATCACAGCACAACCTGCGTCTCGAGATTAAACCTCAATACAGACCTGCCTTGAAGGGGCTGGCTGATTTCAGCCACTGCCAGATTCTCTGGTGGATTCATGAATTTGCAGACGATGCCTTCCGGCGTACTACGCAGATTGAGCCTCCATATGAGGCTCCGGTAACGGGTGTATTTGCCACACGTTCTCCCGTACGCCCTAATCCCATTGGCCTTTCTGTGGCCGAAATTGTGTCCGTTGATGTTGGACAGGGAATGGTTGAGGTTACCGGACTGGATGCCTATCCAGGAACGCCTGTGCTCGATATCAAAGCCTATTTTCCTGCTACCGACCGTGTCCGTCATGTCAGAGTCCCTGAATGGGCGTCCTCTTGGGGAGAGTGGGCTCTAGAGTAAAACTAGTACGAGGAGAGAGCTCATGACTAACTGCAAGCTTATTCTGCAAGCGATTGAGTACATTGAATCCAATCTGAAGCAACCATTGTCTGTCCTGAACCTCTCCAGAGTGAGCGGTTATTCGTTGTATCATTTTATCCGGCTGTTCCAGGGGGTTACCGGGCTAACACCCGGCGACTACATCGCAAGACGTCGAATTTCCGAGGCTGCCCGTGAGATTCTGAGAACGCCTGACCGCAGCTTCCAGGATATTTCCCTGGATTATTCCTTTAACGATTATGAGACCTTCACCCGTGCCTTCAAAAGATTGCTCCATACCACCCCCACCCGTATCCGCCAAAAATCAAATCCGGATATCCCTCTGCTGCTGCATCCTATACGGGGAATGGATCTGCCGCACTGGACCGTCCACAACACCGGATCTCCGGAAATCATTGAGCTCGGGGAAATCAGACTTCAGGGACCGTTTATTACAGTTAACAACGATCCTTCTATTATAGGTGCCGCTTGGGAAAAGCTATTTAGCGGTATTTCTTCCATTCCCTGCCGTAAGCTTCCAGAGCGGTATTATCAGCTTGGCTATTGGCCGGATAATTATGAGGATAGCGGCATCTCTTTTCTCTGTGGCTGTGAGTTGAACGCATCACCGCCTTTACCATCCGGCACTACACTTCGGGCAAACAGAGGACAAGCAGATAGTGATCTTCCCGTTCACATCCTGCCACCAGCGCGTTATCTCAAGTTTCTGCATAAAGGTCCCTCAGCAGAAGTCTCGGCTACATACAAATATATATATGGCGTATTTCTGCCCGGAACCGATTATCGCCTAAACCTCACTTATGAATTTGAATATTATGGTGCAGGCTATCTTGGCCCGGATAATCCGGATTCAGTAAGTGAGATCTACATTCCGTTAACTTTGCTTTGAATACAAACAAGTCCGCCTCTGCAGAGCAGACGCGGACAAGAATCCAGTTCATTTTACGCATAACTAATTCTCTGATTTAAGGAATCACTATTGTGGTCTCAAGTTCTTTATAATAAGTTTTTAACCTCTCACCATTACCATCCAGCAAGAGATTCAATTCACTATCAAAAGTACAAGTATACGGTCTAACCGTAACCGTCTTTGGTTTTTGCGGGAAGACATCGTATATATTATCCAGAATAGGATGGCGAAGTGCTTTACCCATCCCATATCCCATTTGCCGGGGATTGATCACATTGCCGACATCATCCACAAGCTCATAGAATACTTCGGTAGGCGCATATTCTCCTGTCTGCTCCGCCGAGGCAGGCACTTCCCCTTCACTGGTTACGATCAATCTTAGGGTAGCAGGCGTAATGTCCAGACTCTTCACTGTGTACTGGAAGGAGCCTTTGCTTGCCCCCTGACCTGGAGTAAGATTAATGACCCCCTCCGTTACTTTTTTCACCGTTACCTGGAACTCAAACGGCTCTGCGATCTGAGCAACAGGCACCTGGATATCCACCTTGAATTCGTCTCCTAAGGCTGCAGTGTTCCGCAGATTATTCAGCTCTAATAACAGGGTATGCGGTTGTCCATGTACGTCACCTGTAGAAGAGGAGCCGAAGTTAATGGGCTCACCGGACACCTGAGTAACTACAGGCAGCCCCAGTAGCCCTTTGGTCGATTGATCAAAGTCATGGGTTTTAAAATCAGTAATCTCCGCCAGAACCCGTTCATCCATGATTCCCGCTCTCTCAAATCCAATGGCTAACCGGGCACCGTCATAAAATACTTCTGTAACACTTAAAGTAACTCCATCCTTTGTAACGCTCATGTTAGGTGAAGTAGTCAGGCCCTTCTCCGCCGCCAATTTCAAACCAGGGTCCTCCATGTGCTTGAATATACTGCTAAATACGGGGAATTGACTCAATGTATCGGCCCATACAGGGGAGATGAATCCTGCTGTTACTGTACCTAACCCGATCATTACGGCCACACATGCGGCTGCTAACGTCTTTTTAAACAATTTACTGCCTCTTTTTATCTCCATATGCTCAATACGGTTCATAATTTGCTCATTATAGGTGTCTACAGGGAGTTGAATCTTTCCGATGCTGCTGCGAATGTAATCCACCGTTTGCTTCTCAGTTTGATTCTGCCACTTCTCCACGAGTGCAGCCTCCTTCGTTCGCTTTTTGCAAGATCAGTTTTCTCCGGAGCCTTTCATACTTCTTGCGGAGCGCCGCTGAACTCCTCCCGGTAATTTGCGCAATTTCTTCGAAGCTGTATTGTTCGATGACACGCAGGATCAACAAACTGCGCTCCTCCGAAGTTAGGTCTCCGAACATTTTGTCCACAGGTGAATCATCTGGAGACTCAGGAGCTTCCCGTACCAGCTGCAATTTATATAGTGACATTAACCGGTTGCGGCGCTTATTCCTGCGAAGCTGGTCCAGGCAATGATGATAAGCTACCTTATATAACCAAGCTGAAAAAGAGACACGCTTCTCATAACGCCCAAGCTCCTGATACACCTTCACAAATATATCCTGTACAGCATCCTCTGCTTCTTCACGGCTCCTCAAAATATAATAGCAATACGTATATATTTGCCGTTCATATGCAGTTATCACTGAAGTAAAAGCATGCTTTTCACCTGCACGTACCTTATCAATCGCTTCTTCAATTCGATTTGGATTCACTTGGCCCCCAGGATTGCCTTGCTCCAAAAGAATCACCTCCGTTTACCTCTTACCTCTATATAACGAATGCCAGGTGCGGATTTGTGACATCCCGGGAATTAGCTTTATATACGAAAAAACGGCAGTCCTTTGAACACCGGGTAGCTACCGTTAGTTAATGCTATTTATAATACTTTAGTTGTTAAAGGACTATCGCGCCAGTCTAAGACAAGCTTCAAAAAACACCTTGTCCCCGCCTTGCCCGCGTACATATACTCCTTCTTCAGTCCGGGAGGACCGTAAAATACTAATTTCCTCCCCATACTGGGCTTCCTGCGCATAGGTTATGTGAAGACCGCTGAGCTCCAGTTCCCCCCATTCCTCCAAGGTCAGCGCATCGCAGCATAAATCTACATACCTTGCATTGTTCAGATGCCCGTTGTTATCGAGCCCGCTATATCTTACTTGATAGCAATAGGCTTCCTGCAGAGAAAGATCAGCGGGAATCATTACTTTGTCCGGGAGACTTCCTACCGAATCCTCCAGATAAGGCTCTACAGCAATGGGAAGGGCTGAAGGTCGAAGGATCTTCCGCTTATCCATATCCACAAGCGCCCAGATCGAGCGTGCCGCTGCCAATTCTACAGCATTACTATCAAAAATCCGATAATCCCGCTGCCAGAGCGCTCCTTTGTTTCCTTTACTCCAGGTACGCACATTAAGAAGCTCGTTAGGCGACGGTAAATGTCGAAGTTCTAGATCGAGTGTGATAACCATCCAGCCCATTCTTGCATTAAGCATTGTATCAATACTTAAACCCAGACTGCTTACAGCCGAATCCGCAGCACGCTGCATAATATCAAGAAGAAAGGAGAGCTTGCCCCTTGACCGAAAATCAGTGTCACTTGCATGAACCATAAATTCCTCTGTCCACAAAAGGTTGCCGTGCTTGTCCATAACTTTACGCTCCTTTACGCATCCATCCACAATTCCCTCTGTGTATCCACATTATCTAACACGATATCCACATGTGTATAAGTTTTCATTTCTTTCTATTTACCGCCGAATTATACACAAGCTATGCACAAAATTCACAAGCAGCACCAGAAATAGGGCCCTAAGTAATTGTAATACTATTCTCTATAGGACACAAAAAAGCCATTGTCGATTGCTCAACAATGGCTTCATGTGCTTGGCGGCGTCCTACTCTCCCAGGACCCTTCGGTCCAAGTACCATCGGCGCTGGAGGGCTTAACGGTCGTGTTCGGGATGGGTACGCGTGGAACCCCTCCGCTATCGCCACCAAACATGCGTCTGTGAAACAGACGCTGCCGCTTGAAATTCGGTTCATCACGGATGTGTGAATGAATTTCATGGCGTACAGGCTTGATCGCCTGAAAACTGAATCCGAAACGAATCTGCGCTCTAAGAAATTTGGATAAGCCCTCGACCGATTAGTATTGGTCAGCTCCATGCATTGCTGCACTTCCACCTCCAACCTATCTACCTCGTCGTCTTCAAGGGGTCTTACTAGTTGGGAAATCTCATCTTGAGGGGGGCTTCACGCTTAGATGCTTTCAGCGCTTATCCCGTCCGTACGTAGCTACTCAGCCATGCTCCTGGCGGAACAACTGATGCACCAGCGGTACGTCCATCCCGGTCCTCTCGTACTAAGGACAGCTCCTCTCAAATTTCCTGCGCCCACGACAGATAGGGACCGAACTGTCTCACGACGTTCTGAACCCAGCTCGCGTACCGCTTTAATGGGCGAACAGCCCAACCCTTGGGACCTACTTCAGCCCCAGGATGCGATGAGCCGACATCGAGGTGCCAAACCTCCCCGTCGATGTGGACTCTTGGGGGAGATAAGCCTGTTATCCCCAGGGTAGCTTTTATCCGTTGAGCGATGGCCCTTCCATGCGGTACCACCGGATCACTAAGTCCGACTTTCGTCCCTGCTCGACTTGTAGGTCTCGCAGTCAAGCTCCCTTATGCCTTTGCACTCTGCGAATGATTTCCAACCATTCTGAGGGAACCTTTGAACGCCTCCGTTACTCTTTAGGAGGCGACCGCCCCAGTCAAACTGCCCGCCTGACACGGTCCCCGTACCCGCTTAGGGTACTAGGTTAGAACCTAGATACGATCAGGGTGGTATCCCAACGGCGCCTCCGCAGAAGCTTGCGCTCCTGCCTCTACGGCTCCCACCTATCCTGTACAGATCGTACCCAAATTCAATATCAAGCTGCAGTAAAGCTCCATGGGGTCTTTCCGTCTTGTCGCGGGTAACCTGCATCTTCACAGGTATTAAAATTTCACCGGATCTCTCGTTGAGACAGCGCCCAAGTCGTTACGCCATTCGTGCGGGTCAGAATTTACCTGACAAGGAATTTCGCTACCTTAGGACCGTTATAGTTACGGCCGCCGTTTACTGGGGCTTCGGTTCACAGCTTCGGGTTGCCCCTAACCACTCCCCTTAACCTTCCAGCACCGGGCAGGCGTCAGCCCGTATACTTCGCCTTGCGGCTTCGCACAGACCTGTGTTTTTGCTAAACAGTCGCTTGGGCCTTTTCACTGCGGCCCCCTCGGGCTATTCACCCTACCGAGGCACCTCTTCTCCCGAAGTTACGAGGTCATTTTGCCGAGTTCCTTAACGAGAGTTCTTCCGCGCGCCTTAGAATTCTCTTCTCGCCTACCTGTGTCGGTTTGCGGTACGGGCACCTTCTCCTGGCTAGAGGCTTTTCTTGGCAGTGTGAGATCATGACCTTCGCTACTACAATTTTCGCTCCCCATCACAGCCCAGCCTTATTGATGTGCGGATTTGCCTACACATCAGCCTCACTGCTTAGACGGACATATCCATCAGTCCGCGTCACTACCCTCCTGCGTCACCCCATCGCTCATAGCGGATTACGGTGGTACAGTAATTTCAAACTGTTGTCCTTCGACTACGCCTTTCGGCCTCGCCTTAGGTCCCGACTTACCCTGAGCGGACGAGCCTTCCTCAGGAAACCTTGGGCTTTCGGCGGATCAGATTCTCACTGATCTTTTCGTTACTCATACCGGCATTCTCACTTGTATGCTGTCCAGCGCTCCTTACGGTACACCTTCAACCTACATACAACGCTCCCCTACCCCAGATACAAAGTATCTAGCCATAGCTTCGGTGGTGTGTTTAGCCCCGTTACATTTTCGGCGCAGAGTCACTCGACCAGTGAGCTATTACGCACTCTTTCAATGGTGGCTGCTTCTAAGCCAACATCCTGGTTGTCTGTGCAACTCCACATCCTTTCCCACTTAACACACACTTGGGGACCTTAGCTGATGGTCTGGGCTGTTTCCCTTTTGACAATGGATCTTAGCACTCACTGTCTGACTCCCGGCAAGAAGTTAATGGCATTCGGAGTTTGACTGAGCTTGGTAACCCTTGCGGGCCCCGCACCCAATCAGTGCTCTACCTCCACCACTCCATTCACCGAGGCTAGCCCTAAAGCTATTTCGGGGAGAACCAGCTATCTCCGAGTTCGATTGGAATTTCTCCGCTACCCCCACCTCATCCCCGCATTTTTCAACATGCGTGGGTTCGGGCCTCCAGTGCGTGTTACCGCACCTTCACCCTGGACAGGGGTAGATCACACGGTTTCGGGTCTACGTCCACATACTCATTCGCCCTATTCAGACTCGCTTTCGCTGCGGCTCCGTCTTCTCGACTTAACCTTGCATGTTAAACGTAACTCGCCGGTTCATTCTACAAAAGGCACGCCATCACCCAGTAATAGGGCTCTGACTTTTTGTAAGCACACGGTTTCAGGTTCTATTTCACTCCCCTTCCGGGGTGCTTTTCACCTTTCCCTCACGGTACTGTTTCACTATCGGTCGCCAGGTAGTATTTAGCCTTAGCAGATGGTCCTGCTGGATTCATACGGGGTTTCACGTGCCCCGCACTACTCGGGATCCGTCTCGGAGAGAACACAGTTTAGGCTACAGGGCTTTTACCTCTATCGCGGGCCTTTCCAGACCTCTTCACCTACCATATTCCTTTGTAACTCCATGTGAGACGTCCCACAACCCCAAGGGGCAAGCCCCTTGGTTTAGGCTGTTCCGCGTTCGCTCGCCGCTACTGACGGAATCACTATTGTTTTCTCTTCCTCAGGGTACTTAGATGTTTCAGTTCCCCTGGTCTGCCTCTGCGTATCCTATGTATTCAGATACGAGTAACTGCGAATTACCACAGCTGGGTTTCCCCATTCGGACACCCCCGGATCAAAGCTTGCTTACAGCTCCCCGAGGCAGTTTCGTTGTTCGCCACGTCCTTCGTCGGCTCCTGGCGCCTAGGCATCCTCCGTGTGCTCTTATTAGCTTAACCGTCACTCCGGTGTTTCGCTTGCTTGCTCCTCTTGTTTTGAATGCTGCTCATGGATTACTCCATTCACCAACACATTCAAAGCCAAAGGTCGCTGCACAATCGAAAACCTTCGTTCTGCACTAATAACTATTTCAACTTGCTTACACAAGTTTCAGCTAAAAGATGTTCTAAAACGCAAATTCGTTTCGGTATCCAGTTTTCAAGGATCAAGGTGCTGAAATTTCGGGACAATCACGACTGTGATGTTCGAAAATTCAGACCGTTTAAAGATGAGAGCTTAAACTCTCAAAACTGACCAACGAGTGAGTGTTTGAACCCTAAGGTTCGTTGTGGAAGCTTTAGCTTCCGATTTGAATGTTTCCGTTGCAGGAAACGATTCTCCATAGAAAGGAGGTGATCCAGCCGCACCTTCCGATACGGCTACCTTGTTACGACTTCACCCCAATCATCTACCCCACCTTCGGCGGCTGGCTCCCTTGCGGGTTACCCCACCGACTTCGGGTGTTGTAAACTCTCGTGGTGTGACGGGCGGTGTGTACAAGACCCGGGAACGTATTCACCGCGGCATGCTGATCCGCGATTACTAGCAATTCCGACTTCATGCAGGCGAGTTGCAGCCTGCAATCCGAACTGAGACCGGCTTTGCTGGGATTGGCTCCACCTCGCGGTTTCGCTTCCCGTTGTACCGGCCATTGTAGTACGTGTGTAGCCCAGGTCATAAGGGGCATGATGATTTGACGTCATCCCCACCTTCCTCCGGTTTGTCACCGGCAGTCACTCTAGAGTGCCCAGCCTTACCTGCTGGCAACTAAAGTCAAGGGTTGCGCTCGTTGCGGGACTTAACCCAACATCTCACGACACGAGCTGACGACAACCATGCACCACCTGTCTCCGATGCTCCGAAGAGGGGCACTATCTCTAATGCTTTCATCGGGATGTCAAGACCTGGTAAGGTTCTTCGCGTTGCTTCGAATTAAACCACATACTCCACTGCTTGTGCGGGTCCCCGTCAATTCCTTTGAGTTTCAGTCTTGCGACCGTACTCCCCAGGCGGAGTGCTTACTGTGTTAACTTCGGCACCAAGGGTATCGAAACCCCTAACACCTAGCACTCATCGTTTACGGCGTGGACTACCAGGGTATCTAATCCTGTTTGCTCCCCACGCTTTCGCGCCTCAGCGTCAGTTACAGCCCAGAAAGTCGCCTTCGCCACTGGTGTTCCTCCACATATCTACGCATTTCACCGCTACACGTGGAATTCCACTTTCCTCTTCTGTACTCAAGTCACCCAGTTTCCAGTGCGACCCCAGGTTGAGCCCAAGGTTTAAACACCAGACTTAAATGACCGCCTGCGCGCGCTTTACGCCCAATAATTCCGGACAACGCTTGCCCCCTACGTATTACCGCGGCTGCTGGCACGTAGTTAGCCGGGGCTTTCTTCTCAGGTACCGTCACTCCGGTAGCAGTTACTCTACCGGACGTTCTTCCCTGGCAACAGAGCTTTACGATCCGAAAACCTTCATCACTCACGCGGCATTGCTCCGTCAGGCTTTCGCCCATTGCGGAAGATTCCCTACTGCTGCCTCCCGTAGGAGTCTGGGCCGTGTCTCAGTCCCAGTGTGGCCGTTCACCCTCTCAGGTCGGCTACGCATCGTCGCCTTGGTGAGCCGTTACCCCACCAACTAGCTAATGCGCCGCAGGCCCATCCCCAAGTGGCAGATTGCTCCGCCTTTCATTCTCTCTTCAGGAGAGGAAAGAAATTATCCGGTATTAGCTACCGTTTCCGATAGTTATCCCAGTCTTGAGGGCAGGTTGCCTACGTGTTACTCACCCGTCCGCCGCTAAGTTCATTTGAAAGCAAGCTTTCAAATGAACTCCGCTCGACTTGCATGTATTAGGCATGCCGCCAGCGTTCGTCCTGAGCCAGGATCAAACTCTCCAAATTGTATTTAGAAAGAGCGATTGCTCATTTTGAAACATCTGACGAGAATTTTCATTCTCACGATGAAGTTTCTAAAGCGTACAAGACGCTGTGAAACTCATCATTTTTGGATCTCGCCGAAGCGATCTCCCACTCACTCGTTGTTCAGTTTTCAAAGATCAAGCTTGTTGTCAACGACGACTACCGCGTCACCAGCAACTCTTATAATATATCACGTTCATCCGAGTAATGCAAGCTTTATTTTGAATTCACTTATTTAAGTCATTTCTCATTAAGTTTGCCGCTCCAACAACGCTTACTTATAATACCCTATCTCTCTACTAAAAAGCAACCCTTTCCTAAATAAAAATAACCCGCTTAATAATTAAGCGGGTTATCCTCAATGAAACTATAAATGCATCTGCTCTTAGTAGAACTTAGCTGCAGTATATTTACTTGCTACTTTAACCAGATCTGCTGTTTTGCTGTTCTTGGCAAGTCCAGCATCAACTGTAGTATCAATAGTTACCCATTTGCCATTAAGGAACACTTCATTCCAAGCGTGGTAAGACGTCACATAGCTTGTGTTACCCATAACCAGTTTGGTAGGAATACCTTCACTGCGAAGCATAGTAGCGAATAAGGAAGCGTAGTCGTAGCAGATTCCTTTCTTGGAAACAAGAGTACTGTCGTTGTTAGGGATGTAATCTGTAGTTACACTGGAAGCCAGGGAATAATCATACTTCACATTGGCAACGATATAATTATAGATAGCCTTCACTTTGTCTTCATCTGATGTCAAACCTTGTGTAAGTTGTGCTGCTTTCAGAACTGCTTTATCGGAAGAACTCCATTTAACATTCTGTACGGAGCTCAGATATACTGCGTTGGCGTTGCTCAGGCTAAGATCTACCGTCTCGGAAGAAATTACTTTGTATTTGTTGCCGGTAGTGTTCTCAAGTACGGAAACCTTGTATGAACCGTTACCTTGTTGCAGCGGGAATGTTTCAGTTGGTTTGGAGGTGTACAAGTTGTAAGTGTAGCTGTTATTGTCTTTGGTGATCATCAGCT
Organism: Paenibacillus sp. FSL R7-0297; assembly: GCF_038009025.1. Taxonomy (NCBI): domain Bacteria; kingdom Bacillati; phylum Bacillota; class Bacilli; order Caryophanales; family Paenibacillaceae; genus Paenibacillus; species Paenibacillus sp. FSL R7-0297. The sequence continues at coordinate 320,236 of NZ_JBBPAQ010000001.1, forward strand.
TAATCTTCTTATCCTTAGGAACATTATAAGATACTCCGATAACACCCTGATCCAGTTGACCTATGTTCAACCAGCCTGCATCTGCATTAGCAGCTTGAGCTGTACCTGTCTGCATCGACGTAACCACTACGAATAGTGTAACCAACATTAGATAGAACTTCTTCATTGGATAAAACCCCTTTCGGTAGCTGGCTGCCATCCTTACGGGAAGGCCCTTTAGCTTTGCGTCCCTACCTTTCGATAGGTTTGCCGTTATCGTATAAGCTTTATCTGTCCTTGCTTCTACCATAAAATGCTAGATATACAATAAGAACAAACAAAAAAAGCCTCTTCATTCGGTAGCTGGCTGCCATCCTTACGGGAAGGCCCTTTAGCTTTGCGTCCCTACCTTTCGATAGGTTTGCCGTTTATCGTGTATTAGCTTTATATAGTTATATCTTACCATATCTATTTCTATTATCAAGACCTAAATCACTAGATTTCTGCGAAAACAAATAAAAATTTTAAGTATTTTAAATTTTTCCGTCATCATTCTACAAACATCAGGATAACTTTGCGTGAATGATAAGTCTATGCGTTGGATTCACCAGCGGATCACAAGTAATGAGTGTAAGAATCTTGTCATCCTCATTCCCTTTCAATACGGATACATCGGTCGGTTCCACAATAGTTACATCATAAACTACATAATTGTATTCCTGCTTACCGGTTGTAACGGAAATAGCGTCCCCCACTCCGACTTCATTCAATCTATTGAACAGCCTTCCCGTAGTTCTTGATCTATGCGCTGCAATCGCAGCATTGCCAGTAGCGCCGAGCGGAGCCGTCTCCTTCATATGCGCAGCTGCATGCTTCATATTCGCCTTGGTGGCGCCTTCCAGTACAGGCAGCTTCAGATCTATTTTGTCGATTTTGATAATCGCCATCACCTTGCCTCCGACTTCAATCTCAGGCGCTGCAGAGGGTTCAGGCTCTTCCGCAGCCGACTCATCTGCCAGCAGCTGGGTTACTTCCGCGTAAGGCTTACTTAGATCAGCACTGGCCGGAGCTGAGGCAGACGGAACGATTTCACTGTAGGCCTGTTCAGCCTCTTCCAGCAGCTTTTGCTGCTGACGGTCATTGTACCATTCGCTTCCTTTGGGATAGAGCATAATTAGCACCCCGGCAAGTATAATCAAATAGGATAATTTCCGCATGACAATCGCCTCCGTAATATAGAATAGATGATACCCTTCCGGAATAATTAAGAAGCAATGCTTCTATATAACAAGTAGAAACGACTTTACCGTCCTTTTTAAGGACGGTACCGTTTCAGCGAGAAATAGAAGGTAATTTATAGCAGCAAGCATATAAATTCATATATTTTCAGAATACCCACTTCCGGCTTCCGAAGAAATTAATGATTACCGTAACAAATGTGACCAGCACTTTGGCGATCAGCACTTGAATACCGAGAGAATCGGTCAATATATGAATCAGCAGCACCGATATAACCAGCACCAACAGGTTCAGCACGATAAACCTGACCAGCTGCATCCGGTCGAAGCCCTCTTTATTGCCGATGTCCCTGTCACGGAAGGTTACCTTTTTGTTCCAGAAGAAGCTGTTGGCCGTACCGGCGCTATAGGAAATAATCTGCGCAGGGGTATTGATCATCCCAAGGGAATGCAGCAGTGTGAATACAGCAAAGTCAACCAATGTATTCAGCAGGCCTACCGCATTGAATTTCAGGAACTGGATGAACCCCGCACTCCATCTCTTATCTGGCATAATCGCTTTCCTTCCGCGTGTCTTCTATTTCCGCATCCGGATAGCCTTTGGTCTCACGCACAATATAGAGCGGTCTGTCCTTCGACTCATCATAGATCCGTCCGATATACTCTCCAATTACCCCCAGCAGCATCAGCACAATCCCATTGAAGAGCAGGTTCACGCCAACTATAGATGCCCATCCGGGTACGGTCCAGGAGGTAAAGATTTTTTGGAACAATACCAGGAACAGATAGATGAAGCTGGAAAAGGACAGAAAGAATCCGATATAGGATGCGATTTTGAGCGGTTTGTGGGAAAAGGAGGTGATGCCGTCGAGCGCAAACCGGATCATTTTCTTGAGCGGATACTTCGTTTCCCCGGCAAAGCGCTCCTCCCGCACATATTCTACCATGGTCTGCCGGAAGCCTACCCAGCTCACCAGACCCCGGACGTACCGGTTCTTCTCCTTCAGACCGCGCAGCACATCACAGACTTTACGGTCGATCAGCCGGAAGTCCCCGGTATCGGTAGGGATTTCAACACTGGTCATACTGCTGAGCAGGCGGTAAAAGATCTTAGCGGTGACTTTCTTGAATAAAGTCTCCCCGTGACGCTTCAACCGCTTGGCATACACAACTTCGTAGCCCTCTTTCCACTTCGCAATCATCTGCAGAATAACCTCAGGAGGATCTTGGAGGTCTGCGTCAATCACCACGACTGCCTGGCCTTCGGCATAATCCATACCAGCCGTAATCGCCACCTGGTGGCCGAAATTACGGGAGAAGTCGATCAGCTTGACATGCTCATCCCGGCTGCTGATCTCGCGCATGATCTCCGCCGTACGGTCCCGGCTGCCGTCATTGACGAAAACCAGTTCATAGGAATCGCCGCAACCATCCATTACTTTTTTGAGCCGCTCATAGGTTACCTGAATGACTTCCTCCTCATTGAACATGGGGACAATCACACTGTATCTGGCTTTCACCTTAGTTCCTCCTATAAGTTTCTACGAGATCCCCCGCAATAAAACTGACTTTTTAAGCATCTGTGCCTCATTAAATAGTGCCCCCTAGAATACCCAGGAAGGGAACCACCGCAGTACCGTATTTATATAACTGCTATTAACCTGCATTCCGGATAATACCGGATAGAACATTACAAACAGGATGGCTGCTGCAGCCACATAGGCATACCGCAGGTATTTAGCATCGCCGAATCTGCTGTCAAGCAGCTTCAGGATATAGACAACCGACAGAATCATAAACGGCACCATCGCAAAATAATGGTACAGGAACGTCTCACGCGGCACAAGCATCCACGGAACATACTGTGAGAAGAACCCGATCCAGATCATGTACAGATTCTTGTCCCGGCGTTTCACGGTAAACCACACGGCTGCCAGCATAGCGAAGATTCCTGTCCACCAGATGAGCGGATTCCCCATGGTCACGATGCTGCTGGCCTTGCCTTCCGGCAATCCTTCACCGCCGCTGAAGAACCAGACCGGACGTTTCATGAACGGCCACTCCCACCAGGAGGAGGCGAACGGATGCGTTGCTACAAGCTGGCTGTGATAGTTGTACATATTTTTCTGGGCATCAATCAGTCCCTTAATGGTGAAGCCTTCCGCCGAAGCAGAGAGCGCCGGTACAAAGGACAGGCTATAGATGATAACCGGGATAGCAATAAAGAATAGGATGCAGCTGGCCAAAGTGATGATGGTGTTCTTCCAGAAGGACTGGTCCGCTGTCCGGCAGGCCGCTTTGAGCCCCTGACCGGTCAGCTTGCCTTCAGCCAGCAGACGGCCTGCAGCCTTATACTCCCTATACCGCTCAAACAGCGCCAGTGCCAGCATCACCGCAAGTCCTGCCCCTCCGTACAGGACAATCCACTTGGAGGCCACTCCGATTCCGAAGAACAGTCCGGACCAGAACAGCGGAACCAGCGTTGTGCGCAGCGGCATACGGTAGAAGTTCATCGTATAATACCGCTGCATGAAATAGAACATCAGCATAATGAAGAATACGCCGTATACATCAATCGTCGAGATGCGCGTCTGGGTGAAATGCATGAAGTCCAGGGCGAACAGTCCGGCTGCTAATGCAGCATACGTAGTCTTCCGGAACAGCCGCATCGCCATAATATAGATCAGCGGTAGCATAGCAATTCCAAACAGCGTGCCGATGATACGCCAGCCAAACGGATTAACGCCAAACAGCTCCATGCCGGCACCGATCAGCAGCTTGCCAAGCGGCGGGTGCGTATTCTCATAAGGGACAATATCATGATAATGTTCATAAGCCGTCCGCGCATGATAGATTTCATCAAAATACGTACTGTTCATGAAATTCGAATTTTCCGGGATCAAGGACTGCTCATCGAACAGATGGGCTGGTTCCCCTCTTTTGGCGGCAGCAGCGGCATCCGGTGTAACTCCGGCAATCGGCAGAGGCGTCTTCGGTGCCTCCTGGCCATAGAACGCCACTTCATTCAGGGTGAAGCCCGGAGAGGTGACTGTCAGCTTGACGTATCTTGCCGATACGTTCAGCGGCTGGCTTTTCCATATGAAGACATTGCCGACATCCTCGCTCACATCCAGCGGGCTGCTCCAATTATCCGGAGTCTGGCTGAACTCCAGCTGAAACTTGCCCGTGCCGACACCGCCGAAGATATTTACCCGCTCCAGCTGGTGGGCCTGCCCCAGATCCACATAGAAGCTCTCGCCGCTGGCGGCAGGCTCCCACAGGGTTTCAGGCGACTTATTGTCCCCCAGATGATAAAGCGCAAGCGCTCCATAGAGCACCGTTATGGCGATCATCCAGATCCAGTCTCTGCGCTGCAGCTTCAGCGGGGAACGCCGTTCTTGCTTGGCAAGGGGCTGAATCCCCTCTGCAAGCCGCACATCTGCTTCAAATTCAGCCTGCGTAGTAACAGGCTCTGGCAGGAGCTTTGTTGCTTTGCGGATATATACATCGTACCCAACATACAGCAGATATAATGCCAGAACTACGGTCGTAATCGCTGTAACCAGGACAATTCCGTCTGTCGGCGGATTGCTGCCGGTATTGAGATAGGCCAGCGTATAGCCTACATTAATATATTGAGTCAGTGAGAATCCGAGAAACAGCGTCAGGAAACGCCGGTCCTTGCTCTCAATGAAGGTGAATAGAGACAGTAGCAGAACAGGATACAGGTAGCGTTCATGCATTTTGGTACCAAATACAAAGACAACCGTGATCAGCACCATGCCGAGGAAATACGATTTAGATAGATCCTTACGGTCCTTGGTATTGAAGGAATAATAAGCAGCAAGAGCTACTGCTACAAGTATGAAGATAAAGCCCCATATGCGGTAAGGTATGCCGAGCCAGGTGACATCAAGCGCTGACCACATCGGATCCGTCAAAGCATAAAGATTGAATGCATTAACCGTAGAATACGGATAAGAAGATAAAGTGCTCTTATATAATTCAATCACTCCGGCAAAACCACCGTTATTCCAGAAGAATGGGGCTGCGAGCAGAGCAAATATTCCCAGTCCATAGACAGCGCCCAGAGCAAGCTGCTTCCAGGCACGGTGATGATAGAAGGCAAAGAGCAGGACCGGTGTGAAAATCAGCGCCTGCGGTTTGATCAGTGTGGCAATGGCGAAAAAGATTGCTGCGCGTACAAAGGTTCTATCCACTACTCCCATTATGCTGAGCAGCAGGAAGATAAGGAAGAAGGAGTCTGCTTGTCCCCACGCTGCAGAGTCCATCAGCACTGCCGGGTTAAACAGGAACAGCATCATCAGCCCGATCGCAAGTCCGGGTCCGATCTTGGTGCGCGCGCCTTTGTAGATGATCCAGCCAAGCACGAGGTCGGAGATGATGGCCGGCAGCTTATACAGCACAGTCTCTGCGCCTGATCCGCCCGCAAAGCTAAACAATCCTCGGAGCAGACTCAGCAGGTACAGCACATACAAGTAGCCTGGGGGGTAATCCGCGAAATAGCCTTCTTCATAGAATTTGCCCGGACCAAGATCAGTCAGACGATGGCTCCAAGCCATGAATGTATTCATATCATTCTGATAGCCCTGCGCAGTCAGGCCAATCCAGATCCGCAGAATAAACGCTACACCAAACAAGACATACAGCCAGCGTGTATAGATCACGTCCTGCTGGTTCAGCAGGCGTTTACTGCTGAAGGCTCTGTGATATAAAAGAGCAAAGAACACACTGAACACTGCCGATATCAGCAGCAGCTTGGCAGGTGACACCTTATGCGGTGTTTCTGCCGGCTGGCTCCCGCCGCCCGCATCCGCCCCGGCCGCCGGTGCACCGCTGTCCAGCGATACAATGCTCACGCCTTCCGGGGCTGTATCCAGCTGTTCTACGGACAGATCATCGAAATAGGCCTTGCCCTGAATCAGGTTGGCATATCCGCCCAGGGCAGCACCTATCCCGATCTCGGTCTGCTCTTTGCCGGTCTGGCCGATGAACTCGAGATACTGCCAATCGCCAGCTGTATCCTGGGTGGCGGGATAACCGCCGCCAATCCCGACTGGGAATATATTAGCACCCATTCCCCCGCCTGCTGTACTGACTATTTTGACATAACCCGAGATCTTATAGTAGCTGTCCGGCGAGACGGCAACCGTCTGTACCCACTTCAGGTGATTGGGTTCAAGGTTCTCAATGACTGCCGCTTTGCTGCCGGAGTGAACATCCTCGGACTGAACGGACAGCAGACCGGAGGCATCGCCCGGGATCCACATATCTTTGCTCCAGCCGGCTGGAGCACCGTCCTCCCCATCCTCAAAACCCGGATTCTGCAGTAAATTCCCCTCAGCATAAACGTTTGTTACAGGAAGAATAAATAATAAGAGCATCAGTATAACGGTTGCCGCCGCACGTGTATTCTTGGTCATCGTTCCACCCTCACCTCGTCAATGTTAATCCAGCCGTTACCGCCGGTTATGTAAACTTCTGCCTGCATCCCCTGCTCCAGCGCGACCACAGGAAGTGTAACCTGATGATAATCTTCCCCTGCCTGCAGTTCGGCTTCTGCCAGCAAAGTGCCGGCTGCACGGATTCCGATCTTCCCGCCGCCGCTGCCGCCTGCACTAACCATGGCGGACAGCTTGTAGTCACCGGCTGCCGCGGCAAAAACCTGCGACACGCTTTTGTCAGCTCCCGCATCAAGATAAGCCAGCCTAGTTCCGGCGTAAGGCTTATTATCAGCCACTCCCGTTCCCGCAGTGAATGTCCAGCCCGAAGTTCCTTCTTCAAACCCCCCATTCCTAAATTCAGCAGCGGGATTCTCCGGAGCTACCGGAAGCCTGTCCGCTTTGTCATTAGTAAGCATTACACTGTAGTTGGCGAAACGCTTAACTGTATATGCTGCACTTGCCGCAGGAAGCGGAGAGCTATTCCCAAAGATATATGCGGCATTGGCAGGCACCATGTTCAAATCGTCAAATCTGTATCTCCCAAAGGAGGATACACGCTGGAAAGCTTCTCCCGGATTGGCGTAAACGACGGAATTCTGGAAGTCCTGCGGATTGATCCGCTCATAGAACAGCACATAAATGTATGGCATATTCACATTATTGGTAATATAGATTTCTCCCGGGCTGTGTTCGGAAGCATACTGCACCGCCTCGCCGAAAGAATCATAAAAAGCCGGCCCGATCCGGCCGGGGAACTCACGGAAATAATCATTGGAGAACAGGACAAAAAATATTGTAAACACTGCAGCGGCCAGTACAGCAGCCCCCTTGACTCTCCCCGCAAGCCACACAAATCCGGCGCTTACCAGCATGATGAACGGATAGAAAATAATATTGATCCGGTTGATATTTACACTTGTAATAAACGCCATCAGCACGGCAATCAGGAACCAGAGCAGCAAGATTCCATACCCTGCGTTCTCCCGCCGCCTGGTCCACCATGAATGTATAAGGACAACCAGTCCCAGCAACGCAAAGGGCAGCGCGATCGGGTACGCATAGCCATAAGGAGAAATTGAATTCCATGGCAAGCCGTCAGTCCCGCTAAGCATAAGCTTGCTGAATGCACTGAAGTTATCCGCAGCTGCCCTCCCCAGCTGTCCGCTGAACACGGATGAGATCTCCTCCACACGCGGCATCGTAAGCCTGGGAATAGTGAACAATGGAGTGGCTATGTCCGGCATAGCGTAACGGTTAATAACAATAAATAATAGTATAGGTAGGGCCATTGCTGCAAACAGCAGGCTGTTCCACACAAGAGTCCGGAGCTTAAGCATCTTGCTATACAATAGAAGAATTGCCGTACCAAGTGCAAATAACGGGACAAAAAAGTAAGCTGTTCCATAGGCATACAGCGAGAGGGCCAGCATGCCGGCAAACGCATAAAACCATCTCGGATTGTCGAAGGATCTTAGCAGAAGGTACACAGCTATCAAAATCATCGTAGGAAACAGATTCGATTCCAGCGCCCACCTTGACATCATAATATGCCAGGGATTAATCGCAATAAAGAACATGGCTGCGATTCCTGCTCCGGATGAGGCGGACAGCCGTTTCATAATCAGGTAGAAGAAAATCATGGCCAGCAAGCCCATGACCAGACTGAGTGCCCGCACAGACAGCGGCGTCAGGCCGAACAGCAGAATAAACGGCATGGACAAGTAGGCATACAGCGCATTCTGTCCGCTGCCCCAGGCGATAAGATGAACGGGCAGATGTACACCATTGCGGTCCATCCCGTAGTGAAGAATGGCGTAAGCATCATAGCCGATAGATGCTTCGTCCTGGTTCAGTCCCGGAGGAATAGAGTTTATGTATATGATACGAACGATTGCCCCCAGCAGAAACAATAGGTACGGCCAGGGATTGTTCATGCAGGACTTGTAAGCTCTCGTAAGTAAGCCGGACAACGTTTATCACCTCTTCAACAATATAATCTAAATACTGGATGAAGAAAAGGGTAAAGCAGAGGTTAACCCTAGCTGCAGCCTCCATATGAGGGATTCTCCAGAGAAACCTATACATTTCTATAACAAGTAGAAACGGCTTTGCCGTCCTTTTATAAGGACGGTACCGTTTCAGCGAGAAATAGAAGGATAATTGATAGCGTGAAGCAAATAAATTCTTACATTTTTATAAAAAAACGGCCCCTTCATATTAATGAAGGAACCGTGTAAGTTAAAGACGGATGTCGTTCTCTCTTAGCCTTGGCTGCCGATCAGAACATAACGCAGAATAATCAGAACAGCCAGTACCCACATCATCCAGTGGATATCATATTTCTTCTTGCCGGCCAGATTCGCTACGCAAGCCAGAATAACATAAGTGACAATCCCGAACGAAATACCGTTAGCGATGTTGTAAGTAAAAGGCATAATAACAAAGGTCAGGAAGGCCGGGATCGCCAGGACCATATCCTGGAAATCAATGTCGCGGATGGACTGGGCCATCAGGACACCGACAATAATCAGTGCAGCGGCTGTTGCAGGGCCGGGAATAAGCGCTACAACCGGAGCCAGGAACAAGGCAAGCAGGAAGCATACGCCTGTAGTTACTGCAGTCAGACCCGTACGTCCGCCTTCAGCTACACCGGCAGCACTCTCAACATAAGCAGTGGTTGTGGAAGTACCCAGCATCGCACCACCGGCAACGGCTACTGCATCTACAAACATGGCGTTACCAACACGTCTTTTGCCTTCTTCAGCATCCTTCATGATTCCTGCACGTTCAGCAGTACCTACAAGTGTACCGAAGGTATCAAACAATTCTACAAAGGTGAAGGTAGCAATTGCGGAAACGATACCGGTGTGCATAATGCCTTCCCAGTCGAATTCCCAGAAGTTGAGTTGCGTGAAGTCAGGAACCCAAGGTGTCTGCGGATTACTCAGCGAACTGAAATCTACAGCGCCCATCAGGATTGCAGCCAGCGTGGTACCCAGAATACCGAACAGGATTGCGCCGCGGACGCGCAGCACCATCAGGATGGAGATCAGCAGCAGTCCGATAATTACGAGCTGAACATTCGTGTTCTCCAGGCTGCCCATATGAATTACAGTTTCGAAGGAAAGGACATCCGTGAATTTATTAGCAGCAATGTCGCTTCCGGCTTCAACGCCGATCGTCATCAATCCGCTGTTCTTCAGTCCGATAATGGTGATGAACATCCCGATACCGACCGTGATGGCATGCTTCAGGCTGTCAGGAATTGCAGTGAGCAATATTTGCCGGACCCGCGTAACGGTCAGCAGAATGAAGATGATACCGGAGATAAATACAGCGGTTAACCCCATTTGCCAAGTGAACTCATGGTCAGTAGTGGCTGAAGACAATACTACGGATGCAAAATATGCGTTAAGGCCCATACCTGGTGCCAAAGCTACCGGGAAGTTAATGAATAATCCCATGGCAATTGTGAAAATACCAGCTGCCAGCGCCGTAGCGAGGAATACGGAATACCAGCCCATATCAATCCGGCCGAAGGCAGTCAACGTGCTGGGATTCACCGATAGGATATAAGCCATTGCCATAAACGTGGTCAAACCGGCCATAATCTCTGTGCGTACTGTGGTGCCGTTCTCTTTCAACTTGAAAAAGCGATTCAAATTGTTCTCCCCCTAAGGTGTATGTTATGCCATCACAGCAACAGAAAAGCCGGCATCTGGGAAGACACCGGCCCGAAAAAAGAGGTTCTTGTCCGGCATATCCGGTGTTAACCGGAATTCCAGGTAAGCTGCTCTTCTTAATCGTAGCCAGGTCATTACGGTGACCTCGTAGAGACTTCCGGGCCAATCCCCGGAATTATACGAATATATATTTGCTGTAGCGCTTTATCATTTTAGGTGTATATGACATGGGTTGTCAATGGTAAATACGAACATTAAGCGTAAGGTTTATGCAATTGTTCGTAAATCGAACATTTTCATGACAAATTCCGCTTGGTACAGAGATGATCTGCCAAACATCTCGGCATAAACGCGGACGGCACTGTACTTAAGCAGGTTACAACACGTATGATGGAGCGCTAAGCGGGATAGCCGGGTGGCTTGCTCTTATATCAGCAAAAAAAACCGAAAACGCCAATGAAGGCGTTCCGGCTCCGGAATTCTATAGTCAGCTGCTGCTGAGACTATTCCCACTCGATCGTTGCAGGCGGCTTCGAAGTAATATCGTACACGATGCGGTTGACGTTATCGACCTCGTTGACGATGCGCACGGAGATTTTCTCCAGAATATCCCACGGAATACGCGCCCAGTCGGCCGTCATTCCGTCGATGGAAGTTACAGCACGAATACCTACGGTATAGGAATACGTACGCTCGTCGCCCATCACACCAACACTCTTCATGTTAGGCAATGCGGTGAAATACTGCCAGATTTCGCGGTCGAGACCGGCTTTGGCAATCTCTTCACGCAGGATAAAGTCCGAATCACGGACAATAGTCAGCTTCTCTTCGGTTACTTCACCCAGAACACGGATGGCCAGACCCGGACCCGGGAAAGGCTGACGCCAAACGATGGCATGCGGCATTCCGAGCTCTTCACCCAGTTTACGGACCTCATCCTTGAACAGGGTGTTCAGCGGCTCGATCAGACTGAATTTCATATCTTCAGGCAGCCCGCCTACATTATGGTGGGACTTGATTGTCTGAGCCGTTGCTGTACCGCTCTCCACGATATCTGTATACAGTGTGCCTTGCGCCAGGAATGCGAAATCACCCAGCTTGGCCGATTCTTCGTCGAAGCAATAAATGAATTCATTGCCGATGATCTTACGTTTCTGTTCGGGATCGGAAACACCGGCCAGCTTGCCGAGGAAGCGGTCACGAGCGTCGATTTTGACCACATGGATATCGAATTTGCCGACAAAAGTCTCCATAACGCTCTCCGCTTCACCTTTGCGCAGAAGGCCGTGGTCAATGAACATACAAGTCAGCTGATCGCCGATGGCCCGGTGAATCAGCATAGCCACAACAGAGGAATCTACACCGCCGCTGAGCGCGCAGAGCACTTTTTTGTCGCCGACTTTGTCGCGGATATCCTTAATGGCATCATCAATAAACGACTCCATCGTCCATTTGCCCTCGCATCCGCAGACCTCATACAGGAAGTTCGAAATCATCTCATTCCCGTTCACAGAGTGACGCACCTCAGGGTGGAACTGTACGGCGAAGAATTTGCGTGCATCATTGCTCATAGCTGCGATTGGAGCACTCTCTGTCCCGGCATCCAGCTTAAAGCCTTCCGGAAGCTCCACAACATGGTCGCCGTGGCTCATCCATACGGTCTGATTGCTCTCAAGACCTGCTGCAAGCACGGACCCTGGCGAGAATTCCACATCCGCTTTGCCGTATTCACGCTTGGATGCGCGTTCTACCTTGCCGCCCTGCTGCTGGGCCATCAGTTGCATCCCGTAACAGATTCCGAAGATCGGAAGTCCGAGTTCATAAATCGCCGGATCTACATGTGGTGCATCCTCAGCGTACACACTGCTTGGCCCGCCTGAGAAAATAATCCCTTTGGGCGACAGTGCCTTAATCTTCTCCATTGGTGTATTGTACGGCAGAAGCTCGCTGTATACCCCCAGGTCCCGAATTCTGCGCGCGATAAGCTGGTTATACTGTCCCCCGAAATCCAGAACAACGATAATTTCATTTGGCTTGTTCATTACTTGCCTCCCTTGATTATTGGATTCATTATACTCATGGTTAATTCTCAGCGTCAAGGAAAGGAGACGTCTTGTCTTCGGGGATTTCTCCCATATGTGACGGGGTCTGGAGCGATTTAGGCGTGCCTGTAAAGGCAGTATCCAGATCTTGGAATGCGTATCCGCTTCCACCTTAGCCGAGTGAGGATAGGTCTGCTGTTATAGTTGCCAAAAAGTGATTTCCTCTTTCAGGAATGCCGTCATATGCTGGACAGAACAGAGGGCTGGCCGGCGGGCGTACATCGGGAAAATGACTATGAACTAACTAATTCGCCGGAAAACCAACTAATACGCCAGAGCTATACTTTTGCAGCCCTCCAAGGGTCACGCTGTACTCTCCGGGGCACCGCCCGGCCGCAAAGTGAGCTCACTTAATTTTCACCTGCAAAGAAAGGGCTAAATGTTGTAAGTATTACAACATGGATTCATGAATGCTGGGGGATTCGTAACAATTGTTGTATGAAATGCAGGAATTGACGCGCTTAGCCGCCTGATTACGGGGGAAATGCTGCTTTTTATGCAACAGTTTTTGATTTGGCTCGTTTTTATGAGGAGATTGTTGTATTTCGTGCAGGCATTCAGTCGGCATCTAAGTTCAACTTAAATATTGATGTAAATGATGAAAAGGCGCCCGCTGCATTAGCAGTGAACGCCTCTTATCTTATCGGGTCAGACGGAATGTAATCGTCATACATCTGGCAATGAACGCGGCTGCGTCAATGGCTTCCGCATCCTTGGCAGGAGCACTGGAGCGCAAGGTGGGAATGGAGCGCGGAGACTGCGCGTGCGCCTCCGAGGCGCCGGGGCACGGCGATTGCAGAACCGCGCCGGCTGCCTCAGGACGCGGGGGCTGCGGGACCGCGACGGCTGCCCCAGGACGCGGGGGCTGCGGGACCGCGACGGCTGCCCCAGGACGCGGCGATTGCGGGAGCGATACGGCTGCGCCCCGGCGCGGTGGATGCGCGCGCGCGGCAAGCCCGCCCGCGCATCCGCTGTACGCCAGGATTTCCCACTGGCGTACGAAGTCCCGGACGGCGGCGCGAAGCCGCCCGTCCTCAATGGCCAGGGAGTCTGCGTACTCCCTGGCGGTAACCCCGGGCAGCGGCGGCCCATACCGCGCCGCCAGCCCGTGCCAGGCCAGAGCGGCGGCGCGAAGCTGCCGCTCACGGCTTAATCTGCCGGCGCGGCGCACCGCCGGCAGCAGGGCCAGGCAACGCCGCCAGCGGATGGCGGCGGCCAGCCCCAGCGCCGCAGCGGCAAGCGGCGCCGGAGCTGTGCCGCCCGCCTGCGGCAGGGCGGCGGACAGAGCGTCCGCGAGCTGCGCCGCGGACATGCGGGCTCCCGGCGGCGCGGAGGCAGCCGCCAGATTCGTCTCCACCGCGCCTGCGGCAGCGGCGGAGGCAGCAGGCGTGGGGTCGAAGGGAACCCAGCCGGCGCCGGGGAAATAGACCTCGACCCAGGCGTGGGCATCGCCTCCGGTCACATTGTAGCGCTGCGGCATGGAGCCGGCCACAAGCGTCCCCGGGCCGTAGCCCTGGACGTAACGGGCCGGAATGCCGCTGCTGCGCAGCAGGATTGTCATTGCCGTGGCGAAATGCACGCAGTAGCCCTGCCGGGTCCCGAAGAGGAAATCGTCGGCGAAATCCGCACCGGACGGCGGCACTCGGGTCTGCAGGGTGTAGGTGTAGCCGGTTTGCAAATAATCTGCAACCGCAGCAGCGGCATCATAACGGTTAGCCGCAGCAGCGGTAAGCTGCTCTGCCAGAAGCTTCACCCGCTCCGGCACGGCTGCGGGGAGCTGCAAATACAGATTGCTCACCCGCTCAGGATCAATCCCCTGCAGCTTGCGCAGCACAGCCGGATCACTTTCCGGAAGCACGGACTTCACCGTATATTCCGTTAACTTGGCAGAGCCGGAAATCTCCGGTAGCCGGAAGCTGCTCTTCTCGCCGTTCGCAAGCACATAACCAAGCTGGCTCCCATCGGCCAGCCGGATATTCTGTACATCGACTGCCGTGCCGGCGCTGAAGATAGGAAGCCCGCCGGATGAAGGCTTCGCGAACTGAATCCGCTGAATGAGCGGCGCTGGCCCGGCCGCTTCCGGCTCCGCAACCGGGAGGCTCGTTAAATTAAGCGGTTCATAGGAAGCCACGCTTCTAATCCAGCGGCGGCCGTCATAATAAGCCACGCTTTCTCCCCGCCAGTAGGACGCACGTGCAGCGGTTACGCTAAAGACGGCCTCTCTGCTTGGCGACAAGGGCATTCCCAGCTCCCCGTCTCCCGCACTGTAACCGGTGCTGGCAGCCTGAGGTCCGGCAGATTCTCCGGGCCTTTGCGTTTCCGCCCAATTCTCCAGCTTATTAAGAACCGGCTGCAGTGTAATGGGGACCACCGGCCGGGCACCAATTCCCTGCCCGCCTATCCAGGCTGCCACCGTCACGGCCACCGCTGTAGAGAGCGCCCATATTCCCCAGCGGGCGTAAGGAAGAGCGTGGCTTCCTGTCCGTTCCTGCAGACGGAGCAGTCCGCTTAATGACCGCATCCAGAGAATCAGACCTGCTGAGACCAGTACATCACCGGACGTATCGACAGCATAGACCATATCGAGCGCCAGCAGATATACCAGGGTTACACCTGTAAATAAGGTGATACTTCCCCTGTACAGAGCCAGTTGCTGGACAGATGATACTAACAGGCCCCAGCCAAGCACCAGAATCAGCAGCCGGCTGTCCTCACTTAAGGCAGAAATCCGGCCTGACAGGAGCAGGAGGGCATCCTCACGGATATCTGCTGTATAGAGCCGCAGCCAGGCAGTTCCCTCCTGTGCCGCGCACTGGTAGAACCAGGTCAGGAAGATCAGGAGGAACTGCCCGCAGGCCTGCAGAAGGCGAGGAAGCTGAATGCATCCCCATAACAGCAGTCCGGCAGCCGAGAGCATCAGGAGCTTCAGAAGCTCGGCGGTCTCCGCCGATGCCGCCAGCCGCTTGAGCGGCAGCAGCCACAGGGTGAACATTCCCATAATAGCCAAAGAGAACAGCCCGCGATAATACAGGGGACTGCTCTCCCTTTTATCGGCGAAGCTGTTCTCCGTACTTTCCGTTTCCGGCAACCTGCTGCCCCCTGATGAAATTATAGGGCCGCCTAAGTCTGCTGGCGTAACCCTAATGGGATGTCGGTTGGCCCGGATATCCATAATACTCCGCCCCCTTGTACACTTGTGCAGGAGAGACATCGTTCAGACAATGGATCCGCGCGCCCAGCCGCATCAGACTTCCGGCTATAGTGCCCGATGTACGCTGCTTACCGCCGGAACCCGGGCTATAGTTATCGGCCGGATAACTCTCTACAGGTTCAGGGAATCCTTCCCTGGCCTCCTTGGTTCCGGTTGAACTCCGTACCGGATCGTCCGCCGCTCCTCCGGCCGGAGAGGGCTGATCCCAGACATAGTACAGCTCAACCTTAATTCCCTGGACCAAAAAACGGGCAAGCGTCCGGGCAGAATCTTCTTCAAGCCGGCCGGTAATGACAGACACCGTCATGCCGGGAATCCAGCCCCGCGAAGCATCCTCCAGCAGCCGGGTGAGACTCTGTGAGCCGGATGGGGATATTTCCGTAAGCAGGTCTTGTACCCTGCCGGGGATCTGACCCAGGCCTTCATGTCTGGCCATTCCTTCCGGCCAACCGCCGCTGAAGAGCTGCAGGTAACTGCTGGAACGTTCGGCAGAGAGCATCAGGCCCATTGCCGCCGACACCGCCCGTTCAAAAGCAGGCATAACCGATCCCCGCTGCCCGCGCGGTACCAGGGCACCGTAAGGAACCTCATAATCCTCCGGACAGTTGGCAAGCACGATACAGGTCATTTGCCCGGCTTCCCGTTCAGGTACTCTGCTCTGCAGCGTTCCCTTACGGGCGCTGTTCTTCCAGTGAATCCGGCTGAGCGGATCACCGGGAGCATAGTCACGGATATCAGCTGCTTCTGCACTGCCCTGCTTCCCCCGTCCGGGAAGCATCCGGTCTCCCGGCATTGCACGGTTATCCGGCAAGCTGCCGGCCAGATACAGCGCCTTCGGGAGCACCTTGAAGCTCTCCTTGCCTCCCGGCTGACAGCCGCCTGTGAACAAACCAGGCAGATCCCCCCAGGTGACACCGCAGCCGTAAAGCTGGTGGATCCCTCTGGGAACAGACTTCAGTTCATACGAATAGGTGAAGGAGCGCCGGAATCCGGGGAACAGCAGCTCCTGATGGCTGCCTTCACTCCAGTAATCGGCAACAACTATCCAGGGAAGCGGGATCTTGGAGACAAAGCTGATCTGTACCTTAACGGTAACGGTATCCCCGGCCGAAGGACGTGCGGGTGTTATTGTGCGGAGAACCGCTACCCTCCGTGGACCGCAGAGATGCAGGAGCAGCCCGCCGGACATTACAATTACGCCAGCCGTCAGGAGCAGCAAGAGTGATTCCCCGCCCCGCCACAGATATAATCCCAAGGTCGCTGCGGTTAAAAGCAGCATCCGTGCCCACTCCTGTACAGTGCTGCGGACACGCCGGCGGGACAGGAACGCAGCCGCAGATTTCCCTGAACTCTCCCGCTTTCCATGCTCATATTTGATCTGATCTATCAATGATGAAGAGGACAAGGATGACACCCTTTCTTCGGTCATAGACTAGCTCCCCGCCTGCCCGCAATTTCGCTGGCTATTCGGCTTCCGGGAGCCTATTACTATCTATTCTTCCCATCAAAAAGGGTACCCAGACATCCAGGGAATTCTTTTTAGCACTGGTTCAATAAGCCTTCACTCTGCGCTCTTCTGCATTTACACTGGCCGTAAGCGGTGGATGCCCTGTGGCTTCGAGCAAATCCCGCAGGGGTACCCAAAGGGAAGAACCAATGAGCTGTATCTCTGCTGTCTTGAGCTCCACTGCTCCGTCCGGCTGGATGACTTCTATCTGCTGTTTCTTTGAATTCACAGTCACTGTTCGTCCATTCCATTTCACCTGTCCGCTGCGGGCAGCCGCATCCCAGCCAACTTGCCCGCCCAGCCGTTCCACGGCGGTACGGAGAGGTACGAAATATTGCCCGTTTCTAACGTTGTACTCTCCAGGCTTCAGGATGGTTTCCAGCCTTCCTACCTCCAGAGCAAGCGGTTTGCCGGGTGCAAACAGTTCAGCATTCGGAACAATATTCGCCGAGATCCAGGCTTTGGACGGCTTCACCCGCTGCAGTGCCGCTGCCTTAGCCGACACTCTGAACTGTACCGGCTCACTCTGCGCATTAAGTAAGCCGAATTCATAACCGGCGGCTTTGTAGCGTTCAATAATAGCCGGCAGCGCCTTGGCACTCTGCTCATGACCCGACCCGTCATGCAGCAGCAGGATGACACTCCGGGAATCCAGATCAGCAACCGAATGCTGCAGGATCTCTGCGGCAGGTACTCCCCGGCGGCTGGAGTCTCCGCTGTCTACGGTCCAGTCCATCACCTCATAGCCCGCCTGCTTCAGCAGATAAAAATAAGTACTGTCAAAATGGCCAAAGGTGCCTCCCGGTGCACGGACCAGCTGCGGACGAACCCCTGTAATGCCTCTGACGGTTTCCTCTGTCTGTTTGATCTGACGCCAGAACTCCGTGAATCCGCTATAGAGATCATGATAATTATGGTTATAGGAATGATTGCCGATGGCATGCCCCTGCTCCCAAATGGCATTGACCAGCTCAGGGCGGCTGGCAGCTTGCTCCCCCAGCACGAAGAAGGTAGCCTTCACTCCCTGCTCCTGCAATATCTTGAGGACCCGGGGAGTAACTGCACTTGGCCCGTCATCGAATGTAAGATAGACGACCCTTGTTGCCTTGCTGCGCTTAGCATCCTGATTAGATTTGCCCGCAGCGGCGGACACTTTCTGTAGGGTAGAAGCCTGCTGATTGGTGGCGGATGCATAAGTTGCCCCCCCTGAAACAGGAGGCAGCAGAGGCTCTGCTTCCGCATTCTTGACTGCAGCCGGCGGCAAATCTTGCACCGGGACTTCCAGAGGATTATTCTTAGAGAGTAAAGATGCTGCACTGCCTGCTTCAGCCTGCAGGGAGAATGTCCTCCATGAAGCCGGGGATTGCCCCTTGTCCCCAAGGGCTGACATACTTAGAAGCACTGCCATAACAAGCAACCCGCGGATCATATACCGGCGGATACGATTTTCCCGGCTTTCCTTCATCTTCTCTACCTCCAGCATTCTATTGGCGCCTTCACGCCATTTGGTAGATTGTATGAAGACAAGCTCCAAAATAGAATCAGGCGCGCAGCCTTCGGAGAGTGATGGATGTATGGAAATGCTGAAATGGATACAGGAATTGTTCGCCAGCTATGGATATAGCGTATTGTTCTTTGGGCTTTTGCTGGAATTCATTGCTCTACCTTTTCCCGGGGAGACTACCATGGCCTTCGCCGGGTTTCTGTCCTATACCGGGAGGCTGGATTTCTTCACGCTGGTTATCGTAGCTTTTGCAGGGACCACAGTTGGCATGACCATTACTTATTTCATTGGGCTTAGGGCCGGGCTGCCCTTCATCCAGCGTTACGGCAAATGGTTCATGTTCTCTCCGGCCAAGCTGGAAAAGACCCAGCGCTGGTTCGAGCGGTACGGCAGCGTGCTGATTTCAATCGGCTACTTCGTTCCGGGCGTCCGCCATTTCACCGGCTACTTCGCCGGTATTATCGCACTGCCTTTCCGCAAATTTGCAATGTACGCCTATGGCGGCGCCTTGTTCTGGGTACTGCTATTCCTCGGTATCGGCAAAATCTTCGGACCGCAGTGGATGGGCATTTTCCACGTAATCGAAACCTATGCCCTCTGGATTGCCCTCTTTGCCGGAGCCATTGCTGCGCTGATTGTGATGTACCGTTACCGGAATGCCATCCTTCTCCGGCTGTCCCGGCGCAAATCCGCTGCTCCGCTGGAGACGAAGGTCAAAGTAAAGGTCAAGGTCAAAGAAACCTCCAAAACCCGCTGATTTTTTCAGACCATTAAGGCTGGGACTCCCTGTACCGCTTATTCCATTTGCTGCGCAGCAGGTAATAACCTCCCAATAGCAGCGCAATCACAGTAAAACCCGCCCCGCCCGCGAATCCCAGCATTCTGGGCTCCACCTCATCAAGCAGCCAGCCGGCCCCTAACATGGACAGACCCAGCAGGGTTCCGCTTACTGCCGCCAGCAGGCCGAATACAGCCGGCTGCAGCGCAGGCGGCGTTTCTCTCATCACCAGCGTATCCAGACAGGCATTGCCGGTTCCTCCGGCCAAAGATAACAGAATGTACAGCAGAAATGCTGCAGCGAAATGACCGCTGCTGCTAATCATCATGAGCAGAATGCCCTCGAGCAGCAGACCGCCCAGTGCTACCGCTAAAAGCCTTTTGCGGAATAAACGTCCGGCAAAGAAACTCAGGCTGAGCCCGATGCCAAGCGCTGCGTAGAACGCCCCCACCCCGCTGTCACCCGCATGAAATACCTGCACAGCATATACGCTGATCAGCACATTATCCCAGCCATTGATCACCGGCACCAGCAATTCATAACAGAGCACAATCTGCAGTGCCAGGCTGCCTCCAAGAACTGTACGCAACGCCCGCCGCCGTGTCCCTTTGGCAGACAAGCCTATGTTAGGATTTCCGCCTTCAGTATGCAGTGCAGACTCCCGGCGGGCGTCTCCGTCAAGGGCCTGCTTGGGATAATGAATCCCCCTTATCAAAAGTCCTGCCGCCAGAAACGACACAGCATTCATAACAAAGGCCATATCCGGACCGAAATAAAGCGAGACAATCCCTCCCGTAAAGGCGCCAAGAATCAGCACGCAGCCGTTCAAAAGCTGTTCCAGGCCGTTGATCCGCAGCAAATCCTCCGGCGCTGCCAGCAGCGGGATGGATGATTTGCGCACCGGACTATAGATGGCTTCACCCGCTGCCATCACAAAGCTGCCGGCATACACCAGCCACAGCCTATGGTTCCCGTCCACCCAGAGCAAAGACAAGGCTACCGGGATACGCAGGAAATCCACAGCCATCATGATCGTTTTGCGCGGCAGTCTGCCAGCCAGGAATCCTCCAAGCGGTGCCATGAACAGATAAGGCAGCACCCGCACGCCAAGCGATATCCCTACGGCCATTCCCGACCCGGTCAAATGAAGAACCAGAGCCAGCATGGCAATACTGCTGAAACGGTCGCCGATACCATTGATTAACCCGGCTGCAAACAGCCTTTGATAGCCTTTATTGCGTCCGGCAAGTGATCCTGCATTTGTACTCATAACTTTAGCCCCTCATTAAATTATATAAATATCTAATTAGATGATAATATAATATGAAATTTGGAGCAATGCTTTATTTCAGACAATTTGCTAAGCTTAGATCATTAACCCGAATGAAAGCAGGTGCATTTCTGTGAAAATAGACCGTCTCCTCTCCATTGTCATTCTGCTGCTGAACCGGCCGCTGATTCAGGCCAAGGAGCTGGCCGATATGTTCGAAGTCTCCGTACGCACCATCTACCGCGATATAGACAGCATTAACACCGCAGGTATTCCTGTTGTCACGTATCAAGGGGCCGGGGGCGGTATCGGCCTCATGCAAGGCTACCGGCTGGACCGTAATGTGCTGTCCGAGCGTGAGCTGGCCGATATCTTCGGTGCACTGCAAAGCGTCTCCTCTTATGGCGGTGAAGGGCACCAGCTGTTAATGGAGAAAATCAGCAGTGTGATCCCGCCTTCCCAGACTGCTGCCTTCCGCAGCAAGACCACTCAGATGATCGTAGATCTCTCTCCTTGGGGACTGATGGGCCCTTTGGAAGAGCGGATCAGCCTTCTTAAAGAGGCGCTGGAGGAAAATACCGTCATCTCCTTCGAATATATCTCGGCCGAAGGCCGGGCAAGTACGCGTACCGTTGAACCCTACACCCTTGTACTCAAAGGACAAAGCTGGTACTTATACGGTTTCTGCACAGAACGCCGGGATTTCCGGCTCTTCAAGCTGCTGCGGATGAAAGCGCTGGTGAAGGAGAAGCGGAACTATACCCGCCAGGATATTCCGCTGAAGGAGCTGCCCTGGACGGACGGCTGGAAAGAACCGCAGAATATCCAGCCGATCCGGCTGCAATTTGCACCGGAAGGCAGGCATCTTGCGGAAGAGTATTTCGACTCCGAGGAACTGCAGCAGGATGATCGCGGCGGGTACACCCTCACGGTCCATTATCCTGAGAATGATTGGCTGTTCGGTTTCCTGCTAAGCTTCGGAACCGTGCTGGAGGTGCTTGGGCCGGAACATATCCGCCGGAGAATAGGCGAGCTGGCCGGAGGCGTTGCTGCCAAATACGCCTCCAGCCTCCCTCAGCCGCAGCCGACACACCCTGCTGATTAAAGAACGGAATAGTATCTTTTTTCCATAACCCGCACATGAACCTGAAACTATGCTGTCAGGTTTGCCGGCTTATACTGGACAGGAAGAGGCGGCAAACACCGCCTGAACCAGAACCCTGAGGAGTGTGCAATATGGAAACGGCGTCAACGAAACAAACGGAGAGCTTGTTCTGCCAAAGCTGCGGAATGCCGGTTAACGAAACAGAGCTGCAGGGCAGCGACAAGGAAGGCAACAAAACGGAGGAGTATTGTATCTACTGTTATGAGAACGGTGAATTCAAGCAGCCGGACATCACTCTGCAGGAGATGACCGATCTCTGTGCCGGGTACTTGGTGGAGGAAGGAATGGATGAAGCTGCCGCCCGACAGATGCTGGGGGATTCCCTGCCTCAGCTGAAGCGCTGGAGCACGGGAGCCGGGGTTAGCTGAGGCTGTAAACGGACAACAAAAGGACTACCCGGCAAAACCTTTACGGCTTTGCGGATAGTCCTTTTGATGAAATTATAGCCTGCGCATACATTTAAGCTCTTTGCGATTTCACCTTGTTAGGCTGTGGCTGTACTGCATCCTCTTCTTCCGTCTTCAGGAAATCCGGCTGCGGAGAAGTCTTTCTGATGAACAACGCCAGCACCAGGGCAAGCACTGTCACCCAGGTAGCTACAGTGAACGCATGAGTAATCCCGTTAATCGTTGCTTCCTGCGTAAGCTTAAGCATCGCCGCCTTATCGGTCTGCGATACCGCACCGCTTGTCAGTGCATCGGTAATGTTGCTCTTCGTACGGTTGGTCATCAGGCTGACGAACAGCGCCATACCCAGTGCACCGCCTACGGTCCGCAGGGTGTTGGACATTGCCGTACCGTGCGAAGCCAAACGCTGCGGAAGCTGATTCAGACCGGCAGTTACAATGGGCATCATCAGCATGGACATCCCGAACATCCGTGCAGTATACGTCAGAATCAGATGTGTATACGTTGTGCTGTTGCTGATCTGGCTGAACTCCCAAGTCGTAATAGCCGTGATGGCAAGACCGATAACTGCCAGCCATCTTGCACCGATTTTATCAAATATAATTCCGGTAATTGGAGACATAATACCCATCAGAATCGCACCCGGCAGCAGCATCAGTCCGGACTCCATCGGTGTAAAGCCGCGGATCGTCTGCAGATAGATCGGCAGCAGAATCATACCGGCGTACATAGCCATGGTCACGATAATGTTAATTACAGTAGTAAGTGAATACATGTTGTAGCGGAAAATCCGGAATTCAAGCAGCGGCTTATCCGCTGTAAGCTCACGCCATACGAACAGCCCCAGGGAGACAATACCCAGAATCAGACAGAGGATAACGGTTGTACTCCCCCAGCCGTCTGTTCCGGCATCACTGAAGCCGTACAGCAGTCCGCCAAACCCCAGAGTAGATAAGACTACACCGGGCTTATCCAGTTTTGGAGAAGTCAGCTTGCCTACATTCTGCATCGTCTTCATGCCAAGCAGCATCGAGAAGATAGCCAGCGGAAGCACAATGTAGAACAGCACGCGCCAGGAGTAGTTCTGAACCACCCATCCGGATAAGGTAGGTCCGACTGCCGGAGCAAAAATCATCGCAACCGCCATAAGTCCCATAGCCTTGCCGCGTTCTTCAATCGGGAATATGCGCAGGAACACAATGTTCATCAGCGGCATCAGAATCCCGGCACCTACCGCCTGAATAACTCTGCCTACCATAATCATTTCAAAGCCCGATCCTATTGCACAAACCAGTGTACCTATGGAAAATAGCATCATCGCCGTCGTAAAGAGCTGGCGGGTCGTAAATTTCTCTACCAGATAAGCGCTGATCGGCACCAGTACACCATTAACCAGCATGAACCCTGTAGTCAGCCATTGTGCCGTATTGGCGGCGATCTTCAGGTCCTCCATCATTTTGGGCAGCGCCACATTCATCAGTGTCTGATTCAATAACGCCACGAAGGCGCCGATCAGAAGCGCTGCGATAATCGGACCTCTGCGGATCGTCTTGGACGATGCAGCGTCAGCAGTAATTGTACTCATAGCTTCTTTTTGTCTCTCCCTTGTTCTAGAATCTTGATGATTTCACCATGCAACCGCAGCAGTTCTCCGGCATCCTCAGCAGGTATATTAGCCAAGGGCTGCAGGTACCTGCGCAGAGACTGTTTGCTTAACTCCCGGATCTCCTTGCCCTTATCGGTCATCGCCAGCTTAAATATACGTCTGTCGCTCTGCGAGCGTTCTCTGGTAATCAGTCCAGCCTTCACCATCCGGTCCACCACTCCGCTTGCCGCGCTGTTGCCAAGATGCAGCAGGTCTGCAAGCTCAGTGATACCGATATCGGGATGTGCCGACAACTTACGCAATACCATTAGCTGGGTGGATGTAATCTTCAGCTCTTCTGCGTCCTTCCACAAAAGCTGCTGGAAATTATGGTTGATACAGCGGAAAGAGGACAGAATATCGTCCAACTGCTTTTCCTTTTCCTCCAACCTCAATCCCTCCAATTACCCAATATAAAATAATACTTCGTATACGAACTATTTTACTATTTACCTATTTATTCGTCAATAACTTGCAGAAATTTTCTGAAAAAGTAATTATTCTTTCACTCCTTCCGGGATGCCGCCGGCAAAAGTTTGCGTTTATTGTGGACTTCCCGGGTCCAAAATATAAACCACACAGAAAGCGGGGAAATCAAATGAGTCTGGAGCAACAACGTAAGAGCTGGAGCGGGGACCATAAGCTTTTGTCGGGGATCATCGTAAAGCCTGAAGCGCATGCTGAAGCTGTTGCTTTATTCCTGAAGCTGCATTCAGCCCTGTATACTGCAGACATAAGCAGCGGGGAACAGCCTAGTCTCGAGGATTCTTTATGGAATAATCTGTTAGAGCCAACTTTGCGCAGCTATCCTGTACATACACCCGGCAGCCGTAACTCTATAGTCTGGCATATATGGCACAGCGCGCGGATCGAGGACATCACCATGAACATCCTTGGTGCAGACCATGCGCAGGTGCTTCATTCAGAGCACTATGCAGAAAGCCTGCAGACCCCGTTCATCCACTCCGGTAATGGAATGAATGATCAGGAAGTGGCTGCATTCAGTGCCGAGGTGAATATCGGGGCATTAGCGGCATACCGGCGTGCTGTAGCAATCAGAACACGCTCCATCCTTTCCGCTGTGCAGCCGGGGCAATTCGGACGCAAAGCCACTCCGGCGCAGTTCAGCAGGGTGCTGAAGGAAAAAGCCGTCCTGGAAACCGAGCAATGGCTGCTCGATTACTGGAGCGGCAAGACCCTTGCCGGACTGGTGCTGATGCCTGCCACACGGCATAATTTCGTCCATCTTAACAAAGCGATGCGCGTGAAGCAGAAGCTGCAGAGGTAAACTATATAAACCGCCTTAAGAGAACAACCCTTCATATTACGGTCATTCGCTGCGGGATTGGCGGAGGCCTTACACTTGCTTCTTTAGCAATGGGCAGGAATTTATGACGAGTTACGTGATCTTCGCCACAGAAAGCGGATGAATCGCAAAAGAGCGGGCCGGAGGTTAATCCGGTCCGCTCTTTGGCATATGCAGGGTTGTCACCATAACTGAGCTTATACCCCGCAGCCCACAGTGCCAGTTAAAGTAGGCTGCAGCCGTGCGACTTCCTCTGCTGACGGTTGTTTACCGCTCTCTAGCCCGCTGGCAATTGACATCATCAGCTTGATCCGGTTAGCCTGATTCACGACGCTGACCCCGGCATCATAGTCGATAGCAACGATATTCGCGCCCGGATACAGCTCCTTCAGACCTTTAATCATGCCCCGGCCGGTAATATGATTCGGCAGGCAGGCAAATGGCTGAATACAGGCGATATTGTTCACGCCATTATCCAGCAGATCCATCATCTCCGCTGTCAGGAACCAGCCTTCGCCCATCTGGTTGCCTACAGAGACCAGGCGGCCTGCTTTCTCGGCCAGCCCATAAATATTCTCCCGGCCTTTGGCCAGTCCGGCTTGCTCCAGTGCCACTTTGACCGGCTTGCGGTAAATCTCCAGATACGAGATCAGCATGGGATTAATATATCCCAGCCGTTTGCTTTTGCCGAATTGCTCGGCTTTGTAGATCGGATTATAGACACAATAGAAAATGAAGTCCAGGAAATCCGGCATTACAGCCTCTCCGCCTTCTGCCTCAATCATCTCGATAATGTGGTTATTGGCATCGGGATGGAACTTGATCAGTATTTCACCGACAATGCCCACCTTCGGCTTCACTGCCGGGTTGACCGCGAGCCGGGAGAACTCAGCAACGATCTCACGGCACAGCCGCTTGTACTCACGGAACGAGAAGTTTGAGAGGCTTTTCTTGCAGCGCTCCATTCCTCTGCGGAATAAGGCTCCGGCGCTTCCCGGAACGGTCTCATACGGTCTGAAGCGGTGCAGGAGACGCATCATCAGATCACCGTAGCAGGCCGCAGCAATCAGGCGGTTCGCCAGCTTCAGGCTGATCCGGAAGCCCGGCTGATTCTCCATTCCGGATGCATTCAGCGAAATGACCGGAATCTGCCCCAGATTCGAATCCTTCAGTGCCTTGCGCAGCAGGGAGATATAATTGGTCGCCCGGCAGCCGCCGCCGGTCTGTGACATGATCACGGCAGTCCGGTCCGGATCGTATTCCCCGCTCTTCAGCGCAGACAGCATCTGCCCAATGGTTACAATCGCCGGATAACAGGCATCGTTGTTCACGTACCTTAGGCCTTCCTCGGTCTCCTGCGGTCCGGTTGATTCCAGAATTTTCAGACGATAACCTGCATCCTGGAACACCCGTTCAAACAACTCGAAATGGATCGGTGACATCTGCGGAGCCAGAATGGTATAGGTTTCCTTCATTTCCTTCGTGAACGGCATATTTGCCTGCGTCTTGTATAGCAGCTGAGGCTGCACATCCCCCTTCTCCCGCTCACGCATAGCTGCCTGCAAGGAACGAAGACGTATACGCGCTGCCCCCAGATTGCTGATCTCATCAATCTTAATCAGCGTATAGACCTTGTTGTGACGTTCCATAATCTCCTGAACGGCATCGCAGGTGATCGCATCAATACCGCAGCCAAAAGAAGTCAGCTGGACAAGCTCCAGATCGTTTCTTCCCGCAGCCAGCCGGGCCGCACGGTACATCCGCGCATGGTAGGTCCATTGGTTGACTACGCCTACGTCTCCTTCACTGTGGTCCAGATGGCAGACCGAATCCTCGGTCAGCACAGCAAGACCCATGCCGGTGATCATATCGGCTATGCCGTGATTGATCTCCGGATCAGCATGGTAGGGATGACCGCAGAGCAGAATCCCCTTCGTCCCCGTCTCCGTGAGGAAGACCAGCGTTTCTTCACCCTTCGTACGCACATCATTCTTCGCCCGATCAGCTTCAGCAAGTCCCGCCTGTACAGCTGCAGCGATCTCCTCCTTGGGAACATCGGCAAAGGTCTTCACCAGCACCCGCGTCAGCGCCGGAATATCATCAAAGGTCAGAAATGGACTGACAAGAGGAACCCCCTGCTCCTTCAGACCATCCATATTGTTGCGGATAACCTCCGGATAGGAGGCAACTACCGGGCAATTGAAATGATTCTGGGCCGCTTCATCTTCCTTCTTCTCAAAGACTACCGCAGGATAGAAGATGAAATCAACGCCTTTCCCAATCAGACTCTGGACATGTCCGTGAGCCATCTTCGCCGGATAACAGATCGATTCCGAAGGGATGGTATCCATCCCGCTCTCATACAGCTTCTTGCTGGATTTCGGAGACAGTACGGTCCGGTAGCGCAGAGAGGTGAAGAAGGTATGCCAGAACGGATAATTCTCGAACATATTCATCGTCCGCGGAATTCCAACCGTGCCCCGTACCGCCGCTTCTTCAGGCAATCCCTCATAATCGAAGAATCGTTCATATTTATACTGCATCAGATTCGGCAGCGTATTCTTCTCTTTCTTGCCGCCTGCCCCGCGCTCGCAGCGGTTCCCGGTCACGTGAAAGCTCTTGTCCGGGAAGCGGCTGATTGTGAGCGCGCAGTTATTGGCGCAGCGGCTGCAGCGGCCGGGAGAGACTGAGTATTGGAATGTCTCCAGCTCTTCGGGTCCCAGAATAGTGCTAATCCCTTCTGGGCGAGCCTGTTCTTTGGCAATCAGCGCACAGCCGTAGGCGCCCATAACGCCGGCAATATCAGGTCTGACCACGGTTCTCCCGGTCAGCTGCTCGAAGGCCCGCAGTACAGCTTCATTGTAGAAAGTACCGCCCTGAACAATGATGTTGCGGCCCAAATCCTCCGGATTGCGGATTTTGATTACCTTTTGCAGGGCATTCTTGATAACTGAATAGGCAAGTCCGGCCGAGAGATCCGCCAGGGACGCGCCTTCCTTCTGTACCTGCTTCACCTTGGAATTCATGAACACTGTGCAGCGGGAACCGAGGTTCACCGGCTTGACGGATTGGAGCGCCGATTGGGCGAACTCCTCAATGCCGAGCTCCAGCGCAGAAGCGAAGCTCTCCAGGAAGGAGCCGCAGCCTGCCGAGCAGGCTTCATTAAGCATCAGGCTGTCGATAGCGCCGCCGCGGATCTTGATGCATTTCATATCCTGGCCGCCGATATCGAGGATAAAGTCTACTTCCGGCATGAATTTGGAGGCCGCTTTATAATGCGCTACCGTCTCCACTTCGCCGCCGTCTGTCCGCAGCGCGGCCTTGACCAATCCCTCGCCGTAACCGGTAGCATAAGCTCCGGCGATGTAGCAGCTCTCCGGAAGAATCCGGTAGATTGCCTTCAGCGCATCCGTGACAGACTGCAGCGGGTTGCCTTTATTGCTTCCGTACGAGGTGTATAGAATCTCATCCGCCGAGCCGGTAACCACCAGCTTTGTCGTTGTAGAGCCGGCATCAATGCCGAGATAAACAGGTCCGCGATAGGCGGACAGCTCCGAACGCGGTGCCGTCGCTTGGCCGTGGCGGAGTCTGAACTGCGCCAGATCATCCGGAGTCTCAAACAGCGGTGCCAGCTCAGCATCCTCCGCACGGTCCAGCGAGAAGTCCACGGAAGCAATCCGCGAGATCCAGCCGGATAGCGGCAGGAATAGGGGGTCAGACTGCGCAAGCGCCGAACCGATCGCTACAAAATATTGTGAATGCTCCGGGAACAGTATATCGCCTTCCTTAAGTCCCAGCGTATCCGCAAAACGGTCGCGGAGTGCAGACAAGAACGTCAGCGGTCCGCCCAGAAAAGCCACACGGCCGCGGATCGGCCGGCCGCAGGCAAGTCCGCTGATCGTCTGGTTCACAATGCTCTGGAAGATGGAGGCTGCCACATCCTCGCGGCGTGCTCCTTCATTAAGCAGCGGCTGCACATCACTCTTGGCAAATACCCCGCAGCGTGAAGCGATTGGATAGATCCGCTCATGCTTCACTGCAAGCTCATTGAGCCCGCCGGGATCTGTCTGCAGCAGCGAGGCCATCTGATCGATAAAGGCTCCGGTACCGCCTGCGCAGGCGGTATTCATCCGCTGCTCTATGCCGCCGCTTAGATAGATAATCTTGGCATCTTCACCGCCAAGCTCAATCGCTGTATCGCACTGCGGAATCCGTTCGCTGATCGCCTTGGTACAGGCAATGACCTCCTGGACAAAAGGAATCTCCCCCAGTTTAGATAGTGATAAACCGGAGGAGCCGCTTACAGTGAGTGCCGCTTCGCTATCCGGGAACCGGTCCTGTACATCGGACAGGAGCGATAGCGCTGCTTTTTTTATATCGCTGAAATGACGCACATAATCTTGATAAATAATTGTATCCCGCTGCATAACAACCAATTTGGCCGTAGTTGATCCGACGTCAAGCCCAATACGCAGTATTTTCATGCCATCCCCCATGCCTTGCTCCAAATTTGAAGTAATATGAGGCAACTATATCATGAGAGAGGCTGACCAAAGCTGTTAAAAAAGTAACAGACAAATACAATTAACTCCCAGCATACTTAATTATTTCACGATTTGTTCTAATGCTGCCTCCACATGGCCCTTGACCCGGACTTTTCTCCATTCCGCACGCAGAATTCCTTCTTCGTCAATCAGGAAGGTGGAGCGCACAATGCCCATAAATTCTTTGCCGTAGAGCTTCTTCAGCTGCCATACTCCGAATAATTCGCTGACCTTATGCTCCTCATCGGAGAGCAGCGGAAATGGCAAACCGTTCTTCGCGATAAATTTGCCGTGTGAGGCGAGATTATCGGAGCTGATTCCCAGCAGGACCGCTCCATGGGCTGTAACCCTGTCATGGGCATCACGGAAGTCGCAGGCTTCCTGCGTGCAGGCGGGTGTCATATTCTTGGGATAGAAGTAGAGCAGGACTTTCCTGCCGCGATACTGGCTTAAGCTAATTTCCTGCCCTGTGGAAGCGGGGAGCTTGAAGTCCGGGACCGCTTGTCCAAGCTTGATATTCATTTAATGTTCACTCCTTATGGATATGGCTGATGATTCGGAAATTGCGTGTATTCCCAAAAGAAATTATAATGTAGAGAATGTGAACCGGAAAGGAAGAACGAAATGCCGCCAAGAAAGAACCGGCACGCAAAAGCCGGCAAATCAAAAAAGAAGACGTTGCTCTGGACTCTGGCAATCATACTCCTTCTAATTATCGGAGGTCTGGTTTATTATTTCACCGCGATCTACAACCAGCTGGACAACCTGCACAAGACAGGTGAAGATTCTCCGTTTGTCAATGTGCCAACAGCCTCGGCGGAAACTGTTCAGCCCCCTGAATGGGAAGGTACAGAGCCTGTGAACATCCTGCTTATGGGTGTCGATGCGCGCGGGGTGAAGAAAGGCGAGGTTCCACGTTCGGATACCATGCTGGTTGCCTCACTAGACCCGGTCAAGAAAAAATTCTATGTGTTCTCTATTCTTCGCGATACTTATATCCCTATCCCTGACCACGGGACACAGCGGATCAATGCTGCAATTACCTATGGACCCAATACGGCGATGCAGACGGTAAGCGACCTGCTCGGCATCCCGATTCAATATTATGTGTATACCGATTTCCAGGGCTTCATGAAGCTTGTAGATGCCGTTGGCGGTGTCGACTATGAGGTTGAGAAAGACATGCACTATACTTCCAAAGCGGACGGGCCGGAGTTCGATATCGATCTCAAAAAAGGCTTCCAGCACCTGGATGGCAATATGGCGCTGCAGTACGTGCGCTTCCGCCATGACGCCACTTCCGATTTCACCCGGACGGAACGCCAGCGCGGATTCCTCAAGGCCGTGGCGGACAAGGTGATCAGTACCACTTCTATTATTAAGCTGCCCACGATTCTGTCAGAGGTTACGCCTTATATTGATACCAACCTTACGTTAAGTGATATGTGGAAGCTGGGTAGCGTTGGCTATGACAGCTCCATGGGAGGCAGTGCGCAAATCCCGCCGATGGAGCTGATCCGAGAGAAAACCACCAAGGATGGCTCCCAGGTCATCGGCTTCACCAGTGATGAAGATCTGCAGCAGTTCGTGCAGGATACAGTCACTGCGCCGGATCCTACTCCGACTCCTGAAGCAGAGGCTTCCCCGGGCAGCAGCCCTTCCGCTACACCTGGATCTAACTAGAATACAATATAACCATGCTTGGCACACAGGGGCGGGCGGACAGCGGGATACACCGCCTGTTCGCCCGTTCCCTTGCGCCTCCGACATACGAAAGGATGTTATTCCATGAACCGCAGCACATCAGAACATTTATACCAGGAAGCTCTGCAGCATATCGTTGGAGGCGTCAACAGCCCCTCCCGTTCCTTCAAGGCCGTAGGCGGTGGTGCCCCCGTATTCATGAAACGCGCAAGAGGCGCCCGCTTCTGGGACGAGGACGGCAATGAATATATTGATTATCTGGCCGCCTATGGCCCGATCATTACCGGACATGCCCACCCGCATATCACCGCTGCCATTACAGAGGCTGCACAGAACGGACTGCTCTATGGCACGCCGACCCAGCTTGAAATCAGGCTGGCCAAAATGCTGAAGGAAGCTATCCCCTCCATGGACAAGGTACGCTTCGTCAACTCCGGTACAGAAGCCGTCATGACAACGATCCGAGTAGCCCGCGCCTACACGAAGCGCAGCAAGATTATCAAGTTCGCAGGCTGCTACCACGGCCACTCTGATCTTGTGCTTGTAGCAGCTGGATCAGGACCTTCTACGCTTGGCATCCCTGACAGTGCAGGCGTTCCGGCCAGCATCGCCCAGGAAGTCATCACTGTACCCTTCAATGATCTGGACGGGCTACGCGAGGCGCTTGAGCAGTGGGGTGAAGATGTGGCTGCCGTTATGGTCGAGCCGATTGTCGGTAACTTCGGCATGGTCATGCCGCATCCTGGTTTCCTCGAAGGCCTGTGCAAGCTGACGCATGAGAACGGCTCGCTTGTCATTTACGATGAGGTCATCACCGCTTTCCGTTTCCATTACGGCTCCACCCAGACTTATGCAGGTCTTGAGGGCCATGAGGATATCATTCCCGATCTGACCGCACTGGGCAAAATCATCGGCGGCGGGCTGCCTATCGGCGCTTACGGCGGACGTAAGCATGTCATGGAGCAGGTCGCTCCGCTGGGTCCGGCATATCAGGCCGGAACGATGGCTGGTAACCCAGCCTCGATCTCGGCTGGGATTGCCTGCCTTGAGGTGCTGAGTGCCGAGGGTGTCTATAATGAGATGGAACGGCTCGCTATCCGCCTGACCGAAGGGCTGCAGGAATCTGCCGGACGGCACGGTATTCCATTGACCATCAACCGGATACGCGGTGCATTCTCTACGCATTTCTGTAGCCATCCGATTACCAATTATGATGAAGCGCAGGATACCGACGGTGAAATGTTCGCCAGCTTCTTCCGCCATATGCTGAACCGCGGCATTAATCTGGCGCCTTCCAAATATGAAGCGTGGTTCCTGACCACTGCCCATACGGACGCCGACATCGATATTACGCTGGAGGCAGCAGAGGCCTCGTTCTCGGCTATGGCGGCGGAGCAATAATCCGTACGGGCGGCAAGAATTCAAAACCGCGGCTTGTGCGCAGCCTAACGGAAGTATACACCACGCTTGCATAAGCCGCAGTAATGCCAAACACCCCACTGCCTTCATTACGCAGCGGGGTGTTTTTGCCTATATCATGTCCGGTCCATTCAAGTGAAATCGATCTGCTTATCCAGTGTGACTTCCTTGTAGCGTGGGCGGGCAAGTCCTCCGAAGGCAGGCACCAGAGAGAATTCGATGTCATCCAGCTTCTCCGGAAGCGGAGGCGAGACCATGAAATGCAGCTGAACCTGTGCACCGCCGCCCCGGCCGCCATGAATGTTCACCTCGTATTCTGTTTTGCCCCGAATCACAAGCGTAAGCAGAGCTTCAATGCTGATGCGTTCTGCAGTTTCCTTCAGACACTTGATCTCGACCGAAAGAATACTCAGGTTCTCATATTGCATGGAATGAGTGAGCGCATATTCGAAATCCCCATCCCGTGTTGTCTTCATGATCGGAAGCACTCCGCGCAATTCACCCGGCTCTTCCCAAAAGTGGCGTCTGGGCACAGATTCATTCAAGCTGCCCAGTACAAGCGATATTTCCGAAAGCTCCAGCCCCAGTTCATCGGACCATTGCTGTATCATCTCCGGATCCGGAAACAGCTGTTTCCCTTCCGCGACCGACTTCCTCTGTTGTACTAATCTTAGAATCTGCTCATCAATCTTCTTCGCTTCATCGTTGTATACATGCTGCAACCCTCTTATGGCCATTCTGTTCCACTCCAAACCGCTTCACTCCCGATTTCAGGGTTGAAATGATCAGCTCCCGCCGCTCTTGCGCTGTCCATACATGAACAGCGCAGCAACCGCGAGCGGGGTCACCAGCCTTACAGCGAGCGGCATACTGCCTCCCGCAATAGCGACAACCACATAACTTACAACGATGGCCGCTTCCGCCATGATGTGCTTGTGGAATGTACCTTTTCTAATCCTGTAGACAAAAACCAGCGCAATGACTAGTGCCAATCCTGTATATAGAAGGGTTAGCGGCAATCCTTGAATATCCATCATTACCCCTTGCTCTTCTGTTCATACAGGCTGCGGATTTCCACATCCTGCGGAAGCTTAAACGGATTCTGCTGATTAATCCGGTCATAGAACATGATCCCGTCCAGATGATCCATCTCATGCTGAATCACGATCGCCTGATAACCCTTGAATTTCTGGGTAATCACCTGACCGTTCAGATCAAACCCCCGAACCTTCACGGTCTCATACCGTGGCACAAAGCCGTGTACAGGCCGGTCCACGGACAGGCAGCCTTCGCTCTCCGGTAAATATACCATCGCCAGAGAATGGCTGATGATCTTGGGATTCACCCAGGTATACTCTACATTTTTGCCGTTATCGTCCTTCAGGCACATCACGAACATCCGCTTCTTCAGCCCCACCTGATTGGCGGATAAGCCTACCCCTGAACGGAGCTTATGCTTGGCAGACATCTCGGCATCCTGGCTGTTCTTCAGAAACTGCATCATACACTTCAGCGCTTCGCGGTCTTCCTCCTGCAGCGGCAGCTGTACGGGTTCTGCTACCGCACGGAGTACGGGATCCCCTTCACGCACGATATCATCCATCGTGATTATATATTCGGCATTATATTTTGTAATAGACAACTGCGTTCATCCACCTTTGCCTTACGGGCCTGATTTTATTATGCAATATTGATATATTATGCTGGATTAAGGATTAATGAAAGCTGTCCGCAGCTTGCTGCTGTAATTCACATCGAAGCCAAGTCCGGTAGCGAGTGCGGCGAGCGGCAGGTACGTTTTATCCTCTTTGCCGACCTTTTGCAGGAAAGCCGGGGTATCAATCGCCACATCCGTTCCGTTCACCTTAATCGTCTTCGAGCCAATCGTAATCACCACGGTTCTTCCGCCGTAAATAATCGTCGCGCTGGAGGTTTTGTTATCCCATTTACCGGTTGCGCCTACCGCATTCAGAATGTCCTTCAGCGCCAGGAAATTCTGTCCATTCTTCAGAATGGGCTTATTGGGCGTATTAAGTGTGGTTCCCTTCACTACAATTGACATCGGTGCGGCGGCTGAAATCATCACTGCAGCTGCCGGAGTAAGGTATCCTCCCCACTGCAGCTCTGCGAACACTGTGGCAATCCGTTCATAGCCCAGCTGCGTCGGATGGAAGTCCGCCGCTCCAGCCCCGATAATGTGGGTGAGCGATCCCTCTACACCCGCAAACTTTGCGGCAACATGGGCTACCTTTACGGGCGCTCCTGCCTGGTTCAAGGTAGCTGCGATATTCTCAGCCGCTACTGTGAACTGTGCAGCTGCACTCATCAGCTTGTCATATGAAGCGCCCAGGGCAATTCTTGGAGCAGGCTGATATTGATCGGCCAGCAGAATCGTTGCCAGGGGATTCACGGCCCGGATGTTATCCAGCGCCGATTTCACATTGCTGCTGTACGCCGCGAGGCGCTCCGCAAGCTGGGCGGTGAAGTCAGCCTCCGTAAGCGTCTTAACATTCAGAAACAGACTGCTGACATCATTGCCGCCTATAGTAATCGTAATCAAATCCGCTGCAGCAAGCTCCGTTCTAATCTGCGGCGTCATAGCGGCAAACTGGGCAATCCGCGGATCAGGCAACCCCGGCTGAATACTCTCAGGAGTAGTTGCCGTACCCTCTTTGATGGCAGCGGTATACTGAAGCAATCCTGATGTCTTCAGGCCTAATATACCGTAATTGCTTAGCGTGCTTCTGCCGTGATACCAGCCTTGCTCCAGTAATCTCTCGGCGTATCCGTACGGCTTCACATTGGGATCGGTCATACCCGGCTCATACCCGGCAGTAATAGAATCTCCAAGTGCCACGATGCGAAAGACATCCTGCTCCGAGCCCTGCGTAACGGCTGCTGCAGCGGCACCGGCAGGGCCTGCATGCACATTAATCAATACGGCGAACAGCAGCAGCCCGCTAGTTCCGGCTGATATGAATCTTCTCCATGTCTTCAGCATCGTATTCCCCCTACATTAGTATAATTCCATTCTAACACCCAGCCACGCTACGCAAAAGAGCGGTTTCCCGATAAATCGGAAAACCGCTCCTGAGGTCCGCTGCGGCTTACTGCTCTCCGCTGCCGGATTCTGTAGAATTCTTATGGCCGCCCGCGCTAGACGGGTCGCTGATTTGATCAGAACGCTGCACATATTTATCATACCGGCTGTCCAATTCGTAAGCGATTTTGCGGTATCGGCGCGTTTCTTCGACTATAGGATCGAGCGTAGTCTGTATCCGGATCTCATACTTGGGCGAAATCTGGCGTATTTCCTTGGCCTGCCTGTCGTCTTGCTCCATCTCGCCATCCTGCAGAAGCTCACTCAGTCTGCGCTCCAGATCATCATTGTCACTCATGGCAATGCCGCCTCCTTACTGCTTCCTGAATCCCGTGGCGTCAGCTGCTTGCAGGGAGTTCACCAGATAATCATGTATCCGTCCATTGCTCGCCACTACATGGCGTGTACTGATATCGTAGGGATTGCCCTGGGTATCAGTGACTTTCCCGCCGGATTCCAGTACCAGCAGCACACCTGCCGCACAGTCCCACGGACTCAGGCCCACTTCCCAGTAGCCGTCCACCCGGCCTGCCGCAACATATGCCAGGTGCAGCGCTGCCGAACCGCCGGCGCGAACGCCGCGCACCTGAGGCAGAATTTGCTGCAGTCCAGCCATATTGGCAGGCTGGGCGAATACCCGGTCCGGCGGGAAGCCCATGGCAATCAGGCTGCTTCCAGGCTCCGCCTCCGCTGACACGGCGGTAGGAATCCCGTGCATATACGCACCTTTGCCCTTCTCGGCTACGAACATTTCGTCACGGATCGGGTCATAAATGACTCCCACTGTCAGCTCTCCCTTGACGACGAGGGCAATAGATACACAATAGAAAGGAAATCCGTGTACGAAATTGGTAGTGCCGTCAATGGGATCAACGATCCACAAATACTCATGCTCCCGCGCTTCATCCAGGGCAGCAGTCAGCGCGTCCGCTCCCGGCTGAACGCCTTCCTCCCCAAGGATGGCATGGTCGGGATAATGGGTCAGGATCAGCCGGCGGATCATTTGCTCCACACCTTTATCGACCTCCGTAACCAGATCCTGGGCGGATGTCTTGCTGCCCAGCTCCTTCACCTGGCCTTGTCTGCTCTTGATCCATTCCCCCGCTTTGGCTGCAGCATTAATTGCCGCCGCCGTATGTCCCTTGCTTGTAACTACATAGGGTTCCCGTTCATTTCGGTTATCAGGACTTACAGGACTCATCTCTTCACTCCGCTTTCTTTGAGCATGATCGTTCTCCCATGGAACGCTGTTACGCGCAGGACGTCAAATTGCTGCTCAACTTTCATTCAACGTACCCTATTTCAGCCCACTTATCAAGTCAATATTGGCACCGTAATAAGGCCTAATCCCCTTGTTTGTTGGCTGTTATGCTTGTATATTCACGCTGGCTCCGTTTAGTACCGTAATTCCGTTCCCGCCCTGTGCAAGCTCCTTCATGGCCTCCATCAGACCAAACAAGGCTCCGTCCTTGAGCTTCGCTTCGATCATGACATCCACTGCCGGAGTACCTTCGGCGATTCGCTTCAGAAAAGCAAATATCGGAGCCGGCTCCACGCCGTCGGCATGGCTCCGCGGATCGGACGGGCTGCGCGGGCTGGAGACATGAATCTTCGGAGGCAGTACTTCCCCGGGCAGGACATCCTTCAGGGCAAGACTGCTTGTCCATGTCTTCTGGATCTCCGGCCACAGCTCCCAGGGGAGCTCGCCTTCGTTGTTGACCCATTGATGATGGATATCGAGCACCATCGGCAGCCCCAGGCTGCGGCTAACTTCCAGTGTCTCCACCGCATTGAACGTCTTGTCGTCATTCTCCAGCGTCATCCGTTCCCGGAGTGCAAGCGGCAGCGCGGAGCATTGCTCACAGAAACGCGCCGCAGACAGAGGCTTGTCCCCATAAGCACCGCCTATGTGAATATTGCTCTTGGCGGTTGCCGGTAACCCCATGGCCTCAAGCATATCGGTATGATGCTGCAGGTCGCGGATCGAGCTTGCGAGGACCTCTGGACGCGGAGTACTAAGGACCGTGAAATGGTCCGGATGAAAGCTGACCCGCATGCCGTGCTTCTTCACATAAGTGCCCACCTCAGCGAACTCCTCCGCCAGTGCTGACAGCGGATGCCAATCCGCCAGATCAGGATGGGTAGCCAGCGGAATCAGCTTGGAGGTCAGGCGGTAGACCCTAATATCCGAGCCTGCATTATGCTTCAGCAGGCGGAGTGTATTATGCAGATTAATCCGTGCGATTGATTCCAGCTTACGCAGTCCGGCTTCCCGGTCGCCCAGCTTGTTAAAGCTTGCCATAGTCATTGTCTTAGAGGGTGAGCAGTCCGGGATGACGGTAGACATGGCGACATAGCCGAAGCGGACAATCATCCTTCTTCTCCAAAGAACATTTCGTAGGCAAGTGCCGTCTGTACACGCGACTCTTCCTCATTCAGCTTGCGTACCAGATCCATCTCCACAGCTGTAACCTCATTGCCCTGGAAGTTAATTTCAGCTATGGAAGCCGATATCTTGACGATCGCTACAGCAACATTCTCCGGGTTGTAGGCGATGACCTTCTGACCGGTCGGGTATACACGGAAGCCCTGCTTCACCATTTTGGTTCGTCCGTACTCCAGCAGCTCATATAGCTCCTGTTCATTCTTGAATTTGCACACTGAATTGAATTCTGATAGAAACCCCATGCTTCTCTCTCCTTCCCGGCCGGAATGCTCCCGCCGATCACCTATGTTATTCGTTATCGTACTTAAGCCCTTGTCTGAACTGGTACCGCTCCAGCGCGAGCCCGATCATCCGGTCCAGCAGCGCCTGATAGGATACGCCGGTCTCACGCCACAGCAGAGGATACATGCTGAACGGGGTGAAGCCGGGCATTGTATTCACTTCATTAATGAGAATTTTGCCGTCAGACTTCCGCAGGAAGAAATCGGCCCGGGTAATCCCGCTGCCCTCAATGGCCTTGAAAGCCAGCAATGCCGATTCGCGCAGGCGGTCTGCCACCTCGGGATCGACAGGTGCCGGGATCAGCATCTGCGATTTACCGTCTGTGTATTTGGCGGCATAATCATAATATTCGCCGGAAGAGACGATTTCACCCGGAACTGAGGCTTCTGGCTCTTCATTGCCAAGTACGGCAACTTCTACCTCACGGGCATCGATGAATTCCTCGATGATGACCTTGGTATCATAACGGAACGCGTAATCAACAGCCTTGATCAGACTTTCTTTGTCGGCTGCTTTGGAGATGCCTACACTGGAGCCAAGGTTGGCCGGTTTCACGAATACCGGATACCCCAGCTTATCCTCTACACCAACGATCAGCTCATGGCTTTTGCTGTTCCAGTTCGCAGCATTGAAATAACAATATTCACATTGATCAAGCCCTGCCTCGCCGAACAGCTTCTTCATGACAACCTTATCCATACCCGCCGATGAAGCCAGCACGCCTGCGCCAATGTACGGAATATTCGCCATTTCGAACAGCCCCTGGATGGTGCCGTCTTCCCCGTTCGTGCCATGCAGCAGCGGGAACATCACATCCACAATGGAATCTCCGCCGCTTAGTCCGCTGAACAACGCATTCAGGGCCATCCCCATATCACCGGAAGCTCCGGACAGCTTAAGCTCTTCAATTCCGCTGAATGGAGCCTCCAGGGCTGCTCCTACCTTCCACACTCCCTGTTTGGAAATGTAGAACGGAATAATTTCATATTTATCGTAGTCAAAAGCGTTCATAACCGCATAAGCCGTCTGGAGCGATACCTCATGCTCTCCGGATTTGCCGCCGTACACCAGTCCTACGGTCAATTTAACGTTCCCCATGCCCTAACCTCTTTCTGAATTATAAGTAGTCATTAATATGAAAAAAACGGTAGGCCGTGCGGTCCGTCCAGGCGTAGGAATCCTTGTAATCCCAGAAGCGGTGGCGGCTGCTGACCGTCCGGGCGTTCACCAGCGGCATGCCTCCCGCATCAAAGGCGGTAACAATCGTGCTGTGCTGGTAATGTCCGTTGCCGTCCCAGTCGTATTGGATCACATCGCCTAACATCAGCTGCTCCGGCTGCTCGACAACTTCAGCGCGCAGACCACTGCTCCGGCTGCCGCTCAAATAACGCTGCAGGCTGTCTGAAACCGCCCAGCTGAAGCTCCACCATTCCTGTGCCCCATTGTAGCCCTTGTACCACCAGCCCGTTTCTCTTTTACCAGTATAGTTGATAGATGCTCCCCCTGCAAAGAGACATTGGGAGACATAATTCGTGCAGTCCACCTCGAAAATCTCGAACTCCGGATTGCCGTCCTTCCACCAGCGGTCGGCATACGCCGCCGCCTCTTCGCGGCGGTAACGCACCTCTCTTGCGCTGCTTACTCCGCGCAGGACCCTGCGGTTCAGCAGCGGCTGGGATGGCCGCGGTGCAGGCAGCACCTCCCCCCACTGCGACAGCCGCAAGGCAGGCTCAGTCTCCACCACTTTGCGCACAGCATTCCGCTCGGGAACACTTCGCTCCGCGTTGATTATCTCCCAGTCTCCATCTTTCCGCACAAAGGTCAGCCGCTCGGACTCAATCACATCCTCGCGGTGCGTCATTCCGCCCTTCTCATAATAGAATGCGCTGTGCAACGCCACATCGGCGACCACCTCGGCGGGATTCTGCCGCACGGTACGCAGTGTCCTGACGCCTGTTTCCCCGCGCAGCGGAGTGATTCCCCGCATGCTGTACCACTGCGCAATACGGCGGAAGCGTGTACGCTGTTCGTCCAGGAACCGCGGATCCTTGATTGTGGTTTGGCGCGGTTCAATTCCAGGTGCAACCCGCCCCTTGTTCAGCTGATCCACATAGACATAGAGACTTTTCTTCCACTGCTGCTCCATTCATTCTCCGCCCTTTCGTTCAAATATAAGAATTTATAGGCTCCGGCACTATAAATAATCCTTCTATTTCACGCTGAAACTGTGCCGTCCTTTTTAAGGGCGGCATAGCCGTTTCCCTTTGCCGTGTTGGCTGCTGTCCTATGTAGTCCTATATATATGAAGGATTGCCTGCCGCTATACAGGACGGGAACGATTTAACTACAATTGAATCCGGGAAACCATCCGCTCCAGGCATGGCTGGAAATAGGCGGAAACGGCTTTGCAGCATGAAGCATATAAATTTTCTGAATGAACGGCTTTTTCGCTTAATTTAGCGCAGTTTCACCCTCTACAAACCTTCCATGAAGAAGGAAAAAAAACTTTACTCCCCTCTTTGCAACCGTTATACTTAAAATATAGGAATATGAAATGTAGTTTCACCAGATGAAACGAGGAGGCGCATATATGCCAAGCAAGGACCATTTCTCACTGGCTAAGAACCTGGAATCAGGCGGCAAAACTTATCGCTACTATCATTTGAACTCGCTGGAAGAACAAGGCGTGGGCGACATTTCATCCCTGCCATTCTCCATTAAGGTATTACTTGAAGCTGCTGTCCGCCAGTATGACGGACGGGCAATTACAGAAGAGCATGTGAAGCAGCTGGCCGGCTGGTCCGGCGGCATTGACCGAAATAAAGAAATCCCTTTCATCCCGGCCCGGATTGTATTGCAGGACTTCACCGGCGTACCGGTAGTCGTTGATCTTGCCGCAATGCGCGACACCGTCAAGAAAGCCGGCGGCGACCCTAAGAAGATTAATCCGCTTGTGCCGGTTGACCTGGTTATTGACCACTCGGTTATGGTCGATGCCTTCGGAACTGCCGACGCACTGGAATATAATATGAACGTTGAATTCGAGCGCAACGAGGAACGTTACCGCTTCCTGCGCTGGGCGCAGACTGCCTTTAACAACTTCCGCGCAGTTCCCCCGGCAACCGGGATTGTGCATCAGGTTAACCTGGAGTATCTGGCTTCTGTAGCCACTACCAAAACTATTGACGGCGAAACGGTCGTATACCCGGATTCCCTAGTTGGAACGGACTCCCACACCACAATGATCAACGGTCTTGGCGTGGTCGGCTGGGGTGTAGGCGGGATTGAAGCGGAAGCAGGCATGCTCGGCCAGCCGCTCTATTTCGTGACACCGGATGTCGTGGGCTTCAAGCTGACCGGCAGTCTGATGGAAGGCGCCACCGCTACCGACCTGGCCCTGACCGTTACCCAAATGCTGCGCAAGAAAGGCGTAGTCGGCAAATTTGTCGAATTCTACGGTCCTGGTCTGGCTAATATCAGTCTGGCGGACCGCGCGACCGTAGCCAATATGGCACCTGAATATGGAGCAACCATCGGCTTCTTCCCGGTAGACGACGAGACGCTGGCCTATCTGCGCAGCACCGGACGCCCGGATGAGCTGGTTGAGCTGGTAGGCGATTACTACAAAGCGCAGGGGATGTTCCGCACCGCAAGTACGCCGGACCCTCAGTTCAGCGATATCATCGAACTGGATCTTGCCTCTGTAGTGCCCAGCCTGGCCGGACCGAAACGTCCGCAGGACCGGGTCGAGCTAACCCATATGAAAGAAACCTTTGAAGGCATCATCCGCACACCTGTTGACAAGGGCGGCTATGGCCTCAGTGATGAGAAGATTGCCGAAGTCGTGGAAATACAGCACAAGAACGGCAGCACCAGCAAGCTCAGCACAGGAGCCGTTGTCATTGCCGCCATTACCAGCTGTACGAATACCTCCAACCCAAGCGTTATGCTTGGAGCAGGACTGCTCGCCAAGAAGGCTGTCGAACGCGGATTGACCAAACCAGGTTATGTCAAAAGCAGCCTGACGCCCGGATCGCTGGTCGTTACGGAATATCTGCAAAAGGCCAATTTGCTGAAGCCGCTGGAAGCGCTGGGCTTCTATCTGGCCGGATACGGATGCGCCACCTGTATCGGCAACTCCGGTCCGCTGCCGGATGAAGTCAGCCAGGCCATTACAGAACATGATATGACCGTTGCCGCTGTTATATCCGGCAACCGTAATTTCGAGGGCCGCGTACATGCCCAGGTCAAAGCCAACTATTTGGCTTCACCGCCGCTTGTGGTAGCCTATGCGCTCGCTGGTACCGTTAATATTGACCTGAAGACCGAGCCGCTGGGTTACGATCCGCAGGGCGAGCCTGTCTTCCTGGCCGATATCTGGCCTACTACTGCCGAGATCCGTGAAGCTGTAGCACTCTCGCTCAGTCCGGAAATGTTCCGCAGCAAATATGAGAATGTCTTCACGGCCAATGAGCGCTGGAATTCCATTCCGGTACCGGAAGGCGAATTGTATGAATGGGACGATAATTCCACTTATATTCAGAATCCGCCATTCTTCGAGCATCTGGCAGACGGTATCGGCGACATCAAGGATATCCGCAGCTCGCGTGTTCTGGCGCTGCTGGCTGATTCCGTCACTACCGACCATATCTCACCAGCCGGGAATATCTCCACCTCCGGTCCGGCCGGAGAATATCTGCGTAATCATGGCGTAGAACGTGCGGACTTCAACTCCTACGGCTCGCGCCGCGGGAACCATGAAGTGATGATGCGCGGTACCTTCGCCAACATCCGGATCCGCAACGCCGTTGCTCCGGGAACCGAAGGCGGGGTAACCACCTTCCTGCCGAGCGACGAAGTGATGTCAATCTATGACGCATCCATGCTGTACCAGTCCGCCGGCCAGAACCTGATCGTCATTGCCGGCAAGGAATACGGCACCGGCAGCTCGCGTGACTGGGCCGCCAAGGGCACGTTGCTGCTGGGAGTCAAGGCCGTCATCGCCGAGAGCTTCGAGCGGATTCACCGCAGCAATCTCGTCGGCATGGGCGTACTGCCGCTGCAGTTCCAGGAAGGCCATGGCTGGAGCAGCATGGGCCTGACCGGACGTGAGACCTTCGACATTACCGGTCTCGACAACTATGTACTACCCGGTCAGGAGCTGACCGTCACCGCCACACGCGAAGACGGAACCCAGTTCGACTTCCCGGTCATTGCCCGGCTCGACAGCACTGTTGACATCGACTACTACCGTAACGGCGGTATCCTGCAGACGGTGCTCCGCCAGATGCTGGCTGATGCCACAGCTTCGGAAACGGCTCTGCCGGTAGAATAACCTTATACACACAAGCTTAAATATTACAAAAGCTGCGCTGGTATCAGATATTGATCTGACACCGGCGCAGCTTTTTATATGCAGATTTGCAGATAGCTTCCTTATTTCAATAATGGATTATTTCACGGACAGTAGGCTTGTTGTGATGAAATCCAACTGCTTCTCCAGTGAGATCGGGTCATTGTAAGTATCTGCATCAGGATTGAGCTGGAAGACGTTTCCTGCTTTAACTGCTGGCAAGCCTGCCCAGATCGGATTATCATATACAATCTTAGGATCTGTTGTATCCCCTGACCATGGACAAGTGAAGATAATATCACCG
Source organism: Paenibacillus sp. FSL R7-0297 (assembly GCF_038009025.1). NCBI lineage: Bacteria > Bacillati > Bacillota > Bacilli > Caryophanales > Paenibacillaceae > Paenibacillus > Paenibacillus sp. FSL R7-0297. Next base: position 364,648 of record NZ_JBBPAQ010000001.1, read on the forward strand.
GCGAAGTCCGGAAGCTTCTCCAGAGAGATGGAGGCCCAGCCTGTCCCGCTGTCAATCGCCTCTTTCTGCGCTTCTGCAGGTGCCTTCAAACCAAATTCCCCGTATAGAATTTCGCCGCCCCGTCCATAATTATGTCCAAATACATACAGACCCTTGGCATACGGGTTCAGGATAGATACGGTTTTGTTGCCCACAGCGGCCTGCACCTGCGGCTTCAAATCAGCAATCCGGGCCTCCCACTGTGTGATCCAGGCCTTCGCTTCATCATTCTTATTCACAAGCTTGCCGTAGTCCAACATCTGATCCTTAAAATTCTTTGCGCCATACTGAATCTGCACTACAGGTGCAATCTCCTTCAGCTTATCGATGCCTTCCGTGCCGGTGTACACAATTATCAGGTCAGGGTCCAAGGACAGGATATTCTCCGGGGTGACATCATCACCAAGTGGTTCTGCACCCTCAAGCATTTCTGCAAGATACGGACTAGCCTTGGCCCCTTCCATAACCCCTACCGGCTTTACGCCAAGCGCCAGGAGATATCCTGTGTAGAACGCGGTAGTATCAACGATTCGCTGCGGATTCTTGGGTACTTGAACTTCTCCTGCACTGTCTTGGAAAGTGACCATTTCTACATCAGCGGTTGAATCTGCAGTGCGGGCTGTTGCAGCAGGAGTCGCCGTAGAAGACGTCTCAGGAGAAGCAGCGGAGTGGTTTGCAGAGTTATTAGCGGACTGGCCACAAGCTGCCAGCAGCAGAGCCAGGGCTAAGGTGAGGATGATGAGTACCAGACTTTTATTAGAATGTCGCAAAATGATCCCCCTATGTATGTGATATTGATAATCATTATCAATTATAATATAGCACAGCGTTTTCTCTCTGACAACTTCATTTTATTAAATTTTAAATAGTCCACCTGCCTTCCTGCAGCATATGAATGCAAAAATCCCCTTTCAGCCGAAAGGGGATGGATATCCATATGGAGCAAAGCAGTTAAACCGGCTAATGATCAGATCTCGATGCGCTCAGAGTCGAGTATTCTTTTATAGACCAGAGCAATGATCTGTGAACGGTCCGTTACATTCATTTTGGTGAAAATACGGCTTAGATGATTCTTAACGGTATGCTCGCTGATAAATAAGGCACTGGCAATTTCCTTATTCGTCTTGCCCAGAATAATCAATTCAAGCACTTCCTCTTCACGCGGCGAGATTCCCCATTCTTCCTTAGGTGTCTTCAGTGCAGCGTTGTTCAGCAGCTTGACCGCCGATACCTTTCTCCTCATTGGTTGAGCATCCGAGCGGCTGCGCAGAAACGATTGAAGGGCTGATTGCGGCTCACTGTCAATCTCCCCGACAATGTACTCATCCAGACTGTAGCGGGAGGGCTCCAGCCATTCCAGCTCCGGTTCCGCAAGCTTATCCCTATCCGCATGTTTGGCGGTATGATGAAGCACAAGTGCCAGCAGCTGTGCGGGCAAAGAAACCGACGGCTTATCCATCTTGAAATAGAAGGATGCCAATTGATCCACCTGCTTCAGCAGAGCTATCTCTTCCTGATAGAAGCCGTATCCCTGCAGAAATTCAAGTTTGAACGGAGCCAGCAGACAGGCGTTTCTCATCCGTTCCGCTTCCCGTTCCGGCAGACCGGTGTAGCGGGCAAGCTCATGCGCCATTGAAGAGGCATCCAGCGACATACTCTCCAGCTCAGGATTGGTGCTCCCCAGATAATCCCGGGTATGCTGGAGGAATACCCCCGCCTGCTTCACAAGCCTGCTATCCTTCTCGATGAGCCGGATTGCCGTGCTGGCCAGACTGGCTAGACAGCTCGCGAATGTCAGCCATTCCTCTGCTTCACTGCGGCGTCTGAAGCCTACCGCCAGAATTCCTTTGAATACCTTCTCGGCAATCAGCGGACATTCCAGCAGCACCTGCTCCTCGGCATCCTCGTTAATAATAGCGGAGGAGAGAAAGGCTTGCGGCGAATACCGGTCCCCAATCTCCTGGACATACTGGGCAGCAGCCTCCGGGCTCCAGCCCTTGGCATGATGGCTGCTTCCTGCTGCCTCCTCAAAGTAGACGAGTACAGATGAAGGATAGAACGGCATCCCCATAATGATCTCGAGCAGTTGAATACCCAGCTCCTGTGATGATGTGGTCTGCGGCAGCAGGCACGCGGCCTCTTTAAGTCTCAGTGTAGCATCATTACGCAGGGTTTCGCGCTGCCTGAGCTTCTCCCCGCGTGAGGATAGCCCAAGCAGAGAAGCAACCATCTGGTCCTGCTGGGCGTGGTCCTGCAACTGGCGGATTTCACCAAAGCCCACAGCCAGCAGCAGCGCTTTTTTGCCGCTGTGAATCTGAACCGGATAACATGACAAATACTCCGGCTGCGTAATTCCGCGCTGGGTGAAGAATAACGATCTCGGATCTTTGGCAACGCCCTGCCAGTGCCGGGGCTCCCTGCCGAGAACAGCTTGTCCCAGAAACCCGTCCCCCTGCTGGAACTCGGCATTCATCAACAGATTCGCTTCTTTGCCGGCGGAATATTTCACCTTATACCTGCCTGCCTCTTCCTCTTTGGCAAAAGCATATAAATCGGCATCCGAGAGCCTTCCTGCCATTTGCTGCAAAACATCCTCAATCTTCAGAAAGTCTGTTTCCAGATTGGAGAGCAGCTGTGAAACCACCATGCCGCTTCTCTGCGCCAGGGGTTTGAGCACACAGCCCGCCAGTAATTTAGACATTATGTTTCCAAGAACGGCCAGTTTGCCCCTGATCTTACCGATATGCTCCCGGCTAAGCTCAGGCATGGCAAGCAGTTCAGTCCGTAACTCCTCATAGTGGGGGTGAATCCTCATTTTGGCCTCAAACGCCTGCAGTACAAGCTCCCGGGTCCCTTCTTCCATGTATAGGCCCGACCACAAATAATAAGTCTGTCCATACTCGGGAACCAGCGGACTGACCACATACTTTAGCCCGGGAACCCATTCTTCCAATACAGCAGGATGCGATAAGGGACCCAGTCTGAGCAAAGCCGGCTCGAAAGGGCGCTGCGTCTCCTGCAAAGAACTGAACATTTTCTGATAGAATATTCCGTAAAGCGTTGGACGGGTTATTACATTCCCTGCCTGATCCGTAAGCACAATAGCCTGACTCGTGACAGAACCGAACGTATCCTGGAGCTCTTGAATTTCTCCCATCAGTGAATCGGGTATTACAGCTTTCATCCCATCACCTCATGCTCTGGATTACATTTCATAACTTTTAATAATTGTAACTAATATTTTTTAATAATAGTTCATTTTAACTAGATACACAATGGAACTGGCAGGCCTGGTTAGCCTCTATTTACTATAATTACCCCCTTGCCCGGCATTTAACGGGAAGCGCCGTTTCAGCCCATCATCAGACCCATTTCAGCTGCAGCCTCACCCAGTATCACTGCATAATCCTCCAGCGTCTCCCGCGAAAGCCGGCTGACCGGACCGGACAGGGAGAGTGCTGCAACCACTCCCCCGGCACGCCCGGTAATAGGCACCGCCACTGCAGCCGCACCCGGCTCGCGTTCCTCGAAGCTGGTGGCATACCCGCTGCGGGTGATTTCCTTGAGCTGCTCCAGATATAGGCTCCGGTCTACAGCTTCAGGCCAGGCCGGGTCGGCCAGCAGCCGGACCTGCACTTCCGGAGGCGCGTAAGCGGCCAGCACCTTGCTCGATGCGCCTACAGAGAGGGGCAGCCTTGCGCCGATCTGTGCCACCCGGCGGATTGCCTGCCGGCTCTGCACAGCCTGGATACGCACGCGCTCCAGATTGTCGCGCAAATAGAGGCTGACCGTCTCTCCCAGACGGTCACGCAGCCGTTCCATCGCCGGCAGCAGCAGTACCGCTGGTTCATTCAGCGTCGGCAAATGCGTTGACAGCTCCCAGATGCGAATCCCCAGCCGGTATTTCTCCGTGCCCTCATCACGCTGCAGGAAGCCCTTCTCTTCAAGCGTAGTCAGCAAGCGGTGTACCGTACTTTTATGCAGGCCAATCTTGGCGGAAATCTCCGTCAGACTGAGGTCATAATCATTATCCTGAGTGAAGCACAGCAATATATCCAGCGCACGTTCTACGGCGCGTACAGTCAGTTTCCGGTCTTCCACCCTGATCTCCCCCTCACGTGTTTCACCTCTTGAAACCCGGTTACATTATTCTTCAGATCCATTCTATCTTAGTGCAAAAGTCCGAAAAAAGTCCAGCATATTCACTGTACGGTAAAGAATGGGCCGCAGTTTACAGTTACATTACAAAACCGCTCAATTCATTGACTTTGTAAGGGCATAACCATACGATTAAATATATGAAGTATTTATGCTATTCAAACTTAAGCTTATGCTTCCCAAGCAGTTACACTGCAAAGTAGTCTCATAGGAAGCGGATGTTCCACAAAACTTTTAGGAGGGGACCTTATGGATCTTGTAACAAGTCACCCCGGCTCGCCGGTCTCCCGTATGCCTAACGAGGATAAGCCTAATTCCATACCTATTATTTCACTGCGGATGATACGCGTTAAGCATATTGTCGTAGCTCTGCTGTTATCTGTGTTCTTCTTCTTATTATTCTGCTTCATCGCCCTGCACGGCTATATAGCTTGGGTGCTCTCGAATCCTACTGTAGCCCCCCTCTACTCTAACCCTTATCTTGCCAAAGGGCTGGCGTATGAGGAGATCACCTTTCCGGCAAAGGACGGCAGCCGTATCATGCAGGGCTGGTATATTCCTTCAGAGGGAGCCAAGAAGACCATTGTCTTCAGCCATGGCTACGGTGCTAACCGCGAGGAAAGCTGGGTTCCCATGTACGACCTGGCCCATTATGCGCACAGCCTGAAATTTAATGTGGTCATGTTTGATTACGGCTTTGCTTCCAAGATCAATAAGGATATCGCTACCGGCGGCAAAAAAGAATCCCAGCAGCTCCTTGGGGCGATTGAATATGCCAAGGACAAGGGGGCAAACGAAATTGTAGTCTGGGGCTTCTCCATGGGCGCTGGTACCGCGCTGCAGGCGGGTCTCGTAACCAAAGACGTGGATGCAATGATTCTGGACAGCACCTTCCTGCTGGAGCCGGATACACTCTATCACAATATCAAGCAGAATATAGATCTTCCCCGCCAGCCTTCACTGGAGATTATGGAGCTGTTGTTCCCGGTATTGAACGGTACAGGGCTGAATCAGATTCCCTATTCCAAGGTGAAATCCGAGGACTATCCGTTCCCGGTACTCTTCATGCACGGTACTATGGACGAGAAGGCCCCTTATCCGATTGCCGAAGAACTGGCCGCGAACCAGACCAACCCTTACTCCGACTCATGGATTGTGGAGGACAGTCATCATGAGCTGCTGTTCCGTGAGCATCCGCGCGAGTACCTGCGCCGTGTCTCAGCATTTCTCGGAAATGTCCAGCTGGCCCGCATCAGCGGGGACAACGGAAGTCAGGCCAGCAAGTAACCACAAGTAGAAACAGAAACGTTCTATACCTATATTGGATTGAATAAGCATGCGCAGCTGTATTTCCTTATACATGCTGTGCATGCTTTTTTGGGGTTTGCTCACCATTGTGCCTTAGGCCGCAACGAATACCGTTACATAAGCGCACTCTCCCGGTCATATAATGAAGCGTTGAAAATTCAGGACGGGGAGGACTGCATGCTATGCAATATGTATCCGGTGCGCCGCTGCCAGTGCACATTCTAGGGGAAATCGCTTTCTGGAAAAAACAAGAGAAGGAACATGCCGAGGTTCTTATCCAGCTTACTCCAAACCTGGAGGAGCCTTATGTCAAGCTGCTCCAGGAATGGACAGTTGTCTTCCTGGCTACGGAGCAGGCGGCGTGTCACCTGCTCCGTAGCCCACAGGCTCCGGCCTACGGCGGTCCGGGAAGCCTTACCGCCGAAACAGAGCTGCTGCTTCATACAGCCTGCAGCCAATCCAGTGAGTTCATCCGCCAGCTGAAGGCTATGGTCGAGGCTAGCCAGGCCATGAGTGTCTCCCCTCTGGCCGGTGTTGTAGTGAAACATTTTATCTGCGAATCGGAGTATTTCCTTGCCGTGCTTACGGCGCTCACCGCCCCGGGATATGGCGCCGGCGCCGGGATGATGCGGCAGAGCCCTCTAGAGCAGGATGAACCGGCTGCTGTGCCTGCGGTGTCCCTAAGTGAAGATCCTCCCCAGGAAACGGCTCCTCTGTGGGAAGCCCGGGAATTAGGGCCGGTCCCGATCGGCGGGCACACACTGCCCCCGCTCCCTTATGCTTATAATGCGCTGGAGCCGTACATTGACGAGAAGACGATGATTATTCATCACGACAAGCACCACCAGAGCTATGTAGACGGACTCAATAAAGCAGAGATTAAATTGGCGGAAGCCCGGAAGAACAACGATTATGATCTCGTTAAACACTGGGAGCGGGAGCTTGCCTTTAATGGGGCGGGCCATTATCTGCACACGATCTTCTGGAACGTCATGTCCCCGCAGGGCGGAGGCCGGCCATCCGGAGCACTGCTGGATGCCATTATACGCAGCTTCGGAAGCTACGATGCCTTCAAGGCCCAGTTCACTGAAGCGGCCAATAAAGTGGAGGGCGGCGGATGGGCTATCCTGGTCTGGAGCCCGCGCAGCCGCAGGCTGGAGATTCTGACTGCTGAGAAGCATCAGAATCTGTCCCAATGGGATGTTGTTCCGCTACTGGCGCTGGATGTATGGGAGCATGCCTATTATCTCAAGCATCAGAACAAGCGCGCGGATTATATCCAGGACTGGTGGAAAGTCGTGAATTGGCCTTACGTAGCCGAGCGGTACAGCGCCGCCCGTAAGCTGGTATGGCAGCCTTTTTGAGGTCTTTCCCCAAAAAAGCCCGGCGGCCACTCGAAAGTGGCCGCCGGGCTTTGCCTTGCACAAGTCAGGGAATATTAGTCCCGCGTACTATTCTTTGATCAGAGCAAGAAACTCAGCCCGGGCAGCAGCATCCTCTCGGAAAGTGCCCCGGGTTGCCATGGTTACTGTCTTGCTCCCGGGCTTCTTCACACCCCGGGCACACATACACAGATGCTCTCCTTCGACAACCACCATAACACCGTGCGGATTCAGCACCTCGGTCATGATGTCGGCGATCTGGGCAGTAATGCGCTCCTGCACCTGCAGGCGGCGGCTGACCGCTTCCACGAGCCGGGCCAGCTTGCTCAGTCCGGCAATCCGCCCGCTGGGGACATAGCCAATATGCACTTTGCCGAAGAAAGGAGCCATGTGATGCTCGCACTGGCTGTAATAGACGATATCCTTCACAATGACAAGCTCTTCATGAGACTCGTCAAAAGTAACGCCTAGCGCTTCGCGCGGATCAATCGAATAGCCGCCAAATATCTCTTCATACATCCGCGTGACTCTAGCCGGTGTTTCCAGCAAGCCTTCGCGGCTGGTATCTTCACCAATCAGTTCTAATATTTTCTCAACATGATACTCGATTTGCTCACGGTTTACAGAAACCTTCCCGTTCATGTACTCCTTGATGCTCCCCATGAAATCTCCCCCTTCCGCACCACCAGCTGACTCTTATCTATTTCTCTATCCTGATTATTTCTTCTTGCGGGCCTGTCCTTTGGCTGCCGCAGGCGCACGCCCCGGCTGATTGCCGTTCTTCATCATCTGCTGGGCACGCTGCATTTGCTTTCCGTTCAGGTTATATCCCATTTGCTTAGCAACCTTCTGCAGCATTTCGGGATCATTCTGCATCGTTGTCATTTGTCTGCGCAGATAATACACACCGATAAAGAATCCGCCGATCAGACCTACAACAAGCGTAATAATAGGCAATGCAATATTCATCTGTAATCCACCTTTGTACTCTATTGTCTGGCAATGCCCTTAAGGCACGCGAATCTATCATAGCATTTCAACAACTGGACAGCAATTGGCAAATCCCGTGATCAGAAGAGATAGGTACCGCTTAAGCCGGGCCCCGCCTGCTCCGCTTCCAGCTGCAGCAGCCGGCTTTTGATTCCCAGGCCTCCGGCGTAGCCGACGAGCGAGCCTCCGGCACCTATAATCCGGTGGCAGGGTACAATGACCGGAACCGGGTTGCGGTTATTGGCCCCGCCAACAGCGCGTACTGCCTGCGGATTGCCAATCCTGACCGCAATATCCTTATAAGAGGCGGACTCCCCGTAAGGCACGCTGAGGAGAGCTTCCCATACCTGGCGCTGAAAATCCGTTCCGCGCGTATCCAGCGGCAGACTGAAGCTCTGCAGCTCCCCGGCGAAATACGCTGCAAGCTGCCGCTCCGCCTCGGATAAGCTCCTGGCATCCGCATAAATCCGTGCAGCGGGTCCCAGCTGCGCCTTCACCCAGCCTGCGATAGTGTCCGAGTTCGCATCATAGGTGCCGAACTTGATCATGCATAGTCCGGAAGCTGTAGCGCATAGCGTCAAAGGGCCAATGATTGAATCGATCTCCTTATAATAGAGCGAAGCTTCCGCCCCTTCGCTGCTCTCTAGACGGTGATTCATTCTCCTTCCGCCTCCTTCTGCCCCAGCAGCTTGTCCTGTGCCCGGCTTAGCATTCCGCGCACCGTAACGTCCTCTTCCATCTGCAGTGCCTGTTCCACGGCTGTGAGGGCTTCACTGCCGCCGATGCGGCTTAGGGCCCAGGCGGCAGTCCCGCGCATCTCCGGCCGCGGCTCCTGCAGCAGAATCTCGGTCAGCTTCGGTACGGCAGAAGCTTCCTTGAAATTGCCAAGCGCGATTACCGCATTGCGTTGGATAGGCTTTTTGCCCCGCCATGCAGCTGAGCTGCTGCCGAATTTCTCCTTGAACTCACGATTGCTCAGATCCAGGATCGGCATCAGCAGCGGCTTCACGATCTCCGGATCAGGCAGCAGCTGCGGGCGGTGATTCCAGTTCTTGCCGCGGTTATGGGGACAGACAATCTGGCAGGTATCGCAGCCGTACAGCCGGTTCCCGATCTTGGTCATATAGTCCTCACTGAGGAACCCTTTGGTCTGTGTCAGGTAGGATATGCAAGCCTGGGCGTTGAGTTGTCCCGGACCGACCAGTGCGCCGGTAGGACAGGCGTCGATGCATTTCGTACAGTCCCCGCAGCCTTCCTGCACCGGCTGATCCGGAGGCAGCGGTATATTCGTCACCATTTCCCCGAGATAGATCCACGATCCCCATTTGGGGGAGATAATCGCGCAGTTTTTGCCGCTGAACCCGATGCCCGCCCGCTCTGCAACCGCCCGGTCAACAAGAGCGCCCGTATCCACCATACTCTCCAATACGGCATCCGGAACACGCTCGCGGATGAAGTTCTCCAGCTTCGCCAGCGCTTCACGCAGTACATGATGATAGTCCTGCCCCCACGATGCCCTGGCCAGTATACCTCTGCGTGCTCCGGGTTCGGACTTGGGCGGTTCCTCCATTTTGGAGGGATAGGCTACAGCAATTGCAATAATAGAGAGCGGCTGCTCTCCCGACTGCAGCGCCGGAACCGTCCGCTTATCCAGATCCGGCTCCTCAAAGCCAGAGTCGTACCCGTTGTCCCTATGTTCCTGAAGTATATTTTTTAAATATAAAAACGGCTCTGCGGTGGTGAACCCGATATCGTCAATACCGAGCGCCGGCGCAGCAGCCTTGATTGCAGCCTTGAGATCCTCCCACTTGGAAGGCGGCGGAGCATAAGGTGACTGGAAGTTAGAATTCATTTCCGCCTCTCCTTTATTATTAGGTCTATACAAATCCCTTACAGGATTCTCATCTTAGCTACAGGCCACCAGATCAGGGATGCCTTCCCCACGATACTCTCCTGTGCAACGGCGCCGAAATAACGGCTGTCCTTGCTGGCCCCGGCATGGCGGTTATCCCCCATCACAAAGTAGGTACCTTCCTGGACAGTCAGCTGACTGAAATCCGGGTCTTGAATGGCCGTATCGATATAAGGCTCATCCACTACTTTACCATTAACGTAAAGCTGCTGGTCCTGAACTTCCACGATATCCCCGGGGATACCAATAATCCGCTTAACCAGGTACTCCTTACGGTCCGGACCTGTACTGGGGTCATGCAGAACAACAATATCGCCCCGGCCCGGATTCCCGAAGCTCAGTGCAATCTTATTAATAATCAGCTTCTCCCCTTCATAGAGGGTTGGCTGCATGGATTGGCCAATCACAGTAGACACATTGAACACAAATATATTAAGCAGTGACATGATCGCGAATACAATCCCCGCAGTGATGATCCACTCCCGCATATCCTTAAGCCAAATTCTTCTCGATTCCCGCTTGGATTTGTTATGGGTGACGGATCTGTATCGTTGTTTGCGGCTCCGCATGAATTCTTCTTCAAGCTCCCGGTTCATAGGCCACCTACTTGCTTCGATTGGGTTTATAAGTCCATAACAATAGAAAAGCATATCTTCCGCCCATTTGCAATGCAATGGACACTGGGAAGATATGCTTTAGTATAATGAAACAGACTATGCAGGTGTGACCTTATTCTAAAGTACAGGCTGCAATAGTTCTCTACTCTACCAATTGTTTCCGCTTACAGCACCGTTTCAAAAAATAATTACCCGACAATGCTCAGCTTGCGTACAGATTTGAAGATCTGGTCCTCACCATAACCCATGGCCTCATACAGCGGCAGTGCGAAGGAATTATGCTCATCAACGGCTACATAAATACCGCTGACCTTGCGTGCCTGGAATCTGTGTTCCATCGCCGATACGAGACTCTTGCCGACTCCTCTGCGGCGGTATTCAGGATGTACGGCAATGCGGAAATAACAGCCGTGGTTCTTCTCAATCGTACCAATCAGTGCGCCGATGATTTCTCCTTCATCCTCTGCAACTACAATGAGATCTGAATCCCATGAAAGCTGCCTGGAGAAGGGCTCGATCGTGCTCTCGAAACATTCTTCCGATAATGCGGTCTGCAGCAATTCAGTCACTGGAGTAACGTCGCTTAATTGAAAGGAACGAACGTGCATACTTAAAAGTCTCCCTTTTCTATGGCTTAGAATTTTACAAAAAGAAGGAGTTTCCATAACAGTGTAAAGAGGAAAAAAGCATCAAAAACCGAGGAATACCTGCTTTTAAATCTATTAAAACACACTTTTCTCCCGATATCATCAATTTTCTTTTGAAAGCGCTTGATATGAAGCGTTTTCATTGAATAAAAGTTCATTTTTTCATGATTAAGGAAATTATCGCACTCTCTTAAGAAGTTTTATAACTTTAACACACTCATAACATTTGTAGTGAACTATAGATGAAAAAACACTTTATAAACAATAATGTTTGTTTAATGTTGCATTATTGTTCCAGATACGGTTTAATAATAAGTATCTCAACGGATATATAACCTATAAGCCACATCGGAAATAAGGGGTTTTGACGTCAAGACCGCCAAAATTCTTTATCTATACAAATTCTAATATACTCAGGAGGGATTTTTCCATGGCATTTCAATTACCGGCACTTCCTTATCCAAACAACGCTCTTGAACCACACATCGACGCTTTGACGATGGAGATTCATCACGACAGGCACCATAACACTTATGTGACGAACCTGAACGCCGCACTGGAAAAAGCACCTGAACTGCAAGACAAGAGCATTGATGAGCTGCTGACTGACCTGAACGCTGTACCTGAAGCTATCCGCACTGCTGTTCGCAACAACGGCGGCGGACATGCCAACCACACCTTGTTCTGGGAAGTTATCGGACCGAACGGCGGAGGCGCACCCACTGGCGCTCTGGCTGCTGCAATCGACAGCGAACTGGGCGGATTCGATAAGTTCAAGGAAGACTTCGCTACTGCAGCTACTACACGCTTCGGCAGCGGCTGGGCCTGGCTCGTCGTGAAAGACGGCAAGCTTGCTGTAACCAGCACTCCTAACCAGGACAACCCGGTCAGCGAAGGCGCAACTCCAATCCTCGGCCTCGATGTATGGGAGCATGCTTACTACCTGAACTACCAGAACAAACGTCCTGACTACATCAAGGCGTTCTGGAACGTAGTGAACTGGGAAGAAGTCGGCAAACGTTACGAAAGCGCAAAATAACGAATTGCGGCTTTGATGCCGCAGCATCATGGTATAAAGAAAAACCGGGAGCACCCTTGTGGGTGGCTCCCGGTTTTTTGTGTTTTGGGGGATGAAGCAGGAAGTATCTTGCAAGGTTTCCAGACCGTCCTCTGACCCTAATTATAGATTTCCACATCAGCAAATCAACCGTGTTGATGAGAAATTGACTCTTTCAAGAGCTCTCTAATATTCATCGGGGGTCGTCCGATCAGGTTAGACAGTGTGGTACTCGCTTGCGCGAATTCTCCATTCCGGCTCGCAAGAAACATCCCCATGAGCATGTTAGCCCTATCCTCAGGTTGACCTTGGGATTTTAAATGGTCCTGATATTCTTCATCCGACACAACAATTCGGCGTAGTGGGCGGCCGGTAATCTCCGAGGCAATAGTCGCGAGTCCATCCATATCCATCGCCTCGCAGGCCGTAAGATTAGGAGTTAGGCCGTCGAATTTCTGCTCCATTAGGATAGCCGCCGCAGCTTCGGCCAAATCGGGGTGAGATGTCCAGGCAACCGGACCGTCCTCAGGAGTAATCAATTCCCCTGTCTGGATTGCTCTTCCGATCAACATCCCCGCTAATGTTGCGTAAAAGCCGTTACGTAGCGACGTGTAGGCCATACCTGAAGCTTTCAGTAATTCTTCTGTTGCAGCATGGTTGAGCATAGGGGGAAAGTACGAGTTCGGGGAAGAACCTATGTGACTTGTGTACAGCACCCGACCGGCACCAGCCTTCTTTGCCGTTTCAATCGCTGTTTGATGTTGACGAATCCCTCCCTCTCCCATGATGCCGGACGATACGATGAGAACCTGTGATGCTCCTTCGAAGGCGTGGAGAAGACTATCGGCATCGTCGAAATCACCCTGACGGACGCGAACTCCACGATCCTTAAGATCCTGTGCCTTATTCAGATCCCGGACACTCACAGCAATCTGCTCGGCCGGAGCACGCTTAAGCAGCTGCTCTACCACCGCCCTGCCCAATTTTCCGTTGGCTCCTGTAACAATGATCATGACAACACTCATCCTTTCTTTACTCACACGAATGGGTCCATCAAACTGATGATAATAATGCAGTGTTGTCTACACATATAAGGGCGTGTAAAATACACTTTATAAAAAAAGTATAAGAAAACTGTGCATTTTGGACTACCAGCAAAAAGGCCTTTTCGTTGCCTTAGCAATATTTCATGTAATTTTGTTGGTTTTAAGTTCATGAATAAGGGAGGTAGAGTATGATTGTGAACCTTAACGATCCTCGAGTAAAACGAACGCGTCAATTATTAATGCAGGCCTTCACGGAACTACTCGATCAAAAGAGGAATATCTACTCTATTTCTGTGCACGATATTACGACCAGAGCGACAGTTAACCGCGCTACCTTTTATGCCCATTTCGAAGATAAGTTTGCTTTTCTCGAGAACTGGATGCTGGACAAATCCCAAATCATCTTGAAGAAAAGATTACCCCACGAATCAAAATTTACTTTCGACTGTCTGCCAACCCTCATCCAAATCGTATTCGAATTTCTTACCGGATTTAGACAGCATATAACTCCAGGAGACAAGCAGTTTGAACCGATGTTTGAGATCGCAATGCAAAAGGAAGTTCATCAGCTCCTGCTCAAATGGTTAAGGGAGGATGCCGTTACCGGGGTTTCGCAAGAGAAACTGGAGGCTACATCTCTAGTCATAAGCTGGGGCATATTCGGGTCGGCCTTGCAGTGGAGCCGGAACCCCCAAGGTCGCAAGGCGGAAACAATGGTAAAAGAGGTTTTAGAGGTTGTAGGGGCCAGTTTGGCACCTATTTTGGAACGAAGAACGGAATAAGGACCGTGCAGGAAGGCATCCTCATTCTGCACGAATGGCAAGAGGGATCTGATAAGCAAACAACAGAGTGAAAAAGGTTAGAAGCCCCTTCCTGTTACTACGGAAGGGGCTTCTGGGAAATTCAATTACCGTTACTTGTGGTACGGTTCAGCAGATGAGGGCCTCAGTTACCGGACTTCCCCACCTGCTCATCGAAATAAGCGTTGAGCAGCTTGAGGAACACATTGGGAAAGGCGTAATTCGCCATATCGCTGCGGCTGATCCAGCGTACTGCACCTGCGTCCTCGGGATGGCCGCTTCCGTCCGCGAACCGCTCCGCCGGGACGGGCTCTTCCGCGAACAATCCTGCAGAGGAGGACGGTTCGGGCGGCACCGTGCCGGTACTGTAAACGCCGGCCGCAGCTTCGGCAGCGCCAGAAGCGGCTGCACCCGTGGACTCAGCTGTGCTGGCTGCGCCGTACGGGGCCCGCCCTTCCGCAGCCAGCGGCAGGGCCGCTTCTTCCCTGCAGCGGTACACCTGCAGGGTCCAGACAATATGGCTGAATGTATGCTCCGCAGCCATCCAGTGCCCCTCAGGCCGGGCGAAGATCCCGGCCTGAAGCAGGGACCGGCGCAGCCGGTCCTGCGCTGCCGTCTCCGGCAGCAGCGCAGCGGAAGCGCCGCCCTCCGCAGGCGGCGCCGGCCAGTGCGGCAGCTCCCACATGCGGGCCAGGAGCCCGCTGGATGGCCGCTGCCGGATGAGGACCCGGCCCGCGTGCTCGCCGCGGCCCTCTATCAGGGCTGCCAGCCGCTCTTCCGGGCGCGGCGGCTTGGCCTTGGTCTTAACGGGCAGCGAGGTCTCGCAGCCCGCGAGGCGCGCTGAGCAGTGCTCCATCACCGGGCACGGCAGACAGCGCGGTGATTTCGGCGTGCAGATCAGCGCGCCAAGCTCCATCAGCGCCTGATTGAAGTGCGAGGCTTCCCCTTCGGGAATCAGCTCTGCCGCCAGGCGCTCCATTTTGACGCGGGTGGGGCCTTTGGCGATATCATCCTCAAGCAGGAAGTATCGGGACAGCACCCGCATAACATTGCCGTCCACAGCGGGCTCCGGCCGGTTGAAGGCAATGCTGAGAATAGCTCCAGCCGTATAAGGCCCTACTCCCTTAAGCCCGAATACGGCATCGCGGTCATTGGGAACCTGCCCGCCATACTCTTCCTTCACCTGCTTCGCGGCATGCTGCAGATTCCGGGCGCGTGAATAGTAACCAAGCCCCTCCCAGCACTTCAGGACATCCTCCTCCGGCGCATCGGCCAGTGACTCCACCGTGGGGAAACGCTCGATGAACCGGTTGAAATAAGGAATGACCGTATCGACTCTTGTCTGCTGAAGCATAATCTCCGAAATCCAGATGTAATAAGGATTGCGGTGGCGCCGCCACGGCAGATCCCGCTTCTGCCCATGGTACCACTCCAGCAAATTACGGCTGAAATAGGACTTGGCTTCCTGCTGCTCATTTGTAGTCATCATTAATCTCCTTGCTTCTATATTGAATGTATCTATATTCCGCGATAAGCAGGCTCGTCCCCTTATTGCGTATGGTTTCCCCGTATAAATACCGCTCTGCGAAGCGGCAGGGCAGGATTCGGCACTCCGCAGCAGCTTAGTTTACCTGCTCCACTACGGCAAAAGCTGAAGCCAGATCCCCGCTGTGTGTAATGGCCAGATGGATGATAGGGCGGCCGCCCGGCAGAATCAGCCGGTCCCAGGCCGCCTCCGACAGTGAAACGACCGGTTTGCCCTGGCTGTCCGGCAGAATTTCTATATCCTGAAATCCCACCTTCGCGCCGATTCCGCAGCCCAGTGCCTTCACTACTGCCTCCTTGGCGGCAAAACGCCCCGCAGCGAATTCCGCTGCCTTACCCTTCCGCCCTGCGGCCAGCTCAAGCTCACGCGCTGTAAGAATGCGCTGCAGAAATCCGTTTGCTTGTCCGCTTGCCAGCAGAGCCGTAATCCGGCGGATTTCCAGCACATCATTTCCGATTCCATAAATCACTATATCCACTCCTTAGCTGGACAGGGCAATATGCAATTACTGTAAAAAACCGCCCTATCCTTACCTGCTTTAATAATGGTATGATCTTCATAAACATTATTCATAAACATTATAAATAATACAACCTTCAAATCCGTTTCAGATTATATAGAGAGGGGATTTACCCGATGACCCGTAATTTCCAATTGCCCGCAGGAGAAGATGCTGTACTCCGCTGCTCGCATTTCCCCGCCCGGGATAAGGCTAAGAGCCTGATTGTTATCGCCCACGGTTACAAGGGGTTTAAGGATTGGGGGATGTTTCCTTATGCTGCGGCAGCCCTCAGCCAGGAGCATGAGGTCATAACCTTCAACTTCTCACATGCCGGAATCGGCGAAGATCTGCAGAATTTCACGGAGCTTGAGAAGTTCGCCCGCAATACCTATACCCGTGAGATCAAGGATATGGAGATCCTGCTCTCTTATCTCAGCCAGCACCACAAATTCGGCAGCCTGCCGTTATTCCTGCTGGGCCACAGCCGTGGCGGCGGAGACAGCCTGCTGTATGCGCTGGACCATCCGGGAGAGATCACCGGAGTGATCTCCTGGAACGGCATTACCGACCTCGACTTGTTCACGGAGGAACAGAAGATTGAGATGAGGCGCAGCGGCCGGACCCATGTGCTTAATGGCCGGACCGGCCAGCAAATGCCGCTGGATGCCGTATTGCTGGAAGACCTGGAACAGCATGCCGTGCGCTACAACCTGCTGGAACGGATGACAACGGCCAGCTTCCCGGCGGTTCTTATTCAGGGAAGCCAGGACAGTGAACGGCTGCGCCGGGGATCAGAGCAATTAACGGAGCTCCGCCCGGATATCCGCTGGGTGCAGATTCCCGGCGGCAATCACACCTTCGGAACCGTGCACCCGTTCGAAGGAGCTACCCCGCAGCTGGAGGAGGCAATATCCGCCTCCCTGGAGTTTATTAACCAGATCCTTGCCGGCTAAGCTTACAAGTTAGGCAGCGCCTCTCCAGCTATTACTTATGAAAGCCAGAACCGCCGGGAATTCTGCGAAATGAATGCAGCTTCTCCGGCGGTTCTTTTATACTTCTGACTTCTTATATTCCAGGGATTGCATCCCGTTTATGCCCCGTTCTGCGGTAGTAGGCTTCAAGCTTCCCGGCGACCTCGGGAGATACCGCTTTGCCCTCCAGATAGTCACTGTTGTCATCATAGGTGATCCCCAGCTCGGTTTCATCCGTCTGGCCCGGCCAGAGGCCGGCTGTCGGTGCTTTGGTCACGATATCGGCCGGTACTCCAATCGCCGCAGCCAACTGCCGCACCTGCCGTTTATTCAGTGAAGACAGCGGTGTAATATCAACCGCACCATCGCCCCATTTGGTATAGAAGCCGGTGATGGCTTCAGAGGCATGGTCTGTTCCTACTACCAGCAGATTGTTCTCGAAGGCTAGTGCATACTGCATAACCATCCGTGTTCTCGCCTTCACATTTCCTTTACCCTGATGGGTGATGTGGCGGTGCTGTCCCAGCGCCTTCAGGCTATGCTCTACCTCCAGCGCGATCTCGTTTACAGCTTCTTCAATATTAGTCTCTACCGTATGCGTCAGCTCAAACGCCTTGGCCACCGCGTAACTGTGCTCAATATCCTCCTGCTCGCCGTAAGGCTGGAATACACCGAGTGTAATATACTCTTTGCCTTCCTCTGCCGTCAGCTCGTCCGTAGCCTGTTTGCATAGACCCGCAGCCACTGCACTGTCCACTCCTCCGCTGATTGCAATCAGCAGCCCCCTGGCACCCGCCTGCAGCGTATATGCTTTCAGGAAATCCACACGTTTGCGCACTTCCGCTCCGGTATCAATCACCGGCTTAACTCTCAAGGCCTTAATAATCTCTTCCTGGATTCCCACTTCACACACCCCTTTTCTCATATCTTGATCTGTCCGAAGGGACTCAGGTGCCTATATGTTCAGAAAAAATCCCGCATGAGCCTAGCCTCCGGCTGATGCGGGAATATCCCTAACAGAAAATGAGCTTACTGGCACAGACGATTGAAAACTTCCTTCAGCTCAGCAGCAATTTCAGCAGCCGAACGGTCTTCAACGCCGTGACGTTCGATGAAATGAACAAGCTCGCCGTCCTTCATCAATGCAATGGATGGTGAAGATGGCGGGTACGGAGCAAAATACTCACGCGCCTTGGCTGTAGCTTCCTTCTCCTGGCCGGCAAATACCGTGAACAGGTGGTCGGGGAGAATTTCGTTCTGCAGCGCCTGAGCTACACCTGGACGGCATTGGCCGGCGGCACAACCGCAAACGGAGTTAACGACCACAAGTGAAGTTCCCTTAATGGCTGGAAGAGTTGCTTCAACTTCATCCGGAGTCAGCAGCTCCTGAAATCCGATACTCGTCAGATCATCGCGCATAGGCTGAATGGAATCCTTCATATATTGATTAAAAGACATGGACATTTCTCTGCACTCTCCTTTACCCTTTGAATAGTTGTCAGAACCCGGATAACATCGCCGCGTTACTGTACTACTTGCTAACTTTATTATACATACATACTCAGTGAAAGCAAGAGAAGCAGCCTGCCTCCAAGCCGTTATCCGGCAGCGCTATATGGCATAGTTCGAGCCTTGAATCCCTAAGAATAGACTTCAATCTCAGCGGGTTCCTTCTCGGGCTCAAAGGGGATCGTAACGATGACCGAGGTTCCTTTTCCCACTTCGGATTCCACATGAATGGTTCCGTTATGCCGTTCGGCGATACTTAAGCACAGCGGGAGCCCAAGTCCTGTACCCTGACTTTTGGTTGTGTAGAACGGGGTGAATAATTGCTTCAGCTGGCTCTGCGGAATACCGCTTCCCGTATCCGTGATGATCAGCTGCGCGGTATCTTCCTGCTCACAGGTTTCCAGCGTCAGCACACCCTTGGCGTCCATCGCCTCCATGGCGTTGCGGGCCAAATTAAGAATCAGCTGCTTGATCTCCCTGACATTCAGCCGCAGGGGCGGCAGTGACGGGCTAAGCTTCAGCTCAACACTCTGGCCGCGAAGATTGGCATCTGCCCAGATTAAGGGGGTAAGCTCTTCCAAAATCAGCTCCAGCTGGACCATCTCCTTTTCCGATACCCGGCTCTGGGCCAGTGACAGAAAGTCATTGATGATACTGTTGGCCCGGTCCAGCTCTTCCATAACAATATGATAGTAGGAGTGCAGGTCCTCCGGACTCTTCTCCCGCATCAGCTGCAGAAATCCGCGCACTACCGCCATGGGGTTGCGGATCTCGTGGGTAATCCCGGCAGCCATCTGCCCGACCAGTGTCAGACGTTCAACATTATCAAGCTCGCTGCGGATTTTCTCCTCTTCCGTAAGATCCTGTATAATCATGACAATGCCGCCCGGAACACCGGACTCATGCTTTAGTGGCGCAGTAAATATATGATAGGTCATGGAATCATAATTGATCTTGGCATTGGAGCGCTGCTTGTTCAGCAGAATTCCCCGTAAGCGTTCATAGATTTCCCGATCCATGCTTTTACCGAAGACCTGGTCTGCCGGCTGGGATAATATAATCTCTCTGGTTAAATGGGGGTAATGGCGCTGTATCAGGCTGAGCATATATTCATTCAGCTCTGTCACATATCCGTTGTCATCAAACGACATAATATTCAGCGGCACCACATTGGTAATCTGCTGCAGCTTCTCCGATTCCCACTGGAATTTCTCGGAGATTCCTTTCATCCGTTCCTTGACCTGCAGCCTATCCCAGGCCGTTTCAATATATACAATAAACAGTCCGCCCAAAATAACAGCCGTTAATAAATACACCCCTAACAGAATCGCTTCAGTGGGGGGTGTGTTAAGAATAATATGCCCTTGCATCCTAGGTGCAATTACAATGAACAGCATACTGGGAAATAAGGCGCCCCACAGCATGCCGACTTTATGGATTAGGGTGGCATGCTTAAAGGGCTTGGCCATCCCAAACAACAGTGGATAGAGCAGGCCTCCCGTATTTAATATGAGATGTTCAAATCCTGAAGGAACCGAGAATAGTGCAGTGCAAAATATGAAATACATTGCCAGGTAAGCTCCTGAACGAAAAGTCCCGTACAAGATCCCTATATACGCCGGAAGGATAGCCAGATTCAGATACACTACTCCGAACATTGTAGTCGACAAGGCCATACACAATGTAACCCCGAGTGCACAGCATATTATCAGAAAAGTCTGGTCATCCGGAAATCTGCGGTTTCTGCGTGTGAAATGGCCCTGATCTAAACGCCACTGAAACAGAAACAGGAAGGTGCACGCAGCCGATATTTGCAATAAAATATCCTTAACCGCATGAGTAATTGCAATCACTCCCCAATTTGGACAATATACCCTATCCCCTTAGATTAAAGCACAACCGCGCACTCCTGACAACGACAAACACATCAGATTTCTCCGGGCCTGGCTACACTCCGGCTGGAATGGTATGATGCCGTTAGAAGAGTGTTGCAACATGTAAAGGAGCAGAGTTATGAGTAATTATGATGTAATCGTCATTGGAGGCGGACCGTCCGGGTTAATGGCCAGCGTAGCCGCAGCCGGACACGGGGCGGCTGTATTATTGGTTGATAAAGGTGCCAAGCTGGGGCGGAAGCTGGGCATCTCAGGCGGCGGGCGCTGCAATGTTACTAACATTAAGGAAACTGAAGAGCTGATCGCCCATATTCCGGGCAACGGCCGATTTTTATACAGCTCGTTCGATCATTTCAACAACCGGGATATTATTGAGTTCTTCGAAGCCCTCGGTATCGCCCTGAAGGAAGAGGACAACGGGCGGATGTTCCCTGTATCGGACAAGGCTGCAAGTGTTGTCTCCGCGCTGGTTGGCAAAGTGCGCAGTCTTGGGGTGCAGATTATGACAGACAGTCCGGTGCGCGAGGTTATCTATGAGGACGGTGCGGTCACGGGCGTACGTCTGGAATCAGGAAAAGCCTTCAGTGCCGGGGCCGTTATTATCGCTACCGGCGGCAAATCCGTGCCGCAGACGGGCTCTACGGGTGACGGCTATCCGTGGGCCGCTGCTGCAGGACATACGATCACGGAGCTATTCCCGACGGAGGTCCCAATCCTTTCAAGGGAGGAATGGATTAAATCCGGTGAGCTGCAGGGCTTATCCCTGCGTGACGTGAGTCTTACGGTCTGGAATCCCAAGGGCAAGAAGGTGATCTCCCACCGCGGAGATATGATCTTCACTCATTTCGGGCTGTCCGGCCCGATCGCCTTGCGCTGCAGCCAGTTCCTGCGCCAGGTTCAGAAGAAATCAGGTATAGATACCGTAGAGTTGTCTATCGACCTCTTCCCCGACCTGACTCTGCAAGAGGCAGAGAACCTGCTGCTGAATAAGCTGGAGCTGGAGCCCAAGAAGGCCATCCGCAATTCACTGAAGGGCCTGCTGCCTGAGCGCCTGATTCCGCTGCTGCTGGCCAAAAGCGGACTGGACGGTGAGGTTACAGGGCATCACCTGCCGCGGACCGGTCTTCAGGCACTGGCTGCCTTGCTGAAGCGGATGCCGGTACTGGTCTACGGAACGCGTTCCCTGGCGGAAGCTTTTGTGACTGGCGGAGGGGTGAATCTGAAGGAGATTGATCCGAGAACAATGGAATCAAAACTAACGCAGGGGCTGTATTTCTGCGGCGAGATTCTGGATATTCACGGATATACCGGGGGCTATAACATTACTGCAGCCTTCTCGACCGGATACACAGCCGGCAAACATGCGGCCGCGCAGCCGCGCGGATAAGCAGCCGCTGCGGTTCCCGGGCTCATTCCTGTAAATAAATAAGCCTTCCTCCAGGTTACGGAGGAAGGCTTATTGTATGTTATCTGGCAAACCGCATGACACTGAATATACGGGCGATCCAGATGGCTGCCGCAGCGCCTACCGGTATAAAGAGCAGGAGCCCCCACCAGCCATACACGGGGATGCAGACAACGGCTGCACTGAGGACTGCAAACGGCATTAATAGAATCGGCATAGCCTTGGAACCGGCATCCGCCTTCTGTGCTTTGGTGAACGGCAGAATACCGATGTAGTCATCGCCGGAGAACAGCAGCCAGAAGGAAGACAGCCAATACGCCATCAGTGTAGTCAGGATGGCAAACAGCAGCCACTTCAGAACCACCGGCACAATAAAGATGGCCACAAGCGCCACGCCGGTAAACGACAAATACAGCTTGAAATGGGCCGGATTGCGCAGCATCGCTTTGACCGCTGCCGCCGAGAAGCGGCTCTCTGGTTCCTTGGAGGCCAGCAGCGGCTGCGATTTGCGGAAGATCCACGGTTTATACCTTGTAGGCCGCGGCTTATCCAGTACACCGCGCAGCAGAATGGCCGCTATCTTCATCCGCTGCTTGTAGTCTTCGCGCACATCGTTCATGAAGGTGCCGCGCAGCCGCAGACGGGCCCTGAACACTATGGCTGCCATCACGGCGAATCCGCCAGCAGCAATGAACAGCAGGACGGGGCTATCCTTCCAGAGGATTGCCAGACGCAGATAGACTCCGCAGGGCACCGTGACAGCCGGAATCAGCCACAGCCAGCGGCGGAAGCCCTGCCGCTGTACCTTAACGATATGGCCCAGCAGCTTAACGGACCAGCTGCAGGTTACCGTCAGCGCGAGCAGCCCGTAGGCCCCTGCCGCACTGACTCCGAACCCTTTGATTAGAAACGGCAGCAGAACGGCAACAGCCGCCCCCATCTTCAGCGTGGTTACCGCAAGGCTGTAGACCATTCCCCGCAGGATAATGGTGCTGATCCAGTTCTGCCGCTGTCTAAGAAACAGCGAGTCACCTTCCTGCAGCAGCAATACGATTCCTCCAGTAGCCAGCAGAATGGCCAGCAGCGCAGGTACGAGCAAATAGGGGACAGAGCTGATCCATGCTGGCTGCTCCCCGTTCCAGTAACCATAGTAGAAGCGTCCGCCTAGCAAGCCTCCCGGGATAATAATATACAGCAGGACGGTCCAGTCCACAGCTGTACGGATAATAGTAGACTGCTCACGGAAGTGGGAAGCCAGCCGGCGCCGGAAAAGAGCCGCAGCTGTAGGAAACGCAAATGAATTCCTGCTCATGTTAATTCGTCGAAGCAATCAAACAACGACCCCTCCGGCAGCCCTGCATCTCCGCGTATACCTTCCAATGTGCCCTCGGCAGCAATTCTGCCGCCGGAGATCAGTATGAAGCTGTCACAGATTTTCTCCGCTGTATCCAGAACATGCGTAGACATCAGCACACCGGCTCCACGTTCGCGCTCCGCCTCAAGCAGGCGCAGGAAATCCTTGGTTGCCCGGGGATCAAGCCCGATGAACGGCTCGTCCACGATATAGACATCGGGCTGGACCAGAAAGCCCAGCATCAGCATCATCTTCTGCTTCATGCCTTTGGAGAAGCCGGCAGGCAGATCATTGCGTACGCCTTCCATGCCGAACTGGATCAGCAGCCGCTCCGCTGTAGTTTCAAAGGTTTCATAGCTTAAACCATAGGCTGCAGCCGCAAGATCAAGATGCTCCCACAGCGTAAGATCCTCATAGAATACCGGCTGCTCCGGTACATAGGCGTAGGATTTGTTCTCGCCGCCCAGCTTCACCTTGGCCTTGGCATGCTTCAGCAGACCGAGCAGAGTCTTGATCGTGGTGCTTTTGCCGGCGCCGTTCGGTCCGATTAATCCAAGCAGCTCGCCCTTACGCACCTGAAAGGAAATCCCTGATATCCGTATATCTCCTGCTTCATAACCGGCTTCCTCAATCACAACATCAAGTACGACATCCTCATCGTCTTCACGCTCTTCGTAATAATTCGTAATCTGGTTCATATGACTCTCCATCTCCTAGGCAATCGTTCATAGTAATGCGATCATAACACCATAGACGGGTCTATGCTGCAAAAAATTTCACCACCGCTATCTGTCAGCGGCCTGGTCTCTATCCCCATTATACGAATTACCGGGGACAGACCTCAAATCCGCGCCGGATACCGCTATTTCCAACCCTGTGCTACAGCTTTGGTACGATCACCATGTGAAAATCGTGTCAAATCCGCAGCAGCTATGCACCTTCAAAAAATTGTTTGATTTTTAATAATTAAAAGTGTGCTTATTGTGACAAATGACATGTTCTTCATTCTTTGTTTGAAGTAATGTAGAGCTAGATCAAGAAAAGCAGTATTCCAAACCGTGCGGGGAAGCCCGTACGATTAACAATAGAGGTGGAGAAGCATGATACAATCTTATGAACGCGATACTCAATTGACACTGCATTTGTACAGGGTTTTTGCCAAGTCTTTCAAGAGCATTAACGAACACGCCGTTACCGGCAGCAAGATTGAAGGTTTCAATCCTACAGCCTTCGCCGTTATGGAGGTCCTCTATTATAAGGGGGCACAGCCTATCCAGCAGATCGGCGCCAAGCTTCTGCTGCAGAGCGGCAACGTTACTTACGTAATCGACAAGCTGGAAGAACGCGGCTACCTGCAGCGCAAGCCCTGCCCGAGTGACCGACGTGTGATTTTTGCCGAGTTGACTGTAGAAGGCGAACGCCTGATGAACGAGATGTACCCGAAGTATTCGGAACGCCTGCATCTGGCTTTCAGCGGACTGAGCGATGAAGAAAAGGAACAAATGATTATTCTTCTGAAGAAGATGGGCCTGCAGGCTGAGAAGCTCTCCCCGCTTCCACGCAAATAAGCGCAGTTAAGGCAGATATGGTTGTGAATCTATTCACTAACCTGCATGATATAAAGATAACAAAGCGGCAGCGTAATCCGGATGGATGGCGCTGCCGCTTTGTTATGAACAAGCAGGATTGAAGATTACGGCTTGGACACGGTACTTCCCTCTTGAATGGTTGGCAGCCCTTTATTAAGCCCTGCAGAAATAACCAGGGAGGCCACAGCAAAGACCGCCATCACAATGAAGAGCGAGTGCAGGCCGCTCTCCAGCGCGCCGTGCAGACTGCCCCAGGCCTCAGCAGACAGGGTACTCCCGCTATGCGGGTTAAGCAGTTGGTTGATATCAGCCCCTGTAGCAGCAGCCCCAGACTGTTCCGCCAGCTTCCTGTCGATATTGTAGTTCAGCCACGACCCGAAGATCGCCACCCCCACCGTCTGTCCGAGTGAACGGGTGAAGGTATTCAGGGCCGTTGACGCACCGCGCTGCTCATGCTGTACAGAGGATTGCGCGATAATCGTAAAGACTGTAGAAGCATAACCAAAACCTACGCCGCAGAACAGCATCAGAATCAATAGCAGCAGCTGGGACGAATCCCCGTTCATCAGAGTCAGCCCTACCGCTGCAACAACAATCAGCGACAGCCCTAGCATCCCTGTACGGCGGGTACCCGCGCGCAGAATCATTCTTCCGCCAGCGATAGAGCCGAGCATCCAGCCCACCGACATCGGGGCGAGAAGCAGGCCCGAGAGGGCCGCGCTTTTGCCGAAGACGCCCTGCACCCACAGCGGTACGTACGTAGACAGCCCAATAATTAAGGTGCTGACCAGCAGGTTAGCTCCTGTAGAGACAGCGATATTGCGGATAGAGAAGAGCTCCAGCGGCAGCATTGGCTCGGGAGCACGGCGCTCCACGAACAGGAACACGGCCAGCAGCACAGCAGCCCCCGCTAAGATAGCCAGCAGCAGCGGAGAGTTCCAAGCCAGACTCTGCCCTCCCGCCGTAAGACCAAAGAGCAGTGCTCCCATTCCTGCCGCGAACAGCAGCACTCCAGCCACATCAATTCTCGTCTTGCGCCGGACCTTCTCTTCCTTGAGATACCGCGAGATGAATATAATAGATAGCAGCCCAAAAGGCAGATTAAAGACAAACACCCAGCGCCAGCTCAAATAATCAACCACGTAGCCGCCAAGCAGCGGTCCTACGAGGGAGGAAATCCCCCATACCGAGCTGAGCAGCCCCTGAGTCTTCGCCCGTTCCTTAATGCTGTAGATATCCCCGATAATCGTAAAAGTCATAGGAATGAGCGCACCCGCCCCGATCCCCTGTATCCCCCGGAAAATAATCAGCTGCTGCATACTCTGTGAAATCCCGCATAACAGCGAGCCTGCCAGAAAGACCACAGCCCCGCCAATGAACACAGGCTTGCGGCCAATCAGATCACTTAACTTGCCAAAAATAGGTGTCGTAACGGCCATCGCCAGCAGATAAGCGGTGAATATCCAGCTGAGCCACTGCATTCCCTGAAAATCGCCGACAATGGCCGGTCCCGCCGGTCCCGTGACCGTCCCTTCGATTGCAGCCAGAAAAGTGGCCAGCAGTACTCCAATTAAAATTAACTTGCGTTCAGTTTCACCAGGTGACTTCAATGAATCCAAATCCTCTCTCTATGTTCTCAGGGCCCGCACTTTCTCTCCTTGCAGTAAGGAATACATCCTTACATCCTGATAGCCGGAAGCCGTATGCCGGTACTGCCGAAGCAGCCCCTCCTGCCGGAAGCCGAGCCTTGTAATCAGCTTCTCAGCCCGGATGTTGTCAGGATGGCATAAGGCTTCAATCCGGTTCAGCCCCATGCTGCCGAAGCCGAAGTCCAGCATAAGCTCCAGCGCTTCCCGCATATACCCCTGACCCATGGCGGCAGGTGACAGCTCGAAACCGATCTCCCCCCGGTAAGCACCCTCAAGCTGCCAGTGATTATAGCCGCAGCTTCCGATAACCTCCCCATCCGGCCCCAGAATACTCCATCGTATGCTTTCTTCTTCCAGGGCCATCTGTGCCAGCAGAGCAATCAGTGCTCCCGCTTCTTCTGCAGAGGACAAGAAAGGGGCGTCCAGCCAGGGCGCAACCTGGGGATGGCACCAGATCTTAAACAGCGCTCCTGCATCTCCGGCAGCCATAGCCCGGAGCCGCACTCTCCGGCCGGTTAATTCCGGAATGACTCCGCCACATGTATACATCTTCCCGCCCCCTTTCATCCTAATAAGTATACATCAGGGTGTAAGCATTCCCTTAAGCGAAATCTAACATGAATCCGAATTCCACACAAATAGCGCCTGCTCCACGCGGCTTGCTCCCGCGCGATCAGACGCTGTACGTTTCCTGAACATGAATGGTTACTTGATGTAGAATTAACCCGATGTACCCGCAGCCTTAACCGGCTTGAGCACTTCGGTACATAGCACTCCCAGCTTGGCCTGAATCGCTTTGAATTCCTCTATCCCCGTTCCGGTAATGCTGTATGCCTCACCATGAGCCGTGAGAAAGTTCTCCTGGGTCAGCCGTTCCAGTTCCTGTTTCACTTCGCGTTCCGCTACCCGGTACCCCAGATCCTCCAGCTCCGGCTGCATCTCCGTCAGTGTCAGATTCCTCTCATGTGCGAAATATAGCATATGGATTCCAATAAACAAGTTCTGTACGTCGGCGCGCATATTCCACTCCTTCCGGCTATAAGCCTTCGGTATATTTATAAAAGCATTACCCTGCCCGGGGTTGCCGGAAACATCCGACCGGAGATAATTCATACATCTTCCTGATTTTCCACTAACCGGATAAATCCGTTATTGCTTGACGTATTGCGCTCCGCTGTACTATCTTGTTAGTTAACAGTTATGGATTCATACTGACTCAAGGTACAGGAAGGTGATGCTTCATGTTTCAAGCCATGCCTTATGATGGCACCCGCAGCGAACGGTTTGAAGCCGTTCTAAGCCAGCTCGGGGCACTTATGGAGGGCGAGCCCAATGCTATCGCCAACTTATCCAATGCTTCGGCTCTGTTAAAGCTCTCTCTACCGGACACGAATTGGACCGGTTTCTATTTATTTGACGGCAAAGAGCTGGTTCTGGGCCCGTTCCAGGGACTTCCGGCATGCATCCGTATTCCACTTGGCCGTGGCGTATGCGGAACAGCGGCTGCGGAACGCCGTACCCTTGTCGTAGGCGATGTCCATGCCTTTCCGGGGCATATCGCCTGTGATGCTGCCTCGAACAGCGAAATCGTAGTTCCGCTGGTTAAGGAGGATACCCTGTACGGCGTACTGGATATCGACAGCCCGCTCAAACACCGCTTCGACGATGAGGAACGCCGTTTCCTTGAACGGTTCGCAGCCATGGTATCCGAGGTGCTGTAATTCTCTTCCGCTCCTTAAGCCTGAGCATGAAGAAGCCGCTCCACTGCAGGAATGTCCTGCTGATGGAGCGGCTTCTTCCATGTGGAGAATTAGTACAGGCTGAAGCTCCTACTCGCGGAGATTCAACCTGTAGCTGCAGCGTTATACCTGGACCGGATGGATATGCCAGATCTCGGAGGCATAGCGGGCGATCGTATTATCACTGGAGAATTTGCCGGAATGGCCGATGTTGATAATTGACTTCTTAAGCCATTCCTTCTGGTTGCGGTAGGCCAGGTCAATCTTGACATGGGTCTCCACATAACTGGCGAAATCCTTGAGGACGAAGAACTCATCATTATTATCAAGCAGCGACTGGTAGAGCGTATCGAATTCCTGGGCATGAGCGCAGAACGGTCCAGGCACAATCAGCTGATCCAATACTTCCTTCACCCGGCCGTCGCCATTATAGATATCGCGGGCGTGGTAACCGCCGTACTGGTAGTAGTCCATGACCTGCTCTGCCCGGAGACCGAACAGGAACATGTTATTATCTCCCACCATTTCATGCATCTCTACGTTGGCTCCGTCCATTGTCCCGACGGTCAGCGCACCGTTCATCATAAATTTCATGTTCCCGGTACCGGAGGCTTCCTTGCTCGCTGTAGAGATCTGCTCACTCACATCAGCTGCCGGAATAATCTTCTCCGCCAGTGATACCGAATAATTCTCCAGGAAGAAGATGCGGATCTTCCCGTTAATGTCCGGGTCCTTATTCACTACATCAGCCACCGTATTTATCAGCTTAATGATCCGCTTAGCCAGATGATAACTCGGAGCCGCCTTGGCACCAAAGATGAACGTACGCGGTACGATGTTCAGCGAAGGGTTGTCTTTGATCTGATTATACAAATGCATAATGTGCAATACATTCAACAGCTGGCGCTTATACGCATGCAGCCGCTTCACCTGCACATCGAAGATAGAGTCGGGGTCCACCCGGACACCGTGCTTCCCGTAGATGTAGTCAGCCAGATGCAGTTTGTTACGGCGTTTGATTGCAGCCACCTGCTCCTGGAAGGAGGTATCCTCACTGTATTTGATGAGTCCGATCATCTCCTGCGGCTGATGAATCCAGCGGGTGCCGATCGATTCGCTGATCAGTCCGGCCAACTCAGGATTGGCATGCTGCAGCCACCGGCGGTGTGTGATGCCGTTGGTCTTATTATTGAAGCGGTGCGGATACATCTCATTGAACAGGCGCATCTCACGCTTTTGCAGAATTTCCGTATGCAATGCCGCTACGCCGTTTACGCTGTGGCTGGCCACAATGGCGAGATGCGCCATCCGGACCTGATCATCATGAATGATCGCCATCTGATTGATCCGGTCCTGATCGCCTGGATATTTGCTCATCAGTTCGCCGCAGAAACGGGCATTGATCTCATCAATGATAAGGAAGATGCGCGGAAGCAGCTCCTTAACCATGCCAAGCGGCCATTTCTCCAACGCCTCGCTCAGAATGGTATGGTTCGTATAAGATACCATGCGTGTGGTCATGCTCCAGGCCTGATCCCAGCCAAGACCGTGTACGTCCATCAGGATACGCATCAGCTCGGGGATAACCAGTGTTGGGTGCGTGTCATTAATGTGCAAGGCTACCTTATCAGGCAGGCTGTCGATCGGAGCACCTGTCTTGGCGAAGGTACGGAGAATACTCTGTAGTCCTGCACTACACAGGAAATATTGCTGTTTCAGGCGGAGAAGCTTGCCTTCGTATTGTGAATCGTCCGGATACAGGAATTCAGAGATTGATTCTACGGAGCGCTTGTACTCCAGGAACTTGTGATAATCTGTCCCCCCTAGCGCACCGAATACTCTCGAAGGCTGCGTGATCGACTCTGCACTCCAGTTGCGCAGTGTATTCACATGCCTGCGGTCTGCCCCGATAACAGGAATGTCATACGGAACGGCTCTCACGGCTTCATAGTCCTTATGCTCAAAGAACAGCTCATCGTTCTCCCAGCGGGTATCCACATGTCCCCAGAAATGCACTTCCACCTGTTTGTCTTCACGGCGGACTTCCCACACATTATCATTCTGCAGCCAGTAGTCCGGCAGCTCTACCTGATATCCGTCTACAATCTTCTGCTCGAACAGGCCGTATTTATAGCGGATGCCGCAGCCATGCCCTGCATATTGCAGTGAGGCGAGCGAATCGAGGAAACATGCGGCCAGACGGCCCAGACCGCCATTGCCCAGCCCTGCATCCGCTTCAACCTCCTCGATATCCTGCAGGCAGAAGCCCAGCTCCGAGAGACCTTCACGGACAACCTCCAGCACACCCATATTCAGCAGGTTATTGCCCAGAAGCCTGCCGATCAGAAACTCCATGGAGAAATAATAGACCTGCTTATCCTGATCGATCTTGAACTTCTGATTGGTGTCCGCCCAGTTCTTGCCGGCATTCTCGCGGATCATATTCCCGAGGATATTGTAAATATCGGCGTTTGAAGCTTCCTCCAGCGGTTTGCCTAATTTCCCGATGAGTTTCTCGCGGAACACTTGTTTGAAAGTCTCTTTATCGTTGAACAACAGCAGGTTCCTCCTAACAGATGCTTGTATTTGTGGGAAAATATTGCCTATTACAACACTGGATCAGAAGAACTGCCACACTGCACAGTTCCCCTGATCCAGATATTATATCTTGCTGCTCTTGGCAATGACAAACGGACGTCTGCTGTCTCCGACAAGTATCCGTTCCTTGCTCAGATGCACGTCTTTGTCCATAATGACATTCTCAATTACGGCATTTTCTTCAATTACACATTTCTGCATGATTACTGAATTGATGATTTTGGCTCCCTTGCGGACCTGCACACCGCGGAAGATCACGCTGTTCTCTACAGTTCCGGCAATAATACAGCCGTTAGCTATAAGTGAATTGCTGACTGAAGCGCTATCCAGATAACGGGTAGGGGCTTCATATTTAATCTTGGTCTGGACCGGACTCTCTTTGAACAGGCCGAAATAGTTCTCCTGCTTCAGCAGCTCCAGGCTGTTCTTGTAGTAGCTCTCCAGCGAATTGATAACGGAATGATAACCCGTGTATTCATATGCGGCAATCTTGAACTTGTGGCGGTTCTTCTGAATGGCATCGCGGAAGAAATAGCTCTCGCCATGGGCGATGCAATGCTCCACCTGCTCCAGGAACAGCTTCTTCTCCATAATAAAAATATCCAGATATACATTGGGATGATGCTTCTCATGGTGAATATTCGTTACTGTATGGTCTTCATTTACCTCAACCCGCAGGCAGGGATCATGCTCCGGCTGGAGCTCATCAATCTGTTTATAGACCATAGTCACATCAGCGCCTTGCTCCAGATGGAATTGGTATACCTCCTGCAGATCAACTGTGTTAATATGCTGGCTGCCGGAGAACACAATATACTTCGCAGAAGCCCGTTTGAAGAAATCCAGATTGTTATGATAATGCTGCAGGTCGCCAAGGGACGTGTCCGTGGGATCATTCCAGTCCGGAGGCAGAATGAACAAGCCGCCGTGCTTACGGTTCATGTCCCAAGATTTCCCGTCGCCGAGATGGTCCATCAGCGAGCGGTACTTGCGGCGGACAAACAGTCCCACGCTCTCCAGCTCCGCACGCATCATGTTGGACAAGACGAAATCGATCAGTCGGTAGCGGCTGGCGAACGGGACCGCTGCCCCGCAGCGGAAATAGGTCAGTTCATTTAAATTATCCAGTTCATGGTCCAGATTGATTACGCCCATAAGCTCTTTCATCGGTATCCCCCGCCCTCTGTGGTTATATGGTTTTGGCTGCTACGGATTTGTTTTTTTTGCTGCGTTTGTCAATCAGCAGAATTTCGTCCTCATTCTCCCGGTTGACGCCGATTTCCATATAATCCTCAATGACTGTGCTCTCACTGATGATGGCTTTGTGGATTCTTACATTCTTGCCGATCTTCACCTTAGGCATAATTACAGAATCCGTAATCACGCTGCCTTCGCCCACTTCTACCCCATAGAACAGTACCGAATGCTTAACCTCGCCGTATACAATGCAGCCTTCGTTAATAATGCAGCTGGACACCTTGGCTCCCGGTGCAACATATTGTGCCGGCTGATTCGGATTACGGGTGAAGATTCTCCAGCTGGTATCATTCAGGTTCAGCGGAGGAGTGTCACTAA
Source organism: Paenibacillus sp. FSL R7-0297 (assembly GCF_038009025.1). NCBI lineage: Bacteria > Bacillati > Bacillota > Bacilli > Caryophanales > Paenibacillaceae > Paenibacillus > Paenibacillus sp. FSL R7-0297. The sequence continues at coordinate 396,936 of NZ_JBBPAQ010000001.1, forward strand.
GGAGATCCATATTCGCTTCCCACAGGCTGTCTACAGTACCGACATCTCTCCAGTAGCCTTCGAAAGGATAAGCATACAGGGACTCTCCGTCATTCAGCATCAGCGGAATGATGTCCTTCCCGAAGTCATGGGACGAGCCGGCGTTCTCCCCGTCCTCAAGCAGATGCTTGCGAAGAACATCCCATTTAAAAATATATACACCCATAGAAGCAAGTGTGCTCTTAGGTTTGGCAGGCTTCTCATCAAACTCGTAAATCTTGAGATCGTCTTCCGTATTCAGTATGCCGAAGCGGCTCGCTTCCTCCAAGGGCACGTCAATGACCGAGATGGTGCAGTCGGCGTTCTTAGATTTGTGGTACTGCAGCATAGCATGATAATCCATCTTGTAAATATGGTCACCGGACAGAATCAGTACATGCTCCGGATCAAATTGATCAACAAACTTAAGATTGCGGTAAATCGCATCAGCCGTGCCCCGGTACCAGCTGCTTCCATTCTCCCGTTCATGCGGCGGCAATACAAACACCCCGCCGTCCTTGCGGTTCAAATCCCAGTCACTGCCGACTCCAATATACGAATGCAGCACCAGCGGTTCATACTGTGTCAGTACACCCACTGTGTCGATACCTGAATTCGAGCAATTACTTAAAGGAAAGTCGATAATGCGGTAGGTTCCTCCGAAATAAACAGCCGGTTTGGCAATCGATTTGGTTAATCCCTTCAATCTTTTTCCTTGGCCTCCCGCCAATAGCATGGCTACCATCTCTTTTTTCTTCATGGAAGAGCCTCCTTGACTTATGGGTAATGAAGCATGTAATAAATAGGTTGAATGATTGGTGCGGTGTAGTGTAGATCCCACCTTGAAACCCAAAAAGAATTGAAGCGGAAAGAAGCAAACCATAAGAAATGCGTGTGACAGGAATGAATAAGATTTAAAACGGGGGAGGAAACAGAGAATCGGGACAAGCTACCGGTTTAGCAGAAAAAAACGCTCAAAACCGGGATTGTATCCTTATTGTAAAGTGTTCTCTACCCGCCGTCAAAACCCTTTATTGTCCGCTTCAAAAACTTTTAATTTCTAACTATAATCCTTATTAATAACATTAATATTTCCGTATAATTAGTTTAACCATTATGATTAACCATGAACGACAATTCTGAATCCAATCTTTGGCTCCAATGACCTATTTTCAGCAAACGTTCAACGGATAGCGTCATACTATGGACACTATAATCACTGAATATGGAGGAAATGCTAATGAAAGCAGCGCAAGGCGTCCGATTGCTCCTGGTGGATGATGAGCCTCATATCCTCCAGTTTCTTGAACTGGGATTAATGAACGAAGGATTTGAAGTACAGACTGCGCCGGATGGTGCAGGTGCAATCGCTGCAGCCGCAGAGTTCAAGCCGCATGTCGTGATTCTCGATGTCATGATGCCCAGCATGGACGGCTTCGAGGTCGTCCGCTATCTCCGTTCAGAGGAAACGGAGGTGGCTGTGATCATGCTTACCGCCAAGGATGAAGTGGATGACCGGGTTAAAGGCCTGTCTATCGGTGCGGATGATTATATGGTCAAGCCCTTCAGCTTCGACGAGCTGCTGGCCAGGATTCAGGCCCGCCTGCGCAACCAGTTCCCGGGACTGCTCGGCGAGGTGCGCTGCGGCCCCTTCCGGATTGACGGCCGGCGCAAGGAAATCCGCCACAAGGAGGAGGTGCTGGAGCTCTCGCCCACAGAATATGAGCTGCTGCAATATCTGGTTATTAACCACGGGCTGGTGCTGAGTAAACCCATGATTCTGGACAAGGTGTGGGGATATGATTTCGGCGGTGAGGAAAACATCGTTGAGGTCTACATCCGTTCCCTCCGGGAGAAGCTTGGTGACAAGGATCACCGGATTATCCGCACCTTGCGCGGCGCGGGATACCGGGTGGACCTTGTATGATTGCCCGGACCCGGGGCTTCTTCAGCAAACTGCAGGCACCGCGATCCCTCCGCAAACAGCTGCTGGCCACCTCGCTGTTAATCCTGTCCGTATTGCTGATTCTGATCGGGGTACTCCAGTATGCTCTGATGCGGAATTTCATTTACAGCAACCGCGCGGAAGCTATGGAAACCCAGATGCGCTCCGTGCCGCGCGAATTCTATTACATTAATCTTAATAATCCTGCGGGAAATGCAGCAGATCTAAACGACAGTGCGGGGGGCAATTTTCCTGGCGGAGCTGTAAGCGGAACAATAAGCCCGGGTAACCCTCTCCAAAGCGGGAATCCTGGCGGGGCTGACAGCGCCGGGAATAACGCCAACATGGGCCCTGGCAACAAGCGGTTCTACGCAGACCGCCGCCCGCTGCTGCTTGATGCCCATACTACGATAGCCATATACAGCTCAGACGGCACCTTCAAGGATCTGCAGGAAGAAACCCTGTCTGCTTCAGCAGCACCAAGAATGAGCAACGGGGAATATAACAGCCTGCTGAAGCAGGCATCCGATAAGGCTACCGGGAAATACAGGCTGATTACGGCAGCAGACGGCAACGAGCATCTGGCTGTCTTCATGAACCTCGGCAGACCGGGTACTACTAAAATGCTGCTGCAAATGAGCGTGGAAACCGGGCCGCTGAGAGATGTAATTATGCAGCAGCTGCTTATTTTTGGCGCGTTATCGGTAGTCGCACTGCTGGCCGGACTGTTCCTGTACCTGCCCGCACTGCGCAAAACGCTGATTCCCTTGTCCAATATGGGGGAATCCGCCCAAAGCATCGACGCCGGCAATCTCGATGTGCGCTTCCCTGTAGAGCAGGGTCAGCTTGAGGTCGACAAGCTCTCCCAGTCCTTCAACGGAATGCTGGAGCGCCTGGAAATTTCTTTTCACAATGAACGTGAGGCCAAAGAACAGATGCGCCGGTTCGCGGCAGATGCCTCCCACGAGCTAAGAACTCCGCTGACCTCAATATACGGGTTCCTGGAGGTACTGCTCCGGGGAGCGGCCGATAACCGGGATCAGCTCTATAGCGCACTCAACAGCATGCATGGAGAGGCCAAACGCATCAACAAACTGGTGGAGGATCTGCTGCTGCTTGCCCGTATGGATGGTGCTCCGCAGCTGCGGGTCAAGAATCTGCTGCTCGGTGAGATGATTGACGAGATGCAGCCGCAGCTGCGGGTACTGGCCGGTAAGCGCGAGGTGAACTTCGATATTTCCTATGGCGTGAGCGGCCCTGTTGATGCTGACAAAATAAAGCAGGTTATTCTTAATCTATTCCATAACGCCGTGCAGCATACGGATGCGGAATCCGGAGCGATACAAGTCTCGCTGCATGCCAGAGGAACAGTGGCTGTTCTGACTGTGAAGGACAACGGCTCCGGTATCGCTGCCGGACATCTCCCGCATGTCTTCGACCGGTTCTACCGCAGTGATTCTTCCCGCACCAGAAAATACGGCGGCTCGGGGCTCGGATTATCCATTACCAAGTCTATCGTGGAGGCGCATCAAGGAGAGATTACTGTAACCAGCACTCCTGGTGAATTCACAATCTTCCAAGTCTCTCTCCCCTGCCTGCCGGATTAGCTAATGACCTGTAATTAACGATATAATAGTTAGCAGAAGAAAGGGCCGCCCTCATATAATGCTTCATCAAGATCATTCATAGAGGCTAGGCTAGCAAACTTAAGCTTAAGCTTCCGAAGTGAGTTTTGTCGGAAGGATTTCACTGAAGCTAAGCTACTAACAAAACTTTTAGGAGGTTACATCATGTACGAAATCGCTATTATCGGCGCCGGTCCTGCCGGGGCAAGTGCCGCATTGTTCGCCGCCAAGGCGGGCAAAAAAACACTGTTGATCGACAATGACAAAGGCATGACCCGCAGAGGCTGGTATGAGAACTTTTACGGAATCAACGAAATCGGCGGACCCGACCTTGTGGAGACCGGACATAATCAGGCCGTGAAATTCGGAGCTGAACTCGTAGCCGAGCAGGCAACCGGACTGAGCGCAAGCGGAGAAGGCTTCGTAATCGAGACCGAGAGCGGCGCTACCTATGAGGCCAAGCATGTTATTCTGGCTACAGGGGTTCTGACTGATCTGGCTGCCAAGGCCGGAGTGGAAACCAAGGATGGCACGGAGCCAAGAATCAAGACGGTTATTGCAGCTACTGCAGAAGGCAAAACGAACATTGACGGCATCTGGGCAGCAGGAACAGTTGCCGGTGTAAGTGTGCACGCAATTATTACTGCCGGAGACGGGGCCAAGGTTGCGGTTAATATTATCAGTGAGCTGAACGGCGCGCGGTATGTTGATCATGACTTGCTAAAGGCTTAATTCACGCAGACTAATAAGAATCCCATTAAACAATGCCTAAACGACCCGCCTTTCATCCATGGATGAGGGGCGGGTCGGATTCTTGAGCCGGGTGCCATAACGGGGCGTTGAGCCTTAGAGGCTTGGGGGTTAACGAGAATGCTCCAGAGTTCAGCCGCAGCAAAAAGCTGCTCGGGCCGATCACGGCTCGCTTGCCGTGATCGGCCCGAGCAGCCTTCAATTATTTGTCAAGATGGGCTACTCTGTGCTTCTGCGTATTTTGCTGCGGTCTGCCGCCGTAGAACTCCTGTACAATGTAAAGCGGACGTCCCTTGGATTCATCATAGATCCGGCCGACATACTCGCCCAGCACGCCCAGCATAATTAGCACAAAGCCGTTAAAGGTTAGTGTAATGCCGATCATCGACGCCCACCCTTTAACGGCCGCGTCCGTAAAGAGCGCCAGGTAGAGCACATACATAAGGTACAAAAAGCCGGATGCGGACAGCAGGGCTCCGAGATAGCCCGCCAGCTTCAGCGGTTTATACGAGAAGGATGTAATACCGTCTAGCGACAGCTTAATCATGCGCTTCAGCGGATATTTGGTTTCTCCGGCCAAACGTTCATCCCGCTCGTATTCGAGCGCCTTCTGGCGAAAGCCCACCCAGCTTACCAGTCCGCGGACAAAACGGTTTTTCTCCGGCAGACGCTTCAGCTCATCGCAGACCTTGCGGTCAATGAGGCGGAAATCGCCGGTATCTACCGGGATAGAGATATCTGTTGAATAACGGAGCACCCGGTAAAAGAGGGCTGCTGTCCACTTTTTGAACAGCGATTCCCCGTTTCGTTTGATGCGTTTGGCGTATACGACCTCATAGCCTTTTTTCCATTCGGCAATCATATCGAGGATCAGTTCGGGCGGGTCCTGTAGATCCGCATCAATAATGACAACGGCATCGCCCAGGGAGTAATCCATACCTGCAGTGATGGCGATCTGGTGGCCGAAATTACGGGACAAGTCAATCAGCTTGACACTTTCATCCCAATAGCTGTACTCCTCGATCATCTGCGCACAGTTGTCTGTACTTCCGTCATTGACGAAGAGCAGCTCATAGGACTCACCAGTAGCTCCCATCACTTTCTTGATCCGCCGGTACGTCTCCTGAATCACTTCCTCTTCATTGAACATCGGTATAATTATGGAATAGCGTACTTTGGTGCTCATGGGTAGCTCCTCCTCAAATGATGTAGTATCTTAATTAAGGGTTACTTCGTATAATGTTCCGCCATTGCCGCCAGTCTGTGTTCCCTGCCAGTCTGCGGAAGGAACCTCAGTCCCGTTATCAGTGATCCAGGAAGTAATTTCAGAGCTGCCGCCTCCGCGTCCTCCGCCCATACCGCCGCTGGATACCAGGAAGTACTTCACTTGACCGCTCTCCACCAATGCCTTCAGTGAATCTGTTGTATACGGTACATCCGAGGCGTTGAATCCGTTAAGGATAACCACTGACTCGCCTTCGTCGATAATATAAGCACCAGCTGTTCCATAATCCATCGCTGCGAACAGGTATTTCTCACCGGTGTTATGTTCCTTGAGATAAGCCAGCAGATTCTCATTAATTCCTGTAGCACTATTCCTGCCGCCCATACCGCCAAAGCCGCTGCTGTCCGGGCCGGCTGCCGGAGTCATGCTGTTATTGCCGTATATGATCGGTGTAAACGCCCAGTAGAGCGGGCCAATCAGCAGCACGAGAAGTCCTGTTACAGCCGCGGCATGCACCAGAGACTGCTTAACTATGGTGCCTTTCAGCATCCGCAGGATCACCAGCAGTACCGATACTGCAACGCCCGCTGCCAGAACACCGGTAGACCAGCCGCTGCCGATGGTATCGTCATAAGGATGTATGATATACACCTCAAGTACCGTGGTAGCAAGTACCGCTGCGGGAAGCAGCCAGGACAGCCAGGTCGCACGTTCCTTGTAATAGCTCCAGAGCTGCGACCAGCCTGCACCTGCCAGCGCCGCAACCGGCGGAGCCATCATGATCAGATAGTATTGGTGGAAGAATCCTGCGATACTGAAGAATCCCATCACCGGCACCAGCCAGGCGAGCCAGAACAAGGCCTCCTTATGCTTCCGGGTGAAGTTCTTGCGGCGAAGGCTGGCAAAAATTCCGATGCAGCCAAACAACACGAACGGCAGCAGCCAGCTGGCTTGACCGGATAATTCGGATTGGAACAACCGAAGCGGGCCGGCTGTACCTGTGTTGAACATCCCGCCTCCGCCATTCATTCCGCCTGGGCCGCCTGGGCCGCCTTGACCGCCGGCACCGCCGTCAAACCCGGGACCGCCTCCTTCAAACCCTCTTCCGCCACCTTGTCCCTGCATTCCGCCATCCTGTCCGGCAGCCGGCTCCCGGCTTCCGTCGCCTTGGCCTGGGGCGGCTCCATTGTTGCCACGGCCCTGATCATCCCCGGCCGCAGAATCCTGGCTCTGCACCTGTTCTTGCCCGGCAGCAGCCCACGAACCGCCGGCTCCATTCATTGCCGGCATTTCACCGCCAAATCCAGGCATCTCCCCATTCATTGCTGGCATTCCGCCACCGCCAGTCCCTCGGTCACCGGTCAAACGGGAAACACCGTTATATCCAAAGGCCAGATTGAGTACAGAGTTGGTTCCGCTGCTTCCGATATAAGGACGTTTGTCCGCAGGAATGGAATCTACGACTACTGCCCATGAGAGCGAAACGGCCAGCAGCACTGCGGTGCAGGCTGCCAAAGTGCCTGTTTTCTTCTTCCAGTTGACCTTGGCCGCCAAGATATAGAACAGATAGAATGCCGGAACGACCATATAAGCCTGCAGCATCTTCTCATTGAAGGCTACACCAATCAGCCCGAATGCAGCGAGCAAGCTGCCCATCCTGTGCATTCTGATGCCTCTGAACAGAAACCATGCCCCCAGCAGCAAAGTAAACACCAGCAGCGCGTCAATATTGTTCGTGCGGCTTACCGCCGCTGCTACCGGTGTAGCCGCCATAGCCAGCGCCGCGAGCCGTGCCGCTGCCCGGCCGAAGGTAGGCTTCACAAGCAGATAGACAATGAATACAGAGCCTACACCGCCCAGTGCCTGCGGCAGTATGACACTCCAGCCATGCAGGCCAAAGATCAGCGCGCTTAATGTCTGCAGCCAGAACGTTACCGGCGGCTTATCGACAGTCACTGACCCTGCCGAGTCAAGGGAGGCGAAGAAGAAATTATGGAAGCTCTGCAGCATGCTCCCTACTGCGGTAGTGTAGTACGTATTGACATATTGATCATTCCAGATTCCATACCCGTACAGAACCGCCGCCAGCAGCAGAATACCCAGCAATACAACGTCTGAACCCAGCCTTTTCAGTAATTTCATTGATTCATCCACTCCCATCCGTTCTTCTTGACATCCGGTAAGACGCCTTGTTGACCGGCCTTATCTTTGTATAGGTGTATTATTGCATCCTTACCTTAACTCATAATGAAATCAGGCTGAATGTTTGCTGAAACACTGGCCTAATACAAATGAACGGCAAACAGCCCCGCTTCGCCGTCCATGCTTCAGGAGCGGCACCGTAATAACGGAAGCGGGGTTATAAAATAAAGCACAAAGTGCGAAATCCTCAAGCTACGGCTTGCGGGCCAATGCTGTCACCTTACCAAGGGTATTCCAGTTGCGTGCGGTGAGGGTTGTGCCCAGCAGTCTGTCGAACTGTACTTTGAAGAGCGGCGATTCACTTACACTCACCTCATAGTAGGTGTACATTTCTTTACCGACCACCCGCACCCTGTCCGCTCCATCCTCATAGGGACGAATCATCTCCAGCGCCTCAGCCGAAGGCTCAGCGTCCAGAAACGAAACGTACAGACGTTTGAATTCCTCCGGCTCCGTCAGCGGGAACGGATTGCCGGCAATGACCGCTTCCAGTTCCTCCAGGGAACGGATGATCACGGGCACCCCGAATCCGAAGGTCTCCTGAATGCGCTGGCTGATCACCTCAGAGAGCCGGATGGCGGAAGACTCTTCACTCTCAAATACAACATTTCCGCTCTGGATATAAGTCCGTACATTCTCATACTGGAGCTCTGCGAACATTGCCTTAAGCTCCTGCATTTTGATCAACTTGTTGCCGCCGACATTAATCCCGCGCAGCAGTGCAATGTATGTACTCATAAGCGTACCTGCTTTCTGTTGAAGATTATTGGGCGGGCGGCAGTGCTCTCAGGCGTTTGCGGATTTCGCGGACCAGCTGCTCCTTCTCAGGTACCGGAAGCCACTCTACCAGCCGTGCGGCCGCTACCGGCAGTATCCAAGCTTCAATGTCTGCCAGGGATAGCCCTGATAGTCTCACATATTCACGGGTATATTGACTCGTCATCCGCTTTCTGGCGAAGCCTAAGAACATTTTGGTGAACAAAGAGGCATGTTTAGGCATGGCACCTATACTGAACATGACTACGGACCGCGCAGCATCTGCCGCAGGATTTCCCGAAACGGCAGTCATCCAGTCAATGACCCACAGCTGCCCGTCCATCAGCACATTGTCCGGATGGAAATCCCCATGACAAAGCTTGTTCCCGTCCGGAAGCAGCTCCAGCTGAGATAGAATAGGTGCCTTCTCTTCCATATTAAGCATAGGTGCAGCAATAACATTCTGCTTCAGCCGCTGTTTCTGTTCTCCAGCTTCACCCGGGCCTGCAAGCTGATGGAGGCTGTAATGAAGAGCCGCCATCTGCCTCGCGTAGCTGGAGATTAGCCTTGGTTTGGCACCCATCAGCTTCAGCAGCGAAGGACCATGGATCTGCTGGAACACAATTCCCTTCCTGCCCTCTTCCGCAACAAGCTCAACCGGCTGCGGGGTACGCACTCCCTGTTCAAAGACATATGTACTGATGTCGTATTCCCAGTCCACATGATGCTCCGGAACCTCATCCAGGTAGAGCTTAAGAATCCTTCCTTCGCCATACTCCATGACTTCCGCAGTCCGGCCTTTTCCAATTATTTTCCCCAGCATCCCGCTCTTCCTTTCCTCTAGTCCAGATTGATCCGGGTATAATGCTCCACTACCGGGAAAGGGCTGTAGTAATGATGCAGCAGCGCTTTCCACTCCTGATACTGGGCCGATTCTCTGAATCCCACCGTGTGATCCTCCAGGCTGCGCCATCTGACAATCAGCAGATATTTATGGTCATCCTCCATACAGTGCTGGAGCTCATGCCCCAAATAACCATCAATCGAGGCAATCAGCGGAGAGGCCTCCTTGAAGCTCTGTTCAAACTGCCGGGTCAGTCCCGGCTTCACCTGCAGCATTGCCGCTTCTGTAATCATGTTTTTATCTCTCCCTTAAAGTGAATCGCGGAAAAACTCATGATAGAAATTAATAATGACCAGCAGTACGGCCAGCGATTCATTGACACTGCCCACTTCCAGAGAATGGTTAGCGTCATCAATTCTGTACACCCGTACCTGCTTCAAGCCGCTGAGCTCGGTGGAATGCTGCTCGGTGAACATCGGGTCACTCCCGCCGTAAATAACGCTGCCCCGGCTCTGCTTAATGTAAGGGATACTTTCAGCTACCGGAGTAAGGAACAGCTGGGATATCTTCTCCCCCATTCCCGTCTCTGAAGCCACCTTACCGGCGATAACGGTCCCCATGCTCTTGCTGATGAACAGCAGCTGCTCATACTCCGGAAGCGAAGCAAGTGCCACCTTGCATTCTTCTGCGACAATATCGATCTCTTCACGTTTGAAGGCCATCCGTGCACTTTGGTATCCATATTCCAGCAGCAGCAGATCACAGCCGTATTCACGGGCCAGCTTGCCTGCATATTCCAGCAGGGGCCGCTCGGCAGAATAATTCTGTCCCGGAAATACCACGACCAGCGCTTTGGAGCCTTGCACAACATACTTATGTCTGACCTCCCTGCCCCAATGCGAGGACATTACGATGCTGGACACACTCATCTATTCTCACGCCTTTCGTTAACCTGTTGTATAGAGGCGGTCGCTTCCGCTCCTGCAGTTCCAAAATCCCCCTCTGATTCTCAAACGTTAGTCTCTGCCTCTCATTATAGCTAAATTCTAAATCATTGGACATTAAATAGCCCCACAATGTGGGACTAAGGGTAATAACGCCTAAGTTAAGTATCTTATCTCAAAACGTGTTAAACGTTGTTCTTCAGCGCTTGCGGGCTACTGCTGCCGGGAAGCCGCAAGCCTGCGCCCCTTTCCCCGGGAGAGAATCTCCGCAGTAATCCATAGAATTACAGGAATAACTACCTGGAACGGGAGTGCGTATATCTTATAGATATGATACGCAAAATACTGCATATCCATAATATCCGTGTAAATGAAATCGGATAGATAGACCATGATAAGTCCCATCTGCAGCACCACCGACCGGTAGCTCTTCAATTTGAAAACTCTGGCCAAGCCAATACAGGTGACGTACAGGCAAAGACTGACTTTAATGAACATCGTGGTTACAAATACTATGGCCCCCGAGCCCTCAATTCTGGTCAGGAAATCGCCAATGTTAATTCTGCTGATAGCCACATACGAGGGAAAATACAGACTTGACATAATATCAGGACCCAGCACCAGTAAATTACGGAAAGTAATTATAATTATAGTTATTCCCGCAATCAGTGTTCCGCTTACAAGCACCCGTCTGGCGGAGCCTTTGGCAGGCAGCACATTGAAGGCGCCCAGAAAGACCACAATCTCGGCAAATGGAAACGTAAATGCTCCTGCTGCATCTCCAAAGACAGGCCTCCATCCGCGGTCCAGCAGCGGCAAAAGATGATGGAACTCAAATTTAGGAACCGAAAGGAACTGGATCAGTATAATCACCATGTAACTAAACAGCAGCAGGAATTTAGCGCTTCTGCCGATCACCTCTATTCCTGCAATGACTACCCAGACGCATAGCAGTCCGATCATTAGCATAGGAGCGATCATCGGCGTTGAGGTTAAGGCAACCGTCTTGCTGAATTCCCCGAAATTCCGCAGCACAAGCGCCCCCAGATGCAGCGCGTAGAAGATGTACAGGCAGGAACCCAGCCGGCCAACAATAGGACCGAATACTTCGATCAGCATATCAAACAGATTCTTACCCGGAAACAGGACATGAAGCCTCGCGTAGATGAGCATGAGCGGCACAGCCAGTATTATGGCTATAATCAGGGCAATCCAGCTGCTGCTGCCGGACTGCCCGGCCACGCCCATGAATAATGAACTACCCATAATAAACTGTACGGTTATGCTAATGGCCTGGCCCGCTGGTATGATCTCTTTGCTCATGTGATCTCCTCCTTCTGGAGCGTGCTTCAGTACAGTTTTTTTATCAGATTTACGATAACCGGTGATGGACTGGGGATCTCCCAATGCATCGCGAGCGCGAAGGCCAGAGAGAAGGATATCAGGCACAGCACGGAGCATACGTAGAAATCACGTTTCATCCCCCGCTTTAGCAGCCCGTAAGGGTCAAGTACAGCAATAACCGAATAGATGACTATAAGGTAGATAGCCATGGCTAATCCCCCCGCTTGATGGCCCGCTTGGTTTTGGCACTGCTCTCTATGGTAACTTTTGAACGGACTGTCACATCCACCTGGACGAACTCTTCCGGCCATTGCCCCTTAATCTCAGCCCATAATTTGGGATGATACGCATGTATCACTTCACCAAAGCCAAAGATATCGGCCCCGTACTCCTGCTGCACCTTGTGGATTACAGCGAGGATATTCGTCTGAAGCTGCTCACTAGCCCTCGCTTCAATATCCTGGGTCGTCTCATCCTTCTGGAAGCCTTCATGTGTCATCACTTCATCCAGCCCCACTTGGGTATCTGTATGAATTTGCATCAGCACCTTACCCTCGACGATTCTAGGCTTCAGCTTGGTCCGGCTTCCTAAGATCTCCAGAGAGTACGAAGGGATTCCGTCTTTATTACCCACCTCCAGCACTCCTCCTTGTATCTTATTCTTTACAAACAGTGCGCTCTTCGTCTCATCACCGTTCAGACTTCCTACCATTCTATCCTTCTTGAATATGGCGGTGCCGTCCACGCGTTCGGTCTTCTTCCCGTTCTCATCATGAATGCTGATAATGGGAGCTATGGCGCTTTTGCCCACTGTCTCTAACTTATCAATGAAATCCCATATTTCTACAACGGGTGCTGAGCCGACATGCTTCTCGTCCCGCATCATCTGGGCCAATTCAAACGACAGCACGGTCTGCGTCGCTTTATTCAAATCCAGCACCTCATGTGCTGTTTTCTCGCCCGAGACAAATATGAATACATCTGACCGGGTTTCCGTATCTCTGCTGTACCAGTCCAACGCTTTAATTAGGCCGTCTCGGGCAATCTCTTTACTGACGATAATGCTCTTCGAATGGCTCCAGAATAGCTTCTTGCCAGTCAAGGAAATCATATTGCGGACAATTTCGAACATGGTATCACCGCTGAGACTTAACATCCTGAATCCGGACTGATTCCTGTCCTTTCCGCCAGTGGTATCAACTATCTCTGCTGTAAGCTGCAGCTTCCCGTCCTCCTTGTTCTTGTCAATCGCTACTCCAGCTACAATGGCCATATCATCAACCTCAGTATAATTCCAGCACCCGGTGATGCTCAGCAGCAGCAGCAGCGAGATCTGAACAGACAGCATTCTGCGCAAAATCCTCATGACCGCTTTGCCGGCTTCTTGGATGGCTGCCGCCTCATATTGCGCGCTCCAATCATTGCGGGACGCAGGTACATATCCCACCATGGCGCCCGAATGGCTGTATCCTTAATATCCTGCGGACGGATGGAGCCTACTCCGAGCATGTAGGGAACCCCGAAGGAGCGCATGCTCATCAGGTGAATCACCAGGCCGAGCAGGCCGAAGTAATATCCGTATATCCCCAGGAAAAAGGTCACCAGAAGCAGTCCCAGCCTGACAATAATTAGCGGTCCGGTCAGCCGCGGATTGAGCAGTGTCGTGATTCCCGTTAATCCCACGACAATAACCATCGGTGCACTGACAATTCGCGCATCAACAGCAGCCTGACCCAGAACCAGTGCTCCTACGATACTGACAGCCTGGCCAATGGAGGTTGGAATACGGGCTCCCGCTTCCCGCAGTACCTCGAAGATTGTAAGCATAATTATCGCCTCAACTATCGTAGGGAAAGGCACTGACATCCTGGCATTGGCAATGCTTAACAGCAGCTGCGTCGGAACCATCTCCTGAGCATAGGTAACCAGTGCAACATACCCGGCGGGTATGCTGACCGACATGAAGGCTCCAAGTACTCTAAGCAGCCGGTTAAAGGAGGCAAAATAATAATTAATATAATAATCCTCGCTGGCCTGAAAATTCTCCACAAACACATACGGCAGTGTTAATACAAAGGAAGTCCCCTCAATGAGAAGAGCAATTCTTCCCTCCATAATCTTGCCAACTACAGAGTCCGGCCGTTCAGTACTGCCGATCAGCTCGAAGGGTGAATAGGGTTCGTCGCGGATAAGCTCGGCAAGATAGCCTGTATCCAATAAATGGTCAATCTCCACACGCTCCAGACGTGTATAGAGCTCCTTAAGAATGTCGGGGGAGGCCAAACTTTCCATGTAGCAGATGCAGGTCTGTGTCTTGCTGCGTGTTCCGATATTGGTGAAGACAAATTTCAAATCAGAGTTCTGCACTCTGCGGCGGATAAGGGTAAGATTAACGAGCAGCGATTCGGTAAAGCCTTCTCTGGGACCTCGCACCGCTTTTTCCGTCTCAGGCTCTGCTATTGAGCGTGTCTCCCACCCTTGGGCATTGATATTGAGCGCCCCGGCATAGCCGTCTAAGAGAAATACGGTCTTCCCGCTCACTACTGCACCGACCAGTTCTTCCAGCTCCGTAGAGACCATAATGTCACTGATATTGATAACTTCCATACGGATTTTCTCCATCAGCTCGGCAGGATTTCCACTCTCTTTCTCTGAGAATTCATAGTTCATCACCGGCTTAGTAATCCCATTCTGAATAAGATCCCGGTCAATCATTCCCTCCACGTAGATTAAACCGCAGCGGACCGGTACGCCGTGTTTATTCTCAATGACCCGGACCCTCAGGGTGCCGTCGTTGTTAAATATCCTCCGGAACAGCGCTATCGTATCATCCAGCGAAGGACTCAGCGGCTGGTAAGAAGATATTTTGCCGGCAGATTCATTATTCATTGCAGCATCCTTACTCTTCACAGCAGTCACCCCTGTCGCATTTCTATTGCTCTGATTATCCCCCGTCTCTCTAACTCCTATTCGCCATAATTATGCTGTAGAGGAAGAACTCAGGCTTAGGCAACGAACAGCAAAAAGCCCCTGTCTGTGCAGACAGAGGCTTGGCAGGGCAGGACCGGGAGAACTATTATCAGGCTATCGCAACTGCTCCATCCCGGCAGATGCTCTATGCAGCGCTTTATGTTATGGTTGTCCTAAGTACATACAGCGGATAGTTCTATTACAGACAAAGGAGCCTGTACATGACACCATTCACCAAAAGAGTGATCACCATTATTCAGTCCATTCCGGAAGGAGCCGTCATGACCTACGGTGGAATCGCCCGCGCGGCCGGAAGTCCCCGGGGAGCCAGGCAGGTAGTGCGCATTCTGCACTCCATGAGCAGGAAGTATAAGCTGCCGTGGCATAGGGTCATCAATTCCAAAGGAATGATCTCGCTTACCGAAGACGAATCCGGCTCACTGCAGCAGCTGTATCTGCTGGGTGAAGGGATTGTTATTGACGAGCGAGGAGTGATTGACCTTGCACGTTATCAGTATCACCCAGGACCCGGGCTGGAACTGGAACTAGATCCGGAGCAAGATTCCAACCTTTACGCTGAAGATCATCTTCTGCCGCCCTTCGAATAAGCTTTGCCGCTCCCGCTGGCAAGACCGTTCAGCAGACAATATAGCGTAGCATAAATCACCAGCAGCACAAAGGCTACGAACAAGCTGAAGAATACAGACTGCTGGTTCAGACTGGTGATCACCAGCTGATACAGCTGATGGCGGTCTGTCAGCACATCCCAGCTGTTCAAGCGGTAGACTCTGCCCAGTAGAACGCCATAACCGCCCATTACGCAGGCAAACAGCACGAAGATCCAGGACAGCACCCCATTGGTCTTGCGGTAGATCACATGCTGGAACTGGTACAGGGAGAAGAATCCGGTCAGCCAGCCGCTCCAGGTGAACAAGAGCAGGGTGGTCAGATCGTACCAGTACCGGTTCTGGATCGTCCCGCCGACGATGTATTTGCTTTTGCGGATGGTTAAATGCACGAGGTCAGTCATAATATAGGGCGCATTCGGGAAAAAGAGCATCCAGGCTATACCGAGCGGCAGAATCAGCAGCCCCCCGATCTTCCGCTTATCCAGCTCATGCGCGGCCATGGAGAAGAAGAACGGCACCCAAGCCAGAAACAGATTCCAGAGCAGAAAAGCATAGAACGTATCCGTCCGCAGCGAAACTACGCGATATACGGCAAGTGTCGCTGCCGTCATTCCAACCAGTAGTATAAATACCTTCGAATAATTCAGTTCCTTCATGAGAGGATAATCTCCTTACCTTGTTATATAGTTCAGCTATGTACACACTTCAATTGTCTTTTCACTCTTCTAATTGTACAAATATGGAACCGCTTAGTCCAACATTGTATGCGGCAGCTATACAAACAGCCCGGACGCGTAAATGTCCGGGCTGGAGCTGTTGCTATTGATGTTATTAATGTTAAGTCTGTATCAGCAGGAAACGGGTTCCGTTATCTACACCCCGCCGCTCAGCTTCCTGGCGACAGCCGGAGTACGCCCTTTGAAGGCTGCGCTGCGCGGGTAGGCCTCATCAAGCCCTGAGAATGCACTGCATTCTCTGAAGGCAGCATGCTTGCAGCCCAGGCAACGGCTGTAATCAATGCTTCCCAGCGCTTCATTGATCGCTTCCCCTGTATGATCATAGAACTGGGCAGCCCCGATTCTGTCATACAGACCTGTCTTCTTCAGCAGATCCAGCGGCTGGCTCTGGATACCGGAGATCATCAGTCTTCCGCCATCCGCGTGCAGCTGCTTCACCAGACCGGCCAGATTGGCTTCACCGGTGGTGTCCATTAGCGGCACCTTCCCCATGCGAAGCAGAATGACCTTCGGCTGATCCGGCCCAAGTCCCGGCATGGTACTGTCGAAGCGGTAGGCGGCTCCGAAGAACAGCGGTCCTTCGACATTATAGATTCCGATCTGCGGACAATCGTGGCTGTCCGTCACCATATGTGCCTCAACCTTCACGGAGGAAGGGTCCGGCAGCACTTTGGAGACCATGTGTACTTCTCCCATACGCTTCACGAAGAGTATCACCGCAAGCACCAGCCCCACCTCTACCGCCAGCGTCAGATCCGCAAACACAGTCAGCAGGAAGGTAATGAACAGCACCAGTGAATCCCCCGTCTTCAGCTTAAGCAGGTGAAGGAATTCCTTACGTTCACTCATGTTCCAGGCCACGACCATCAGGATCGGGGCCATCGCGGCCAGCGGAATGCTGGAAGCATAGGGTGCGAATAACAGCAGAATCAGAAACACAACAACGCCGTGAATGATACCGGAGAGCGGCGAAGCCGCACCGCTGCGGATATTGGTGGCCGTTCTGGCGATCGCTCCGGTCGCTGGTATTCCGCCGAACAACGGCGCAGCAATGTTGGCGATCCCTTGGCCGACCAGCTCGCGGTTGCTGTCATGGCGGCTGCCTGACATGCCATCGGCGACTACTGCGGACAGCAGCGACTCAATGGCGCCCAGCATCGCAATGATGAAGGCCGGGCGGATAAGCAGTCTGATCTTCTCCCAGGTAATGACAGGGAAATGAAAGCTCGGCAGTGTATTGGGGATATCCCCGTAAGCTGAACCGATCGTAGTCACCTTGCCGCTGAAGAATAGAGCAGCAATAATCGTAGCGCACAATAGCCCGATCAGAGAACCGGGCACCTTCGGCGCGAAGCGCATCCCCAGCACTACGACAGCCAGACAAATCGCTGCTGTCAGGATACTGTACAGATTGATTGTCGAGATATGGGCGCCGATCTCTTTCATATTGTCCAGGAAGCTCTCATGCCGCTCCATATCCCTAAGACCCAGAAAGTTGGCAATCTGCCCGCTGAAGATAATAACGGCAATTCCTGCCGTGAACCCGATTGTCACCGGCTTCGGAATGAACTTGATCAGCACCCCGAGCCGCAGAACGCCCATCACCACGAGAATGACCCCAGCCATCATTCCGGCAATCAGCAGATTCTCGTATCCATACTGCATGGCAATAGCGAATAAAATAGGAATAAACGCACCCGTAGGCCCGCCAATCTGAAACTTTGTACCGCCGAATAAGGAAATGAGAATACCGGCTACTATGGTCGTATAAATTCCGTACTCCGGTTTGACACCGGAGGCAATAGCAAATGCCATCCCCAAGGGGATGGCAATCACGCCGACAATCGTCCCTGAAATAATATCCTTACGCAGAGAAGCAATATTATAGCCTTTAAAACGGCCCCACCCTGTCATCATTTAACCTTCTTTTCTTTGAATATCTGATTATTTGAATATAAGACTCACATTACTCCTGCCTGCCGTTCTTGTCAACGGGGTAATCAGCCCCCCGGGAAGCCGGGGTCATTCGCTGCGGATGCCTTCAAGCAGGGAGATGGTGTTTACAAGATGATTGTCGAATATTTGTTTGGCTACAGCCAGAAGGTCTTTGATGAGAGGATCTCTGAGGGCATAAATTACGGTGGTTCCTTCCTTGACACTGGCCACTACGTTCTTGGCACGGAGTACGGCCAACTGCTGGGATACGGCAGAGCCTTCCGAGCCGAGGATCGCCTGCAGCTCATTCACATTCTTCTCGCCTTCACTGAGCAGCTCCAGAATGCGAATCCGCATCGGATGAGCCAGCGCCTTGAAGAATTCCGTCTTAAATTGTTGAATATCGCTGTTCATGGGACTTCTGCTCCTCTTGCTATACTTTCTAATGTATATTATCTTAGCTCATTTAGCTGAAGGTGGCTATGCCGGACAGGAAATAGTTAGTCCGGTATCCGCCCCGCAGGCTCAAAGATTGACAGGGTACAGCATGAGCTCCCCGGTTCTGATCTCCACGAATCCGCCCAGCGCCATCGGTTCACCCAGGCAATCGAACATGATTACATCGCGGCCAAGCCGCAGATACCCGGTGCCGTCCTCCTCAATATTCTCCAGTATACCCGTCAATATGACAACCTTCCCGTCCATACGTATCTCAAAGCGGCCTCCGTGCGCCGGCACAATATCCACCCAGCGCATGAACAGCGAGGGCAGCTCAAATTCAGCCTCGCAGGCCTCCCCGGCAGCCACAGCGGCACCGCGCCAGGTTCCTCTGCCCTCGCCGAATTCGGACGCGAAGAGTACCTCATCCTTCTTCAGGCTTGTCCCAAGTATGTTAATGTTCATCCTCTTTAGCTCCATCTTCATATGTTATACCGCTCATTATACATGACATGGACCAGCAGGCATATCAGGTGTAATTATGCGTCGCCTTGTTCAGATACGTGCTGGGATGCAGCCAGGGGTACTTGAAGAATTCGTGCTTGTCGCTGATTTTACGGGATACCCCAAGATCATAATCTATCATCCGTTTCACCTTGTCTGCGAACGGCTCACTCTTAACCAGCATTCCCATTTCAAAATCGTGGCAGGCACTTCGTTCGTTGATATTATAGGAGCCGTGAAATACAGCCCGCGCTCTGTGGTCATAAGTGATTTTCCAGTGGGAGAAGCGTTCTGTAAAGCTGTAGTCATAGAAGGACACCCCATTGCAGAAAGGAATGTACATATTGCTGCGCACAGCTGCCTTGTTCGTAGGATGATCATTGACCTCAAGCGAATTGCATATCGAGATATGGCAGGAACACTCCGGTCCAACTTCACCGAGCCGGTCCCAGAAATCTTGGTCGATTAGGTAAGGATTCACAATAATTGTCTCTTCGGCGGCATACGTAAGCAAATCCAGATAATACTGCTGAATTAGATTCACCGGATTTCCGGGAAAACTTAGAAAGAGCGTGCATTCTTCCCCGCCGAATTCATAGTTTCCTGCAGGGTGGTAGAACGGCGCTTCCACCTCAAAGTGATCTCCTCCAAGCAGAAGCCACCTGGCGTGAAAAGCCTCATTCAGCGGCCGGGCAGCCTCCCCTTGAATCCGGAAACAGCCGTCATGCCACTCCTCTTCCCTGGAGGGAATCCCAAGCGGTCGTCCGTCTATCTGTTCAGTTGCCGATTCCTGGATAGGCGTCGCAAAAGTATATTGGTCACCGATATTCAGACTGCCTATAACGGAGGTTATCCCGTCAATGACCATAAATTTACGGTGGTCGATCACATTCAGCCCGGTAATTATCACATCCTCCTGTACCTTGTCCTGCAGAAAGAGGATACTTTCAGGGACGCCCTGAGACTTCAGTTCCTCACGCTTCACTGCCCATTCCGCAGCAGCGTAGCAGGAATGAAATGTATCTTTCAGCCGGGCTCCTGCCTGCTCAAGAACTTCTGCAATCTCAGAGAAACTTCCTACTTCAAGATTACTTCCGTATCCCATGGCGGTGACGGTGTAATTCACCAGCATCCGGACTTCTACTCCCCGCTGAAGCGCATAAAGCAGCTCCGAAGCGATCAGATTTCCCGAATGGTCATTGAAGAACAGCATCACGGACAGATGGATATAGCGCTGTGCATTGCGAATCTCTTCCAGCAGCATCTCCAGGCACTGCGGCCCGTTCACATAAGGATCTACCCGGTTATGCCGGGTAGTCTGCGGCGCCAGCGCTCTAAGCTTGCCGGAATCGAGGCCGGACACGGCTGATGCGAGCTGTTCAAGCAGCTCCGGGCTGAATCCGGGAAGCTCCTCCAGCTGCCGGACATCGGTGATCACACCCCCATGCTGTGCCTGCCGGTAAGCGCGGACAACCGCACTGTCCAGAATAGGCTCAATAATAGAATCGGCGGCGTCCGTGTTCTTAGCGATAGTTCTTAATGAGCCGCCGGATATCCGGTAATTCACGTAATCCGCGAGATCCTGCCGAAGCCGTTCATCCCACTGCGCTGCAGGTAATTGCGGCAGTTGCTTGTTCCTATGTATATTTCCCATTCGATCCCCTCATCCCTTTCATCCCCCACTCTCTTCAGGTCCTGCCTGCGCGTTACAGCGCGTGTAAGGGTAAGCTTAGTTACCCGGCACGCCTGTTTTATAAACGTTCTGCTTCTTAGCAATGTTTTCTTCCAAATCCTGCTGCGGATGCAAAATGGGAAACCCCGGCAGCCGTTAGGACTGCCGGGGTTTCCCAGGGGGGATATTAGCTAGCTTAGGAGAGCTACAGAACTATAGCCCGGAGGGCATGCTCCCCCTCTTCAAGCCGGAATTATTTGCTCAATTCTTCAGCGTTATACAGCTTAACATCGAGCGGTGCAGTCAGGAATTCTCCTGCTTTGGCGGCGAAGCCGGTGAAGTGCGGGCTTGTATTATGGGCGGCTACAGCCGCCTGGTCACGCCAGATCTCGACCATAATGTAGGTATTTCCGCCAGCTGTATGCTTATACAATTCATAAGAGATGTTGCCTTCTTCTTCGTGGGTTGCGGCAACCAGGGTCTTCGCGACTTCAAGGAACTCCTGCTCCCGTGCGGGATTTACCTGAAGCAATGCATGGGTAATAATCATCTAGTATTCCTCCTAAGTTTCTTGAATATTAGCTTACACGGCCAGCACTATCCAATGTTTATTTCCACTGGGCAACGGTGTTAACCGGTAGACGGACGGATGCATAGCCTTCTTCAACCGCTTTCCCGACCGAAATCAGCATAACTGGAATATAACGTTCTTTGTCCATATCAAACAATTCCGCAATCTGATCCTTCTCGAAGCCGCCGATCGCGTTCGTGTCATAGCCGTGGGCGCGGGCTGCCAGCATCAATTGCATCGAGACCAGACCCGCATCAATCATTACCGTTTCTCTGTTCACGTCCGCAGGCAGCTTCGCGAAGTGGGCACCCAGGGCAGCCAGCTGTCTTTCTTTTACCTCAGCAGGCATCAGCCCGCGTTCTACCGCAGTCCCGTAGATTTCTTCAGCATAATCGAAGTTGTTCAGATCACCGAATACGGCAATCATTGCTGCGGAGGTTTCTACCTGAAGCTGATTGAATTTGGCAATGGTGGCCAGCTTGGCTTTGGCTTCCGGGCTTTCGATGATAAGGAAACGCCAAGGCTGCATATTCACGGAGGAAGGGGCCAGAGTCGCTTCAGTAAGGATTTCTGTCATTTCCTCTTTGCTGATTTTGACGGAGGTATCGTATTTGCGGATTGAGCGGCGTCCTGTAATAATGCTTGTGAAATCATTGTTTCTGGTTGCGTTCATGAATAATTAACTCCTTTATGGTTTGATTATAGGTGACGGCTACAGTAGATTAATATTATATTGCAGCCGGGTAAGCATCTCTGCGAGTACGGTACGTTCCTGTTCATTGAACCCGGTAAGCAGTTCGCTGATGAAGCGGGTCTTCTCTTCCCGGTAGGAATTAATATGTTCCCGGCCGTGATCGGTCAGGGAGACGAGGGTGACCCTGTTATCGGCAGGATTATTCCGGCGGGCAATCATTCCGCTGTCTTCAAGTCCTCTCAAGTGGCGGGTGACCGCTGCGGCATCGATATCGAGTGTCTTTTGCAGCGAAATCTGGCTGATCTCGGAGACTCGAAACAATTCCTGGAGAAGGCGGAACCGGGTGGGTGTAATGCCAGCACAGCGCTCGAATTTCGGGCTGATTCCCTTATGCAGCGCCTGCAGCAGCTCAAAGATCGTATCTTCATCGGGCAGATGTTCTGTCAAAATTAACCCCCTTACGCAAATATATTGTGCAAAATCTTTTTGACAAAGATTACTTTACACCGAAATCATTGACCCGTCAACTAATTAAAAAACAGAGGAGACCGCCTTATGAAAATAGCCCTGATTCAGCTCGATATAGCATTCGGCAATCCGGAGGTGAATTATGCTGCGGCAGAACGAAAAATTCGCGAAGCCGCCGCCGGCAACCCGGACTGCATAATCCTTCCCGAATTGTGGACGACCGGCTACGATCTGACCCGGCTGGATGAGATCGCTGATCACGGGGGCCAGGCTGCCGGGGCACTGATTTCCAGTCTAGCCCTGGAATATGGGATTAATATCATCGCCGGCTCAGTCGCCGTGAGACAGGATACCGGAGTCACCAATAGCATGTTCGTCTTTGACCGTACCGGAGCACTCGCCGGGCAGTACAGCAAGCTGCATCTGTTCAAGCTGATGGATGAGCATCTCTACCTCCAGCCCGGCTCTGCCAAAGGACTGTTCAAGCTGGACGGCACCTTATGCGCCGGATTAATCTGCTATGACATCCGTTTTCCGGAATGGGTCCGTGTTCATATGTCAGAGGGCGCAGAAGTGCTATTCGTCAGTGCAGAATGGCCGCTGCCCCGCTTATCCCACTGGCGGGCGCTGCTGATCAGCCGGGCTATTGAGAACCAGTGCTACGTGGTGGCCTGCAACCGCTCCGGTTCTGATCCGGCCAACATTTTTGGCGGCCATTCCATGATTATTGACCCTTGGGGAGAGATTGTGAGCGAGGCTTCCGGCAGCGAAGAGATTCTCAGCGGCGAGATCAACCTCGCCAGGGTGCAGGAAGTGCGCGGGCACATCCCGGTCTTCTCCGACCGGCGGCCGGAGCTGTATCTGTAGGGCGGGTAAGACGCCCTCTCCCGGGATTCAGGGGCACTTCTGCCCCTCATTTCAGCCAAGTGACCACTTCCATCAGATTCAGGGGCACTTCTGCCCCTCATTTCCGCCAAGTGCCCGCTTCCCTCGGATTCAGGGGCACTTCTGCCCCTCATTTCCGCCAAGTGACTGCTTCCCTCAGATTCAGGGGCACTTCTGCCCCTCATTTCCGCCAAGTGACTGCTTCCCTCGGATTCAGGGGCACTTCTGCCCCTCATTTCCGCCAAGTGCCCACTTCCCTCGGATTCAGGGGCACTTCTGCCCCTCATTTCAGCCAAATACCCTCCCACCAACCAACTTAAAGGGATTTCCCCCTCCTCCTCCCCAAGCAGCAAAAAGCGCAGGCGAATTTAGCTCGCCTGCACTCGTCTTCATTTGCCTGCACCCTTCTCGTGTGCACCTGTCTGCACTCTTCAATGGCCGCCCGCTCGCCGCTCTCCACGCTCCCAAGGACTCCCGTTACATTGCCTACTTGCTTCAGCGCGCGTATCGCTCCCGCAGCACATGCGCCGCCTGCAGTACCCGCGGATCGCCGTACTGAAGGCTGTAGCCGGTCTCCTGCTGCAGGCGATCCGCAGGCTTCAGCAGCGTGCCCCGGCGGGCAACCGCCTGCCGGATGCCTGCGGTGAAGACTGCGGCCGAATCCGGGCCGCCAAGCTCCCCGAGCGCGGCGATCGTCTCCGGCTGCACGCGGGGATATTCCAGCGATTCGTCCCCGTCCGCTGCCTGTGCATAGAAGCTGCGGATGAGTTCTCCGCGCGCTTGCCCGGAGCCGGACACGACAACAAACGCGTGGACGAAGTACGCATTGCTCTGTCTCCGCTGGGCAATGCCGCAGAACTTGCGGCCGCCGATAGCCAGGTCGAAGTCACCGGGGCAATACGACCCGGTGACTTCTTCGGCACGGATCAGAGCCGCCGCCTGCGGATGGCTCACAGCTACGGCTTCGGCAATCAGCGAAGCCAGCAGCCGGAAATCATCGTGAAAGTCCAGCTTGCCCGGACGTTTGGGCAGCAGCAGGGACACGCTCACGATCCCAGCATCCAGCGGCACCGCAGCGCCGCCTGAATGCCGGACCGCCGTGCGAATTCCCTGCGCCTCAAGCGCCTGCATCGCCGCTCCTGCACGGGGCAGCCTGCTGTCCCGCAGCCCCAGCGCCACACCGCCCGGGTGGCTCCAAAGATGCAGTACCGGCGGAACCTGTCCGGCTCCGACATCCCGGCACAGCATTTCCTCGAAGGCAAACGGAACCAGCATTTCCTGCCCGGATTCCGTTTCCTCCGTTTCCCCGCTCAAATGCGTGAAGAGCACCATCTCTTCAGGCAGCCTGCCCGCCACTCCATTTTCCAGCACATTATAAGGTTCACTTCTCATTCGGATTGCCTGCGAGTCCCACTGACTACCTCTTTCCCGGATACGGCAGGCCGGACACCGCCCTGATCCCGCAAGTTACGCTGCGTATTCCGCTGTGTTGTAATTACACTTTCTTAATTAATCCTATTGTAACCGATCTGCGTCCTGGCCGCGAAGCCCCCGTAATATAGACTCTGTATTTGAAATGGCGGCTGGAACCCGTTATCCTTAGAGGGTAAGAAGATAATCCCAGCCATAAGAATCGTGTTGAAGCTCATGCTATACACAACCCTTAGGAGTGATGCCGCATGACAACCGAACAACTGACAAAGGACAGGCAAGTAAGCAAGGCCAGACAATGGGAGCAGGCAATGAACAAGCTGTATATCAACTTCCGGGACTACAGCCAAGATGTGCTGAAGGGCTTCGGAGATGAAGATATTCATCAGGCCAGAGTCAACAGCCGCAAGCTTCTGACGCTCCTGTCCATTCTTGATCCGGGCCATTCGGCTACGGAAGAGTTGTACAGCACCTTCAAGCAGGCACAGAAGAAGCTCGGCAAGGTACGGGACGCAGATGTACTGATCGCATCGTTCAAGGAACGGCGCAAGGCCGCCAAAGAGGCGGGCGATGTCAAAACCGCCGAACTGCTCACAGCAGTAATCGAACACCAGAAGGCCAAGCGGAAGATATTCCGCAAGAAGCTGGAGGAAGGGCTCCCGAAGCTGTCCGGCAAAGCTCTTGATGCGCAGTGGACCCCTTTTATCGATACACAGCTGGAGCCGCTCGCCGCCAAAAAAGATGCCAATGTGGTCATGCGCGAGCTTGAGGTCGCTTTTGAGCAGAAGAAAAAAGCCTGCAAGACCCTGTTCAAGGGGCCTGAGGCTGAATCGAAGGAAGCCTTCGAAGCTCTTCATGAGCTGCGGATTGCCGCCAAGCATCTGCGCTATACCGCTAACGCGGCCGCTTTTGCGCTGAATCAGAAATTCCATGCCCACGAGGCCATCTACAAGGATATTCAGGAGCAGCTCGGGGTGATTAATGATAAGCGGGTGTGGCTCGAAACACTGAATTCCATTGGACGTGAAGAGCTGGATGTCGGCAAAAAAACATGGGCGGCATTCACCGAAAGTCTGCGCGCAGAGGTACTGGAAGCATTGCACCAGAATGAGGTTGTCCCTGTTGTTCCTGCAGCAGAGAGCACGAAATAGCGGCATTATATATATTTCCGGTAAATACAAAGGCAGAACGCTGCATGATCCTCATGCGGCATCCTGCCTTAATTCTTGGGCTGCGGGTGCCAGGAAACGCTGCCTGGGAAGAATCGCGGGCCTGTGCTCCACCATATCGGCGGCAAAGCGGCGCTACCGCCCCTCCCCGTTACAATACCTTAAAGAGTACCGCGCACCGCTCCGGCAACTTTGTTCAACACACCCTGATATACGGATTTTGGCCGCAGGCCGACCAGCTTCTCCACAGGTTGACCTCCGCTGTATACGATCACTGTCGGCATGCTCATCACCCCGGCTTCCGATGCAAGCTCCGGCAGTTCATCACAGTCCACCTTAATCATACTTACGTCATCCCCGTATTCGGCATTCAGCTCTTCCAGAATCGGCAGCAGGGTTCTGCAGGGCGGACACCAGGACGCACCGTAATCCACCAGCACGGTTCCGCCGGCCTTCAGCTGTTCACGTACAGCTCCGGCGTTATCGGCAATTATCATAGCCATCTTAAGCCCTCCCACAAAATTTAACATTCAATATTCACAGAAACAACTTCAATCGATCCGCCTTATTCCGCTTCATTCTGCTGCTCTTGCAGAATTGAAGCCATCCGCTCCTGCAGGTTCAGCTTGATCTGATTCAGCTCAATCAGCTGACGTTCAATCTCTTCCAGCTTGCTGCGGTACAGCGGCATCACTTCTGCACAGAACGCCTCTTTATTCTTCAGAACACAGTGCAGGAATCCGGCAATCTCTTCTGTCGACAAGCCAAGATTCAAATACAGCTTAATCGTCTCCACCGTATCCACGGCAAGCGGAGAGTATTCACGGTACCCGTTGTCCTGGCGCAGCGGTTTGATCAGTCCCTGACGCTCATAATATCGCAATGAACGGACGCTTACGCCCGTAAGTGTGGCTAATTCACCTATTTTCATGGTATTCTCCCCGGGGTTCATGAGAAATGGTCTGCCCTCAGTATAAACCCTGACACTAGTGTCAGGGTCAAGGTGTTTTTTTAGAATAAACAAAAGAAACCAGCCTAAGCATAACTTAAGCTGGTCGCCACATTATCTTACAGCAGTCCGGCTGCCCATAACCCGCCTCTGCGGATCATCAGGCGGAACGGCTCTACCGAGAAGGAAGGCAGATGATGGCCGGGCATCAGGTAGACTACCCGCCCTTGTCCGAATTCATGGCACCAGGCCGCCTGCCGCATCGCCCCTCCATGGGGATATTCTGCGAGAATGGTTGATTCGAAGTATGGCACCTGCTCAAAATAGTACGGCTCATCCTCAATCACAAAGTCATTGATACCCTGCATAATCGGATGCTCCCGGTTGGGAATCGTCATATGAAGCGCGGTATAGTCCGGATGATGGGTGAAATGGGCGCCCAGCATTACGCCGAGCTCCTGATTGCGCTGCAGGGAGATTCCGTTGTGCACTACGAGCAGCCCCCCGCCGCCAGCCACATAAGACAGCAGGGCACCGCTCTGCGCAGCGGATAATTTCTCATCAGAGAATTCAGTATAGGAGACCACCAGCTTGCAGTCCGACAATTGTTCCTTGTTCATCAGCCCGTAATCCTCAGTCGAAGCCACCTGAAATTCCGGTTCCAGCAGTTGCTCAATCTCGCGGTCAACTCCGTCGAACGGATGGTACTTAACCTCGGTATAGCTGCCAAACGCAAGTGCTTTGAAGGAAGTCATTGCATTCACACCTCTCTTGTTACAAAGTTAATCTATAATTTATTAGTCCATTATTTCATATATAGCGCTGCTGTTACCAGGGCCAGTGATTGCCGTCCAGATCGATGTAAACCGGTTCCTCGCCCAGATACTTCTTATGCTCCTGAACAATATTCATGATCTTATAGGCCGACTCCTCGGGAGTTGTCACCGCTTTCAAATCCTTCTCTCCGTATATGCAAGACTGCAGCCACCCGGGATGGAAGACCATGACCTGTCCGCCCAGCATACGCAGATGGTTGTGCATCAGCGAGGACTGCATATTCAGCGCCGCCTTCGACATGCAATAGCCGTACATATTAATCCTTTTATTCCGGCTGATACTGCCGGCCTCTGAGGAGATGTTAATAATCAGACGCTGTTTGCTCTGCAGCAGCAATCCCATGAGCGCATTGCTCACTCTGAGCGCACCGAGTGTGTTCACATTATAGAGCTGCGCCATGGCCTCATCATCCATATCCACGAGTATTGTTGCTTTGTCTGCGCGGTGGATAATACCGGCATTGTTGATAATAATATCGATATGGCCCGTACTGCCGGCAATACTCCGTGCTGCTTCCTTCACACTCTCTGCGCTGCCGATATCAAGAGGGACCAGCATCAGCATGTCCTGGTATTGCGCTTGCAAAACTCCCAAAGCCTCCGATTCTGCTAAATACTGGCCAGCAAAAACTGTGTACTTATTCTCCAGAAGAAAGCGTACCATGTAAAACCCGAGCCCGCGGTCAGCACCGGTAACAAAAGCGACCCTTTTCATGAATTGCACACCCCTCATACCTGCTTATTTATGCGCAGAGCGTTACTGCATCTCTCACACATTAGCATGGCATTTAGCCTTTAACAACATCCCCCAAGGGAGGGGGGGATAAGCCTGCTGAACATTCTTTTGCTTTAATTTTGAACTATGTTACAATCAAGAATAATAGTTGTTAACAACACAATTGTTGACAAGATGCTTTCAAAATTCTATTCCAGAAAGGTGATCCTCTGATGTCTATTCAACAAATCCATACACTGGATGAACTGCAACAATACGTAGGGCAACCCGGCAAAAAATTGCTCTTCAAGCACAGCACCACCTGCCCGATCAGCGCCAAAGCAAATGAGGAGTTCCAGGCCTATACACAGAATTCCGACACGCCTGCCGCCATTGTACATGTTATCGAAGACCGTCCGGTTTCCAATCAGATTGCCGAGGATTTCGGGATTAAGCATGAATCGCCGCAGATTTTCCTGCTGGAGGATGGTGAGGTCCGCTGGAACACTTCCCACTGGAAAATCACCCGTGGCGCCATCAAGGAAGCTGTGGAGCAATGAGCCAGAACGTAATCATCTATTCCACATCCGGCTGCAGCGACTGCAATCAGGTGAAGCAGCTGCTTGAGAGCAAGGGCATTCCCTTCGAAGTCAGAGATGTGATGACCAGTACTGTCTATCAGGAAGAAGTCGAGAAGCTGGGCTTCATGGGTGTTCCAGTCACCGTATCCGGAGACCGGGCTGTCAAGGGCTTCAATCTTCCTGAGCTTCAGGAGCTTATTGAAGCAGCTGGTCGTTAATAAGCTTACCCGTATGCAAAAGGGTGCCGCCCTCCCAGCAGGGCCGGCACCTTTTTAGGGTTCAAAATTATTCTGCCGGGAAAAAACTCCGTCATAGCTTCACTCCGTTTCCACACCGCCGGGCGAAGGCATCCACCGATGACGGTTCCAGCAGATCCAGCGCCTCTTTATTGACAGTCTGCCCTTACAGAATCAAATGATAATCCCTGGAGTATGGTCCAAGTCAAGCATTCGGAAAGCGGGAATTAGGCCCTCCGGGATGTATCGTTTGCAGGGCTAGAACGGAAGCATTTTCGTAAAATCAGACTCTAATTCAGGGACAATTTGTAAACCGCCATAATTACCCTAATAACACAATCACGAATCTATTTGCCTGACGGGTAACGCATACAATAACATTTATCTCCCGTTATCTCCCGATTACTCACTAATACACCATTTTTCAAAAATCCATTATCGACGGTATTTCCGTCTAACGCATTAATATTTCCGGAGTTCCCCTGCCACTGCCTCCCAAAAATAAAAAACGGCGATTGAGCGAGATAAACGGATGATAACCGGCCACATATATGGTTTTAGTCTCCAATATTCCTTGCGAAGCAGCAATTTATTGCAAATCCGGCGCAGAAGCACTCTTTTCCATTTTTACAAAGACAATCCTAAAAGGGTATGATTCGTGTTGAAAGTTAACAGCGATAATGTGAATGCACGCTGAATTTCCGCCAAGCGGAAAACGGGGGAACCATCAGGCCGCAGGCCTACTTGGGGTGAATCCGAAGGAGACTTCAATTGCGCAGTCTCAAAAGGTAGGGCGACTCTCACCGTCCGAATCCGACAGCTAACCCCGTAAGCGTAAAGAGAGAGATCTTGATCCGCCACGATTTTGCCCCAGGCTTCTTACGCCTGTAACAAAACCGCAGCAGAGGTCCTCCTCTGTCTGCGGTTTTTTGCGCACTTATTCCGGCGGATCAGCATTTCGGCAAACCAATCAGCTATATATCCAAACAATAAAATCGCCCACATTCAGGAAGGAACGTGTCCACATGCCAGACCCATTATCGACCAAGGCAGCTGCCGCTGCCGGATTCACCGGCTATATTGAGCAATACAGCGGAACCGTATATGCACTTAGCTGTCTTCTGCTGGAGAAGGGCACCCGCGCCGATCAAGCCACAACTGCCACATTCGCGGCACTCTTTGAGCCTTGGCTAAAGGGTAGCATCCAATCGGACTTCTCCCTTGCCGCCTACAGGGAATGCATCCGGCAATGCTCGCTGGTTGCTCAAGACCGCGGCCGCTGCTCTTCTGCCTTGCTCACCTGGGAGGATCAGATTGCCAGCGCCTTATGGTACGGCATCCAGCTGCCGCTGCCCGAGATCAGCCTCATCCTGCAGCGAAGCGTTCCTGAGCTGAAAGCGCAGCTCAGAGAGATTCGCGAACATATGGCTGCTGCGCGGCCAGCTGTCCCGCGTCCGTCGGCGGGATAGGGAAAGCTGCTGGGGCCTGCACCAATAGACTCAGGCAGGCTGCTGCGATCTATGCGGACTGTAGATCCGTTATTTCGTCCGGTCAGGCCATTCAGCGATCCATGCGGACTCAGAGGACCTTAACTAACCCGTTTCGCCTCATTTTGAGCTCCATCGAACAATATAAGCGCTCCTGAGTCCGCAACGAGCAAAAAAGCAGGCTTTTTCACAAAATAAGGTCCTCTCAGTCCGCGTAGCACTACGTATGGGAGAATTCCGCTGACGGCAAGCTAATAAGTTCTCATTCCCTTAAGGCTCCAGGTTACGCTCACTGAAGCTCCCAACTTATACACATGCACGCCTTTGGCAATGTACATTTGCCTGACAATAACGAAAAGCCGCAGCTTCCGCCACGGCTCTCTATTTGCTCTCGTGCCAGCGCTTAAAACACTAACACTTGTATTGAATTCACTAACCAACCCATACCCTGTTCTTGCCTATGCTGTCTGCTCCATTCCAGAAATCAGCGCTTGCCCTTGCCGCCCTTAGCGAACCGCCAAAAAGCCATGCAGCATCCGAGCAGCCCGACGCCCAGCAAGATGGTCTGCAGTGCTCCCAGCCAGGTTGATTTGTCCGACGGGATCAGACTGCTGATAATGATCAGCAGGATGGAGACCGCGACCAGCACGGGGGTTTGTCTACTTTTTTTCACGAAAAATCACCACTCCTAATTACTAATATTACTAAGGTACACTATCTGCGGGGTTTTAACCAGTTTGGGGGGGGTTGTGATCACTCTATAGAACAGCATTATTCATAAGCCCAATCCGGTTGATTCGCTAAATCACTTACATGCAACTAATTAATAACATCCTATCCCCCGCTTCACATAAGTCTATCTGTTTAGATACGAGGATTAACAATAACATTGCAAATCAGTTTTATCGTGGATATAATATGTCTGTAATAACTATTTAGTGAAATTAAAGGAGACCGGGCTATGACGGAGTTTTGGGAAACAAGCTTCATAGAAAAACAAACGAGACCTGATGCGCCTCGGATAGATTCCGGTACCGCATCGCCTGCCTTGCCTGCTCCAGCAGTTCGGGCACTTGGCTGAGTGCTCCGGCCTGACCGGAGACCATAATCGTTACATTCAGCTTGAGGATTCCGCCCAGCGACGAGATCAGCTCCTGAGCGAAAGCAAGCAGCCTTGCCTATATCCACAAATTATTTCATGCTCTTAAATCCCTTATTCTTAAGGAACATCGAGACGGCCAGCGCCAATACGATGATCCCGCCCCCTGTCATGAATCCCTTAAAATATATACGCACTTCAGATCCGTTAGACGGGGTTATCAGACTTAGCATAATGAGCATCAGACCCGAGAATACCATCATCACGAATTCCTGTTTCTTTTTATCCATTCTAAACACTCCCCAAAAGGTAAGTAGTACTTTGTTTATCTTTGGACTGTGAGCAGCCATTATAGATCGGACAAAAAGACGCCGAAAAGGATGCTTTTTTAATACCCAAATCAGACTATCGACAACTTGAAATCAGATAAGGCGTGTTTTTATCATGTATAAATCAGATTTATTCAGAAGGCATTATTCTATGCTTAAAATAAGCATCTTACACCATTAAATCAATATGTTAGACATCTTAATTCATTTTCAATCCACTAACTAAAAACTGCGACGAATTGGCTCATAGATAAAACCTTTGTTTTAATTTCAAATGCATCATATAAGAACTTAATTTTTTTCAATGTTTTTTTATCTTCAGAAATAAAATATTCTGCACCCATACCCCAGAATGCATGATTCTCATCTCGAAGAATGTTATCTAATGTATTTTTTTCAGTAATGCCTTCTTTAAACAAAGGGTGAAAGTCTAGCAGCATGTAGCCATTGCTGAGCAACAATCCAATAGGTAACGGTTCCTTTGAATTCATTTTAGACCATTGAATAACAGCATCCTTCCATCCTGCTTTCAATTTTTCTATATCAGAAACATCTAATAAATCAAGAATAGGCGACATATATTTAAGCAGGTAACTATACTCCATATTATTCCGATCTGTGCTTTCTTTAACAAATTCCATTACCCTATCACGTAGATTTTTGTATGAATCTACAGATGAAAAAAAATTAGTGAGTAATTGGTTTAGAGTGTTCTTCTCATTGTTATCTGCTTGTTTAAGTATTTCTTGTTTAAATAATCTGACTGGTGATATCTTTGAAAGTATTATGCGGCTTAACTCTTCGCTCCAACCAATCACCCAACCGTCAGTAATTTTCTCGAGAAACTCCAAATCTCCTTGAACTTCCATTTCATATTCAGGTTTAAATCGGTTTATTCTATCATTAATATGCGCGAGGCTAAAAGGGAGCCTATATTTTTTTTTACTTATTTTACGAACAATCTCTCCGAACTCCATATCTAAAGCTAGCTTGTTTGCTCTCGGATTTTTTATATACTTGACTACATTCCAGTCTATATAGACATAGGGTGAATGCAAGTCAATTTCTTGGTTAATTTCCATTATATACACCGACCTTAACTATAATTTCCTCATACTGCGATATATTTTTTTGTATTTCAACACTAATTGGTCAATTCGTTAAAATAGTCAACTATATAGATTGAACTTGTGATTTCACTATTTAGGGATGGGCCGTGACTCCAGAGAATGTTTGGACTTCCGGCCGCTGTTATCTACAGATTTCTTTTATTCGTACCGCTGTTCGCGGTGGAAATCCGCAGACAAAGGCGGACGCTTCCGCTCCTACAGTTCCAAAATCCCCTTACACCACTTTTCCCTTTTTGTATATTTTCAAGTTCAATCTACATAGAAGTTGAAGTTAATTATTTTTCTGGAGTTCCAGATAAGTTTCCTATAGCTGTTTCAATTGAATTTCTAAACTTATCACTTGTACAGAATTTTAACGCTTCTTGATAAATCGCTAGTGCATTAGTTTGATCACCAAGTGCAGTTAATACTTGAGCTTTGTGATTAAGAAAAGTAGTTCTGAACCGTTCTTCAGATTTTTTAATTATATCAATTGCAGTATTAATCTCTAATAGAGCATTACCTAAATCAGATAGATCATATAATGACAGAGAGTATCGATGGTGCCAAAAGCTATTGTCTCTATCTTTAATTGGTACCTCTTCTAATTTACTTATTGCAAGTGAAGGTAACGCTAATAATTGGTACAACTCGCAAATCTGGGTCTTTTGAAAGCTATTTGTTTTGAACATTTTTTCAAAGAATATTTTTGATGATTCAAACGCACTTTGGCCTTTCTCAGAATTCAAACCTTCGACTTGCCTATAACATTTGCCAAGCTCCTTGTATAATTGGCCTGATAAAAACAACATATAATCAGTAGATGACTCTTCAGAAGGTTCTGGTATCATCTCCATAATCTTAATAAATCTTGTCGGATCATGGTAAGATATTGTCTTGCCAATCTCAGTGATAACTTGATACGGTTGCGTGAATCCCCAAATAGAAGACATAGATATCGCTTCTTCAAAAAGAGTTCCGTTAAATAAATATTCGTCAATAACTTCTTTAAACTCAGTTTTTTTAAGTTCATTAAAAGCCGCAAGTACAATGGATATACTTACCTGCTGACGATTTTCATCAAAGGATTTAAAGATGTCTATTAAATGTTCTTTTGCTTCTTCAGTCTTTGTAGTATAAGTTATTTTTAACAATTGCAATTTACTATGAAATGGTTTGGGGACATTTTCAATTACTTGACGAAAATATTCCTCTGCTTTATCAGTATCTTTGACAAAAACATAAAACTT
This sequence comes from Paenibacillus sp. FSL R7-0297, assembly GCF_038009025.1. Lineage (NCBI taxonomy): Bacteria > Bacillati > Bacillota > Bacilli > Caryophanales > Paenibacillaceae > Paenibacillus > Paenibacillus sp. FSL R7-0297. Next base: position 431,283 of record NZ_JBBPAQ010000001.1, read on the forward strand.
TCCTCTATGGTGCATTAGTTCATATTTAACTTCATTACTCAACCCTTTAATTCCCATCAATTGTTCTAGGAAAGGTAACTGTTCTTCAGCAAATTTAATACCTTCATCAGTACTTCTCCATTTTCTAAGCCTATGAATATATTCAATGCAATCAATAAAAGCTAATATTTGAAAGTAATCCTCTTGATTGAAATTGTATTCTGAACCAAGAAACTTGTGAATATTGATTTTTTCAAGTGTTTCTACTAGAGCTTCTAATTCTAAATGTTCAAGTGAAACATAAATTAAGGCAAACTCATCCGGATATTTTTTGGTCATATTAATTAATTTTTCTTTATGAAGATGCAATGTTCTAAAATAAAAGTAATCTTTTTTTATTAAATGCTCTTTAAAAAAAGCAATAAACTGTGATTCAAAATAATCCGAATAATCTATATGACTAGCTTTTAGAGAAATGCATTGATATATTAAATCATGGACTTTTAATCCATTTATTCCATTGTCACTTATTAAATCTCGGATCTTCAGTTTATTCAAACCGATTTTTGATATTAATTTAATAAGTAACGCTTCGCTAATCACTTGATTATCAAGCCATTTGATAGCAGCAATTTCACGGTTTATTGACTTTAAATGACGCTCAAATAACCTATCTAAAAAAATCTGTCCGTTGCTATCCTCGTAATGAGGGAATTGAAGTGTATCTTGTTCAATTTCCTCCCAACTAACTCCATCAAATCTAACTATATAAATTGAATTAAAGAATTACACATTTATACACAATCGATCAATCACTTCCATTGGATTCTGGTTTATGCGTTTCATAAAACTGCTGACAGCGGTTCGAATTTTGTATGTTTTATCGTAAAAAACGTTGTGGATGACATCACTTTTTAACCATTTCCAGAGTCCCTCAATGGGATTGAGATTAGGAGAATATTTGGGCAAAAACACAAACTCTAGCCATTGTTCATCCTGTAGAAAACGTTCAATGGAAGCTGCTTTATGAATACGACCATTGTCCAGTACCATAACGATTTGCCCGGTAGGATATTCGGTGAGAAGTGAGTTCAAGAAGTGTTCGAACGCCTTTGCATCGTATGATTCGCTTTCTTGGTAAAACACTTTACCCGTTGCATAATCCAGTGTTCCAAAGAGCTTCGCGCCCTCATGCTTGCCATAGGTTTTAATCTTTCGTTGTTGCCCCCGAGGAAACCAATTGTACTGCAGGGATTGGTAGGCTCGAATCATGGATTCATCTTCAAAGAGCAAATGGGCGATTTGTCCGTCCATGAGCTTTTTTTTAAAGTGATTGCGGTCTTCTCCCGAAACCTTTGTTGCTCTTCTGGATTCGCAGCCGTCAAGGTATACGTTGCTTTCGTGTAACTGAATCCAAGTCGATGCAAAAGCAAAGATAGACCACGCTCGCTAAAAGTTTGATCGAATTCACGCTCAATATAGCCAATAACAAGTTTCAAGGTCCATGTGTATTTCGCATCAAATCCAACGTCAGCCGGACGTTTGTTGGTAAGCACTTTGGTGAGTTGGTCCGTCTGTGTTTTCGTCAGTTTTGGAGGTTTACCCGGTGAATGCTCCATCGCCAATGCATCCAGTCCACCATCCCGATATTTATGCAGATAGCCACCTATAGTTTTTCGCGTACGATGAAGAGTCTTTGATATTTGTTCAAGGGTCTGTCCTTCCAATCGAAGGCGAACTGCAAGAAAACGCTCGTACATTCGCTTATCTGTTGTCTGTTTCATCGCTTGTTCCACTGCTTCAATTTCTGTCTGAACTTGCATTTCCTTCACGTCCTTTTCAAATCGTCTTACTTTTTATTACCCGATTTTGGACATGAAGGTTAATTTGGGTATTTCTTTAGATCATTTTATATAGCTATATTTTTACACTAAAATAAAGGTGGGGAAAAAATGTCTCGTAAAAGAAAACTATTATTAGTCTTGCCGTGTTTATTACTTTCTCTCTCGTTATTTGCATCTAGCGCTTCTGCTTATATTAATTACAGATACAACTCTGTGACAGCACAAGTTCAACAAAAAACTTTATGGTGCTGGGCAGCAGTTTCAAGTATGCTTGGTAATTATCTTGGTGCTACACCGACACAATCGCAAATTGTTACCTACATTTATGGATCTCCAGTTGACCAGACAGGTACTGTTACCGATATGAAAAATGCATTAGCCAACTGGAATGTATCTTCGACTGCATTGCTCACAACAATTTCTTTTGGAGATATTATTTACAATATTGATAGAAATATGAATATGAACGCTGCAATTGGCTATCATGGTGGAGGTGGACATGCATTACTCATCAGAGGATATTACCAAGATACGAGTAATTCAACACAAACAGTATATTACATTGATCCTTTTAATGGATCTTATAATACCATGTCCTATAGTAGTTTTTCATATAATAGCAATTGGTATTGGGGTAATACTTTAACTGCAGTTTATATAAATTAAATTCTTAATTCTTCTCAAAACAACAAAACATCCATTTCGTTCTTATTTTTATGCATTTAGAATACTCTATAATAAATTCATTACCAGTTGAGTCTTTCTACAAAAGAATGTAATTAAATAAAATCAAGGAGGTTTAATTAATGAAAAAGAAAATGGTTTTTTCTTTTTATATTATCTTCAATCTTTTGCTATTTAACTTAAATAACTTCATATTTGCTGACTCTTTTGAAATGACTCCCAATAATGAAATTAAAGCTAGTATAGAAAATGAATTCAAACAAAAGTATCTCGATTCTTTAAATTCAGTGAAATCAGAATATGGGCTTCAAGAGGAAGAAAATTTTGAAAACGCACAATTAAGTTCGGGGGTTGCTTACTACAAAATATCTGATGATGCGAATAAAAGTGATTTAGTATTTGCAGGCTATTTATTTTCAATAAAAATAAATGATCGAGATGCTGGAACAATTTATTCAAATAATGATTCAGGTTCGTGGCAGATCTTTAATATCACTAATAAAGTGAATTTTGAGCAATCTTTAATAGCGGCTGAATCTGCTCTTATAAAAGGAGAAAATGTTAAACTTGTTAGTGACACTAGATATGGTATAGATGCTTTATATATTGAGGGAGAAACAGGGGAGCGTATATTAGATTTAAATAGTGATAACTCTAATTTTCAAAAATCCACTGAAAATAATACTATATCAAAATCAACTTTTGATGAAAAAATAAAAAATATTAAAGAAGAACGGGCTGCTACACCTAATGAAGAAGGAGTAATTCAGATGGGGTCAAGTCAAGTTGGTTTCACTAAATCTGAGGACACCTCTAATAACCTTCCATTAATTTTATTCATCTCTGGCATTATTGTATTTCTCCCCATCTTATTCATTTTAAAGAAGAAAAATAATAATTAACTCAACTTTCGCAGCCCAAATCTCCAAACAAACCCTTGATATAGCTGGGTAAACTAGAGATCCAATCTTGTAGTTGACAAAAAACAGCTGTTTTGTTCTTCTTGGTTTTGGCCTCTGACATTTCGAGAAATAAACTCATGAGTTGCTGAAGCGCGGTCTGGAAGTCCAGATCGCGAACTTCATCTGCAAAGAGGAAAAAGAGTCCTCCCAGTGTCCGGTCATCACTCGATTGACGCCGTTCGTATTCCATTGCCAAATAACGGCTGAACACAATCGTTGTGTGACTGATCAATTGGTCGAAGGAACGGCCTTGAAATTCGGTACCCAGTTTCAAATAGCTTTTGGTGACTTTGAAAAAGGTCTCTATACTCCAGCGCATACCGTAGATTCGTACAATTTCAGCAGCATCCAACGTTACGTCTGTACTTAAAATCGCCAGCCATTCCCGTTTTTTATTCCGGTTACGGACAAAAACAAGCTTCACGGGCAGATCACAGGTCGTGTGTACGATGACGGAGCCTTTGATGTCTTTTGAATTGGACTTCGGAAGGCTTTGAAAAACTTCACTTAGCGTCATTCGCTTGCCTTGAACCAGATAGCGCTGTTTCATTTCCTTGACCATACCAATCACAGCGAAGCCTTTGCCTGTGAGCTGACGAAGCAGTGGAGCTTGCGTAAACCAGCTATCCATGAGTACGTAATCGGCGGTGAATCCTGCACGTAAAGCCCGTTCCAGCAAGGCAACAACGGCATCCGGCTTCCGAGAAAAGGCCTCCATTCGACGTTTGTACCCGTTGCTGCGTTTCGAGAGATTCGAAGCCATTTCGCACAACCAATTGGCCAGTTTAGCTGAAGACAGCATGGCAAAGTCAAGCGGAGCGAAGCTAAAACCGTCCGACCAGCCCAGGGTTAGCATGGTGTAACCTTTGGTAAATTTGCCCGTGGAATGGTCAAAGACTCGTGCCAGTAACTCTGCTTTTTTGCTCCGGTTTCGGCTCAAAACGGAATCGTCGATGATGAACACTCGTACACGCGTAGATGAAATAAGCGATTCGAAACCCTGCACGGTGCGAAGACTTAAGGTTTGCAAAAAGCGCCGCCACGCAAAAGAAGCTTGATTCAAAAATCGATAGATGACATCTTTGCCGGGAAGATCTGCTCTACGGTCACTTTCCAGAAGTCGAAACCAGTTCTTTCCTTCGAAGACCAAAGAGAAAACGATTTGAAAAACCGCTAGACTCGAAAGACCAAAGGATTTGGAAATGCCTGCGTGCCGTAAGGCTTTCCCGATGTGGAGCGAAGCAAAAAGTTTGGAAAAGCGAGACTGTTCAGACAGGGAATGTTGTTGTACCATAGTGTTACGCACCTTTCTTGTTGGCATGGTTGATTCGACACTTCCATGATACCAAACAAGAAGGTGTTTTTTGTCAATAGAGACCAATATATTGAATCCTTCTTACGCCCTCAACGGTTTATGACAATATTCCAGGTGCGAAAGTTGAGTTACTAATATTACTAAGGTACACTATCTGCGGGGGTTTAACCAGTTTGGGGTGATTTGTGATCACTCTATAGAACAGCATTATTCATAAGCCCGATAACAAGTATTGCTTCTTCCTTATAGCCTTCAAGATTATCTAGCGCCACCCATTCCGGGTCATCTTTTCTATACTGATAGAATCTTACAACCACATCTCCTCCGTCGGGCTGACAGCTCAGTATGATAATAAATTGCTTGCCGCTATAGTCCTCTTGCAGTTTCCGTGTCCACTGATCCATTATTTTCATGCCACTTGCAAAATCACTTAGATGCACATGGTTAATAGATGCTTCTAATTCAGTTCTGTCTAGGTATATTGTTTCTTTGACTGTTTTTAAAGTTCCAAGTTCCGTGGTATCTATCAAAATACAATGATCCCATTCCGTAAAATTAGGACTCGCTCTCTCCAAGGCTACATGGATTGAAGGTGGCACATTTTCAAGTAAATAACGCATCGCCTTATTTGTCTTCTTGCTTCTCCTCATCAATACCGGTCATCCACCTTCCATACCCCATCCATTTTAATTATTGAATAGACAGCGGAATCATCACTCCCGTTATCCCAGGACCTGTCCACCATCACTTCATATTCATCAGTGTTTATTTACAGATCCTTCATTTCATCTATCGCCTTAGTTTCCGAGTTATCTATAATATCCGCCCGCTTCACATAAGTCTATCTGTTTAGATACGAGGATTAACAATAACATTGTAAATTAGTTTTATTATAGATATAATGTATCTGTAATAACCATTTTGTGAATTAAGGAGATCGGCTTATGACGGAGTTTTGGGAAGCAAGCTTCATAGAAAAACAAACGATGTGGGGATTTGAACCTTCTGACTCGGCCATCCTAACCAAGGATTTTTTCCTTGAAAAGAATGTTAAAGACATCCTGGTTCCCGGCATTGGATATGGCAGAAATGCAAAGGTTTTTATGGACAATGGAATAGAAGTTACTGGTATTGAAATTTCGCAAACAGCGATTGACCTGGCGAGGCAGAGCGGGCTGGATATGAATATTTTTCACGGCTCGGTAACCGATATGCCATTTGATAACAAGCTCTATGACGGTATATTCTGCTATGCCCTGATTCACTTATTGGATCAGCGTGAGCGGGAGAAGTTCATTCAGGATTGTTATAATCAGCTGAAGCCGGGTGGATATATGGTCTTTACAACGGTATCCAAAAAAGCTCCAATGTACGGTAAGGGTGTCCAACTGGATACAGACTATTTCGAGATCATGGACCGAGTGAAAATGTTTTTTTATGATGCTGACTCCATTCAACAGGACTTTGCCAATTATGGCCTGGTCGAGAGTTCAGAAATAGATGAGCCCGGTAAGAATATGAAAAACAAACCTTTCATAAACTTCTTAATTGTAAAATGTAAAAAAGAAGGATAGAGCCCACCAAGCTCACTGTCTGCATACGTAGAAAAAGCCCACCCGCCTCCTCCGGCGAATGGGCCTTGATCTATTTTTACTGGCTGCGCTTCTGATATCTGCCAAAGGCTATGATGGTCACCACCATACCCACAATGCCTATACCCGTTAGCATCCCTTGCGTGAAATCCATCAGGTTACTTCCGTTAGAATCGAGCATTCGGGCCGCTGTTAGGGAAAGAAAAGAAGCTGCAAATAGTAATCCGGCGTTTTGTTGGTGTTTTTTATCCATTAGTTCCCGCTCCTTAGATCTTATAAGCCTTCATCGCTTTTCTAATCTCCTTAATACTAGGACGCTTGCCGTACATCAGGACGCCGGTGCGATAAATCTTGGCGGCGAGCCAGCCGAAGACGAAGGTCGTTGCCAGCAGGATGGCCAGCGAGACTATGATCTCCCAAACGGCCACATGGCCAACGCCGATCCGCAGCAGCAAGCTGAGTGAAGAGGTGAATGGAACGAAGCTTGCTACCTTAACCAGCAGGGTATCCGGGTTCGAGATGCTGAACAGCGGCAGGTAGAAGCTGACGAAGCCGAGCATCAGCACAGGCATAATCGCCTGCCCCAGATCTTCTGTCCGGCTGACAATCGAACCTACAGCTGCATACATCAGGGCATACAGGAAGTAACCCAGGATATACAGGATAAATCCATACACCAGAATGCCGGCATTCAGCTGTCCCAGATCCAGATTAAAGTCAGTCAGTATACTGGAATTGTGCGGAAGCATCAGGTTGACAGCGATGCTGGCAGATATAATGGCGATCTGCAGCAGGCCGACGAGGAAGATCCCGATGACCTTGCCGAACATCTGTGTTAAGGGTGATGCGCTGGTGATCAGAATCTCCATGATACGCGAGCTTTTCTCCGAGGTAATCTCAGCGGCGATCATGTTGCCTGTCATCATCACGGACATGAAGAACAGCATCAGCAGGACGTAGACGACAACATAGTTAATGACCGGCTTGGCATCCCCTTCTTCTGCACCGGACGCTGCTGCATCGGCATTCAGCTGTTCAGTGCCAATGGAGACCGGAGCGAATATCGCGGCTACCTGGCTCTCCGTCAGCTTATCGCCAACAATAAGTCCGGTATTCACCTGCTGCAAAGCAGTTTGAAGATAACTCTGCACTTTGTCGCTGATATCCCCGTCTTTGCTATGATACGTTACCGGCGGTACCCCCTCACTGCCTTCTGAAGCAAAGGTGAGATACCCCTCAACTTTCTCGTCCTCCAGCCCTTGCTTCAGCGCTGCATCATCTGCGGAGGTATAAGCTGTGAATTCGACTTGAGCATCTGTTTCAGCCGGTGGTGTATACGCCAGAAGCAGTTCGGCAGGCCGGAAGCCCTGCTCGGCAACCACGCCGATGTGGGTAGCTTCCTTGGCGCCGTCTTCTCCGTTAAACACCTTGATCAAATAAGGAATATTCATCCCGATACTCAGCAGGAGCACCAGAATTAATGTTGTAATCATGAAGGACTTGGTTCTTACCTTATTCTTGAATGTGAAGCCTATAATACTCCCCATCTTATTCATTAGATTCACCCACCGCTCTGATAAAGATTTGGTTTAGCGTCGGTTCCTTAATCTCGAAATGCTCTACCTCGCCTTGAGCCATTGCCAGCTGCAGAATGCGCTGGGCAGCCCCAATCTCGCTGATGGACAGCAGATACCCTCGTTCCTGCCGCTCCACTCTAGTAACTCCAGTAAGCTCAGCCAGACCGTTCACTTCTCCAGCCGTACGCAGTAAGACTTCTTCGCGCGGATACCCCTTCTTGATCTCACGGATATCCCCCTGCACTACAGTGTTAGAGCGGTCAAGAATCGTAATATTGCGGCATAGCTCTTCTACATGCTCCATCCGGTGGGTGGAGAAAAGAATACTTGTGCCCTGATCACGCATCTCCCGGACCGTATCCTTCAGCAGCTCCACATTCACCGGATCGAGGCCGCTGAAGGCTTCATCCAGAATCAGAATCTTCGGCTTATGGACGACGGCAGCAACGAAGCCCATCTTCTGCTGATTGCCCTTGGACAATTCTTCAATCTTCTTATTGTAGTATTCCGGAACATCGAACCGGTCCAGCCAGTAGCGCAGGCTCTTATCCGCCTCACTTGCCGGCATGCCGCGAAGCCGGGCCAGATAGATAATCTGATCACTTACTTTGACCTTCGGGTAGAGCCCCCGCTCCTCTGGAAGATAACCCATCAGATGCTGAAGCTCCGTACTATACGGCTTGCCGTTATAGAGGATACTGCCTTCATCTGGATAGATCAACCCCAGCACCATGCGCATAGTCGTCGTTTTGCCGGCGCCGTTTGCACCCAGCAGACCGTAAATTTCGCCTTGTTCCACCTTCAGACTGATTCCGTTGACTGCTGTTTTATCACCGTACTGCTTCACTACCTGCTCCAAATGCAAAGCTTCCATTCGTTATTCCCCTCTCTTCTGGTCGATCAGAACCGGACGATGTCCCCGGGTCCACAAGCTTAGGATTTCATCCAGCTCAAGGCTGCGGCTCTTGATAACCTTTACGCCCAAATTATGAATGCGTTTCTCATATTGAAAGATTTGCTGGGTCAAAAATGAAGCCACTCCCGGAGTTTCCAGCTTAAGCTCCAGCGCCTGCGGCAGCTCTGCTGCCAGTTCTTCCAGCGCCTGTCCGCCTTCTGCCTGAACCCATACTTCACTCCAGGAGCCGAACAAGCTGTCTTTCTCGGCCATTCCCAGCAGCTGCCCCTGATGCATCAGGACAATGTAATCCGCCAGCCGCCGCACCTCTTCCACAATATGGGTCGAGATCACGATAGTGGCCTCATGCTCATCCATATACCGCTGCAGAGTCTCAATCATAATCTTCCAGGCAAAAGGGTCAAGGCCGGAAGACGGCTCATCCAGCAGCAGCAGCCGGGGCTTCGCAGCCAGGGCCGCGGAAATCTCGAATTTGCGGCGTTCACCCTTGGACATCTTGCCCAGCCTGGCATTCTCCGGCACCTCCAGCTTCAGGAGCAGCTCCTCGTAATAGCCTTGGTCCCAGGCAGGATACCAGTGTCGGCGGAATCCGGCAGCCTCACTGGCTGTCCAGAGATTCTCTTCATTCTGCGAGATCTCCGGTACATAAGCGATAGTCTGGCGGAGCTGCAGCGGCAGCCCGTCACGGTAGGCTTCCTCAAACCAGCGGAGCTCGCCTTCCTCTGGAAAAGTCAGCTGCAGCATCATGTGCAGCAGCGTGCTTTTGCCGGAGCCATTCTGGCCCACCAGCGCAGTAATGTATCCCTGCGGCAGATTAACATTAAGCGGCCCTACCGTCTTGCCCCTCCGCTTCTTGCACACATTCCGTAGTTCTATGGCTTGCTGTACCATGAGATCCCCGTCCTTCATTCCTGTTTCCTGTATTTGTCCTGCACAATTTCCTTGAACAGCTGTGCCAGCTCATCTTCACTGCAATGTACGGACAGCCCCACATCCACTGCACTCTCCAGCGCTTTGCGGATGGCGTCCTGCTTATAGCCTGCCATGGTTCCGTCGCCTACATGGGAGACGAAGGTGCCCGTTCCCTGTCTTGTACGCAGCAGCCCTTCATTCTCCAGATCCTGATAGACCCGCCGGACGGTAATCACACTGCACTTCAAGTCACCTGCAAATTCACGGATGGAAGGAAGCAGGGTTCCCTCCGTGATCGTGCCAGAGATAATCAACGATTTCAGCTGGGTTTCAATCTGATGATACAGCGGCTCTGCGCTGTTCTCATTTATCTGTATGGGTATCCACATCATACGCACCTGCCTTCCAAGCTCCGGCATGCCGGACTAACGCTTTGTCCCGTTTCATACGAGATCACGGCTCTTCAGCCGGTGAATCGTCCACCGGGAGAACAGCTGCACCGATACAATGCCGAGCAGCAGTGAAACCCACATCAGCGGAGACAACAGCCCCCACTCCTTGGAGACAGCCACACTTGCAAGCAGCAGATTGCCTCCGGCCAGCTTCACCAGTCCGGCAGCACCTAAGGCCAAAAACATAAAGATGGTCATGAATATGAAGTAGGCTTTGCCGCTAAACAGGAGCTCGATAAAAATGAACAGCCCGGCAATGACCAGACCGAAGCCGATCCAGGTGAAGACAAAGGCGAGGTACGCTGCGACCGGCAGCTCACTGCGTATATTGGGGCTGAGCACATAGATTAAACCGAAGTACAGCGTACTGTTCAGGATAAAGGCGAACAGCATATTCAGCTTTCTTTTGCAGAGAATGACCTCAGCAGGTACCGGAAGTGTACGCATATATGCCAGCATCCGGGTATAGGTATCATCCGCCAAATATTTCATGTTTCTCCGTGAGAAGGCGATCCCAAGTATGGAAAGAATGGTGACCAGCAAAACATCACTTAGCAGCTTCCCTTCACCCTGGCCAATCGCATCATCGAATACCATTCCGGCCAGTGCGGCCATATACCCTATGAATACGACGGCGAACAGCAGCGCCCACAGCAGCTTCAGCCTGTCACCGCGGAAATCGCTGCGCACGATGAACCAGGCATTCTTTAATGTTGTCATAATCTCTAACCTCGCTTTGTGAGTTCATCAGCGGCAGGCGGCAGCAGATTCACACGGTTCAGTGTGCTTCTCTCTGTGCTTACTGTATATATCTATATACACAGTATATGACCTGTGATTTCCGGTGTCAACCCAAAGTACATCGATAATTCGAACTTTTCATCTCCAGGTCAGGAAAGCTCCCCACAAGCAAATAACCCCCATATAGGGGGTTGGCGTTTGAAAAGATTCACTGTGTTCATTCTGTGGGACAAACGGATGTGCTTCATGGATGCAGTAGAATAAATTTAGTTTTTTCACCCATCATACACATTATTAACCATATTATACATTAAATATTTATGTATGACTTGACGAATTGTGTCGTACAATATCACTTATGCGACATTTTTCACCAAAAATAAGAATAACCCTTCACATTTACGCATAACGAAGCAGCAATGCGTTAATTATAGGCCATTTCTTAACTTCTGTATAGAAACTTCCCGGATAAAACTCTCTCCAACCGATCCGCTTTTAAGTTGATTCCACCTGCAAATCGCTTGAATTCTCCGTAGAATAAACCTTCTATGCTTTGACGGACGGCTTCAAGGACAAAATTCAGTCCTGCCCGTGTTCCTGCACATTTTGTCAAACCTTGTCTTATTGAATAAAATTCCGCAGGCTGTCCTCCACAAAATCCGGGGCGGCCTTTTGAATTTGCTGAACCGTGTGGAGATAACGCTGAGTGGTATTGATGTGGGAATGTCCCAGCGATTCCTGTACCTGTTGAAGCGAGGCCCCTTGCAGCAACGCCAGTGTGGCACTGGTATGGCGCAGCCAGTGCGGAGTAGCCTTTTTCTCAATGGAGCTTGACTCTCCGGCTGTCTTGATGATCCGCTCAACCTGTCTTGAGGATAACGGAAACATCCGAAGCTCCGCATCAGCACTCCCCTTCACATCAGGGGCACCGGGTAATTGAGAGTACAGACGCCAAAGCATTGGCGGCACTTTGATTTCTCTGCGCTTGCCGCCCTTGGCATTCGCGACCGTCAGCCAGACAGAGGCCTCCAGAGGATCCGTATGGAAATCGCCCCATTTCATCGCTGTCAGCTCAGATACGCGGAGTCCCAGCATCACCAGTGTTAGCCCGATCAGGTAATTGCGCAGGCTCTGCTTCTGAAGCTCCCCCAGCAAATTCCCCACTTCTCTTTTGGTCAGGAAATTCTTCCGGCTTGTTATTGAAATTTTGGGAATCCGCACGCTTAAGGTGGGATTGGCTGCAAAGATGCCGATATGCTGATCACTACCCCATTTATAAAATGACTTCAAAGGCGCAAGAAATGCGGCAATACTTGCCGGAGCCAGTTGCTTCGGATAGCTGTAGCCTCCCTGGGTCAGAAAGAATTTATACGCCTCTATCTCCCTCCAGGTCACTTCCCGTAAGGGCGTACCCGTTATATATTTACGAAAGTCAGCAATGGCCCTCCTGTAATTACGTTCTGTATTGGTATTGGCGCAGCAGGTTACCACAAACATCTGAACAATCTGATCATCACTGATATTGCCCGCACCCGAGTAAACCAAACTTAACTGGGCGCTGCTCATTTCTGCCTGTTTTATTGTCATTTCACTGCTCCTCCATGTATAAAAATGTCGCATAAGTGATATTGTACGACATCTTTCCGGTAATTTGTCTTTTTACGACATGCGATCTTGAATACCGGGCACTGCAGGAGCAGCAGGATTATCGATTGTGAAGAAAAGGGGGTAGGAATCCGTACCCAAGGAGCAGCTGCGTACAAGCAATTATTAGAGAAGCCGGAGGTAAAATATGGAGTCTGCCTTACAGAAGCAATATGTTGAATTCGGGGTGGATCATGAGCATTACGCCATCCCCATTTCTGATGTTCATGAAATTATTAGAATGCAGGAGATTACGGATATTCCTAACGGCCGCCATTACGTTAAAGGGATCATCAATTTGAGGGGAAAAATCGTGCCTGTGCTTAGCCTGAGGGTGCTGCTGGATATGGCAGAGCTCGACTATACCAAGCATACACGTATTCTGGTCGTCCATCACCTGGAGGACGCTGTTGGTATCATAGTCGACAAGGTGAATAAAGTGACTACATTTAACGATATTCAGCCCCCACCTGACAGCTTCTCCGGAATCAGCCCTTCCTTCTTCAACGGAGTAGGCTTCTCATCTTCGGGACTGGTCGGAATCCTCAAGCTGGATGAGATACTGCTGCGTGAGTAATCGGCGGCTACACGGAGAGAAGGTGAATTATGGTTGACTTATCAGAATACCGCGGGATTTTTCTTGAAGAACTGGAGGATCAGCTACAGCTGATCGAAGATGAAGTACTCCGGCTTGAACAGAGCGGAGAAACGGAAGCCGGAATACAGCAATTCTTCCGGGCGGCCCATACCCTGAAAGGCTCCTCTGCATCCATGGGCTATAACAGGCTGAAGGAGGTCACACATCATCTTGAGCATCTGCTTCACCAGATGAGGAACGGAGAACGGCAAGTTACGAATGAGCTGATCCGCCTATTCTTCCAGGCGCTGGACGGAATGCGCGCACTGCAAAGTGAGATCGCCGCTAATGATCAGGAGACGACAGATGTATCCGGGCTTATTCAGAAGCTCAGCACATTTGGAGTGGAAGAACGGCAGAGACATGAACAGAAACCGTCTGTCCGGCCAAGCAGGGCCGGCATTCCTCTCCAGCCGTTCTGGCTTCATGTCTGGCTCTCTCCCGGTTGTGAAATGAAGCTGCCGCGGCTTCACCTGATCGATGCCAAGCTGCGGAGCCTCTCCACGGTCCTGCGAATGAAGCCGGAGCTGGAGGAGATTCAGGCCCATGACAACGGGATTGACGGGGCATCCTGGATGCTGTCCCCCAAAGGCAATATCCATGAGCTCCGGCAGGAGGTCCTCTCCATCATGGATGTTGAGAGTATCTACATAGAAGAATTGCCAGACAGTTCCCTGCGTCCCGCTGAATTCATGAAGCCACCCCTCCCGGAGCCAGAGAGACAGGATCTCCTGGAAGAGCCGGAAGTACTGCCGGCTGCCTCCCAGATCGCCAAGCCGCAAACCATCCGCGTTCAGGTGGAGCGGCTGGAGAAGCTGATGAACCTCGCGGGCGAACTAGTCATTGATCAAACCCGGTTTCATCTCCTGAACCGCAGGTTCCACCAACAATATGGTGCGAATGAATTGACCGCAGAGCTCGGTCAGCTGGCTGACCATCTGGCAAGTATTACTGGTGAGCTGCAGGAGAGCATGATCAAGGTACGAATGCTGCCCCTGGAACAGCTGTTCAACCGTCTCCCGCGCATGGTCCGAGACTTGTCCGGCTCCCTGAACAAGCAGATTGAGCTGGTCATTGAAGGCAAGGAGACCGAGCTGGACCGGACACTGATTGAAGAGCTTGGTGACCCGCTTATCCATCTTTTGCGGAATGCTGTCGATCATGGTATCGAAACCCCGGAAGCCCGGCGCATCGCCGGCAAAAGCGAAACAGGAACCGTACGGATCGCCGCTTCACATGAGGATAATCAGGTCGTTCTGGTTATTGAAGACGACGGGGCCGGTATTGATTCCGAAGCGATTGCCCAATCCGCCTTAAAGAAGGGCATCATTACCGCTGAAGAGGCCCGTAACATGACTGACGATGAGGCCCTGCGCCTTATTTTCAGACCCGGCTTCTCCACAGCCAGTCAGATCAGCGATATCTCCGGCCGCGGGGTAGGAATGGATATCGTCCGGAATGACATTGAACGGATCAATGGAATGATCGATATTGAGACCACCAAAGGGCAAGGCACACGCTTTACTATCCGGCTGCCCTTGACACTCGCTATCATCCGCGGACTACTCGTACATGTCGGCTCAGCCACCTTCGTTATTCCGATGAGCAGCGTGGCCGAAATTATCCGTACAGCCCCCGGTGAGATCCGCTCTGTTCGCGGACAGCCTGTCATTACCGCACGCAATCAGCTCGTCCCGGTGGTCTGGCTGCAGGATTGCCTGGGGATACCACCGGAAGCAGGTGCAGGCTCAGCTTCAGTTCCGCTGATCATTCTGGGACGCGGAGAGAAAAGGCTGGCACTGGCCGTAGACGCGCTTGTCGGCAACCAGGATATTGTGATTAAATCGCTAGGCTCATACATAGGCAAAACAGACAGCATTTCAGGAGCTACCATTCTGGGGAACGGCAAAATTGCGCTCATCATCGATACGGCAAACCTATTTGTCACAGCAGGTGCTTTTGTTTAACAAATTCATGATTACTGGGGGAAACAGGTATGAAATGGTTTTATAATTTAAAAACAAGCGTGAAGTTAATCTCATCCTTTTTGGTGGTCGCTGTCATTTTAGCCTTCGTGGGTCTCTATGGTCTAAACAATCTGGGTTCAATCAATAACAGCCTGGATGATATGTACACGAACAATCTGGTGCCTGTCTCTTCACTCCAAAGTTCGCAGAACAGCTTCTCCGTGATGCGCGGCATTGCCCGTGACCTGTATATTAAAGAAACGGCCGCGGAACGGAAGCAGCGTGTGGAAGACTATGAAACCGAAAAGCAGAATGTACTGGACAGCATCGCAGCCTTCCGTAAAACAAAGCTCAGCGAGGAATCCGTCCAAGCGATCGCACCGTTCGAAACCGCCTGGAACGCCTATGTAAACACTTATGATTCCCTGATCAGCGCCGCCGTTGCCCAGAGGGACGACGAACTGCTGAGCATACTCCGCAGCCCTGCTCTCGCCAATGAAGCGGATGAGCTCAAGCAAATCATCAACGGTCTGATCAGCATCAATATCAAGGAAGCGGATCATGCCAAACAGGACGGAGCTTCCCTGTACAGCTCCTCGCGGACGATTACACTTGCTATCATTGCTGGTGCCGTGCTGCTGTGCATCCTGCTCGGCTATATGATCTCCCGGATCATTTCAAATCCGCTGGCGAAGGTGGTACAGATCCTCTCCAAGGTGGCCGATGGCGACTTACGCAGCCAGGTAGAGATCGACACTAAGGATGAAATCGGCGTACTGGCGTCCAAGGTTAATGAGATGGTCAGCAATCTCCGCAGGACCGTAGGGTCCATCCTGCTGCATTCTCAGAGCCTGTCCGCCGCCGCCGAGGAAATTTCCGCCAGCACACAGGAGGTAGCGAGCGGCAGCACTTCTACCGCGAATGATGCCGGGACGATCAGCGAGTTATTCAAAGAGCTCTCCAGCGCCATCCACTCTGTTGCCCAGAACACCGAACAGGCTTCGGTCATCTCCGATGAGACCGTGGCGATTGCCGAGAATGGCAACAGCATCATTCAGGAATCTATGGAGAGCATGCTGGCCGTCAGCGGGCAGATGTCCCGGCTGGAGGAGGACTCCCAGAAGGTCGGTGATATCATCGATGTCATTGAAGATATCGCCGACCAGACCAATCTGCTCGCTTTGAACGCCGCAATCGAAGCCGCAAGGGCCGGGGAACAGGGACGAGGTTTCGCCGTCGTTGCCGATGAGGTACGAAAGCTTGCCGAACGCAGTGGTGAAGCCACCAAGCAGATAACTGGGATCATCAAGGGGATGCAGCTGAACACGCGCGACAGTGTGAGCGCCGTTCAGGAAAGTGCCGAGTTGTCACAGAAAACCGGTGTCTCTTTCCATAAAATCGTTACGATGGTGAATAATGCCGGACAGAAAATTTCCGAAATCGCCGCAGCCAGTGAAGAACAAGCGGCCCAATCGACCAATGTACTGGCCGCTGTAGAGAATATCTCCGCCACCACTCAGCAGTCGGCTGCAAGCAGCGAAGAGACCGCTTCTTCCGCCCAATCTCTGGCCAGCCTGGCCGAAGAGCTGCAGAGCACTGTCTCCTCCTTCCGCCTGTAGCTTCACCTTTGCTCCAAGCAGCAACATTAGACAGACCTTGAAAGTGAAACAGCGGCAGTTGTGGACAGAAATTCAAGTCCTTGACTGTCGCTGTTTATTTAGCTTCTTCCCCTATCCAAATGTAAGGCAGGCATCGTCTACGACAATCATAGCTCAAGTTTATTATTTCTTCAGACTTAGCTGTTCACGTAATAACATCCAGCTTTCCGTCACGGTTTGATGAGCCGTATCGATCACGATGTGGTCGCGGTCCCAAGCTTCGTAATGTCTGTTCTTAACCTCGTCCCAAGTGGGGAGAGTAAAGCCGGGGATATCTGTTGTACGAGTAGTGACCCGATGCTTGTGTACACATTCGTCTGAGCAGACCACTTCGATTTCGACATACGGAATTTCTAAAGACTCTGCTACATTACGCCAAGCTTGGCGTGTATAGTGAATGGGATTGACCGTGTCTGCGATCACATCCAGACCTAAAATAAGATTCTGCCTCGCTATCTCGTAACAAACGATGTAACCCTCAGGTCCGTCAACCTTGACCCCGGCAACACGCATAGCCTGTTCTACGACATCAACCCGAAGATACGGTGCCCGAAGTTCACTTGCTAAAGCAGATGATAACGCAGACTTGCCGGTGCCCGGCAACCCGCCAAATATATACAGCATATTGATTCCCTCCTGCAAGACAACCTGCTTACATTTTACTGTATATTGCGTCGATTAATATGATTCTAGTAATTTTCGATCAACACTCCGCGTCACATATCAATTCATTATTCCATTCAGCCAACATTCGTCTTTGTCTAATTTCTAAATCAGAGTAGGGAGCAGCCACAATTTCAATGTCATTGAATAAATCATTATAAATCGGTAACGGACTGGTCATTTCTTTGAATTTTTTAAATGCTCCGATATCAGCATCATTTGCTGCCCACACTACCTTTTTAGTCTTGGAGAGAACTATAGTCCCCGTACACATCGGCAGGGCTCACACGTCGTATATAACGTAAGGCCGTTATTCACAACAAATTTCTTGCTTTCAACATCTACTATTTTATGTCCAGCCTTTCTTATAGCGTCAATTTCTGCATGAGATGTTGTATCACAGCTGGAAAAAACTCTATTTCTACCCCGGCTAACAACGGTTCCGTTAGAATCAATAATGACTGCCCCAATAGGGTAAGTCCCTTCTTCTTTTGCTTTTTCCGCCTCTTCGAAGGCAAGCAGAAGGTATTTATAGTGGTTGTCCATTTTCACCCATCCTCAGCTATATTCGTCCTCGTCTTATATCCAAGTTTGAAACGATTTATTGACCATCCTTACATTATTCATTTTTGCCCAACTCTTTAGATCAGAGATACCTTTATCTTCATCCTTTGAATACCTATATGCCATATCCAATGGGACGATCTTCCTCTTATAAGGTAATATCCCGACAACAGGTTTAAAGTAGCCTCTGATCATTATCACTTTAATATCGCTTGAGTTGATTATTCTCCCATTAAGAACAATTTGGTCATCGGATAGGCATAACTCGGTTAGCTTCTTAAAAAACGTTCTATACAATGCGAATAACAGTACAACTAAACCAATAAGAATCGCTGTAACCGAAGCATAAAATACACCTCTCTGATCCCACATTCTCAATACAATAATAGATTGACTCGATATCATAATTATCATCCCTATAATGGTTCCGATTTTTGATGGACTCTTAATTGAATGATTTATTTCCATCAACATCGCCCCCCTGTTCACTAAATATCAACTCTCCTGCCCCCTTAGCGCAACGAAGGTAGCCGTCCCTCTAGACAGGCTGACCTCGCTTTAGGTGAGCTATCGTTTCCTGTTGAATGAGTTTATCTCATCCTATTTTTGGGGGAACCCATATACGAAAAGGATCATACCTATGAACGTAAGAATTGGCACAAAAATGTTATCGAAATCATTTTACCACATTGTCCCAAATTTGCTTTTCTATTTCCGTCAGTTCAATAAACGAATCACTGAATCAATCACGGTTTGAGGTTTGTAAAATATATTTGCCACGATGGCCTTCGCGCCAGCACATTGTATTCGGTTTTTCGCTTACATTTGGCCTGGTGGCCTTCACGCCAGCACATTGTGTTCGGTTTTTCGCTTACATTTAGCCCGGTGGTCTTCACGCCAGCACATTGTGTTCGGGTACGATGGACTTCGCGCCAGCACATTGTCGGTGTTCAGTTTTTCTGTGAAAATACGTCTGGCACTGCGATAAACGCACGGCCTACGCGGCGCACCCAGTCCAATTGTGTTCGGTTTTTCGATTACATTTGGCCTACGCGGCGCACCCAGTCCAATTGTGTTCGGTTTTTCGATTACATTTGGCCTACGCGGCGCACCCAGTCCAATTGTGTTCGGTTTTTCGATTACATTTGGCCTACGCGGTGCACCCAGTCCAATTGTGTTCGGTTTTTCGATTACATTTGGCCTACGCGGTGCACCCAGTCCAATTGTGTTCGGTTTTTCGATTACATTTGGCTTACGTGGCTTACCCAGTCCAATTGTGTTCGGTTTTCCGTTAAAATATGTTAAATAAATGAAAAGACGATGTTCTGTTTTTTAGCCACGCTGCTCATTTTCATGCTGGAGTTGTGCCTTGAAAGACATGTTTGTTTTCGCTTACATTTGCCACGATGGCCTTCGCGCCAGCACATTGTATTCGGTTTTTCGCTTACTTTTGCCACGATGGCCTTCGCGCCAGCACATTGTATTCGGTTTTTCGCTTACATTTAGCCCGGTGGCCTTCGCGCCAGCACATTGTATTCGGTTTTTCGCTTACATTTGGCCTGGTGGCCTTCGCGCCAGCACATTGTATTCGGTTTTTCGCTTACATTTGGTACGATGGACTTCGCGCCAGCACATTGTATTCGGTTTTTCGCTTACATTTGGTACGATGGACTTCGCGCCAGCACATTGTCGGTGTTCAGTTTTTCGCATACTATATGGTCAAATCTGATGAAATGGCAGGTCAATCGGACTGAGATTCTGTTAAGCGTCCGGATATCCGTCATTTGGAGCTCAAATGAACCATATAAGCGCTTCTCAGTCCGATTCATCCCCGTTATAAGGTTTATTGGAGATATAACGTCTTCTCAGTCTGCTTCACTCGCAGGCTTCAGTACAACAAAAAAAAGCCCGTGCACCCGCCCCGCATAAGCGGAACAGCAGATGTACAGGCTTGTCTTCAATTACAGCTAACCGCCCATAATGACTTTCCAGACCGGCAGCGTATGTCCGCCTGGATAGAAGATGTACAGCAGCACATAAACGGCAACACCCGTAATAGCGGTGACAAACCAGATCATAGCCGTCACTCTTCCCCACTTGCGGTGTTTGGCATACTTGGCCTTGAAGCCCAGCGTCAGCGTAGTGATGCCGAATACAGCAGCTACGGTAGCCAGCACAATGTGGAAGATCAGGAAGACATGATACAGCGTCGACAGATCATCCGGTCCGCCCCAGGTCGTATTCCCCACGAATATCGTTCTTGACGAGTACACCAGGAAAAAGAGAATTGCCGCCACAGCAGCTGCAATCATAGTCTTCTTGTGCGCTTCGCGTTTGCCCTGAATGATTTGTCTCCAGCCGATAGCCACCAGCACCGCGCTAATGACGATGAACGATGTACTGATCGTTGGAAACAATGTGAAAATATCCATGATTATCCCCCTCGGCACTTACCAGCCCTTATAGTTCAGACCCTCCTCCGCAAGATCAGAGGCAGGCGCGGACAACTCCGTGTCCTCTTGTCCGTTCTCTTTTTTATACCAATGATAGAACACATAAGCAAGCATCGAGGCAAAAATAAATTCCTGAATGAACTTCATCACGATGCCGCCGACCTGCTGATCTACCTTGGGGGACAGAGATCCGAAGAAGCCGGGTCCGCCAAAAGCCTGCAGCAAAGCAGCCGGACTCTGCGGTACACAGTAGCCCATGGCCATCGCCCAGGTATTGGGGTCACTATACGTAGCATACAGGGGAGAACCGGCAAAAATAATCAGCCCGCAGGCCGGTGTCAGCAGGACCATGTTCAGAAAGATGAACCCTACCTGACCGAGGCCGCCCAGTGCGCGGTATTCCGGCAGGGGATTGATCAGATTCCACCACATGAGCCCTGAAGTCAGGAATAATACGGCGTAGTACAGACGGTGAACCGCGAAATGCAGCATGACATAATCATGAATCGCCGGGATATGGTAGAGCGAGAATAATCCGTTGAAGAGCAGTGCGGCAACGATGGGCTTAGCCAGAAAAGCAAGGCCGCGCAGCGGATTCACCCGGAGCAGCGCACGCCAGCACCAGTCAGGAATCCCCAGCATAATCAGCGGGACTGCGACAAGATAAGACAAGGCCATACTGACCATATGGAACGAAAAAAGGATATGCCCCAGCAGACTGACAGGTCCCCCCTGCGCCAGATAGAGGGCCAGCATTCCGCATAAGAACAGCCCCCTCCGCCAGAAGGGGACTGCAGTACTGCCCTCAAACCGGGAGGCCAGCGGACCGATCAGCACAAAATATCCGGCAGTCAGCAGGAGCATCAGGGCCAGAAACAGCGGACTCCACAGTTCAGTAAAGCTGAAGTATTGTAATCCCGGCATCATCGCAAGCCCTCCCCCCGTACAGTATTAATCCCACCATACCCAGTAGAGCGACATTATAATGCAAGTCCCCGCGATAAAAAATCCGCCCAGCATGAAGATAATCGGCATCATATGCCCTTTGTCCTTCAGATGCATCCAGAAGCCCATCTGCAGGATCACCTGCAGCACAGCCATCACCAGCAGCAGAATAACGGCAAAGGTGGCATTCACCCCTCCGGCAGCCACTGCGGCAAAGGCGATCAGCGTCAGTACAATGGAGAAGACAAAGACTACAATATGCCGCTGCGGTCCTTCCGGGCGGTGCCGGTGCTTCACCGGAGATTCCGGAGAATGCTGCTTCGTCGTCATGGCTTCATCCCACCTTTCCGAGCAGGTATACTACCGTGAAGATAAAGACCCATACCACATCGATGAAATGCCAGTACATCGCCGACACATAAATCTTCGGTGCGGTTACCACCGTCAGCCCCTTATGCAATAACTGGCCGATCAGTACTGATATCCACAGAATACCGAAGGCCACATGGGCACCGTGAAAGCCGACCAGAGTATAAAAAGCCGAGCTGAATGCACTGGTGGTCATTCCGAATTCCTCATGCCTGATGTATACGCTGAATTCGTAAATCTCCAGGACCAGGAAGCATAGTCCGAGCAGGACCGTGACCAGCAGCCAGTTCCGCAGCATAGTGACGCGGCCCCGGTGCATCGCCTGGATCGCGAAGACACTGGTCAGACTGCTGACCAACAGAAGAAAGGTTGCTGCCGCGACCAGCGGAAGATGAAACAGTTCATTCGCAGACGGGCCTTCATTGGTCTGATTGCGCAGCGCCAGGAAGGTTGCGAAGAGGGTGCCAAAAAGCACCGCTTCCCCACCAAGGAACAGCCAGAAGGCCAGCACCTTGTTGCGTCCTTCGAGGGTTGCTTTTTCCGGTTCATGCGGGAGAGTTCCATTGGCTGCTTCAGCATGTGCTGTAGTCATATCCGCTCACCTTCCTTCCAGCTCTTCGGGTTCAATATGCCAGCCCGGATCATCGAACAGCGACCGCATCAGCATGGAACCGAAGGTAATAAGCAGTCCCAGTGCCGTAACGATATAGTTATTGAACAGAAAGCTCATTATACTGCTGCTGAACTCATCACGGCTGAACATGAAGCCCAGTCCCGCTATGAAAATACCGACCGACATCAGGAACGGCAGAATCGTTGCCGAAGGCATATGAATCGAGCCCACCGGTTCGGACGGGGTCATCGCCTTGTGTCCGGCCATTTTTTCCTTCCAGAAGGCATCCAGGCCCCGCACCAGCGGCGTCTGCTTGAAGTTATATTCCGGCGGCGGAGAAGGAATCGTCCATTCAAGTGTCCGCCCGTCTTCCCACGGATCATCGGCTGCATCAGCCGGCCGTCTCGAGGTCAGGAAGATATTCGTGAGGAAGATCAGCATGCCGACCCCCATCAGCATCGCACCAATAGTACTGACCAGGTTAAGCAGATCAAACTGCTGATTCGGCAAATAGGTGAATACACGGCGCTGCATGCCCATCAGTCCCAGGAAATGCTGCACGAAGAACGTCAGGTGGAAGCCGATAATGAACGTCCAGAAGGTCCACTTGCCTAACGTCTCGCTGAGCATCCGCCCGAACATCTTCGGCCACCAGTAGTGAAGTCCGGCAAACAGACCGAGCACCAGACCGCCGACAATAACATAGTGGAAATGCGCCACTACGAAGTAAGTATCATGGAACTGGAAGTCCGCAGGCGCAGAGGCCAGCATGACCCCCGTTACCCCGCCCATGGTGAAGGTCGGGATGAAGCCGGCTGCGAACAGATTAGGGGTGGTGAAGCGTACCTGTCCGCCCCACATGGTGAACAGCCAGTTGAAGATCTTGATCCCGGTCGGAACGGCGATCAGCATGGTGGAGACTGAGAACAACGCATTCGCTACCGGACCGAGGCCGGTGGTGAACATATGATGCGCCCAGACCATGAAGCCCAGGAAGGCGATCAGAATCGTTGCGAACACCATAGAGCTGTACCCGAACAGCCGCTTGCGCGAGAAGGTCGGAATAACCTCAGAGATGACGCCGAAGGCCGGAAGAATCAGAATGTATACTTCGGGATGGCCGAAGATCCAGAAGATATGCTGCCACAGCACCGGATTGCCGCCTCCGGCCACATTGAAGAAGTTGGCATCCAGTATCCGGTCGAAAGTTAGCAGGACAAGGCCTACAGTAATAGCAGGGAAAGCGAATAGAATAATAGCTGAAGTAATAAAAGTAGTCCAGGCGAACATCGGCATCCGCATGAAGGACATCCCCGGTGCGCGCATCGTGATGATGGTGGCCAGGAAGTTAATGCCGCCAATCAGTGTGCCAAGGCCCGCAATCTGCAGCCCGATGGTATAAAAGTCCACCCCGTGCGTGGGGCTGTAGCCCGTGCTGGAGAGCGGGGTATATGCGGTCCAGCCCGCATCAGGCGCACCGCCCATTACCCAGCTGAGGTTGAGCAGAATACCGCCGAACAGGAAGGTCCAGAATCCGAGCGCATTGAGAAAAGGAAAGGCTACGTCACGCGCACCGATCTGCAGCGGTATGACTGCATTCATCAGTGCGAAGATGACAGGCATAACGCCAAGAAAGATCATCGTTGTGCCATGCATGGTAATCAGTTCGTTGAAGGTCTGGGCATCGAGAAAGGTATTCATCGGCTTAATCAGCTGAATACGGATCAGAATCGCTTCCAATCCGCCGATGCCGAAGAAGATGCCTCCAGCCCACAGGTAGAGAATCGCGATCTTCTTATGATCGACGGTGGTGATCCAGTCCATTAGCCCGGTATGCCGTTTAACGCTGTGGCCATGCTTCAAGGGCTGGGAGGGATGCAAGGATTGCGCTGCTTCGGCCAAGGTACGTACCCCCTTTTTCAAATATGCTGCTTCCGCTTCGGGCTATAGGCTATCCGGCTTCAGTCCAGCGTGTAACCGGCCAGAAACTCGGCAATTCCGTCGATCTCTTCATCGCTTAAGCCCAGATCCTTGGGATCCGGCATCTTGTTGCCCGGCTTCACGCTCTGGGGATCATGCAGCCACGTCTTCAGATTCTCTTCTACCGGTGCCCCGTCCACGCGCGTGTCGTCATTAAGCAGAATGCCGGCCACCGATTCGCGGGAGCCAATTCCGGTCAGATTGGGAGCCTGGGAAAGATCCTGCATACTTCCAGTCGCATGGCAGGTGAGGCACTGGGATTTGAAGGTCTCCGCGAGCGCCGGATCATCCGGCAACACAGAATCAGGAGCCTTCATCGAAGCTAACCACTCCTCAAAGGCCGTACTACTGACTGATTTCACCTTAAACTCCATGAAGCCGTGGGAAGGCCCGCATAGCTCCGCACATTTGCCGCGGTAAACGCCTTCATTCGGCGCACTGAAGCTGAAGCGGTTGACCGTTCCGTCGGGGTTGGTGTCCATTTTTCCGGAGAGCGAAGGTACCCAGAAGGAGTGCAGGACATCCTTGGTGCTTAGCTCAAAAGCGATATCCTTACCGGCTGGAATCACCAGATCCTGTGCTGTTGTCACCCCGTAATCCGTATATTCAAACTCCCACCAGTATTGATGGCCGGTCACTTTGACCTTAATGGCATCCTTATCATCCGAATGATCATTGCCGGCAGCGAACACCGCCTTCACTGTAGGAACCGCCAGTACAACTACAAGAATAAGCGGGATGACCGTCCACAGCACTTCGAGCTTGAAGCTGCCTTCCACCTGCTTGGGAATCTCGTTCTGATCCGGTTTCCGGCGGAAACGGATCCATACATAAGCTGCAATAGAGAAGACGACCAAAAGCACCACGATCATGATTGAGATCGACAGCTTCATCAGTGCAAACGAGCTTTCTGCTGCGGGTCCCTGCGGTCTGAGTACCGACAAGTCTTCCCGCCCGCATCCGGCAAGAATGAGTCCAAGCGCTGCGGTCATGGGAAGAAGCCGCTTTCCAGCCTGCCACGTTTTCATCATTGATCTACCCCGCTTTTCCCGAATTCGTAGATTAGAGTATTTTCCTGTCAATTATAACAATCACTATTAATATAAGTTCGCCCCACTGTTTTGTCAATCGTTCACAACAATTTCACATAATCATTTCGAAAAAGAAAAAAGCTTGTCTTTATTGATTTTAAAAGCGCTTTCAAAATAAGTCGAAAACTGTTAAACTACTTTTAAAGCGCATTCATATGTATTTGTGTCTATTAATTCATTTGACTAATGATATGGCTCTGTATCCGGTAAACCGGGCATACAAAAAAAACCGATTCCAGCGGCAAACAGGCTGCCCGGGCACGGTTTATGAGAATCCTCATGGATGTTATAGCG
Source organism: Paenibacillus sp. FSL R7-0297 (assembly GCF_038009025.1). Taxonomy (NCBI): domain Bacteria; kingdom Bacillati; phylum Bacillota; class Bacilli; order Caryophanales; family Paenibacillaceae; genus Paenibacillus; species Paenibacillus sp. FSL R7-0297. Next base: position 457,135 of record NZ_JBBPAQ010000001.1, read on the forward strand.
CAAAATGTTGTCATCAAAAAGCAGAAGCAGAACAATTCTATCTGTTGTTTAAGAAACGGACGAATTCATTCTTACCAGTTCATGCTCCACAACCATGGTCAGCTCTTCTTCATAGCCTCCCGTGATCCGATACTTCCGGACGTACTCCTTCACAAATTTCTTGGGATCTTTGGGCCGGAAAATGCGTGTCATTTCCCGTAGACTTTCCTTGACTTCGTTATGACCTTTACTTGCCATGATCAGTTCCCTCCCAAAACATTGAAAATGAATGCTCCGTTGTAGAGAATGCATGATGAAAAGTCCGCCGTAACCTTGAAATGCAAGTTAAGAAACCATTACACATACGTGGCTTGCATTATCCGCCTTGACCATCCTTCCGGTATTCCGGAAATCCGCCTTGCCGGTGAAGCAGGTTCGTCGTGATTTGGGCTGAGAGTAAGGATGTCTCAGAGTAAAGACACCTTGACACTTTAGTTACCCGAAGAGCCACTTGCTGAATCACTCCTTTCGGGCTTTATCGTTATATTGTATCATATTCCAGTCCAAGTTCCACCTTTCCTTGTAAAATATGCGAATGGAAATTTTTTATACTTCTTTAGCTTCCACGTTAAGTAAGATCCTCATTTTCCGCTACAACCACTACTCCTAACCTGACCTCAACCGCGCCTCCCGCTCTCTCTGGCTAAAATTTATTGTATGTCTACCGCCAGCAGCGGGAACCTAATATTAGTCTACCCAATGCTGCAGAAAATATTGGACATATCCCCAGTGCAGTTCATACTTTAACGTGATTCTTCATAGGCTTGAAGGGAAGAAGGTTGATTATCCGTACCTTTCTTCTCCAAACCAAGGAGAGTGAGCCCTTTGTCCCCTTTCAGATCTTCCACCGGATTGCCCGATAATATTGCCGCCGCCTTGTGTTACTTCTTCCCGTTCATTGGTGCCATTGTGTTCCTCGCGCTGGAGAAGCGCAGCCGGTTCGTCCTGTTCCACTCGCTGCAATCCCTGATTGCCTTCGGAGCGCTGATGGTAGCCCATGTACTGAGCGGCTTCATCCCTTTTCTCGGTCCTGTCGCGGCCGCCCTTCTCTCCCTGCTGGGCTTTGCCGTATGGCTGCTGATGATCTACCACGCACTGGGCGGAAGATGGTATAGGCTGCCCTGGGCAGGAGCAATCGCCGAGAGTCAGCTGCGGCAGCTGTAACCGGTAAAAAAGATTCCCTTTTGCCTGTCCTCTCCGTACAATGGAATCAGGACATACAGGAAACATTACAGGCTGGGGGAACATCCATGTATTTATTGATCATAAATTCCCGCTCGGGCGGCGGAGCGGGGCGGCGGACTTGGCATACCGTTGAAGCCATGCTCAAGGTGCGCGCCATTCCGCATGAAGCGCTGTTCACTCAAAGCGCAGACAGCGCGGAGAATCAGGTGCTGCACGCCCTTGCCCGCCGCGAGGACTGGCGCGCCGCCATCGTTATCGGCGGAGACGGCACGATCCACAGCGTGCTAGGCGCACTGCGGCGCAGAGGGGTGCCGCTCGGCGTAATCCCCGCGGGCTCCGGCAACGACACCGCGCGGGGATTCGGCATCCCGCTCACCCCGGAGGCCGCGCTGGATAACGCGCTGCAGGACCGCTGCCTCGAAGCTGATCTGCTCTCGGGCGCGGATGGGCTCACCCTGACCGCCGTAGCCAGCGGCTTCGATGCCCAGGTAGCCGTCAATGTGAACAACAGCCGCTACAAACGGCTGTGCAATGCCATCGGCGCCGGCCGCCTGGCTTATATCATCGGCATTCTGCATACGCTGATTACCTTCAAGTCCTGCCGGGTCAGCGTGACCTGCGACGGCAGGGAGCAGACCTTCGACCGGGCGTGGCTGGTCTCGGTCTGCAACCTGCCCAGCTACGGCGGCGGGCTGCTGATCTGCCCGCAGGCGGAGTCAGGCGACGGCCTGCTCGACGTCTGCGTTGTCCACGGGATCAGCCGCGGGCAGTTGCTGCGGCTGTTCCCGACGGTGGTGAAGGGCAAGCACGTTGCGTTGCCCTACGTCACCATGCTGCGCGGACGCAGCGTAGCCGTCCACTTCGCGCAGCCGCGCCATGCCATCGGCGACGGCGAGGCCCTCGGCACCGCGCCGCTGGCCGTGCGCTGCGAGCCGGGGGCACTGCGCGTGCTCTCGCCGCTGGCGGCGGCCGGCGCGCAGGGCGCAGCCGGGCCGTGCCACGCGAGCGGCTAGGCGGGGCTCGTGCCGCTGCGGCTGTGGGAAGCATGGCGCAGCCGGTTAAGCTAACGGCTGCGCCGGCAAAAGCGGCTGCCTGTGGTCTCAATGCTTGCAGCCGGTACCGTCCACAGTCGCAGCAGCCAACGCACCCTTTACTGCTTAAGGCTGCTTCCACCAACGACGTTCCGGCGATCTAGCCATTATCTAACCACTATGTACCCCCTTGCGGACTGAGAGGACCTTATTCTCTCCGGCAAGGGGGTTTTTAGTTGACTTGCGGACTGAGATTCCGCTATCCCTCACAAATGGATCAATATGATACCCCAAATGACCAAATAAGCGCACTGGAGTCCGCTTCGCCTAACCGAAGCACAGGAGGCGTAGGGCTGGCCGCACGCAGTAGGCGTCCAGCCGCGAGCGCTTCTGCTTTTAGTCGGGGCTGCAGCTAGCACCCCACCCCCTGCAGCTTCAGCCGCGCTATTTGCGCTCTGCCTATAAGCACAAACAGGCACTCCCCCTCAGCTGCACTACCTATGCCCGCCTTCAAACACAAACAGGCAGGCCCCCGATTCCTTCCGGGGGCCTGCCTGTTATTTACGTCTGCCGCAAAAGTCCACTCGGCAGTATTCCTTATTCCTCCACGAAGCCAACAACGCCGTCATCCAGCGAAGCGATCCGCACCAGCGACTCCACGCGGTACCCGGCTTCCTTCAGCAGGCGGCTGCCGGGCTGGAAAGCTTTTTCGATCACAATCCCAATCCCGGCAACGCTGCCGCCCGCCTGTTCAACGATCCGTGCCAGCCCGAAGGCCGCTTCACCATTCGCCAGGAAATCATCGACGATCAGCACGCGCTCACCGGGTGCGATGAACTTTCGGGAGACGGTAATTTCATTAGTTTCCTTCTTCGTGAAGGAGTAGACCTTCTCCACATAAATATCTTCCGTCAGCGTCAGCGACTTCTGCTTGCGGGCAAAAATCATCGGGACCTCAAGCTCCAGCGCCGTCATAATGCCGGGAGCAATCCCCGAGGATTCGATAGTCAGCACCTTAGTGATTCCTTCCCCGGCGAAACGGCGGGTAAACTCGCGTCCTACTTCACGCATCAGGAAAGGGTCCATCTGGTGATTCAGAAAAGAATCAACCTTGAGCACACCAGGGCCGAGAACAATACCTTCGTTAATGACCTTTTGTCTCAATAACTCCATCCGTGCTCCTCCTCTATCCTCAAATGGACCCTGCTTCGTCTGCTACAGCCCCGTAGGTTTCTGGGGCAGCAGGTTACCGACAATCGACTTCAGCTCGTTATCCTGCTTGCTGTTCTTTTTGCCGTTGTCAAAGCTCGTAATCCGAATCTCTGAATACTTCTCTCCAGGTGCTACAGGTTTGAACACTAACTTCTCCCGGTCCTCAAGCCGGACATTAAAATTCATGTCCTTGAACATGCCGATTAAATCCTGCTCTCCCGGGGTCTTCCCTTCGTCCAAAAACAGCAATCCGCGTAACGGCTTCACGCCTTCCGAATGCTGCACATCAAAATGAACAATACACTCCACGCTTGTCACCTCCCTAGCTTAGTACCCTCTGCATCTCAGGAGCTACTCCGCCTGTTCTTCCCCGGCTTCATCCTGGTCATGCAATACATATTTGCTGTAAATCCGGCCATAGCGTTCCCCGTACCGCTTCTGCAGCTGAGGTCCCATATCTTCTTCAAGCTCGAACAATACCATTTCCTGTGTAAAATGATTCAGCAGCAGCTCCACGAGCACCGGGTGCTCGGTAACCACCGCCTGCGCAGTTCCGTCCTCATAACGCATGCCCAGCATACACCAGGAACGGTCGATGACAAAAGAAAACTTCCGCCCCCCGCTGCGCTGTGGCTTACCGTCCAGCGGCGGCCATATCGGGTATGGCGCAGAGGCCGCGTTGCCGCCGTCAAAAGCCCACAGCAGCTTCACTCCGCGCAGCTCTGCCTGCTCCAGCTCACTGCGCAGCAGCGAGGCTTCCTCCCGCCATACATCAACCACGATCTCCTGAGCCGCGAGATTGAGCTGGCGGATCAGCGCTCCCGTTACGTTGCGGTCACCTTCCACGTTATAAAATGAAGGGCTGACCGGGCCTCCGCGCGGCATTTCACTTTCCATGTAGGCCAGCGACGCCTGTACCCGGCCGGATATCATCGTCGCCAGCTCTTCCGGGTCCAGCACGCTGTAGCGGGCCGGCTCCCCTTCCCCGCAGCGTACGTAGCCTTGCTGAGTCAGGCGCTGAAGCGCCGCATATACATTCGATCTTGATACTCCTAGCTGCTTTGCCACTTCGTAGCCCGAAGCCTGGCCCTTGGTGGCCAGCTCAACCATAATTTTGGATTCCATCTCTGTGAAACCCAAATTGCGCAGATGCAGCAGCAACTGTTCCATCTATGTTGTCCCCCTAAGCTGTCTGTCTAACCCTGTCTAAATTTGCTCCGAACCGCAGCGCGGGCACCACATTGAGCCTTTCGGCAGATCGGCGCGGCAAATCTGGCATTTCACAATATCCCGTGTACCCGATTCGCTGACGGCAGTCTCTTCTGCAGGCTCACTGGCTTTCCAGTCGCGGATCCGGCGGTCCAGCTCCAGCTGGCGCTCACGTTCACGCTCCAGTTCATCGGCCTCACGGCGGCCCCGTTCTGTATCCGGAAGAACCCGTTCATACTCTTCAGGCTCCGGTTCCACTTCAATTTCCGTCAAGGCTTCGGCGTACTGGACAGGCTGTTCAGGTCTCTTAGCGAGTTCCCGCTCCGCTTCTGTCAATTCTTCCTCACCGTAGTACTGATCTTCCTCATCTTCGTGCTCATGTACGGTATGTACCGTAACGGCCTGCGCCGGTTCCTTGCGCAGCACCGGTTCCTTGCGCAGTGGCAGCTCCTCAAGCTTGCGTCCGCAGTGCGGGCAGAAGTTGGCATCCAGTGCTACGATTTGGCCGCAGGCACAGAGCCGTTCATTCTTTAGTTCGGCAATTCTTGAGCGCACGCCCTCAATCTGCTCCTGAAGCTTGTTACAGCCGCGCGCCAGCTCGATCATCTGCCCCTCTGCCACCGACATATCTCTGGAACGATATCCTTCGTAGAAAAGCTTTCCCATTTTCAAAAATTCAAGTTGCATCTCATGTTCGATATCAGAAATTTGCCCGTTCAGCTTGCCTACTTCCACCGAGCTTTGCGCTTTTTCACTCACCCGGCTGGCACCGTCTTTAATGCGTTGCAGAAAATTCATTGTAGTTCCTCCTTCTCCAGAGTGAGAATAGGCTGATTCGCAGCCGCAAAATAACCCCATACATCGTTATCGCTCCGTACAGCAGTGGAAACGTGACTCTATCATACCAAAAGTCCCTGACAGATTCATTATTTGTCGTCAGGTGTTAAATACTACATGACGAACATTATCGAATAATGGAGGGATAACATTGCCTAACGATAACCATAAACGATATTTCGTATCCGTGAATCATGGCCTGATTCAGGATGTGCGTAACGACTCGAACGAATTTGAGGTTCTGCTCTCGGATGAAGAGCTTACCGTGCTCCAGGATCTTCTGAAAGGTCTTGCCGGTGAGGACGACTATGCCTTCCGGCGTGCTTTTGTCCCCTATAAATCAGCCGATCATGATGATGCTGCGGAGCAGTTTGACGATGCCACCATTCATCTGTTCCAGTATTTGCATGACCACGGCACAGACGAAACGCGCCGGCTCATTGATGAAATGAATGTTCTGCAGAGGCTCGGAAATACCGGCTATCAGGATGAAGGGTACGGCGGCGGTTCTCCGACTAACAAGTAGAAACGCCTCTGCCGCCCTAATCTGGAACGTAAAGCCCCGTCCCGCCAGATAGATAGGCCTATAGTGAGCTAATACGCTGCTGCGGGAAGAATGTTTCTCTTCGGCTTCATCCGGCTTTGTTTTGCTTCCGGGGCTGTACTTCGGTTAAAATAGAATCACATAAACTGCAGCGCATTTTATGCGAACGCCGTAGTCATCCGTTCATGGTCTACAGTCACAAATAACGAATACCGGGAGAGTTTCAGTGGAAGAATACGATAGTACACAGGTTACACTACACAAGTTGCAGGTCCATGTGAAGGATATGCAGAAGTGGCAGGTACACGAAGATTTTGCCAAGCAGGTTGAGAATTTCAAAGCTTTGCCGGCGCTTTACCGACATGCTCTGAATGAGCTTGAGAATAAAATTGATGTCATCCGTACAGAGTGGCAGGTACGCGACGGCTTCAGTCCCATTGAGCATGTGAAGTCACGCATTAAGGAACCGAAGAGCATTGTACAGAAGATGGAACGCAAAGGCCATGATTTCACGCTGGAGAATATGGAGCAGCACATTCACGATATTGCAGGTATGCGGATCGTCTGTGCTTTTGTGAAGGATATTTACCGGCTGGTGGATCACCTGTGCGCGCGCGAGGATATCCGCGTGCTGGAAATCAAGGATTACATCGCCCATCCGAAGCCAAATGGCTACCAGAGTCTGCATCTTATCGTCGCCATCCCCCTTGTGCTGCTGGAAGGAACCCGCTGGGTCAAAGCCGAAATTCAGCTCCGTACACTCGCTATGGATTTCTGGGCCAGCATGGAGCATATTCTCTACTATAAATTTGACAAACAGCTACCGCCGCATGTGGCTGAGGAATTAAAAGAGGCTGCACGTGCCGCTGATGAACTGGATCAGAAGATGCTCCGCCTGCGCCGGGAGATCCTCGAACTGTCAGAAGCGGATGGCAAAAGTAATGACCCCTTAGTATAAATATATTTGTATACAATAAAGGCAGTACTTTAACAGCTAGGATGTTAAAGTACTGCCTTTATTGGCGTTGTGCGCTTACAATTTATTCAAGCCAGCCGCACGTTTGGCGGCGGCTTCCGATACCCGGCGCATCAGCAGGGCAAGTCCTTCCCGGGCCTTAGGCGTCTGCGGCAGCAGCGAGCTCCAGTCCTCTTCCGGTTCAATGACATCAGGCATTGCCGGAAATGGCCGGGCAGAGATCTCATGAAACAGCGGCCCCGGCTGATGGAGCGAGCCCTCCGCAGCCGCCTCGGCCAGCCATTCTCCCGAGGACACCGCCGGACCTTTACGTTCCAGCCGGGCCAACTCGGAAGCAAGCGTTACAGGGGGAGGAGCCCCCTCTTCAATAACCCGCTCATTCTCCTGCTCCGCCCAGAGAGCAAACACCCCGGAGAGCAGTTCCTCCTTGGACAGGCCGCGCAGGGCAAAAGCCAGCAGCGGCTCCTTCGTTAGCTGCTGCTTCACCCGAAGCAGCAGCTCCCCGGCGGGCAGCAAGCCTGTGCCTTGTTCATTGGCCGCCTCTTCGAGTTCAGCATCAGCAGGCAGCACCTCAAGGGCAGCAAGCCCGCCTTCCAGGCTGCCCTGGAGCAGCTCATACAATTCACCCGGATGCGCAGAGAGCTGTAGCAGCACCTCATTCTTCCGGGCGGCCGTCCATTCCGGAATATGCAAAGTGAACACCGCGCGCTGCGCTTGTTCCTCTGCAACTGCACCGGGTTTGCCGTTCCGTCTGCCTACACCTTCCGCAGCGGCGGTTCCCAGGCTCCCGGTGGCTTTGATCTTTCCCGGCAGCACCTCCAGCTTCAACTCCAGCAGTTCAATCATGGATGTTCCCCTCTTTCTGCCATACAACTATCATTTACATCCAGTCCTGTCCTTGCAGTTCGATAAGCTCCTTCAGCTCATGGTTGGACATTTCGGTCAACCAATTCTCGCCGGAGCCGACAACCTGCTCGGACAGACTTTTTTTACGTTCAATCAGTTCATCGATCCGTTCCTCCAGCGTTCCCTGGCAGATCAGCTTATGCACCTGAACATTCTTGTGCTGTCCGATCCGGAATGCCCGGTCCGTAGCCTGGTTCTCAACTGCCGGGTTCCACCAGCGGTCGTAATGCAGCACATGATTGGCCCTGGTCAGATTGAGGCCTACGCCCCCGGCTTTGAGGGACAGGACGAAGAATGCAGGACCCTCCCCCTCCTGAAAAGCATGCACCATCTCGTCGCGTTCACGCTTCGGAATGCCGCCATGCAGGAAGAGCGGTGTCTCCCCGTACCTTCTGGCCAGCCGGCTGACGAGCAGCTCGCCCATCGCCACATACTGCGTGAAGATCAGCGCAGACTCCCCAAGCTCGGAGATGCTGTCCAGCACCTCGAACATCACATCCATTTTGCCGGAGGGCTCACTGCGCAGGCTCCGGCCGTCATCCTTGCGGAACAGCTGCGGATGATCACAGATCTGCTTCAGCTTGGTCAGGGAGGACAGCACCAGCCCCCGCCGGGCCATGCCCGACCGCTCACCGATTACGCCAAGCATCTCATCCACAACGCCCTGATACAGGGCTGCCTGCGTTTCTGTTAGCGGACAATACGACTTCAGCTCGATCTTCTCGGGAAGATCCTTCGAAATATCGGGATCACTCTTCAGGCGCCGCAGCAGGAATGGAGATACGAGACGGTGAAGCTCACGCAGCCGTTCCCCGCCTTCGCCAGATACATACCGCTGGCGGAAGGAATGATAGGTTCCGAGATACCCCGGATTCAAGAAATGAAAGATCGACCACAGCTCGCCTAGCCGGTTCTCTACCGGGGTACCGGTCATCGCAATCCGGTGCGGCGCGGTCAGCTTCATGACACTCTGCGCCTGTTTGGTGCGGTGGTTCTTAATATACTGCGCTTCATCCAGCACAACGGTTGACCAGCGCACCCCGGCCAGATCCTCACTGTCCCGGCCTGCCAGATGATACGTAGTCAGTACAATCTCATGGCTGGCGGCAAGCTCGGTGAATCCTTCTCCGCGTACCCGACGGCCGCCATGATGGATATGCACACTAAGCGAAGGTGCAAACCGCTGCAATTCCCGCTGCCAGTTCCCCAGCAGTGAGGTCGGGCAGAGGATAAGCACAGGCTCCCGCTTCTCTCCCGGCGGCGCATTCAGCGCACGGTCCAGCAGGCAGGTGATCACCTGCACGGTTTTGCCAAGCCCCATATCATCGGCCAGACAGACCCCGAAGCCAAGGCCGCTAAGCGCCGTAAGCCATTGATATCCCCGTTCCTGATAAGGCCGCAGGGTACCGTTCAGATCATCCGGCACCGGACGCATGGGCAGCCCGCGCAGCACATCGCCATGCATAAGAGAGGCCAGTAAACCGGAGGTCTCCATGCCCGTGACCGACATGCCCTTCCATAGCCGTTCTTCGCCATCCTCGGCTTCCAGGCGCATCCAGTCTGCTGCCGTCATCTCTCCGCTCTCGTTGCGCTTCATATATCTCAGGACCTGACGGACCTCCTTCGGGTCCACTTCGATCCATTCACCCCGGAAACGTACAAAAGGCACTCCGGCTTCCACCAGCGCATTCAGTTCGTCCTCGCTGATCTCCGAATCGCCCAGGGAAGCTTCGATGCGGAAGGAGATCAGCTCCTCCATGCCCAGCGCTGCTTGTACAGGCCCATCCACTCCGCCCGGCGGCGGCTGCATCTTCATTCTCATCCCGATCCGCCGCCGTCCTTCGCGGCTCCAGCGTGAAGGCATCTGCACCGTAATTCCCCGTTCACGCAGCTGCTGTACACTCTCCTTCAGGAAGAAATACAGCCGCTCCGGAAGCAGCTCCACCCCGCGCGGCGCCGGTTCGGCCAGCGCTCGCTGAATGTCCGGGGAGATCTTGGCTGCCCGCCCCAGCGCAGCAAGCAGCTGCTGCTGAATGTTGCGGTAGCGCTTGCCCCACAGCGTGAATTCCCGTTCCCGGCTGCTCCAGACCGCTTCGGCCGGAATCCAGAATTCACCTTCCTCCCGGCTCTCCGCCCAGAACGTCAGCCGCCACAGCTCACTGTCGGTTGCAGGCGGCTCCAGCCGCAGGCCCAGGCTGAGCTGTCCGCTGCGTGCTTCCTCCGTCTCGAAATGCGGCACCTCGTTGCCTGCCGTCTCACTCACGGCAGCCAGAAGCTCGGTCACTTCAGCCGGAGTCCCCTGAACAGGGATATCCCGGCTGCCGGTCAGCAGACTGTTCCACCACAGCTCAGTAAGCGGCGAGTAACCGCGGCGGTAGTTCGCTTTGAATGGACCCAGTGCGCTCTCGTTGGCCGCGACCACATTCTTGATCTCCGCTGTCATCACAGCCTGCAGGAACGAATAGAGCACATACCCGCCTGCTTCCTCCCGCGAGGACAGATCCCCCTCCTCGGCTACGTGAGTGCCGAGCGCAAGCACCGGCATGGAAGCCGCCATCTGCAGGAAGAATTCCTTATCCGCCTCTTCCCGGAAAGCCGGCGACCAGCATACCGCTGCCGCCTGCTCGCCGCCGCGGCGGCGTGAGCCCACCTTGCGCGGCGGCTGAGCGCCGGGGACAATCCCGCCCTTGCCCATCAGCTCCAGCGCAAACCGGGCCGCAGCCGACCAGTAGCGCAGTTCTCCGCCCGGCTCTATGCCCTGGGCGCGGCTTGCCTGCTCATCCCAGGCAAGGAGCAGCTCAAAAGCGTCCTTGGGCGACAGGGCCAGCCCTTCAAGGGTGCGCCCCGGCATTCCGCGCCGCGCCGTCTTCCCTTCCACGGCGGCGGCAGCAGGATACTTCACTTCCGCCAGCCGCAGCGCAGCACCCGCAAAAGGACGCCAGCCGCTCCGAAATTCCAGCCGTTTAATCACGCGTGTCCACGCGTCCACCTTCGGCTCAGAAGTTTCACCCGAGAAGCAAAATAATACGTCCCCTAACCATATTGCATACAGATGCTTAATCATTGATGATCTCCATTCTTTTAAGCAAACAGAAAGAGCCAGTCCGTCCCAGCGGGAAGACTGTTTCCTTCTCTGCGAGAAATATATTATGAAGCTGTACTAGCAGCAGTAACTGTACAGCCATCCCATTGTGGTTATCACTGCAACTTTTTTCTTCATCCCTTCATCTTATACGAAAAAGTCTACATTTAAAAACTTTTCTGCACGTTTTCTGCAGAAAATCTGCAGATTCTTTTGCAAATCTCCCTCATCCGCAGTTCCGGCAGCATTCCGGAGAGGCCTCTCAGACCCAGTCGCAGCTGCTTGAAGTCCGTATTTATGACTAATTTTAAACAAGCACCCGTTCAATCAACGGTGGTCAGATCAAATAATTCAAAATGTTGTATGTATTACAACTCTTTGATCCCATAATAAGAAGGTTTCCGAAAGGAATGTTGTATTTTATGCAGAAATTTAAGTGCTCTTTTTCCAACTGTTGTTTATCAGCGGGCCCGTCATCAGCCAGCAGGTGGAGATAATCCACTTATTCCGGTCCTTTGCATCGTCCGTGTCCGACAGAACTGATTTTTTCCAGGCAACACAAAGAACCGTCCGCCCCCTCTTTGCAAGGCGAAGCCGGCTCTTTATAAACTAAAGGGGTTACTTGTTCGCTTGAATCCGCAGCTCCCCGCCGTCGGCAGCATCCGTTACCTGTACAATAATCGCACCTTTCCTGCCGTTATAAACCCAGCCCGCTTTGCCTTCCTCCAGCTGTTCCAGGGTGATCTCCTCAAGTCCGTCCACCGCCGCCACGGTGAAGAACGGATAACAGAGCGCAAACCGCAGCATCTCCCGGCGCGGCTTATAATCATGCACGCCATATCCCCATTGCAGCACCAGGGCACCTTCGGTACCTGTAGCCTGCACGGCAAGCTCTGTATATTCCCCTTTACGGTAACCGAAGCTGTGCCCGTCATCCTCATACAGCTTGAATGCCGCCGAGAATCCTTGGGCAGCTTCCGCTCCGTACAGATGGAAGGTGACCGTCTCTTCCGTGTCCTCCAGCGCATACTGCTTCAGCGGACCTTCGGCCGTGAAGCTGCCTGCCTTCACATACATCGGCATAATATGCAGCGGCGCAGCAGCAAGAATATGACGGCCGCCTTCGTGAATCTTCCCGTCCCAATAGTCAATCCAGCAGCCTTCGGGCAGGTAGACCGAGCGGTGATCTGTATCCGGGCGGTAGACAGGGGCAATCAGCACATTCTCGCCAAGCAGGAACTGATCGCACAGATTGGTCACATGCGGGTCACGCGGATATTCAAGGATAAGCGGACGGATCACAGGCAGCCCGCACATCTCCGCCTCATGAAACAGATTGTATAAATGCGGCATCCAGCGGTACCTCAGTCCGATGAATTCGCGCAGAATCCCCTCCACTTCTTCCCCGAAGGACCAGGGCTCCTGACGCAGCGTTCCGATGGAGGAATGATTGCGGCAGTATGGGAAAAAGACGCCCATTTGCGTCCAGCGCACCAGCAGCTGTGCAGACGTATGATGGGCGAATCCGCCGATATCCGGCCCCGAGAACGCCAGCCCCGACAGCCCCATATTCAGCACCATCGGCATCGCCATCGCCATATGCTCCCAGAAGCTGCGGTTATCCCCGGTCCAGACGGCGGCATACCGCTGAATGCCCGCATACCCGGCACGGGTCAGCACAAAAGGACGCTCGCCCCCCATATGCTCGGCCAGTCCCTCATACGTTGCTTTTGACATCATCATCCCGTACAGATTGTGGTATTCCTCATGGGTAACGGGCCTGCCGTTGTTGAAATGCATCACATCGAGATCCATCGTCTTGGTCTCATTGAAGACCGCCGGCTCGTTCATATCATTCCAGATCCCCTGGATGCCCAGGTCCGTGTAATACTTGTGCAGGTCGCCCCACCACTCGGCGGTCCGGCTGTCGCTGAAATCGGGGAATGCGCTGATCCCCGGCCAGACCTCGCCGAAGAAGATATCGCCCTCCAGACGGCGGCAGAAATGCTTCTCCAGCACACCTTGCTTATACACCTCGTATTTGGGGTCTTTTTTGACACCGGGATCCACAATGGGCACGATCCGCACACCCAGTTCCCCGAGTTCTGAGATCATTCTCTGCGGGTCCGGGAAGTTGACGGGGTCAAAGGTGAATACGCGGTACTCGTCCATATAATGGATATCGAGATAAATGACATCACACGGAATATGCTTCTCACGGAAGGTCCGGGCAAGCTGTAGCACCTCCTGCTGGTTCATATAGCTGTAGCGTGACTGATGGTAGCCGATCGCCCATTTAGGCGGAAGCGCAATCCGGCCGGTGAGCGAGGTGTATCTTTTGACAACATCCTTCATCTCGGGCCCGTTAATGAAATAAATGTCATATTCCCCCGTAGAGCAGCCAATAGTAAAAGCAACGCCATGCGAACGCATGTCGAAATCACTCCGCCCCATATTGTCCAGAAATAATCCGTAGGTGAGATCGCCGTGCATGTGAATGAGCAGCGGAATAGACTCATAGAGCGCTTCAATCTCCGGCAGATGCGGGGCAAAAACATCGGTATTCCAGTTCGTATAACGCTCCCCGCGTTTATCGAGGAAGCTTGACTTCTCACCCAGTCCGTAAAAATGCGAATCCGGCTGCATATCATACTCCGCATGACTCGCACCGCGCGGGTTCCAGCTGGTCAGATTCTGCTGCATAATCACCGTGCCCGAGGTATTCTCCACACGGAGAAGAAACGATGTTTTCTCGATAATCAGCCGGATGGCACTTGTGGTGAAGATTAGCTGATCCTCTGTCTCATCCACAGGAAACAGATGCGGGATACAGCTCTCATTCATCACCGCCTCCGATGTGGTCAGGTCCGGAACCTCACCATGAAAGACTTTCATCCGGAACATATCATCGCTCAAAAAGATAAAGACAACCCCCGCGCATTCCCCCCGGCAGATATAAACATTCTCCGACCGTTCCCAGGAAACCACGCTTCCCGGAGTGTTCCAAGTCTCCTTCATTACGAGTGGTCCCATCTTCTCAGGGCGTATCGCCTCGCTGCTCTCCATGCCTTTTGTCCCCCTTCGGCTATTGCCTGCTTGATCTTCATCGTTCCCGTATTAGCTCTTCTTCTCTACATATTACCCCGAGCTTACGGAATGCTATCCGTTAAATTCATGACCTGTTGGTCATTTTTTTGCGGGAGATAGTCTTAATTGCTGTTAAAGCGGGTATATTCTATGTAGGCCAAGGATAGGCACATGCTAAATAACCTAATTTAGGGAGTGACAAGAATGAGAAGAAGCAATCCTTATAAGTGGTGGAATCTGCTGCTGTACCTCGGCATGATTGCCGTCAATACGCTGTCGGTGGCGCTGCCGCTTGGCGGGAACAGTACTGGAGAAATTTCAGACAGATATCATACTTACATTACACCGGCCGGCTACGCATTCTCCATCTGGTCTCTGATCTACCTCCTGCTCGCCGGGTTCATTATTTATCAGTTCCGCAGTGATACCGGAGGCAGAGATTCCGTGCAGCATATAGGCATCTGGTTCGTGCTCAGCTGTATATTTAATATGGGCTGGCTATTTCTCTGGCATTATTTGTACATTGAGCTGTCGCTGGTTGCCATGGTGCTTATGCTGGTTTCACTGATTGTAATCTACCGCCGTACCCGCAGCATCCCGGACCCTACCTCCGGCGAGAAATGGCTGGTTAGACTGCCCTTCAGCATTTATCTCGGCTGGATCTCTGTAGCTACCATCGTTAATGTCAGCATCGTGCTGGAGAAGAACAACTGGGACGGCTTCGGGCTAAGCGATTCACTCTGGGCTGTAATTATGCTCTGTGTAGGTGCAGTGCTGGCTGTTATTGTAAGCTTCCCTCACCGGGACAGCATTTATCCGCTCGTCTTCGTCTGGGCCTTCATTGCCATTGCTATTGAACAGAAGGATACAGATAATATTTTCTTCACCGGGCTGATTGCTGCAGGACTTCTGCTGCTCTACAGCATCTGGCTTCTGCTCACCCCGCCGCGTACCCGCAGCAGATATTGACGATATCGGTGAAAAGACATAAGGCTGCCCCGCTCCTGTATAGGGTCGGGACAGCCTTTATCATTGCCGGCTTACCGACCGATTTCATTATTCCACACTAATCCGCAGCAAAAATCCCACGCACCTGCAAAGAGGTACATGGGATTCAGCCCGGTATTTCGGGTTCTATCTTCAGTAAGGCTTATTTTTTGCGTGCTACCGCTTCGATCTCAACAAGTGCATCCTTCGGCAGACGCGCCACTTCGACTGCGCTGCGGGCCGGATAAGGCTCAGTAAAGAAAGTGGCGTATACTTCATTAACAGCTGCGAAATCATTCATATCCTTCAGATATACCGTTGTTTTGATTACATGCTCCATGGATGCCCCGGCCTCTTCAAGAATGGCCTTCACATTGCTAAGCGACTGGCGCGCTTGCTCTTGCACATTGTCCGCCAGTGCTGCCGTTTCCGGGTCCATACCAAGCTGGCCGGAGGTGTACACCCAGTTGCCGGCGGTGATTGCCTGGCTGTACGGTCCGATGGCCCCCGGGGCTTTGCTCGTTGCTACCTGCTTTTTACTCATGTCTCGCTCCTCCTGCTTGTTGTACGCAGCCTGCGGGCCGTTATGTACATATCATTTTATGTTTCATTGTAAGTCCTGAGGTCTGTTTATTGCAAACCTGCTGAAGATCTAATGCTTGCCGATCACATGAATCACATCATTGGTATAAATATGCACGCCGCCTGTATCGGCAAGGGCAATATTCCTCATCGCCCGCGCCACCTTGGCAGCGGGGATTGCCCGGTACTTCGCAGCTTGGCCGACCATAGCGAAATCCAACCCCCTCATGATTACGGAAGCGACACGTTCTCCCAGCCTGAATTCCTCACGTTCTCCCAGCAGCAGCGAAGGCCGGAACAGATGTAAGCCGTGGAATCCGGCAGCAATCAGCCCGTCCTCTGCCCGCCCCTTGGTCCGGCTGTAGAAGTTGCGCGATTTCGCGTTCGCTCCTATAGAGGACACTGCCAGGAACTGCTTCACACCATAGGCCTTGGCCAGAGCCGCAGCAGCAAGCGGATAGTCCAGATCCACCTTCTCGAATTGCTCCTGTGAACCTGCCTGCTTAATCGTAGTTCCCAGGCAGCAGAACACCGCGTATACTCCGGCGAACTGCTCCTTATATTGCTCCAGCTGTTCCCAATCGGTCTCAATCTGCTTGAGCCTCTTATGCTCCAATTGCAGCGGCCGGCGCACCAGTACGCGGACCTCGTCCCAATCCCCGTTCAGCAAATCCTCCGTCAGTGCCCTGCCTACCAGACCCGTGGCTCCCAATACTACCGCAATTCTTGTCACCCGGCTGCCTCCTTATTCAGAATATTCTTCTATTCATCCCGCAAAATACGCCGGCCCAGCAGCAGCGCCAACGTGATCATCAGCGTCCCTACCACAAGCTGCATTCCATACACCTGCGTCCATTCGGGCCAGTTCTTAATCCATTCGTAGATCCGGCCGCCCAGCAGCGGACCAAAAAATGCCGCGAGGCCGGTGAGCGCCGCATACATAGCCATATACATCGGCCGTTCCTTCTTCGGCGTATCCCCGATAATGAAATTGAAGGCCAGCTGGTTGAAGCCGCCTACGCCCATGCCAAATACAATATGCGCGGCAAACAGAACCGGTAGCATCGGCAGTACGGATAGCAGTCCCCACATCAGGGAGGAGAGCGCGATGATCGGCAGGGTCCAGAGCAGCAGCCTTTTGTTGCTGTATTTGGCGTTCAGGTTGCCCCATACATAGAAGCTCCCCATCATGAAGATCGTCTGCGATACATTGAGCAGTGACAGCTTCTCATAATTGATATGAAGCAGCTGAAGCATCACATAGGAATACAGCGGCACGGTCAGATTCTGCAGCAGCAGCCATGCGGACAGGAACAGGGTGGACTTCATAAACAGCTTATCGTGAAGCGGTTTTTTGAGCATCGGCAGAAAATCTTTTTCTTCTGACTTCTCAAACGGCACATCCGGATAGAAGAAGAAAACAACAATATTCGAGATTGAGAAAATCCATACGACAATATACAGAATTAGAAACCCGTGTCCACCCGGATAACGGTCCAGAATAATGCCGCCCCCGTACATTACCAGGCTTCCCAGTGCATTCAGAAACGTATTCCGGATGCCGAAATACCGGCCTCTGACCCGTGCCGGAACCAGGTCGCTGATGACAGAACTCCACAGCACACCGCCTGCCGTATTAGCAATGAATGCTATGGTATACATTACTATGAAAGCAGTAACCCAATACTCTTGCGGAAAAATAAACGGCACAAGACCGGTGGATCCCCAGAGCAGTCTGTGCAGGCCGATAAAAGTAACCATAGCCCATTTGCGGCTTGGCAGCTTCTGGATCAGGAAGGCTACGCCAATCTGCGCTACGTTCACCAGTGTGGTAAGTGCCAGGACGAATCCGATCTGACTGGAGCTCGCCCCCAAATATAACAGAAAGCCTGTCAGGAACTGCCCCTGCAGCAGCACCTGGAATATTGTGGATGGTATCCCCTCAAAAGTAGCGATCTGCAGATTCTTGCGGTGTATCGAGGCCTTGCGTACTTCCTTGGAGCGGTTCCGCAGCGGCCGGTTTCTCATGATGTTCATGGGGTGATAACACTCCTTTGATGCGGCTTTTGCTTCATTCTACTCCGCATCAATCTCCTGTCAATACACCGAAATCACAAATAAAGTTGGAGCCCGGAATCTACCCATACTCTAGGGTTATAGCGGCAAATACAGGGAGAACAAGCTTCCCTGTCCCTCGCGGCTGTGCAGGGTAATGAACCCGCCAAGCAGTCTGGCCAGATCATTGCTGATCGACAAGCCAAGCCCCGTGCCGCCATACTTACGGCTGATATTTGAATCCGCCTGCTCGAACGCTTCAAAGATCAGATCATGCTTCTCCGGGGGAATGCCAATCCCGGTATCCTGCACCTCAAAGGCGACCCATTTCCGCGAGGAGAGCCCCTCTTGCCGTTCCACTACGCGGACATTCACCGATACACCGCCCGTCATAGTGAACTTGAAGGCATTTGAGAGCAGATTGCGGAGAATTTGCTGCACCCGCTGGGGATCCGTATAGATAACCCCCGGCATGTCTGCATCCAGTGAAATATCGAAGGCCAGCTGTTTCTGTTTGGCTACCACACTGAATTGCTGAAGAAGCAGATCAGGGATCTCACTGACATTGAAGTCTTCATTAATAATATCCAGTTTTCCGGCTTCTACCTTGGACAAGTCCAGAACATCATTAATAAGTGAGAGAAGATCTTCACCCGAGCGGTGAATAATCCCTCCATATTCTGACAGCTCTTCTACACTCAGTTCATCTTCGCTTTCTTCAATTAGCTGGGACAGGTTAATGATACTGTTAAGCGGTGTTCTCAGCTCATGGGACATATTGGCCAGGAACTCCGACTTGAACTGCGAGGCAAGCATCAGCTGCTTGGCCCTCTCCTCCAGCACGATTTTATTCTTATGAAGCTCCTCCGTCTGCTCTGACAAAAGCTCATTGGCTCTAACGATCTGTCCGGTGCGCATCAGATCCAGCTGGAAGTCGCGGATAATCAGCGCAAACAGCACACTGAGAGCAAAGCCCGCCGGGAACGTGACCGGCAGGATATCCGTTATGTATTCCTGCGCAGGGATGACCCCAAATACCGTAATATTCAGCGCATTCACAACATTTACCACCAGGACAGCAATTAGTCCCTTTTGGATCACAGAGGCAGAAGAACGCTGCATCCAGAGGCTCAGGCCGGCGCAGACGAAGCCCAGGATAGATAAATTCAGCACGCCTACCACAGCTGCTTCGGTAACCCCAAAGGTCAACCGCGTAAGCCCGGTGCCGACTCCAATTATGATCAGGACCAGAGGCTGGGGATATGCCAGCGTAGAAATAATAAGCGGCACAAACCGCAGGTCAAAGATCACATGCTCGTCCAGTCTATATCCGAAAATTGTACTTACCCAACCGGCGAAGATCGCAAGCAGGACCCAGCTTACTTTCTTCACAGGTTCTGAAGCATAGGTCACAGTATGTTTGTATATTAAGTTTGCCAGATAAGACAATGTAATCAGCAAAGCGGTATTTACAAAAAATATTTTTACATATTCCATAGCCTCACTCCTGCAGCAAAAAATGATATAACAACGATTATTATTTATACTATCATAGAGGAGTGAAATCATGAAGCCACATTGCTATTGCATATGTATAGCCTGTCCGCAGAAGAAGAGCGCAAATCAGATACGATTTGCGCTCTTCTTCTGCGGTGTGAACCAGGGCATCCTTGCCTTCCAGCGCCTTTTGGGTACGGAGGCTCCGCCTTTGCCGCCAAGTTCTATAAAAGATGCCTCATTCAGATCAGCTTCGGCCGGTGTCCACATCTCTGCTTCCGGCAGTATATAGTACCGGGGGTGATAGGTGCTGATAGTATCTCCTTGCTGAGTCAGCACCCGGTTAGCATGAATCTCAATAATCCGGCCTGTAACGACCAGGGAATCATTCATACACATCCGCCTCTCCCTGCATTTGTGGTGATCTGATCTGAGGCCATATTCTTCGTTTATCTGCGGATCGACTGCTCCCAGTTGCGGTATTCCGCCTCTGCATCATCCTTGGAATGGCCGTAACGCTCCTGCAGCTTACCTACCAGTTTATCTTTTTCGCCGTCTATTACATCGAGGTCATCATCCGTCAGTTGGCCCCACTGCTTCTTGGCTTCACCTTTGATCTGCAACCATTTACCTTTCAGCACATTATTGTCCATTACAAACTCATCTCCTTAGCTGTCGGTTATTGTTGGCATAAGCTATGATTCTCAGTGAATTATTACCCGTCGGCCCTTTGTGTGAATCCAAAACTACGGGAAAAGCCCCATAATAGAACTGCAGCGCAAACCGCAAAGAAAGTCATAGTTTGTCACATAATAGTCTTTTAATAAGCTGTTCATATATTTTAAAATTTGATATACTTCAGAAGTAAAATTATTATCGTTTAAGTGATTATTTTCACATGAGTATTTCCCAGCTTGTGCTAGAATGCCATCGAACAAGAAACGAGATAATTAAATTTTTTCTTATTACCTGCCGATATATGTCGTATGCCTGCTACAAAAAGGGACCTTAGACCGATTCCAAAGTGACAAATGTCATTTATAAAGTGATTTTTATCACTTCCATTTACTATTAAAATGTTTTACATTTTAATATATATATTTTAAACTATTTTCTTTGGAGGTCATATCAAAATGAAAAAAGCTTCTGTAATCTTGTCGAGCGCTCTGGTACTTGGCACATTGCTAGCCGGTTGTGGCAACAACAATGCGGGCAATGCTGCTGCAACAAATGTACCTGCTGCGACTACTGCTCCTGCAACTGAAGCAACTACTGCTCCTGCTGCTGATGCCGGAACCGAAACAGGCAAATACCAGGACGGAACCTACTACGGAACAGTTGATGTCGATGCAGAGACTGGTTGGCAGACTTTTGTTCTGCTCACTGTAGAAGGCGGCAAAATCACCAAGGCTGACTGGAATGCTTTCAATACCAAAACAGCGGGTGATCTGAAGAAAAAAGTATCCGAAGACGGTAACTATGGTTTGGTAAAAATTGGAGGCGCTCAATCCGAATGGCACGAGCAAGCTGCCCTTACTGAAGCTTACCTGATTGAAAAACAAGATCCGGCAGCACTCGCTTTTGATGCTGAAGGACATACTGACGCTGTATCCGGCGTATCTGTACATGTTAGTGACTTCGTAGGCGCTGCTCAAGCTGCTCTTACTGCTGGTCCAGTACAAGTGGGTCCTTACAAAGACGGCGGTTACAAGGCTGAAGGCGAAATGGATGCTGAATCCGGCTGGAAATCCACTGTAGCTCTATCCGTTGCTGGCGGTAACGTTGTAGCTGTTAATTTCAGCGGCGTGAATGCTGCAGGCGATGATAAGAAACAATATTCGGTAGACGGCAAATACGGCATGAAAGCCGGCGGCGCTTCAGCTGAATGGCATGAAGAGATCGCACTTGCTGAGAAATACTTCCTTGAAAATAAAGGCGCAGCTCCTACCCTGGATGCTGAAGGCAAAACCGATGCAATTTCCGGCGTATCTATCCACGTTGGCGAATATTTCACACTGGCACAAAAAGCACTTGAAGGCGCGAAATAATTATTCGCTATCCTTTTGCAGCTAATCAGATGAATGAGGTGAGTTTCTCTTGAAGAAAATAGTCATTTTGGGCGGCGGCTACGGCGGCGTACTCACGGCTAAGAAACTGGCAAAGAAGTTTAAGAACGACAAAGATGTAGAAATCAAACTGATCGACCGAAATCCATACCACACTCTCTTGACTGAGCTGCATGAGGTTTCTGCGAATCGCGCACCTGAGGATTCGATCAAAATCGACTTGAAGAAAATCTTTGCCGGCCTGAAAGTGGATGTTGTTCTCGACGAAATCAGCAACATTGATTTCAAGAACAAGAAGCTGAAGTCCGACAAAGCTACCTATGCTTATGATTACCTGGTAATCGGCACAGGAAGCAAACCAACCTTCTTCGGAATTCCCGGAGCTGAAGAGAATACCTTCTCCTTCTGGTCTTATGACGATGCAGTTGCCCTGAAGCGTCAAATCCGCGACATGTACACCAAAGCTGCGAAGGAAAAGAATGCGGCAGTACGCCGTTCCATGCTGACCTTCGTAATCATCGGTGCCGGCTTCACTGGCGTCGAGCTGGTTGGTGAAATGGCTGAGCAACGTGAAGAACTGTGTAAGGAATTCTTCATTGATCCTTCCGAAGTAAGATTGATTGTAGCTGATATGGCTCCGAAGATTCTGCCTATCCTTCCAGAGAAGCTGATTCAGAAAGCCGAAGCCCGCCTGCGTAAGATGAACGTAGAAATTGTTACCGGCGCCAAAATCACCGAAGTAGGCACAGGTTCTGTAGCCCTCGGTGAGAAAAACATCGTGGATGCTCAGACCATCGTCTGGACTGCCGGTGTTGAAGGCTCCGAAATCGTTGGCAGTCTTGATGTTCAGCAGCAAGGCCGCAAACGTATCGTTACGAATGAACACCTTGAAAGTGTTGACCATAAGAACGTATACGTTGTAGGGGATAACATCTTCTTCATCCCTGAAGGCGAAGAACGTCCAGTTCCACAAATGGTTGAGAATGCTGAACAAGCTGCACCTATTATCGCAGGCAATATTACTGCCGATATCAAGGGCACGCCTAAAAAGGCTTACAAACCAGGATTCCATGGCACCATGGTTTCGATCGGCAGCCGCTACGGTGTAGCGAACGTTGGTCTTCCGGGCAAATTCTTCATGCTGACCGGCTTCATGGCTATGCTGTCCAAACATTTCATCAATATGTTCTACCTGTCCCAGGTTGTAGGTTTCAACAAAGTATGGACTTACATGATGCACGAGTTCTTCCACGTTGAGAACCGCAAGAGCTTTGTCGGCGGATACTTCTCCAAGCGCTCGCCGAACTTCTGGCTCGTTCCGCTCCGTATGCTTTTGGGTGGTATGTGGCTATATGAAGGTATAGAGAAGATCAGAAAAATCTGGGTTGATCCCAATAAGATTTTCCTGATTCCTGCAGCTCCTTATGCAGACGCTACTTCTGCAGCCAGCGTGGCTGTGGATGCCGTTAAAGACACCGTAGATGCCCAATCTGCAGCTTCCGCAGTATCCACTGCCAAAGAAGCAGTATCGGCTTTGCCGGTTCCAGGTTTCATCTACGATATTTCTAACTGGTTCATGGATCTTATGTTCTACAACCCGGACGGTTCTTACACCTTCCTGGCTAAATGGTTCCAAATCGGCATGGTTTGTGCCGAAATCGTCTTCGGTGTTATGCTTATCGTTGGTTTGTTCACAGCTATTTCTGCCCTGGCTACTATAGGTATGGCGGTTATGATCTGGACCACCAAGATGGCAGCTACAGAAATGCTCTGGTACGTTGCGGCAGCTATTGCCTGCATCGGCGGATCCGGCAGCGTGTTCGGCCTGGATTACTATGTTCTTCCTTGGCTCAAGAAGCAGTGGAAGAGAATCCCGCTCGTCCGGCGCTGGTATCTGTTTACCGACTGACGCTTTGGGTAAGTTTTTTCTGAGCACCGCTTAATTATAGCACCGACTTATGTGCATTCTATGTTGCTGCATGAATATGATGTTCTTAAGAGTAATGTGTCCCTTGGACACATTACTCTCCTTGTTTATCAAGGTGAAAGCCCATATCTGCATAAAAATGTACAGAATGGTTTTGTAGGGATAATCAGGGCTGTGGTTTCTTCCGGCAAAACCGACAAGAAGGAGAGAATCCTGTGAACAAAAAACTCATTGAAGATACATTCCGGATGCTTCAGGCTGAAATGTCAAAGGTCGCCGGAATTCAGTTGTATCTCTCTCCGGCAGAATGCGAGCAGTTGCTCTCGGTACTGGAACGCCATGATCTGGAATATGACCGCAAAGTCCATTTGCTAGGTATTTATACCATTCTTACCGTGGCTGCACAGCGCCATATGGAATGTGTCCCACATCATCCTGACCTGACCCGTAGCATTTTGGATGGAGATTACCTATACAGCTTTTACCTGCAGTTTGCAGTGAAATGCCGAGAGCTGGATCTGGTTGCATATTTGGCTCCCTCAATCAAAAAAATGCAAATTGGACGGTCAAATGGAGATTTCACGGAACAGGATCCGGCCCAGGGGTTTGATGAATTCCTCATTCAGGAGCGCAGACAGCGAAGCCGCACAAGCAAAGCCATTTGACAGGTGGGAACACAAAAGATGAAGCTGCACGAAGCTTTGCATATTGATCTGAATGAAATTAACCGCGAAATTAAGAATTTGGTGACCCGCGATAAGGATGTTCCCAAAAAGTCGCTGCTGGCGCAGAGTATTCTTGAACTGACCGGCTCTGGCGGCAAACGGCTACGTCCGCTGATGGTCATAGTCGGCAGCCGGTTCGGACGCACTCCGGCCGGACGCAGAACCCTGCAATTATCCGCAGCCGCTGAATTCATCCACGCCGCCTCATTGATTCATGATGATATTATTGACGACGCCGAACTGCGGCGGGGCGAGCCTGCGCTGCATACCAAGACCGGCATCTTATCTGCTGTGCATATCGGCAATTATATGTCCGCCCGCGTCATTGAGCTGCTAAGCAAGTACTCGGGTGATAAGAACCGTTACGTTCACGATCTGTCTTCTGTGGCCACTGCCCAGTTATGTCTGGGGGAATACCAGCAAATGGAGCATGCCTTTGATTACAATCTGACACTGGAGCAATACCTGGAGAAGTCCCGTAACAAAACAGCGCTGCTGATGGCTACCTGCCTGCGGGTAGGTGCACTATCCACAGAAAGCACCGAAGAAGTCTCCGATCTTCTCTATAATTTCGGCGAAGCGCTGGGCATGTCATTCCAGATTCAGGATGATATCCTAGACTTCACGCAATCTGCGGATGTGCTTGGCAAGCCCGCTGGCAGCGACCTGCGCCATGGCCAGGTTACCTTGCCTGTACTCTTCGCCCTGCAGGACCCTGAGCTTGCTCCTGTGATCCGCCGGATTGGCCCCTCTTCTTCTTCCGAAGAGATTGCGCATGTCTTGGAGCTGATCACAGCCAGCGACGCTCTGGCCCGCACAGAAGCTGTCAGCCAGGACTACCTGTCCCAGGCTGCAGCGATCGTGCAGCAGCTCTCCAGCTTCCCGGCGCATGCCGATCTGGAAATCCTGCTGCAGTATTTTGCTGGACGCGACCGGTGAACCGGAACTGTTGTCCGTGCAGCAGGATAACCTCTGAACACCGCATGAATTACTAAGTAAAACGGGCCCTTTAGGGCTCGTTTTTTTTGCTTTATGCCCCCCCCCGCCTTTATCCCAGCGATTTTTTTGATAATCCTGCACAGAATACAACATTCCCCTCATAAACTCGGTCCTAAACCAAAATTGTTGTACAAACTGCAGCATTCCTTCTTCTCCAAGCCTCTTAACGGAACAATTGTTGTATTTCATACAACAATCCGTCCAAACACCCTACTATTGATGAATCAGAGTTGTAATACGTACAACATTATACTCGCACAGAGTTACTCAGGTACTTTATAGAGACCTAAACTATACAAGAACCCCATAGGTACGATTCATTCGTGTTTTTTGATGGATTCTACTGTACGCCGTGCAACAGAACTAGTTAAGTGGGGCGTTAATTTTACCGGTTTGATGTTGCTAATCAAGCGAACGCAGCAAAGCGAACGTGAGCGTGTTTAGCTTAGTGGCTTTTTTGGTTTGCTTTTGTGGGTTGTCCCTTGGGGGTTATTCTTGGGGGTTTCTCTTGGCGGTTTCTCTTGGGGGTGTCTCTTGAGGTTGTCCCTTGGGGGGGTGTCTTACGGAGGCAAAAAGAAAAGCGCGAAGCCAAGCTTGTCGCGCTCTTTGCTGCCCACCCTTGCTGGGTAGCTTGTTGTCTTTTTGAAGTTAATCTTGCCTGGGGAGAGGTTAGGACGGAACGGAGAGGAATTTTGGAACTGGAGAAGCGTCAGCGTTCGCCTTTAACTTCGGATTCCTACCGCAAACAGCGGTTCAAATCAGGGAATCCGAAGTTAATAGCGATCGGAGGTCCAAATATTCATCGCAGTGCAGCCTCCCAACCTCTACCGCGCTGCCGGCAGCCAGCCACCAGCCGCCAGCCGCGCCCCACGCATACTAGTTAACGTAAAAATAATCAATCAACGTACATAGCAATATCACCATACTGATCACCTGGTTCAAATTATAAGAAGCCACCTTCATCATCTTACGGTTTGAAGGCTTAATGATCTTGTGCTCTGTCATCAGCAGCAATGTAGCAATCCCGATGCCGACCAGATACATCCAGCCAAGATCACGCCAGAGGTACAGGAACAGCAGCAGCATAATCATAATGAAATGCAGCCCCTTGGAGATCCGCAGCGCGTTCTCCAGTCCGAAGAAGCTCGGAATGGACCATAAGCCATTTTTCCGGTCGAAATCGATGTCCTGGGTCCCGTAGATGATGTCAAAGCCGGCAATCCAGAGCATGACCACTGTTCCGATAACAAATGGAGTGAACGCAATATTGCCCGTTACTGCAAACCAGGCGCCGATAGGCGCTGAAGCAATAACGAAGCCCAGATACAGATGGCTCAGGAAGGTAAAGCGTTTCGTATACGAATAGGTCGAGATCAGCACAATGGCCACCGGGGACAGCAGCAGGCAGAGCAGATTGAGCATCCCGGAAGCGACAATAAACAGTGCATAGTTGATGATGATGAACAGGATAACTTCTTTCTCAGCGAGCAGACGCTGCGGCAGATGCCGGTGTGCGGTACGCGGATTATTGCCATCAAAGGTACGGTCCACCAGGCGGTTGAACGCATTGGCCCCGTTACGCGCGCCGATTAGAGCGATCAGCCCCCACAGCATCATATGGCCGGAAGGCCAGCCTCCCGCCGCCCATACCATCGAGATGATGGCAAAAGGCAGGGAGAATAGCGTATGGGAGAACATAACCAGCTCGCTGAACATTTTCAATTTAAGTGCCGTATGCTTAAAAGCATTAATGATAACCATAATGTTGTGCCTCTTTCTTCAATGAATCGCTTGCTTGACCAGGGACAGCACTTCATCCAAGGCAGCAAGCATAGCATCAATATTCTCTGCAGTGACAACCAGGGGCGGCTGGAAGGCGAGAACATTGCGGCCTATGCCGTTTTTGCCGATCAGATAGCCGCGGTCCTTCATTTCTTCGAGCACATTGTCCGTCCGCTCAGCAGCGTCTTCAGCTTCAGAGCCGGCAAGCTCGGCACCCAGCATGAATCCGGTTCCCCGCACATCGGTAATCAGCGCAGGATAGCGCTCCTGAAGCCGGAGCAAGCCCTTCTTCAAACGTCCACCCAGCTCAGCCGCACGCTCCGGCAGCCGCTCACCCTGGATATAATCCAGCACAGCAAGCGCCGTGGCCGCAGATACAGGGTTGCCCCCGAACGTCGAGGCCGAAGGCTTGTTCAGTGAAGCCGCAATCTCATCTGTAGTCGAAAATGCGGCGACAGGCACTCCGTTGCCCAGTGCCTTAGCCATGCTGATAATGTCCGGAACTACGCCGAAGTGCTCCATGGCAAACATAGCTCCTGTACGGCCATAGCCGGTCTGAATCTCATCGTCGATCAGCAAGATACCATACTGCTCCAGCAGCGCCTTCACCTCACGGAAATAAGACAGGGCAGGCATAATCATGCCGCCATTTCCCTGAATCGGTTCGACGATCATGGCGGCGATGGTATCGCCTTTCTCCGTGAGAACACGCTTCAGGCTCTGAATCGACCGCGCAGCGGCCTCTTTCAGCGTCATCTCCGGATGATACGGCCGCTCAATGAACGTCACATCTTCATCCAGGTAAGCGTCTGTCCGCCACATTTGCAGGCCGGTCACGCTCATTGTAAGATTGGTCCGGCCATGCAGGCCGGCTTCCAGGGCAATGAAGCCTTTGCGTCCGGTATGCATCCGGGCCAGAAGCAGCGCCCCTTCATTCGCTTCCGAGCCGCTGTTAACGAAGAAGGTCCGGCGCAGAGCGCCCGGCAGCAGACCCTCCAGACGCTCGGCCAAGTCTACATTCGGCTGAGTCAGATAGACGGTCGAGGTATGCTGCAGCTGCTGCAGCTGTGCTATTGTGCGGGAGGTAATCGCCGGATTGCAGTGGCCGCAGGCGACAACTGACACCCCGGCGAAGAAATCCGTATATTCTTTGCCGTTCTCATCATACACGTACTGCATGCTTCCGCGTACCAGTTGCGGTGCATCCCGGTAAAAATGTGCGGTGCACGGGTAGAAGTATTGCTTTCTTTTGGCGGCTACCGCATTTCTTCCAATGATGTTGCTCTGTTCCATGAAGGTTCCCTCACTTTCAGCTGCTGATGATCCAAGATGATGTCCATGATGTGGATAAGAAAATATGATTCAGGCTTACTATATTGTGAAAAAAATTACTTATGAATGCGCCGCTACCGTTATTATACTCGCCATTGTGTTATTTTAAAATTGAATTATTATTAATTAAATTGCAGTGAGCCTAGTGTGTAGCCCGCATATACTGGCTTCAGTCCGCCCAGCAGATCATCGCCCAGCTTTGCTCCATTCATCGCAGCCTGGTAAGCAGCAATAATCGTGCGGAGTTCATCCGTGCTGTAAGTAGCCCCTTCGATCCGGAAGCTCGCAATTCCAAGTCCGTTCATCTCATCCAGCATCGGCAGATAACACAGCTCTTTGGCGAACAGCAGGTGGCAGCGGCCATATTGGTCGCGGTAGACCGGGTTCTCACCCTTATCGGTTTTGAGCACCAGCACAGCATTGCTGACAAACTGGTTGTCTTCCTCACCAATCGGCTCCATCACTTCTGTATTCTCGAACAGATCATGCTCCATATACATCAGCGCCGGCGTTCCGTGAACCACAACCTCCAGCGGCAAATCGCTGCGGGAGACGAAGGAGGCAAAGTGCTCCAATGTCATTTCCGGTGAAACTGTAAGCTTCGTAAGGCCGAGTCCGGTATACAGTCCGGCAGACAGGTGGTTGTAAACATTCAGGTTGGCATCGCCAATCATCGGGTATCCGGTCCCGCGATAGCGGCGGATCGCTCCGAGGTTCGTAATCATCAAGCCGTCAATCGGCAGCTTCTCCCCGTTCAGCAAGTGGTCATATTGATCAAAATGCAGCTCCGTCATCATCCGCGGCATTCCGAGGTACAGCTTGGTCCGGCCTTTGATGGCTCCAAGCTCCTTAATATCCTGCTTCGTGAACGGACGGTCCGGCTCAAACACATCACCCGGTATATATAAGCTCTCTACACCCATCTCCAGCACGAGACGTGCCTGTTCCATATTGTTCACCCGCACAGCCAGCTCCGGCTTCGTCTGCCTACTGCGTTTGTCTTCGGCCAGCCGTTCGCGCAGCTGCATTACCCGCGCTTCGGACAGCTCACGTTCTGCAGTCGGTGTACTGAACACTTTGCCAGTGCTGTAGAACTTGCCTGTACCTTCATAACGGCGGTTGATATTCGCAAGTCCCGGTTTGCCAAAAGCATAGGCGGTCGAGAAGTCACGTTTGCGGTTCTTATACAGCTCTTTGGAATCCACCGTACGGTCAAAGCCCAGCGGATCATCGATATAGCGGTCAATTGCATCACCGTAGCTGTTCGCCAGGTTCACCATAAATTCCTGGTCGCGCATGCGGCCTTCAATTTTGAAGGAAGTAATGCCGGACTCAATCAGCTCCGGAAGATGCTCATACATGAACATATCCTTCACGGCCAGCGGGTATTCCGCAGGGAAGACATAGCCGTCACGTTTGATCCGGTAATCCCAGCGGCAAGGCTTCATGCATTTGCCCCGGTTGCTGCTCATCCCGAACACCTGGGAACTGAAATAGCAGTTCGCTCCATGCACGGAACACATATCGCCATGGATGAAATATTCCAGCTCTACACCGCTTCTGCTTCCCAGCAGCTTCGCTGTCTGCAGATCCATCTCACGGGAGGTAACGACCCGGCTGACGCCTAGCTCTTTCAGTGCGTGAATCATCTCCAGATTATGCACATTCATCATGACCGAAGCGTGAACCGGAACGGTAAGCTCCATCTCACGGATCAGCTCCAGCACAGCCATATCCTGAACGATCAGCGCATCCGGACGGGCTCCGTCAAGAAACCGCAGGTACTCTCGGGCTTCTTCCACATCTTCTTCGCTGAACAGATTGTTTACAGTGACGTATACTTTTTTATCCAGCTTGTGGGCGATCGACACCGCTTCAATTATTTCCTCGTGACTTAAGTTGTAGCCCTTGCGCATCATTCTCATATTCAGCACCGGACCGCCGAAGTACACGGCATCACACTTCGATACAATCACAGCCTTGAAGATCTCAAACGTTCCGGCAGGTGCCAATAATTCAATCTCTTTACCATTAAAATAACGTGCCATTCTTGTTTCCTCCTAAACTTCCTACAATAATGCTACTGCAATTCCCAAGACAACGAACATAGCAACAAACAGCGTATCAGCAGCGCCCCACCTGAGGCGGTGATACCGGCTGCGCGGCGCATCCATACGGAAGCCCCGGGCTTCCATGGAATACACCAGGTCCTGGGCACGCCGGAAAGCACTGGCGATGACCGGAACCAGAAGGGAGACGAGCATCCGCGCCTTCTCTTTCAAAGGGAGCTCCTTCAGATCCGCACCGCGCGAGGCCTGCGCCTTCAGAATAATCTGCGCTTCATCCAGGATCGTCGGGATAAAACGCAGCGCGATGCTGATCATCAGCGTAATCCGGTCCGGTGACAGACCGAGCTTCTTAAACGGAGCAAGCACACCTTCAAGGCCCTGGTTCAGCTTGCCGGGCGTTGTCGTAAAGGTCAGCAGTGCCGTGAAGGTCAGCAGGAAGAGCATGCGGATGACCGAGAATGCCCCCAGCCGCAGGCCTCCCTCATGCAGCGAGAAGGAGCCGAGCGACCACAGGACATCCCCTTCCTTCACGGACAGGGACTGCACAATGAAGATGAATAACATCAGATAACGCAAAGGCTTCGCAGCCTTAATGAAATATTTAAGCGGGATGCGGGTGGTTGCCATAACAATGATGGAGAACACAGCTATGAGCCCGATCTCCATCCACGAATTGGACAGCAGGATAATCACTACGTAGAGCAGCATGCCCGTAATTTTGGACCGGGCATCCAGCTTATGCACCCATGAGCCCGTATCAATGCTGCGTCCCAGCAGAAGGCGTTCATTCATGGCCATTCCCCTTTTCCACCATACCGCCGGTGTTCTTGTGCTCTTCGAGCAGGGCGGCGATCCGTTCCGCGAGGGCCTCTGCCGTAAGGAGCGGCTTCTCACCGGCCAGGCCGAAGCGTTCGGCGACGGCTTGCCAGTACCGGAGCGACTGCGGAACCGTCAGTCCGCAGCGCTCCAGGATCGCCGGATCAGCGGCCAGCTCCTGGCCGCTGCCCTGGAAGGCGAGCCCGCCGTCCTTGAGCAGGGCCCAGCTGTCGGCATAAGGCAGCAGCTCATCCATCCGGTGCGTCACGATGATGATCGTCCGGCCCTGCTCGCGGCACAGCCGCTCCAGCAGCGCGATCAGCTCAGCGCGGCTTACCGGGTCCAGCGTCGCTGTCGGCTCATCCAGCACGACAATGTCCGGGTCCATCGCCAGCACCGAGGCGATGGCGGCTTTGCGCATCTGTCCGCCGCTCAGGCGGAACGGATTGCGCTCCAGCAGGGCAAGGTCCAGGCCCATGTCCGTCATCGCTTTGCGTGCCCGCTCCTTGGCCTCCTCCAGACTCACGCCGAAGTTGAGCGGCCCGAAGCAGAGGTCCTTCTCCACCGTATCTTCGAACATCTGCTGCTCCGGGAATTGAAAGACCAGTCCGACCCGCCGGCGCAGCGGAAGCAGCTTCGGCGACTTCTCTCCTGCAGTGATGGTCACATCAAGCACCTGCACCGTACCATTTGTCGGTTTCAGAATCCCGTTGAACAGCTGGAGCAGTGTAGACTTACCGGAGCCCGTTGCCCCGGCAATCCCGGTCAGTGACCCCTGGGCAATATTCAGATTAATCCCATGCAGCGCCGTCTGCTTCCACATACTGCGGTCAGCATACGTGTAGCTTACTTGCTGAAGTTGTATGACCATAGTGTGTCTATAAGCTCCTTTTCGCTGGCGGGTACATCCACCTTAATCCCCCGGCTCTGCAGCTCACGGGCAAGACGCCAAGGGTAGGGTTCCCGCAAATGGCATTTCTCCAGCAGGTCTTCATTGCGGAACAGCTCCGCAGGCGGCACATCCGCCGCTATGCTTCCGCCATGCAGCGCAAGCACTCGGTCCGAAGCCAGGATCTCATCCGGATCATGTGTAATCAGCAGTATCGTGTACGCCCCTTCTGCCTGCATGTCCCGCAGAATGCCCATAAGCTCATCACGGCTGCCTTCATCCAACATAGAAGAGGCCTCGTCGAGGATGACGATGCCTGGCTTCATGGCGAGAATCGAAGCAAGCGCGACACGCTGCTTCTGTCCGCCCGACAGCTCTCCGGGATGCTTGGACAGCAGATGATCAATGCTCAGCTTCTCGGTATAGAGATCAAGCCGCTGCTTCATCTCTTCGTAGGGCAGACACAGGCCTTCCAGGCCGAAGAGGATATCTTCCTCTACCGTCTGTCCGATGAACTGGTTATCCGGATTCTGGAACACCATCCCGATGCATCGCCGGATGTCTCCAATCGTCTCTTCCTGCAGCGTATGTCCGCAGACAGTAATCTCCCCGGCACTCTTGGGCAGCAGTGCATTCAGAAGCTTGACGAGCGTAGATTTCCCGCAGCCGTTGGGTCCTACAATGCTTACCCATTGGCCCTGCGGGATAGACACGTTTATGTCATGGAGAATCGGATGCTCCGGATCATATCCGAACGAGACTCCCGCAAGCGTAATAACGGCCGGTTCCTCACCGGCCTCTGTATCTTTGTACGATTGATTCATGTTAGTCATCCTTCCGCAGCTAGTGGCCCGGTCCGTTCAGGAACTCTTCAAACAAGGATATTTTGGATAGCGAGTCTACGACATACCGCACGGCGAAGCCGACAGCAATCCCCGTCACAATCCCGGTAATCAGCAGAATCGGCAAGTAGTAGAAAATACTCGTTGAATTGAATACAAACGAGGCCGCAAGCAACTGGCCTGTATTATGAGCCAGGCCCCCTGCAATACTGATTCCGATGACACTGAACCTCTTGCCCCCCAGCTTGACCAGCGCGAACATGACCACAAAACTGAACAACGAGCCGAACAGGCTGAAGAGCAGACTGGACAGTGTGCCAAGCAGAAATGCAGTCAGCAGCGTCTTCAGAATGACGAGCACGAACACATCTCGTCCACGCAAAAAGTAAATACAGGTCAAAATCATAATATTGGCGAACCCCAGCTTGGCTCCGGGCATCAGCCCCATTCCCGCAAGCGGAATCTGAGCCTCGACAATACTCAGCACTACGGCAACGGCCGCGAAAATCGCAATAATGACCGTCCGTTTCAGCGCTGTAGCCGATTCACTACTGGACATAGGCATCTACTTCATCCTCCCCCGACCCGCTTGCAATTTCAACTAATACCCGGTGCGGAAGGCATACTATGGTCTGCTTGGGCAGCGTGATAAATCCAAAGCCGAGACATACCTGATCGGGACAATCCGCATCGTACATCTCAATCCCGTAATCATGCACCTTCAAAATGTTATAGCCCCGATCTGTGCGAATATCAATGGTTTGCTCTTCTTTGGTAAGCGTTACTGTTTTGAACAGCTTGCCGTCTACCGTTATATTGGCCGTAAGTTCCTTGCCCGGCCCACCTTTATCAGCATCATTTGAAAGCCATCTCGGCACAAGAAAAGCGAGCGCAGCAATCAAAACGATAGAAATCAGCAGCACATCTGCGCGTTTCATAGAAATCTCCCTTATTTTTTAATTAAAATCCAGACTTAATAATTATAACGGTCCGCCCGCAATCCTTCAATGAATGTAGTCGTTAATTGTCGCATTTCAATGGCAGTTCACAAAATAGGCACGCAAAGCAGAAGCGGAACCCTCCATAAACTGGATGGCATCCGCTTCTGCAAGAAATATAAGGATAACCGGAAGAACGCTGCATCCTTATCCTGTTTTGACGGTATAGCCTGTTTGAAGAGGTTCCGGCTTCCGCCCAAAGTAAGACAGAAACAAGCCGGCGAATTCCGGGTCCCATTGAGTACCCCTTCCCTGCTCTAGAATAGCCAGCGCCCGGTCGTGATCCATCCCTTTACGGTAAGGGCGGTTAGAAGTCATAGCATCATAGGCATCCGCCACAGCGATAATCCGGCCATGTAAAGGAATATTCGTACCGGCAAGTCCATCCGGATATCCTTTACCGTCATAACGTTCATGATGGGAACGGACGCCGCCCAGATAGGGTACCATCTTTTCGACCGGTTCAATCTGCCGCAGAATATTCTCTCCAAGCACAGGATGGCTCTTAATCTGGTCGAACTCCTCATCGGTCAGGGCTTCTTCCTTAAACAGGATGCTGTCTCTCACCCCAATCTTACCAATATCATGCAGCAAGGCCGTCTTACGCAGATCGTCCAACTGCTGCCCGGTTAGTCCAGCCAGCTGGCCGATAATCACAGAATATTCCGCGACACGCAGGGAATGCCCTGCTGTGTAAGGATCACGGGCATCCAGCGCCACTGCGAGTGTAGTGAAGTAGCTGTCGAGCAACTGCCGGTTCTGTTGCTCCCGGGCCTGCAGTCCCCGGACCATCATGTTAAATCCTGCTACAAGCTTGGAGAATTCATCAGAGTACTCATCCTGCATCTGCACCAGGTAGCCGTCCTTCACCTGATTCATCGCCTGATACAACTCATTAATAGGATGCTGCACACTGTTGGTCAGCAGCCATGCTGCAATGGAGGAGAAGAGGGTGCCGATCAGCAGCACCATACTTGCCCAAGCCCAGTAACTTTGAAGCCCCACCACAACTACAGGACCCTCCTGACCATTCAGGCGAATATGGGTAGCCATGATGAACAGGAACAGCGGAAAGGTGCCGATCAGCATGCAGCTCACCAGAAATTTGGGACGGATAGGTACGAATACATGACCTTCCAGAGAAAAGTCGACACCGTACTGCTCCAGCGCCCGGTTCCTGAATTCTTTGATCAGCGGAATAATGGCCGTACAGGTCAGAAAAAATTCAATCAGCGCATGCATACACGACACAAGAACAGCGCCGCACATAGCCAGAATCAGATAAAAATACGGGATAGTGATCCAGCCGTTGTAGATCATCCAGAAGGTCATCAGGACAGCCGGGAGGGACAAGCCCAGAAGGTGAGGCCCCATAATCCGCTGAACCGCGCGCTTCGGCAATTGATGTGTATGCAGATACGCCTCTTCCAGCATAGACAAATTAAGGTTCTCTTCATACAGCGCAGTGCGTATCGGTCTGATCTGATTGATAAAAACACCGATCTCCAGGACTACCATAATCACGAATGACAGGGCCAGCACAAGCAAGAGCCTGAAGTATTCAATGCTGCTAATCTTCAGCGAGGAGAGCAGAATCAAACTCCCTACCGCCAGCACCGCTACTGCTGAGCCGAATATGTAATTCCGGATCTGATTCCCCAAAAATCTTCTGTATAATCCCATCTGTCCCATCATCCGTCCCGGCCTCAGCCCAATATCGGCTTGCATTTCTATATATCACATGTTATAGTAATATAATATTTGTTTTCGTGTATGATTATCCCCATCAAGAAGATGTCAGGCCGATAAATTACTTGTCTTTATTATCGGCAGTTTGGACACAAAATCTTACGTTTTCTTGCAGTACTTTTCCTTTTTATGAGATTAAATTCGAACATAGCATTCCGATTCGCACTGGCGCGGCCACGGAGCCGCAAGGACAAAAGAGAGGTAGGGCTTTTGTCGTATTGGAAGGATTTCTCTCGCCACACGGCTGCTGGAAATAACAAGGAACAACGACACCCGTTTCGCTCACAAACGGCGGGGGATTCATATACCGATAAGACATGGCTGTGCTGCTTCCCTGACGCAGGGAAAGGCCCCATGTGTGGAACATAATAAGCGCCCGATACCCGCTATTTGCGGATATCGGGCGCGTCTACGTTCCGGGGACTTTTTTAGACCCAATCAGCCGCTGCCGGGCTGTGTACATAACGTTCCACGAAATCGCCTACCGTGCGGATATACTCCCTTTTATCCGTATCATAGGCAAGACCATGCCCCGCTCCATGCACCACCAACTTCTCCTTAGGACTCTTGCAGGCACCATACAGCTCATCCATCATCGCAAAAGGCACAAACTTATCCGCATCTCCATGGATAAACAGAATCGGCACCCGGGCTTTACGCACCTGTTCCAGCGCTGACGCTTCACCGAAATAATAGCCTGCCTTCATCCGCGTTACCAGGCTGGCAATCTGCACAAAGGGGAAGCCCGGCAGATGATACATCCGCCACAGCTGGTAAGTCAGTTGCGCTTTGACTGAGGTGTAGCCGCAATCAGCGACAACGGCTTTGACCTGCGGAGGAAGCTGTTCACCGGCGGTCATTAGCACTGTCGATCCGCCCATAGATACGCCATGCAGCACAATTTGCGCCTCTGGCCCGGTCTCCTGCAGAATAAATCCGATCCACTGCTGATAATCACGGCGCTCCGGCCAACCGAAGCCAATGTAGTCCCCTTCGCTTTTCCCGTGACCTCTGGCGTCGGGCAGCAGTACATTATATCCCAGGTTGTCATAATAGTTTTTGGCGGTTGCCCCCATATCCTTAGCCTTGCCGGAATAACCGTGGGCAATAATTACGGTACGGCCCGCAGCACGCTCTGAAGCCAGATAGTAGCCTCGCAGCTTCAGTCCATCATCCGAGACCAGCTCCACTTCCCGAAAGTTCTGCCGTGCTACCCATTCCGCCCCTTCCCCCCACGAAGCCCCGGCTACCGGCGGGTCCACCTTCAGATCCGGCGTCTTGCCCAGGAATTCTTTGGGTGCCCGCTTAATAGCCACTCCATAAAAGTACAATCCGGCATAAGCCAAAATCCCCGCGACAACAACCAGCACCACTAGCAGGTATATACTCCACATAACGTTCACCCTTTCAGTAATAACCATTTCTTTGAGGAAATGTGTATTCTTGCTTATGAATAATTTGAGCCTAGTATAGCATGGTATCCGTCCAACTAAAAACACCGCCGTCAGTCCGGCGCTGCCTGCTTCGCCCAAGTGGTAAGCTGCGATTAGAATGCGCCCCCGTATACAAAAAGGCTGCTTCCCGGAGAATCTCTCTCCGGCAGCAGCCCTCATCCAAACACAGTGGCTTAACAATAATTATTTGCGCTTGTTCACTCTGGCGGTTCTTCTAAGAAGCAGGCCCAGACCGGCAAGAGCAACACCCGCAATATAGTACGGCGCAGGACTTGATTCACCCGTCTGCGGCAGGGTTTGCTCTGCAGTCACACTGCCCAGAGGAATCTCGTCATCCGTAATGATTTCTTCAGGTGCCGGTCCTGCTACCGGTGAAGGTGCAGGTGCAGGAACCTCCACAACTGGCTGTGGCGCTGTTGTTGTCAGCATCGTCACAACCGGTGATGCTGCCGGCCCGAGAGGAACCGGGTCATCATTAATAGTAGTGTCGGTATCAGTCACAATAGTCCCAATCACTGTCGGAGCGGTTGATGTCGGAAATACGAAGCTTGGGACAAAAACACTCGTGCTGGTTGCTGTTGGTACCGCGGTCGGCGTTGCTGTCGGTGTTGCTGTTGGCGCTATTGTCGGCGTTGCTGTCGGTGTTGCCGTTGGCGCTGCTGTCGGTGTTGCCGTTGGCGCTGTTGTCGGCGTTGCTGTCGGTGTTGCCGTTGGCGCTGTTGTCGGCGTTGCTGTCGGTGTTGCCGTTGGCGCTGTTGTCGGTGTTGCAGTCGGCGTTGCCGTTGGCGCTGTTGTCGGTGTTGCAGTCGGCGTTGCCGTTGGCGCTGTTGTCGGTGTTGCAGTCGGTGTTGCCGTTGGCGCTGTTGTCGGCGTTGCCGTCGGTGTTGCCGTTGGCGCTGTTGTCGGCGTTGCCGTTGGCGTAGGCGTCGCTGCCGGTGTTGCCGTTGGCGTCGGCGTCACTGCCGGTGTTGCCGTTGGCGTCGGCGTCACTGCCGGTGTTGCTGTTGGCGTCGGCGTCACTGCCGGTGTTGCTGTTGGCGTCGGCGTCACTGCCGGTGTTGCCGTTGGCGTCGGCGTCACTGCAGGTGTTGCTGTTGGCGTCGGCGTCACTGCCGGTGTTGCTGTTGGCGTCGGCGTCACTGAAGGCGTCGAAGTCGGTGTCGGCGGATCTTGGCCTTTATACGGAATATGGTGGGATTCTCCCGATCCTGAGAGCGAAGCTCCGATCAGGTTCCCGTTGATTTGACCATTATTAAATTGAATAGAGGCATATGGAGCCAGCACAGATCCCAAAACTCCGATACCTTCGATTTGAAGACTGGTCGCTTGACTGAAGTTATATAACACTTTACTGTTCATAGCGTTATCCTTATTTCCGTTACCATTAATTCCCGTCCCCATATTCTTCATAGTTACTGAAGTGCCGGAGATATTTACTATAGCTGTTGAGCCATCTGGAATCTTAATTCTCAACTCATTTGCACTAGACAGCTTGCTGCCCTCTACAGTAAATATGTTAACATCCGAATTTGTACCTTCCAAAAAGAAATTACCGGAGTTGGCAGTGGTAACCCCATTAACAGGCTGAGAAGCAAGCTGCTGAGATTTCTCACGAAGTAAACTAAACTCGGCTGAAAAATCTACAACATTTATTTTTTGTTGTAAGCTTCCTGTCCCCCCGCGCGGGCCGCCGCTGCCGCTATAACTCCCCCCGTAGACTACATCACCCACGGTTTCTCCCTGGGAATAATACAGATTACCACCAGCGATGAGAGAGTATCCTTCCTTCGTTTCTTCACTAGTAAGACTATGTCCCACAGAGTAATTAACATTTAAATCCACGTTTCCGCCAGCAGCTAATCTGCCTTCAATATCACTATGCTTAACATCAACATCTCCCAAGATGAACACATTATACTTGGATGCATTGCCCGGCAAAGAGTTGCCCTCGGCTTTAACTGAGGTGCTCCCCAGTGAAATAATTCGGCCGCTTCCCACAATCAGAACTGCTATAAGTCCGAACACCGTAAGACGTTTGAATTTTTTTAATTGGAACATACAAGCTCACCTCACAGTTAATATAGATATAGGCCACATTTATATAACAAAAAAAGACCGCCGGAAAGAGGTTGCTCTCTTTACGGCAGTCGGACGATCGTTGCGCTCCATCGCGCTTTAGACTCCTGGACTTTGCGTCCCGTCCTTTCGAACGGTTTGCGTTTATACGTCAGTGAAAGATTAGGTTGTGAAATTATGTACTAAATCAAACTTTTATACTAATGTCTATGATATTCATTACTTTGGAACTAATTTTAGTTTATCCGCTATCAAGGCTGATTGTCAATGAAATCCTTTGAAACATCTGGTAATAGATTATATCTACCGATTCACTCCAAAGCACTGTTACAAAAGGTTTTTTTAATTGAAAACATAGCTTTCCCAGCTGAATCCTGATCCTCTCATCGCTCTCGATGGCACCGATAAGGATATTTTCAAACTATGTATAAAGAACTAATTTTAATTTTGAAATTTTAATATATACTCAAGGTCCCATGATCGTAAAGACGCAACTCTTTCTCCTTAGCACATTTGATTTTACGAGGAAATATAATATCAAATGTATATCCCATATAAAAAAGGCTGCTTTGTGGAGAACGTCTTCTCCCAAAGCAGCCTTTTCCCGATTTAGCGGTGATATCGCCAGCCTGTCGGAAAGGATCTTACGAATTGCATTTATTTACGTTTATCTGTTCTGGATCTTCTGCCGAGGAATATTCCCAATCCTGCAAGGGCTAGACCGACCAAGTAATAGGGAGCCGGACTGGACTCACCAGTCTTCGGGAGCGATGCATCCGCAGGTACATTGCCTAACGGAATCTCTTCATCAATGATTGTCACAATTGGCGTTGGACTTGGTGTTGCGCTTGGGCTTGGCGTTAGGGTTGGACTTGGTGTCACCACTAACGGCCGAGGTGTTACTGTTGTCACAGGGCCCAAAGGCAGCGGATCATCAATGATTATTGTATCTGGATTTACAATATAGCCGATTATTGGAGTCGGCGTTGGCACTACATTAATAAAGACGGGCGGTGCAGACGATGGTACTGGTGCAGGTGGTAATGTCGGTGTTGGTGTTGGTGTTGGTGTTGGTGTCGGCGTCGTTGGCGTTGGTGTTGGTGCTGCCGTTGGTGTCGGTGTTGGCTTGGTGTTGGTGTTGGTTCGGTGGTGTCGGCGTTGGCCCGTTGGCGTTGGTGTCGGTTGGGCGTTGGTGTTGGTGTTGGTGTTGGTGTTGGTGTTGGTGTTGGTGTCGGTGTTGGCTTGCTATGTTGGCGTGGTTCTACTGTCGGTGTTGGTGCCGCCGTTGGCGTTGGTGTTGGTGCTGCCGTTGGTGTCGGTGTTGGCTCTGCCGTTGGCGTCGGTGTCGGTGCTGCTGTTGGCGTTGGTGTCGGTGCTGCTGTTGGCGTTGGTGTAGGTTGGTGCCGCTGTTGGCGTTGGTGTTGGTGCTGCCGTTGGCGTTGGCGTGTCGGTGCTTGGCGTTGGTTGGTGTTGGTGCGGTGCTGTTGGCGTTGGTGTCGGTGCTGCTGTTGGTGTTGGCGTTGGTTCTACTGTCGGTGTTGGTGCCGCCGTTGGCGTTGGTGTTGGTGCTTGCTGTTGGCGTTGGCGTCGTTGGTGCTGCCGTTGGCGTTGGTGTTGGTGCTGCTGTGTTGGGCGTTGGTGTCGGTTGGCGTTGGTGTCGGTGCGCTGTTGGCGTTGGTGTCGGTGCCGCCGTTGGCGTTGGTGTCGGTGCCGCCGTTGGCGTTGGTGTTGGCGTTGGTCGGTGTTGGTGCTGCTGTTGGCGTGGTGTCGGTGCTGCTGTTGGCGTTGGTGTCGGTGCTGCCGTTGGCGTTGGTGTCGGTGCTGCTGTTGATGTTGGCGTTGGTTCTACTGTCGGTGTTGGTGCCGCCGTTGGCGTTGGTGTTGGTGCTGCCGTTGGTGTCGGTGTTGGCTCTGCCGTTGGCGTCGGTGTCGGTGCTGCTGTTGGCGTTGGTGTCGGTGCTGCTGTTGGCGTTGGTGGTGCGCCGTTGGCGTTGGTGCACGCTGTTGGCGTTGGTGTCGGTGCCGTTGTTGGCGTTGGTGTCGGTGTTGGCGTTGTGTTGGCTTGGCGTTGGTGTCGGTGCTGCTGTTGGTGTACGTTGGTGCCGGCGTTGGTTGATGTTGGTGCCTGTTGGCGTTGGCGTTGGTTGCCGTTGGCGTTGGTGTTGGTGCTGCTGTCGGCGTTGGCGTTGGTGTCGGTGCACCGTTGGTGTCGGTTGGCGTCACGGTGTCGGGTGTTGGCGGTGCACCGTTGGCGTTGTCTGGTTGGTGTCGGCGTTGGCGTCACTGTTGGTGGTGTCGGTTTCTGTTGGTTTCACGGTGTCGGTGTCGGCTTCACTGTCGGTGTCGGCGTTCACTGTCGGTGTTGGCTTCACTGTCGGCGTTGGTTTCACCGTTGGTGTCGGTTTCACTGTCGGCGTTGGCGTCACCGTTGGTGTCGGTTTCACTGTCGGCGTTGGCGTCACCGTTGGTGTCGGTTTCACTGTCGGTGTCGGCTTCACTGTCGGTGTCGGCTTCACTGTCGGCGTTGGTTTCACTGTCGGTGTTGGCGACGGAGTACACTTAGGTGTCGGCGTCGGCTTCACTGTCGGTGTTGGTTTCACTGTTGGTGTCGGTTTCACTGTCGGTGTTGGTTTCACTGTCGGCGTTGGCGTCACTGTTGGTGTCGGCTTCACTGTCGGTGTCGGCTTCACTGTCGGTGTCGGCTTCACTGTCGGCGTTGGTTTCACTGTCGGTGTTGGCGACGGAGTACACTTAGGTGTCGGCGTCGGTTTCACTGTCGGTGTTGGTTTCACTGTCGGCGTTGGCATCACTGTTGGTGTCGGTTTCACTGTCGGCGTTGGCGTCACTGTTGGTGTCGGTTTTACCGTCGGTGTCGGTTTCACTGTTGGTGTGGGAGTTGGCTTCACCGTCGGCGTTGCAGTCGGTTTCACTGTTGGTGTAGGGCTTGGTGTTACGGTTGGTGTTGGCGATGGGCTGGGGGTTGGTGTTGCGGTCGGCGTCGGACTTGGCGGCGGTCCATCTCCCTGGTATGTTCCTAGGT
Organism: Paenibacillus sp. FSL R7-0297; assembly: GCF_038009025.1. Lineage (NCBI taxonomy): Bacteria > Bacillati > Bacillota > Bacilli > Caryophanales > Paenibacillaceae > Paenibacillus > Paenibacillus sp. FSL R7-0297. The sequence goes on from NZ_JBBPAQ010000001.1 coordinate 499,128, forward strand.
GCATTTCTACTCCGCCGGCAAAAGACTTGGCAATTAGCGTTCCGTATAGCTCTGCACCGGAATAATTGACATCCGCCTTAGGCGCCAGTATCGTCCCCAAAAAGGTGGTATACGCAATATTCACCTTGGTCGCTTCGTAGAAGTTGAACAACACTTGACCTGCTTTGCCGTTATTCATTGCGAAACTTGGTACATTGACCGTAGCTCCACTTATGTTAATAATTAACGTGGCATTCTGGGCAATGTTGAATTGAATATTGTTTGTATTCGCCAGCGTTGCCGCATCCAGGTGAACTACGTTGAAAAGATCCGGCGCACTTATTGTAAGTGTTCCATAATTATTATTGCCAATTTCTTTCGTAGCGGACAATGCCCCGTATGCTGCAGAACGCGAGATCAGATACTGCTTCTCAGCCGGGAAATCAATCGGGCTTCCCTGCTTCTTCGCGCCTATAATATTCACAATAGGCTCATTGGCTTCAATGGTGTCCCCATACACAACGTTTCCGTAGATTTCTCCGCTACCCGAATGTTTAAACTTCTTACCGGCAACGAGTACGTCTGTGGCTGAAGAATTCCTGTAGGCCCTGGCTACCCCGTAACCTCCAGAGAGAGTAATATTCCCTCCCGCTGCAAGACGGCCTTCAATTTGATCATTGTCTTGCGTGAAATCGTCAAAGATAAAAGCATTAAAATTCCCGGCAATCCCCAAGACCGGCGTTGGATTGTAAGGTACACCAGCTGTTGCCCTTACCTCCGTCCCCCAAGTGAAGGCGCTACTTACGGTCAGTACGCCCGCCAGAATACAGGCGGCCGCTTTTCGCAATTTTTTTCTCAATAATCTACACCTCCTATTCAACTATTCTATGAAATCGTCGCAAAACTATAACAAAAAAAGACCGCCACGAAGGGTTAGCTTCACGGCGGCCGGACGACCATAGCCCGGACTTAAGGGGCATCAGATTCCTGACTTTGCGTCCCGCTCTTTCGAAACGGTTTGCGTTTGTACATGATTGATATGAAATTGGAAAAGCTTATGTAATACCCAACAGAAATCTGTGACATTTGTTACTTTAGAACTAACTTTAGTTTAGATGCCACTTGGCATATTGTCAATATATTTCCAATTAATTTCACAGCTATTTTTGTGATGAAAAAAATAAAAAACGCTTTATTCATAAGGCTTTATACAATTTATAAACATACCTTCCTGACGAAAAAGGTCGATAATCCCACTAATTCGCCGCAGTACTTTTTCCTTTTCACAGAGTTATTATCCTTAAATTTCAAATATCAAAATTTAGTATTTTAGTCCTACTTTTTCTCCCCGCCCCCCCCATCTTCGCTTAAACAAACCTCACATGGTGAACCTGAAGAAACGGGTGCCATCCTCCTTAAGGACACCACCCGTTTCCGGACATACAAGAGAGCTCTTATATAGTAAAAGCCTTATGAGATTCATCTGTTTTCACAGCAGTCTTTAATCGACATATCTAGGGAGTTTGTGTAGAGGGCTGGAAATCTGCACACGCAGAAATCCATTTTTAGAGCAGCTGAATCCAGCCAATCATTGATACCCAAAGCGGAACGCTAAGGAATAACCCAAACAATAAACCGCGGCGGAGATTTCCTTCATGACTCATTGCCATTCTCCTTTTAATCAGATTTATTTACAACTTTATTATTTCAATTTTAATATAAAATAATTTTCCCGATTTTATTGTGAATTATGTCACATTAACAGCCCTCTTTTTTTAAATACCATTGATTTTTTTTGAACTTCGGGTTAAATTACGAATATACGTTCTCGTTGGAGGAGATGAGATTGATGCACAGAGCAGAGAGCCAGGACAATATGCTGGTGAAATCGTATATCTTGCTGCCGCTCATTTTATCCGCCTTTGAACGCGATGCTTCCATCCTATCCGCAGAGCTGCGCACACCCGATCCTTACCTTGAGGTTCTCCGGACAGCGGCGGGTGCAGCCATAGCCGACCTGCGGGATGTCCGCACCGAGATGAGAGCCCGTGGTCTGAAGGTCTATGCACAGCAGCAGCTGGAAGTTGGCATTGAAGCCAAATTTGTCTGCAGGGGTTATCATGAACGGATGCTGCTGCTGGATGATGTCATTACCGCCCAGTCTACTATCCGCATGCGCAGATATTTGGGTCTTGGCACTCCGGACTCAACCGCCTTGAGATGAACAGCAACTCTGGCTATGTTAATTCTCGGCGTTACTTCCCCCATAAAAAAGAGGCCCGCCATGATTGGCAAGACCTCAGGGTACCCTATTACATCCCTTACCTGAAAATAAGCTGATACCCAGATAAAGATTACATTAAAATCGTCCAATACCCAAGCGTACCGCAGATAACCACAGCCGCTACGGGATACAGGATCTTCCGGCTTACCTGATCCTTAAACACAATAAACAAACAAAGCATACAAAGCCATGCGATAAGAAGGCTGCCCATCTCTTATGCATACGCTCCTTCCCGGCATTTCTGCCCTGGCTCCTGCAGCATACCACCGCAGAGTCCGCTTTCCATATATATAAGAAGATTACCCGCTGAATATCCCTATGATACCCGCTGACAGCTGATAAGCATGAAATTTTTATTTATTTGGCCACAAATGGATTCACCACTCCTGCTCAAGAACGGGATATTCCCAGAAACCTAAGCGCCCTTTGGCAGGTATAGGATGAGCCAGCGCAACGACTTCCTCCAGCTTCCAGGCATACCGGCCTTCTGCATAATCGCCGAACACATATTCATTCCCGCCCGGCCAGTTCTGCTGTGCTTGCTGAGGCGTAACCCCGCAGCAACCAGCCAGCCGGCTGGTCGCAAGGATTACCCCGGAGGGCAGATTATCCGCCGTGTAGCCGTGCCGGGCAAGCACCGATTGATACGGCTCTGTCCTGCATATGGCCTTATCTACCTGCATACCGGCATGGATGGCTAATTCTCCCCGGTAAGCCGTCGGCCAGGAACGGGTCTCGATCTGTTTTTCACCCAGCTCAATTAAGGTTGCCCAAGGCTGGCGAATCGTCAGACACTTCATACAAGTGCCTCCTCTCATAAACAAAATAGGCTCTAGGAATAACATATAAATCGTTTAATAAGATTGATTTCATTTTAGTCCTGCATTCTGTATTAAGCATAAGCAAGCATCGGGCCGGTAGACGATCGGATGAATAAATAAAAAAACGCGACCCCCAAAACCCCGGAAAGCCGCGCCACTATTGAGTTCTTACGGATGCTGGTGAAGGGAATTGAACCCCCGGCCTACGCATTACGAGTGCGTTGCTCTACCCCTGAGCTACACCAGCTTAAAAGGATTGCCCCTGCCAAACAAAAAATATTATAACTCTTTCAGCAGAAAACGCAACCCTTTTTGACTATTACCTCTTCCTATCCCTGCATAAGCCCCAACCCGCGGAAATATTCCAGCGCCTGCTTAGCACTCTCCAGCGACGACACGGCATAAGCCTCTTGCTCTACTATATAATACAGAATTCCGCTTTCCTCTGCCTTGTCGAAGACGCTAGCGAAATCAACCTGCCCTTTCCCGAGGTCAGTCTCTTCATTATTTGCCCCGAAATCCTTAATGTGGACCAGCGGAACACGCCCGGCATAACGCGAGACATAGTCAATCGGCCGGGCCCCGCCCCTGTATACCCACCCCAGATCAAACTCGGCAAACATATGCTCAGCAGGAATCTGCCCCAGCCATATATCGATGACTGCTTTGCCGTCTACCTCCGCAAATTCATAATCATGGTTGTGATACCCGTACTGCAGGCCTGCTGCACGGACCATCGCGGAGGCCTTCTCCAAGAAGGGAATCACCGCCGTCACATCTTCCATCGAGGGGTTCTGCGGAAGCGGTGCCGAAGGGGTGATCATATATTGTAGTCCAAGTTCCTTCGCATATTCAATTTCTTTGGCTAACGCCCGTTCCATGTTATCCAGACTGCTGAAATCCAGGCCCACATGCGCCGAAGGCGCAGCAAGACCCAACCGGTCCAATGTACGGCGCAGTTCTCCTGCAGACACGCCGAAATAACCGGCGAATTCTACCGCCTGGTATCCCATCTCCGCCACTTTGCCCAGTGTACCCAGGAAATCGCGCTCTGTCTGGTCACGCAGTGTGTACATTTGAATTCCGATTTGCTGTGAGGCCTTTGCCATGAAAGATCCGCTCCTTATAGGTTGAATCTGATTACAACTACAGGTACTCCTTACTCTCCTTGCAGCTTACGTTCCACGGATTCCAGCTTGCTGCGGCTCGTAGAAGACTTGTCACGACGGTCATCAATTTTAAGCGAGGTAGATACTCTCTGTGCTCCTGAAGTAAAAGGCGACTCATGCAGCGCTTCTACTGCAGACAGAATCCGTGCAACCGGTCCTTCAATAATAGTCCCCATCGAAGTAAGCTCATAGGTAATCCCCTCCACGGTCTGCAGCACACGCTGCATATCGGCCACATAGCTGCTGAGACTGGTACTGCCAGTGCCAATCGGAATAACGGTCACTTCACCAATCGCCATTATGAAATCCCTCCTGCAAGTTTGATGAGTCTCCTCTTTCCTTACTCCTTAATTGTAACCCTTCAGCGCCCCTCCCACAAATAACCACAGACCCCCCTCTCTATTACTATCTCCCCCGTAAAATTACCAGGATTAGACGCACTCTATTTATGGAGTCTTTGTGGCATCTTTTGGGACAATTTATGACTCATTTAAGGCCATATCCACAGGAAAGTTGTGGATTACCTGTGGACTAACTGTGGATCATCTGTGAGTAAACCTGCGGAACCCGCTCCCCGCGCGGGATTGTAAAAAAACATTTACAAACACAATATATTGAGTTACGTTTATTAAACAACAACAAAATATAGTAGAAACAGGTGTTTCACTCTCTCAATCGAGAGGAGACTTAATAGGGAAACGCGGTGCAAAACCGCTGCGGTCCCGCCACTGTAACCGGATGTTCCAGCCGCCAGATGCCGCTGGAGCAGCATCCACCGGCAACAAGCCACTAAGGGGCTGCGAGGCCCCTCGGGAAGGCGCCGGAGGGCATACCGGAAGCCAGGAGACCTGCCTGTTTCTGTGGCACCATTCAGACTCCTGCGAGGAACAGGCGAGGTGCCCGCATGCGGCCTGCACGAGCAGAGTTAGCCTTTCCGTTAATCGGGCCAGAGGCTGCCGATACCTGAGGACGATAGAGTATCGTTCTCAGGTATCGGCTTCTGCGGAATGTACAAGAACGGGTTATACATAAGCATAGACAACAAGCCCTATACCCCTTTACGTATATTTCACAAAGACCACCGGCAAATTTCCGCTTCCGGATATTTGCATTACGCATTCGGGCATTTCCCGCCTTCCCGGCTGGAGATGTCTTTTTACTGATGTCTTGGAGCACATGCTTCACGCTTATGATACCGAGAGGAGAGAGCTATACAATGACGCTGCTGGAGAAACGATATAACGAAGGACAAGCTGTACAGGAGGTTCTTTTGGAAGAAGTTATTCATTTGGGACGGGATATTATCGACAGCCGGGATTTGGATCTGCTGCGCGAGAATGCCAACTTGAACGGGGAGAGCTTCTCCGGCAAGATGAGCAAATTCGGTAGTGAATATTCCAAGTGGTACGCACGCAATTTCACGATGCCGCCACAGCTCGTGCAGGCTATTGAAGATAATGTTGTATATGTACACGACCTGGATCAATATGCCATCGGAACAACCAACTGCATCTTCATCCCGTTTGAACGTCTGCTCCGCGAAGGCTTCAATACCGGCAACGGAAGCGTCCGCCCTCCGAATTCGATTATGACGGCTATGTCGCTGGTGGCGATTATTTTCCAGTCCCAGCAAAATGCCCAGTACGGCGGCGTATCCGCCAACAAGCTGGATTACGATCTCGCGCCTTATGTCACTAAATCCTTCGCCAAGCTGTTCCGCAAAGGAATGGAATATTTCGAGGAAGGTACCGCCGGAGAAGCGCTCGGCGAGGTTACTATGACCCGCAGCGATCTGGAAGAGAAGTATCCGCGTGCCTTCCGTTTCGCCCTGAAAGAGACAGAAATTGAAACGCTTCAAGCCGCGGAGAGTATGGTACATAACCTGAATACCATGTCCAGCCGCTCCGGCGGCCAGATTCCTTTTACCAGCATCAACTACGGAACCTGCACCTCTCCGGAAGGCCAGCTGGTGATCAGCTCCCTGTTAACTGCTACGATGAACGGGCTTGGCAGCGGAGAAACACCGGTGTTCCCGATTCAGATCTTCAAATGCAAACAGGGTGTCAACCAGCAGCCTGGTGATCCTAACTATGAGCTGTTCGTGAAAGCAGCAGAGTGCTCTGCACGCCGACTGTATCCGAACTTCGCCAATCTGGATGCTCCGCTGAATATGCAGTACTACGATCCAGCCGATCCGGATACTGAATTTGCCACCATGGGCTGCCGGACACGTGTTCTGGGTGACCGCTTCGGACGCAACCACTGCTCCGGCAAGGGCAATCTTTCATTCAACACGCTTAACCTCGTACGTTTGGGACTAGCCTACGGCACAGTAACCGGCCGTCGCCTTGCCGCTGACGAGGAAGGCTTCTTCGAAGATCTTAATCATTATATGGACGTTGCGCTGGACGGCCTGCTGCACCGGTTCCGCATTCAGGCTTCCCAGAAAGCCAAAGCCTCCGATTTCATGATGCGTGAAGGCGTCTGGGAAGGCGGCGAACAGCTTGCACCGGAAGACAGCGTAGGTGAACTGCTGAAGCACGGTAGCCTGTCCCTTGGGTTCATCGGTATGGCCGAGTGCATGAAGGCTATGTACGGCAAACACCATGGCGAAGATATGGAAGTCCACGCCAAGGCAGTGGCTATTGTCCGCCACATGCGCGAATACTGCGACCGCAAGAGCGAGCAGCTGAATCTGAACATTACTCTATTCGCCACGCCTGCCGAAGGTCTCTCCGGCAAATTCACCAAGATAGACCGCAAGGTTCTCGGTTCCATCCCGGGTGTAACGGACCGGGAATACTATACGAATTCATTCCACATTCCGGTCTATTACGACCTGAGCGCAGCCAAGAAGATTAGCCTGGAAGCTCCTTTCCATGAATATTGCAACGCCGGAGCGATCTCTTATGTAGAGCTGAACGGCAATGCCCGCAGCAACCCTGCAGCATTCGTCAAAATCATCAAATACGCGCTGGAGCAGGACATCAGCTATTTCAGCATCAACCACCCGATTGACCGCTGCTCCGGCTGCGGCCACGAAGGTGTGATCGGCACGAACTGCCCGTCCTGCGGCGCTCATGAAGATACAACACATATCCGCCGGCTGCGCCGGGTAACCGGATATCTGACCGGCGACTATCAGACCCGCTTCAATGCCGCCAAGCAAGCCGAAGTACGGGACCGCGTTAAGCATCTATGAACATCTGCGGATATTATCCGGAGTCGATCAATGAAGGCGAGGGATTGCGGGCGGTTCTCTTCTTCAGCGGATGCCGCCACCGCTGCCCCGGATGCTTCAACCCGAAGACCTGGAACTTCAATTACGGAGAGGTCTTTACTCCGGAGCGCAGGCGCGAGATTATCACCGAGATAGCAGATAATCCGCTGTTGGACGGCTTGACTCTGGCAGGCGGGGACCCTTTTTTCTCGGCAGAGGGTGCGGCGGACTTCATCCATGAGCTCCGCGCCGAGCTGCCGGGTTTCCCGGTCTGGATCTATACCGGTTATACGTACGAGGAGCTGACAGCTTCCCCCGGCTCGCCGGAATGGAATCTGCTGGCCCTGTGCCAGGTGGTTATTGACGGACGGTTTGTAGAGGAACTCAAAGACACTACTCTCCCTTACCGGGGAAGCAGCAACCAGCGGATTATAGATATCCCGGCAAGTCTTGCCGGAGATACGGTTATACTTTGGGAGCCTGCGCTAAGCTTTCAAAGGGGATAAGCTCCCCCAGGACAAATACCTTAGTATATTTAAAAAGGGTACTAAACTACCGCATTCCGGTGGTTTAGTACCCTTTTATATTTCTAAGCAGATTATATACTTGACGCTGCCCTGACAATGACATAGCCGCCTAGAGCTCCGCTTTACGCGCTGCCTTATGCGCTGTCTCATCCGCCAGCTCTTCCAGTACGCTGTTCAGCCGCAGCTTCAGCTCCTCGGCCAGTTCAACGACACCCTGGTCGTTGCGCACAGCCTGCGAGTCTACCGCATAGACTCCGCCAAGAATATGCCGGGCGCCCAGCACAGACAGCACCGGCTTCAGTGCATAGTCGATCGCGAGCAGATGGGCGAGGCTGCCGCCCATGAAGAGCGGCAGCACGATTTTGCCGGCCAGCCCTTTTTGCGGAACCAGGTCCAGGAAGGTCTTCAGCACTCCCGTATAAGAAGCTTTGTACACTGGACTGACGACGATTACCGCATCCGCTTCGGCCACCAGTCCATTCGCTTTGACGATGGCTTCGCTCTCAAACCTGGTGTGAATCAGATCCTCCGCCGGAAGCTCCGCTACATTAATCCGTTCCACTTCAAACCCGCGTTCCCGCAGATCCCCCTCCGCGTATTCGATCACCGCATTGATTCGGGAGACCAGGGATGGCGTTCCGTTAATTACCACAATTTTGGCCACTTCCGCACCTCTTCCGTCCGCTTTTATAAGATATGCCGGGCTGTTGTGCCGGACACAAATACTTTAAATTATTAATAATCCTAGCAGAGTACGAGGAATATTGTCAAACCTCCTTTGCACTTGCAACCCGGCCCTTCTCTGGTTATAATAAACGGCAAACCTATATCCCGACCAGGCCAATGACCGGCATCCAACCGCGAGGCGTCTGCGACCGGAGCAGCTTCCTGTTCCCTAAGTTTACCGGGTTTCGCCCGTTACCGCGAAGACCAAAGAGGGCCTTATTCCGCGCTTTACAGCTGTTTTACCGGAATGGGGTCAACCTGGGTGGCACCGCGAGCTGACGCTCCTCGTCCCATGGATGAGGGCGTTTTTTGCATTTTTTTAACACAAAAGGAGCGATAGCGGCATGCTGGACATGAACTGGATCAGGGAGAATGAGGACATTGTACGGAAGACGGCAGATTGGAAAAGACTAGCGTTCCCGCTTACGGAGCTGCTGGAATGGGATGACCGGCGGCGGGTTGCCCGCCGGGAAACCGAGCAGCGCCGGGCGGACCGGAACGCGCTGACCAAAGAGGTTGAGCGCCTGCTGCGCCAGGGCGACGCTGCAGGCGGAGAACAAGCCAAGGAGCAGGTGCGGGCAATCAACGCCCAGCTGACGGAGCTGGAGGCGGAGCTGGCCCTTGCAGAGCGCCGCTGCGGCGAGCTGCTGCTGCTCGCGCCGAACCCCATATCGGCGGATACGCCGATCGGGCCGGATGACAGCGCGAATGTGGAGCTGCGGCGGCATGGCGCGCCGCCGGTGTTCGGCTTCAGCGCGCGGGACCATGTCGAGCTCGGAGAGCTGCACGGCATCCTCGACATTCCGCGTGGTGTCAAAGCCGGCGGACCCCGCAGCTATGTGCTGAAGGGGGCCGGACTGCTCCTGCATCTGGCCGTACAGCGGCTGGCGCTGGATGTGCTGATGCAGCGCGGCTTCACCGTGATGGATGTGCCGGTAATCGTCCGGCCGGAAGCATTGGAGCGGACCGGGTTCTTCCCGGGCGGCATGGATCAGACCTATGAGCTGACGGGAGAAAAGCGCTGGCTCGCCGGCACCTCAGAGGTGTCGCTGGTCTCGCTGTACAGCGATGAGACCCTTGAGCTTGAACAGCCGCTGCGGCTGGCCGGAATGTCGGCCTGCTTCCGCCGCGAGGTAGGCTCGGCAGGCCGCGATGTTCGCGGGCTGTACCGTGTGCACCAGTTCTCGAAGATCGAACAGGTGGTGATGTGCCGGAACGATCCCGGAGAGTCGGAGCAGATGCTGCAGGAGATTCTCGGCAATGCCGAGCATATTCTCCAGCTGCTGGAGCTGCCTTATCGGGTAGTGGCCGTGTGCAGCGGCGACATGGCGATGAAGACACATAAGCAATATGACATTGAGACCTGGATGCCCAGCAGGGAAGCCTTCGGCGAGACCCACTCGGCCTCGAATCTGCTCGACTTCCAGGCCCGCCGCTCAGGTATCCGCTACCGCGATGAAGAAGGGCGGCTGCAGTACTGCCATACCCTGAACAACACGGCAGTAGCCACGCCGCGCATTCTGATTCCATTGCTGGAGAATCACCAGCAGGAAGATGGATCGGTCTATATTCCGCAGGCACTGCGGCCTTATATGGGCGGCAAGGATACTCTACTGTTATAGAAACAAGCGGAAACGGCTTTACCGTCCTTATTAAGGACGGTATCGTTTACGGCCTCGCCGTCCTTCAATGGGCAGAGAGGCCGTTTCTATTATCTTTCATACTTTACATTGTATTAACATTAAGTTTACATAGTTTTCAGGAAATTCAGCTGTATTCCTCATATTTTTCCTTAAATATTAAAACATTTTAGGGATTTCTCCTATTAATTTATGCACTATTAACAAATTTTGACGAAAAATTGCTTTGGAAACCTATTATCTCTATTATATTTAAGTGGAAATGATATTTTTATGGGGAGGTATACTTACATGAAACTTTCTTCACAATGCAGGAGGCCGCTTAGTCTATTCCTGGCGGTTGCCTTGCTCTTAACCGGGATATTCCCGGGATTCTCATCCGGGGTCAGCACGGCTTCAGCAGAAGCAGTACCGTTTGATGTCGGCATCACCCAAGCCCCCTCAGTCACAGCATCCCCCGCCTCAAGTTCCAAAGTAGGCATAGGTTCCACCATTACCTTAAGCACTTCAGTAACAGCAAGCGTGTATTACAGCGTTTACACTAATGACAGCCCTACTGCAGAAGCAGAAAACGTATGGTATGAATCCCCTATTGTTGTCGGTTCAAACTATACCACCCTTACCATAAAAGCTTATTCTTTATTACCCGATTTGGAGAAAGGTCCAACAGCAACTTTTAAATACACTGTATCTGCTGTACTGGACAATCTGAAGATCAGCCAGATTCAAGGTGCTTCGCATACATCTCCATACCTTGACAGCCTGGTTACCAACGTCAAAGGTATTGTCACTTACATCAAGGATGCGAACAATTTCTATATCCAATCCGCAACCGCTGATATGGATAACGATATCAAAACTTCTGAAGCCATTCTTATCTACCAAAAAGGCGGTAGCAGTGCCGTTAAAGTGGGAGATGCTATTACCGTAGACGGAACTGTCAAGGAGTATGGCTTCTCCGGACAATTGACGACTACGGAAATCGCTGCCAGCAAAACTACGGTTCTCAGCAGCGGCAATCCGCTTCCGGCAGCAACCCTTCTAGGCACTGGCGGACGTGTGGTACCAACTAAGGTTATCGATGATGATAAGTTCGTCAAATTTGATCCGGACACGGATGCCATCGACTTCTACGAAAGTCTGGAAGGCATGCGTCTGGAGCTTACTAAACCAACCACTGTGGGACCTGCTGTCTATTATGCTTCCAGCAGCACGTTCGAAATCCCTGTGGTTACAGTTAACGGAACAGCCAACACGACTGAAGTCACCTCTGCCGCGGGCGGCTTGGTGCTGACTGGTGCTGACTTCAATCCGCAGCGCCTAATCCTCTCCGTGAAATCTGCACCGGTGCTCACCACAGGCCAGCAGTTCACAAGCAATATTACCGGTATTATGAACTATGATTACGGCAAATTCCTGATTTCCACGGAAACGGGTACACTGCCGGATGTCTCACCTAGCAAACTGCAAAGGGAAGTGACTTCTCTCTCATCCGGGGAAGAGCACAAGCTGAACATCGCTTCCTTTAATATTGAGAACTTCTCTAAACTTAACGATCCCAAGAAGATCGAAAATGTAGCCAAGGATATCGTAAACAATCTCAAAACGCCGGACATTATCGGCCTGACCGAAGTGCAGGATAATAACGGTACGGGTAAGGGTATTACCGAGGCTAATGAGAGCTTCGAAGCACTGATTGCTGCCATTAAAGCCATCGACGGCGGTGCATCCGCTTATGCCTACACCGACATCGCTCCGGTTAACAATCAGGACGGCGGCGTTCCGGAAGGCAATATCCGTTCAGGCTTCCTGTACAATACGAACCGCGTTGCACTGAAATCAGGCACACCCGGTTCTGCCACTGAATCCGTCACCTACAGTTCAGCCTCCGGTCTTAGTGTAAATCCCGGACGCATCGATCCGACGAACGATGCCTTCATTGACTCGCGCAAGCCGGTGGCTGCCGAGTTTACATTCGAAGGCAACGATGTGATCGTGATCGCCAACCATTTCAATTCCAAGAGCAGCGACAATTACCTCTTCGGCTCTGTTCAGCCGCCAGTCTTCACAACGGAAGTCCAGCGGGCCAAGATCGCCAAGGTCGTCAACGGTTTCGTTGAGGATGTGCTCCAAGAGAATGCGGATGCCAATATCGTCGTACTCGGCGATTTGAATGACTTCCAGTTCTCCAATACGCTGAATATTCTCAAAGGCAGCGCCCTTACGAATCTCGTAAATACCCTGCCGCTGAACGAACGGTATTCCTACGTATTCCAAGGCAATTCACAGACGCTGGATCATATCCTCGTCAACAATAGACTGTCATCGGACACTACACTCGACATCGTGCATATCAACTCGGACTTTGCCGATCCAGGAGATTATCCTCCAGGCACTGAATTCCCGGCCGATATCCGGGTCAGCGATCATGATCCGCTGCTCGCACAAATTGACTTCGGTACTACAGATTTCAATCTGCGGGTACTGCATACCAATGATACTCACGGTCATTTAGAGAATGTGGCGAAGCGCACTTCAGCTACCAGCAGCGAACGGACAGGCAACACCGTACTGCTGGATGCAGGAGACGTCTTCTCCGGAACCTTATATTTCAATCAGTTCAAGGGCCAGGCAGATATCAAGTTCATGAATAACATCGGCTATGATGTGATGACCTTCGGTAACCATGAATTCGATATGAACAAGGAACAACCGGAAGTGCTGAAGAATTTCGTAACGGCCGCCCAGTTCCCGTTTGCCAGCTCCAATATCGACTTCACCACGAATAACAGTGAGCTTGCGGATCTCTATCATGAGATGACCGGAATACTTGAAACTGATGAGGCCCAGAGTACGGCCAAGGACGGAAACATCTATCCTTCGGTCATCAAGGATGTTTACGGCGAAAAGATTGGTATCTTCGGCCTGACTACCGAGGACACGGTCGGATTATCTTCGCCAGGTGATAAAATCATTTTCAAGAATCATATAGAAAGTGCAAAGAAGACAGTTGAGGCCCTGGAGGCGCAAGGAATCAACAAGATTATCGCGGTTACCCATCTGGGTTACACCGTTGATCAGGAACTGGCCAAGGCCGTTCCGGGTATTGATATCATCGTCGGCGGACACTCGCATACGAAGGTGGATAATCCTCCAACACCAATCGTCAATGTAGGCACCGGCAAGAATGTACTGATTGTGCAGACCGGTGAGTACAGTCAGTTCCTCGGTGAGCTTGACGTCACCTTCGACAAAGACGGTGAAATCAAGACTTACAAAGGCAAATTGCTGGACGTTAACCTGTTCGGCGAGGATCCTGCAGCCAAAAACCTCCTTGCTCCATACGATGCCGAATTGGCGACTGTCCGGAGTACGGTTGTAGGCTACACCAATGTCGATCTCTATACGTACCGCATGATCAATGGCAAATCGACACGTGTTGTACGCAGTGAAGAAACACCCATCGGGAATATGATTGCCGACAGCATCGCGGAGAAAGTCACAGAACTCCTGCCGAGCTTCGTATCTCCCAGCGATCGCGCCTCCATCAAGGGTGTTGTTGCTATCCAGAACGGCGGCGGCATACGTGAGGCTATCAATGTTGGTGACATTACAATGGGCGAAGTGCTGACTACACTGCCTTTCGGTAACGGTCTTGCCGCACTTAAAGTGACAGGTGCCGAAATCATCTCCTCACTGGAGAATGCAGTCAGCGGTATCAGCTCCGACCAGGGCCGGTTCGCACACGTCTCCGGTATGAGATACACCTATGATTCGACCAAAAAGCCGGAGATTGTAGATTCATTAACCAACAAAGTAACTCAGGCTGGCGAAAGAATTGTTTCCGTTGATATCAAGCAGGCGGACGGTTCCTACTTGCCTGTTGATCCGGCAGCCTACTACATCCTGTCCACGAATTCATTCATGGCAGGAGGCGGCGACTTCTACCGTGCGCTGGCTTCAGCTAAGGCAGACGGACGGTATTATGAGCTGGGTCTACCAGACTTTGAAGTTCTGTTAGCCTATCTGAAGAGTCATAATCCGGTGACTTCCAGCATTGAAGGACGCATCACAGACCTGAAAGGTGCGGCACCGACTCCTACACCAACACCGGCACCGACTGCAGGTTCAGGTGGAGGTCCGGGAACAACGGTCCCAACTGCAACACCATCACCTAGTCCAACAGCTACTGCCACAGCAGCAGTGCCGCCGCAGGTAACAACGATTACCGCAGCTGACCTGACTGCACAGCTCGCAGCCCTGCCTGCCGGCACCAGTGAGCTGATCATCCCGCTAACGGCTTCAGCAGGCGGTGCTCAAGTTGTGCTGCCGGGCAGTGTGCTGGTTCAGCAGGCTGCTGCTAAACCAAATACAGTGCTGACTTTCACCTCTACTGGCGGAGCATCCTATTCGCTGCCGCTGAGCCTTATTAACGGAACGGCACTGGCTGCCCAGCTTGGTACCAGTGACTTTACGGTTACAGTCTCTCTGCTCCAGGCGGATACCGCCACACTCGGCAGTCTGAATAAGGCTATCGCGGCACTGGCTGGCTCCGTTACCCTAGCCGCACCGGTCATTGAATTCACGGTTACCGCTGAAGCCGGCAATACAAGTGTGCCGCTGAACAGCTTCGGCAGCACCTACGTGAAGCGGACTATTACTGCAACGGGAGCGTTGAGTTCTCAAGGGGCAACAGCCGTATCCTATGACCCGGCTACCGGCAAGCTGTCCTTCGTACCTTCGATCTTCGCCGGCATCTCAGGCGGAAATACTGAAGTGACGATCAAACGCAACAGCAACAGCTACTATACGGTTGTGAAGTCCACCAAGACCTTCGGTGATACTACAGGGCACTGGGCGCAATCATCCATTGAGCTGCTGGCGTCCAAGCTGATTATTACCGGCACCAGCAGTACCGCTTTCTCGCCATCGCTGTCTATCACGCGGGCAGAATTCGCGGCACTGATTACCCGCTCTCTCGGACTCGCATCCGCAAGCGGAGGAGCCACCTTCAGTGATGTCAGCACAGGCGCATGGTATGCTGATGCCGTACAGACAGCAGCCGCAGCAGGTCTGATTACCGGATATACGGACGGCAGCTTCAAGCCGGGCAATCCAATCAGCCGCCAGGAAATGGCTGCGGTCCTGTCCAAAGCCATCAAGTACACCGGCAAATCCCTGACTTCCGATCCGGCAGTGCTGGCTAAATTCAGTGATGCCGCAGGCATCCCGGACTGGTCCAGAGCAGCAGTAGCAGAAATAGCTGCCGCAGGCATCATTCAGGGGACACCTGACGGCGCGTTCGCTCCGGCGAAGCTGGCTACCCGTGCGGAAGCCGCTACGATGCTGGAGAAGACTTTGAAATCACTTCAATTCATTAACTGACCAGACTCAAAGTTATACAGTGAAAAGGCGGTACCCGCGGTGCATGATGCGCTGCGGGTACCGCCTTTTTCTATACAGGTATGATTACTTCGCCAGCGATGGCACCGGCGCTGATACCGGCACCTGTACCTCCACCTCAAATTCAGGGATATACTCCTTCTTCTGGTTACCCTCCGGGTCTATGGACAATATCCGGAAGGGCTTTACCGTGATATGGTCCGTCTTATTCTGGAGCGGTTCGAATAGTGCAGCAGCGATCAGCACATTGCCTCCTGTGGCATTCCAGCCAGTAGACCCGTTGATCTCCCGCAATACATGGCCCTGATCATCCACAAGATCATAGCCCAAGAAATCCTTATGATTGACAGGCTGACCTGCAGGCCGTTCAAGACGGGTGGTGATCCTCGTTGTAATCGGAGTAAGCTCAACGGTGTCCAGCGTGAAAATCATACCGGAGCTCTGGCGGTTTAACGGCTCCGCAATGATGCTGTGGTAGGTCTTCTTTTGCACCGGCAGCTTAATTACAAAAGGCTCCTGTATCCCCTGTACATCTACGGTAAGCGTAAGCTCAAAATCATCCGGGAAAGCCCGCCCCCCCTGATTCTGCAAATCCGTGAATTGGATGATCCTTGAATCCGCATCCTTCCCAAGAAGGATATACGGGCCAAACGAACCCCCGCCGCTGCTGCCAAGCGGACCATAGGTATTGATATCCTCACCGTTGACCGACAGCTTAATATCTGTCATGAGATCACTAACATCCCCCTGCCGGAACTCCAACACATCTGTTTGGCGCTCGATCCCAAGCGATACGCGAATTCCATCGTACAGCACTTCAGGTACAGTAAGCGTTAGTCCATCGTGGGTATCGCTCAGCTCCGGTACTGCCGCCAACCCCTGCTGGTCCGCATTCCGCAGCCCCAGATCCCCGGCCAGCCTGAAGATCGACTCCATCCCCGGAATCTGCTTAATGGACGCGGCCAGCGTCGGGGAGATAAATTCTGTCCCTGTGGGCAGCAGAAACAGCAGCAGTACCGCAGCTACTATGGCTGTACCTCTTCGAAGTACACTGCCTCGTCTTCTGCTTACTCCGACTGATTCTGTCCCCGTTCCCCGCTGCTGCCCGTTCTTGTACCGGTTCATTATGCGTTCCTCCAGATCTACCTGGACCGGTGTATCACGGACCATCCGTCTGATCTGCTCCAGTTCTTCTTCCTCCCTGTTAGCGTGGTTCATGAGCGATCATCCCTCCACTGTTTTGACGGCGTCCGAGTTTTTTGCGCAGCCGTTCATATTTTTTGCGGACCGCCCCGGGGTTCAAGTCCATAATCGTTCCGATTTCCTCAAAGCTATGCTCCTCCAGTGCCCTCAGCAGCAGAATTTGCCGTTCTTCCATACTCAGCTTCTCCAGCAGTTCATGAACAACCTCCGTATATCGTGAACCTTCGGCACACTCCACCTGCTGTTGGTGGCTCCTGTAGATGGAGAGCAGCCTGAAGCCCTTGTTCCTCTGTTTAATCCGGTCCAGGCAATGGTTGCGTGCAATGGTGTACAGCCAGGCGGAGAAAGAGACCTTTGCCGAGTACTGCCCCACCCGCTCCAAGGCTCTTATAAAAATCTCCTGAGCCGCATCCTCCGCCTCTTCCCGGTTACCCAGCAGGTAATAGCAGTACAGGTAGATCGGCCGCTGAAAATGTCTGATGATCCAAGTGAAGGCCTGTATATCTCCCAGCTGAACCTTCTCAACCCTTTGCTCCACGGTCAGTTCTGCCGCCTGCTCCTGCTCTGCATCTCTATTCGTCCGGCAGATTTCCGTTTCATCCACAGCTCCCCCTCCTCTCTGCCTGTATAACTGTCAAAATCCTGATTTTGTGACACGCGCTCTAAAAAATCCTGGAGGCTCGTGAAGTCAGCCCTTGCAAACACAAATATGTTCGTTTATTATAAAACAATAAGTTTGTTCTATATTCATAGAACTAAATCGAAAATAGTTATTACCTGTTCATTATACCGCTGCCGTAATATCACTTCTCCAGAAAGCAGGTACCCCCTATGGATTACAAAGTAACGGTCGATTTCGCGCCAGTCTATGAGTGCATCTCCAGCTTGAATGCTTTTATCGGGAAGCAGAATCACAATGCTATGGACGCTGGAATCTCCTGGATTCGCGAGGTGCAGACCCGGTTCGCCCCTGTAATGCTCCAGAAAATGAAAGCAGTACTGAAGCTCACCGATAACTTCAGTCTGTCTCCTTACATATGGAGCTGTCCGGAGGAAGAACGCACAGTCAAGAGGTTCCTGGACTGGTTCGAAGCTCTCTCCCCGGGTGAGCTGTATGAGATTGCCGGCCGCTTCGGGCAGACCGTCCCCTCTAACCTGGCCGAGCTGCGAGGCTCTGCCGCTGAGGTCATCAGAGCTTGGGATACAGGGTATTTCAGCAGCATTGATCCGGCCATTATGGAAGGGCTGCAGCAGGAGGCTGCGGCAAGGGCGGCGCTGCTGAACGGCACGAATGATATGGAGGTGTACGAGACGGCCACAGCAGGCATGCGGCTATACCCTTCAGAAACCCTGAAGCAGGTCATTATTACCCCGCAATATCATGCCCGGCCTCTCGTAACCTCCACACTTTTTGATGAATTTATGTTCACCAGCTATTCCTGTGATATTCTTCCTCCGGAAAAAGGCCGGCCTGCGCCGGCACTGCTGCGGCTTACCCGGGCGCTGTCGGATGAGACGCGGCTCTATATTCTCCGCCTGCTGACAGGCAGACAGCTGAATTTCACTGAGATTGTGAAGGAGGTTGGCCTGTCCAAAAGCACGATCCACTACCATCTGATCGCACTGCGGGCGGCGGGTCTGGTCATTGTTCATACTACCAGCAAAAGCACGTCCTACAGCCTGCGCCTTGAGGCTTTGAACGGCCTGCCCGGACGAATCGGGGAATATCTGGAGGGGTGAGTTCTATGCAGAAACGCAGCTATTACGGGTTATTATCCACGATTTCCTTGAGTGCCTTCGGCGATGCCTTTGGACTGCTGGCAATGGAATGGCTTGTCTATGAGCTGACTGGCTCCAAGCTGGCTATGGGTGCACTTGCCCTCAGCTCCATGATTCCGGAACAGGCACTCCGCCTGCTCGGCTCACCCTTGTCTGACCGGCTGCCCCGCGTCCGGTTCATGGCCTGCCTCGCCTCTCTGCGCTTGCTGGCCCTCCTGCTGCCGCTGGGCATGGGGCTGGCCGGCCATCTGCAGCTGTGGCATTTGTTCGCTGCCGCCAGTCTCAGCGGAGCCTGCTCCGCCTTGTTCATGCCAACCGCAATGGCCGTGATTCCCGGCATCACAAGCACTAGCAAGCTGATGCGCGCCTTTGCAATCATCGACGGCTGCAAGGGTGCCGCCGCACTCCTGGGCCCGGCTCTCGCCGGCGTGTTGACCGCAGCCAGCGGGGCCTTGCCGGCGCTCGGCATCAATGCCGTTTGTTATACGGCAGCGATAGCCACTCTACTGCTCTTGCCCCGCATGGGTAAGCCGGCAGCAGCCCCTGCCGGCAGCTTCTCGATAGCCCTCTATCTGCGGGAGGTAGCGGAAGGCTTCTCGTTCTACCGGCAGTTCCCCGCCATGCTGACGATTATGATGATGGCCGCCGTCAGCAATCTGAGCTCCATTGCCGTGTGGACCATGATGGTCCCTTATGTCCGCGAGGTGCTGCACCGGGATGCGGCGGCAGTAGGTTCACTGTCCACGGCCTCTGCGCTCGGATACTTAACCGGGCTGGGCGTGATCTCCCTGATGGGCGAGATCACGAAACGGCGCATCGTGATGCTCGGCAGCCTGGGCTTATCGGGTATCGTCACTATAGTGTGGGGGTTCATCCCCAGCTATCCCTTTGCCCTATTTGCGGTATTCGCCGCTGGACTGCTGGGACCTTTCTTCGGTTCCTTAAGCTCCTCCCTGCATGGACGGCTGGTTCCCGGCTATCTGCAGGGGCGGGTGAACTCGGTCCGGTTCCTGATTGGCGGGAGCCTGTCACCGCTCGGTGCCCTGGCAGGCGGAGCGGTCGCTGAGCTCTATGGGATGCAAGTTCTTTTGTTCGCTGCTGGAATTCTTCCGGCGTTGTATGCAGGTGTGGCGCTGCGCTTACCCGGACTGAAGGCACTGGACGGCGACCTATCCGTGATTGAACAGAGCACGCGTCCGAAGAGTGAAGTTACCCTAACGGGCAATGTGCCTGTGTAGATTGAACTCTGTTTTTTATAATCACGGGCTGGGCCGCAATCGAAACTGTGTGAAATGCTTGGACTCCCGGCGGGCGGGCACTTTAATTTCGTGTGGGCTGGAAGTAAAATGTTGCACTTTCTGCAGAATTTTAGCGCAGAAGGGGCCTTCCGAAGCGCATTGTTGCACTTTTTGCAGGATTTCTGCCGGTTTGGTGCCCGTCAGAGCTAGGTTGTTGCACTTTCTGCAAGATTTTGCAGAATAGCTGCTGACCAGAAGCAAATTGTTGTAATTTGTACAGCAATTCATCAGTCTGGACGGAGCTACGGGCAGCGCAGCGCAAGCAGCTGCGGCTTCCCCTGCGAAGCCGCAGGAAGCGGGCGGCGCAACACGTCAAACAGGCGATGCCGTCATGCACATCGCCCTGTCTCTCTTATGAATATTACGGCTTGGCTTGCCAGTGATCAGGATTCCATCCCGCCCTCACTGGTCTCATAATGGCTGGTATCGCCGTGAAGCACAATCTCGGCCACACCGTCCGTGATATCAATTCTGCACAGACAGGTAGGATAGATGTAAGGCAGATCCCAGAGCTTGTTCATCGCCCGGCCTTCGTAATATGCCATAAGCACCTTAATTACTACCGTATGCGTCACAATGAGCACTGTACCGCCTGCTTGAAGATCTACGATCTCACGCAGCTTGCCCAGCGCACGCTCCTGTACCGCTGTGAAGGTCTCGCTGCCCGCTACACTGAACTGCTCCGGGTCGCCCCAGAAGAACTGATGCTGCTCCGGATACTGAAGCTGCAGCTCTGCGGAATCACGGCCTTCCCAGACTCCCATGCCGATCTCCTTGAATTCATCGCAGGCCGTAAGCGGCAAGTCCCGCTCTCCCATGATAATCTCCGCCGTCCGCAGCGCCCGGGGACTAGAGCTCGCGTACACCGCGTCCAGCTCCACCTGCTGCATGCTCCGGCTTAGCCATTCTGCCTGCTGGACGCCCAGCGGCGTAAGCTCTGAATCCTGATGACCCTGCATCCGCTTCTGTACGTTCCATTCCGTCTGCCCGTGCCGGGTAATGTACACCGTTGTAGTAGTCATGAAGCCCTGCTCCCCTCAAGACGATAGCTCTCTTGCTCTATCCATAATCAATTACGCCTCCGCACCTCTTACGTGCGCTTGCGTTCCAGCCACTGCACCGCGTAATCTACAATCTCCCGTTGCGGAATCAGCTGTGCTGCAGATGCGGCAACCCGTCCGCTGGCAATACGTCCAGTCTCCCGGCCAAAGTCCACGCCCAGCTCCGCAAAATCATCCGAATTCCAGTTGTAATCACTAAATTCCACCCATTGTCTGACTCCGTCCACCATCACCGGCGCTGCAGCCATGACTTCCTGTTTCCCGGCATAGTCTGCCCGGTATTCCGCCAGATGCAGTGAGGTGTTATTGAGACTGTCCACACCAAGCAGCAGTACGCTTCCTCCCAGCTCATACATCCGGGCCAGCGGAGAGTACTCGCCGAAGGCATACTCCAAACTATGCCCGTCAATTATGACATCCCGGTGCTTCCCCCATGCCGCAAAAGAATCAATCGGGTGGCTGCTGCGCCGCACCCCCTGCTGCTTGCGGAAGCAGTCGGGAATAACCCCCATCCCTCTAAGAGGGGTCAAGTCCGGATCATAAGCAGGCATATGCTCCCGGATGCCCGGCCACCAGGCCTCCGGCACCGGAGGTTTGCTCCAGCCTGACGGATCGGTCAGATCCGAGGAATGCGTCGGCATAACGAGCGTTCCTTCTTCACCCAGCACCGTCTCCAGCGCCAGAATAACGGCAACCGGACCGCCGGCAACCCATTGTCCCAGAGATTTAAAGGACGAATGCAGCAGCAATGTCATCCCTTCACGCACGCCCAGCTTACGGAAGTCGGCGGCAAGTGTATCTACAGTAATCAATGCTCCTTGTACTTCTTCCATTCCGTTGCCTCCAGTATTCTGATCATCCCATGTTCATATTCATACCGTTAATCCGCTGTCCTAGCCCATAGACTCGTAAGCACGCTAAGAATCCTTATCCTCCGTCTGGCCTGAATAACGCTCCATCAGCTGCTTCGTCCGATACTCACCGGGAGAGATACCCTCCAGTTCCTTAAAGACACGCGCGAATTGCTTGCTGTTCTCAAAACCCACAGCCTCAGAGACCCCGGCCAGCTTGACGGAATTATCGGCCAGCAGCTCCTTGGCGTGGCGGATGCGGACTTTTTTGAGATACAGCACAAAGTTCTCCCCGGTGTACGCCTTGAAGGCTTCACTGAAATATGAATAATTGAGCGAGACATAATTGCTGACCATAGCCATATTCAGCGGACGGGCATAATTCGCTTCGATATACGCCAGCGCTTCTTCCATGTCCGCATGCTCGGTATGCGCAGATCTTATTCCTATAATATAATCGTTCACACTAAGGAGCAAATGCTCCAGTGCCCGGTAATAGTCGTGGAAATTGCTGAAATTATACAAGTTGCCGACCGCGCGGTACAGCTTCAGCACTTCCACCGAAGCCTCTCCATGCACACGGAACACCTCATCCAGCACCCGTTCATTTATACTCCGCCCTACATTCTCCAGGTAATCCAAATCCAGATGCAGCAAATGATCCGTCTGAAAAATAACACCAAGCAGCGTCTTGATCTCCTTCTCCCGCTCGGTTCCCAGCATATTAAGCAGCTTGCGCAGCTCCTCCTCCGGGGAAGGGAAACTCAGGCGCCCGGCGCGGATATCCTTATAGTCGACAAAGCTGGCCTGCGGGGACAAAAAAGTATACTGCAGCGCCCGGTACGCCTCCATGTAACAAGCACGGAACTGCTCCGGACTCCGGCTCTCACTGCTTATACCGATGAGCAGCCGCTTAAGCTCTTTGGCATCAGCCTTACCAGACAGCTCCAGGAAGCTCTCCACATTCCCCACAAGTACAAGCTTCCCGTCCCAATCGGTCAGAATTTCCGTAAATTTATGCTCCAGCGGTCCGATCAGCCGCTCCAGCACGCCCTGGACCTCTCCGTGATTCATCCGCGCGCCGTCCCGGTGATAATAATTGACTACGCCTACTGTAAAAGGAATCTGCAGCGTCAACAGCTCCTCCAGCTGCGCCGCCGATGCTTCAATCTCCCGCTGCATCAAAAACCCCCGCAGGCGGGCAACCCGCAGCTCACGGCGGTAGCCTTCCGCCTCCTGCTTCTGCCGCAGGCTGCTCGACTGGCGGTCCATTCCCTCCTTGCCGATCCGTTCGAGAATCTCGAACAGCTCTTCGCGGCGGATCGGCTTCAGCAGATAATCCTTCACGCGGTAGCGGATCGCGCTTTTGGCATATTCGAAATCATCATGGCCGCTTAAGATAATGACAGCAGGCGGCTCCTCCTTGCCTGCTTCCACCGACAACCGTTCCAGCAGCGTGATCCCGTCCATAATCGGCATCCGGATATCCGTAATAATGATATCCTTCCGCTCCTGCTTGTACAGCTCCAGCGCTTCCGCACCGTTGCCCGCCATCGTGATGCTGTAGACAGACGGATATTCCCGTTCGATCATCGCCTTCAGACCTTGACGGATCATTTTTTCATCATCCACGATCAGCAGATTGGTCATAGCTAGTTATCCCCCGTCAATAGAACTTTGGGCAGTGACATGAACACAGTTGTCCATTTCCCTGCTTCACTCTGCACTTCCAGCCCGTAAGCTTCACCGTAGAACAGCTGCAAACGCTGATGCACATTGCGCAGTCCGACGCCTCCCGACTTATACCCTCCGTTGCTGGTTCCCGAAGGGTCAGCCCCCGGTTCCTCCTTGGCATAAATCGCCTCATGCAGTTGGGTCAACTGCTGCTGCGTCAGCCCGAGGCCATTATCGCGCAGCGAGATGAAGATATCCCCTTCGGCCTCCGTAATATCGATCCGCACAACACGGTCCGTGAGCTCTATCCCGTCCGCATTCCAGGCATGCTTAACACTGTTCTCAACAATCGGCTGCAGCGACATTTTGAGCACCTCCACTTCCAGATAAGCGCTGTCAATATTAAGCTCCAGCCCAATGGTATGCTCGAATCTTATATTCATAACCTCTATATAGTTCTGGATATGGCGGATCTCATCCTTCAGCTTCACATATTCACCTGTCCATTTGAAATTATAGCGCATCATGCCGCCAAGCCGGGTAAGCGCATCCGAGATCGTCCGCTGATTCTCAATCTCCGCCAGCATTTTGATATTCTCCAGTGTATTGTAGAGGAAGTGGGCATCAATCTGATTATGCAGCGTCCGCAGCTCAGCTTCCTTCGACAGCGCCTGTTTATGGACAGCCTGAGCCACCAGCGTATTAATTGTGTTCATCAGCTTGGAGAAGTGATGGGCAAGCTCGCCGACCTCGCCGCCTCCGCTGACGCGGATACTTCCATATGGCTCCCCCCGTCGGACTCTCTTCATCGTTTCAGTCAGCCGGCGGAGATTCTTCAGGATGAATGCATTCAGCACGTAAGCAATGGCAGTAACCAGGAAGATAAAGCCGATATTAACCCCGATAATCAGATTACGGGTACGCGAAATATCCATCATCACACCTTTCATCGAGACCACAGTGACCAGAGAAGCATTGATCTGCTCCAGCGGCGCCTGAATTAGCATGAAGGAGTTCCCGTTCTCCTTATAATCCATCACCCATTTACCGGTCTTCCCGAACTCTGCCAGCCGGTCTTTGATTGCCGCAGTTAGCCCCTTATTATTCTCCAGAAAAGAGTGGTCTGTCCTGGTGAACAGGTTCAGCTCATCATCTGCAAGAATCATCTGGGATTCATTATCCTGCACGGAGGTATACGTCTTGGGTGTGAATTTACTCAGCAGCATATCTACCTGAACCATCCCGATGTGATTACCGGCCGGAATGCTGATCTCCCGCAGCACCGATACCTTCGGTTGTCCCTGCTCTGCTTCGCCCGAGAAGCGCTTCATCAGGTCAATATCTGAGTTCTGAAAGGACCACAGATTCCGCAATCCCTCCAGCTCCAATGCCTTCTGAAACCAGGGCTCCATGGAGACCCGGGACTCACGGAAAATAACCGGCCACATCTCATATACATTTTTACTGCTGGAATACAGGTACAAATGCTCAATATTCGGATTATTGAACTGGATCTGGCTGAGGTTCATAAAGCTGGTTGTGTTGTAATCAATCAGCTCGCCGAGTGTAGGATCACTTTCGCTGATCAGATACTCCCGGGTAATTTTATCACTATACGCCATCTGGAGCGCCCGCTCCATCGCCTCAATCTGATTGAGTACATGCAGCTTCTCCATCTGCAGCAGATAGTCGTTCTTCTCGATCGCATCCTGCATATACGTATTGTTAATGGCCTTGTACGAATAGAAGGACACCAGCAGACTGGGTCCCAGAATAATGAAGATATAAGCCACAACCAGCCGGCTTTGCAGTGATCTCCGTCCGAGCCAATAACGGAAGGAATTCCATAATGCTCCTGTTCGTTTGCGCATATTCACCTCTCCGTTAATGGCTGGAGCCTTTTAGATCCCGTTACTAGAAAATAACCCAAAAGCCCGCGGTTAGCGGGCAATTGGGTCTTATATTGAAGACTACATTCCAAGTTTTTTCTTGTTCTCTTCATATTTAGTCTGGCGGTATGCATCGAAGGTCGCTTGACCTTCCTTCTCTTTTTTAGTGAGATATTCAGACCAGATCTTATCGAATTCCGCATCGGATTCAGCCATCAGCAGCTTCGGCATGGTTTTGCCGCGCAGCTGTTTCAGCTTGGTGGCGATGATGCCTTCCGGCGAGTTACCGCTAGGATCAATCAGCTGGAATTCCGAAGTATTAATAGATTTTCCGCGGGTCCAGTCTTCCAGTTGTTTGAACGGCTCAACGGATTTTGGTGCCCACTGGTCGGTAATATTCGTATTCTGCATCATCCAGAAGGTGAACGAAGAGCCGTATTGCTTATCAAATGCTGCACGGTCCGAGTTCATCAGCTTAAGGGCTTCAGGGAGGAATTGGTCCTTGCCCTCAATTGTATCATAGCTGACCCCTTTTTCGCCCAGGAAAAGATCCTTTTGGCCTTCTTCACTGTTCAGGTAGCTGAGGAATTTAATTGCGCGTGCTTTATCCTTAACATCCTTGGAGATCAGGGTAACCGTCCAGCCGGAGATCCCAGGTCCATTCAGTGTTGGCTGATCCATTTTGGTATTGGCTGGTCCATCTACAGCAATGTAGACCATCTCAGGATTCTTCTGGAAAATAGTTCCTTGCTGGGAAGCAAAGTCTGTACGTTGATACAGCATTGCGAAGTAGCGTCCCTGTACGATCTTTTCTTCCATTTGTGCCCGTTTGTCAATGAAGATATCTTTTGCCAAGAGTCCGTCCTGGTTAGCCTGGCGGAGTGTCTTCATCCAGCGTACATATTCAGGATCGGTTTCACGGTCATATACCTTGCCGTCTTTTTCCCAAGGAATCGCCAGGAAGTTCTGAATGTAGCCTTCCAGCGAGTCATTGCCGTTCTCAGTGAACTCATGCAGACCCAGTGGAATCAGCGGCTGGCCGTTGACTTCAGGGAATTTCTCCTGTGCTGTCTTCAGCGCAGCGAGGAAGCCTTCAGGGGTACGCATATCCGGACTGCCGATGGCTTCATAAATATCCTTGCGGACTGCGAACGTCTGGTTCGATACATAGGTATCGCCATATTTTTCATAGTCGGCTGGAGAAGAGGAAGAGTTAGGATAGCCGTATACATTGCCGTCCGGCTGAGTGTACCAGCCAAGCTTATCTTTATCGGAAACTTTGTAGAAGTAAGGGTCGTATTCATCAGCCAGCTTGTTCAGCGGAAGCACCAATTCGCCTTCTACCATTTTTTTGATGGCATCTTCCCAGTAACCGAGGGTGATGAAGTCAGGCAGCTTGCCGGAAGCAATCAGCGTGTTCAGCTTCTCATTCTCATTCCCTGCAGGCACGATAAAGTTAACGTTAACGCCGGTCTTTTTCGTAACATATTGCGAAGTTGGATCTACGCCCCATTTGTTGGCAAACCAGGCAAAGTTCAGATACCAGTCGAAGGTGATTGGTGAAGTGTCGCTCATCCAGCCTGGCTCATCGCCTGTTGCTGCAGGAGCTGTCGTTTCTGTTGCATTGGTTGCCGGTGCCTCTGTAGCTTCCGTAGCCGGCTTCTCCGTTGCTGTATTTCCGTTTGCGGCATTATTATTGCTTGAACAACCCGCTGCAGAGAATGTCAGCATTAGTCCCAAGAGCAGCAGGACCATTTTCTTTGGCTTATGTTTCATGCCCATGCTTGTTTACCCCTTTTCTAGAAAATAGTAATTATAAGCTCAACCCCGCTGCCCGCAAGACAATGGGCTCCGGAGGAGTTACCCTGTGGTTCGCAGATGCTCAGCCTTTGATGGAGCCGATCATCATGCCTTTCACGAAATATCGCTGCAGGAACGGATAGACGAACACGATTGGCAGCGTTGTGACAACCATGGTTGCCAGCTTGATGGACTGGGAGGTTACCGACCTTGTGGCCGCGCTGCCCTGGACAGCAACCATCATCGTATTGGAGCTGGACTGGGCCACGACCCGGAACAGATAGGTCTGAATCGGCTGAAGGTCCACATTGTTCACATAGATGATGCCGGCAAAATAATCATTCCATTGATACACGCCGTGGAACAGCGCGATGGTGGCAATAACCGGCATGGAGACCGGAAGCACGATCCGCAGTAAGATGGACCAGTCATTGGCTCCGTCAATCCGCGCCGCTTCTTCCAGACCGTCAGGGATCTCCCGGAAGAAGGTCATGAAGATAATAAGATCGAAGAAGCTGAACATGACAGGAATGATGAAGACCATGAAGTTATCGAGTAAATGCAGATCACGCATCAGCAGGAAGGTTGGGATCAGGCCGCCGTTAAAGAACAATGTAATGGTGCCGATCAGAATGTAGAGCTTGCCGCCAACCAGATCCTTACGGGACAAGGCATAAGCTACCATCGCTGTAAAGAATACATGCAGAGCCACACCAAGGACTGTCTTGAGTACGGTAACCCCCATCGCCAGCATAATCCCCGGACTTGCAAATACTGCATCGAAGTTCTTCAGCGTGAACATCCGCGGCCACCAGTAAATCCCGCCCAGCATGGCGTCATTGCCGTCATTGAAAGCGTTGACGAGCACATACCAGATCGGATACAGCGTCAGGAAGCAGACGCAGAGCATAACCAGATTGTTTACGATATCAAAAATCGCTTCGCCTTTGGTTTTACGTTTAAGAGCAAACATATATAGGTCCTCCTTGTCCTAGAACAGCGACGTGTCGTTGATTTTTTTGGATACCTGATTGGCAATCAGCAGCAGAATCAGTGCAATGACTGCTTTGACCAGGGTGACCGCCGCAGAATAGGAGAAGCGGTTGGAGACAATACCTGTCTGATAGATATAGTAATCAATTACATTGGAAGTACTGTCGTTAAGCGAATTCCGCAGCACCAGAATCTGGTCGAAGTTCGAGTTCAGTACGCCGCTGACTGCCAGAACGAACAGGATGCTGATCGTGGCCCGGATGGCCGGCAGAGTAACAAACCACATTTTCTGGAAACGTCCTGCGCCGTCAATCGTTGCTGCTTCATACATTTCCGGAGACACACCGGCAATCGCCGCGAGGTAGATAATCGCTGACCAGCCTAGCTCCTTCCAAATGTCGGAGGTGATGATTATCGTCCAGAAGTAACTCGGTTCAGCCAGGTAAGTGATCGGCTTGTCAATCAGATTGAGGGCAAGCAGAATATTATTGATAATCCCTATATCCGCGAGCCAGGTGGCCAGAATGCCGCCAAGCACAACCCAGGAGAGAAAATGCGGCAGATAGGAGATCGTCTGAATTGTCTTCTTGAATCTGATGGAACGGACCTCATTGAGGAACAGGGCGAATATGATCGGCAGCGGGAACCCGATAAGCAGCTTGATCAAGCTGATCCCGAGCGTGTTGCGGATAACATTCGGCAGCTCCTCATCTGCGAACAATTCCCTGAAATGCTCCAGACCCACCCAAGGGGCTTCGGCAATCGACTTGACGATATTATATTCCTTGAAAGAAATAATCAAGCCGTAGATCGGGATGTAGTTGAATATGATCATCCATACTACACCAAGCAGCGCCATGGTCTGCAGATGACGCTGGGCTACAAATTTCCTCCAGAGCGTATTTTTGCGAACTGAACCGGTTTCGATTGACGCCGGAATGAGCGGCCCCATTACCGGATTTGGTTTGGTGCTTTGTTTGTTCTCCATCGTATGGACCTCCAAAATCCCCAACTTTAATGTGTGAAGCGTTTTCATCTCTATGTACTTATTGTATGCGTTTTAGTATTTGGGCGTAAGGTCCCAGATTTCGTATTTGGGGTCTCATTTTTCGGCTTGGCTCGATAACTCAACCGCCATCGGTGATGGCTGCCGGAAGCCCTGAACTTCCGGCAGCTATTCTCTCTTCCCTTTCCAAACCCCTTCCGCGCATGCATGGGTGAGTGCTACTCTGCCCGTTTGGAACAAATCCAAAGCTACTTATCCCTCGGGGGTGCTCATTCCGCCCACGTCCGGCGGATTCAGGGGCACTTCTGCCCCTCATTCCTCCATATCGCCCACTTCCGGCGGATTCAGGGGCACTTCTGCCCCTCATTCCAGCATATCGCCCACTTCTGGCGGATTCAGGGGCACTTCTGCCCCTCATTCCTCCATATCGCCCACTTCC
Organism: Paenibacillus sp. FSL R7-0297; assembly: GCF_038009025.1. NCBI lineage: Bacteria > Bacillati > Bacillota > Bacilli > Caryophanales > Paenibacillaceae > Paenibacillus > Paenibacillus sp. FSL R7-0297. Next base: position 528,890 of record NZ_JBBPAQ010000001.1, read on the forward strand.
GGCGGATTCAGGGGCACTTCTGCCCCTCATTTCACTCTATCGCCCACTTCCGGCGGATTCAGGGGCACTTCTGCCCCTCATTCCTCCCTATCGCCCACTTCCGGCGGATTCAGGGGCACTTCTGCCCCTCATTCCCCCATATCGCCCACTTCTGGCGGATTCAGGGGCACTAACTCTAATCCACCTAACCCCGGGCAATCAAAAGGAGGCCCAGCCGGGCCTCCTTGCTGTACCTTTATTAACTTGAATGAATATATAGATTGAACTTGTATTTTTGCTATTATGGGATTGCCGTGACTCCAAAGAATATTTGTCCCTCCGGCCGCTGTTGTCTACAAATTTCTTGAATTTAACCCGCTGTTTCGCGGTGGAAATCCGCAGACAAAGGCGGACGCTGTCGCTCCTTCAGTTCCAAAATTCTCCTCCGCCACCTTTCCCTATCCGTATAATTTTTAAGTTCAATCTATATAGACTCTAATTATTCCATTACCGCACGGATTGCGGCAATCTCTCCGCGCCGCAATGCCTCGGCATCCCCTCCGCGCAGCAGACCGCCGGCAATCAGGCGTTCCTCACCGCTACGGAATTGCAGCGCCAGATTCTGAATGATCGCCTTGCTGCCGCCGAAGGTATCAGCATGACGCGGATTATAATACGTCACTTCCGTACCGCCCAGCAGGGTGAAGGACAGGTTGCCCTGCTCATCAAACAGCCAGCCGGGAAGGGCCGGATTCAACTGCAGTGTTAACTCGCCGTCTTCCACAGAGAACAGACGGCTGCCGGCCATCATCGTTCTCCACATGCTCAGAAACTCCGCCGTAGAGCCGCTCAGACGGGCAACAAAACCCCTGCCATGCGTTGCAGGATCCGGATTGCCGCCTGTTGAGATGAACGAGGAATTCTCCAGTGTACTGCGACCGTAGACCTCAGGGTCAAGGAACGGAATCAGCGAGGTCTTCAGCTCGCTGTAGAATTCGTCGTACAGCCCCGCTTTCAGCAGCTCAAGCAAATATTTGTACGACATGTGCAGGAAGTTGGACTCCCGCTCCTGCCAGCCCGGTGTGAAGGCCCGGATGCGCCCGATCTCATGCGATTCCTCTTCCAGCGACACTGAAGTCCGGTACATCGATGTAACCGGATCAAAGAGCCCGCTCTGTTTCACTTTGCTGTAGATTCCCTTGGCGGTTTCCTTGCTATCCAGCGTTTTGAGCCAGCGGGCAGGGCCTTCCAGGAAATACGGCAGAGCAGCAGCTTCGAACTCTTCGACCAGAGCCTTCGGCAGCCCGTAGCCGCTGATGACCGGCTCTCCGGCTTCATCCGTTACAGGCTGGAACCGTGTTGCCTCAAAGCGGAAATAGGTCGGAACCAGTCCGCCGCCAATCCCTACCGCACGCTCAATCCCCTCATCCACCTTACGCAGCCATTTGCCCATTGCCTCACGGATGACCCCAAGGGAGATTTCCGCAGTCTCGCCTGTAATTCCGAAGCGGATCTCTGCCCGGTAAGCCTCGCGCGCCGAAGCTACGCGGTCCCAATACGGGAATTGGGCCAGTGAGCCGTCAAGCACTTCAGTTACAGCACGGTTCACCTGCTCAAGCAGCGAAGCCATCTCTAACGGAAGCGCTACTGCTGAAGGAAGATCCGCGCCGTTCTCCAGCGCTTCCAGCATGAACACAAGCATCCGCTTGAGTTCAAAGGTCTCGCTCATTCCGGACCCGACCAGTCCCGGCAGCCCGTTCATGGCATCATTCCAGCCCGGCTTGTTGCCCTCCATCTCTACACCCATGCCGTAAGGATCAAGCGTGGCAAATTTGTTCATGGCAAGCGACAGCATCTTCACAAACAGGCTGGTCCGGTAGATCTCCCCGTGGCCGCCTTGTGTGCGCAGCCACTGGGTATCGCTGGCCTTGCGCTTCAGCTTGTGCAGCTTCTCTTCATCCTCCAGCAGTGCCCCGAATTGCCGCACCCGCCCGCCGCTGATTACATATTTCTCGCTGCGCGGCAGCACATAAGCCGGGCTGTCATAGAACGTATAAGTCTCGTCCCCGAACAGCAGCGCCTCCTGCCGTTCCGGATAAATATCCAGGTAACCTTCCACCAGATCAAGATTGTAGGTCCAGTGATCGGACCAGAAGCCTTCTCCGAAGGCGGCTTCAATGTTCTGCTGTGACAGGGCAAGCACACCGCTGAGGAATTCCTGCTCACTAATGTTCAAAGCAATATTGTGATCCGCAATGTAGTTAATCAGGCTCCCTGGTGTGAAGCGTCCGGCCAGCAGCCGCTCAAATCCGGCATGATGCTCCGCAAGCGCCCCGGCAACCCATGCTGTAAGCTTCTCTCCCTCACCCGGCAGAATTTCAAAGCTGGTACCCTGCACGCTTAGCGGATTATAGCCGTCAGCCTGAATCAGACTATAGAACATCTTGATGTTGAAGCTGCCCACCTTCGGGTGGAAGAACACATCGCTGCGCCGGTTCTGGTTCATATCACGGAAATTGCCGTTGCCCTGCGAATAGTATTCAGGCGCCAGCGAGAAGAAGTTATAATCCCGTTCCATATCGCCATGCTTGCGCGAGTATAGATGTACAACGAAGCCTTCACCGCCGTTATCAAAAATAAACGGATAGCCCCCGCGCAGGAAGTTGTCGAGATAAGACTGGCGGCAATAAGCATCGAACAGCGGCGAGGAGGTATGTGTAGCAATATCCGCCGTTAAATCCTCGGTCAAACTGGCCGCTTCCTGTGCCTTGGCGGTAAAATAATCTTCCCGGCAGAGTTCAGCCGCCCGATGATTAATTCTGGCAATATCATTTACATGTCCAATGATCGTATTCAGCTTCAGCGAAGCTCCCGGTGCAAGTGTTCTGGATGCGCCGCTGAAGCCGCACGGCACCTTGTTGGCCGGATATTGGGCCTGTGCAAGCAGCTCCGCGAGCGGAAGCTCCGCGAAGCGGTCCGGATACGTCAGCGAAGTATTCCCGCCGAAGATTACTTCATAATCTACGACCGGATACAGCTGTTCTCCTTCCGTTGTGGAGGAGAGATAGAAGTGCCCGCTCTCAATCAGGCTCATTTCCGCATCGTCATTCGTGCTGGAGCGCAGCTTGTAGAACGGAATTCCGTTCTCCAGGTTATACACATCCATCCAGCTGCGCAGCAGGTTGCCCATCTCTTTGTAGCCCCCGTTCGCTACGCCGAAGGGAAGAACCTCCGGAAGACCGTCCAGCAGCTCCAGCTCCAGCGCTATCCCGCTGATATTCTCGATCTCCACCTGCCGGATCAGCGCGGCATAATCATCACCCGGCAGGTTGAAGTAGTGCACCGTCGTCTTCAGCCCATGTCCTGCATGTGACTCCTCAATGGTCAGTCCATTCGGCAGGATCGTCATGATCCGCTTGGCCGCCGGGTCAGGGCGTGCCGACTGGAACGGCTCATAGATTTCTGCTGTACCCTTCAACTTGATGAAGGTGCGGAATCCGGTGGAGGCTACATTCTTATACGAAATATTGGCTGGAGAGAACTCCATAATCGGCGAATTTTTGTCCCGTACTCCGAAGCTGCTGATTGCTTGACCCCGGTTCACGTAGAACGTCCATATCGGGATCCCCTTCAATCCGGCAAGTCCGGGCAGGAAGCTGGCGAACGGTTTGCCTTCGTGGAACTGCTCTATGACAAATTTACCTGAATCGAAATAATAATGGCTCATGCTTAAGTCCTCCTAAAAGTATGTTGATAAACGCTTTCGTACTCTGTTTTGAATCCATCCGCTTCGTTTCTGTTCATCTTCTCAAGGTCTGCTTCCAGCTGGCTTAACCTTGCGAAATCAGATGTGTGGCAATGGAATGTGCCGGCAATGTGCACTCAGCGATTTCACCGCCGAAGCCAAGCGTCAGGGAGCGTTCTGCTTCGCCTTCATTCATCAGTACAACAGCGATACTGCCATCCGGATTGCGGAACGCCGCTGACAGCACGCCTTCGGCAGCCGACTGCAGTCCGATCCGCACAGCACCCGGAGCAATAAATTTGCTGAAATGCCCGATGTAATAATACGAGCTGTTATAGTGAACCTCGTCCGTAGTCGTATCCGCAATCACCGGAGCATCACAAAGATTCCCCACGTGGTTCGGTCCGCCCGTCTCATCCAGCACCAGATTCCAGTCCAGATACCCCTCTGTCCAGGCATTCAGATCGCCGATCATATTCCGGCCGTAGCGCTCACCCGTGAACCATTCCCCCAGACGCACTCCGCCTTCCTGGCAGCCTTCGGTGAAGAGCACATGCTTATCCGGGAAAAGCTCATGCACCTTCTCCACTTTGTCGAACTCCTCGCCGCCGTACCAGTGGATTCCGGTCCCCCATACATACTGCGCTGCTTCCGGATCGGACAGAATCGGAGTCACACGCTCAATCATAATATCGCGGTTGTGATCCCAGATGATGATGTTCACATCCTCCATTCCGGCCTCACGCATTACAGGGCCGAGGTGGTTTTTGACGAAATCGCGTTCTTCTTCAGCAGTGTATACACAGGAGTCCCAGGTCTGCACTGCCGCCGGCTCATTCTGCACCGATACCGCCCAGACCGGAACGCCCTCTTTGCGGTAAGCCTCGATGAATTTGGTATAATAGCGCGCCCAGACTGCAGCATATTCCGGCTTCAGCGAACCGCCGTTATTCATCTCCCCGTTCGTTTTCATCCAGGCCGGCGGGCTCCAAGGCGAAGCCAGCATCGTGAAGGGCCCGCCTTTGACCTCCATAGCATCCTTAATGAGCGGCAGGACCCACTGGTGATCATGCGAAATATCGAAGGTCGCAAGCTCCGTATCCTCATCCTGCACATAGGTATAGTTGCCGAGCGCGAAGTCACAGCTGTGAATATGCACGCGGCCCATACTGTAATTCAGCCCGTCCACAGGGTGAAAATAACGCCGGATGACCTCCGCCCGTTTCTCCGGACTCATCCGGGACAAGGTATACGCAGCCGCTTCAGTGAAAGCGCCGCCAAAACCAATAATTGTTTGAAACTCCTGCTCCGGCTGCAGCAGTATATCTGCTGTTGTACCGGGGATTCCTGCCTTGAACTGAATACCTTGCCTGGAGCTCAGACGATCTGCTGTATCTTTGGCGGTTACTACGGTTTGGACGGTTAGCATGTGGTTCACTCCTTCATAATTTAAAAACGGAATAAAAACGAAAGAAATCGAAACCGGTTTCGATTCTGCCTAAAAAAAATGCATTCCCGGTTGAACGCATTTTTATCTCTTGCCCGGCGGTGCACAGGAATCTCTGACGATGATCTCTACAGGCAGAACTAGCGCCTCCTGATTTGTACGCGGGCCGTTCACCGAAGCCAGTAAAAGCTCCGCCGCCCGGGTACCCAGCAGCTCCGTGTTCTGGCGGACAGTGGTCAGCGCAGGTGTAACATATCCGGCAAGCTCAATATCATCATAACCCATGACTGAAATATCCTCCGGTACAGACAGGCCCTGATCCTTGGCAGCCATCACGGCACCCAGTGCAAGCAAGTCACCTGAAGCAAAAACAGCCGTCGGCCGTTCCGGCAGCTCAAGCAAAGACTTCATTGCGCCGTAGCCGTTCTCCAGAGAGTAGAATGCTCCCTCGGCAACATATTCGTCCGGCACCTCAAGACCCTGCTGCTCCATCGCCGTTCTATACCCCAGCTCCCGCTGTTGTCCCGGATACGTATTCCCGCCTCCCGAAATATGGGCAATTCTGCGGTGTCCGAGCGAAACCAGATATTCCACTGCCTGCAGTGCACCAGTCATATTATCCGAGCAGACCGTATGCGACAACGCCGTTTCGAAATCGAGAACCACTGTAGGAATATCACTCTCCAGAAGCTCCCGGAAATAAGGGTCCTCATAATCGGAAAGGAACACCACAACCCCATCGACTCCGCGAATCCGGCAGTTCTCCAGATATCCGCTCTGCTTGCCGCCGACATCCTTCGAGATAAACATGAGGGCGTAACCCTTGGCTACGGCAACCTGCTTGAAGCTCTCAATAACTGCACTGAAGAAAGGATGGCGGATTCCCGCTCCCGTGTTCTCCACAAACAGCACACCGATCGTCCAGGATTTCTTGGTCGTCAGTGTACGCGCATGCGCATTGGGAAGATATCCCATTTCCTGGGCGGTACGCAGTATTTCCTGCCGCGTCTTCTCCCGCACGTCAGAGTAGTTATTGAACGCCTTGGACACCGTGGTTGGTGAATAGCCGGTTCTTTTGGCAATATCATATATGGTAGTCACTTCCGGTTCACTCCCGCGGCCCAAATGAAAGCCCTTTTATGTTCACTGTCATTCTAACTTCTTTCAGAACGGCCGTCCAGCATAAAATATCTCTGTACCGCAGGCAGCAGCGTAACGATCTGAACCAGCATGCCCAGAGACATGTAGAAAACATGAACAATACTGACTGTATCCATCATATACGTCTGCACCATAATCCAGATAATCTGCCCAAAGCCGACATAAAGCGAGAAGCTCCATGCTACATGCAGCGCCTTAAACGGGGTCAGCGCATAGCCCCAAGACCACTCAGGCTGCTTAAAAAGACCATAGAGCACCATTAGCGGCAGCAGCCCAAAAATGACCAGCAGCAGAATGCCGGGAATTGCATAACTGTCAAACGGCGATCTTTCCAGTATGGAAGCCGGCATTCCAATCATCTCACCACTGGGATCGGCGAGCAGGAGCAGCCCTCCGGCGACAGCTCCAAGGCCTAAGAATGCCTGAAGCACAAACAGCAGTCTTACGGCCCCGGGCTTTTTTTCACTAACGGTCATTCAGCTTCCTCCTCTCTGGTTCATAATTATTGTATTCCTGTACAAGCCTCATCATCGCTTTACGGCCTTACTTTGCGAGTTTACGGGTTTTTCCTCAAGACTGCGAAGAAGGATGTCACAGCCCGGGAGATTAACGCCTTTTGGCGCCTGCTGTGTGAATACCTGTGCTTTAAGCTATACTATTATCAAATCAATGAAATCACATGGCGGTCTACCGTAAATAAGTTGCTATTTCAAAATACAGAAGGGATTGGACAGTTGCGGCTGAGTGCCGTCCTGCCAAGTATACTTATGACTGAAACTATTCTTCCTCCATCCAAACAATGTGCCTATTGCCATCAGCTTAAGCCGCTCTCCGAATTCCGCAGACGCACAGGCAAGCGCTCCAAGGGAATCTCCCGTCGCGGAGCCTGCCGGGAATGCCGCAAGCTACGCGAAGCGGGGCCTGCGGCTGCGCCGCTGCGTGCAAGTGCGGCACCCGCACTGCCGGAGCGTCCGCCCGGTACGGGGACTGCCAAGCGGGATAAGACACTGGTCTCGATCTCTGCAGCGGGCTCCGGAGCTGTCAAACCGCCTGCTGCCCCGGTCCGGCAGCCTTCCTTGCCCGAACGTGCCAAGGAAGGCCGCGGCAGCCCGGGTACCTCCGGCCTCAAGGGCAAGGCCCGTCCGCGCAGTGCAGAAACGGGACGCACGATCCCCCAGCAGCGCGGACCGAAGCCCGATCCCCAGGATGCCTCTGCGCTCATCCCTTCAGGCAAGGGTATGATTCTGATGCGCGGGCACAGCGACAAAGGCCGGCGCTGGCATCAGGAGATCGATCTTGCGCTTGCGGTAACGCTTGTCCGGGAGCATGCCGCAGTTGTCGTGAACCGCCGTACGATCCGCCGCTTATACAGCAATAAGGATTTCCGCGCCTATATTCTGACCCGGGACCAGTATATCTGCTATTTCTGCGGCTTATACGGGGATACCATTGACCATCTGCTGCCCCGTGCCAAGGGCGGGCACACTACGCCGGACAACTGTGTCTGCGCCTGCAATTTATGTAATCAGACCAAGGCAGACCAGTATGTAGAGGAATTCATGGGCCGCTAAGCAGGGCTCATGATCCTGTACGCAAATCAAAAAGCGCCTCTTACCCTGGCGGCTGCCCAAGGGACACAGCCGCCCCGGCTCGCGGCGCTTCTTCATTCTTCTGTATACTGCTTAGCCTGTAATGTTCTTGACCCGTCCTACCTGTCCGTCAGTCAGCCGCACTTTGATTCCGTGCGGATGGCGGGGCGAATTGGTCAGAATGTCTTTAACCGCACCATGTGTGAGTTTGCCGGTCGCCTGATCCTGCTTCAGTACAATATCAACCTGAAGTCCGGGGCGGATATCTGCTCTAACTTGCCCGTTCATGTTCTTCTCCCCTTTCCGGAAATATCTTATATTCTTGTATATAATCAATTCACTATGATCAATAAGGATGATGACAGCTATGGCCTTTGGCATTAACAGAGCAGAACTAGCCCGCTGGAAGCAAGCAGTCTCCGCTGGTGAAATCGCGTTCCTTACGCATTACTGGCTGGACAAGCGTTTTCCTGACATCACCACTGTGACCAAGGTCGGGTGCAGTGATCTCCCCCGCCTGAGGGAGTGGTGCAGGAAGAACGGTCTTCCGCCGCAATATATTCATAACCGCCAGCCTTTTCCCCACTTCGACCTGATGGGACCGAAGCAGGAGGAAATCCTCCGGCGTGAGGGGCTGTGGGATCAGCTTGAACGGTTTCGTATGCTATAGCCCCGCAAATGGCCGCCGTCCGAGAACTGCCGCAGCTTATTTCTTGTTCCGTAAATCCTTCATAATCCGGCGGCCGGTTGGCGTCTGTGCCAGTCCGCCCCCCGCCGTCTCGCGGTGCTTCTCGGGCATGGCGGAGCCCACCTCCAGCATGACCTTGATCACTTCATCGGACGGTATCACACTGCGGACACCGGCCAGTGCCATATCGGCCGCAGCAAGTGCCGTGACGGCACCGAAGCCGTTACGGACAATACATGGAATCTCCACAAGTCCGCCCACCGGATCACAGATCAGCCCCAGTGTATTCTTCAGTGCCAGCCCTACGGCATGCACGGCTTGCGCCGGTGTGCCGCCGCGCATTTCAGTCAAAGCCCCCGCTGCCATCCCGATGGCCGAACCGACCTCAGCCTGGCAGCCGCCTTCTGCTCCCGATACAAATGAATTGTTGGCGATAACATACCCGATGGCTCCAGCCGCGAACAGGCCGGTTACCATATAGTCATCATCCCAGCCGAAGCGCTCCTGACAGCTCAGGAACACCCCGGGGATGATTCCGCAGGAGCCTGCGGTCGGCGTAGCGATAATCCGTCCCATGGAAGCATTCACTTCCGAAACCGCAAGAGCATACGCCATGGCCTGGCCGGCAGGACCGCCAAGGCAAGGTTCATCCGCTGCATTGTAAGCAGCCACACGCTGGGCGTCAAGTCCTGTCAGACCGCTGCGTGAGGTGGTGTCTTCATGCATGCCGCGGTGCACCGCTTCCTTCATTACGCCGTAATACTGGCTCATGGTAGCGAACTCCTGCTCCTTGGAACGTCCAGACTCCGCGCTCTGCTCCTCAAGCATCAGAGCGCCGATTCCCAGACCCCGCTCTTCACATAATACAGCCAGCTGGCTGAGTGTTTGAAAATTCATGATGTAATGTCCTTTCCTTTCTGCTCATGTGCCTGTTCATTCAAATCGACGACTTTCACGGACTTCACAGCCGGCAGCGCCCGAAGATTCCGCAGCAGCTCCGGTGTAGCGGCTTCATCCAGCTCCAGCACCGTCAAGGCTGCTCCGCTGCGGTTCTTGCGGTCCAGCGACATATGTCCAATATTGCACTGGCCCTGCCGCATTACATCCGTAACGCTGGCCAGTACGCCCAGATAGTCCATATGATTAATCAGCACGGTTGGATACATGCCGGTAAGCTTCACGCCGAACCCGTCAATATCAACAATTTCGATATTTCCGCCGCCGATCGAAATCCCGGTAAGCATCAGCTCTGTGCCGCTCTCGCTGCCGGTAAGCCGCAAGCGGACCGTATTGGGATGGGGGAATAGGCCCGTTCCCTGGCCGAAGGAAATCTCCATTCCGGCTTCGGCCGCAAGCTCTATGGAATCCGGCAGCCGGTGGTCATCGGTCGTAAAGTCCAGCAGACCTCCGGCAATAGCCCGGTCTGTTCCATGTCCCTGATACGTGGCCGCAAAAGAACCGAAGAACGTGACTTCTGCCGTACGCGGCAATTCACCGAGCACCTGGCGTGCCGCTCTGCCGATCCGCGCCGCCCCCGCTGTATGCGAACTGGAAGGTCCGACCATCGCCGGACCGATAATTGAGAATACATCTTTAAACCGCATCGCTCAGGTCTCCCGCTATCAAAATTCGACATTGCACATAAAATAGTGCAAGTCATTTATAAAGCTCGTATATATTATACTGCGTCCGGACAAAAGCTACACTATTACATTGTTTGTGACCTATCAGCTGTTCCGCGAGAACAGTACAAGGCCATCCCGCTCCTGCCAGCCGGTGCCTGACCAGAAGCTGCGGCCCAGAGCGTTATGCCCGATGACCATCAGATGGCATTTACTGATGCCTTCCTCCCGCAGTCTCTCCAGGCAGCGTGTGACCATCTCACGCCCGGCACCCTTACCCCGGCTGCTGCTGCTGACAGCCACATGATACATATATCCTCTGCGCCCGTCATGTCCGCACACCGCTGTACCCGCAAGTGTACCGTCCTCATCCACACACACCTGGCTGATTCCCGGATTACGCTCCAGATAACGGATAATTTCCCCGCGCGAGTCCGCTTCACTGAGCCCCATCCCGTCTGTATTCTCCCATAATTGATAAGCTGCCTCGTAATCATCGGCTGTCATTGGTCTGTATAGCATTAGTTATTCTCTCCATTTCTGAGTTTTTAGTATGTAAAGATAAGGCCGTCTGATGAATCTCCCAGAAAAGGACTGCGGCGCACGCTTTTCTGGGCGGATGCATACCAATATACGGAGAGCCAACAGGCAAGGAGGAGTATCACCCGATGAATCCCGTTTACCCCTATTACGGAGAAAAAACGGTATGCCGCGTGCAGCCTATCGCCTTCCCCCCACAGCATCAGGACCGCCAGCCGGGTCTGGAGAGTCTGATGAATCCGCGTCCGATCAGCGAGAACCCCGAGAGCAGCAGCGGCAGGCTCCAAGGAAAGGTTGCCCTGATTACCGGCGGAGACAGCGGCATTGGAAGAGCAACCGCCATCGCTTTTGCCAAAGAAGGGGCAGATATTGCCATCGCTTACTTGGACGAAGCTTCTGATGCCGCAGCTACGCAGCACCGGATAGAAGAGCTTGGACGCCGCTGCCTGCGGATTGAGACGGATCTGCGCTATAAAGAGTGCTGCTTCGAAGCGGTGGAGCACACCGTGCGGACCTTCGGCAAGCTCGACATTCTGGTGAATAACCACGCCGTCCAATATCCGCAGAAGAGCATTCTGGATATCACGGAGGAGCAGCTGTACCAGACCTACCGTACCAATATCTTTCCTTTCTTCTTCCTGACCCAGGCCGCACTCCCGCATCTCCACAAAGGAAGCTGCATTATTAACACCGCCTCCATTACCGCTTATCAGGGCAACAAGGAGCTCATTGACTATTCATCCACCAAAGGCGCCGTTGTCTCCTTCACCCGCTCTCTGGCTCTATCACTGGCGGACAGCGGCATCCGTGTCAACAGTGTGGCTCCCGGTCCGGTATGGACACCGCTGATTCCTTCCAGCTATTCCGCTGAAGAGGTCAGTGTATTCGGCACAGACACCCCATTCAAGCGGGCGGCACAGCCTTATGAGCTGGCAGGAGCCTATGTCTATCTGGCCAGCCCTGATGCTTCCTATGTAACAGGCACCTGTATTCATGTTAACGGAGGGGACATGGTTACAAGCTGATTCATGCGCCGGATTCGTCCGGTCATCCCGGCCGTGCTCTTCACCCACCCCGAAAGGATGTTAAGCGATGACCACACATAAGGATTATGATCTGCCTTCTGTCCGCCTGACTGCGGGCATGTACGCACTGACCAAGCTGTCGGCCGCCGGACTGACCTTTATTCTCGTTTCCCTGTTTATGCTCATCCATGGATACGAAGGCGGAGTGCCGGAAGGCTGGCCGGTATCGGTGCCTTATGCCATTTACGCTTACGGATTACCGGCAGCGATACTTGCCGACGCCCTGCTGCGCATGTTCCGGTCCACTTCGCTCAGTCCGGCCCTGGTGTTATACGCCGTAGCCGGCTTTGGAGCCGGCCTGTGGCTGGCCTCTGAGCAGGGCGGCGACGCAATGACCAGCGGTCTTGCCGGACTTGTAGTGCTGCTGTTGTTCCGGTTCGCCCAGATTGCCGGTGAACGCTACCCGCTCCTGCTTCCCTTCTTCGCCTTGTTTATTCCACTGCTCTGCCTGGTCTTGTTCTGATACAGTGCCGCCGCTGGCAGAGCCGTAATATTAAACCATTCAGGGCAGAGCAGTTCTACCGGTAGCTCTTACGGGCCCAGCAGAAGCGTCAGGATCACACGGGTAAGGTCTATAGATAATGAGCCGCAGCAGCTCCGGAGTTACGGTTCACAGCGCCTCAATAATATCCCCGGCGATCAAGGCCGCCGGGTTGGCCCGCTTCCGGGCGGCCCGTTCTCCGGCCAGCCCGTGGAGATAGACCCCAAAGGCTGCCGCTTGTGCAGCATCCAGGCCCTGGGCCAGCAGACCGGAGATGATTCCGGTCAGCACATCCCCCGCACCGCCGGTTCCCATACCCGGATGACCCGTGATGTTAACATAAGCCTGTCCTCCGGGGGTTGCTATTACTGTATGGGCTCCCTTAAGCACCAGGATGACACCGTGCGCTGCGGCATAAGACAGCGCCAATCCGATCCGGTCACGCTGCACCTGGACTGTAGAAGTCCCTGCCAGCCGGGCCATCTCCCCGGGATGCGGGGTCAGAATTACCGGATGGCGGCGGGTCCAGGACCCGTAATCGGCATCCGCCAGTATATTCAGCGCATCCGCATCGAGAATCAGGGGGGAATCCGTCTCCTCCCAAAGTCTGCGGAGCCAATCCGTATCTTCAGCGAACCGGCCAAGACCGGGGCCGACAGCTATACAATCGCGGCTCTCGCTTAGCTGCAGCACTTCAGCCGCCGTACCGGCATTCCATTCCCCGTCGCCGCCGGATACCGGGGCCAGCATCAGCTCAGGTGTGCAGCCGATCACATAGGGCAGCAGCTTATCCGGCAGCGCCCACGTTACCAGCCCGCAGCCGGCGCGCAGCGCAGCGCGGGCGCACAGCAGGCCGGCGCCGCTCATGCGCAGGCTTCCTGCTGCCAGCAGGACATGCCCGTAAGTGCCCTTGTGGCCTTCGGGCGAACGGCGGCGCGACACGTCGACCTGCAGACGTGTCCGCAGCACTTCCGGCGTCAGCAGGCTGACCCGGACGCCGCTCTCGCGCGCCAGGGCAGCGGGGATGCCGATGGAGCGGACCACCACCTGCCCGGCTGCTCCGGCGCCGGGATACTGCAGCAGCCCGCGTTTGAGGAACGCGAGGCAGACGGTCACCGCCGCATGAATGCAGGGCTCATGCGTCTCGCCCGTGTCCGCGTCCAGCCCGCTGGGGATGTCCGCGGACACAATAAGCCTGCCGCTGGCGTTCGCAGCGGCAATCAGCTCCGCATAGGCACCGCGCGGGGCTCCCGCGCTGCCTGTGCCGAGCAGCGCATCTACGATGCCGCTGCATGCGGCAAGGTCCACCGCATCCCTGCCGTAGACTACGGCAGGGATGCCCATGGCTGCAGCGGCATCCCGCTGCAGCGCGGCTTCGCCGGCCAGCGACTCCGGCGCGGCCGCGTACACCAGCGTGACGGCGATGCCGGCCTCACGCAGGTGCCTGGCGGCGGCGAGCCCGTCGCCGCCGTTGTTGCCTTTGCCGGCGAGGACGAGCCAGTGCTCGCCGCCGGCAGCGGTAAGCGTCAGCGCCGGGTCGGCGCTGACCGAGAAGCCCGGCGGCTGGATCGCCGGCCCGCCGGGCGCATAGCTCTGCGTTCCTTCGCCTCCGCTTCCGCCGCCCACCGCGCCCGCTCCATAGCTCAGCGTTCCTCCGCTTCCTCCGCCCGCGCCGCCCACGGCTCCTGCCCCGAAGCTTCGCTCCTCTGCGGCCGTGCTCCCTGTGCCACCGCCCGCGCCTGCCCCGCGCCGCCGGCACAATGCGATGACCTCCTCGGCAATCGCCCGTCCGGCGTTCTCCATCAGCGCAATTGCCGGAATTCCCAGCCGCTCAATCGTCTCGCGGTCGAATGCACGCATCTCCTCCGCAGTTACTACATCCATAGCCAAGCCCTCCTTAAGTTGCTTCGATTGTACCCAGTACTATAGAATCAAGCAAATTGCAGACTTTGACACATCGCCATCCGGCTAAGGCGCCCGGAATGACAGCAAAAAGCCCTCCTGAGCGTTCAAGAGGACGGGCTTTAAGCTTACGAAGCCTGCGCATTCTAGGCCGCTTTATTTCCTGACAAGCTTAATCTGTATCTATTAATATCCCACAGTAAACCGGGCCTTGCTGAAATTGCCTTCCTCCAGCTCATCGATAACCGCTACCGCGAAATCCTGGATGCTGATGCTGCTCCGTCCGTTCTCGTCCACAATCAGCCGGTCCAGACCAATCCGGAACTGGCCGGTACGGCGTCCGGCGATAATGGCAGCAGGCGGACTCAGGTACGTATAATCCAGCTCTGATCCACTGTAGATTTCATAGGCATTGGCGTGAGCCGACGCAAGCGGACGGAAGTTCTCCGGGAAATCAGCCGTGTCCATCAGCCACTCCCCGGTTTCTGTCTTCAGGCTGCCTGCCCCGCCAATAACGATAAGGCGCTGGAGCCCGGCGGCACGCATCCCTGTCAACAGGGAATCCGCAGCCTGCAGCAGATCATTCTCATGCCCTGGCGCCGGGCCGAATGCACTGATTACCTCTTCATGTCCGTGCAGTGCTGCCGTTACCGTGGCCGGGTCCAGCAGGTCGGCTGCAACAACCTTAAGCCGATCATGCTGAATACTGAAGACCTCCGGTTTGCGGACGGCAGCGGTAACCTCATGTTTTCTTTTTAACGCTTCTTCTACAATCGCACTTCCGATCTTACCCGATGCACCAAATACTACGATATCCATTCTCTTGTTGCCTCACTTTCGTATTTGTTTGCAGCACTGTTCATCCATTCATCATTAACGCCGCAGGAACATCCCCTGAGAATCCGGCAGGACCGGTGCGAATCCATATTGGGCATACAGCTTGGAGGCTTCCCCGTCAGCAATGAGACTAATATACGCCTTGTCCGGCACGGTATCCAGAAACTGGCGGATTTCCCCCATAATTATTTTCCCCAGACCCTGCCCCTGGAAGGAAGGCTTCACGGCAATATCGGTCACCTGAAAAAAGCATCCGCCGTCCCCGATTACCCGTCCCATTCCAACCAATATATCTTCTTCATACAAGGTTACTGCAAAAGCAGAACGGGGCAGCCCGATTCCGGCGCCCTCCACACTCATGGGACTAAGCCCGGCCTCCAGCCGCAGGGCCAGATATTGCTCCACTGAGGGCAGTTCATGCCGGATATCCGGCTGTAATGCCTTTTCCATACGTTATCCCCCTATCCCGATTAACCGCCTGCACTTAGATGTGCCTGCCATACTGTTACCAATATATATGACTCTAAGGTTTCGAGGCAAGGCAGCGCCTATCGTATCCGGAAAAATGAAACGTCCCGCCTCCCCCAGCGTACAATTACTCAGAAATACAAACGGTTCTGCATCTGTTGCCGGCACAGGGTTATTCTTCGCCCGTATCCTTGGGTAAACTGTGGAATAGGATCTTTATAAGACTACTTGGAAGGCTGGTGGAGTTATTATGTCTCCGATAGGGAAATTATTCAAATGGGGAACTTTCGCTTATGAGGCTTTTCTGGCACTGCCGTTCATCGGCGGGGCATTTGTCGTAGCCAATGCCTGGGTACCGCTGGGGGTTGCTTTTCTGCTCCATGCCGTAGCTGTAATTATTCTGCTGAGAGAACGCGGATCTATCATCGGTAACGCGGTGGGTATCGTCACCTCGGTGGTCGGTTTGATTCCTTTTGTCGGCTGGATTATGCATGCCATCACTGCCCTCATCCTGCTGGTGGAGGGAATCAGCGGATCACGGCGCAACACACGCTACTAAGGCGACGCTAGAATAAGGCTCTGGCACAATAAAGGGGTACCTCATTCAGCCATTTCCAGGCTTGTGAGATACCCCTTTTTTCCGTTCACGGAAATGTATGATCATTTATCAGTGCACTACAGATTGCTATCCTCGTCCCGCAGAACGGGAATCGGTCCGCCGGCTTCCGGTCTCTCCACTATAACGTGCATTTGCTGTGCTGTTCTCGAAACGTTTGCGCTCTGTGCGCTCCATCTGTACGATTTGACCTTCATGCACCACAATATGCAATGAGCCGAACTCCATATCGTCGAGAAGTTCCGTTATCCGCGCAAGCCATACCTCATCCACTTTCAGTGGTTTAGCCATTCTCCAGCCTCCCTTTCCCCGGACAGGGGAGTATCTCCGCCTAAATCCCGTTATTCCGTTATTACCACCTTGTATACTATGAATTAACTTAGCACGGACCCCAAGGACTGTCAATGAGCACTTTTACGTAAAATCAGGCTCTTGACGATCATCGTCACCAGGGCCAGCAGGAGCAACAGGGAGGCAACGGCGAAGGATGCCGAGAATTGATATTCGTTATACAGAATCTCGACATGAAGCGGCAGGGTATTCGTCTCTCCCCGGATATGCCCGGATACCACGGATACCGCCCCGAACTCCCCCATCGCCCGTGCATTACAGAGAATAATACCGTACAGCAGACCCCACTTGATATTGGGCAGCGTCACGCGCCAGAAGATCAGCCAGCCGTGCGCACCGAGCGTAATCGCCGCTTCCTCCTCCTGTGTGCCCTGCTGCTCCATCAGCGGAATCAGCTCACGCGCCACAAAAGGGAAGGTGATAAACAGCGTAGCCAGCACAATACCCGGCAAAGCGAAAACTATCTTGATCTCGTGATTGCTCAGCCAAGGACCGAACCAGCCATGCGAGCCGAACACCAGAATAAAGATCAATCCGCCAATCACCGGCGATACAGCAAACGGCAGATCGATCAGCGTAATCAGAAAGCCCTTGCCGCGAAAACGGAACTTAGTCACTGCCCACGCCGCCGCTACACCAAAGATCGTATTCAGCGGAACCGTAATGGCCGCGACCAGCAGGGTCAGCTTCAGCGCCGAGGCGGCATCCGGGTCGGTCAGCGCGGCCCAGTAGACATCCAGTCCCCGCTTCAGCGACTCCACCAGCACGATAATCAGCGGCAGGGCAATCAGCCATAGCAATACAAGTCCGGCAAGGGAAATGAGCACCCATTTCACCGCTTTGGATTCAGTCGTCCGGGGTGACGACAAGCTTTTACGCGGCGCGGGGACTTGTAAGGGAACCATACCGGCCATTTTTATTCCTCCTAAAAGTTTTATGGAGCCTCCGCTCCTCGATAAACATCGCAATAAAACTCGCTTCGGAAGCATTCACTTAAGTTTTATGGAGCCTAGGCCATCTTGAATGGCCGCCGTTGTCCCAGATTTCCTGAATCCTTAACGTTAGCTCTTCCGCGCTCAGTGCTGAAGGCTGTTGATGACCAGCAGCATCAGGAAGGAGATCAGCAGAAGCAGCAGCGCCACGGCTGTCGCTCCGGCGTAATCGAACTGCTCCAGCTTGGACATGATGAGCAGCGGAGCAATCTCTGTACGCATCGGCATATTGCCGGAGATAAATACAACGGAGCCGTATTCGCCGATGCCCCGGGCAAAAGCCAGTGCAAAGCCCGTAAGCAGCGGCGGGAGCAGCTCCGGCATCACAATCCGCACGAAGGTCCGCCAGCGTCCTGCTCCCAGTGTGGCCGATGCCTCTTCCATATCCCTGTCCAGATCCTCCAGCACGGGCTGAACCGTGCGGACTACAAAGGGAATGCCGATAAACATCAGCGCCAGCGTAATGCCTAGCGGCGTGAAGGCTACCCGGAAGCCCAGCGGCTCCAGCAGGGAGCCGATCCAGCCGTTCTGGGAATAAAGTGCGGTCAATGACACACCGGCCACAGCTGTAGGGAGCGCGAATGGCAGATCGATCAGGGCGTCGAATAGCCTTTTGCCCGGAAATTCATAGCGTACCAGCACCCAGGCCAGCAGCAGCCCCAGAACAGCATCGATCAGGGCCGCAGCTGCCGCTGTACTCAGACTGACCCGAAAAGAGGCCAGGACACGGGTATCCGTAGCCACATCCCAGAACTTCGCCCAGCTGAGTCCCGTCGAATTGAAGAGCAGCGCTGACAGCGGCAGCAGAACGACAAGACTCAGATACAATACGCTGAACCCCATCGTAATTCCGAAACCCGGCAGAAGTCTGCGCCGTGACACAGCCCCCGCAGCAGCTTTTGTGGTGACATTCATTTGCCCATTCATCCTTTCCTGCCTTCGGCTCGTTGGCCGATCAGCAACCGGGCGGGACCCCGCCTGCAAAATTCGCCTTATTTGTTCTGCTTAGCTCCATCCCGTAGCTTGCTATCAGCTGCCCGGCACGTAGATTTTGTCGAAGATTCCGCCATCATTAAAGTGCTTCTCCTGGGTTTCCTTCCAGGTTCCGAATTTGTCTGCCAGTGTGAACAGTTTGATCTCAGGGAATTGATCCTTGTACTGTTCCTTCACGCTGTCCAGGGTCGGACGGTAATAGTTCTCGGCGGCGATTTTCTGGCCTTCTTCGGTGTAAAGGTATTTCAGATAAGCTGCTGCGACCTCACGGGTGCCTCTCTTGTCAACAATCTTATCCACCACGGCTACCGGCGGCTCGGCCAGAATGCTCTCCGACGGATTTACAATCTCGAATTTATCCGGACCCAGCTCCTTGATGGACAGGTAGGCTTCATTCTCCCAGGCGATCAGCACGTCACCGATTCCGCGTTCAACGAAGGTAGTTGTAGAGCCGCGCGCCCCGGTGTCCAGTACAGGTACATTTTTGAACAGCTTCTGTACGAACTCCTGGGCTTTGGCTTCATCATTATTATTCCGGTCAAGCGCATACCCCCAGGCTGCCAGGTAGTTCCAGCGCGCACCACCGGAAGTCTTAGGGTTCGGAGTGATTACCTCCACATCATCCTTCAGCAGATCCGGCCAGTCCTTGATGCCTTTCGGGTTGCCTTTACGCACAAGGAATACGATGGTGGAAGTATACGGGGAGCTGTTATGCTCATATTTACTCTGCCAGTCCGCGCTGATAAGACCCGTTTCCTGAAGAGCATCAATGTCATATCCGAGCGCCAGCGTAACTACATCTGCTTCCAGACCGTCGAGTACAGCGCGGCTCTGCTTGCCTGATCCGCCATGCGATTGTTTGATCGTAACCTTCTGGCCTGTCTCCTGCTCCCAGTAAGCGGCGAATGCCTTGTTATAATTCTCATATAGTTCACGTGTAGGGTCGTAGGACACATTCAGCAGTTCGACCGGATCTTTGGCTGGAGCTTTCGTTGCCTCCGGTGCAGCCGCCGTATTCCCAGCCGCCTCTGTTGCTGCCGGAGCCTCTGTTGCCGCGCCCGCACTGTTCCCTCCATTGTTGCTGCCGCAAGCAGTAAGCCCTGCCGTCAATAATAGTGTGAACCCGGCGATAAGCCCCTTCTTGATCCCTTTTTTCATTACAAACCACTCCCCCATAATGTTCATGTAATTGCATTATCATTGTGAATTTCCTGTTGGTTGATTTCCGTCAAAAAAAGACGCAGGAAAGCCCACTTGCGGCTGGTCAAACCGGTCCTATGGACGCGTATCTGCGAGCCTGAAGCAGGCGTTCCTCCGTCTGTACGGTAAGAACTTATTTGATTATTCCTACCCATTTAGTAGGTTATACAGATATATTACTGAATGCTCTGCGCGCTGTCAAACCATTTTTTCAATTTGGATGAAAGACGGCTCTATTCCGCCCGGCGGCAGCAAGTGGCGGCCGTTCCTGTAAGACCCACTTGTTATTGATGCCTTAAAGTAATATTATTGCTACATCTTATAGGTCGAATTACTAGATATAAGTTGAATTACTAGAGATGAGTTCTGCCGGATTTCTGCAGCCTCTATTGCCACAAATTGTCGGGGGAAACTATCATGGGAATGGATTTGGAGTATGTACCCGCACCGCAGGGACCACGCCTGCACAGGCGCATACTCAATGAAATGGGAAGACGCATCTTAGAAACGTACCGGTATGATACAGCCTTATGGAGGATTGCGCTCTGCGGTCCTTGGATTCTATGTATTCTGGCTTTTACTATAGCCGTTATGGGCATCCCTACAGGGCTTGGGAGTGCAGCAGATATTATACTGGCTGCCGGCGCGGGAACCCTTGTAATGGCGCTGGCCGGCAACCTGCTGGCTGTGCTGCTCTCCTTAACCGGACTGCGTATTCCGCGGCTGTTCACGGGCTCTTGGCTCAGTGCACTGAGCGCCGTGCTGCTTATTCTGTATTACGCTGATCTGGAGCTTGAGGCTGCAGCAGCCATCGCTGGTATCACAGCTTTGGCCGGGGGACTGGGAGGTCTTGCAGCCGGTCTGCTGCGGACCCGGAGAACCCTCACCGGCGGGCTTCTGGCAGCGGTTCTTGTCCTGACCCCCTTGGCTCTGGCCTATGGGACGGGAAGCAGCCCTGCTCCTTCCCCATCGGTTAAGACATTGGCTGCAGACGGTAAGGTTCTTCCTGCGGCTGCTGCCGATCCCGGACAGCCGGGGGACTATACGTTCCACAGCTTCACCTATGGGAGCGGCCAGGACCTGCACCGTACAGAGTATGGCGGAGATGCCGCGCTCCTCTCGGCTTCTGTGGATGCTACGGAGTACATCAAATCATGGCCTGCGCTGCGCACCCTATTCTGGGGATTCGATCCCGGTGCGCTTCCTCTGAATGCCCGGGTCTGGATGCCTGACGGAGACGGGCCTTATCCGCTCGTGCTTATGGTGCATGGCAACCATATGATGGAGGATTATTCCGAGGGTGGATACGCCTATCTCGGGGAACTGCTGGCCAGCCGGGGATTTATCGCCATCTCGCTGGATGAGAACTTCCTGAATTATTCTGCTTGGTCCGGCATCCCGGATAAGGACTTCGAGGTGCGGACCTGGATGATTCTGAAGCATCTGCAGCAGATTGCAAGCTTCGCGGAGCAATCCGGGACACCTTTCTATCAGAAGGTCGATTATGACCATACTGCATTGCTGGGCCATAGCCGCGGCGGTCAGGCTGTAGCCATGGCTGCGGATGCTTCGCGCTGGTTCACTGGTGATCCGGCACTGGCGGCAACGAAGCGGTTCAATATCACTTCTGTTATTGCGCTGGCTCCTACGGATAAAGCCATTGACAGCAAACAGGCCAGTCTGGTGGATGTGAATTATCTGACGCTGCAGGGCGCCCGTGACGGTGATGTGCATGACTTCTACGGGGACCGGCAGTATATGCGCGCTTCCTACACCGGCAGCACTCCGGCTTTCAAAAGCTCGCTCTATATTGCGGATGCCAATCACAGCCAGTTCAATACAGACTGGGGGCTGTTTGACCAGACGCTGCCGACGGGGCTGTTCCTGAAACGTACAGATATTATGGATGGAGATGAGCAGCGGCAGATTGCCAAGGTCTATGTCTCTGCATTCCTGGAGACTACGCTGCACGGGAAGGCGGAATATCAGCAATTGTTCCGTGATTACCGCAGCGGCGCGCAGTGGCTGCCGGATACCGCCTATTATAACCGGTTCCAGAGCGGGACTTACATTACGGTAGCGAACTATGAGGAAGACCGCAAAAGAAATACGGTGAAGGGCGGCACTGCCACAGCTGAAGGCCTCACCTGGAGCGAAGAAGCGGCCAAGGACCGCGAGTCCAAGAACAAACCCTCTTACGGTATTCTGTTGGAGCGCGGCAGCACCGCTGAGAACCAGACTGGAGCTGGTGATGCGGATTCGGTTGAGGCATCCTACAGTATCAAGCTTAGTGAAGCACTCACCCGTAATCTTGCCGATTCCGCTGCAGAGGGCTTAGCCTTCTCCTTGGCTAACCGTAATTCAGATGCTGATGACGATGCAGCTGAACCGTCTCGGGCTGCCGTCTCTCCCGATGTGGAGGTGGAGCTGACCGACAGTAATGAAGTCACGGCACGGCTGCCCCTGGATGAGGTAATGGAGATTCTGCCCTTGCCGCAGACCGAATTCACGATCAGCCCCTGGCTGGAGGAGCGGATCAGCGACGGCAAGTTCGGCGACCGCTCGGAAGCCGTCTTCCAGACCTACGAGCTGCCCTTTGAGCTGTTTCTTGAAGAAGAGCCAGCGCTTGATCCGGACAAGCTGACCGAAATCACCTTCTACCTGCAAGGCGAAGATGACAAGATTATGCTGGATGACATCGGATTCTATGAGCGGGATGACCAGCTGCGGGGGATGCAGTAAACAGCATGCTCAGACGATAAAATTACTGTTCCGTGTCCCTTGTGCCACAAGGGTATATAATGAGCCCAAACAAAGAACGTCCCAGACTGCCAGCGGGCAGAGGGACGTTCTTTTG
This sequence comes from Paenibacillus sp. FSL R7-0297, assembly GCF_038009025.1. Taxonomy (NCBI): domain Bacteria; kingdom Bacillati; phylum Bacillota; class Bacilli; order Caryophanales; family Paenibacillaceae; genus Paenibacillus; species Paenibacillus sp. FSL R7-0297. The sequence goes on from NZ_JBBPAQ010000001.1 coordinate 551,443, forward strand.
GCGTGAACCCGGAAAAGGGAAATCCTTATTCTTAAGCCCGCACTCTATAGGCATCTCTACAGGCTTAAATGTTGCATGAATTACAACTTGGATCCACAGATGGCGGCGTTATCGGGCGATTGTTGCAGGAAATACCAGAATTGTTATGTTAATCTGCTTATGGAAAGGGAAATGTTGTATTTCGTACAGGATTTCAAATCATAATAGGATAATCCGCTCTATCAAACAGCCACTACACAGACCGGAGACGGAACCTCCAGTTCATTACCCGTAGGAATCAGCCGGCCGCTCTCGCTGTCGATCCGGAAGGATACGATGTTGCCGCTGTTCTGGTTAGCGGCAAGCAGCATGCCGCTGATAATGGCGAAATTACGCGGTGTCCGGCCGCCGGAGATGACCCAATCCTCTGCTTCCAGCAGACCTGTCGCATTATCAATGTGGAACAGGGCGATGCTGTCATGTCCCCGGTTCGATACGTACAGGTATCTTCCGCATGGGGAGACGTGAATATCCGCCGCTGTATCATCACTTCCGGCCGTGTAATGCTCAGGAAGCGAGCTGACATTCTGCAGGATCTTGAGGTTGCCCTGCTGCTCGTCATCCGCAAATACTGTAACCGTGTTATTCAATTCATTCACCAGATAGATCCATTGTCGTGAAGGATGTACAGCCAGATGGCGCGGTCCGGAGCCCGGCGGCAAATCCACTTCGCGGTGTGTGACCAGCTTGCCCTCCTCCACGCGGTAGAACACAATCTGATCCAGTCCGAGATCGCAGACCAGCACATGATCCCCGGTTTTATCGGGAATAACGGAATGCGGATGGGGCGCATCCTGACGGTCTGCACGGATTCCTGAACCTTCATGCTTAACCTGGGAGGACATGTCCTGCAGCGAACCGTCACTGTTCAGCGGGAATACATTCACATTCCCTCCCGTATAATTAGATACAAATATGTAATCTCCTTGCGGAGCCACGGAAACATAACAAGGCGCACCGCCTCCGGTAGCTCTGCTGCCCAGCGGGCGCAGCGCTTTGCTGCCGGGTTCAATGGCGTAGGCATACACCTGGCCTTCATCCTGTTCACTTACCGCATATAATACAGTTCCTGCTGCATTTACAGCCAGATAGGAGGGATTCTCAATTCCCCGGGTGCCGCCCATAACTCTCATTTCGCCCGTTTCCTTATCCAGCGCCCCCACCAGGATGGCTTCTTCCTTCTCATTACTATAGGTTCCGATATAGAACAACACTTCATTAGGCTGGTGCATGGCAACGGCTCCTTTATTGTATAGTGTACAAATATATAACCTGCACAGCGGTGTTTTCACTCAGCTGATCTCCGCAAAATTTACTATAACATGTTTATGTACCCAAGACATTACCAGGCTTAAACAGCATAAATATGGATACAATAGAATACTAATTCTAAGTGTGCAAGCAATATTTGACACTTGGTTTAAACGTCTTGCAGAAGGTTAATAGTAACCATCGAAGATAACAAACACAAAGGAGCTGAAGAATAATGACTTTATTATGGATGTTGATTGTTGGTGGCGTGATTGGTTGGTTGGCTGGCCTGATTATGGGCAGAGATATTCCGGGTGGTATTATCGGCAACATTATCGCCGGTATTCTAGGTTCATGGCTCGGCGGCATGCTGCTGGGAAGCTGGGGACCTAAGATCAGTGACTACTATGTCTTCCCGTCATTGATTGGTGCCGTAGTTCTGATCTTCATCGTCAGCCTGATCCTGCGTTCGGTTGGCGGACGTAGCCGTTCTTAAACCCTATGGCAGCATTCATAGCTGAAGCTGCTGAAATACACTTATCAAGCAAACCCGCCAGGGTTAACCCTGGCGGGTTTGCTGTGTGGACCCTCCAAGGGCCGCCTTCACCACGGCCTGTGATCCATTCTGAATTGGATCTTTTTTCTGCTATAATGAAGAAATAAGTGACCTAAATCACAGAGAGGAAAGTGAATTATGGGCAATATCAACCCCTCACTTCTGCATGTGGGCTCCACGCTGGGAGCCGTGTTCATGGCGCTGATGGTTATTTTTATCCGCCTGAAGGCTAGTGCCCGTCCGGTAACCGTCCGCAAAATATGGATTCCGCCGCTTGGCATGTCCACCGGATTCGCCATGTTTGTAGTCCCGGAGGTCAGATTTCCCTGGTGGTGGGCTGTTGCAGCTTTCCTGGTCGGCTGGTTTATCTTCGCCTATCCGCTAATACGCAGCACACGGTTCGAGGAACGGGAAGGACAGATTTATGCCCAGCGCTCCAAGAGCTTCGCCTTCATTCTGCTTGGACTGCTGTTGATCCGAACCCTTCTCCATGAGTTTATCAACCAATATGTATCTGTCCCGCAATCCGGCGGATTATTCTTTATTCTGGCCTTTGGCATGATTCTCCACTGGAGAGTATTCATGTATAAGCATTACACCCGGATGCTGCCTGCAGAGGCCCGAATACCACAGCCCAGAGGATAAGCAGGATACATACATCCTGGACAGCAGGGTGGAATCTTGTTCAAAGAGCGGTCACGTTTCAGCGGGAAGTATAAGGATAATTCGTGGAATGACACTTATACTTCCTTATATTCACAAACAGGGGATGTCCCAAACAGCCATGGTCATGACTGCTTGGGACATCCCCTTTCATATTTAATAGGCGCCGGGCTTTCTGCATGGTTCTTAACAGCCCGGATCACATAATAATTATAGCAGTGAAGCAGTATAAGGCTAGGCCGGCATATTTCTAACCTACGATGTCAATTGTGGCGAAAAACGGGCAGGCTACGCATGTCTTTTTCAACTCGATGTCAGGTAACTTCCGATAAGATCAGTTAGAATAAAAGCATACTTTTAGAGAGTGGGGACAAGGCAATTGAAAAGTAAATCGAGAAAAGTGGCAATCGTCGGCTCTGGCATGGTAGGTTCCAGCTGCGCCTACTCCATGGTTAATCAGGCCATCTGCGATGAGATCATGATGATCGACCGCACCTACGACCGTGCCATGGCACAAGCGCTTGACCTCTCGCACTGTATGGATTTCACCGGAACACGCACTAAGGTGTATGCAGGCACCTCCAGCGATTGCGCCGGGATGGATGTCGTCATTCTGACGGCAGGCGCCAATCCCAAACCGGGGCAGACCCGGCTGGATGTGCTGGATGCCGCCGCTGTCATTACCAGGGAGATTGTTACCGAAATTATGGCCGGAGGTTTCGACGGTATCTTTGTCGTAGCCGCGAACCCCGTTGATATTGTTACCTATATGGTATGGAAAATATCAGGCCTGCCGCGGCACCGGATCATCGGCACCGGCACCTCGATTGATTCTTCCCGCCTGAAGACGCTGCTGTCCGAGGTATTCACCATCGACCCGCGCAGCGTCAACGGTTACGCACTCGGCGAGCACGGGGAATCCCAGTTCGTGGCCTGGTCCCATGTAACGATCGGCGGCAAGCCGATCCTGCAGATTATGGAACAGCACCGCGAGCGTTTCAGCAGTCTGGACCTTGAGGATATCGCCCGCAAGACGAAGGATGCCGGCTGGGAGATCTTCACCCGCAAAGGCTCCACGCATTTCGGAATCGGCAGTGCACTGGCTTACATCACCCGTTCCATTCTGAATGATGAGCACAAAATCATCGCCGTTTCGGCGATTCTGGACGGCGAGTACGGGCAAAGCGGCGTCTGCGCAGGTGCACCGGCCATTATTGGCAGCGGCGGAATCCAGGAACTTCTGGAGCTGAACCTCAGCGATGCGGAGATGGCGAAATTCGAAGCCTCATGCAGTGTCATCCGCGGCGGAATTGAGAGTCTGCAGCTGGAAGAAAAGCTGTAAGCCTGACCTTGCGTCTGCGGATTGTTTCATTACACAGCAAACACCCCTCTGCTTCACACACGGTAATCCGTGCGGCAGAGGGGTGTTATTTTATTTCTGCCTGCCTTTAATGGAACTTCTCAATCTCGCTCCGCAATTCGGACATCAGCCCATTCAGGGATTCGGCTGAGGTTACAACCTTACCCATCAGATTCCGCTGCTCGGTTGAAGCCTCTGCAACCATCTCGGCACTTTCTGCAGAATCCCTGGCAATGGTCAGCATATCAGAGATGGAAGCCGTAATCTCTTCCGTCCCGGCCGACATTTGCTCGTTGATGGCAGATACATCCTGAATCTGCAAGGAAACCTCGCGGATGGAAGAACGGATATGGTTGAACGATTCGCCCACATTTTTCATTTTCCCCATACCGTCACCGATTTCAACTACGCTCTTCTCCATAGAGACCGCAGCATTCTTCGTCGATTCTTGAATCTGGCGGATCAGTTCAACAATGTTCACGATGGCGCCGTTGGTGCGCTCAGCCAGCTTCTTCACTTCGTTCGCTACAACTCCGAAGCCGCGCCCGTGCTCGCCTGCTCTGGCAGCCTCAATAGAAGCATTGAGTGATAGCAGCCCCGTCTGATTGGAGATTTCCGAGATCACATCCACGATCTGTCCAATCTGCTCTGATTGACCGGTCAGGTTGTTGATCAGCTCTGAAGTCTTACCTGCGGTAGTACTGATTACTGTCATCTGCTCAAGCGTAGCCTGAATCTCCAGATATCCGCTCTCTACCTCTGTACTGACCGTTTCCGCCTGATCCGACACACTGACGGAGGATTCGGCGATTCTTTGCAGTCCGATGGCCATCTCCTCTGTGGCTCTGGCCGACTGCTCCGAACCTCTGAACTGCTCTTCCATCCCCCGCGCCACTTCTTGGACAACGGTCTCGATCTCCGCCGAAGTATTGGAAGTCTGACTGGCGTAGTTCAGCACACTCTCTGCAGAGACAGCTACCTGAGCGACTGTAGCATCGATTTTGCCGACAATTCCGGCCAGGCCTGCGATCATATCATTGATGCTCTGGCTCATCTGGCCAATCTCATCTCCGGAACGCACTGCCACCCGTTCACTCAGATGACCCTCTGCCACCCGTCTCATTACATCGGAGATCGCTACAATTGGCTTAACAATCAAGCGGGTAAGGTACAGGGAGATTCCGATAACAACCAGCATAACTATCACAACGAATATCAAGGAGATAGTCTGGGCAGAAGTTACTTTGGCTGTAATCTCACTCTTTGGAACGCTGATCAGCAGCTTCCAGTCTGTGCTGGGGATCGTACGGAAATAGGTGATGACCTGCTTCCCGTCTTCGCCCTTATAGATCTCCGAACCCTTGTCGTTTGCCAGTATATTCTTGTAGGCTTCCTTCATTTCCGGCGTTCCGGCATAGTCCGCAATGTTCTTCCCGATCCGCTCCGGATCCGAAGAGGTATAATAATTACCTTGTCCTGAAATCACATATCCATAACCGGTTTCGGCTACATGGATGTTCTTGCTCATCTCCGTCAGAATATCAGGTGTTACCGAGAAGGCGATGCCTCCGGCGAATTGATTGTCTTTGTCCACTGCCGGAACGAAGACGGGAATGATATTTTTATTCAACTGCTCCAAAAAAGACATATCGGCTACAGCCGGTGCATGGCTCGTCTTGGCTTCCTGGAAATACGCTTCTCCGCTGACATCGGCGGTAAGATTAAGGGAATTTGACAATATCCCTTCCTTATTAATGACACTGTAGCCTTCGGACTGCCTGTCGCTGTCTTCCAGCACCTTGACTACCGGGAATATAGTGCCCGGCTGTGCGGTGTCGAATTCAGGATGCATGGCCATCAGTTCCTGCACCGCAGACGTTTTGGAGTTTATCCATTCATCGATCCGTGTAGTATTCATCTCCAGGATACTCTCTGCCAGCTCCTCGCTGTCCGCCCGGGTTACGCCTCCAAAGTATTGCATGAAAAAGAGGGTCGCTCCCAGCAGAGGGATAATGGCAACCGCCAAAATGACAAGCGACCACTTTTTCTGCAGAGATACAGATTTTACATTCTTTTCATTCACTTTCATTTTTGACCACAAGCTCGCCTTCTTCACCGAAAGTCCCCCCAGAAAACCTGTTGTAATCTTCCATATGCTGTAAATATATTATGATATATCGGCATAAATAGACAAAAAACATTATACATTGAATAAAAAATAAGCCTCAAGACCCAATATCTAGGATCATGACGACTTATTTTTTCATAATTATTTCATAATATATAAATATGGCAGCTGAGTATTATCTTGATTTCGGAGGCTGCAATGCGCGCATACTGTTGAGCACGGCAAGCACGGTTACCCCGACATCCGAGAATACGGCCTCCCACATGGTAGCAATTCCGAACGCTCCCAGCAGCAGGAAGACGGCCTTGACCCCCAGCGCAAAAATAATATTCTGCCACACAATGGTCCGCGTGCGCCCCGCGATACCGATAGCGGCGGCAATCTTCGAGGGTTCATCCGTCATAATTACAATGTCTGCTGCTTCAATAGCTGCATCGGAACCAAGTCCGCCCATGGCGATCCCGACATCCGCTCTAGCCAGCACCGGAGTATCATTAATCCCGTCTCCGACAAAAATAATCTTCTCCTTCGGTCCCTTCTCCCGCTCCAATCGTTCAATCGCTTCGACCTTATCTCCGGGCAGCAGCTCCGCATGAATCTCCTGAATGCCCAGCTGTCTGCCGACGGATTCGGCTACAGATGAAGTATCACCGGTCAGCATGACGGTCTTGCGGATTCCCAGCGCGTTCAGCTCCTGGATGGCCCGCTGTGCATCCTCTTTCACCTCATCAGCAATAACGATATAACCGGCATACTGCTTATCGACAGCCAGATGAACCACTGTACCGCTCTGCTGCGGGATCTGGCTTGCAATTCCCTCCCGTTCCATCAACCTTGCATTCCCGGCCAGCACCGCCTTGCCTTCGACTGTGACAGCAATGCCGTGGCCGGAAATTTCATTATAGTCCGTGATGGCTTCTCCAGGGATGGCATCTCCGTAAGCAGAGCGGATCGATTCGGCAATCGGATGACTGGAATGGCTCTCGGCATAAGCGGCAATCCGCAGCAATTCATGCGGGGTGAATCCTTCCGCCGGATAATTCCCAGTCACGCTGAATTGCCCTTTGGTCAAGGTTCCCGTCTTATCAAATACGACAACCTTCACATCATTTAAGGCTTCCAGGAAATTGCTGCCCTTGATCAGAATCCCGTTCCGCGAAGCGGCTCCGATGCCACCGAAGAATCCGAGCGGAATCGAAACGACGAGTGCACAAGGACAAGAAATAACAAGAAAGACAAGTGCGCGGTAGATCCAGTCCGAGAAAGTGGCTCCGCTGAGTACCAGCGGCGGAACCACCGCCAACAGCAGGGCTGTTATCACTACTACCGGTGTATAGGCACGGGCGAATTTCGTGATGAAGTTCTCTGTCTTCGCTTTATTATTGGTCGCATTCTGCACCAGCTCCAGAATCTGCGAGACCGCCGATTCGCCGAAATCCTTGGTCACCTCAATGGTAACCACACCGTTGCGGTTAATGAAGCCACTCAGCACCTGGTTGCCCGGCTGGGTAGACCGGGGCACGGATTCACCGGTCAGTGCCGAGGTATCCATCATCGCGCTGCCTTCCAGAATGATGCCATCCAGCGGCACCTTCTCGCCCGGCTTAACTACGATGCTGTCCCCGACCGCTACCTCTTCCGGCGAGACCTTGCGCAGATTACTGCCTTCCTTCAAGTAAGCGAATTCCGGCCGGATATCCATCAGCGCTGTAATCGAACGGCGTGATCGGTTCACCGCCATCCCCTGGAACAGCTCACCAACCTGATAGAAGAGCATAACCGCAACGCCTTCCGGGTACTCTCCGATGGCAAAGGCCCCGATGGTCGCCAGCGCCATCAGGAAATTCTCATCAAACACCTGACCGCGGATAATATTCCGCGCGGCGGCCCAGACTACCTCACCGCCGACGATAAGATACGCTGCCAGGAAGAGTAACAGTTCTGCGATTCCATTGACCGGGAGGAACATCCCGGCAGCGGCCAGAACAGCTCCGCCGGCCAAACGCAGCAGGATTCTGCGCGTACCGCCTTCCCCGTGCTCATGGCTGTGGCCGTGACTGTGGTCATGACCATGCTCAGCGGCAGCGGTATGACTATGGGTATGCTCCGCAGCCGCATGGGCATGACCGTGTGCGTCACCATGGGCATGACTATGTGCGTCACCTTGGGCATGGTCATGACTATGCGGCTCTCCACCCGCATGGTCATGACCCTGAGTAGCTATGCGGCTTACCTCGCCTGGACTGCCAGCAGGAAGCGGCTTCTTGACCGCCCGCGTAGCGGTTACTTCACGCAGCTTCACATGCGGTTCAAGTACAGTCACAGTATGCTGCGCCTGTTCAGCTACTTCTTCTGCAGCAGAAGCTGCGGTCTCCAGCGTCATGGTCTTCATTGCAAAGTTCACGGAACAGGAAGATACCCCTTCGATCTTCTTGACCTTATTCTCAATCTTCATGGCGCAATTCGCGCAGTCCAAACCCTCGAGTACCCATTTTCGCTTCACATTACCTTGTACCGTATTCAAATGACTCATCTCCCTTAGTAAAACCTATATATGAGTATTTGTTCATATGTTAACTTACACATATTATATTCCCCTGAATCTTGCAGTGTCAATGCACTCCGCGCATAGTTTTTGGCTTTTTCATGAAAAATAACAGTTAAATAGCTATTAAATAAAACTTATATAGCTTGAACTGCTTTCGTTTACAGGTAATTGAAGCGAATGGGAATTTTGGGACAACTAAGTTTTGAAATGAAAAAAAACTTGCTACAACCCTTGTAAATTTCCTTCAGCCGTCATAATATTAACATATGAGCAATCATTCATATGTTAATTGAAAAGAGGTTTTACCCATGAAACATTCTAAAAATCCCGGCACGACAACGCAGAATGGGGCACCTGATGGTAAGGATGCGGGGCATTCGGGGCATTCAACCCACTTAGATCAATCAGAGCAACATCAGCACGGCGAGCACGGGAACGGCGGAGACCAGCACAGCGGGCATCAGCATAGTGAGCATGGGAGCGGCGGACACCAACTCAATGGGCACCAGGCTGCGGATCATTCCCATTCGCACTCACACTCACACTCGCACTCGCATTCTCATTCCCATGCACCGGATAATAAAAAAGGCCTGCTGATCGCCTTAATTATCACCGGCGGCATTATGTTTCTCGAATTCTTCGGCGGCCTTGTCACCGGCAGTCTGGCCCTGTTATCTGACTCCGGGCATATGCTCAGCGATACCGCCTCGCTGGCACTGAGCCTGGTTGCGATGATTATTGCCGCGAAGCCGCCGTCATCGAAGAACTCCTACGGGTTCTTCCGGTTTGAGATTATGGCAGCCTTGTTCAACGGGGTGACGCTGTTTGTTATCGCCGGATTTATTATGTGGGAGGCTTACCAGCGCTTCTTCTCGCCTCCGGCTGTTGCCAGCGGAACCATGATGCTGATTGCCGCTGTCGGACTGCTGGCCAATCTCATCAGCGCCTGGTCGCTGATGCGCAAGAGCGAAGCTAAAGACAATATCAATATCCGGAGCGCTTATCTGCATATTATGGGCGATGCCCTCGGCTCCGTCGGCGCCCTGATTGCGGGCCTTATCATGAATCTGTTCTCCTGGTACGTCGCAGACCCTATTATCAGTGTGCTGGTTGCCCTTCTCATCCTGCGCAGCGCCTGGGGAGTTATCCGACAGGCCTTTCATATTCTTATGGAAGGTACTCCGCTCACGGTGAATATTCGTGATGTGCAGGAAGCATTGCTGGGAATCGAAGGGGTCATTGATGTGCATGATCTGCATATCTGGACGATTACCTCAGGACTGGATGCACTCAGCGGCCATCTGCTGATCGGGGATTATACTGACCACCAGCAGGTGCTGCAGCAGGCGCTTAAGATTGTGGAAGACAAATTCGGCATTCACCACACTACCCTTCAGATTGAGAATTCTTCCTTGAAGCATAGGGAGCTTCCTGTGTAATTGTGAGGCTTCTGCCCGACAGGGCATAATTGTTGTACGTATTGCAACTTGGATTCATAGATACCAGGGGGTGGGGAATGATTGTTGTATGAAATACAAGAATATTCCCGCTAAGGCGCCTGGAAGAGGAAGAATCCTGCAGTTTGTACAACAATTTTCAATTAACGCTGTTTTACTGAGCGGAATGTTGTATTTCGTACAGGATTTTAGCTCGAACCAGTTAATTCATTCACCCCGTAATACAAAAAGGGAATGTCCTTGAGCAGCCTATTCGCAGCTGCCGGGACATTCCCTTGTTCGTGTTCAGGGCTATCTATTCATGCCGGATATGCTCATGGGTCTGCAGGAAGATCTGCTCCACATGTGCATCATTCAGCGAGTAAAATACAGTCTTGCCTTCCTTGCGGCGTTTCACAATCCGCAGATTGCGCAAGTAACGGAGCTGGTGGGAAACAGCGGACTGTCCCATATCCAGGATCGACGACAAGTCATGCACACATAACTCTTGTTGGGATAAGGCGTAAATGAGCCGTACTCTTGTCGGATCGCCGAGTGCCTTGAACATCTCCGCCATCTTGTCTGTAGTCCCGCGGTCAGGCAGGATCAATGCCATAGATTCCGGTTCCAGCTCGGAACCATTGCATGTGTTGTCGCATTCATCAAGTGCCGCTGGCTCCATGCTCTCGCCCTCCTCCATATACTTATCCGGCTTCACCGGCCGTTAATAGTTACTTCTACGATTAATTATAGAAAAAACTACGGTCAATGTCCATGGAGAGAAATGTAGAACTGGAGAGACAGCACATAACTGGTATTAGCGAAGCAAACTATAATTAGGAATATCAGCATAATCAGGAGCATAGCCAAGTGCATCAGACTGCCTTATACACACGTATACTCACACTCACACATACACATACACATACACACACACACAAATTTTATATCCTACTCCGCAATAACCCAGCCTTTATACCGCTTTACGCCAAAAGAAGAACAACCCCGCTCCCAGGAATAACGCCAGGCTGCCGGACACTACAATCATAAGACTCTCCACTGGCAGGTTGAACGCGCCGAACCGGTCCTCCCCGAATGGCGACATGGCAAGCATTGGCTGCACCCATGGATAATACGGCCCGTATGTTGCTGAGTTCGCGATCAGGATATTGGGGATGGTGAAGCATACATTTAGCGCAAGAGGAGCGCCAAAGCTGCTCCAGCCCTGGGATACGGCCAGCTGCAGCGCAGCCAACGGCAGGCAGGCGAACCAGCCGCCTAACAGGCTGGTCAGCAGCAGCTCCCAGGGAATCGCTCCTTCTGCACCGCGGTACAATCCCATCCCTAGCAGAGCTGCAAGAAACAACAGCTGCACAGCAGCCAGGAGCGCCATAACCATTGTATATTTGGCCAGGTATACCGAGGTCCGTCTAACCGGCAAGGCAAGCAGCAGCTTCCAGCCGCCGTCACTATGCTCACCCCGGCAGATCAGAGCCGCGAAGATGCCCGAGAGCACCGGAAGGAATAACATGGCGTGAATAACCGACATGGCACTGAGCAACACCTGCCAGGTGAATACCCCGTCCGGTTGCCGGTCTGCGACAGCCCCTACGGCCAAGGCGATCAGCGGGCTGATCAGCACCAGCAGCCAGACCCAGGACCCCGACATCTTCAGCCGCTCCGCAGACATAATTCGCAAGAATGGTCTCATCTTCAGGCCACATCCTTTCGGGCGAAATGCAGGGCTCCCGGCAGCAGCACTATGACTCCAAGGAGCAGACCCGCTCCGCTGAACAACCAGGGGCGCTGGGCACTCCAGGCCAGGGTAGGCCAGGAGAGAGGAATCCACTCGGAGAGGAATAACGAGAACAGGCTGAGCAGTGACAATGTCATACCCAGAGATACGGGAAGCGTCTGGTTACGGCTGGACAAGGACAGCCACAGCTGCAGCACAATGACAGGCAGAGCCGCTGCGTAAGAAGCAAATCCTATCCGCAGGACATCGGCATAAGGAATGGGCTGTGTACCGAATCCGAGCAGCAGACCCAGGAAGACAGTTCCTGCCGACAGCAGGAGACATGACACCACAAGTAGCATCAGGCAGATCAGCAGCTTGGACATGAACACAGCCGTGCGCGAGACAGGCAACGCCAGCAGTTGCTTCCACGAACTCGTCTGATGCTCGATATTTGCAATCAGCGAGCAGACCAGTGTCCCGCCGAGATACAGGGCTACGGGCACGAAATCGGACACATTGCGAAGCAGGCCTCCCCACAAATCCGCCTGGTATTGTTCCCGCAGATAATCATAGCGGAGCCCGAAATTCAATCCCTGCATGGCAATCAGGCCGACCGGTCCGAGGAACACCAGGAACCATAAGCCTTTGCCGCGGATTTTGAGCCAGTCCGCTGACAACGCACGCCACATCATGATTGCCCTCCCCCAACCACCTGCAGGAAGAATTCCTCCAGCGATTGTCTGTGCTCTTCCACTCTGTAGACCGCATGGCCATCCTCGACCAGCTCTTTGACCAGTAGCGATACTCTGGCATCACTCATCCGGGGCAGGATCAGCCTTCCTTCCTGCAGCTCACCGCCGCACCCGCGCCGCAGTGCAGTCACCAGCGCAGCTTCCGGCTCCGATACCGCCAGGCTTAGATTGCCTGCCGCCTGCTCCTGCAGATGGGCAATCGTATCCTGATAGACCATCTGCCCCTCACGGATAATACCAACGGTTCCGGCCATCTGCTCGATTTCGCTAAGCAGATGGCTGGATACCAGGACCGTGATCCCCTGTTCCTCCGGCATCCGCTTAATCAGGGAGCGGATTTCCTGAATCCCTGACGGGTCCAATCCGTTAGTCGGCTCATCCAGAATCAGCAGCTCCGGGCTGCCAAGCAGGGCAGCGGCAATCCCGAGACGCTGCTTCATACCCAGCGAGTAACCTTTGACCGGCCGTTTCTCTTCCCCGGTAAGCGAGACAATATCCAGCACCTCGGCAATGCGCGCCTTCGGCACATCCAGAATCCGGCGGATTGCCTCCAGGTTATCCAGGGCACTCAGATGCCCGTAATAGGAAGGGGACTCCACCAGAGAGCCTACTTTGCGCAGGATTTGCAGTTTGTTACGGCGCAGCTCCCGGCCAAAAATTTCGATACTGCCGGAGGTCGGCTTAATCAGACCCAGCAGCATACGGATCGTTGTTGTTTTGCCGGCGCCGTTCGGACCGAGGAATCCATAGATTTCCCCTTGTCTGATATTCAGATTCAGCTCCTTCACGGCCGCACGGCCACGGTATTCCTTAAGCAGATCTCTTGTTTCTATTACTGTATCCTTCATTCTCTTCACCTCGGTATTCAGCATAACGTCCCAAGGTTAAAAGCGCGGAAGCAGCAAGTTTAAATTTTGTTTAAAATTATCCGGTCCGGCAGCCGCTTCCAGATTGTAATCTCGGTGCCCTGCCCCGTACTCTCCATACTCCATTCCAGCTCCATCCGCTTCAGCAGCAGATCAACAATGGACAGGCCAAGGCCCGCCCCTTTGGAATCGGTACTCCCGTCCAGGCCGCCGCCATGGTCCGAGATTACAAGGACACGGTTACCGCCGCGGATCTCTGTAAATATCCCTACATACAGACCGCTGCGCGCATGACGCAGAATATTCTGAAACAAATTGTCAAGCACCCTGCGGAACCAGCTGACATCAACATTCCAGTAGAGCGGCGCTGCTTCCAGATCAATCTCAATCTGATACCCCTCTTTCTCCCATAGCGGATACCAGGCCGCAGCGGTCTCCCGCAGCAGTCTCAGCACATCCTTCCGCTCCAGCTTGAGCGTCATCCGCCCGCTGTTCAGCAGATTATAGGCCAGCAGATTGTCAATCAGCCCTCCGAGACTCTCAATCCGCTGATCCATCAGCTCAAGGGATTCCTGGCCGCGCGCCGATAAATCCTCCTTGCCCAGCACATGCAGATGGCTGCGGATCACGGTCAGCGGAGTCCGCAGATCATGTGACAGGTTGGCAACCAGGCGCTTGCGCAGGCCCTCTTCTTCTGTCTCTCTGGAGCGGCTGGCGGCAAGCTCTGTCACCATCGTATTGAATGCCTCCTCAAGCCGCCCGATTTCATCAGGCTTGCCCGGAGGAACCAACTGGGGCAGGCCTTCACGCCCGGTAAAAACCATGGCGGTCTGTAGCCGCAGCAGCCTTCTGCGGATCATAATGAAGAAGAGCCAAGAGCTAACCACGAAGGCTATTAAGAACCCCAGTATTGCAATCGAATACCATTTGTCCAGGCCTGCGGCATATTTTGCATTCTTGATTTCTTCGGGAATCTGCATGACCATGAAGCCTTCTCCGGCTTCAGCCTGATCCCCTACAAAAGCAACAATCGCCAGCGGTTTAAGCGCCGTGCTGTCCTTCATGAAGGACACCGCCTCTACGGCTGTCCAATAGGAGGGTACTTTCTTGACGGAGTATCCGCCCTGCAGCAGCGGGGGACCTGAGGGCTCCGTGATCAGTTGTGTTCTACCCTCGTTATCTACCCAGAATATTCTGGCCAGATGATAGGTTTCGCTCAATGACCGGAGCCGCTGAGTGATACCCTCCGGCGGCTGGCCGAGCAGCTTACGCGCTTCGTCATGCCACATGAGTTCCAGCTCGCCAACACTGGAATACAGGGCATACTCCTTAGGAGTGTCTTCACGGGTGAATCCACCGAAGATGCTATACAGTGTGATAGTGATTGGAACAATAACAGGAATGAACAACAGCGCAGCCAGAATAATAAGCAGATAACGGAAGAGCAGGGAACGGCGCAGAGATTGGAACCGCCTTAACCCCTTCATCCTCTCACCCGGTAACCGATACCCCTGACCGTCTCAATAATCTCCGGCGCAGCCGGATCAAGCTCCAGCTTCTCGCGCAGATAACGGATATGTACCATAAGTGTCTTGTCGCCTTCAATATAGCTTTCGCCCCAGACGGCTTCATAAATCTGCTCCTTAGTCAGAACCTGCCCAAGATGCCGCAGCAGGTAAGAGAAGATCTGGAACTGCTTGCCGGTAAGCATAATCTCCCGCCCGCTCGCAGCTTCCATAACTACACTGCTGCCCGGCCTGACCACCAGATGCTTAAGCATTATGGGAGCAGGTGCAGCAGTGCCGCTTCTTCTTAAGAGGACCTCCATTCTGGCCGCCAGCTCATCGGGATGAAACGGCTTGGTCAGATAATCATCGGCGAAATCCAGTCCCTGTAGCTTATCGTCAATAGAGGTGCGAGCCGAGAGCATCAGGATCGGCAGCTCCGGATAGGCCCGCTTCAGCCGTTGACCAACGGTGAACCCGTCAAGTCCCGGAAGCATCACATCCAGTATCACCAGTTGGCAGCCCTCAGCCGCTTCCAGCGCGCCTTCTCCGCTCTCCAGCCAGCGGACAGCATACTCCCGTTCCCGCAGATCCGCTGATACTGCGTTGCCTATCTCACGGTCATCTTCTACATATAGTACTGTAACACCCACGCAGAATTTCTCCCCTCTCTCCTTCAAGTAACATAACAAATCCCCGGAAACAGGCAGTGTTCAGGGCTGCGCTCCGGGGAGAATGGATCTTGCTGATTCAGGCACTGAATCCGAAATGTGCCGGCGGCTTCTCTTCCGGCTTCCCGAAGAGATAC
The DNA here is from genome assembly GCF_038009025.1 of Paenibacillus sp. FSL R7-0297. Classification (NCBI taxonomy): domain Bacteria; kingdom Bacillati; phylum Bacillota; class Bacilli; order Caryophanales; family Paenibacillaceae; genus Paenibacillus; species Paenibacillus sp. FSL R7-0297. The sequence continues at coordinate 567,093 of NZ_JBBPAQ010000001.1, forward strand.
CCCTGCCCCAGATCCATGCCGAGGTCACGGCAGAAGAGAAACTCCTCACGGCGCTCGATTCCCTCGGCGAGCACCTTTGCACCGAAATCCCTGGCCCGGGAGATAATATCCCGCAGAATGGTCTGCTTGCCCTTATTCTGATCGCAGAAGCTGATCAAATCACGGTCGATTTTGACATAATCCGGCTGCAGGCTGGACATCAATTCTACCGTCGAATACCCCGCACCGACATCATCCAGCGCAACCAGCATCCCCTGCTGGCGGTATTCGGCAAAAATGGCGCGGAGATGCGACATATCGTTTATTTTTTCCGTTTCCACCACTTCAAATACATAATCCTCGGGATTCTGATCCAGCCGCTGAATCGTCTCAAAGGTATGCGTGAGACAGTACTTAGGATTATAAATAGAGGAGGGCAGGAAGTTAATGAACCGCTTGATGCCCTTCGGCAGCATTCTTGCACTCGTCTCAATGGCTGAGATCCTGGCGGCGCGGTCAAGAAAGGAATGGAATCCTGTGCGCCGGGCAATCTCAAACAGCTCATACGGCTGAAAATGATTCCCTTGCGGCAGCGGCCGCAGCAGCAGTTCAAAGCCAATAATCTCTTCGGAGAAATTCACAATCGGCTGCATGTGGCTGCAGAAATCATGGCTCATAATAATCGAAACCAGATTCTCGCTGGAAAAGCGGACCTTCAGCTGATCGAGAGTCAGCCAGCGCTCCAGAGAAATGCGGGCTCCTCTGCCCTTAATACACAAAGACAAGGAGATCTGCTGCTGCTCCTCGAATACCTCCAGCCGTCCTAACAGATCCAGCAAATCTTCTTTGGAGCGGTAGGGGATGATACAGGTCCTGCTTGTCCCGAATACTTCATATCCTGCATTCCTTACCGCAGCGGCAAGCGGAACAGAATAGGGGCGCAGCTTCAGCTCCCCTTCATCTTCAATCGGGTCTATGTCAGCGCAGTCAACACAATTCATAGCAATCGCCTCCGCCTCAGGATGTCAAAATACTGAGGCAAGTATAGCATGGTTTCCCATGTCCCATCTATTATTTGCGAGATGCACAAGTGGAAACGGATACCGTCCTTTTTAAAGGACGGTATCCGTTTCAGCGAGAAATAGAAGGATAAGTTATCGTGTGAAACCTGTAACTTCTTATATTTGCACAACACGGCGAGGCCTTTCCCGAACCCTACGGCTCAGGAAAGGCCTGATCATAAACATTGCCTCTATTATTATAATGGACCGGGTCCTTTCAGTACCGTTGCTTACTTACTTGGATACCGCAGTTGCTCCCTGCCATACACCGTGTTCCTTATTTTTACCCATATATTCAATCCGTGTCGGAGATAGCTCCAGGATTACATAGTCGGGATCATCCGGTCCCTTGAACCATTGCTCCAAGGATGTGTTCCATACTTTCGAACGCAAACCCTCATCTTTGGTGACAGCTACTGTGGCTTCAATCTCCAGCACATCCTTGCCGCCACCCTGCTCGTAACCCAGCAGCAGGCAAGCATTCGGATTATCCTTAAGCTCCTCTACCTTATGGGTCTTGCGGTTCGTAGCCAGATAAATGTTCAATCCGTCATGAAATACCGCCATATAACGCACCTTAGGTTTGTTGCCGGCTTCTATCGTGCCGAAGGACCCGAACTTGTTGTCATCCAGCGCCTGTATGATCGTTTTCTCCAGCTCTTTGTTATCCATTGACGAGAAAGCTCCTTTCGAATTCATGTGAACATAAGTTTATATATTCACATCCGCAGTTTGGATTTATTATAAAAACTGTGCTTATTATAGTGTACCCGTTCGGTTCATAATGAATCCGGATTATGTTCATAAATTCACCCAGAAGGAGTCTCTCCCCTTGAAAAAATTAATCTGGATCGGCTGTCTCTCCTATTTCGTCATCGGGCTTGCCCATGTGGTACTGGGCTCTATTCTGCCTGTGCTGCTTCAGCATTATGACCGCAGCTACAGTGCGGGAGGCGAGCTAATCTTCAGCCAGTTCGGCGGCTTCCTCGCCGGTGTGCTGGTCTCGCCGCTGCTGAACCGCCGCTTCGGCAAACGCGGCGGCATCCTGATCGCCACCGGAATGCTGCTCTGCGCCGAAACGGCCTATGCCTTCCTCCCGCCCTGGGGCTGGATGTACGTGATTGCGGTAGCCGCAGGCTTCGGCTTCGGCATGATCGAAGCCGTCATCGGCACGATTATTATCGCAGCAATCACCGAAGGAACAGCAATTGCTATGAGCAGGCTGGAGGTGCTGTTCGGTGTAGGCGCACTGCTCATGCCGCTGGCCGCAAGTCCGCTGATTGCCGCCGGCAGCTGGAGGCTGGCTTTCCTGATCGTTGCCGCCTTTTCTCTGGTTTCACTGCTCTTCTGGGCGAAGAGCAGCTTCGGTCCGCTCCAGGGTGTGCTGGATGAGCGGCCTTTACGCACTGCCGCTGCCGCTGCCTTCGCAGACGCAACAGCACCCGGAACAGTATCCGTTGCCGGTAAATCCGGACGCCTGCCGTACAAGGGCAAACAGTGGGTACTCCTTGGACTGTTCATCGTCTTCTTCTTTCTCTATGTAGGTACCGAGATGAGTCTGGTCAATTTCATGCCGGCGATCTTCATCGCCAAGCTGGGCATGAGCGAAGCTGCGGCAGCGCTGACGGTTACCTTCTTCTGGCTGGCTATGTCGGCGGGCAGACTGTTCGCCGGTGTGGTTGCCGAGCGGATTTCCTACCGCATCTACGTGCTCCTCAGCTGCTTCGCCGCTTTGCTGCTGCTGGTTATTTTCCCGTTCGCCGAGCACCGGATTGCCGCATTCGCCGTCATTCTGCTGCTCGGGCTGTTCATGTCCGGCATCTTCTCCATCGCCCTAGTCTTCGCAAGCAAGCTGCTGCCCGGTGCGGAGGAATCCACGCCAAGCATCATGATCGCCTCGGGCGGAATCGGCGGCGCGGTGCTGCCGCTGCTGACCGGCTGGTCCATGGACCATATGCAGGTGGCCCAGACCTCAGGGCTTCTGGCCGCTTTTGCCGCCGTATTATTCCTGCTTAGCGTGGCTGCCTGGAAAATCGGGTAATATAGCAAGAGATCAATATCCTGTGAATAAGGACGGAATCCCTATATGGCTGAGCTGCACTCCGACAGACCTGAACCGCTGCTGCATACTGCATTGCTGCAATTCATTTTCCCCTTCTCCCTCAAGGCCGGACAGGACCAAGAACTGGCCCAGCGTCTGCAGCAGGACGGGTTTACGCGTTTTTTTCTCGATAACAAGGATCTTGAGCATGCCTATTACGGGGAGGGCTACTGCGTCTCCCATGAGAGAATGGAGCGCAGCTACCTGCCGTTCGCCGCTCATGTCCTCTTTCCGCGTGAGAAGGATGCTGATTCCTTCCGCCGCTTTTCCCGGGTGAACAATCTGCAGTGCCAGCTTGAAATGCCGTTTCAATCCGTAAATTTCCGCGTGCTGTCCACGGATGTGTTCCTCTGTCCGTTTGATTTGGGCTTCCTGACCATAAGAACGGCTATTGAAGAAGAGCATCTCTCCTTCAGCACTGCGCTGGAATTCGCCGACCGCTTCCGTACACTGGAGGACGTATCCTACCAGGATAAGCAGTCCTTTATCCATTGTCATAAGAAGTCTTTCGGCCAGGTGGAGGATTTCGTATTCAAGAATCTGATTGCCGGGCTGGAGCCGTTTCTCGACCCTGCGGAGATCGATGGCGCGTATTTCGAGACCTTGCCTTTTTTCGTGGACGAACGGATGCTGGTGCAGGCTTTCTACGGCTTCAACCGCGAAGAAGAATCGGAGGAGATCAGTACCCTGCTGCGCTACCGTGCCTCCCAGCTGGATGGGCTGAGTATGGAGGGCAAGCCTTATACCAGTGCCAGCGATCCCGAATATATCGAGCAGTACACCTCTGAACATTGCTACAGCCGCTGGGGGCCGGACACCTATTATATGACCAATGAGCAGACCTTCTGCTGCCTGAGCCGGGCCGAATCTGACATCGCCACCCCGTTGATTAACCAGATGTACGGGGAGTATTATTATGGGCTTCTGCTGAGTGTTTTTCATAAAATCGTGCTGCTGAAGCTGGCCAATCTGCATTCCCGGCTGCGCATCAACCACGATTATGACGAGATCGAGAATCTGATCTTCCTGATTAATAAGTTCTCGGCCAAGTTCTACTTTCTGGAGCTGATTTCGCAGTCGCAGGGACGGGAGATCTTCTTCCAGCTGCGCAAGGTTTACGGCAACGACGCCCTGTTCGATGAAGTGAAGATGACCTTGAATGACCTGTTCCAGTATCAGGATAAATTCCAGGCCAAACGCCGGGATACGCTGCTGATGGTCCTGACTGTATTTACGGTAATAAGCGGGATTTACGGGATGAATCAGGTCATTGAGGACTTGAAGGCACCGATCGATTGGAGCAAAATGCTGGAGTACTCTGCGTTTGAGTACCTGGCGCTGTTCCTCACCTTCTCCGGGATCGCAGTCAGTCTGGGCCTGACGCTGAGAGAGGTGTGGAACGGAATACGCAGCCGCCGTAAGAAGCGGTTCTATGATAGGGATTGAGGGGGAGGCTGGACAACCAGGAAGCTGGCGTCTATAATACACCGTAAGAACATAGCAATACCCGTGAACTTCATAGAACCAGGGGTGCTGGAATTGGCCGGCTGAGATTGTATCCCACAAGATACTGACCCTTATACCTGATCTGGATAATGCCAGCGTAGGAATCTTCATTCAACCCCGAGCCCCTTCATAGGCCTGAAGTTGAGCTCACCTTGCGCAAGTAACTGGCGTCCCGGTCTCCGGGGCGCTTTTTGGTATGGGTTACTCTGAATTTTGGAAGACCAGGGATTGCTGGAAGGAGAGAGAAGAGAAATGGGAGTCAAAAAAGTATTACCGCTGCTGCTCAGCTCTATGCTGGTTATTGCGATAGCCGGATGCGGGGGCGGAAACAGTAACGCAGGAAATGCCGGAGGCAGCACACCTGCCGCCGGGAGCAGCACCGCTACACCTGAAGCAACCGCAGCCGCCAGTACCACCGACGCGCCTATAGAGCTTACCCCGGTTAAGATTGCGCTGGACTGGACGCCGAACACGAATCACACCGGCCTGTATGCCGCCAAGGAGCTGGGGTATTACGCTGAGGAAGGTCTGGATGTAGAGATTGTGCAGCCTGGCGCTGCCGGGTCTGACACGATGGTTACTTCCGGTGAAGCCCAGTTTGGCATCAGTGCACAGGAGGCGCTCACCCTGGCCCGCCTGCAGGATGTGCCGCTCGTATCCATCGCCGCTATCATTCAGCATAATACCTCCGGCTTTGCCGCTCCGAAGGACCGCAATATTAAGACGCCGAAAGACTTCGAAGGCAAAACCTACGGAGGCTGGGGCTCTCCTGCGGAAGAAGCGGCCATGAAAGCGATCATGGATCCGGAAGGCGGAGATGTCAAAAAAGTGAAGCTGGTAAACATTGGTGAAGCCGACTTCTTCACTGCGGTGAAACGCGATATCGACTTTGCCTGGATCTTCTACGCCTGGACCGGGATCGAAGCCGAACTGCGCGGCGAGCCGCTGGATATGCTGTACCTGAAGGATTATGCGCCGCAGCTGGATTACTACACACCGGTGCTGACCACCAGTGAGAAGGAAATTGCCGAGCATCCGGAAGTGGTGAAGGCTTTCCTCAAAGCTACGTCGAAAGGATATCAATACGCGATCGATCATCCGGAAGAGGCGGCCACAGTCCTGTCCGATGCAGTGCCTGATCTTGATCCCGAGCTGGTGCTGGCCAGCCAGAAATGGCTCAGCCCGAAATACAAGGACGATGCCGCCCGCTGGGGGGAGCAGAAGCTTGAAATCTGGCAGAATTACGCAGAGTGGATGTACGGCCTGAAGCTGCTGGACAAACCGCTGGATGCCGCAAGTACATTTACGAATGAATTTTTGCCGGAAGGCCAGTAAACACCGGGTGGAATAATACTGACCCTAACTTACATGAGAGGAATGAATAATAAATGGCTAATACACTGCTTAGCATTCAGGTAATTCCCAAGACTCCAAACAATGAGGATTCGATCCCTTACGTGGACACTGCGATTGAGGTAATTCAGAAGTCGGGGGTCAAGCACCAGGTGAATCCGCTTGATACTACCATGGAAGGCGAGCTCAAGGAGCTGCTGGAAGTTGTACGTCAGATGCATGAGGCACTGATTGCCTCCGGCAGCCCGAGCGTGATCTCCCAGATCAAGATCGCCCATAATCCCAGCGGTATTAGCATGGACAAGCTGACGGAGAAATACCGGCCGTGAGAAGCACCTGGAGACAAATCTGGCCGCCCCTTGTGGCGGTCATCTTTTTTCTGGGCGCATGGCAAATTGCGGTATCGGTGTTCCATATCCCGGCCTGGCAGCTGCCGAGCCCGTCCGATATCGCGCGTGAATCACGCGGCAACGCCTCCGGGATCTGGGCGCATACGGCCGCAACGCTGCGCCTGACCCTGATCGGCTTCCCGGTCGGCACCGGCATCGGCCTCATTGTCGCCCTGCTGCTCCATCTGCTGCCCTGGCTCAAAAGAGCACTCTATCCGCTGCTGATCCTCAGCCAGAATGTGCCCTCCATTGCCCTTGGACCGCTGCTGATTATCTGGTTCGGCTTCGGCCTGCTGCCCAAAATCGTCCTGATCACCCTCGTCTGCTTCTTCCCGGTTGCTGTAGCGGCCATGGGCGGGCTGGCGCAAAGCGACCGGGTAATGTTGAACTATATGAAAATGGCCGGCGCAAGCAACTGGCAGATCTTCACCAAGCTGGAGCTTCCCGGCTCCCTGCCCTCCCTGTTCTCAGGGCTCAAAATCTCCGCGACCTATGCCGTCATGGGCGCAGTGGTTGCCGAGTGGATCGGCGCGGACAAAGGGATCGGCTATTATATGCTGCTGCAAAAGGCCTCTTACCGCACGGACCGGATGTTCGTGGCCATTGTCATTATTGTGCTGCTGAGTCTGGTGCTGTTCGCGCTGATTGCCCTGCTGGAGCGGTGGCTCGTGCGCTGGAAGCCGCGCAAGGAAGCTTAACGCGCATAGGGTAACAACGCACCGCTATACTGAGAACGTTAGAGACAAAGCTTAAGTACAAAGATTTCTATACAGAAGGAGCTGACCGAAGTGTCTCCACTCACGAATACCGTACAGCTCAAGAAGGACGTCCCCGGCAGCAGCCTTGACGAGGCCAAAAGCGCACCGCCTGCGCTTGAAGTCAGCAGCGTCTCCAAGTCGTTCACGCACCGCCGCCGGGAGACGCATGTGCTGGATGAGGTGTCGCTGACCGTCGAGCCGCAGGAATTCGTCTCCATTGTCGGCCCTTCCGGCTGCGGCAAAAGCACCCTGTTCCATATTATCGGCGGCCTGACGCTGCCGGATGCCGGAACCGTCAGCATGGACGGCGTCCCGGTTACCGGGCAGCGCGGCAAGATCAGCTATATGCCGCAGCAGCCCGCGCTGTTCCCGTGGCGGAGCATAGAGGACAACGTCCTGCTCGGCGCCGAGCTGCAGGGCGCGCCTCAGCCGCAGGCCCGCGAAGCCGCGCGCCACTGGCTGGCCAAGGTCGGCCTGGGCGGATTCGAGCGCGCTTATCCGCATATGCTGTCCGGCGGCATGCAGCAACGGGCCGCCTTCCTGCGGGCCATGCTCGCTCCGCAGGAGCTGATGCTGCTGGACGAGCCGTTCAGTGCACTCGATGCGCTGACGCGCGAGCAGATGCAGCGCTGGCTGCTGGAGCTGTGGGAGGAGAACCGCCGCTCCGTGCTGTTCATCACCCACAACATCGAAGAAGCGCTGCTGCTCTCCAGCCGCATCTATGTCTTCTCCGGACGTCCCGGCTCTGTCCTGCACACCGTCGATGTGCCGTTCCCGCGTCCGCGCCGCGATGAAATCACCGATGCACCGGAGTTCCTGCAGCTCAAGCGCCAGCTCTCGGTGTGGATGCGCGAGGAGCAGGCCAAGAGCCTTTGACGGAGTCGCCGCTATTCGGCCCATGTATGCTGAACCTAGCTATTCACATTTCCAATGAACCTGCCGTTTGCGGTGGGGGGCGCATTTTCCGGAATTCCGGAGAAATCCTGCACTAAATACAACATTCCCCTCCTTATCCCGGCCCCTGATTCAAGATTGTTGTACAAAAGGCAGCATTTCTCCTTCTTCCAAGCGGCATAGCGGGAGAATTGCTGTATTCCGTACAACAATTCTCTCAAACACCCTATTAACGGTGAACAGAATTGCACTTCGTACAACATAATGCCTATTCCATGTGAGCTTAAGAAGCTCAATTCATCAAGTACCCGCCCTACATCCAGCCCTTCTCCTCAGCCAACCGCACCGCCTCAATCCGGCTCTTCACTTCCAGCTTGCCGAGAATCTCCGAGATGTAATTGCGGACGGTACCGTAGGATAGATGCAGCGCCGAGGCGATCTCCCCGGCACTCCGGCCCGCGCCGGCCAGCTTCAGAATCTCCCGCTCCCGGTCCGACAGCGGGTTCTCTTCCCGCAGGCTGCCGAAGACCAGCTCGGGGGACACCTCCCGGTGCCCGCCCATCACCCGGCGGATTGCCTCCGCCAGCTTGTCCACCGGCTCATCCTTCAGCAGGTAGCCCTGAATCCCGGCCTTCACGCCCCGCTCGAAATAACCGGGGCGGGCGAAGGTCGTCAGGATGATGATTTTGGTGGCACAGCCCCGCGATTTCAGGATCTCCGCAACCTCCAGACCGCTCATCAGCGGCATCTCAATATCCATCAGACATACATCCGGCTGAAGGCGTTCAATCAGGGCCAGTGCCTCTGCCCCGTCTCCGGCTTCCCCGGCAACCTCGATATCATCCTCCAAATCGAGCAGTGAAGCCATCGCTCCGCGCAGTAGCCGCTGATCCTCGGCAATTACGATGCTGATCATGCCGTTTCCCCGTCCTTTCTATCCTTAACTATTCTTGGCGTCACCACAGCTAACAATGTTCCTGTTCCTGTTCCTATGCCACTGCCCGTTCCCGGGCCCAAGGTCAGAGAACCGTCAATCAGGGCCAACCGCTCGGCCATCCCTTTCATTCCGTTGCCGTCCCGGCGGTGCGCTGCTCCCTCAGCTCGCCCGTCCTGCAGCCCGACTCCAACTCCGTTATCCTCCACCGTAATCCGTACCTCTCCAGCCGTCATCTCAATGCCAATCCGGCACAGGTCTGCACCGCTATGCTTCACAATATTGGTGACGGCTTCCTTGATGCAGAGGCTGAGAATATTCTGCGTCAGGTCTGATACGCCCGGGAGCGCTGCATCTCCGTCCACTTCAAGCCCAATCTCCGCGCTGCGCAGCATCTCCCCGGCCTCCGCCAGTTCTTCGGCCACAGAGACCGCGCGCATCTCCGAGACCAGCTCCCGCACCTGCCGCAGCGCAGCACGTGAAGTGCGCTGGATCTCCCGCGCTTCCGCCTGCGCCCGTTCGGGATTCTTGACGGCCAGCTTCTCGACCAGCTGGCTTTTCAGCGTAATCAGCGACAACGTATGCCCCATCGTGTCGTGCAGATCACGGGCGATACGCATCCGCTCCTCGCGTTTGACCATCTCCCTGATGACCTCATTCGCCTGGTCCAGCTCCTTCTCCAGCATCCGCCGGCGGTTCATGGAGCGGATGCCAAAAGGAGTAATCAGCATCATCATGACAAAGGGAAACAGGAATAGCCATTCTGTACCGTACAACTTGCTAAAAGACAGCAGTGCCAGACCGACAACCATCATCGTGAACACAGCAAAGGCCCGTTTGAACCTGCGCAGATCGGTATACCAGCCGACAAAATTGCTTGTGAAGAAGCCCATATAGAAATTGAAAGGGCTGTACACTATACATAACACTGCGATCAGCAGCATTTGCAGTCCCAGCCAGGCCGAGTAGGTCTTGCCCTCTGTCCAGTAGAGTTGACGGTAGGTGACCGTGAAAATCACCACCAGCGCATATCCCCCCAGTAATTTGTATCCGCTATAGCCCTGAAGATTTAAGATCGGGAATACCAGATAGATCAGCCAGATAAAAGGGTAGTAACCAAACCTGCGCGGAAATAACCGAAACTGCTTAAGAGCCATTGTACATTACACCGCTTCCTGTTTTTTTCGGATATAGACCGATAATAGCATAAAAACTGCCAGGTATCCGAGCAATAGCAGCACGGAATTCCACTGCGGAACCCCTCCGCCCACAATCTCCCAGGCACCGTCTCCGTAATTATAGGAAGGCAGCCAGCGGCCGATCCGCTGCATTGCATCCGGCATAATATCCAGAGGCATCCACATCCCTCCGGCCACCGCCAGCGCCATATAGAGCACATTGCTCACCCCGCTCGCCGTATCCACCCGCTTCATTGAGCCAATAATTGTCCCCAGCGCCAGAAAAGGCAGCGAGCCTGCGAGCAGCCACAGGCCGCTAAGCAGCCATTGTCCTGCAGTCAGCGACACCCCGTTGATCAGATATCCCGCAGCGAAAATACACAGCACCGAGAACAGATGCATCACCATCTGGCCAAACATTTTACCCAGAAAATAAACAGTACCCGGCAGCGGGGTAATGCGGATGAACGTATTCCAGCCCTGGGTCCGCTCCTGCACCAGCCGGATGCCGAGGGTCATGATCGCCGAGCCCATCACGCTGAAGGCGGCCATCGACATCAGGTAATGCGCCTGCCACTCCTGCGTATCGTCTGTCCCTGTATTGACCACTCTTGTGAAGATGAAATAGAACATAATCGGCATTAGCAGCGACCAGAACACGTAATAGGGATTGCGGATAATCCGCAGCAGCTCCGCTTTGCACTGGGCCATCATTTGTTTCATCAGCATACCGCCGCCTCCTGGCTCATAGTCAACTGCTCGAACGCTTCATCCAGCTTCCCTTGATCAATCACAACATCCTTCACCGCCAGTCCGCCTGTAAAAATAGCCCGCAGCGCCTCATCCGTATTCTCCGTCGTTACATGCAGCCGTCCGTTCTTCTCGTAGCAGGCTTCAACCTCAGGCAGCTCCAGCAGCTGTCCGCGCAGCACCGCCGGATCGCTGAGCGGCAGGAAGGATACTGACTTACTCACGATCCTGGCCTTAATCTCCTCCGGGCTGCCGTCTGCCACAAGGGCGCCGCGGCTGAACAGCAGAATCCGGTCTGCGGTGTCCTCCGCCTCCTGCAGATAGTGGGTGGTGAACAGAATCGTCTTGCCTTGCTCAGCCAGTCCCCGGACCTTCTCCCAGAAATGGCGCCGCGCGGTAGTATCGAGCCCTACCGTCGGTTCGTCAAAAAACAGCAGATCAGGGTTACCCGCCAGCGCCAGCGCGAAGCTGAGACTGCGCTTCTGCCCGCCGGAGAGCTTCTCGGCGTAGCGGTTCAGATCGGCCGGGGCAAGCCCCGTGGCCTGAAGCAGCACCTGCATCTCCATCGGCCGCGGATAATAGCTGCGGATCAGGGACAGAATCTCCCGGACCTTCAGCCGGTCCATCACACTCACCTCCTGCAGCATCGCTCCCGTCCGCTCCCGGACCCTGGCGTCTTTGGGCGGAAGACCGAATACCTTCACACTTCCTTCCGCGGGCTCAAGCAGCCCTAGAAGTATAGATAGTGTAGTTGTTTTGCCTGCTCCGTTGGGCCCGAGCACTGCTGTAATAGAACCTCTGTTAATGGTGAAGCTGACGCTGTCTACCGCTTTTTTATCCTGGAAGCTTCTGCTGACATTCTTCATTTCGATCACATGATCCATTCTGTATCCCTCCGTATCCATATGCCCTCTGGCTATATTTCTATAGTACAGTAGGCCGAAAATGAACATCAGTATGGACTGTCATTCGTTCAAGGTGACAACTGTCACCTGGATAAATAACTTTTTGAGGAAATTATTGATTTTTATGGACGATTGGATTAAGATAATTCTGCCATAAAAGTAAGCGATTACAATTCTGCATAATTGAGAGGAGTTTAAGGTATGTTCAAAAGAATTGGACTGGCAGCGCTGATCGCCACGCTGCTAGCGGGCAGCGGAGGCATTGCGCCGCAACCGGTTTCGGCTGCAGGGGAAACGGCAGAGGTATGGATATCGACCTCAGATCCGAATACGGAGCCGGCTGTCGGATTAAGCACTGGTGCCCGCTTGACCCGCATCGGGGATAAGAGCTTCAGTTCAGGCACCGGAAGCAGCGATTATACAATTACCGTTAACGAAGGCGCCACCTATCAGCAAATGGACGGATTCGGCGTTTCCCTGACCGACTCCTCCGCCTGGCTGCTCAATTACAAACTGAATGCTGCTAAGCGTGCGGAGGTGATGGAGAAGCTGTTTGGTAACACAGGGATTGGCTTAAGCGTGCTGCGGCAGCCGATGGGCAGCTCCGACTTCACCTGGTCGGCTTACACGTATGATGACACGGCTGGGGACACCTCACTCGGCCAGTTCACGATTAGCCGTGATCTGCCTTATATCGTTCCAATGGTCAAAGCGGCAATTGCCAAGAATCCCGGCATCAAGGTATTTGCTTCACCGTGGAGCGCCCCGGCCTGGATGAAGTATTCCGGCACCCTGAACGGCGGCAAGCTCAAAGCTGAGTACTATCAGACCTACGCCGATTATTTCAAAAAATACATTCAGGCCTACCAGGCCCAGGGGATTCCCATTTATGCTGTCACCGTACAGAACGAGCCTATGTATGAAACCGGGGCTTACCCCTCGATGGGCATGAACGAACAGGATGAGACCGGCTTCATCGGAGACTATCTGGGCCCAACCTTGCAGAATGCCGGGATCAATACCAAGATCATTGCTTTTGACCATAATTATCTGAACTGGGGCTTCCCCAATACGGTCGTTCAGAACTTGAAAAACTCCGGCAAAGCAAGCTATATCGCCGGCAGCGCCTTCCATCACTACGACAGCGGCGACGGTTCGCAGATGACCTCCATGCATACTGCCCATCCCGATAAAGACATCTGGTTCACAGAAGGCGGGTTCGGCACCTGGAATGATCCGCAGAACGGCACAAGCCAGGGCTTCGACAACATGATTACTGAATTCATCAATATTACACGTAACTGGTCCAAATCGGTTATTCTCTGGAACGCCGCACTTGATCAGAAGGACGGTCCTGCTCTGCTGTCCGCCTACAACACCAACCGGGGCATGGTCACCATTCAGAACTCCGACAATTCAAACAGCAATCCGGAGAACAATGTCACTTATACCAAGCAATATTATCTGCTGGGCCACTTCAGCAAATTTGTCGTTCCGGGTGCTTACCGCATCCAGACCAATACCAGCAATGACCTGAAGAATGTGGCGTTCAAGAATCCTGACGGCTCCAAGGTAGTTGTCGCTTATAATCCGCAGACCTCGGCCAAGAACGTCAAGATACAATGGGGCAGCCAGTCGTTTATCATAAATGTGCCCGCCAAGTCAGTGATGACATATAAGTGGTACGGCAATCCGTCTTAGAGCGGGCTGAATCCTGTAAACAGCAAGAAGCCTTCGCCCTTTCTTTAAGGGGAAAGGCTTCTTGCTGTTATCCATATAGCTTCAGTTACACACTTTAACGTGTTATCTCTGCATGAACCCTTTGCCCAGCAGGAATTCCTTCATATGCATTCTTGACGGCTGGGCCTGGCGCTTCGCCATGATCTCCGACCACGAGGCCTCACTCTGGCCGCCGGTCCGCTCGCGCATATAATCGCGTGAGATCCCGTCATACACCCCGGCCTGCTGCAATGCGGCTTCGGCATCATAACTATTATGATGCAGCACAGCCTGCAGCGGTAGACGCGGCCGCACTCCATTCACAGCAGCGGGATAACCTAGGCACATGCCGAATACCGGATAGACCAGCTCCGGCAAGCCCAGCAGCTCCGACAGCGCGGCAATATTATTACGGACGCCGCCGATATACACGATGCCCAGACCGAGCGATTCTGCGGCAACCGCAGCATTCTGCGCGGCGAGCGCAACATCAACGGTGGCAACGATCAGATTCTCGGTACTGTCCTCATAGGATGGCGCCCCCTGTAGATGGGGAGCCGCCGCCTCACGCAGCCGGTACAGGTCGGCGCACCAGACCAGGAAGACCGGGCACTGCTCGATATACGCCTGATTGCCGGATAAGGCGGACAGCTGCGCTTTAAGTGCAGGCTCCGTTACGGCAATTACGCTATAAGCCTGCACATTGCTGGAGGTCGAGGCCATCTGGCCCGCCCCGATAATGGCAGCGAGCAGCTCGTCACTGACCGGCTTGTCCTGAAACTGGCGGACGGAGGTATGACGGTTCAACAGCTCAAGAGTTTCATTCACAGATTTCATAGTAGGCCGCCTCTCTTCACAGTTATATAGGAATATTATGAACACAATTTAGCATCCAGACAACATGAGGGCCTTCGCGCTACCATCCGCTCCCCCGCTTCACCTCCTGGACTATGGCCTTGATTCCCTCATCAATCTGGTCCAACCCGGCGCGGGAAATACTGATGCGTATGAACTTGTCCCGGTCCCGGTAATAAGGTAAATAGAATCCATTACCGGGAACGACGCTGATCTTCCGCTCTCCCAGCCGTTTGACCAGCCGTTCCAGATTCACGGTTACCGGCAATTTGAATTGCATATAGATGCCGGAGCTGTCCGCAGAGGCCTCAATCAGACCTTCCGTATTGTGCTCCCGGAGCGCCTCATACACCGCCTGGATTCTTTTGGCGTACATCGCTTTTATTTTGTGCCTGTGGTGCTCATACATGCCGTTCTTGATGTATACCTCAAGTGCTGCCTGGGATAACAGGGAGGTATCCGTGTATCCTTTATAGGCGCGGAACGTCTCCAGAAGCGGCTCCGGCAGCACAACCGCCCCCAGCCTGAGGCCGGGGAAGATGATTTTGGAGAAGCTTTTCAAATAAATCACATGTGAAGTCTGGTCATACGCGTATACAGGATCAAATTGCCGTCCGGCACCCAGATCTGCCATGTAATCATCCTCAACAATATACACATCGTATTTGCCGGCCAGTCTGGCAATCGCCTGCCGCTCCGCTGTGCTGTATGATGTTCCGAGCGGATTATGATACCTGGGCATGGTATAGAATAATTTATACCTGCCGCTTGCGAACCGCTCCTCCAGCTCCCGCAGGTTAATGCCGGCTGCGGAGCGGCCAATCCCGCTTACAGGCAGTCCCTCCGCCTCCAAATACCGCAGATAAATATCATATCCCGGCTGTTCAACGAGGATCTCCATCCTGCCGCCGGGGAACGGCATTCTGGCCAGAATCTCCAGTGCCTGCTGGATTCCCGAAGTAATGATAATCCGCTCTGCCTTGGCAAAAACCTGATACTCCGCTAGATGAGACACGAGCGTGCGGCGCAGCGAATCCAGTCCCTGCGCATCCCCGTAAGTAAACAGGTTATATTTGTACTGGTCAATCGCCTTGTTAAGGCAATGCTGGAAATCCAGATACGGAAATACGTTCAGATCGGGCGATGCCGAAGCGAAGTCGATTGTTCCGCTGCCCCCGGCAGGTCCGGGTTCTTCCGTCTTCTCCACCATATAATAGCCGCTCTGCGGAATCGAATATATGGCATGTGTTCTCTCCAGCTCCCCGTAGGCCCGCAGAATGGTGCTGACACTGCAGCCGTAGAAAGCTGCGGCACTGCGCACGGAAGGCAGCTTTTCCCCAGGACGGTACTGTCCTTCCTTCATCCGCTTCTCTATCTCCGATACAACCGAATGATACTTTTTCACGCTGCCCCGCCTCCCATCGCCTTCATTCCACAGCCTGCTATTCATGATACCTCTATTATCCTTCACTCCTTATACAGGAAACAATGCACTGTACCGGTACAGTGGCCGAAAGCCGGTATTGTTCTGCTGCGGAATTCCCTTTAATTTTAAAGTAACACTTACGATGTTTACAGCATCCAGTCTTACTCACACAAAGGAGATGTACCTATGCAGCAGCAAGGACTCAAGCTGGCCTATAGCTTTGCCGTACTCAATGCGGTCATTATCGGATTCTCATTCCTGTTCACCAAGGTGGCTCTCGGCCATGCCGGACCGCTCGATACACTAACCTACCGTTTCGCCGCTTCGTTTGTTGTGATGTCGGTCCCGGTCGCCTTCGGCTGGGTCAAAATCTCCTACCACGGCAAGCCGGTTGGCCGGGCACTGCTGCTGGCTGCGATGTATCCGCTGGGATTCTTCACCCTTCAGGTATTCGGACTTCAGCATGCCACCTCTGCCGAGGGTGGAATTCTCTATTCGTTCACTCCGGTCGTGACGATGATCATCGCCTCTATTTTCTTGAAGGAGAAGACCACTCTGCTGCAAAAACTATGTGTTTTCCTGTCCGTATTTGGCGTTGTGTTTATCTTCGTCATGAAGGGAAGCAGTATTCAGCTGTCCAATATGACCGGGATTGCGCTGTTGTTCCTGACTTGTCTCGCGTTTGCCGGATACAGCGTGCTGGCCCGGTCACTCTCCAGGCACTTCAGCCCCGCTGAACTCAGCTACCTCATGATGGGGATCGGCTTCGCAACCTTCCTGATCATTTCACTCACCGGACATGCAGCCAACGGAACCTTCAACGAATTCCTAAGTCCGCTGGGGAGCGGCACCTTTATCCTGTCTGCTGTATATCTGGGAGTCATAGCCTCGCTGGTGACTACCCTGACTTCAACTTATATCTTGTCCAAAATCGAAGCTTCACTCATGAGCGTGTTCACCAATCTCTCCACCATCGTCTCCATTGCAGCCGGAGCGTTCTTCCTGGGGGAAGAGATTACAGTGTACCACTGGATCGGATCGCTTCTGATCATAGCTGGGGTAATCGGCACCAACCGGCTGGGCCGGAGCAAGCCTGGCGTGCAGGTTGCCGGCCGGAGCGAGTCTGTGTAAGCATGTGGTGTGCTGTTCCACATTGCTCTATTCTGACTACTTCTGGGGAGGCACATTGCTCGATTGTGTTCGATTTTTCGCATACATTGGGCCCGGTTACCTTCGAAGAGGCATATTGTATTCGCTTTTCCGCATACATTGGGTCCAATTACCCTTAAGCTTACTTTCGGCGGAATCAAGGGCACTAATGCCCCTCATTTCCTCCCTTGGCACATTTTCGGCGGAATCAAGGGCACTAATGCCCCTCATTTCCTACTTTGGCACATTTTAGGTAGAATCAAGGGCACTAACTCCACAGCCCCCTAAAGAAGTTGGAGTCCTCCCCCACAAAAATGTAGACTAGATACAGGAGGAGGATGAACGGAATGGGACACTTAACAGGAACAAGAGAGAAGGCAGCGCAAGAGGTGTTGTCTGGCATTAAGGCGGCGGTGGTTGCCCGAAAGTATGGGGTGACTCCATCAACGGTGAATCAGTGGGTGAGGGATTACCGGGAAGCCCATGGGGAGCAAGATCATCCGTATCCCCAGGACCAGGTGGAGGAACGGAAGCGCCTGCTGGACGTCGAGCAGAAATATGAGAAGGCCGTCAAGATGCTCGGTGAAAAGGAGTTAGAGATTGAGATTCTGCGTGAACTGCTAAAAAAGCCAACCCCTGCTTATCCGAAAAAATCGAGGTAGCCGATATGTTCATTAAGCAGGGGAATACCGCAGCCTTGGTGCTCCGTCTCGTGGGGCTAGCAGAGTCTACGTACTACGACCGTAAGAAACGCAAGAAGCAGGAGGCGCAGGCCGTCCCCCAGGGGCGTGGAAGACCCCTACCCGGCTACTCCCTGACCGAGTCGGGAGAGAAGATTAGCGACGAGCAGATCCAGGAAATGCTCCTGGAACTGGTCGCTGGAGAAGAGCACGTGTACGGGTACAAACTGCTGGCCAAGTGCTTGTGGAACCAGCACGGGCTGAGGCTCAACCACAAGAAAAGCTACCGGCTGTGTCAGGCGCTGGAGATCCTGCAGCCCCAGCGTCAGAAGCGCTTTAAGCATCCCCGGAAGCTGCCGGAGAACCGAGTCATTACCGGAGCGGGCCAGCTCTGGCAGATGGACATTAAATACGGGTATGTGGCGGGCCGGGACCGGCATTTCTTCGTCCTGAGCATTATCGATGTGTTTACCCGGGTTATCGTCGGGTATCACCGAGGATCGTCGTGTGAGGCCAAGCACGCCTGCCAGACGCTGGGACGCGCCATGGAGCAACACTGCGCCCCTGGCAGCGCGCGCCCGGTGATCCGCACCGACAACGGCCCCCAGTTCATCAGCCATCTGTTTGGCGACATGTGTGAAAGCTGGGAGATGACCCATGAACGCATTCCGCCTCGAACGCCGGATTTAAATGCTTTTATTGAATCGTTCCACAGCAATATCGATCGGGATTTGTTCCGCAAAGAGGCCTTCGACACGTTCGAAGAGGCCTATGAAGCCGTGGACCGGTACATGGACTTTTACAATAACCGCAGAATGCATACGAGTCTTCGCAACATGCCGCCAGCTACCTTTGCGGAGTGGGTGCTGACCCTAGAAGACCAGTCCTGCTTCTTCTGGCCGAGAGAAAAAGCGAAATAAAGAGCAAGGCTACGACAAGTACCGATTTTATACGGAGGACTCCGGGATAAGGGGGTCGCACCGCTAATGCCCCTCATTTCCTCCTTTGGCACATTTCCGGCGGAATTAAGGGCACTAATGCCCCTCATTTCCTCCTTTGGCACATTTTAGGTAGAATCAAGGGCACTAATGCCCCTCATTTCCTCCTTTGGAACATTTGCGGCGGAATCAAGGGCACTAATGCCCCTCATTTCCTCCTTTGGAACATTTTTGGTGGAATCAAGGGCACTAATGCCCCTCATTTCCTCCTTTGGAACATTTTCGGTGGAATCAAGGGCACTAATGCCCCTCATTTCCTCCTTTGGAACATTTTCGGCGGAATTAAGGGCACTAATGCCCCTCATTTCCTCCTTCGGCACATTTGCGGCGGAATCAAGGGCACTAATGCCCCTCATTTCCTCCCTTGTTCCGCTTTCGGCGGCGACACAAAGAACCGCCGGCATAATGCTCCGGCGGTTCTTTGGTTATCGGCGCTCAGCCGGTTATCGGCACTCAAGTCCGGATCGCTCCGTCTGCAGCAGAAGCAGTGAACATTACAGCTTGACCCGCTGCAGCCGCAGCGCGTTCAGCACAACGGATACAGAGCTGAAGGCCATTGCTGCACCGGCCAGCCACGGAGCCAGGAAGCCCAGGGCGGCAATCGGTATGCCGATCGTATTGTAGGCAAGCGCCCAGAACAAATTCTGCTTGATATTGCGCATCGTCTTGCGGCTCATCAGAATGGCATCGGGAATGCTCATCAGATCGCCGCGCATGAGCGTAATATCCGCCGCCTCCATCGCCACATCCGTGCCGGTGCCGATGGCCATACCGGTGTCTGCCGTTGCCAGTGCCGGCGCATCGTTGATGCCGTCGCCAACCATGGCAACCTTGACTCCGCCGCTCTGCAGCCTGCGGATCTCAGCTGCCTTGCCCTCCGGCAGCACCTCTGCCAGCACCGTGCGAATACCGGCCTGCTCAGCAATGGCCTGGGCCGTAATCTTGTTATCCCCTGTGATCATAACAACCTCGATGCCCATCTCGTGCAGTCTGGATACCGCCGCGCGCGAGGTTTCCTTAATTGTATCCGCCACCGCTACGACACCGGCAATCTCCCCGTCAACAGCTACCAGCATCGCTGTTTTGCCTTCATGCTCAAGCCGGGTCATGATTGCTGTCCACGGCCCGATATCAAGGCCGCTCTCCTCCATCATCCGCCGTGTGCCCACGCTTACCTTCTGGCCGGCCACTACGGCAGATACGCCGCGGCCCGGCACAGCCTCGAACTGCCCGGCAGGCGGAAGCTCAATGCTTCTGCTCTGCGCGCCCGCTACAATGGCATCCGCCAGCGGATGCTCTGAGAGCTTCTCCGCTGCCGCTGTAATCGACAGCAGCCGGTTCTCGGCAAGCACCTTGCCCTGTGCAACAATGCCGGTACTGGTTACAATGTCGGTCAGCACCGGCTTGCCGTTGGTCACGGTTCCGGTCTTATCCACTACAACAACCTTAATGCCCTGTGCAGCTTCCAGATGCTCCCCGCCCTTGAACAGGATGCCGAACTCGGCTGCCCGGCCGGACCCCGCCATTATGGAAGTCGGTGTCGCCAGTCCCAGTGCACACGGGCAGGCGATCACGAGCACCGCGATGGCTTTCTCCAGCGCATCGGCGAACTGCCCGGGTGCGCCCCAGATATACCAGATTACAAAGGTTACAGCAGCAATCCCGACGACAATCGGTACAAAGATCCCGGAAATCACATCGGCGATCCGCTGAATCGGTGCCTTCGAGCCCTGCGCCTCTTCTACCACTCGAATAATCTGCGCCAGCGCCGTATCCCGGCCGACCTTGCGGGCTTTGATCCGCAGCATGCCGTTTTTGTTCAGAGTGGCTCCTATAACCGAGTCACCCGGCTTCTTCTCCACCGGCATACTCTCGCCAGTCAGCATGGATTCATCGACGGAGGACAGCCCCTCGACCACTTCACCGTCTACAGGCACCTTGGTTCCCGGCTTCACCAGCACGAGATCTCCGATAACGACATCCTCCACAGGAATGCTCAACTCAACCCCGTCACGCAGCACCAGCGCGGTCTTGGCCTGCAGCCCCATCAGGCTGCGTATCGCGTCTGAAGAACGCCCCTTGGCCAATGCCTCGAACCATTTGCCTACAAGAATCAGCGTAATCAGAATTGCGCTCGTCTCGTAATACATATCCACGGTATGGTTCATCCCGCTCATCTTCAGAGAATCAATCGTCAGATACAAGCTGTAGAAATAGGCTGCCGAAGTGCCCAGCACCACCAGCACATCCATATTGGCACTGCCGTTCTTCAGCGCTTTGTAGGCACTGACATAGAACTGCCAGCCGATCAGGAACTGCACGGGAGTCGCCAGCACGAGCTGGAACCAGGGATTCATCAGCAGCTCCGGTGTCCAGATCCAGGAAGTGAAAGAGAAATGGCCCGCCATGGCCCAGAGCAGCGGCAGTGACAATATAGCAGAGATTATCCACTTGTTCCGTTTGTGCGTGATTTCTTCTCCGCGCTGGCTGGCGATATCCTTGCGGTCCTGCTTCAGCGCTGCCTTGTAGCCGATGCTGCTCACCTTGTCCATAATCTCAGCTGTACTGATATTCCCCGGCGAATATTCCACATGTGCTGTCTCCAGCGCCAGATTCACATTCACTGCGGCAATCCCGGGCATCCGTCCCAGCACCTTCTCAATTCTGGCCGAGCATGCCGCACAGGTCATGCCCGTAATATCGAAATCCGCCGATTCCTTCAGCGTATCATAGCCAAGCGAACGGATCTTCTCCTCAATCTGCGGCACGCCTGCGACCTTAGGATCAAATCCCACCGTTGCCTGCTCCAGCGCCAGA
Organism: Paenibacillus sp. FSL R7-0297; assembly: GCF_038009025.1. Classification (NCBI taxonomy): domain Bacteria; kingdom Bacillati; phylum Bacillota; class Bacilli; order Caryophanales; family Paenibacillaceae; genus Paenibacillus; species Paenibacillus sp. FSL R7-0297. Next base: position 588,545 of record NZ_JBBPAQ010000001.1, read on the forward strand.
TTGACATTCGCCCGGGATACCCCCTCCATGCGGGACAATCCCTTCTCGATCCGCGCCGCACAAGCGGAGCAGGTCATCCCGGTAATCTGCAGCGTAGCCTGCTGCTGCACCGGTTCTGCACTCTTTTCCATGATTCACGCACCTCCTCATACCCCCAAGGGGTATATTTATCTTTAAAAGAAAAGGCATTGGCGCCCGGCCCTATTGCTCTAGGGTTCCCGGCTCCAAGCCCTTACATTACAATCCTTCACTTAAACTACGTCGTAGCCCTGATCCTCGATAGCTGCCTTGATTGCATCCAGGCTTACTGTGTTCTCGTCAAATTCAACCGCTACCGTCTTTGCCGGAAGATCTACCTTCGCCGCAGCCCCAACGCCGCTCACAGCTTTCTCTACAGCACTTACACAATGACCACAAGACATTCCTTCTACATTCAATGTTACGTTCGACATTTGATTACCCTCCTATTGGTTTGAATAGCATACGCCTCCTGATCAGCCTCGAAAGCATATGCTTAATTTGGTTAGCATCCGCTTAATTGCCAGCGAATGCTTGGTTTGACGGCTCCCCGCATTGCCTGCAGAGTTTGATCTTGAGAAAAAATAATCCCAGATGAAAGTAACGGAGGGGAATTTTGAAACTGTAGGAGCGCCAGCGACCGCCTTTGTCCACGGATTTCTACCGCAAATAGCGGTTTAAATCAAAGAAATCCGGGGACAACAGCGGCCGAAAGTTCAAACATTCACCGCAGTTACGACCTCCATCAATAATTAGGCCTTCTCCATTCAAACTCCCCAGGCCCAATCTCTATTTCATCAGCTTATTCACCGTAATCAGCAGCTCATCGATAACCTCATGCTCGCCGGCTTCGATCCGCTCGATAATGCAGCTCTTCATATGGCCTTCAAGCAGCAGCTTGCCGACACTGTTCAGTGCCGCCTGCACCGCCGCCAGCTGATTAAGCACATCATCACAGTAGGTATCCCGTTCAATCATACCTTTGACGCCGCGGATCTGTCCCTCAATCCGGTTAAGCCGGGTGGTCAGTCCACTCTTGAATTCCGGGGAATGATGGCTCTTGCGGACACCGGATGCAGAAGAATGGCAATCCTCGCCGCAGTCATGCCCGGCATGCTCCTTCTCATTTGTTGACACAGGAATCAGCCTCCTCAAGTACCAATATAATATACCCCCCATGGGTATGTCAAGGCTTCATCGCAGCTTTCCCCATTTGTCCTGTAACCCATGCCGATTTGTCATGATTTAGCAGGAGATTCTTGGTAGAAACGCGAATCTCCTAGAATAAAACATTTACAACTACGCGAATGGAGGAGGAGCAGTGCTCAAATCAATCATCAGCCAGATGCATCGCCGCAGGAGCTATTTGTACTCCTTTATCATATGCCTCGCAGGGCTGGGCTTGTTTATTTTTCAAACGGGACCGCAAATTCTTCAACTCTCCACATCCGATTGGGGCTGGGTTACCGCCATGTCAGGCGCGGCCGTCCTCCTTACCGTCTTCACCTTCCAGTTGCCTCCGCAGGGGAACGGGCTGTCACTGGATTCTTCCATCTATCTGGCCTGTATCTTTATCTTCGGCGTCCCGTCGGCCCTTCTGGTTCTCCTGCTCAGCTCCATCGTACTGCTATTCATCGAATGGGGAAGCACTCCACTCTGGAAGCATCTCAATAATTTCGCCGTGTACTGTATCATGATCACTTCCGCAGCCTTTATCTTCTCGTGGTTCGGGGGCCGGCAGGGGCCGCTTCTCAGCAGCCATCTGGCAGCATACATCGGCGCCATGGCTGTTTATTTCATCCTGAACCTGCTGCTTGTCGGTTTCTTCTACTACATAATTTTCCATGAGAATCTCTACAATACACTCAAAGCAATGCTGACAGACGCCATACTGGCCTATCTGTGCACGCTGGTGCTCTCCCTGGTGCTGACCGTTCTGCTTTTTTACAACGGAATTACCGGCCTGGCCTTATTCCTGGGCCTCAGTGTATTGATCTCCTATTCCTTCAAACGGCTGTTCAGCATGTACCGTGACATTGAAGAACGGGCCAACCGCGATCAGCGTACCGGTCTGTTTAACCACAGCTATTTTGAAGCGGCGCTTGAAGAAGAAATGCGCAGATCGCAGACGGGCGGCAGCGCACTCTCCCTGGCCATGATTGATATTGATGATTTCAAGAAATACAACGATCACTTTGGCCATCTTAAGGGGGACGGGCTGATTGTTTTTCTGGCTGAACTGCTGAAGAAGGAAACCGGGTCCACCGATATTATTGTCTCCAGATATGGCGGTGAAGAATTCACCCTGCTTATGCCGGGCTACGATACCGTGACGGCCAAGCAATTCATCGAAAAGCTGCGCAAAACGCTCAACAATTCTATCTTTGAAGGCAGCGAGATCTTCCCGCAAGGCTGTCTAGCTTTCTCCGCAGGCGTAGCCGGATACAGGCCCGATGTCCACTTCAAGTCAGAGCTGGTCGATCATGCCGATCAGGCGCTGTACTATGCCAAAAAACAAGGCAAGAACATGGTCCATGTCTACGGCAACCAGTCTCTCTTGGAGCGTGACATAGATTTCAGCCAGGATGTGCGCGATATTGAACAGCAGCTTAATCTTTTTATGTACAAGGATCTGGAGACCTTCAAGCATTCCAAACGCGTATTCCGCTATGCCATGGACATCAGTGAGCTGCTGGAACTGGACAATCTTACCAAACGGCAGTTCACGCTCGGCGCACTGATCCACGATATCGGCAAGCTGGAGATTCCCTGGGGCATACTTAACAAGAAGGATAAGCTCGCTCCGGAGGAATGGGAGATGGTCAAATGGCATGTCACCTGGGGCAAAGAGATGGCGCTTACCAACGATAAATACAAGGATCTCGCCCCTTATATCGAGTTGCATCACGAACGGTATGACGGCAAAGGGTATCCGTACGGCTTCAAAGGAGAAGAGATTCCCCAGCTATGCCGGATGCTGACCATTATCGACTCGTTCGATGCCATGACCACGGAGCGTCCGTACCAGCCGACCAAATCGTTCGCGGAAGCTATTGTGGAGCTGCGGGCCTGCGCGGGAAGCCAGTTTGACCCGGAGCTGACTGAGCTGTTCATCGGATATATTGAGGCCCGGGAGCTGCGTTCAAGCGATGCGGCCATGTAGGAAGAAGCCTGCACCCTTGCGGATAAAGGTCCGCCTGTGAGGGAATATCATACATAGAAGTCCTGCCGTTCTTGTTGTACAAGGGCGGCTTATTTGCGTCCACAGCATTACTAAATTTTGAAAAAAGGATTGCCACCCTATTCAAATTTGAATATAATGAGATTTGCCATTGAATAATGAACGTAAAGGAGTCTGTAAATGCATACTAAAGAAAGCAATCTTAAGCTCGTCGTTGCCGGCCTGCTGCTCGGTATCCTGATGTCTGCCATGGATAATACGATTGTGGCCTCAGCTATGGGCACCATCGTCTCCGATCTCGGGGGACTTGATAAAATCGTCTGGGTAACCTCTGCTTATATGGTCATGGTTATGGCCGGAACCCCCATCTTCGGCAAATTGTCCGATATGTACGGGCGCAAGCGCTTCTTCATCTTCGGACTCATCGTGTTCCTGATCGGCTCCGCCCTGTGCGGAACGGCGGCCAGCATCACACAGCTCAGTATCTACCGGGCGATCCAAGGGATTGGCGGCGGTGCGCTGATGCCGATCGCCTTCACGATTGTATTTGATATTTTCCCGCCGCAAAAAAGAGGCAAGCTCACCGGATTATTCGGTGCTGTCTTCGGGATCTCGAGCGTAATCGGCCCTCTGCTGGGCGCTTATATCACTGATTACGTCGGCTGGAACTGGATTTTCTATATTAATGTGCCGATTGGTATCGTCTCCTTCTTCCTGATTATGACGTCCTACAAGGAATCCGTCTCCCATGCGAAACAGCGGATTGACTGGGGCGGCGCCTTCACATTGGTGGCAGGAATTATCTGCCTGATGTTCGCGCTTGAGCTTGGCGGCAACCAGTATGCCTGGGATTCAGCAACGATTCTCGGACTGTTCGCCGGCTTCACCGTATTCCTGATTGCCTTCATCTTCATTGAGCAGAATGCGGCAGAGCCGGTCATCTCGTTCAACATGTTCCGGGGGCGCCTGTTTGCCACCAGCAGTCTGCTCGGCTTGTTCTACGGCTCGGCGTTTATCGTAGCTACGGTATACATTCCGATCTATGTCCAGGGGGTATACGGCGGCTCCGCCACCAACTCCGGACTGATCCTGATGCCGATGATGATTGGTACGGTAATCGGCAGCCAGTCCGGCGGTCTGCTCACCACCAAGACGAGCTTCCGCAACATCATGCTGCTGTCCGCAGTGTGTTTCGTTGCCGGGATCTTCTCACTCAGCACATTGACACCGGATACTTCCCGTCTGCTGCTGAATGCGTTCATGGCGCTGACCGGCTTCGGGGTAGGGTTCTCCTTCTCCGTACTCAGCATGTCATCCATTCACCATTTCGATATGCGCCAGCGCGGCTCAGCTACCTCCACCAGCACCTTCCTGCGCTCGCTCGGGATGACGCTGGGGATTACCATCTTCGGTATTATCCAGCGCAACAGCTTCACTTCGGAGCTTAGTACGGCCTTCGGAGACGGCGGCCAGGCCTCTTCCTTCGGAGATCCGCGTTCTGCGCTGACCCCTGAGGCCCGTGCACAGATTCCGGCACCGGTGCTGGAGAAGATCACAAATTCACTGTCTACCTCGATCGCACATACCTTCATGTGGGCTATCGTGCCAGCGGTGCTTGCCGTTGTCTTTGTTCTGCTGATGCCTAGAGACCGCCTGAGCATTCAGCCTAAGGAATCCCAACCTGCTCCAGCTTCCGGGCAGAGGTAAGCATCATGTCCATGAAGCTGCTGATTCTGGGGCTGCTGCTGGAACGGGATATGCATCCTTATGAAATTACACTCGTCATGAAGGAACGCACGATGGACCAGATCATTAAGCTGCAGATGGGCTCCTTGTATTATGCTGTCGACAAGCTGGCAGAGGGCGGGCATATTGAAGCTGTAGAGGTCATCCACAGCGCAGACCGGCCGGATAAAACGATCTACCGGATTACGGATAAAGGCAAGGAATTAATGGAACAGCTCATTCTGCAGCAGATCAAGAAGAACGATCCCCTGTATCATCCGCTGTACATGGCCTTGGCACTCTCGCGCTATATTGACCAGGAGAAGGTAGAGAAGCTGCTGGAGGAACGCATCCGCGAAGCGGAGCACCAGGTTAACTTCGCCTACCAGGTATACGAGGAGCATATCTCCGTTGTGCCCCGCTCGGCGCTGCATCTGATGTACGGCCGGTATGAGCATAGCCTGACAGAGCTGAAATGGCTGAAGCGGCTCTATGAGGATGTGGCCGCCCGCAGGCTGAGTGACAAAGGCAGCCCGATCATTCCGTAATAAATATAGAATTTCAGGAGGATTGTTCCGCCGCCGTTACAGGCAGCCGGGGCAGTCCTCCTTTTCATTTCCAAAGCCTGTTCACACCGGAACCTGCGGTTTATTACAAGTCCCTGTGTTTAATAAGCCCGTATTGTGTTTATTAGGGAGCAAACTGCCGGCAAGGCTCAGGAGGATTCTCTAGCACATTCCCCATCCTTGCCCTGCAAATATTCCGAAAGGGAAGTGAACTTAAGATGAGCCATAGTGACGACAAGAAGCCGATAAGAGACGAACGTGACCATCCCGAGCAATACCCCACGGACAAGCCAAGCTTATTCGACCTTGACGAAAGCGAACAGAATGTAGATCCGATTCCGGTTGAGGATCTGACCCTCGAGAAGCAGGAGGAGAAGGATAAGGAAGGCACGAAACACCGCTCCTCCAGTGACAAAAAATACCATACCGGATTCTAAAAGTTATAGCTTATAGCTGTACGTCAGCTCACGCGGAGAGAAGCTTCCTTAAGGAGCGGACTTCACTACAAATGGAAAGGTTATGCCATCCGTATTTGTTATGCGGATAGCATAACCTTTTTTCGTTCTCAATAAAGAACATTCGTGAAAAACAGCGATAAGTCAAGTAAACTAAAGATAATTAGATGTATTCGTGCTTTATTGCGAACAATTCGCTGAAATTGACATTTTTCTTTTCATGGGTCCGCAGTGTATGATTTCATTACAAAAACGTTCTTAATAAAGAACGAATATAACGAATATTAATCAGTAAGCCATGAGAGGGGGGCCTACCTTTGTACCCCAGATCCGCCAAACGGCGTAAACGGAAATACACGAAACTCGGTCTTCGGATCCTGCAATCCGGTATGGCTGTATCTGTCCTTATAATGTATACATCCAATCAGATTGGCGGTACTTACGGAGAGTACAACACTTCGCAGGAACAGATCACCTCTATCGGGCTCTGCTCCGTATTCCCGGGTCAGATTGAACAGCTGCTGTCAGAGTTCAGCGGACATGTCCGAACAATTATCGAACTGAAATCCTCTCTTGGCAGCCACATTCCGAGCGGAAACTATACCACTCCCCCGATCTCTGAAGAACTGTCAGCGGAGGAACTGGATCAGGTCTCCAGTGAGATCTCAGAACAAATCCGGCTGGCAAGCGATACAGTTAACGCACTGGATACACAGCTGAGCTTCAATGCAGGTATCTGGCAGCAAATTCTGCAGGAAATTGGCAGTGCAGCAGCCATTCTGCATCAACTCGGAGGATATATGGTAAATCTCGAACCTAATTGCCTGGAAATCCGTGACGCCCAGTTCTTCGAACAGCTACAGGAAGGTCTCCATCAAAGCGGGGTGCTGTCGGAATTTCTGACGGATACATTAACGGGCATTGTGCATTATCTGAATACGATTCATGATTTAGGCGGCTCGCTGCCGACCGGTAATCCTGACCGGGTACTTCTCCGGCAAGAAAGCTTCGGCTTCCCTGCCGAGGAACCGATTTTCTCATTCATGGCCAGAGCCTACAATGCAGACCCCAATGTATCATCCGCCTTACAGTCAAGCTACGATCAGTTAAGTGCAGAATTAACAGCCTCCAGAGACAACCTATCGTCCACAATCACCACGCTGCAGGAACAGCAGGTACACATTGCTGAAGCGAAGGCGGCGCTGGAGGAGAAAGCCAAGGCTGAAGAAGCGGAACGGCTCGCGCTGGAGAAGCAAAAGCAGGAAGAAGCCGAAGCTCTGAAACTGGAGCAGGAAGACACTAAGAATAATCCGCCCGCAACCAGCATTCCTGGAGAAGATAAGACCATCGAAGAACCTGCTATAGAAGCTCCTGAGGGTGAAAAGCCGGCTCCTGCACCCTCACCGGATGCAGAGGTTACTGCTCCGCCTGCCACACCGGCACCGGAATCCCCTCTTCCGGAGGCGACTCCAGCGGCAGAACCAACTGCGGAGCTCCCGGATAGCGGTACAGATACCGCGCAGCCAACAGCTACAGCTACAGCTACAGCTATACCTACAGCTACACCTGCTCCACAATCTGATATCAGCAAAGGCGGGGAATAATATGCGCATCAAAAAGATAATCAGCACCACATTGTCCACACTGATATTTATGATTTTCCTGGTGCTGGTAACAGCAGTAGTCATCTCTAAAGCTTCCGGAGGCGAACCTTCCTTCTTTGGCTATCAGATCAAGACGGTGTTATCCGGTTCCATGGAGCCGGGCATCCAGACCGGATCTATTGTAGCGATTAAGCCGGGCGGGGATATGACCCGTTTTCAAAAAGGCGATGTGATTACATTCATGAATCCCGATAACCTCCTGATTACACACCGTGTGGTCGATGCTTCAATAAACAGTGCCATAGGCGAGGCCAGCTATACCACCAAAGGGGACAATAACGATGCAGCCGATACCTCAGCGGTCAGCTCGACAAATGTGGTAGGCCAATATACCGGCGTCACCGTCCCTTATGTAGGATATGCCATGAATTTCGCAGTCTCCAAAGCCGGAAGTGTAATGCTGATGATTATCCCCGGGCTGCTCCTGCTGCTCTACGCACTGTATTCCTCCTGGAAAGCCGTTGCGGCACTGGAGAAGAAGAATGCAGGGACAGCGGTGACCGGCGGAACGGATACCCTTCCAGACATTGTGCAATAAACTTGATTGTCCTCTCCCGTTTACGAAACGCGGAGCAACAATAAATTTTCCCGGAAGACAGGCAAAGACAATAAAAGAACGATGAGAAAGGGATGAACAAATGAACGTTAAAAAAACATTAGGTCTCGGCGTTGTATCGGCAGCACTCGGATTAACCCTGGTCGGCGGAGGAACCTTCGCTTACTTCAGCAGCACTTCCACCACTGCAGCTTCTTTTAACAACGGAACTTTATTACTGAATTCGGACCCCTCCGTTATTGTCAATCTCACCAATCTTAAGCCGGGAGATACAATCAAAAGAGACTTTAAATTGAAAAATGACGGGACCCTCAATATTCCCAAAGTTGTTCTGCGCACCTCATCTGTCATTACAGATGCCCTGGGGGATAACAGCTCCCATAATCTCAAAGACGATATTATTGTAACCTTCCTTATTAACAAGGATAAAGTAACTTCGCCTGTCCTGGTTATTTCACTGGCCGACCTTGAGCAGCAAAGTCCGGATCTTGTAGCTAAGGGAATTCTCGGCGGAATCTTTGGTGTAGAGAATGGGGGCATCAAGGCAGGCACCTCAGATAAGCTGAGCGTACAGTTTGCCTTCAAGGAAACCTTCCAGCCGCAAAACTACTATCAAGGCGATACGCTGGCCCTTACCCTGAACTTCGATGCCAATCAGGAAAAAGGCGCCCTCAAATAATCTGCCCTGTCACGCATTCCTGTTCTCTGATCTTTAAAAAACATAATATACTCGAGGAGGAAATTAATTATGGGTATCAAAAAAACATTGGGTCTTGGCGTAGCATCGGCAGCACTGGGATTGTCTTTAATCGGAGGGGGCACCTTCGCTTACTTCAGCTCCACAGCAACCAGCACGGCAACCTTCGCGGCAGGTACGCTGAAGCTCGGCTCTTCCTTCAATACACCTGTTGCCCTGACCAATCTGAAACCGGGTGATTACACCGTACGCACGTTCACCTTGTCCAATGACGGCACTCTGGATATCAAGCTCCTCACGCTGGCTACCAGCTACACCGTAACTGATGCGAAGGGAGATAATGCCGGCCAGGATCTTGGAGATCACTTCAAAATCAAACTTCTCGACAGTTCTTACACCAGCGGGCCGCTTACCGGCCATGTGCTGTCCGAAATCTCCTTGAAGGATCTGAAGAACACATCCAGCTATGATCTCGTAACGGCGGGTGTACTGCCGGGAGGCATCGCCGCTACCCAAACCAAAACCTTCAAGATTGCTTTCGAATTCGTTGACAATACACAGGATCAGAATATCTTCCAGGGTGACGGCTTGGCGCTGAACTGGACATTCAATGCTACGCAAGGTTTGGGAGAAGCCAAATAAGGCTATTAAACTATATACACAAAACGGCATATCCTCCCTCATCCGGGCTGGATATGCCGTTTTGTCTCTCCACTGCCGCCAGCTTCCGTCAGGAACAATGATTTTTGTCGGTTTTGCGAATTTTTGTTATACTGATAACAAAAAGTACGGAGGGCGTTGTAATCGTGTCAGATAACATGGGAAGCCGCATCCATAGGCTCCGTCTGGAGAAGGGTTATTCTTTATCCGAGCTTGCGGATAAGGCTGACGTGGCGAAATCATACTTAAGTAATGTTGAGCGGAATATCCAATCCAACCCCTCCATTCAATTTATCGAAAAAATCGCCGATGCACTTCAAGTATCCATTCACGTATTACTGTATGGCGGAGTTGCAGAAACTGCAGAACCGGTTCTTGATGGAGAATGGTTCAGGCTGGTACAGGATGCGATGGCCTCTGGTATAAGCAAACGTGAATTCAAGGAGTTTCTTGATTATCAGAAATGGCGGCTGGAGCAGAAGGATAACTGAAATACCCCCACAAAGTGAGGCAGCAGCTTCGATGATTACTCAGGTACTTTGCGGGGACCCCGAAACAACATGTAAATTCCAACAGAAGAGGGCACAGCGCGTACACCGCTGTGCCCTCTTCTGTATGTATCCGTACAATGCTGAATGCCCTACATCGCCTGGAGTGCTTTTTCACTAAAAAAACGCCGAATCTCGTCCGCCTGGATGCCAGCCTGCTTAGCAGACATTAGCAAATGCACCCATTCTAAATCCAGATCAACTGCCTGCAGTTCGTCATTCCCCTGGTTGGACTTATCCAAGAAATCTCCTCCTAGAATTTTCGCGTCCCCAGGCAGTCCGGCCATCATAGTATTTCTACTTTAGATCCGAGACTTTGTGCCCCTGTCTTTCGGCAGGTTTACCCTTTACTGGACCCTTTACATGAAAGGATCTGAAAGAATCGATGAAACCGTTCTCCGCAATAACATTATACAAGATCTTACATGAAAAGTGTGTCGTTTTCTGGGATTTTTTTATGTTAAATCGTGAGGACCCTTAGCTAAAATTGCCAATGGCTTGTATAAATAATTCCAATTCATCTTCAATCGGTCCAAATTAGTTTAAATATACTAAATAGATTTAATCCTATAACACAATATAGAAGTAATTACCCATTTCTATGATATACAACCACCTAAATCCTTAATTTTTTTATTAACTCCAAAGATATTTTGTTCCTCCGGCCTCACCCGGATAATTTATGATTGTTCTGTATGAATTCCCTGCTGAATCATACCGTTTTGCGAACGGATTGCACGAAAGTATGAATTGATTACCCTGCCGGAAAGTAGCACAATAAGATGAGAATGAAACCGCAAACATCGCAGCTCCGCTAAGCGGTGTTCCTATATACCGCATGTGGAGTTTATCCGTTAGGAGGACCTACTCATGGCCATCAAAGAGCCCTATAACGAATCTGTCTGGAGCAAGTATTACGGTCCCAATCTGGGCTACATTCAGGAGAAATACGAGCAGTTTGTCAAGGACCCTTCTTCCGTAGAGCATCATTACCGCGATCTGTTCACAGTATCCGGCCCGCCTCCCCTGGCTCCGGATGCCGTCAAGACGCCTCCACCCGCCATCTCGGGAGATACGGAGTGGCTCAAGAAAGCTGTTAAAGCTTCCAAGCTAATGGCTAACATTCGAATATACGGCCATATGGCTGCCGATATCGATCCGCTGGAGCGGAGCACCAACCCGATGGCGAAATGGCTGGAGATCGAGACCTATGAGCTGACGCGCGAAGATCTGAATGCCCTGCCGGCTTCGCTGATCTGGGAGAATGCCCCTGAGGGCGTGCATACCGCTATGGATGCCGTTCACAGAATGCGCCAGGCCTACACACAGACCATCGCCTATGAATTCGGGCATGTGCATGACGAGCGTGAGCTGCGCTGGCTCAACAGCCAGGCGGAATCCACGACGTCGCCTGCTCCACTGAACCATGCGGAACGCAAAGAGCTGCTGAAACGCCTGATTCAGGTAGAACAGTTCGAGACCTTCCTGCACAAGACCTTCGTCGGCCAGAAGCGCTTCAGCCTGGAAGGCAATGATGCGCTCGTACCTATGCTGGATGAAATTGTCCGCGCTGCCGCACATGACGGCGCTGAGCATATCCTGATGGGTATGGCCCACCGCGGAAGACTTAATGTGCTGGCCCACATTCTGGGCAAACCTTATGATATTATTTTCTCGGAATTCCATCATTCGCCGAACAAGGAGCTCTTCCCGTCCGAAGGCTCTATGGGTGTCACCTATGGCTGGAGCGGTGATGTGAAATACCATCTAGGCGCCGACCGCGCCGTCCGTGAAGGCGAAACCGTGCGTACCCGCATCACGCTTGCCAACAACCCGAGCCATCTCGAGTTCGTGAATCCGGTCGTTGAAGGCTTCACGCGTGCAGCCCAGGAGGAACGGGGGACCCCCGGCCTGCCTAAGCTGAATACGGACAAAGCCATGGCCGTGCTTATGCATGGCGATGCCGCCTTCCCTGGTGAAGGTATTGTTGCGGAAACACTTAATATCGGCAAATTGCAAGGTTATCAGAATGGCGGCACTGTGCATATTATCGTCAATAACCGGATCGGCTTCACCACCGAAAGTGAAGATTCCCGCTCCACGCATTACGCCAGTGATCTGGCGAAGGGCTATGAGATCCCGGTAGTGCATGTCAATGCCGATGACCCCGAAGCCTGTATTGCTGCGGTCCGTATGGCCAGCGCTTACCGCCATTTGTTCAAGAAGGATTTCCTGATTGATCTGATCGGGTACCGCCGCCACGGCCATAATGAGATGGATGATCCGGAAACCACCCAGCCGATGGTATATGGCAAGGTTCGCAACCACCCTACCGTCTACCGCGTTTATGCGGAACGCCTGCAGCGCGAGAAGGTCGTTACAGCCGATGAGGTGAAGAGCATGATTGCCGAGGCCGAGAATGTGCTGCAGCAGGCCTTCGAGCAGATGAAGGAAGGGAAACAGAAGAACGCCGAGTCCAAGACTTCGGTCGTCCTGGATACGGGAACACCGGTGCACCGCCCTACAGCGGTTCCGCTGGCCAGTCTCCAGGAGATTAACCGTGAGCTGCTGAGCGTACCGGCCGGCTTCACGGTCTATCCGAAGCTGGAGCGGATTCTGCAGCGGCGCAAGGATGCGTTGAATGACGGCGAGCGGGTAGACTGGGCGCTGGCTGAAACCCTGGCCTTCGCTACCATTCTGAAGGATGGCACGCCGATCCGCCTCAGCGGACAGGATTCACAGCGCGGCACCTTCGCTCACCGCCACCTTGTCCTGCATGACAGTGAGAGCGGGGAGCTCTTCTCCCCTCTTCACCAGCTTAAGGATTCCCGCGCCTCCTTCGGCGTCTACAACAGCCCGCTGTCAGAAGCCTCTGTACTCGGCTATGAATACGGCTATAATGTGTTCGCGCCGGAGACCTTCGTGCTCTGGGAAGCGCAATACGGTGATTTCGCCAATGCCGCCCAAGTCATTATTGACCAGTTCATCTCCGCCGGACGCGCCAAGTGGACACAGCGCAGCAATCTTGCGATTCTGCTGCCGCATGGATATGAAGGCCAGGGACCGGAACATTCCAGCGGCAGGCTGGAACGTTATCTGCAGCTCTCCGCTGAAGAGAACTGGACCGTAGCGAACCTGACCTGCGCGGCCCAGTATTTCCATCTGCTGCGCCGTCAGGCTGCACTCTGCGGACAGCCCGATGCCCGGCCGCTGGTAATCATGGCACCGAAGAGCCTGATCCGCAATCCGCGCAGCACCTCGGCCGGTGCTGATCTCGCCTCTGGCAGCTTCCAGCCCGTGCTTCCGGAACCGCTGCTCGGCAGCAAGCCTGAAGAGGTCAAGCGCCTGGTGGTATGCAGCGGCAAGGTCGCCATCGACCTGCAGACTGAGCTGGAAGCCGCCCGCGGACAGGACTTCTCCTGGCTGCATATTCTCCGCCTGGAGCAGCTGTATCCGTTCCCTGAACGTGAGCTTGGCGCACATCTCAGTTCGTTCCGTTCCCTGCAGGAAATCGTCTGGGTGCAGGAGGAGCCGAAGAATATGGGCGGCTGGAGCTACGCTGAATCCCGGCTGCGCGCCATTGCCCCGCAGAATGTTACCGTCCAGTATATCGGCCGTCCGGAGCGCTCCAGCCCGGCCAGCGGTTATGCGGATGTGCACAGCTTCGAGCAGCGGCGCATTGTTAGAGAAGCCCTGAAACTTAACGCTCAAGTACAAGCACCTGTACCGTCTTCCTGACAGCAGCAAGGCGGTCTCTCAATAACGTAAACTACTATATTTGGGGAGGTAACGGCCTGTGTCCGAAATTAAAGTACCCGATTTGGGCGAATCCATTTCCGAAGGAACGATCTACAAATGGCTGGTTAAAGAGGGCGACACTGTCGGCCAGGGCGATGTGCTCGCGGAGCTTGAGACCGACAAGGTCAACCTGGAGATCAGTGCGGAGGAGGATGGTGTCATCTCCTCCATCCTGCGCCAGGCGGGCGAGAACGTTGCCGTTGGCGAAGCTATCGGCATTATCGGCAGCGCCGACGGTGCGGCAGTAGCCGGCGGCGGCAAGCCGGAAGCGGCAAGCGTAGCCATGGGCAGCAGCGTCTCTGACGGCGGCAAGCCGGAAGCGGCAAACGCAGCGGCGGGCAGCAGCGCCTCTGACGGCGGTAAGCCGGAAGCGGCAAGCGCAGCGGCGGGCTCTGCGGCCCTGGCTTCGCCGGGGGCGCGCAAGCTGGCCCGGGAGCGGGGCATCGACCTCGGCGAGGTCAGTGCCCGCGACCCCATCGGCCGGATAGGCCAGGCCGATGTGAACGGCCATGGCGCAGCTGTGCCGGAGGCCGCTGCGCCTGCAGCTCCGGCGGCGGCACGGCCGGAGCCGGTGAAGCCGCCCGCGCCGGCGGGCAAGGCGCCCCGCGCGGAGGACGGCAAAGCGACCGAGCGCAAGCGCATGTCGCGCAGACGGCTGACGATTGCCAGCCGCCTGGTCGAAGCGCAGCAGACGGCAGCGATGCTGACCACCTTCAACGAGGTGGACATGACCGCTATTCTCGACATCCGCAAACGCCGCAAGGATGCCTTCAAAGAGAAGCATGAGGTTGGACTCGGCTTCATGTCCTTCTTCACCAAAGCCGTGATCGGCGCACTCAAGGCTTATCCGCTGCTGAATGCCGAGATCGACGGTGAGGATCTCCTGCTGAAGAAATACTATGACATCGGCATCGCCGTAGCTGCCAAAGAAGGTCTGGTCGTGCCGGTCGTCCGCGATGCCGACCGGCTTAGCTTCCCGGAAATCGAGCGCAAGATTGGCGAGCTCGCCTCCAAAGCGCGCGCCAACACGCTCAGTCTGCCGGAGCTGCAGGGCGGTACCTTCACAATCACCAACGGTGGTGTATTCGGTTCTCTGCTGTCTACGCCGATCCTCAATACGCCGCAGGTCGGCATCCTCGGCATGCATAAGATCCAGCTTCGTCCGATCGCCTTGGATGAAGAGCGCACAGCCAACCGTCCGATGATGTATGTCGCCTTATCGTACGATCACCGGATTGTAGACGGTTCAGAGGCGGTAGGCTTCCTTGTCAAGGTCAAGGGTTTACTGGAAGATCCAGAAGCGCTGCTGCTGGAGGGCTAAGCCCTACCTGCGGCGGCATCCTTCATTCCTCATACGTGTGAACACCAAAGGCATCCGGAGAGCGTATTCGCTCTCCGGATGCCTTTTTGGATTTCATTTTGACTGCCCTTTAATACCTAAATTGAATTCAAGCTATTCACTTAAGCTGCTGCCTGCTCAACGATGAATATTTGGACTTCCGGCTGCTGTTCAAGCAAGAGTTGCCCGATTCATCCTTTGCACATGGAGTGCTTATTAAAATCCTGCACTGCACCTCATCCTCGGCATCCTGCCTGTTCCCCAGCATCCGGCAGCAATACCGGTAAACCGGCTGCTGAAAAGCATCAACAATGAACGCAAAGGATTCCTGCTCCCCATGTTGAACCCGGATAATGACCGCCTCTACCTGCCGCATATCCGGCACATTCTCCTGTGACGTTGCCCTCACCTCCTAGATTGTATATCTCTATAACACCTGACTTCTGCAAAAAGTGCCTGCCGGCACAATTTTATTCGAGTAAAAATGGTTTTGCGGGCTTCATCCTATGTAGTCTTACAATCCAATATAATATAACTTTAGCAGATTTACCGAAGGCTGATTTATTGCACCCGACCTCACTTTACCCCACCTAACCCGGCTAGCCCACCTCAAGCAAAATCAAATACACTTCCCACTCCGTCCGGGCTATAATGGATTATTGTCTTCATTTCAGCAGAGAAAGAAGAGATTATACAATGATAATAACCAGTGAAGCAGACATTCTCCAGCGGGTGATGGAAGATGCCTGGATGATGGATATTCTGAAGGCTGCCGGAACTTTGCAATTGCCGGACTGGTGGGTCTGCGCCGGATTTGTGCGGTCCAAGATCTGGGATGTGCAGCATGGTTTTACGGAGAGAACGCCCCTCGCCGATATTGATGTGATCTATTATGACCCCGGCGACCAGCGGGAGGAAGTCGAGAAATCCTGGGAAACCCAGCTGAAGAGCCGTTATCCCGGAATTCCCTGGTCAGTCAAGAATCAGGCCAGGATGCATACCGTCAATAACCTGCCGCCCTATCACTCGTCCACAGACGGCATGTCCAAATTCCCCGAGACGTCAACGGCGCTTGGACTCTCCCTGGACGGGAACGGGGAAGTCATTCTGGCCGCACCTCATGGAATTTCGGATGTCATTCAGCTGGTATTGCGGCCCTCGCCTTACTTCGCCGCCCATCCGCATCTGCTGCCTATTTATGAGAAGCGGATTGCAAGCAAGAACTGGCAGGGCATCTGGAGCGGGCTGCGCAGCCTCCCGGCTGACGGTACCTAGTCCGGGCCGAGACCTCGTACAACCAGCAAAGAGCAACAGGTGCTCCCTGACCAGGGCAGCCTGCTGCTCTTTGTTATAAGACAATGTTATCTGCTTCATATAATTATTCTTCCTCTGCTATCCAGCTGAAATACTCTAGTTTACACCGCCAGATCTATCCCCACCACGCCTACAATCTCTCCGCGGCCATCCTTAATCGCTCTGGAGAGCGTAATGCAGGAACGTTTGGTAATCGCCGAAACATACGGCTGCGAGACGTACTGGCCTTCATTCATGGCCCCGTTCCACCAGTCACGGCGTTTAGCATTCAGAAGTCCTGCCGCAGGCTCGGAGTAAATGAACGTGCCGTCCGTCCGGTTGGACCAGATCGCCTGCACATCCGGAGCCTTACGGATACAGGAAGCAAGGATGCTGCTATGGCTATCCGCATCCGGTGAATACAGCTCCCGCTTAGCTGAGAGCTCCTCCAGCAATACCTGCATTTCCTGCAGCCGTCCCTCGTATCCGTTCATCTCAATCACCCCGCGCACCGCAATTGCATTCACTGATTGCTGCAGGGATTGCGACTCTATGAGCAGGCTGGCGCTGATATTATTCAGCTGTCCAATCTGGGACCGCTGCCGGGTGACCTGCTCCAGCGTCAGGTCCACACCTGCGATGGTCTCGTTGACAATACCCACCGCACCGCTGAGTTCGGCTGTCACCTCATCAATCAGCCTGCTCTGCCGCGCAGCCGCAGCGACTGATTCAGCTACCGCCGTTCCCACCTCTTCTATTCTGTCCGAGATATCGCCGAGACGCCGCTTCACGGTTGCTACTTCATGCACACCGTGCTCAACTGCAGACTGCTCTTTCGTAACCGACTCCAGCACCTGCTGCACTCCGTTATTGATATCGAGCAGCACCTCCGTGGAGCGGTCTACCGAACTCCGGCTCTGGTCGGCTAACTGCCTGATCCGGCTGGCCACTACCGCGAAGCCCCGCCCCTGTTCACCCGCCCGCGCAGCTTCAATAGAAGCATTGAGCGCAAGCAGCGAGGTTTCATTAACAATGCTGACAATCAGCGAGTTTATCTCCTCCACCATAGCAATATGGCCGCTAAGAGTCGTGAATTTATTCAGCATGTCCCCGCTTTGCTCCTGCAGCTCCTCCATGACCTCATCTGTATTCTTCAGCGAATCCACCATTTCAGCCATTCCTGAGCGGGTCGCCTGCATGGTCGCCCCCAGCTTCACGGTCAGCTCCTCTATATGCTCCGTAACCGCCGCTACTCCGCCCATGGTGGCAAAAGCACCCTCAATATTGGCCTTAGCCTCGTTACTGCGCGTCTGCAAATCCACTTCGTATGCATGTGAATAGTCTGCCGTCTGCTGCAGCCCTTCCGTATGGCGGCTAATTTCCTCCAGAGCCCCATGCAGCCGGTCTGAGGTGACAACAATCTCATTGCCGAGCAGCTCCACCTTACCCCGGGATTCCGCCAGCTGCCGGTCCTTTAGGACTCCGCCGTGATAGCTGTCCAGCGCAAGTCCGCCGAGTGCCGCCATTAGCAGCAGATAGATAACCTTATGTATCCAGTACATATCAACCCACAAGCAGTACATTCCTATAAGCAGCAGCAAAACAACGGCTAGAACGGCCTTCCACCGGCGAATCCCCATCATCAACGCTCACTCCACTCCATCATGTTATGTATTCTAACATTATATCAGCAGAGTCAAATTAAGGAAACCACTTCTATACCCATCACCCAGTAACGGCGTGTATAAAGAACAAACGGGATGCGGCGTGGGCCAGGGCGTTGAACACGTGGCATGGACGCCAGGGCGTTGAACACGTGGCGTGGACGCCGCATGGAATTCCGCAGTAGGTATCCGTTCCACTCCACTCCGCCCGCACCTGCCACAACAAGTGGATAAACGTATCTTAATTTGCCCGTTTCTTACGAATGAACGAAAGCAAGTGGATTAACAGCACCTATTTATGTTAGTTTTCGCTACTTTGGCTGAATTCGGATAATTTAAGTGTTCTTTATCCAACTGCTATGAACGAATTTGTCAATCCCCCTGTTTCTTCCCTTTTTAACAAAGGTTTTTTCAATCCCTTGGGCATGGAGACAACATGCGAGTCGTCGGCTGGCACACTGCTATCCGTGGGTTGGTTCCACATGTTAGGCCTACGTCGAAGGAGCTTCCCTAAACTATTGTCGCACGTCAAACCCATCCGGGTTTTGTGCAGTTGGATTTCGTGGATTCTCCTCGAACCTTTCTCGTTGTCTCCATGCCCCAAGGATTCATCCTTTGGGGACAGGCTTTTTCTTGTTCTATATTATGCGATTCCTGCTTCTGCCTTTACCGCAACACACCAAATGAATCCGACCAATTCCCGTCCCACCGCTGCGATCACCAAGTTTCGGTGTTTTCCCCGTTTGACCATCTGCACATATTTTTTGTGCAATCTCTCCTGCGCCTTCCATGACGTTTCCTGGACATGAGCCCTTTGCCCTTCTAACCGCTTTTCTAAATCGCCTTTGACCGCCGGAAGGTAACGGTAACTCCAGGCCGATTCCACCAAAGCACGCCTTACGGAGGCATTTCCTGTTTTAGTCAGGCGGCCCCGTCTTGTCTTGGGTCCTGTAGAAGATTCCCGCGGAACCAGTCCCAGGTAACTCATCAGCTGCGCAGGCGAACGGAACCGCTCAAAATTCCCGATTTCAACGACGAGCGTCATGGCCGTGAGCAGGGCAATCCCCCGAAGACCCTGGAGCGCTTGAATCACAGAGGCGTACGGGCAGATTTCGGCTTCTTTCCGCATGGCCTCCTCTAGCCGTTTAATGCGCTCCTCCACCTCCCGCAACTGTTGTTGCATCTCGGTGAATACCCGTTCTTGCGCGGTATGCTCAAACGTCAAGGTAGAGAGCCACAGCCGGTATCGTTTCGTCCAGCGTTTTTTCATCCCTTCCGGGGTGTGGATCTGGTGCCGTAACAGAAAATGAACGAGGTGCTGCCGGGCCCGGTGCAGTTCTTCCCGAGCATTCTCCCGGGCTCGGATGAGATCCCGAAGAGCCTCGAGTTCCGGAGTGGGTACATGAATGCCCGTCAATTCTCCCGCACGGTGGAGCTGAGCGAGCCGCTCTGCATCCCGTCGGTCGGTTTTAATGGCATCGCCTGAACGCTGAGGAATACGTGAGGGGGCGATGACCGTGCAGGAAATTCCCATCTTGGTCAGCCAGCGATACAAATCATACCCGGTGGGTCCTGCCTCATAGCAGACTTCAAGAGTAACCTCCGGGCTTTTCAGTTTCCGAATGAGTCGTCCTACAGCATCTGGCGTATGGGCAATCGCTCCGTGATACCGTGCGGGGTCCCGTCCCTCGTCTGCAATCGCCACTGCAATTTTTTCTTTTGACACGTCCAAACCTACGTATTTTATGGTATTCTTCATAGTAACAGCTCCTTTCGCATTTAGCTCTGAAATGGTTGTCCTTACTCCCATTTTAACCTAAGGTGTGCGAACAGGGGCTGCCTTTCGTTCATCATAACTATTGGTTTTACAGCACCTTTTCGCTCATCAGCAAGTGGAGGAAATCCATCTATTTCTGCTCCCCCTATCTTTCAGGCGGACTAGCTCCAACTTTTTCCACTCCCGCATATCCTCCAGACTCGACAAACCGATAAAACAATTGAAAACGAGGAGCATTGGCTACGGGTGGGTGGGTGGGTGGGTGGGTGGGTGGGTGGGTGGGTGGGTGGGTGGGGCGGCTAGGGAAGCCAGGGAAGGTTCAGAATCTAACATATAACCTCCCAAAAAAAGGACAGCCGTGTACACCGCAGCTTCTGCGTGTAAGGCTGTCCTTCGGGCATCCACCTGGGCGGTTCTACAGAACTGCCGGTTGTACGTTTCCCTCTTGTTTAATCTTAGCCATCATTCCCCGGGCGATCCATACTCCGGCCGCTCCGGCCTGTGCAAGGCCGCGGGTAATGCCTGCACCGTCGCCTCCGCAGTAGAGCCCGGAGATCTCGGTCTCGAATTGCTCTGTCAGCTTAGGCCGGGCAGAATAGAACTTCGCCTCAACTCCGTAGAACAGCGTATGCTCGGAGGCAATACCCGGTGTAACCTTCTCCAGCGCCTCGACCATCTCAATCAGGCTCTTCATCGTGATGTACGGCAGGACCAGACCCAGATCACCAGGCACCGCTTCCTTCAGCGTGGGCTCAAGGAACCCTTCCTTGATCCGTGTCTCCGTAGAACGGCGGCCGCGCAGGATATCGCCATACTTCTGCACGATCACACCGCCGCTGGACAGATCATTGGCCCGCTTACAGATTTCCCGGGCATATTCATTCGGTTTATCAAACGGCTCGGTGAAGGTATGAGAGACCAGGAGAGCAAAGTTGGTGTTCTTGGAACCTAACGCGGGGTCCTTGTAGGAGTGTCCGTTCGCTGCCATCACTCCGCTGTGATTCTCCACGACAACATGTCCTGAAGGATTGCTGCAGAAGGTGCGGACCCGTGTCCCCACAGATGTATTGAAGATGAATTTCCCCTCATAGAGATGTTCGTTAATCTCTCGCATCACCACATCAGAGGTTTCCACGCGCACCCCTACATCCACCTGATTATTATACATTTTGAGCCGGCGTTTCTTCAGCACCGCGGTCAGCCAGGCAGATCCGTCACGTCCCGGAGCAATCATTACCTGATCTGCTTCATGGCTCTCACCATTCTTCAAGGTAATGCCCGTAATGCGATGTACACCGTTCTCCTTGACGGTAACAATATCTTCTACCTCAGTCTTATACAGCATATCAATGCGCGTCTTCAAATATTCGTATATGGATTTCAGGATTTCCAGATTCTGTTCTGTTCCCAGATGGCGGACCTGCGCACGCAGCAGCTTAAGCCCTGCCGCATACCCCCGCTGCTCAATCCCGCGGATGCTCTCGGTAGTCGGATCGGTAATAACCGGCGTGGCCCCGTGCTCCAGGTTGATGCCGTCAACATACTCAATCAGCTCCATCACCCTGGAAGGAGGCAGATAATCGGTCATCCAGCCGCCGAACTCGGTCGTGATGTTGAATTTGCCGTCACTGTACGCACCTGCACCGCCAAAGCCTGCAGTAATCGAACAGGCCGGCAGACATCCGGCGAATTCCTTACGGCCCGAAGCCGGAGGGCAGAGCTTGATTTTCTCCTCCAGAATCGGGCAATTCCGGCGGTAGATATCATGGCCCTTGTCCACCAGCAGGATCTTCAGCTCCGGTGCTTTAAGTGTCAATTCATAGCAGGCGAATATTCCGGCCGGACCGGCTCCAACAACAATCACATCATATTTACTCATAGGTTCTCTGTTCCTCCCAGGATGAAACGGCTGCCCTCAGTGGATAAGGGCTGCTCTGTTTCTGCGATAAATATAAATTCACTTACGCAAACAGCACAAAAATCCCGACCTCTTCATAGGTATGCAAAATGCACCCTATTCGTAGCCAGGAATTTACGGTTCCCTGTAGAAACCCCCAAACCTTATCATTGAGGATATACGAACAGCTTAGCTCATTATTGTGAGCCAATTGGAATTCTACAGAAATTATGCGAATGTGTCAAGGATATATCGTATTAATAATTCGTGTTTGTATCATTATATCAGCATGAATAGCTATAAATACCTAGTATTAATCACCAAAACACGAACAATGATCGCAGAATCGGATTAGGGAGGAAAATCGGGATAATTGTCGAATATATAAGTATATTGCCACTGGAAAAGAGGAACATCTTATGCACATCCCACCGCCAACTCCTCGCCAAATGTACTGGAACCGCGTCCTCCTCAACACCTTTTGGATGGTCCTGTTTGTTTATCTGGCAAGCCAGCTATTTGTTGCCTTATCCATGTGGGGCCACCGGCCTGAGCTCTCCGGCGGGCAATATTTCATTAACCACATAGTGATCCCCGACTCCATACTGCTCGTCTTGCTTCTGATTCTCGAGGTTGTACATAAATGGAAACCGCTGATGTCCGAGTTCTCAATTATTGTCACAAGTCATCTGTACGGCATTCTGATAATCATGAATCTGAGCACGGAGTTTCATGTGAAGCCGCTCATTATGCTGCTTCCGCTTCTGGTATCCATGATCTATCTGAAGGACAATTATCTGAAGGCTTCCTCGGTTATTTGCCTGATCTATATCATTATGCTGTTCCTCAACACAGCTACCTATGACTATACCCTGCGTATCCAGAACATTATTATCACCCTTATCTTCGCAGGAACTTCACTGGCCGGATTCGGCGTCATTGCACGGGGACGGGATCTTATGCAGTCACTGGAGAATTCGGTGAAATCGGAGCAGGAGCTGCGCATTCAGAATATTATTATGGACAGGCTGTCCAAGATTGACCCCTTGACCGACTTGTACAATCACAAGACCTTTCATGAATATCTGGGCTGGCTGATTGAGCATCAGCAGAGCAACCCTTTTCCCCTGCAGCTGGCGGTCCTGGATATCGACAACTTCAAAAAAGTAAATGACCAGTATGGCCACTGGGTTGGCGATGTTGTACTGAAGCAGGTAGCTGCAGTCATGCTGCAGCATATCGGATCGGATGACTTCGCAGCCCGGTACGGCGGTGAAGAGTTCGTTATCATTCTGACCGCCAAGCCGCTGGAGGATTCCGTGCGGATTATGGACAAGATCCTAACCGGAATTGCCGGCCTGCTAATCAATGAAATGGAGAATAGATCGGTTACTGTCAGCATCGGCATGCATGATTATAATGGAACCGATTCGAAGAGCTCCACTTTTCAGCAGGCAGACGATGCCCTGTATGAAGCCAAAAAAACAGGCAAGAACAAAATCGTCATCTTCTAGCTGCGAATAAACATTTACTAGTTCAAAAAAGCGGGTCCACAGGCATATTATCCATGCCCGGGACCCGCTTTTACTATGTAATCTATAGCCCTAATTCAGATGATCTACTTCATAACGCTTCTGCGGCACGAGCAGTTCAATTACTTCGCGCTGCGGCACCGGCCGGCTGATCAGGTAGCCCTGAACCTTGTCGCAGTTCGCTTCCTTGAGGAAGGCCAGCTGGCTGGCATCCTCCACGCCCTCGGCCACAACATCCAGGCCCATTTTATGGCCAAGAATGATGATCGTCTGAACGAAGGACTGGCTATAGGCTTTATCCGCAAGGGAATCAATGAAAATTTTGTCCATTTTGAGTGTCGAGATCGGCAGCTGCTGAAGATAGCTTAAGGAGGAATACCCCGTTCCGAAATCATCCAACGCAATCCGGATG
This sequence comes from Paenibacillus sp. FSL R7-0297, assembly GCF_038009025.1. Taxonomy (NCBI): domain Bacteria; kingdom Bacillati; phylum Bacillota; class Bacilli; order Caryophanales; family Paenibacillaceae; genus Paenibacillus; species Paenibacillus sp. FSL R7-0297. Next base: position 612,327 of record NZ_JBBPAQ010000001.1, read on the forward strand.
CCGCGCGACTTCAGGAATTCCAGCTTGCTGACGGTGCTCTCGAACGATTCCATGAATATGGATTCCGTAATCTCCAGCTCCAGACTGCTCGGCTCAACACCGCTCTCTTCCAGACTATCCAGCACAATCTCCACGAAATCATCCTGCAGCAGCTGAATAATGGAGATATTCACTGATATTTTATAAGAGATTCCGGTAAGCTGGTGGATGCTGTTCATGAATTTGCAGGCTTCCCGCAGCACCCATTCCCCGATATAAATAATCAGTCTGGAATCCTCGGCAATCTTGATGAAGGAGAGCGGGGAGACAAAACCGAGCACCGGACTGTTCCAGCGGATCAAAGCCTCGAATCCCGAGATCAGTCCCGTCTCAATCTGCACCTGCGGCTGATAATGCAGCTCAAATTCATTATTGTTCATGGCACTCCGCAGATGCTTCTCAATGTTCATCCGTTCATTAAATGCCGTATGCATCGATTTATCATAAACCACATAGGTGCTTTTCCCTTCTTCTTTGGCCCGGTACATCGCTACGTCAGCATTCTTCAGAATCTCCTCTGTCGTCTCCCCGTCTTCCGGGTAGAAGGAGATCCCGATGCTACAGGAGACGTACAGGTTGCTCTCGCCGATGAGGAAGGATTTTCGGAAGGAGCGCATAATGTCCTCAGCCAAATTCAGCACATCCACGCGGCTCTCTATGTCTTTGAGAAACACTACAAATTCGTCGCCGCCGAGCCGGGAGAGCATGTCCCCTTCCCGGACTACCGACTGCAGGCGCTCGCTGGCCTTGCGGATCAGAACATCGCCGGATTTATGTCCTAGCGTATCGTTAATATACTTGAAGTTGTCCGTGTCTACGAACAGCAGCGCCGCTCTCCCCCCCGGCCGGCGGAAATAATTCTCCATCGTCTCCAGCAGACAGATCCGGTTCGGCAGATTGCTGAGCGAATCCACATAAGCCAGGCGATGCATATTCTTCTGATTCTCCAGCAGCATCTCATATTGCCCTACAAGCTCCTGCTGCGTAGCCGTAAGCTGCTCATAGGTCGCTTCAAGCTCCTGATAGCTGTTATTCAGACTGAACTCCGCCTGCTTCCGCTTGCTGATATCAATCAGCGAGCCCAGGAACAGTACGATTTGGTCTCTGGGGTCCACAATCGCCTTCCCCCTAACCTCAAACCAGACATAAACGTCATCTTTGGTCTTCATCCGGTACTCGGTTTCGTAGATCGGAGTCAGCCCGGTAAGATGCTCCTGTCTGGCTTTGCGTGCAGATTCCTGATCATCCGGATGAATGATGCTGAGCACGCCGCCTTCGAAGGCGTTGATCTCTTCCTCAGAGTAGCCCATGACCTCATACCAGCGGTCCGAGAGCTTGTAGAAGCCGCTATCCCAGTCGAGCTCCCACATATAGGCACCTGAGCCTTCGGAGGCCAGACGGAAACGCCGTTCACTGACTCCCAGCCGGTTGAACTGGTCCTGCAGCTCAACCTCCGTTGCCGCAAGCTCCTCATAGGTAGATTCCAGTTCCTCGTAACTGAGCTGCAGCTTAAGCTCGTTCTGTTTGCGTTCATCGATATCAAGCCCGACCAGGACAAATATATCCTCCGCCTGATCATCCATCCCCTTGATCAGGGTAGTGCGGATGGAGAAATAATGCGCAACCGGAGAATGCTCCGGAAGCTTCACCTCCACATTAGTCACATAATCGAGATAGACCGCTTTGGTAAGGAGATCCCTCAGCACTGCCGCTCCACCCTCAAGACCAGGCAGGTCATCGATACTCACACCGAGCACATCCTTCTCTGAAAGCCCGGTCATTTTCTCAGCATATTGATTGAAGCGCACGCTCCGCTTGTCCCCATGAACCGCCCATATGATCATCCCAGTATTCTCGATCACATCCTCGAAGAATTCCTGTTCGGAGTGGATCGTCCGGCGCAGACGCCGGATATAGATCCGGAGTAGCACAGAACCAAATACCAGCAGGACAACCCCTATGGCCACTCCTGATATGATTCTATTACGGATCATGGACTGATGATAATCCGAGTGAGCGAAGAAATATTGCTGATACAGCTCCTCGAATGCCCCGGAGCGTTCCAGGCGCTCCAGTCTGGCATTCACATAAGACACCAGCTCCGGCTTGGTCTTGCTGATGCCATAAGCGACATCCTGAGGATAAAGATTGTTCATTTTGCGGATAATCGTTCCCGTCAGCCCCTGTTCAACAATCAGATAATCCACCACCCCCTGATTCTCGAACAGCAGATCAATCTCGCCTTTGCGCAGAGCCTCCACTGCTTCAGGTACGGTCGCATATTCTATGTATTGTGAGGATGGGATTCCCACACTATTCTGCAGAACAGTTTCCGAATACTGTTCCTTGCCTACACCGATTCTGTAATTTTTCAACGTGCTCAGCTTCACTTCTTCACTAAGCTCCTGGCGGGAATAGACGGAAATGTAGCTCCTTAGCACAGGTCTGGAGAACAAGGTATCCTGCTTTCTCGCCTCGGTTATGGCCATGAGTCCGGTCGTGTCGATCATGCCCTCGGTCAGCAGGCTGTATGTACTTTCCCATTCCCCGGTGCTGTATAGAAGAAGGTAATCCTTTTTCTCAAAAATCATACTCGTCAGATCAATATCAAAACCTGTCAGATATCCGTTCTGTATGTACTTGTAGGGGGGGTATTCCAGTTCTGCCTGGTACTTAATATCCTGTCTTTTGGCGTGAGCGGCAGCGGGGGGTGTAATCATGAGCACGATGCCAATTAGAAGCAAGAGTTTACACCGCTTCATCGCAATTCTCCTTTGTCCCATAAAAATCGGCTAAACGCATTTATATGAAGCTGTATTCGACAAAAAATGGTAAGGTTCCTGCTAGTTATGCTTCAGTTCTGATAAAATGTGCAAATTCTGCAGAAACGTTGATTTATTGTCGAAGAAGCTCGCGGAAGCGGCTTTGTCGCCCCTTTTAAGGACGGTATTGTTTCAACGGGAATTTTAAAATAAGAAACTTTATATTTGTATTGCTTTTTGGGAGCAAAATGTGGATAATAACAATAACGGTTGATAATGATTATCATTATTGAATATCTATTATTCATTACTTGACTATATCTGAGTTAAAAGGAGACTGAACACCCATGAACGCAGCCACCACCCGGACCGCATTACAGGTTGACGATTACCTGGATCTGCTCAATCTTGCTGTAAAAGTCGGAGATATGAAATGGCAAAAAGAGATCAAGTCCAGATTGCAGTATATCCTCTGTCTGCAAACCCGGTAGATAATTCCACACACAACTATAGAAGAATATATATGGCCGCATTTCCGTTACGGGAATGCGGCTTTTTTTGCGGTACACGGGGGCTAATTCCGGGACGGCTGCATCTGAGGTCTCCGGAATGTTTAATGATATAATGATTAGCATAATATAACGAACAACAGCCCATAGATCGGAGTGTGCAGAATTGAGAAAAATTTTCGCTTTGGTCATACTATTATCCTTGCTCCGGATCCCCGGCGTCTATGCTGCGGATATTCCTGTACAGCAGGGAGTTGTTACTGATGAAGCCGGCTTACTTACTGCGCAGGAAGCAGAAGCTATCACCCGGATGGCCGCAACGGACCGCTATACTCTCTATATCCTGACTATAGACTCATTAGACGGCGCGGACCCAGCCAGTTATGCAGATAAGGTATACGATACCTGGAAGCTGAAGACCCGGGATATCCTGCTTCTGATCGCTTACGGAGACCAGCAAACGGAGATTAACTTCGATAATCCGCAGCTGCAGAACTCACTCAATGCCTGGTCACAGAACCTCGGCGGCGCTTCAGGCAGCGCGGCAATCACTAAGCTGCTGGAGACTTACTTCAATCCTTATGCCAGAGACGGCGATTTCGCCGGAGGAATCAGCGCTGTTATTAAGGAGCTTCAGGCTGTGGACAGCGGGCAGGGCAGTGCTGCCGGAGGAACTGCTGGAGGTGGTACAGGTGGTACTGCGGGTGGCGGATCAGGCGGCAGCGGCGGGACAGCCGGAAGCAGCGGATCGGGCACGGCCGAAACCGCCAGGGGCGGACTATCCTTCATATCACTCGCCGCTATTGTAGCCGGGGCCGCATTACTGGTGTTCCTGCTGTACGTGCTGATTATAGGAATGCGCCGCCGCAGCGGGCTTGCCAATCAGCAGGAACTATTGTCTGACCTGCTGGTACGGGCGAATCGCGCCCTCGAATCCCTTCAGCCCTTCCAGGGAATCGTGCAGGGCAAGACCGGAGAACTGGTCGAGGGCATATCGAAGCGCCTGACCTCGCAGCTGGTCGAGATCTCAGCGCTGCAGCAGACAAGCGGGCAAGGCGCCCTGCCGCCCTTCTACCGCCTGTCCGCCCTCAAAGCTGCAACAGAACAGCTTCAGCAGACGGAAAGTAATTTCCGCACCTCGCTTGAAGAGGAAGAGAAGAATATTGCTGTCATCAGCGATGCCGACCGGAACGTCAAGCAGCAGATCACTGAATTGAAGCAGGATGCGCCAGAGCTTGACGGACAATTGCAGCAAGCGGCCCAAGCGACCGGCTATCCGCTGCAGGAAATCGCCGAGGACCTGGAGGCGCTGGCCGCACAAACCGCCAAAGCTGACCAGCTGGAGCTGTTTGACCCGATTGCCGCACAGGATATTACTGAAGAGGCGCAGGAGCGCCAGGAGCAAATTGAGCGGGACCTGCAGGATGTAGATGCTTTTGACGATAAGCTGAAGGCATTCCCCGGGGTTCTGGCCGCTTCCCGCAGCCGCATTTCCGGGCTGATTGAGCAGAACTCCCTGCACAATATGAAGGTTAAGCCCTATGACAGCCTGGAGCAGGCTTCGGCTGCCGCCGGGTCCCTGGAGGCGCCGCTGCGCAGCGGCGACATGGATGAGGTGCGGCGGATCGGCGCCGCGCTTGACGCGCTGCTGGCTGAAGCCGTCGCCATGACGGAGCGCCAGGCCATGATCCGGCAGAGCAACCGCGCAGATCTGGAGACGGTGCGCAGCAAATGGGGCAGCTTGACCCAGCGGCGCAATGAGCTGCAGGGCAAGCTCACTGAGGCGAGGAACCAGTTCGCCCGCCAGCATCTGGACAGTCTGGAGAAGATGCTTGAGGAGACTGGTGCCGCCCTGCGGCAAGGCGCAGGCGAAGTGCCGCAGATTGAGACCTGGACCAGCGATGCACGCGGTGATTATGAGAATGCGCGCAGCGGACTTGACCGGCTGCTAACGCTGCAGGACGAGACTGAAGGCAAATTCAGCAGTATCGACAGCAGTCTGAGCTCTCTGTACGAACGTCTGGACAGCCTGAGAAGGCTGTTCACGGAAGGACAGAGCCGGGTCGATGCGGCACAGAGTCTGCTGCATAGCAGAGGTATTGCTGCACAGAGCCGCTTCCAGCTGTCCCTGCTGCCGGAGTATGCCGAGCTGGAGCAGCGCCTGTCTGCCCGTCCATACAATCTGGATGAACTGGAGAGTACAGGTCATTCTTACGCATCGCAGATTTCCATCTTCGTGGAAGAAGCGAACCGGCTTGTCCGCCAGAAGGAAGAGGCAGAGCGGGCGGCCCGCCTGGCAATGATGCGGGAACAGCAGCGCAGAGAACAGGCCCGCAAGCGGATGTCCTCCGGGCCGCCATCCTCGGGCGGATTCGGCGGCGGACGTTCCTCCGGCGGCTCCTCCTGGGGCGGCGGAGGCCGGTCGTCGGGCGGCTCTTCCTGGGGCGGCGGCAAGTCCGGCAGGAATTCTTCCGGCGGCTCCAAGTGGTAGACGGCGGATTGCCGGAAGCGGTATAGACATATTTAAGACGGCTTCAGCCAGGGTTTGGCTGAAGCCGTCTTTTTCTGAAGAACCTGTATATGTCTCGGGGGTGGCTGATGCTTAGAATGTAAGATGTGTTATACAGGCTGCTGCAGCTGCATATGGGCAATGAACTCCATGAACACAGGGGATAGCCGCTGCTCCTTGCGGTAGATAAGCTGAATATAGAACGGATCCAGCTGCCCGGCCAGGGGAATTCCGGTTAATGCGCCGGTGCGCAGCTCCTCTTCCACCGCATACCGCGGCAGAAAGGCCGTCCCCCAGCTGTGCTTCACCGCCTGCTTGATCCCCTCGAGATTCCCAAACTCCATATCTACACGCGCAGTTATACCGGATTCCCTGAGCACATGCAGCAGCTGCTTCCGATAAGTGCAGGTACTCTCTGTCAGCACCAGCGGTTCCCCCTCCAGACGCTCCGGGGTAACCGCCCTTTCCGCTGCCATGGGATGCTCCGGATGGGTGATCACATACAGCTGCTCCTCCCGCAGCGGCAGAGTAACCAGTTCCCCCGACGCATACGGAACATCAAAGATCAGACCGAAATGGGCCGTTTTATCTTTGACTGCGGCGATGATATCTTCTTCAGAACCGGGCTGTACCCGCAGCTGCATTCCGGGATGCTGCTCCCGGTACCGGTGCAGCCGGTGAGGCAGATAATAAGCGGCTAACGTCTCAATGGCTCCAATATTCAGCACTCCCTGATCACCGCCGGAGATTATCCCTTTAGCTTCTGCACTCAGCGCCAGCATTTGCCGGGCATACGGGAGCAGATTGCTGCCGGCGAAGGTTGGAATCATCCCCCTGCCCGAACGCTCCAGCAGAATGGCTCCGTACAGCTCCTCCAGCTTGGCAATCTGCGCCGTCACACTCGATTGTGCGTAACCCAGCACTTCTGCCGCCCGGGTATAACTTCCGTGGTCCGCCACTGTACAAAAGGTCCGCAAATAGGTTAATTCCATACACAGTTCTCCTGAATTATCAATATTTTCGATATTTAGTATCACAGACTATAGATAACTCCAATTATAGTTCTCTTATATAATAAAACCAACCCATTTAACCAAGGAGGACTCTGCAATGAAACTTCAGGCGAAATCTCAAGTACTGGCTGCTCCGGCAGCAGCCTCCGCAGATGCGGTACACTATTTCACGGCCAAAGCAGCATTCGAGACCGATGTGGCCGATGTGGCTTACGATCTGCGTGAAGGGATCACCGGCTTTCAGCTGGTCGATGTCCGCGATGCCCGTTCATATGAAGAGGCCCACCTGCCGGGAGCCCTCTCCCTGCCCTCCGGGCGGATAAACCATACTTCTCCGGAGCTGCCCAAAGAAGATGTTCTAATTCTGTATTGCTGGGGCCCCGCCTGCAATGGAGCCAGTAAAGCTGCAGCCAGACTGGCTGCCCAGGGCTACCTCGTCAAGGAGATGCTCGGCGGTATCGAGTATTGGCGCAAGGAAGGGGGCAGACTGGAGGGCACCCTGCAAGAGGAAGCTCCGCTGTACTATAGCATGCTCCACTCCACTTCTCAGAGTGAGTCCTCCGGCTGATCATTAATTTAAGCCATCCCTGCTCCATGCCGGAGCAATAACAAACCAGCCCCGCCTTCATCAGAAGAACGGGGCTGGTTTGAATTAATATAGCCGCTTTAATGAGACTCCTCATCCAGGAACGGCTTATTCACATAGTAATACATCACGCCCATCAGCACACCGCCGCCAATGAGATTGCCCAGAGTGACCGGTACGAGATTATGCACAACGCCCCCCCATGATATGGTGCCGGGGTGATCCAGAACAAGGGCAATCGCGAAGGTACACATGTTGGCAATACTGTGCTCATACCCGGAGATGAAGAAACAGAACACGAATAGAACCATGGCGAACATTTTGGCTCCGTCGCTTTTCATCGACATAGGGACGAAGAAGGCCAGACAGACGAGCCAGTTACAGAGAATAGCCCGGAAGAACAGCTGCAGCGCCGGGGCTTCCATCTTGTGAGCCACCACATTCAGCAGAAACCCGTTCACAGAGGAATCATAGAATAATCCGGTCAAAAAAATCAGCAGGGCGAACGCCGTAGCCCCAAGGATATTACCGATGTAGCTCACTACCCACATCCGCACTACCTCAGTCCATGCCATCTTGCGTCTCAAGGCCGCGTAGGTGTAATAGAAGGTATCTCCGGTAAATAAATCTCCCCCGCCATAGGAAATGAGGATGATGGCTGCGCCGAACGTAATCGCAGCCATCGGATAGGTCATCGGCGATTGTTCCATATAGAAGAAGTTGCCGGTCTTAAACGCTACGATAACGCCGAACCCGATAAACATGCTGGCGAGCATGGCTCTGGCAATATACCGCAATATGCTTTGCCGGAAGATCTTCTGTTTCTTCAGTGCCAGCTTCTCAACCTGCAGCAGTGCCTCGTTCTCCATTTGACCTCCGTATTAGCTTCGTATTTTCAGTGATTGTAGAGGCTGCTGTACAGCCTCCGGGTTATTATACCCAATAAACCGCTGGAAATTGCTTGAACCACAGAGCGTCAATATTTATGGAGCCGCACACCATCCGAGCCTGCTTTACAGGCCTCCATCATTCGGGTCATTCAGCCTGGCAATTGCCTCCGCTTTCTCACTGCTGGCTACGACGATAAGCACAACTATCAAGCATCCCAGAATCATCCGCTTATCCCCTCTTTCTCCACAGGTCGCCTTAGTGACAACTTATGTGGGAGAGAGGGGCATTATGAATGCCACGGATCAAATCATCAGTTCAAAAAGCTGCTCAGCCCATTCTCCGCCTGCTTCAATGCCTGCGGCTGCGAGCCCTCATTAAGCCCAAGCCGGTTGTTCAGCTGGGTGTTGATGGTCGTCATTTTGGATGTATAATCCTGGCAGCTCTCGATAATCCGCCGGTTGGACTGCTCCGAGGTATCCAGGGCACTGAGCAGATCGCCTATCGCCTGATTCACAGCTTCGAGTGACATGGACGGCTTGGAGAGCAGTTCTGTTGTCTTCTCGGTAGTTGTACGCAGCAACCGTGCATTCTCCTTGAACTGATCCTCGATCGTCTTATTGGTGGCTTCCACAGCGTTAATGACATTCTCCTGATCAGCCAGGGACATGGCAATCATCGCCGACACGGTGATCAGATTAGAAGTCTTATCAATCGCGTTGTTTACGGAATCAATCAGCTTATCATTGTTGTCATTGATGATATCCGTTGCCGCAATTGCCTGATTGTAGAGCAGAATCATTTCGGTCATGGACTGAATCCGTACCATTACCTTGCGCAGTCCCCGTTCCAGATACGCCTTGCGGAATTCGTTCTCCGGCTTGGCGATTTCTACCTCGAACAGCTCCTTCAGCTTGTTGCCGAAGGCAATTTTGGTCTGCAGGTTATAGATCTCCTCCATCGAGGTGCGCTTCAGCTGGCGCATGTTGACGATGCTCTCTTCCAGCGTATCGCGGCCGTCGCGCAGACCGGTAATGATGGCATCAATATTGGTGCGGACAGACTGATATTTGTAGACATAATTTTTGAGCGGACTCTTGCGCAGCATTTTGCCGAAAAAGCTGACATTTTTGCTCTGCTGCAGCGTCTCGCACTCATTGCGCAGCTTCATAATCATATTCGGCACTTCCACCCGCTTGCCGCTCATCAGGTCATTGACCGGACGATCCAGCAGCTTCAGGGTTTGTCCTGCCTTCTCCTGCGTTTTCACGCCAAGCTTGCCGATATCATCCATCAGGGAATCCAGGGCTACAGTATCGGTCTTGGACACCTTCTCAATTAACTGGGAAGCTTCCTCCACTACCTTCTGTTCATCTTCTTTTCTCAGCTCGATCAACTGCGTGGACATGGTTTTCCTCCTCCTATAGTTCGGAACTGCTGTAACGCTGATGAATCAGTTCCGCCTTGGTCTGAAGTTCCATCAGGTCTTTATGTTCGATCGTAGACGCAATATCGGATATTTTGGTATCGACATCACGCAGACCGTTCAACAGCATTCTCCGGTTTCTCGTCTTGGCTTCGCCGCCCAGCCTCAGGAACGGATTGATCACACCGTTGAGATCCTTCAGCACCAGTCTGCGGACGGTGTGGTTGATCTCCCCGTTGCCGAGTTCCTGCAGCAGAGGAATCACACGCTGCAGTCTGGCGAACAGCGCCAGTGACTTCTCGACGATCTCATTGTCCAGCGTATCCTTCTGCCCTTCAGATATAATCATATCCTCCAGAATGCTAAGATACTCCACTACCGGAGCGAATTCCGCTCCGATGGTAATCTCCCCTCGGGTCTCAGCCCCCGCTTTGACCGCAGGAGCCTGTCCCGGCGCCGGGAGTTGGCCTGCGGCTGCGGCGCTGCCAGAGGACTGAAGCGCCCCGGCTGAAGGCCCAGGTGCCGCTGCCGGCTCTTGCCCGGCGGGAATAACCTCCACCGGGAGATTCACTCTTGTGCGCCTGAAGCCCGGCACCGCAAGGGCGGCCCCGGCAACCGGAAGCAGCAGCGAGATCAGCTCGGGCAGGAACCCGCCGGTCAATACAGCCACAACATAGCCGGCTCCGGCGTATACCAGTACTTTGAATTTAGCTTGCATTCCTTCTCACCTCTTATGAGCGTGAATGCTCCACACTCAATTCACGGAATCCGTAACCACGGATTCTCCGTTTATTTTCATGATCAGCGGCTGTTCAACATGGCTTGCCAAGACATTGTGCGCGAATTCCACAGGCTGAACTTCGCCGCCCAGAGCGCTTTTGACCGCCAGATAAGGGAAGTTAATCCCGGACAGACATGAGATATGCAGGCCCCCGGACATCCGCGGATTAATCTCAAGCAGCTTGGGTACATCGCCGCTGTATTTCATCTGGACATTGAAATTATAAGGAATCCGGTAGGTTTCAGCCACCCTGCGGGCAACCTCTTCCAGCTCCGGAATATGCTCCATCAGCCGTAGCCGTCCGCCCGCCTTACGGCGCGGGACAGCGGCAAGCAGATTCCCATGCGCATCTGCCAGACAATCAATACTATATTCATATCCCTCTAGCAGCTCCATAACCATCAGATTAGGAAAACTCTCCGCTCCGGAAAGAATACGATAAGCATCCTGGAATGAAATCAACGGTGTTACATGTCCAAACAGCTCTTCAAGCGGGCTGCGGTTATTATCTATAATCCGGAATCCGAGACCACCCTCTGTTTCGGTCGGTTTGAAGCAGACCTTATGTCCCTTGGATACGAGTTCTTCGTAGGCTTCCTTGAACTGCTCTGCATTACTTACGACATGGTAATCTGGAATCGTCATAATTCCGTTAGACTTCACACTCTCGTAGAACTTGCCTTTATCCATAATCATTTCCAGCAGGTCCTGATCGCGGCAGACCAGCACCTTCGTCCCGATGGCCTCGAACAAGGACACATGCTGGGAGATATCCAGCATATGCAGCCGCGGAATGAAAATATCAATCTCATTGCGGCGGCAGAAATCAACGCAGAACTGCACATATTCGATTCCCGTAAGCTCAGGCTCGGCCCCCGCAACATCAGCGCCCTGCAGCGACATATGGCGGATATCCGGGTGGGTGGCGAATATTTGAACCGGGATGCCGTCTTCATTGTTCCGGATGAGGTTCATGTAATGAAAAGCCACGGAAAACCAGCGATTGAAATATATATTTACCTTTTTCATTGTGGCCCAACTCCCAATGCTGTCAAATTATTATAAATCGTTTGAACATACTGCATAATCTCATCCCCGGCAAATACACCCGATTGCTTCGTGAAAGGATACTCTAAGTTTACTAGACCCGCCTGCTGCTCGGCAAATATTTCTCCGTGACAGGGGGCAATGGCATAGTCCGCAGCCGCCAGCAGGCTCTTGTCCAGCAGGGAATCGCCTGAAGCGACCATCGGCTCCGACCGGACGGTACGGCGGACATGAAGGATCGCGTCACTTTTGTTCACAGCCTCCGGCACAATGTAGAGCTTGCGCCCCTGCAGCGATACCTTCCAGCCCAGTCCATCCAGCCGCTCAGCCATGCGGGTAATCTCATCCAGCGGCAGAGAATCACGATGCACTACGAAGGTATAGAACAGCTCGTCGCAATACCGCTCGCTGGTAATCCATTCTGCCCGCACTACAGAGCGGACAATCCTTCCGGCCTCCTCAGCCGGCACGGAACCGCGTTCCACCAGCCGCCCGACAGCCGCCCGCCATTCCAGGTCCACCACACCGTTCACGAGAATATTGCCTCCATTACTGGTAACGGCATAATCCGGAATAACGGTCTCCTGGAACAGGTTGATCCGCCGGTACTGTGCGATGGTGCGCGTAGTCACCGGCATGAAGACGATCTTCGCCGCAAGCTCTTTCAGCATATCCAGAGCCTGCTGCGAAATATACGAGACCGTTCTGCCGTCAATCACTTCGGCCGGCACCAGACCGGGGGCATCCCCGGGAACTCCTATGGCATTCAAAGAGTAGATCAGTGTACGGTCCAGATCACTGGCGTAGATCATTCACTCTCCCCTTTCAGCGGCTTAATGATCCCGCAGCAGGAATACGTGAGTCCGGGGAATACCTCTACAGGTACACCGCGGTCTTCAGCCAACAGCAGAATATGCCGAAGGTTGGGATTGTCCAGCCGATCAACGAGGATTCTCCAGGGTACCCTGCGCAGCAGCACACGGGTAGTCTCGCCAACCCCCGGCTTCACCAGATTGATATTATCAATGCCGAAGGTCTCCTGAATACTGCGGATATCAGCCAGCCCCTGCCAGGTAATCTCCGGAGGATCCTCCTGCATCTCTTCAGCAAGCTTCAGCCCCTCCGCAGCCACCTCCCGGAAATAAGGAGTCACAGCTTCCACGAATACATTAGACAGATCACTATCCAGCCATTCCTTGTAGAATTTTGCCCCGTGGAACTCCTCCGGTCCGATCAGATCGTCGCGGAGCACCGTACGGCTCATCAATCCGGATACCGTAGAGTTCAGGCAAGCGCTTGGGATCAGATAATCTTCCCTTGTGCCGAAGGTTCCCGAACAATATCCGGGATCGGCGAGCACCGCCAGATCATCATTCAGGGTAATCCCATATTTCTTGTACATACCCTCGCAAGCCTCAATGAGTACCTGGCGGATAGCCCCTTTACCAGTCCAGCCATCGATGAACTGCAGCTCCGCATCAGTTCCATGCTGCTGCAGCATATATAGCACAGCATTCTCATCGATACCTTTGCCCCGTATAATCGAAATACTGTAATGCGGCAGATCGGCTTCATACCGCTCCAGAATATACCGTTTGATCAGCACGCCTATCGGGGTACCTGCTCTAGCCAGTGAGACCAGCACCGTATTCGCCGTTCCCCGCTGAGCCACAATCATCTCAGATACAACAGCTACAGCAAGCGCCACCTTCTTCGCCGTATGCTGCAGCGTCTCATGGAACAATTCGATATACTGCTCTGTCGGCTGATATTCTACAGGAAGCATCTCTGAATAATGTACACCGGACTGGATCGCTTCCTCCCGCTCGGCTGTTCCCCGCTCCAGGGATACATTGCTGAGGTCCTTAAGCAGAAAGGTAACATCGGAAGCAGGGTAGCTGCCCAGCGGAACCGGAGGGGATATTCTTCTGTTCATAATCTCTTCAATTTCTAATCCCTTCATATCCGTGAGCCTCCAGTTTCTGGTTCAGAAGCCAGTATAATAAGATGCACCTTATTACCGGCCAGCCTCTGCAAAATATCCGTCATTGGTTCAATCCGCTCCCGGGGCACCTCACGCTCAAGCAGTACGAAGATGTCGTCGTACTGGCCGGGATCAACATTATAGATGAAATTCGTAATCTCCGTGTCACCTGCGGACGGATACGCGGCTGCGCTGTGCACGCCATAGTCTGCACGCCGCTGCGGATGGATTGGACTGCGGGTGGAGGATTGATAAGACACGCCTTCCCCCATCTCCGCCGCGATCCGCATCGGCAGATACATGAACTCGCCTACGCCCATCACCAAAGTGCGGGTGCCTTCCCGCAAGTCCCGGAGCTTCCCGGCTACCCGGCTGACGCCTTCATCAATCCGCCGGTTATCTGCAGAATCCAGACCAAAACGGCCGCTGTATTTCAAATAGGGGGAGAGATTCACAACACCTTGCGCATCCGCAGAGGACACCTGCAGCCGCTCTAACCCGTCCTGTATATACGTGGTCACTAGCTCTGCAACTGCTGCGGATGGTTCTCCGCTTCCGGCTTGCGGCTTCAGCAGAGGGGTTCCAGTCACCTCAATGCTGCCTTGCAGCAAAGATAAGGCGGTGATTCTAATCCCCAGCTCCTGCTCCAGATCACGGTAAGCCTGAATATTCGCGTTGCTCCGCCAATCCAGAAGCGAAGCCACTACATACTCCCGGCGCGGGAATTTGGACTGGATATCACGAATGGTATTGATCGCCGTATTGCCGGTCGTAATCTCATCATCCACCAGCACAATCGGCTCTGTTCCCGATAACAGCTTAGGATTCAAGGCATAACAGAGATGATCTACCGCATGGGAATGCTCCTCTTCGAAGGTGACTACCGATTCCAATTCAGGAATATTCTCACGGGTCGTATGAATATATGAGGCTCCGCCGGCAAACATGTTGTACATGCTGTGGCCCAGGGCGGTAGCGGTTTCGGCAAAGCCGATAAATAGGGCAGGTTGAGGCAGAACCAGACGTGCAGCAAGCAGATCATGATAGGCCTTTTCCGCAAATTCAGGATAAATCAGTCCATGAACTGCCTCGCTCATCAGCTTGTCCATAATCTCCCGTTCAGCGCTATCCGCACTCATCTCTAAGTACAGGAGGAGAGCAAGTGCCGCTCCGCTAAGCAGAGGGGTATAGGGACCTACAGGAATATGTTTGCCAAGCACTTTGCTGACGAATAGAAAAGAGCGTTTCTTGTTGATGCGCGCGGCCATGGAGAATAAGGATTCCACGGGCATATGAAAGGGGTTGGAGGTTTCCGTTACCGTAACCTGCAGATTCTCGACGATATTAAACGTGTGTATATTCGTTCTCGGGTAGTAATCCGACAAAATGCTGTTGTTCATGTAACACCCCGTATATTTGAGATCGTAGTAAAATACGTCTAGCCCAGTTCAAATGCGGCTTAATTTCATTCATCTTGTTGTAATATTCGCTCTTGAACACTCCGCGGCTGCCATCGTTGCTGTCCACAATACTCAAGGCGTCCACATATTCTTCATGCATTACTGTATACATCGCCTGCACGGGTCTGAGATGAGAAGGATGAATGATCGTTTTGCCCACAATCCCGTTTTCCTTGTCCAAAATCACTTCACGGATCAGCCCGTCCATCGAGCTGGAGATGAAATTGTTGCGCATCTCGCGGCCATGTTTGCCGTAAGTGTCTTCAAAGGGCGTCTCACGAAGCTGCGGACGAAGTACCCGGTGCCCTTTATTGGAAAAGTATTCCCATACGGGGCCTGAGATGACATAGCCTTCTTCCACCCGGCCGAATACATTGATAATATCTGACATGCAGTCGCGGATTGGCGTCAGATCATAGATACTGATATCCGGGCTGCGCCTCAGTCCGAACAGGCTGGAGAAATCCGTTGCTCCGATTCTGACATTAAGCACATATTCACGGTATTGCCCGAGCAGATCCCGGATCGCCAGCAGGCTGTCCATCCGGCTCTCCCGGTAGATAATCGGAGCATTCTCCAGTATCGGCATCCCGTACAGTACCGGGGCTGAATAGATGCGCGTGTTATTGTAATCGGCAATAGCCTCAAAATACTCCACACCGTTCAGGGTGGAGAACTTAGGAAATACAAAGCCGGTCAGCATTGAAATTAAAGAGCCCAGCCGGAAAATCAGATCCCGCAGCTGCTCCGGATGGCGTACGCGGATGAACAACAGCGGAAGACTGCTGCGCAGCTCCGGCTCATTCTCGGCATATGCCGACAGGAAGGCCAAATGTCTTACGACTGATTCCTCTGCATAGTCAACTTCTCCGTCACCGATGGCATCCTCCAAATCTATAATAACCGTAACAAGCCCCGAGGCTCTCAGCTTAATAATATCTTCGGCAACGCTGGAACGGGTAGCAGGCATATAAAGAGCAGCTCCGACGGCATAAGCCAGTAAATCCTTGCTGGTAGTATGATCAAATGAAACCGGCGGAACATGAAATAATGAAGTTTCCTGTTCTTGCGTAAGGTAATCGAAATATCTCAAGGCCCTTCCCCCTTAATGTTGTGCCAAGCACAAAACGAATAGCCTCTCCTTATAGATAGAGAGCAGCAGAACCGGCTATGCCGTCCTCTCGGGGACGGCATCCGGCTTTCTCAAAATACAAGCAAAGGCCATGCTATAACATATAACGATTACCCGGAAGCGCGCCGAAGTCCACCCTTCCCGTGAACTCCCCGCCTTCCTGTAAAGCTATGAAGAGATGAACATATACATCAGGTAAATCAGGCTTTACGGCTTTCTTCTTTTTTGCGTTTAGCGGAGCTGTAGAGGATTGTACCCACAAACACTGCGATCAGAATGGTGAAGAAGATCACATGCGGCATTTCATAACCGAACGCACCGGCAAGCATCTTACCGGCAATAAGTGCAATGAGCAGGAAGGCTGACTGTTCCAGTTCAGGAAATCTGGCAATCAGCTTAAGGAATACCTGGGCCACTCCGCGCATCATCAGCACGCCGAGGATCCCGCCCAGGAAGAGCACCCAGACTTGATTACTAAGACCGAATGCAGCAACTACACTGTCAATACTGAAGGCAATATCCATTAATTCAACCAGGAGTACCGTCCTCCAGAAAGAGGTGCCTTTGTTCTTCGTCTCCCCTTCTTCTCCGCCACCCTTAAACAGACCTTTATAAGCAATGTAGAAGAGGTACAGAGCACCCAGAGCCTTAACCTCCCAGAATCCAATCAGGAAGGTACCCAGACCAATCGCCAAGAATCGGAATAAATAAGCGCCGAGTATCCCGTAAAATAGTGCCTTACGCTGCTGCTCTTTCGGTAAATGCTTAACCATTACCGCCAGCACGAGCGCATTATCTGCGGAGAGCAGGCCCTCCAGCAGAACCAGACTCCCGATAATCCCCCAGCTGACAGGATCGGAGAGCGTCGCTACAACATCACTCCAGGAGAAGAAATGCCCATAATTCTCACTGATACTCCTAAAAAAATCACTGAACCAGTCCATTCCACTTGCGCCTCCGGTAAAATAAAATTATTTGCTGCCCGCTACCCAGCGAAGCCCCCAGCCATAAGCCTCATCCATCTCCTTATGACCGCTGAAATATTGCACGAGGCGTTCAATACTAAAGGTCTCGTTGCCTACATTCCGGATCAGCGCGATGGCGCACATGCCCTTACGGTTGTTATGCTCGTCCAGATTAACGACAATATCTGGTCCTCCATCCTGCTTCAGGGTAACCACCCCATCCGCCTCAGACCAGTTGGTAACTCCCTTGTAAATAAAAGAAAAAACTAAAATTCTTTCGATTTGTGCAACCTTACTCCCGTTTATACGCAGATTCTCGCCGGATGTTACGGAGCCGGTCCGGTCATCCCCATCCAGCATGATGTAAGGCGGCTGCTGCAGGTTGCCGAACGCATTGCCCAGTGCCTGCACAACTCCCTTGCTGCCGTTCTTGAGTTCATACAGGCAAGCAAGATCCAGGTCCACGCCGCCCTTGTTACGGCTGAACAGTCCACCACCCTGCTTCTGATTCCAGTTCAGGTTGATTACGAGCTCCCCGAGACCGGAGGCTGATTTCTTCAGGTTGATGGAATCGCCCTTCTTCTTCAGCTCAATCTTCTTCAGATTGAGGTTCAGCGGCGGAGCAGGAGCTTCCGTCTGCTTTGGCGCAGGCGGAGGAGGAATTACTATAGCAGGTCTGGCTTGCTCTACCCGCGGCGGCGGCACCGGAAGCTTCGTGCGCTCCGGCGGTGCCTCCGTCTTCACCGGCTGCGGTGCAGCCGCCGGAGCAGGCTCATCCTCCACTTCTATTCCATAGTTGCCGCACAGGGCTTTGAGTCCGCCGGAGAAGCCTGCAACGATCGCACTGAATTTCCATTCTTCGCCGTATCTATATAATTCTCCTACCACAACAGCTGTTTCCACAGAGAAATGATTTCCCAGGTTACACCGCAGAATTTCCGCCCCTGTCGCCTGATCCAGGATCCGGCACTGGGCCTCGCTCATCTGTCCGAACATTTGCTTGCGGTTCTCGCCATCATACAGAGTAAGGGTAAAGGCAATCTTCGCGATACCTGCAGGAATCTTGTCCAATCCCACCTCGAACTGCTTAAGTCCTCCTGAAGCTGCACCCGGCACATCCTTATATCTGATATAAGGTGTTGACGGATTATTATAAAAGATCAGATCATCGTCACTATTTACTTTGCCTTGCGCCCCGAGCAGGAATGCAGAGGCGTCAATATCCATTGAAGATGGAGCTTTCCATCCGATCTCTACAATGATATTGCGGGTACCCGGGTTTCCTTTGGTCAGGTCTGCTTTCTGCCCTTTAACTACTTCAGTACTCATTCTTACGCCACCTTTATAAATGGATAAGAGTGCAACTTATACACTTTTGTCTATAAAAAGGGCAGGATCGATGATGATCCCGCCTTTGAAGCTTTATTGTGCATCCAGTCCATAATTCTTGCATAGAGCGCTGAGCCCGCCGGCAAACCCGCTGCCGATCGCCTGGAACTTCCAATCCGCCCCATGGCGGTAAAATTCACAGAAGACAACAGCTGTCTCGGTGGAGAAATCCTCACCCAGGTCAAACCGCAGAATCTCGCGGTCGCTGGAAGCATCTACAACACGAACAAATGCGTTCGATACCTGTCCGAAGTTCTGCACCCGTGTCTCATAATCATAGATCGTCACTGTAATCCCAATGCGCTGAATATTCGCGGGCACCAGGCTGAAATCCACAAGAATCTGCTCATCGTCCCCGTCGCCTTCACCTGTACGGTTATCGCCTGTATGGGTTACAGAGCCTGTCCCGCCGCTTGGGTTGTTATAGAATACAAAGTCGTCTTCGCCTTTGGCTTTGCCGTCCTCATGCAGCAGAAATGCTGAAGCATCCAGGTCGAAATCCTTGCCGCCGCTATACTTGTTTGTATCCCAGCCAAGTCCTACAACTACCTTCGTCAGGCCCGGATTGGTCTTGGTAAGATCAATCCGCTGTCCTTTGGAAAGACTGATCGTCACTGGCAAAAACCTTCTTTCCTCAAAGATTTAATTCCGAAGTCGCACGGGTCTTATTGCAGACCGTAATCACGGGTCAGTCCGGAGAGGCCGTCTTTGTAGCCGCTGCCGATGGCATTGAACTTCCACTCTGCGCCATTTCGGTACAATTCGCCGACTACAACGCCGGTTTCAACGGAGAAATCTTCACCCAGGTCAAAGCGGATCAGCTCTTCGCTGTTCGCATCATTGACGATACGCACATAGGAACGGGAGACTTGTCCGAAGTTCTGGCTTCTGGATTCTGCTTCATAGATGGTAATGGTGAAAGCAATTTTATCAACATCCGCAGGAACATTGAGCAAATCAACTTGAATCTGCTCATCGTCTCCGTCGCCTTCACCTGTGCGGTTGTCGCCGGTGTGAACAACGGAAGCGTTCTCGTTCTGCTTGTTGTTGAAGAAGATAAAGTTCGTTTCTTTATCCACTTTGCCGTTAGCATTCGTCAGGAATACAGACACGTCAAGGTCGAAGTCCTTCCCGCCATCGTATTTATTCGTATCCCATCCGAGGCCGACTGTAATTTTGGACAAGCCCGGATTAGTTTTGGTCAAATCGATTTTTTGTCCCTTGGATAAGTTAATAGCCATGAATAGAACCCTCTTTTCTCAAATTGGAATTAGATATAACGTTCAGCCAGTTGATTAATATGTGCTGCGTGCGCGCCTTCACCGATGGCTGCGAATTTCCACTCTTCGCCATGGCGGTATAGCTCGCCGCAGATCAGTGCCGTGAAGCCTGTGTAATTGTCCGTCAGATTAAACTTGATCAGTTCACCGTTCCCGGCCGCGTTGATAATCCGGATATACGCCGATTTGATCATCCCGAAATCCTGTTTGCGGTTCACCGCATCGTAGATGTTGACCACAACCAGAACCTTATGGACATCGGCAGGAATCGACTTCAGATTCACCATGATCTGTTCGTCGTCCCCGTCTCCTTCACCCGTCAGGTTATCTCCCGAGTGAACTACAGAGTTGTTCGTATTCTGTTTGTTGTGAAAGCAGACGAGGTTCAGCTTATTGGTCAGCTTGCCATTCTCATTCAGCAGCAGAGCGGAAGCATCGCAGTCCACATTCGCCTGTTTCTTGACACCAAAGAAGCCTCTTGCCGGTTCGGCAGGGTCCCAGCCCAATCCTACGATAACGTTAGACAGTCCGGCATTCCCTTTAGTTAAATCGATCTTCTGACCTTTTACCAGATTGATTCCAGCCAACTTTACGTACCTCCGTTTCCAGTAGTAATCACTGCCTGTAAGTCCTTCTTGCGGGTGTTATATCAGTGATACGATGGAGTAACGCCTAAGTTTCATCCAATTGCGGATGCCCTCCGGCCTGTATTACAGGCTGAATTCGCTTGGGCTCAGTCCCAGCACACTGCAGATATTCCGGACAACCGCTTTCTCATGCTCATCGAAGTCGCCGTCAGCCGCACCAATCGCGGAGCATACGCCCACAATTACACGTCCGATCTCCGGTTTGCCGCTGAATTTCGCGATCGACTTGAGCGCTTCCTGCTTGCCGATTTCCGGCGAGAACTCGAAGTTGCTCACATAGAAATTGAACTGATTGATGACATCTCTCATGTCAAATACCTTCAATTCATTGCTGAGGTTCATATATCCGGCCATTTTGTTCTTCTCGGATTCCTCAATCTTGCCGTCAGCCGCAGCAACCAGTGCGCAGCCTGCCACTACCGCGTTCATAAAGTCTTTATTTTTAAACTTCTTAACCTGTTCTGTCAGTCCGGTTTTTGTCGTATTCAGCCAATTTTTAAATGTGCTCATCGTATTCTCCTTCTATCATTCTGAATTATGACCAGTAGAACGGGCTGTGCCGTACTATAAGCACCATATCCGCTTCTGCCGGAAATATAAGGATAAATTATTATGCGTAGCCCATAAATCCTTATACTTTAAAAAAAGATATCCCCGAGCCTCCTCCCCGCCATTCCGGGCAGATATTCAACCAATGGTCCCATTGCCTAATTCTTACTCTTCTAATATAACCGATTAAATAACAATATTCTACTTTGACAGATTCTCACAGTACCTTGGACAGGAATTCCTTGGTGCGCTCATGTGACGGATTTCCGAACAACTGCTCGGGCACTCCCTGCTCCACTACAATTCCCTGCTCCATAAAGAGGACACGGTCTCCTACTTCACGGGCAAAGCCCATTTCATGCGTTACCACGACCATAGTCATTCCTTCGCGGGCCAAATCCTTCATTACGGCCAGCACCTCACCGACCATTTCGGGGTCCAGTGCAGAGGTCGGTTCATCAAAAAGCATAATCTTCGGCTCCATCGCCAAAGCGCGCGCAATCGCTACACGCTGGGCTTGACCGCCTGAAAGTGAAGAAGGATACATCTCCGCCTTCTCGCTCAGTCCCACCTTCTGCAGGAGCTCCAGTGCTTTCTGCCGGGCTTTATCTGCAGGCCATTTACGGACCTGCATCGGGGCCAGCATAATGTTCTCGATTACTTTTTTGTGCGGGAACAGATTGAACTGCTGAAACACCATGCCCACTTCGGTACGGATATCGTTAATCCTTGTGCTTTTGGCCATCAAGGAAGTGCCTTCAATCATAATATCGCCCTCCTGGGGCTGCTCCAGCAGATTCAGGCAGCGCAGAAAAGTCGATTTGCCCGAACCCGAAGGTCCGATCACCACCACTACCTCCTGACTGTGGATATCGACGCTAATGTCAGTCAGCACCTTATGGGTGCCGAAGGATTTATGCAGATGTTTGACTGAGATTATAGGCTCCATATGGGGTTACACCTTCCGTTCGATATAATTAAGCAGCTTGCTGAGGGAGTAGGTTAGAATGAAATAGATCAGTGCAGCGGTCAGATAAGGCTCCCAGATCCGCAGATATTGGCCTTTCATGGTGTTGCTCCAGTACATAATCTCCGGTGCGGCAATCAGCGCCAGCAGCGAGGAATCCTTGACGAGGACGATGAATTCATTCCCGAACGCCGGAACCATCCGTTTGATGGCCTGAGGCAGAATAATGAAGCGCATCGCCTGGAGTTTGGTCATCCCGAGTGACAGGGCGGCTTCCCGTTGTCCGGGGTCAATTGATTGGATGCCGGCACGGAAAATTTCAGCGGAATACGCCGCGGAATTGAGCGAGAGCGCCACAAATGCGCTCATCAGCGCATAGGTTTTACCATAGAACAACGGAATGAGTCCGAAATGGACGATCAGAATCTGGACGTACAACGGTGTTCCGCGGAAGATGTTGATATACGCATGAAACGGCCAGCGGAAATACCATCTGGGCGCCATTTTGCCGAACCCGATAACCAGTCCCAGAATGGACCCGCACAGGATCGAAACCAGCGATACGCCTATGGTAAATAAAGTTCCCTTAAGTAAAACCGGTAAATAATGAACGATGATGTCAAATCTGAAATCCATAGAACTCTTCCCTTCTCTTCTGCTTATAGCTTTCTCTATGTTTCTCTTGTGTTTCAAAAAAAGAAGCATGCGCAATAGCAATCATTACGCATGCTTAATTGTTATTCCGCTTACTCTGCGCTCAAAAGTGTGGCCGTATCCGGCTCATCGCCGAACCATTCTTTGTAGATTTCCGCATATTTGCCGTTCTCGATAACCGTCTTGATCGCCGGGTCCAGCTTCGCTTTCCATTCGCTGCCCTTAGGATACAGGATGCCGTAATACTCGGAACCGAAGTTCTCCTTGTCGATGATACCGGTCAGCTTCTCATTCGGATTATTCTTGATATATTCGTTCACGATGGCGATATCCGCAACCACTGCATCCGCTCCGCCGCCGTTCAGCTCCATCAGGGCTACCGCATTGCTGTCAAAGCGCTTCAGGTTGCCGTTGTCGATGCCCATGATGCCGCTCATCAGATCATCCGCAGTTGTTGCTGCCTGAACGGCAACTTTCTTATCCTTCAAATCAAGGGCGGACTTGATATCGCTGCCTTCCTTGACCATGATCATGTTCGTAGATTCGAAATAAGGAATGGAGTAGTCATAGGTTTCCTTGCGCTCATCTGTAATGGATACCGAAGATAGGCCCGCCTGATATTCAGTGCCTTGCTGAACACTGGTCAGCATCGTATCCCAGCCTGTGTTGGTCACGGTGTAGTCAATACCCGCTTCCTCCATAACTGCCTTAATGAAATCAATGTCAAAGCCCTTGATAGTGTCTGTATCCATATACTCCATAGGTGCATAACTGGCATCGCTGGCGAACTTGATGCTCTCGCCGGCCGCTTTGCCGCTGCCTGCGTTATTATCCGAACCACAGCCGACCATTGCCAGGACCAGGAATGCCACCATACCTGACATTGCCCATTTTTTACTGATTCCCATGCTCCAATCCCCCTACTTATTTATAAAATAACTTAAAGAGATTTTATCAGATTAAAGCGATGGTGACAATTAACTTTTCCTGCATATGTTATATAACATGACATAATATCGATGTATTGTAACATTTACAGCCACCTAACTTTAGAATTCAGGTCTATCTTCATATAAAAAGCAGCCAGGAGGCTGTCCGGAGAGTGAATCCCCGGCAGTGTCCTGGCTGCTTGCTATCATAACTGTTATTCAATTCATTCATTTCCAATTAGAACGTCAAATCCCCGTCATACGAAGCAATCAGCCGGTACAGCTCCGGACGGCGATCGCGGAAGATTCCCCACTCGATCCGGCCTACTTCAAGCGCGTCGAGATCAAACTCACTGACCAGTACACCCTGCTCATCGCGTCCGGCTTCAGCAACCTTGTTGCCCTGCGGGCCGGCAATGAACGAAGAGCCGTAGAAGTTAATGCTGGAATCCTCGTCAATCTCCTCCCCGATCCGGTTGGAGGCTACAACAGGAATCAGGTTAGCCGCTGCATGGCCCAGCATGCAGGTCTGCCAGTGATCCTTGGAGTCGATCGAGCCGTCCTGCGGCTCCGAGCCGATAGCTGTAGGGTAGAACAGAATCTCCGCCCCCATCAGGCTCATCACCCGCGCTGCTTCCGGATACCATTGATCCCAGCAGACGCCGACGCCGATTTTGGCATAACGGGTATTCCACACCTTGAAGCCGGTATCGCCCGGGTTGAAGTAGAACTTCTCCTCATAGCCGGGGCCGTCAGGAATATGACTCTTGCGGTACTTGCCCATCACGGTTCCGTCGGCATCAATCACGGCCAGCGAATTGTAACGTGCATAGTTCTTTTTCTCATAAAAGCTGATCGGTAGCACCACTTCCAGCTCTTTGGCTACCGCCTTGAAGTGATTCACCGCCTTGTTGTGCTCAAGCTCGGTGGCGTAGGCGTAATAATCGGATTTCTCCTTCTGGCAGAAATACGGAGTCTCAAACAGCTCCTGCAGCAGAATAATCTGCGCACCCTGGGCCGCCGCTTCTCTGACCAGTGTCTCCGCCTTACGGATATTCTCATCAATGTCGCCGGAACAGCTCATTTGTGTTGCGGCTACTTTTACTTTTCTCATGGTTGTTCCTCCTCTTACGAACTTAAGATTCCCATCTGGGCGAGCTGTAACTGCCTATACCCTAGTTCACTGCAGGCATCTGTTGGGTTGTACAGTGCACGTTCCCGCCTTCACCGATTACAGCCATTCCGTTCACTGTACGGATTCTGCGTTCCGGGAACAGCCCGGCAAGCGTCTCTTCGGCTAGCCTGTCTGTCTCTGCCGCCGTACCGCCGAATACCGGCAGGATAATCCCGCCGTTCACGAAATAGAAATTCAGATAGCTCAGGGTCAACCGGCTGCCTTCATAATCAACACGGGGCGGCTGCTGAATGCGGATGATCTCCAGTTTCCGTCCCTTGGCATCGGTAGCCTGCTCCAAAATACGCAGGTTCTCCTCCGAAATGGCATAGTTCTCATCCTGCGGGTCTCCGCAGACCTGGATGATCACCTTGCCCGGCGCAGCGAAGCACGCGATATTATCAACATGACCGTCCGTCTCGTCCCCGCTGAGGCCGCGCTTCAGCCAGATTATCGATTCTGTCCCCGTATATTGCTTCACTAAGCCGGCGATCTCTTCCCGGTCCAGCTCGGGATTGCGGTTCGTGTTCAGCAGACATTCTTCGGTAGTCAGCAGTGTTCCTTCACCATCGGTATGGATTGATCCGCCCTCCATCACAAGCGGTGCATCATACCTGCTGATCTCCAGCTGTTCCAGAATTTGCGGAGCTACCTTATCGTCAAGGTCCCATGGCGTATATTTGCCGCCCCAGGCATTGAACTTCCAGTTCACGCCGGCAAGCTTGCCTTCCGCATTCACCACAAAGGTCGGTCCGTTATCGCGCAGCCAGGCATCATTATGCCGGATGGGCAGCAGCGTCACATTAGCACCCAGTGCAAGCTGTTCTACAGTCTCCATATCATCAGGGTTCACGATCACCGTTACTGGCTCGAACTCGGCAATGGCTCTGATAATCTCGGCATAACCTGCGCTTACCGCCGCATGGTTGTCCGGATATACCATAGAGTCCTGCACCGGCCAGGAGATGAAGGTCCGTTCATGCTGGGCCCATTCCGCCGGCATTGTATAGTTTAAATCTTTGGGATACGTCATTTAGTTACCTCTGCCGTTTATATTTGAAGCTGCCCTGTTAGCCGCAAGCTCCTCACCCATCATACAATAATATGCCTGTGTGCTCAATTGCCGGACCGCAATAATCCCCCTGGAAATATCCAGAGGGATTAGCGTTATATTGCTATTTTACAGTGTAATATGCTTAATGACATTGCCGGCGAAATCCTTGATGCTGAATTCACCATTGTCCAGGATTCCGTAAGAATTGGGATTGTTCTCTTTGGGAAGGGAGATCGATCCGGGGTTAAGCACGACAATGCCTTCCCTCATATCCGCCACCGGCAGATGTGTATGTCCCTGGATGAACACATCCCTCGGGGACAGCGCCGGCAAGTTATCGATGCTGAATCCATGCCCGTGCGTAGCGTAAATCTTACGGCCCTCATGAAGAATCATTACGTAGTCGCCCATCATCGGGAACTGCAGCAGCATCTGGTCTACTTCAGCATCACAGTTCCCTCTCACGGCAACCAGCGATTTACCGTAAGCATTCAGCTTGTCGGCGACCCCCTGTGGATTATAACCCTCGGGCAGCAGATTTCTCGGCCCGTGATACAGGAAGTCTCCCAGAATAACCAGCGTGTGCGGCTGCTCCTCCTCCGCCTTGGCCAATGCCTGCTCCAGCCAGTGCAGGGACCCGTGAATATCGGAAATAAACATCAGTTTCATCCTTGTTCTTCCTCTCCGTTATATAGCTTGAGCTTAATGATGTCCGGGTAAAGCCTCAGTTCCACTATGAGCTTCAGTCTCTGGTGATATGGTGATTTTTTTGAAATCCCAGCCTCTGCTGCCACAGGAATTTTTGGACCACCCACTCTTGGCGGTGGAATCCTGCACGAAATACAACATTCTCCTCATATTCCCGGCCCTAATCCTCCCAAACACCCCGGTGTCGCCCAAATAAAGTTGCAATACGTACAACAACTATGCCTGTGCAATGTGAACTTAAGAATCTCCGGTTCTGGTCCTGCCAGCACCGAATCAAACAGGAGGAATGGGTAATTCCATGCATCCATTGTAAACGCCCCCGCCCGGTTAACGCAAAGCAAGACGCCCCGGCGGGGCGCCCTACTGTTAACTCCGCTTACTCCGTATATCTAAAAGCTTCTCATGGCAGGTTGGACGAGCCCATCAGGAAGCGGTCCACTTCACGGGCAGCCTGCCGGCCCTCGTTAATTGCCCAGACCACTAGGCTCTGGCCGCGCCGCATGTCGCCGGCAGTGAAGACACCCTTCACACTCGTGGCCTGCGTGCCAAATTCAGCCTTAACATTGGAGCGCTCATCGCGTGCTACACCCAGCTGTCCAAGTACCGTTTCCTCCGGTCCGGTGAACCCCAGCGCCAGCAGCACCAGTTGCGCCTGAATAACCTCTTCACTGCCCGGCACTTCAACCGGCATCATCCGGCCGTCCTCCGTACGCTTCCATTCAATGCGCACGGTATGCAGCTCCTGCACATGTCCGTTCGTGTCGCCGGCGAAGCGCTTGGTGTTCACAAGATAGCGGCGCGGATCTTCTTCATATAGAGAAGCGGCCTCCTGCTGCCCGTAATCGACCTTCAGCACCTTCGGCCACTCTGGCCAAGGATTGCCCGGCTGACGGGTGAGCGGCGACTGTGGCATAATCTCCAGCTGGATGACGCTTCGGCAACCATGGCGGATAGAGGTAGCTACACAGTCCGTACCTGTATCACCACCGCCGATAACAACAACATCCTTGCCTGCCGCCGACAGATATTCTCCGTCAGCCAGCCCGGAATCCAGCAGGCTCTTCGTGTTCAGGGTCAGGAACTCCATTGCCTGATGGATGCCGCGCAAATCCCGGCCTTCCAGCGGAAGCTCCCGCGCCTTGGTAGATCCGCCGCAGAGAACTACGGCATCATGCTCTTCCTGCAGCTGCTCCGCAGGGATATCCCGGCCGATTTCGGTCCGTGTAACGAAGGTAATTCCTTCGGCCGCCAGCAGGTCCACCCGGCGCTGTACCTTCTTCTTGTCCAGCTTCATGTTCGGAATGCCGTAGGTTAGCAGACCACCGATCCGGTCAGCCCGTTCGTATACAGTTACACTGTGCCCCGCCTTGTTCAGCTGGGCCGCACAGGCAAGTCCTGCGGGTCCGGAACCCACAACCGCAACCTTTTTACCCGTACGGGTAAGCGGCGGTTCAGGTACAATCCAGCCTTCGGCAAAACCTCTATCTACAATCGACTTCTCAATGGATTTAATGGTTACTGGATCGCCATTCTTACCAACGGTACAAGCGCCTTCACAAGGCGCAGGACAGACGCGTCCTGTAAATTCAGGGAAGTTATTCGTCTTATGCAGCCGTTTCAGCGCTACCTCCCAGTTACCGCGGTATACCATGTCATTCCATTCCGGAATGAGGTTGTGCAGCGGGCAGCCGCTGGCCATCCCGCTAAGCAGACGTCCTACATGGCAGAACGGTGTTCCGCAATCCATGCAGCGGGCACCTTGCTCCCGCAGCTGCTCTTCTTCCAGAGGTACCGAAAATTCATTCCAATTCTTAATCCGTTCCAAAGGCTCGCATTCAGCAGGCGTACGCCGCTGATATTCTAAAAATCCGGTTGCTTTACCCATTCCTGTCTCCTCCGAGTCTCTCTGATTGGCCGCCGGAAATGTAATAAGCGGCATTCATGCCCACTTTCGGCTCCAAAAAGAAACCTACTCTTCTGTCGCCGGGCCGTCATTCTGTCACTGTAAAGCAGCGAAGCAAGGAGCTGCAACGGGGTATGGAATCACCCCGGTACAGGCCCTTGCACAGTTGTAATAAGGGGGAATAAATGCCTTCATATTATCATCTATCTACCGGCCGCGAACATGAGCAATGTCACCTTTTGCGACAAATGGCGCGGACACCGAGCTTAGGCCGGATTTTTTCCCTTTATAATAGTATAGGCGGCGCTGAATACCCCGAATAATATCCCCGTAACCGGGAACACAATCCAGTTGATGTGCCACTGATCGTACACAAACCCGCTGACCAGAAAGACGCAGGTAACCAGCGGCCAGACGATGGAGGCTACTGCACCGATGACCCGGTCCTCTTCCTTCTTTTCTTTACTGAAATCCCCGGTTTTCAGCAGCATCTGATACGCTCCCCGGATACTCCCGTAATAGACAAAGAGGAATACAGCTACTGCCACCACAGCCAGCAGAATCACTACCCCATACGAAGAAGCGTCATCTCCAAAGGCTGAAGCTACAAAAATAGCAATTGGCGATAATACGCACAGGCTGACTCCCATGATGAGCGACAGCATATAGGTTGCGGCAAAAGCGGACTGTTTCCGCTCAACCTCAGCCTGCAGATGGTAAGGCAAACTGAATCCGGACTCCATAAATTTATATTTTTCCATTCGCATGCCGCTGTAGATAAACATCGCAATAGCCGGAACCAGCAGAACTAACAGAAAGCCTACCCCGATCATGCTCATCGCATCCTCCGAAAAGACAGAGCTCATAAACCCGTTCTCCCCAAGACTCGCAATCAGAATGAGCAGGCCGGCGCCCACCATAATCAGCCCTGTGCCAAGACCTATAAGCAGCCCTGATCTCCTTTTGGCAGCAATGAATTCCTCCGTCTCCATTTCAGTAAGCATCGGAACCAGCTCTTCCTTACGGACCTCCCCGATGCCCAGCTCGCTGATCAGCTCATCAATATTGCCGAATTCGGAAATGACGATACCTACCGCTTCGTTCTCCGACTTCCCGTCATCCTTCAGTTCGTGATACTTCTCCTCCATGTTGCCAAGCAGCTCCTGCTTCAGCTTATGCATCTGTTCCGTCCTGGGCAGAGAAGCGAACATATTGTTCAGATAACCTATAATTGTATCCAAGTTCATCACAGCTCCTTTATGAATTTGTTGATGACTTCTTGCGTAACTTGCCATTCCTCACATTTGGCGCGGTAATACGCCCGTCCCTGGGGAGTGATACGGTAATAAGTGCGCCTTTTTCCAAAAGTCTCATCCAGATAAAATGAATCGATGTATCCGTTCTTCTCCAGCCGGGTAAATGCGGAATAGAGCGTGGTTTCCTTCATAATGTATTTCTCTTCCGAGAGCTTCCGTATATTCTTGGAGATCTCATAGCCGTAAGACTCCCCGTCCAGAAGCATGTAGAGGATCATCGTATCGTTGTATCCCCGGATAACGTCACTGCTGATCAATTGCCTGCCTCCTATACTTCATCTGTCGTAGTAATTAATTTCATAATAACACAACTACTACGACAGATGAAGTACTATTTATCCCGATAAAAAATTTATTTTTAACCCAAGCAGAAACAGCTTTGTTGTCCTTATTCGCACAGAAACAGACTGCCTGGGCAGTCTGTTTCTGTGATTTAGAACTATTTGATTACAGCACAGCAAGTACAATCATTCCAATGCCTCTAGCCGCTAAAATGCCGCTGTCCAGCTGTCCCGCATGCTCCTCGCCGAACAGAACCCTCCATTGCCCCAGCATGGGCAGCTCAAGAACGGCCCCATCCGGATTGGCATTGTACAGGATGTAGAGATGCTGTGCGGAATCTCCCCCGGGATGATCTCTTAGCGAGAAGGCAACCGAATGCGCCGGAGACTCCTCGAAGACCAGATGGTCCCGGATTTCATCGGCAGTCCGCAGCCGGAAGGCGGGACGTGCCGCGCGCAGCGCAATCAGCCGCTTCATGTAATCTACAGATTCTGCATGGGCGGCGCAGCGTTCCCAGTCCAGCCAGTTGTACTCCACGGGCGATTTATAGCTGTTCTCGATCCCGTCCTTGGTCCGCATGAACTCCTGCCCGGCATGGATGAAGGGAATCCCCTGGCTGGTCAGGATCATCGCTGAGGCTAAGTGGTGCATGGCGCAGCGCTGTTCATCCGTTATCCCTCCGGTGGACAGCAGAAGCTTATCCCATAACGTGTGGTTGTCATGGCACTCCACATAGTTAACACTTTGCTGCGGCTCCTGGGCGTATTGCCCGAGGCCCGGCCCGTAGTAGATCCCTCCGGCAATCCCGGCCTTCACATTCCGTTCAAAGCCGCTACCGCCGCTAATGAAGCCTTTCTGGTCATGCAGAAAAATATTACCTTTGACCGCATCGCGGTAACCGTCGTTGAAATGTCCGATGCCCGGCAGCTCATTGGCATGGCGCTGGTTGGCGCGGAGATCCTCTGCAAGCTCCGTGTCCATCACCCAGCCCTCCCCTATAGTCATCAGGGAAGGATCAAGCTCATCGAGCCGGCGGCGGATTTCTGTCATGGTGCCAATATCAAGCAAGCCCATCAGATCGAAGCGGAAGCCGTCGATATGATATTCCTCAGCCCAGTAGACGACCGACTCCACGATGAAACGTGACATCATCTTGCGTTCAGAAGCGGTGTCGTTACCGCAGCCGGAGCCGTTGGACAGCCTGCCGTCCTCTTTATAGCGCAGATAATAGCCGGGAACCAGCTTGGTAAAATTCACGCGGAACCCGTCATAGACATGATTGTAGACAACATCCATTATGACACGCAGGCCGCGGTCATGCAGCGCCTGTATCATCGTCTTCAGTTCCTTGATGCGCAGACCCGGCACATACGGGTCTGTAGCATAGGAGCCTTCAGGCACATTATAGTTCTTGGGATCGTATCCCCAATTATAATGCGGCTGATCCAGCCGGGTCTCATCCACGCTCTCCGTAGCATAATCGTAGACAGGGAGCAGCTGCACATGAGTCACCCCAAGGGCCGCAATATGGTCAAGGCCGGTCGGAATCCCTTCAGGGCCGCGTGTCCCGGCTTCTGCCAGGCCTAAATATTGTCCTTTATGCGTAATCCCGCTGGCGGGATGCATGGACAGGTCGCGCAGATGAAGCTCATAGATCACCGCATCAACCGGATCCTCCAGCGGCGGCAGATCCTGCGTCCAATGCTCAGGATCTGTCATACGCATATCAAGAACCGCACCTCTGTCACCATTCACGCCGACAGCACGGGCGTAGGGATCTGCTGCTTCATTCCACAAATCGCCCAGCCGCACACGGTAGGTGTAGAATTTCCCGTTCAGGTCACCGGGAACGGTGATTCTCCAGGTTCCCCGGACATCCCGGATCATAGGAATATGCTGTCCGGCTGCCTCCTGCCAGGATTCATAGAGCACAAGCTCTGCTTCCTGGGCGGTAGGCGCCCATAAACAGAACGCCGAGCCGGTCACTGAGTAGCTCAAGCCAAGATCGCTCCCGTCGTAGCTGAACAGTTCATCAAATTCCCGGTCAAACACGGATATACCGCTGGTAGCCGCCGGATCACCATAATAGATTGGTTCCTTCATTTCCTTTTGTACGGACAAGGCCCCCGCCTCCTTTACCCTTTATTAAAATATACGTCTGCATAACTGGGAGTTACACTAAATCCATTCTTCATAAATGGAATTTTATCCTAGTCTTACGTTTTGTGCAAACGTTTGTATTATGTAATGCCGGAAGGCCGAACCTCTCTGCAGTCCCGTTGTGTACTTCAGTCAGCAGGTTAGCCATTCCTTATGCCGTTAAGGTGCCTCTAAAGATTCCGCTATGTTAAGCGCAACCATCGTAAGGATTGCCTGATTCGCTGTATATGAAATACGCCGCTCCTGGCCAGGAATATACCCATGGCCCGGATGGCGTACCCCATTGTCATGGACAACCAGCGTACATGTGCCATCAGCATGATCCTCATAACCGATTCCAAGCACCCAATGATAATCATAGACATAACTTCCCCGCCAGCGGAGGCTGAACCATTTATCAAATTTAAGCGCTACAGGCCGCGAGGCATCGATCTCGGCTTTGTATTTTGCGATATCATTAAATACGGATACCGTAAGCAGTCCGGAGCTATCCTTCCCGCGCGTAGCAGCATGGCTGATGTAGGCCCGGAGACCTTTGGCGAAGCTGCGCACACTCATCCCCCAAGGTGTTCCGCCATGATGCGTGTATATGTAATTGATATGTGCTGCTTTGGAATCAAAATGACCGGCCCCCGGAATAAACAGCCTGCCCATACGCGTGTGCCAATATTCCATAAGCGCGGCCATAGTTGCCGGACCGCAGGCTGAGGCGGGAGAGGCTACTCCCGCTTCCCACTGCGTGTAAGGTTCCGCCTTCAACTGCCGGCTGGACGGCTGTCCGCTCATAGGGATACCCTATTCCGGCAATGCTGCAATACACGTTGCGCAGGAAGCAGCAGTTCCTTGCCGGCAGCCTCATGCTCAAGGCTGATTCCGTTCGATCCCCCTGGATCTGCCGGGGTAACCGGTATAGATACATGCTGATCGGAGTCAGCAGAATCAGCTGATTCCGCCCACTCACCATCAGGATCGATGTCAATATCTATGGGTAGTGTGAAATAGAAATCCGAGCCTTCTCCTTCAACGCTCTCCACGGTGATCGCTCCGCCCATCAGCTCAACCAGCCGTTTGCAGATCGCGAGGCCCAGTCCGGTTCCCCCATATTTGCGGTTGATGAACGGATGAAGCTGGGAGAAGGACTGGAACAACAGCGGCTGTTTCTCCGGCGGAATTCCGATTCCTGTATCCAGCACACTGAATTTCAGTATCAGCTTCCTGCGGTCCCGGCAGTATTCCGTACCGAGATGGATAGAGACTTGCCCCTTCTCCGTGAATTTGACCGCATTGCTGACGAGGTTCACCAGCACTTGGCGCAGGCGGGCGGCATCGCCCATAATCAGCTCCGGCACATCAGGAGCCATATGGCAGGAGAGTTCAATGCCTTTCTCCCGGGCTTTGGGCGTGAACAGATCCGTTACGCTTTCAAGCAGTCCTTCCAGGCTGACCGGCTCATGGGTAAGCGTCATTTTACCGGCTTCTATTTTGCTGAAATCCAGAATTTCATTAAGAATATATAACAGGGACGCGCTGCTGTCGCTAATGATCTCAGCATATCCCCGCTGCTCCTCATTAAGCTCCGTCTCCGTGAGCAGATCTGTCATCCCTATAATTCCATTCATCGGCGTCCGCAGTTCATGGCTCATGATGGCCAGGAATTCCGATTTAGCCTGGTCTGCTTTCTCTGCCAGTTCCTTCGCTCTAATAATCTCCTTCTCATCGGTAATGTCACGGAAGACAACGACTGCTCCCTTGCGCTCGCCCTTGTCAAACAGCGGCGTAACCTGATATTCGGCCAGAAAGCTGGAGCCGTCCTTGCGCCACAGCACCGCATCTTTGCTCTGATGAGATTCCCCTGCCCGCACCGCCCGCATCAGTGGTGATTCCTCCGGCCGGTAATGAATGCCGTCCAGCGCCGTCTGTTGAAGGTGGTCCAGGTAAGGAAGGCCTGTGATCTCTCCATATTCAAAGCCCAGCATCTGTGCGCCTGCAGGATTGATGAAGGTCACTCTCCCTCCGGTATCCAGACCAAATATCCCTTCGGAGACCGAGTTCAGGATCAGAGTGTAATCATTGCTCAGCTTCTCAATCTGCTCGGTATACCTGATATGGTCTGTAATGTCGCGGGAAATTCCATACACACCTACAACCTGCCTGTCCACAATAATAGGAATATTGGTCGTGTTGATCTCCACCAGATGTCCATCCTTATGAATCAGCGTCAGATCATAACTCTGGGGTTTGCCTTGGGTAGCCAGAGTGAAATGATGCAGCGTCTTCCCGATATCCTTGTCAGCCACAAGCGGCCCGAAATAATTGCCCAGCAGCTCGTCCAGCGAATACCCGCTCAGCTTCTCCAGATTGGCATTAGCCGTCAGATAGGCACCTTGCAGATTCATGGAATATACGGCTGAGGGATTGTACTCGAATAAAGATTTATAACGCTGCTCATTCTCCTGCAGCTTCGACTCGAACTCTCTGCGTTCTGTAATATTCCGGCCGACAGCAATAATCTCAACCGCATGCCCCTGTTCATCAAAAATATAACGGCTGTTCGTTTCGAACCAGATATAGCTGCCGTTCTTATGGCGATAGCGGTAGGAGACCGGCGGGATACACCCGGAATTCACGCTCTTGGACATGATGTCTCTCATCATATCGAGATCGTCCGGATGCAAATAATGATATGCGCTGGTGCCGATCATCTCTTCCGGCTCATAACCGAGCAGCGAACGGCTGACCGGTGAGCAGTATAAGAATATACTATCCTTAATGGCGTGGCGGGAAATCAGATCGAGGGAATTCTCTGACATCAGGCGGAAGTTGCGTTCGCTCTCCAGCAGCAGCAACTCCATCTGCATCCGCTCGGTAACATCCTGCATCATGCCGATAAGCTGAACCGGCTGGCCTCCCGGCCCGAAGGTTACATCCCACTGGATATGTACCGCAAGGATGTCTCCCTTCGGCAGAATCAGCCGGTAAGACGTGTCCCCGGACTCCCCCTTGATTACAGCACGCTCCACCGCAGCTTGCAGGAGTGTAAGATCCTCCGGATGGACCAGCGCCAGAAAAGTATCATAATCGACATTGTCAGCCCCGACAGCATTCTGTAGAATACGCCGCAGCTCTTCCGAGAAAGAAAGTTTGCCCTTGGTCAAATCCCAGCCCCATGAACCTATTCTGGCTACCCGCTGGGCAGCAGCTAGAGCTTCCTCACTCTGCTTGC
This sequence comes from Paenibacillus sp. FSL R7-0297, assembly GCF_038009025.1. Classification (NCBI taxonomy): domain Bacteria; kingdom Bacillati; phylum Bacillota; class Bacilli; order Caryophanales; family Paenibacillaceae; genus Paenibacillus; species Paenibacillus sp. FSL R7-0297. The sequence goes on from NZ_JBBPAQ010000001.1 coordinate 647,663, forward strand.
GCCCGTTCACATTACGCCCGATCCCCATGATTCGAGTGATTTCACCGTTCTCCTCGCGGATTTCATGAAAAGACATCTCAAACCATAGATAATACCCCTCCTTATGGCGCAAACGGCGGCTGTAGGTATCATTCTTCAACAAGCCATTGGAACTGCTGATCCCGTCAATATCATCCGGATGATAGAATTCTGCCCGGTTTCTTCCGATCATCTCCTCCGGCAGATACCCGAGCTGCGGGAAGGAGGAGGGGGAAATAAAGCTTAACGTCCCGTCCGGCAGCGAGAAGGAAATCATGCTCTGATCATCTTTTATAAATAAGTTATACAGATCGCGGCTGTCTACTGTCAGCTGGTCAGCAATCTTGCGGTCCGTAACATCCTGTGCATATACAATAATATTCCGGTCTATCCGTCCTGCTTCTGCCGGAACAAACGTAAGGGAGAGCCAGAACGGCCGCCCGCCGCTGCCCGGGAAACGCAGCTCTTTCACAAGAGGCTGCCCGTTGGTCTGCGACAGCTCCTTCATGATATCGGGTAAAGAGAATCCGCGCTGCTCTTCCGGCCGGATCCGGCCTGTCCCGGATAAAGCGCCCGCGAGAAACTCCGGTTCACTGCAGCCAAGCATCGTGCAAAAAGCAGGGTTAACCATGACCCAGCGGTCTCCTTCAGAAGACAGTATAGCCATCCCCACTGGAGACATTAGGAATGCTTGATCCAGAATGATTCTATTCTCTGCCAAGTTATCCATTAAACAAGGCCTCCTTCATCTCGAGCCAGCGATTATGCAGACTCTCTGTTGTCTTCGCTTGTCCCTCTATATCTCACAGTATACGATAAGAGTAGCAGGGAATGAAACGTACTGCCCCCATTGGTTCAGTGAAATCCAAAATGTAAATATTGACAATTAGAGAAGTGCGCCCTATATTAAAAGGTAATTATATAACCGTGACTCATTACGCTGGAAGCACCCGTAATAGAGGCCTATTGGCCTTTACTGCGGGTGCTTTTTTGCGTCTATTACCGGGACACGGAAACAAGAGGAGGAATATTAATGAGGAATCTGTGCAGGAACGCCGCCTTAATGCTGCTCTCCCTGCTGATTACCCTGGCCACCCTGGCCGGGTCCGCTGCTGCATCTCCGACAGTAATAACTGCATCGGTTCAGGCGTCTTTTGATCTTACAGCGGCAACTGCAGATAGTACTGTCCGCGTCCGGCTGAAGAGCCAGTACAGCGAGTTATCCCTCCTGTCCGCCCAATATGACAGCCGGGAGGTACAGATTAGAGCGCTTCATGATCAGAATGCAGAGGCGCTGATTGTTGTCCGGGAGGCCATCAAGAATATAGACCAGGCTTCCGTAGCCCGCCTTACCGCAGCAGTCAGAAGCGCCAAGGAACGCTACCAGCCGCTGTTCGATCAATACAGCACGCTCAACAAACGAATTTCCCTGCTCAAAGGGCTGAAGGACAAGACGCTGAATTCCGTACTGAAGGCCCAGTCCGAGGCAATGAAGCTTCTTGTACAGCTGGCCCGCCAGGAGATACGCGACAAGGAGGCCCTTCTCAAAGCTGCCAAGGATGCACGCACCCAGCGGGTTGCCGCCGCCCGTAAGATTCTGGCCGGAATGGACAATGCGCAAATTTCAATGAAATCTCAGAAGAGTGCAGCCTCCGTATTAAACAAACGGCTTACCGCGGACTGGAGCGATTTCAAATCTGCGGTCCGGAAGCAGAACTCCGTCCTGGCCGGCCAATCCTTATCCTCAATGGTCTCCATCTACCGGCAAATTGCAGCCAGCAAGCTGAAGATTATTGAGCTGGAGCAGAAGATTGCAGCGATTATTACCGCTACCCATAAGCAAATCGGCACTTGAACTCCTGCCTGTCCTGTATCTTCCGCCCGTACGGGCGCATATGGTAGTTAAAGGATACCATCATCATGCGGCGGGAGGAGGCATTCACTATGCGTATCTGCATCATTGCACCCGAACAGTTCCCGGTTCCAGGGGATGGCTCTGTAGAGATCTGCATCTGGAATATTGCCCGGCGGCTTGCCCGAAGGCACAAGGTAACTATAGTGAGCCGGAGATCGCCGGGACTCTCTGACACTGACGAAATAGAGCAGGTCAGGTTCATCCGCCTTCCTTCCGGCACCCCTGCCCGGTACCGCAGCTCGGTTCTCGGATATCTGGAGGCGGCAGAACCCTTTGAACTGATTCAGATCGATAACCGGCCGCTGCTGTTGGCCGCCGTCAAACGGCGGCACCCCAGCACTCCGGTGCTGCTGTTCCTGCATTCCCTGACCTTCGTGCCTCCGGAATCCAGAATCGCCCGCAGCCTCGCCCTGGCGGACGCTGTCGCGGCTAATAGCCGCTCCCTGCAGCAGCGGCTCGCACGGCGGTTCCCCGGCATCCCGGGCAAGCTCCGCGTTGTTCCGCTGGGAGCGGACCTGTCCCGCTTCGTCCCCGTGCCGGCGCACGAGAAGGCACGCCTGCGTGCGCTGTACGGCCTGGCTCCCGGCTTCACCGTCTTGTTCGTAGGCCGGGTAATCCCGCGCAAGGGAGTACCTGTGCTGATCCGGGCCATGCACCGGCTGAACAGGCATATGCCCGCCCGGCTAGTGATCGCCGGAGACGGCAAGCCGGCTTACCTCCGGCAGCTTAAGGTACTCGCGCGCCGGCTGGGCGTGCGCGTGTCTTTCCTGGGGAATATCCCGCATGAGGATATTCACAGCCTGTATCAGGCCGCAGACTGCTTCATCTGCCCTTCCCAGCGGCATGAGTCCTTCGGCCTCGTGAATGTGGAGGCCATGGCCACGGGACTTCCGGTGATCGCCTCGCGAAACGGCGGAATCCGGGAGATTATTGATTCCGGCCATAACGGATATCTGGTGGAGAGATACCGGGACCCCGCTCCTTTCGCCAAGCGAATGCTGATGATCGGCCGCAATCCTCTGCTCGCGGCTAGGATCGGGATGCAGGGGCGGAGCGATGCGCTGCAGATGTTCGAATGGCAGCATACTGTAGAGCTGCTGGAGAATCTCTACCTGAAGCTGGTACCGCAATAACCGGAGGAGGCGGGTCCGTGCGCCTCCTCCGGGATGCGGTACAGCAACCCCTTTGACGCTCCCCCGGGAATGCGACATTGTGTCCTACGAATTTTGTGATCCTTCTCGCAGGATACAGCTGCAGTTAATATTATACTCATATTGTAAGCGTTGCCATTAAGCAAATGCACTGTACAGTAAGCCAACCAGACATTGGCAACCCCCTACAACACAATATTCGCTGTAGAAAGGGTGCATCGTTATGTTAATGATCAAAGCTATAGTACGGCCGGAGAAAGCGGATGAGGTCATGGCTGAATTACTGCTTGCCGGCTTCCCCTCCATCAGCAAAATGGACCTGCTCGGACGCGGTAAGCAAAAGGGAATACAGGTCGGAACCAACCATTACAATCAAATTTCCAAGAAGCTTCTGATGATCGTAGTCCAGGATGATGAGAAGGATGACGTCATCAGCATTATTATGCGCACAGCAAGAACCGGTGAGCATGGCTCATTCGGCGACGGCAAAATTTTTGTCCTGCCCGTACAGGAGGTCTTCACTATCAGCAACGGTAAAAACCAGCTGTAACCTTCCCGTTCTTCCTTATGATCTGCTTTCCTGTAGCACATATGAAAGAGGCAGCAAAACGTTCCTCCGGACTCCGTCTTCACGGACGGTCCGGGGAATGCCTTGCCGCCTCTGCCTGTTCTTGCTGATGCTATTGTCAGATCATCTGGATCACCGTAAGCACCAGCCCCACAACAAAACCGCACACAGCTCCATTCACGCGAATCCACTGCAGATCCTTGCCCACCTTCTCCTCCAGCATGTTCACGAGCGAAGCGTCATCCATTTGATCAAGGTTCTCCTTGACCAGCTGGCCGATCCGGTAATGATTAGATTCCACGAAGGAGATCAGCGTGCCGCGGATCCTTTCCTCGGAAGCCTGAATCCATTCCTGCTCCTTGCCGATCCGCCGGACCAGCACAGCATACAGCCAGAACAGCTTGCGGCCGCCGCGCACCCGGTCTTCCTCAAGCAGCGCAACCGCCTTGACGCGCAGTCCTTCCAACTGCTGCTGCAGGAAAGCCGCAGCTGGCTCCCCTTGCAGTTCATTCAGCGCCCAATCCTTCAGCGAGGAGATCCGCTCCTCATTGCTCAGCAGCTGGAACAGAGCGACACGGATCTCCCGGATGACCTCCTCACGGTACGGGCTGTCCTCTTCCTTGAAATCACGGATAGTGGACTGCACCATGCCCTGCAGCATTTCACCCAGCATATCGGCATCAACGAATCCGACAAAAGCCTGAAAAGCCATCCCCTTCAGCCCGCCAAGCTTCACCTCAGCCAGCTTCTCGCTGGCGATCTTGCCCAGCATCGCACGGGTTTCCGGACGCCCGCTCCAGGAGGAAATCCCTTCCAGCGCATAATCAAGGGCGGCAATATCCTTGCCGTCGTTCATTAGGCTGGTAGCAATTTTATCGGCGGCAACGCCAAGCTCCGCTTCACGCAGATAGCCTGCTGCTGCGGATTGAAGATACGGAACCGCCTGCTCTACCGGAAGCCGCAGTACGAATTCTTTAATCTGCTCCAGCATTTCCGTTCTCGCTTTCTTTCTGGAGAAGAACCGTGTCAGCATGCCGGCGCCCAGAGAGATGATGTTGATTTTGCGCAGCTTGTTCTCAATGCTCTCCTTGTTCAGCAGTTCATTCTCCATCGCAGAGATTAGAGACTGTATGAGCTTATCCCGGTTCTTCAGCAGCAGCGAAGTATGCGGAATTCTAAGCCCCAGAGGATGGCGGAACAACGCGGTCACTGCAAACCAGTCGGCAATCCCTCCGACAAGACCGGCCTCGAAGCCCCCTCTCAGCAGAATAACAGCCAGATTCTCCGGCAGAAATAAGGTGAACAGGAAGCCGCAGGCCATGATGGCAAGAGATATGGTAGCTAAATTTCTGGATTTCATGTGTTTATTATCCCCCTTACATAACGACCCCAAGCGATCTTTTGCCCGGAAAAATTGCTTTTCAGACAACAGCAGACATTCCCGTTACAAGATTGCAGGTCTACATTCAATTGTACCACGAGAAGACTCTTTTCTGAAAATCCGGCAAGAAACGCAGCTTAAATATACGTACCCCGGACTATATATGGATGAAAATGCGAATTTTCAAATTTCAGAGAAATAATGATAAGATACAGAAAGATAGTTATCTCGTGAAACCTATATATGATTACAACTATGGAATAGGAGAACTGCAACATGCTAATTGCACTGGATATGGACGGAACACTGCTGAACGGGGATGGGGAGATTAGCAGGGAGAATAAGGAAGCCATACTCCGCGTACAGCGCCTGGGCCATACCGTGATCATTGCCACCGGACGTTCTTACATGGATGCGGAGCGTCAGCTGCGGCTGGCGGATCTGGAGTGTCCTGTAGTGAGTCTGAACGGCGCTGTTGTCACACTGCCTGACGGAACGCTGGCCGCGAGTACACCGCTGAACAAGGAGGATATCATCCCCGCGCTGCGCTGGATGAACGAGATTCCTGAATTGTACTACGAAGTATACACAGAGGATAACGTATATGTAGAGCTCGATAAGCGGGTACGGCTGGAGAAGCTGTCGGCACTGAAGGAAGATGAGGTTCCCGAAGAGGTAGGCTGGCTGCTTAAGGCGATGATCGACCAGCAGTTTCAGCAGGCGGCTGTAACCTATGTGGAGAGCATGGAGGACATCTGGAGCAAAGAGGAGAATCTGATCTACAAGACACTCGCCTTCTCGCTGAACCGTGAACTGCTGAAGGAAGCCTCTACACGGTTCGCCGCGATTCCCGGGCTGATTATTACGGCATCGCATGTCAACAATATTGAAATTAATCATAAAGATGCTAATAAAGGCAACGGCGTGAAGCTGATAGCAGAGCATTACGGTATCCCCGCAGCGCAAATCGCAGTAATGGGTGACAGCTATAATGATCTGCCGATGTTCGAGATCGCCGGCTACCGAATTGCTATGGAGAATGCCGCCCCCATCCTCAAGGAAACCGCCGATTTCATTACGCTAAGCAACTCGGAGCATGGTGTTGCTGCGGGTCTGCGGCATCTTTTGGAGAAGAAATAACTATCGGTCCGGCTGTGAAGGCCCTCCATCTTCACAAGTAGAAACGGCTTTGCCGTCCTTTTAAAGGACGGTACCGTTTCAGCGAGAAATAGAAGGATAATTTATGCGCGGAGCATATAAATTCTTATATTTTAAAGAAACAGCCTTCAAGGAAGGCTGCTCTTCTCAGCGGCGGCTGGCTCCTGAACGATGAAGACAGCAGAAAGATATTGCACCCAGGTTTAATGCGAGAAATACAATGAGAATTAACCGCTGGGCAGTGGTCAGAGCCACAAGAACGGGAATAAACACAACATCCCTCCAGATTTCACCTTAAATGTGTGAATCTATTTCAATCAGCTCATCCTTTGCGGACAGCTGTACTGATTAAGTAAATGATCCAGGGCAACCGACTGTTTAACCACTTTGGGATGTGTCAAAATGCCGTATTTTTGCTGCGTCTGATATAATTTCTGTCTGGCTTCCTCTACCTGCAGCAAAATCTTACGCTTATTGGTCTGCATGACACTTCCTCCTCTGTCCAATATATTAATCTCAGCTGTCAAAAATTGGACCTTATGATAAATGGCGTGATAATCTCGCATAACCTTCCGCTTGATAGTGAAGCTCAGAACAACATAAACAGCCCGGGAGCTTCAGCTGCCGGGAGCGTTAGGAGGAACATAAATGAACCTGTACCCGGGGATTGCCCGGCTATATGAGAACCGGCTGCTGCGTACCGAGCTGGAATGTGAGCAATTTGATCTTGCACTGGAAGGTCTGGCCGGTGATACAGAGGACGTTGTAATTCATCAGATCTTCAAGGTCTTCGATGATGACACAGAGCAGGAGGAGGTCATGTTCAGCCTCGTCCATTTCGTGGAGAGTCTTCAGATGGAGATGTATCTGACCCAGCTGCTGCACTCCCTTCCGGAGATGCTGGAGCACGCCCGCAACTGGGCCATTGTACTGAATGAAAGAATCCTGAACGATGATAACTACCGCAAGGATTACGCCGATATCGCCGCCCTCATGCCGCCAAGAATCAAGCAATGCCTGATGTTCCTGCTGGAGGAAATTAAGGAAGATAAGCCCCGGTTATTTGAGCGAAAGGTGAACTACATCCTCTCCAGACTGAAGTAAGCCGGAGCTCAAATTGCGGTCCTATTCTTCAAAATCGAGGTTGACCGGTTCCGGGGGAAGACTATCCTCCACACCCTCATCGGTTGTAGGCACCTTGGCATCGACGACCTCGAAACGGAACTGATCCACCCATACTTTGCCGGCCCCACTAAGCAGAATACCAAAAGCTATTGCCGAACTCTCCTTCGGAATATCCAGAATCACATTATACTGATTCCAGTCCTCTGAACCCTTGATGGGCCGGCTCTGCATGTTATCGAACTTCAGCATTTCCCCGTTCTCCGCATCAATTCTCATCCACAATCCGGCCCAGCCGTTGATATGCTGCGGTTTAACAAAGGCCGAGAGCTTCAGCCGCTTACCCAAGTAGGCTTCTGCACTGAAAATTTGCATTAAGGTGACAAAGCCGTTCTCCCGGGCTTTAATAGACTGAAGCCGTGCCGAAGCTTTCCCCATATGAACCTCTGACTTATCCACCGTAACTTCATAGTCTTCCCCGTTCAATCCGGTAACTGTCCAGCCTTTCAATGCTTGTTCTGTAATCATCTTGATCTCTCCTTTAATCAGATTTCTTGAGTAGGTCCGGTACTGGCCGGGAGTAATCCGGTACACTTTCTTGAATGCACGGGAGAAGGCCTCCTGAGAGTGAAAATGGTATTCTACGGCGATATCCAATATTCGTTTATTGGTATAAATCAGCTCTGCGGCTGCTTTGGCCAGTCTTCTCCGCCGTACGTAATCAGCCACCGTCTTCCCCACCGCCGCATAGAAGATGCGGTAGAAATGGTGGGAAGAAAATTTACTGTGCACCGAAATTTCCTTCAGGGTAATCGCTTCTGTGAGGTTCCTCTCAATATAATTCAGCGAACGCCTCACGGCCTTGGAATGTATTCCTTCACTCATAGGCTGTCCCCTCCTCTGTTAATACGATATCATGGCTGTTGGAATTACATTTGATCTTTTATTCCATATAATTACTCAACACTTATTATTAGAAGAAACTTATTTCCAGTCCTATCTTTTCTATTCCTCTCCCGTGCAGAAACCGGATCAGAATGGTATATTGTATACTGGTCAAAATGTACGGCTGCTTAATCACTATATCAATGTATTCGAGACTCTATCATTTCTACTTGCAGATTAGCTTATAGAATAAATGAAGGTGAATTCCAATGAACAAGCTATTATTTCATAATATACCGCTCGGTGCTACCGGCGAGAAAATCCCCCAGGCGAAGGTTGCCTCCGCCCGGACGAGCAGGGAGACCGTGAAACCCGGAGACAGCGACGCGGCTTACTTCCGCAGGCTGGAGGAAGGCGGCATTCTGCTCAATTCTCCGCAAATCTCAGCGGTGCGGCATCATCTCGGGCCGCTGCTGACGCTGGCGGGAGCAGGCTCCGGCAAAACCTCGGTGCTGATCTGCAGAACCGGGTATTTGCTGTCTGTGCGCGGCATCGCCCCGGGCCGGCTGCTGCTGCTCACGTTCTCCAGCAAGGCTGCGGCGGAAATGCGGGAGCGGATTGCCGTGCTGCCGGGTGTGAACGCAGGTGATGCCGCACGGCTGCAGGCCCGCACGTTCCACTCGTTCTTCCTCTATTTCCTGCGCCGTCAGGGACTGCGGCAGGATATTTTCCACGAGACGCGGCGCCAGCACATCCTGCTGAAGCAGATCATGCGTCAGCTTGGGCTGCCGAAGGATGCCTATCCCCCAGAGAATCTGCTCACCTTGCTCTCCTCCTGCAAGATGAATATGGGCTTGCCCGAGGATATGCCGGAAACGACAGAAGCGGAGAAGGAAATGAAGGCCATTCTCGCCCTGTACGAGCAGTGGAAGACCGAACATTTCAAAATCGATTTCGACGACGTGCTGCTGATCGCCTACCGGATGCTCCGGGAGCAGCCGGCGCTGCTGCTGGAGCTGCAGCAGAAATACCAATATGTAATGGTCGATGAATTCCAGGATACGAATGCGCTGCAATATGAGCTGGTCAAAATGATCGCCCATCCACAGGACAACCTGATGGTGGTCGGAGACGATGATCAGACCATCTATTCCTTCAACGGGGCGCGCAGCGAGTTCATTCTGGAGTTCGAGAAACTGTATCCAAATGCCAAGGTGATCACCCTCGATATCAATTACCGCTCCGGACCGGCCATTATCGGGCTCGGTAACGGGATTATTCGCCATAATACACGGCGCCGGGCCAAGACGCTGCAAGCGGCCAAAAGCAGTGGAAATCCGCCCCGCTATCTTCGTCCGCAGACTGCGGACGAAGAGGCCGAGCAGATTGTAGAGCATATTGAACGTGAGATTGGCAGCGGAGCAAGGGAATATCGCGATTATGCGCTGTTGTACCGCGCCACCAGCAGCAACCGGGCAATCCTAGAGCTGCTGCTGATGCGCGATATCCCTTATGTAGACTACGGCGAAGGCCAGCTGCTCTACGAGCATTGGCTGATCTCCCCCGTGCTGGATCATCTGCGCCTGTCTGTTAACCGCCGTAACTTCGCCGCGATGGAGAATATTCTGCCGACCCTCTACATGAGCCGGGAAAAAGGGATGGAGCATATCCGCCGCATGGAGTCCGTGCAGGCGAAACAGGGCCCGCTGATTCACCTCCTGTCCATGCCGGGCATGGAGGATTTCAAAGCTACCAAGCTGCGCGAGCGGCTGGATCTGATCCGCGGGCTGAGCGGGCTGACGCCGGTGCAGGCGATCCGCCAGATCCGCACTGTTTTCTATGACTATTTCATTGAAGCCAATGAACGGCACCAGGCCACATTGCACCGGGAGACGCTTAAGGAAATGCTCGATGAGCTGGAGGCATCCGCAGAGCGGTTCGGCACGATCCCGTTGTTCCTCGAATTCATTGATAACGTAACCGAGCGCAACGAGCAGAGCCGTCAGCCGGGGCTTAAGGAGCAAGGCAACCGCATCGCCCTGATGACTATCCATAAATCCAAAGGACTGGAGTTCCCCGTAGTCTTCCTTATCGGGGCTTCCGAGGGTATTCTGCCGCATAGCTCCGCACTGGAGGAGGGCCGGCTGAAGGACCGCAAGCCGGCGAAGGCAAGCGTTACTGTGGTCGGCAGTGCTGCCGCCAGAGCCGCAGCTGAGGCTGGAATAGCTGCACTCGAAGAGGAACGCAGACTCGCCTATGTAGCCGTTACCCGGGCCCGCGAGGAGCTGTTCATCAGCTCGCCCGCAAGGCACCGGGGCAAGAAGGCAGAGGTCTCGCGCTTCATGCTCTCCGCCTTCCGCGCTGCAGCACCGCCTCAGGCAACTGCACCGGCCGCCGGAAACAGAAGCACTGTAGTACGCAGCAGCTATTCGTCCGGGTCCTCTGCAGCCAGAATGCATACAGTTCCCGTCTGGAGCTGTTCCGGGAAGTCCTGCCCGGGCTGGACCCGGATGAAGGCGGGCGGAGCCGAGGATCACCTTGCCTCGAAGCCCTGTCCGCTGTGCAAATCCCCGATGGAAAAAAGCACCCGGGAAGTCCCTGTATAACGGGACACACGGCCGCCTGTACACAAGCATCAGCCCCATTCAGCAGCTACTCGGCGCTGAATGGGGCTGATGCTGTTATTCCCGGGTTCATCTTGCCCGCACCTGGAATTGGGGCAGATAATCGGCATTCTGCTCAAGAATATCGGCCAGAACCTCCTTGGCGATCCGCTCATCTCCTATCAGCGGGTGGATCGTCAGCGCCTGTAGTGCAGAGGCATAATCCCCTTTCACTGCCGCTTCAATCGTCAGCTCTTCATAAGCCTTCACCACCTGCAGCAGACCTCTGATCTGGGGAGGGAGCGGCTTACTCGGGGCAAGCGCATGCGGTCCATCGGATTTGATAACACAGTTGATCTCAATGGAGACATCGCCCGGAAGATCAGGGATAGTCCCCTGATTACGCACATTGACCGTCTGAATGTCGCCGGTATCATTATAGATGGACTTCATCAATTGAACAGCCGCTTCCGAATAGTAGGCACCGCCGCGTTTCTCCAATTGAGCCGGCTTACTGTTCACTTCAGGTTGCTTATAGATCTCGAACAGCTCGGCTTCTACTTCTTTTACCTCATCGGCACGGGTCTTTCCGGTCTCTTGATAATGCCCGGAGATCTCCCGGTACATCTCCTCCTTCATATAATAATAACGGTGGTAGGGGCAAGGAAGTGCTCCCACGGACTGAATGAATTCGGAATCCCACTCCAGATCGGGTATATTGGCCATCGAAGGTCCTTTGGCTCCGGACAGCTTGTTCAGGAAATCCTCCGTCACGTCCTCTCCTTCAATCAGCACCCGGGTCGTCCAGTGGAGATGATTGATTCCGACAATCTCAATAAACATATCCGATTGCGGAACCCCGTAGAGCTCAGCGATCTGCATCTTCGTGCTTATCGGGAGATTGCACAGCCCGACAGATTTGACACGGGAATGCTTCGAGACGGCTTCCGTAATAATACCGGCCGGGTTGGTGAAGTTGATCATGAACGCGCCCGGAGCCAGTTCCTCAATATCCCGGCAAATGTCCAGAATTACCGGAATGGTGCGAAGCGCCTTGGCGAATCCGCCCGCGCCCGTCGTCTCCTGGCCGATTAAATGATGGGCCAGCGGTATCTTCTCATCTCTTGAGCGGGCATCCAGCATGCCCACACGGATCTGCGTAGCGACAAAATCCGCACCGCGAATCGCTTCGCGCCGGTCCAGCGTCGTATGCAGCTTCATTGGTTTGCCGCTTGCATCAATCATACGCTGCGCCAGTTCACCTATGATTCTCAGCTTGTCCGCTCCGGCCTTAATATCAGCCAGATACAGCTCAGCAACCGGGAATTCATCATAATAACGGATCAGTCCCTCTACAAGCTCCGGCGTATAGGAGGAGCCTCCTCCGATTACTGCGATTTTCAAGTGGTTCTTCTTCATTTGTGATTTCCTCCGTCTCTCTTGAAACTCTCTATTATTGCTGTGGTTACGGGCAGGCCAAGCTGGTCCATGGCAAGCATCACCGCACCGAATACAGGCGGCAGCTCCGGGATTACTAGTGTGCTAAGGGGATGCTCCGCCTTCACCTCTTGAAGCAGCGCATCCAGCAGCAACGGGTTTCTGCCGGATTGAAGGATACTCCCCGTAAGGATGACCGGCACCGCTTCCTCTTCAAAGCCGCCCAGTTTGCGGATTACGGCCGATGCAGAAATCCCCAGCTCTCTGCCCATATCTGCAAGCAACTGGCGGGAGAGCCAATCACCCGAGTCTGCCGATTCGTGAACAATCAGCGACAGCTCCAGCGGCGCCGCAGTGATCTCATCATCGAGATACCGGTTCAGCATCTCCCCGAAGCTTGTAAACCCAAGCCTCAGAGGTATCCGCTCGACCAGATCACTGTAGGGTTCCCTGCCTTCCCAGCAGCGCACAGCCCTGCCGAGTGCCTGTGCAGCGAGATAAAAGCCGCCGGCCCGGTCACCGAACAAAGTATCGAATCCGCCTACCTGCACCGTTTGCCCGAGCCGGTTGCGGCCCGCTGCGTTCGTATTGCTTCCACAGACAAGCACCACTCCCGTGTTATCCCGGCTCCCGACACGGAGCCCCTCCAGCGTATCGCAGACCATATTCCAGCTCCGCAAGTCCAATTGCCTGCTGATTTCCGGAGAAAGCTTGTCCATATCAATACTGCGATCGGCACCCGCAAGACCGAACTGCACAAAACCCAGCTGATCCATGGCAATCCCTGCCTGCGCAAGCGCACCAAACAGCGCTCCGCGAATATTGAGCACAGCCGCCTGGACACCAATGATTTGATGGTTGCCGCAGCCTGTCACTGCGGATCCCAGCACTTTGCCGCAATGATCAGCTATAATGGCAATGGTTTTGCTTCCGCCGCCGTCTACACCCGCGAAGTACATAGCTTTCACTCCTGATTGGTATATTGAGTTTATTTATAGTAACATTTTTATATATTGTTCCTACAAATATATTGCCTTTTTCATGCATCCACATAATAAGAGAGTTCTCTTACAAAAAAAATATAGATAATTCTCTTTACCTGGCATGGGGTGAACAAAGAGCGAATTCCAGTTTTAGGAATTTCGTATTCCCAGAACTCTCTTTTCTATTAGGTTTCTCCGGCCCTTTTTCCGTGATATAATATAACAAATTGGCATCGGAGGAAACTTGTAATGACAAAGAGAACAAATAACACATTATATTTCAACATTAAAGAACAACTGCTCAAACAGATTCAATCCGGATTCTATGCCGTCGGAGAGAAACTCCCCACCGAAGCCGCATTATGCGAGATGTTCTCCGCCAGCCGGACTACAATCCGCCTCGCGCTCAGCGAGCTTGAGGTTCAGGATATTCTTGAGCGGCATCAGGGCAAGGGCACCTTCGTCAAACGAAAGGAGCTCCAGCTTAACCAGAAACGCAGCTTCACAGAAGATGTGCTGATGAGCGGCAAAGAGCCGACCAGTAAAATCATCGAAGCCAAAGTGATGCCTGCGGAAATACCGCTTAATGAATTTCTTAATATTTCGGTGAAAGCTCCCGTGAACCAGCTTTTGCGGATCCGCTATGCGGATAATGAACCTCTTCTATATGAAACTACTTATATTGCCTGGGATCTTGCCCCGGGGCTCATCAATGAATATAAAGACGGATCACTTTTCTCCTTCCTTGAATCAGAGTACAATCTGAAGGCTTACCGCTCTGTGGAGCAGCTGAAGCCTGTACTGGCAGACAAGCTGGCCAGCAGGTTACTTGGCGTCAAAGAAGGCTCCCCTTGTCTGCAAGTAAGAACTTTTACGTATCTGGCGGACGGCTCCCCTCTGGAATACAGCTTCGGCGTATTCCGGGGTGATTTCCCCAGCTATACTATCGAGAGGCAGTTTGGATAACAGAAGGTTAGATCAAAATCATAGCAGAGAGCATACGGAGCGCCCCTCATGGGGCGCTCCGGCTCCGTTGCCTTCAGTTCATTAAGCTCCTGCTATTCTTTGATAATTTCAAAATAACGCCCCAGCCAATAAGGCAACGTGAATACTGAACCCGCCTCAATGCTGCCTGTACGGTAGTTATACCCTGGATTGGCGCCTGTAGTCTGGCTGTCATTCTCAAACGGATTCGAGTTATGCTTAATGATGCGCCGCTCATCCGGTGCAAGCGCGTAGTTCGTCTGCTTGAAATCGTCGCGGTCACCCGGTTCAATATAGAGCACATCCTGACGATCCCATTGCACCGGGAACTCAATCTGGAATTCAGGGAAACGGTACAGGAATCGGACCGCAGATTGCAGATCGACATCGGTTTTATCCGGATGTGCAAGCTGGTAGAGGAAGGTGTAGAACGGATTCTCCTCCCGCACCTCATTGGAATACCACTGATCATAGGCTGCTACAATCTGCGCATGTCTGCCTGCATCCTGCTCAAGAGTAACAAGTATGAATACCGGGAACCAGCCCAGCTCTTCATCGGAGTAATTGATGTATTGGGTCCAGTCATTATGAAGCGTCGCATTGGTGTTTGTGCCACCCCCTGCATTATCCATGGTTACGGCCTGGTTATCGTTCTCGCTGTAAGCGTTGGTAGCCTGACGCACAAGTCTCCGCTCAATATAATCAAGTGCCATATCCATATAGCCAAGGCCGTTGATATACGGTTCCTCCTTGCTGTAGCTGCCAGCAAAAGCCTGCTCATAGGCCAGCTCATATTTCGCCGAATCGGCCGGATAGCTCTCTGCGACAATATAGCTTGCTGATTTCAGCGCAGCCATGACTTGCAGTGCGTTGAGCGGTCCGTCTTCGTAACCGTAGGACAGCGCATCATCTCCGTTCTCGTCAACGCCGATCTTGGACTGCCACTGTACCTGCTGCTCCATAACGCCAAGGCTGTCGTTGAAGTACTTGGCGAACCATCTGGACCACTGTGTTGATTTGCCGGTAGCATCCTCAATGTAATAATGGTCATCCTTCAAGATCAGCTCTGTCATGCGGTGTGTTGTTTCTTCAATAAGGGATTTCAGCTCAAGAAGCTCAGGATCAGAGCTGTCACCGACCAGATATTTATAAGCTGTGTAGAACATGGCGTAGTGCCCATCCACTTCATCTGCGGAGGTATCTGCCTTATACACAATCTGATTCATGTCGATATGGCCGTCCACAATGGCGCTATCCGGGAACAAATCATTGAAGAAATCCGGAATCTGCTCATAGACAGGAGCCGTCAGCTGAAACAGCGGCTTATTATTTTCACCCGTTGTTTTGTCTTCCTTCGCATCATTGTTGTTGGTGGCAGCCGTGATGACAGGCAGCACCTGATAGACTGCGCCAGTTACGGCAGTTCCAACCCGTGTCTTGATATCAATCCCCAGCTTCTGGCCTTCAGGACGCGTCAGGTTCAGCTCGTCAATGGCGGCCTGGCTAAGCCCAAGTCCATTATAGTTGAGCACATCAGTACCTCCACTCGGGAACAGCGTGGAGCCTTTTTTGTTCTGTGCGTCCTTGGTTACCCTAACCATGGAATAGCCAATCGGCTCTGTTCCGTCGTCACGCTGCATGCTTGGAATAATTCCATTGGGGTTAATCATGTCCGGCCCGACGAAGTTCTGGAACCAGAACCCGTTCGTAGACTGGTAGCCATACACTGAATTGCCCACTGTAGCCGCAGTGGCTTCGCTGGTCAGCATATAGGAACGTGCCGGGAACCCGTTTCCGCGTCCGGATACATAATCAAGCAGCAGCACAGCCTTGGTTGCTCTAAGCGCTGCCGCTCTGGCATCGGCGATTTCTGCCTGCTCTCCAGAGGCCGGACTGGTCCCGTACTGATCCTGCAGCGCTTTATAGCGGAATACCTCACCCATTGCATACATCGCGGTCCATAAGCCATCATTATCGCTGGTGGTAGGCGTTGATGTGAACAGTCCGGTCGCAGAGTTGTAATTGACCGCATCCAGCTTGCTGTCCGTCTCCGTAAAGGTAAAGCCTGCGCCATGAACCATGCCGCGCCGGTCAAGAATCGACTCCACGAGATCCTCATAGATAAACGATTTGTCATGCAGCGTCTTCTCCGGCATCGCGATATGAGTGACACCGCTTGCGGTCCGGACCCAGATGCCATCCTGCCCGTCGCTGGCAAGTCCCGTCACATGATCATCGCCGCCATATAGATATCTCGGTCCAGCCATATACTGAACGATATCCTTGGTATCGCTTGCGCCGAAATCAACCCGCTGCAGGCCGGTCTCCGTTCCAATCCAGTATACGCCCCCGTCCAGAACAACACTGGTTACATCGCCGATCACCGACAGCGGCAGAAATTTGAGTGCAGCAGTATCGGTAACCCATTCGATGCTGCCCGGGATGGACACCGATCCGGTTTTGTAATAGGTCATTTCTTTGGTCTGCACGGCTTCCAGCTGAACAGGAGAGTAGCTCGCACCAGGCAGCTTGTCTGCGAATACAGGCGCTGCCGGCAGGACAGACAACGTCAAGGCAAGCAGGGCACCCGTAATCTTCAGGCCATTCTTCTTCATCATGTACATGGTAAACTCCCCTTTCCTTATTGGTAGATATGCGATACGCCGGTTTGTGTTATAACCAGTACGCCCGTACTTCCATCCGATAGCAGCAGAAGTACCTTATCATCGTACAATGCCTTGCCTTGTGCAGAATAACTGATCATTTCATTCGTTTTGAGATTGATTTTGGTCACTCCGCCGTTTGTTCCGATCCACAAATAAGTACGGGTACTGTCCAGAATAGAAGTATTAACCCCCCGCAGGGAAGCGAATATAGAAGGTTTGACATTAAATTCATAGTTAACAAAGGTTATGGCATTCACAAGGTTCGGCATCGTCACATCCTTGTTCGCTATCGAAGGAGTGTATGAAGGATCTTGGAGAAAGGTCAAGTACTGCTTGGCCAAGCCTTCTGCTCCCGTCGAGCTGAACGAGCTTAAGGCTTCGGCATAGGAATACCGCTCGGGAGCTTTGGGCTCTGGCGTTGGTGTCGGCTTCGGGGTTGGGGTTGGGGTCGGAGTTGGGGTTGGGGTTGGGGTTGGGGTTGGGGTTGGGGTCGGACTTCCCGTGCCACCGCTTGAACCTGTTCCTCCTGAGCTGCCGGCTGTCGAAGAGATCAGCTTGCCGGAAGCATCATAATCTTGTCCGCCTATGCTTACCTTCGAAGCATTAATCGTCAGCTTGTCCGGCTTAACAGAGAACGATACGCCTTCTACATTGACTATCGCTTCTATGATTGCCCCTTCTCCAGTTACGGCAGCTGCACTGCCTAAAATCATTTTCTTGACAGTTCCTCCCTTGTTCAATTTAATTGTTGATCCTCCTGCTTTGGACGAGACATTCAAGCTGCCAATCTGGCCACTTTCCAGTGTGAAGCCCGTCTGTGCGACCACATTCAGCTCATTTACATCCCCTGACAGGGAAACAGCATCTGAAGCTCCCGTAAACACATTGACGATATTTACCGCCTGCTCCGATTCATTAACAATCTGGGCACCGGAGGTCACATCAATCTCCGTTGCTGTTGTCTTTCCCTTCAGCAGAACTCTTACAGGACCGGCGGGCTTGCTGACTACAATCCGGCTCACTTTACTGTCCGTTAGGGTGATGCTGTGTGTACCGCCGCCGTTTATGTAAACGACGCCTCCAATAGTCGTGTTGACCAGACTCAGATTACCTTCGCCAACACCAGGTGTAATATATAAATTCCCCGAGAAGTTCAGATCGGACAGGGTGCCTCCAGCCGTGTTAACAATCAGGTTTCTGCCGGATGTTCCTGAATGATCCCCGCCGTCGGCAATCAGGAGGCCCATGGCGTTATTAATCATCTTCACAGCCTCGGCCCGTGTCAGTGCTTTTCGGGGCTGGAACAAGCCTTGCGGTGTGCCTTCCACATAACCGGCTTCCTTCATAGCATATACGGCTTCCTTGGACCAGCCGGCAATCACAGCATCATCTGTAAATGGAGAGACGGCCTTCCCGGAAGCTGCAACATTGAATACTCTGCTGAGAATAAGGGCCGCCTGCTCACGGGTCAGGACCTCAAGCGGGTCGATCTTACCTTCTCCGCTGCCCATAAGGGCACCAGCTGCAACCGCTTTGCTGATCTCAGAAGCGTACCATGCCGTCTGAGGTACATCGGTAAAGCTCTGGGCACTTTCTTCACTGAAATTAAAGATCCGGTTAATTAGGGCTACGAATTCTGTTTTTCTGATTCCGTCATTCGGCAGAACAAGGCCATCCTGGTTGCCTTTGAGCAACCCCATTTCCTTCCACGAGGCAATTTCCTCTGCGGCCCATACAGGAATCTTCTCCGTTGTTTCTGCAGATGCTGCGGACGCGCCGGTAAACGCTACGGATGACACCACGGCGAATACACCAAGCGTCTGCTTCCATTTGAACTTCATCTTCATTCCTCCTCGTAAAGTTTAGATTGCGTCTGCTTCACCCGAAAATCATCTTACACACCCCGGTTTGGATCATACTTCTAATGGCGCTCGTGACTTCCCGAAACCTCTTACCCGAAACAAAATCTTCGCGGGGTTACATCCTTTTCAGGTCATTTCATTGTTTAATCTACTTTTTTATGTCACCTCCATGTCATATCACCAATGTTATTGTAGTAACATTTACCCACATTCTATTTTTAATCATAACAAATTGTCAATACATTTCTTTAACCGGCATATATTCCTCCCCTCTTTTCCACAAACTCCCATAACATCGTAAAATTCCATATAAATTCAATGTTGTTTGCGCTTACATAAAATCAACGATCAAAAATACTAAATCCTTCTTCTCGGAACAAAATGAATTTTATAAGTTTTTTTGCATGAAAAACAATTGACAGGGGGCCTGCTATAATTAATAATGAAATTATATTGTTACTACAAATTCTCTTGAACGTATCAGTCTCATTCGCTACCCAGTATTACCTCACTCATATACGTCACATAAAGTTACATATTGAGATGGAAATACGAGGAGAAAGTTGGAGTCAAGGTTAAACAGCTTCTTTTAGCGTCACATTATTTACCATTCCAACTTGAAAGGGAGGAACTGCTGCTATCCACTCTGCCCTGTGGGCAACCCCTACGGTCAACCAATATAACCCCATTCCATATTAAGGGAGCGATTAACTAATGAAAAAGTGGATGATTGCACTGATCTCAACGATGCTGGTTACCGCCATAACGGGCTGCTCTTCTGCAGGTCCAAATAACAGCCGGGCAAATAATGGCGGCTCTGATACCAAACCGGAAACACTACGTATCGCTATGGGTTCACCGGGAGAAGGGCTGATTAAGGTTTGGGAAACCATCGGCAAAGAGTTCGAGGAACAGCATCAGGGCATCAAAGTTGAATTCAGCTATCAGGATGATGACACCTATCAAACGATCGGACTGCCAAATCTGCTTAGCGGTAAAAATGCTCCCGATCTATACTTCGAATGGGCCGGGCAGCGCCTGCAGACCAGAGTAACAGACGGTTATGCCGCGGATATTACAGAACAGCTTCAAAGCTCGGGGCTGAAGGACATGTTCGCCGAAGGTACCTTCAATGGCATGATAATGGACGGCAAGACCTATATGATTCCCACTGCGGGCGATGTGACGAATGTTATCTTTTACAATAAAGCGGTATTCAATGATCTCGGGCTTCAGCCTCCAACCACCTGGGAGGAGTTCCTTCAGGTATGCGATACGATCAAGCAGGCGGGCATCACTCCACTCGTGATCGGCAACTCTGATCTGTGGACGGCAGGCAACTGGGTGGCCCATATCATTTCCCGTGTCGTGGGGGAGGATACCTACAGCGAGGCTATGCAACTGAAGCAGCCATTCAATACACCGGATTTTGTCAAAGCCTACGGTTATGTACAAGAGCTATGGGACAAAGGATATATTAACGAGAATGTAACGGCCTCCAGCGACAGTGAAGCGGATATGCTGTTCCTGAACGGCAGCGGTGCCATGCATCCGATTGGCAGCTGGCTGGCCCCGACCGCAGTTGAAGAAACACCGGATCTTGAGCTTGGCTACTTCAATACCCCTGCCATACCGGACGGGAAGGGCAATCAGGACAGTGTGATCGGCGTGCTGAATGGAATGGTCGTCAATAAAAATTCCAAACTGATCGATAAGGCCATTGAATTCATGAAGCTCTACAGCTCTGCCGAATCCTCCAAGAAGCTCACTGACGCCGGCGCCGTGCCGATTACCAAGGACGGAATTGACAAGGAGACCCTGCTTCCGCTCTCACTCGAGTTGAACGCTCTGATGGAGAATGCTCCAGTGCTGGTGTCCCCGCCTGATACCGGCTATTCCATCGAGGTAGCCAATGCGCTTAACATGGCCACCTCTGAGGTCATTGGAGGCGCCAAATCACCTGAAGATGCCCTCGCCGAACTGGAGACAACCATCGCCCCTCTGAAGTAACGATGAGTACGTCTACAAGGCGGCTTCATCTGGAAATCGAAGATTATTTATCCCCTCCGGTTTCTTATGCTTCTATACTATAGACCGCCCTGCGGCGGTCCCCCTTATCTTATCTTGAATTGGAGGTGGTCCCATGTCCGGCCGAAGCAATAAGCTCTCTCCCTACCTGTTCATCTCGCCAGCCCTCCTGCTGTTTGCCTTTGTTGTACTTATTCCGGTCCTCATGACATTCGTATTCAGCTTCTACGATTGGAACGGGATCGGCCATATGAAATTCACCGGCTTTGACAATTACATCCGGGCTTTTCAAGACCGCATCTACATTAATTCCTATGGACACACACTGATTTATATTGTAGCCACGGTCGTTGTTGAAGTCCTTGTCGGACTGGGACTCGCAGGATTAATCACGATGGGCCGCAAGGGCAGCGGAATATTCCGGCTAGCATTCTTCGTGCCCGTCATGCTGCCGATGATTGTCGTCTCCTACTTATGGAAATTCGTCTATAATTCCGACTTCGGCCTTATCAATATCCTGCTGGAGAAGATCGGCCTGGAGAGCTGGACCAGAGTCTGGCTAGGCAACCCCGATACGGCACTTTACGCCATCTGCATCGTATCCGGCTGGGTCTACGCAGGGTTCTATATGACCATCTTTTATTCCGGAATCCAGCGCATTTCCAAAGAAGTCTATGAATCCGCCCATCTGGATGGCGCCGGGGAAGGACAGATATTCTTCAAGATCAAGGTACCGATGATCCGTAATCTGGTAGAGACAGGCATCATGCTATGTGTGCTTACCGGCTTCCAGTCCTTCGACCTGTTCTATGTAATGACTAACGGCGGGCCGTATAATTCGACCGAAATCGTTACGACCTATCTGGTCAAAGTAGTCTTTACCCACATGAGCATCGGCTACGGCTCTGCGCTCGCTGTCATAATGACAATCGTGATTGCGATCATCGGGCTTGTTGCCGGCAGACTGAAGAAGAAAGACTCCGGTGTGCTGGAGTATTAAGCAGAAACGGCTTTGCCGTCCTCTCAAAGGACGGTACCGTTTCAGCGAGAAATAGAAGGATAATTTATAGTGTCCAACATATAAAATTCTTATATTTTAGAATAATCCCACAAAGCGGGGCTTTGGCTTCGGGTGATGACTCAGGTACTTTGTGGGGCCACCGAAACATGTAAACTCTGAAATCATGAGAAAGTGAGGTGTTCTCCTTGACGACCACAGCCCTGGATATCAAGAACGACGCTTACAGCGGAGGGGAGTCGGCAAAACGCAGACCGCTCTCACATATTCTGTATTATCTGTTCATGATCTTCATCTCCTGCTTCTATTTCTATCCGATCCTCTGGCTTATCCTCTCCTCATTCCGTGAGAACCGTAAGATCTTCTCCACCCCGTTCGCGCTGCCGGAACAGGTTAATCTGCAGAACTGGTCCAAAGCGTGGACTGTCGGCAATATGAGCACCTATGCCAGCAACAGCGTAATCGTCACCTCGGCTACCGTAGCAGGCATTCTGCTCTTCGCCAGCCTCGCAGCCTTTGCCTTCAGTAAGCTGCGATTCCGAGGAAGCAGCTTCCTGATGCTAATGTTCGTATTCGGACTGTTCATGCCGCTGCAATCCTTCTTCATTGCCCAGAGCTATATTTTTGAGCAGCTGAATTTGAAGGATTCCTATATGGGGTTAATTCTTCCTTATATAGGAACAGGACTTCCGCTGGCTATCTTTCTGCTCAAGGCGTACTTAGACTCCGTACCAAAAGAACTGCTGGAAGCTGCCCGCATGGACGGCTGTAATGACTGGGTGATGTACAGCAGAATTATCCTTCCGCTGCTTGTTCCAAACATGGCTACCGTGGGGATCTTCTCGGCGCTGAATGCTTGGAATGAGCTGCTGCTGGCCATGCTGTACATCCAGAATGATGCACTGAAGACCATCCCGATCGGCCTGCTGGCCTTCTCCAGCCGATATATGACCGACTATAAGCTGCTTTTCTCCGCACTGGCGATTATTACGCTCCCGATGATTGTCGTATACCTCTTCTTCCACCGCTATATCGTTGCCGGCCTGACGGAGGGAGCACTGAAGTAGCTCCTTCCCGGAAATATGCCTGTTAGAACAACAAATAGCCCCTTCCAGCAGACGTAGCCGGAATCATGACATCATCATGAGTTCCCAATACGTTCTGCCCAAAGGGGCTATATTCGTTATCCTCTATTTAAGCCGGAGTGACTTCCGGTTCTTCAGCTTCTTCATGCACAGTCTTGATCTGAATCATTACTGTACTTGGATCGGTCAGCACTTCAATACCATCCTGGAAAATCAGATCAGACACAAGCAACTGGTCGCCAATGGCAAGGCCGCTGATGTCCACTTCCATGGAAGTCGGCAGATCGCCCGGCATACAGCGGACATCTACTTCATATATTTCCACCTGCAGTACGCCGCCTTCTTTGACCCCAACAGCTTCGCCTGCAAAATGAATCGTAACCTTGCTGTCCATGCTGATGCTCATATTCACATGCTGAAAATCAATATGCAGCACTTTACCGGACATCGACTGCTTCTGGATGTTCTGAACCACCACCGGAACGGTTGTACCATCAGACAATTTCGCTTGCAGGATTGCACGCGGATTGGTTCTCAGCATTTCCAGCAGTTCCTTCTCGCTCACTTCAAGACTTAGAGTATCTTTACCAATTCCGTACAGTACAGCCGGGATGCGGCCTTGCTTTCTTGCTACATTCAGGTTGGACTTTGTATCAGACGTACGATTGTTTAGTTGAATAAATTTACTCATTGCTTGGTTCCCGCTCTCTTCGACCATAAATTCTTGTCATACTAAGTGTACCATGACCATAGAATCTAGTCAAACCAGCGAGAATCAGGCTTCATATTCTGTAAACGGATCGGGAATCTCAATTCTGTAAGCTTCGGCATCGCTGACGCCTACAGATAATACCGCCCGGCCGCCCTCTAAGCGCACCAGCCCCCCGCTGAAAATGACATCCTGGAGTTCGGGGCGTTTACCCGGACCGATGGGGAAATCGCTTCTGGCCGCGATGATTTTGAGTGGAGTAGTTTCGAAGGTATCCGGATTAAGCGAGAAGACCATGGAGTAGTAATGCTTCTTCCCCAGATGGTCGAAGCAGGCGATATGCCCGAGCACACCCACATGTCCATTGCGCAGCAGATGGGCTTCATTGGCTCCGCCCCACTCCTCCCGCACGAACTGATGCTGCAGAATCTCTGCTTCCAGAAAGGTCTGTTCATTCAGCTCTTCCAGTGAATCGATAATGGTGAAGCCGATCTGCCCTCTACCTCCCCGCTCTCCCTGCGGCCTGGTGAGTACGCCGATTCTGCCATCCTGCAGCTCAATCAGCCGTATATCCTTCATCATTGCCGGACCGGAGGAGAAATGGTACATCGAATCAATCCGGTATCCCCGGTAGAACTGTGTGACCCACGAGACTATCTTTTGCGGATTGTCCCCGGCTGTGATTACTTCTACTCCTCCGACAATCAGTTCACCCTTAATCCGGGTTACGCAGGGATCCTGCAGACTATACGTATGAGTATGTGCACGGGGTACCCAAACGCCATCCTCCCGGAATGTAAAAAAGAAGACTTGAGAGAACTCACTATCCCGTTCCTCAACTCTTCCCAAGATGACTTCCTCCCCGTCATGCAGAAAAGGAGCCGTTATATTGTATACATCACGTCCGCCCACACCGGAGAAGACCAGCTTCTCCACGTGCACGGTACGGAGATAGGCATAAAAGGTATCCAGCAGCTCATTACAGGTTGCTATCTTTGCGGTGCTCCTTGTCATTGCCTTCCTCCTCATACTCATTTGCCTTATCTATTGTCCAATCGTTCTCATCTGATTCCATCCGGATCAATTCTCCGGGCTGAATATTGAAGTAAGCGCACAGCTTCAGCAGCAGATCCCGGGGATACTGCACCATCTCATCTTTGTACATCCGCCGGACGGAATCAAAATGGTAATTAATATCTTTTGCAAGCCTGCGGATCGATAATTTGGGGTCATGCTTCTCCATAACCTCACTCAGTTTACTGCGTATGACCGGCATTCCTACACCTCCTACATCACTATATCCGGAGATTTGAGGGGAGTCAATGAATTGACAAGATAAAATGGTCATGTTATAGTTAGAACAGGAAATAAATTGCAGAAACGAAATTTCATACCACTTATCTCCGGAAAATAAAGTCCTCTTTATTTTCTTTTTTTGTTCCCAAATTTCGATAATCAATAGGGAGGCTTTACGCATGAACCATAGCAACCGCAATAAAAATATTGTTTTCCTATCTACCAGCCTGCCGAGAGAATGCGGAATTGCTACCTTCACCCAAGATCTCCTGGATGAGTTCACGAAGCTTCAAGGCTTCAACAAACCGCGTATCATCGCCATGAACAACAACGGAAATTACCATTACACAGACCAGGTCATGAGGGAAATCAACCAACATCAGCTATCTGATTATATAGATGCAACTAGGGAAATCAATCAGTCCGATACCGATCTGCTAGTCATTCAGCATGAATTCGGAATCTACGGCGGGGAAAGCGGCGAATATCTGCTGCAGTTCACGGAGGAGCTTCATAAACCCTATGTGGTCATTTTCCATACTGTATTAACCAAGCCTACACCCAAGCAGCATGAGATCCTTACCCGGCTCGCCGAGGGAAGCGTCAAGGTTGTCACCATGGCCCAGTCTACGGTAGATGATCTCATCTCTGTCTATCATATTAACGCCGCCAAAATTGCTTTTATTCACCACGGTGTGCCTTTCGTTAAGACTTCTACCCGCGCGGAGCTAAAGACCCAGTACAAGTTCGGAGACCGCAAAATACTCTCGACCTTCGGCTTCCTCAGTCCCGGCAAGGGCATTGAATATGCCATTGAGGCTATGAGCGGAGTAGTGAAGCAGCACCCGGACGCGCTCTATATTATCTGGGGCAAGACTCATCCGGTCGTCAAACTGGAGACAGGTGAAGTCTACCGTCAAAAACTGACCGATCTGGTGCATGAATTAGGCCTGGTCAACAATGTGCTGTTCGTCGACAAGCTGCTGACCCAGGAAGAGGTCATCGAGTCACTGGTAATGTCGGATATTTATATGACCCCTTATCTGGGCAAGGATCAGGCAGTCAGCGGCACGCTCGCATACGGCGTCGGCTATGGCAGAGTCATTATCTCCACTCCTTACCGCTATGCTGAAGAGATGCTCGCTGAAGGCCGCGGCCTGCTGGCGAATTTCCGTGACTCAGCTTCTCTGGAAGCCTGTATTCTGGAGCTGCTGGATGATCCGGCCAAGGTCAAGGATATGGAGCAACGTACACAGGCGCTCGGCAGTACCATGATGTGGAGTGAAATCGCGAAAACCTACGCTGCCATCTTCCAGGACAAAATAGCCCTCTCCAAACCGGCTGGCCGGAGTGTGATTTGATGCAGACATCCGCAGCGTTGCAGTTCAAACCGGACTATATGCGCCGGATTACCGACGATACAGGGATTTTCCAGCATACGAAATTCGGGGTTCCCGACCGTGCCAAGGGCTACACCACTGATGACAATGCGCGGGCTCTAATCGCAGCCGTTCTGATGTACAAAAAAAATCAGGACAACGCCTCCCTTGACCTGATCCATACGTATCTCTCTTTCGTCCACCATGCACAGACAGAAGAGGGCAACTTCAGGAACTTCATGGACTATAACCGTTCCTTCCTGGAGGAGCGCGGCTCCGAGGATTGCCAGGGGCGCACACTCTGGGCGCTGGGCTTCGTACTCTCCTATTCCTCCATACTGCCGGACAATCTGCTGAATACCTGCCGTTATTTAATTAACCAGGCGCTGCCGCATATCGGAGGTCTGCGGTCTCCACGGGCTTTAGCCTATGCCGTTATCGGACTCAGCTATTTGCTTAAAACTCCCGGAGCGCTCACCTACTCCTTCCCTTATCCGCATACGCCAAGCACAGATGAAGAACTGGCCTTCCTGCCGGAAGCCTTCATCACAGAACTTATTGAATCTGTTGCCGTCCGGCTGAATGACCAATACAACCTCACCAAGGGCGAAGGCTGGAACTGGTATGAAGACAGTCTTACGTACGGTAATTCCATGCTGCCCTGGGCGCTGCTCAAGGCCTTCAAGATTTCCGGCAATCCGGCGCTGAAATATACAGCAAAAGAAAGCCTGGATTTCCTGATCTCCCGGACCTTCGCGCCGGAAGGCTATTACAAGCCCATAGGCAGCCACGGCTGGCTGCTGCGCGGCGGCACTCCTGCGCTATATGATGAACAGCCGATCGAAGCCTGCGAAATGCTGCTGGCCTGCGAGGAAGCCGCTGTGGTGCTGAAGGACCCTGCTTATCTGCAGCAGGCCGATTTATGCTACGCCTGGTATACAGGGAATAATTCTTTGCAGCTCTCACTGATTGATCCCCAGACCGGGGCTTGCTACGACGGAATTCACAGCTCGGGGCTGAACCTCAATCAGGGATCGGAGAGCATCATCTCCTTCTCGATTGCCCATCTGGTGACTCACCATGGATAAATTCGCAACCATTCTTGCAGGCGGAGGCGGCACCCGCTTCTGGCCGCTGTCCAGACAGGAAATTCCCAAGCAGCTGCTGAACATCAGCGGCAATGATATTATGCTGAACGATACGATCGAACGCTTCAAGGGCATCATCCCGCAGGAGAATACCGTGATCGTAACCAACCGCACCCAGGCGGTCCTGCTGGAGAGCATTATGCACAGCAGTGTGCAGAAGAGCAATATTCTGATCGAGCCTGTGGCCCGGAATACTTCGGCAAGCATCCTGTTCGCCGCCTTCTCCATCCAGCAGATAAGCGAAGGGGATTCCTTAATGGTGGTCCTGCCTTCCGATCATTATATTACCGATGAGCCGCAGTTCCGGCTTACGCTGGACGAAGCCTGCACCGTCGCGATGGAGAGTGATGCCATTGTCACGATCGGGATCAAACCGACCTTTCCTTCCACCGGCTACGGCTATATCGCTTATGACAAAGAGCCGATCGCAGTCAAACCGGTTGCCGTATACGATGTAGCTGAATTCGTGGAGAAGCCGGATTTCAAAAAGGCACAGGGATATCTGGCCTCAGGCAATTATCTCTGGAACAGCGGGATTTTCATCTGGAAGACCTCGGTCATTATCGATAACTTCAAGCGGTATCTGCCGCGGCTATATAATACTATGCTGCCGATCAGTGAAGCGCTTGGTACGGATCAGGAGCAGGAGACCATTAACCGGATCTACCCGCTGCTGCAGAATATCTCGATTGACTATGGCATTCTGGAGCGTTCCGACGAGGTAGTGGTCCTGTCCGGCCAGTTCGGCTGGAATGACATCGGCAGCTGGGATGCACTCGGTGCAATCTTCCCGCCTGATGATGAAGGCAACATTATCAAGGCCAATCATGTCGGCATCGATACCCGCAACTCTATTATCTATGGCAACGGGCGGCTGATTACCACCATCGGCGTAGACGGCTTCATCATCGCTGACACCGGGGATGCAGTCATGATCTGTCCCAAGGATAAAGCCCAGTCGGTCAAAGACATTGTCGATCTGCTCAAGGAGAAAGGCATGCTGGAATATGTATAGGCTATGACGATTATGTAATAACAAAGGGAGCACTGCTATTACAGCAATGCTCCCTTTGTTAAAATATAAGAATTTATATGTTTCACATGATAATTTATCCTTCTATTTCTCGCTGAAACGAATGCCGTCCTATTCAAGGACGGCGTAGCCGTTTCTGCTTGTGTTCTTATGTTTCTCCTATGCTGAGTCAGCCCTTAGGTCCAGGCCCACAGGAACCCGTCACGGTCCCAGGCAATTCTGCCGCCGTGCAGCTTGCGGAAAGCCTTCTTCACCTCTTTGGATAGCGATGCATTTCCATTCTCATTCACGAAGACAAACTCTTCGCCGAAATTCGCCTTCACATATTCAATCGCTGCGGTCTGGTGCAGGGTTCCTGTAAATTTGATTTCCTTAACCATCCATTCCGCCACTTCCTGTGCGGTTACTTCCATTGGGGTAGTGCTCCTTCCTGCTTATCCTGCTCATAGATACCCCATTATAGCATGAAACCATAACCCGCAGCGGAGAGCTCATCCAGCCTATCCTGAATAGAACCAGCCACACCTTTTGCAGCTGTACCCGCCTGTCTATGCCCCTTCCTGCTCCAGATGCAGCAGCTGGGAGGGATCGAGAAGGACGGTAACACGTTCTCCTTCACGAACCCGCAGTAAGCGGCCGTCATTCAGCAGATCTACGGTCAGATGGACACCTTCGGCCGCGACAATAGCGCGGATGATATTGCCCAGAACCGATACGGCCAGCACCTCCCCGCTCACATCAATCATGTCGTCCGCATCATCCTGTATCGGCTCACCTTCTGCCAGTAGGGTAACGGATTCCGGGCGGATGGCAAAACGGTCGGCACGGCTATCAATGCTGCGGAAAAGCGCCAGTGCCTCTGCCCGGTTGAATACGTTATAGCTGCCCATGAAACGGGCGGCGAACTCCGTCCGCGGCGCTGTGTACAGCTGCTCCGGGGAGCCTTCCTGGACAATACGGCCCTGGTTCATGATACAGATCCGGTCCGAGAGGATCAGTGCTTCTTCCTGATCATGGGTGACGAACAGCGTTGTCATCCCCAGACGCCGCTGGATATCGCGGATTTCCGCACGCAGATTCTTGCGGATCTTGGCGTCGAGCGCGCTGAGCGGTTCGTCCAGCAGCAGCAGCTTCGGCTGAACGGCAAGCGAGCGGGCCAGGGCGACCCGCTGCTGCTGTCCGCCGGACAGCGACTGCGGATAGACATCACGCTTGTCTTCCAGATCAACCATTGCCAGCAGTTCGCTGCTCCGCAAGCGCCGCGCTGCCGGAGGCGCCCCTTGCATACGCATTCCGTATTCCACATTCTGGCTGACGGTCAGGTTGGGGAATAGCGCATAGGACTGGAACACCATGCCCACATCCCTGCTGCGCGGCGGCAGCTTCGTCAGTTCCTTGCCTGCAAGCCTAATGCTGCCGCTGTCCAGACCGGTAAGCCCGGCGATACAGCGCAGGAGCGTGCTTTTGCCGCAGCCGGACGGCCCCAGCAGAGTGATTAGTTCCCCTTCGGCGATGCTTAAGTCCACTCCATCCAGCACCGGCGCACTGCCGAACAATTTGCGGATACCCTGCAGCTTCAGATAATCATCCATACCCTTATCCTCCCTATTCCTTACTTCGACTGTCTGCTAATCTTCTTTCCCAGCTTCATCAGTACCGCCGACAGCAGTAGAATAAACACAAAATAAGAGATCGCAATTGCGCTGGCCAAATGTCCACTTTCCCCTACACGCTGGAACAAGTAGACTTGAATCGTCTGGATGTGACCCCCAACCAGCATATTGGTCAGCACGAACTCCCCGAAGAGCACGGAGAAAGACAGCAGCGCAGAGACCATAACACCCGGCCAGATATTCGGCAGAATCACATTAACAAAAGCCGTCCGTCTTCTTGCTCCAAGCAGCTCAGCCGCATTCAGCAGCTCCACTGCAGATACGCTCAGCAGACTGTTGCGGATGCCCTGATACATATAAGGAAGAGTGACCACAAAGTAAGCCCCTACCAGCAAATAGGCAGTGCCAGAGATATCAAAGGGGCCAGAGGAATAGGTCCGGATCAATCCAACGGCAGCCACTACTCCCGGCACAGCGTATGGCAGAACAACAATGAACTTCATGAAGCTCTCCAAGCGGGGATAATAAACCGTAATCACAAACACGGCCGGCAGCATCACCGCGAGACTAAGCAGAACGCTGAGGAGGCACAGATAGAGCGATGTCCAGAGCGCCTCAAGGAAGCGGATATCCTGAAACATGCCACTGAACCAGCTTAGTGTCCAGCTTTCGGGAAGCAACGTATTCTGCCAGTCTTGGGCAAAAGCATACAGCCCTGTCGCCACCAGCGGCAGCAGCAGGTAGATCATGAGCAGGAGCATGAAGGTGCGCGGGGCAAAGCCCGCTTTGCGTGTATTCATCTTCCTGCCTCCTCCCGGACTGCGGACCAGCGCCGCTTGAATATCCCGCTGCGGTGCTCCTGCCTGGCAGGACTTCTGCCGCTGTACCCTTCCATCTGCCGCACCATCCGCTGATTCAGGAATACCGCCAGCAGTGTGCTTAATGCCAGCAGAACCGCGAGCGTGCTGCCCATCTGCGGCTGGGTCACCACATCTCCGGCAACCAGGGAGCCGATACGGACAGCCAGCAGATTATAGTTGCCGCCAACCAGCGCATAGGCGGTAGCATACGCACCCATCGCATTGGCAAAGAGAATGCCGAGCGTACCGAAGATCGCCGGGGAGAGCACTGGCAGGCCGACCGTCTTCCAGAACTGCCAAGGACCTGCACCCAGCAGAGCCGCCGCTTCCCTCCACTGCTCCCTGATACCATAGAACGCCGGATACAGCAGTAATAAGGCCAGGGGAATCTGGAAATAGACGTAGACCAGGATCAGACCGGACCAGCTGTACAGATTGAATCCGTCAAACACATTCCAGCCCCACTGCTTGAACAGCAGCGTGAACACACCATTATTGCCAAGCAGAATAATGTAGGCAAAAGCCAGCGGAACCCCGGCAAAGTTCGAGGTCATATTGGACAGCATCAGCAGCCGGTCACGTACCGCCGGAGCAAAGCGTGTAATACAGTACGCACATACAAGCCCTACCCCGAGCCCAATCAGGCTGGAGAGAACTGAGATCAGCAGGCTGTTCTTGATCGCCTGCATATAATAGGCACTGCTCAGCGCATGCTGATAATTGCCCAGCGTGAAGCCCGCTCCATCCGCTCTGCGGAAGCTGCCCGTCAGCATAGACAAGACCGGCACCACCTGAAAAGCCAACACCATCAGCACAAAGGGAACCAGAGCCAGAATTACGCTGCGTTGTCTGTGTTTCATTCCGTATGCTCCTCTCGCTTAGAATAGCAAGCGGGCGCCTTAGCTAAGGCGCCCTTCATCTCTTGTCTATAGTCTGTCCGACAGGAGGATTAGTTCAAATGTACAAGCACACGTTCCTGCCACAGCTGCGGAATGGCCTTGGCAGTTTCTTCCCAAACCTTATAATTCCCGACCGGCTTCACGTTGGCATACTCGTCCTGTGGCAACAGCTTAGCGGCCACATCCTCCGGAAGCTTCACGCTGTCACGGATCGGACGGGCATAGCCTTTAGCCAGATTAATCTGGCCTTCATCGCTGAGAATGTACTCACGTGTAAGCTTGGCAGCATTCGGATGCGGTGCCCATTTGTTAATTATGGTCGCATAGCCGCTTACGACACTGCCTTCCTTCGGGATCGCCACATCGAATCCGTCTTTGTTGATCTGGTCCTTGTAGTTCAGCGCGTTGAAATCCCACAGCAGCGTGACTTCCACTTCGCCCTTCTCGATATTCGCAAGGGATGCCTCGGCGTTTGAGAGACGGCCCTTCTTCGCCAGATCCTCGAAGAAGGCAATGCCGGGCTCAATATTGGACTCATCACCGCCAAAGGCAATTGCAGCGGCAAGCACCGCCATTTGCGCCTGGGCTGCCTTGGTTACATCGCCCACAATGATTTTATAGCTGCCGTTCTTCAGGTCCTCCCAGCTCTTGGGCGGATCTGCAACCAGCTTCGTATTGGTCAGGAAGGCAATACTGCCCTGATAGCCAACGACCCAATTGCCGTCCTTGTCCTTGGCCCAATCGGGGATCTCGTCCCAGTGGGAGGTTTTATAAGGCTGGACTACGCCTTTCTCAACTGCAACCGGGCCAAAGGCGATGCCGACATCGCCGATATCGGCTGTCGGTTTATCTTTCTCTGCTTCGAACTTGGCAATTTCCTCTGCACTCGACATATCTGTATCGGTATGGGTAATTTCATACTTGCCCGTAATATCATTCCAGGTATCCTTCCAGTTCGCCCAAGAGTCCGGCATGCCCACACTGACTACAGCGGCTTCCTTGGTAGCCTCAGCTTCGATTTCGCTTAAGCTCAGCTCTTTGACGCCGCCGTTTCCTTCATCGGCCTTAGCTTCTGAATTGGCACAAGCGGCAAGCAGCAGGACGAGCAAGGACAACATCAGACACATGGACATTAGCCGTACGAATCTCTTTTTCATGATTTCCCTATCACTCCTATTTCTGATTTACGGGCTCTATGATCCAAGCTATACGCTGCCCAACTGAAGTATAGGATTCCATTATTACCCTGGAATCAAGCGGAATAGAAGGATTTGTAAAATACCCCCGCAAAGTGGGGCTTTGGCTTCGATGATTACTCAGGTACTTTACGGGGACCCCAAAAGCATATAAATTGTAAAAAACAGCTGCCCGGATTCCGGACAGCTGTCTTTAATAATTCTGTATAAGCGGTTAAGGCAAGGCTACTTACGCAGATGCATCTCGAACCAATCCAGGATTTCCGGGAAAACCTCATCCAGATAATTCATCGTACAGTGCTCCGCATCCTCCATATATTTCAGCGTAGCATCCCCTTTGGCCCAATTCATCATTTTATCTGCATGAGTCTTGGGCTCAGGCATCACCTCATCACGGCCTGCATGAAAAAAAAGCAGGGGCGAGCGCAGGACCGGAGCGTCTTCAATGTCATAATTGAACTGCGGGAGCGCCTCCTCCAGCGTTGCACAGCCCGTCATATACGTAACCCCCCGCTGCCAGATGGGATTCAATTGCTTCAGCCCCTGAATCCCGCCGATATAGACCAGACCGCTGTTGCCGGCCGTACATTTCACCCGGGGATCGCGGGCTGCGGCCTCAGGCGCCAAATATCCGCCCAGGCTGAAGCCGACGAGACCAATTCTTCCGAGATCGATCCCGCTTGCCGGCTGCTGTTCAAACCAGTCTATTACCGCCGATACAGCAGTATGGTAATTCCGGGCATCGAATTTCAGCGAGCTCCACATCTCCCCTTGGCCCGGTCCGTCAAACGTAAAGAAATTAAAGGCCTGCCGGTTAAACACTGAGCCAAAATGATGCCCCTCCGCCTCCTTAATGTTATCCATGCCGTTCACGAAAATAATCAGGGGTCTGCCT
The DNA here is from genome assembly GCF_038009025.1 of Paenibacillus sp. FSL R7-0297. Taxonomy (NCBI): domain Bacteria; kingdom Bacillati; phylum Bacillota; class Bacilli; order Caryophanales; family Paenibacillaceae; genus Paenibacillus; species Paenibacillus sp. FSL R7-0297. The sequence continues at coordinate 681,555 of NZ_JBBPAQ010000001.1, forward strand.
TCTGTATCTGCTCTTCGCAAATAGCCCGGAATAGAGACTCCGCGATACGGGATATCCACCCGCACAGGCTTCTCAGCTTCGTTATATAAACATATCGCCTGGGCATAGCTTTCCCTCGCCTTTGCCTGGGTGGATTCTTTCTGCCGGCTGTCGATAAAAAAGATATGCTGACCCGCATGGTAGCAGGCCACCGCTTCATGGAACAAGGCTCTGGCTATACCCCGGCTGCCTTCCGTGAGTGCCTTTTCCGCTTTGCGGAACAGCTCATCGCCCTCAGCCGTCCAGACCTCGCACCACTCGCGCCAATCGCTGATTCTCCCCACCACTCTCCGGAGTCTCCCATAATCTGTACCGAACATGAGAAACCTGCTATACCAGCGCTGATACACTCTCTTCTCATTAAAAATAAACCGGAATGCAAATCTTTCCTTCACCGTTAATTCCACCATAATCGCTCATTCCTTTCGTGGACTCAGAATTAGTAGTTATATATATAATAGCTATAACAACTATGTGAACAAAAAAATTTATTGTGCGTTCCGGCAAATTGTCTCCAGGGTATGGATGAATTGCGCCAACTCCGCGTCCGGGATGTCTTGCTTAAATTGTTTATTCAACTGCCTCACATGGGGAATAAGATCAGCGAATATCTGTTTTCCCGCTGCAGTCAGATAAATCTGATAGCTTCTGCGGTCCTTGCCATGCGCTTCGCGGGCCACATATCCCTTCTTCGTGAGCACATCCAGAATACGGGTAACATTCGTCTTGTCCTTGAAGGTTCTGGCAGCAATCTCGCTCTGATTGATTCCTGGCTCCGCATACAGCACATTCAGCACCGTCCATTGTTCAAAGGTCAGATCGTAGCCCTTCTCCATAAAAATAGCCAGCATCCTGCGCTTGATGAGTACCTCGCCTTTGATAATCTGGAATCCAATCAGCTCTGTATAATCAAATCCGTTGTCCATAACCGCACCCGCCCCAACAAGTTGTTACAGCTACTATAGCTGTAACAACTTGTATCCGTCAAGGACTTATACCTCCAGACTGTAAGAACCTTCTCCCTTCACCGTATTATCTTCTCCGCGCAGCCATACTGACCACACCATAGCGGTAGAGCACCTTCCGGCCGAACCAGCCAAACAACCGGTCCGTCGCAAAGCCCATGAACCCCAGGCAGATCAGTCCGACAAAGATCCAGTCCGTCCGGAAGAACAGCCGCGAATTCCATATAAGATAACCGATGCCTTCGTTCGAAGCGATCATTTCTGCGCCGATGATCGCCATGTAGGAGGTCCCCATCGCAAGGCGCACACCGGTGAAGATATACGGGATCGTAGCTGGTACAATCACATACAGCAGAATCTGCCATTCACTCGCACCCATGCTGCGGGCCGAGCGGATCTTGTCCTCCTCCACCGACATTACGCCTGTTAAAGTGTTCAGTACGACGATGAAGAAGGTGGCGTACATAATCAGCGCAATCTTCGACTGCTCCCCGATCCCGAACCAGACCAGAAAAAGTGTGATGAAGGCAATCGGCGGAATAAACCGGATGAAATTCAAGAACGGCTCGGCAAAAATGCGGATGACGTTCACTTTCCCGATGATCAGCCCCGCCGGAATAGCCAGCAGGCTGCCGAGTACCCAGCCGACAAGCACGCGGTAAAAGCTGATACCGACATACTGCATCAAGGTGCCGTCTTGGACCAGTTCCCGCCCTCCCTTAAGCGTAGCCCAGGGTCCCGGAATGACATCCGGACCATACACCCATGCGCCCAGCTGCCAGATGCAGAGTGCGGCAATCCATAGCAGGGAGACCGAGACCCATTTTTTCTCCACCCATTTCAACATGTACTGCCCCCCGATTCTATTCTTCAAAATGGCTCTGAATTTGGTTATACAGCGAGTAGAACTCCGGCGAGGCCACATCCCGCGGAAACGGCAGCGCATTGTCGTATATATCGGTGATATTGGAGGAAGGCCCCACGGACATGATGCCGATGCGCTCACCCAGCAGCAGTGCTTCCTGAATATCGTGCGTTACGAAAATAACGGTCTTATGCGTCTCACGCCATATTTGCACCAGCTCCTTCTGCATCGTCCGCCGGGTCATGGCATCCAGCGCGCCAAAGGGCTCATCCATCAGCAGGATCGCCGGATCATTCGCCAGTACCCGGGCCAGCTGTACCCGCTGCTTCATCCCTCCCGATAATTCCTTCGGAAATTTATCCTCATGCCCGTTCAGCCCGACTAGCGTGATATACCGGTCTGATATGACCCGGCGCTCTGCCTTGGCCGTCTTCTTCATCCGCAGTCCAAAATCTACATTCTCCCGCACCGTGAGCCAGGGGAACAGGGAAGAGTCTGCCTGCTGAAATACAACCGCCCGGTCCCGGCCCGGCTTATCCACCTCGACGTTGTCCACCCGCAGATTGCCGCCAGATTTAGAGACAAAGCCAGCGATCATGTTCAGCAGCGTTGATTTGCCGCAGCCGCTCGGACCGAGCAGCACGAAGAACTCGCCGCCTTTAATAACCAGGTTCACATCCTTGATAATATAATGAACGTCCCCGGCCGCAGGCTCGCTGTAGCTCTTACGCAGGTGCTCGATATGAATGGCATGCTGTTTGGCAGATAAAGACATGGGGCACCTCCTGAAAGTTAGGTTATTTCGTGTAAGTCACTTTATCCGGCAGCGCCTGCTTTAGCGGCTCCAGACTGAGCTTGCTGTCCAGATCGAAATCCTGTTCAATGATTCCTGTATCGATCATATATTTCTTCTGTCCGGCGAGGCTGTCATACGCAGCCTGGGTGAAGCCAACCCTCCAAGGATTCGTCGGCAAGTCCTTCAGCGTCGCTTCCTTCGGCTGCTTCAATTCCTTGAACATCAGATCGGCTACTTCCTCCGGATGCTCCTGGGCATAAGCCGATGCCTCGTCCACCGCTGCCAGGAATTCTCCAATCCCCTCAGGATTGGCCTGCACAAAGTCATTCCCGGCGACAATCCCCATCCCCAGGCGCACCGGAGTCTTAGACATATCCGTCAGCTCATGCACGCCCTCAAGCGCAGCCAGCTTATCCGTCAACGCCGAACCGCTGAACCAGGCAGCATCCACATCGCCCTGCTTAAGGGCAATGAAGGCTTCGTCGAACGCACCCTGTCCTGTCAGCTTCACATCGCTTAGCGCAATGCTCTGCTCCTTCAGGTATTCATCCCACAGATACGGCAGAAACGTACCGCGCATGAAGCTTAGGTTCTTGCCTTTCAGATCCGTAGCAGACTTGATCTCGTCCCTTACGTACAGCTTCCATACCGCCGCAGCCTGATCCGTGGCCTGGCCGGCAGAAGCAATAATCGAATAATCCCCCTTGGCGACGGCATTCAGCACCGGAAAGTCAGCACCGAAGGCCACATCTACCTGCCTAATGAAGAGTGCATTCACTCCCTCAGCCGGAGTGCCGAAGTTGATGATTTCTGCGTCGATGCCATGGTTGGCGAAGATGCCTTTATCGACTGCTACCCGGAAGGTAGGATTCGTGTTGATATCGGCAATTTTAATCTTCAGGGTCTTCTGCTTACCGCTGTCTGTTCCAGTGGAAGCCGCCGCGTCTCCCTTGGAGCTGCAGCCGGACAGAACCAGTACGAGAGATAAGGATAAGAGCAGGAAGGCTGAGCCGTACCATGATTTTTTCAAAATTACGCACCTCTTCGTCTATGAATTTCTATAGCTATCTAGCCATCATCTAACTGGTTCTCCGAACGCTGCTCTCTTCCGCAGTAGCCACACAAGCGGCCCCCTCTGTAAACGGAAGCGTTGTTGCTACACTTACTACTGAATCCGATCCCTTCGGCGCGGCTCCAGGCACTCTGAAGCTGGATACATCGATTGGCCCGATGGCATTCTCCTGCGGCTTCGCCAGTTGCGGCACCCAGGCATAGGGTACACGGTAGGAACGGTAGACCATATTCGTATTCCTGCGGTCAGTGTACGGGGAGATATACTCCCAGACCAGCTCATGCTTAGCGGTCACCTCGAACAAACGTCCATTTGAACCCTCGGTAATCAGCGTGTTGCCGTTCGGGAGCCGCTGCGCCGAGCTGATATACGGACTGTAGAATTTATAGGAATCGGTCGGAACGGAGAAGCCGGCCTCCGCCGAGGTATATTGCCACTCGATATCCAGTGTTACCGGATTGATCTCCAGCACCCGGGAATGGTCACGCAGCGCATTCTTCTGTCCAAAAGGCGAAGAGGGATTCGGCAGACCGTATCCGCCCCAGCCGCCGTTATCGAATACGAGCAGATTGCCTTCGCCCGGCAGACCCTTCGGTATGATGTGGGCGTGATGCTGGCCGATAATCCAGCCAATATGCTTCACATCAGGCAGCGAATAATCCGGCCCCAGCCGCCAGACGATGGCTCCGCTGCTCTTGTCAGTGATGGCGATAATATTCGCCTCGCGGGCATCCCAGATAATGTTGTCCGGGTGGAAACGCTCGTCTCCGTTATCATAGAATTTGTTCGGCCCTACGTAAGAAGCGGAGTTGATATGCAGCCAATCGCCTACGCCGCCGCCCAGGTCTCCGAAGGAGCGGGTGTTGGGATCTCTGAATAGAACATTGCGCGCCGCCTGATCAAATCCCAGCTCAGCGAAATGGTCACTGGCCGCCCACTCCCAGATCACATTACCCTCCCAGTCCACTTCAATAATCGTGTCATCCAGCAGCTGTTTGTCAGAAATCTCAGCGTTATGCAGGTTCTTATGGGCTAAAATTAACGTTGTTCCGCTGTTAGCTGAAGGATTAAGCCCGGGAGCATAGTATCCGACCGGATTACCCTCCCGCTGATAATCGTGATGCTGGCGGGCGTACCACAGCGGCTCATAACCCGGGTCCTCGATATGCTCGTAGCCGTTATATCTCCAGACCACATTGCCGTCCCAATCGACCTGAACCAGATCCACATTATCCTGAATGCCGAATTTGGGATCTCTTCTGCCCGTGCTGCCCAGTACGTAGCCGCCGGGAAGAATTTTGGCAGGGAACCCGATCAGCCCTTGCCACAAATGTACTTCCTTGCCGCTCATATCGATCAGCACGACACCTTCGTCGCCTGCCTGAAATACGGTATAGCCGCTCCATGCCTTAGCGGGCTTGTATACCGTCGCCCCTGTCGGATAAATTGTTGAATGTCCCATGATCATCTCTCCTTAAAGTTTTGTAGCATTGACTTTGTTGACTTCCTTCGCAAAACTCACTCGGAAGCACACACTTAAGTTTTGTAGCATTGACTTCGTTTCAATAGCTGAGATATTTCTTGTTCGCGCCTGTGCGCGGCTTCTGTCCAGGGTCTTTGAGAACGGGGATTTCAGCATTGTACTGCGCCAGCTTCAACAGGGTATCCGAGAATCCTTCCAGATTGCCGATGATCCGTTCATAGAAGCGGCTCTGCTGCTCAAGCTCCTTATCCGTAAAGCCCTCGAACAGAAGCGTAATACATCGGGCACCGATGCTGCCGTTGCGCTCCACCATCTCCCGGCCCTTGGCTGTAATATCAAGCAGCACTGTTCTGCGGTCATCCTCCTTGCGCCTGCGCAACGTATATCCGCCAGCCTCCAGCTTGTCGCTCAGCGCGGTTATGGCGCCCGAAGTGAAATCGAGCTGCTCCGCCAGATCGCCGAGCCGCTGCTCACCGCCAGCGATAATCTTTTGCAGAATCAGCATGCCCGGCAAGGCAATCCCCTCCACGCTTACCCGGTCTCGTTCCTTGACGAATCTGCGTACCATTTTACGGAACAGGTAGTCTGCCTCCTCCAGCCGCTCCCACTGTGTATCATCCATGCTATCTCTCCTCTGCTACACATCCATAGACCCACCAGAATCTAAAAAAGACCCCCGGAATATACCCATAAGGGAATATTTGCGGGAGCCTTTGGTAGTCCAATCAGCTCGATATGATCTTCACGGTTATTATTTCACCGTTCATTTAATGAGTAGTAAACTGTTGCTGTAATCATATACCCCCTTAAACCCACCTGTCAAGTATGAATATACTTAAGATTACTACGACAACCTGATCACATAGGTGATCAACTGATAGGCATCATCCTTCAGCACCGCGGTTGCTGCCAGCAGCTTCTTGCCCGAGGGACTCCAGCGCAGCTGGTCAGACAGGTGGATGTCATTCAGCATAGGCGTCTGCTCTCCCGTCTCTGCTTCGGTAATGAACAGGTCTTCTTGATCATCGGTGGCACCTGCTGTTGTAATCGCGTAGGCCAGCTTGCTGCCGTCCGGCGACCAGCTGGTGCCGAAGATCTGCTGTCCGGCAGCAAGCCGGGACTGCTCGTTGCCTTCGCTGTCACAGAGGAGCAGCACCCTCTCCCCGGGCCCTATCCGCTCTACTATTGCCAGCCTGCTCCCGTCCGGGGAGGGAATGACCCATTCCACATTTTTTTGCAGCATCTTAGTTTGCTTCGTGCCGGTATCATAGGCGCTAAGCTGGCTGTCTTCACCTGAGACATACAGAATCCGGCTGCCGGTCTGGATCACCTCATGAACATAAGGAATTCCGGTCTTCAGAATAGTCTCCTGCTTTCCATTTACATCAGTATTCATGATATTGCCTTCCATGTCCGGAAAAATCACATGCTCATTGTCAGACCATGTCGCTTCCCCGCTCCGGAACTCAGCCTCGCCCACCTTCACCGAAGCACCCGTAGCGAGATCCATAATATAGCCGAGACCGGTAATATCATATACCTCCATATAAAACAACCGCTTCTTATCCGGCGACAGACTCAGCGAGCCGTAAGTTTGCTCCCCCTCCTGCAGCGGAGTGTCCTCCCCTGTGGACAATGTGTGCAGATAGAGATTCTTCGGATAAAGTTCCTGGCCTTCTATCACCTGCGGAGGTAGCTCACGGTTCTCCTTAGTCACTACAATGACATCCTCGCTGACCATTTCCGTGCCCCGCACACCCTCGACTTTATCGATTCCTTCCAGCTTCAGCTGGGTGTAGACCGATTCGCTGGTATTATCCATGACCGTGATTTTTTGTCCGGATTCCTCAACCACCTGACGTGTTTTTGTACTCTCTGCGCTGCAGGCAGTGACGGACAGCAGAACAGCACCGTATAGCAGAACCTTCCATACCTTGCGCGCTCTGATATTCTTCCCATGATTCATATAGGCTTCCCTCCAGCTATTGTTGCTCTCAGCATACCGGATGCTTATTTCCAAACCACTCACATAATGTTTCCAAGATGTAAACTTATGTCCTTCAGGACACTAAGGGAAAAGACAGCTGGAACGCTGCACCCTCGCCTGTACCCTCCAGCAGCGTAATGGTCCCGTTCTGCTTCTCTACCAGATTACGCACCAGGGAAAGTCCAAGTCCCGTGCCTCCCGATGCTCTGGAACGGTCACGGTTGACCGTGTAAAATGGCTCAAAGATCTTATCACGCGAATCTTCCGGAATGCCGATTCCCGAATCGCGGACCGTAATCCATACCCGCCCGTCCCTGACCTCGTTATACAAGTGAACGCTTCCCTGAGGGACATTGTATTTGATCGCATTGTCGAGCAGGTTAATGAAGATATGCATGAAGCTCTCTTTATCGATCCAGATATGTGCCGGCTTAACGTCTAGTGTGACCGTAAGTCCATAGCGCTCCGCCTTGCCTTTCATCCGTCCGCAAATATCCCGCAGTGTGCTCTCGACCTCCAGCAGCTCTGCCTGGGATTCGAAATCATATTTCTCCAGTGCGGTCAGCTGCAGCACCTTCTCCACCATCTCGTACAGCCGCTGTGTTTCCTTAGCAATGTTGACCTTCGCATCATGCAGCAGCTTGGGGTCATCGTCATACATATTCAGCAGATCAACATAAGCTTTGATCGAGGTCAGCGGTGTCTTGAATTCATGACTGATATTCCCGATATACTGCTTCTGCTGCTGCTCCAGCGCCTGAAGCTTCTCCACTGCGAGCTGCAGCTTGCGGCGCTCCTCATCCTTCGCGGCAATACTGCTCTCGATCTCCCGGCTCATGAAGTAGATGCCCTCGGCCAGCTCCCCAAGCTCATCCTTGCGCTTCAGCGGCGGAGCCGTAATATAATCGGCGCGGCGGATATCCTCCGCTGACTTCTTCAGCCGTCCGATCGCTGCCGCAGCACGGTTGAAGTACAGATATCCAGCCAGGAAGCTGAATACCAGCACCGCACCGCCTGTGGTCAGGAACAGATTCAGCAGCGTCTGCTGGAAGCTCCGGGCACCCTTCAGTGAATACTCCAGTTGCACCACGCCCATCTGTTCCTCCGGACCCTGCAGCGGGGCGAGATACAGCAGCTTGTCGCCCTCACTCTGATAGGCGACTTTATTATTCAGCGCATAGTCCAGCGCCGCGCGGACATCCGGCCTGCCCGGCCCCGGCTCACCTTGCGCCGAGGTTCCTACCTGCTGGCCCTGGCTGTCATACAGGGTAACTTCAAGGCCAGTGAACCCGGCCAGTTCAGCGGCCAGCGCCTTGCCCCGCTGCTGCATGAATTCCTGCGGTTCAAGGCGCACACCGATATAGAAGGTCTGCTTCACACGCAGATTGACGGTTTTGACATGCTGTGCCAGATAGCTCTCCGTCTGTCCCTGCTGGTTCCGCTCCACGCCGCGCAGCACGAAATAACTCAGCACACTGATGGCAAGAATAAGCAGCAGGGCCAGGAACAGGCTGAATTTCAGCTTAATGCTGATTCTCATACGTAGTTCCCCGCAGGTACCGCTTTATAGCCAACACCATAGACTGTCTGCAGAATGTTCTGGTAAGGCTCGCCCAGCTTTTTGCGCAAGCGCTGAATATGAATGTCCACCGTGCGCGTGCCGCCCGCGTAGTCCATATCCCACACCTGCTCCAGCAGCTCCTCGCGCATATACACCCGCTGCGGGTGGGAGAGCAGGAGGAACAGCAGGTCGAACTCCTTCGGGGTCAGCTCAAGCTGTTCTTCCCCAAGCTCGGCGCTACGCCGGTCCGGATGTACCCGCAGCGTGCCGTATTCGATCAGCTCGCTTCGGATCTCGGCCGTATTCTTCTCCAGCCTGCGCAGCAGCGCCTTGACCCGGGCCAGCAGCTCGCGGATCTCGAACGGCTTGGTCATATAATCGTCTGCACCGAGCTCCAAACCTACAATTTTATCGACAATATCATTCTTGACGGTCAGCAGAATAATTCCGATGTCATCACGGTTCTCAAGCTTCCGGCACACGTCATAACCGCTCAGCTTCGGCATCATTACATCCAGCACCAGCACATTCGGGTGGAAGGTATTCGTCTTGCCAAGCGCTTCCTCCCCGTCACCGGCGGTATCGACTTCATAGCCTTCACGCCGCAGCGCGTAGGCAATTGCACTCACAATGGCCGGTTCATCATCGACGACCAGTATTTTTTTATTCATGGAAAGTTCACCTGCTTGCTATGGATTTCATTTCTTAAGCTTTCCTGCATGTGGATGCGTCCGTCTTCACTTTAAGCAATCCTGTTTTTTTTTGCAAATGAGGGGCACCAGAACCTATCGGCTCCCGTCTGGTGGATCAAGCTGCCGCTTACTCCAAAAAATAAAGCAGCGATTATCCGTTATTGGACAATCGCTGCTTCCATAGTTGCGGTGACCTCCGGGCTAATCCGGGCGGTCTCACTCTGGCAGATAATGATTAGAGGTTCAGTAATCCATACAGCAGCTTCGCGGTTTCTGCACGGGTCACTTCACCGCGCGGGTCAAACTGATTATTGCCTTTGCCGCTGATCAGACCCTTGGCCTGCAGTTCACTTACCGCTTCCTTCGCCCACAGGGAGATGCTGCCCGTATCGGCAAATACTGCATTCCCAGCAGCAGATGCCGGTGACTGTGCACTAGCACCGGATTTCATCAGTCTGCTAAGCACCACGGCCGCTTCTTCGCGGGTAATCGTGTCATCCGGACGGAAACGTCCTTCGCTGCCCTCCATAAATCCAAGCTCAGCGGCCTTCTCCACAGACGATGCATAATATGCTCCTTGCGGCACATCAGCGAAGGAACCTACCGCTGGTGCACCCGCCGTGTTGTTCAGGTTCATCGCACGCACCGCCAGTACGGCGAAGTCTGCCCGTGTGACATTCCATGTCGGGGCGTAATGGTTCTCATCGATTCCTGTAATAATATGCTTCGCGGCCAGCTTATTAATGTACTGCTCCGACCAGCTTCCGCTCACATCGCTGAATACCTTGTGGTATTCCATTATTGCATAAGAAGAGAAGTGATCTGTTGTAAAGCTGACAGTATTGTTCTTGAAGATACCGCCCATATACTTCAGGCTGCTTCCATCCAGGTAGTAAACTCCGGCATAATCCTTATCGATCCCGCCAAACTCGCCGGCAGTCAGCATTAAGGTTACTGTTACACTGTTCTTGAACTGATGAACGGCTGTTTCTTTACCACCGGACACCGTTTTGAGTTCAAGCGTAACCCCGGCCTGCGGAGCGCCTAAGCCCGCCGTTCCTTTGCGGTTCTCCTCAATGGTCTGCTGAAGCTGCGGCGTCAGCACTGTATGAATGCTTAGCAGCACTTTATCACTGCCTTCCGGAATATCCGGCAGCGATTCTGCCGGAATGGCTAGCTCGAACCCGGAAGAGACAATCTTCAGCGCCTTCTTGTTCTGAACTGCCTGCTCTACACCCTTCGCATCGAGCGCCAGTTGAATTATCCCCTGGCTAACGCCGGATTCGGTTAACGCGATCCGAATCGTTCCGTCAATGGTTTCCCGGATCAGGGTCTCAAAATCTTTAAGGGATGCGCTGTAATTGCCGTCCTGGCCCATAACCAGCTTAATGCTGCCTTTGTCCGCTCCGGGCACAGCTGCAGGGCTCGGCGTAACCGATGGAGCCGGCGTAGCAGCAGGTCCGGTTGTTCCGACTGGCCACGGATCAGTCCCTTCAGGAGCCGGTGTTGGTGTTGGTGTTGGCGCCACCCCTTCTTTTCCGGTGTAGAATCCCCAGATATCCGATAGCACGCTGCCTGTATTTCCATCCTCCACCTTCGTATACCACTGATAATAGCTATCCTGATTCAGGTTGTTCCAGGGTACCGTTACCTCGCTGCCGCTTGCCACTACTTGCTTCACGGCAATCTTCTGGTCACTGTACACCTTCACTCCAATATAATCTGTTGCCACACGTTTGGTCACCGGCTGAAGATCCAGCGGGAGTGAGAACTCATCCTTACCCGGGAATTCAACTTCATCATAGAAGTTGTAATCATCCAGAAAAGGAGAATAGGTCTTCACATGAAGCTGATTATTCGCAATATCGAACTGAAGCAGACGGATGTACCCCAGTCCCCCTTGTTCAGCCCCTTGATAATCCGCCAGCATCTGATAGACATTGCGGTCAGCCACACCGTCTCCATTATCATCCAGCGGGTCCACCTTAAGCTCCGCATCGTGATAATGACCTGACAATGCCGCGATGACATTCTTGTTCGGTTTTACGACTTTCTCGAAAATAGTGTCGGCAATCGGTGCACGGTTGTTGGATACCAGCATATATTCATGCAGGCATAGTATCGCCTTACGCTCCGGATATCGGGCAACCACTTCATTCATCCATTCAATTTCCTGTTCAGCCAAACCCCAGCCCATATAGACAATGATGAAATCATTGCCGCCCGCTGAGACGAGATCATAATGTCCGCGGTTATTATCGTAGGAGCCTCCGTAAGTCGGCAGGTTCTTAAATCTCCATTCACCAAAATACTCCCAGAATTTCGTATAATCGCCGTTCTGGTGACCCACATCATGGTTGCCGGCAAGCACCCCGTAAGGAATACCCGCGTCCTCCAGCACCCGCATGTCCTTGTCAGCCTCTTCCCACTCATATTCCTGATAGGATTTATCCACCACATCACCGGTATGAATGACATATTTCAGGTTAAGGCTGTCCTTGTTGTCGGCAATCCACTGCACATTCTTCTGATAAATGTACGGATAGCTCTGTGAATAATATTGGGTATCTGACATCCATACAAAGGAAAAGTCATAGGTGTCCTGTGTAACCGTGGATGCAGCCGCTGCGGCAATCTCATCCTGCACCATAACAGCGATTTTATCCCCGTCCCTGTAAACCCCGGCGCTCACTGTCGACTTCAGTTCAAAGTCCGTGGTTCCCGCAATCTGGTGGTCCAGCAGCACCCAGTTCTGTCCGGATGGGCTCCAGGCATACAGACTTACCTTCCGGCCCGGAAGAGAGTTGCCTTTCCACTCTACATCCACACGGTCTGTTGCTTTGACCGATTCATCCAGCTTAATTTCATACCGTTGATACGGGAACTGCTCCACCGCATCATTGACGAGATAATCCCCGTCCGCAGCACTAATTCTTCTATACTCCTCACCGCTTAGCGCCTGCTCACCGGCAGGAACCGGCTGTTTGGGCGGTTCGGTATCAGAGGCATTCTTAAATCCGGTGAACCCTTGCTCCGGATGACTGCCATCATATTTAAATCCTTGATAGAAAGAGACATCCAGCTTGTCTCCGGTCGGGTCTTCCACTTTCACGGTGAGCTTCGGGCTGGTACCTACGCCCTTAGCCCCGTTGATTGGAGCAATTACCTGCGGAGCATACGGATTTTCCTCAGGTACCTTGAAGGTAATCAGCTTCTCGGCCTTGTTCCCCGCCTTATCGGTGGCAGTAATGGACAGATTGTGCACTCCTCCCGCCAGCATGCCTGAGGATGTCGCATAGGGAAGCTCAATCTCCGTATCATCCAGTTTCACACTGACCTGATCCACACCGGCATATTCATCAGTAACATCGGCCTTCAGCTCAATGCTGCCCCGGTAAGTCTGGCCCTCTTCCATATTGGATTGAATAGTTGGCGGCGTATTGTCCACAATGACCTTGGATTTCACCTGCTCCTGGCCATGTGCAAGAATCAGCGTATGTGATCCGTCAGTTGCCTGCGCCGTATTCCAGTCATACGCTTTGGAGCGCAGTTGCTCCGACTGCAGCTCGAAGCGGAAGCCAATCGACGGATTTTTGCCTGTAGAGTCACCCATCTTAATCTCTTTATCCCGCGCACTGTAAGCTGGATCCCATACTTCTGTTCCGTCCGCCAACAGAAGACGGACATTCTTTATCTCGAAATCATCCTTATTCTCTTCCGGACGGGGATCAAATGGAGATGACTTCGAGCCTGCCCTGATATAAATTACGTTATCCGTCCCCGCCTTAAGTGCAGCGGCAGATATCGGGAAGGACAGCGTGGTATAGGAGGTGATGGGATCCATAAATGTATATAGAATACTCTTGTCTCCCAATTCCTCAGGCCCCATGGTAATTCCGTTCTTGAAATAATAATCGACATTCTTGGCATCGAAGACAAAATAAGCATCGTTCTCAAGGGCAGGATAGACCTGAGTGTCATCTGTCTCTTTGCCGTCAATGCTTAGCACCAGTTCATCTGCTTCGGCGCTCGCCGCGGTTCCCTTGACCGTAACGCTGCCATGCAGCAGTGCGTTATCCTTCACATTCAAACGCAGCGGGGACCGGTCCGGTCCGCCCGTTATTTTCACCTTGGCCAACGGTGATTCTGTTTCCTGACTTCCGTCTGAAACGACAAAGTAATATTGAATCTCCGTTCTGCCGATAAGTTCGGCTGAAGATAATTTGAAGTGATACAGGTTGTCGTTATAATCCTGGGCCAGATTGTGGCTGACGAAGTCAGGCTGCTTGTCCGAAGCTACTCTCACCTCTACGGACGTAACTCCTTTGTTGTCATCGGCAAAAGCCTTCAAATCCAGGCTTCCCGACTGATCAATCTCAGAAATATCTGTAAGATCATTCACTTCCGGAGCTTCGGTATCCAGTTCCACATGAACAGGGGTTACGGGAACTTGGGCTAGATCTGCACTGCCAGGTGACGGAACAGCTTCTCCGGAACTGATCTTAAGCATTTTACCTGTACCGTTCACAGGGTATTTGTACTGAAGCGACTTACTCTCCTTTGTCTCGTCCCCTTTGGTTCCGCCGTTATATAGAGTATCGGCATCATAATAAGCAGCTGAAATTTCCTTCTCCGTATTGCTCTTAATTACGATTCCCCGGCGGCCGGAGTTAGACATCCCGTCGCTTTTGATCAAGAACAGATTCGTGCCTTCTACCAGATCCGTATTAAATGCTGTATTGAAATCACTTGCCTTATAGGCCGCATTTGCGCTGTTAATCACCCAGAATACAACCGACTGCTGGGCAGGAATGTTCAAGCTCTCCTGCGTAGACGGCCACTTCACATCCGCAGCATTGCCTTTATCGGGATACCGGTAAAACAGCTTGTAGTTTTTGAAATCGACCGGCTTGTCCGTATTGTTATAAACCTCAATAAACTCGAAAGCATCTGAGGTGGTGCCCGCTGCATTCGAGGAGTTGGGGAGCAGCTCTGTGACGAGCAGCGGCGGCACCAATGCAGAATTGAAATCCGGCTGGTTTACATGCACCGAATAGCTCTCGGTTACATTCTTCACACGAATGCTGTAGATTAGCTCCGGCTCTTCCAGGGCAGCTGCTGGAATAACCGCGGAATAGGCCTCTCCCCCTGCAGATGTCATGGTAATGACGGTCTCCCGCAGCTGCGAAGTCGTACGGTACAGCAGCTCCACGGCCGGTGCAACCTCTACATCCGCATTCTGCAGATGGGTGATTGTTGCATTAATCACCAGATCTGCTGGATCTGTACTGCTCTTAGGGGTATGACTGATTACCGGGGTCATCTCTCCGGGATCATGCTCCGGGATCTGACCAGCCGTTACTGTCCCGGGTGTGGCAGGGATTATGCCTGCCTCTGACATCAGAACCATTTCTGTGCCTCCGGTTACCGGATACTGGTAAACAATCCCGTTGTTCTCCTTGACCTGCTCCTTGGCATAAGAGGCAGAGATAATTAGGGCATCCCCGGCTTTGCTCTTGATCTGCAGGTTGCGAGGTGAGCCATTCGCCATACCTCCGCCTCCATTGATCCGGAATAGGTTAACCCCCTCCTGTAAAGACGCTTCAGGCGAGAAGTTGGCTATGAAATCATTGGCAGTTGCTGCCTGATTAGTGCCGTTCATAATCCAGAATACAATATTCCCGAATGCCGGGATGACGGTATCACCACCGGTAGTCCAGGTGTTCGCGCCGTTGTAATAGAAATAGTAGTCATTGAAATTAACCGATGTATCCGTATTGTTGTAGACCTCTACATATTCATAACTATCCGCACTGCCTACATTCTTGGTATCCGGAACCAGCTCAGTAATGAGCAGCGCCCCCGGCTGTGATGGTGTGGCATATACAGCAGACGTAACTGATTCGTTGCCAGACTGCGCCTCAGGCAGGGTCTCTCCGTCTGTTAGTGTTGCAATCTCTGATGACGTCCGCTGTATCTCTGACGGAATTTCCTGGGCGTAGCTTCCAGGAACCATGATGCCAAGCATAAGACTGCCTGCCATCAAACTGGAGAACAGGCGTTTACCTTTTGCTGTAATTCTCAACTTGTGAACACTCCCCGTATGTGTGTTATGAATTCCTTGCATAAACATGCAAGCTGGTAACCATCCATAAAGTATACGGGGGGTTTGTAATCACTCTGTCAGTACATTGTAATCTTTAGGTAATTTTAAAGTTTCGTTAAGGTTACCATTAGGTTAGTTGTTTATAATGGGTTTACAGCAGAACCTAGCTGCTCTTGAATCTCTGAGCTAATGACAGACATTGAATATGAAAAGAGGATATTAGACATGAACATAAAACATATGAATATTAAGCGGGTAATGATTGTTGGAACGATGATCGTAGCCATGTCGTTTGGAGGAACAGCCTGGGGCAAGCCTGCGTTACATACCATCCCCGTTGCCAAATGGTCCACATCGGATGTGGCCGAGACCGATGAACTGCTGGATGCCCTGAATCTGAGCCAATCCTCCGACGAAGAGCTGTACGACGCCTTGTACGACGGCAAATCCCTGCGCACCATCGCTGAAGAGAATGGCGGTAACATTAATAACGTCATCAATCTGCAAGTCAAACAGCTGACGCAGCAGCTTGAAGCAAGATTGGCGAGCGGTAGCATTACCCGGCAGCAATACACCGCTCAGAAAGCTGAACTAAGAGAGATCGTGACGCAGAGTGTGCTGACTTCGTTCGGTTGAGTAAGAATCACCTGGCAGACGGGAACTGTACTCTAATACTTAGCATAACAGAAACGGTACCGCCCTCAGGGCGGTACCGTTTCTGCGATAAATGATGGTAAATATTGCACGGAACCTTCCGGTCCCGAGGCTTTTCATTATTAGACGGATGATTGTATCAAGCAGAGGTCCGTCCATTTGTACAGCATAACCAGGATTCCGACACTGGATATCCGCCCCACACTGAGCGCGCATTCCCGCCATACCACAAGCTCTGTGCTAATTCTGCCGCCTTGATTGAATTGGCTGACATAATTGTAAGTCAGCGTATTAAAAGGCGTATCAAAAACCGGCCTGCTAACTGCATCCATAATTCCGAAGAGCAGTAATGTGCGAAGAGCAGGTGGACAGATTCAGGCCTAATCCATTTAACCCGTTCACCGACAATAACGTCTTAGCGGGTATGGGTAGCCTCGTGCGGACGTTCACACGGGTGTCCGCGATGCCCCGGACACTCAAACGATCTTCTCTTCCCGCAGCTTACGAAGGTAGACGGGATTTGTCAGGCAAGTAGTGACCGTCATATTCGCCTCCGCCCGGTAACGGCTTGCTTCTGCACGGTAGAACAAGCGGTCCGTTAACACAGGAAATGTATAATCTCCACCGCTCTCCACGTTCCATTCCTGCTCTACGCCGCGGTCAGACCATAGCTGTACGAGGTCTCCTGCCGCACCCGACACTTGTATAACCAATTCATATTCCTGCTGCTGACTGTCCACGATTACCGTGTCACCAACGCCTGCCTCCCCGATGGATAGCTCAATGAAAGTCTCGTTTGTCCCGGAGGACAGGACTACACGCCCGGCCCTGATTCCACGAAGAATCGCCTCCTTCGATTCTGCTTCCGAGCGGACATAAGTCGTAGGCGTTCCATGCGCGACATACGGCTCAATTCTATGCGTGTCACTTCCCCCTACAGCAATAATCTTCCGGCTGGAAGCCAGTTGCTCCTGCCACCAGCGCACGGCAGTCTCGTTAATCGGACGCCAGGGTCCATTCCATACCTCGATAGCATCGTAGGGCAAGTCAAAGCCTAATTCCCACGGACAGTTCGAGCAGAACGGGTGATTTAAAGAAATGAATGCCCCCTTGTCCGCCGCCCGCTGTAATACCCCTCTGGCCTGCTCCGGAGTCAGGATACGGAAGTCGTCCAGTGCGTCAGGATGCCCGAGCAGGTTGCAATGTCCTTTGTAGCTGGTTAATTCCACCCCGGGAATAAGCACAATTTGCTCATCGGCTGCCAGTGTGGCCAAATTCTGCGAAGCATTATTGTGATCGGTGAAGGCCATGAACTCCAGCCCTTTGTCCCTGCAAGACTGAATGGCCTCCCGGGTAGTGTAAGAACCATCACTGTGAACGCTATGCATATGCAAGTCGCCCTTCATCCAGCGGGAATGCTCATGAAAGAGCTTCACATCCATTCTGACCTCACACCCGCCCTCGGGCACACGGTAGGCACCCAGAAGGACCTTCCATTCTCCAGCAGCTATCGGACCGGCCAGGTAGCCGGGGGTCGCTTTGCCGAGTCCGGTGAAGAAGGATTCTCTGGCTCCGCCGCTCCAGCCTACTATCCGTTCCGGTGAACGGAGTCCAATATCAATGACAGCCGCCCCATTCTGACGTTCGTACGTATAGTTCACTTCAATCTTTTCCACAGCCGCCCCGGCTGCAAAGGGGATTTCAATATACGTTTGCTCCTCTTCTTTTACAATCCTTCTGTTCAAGGAAAGCTCTGAGATGATCTGCAAGTGATTTCACCCTTTCTATTCTTTGTTCGCGCCTAACATGAGGCCTTTCATGAAATATCTTTGGATGAAGGGGTATACGGCCAACAGCGGCATAATCGAAATGAGGATTCCGGCCATCCGGACATTGGTGGTAATCAGCAGATTACCGGATGTGGCACTCGCATCTGTGATCATCGACTTGAGGGCGACCTGAAGGGTAATCTTGTGGCTGTCGTTAATAAACAGAACCGGAGCACTCAGCATGTTCCACCGGCTCACAAATTCAAACAAGGTGACCGTAGCGACCCCGGTGATTGCCAGTCGCATATAGATTGTTGTGAAAATACGCAGCATCCCTAAGCCGTCAATCTGCGCAGATTCACACATCTCATATGGAACACTCAGGAAAAAATTGCGCATCAGCAAAATTGAAAAGCCGGAGATCATACCGGATAGGACCAGGGAGCTTAGCGTATTTATAAGATGCAGGTCCTGATTCACCAGATAGAGCGGAATCATAATTGCGTCCTGCGGAATCATCATCGTCAGCAGAATAAATGAAACCATGAATTTCTTGCCGGGCAATTGCGGCTGGATAAGTACAAACCCCGCCATGCTGGACAGCAGCACATGCAGAAGCGTACCGGTGACCGTGACAATTACGCTGTTCATGAACGGACGCCTTAGATCCAGACTGTTCCACACTGTACCGAAGCCTTCTATACTGAATTCTTTGGGAAACAGAATGATCTCAGGCTTCATGGAAGCCATCCCGGAAGAGAAGGCGAGTGCGACTACATTGGCAAAAGGGATAATCATCGTTAACATCAGCAGGATCAGGAAAATCGCGTTCAGAGCATCAAACGTCCTGTTCCCCCATCCCCTTCTCTCCATGCGTTCGATATTCATGATTACACCTCATCAAAACGTGTCATTTTTCTAACCACAGAAGCTAGTACCAGTGTAAATAAAACGACGAAGAAGCTGGCCGCCGCCGCCGGGCCTATACGGATCTCCATAATTCCTTTCTGGAACGTATACATCATGAGCACATCGACCTTGCTTGCAATTGCCGGATTCCGCATCACGAAGATCTGGTCAAATATCCGGAATATCCCCAGTGTATTCAGCAGCAGGATTACCTTCATCGTGTTCATTAACTGCGGCAGCGTCACATAGCGCACCTGCTGCCACCTTGTTGCCCCGTCCATCCGGGCGGCTTCGTATAGAGTAGGGCTAATCCCTGCAATGCCGGCCAGAAACAAAATGCAATTGTAGCCCATATCCTTCCACACGGCCGAACCAATCATTATAATTCTTGCCCAGGCTTCATCCGCCATAAAATTAATCGGCTGGATACCAAATATTTGGACCAGCAGCAAATTCACGAGTCCGCTGTCGGGGGACAGAAGGAAAATAAAAATCCCGCCGATGACCACCCAGGATAACAAATGCGGAACGTACAGCACCAGCTGCGCAGTTCTCTTGAACCAGCTCTTCATGACTTCGTTCAAAGAAAGGGCAATTAGCAGCGGAGCGATGAAACCGGTAATGAGAATCCCGCCGCCTATATATACCGTATTCCATAGTGCATCCCAAAAGGTCGGATCGTGAATCACCTGATTATAATTATCCAGTCCGATGTAAGGACGTTCGCCCATAAGCTTGTAGTCCTGTAAACTGGTCTGCAGGCCTTTCGCTAGCGGGTAATACGAGAATACTGCAAAGTAAACGATCACCGGAAGCATCATGACGTAGAATATCGAGTTTTTCTTGATCAATCTCATGGCTGTTCCGCCTCCTGCCTCATGAAGTCCTATGGCCCGCGGGGAGCGGCAGTAGCATCTTCGCCTGCCGCCCCGAAGCCTTCCTGATATGAATTAATCGATTAAATTTGCCGCCTTCAATTCTTTCTGCATCTGTTCTACCGCGTCTCCCGCCGGCATCTGGCCGGACATTGCTTTAAGCGCGTAATTCGTCACAATCTTCTCAGCATCCGGCCATGTTGGCAGTGAAAGCTCAAGTGTCGCGTACTGCCTGGAGAGCGCCATCGCCTCTTCAACACCAGGCAGAGCAGGGAATTGCGGCTTCACCGTGGAGTTATACCAATAGGGAACACCGTGGTCCATGTTTGCTTCCTTGCCGGTATCCGTCAGTGTGTATTGTCCGTTATCCACGGTATAGTCGTAATCCTCGACGCCCAGGCTTCCGAGTAGGATCCCGTCTTCTGTATTCCAGAATTCAAGGAACTTCTTAGCAGCCTCGGGATGAGGCGCATTGGCCGGAATAATCCAGAAATCCGGGTCTCCCCGGCGCATTAAGATCGTACCATCCGCTGCCTGGAGGCTTGCCATCCCTGCTGCCTGGAAGGTTGTAGCCGCATCTTCCTGCTGCTTCAGGTTATTGAACATTCCTACCCAGGCATCCCAGTACGTGACCATCCCGACACGGTCGGTCAGAAAGAGGTTGCGCATCTTGGCGGTGTCATTCGTAATGAAATTCGGGTCCATAATCCCTTCCTTCACAAGCTTGGCGAACCATTCATACATCGGAATTGCCGCATCGGTTGCATAAGGAATGGTACGTTTACCGTCCTCCATCACATATCTGTATTTCAGCCCGGCCGCGCTCATAATCCCCTGGATATCATAAAGTCCCGAAGTACTGAGTCCATAGGTATCTGCCTTCCCGTTCCCGTCCGGGTCCTCTTCCTTGAAAGCCTTCAGGACAGCATACAGCTCATCAAGTGTTTTAGGCTCCTTCAGGCCCAGCTTGTTCAGCCAGTCCTTACGCACGATAGGCATGGTTGCGCCTTGAAATTTGGAGAACACGCCGTATATTTTACCGTCCGGGCCTTTCAGCTGCTCCCATTCACCGGAGGGAATCACCGCAGGATCCGACAGGATCTTGGAGCCTTGCACGAAGCTTGTCAGATCGGTAACCACACCCTGGTCAATGAACGCATTCAGCTTGGCCAAGTCACTGACCTCGATTAAATCGTATTTCGCACCCGAGCTGAGCGCGGTCAGCACCTTCTGGTCATAGTCGCTGGCGGGCTTGTCCAGTGTCACATCAAGACCTGTCTTATCGCTGATGGCCTGCGCGAATTCCGTATTGCCCTCAGGCGTTTTCCCTCCAACGTTACCGGATAGAATTTCAAGCTTCATGCCCTCTGTTGCTGCCGCCGGAGACGTACTTTCCGAGGATGTCGGTGGTACTGTTGTTGTTGATGGTGAAGATGCGTTGCCGTTGTTGCTTCCGCATGCGGACAATAGAACAGTCCCGGCCAAAACTACTGAGAGTGCTGCATTCTTCTTCATACTCATGATTGATTTCCTCCATGGATTGTAATGGGTGCAGCACAGGAGCTGCGGATGACCATATCGGTTGGCACAATCGTTCTTTTGACGGTCTTCAGGTTCCCTGACATCTGTTCGATCAGCATAGTTGCTGCTTCCCGTCCCAGGCGTTCGGCGTGAAGGCGGACACCCGTGAGCGGCGGTGCGAACTCTGGTGAGAATATGGAATCGTCGCTAAAGGCGAATACAGATAATTGACCGGGGATGCTGATACTGAGCGCTTCCGCCGCTTTGTAAACACCGAGCGCCATGGTGTCTGTATCTGAGATAACTGCTGTAATTGCCTGATTGGCCTGAAGCTCCTCAAGCGTTGTCTTATACCCGAAATCGAGCGAAGAATTGTCCGGATCAGGCTTATATATGATTTTGTAGGATGACTCTGGAAGCCCTGCTTTCTGGATGGCAGCAAGAAAACCGCTGGCCCGGTCAACCGCAACAGTCCGGTCTGCCGGCGCGTTCAGAAATAAGAAATTCCTGTGTCCCAGATCAAGCAGGTAGCGGGTAATCTGCTCAGTCATACTGACGTTGTCATTGTCCACATAAGAAACATGATTCTCGAACTCAGCGGACGGCCTGCCGATCAGCACGATGGGGATATCCCCGGATAGCCGTTCGATAATCCGCTCATCATCACTCTCCGGATTCAGCAGAATCTCCCCGTCGGCCGGGCCTGTGACCATATGCTCCAGCTGGTTCTGATACGTATGGGAGAGCGTATTGACGAGCAGCCGGTAACCCTGTTCATAACAGACACTTAACACTCCATTTAGAAGTGAGAGGTGAAACTGGCTAAACTTGAATTTCTCTCCTTGAATATCAAGGCCTACAATGCGGGTCGACTTGTTCGCCAGGCTTCTGGCCCAATAATTAGGCTTGTAATTAAGTTCTTTGGCTGCCGCCAGTACACGCTCTGTGACTTCCTTGCTGATCGGTCTTTTTTTGCTGAACACACTTGATACGGTTCCCTTAGAAACGCCTGATGCTTTTGCCACATCATCGATGGTAGCCATAGAAGAAAACCTCGCTTATCTCCTGCCCGTGCAGTCGGATTTTTGTAGTTTAATCCCGCATATTATTAAACCGGTTTAATGAATGGACATCCTTCGCCCCCTGTCTCTGGTCTTGCATGGAGCCGGAGTTCCCGGAGTGCTGCACTATGTCTTACAGGCTTTATATTAAAGCGGTTTTGTACGACTAATATTAACGAGAAGTCATTTTTCTGTAATGCAGGGCCTTAAAAAAAGAAGGTGCGAGAAGCCGGTTCATCACCGGATACTTCTCGCACCTTCTTTTTCTTGCCTAAATTAACGCGTCGAAATGGACCTCTGCGTTTAAAAATGAAATCGCCCAACGCTGCTACTTGGTAAATTTCAAGAAATTAGTAATTTCTCAATGTCCCGTCGTAACAATTCCTTCATTATTTCCGCTAATGTAATTTCCTTCCCGGCGTATGGATGGTTTTTGGGTACAAAAAACCAATCATAAGATGACCTGCCTTCTACATCAAAATTGATGAATAACGAAAATATATATTTTTTTCTGATGAAGCGTTATGCTGTGTTGTATGGGTTAGAGAAAGTTTTCACAAGAGTTCAATGTTAAATATAAGGAGAGAAAAGTCATGCGCAAAACTAAAATCGTCTGCACCATCGGTCCATCCAGCGAAAGCCCAGAAATGCTCCGGAAGCTGATCCAAGCTGGTATGAACGTTGCCCGCCTGAACTTCGCCCACGGAGAGCTATACGAGCACGCGGAGCGCATCCGGCGCATCCGGGAAGCAGCCAAAGAGCTGAACCAGTACGTTGCCGTCCTGCTCGACATCAAAGGTCCGGAAATCCGGATCGGTAAAATGGCCTCGGACTACGCGGAGCTGGTACCGGGTGAAACCGTGGTTCTGACCACCGAGGAAGTGCCCGGCACCAAGGACCGCATTCAAGTCACCTACAAGCAGCTGCCCCAAGATGTGAAGCCCGGCAGCATCATCCTGATCGATGACGGTCTGGTCCGTCTGGAGGTCGTACATGCCGAAGGCACCGAGATCACCTGCCTCATCAAAAACGGCGGCAAGCTGAAGCAGCGTAAGGGCGTAAACGTTCCCGGCGTCAAAACCAGCCTCCCCGGCGTAACCGAGAAGGACGTCCGGCACATCAAGTTCGGCATTGAGCACAACATCGACATCATCGCCCAATCCTTCGTCCGCAAAGCCGAAGACATTCTC
Source organism: Paenibacillus sp. FSL R7-0297 (assembly GCF_038009025.1). Taxonomy (NCBI): domain Bacteria; kingdom Bacillati; phylum Bacillota; class Bacilli; order Caryophanales; family Paenibacillaceae; genus Paenibacillus; species Paenibacillus sp. FSL R7-0297. The sequence goes on from NZ_JBBPAQ010000001.1 coordinate 705,100, forward strand.
GAAATCAAACGTATCCTCAGCGAGCACAAGGCCGGCCATATCCAAGTCATTGCCAAGATCGAAAATGACGAGGGCGTGGAGAACCTGGACGCCATCCTGAGCGTAGCTGACGGCCTGATGGTAGCCCGCGGCGACCTGGGCGTAGACCTGCCGGTGGAGGACGTGCCGCTGGTTCAGAAAGATATGATCAGGAAGTGCAACCTGGCAGGTAAACCAGTCATCACCGCCACCCACATGCTGGAGTCCATGCAGATGAACCCGCGTCCGACCCGTGCGGAAGCGGGCGATGTCGCCAACGCTATCTTCGACGGCACTGATTCCGTCATGCTGTCCGGCGAATCCGCCGCAGGCAAGTACCCGCTGGAGTCCGTCGAGACCATGGCCCGTATCGCTGCCCGCGCCGAGTCCGTCCTGGGACGCCACGGCCGCTGTAGCCGCAAGGATGACGAGGCTGCCACCAACGTAACCAGCGTCATCGGCGAAGCCGTTGCCCGTACCGCCCTTGTGCTCTCCGCCAAGGCCATTCTCGCCTTGACCGAAAGCGGCTTTACCGCCCGGATGATCGCCAAGCACAAGCCGGCTGCACCGGTCATCGCCGTATCCACCAAAGAGAGTGTATTGTACGCCCTGTCCTTGACCTGGGGTGTAACTCCGCTGCTCCGCAGCGTGTCCGCTTCCAGCACTGATGCAGCCATAGCAGCCGCCGTTGTACTGGCCAAGTCGGCTGGTTACGTGCAAGATGGCGACCTGGTAGTCATCACCGCCGGTGTCCCTGCAGGCTGCACCGGAACCACCAACCTGCTGCGGGTTCACCAAGTAGGCGAATCGCTCTAAAAACCAAAACATCCTTGGCAGGAGCCTATCTCACCTGCTACGGATGTTTTGGTTTTCCCTGCGTCCCTGTTCGAGCCGTTGATGATGAAGCTCGCGCTGCCGAATGCAGAGGAATTTCAGCTGCAGTTTATCCATCGGGATGATATCGTTGTTCCAGCACCCGGGGAATGTTCTCATTCAGCCTGACGGCGCAATCGATGCCCTTACCCGTTTGAGATTTAAGAAGGAGTGTAGATTTAGCAGGTATTCGCAAGGAACGTAGAAGATTGAAAAAGCCGAAGTCTATTGGTCGAAGCGTAACCCTAATGAATCAACATGACAAGAATGTCACTTTAGATTGTATTAACTCGATGGCTGGACAGCAAAATAGTCGATATAGCATGGAGGTGAAGGAGGCCGTAATCATGGCGAAAATGATTCAAACAAAGAACTTATCGAAAGTATGGAAAACACAGGTCGTGAACTACACACTACCTAAGAGGTGGGTGCTTCTTGGTCAATAGAGCTACTGCTCCAAGTTTACCCAAGCTTATAGGCTAGTTCCTAACCCGCTAAGGGCCATTTACATTAATGTTCACTACATATAGTTTAGCACGAGTACTTCTCATTTACGCCCGGAAATACTGCTTCACAGTCCCTTTACCAGCTCCAGCCAACACCTCCGCAAACGCCCCGTTCACCAGCGTAATCTGCGGCGGCAGATGGCCGCAATCGATATCATACACAACCGGCAGCCCCAGCTCGCTGGCAAGCTCCTGGTAGACATCTTCTACGGTGTAATTCTCCATAGGGCGACCCGCTGCACTACGGCCGAACATCAGACCCGAGCAATTCTCGAACCAGCCGGCCAGCTTCATCTGCAGCAGGGACCTGCGCAGATCCGTTACCGACAGCTCACAGTTCTCCAGATACCACAGGATAGGCTCATTCTGGATGTAATGCTGCTGGAAATGCCGCACCTCCCCATACGGCGTGCCGATGAGATGCCGGATTACATCAATGCAGCCGCCGAGCAGACGGCCCTGCATAGTTACGTTCTGATTACCTACAGTCTTCCAATTGGTGACTTCCGTAAGGTTGAACACATGGGGTGAAGGCTCCGCGCCTCCCCATTCCAGCTGGTACTGCTGCGAGGAATGCTGAAGTACCGATTGCCCGCTTGCTGTAGACAGCACGGATTCCCACATGGCCGTCACCGGGTCGGTCTCTTCGCCACGCAGGTCAACAAAATTTGTACCGTGGGCAGTGGCGATCCCCGTCTTAAGAGTAACTGCCAGCAGCAGCACACTAATATCAGAGTAGCCGAGAATCCATTTGACCTTCATGTGATCGAAATCTACCTGCTCCAGAATCTCGATCAGCAGCTCCCCGCCCCAAGGCGGGATCACGAGCCCGATGCTGTCATCGGCCATCATGGCATTGAATTCAGCCGCACGCACGCTTGCCGGTGCAGACTTGGCCTTATCCTGCGTCCACGCCGTTGCTCCGCATACCACGCCATAACCCTGCTCCTGCAACCGGCTGCAGGCTAGCTCGAGCAGTTCACGCAGTTCCTCCCCTACTCCTGATGAGGGTGCTGTTACACCTATAACTGCTCTTGGCTCTAATACCGGATATTTGATCATCTTGCGCCTCCTCCTTCTTCCTAATAAAAAAGGGATACCCAAACCATGAGCAGTTTGAATATCACCTATTTGGATTATTACCTATATGTTTGTGTATGTCATTTATCTATTGGATCGTTATAGATCGTGCATTTATCGTTGTTCCACCTTGTATCCTTGCCAATCAGGTACCCGGCTTATCACGGCTAATCTCCAGAATATCCAGGAAAAAGACGAAGATCGGAATACCGAGAATCAGTCCCCATACGCCAATATAATGCTCTGAGAATAACAGCACGATGAAGGTGTAGAACATCGGAAGGTTCATTTTGGAGGACATCAGCTTAGGGTTGAGGAAGTAGCCTTCCATGACATGCAGCACGGCAATCATCGCCAGTATGTAGATCGTCATCACCAGTCCACCGGTATTGTAGCCGATGATGCACAGCGGAATAAGCGAAATGACAAAGCCGACCACTGGAATCAGACTGAGCATGAAGATCATAATAGCGAGCGCAAAGAGATACGGGAAGGGTTCGAAAAAGAAGCCCAGGATCCATAATCCGACAACCGTGAACAAAGTATTGAACAGCGCAATCAGGATCTGTGCTTCAATGACTTTACCGAAGGAGGCTATGAATTTCTTGCCGAAATACTCCAGTTCCACATAGAACCAGGAAATCTTGCTCTCTCTCAGACGGGAGGTGAAGTTGACAATTCTGTTTTTCTCCAGGATGAAGACAAGGCTCAGAATCGTTGACAGGACGAACGTAGTTCCCCAGTCACTGATTTTGAACACGTATTCAATGCCTTGATTCAAATAGCTCTGGTAGTTCAATTCCTTAACCATGCTGAATAAATACTGCATAATCTCGTTCTGTGGGATGTCGTCAGAGGTTAGTGTTCCGAGAAACGCGGTTAATTGCTTAATCTGCGAGAAGACCTTGGGCAGATATTTGACAAGGGCCAATACGATCATAGTGATGAGCGCTAAGTACAAAATAATAATAATTACCTTGCTGTTCACCTTGACATATTTGCCGATTCTTTTGCTCAAAAGCACCTGAAAGCTGTTCATTACATAAGCAATCAGGAACGTCAGCAGCACCAGATTCAGCATGTCTCTAATACTGTACAGCAGCAGTCCAATCAGTGCCAGAATTAAAAAGCGGCGGACTGTTAAATTTGCAAAGTAACGCTTGAATACATCCATTGTTTCCTTGTTCCTCTCCATTCGCAGGCGATTAGGACCTTTAGTTATAGTGTACCGTAACGAAAACAATTATAGCAACTTCGGCAGAGTCAAAAATACGCGAAAAAACAAACTTTATGTCATCTTGTCAGAACATCGGCTGCTGTATGCTATAATGTGTGCGATCTCGTGAAGGTTAAAGCAATTTAATTCCAAATTAATGGAGGCTGTATCCCTTATGGGCAAAATCATCTGCATCACCGGAGCATCATCCGGCATCGGCCTGGCGTCCGCGCTGAAGTTTGCACAGGAAGGCTGGACGGTCTACGCCGGCACCCGCCATCTGGAGCGCGATCAGGAATTGTACCGCAATGTGGACAATCTGCAGTTCGTAGAACTGGAGGTTACACAGCCGGACAGTATTCAGCGGGTTATCGACCAGATTGACCAGGAGCGCGGTACGCTGGATGTACTGTTCTGCAATGCCGGGTTCGGCTATCTCCGGGCGCTTGGACAAGCTCCATTCACTGATATCGAGCGCATATTCGACACTAATGTGTACGGGGTTATGCATACGATCCGGGCTGCACTGCCCCTGCTGCGCAAGACCGGCTACGGCCATATTGTGGCTACGTCCAGTGTCGGCGGGCTCATTGGACAACCGATGAACGAAATCTACTGCGCCAGCAAATTCGCGGTGGAGGGACTGCTGGAGAGTCTGGCTACCTATTACAAGCCGCAATTCAATATCGACATTACCCTGCTTGAGCCGGGTGCCATCGCTACAGAATTCAATAAGACTGTCCTTGGGCATGTAGCGGACACCGGCGGCATCCTCGAAGATGAGTACAAGCCGATTCTCGATGCCTACACAGGGACGTTCCTGAAACGGAATGTAGAACCGCAGACTTCAGAGTCCGTAGCAGACGTCATGTGGGATCTGGTTCAGCTGGAGACCAAGCCGCTGCGCCTGCGCACCTCCGAACGGGCCGAAGAATTCGTCTCCCGTAAGGTCAGTACAGACCCTACAGGACTTGATGGTGTTCTTCATATTCGCAAAATCCAGCTGGATATGTAACTGCAGCGTCAGTCTTCCGCTTTCCCGGCCAGCTCCTTCGCGATCAGCGCCTGATTGCTGCGGTGGAAGTTGGACATATTGCGCGGGAACGCACAGCCTTCGATCAGAGCATCAACCGTTTCCTGGATGCCTGAAGCTACAGCCGTACGCATGTTGTGGATATACTTCAGGCTCTCTTCCCTGCGCCGCTCCAGTTCTACGCTGCTGTCCGTTGCCTCCCCATGTCCGGGGACCAGCAGCGTGAACGGGTGCCGCGCCAATATCTGCTCCAGCTTGCCGAGCGTTGCTTCGTAAGCCAGACTGCTGTCGTAGATATAGGGAAACTCCACGTCAGACAAGTAGTCTCCGGCAATGAACAGCCCGGCAGACTCCACTATAGTAAATAGCCCATCATCCGTATGGCCCGGCGCAGCATATCCCGTCAGCTTCAAATCCCCGAATACCAGCGTCTGACCTTCCTCTTCCATCACATGATCCACCTGCGGATACGTGATTTCATAGTCTCTCCTGAGATAATAACTATCGTCAAATGCCCGGATCTGTTCAAGAATATCTTCGCGTTCCCCGGCGCTTTTGTCCGCGAATGCCCTGCTTGCAATGACTTCAGCCCCTCTGAAGGCCCCATATCCGATAATATGATCGAAATCAGAATGGGTGAATAACAGGAGCAGCCTTCTCGCGCCAAGAATGTTGTCTACATACCGCCGGATTTCCTCCACCTCACGGGGCAGCCAGCAGGGATCGGTTACCAGCACACAATTCTCCGTCTCCATAACAAGTGAATTCGTCATGTACAGATCACTTTGGAACAGAGTGACAGGGCCACGCTTCCATCTAAACATCCAATACCTCCCAAGAGTCGATACACCCGCTTTATAGTTTACGATTCTTATCCTACGACTATTCTACATCTAGTGTTTCGGTTGAAAAAGGTCGTTGTTACTCAACAAACGAAATCGGGAGTACACGGTTTTCCAAGGACCAAACCGTTCAGGCAAATCACGCCAAGGCGCACCTGTTTTGACTTTCCAAAGCATTCCATTAAGCATCATCCGGTTGGGTTTCGACGGTCTGCCTTCGCCTCTATTTTCGGGTGGCAATAGTTCTTTAACCCGTTCCCAGTCCTGGTCGTTAATTTCGTAGCGTCTTAGCATCTGTATAATGCTTTTATATTAAATAAAATCTTTTCAGATCTTCATCTTTTCTCTTTCTGGTAGAATATCAGCCATATGCAACTCTCGTCCTACTTGGTGTCTAGAAAAGTAGATGTATCCACCTTCTTTAGTACGCTTCGCATATCAATATTATGAAAGCCTTGTATTTCTTCACAATATATTTATTTACATTTTCCAGAAACTGGAGTAGTGTACATCTGTACTTAAAATTCCATTTTCTAGGAGTCAATTAATTTGAAAGTGAAATCGATTTTTTTACCATTACTGTGTGGAGTGTTTTTTCTAACTAGTGCTACGGCTTCAATGGCCGCACCTGGTAACAATTCAGAAGGAGGTGTAGCGGCGAATAATGCTCCCTATGTAACTACAAGCACCACTGAGCTAAGGACTATTGAAGGTGAACTAATTGGCACTCAAACTGAAACAATTCAGGTTAAATCAATTCCTACATCTGACGGTGTTTCTGGTGAGGTTACGGATATCAAAACATATGTATTACAGCCAGGAATGGAATCGTATAGTAAAATTTATACATATAATACAAATGTAGATGTGATCACAACGAAAAATGATGGTTCCGTATATCTAAATAATGTTAAAGTTGAAGATACGCAAATCCAAACAAGACCTGGAATTCAAACACGTGAAGCGGGTGGTGATAAGGGGTCCTGTTATTATGATAACTATTCTTCTACTGCTGGCGGTACGTTTTATGCAGCATCTTACCAACATTATGACTACGGTCCAACTGGGAACAACGTAAGTAAATACTTTTCACAGTCTAATTCACATGCTTCAGATTACAAAATGTATGTTAATTCTTTTTCTGGATCTCTAAGTTCGTTGAAGGCTTTTCAATTTGCAGCTCAAGCGGCTGGAATTTCTGTTGTTATTTCTTTAGCTGCGATTCCAGCACTTATTGTATCTGCTCCAGCTTTTGCTGCCACAATATGGGGGGTTTATAATTCAAATAGGGATTGTGACTCTGCCATAAATAATGCTTATCAAACATTATCAGCTATGTGATTTAGAACCAGCGAAGTGACAATGAGGGCTGTTCGTCAATTAGGTTCCTCCCTCATTGCATTCTCCAATTGCTCTGACGGTTCCTGAATGATAGTACCGGAACCATACAAGCTTGGTGATAAACTAACCTAGTTTAATTACAAAGCAGAAGGGAATTCTCGGTGGAACAAACGGTTTTCTATGTTACTATTTTATGTTTAAATTCTGTTGGTTTGATCTATGTTATTTATAATTGGATTAAATATAGATTTACCAAAAAGAAAGATATAAACTCTTTCATGCTTTTTTTAATGAATTTTTTCACTCCTATGATTCCATGGGTTGTAAAATTTGAAGATCTAAATATGAATCTTTTGCTCCTATTTATATTTTTAAATTTTTCTTTTTTCTTAATAAACTTCAAGATAACCAAAAATTAGAACAAACATAATCGATATTTCGATTCAGTTTTATACGAAGAAATGAAACTTAACTAGTGCCCCTTCCGAGAACATAGTTGGAAAAACGGGTAATTATACGTAAATCCAACTCTCTCGAGGTGAGCGGCATGACTATTTTTGTTCGTGACTTAACTCAGGAAGAAGGCAACCGCCTTCTGCGGAGTTTTCCAAGGACCAAACGTTCAGGCAAATCACGCCAAGGCGCACCTGTTTTGACTTTCCAAAGCATTCCATTAAGCATCATCCGGTTGGATTTCGACGGTCTGCCTTCGCCTCTATTTTCAGGTGGCAATAGTTCTTTAACCCGTTCCCAGTCCTGGTCTTTGATTTCGTGGCGTCTTAGCATCTTTTACAAGCTCCTCGTGATTTCGTCCTTGTAAAATTATGCTATGTTACGCTTTTAAGGCAATAGCTAGATTTAAGACACGCCCAAGAGAACTTATTGCAATACATTGCCCAATATAATAATTCAGAAGCGAACAAAGGACAGTGTTTACATGGAAGATGTATCTAATGTAGAAAAATTGGAATCAATAAGATCTTTGCAATCTACAATCAAAAAACTCGAGAACGCCTTGTCCCAGATGACTCAAAATGCCGTAAATACTACCCTAGTAAAGAAACGACTCAATGCTGTTTACATCGGCTTAGCTATCCTAGAAAACGTCTGGAATCAAAAACCTCATCAATACACACATGAAGATTTAGCAGAAGCCCGCAAAGTTATTATTGGTTTAACCCCATCAGTTGAGAACAGTTATGCTAAGTCAAAGACTGGTAGTCCACAAAGAACGCTTTTAGAAAGAAGACTTAAAGCTTTGAAACTAGTTGTTCAAGCGATTGGCGAACTTTGAAATCAATATTCCCCGTTTCCCGATCAACAGCGACAGACCAGTATCTTTTATGAAATGCCCCAGAGTTTCTGTATTCATCATGCAAAAAGCCCTCCGGCAAAGCCGAAGGGCTAATTCTTAACATACACCTAATTATGCAGCTTGTTTCTGCTGCTCAGCTCTGCTGTTACCGCTGGATCGGCTCGATCCGGTAAGTGGCGTTGCCGCCATCTGCTGCTGTTCCGCCGCCGGTAATCTGCCAGCCGAAGGATAATACTTCCTCCAGCCGTTGCTTCTGTGATTCCGACAACACCGCTTCGACTGCTTCGCGGCCTTCCTCCAGCTCCAGCTTCGGCTCGGTGCGAAGCGCAACGGCAATCCAGCTGCGGATGCCGCGGATCGTGTTGTATTTGATCTGGTAGCCTTCGGTCACGGCCTGGCGGAACAGCTCCGGCTGTTCACCAGCGAGCGTGGACAGCTGCCCGTAATCGAACTCGTATTCACTCTCGTCGGCAGGCAGATCGCCTTCGGCAACCCGCCGCAGCAGTTCTTCATCGGACCAGCCCAGAGAGCGCAGCGATTCCACCAGCAGGGCATCCCATTGCGATAACTTTACCTTGTTCTTCGTTTCTGTCATTCTAGATCCTCCTTATCCATATGAGTGCTCATATCCTGATCAATTGATCATTGCTCAGGCATTCCCTGAACTCAGTCCGTAAAATCACCAGCCACGTAATGCCCCGGGCTCACTTCCCGCAGCACAGCGCCTTCATCATCCCCGCGCGTTACCGAGTAGGCATCCAGCCGGATTCGCTGGCTGGCCTTCAGCGGGTCTGTCTCCAGAATGGAAGACAGCAGCGCTTTGGTATACGGATGCTGCGGATTGTCATACAGCTCATCGCTCTCCGCAACCTCAACGAGGCGGCCGCCGTACATGACACCGATCCGGTCAGAGATATGCCGGACCATCGACAGGTCATGGGCAATGAACAGATAGGTCAGCCCGAATTCGGACTGCAGATCCTCCAGCATATTGACGACCTGGGCCTGCACAGAGACATCCAGCGCCGAGATCGGCTCGTCGCAGACGACGAACTCGGGCCGGACCGACAGCGCCCGGGCGATGGAAATCCGCTGGCGTTGCCCCCCGCTGAACTCATGCGGGAAGCGGTAGAGATGCTCTCTTTTGAGACCAACCTTCTCCAGCAGCTCCGCCACGGCTTCCTTGCGCTCTTCACCTGGGTAGAGTCCATGGATACGCATCGGCTCACTGATCAATTCCAGCACATTCAGGCTGGGGTTCAGTGAAGAGTACGGGTCCTGAAAAATCGACTGAATCCGTCTGCGGAACGGCTTCAGCCCTTTCTCGCCCAGCTTGCCCAGCGGCTGCCCGTCATAGAATACCTCGCCGTCCGTATAATCGTACAGGCGGAGCAGACAGCGGCCAACCGTTGACTTGCCGCTCCCGGATTCACCCACCAGTCCGAAGGTCTCGCCCTGGCGGATCTGGAAGCTGACGCCGTCCACGGCCTTAAGCACAGCCGTATCGCGCCCGCGTATATCCTTGCCCTTGGAGAAATGCTTCCTCAGATTGTTCACATCTACGAGCACCTTGCTCTCACTCACCGGAATCCCTCCCCACTGTAACTGCCGCCTGCTGCTCTGCGCCTTCGGCCAGCCAGCACATTGAGCGGTGGCCAGGTGCAAGCTCTACTACCGGCGGACGTTCACTGCAGCGGGCAAAAGCATGCGGGCAGCGGTCCATAAACGGACAGCCGGGCGGCGGATTCAGCAGATCCGGCGGTGTGCCTTCAATCGGAATCAGCCGCTCCCGCGATCCCCCGCCGCGCTTCGGAATGGAACGCAGCAGGCCCTGGGTGTACGGATGCTGGGGACGATAGAAGATGTCCTCCACCGTGCCCTCCTCCATCACAAGCCCGCCGTACATCACAATGACCCGTGTGCAGACCTGGGCCACGACACCGAGGTCATGGGTAATCAGCGCTACCGCTGTATCCGACCGTTCTTTCAGCTCCTTGAACAGATCCAGAATCTGCGCCTGGATGGTTGCATCCAGCGCCGTGGTTGGCTCATCGGCAATCAGCAGCTCCGGCTGGCAGGAGAGCGCCATTGCGATCATCACCCGCTGGCGCATGCCTCCGCTGAATTCATGCGGATATTGCTTCAGGCGCTGCTCGGGATCGCGTATACCGACCTGGCGGAGGATTTCCGCCGCCTCGGCATACGCCTCTGCTTTATTGAGTCCCCGGTGTCTGCGGATGACTTCGGTTAATTGCTGGCCTATTCTTTTGACCGGATTCAGCGAGGTCATCGGGTCCTGAAAGACCATCGCGATCCGGTTGCCGCGCAGGGTCCGCCACTGCTTCTCCGTGAGCCCCTTCAGACTCTCGCCGCGAAACTCCAGCTTACCGGCAGTCATGCGGCCCGGCGGCGTGATCAGGGACATGACCGCCTTGGCGGTAACGCTTTTGCCGCTGCCCGATTCTCCGACAATCCCCACCGTTTCACCGGCATCTATATGGAGGCTAACGCCGCGGACGGCCTGATTCTCGCCGTCCCGGGTAGCAAATGAAACCTGCAAATTCTCAACAGTCAACAGCCGTTCAGTCATGATGTTCCACTCTCCTATCTCCGGATCAGCTTTGGTTCAAAGCCGACCCGCAAAATATCACCCAGCACATTGAAGCTCAGAACGGTCAGCAGGATCATCAGCCCAGGGAACAGTGCCAGATAAGGCGCCTCTGCAATATACCCTTGAGCGCTGTTCAGCATGCTGCCCCAGGTGGCGTTCGGCGGCTGTACCCCGAAGCCGAGGAAGCTCAGCGACGATTCCATCATAATGGCCGATGCAATATTATTCGTTGCGCCGACGATAATCACCGGTACCAGTCCCGGAAGGATATGCCGCCAGATCATGCCGAAGGAGCTTTGGCCGGAAGCCTTGGCGTACAGCACATATTCGCGTTCCTTGATCGTAAGAGTCTCCGCTCGCACAACGCGGGCCACGTTCATCCACATTAACAAGGCAATAATAATAATCAGATTGCCGATGCTCGGCTTCAAATAGACACTGAGCAGCAGGAGGATCAGAAAGGACGGAATCGACATGATGATATCCAGCATCCGCATCAGCAGATTATCCAGCCAGCCGCCGAAGTATCCGCTGATCACACCAACCATCACACCCACGAAGGTAGCCACGATCATGGAAGCAAACCCGACCAGCAGCGAGACACGGCCGCCATATAGCGCTCTGGACAGATAATCGCGTCCATAGTCATCCGTTCCGAACAGATGTCCGGCGCCCGGCTTGGTGAGGCGGGCCATGGCATCCATAGCATTCGGGTCATATCCGGACAGGAAGGCAAAGATGGCCCCCAGCGTAAAGATAGCCAATACAGCAAGAGCAGCGACACCCAGACCGTTCGTAAACAGCTCTGACTGTAGATTTTTCCATTTACTGCGATTCATGAGGTCACCCCTTTAATTTAATTCGCGGATCGACAAAGCTGTAGAGTATGTCCGCCACCATATTACCGAGGATCAGCATTAAGGAAGAAAATAAGGTGATCCCCATAATAACGGGATAATCCATCCCCTTAACCGCCGTCATCCCCAGCGACCCGATGCCCGGCCAGGAGAATACCGTCTCGGTGACGATGGCCCCGGCCACCAGATCTCCCATAGACATGCCCAGCAGGGTAATGACCGGCAGCAGCACATGCTTCAGGACATGACGGAACAGAATTGTCGATTTCTTCGAGCCAAAAGCATACTGGATCTGCACATATTCCTCTTTCAATTGTCCAATCGTGCTGGAGCGGATATAACGCACATATCCGGCCAGGAAGCCGAAGGCCAGCACCGAGCAGGGCAAGATCCCGTGCTTCAGCACATCCAGCGGCGATTCCACACCAATCGTGCGCATCCCCATACTCGGCAGCAGGTGCAGCTTAATGGCGAACAGATACATCAGCAGAATCGCCAGCCAGAATAACGGAATGGAGATCCCTACATAAGAAATAAAGTTAATCAGCTTGTCTACCCAGCGGTTGCGGTTCGCACCGGCCACGAGGCCAAGCGGAATCGCCAGAATAACCGCCAGCGCAATGGCGCTGCCCATCAGACCAGCCGTTGCCGGCAGACGTTCCAGAATCTGTCCCAGCACCGGCTGGTGATTGATCAGGGAATATCCGAAGTTGCCCTGCACCATTTCCTTGATCCAGATGAAATATTGAATATAGGCGGGCTTATCAAGCCCCAGATTATGGCGGATACGCTCAATATCATCGGCATGCATATTGGGCGTAACGAAAGACAGCACCGGATCTCCCGGAGCCAGCTTGATCATTGTAAAACACACTACGGATACAAAAAACAGCATCGGCAGTGTTTGCAGCAACCTTCGGACGATGAGTTGTCTCATACGCAGCTTCTCCCAGCTCTTGACAGGCAAAAAATAAGCTGGAAGAACCCAGCTTATTTTTTTGCCGTGCTTATTTTTTGGGGCAGATTATTTCTGGTAGATCTTGGACAGGTCTTCGAAGATAACGACCGGTTTCAACACAGCTTCATCAATGCCGCCGTAGTTCTTCGATACAGCTACAACTGTTTTAGTATAAGCGATCGGGTAGATCGGCGCATCTTCAGCGACAAGCTCCTGTGCTTTCTTGTAGAGCTCTGCACGTTTCGCCGGATCCGCTTCGCCTGCACCGTCATTCATTAGCTTATCAACCTCGCTGTTCGAATAATGCGAGTAGTTGGAAGAGCTGTCCGTAGTGAACAGGATACGGTAAGCATCGGGATCATATCCCATGATATAACCGGTCAATGCCAGTTCGTAGTCGGTAGATTTCAGATCGATGAACTTCTGCACCCAGGCCGAGGAATCCATGTTCTGCAGTTCCACTTCCACGCCGACAGCCTTCAGCTTCTGCTGCACATACAGCGAGATCGCTTCCTGTGCCTTGTTACCGCTCTGTACAATGTAACGAAGCTTCAGGTTGCTCTCTCCGGCAGACGCAAGCAGTTCCTTAGCCTTAGCGGCATCATTGTCAAAGGTAGTTACTTCATTCGTGAAATACAGCGCGTCCGGAGTCAGGAATGACTTCGCCGGGTCAGCATATTCACTGGAAGTGTACGCTGTCTGGATCAGCTCATCACGGCTGAGGGCCAGGGACAGGGCTTGACGGACTTCTTTTTTGGCGAGTGCACCGGTATCACTGTTCGCATTGAACATCAGATAAGCCAGACGGCCTTCACTGTAAGGCAGAATTTCGAAATTGTTCGTTGCCTGAATGGTGGCTACATCCTTAGGATCAAGATACTGCACGTTGATCTCGCCGTTCTGCAGGGCAAGGTTCGCAGCATTGGTATCCTTGGCAATCCGGTAAGTTACCGAATCCAGATGCGGCTTGCCGCCGAAGTAGTTATCGAATCGTTCCAGTGTCAGATACTCACCGGCTTTGTATTCTTTGAATTTGAAGGGACCGGAACCTACCGGAGAAGCGTTCTTGGTGCTCTTCTCAATGTCGGTTTCATTCTCAAAAATATGCTTTGGAATCGGGAACACCTGTACCAGTGTCGCTTCAAAAGCCGGGCTGACCTGCGGAAGCTGGAAGTCAACAGTCAGATCATCCACTTTAACCGCTTTGATGGCTTGGTCGCCGATCAGGAAGTTGGCTCTCAGGAAGCTGTTCTGCTTCTCGTCGAGAATGCTGTCAATGGTGAACACGATATCATCCGCCGTAAGCTTCTCTCCGTCATGCCAGGTAAGTCCATCCTTAAGCTTCAGTGTGTAAGTAAGATTATCCTCCGAAGGTGTCAGGCTCTCTGCCAGGTAGAAGGTCTTCTCCCCGTTATTCACCTGGAACAGCGGAGCATACAGTGCCTGGTCAATCGTCAGACTGACACGGTCACCCGCATAGTTCGGATTAAGTACAACCGGATCAGAAGCGACCCCTATAATCAAGCTTCCGCCATCCTTCGGTTCGCTGGCAGCAGGCTGCTGCGTTTCGGCCGGTGTCTGGCTTGCACCCGCATTTGTCGATGCCGCGTTATTTCCATTAGAGCATGCACTAATCATTAGTGTTAGTAGAACTAGAATGACAACCCCTGATATCCCTTTACGCATTATCTCTCTCCTCCATGTCTATGAGCAATCTCACTCGTTGTGAAAGTTATTATATATCGGAATAGTCGGGATTACAATGTATTAATTTACCACCTGTGAAAGATTGAACAACCGCCTGCTGTTACAGCTGAGGAATACCGGCATCCCATACGCTGATCTCCTGTATGATATCCCCGCGCCGCAAGGCATCCGCATGCTCCATCCCCTCTATTACTCTGCCGAACACCGTATGCCAGCCGTCAAGATAATCGAACGCATCGTAGCAGATAAAAAACTGGCAGGAGCCCGTGCCCGGCCCGAAATGGGCCATGGATAACGCCCCGCGCACATGTTTATGCGGATTGCCTTGCGTTTCACAGGCGATTTTGTCCGTGCCGCCCCGGCCGGTACCCTCCGGACAGCCTCCCTGGGCGACAAAGCCGCGGACAACGCGCTGAAAAGTCAGACCGTTGTAGAAGCCGCTGTTCGCGAGCTTTTCAAAATTGGCTACGGTTCCGGGGGCCTCCTGGTCAAATAATTCGAGCCGGATCTCTTGTCCTTGCTCCAGTCTTATTAGAGCCAGCTTCATAAGGTCTCCTCCGCCTCTCCGGCTGCAGTGCCTGCGGGAACGCCGATATGAGCCACGGTCTTGGCCGCTTGCTCAGGCGCATAGATCTCCTGTACATCCTCGTCCAGCAGCGGCCGGAGTTCTCCATCCGCAGTATGCAGAAAAACCCCGGCGCGCGGATTCATCGCCAGGAGCAGGTTGATTAATTGCTGTACTTTTAACGGTGACTTGTCCATCCTCTCACTCCTGTCCTGCAGTCTGCAGAATGTCTATACCTGTCTATGCGGTATTGTACAACAGCTCTCAGGCAGACACCAATCCATATATTTCCTCTCAGGTCTCTATTTTTTGAAAAACCGGGATTAGTCCCGTACTTCTCTAAATATATTGAATACATATAATTCATATCATCTATTTGCGAATCCAAGGGGATGTTCTATTAATGTTGATCTTATCCTGGAGTGGCCTGCTATGAATGAGACCCGAACCCGGGTTCTGCTGGGCAGCCCGATCCATCAAAAACCGGCAATTCTTGAGCAATTCCTGAATTCTCTGCTGCGCCTGAACCTGACCAATATTGAGCTGCATTTCTATCTGATTGATGACAACCCGGACGAAGCTTCGAGTCAACTGCTCCAGCAGTTCGCCCAGAGCGGCAGAACGGTCTTCCTGCAATCTTCAGGATTTCATGATGCTTATATCCGCGATGATACGACCCATTTCTGGAATTCCAATCTGGTCTGGAAGGTGGCCGGGTTCAAGAACCTGATGATCCGGCGGGCCGAAGCCTTCGGCTATGATTATCTGTTCCTGATCGACTCCGATCTGATTCTTCATCCGGATACACTGCTGCATCTGATCCGTACGGACAAGGACATAATCTCTGAGGTATTCTGGACCCAGTGGCAGCCGGGTACTCTGCTGCAGCCGCAGGTCTGGATGCATGACGAATACAACCAGTGGGAGGTGCTCCCGGGAGAGCAGCTCTCACATGATGAGATCAACCGGCGCTTCCACGCCTTCCTGATGAAGATGCAGCAGCCGGGAATCTATGAAGTCGGCGGGCTCGGCGCCTGCACCCTGATCAGCAGCCGTGCTATCGCTTCCGGTGCCAGCTACGACCGGATTCACAACATCTCCTACTGGGGAGAAGACCGCCATTTCTGCATCCGTGCAGCGGCGCTTGGCATTCCGCTGTATGTCGATACCCACTACCCGGCGCTGCATCTCTACAGGGACAGCGACCTGCTCAAGGTGCCGGAGTTCATCCGGCAGACTTCAGGCGCGGAGGCTGGAGCGGGACCGGAGTCGCCGGATGCGCCGGAGACGGTGGGGGGTGACGGGAAAGCGGAGCGGGATGCGCGGTATAGGGCGGAGCTTGAGCGGGAAGGGAAGGGCGAAGCGATCACAAGGCCGAATGGGCAACACGAGGCGGAGCGGAGCGATGCCGAGTTAAATGAGGCAGAGCTAGGGCACGAGGCGCGGAATGCGCCGGGGGCGGGACGGGGTGACGCGGACGAAGCTGGCGCTCAGGCCGGCGGCGCGGAAGCTGAAGCCGCGGCGCGCGAGGTTGCGCCTTCGGACAGCAGCGGCGCGGCAGACGGTTCTGACATGCAGGGCGCTGCCGATGCAGCGCCCGCGGACAAAAGAGCGCTGGATGCGAGCGCGGAGTGGGATGCGCTGTGGACCGAGGCGGAGGCCCGGCGGCGCTTGTCCAAAGAGCCGCTGCCAGAGGGCGGCGGCGAGATCGAGCTGCCGGGCAGCGGTCCGGCAGCGGACGCTGGTGCGGCTGCGGCCGGAGACGCGGACGCGGCAGACGGTGCAGATGCAGCAAGGCGGGGCGCTGAGCATGGAGCGGCGACCGGCTTCTCCGGAGCGGCTGCTAATTCAGCAGCTGTCCGGCGGCCCAAGCTGACGCTTACGATGATCGTCAAGAATGAGGGCTCGCGGTTTCTGCGGCAGGTTCTGCAGGAGCACCGCAAATATATCGATGAAGCTGTCATTATCGACGACGGCAGCACGGATAACACAGCGGATATCTGCCGGGAGGTGCTTCAGGGCATTCCGCTGCATCTGATACGCAACAACGTCTCCAGATTCAGCAATGAATCCGAGCTGCGCAAGCAGCAGTGGGAGGCGGTCCTTCAGACGAATCCGGAGTGGATTCTTAGTCTGGATGCGGATGAGATTTTCGAAGCCGGATTCCCGGAAGAAGTGGATGCCTTGCTGCGTACGGACAATTGCGACTTGTTCTGCTTCCGGCTCTACGATTTCTGGGATGACACTCATTACCGCGAAGATATGTACTGGCGGTCCCATCAGAGCTACCGGCCGTTCCTGCTCCGCTACCGGGAGGACTTCACTTATCTCTGGAACGATCTGCCGCAGCATTGCGGGCGGCTGCCGGAGAATATTTTTGAGCTGTCCCATCAGTTAAGCAATCTGCGGCTGAAGCATCTCGGCTGGTCGAAGCCGGAATATCGGCTGGAGAAATATCTGCGCTATATGCTGCTGGACCCGGACGGCCAATATGGCTGGAAGGAACAATACCTGTCTATTCTCGACCAGCATCCCCATCTGATGCCCTGGAGCGAGTAAGCGGACGGGATAGTAGAGTTTCTGTATAAACCATACTTTAGGATAAACCACACTTAGGAGTTCAGCCAAACAAGTAACCATTGACCGCTAATCGCTGCTGAGGCAGTGCTCCCGCCAAACGGCGAATGGACTTTGAAGTTCATTCTGTATGGGGCAGGTATACAGGTAATAGGTATAAATGTTGTAAATATTACAACCCGGATTATAAATAACCGGGGGTACGGGAGGATTGTTGTAGGAAATACAATAATCCTTTCAGTTAGCCACTTGCAGTAGATGGAATGCTGCATTTCCTACAACAATTCTCGATTCGGGCCGATTTATTGAAGAAAATGTTGTATTTTCTGCAGGATTTAAGTCGAAAATAAAAAGAAAAGCGCTCCAGCCTTAAGGCGGAACGCTTTTTCTTTGCGGATTGCAGCTGCAGCCTTACGGAGGCATCGGCCGGGTCAGTTCACATTTTAGAGTCAGCCAACCGTCTTCGCAGTTTCCGGTTTCACTATAGTGACAGTCAATTCACCGTCAGCTTCGTCCACCGTCAGCACTGAGCCTTCCTCTGCTTCTCCGGTGATCAGCGCACGCGCCACCCGGGTCTCCAGACTGCGCTGGATGAACCGCTTCAGCGGTCTTGCGCCGTACACGGAATCAAAGCCTTCCTCGGCAATGAAGCGGACGGCCTTGTCACTCAGCGTAAGGCCAATGCCCCGTTCTGCCAGGCGGAGGCGCAGACCGTTCACCAGCTTAACCACGATCTGCTGGGTTTCGCCCAGCGTCAGCGGTTTGAACATCACGATATCGTCCACCCGGTTGAGGAACTCCGGACGGAAGTGGCCGCTCAGCTCCTTCATCACCCGGTCTTTAACAGCTTCGGTCAGCTCACCGTTGTCATCGGTACCCTGAATCAGATGCGGCGAGCCGATATTAGAGGTCATAATGATGATCGTGTTCTTGAAGTCGACCACCCGGCCTTGCGAGTCGGTCAGCCGACCGTCATCCAGCAGCTGCAGGAGAATGTTGAAGACATCGGGGTGGGCTTTCTCCACCTCATCCAGCAGCACAACAGTATACGGCTGGCGCCGTACCGCTTCGGTCAGCTGGCCGCCTTCTTCATAGCCGACATATCCCGGGGGAGCACCGACGAGGCGGGAGACACTGTGCTTCTCCATGTACTCCGACATGTCGATACGGATCATACCGTCCTCGCGGTCAAACAGCGATACCGCCAGCGCCTTAGCCAGCTCGGTCTTACCGACCCCGGTCGGCCCCAGGAACAGGAACGAACCGATGGGGCGGTTCGGGTCCTTGATGCCTGCTCTTGCCCGGAGCACAGCATCTGCGACCAGCCGGACGGCCTCATCCTGCCCGACTACCCGCTCATGCAGCGTATCTTCGAGCCGCAGCAGCTTATCCCGCTCGCCTTCCACGAGGCGGCTGACCGGAACGCCGGTCCAGCGGGAGACGATATCGGCGATCTCCTCTTCCGTCACGGCTTCGCGCAGCAGCCGGGTCTCCTGATCCTGCTGCGCGGCTTCCTCTGCGGCCTTCAGCTGCCGCTCCAGATCAGGAATAATCCCATAGCTTAGCTCAGCCGACTTATTCAGATCATAGATCTCCTGTGCATCGACCAGATCCTTGCGCGCCTGCTCTAACCGCTTCTTCAGCTCGCGGATGCCCTGGATCGCCGACTTTTCCTTCTCCCAGCGGACGGTCATGCCCAGATGCTTCTCCTTGAGGTCGGCCAGCTCCCGCTGCAGGATTTCCAGACGGCGCTTGCTGGCATCGTCGGTTTCCTTTTTGAGTGCAGCTTCTTCAATCTCCATCTGCATCAGGCGGCGGGTCACCTCATCCATCTCACCGGGCATGGAATCAATCTCCGTGCGGATCATCGCGCAGGCTTCATCCACCAGGTCAATCGCCTTATCCGGCAGAAACCGGTCGGTAATATAGCGGTTCGACAGGACTCCGGCCGCGACGAGCGCGCTATCATGGATCTTGACTCCGTGATGTACCTCGAAGCGTTCCTTCAGGCCGCGCAGAATGGAGATGGTATCCTCAACATCCGGCTCGCTGACCAGCACCTGCTGGAAGCGGCGTTCCAGCGCCGGGTCCTTCTCGATATATTTGCGGTACTCATCCAGCGTCGTCGCCCCGATACAATGCAGCTCACCCCGGGCCAGCATCGGCTTCAGCATGTTGCCCGCGTCCATGGCCCCTTCGGTCTTGCCGGCACCGACAATCGTATGCAGCTCATCAATGAACAGAATAATCCGGCCGTCACTCTCACGGATTTCCTTCAGTACGGCCTGCAGCCGCTCTTCGAATTCCCCGCGGTATTTGGCACCGGCAATCAGTGCGCTCATATCCAGTGAGAAAATCGTCTTATCCTTCAGCCCCTCCGGCACATCCCGGCGCACAATCCGGTGAGCCAGCCCTTCTACAATCGCGGTTTTACCTACGCCGGGCTCCCCGATCAGCACAGGATTGTTCTTGGTCTTGCGGGAGAGAATACGGATGACCCGGCGAATCTCCGCATCGCGTCCGATCACGGGATCAATCTTGCCCGCCCGCACCTCGGCCACCAGATCCCGGCCGTATTTCTCCAGCACCTCATAGGTGGCCTCCGGCTCCCGGCTCGTCACCCGCTGGTGTCCGCGGATCTCGGCCAGCACCCCGAGCAACTTCTCCCGGGTAACGCCCATGCCCGTGAACAGCCCGCGCAGCTCGCGGTTCCCGCTGCCGGAATCCGAGACCATCGCCAGCACGGCATGCTCTACGGCTACGAATTCGTCCTGCATCTTGGCCGCTTCCTTCTCGGCCTGCTCCAGCATGGCAATCAGCGCGGGCGAGGCATACCGCCGCATCGTGCCCGCTCCGCTTCCGCTTACGCTGGGCTTCCGCTGAAGCAGCGCCTCTGTACCCTGCAGCAGCTCAGCAGCAGGAATATTCATCTTCTGCAGCAGCCTCGGCAGCAGGCCCTCATGCTGTTGAAGCAGTGCCTTCAGCAGATGAAGATTATCAATCTCCTGATGTCCGCTGGCCGCAGCCAGGGACTGGGCCTCTGCGACGGCTTCCTGCAGCTTCTGTGTAAGCTTGTTGAAATCCATAAGATTCATCGCCTTTCCTTAAATGTTATGCCGCTGCAGCCCCAGCTGCAGCATCTTATATGTCAGTCAGCCGGATATCAGGCGTTATATATTCATCATTACCCCGTTGTGGCTCTGCGCCGCTGTGCCCCACCGGGAGGCTGCCGTTTGGCTCCGGCCTGGAAGCTGCCGGAATCGGCCAGCTGGCGGTACAGCTTCTTCTCCGCTTCCGAGGTATCCGCCGGAATAACGATCTCGATCCGGAACAGGATGTCACCATTCGTTCCATTAGGACGCTTAAGCCCCTTGCCGGAGAGGCGCAGCGTTCGGCCGCCTGCCATACCTGCAGGGATCTTCAATTTCACCTGGCTGCCGTCCGGCAGGGTCACCTTAGCATCTCCGCCAAGCACAGCCTGCCAGGGGGCAATCTCTACCGTGCCGAGTAAATCCCCGCCGCCGTCCGGTTCATAGATGTCATGGGGCAGGAGATGCAGCGAGATCAGCAGGTCGCCTCCCTGTCCCGTCCCGCTTCCGCCGCCGGGAACCCGGATCACCGTCCCTTCGGACGAGCGTGCCGGAATCTGCACACTCAGGTCTTTGCCTGCAGCCTGAATGCTGATATTTCCGCCTTGGTAAGCCTGCTCCAGCGTAATCTCAAGCTGGGCCTGCATCGTGCTGAACTCATCAGCCCAAGGGCTTCCGCCTTGGCGGACACCGCCGCTGCCGGAGAAGAAATCGAAGCCGGCGCGGTCCGCTGCCCCCCGGCTGCCGAAGAACATCCCGAACAGGTCCTCTTCGGGTATACTGCTGCCGGAAGCCGCGCCGCTGCTCCAGCCTGCACCAAAAGGCGATTCCCAGGACGCGGAGGAGGCTGCCCCGCCGCTCCGCGGACCCCTCGCCCCGGCGTAGCCGGCCCCATAGCGCAGCTCCTCATCATAGATTTTCCGCTTCTCTTCATCACCCAGCACTTCGTACGCTTCGGCCGCTTCCTTGAATCTGGCTTCTGCCTCCGGGGCTTTGTTGACATCGGGATGCCACTTCTTAGCCAGCTTCTGATAAGCTTTTTTGATCTCCTGCTTCGAGGCCTGCCTGCCGACGCCCAGAGTCTCGTAATAATTTGCCGCCACTGGTACCTCCTCCTTTCGTATATTGGGAACCTTATTCTATAGGTTATAGCATTCCGCCCTGTAACAAGCCTATTCCCCGTGCCAATGATTATTCACCAAGTCCGTTTCTCCGGGAAAAGACGCATCATAGCCGGTATCCCCACTACAATGCGCCCTGTATGATCATGCTATATGAAAAGCCCGGCGAAACCACTCTGCCGCAAGGGACCGGATAGGCCGGCGGCAGAAGCCGCTTAGCCCGGGAACCCCGCTGAACCTGGCTGCTTCAGCCAGACTTGGAAGTCCTGCTTCCTCTGCCTTCCTCCCCAGTGTTCCCGCTCTCCGCTTCCCCCGGAGATCGTTCACCTCGGAAGCGGCACCTGCCCCTTACTGAAGCTGTGCGTCTGAGGAATTTCTGCCATCCTGAATTTCAATGCGTTTGCCCTGCGACTTCTGCCGTTTCGGCACCTCCAGGCCCAGCACCCCGTCTTTCAGTGAAGCGCGGATTCCTTCCTCCGCAATATCCTGAACGTAGAAGCGGCGCACATACTCACCATACCGCCGTTCCCGGCGCACAGTCTGATGCTCCTTGTTCTCCTCGCTGTTCTCTTCTTTGCGTACTGCCTTGATCGTCAAGTAAGGGCTGGTATAATCGATGTCGATTTCTTCTTTTTTGAAGCCCGGAAGCTCGGCCTCAATCAGATACGCCCCTTCACTCTCGCGGATGTCTGTCCGGAAGGACAGCGTGGAGCTTGTCAGTGGTGCAAAGAAATCATCATTAAACACTTCGTTAAGCGACTTAGCCAGCACACCAAAAGCATCATCTCTGCGTTTACCAAAAGGAACCAAATCAAACATTATCCATTCTCCTCTCATTTGACTTTTAATTTGTGTTGGTTTGACTTTGACTTTATTTGACCTACGGCTTTATTATAGTCGCCGGCCGACCGGATGACAAAACTCATATAAGCCGAAAATCCGGTAAAATCCGGCGTTTCGGCTCGTTTTTTAGTATAAATTTTAACAATAATAATAATTTGACCTTATTTGACTTTAACTCTTCATTTCACATACCGCTCACGGTATTCGCTATCCAGCATGTCCATCATAATCACATCATGGTATTCATGGTTATAATAAAGCATCTGGCGCCGCACACCCTCACGTACAAAACCTATTGCTTCATATACATGCGCAGCGCGGGCATTATAACTGTAGACCTCCAGCTCAATCCGGTGCAGATTCAGAATGCCAAATCCGTAGTCCAGCATCAGCAGCAACGCTTCCCGTCCATATCCTTGTCCCTGATGCTGCTCATCCCCAATAGCGATCCGCAGATTTGCACTGCGATTGTCAGGGTCTATATCCTGAATGGCGATATCGCCGATCACTTCATCAGTCTCCCTAAGGGCGATAAGCAGCAGCACCGTACTGTCGTCCCCTGA
Source organism: Paenibacillus sp. FSL R7-0297 (assembly GCF_038009025.1). Taxonomy (NCBI): domain Bacteria; kingdom Bacillati; phylum Bacillota; class Bacilli; order Caryophanales; family Paenibacillaceae; genus Paenibacillus; species Paenibacillus sp. FSL R7-0297. Next base: position 728,215 of record NZ_JBBPAQ010000001.1, read on the forward strand.
TTTGCGCGCGATATAATTCTCTATCTGCTCTTTGGTGATATGCTTTTTCGTGCCTGTAAGTCTGCGGACCTCCGTGCCGTAGAACATATGGTAATACAATTCGGCGTCTTCCCCGTTAAGCGGGCGCAGATATACCTTTTCCCCTGTTACAAGCCCAGAATGTCTGGTCATTCCCGTCATCTCCCGACTGTTGTTATAGCTCTTATGGTAATGCAGATCTGCATACTATAAAATATACAAAAACGTCTAATTCCAAAGGACAGATTCGAAGGTGAATGATGCTGCTTGTCCCTAATCTGAATGAGTACAGCGAAATTCCTTACTATATACAGCTCTATGATTATTTTGCAAAAGAGATCATCGGCGGCGCTCTCCCCAGTGGTACACGCCTGCCTTCCATCCGCCGCCTGGCGGCATTATGCGGTATCAGCGCCACTCCTGTCGAGCTCGCCTACCAGCAGCTGCTTGCCGAGGGCTTCATCGCCAGCAAACCGCGCAGCGGCTACACTATCCTGCCAGTCCATAGGAATGGCAGCCCTGCAGAAGCCGGGGAGCGGCCACGTCCGGCTGTCCGTCCCATTACTCCGCGCGATTCGCGGCAATACGCATACGATTTCCACATGTCACGGAATGATTTCTCTTTATTCCCGCACAAAATATGGCGCAGCCTCTACCAGGAACAGCTCGCGAATCCGCACCTGCTCCAGTATGGTGATCCGCAGGGGGAGCCGGCGCTCCGTGAGAGCATCGCCGCCCATCTACGGCGGTTTCGCGGCCTGCGCTGTACAGCAGAGCACGTCGTGGTCGGCGGCGACCAGTACACACTGTGCTCTTTGTTATGCCTGATGCTTAAGGAACGGGTGACCAGGCTCGGAATTGAAAATCCGGGGTATCACCTGCTGCCCGCGGCATTCAAACGCGGCGGTTATGAGATTATGCCCATTCCGCTGGAGGAAGACGGGCTGATGATAGAGAAGCTGTACCGAAGCGGGGCTGACGCCGTATACATCTCCCCTTCCCATCAGTTTCCCAGAGGCATGGCCATGCCGATAGCCAAACGCCTTGCCTTACTGGATTGGGCGCGGTCAGCGGGCGGCTATATCATTGAAGATGATTATGACGGGGAATTCCGCTATCATGGACGACCCATTCCTGCACTTCAGGGACTTGCAGCGGACAGTCCGGTAATCTACATGTGCAGCTTTGCGCAGTCGGTAACTCCTGCCCTCTGCCTTCATTATATGGTTCTGCCGGAGGAGCTGCTGCCGCTCTATCACAGCCTGAGAAGCGAGCTGTATCTGGAGCACTCGGCTTCGCGGCTGCATCAGATCGCGCTGCATTATTTTATAGAGAGAGGGCACTTCGAGAAACATCTGCGCAGGATGCGTCTGCTCTATCAGCGCAAGCATGACCTGCTTCTGCGCTCGGTCCAGCATTATTTCGGCGATGCAGCAGCCGTCAGCGGACGGGATGCCGGATTTCATCTTCTCCTGACCCTGAAACCGCCCGCAGCGGACAGTGCACGGGAGCTTGCTGCAGCAGCGGAAGCCGAAGGTATCCGTGTTACGCCTATGTCCTATACGTGGTGGGATAAGCCGGACTGCGATGAACCCGAATTCATCCTGGGCTTCGGCGGGATTGCCGAGGATCTGATTGATGAGGGAATCCGAAGGCTGGCGGAGATATGGCTGACTTAGCTTTTTTACACTGCATAAAGATTGCATAATTACCTATGATGAGGTGAAATTAAAGTGACACTAACACATTTTCTCGGGGCGGATTGCCCGCTGCCGACCGGATATTTCGGCTATCATTATTCGTACCAGAAGTACTCTGAAATTCACCTGACGGATGATAAGAACGCACTTTATAATATTATAGACTTATCTCATCTGAATGACGCCAAGGTACAGGTGTATGAAACCGAACTGGACGCTGTAGGGCTAGAGATTGGAGAGTTCCTCTACCCGCCATTCAGAGAGAACAAGATCATCACTAAGCCCTATATCTACGGCTTCAATGGCGAGGCTTGCAATATCACTGCGGAAATCCGCACAGGTTATCCTGAACTCTACCAACAAAACTTAAAGTGCCTAAACCTGCTGCTCTCCCTCATGGACGAACATCTGTCCGAAGGAGAATGTATAGAGATATACTCCTGCTGGGATAGTGAGACGTGGATGGAACGCAACGCAGTGCTTGACCGGACTCTTCATCTGCCATCCTTCGATCCGCTGACAGAGTCTATAGAATTTGTAGATAAACAGCTTATAACTATTATCAAATAAAGTGTAGACTCTATCTATTTTGTCCGCCCGGGGTCCATTCGTATACATTAATACTTAATCACTAGCCTGTTCCCCTACTTATATTGCTCCAGCATTCCCGCCAGCGTCCGCTTCACCTCCGCCACAAGCTCCGGCGGCTCCTGTACCGTGGCCTCGTTGCAGAGGCCGATCACGAAACGGGCGAAGTAGCCCAGATCGCTCTGCGGGATCTCCCCCTCCAGCCAGCCCGTTCCATCCGCGCGGATATGCAGCAGCGGAGAGGACCATAGCTCGGCTTCGCAGGTTTGGACGCCTCCATTCCCCAGTTCAACAAGCAGCCGCACAAGACTTTTATCACCCTGCCCGGTGTGGCTGCTGTAATCCTCCTTGTTGCCCAGGTGCACATGTCGCAGATCACGTGGTGCCGGCCCCGACCCGTCATATCCGGCAAACTGAATCCGGTCGCAGCGGAATACACGGATATCCCCGCGCAGGAAGCAATACGCCGGACAATACCATAAGCCGTTATGGGCGTAGATGCCCACCGGCTGAATCCATCTTTCCTTGCGCTGCCCCTTCGATTCATAATTGATCAGCAGTACCTTTTGCCCGGTAGCCGCTTCCAGCAAGAGAGACAGATAACGGAATTCAGCCTGTCTCACCGGAGTCAGGAAGTCAATCCTGTTCTTCATCTCATCAATCCGGTCACGGACATCGCCGGACATATAGTTATAGAATTTATGCAGGGCAGCTAATGATTCCTCCTTGAAGGGGAGATACTTGTAGTGGCGCAGGGCATGGCTGGCGAAAAAAATCGCCACCGCCTCCTCCTCCGTGAACGCGATCGGCGGCAGAATTCTTTCGTTCAGCACCTGATAGCCTCCATGCGGTCCCACTTCGGAATAAAGCGGAACGCCTAACTCCCCCAGCTCCTGCAAATCCCTGAGGATGGTCCGGGAGGATACATTGAATTCGTCGGCCAGCTCTTTGACGGTGAATTTCCGCTTGCGGTTGACTGTCATCATCAGATCCAGCAGCCTTTTGGATTTAGACATGAGCTTCACTCCATTTATTATTCTAACTATGACAATACCTGTCACTATCATACACTACACTATAATCAAGCCGGTTAGCTAAGGCAAATTGAACATCATAAGGAGCGAATTAGGCATGACCCTGCAAATCAACCCTTTTATTCTGGTGGACGGTACAGCAAGTGAGGCAATTGCCTTTTATCAGGAGGCGCTGGGTACTACGCTGCTCTTCAAGCAAACTGTGGGCGAAGGCCCGCAGAACCCTGACTTCCCGATGACCGAACAGGAAAAAGCGCGTATAGCTCATTCCGTCCTGCTGGTGGGTGACACCAAGTTTTTCGTTGCAGATCAGGAGGTTGGCCAGCCGCTGAGTCATGGCAATGGCATCACCATCTGTATCACGGTGGATACCACTGAAGAAGCGCAGCAGCTGTATCACTCGCTCAAGGCAGGCGGAACGGTTGATATCGAGCTGGCTCCGGCTTATTTCAGTCCGGCCTATGGCATGGTTACCGATAAGTTCGGCGTATGCTTCCAGATCTTCACGAAGCGGGCGCAATAAAGCTCAAGCCGGCTAAGGTGAACTCTTCAGGCGCAGGATACAAAAAGCACTGTCTCCCGGATCATCCGGTGAGACAGTGCTTTTGGCCGTCACGACTCCGCACCTGCCGCGCGCTAATATAATGCCCGCCACAGATAAAATGTGGCGTAAGCCTCCCAGCCCTGCCAGGGCTGGGCCAGGACGAGCAGTTCCGCAGGCGTAGGCTTGCGGTCCATACCGGTGAGGAACTTGATCACGTTCTGCAGGCCGACATCGCCGACGGGATATGAGGAGCTATCCCGCAGGCAGCGCATACGTACATACTGCGAGGTCCACGGGCCGATCCCGCGGATCTGCAGCAGCCGCTGCTCGGCGGCGGCCGGAGACGGAAGCGCCAGCAGCTCTTCACGGCTCAGCTCTCCGCTTGCGATCAGCGAGGCGACCGTGAGGATCGTCTGTGCTTTGCTGCGGGTCAGCTGCAAGGCGCACAGTTCTTCGATCTGCACCTCCGAGAAGACCCCCGGTCCGGGGAACCGGTAGTAGGTCCGGCCTCCCCACTCCAGAGATTCTCCATACACTTCGGTCAGCCGCTGCTTCAGCCTGTAGGCAAAAGCCAGGTTCACCTGCTGGCCCAGAATCGCCCAGCATAATGCCTCGAACAGATCCGGGATGCCGATAATCCGCAGCCCCCGGTGCTGAATTGCCAGCGGCCGGAGCAGAGGATCTGCTTCCGCCAGCCGGTAGAACGGGGTAAGATCACGGTCCAGATCGAACCACTCTACAATATAACGGGCCAGCCATTCCTGCTCCAGGACGCCGGGGACAGCGCCGTGCAGCCGGGTTACGCTCAGCCTGTTGCCTTCAGGCACACTTAACCGGATTAGGACCGGGCCGTCCTCCAGCTTGAACATCCGGGTCACTCCCGAGTCATCCGTCTGGAACAGGCATTCCAGCGGCGAACGGTTCATGTACTCCAGACAGGCGTCCAGGTTGAAATCCTCCGGCAGCGGCAGCTCAAAAAGCAAATCGTTCATGGCCCGCCGCCTTCACATTTAGAATTCCCTCCAGCTGAAGCAGCTCCTGCTTGAGCTGCAGACCGCCCCGGTAACCCGTTAATGTGCCGTTCGCACCGATCACCCGGTGGCAGGGCACAATGACCGGCAGCGGATTCTGTCCGTTAGCCGTACCGACAGCACGGACCGCCAGCGGTCTGCCAATCCGTGCAGCCAACTCCTTGTAGGTTGCAACCTCACCATGCGGGATCGTAAGCAGCCCCCGCCATACCTCCTGCTGAAACGGAGTGCCCCATAGATCAAGCGCAAGACTGTTGAAATCGACCGTTTCTCCATCAAAATAACGGCGCAGCAGCTCTATAACCCCAAGCTGCTCAAACCTCCTGGCACCCTCCAGGAATTCATAGTCCGGAGCATACATCTTCAGCCAGGCGGCCGGCAGCTGCCCTCCATCCTGCGGATAGGACACGCGGATAAGTCCCTTGTTGCTGGCCCATAGGGTCCATTCCCGATTTCCGAGATTCAGGGTATGGTGATATATCATGTTCCGGTTCGGACTCTGGTTTATATTCATATTCATCCTAATTTCCTCCCTCATTATGCTTACTGCGATACTCCGTAGGGGACAGACCGGATTTCTTGACGAACCAGGCTGCGAAGTGGGACGCGCTGCGGAATCCAACTGCCTTGCCTACATCGGCAATGCCTGTATCCGTCTCTGTCAACAGCCTGCGGGCTTCCCCCGCGCGCAGATCATCCAGTCTGGCAGCAGGCGACAGGCCGGTTACCCGCTTGTAGGTCCGCTGCAGATGGAACGGGCTGACCTTCAGCTGCTCCGCCATCGACTGCAGTGTCAGCTTGCTCCCGAACTGCCCGTCCATAATGGCATCCGCCTGCGCCGCCAGCACGGCATCCGGCCTGAGGGTGCCGCCTTCTTCGGGGCGGCATCTTTTGCAGGGCCGGAATCCCTCGCGGACAGCCTCCTGCAAGGAGCCGTAGAATACCACATTGGCTGCCTTCGGCGTTCTTGCCCGGCAGGAAGGCCGACAGACAATACGTGTCGTCAGCACCGCTGTATAGTAAACACCGTCATAGGTCGGCTCACGCCGCACCACTGTTTCATATATACGCTCAAATAATTGCGGCTCCATCCCTCATCACCTCTTACCGCCAGTATAAACGATTCGTTTTGGCTTATGCAGCATATTGAAATAGGAGAGCAAGATTACGACAGTGGGCAGGGGTAGCGGCAGATGTAGATCGGCCTGAATCTGCACGCTTGCTGGCCTGCTGAAGCTATGGTGTTAAACACTTTGATCGGGTAGTGAATCGCGTGCCTCTACTTGCGGACTGAGAATCCGCTAATTTTCAAAATCAGGGCTTTTTCCGCACCATGCGGACTGAAAAGACCTTATCCCCTGTTGCAGGGGGCAATCTGCGGGGGAATCCGGGAAATAAAGACTCTGTAGTCCGCGACAGCTGCCCAGCAGGTAATTTCAGCAACATAACGGAACTGTAGTCCGCAAGCGGAGAAACTGCCCTGGCTTTTGTTCGCACCACATCCAGTCTGCAGCCCTCAATGTACAATTTGGTTGAAATACCCCTTATTCTATGCAATAATCACTGGCGATAAATAGAATTAAATTCCATTGAAATGTATAAGCTACGTCTCAATTTAATTAGGAGGACTCAGAGGCTAATGCACCTGAGGTCTGTGCCAGCTTCCGCATCCTGGGTTAATAATTCTCTGGCGGTAGAGTAGTCCTTGTTACCGAAGCGTTCATAGCGGATATCTGAAAGAGGTTCCCGTAAGGCTGTATACAGATGAAGATTTTCTTCCAGCCCACTCGTTGTATGCCACTGCTTTTCATGAAATGCGCGTCCGTGTCGGCTGCTTCCCGGGTTCGGTGGTTGCCCAGCCTAATGAGGGCAGACAGCTCTATGACAGCCTTGGGTTTCAGGAAACGCATCGTACGGAATATATGAGGAAAACGCTAGGAGTGTTTGAAAGTAAAATATGAACAGGAATTGGAGCGATGACAAACATGAGTAACCTGGGATCACGGAATATCAGTGTGGTAACGTTGTTCGTTGAGGATCTGCCGCAGACCATGGCGTTCTATCAGGAGGTCTTTGGCCTTGCCTATGTGTATGCGGACGAGAACTCGGCCGTCTATGATTTCGGCAATATGAGCATCAATCTGCTGCAAATATCCGAAGCCCCCGGGCTGATTGAGCCCGCTGCCGTTGCCAGCCGCGAGGCCGGATCACGGTTTCAGTTCACGATCCGCGTAGAAGATGTGGATGCGGTATGCACAGAATTAACTGCATGCGGCGTAAGCCTGCTTAGCGGGCCTATGAACCGGCCTTGGGGCATCCGCACAGCCAGCTTCGCAGACCCCGCAGGACATATTTGGGAGATTGCTCAGGAGCTGGTTTAGCTGAAGCTACGGATGGACAAATCAAAGCATTCCCGGTCAGGAACCGCTCTGACGGTTTCTCTACAATGAACTTGAAAGGAAAGGTGAGGATTTGGAGACGATCCGGCTGCTTCAGCAGGCGATTGATTATGTGGAGCAGAACTTGAGCTCCGCCATAGGAGTTGAGGATATCGCCGGAGCAGCGATGACCTCGAAATACCATTTTCAGCGGATGTTCCATGCCTTGACGGGCTTTACCGTTACTGAATATGTACGCAACAGGCGGCTGACGCTGGCGGCGGAAGAGCTGGCCGGAACGGACGGCAAGGTGATCGACATTGCGCTGAAGTATGGGTACGAGACGCCGGAGTCCTTCGCCAAAGCGTTTCAACGGGTGCATGGGGTAACCCCGAATATGGCGAAGAAACAGAACGTGAAGCTCAAATCGTTTCCCCGCATCTCCTTTCAAATTCAGATCAAAGGAGAAACTGAAATGAATTATCGGATGGTGGAAGAGAAGGGTTGCCTCGTCATTGGAAAAGAGGTTATCGTTCACAAGGATGCTTACACAGAAATACCCGCGTTCGCAGAGAAAATCTGGAATGATGGTACGCATGACCGGATTAACGAATGTGCCGGGAGACCCGCAGGTTCGCTGCTGTTCGGCTATTATTACGACTTCAATGAGGATGGAACGAAACGGTATCTGATGGGAACCGTGTTGCCGGAAGGACAGGACGTCCCGGAGGAGCTTGACCACCTGAGCGTGCCTGACCAGACGTATGCTGTATTCGATAGCCGTGATACGTATTCCGAGGACACTGAGATGGGAATGGAGATCCTGAATGTGTGGCGGAGAATTTATGCGGAGTGGTTCCCCTCGGCAGGCTTTGAGCAAGCGGAAGGACCGTGCATGGAGAAATACTACTGGACGGATGACAGCCATGAAGAATCGATCTGTGAGGTTTGGATTCCTGTGGTGAAGAAATAACAATAATGCGTTCCTGACAAAGCCTCCCTATGCCCTGACGGCATCTGGAAGGCTTGTTTCTTTGCCCGTGTATTCTCAATCTTTAACATTCTCCTGAATTCACGTTATAATCAATAGATACAAATAAATGGAAGGAATGAATGACTCATGACTCTCTTAAAAAGGTTAGTTCCGGTCTGTCTGATCCTCTTATTCATATTTCCCAGTAGTAACCCCGCCGCCTCCGCTGCCAGCCCAGCCCAATCAACAACAAGACCTATCCAAGTCAACATCAACGGTTCTTTTATTTCCACCGATACTAATCCGTTTATTCAGTCTGGCAGAATCATGCTGCCAATCCGGGCGCTTGCTTCCTTAGGACTCCAATATTCATGGAATGCTACAGATCATACTGTAACGATCACGAATTCCTCCAAGGATATCTTCCGAATGACCCAAGGCCAGCCCATTGCTTATAAAAATGGACAACCTGTGCAAATGGACAGTGAAGCCAATAATTATAACGGGCGCCTCATGGTTCCGGCAAAGTTTGTCAGTGAGGCTTTTGGATACAGTGTGCATTATGAAAAGATAAGAGAAATTGTATTCATTCAATCCGGGAATTTCACTCGTGATCCTCAGGCCATTCATTCAGCGGATATACAGCAGGCCCGTCTGGCCGCCATTTCGTTGCCGGTTATGTACTCCTTTAAGCCTGGCACCAGTGCACAAAGTGATCAATCCGATTACTACCTGTATTCCTTTGCTTCTGATGACGCCACCCGCTACATTTACAGCAATGGAGAAATAACAACAGTCGTTGAGATCAAAGAGGGAACAGCAACAGCCGTATGGCAGGTTTCTGAGGCAGATATCCCCGGTTATCCGGCAACTACATTCGGCGGTGTGAAACCAGTGTATATATCCGAAATGTTTAAGGATTCTTTTAGTTTTAGCAACGGTGTTTATAGTGGTCATCACACCCTTAGTGATGGCACTGTACAAACATTTAAATACACAGGACTTAATTACGTTGATTTGATCCGGGCGATCCCGGAGTAAGGAACCTATATTCCAAAGTTAGCTCCCGGGAAAAGGGTGTACCGGTCCAGATATTTTGCAGTGTCCGGTACAATTTTCATGGATTTAATTTTCCCTTGTCCAAAAATAAAATTCCACCGCTCCACCTTCACCTTGTACTCATCTTCTGCAGTCACTCTCTGGACAATCCGCACGGTTAAGGTGCTGTCTGTGCTTGCGACAGGCTTCATATCAATAATGGTTTCCATATTATACGTTCCCGCCGGGAAGCTTTCGTTATAGAGGTCCGTCTTGAAATCAGGCGTAACTACATCGAGCACTCCCTGATGATTGCGTTCGTCATACGCCATAATCCATCTGTATGCCAGGTTCCGGTTCGCCACATAAGCCACGCTGCTGCGCTCCATTCCGAAATTCGGATCAGAATCCACATACACGGTTTTACTTGTATTATCCCACTGAATACTGGCGTCAAACCCTTCTGAAATGGCCCGTATCGGGACATATACCGTACCATTAATAATCTTAGGCTGCGTCTGAGTTTTCACTTGATTACCATTTACAATTATTTTTGGAGCTACTGTAGCCGCATAGGCTCCCGCACTAAACACTAGGGTCAAGGCCAATCCTGATATTCCTATTTTCAATAGTTTTTTCATTTTTAATCTCTCCAAGGATGATAGATTTCTATATTTAGACGCTAATCAATCATATTTGTTTCTATAAAATCAATTTTATGTAAAATGTAGATTGATTGCAGCCATGCCTTTTTCCAGCTCTAGCCTAATCACAAAAAAGCCCCCGGAGCAGCCGTAATAGCGTCCGGAGGTTTAAAAGAACATAGATCTCAATCACTTATATGTGTATTAAATATGTTGTTATCCGATGCCTTACACCGCTGCTTCCTGAATCTTAGCATCTATAGGACCCTCTGCTGCGGACGGGTTCTTCTTCTTCATGTAATCAGAATAGTAGGCAGTAATGATTGGAACAAGAATGGACGTCACGATAACCGAGGCGGCTACCAGCGCCGTGGCTGTCTGGGCTGCGGGCAGGAATTCCGGCTTCATGTTCGCCACCAGCATAGGGTTGGCGACAGCAGCTCCGGCAGTACTGGAGGCAGCAAGTCCGGCGGTGCCGTTACCGCGGCCGATGAATTTGTCGGCCAGGATCAGCGGAACACCTGTAATAATGATAACCACTACACCAAGCAGAATGCCGAGCAGGCCAGTGTCAACGATAACGCCGAGGTCAATCGAGCTGCCCAGTGCGAAGCCGAAGAACGGAATGAGTGTCTGGGTGGCTTTGCCGAAATAAGCACGCAGGTCATGATCCAGGTTACCCAGGATGAAGCCGATCAGGAACGGAAGCACAGCCCCGATGAAGAGATGCGGTTCGAATACGGCAACACCCGTGCTGCCCAGAATAAGCATCGTTACGAGCGGGCCGGATTCAAGTGACATCAGCACGAATGCTCCGGATTCTTCTTTGGTACCATACTGCTGCATGATGGAAGCGTACAGGCCGCCGTTGGTCATATCCATTGCGGATATAATGGCGAGAACCGATAGTCCGGCGAAGAAGCCGGTTTGTACACCGCCCTCAGGCAGGAACTGGATAGCGATTACAGCAACAACCCATGCTACAGCAATCTTGGTCAATACTAGCGTACCTGATTTGCGGAGTACCGTTCCGGTTGCTCTTACATCAATTGCTGCCCCCATACAGAAGAACCATACGGCCAGAATCGGCACGGTTCCTGTCATCAGGCCTTTGGTGAAGCCTCCGAAATATTCACCTGCATCAGGAAAAGCGGTGTGAATGATCGCGCCCAGGAACAGTGGAACCAGCATCATTCCGCCGGGAATCCGATCTAATGTCTTTTTGATTTTCATATGATTACCATACCTCTCTTACTCATATTGAGTTTATATAATATTGAATATTATGATTATTTTTCCTTATGAAGGCGCAGCAAACCAGCCCCAGCAAATTCCCCGTTCACTACAATCCTGCTAGTCAGCAAGCGGGTTTCCTGAGATTACTTTGTCTGATGGCGCTTTCACACTTCGTACAGCTTACCTGCGGCTTAGCCCGAGCTCCGGGATCATTTTGGCGAATAAATCATCGCTTTCCTTAAGCTGTTTCGAGAAGGCTTTGCCGTCCTTCACCAGCAGTCCAAGTCCGTTCGACTTCATATATTCGCGGAAAGCTCTGTCCTCGGTCCCTTTGATAAATGCCCCGGCCAACACTTCCGCAATGGCATCGGGCGTATCCTTCGGCACAGCCAGCCCTCTCCATGTACTGGTGAAGTTCACATGTATTCCGGTCTGCTCTTCCAGAGTCGGCACATCCGGCAGCGCCTCTGAACGTTTATCCGCGTTAACCGCCAGTGTCCGCAGCTTGCCTTCATCTACATACTTCTTCACCTCGGCGGGACTGACCGGCACCGCGTCCACGAATCCGTCCATCAAAGCGGAAACGGCTGGCCCTGCACCTTCAAAAGGAATATGTGCAAACTTCACACCTGTCTCCCGTTCCAAGGTTACGGCGGCCAAATGCCAAATGCTCCCCGTTCCTGCGTTTCCCATTTTGAGTTCCTCTGGATGCGCTTTCGCAAAGTCGAGAAATTCATTGACGTCTTGCCATGGCGCGTCCTGTCTAACGGTAATGGCGGAAGGATCGAAATTCGTCTGTGCGATGGGTTTGAACTTCTCATAGGTAATCGGCAATAGTCCCAGATGGGGAAGAATCGTCAGCTCGGCCGGCAAAAAAGTGACGGTATAGCCATCACCCTTAGCGTTCGCGCCTTCCATCAGCCCTACAGAACCTCCGCCGCCTGTCCGGTTGACCACAATAATCGGCTGGCCCAGCACCTTCTCTGTCGCTTTGGCGAGTGCTCTTGCCGTGGTATCTGTTCCTCCGCCTGCTGCATAAGGCACGATCAGTGTAATCGGCCGCTCGGGAAAATCGGTGCTTACCTTCTCCCCGCCCGAATCATCCGCCAGTTGAACGAAGATCCACAGGATTAGCAGAACTGCGAGTACTGATGCCGTCCAGATTCCTATTTTGGTTGTCCGCTTCAAAACCATCCCTCTTCTCTATTAACCGTAATCGGGCAGCCTGCTGAATCTTACGCTGGCCCTGCGCCCGCTGCTTCACCCCCGAATTCTCTGAGCATCAGCCTACCTTCCGGGAAGCTGTGAAAGTTTTCTCAAATAGAACTTTATCGCATTCGGGGGTGTTCCTTCAATCGTATAATCTTATTCTGTATCCTCAGAAACGCCGGAATGGCGCGGTTTTGGCCGATCTGCATACTCTTTGGAAGATTTGCTGTTCTCCCGGAACTTGCCCGGAGTTGTTGATTTAATCTTGCGGAATACCCGGATGAAGCTGTTCTCATTCTGGTAGCCGACCTGCAGCGCAATATCGGCGACCCGCAGGGTGCTGTCCAGCAGCAATTCACAGGCTAGATCAATTCTGAGGTTGGTCAGATAGTCATACACGGTTGTTCCGGTCTCTTCCTTGAAGATAGTACTCACCGAGGACACCCCCATATTCACATGGGAGGCGATATCCTGAAGTCCGATATTGAACTGCAGATTCTCTTCCATATACTTGATCAGATTCTGTACGAGCAGGAACTCCTTCGATTGCCGGTGTGCTCCGAACGCCCCGGCCATATGAACGGCAATGCTGCATAGCATGTCCTCAATCTCATGAAGCTCCATCGTCGACACCTGATGCCGGGTGTAGTCAGCCAGCTCGGCAGGCAGCGGGTATCCGCCGGCCGCTGCCATATGCAGAATTTCCTCCAGCAGGTCATCGACGGTGCGGAATACTTTTTGCGGCTGAATTCCTTTCTTACGCATCTCAGCCGACCATCTGCGGATCCACTCCTGCGCAGCCTGGGCGTCCGAAGACTTCAGGGCACTCAGCATTTCCTGTTTCCAGGCATCATCAGCCGGTCCGCTGCTCTCTTCATATGTGTTCTCTGCATGTGAATACACACGGACATGGGCATAACCTTCATATAACCGGTAGGATAAAGCCAGCTGCGCCTCCGTATAGGAACGGGGAACCTGGGCAATGGACGCAGCCTGCTCGCCGATACCAATGGACACTGATATATTCAGCACTTCATGAATAAGGCCGGCCAGCTTACGGGCATCTGCATATAACTGCTTCTCTTCGCGGTCTTTCGCTTGCAGCAATACGACCAGACTGTCTTTCTGCGGTGCCGCGATGACGGTCCGCCACGAAGCTTCGAAATACTCGTGAACCATGTTGATCATCGCGTATTTGAGCAGCATCTGATCTTCTTCTATGAACCCCGCCGCCCATTGGGTATGCCGGTCTATGGACAAGGCGAGCGTCTCGAACGGACCTTCCGTCCAGCCGGTAAAATAATGTTCGAACTTCGTCTGCGTCTCCTGGGTGCCGATACTTCGCGTAATCAGGTCCTGCACGAACTTGGAACGCAGTTCAGGAAGGCTCCAGTCCGCGACCAGCGATTTACTCCGGAAATCACCGACCAGCTTGCCGATGACCGGCTCCAGATCATACAGCCCGCCTTGCCCCGCCGCCTTCTGTTCAGGAAGCAGCAGCTTGTTAATCCGCTTGAGCGGCCGGAAGGCAGCGAAATTATAATAATAAATAGCGGATAGACCTACGGCAATCGAGATCAGGGACAGCATCAGCATCATATTGCGTGCGATCTTCACATTCTTCAGCAGCTGCTCCATCGGCACCAGCGAAATTAGCCGCCAGCCGGTCACATTGGAGAAGGTCTGATTAGCCATATAGGCCTGACCGCCGATCCGGACATGGGCAAACGGGCTGACATTAATATCCTTCAGTACGTTCTGCATGTCCGCCAGCGGGAACGGAAGGTTCAGCTTGGGATAGATCAGCTCCCCCTCCAGGTTATACACCAGCTGATAGTTCGAGAGATGGGTATACATTTTGGAGAAAAGCATATCGTAATCGAGATCGATCAGCACAGCCCCGGTCACTTCCCCGTTCTCTACAACCGGCCGGGCCAATGACAGCAGCTCTGTTTCCCGGAGACGGGAGTCGGTGCCGGTGTACAGCCTTCTTTTGATCAGAAGCGGCTTCTCCTTAATCTCCCCGATCCAGGACTCCCAGGCATGCTCCGGCGCATGCTCCCAGGATGATACGTAGCCGTAGCCGCTGGAGAGGACGGAATGATCCTTAAACTTGATCACGCTGATGGCATGCACATCCGGCTCTGTCGCCAGCGTCTTGAGATATTCCTGCGGCTCTGCGGCAATGCCGGCATTGTCCCCGGTAGCGGCTTCTATATATTTCAGTACGGCCGGGTGAAAGGATAAATCGACCGCTTTGTTATCCGATTCGCGGAAGGCCCGGTTCGTCACATCTACGTTAATCTGCAGCAATTCGACATTCGGTGTATTGAGCTCGGTATCCAGTGCGTTGCGGTACTCTCTATAGGAGAATAACCCGATCAAAGTGATCAGAAGCGAGACTCCTGCCGTCAGCATCAGAATCAGCCGGTTTTGTTTGTTGTTCAGCAGATATTTCAATTTAAATCGCAGCATTTCCTTAACTTCATCCTTCCAGCGTTCTCTCTTGGTCCAGACCTTAGAGTAGCATGTTCACCTATACTTCAATATGGAGCATGTCATACCCTTTAAGATTTTAAGCATTTACGGATAAAATACGCAGAAATGATATAATGAAAGGAATGATTCTATCCGAGACGAAGCTGCCGACCTGTTTGCAGGGGCAGTACGGTTTCAACACCAATCTACTACAGGAGAACGATTGCGATGCAACCAAATTATGCCATGGATGATGCCGAATGGGACAAGCTTATTTCGGATGTGGCCCGGATTTTTGATGATCTGACCCTTAAACGGGGGTTTCAATATTATAAACAAAAACGCGTGCATGCCTTCCAGATGAGGACGGACAGGAAAATCATGTCCATCGTTGAAGGCCGGGAAGATTATATGGTTGCCGCCCAGCTGGAGCATCTGCTGGAAAGCCACTGCGACTGTCCGGTATCCGGCCCGTGCAAGCATATCGCCGCTGTGCTGATGTACTACGCAGAGCTTCAGGGCAAACCTGTACATTCGATCGCCAATGCCAAGGCACTTGTGAACATTCCCAAGATCCCTTCAGCTCCTGCTCAAGGAGTTCCGGGACGGCGCGGGGAACAGCTGAAGAAGCTGGAGGCGCTTATTCCAGAAGCCACTGTGCAGCAGTGGCGTGAATACATGGCAATCCTTATAGAACCCCTGGTCCATACTGTACGAAATCCGCAGTATGCCGACCGGGCGCTGGCCGCCATCTCCGGGGTCCGCCCCAAGCTGTCTCCCGCTGCCGGCCAGCTGTTCAAGCTTCATACCCGTCTCTGTGTACTGGAAAGCTTAGTTAAGCCTGGAGGACAGCCGCTGGCGGCGAACCTCTCCTCACTTGGTTATTCTGTCGGCTACTATACCTCGATTGCGATTTCCGAGCTGCAGAAGCATATCACAGACATGATGAAGAAGAGCCTGCCGCTGGCGGAGGCCCCTGAAGAATGGCCCAGAGTATACGATACAATCGCCTATCTGCGGGGCGAGATGCTGACGGAAGCCCGCGACCGTTCGCGGGATCAGCCCTACTTCTCTTACTGCTATAACCTGCTGTGGACCCATTGGATTACGCCGAATCTAAGCGGACCGGAGCTGTATGCCGAAGAGCTGGAGCACCTGCGGACGGCCGGACAAGCTCTGGGGGCTGCAGCCTCACGCCATGCCCGTCTGCTGGCCGAGAGCCGGATGTATTATTCTCTGCATGATGATGCTGCCGCCATGGAACAGCTGCGCGCAGCAGCTGAGCGGCCCGGACTGCACCCGGAGGAACTGATAAGCTTCCTGCCACCGCTGGCAGAAGCCCGGCAGTGGACACGCCTCACGGCATGGCTGGCGGAGATTGGCCCGCTGCTCAGCAGCCGGCTGTATAATCTGCAGGAGTACGCCGGGTACTGGGATGAAGCAGTCCGTCATCTGCCCGAAGCCGAGCCCCGGATGTGGGATACGCTGGCCGGTATGCTGCCGCTATCTCGCGAGATCTATGAAGAGCAGCTGCTGACCTACGGCAAATGGCAGGAATGGATGGATATGCAGTTATCGGCCGGGCGGCAGCCTGCCGACTTCCGGGTCAGTGACCTGCAGCCGGTGGAGAAGAATGCGCCGGAGCTGCTCCTGCCGTTCTATCATCAGGCTGTGGAACGATTCGTGCTGGACAAAAACCGGCACAGCTACAAAGCAGCGGTGAAGCTGCTGAAACGTCTGTCCAAGCTGTACAAGAAGCTGAAACGCGAAGCACGCTGGGAGGAATTCCTCCAAGCCTTCACGGACCGGCACAGCCGGCTGCGCGCTCTTCAGGAGGAACTGCGGAAAGGAAAACTAATTCCATGAACAAAATGATACGCAATATTACGGTCCAGCTCGCCTTAAGCCAATATGGCGACGCGCTGATCTACGGTGTAGATGACCGGGATGATTATGTACCCGGCGTCCAGTTGAAGCAGAAGCTGTTCGCCTGGCATGAAGAATCCTTCTATGGAACGGAGCTTACTACTTCGAAGGCGGATGAAGTCGAGCTCGTGGTGCTTCCTGCCGAGCAGGTGATTCCGTTCTTCGCCAGCCTGCGGCTGCTCCGGCATGTCGGCTGGAGCTGGCAGGGTGATGCCCAGCTCTTGAAGCGGCTGGCCCCGCTGCTGGCAGGAATGCTGGATAACAAGCAGTATGCGCCCAGCTTCTCCGCCTACCGGGAAGGCCAGCTCCGCTGGGCCTGGGAGGAGAAGCTGCTGGCTGAAGCCGCCGAAGGCAACTGGGACGATGCGGCGGCGCTGCACAGTCTCCAGGACCGCAGCGGGTTCGCAGAAGGTCTGCAGGCCGCCTTCTCTGCGGCGGTCTTCCAGCGCTATTACGGCACCGATGCGGAAGCCGGTGACCTGCGCAGTGAGTTCCCGCTGCTGTTCAGCGCTAGCCGCAGCAGTGCGGCCGGGATGGACGAAGACAGCTGGCTGATGTCCATCGGCTGGAAGGCAGACACCGCGCCGTTCCGGCCGGTGCTGCAGCTGCTTGAACCGGACGAAGAGCTGCCGCACTGGCGGCTCCAGCTGCTCCTGCAGGACAAGCGCGACGAGTCCGCGCTTGTGCCGCTGCGGCTCACCGGGGACGGCGAGCCGCATGGCCTGTGGCCCGCATCGTGGACGCCTCACGTCCACGAGCGCGCGGCCGGGTGGCTGTCGCGGCTGCGTGACAGCCTTCCGGAGCACATCGGGCGCGGCGCCGATGTGCTGGCTGAACCGCTTAGCGATGCTATCGCGTGGCGGTTCCTCACGGCCGACAGCCGGCTCCTGCTGGAGGCCGGCTGGCAGGTGCTGCTGCCGGCGTGGTGGGAAGCCGCCAGCCGCAGGAAGCCGCGCCTGCGCGCGAAGATCAGCTCCGGCACCGCCGAGGGCCGCGGGCAGTCGCTGTTCGGCCTCGATGCGCTCGTCGACTTCGACTGGCGCATCTCCATCGGCGACGCCGACCTGTCCGAGGCGGAGTTCGCCGACCTCGTCGCGCGCGGGGAACGCCTCGTCCAGTTCCGCGGCAAGTGGATTCCGCTGGACCCTGCGCTGCTGGCGCAGATTCAGCGGGCCATGGCCGGAATGGACAAGTCACGCGGCTTGTCCTTCCAGGATGTGCTGCAGCTGCACCTGCTGAACAGCGGTGCGGACGCTGACGCGGAGGAGGCCGAAGCGCAGCGCGCCGAGGAAGAAGCAGCCCGCGTCCGGCTGGAGGTCGAGCTGAACGAGCATCTGGTCGGAATCATCGGCCAGCTTGGACAGCGCAGCCAGTGGCCGAAGCCGGAGGTTCCCGCCGGCCTCCATGCCGAGCTTCGCAGCTACCAGCATGAAGGCTATGCCTGGCTGGTGTTCCTGCGCCGCTTCGGCCTTGGCGCTTGCCTGGCCGATGATATGGGCCTCGGCAAGACGGTGCAGCTGATCTCCTACCTGCTCCACTTGAAGGAGCAGGAGGCGGAAGCGGAAGCTTCGGGCGCACCGGTAGCCCGGCGGCAGACAGAGCCGGCCGGCTGGCCTTCGCTGATCATCTGCCCGACCTCCGTGCTCGGCAACTGGCAGAAGGAGCTGCAGCGTTTCGCCCCTTCCCTGAACGTGATGCTTCATTATGGAAGCAGACGGCTGGATGCCGGATATTTCTACGGCGCTGCTTCGCAGGCCGATGTGGTCCTCACTTCCTATGCTACCGCCGCGCTGGACCAGGAGCTGCTGAAGCAGTTCACCTGGGCGGCCGTCTGCCTTGATGAAGCGCAGAATATCAAGAACGCCGGAACGAAACAATCCGCCGCAGTGCGCAGCTTCCCGGCCCTGCACCGGATTGCCCTGACCGGAACGCCAATTGAGAACAGGCTGTCCGAGCTGTGGTCAATCTACGATTTCATCACACCGGGTTATCTCGGCAGTCCGAAAGGGTTCCAGGACCGGTTCGCTAACGCCATCGAGAAGGAGCGGAATGCCGAAAAAACCGCAGACTTGCAGCGGCTGGTCAAGCCGTTCATGCTGCGCCGCAAGAAGAAGGATCCGGCCATTCAGCTCGATCTTCCGGATAAGAATGAAATGAAAACCTACATTAATCTGACAGCAGAGCAAGCGGCGCTCTACGACCAGAACGTGAACAGCCTGCTCGAACGGATGCAGAAGCTGGAGGGTATTGAACGCAAGGGAGCCATTCTGGCCGCCTTGACCAGCCTTAAGCAGCTATGCGACCATCCAATGCTGCTGACCAAAGAGGCGCTGCCCGAGCCGGAGGCCGGAGACGTTCTGGACACCAGCGCCTTGATTGAACGGTCTGCGAAGCTGGAACGGCTGCTGGCCATGGTCCGCGAGCTGCGCGAAGAGAATGAGCGCTGCCTGATCTTCACCCAGTATGTCGGCATGGGCAAGATGCTGCAGGCAGTGCTCCAGCAGGAGCTGCAGGAACCGGTGCTGTATCTGAACGGCAGCACCCCGAAGAGCACCCGTGACCGCATGATTGAGCGGTTCCAGGCCCCCGCACTGCCTGCCAGTGAAGCCGATGCCGCGTCCGGGTACCAGCCGTCCGATCAGCCGAATGTATTTATCCTCTCGCTCAAAGCGGGCGGTGTCGGTCTCAATCTGACCGCCGCCAATCATGTCTTTCACTTCGACCGCTGGTGGAATCCGGCGGTGGAGAACCAGGCCACTGACCGTGCCTACCGCATGGGCCAGACCCGGGACGTGCAGGTGCATAAGTTCATCTCGCTCGGCACACTGGAGGAGAAGATTGACGAGATGCTGGAGAGCAAGCAGCAGCTCAGCGACGATGTGATCTCCGGCTCCGAGGGCTGGATCACCGAGCTGTCTACGGACGCGCTGAAGGATCTGTTCACGCTGCGGAGGGAATGGGTCGGTTAACTAAATTCACCACTGCTCTATCATTCTAAAGGTTGCAGCCAGATTGTCTTCCCCGGCTAGTGAGCTGACCACCAGCGTGATTGGCTCCTGCTGCATGTCGTGGAGCCGCTGCTGATTTACCAGATTCATGGCAACATTCTGGTACGCACTTGATATGCCTGAGCCGATTCCTTGAGTGATGACCCTTCCGCCAGTAACAGCAGTACATGTATAGTTCACTTGCAGGGTGGTTTCAGTTACAGGAATAGCTGTAGTCGGCGTAGGATAGTTCACAAAGGCTCCGTTTACGCTTCCGCCGGCGATCACTTTATAGCGGATGGGGGGGGGGAGGCCAGAATCTCCAGTCCATCCGCTTTGATCTCGGTAGCCACTGCTTCAGGAATGGTCACTGCGGGACTTCTGCGGAAGCTGATGGCCGCGAAATCGTTATCAGTAACGGTGATATTGCCACGGAATTCCGAAGTGATCCGGCTTACAGCAATCGGCAGCAGAGGAACGGGAATCCAGACCCCGCTGCTGTCAATCAGGAACACACGGACACGAACCTGCTCCTGTGAGTACACTACATTGAATAGGAAAAACGTCTGTGTCACATTATATATTTTGGTTACGACTTCCCTGTAATTCAACTCGGATAGCTCCTGGGCGAATAGCGCCGCTGGACTTACAATAAGTATTCAGCCCGGTTAAATAGACCACTCCTCTGGAGGTTCCATTGTTCACTACTTTTACGACCGCTTGACTGATAGGCCCTGCTCCCAAGGTAGGGTTCTTTGTTAACATGTTGGTTGTCAATACAGGCACAGCTCTTCACCCTCCTATTCAAGCTATTTCATATATCATATGCCGAGCAGATTTGAAGTTTCTGGTTTATTGACAGCGTGAGACACTCCACAGCCCTCAGACGCTTCCGTAACTGGGCGCAGTTGCCATTTTATACCCGCTGTGCTAAAATCAACTTAACTTTTTTAGAACGGAGGGCTCAGTGTGATAGACTATATCCGGATTCGTAACTTACGCGGCTAATTACAGCTTCATAGCGCGAAAGCTCTGCCTTGTGCAGAGGACTCAGGATAGGTCTATCCATTTTAGAGGCAGCCCATAGCTTGATCTTATACGCGGGACAACAGGATGATTTATAGCGTGAAGTCTATAAATCCCCTTGTATTTGAACGGAGCACCGAGGTTGCTCCGCCCGGCCCGCTTATGCCTTTAGGAATTGCATCCCCATAGAGAATATACTGAACCGCAGCCCGGCATGGCCGGAATAGAGAACTATTCCTCCCTAACACTGCCGGTGCTTCGCTTCATATTATTTATGGGAGTGCCATAGCTGTAGAGCTGTTTGTTATTGGTGTAACGGCTCTACAGGACCCTATTCTGTTGTTCCTCACAATCCTTTTAGCACAGGCAGTCTGCCTGTGCTTTTTTATGTCCAAATTTAATCATGGAGGTTGAACTATATATGGAATCCATACAACAAAAAGCAGTCATCGTCGGTGTACAGCTGCAGAATGACAATAACTTCGATTACGCCATGGAGGAGCTGCGCAATCTGGCAGCTGCCTGTGATATTGAGGTCGTGGCTGAGCTCAGCCAGAAGTCCAGCCGGGTGAACCCCTCGCATTATATTGGAACCGGCAAAATCCAGGAGCTGGCACTGCTGATGGAGCAGCATGATGCGCCTATCGTTATTTTCAATGACGAGCTGTCGCCGTCCCAGATCCGTAATCTGGAATCAACGCTTGACCATGAGGTCATTGACCGGACGATTCTGATTCTGAACATCTTCGCGCAGCGGGCCAAAACCAAGGAAGCCCAGCTGCAGGTGGAAGTAGCACAGCTCCAGTACATGCTTCCCCGCCTGACGGGCTTGCGCGAATCTCTGGGCAGACAAGGCGGCGGAGGCGGGACCGGCCTAAAGAACAGAGGGGCCGGGGAGACGAAGCTGGAGCTGGACCGCAGAAGAATTGAGGAGCGCATCTCCGTCCTCCAGACAGAGCTGCAAGCACAGGTCTCAAGGCGCCAGATTCAGCGTAAGCAGCGCCACAAGAATGAGGTGCCTGTCGTTTGTCTCGTGGGCTACACCAATACCGGCAAGTCTAGCTTAATGAATACGCTGGTGGAGACCTATCATCCCGGCTCGGGCAAAGGGGTCTTCGCCAAGGATATGCTGTTCGCCACTCTCGAAACATCGGTGCGCAGTATCGAACTGCCCGATCACAAAACCTTCCTGCTGACAGATACCGTCGGGTTCGTCAGCCAGCTGCCCCATCATCTGGTCAAGGCCTTCCGCTCGACACTGGAAGAGGTCACGGAAGCGGATCTGCTGATCCATGTGGTCGACATTTCCGATGCGCAGCATGAGCAGCATATGGCTGTAACGGATGAGACCCTGAAGGCGCTGGGCGCTGACGGCATTCCCACCCTGTATGCTTACAACAAAGCCGATCTGACGGACCAGCCTTATCCGCAGGTCCAGGAGAATTCTGTAACGCTCTCTGCGCTGAAGAACCGCGGAATTCCCGAGCTTACGGCGCTGATCCGCAGCCGGATCTTTACTGATTATATTCAGTGTGAGATTCTGGTCCCGTTCGACCGGGGCAGCATTGTTTCTTACTTCAATGAGCATGCCGATGTGCAATCCGTCAGCTATGAAGAGCAGGGCACACGTCTTAAGCTGGAGTGCCGGGCCGCTGATTATGAGCGGTTCCGGAGTGATTTTGTTGAGCTTTCGCAATAGAATCTTCTCTATGTAACAGGAGCAGGCCCCGGTAACTCTTACCGGGCCTGCTCCTGCTGTTGTATATGGAAGCACCGGAAGCAGTGAATACTTCCAGCAGTAAACTCCGTAAGGACCCGCGGACAGCCGATCTGTCCGCCTTATTTTGCCGGACCGGGATTTAATTGAAGCAAGAACCCTCCGTCCCTTCCGCTGCTGTTCACCCGCAGCGCCCTGCTGTCATCCGTCATCTCCAGGACCGGTTCAGCATAAACCTCTTCTTCCTCCTCCGGCTGTACCTCCAGCGAGAATACCAGCGCCGCCTGCTGTAGAGTGGTGAAATCAATGCTTCTGCGCGGACCCGTATAGAGAATCATATCGATATTTATGCTGTCTTCCGCGTTATGAATTTCCCACGCCCAGCTGCGCACCGCGCCTGCATGCCCGCTGAACGCCGCGAACCAGGTCGTCAGATTAAACGCAGTTTCCCCAATGATGATGCTCGCCCCTTCTTCCGTAGGTCCGGCGATGATCCCATCCAGGCACCCGCCAATCTCCAGCCGCAGCCGTAGATCAGCGGCCTCAATGATGCCCCCGGTCCGGTCGAGATTCGGATGAGTATCGCCGCCGTCCGTAATGAAATCTACACCGAACAGCAAATGTCCTGCTTCCTGCAGCGATTTGAAGCGTGCAGAGCAGTAGTCATAGCCGTCATGCAGGCAGCGGAGCCGGATATAGGCCGGCTGGCCATGATTGTCAACATAGACCACCAGCGGCCGTCTTTGATTCCACAGATCACTATGTGTGAAGGAACCGATACTAAACTGCGGGGTCATATAAGTGACCGCCCATTTGCCGCCGTCCATTTGCCCCTCCCCCTCCCCTTGCCCATCCAAGAGCTGTCTTACTTCCTTCGTCTCAGGAACCGTGAAGCCAGCCAGATAAGCAGGCGGGCAGTGGATGCCGCTCCTATACCATTCTTCCTCGTAGGGCAGCTCCTCCCGGGGGAAGAACCTCACCGCTCCTCCCGTCGCCATTTGCAGAAAAGCCTTGCTCTGCTCATTCAGCAGCGCCCCGTAACTGCGGGAATGCGGCCCGGACCACTGGGCCGTGACCGGGTGATAATAACCCGCGACGGTCTTCCAGGTCAGCTCAAGCAGTTCTCTGGTCAGTGCTTTGACCGCGCTGTCCGTGGTCTCGGACTGAAGCTTCGACAGCTCCAGAATGGCAATATAGGTATAGACCGGACTGTTGTATTCCTGAAAAGCCCCATGCTGCATGGTATGGGCGTGCAGCTTCCGAAGCCGCTCCAGACCGTATGCCGCATAATCCTCACGCCCCAATTGCTCCCCGGCAATTCTCGTAACAAAAGCTCCAATAATCGCAATATTGGTATAGTCCGGACCCACATTCCGCCTGATAATCGCCTCGCAGGCATAATCGATGGACCGGAGCACATCTTCCCTCAGATCGTCCGGGAAGCGGTGGCCGTGGCGTGCGATCGCCTGAACCAGCCGGCTGCCGCAGAAATCGGCCCAGTTCCAGTCCGGAGGGGCCATCTGGTGCAGCGGCTCCTCATAGAACCAGGACCAGATCCCGAAGGTAGCATGGCTCCGGTCGGTATCCTGCAGGGAGATCACCTGCCGGATGATATCGAATGCCCGCTGTTCATAACGGGCCAGCTCCGTATCAAGCAGTCCGAGTGCATAGGAGAGGGAATCTCTGGTGGAATGGATGAACTCCGCCTGCTTCAGGGTTGTATGATAACCCGGGCTGCTGAACGGGGAACGCAGCATGCAGATGCCCGGATCATAGCGGGACTCCAGTCCGGACATTTTATGAATCAGCAGCTGCTGATGGTTCATCTCTTTATTTACAGGCTCTGCGGTTTCCTTCACGGTCATCTTCCTCCCTTACCTTCAGAGTTCAGCGGAACCGCCTGCGGCAGGTGTTGCGGGTGCTGGTGATTCAGCGCCTCTGTCAACAGCTGCATCACCAGTCCCTGACCGTACAGCGCCGGATACCTCTCAATGGCGTTGTACGCTTCTATTGAAGGCATTACCGGGGTGCCTCCCGAGACTCCCTGCACCTCGCCGTCTTCACGGATAAGCGGCAGGATTCCTTCAAGCGCCTTTCCGGCACTCTCCAGATAAGAATCATCCAGCAGGCCGCCCTTAACCGCCTTGAGGAAACCGCAGGCGATGCCCGCGCTGGCCGACGTCTCCTGGTAATAATCCGGCCTGTCGAGCACAGTATGCCAGAGTCCATTCTCTCCCTGAACCTGCCGCAGGGCGGAGGCGAGCGTACGGTAGCGGCTGTAGAGTTCTTCCGGAACGGCAACGGTGTGCCGGGTCTCCGCCGCAATCTCCGGAACGGCCAGCGTAACCCAGGCGTTGGCCCGGGCCCAGCGGGCAGCCGACATATGGCTGCCGTCCCGGCAGTTCCAGCCGTGGAACAACAGTCCCGTCACCGGGTCCTGCAGCAGGCGCAGATGCAGCAGGGTCTGCTGCAGGGCGGCCTCTGCAAGCCCGCGGTCGCCGGTCAGCCCGGTAAGCCGTGCCAGGAACAGCACGGCCATATACACCGTATCCGCCCACACCTGCTCCGGGAAGTCTACAGCCTCCGTCACAGTATGCTCCAGCGCCCCTTCCCGGGTTCGCGGCGCAGTCTCCAGCATCCAGGCGGCAATTTCCTGAGACCTGCTTAGAAACCAGGTATCCCCGGTCAGCCGGTACAGCCCAGGAAACAGCGCATATGGAGCCAGGGAGTTGATGACCCGAACCCCCTCTGCCTTACGCTTATTCCGGTTCACCCAGAGCAGCAGATAATCAATTACCTTGTCTGCGCCGGTGGCAGTTCCGTATGCCATCAAGGAGATTACACCAACGCCGGGCACCCAGTCCCAGTGATGAATATCCATCCCCCAATTGCCCTGATGCCGGACGGAACTCATATATTTGAAGATAAGATCCAGCTTCTCTTCTAACTCCTGTTTTGTATTCAAAACGTCCGAAGCCTCCTTGAACCGTGATAATCCTCGAAATCCGCTTTGACCGGAGAGTTGCCCTGAAACGGAATTTCGCCAAACAGCGCTTTGACCGTAAGCTCTACCGTATCCTCATGCAGCGAATAAGCATTCACCAGCGTATCGAGGAATGGAATATCCTGCAGCAAATACGGCGACGCAAATGAAATGCCGACCGGCTTGATCGTCTCTGCATGCTGCATGGCCCAGATGGCTTTGGCCGCTTCACCTACCGGACGGGCCGTATTCATCATGCCGTGCAGCGGCAGGAAATAAGGGGCAAAAGCAGCGTCCCAGGCCACCCCGGACAGCTCCCATTGCCGCAGTGTAGTTAGCGGTTCGAATTCATCGAGGATATCGACCTGCAGCCCTCTTGCCTTAAGCTGTTCAACGAAAAGATTCATCCGCTCATATTTGCGCCCCTCCGTCACCTTGTTCAGCATGATCACCAGCACTCGGCGCACTGTCTGCGGATTCAGAGGCAGCTGGCCGGTCCGGTTGCGGACCAGCGTAATGCAGCGCCCGGCCAGCGCCCGGCTGAATTGTCTAACCTGCCGGTCCAGCCCGGGCGGCAGCTTATCCTCCAGCAGCGGCAATGCCAGCCCGTCTTCTCCCGCAGCGCCGGTAAACTGCATTCCAAGCCGGGCCTTCATCTCCAGAATCCGCCGGACGCTGGCCTTCAGCCGTTCCCGGCTTACCCGCCCGTCTGCCACCGCCTGCTCCATCACCGCAAAATATCTCACGCCCGGCCAGAGCAGCACATCCGTGCCGCAATTGAAACAATCGATCATACGCTTCTCATAATCTCCCCAGGCCAGAAACCCGCCCATATCCAGCGCATCCGACAGCACCACCCCATCGAAGCCCATTCGTTCCCGGAGCAGCTCCGTAGTGATATGCTCCGATACGGTTGCAGGCACAGGCTTCACGGCAGCATCCTCGTCTTCAATCCAGGGAAGGGCAATATGGCCGGTCATATAGGACATCACCCCCTGATCGATGATTCTCTGAGCCACATGTCCATAAGTGGAGAACCATTCCTCTTCAGATAAGCTGTTAATCGTAGTAATGATATGCTGATCCCTGTAATCCACCCCGTCTCCGGGAAAATGCTTGGCGCAAGCCGCGATGCCATAATCCTGCATCCCGCGCATGACGGCTGCAGACAGGCGTACCGCCCGCCCGGCATCATCCCCGAGACAGCGGGTAGTAATGACGGGATTCATCCAGTTCAGCAGAAGATCAACCCCCGGTGCCAGCGCCCAGGTGAATCCGGCTGCCCGGCCTTCCATCGCTGTATATTTACCGTATTCATAAGCCAGCGCTTCATCATCGGCTGCAGCAAGGGCAAGAAGGGGCGGGAAGGCTGTGAGGCTTTTGACTGCAGAGCCGGCCCCGAATTCCAGATCACCGGAGAACAGCAGCGGGAACTTGCTGATTCTCTGCAGCATCACGGTCCAGTCCCGGTAATCCTCCGCTTTACCCGCAGCCTTCTGAATGACCTCTCCGCCGATAAAGAAGCTGCCCACCGGATATTGTGCCAGATACCCGCGAAGAGCGGCCTCGTCATCCCCCTTGAACGGCAGTCTGCCTGCATGATCCTGCATAGTTTGCCCGATGAGCTCCCGCAAGCTCATAGCCTCCAGCGTGCGCTCTACCCAGTCCTGCTCTTCCTTGCTTAGCGGCCTCTGCATAGTCCCGATTCCTCCCGGTAATTTCTATTCCAAGTGTACCGAAAAGCGGGACCGCTCTAAATAAAGCCAACTATAATATAAGTTCAAAATTCTATAATCACCTCACAAAGCGGGTCTTAGCTTCGGTGATTACTCAGCTTTCGGCCGGGACCCTAAATAAATACTTATACAAAAACAAAATCACCCTAACGGGTGATTCATGCTGGAACTTATACAGCTTTGCGGCTTGTGCAGCTTGTGCAGATTGTAAGTCCACTTCACATAACTTCATTCAGACTACTTCCCGGGCTGCCCCCGGTGAAATTATGGCACTAATGCTACTCATTCCGTCCCCCTGCCCACTTTCGGCATATTCAGGGGCACTAATGCCCCTCATTTCCTTCTGCTGCCCACTTTCAGCGGATTCAGGGGCACTTCTGCCCCTCATTTCCTTCTACTGCCCACTTTTGGTGTATTCAGGGGCACTAATGCCCCTCATTTCCTCCTACTGCCCACTTTTGGTGTATTCAGGGGCACTAATGCCCCTCATTTCCTTCTGCTGCCCACTTTTGGTGTATTCAGGGGCACTAATGCCCCTCATTTCCTTCTGCTGCCCACTTTCGGCATATTCAAGGGCACTAATGCCCCTCATTTCCTTCTGCTGCCCACTTTCAGCGGATTCAGGGGCACTAATGCCCCTCATTTCCTTCTACTGCCCACTTTTGGTGTATTCAGGGGCACTTCTGCCCCTCATTTCCTTCTGCTGCCCACTTTCAGCGGATTCAGGGGCACTAATGCCCCTCATTTCCTTCTACTGCCCACTTTCAGCGGATTCAGGGGCACTAATGCCCCTCATTTCCTTCTACTGCCCATTTTCGGCGGATTCAGAGGGATCCCTGACACAGGACACATTCGTCCTCCAGACGGATATCATGATTACCCTGAAATAGAAACTCCCCGCCGCTTCACACTTCAAAGCACACGGGGAGTATAAGCCTTCATTCATGAGCCCAGGTCTGCATTAATCCGCCCCTCAGTAAACGCAAGCCTGTGCCCCACTCCGCCCGTCAGGGCAGACTGATGAGCAGGGCCTCACTTAATTTGTTATTCTCCTTGTTCATCTCGACATACCGCCAGATATCATTCACAAAGAAGCTGATGGTGAAGCTGCCAATGGTCGGCACTGTCCAGCGGGGCGTTCCCTGGGCGCTGCTGTTGGCTGTTAATGTGATCTCTTCGCCCGGCTGGATCACGCTGGTGTTCGTGTCCGACCAGGATACAACCCCGCCATTCACCGAGAAGGCGCCGCCGGTGATCTGTCCGACTCCGGTTGATGTGTTCAGCGGTGTAGGGCGGACGCCAATGTTCTTCACTTTGGCCCAGAAAATCAGCGAATCCCCCAGCTGCGGAGTGCTGTGCGCCGAAGGGCTGCCGTCGCTGTTCACGATATTCCAGCCGATATCCGTCACGGTCAGATCCGGCCCCGGAGCCGGCAATACCGATTCATAGCTCTGGAATTCCAGTCCGCTCACCATGACTTTTCCCTGGGTACCTGAAATTTCAATCCGGTGCAGACCATACTCCAGGCCCGTCAGCTCATAGACGATTTTATGATCCCCCTCAAGTCCGGCCTGCGGAATCACTATCGTCTCCATATATTCGCCGTCGACATAGACGTCAGCACTGCCCATATCGCTTTTGATATCCGATCTCCAGCGGACGCCGGTGCCGTTAAAGCTAAACCCTGCCAAAGCATCCGGTCCATAAGTCACATGGGAGACCCCATTCGGCGCGGTCTCGAACCCGGTATAGTCGATGTAAGCATGATTATGCGCAACAGGGTACCACGCGGAGACCGGAACATACAGCCCCTCTTCCAGCCTGAAATAATCGATATTGGCCCCGTTCCCTGCCGAGGTGAAGCTGATTGTGTTATAGCCTGCCTGGAGTGTAATCCCATACTGCCGTGCGGTTATATTGGCAGTCCAGCTTCCTGTTGAGGGCAGCGTAACTGTGGACTGTTTCACTCCGTTAACGAGAATATTCTTCTTCGATTCCTGATTGGAAGCGTACGCAATAGTTAAGGTGTAGCTGCCCCCGTTCGTGGAATAGAAGCCCTGAATGGCCAGACCCCCGCCATGTGTCTGCTCGACCACCTTCCCTCCCGAGGCGCTGCTGTTATTGCTGGTCTTCAGCGGCAGGGCAAAGGAGGTAGCTTCCGCCTCGAATTTGGCCGGATCTCCCGTGACATGCGGCGTAACCGGCATTACCGGTGTGGTGGCGGATACAGCCGTGCTGAGCGGCGATACATTGCCGGAGTCATCCACCGCTTGAACCGTGTAGCTATAAGTGGTCTGGGGGTTAACGGTATAGTCACTCCAGAAGGTAAGGCGTCCAGGAACATTGATTACCGGGACCGCTCCGCCGTCACGGTACACATTATAGCTGACTACCGCATCGTTGTCCGAGGAGGCATTCCAGGTTAGCTTGATTTGTTCATGACTTACTGCTACTGCCGCCGGACTGGCCGGAGCAGATGGCAGGGTGTTCTCCTTCTCATCCAGAATATACTGGACAGTTTCGCCCGCCTCTAATGTAACCGTTTGCATAATATAAGGCGTTGCTGTTAGCTGGACCTTCGAATGTGCTTCAGCATAGGTATCTCCTGCACCGAAGCGTTCCCCCGTATACGTTCCGCTGGACGGCATCGCAACCCGTACCTGCATGGTTACCGGAGATTTCTCAAAGTTAACGAAATTCAACAGAATTTTATCAGACGAAGCGCCTATGGCTGTAACCCCCAGCGCCGAGGTATCCACTGCGCGGAAATAAGCCTTTTGCCCGGTTAATGCAGCCGCATTGAGAACTTCGTAGCTGAGCGGGCTTCCATGGGTCGCATAAGCGGCGGCCAGTCTGCGGAACGTCTTCAGCCGGGTCTCCCCGGATTCATTGATATTGGCCGGCACTGCTGCCGTATCCTCATAGCGGTGCGTATTCCAGTTAATCGCGGAATCGAACAGCCCAAACTCCGTCCCGTCATTGAAGAAGGCGGCG
The DNA here is from genome assembly GCF_038009025.1 of Paenibacillus sp. FSL R7-0297. NCBI lineage: Bacteria > Bacillati > Bacillota > Bacilli > Caryophanales > Paenibacillaceae > Paenibacillus > Paenibacillus sp. FSL R7-0297. The sequence continues at coordinate 758,455 of NZ_JBBPAQ010000001.1, forward strand.
TGCTGCATAATATGATCTACATAGCCGATATCCCCCCGCAGCTCCCGGTCAAAAGCTGAGGCGAACCTGTACGCATACGTTCCATATTTCGTATTGTCGGAATGATTGTCATTGCTGCCGGTCTCACTCATCGCCATTTCTTTGCCAAAACCCTCATCCGCTTCGCCATAAACACGCAAATTCTCATACAGGCTTCCGCCCGGCAAGGGTTGAACCCCGGTGCCGCCATAGCTGTGGCCGTTGGTCACATCCGACAGCGCTTCAATCGCTGCCCGCTGGCTGGCATCCCGCTCCCAGCCGTCGGGAATTCCGTTATACGGCCAGTACGCCCAGCCGGGGGCAACAATCTTCAGGTACGGCTGGCTATTGGTCTGCCTTTCCTCATCCATCAGCTCATGAAGCGCAAGCACCGCCTTCTGTGCCCAGCCGAATAATCCCGGCTCATTGCCCGTTTCCGCATACTGGTACAGATCGCCGAATTTGCTGACGAACCCGGCATAATAGCTCCGCAGCGCTGAGCTGATGGTTCCGGCGGCCAGTTCACTATTGCTCTTCCAGTTCCCGCCGATGATATTGACCATCGGCTCCAGATTAAGATCGCGCAGCGTCTCCAGATAAGTCCGCCCCAGCGGGTCCCAGCCTGCGCTGGTATCGGACCAGAAGGAGGTGCGCATCCAGTTGCCGCTGTAGGCTATGCCCAACCACTTGGTCATTGGCGCCAGATGGCGGATTGCATTCTCGTCATACCTGAAGGTGGATGCGGCAATTGTGCTTCCCAGATGAATATACCGCCCGTGTATAGGCTCGGCGGCCTGCTCCTCCAGCGCATCCAGCCTGAAATAATCCCACTCAAACCACAGATACCTGTCCCCGTCATAACCGGGAGACTGCGGATCTGCGTATAACCCCCGGTCAACGGTGAGCTTAAGCTCATTCTGCCCTATCTTCAGCTGTTCTTTGGGAATGTAGAGCTTATAGGTTTGTTTCCATGTGTGCGCAAGCGGGGTTTCTCCATCATTCAAGCCGGTTATCTGAATAAGCCCGCTGAAGCTGCCGTTTGCGAATACGGCCAGCTGCGGAATAGCGGTGCTTGCATCTATAACTTTGAAGCTGAACTCCACGCCGTAGAGAGGGATTTCGGTTAAATTAAAGGTGAGATTCATGGTACCGTTGTGGTCTGCTTTCATGCCCTTGGAGAGGGTATTCCAGCTCATGGGATTTGCGGGGAGGGTAATATTCTCACTGTACACATCTTGAAATACCGTAAATTCTGCCGAGCTGTTATCCTGCTCCCCAACCTGCCAGAGCAGCGTGGGCGGCTGATAGGTATCCTCTGTGACCGTCCTGCCATAGGACGATTCAGCGGCAGGCAGCGACCGCACCGACCGCACCGCAGGTGACTTCATTTCTTGCACAGCAGTCCGTGCCGCTGGCGGTCCGGCGGAATGGATTCGTCCGCCAGGCGCCAGAACGGACATCAGTACCAGAACAGTAATGAGCAACTTGCCTGTAATCTTCTGATTTCGCACATTAACACCCTCTTCTTGAGAATAAGATAAGGGCTCCCCAAATGCTGGTTCAGCGAATGAGAATACCCGGTATCCGGCAAGCGGCCGCTGGGACTGCTTGCTATGAATACCGGGCGTGCTATGGCCTCAGCTGCTTATTTGGCGGCCAGAAAAGCATCCAGTTGCGTTTGGATTTCAGTAATTACAGCATCCAGGCCTGCGGCCTTCAGCTTGCTGTTCATTTCCTTCAGGACCGGTTCAGGGTCCTTTTCCCCGGAGTAGAGGGTGTTCTTATATTGCTTCGTAATATTAATCAGTGCGCCGATCTGCGACTGCACCTTGGTCGAATCGAAGACAAAACCGATGACCGGTGAAACGGCAGAGTTCTTGTTCCAGTCGGTGTACAGCTGTACGCGGTTAGGATCTTCGTCTTTGTTCAGGTAGTTCAGCAGAACATTGCCGATCATCCAGGAAGATACGGAGTTGTAGCCGCTGTCCGGAATGAACTCCACCGTGTTGTTCTCCAGCTTCTTATAATGCTTGCCCTCAATTCCGAAGGTCAGCAGGTTGTAGAGCACCGGATCGGTATGGATCAGGTTCATGAACATCATGGCCCGTTCAGGGTTTTTGGAGGTTCTGGAGATGGCGAGCATGGAGCCCTGCAGGCTCTTGGTGCTGACGCCAACCGGCAGCAGTGTCTTGATGATCATCGGCTTCTCGGCGAGCCGGGTCCAGTCATTGGTGGAGGTCGGATTCATATTGCCGTAGACGAACCAGGCCTTGCCGCTTTTGACCGCATCCTTCAGCTCGGTCTTGTCTGTGGCACCGTTCTTGTTAATATAGCCCGCTTCATACCAGCTGCGGATCAGCTTCAGCCGTTCCACCATTTCCGGCGTATCATATTCGTTGAATACCTTCATCGTTTTGTAATCGAGCAGTGTCGGAATTTCATTACTGCCGTCGAGGTCTTCACTTTCCGGATATGCGGTGAACCAGTTCAGACTGTCGGTATGGTTCATGAACAGCGGGGAGAGAGTCGGTTCTTTCTCCTTAATCGTCTTCAGCATCGGTTCAATATCCTCCAGCTTCTTGATGCTGTTCACATCGAAGCCGTATTTATCGACAATCGCTTTGTCAAAAGCAAACCCGACAGACTGCCCCAGCTCCTTCTCTGTGGGAATCGCATACAAATGTCCGTTAACAGTAGCCGCCTGCAGGTATGCAGGATTGATTTGTGCCTTCGTTTCCTTAGCGTATTCCTCGATCAGCTCTTCCAGCGGCAGATACGCTCCCTTGGCCGCATTGGTCATGAAGTTCCAGGTATAGACCATATCGAACACTTCGCCGGACTGGATCATCAGGTTGACCTTATCGGCCGGTTTATCCCAGCTCAGCTGGTTAATCTTGATCGTGGCATTTATTTTATCCTTCAGATACGCATTGATCTCCTGCTCTACAGAAGCCACATCCTTATCCGGCCCGCCGGGCAGATAGAGCGACAGCTCCACCGGTTCCAGCGCATCTGGCGTTTCCGTCCCGGCCGCATCCGTTGCAGTGGCTTCCTTAGTGGCAGCCGGAGCCGCGGTGCTCTCCCCTGCCTTCTCCGAAGGAGCAGCGGTATTGTTGTTATTTCCGGAGCAGCCGGCTAGGGTGAACCCAACCATAAGTACAAGCGACAGCAGCAGACCCGTGACTTTTTTACCTGCCATACTTTGTTTCCTCCCCTTGATGGAACAATATATGCTAATCGGTTGATTCCGAGGTTAGCCTTTAATCGAGCCAAGCGTCAAGCCTTTGATGAAATACCGCTGGAAGAACGGATACGCGAGCACAATCGGACCAATGCCAATCAGCGCCATCGCCATGCGGATCGTTTCCCCCGGTAATTTGGCCAGCTCGGTGGCCGAGCCCTGAATGAGTGCGCCGTTGCGGCTCAGGTAATCCGCCTGGGAGATCATTTTGTACATCAGATATTGCAGGGAATAGAGGTCTGTATCGGTGATGAAGATCATGCTGTTGAACCAGTCATTCCAGTAATGCAGTGTATTGAACAGCCCAATTGTGGCGAATACCGGCAGGGACAGCGGAAACACAATCTGGAAGAACGTCCGCAGCTCCCCGGCCCCGTCGATGGTGGAGGCTTCGATCAGCGCAGGCGGTACACTCATCTGGAAATATGTTTTCATGATCAGCACATTGAACGGCGACAGCAGCATCGGCACGATGAGCGCCCAGATGGAGTTCTTGAGATCCAGCACTTGCGTATAGACCATATACCAGGGCACCAGCCCGCCGCCGAACAGCATGGTGAAGAAGATCAGGAAGGCGAAAAAGCCGCGGTATCTGAAATCGGTCCGTGAGATCGGATAAGCATACAGTGAAGAGATGAACACACTGACCAGCGTTCCGGTGAGGGTGACGAAGAAGGATACGCCGTACGCTTTTAACACAACGCTGTAATCCTTGAAGATATACGCATAGGCTTCCAGGCTGAGCTTCTCCGGGATAAATTGATAGCCATTCAGCACAATGTAATCATAGTCGGTAATGGAAATCATGAAGACGAGCACAATCGGCAGCAGGCAGGTAATGGACAGGATGATAAAAATAACATGGAGAATGAGGTTGGTAAATCTGGATATTTCGTTATTAGCCACGGATTTCCACTCCTTTTTAGAATACCGCCTGGTCCTTGTCGACTTTGCGCACGATCCAGTTCGAGCCGAGGACCAGGAAGAAGCCGACCACCGATTGATACAATCCCGCTGCTGCGGACATGCCCAGGTTCCCCATATTAATCAGTGCGTTATAGACGTAGGTGTCGATGACCAGCGTTGTCGGGTACAGTGCTCCGGAATTCAGCGTGGTCTGGTAGAACAGCCCGAAGTCGGAGCGGAAGATCCCGCCGATGGCCAGAATCGTTGTGATGATAATGACCGGACGGATCAGCGGAATCGTGATATGCAGGATCTGCTTCCACTTGCTGGCGCCGTCGATCAGGGCCGCTTCATAGTATTCGTTGTCAATGCCGATGATGGCCGCCAAATAGATGACACAACCATAGCCCACCCCTTTCCAGAGGTTGATCAGCGGCAGAATGAACGGCCAATATTTCGGCTCGGAATACCAGTTCAGCTCATCCAGCCCGAACAGGGCGAAGATCCCTTTATTAATGAAACCGTATTCAACATTCAGAAAGGCGAACACCAGATAACTCACCACAACCATCGACAAGAAGTACGGGAAGAACATGATGCTCTGATAAAATTTGGCGGCCAGCTTATTCTTCAGCTCATTCAGGGCAATCGCGATGGACACGGCAATCACCAGGTTGAGAATAATAAACACAAAGTTGTAGAGCACCGTATTGCGGGTTATAATCCAGGCATCCGAGGTTGCGAACAGGAATCTGAAGTTATCCAGCCCCACCCACGGACTGCCGAGAATGCCGTCGACATAGTTAATATTCTTGAAGGCAATAATGATCCCGAACATCGGCAGATAATTATTGACCAGCAAAAAAAGCACACCCGGCAGCAGCATCAGCAGCAGAACTTTGTGCTTCAGCAGATGTCTCAGCATGGTGCCCCGCTTCGTGCTCCTGTGTACCGGCAGGCCGCTGCCTGCATCGGCTACGCTTCTCTTCTCCTCTGTAATCATTCCTTCCGCCTCCTGATTCCTTCAGCAGTCTCTCTCTTCCATGACTTAAGTGTAGCCGGAGAACGGCTGATGCTAAATAAGGCCATCTATAATAAAAGTTCAAAATCCTACGGAGTTTGGGATTGTGAGGTACCCGCCAGCACAAAAAGGACTCCCCCGAAGCCGCCACGGCCCGGGCAAGTCCCTAATCCTAAACGGGCTATTCTATTCCTGTCCCTTACTCAGCTGGCTCTCCAGACTCTCTGCCTTTAGGGGATGATGCGGATCAAAGTCAGGATAGATATACTCCTCGCGCTGAAAAGAGTACCCCGTATCCGCAATGTCGAGCATCTGATTCAGCCGCTCCGTTTCGCTGCGCAGCCCCTCGTCAAGCGGCCTCTCTCCCGAGAGAATCTGCAGATACAGCTGCATCCTCGGACGGTCCCCGGAATCACGCGGTTCCATGGATACCGTGCTCGGATCATATTGATCCATAATCTGCGGCGAGAGCGGATATATAGACTCAGCAGCAGTCGGAATAAATTCCTTGAAGTGCCCCAGCCCCGGCGCAAGACCCGGAACATCGAGAATACCATCCACCACCGGCAGGGCCAGCGCCTGCTGGAACAGAATGGTCAGGAATTCCCCGGACTGCAGGAATTTCCACACTTTAACCGCCGCCTCCCGGCTTGGCGCTGAATCATTCACTACCAGCGGAGAGTGCGGGATCATCATGAGCGCTCCGCCGTCCCGCTTGGAGGCGTCCGCCACGGGAGGCATTGCAACTCCCCAATCGTCCTTCGGCATATATTCCTGCAGCTTTACATAATCTTTGCTGGTGGCGTACATCATGCCGATATTGCCGTCCGCGAACTGCCGCAGGGCACTATCACGCTTAAGCAGTGCCTCACCCGGATACAGACTCCCCTCACGCTTCATGTCCAGCACCATTTGCAGCCAGAATCTGTATACACTCAGCTCATAACGCCCGGTCTGGTAATTATAAAGATAGTAACCGCTAGAGGTATTGGAGATTTCAAGACCGGTCTGCAGGCTATCCTGGCTGTCTCCTGCAGGAAGCGCGAAGCCATATTTATTCACGCCCTCTCCTGCCTGGCTGATCCGGGCGGCAGCCTCTTTCACCGCTTCGAAGGTAAGCGGCGGCGGCTCCGGGTCAAGTCCCGCATCGCGGAACAGCTGCTTGTTGTAGAGGAGACGCACGGTATCGACACTGGAGGGCATGAAGTAGATCCCCCCTCTGAACAAAGAACTGTGTGCATAATTCCTGGCCCATGCCGGGAATCTGCTTAAGTCAGCAGTGTTCAGCTCTGCGGACAGATTAGCCAAATACCCTTTGTTCACATAGGTAGCCAGCCAGGTATTATCCACACTGAACACATCCGGACCCTGTCCCGAGGTCATCAGCATATTTAAGGTGTCATCGTAGACATCTGCAGCGATATCCATAACGTTAATCTCGATATGATCGGGATTGGTTTTGTTATATTGACTGATGGCATTCTTCACTTCCAGGTTCTCCGTCCAGTCATACAGGGCAATCTTTATCCGGATGGGCTGCACCGGTGCTTCCGCAGGATCCGGGCGGAAGTCCACCAGCAGCGGACGGTCATAAGCAATGGCATACGCTGCAGTCCCGCATAATAGTAAGGCAAGGATATAGAACAGGAACCGTTTCATCTTGCACCTCCTGCGTTGACATCAAGACTCGTTGCGTTTTACAATGTATACCAGCTATTGATTGGTATTTTCCACCAATACCCGATAAATGGCAAGCCGCAAATATCGGGACGCCGGGGAGGGCTCCAATGAGGAAGCTGTATGATACGTTGTCGCGGACCCTCTTCTTGTATAATTTCAGCATCCGCAGCCGGCTGATTCTCTACTTCCTGTTCCTCGTCCTGCTTCCGACAACCATTATATCGGTGACGGTATATAACAAATCAGCCGATATTATCACCCGCAATGTTAATACATCCATTGAGAACAACTTCAATCTCGTTCAGGACAATCTGGCCCAGCGGTTCGAGGCCGCCAATAAATCCATGGTATCGCTCTATCTTAATTCAGAATTCGCTGACCTCATCTCCTCTAACCGGCCCACAGACAGCAGCGGAATCATTAATGAGCTGGCTGCCCTAAGCAAAATTCTCGAGAACTTCCCCGCGAACGGTACGTCTGGAAGCAGCTTTGTCCCTATGCTCTATATGCTGAACCGCCCGGAATATACCCAATATAACTTCTCCAGACGTGTATTCAATATCGATCTCATCTCTCTGAAGCCCTGGTATCTGGGCATTCCGGCCCAATCCGATTTCACTGTCGTCGGACTCAGCTCTCTGGATTCCAAGTACACCCTCAAATTCGCAAGGCGTCTGTTCGGCATCCGGCATGCCCAGCTGCCCTTTGTCGGACTTCTGACCATCGACATTCCTGTAGCTGAATTCGGCACACTGCTGGAGCATTACAAGCCTACGCCCGGCAGCAAGGTCTATATCGCAGACGGAACCGGCACGATCGCCATCAGTCCGGAGCCGGCCTTGATCGGGCAGAACATCAACACACAGGACTACTACAGCAAGATGAACGCTCCGGCTGCCGGTTCAGCGGGTCTGCATTCTTTTCACCAGATGATCGGCGGCGAGAATATGCTTGTCTCCTACCGGACCATCGACAACACCGGCTGGACCATTCTCTCGTTCTCTCCTGTCCGTGAGCTTAACGGAGAATTAGCCGCCTTCCGCCGGGTGATGTATATCGTGATCGGCATCTGTATGCTGGTCTCGCTCATGATGGCCCTGCTGCTGTCAGAGAATATCTCAGCGCCGATCCGTAAGTTCATCCAGTCGATGTCGCATGCCGAAAGTGGAAATTTCAACATTACCATCCGCTACAGGCGCAAGGATGAATTCGCCTACTTGTTCAACCGCTATAACAAGCTGCTCCAGCAGATTAAGGCGCTGATTGACAAGCTCTATGTGACCGAGCTGCGCAAGAAAGAAGCCGAGCTCCAATCCCTGCAGGCCCAGATCAACCCGCATTTTCTCTACAACACCCTGGATTCGATCAACTGGATCGCCATCAATCACGATATTCCAGAGATCAGCAATATGGTTACCTCCCTCTCGGATTTCTTCAGGTACAGCCTGAGCAAGGGACGGAATATCATCCCGCTCCGCGATGAGCTGCGGCAGGTGGAGAGCTATCTGGAGATTCAGCAGTTCCGTTTCCGGGATAGGCTGGAATATGAACTCGAGGAGACGGACCCCAAGCTGCTGGAGGAATGCCTGGTGGTCAAGCTCAGCCTGCAGCCGCTGGTTGAGAATGCCCTGATTCATGGCATTCAGCAGCGGCGGGGTCAAGGCAGAATCCGCATCAGAGTCGAGACTTCACAGGAGATTCTCAGCGTCTCGGTGTTTGACGACGGCGTGGGGGCAGACCCGGAGCGGCTGAACCTGCTGCTAACCCATCCGCAGCCGGGCAACCAGTCCTATGGTATCCGCAATGTGCATATGAGAATTCAGCAGTTTTTTGGAGAGTCTTACGGAATCCGCTATTACGCTAATACCGAGGATGGCTGCGGCCTGCTGGCGGTGATCCGGTTTCCGGTGGTGACTACATGGGATGAGGTGAGTGAAGATGTTAACGATGATCGTAGCGGATGATGAGCCGTTTATCCGCAGCAGCCTGATCCACGTATTCAAATGGCAGGAAGAATTCGGAATTGAGATTATAGGGGAGGCATCTGACGGACTGGAGGCCTATGAATTATGCCTGAAGCTTACGCCGGATATTCTGTTCACCGATATTATGATGCCGCTGATGGGCGGTCTGCAGGTGGCGGAGAAGCTGCGGGCAGCAGGCAGTCCTACCCGGATCATTATTATCAGCGGCGCCCAGGACTTCTCCTATGCCCGGGACGCGCTGAAGGTGAGTGCCGAGGGATATATTCTGAAGCCGGTGAAATTAACCGAGGTCCGTGAGGTCTTCCATCAGGTTGTCGCTAAGCTTAAGGGAGAACGTGAGCATCAGATGGATGTGGAGCAGCTGAGGAAGCAGCTGCAGGACAGCATGCCGGTGATCCGCGACAAGTTCCTGCAGAATCTGATTGCCGGCCTATACCGGAACGAGGATGAAATTTGGCAGAAAATCAATTATTTCGCCCTTCCCTTCAAGCGGGGGACAGCTTTGACTGCCTGTGTACTGCAGCTGGATGAATACCAGAGCGCAGTGGACAAATTCTCGGAGGAATACAAGCAGCTGCTTTACTTTTCCATTCAAAATATTATCAACGAGTGTCTGGTCAGCCACCCGTGCTCTATCAGCTTCGTCGCCAGCGAGAACGAGTTCATTATGCTTTTCTGCCCGGCAGACGTTCCCTCGCCCTCTTCCATCTCAGAAGTATGCGGGCAGATCATCAGTAATATCCGCAAGTATCTGCGGCTGGATGCCTCGGCCGGCATTGGCAGAGCTTATCCCCTGGCCGGCCAGCTGGAGGACTCATACAAGGATGCGCTGGCCGCGCTGGTGTACACATTCTATACCGGGCACGGCTCTGTCCTCTACATTAAGGATATCCAGCCGGAAACGGAGACACTGGAGAGCACTTACTTCTATAAATTCCAGGCCAAGCTCATGAATGAACTGAAGGCAGGCCATACGGGCACCGTCATGGAGCTGATGGAGCAGCTGTTCACCAGACTGGCCGGGCCCAAGCTGCAGATTGAGTATGTGCAGAGTATCTGTGCCGAGATGATCTTCACCTCCGCCAGGGCCCTGTATGAGATTGATAAGGATACCCGGCTGGTACTGAGTGACCGAATTACAATTATGGATAAGCTGTACCTTCATAAGAATATTACCGGCTTGAAGGCGTATATGCTGTCGCTTTTTCATGACTTAAGTGCATATGTAGCAGGCAAGAACACCTCCAAGAACAGCCGGATCATCACCAGAATCCATTCTATTATCCAGGAAGGCTACGCCTCTGAGCTCTCCATTTCCAGAATTGCCGAGGAGGTATTCCTGACGCCTAACTATATCAGTCTGATCTTCAAGAAGGAGACCGGCGAGACGATTACCGACTATATTACCCGGATCCGTATAGGTAAAGCGAAGGAGCTGCTGACAAGCACAGACCTGAAAGTAATGGAGATTTCCGAACTCGTGGGCTATGAGAATCCCCATTACTTCAGTACGGTTTTCAAAAAAACCGTTGGCCTGCACCCGCTTAAATACCGCTCTGAACAAAATCAGTGATGCTGATCTCTATCTGATGATATAGGATCTGACGCCTATTCTGGAGTAGATGGCCGTGTTGGCTTTGCGATTCCCGGATACCGGCAGGTTAGAGCGCGTTGTTAATGTAGCTATATAGGCAAAGTCAGGGTGAAGCCCCTCATCCGCCAGGTAGGCCGAAGTCCGGCTGCCCGGTACTCTTTCCTTGTTGAGCGAAGCGATCATCTCGGAGGCGCTCTTAATACCCAGCCCGTGCCCGTAGAAGCGGTCATTCGACAGCATAATCGCATTCTCTCCCTGCCACTCCGGCTTATCCGGATCATGATCGGGATTCTTGAAATAGACTACATCCCCCGGCTGTAATTCTGCTAGATTGAAGGTGGTGATCATCTTCAGATTGCTGTCATAGTTCCAGTCCCACAGGTACAGATCGGTGAAATAACGGTCGAAGGCATTCTCCCCGATCATACTGATGGTCGCTCTATATAGAATCATTACCATCGCCATTGCGCATTCAAAAGCATACAGCTGTCCATTTACAAAAATATCATTGATTGCTGCAGAAGGACTAACCCCTGCCTTCAATTCAAAACCGCCGCCCGCCGTACGATTCCAATATCTTGGATTGCAGCGGGAGTTCTTGAATGTCGAGAAGTCCGTCCCCCCGGCGTTCATTGATCTGGCTGCCGCGATAATCTCCCCACGCATTTTAATCTCGAATGCCGGATTCGCAGGAGCCGTGTATCCATACCCCATCCTGCTTCCCCCCTTCATCTTCTTGTCATGAAATATAGGTTATTGTACGTGTCGGGCCGCATATTGGTGCGTGGGAGTTTGCGCTCAGCACAAAAAGGTTACGGTAGGCTTCAAAGTAATTTCAAAAGCACGACCCCAAATATAAGCGGGATCATGGTAATGAAGTGTTGCACTGGCATATTCCGCAAATAACCAGGCTGCTCCGTTAATCTGACGGATACTGCAGGCCGGTTCAGGACTGCCGATAAGGAATGCATTCGTCCCGGCAAGGGTGGCTGTATGTGTCTGCATCCGCTCTCTCAGCAGGGCTTGTAAATGTGAGTAATCTTTCGCACTATTAAACAAACGCATATTTTGATCTGCAATCGCAGCAACATTATCATATAACGAATGGGCTCTTGAATATTCCCGGATTTCACCTATAGCCAGTCTTTTGTAATAGTAATCTTTCAAGAAGCGTTTGAATAAAAGCGACCCGTGAGCGTTAACAGCAGAGCTGAGCGCCGCCGCATCTGTCTCCGTAACCAAAAATGCATACCGGGCCTGGCCCATGCCCAGCGCTATCCCGATTTTGTTACCCGGCGTATTCCAGCCGCTATATCCTAATATACTTCCGGTATGCCGGCTGCCCAGCAGGCTTTCAGTTACAGTTACATCCGCTGCACCGCTGCCGACTAAATCAATCACTACAGACAGAACACCATTGGCGTGGTTAGCTGCAAGGCGGTTGACCGCAGCCGGCGTCTGATCCGCAGCGGTAACTGCGATAATCTCCAAGGCTGCTGAACCGCTCTCAGACTCAGACGCTGCACCCACAATGTCCACATGACGCAGAATGTTCTGATGTACGTCCATATATTCATACGGACTCGTAATGGTAGAGCCATGGGGTCCGAAGTATTGAACGGCACACTCCGTCTTCGCCCCGTTACGATAGAGCTGATTCGCCATACGTGCCAATAACGCCTGTCCCAGTCCGTCTGCATCCGGCAGAATGATTGCACGCTCCGGATTTTGACCATTCATGCCGCCGAGCCAGCGATTAATGCACTCTTCTACAAAGTGAATCTCGTTAATCTGCACTCCCTGAGTATTGGCATCATCCACACCTACCACGAGAAAATCAATAGCTCCCTCCTGCGCGAGCTTTTCCAGAATGTAATGGTTCGTTTTGAACTTATGCCGTCTCGTATTGTAATACTGTTCTTTATCGAAAGTGGCCGTGCTGCCATAGGAACCTGCTGGAGACAGGTTATATCCGCTGAGAATCTCGGCAAACTGCGTAAAGCTTCTTCGCGGCTGAAGCATGAAATTGCGTGATTCTGTATAGGCCGCCAAGTTCAGACCTTCTGCAAAAGACGTTGTAGCCAGCCTCATAATCGTATCCAGCACATACACCGGCTTGTCCGGATAAGTCTGCTTCACTAAACGGATCACTTCCAGCAGGTTCGTGATCTCAGGATCGTAGGCCGGATAAGCTCCCCCTGCGTCCGCCCGGAGACGGCGGCTTCCGATCAGGCCCCCGTAGGCAAGCATATCAGTAGAGATGATAAAGCCGTCTGCAGACGCTGCATGATGAAGAATAAATTTCCGGATACGGGCGGTGTCCCCATATACCGGTGAAGATGTCGTTAATAACGTTGTCCCCGATGAAGTCTTGTGCGAATCCAGACGATTTCTAAGATCGGTTACATGCGGGGTGATTACATGAATTCCTGCCGATTTCCCTTGAGTAATAACATCGTCCAGATTGACGGGTCTATCATCCAATGGTACGTACAGCACCTTCTTCATTTGTATCCAGCTCCCTCTGAGTTGCAGATAGGCCCGGGCAGAAGGGGAAGAGAAACAAATGGATCTCTTCCCACATCCATTTCGTTTTTCTTTGTTTAGAGCCTTCACTTATAAGGTAATTTAGTCAGATAAAATACAACCAAAAAATAAAAAAATATTAAATTTCCCATTATTGGCATCCATCTAAGGCTGGAATCTCCGCTTTTTGACAACATACAGGCTGGAACAAACCTTACTCAGGCTTCCGAGAACAAAATAATGATTGAGCAGCTCACAGAAGGCCTGCCTGCTTTTGAAAAATCAATCTTATATAACCTCTATCTGAAAGGGTACAGCGAAGCGGAGGTCGCCAAGCAATTCAATATGAGCCAACAGGCGGTGAGCAAATGGAAAAAGAAGATCATCCACGCCTCCTGGAACCAGCCATTCACCTGCGCGGTCTCCTCAGTCAGAATTTCGAGATAAATGGAGGTGCGGTAATCTGTTTCCTTCAGGCTCTTGCCTGTAATCTCGGCGATCCGGTTCAGCCGGTACTTTAATGTGTTGGTATGGATATGCAGAAAGGCGGCCGATTCCTTCAGATTGCCGTTCAGCGTTAGGTAGACGGCAATGGTCTTGAGGAAATCGCTCTTATACTCGCGGAGTTCGAATAACTTCAACAATTCCTGGAAATGAATTCATTCTTAGCACTATCAAATTTGTATGTGATATTGAGATTACATACATATGCGAAAGATTCGCCAACTGATCCTAAAAGGTTTAATTTAGCGGAAGAGGAATAGAGGCTTGGGCCGCGAATGCATTGGTCAAGACTTTTACCATTGAGCTGAGGGAGCGGGCTGATCATGCGCTGTTTGGTGGATATGAGGAATGCCGCATGAGTAAAGACGTTTCCAAGTTATAGTATAGGATATTTTTGTGCATATATGCTTGGGAACACTTAAAGCATTATCCAAAGCTTTTGGATAAATTCAGCAGACCATTGCCTTCAATGATATATTCTGCAGAACCTAGGTGAAAAGCTTGATAAACTAGATCGTTCTGTCAATGAACTTAATGAAACATTCAAGAAGATTAAGGATTAAGCATAGTCGTCATTCAATAAAGAGCCAGCCTGTTCCATGATGTTCGATATCGGACTTCAATGATCAGGCTGCTTTGTATTGCTTGAATCCCTACTCAGAATAGACTGCTGGAGTGATTAATGTTATGATTTTACATAATTAGGAATTTAAAGAGAGGGTTGAAGCTTGATGAACGCCAGATTATTCCGAAATATAGCGGTAATTACATTTTGTGTGGCCGTTCTCCTGTTCATCATCGATACGGTTTTTGTTTTTGATTATCCCTGGTTCAACGGAACTGGTATAATATCCACTTTTGTACTACCTCCTGTGGGGATATTGTCTGCTGTGCTAGCTTACCGGAAAACTGAATCAAGAATTGACGGTTTACTTATATTTGCCAACATATCTGCCCTGTTTATCTATTTCGCCTTTATGTTTATCGGTACTCTATTGCTCGGCCCCTGACTGTAAGCACAAAGAAGCAAGGATAGGATGATAATACATCCTGGTCCTTGCTTCTCTAGTTATATAGAGCTATTATGAGCAGGCACCGGCTACTTGAGCAGCGATGAAATAAGCTCTGACTGCGAAGACAGCCCAGCCGCTCATACCATTCATGCATTCGAGAACCTTAACATCACAGAAGCAACTGACAGAAAACAGGCGGAATGGATTGGTTTTTTTTATATTTTCTTAGATAATATGTTCTATAGTTCAATCTATATTTGTGAAAATGGGAAGCAGAGGCCATTACTCCTTGAACCCAGGGGCCTCCTGGAACCAGCCATTCACCTGCGCGGTCTCCTCGGTCAGAATATCGAGATAAATGGATGTACGGTAATCCGTTTCCTTCAGGCTCCTGCCTGTAATCTCGGCGATCCGGTTCAGCCGGTACATTAATGTGTTGGTATGGATATGCAGAAAGGCGGCCGATTCCTTCAGATTCCCGTTCAGCGTCAGGTAGACGGCTAGGGTCTTGAGGAAATCGCTCTTATGCTCGCGGTCATGCTCCTTCAGCGGGTAGAGCAGAGCGCTGCGCCGTGTCCGGCTGCGTTTCTGCTCCAGAATGGCCGGAAGGTAGGCCCAGAAGCCAATCTCTTCATAGAGCAGCAGCTCACGGGCGTGATAAGGCAGCAGCTTCTTGATCTCCAGAATCTGCAGCGCTTCGCGGTAAGCCGCCGCCGCAGAAGTATATTCGCGGTAGCCCGGACTGCAGCCGGCTGTAAGCCTGCAGCCTTCGCTTGTGCCCATATCGCGGAGCAGCTTCTGCACGAACGAGGACAGCCGCTCCGTCCCTTCCACCGGAAATACAAACGAGAACAGAATAATCAGCCGGTTCTGCTCAGCAGTCTGGAACAGCAGCCGCTGTCCGGCATAGGCATCCATAATCCGGCGGAAATTCTGCAGGAAATGCTCATCCACCGGCTTGTCGCTCTCCAGTACCCCGATATAATAGCTCTCCGGCAGCAGAATGGAACCAGCCTCCGCCTCCTGGCGGATGCGCAGCTCACTCTCATAATGCGAGGTCAGCAGCTTCCAGAAGAAATCCTCGAACGTCTTCTCCTGCTTCATCTTCCAGCCCCGCTGCTTCAGCAGATAACGCCCGGCAATGCCTGCGGCTTTTTCGACAATTCGTTCGGCATGGCCTTCGGTGAGATTCCCGCGGTCGACCACCCAGATGTAGCCGAGAATCTCCTGCTGGTGTTTGATGCACATGGCTAAGCGGGGGCCCAGACCCACCTCCATGACTGCGGGAATGCGGATGGGATGGCTGGTATTCTCCAGATCATGCATGACCCCTTTCTTGCGGAGGCCTATAATCACCGTATTCGGAACTCTTTTGCCGATAATGGTCGAGATACGCGCCGGGTCGCTCTCAAACTGATGGGAGCTGTACCCGATCACATGATGGTTGCTGTCCTCAATCGTCACCTGCGACTGAAGCGATTCGCTGATGGTATCCGCCAGGGATTCCATGCTGTCAAAAAAACGGTCAAATGTTTGCTCTGATTCTGTCAATGTGCCCACCCCAACCTGAAGAATAACAGAAGCTTTAATCAATTTCGCTGTAGAAGTGATTACATTATATTACACCGCTTGGCAGTTGCCTATAGGAATATCCAAGAAATGCGGAGGAAACCTAACATGAACATTCAGCCTGCATAAAAATAGCCCGGCGATTGCCCGCCGGACTGTAAGGTGGTACCCCTCTACTCTTGTGTAAGTCTGTAAGCTCTATATGCTAGATCAGAGTGAACTCTTGTTCTACTGCTTTCTCTACCGTGAAGTACTCTTCCCCAAGAGCTTCTGCCACGGCTTGGCAGGTGATCTTTCCATTGGCTACGTTAACACCGCTCTTCAGGCCGGCATTGTCTTCGATCGCCTGGAACACGCCTTTATTTGCAATTTGCAGCGCATATGGAACCGTAACGTTGGTTAAAGCAATGGTCGAGGTTTTGGCCACGGCACCCGGCATATTCGCTACCGAGTAGTGCAGTACGCCATGTTTCTCGAATACAGGATGATCATGTGTAGTTACACGGTCAATCGTTTCTACGATACCGCCCTGGTCAATGGCCACGTCTACAATGACGGAGCCCGGCTTCATGGCTTTGACCATTTCCTCAGTAACCAGCTTAGGAGCTTTAGCGCCCGGAATCAGCACTGCGCCTACCAGCAGGTCTGCTTCAGCTACCGCTTTGGCAATATTATACGGATTCGAAATCAGGGTGCTGATCTGTGAACCGAAGATATCATCCAGCTGGCGGAGTCTGTCCGCGCTCAGGTCGACAATAGTAACCTCTGCGCCAAGGCCGATCGCCATCTTAGCTGCGTTAGTACCTACTACACCACCGCCGATAATACTAACCTTGCCGCGGCTTACACCGGGAACACCGGAGAGCAGAATGCCTTGTCCGCCGTAATTCTTCTGCAGGAACTGTGCACCGAGCTGTACAGACATGCGTCCGGCGACTTCGCTCATGGGTGTGAGCAGCGGCAGTGTACGTCCATCTACTACTGTTTCATAGCCGATGGCGAATACGCCTTTGTCTTTGAGGGCAGTTGCCAGGGCTGGTTCTGGAGCAAGGTGGAGATAGGTGAAAAGAATAAGGGCCGGACGGAAGTAACCATATTCACTTTCGAGCGGCTCTTTAACTTTCATTACCATTTCAGCAGCCGCCCAGACAGCTGCGGCTTCTGCGATCAGTTCTGCTCCGGCTGCGGCATATTCCTCATTCAGGAATCCGCTGCCTGCACCGGCTCCGGCTTCAACCAGTACTTTATGTCCATCGGCTACCAGACTTACCACTCCAGCAGGGGTAATCGCTACACGGTTTTCATTATTCTTAATTTCTTTAGGTACACCAATAATCATTGTTATTCGCTCCCGTCTTGTGTGGATCTCTTATGTAAAGAATCATAACATACGAGTTCCTGCCGCATTTTGGGTAAAAAGAAAAACTATATCTGCCATGATTGTGTTTTTACACAATGGGATGATATAACCGTGAGATAGAACGTTTCCTTGCACAGGAGCAGAATCCGGCCGGTGAAATGTAAAGTTATGTTCCATATTCTCAGGTTTTTTGTTACTTCTGAGGCATTTTGCGATCTGCTATTCTTGATTTGCAAGCCTATACAGTTATACAGGGAGGTTGTCGCTTTTGAAAAAAACACGCTGGATCGCCGGAATTACATCACTCGTTCTTATAATGGGCCTGGCTACAGGCTGCGGTAACAGCAGCAATTCATCTGCAGCCAATAATGAAAGCCCTGCCAAAGGCAATGGGGCAACATCTGCAAGCCCGGTAACCCTCAAAATGTGGGGCGGCGTTCCGCCGGAATCCGGCCCGCAGGAGGTCATTGATAACTGGAACAAGGAGCATCCCGAAATCCAGGTAGAATATGTACGCTATGTTAATGACGACGACGGGAACCTCAAGCTGGATACAGCCATGATTACCGGGCAGGATGTAGATTTATTCGTGAATTACACGATCTCCCATGCCTCCAAACGGGTAGAATCGGGCCTGGCGCTGGATCTAAGTACCTTTACCGATTACAATATCGACGAGAAAATGGGCGTTGACGCGGAGAGCTGGAAGATTGACGGCAAGTATTACGGCGTTCCCACTACCAAAAGCCCGTTCTTCATCGCGTTGAACAAAGAGGCTCTTGACGCGGCTAACCTGCCGGTTCCGAAGGAATGGACCTGGAATGAGCTGCGTGAATACGCGAAGAAGCTGAAGACCGGCGACCAGTACGGATTCATTCAGAATATGGAGCCGTTCGTGGACCCTATCGACTCCGTGCTCTCCCAGGAGGGCTACACTAAGGCGGACGGCACCTCCAATCTGGATCATCCGCTCGTCAAGCAGTGGCTGGAAACCCTGAACGGAATGATGAAGGACGATAAGACCACACCGCCGCTTGGCGAGCAATTGACGTCCAAAATGCCGGTCGAGCAGGTGTTCCTCAGCGGAGAGGTACCGATGCTCAATATCGGGGCGTGGCTGCTGCGCAGCTCGAATAACTTCACGGATTTCCCGCGTGATTTCACCATCGCCTTCGCGCCGGTACCCCGGCTCACCGAAGCTGCGGATGATTATGTGTCCCGCGGGGGATTAGGCGATTATATCTCCATTAATGCCAAGTCCAAGAAGCAGGAAGCGGCTTGGGAATTCCTGAAATGGTATTCCGATGGCGGCATGTCGCCGATGGCAGCAGGCGGAAGACTGCCGGCTTCGAAGGATGCCAATCAGGATGATGCGTTGAAAAGTCTCATTGGCGACAAAAGCGATTCCTACGATCTGGATTCCCTGATGTATGTCATGTTCGACAATCAGACGCCGACCTATGTACGCAGCCTGCCTCAGGAGGTTATGGATCTGCGCTCACAGGAATACGAGAAATACTTCCTTGATTCACAGTCGCTGGATCAGACGGTGCAGGCGATGGTAACCCGGCATAACGAGTATCTGAAGCAGAATAAGTAAAATTAGAAAAAGAAATAGAAGTTAAAATTGAGAAAGCACATGTATAACCAGGGGGGATTGCCATAGGATCAATGGCGCCTCCTTTTCTTTTTGTCAAGCAACAGCAATAGAACAAAACTACGCATTTGCAGCCTTCAACCAGCGCCCGCTGGAACAAAACCATGCAATTTAAGGTATTGGCTGTGCTGCTTTTTTATTATGCTATAATCTAAACCATAGAGACCCTTATCCTCCCGGACCGGGCAGGTGCAATTGTGTTTGGAGGTGCAGCCGTGTGTCAAAGCTCATGCGAATTCTGATTCCCCAGAAATTGAAATACCGCTTGTTTACCGCCTTTGTATGCCTGATTCTGCTGCCCTTCGGCGCATTGAATATGTATAACTACCAGCGCATTGAGACACTGGTCCAGAAGAAAATCAGCCAGCAAAGCCATTACCAGCTGGAGCAGATGTACCGCACGCTGGAGGATCAGATCAGCATCGCCTTCAAGACGCTGCTGTTCCTGAAGCAGGATGACACCGTCAAGTCCGTGCTGCTCCATCCCGGACAGCGTAATGAGCTGGAGAATAAACGGCTGATGGAGAATATTTTCAAGAACCTGAACAACAGCTTCTTCCTGTACAATCCTTCGGTCTATTTCATGATTCTGGACTTAACTGAAAGCGCATACACCTCTTATCCGCCTAAGGATTCGCTGATCTACTCGGATCTAAAGGCCAATCCCGGGTTCGACCGGGGCCAGATGAATACCAGCTCTTATCACTGGGTACCCAATGATACTAACTACGTGCTGCGCGATGTCTCCACCAGTGCCTATCTTCTATCCTTGTACGCTTATCTGGAGGATGCCCGGAACAAACCTTACGGGATGGCCCGGATCAGCATTGACTATACGTACTGGCTGCGCTCCATTCATAAGCAGTCGGATCTGGAGCAGCAGTATTTCCTGATTACCCGCTCGGGAGAAGATATCTCACAGTCCGTTCCGGGCAGTCTTTTATCTGCGAAGGTTAAGGCGGGATTCGCCGGGCAGCCCGGACAGCAGTATTTTATCGACAAGGATTCGAATTCGCTGATTAATTATATTTATGTCGAATCGCTGGACTGGTATATCGTCAACCGGATTCCGCTGTCTGTGCTGTTCGTGGAGATCGAAGGGCTGAAGCAGCAGTACTTTATTACGTTCTTTGTCCTGACGAGCATCTTCCTGATGATGACCTTCGTGATCGCTACGACCATCACACGCCCGTTGTCCCATTTGCAGAACAAGATGAAGGCGGCCGTGCAGAAGAGTCTCAAGATCCGCCTGCCGGAGCATAAATTCAGCGGGGAGATCCTGGATCTGACCCGGACCTTCAATACCATGCTTGACGATACTCACCTGCTGATCCAGAAGCTGAAGGCCGAGGAGCGCCAGAAGGAGGCTGTCCATTTCCAGATGCTGCTGGCCCAGACGAATCCCCACTTCCTGCTGAACACGCTGAATACAATTAAATGGATTGCCATCCGTGAGCACAATGAGGATATTACGAACATGACCCTGTCGCTCGGCAAGCTGCTGGAGGCCAGTCTGAATACCGATAAGGATCTGATCCATCTGAAGGATGAGATAGAGCTTGTTGAAGCCTATGTTCATATCCAGCAGGTCCGCTACGCCCACAAATTCGAATTAACCTGCCGCTATGACGAGGATGTTCTATATGCGCTGGTTCCCAAGCTCAGCCTCCAGCCGCTGGTCGAGAACGCCATTATTCACGGGATCAGCAGACTGCCCGGCAACGGCCTGATTGAGCTGATCGTACACCGCGAAGAGAACCGGCTGAGTGTAGAGATCAGGGACAACGGCGTAGGCATGGAGCAGGCAGGTTTGAACAAAGCCCCGCGCAAGCGTCCGGGCATCGGGTTGAGTAATATTCAGGAGCGGCTGCGGCTGCTGTTCAGGGAAGAAGGGACGCTGGAGGTTCTCTCCACCGGGGAAGGTGTCACTGTCCGCTTCACTATACCGCTTCTATTGTCTGCACCTTACGGCAACGGACATCCGGCTTAAGCGCATTTATACGGGAGGGAATCACACATGTGGAAAGTTCTGCTGGTTGAGGATGAGGTTTTTGTACGGGAAAGCGTCCGTGAGATCATTGCCTGGGAAGAGCTTGGGTTCATCGTCAGCGGAGAAGCGGGCAATGGTGCAGAAGCGCTGGAGATGATCCGGCAGGATGCTCCCGATCTGGTGATTTCGGATATTGTCATGCCGGAGATGGATGGTGTCGAGCTGCTGCGCAGAACCCGTGAAGAAGGATTCGATTCCCGCTTCGTGATGCTTACCTGCATGAGCGATTTCGAGAATGTACGGCAGGCGATGGAATACGGGGCCTCCAATTATATCCTGAAGCTGTCCATGAGTGTGAATTCACTCCGTGACACACTGCGCAAGATCAATAATGAATTGGTGAAGAGCCAGGAGAACCGCAAGGTAAGTGCCGGCCCGTCCAATTCTGCTGTTCCCCTGCCGCCGTTGCCTCATGAGGAGCTTACCAGCCATCCCGAGATTCAGAAGATCCTCCAGTATCTGCACGCCCATTATGATGAGGATATTACCGTCAAGTCGATGTCCCAGTATGTCATGATGGCCGAGAATTATGTCAGCACCCTGTTCAAAAAGAAAACCGGCCAGACCCTGATCCATTATCTGCATCAGATCAGGGTGGACCAGGCCATCCAGCTCCTGATCCACTCCGATCTGCCGGTATACGAGATTGGCAACCGGGTCGGCTTCGTTAACGATAACTATTTCATCAAAATTTTCAAACGCCTCACTGCGCAGACGCCGAGCCAGTACCGGCATACTCAGCGGCATAATACAGAATCCGTAAGCATATAGCTTGGCTCCAATAAATGCTTAGCTCTCCTATACAGCGGCCTTCCTTCCGGGAATGCCGCTGCTTGCTGTGGACAGGAATAGAACAAAACTAAGATAGCACCGCCCGCCGCCGCTCAGCAAATGTATATTTCTGTAGCATGAAGTCGTTGGTTTTGTTCCTTAACCCCCCTGAGGCCGCTTGTTATGCTTGTAGTGTGATCAAAGTAATCAAAAGACCTAAAAGGAGTGGGGCTATGTGAAGGCATCCTGGATGAAGCGGCAGCAGTACCTGGGCTATCTGTTTATCGGGCCAAATATGATTGGCGTGATTTTATTTTTCATCATACCTGCCGTCTATTCTTTCTATCTCATGTTTACAGACTATAAGTTTATGAGTCCCCATACCAAATTCATCGGGCTGGCCAACATTCAGCGGATGCTGGGGGATGAGGTATTCTATATCGCCATCAAGAACACACTGCTGTTCCTGGTCTCCGTCCCGGTATCAATCGGCCTCGCGTTCATCGTTGCCGTTGTGCTGAACCGATCCGTGTATTTGAAAAAGCTGCTCCGCGCCCTGTACTTCATGCCTTATATTACAAGCGGCGTCGCTGTAGCCTTTGTCTGGATGCTGCTGTTTCATCCGAACAACGGGCCGATTAACGGTATTCTCCGCTCGGTCGGCATCGCGAATCCACCCGGCTGGCTGTCCACCATGGAAACCTCCATGTATGCGATTGACATCATCTGGATCTGGTTCATGCTCGGCTATAACATGATTATCTATCTGGCCGCCCTGCAGGAGGTGTCCGGCGAGCTGCTGGAAGCCGCCAAAATCGACGGCGCCCGCACCTGGCAGACCGTCCGCAGTATCCTGTGGCCGCTGGTTAGTCCGACCACCTTCCTGCTGCTGATTACCGGACTGATTATGTCGATCAAGCAGTTCGGGATCATTCAGGCGATCACGCAGGGCGGACCGGGGAACAGCACCACCGTGTTATCTTTGTTCATCTATCAGAATGCCTTCCGCTATTACGAAATGGGCTATGCTTCAGCGGTCTCCTGGGCCCTGTTCCTGATCATTCTGATTGTCACCGTGATTCAATGGCTGGGCCAGAAACGCTGGGTTCACTACTAAGGAGCTGAGAACATGAATAAAGCCGTAGTTACCAAAAGCATTGCCACCCTCATCATGCTGTTCTTCAGCATCGTCATGATTGTACCCTTCATCTGGATGATCAGCACTTCATTTAAGACACCAGCAGAGGTCTTTCAATATCCGGTCCAGTGGATTCCAAGCCATTTCAACTGGAACCATCATGTTAAGGTCTGGACCGGTCAGGGCAGCTTCGTGCCTTACTATCTGAATTCCCTTAAGGTGGCTATTCTGAGCACTATAGGTGCCGTTTCCTTATCCGCCTTAGCTGCTTATGGGTTTGCCAGAATTGAGTTCAAAGGGCGGAACACCATGTTCATGGTCTATCTGTCCATGATGATGGTTCCCCCGCAGGTGCTGTTCGTGCCCAAATTCATCATGTTCGACTGGGCCGGCATCTACAACACCCATTGGGCGCTGATCCTGCCGGGAATGTTCACCATCTTCGGCGTGTTCATGATACGGCAGTTCTTCCTCTCAGTGCCTCATGAAATTTCGGAGGCCGCCTTCATCGACGGCGCAGGGCATTTCCGTATCTTCTCGCGCATTATCCTGCCGATGGCTAAGCCGTCGCTGGCCACGCTGGCCATCATCGACTTCTCCTGGCACTGGAATGATTATGAGAATGCGCTCGTCTTCCTGATTGACCATGATCTGTTCACCGTTCCGCTCGGGCTGCAGAATTTCATCCTGGAGAACAATGTCGACTACAACGGCATGATGGCCGCTGCAACAGCCGGAATCATTCCCATGATCCTCGTCTTCCTGCTCGGCCAGAAATACATTATTGAAGGTGTGGCCAGCTCAGCGGTCAAGGGCTGACTCCGCCTATAAATAAAGGAGCTATGCCACAGATAATACGGTGGCATAGCTCCTTTTAAGTTGTTCTTCAGTTACGACAACCCTGCTTTGGTCAAGCCATATGCCGCATCAGATGAACCCGGTACGGTGGCAAAGCCCACGTTCACCCGGTTCCAGGCATTGATGGCCATAACCGAGAAGGACAGATCGGAGATTTCCTGCTCGGACAGCTGTCCACGGACACGGTCATACAGCTCATCAGGCACGCCATGCTCCGGCAGCTTGGTCAGTACCTCCGTCCAGGCGAGTGCAGCCCGTTCACGCGGAGAGAACAGTGTTGATTCCCGCCAGATAGAGATGTGATAGAGACGCAGTTCACTCTCGCCGTTAATCTTGGCCTGCTTCACATGCATGTCCAGGCAGAAGCCGCAGCCGTTCATCTGTGAAGCCCGGATGGACACCAGATCTTCAATTTTCTCCTCAATAGAGCTGTTCTTCAGCGCCATGCTGAAATCGAGAAATTTCTTGAAAAGCTCCGGGGACTGCTGCATATAATTCACACGTTGTGCCATAACTATACTCCTCCTATTGGGCTGGTTGTAGTTAAGGTCCGGCCCGGCCCGTGTCTTCCTCCCGGTTGTTCCAGCCTTGTTCCGCCCTTCGGACATATAACGAGACAGCTATTCGTTCTGTGACAATGCAGCAGCAGATTTTTTGTCCGGTGCAGTTTTCGAACGTACCTGCCCTGAATAATAGGCACCTTCACGCATCCCCGCTCTCTCCTGTCACACATCTCCTCTTTATTTTGTCTACATTATAGCGGAGTTAGATTGACTATATATAAGGATTGGAAGTGGCGTTATGCAGGAGCTGTATGCCCAGTATAAGAACCTATTGTTTAAGCTTGCCTACCAGTTAACCGGATCAGCCGCCGATGCCGAGGATGCGGTTCAGGACGTATTCCTGAAGGTGTATGATGTGCCGCCGGAGCGGCTGGCCGAACCGAAAGCCTATCTGTGTAAAATGGTCACGAACCGCTGCCGCGATCTGCACAAATCTGCGCGCAGACAGCGGGAGGAATATTTCGGCGAATGGCTGCCCGAGCCTCTTGCCGGTACAGACGGGGATTCCATGGACTCCGTAATTCAGGATGATCTCTTATCCTATGCCATGCTTGTCCTGCTGGAGCGGCTGTCCCCTGCCGAGCGGGCCGTGTTTGTGCTGCGTGAAGCGCTGGGCTTTGAATATCAGGAGATTGCCGGACTGGTCGACAAAAGCGAACCGAACTGCCGCAAGCTCTTCAGCCGGGCCAGCGCCAAGATGGGTCTCGTCCCCGGAGAGCCTGTCCAGCCGGAGGCAGCTACAGAGGAATGGGTGCACGGGTTCCTGGCCGCCCTGAAGCAGGGCAACCTGAATCAGCTGCTGGAGATGCTTGATCCGGCAGCCGAGTTGATCGCCGACGGAGGAGGCAAAGTACGCGCTGCTGCCGAACCGGTAGTCACCCGCGAGCTTATCGCCCGCTTCCTGTTGGGACCTTTCCGCGGGGCAGCTACAATTAACGGTGAAGTGGCTATTGAAACCAGCCGGATTAACGGACAGCCCGGCCTGATCCTCCGCTCGGATGAAGGTATTCATACCATAGGACTTCTGCATATCCGGGACAATCTGATCCGGAATTTATATATTGTCCGCAATCCGGACAAGCTGCAGTATGCCGGGAGTTAGGGCGGGTAACGGGTTTCCGGAAGTGTTGTTCATGTCACGGACTGTACGGTGCCTTCACGACCACCCAGCCGTCAATCCTATGCTGTCTTTCATTACATCCCCTCCGGTGTGGTAATCGGCTCTATGACCGGAACCGCCATCCCGCATAGACGGGATTTGTCAGGACCGCTCATACCAGTACCCCGGAATGCCCCGCTCCAGCCGCATTAGCGCCTCCAGATAATAATAATCGCCCCAGATCGTGTAATCATCCGGCGAATCTCCGGCCCTGACTGAATACGAGCCATGCTTCAGCAGGCCTTCCGCTTCCCCGCTCCCATGGGTGGAATAGTGCTCCGCCAGCGCTCTCACTGCTGCCTCCGCCGCTTCCCGGAAGAACCGGTATTCCGGGTCTGCTTCGCCCAGCTGAGCGGCAATCTCCAGCAGTCCGCAGGCGGCAATCGCCGATGCGGAGCTGTCCCGCTTCGTGTCCGGTCCCACAGGAGCATCGAAATCCCAATACGCCACCCCATCCTCCGGCAGCTGTGACACGAAATAACGGCCCAGCTGCTTCGCCGTTTCCAGCATTTCCGCGCTCTGGAGATAACGGCTGATTAAGGCGAAGCCGTAGATGCCCCACGCCTGCCCGCGCGTCCAGGTCGAGCCGTCACCATAGCCCTGATGCGTTCCACCGCGGATCGCGTCTCCGGTAGCCGGGTCGAAGTAGAAGGTGTGATAGCTTGAGCCATCGCCGCGCACCAGGAAGCGGCGGGCTTTGCGGGCATGCAGCTCAGCTACCCGCCGGTAAGAGGCCACGCCTGTATGCTCATGCGCCCAGAGCAGCAGCGGCAGATTGAGCAGACAGTCGATAATAATCCGGCCGCCATTAACGGAATCGCCCTCCGGCCCCCAGGCCTGAATTAAGCCGGCCGCTTCGCGCCAGCGCTTCATCAGCATATCCGCCGCCTCCAGTGTCAGCTGTGCCGCCCCGGTATCCTGCTCAATGATCCACTGGGCTTTGGAGGACAGGGAATAGAGGAAGCCTATATCATGATGATCAAAAATGATCCTATGGTCCATGCGGTGCCGGAAGCTACGGACGGCTCTTAGCGCCTGTTCGCGGTAGACCGGGTCCTCACTGTATTCAGAGCACAGCCAGAGAATGCCGGACCAGAAGCCCGCTGTCCACTCCGTATTGTCATTCAGCGTGTAATGCTCTCCATCGGTACTCACATGGGGGAACCGGTCCCCGAATCTCAGGATATTCCGTTTGGTTACGCCAAGTGCGTCTTCAATCGCTTTTTGCCACATATCAGACATTGCTCCTCTTCATAGATTGCCCTGCTGGATCAGCCGGCTGTTCTGCTTGTACTGGCCGGGAGTGATCCCTTCGTATTTCTTGAATACACGGATGAAGGAATTGCTGTTCAGGAAGCCGACCAGCTCGGATACCTCCTGCACGGTCAATTCATCCTGCTGCAGAATTTTCTTGGCTTCTTCTATCCGGTACTGGTTGATATAGTCTATAACATTGGTGCCGGTCTGCTCCTTGAAATACTTGGAGACATACGTAGGATGGAACCGGAACCGTTCGGATATATGGGTCAGCCCCAAATTAACATCAGCGTAATTCTCATGAATGAATTCCAGGAGCTGATCCTTCAGCTCGGTATTATGGGAACGCTTGCGTTCATGCACCATTTGGCAGACCGTCTCCAGAATCTGCAGCAGTCCGGCTTCAATCTCCTCAAAGGTCTCACAGGCAAACAGCTGGCGGACCAGTTCATTGCGCCCGGCCGGCTCCTTCAGGTCATCGGTTTTGAGCTGCTCCGTTGCCTTCAGCATGGTGCCGATCAGTTCGAACATCAGGCAGCGGGCCAGCTCTACAGACAAGGGCTCCCCGGCAAAATTGGTCATCAGAATTTCGTTCATGACCTCAGTAGAGCGGGCATAATTACCTGTAGCGATATAATTGACAAGCTGACGCTCCAGATCAAGCGGATAATAGAGCTCTTCCTTGGGCTGCCGGATCCTGTGCTGGTCAATAATCTGGCCGATGCCAAGAATCAGCCGGTACTCCAGTGCCTCCTCTGACTCCTGGAAGCAGGCCGAAATCTCAGCAATGGACTTGTGGACGCTGCTGACTCCGACCGAGAAATAGATGAGGAAGCGTGAATGGATGAAATGCTGCGCCTCCCCGGCGGCGTGGATCAGCTGCGGGACGGCCTCCCCTGCATCCCCCCGGATATTGACCAGGAAGGCGATCCGCCCGTCCATTTCAGCGGAATAGACGGGACCGGCCGAGCCCATCAGTTCCTCCAGCACATTGGACAGAATCAGGTGGACGAACTGGCGCTTCTTCTCCTTGTCCTCAGGTGCCCGGGTACGGAAAAGCCCTTCATAATTCTCGATGTGCACCAGCAATACAGCAAAGGAGTCGCTTTCAAAACAGATGCCAAGGCGGTCCAGCTCCGCAGTAAGCCCTGCTCCCGGCTGCACCCGCCCTTTCAGCAGCCTTGCCAGGAAGCTGCTGCGCACCGTCATTTGCTGCTCCTTCAGCCTGCTGGCGAACTGATCCTGTTCTTCCCAGGCCCGGGTCAACACCGTTTGCAGAATACCGAATTCATCATCCGGCTGCTCCAGCTTCCCTTTGACTTTATCGGAAATAATACTCATAATCCGGCCAAGCGGGCGGTAATTACGCCGGGTGAACCACCAGGCAGCCACACCGCCCAGCAGCAGGACAGCTGCCACGCCGGTGAATGTGATGTTGCGGATCACCATCAGCTTCTTGGCATAAATGCGCGTGGGAACGATAGAGACATATTGCCAGTCCTGCACGTTAGAGGAGATCTGGGAGACCGTCACCGATTCCCCGTTCCAGTCTGCTGTTCCCGTCCGTCTTCCGCTATTCTTATTCTGCAGCAAATAGCTGTGTATCGTGTAAGGGGTTTCAACTGTCCCGGTAGAGAATAACGTACGCCCGTCCCGGTCGAGTATGAACACGATGCTCTCTTGTTCCAGACGCACATTGTTGATCGCCTGCTGAAACCGTTCCGGGTCCAGGGTAACCACGAAGGTGGCCGGACTGTTACCTGACAGCTGGATCGGAAAAGGCTGCAGGTAGACCAGCGTCTCCTCAATGCGGCGGTCCTCGCTGAAGACCTTCATTTTGCGGAATAGGCTCTCGTCCGAATCCTGCATCAGCCGGGTCCACTCCTGCTCGCTCACCCCGGTTCCCTCATAATAAATCTCATACAACAGGTTCTTGGAGACAAGCGATGAGGAGGACAGTGCCACATCTGCTGATTTCACGTAGATGTACAATTCACGAATCAATCCATTCCCGATCCGGATCGATTTGAGGTTCTTAATCAGCTCCAGTCCCATCAGCCGCCACCTGGCATCCTGTTCGGACGCGTGATTAATGAAGCTGCTCAGCTGGGAATCGGCCATCAGCTGGCTGCTGATGCTGCTGATATCTCCAATCTGGCTATCGATCGTCTCCTGTACCTGGGACAGCAGGACCCTGTTGGAGCGGCTGACCTCCTCCTCCAGCAGACTGCGGGACTCCGCAAATACGGCCGCACCGATGGTGACCGGAATGAGCAGGATGACCAGATAAGAGAGGCTCCAGGACAGCAGGATGCTTTTCTTCTTCATGGCTCTCCTCCTCTTGTTCATGATGATGGTGTAATCCGGATAGGGCCCCGGGTTATTCCTTGATCGCGCCAATCATGACGCCTTTCACAAAATACTTCTGTAAAAATGGATAGATAAAGAGAATCGGCAGCGTAGCCACCATTACCGTTGCGTATTTCACACTTTCTCCGATCGCTTCCTTATCCCCCATTGCCGCTGCGGTAGTCATTGAATCCGTGCTGTTCTGGATTAGAATTTCCCGCAATATCAGCTGAAGCGGGTACAGATTACGGTCGCGGATATACAGAATAGCGCTGAACCAGGAGTTCCAGTGGGACACTCCGTAGAATAGAATCATAACTGCAATTACCGGCATGGATAAGGGTACCACAATCCGCCAGAGAATTCGTACCTCTCCCGCACCATCAATTCTCGCTGATTCCAGCAGACTCTCGGAAATCTCCTGGAAGGCCGTACGCATAATGATCAGATTATAGCTGCTGACCAGTCCCGGTACAATCAGCGCCATCAGGTTGTTCCCCATGTGCAGCGTATTGTTAATCAGCAGATAGGTGGGAATAATCCCGCCGTTGAAGAACATGGTGAACACAATGGCCAGCATGATCGGATTGCGGAGCATGAAGCTTTTGCGGGACAGGGTATATGCACCCAGAATGGTGAACAGCAGATTGAGCGCCGTACCCAGCACCACGATCACAACCGTATTCCTGTAGCCGGAGAGAATGCTCGGATTGCTCAGCACCAGCTTGTAGCTGTCCAGATTGAACCCGTCCGGAAGAAGCAGCAGCCCGCTATGGGCCATCAGCCGGTTAGAGTCGCTTAACGATGCATTCAGCACATGCCACAGCGGATACAGGGTGATAATGATGAGAAGGAGCATGATCAGCGTATTGGCACTGTCAAACAGCCGTTCTCCTATGGTTCTTTTGATTTTCATGGGAATCCCTCACTTTGTCTTCCTGGTGAAGCGGCACTAGAACAGCTTGTTGTCAGATACCGCTTTGGACAGCCGGTTGGCGCCAATGAGCAGAATGAAGTTGACCACCGACTGGAACAGTCCGACGGCAGTAGTATAGCTGAACTCGGCACTCTCACTGATCCCTTTGCGGTAGACAAAGGTAGATATGACATCTGCCGTATCGTAGATATTCGGATTATAGAGCAGAATGACCTTCTCGAAGCCGATCTCCATCAGTCCGCCCACACGCAGAATCAGGAGAATAACAATCATCGGAATAATACCCGGCAGGGTGATATGCCATACCTGGCGCATCCGGCTGGCCCCGTCTACCTTAGAGGCGTCATAGAGTTCAGGATTAATACCGCTTAGCGCAGCCAGATAGATAATCGTCGAGAACCCCAGCTCCTGCCAGACCGAAGATGCAGTATAGATCGTACGGAAATTACCCGGATCACTCAGCAGTGCGCTGCTCTGCCCGCCAAAGAAAACAATTATGGAATTAAACAGCCCGTCGCGGGACGAGAAATCGACCACCATTCCGCAAATGACCACAATCGAGATAAAGTGGGGAATATAAGAGACGGTCTGCACCGTGCGCTTGAACATTTCATGCCTGAGCTCATTGAGCAGCAGCGCAAGCAGGATCGGAGCCGGGAATCCGAACAGCAGCTGATAGAAGCTTAAGACCAGCGTGTTTTTGAGAATCCGCCAGAAATAATAACTCTGGAAAAAATCGCGGAAATGCTGCAGCCCCACCCAATCACTGCCCCAAATTCCTTTGCCGACGGTATATTCCTTAAAAGCGACCACCGCACCATACATCGGCAAATACTTAAATACCAGAAAATACAATACAACCGGGAGTGCCATCCAGTAGATCGCTTTGTTCTTTTTATAATTCATCCATACCAGAGATAACTTCTGCGGCATAGTCTCCCTCCTTTCCTCTTCTTCATTGCAGGTCCGCGGGGGTAAAATTCTCATTCACCGCCCCGCGGACAGCTCCTCTGTCTTATCTGGCGTTATAGCGGTCTAAGGCTGCCTGCTGAATTTCAATCGCCCGCTTCACATTGAACTTGTCAATCTGGGCGGTGAACTTGCCGAAGTTCTCTATCGGTTCCGCACCGATGACGAATTTGATGAACATCTCATCACGGTAAGTAGTAATATCGCTCATGATTTTGCTGTACTCCGTGGACTCCTCTGTAGTCAGGCTGACCGGGGGAAGACCGACCTTGAGTGTGTTATCGCTGTATTTGGAAAAGAGCGCAACCGCGTCCTTCTGCTGCTGATACTGGTAATACTGCTCGTTGTACCGGTCATCATCCTCACCGACAAACGGATAATTGGCAATGAAATGCTTCGCCATCGCCTGAACCACCGACAGCCCGTCCGGATTCTTCAGAATCTCATCCGTGTAGGTCGGATATCCGTCCTTCATCGTGTACGTTACACCCTCTACGCCGAAGTTCTTCAGCATATGGCCTTCTTCACTGAAGAAGTAGTCCAGCGCCTTCACGGTTTCCTCCGGGTTCTTGTTGCTCTTGGTAATCGTCGCGCCGGCACCGCTCCACTCCCAGGACCGGCCGGTGAACATCGGCTCATCCCCCTTGTTCACTACAGGGTACTGCACCGCGGTAAGGTTGGCCGCCGGCTCCTTCTCCTGCAGTGCAGGCAGATAACGTCCAATGCCGCCGCCAATGAAGGCAAAGAAGGCGCCGGCCTGACCGCCCAGAATCTTGGCATCATAGGTTTTCTGATCATTCGTGGCGAAGTCAGGATCAATCAGGCCCTCCTGATACCAGCGGTGGAACGTGGTCAGGAATTCTTTGAATTCCGGCTCTGTCGGCCCGTAGGCTACCTTACCGTCCTTCAGGAAGATTGTATTCGTGATCCCGTAGGCTTCGAGGAAGGTAGGGGCCGCCGGGCCCATCGTAGTCAGCTTAGGCGGTGCACCGAACAGGAGCGGAGCGGTGACCCCTTTCTTTTCCTTGAACGCCTTCAATACCGTCTCCCATTCAGCGAGCGTCTCCGGCTGCTGGAGATTCAATTCGTCCAGCCAGTCCCGGCGGATGAATGTGCCTCCGAACGTCTTATATTTGCCCAGCCGCAGATGGGGAATCGCGTAGATGTCTCCGTTATCCGCTTTCAATTGTTTCGCGACCTCGGGATTCTCGTCCAGAATCTTCTTCAGGTTGGGCGCGTACCGGTCAATCAGGTCGTTCAGCTTAATGATCGTGCCGTCCGTGTACAGCTTGGAATAATCCCCGTAGACGAACATCACATCCGGCAGCTCATTAGAAGCCAGCATGACATTGAACTGCTCCGTCTCCGCACCGACGGCGGGATGCTGGAATTCCGTCTTAATGTTGGTCTTCTTCTCCCACTCCTGAATCGCCGTAATCTCACTCATGTTCTTCAGCGTAATTGACACATTCGTATTCAGTGACGCCCAGATCGAAATTGGGGTAGGCTCATCCGCTGCCGCTCCTCCGGCATTCCCGTTCCCGTTCCCGCCCGAGCAGCCTGCCAGTCCGCCTATAGCCAGCAGCAAGCTGGTGCCGAGCATCATCCGTTGTCTCCAAGATCTCTTCATCCCTTCACATCTCCCCCATGTGTTCTTAATAGAAAGGCCATCGCCGGAGGCACCGGTCCTGCAGTCTTGCGGTTTTGCGGTCCTGCGGCCCTACCGAAGCTGCCTCCTGCTCCTCCAACTTAACGCCGTACGCCAGCCTTGACTATCTCCCATTCTTGCTGCGATATCGATATATTGATTACTGCCTGTCCATCACAGGAATTGCATACGGATGCTAAGAAATCGAGATTGATTTCGCCTGATATTCCAATCCGGGTTATTGCGAGTGATGATTACGCTTTCATATTATATCAAACTGCAGCGTTGTCGCGGCATTGCACATACTCTCTCCCTGCACCGGAGTGGCAAATGTACTCGGTTTTTCATGTACATTTGGTTCGTCTAGCCTATCGTTGGCACATTGTACTCGGTTTTTCGCATACATCAGGCTCGTCTACCCTATCATTGGCACATTGTACTCGGTTTTTCGCATACATTCGGCCCATCTACCCTATCGTTGGCACAATGTACTCGGTTTTTCGTGTACATTCGGCTCATCCCCGTACCGCCCACTTTCAGCGGAATTAGAGGGTTTCAGCGGGTACCAATAATTTCCTATATAAAGAAAAAAGACACCGGTTAAGTGTCTTAAAGTCTTTGACATCAATCTATGCAATTCGCCCAGCCTGCAAGCCATCCGTCAGGAACTCGCCAACACCGCCAGCACCGTTTCCAGCACCACATTCACGCCCATCTCGCACTCATCATTAGAAGTGAGCTCTTCCTCGCAGTGGCTTTTCCCCTTCACACTGGGTACAAAAATCATCGCCGACGGCAGGAATCCGGCCACGAACTGGGCATCATGCCCTGCTCCGCTGGCCATCTTCCGGCTGCTATAGCCCAGTTTCCGGGTAGCTTGCTCAACCAGGGCACAGACCTCCGTATCGAACCATACGGTATCGCGTCCCCACAGCTTCGTCTTCGATACACTACACTCCAGCAGTTCTTCAGGCAGACCATTAATAATTGCCTCTACTTCACGGACAATATCCATGTCCTTATGCCGGGCTTCCACGGTGAAGATCACCTTGTTCGGAATAACGGTATGAATATTAGGCAGCACGTTCATTCTGCCCATGGTATAGACCAGTTCGGAGTCCAGTACAGCCAGCTTCCGCCGCAGCTCCGTAATAATATCTGTAGCGGCAAAAAGCGCATCCCTCCGCATATCCATCGGCGTAGTACCGGCGTGATCCGATTCGCCTGTCACTTCAATCTCATAGCAGGCCATCCCGACTACACAGTCGACCAGGCCGATCTTGAGATTCTCTCTCTCCAGCACAGGACCCTGCTCGATATGCAGCTCCAGATAAGCCGTTGCTTCGCTGATCCGGTTCTCCGCATCGCCCGCATAGCCGCTGGCCTGCAGCGCTTCACCGAAGGTCGTACCCTCCGGGTCCTTCTTCTTCAGCATCTCTGCCTTGTCGAACTTGCCCGCCAAGACACCCGAAGCCATCATCGACGGCTCGAAGCGGGCACCTTCCTCGTTGGTGAAGTTCATCACTGTTATTGGCAAGCGCGGCTTAATGCCATGGTCAACCAGGGTTCTTACCACTTCCAGACCGGTGATTACGCCGAGCACCCCATCGAATCTGCCACCTTTCTTGACGGTATCCAGGTGCGATCCGATCACTACAGGCGGACCTTCTTCGCTTCCCGCAAGTGTGGCATACATATTTCCCATGTCATCTACTTTCACAGCCATTCCTAACTCAACACAACAGGAAGTGAAATAGCCGCGCACCTGCACATCCTGCTCCGACAGCGATAACCGGGTGACCCCGTTGTTGTCCGTCCGCCCGAAATCGGCGAAGGTCTCGATCGTATTCTTCAATCTCTCACCGTTCACGAATATCTGCTGCAGCTGCATGGCCCTATTCCTCCGTTTCGAACGCTCATTTATATGAAACGAACTTGAAGTCCCCGATTTGGGTGTTGTTCGCGACTGCGGTAGCCCTCCGTCACTCTCACCCATTCGCAAGTTTAGTTCGTTTTATATAGAATTATTGCTTTCTATATATGTTATACCATTCCGTATTATTTTCATTTTACAGACTG
Organism: Paenibacillus sp. FSL R7-0297; assembly: GCF_038009025.1. Taxonomy (NCBI): domain Bacteria; kingdom Bacillati; phylum Bacillota; class Bacilli; order Caryophanales; family Paenibacillaceae; genus Paenibacillus; species Paenibacillus sp. FSL R7-0297. Next base: position 793,307 of record NZ_JBBPAQ010000001.1, read on the forward strand.
TAATAATTTTTTTTGGTTTTGTTCACGTTATGTTATAACGCGATTGGGGAAGTCTGATAGAATATGAGCTGGTAGGAAGCATAATTTGAGAGGAGCTAAGCATATGAATACCCTTTTGCGCAGCGGCACAGCCGAAGCTGTGATCAGTTCACTCGGAGCCGAGCTGATCAGCTTCAGAAGAACGGATACGGAGACCGAATATATGTGGAGCGGGGATGCCGCCTATTGGACAGGCCGTTCACCGGTACTTTTCCCGATTATCGGCGCAGCCATCCAAGGCGAGATCAAAGCGGACGGGCAGGCTTATAAGATTGCCAATCACGGCTTCGCCAGACGCAGTGAATTCACGCTGCAGGAGGCAAGCGATACCCAGGCAGTCTTCCTTCTCTCCCATAGTGAGAGCACGTTGGCGGTCTACCCGTACAAATTCAACCTGTTCCTCACCTATATCCTGAGCGGAAGCACCCTTGAGATCAGCTACCGTGTGGAAAATACAGATGAACAGGAGATCTTCTTCCAGCTTGGCACCCATCCTGCATTTAATTGCCCGATTGACGGCAGCGGAGCATTCAGCGACTATTATCTTGAATTCGCGCAGCCGGAGAATCTGGAGCGCTTGTTCCTGAACAAAACCGGCCAGCTCATTAACGGGCAGACTGACCCGCTTCTACAGAATGAGAACATTCTGCCGCTAAACCATGAGATGTTTGAGCATGACGCACTCGTCTTCAAGAATGTAAGCTCGCAGTCCGTAGCGCTGAAGAGCAAGCTCTCTGCCAAAAGCGTAAGCGTGGCTTACCACAACTTCCCCGATCTTGGGATCTGGCAGCCGAAGAACGCACCGTTCCTGTGCATCGAGCCTTGGCATGGTGTAGCAGACAGTGAAGGCTTCACCGGAGAAATCCGGGACAAATCGGGAGTCATCTCCCTGCCGCCGGGCGGCCAGTCTACAAGCTCGCTTACGATTACGTTCAACTAACCGGTTGTTGCTCCACCGCTTCCTGAAGAACAAAAAGGCCGCAGCCACCTTACGGTGGGTGCGGCTTTTTGTGTCAAATTAGAATCCATATCCTACGCTTACGGAAGCAGGCCGTCCAATAAGTAAACTAAAGTAGTATATACAACCTTTTGCTGCCAATAGTAAGCTTAAGGTAGTTAATTCACTACACATAGAATGGGAGAAATGGATAAGGGAGTGGAGTATATGCAAGGATTGTCAGTGGCTATCTGCACGAGGAATCGGGTACAGGACCTGACACGGTGCATTCATTCTATAACTAAACAAGACATAGGCAGGACATACCCCATTGAGGTCATACTTATAGATGACGGCGAAATACCAGCCCGTGTACTTACTGAATTTGAAGCTTTACTTACCGGATACGGTTATCCTTTAACTTATTTCAAGAAGACGGACCGGGGATTGTGGCTGTCCCGGATCAAAGCCGTGGAGCTGTCCACTATGGACAAGATCCTCTTCCTGGATGATGACGTCGAAATCCCCGCCCATTACCTGTCTACCTTGATTCAAACCTACGATGATTATCCTAACTGCGCAGGAGTCGGCGGTATCGCCATCGGGATGCGGAACAGCTTCCTTGGAACCATCCGCTGCCTGCTGTCCTTCCAGCAATCCCTGTCGAGCGGCAAGCTCTCCTTAAGCGGTCAAGCCGGGTCCATGTACAACTGGCATAAAGCCCGGAAGATCTTCAAGACTGAATTCCAGCATGGCTGCAACATGTCCTTCAAAAAAGCGGCAATTCAGGACCTGAAGCCCGTTCCCTGGCTTACCAGCTACAGCGTAGGTGAAGATATTCTCATGTCCCGCATCGCCCGGAGCTCCGGACCTTTGTATATCAATCCTGAACTCAAGCTGCTGCATCATGAATCTCCGGCCTCCAGGGACAATCTCGAGGATGTCGCCTATACCCGTGTGCTCAATCATGTGCATCTGCTCAAGGATAAACGGTCGGGCCCCATCGGCTATCTCGCCCTGATGTGGACCACGCTCTACCTCATTCTCCGCGAGCAGCCCAAGAAGAATGTCGCCGCGATCAAAGGATATAAGAAGGGGCTGAAGGAGATTTTTAACAGACAGACCGCCGGGTAACCCGTCAAAACTCAGGAAGGGAGTGGAGTTATGAGTGTAAGCATTGTAGTTCCCATGTACAATTTAGAGCGTTATGTGGCTCCATTGCTGGATTCACTCCTGGACCAGAGCGAGAAGCGGTTCGAAGTGATTATGGTCGACGACGGTTCTACAGACCGTACGTACGAAGTGGCCGAAGCCATTCTGGCGCGGCATCCCATATTGAGAGCCCAGCTGATCCGCACGGCCAATGCCGGAGTGAGCGCGGCCAGAAACACCGGGCTTGCAGCGGCCAGCGGCGACTATGTGCTGTTCCTGGACGGGGATGATTATATCGCCAGCGGACTGGTGCAGAGCATTGAAGCCCATACCTGGAGCGCCGCTCCGGATATTCTCTGCTGGGGGTACAGTCTGGTCCGCGAAGACAAGTCCACCATTGTAAACTTCACTTCAGCGGCAAGCGACACTACGGGGAGCGAAGCGCTGAAGAATATTTTTGTGCATCGAAGCCTCAGAATCTGGACCGGCAGCATCGCCTTCAAACGGACCTTTCTGCTGGAGAACGGCATCCGCTACACCGAACGCTGCGTGAACGGGGAAGATCAGGAATTCATCTACAAAGCGCTGTCGCGGGCCTCGCGGACCATATCCATCCCGGATGTGCTGTCCTTCTATCTGCAGAGAACCTCCTCCATCTCCAATACGTATAACGTGAATAAATTCGACATGGTCGATGCATTCAAGCGGGTGGCTGATTATTTCAGAGCCCATCCCTTTGACGGGACATCTGAGATATCCGAATTACTGCTGAACCGGGAGCTGACCGAGAACTACTTTTACAATCTGAAGACCTGTCTGAACGGCACTGCGGGGATGGATGTGAGGCGTCTGCTTCAGGATATAGATGCCCGTTATCCCGGACTTCCCCAGGAGATGCGGCCGATCATACGTCAATACCAGGGGGACGACCGCCAGCTCGCGCTGCAGATCAGAGCCTTCTTAATCTCCCCGTCCTTGTACGGAGCGCTGATTGTTATTGATAGAAACTGGGTCCAGTTCAAACATAAGCTCAAAACCGTGATGGGCAGAAAGGAAATCAAGATATGAAGAAGACGATGATGATCAATGCATATACAGAGTTCAATTTGGGCGATGATTTGTTCATAAAAGTGTTATGTGAGCGATACCCCGGTACCCGGTTTATGCTGATTGCCCCGCAGCAATATAAGCTCGTCTTCAAAGATCTCCACAACCTCAAGGTGTATGCCTCGGACTCCGTGCTGCTGCGGGGGATCAACTATATTTTCCGCAAACTAAAGCTTCATCCGAACTTCGTACAGAAGCTGCTGACGGATCAGGGCGACGGAACCGTGCATATCGGCGGGTCTATTTTTATGCAGGGTGAACAGTGGGAAGAATATGTGGCTGGTGCTGAAGCCCTCCGCAATAAAAGCAAACCCTACTACCTGATGGGCGCGAACTTTGGTCCGTATAAGGATGAGGCCTACTACCAGCAATATAGGGAAATCTTCCAGAATTATGCCGATGTCTCTTTCCGGGAGCAATATTCCTATGACCTGTTTAAGGATCTGGACAATGTGCGGCTTGCGCCGGATATTATTTTTCAGTTGAAATACAGCGGCGGAAAAGCTCCGGTCGTGACGGGTAAGACCCTTGCCATTTCCGTGATCAAGCCTTCGTCCAAAGCTTTAGACGGTTTTGACAACCTCTATTATGAAAAAATGAAAGATGTTGCAATCTATTTCATTCAGCAGGGGTATGATGTGCATTTCATGTCCTTCTGCCAGCATGAAGGGGACCAGGAAGCGATCAGTCTGATCCTGAATCTGATTCCGGCGGAGCTTCAGGCCCACACCCACGCTCATCTCTACAAAACAGATATGGATGAGATTCTCGCCGTGCTGTCCGGGGCAAGCTGCATCGTCGCCTCCAGATTCCATGCAATGATCCTAGGCTGGGTATTCGGCAAACCGGTGTTTCCCGTAGCTTACAGCAACAAGATGATCAACGTGATGCAGGATGCTTATTTCGGGGGAGCGTATACGGACTTCGCCCATCTGGCTGAGCTTACACCCGAGCAGGTCTATGAGAGTATGGCTGCGGGTACGCTCGATGTAACGCTGCAGGCGAACCAGGCGGAGAAGCATTTCAAGCAATTGGATGCTTATCTGACACCCGAACCGCTGCTGGAAGGGAGAAGAAGCTATGAAAGCTAAACGGAGCATGCTGAACCTGGGCTTCGGGCTTACCAGCCAGGTGATTACCATTATCCTCGGTTTCTTCATCCCCCGCCTGATCATGGTTAACTACGGCTCGGAAGCGAACGGACTGATTGCCTCGATTGTGCAGATTATCAGTTATTTCGCCCTGCTTGAGGCAGGGGTTGGTGCGGCATCGCTGCAGGCACTCTATAAGCCGGTGGCCGGCAACGACCGGGGCCATATCAACTCCATCCTGGCCGCTACCTCCAGCTACTACAAAAAAACCGGGATCTACTATTTCATCTCGGTCGTGCTGCTGTCGGTCATCTATCCGCTGGTTATCCATTCGGAGATCAGCAGCATTAGCATTGCAGCGATTATCCTGTTCTCCGGCCTCGGCGGAGCAATCAATTATTACTTCCAGGGCAAATTCAGGGTCCTCCTGATTGCTGAGGGTAAAAGCTATATTGAGACCTCTATCGTCACAGTAGCGAACATTCTGAACAACGTGGTGCGGATCATCCTGCTGCTGCAGGGCGTGAACATCATCGCCGTCCAGGCCTCGTTCTTCGTGCTGACCCTGCTGCAGATTGTTGCGTTCTACATTTATGCGAAACGGCATTACAAATGGATGGACCTCAGCATGAAGCCGGATTTCACTGCGATCGGGCAGAAGAATTCCGTTATGGTGCATGAGATTTCTTATCTCGTCTTCCGTAATACGGACGTGCTGATCCTGACGATCTTCACCAACCTGAAGATTGTCAGCATCTATGTCATGTACAATATGATCTTCACCATCGTCGACAACATCGTCCAGACCGTCAACGGCAGCGTCAAATCGGCGCTGGGGCAGAGCTATCATGAGGGCAAGGAGGCCTTCATCAAATTCTATGATGCTTACGAGGTCTACTTTATGGGCCTGATCTTCTCCATCCTGACGGTGGTCTACATTCTGATCCTGCCATTCATGCGGCTGTACACCGCCGGGGTCAACGATGTGAATTATATCAATGTCTGGCTGCCGGTTCTGTTCGTGGCGATCAAGCTTCTGACCAATGCCCGCACGTCGTCGAACAATCTGATCACCATTGCCGGACATTTCCGCAACACACAGTTCCGTTCGATTCTGGAGTCAGCGATCAACCTCGGAGCTTCGATTGTGTTCGTAATCTTCTTCGGAATCTACGGTGTGCTGATGGGAACTATTGTCGCTCTGCTCTACCGTTCGATCGATATTGTGGTCTACGCCAGCAGAGTGCTGCTGGAGCGCAGCCCGTGGATCACCTTTCGCAGATGGCTTACGAACGTCGCCGTCTTCGCGGCAATCGTGTTCATTACGACCAAGCTGAATCTGAGCATCACCTCCTACACCGGCGTAATCCTCTGGGGCGCGCTGCTGGGTGTGATTATCCTGCCGATCTATTTCCTGGTGGGCTCTCTGATGGAACGCGAGGTCTTCCTCTACACCTGGAGCTACGCCAAGAAATTCAGAACGAAGCTCAAGCTTAAGCGGAAGGTTGCGGCCGGGCAGACGCTGTAATGCTGGAAATGGGGTAGTGCAGATTCCCATTCCAGCCGCATGCAAGCTGCCAGAACACCTCCCCCAGTTTTTTAAGTGGAAAAACGTAGCTTAATTTACCGTTTTTCGCACTCTGTACGCGAATAGTTGGAAAAAAGGCATTTACTTGCTGCCCTCCAGCCCTCTTCCCGCGAAATGTGCATTTTTAAGTGGAGTTTTTCCAACTAACTTTAGAATGATCCTCACAATCGGGAACATAAATGGAGAAAATCCAACTATTTAAATTACGCTGATGATTTTCACAACATTTAGCCTATGCTTCCGAAGCGAGTTTTATTGCGAAGCGAACCAGGAAGCATTGCTCCATAAAACTTTTAGGAGGACTGATTATGGATCACCGCGGGGACTTACATGAAGCAGGACTGCATCTGCTGCATCAGCTGAGTGACGATATTCATCATCCGCCCGCCGGGGGTCTGACCCGTGAGGAGCTGATCCGCCAGGCCAGGAATATCAGCAGCAGCGAGAGTGATGCCGGAATCAAAGAACATCTGGAGACGCTGAACGGTGTCCTGGATGCCTTTCTGGCAGGCCGGGCTTCGGATGACGCGCTCCAGTATTATGTCAGCACTCAATTTAATATTCAGATCGATGAAATTAACGGGTTCATGCAGGCGCTTTCCGCACTCAGCAGCAGCGTGCCTGATACGCAGGAGTCTACACTCAACCTGGACGCCGGTTCCGCAAGCCATCCGAAGGTCAGTGTAATTATTACTACTTATAATAGAAAAGATTTCCTGCAGCAGGCAGTGAACAGCATTCTGCGGCAGGATTATCCGCATACCGAAATTATCGTCATTGACGATTGCTCCAGCGACGGTACGCAGGAGATGATGAACGCCACCTTCGGAGCAGAGCCGCGCGTCATCTTCATGCAGAATGAGACCAACAGCGGACCCGGAAATAACCGCCGCAGAGCGCTGGCCGCACATGGCGACGGGGAATTCATCCTGTTCCTGGACGATGATGACTATCTTATTGACCGCAGCTATTTCACCAAAGCCGTGAAGGTTCACCGGCTGCATCCGGAGCTGTCTTTTGTCGCCGCAAACGTATTCCTGGAGTATTCCCAGTCGCAGAAGCTCACTATCTCCAGTCTGGAGCTGAGTCCCGTCACGGACAAACACGACTATTTCATGAACTTCGAGCGGAAGAACTATCCCAAGCCGGCATCAACTTTAACCGCCATATTCAAGCGTGAGGCACTGATGAGCATGGATATTCTGAATATGAGTATGGTCAACGATGCTTCCATATACCTGCGGGCGCTGCTGATCGGCGATGCCGGGTTTATTGATACGCTGGCGGGCGTGTACCGGATTCACGGCAACAATATCACCTTCAATCTCAGCCAGTCGTTCCTGATCGAGAATCTGGAGGAGAAGCGCAACATCCGCAATATGGCCGTCGAGCGCTTCGGCTACAGCAAGGCGGAAATGAATGAGTGGTTCAACCATAACGTCTATGATACGATCTCTTACTACCTGATGAACTCCGCCAAAAGCCACAGCGACTTCAAGTTCATGTACAGCTGGGCGAGCAATCACTCTCCTCAGGCCTACAATCAATTGAAGCGCCAGTTCCGCACCAAGCTGATGAAAAAACAGCTGCTCCGCGTTTCCTTCGTACGGGCGCTGATGAACCGGTGACGGGACAGACCGGCTAGATGGAAGGTGTAACTCTCCACACAAAAAGCAGCTTCCCCTTATAAGGAAGCTGCTTTTTGTTCTGCCCGCCTTAGCCTTCCTGCAGCAGCGTATCCAGCAGCCGGAAGGCTTCTTCCAGCGCAGGCTTGGACACTCCGCTGTAAAGATCCCCGATGTTCAGCTCATACGAGCATGAAGCTTCCCCTGTTTCTTTCAACCGCGGGGTCAGCCCGATTCCCGTCTCTGTGTACACCTGAATCAATACCGGAGCAACCTGCTCCCTGGATAACGCGAAATGTACATGGAACATATTCGAGACCGGCACCTCCGGCAGCGTAGACACCTTATGGCAGCTGTTGAATAAGGCAGCCAGCTCCTTGGCCTGCTCATAATACCCGGCCATCCGGCCGATCCGCTGCCCGTAATAATACTTAGCTGTCAGGATATACGGATAGAGACTGATCAGGTCACCGCCATGGCGCCGTTTCCAGATCTTCGACGCCTCCGTGAATTCCCGGCTTCCGGCCAGGATCGCTCCGGCAATTCCGCCGATGCCTTTGTAGAAGGAAATATATACGCTGTCGAACAACCCGCAGACCTCGGCAGCTGTCTTGCCGTAGTATGGCAGCACTTCGAACAGCCGCGCCCCATCCAAATGAAGTATGATTCCCTGCTCCCGGCAATAGGCCGAAATAGCTTCCAGCTCAGCATATTCCGGCAGCTGCCCGCCGATCTCCCGCTGGGGAAGCTCAAGCAGCAGACAAGCAATACCCGGCCCCATATTCTTCACATCATCCATTGTGATCAGGCGGTCTTTATCTGCCAGCAGCAGCGGCTCCAGATGATGCAGCTCCTTCAGCCCGTCCTGCTCATGAATCTCCAGGTGGCAGAGCGGGTGGTAGGCCACTCTTCTGCTGCCCTTACGGTCACTCCAGATCCGCAGGGCGATCTGTTGGGCCATCGTGCCGCTGGGGAAGAATACACTGCTTTCCTTGCCGAGCACCCCGGCCATCTCCGCCTGGAAATCCTCTATTACTGCGCCTGACCCATACAAGTCGGCAGCGAGATGCTCCTCCACTCCGGCCAGCGCTTCTTTCAGCACGGATATCCCTCTTTTTCCATGGCCTGCCAGCTGCACTTCTGTCCCGTTATAAGCTTCCAGTAAAGCATTCTGCTCATTCATTCCGCTAATCCGCTCCCTTTAAATATGCTCGATCTGTACGAATACTTGAAATTATATCATTTTCCGCTAAAATACCCGATTTATTTGAAAGTTCACATGATATTCCCCTGATCCAAGGTGAAATAAGTTGACCGCTGTGCTACAATATTGGAATTGCAAAGGCAATCGCTTAGGGAGGTTTATAAAAACACCATGCTTATTATTGGTATCGCCGGCGGGACCGGTTCCGGCAAAACGACGGTAGCGCGCTCCGTTATTGACCGTCTTGGATCTGACAAAGTGACGTTCATATCTCAGGATAACTACTATAAAGACCATTCTTACCTCAGCATGGCTGAACGCGGTGCGATTAATTACGATCACCCGCTGGCCTTTGATACGGAACTGCTGATAGAGCATTTAGATTGTCTGAAAGCCGGACAAGCCGCATTTGCCCCAGTGTATGATTTCACCGTGCATGCCCGCTCTACCGAGAAGACCGTTCGGCTTGCACCGAACAATATCGTCATCCTTGAAGGGCTTCATGTCCTCTCCGACGAGAAGCTGCGCGAGCAGCTGAACATTAAGGTATTCGTGGATACCGACCCCGATGTGCGTATCCTTCGCCGGGTACTGCGCGATATCGAGGAACGCGGCCGGACGATCCGTTCGATCCACACCCAATATCTGACCACGGTTAAGCCGATGCACGAAGCTTTTATTGAGCCGTCCAAGAAATACGCTGACCTGATTATTCCGGAAGGCGGACAGAATGAAGTAGGGATTCAGCTGCTGTCCGTATTGACCGAGAAATATCTGTCCGGCGATCATCAGTGGACGTAAGCAGAGCAGCAATCTGCCTATACCTTAGTTGAATGAGAGCTGTCCGGCCGTGCCGGGCGGCTTTTTGCTGTGGCTGGTGGCTGGATGCAGTGGCTCTCCGGAGTCACCAACGATTCTTCCATACGAAGAATACATAACATCACTTCCAGCAGACTTATGAAATATAGAGCCAACAGGCTCAGATGCAAACCTCAAACCCTTTATCTATGTTATATTACCTTACATAATTTTCATGCACGCAATGAAATTTTCTGCATTTTCAGCAACACATTCCTTTATCTTGTTATATTTATTGACTGGTAGCGCTTTATTAACGAAATAACTGTTGATTATTTCCGTTCCATCCACTATGATTAGTGCAACAGGGCGGCCTAAAAGTTAAAGCGGTTAAACTTATTATTATTTATCTCTATTAAATGGGCGAATTTCTACTTTCATTTATCATTAAAGTTAAAGCGCTTATACTTTTAAGAAAGAAAGGCTGGTGTGTTCGTGATTAAGAGTGAGAGCCGGCGGCAGACGTTCTACATGTATCTGTTCATTTCCCCATGGCTGATTGGCTTCCTTATCTTCGCCCTCTATCCTATCTTGTCGTCGCTGTACTACAGTTTCACCGATTATGACATTATTCATCCGCCCAAGTTCATCGGTCTCGCCAATTACACGGAAATGTTCCATAACGAGCTGTTCTGGCGGTCCGTAACAGTCACGCTAAGATATACCTTCATCAGCGTGCCGGTGCAATTGCTGCTCGGTCTCGGGTTCGCTCTGCTGCTGCATCAGACCATCCCCTGGCGTGGTTTCTTCCGGACAGCGATGTATTTCCCGAGCATGGTCTCCGGCGTTGCGATGTCGCTCCTCTGGTACTGGATCTTCAACCCGCAGATCGGCCTCTTCAACTATATGCTCTCCTGGTTCGGCATCCACGGCCCGGCCTGGCTGATGAATCCCGATACGGCGCTCTACGCCCTGATTATCATGTCCTTCTGGACAGCGGGCTCGGGCATGATTCTCTTCCTCGCTGGTCTGCAGGGGGTCCCGGCCAGCCTGATTGAAGCCGCTAACCTGGACGGGGCAGGACGCTTCCGCATTTTCATGAATATCACTCTGCCGATGATCTCACCAGTCCTGTTGTTCCAGCTGATTATGGGTCTGATCGACTCCTTCCAGGTGTTCACGCAAGCCTTCGTCATGACCCAAGGGGGGCCTAACTACTCCACCTGGTTCTACGTCTACAATCTGTATACCAGTGCCTTCAAGGAATACCGGGCCGGTTACTCTTCCGCGCTCGCCTGGGTCCTGCTGATTGTCGTCATGCTGTTCACGGCCATTATTATGAAGCTGTCTAACCGTTATGTCCACTATGAAGGAGGCAGCCGCCGATGAGTACCGTTAAGGCCGCGAGCCCGCTCGGCCCGCCTTCCCGGCTGCGCCGGAGGGCGGATCCCGTGAAGATCGCCAGCTTCATCACACTGATAATCACCACATTCCTCATGCTGCTGCCGCTGTTCTTCATGGTCTCCACCTCGCTGAAGTCGAAACGGGAAATGCTGAAGTTCCCGCCGACCTTCCTGCCGGAGAGCTGGGCCTGGAGCAACTATACCGAAATCTTCGAGACTCTACAGTTCGGCACACTGTACAAGAACAGCCTGATTATCGCCGGCCTCTCCGTCTTCGGCACCCTGCTCTCTTCGGCGCTGGTCGCTTACGGGTTCGCCAGATACCGGGGACGCGGCAACAACTTCTGGTTCATCCTGCTGCTGAGCACCATGATGCTGCCTTATCCGGCGATTATGATTCCGCAGTTCGTGCTGTTCTCCAAAATGCAGTGGATCGACACCTTCCTGCCGCTGATCGTCCCCGCCTTCTTCGGCTCGGCGTATAACATCTTCCTGCTGCGGCAGTTCTTCTCTACATTGCCCGAGGAATTGTTCGACGCCGGACGGATTGACGGCTGCGGCGAGCTGCGGATGTGGCGGACCATCGCGCTTCCGCTGTCTGCACCGGCGCTGGCGACCGTGGCGATCTTTGCTTTTATCTACAGCTGGAATGATCTGCTGACTCCTGTGCTCTACTTAAGCTCTTCGGACAAATTCACGCTTCCGGTCGGCATGGCCTCGCTCACCTCATCACGTTTCCGCATACCGCCGTGGCATCTGCTGATGGTCGCCTCTGTCCTGGCTATGGTTCCGATTGTCACTCTGTTCGCTATCGCCCAGAAGCAGTTTGTGGAGGGCATTGTGCTGACAGGCATTAAGTAATCCGGGTCCACAATACTTGAAATCATGGAGGGAATGAACAATGAACAAGATCATGAAGAGCAAGAGGTCGGCCGTCCTGCTTACAACAGCCCTGACAGCAATGGTAGCTATATCGGGCTGCGGCGGCGGCAAATCAGCAGGGAATGTCACAGCAGGGGACAGCGGAGCCGGGAACTCCGGCGGGTCAAGTGAACAGGTGACCATATCCCATTATACGATTGACTCGGAGGACCGCACGTTCATTGAGAAGCTGATTCCAGACTTCGAGAAAGAGCACCCGAATATCAAGGTCAAGGTAGAGAAAGCACCTTATGAGCAATTCGACAGCAAGCTGCAGACACTGATTGCCGGCGGTAATTCTCCGGATGTTACGAGCCACTACGGATACGGCGGTTTCGCCGAGTATTACAACAAGGGCATGCTGCTTGATCTGACCGACCTTATTCAGGAAGACGGCTTCAAGGCGGAGGACTACAATATCCCTGAGAATCTGATGAAAATCTACACGGTGAACGACCGCACCTACGGTATACCGGTCAATATGTATGTCACCCTGATGCTCTACAACAAGGATATGTTCGATGCGGCAGGTGTCGCCTATCCGCCAAGCGATTATGAAGATAAGAGCTGGACGTTTGAGCGGATGGTTGAGGATGCCAAGAAGATGACCCTCGTCTCCGAGGATATCGCCAAAACGCAATACGGCGTAGACTTCACCTGGGCGGAACGGGATATGCGGCCGCTGTACTTCGGGGCAGAGCCTTACTCCGCGGATACCTGGACCAACGGCGGTGTTCCTTCCGAGACACATTTCGACTCCCCTGAGGTCATTGCCGCTTACCAGAAGCTGTTCGACCTTGTCTTCAAGGATAAGGTGTCCCCCACTTCCGAGTGGAGTAAAAGCGTAGCCGGACAGAACGGTGACCCGTTCGTTGCAGGCAAGATCGGGATGTCGATCGGCGGTTCCTGGAACCTCGCTGGGGCTAACGATTTTCCGTTCAAAATCGGCGTAGCCGCAGTGCCGTGGGGCGGCAATGAGCAGGTGCGCAGCACACTGTTCGTCGATCCGCTGCTGATTCTGAAGGATTCGAAGCATCCGAAGGAGGCTTTTGAATGGATCAAATACCTGATGACCACCGAGGTCCAGGAGAAGTCCATTGAGCTTAGCGGCGGCAATCCGCCGGTCAACACTGAAGCTGCTGAGGTTTACTACAAGCATTTTGACGGCATTGATCCGGCGGATGTGAAGAAGGTCTACGAGGGTGCAGTCAAATACGGCTATGAATCCTATAACCATCTGATCACCAACTACTCGCAGATCAACGACATGTTCATTAATGAGCTGCAGCCTGTCGAGACCGGACACAAGACGCTGGAAGAGGTTATGCCGGTGATTCAGAAGAAAGTAACGGAGATTATCAAAAGATAAGGCGGCTTCAGCCGCTGTGGCAATTATACGTTTAGCGGAACACCGGCGCTCCCTGTATACTGAAGATAGATACTAGCACCGGAAAATCCGCCGCAAGGAGCGTTTGAGATGAAAGTAAGTATTTTTGATGTAGCCAAAAAATCAGGGCTGTCCGTGGTCACCGTATCGCGGGTATTAAATGGTGCCGGATCTGTGCGGGAGAACAACCGCCAGAAGGTGCTTGATGCGATCAAAGAGCTGGATTACCGCCCTAATGCAGCTGCACGCAGTCTGGCCAGCGGCAAGACCGGCATCATCGGCCTGATTGTAACGACACTTCAGGATTCCTTCTTCGATGCGGTGGTCAAAGAGCTGAATGAGACGCTGGCCCTGCATGGTTATTTCCTGGCCATCTCCATCTCTACGGGCATCGGCTCGGACGAGAATCACTATCTGATTCAGGAAGACCGTGTAGACGGGCTTATCCTGCTCTCGCCGATGAAAGAAGACAATTATATCATGGAGCTGAAACGGCGGGGTATCCCCTATGTACTGATTGACAATCAGTTGCCGGAGAACGATACCTACTCGATTACCATCGATAACTTCAAAGGCGGATATGCCGCGGCCAGCCACCTGCTGGAGCTGGGGCATACCTCCATCGCCCATATCTGCGGGCAGGAAATGTTCCGCAGCACGCGGGAACGGCGCGCCGGCTTCCAGCAGGCACTGCAGGACCGGGGGATTACCCCGTTCGAAATCGTCTCCGGCGAATTCGAGATCGAGATGGGTTACAGCACGGCGAGACGCTGGCTGCAAGCGGGCACACTCCCCACGGCTGTATTCGCCGGAGATGACAATATCGCTCTTGGCGTCATCAACGCCCTGATGGAAGCGGGGGTGCGGGTGCCTGAGGAAGTCGCAGTGGTCGGCTATGACGACCACTATATTGCTTCCCAGCTCCGCCCGCATCTGACCACCCTGCGCCAGCCGGCGGACAAGATCGGTGTGGCGGCAGCTGATATGCTGCTGCGCAGACTGAGCGGCGAGATGAAGCGCGGCTCGAACATCCGGATCGATCCGGAGCTGATCGTACGGGAATCTACGCTGAAATCCTGATGATGGGATACTATCAAAACTATGCATATGCTTCCGAGGCGAGTTTTGCGAAGTGAACATCGAAGAAGGTTAGGCTATAAAACTTTAGGAGTGACGACCATTGGCTTACTACTTGGGGATCGATGGGGGAGGCAGCAAAACCTACGCCCTGCTAAGCGATGAACATGGCCATATCCTCGGCAAAGGCAGGAGCGGCAACGGCAATCACCAGACCGGAGCGCAGCTGGCGGCGGTAAGTATCCGCGAAGCCGCCTCTGCCGCACTGGCTGAAGCCGGACTCCGGCTGGATCAGATCCGGCATACCTATCTGGGGCTTGCCGGGGCCGACCGCAAGACGGATTATGACATCCTTCATCCGATGATACGCGGAATCGGATTCACAGAATATACGATCAGCGGTGACCCGATGATCGGCCTGCGGGCGGGTACGGACCGCCCTTACGGGGTAGCCCTGATCTGCGGCACCGGCACCAACGCAGCCGGCCGCAACCCGCAGGGCCAGCACTTCCAGTGCGGCGGCTTCGATTATATGTACGGCGATTTCGGCGGCGGCGGAGCGCTGAATATCGAGGTCTTCCGTACGGTCATCCGCGCCTGGGACGGCCGGGAGGCCGCAACCCTCATGACCGGGCCGCTCTTGAAGCTGCTCGGCTATGAACGGGTAGACGACATGTACGATGATTTCCTGGATCACGGTAAGCATGTGCCGCTGGATGCCGCCCGCCTGCTCTTCCCGGCGGCGGCCGCAGGCGATGCTGCGGCGCTCGCCATCCTGCACCGTCAGGGCGTGGAACTGGGCAAGGCGGCAGCCGCCGTTATCCATAGATTAGGCATGGAGAACGATGGTTTTGATGTAGTGCTGGCCGGAAGCCTGCTGACCCGGGGCGACCGCGGCTGGATCCGCGGCCCGATCGAACGGGCTGTGCGGGAAGCCGCACCGGCCGCAGCTGTAGTTACTTTGTCTACGGAGCCAGTCGTCGGCGCCCTCTGGTCTGCGCTGGAGAGTGACGGCATCACGATAAGCGATGAACTCTATAAGAAAATGCGCCCCTTTGAAGAGTTTGAATATATCCCTATCACAACAAGACAGGAGTGATTCATCTTGGCAGCTAACCAAGGTCTTAAGATCGCCGTTATCGGCGGGGGTTCTTCCTATACCCCGGAACTGGTAGAAGGCTTCATTCTGCATTATAAGGAGCTTCCGGTCCGCGAGCTATGGCTTGTGGATATTGAAGCCGGCCTGCATAAACTGAACATCGTGGGCGCTCTGGCCAAGCGGATGGTCGAGAAATCCGGCCTCCCTATAGAGGTCCGCCTCACCACCGACCGCCGCGAGGCCATTGCCGGTGCAGACTTCGTCAGCACCCAGATCCGCGTCGGGATGCTGGATGCCCGCGCCCGCGACGAGTCGATTCCGCTGAAATACGGTGTGATCGGCCAGGAAACGACCGGGCCCGGCGGAATGCTGAAAGCGCTGCGCACGATCCCCGTCATCCTCGGCATCTGCCGTGATATCGAGGAGCTGGCTCCGGACGCCTGGCTGCTCAACTTCACTAATCCGGCAGGTATGGTGACCGAAGCGGTACTGAGGTATTCGAAGGTGAAGAGCATTGGCCTCTGCAATGCCCCTATTGGATTGATTAAGCAGGTATCAGCCAAATATAATGCGGCCCCAGACCGGATCTATGCCGAGTTCGTCGGCCTCAACCACCTGCACTGGATCACCCGCATTGATGTCGAAGGTGAAGACAAGCTGGATGACATGCTGGAGGATACCGCCGGCTACAGCGCGAAAAATGTTCCGGCGCGCGAGTGGAATCCGGAGTTCCTGCAATCGCTGCACGCCCTGCCTTCCTATTATTTGAAATATTTCTATATGACCGATGCGATGCTTGAAGAGCAGCAGGCCTCGGCCTCAAAAGGCGAGAACCGCGCAGAAGTCGTTAAGCGTGTGGAAGAAGAGCTGTTCGAAATCTACGGCAACCTGGAGCTTAGCGAGAAACCGAAGCAGCTGGAGCAGCGCGGCGGAGCTTTCTATTCAGAGGCTGCCGTCAACCTGATGCGCTCGCTGTATAACGGTACCAATGACATTCAGACGCTGAATGTTGCGAACCGCGGCATCCTGGACTTCCTGCCGGATGATGCCAGCATCGAGGTCAACTGTGTCGTTACGAAGACCGGCCCGTTGCCGCTGCCGCTGACCAAGATTCCGCCGATGGCCAAAGGGCTGATCCATGCGGTCAAGACCTACGAACAGCTCGCCATCGACGCCGCCGTCACCGGAGACCGCAGCCTGGCTATTCAAGCCTTGGCGCATCATCCGCTTGTCCCTTCTGTCGAAGTGGCTATCGCTATGCTGGATGAGATGCTTGAAGCGAATAAGGAGTATTTGCCGACATTCTTCGGGCATGAGGTCCCCGCTGCTTCTGTCTTATAAAAGTATCAAGTCATATAAAAAGCCCGTGCTGACCGCAAATGAGCCCTTGCGGCTGGAACGGGCTTTTGCATTATTTTACAATGATATAGCGGTAGCTTTACCAGTTTATTGAAGATAAGCTCTAATCTTCCCGACCATCTCCTGAACCTCTTCATCCGTCAAATAGGTCTGGCCCGGATTCATCTGGAACGTGGAGCCAAAGTCCGCCTGCCCGTCATACTTCGGAACGATGTGCATATGAAGATGATGCAGCTTGTCGCCGTAAGCGCCATAGTTTATTTTATCCGGCCCAAAGGCCTTGTCCACCGCTTCCGCTACCTGTGCGACATCCTTCATGAATGCGGACAATTCGTCTGCGGTTAGCTGGAACAGCTCTTTTACATGATCGCGGTAGGCCACATTGCACCTTCCCTTATACGTCTGCTCCTTGAACAGAAAAACTGTCGAAACCCCCAGCTCGCAGATTTCAATCATCAGGTTGTCCCGCCGTTCATCCTCCATACAGTACATACACTCCTGATTCTTCTCCATGCCTTCAGATCCTTTCGCCTCTGGATACACTGCGTTATCTTAGTACACGCTCTATACTGCTCCACAAATCCGCTGCCGACTATTAAAACGGTTACACTCTATCAAATTCGAAGCTCCTGGTTACGCCCGGTGCTGCTTGCGGTACTGCAGCGGAGAGCGCCCCGTAATTCCCTTGAACATCCGCCCGAAATGAGCGATGCTGTCGAAGCCTGCCGCTTCTGCGACCCGGGTGATCGGCCAATCTGTATCCGTCAGCAGCGTCTTCGTCTCGCGGATACGGACATAATTCAGGTACTCGATAATCGTAAAGCCTGTCGTCTGCTTAAACGTCCGGCACAAATACGTGGAGCTGATGAAGAACTGCTCGGCAATCCCGCCAAGGGTAAGCTTCTCGCCGTAGTGGGCATCCAGAAATTCAATGATGCCGTACACCCGGCGCTGCCCCTCGCTTTGTTCGGGAGAGACCAGGGCGGGCTTCGCCTTGCGTATCCGCTCCAGCTGAATCAGCAGCTGCAGCAGCAGCGTCCTGGTATATTCACTGCCCCACAGCTTAGCCTCCTTCTGTTCCCCCAGCATGGCATGGAGCAAATCCGCAATCACTCCCTGCTCATGCGCCGTAGGCCGCAGCAGAAAGCTCTCCCCCGCAAAGACATTCATCCAGTTCGGCCCGGGTGCAGCCGGTTCCAGATACGAATCATCGAAGCTGACCAGGACCCGCTCATGCGGCTGGTGGTTTCCGCCCGTTGTACGGTGCAGATGATTTTTGTTAATAAACACCAGGTCTCCGGCTTCCAGCGCGTAAATACGGTTGCCGATATAGTAGTGCCGTTCTCCGGACAACAGATAGTAGATTTCGTAGAAATCATGGAAGTGGTCGATGTCCATATTGAAATATCCGCTCCGCTTAAGCTGCTCAATCTGAAAGATGGGCTCCACTCTGCATCAGGCCTCCTACCAGGATAAGATACGCATATTTTCGGGTTAAATAGACTAAATACCGTTCACTTTCTGCATTTCCTATACTATAAAATAGAATCAAATCCAAGTAAATGGAGTGATCCCCTTGTCCAAAAAGAAATATGTAATCGTCGGCACCGGTGGCCGGGCCGAATTTTTCTATGGCGCTCTTGTTACCGTTTACAACGAAACGTCCGAGCTGGTCGCTATCTGTGATGTCAATCAGACGCGGATGAATTTCGCTAATCAGATGCTGACTGACAAATACGGCTATCATGAGGTGCCTACCTACAAAGCCGAAAATTTCGACCGGATGATTGCCGAAACCAAGCCTGACTATGTACTGGTAACCACGATTGACCGCACGCATCACAAGTATATTATCCGCGCAATGGAGCTTGGCTGTGACGTCATTTCTGAGAAGCCGATGACGATTGACGAAGAGAAATGCCAGGAGATCTTCGATGCCATCCGGCGCACCGGCAAGAATCTCCGTGTAACCTTCAACTACCGCTACGCGCCGCATAACACGAAGATCCGTGAGGTCATTATGGACGGTGTGCTGGGCGAAATTCTGTCCGTCAATTTCGAATGGCTGCTGAACACCCAGCATGGAGCGGACTATTTCCGCAGATGGCACCGCGATAAGCGGAACAGCGGCGGCCTGCTGGTGCATAAATCGACACATCACTTCGACCTGATGAACTTCTGGCTGGCTTCACAGCCGGATACAGTGTTCGCCATGGGCGATCTGCGCTTCTACGGCAAGGAGAATGCCGAGAAACGCGGCATCACCGAGTTCTACCAGCGTGCCTACGGCAGCAAGGCTGCCGAGAACGACCCGTTCGCGCTCCATCTGGACCGCAACGAGCACCTGAAGAGCATGTACCTGGATGCCGAGCATGAAGACGGCTACCAGCGCGACCAGAGCGTATTCGGGGACAATATCAGCATCGAGGATACGATGAATGTTATGGTCAAATATAAGAATAAGACGGTGATGAACTATTCGCTTAATGCCTATATGCCTTGGGAAGGCTTCATCATCGTCTTCAACGGCACGCAGGGACGGATGGAGGTGCGGATTACCGAGCAATCCTACGTCAATTCCGGCGGCAAAAAAGAGAACGAAGGTGCCCTGGAAGGCGTGAATATCATGATCTATCCGCACTTCAAAGAGCCTTACCGCGTGGAGTTCGAGAGCAGCGCAGGCGGTCATGGCGGCGGTGATCCGGTGCTGCTGCGCGATATTTTTGACAAGAAGCAGGAAGACCGCTTTAACCGCGCAGCCTCGCACAAGGACGGCGCGATGTCGATCATGACCGGCATAGCCGCCAACCGTTCCATCAAGACCGGCCAGCCGGTGAAGGTTGACGATATCTGGAAGGCTTAGTTCACCGGCCGGCATCCGTTAATATGCAGCAGACCAAAGAACCCATCCTCCGCCTGAACGCGGAGATTGGGTTCTTGTTTATTTTCAGCTGATGCTCGGGACAGGTTTGGCTTATATGACCTTGTGCTGCAGCCACTTCTCGCCGAGGAAACGCCGCATGAAGATGAAGCCGCGTATCCCCCATTCACAGTTCATTGCCAGCCACACCCCGATTATTCCCATGTTCAGCACAATCCCCAGAATATATCCGAGCACTACGCGGAACAGCCACATTGAGAGCATAGACACAATCGAGGTGAACTTGGAATCCCCCGCCGCTCTAAGCGCCGAAGGGGTAATGAAGCTGATCGACCATAATGGAATCTGGGCCAGCGAGTTGATCAGGAAGACGATGAAGATATCCCGGACAATCTCCTGCGGCGGATGGAACATCGATACCAGCGGATGGAATAACGGGAAGATCAGCAGTCCCATCAGGATAAAAGAGGCCGAAGACAGCCACAGGAAGGACTTCACGAATTTGCGTGCATCTTTGACATTGCGGCTCCCTATGCATTGACCGACCACCGTAATCAGCGTCAGGGACAGGGCATTCGCCGGAATCTGCATCACTCCCGCCAGCGTAGAACTGATCGCATTGGTAGCAATCGCATAGGTGCCCAGGCTGACGATGAAGATCTGCGTGAGAATCTTCCCGCCGTTGAAGAACATCTGCTCCGCCGCAAACGGCAGGCCGATTGACATGATTCTCCGGAGCATCGTCCAGTTCAGCACCAGCAGATCACGGATCTTCACATGCAGACTGCTGTCCAGCCGGAAGAGATAGATCAGCGAGCAGGCGGCCGCAAGATACCGCGATATATTAATGGCAATGGTCATTCCGAACACACCCATATGCATCCCGTTAATGAAGACAAAGTTCAGCAGTACATAGGAGAAATTCATAATCAGTGACAGTACGAGCGATGCCCTCGTCCGCCCGATGCCGCGCAGCGCGCCGCATACTGCCTCCATCACAGCAATCCCCAGATAGGATAAGCTGCTGCCGATCAGATACGTCCGGGCATTGGCCATCACCTCAGGCGAAGCCGCACCGAACAATAAATGCAGCAGTGGACCATGGAACACAATTCCGAATAAGCCGATGCACAAAGCCATCAAAGAAACGGAAGATACCGCTCCGGCGGTCGCCTTGGAGACCATAAGCTCGTTGCCGCTCCCCTTGTACTGGGCTACAACGACCGTGCCCCCTGTGGATACGGCGATGAACACACTGATCAGAAAAATATTCAGCGAATCTATCATATTCACCGCACTGATTGCTGCTAGCCCTGAGGAACTGATCATCGCTGTATTGACGAGGTTCAGCCCGACCACGAAGGCCTGGTCCACCAGTACAGGGAGGAATAACGCTATGATCTGGCGATAGTCAATGGATTCTCCGGAGAAATGCTTCTCAAGGAATCGCTGGCTTGGCTTCATACTGCTGCTGGGCTCCATTACAAATTCACTTCTCTTATGTTTAGACTTGTTGCGGGAAACTTCCGCAAAAATAAAAAAAGGCCCTTCAGGAAGAAGAGCTTTCGCTTGCACTACGTATAAAGCTGTATGCGGTCAAGAGGACTCGAACCTCCACGATATTGCTATCACTGGCACCTGAAGCCAGCGCGTCTGCCAATTCCGCCATGACCGCAAAGAAAAGATTCAATGCAATGCAAGAATTAATATATCATGATTTCGCTGGAAGAACAAGAGTTTTTTTATTTTTTTGTTCAAGATATTTATCATAGGAAGAAAACCTATCCATCTATATATTAGTGGAGTAACCTTATCATTTCATTCTGAAGGGCGGACTGCTATTTCGGTTAGATGGATACCCGGTAATCCGAGGGATCATTTAACGCGGAGAGTTAGAATAAAATCAATTGTTTGTGTAAATTGGCAAGCCTGTCATAACGGCAGGTGATTTTGAGTTGCCTTTTTGCAGAAATGTGATTTTATTTTACTCTCTGGCTGTCTTCTCTTCTTCTAGCGGGGCCGCAGAGTAAATCTGCGGCTTTTTGTGTTGACTATGAACGGAAATGGTACGGCTGCCCATACTATTTATGAGGTGATCGATATGACAAGACCCTATGTAAATCTGACAAGCAAGAACCGGATTCAAGATTTCCAGAACGAGATCAGCCGCAGGCTGGACTACTTCTCATCACTGGACGGAGTCACCGGTATCACTCTGAACGGCGGGTTATCCCGCGGCTACGGTGATGAGTTATCCGAGATTGATCTGGTATTCTATCTGGAGACAGGCAGCTATCAGCTGTGGTCTGGCGGACAATCGCCGCTTCCCCTTGGGATTACCCGGATTGGAGACTACCTGTATGACATCAAGATCCTCGATCTCAAGGAGGAGCAGCAGAAGCAATGGGATAGCGTGGCGCTCTAGGATTTATCTTATGCCCGCATCCTATACGACCCGAGTGGAAAAATCGCTTTGTTCATGGAGATGAAGCTGGCTGATCCGCCCCGGCGCCTGCAGGCAGAAGGTCCGTTATTTCAATGCTGGTGGTATTTCCGGCTTGCCGGTGATATTTGGATCCACAGAGGTGATACTGTCCAGGGCCATGCCATACTGAATAAAGCGGCAACCCATTTGATTGAAGCCTTATTCTCTGCCAATTGTGAACATGTGCCCCATGAGAAATGGCTTATCCATTTCAGCAGATCGCTGGCCTGGACACCGCCGGACTGGGAAGCACGTCTCCTTGCCATCATGGGCACCGGGGACTTCTCCCGGCAGAGCCTGATCACGCGGCAAGCTGCCATTGATCATGTGTGGGAAGAAGTCGATGCTTATATCATCAGCATGGAGCGCCCGGAGTATCAGCTTAATGTGATGCATGTGACCTTCTATGATCTGCTGAAGCTGCTGCTCTCGGAGAATCCGCTCCCTGTCCAAGAATGGACGAAGCGCATGAGCCTATCCGTTCTCTCAGGTGAACCGTTTATCCGGTTCGCTTCGGTTCACCAAGACCACATAATAGTAGACAAGGATAAGCTCCTAACCTTAAACCCGGAGAAGCTCTATTCCTGGTATTCGGCCATTATAAAGCAGCTAATAGCGGAAATCAGGAACGGAGTACTTTAACAGCGGCATCCGGCGTGCATACAGAGAAATCCTGTGCATCAACCTGCAGTTGATTTTTTCATGTCCGGGCCTATACTCCGGTAAATGGTCATTCCTGGAATTCAGATTATAATAGAATTACGACGTCGAATGAATCTATGGGAGTGTATCAGGTATGGTCAGCAGTGAAAAAATCGGAAAACGGATAGCCACACTTCGGAGAACAAAAGGCTTGTCACAGGAGCAATTAGCGGAACTGCTTCATGTCAGCGCCCAGGCGGTGTCCAAATGGGAAAACGGTAAATCCCTGCCGGAGACTGCCACCCTCCCCCTGCTATCCGCTGCATTAAGCCACTCGATCGACAGCATTCTGCTGCCTCAAGAGCTTGTGGTGCTCTCAGCCATCTACACGGATGGCCGGCAGGAGCTGGATGTTACTCATTTCGTGAATCAATTTGTTACCTCGAATCGCCTAAGCTTAATGGCCGGGGATCAGGTCTTTCCCCAATCTTTAGAGGGTGACCGTCTAAAGCTGCTGCTCGTTACCTATGAGACCCCAGCGGGAATCTATTCTACGTATGTGCTGAAGGACCAGCTTTTGGTGATAGATGTTCATTCTACCGGCTATGTCTCCGGCGGCAATGAGCTGCAGATTCTCGAAGCCAATTACGGTAATGAACAGGCGAACCGCAGCGTCTTACAGAAAATGAAGCATTATGAGCATTTCCGGTGGAATTCTTTCACCGCCTCGCATGAGCTGTTTCCGAGTCTGATTGACAATGAAGGCAATGACTACCTGCTGCTGGTGTATCTGAATGGTCATGGCATTCATGCTATTAGCTGTGCAGAAGGCGAACAGATTCATTACAGTCCGGACCGGGCCTCTCTCTGCCAAAGTGATCCTGCCGATCAGCAGTGCATTGTAGAGGGAATCAGCCGGCTGGGATTCGGCCGGGGGATGGACTGCTCCTGGGCAGGAGCAATGACGCTCTCACTTGCCGCCAGAGGGATAGAGACAACCTATGAGCGGGTTATGGGTTATTCAGGAGCATGCTGGAGGGCCGCCTTTGAACCGGTGTGGGATTACAGCTCTGCGGATGCGCTAGTCGTCTATGACTACTCCGTGCCAGCCTGCACGGCTTATGGAATACACGCCATTCAGGCCAACCGGCTGGAACCGCAGCAGCGCACAGCCGAGAAGCTGGCGATTCTGGAGGATATTCGTGCAGGCAGGCTGCCTATAGCCATTAATCTCCGGGTGGCACCTGAATGGGGAGTGATTACCGGATATTTGGAGGATGGCCTGACCCTGCTGTGCCGGAGTTATTTTGACGATGAGACCTTTGAAGCGCTTGAAGCAGACTCCGAATTCCAGATGCATATGGAAGTAAGCAAGGGTTACCTCCATGTCGACCATTGGCCCTATAGGGTTATCCGTCTTGGCGAACAGACGGCGCCCCCTTCTGCATTGGATAATCTGTATGCTTCCCTTCGGATTAAGCTGGATTCTATGCATATGGAGACCGAAGGCAGCAGCTGTTATACAGCCGGCTACAAGGCTCTAGAAGTATGGAGCGAGGGACTGCTGGACCATCAGTGGTATGCTGCAGCGGAGGATGAAGCGTACAACCGCAGGCTTTCAGTCAACCACTTCTGCATGATGGCGCTGGCCGATGCCAGAAGAAGCGCCGCCGCCTATTTGCAGGAATCTCTGCCGCTGGTGCAGGATCAGCGTAAGCTGACAGCCTTGTCGGAAATGGCCGGGGTATATGCTGAAATGGCTGCTCTGCTCGAAGACTTTTATAAGAATCTTGCCGATCCTGCTGTAGTCCGGAAGACAGGAGCCTCACCCCGACTTAGCTGGACGGCCCGGCAGCGGGAAAAGCAGGCAGAGCTACTGACGCTGGTAGCGTCGTTGGAGCGCCGGGGAGATACACTTGCAGAGACAGTGCTTGGCTTAACAGAGAATTGAACTGAAAATGGCTCAAGGAGAAGCGCTGGGCGCTTCTCCTTGTTTGGGCGGCAGCCCGCGAACTAACCCAATTTACGGACCGGCCGTAGCACCGCATAGCCGTACCCTTCGGGGAAATGGCGCTGATAGTCCTGCTTGACCTCTTCGTCCCACGCATAGCCCATCGCCGCCGGATCATAATTCCAGGCCACTTCCTCTACGATACGCATCACCTGCCCGTTGTCCTGCAAATAATCAAACGGCGGGTGAAAAAAGACCAGATACTCCGATTCCGGCACATCACGGCACTCCATGCCCTCCGGTATTTCACCATCATAGTCTGCTGCAACAGGAATGCCGTACAGGTAACCCTTGCGCCCATCCTGATAGAACCAGCCTGCAGTCTGGCCCAGCTGCCCTGGAAGTGTATGATGCGACATGCTCTCCAGCGTTCCGGAGACCTCATCGCAGTCATGCCCGTTCTCCCAGAACCCGCCGTAATTGTTCGAGCCGATATCCCGGATGCCGATGAATTTATGCGCCGGTATGAATTCAAGCTTGATCTGTGCTTCCTGCAAATGCACTTGTCTCATTCTATCCCGCTCCCTGATCAGATATTGATAAGGGGAGAACACCTCGGCACGAATGGCGAGCGGAATCGGCCGCGGGGCTTTGCGGTAGGCATGGGGAGTAACCTTGAAGGCTCTAAGAAACGCCCGCGAGAATGCCTCCTGTGAAGAAAAGCCGAACTTCACGGCAATATCGAGAATCCGCGTATCCGTATCCCTCAGCTCCAGGGCCGCCCGGCCGATTCTGCGCTGCCAGATGTAATCCCGCAGCGTCATCCCGGTCAAAGCATGAAACTGCTTGGTGCAATAATACGGCGAATATCCCAGCTGTTCGGACATCTTCAGCAGCGTAGGCGAAGCCGCAAGGTCTTCTTCGATCCAGTCAATCATGAGCTGAACCATCTCGTTCCATTCGTACAATGAGGTTCTCCTCCTTTCATCAAGAATCATAACAAAGAGCATTTCCCCATATTTGATCTGAATTGCACTGTCCTTACGCCAGCACCGCCGGCTCCATCCTCCCGCCAATAATGATATGCTTCATCACACGATCCCTGCTGAATCCGTTCTTATCATAGAAGCGGACCGCTGCTTCATTCTCCCCGCTGACATCCAGTCCGATGCGTGTATAACCCAGACCTCTGTAAGACTCCGCCAGATAGGCAATCAGTTTCCTGCCCGTTCCCCGGCTTCTATCTTCAGGGCGGATGCAAATGTACTCCAGATGGAGGGTGCCGGTCAGAGCGTTTCTTCTAACAATTATGTATCCTATGAAAGACCCCACGGTAAGAACGGCATAA
This sequence comes from Paenibacillus sp. FSL R7-0297, assembly GCF_038009025.1. Lineage (NCBI taxonomy): Bacteria > Bacillati > Bacillota > Bacilli > Caryophanales > Paenibacillaceae > Paenibacillus > Paenibacillus sp. FSL R7-0297. Next base: position 819,401 of record NZ_JBBPAQ010000001.1, read on the forward strand.
ATATCATAATCACTGTTGCTGCTGTCCTTTATTTCCGCTGTGATATCTTCTTGTGTCAATGTAGCCCCCTGGAAGCCCTGGTTATGCAGTTCAATAATCTGATCCAGCCACTCTGACTCAGGCGCTGTGACGGGCACAACGGACAGGTCCGCGTAACTGCTGCTATTAGGCGGTAATGCAGTATCTATTGAATAGTGATAATGGGTCCGCACTTTCTCAGTTCGATAGCGGGCAGCATATTCGATGAGCGGAACATTATCACTACTAATGAACAGGTGAATATACCGGATCGTAGCTGAGTCGGCAGCTTCGCCCAGATACCTGAATAACAGCTGGAGTTCATCCTCAGGGCGGGCGGAATAATAAGGTCCCCACACCTCTATATCTGCTTGTCCTCCGCCTACGTCATAGGTATCCAATGTAATTGAACCAGTGATTTCCTCCCCTTCATATAACACGAAGCTAGATTCTGCCATACCGTCATTAAGGTCATGAATAATATCTTCCAGCGTGCTGCCTGCGTACCCGCAATACTGGCTTCCTGCATTGCGGGCAGCAATAAATGCCGCCAGATTCCCGATGTCTGTCAAAAGGCTCTCCCCCTGGATTAGAATATAGAAGTGGAATATTCTGCCACACTATATTGATATTACGATATTTTCATGGGAAATACAGTACATGGTTGTTCTATTTATTTCCGGTAAAACTCCATACCCGCACAAGCCGCCTCCCAGGTTCTGAGTAAAATATAATAAATAGAACAATGAGGTGAGTGACGAATGGCAAATTCAACAAAAATCCGCAAGCGGGCGCAGCAGTTGAAAGGCCGGCCGGTCTGCATTACTTTGCATGATGGACGTTCCTATGTAGGATGGATAACAGACCTTAATAAAGAAGCAGTGATCCTCTCCAGAACAAGCACGCGTACTGGCTCTAAAACCAAACGGAAATCCTCTTCCGCTGCGCGTAAAGCAGACGTCTCCGGCTTCATGCCTTTACTCGGATCGTTCATGGGCGGGGCAGGCGGTGCTGCCGGTATTGGAGGTCTGGGGAAATTCATGGGAATGTTCGGAATGGTGCAGAAGGCGATGCCTGTCATGAAGATGGGCTACAATATGATTAAGTCGATCCGGCCCTTTTTGGGCGGTCTCAAGGGCTTAATGGGCTAACGCTGTAACGGTATAAGCAGCGGCATAAGCAGAAACGGCTGTGCACTCCTATTGAGGGCGCCAGCCGTTTCTTTTTCAGCTGCTTTTCTGCCAAAAAGGGGGACGTTGCCGGTTTATTTTTTGACCACAATGAAGTTATCTTCTATTAACAGCCAATTCTGCGGAAAAGGCAGACCAAGCTTCCAATAGCTGATGCCCCGGAGACCCAGCTCCTTGATCAAATCGAACTTGGCCTGAATCGAGCGGGCATCTTCGAACCATACCTTATGCTGCCGGCCTGCGTCATCGGTGTAATCGAAATGCGGAGCCTGGGCTTTATAGTCGTACTGAATGGCGGCATTCCTGTTCCTCGCCAGATCAATTGCCGCCTGCGGGCTAAGTGCTTTGGCATACTCTCCGCCAGCCACATAAGGCAAAGTCCAATCGTAGCCGTACAGATTCTGGCCCATCATAATTTTGCCGGGGGGAATTTCACTGGCCGCATACGTCAGCACCTGACGCACCGGTCCTATAGGCGAAACGGCCATCGGCGGGCCTCCGCTGTATCCCCATTCGTAGGTCATAATAATGACAAAATCAGCAACCTGGCCATGCACTTTATAGTCATGCGCCGTATACCAGGCCCCGGTTTGGGAGGCACTGGTTTTGGGAGCAAGTGCAGTCGACAGCAGGAAGCCCTCCTTGTGAATGATGTCCGCTGCCTTGCGCAAAAAGGCATTATACGCTTCGCGGTCCTCCGGCCGGAGGAATTCCAGGTCAAAGTGGATATCTCTGAAATTCAGCCGCTTCGCCTCTGTCACAATGTTCTCCAGCAGCCGGTCCTGCACCGCTACATCATTCAGTATAATCCGTCCCAGCTCCGAGCTGAACTGGGCATCCTCCAGATTCGTGACGACCAGCATCAGCGTGACCCGGTTCTGCGCCGCGATTGAAGCCAGATTATCCAGCGGCGGCGCCTGCAGCGAGCCGTCCCGCTTAATCCGGAAACTAAACGGAGCCAGATACGTAAGCTCAGGGGCAGCTTCTGCGGCAGCATTCTGCAGCGCCTGGGAGACCGCTTCCCCTCTCGGCTCAATATAGGCATTCACTTCTGCCTGCCGCCTTGGCACAGGAGGTATGTACAGGCGGAACCCGGCCTGCAGCGGCAGGTTCAGCGTCAGCCCGTTCACTTCTGCCAGATCGCTGGCCTTCAGGCCGAATCTCTTCGCGATACTATAGAAGCTATCCCCCTGTTGAACCCAATAATACTGGCCTACGATAGGAATCACCAGCGTTTGTCCAATGACCAGTCTCTCTGGCGCAGACAACTGATTCGCCTCAGTTATCGTATCCATGTTCACGCCATAAGCATCAGCGATCCCATACAGCGTCTGTCCCGGCTGCACAACATGTATTTGCATCTTTCCATGCTCACCCCTTCATAGTAGCAGTTATACCCCTATTTTATTCGGCAGTGCTGCAGGTATGCGGACGCAAAAAGACACCCCGGAGGGTGTCCTGAAATTAAAAGCTGTTACACCTGCTTGAATTCAATCCACTCAATTTCTAGACCCGGTTTGACGAAGTCCAGCTTCATTTCATACAGACCGGCCTCAAGTCCGATCTTGACCAGCTTCTGTCTGATCCATTTGCCTTCTGTCCCGTTCGTCTGAATGGTGGTCACTGGCTGTCCGTTCAGGGTCACGTTGCAGGCGCTTTGGGCAAGCTCAGGTTCCGGGGACATGATGCTGACGAAGATCCGGTACTCACCGGCTTCATCCGCCTGGATATAGGTTGGTCCAGACACACTAGGTGCAACCTGTGCGTTCTGGCTCAACACCTGAACCTGCTCAACCGCCAGGGAAGAGTCTGCCTTAAAGGTCTCGACAGCTTCTACAATCTCATGCTTTCTGGAGAAGACCGGTGCCTGCATGATGAATTCGCAAATGTTGATGGCCGAGCGCTGAAGCTCGCCGCGGGTAAGCGTTCCATTCTCCAATGATTCGAGCGTATTGTCATCATAGGCGTTGACTTCCGCACCATAATTGGATACTACCATGTACAGATCGTTCTGTGCCCGGACCATCCAGTTCGTGTTCTTGCGGTCCGCAGTCCCTCCATTCACGACATCATTCATGATTGCCCACCAGTCGGTCATTACAATCCCCCGGAAGCCCCATTCACCGCGCAGCAGCGTGGTATTCAGGTCATAGTTGGAAGCTGCCCAGTGTCCGTTGACCGGATTGTAGGAGGTCATGATTGAATTCGCACCGCCCTGCTTCACAGCGATTTCGAAGCCCTTCAGGTAAATCTCGCGCAGCGCGCGTTCGGATACGACAGCATCCACTTTGCTGCGGTGCTTCTCCTGATTGTTGCAGGCGAAATGCTTCAGCGTGGCATTGGAGCCGCCCTTCATAATACCGCGTGTGCACGCGGCAGCGAAGATCCCGGAGATCAGCGGGTCTTCAGAGAAATATTCGAAGTTACGCCCGTTCAGCGGACTGCGGCGGATATTAAGACCCGGTCCCAGCAAAGCATCCACCTGGTTGCGTAACAATTCCTGGCCTTCCATAACATACAGCTCTTCAACCAGTTCTGCATTCCATGTAGCAGCAAGCAGGGTGCCAATCGATACCTGGGTTGCCTTCTGTCCGCTGTCCATCCGGATACCGGACGGGCCGTCTGCTGTAGCGGCAACCGGAATACCGTAACTGAACAGGCTGTCGCTGACTCCGCCGAAAGCCGAAGCCGTCCCCGGCGTAACCAGCGGACTGCTCATTCCTTCGCCTCTGACAATGGCCGCCAGATCATGGTCGCTGAGCTGGGCAATGAACGTATTCATGCTGACTTTGCCTTCATGAACATCTCGCAAGGTATGGCCCTGATTGCCGGTCTGTACCAATGTCTCCGGAAGATTGCTTTCAATCCGCGCTGCCATATCTACCTTGCGTACCGGCACCTCAGCAGAGATCAGTTCATAAGAACCGTCTTCCTTCCGGGCCCCCGGTTTCATTCTCTTGAAGCTCTCAGTCGGTGCCATCGCCTCTTGCAGCTGCTCTACAACCTTAAGCTCATCCAGAACATAACCTGCTTGTCCATCTACGTTAACTTCCGTCACGGCTTTAACACTGGTTCCCACGTAGAAGCGGTAGGTTCCAGCTTCCAGTACATAAGCGGAAGGGTGCCCTGTCACTCCGGCGTCATCATACGAAGCCAGAGAATGGAGCGGGAAGCTTACCGTAAGGTGCTGGGACTCTCCCGGCTCAAGCAGCTTGGTCTTCCCGAATGCCGCCAGCGCTTTGGCTGGTTTGCCCAGTTGTCCCTGCGGCGCTTCATAATATACCTGCACCACTTCTTTACCGGAGTAGGTATCTCCTGTATTGGTTACAGTTACACCGATCTGAATCTGTGGTTCACCCGCCTGGTCCACCAGCTTCGCTTCCTCCGGCGCAAGCTCAAAGGCGGTGTAGGAGATGCCATAGCCGAATTCATACTGAACCTTATCCGGACAGAAGGTCTCGAAATAACGGTACCCTACATAGATATCTTCCTCATACAGGTTCTTGAACTCATTGCCGTAGTTGCTTGTGGACGGGTAATCCTCAATGGAATACGCGATCGTATCCGTCAGCTTGCCGCTTGGCGTCACCTCTCCGGCCAGTACATCGGCAATCGCATTGCCGCCTTCCATACCGCCATGCCAGGAATAGATCACAGCAGAGATGGGATGTACATATCCGGCATCGTTAACCCAGCTCATATCCATAATATTCGAGACATTGAGCACAACAACAATCTGTTCAAAATGAGCCGTAACCTGCGTAAGCATAGCCTTCTCATCTTCCGTCAACCGGTAGCTTCCCGGTGCATCGGCATTGTCCTGATCCTCACCGGCGGTACGTCCAATCACTACGACAGCCTTGGCCGACTGGCTTCTTGCTTTCTTCACCAGCTCATCCGTAAGCGGCATTTCCTTCTGGTTCCACGGCTCAGCCGCCCATACTTTTCCGCCGTCGTCAAACGGGTTAAGTCCGATCCAATCCTCGTAAGCTGCTGCCAGTTCTTCATTAACACTGATGTTCTTCTTGCTGCGCAGACCGTCGAGCAGGTTAGTCGTATATGCAACATGAACACTTCCGCCTGATCCTGTACCGCTGCGGTAGTAATTCACTTGTATTCTGCCAAAAATGGCAACGCTCTCGCCGTTTCCAAGCGGAAGCACCTGCCCCTCATTCTTAAGCAACACCGTGCCCTCTGCGGCTACTACCCGGCTAAATTCTGCAAAACCCTCTAACGGCACTCCGATATTCTGTGTACTCAATTGGTTTCCTCCTGTTTGTTCGTTTCCCAACGTGTATTGATTCTATAGATAACACCCTCCCTTACGGGATTCACGATATCTTGAACCTTTGTTGTTATTTATATAGCATATCCTTCTAAGAATAAAAGCTACAGCCCTAATATACAAGCTCTGCAGCTTAAAAAGCAAAACCGGGCAACCGCATTCTCTTCGCCCGGAACCCCTCTTAAGAACAAAATCGCCCGGAGGGCGAATCAGCACCTTACTACATTAGATTAGTTCCTTGATCACCGTTGCCGGCTAAATTCCCATTAAAATTAGTAGTGACATACAATGGTGGTCATAGGGGTATCATGCATTCCGCATAATTAATTGGAAAAACGTATCCTAATTTAGGTTTATTCGAGAGTTAGACGTAATTAAATGGATAAACGTCATTTATTCTGTTGCATTATCTCGACTCTGATCTATTTGTAGCCTATTAAGTGCTGTTTTTCCAACTGTTGCTTGGCAAAGGCTCTTACGTTCATTAGCAAGTGGACAAAATCCATCTATTTCTGGCCGCCGCCGCAGCCCTCCCCTCCAATGCTGTTTCCATCTAAGGTTTGGGGAATGGTGTAATTCCCCAAACCATGAAAAAAGACACCTGTGCGGGTGTCTTCAAATGTTCTCGCATACAATTCGTTTCACCCGGGGAACTTACGGACTTCTATTTATTTGCGGCGGCGGCTCTTCATCATACGGTTATACATTACAAGAGCGGCAACAACCATACCAAGCATGGCGACGCTGCTTGCCGATTCCTGCGACATCCCAAACATCAGACAAATACTTGAAACCAAGGTTCTCGTAAGCAACGCAACCGCAATCAGCATGATTGGCCGCCAAATGTTGTATCCTCTCATTCCCAGCAACACTCCTAACCCAATTTTCAGAAACAGTACAGTTCTAAATGCTATGAACCATTAGAAACTATTATAGCATAATAAGGAATGCGCATACATTCTGCACGGGTAACCGGCACATAGAGATGCCTTTGACAAGAACATACGTTCGTTATATACTTTCCTCTATGAGGGGGCTTGTGATCGTGGATGTTATGGAGAAACTTGAGATTCTGACCGCTTCGGCCAAATATGATGTAGCCTGCACTTCAAGCGGTTCAGACCGCAAAGGCCAGGCCGGAAGCTTGGGCAGTACTGCTGCAATGGGCATCTGCCACAGCTTTGCGGCGGACGGCCGCTGTATTTCGCTGCTGAAGGTGCTTATGACCAACGCCTGTGTATATGATTGTGCCTATTGCATTAACCGCAAATCCAATCCCGTCCGCCGGGCGGCTTTTACCCCCGAAGAGATCGCGGATCTTACCATGCAGTTCTACCGCCGCAATTACATAGAAGGGCTGTTCCTCAGCTCAGGGATTATGCGCAATCCGGATTATACAACCGAGCAACTGATAGCAGCACTGGAGCTGCTGCGGAATGTGTACCATTTCAACGGCTATATTCATGTAAAAGCGATTCCCGGATCTGACGACGCCCTGCTGTCCAGACTCGGACTGCTTGCTGACCGCATGAGCGTCAATATCGAGCTGCCCTCGCAGGAGAGTCTCGGGGTTCTCGCTCCCGACAAGAGCAAAGTATCCATTCTGAAGCCGATGGGGCTGATTAAAGACCGGATTACGGAGAACAGCTCCGATATCGTTAAATATAATCACGCTCCCCGCTTCGCTCCCGCCGGCCAGAGCACACAGATGATTGTGGGCGCCTCGCCCGATACGGATTATCAAATTCTGAATCTAACGGAGGGCCTGTACAAGAAGTACGCATTGAAGCGCGTGTTTTTCTCTGCCTATACCCCGGTGATCGAGGATTCGCTGCTGCCCTCTTTGGACACCGAACCTCCGCTGCTGCGGGAGCACCGGCTCTATCAGGCTGATTGGCTGCTGCGCTTCTACGGCTTTCAGGCAAGCGAATTATTGGACGAAGCCGTACCCAACTTCAATCCGCTGCTTGATCCGAAATGCAGCTGGGCCGTTAACCACCGGGAGCAGTTCCCGGTTGAGATCAACCGCGCTCCGTATGAAATGCTGCTGCGTGTACCCGGTATCGGCGTAAGGAGCGCACAGCGGATAGTGAAGGCAAGACGGGCGGGAACGCTGGATTTCCAAGCGCTGAAGAAGCTTGGCGTCGTGCTCAAGCGGGCCCAATTCTTCATCACCTGCAAGGGCAAACCGCTGGAAGGGCTGAAAGTCAGTGAACATACCCTGCTTCGTTCACTAATGTCCGGCCAACAGCTGGCCCCCTATCAGCCGCACCAAGTTGAGCAGCTGACCTTGTTCGACGACCACTACGCAGCGGCCTTGCCGGCTGCAGGAGGATGGGCGGAATTCAAGAAAGGAGCGGAAGCCTGATGTTCAAGCCGTCCGCTCTGGCTTATACCTATGATGGCAGCTTTGAAGGGTTGCTGTGCTGTGTATTTGAGAGCTATACCTGGAAGGAAATTCCGCTTGCTGTTCATTCAGAAGGTGCGGAGCAAGGCCTGCTGCTGGAATCGAAGTGGATCGAAACCGACAAGGCGAAGGCGGAGAGAGTCCTTAAGTCCATTCCGCTCCGCATCTCACCGGAAGCGGAGGAACTGGTCCGTCTGGGGTTCTGGTCAAACACACCGGGGAAGGAACTGCTGCTGCTGAATTTTCTGTATCTCGGCTTCAAGCATGGCCGCAAGGTGATGAATATGCTGGCCGATGATACGGTACACGCCTTACAGAAGGCGGTTCAGCAGCTTCGGCGGGAAGGTCATCTGTATCTGGGGTTTGTCCGTTTCTCTGTATACGGTCCGGTCATGGCTGCGGTTATTGAACCGCAGGGATATATCCTTCCGGTCATTCAGGAGCATTTCTGCGACCGGTTCCAGGGCGAGAGCTTCATGATCTACGACCAGACTCATGAAGTAGCGCTGATTCATGAACCCGGACGGGAGGCCATCATTCCGTTAAGCGGCTGGACCCCGCCTGAGCCGGATGAAGCTGAAGAGGCTTATCGCCGCCTGTGGACAGGGTTCTATCACGCGATCGGAATCAAGGAGCGCCGAAACGACCGCCTGCGCTCCTCGCTGATGCCCAAGCGGTACTGGAAGCATATGGTTGAGATGAACGGCAGTAATGGCGTCCCTGCACTCGCTGCTGCGCAGCGGAAAAAGGCGTTACAGCCGGAGCCGCCGAAGACAATCGGCCCGCTCCCGGCTTCACTCAGACAAACAAATACTCATACTTAAGCATTTGTGACCTGAGCACCTTGGACACTCTGCCCAGTTCCTTATCATTTTGCTCTATGAATTGCAGTACAGAGTAGCGATTAAACCGGAGGGTTGTATCAAGTGCACGGGCCTGTTTGGAGAAATCTTTGCTGAACGGTTTGGCTTTGACGCTTCGCAAAGCAACATCTATTGGCATACTTAAAGGATAATCTGCCGTGTCTGATAATAGACTTAATCCATGATCGAAATAGGGACAAAGCTGATATCCTGAATTCCCGTGAATAAAGGCGATATTGTTCAAGTCGGATAATCAACACTATCATTTTCTCTCAAAATGCATTGGTTATAATATTATCCAGCACAAAAAGAGTGCCCCGCAGTCATTATCATGACCACCCGGAGCACTCCCTTCTTGAGAACTTACTATTTAATTCAATTTACACGTGTGAACGTTAATTAATTCAAAGCCTTCCATACCCAGTTCTCAACCTCTGGAAGATCGATGCCTTCTTCACGGATGTATTGGTTATGTTTCTTCACCATGGCATCCATTTCATCAGCAATCGCCTGATATTTGCCGGCATCCGGCAAACTCAGCACAGCTTCCTTCGTGAGGTCGAAGCGGTCCATCTGGTTGAGTACGCGCATATCGAACGGTGTAGTGATGTCGCCATTCTCGCGGTAGCCATGTACATGCAGGTTATGGTTGTGGCGGTCGAAGAACAGGTCTTTGATCAGGCCTTCATAGCCGTGGAAGGCAAAGATGACCGGTTTATCCTTTGTGAAAAATTGATCAAACTCCTCGTCAGATAAGCCGCGCGGATCGAGCTTTTGGCTTCTCAGCTTCAGCAGATCTACCACGTTGATATAGCGGATTTTCAGCTCAGGCAGCTTCTCATGTAGAATCGAGATTGCAGCCAAGCTCTCCATAGTAGGTTCTGTACCCGACGAAGCAATAACCACATCCGGCTCTCCGCCCTTGTCGGTGCTTGCCCAGTCAATGATTTTGAGGCCTTTGTCCACCAGTTCCTGAGCTTCATCTGCCGAGAACCACTGCGGACGCGGGTGCTTGGACGATACAATCAGGTTGATCTTCTGACGGTCATTCAGGATGGTGTCGAAGACAGCCAGCAAGGAGTTGGCATCCGCCGGCAGATACTCACGGATAAATTCCGGCTTCTTGTCAGCCAGATGACCCAGCAGACCCGGATCCTGGTGAGTATAACCGTTATGATCCTGCTGGAACACAGTTGATGTGGCAATGACGTTCAAGGACGGGATATCTGCGCGCCAAGTTTGATCTGTAGCCTTGCGCAGCCATTTGAAGTGCTGGGTAATCATCGAATCAACAACTCGCAGGAACGCTTCATAGCTGGCGAAGAATCCGTGACGTCCGGTCAATACATAACCTTCGAGGAAGCCTTCCGCCTGATGCTCGGATAATTGGGAATCAATGACACGGCCGTAAGGAGCCAGGAATTCATCCTGCGGTTCCTGGATGGAATCCATCCACTGGCGTTTCGTTACCTCAAACACAGGTCCCAGACGGTTCGACATCGTTTCATCCGGTCCGAAAATTCTGAAGTTGCGGTTCTCTTCGTTGAGCGTTACAACCTCCTTCAGGTATTTGCCCAGTACAGCCATATCCTGCGCGATCACTTGACCCGGTACGGAATTATCCAGTGCATAGTTGCGGAAATTCGGCTTGTGCAGATCTTTAATCAGGTTACCGGCGTTCGTTACAGGGTTCATCCCCATACGTCTGTTACCAGTAGGCAGAATCTCAGCCAGATCAGCGTTCAAACGGCCATTCTCATCAAATAATTCTTCAGGTCTGTAGCTGTTCAGCCATTCGAGCAATGCAGGCGCATGCTTCATGTTCTTCTGATCTACCGGAATCGGCACCTGATGGGCCCGGAAGGAGCCTTCATTCGGCACACCGTCCCACGCTTTCGGACCGGTCCAGCCTTTAGGCGTACGGAAGACCAGCATCGGCCAAGCCGGGCGTGTGGTATCGTTATTTTCGCGGGCATTCTTCTGAATCGCTTCGATCTTCTCAATAATGGTGTCCAGAACCTTAGCCATTTCCGGATGCATCAGATCAGGATTCTCGCCTTCCACGAAGAACGGTTCCCAGCCGCTTCCTGCAAAATAAGCCGTTAACTCTTCTCTGGACATCCGGGACAGAATGGTCGGGTTGCTGATCTTGAAGCCGTTCAAATGCAGAATCGGCAGCACCGCACCATCTGTAATCGGGTTAATAAACCGGTTGGAGAACCAGGAAGCCGCCAGAGGTCCGGTCTCTGCTTCGCCGTCACCTACAACAACTGCCGAGATCAGGTTCGGATTATCCAGAACTGCGCCCACACTGTGAGACAAGGAGTAACCCAGCTCGCCGCCTTCATGAATCGATCCTGGTGTTTCTGGGGCAGCATGGGAAGCCACTCCGCCCGGGAAGGAGAACTGTTTGAACAATTTCTTCAGTCCAGGGATATCCTGAGTGATCTGCGGGTAGATTTCGGTGTAGCTTCCGTCCAGATAGGAGTTCGATACCATAACCTGGCCGCCATGGCCCGGACCTTCAATATAGAACATATCCAAATCATATTTAGTAATTACGCGGTTCAGATGCGCATAGATAAAGTTCTGCCCAGGGATTGTGCCCCAGTGTCCGATCGGCTTCACTTTTACGTCTGCGTCCTTCAAAGGTTCTCTTAACAACGGGTTATCCTTCAAATAGAGCTGACCCACGGAGATGTAGTTCGTTGCGCGCCAGTAGGCGTCAAGCTTTGCCAAATAAGTTTTAGAAGAATAATCCACCTGTGCGATTGATAATCCCATTTCTTCCACTCCCTAATTTTTATCTTTGTATTTTGAATGTATCACTTCTACAGTTACATCATACTCCTGACTTTAATAAATTCAATCTTTTTAGCAATTGATACGGTCCAATATTGTGAAATTTTGAACATAGTATGAAATCGGGAGCAATAAATTTATATATAACCTTTATTTTATGATTTATGTAAATAAATTCTAATCAAATTTTCGATGAAAAAACTTCTAAAGCATCTCCCTTCTGGACATCACCATTCCAAATACGGTATCATTTTGTGGGAATTACTTACAAGTTTAAATCATAAGCATATCACCCAGCTGCTATCAGGAAGGAGAACAGATATTCGTGAGAACTTCATCCACCCCCTCCCGATCCCGTATTACGGTAAAAGTGACCCTTACAGGACTTATCCTTCTTGCCGCAATCGGCCTGTGCCTTTGGACAGGGTTCGGTTTATTTTTAGCCAAAAGCGGGTACCTTTATCAAAAAGGAATCGTCCGGGCCTTAAATGCAACCTATCAATCTGAATTTGTTATCGTGTCTAAAGAAGGATTAAATGAGGACGGGTATCAGGTGTTTAAGGCATCGCCGGCGAATGACCGCAGCTTGGTATTTACGGTAAGCCGCACCAACGGCCATGTGGATGGCGGTCTTCCGCTTAGGAGACAGCTCAGCAACAATTATGAGGAAACCGCTCAAAAGAAGTATTATCCTCTTCTGGTTAAGAAATATTTTGGCATTGAGCTGCAGGATATTCCTATGTCTATTTATCGGGGAACCCGTTCGTCCCGGGAGATATCTGATGAAAATTACGTAGCGGTGAACCGGGCGAATCTGGACGAGATCGCCTCCAAAGCCAAAGCATTCTTCAGTGAAGCAGAAAGCCACCGTCTAAAACAACTTTTTCTCCGCTTTGAAGATGACTTGGGCGTTTCCTCCGAAGATGCAGGCATAGCTATTCAGCGGCTTGAATTGCCGGGCTTTGATTTTAAAGTAGGAGAGCACTGGAAAAAAGGATTCCGGCTTTTGAGTGAAGAGGAGCTTAAACAGAAAATCGTAAGTCAGGCTGGACGGGGGATTGCCGATCGGGTGGCCTATACTTTTGATACAGAATATCCGGACTTCAGCGGGAATTTCGCAATAAAGTTTACAGGGAATGATCTGAACAGCTTTGAAGCCTATGTGTCCGCCCACACAATAACAGCAGAGAAAAGGGAAGATGCTCTTGCTGAAATTTATGAGGCCTACACCAGGGTGATTATTTTTATCCCTAAGCTGCCTCTTAACATGACCGCTCTTCACCTGAAGTACGAAACCAACACAGAGACAGAGTCAGTAACCCTCAAGAAAGAAGAGATAAGTAAAGTCAGCAGCCTGGCTGCCCTGAAAGAGCTGTTCAAGCATTCCCAACAAACCGTAAACCCTCGCTAAACCGAGGCTAAATTATATGCAGACCCCAAAAAGACCGGGAAATTCCCGGCCTTTTTTTCGTTAATGAACAGACACGAACGTGTTGAATTTCAGATACTGGTAATGGAAGCGCATATGCGAGAATTCAAATGGCGTCCCGTTATCCAGGAAGAAGATCCCTTCCATGATTCCAACAGGCTCATTCTCCTTCAAGTGGAGCAATTCCTGATCACTAGGCAGCGAAGGCTCGGCAAAAATAGATAAAAAGGATTTGGTAACCGCCAGATTGCGCGACTCCTCCAGATAATGAAAGATCGATCCTTCGATAATCGCCATATCGAGATCCTGTACAATTTTAATCGGAATATATCCGGTCTCAATCATAAAGGGCTCCTCATCAAACAGGCGCAGGCGGACAATCTTATATACGAAATCATGAGGCTGCAAGAATAAATCACGCTGAAGCTCTTCCGTGGGCCGGATAACCTCGAAGTTCAGTACTTTGATCTCCGGCTTCTTGCCATGCATTTGAAAGTTGTCGGAGACCCCCAGATTAGAGCCCTCGTAATTAAAAATCGAATCGTTTTTTATGTACAGCGGATTAATAAAGGTTCCCGATCCGCGTTTCTTGAAAATAATGCCGTAGCTCTCCATCTTGGTCAGCGCACGCTTAATGGTACTGCGGCTAACCTGATACGTTTCACTGAGACTACGCTCATCCGGCAATCTCATATCAGCAAACCGTCCCGCAAAAATCTTCATTTTGAGGTCATCAATAATTTGCTTATAGACAAATTGTGTCATGTAGTACTCCTTCGTCGGGTCGAGCCTAAACTTCAATATTAAATATATCATATTAGGATGAATGATAGCGCTCAAATTTCAAACCTGAAACCCCGCCTGTCAAACCGCGTACATAGAACTGGAAATAAATATATTACCAGGGGGAAATACAAAATGAAGAGAAAATTTGTTATCGGACTTATTATTGCTTTTATGGCACTAACGGGCTGTAGCTCAAATAAAAACACGGCAGAGCCATCGGCGACTACAGCAGCTGCTCCGGCAGAAACACAGGCATCCTCAATTCCTACCGAGGCGCCAACACCTGCACCTAAAAAATTGTCTGATACAGAAGCTGTGGCGCTTGACTACGTTAACATTTTCTTAAACGGATCGGATAGTGAAGCAAAAAAAACCTTCATTACAGACAACGTCTATCCGGATGCCCAGCCGCTGTTTCAAATGATTCAATCCGTAGAAACACCTGATGACCAGAAACTTAAGAATCCCCAGGTTCTCGAGTCTACACATTATTCTGATGAAGGCGGTATGAAAGTTGAGGCCGTGTTAATCCAAGGCCAAAAAGCCTCTAACCTCAAAAGCGAATTGATCGTTCTTATCAGTGACCTGAAAATTATCTGGGCAACAGATTCATCAGACCAGGAAACATTCGGCGAAGCAAGAAAGGTCTTCAAAGAGCCAGTCCCGGAAGCTTCGTTATCAACCGTACCTGCTCCTAGCGAAATGTTAAGAGAGATCCGGAATTTCGTAATCTCCGACGTGTGGAACGAGGGATTTGTTGACATCCATTCGTATATTAATAGCGGGACCGGCAGTACAGGACAGAGTCTGGATATCAATTTCACCGTTGAGCAGCTGGCCAAGACCATGGATAAGAAAAAGGAATACGACAGCTATATCACCGGTCTTGATTCCAAGTATGATTCTCTTAAACAGGTCTGGACGAAGCTTTCCTCCGAAACTGATCGTCTATACAGCCTGGTTCAACAGAATCCGCCCAAAGCCAACGATACCACCGCGAATTTTGATACCGGAATCTTCAATCAGTATTTGGAGGCCTTTGAGAAGGAAGTAGACGCCGCAATCAAATAATTGCTAATTAAAAATGCAGTCCATCTCCTTGGGGGGAAAGGACTGCATTTATCTATAGATGCTTATTGATCAATGCTCCCCATAATCATATCCATGAGATTACCCGGTTCCAATATAACAAACACCTATAAAAATATTATATTGTTTGCTTTTTACACTAAAAATTAGGGTTTCTTAGTAGGCCGAAACTGTCTTATAATGAGATTGGGCGGGAAATTCCAACCGTTTGTGAACGCGTGTTTACACTCCTGCCTGTCATCCACTTTGTAGGAGGAATGGTTATGCAATACGGTCATTTTGACGAAAAGAACAAAGAGTATCTCATCACGAAGCCTAATACACCTGCCCCTTGGGCCAACTATCTTGGCTCGCCGGAATACGGCGCGATTATCTCAGGAAATGCCGGAGGCTACAGCTTCGTGAAGTCCGGGGCCAACGGACGGCATCTCCGCTACCACTTCAACTCTAAGGACGAGCCGGGACGCTACATTTATGTAAGAGACCTGGAGAACGGGGATTATTGGTCCGGCTCCTGGCAGCCAGTGGGTAAAGATCTGGAACAATACCAATCGGTATGCCATCATGGAACCGGATACACGAACATCGTCTCGGATTACGATAACATCCATACGGAATCGTTATACTATGTGCCGCTGAACAAAACCTACGAGGTATGGCGGATGAAGGTGCGTAATGACGGCACCAAACCCCGGAAGCTGGCTCTCTTCGGTTTTGCCGAACTGACCAACAATAACAACTACGAGCAGGATACCGTCAACCTGCAGTACACCCTGTTTATCTCACGCACCTACTATAAGAATAATATGATCCTTCAGGTCATCAACGAAAATATCCCCGAAGAGCAGAGCTGGAGATTCTTCGGCGCAGCCGGCGCGGAAGTTACCGGTTACGACGGCGACCGCGATACCTTCCTGGGCGATTACCGCAGCTACGGGAACCCGGCTTCCGTTGCGAACGGCGAATGTTCCAATTCACTCAACTACAATACCAATGCCTGCGGCGCCCTGCAGATCAATGTGGAGCTGCAGCCGGGAGAAGAGAAAGAAGTCGCCTTCCTGCTGGGACAGTATGATGAGCAAGGTGCGTCTGAGATTCTGAGTCACTACAAAGATTTGTCTGTGGTAGAGAAGGAGCTCGAAGAACTGAAGGCGTTCTGGCACAGCAAGCTTAACCGCTTCCAGGTTCAGACCCCGAGCGACAATCTGAACAATATGATCAACACCTGGAATGCTTACCAGTGCTTCATTACCTTCATCTGGTCGCGTGCTGCCTCCTTCCAGTACTCCGGTCTGCGTAACGGGCTCGGCTACCGGGATACCGTGCAGGATATTCAAGGCATTATCCATCTGGATCATGAGATGGCCCTTGAGCGCCTACGACTGATGATTTCAGCCCAGGTCTCCAATGGCGGCGGACTGCCACTCGTCAAATTTGATCATAATCCAGGCCATGAAGGCACACCGGACGACCCGGAATACGTGCGGGAAACCGGACATCCCCATTATCGTGCGGATGATGCCCTATGGCTGTTCCCGACGGTTATCAAATACTTAAATGAAAGCGGTAACTGGGGCTTTACGGATGAAGTAGTTCCTTATTCGGATAAAGGCGAGGATACCGTATATGGACATCTGCGCCAGGCCCTGCAGTTCAGCCTGGACCGCATGGGTGCACACGGGATGCCGGTTGGGCTGCATGCCGACTGGAACGACTGTCTGCGGCTTGGAGCCAAGGGAGAGTCTCTGTTCGTTGCCTTCCAGCTGTATATGGGCTTCAAAATATTCATGGAAATTGCCCGGAATAAAAACAAGCCGGAAGATGTAGAGTGGGCACAGGCGCTGCTCGAAGAGCTGGACGGCAATATTCAAAAGCATGCCTGGGAGAATGACCAGTTCGTCCGCGGGTTCACCGAAGACAACTATACCATCGGCTCCTGGGAGAACGATGAGGGCAAAATCTGGCTGAATCCGCAAAGCTGGGCGGTTCTCAGCGGCGCTGCCCGTCCGGAACAGGCCAAGCTCTCCATGGATAAAGTGTACGAGAATCTGCGGACCGATTACGGCTCTATGATTTTCTATCCGCCGTTCCGTAAATACGGTCTGCCTGTAGCGCTAATGGCCCTCTTCAATGCCTCCACCAAGGAGAACGGCGGGATCTTCAGCCAGCCGCAGGGTTGGCTGATTCTGGCCGAGACGATGATCGGCAACGGCGACCGCGCGTTCGAGTATTTCCTGAACTGCAGTCCGGCCAGCATGAACGATCAAGCCGAGGTCCGCAAGCTGGAGCCATACGTACATGGCCAGTTTGTTGAATCCAAGGACAGCCCGTACCAAGGCCGGGCACATGTCCACTGGCTCACCGGCACCGCCTCGACCGTTATGGTCTCTCTGGTAGAGGGCATTATGGGGGTTCAGCCGCAGAAGGATGGCCTCCGCCTGAATCCGTGCGTCCCTTCCGAATGGACAGAATTCTCTATGGTGCGGGAATTCCGCGGCAAGAAGCTGAACATCCGGGTTGAGAACAAGAACGGCGTGCAAAAAGGAGTATCGCATATCGTCATTAACGGCGAAGAAATTCAGGGCGACCTGATTCCGGTTACCCAATTGGCGGCAGAGAATGATGTGCTGGTTGTTATGGGATAACGTTTAGGGATAGACAAGGAGAGCGGACCGGTTACGGACGCTCTCTTACTTTTTGCGGTATAGCAGACATTTCCTCTGTGGCCCCCGCAGACTCCGGTCTACTTCAATATCTTATTCAACTCCGCAGCTTGTTTCTTACTGTTCAATCTGGCATAGAAGTAGAACGCAATTGTATGCAGGACAACGGATAACAGTAGCATTGCAGGCAGCCATGGTCTGATATGGTTGAACATATCTACAGAGAACAGCCACACCATCCCCATTCCGCCTGCTATACTGAGGGTCGAAGAAATAAGAATGTTCCACAGCGGCCGTAGCGTGAAATGATTCCACAGCACATTGTACATAACTCCGAAGATCCCCGCAGCAATAACAGCGATACCCGCAAGCCGCCAGAGATACAGCATATCCAGCGATTGCTCCCGGAAGAAGACCGTAAGCAGCAGCATGATCCATAACGAAGTTAAGGTGAACACCTGAAAAAACGACTGTTTTAATTGATTAGCCATGATAACTCCTCCTGAAATTATTCATATAGTAACGGCTGACATAATAATATGAACCATCTGTCAAATTCACTTTTATCCGGGCATTATCTGTGGCTGAGAATTCTTTAATGTAGCTGGTGTTAATGATGGTCTGATTATTGATTTTCATGAACCGGGGTGAATCCAGCACTTCCAATGCGAATTTCAACCGTGTATTCAGCAGAAACATTTCACCGGTAATGACACGTACACTGCACATCCGGCCTTCCGGCTCTATAACTGCAATAGTGTTGGTCACAATCGAAACATTCCGGTCATTCTTGGCGTTGATTACCACGATCCGTCTCTCCGCCGCCTGAATGGCTGCTTCGATATTTCCCCATTGCCCCTGTTCAGCCGGGTGGGTGACTATTTTCGCAATTCCTTGCCCCATACCTGATTCCGCTTCAAAAATAATATCCAAGCTGCACTGCCTCCTCTCAGATTTCATATTAGTATCAAAAAGGAGCAATGACCACCATTCTACGTTTTCTTGCATATATTCGTCGGTTTGTTTCAGGAGAGATATTCCCCCTGCTCCCCAGACACAAATAAGACCGCCGGGATCTTCCCGGCAGTCTGTCTCACCTCCCGCTACAACCGCGGGTCCATCTCCTTCTCCTTCGTTACCTCAAACAACAGGTTGGCCGCAATCTGCTTGTAGACCTCGTTCTCAGCCGAAATCTCATCCAGCTTCACTTCCAGCAGTTGTCTGCCCAGCCGGTGCTCGGCTAAGGACGTGCGCAGCTTGGGAACGATATTCTTCTGCTTCATCAGCTTGGCATATTTATGCGGGAACTTGTAGTCATACCCGTAGATGATCGACAGGTAGCCGGGATTACGGACCTTCAGGTAAGGGACTACCCCTTGCTGCTCCTGCTCAGGCTTAATCACAATACCCTCCATACCCTTTTCCACCGTTACTTTTGCAAAATACGCCTCTGCCTTGATGTAGGCATCCGGCTCATTCAAGTCGAGCACCAGAATTTCGTCGTCATTTAGGAAACGGTATTGTTCCGAAGTCAGGCCGTCAGGTATCCGTTCATCTCCACTTTCCAGCACTTCCTTCAGGATGGCAAAAGGTTTATACTCCAGCTCCGCGTCACCCGCATACAGCTCCAGCTGCTGCTGGTATACCCGGTAAGCTTCGTCCCGCTGGTCCAGTTCCACGTAGGAATCTCGTATGTCACGGATATGCTTATACGTCTGGTACACATGAGCTCCATAGCTGCTGTTAAGCGCCTCTTTGGTCAGATGATGCTGATCCTGCTCAAATCCGCTCGCCTCATAATCCTGAATCAGCTTACCCAGCGACTCTTCGAACCCGTGTTGTCTTAAGAATTCCAGCTCTGTCTCCAGCGCCTTGCCGATCGGCTTGAACTGGCGTTCAATCAGCCCGTCGCCAAGCGCCTTCCACGGCAGCAGCTCCCCATCCAGCAGAAGCACACGAATGCCTTGCTCAGCCATATACGGTCCGAATTTCTGCAGCAGACCTTCGTAGATTGGAGCCAAGTCAACCGCCTTGACCTTATAGCCGTTACGGCTGACTGCATAACACTGCTCTATATCCCGGTAGAGGTACACACTACAGCGTGATCCCATGTACTTGGGCTGCAGGACAACTTCAGAAGCGCGCCGGTCAGCGAAATAATCCAGACCCTTACGCAGCGACTCCAGCTCACCGGCAGCCACATCCTTGTCCGCAGGTGACATCGTCCCGGAGATAAAGTTCACCCGGTTCCTCGAGGAATATTGCAGTCTGCGCACAGCTTCGTAATCCAGCTCCTGCAGCGATACGGGCTGCTCTTCATGGAACAACGTCGGCAGCTCTTCCTGCAGCACAATCTGGTGGGATTTATGGCTTTTGTAGAAAGGCTTGAACGACATGCGGACAGACGTCAGCCCATTTCCCTGTACGGCTCCAGTGTCGAGGTGGAGCTTGTTCTTGATCCGGAACGTCTGCTTGGCGGCAATGTGACCAAAGAGATGGAACGGGTGATTACTCACCGCCTCCTGCTTCAGGAAGTCAAGCTGCTGCTCATACGCAGCCTCACGGTCCAGCCGGAAGTTACGCTGATGGCGCAGCGAATTCGTATCCAGCTTCCCGATGTACTTATTGCGGCAAGGCGCGTGCGTAACATAGAAGGAAGGACCCTGCATACCGATATAGCGGTAAAAGGGCTTGGAATCCTCCACCAGTACCGAGAATTTACGGAAGAGCTCAGCGTCCTCTTTTAAAGCCCGGGTCGAATCGAAATACGTTCTTAGCAGCTCCGGATCGGTCCCTTGAATCTCACCCCGCAGGTATTTATAGACGAAATTCTCATGGTTGCCCATCACCAACAGGAAATGCTCACGATTCCCGTACAGGAACTCTATCGTCTCCCGGGTCTGCTTGCCCTTATCTATCCAGTCCCCTACAAGAATAATCTTTGTGTTACCCAGCTTATCTGTAGCGCTTAACTTACCTTCTTCTAGCTTATATCCATAGCTGCGCAGCAGCCCCTGAAGCTCTTGAACACACTCATGGACATCGCCGGCCACAATATACTCTTGATCCTGCGGAAGTACCGAGGCTGCGTAAGTCTCCCAATCCTCAATATTCACCCGGTAATCCGGGTTTGGCAGCCCTTGACCTTCAGCCTCCCCTTCCAGGAGGAAATCTTTGGCGCGCACCTTATGGATCTTGTTGTAGCCTTCGCGGGACAATACGGGCAGCACTTCTTTTCTCAGCCGGTTCAGATGGCCCGAAATCAGCTTCTTTGAGCGCTCCGAGGCATAATAATCCTCCCGCTTACGGTAATCGAACAGAATAACCTCGAGATTGTAATTATTCTCCTGGGCAATGGCGCGGACTTTACTGCGGTAATCTTCAGCCAGTCCTATCGTATCCATAATCACAAACTCCGCATTAATCGGCCAGGAGGTCACCAGCTTCAGCCGCTCAAACAGCAATTGAAACGTATGCGAGCTCGCCTCCAGCATCACCTGATCATATTTGTCGTAATCGTAACCTAAGATGTCCTGCCGGATGCTATCCGAGGACAGGTACTGCACATTCGTGCGCAGCCCTGTGGAGTTATCCGCAAGCTTCAGCTGCGGGATCAGGACTTCCTTGGCAAATGTCGTTTTTCCGCATTCCGTTGCCCCCACCAGCATGAATACCGTGTGTACCCTGGTTTGAATGTCCACTGTCTATTCCTCCTTTCTGCGCACAATCGCGCTTTGCGTCGTCCGGATCTCATCTACCCGGTCTCCGACCATCCCGTACTCCGCCTCAACGGCCAGGCCTTGAATTGTATCTGTAAACCAATCACGGAACGCATCAATACCCATTTCCCACTTATGATCCTCATGACGGAATCCCTCCAGCTCATAATAGCGGTTGAAGTCGGCATTCGGCGTGGTCACAATCAGCTGTTCGAAATCCACACTTCCGATAATTTGCCGGATCAGCGCAGCCGCTTCATCCTCGCTCATATGCTCTACCACTTCGGTCAGAATCACATCGACCTGCTCCCCGTTATACGACTCCAGAAAATGATCCAGCGAGCCGAAGGTAGCGATGTTATCGATTTGCTTGGCCTTTGCCTTCCGGTTCACAACCTCCAGCAGCTCTGCATTGATATCCACGGCGTAGTAGGTACTCTCGATCTTCCCGGCAAACGGAATGGCATAGAAGCCCTCCCCGCAACCGATATCCAGAACCGGCTTATTGAATGGAAGCACACCTGAGATAAACGTCCGCCGCTGCATCGCCGTACCGCCATACTCCAGCCCGATGGAAGCCTGCTCCGTTTGCTCAATAGAGGCTTTGTAGCGCTTGAACAGCTCCCGGGTAGTAAGGAAGCTCCGTGCAAACAGACTGCGGATATAAAAAGGGGCATCAATCACATTCAGGCTGCGGATATATTTATCCAGAATGCGGTCCGAAATATCGATATACTCATCCCCAAATATGGATAAGAACAGGGACAGCACCTGAGTCACATGCAGGAGGTGATACAGGCTTTTATGCGTGGTAATGGTCAGTGAGTAGCTCTTATGCGCCTGATGCTGCAGGGAGAAGGTATAATCCTTCAGATGCTTGTTGAAAAATTCAATATAGTGCAGCCGCTCCACCTGAACCATATTGATGAAAAAGGTATGCTCGTAGCCTTCAATGTCCCGCTCGTCCTGCGCCTTAACAGGCGTGGAGAAGAACTCATTAACCGCATTCAGCGGAAACAGCGGGGTGTTATACCGGGAGACATTGAGATACTCAAAGCTGTCACTGTCGTTCTGCTTATAGGAGAGTTCATTATCTGCATCCTTGAAAAAAACGTTATAGGTCATATCATCCGAATACCAGCCATAGGCTATTCCTTTGCGGACCGGGCGAAGCTGCATGCCGCTCTGCGGATTCTTTTTGATCAAAAAGGTGAACTTCGGATTTGTAGATTTCAGTTGTACAATAGCCACTACGATCTTCCTCCTGTCAGTCGTTCTGTCTCAGTCACTTTCCCCATACTTCCTGCAGCGCCTCCCGGAATAGGGCATCCAGCTGCTGGTCCCGGTTATCCTCTTTGATACTCAAGGCCGCCGCTGCCACCTTCTCCAGCACTTGAAGCTGCTCTTCCAAATAATCGTTAATCGCGCTTAACCGCGGCTCAACATCCAGTTCTTCACCGGATTTCTTCCGTGCCAGCAATTGCTGCACTACCTGCCACAGCTCTCCATCCTGCGGAATCAGCCGGTCTACCAGCACATCGAACTCCATCGGCGGCATCTCTTCATAACGGTTAATCCATTCACAGGCCAGAACCGGGCGCAGCACATAAAAGTATTTCTTGATCTTGACCTGCCCGCCCTGCAAGTAATCACGGTAATTGCCTTTAGCCATATTCAAGTAATGGTACATACAGGATTTCGGTGAAAAGGTATACGGCGATATCCCTCTAAGCTGTCCGGCTACACTGAATTTCTCTGCATACTGAATCGGCGATTGCAGCCACTCCAGCAGCGGCGGATTGGACTTACGGAATAAATTAAGCGCCTTACGTAAATCCCAGCCGTTGATATCCAGCATATTGTTAATCGGACGCTCTATGACATCCCGTTTATCGTAGATAGATAAATACCATTCCGGCTTATGCAGATAAATGAACCGCACATCATAATCACTGTCCTGCGAGGGGAATCCCCACGCCCGGCTGCCTGATTCACAGGCATAGAGGATGGTAACCTGTTCTTCATCTTCAATCTGTTCCAGTTGCTCCAGAATAAGCTTATTTATAGGGGTCATTGTTATCACTCCAGTTCAACTCAGCTTCATGAACCTATCTTCCCTCATTTTCCCATTCACGAACAGGGCGGAAGTATGGCGGCAGGCAAAAAACCTTCCATTTTATTCAACTCTGGTGCTTAATATAAGTAGGTACTATCACTTCTAATGGATGCGCTACAGGCTGGAGGAATACAAATGGCCAAGGAAAGTTTCGATAAAGAAATTCAGTTTCTTCGCATGCTGTCTTTAGCCGGGGGAGCCTACAGCAGACAACAATTCGCCGACCGGCTCGGCATTTCCGTACATACCTATGACAAAACACTGCGCAACCTGAAGGAAATGGTTACTGTCCTGCAGCAGGATCTGCCTGCTGAACAGGGAACCGAGCTCTCCGAGTGGCTCCGTTACAACTACTATGAATCTGCCGATCCGCTGCTGCTCTTCCTGTTCCGGGCGAAGTCGCTTAAGGAAACGGAGAGCATCCGGCTTACTTTACTCTTAACGGCACTCCAGACTCAGGAGCGGACTGCCAAGGATCTGCAGGATCTGTGCAGTGAGCAAATGCCCGCCGATTCGCCGCTGCCTGATGAGAAAACCATCCGGGGCGATCTGAAATATCTGGAGGAAGTCGGCGTCATTCTCCGTGTCAATGAGCGGCGTCCTTACCGGTACAAGGCTGCCAACGACCTGATTGACCAGCTAACAGATGACCAGCTTTTGGACCTCTATGACTACGTGGATGTCATCGCCAATACACAGATTCCGTCTGTACAGGGCTACCTGCTGCGCGACACCCTGAAGAAGGTTCTGCGGAAGCGGGGATTTAACCCCGAAGCTACAGAGACCCATAGATATAAATACAATTACCATTCACGTATTCTTGATGAGGCTCATCTCTACACGATATTCGGTGCTATTCAGCAGCGCCGGAGAATCCAGTTTCTCTATCTGTCCCCGAAAAAAGGAATGAACTACACCTCCCAGAACACGAACCCTCTCTTTGAGCGGGAGTCTGCGGGTATTACAGATAGTATCCTTCCGCTACGCGTCGTCTACGACCATCAGTATGGGCGGTGGTATTTAATCGGACATCATGCCCGGATGGGGATCAAGAAATTCCGGATGGAAGGCCTTACGCAGATTGAAGAGGGCGAACCCGTGGAAGAAGACGAATATACGGAGAAGCTTAAAGCTCTGGAAGCGCAGATGAAGAACAGCTGGGTTACAGATACCAACCGTGCGGTTAAGGTAGCTGTCAGATTCTATAACCCCAGCGGGTCCGGCGCTAATTTCATCCGGGAGCGGGTTGAGGCGCAGGGGCAATGGGGCGTGATTACAGAGGAGTCCGATTCAACGTTCCTGTACGAGATCGAAGTGAACGAAATTTATGAAATCAAGCCCTGGTTACGGAGCTTCGGTTCGAGCTGTGAGATCTTAGAACCCCGCTGGCTTCGTAAGCAATTTATTGCAGAATGGAAGGAGCTCCGGAGCTACTATGAATCCATTTGAGAAAATATTCAATTTCCAGATCATCTCACGCCTTGATGAAGCGGGGTCGCTTGCGCTGACCTCCCAGGAACGTTCCTGGCTGAAAACGATGTTAATACACCCTGCTTCAGAGGCGGCTTTTACACCGGAAACCTTAAATAAATTAAACTCTCTACTGGAGGCTGAAGCATCCATAGAAGTGCGGGAGATTATTATGGAGAAGGCCCGCAGTAAAGAGCGCCAGGTCTATCATCCGCTGCTCCGCACACTCCGCCGCATGATTATGCAGAATAAAGGCATCCTGATTACTTATCAGATTAAGCATGGCGGCGAACGAGCGGATCAGGCCGGTTTCCCTCACAAGCTGGAGTACAATATGTATAAGCGGGAGTGGTATCTGCAATGGTACAGCACCCGGCAGCGTTCGCTCATGTCCACCAAACTGCGCAACATGGTGTCGGTCGAAGTATTCCCCATCCCTGCCAAACGGATTGACGACCTGAAGGCACGGATAGCGCGCTTATTAGACGGTCTGAAAGAATCTGCCTGCATTCAAGTGATGCCTGTCTTTAATGCGGAGCTGTCACGTATCCTGTCTGCCTTCTCCTGTTTCGATAAGTCCGTGTCTTTTGATGAAGCCTCCGGCATCTACCGGATCCATGTCAACTACATGAGAGACGACAGCGAGTTCCTGTTATCCCGAATCCGGTTCCTTGGGTTACGTGTGAAAATTACCCAGGGCGAGCAGCTTAAGCGTCGTATGCTGAAAACGGCTGATATGGCGATTGAGCGGTATGGGGAGGATGTGAAGTGAATGTTGACTAGTCACGCATTGCTAAGCATCTACAAGGACTTCGATCATCATCGCCGTCCCGGCCTTAAACCCGGACACAAATGCAGCTGTCATCTCCAGCCCCTGTATTTGCGAATACAGTTCTAATAAAGACTCCAGCTCCTCAAACTCGCCTGCGGACAGCTTCTGCTTCCAAGTCTCTAGAGACTCGGTAATTTGCCTGTTGAGCGGTCGGTAATTGGAATCCTTAGAGATAATATCCTCGTTAGGGAATAGACTGCCATGATATAGTGATTCGAGTATGTTTGGCATAAGAGCCTCCTTTATCGGCTACATAATTATATTCGATAAAATCAGCGTAGCATATTTGCAGAGTGTACGTGGTACGCTTAGGCGTAATATCACAAAAATAAACAAGGATCAATCTTCGTGATTCTTAGGATAAATTTAAAAAGACACCTCTAAGGGTGTCTTTTATTTATGATTTTAAAACTATCTACTCCACCTTCATATAATACAAATTCGCAGTACTATCCTTCGTAATCGTATGCGCACCCGCTGCAATAGAGACTGTAGCAATACCATTCGTGATCGGATAGCTGGTTCCATCCACTTTGACCTTGGTTCCTTCCGAGTTGAATACTAATGTTAAAGTCGAGGCTTTGGCAGCTGTGAACCCAATGCTGGTTGCGCTCTCGATTTTCAAACATTGGGTTAAGGTCAGGCCGCCATATACTACAGTTCCTTTGCTCGTGGAGAGATTCCCCGAAATAAAGAAGAAGCTGCTCGTTGTTCCGGATGTAGTGAAGTTATGAACAATTGCCCCAGTAGTGGGCGTTGGCGTTGGTGTTGCAGTCGGCACCGGAGTTGCCGTTGGCCCAGGCGTTGCAGTCGGCACTGGAGTTGCCGTTGGCCCAGGCGTTGCAGTCGGCACAGGAGTCGCCGTTGGCCCAGGTGTTGCCGTTGGTGCAGGCGTTGCTGTTGGGGCAGGTGTTGCTGTTGGAGTTGGAGTCGGTCCTACCGGACTGGAATTACCTCCTACTGATACAAGACCCGTAATATAACTTCTGATTGCGGACATCAGTGCGGCATTCAGCGCATACGATGCGTCATCCACAGCGTCATTGAAAGCCCATGTGAAGTCTCCACCGCCCTGGCGTCCGGCTTCGGCCGTAACGACCTGTTCCACAGTGCTTACGCTATCAACATCTGAGGCACTAACTCCCGTATCAACGCTCGTATCGAAGTTGTTATACGCTGTCCCACCCACTAGAGCTTTGTATGAGCTTGGGACGGTCTCATTTCTCGAAGAAGCTAAGTAGGCATCAAACGAGGTAGCATTCGCCGGAGCCGTTCCGGTACTGGAGTTGGCATAGATCAGACTTGCCGCACCAGTAATACTGTTGTTGTAGGCTTTAATCACACCCCCGTTTTCGCCGGAGAACGTTCCTTCTTCCCCTATAGCATCCGTACCTTGCAAGGAACTAAGCATTGGATCTTTAGTATTTCTGAACACATTCGATTCTACAAAAGCCGAAGCTCCGGTTGTAACGCCGACACCATATTTGGAGACCCCATCATAGAAGTTGTTATAGACATGAACAGAAGCCACTCTAATCCGCGGATGACGGGAATCCGAATGATCGAACCAGTTATGGTGGAAGGTAACAAAGAATTCTGCAGATTCACTAAGTCCGACCAGAGCCGCTTTTCCGGAATCAAAATAGTGGTTGTACGAGATAGTGATATACGTTGAGCCTTTCTTGAGGTCCGTAGAACCGTCACCCTTAGCCTGGTCCGCGTCACCTCCTGCAGAGCCGTAGAAAATATCGTTATTATGCACCCATACATTCGCATTGCCTGTATCCATGGAGATACCGTCGTCAGGGAATAACATCACGCCCAGATTTCTGACTTCGACATTCCCCGTATATCTAAGCAGCATTCCCCAGCCGTAGGCATACGCATCTTTCCCGATACCCTCGATGGTAATATTCATTTCCGTATAATTGTTTTTACCTTTGACTTCAAGATAACCGCTGCTGTTGAGCTGTCCGCTTAGGTCAGCCGCTGTAACTTTTCCGATAATCCGGATGGCCAGCGGTGTTGTATCATAGCCTTTTTGTCTCAGTGTCAGAATTCCGCCAAGACCAACCCCGGTCTGTACGGTACCCGAGCTGCTGGTCTTCACACCGAGCGTTACGGTTTGCGCATTCTGGGAGGTGATATACAGCACCTGTGCCCCGCTTTTGAGCGTCCCATTATCATTATAAGCACCTGAGCCTGTACCAAATTGCGAATTGGCTGAAAAAGCAAATCCGGACCGGTCATACGGCGCTACCGCCAGCGTTCCTGAGACGGCATTTGCCGTCACTGCGCCTGACGATACGGCCTCAACCTTCATTACATAACTTCCGGCTGCAAGCCCTACCGCATCAGCTCTCCAATAGGAAGAATACTTGCGGATCAACTCGTTATTAATCTGCTGATACTGGGAGTCCGCTGCGCCCGCTGCTTTAACATATACATTATATCCCGATGCATTGCTTACTGGTGACCACTCCACATAAGCAGCTTCATTTCCGCCTCCACTGCCCGTTATCGTAAGACCCGCAGCGTGTGCTACCGTAGTTCCCCATCCGCCGGCGATCAGAGATAGTGCAAGAGAAAATAACAAAACTATACTGGTTACCTTTGCAACTGTCCTTTTCATTTCATTGCCTCCTAATTATAATTTGTTGCAGATCCTTCTGTAACCGCTTGCAATAATCTGTGATGCTCCTCTTGCACCTCCTCTTGTACCGGCTAATCCGAACCGTTGAAGCAGGATGAGATGAACCCTCTCGGACAACCCGAGCATATCAAATGTGAAAAGGGTGCTTAAACAATCATTTGCTCATATTGGCAGTGATTCTGCGGTATTATGAGTTAATGATTATTTCGCAGTGAGATGATACCCGGCATAAGCTTTGTTGAGCTTACAAGGGGCCGTTAGAGCCAGATTCGCATAAACAAAAAAGACACCCCTTAAGGTGTCTTTTTCTGAAATTTATTGAAATTTTGTATTGACGCGAATGGGGATGCTTTGTTGCTTGACTGGAGGTTTTTCGGGTTCTTGATTTAAATTTTGCCCTATTTCCGAAGCGTTTTTTTTGAATGTCTCTGTCACAGTCTGAATCACTTCACCCACATTGTGCGCAGATTCAAAGATCGGATCTATCGTTTTAATTTTACCTTTCACATCCCTGGTAACCTGATTAGCCGTATGAATGAGTTGGGTAGCCTCTCCTGTTAAGCCATGAATCGCATTTCTTACGTCAACCAGCGTCTTATTGGTCTCTGAGAGTGTAGTCATTCCTTTGCGCAGCGTAAGAATCAAGAAACCAACCAGACAGATAAAAGCAACTGCAGCCAAAGCAATACTAAGTTGGATAACCATGCAACACCTCCTGTAGTTCCACTGTATGTCCAACTTGTTGGGTTCATTCCTTCAATTGCCCTCAAGCAGGTTTTCCTGGCCGAATTTGTTCTACTTTCTATTCCTGATCCTTCGCTGCGAGCATTCTGAGCAGAACCGTGACCGTTTCCGCCCTCGTCGCGGCATCTTTCGGGAAGAAGCAGTTATTACCCTTACCCTGCATAATCCCCAGATTCTTCATCTCGGCTGCCGCTCCAACCGCCCAGACCGGTATGTCGCGGTCATCTGCGAATCCGGCGGAACGAGCTTCGGGTGCCAGGTTTAAGGCTCTCGCCAGCATCACGGCCATTTCCGATCTCGTCAAGGGCGCATCTGGACGGAAGTTACTGTTCTTATCGCCCTGAATAAGACCCAAGCTTACGGCTCGCGCAACGGCTGCCTTGGCCCATTGCCCGATCCGGTCAGTGTCCTTGAAGGACAGGATTGCTTCCTCGTTCTGAAGCTTCAGCGAATTCGCCAGCATCACCGCGAATTCAGCGCGCGTTACCGTGCGATCGGGCCGGAACGAGCCGTCCGGATAACCTGTGATCATTCCCCTCTTCTCTGCTTCCAGGATATTGGCTTCGGCCCAATGACCGCCAACATCCGCGAAGGCATGACCGGGTACCGGAACGTCCGGCGTGTCCGAACCGCCGTTTGGATCATCGCTTGGATTAACGTTCGGATTATTGGGAGTTACCGGCGGACTCACGGGAGCTCCTCCTCCCGAATGGCCTCCGGTTTCGCCGTTTGAACGCTCGTTTACGGAAACGTTTATTTTCCCCGTAACGGACGGATTTGCGGTCAAGACGGCTGTAATTGTCACTTCTCCTGCTACGGAAGGCGCCGTAAAGACCATGCTGAACCGGCCGTTCGCATCCGTGATTGTCTTTGAGCTTTGGAAGCTGCCCGACGAAGCCGCGACTTCGGCCTCCACGCCAGAGACCGGAAGATTGTCACTGTCGTAGACGATTCCCGCAACGGATACATCGTCTCCCACCGTCACGGCAGACGGCGTCGCCTGGAGTTCGATTAGAACGGGTACTTGTGCAGCCTTAATTACGGAGACGGTAATCTTATCCGTCACGGCCGGACTCGCCGTCAAGACGGCTGTAATCGTCACTTCTCCGGCTGCGGAAGGCGCCGTAAAGACCGTGCTGAACCGGCCGTTCGCGTCTGTTACTGCTTTGGCACTCTCAATGCTCCCTGACGAGGCCGCAATTTCGACCTCTACGCCCGGGACCGGAAGATCGCCGCCGTCGTAGACGACTCCCGTAACGGACACCTTGCCTCCAACCATCACGGAAGACGGTGCCTCCTGGAGTTCGATCCGGGCGGGCACTTGTACGACCCCTTCTACGTAAACGGTAGTCGTCCCGCTCACAGACGGATTCGCGGTCAAGGCTGCTGTAATCGTCACTTCTCCGGCAGCAGACGACGCTGTAAAGACTGTGCTGAACCGGCCGTTCGCATCCGTTACCACACTGGCGTCATTGACACTGCCCGATGCAGCCGCGATCTCGACCTCTACGCCGGATACCGGAAGATCGTCACTGTCGTAGACGGCTCCCGTAACGGACACGATGCCTCCGGATGTCACGGAAGACGGCGCTGCCTGAAGTTCGATTCGGGCGGGCACTTGTACGTCCTGGTTCACGGATACGGTAACCGTATCCGTCACGGTCGGACTTGCAGGCAGGACAACCGCGATCGTCACTTCTCCGGCTGCGGAAGGCGCGGTATAAACCGTGTTGAACCGGCCGTTAACGTCCGTTACTGCTTTAGCCGTTTCGATGCTGCCCGATGCAGACGCGATTTCGACCTCCACGCCGGGGACCAGAAGATCGGCGCCATCGTAGACGACACCTGTAACGGACACTTTGCCTCCAGCCGCCACGGAAGATGGCGTCGCTTCTAGTTCAACCCGGGCCGGAACCTTTTGTACGTTCTCTGGACCATACACTTTAAATTCCCAGAGCGAGTAGCCGTACGTGGTCGCTCTTTTCGTACCATACATCCGGACGTATCTTGCATTCACCGGTTCGAAGGAGATCTCATCGGTTTCTCCGTCTCCGGTGGCGGTACTGTATACTGTATTCCAGTCCTTCGTGTTGTCAGAAACCTGGATTTGGTACTCCTTCCCATACGCACTTTCCCAATGCAGCATGACCTTCGCAATGGGCTGGCTGGAGCCAAGATCGGCGTAAATCCACTGCGGATCAGCATAGTTAGATCCCCAGCGGGTCGTCAATGACCCGTCAACCGCATTACCGGGAGACACGTCGGCGGCTCTGGCCGAGCTTGCCGTTACCTTCATGCCTTCGGCGAGATTGGGTGCCACCGCCTCAAACACATTAAATTCTGCAAGCGAATAGCCGTCCCCGGTGCCCTGCTGAACGCCCAGCATCCGGACGAACCTGGCATTGACCTTACCAAAGGAAAGCTCGTCGATTCCGCCATCCCCCATAGAAGTTGTATAAACGTCCTTCCAGGTGACAGCATCCTCCGACACTTGAATTTTATAGCTTTTTCCATACGCCTTTTCCCAATTTAGCCTAACTTTATGGATCATATATTGATCTTGCAGATCGACATAAATCCACTCGTTGTCCGAAGCACTTGAACTCCAATAGGAACTTCTGTATAGATCGGTTGCATTCGAGGCAAATTGCTTGCCTTGGCTGGAGGAAGCGGTCGCCCCTTTACTGTAAGCGAGATCGAACCCTCTGTCGTCGAGAGAGGTTCCCTCGTTTAGGGTCATACTCCGGCCGGTAAACGTATCCTTGCCGAGTCTATAGGTTGTTGTGGTTTTTTCTCCGTTACGGTTCAGCGTTACGTTCACTGTAATCCCCGGGGTTTCGGGATTAGCAACCGAGATGCGGACAGGTGTCACGGATTCGTCAATGATCACCATGGACGGTTGGTCAGCTGTGACCGTCAAGCCGTCTCTTAGCGTCACCGTCCCGGGTTGATAGAACAGCAATTCCGCAATGCCAAGGGAATTGTGCCGGACTGCCTGAACCGACGGTGTATTCGCAAGAATACTGACCGGGCTCGGGCTCACGCTTGCGTAGCTGCTGACCTCTTCAGGGGTTTTATTCGGCAATACGATATATTCATAGGAAGCGTTAGTCGGTTTCACGCCATGATCGAGCCATATTGAAAAAACCGGCTTGGTGATCGGCTCCGCCGAGCTTCCCGTGATGACATCGCCCCATTTTCCCGTCTTCGTCTCCCGCTTCACTTGAAAGCCGGTAGGATTCGGGAAAACATAGCCGGTCTTATCGTTATATGCCCAGCGCCCGTTAGCCTGCACCGTTCCGTCCGCTATTACTTTTCCGTCTACGAGCACATCCCCTGCCGCCAGACTTTGGTTCAATGTTGTATGGACCGGCGCAGCGTTAGTTGAAGCGATACCTGTGCCTAGCGCCACCATTTCATCATCGAAAAAGAAGTAGCCTTTTTTGCCGCTTGTACTCAGCTTGTTGAAATCAAACGCTGTGGCTCCATAACGCTCGTTGGTCACGCCGCCTACAAATGTTTTGGGATTGTTGAAATTCGCATCCTTCGTGAGTACATACGGTGCCGTCGTACCTGGAACATGAGCCCAGTCCATCAGCGGATAAACAGTCCTGTATTCATCCCCGGTTCTCTGAATGGCAGTGGCTCCTTGCGGCGTCCAGTAGAGCAGGTTATATCCGCTAGGATTAATGGTTCTCCACTCGCCGCCTTTGACCGTGCTGGAAGACATCTTGACCGTAATTCCATAATCATCCCGCATATGCGAGGAGACTAGCGTCTGCCATTGCGTCATATTGCTAGCATCCAGTCCGTTGCTCGTGCTCGTACCAATACTGCGGATGTTCTCAAGAAAACCCGCAAACTCGGCAGCGCGCTTCGGATTGGCCGCCTGCATCCACTGCAGCGGATCTTCATAGAAGGTCAAGGCTGCACTCGCATAATCCGGCCACTCTGGTCCATTCATCCCCATCCCTAGATCGGCAACATCGCCTCTCACGAGGTACCTGGTGCCGTCCAGCAGGTAGGACGATAACGAATCAATCGCCGCCTTGCTGTACGAGAATGAGGTATCCGAAGTTACATACGCCCAGAATGACATATCTCTGGCAAAGCTTCTTCCATAGCCCGTCGTATAATTCGTTTTGCCATGCATGAAGAATGACATGTCCGACTGGATTCCCGTCACAGTCGCCGTCACATTCGACAGCACGTTAAACGCTTCCACAGCGTTCCGGACAATCTGGGCATCCTCCAGCAATAAGCCGCGGATCATATAATTCTGATTGTACCAGGACGAGTTGGCACCATCGACAGTGTGCGGGCTGCTATCCAGCGTGCCGATTATATTGGAAGCTTGCGTTTCAGTTAAATAGCCTTCACATAAAAGCGCGATTTTCCCCAGCCTTAATTGCTTGCCGATTCCGGTCTCCCACCAGTTGGTGGAAGTGGGCTTCACCGTAAACCAATAGTCCAGCCCCTTTTGAATGCCTCCTAACAGGGTTTCATTATGATAGTATGGACCCTTCGGGTCAGCAAACGCCTGAGCCATCGACTGCAGCCGGTCTAATGCGAGATAAGGCGACCAGGCCCTCCCATTGGCACTGGAGGCCGTACTCGCATAATCTACATCCCCCCAGCTTCCATTGGAATTTTGATTGGTTAAGTACGTGCCGGCCTGAGATTTGTAGGTCCATTCGACCCGGCCGTTCGTTCCGTCGTTGATAATATCCTTGGAGACATAAAATGCCGCCGTCCGGTTTTTCATCAATTTTATTTCAGCGATCTCTGGAGAAACGTTGGCCGCCCCGGGCGTGCTCGCCGATGCGGGTGAATATAACCCTATGGAGGATATCAACAAACAAACAATACCAAGACATGTCCATCTCTTTACAAACCTTTGCCTTTTGTCAGTCATGTACATGCGCTCCTTTGTCTATCTAAATTCAATCGTTTATGATAGCGCTTTCCTTTTTATGGATTGAAGAAGGCAGCTCGCACTGCCTTCAGCCTTCTACACTAGCGTATTAAATATATCCTCCAGCGGTATATCCGCCACTGCCATCACTTCGTCTGCAGCACCGTAATACATACGGACCGTCTGATCCAGCAGCAGGGCTCCGCACGAAAACACGACCTTACCGAAGAATCCATTCACCTCATAGGCAGCTTCCGGCTCCAATACAGGTACACGTGATCTCGCAATTACCTTGGCAGGGTTCTCCAGATCAAGCAGCACCGCGCCCATACAATAGCGGTGCTTGCTGTCCGCTCCGTGGTACAGCGCCAGCCAGCCGCGTTCGGTTCGAATCGGAACCGCCCCGCCGCCCATACGGGCCGAATCCCAGCCTTGTTCGCTTAGCCCCATCAGGAAGCGGTGATTCCCCCAATGGTCGAGATCGGGCGATTCGGCGATCCACATCTCGGGAGAGCCGAATGACTTGGGCACCGGACGGTGCAAAGCGTAATATTTGCCGTTAATTTTATCCGGGAAGATCATGACATCCTTATTCTCGGGAGCCAGCATAAGTCCGCGGCGTTTGAATGTCCGGAAATCCCGGGTCTCTGCCAGGCCGGCGCCAACGCCGCGGGCAGAAGCAGAGCTGTAAGTAATATAATAGATATCCCCAATTTGGGTCACACGCGGATCTTCAATTCCCCACGCTTCCAGGGCATTTTCCGGAAATAAGGCCGGATGCGGCTCCACATCGAAATGAATGCCATCCTTGCTTCGCGCCACCCGCAGATGAGATAAGGAGGTGAGCATAACCGTTCGTCCATCCTTCGCAACGAAGCGCGAGTCGGAGAAATCATAGCCCGGATCGGTCTTGTCGTAACGTTCTACAAGTACCTCCGTACCCTCTTCATTCAACCTGGGGACGAGCACTTCGTCCGCCCGGTCCGATAACGGCGCTTCTGCAATACGCAGTAAAAGGATCGTTTCATCCTTTAACTGCGCAACACCTGCATTAAACGCACCCAGCACCCGAAAGTCGGGACGGGAGGGGGCGACATCCCGGGCCCGTATAACAGGATTTTGCGCACTGCGCTGTATGTTCATATGAAGTACCTCTTTCAGTATTTTAAGTGCTTTTATTTACCGGCAGTGACCGCATCGATTTGCGCCTGAATTTCCTCGATCACTTTTTGTCCGCCGAGGCTCGCCATTTTTTTCTCCATCATCTCCTTGCCTTCAGCAGCAGGCACCAGGCCCTGGCTAAACGGCAGGAAGGTCGAATCGTGAAGTGGAGTGATTTTGGCATATTCCGTCTTCACCTTTTCAGCGTTAAAGTTGAAGCCCGCTGTTGGACTAAGTGTGAAATTGGCCGGGTTGGTAGAGAAGTCGAACCACTTCTTGTCATCCTTCATCATCGTGTCCGGCGTGCGGTTCAGCGTTGGCCGCCAGGTTAGCACGAACCCCGGGAATGAATAGCTGGACAGCACCTTATAGCTCGAATCCCCGACCGGTTCCCAGTCCTTCCCTTGAATGCCGTATTCCATCAGATCGTGATTTTCCTTAATGGACAACCAATTGGCTACGTCCATAGCTAAATCAGCGTGCTTGGAGGCCGCCGGGATACACAGGAAATTCCATTGCTGGAAAGCGGTATACGGCTTGGCTTTATCCCCGTTCGGAATGAAAATCTCAAGCTTGTCGCTGCCGTCTTGCAGCATTTCCGAATATTTCAATCCCTCCACACCATCCGCCGCATAATAAGTGGCCGCATATTTCCCCTGCTTGAACAGTGTCTCTGCATTCTGCTCCTGTGCGATATTTTTGGAAATGATGCCGTCCTTGTAGTATTGGGTGACGCGGTCATAACCATCAGCAATCACCGGGCTGGTCCATTGGCCGATTACTTTCTTGTCCTTGATGGAATAGGCGAACATGTTGACACCGATTTCCAGCACTTCATCCAGCGCCTGATTAGCGGATTCGCTCAGGATAAACGGAAGTTTATCAGCTTTGATGCCGTTAATGACGAAGGGCTTGACATCCTTCTCTTGTTCCTTGACCATATACAAGAATTTCTCCAAATCACCCAAGGTTTTCAACTCGGGAAGTCCATACTTCTCGCGCAAATCTTTGCGGATCAGAAGGCCATATAGCTGGCCCTGGGTGGTACCGAGCGGAATCCCCATAATTTTTCCGCCGAATTTGTTATACTCCCACATTTCCTCGGGAATGGATGCTTTGAGCTCCGGACGTTCGGCCACCGCGGCATCCAGTTCCATTAAAGAATTGCCCTCGATCATCTGATTCATGGATATCCATGGGGCATCCAAATACATATCGAAATCTTCCCCGGCAGACATCTTCACGGATACCGCATTCCCGTAATCGGTCCACGGCAAGAAATTGATGTTCAAGGCCGCTCCGACGTTATCCGCTTTCAATTTATCGTTGACCGCCTGTAGCACATCGTCAAAGCCCACCGGTTTATCCCCCGGAAAATAAGCTTTCAATGTCACCGTTTCCTTAGATGCGGGTGCAGCACTTTCCGTATTCTTTGGAGAACTCCCTTCATTGCCGCCAGTCTTCGTATTGCCTCCGCAGCCTGCCAGGATCAGTGAAGATACCAATACCGTTGCCGTTGTCGTGCCAACCCATTTTTTTAATCTCATTCCGTAACCCTCCCATATCTATGAACAAAATTCTGAAATTAACTGGGTTAGTCCGGTTAATCCCGGACACCCCCATTTATCCTTTTACGGCTCCTACCGTTAGACCTTTGACGAAATACTTCTGAAGCATGGGATACAGCAGGACAATCGGGCCGATCGTCAGCACAGTTGTCGCCATCCGCACACCATAGGTCGGTGGAGTCACTGCAATTGCCGCTCCGGAGGGAATGAGATTCTTGGCAGCTTCCATATTGGATACCATCCGGCGAAGAATTAACTGCAGCGGGTATAACTTCTCATTATCCACGAACATCAATCCCATAAACCAGTCATTCCAGTAGCTCAGAGCATAGAAGAGACCAACGGAAGCCAGAATCGGCTTGGAGATCGGGATCATAATTTGATAGAAAATTCTCATTTCATTGGCTCCGTCTATTCTTGCGGCTTCCTCCAGTTCCTCAGGAATGGTGCGGAAGAAGCTCACGAGTAAAAAGACGAGGAACGGCTGGCATAACATAGTTAAAATGAGTACCCAGATGGTATTCTGCAAATGCAGCCACTGACTGACCACAATATAAAATGGAATGATACCCCCGGAAAAAAGCATAGGCAGGTAGCAAAAGAACAGAAAAGGTGTTTGCAGAACATTCCGTTTGTTAGCCAGCGAATAGCCAAGCATTGCGGAAATGCACAACGCGCTTAATGCACCTACGACGGTGATAAAAATCGTGACCGCATAGCCGTTGAACAGCACATCCGATTGCAAAACCGCCTTATAAGCGTTCAGCGATAATTTTTGCGGAATCAAAGTATAGCCGTGCGCAATCAGTTCCTGTTCATCCGTAATAGAGCCGATAATCATCAGCAGAAAAGGAAACACACAAAATAAGGTGAACAACAAAATGAACGTATGGGCAAATATCGTAAACGTTCGATCCGCAGCGCTCTGTTTCTGTCTCATAGTTCTTCTCCTAGAATAAAGCAGATTCTTTAGATACCCTTCGGGTTACCCAGTTGGCAGCAATGACGAATATCAGACCCATCACCGATTGGAACAGGCCGACTGCCGAAGACATGCCGAAGTCATGCAGCTGTCTCATGGAGCGGAAGACGAAGGTGTCAATGACATCGGTAGTCGGATAGAGCGATGAGTTGTCTCCAATGATGGCATAGATCATAGCGAAATCGCCATTGAAAATCTTGCCTACGGCCAATAAGGTCATGATCATGATGGTAGGAACTAGCAGCGGCAGCGTAATACGCATTACAATCTGCAGCTTGGATGCCCCGTCAATCCGGGCAGCCTCGTACAAATCCTCTGATATGCCGGTAATCGCGGCCAGAAAAATAATCGAAAGATAACCCGCCCCTTGCCACACGCGGATAACGGTCAGAATATAAGGCCAAAGCTTCGACTCAAACATCCAGTTGACCGGCTCCATACCGATATTTTGCAGCCAGTTATTGATCATCGGCTCTTCCCCGCCGAATAAGGATTGGACAATCATTCCTATCACAATCCAAGACATAAAATAAGGAAGAAAAATGAATGACTGCGATATTCGTTTGAAATACTTATTGTGGATTTCGTTGAACATAAGCGCAATTAAAACGGCTGCGGCTGTAGTAAAGAAAATGAACAGTATGTTCAACACCAGCGTATTGCGCAGAATGGTCCAGAAATCACCTGAAGTAAAAAAGTAATCGAAATTTTTAAAACCGACCCAATCACTTCCTGTGATTCCCTTGGCAAAATTATAGTCTTTGAAGGCAATCATAATCCCGTATATGGGAAAATAACTGAACACTAGAAAAAACAACAACCCCGGCACGGCCATAACATAAAGAAATGGATTTTGGACAATATGGTTCAGTTTAGACTTTTTACTGGTGTTAATTGGGTATTGCATCTTTTTATATCCCCCCTTTCATCAAGACCGGCAATTGCATTAGCACGCCGTTATCTATGCCGTCACCTTATCAAGCCCTCACTGCTACGGCAATTCCGAAAAGCTCTAATCCTTCCTGCAAGCGCAGATTTACAAACTTCCCAAAAACAACACTATTGCGAAAACAAACGATTCTGAAGACGAAAATAATCGGTATGCTATAATAAATCTACAATTTATGAGCTCGGCAGTTATGATTACGGAGGTTCCAGCAATGAAATTCAGACGTCCACTCCTCGCATCGCTGAAGCAGCATCCTACTTATATGAAGCTTATTTTTTATTTCGTCAGTGCAAACGTTCTGGTGCTGGGTATATCATTTGCGCTGCTCTATTGGCAGTCATCCAAGACGCTTCTGGAAGAGATCGGCGATCATTCCGAATCCTTGCTGGTGAACAGCGCCCAGAACACCGCGCGGCTGATGGAATGGGCGCTGGAATTTAGCTTCTCCTCCAGTGATGATAGCGCCCTCAAGGTATATGCCCTTTCAGATCATTACAGCGATTTTGAGACTTTTGAGGTATGGAGCCGGCTTATGGACATCAAGAACGCCAATCCGTCTATCGATTCGGTATACCTCATTAACGATTACACGAATACAGTTGTTGATTCCAGACTTGGATTGAATGATGCGGAAACTTTCTACGATCAGGATATTATTAAGCGTTTACAGGATCCGGTTACGGCGAACCATAGCGTGCTCATTCCCAGAACCTTGTCCCTGCCTCTTACCGGGAATACGCCCAAAGAGGTGATGACCATCATAAGATTTTACGAAAGAGGTAGTTCTATTTCCGCTTTCGTTATGAATGTAGATACAGATAATCTCATGACCCTGCTTCAGGACAATTCGAATGATGCCGACAGATCAGTTGCGGTTCTGAATGACCGGGAGGAGACGGTTTTTAGCAGCACTTCTTTGAATCAGGAACAAACTGCGGAGCTCAGAAGCCACGTGATTAAGGGCGGGAGCGGATGGAAGCTCTTTCAT
Organism: Paenibacillus sp. FSL R7-0297; assembly: GCF_038009025.1. Classification (NCBI taxonomy): domain Bacteria; kingdom Bacillati; phylum Bacillota; class Bacilli; order Caryophanales; family Paenibacillaceae; genus Paenibacillus; species Paenibacillus sp. FSL R7-0297. The sequence goes on from NZ_JBBPAQ010000001.1 coordinate 859,030, forward strand.
CCCCGTGATCAGGGAGAACAGCTAATGGTTTACGCAGGCATCTCCATCAAAGGAATCCAGGATTGGACCTTTATCGAAACGATACCGAAGTCTGTCATTTTGGATAAAATTACGGTTCTTCGCAACACTAGCCTGAGCTTGTTCATTGCCCTGTTCGCAGCCTCCTGGACCGTTATCGTGCTGATCTCCAAACGGGTATACTCGCCCATTCAAGAACTGATTACCAGAGTAATGCGGCAGCATCAAGCGGAAAAGCCCGGTCTGGGATACAGCACATATGAACTTGACTACTTATCCAATGTGTTTATAGCCCAGCATAATCAGATTAACGAACTGACCGAGCAATGGCGGCTTAATAAATTTTTGGGCAGAGAGAGGTTTTTACGGGATTTTCTGGGGGAGACTTACCATTCAGCAGAGGAGATAGGTTCTCAATTTCTGGAGTGGGGCATTGACCTGCCGGTAGATCAGCTGTCGGTGGCCATCTTCCGGATTGACCACTTCTCGGAATTCTCGGAGACCTACCCGGAGAAGGACCGGCGTCTGCTCCGGTTCGCAATGTCCAATATTATTCAAGAGTCGCTGCAATCCTCCAAGCACAAGCTGCAAACGGTGGATATGGGTGACGATCACGTGGCCGTTGTCCTATCCGCCCCCTTGTCCGAAGAATATGTGAAGAAGCTGCAAGGTTCCCAACAGTTAATAGAGCAGTATTTGTCAGTTGGAACGACTGTCGCTTGGGGCAGGACGCTGCCCAGCCTGACCGATATGCATGAGATATATATGGAGACGTATGAACTGACGCAGGAACGGTTCCGCTTCGGACACAGAGCGCTCATCGTAAAAGCATGGCTGCCCGATGCGCCCGGAGAGCTGTACCACCTGCCTGTGAACAAAGAGCGGCAGATCGCTCAGGCTCTTCCCAAGGGGAATGCAGATACGGTTCTGGAAGTCATACGCTCAGCCGTAGTCAAGCTGCGGGAAATGTCCTATTTTGAATGTAAAATGTCATTGATTACCCTGTTTATGGATATACGCAGGCTCATGCAGGAACATTCCGCTCAGCCTCTGCCCAGTTCATGGGGGCTGACTTCTATTGAGAAACAGATTATTCAGCAGGAGACGATGGACAAGGTGGTGCCATGGATGGAAGCCTTGGTCACCAAGACACTCGAAGACATTGTAGCTGCCCGCGGGCTGTCCAAGAATGTGACCCTGATCGAGCAGGCGGACCGGTTCATTGAAGAACAATTAACCGATCCGAACTTGTCCGCAAAAATGCTCGCTGATCATTTGGGGTTATCCGTTAATTATTTCCGCAGTTTATATAAAGCGGAGACAAACCAGTCCATTACGGACAAAATCTCGGAGAAGCGCCTAAGCTTCATCTGTCAGGAGCTCATTGCCTCCGACTCGCCCATTGAGCCCATCGTCCAAAATTTCGGATTTTCGTCGCTCAACACGTTTTATTCCAGCTTCAAAAAGGTGTACGCAATGACACCGGCCCAATACCGGAAGAAGTATAGAGGTGGCAATAGCATCGAGAAATAAGAATGCAGCTGCGACAAAAAAGCGATGGGGGTAACAACCCTCATCGCTTTTTTCACATTACTGAAGCAACACGTTTACAGCAAATCCCCAGCACAGAATAAGGGTTATGCAGTCATTCGCCCTTATATGCCTCATGCAATTCCGCAAGCTCAAATTTCTTCATCTTAAGAAACGCCTCCGTAACACGTGCAAGCTGCTCCGGCGTACCCTTCTCCATCATCTCGTCCATTGCGGCCGGAACAATCTGCCAGGACACGCCATACTTATCTGTCAGCCAGCCGCATTGCTCGGCTTCAGAAACCGCAGAAAGCTGCTCCCAATAGGAATCAATCTCCTCTTGCGAGTCGCATTTCACCATGAAGGAAATGGCTTCGTTGAAGCTGAATTTATGATCATGTGCACTATCCATTGCGGTGAACCACTGATTCTCCAGCATGAAGTCAGCGAACATTATGGTACCTTCCTTGTCAGGCCCCGGGCCTTCAGGGTAGCGGGCAATCGTGCCCTGCTGTGAATCCTTAAAGACGGATAAATAGAAGGCCATCGCTTCTTCTGCCTTGCCGCAGTTATTACCGATGAACATGAATGACGGTATGATAGCAGGCCGCTCTTCACCTTCCGGATTCGTAAGAATCAATTGCCATGACACACCATACTTATCCTGAATCCAGCCAAACCGCTCACTGAACGGATATTTATCGAGCGGCATTAAAGCCATACCGCCATCGGATAATTTGTTCCACACCTCATCTAATTTCTCTGCTGCGCTCTTATCGCGTGAGGGATCAAAATTAACGAAAAAAGACACGGACGGATTCAGCTTAAAATACGGCCCTGCACTGATCGCCATAAACTTCTGCCCCCAAATTTCAAAAGAAACCTGATCGCAGTCGCCTGACGGTGTGTCATGAAGTGTGGTAACGCTCGTAACTTTGGAGTCCGGGAACACAGAAGCGTAAAAATGAGCAGCTTCTACCGCCTCCTTGTCATACCATATATGCGGAACGATTCTCTGATTGATGTTTGCCACAAGTTATTCCTCCCCGGGGACATTCACTTGAAAAGTAACGCCGAACTTGTCCTTCACAATCCCATACAAAGGGCTCCAATCCGTCTTCTGCAGAGGCATGACCACTTGACCGCCGTCTTCCAGTGCAGCAAAAATCTCCCGTGCATCTGCCTCTTCTGCAGGATGAATGGCAATCTGAACCGTATCCCCGTCCGCCTGATGCGACGTGCCCGGAAAAGTATCGGAAAACATGAGATCTGCATTACCGACCTTCAGATGCGCATGCATCACAAGCGTTTTCATCTCATCGGTCAGCGGATGCTCCGGATCTTCCGGCAGGTCTCCGAACGTCGTGATTGCGACTACGCTCCCGTGTAGCGCTTTTTCATAGAAATAAAGCGCTTCTCTTGTGTTTCCGTTAAATACAAAATACGGGTTCAAACGGATTGACATCATTCTTCATCCCCTTTGGAATAAGCTTAACAGTCAGCCTTATTATACACCAAATTTGAAGAAAATATACGGTTTTTGCGAACGTATGGTCTTATTTTTATTTTGCTGTAGGCGACCCAACTTCTGGCCTAATCAGGAGCAGCTTATTACAAATACAATTCCAAAGCCGCCTAGCCCATTATCATCTAAAATCTCAATGCGGACTTCAGGTTCATTCTTTTCTATTCCCGTATTCTAAACATAAATTGTAAAATATATCCAAAAAAAGACTTAGCGAAAGAACCATTTATTAAATTTGGCATATACCTATCTTGTGAATAAAATTACAAAAGAACGAAAAGGAGCTACGTTAATGAATCAATATCATAACCACTATCATTTTCACTATCCCTCAAGACCGGATCAGCCTGGAGATTCGCAATACTATTTACCACAAGAAACTTTAACGGAAGAATTTGATCTAGGTAGAGTGGGTCATTTTTATAAATCCGGGACCTCTACGATGGGAGAATTCACATTTCAATTTTTAGGAATTTCGCGTAATGGCATGGTTTCAATGAATATTTTTGATACCACAGCTACCCCGGTGAAATTTTTAGGCTTCAGAAAAATACATCGTTCTGATCTTGTCGGGCTAGAATATATTGGTCCAAACCTGACCTAAACAAAAACAGTCCGAAATAACCCACCTTTAATCCTTCATATAAAAGTCAGTCACAAACCCTGCTCCCTTGAGCGGAAATCAGGCGGCCCAATCTGTAATATTGCGTATTAAGCAGTAATATAATCTGCAACAGTCCTCAAGCCCACCGCCTTCGAAAAGCTGCTATAAACGAGAACAAGGACATGGATGAGCCCTCCAAAGTCCTTGTTTTTTATATGATCGATTGAAAGAATAGGAATGCTAAAAGCACTCCCTATGTCCAAAGCCATACTCCATGGCAATCACACAATCCTAACTGGTTAAATAATGCGTCCGTATACGCTACTTAGGGTCTTCTTCTTCCAGGTATCCTAAATAATCGCTATACAACTCCATCATCCCATCTCCGAACCCCCCAGATTTTTCATCATCTATGTCTCCATATGAAAGCGTAAAGTCTACTCCACATTCCACTGTAAAAATCATTAGCTCTGCAATTTGCCCTTTATTTGTTGAGACATTACTAAAGTCTTTTATTGCTTGCTTCATAATCTGGTATCGCAGAATCTCTCCCTTGTGGACCAATTCCTTCTCAATAATTTTCTTGTACTTGTCTAAGACTTCCTCACTATCAGGAAATAGTATTGAAAAATAGTGCTCCTGAATGATCGGATATATCTTGGTCATATTCAAGATTTCAGCCTCAAGCTCTTCCCTCGTTAGATTCTTTAAATGCTTTTTAATGGTTGAGTTACTTAATTTCAGCATTATTATGATCTCCTTAATCCGGTTATAATCCCCAATATTATTACTCAGCAACTTACAAGGTATAATATAAATAAAACGCGAGGACCAATCAATGGACAATATCGAGGACAAATATAATGCAGCTCTGGCTCATATTGAGGAACTTAAGCTGGAAGTCACCCGGTTGAGAGGTCTACTATAAGCTCGCCCTGTATAAAAGTTATTTTCGCGGCAGAGACGATGTTTATCCGATTCGTTGGAGCAATAAACAAGGAAAGTCCGGGTATTCTCCGGCTTGCGCCAATGAATGGACTTCCGTTTGCAAGAAACCTAGAGTGAAATGCTCCGTTTGCAAACACCAGAACTTCATGCCCCTTACAAGCGAAGTGCTGTCAGCCCATTTAGATGCAAGGCAAGACCGGACGATTGGTATCTATCCCATGCTGCAGGACGAGACCTGCTGGTTTTTGGCTATGGATTTTGACAAACACGATTGGAAGCAGGATGTTACTGCCGTGATGGAGCTATGTAAAAGCCTTGAAATCCCCGCACTCTTAGAGCGTTCGCGTTCCGGCAATGGGGCGCATATCTGGATTTTCTTCAGTCGAAATATCGAGGCGGCTACAGCCAGAAGATTTGGAATGACCCTGCTGAGTCTTACCATGAACAACAGATATCAGATCGGCATGGAATCCTATGACCGCCTGTTTCCCAATCAGGATACACTGCCCAAAGGCGGATTCGGCAACCTCATTGCCCTTCCTCTTCAAGGCGGGCCGCGTAAGCAGGGAAACAGTGTTTTTGTTGACGAGCGCTTTGAGCCCTACGCTGATCAATGGGGGATATTATCCAAACTTGGCAAGATGGGCGAAGACCAGGTGAAGCAATTTATATACACGCACGGGGAGCGTGGACTTTTTAGCAATGACAGAATTAATACGGGATCAGACCACGAGGCAGACGGATTAATCTTATTACAAGGGAATCCGACTCAGATTGAAGAGGTTTTAATGGACTCTTTACCTGCTGAAATACAGATTTTGCAATCGGATCGCCTTTATATCCTCAAGTCTGGACTTCCCTCAAGTGCAATTCATGCGCTGATCAAAATAGCTTCCTTCTCCAATCCTGATTTTTATAAAGCACAAGCGATGCGGCTCTCCACTTACGGCAAACCCCGGGTCATCTCATGCGCAGAGGATCTGGAGAATTATGTAGTTCTGCCTAGGCGATGCTTGCCGGATTTGTTATCTTTTTTCGAGCAAAATCAAGTTAAGGTATCGCTTAAGGATCAACGTTCGCCTGGAACCTCAATAGAGGCAGAGTTCACCGGTACGCTGACCACTCTCCAAGATACAGCAGCCAGAGCGATTCTAAACCGGGATATAGGCGTTCTCTCGGCGGCAACCGCATTCGGCAAAACTGTCGTAGCAGCCAGCATTATCGCTTCAAGAAAGACCAATACCCTTATTCTGATTCACCGCCGGGAGCTCATGGAGCAATGGCAGGAACGTTTGCAAACCTTTCTTGAAGTTCCTAAACAAGCAATCGGTACGATTGGCGGCGGTAAAAATAAACGAACCGGCATCATCGACATTGCTGTCATTCAGAGCCTCAACTATAAAGGAAACGTTAAACCCTTCATAAGTGAATACGGCCAGGTGATTGTGGATGAATGTCACCACGTATCAGCCTACAGCTTCGAACAGGTTCTGCGGGAAGTCAAAGCAAAGTATGTATTTGGCTTAACAGCCACCCCTAAACGGCAGGACGGACAGGAAGCCATTGTACGGTTCCAGCTTGGACCTGTGCTATTAAAGGTGGATGCCAAAAGCCTAAGCAGCTCTAGAGGATTTTCATTAAGGGTGGTCCCCCGCTATACTCACTTTCAGATCAAGTCAGGGGAACAGGTTGCCGGAATTCAGGACATCTATCAGCAGCTTGTAGACAATGAGGAGCGTAACACGCTTATTTTTGACGATTTGTTAACCTGCTTAGATGAAGGACGTTCTCCACTGCTTCTGGTTGAACGGACTGCTCATGCTGAATATTTTGCAGAGAGATTACACGCCTTTGCCAAAAACATAATTGTGCTGAGAGGCGGAATGGGGAAAAAGCAGAGAGAAGCTCTACGCGCCCAAATTGCTTCTATTCCAGACGATCAGGAGCGTGTAGTCATCGCTACGGGTAAGTTAATCGGTGAAGGCTTCGATGACGCCAGACTGGACACCTTGTTCCTGGTCCATCCCATCTCCTGGACAGGCACCTTACAGCAAAATGCTGGCCGCCTGCACCGGAGTCATGCGAATAAAGAAGAAGTGAAAATATATGATTACATCGATCTTCAGGTTCCAATGTTAATGGCGATGTTCAAGAAACGAGTGAAGGGATATCGTAAGATGGGGTACCGGGGGGCGGAGTTGTAGGAAAGTGCTTCAAAATAGAGTGGGCATGCTTAACTAGTTGTTTATATCCCAACAAAGAACGTCAGTTTAAGCTCCTGCCAATAGGAAAATTAATAACCGAATCACAAGACATCTACAAAAGATCAAACGGGAGCATCCGCTCATAGGATGCTCCTGCGTTTTTTCTTTCTCAAAGCATTGATCCCCTGCTCCGTTAACCTAGCAGCCTTCTATTATCAGCATAAAACAATCATTATAAATGAAAAAAGACACCTTAGGGGGTGTCTTTCACTGATACTCCATATGGAGCCGAGGGGAGTCCGCCCCCCTGTCCGAAGATAACGGCACATAAGCTTCTACGAGTGTAGTTACAGTTTTGATGTCACCCGAGTATCGCCCCGTAACCGGCTATACGTTGGGTCAGCCTGATTGTCTTCTTCAGCTCACCCCAGGCGGAGATGAGACAGCGTATCCCACTACTTGTTAGCCCCTATCCCTGTCACATGGGCAATGCAGAGTAGAAGCACGCGCACAGTTTCTTAGGCTGCGAAAGCGTAGTTTGTTTGTTGTTTGCCGTTTAATAGGCTTTAGCGTTGATGAAACTTCTATCACTAAACAGGCAACATATTAAAGCTTGATAGACTTGATTTCATCTTCTCTAAGCCCTGTCGCCTTCGCTACAGCTGCATAATCCATCCCCATTGCCAGCAAGTTGCGAGCCACTTGAAGCTTACCCTCGATAATCCCAGCAGACTTTGCCCCTTCAACCATGGACGCTTCATCATGCAAATACTTCTGTCTAGCCTCATACAATCGTCTAGCATCCGAATCCTGACTCAAATATTGCAAGGTATCCATTGCCTTCTCCAACCCTGGCTCATTCATCTTCAGCACCTCCCATTGTGATGTATCGGCACCTTTCAGAAACAGTAACCAATTGATCAGTCCGCCTTCAGACGGAATACTACGTTCATCCAGCTTCGGCAATTCCAAGAAATGAACCTCGATGTCGTCAATCAAGGATATCCCTGTCCGGTCTTCCCGCAGATGAAATACGTTATGATATTGCTCATTCTTCAAGAACGCATAGTTTAGAATGTTAATCGTTACGCATTTCTTAAGCTCTGGATACTTCTCACCCTCACTGAGTTGACTTGCATACCGTTTGCTCCAATAAAAAAGCGTTCTTTTCTCTATGTCGTACTTATTAAACAGCTGCATCTCTATATCAATCAGTTTACCTTCAGAGGTCTTGGCGTAAACATCAAAGATGGATTGTTTGTCGAGCGGATCGTCTTTATCCGTATAAGGATTCATCAGAATGATCTCCGTCAGCGGCGGCTCGCCCGCTTCTGTGAAAATGCGGTTAAGAAACGCCAGCAGCACATCCTTATTGTTCTCGCTGCCAAATATCCGTTTGAATACAAAATCCACACGCGGGTCTAGCAAATCCATCGGCATCAGCTCCATTCATTATTATTATAGCATTTATCAATGGTTTTGAACCTTTTAAGGAGGTATAAGCCCCTCAGATTAAACTAACTATTATCAGCGTAAAACAATCATTATAACGAAAAAGACACCTTTCCAGGTGTCTTTCAATTTACTCCATATGGAGCCGAGGGGAGTCGAACCCCTGTTTAGTGCATTTTATCTTGTGTTAAGATGAATTATAAAATGCTAAAAATCCTTAATATATAAGGGTTTTTAGCATTAAGAGTGTTAACTTCTATTGAACTGTATTAGCAGAAATTAGCTCTGTTTTATCCGTTTGGCTACACTTTGACTACAAAAAATCGAGGGGATTCTGGGGTGGAATACGGTAAAATTTATTTTGTGTTATTTATGAACACTACCACTTAGGTTAATTCTAGTGATAATGCATTTCACATTTTGTCTATATTTGATATTTCCTTGAAAAAAAGTTGAATCTCTCTACCAATAGTTTTGGCATTTATTCTGGAAATAAGATAAGATATATGTATTATAACCCCTCAAGGAATCCCACACCATCGCTGTTTCAAGTATGGAGGGGATCACTTTTTAAGGAGGGGTTTTTATGTTGAGTCCTGATCAAAAATTGAATCTATTTGAATTACTCAAAGCTAGAAGGGGCGACGACCCCTGGCCACTTCATAGGGTTGGTCGTCACATCGCTTTTCCCGTGAACACACTCAAAGAAAAAAACGCCTTAAGGTATCAGATTAAAAAACTAAGAAAACATCCTGATTTAGAGTACCTTGCCAATATAGGGAAAGGCTATTTTATTCCCGAGTATCAATATGAATTCGAAGAAGTTTCCACTACTTTTAAAAATCGTGCAAATGGGATGGCTGAAACAGCAGAAAGGTACAAAGTTGGAGGGTATAGAGCTAAAAAGTCCACTAGAGATCATGAACAACTAAGTTTTGATTTTGATGATGCCTCTGAACAGTAAGGAGTAGATACTTATGTTAGTTAAAAGTTTGCCCATTGATTTAATTGATGAAGACCTTGGACAACCCAGGTATAATTTTGAGGACGAAAGTTTAATTGAATTAGCCAGTAGTATCCAGGAAATCGGACTTTTAAATCCTATAAAAGTTAATGCCTTAGAAAATGGTAGGTATAGAATTATTTTTGGCAATAGAAGGTATAAAGCCTTCTGTCAATTAAATCTTAAAGATATACCGTGTATTATCTCCGAAGACATGGATGAGTTAAGTATCTATTTAGAGCAGCTTGCAGAGAATATACAACGGGAAAGCTTCTCCCCAGTCGAAGAAGCTGAAGCTTTTTACAAGTTATTAAATGAAAAGTACAAAATTTCCACAAAGTATCTATCAACTAAATTAGGAAAAACCGAAACTTATATTCGGACAAAATTAGAACTTTTAAAATTCAGCAAAGATGTACGTTCCTTAATAAAAAGTGGCAAAGAGACCGTTCCTGACAGACTAACGGAGGATCAATTAATTCCATTGAAGGACGTAGCCTATGAATTTCGTGATGCATTAGCTATGAAAGTGGCCAGTTCTCAAATACCTCCAAAAGATGTTAAGAGAATAGCAACAATGTTTAAAGATACTGAAATAACTAACGAAACCAAGAAAAATTTAATTAAAAATAATGGTGATGAGTTGCTTCGGTCTTGGTCTGTATACGATGAAGAAAAACGACTACCCAAGAAGCCCATTGAAAAACCCAAAATTGTTGATTCGCAAATAAGGCAAGAAGTGTTAAAACCTTTTGAGATTACACCGATTGAACAAAAGGTTCAAGAGCTAATTTCTCACATACCTTCCTATCGTCCGCTTTCATCAGAAACAATCTTCTCGCATGAGCGTATTACTCTCGATAATAAAGTTGATTTCCAAAGACAGCTTGACCTTTTGATTGAAAATTTAGAAAAGCATCTTTCAGAATTTAGAAAGGTACGTGACATTTCCAAAAAAAGTTCCATCAAAGTGATCAAATAAGACTTATATGTAATAAGAGCCCTTATTGTAAGGGCTCTTTTGTTTTCCTTCCCCGATCCTTTCAAAAACAATCAAGGAATAGTGGATACGCGTATTTTTGCGAGTTGGCCTTGGGATTGAGATTGGGATCGAGTAGCTTACATGAAGGCTTTCTTGTTCTGCTTTTTTTTCTTTGTGCTCATAATGGGCTTTGGTAGGATCTTACCTTGGGAGAGGAAGAGTTGGCAATATTCTTTTTAATGTATGTGCTATTCATGAAACATTCTCGACATACCATTTAGGCAGAACGGCACATCAAGCATCTGCTCTTACATTAATCCGAATAACCAACAATTAAGTACTGAAATAGAATATTTAATTTATCGATTAAACCAATATAAACTTCATCTATATTTTTAAAAGAGCTGATACCTAATGACTTAATGATATTACCCTCAATATTCGATCTCTTCTCTTTAGGTAACAAATGATCATAATACTGCCTCAGATCATTTAATAAATACAGTGGGGCGATGATGTCTTTTATATCGTCATCTTTTTTAACTACGTTCTCCAATACTGCCTGATACAGTTTTATTGACTTCCAGTCCTCAAAACCTTTCTGGGGCTGAGGATAAAGTTGCAGGTATAGTTTTTTAAATGAAGAAATATTAACTCCCTCAATTAATACCTTATGCAACATATTAATTGCTGATTCAATTGATCTTGTAGTAATAATCACTGGTTTAATAAACGCATTCATATGTTCTGTAACTTCTTCATCTAAATGAAACAAATCGACTCCATACCTCTTTTGAAACTGCTCAAACAACTCCTTCTTCTTGTAGCAAACATTAAGTTCTTTATTAGGCTGACTCCATGCACAGCTCATTTGTGCTGCATAAAATTCCGATTGAACGAGCTGATGATCTGATTGAATATTATGCGGTTTCATATAGCTTAAACTAGTAGAATCCATATAATTTAAATCACCGAGCCAAAATACTACAATTCCATTTCTGTTTATTCCAAACGGAACATCCCATTCATCTCGAAATCTAAGATGCCCGTATGTTTCTGAAAATAACATCATTTTATAGTCAGGATCATGCATAAAATAAAGTAGCACTTTCTTAGAGAAATAAACGGGAACAAGAAATCCCTCCTCTGAATGTTCCTCATCAAAACATAGCCCAGGAATATTATAATAATCCCTATGATCGTATGTGAAGTTTTGTTCCAGACAATAATTAAATTGTTTCTTGTAGCCATTATATCTTTGCACCCCCTTAAGATGGCCTTCATCTATCATAATTTTATAGCAGCCACCAATCATCTGCTTCGAATATTGAGGTAAACAACTCGTACCACAATCAAGACAAGTTAACAGTATAAACTCCTCGAAAAGCATGGAACGGTTTTCTATAACCACCTCTAAATCTTCCACACTTAATTCTCTTACTCCACCGCATTCGCAGTTATGATAGTTATACTTATTATATTCTTTAAGAAACTCATCGTAAGCCTCAAACTTCATCCGCACCATGTCCACCCTCTTATAAAGATAATAGTTTAGTCTCACAAACAAAGGAGAGGAACTGTCCGCCCCTCTCCAGTTGCACCTGTTTTGTAAAAGTGATCAAGATTATTTCCTCACCAGCATTCACATGTCTTTATTTTAAGCGAACCTGCCACATCTCATTTTCGAACCATCAATATGACCGACTCCACATGCCTTGAATAGATAATAATGATGCTCTAAAAAGCTAGTATACCATTGGTGGAAGATGTTTATCTCAATCTTATCAATAAATACTTCCTTCAACCTATTAGACTATAAAATCTGCATAAAAACTATCATTACATTTTGTAATCGCTACTTTTGAGGGAAAATTACTAATCCCCATGTTTGCTAGAGCTACACAGTCCATTGCCCACGCATATAATTCTTGGGGCAGCTTATAGCAAACAGGAACCTCACTTTCACTAACTGTAATCATTGGAGTCCCGTCTTTCATAAAACCAACTGATAAAACATCCAAAGTGTTGGAACCTTCATTTATTCTTAATGGCGGTTGCTTACTCGAATCAAAGAAGACTTTTCCTCCTCTTTGATTAAAAAAATAATCCTTATCAGTCTCTGCTATCGGATCAAGCTGCAATTTTGATCTCATATCATCATAATGTTTTGCTAAACGTTCACATACCAGTGTATTAAAGTATTCGCCATGCATCTTTTTATCAATGGCTCTAACATCATCAATTGTCCTGTAGCTACTCATATAATCGAGCAAAGAAATAATAGCAACCAGGTCATCTGAGTAATTTCCTGAAAAAGCCTTATACCACGCATTATTCAAACGGCATATGACATGTAACAATCGTTTATATAAATAGAGTTGACGGTCATTTAATTCAAACCACTTTTCTCCTAATATTTTCTTATTGACTCCATCTTCAAAGGAATCATATTGCAATTCAGTATGTAAAGATTTAAGCAATTTAGAGATTATACCAGCCAGCATATCCGCCATCCTAACCCCTACATGTTCTTTTGAATCAACCTCTGTAACAGGAGAGAGTCCTACTTGTTTTGCCGCTTTCAACGTATCGCTATCATCACCTTCTTTATCAATAAACAGCGCATATTTAGAAATATTTTTCTCTAACAAATATTTTTTAAAACCATCAAAAGCAATTTGATAGTTCCAATTAATATCCCTGTGCTCATTAATATCTTCAAGTAACCTTACTATTTGCGAAAAGGCTGATGTTTCGTGCCTCTTCAATTTTGTGTTTGCTCGATTCGCAGTGATTCGTTTATGGAAAAATGCTTTTAATAACTGAACCAATTCGCCTGTGTTTTCATACATTCCACTAATAATTTCCTGCGGTCTATACATCACTATTGCCTTAACGATTGAATACTTCAAGGCGTCCGCATTTACAAATACACTATTCTTATAATTTAGAAAGAGTTGGTTTACGATATATTCTATTTTACTTGTTACAGAAAAATACAAAAAGATGCGATTGTCAAACACATCTAAAAAGTCATGGATAAATGCTAAATTGTCGGAGCTTAAAGAAGCCAATCCATTTTTTAATTGTTTTGTCTTCAATGTCGCGCTTTTTAACTCTCCATTTGATTTGCGGTCTGAATGCTTCTCTTCAAACTCAAGATATCGTTGAAATATAGAATTTTCATCTTCAGTACGCCATCCAACAATTGTTGTAACAAAATTATCGTAGTAATTATCAGAAACAACTGTAGAATGATTAATTTTTCTACTATGCTCAGATTCATCATAATAAAAATTAACGTTGTTTTCCATAAACGCTATACCCCCTTGTATTATACGAAGTATTATTTCATTTACACTACCAGTAGTAACTTGATCACAAGAACTAAAATGATTCACAACTCACTTTATAAAACACAAAAATACTATTATACCAATAAATATAGCAAGGGAGACCTTACACACTGCAAAATCCCTCAGTGCAGTCACTGTCACATCTCCATTTCCCATCATTATTATTAGGCGCTCCACATGTGAGGAGCATTTACGCTCCTATTTGCAGATTGAGCTTTGCCGCTCCCACCTTTAACTCGACCCTCTGCTTTACCACACAGTTCTACGTTTCCTTGCTGAGGTGAATGAGCACCCGTCTGAATTTATTACAGTTAAAACAGGAAAGTAACGTGGTGGGACAGCTCTACGAATCAAGATTCGACACAACACATCAAATATGTGGATTTTTTCCTGTTTTAAGTTACTATAATACTAGGAAAATCAAATTAGGAGGTAGGGACATGACTAGATGTACAGCTCCAGTAAACGGACATCGTTCAGCAAGTGCCGCAGCCAACTGCCCAGCGTGCAGAGGGCGTTATGGCCGCTATGGTAGTGGTGGCAGCTACAATTCGTACTCGCCCTCATCTTACTCCTCGTCCTTGACAAGTGGAGGGGGTCGAAGCAGCGGCGGCGGTTCCGTCCGCAGTTCAAAACCACGCTGGTCAGGAGTAGGTTCGTCCATATTGTACACGTCTGAAGAAATTCGGTCATTAACACCAATCCGCAACAGCGTCGAAACCCTAGCAAAACAACCTGACCTCCGAGACGTCTTCCTTTGCCATGCGTGGGACGACCGGAAGGGAGCCGCCAAGGAGTTGCACGATCTGCTTGAGTCACACGGTGTCTCCGTCTGGTTTAGTGAGAAAGACGTTGGCCTCGGTGTGCCGTTGCTTCGCGCTATCGACAAAGGCTTGGCTAACTCGCGAGTTGGAATTGTGCTGGTGACCCCTGCACTCCTACGCCGCCTCCCAACAGAAGGCATCGCCGACAAAGAACTGTCGGCACTCCTTGCAGGTGATCGGCTCGTTCCGATTGTGCATGATACAACGTATGAAGCTCTCCGCGAAGTCAGTCCCTTGCTCGGATCACGAAGCGGATTGAACACTGCAGAAGAGCCAATGGCAGACGTCGCGGCCAAGCTCGCAGAGTTAGTCGCCCTTTAAGCTCTGTTGATCTACCAAAGTTTGCTGTTCAGTTGGGGCTGTTAGGAATGCTTTGCCGCTTCTCGCTTACTTGGCAGACGCCGTTATACAAGGGTTAGTAAAGGAGACCTTGCATTTAGCAAGGTCTCCTTTACTTTTAGACTTGAGCAGTACTGTCACATCTCATTTCGTACCATCAATATTAGGTACTCCACATGTGTAGAGCGCTGTGTGTAAGTAGTGAGGGAATAGTACTTTGGGGAGCCACATTTACCATGAAAATTATTTTACTCTAGGTAAAATGCTACTAAGTGGTGCTTTACTTTGAACTGTGCCCCGAACGATGGAGCACTTCGAAAAAGTGCCCATCTTTCGGTTTTCTCTCTTTATAATCAGATTTAGCATCAAATGTTTTTGTCTGAATCCGTTTTTTTGATAATCGTCATAAATAGACAACTTTTGATTTACAGCATCAAATGCTCGGTCCAACTCCAATTGCCTTTTTTAAAGCTCCAGTTTATGGTTTTCTAGTATTACTCTTCTTTCAGGTATATAGTTGAATCCCTTCAGTAGCAAGATGGACGATTATTTAAAAGCGGAAACAGATATGCCTGTAGCGTGGAACCGCTGACCTCTTGCATACCATGCATACACTCTTCCAGATTGAGCTAATATCCCTTAACAATTCTAATACTGGCATTCAACTTTTTCGGGGCAGTGCAACCCAACCTTGTTCGTGCTACCTAAGGTGGTCATTTACACAGTCATAGTAAAAAAATGAACTTTTCCATATTGAAGGACATGTTGTTATACTATAAAAGCAATCACAAAATTATACTCTGCTAATAAGCGACTTTCTGAAATTTTGAATTGAATCCAGCAACCCTTGATTCTCATCGATTTCTAAATATAAATGGATGGTATTATCATTAGAAAAAAATCTCCACATACCGTCACCATGATTCTCTATATTCAAATTATCGGCGAGAATCTGACTCTCATTTACTTTTACCGCATTGACAGCATCAAAAAATGTTGGTCTTTTGAATTCAAAATAGTCAGTCGAAAAAACGGAGAAGGCAAACGATACAAAATCATCAAAGAAAAAGTCATTTATTCTTTCATTCAAGACTTCTCTTTCAAACAAAGTCCATCTATTTTCAAATTCGTCAATAGGATTTTCACCAATATAGCTACGATTATAATCCACATTAGGAACTATGAAGGCTAGAGTCCATAGTGGAAAATTGTCATTATTAATTGCAATAAATTTGGATTCGTCCTGATTAGTTATCTTACAAACAAAACCTGCATCTCTAATTATTTGACTATCGAATCTTTTGCACATTTCCACTAATTTCAAATAATCATCTATTATTTTCAATTCCATAGTTTCCTCCAACCATAAAGTAGATTTTCTATTACGAAATAGATATATGTCTTGATTTCTTATACTCAAAATGAACTACTAATCATCCCCACTAATCATAGCTTATCTCAGACACAAAATATAGAAAATATATTCCCAACGAAAGACCCTGCTAGTAGCAGGAGTCTCTTCTCAATTTGGTTCTAATACCTTACACGATTACTTTGTCAGCATCCACTTGATTCCCTGTATCCCAAGCATCGTACCAGAACCACTGATCCGTACAATTCATCTAACTCAAGCGAATCTGCCACATCTCAGTTTCTTACCATTAATATGACCGACTTTACATGCAAGGAGAGTGTGCTTACGCTCCATTCTGCAAATTTAACATTTCTGTTTCTACTCTCAACTCAACTTCCGTTGTACCAGTATGTGGGATACCGTTCACTCCGATTGATCTTAAACAATCTTGCACATTCGCTTAACCATACTCTTTTCATTCGTACTATAACTTGTCATACTGTCTTTCACAGGCAATGTTTCCTTTAACTTAGTTTATTTGATATTCTTCACTCTCTACCTGAGCCATCAATCCCGCTTGCTGAATGACGAGGACTATACCAATCTAGATTCGACAGATCTTATATTTCTTCTATACCGTTTGCCCTCGGAACAATGACCAAGACACTGTTCAAACTGGTATTCCAAGAAATCAGGGCATTTATACTTCTTTGCGGTCATTCGCAAAAGTACACTTTTGCGAACGAAGTAAATCTAAGAGAATAGTGCCTTAATTTGCGTTCACAAAAGTATTAAATTGTTTTATGAACGTTCTAATAATGGTAGATACTTTTACGAACGCATTTGATAGAATATAAACATGTTCTTACAAAAAAGGAGCGCGTAAAATGGATGTTCGTAAATTTGGGTACATACGAGTCAGTACAAAAGATCAGAATGAAGGACGCCAACTTGAGGCAATGAAAGAGCATGGGATTCACGAACGGGATATTTTCACAGACAAACAGAGTGGAAAAGATTTCAATCGAGTTAACTACCCATTATTAAAACGCATGCTCCGAAAAGGAGATATTCTTTACATTCATTCCTTAGATCGTTTTGGACGAAATAAGGAGGAGATCCTTCAGGAGTGGAATGATATCACGAAAAATATTCAAGCAGATATCGTGGTTATGGATATGCCTTTACTGGATACTACCCAGTTTAAAGATAGCCTGGGTACCTTTATTGCCGATTTAGTATTGCAGATCCTTTCCTGGATGGCAGAGGAGGAACGAGATCGTATCCGTAAAAGGCAGCGTGAAGGGATTGATTTGGCTCTTCAAAATGGAGTAGTCTTTGGCCGGCCTAAAGCTACACTCCCTGAAGGGTTTGAACAAATATATGTTCGGTGGAAATCAGGGGATATATCAGCCGTTCATGCTATGCGTGAAATAGAAGTTAAAAAAACAACCTTTTATAAGCTTGTTAGAGAGTATGAGGAAATGAAGATAATTGAGTCTGATGACTATTTCAATAAAAGAAACACTGTAAGTGAGGAATTCGCGAAATCCCCCTCTTAGCTAATTAATTCTGCAAGAATCAGCTTGATATTGTTAAGCCTTAGGCAAAAAAAATCCCTTCATAGTATACAGGTACTCAAAATCCTACAATTGGGATTTATTATACGGCTATATGTGAAGGGGATTAATATATTCAAATCGCTATCCCACTGTTCCATCATCTATCTTTGCCCCCTGGGGCAAATCAACGAAACAAAACCTTTGTATGCCGGACTCCAATGAAGCGAAGGGTTCTTTTCGTAGATGTTATCTTTCGTGCAGCTTTCCGCATTTCGTTTCTCAAAGAAGCCCCTCTTCATACCGTAGCTATTCAATGCAAATTACATTTGTAATTGTAACAATGAAGGAGCAGAGCGTTAATTAACTGCTTGCTTTCAATGGTTTTTCCAACTTAACACACCCTGCCACCTTCTTGCTTGCTTAACTTTTTGAACTCTTTCATGTCGCCGTTGCATTTTTTCGTAATAAACTTCTCGCTCTGCTTGACTCATAGCCTTTATTTTTCTAGCTGCTTCACTAGTTTCTTCAGTGGAACTTTCACTATCAAGTTCATTGCGCACTTGATAAGCCCCCCATGATTCACCTTCATCCCAAGCTGTTTGGAGTTCAAATGCTACTTTATCAGCAAGTTCTTCTGTAGGTAATTCCATTAATTGAAATTCAAATACCCCATCAGCTAGAAGAACAATAAATTTTCCCTCTCTAATTACTGATTTATACAATAGTTCCGATCTCCCTTTACACGCATATACGCAAGTTACAGATAACTGAACTTTAATACCCTCTATCCAAAATAAGTGACTCAGTTTCCTATAAATACTTGCTGTTTCGAGGCGTCACTCCTTATATAGCTCAAATTCAGCATCTGACATATTAGCATCTCCTTATTATTCTTTGTACCAATACTACACGATAATCATTTTCCATTGCAGATGGAATTCGTGGTGGAATTCAATTTTTTTGATTTTCCACATTTTTAAACAAAAAATTTGCGTCATTTATGATAAGGTTCACCATAACATCAATAGGGCTAAATTTCTTGTTTCCTTGAAAAAAAATCGCCCACTCTTATCTATAAGCATATAACTCTTTGTTTCACGTAAAGAGAGCCTTTGTTTTAAGGCTCTCTTCGTAATAAATTTATTCAGAATCCATCTTGTCTTGACATGTTTCACAAAAATCAGAAGCACCAATGAATTCCTCTTCATATCTCATTCAGGTTGAAATATCATTCTCTCAACCACAGAAACGCACATATGCCATAATCTTTAGAAAAATCCAAGCTCAAGTCTTTAGTGTTTGATCCAATTATTTACGAGAGTTCAACATAACTACTCTCTTTCAATCTCGCGAGTAATTTATCTTCACCATAGGTTGATATCCCAGTAATCGAACTTCTTTTTTCCACTGATCTAATTTGTTCTTTAAGATCAGCAAGTTTAAGGCATTTATATTAGGAGTGTTATCAATTAAAGGTAAATCTCGTCTTTCAAGCACAAACCATAAATAGACCTTCTCAATTTTCACATCGATAGCTACCTCTCGTCTATGATATGCTCTTATAGCCTCGATAGATTGATCAACAGCATAGCATAATTTACTTGAAGTCTTTCCAAACTTCACAGCATACATAGCATTATCCTTGTATATATCCATCACTTCTAATTTGTGTTTACCTAGAGCCTCAAGTTCTCGATCAAAGTTAGAAAAGCCCAGTCCACGCTCCACCAGCCAATCGTTATAATATCTTTCTTTATAATACTTTTGTTTAATCTTTTTATGAATTTCCGCTTCACTTAAAGTAAGATATATTTCGGCTCCACGCTCCTCCTGATATTTTGTTTCAATATATCCTTCGTGCGATGCTTTACTGAAATTAAGTTGATCATCATATTCTATGGGAAGCTCAGAGATGGAATCCTTTAAATATTGCAAATAGTCTTCATTGTAAATATACCAAGATCCATCCGAGAGTAAGGAATTCGAATCCTCGTTTGTATAAAAAATCAACTTTTCAATAGTAGTAGTATATTCAGATCTCCCATCGATCCATACAACAACTCTAATGTCTAAAAGGTCTTCTCGAGCATTAAAACCATATTCTTGTAAAAAAGAGTGTACTGTCTCATGGTTAACTCTGTCATATTTTTTACTTTTGTATTTATGTTTTAATTCATATTCGTGATTATCGTTAAATACTATTCGTGTGGCGTGAATTTGGTATTCAGAAAAATCTATTAACATTAAGTCATTCTCTATATCCCGTTTCATCAACTCTTTTAAGGTATTAATCTCCCCTAGCTCTTTCACTGACTTAAAGTAGGGAATTTTAACCGTTTCTACCTCTTTGGCAATAGTAGTTTCAATGTGATTAATTATATCTGCTATGTTCTCAAGTGTATTATTTTCTGTTGTAAGCCTTACTGAATTTCCAATTTCGATTGTTTCTGCAAATAAGTTGAATTGGTTTGGTAATGATATTTTTGCTTTCAATTTTGTTAAAGCCTCGCCGCTGCCCAAATCAAGACTCTCATAATCCAAGTATGTATTGACCGTTCTATTTCTCTGTGAGTTGGGATTAGTGATTGCTATAGTTCTAACATTAAGATATTTTAGGCGCCGGGCAAAATTGAATGCCCACTCTTTATCTGAAAACTGATCTATTTTGAAGTAGGAGTGCCCGAAAGTAATAGCGAATAAGAAACCTTGCATTTCAACCAAAACAACAGCCTTTGGGGCTCGATTAATATTTAAATTTTGGTTTCCAAATGCATTAAGAACCCAATTCCAAGATAATGTTTTATCATCTCCCCCTCTACCGAAATAAAGTGTCATCTGATAATTCACCACTTCTATTTCTCCAGTTATACTGTTAGGGTGCTGACGTGAACATAATTGTGCCCCTCTTGTTCTGTAGTGTTCTTCTAGGTGAGCTCTAAGGCTTGCATGTTTGTTTGATAAAATCTTATACAGATTAATTACCGCCACAAAAATACCCCCGCTCAAATGCAATTAATTATCCATAAATCAAGTTTAACAAATCCGCTCTAATTGCTCTACCAAATATTTCACTTAAAGGATTATGATTCAATTAAAAATTAACAATACCTCCTCAATAGATCCCTCTATATAAATACAGGTCTTATTTTATTTACACCTTCTTTTATTATTAAAAATGCTCAGTCGTTAAATTTTGCACTGCATCATTCTATGAACAGAAAAAAGGGCATCACATTAGGTGCCCCTACATCAAAACCCTGCAGACTGAAGTAGCTGAACGGCTGGATAGAACTAGAATGACTAAATACTGACTTTCCTGATGTTGTTCCTTACATAGATGAACTCATTAGTAGTGTTGATTTGTAAGGAAACCAACCAAAGGGCTAGCAACTTGTTAAGGCATAATATGAAGCTAACTACCAAACTTCCAGTGTGGATTGCTGTAATAAAGCAAAAACATATTTAATCTGATGGTAGGATTGAGGTGACTGTGAAGGCGATGAATAGCCATTAAAACAGAATATGTTGATATAAGAGTCGCGAAGAATTACAAAATGACCAAGAGCAAAGTACTTTCCCTCTTTCCTCTTGTTTTTCTCGAAAAGGAAAAGCGGGTGAAAAGAAGGGTAAGGGGTTAAACAGTGGTTGTAGGGGGATATTGGCCGCAAACAATTCTTATATTAATATAACTGTCCTGGCATAATAAACAGTGTCTACTTAAAAACAAAGACTGGAAACTGCTAGGGCCATTTCCCCTGCATTTTTCCAGTCTTTTACTTATACTACTGTTATCAGTGCAAATGAAGCTCAATCTAATACTTCACTAAAAGCTAATGTGTTGAGGGTTTACAGGCACTTTGCTTGCTTTTCACAAGCACTAGATTCTCATTGTTTTGCTCGTTGTTATTTTAATTATTTATTACTTGTATTCAACTTTTCTAAATCAGAGTGGACTGGACAGTCTTTTCAATCTATCATGTCCGGTGGTCATGCAAAATCACAGTAAATCTTATCTATTTAGTCTTATTCTCAAATCGCTAGAACTTTCCTGGTATAAGGTCGCTTGGAGTGCTACAAAATCATCTGGAGATAAATTCCGCCGTTTCGAGAATCGGGTCGTCTGATTGTGATTCAAATACAACCTTATTAGTTCCGTTTGCAACCTTGAATTTCTCATTACTAAAGCTTACAGTATATCCCTTTGCATAAAGGTAGTGCTGTACATGAATCCCCAATTCACCGTCAAATTGTGATTCTATCTTCCGGCTTTTCAATTCCTCGTACAGTGCTGAAAGAAAAAGTGCATAATTGTAGCCATTTGACCATTTGTTTTGTATGAGGTGCATTTCCTTTCGGAGAACACGCAATCGCAAGTGAGAAACACTCATCCAATTAAACAATCGTGGATAGCGTATTAAACAATACCGCCAATCTTTTTTAGATACTACCGATTTTGCAATTATCTCTTTCAACTGTGCTTGTATATCAATATTTGGGTCAAGTGCGTCAAGAAGTTGTCTAACAACATTGCCACAATTCGCGAACAACGATTTCAAACTGGGGGTACTTGCAGCTTCATTCGGGTCGTCAACGCACAGTGTTTTAAATTGGCTTACAGGGAGTGTGTAGTCCCCTAAAGTAAGTAATGCACGGCGTAATAAATGCCCCTGTTTTGGTTTGCTGCTGTCAAACATGAGGGATATTTTATTCCAGTATTCTATATATTTTTCTTTCTCAAATTTGTCATCATAATTCTTTACAAGGTAGAGTGCTGAACGAATCTGCCCACTGAAATAAAGGTGTTGTTCTGCCTTGTATATTTCTTCAGCAAAACTCTCATCTGCGATAATTATCCGTGCCTTTATCTGTTCCTCTGCTATTTGTTGTTGATTAAAACCAGAAACTTTCCCATTTGTAGAAAAGTAGACCAGTAAGGTATTCCAATTTTCGGCGAGGGTGGTAATGCTTCCGGTTGCATTGCGGTATAAATTGATTATGTCCAATGTGCTGTTAAGCGTTAGGTTTCTAATAATCCTCATCCACTGTTTCAATGAACCGTTATCTACACCCTTTGCCTTAAACAAATACGTTGTTACAGCGTGAAACAACACACGATTAGTATAGGTACGTCCCTCGGTCAACGCATTAAAAATCAGAACCCTTACATCTTTATAGGCAGGGTTTTTACATAGAAAGTTAAGCGTATAAAATGCCGTTTCAAAAACTTCTGCATCTATCTTACTATAGTCAAGGTTGTTCGCCCAATTCTTGTCGTCTTGTATTATCCCTTTGTTCATCAACAAAACACCAAAGAAAGCATAATACGTCTGGTCGAAATCATCTTTATGTTCTGCCCAAAAAAGGTCTGTCCAGTCGCAGTCAAAAAAAAGTTCGAACTTATTGATATAAGGCAGTTCCAACCTTTTAATCCTACCGATTAATCGTGCTTTGAAATTTTCAAATTCTGTCAGAGGTTTCCCACGCGCATTTAATTTTATATACAAGCTGTCCTCCATGCCGAGGTCTTGCATATCTAAAAACTTAAAAGTAAGAGGTTCAACTCCTACATCTGTCAGCTTCTCAGCAAGGTGTTCTATGTTACCGAATGTTGCCTGTATATCATCGAGCATAACAAGAACGGATTTGATAGTTGGGTCGTGTGTCCAACCTGAAACAAACCACTCAGAATCTTCTATCTCTGCAGATGGTATTGTTCCCGATGCAAAAACAGCAGCACGGTTATTAGTCAATGCTTTCAAAAATTCTCGAGATGTTATACGGGTTTCGTATGTGAATTTATGTAAAATATGCGTTTTAGTTTTGTCATTGTGGAACGCATATAAGTGCAACAAAAAGAGCGTTGTCAAACGCTGTTGCCCATCAATTGGTATAAATTTTTCGCCTTCGACTTTTCCATACACGAAGTTAAGGTCAAGTGGCGGTGTTTCCCCCAGAATAGCGGCTCGCATATCATTGAGCAAATTCGAACGCACTGTTTTTGCATGGGTATCTTGTCGCCCTTGTGCATAATCCCGCTGAATAATTGGGACTTCAACCTGATAATCATCAAGCAGTTTGAATAAGGTATCAATTGTCTTTTCGCTCATTGTCCTGACCTCCCGTTGAAGAATGTGTTCAGCGTTTGGTTTACTGCGGAAACATACTCTGCTTTATCTTTTTCGTGCCATACATCCATATCATCCAGATTTTTCGAATACACCTTCAAGAAAACGTTTTTTGTACACAGCGGTACAAAAAGACCCTTGGATTCACGTTCAATAATTATCTTGCGTTTATCAAGGAATTGCGCTTCCTTATAACTACGATTTGTGTGACAGTCAAGCAAGGCAAGGTTGCCGAAGCTGTCATCTGCGTCATCTGTTTCATCTGCGGTTGCATGGATATGCTCTATATCCCATTGTTCACGCTTATAAATATCAAACGGAAACCGATATTGTTTTTCACTTTTACATACAAGTGTTGCAAGGTTGAAGAGCAAGAGCAGATGGCGGATTCTTTTCTTATTCGCTTTTGTATCAAGAGCGAGTATGGCTAAATCATCATACTTAATTTTCGCCTTTGAGAGCAAAGCTGTGGCAACTGCGCTTTTTCGCTTGCCGCGAGTAAGTGAAAAAATCTCTGTAATCGTTGAGCCTGTTGCTATTAGATAACCGATTATGTGATATTTATTTAAGTCATTATACCAATCGCGGAATTCGGCATACAACTTTTCAACATCACCCCATAGGGCATTGACAATTTCCATTTCGCTTCCCCTAGCGTTTTTCAAAGTTTCAGAGAATACTAAAAACGGGAAGTAATTTTGATTAGTAGATATCGGATTCTTTGCTTTAGTGTTGTAGTCATTTGCAAGCAAATCAAATAGCATATCAATACGTGTGCCACTTTGCTCTTTTTCATTAAGGAAATACCAAAAAGAATCATCTCGTAACCCTTGCTCTATCCTGTCCCACGCTATGGAAATCTCAGTTTGCCGCTTGTTTGCATCTGTGTCGAAGTTATCTTTGTTAAGGAGCAAGGCTTTAATAAGTTCTGCATTGGTGAGTGAGATTTTTCCAAGATTCACTTTTGTGAACATTGCAATAGGGTCACTATCTTGCGGGAGTTCGTACCATATAAAGAACACGCTCTTTCTGATTTTGGTATTAAGTTCTTGAATGGCAACCGACTTATCAGGTTGGGTTTCAAGCCATTTATTCATAACTTTATAGGCACGTCCCATATGATAGAAGTCAATGTTTGAATTATCAGAGTTGGTATCATCCGATAAACTCTTTAAAAAGTAACCGCTATTTTCACGCGTTTCGTAGTTCAATTCAAAAGGTGGCACGGCAGAGCGAATTTCTTGTGCTGCGATTTTCATGAAAATATAAATAGTAGTGAGGCGTTGCTGTCCGTCTACTACTTCGAACGAGCCGTCCTCGCGTTTCTTTACTATAAGCGGCTGAATACAGTACTTCTTATCGCCTGCGCTGGAAAATTCGGACACATCATCAAGTAACGCTGTTACTTCAAATTCAGTCCAACGATACCCTCTCTGATATGAAGGCACGAAAAAACTGTGATCTTTCAGGTCTCCTATTGTCTTTTTTTCAATTGCCAAATTTCTAACCTCCTAACAGTTGTCACATCTGTTCCTATTCTTCTCGACTTTTTCAATACCAACAACACCACTGCTGATCACTGAATGATCTGTCTCCCATCTTTACTTCTCCGAATTAGTAATACTGCTCAATGTACTGATAGGCTATATCAAAGACTTCTTTGTCTTTAATTTTGTATTTGACCCAGATAACACTTCGAAGAGCTTTCTTCACTTCCTGTTTTCCTGCAGTTGTACCCTGCCAACCATCGAAACGTACAATCTTAACGATATCATCTATATCGCTAACAATTCGCTCGACTATAATTGGTGTCTTTGAATTCTTCACCCCATCAAAAAGCTCTGTCAATGCTGCCTTGCCTTTGTCTACTTCTTCCTCAGGCACTACTTCTTTTTCAGCTTCTGCTGCTTCCCGCGCAAGTTCTAATAGCAGTTTTAGAAACTCAATACTGGTTATTAGCCCTTGTTCGTGTTTCTCACGGAGATTTTCAAGTTTTTCTCCTAACTTAACGAATTTAACATCATTACTGTGTTTTCGAATTTTCGCGACCAAATCAATTTCAACTTTGATCGTTGTCTTTCTCAGATCCTTTTGTTTTTCAATGAATGCATCGATTAAATCTGCATCCATCGTAAGAATTTCCATGTCATCATGTACTTCTCCCACTTGCAGATTCTCGTGAACCAATTCCAATGTCTTTGCTCCGAGTGCTGCCCAAATCAACCCGCCTCTTCCATCAGTAGGCTTCACCGATTCGAATACTCTTGTCAACCATCGGAAATCAAATTTCATTGGATTCAGGAACGGATCTGGCGAAAGCGCATCCCACGCTCTATTGAGCACTTTATAATCGGCTCCAAATTCGTCTTTGATTTTATTAGTTGGCAAACATTCTTGTGCAGCAATCAAACCTTCCCAACCATCTATTGTACGATCTACTCCCATGAAATAACTCAAGCACTTACGCATTAGTGCAGGGATCTGCTTTTTGACTTCTTCAATATTCGAAATGACCTTTTTCATACTCGATTCATCAAAGTCCAAAGCTGTTGCTACATTATCAAAAACACCTATATAGTCAACAATCAAACCATGTGTCTTACCTTCATCATAGGTTCTGTTAGTACGACAGATGGCCTGCAGCAAGTTATGATCTTTCATTGGCTTATCAAGGTACATAGCCTGCAATATAGGTGCATCAAAACCAGTAAGAAGCTTTGACGTTACTATAACAAGCTTCAGTGGGTCGTTAGGTTCTCTAAATCTATCTAAAATCTTTCCTTCTGCGTCCCTATCACGTCTATATGCTTTATATTTGTCTTCCTTGTCATTGTTGGTGTCCATAACAATTGTAGTTGCATCCGGACCTAGCAATTTATCAAGTTCTTCTTTATACATAAGACAGCACGCTCTGTCATAACAAACAACCTGACCTTTGTATACATTCGGTTCAATTTTCTCCCGGTAATGCTTCGCTATATGCTCACATATCTTTCTGATACGCTTGCGGTCATACATAATTGCTTTCATATTGACCCTTCGAGATAACTCTGCTTTATCTTCTTTAGATAAGTTCTCTGTTAATGCTTCGAATTCAGCATCGAGCTTTTCTCTATCCACATGCAGGTCAACTGGTACCGGTTCGAAATTCAATGGTAGCGTCGCATTGTCACGGATTGAATCCGAGAAGGAATACTTGCTCATATATCCACTCTTATCCTCAACTGCACCAAACGTATTGAAAGTATTCTTATCAATACGATTGATCGGTGTACCTGTAAGGCCAAAGAAAAACGCATTCGGAAGAGCAAGACGCATCTTACTACCTAAATCGCCTTCCTGAGTTCTATGAGCTTCATCAACCATAAGAATGATATTATCTCTAGGGTTTAGTTCTTTTTTAATATCACCAAATTTAAAGATTGTTGTAATTCCAATCTTTCTCTGGTCCCCTAAAAAGAAGGATTCTAAGTCGTCCTTTGAGCCAAGACTAACGAGATTAGGAATATCTGATGCGTTAAATGTAGCAGTTATCTGCATCTCTAGGTCAATTCGGTCGTCAACTATAACTACTGTTGGATTGTTTAATTCAGGTATCATTCTAAGTTTCTGTGCCGCAAAAACCATCAGCAAGGATTTACCAGAACCCTGAAAATGCCAGATAAGACCTTGTTTTGGGTATCCAGTCTTTACGCGTTCCACAATAAGATTCGCACCCTCAAATTGTTGATAACGGCATATGACTTTATATTTGCGATACTTTTTATCAGTTGCAAATACTGTAAAGAATTGAAAAATGTCCATGACCTTTTCAGGTGTAATCATATCTGCAACACTAATTTTTACATCAGCAAGACTTCCCTCACTTTTATGATCCGGAGTGTGCCATGGACCCCACATTCCAATTGGCATGCAAACTGAACCATATCTATAACATTTGCCTTCTGTAGCAAAATTGAATATGTTAGTTACAAACATGCCTGGTATACTCTTTTCATATGCAGCTATGTCTCCAGCAGCATCCAACCATGTTATAGAATTACGAACGGGCGTTTTCAGTTCACCAATCGCCACAGGAAATCCATTAATCAGAAGAACAATATCAAGCCTTTTACCATTCTCTTTTTGTGGATATACCCATTGATTTGTGACAACATATTCGTTCAACCCTTGGTCTTCTTTAGTCATCGTACCAAAGAAACGAATGGGAATCATACGGCCATCTTTGCCGAAAGGATAGGAGTTCTCCTCAAAAATCATCTTCTTGAACAGTTCATTCTGCGTTACCAGGTTATGTGGCTGAACTGTCAATATGAGCGTACGCAGTTTATAGATAACTTCATCTGCGCGAGATGGTTCTTCAGCAATTTCAGGGTTAAGACGAATAAGCGCCTCTTTAACCATAGTCTCAACCATTACGTCAGAGTATTCACGTAGTAATTCTGTGGGCGAGATATACTTCCAACCATTACTTTTGAGCGTTGTAAGTACCATTTGCTCAATCGTATTATCTTCATTAAACATCAAGTGTCACTCCTATCTTCAACAAATTAAGAAATGCAAAGAAATCAGTCTATTCAATGTTTTCCAAGATAATACTTTTGCAGGTAGCATCCAGTTCTGCAAGAGCCTGTTCTAGTTCTAATTTTGATTTGTCAGCCTGTTTGTATATTTCAGCAAGGCGATCTTGTGCCGCGATCGTGGGACAGGGGATAGGGAGTTTTCGGACATCTCCAATGTTAATGCCTTTTACAGCAACCCCTCTAATCAACTCCTGCACTATCTGTTGCAAAATGGGCGTTTCTAAAACCCCTCGTATAAAAACCCTGTTGTACTCAGGTTTTATTGAAAGCCTGGCCGTATCTTGCGTAATGTTCGCCCCTTTAAGTGTTTCGGGGACTTCAGCCAATCGTCCTACCGTCCCCCTTATGGAGATGAGCAAATCGCCCGGGATCAGCTTAGAACGCTTGTAATTCGCATCTATCTCAGGCGAGGTTAGCAATAAGTCTGATTCGTTAATGTAGCCATTTGGGAAGTCTTTGACTTTCACGACTGGCACACCACCAGCAATGCCTGTTCCAGGTTTCAAAATCCCATACGTTATAGAGCGGTCTTGCTGAATCAAGTCGTTCAAAGGCTTGTGACGTCCTTCATTGAAACAGCGCTCTACTTCCTCGATAAATTGAGATTTCACCAACTCATCCGTCTTCTGTAACATTTTCTGATAAGCTTTTTTTGTAGCGTCTATTGCCCACAGTAGCTTCGCCAACTCACGCTGTTTTTCAAAATCAGGTAGTTCAAATTCGTACTCAGCAAGGTCTGAGAATAGCACATATGGATTTGTTGATCCTTTTGACTTCATAATAGACCATTGCGTAAATCTATCTGAGAGCATAATAAATGGCAATAATTCTTGAAGAAACTTTGATTTATCGCTGGTTTCAAGTACAAAAGTCGTATTGGCTGTGACACCATCAAAATCAGCTACAGCGACCTTTTTAAGATACGTTCTCCTAGAACCGTATAATACCTGCCCTTCTTTGAATTCTCTAATAAATGCTGGCCCAACATCGTCAGTAGCAAATTTCCCTTTGCGGTGTATTTTTAAATCCTCTGTATCCATGTGATTACCTGCGACATAGAACTCGTAAGGGTTATTATTTCGGTCAACATTGTTCTTAATGTCCTTGACTACATCACCAAATCTGACTTTACTCATCACCTTCGACCTCATTTACAAGCATATTATTTAATTTCATGTAGCGAAGTTTCATGATTTCAGAGGCTGTTCTCCAGTCTTCATATCGCTCCTGTAGCGATCTTTCATCCACATCGTTCTCTTGACCAGGATGCTTAACATACAGCGGAATACTCAGCGAGAAGTTATTATCTTCTATGTCTTGGATCGTAACAACTCGTGCGAAATCTCCGTCTGTTTCATACTCGTCGTAAGCTTTGGTTATTTTCAAGATGTGCCTTTCCTCCAAGAAGCTCTGTGCACTTTTACGTTCAACTTCCTTGATTGCATTGATAAAAAGGATTTTACCACGCCGTTCCGGCCTCTTATTCATACGACATATGACGATACAAGCCTCCATCGGAGAGTTATAGAATAGATTTGGTCCTAACCCTATAATGCATTCAAGCATATCATTGCGAACAAGGTTTTCGCGCATCGTGCTCTCTTCATTTCTAAATAGCACGCCGTGCGGGAACAGAATTGCACAGCGTCCGGTTTCCTCATTAAGGCTCTTAATAATATGCTGCAAGAAAGCATAATCAGCACGCCCTTGTGGCGGTACGCCAAGGAAATTCCGACCGTATTTATCGCTAGCAAATGCTTCGCGATCCCACTGGGTGATAGAGTAGGGGGGATTGGCTAGGATCAAATCAAATTGTCTCAGCTGACCTTTTTCAATAAAAGCCGGTGCCTTCAATGTATCACCATTGACGATGTCAAAGTCTTTCACACCATGAAGAAAAAGATTCATCTTGCCAATGGCGGATGTAAGTGCGTTAATCTCTTGTCCAAAGACCGAAACATTACGCCATTCTTTTTTCTGCTCCTTCAAGTATGCAATCGTTGAAATCAACATCCCAGCACTGCCACATGTGGGATCATATATCGATTCGCCGGATTCGGGTTCTAGCATTTCCGTCATCAAGTGTACCAACGTACGGTTCGTATAAAACTCCTGCGCGGTGTGGCCGCTGTCATCAGCAAACTTTTTTATCAGATACTCATATCCCTGTCCGAGTTCGTCCTCCGGACAGTTCTTAATAGAGAGTGTTGTTGTGCTGAAATGTTCAATTAACTCCTTCAATAACCGATCAGGGAGACGATTTTTATTTGTCCAGGCGCCATCGCCAAAGACACCTTGCAGTTTGTCAGAGTTTGCATTTTCGATTTTTCGGAAAGCATTCACAATTGCAACACCAACATTCTCTGATACTGCTCGAACATCACGCCAGTGAGCGCCTTCCGGCACGATGAAACGGTGGTTCTCCTCCCACTCTAAAGCTTCTTCATCTCCACCGTAATCTTCAAGAATTTGTTCGCATTCCTCATCATAAACATCGCTGATTCGCTTGAAGAAAAGTAATGGAAATATGTACTGCTTATAAGCCCCAGCATCGATATTTGTACGTAATAGAACAGCAGAATTCCAAAGGTAGGACTGCAATTCTTCAATTGTGATACGCTTACTCATTGACATATCCTCCTTCCAGGAGAAGATTCATCATTTTATCTTCGGCTTTAACCATCTCTTCAAAAGCTTCATAATACTTTCTACGAACCTCAGCGGGCGACACCGTCTCTATTTTTTTCTTTTTAACATAATTGTTGATTGCCAGTGTATAGTCCTTACCACGAATATCATCTATATTGACGATCTCCACGTGTTCGATTACATCCTCGTAATTAGTGTAGTAATCAAACACTTTCTGGATGTCATCATCAGTCATAATGTTCTGTGCACGCTGAGGAGTATAAATGCTTGAAGCATCAATCATGCATATCCGACCTTTATGCTTATTCGGTTTGTTATTATTCAGAAGGAGGATACAAGCCGAAACACCTGTTGAATAAAAAACACCGCCTACTAATGTAATAATGCATTCCAATTTATCAGATTCGACGAGCAGTTTTCGAATCTCGCCTTCTTTACCGCTACGGAACAGTAATCCTTGGGAAAGCACAACTGCACATCGCCCGGTATTTGGATCCATGGATTTAACCATGTGCTGCAACCAAGCGAAGTCAGCATTAGAATCCGTAGGGCTTCCCCATATATTGCGACCGTAGATGTCAGAACTAAACTGCTCAGCACCCCAGTTCTTCAAAGAAAATGGAGGATTCGCAATTACACAATCGAAGGTCTTCATCTTACCGCCTTCTAAGTAATTTGGCGACCGCAGCGTATCGCCTTGAGTAACTTTAAATTCCTTTGCGCCATGAAGAAAAAGATTCATTCTAGCAATGGCTGAAGTGGCAAGGTTCTTCTCTTGACCATAGATACGGCCATAAGTAAGTTTATCATCCTTCATATAACGGATAGCTTCAATGAGCATACCTCCAGTTCCAGCTGCAGGATCATATACAGATTCACCAACTTGTGGTGCCAAGAGCATAACCAGAAGCTTTACAATTGAGCGCGGGGTATAAAATTCGCCCGCATTCTTCTTTGATAAGTCCGCGAATTTTTTAATTAAGAACTCATAACTGTCGCCCATAACATCAGCAGAATAGTTACCATTTCCGACCCTGATCTTTGACATATGTTCAACAAGGTCTTTCAATCGTTCATCCGAAAGCTTTGTTTTATCTGTCCAGTTTGCATCGTCAAAGCTGCTAAATACGCCATTAAGCGTATCTGGGTTGGAACGTTCTATTCCATTCATTGCTTTGATTATTGCTACTCCGACGTTCTCACTAACTTCGCGAACGTCCTGCCAATGGCACCCATCAGGAATAATGAAACGGTGGTTCTCAGGAAAACTAGCAAATTCTTCATCGCCCCCGGATTCTTCTAATGCGGCTTGAGTTTCTTCATCATAAACATCTGATAATCGTTTAAAAAAGAGAATTGGCGTTACGTAGCTTTTGTACTCATCCTGATTAATTGGACCACGCAGAATATTGCAGGCTTCAAAAAGGTGAGAAAAGAGTTTTTGACTTGTTATTTCTTCAGGCTCTGAAGTACTGTTTTTTAGCGCTTCATCAGCAGCATCCATTGCTAATTGGATCATTTCTTCTCTACCTCCCGTTTTTATTTTGGCTCCGGCAGACTTTTTTTTAATGCTGACGCTCCCTGAAGACTGTACTTTTTCCATCTTTGCGGGATATAAATTTTCGAACTCAAGCAGTATCCTCAGAAGCCGCTCATCAAGAAATGTCAGTGCATGTTTCCTGATACGTGTCGGCACACCGTAGTAAGCTTCTGCCACGCCTCCAGTAATTGCAGCCAACGTATCACTATCTCCACCAATAGAGACAGCGTTTCGGATTGCGTCTTCAAAATTGGAAGACTCGAAGAAAGCAACAAGTGCTTGCGGAACTGTTTCTTGGCAAGTCTCGTTAAATTGATACGTTTCCCGGATTCCATTGAGCGAGAAATTCATGGGGTAGTAGTGCTTATCAATGTAATCGCGAATTTCTAAGATATTTTTTTCGCTACGAGCCAGAAAAACTGCAACTGCAGTAGCTTCGGCACCTTTTATTCCCTCCGGATGATTATGCGTTACAGCTGTCACCTTGTGCGAAAGCAATATAACTTCTTCAATGGAATTGGCTACATAGCCACAGGCGCTTACTCTCATTGCTGCACCGTTTCCGAAGCTATAATATGGTTCAGGAGAATCACTATACATCCATTTATAGAACATTCCTCCGTAACCGCAATTCGGATAGGGTCTTCCAATAACTTGCATGGATTTAATTGCTTGGTCGCCCAAATATCTATAATCATGTTTACAGCTCATAAGTGCTTCACATATAGCTAGTGACATCACCGAGTCGTCAGTGAAAAAACACTTGTATGTTAAAAAATCAAAATCCTTCGAGCGATGATTATCCAATTCAAATCTGGAACCGACAATATCGCCAATTATAGCTCCGATCATGTGATTTCCTCCCCTGGTGCAGGGCTGATATTTCTCACTAAGTCAGTCTCAGCCTACGATTTCCTTCTTACAGACTCTTTATATAACTCTTCCAGTTCATCACGGTTATTTAAGTTAAATATTTTATTGTTTCACATTCAAAATAGTATTTTGAAGTCGCTCCATTACTTCATTCCATCTATTCTCAGCAAGACGAATGCTTTCTACATATCTGGAACGCTCCTGTTCATATTCTTCTGCGATCACTTTTTGTTCTTCAACTCTAAGCAACGGGACTTCTAGTGACTTCAAGTCTTTATAGCTAATATTGATGACGACTGTTCCTTGCTGCTTTCCTGATAAAACTTTCTTCCCCATCGGGCTATCCAAGAAAACTTTTAGGTACGTCCCTAAAAGTAGTTTTTCATTCGGCCTTATTACAATAATGTTTGATGACGCGATGCAAGGATACTTCTGTTCTTGAAAAACCGCAATTCTGATCGCTGTTCCCCGTGCTGGCAGTAATAAATCCCCTTCTCTAAGTATGTAATTCGCAACTTTCCGCTCTTCCTCTTCGATGTGATCAAGGCCCGCATAATCAATGTCATAATCATTAAGGTTCGATATATTTACGACTCCAATGCTACCATTAGCATCTTTTTTATTGATCGCCTTTCCGCGAAATACTTCAGCAAAATTACCTAATTCTTCTTTTTTCATGCTTGAGTTCTGATAACGCTGCCAATCTTCATCCACCATCCCAAAGATATGATCAACATTCCAGTAACCCATTTCCATCAACTCTTCCAGCATAACAAATGTATCATCAATGAGAACCAATTCATTGATTCCATTTTTTTTGATGTTGCTTGTAGCAGCGTCATACCTCTTAATCATTACATCTTCTGTGCGACCAGTTGTAATTGTAAACATATACGTCTTAATAGCGGTAGATGAAAATATCCCCGTTGGCAGCTCGGCTATTTCCTCCAATTTATACATGCCTTGTATAAAATCCCTTAAGTCTTTAATCGAGCCCGCAGCAAAAGTTATTCGAGCTGGAAGTACAATCACCAAAACTCCCGAACTATTCAAGTGTAAGAGCAAGTTCTCTACAGCTATCATTTCATATTCCCTACAGATGAAATCTCCGTTATCTTCACCGCGTTCTCTTGCACCAAATACAGGTACCGACAGAATTAAATCAAACTTCCTTGCTGAAAACTCATAATCATAAATACTAGTCTGTTCGACAATTACATTCACATGCTCCTTAAACATTTCATCAAGAAGAACTTTACTCACGCTATTCATAGTAGTTATGTAGAATACGCAATCAGAATGTCGGTTTACTAATTCAGTAAGGTGAGGTACAAATTTTTCAGCTTCAGGAATCAATACCATGTTAGTGTTTGGATTAATGTGTTTTTCAAATTGGTTAATCAGCACTTTCGGTATATAAAACATCTCTTTAGGATCTGCAGACGCAAGAGCCAATTCCCAATCAATATCTTCATCATCCATAGCCATAAAAGCACCGAAAAACGCCTTTGGATCCGGATATGGATTTTTCATTCCGTAACTATCTGCTATTGAAAGCATCGCCTCATAAGCTTTGTGCTCAGTAGGTTTTTTTGAATTTGATACAAACTCTTCTTTTGTCTTTTTCAATAGGAACAATGCAACGGGCAGTTCGGACTGAACAGTATATCCTCTTAGTGCATTGTAACGATTCCAAATATGTTTGAATCGCGTGTCACTACGCATCTTTGTACCCCTCCTTGCATAACGACTTACTACTAATCATAAATAAAATATATTACCATAGAGAGTTTTTGTCAATCGATATTCAATTTTGGTATTACAATACCAAAATTGAAATCTTGTCTGCTTACGGTTATGTTCTAGGTTAATGATATGGAATATATCGGGCAATAGTAAGTCAAGATATCAGTTAATTATTAGGCATTATGGAACAGCACAAATAGCAGGCTCATAGCTAACTTCAATAAAAAAACTGCTCCAAAGAGCAGTTTCTTTATCATATACTAATACTTTCGCAAACGACGTTTATTCAGTCTCACTCTCTCATGTAAGTGCCCAATATTAACCTGCTCTAGATCATTCGGATCATATTTATTCTGTAGTGCTTAATGATTCTCGTAAATTTTAAGCGCGAATACATCGGCATTCAGTCCAAAACCTATTGTTCGTTTTGGCAATCCGGTAATAACGAACAAGCCGCTTCTTTGGATTTGTCTTCAGAATACCCCAACATTCGATTTTAGGGACCACAATCAATTTGCAAATACCAACACCTTATTGTTCAATTAAAAGGTCTATATATTTATTATCAAAGTATTTATTTAACGCAGCCAAATTATATATACCTAACTCATACGCAACTCGCTCGTTATTTTCTGAGAGAGTTCCTAAATCAAAAAAACTATAATGAGTACAAATATATTCCGAGCGTACTTCTAAACTAAAAGATACGAATTTCCTTAGTCTTTCATTCAAAACAGCTTCATTTATTTCTAATTTCCTCATTAAATCTATTACTTCAATCCTACAAGTTACTCGGTTATAACCGAATTCCTTTTTTCCGTCTTTCAATATTACACTGAGAATATATTTGTCTATTTGATCAAATTTGGGGCAAATTATTTCCAATTCCACCCATTCATTCTTACCTACACTAAAGACCTGACTATTATCAAAATTACTTTCAAAAAAATCAGATAAAATTAATTTTTCAACTTCATTTCTTAATGGTTCCATAAACTCGTCCTCATTCTAAGTTGTAATGTAGTAAAATAGCCATTAAGAGCTAGTAGATGTATCCTGCCATGGCAGTGCATCTTTATAAATGTAATTAACATTTGTTGTATCCACAGCATCAGTTTATAATCTACGACATATAGATGGTAACTAATTATCCTCACAACTGATTCTATAATTAGATATTAGTCAGATCTTGATATCGGCCTCTGGACTGGTAAAAATAACACTAATCATATCCTTAGGTTTATCTCCGTTTGCAATCATAAACCGTGTACATAGACGATTCTCCGTCTCTCTAGTGTTGTATGTTAGCCCCGTAATTTTTAATTTTGAATTTTCACCGAATGGGTAATTGTTGGGGCGGAAAAAAAAGAAGTTTTTTGCGACTGCTTTTGTCTCGTCTATAGTGACGATATGTTGTTGGTCCAACACCTCAAATAAACAGACTTCCGGTTCTTTTGTAATGATGTACCGCTCTTCACCATCGATCAAAAGAGTATCCAGTTCAAGAATAAACTTCTCGCCTTCTTCGTTATCGATAACCATTGTTTCTACGGTGCTTATCATTTTCTTCATATTCTACATTCCCTTCCCAAAAATCATAGTAATCTACCTTTATTTCAGTTGGTTCAATCAAACTCTCTGGAGCTATTATTAATATTTCCCATAACTTAGCATTGATAGTATCTCCCTAATCCCCTTTTAACTCATCATCAAAAATATTTTAGAATATAATCGCATTATACTACCCTTATAAGGGTAATCAACTGTTTTTTTATACTTTAATTCTATAATTAAAAACTATAAACACCCCTACTGTTAATAGTAGAGGTGATAAGATGTCTGACTTTTTAAGAATGCTCGGAGAAAATATCCGCCAAATTAGAAAAGCTAATAATATGACTCAAGAAGCTCTTTCGGAAAAATCAGGACTTACGTATAGCTACATAAGCGATGTCGAAAGAGGAACAAGAAATCTTTCTATAGAAACACTAGAGAAAATCATTAATGCTCTCGATATCTATCCCTCGGCAATATTTAACTTCGCCCAAGTAAATATTGACGTAGGCATTGAAGATAAGAAAATGCTAATTGAATCTATTCGCGCTACTCTTTTTGAGAGATCTCTCGAGGAAATTAAATTTATTCATCAGATGACTAAGAACTTAGCTAAAACGGTCGATTCTCTGAAATAGTTTCTGCGAGGCCGCAGTTATTGAGTGGATTCTACTCAATAACTGCGGCTAATAGCCTCATTCACTGCCGGCAATGTTTCTCTAATAGACTTTTTGTCACCTAAGTTACTCGTTAAGTACCCATATTATTTCGTAATAACCAAACAAATCAAGGACTTTAGTATTGCGGCATTAACTGCGGCTAATAGCCGCAGTTAATGCCGCAATACTCTTCCAAGTTCAAGGCATAAAAAAGTTTCTTGACAATATTATCATGTGGTCATAATATATGATTCATAAACTATACAATTTATACTTCATCCCTTGACATGAGTCTTATGGGAATCTAATTCTAACAAACTTTAAACGTGTTAATATGTTTTAAATGAGCTCTGATGCTACTAACTATTATAATTGGCTTTAAGCCCTAATGGATGATTTCAATTCCCATTAGGGCTTTTTTGCGTTCAAACCTTCCGAGGTAGGAATGCTAATTACAGTCTAAATATTCAAGGCTGAGGGATCTTCTAAATGATTCTTTGGCCTTTTTATATATATGTTACCTAGACGGCAAAATATCAATTTCCGATTTTATCGGACGATCTAATCATCAGACCAAGGATCACCCCGGACGCTTGCGACCGGAGTTGGTTGAAACAAGTGATCCCGAATGGTATGGATACGCCCGTCCGCCATTCTGACTCAAGGGCTAGCAGGCAACCACAATACTTTTTATGTTGCCGGGAGGCGAGCCCATAACGGCTCACTTATGTCTCTGATACTACTCAATTCAAAAAAATAACAGCGAGCATTAATAAGAGATGTACTTGAACTTGGTTTTCGTTGAACCCCGCTCCAAGCAAGCTCTCCGGCCGCTGATTATATAGCTACTAGTTAAAGATTGCTGAAAGATATCAGCAATGCCATTGGAATAAGTCTGCCTAATTTAACTTTTTAGAGGAGGTCTAGTACATGTTTGAAACAAGAATGATTTGTGATTTAACCGTGCACCCGAGTCATGATAAGGTGATTTCGGAATGCACACCTCTCGCTATGCAATCTCTTGAGTTGAGTGTCCGTGAAGAAGGAATCTTATACCCACTAATTATCAATCAGCATAATCAAATTATTGACGGTACTACAAGATGGTTGATAGCTCAGAAGTTGGGTATTCATGAGGTGCCGGTTTATATAATCGATTCCGATTCCAATTGTAACTCTGAAGAATTCCTGCTACTTACGCTAAACAGATCTAGAAGGGATAATGAACACGATCTCATTAAGCAAGCTAAAATCGTTAAAAGGCTTTATGAGATTTACGATATCAAAAGAGGTAGGAAATTGGGACACGGTGACTCAAAAGATGCAAAATATGTAGCAGATCTTCTTAAATTTAGTCAAAGGAAGATAACTAGGTTATTAAGACTTCTTCAGCTAATTCCTTCTATTCAAGAGTTAGTTTCTCAAGACAAAATTGGAATTAGCATTGGAAACGAGATTGTATCTAAACTTAATGAGGAGCAGCAACATGCTTTTTACAATGTTATTACCAGATTAGATATTAGAAATATGGGAAGGCAAGAAATTCATACCTTGATTGAACAATTTAAGAATGACCTATTACAACCTATTGGTGAGATTTCAGAGGAGGACTTGCAAATCACAACGTTTGATGAAGTTATTAGAGCTTCTTCCGGCGAACATTTCCCATTAGTTATGAAAAATCTTTCCGAAGTTCCAGTCGAAAATATTATTAAAGACATTGTCAAAGTCTATCATAACACCACCTTTTGCTACGAAGAAAAACGTTATCCGATAAGTAAACAAAATCACATGAAACTAATTGCAACCGTTGAAACTTTATTGGGCTATCTCATGGATAAGGTGGGATCCGTAAATTGAATATGATTTCAGGTCCCTCGCCGTTGGAAGCACAAACCAAAAAGCTCTTTAGGCATATCCGTACGGGTAGTTACAAAACCCGGGCTCAATATATGGGCAAGTGTCTTAATTTTGCACGATTCTGTCATAACACTTATAAAGTCAGTAACATCCGAAACATTAACACTGATCATCTAGCAGCCTATATTGTGACCCGACAAAAAGATGATATTGCTGGAACAACAATCTGCGATGATCTTTCGGCTATTCGCTTTCTGATGCATCATGTTTCTAATCCACGGTATCAGATTTTAACCAATGTTGAAATCGAAGAACAGTATGATCTACTGTTGGGTAATGAACCTCTAAATCCGGGTAATCGCGCGTGGGCAATCAATGAATATGAAACATTCATCCAAACTTGTGAAAATATTAGTGCTTATAATCCCATTGATGTATCTGTTCTTTGCATTAGCATGGGGTTACGTATTACCGAGGCAGTTGCCTCTACCAGGTCGCAAGCAGAATATGCACTTCGCACTAGAGAGTATCAAGTCAAACACGAGGCTAAAAATGGAAGATGGCGTAAAGTCCCTTTAAGCCCTGAGGCGGAGAAAATGTTCTTACGGCGTCTACCCGAGGTGCCACGAGGAGGACACCTCTTCATCAAACCTGATCAAAAAACGCACATGGCAGTAAACGAGCATGAACACTTTTTACGTTGCATCCGAGGTAAAATAATTAGTGAGGAAGGATTTCGAACAAGAAGCATTAGAAAATCCGCAAAAACCTTTACAAATGAGATAACTTGGCATGGTCTACGTTATTCATATGCTCAGAACAAAATGAAACAACTACTTTTAAACGGGTTTAGTTACGATGCTGCTAGACAAATTGTATCTCAGGATCTTGGTCATAATCGACTGTCTGTTGTAGACGTGTATATTGGAAAGAAAGGTTGCTACTTGGATAACATTTAGAGGCAATATCCACTTCTAATATTAAAACCATTCTTTACACCTTTGAAAACAAATTGGAGGACTGAAAATGGAACCGAATCTCCTTACTATAGATGAAGCGCGAAATATTTTAAGAGTGGGTCGGAACGTAATGTATCAACTCATTAAGCAAGGACTTCCTCATATTACGATAGGTAAACAAATTCGTATTCCAAGAGAGGCACTATATAAATGGATTGAGTCTAAAATGTTTGTCTCTTGAATCGAGTAGTAGGGGTGACCAGCTCCGACTCCCACACCACCGTACATACCATGAAGAAGAGATGTTATAGATGATGATATCCATAAATACCATTGTAGCAATCATTTACCCCTAATGAGTTCTTTGCTTCCATGTCCCGCTCCACTCTTCATGCTTAGTAATGGAACGGCAGCTGACAGATAGCGGAGTCCCTTTTAGAAATCTGCCGTTATTCAACAGGAAACGTTAACTCAATGAAAAGGCGACAGTCTAGGACTTTTTTATCTCGTCCTTTGCTGTCGCTGTTTCAATTTCTAGGGTGAGTCTAGAACTTATTTTATTGAGCCTGACGGTATGCCAAATTCGAAAAGCTGCGTTACATCTGTAGTTTGATATATCCGCAGCTCCTGGTTAGAGTGATATGGCTTGACTTTTGTGGAAGGATATGGGATGATAATGTAAAGGTCAAAGTAAGTCAAGGTCAAGAGAAAATCTAGCTTATTAACATGAGGGGAATGGTCCTGAATGGCAGAAAAGAACTTTATTTCACTTGGCGGCCCTGTACAAGCGACAACCGGGCTGATTACAACGATTGCTACCAACAATGTAGCAGTTGTTGCGGCGGCTGTAGCAGCATCAGACGTGCTGCGTGACACTACTGACTCGACGAACTCCACTTCAACTGAAAGCGTCGGAGCTGTCTTCACGGAGTTTGAGAGGTATTTGCGTAGCCTAAATGTTGAATACGAAGTTCCGGAACTTGGTCGACGCCTTGAATGGTAATGTTAAGTGAGGGAGTGCGTTGCTGTAGCGCGCTACTTTAATTTAGTCCGCATTGTTCTAGGGTGAATTCTAACTTGAAATGTTAATCAAATTAAAAAGCGACAGTCTAAGACTTTATCTTCACGCCTTAGCTGTCGCTATTTTAATTTATATGGTCATTCTACCTTTAGTCGTGCTTAGCACGTTTATGGGGATGTCAGGATGCCGTCTGAAGCTGGTCCAGCAAAGCCAGCACCGCAAGAAAACCCCAGCTCCTGGTGACTCTCCCTGTAACGCCGAGTGATGTGATAGGTACGCCAGTGTCAGTGACCGGCTGCTCGCACCATAATGAAGGAACCAGAGGATAAGTAATAACATTTCGTTCTTACACCCATTAAGCTTTGAGAACAATAGACTGACAGTCATATTGTAATTAATATTATCCTTCATTTTTCATAAGGC
Organism: Paenibacillus sp. FSL R7-0297; assembly: GCF_038009025.1. NCBI lineage: Bacteria > Bacillati > Bacillota > Bacilli > Caryophanales > Paenibacillaceae > Paenibacillus > Paenibacillus sp. FSL R7-0297. Next base: position 900,723 of record NZ_JBBPAQ010000001.1, read on the forward strand.
ACTTCATCCAACCCACTCAAGAACGAGCCCAACTACTTCATTGATTGGCCATGGAATGACACCATCAAATATCACATTGGGATTGGTAGATGTATCTATTAAATCTATACAATTAACCCTAGCCGAAGCGAAGAGTTATATTCAAGATGCTGCAAGAGGGAAAAAGTTAGACAATTAACAGGAAACGATAGTTGAACAACACAGTTGCAATCTATGACTTTAATTTCTTTCCACTCTTTTTCTACCAATGGAATCGGAAAATTTTTTTGTTAAATAACAAAAGCCCGAATCCGAAGATTAGAGCTTTTGTAGGTTCATTACGAACCTTAATTTGTACCTTACGATAGGCGCTCATTACGAGCTTGAATGACAACATATTACCTTCAAATCCTCTGTACGTCAAATCAAATTAGCAGTTGACACAATATCCTCGATCTATAAAACTAATCCCAGAGTTAATCCTTATCTCTCCCAAGTGCTGTACTCATCGCATTGATTGTTTTCTTATGCGTTTTATCAAACCGGTGAGTATAGATCTTGTTTGTTGTAGCCAAATCAGAATGCCCTAACGCTTCTGAGATTGCCTTTAAGTCAACACCCGCTTCATAGAGAATACTGGCAAAAGTATGACGCAAATCATGAAGTCTGATTTTGGGTAATGCATTACGCTCTAAGAATAAGCCAAATTGCTCGGTCAACGTATTCACACGATACGGCTTTCCATTGTCCTGAATATAAACATAGCCACTATCTATGTACTCATCACCCAACATCCATTTGTACTCTTCTTGCCGCTCTCTGGCCTTGGTGAGAACCTCAAACAGTTCATCCGTCATATAAAGCACACGCTTGCTCTGTTCCGTCTTAGGGGCTTTTACGATCTCTTTACTGCCTGCGCTAGTACGAACCTCTGCTATCTGAATACTTCTATCCTTGAAGTTAATGTACTTCCATTGAAGACCTACAATCTCTTCACGTCTAAGTCCCAAATAACCGGCCAGATATACGGGTAATTCAAGCTTGGTGTCTTTTACTCTGTCTAACAGAATATTTAATTGATCCCGGGTATAAGACTGGCCTACGAACCGTTCTTTCTTAGGAAGAGTTACAGCGTCCGATACGTTACGATGCACAAATTGCTGCTTCAGGCCGTAATCCAACGCTTTCCGAATACAGGCATGATGTTTATGTACAGTATTTGGAGAAAGTAGCTTGTCATCCATTAGATATTTATAATATTGTTGGATGTGTGCAGGTTGTAGCTTTTGTAACTCGAAGTTACCCAAAAAGGGGATAATATGCTTAAAGATAATATTTCTGTAACCATAAATGGTTGTCTCTTCGCAGTTATACATTACGTAGTTATCAATCCAATGCTCAAGAAATTCGGAGAAAGTCATTTTTGTCGTCTGGACCAATAAATTACGTTGCTGATTATATTCAAATTCATTCAATAACTTCTTAGCTTCGGCCTCAGAGGAAGCGGACGTATATTTCCTAATTCGTTTGCCTTTACTATCTGTACCGAAATCAAATGTAACCCGAAATTTGGTTCCAACCTTGGTGATGCTCCCTGCCATGCTATCATCTCCTAATTCTCTCTGCCGTAGGGGATTCCTCTACCTAAGGTTAGGATAGCATGCTGTAAGATATTTTGTTAATAGATAGACCTGTAGCCAAATGGACTACAGCTACCCTCAAAAATCATGCCGTTAAAAGAGTGTTGGCTACAATTTGGCTACAATTTGAGTCTACACACGTAAAAAACCCGCTCTGGGAGCGGGTTACAGGATGGAGCCGAGGGGAGTCGAACCCCTGTCCGAAGATAACGGCACATAAGCTTCTACGAGTGTAGTTACAGTTTTGATGTCACCCGAGTATCGCCCCGTAACCGGCTATACGTTGGGTCAGCCTGATTGTCTTCTTCAGCTCACCGCAGGCGGAGATGAGACAGCGTATCCCACTACTTGTTAGCCCCTATCCCTGTCACATGGGCGATGCAGGGTAGAAGCACGCGCACAGTTTCTTAGGCTGCGAAAGCGTAGTTGTTTTGTTGTTTGCCGTTTAATAGGCTTTAGCGTTGATGAAGCGGACGCGTCCCCACTACTCGCTACTCATGCTCGAACTATCCCCGTCGAATCCAAGAACGGCCCCTCATTAGAAAGGGCGCTTCGGATTAACGGATCAATGATAAGCATAAATGCTGATCCGGTTCACAGCTATCTTGATCAAGATGGCTGTTCAGAAGCAATAAGTTTACTTACACAGTATAGCACATTTATCAACACTTTAACACGTAGGTTAAAGGAATTGAAGGTCGAATCTGGAACAATTGGGCGCCAGGTGGTTACCAGTCTAGCGGGCGATCTTCTGCTTGTCGCGCAGCACACGCTGGATATCACGCTGAGCATCACGCTTCGCGGCGGAATCGCGCTTGTCGTATTCCTTCTTACCTTTACCAAGACCGATCAGCAGCTTGGCATAGCCATTGCGCACATAAATCTTCAGCGGCACAATCGTGAAGCCATCCCGCTTCGAGGAACCAAGCAGCTTGTGAATCTGTTCCTTATGCATGAGCAGCTTACGTGTACGCGTCGGATCGGTAGGATTGGCACGGTTCCCTTGTTCAAAAGGGCTGATATGCATATTGTGAATATGAATCTCACCGTTACGGATGGTAGCAAAAGCGTCCCCGATGTTAGCGCGGCCGTTACGCAGCGATTTGATCTCTGTACCCGTCAGAACCAAACCCGCTTCATACGTATCCTCAATAAAATAATCATGGGAAGCTTTTTTGTTCTGGGCAAGCACTTTCCCGTCTGCTTTTTTACCCATGAAAGTCACTCCTTGAATCGAATTCCCGGCCTCCTATGAACGGACACCAGGTCTATATTGTATCAAAAGCCAAGCAGGCTGCGCAAGGAAGGATCACCCTGTCCCGCAGCAATCATTTTGACATACGGGTGTCAGGAAGTGCTACGTTTCAGTTGAATAGAAGCACTTATATTCTAAAAAAGCACTGTCCCCCTAAAGGAACAGTGCCCTCTATTAATTCAGCCTAGGCCTGAGGTTTCTTCTTCCGCTTTCTTCGGCCGCCGCCTTCCGGATTGCCGCTCTTGTCGCCAGCGCCTGCCGGTGCCGGATTGGTGGTCTCCACGTTGCCTGGAGTCACAGAAGTGCCGATGAAGACGCCGCCTTTCTTCTTCTTGCGGCGGCTCTTGCCCTCCGGCGCTGCGCCGTTGCCTTCGCTTCCGAAGCCGCTGCCGAGGTCCTCGCGGCTGCGGAACCGTGTGCTCGCGTCCACGCCGCGCAGCTCACCGCCCGCCTGCTCGGCTCCGCCCCCGCTTGGCGCGCCGCCGTAGCCGCCCTTGCCGGAGCCGAAGCCGAAGGCAATGCCGCGTCCCCCGGCACTGCCTCCGCCGTCTCCGCCGCGGCCTCTGCCGCGCTCACGCTCGCGCGGAGCACCCGAACCGCCGGCTTCGCCCCGGCGGTCCGCCTTCGCAGCGCCGCCCGCTGCGGAGGCGGCGGCAAGTGCACGCCGCGCTGCCGCTTCCGGCCCGCGGCCGCGCTTACGGCCGCCTGCTGCGCCGCCGTCTTCAGCCGGCGCTACGCCTGCGCGCGGCTCTTCACCAGCGCCAGCCTCAGCGGCGCCGCCCTTAACTGCCCCGCCAAAGACACCGGCGCCAGCGCTGCCGCTCTTGCCTTTACCTTTGGCGCCGAATCCAGCCGCACCGCCGTTCTTGCCCTTCCCAGCGCCGCCTTTACCCGCACCGGCAGCCGCGCTGCCTGGTTTGCCTTTACGGCCCTTGCCCGCACCACCGCCGGCCTTACCTGCGAACGGCTTGCTGGCGCCGCCGACACCAGGGCGCCCGCCCTTGCCGCCGCGTCCGCCGTAGTTCCGGTGGTCGCCAGCCGCGCGTGGCTTCATATCAACCAGTTCGAAGTCGATCGTATGATCGTCCATGTTGACCTTGGCCACACGGATCTTCACCTCGTCACCGATGCGGAACACTTTGGAGGTACGCTCACCGATAAGGGCCATGTGTGCTTCATCGAAGTGGTAATAATCATCGCTCAGCGCGCTGAGGCGGATCAGACCTTCTACGGTGTTATCCAGCTCGATGAACATTCCGAAGCTGGTCACGCTGCTGATCATTGCATCGAATTCTTCGCCTACCTTATCCTGCATGAACTCCGCTTTCTTCAGCTGCTCAGTGTCACGTTCAGCCTCTACCGCTACACGCTCGCGTTCGGAGGATTGCTGGGCGATATCCGGCATCCGCGATGCCAGATACTCATGACGTTTCTCAGTCAGAGCTCCGCCATTCTCAAGCACCTCACGCATGACGCGGTGAATGACAAGGTCGGGATAACGGCGGATCGGTGAGGTGAAGTGGGAATAGAATTCTGCCGCCAGTCCGAAGTGGCCTGTACTCTCGGCATCATATTTCGCCTGCTTCATGGAGCGCAGCATCATCGTGCTGATCACCGTCTGCTCTTTGGTGCCTTGAATCTGCTCCAGCAGATCCTGCAGCGCACGCGGATGGACGGAATTGCCGCGACCCTTGACGTGGTAGCCGAAGTTAGCGGCGAAGGCCATGAAATTCTGCAGCTTCTCCGGGTCCGGATCTTCATGAATCCGGTACAGGAATGGCACCTTCAGCCAGTGGAAGTGCTCCGCTACAGTCTCATTAGCCGCGAGCATGAATTCCTCAATAATCTGCTCCGCCACGGAGCGCTCACGCTTCACAATATCGATAGCCTTACCTGCTTCATCCACGATGATTTTGCTTTCTTCAAAGTCGAAGTCAACAGCTCCGCGACGCATCCGGGCATCGCGCAGCTTCATCGCAATTTCCTTCATCAGGCGGAAATCACCGATCAGCGGAGCGTAGCGCTCCAGCAGCTCAGGATCTTCATCTTCAACAATTTTGCGTACATCGGAGTATGTCATTCTCTCCTTGGTACGGATCACACTCGTGAACACATCATGCTTCACAACCTTCATGTGCTCATCGAATTCCATTTCACAGGACATCGTCAGCCGGTCTACCTGCGGGTTCAAGCTGCAGATCCCGTTCGACAGCCGGTGCGGCAGCATGGGAATGACCCGGTCAACCAGATACACGCTGCAGCCGCGGTCATAAGCTTCTTTATCCAGCTCGGAGCCTTCGCGCACATAATAACCTACATCGGCGATATGAACGCCCAGCTTATAATGCCCGTTCTCCAGACGTTCAACGTTCACCGCATCATCCAGGTCCTTGGCATCCGCGCCGTCAATGGTCACAATGTTCAGTCCGCGCAGATCGCGGCGGCCCTGCTGGATAATCTCCTCGTCGGTAATGGAATCCGGTGCCTGCTCCGCTTCCGTCATCACCTCAGCCGGGAAAGCCTCCGGCAGCTGATGCTTGCGGATAACCGACAGAATATCCACGCCCGGATCATCCTTATGACCGAGGATCTCGATAATTTCACCTTCAGCCGCAGCACGGCCTTCCGGATAGTTCACAATGCGGACAACGACCTTTTCCCCGTCAACCGCTCCCTTGAAGGACTGCTTCGGAATGAAGATATCCCGGTTAATCCGCTTATCATCAGGCAGCACGAAGCCATACGTCTCCAGGCTCTGGAATACGCCAACCGTCTGCGACACGCCTCTGATCAGAATCCGCTCGACTTCGCCTTCCATACGCCCGCCGGACGGGCTTTTCGAGGTAATCCGTATCAATACGATATCACCGTTCATGGCGCCCTTCAGATCATTGGCATGGATGTACACATCCGGATGATCACGGTCATCGGGTATCAGAAAAGCAAAACCCTTCGCATGGGCCTGCAGCCGTCCGCGCAGCAAATCCATCCGTTCCGGCACGCCATAACGGCTATTCCGGGTAAGAATAATCCGGCCGTCCTTCTCCAGCTCAATCAGCAGGCTCTCAAAGGCTTTGAACGCCTCGCTGTCCTCTATTGCGAAATGGCTCACCAGTTCTTCATAAGTCAGCGGTTTATAAGCGGTCTCCCGCATGAAATCAAGTAGAATTTCTTGTGTTATCATCTTCGTCACCTCGGCCCTCCGCAGCATTCACATGCCGCTGGCATATATGTATGTCTTGTCCTATCTCACATCTAATAAATCCAAGTAAAATTTACCTTTATATACTTCATACCCTAGTATACACGAAATCAATCCCGGGCATCCCTGTTATGATGTGCAAACACTCAAATCTGCATACAAAAAAGCCCCCGCCTATTCCATTCAGAACAGAGCGAAGGCTTACTGTAGGCAAACTAATCAATAACAATGGCCACAACGATTGACATGATGAAGAATCCTGCAGCCAATCCAACTGTTACACGCTGCAACACAAGCTCCATACCGCGTGCTTTTGTTTTACCGAAGAGATGCTCAGCACCGCCGGAGATGGCACCGGAAAGACCCGCGCTTTTCCCTTTTTGCAGAAGAACGACCGCAATCAGACCTACGGCAAAAATCAGAAGCACCACTTTCAAAAAGATATCCATTCACTTCCACCTCCTACGTCCAAGCATCACTATCTATGCTAAATTGGAATTTCCGTTTCATAAACAGCATTCTTATTTTATCATAGCCATAGATTGAATACAACCTTACAAACCGCATTCTATCAATATGCTACTACTAATGTTCTCAGGTTTGTTTTCTATAGGAGACAAGAACGAGCAGCAACAGACCAGAGATTAATAATATAGGCACAGAGAAGAAGGCATACCCGATCCCCTCCCAGCCTCCAATTACAGTGAAACTTAGAACCAGCAATATCATACTGCCCAGTAAACCAGTGATCCCCGGATAAAAAACAGTTCTGCTCCGCATGCGCCCGGTCCGCGACAGCACCCAGCTGAGAATGATTAGAAATATCCCCACACCTATACCTGCAACAATAGCGTTCATGCCCACTCTCCTTCCAGTTATCTACAATTATAGAATAACCCACTAGAAGCATCCGAGGCAACCTCGCTGATCGCATTGCACTTTCGGATCTAGAATCCAAAAAAAAAGACCTGCCGAAGTTCGGCAGGCCCTTTAAATATAGGGTCAAAAGAAATTATCTTTTGAGGTTGTAGAAGGATTTCAGGCCGTTGTATTGAGCCAATTCGCCCAGTTCATCTTCGATGCGAAGCAACTGGTTGTATTTAGCAACGCGGTCTGTACGGGAAGGAGCACCCGTTTTGATCTGGCCAGCGTTAGTCGCAACAGCGATGTCTGCGATTGTGCTGTCTTCGGATTCACCGGAACGGTGGGAGATAACTGCTGTGTAACCAGCACGTTTAGCCATTTCGATAGCATCGAAAGTTTCTGTCAGTGTACCAATCTGGTTAACCTTAACCAGGATGGAGTTACCGATACCTTTTTCAATACCTGTAGCAAGGCGCTCAGTGTTAGTAACGAACAAGTCGTCACCAACCAATTGGACTTTGTCGCCCAATTTTTCAGTAAGCAATTTCCAGCCATCCCAGTCGTCTTCGGACATACCGTCTTCGATGGTGATGATTGGATACTTCTCAACCCATGAAGCAAGAAGGTCAACATACTCAGCGGAAGTGTAAGATTTACCTTCGCCTGCAAGTGTGTATTTACCGTCTTTGTAGAACTCAGTGGAAGCAACGTCCATACCGAGGAATACGTCAACGCCTGGTTTGTAACCGGCTTTTTCGATCGCTTCGATGATGGTAGTGATTGCTTCTTCATTCGAACCAAGGTTCGGAGCGAAACCGCCTTCGTCACCTACAGCTGTGTTCAGGCCTTTGGATTGCAGTACGGATTTCAGGTTGTGGAAGATTTCTGCACCTGTACGAAGAGCTTCTTTGAAGCTTGTAGCGCCTACAGGAAGAACCATGAACTCTTGAACGTCGATGTTGTTATCGGCATGCTCACCACCGTTGATGATGTTCATCATTGGTACTGGAAGAGTTTTAGCGTTGAATCCTCCCAGGTATACGTACAAAGGAATATCCAGAGCTGCTGCAGCTGCACGAGCTACGGCCATGGATACTGCCAGGATTGCGTTAGCGCCCAGCTTGCCTTTGTTAGGAGTTCCGTCCAAAGTGATCATCAATTTGTCGATGCCCACTTGGTCAAGAGCGTCCATACCGATTACTTCTGGAGCAATAATTTCATTTACGTTCTCAACAGCTTTCAGAACGCCTTTGCCCATGTAACGGGATTTGTCGCCGTCACGAAGCTCTACAGCTTCATGAGCACCAGTGGAAGCGCCGGAAGGAACGATAGCGCGGCCTTTAGCACCGGATTCAAGATAAACGTCAACCTCTACTGTCGGGTTACCGCGGGAGTCAAGGACTTCGCGAGCATACACATCAGAAATAATAGTCATGTAAGTTTAATCTCCTTTTAACTTTGGTTTTAGTGTAACAATGTAACTTAGGGTATTACCTATTTGCGGCTGGCAATCATGGATTGTCCGGTCATTTCCGCAGGCTGCGGAAGTCCCATCAGATCTAAGATTGTCGGTGCTACGTCTGCGAGAATACCGGATTCGCGCAGTACTACATCTTCAGTCGTAACAATGAAAGGAACAGGGTTGGTAGTATGGGCTGTGAACGGACGGCCGTTCTCATCGAATACCATATCCGCATTGCCGTGATCGGCAATGATGATTGCAACGCCGCCTTTGGCAACCACTGCATCCACAACTTTACCTACGCATTCGTCCGTCACTTCAACTGCCTTAATAGTAGGCTCCAGCATGCCGGAGTGTCCAACCATATCAGGGTTAGCAAAGTTCAGGATAATGGCATCTTGTCTGTCTGCTTCGATCTCCGCTACGCAGGCCGCCGCCACTTCGTATGCGCTCATCTCAGGCTGCAGATCATAGGTTGCCACTTTCGGTGAGTTAATCAGGATGCGTGTTTCGCCGGGAAGCTCCTCATCACGTCCGCCGCTGAAGAAGAAGGTAACATGCGGATACTTCTCAGTTTCCGCGATACGCAGCTGCTTCTTGTTCTGCTGAACCAGCACTTCACCGAGCGTGTTGTCCAGGTTCTTCGGGGAGTAAGCCACGAAGCCTTGAACCGTCTCGCTGAAGGTTGTCAGACATACGAAGTGCAGACCTTCAGGGAACTTAGGGCCACGGTCGAAACCGCGGAAGTCAGAGTTCGTGAATACTTGCGACAGCTGAATGGCACGGTCAGGACGGAAGTTAAGGAAAATGACAGAATCGCCGCTTTCCACTGTCGCAACCGGGTTGCCCAGGCTATCTACAATCACACTTGGCTCTACAAATTCATCATACACAGAATTCTGGTAAGATCCAGTGATTGCCTGAAGTGCATCGGTATATTTAGGACCTTCGCCATACACCATTGCACGATAAGCCTTCTCTACACGTTCCCAGCGTTTGTCACGGTCCATGGCATAATAACGTCCGGATACCGTAGCAATCGTACCTACGCCAACCTCTTCGATCTTGGCTACCAGTTCCTGAATGAACTTCTGTCCACTGTCGGGTGGTACGTCGCGGCCATCCATGAAGGCATGAATATAAACTTCATGCAAATCTTCTTTTTTGGCCAGATCGAGCATCGCGAACAGGTGGTTAATGTGACTGTGCACGCCGCCATCGGATACAAGTGCATAGAGGTGAAGCTTTTTGCCGGTTGTTTTGGCGCTTCTCACCGCAGCAACCAGCGTTTCGTTCTCGAAGAATTCCCCATCACGGATAGACTTATCGATGCGGGTCAGATCCTGGTATACGATCCGGCCTGCGCCGATGTTAAGGTGCCCTACTTCAGAGTTACCCATTTGTCCTTCCGGCAGACCTACAGCTTCACCGCAAGCGGTAAGTGTAGTGTTCGGATATTGTTTCAGGTAACGGTCGTAGTTCGGTTTGTTGGCTTGGGCAACTGCGTTGCCTTCATCCGTATTACGCAAACCGAAACCGTCCATGATGATTAGAGCTACAGGTTTTGGTGCTGACATTCTTATTTCGCCCCCTCAACGAGTGAAACGAAGGAAGCAGGCTGCAGGCTGGCACCGCCGACTAGAGCGCCGTCGATGTCGCTTTGACTCATGTACTCCGTTACATTCTCAGGCTTTACGCTACCGCCGTATTGGATACGGACAGCTTCAGCAGTTGCTTCATCGTACAGGCCTTTTACAAGGGTACGGATGTAAGCAATAACTTCATTAGCGTCCTGGGAAGTAGAGGATTTACCTGTACCAATAGCCCAGATAGGCTCATAAGCGATAACTACGCTTGCTGCCTGTTCCGCGCTAAGTCCGGCAAATGCCGCTTCAGTCTGCACTTTGCATACATCTTTAGTCTGGTCCGCTTCGCGCTCTTCGAGCTTTTCGCCTACACAGACAATTGGAGTAATACCATGGCGGAATGCCGCATGCATTTTTTTGTTGACGATTTCGTCCGTCTCGCCGAAGTATGCACGGCGTTCGGAGTGGCCGATAATAACGTATTCCACGCCGAGATCTTTCAGCATTACACCGCTGATCTCGCCTGTGTAAGCACCGTTATCTTCGAAGTGAAGGTTCTGAGCACCAATTTTGATGCTGGTGCCTTGTACCGCTGCAACAAGTGCAGGCAGGTTAGTGAATGGTGCGCAGATTACAGTCTCTACGCCTTCAACTTCCGCCTGGCCTTTGATTTCAGCGATGAAGCCTTCGGCTTCCGGAACGGTTTTGAACATTTTCCAGTTGCCGGCAATGATAGGTGTTCTACTCATAGTAATGGAATGCCTCCTTCTACCTTCTACGTCTTACTTGTCGTTCAGTGCTTCTACGCCTGGAAGTGCCTTACCTTCCATGAACTCGAGTGATGCGCCCCCGCCAGTGGAGATATGATCCATTTGGTCTGCGAGGTGGAATTTCTCAGCAGCTGCCGCGGAATCACCACCGCCGATAACTGTGTAGCCTTCGGTAGTTGCGCAAGCCTGGGCTACAGCAATTGTACCTTCAGCGAAGATATCAATTTCGAATACGCCCATAGGTCCGTTCCAAACAACCAGCTTGGAGTTTTTGATGATATCGGCATAAATTTCACGGGTTTTAGGACCGATGTCCAGACCTTCCCAGCCAGCAGGAATTTCAGTCACATCTACAATTTTGGTGTTGGCATCTGCGCCGAACTTGTCAGCGATAACTACGTCAACCGGAAGCACAAAGTTTTTGCCGAGTGCTTTGGCTTTTTCGATAAATCCAAGCGCAGCATCGATCTTGTCGTTGTCTACCAAAGAATTTCCGATTTCGTAACCTTGTGCTTTGGTGAAGGTGTAAGAAAGGCCGCCGCCAATCAATACGTTGTCAGCCAGAGTCAGCAGGTTGTCGATCACGTCAATTTTGTCTTTAACTTTGGATCCGCCGATGATCGCAGTGAAAGGACGTTCAGGATTGGACAGGGCTTTGCCCAGAACGGACAATTCCTTCTCCATCAGAAGGCCGGATACTGCAGGCAGGAAGTGAGCGATACCCTCTGTCGAAGCATGGGCACGGTGAGCCGCACCGAATGCGTCATTGACGAACAGGTCAGCCAGTTCAGCGAACTGCTTAGCCAGTTCAGGATCGTTCTTTTCTTCACCTTTATAGAAACGGACATTCTCAAGCACAAGCACGTCGCCTTCGTTCAGTTCAGCGATTTGTGCTTTTACCGCTTCGCCAATCGCTTCATCAGCTTTGGCTACCGGTTTGCCGAGCAATTCGGACAGACGTACAGCTGCGGAAGTCAACCGCATGGAATCGACGAATTCACCTTTAGGACGGCCCATATGGCTGGCCAGAATGACCTTTGCACCGTTCTCAATCAGGTATTTAATTGTTGGAAGGGTTTCGCGGATACGGGTATCATCAGTGATCTTACCGTCTTCCACTGGCACGTTGAAATCCACACGCACGAATACGCGTTTGCCTTTTACTTCTACATCACGGACACTTTTTTTGTTCATGATTAACATTTCCTCCACACCCAAAATTGGTTCATTCACGAATCCATTTCATTTAGAAAGAGCGGAAACAGACTTTCATTGTTTCCGCTCTATTGTACTGCCTATATAAAATCGGTATTATTGAGCAAGTTTAGCGAATTTTTCTAGAGTACGAACGAGCTGTGCAGTGTAGGACATTTCATTGTCATACCAAGCAACGGTCTTAACCAGTTGTTTGTCGCCAACAGTCAGAACTTTAGTTTGTGTAGCATCGAACAGGGAACCGAAAGTCATACCCTTGATGTCGGAAGATACGATTTCATCTTCAGTGTAGCCGTAAGTTTCCGGATCGGAAGCTTCTTTCATGGCTGCGTTGATTTCTTCAACAGTTACGCTCTTATCCAGAACAGTAACCAGCTCAGTCAGGGAACCCGTAGCTACAGGCACACGTTGTGCTGCACCGTCAAGTTTGCCTTTAAGTTCTGGAATTACCAGGCCGATTGCTTTTGCAGCACCGGTAGTGTTAGGGATGATGTTCTCAGCAGCAGCGCGGGCACGTCTGAAGTCGCCTTTAGCGTGTGGAGCATCAAGTGTATTCTGGTCACCTGTGTAAGCGTGGATAGTAGTCATCAAGCCTTCGATGATACCGAATTTGTCGTTCAGAACTTTGGCCATAGGAGCCAGACAGTTCGTTGTGCAAGATGCGCCGGAGATTACTGTTTCGCTACCGTCAAGGATGTCATCGTTAACGTTGTAAACAACAGTCTTCATGTCGCCTGTAGCTGGAGCGGAAATAACTACTTTCTTAGCTCCGCCTTTAAGGTGCTTTTCAGCTGCTTCTTTAGTTGTGAAGAAACCTGTGCATTCCAGAACGATATCAACGCCAAGCTCTCCCCAAGGAAGTTCTTCAGGGTTGCGGTTCGCCAGAACCTTAACATCTTTACCGTTAACTTTGAAGAAGCCGTCGTGAACTTCAACATCGCCTTGGAATTTACCTTGAGTTGTATCATATTTAAGCAAATGAGCAAGCATCTTAGCGTCAGTCAAGTCATTGATTGCTACCACTTCGATACCTTCTACATTTTGAATACGGCGGAATGCAAGGCGTCCAATACGTCCAAAACCGTTAATACCAACTTTTACACTCATTGAATAGTTCCTCCTAGATTTCGTTTTATTTATTCAAGACAAGCCGTGAGGCTCGTCAAGACAACAAGGTTAAGTATAATGCATAATACCTTTGCGCGCGTCCCATAAAATGGAATCTATAGGACCTCTTGCAATTGTTTGTCGATTTCTTTGCCGATTTCGATAGCAGCCGCCTCGTCTGTTACGAGAATATCCTCTTGGCCGAACCGCAGCATCGCATGAATGGCCTTAGCCTTGCGTTTGCCGCCGGCAATACCGATGACGACTTCTGTACGGATAATGTCTTCCAGGCGCAGCCCCATGGTCAGCATGGTATGAACCACCTCGCCATTCTCATTGAAATAATATCCGAACGATTCGGCTACCGCACCCTCGTCCTGAATCTCTGAGATTGTACCGGGGTCCAGCTTGCGGCGGTGAGTCATTTCAATGGCATCGCCAATTCCATGCACAATAATACGCGATCTGCGGATAATCTGCACAATCTCTCCAATATTGGAGTCCAGTGCGAGCGACTGATAGGCATCGCCGCTGAGCAGATCAGGCACATGCAGCAGACGGTAATTGGCACCAATCCGTTTGGCCATGGTCGAAGCAATGGTGTTGGCTTGGATCTCCATGCTCTCTCCCAGTCCTCCGCGCGCCGGAACTACCCAGGCGTTCTTATAGGAAAGGGATAGCGGCGGGGTCAACTGATCGGCCATTTCGGCCAGGGTCGATCCGCCTGTGACGGCAATCGTATCGTCACTGCGCAGTACACTGAGCAGTGCCTTCGAACCTGCACGCCCCAGTTCACGTTTGGTGAACAGCGAGGTCTCGCAGTCGCCAGGTACAACAACTACTTTACTGAGACCGTACGTAGTACGAATTTTCTCTTCCAGATCATCCAGGCCGAAGAGGCTCTTGGCGATCGGCTCCAGCAGGTCAAGCAGTCTGCGACCGGCTTCGCTAATGCGCATGCCGACGCTCTCGATCTCAATGAGCCCTTGCGATTTCAGAAGATCCGTCTCGGCGCGCAGCACCCGCTCGGTCATATCAAGCGAGGCGGCAAGCGTTCGGCGCCCAATAATATCGGACAGCATGATCTGATGTAGAATCGTATACCGTCTCTTAAGGGTTTCCATGAGATCAGGCAGAAGCTGCTTTTGGATTTCCAATAAATTACGCATGCTTTCACTCCTGCAACTTCGTCTTTCTCTTTTCCCTTGTTCGTGGTCTCAAAATGTCCCGGGTTAACTTTTTAAGTCCCACCCATATTCTACCCAAAACTGACGCCGAGTGCAAGTGTTCCGAGACTATAATTCTCAGACCCGTTTCATCTTATACATCTGCCGGTCTGTGAGAGGTAACCACGCCCTTAAGCACATGACTGAAAACCTCCATCACCTGACTGTCAAGTGGGAAGCTATCATCTGCCTGGGAGCCGGAAAATTTTTTTTTGCACAACGGGTTTTACACGTTGCTTTTATGCAATAAGTGTATTATAATAATTTCTGTTGCGCCCGTGGTCCAATGGATATGACGTAGGCCTCCGAAGCCTGAGATCCAAGTTCGATTCTTGGCGGGCGCGCCATTATTTTCACTTTTGTACATAATTTAGCAATGCTTATATTATATTTAACCAAAGAGCCGCTTGATGGCTCTTTTTTTTGAATCTAAGTTTGACTTTCTTTGACTTTTTGTTTGAATTTGTTTATCATGTGGTTAATACGGTAACAGTAAAAAATGAACACATTCGAAGCACCAATTTCAAGGAGGTTTTCCACGTGAGTTATATTCCTATGGTAGTAGAACAGAGCAACCGCGGTGAGCGCGCTTATGACATCTATTCCCGCCTGCTGAAGGACCGCATCATTTTCCTTGGAACGGAGGTTAATGACGTGGTAGCCAATTCCATCATCGCACAAATGCTCTTCCTGGCTGCCGAGGATCCGGATAAGGATATTCACCTGTATGTAAACAGCCCTGGCGGTTCCATTACAGCGGGTATGGCTATATTTGATACAATGCAGTACATTAAACCGGATGTATCCACCATCTGTGTAGGGATGGCCGCTTCCATGGGTGCCTTCCTGCTGAACGCCGGCGCCAAGGGCAAACGCTTCGCCTTGCCGAACAGCGAAATTATGATTCACCAGCCGCTCGGCGGTGCCCAGGGTCAGGCTTCGGATATCGAAATCCGCGCCCGCCGCATCATCAAGCTGCGCGAGAAGCTGAACCGTATCCTGTCCGAACGTACGGGCCAGCCGATCGAGAAGATCGAGAAGGATACCGACCGCGACTACTTCATGAGTGCTGCCGATGCAGCTGAATATGGCATTGTCGATAAAGTCATTGAGAAGACCTTGCCGACTGGCGTTTAATTTCTATACTTCATCAACACATAAAGAGGCTGCCACGGACCTACAGGTCTGCGGCAGCCTCTTTATTTGGCATATATACTGATGTTTCACCTCAAGGTTCCATATCCCAGGGCATCCAGCTTGCCGGCAATCACCCGGTAGCCCCTGCCGTTCGGATGGATATGATCCAGGAACAGCAGCCCCCGCTCATTGCCGGCAAATTCATGATAAATGGAAGCAAACCCCACAACATAACTGCTGTAGCCGGCAGCATAGCGGTTGAACTGCCGCACCCAATCTGTAGCCGCATCCACCTGAGGATACGGATTATAGAGACCTACAATCCGGATAATGTAAGGACTTCGCGTACCCGCCTTCAGCTGTGCCAGAGTATTCATAATATCACTGAAATTCCGTTTGCATTCCCGGAGCGCTTTTTGCAGATATCCATTCAGCTCACCTGGCCTCCCCGCTGCGGCTTTGGCGGCCTTAATCAGATCATTGCCGCCAATAGAGACGGTGATGATCTCCGCATCCTTAACCGCAGAACGAAAGCCGCCATCTGTCTTGAGACGCTGCTCCAGCCCTGCTGTTGTCAGACCGTTCACTCCAAGATTCGCTGAAGCAACCGGAGTCTGCAGCCGCCCTTCCGCCATCCGGCGGTAGACGGGGACAAATCCGTTCCCGGGCAGCGCCCCGAACCCGGTCGTTAATGAATCTCCAATGGCCGTATACTGATAGACCATAGCCTTCCCTCCCCGCTATAAGCTGCTTGCTTTCTTTAGCTTATGACTGCCCGGGGGATGTGGTAACGGCAGGGCGGCCTTAATAGGCCCGCAAAAAAATCCTGCCCTCATGTCTCCGGAGGAAACGCATGGGCAGGATATATGAAACTACTATATTATTTCAGTGCAGCGAACGGACTGCTTCCGTCCGGCAGCAGCTCTTTGAAGCTGAAGATTACCTCCGGGAAGCCTGTAGCGTATGCAGTATACTCATATTGCTGGAAGAAGAGCACGGCTTTGCCCTCTTTCAGATAGAAGTATTTCTCTGTATTCAGGCCTGTGAATCCTCCCAGATAACCTCCGTTTGCTTTGATTTCAGTAGATACCTTGGCATTCAGCTGTTTCTTGTAGTTAGGATTAGCCTTGAACAAATCCCCCAGCAGCAGGCGTTTACCGTCTTTAAGTGAGAAGGTAAAGGCATTGCGGATAGTCGATCCATGTGCACCGCCGGTATATCCGTATTGATTCGTGATCAGACTGAGCACGCCGTCCTGATTATAAGTGACCACATAACCGCCTTCGAATTCATACGGACGGTCGTCCTCGGATTTAAGGGAGATTTGATCTTCGGCGTAAGCCGCGTATTTCTGAATCGTCTGTTTGATTGTATCATTGATTGCCTTCTCAGCCTCGCTACTTGCAAGACCGCTGACCTGTGGATAATCCAGCTTGATTGGTGCATCTTTATGGTCCTTAACATAGCTCTCAGTCTTTATAGTTACCGCATTTTGCGTTCTCTTCATCACATTGAGCCGTCCCGTAGCGGCACTCCAGTCACCCTTGTAGCCTAAGTAATCACTGAGCAGGTCAAACGAAACATAGAAGCGGTTATCCATATTCTTCACTTCATATTCGCCGATAAAATAATTGTTCACTTTAATCGTAGTATAGTATTCAGTAACCGTCAGTTTAGTTTGTGTAGTACCTGTACCGATGGTATACGTCTTCTCTGCTTTATCATAAGATAGCGGCATCCCCAGCGCATCGCGCATAAACGTTACCGGAATCCATACCTTTCCGTCCTGGAAAAGCCCCTTCTGCGCTGCAATCTTGCCGTTTACCTTCAGTACTACCGGGGAGGATGCAGCCTTCACCTGAGCAGCTGCTGGAGCTGCCTGAGTTATACCTGCCGGTATTGCGGCTCCACCGAGCAGCATTCCCGCTGCAATCATTCCTGCGCCCCATTTACGGGCGTATTTCTTCGAAGTATCATTCATTTTCATTGTTGTTCTTCCCCTTCCGCTGGTGCGATGTATTATGACGTGATGTGTTCCCTCAGCTTCACTCTTCCTATTATAGGGATAAGAAGGTCGGCGGATGTTACAATGCGCTTTACAGTTTCTTAAGGATTGAAGAGTCTTTCTATCAACCTTATTACATTTATTTAAACAATTTGAGAGATTTCAACGAAAATTTCTCCTAAAAAAGGCGCCGCCCTGCCATAAACAGCAGAGCAAGCGCCTCTTCGCGGTCACTTTATTTCAATTCATAGGTTACGCTCAGCTGAGTGGTTACTTTAACTTCTCCGGGTTCAACGGAGCTTCCGGCAGCTGAATCATTCGCTGCTTTGGACATGGCGGCCTGTTCAACGAAGACAACCGGGTTATTCCCGTCGTCGTTCTGAATGACCGTTACCACCTGCCCGAGTCCGCGTTTCGCCGCTTTAGCAATCGCTGCCGCTTTTACATCTGCATTCTGCATTGCTTTTTCGATAACCTGTGCTTCAAAGGCTGATGGATCTTCGATCGCAAAGCTTGCATTGCCGATATTGTTCGCGCCTGCCGTCGATGCTGCATCCAGCAATTGTCCGACCTTAGTCAGATCACGGTAGGAAATCTTCAGCGTATGCTGGGCATTATAGCCTTTAACCTGCTGGCCTTCCTTTTCGCTATAGATGTAATTAGGCTGTACATAGAACTGCGTGCTCTGAATATCCTTGTCCGCAATTCCCCAGGTTGTTTTGAATAATGCAGTCAGCTTCGCAATCTTTGCCGCGGTACCCTTCTGCGCCTCTTGTGCAGTATCAGCCGTGGTAGTTACCCCGATGGAGAGATAGACGATATCCGGTTTGATCGCAAGTTCGCCTTTACCGACTACGTTCACAATATTCTTCTGCACCTCATCGGCAGCGTAAGCCTTTTCAGGACCTTTTAGCACCCCGCTCAGCCCCATTCCTCCTATAATCAAGCTTCCTGCCAGCAGCACTGCTCCGATTGATTTGCCAAATTTCATCATGCTTGCCATCCCCTTTCGTTTCTTTAAGTTGTTGGTACCCTCTAGACGGACCAGCATGGCAAAAGTTGCATATCCTATGTACGTTATTTAATAATTTATTCCGTCTCTATCCAGAAACGCCGGATGACATTTCCGTCCTCCTCAATATATTCGCTATCCTCTACTCCGCCATTCTTGCGGATCGTCCGTTCCGATGCTGTATTGACGGCGTCGCAGACCACGAGTGCCTTCTCTATACCCAGTTCAGCAGCTTTCACGAGGGCCTGCTTCAGAAGTTCACTGGCATACCCCTGTCTGCGCTCCGAAGGGACCACGCCATAGCCGATATGCCCGCCTGTACGGAGTAACGCTTCCGTCAGCCGGTGTCTGATGTTCACGGCAGCCACCACCCGCTGATCCGTTGTCACCAGCCAGAAGGTTGAACTGCTCACCCATCCGTCTTTGATATTCACACCGCCGGCATGCTCACGCAGAGACTGAAGCATCCCGGCAAAGTCAGCAGGATCGATCTCGACTACCCAGGGAACGAATGATTCTCCGCTGGCCTTCCACTCTTCATAAAATGCCAGATAGGGCTCTCTGAGAGCTTCTGTAGGCTCCACTAATGTTACCTCACTGCCTTGGATCTGCATCTGTGTATCTCCCCTTATACATAAATAATATGAAAAAAAGCCCCTAAGGGCTTTCGGTAAGACGTGTACCATTTATTGATTCTCGAGTTCTTCCTTACTTACAAGACTTGTCAAAGCGGTTACAGCTTGTTCCGCATCTGCGCCATCTGCGCTGATATAAATCTCCGTACCGGAACTGATCGCAAGGCTCATAATGCCCATGATACTTTTGGCGTTAACTTTTTTATCGTCTTTTTCCACGAAAATCTCCGACGAAAACTTATTAGCTTCTTGCACAAACAATGCTGCCGGCCGAGCATGGAGCCCCGTCTTCAACCGAACAACTACCGGGTGCTTTGTCATGAAACGCTTACCCCCTATTTGAGATCTGCCCAAAAATTTCACATTAATTTTATAATATTATATCATTATAACCTCTACCGCACTAGAAAAAAAATAATCAACTGCCCCGCACCTTGTCAGCCAGCTCATCAATTTTGCGCAAACGGTGGTTTACGCCTGATTTACTGACGGTGCCGCCCAGCATATCGCCAACTTCCTTCAGGTTGATATCCGGGTGTGCAAGTCTGATTTCCGCAACCTCACGCAGCTTATCCGGCAAGCTTTCCAGTCCCACCTCACGCTGCAGCAGCTTGATATTCTCAATCTGGCGTACCGCGGCGCTGATCGTTTTGTTAAGATTGGCCGTTTCGCAGTTGACGATCCGGTTAACGGAGTTACGCATATCGCGCATGATCCGTACGTCCTCGAATTTGAACAGTGCCTGATGGGCTCCGATCAAACTTAAGAATTCAATAATCTTCTCGCCTTCCTTGATGTATAGGATGAAGCCTTTCTTGCGTTCTATGCAGCGGGCATTCAGGTGAAATTCACCAGCCAGCTCCACGAGCGCCTTGCAGTGCTCCTCATACATCGAAGCGATTTCCAGGTGATACGAGGAACCCTCCGGATTATTCACCGAGCCGCCAGCCATGAAGGCCCCGCGCAGGTAAGCACGCTTGCAGCAGTTCTTGCCGACGATTTCATCATCGATCCCATCGGTGAAGATGAAGCCTTCCGAGACAATCCGCAGATCCTTCAGGATCTCCTGAACCCGGTTTGGGATTCTTACGATATAGACGTTATTCTTCTTCAAACGCATTTTTTTACGCACGAGCAGCTCGATATGGACCTGGTAATATTTCTTAAGTAAAGAATATACCCGCCTTGCAATCGCGGCGTTCTCCGTCGAAATGTCGAGAACAACCTTTTTGCTCGAAAGCTGCACCGAACCATTCATCCGGATCAGCGCTGACATTTCCGCTTTCTCACAGCAGGGCTGGCTCTCGACCATCGTCAGCTCTTTTTTGGTAAGGGCCGCAAAAGACAAGGGGCTCACCTCTTTCATGTTAACTCTTTCTGTCAATCCAATCCTGAACCAGCTGGAAAATATGGTGGCTAAGCTTATCTGTATCATGCCGCAAATAGGTTTTAAATAATACCAGTTTGTCGGCAATCACCTTATATCCGTTGCCGTCAACGACATCGCGGTCAAGCTGCACCGGACGCGCGCCTTTCTCGGCATATTTGATCTGTACCTGCTCCGGGATCTCTCCGTCGTTCACAATTACATAATCGAACAGATGCAGTCCGATATGGTCGTATACCGCCTGAAGATGATCACTGACCGTATAATTATCCGTTTCACCGGGCTGGGTCATTACATTGCATACAAATATTTTGATCGCATCCGAGGCCACGACAGCTTCAGCCAGCTTCGGCACCAGCAGATTCGGCAGAATGCTTGTATACAGACTGCCCGGACCGAGCAGAATGGCATCCGCATTCCGGATCGCCTCCAGCGCCTCCGGCAGAGGCTCCACATCGGCAGGCTCCAGGAACACACGTTTGATTATACCGCCGGCCTCCGGTATTTTGGATTCGCCGGTAATCAGGGTACCATCCGACATCTCGGCGTGCAGGACCACCGCTTCGCCTGCAGCGGGCAGCACCCGGCCGCGGACGGCGAAAAGGCGGCTAAGCTCTCTGACTGCCGTAACGAAATCACCGGAGATGTCTGTCAGCGCTGCCAGAATCAGATTGCCCAGGCTGTGTCCGGCGAGGCCCTCTCCGGTACTGAAACGGTAGCGCATGATCTGAGCCATCAGAGGCTCTACATCGGCCATAGCCGTCAGTACGTTACGGATATCCCCCGGAGGCGGCATTTGCAGCTCACTGCGCAGAATCCCGGAGCTCCCCCCGTCATCTGCCACGGTTACGATAGCCGTAATATCCAGCGGCTTCTCCTTCAATCCCCGAAGCATAACAGACAGCCCGGTACCGCCGCCCATGACGACGATCTTCGGACGCTGCCCTTGTTCTTCAGTCACTACTCATCCCTTCTCTCGTCAATGCCGATCACGTTCGGAATCCCGATGGCTGATTGCTACCGATTCCGTCTCGCTTACCCCCAGCATTTTGCCCAGATACTCTGCAATGGCTACGGAACGGTGTTTGCCGCCTGTACAGCCGATGCCGATAATAATCTGGGATTTGCCTTCCTTGCGGTATTGCGGAATAAGAAATTGAAGCATGTCAAGCAGCTTGGTCAGGAACGTCTGCGTTTCAGGCCATTTCATCACATAGTCATACACATCGTTGTCTTGGCCTGTCTTGGGCCGCAGCTGATCCACATAATGCGGATTAGGCAGGAAGCGGACATCGAACACCAGGTCAGCATCAATCGGAATACCATACTTGAACCCAAACGAAGTAATGTTAACGGAGAGGGTGCTTTTCCCGAGATGGGAGAACCGTGACACAATTTTTTCTTTGAGCTGTGCCGGCTTCATGCTGCTGGTATCCAGACACAGGGTAGCTGAATTCTTGAGCTCCTCCAGCATTTGGCGCTCCATCCGGATACCGTCAAGCGGCATGCCCTTGGGAGCAAGCGGGTGGTGACGCCGGCTCTCTTTGTAGCGTTGCACAAGCACTGAATCTGTTGCATCCAGGAAAAGAATCTCAAAGCCTATGGTCGACTCGTCCTTGATATAGGCCAGAGACTCCGACAGAGCGGTGAAGAATTCCCGTCCCCTGAGGTCGATCACGAGCGCCACTTTGGCGATTTTGCCTTTGGACTGCTCAATCAATTCGGCGAACTTCGGGATCAGCACTGGCGGAAGATTATCGACGCAGAAGAAGCCGAGATCCTCCAGGCTCTGCACTGCAATCGTCTTGCCTGCTCCCGACATGCCGGTAATGATGATCAGGGTGGCACGACCGGGCGATATTTGCTCGAATTCGGTCATTAGAGCGTCCCCTCCCTAAGGTTAGTATATGAATAATTCCTGCTCCTTAAGAACGCAGCAAAAGACCTGCCGCACCAATAATACCGGCATCATTGCCAAGCTCCGCAGGCACGATGGTAACACCAGTCTGCAGAGGTGCAGGTGTTAGCTTGGCGAATACACGGCGGACTTCATCAAACAGGATATCGCCGGCTTTGGATACGCCGCCGCCTACGATAAACACTTCCGGATTCAGTACCGCAGCCACCGCAGCCATCGATTTGCCCAGGTAGAATGCTGCACGGTTCACAATACGCAGAGCGACTTCATCGCCTGCCTTGGCAGCGTCAAAGACTTCCTTGGCCGCAATCTTCTCCACCGTGGACAGAGTGGTGCGGTCCCCGCGGGCCACTGCATCATTCGCCATGCGGATAATGCCAGTCGCAGAGGAAACGGTTTCCAAACAACCCATGTTCCCGCAGCCGCACTGGATAGCTTCCAGATCGGGAACTACTGTGATATGGCCAAGCTCTCCGGCCAGACCGGCAAAGCCCTGATACACCTTGCCATTGATAATAATTCCGCCGCCTACCCCTGTACCCAGCGTATAGCAGACGCAATTCTCAATGCCGCGTCCTGCACCGCTCCAAGCCTCGCCCAGCGCAGCCACATTGGCGTCATTGTCTATTTTGACAGGCTTGTTCAAACGACCTTCCAGAATGGAACGGATCGGCACATCTCTAAATCCTATGTTAGGCGCAAGGATGATGATTCCTTCACGAATATTCGTAAACCCGGCAAGCCCGGCTCCCACACCGGCAAGCTGTTCCCAGGAATACGGAGAGTCCTCCACAATCAGGCGCACATACTTCTCGATATTATCGATAACGGCATCGACGCCGTCTGCGGTCCCCGTTGGACCTTCGTAAGTGTGCAGCAGGCTTCCCTCGGCATTGCAGATTCCAACCTTAATCGTGGTTCCACCTAAATCCACGCCAACGTAGATATTTTCAGACATGTTACAAGCCACCTTTTTCTATGCTAAAATAGTTAATCCTACGTACCCACTATAATAGAAGCCTCCCCTGCGGTCAAGGAAAGGCGATACACCCGGGGCAATGTTCTTCAGGAAGCGGTATGGGATGTTTTGACATGCTCCGTCTGCGGACAACCCGCCTAACAAAAAGACCTTCTCACCCGGCAGGCAAGAAAGTCTGAAAGTAATCTTCTATTGCCCTGGTCCCTGTAAATCTGCCATTATTCCGACAAAATACGCTTTTGCCCCTCTAAGGCACGGATCGGAGCAATATTCTGTGTGAACTCCAGCGTCCCCATATAGCGGCCGGTCTCATCACGTACTGCGAAGTAGCGGATATAGATGAATTTATCTTTGATGGCAATCCAGAAATCCTCAGCATCCTTAACGCCTGCCTTGAAATCTGCCAGCAGCTTCTCCACCACATGCACGCTTTGCGGAGGATGACAGTTCTGCACCGTACGGCCGATAACCGCCTTGGTCCGGGCGAAGATCCGTTCCTTGCCATGCGAGAAGTAGCGGACCACATCGTTCTCATCGATAAAGGTCAAATCCACCGGCAGATGATTCATCATCGTCTCGAGCTGATGAAGCGACAGCAGCCCGGTCTCAAAACGGATGAAGCCCTGCGGTGATGCAGCTTCTCCTTCTTGCTGGCTCTGGGCACCCTCCGGTTCAGCGGCACGCTCCGGAATCCATTCCTGCTCCGGCGCGGTCAGGCAGAAGCCGATTTCGTCACTTTCGCGGGCGATTTTGACCCATTCATCTTCAGTCAGCTTATCGAGTGCCATCGGCAGCAGAATATTCTCTTCTTTGAAGATCATCTCGTTGACTTCTTTAATGATCTCCTCCAGTGAAACTGCAATCTGCTCAGACTCCCCGCTATACGCGCTGAGTGCTTTCTTGGCTTCCTTAATCATATTGCGGATCCCGTCATCCACGCCCCACATTACCTTGGTTGGACCATAAATGCCGTACTTCTCTAAGTAAGGAAACAGCAGATTCTCCTTGCGGCTGTAATGCTTGTCGAGGTCGAGCAGTAGGCTCAGATCCTCCAGCAGCTTGAAGATGATCTCTTCGCTGGCGTTCTTCTTGAACTTGTCTGTGTGCAGCTCCAGCCGGAAGTTAACCAGCCGTTCAATCTCACGGTTCTCCAGCTTGAAGGTATGCACAGGATGCCCCGGCTGCTCTTCGGCCTTCGAGGAACGGTGAATTTGCTCAATTGAGCCTTTGAAGATGGCCGTATGAACGGAGCAAAGGCGCTGTACTTCCTCTACCGGAATGCCCTCCTCCGTCATCAGGGAATGCTCCATGGCAGATATCTCAGCTACAGTCACATCGCCTACCGCTTCGGCAAAACGCGCCTTAACTTCCTCTACACTTTTACCCGCATGCAGCTCCTTGATGATCTCCTTCAGCATAGCCTGGCGGCGTGTCTGCTCCGGTACATCCACTTCACGGTTATTAATCAGTTCGCTCATTATATTCTCTCCTTCTATTCAATAATCTCGAAGCCGTGCTGCTCAAAGGCCAGCCGAACGGTTTCCAGCTCTATTCTCTTTAATTTCATGCCCTTGGATAATGTCATGAACCTGCCTGCCGTCTGCAGCATTCCAGGCTTCGTTATATCATGGAAACCCAGATCGGCCATAATATCTACGGCTTCCGGGTGCCTGGTTACCAGCTCCAATATAGACTCATCTAGCTTCAACACTTTGCTCAAGATCTGCACACCTCACAATTGAGAATTCTTCTCAGCAACAGCTTAGCATAGGGCAGGGGGGTAAATTGTGATTGCAGTCACTAAGTATAAAATTACCCCACAACATATTAGCTTTTAAGGAAAAAGCTGCCCGTACGCCTGTTACAGCATAGGGACAGCTATGTATGTTAAGAATTCACAGAATTCAAGGCTTCGGCTATGAAAAGCGTACATATAAAATTCCTTTGCAGGGTGCCGCCATTCCGGCCGATCAGCTTATGTAACCTGGCGCTTAATTCAATCTGCTCCGCTTCCTTCAGCCCGATGAACCCGTTGCAGGTCCGCAGGAAGTTAATGAAGCTATCCGCGTCATCCCTGCTGTCCCAAGGATACCGGTAGACCTCCGGGGCTCTGAAATTTCCGCTGCCGGACAGCTCTGCTACAGTTCGCTCCACTCTCTGTTCAATTACATCCCGCTTATTAAACCAGAATACCTCATACTCCGCACAGACCTCGGCAATCTCTTGCTCCATCTCACTGTCTCCCTGCAGATAAAAATTCCAAAAGAGCGCGAGCCGCCCTCCCGGCTTCAGCAGCCGCCCACATTTCTTGTAACCTTCCGGCTGCGGCACCCAATGAAAGGCTTGAGCGGAGAAGATCAGGTCGAAATCCGTCTCCGGCCCAGACCAGTGCTCAAACCTGGAGGTTACAAATCGCACGTTTTTATCCCTATGCTTCTGTCTTCCCAATTCCGCCAGTTGTGGGCCCGGTTCAATACATAGCAGCTCATACCCGCGGTCCAGGAATAATTCGGAGGCTTTACCGCTCCCGGCACCGATCTCAAGAATTCTGGACTCCTTAGTCAGAGAGGCTTCTTGTACAATCTGCTCAATCAGGGCGAATGGATAACTGGGTCTATACCTATCATAGTATTCAGCCGCTTCATTGAAACGTTCGCTTTCCTTGAGCCAGTCTTTGTTCCTCATTCGATTCACTCCCTATACTTGGATAATGCTATTTACGCCAACGGTTGTGCATGGTTTCACATAATAGGGAGAAGAATCTTGTGCTATTCGCGCATAAGAAAAGCTGCCCTCACGCCTTTTACAGCATGGGACAGCAGGGAAATAGCTATACGAGACTTGCCTTTTTTACAGCGACCTGCTCAATCTGTAGGAATTACGGATATCATGCGAAATCCGCATGCTGCAGAATTTAGGACCGCACATAGAGCAGAAATGAGCTTGCTTCGCCCCCTCCGCAGGAAGCGTCTCATCATGATACTCCAGCGCCCTTTCCGGGTCCAGAGAGAGATGGAACTGGTCTCGCCAGCGAAACTCGAACCGCGCCTTGGACAGCGCATTATCCCTGTCCTGTGCACCCGGATGCCCCTTGGCGAGGTCTGCGGCATGTGCAGCAATCTTGTAGGTAATGACTCCCTCGCGCACGTCATTCTTGTTAGGCAGACCTAAATGCTCCTTGGGTGTAACGTAACACAGCATAGCCGTCCCGAACCAGCCGATCATCGCCGCCCCGATGGCTGAAGTGATATGATCATAACCGGGTGCAATATCGGTAGTCAACGGGCCAAGAGTATAAAATGGGGCTTCCCGGCAAATCTCGAGCTGCTTGTCCATATTTTCCTTAATCTTGTGCATCGGCACATGCCCCGGACCCTCAACCATTACCTGAACGTCATGCTTCCATGCCAAGGCTGTCAGCTCTCCCAGCGTCTCCAGCTCAGCGAATTGTGCTTCGTCATTGGCATCTGCAATAGAACCCGGACGCAATCCGTCCCCCAGAGAGAAGGCCACATCATACGTCTTCATAATCTCACATATAGCTTCAAAGTGTGTGTATAGAAAGTTCTCCTGCTGATGGGCAAGGCACCAAGCGGCCATAATCGAGCCGCCCCGTGATACGATTCCTGTCATTCTTCCGGCTGTTAACGGAATATAGCTCTTCAAGACTCCGGCATGAATGGTGAAGTAATCCACACCCTGCTCCGCCTGCTCAATCAGCGTGTCGCGATAGAGCTCCCAGGTTAAATCCTCGGCTATGCCGTTCACCTTTTCGAGCGCCTGGTATAAGGGCACCGTGCCGACAGGCACAGGAGAATTGCGTATAATCCATTCACGGGTGGTATGAATCTTAGAGCCGGTGGAGAGGTCCATGATAGTGTCTGCCCCCCAGCGGGTCGCCCACCGCATCTTCTCCACTTCCTCCTCAATAGAAGAAGACACCGCAGAATTTCCGATGTTCGCATTGATCTTCACCAGGAAGTTACGGCCAATAATCATCGGCTCGCTCTCGGGGTGATTGATGTTGGCCGGAATAATGGCCCGTCCGGCGGCTACCTCATCCCTTACGAATTCCGGCCGGGTATTCTCGCGGATCGCGATATACTCCATCTCCGGTGTAATGATCCCTTGACGCGCATAATACAGCTGGGTAACATTGCGGCCCGCACGTGCCCGCAGGGGGCTCCGCTGCAGCCCTGGATAAGCTTCTTCGGGTGGCCCACCCCTGCGGATTCCATTATCCTCCGGCTGCACAGCTCTTCCGGTGTATTCCTCCGAATCGCCACGCTCCGCAATCCAGCCTAAACGGTGCGGCGGCAGCCCCCTCCGAATGTCAGCTTCTTGCGCAGCATCGGTGTAAATTCCGCTGGTGTCATAGACACGAAGCGGTTCGTTCTCCTCTTCCCCGGCAACGCCCTCCGTTCTGCTGAGGCTGATCTCCCGCATCGGAACCTGAATATCCAGGCGCGAGCCCTCTACATACACTTTGCGGCTTGCAGGAAATCGGGAAAGGTCCACCTCTTCGTTCTTCATCATTTCTGGCATTCTAATCTCCTCCTCTTCGCTCTATGAGCCAATCAGATAAGATTTCACGCAGCAGACTGAGCCGAAGAATCATGTATAGCACAAGGCATACGAATTCTTGCAAGTCAAAAAGCCGCTCCACCTGGAGCGGCTTTATCAAAGGAACAGCCCAATAAGACTGTATTCAAAAAAGGTCCGACTCCACTTTCCTACGCTGGTATGATCCAGATCAGGTTCAAGGGTCCGGAAATTCACTTTTCCCGTCTCAGCCTATTCAGGCTCCCCTAGTGGGTATCTTATCTAATTAAATACATTCTACTGGTATAGGTTTTTTTTGTAAACCCGTCAATAACAAGAACCTTCTCCGGTTATTTATCGAGCGATTCGCTCCAGTCATGCACCATCGTGCCTTCCAGGAACTTCTCGGCATCCATGGCGGCCATACAGCCGGTTCCGGCTGCCGATATAGCTTGACGGTAACGCGTATCCTGCACGTCGCCGCAAGCGAATACACCGGGAATATTCGTCTCTGTGGTGCCCGGATTAACCACTATATAGCCATTGGCATCGGTGTTAATCTGCCCGCCTAAGAAAGCGGTATTCGGTGTATGTCCGATAGCGACAAATACACCATCCGCTTCCACCAGCTCCGTAAGTCCCGTCTCATTGTTAAGGACGGTGATGCCCTTAACCCCGGTATCACCAACGGTTACCTCCAGCGGCGTGCGGTTCAGTGCCCATGACACCTTGCTGTTGTCGCGCGCGCGGTCCTGCATGATCTTCGAAGCACGCAGCTCCGGACGGCGGTGAACCAGCGTTACGCTGGAAGCAAAGCGGGTCAGGAAGCTGGCTTCCTCCATCGCAGAGTCGCCGCCGCCGACCACGACAATTTTTTTGTTACGGAAAAAGAATCCATCACAGGTCGCACAGGTGCTGACCCCGCGTCCTACATTCTCCTGCTCACCCGGGATACCCAGGTATCTGGCGGAGGCGCCGGTCGAAATAATGACCGACTCCGCTTCCAGCACACCCATTCCGTCTACAGTCACCTTGAACGGACGCTGCGAGAAGTCCACCGACTCTACCCAGCCATTCTTGAATTCAGCGCCGAAGCGTTCGGCCTGCTTACGCATGTTGTCCATCAGATCAGGACCCAGAATTCCTTCAGGGAAGCCTGGAAAGTTCTCCACTTCTGTCGTCGTTGTCAGCTGTCCTCCCGGCTGCAAGCCTTCAATTACGAGCGGGCTCAGGTTCGCACGCGCCAGATAAATCGCGGCAGTCAGCCCGGCCGGGCCTGTTCCGATTACAATCGTTTTGTACATTACATTGGCCTCCTTACAAGTAGGTGTGAGAAACATATAGATTCTTATATTTGAAAAAAGGATTCAAATATTATTGGTGGACGGCGACAAGCCGTCCGTTCCCGGCAGCATGCCCTGGGTGTCGCATTCATTATCGATCCGCCGTGCATAGCGGCTTACCATGGAGACCGAGACGCCGTAACGCTGTGCCGCCTCGCGGAAGGTGACCGGACGCCCGTGCAGCCTGGCAGTCAGGTACTCCAGTGCCGCACACCAGCCGCCGTCATTGCGGAATAACGGTACATCCGGATACAGGCTGCCGATGAACTGCTTCCAGATAAACTCTGCATCCTTCTTCTGCGCAGCATCATACCTCCGGTCCATCATGGCCACCGTATGATCGATAATCCGCTGCCAGTCTTCCTTCCATTCAGCAGGGCCCTTGGGGCTGGAAGCCGCTTGCACCTGCTCTTCTTCAGGAGCTGCTGCTTCCAGATTCTCTCCAATCAGCCGCTGCAGGCTGAACAGCGCCGCCTCCTGCAGCCGGTCCTCCTGGAGCGGCTGATGCTCCAGAACTCCGCGCAGTACCTCGGACATCTCCTCATCCTCAATCCAGCGCAACGCTTCGGTCACCTGCAGCTTCGTGGAGGAATCACCGTAGCGCAGCGCCCAGAAGAACGAGGCGCGCAGCAGCGGATTGTTCCGTACTTCTTCGGTGAACTTGCCTGTATTCCCCTTCCACTGCTTGAGCTGCTCCTGGAAAGGCAATTGGTAATTATAGCTGACCGCAGGCATGGGTCTGTCTTCTCCACGGGCTTGCTGGAGCTGGGACAGGAAGAATGCCGGCACGGCCGACTCAGGGTCCAGCTTCGCAGCCTGTCTCCAGCAGCGCAGCGCTTCAGTGTAGAGGCCGCTGTTGCTGGCCGCTGCTGCGCAGTAATGATAGAGGCCGGCGTCCCCGGCGACCTCTTCATCCTTCAGCAGACGCCGGAAGTGGCTGTACGCTGCGGTATGCCTGCCCAGGATACCCATCGTGGTGGCCATTTTGAATACATGCTCCTGATGAAAAGGCACAGTGGCCTCAAGCATGCCCAGCAGAGAATCCAGCTGCTCCTTGTCACCTGCATACTGCAGGAAAATCGCCATATTGCATAGCGCATGCAGATTGCCGGGGTCCTGCTTCAGCACCTCGTTCAGGCATTCCTTCGCTTTGGCAAACCGGCCCATATAGAAATAAGCGAGGGCCAGGTTATTGTGCGCAGCCAGAAAGTCCGGTGAGGCCGCAATGATCTCTTCCAGCAGCTCTACGGCCTGGGGAAACTTGCCCTCCTCCAGCAGACTGCGGGCCCGGTCATGCTCGACCACACCCTCACGGCTACGGATCCGCACAAGCGGAGCAGGACGGTTCAGCTCATATTGCAGCAGCTCCATCAGCTCTTCGGATTCAGCCATGAACTCGCCGCTGGCATCCTCCTCCAGATACGTGACCAGCGAACGCTCCGCCTCTTCAAAGCTTTCCATATTGGCGTAATTATTAGCCATATAGAAATGGCATTCGGTCATTGCGGGATCAATCTTCTCCAGTACATGGGTCAGAATCTCATTAGATGCTGTGTAATTACCCATCTCAGATAATATACCCGCCATGTTGCAATGATTCACCGGATTATCCGGCTCATATTCAACAGCTTTGCGAAAATTCTTTAATGCCTTATCATATTGAAAGCGGTCAAGCGACCGTACGGCTCTTTCAAAGAAAAAATTGGCATCCAGAGTGACCGGAATCACATTACCGCTGTCCGTATCATTCTCTGAAGTTTTCTCAATCATGGAAGCAAGGCACCTCCCTTTGTAAGCTTCCCTAGCCTAACGAAAAATAGGAGAGCGGTATCAAATATATACCCATACTCCCTGTCTTAAGTGTTCTTTTCGTTTCCATTTATGGACTTGGCTGTCTTCTTCACACAGTATACCACATGTGGAAGTGAGATTCTCAACCTGAGAGGAGAGTTAAGGGGAGGTAAAAGCTTGAAAAGTTGCTGCTGCAGCATAACTGTAAAAAAGAAACGCAGGGACTATATCCCCGCGTCTCTAAATAGCTTGTCTATGGAACCGCCTTCGATGATAATGCGTGTGGCCTCTGCCAGCATAGGTGCAACAGAGAGCACCGAGAATCTGCTGGAATGCTCATCCGGCAGCGCAATAGAATCCGTGACGACAATTTCGTCGATATTGGGATGATCCATCCGCTCCAGCGCGTCTCCGGAGAACAGCCCGTGCGTGGCACAGACGATGCTGTTCCGGGCCCCGCGCTCCTTCAGCCCTTCTACCACATTGACGATCGTGGTTCCCGTATCAATAAGATCCTCAATAATAATCGGCGTTCTTCCCTCCACATCTCCGATGACATGGGTAATTACCGATTCGTTATGGGCCGGACGTTTCTTGATCATGATGGCAAACGGAGAGTCCAGCCGGCTGGCCAGCTTCTCGGCCATGGAGGCGCGGCCCGCGTCGGGTGATACGACTACCAGGTCGGAGAGGCCTTTGATCTTCAAATAACCGCTGATCAGATCAAGCGCAGTCAGATGATCCACGGGAATGTTGAAGAATCCCTGGATAGCCGCTGCATGCAGGTCAATAGTTATCACGCGGGTAGCTCCTGCAGTGGTCAGCACATCGGCAACCATTTTGGCCGAGATTGGCTCACGCGGTGCAGATTTGCGCTCCTGCCGGGCATACCCGTAATAAGGAACGATAATATTTACTGTTCTTGCCGATGCGCGTTTGGCCGCGTCGATCATGACCAGCAGCTCTACAAACAGCTCGTTAATCGGATGAGCCAGGGATTGCACCAAAAATACGTCGCAGTTCCGGATGCTCTCTTCATAATGCACATAAATCTCGCCGCTCTTGAAACGTGTCAGCTTAATCAGGCCCAGCGGTGCGCCAAGGCGCTCCGCAATATCAGCGGCCAGCTTCGGATTCGACGAACCGGAAAAAATACGTAATTGATGATGCATAGTACCCTCCTGGGATTATAATTTATACTTCGAACGGAACGGATGTGCGGCGGCGTCCTTCGAACACAGCCAGTTCACGGAAGCCCGTGCGCCACAGCATTTCCCGCGCCTCCTGTAAGCCGTCTCCCAGCTTCAAAGGGTCATGGGCGTCAGAGCCCACGGTGAGCGGAATGCCGAGCGCAAGCGCCTGCTGAAGCACATGCTCCGCCGGGAACATCTCGGCACAAGGCTTAGTGAGCCCCGAAGCATTCAGCTCCATCGCGATTCCGCTGCCGGATATAACCTTAAGCGTCTCCAGCTCCAGTGCTCTGGCCTCGTCTCTTCCTTCCGGAGTCTGCGGCCCGTAACCGAACCTTTTGATGACATCCATATGTCCTATAATATCATATAATCCCGATAACGCCGACTTCTGTACTGCATCATAATATCGGCGGTAGACGCTCATCACGTCCTGGCCTTCCCAGCCATGGGTCTGCCGGTGGTCCGTAATATCCCATTCCCCGAGAAAATGCACCGACCCGATCAGATAGTCCCACGGATAAGGTGCTAAAAGCTCGCGGATCTGCTCTTCATATCCCTCGATATAATCCGCTTCAAGCCCCACCCGCAGCTCAATCGTTCCGCGGTAGCGCTCCTTCAGCGTAAGACATTCCTCTACATAACGCGGAAGCTCCGCAAGCGGCATAGCCATCTCGGGATAATAGTGCTCCGGATCTACATGGATAAGCGGCAGATGATCGGACAGTCCAAGCTGCTGCAGCCCGAGCGCTATGCCGCGCTGCACATACTCTTCAAGCTTCCCTACGGCATGGCCGCAGCGCTCATGGTGGGTATGGTAATCAATACGCATGCTGAACCTTCCTCCTAGTCCCGGCGAGGCCGTTCATGGCGGGCACTCAGCTCTTCCAGAATCTCATCCAGCGGAAGCTTCCGTTCCTGCAGCAGGACCAGTAAATGATAGATCAGATCGCTGACTTCAAGGCGAAGCTCGGCATTATCTTTATTTTTGGCGGCGATAATGGTTTCGGAGGCTTCTTCACCGACCTTCTTGAGAATCTTGTCGACGCCCTTATCGAACAGATAAGTAGTGTACGCTCCTTCCGGACGGTTCACTTCCCGCTCAGCAATTACGCGCTCCAGCTCACCCAGTACAGCAAAGCGGTCATCGCCTGCTGCTGCGGAGTTAACTGTACCTCCAGCTGCTTCAGCTGTTGCCGGTGAATCGAGGGGAATCTCGCGGAAGAAGCAGCTGTTCTCACCCGTATGGCAGGCCGGTCCTTCCGGCACAACTTTCACCAGTAGCGTATCGCTGTCACAATCGTAATGGATCGAGGTGATGGCCTGGGTATTGCCGGAGGTTCCGCCCTTATGCCAGAGCTCACTACGCGAACGGCTCCAGAACCAGGTCTGGCCGCTCTCGAGTGACAGCCGTAGTGACTCCGGATTCATATAGGCGAACATTAATACTTCCAGGGTACGGGCATCCTGTACCACTGCCGGCAGCAGGCCGGCTTCATTCCAGCGGATACCTGACAATGCCTCCTGCTGGATCTGCGCTATGTCTTTCTTGTCCTCGCTCATCGGATCTCTACCCCTCTTTGCTTCAGATCAGCCTTCAAATCATGAATAGCAATCTCTTTATAGTGAAAAATCGTTGCCGCAAGTCCGGCATCTGCCTTGCCTGCGGTAAATACATCATAGAAATGATCCATTCTTCCCGCACCGCCGGAGGCAATTACAGGAATGCTCAGCAGATCGCTGACTGCTGCCGTCAGCTTCAGATCGAAGCCGTCCTTCGTGCCGTCGGCGTCCATGCTCGTAAGCAGGATTTCGCCCGCTCCCAGCCGTTCAGCTTCCTTGGCCCAGGTAAGCGCCCGGATACCGGTAGGCGTACGTCCACCGTGAGTGTACACTTCCCACTCGCCCCAAGCCTCATTATATTTGGCATCCATCGCCACCACAATGCATTGGGAGCCGAAGTGGCGGGCGCCTTCAAGAATCAGCTGCGGATTATTGACAGCTGCCGTATTAATGCCGATCTTGTCTGCACCAGCACGCAGGATCCGCTTCATGTCCTCAGGTGTCGAAATCCCGCCGCCCACCGTGAATGGAATAGCAATCTCCCCGGCAGTCTGCCGCACGACCTCGACCATAGTCGCCCGGCCTTCCACCGACGCGGAGATATCCAGAAATACCAGCTCA
This sequence comes from Paenibacillus sp. FSL R7-0297, assembly GCF_038009025.1. Classification (NCBI taxonomy): domain Bacteria; kingdom Bacillati; phylum Bacillota; class Bacilli; order Caryophanales; family Paenibacillaceae; genus Paenibacillus; species Paenibacillus sp. FSL R7-0297. The sequence continues at coordinate 935,152 of NZ_JBBPAQ010000001.1, forward strand.
TCTGCACCTTCGCTATCATATAAAGCCGCCAGCTCCACCGGATCTCCGGCATCGCGCAGATTTACGAAATTAACGCCTTTTACCACCCGCCCGTCCTTCACATCCAGACAGGGGATAATCCGTTTGGCTAACATCCAAGACCCCTCCTTCACAGGCTAACAAAAGTAATTACTAAGCCCGTAACCCTACGCCTTACCCAGCGCCTGCAGGGCTTCAGCCAGATCAATATTGCCGGTGTAGAGCGCCTTGCCGACAATCGCTCCACCGATCCCGCTACCGCTATGTACGCTCAGACGCAGCAGATCATCCAGACTGGTTACACCGCCGGAGGCGATTACGGTTTTGCCGCTCGCCCCGGCCATGGACAGTATACCCTCCACATTCGGCCCCTGCATCATCCCATCACGGGAGATGTCCGTGTAGATGAAGGTCTCTGCACCCTTGGCTGCCAGCTCCTTAGCCAGATCCTCGGCGCGCACCTCGGAGGTATTCAACCACCCATGCGTAGCCACATAGCCGTTACGGGCGTCAATACCGATCGCTACCTTATCACCATACTTCGCGAGAACCGCCTCTGTAAAAGCATAATCATTGATCGCCGCCGTTCCAATAATGACCCGGCTGATGCCAAGACCCAGCAGCTTCTCCACATCCGCAAGCGTGCGGAGACCGCCGCCGACCTGAACCGGAACATTGGCATTCTTGGCAATGGCTCCGATGATGGCATCATTAACAGGATGCCCTGCCTTGGCGCCGTCCAGATCGACCAGATGGATAAACCGTCCGCCCTGCTCTTCCCAAGACTTAGCCACCTGAACGGGACTGTCGTTATAAATGGTTTCCTGGCTGTAATCCCCCTGCTGCAACCGGACACATTTGCCGTCCCGGATATCAATCGCCGGATATACGATAAAAGAAGACATGTAGCGTTCCCCGCTTTCATTACAATTTGCAATATAGTTATTCAGGCTTCACGCCTGCTCTCTTCCAAGCCGCAGGAAATTCCCCAGCAGCTTGATGCCAAGCTCGCCGCTTTTCTCCGGGTGAAACTGCATACCATACACATTGTTCCGTCCTACCACCGCCGTAACCGGATGACCATAATCCGTGACCGCCAGCAGGTCGCTGTCGGCAGCGGCCTGCACATGATAGGAATGGACGAAGTAGACATGCCCTTCTTCAAGGCCGGTCAGAAGCGGACTCGCCGGCTGGAGGAAGCCCAGCTTGTTCCAGCCCATATGCGGCACCTTGTAGCCGTCACGGGGTGCGAAGCGTACCACCGAGCCCGGCAGAAGATCCAGCCCCTTATGCTCGCCATGCTCCTCGCTGCTGCTGAACAGCAGCTGCATACCGAGGCATATGCCCAGCAGCGGCTGTCCCGCTTCAGCTGCAGCCTTAACTACAACATCCATTCCGCTCGCCCGCAGATGCTCCATCGCATCGCCGAATGCACCGACACCCGGCAGGATCACGCTGTCTGCCGCCAGAATCTCACCGGCATCTGCTGTCACCAGACTCGTATACCCCAGGCGTTCCACCGCCTTGCTGACACTGTGCAGGTTGCCCATGCCGTAATCGACGATTGCAACGGTCATGCTACAGCACTCCCTTCGTCGAAGGCACACCCTTCACCCGGGGGTCCACTTGTGTCGCTTCATCCAGCGCCCGCCCCAGTGCCTTGAAGACCGCTTCAATCATGTGATGGGTATTGGAGCCGTAATGTACAATGACATGCAGCGTAATTCTCGCTTCCAGCGCAAACTTCCAGAGGAATTCGTGAACCAGCTCCGTAGAGAAGCTGCCTACCTGTTGTGAAGGATACGTTGCCCGGTATTCAAAATGCGGCCGGTTGCTGATATCAATCACTACCTGAGCCAGTGCCTCATCCATAGGGACGAAGACACTCGCATAACGCTTGATGCCTTTTTTGTCGCCAAGCGCTTCCCGCAGCGCCTGTCCCAGACAGATACCGATATCCTCGACTGTGTGGTGATCATCGATATCGATGTCGCCCCGCGCCTGCACGCTCAGATCAAACTGTCCATGCTTGGTGAACAGATCCAGCATATGATTCAGAAAAGGCACATCGGTCTCCAGTTCGGAAACTCCGCTGCCGTCCACGCCAAAGGTCAACGCGATGTCCGTTTCGTTAGTTGTACGGCTAAGTCCGGCCTTGCGCAGCGCCGCTTCCTTATTATTGTTCTCCATTTCCGTCTCCACCTTTCGCTTCGTTCTCCAGCCGGATTTCTATTGCGCGGGCATGGCCTTCCAGGCCCTCACGCCGGGCGAGCTCCATAATCGCCGCCCCGTCCCGCAGCAGTGCTTCCTTGCTGTAATAGATCAGGCTGGATTTCTTAATGAAATCATCCACGTCCACAGGCGAGGAGAACCTTGCTGTGCCGTTGGTCGGTATAATATGGTTCGGTCCGGCGAAGTAATCGCCGACCGGCTCCGAGCTGTACGGACCCAGGAAGATTGCCCCGGCGTTCTCAATCGCGCCGGTCAGTGCCATCGGGTCCGCCACTACAATCTCCAGATGCTCCGGCGCCAGCCGGTTCACAATGGAGATGCCCTCTTCGAGCGATTCCACAACGATAATCGCGCCGTAGTTCTCTACCGAGGCCCGCGCGATAGCTTCGCGCGGCAACGTCTGCAGCTGCCGTTCTACTTCGGCAGCAACGGCCTCCGCGAGACGCTGCGACGGCGTCACAAGGATTGCCGAGGCCATCTCGTCGTGCTCGGCCTGCGAGAGCAGGTCGGCCGCGACGTAGGCGGCCTCGGCGGTATCGTCGGCGAGCACGACGATCTCGCTCGGTCCGGCGATGCTGTCGATATCGACAGCGCCGTAGACCTCGCGTTTGGCCAGGGCCACGTAGATGTTCCCTGGCCCGCAGATCTTGTCAACCGGCACGATGGATTCCGTGCCGAAGGCCAGGGCGGCGATCGCCTGCGCGCCGCCCACGCGGTATATCTCGTTTACGCCCGCTTCAGCGGCGGCAACGAGAATATAGGGATCGATGCCGCCCCCGCCGCCCGTCGAAGGCGGTGTAACCATCACGATCTCCGGCACGCCGGCGATCTGTGCCGGAATAACGTTCATCAGCACCGAGGACGGATACGCTGCCTTACCCCCGGGAACATAGACGCCCACCCGCTTCAGCGGGCGGATGATCTGTCCGAGGATCGTGCCGTCCGGCTGCAGATCCATCCAGGAATTGCGCTTCTGCCGCGCATGGAACGCACGGATATTGACGGCAGCTGCCCGGATTGCCGTCACGAAGGACTCCTCTACCCGGCCATAGGCGGCCTCTAGCTCCTCCTGCGTAACCCGCAGCTCCGCAGGCGTCAGCACTGCGCCGTCGAATCGCTCCGTATACCGAAGCAATGCCGCGTCACCTTCCTGTTTGATACCGGCCACGATTTCACGTACGGCCTTGTTCTGCTCCGGCGTGCCGTATTCTACTTCACGCTGCAGCTTAAACTCCTTACTGGACTGGACCTTCACCGCTGCTTCCCCCCTGAACTTTCTATTTACTAGCTTGGCTCAGCCGTAACTACGGACAATGTTTGGACTCCGCTCCTACAGTTCCAAACCTTCCCTTCGTCACTTCTATCCTTTTTTCATTTATTACAGTTCAATCTTACAGCTTACTTAATCTGCAGCTCCGGTCCTGCAATCACGGCCTGCAGGCGGTCACACAGCTGCTGGATTTCCTCATTCTTCATCCGGTAGCTTACCCGGTTAGCCACCAGGCGGCTGGTAATTTCGAAGATACTGGTCATTTCCACCAGCCCGTTATCCTTCAGGGTCTGGCCAGTCTCCACCATATCCACGATCCGGTCAGCCAGTCCAATCAGCGGCGCCAGCTCGATCGAGCCGTTCAGCTTCACAACCTCAACCTGCTGGCCCTGCTCGCGGAAGTACCGTGAGGCCACATTTGGATATTTGGTCGCTACCCGCTGCTGGATGCCAGGCTGCCAGTTCGGGAGTCCGATAATCGACATCCGGCAGCGGGCAATCCCCAGATCAAGCAGCTCGTACACATCACGGTTTTCTTCCAGCAGTACATCTTTGCCGACGATACCGATATCCGCTACACCATACTCTACATATGTAGGCACATCTACCGGCTTGGCGAGAATAAACTCCATTCCGGCTTCCGGCAGTGAAATCACCAGCTTGCGTGATTCTTCCCCGTCCGGAGGAATCGGCAGTCCCGCCTTGCGGAACAGTTCTGCCGCTTTGTTGTAAATCCGGCCTTTCGGCATGGCTACCTTAAGAATCTGTGCCATTCATACCCGCCTCCGTTTCTATTTCCGCTACCATATATACATGCAGAGATTACTTGGGTTCACATGTTCCTTCATTTCACGTATTGTCACCTATTGCTTCATTCCACATTTATGAGATCAGCCAATCAACCTGCTCCGCTCAGCCATGCTCGCTGATAAAAGACACGAATGTATAAATCTCTCCGTAACGTTCGCCCTCTGCCTCTACGGTATCCGTATCCAGGCGCTTCACGACCTTCAGCTCTTCCGGGCCTGCCGCCAGCCGGGTTACCACAGCGTGGCCCTCATTCCGCAGTCGGGCCGCCTCAGCAAGACCTTCCTGACGCCGCAGGGCATCATACTGGACCAGTACCGGAAGTTCTTCCTCTTCGGGTACTCCGGATACACCATCCAGAATACGGTTGGTCTTCAGCGAGAAGCCTGTCGACGGAATCGGGCGTCCAAACTGCTGAAGCAGATTGTCGTACCTTCCGCCGCTGCATACCGGGAAGCCCAGCTCAGAAGCATAACCTTCAAACGTCATGCCCGTATAATAGGAGAAATCACCGATCATCGTCAGATCAATCAGCACATGCTGAGAGACGCCGTATGCGACAAGCACCTCCCATACCTTGCATAAATGCTCAATGGAAGCTCGTGCCAGTGGATGGCTGCTGAGCTCCAGCGCCTGTCCGCAAATTTCCTTGCCTCCCCGCAGACGCAGCAGTCCGTCCAGTTCCTTCTTCTGGGCTTCAGGCAGTTCCAGGCGGCGCAGCGTCTCCCGGAAAGCGACATAATCACGGCCCAGCAGATGACTCTTCAGCTCCTCCTGGGCCTGCGGGAGGCCGGACACCGCTTCCTGGAACAGACCGTCGAGGAAGCCTACATGCCCTATCGCAATTTTAAAAGACTTCACTCCCGCGGCCTCCAGCGATGCAATTGCCAGTGCAACGACCTCAGCATCCGCCTCTGGTGAATCATCTCCGACAAGCTCCACTCCGGTCTGGAAGAATTCTGCTTCCCGGCCGGCCTCCTCTTCGATAGCACGGAAGACATTGGCATGATAGGACAGACGCAGCGGCAGCGGTTCGTCCTTCAATAATGAGGAGACTACGCGGGCAACGGGCGCTGTCATTTCCGAACGCAGCACGAGTGCCTGACCGCGGTTATTCAGTAATTTATACAACTTCTGGTCTGACGTGGAACTGGCCACACCGACCGTATCGTAATATTCAAGGGTGGGAGTAATCATCTGGCGGTAGCCCCAGCGGCTCATGCAGTGCAGCACATCGTTCTCAATCTTGCGCAGCTTCGTTACCGCCCGTGGGAGATAATCCCGTACGCCGGCAGGCTTTTCGAATCCCTTTGGTTTGGACATCTTCACTTTTCACCTCATCAGATATCATAAGAAGTACCTTTAATCACTTTAATATGGTAAAGTGGTAGTAAACTAAAGCAGTGGTAATATCGTATCACGGACTATCCTTTTGCGTCAACATTCGCCTTCTATACCCGCCGGTTTCGGAAGCTTAGGCTATATGTTAAGGAGCGCCTACCAACCCTCTCTTTGCCACCGTGCTTACCTGCGAATATAATAAGCTGTATATAATATAATTGTACTTTATTTCCTGCATTAAGTATTCCCGGTATCTATTTCAGAGCAGAAAGAAGGACTGACGGCTTGAGTACATCCTATATGATCGGCGTTGATATTGGAACTACCAGCACCAAGGCTGTCCTCTTCGAGGAGAACGGAACAATCGTCACACAGAGCAACCAAGGCTATCCGCTGCATCAGCCTTCCCCTTCTGTCGCAGAACAAGACCCTGATCAGATTCTGAAGGCTGTACTGCACACTATCTCTTCAGTCATGCAGGACAGCCAAGTCCCTCCTGGACTGGTTCTGCTTGTCTCCTTCAGCTCGGCCATGCATAGCGTCATTGCTGTAGATTCTTCCGGCAAACCGCTGACCGCCTGCATCACATGGGCCGATAACCGGAGCAGCGCCTATGCCCGGCGGCTGAAGAATGAACTGAACGGGCATGAGCTGTACATGCGCACAGGAACGCCCATTCATCCTATGTCTCCGATCACCAAGCTGATGTGGCTTGGTGAGGAGTACCCGGAGCTGTTCAGCCAGACCCATAAATTCATCTCCATTAAAGAATATATCTTCTTCAAGCTGTTCGGCAAATATGTAATTGATCACTCCATTGCCTCTTCTACAGGCATGTTCAATCTGGAGAAGCTTGACTGGGATGCTGAGGCGCTCCGTATCGCCGGGATCACTCCAGAACGTCTATCAAGACCGGTGCCCACCACGCAAATCCTGCAGGGGCTGCTTCCGGGGCTACCCGAAGAGCTTGGACTTCTGGCCGCCACACCGTTTGTCGTAGGCGCCAGTGACGGTGTCCTATCCAATCTGGGGGTCGGTGCCATAGAGCCGGGAGTTATTGCCGCCACTATTGGGACCAGCGGAGCCATCCGCACCGTGGTCGACCGGCCGCTGACCGACCCGAAAGGGCGGACCTTCTGCTATGCACTAACGGACAAGCACTGGGTTATTGGCGGCCCCGTGAATAATGGCGGCATGCTGTTCCGCTGGGTGCGTGATGAGTTCGCCGCCTCTGAGGTAGAGACCGCGAAGCGCCTCGGTATTGATCCTTATGAGGTCCTGACCCGGATCGCCGAGCAGGTACCGCCAGGCAGCAATGGCCTGCTCTTTCATCCGTATCTGACCGGTGAGCGTGCCCCGCTGTGGAACCCCGATGCGCGCGGCTCCTTCTTCGGACTGAGCATGAATCACCGCAAAGAGCATATGATCCGCTCTGTGCTGGAGGGTGTAATCTTCAATATGTATACCGTACTGCTCGCTATGGAGGAAATTATCGGCCAGCCGGGCAGAATTCTGGCTACCGGCGGTTTCGCCCGCTCCGCTCTATGGCGGCAGATGATGGCGGATATATTTGACCAGGAGGTTGTAGTTCCCGAGAGCTTCGAGAGTTCCTGCCTTGGCGCCGTGGTACTTGGGCTGTATGCCATAAGCCGAATAGATTCCTTCGATGCCGTTTTCGGGATGATCGGCTCTACTCACCGCCATGAACCGGTCCCGGCCCATGCCAAAGTCTACAAACAACTGCTACCGATCTATATCTCCGTCTACCGCAGCCTGGAAGACCAGTATGAAGCAATTGCCGAATTCCAGCGTGAACAAGCCGGCGAATAAACCCGCAGCCTGATAATATATGAATAAAAGCGCCAGACAGCCCGCATCTGCGGCCAGTCGGCGCTTTTATCATTCCTGATTTGAAATCTCATTTAATCCAGCATCTTAGCATTGAGGCGCACGGTCACAATGTTGCTTTTGGCGCCCGCTTAACCTTCTGCGGCCCAGAACCAAACAGTACCCAGGCCGGCTTCACATAACGGAAGACGAGGGCAACGACCAGCCAGGAGCCGGCGAAGGCCACCAGCCAGCCCCCGGCAATGGCAGCAGCGTAGGCAAGCGATCCGCCGTGCAGCGGCAGCTTTCTATAGAAGAAGAGCAGCGCCGGATGCAGCAGATAAATCCCGAACGAGCAGGCTCCGGCAGAGATCAGCAATCTTGTCAGCAGGCTGCGGCCCGCTCCATACAGCAGGAAGGACAGCTGGAACAGCACAAGACAAGAGAGCAGCGCATGAAGATTGGAGAAGCCTTCATACCATAGACTGTTGATGACCGTCTTCTTCGTATAATTGTTGAACCACAGCTCCACATGAACGATTCCTGCAGCGATCCATAAGAACCACAGCACAATCCAGCTTGCACCCTTACCGGAGCGCCACCCTTCGCGGGTAGGAATCAGCCACTTTTTCAGAGAGCTGTAATATACAGCAATCGCCGCACCGAGCAGGAAATAAGAGAAGTACGTTATTGCAAGACTGCCCTTGGACAGCTGCCAGTATCCGTGATTAGCCATATATTTGTTCAGCAGCACGAATCCCCACTGCAAGGCAAGTCCGATGAGCGGTGCCCACGCCGCCAGACGGCGGGCCTTTTGCAGACACCAGAGCATGAGCGGGAACAGAACATAGAACTGGATAATGATAATAATATAGTACAGATGGGTATACGCCGTACCCGTCCACAGATATTTGCCGAATTTGACCACCTGCTCATTAAGAGGCATACCCCATGTATGCCCGGCAGTCATTTTCAATATAAAGTACAGCACCGAAAAAATAAGATAAGGCACAATAATATAAATCAGCCTTCGGCTATAGAATTTCGCGAGTGTCTTCCCGCCCAGCGGACGGTCAATATAGTTGTAGAACAGCACGAACCCGCTTAGGAATACAAACGAAGGTACAGCGAACTGACTGAACTTGTTTAGGAACAGAAACGGATGAAACAAAGAGGTATCCAATGTTTCCGCCAGTGTCCGCGAAGTAGCATGAATCGCTATGACAGCAATAATCGCTATCGCCCGGAATACATCAAGCTGTGGTATTCTTTCCTTTTGAGCCATTATCTTTCCTCCTGCCTAGACCCTCATCCCTGATGCCTGATTAGGGTTCTGTTGAACTCTCATGACTTACTGATATCTTTACCTTCGAGCACTCTATATGTGCTCCCGCGCACAGGCTTGTCCTTCACCGGAGGGGCAAGTGAACGCGGTACGCTCCCGAATACCACCCAGGACAGGCGGATGCGGCGGAACGCAAACTGCACAAGCATCCAGCTACCTGCCAGCGCCACAGCCAATCCTCCGTAAATATAGAATACATAGGTTAATGAATCTGTAGGAATTCCCGTTCCGAATCTTCTATACACTGCAAGCAGCAGAGGATGGATCAGATACACCGCAAATGAAATCTCACCTAGCCGGGTCAAAATAGCAACGACCACCTTCGGTGCCCTGCGGTAGATAAGAAAGGTGGCATACAGCAGCACCAGCGCTGACAGCATCGTATGTATATTCCAGAGCAGTTCGTACCACAGCGAGTCCGTCCATATCCCGAAGTGGCGGGCTCTATACCATAACTGTACATGCGTGAAGGCTGCTACGAGCCACAATGTAACAAGCAGCAGGATAAGCACTTTATGCCTGGCAGCCAGTTCACGCCAAGGCTTCATCAGCCACAGCTTGATCGCTTCGAAATTAATGGCGATATAGGCGCCCAGCATATAGTATGCCAGATACGAGATCGACAAGCTTCCTTTTTCCACAATATGCAGCTGATACTTGTTCCAGATAATGAATACCCACTGCAGCGCAAGTCCAATCGGAAAAGCCCAGCGCACCCACAGCCGTGAGCTCTGCAGCAGCTTAAGCAGCAACGGAAACAGCAGGTAGAACTGGATACTGATGAATACGAAATACAAATGCGCATACGCCGAACCCGTAAATAAGGCACCCAGGAAGCCGGAGATGCTCTGTGCCAGAGGCTGTGTCAGCATACCATTCACGTACAGGGTCAATCCGTAATAGCCGATGGATACAAGCATATAGGGAAGCAGAATGTACTTCAGCCTGCGGCGGTAAAAGCTTCCGATCAGGCTCCGCGTCACGGGCCGCCCGTAATAATTATAGAACAGCACAAAGCTGCTTAGAAAAATAAACGACGGTGTACCGAATTTAAAAAAAATGTTGATCCAGTTCAGCCAGTAATAATAGGGTGACTGGAGTGCCATTTCTCCGGCCGCAAAAGATGATGAGTGGACATGCATTACGCCCAATATCGCCAGAGCACGGTAAATATCCAGCTGGGGCAGACGTTCCTGTTTTGCTGCATTCACTTTAAGATTCCTCTTCTCTGCTATGATGGCTGTTCATAGACGCCAAGCGGAAGTGATACCTATCAGGAAGTCTGCCCCTGCTGATTATTTCATTCTGATATGTGCTGCGCGTCCGTATGCGGAAGGATCCGCTCCTGCACTTACAAGTATATCGCCAATATATACTCGCCGAACACTTAAAGGTTGCTTATGCTTGCTTAAGATTTCTTAATTGCCTCAGGCTGCGAAGTTTACACAAGAAACCCTGCAGCTCCTGCGCAGATACACGCAATATGAAACTGCAGGGTAAGAGGTTACCTGGTGATTATTCTTCTACAGCCTTCTCCGCTGATCCCGGCGGACGCAGCTCACGCAGCGGATTGCCCCCGACGAACGAGCCCGCAGCTACATCCTTATGCACGACAGAACCCGCGGCGACAACCGCCCAATCTCCAATTGTTACGCCGGGCAATATCGTTGTGTTAGCTCCAATCAGGACGTTCTCCCCGATAATGACTTCACCCAGCCTGTATTCTTTGATGAGGTATTCATGGGCAAGAATGGTCGTATTATAGCCGATGACCGAGTTCTCACCGACGGAAATTTTCTCCGGAAAAAACACATCCACCATCGCCATTAGCCCAAACGCAGTATGCTTGCCCACCTTCATGCCGAGTACCCTGCGGTAAATCCAGTTCTTGAGCGGCAAGACCGGACAGTAGCGGGCAATCTGGATAAAAATAAAATTGCGTACGCCCTTCCACGGGCTCACCGTACGGTAAATATACCAGAGCGAATTATGGCCCTCTACTGGATAGCGGGTTAACTTTCTCACGGCTGTTTCGTCTCCTGCTCCACTATTGTATACAAGTCTTTCATGTCATGGATGATGTAATCGGGGCCGTACTTACGTAACGTGTCCTCACCTTTAAGAGACCAGGCAACCGCAGCTACACGCACACCCGCGGCCTTGGCAGATTGAATATCGACCGCACTGTCACCTACCATGAGGGTTCTGGCCGGATCAACACCCAGATTAGCAACCGCGGTTAGAACAGGCTCCGGATGCGGCTTCGCCTGACTGACATCATTGACCGTCACAATTGTCTCCATATACTTCAGCAGATCGAACATTTCCAGCGCTTTAAGTGTAGTTGGACGAATCTTCGTTGTCACAATCCCGAGCTTTATTCCCCGGCTTAACAGCCCTTCCATTGTCTCATTCACATGTGGAAAAGAACGAATTAGCTCATCATGATGCGCATAATTATATGAACGGTAAGAAAGCTCCAGCACGCTTGTGTCCTGCAGACCGGAGAACGCGCTCATCTGCTGCTGGAGCGTAGTTCCCATATGGGGAATAATTTCTTCCCGGGTTAGAGCCGGGAGGTTATTCTCCTTCAGCGCATGCATGAACGAGCTGATGATCAGCTCATTAGTATTCACAATCGTTCCGTCCAAGTCAAATAACACGCATTCTATCATTAGTTTTACTACTCCTTTGTTTCCTTATCTTCAGATGAGTCCTCCACCGGCTGGATAGGCTGAGGAGCCTTCTGCGGTGTATTCACTGCACTCTCGGGAACTACAGCATCTGCCGCTGCCGCTTTAGTGCTGACAATCGGATCAGAATAATGATCCTTCGGCTGACCGCTGACACGCCGTACAATGATCAATACAACTGCAACGAGAATGATTAGTAGTGCCAGAAGCTGTGAGATACGAACATTCCCGTATGCCGGATCGAAATACCCCTGCTCAAATCCCAGCCATTTCATCGGACTCCATAGACCGTTAATGAAGGATGCCAAACCGCTGCTGCCGTTAAATCCTAGGCTGTCCGTACGCAAAGCTTCAATAAAGAAACGGCCGATCGAATACCAGATGAAATAGGACATGAAGATTTCGCCTGCACGGACAAATTTCTGGCGGCGCAGTACCATCAGGAGCAGAATCCCCAGCAGGCTCCAGAGCGATTCATACAGGAAGGTCGGATGGTGAAACGCATCCCCTATGTACATTTGATTCACAATAAAGTCCGGCAGATGCAGCTTGTCACGCAGGAAGGATTCCTCTACAACGCCGCCGTAGGCTTCCTGATTGATGAAATTACCCCAACGGCCAATCATCTGACCGGCAAGCAGTCCAGGTGCACAGATGTCCACGATACGCCAGAACGGATATCCCTTGTAACGGAAATATATAATTCCGCAGATGATCGCCCCAATCAGCGCGCCATAAATAGCAATACCGCCATTCCAGACTTTGAATATATCCAGCAAGTTGTCCTTGTAATCTTCCCACTTGAACGCTACAAAATAAATCCGCGCACCAATGATCGCCGAAGGGACTCCGAGCAGCAGCATGTCCATGAAGAACTCCTGCGGAATGTTGTAGCGTTTGCCTTCTTGAATAGCAAGGAATAATCCGGCTAATGCACCAAGACCCAGTATCAAACCATACCAATGAACAGGCAGCGAACCGATGGAGAAGACAATCGGATTAATCGCTAATGAAAAAAACATGCTCTCACACTCCTAGTCCAGATCATCCATGTCTTCAGAGATGGTGGCTGTAAGTTTATTCGTAAATTGTAGAGCTGCGTTAAAGCCCATTTGTTTCAACCGGTAGTTCATCGCTGCAACCTCGATAATTACCGCAAGGTTACGTCCCGGACGTACGGGGATCGTTACAAGCGGCACATCGGTGTCAATGATCCTTGTAGTCTCCTCGTCCAGTCCGAGCCGGTCATATTGTTTATCCTGCTGCCAGGCCTCAAGTCTAACGACCAGTGTGATCCGCTTATGATTACGGATAGCCCCGGCACCGAAGAGAGTCATTACATTAATAATCCCTACCCCGCGGATTTCGAGCAAGTGACGAATGAGCTCCGGAGCTGTACCATGCAGCTGGTTATCCGAGGTCTGACGGATCTCTACTGCATCATCGGCGATCAGGCGGTGCCCGCGTTTAACCAGTTCAAGCGCCGTTTCACTTTTACCGATACCGCTGCTGCCTGTAATCAGCATACCTACACCATATACATCACAGAGAACACCGTGGATTGTTGCCGTAGGGGCCAGTCTGCCTTCCAGGAAGCTTGTCAGTCTGCTCGAGAAAATAGTAGTCGCCATCGAGCTGCGCAGCACAGGCAGTCCCTTTTCGTTACTAATTTCAATAAGCTCCTGCGGAACATCCAGCGCACGGGTAATTACAATACAAGGGGTATTATCGTTGCAAATTCCGCGAATCCGGCTTTTGCGTTCTTCCTCAGGAAGCATTGAGAAAAAGGCCAGCTCTGTTTTGCCCAGCAGCTGAACACGTTCTTCCGGATAATATTCGAAATAACCGGCCATTTCCAGTCCCGGACGATTCAAATCATCCACTGTAATCGGTCTTTTCAGACCCTCCTGTCCGGAAACAACCTCTAATTGAAAATGCTGTACCAGTTCCGATACCTTTACCTTCTTAGCCATGTATGTCCGTCCTTTCGTCACCTGCGGTTGTGTCCGCTTCCTGCACCCGGGTTCACAACTTTTCCCATTCCAGCTACAGGTAATTCTCCTGCTATCTTAATTGATAACGCCTATGAATGCAATCTTATTACCTATGGTATTGCTAAGCCTGTCCTGACGGAACACCCTGCTTTCCGGGTCTTTGGACCAATAGGTTTTATCTCCGGCTCCACATGCCCAATACAAGAAAAAGCCGCCTGTGAGGGCGGCTTTCTTCTATTATAACCTGTATCCCACTGTGCTTTGTCTTATCCCAGCAGAATGTTCAGTTCGGATTCTTTATCAAAGAGGTGAATTTTGTTCATGTCGATTGCCAATTTAGGCTTGCTGCCTTCACGGGTAGTGGAACGTCCATCTACACGGGCAATTACAGTGTTAGCGCCAAGGCCGCTCAAGTAGAGGAGCATTTCATGACCAAGGTTTTCAGTAACATCAACGAGCGAAGTGAAGATTGTATTCGGAGAAGCTTCCAGGAATACTGGCTCTTCATGAATATCTTCTGGACGAACGCCCATGATTACATCCTTGCCGATATAACCTTTGTTACGCAGCATTGTAGCTTTGCCGCCTGGAACTTCAACATCAAGGTTATCTGCGCGGAAACGGACAGCGCCGCCAACATCGGAGAGTGTACCATTGATAAAGTTCATTGTTGGGGATCCGATGAATCCTGCAACGAACAGGTTTGTAGGCTCATTGTACAATTCTTCAGGAGAAGCTGCTTGTTGAATGATACCATCGTACATAACTACGATACGGTCACCCATTGTCATAGCTTCTGTCTGGTCATGCGTTACATAGATACAAGTAGTTTCAAGGCGTTTAACCAGCTTAGTGATTTCAGCACGCATTTGACCACGAAGTTTAGCATCCAAGTTGGAAAGAGGCTCATCCATCAGGAAGACTTGCGGATCACGGACAATAGCGCGGCCTAGAGCGACACGTTGGCGTTGACCACCGGACAGTGCCTTAGGTTTGCGTTCCAGCAAATGCTCGATATCGAGAATTCTTGCTGCTTCGCGTACTTTCTTGTCGATTTCTTCTTTCTTCACTTTACGCAGTTTCAGACCGAAAGCCATGTTCTGATACACGCTCATATGCGGGTACAGGGCGTAGGATTGGAATACCATCGCGATATCGCGGTCTTTAGGAGCCACGTCATTCACTACACGGTCACCAATGTACATTTTACCTTCAGAAATTTCTTCAAGACCTGCGATCATACGAAGTGTTGTGGATTTACCGCAACCGGAAGGACCAACCAGTACGAGAAATTCCTTATCTTTAATATCAAGATTGATATCGATTACTGTTGCTTTATCAGAACCCGGGTATTTTTTGAAAATATGCTCTAAACGTACGCCTGCCATTGTATTTCCCCCTCGAGTCAATTATTGGATTAGAAAATCAAACGCTTTCTTGTACACTTATCTTACCCCAGACCTGGCCTCCTGGCTATTTGTAAGGTTCACAAAAATCCTATTTTCTTTTCGTCACTTTATACAATAACATGGCTAACTTCACAATCGCAGCATCCCCGAAACTCCGGACATCGGCTCCCGTTTCCTGTTTGATCTTGTCGAGTCTGTACAAGAGCGTATTCCGGTGGATATACAGCTTCTTCGCGGTTTCGCTGACATTGCAGTCCATTTCAAAAAAAGTTTCCAGCGTCAGCAGCATTTCCTTATCCGCCAGCACCGCCGTATAATCCCCGATCTGACCCAGCAGCTGTCTGCGGCGGTCATCGGGGATACTGTTCACCAGACGCTCCATATGAAGCTCCCAAGGCAGATGGATATAATCGCCTACCTGGAAGATCCGACCCAGAATAATCGTCTCGCGCAGCAGAGCCACGGAGCCTGTCAGGCCCTTAACCGGAATGATGGCCGGGGAAACCGCCAGATGGAAGACGCCAACCCATTCACTGGCGATCAGTTCATGCAGACCCATAGAGGTCTGAGACAGCAGATCCTCAGCACTTTCTTCCTCATCTTCCTTATCATCTCCGCCGGTGAGCAGTTCCTTACGGGCTAAAATTAACCATTCCTTATCCAACAAGGGAATTAACAGGACTTCGTTCTCGAAATAACTGCGCAGCAGCTTCATTAAAGAACGATACGTCATCTGCGGATTATGGACATTCTCACTAACCAGCAAAAAAGGAATCATATCCCCGAACAGCCGGCCTTTTAGCGTAATATCATCCGGAATTTCCGTATCATCCTTCTCTTGCTCGAGCTGCGAGTTCAACCAGCCGCTAAGCTGACGGGCCTCCATCTCTCCTTCTTCCTTAAGCCCGGTAGCCTTGAGGGCTACCGCAAAATTACGGCCCGCATAATTGACCAGCTGCAGTTCCAGAGGCGACAGCCCTTCTGTCTCCACCCACACCGCGGTTATACGCCCGTCATTCTCATATAGAGGAATCCACAAATATCCCTCATGAAAGACCGCCTGCTCTTGATCCTTCTCCGTACCCATGCCAAAAAGAGAAGCTGAATGCTGCCTCCCGAGCTGCTTGATTCCGGTTCTCTTTCCGGTGAGTTGCTCCAATTTTTGACGCAAAACCTCACTATCCATCGTCACCATTCTCCACCACTTTTGCTCTTTTCGCCTATTTTATCATATTTTGCTGCAAATTGCGGAATAGCTCTTCTGAACCCTGAGTGACATTTGATCAGCAGTGTATCAAAAGTCTATTTTGCTGCATATTGCTTCTTCGCAGGAGGCAGAATTACCGGATTCATCTTTTTCAAAGTCTTATGCATCCAGATCCCGGCAATGGCTCCCTCACCCATAGCGACCGTCGCCTGCTCCGCATGCACTGCAACATCTCCTGCCACCCATACATGCTCGATATTAGTCATTAATGAGCGTTTATTCGCCTCCACATGCTTATTCTTATGGAGCGTTACTCCCAGCTGTACGGCTAGCTCAGAATGTACCGGATTCTGTCCAAAAGCAATAAACCCGCGCTCTGCCGACAGCACCTCACCGTTCTCCATGGCTACCGCCTTAATTCTTCCGTTCTCTTCCTCAATGCGGGCAACCGGTTCTTCGATATACTGTATATCCTCATCCTGCAGCCGGTTACGATTTTCCGCCGAAACGGGTGTACGTTCATGATTAATGTAGGTCAAATCACCTGTGCGTTCCCTTAAAACAAAAGCCATATTAGCGCCTACATCACCAGAGCCTATCAATACGGTCTGCCGGTTCTGAATTTCAAAGCCATCACAGTCCGGGCAAACATAGATTGTCATACCAAGGGCAGGCAGTAAGCCCGGCAGCTCAGGAAACCGGTCCATTACTCCAGTAGCAAGCAACAGAGTCCGGCCTACATATTGCTGCCCCCCGGTTCCGTGAAGTATGAATAATTCATCCGGCTTCTCGGCCTTAACTATTCTATCCTTCTGAAACGTTACACCTGCCCTTTCCGCCTGAAGCCTCCCCCTGGCCCGCAGTTCCTCACCCGGCACACCGTCAGGCCAGCCCAATATATTATGATAATTCCGGCATATGCTTGATCTTCCGCCTCCTGCATCAATTACAAGCACCTGATGGACCGAGTAACGTCCCAATTGAATAGCCGCCTGAAGCCCCGCAAAACCGCCGCCCACTATAATCGCATCATATATCAATTGTCATTCCCTCATTTCTACAGCATTATAGACTTATAATTAAACGAGGGGAGCTATTTTAAACGACTTCCGGGTAATTTATATACTTTTTATTATTCAGACCTCCTGAAAACATAAAAAAGCCATCACATGAAAGTGATGGCTTCTGAATTAGGATGAGCCATGAAGGACTCGAACCTTCGACACCCTGATTAAAAGTCAGGTGCTCTACCAACTGAGCTAATGGCTCATAAAAAGGGATGGAGGCTGATGGATTCGAACCACCGAACACGTACGTGAGCAGATTTACAGTCTGATGCGTTTGGCCACTTCGCTAAGCCTCCATAATGGTGGCGCGGGAGGGAATCGAACCCCCGACACAAGGATTTTCAGTCCTTTGCTCTACCGACTGAGCTACCGAGCCATAAAATAAGCCTTAAAACAAAAAAAATGGCGGAACCGACGGGATTCGAACCCGCGATCTCCTGCGTGACAGGCAGGCATGTTAGGCCAACTACACCACGGTTCCACAATTTGTTGTAAAAATGGTGCCGGCGAGAGGACTTGAACCCCCAACCTACTGATTACAAGTCAGTTGCTCTACCAGTTGAGCTACACCGGCACGGTGTAAGGCGGATCTAAAATTTAAAAATGGTGGAGGCTGAGGGGTTCGAACCCCCGACCCTCTGCTTGTAAGGCAGATGCTCTCCCAGCTGAGCTAAGCCTCCGGGTATGTATGGTAGCGGCAGAGGGGATCGAACCCCCGACCTCACGGGTATGAACCGTACGCTCTAGCCAGCTGAGCTACGCCGCCACACTACAAGTATTGGATTTATAATGGCGGAGAGAGAGGGATTCGAACCCTCGCACCGCTTACGCAGTCTAACCCCTTAGCAGAGGGTCCCCTTATAGCCACTTGGGTATCTCTCCAAATAAATGGTAGCCATGTAAATCCGCACAGGAAATTAATTCCTGAAAACTGAATCCGAAACGAATCTGCGCTCTAAGAAATTTGGATAAGCCCTCGACCGATTAGTATTGGTCAGCTCCGTGCATTGCTGCACTTCCACCTCCAACCTATCTACCTCGTCGTCTTCAAGGGGTCTTACTAGTTGGGAAATCTCATCTTGAGGGGGGCTTCACGCTTAGATGCTTTCAGCGCTTATCCCGTCCGTACGTAGCTACTCAGCCATGCTCCTGGCGGAACAACTGATGCACCAGCGGTACGTCCATCCCGGTCCTCTCGTACTAAGGACAGCTCCTCTCAAATTTCCTGCGCCCACGACAGATAGGGACCGAACTGTCTCACGACGTTCTGAACCCAGCTCGCGTACCGCTTTAATGGGCGAACAGCCCAACCCTTGGGACCTACTTCAGCCCCAGGATGCGATGAGCCGACATCGAGGTGCCAAACCTCCCCGTCGATGTGGACTCTTGGGGGAGATAAGCCTGTTATCCCCAGGGTAGCTTTTATCCGTTGAGCGATGGCCCTTCCATGCGGTACCACCGGATCACTAAGTCCGACTTTCGTCCCTGCTCGACTTGTAGGTCTCGCAGTCAAGCTCCCTTATGCCTTTGCACTCTGCGAATGATTTCCAACCATTCTGAGGGAACCTTTGAACGCCTCCGTTACTCTTTAGGAGGCGACCGCCCCAGTCAAACTGCCCGCCTGACACGGTCCCCGTACCCGCTTAGGGTACTAGGTTAGAACCTAGATACGATCAGGGTGGTATCCCAACGGCGCCTCCGCAGAAGCTTGCGCTCCTGCCTCAACGGCTCCCACCTATCCTGTACAGATCGTACCCAAATTCAATATCAAGCTGCAGTAAAGCTCCATGGGGTCTTTCCGTCTTGTCGCGGGTAACCTGCATCTTCACAGGTATTAAAATTTCACCGGATCTCTCGTTGAGACAGCGCCCAAGTCGTTACGCCATTCGTGCGGGTCAGAATTTACCTGACAAGGAATTTCGCTACCTTAGGACCGTTATAGTTACGGCCGCCGTTTACTGGGGCTTCGGTTCACAGCTTCGGGTTGCCCCTAACCACTCCCCTTAACCTTCCAGCACCGGGCAGGCGTCAGCCCGTATACTTCGCCTTGCGGCTTCGCACAGACCTGTGTTTTTGCTAAACAGTCGCTTGGGCCTTTTCACTGCGGCCCCCTCGGGCTATTCACCCTACCGAGGCACCTCTTCTCCCGAAGTTACGAGGTCATTTTGCCGAGTTCCTTAACGAGAGTTCTTCCGCGCGCCTTAGAATTCTCTTCTCGCCTACCTGTGTCGGTTTGCGGTACGGGCACCTTCTCCTGGCTAGAGGCTTTTCTTGGCAGTGTGAGATCATGACCTTCGCTACTACAATTTTCGCTCCCCATCACAGCCCAGCCTTATTGATGTGCGGATTTGCCTACACATCAGCCTCACTGCTTAGACGGACACATCCATCAGTCCGCGTCACTACCCTCCTGCGTCACCCCATCGCTCATAGCGGATTACGGTGGTACAGTAATTTCAAACTGTTGTCCTTCGACTACGCCTTTCGGCCTCGCCTTAGGTCCCGACTTACCCTGAGCGGACGAGCCTTCCTCAGGAAACCTTGGGCTTTCGGCGGATCAGATTCTCACTGATCTTTTCGTTACTCATACCGGCATTCTCACTTGTATGCTGTCCAGCGCTCCTTACGGTACACCTTCAACCTACATACAACGCTCCCCTACCCCAGATACAAAGTATCTAGCCATAGCTTCGGTGGTGTGTTTAGCCCCGTTACATTTTCGGCGCAGAGTCACTCGACCAGTGAGCTATTACGCACTCTTTCAATGGTGGCTGCTTCTAAGCCAACATCCTGGTTGTCTGTGCAACTCCACATCCTTTCCCACTTAACACACACTTGGGGACCTTAGCTGATGGTCTGGGCTGTTTCCCTTTTGACAATGGATCTTAGCACTCACTGTCTGACTCCCGGCAAGAAGTTAATGGCATTCGGAGTTTGACTGAGCTTGGTAACCCTTGCGGGCCCCGCACCCAATCAGTGCTCTACCTCCACCACTCCATTCACCGAGGCTAGCCCTAAAGCTATTTCGGGGAGAACCAGCTATCTCCGAGTTCGATTGGAATTTCTCCGCTACCCCCACCTCATCCCCGCATTTTTCAACATGCGTGGGTTCGGGCCTCCAGTGCGTGTTACCGCACCTTCACCCTGGACAGGGGTAGATCACACGGTTTCGGGTCTACGTCCACATACTCATTCGCCCTATTCAGACTCGCTTTCGCTGCGGCTCCGTCTTCTCGACTTAACCTTGCATGTTAAACGTAACTCGCCGGTTCATTCTACAAAAGGCACGCCATCACCCAGTAATAGGGCTCTGACTTTTTGTAAGCACACGGTTTCAGGTTCTATTTCACTCCCCTTCCGGGGTGCTTTTCACCTTTCCCTCACGGTACTGTTTCACTATCGGTCGCCAGGTAGTATTTAGCCTTAGCAGATGGTCCTGCTGGATTCATACGGGGTTTCACGTGCCCCGCACTACTCGGGATCCGTCTCGGAGAGAACACAGTTTAGGCTACAGGGCTTTTACCTCTATCGCGGGCCTTTCCAGACCTCTTCACCTACCATATTCCTTTGTAACTCCATGTGAGACGTCCCACAACCCCAAGAGGCAAGCCCCTTGGTTTAGGCTGTTCCGCGTTCGCTCGCCGCTACTGACGGAATCACTATTGTTTTCTCTTCCTCAGGGTACTTAGATGTTTCAGTTCCCCTGGTCTGCCTCTGCGTATCCTATGTATTCAGATACGAGTAACTGCGAATTACCACAGCTGGGTTTCCCCATTCGGACACCCCCGGATCAAAGCTTGCTTACAGCTCCCCGAGGCAGTTTCGTTGTTCGCCACGTCCTTCGTCGGCTCCTGGCGCCTAGGCATCCTCCGTGTGCTCTTATTAGCTTAACCAATCGCTCCGGTATTGGCTCATTCGCTCATCTTGTTTTAAACAGCGCTTCCGGATGAATCCGTCCGCTAGTCTGTTTAAAGCCAAAAGTCGCTCATAATCCAAAACCATCGCTCAGCATGACTAATAACTATTTCAACTTGCTTACACAAGTTTCAGCTAAAAGATGTTCTAAAACGCAAATTCGTTTCGGTATCCAGTTTTCAAGGATCAAGGTGCTGAAATTTCGGGACAATCACGACTGTGATGTTCGGAATAACAGACAATGTGCATATAATCTTGTAAAGAAGTATTGGTGGAGCCAAGCGGGATCGAACCGCTGACCTCCTGCTTGCAAGGCAGGCGCTCTCCCAGCTGAGCTATGGCCCCATAAAGGTATTCAATTCTAAATGTTATATGGTGGGCCTTGGTGGACTCGAACCACCGACCTCACCCTTATCAGAGGTGCGCTCTAACCAACTGAGCTAAAAGCCCATATAACAGATAACATTGTGAATCAACCAATAAATTGATTGTTCGCTTGGCGGCGTCCTACTCTCCCAGGACCCTTCGGTCCAAGTACCATCGGCGCTGGAGGGCTTAACGGTCGTGTTCGGGATGGGTACGTGTGGAACCCCTCCGCTATCGCCACCAAACGCATACGAAAGAGACTTGCTCTTTCAAAACTGAACACGAGTGAGTGTTTGAACCCTAAGGTTCGTTGTGGAAGCTTTAGCTTCCGATTTGAATGTTTCCGTTGCAGGAAACGATTCTCCATAGAAAGGAGGTGATCCAGCCGCACCTTCCGATACGGCTACCTTGTTACGACTTCACCCCAATCATCTACCCCACCTTCGGCGGCTGGCTCCCTTGCGGGTTACCCCACCGACTTCGGGTGTTGTAAACTCTCGTGGTGTGACGGGCGGTGTGTACAAGACCCGGGAACGTATTCACCGCGGCATGCTGATCCGCGATTACTAGCAATTCCGACTTCATGCAGGCGAGTTGCAGCCTGCAATCCGAACTGAGACCGGCTTTGCTGGGATTGGCTCCACCTCGCGGTTTCGCTTCCCGTTGTACCGGCCATTGTAGTACGTGTGTAGCCCAGGTCATAAGGGGCATGATGATTTGACGTCATCCCCACCTTCCTCCGGTTTGTCACCGGCAGTCACTCTAGAGTGCCCAGCCTTACCTGCTGGCAACTAAAGTCAAGGGTTGCGCTCGTTGCGGGACTTAACCCAACATCTCACGACACGAGCTGACGACAACCATGCACCACCTGTCTCCGATGCTCCGAAGAGGGGCACTATCTCTAATGCTTTCATCGGGATGTCAAGACCTGGTAAGGTTCTTCGCGTTGCTTCGAATTAAACCACATACTCCACTGCTTGTGCGGGTCCCCGTCAATTCCTTTGAGTTTCAGTCTTGCGACCGTACTCCCCAGGCGGAGTGCTTACTGTGTTAACTTCGGCACCAAGGGTATCGAAACCCCTAACACCTAGCACTCATCGTTTACGGCGTGGACTACCAGGGTATCTAATCCTGTTTGCTCCCCACGCTTTCGCGCCTCAGCGTCAGTTACAGCCCAGAAAGTCGCCTTCGCCACTGGTGTTCCTCCACATATCTACGCATTTCACCGCTACACGTGGAATTCCACTTTCCTCTTCTGTACTCAAGTCACCCAGTTTCCAGTGCGACCCCAGGTTGAGCCCAAGGTTTAAACACCAGACTTAAATGACCGCCTGCGCGCGCTTTACGCCCAATAATTCCGGACAACGCTTGCCCCCTACGTATTACCGCGGCTGCTGGCACGTAGTTAGCCGGGGCTTTCTTCTCAGGTACCGTCACTCCGGTAGCAGTTACTCTACCGGACGTTCTTCCCTGGCAACAGAGCTTTACGATCCGAAAACCTTCATCACTCACGCGGCATTGCTCCGTCAGGCTTTCGCCCATTGCGGAAGATTCCCTACTGCTGCCTCCCGTAGGAGTCTGGGCCGTGTCTCAGTCCCAGTGTGGCCGTTCACCCTCTCAGGTCGGCTACGCATCGTCGCCTTGGTGAGCCGTTACCCCACCAACTAGCTAATGCGCCGCAGGCCCATCCCCAAGTGGCAGATTGCTCCGCCTTTCATTCTCTCTTCAGGAGAGGAAAGAAATTATCCGGTATTAGCTACCGTTTCCGGTAGTTATCCCAGTCTTGAGGGCAGGTTGCCTACGTGTTACTCACCCGTCCGCCGCTAAATTCATTTGAAAGCAAGCTTTCAAATGAACTCCGCTCGACTTGCATGTATTAGGCATGCCGCCAGCGTTCGTCCTGAGCCAGGATCAAACTCTCCAAATTGGTTTTAGAAAGAGCGATTGCTCATTTTGAAACATCTGACGAGAATTTTCATTCTCTATTTTGGAAGTCACTTTCGTGATTTCCCACTCACTCGTTGTTCAGTTTTCAAAGATCAATGTCTCATCTTTCGTCGCCGATGTTTGTTTCAGCAGCGACCTTTATAATATATCACAGCACCTTTGTTTCAGTCAAGCGTTTTTTTAATTTCTTTTTTCGCTTCAGCTTTCAGCAAGTTATCCGAGAACATCTTGCTCAAAGGGCCGAGACTTAATGTATCATAAATCAACAACCCTCGTCAACCACTAAAACAAAGTTAATTTTAAACCCAGCAGCATTAGTACCCCGGGCAGCCCAAGAATCGTTACTGCGCCTATGGTTGTGGGATTCAGCGGGATGTGTACATTCGTTAGAATACCGGAGAAGTTAACAATATAGATGCCGATTGCCGCCAGAATAAGATGAGTTCCGAATACGCTTATCCAGGCCCACCCCAATTTTTTTCTGAATACAATTAGAATTAGCAGGAGCCCCGACAGAATCAGCACACCCATTGCAACAGTTCTTAGCATTGTGATCCTCCTCAATAGTTATTCCGGTTACATCGGCAGCCGGCTCCGGTTCAGCCCCAGTCTCTTGGCATGCTTAAGATGAATCTGGTATTTACGCTCGGCCGCCTCAAGTATATAGATGGCATAATCAATCTGGTCCTGACCCAGCGCCTCATCAAACATCAGATATGCCCGTTCCCACTCCGACTGCGCTTTGCGGACCTCATGGTACACCGTACCCCACTCATCTTCTATATGGGCATTATTCGCCCCTTCTGCATCTCTGCCCAGCCATTTCGTGTTCCACCATCCCATTGCAATCCCCTCCTATGATTGATTACTGGCGCAGCCGGGGCCGCACACCCGTTAATCTCATACATATCGGAATAGGGACAAACTTAGAACCATGAGTCAGTGCTCTTTTGTTGAATGCTGGCCGTCCTCCTGGAGTCTATACCTAATAAAAAAGAGGCCCCCAAGGGCCTCTTCAAATACAATTCAATGTCAGAACACTCAGAACAGCTCACGACGGCCTTCCAGCGCCTTCGACAGGGTTACCTCATCCGCATACTCAAGATCGCCGCCTACAGGCAAGCCATGGGCGATTCTCGTGATCTTGATCTCGAACGGACGGACTAGACGGGAGATATACATAGCCGTGGCCTCGCCCTCAATGTTGGGATTGGTCGCCATAATCAGCTCCTTCACCCGCTCATCACTGAGTCTGGTCAGCAGCTCCTTCAGCCGTATATCATCAGGTCCGATGCCCTCCATAGGCGAGATGGCGCCCTGCAGCACATGATAGTAACCGTCAAACTCTTTGGTTCTCTCTATGGCTACCAGATCCTTGGAGTCCTGAACCACACAGATTACCGAGGCATCGCGGGTTTTGTCCTGACAGATCCTGCACGGGTCAGTATCGGTAATATTACAGCAGACCGAGCAATAATGAAGGTTCCGTTTGACACTGACCAGAGCTTTGGCGAAATCAATCACCTCATCCTCCTTCATGTTAAGCACATGAAAGGCCAGCCGGGCCGCTGTCTTCGGGCCAATCCCGGGTAAACGTGTAAAAGCTTCTATCAGCTTGGCTAGCGGTTCTGGATAATACAAAGTAATGGTTCTCCTTTGGTCGGGAGTGGAGTAAGCCTAGAATAAGCCAGGGATCTTCATTCCGCCGGTGAATTTACCCATATCGTTGTTAGCCAACTCTTCAGCCTGGGTAAGAGCATCATTAACAGCAGTGATCACCAGATCCTGCAGCATTTCGATATCTTCCGGATCAACAACCTCCGGTTTAATCTGAATAGACAGCAGTTTTTTGTGGCCGTTCACCTGAACGGTAACCACGCCGCCGCCGGATGAGCCTTCAATGGTCTTACCGCCTAGTTCTTCCTGGGCTTTGAGCATCTGCTCCTGCATTTTTTTAACCTGCTTCATCATTTGGTTCATATTATTCATACATCGTCTCTCCTTTGGGATGCGCGTTATCTGCGCTAGTATGCTTGAGGCTCTATTCCTTTATGACAACAAGGTCTTCTCCAAAGAGCTGGATCGCCTCGTCAATCCATGGTTCGGGTTTGGCTTCTATAGTCTCGTGCTCATGCTCCAGATGCAGTTCTTCTGTACTGGCCTTGGAAGCCGACTTGGTTGCAGCCTCATTCCAGTCACGCAGCAGCATCGTCACCAGCCGATATGGCTTACCCAGCTTAGCAGACATCACGTTCTCGATGACCTGGCGGTTGGCCGGCTTCTCAGTCGTATCCCGGTGAATTGTATTCTTGAAGGCGACCAGCACTGCATCTTCCATAACTGCCACTGGCTCTCCATCTACAAACCACGCATGCACAGTTACTTTCTCTTCCTTCACGCCCTGCAGAACCTGGCTCCACTGCTTATACACATTGCCAAAGTCAGCGCTGTCTTTACCCGCAATGAACTTATCGAGCTGCGGCGGAAGCTTGCCTGCAGAGGATACTCTTGGAGCGCTTGGTGGGGCGGCCGCTCTCTGCGGGGCAGCCTGCTCACGCCCGCCGGCCACACCTCCGGATTGGATTGCCTGCTCAAGCTTCTTCTCCAGCGCGGCAATCTGCCGTTTGAGTACATCCAGTTCCCC
The DNA here is from genome assembly GCF_038009025.1 of Paenibacillus sp. FSL R7-0297. Lineage (NCBI taxonomy): Bacteria > Bacillati > Bacillota > Bacilli > Caryophanales > Paenibacillaceae > Paenibacillus > Paenibacillus sp. FSL R7-0297. Next base: position 961,234 of record NZ_JBBPAQ010000001.1, read on the forward strand.
CGAATCCACTGGTGAAGAACTTCTTCCCGCTTCCGGCGATACAGCACTCAAGGACGGGGCACCCGCTGAAGGAGCCTCCTGCTGGGTACTGCACAGCTTCATCAGCGCTACTTCAAATAAAGTCTGCGGATGAGTGGCATATTTCATCTCACCCAGATATCGGCTTAGGGTCTCCACAATCAGGAATAGCCGGTCACGGGTAAAGGCTGCTGCCATATCACGGAATTCCGCCGGATTCAGTACACGGTCGGTCAACTGGTCTGCCCCCGGCACCATCTTGATCATAAGTAAATCACGGAAATAATACAAAAGATTCTCCAGACATTTGTCGGCACTTTTGCCCTCGTGCATCAACTGCTCGACAAGCTCCAGCAGCAGCCCCATATCACTCTCCAAAATGGCTGTAGCCAGACGGGCAAACTGTTCGGATGGAATTCCTCCGGTCATGCCCAGCACCTGCTGATACGTCACATTCCCGTCTGTGAAAGACGAGATCTGATCAAGTATGCTCAGCGCATCACGCATCCCTCCGTCGGACAGACGGGCGATGTACTGGAGTGCGTCCGCATCTGCCGTAATGCCTTCCTTCTGGCATATCTCTCTCAGCCGGCCAGTCTGCTCCTCCAGAGAAACCCGGCGGAAGTCAAACCGCTGGCAGCGTGAAATGATCGTAGCCGGCAGTTTGTGCGGCTCTGTCGTAGCAAGAATAAACATGACATGCGGCGGCGGTTCTTCCAGCGTCTTAAGCAGGGCATTGAATGCTTCTGTTGTCAGCATATGCACCTCATCAATAATATACACTTTACGGCGTACTTCGGTAGGTGCATATTTCACCTTATCCCGCAGATCGCGAATCTCTTCAACACCCCGGTTGGAGGCCGCATCAATCTCCTGGACATCCATTACGTTGCCCGCTGTGATCCGCAGACAAGACGGACATTCATTGCACGGCTCCGGACCCGGGCCCCGCTCGCAATTGACCGCTTTGGCCAGCACCTTGGCCGCGCTCGTCTTACCGGTCCCCCGCGGGCCGCTGAACAGATACGCATGCGATACCCGCTGTTCACGGATCGCATTCTGCAGCGTCTGGATAATATGCTGCTGCCCTACCATATCCTGAAACGACTGCGGCCGCCAAGCACGGTACAGCGCGATATGTTCCACTATGCATTACCCTCTCTCAGGCTGCCGCTTTCCGGCATTTGTCGCTAATTTATTATACTATATTCCCCAGTCTTTGACCAAGCAGAAGCGCTTTCGCCATCCTCTAACGAGGACTATGCTTCCGATACAGCGATACTACGTATCGCTCTCAGGTAACCGCATCAGTGGGAAGTATTAGGATATAAAGTATGATAAAGCATATATTTCTTATCTTTCAAAAAACAAAAAGCATCTTCGCTTGTGGCAAAGACGCTACATAATAGTATTTAAACCGTGCACCCGTTATTGATGACTGCGATCCAAGCGGCAACCCTACAAAACTGCTCGGGCTAGGCCACCCTCCGGCACAAGAGTAAACTCACTTATGGCTGCTTCCTTCCGGACCTGACCAGGTTCATAAGCACTCATTGCGGAGGACCCAACCGTCAACACAGCCCATAGGAACCAAGGCCTCACATCGACAGCACCTCTAACAGGAATTCAACCTCGCTACAGCGGATTGCGAGTTACAGGGCACCGCTACCTCCCCGTCTAGCACGGCGAAGATAAGTATAGCTTACAGCCGGGCAAAAATCAACTAACATTAAAATGGAAAACCAATTAGATGCCGTATTTCTTCTTAAACTTATCCACGCGGCCGCCGGCATCCAGGAACTTCTGCTTGCCGGTGAAGAAAGGATGGCAGCTGGAGCAAATTTCGACGCGCAGCTCTTCCTTGGCAGAGCCAGCTTCAAAGGAGTTGCCGCAGGCACAGGTTACCTTAGTTACATTGTACTTGGGTTGAATTGCTGTTTGCATTTGAATATTCACCTCTCACGCCCTAAGCCTCATGCGGACTTAGAGTTATATGATTACGCAAGCTACATTCTAGCATGGAAGCCCAGGGCGCTGCAAGAGGTTTGGGAAGACTCAATCCTGCGGTTATTGGTGCACTCTGCGCTGCTTCGCACGGGCCAGTTCGGCAGGCGGAACATGGGTGAAGGAGCCGATCACAACATCCGGAAGCTCCTCGCGGAAGATCTCCAGCATCGTCTTCATTCCGAGAATCTCACCTTGAGCCGGAGGAATCAGCTCCAGATAGCTCTCCGGGTCAATATTAAGATTCCGCATCTGAATTAGCTTAATGTCTGTACGTCTGACGAACTCAACCATCGCCTCAATCTCTTCCTCGCGGTCCGTGACACCCGGAAAAATCAGATAGTTAATGGAAGTATATACACCCTGTGAAGCTGCATATTTCAGGGACTTCTCTACATTAGCCAGCGTATAGCCGCGCGGCTTGTAGTATGCATTATAGTGATCATCCAGCGCACTGATTGTGCTGACCCGCATAAGGTCAAGACCAGCATCCACAATGCCGCGGATATGATCGCTTAATCCTGCGTTCGTATTGATATTGATATAACCCATATCTGTAATAGAGCGTACTTCACGGATGGACTCAATGATTATCTTCGCCTGGGTAGAAGGTTCGCCTTCACAGCCCTGCCCAAAGCTTACAATCGACTCCGGCGTCTTAAGGTGCTCCAGCATGACTTGTGAAACTTCACTCACTGTAGGCCGGAAGTTCATCCGCGTCTGCGGCGATACAAATCCGCTGTCATCCGGCTGTTCGGAGATACAACCAAAGCAGCCGGCATTGCACGAGTAGGACACTGGAACGGCACCCTCCCAGCGGCCCAAGAAGGTATTGGACGAGGTCAGGCACTCGTATTCCAGTGCGCAGTTGGACAGATGATTATAGAGACGGTTCTCCGGGTACTTTGCGGTCAAATCACTGACGCCAATCTCTACATCCCCGCGGTCACAATTCAAAGGATTCCACTGATCCGTATCATCTGTAGGATCCGCCGCTACGTAGAATCCGCCATCCTTCCATACTACAGCGGAATAACCGAAGAGTGGAAGCTTATACGTCTTATCTGTCTTGACATAGCCGGGAAGGCACAGACGGGTAAAGCCCTGCGGCAATAGCGCTCCAACAGCCTGTGAGCCTAAAGGCAACGGCAGCATTTCACCTGTCCCGGGATCCATCCCGATTGCCCGCGTATTAGGCAGCCCTACCAGAGTAGCGCCTTCAGGCAGCGGGATCAATTCTTCCTCCAGTATCTCAACAATCATATCCCCGCTGCGGGCCAGTCCGTACAGCTCGGGATGATCATATACGTTTCCTTGCCCGTCGGCATATACCAAATACATGTTAGTCTCCTCTTGTTATCAATTCTCAGGTTGTAGGCACAGAAGGTGTCTTAGGCCGCGTGGTACGTCGGGCTGACGAACCGCTGTTCGATGTTCCGCCTTTGCTGGCGGTACTGTTTGCTGACGAGGAATCCTTGTTGCCGGCTACATCAAAAGAGGCCAGGAACTCAGCATTCGTCTTGGTGTCACGCAGTTTCTTCAGGAATCCTTCTACAAAGTCGTAGGATTCATTCATATTTTTACGGATTGACCAGATGGTATCCAGTTCTTCCTTGCTAAGCAATACTTCCTCGCGGCGTGTACCCGAACGGCGGATATCGATGGCCGGGAAGATACGGCGTTCGGCCAGCTTGCGGTCCAGGTGAAGCTCCATGTTCCCTGTGCCTTTGAATTCTTCGTAAATAATATCGTCCATGCGTGATCCGGTATCAATCAGCGCTGTTGCCAGTATGGTCAGGCTTCCTCCTTCTTCTACGTTCCGCGCGGAACCGAAGAAGCGCTTAGGGCGATGGAAGGCTGCGGGATCAATCCCTCCGCTCAGTGTCCGGCCGGATGGCGGAACCACGAGATTGTAGGCACGGGCCAGCCGGGTAATGCTGTCCAGCAGAATAACGACATCTTTCTTGTGCTCGACCAGACGAAGCGCCCGCTGTAACACAAGCTCAGCCACTTTGATATGGTTCTCCGGCAGTTCATCAAATGTTGAGGCGACTACCTCCCCTTTAACAGAACGCTGCATATCCGTTACTTCCTCAGGGCGTTCATCAATCAGCAGGACGAACAGTGCAATCTCGGGATTATTAATGGAGATACTGTTGGCAATTTCTTTCAGGAGGAGCGTCTTTCCTGCTTTGGGAGGTGCTACAATCAAACCGCGCTGTCCTAAACCTACAGGAGCAAGCAAATCCATTATACGGGTAGATAAATGGGCAGAGGAGGTTTCAAGCGGCAGCTTGACTTGCGGATATAGAGGTGTAAGCGCCGGAAAATGTAATCGTTCAGCTGCAGTTGCAGGATTCTCACCATTGACGGCATTGACTTGAAGCAATCCGAAATAACGTTCATTCTCTTTGGGTGTCCGGCATTTCCCGGATACAAGGTCGCCGCTTCTAAGATCAAACTTACGGATCTGCGAAGCAGAGATATAAATATCCTCCGCACTCGGCAAGTAGTTAATCGGTCTAAGGAAACCGTAGCCTTCCGGCAGGATCTCTAGCACGCCTTCCATAAACATAAGACCGCTCTGCTCAGCCTGCGCCCGGAGAATCGCGAAGATCAGCTCCCGCTTCTTGAGCGTTCCGTAATAAGGAATCTGGTATTTCTTAGCCAGCTTATACAGATCGGTCAGCTTCATTTCTTCCAGATCGGAAATTTGAAGATCCATGTGTAATAACCACCTATTCAATTTTTATAATGAGTTCTTCCGGCGTTCTCTGCCGGGCAAAATATGAGTCTATGAAAACGCTTATTAGGATAGGATTACCCGAATTGGAAGGAGATATGCAGTTTGTAGGCAAATTTCGCTCCTTCCTCTCGTTCCGGGCACATACTTATTCGTTCTCGCGCCAGACTTCGGCACCTAGATTGCGCAGGTTGCTTACGAGGTTATCATAACCGCGGTCTATATACTCCACGCCTGTCACTTCGGTGATCCCTTCCTCAACGGTCAGTCCGGCAATGACCAGAGCCGCCCCTGCCCGTAAATCGGCAGCCTTCACCTTCGCGGCATTGAGCTTGCCGCCCTCAATAATTGCAGAACGCCCTTCAACGCGAATCTTGGCGCCCATACGGACTAATTCAGGGACATGCTTGAACCGGTTGCTGTATACGAAATCGCTCAAGACACTAACGCCTTCCGCTTGAGTTAGCATACTTGTCATCGGAGATTGCAAATCGGTGGCGAAGCCGGGGTATATCAACGCTTTGACATCAGCATGCTGATATTTGGATCTGCCGATGACCCGGATACTCTCATCCAGCTCTTCTATATCTACTCCCATCTCCAGCAGCTTGGCAGTCAGCGCCTCCAGATGCTTGGGAATCACGTTATCTATCAGCACATTGCCACGCGTTGCCGCAGCGGCAATCATATATGTTCCCGCTTGAATTCGGTCTGGAATGATGGAATGGCGGCAACCATGCATTTCAGTTACGCCTTCAATCCGGATCGTTTCTGTACCGGCGCCTTTAATAACTGCGCCCATAGAGTTTAATAGGGTAGCTACATCTATAATCTCAGGCTCTTTAGCCGCATTTTCAATAATTGTAGAGCCTTTGGCACGTGAGGCCGCCAGCATAATATTTATTGTGGCTCCAACGCTGGATACATCCAGATAAATCTTGGCACCACGCAGTTCTTTGGCATACAAGTGAATAGAGCCATGATCGTTGGTTACAGTCGCACCAAGCGCCTCAAAGCCTTTGATATGCTGGTCAATCGGACGCGGCTCAAAATTACAGCCGCCGGGAAGACCAATCGTCGCCTCTTTAAATCTGCCGAGAAGCGCACCCATCATATAATAAGAAGCCCGGAGTTTCTTGACCGGTCCGTTAGGCATGGGAATGGATACGATACGGGAGGGATTAATTCTCATCTGGCTGCCGGTCCACGATACACTCGCGCCCAGCTCCTCCAGAATTTCGGAGTAAACGGCCACATCACTAAGAGCAGGCAGGTTATCCAGCACAACTTCAGATTCCGCCAAAATCGCCGCTGGAATAAGCGCAATTGCGCTATTCTTTGCTCCACTGATGGTTACAACGCCCTCTAGCGGACGTCCGCCGCCAATCATTAATTTTTCCATAAATTTATCTGGTTCCCCCTACGTGTATTGCGGCTTGTTCTGGCAATACCAGCTGTGGCTTGTGGTGGCATGGTGATTAGAAGAAGAAACGGCTGCGCCGCCCTAACTTAAGGACGGCACCCGTTTCTGAGGAAATCTGAAATGGCTTTACCGGAAAGACACCGGCTATGCGGTGCACTCTTCTGATAAAGATATGCATGCGGAACAGCAGAAAATAACCTGTCCCGTTACGCGGCAGAGTTAAATTACGCTTTGTTGCTGGATCCGAATTCACGGATTTTGCCAATAACGGTTTGTTTGATGGCTTCGCGACCTGGTGCGATGAATGTACGCGGATCGTAAGCATCCGGTTTAGCAGCCAGAACTTCGCGGACTACTTTGGCAAACGCGATTTGGTTCTCAGTGTTTACGTTGATCTTGGAAGTACCCAGGGAGATGGACTTCTGAATGTCATGTACAGGAATACCAGTACCGCCATGAAGTACGAGCGGAAGGTTAACCGCATCACGAATTTCTTCCATTTCCTTGAATCCAAGGTTCGGTTCGCCCAGGTAAGGACCATGTACGGAACCCAGTGCCGGAGCCAAAGTGTCGATGCCGGTTTCTTTAACAATGCGTACGCATTCGTTAAGGTCAGCGTATTGGATGCCGCCGATAACGTCATCTTCCTGTCCGCCTACAGTACCAACTTCAGCTTCTACAGAAACACCTTTAGCATGAGCATATTCAACGACCTTCTTGGTCATTTCAATGTTCTCATCGATTGGGTGGTGGGAGCCGTCGATCATTACGGAAGTAAATCCGGCATCGATTGCATCCTTACATTTGTCAAAGCTTGAACCGTGGTCCAGGTGGATAGCAACTGGAACAGTGATCTTCATGTCATGAATAAGACCTTCAACCATCTTAACTACAGTGTAGAAGCCGCCCATGTGACGAGCTGCACCTTCGGATACGCCAAGGATTACTGGTGATTTCTCTTCTTCTGCTGCACCAAGAATCGCTTGAGTCCACTCCAGGTTATTGATGTTGAACTGGCCAACTGCATATTTTCCTTCAAGTGCTTTGGTTAACATGTCTGTCATAGATACTAATGGCATGGTTTCAATCCTCCTAAAATGTTTGAGTTGCTTATATAAGCCGACATCACATACAGGCCTATTATAGCACATCCTGTGTCAAATACTAAATAGGATACACAAAAAAATGTCCCGGTGGGACGATATTCAGCCAGCCCATATTCCTGTGCGACTTTCCCTCATTAGCGTATCCGTAACAGGACTTACCCAAACTGTACATTTCTAAGCTAGCTGCATTGATCAACCGACTTATTGTACAGATGCATATTAACGGCAACCCGCATCTCATCGATATCAAACGGCTTGGTGAAATGCATCAGGGCTCCCAGCTTGGTCGCTTCCTTGATCATGTCCAGTTCTCCGTAAGCCGTCATCATAATGACTTTAATCGCCGGGTTCAGCTCCTTCAAATGCTTGAGGATCTCCAGTCCGTCCATCCCCGGGATTTTCATATCGAGCAGAACCATATCCGGCGATTCGTTCTTGACGATCTCCAGTGCCAATTTTCCGTTAGCTGCCTGAAAGGTGGCATAACCTTCACTATTAAACACTTCCATGAGGAGAATCCGGATTCCATTCTGATCATCGACAATTAGTACTTTCTTTTTTTCCATACGATACCCTCCCAGAATTTAAGGCAGATTGTCTATACCGCGCCCTCTCACAGCTAACGGCCCCGCTTCAACTTAGTCTATACGAAACCTATTATTCGTGCTTTGTAGCCAAAATCCTGCTAATTGGTTAAAATGCGTAAATCTATGCCATATAAAGGTGTATTCCCAGTTAAAAATCGGTAGTACAGTCCCCTTGTAATTTGGGAGATATCATAAATGAGAACTAATACCAAGAGAAATATAAGAATAAAGTGAAGTGTAAAATGTATATTTCCTTTGTCTTCAATAAAGAAAGCCCCCGTTAGGAGGCTCCAGCAGGCCCGGAAGGCCTTGAAGATATTTATTACAGCTGTTCGGAATGGGTAAGCGAAGCTTTGACAAATTCACGGAACAGCGGCTGCGGACGGTTCGGACGTGAAGTGAATTCCGGATGGAATTGCACGGACAGGAACCATGGGTGACCCGGCAGCTCAACAATCTCAACCAGACGTCCGTCAGGGGAGGTTCCGGAAAAGACCAGACCTGCCTTCTCCATCTCATCGCGGTAAGCGTTATTGAACTCATACCGGTGACGGTGACGTTCATAGACCAGTTCATCATCATAGCAGGACATTGCCAGTGAACCAGGGGAAAGCTTACAAGGATACAGTCCAAGGCGCATGGTGCCGCCCATATCCTCAATATCCTTCTGTTCAGGCAAGAGGTCGATCAGCGGGTACGCGGTAGCCGGATCGATCTCGGAGCTGTTCGCACCTGTCATTCCGAGCACAGAACGGCCGTACTCAATCACAGACACCTGCATACCCAGGCAGATCCCGAAGAACGGAATAGACTGCTCACGCGCATAGCGGATAGCCGAAATCTTGCCTTCGATCCCGCGGTCACCGAAGCCCCCCGGAACCAGAATGCCGCCGATGCCGCCCAGCAGCTCGTCCACATTCTCATCCGTAACCAGCTCTGCATCCACCCACCGGAGTTTCACTTCGGCATTGGAGGCAAATCCGGCATGTGAGAGTGACTCTACAACACTTAAATAAGCATCATGAAGCGCTACGTACTTACCGACAATGGCAATTTCAACGGTGCGTTCCAGCTTCTGGATCCGCTCCAGCATACTCTCCCATTCACGCATATCCGGTGCAGGAGTAGTCAGCTTCAGGTGGTTGACTACAATCTCATCCAAGCCTTCATCGCGCAAATTAAGCGGAACTTCATACAGGGTTGATGCGTCGCGGCATTCCACCACGGCATTCGCATCAATGTCACAGAACAAAGCAAGCTTGGCCTTCATATCATCAGTCAAAGGATACTCCGTACGGCACACGATCACATTCGGCTGAATTCCGATGCTGCGCAGCTCTTTTACACTATGCTGTGTCGGCTTCGTCTTCACTTCGCCTGCAGCCTTGATGTAAGGAATCAGGGTAACATGAATGTACATTACATTCTCACGGCCGATGTCACTCTTGATCTGGCGGATCGCTTCCATGAACGGCAAGCTCTCGATGTCCCCTACAGTACCGCCAATCTCCGTAATGACCACATCCGAACCGGTCTCACGGCCCGCGCGGAATACCCGTTCCTTGATTTCATTCGTAATGTGCGGGATAACCTGAACGGTGCCGCCCAAATACTCCCCGCGGCGCTCTTTGCTGATAACCGAGGAATAAATTTTACCTGTGGTTACGTTGCTGTTCTTCGACAAATTGATATCAATAAACCGTTCATAATGCCCAAGGTCCAGGTCAGTCTCCGCACCATCATCGGTTACAAACACTTCCCCGTGCTGATAAGGACTCATAGTTCCAGGGTCTACGTTAATGTAAGGATCGAATTTCTGGATCGTTACTTTCAGACCTCTGTTCTTGAGCAGCCTGCCCAGCGAAGCGGCGGTGATGCCTTTGCCAAGGGAAGACACAACGCCACCCGTTACAAAAATATACTTTGTCACTGTAAAACCCTCCTAAATAAAGTCCAGAAATTCAGGGGACGCTTGTTGTTTATCGTAACCCTTTTTTCCATCATCAAACCGGGGAACCCATAAGTTGCTTCCACCCGCCAAAACCTAAAGCCAGCAAAAGTGCAGTTTTTTGGCATTCAAGTAGAAACGGATTTGCCGTCCCTTTTAAAGGACGGTACCGTTTCAGCGAGAAAGATAAGGAGCGTTTATTGCGTGAAGCCGATTAATTCTTATCTTTTAAAAAAACAAAAAAGTGACACCCGTAGACCCGGGGCACTTTTTATTTTAGAAAACATATTAACTTTCATTATAAGCCCATGCAATAGTTTACTCTGACGGTCCTGCCCCTGTCAAGGGACGAATTACACCGCCGGAAAGACTATTCTAAAATTTATCGTCCTCTTCCTCATCATCGGCTTCGTCTTCATCGCCGTCTTCGGAATCTTCCTCATCCGCTTCGTCTTCGTCAATGTCATCTTCATCAATGACAACATCTTCGTCAACTTCCTCTTCGCTGTCGTCGTCAGAATAGAGGTCGTCACGATCTTCATCAATCGCATCGAAATCCTCTTCCTCCGCAGCGTAATTCTCTTCTTCTTCAGCAAAGTCGTCATCTTCCAAATCGTCGTCCTCATCGTTGATGATACGTACGCGTTTGGTGTTGCCGACAGGATCATCGGAGCGTTCCAGCGGGTACCAGCGTTTCAGGCCCCAAAGGTTGGTTCCGACACAGGCAAAACGCCCGTCAATGTTAATCTCGGTATATAACTGGGCAATAGTATCTTGGCTCTCTTGATCGGTCATCCCGCGCAGCTTGGCTACCTCGACCATCAGATCACGGTAGTAGTAAGGCGTATTGGCTGCCTTGAGCACCAGGAAAGCCAGGTCGACCATCGGTATTTCTTTAACTTTCTCAGGGTCCAGCTTTAAATTGAGTGGCGTACTCACTAAAGGACACTTCCTCTCACGCATTGTTCACATTACAAATCATGCTTAATTCATGATATCCATTAACAAACCTAAGTAAAACCTATTTGCGGGCAAATTGCAAGTCTAATACACCTGCTTCTGCGGGAAATCGCAGTAGGGCTGATTATCCGCAACTTCTATGTAACCCAAAAGATTCCCCTAAATTTAAAAAGGCGGAGGGAAACCCTCCGCACATGACTGTATCCGCGCCAAGGATCGGCTCCTTACGGGATGTTGCAAAGGGGTCTTGCGGTTCCCTTCTGTTCATTTTATGTACTCCTCCGCCTTTTGACACGATGGGCAGCCCATTTCACCAAAAAAGGGCAAGTTCCCATTCGGACGTCTGCCTCTTTTCATACTATATGGCAGCACGGCACCGAGGAGGGGACGGCGTAACTTATGGATTATTACGGATTTTGGCAGATGCTGCTTGAAGAGATTAAGGCTGCCCCCACAAATGCCCAGCGGCGTATTGTGACCTTCAATGATCCCCGCATGTATGCCGCAGCGCTATCCCAGTGGAAATCACTTAAGACCAAAACGCCGGGGCTGCGGCAGGTTCAGGTATCTACGCTTATCCGGGCTTTCTTCGTGCCCGCCGCCGGAGCAGGGAAGCTGATGGACCGTTATGCTGATTCCTTATGTATAGAAGAAGATCACCGGATTCAGGTTCACTCCTTGTCACCGGATAAAAGTGGTTCTGCCATGATGCCCTGGGGGGTCAAGTCGATTCATGCCCCGCAGGCCTGGTCTAAATCTACGGGCGTCCATGTGAAAATCGGCGTCATCGATACGGGCGTGGACTTCCGCCATCCCGATCTGAAGCATTCCCTCGCTTCCGGGGTCAATCTGCTGAACCGCGGCATGATGCCGCTGGATGACAATGGCCATGGCACACATATTGCCGGCACCCTGGCTGCAGCCGGAGGAACGCGCGGCATGATGGGCGTAGCCCCCAGGGCGCTGATCTATCCGGTCAAGGCTTTTGACCACAGCGGCTCCGCCTATGTGTCTGATATTGTCCTGGGCATCGATTGGTGCGTGCAGAACAAGATCGATATCATTAATATGAGCTTCGGGATGAAAAACAGAAGCAAAGCCCTGCATGATGTGGTGATCAAGGCCTACCGGGCCGGGATTGCCATCATCGCCTCCAGCGGCAACGACGGCAAGCGCGGCGGGGATTACCCCGCGCGCTATCCGGAGACTATTGCCGTAGGCGCCCTTGACAGAAGGCAGCGCGTCGCCGCCTTCAGCAACCGCGGACCGTATATCGACGTATACGGTCCGGGCGAGGGCATCCCCTCCTGCTGGCTGCGGGAGGGGTATAAAGAAATGAGCGGCACCTCTATGGCGACATCGCATGTCACCGGTGCCGCGGCCCTTCTGCTCGCGCTGCGGCCGGGGCTGTCGCCCCGCGAGCTGAAGCTGCTCCTGCGCCGCACAGCCGCACCGGTGCGGCTGCGCAAGGGCCAGCGCCGCGCCTCTCTGGGCGGCGGCGCGGCCGATGCGCTGCGCCTGCTGCGCGCAGGCGCCCGCGCACGGCGCAGCGGCAACAGCACTAGCATCGCCAAAGCCGCAGCAGCGGCCAAGGCTTAGCATGCGGCGGTGATGCCGCCTCAGCCAGCAAGCCCATGCTAAAAAAGCGCCGCCCCTGTTACCGGGGGCGGCGCTTTGCATCATGCTATGGTTACATCCGGTCCGGTGCGGTAACACCAACCAGACGCAGGACGTTGGCAATCGTCGTCCGCGCCGCGCCCAGCAGGGCAAGACGGGCTACGGTCTGAGCGGCGTCCTCTGTGATTACACGCTCTGCCTTGTAGTAGCTGTGAAACAGCGAAGCCAGATCATACACGTAACGGACCAGGCGGTGCGGTGCATAACCTTCGGCAGCAATCGTAATTTCCGCCGGCAGCTCACCGATTTTGCGGAGCAGGTCGTATTCATGAACAGCGGTCAGCTTGCTGTAATCAATGTTTCCAGTATCCGGCAGCATAATGCCCTGTTCTTCCGCCTGGCGGAAGATGCTGCAAATGCGCGCATGTGCGTACTGAACATAAAATACCGGATTCTCATTCGATGTCGAAATCGCCAGATCCATGTCAAAGTCCAGATGAGAATCCATACTGCGCATCGTGAAGAAGTAACGGATGGCGTCCAGGCCAACTTCTTCCATCAGGTCTTCCATCGTAACGGCCTTGCCGGTACGCTTAGACATTTTGACCTTCTCGCCATTCTGGAAAAGGCTGACCATTTGGGCAATCAGCACGACCAGCTTCTCGGGATCATTGCCCAGAGCCGACATGGCAGCCTTCATCCGCGGGATGTAGCCGTGGTGGTCAGCTCCCCAGATGTTGATCATTTTGTCATAGCCGCGGCCGTACTTGTCACTATGGTAGGCAATATCCGGTGTGAGGTACGTGTATGTACCGTCATTCTTAATCAGCACCCGGTCTTTGTCGTCACCGTATTTGGTGGTCTGCAGCCAGGTGGCGCCTTCTTCTTCATACACTTCACCGCGTTCCCGGAGCTCGTCAAGCGAACGCAGCACTTCACCGTTCTCGTACAGGGAGGTTTCGCTGAACCAGATATCGAAGTTAACCCGGAAACGGCTGAGGTCGCGTTTGATTTTGTCCAGTTCCTTGGCAAGACCGTAGGTGCGGAAGAACGCAGCGCGGTCGCCCGGGGTCATTGCAAGCAGGGAGTCGCCCTTCTCGGCAACAAGCTCTTTGGCGAAGCCTTTGATATCTTCGCCGTGATAGCCGTCCTCCGGCATCTCAGCCGGCTGGCCCAGCTCCTGCAGGTAACGGGTCTCGATCGATTTACACAGATTGGCGACCTGGTTACCGGCATCGTTAATATAGTACTCGCGCGTTACCTTGTAACCGGCGTAATCCAGCACGTTGCAGAGCGCATCCCCGACAGCAGCTCCGCGGGCATGGCCTAAGTGCAGGCTGCCTGTAGGATTCGCGCTGACAAATTCCACTTCCACCTTCTGCCCTTTACCGATCTCTACACGGCCATAATCATCACCCTGCTCGGCAACGAGTGCGATGACAGGATACAGATAGCTTTTGGACAGCGTGAAGTTGATAAACCCCGGACCGGCAATTTCCGCCTTCTCAATAGAAGCGCTGCCGGTATCCAGATGCTCGATAATGGCCTCAGCGATTTGCCGCGGATTGCGTTTGGCCATTTTGGTAAGCTGCATAGCGGCATTGGTAGCCATATCTCCATGTGCCTTGTCTTTAGGTACTTCCAGCACGATAGCCGGAAGCTCTTCCCGGGACACCAGACCGGCAGCTACGATAGCCTCGGCAATAGCCTCTTTCACCCGTTCATTGGCAAGCTGAAGCGGATTTAAACTTTGTGTCATGATTGTGGTTCCTCCTGTATATTCAAACTTATAGCGAACTGTCCTGATAACTCATCATAAACGTACAAGTCGTACTCCCATGTAACCGCAAGCTTCCTTCCGGCGCGTTTGATATCGAGCTTCCGGGTATCGGTGATGAGATTAAACTGTGTATAAGGCGAGCGGTAGAACCCCGGCAGACGCTGGCCCGGCTCAAAGGATTGCTCCGACTGGACACCGCCATGGCGGATTAGCTTGATTCCACTGTCCGAAATCTTCAGGGTGTTGCGCACAGAAACCTCACCGCCCTGAGGGCCTGGCTGCGTTTCTTCATAGCGGATATACAGGAATTGCCCTTTCATAATGGCTTCCCCAACGCTTTGCACCACATTCCGCTCACTGCCCTGCACGCTTTCCAGCGTTACGCTAACGGCATATTTGCCTTGCTGTCCTTCAGTCATTACACGTTCCTCACTTATTCATACTAATATTCATTAAGGCCATATTCGCTTTCCCATTGTACACTATATCCTGATCCGTAAGAGTAGTTCAATGGCTTTTTCGCCGGCAAAATAATTACAGCGGCAGCAGCGCCAAGCGCTCTCTGCTTCTAAGCTGCTCCACCATGGAGGTCCACGCCTCCGGCTTATCTTCCAGCACTGCGTAATAACGGGTCAAAAAATCAGCAACGAGCGGCGCCCGGATCTCCTCCAGCTCTTCATTTCCGGGCATAAAACATAGATCCAGACCGGATACCGCCTCCCCGTCACCCTGCCAGGAAGGATGAACATACGGGTAATCGATCCGCTTATACCCCAGATGCGACAGCACCTCGCGGCGCACAAACGGGTCCATGGGCTTAATTCCCCCGAAGTCATGCTCGACCCGGTAAGGATCATAAATCTCGGCGAACATTCCGAACAGCTCCCGGCCATTGTCAGCCGCCAGCTTCCGCAGATCCTTCAGCCGGCGCTGTGCCAGAAAGCGGCCTACGCCCAGCCCCTCCCGGCCAATAATAGTGAAATCGGTCATCGCCACATTCCAGTCCGCATAGTAACGGTATTCCGTGGTGCCGACAACTGTACCTTCATGCACTGCGGCGAATACACGAATGCCGGGATCCTCCAAGGGTTCCTTCCATAAGCTGTATTCCAGCACCTCCTCGGGTGGAAATACTTCGGACAGCAGCTGATGTACTTGTCTGAATAAAGGATCGGTTACATTTGTAATTCTTCTATATTCCATAGTAAGGGCTCTCCTCCAATACCGGTTGTAGTTACTTTTAGAGAAGCTTATAGAAAAGGATTCCGCCATTCCATAAGCGCTGCGTAATTTCCCGATTCCTCATCTTCCAGATAATCCGCTACAACGCCGACCGGTACACGCCCGCAGCGCAGCAGAAAAGTAATGACCGGATCAGACCAGGTACCGGCCACTACTCCGGCCAGATACGCTTCCGCCGGCATCCGTGCGGCCATTAGGTGATAGCCCGGCATCCGCCCGGCCCCCAGCAGCCGTTCCAGCTTCTGCTCCACTACAGCATGATACAACGCCTGTACCAGCTCCTTACCCAGTCCAAGCTTGCGGTATTTGGGGCGGACACACAGATCGGCAATATATAGCGTGTTCCCGTCCGGCTGATGCGTAGTGAGATATCCGTCATCCGTAACTTCCGACCAGGTATGATGAAGGGCCGGTGTCTCCGGATCATAATGGATTTTGAGTCCAGTTACCGAACCGGCCAGTTCTCCGTCTACCTCTGCACATAGTGCCCCTTCTGGGAAAAGCGTTACATGATTCAGCAGCTGTTCCCGGTTCCACCACAGCTCTGCAGGATAGGGCGGCGGAAAGGCTTCGGACTGAATCGTGACCAGTTCCGCGAAATCGGCTTCCGTATAGCTGCGGATTACCGCTGGCACCGGCATTTTACCGTCAAAAGCGTAAAAGCTCTTGTAATACATTCCCTTTCTTCCTCCTTACGTCCAGTCCGTGTACAGATCCGTCCGGCGGTCGCGCCACGTAGTTACAGATCCGTGCTCACGGACGCGGTACAGCAGCTCCAAATCCAGATCGGCCGTGATGATCATATCGCCGCCTATTTCACCCTCGGCCAGCAGGCCCTGCGGAGGGAATGGAATATCATTAGGTGTAATGACTGCCGCTTGCCCAAAATTGGCCCGCATCAGATCCACGGTAGGCAGCGAGCCCACAGTACCTGTCAGTACAACGTATACCTGATTCTCAATGGCACGGGCATGGCTGGTATACCTCACCCGGTGGAAGCCATGACGGTCATCTGTACAGGAAGGGCAGAAGATTACATCCGCACCTTTGGCCCGGGCCATGCGCACAATCTCCGGAAATTCGATATCATAGCAGGTTAGCATGGCAATGGTTCCTCTGTCTGTCTGGAATACCTCCAGTCCTTCACCCGCGCCCATATTCCAGCCGTCTACCTCAGCCGGTGTGATATGAAGCTTGGCCTGCTCGGCAATTCTTCCGTCCGGATAAAATAGATGGGCTACATTATAGAGCTTACCGTTCCGGCGCAGCACATGAGTGCCCCCGATAATATGTACAGCATATTTCCTGGCATATCCGGAGAACATCTCCCGGTAACGTTCTGTGAACTGCGGCAGATCCTCTATACCGAGCGCTTCTCCCTGTTCATTGCCTATAGACATCAGCTGCGTCGTCAGAAACTCGGGGAACAGGATGAATTCAGCCCCGTACTCCCCGGCAGTCTTTATATAGTGCTCGCACCGGGCGGCAAACTCCGCGAAGGAGGAAATGGTATGCAAATGATATTGTACAGCGGATACGCGAATAGCCATGGCGGCAATCCTCCTATACGTGATATGGCGTGCATTCATAAAGTAACTAAAATTTTACCATAACAGACCACAAAATCACACAGGATGGAGATGCTGCGTACCGCCGCATGAATATCTCTTCTATTCCTTCCCCATAATGGAGAATACCAGCAGAGACGCCTTCGCCTTACCTATCAAGGGCAACCGGGCCGTTTCTGCATGAAATAGAAGGAGCCTGATGTTATGCCGCGCGATTCTACTGCACCCAAAGTCCCGAAACGCCGCCTCCGCCGGCTCTTCCGGCTGATGCTCTTCTCTGCCCTGCTGTTCCTGGCGGGCGCCGGAGTCCTGCTTGGGTTCCTATATCAGAAACCGCTCCCTCCTCTAGGGGATGATATCCGCTCCAGACTGCTTGACTCCATGGGCAATGTACTGACCACCTTCACTACTGACGGGCGCAGCCGTGATCCTGTGGAACTTAAACAAATCTCCCCGCTGCTCATCAAGGCCACTCTGGCTGTAGAGGACCGTAAGTTCTATAGTCATGCCGGCTTTGACCTCAAAGGAATGGGCAGAGCGGTGCTCGCCAACCTGCAGGCAGGAGGGCGTACGCAAGGGGCCAGTACACTAACCCAGCAGCTTGCGCGTAATTTGTACCTGACCCATGAGAAAACTTGGACCCGCAAGAGCAAGGAGGCTCTCTACACCCTTCAGCTGGAGATGAAATACAGCAAAGACGAGATTCTGAATATGTATCTAAATGAAATCTATTATGGTCATGGTGCCTATGGTATTGAAGCAGCTGCCCAAATGTACTTCGGCAAACCGGCCGCTGACCTGGATCTGGCGGAGAGTGCCCTGCTGGCTGGAGTTCCCAAAGGCCCCACCTATTACTCGCCCTACACGCACCTGGATAGTGCTGTTAAGCGGCAGGGTATCATTCTGGCAGCCATGGTCGATGTAGGGGATATCACGGAATCGCAGGCGGAGGCCGCAGCCATGGAGAAGCTGACCTTCAAGCCGCAGGGGCAGAAGGATACTACTGTAGCCGCTCCTTATTTCCGCGATTATGTGCGCAGCCTCGTTATAGACAGTCTGCATATCAGCAGCGACGAACTGGATCAGGGCGGACTGAATGTCTACACGACACTTGATCCGGATATGCAGCGGGCTGCGGAAGAGGCCGTGGATCAGGGAATGGACCATAACAGCGAGCTGGAAACCGCCTTGGTATCCATTGACCCCCGTACCGGCTATGTGAAGGCCATGGTCGGAGGGACCAATTACCGTTCGAGCGCATTTAATCATGCCCTGGCCACCACACGCCAGCCCGGTTCTTCTTTTAAACCTATTATGTATTTATCCGCGCTGTCTTCCAAGGAGATGACCGGGTTGTCTGTCTTCAACAGCCAGCCGACACTGTTCCACTATGACAACAACCGCAAAACCTATCAGCCCCGCAACTTCGGCGATAAGTATCTTGGCGAGATCAACATGAAGCAGGCGATTGCCGCTTCCGACAATATTTATGCCGTAAATACAATTATGAAGATTGGCGCGGATAAGGTGGCCGCTATGGCCGCCGCTATGGGAATCAACAGCCCGCTGCAAAGTGTCCCGTCTCTGGCGCTCGGCACTTCCCCTGTCAGTCCGCTGGAGATGGCTTCCGCCTTCGCAGTTATCGGCAATGGCGGAGTCAAACAGCCTGTTACCGCAATTCTGAAAATTACAGATGCGGGCGGACACCTTCTATATGAAGCTCCGCAGCCTCAAGGGCAGTCTGTGGTAGAACCGGCAGCCGCTTATGTGCTGACCCGGCTGATGGAAGGCGTATTTGAGAGCGGAGGAACGGGGAACCGCGTAGCCTCGATGATTAAACGCCCGGTCGCCGGCAAAACAGGCACTACCGATACAGACGGCTGGATGGTGGGCTTCACTCCTGAGCTCTCCACTGCGGTCTGGGTAGGTTACGACAAGGGCCGGGACATTGCCACCGCTGATGGAAGACGTGCAGCGCCTATCTTTGCGCAGTTTACGGAAAAAGCGCTGGAGAATGTACCGCCGAAGATTTTCCCGATTCCTGATGGCGTGGTCAGCGTGTATATCAATCCGCAGTCCGGCAAGCTGGCTACAGCAGCCTGTCCGGAGAAGGAGCTTACAACCTTCATCAGCGGCACTGAGCCTACTGAGTACTGCGACCAGCATGCCGCCGGCGACTCCGATGCTTCCCCGAATGGGAGCAACTCTGAGATTGCCGAGCCTGTCAAGGAGGAACATTCGCTATGGAATGATATCAAACGCTGGTGGATGAACTGATCCGGCATTGCTGCCGCCGGAGACTTGCGTTACGATGGGATGAGCCCGGCAAGGCGCTCTCTTAAGCGTTAGTCCGCCGCAGGAAGGTGTCAACCATTCATGAAGCTGAATTCTTCAGTCGGACCAGACCATTCCGCCCCGCAGCGGCTGCTGCCGCCTGAACTCTATGCGCTTGCGGCAGTAGATGCAGCTCCGCGCCTCCTGGGCCAGCATCTCGTCCGGCGCACCGATAACGGTGATATCCGCTGCCGTATTGTGGAGACTGAAGGCTACGGCGGCGCTGAAGACAAGGGGAGTCATGCCTACGGAGGGCGGCGGACAACCCGTACAGAAGCAATGTTCAGCTCCGGCGGCGCTACGTATGTATACCTGATCTACGGGATGCACTATTGCTTCAATGTGGTTACCGCTGCTGAAGACGAACCGCATGCGGTCCTGATCCGTGCAGTGGAGCCGTTTACCGCCAGGGACGCGGAGCTCATGGCTGCATACCGGGGAATGGCTGTCCGCAAGCCTTCGGATCTGTCCGGCGGCCCGGGCAAGCTGTGCCGGGCACTGAGGATAGACAAAAGCCTCAACATGGCCAGGCTTGATCTCCGCGGGGGACCGATTTGGCTGGAGCAAGGTGAAGCCCCGGAATCTCTGGATATTGTCCAGGCTCCGCGCATCAATATTCCCTATGCAGAAGAATACGCGCTGAAGCCTTGGCGTTTCTATCTTCGGGGCAATCCCTATGTCTCGGTCAGCAGCACGGATGCGCAGCCGGTTATCCTCACCTGAAGATAGTTTCATCCCGCTGTTTCGACTGTGCTAATTTGGGTAAAAAATAGAGAACCCTAATAAACCTCTCCCTTGGGATTTCCCGAAGGGAGAGGTTTTATATGTTTTTTTGCCCCGGACCCTCTCCTGCGCAGTAAAACGGGCTATTTCCCGTATAAGCGACAAGAAACAACATAATTTGTATGCGCTTTCCCCGTTCTCTAAACTTACAATTACTGCTATAATCAGAGATATCCACAAAAAATATAAAGATGTAAATGAGGGACATGGAATGAAAGATACAGGCATGATCCGGAGTTTAGACAGTCTTGGTAGAATTGTGGTTCCCGTAGAAATCCGCATGACACGAAATATTGACATTGGGGATCCCATCGAGTTTTTTATCCTGAATGAGGAAATTATCGTCCTCAGAAAGTACACCTCCACAGAATGCACTTTTTGCAGAAGCCTTGATCATGTAACCTATTATAAAGATCAATTCATTTGCAATACCTGCCTCAAAGAGCTGAGCGACCCCGGGCGCGGATCTGAAGAGATCACAATCTCCTCAGGCCCTGCAGAGGAGATTGCCGAACCTGTCCGCAGTGGACGGAGAACGAAGACGGAGGAAATGAGCCAGCGTCTGGAGAAGGCGATGGAAGACCACCCCTATGCCAACCAGAAGGAGCTTGCCGAGGTGCTCGGAATCAGCCAGGCCAGAGTAAGCCAGTTGAAGCGCAAGCTAAATACTGCCGGCAGAGTGACTCCGTAGCAGCGCATATCCATCATCTTATACATAAGGCTTGGCCCTCTGCTAACAGAGAGCCAAGCCTTGTTTTTCGATATACATGTTCGTTCAGCTTACTACTCCGACAATGCCGCTTTCAGCTCGTCAGGTGAAGCGGCCCACCACTCTTCATTATGGGCAATCAGCAGTGATTTCAGCGCTTCCCGCTCCATAGACCCAAGTCCCTCCACAATAATCTTCCGTTTCAGGGCAGCATCCAGCTTATTGACATGATCGGCAAGAATCTTCCAGCCCCGGCGGGCTTCGGAATCGATCCACATCTCACAGGCGGTAATTCCGCCGTAGAACTGGCCCTCCGGTGTACGGTCCACAGCGACCCAGACTACCCAGACCTGTCTTCCTTCCGGTACATCCTCACGGTTCACGGAGAACTTAATCCCCTTCTCCACTTTGCTCTTGGCATGCATGGCACCGATATCGATAACGGCGATACCTTGATCAATAATAACAGGCGATACATTACCCAGATCAATGGAGCCTGCCCCGAAGCCTTTATGCTTACTCTTGGCATTCACAATATTCAAGGCAATCTGCTTTTTGCCCTCTGGTTGTACGTTATCCACAAGTGCACATCCTTTCCATTCACTAATTATTTAATTTTAGCTAATAATGCGCCGATTGCAAACATATACATCCCGTAGATGCTTGTCACGGGAGGAATCACAGTATGAAGCCACATTCATTAAGGTATACCCTCATCTTCGCAGCTCTGGCTGTTCTCACCTTGCTTGGAGGCGGAATATGGTTTCTTTCAGGGCATAGCCCTGCCGTATGGACTGCCTCTGCCCCAAAAGAGGCCAAGTCCCCCGCCGTCCTGCCGCAGCAGCAAATTGTGCAGTCCACTCTTCCGGAGATCACTCCGCCTCCAGTGTCGGAGGTTTTAAGCCAGCGTGTGGTGGAATACCACATGGATGTTCAGCTGCTGGCCGATACGGGAACCTTAACAGCTTCCGAAACGGTGACCTGGATCCATCCGGGCAAAAAACCGGTCCAAGAGCTCTATTTCCACCTTTATCCCAATGCATTCGCTTCCGGCAATACAACCTTTATGAAGGAATCCGGAGGAACTCTCCGGGGCGACTCTATGCCTGCGGGCGGATACGGCAGCCTGACGCTGACGGATCTGCGGACCTCCGAGGGGATTTCGTTAATGCAGCGCACCCAGTATGTACAGCCTGACGACGGCAATGTGAATGACAAGACCCTGCTTAAGGTCCACCTGCCCCAGCCGGTAAACGGTGGTGAGAGCGTAACACTCAAACTCCAGTTTGAGGTCAAGCTGCCGAAAATATTCGCCCGTATGGGAACCGCCGGCAACTTCGTCATGGCCGGCCAATGGTTCCCCAAGCTCAGCGTCTACGAGCCTGCTGGCACAAGAGGAGCACAGGAGGAAGGCTGGAACCTGCATCAGTACCATGGCACATCTGAGTTCTACAGTGACTTCGGTATTTACAATGTAACCATCTCCGTCCCGTCTGATTACAAGGTTGCCGCCACCGGATTTCCGGTGAAGAACGCGCGGCTGGTACAGGACCGCAAAATCTATCAGTTCTACGCAGATGATGTTCATGACTTCGCCTGGGCGGCATCGCCGGATTTTGTGGTTGCCGAGAAGGCCTTCTCCGCGCCGCAGGTGCCCGGAGTAAAGATCAAGCTCTATCTGGACCCGCTGCATAAGGATCTTCAGGAGCGCTACTTCCAGGCCGCAGAGGCTGCCCTGACCGCCTTCAGCAAATGGTACGGCCCGTATCCATACTCCACCTTATCCATTGTAGTCCCGCCTGAATCTGGCAATGGGGCCGGGGGGATGGAATATCCGACGCTGATCACTGCCTTCGGTGCTGCCGAGGCATCGCCCGGCACCTCGCTTGAACGGACCGTGATCCATGAGATCGGTCACCAGTATTTCTATGGCATGGTCGCCAGCAATGAATTCGAGGAGGCGTGGCTGGATGAGAGCTTCACCTCATATGCCGAAGATCGGCTGATGGAGCAGGAATATGGCGTTGCCTCAAGCCTCCCGCTGCAGTCCAGTCTGGTCTCCTCCTCGCAGCCGCTCAATCTGGAGACGTGGAAATACACCGGAGATGATGCCTACACGCGCAATGTCTATATCCGGGGCAAGCTGGTGCTCCGTGACATCGAACGGTTAGCAGGAGCCAAGAGCATGGATGCCATTCTCGCTGCCTATACCCGTAAATACCGCTTCAAGCATCCCTCGACCGCTGACTTCCAGAAGATTGTGGAGAAAGTGAACAAGCAATCCTGGCAGACTTATTTTGACCAGTATGTCTACAGCGGCGGAGCCCCTGATTTTGCAGTAGATGACATCAGCCTCACGGCCAAGCGGGGCGGCGGTGGCGGAGCAGGCATCCAATATGATGCGGTAGTTGAGGTAAGCAACAAGGGCAGCCATTATGGGGATGTCCCTGTGAAATTCATTTTCTCGGACGGGTACTCGGTACAGCAATACTGGAACGGCGAAGGGAAGGCAACATCGTTTGAATTATCGTATAAAGCGCCTCTGGTCTCCGCCGAGATTGATCCGGGACATTCCATACTGCTGGAGAGCAAGCATCTTAATAATTTCAGAATGGCGGAGCTTGAGCACACTACTCTTTCCCGCTGGACGCTCAGTGCGACGACACTGCTTGAAACCCTGCTCGGAACTCTTGTCTGGTGAGGTGAAGGATTGTGAAAATTTCGATAACCCGCGGTTGGCACAGCATGAAAGAGCAATTTTATATCCTGATTCTGCTATTTATCTACCGGCTGTTCTGGGGCTACTTCATGTACAAATTCATTAAAAGCGCCGTCATTCCGGTACTGCTGCGTTATCCGGATGCGAACGCCGGCGGCAGTAGCATAGGCAGGCTGCTGTATTATATTGAAGGGCAGACTGCATTGCACACGGACCCGGACGTCCGGCAATGGCTATGGCTGCTCCTGGCACTGACTGTGTTGCGGCTGCTGCTCTCCCCCTTTATCCGGGCGGGCCTGCTGCATGAGCTTCACCAGGAACGCGCCGGGGAGCGCGGACTGTTCTTTTTTCCCGGGATGAAGCGTTATGGTCTGCCTGTCCTGCTGTTCAGTCTCGTTGAATGGGCGCTGGTCCTTCTGCCGCTCTATTGGCTGCTGCCGAAGATGTACCGTCTGCTTCTGAACGGCATTCTCGATTATCCGCTGCTGCTGACGCTCGTGCCTTATGTGCTGGGCTGGCTCATCTACCTCTTCCTTATCCGCAAGCTGCTGCTGTATATGCAGTTTGGTTATACTGCAGGCACGGGCATGCTCCCTTCGCTGCTGATCTGTCTGAAAGTCCTTCTGCACTCCATCGGGATATCTGTCATTTTGGGCGCAGGAAGTCTGGTGATGCTGATCCTCTGCGGCGCTGCAGCGCTCTTCTTTCCGGGTCTCCCGGCCCTGCTCCTGCGCCAGGCTGCCCCTCTGCCATCCACTCTATTCAAAATGTGGGGCATAGCCGCGCAGTATCATCTCTGGTCCAGTAAATCATTCCCACAATAATCGGCCGCCAAAACGGCATACTAAAAGAGTCATCGCCCCTCTGGTGAGGTGCATGACTCTTTTTTGTTTACAGCTGCGACAAGTGCATTTGCAAAACTGTAAATCCTTTGGTACAATGATGCCTGTACTACTAGTAACAAATTTGTAATCTTTCAAATGGAATTATGCAGCTATGTAACCGAAGCCATTAACCTTATGTCGATATGTCACTATTCTGGTGCACAAAACGCCGAATTCCCAGCACCGGGGAGTGGGGGAACCATATTTTGGGTGAATTGATCTCGCTTTAGAGGGGTCATAGGGGAACCTTCTACCGAATCCTTAAGCTAACCTCGCAGGCCTTGGAAGGAGTACATCTTTTGAGAAGTCAGAACTTTAAGAAGAAATGCACCACAGCAGCGCTAGGTCTTGTGATGGTATTTACACTCGGAGCGGGCAGCGCTTTCGCAGATTCCAAAATGGATACTGTGATCTCAAAAACCATTGGAACGTCATATAAAACCGGGGGCACCAGCACCAGCGGCTTTGATTGTTCCGGATTCACCAAATACGTATTCAAGAGTATCGGCCTGACCTTGCCGCGCACCTCTAAGGCACAGTACAGCGTTGGAACAGCCGTATCCAAGAGTAATTTGCGTTCCGGTGATTTGGTATTCTTCAATACCCTGGGCAACGGAGTTTCCCATGTCGGTATTTATGTTGGCAATGGAAAATTCGCACAATCCTCCACTTCGCGTGGTGTAACCATCAGTTCGCTGAGTCAGGCATACTGGGCCAACCGCTACGTTGGCGCTAAAAGAGTAATGAGCACAACAGCCTACCAAGCTGTCGCTTACGATTGAACCCTTGAACATTTCCTCGAATATTTGTACCTCTAACATCTAAATGTAACTTATACGAGCCCGGTTTTGATTATTGCCGTAATCATTTCCGGGTTTTTCCTTTTCCTTATTCTACCTTTTACACTCATCTGCAGGCCCTGAAACACCTTTTTATCCCAAATCCAAAGAAAATTCATCAACAGCTCACCCGCTGCGTTAAATATGAGTCTTTCTATGCAGCTATAACTCTAAAAAACGCAAAAAAAATGCATTAATATGTTATAAGTGATTGCCAAGCGCCCTAGTCTTTGCTACAATTATCGCAGTGAGCTTTTAGTAACATTTTTGTAATTATTGAATCGCTTTTAACAAAGGTTTTGTCATGTATTGAATAACAGCTAATCCTAATCAACAGTCGTGCCGAGTTCCCTAAAGATTTAGGGAAACGGGGGAACCAACTTTGGGTGAATTGACCTCCTATTCTAAGAGGGGTCATAGGGGACCTTCAACCGAACCCTTAAGCTAACCTCGTAGGCATTTGGAAGGGGTATTTACTTTTGAAGAAGAAGCTAGCAGCCGCAGTACTAAGCTTTTCCATCATCTTCACCATTGGAGCAGGAAGCGCTTTCGCGGATTCCAAAATGGATAAAGTTATCGACAAAGCCATCGGGACCAAATACGTATCCGGCGGTGTATCCACGAACGGTTTTGATTGCTCCGGATTTACAATGTATGTTTTTGATAAGATCGGAATTAACCTGCCCCACCAATCCGGCTCCCAATATCAGATGGGCACTGCTATATCCCGTGATGAGATGAGACCGGGCGATCTTGTATTCTTCAATACAAGCGGCAAAGGCGTTTCCCATGTCGGTATTTATGTTGGTGACGGTGAGTTCGCACATGCTTCTTCCTCGCGTGGTGTAACCATCAGTTCGCTGAGTGACAGCTACTACGTCAACCGCTACGTTGGCGCCAAACGGATTATGAGTACAGATGCTTACAAGACTGTAGCTACTGATTCCGAAGACAATGACGATGTGCAATAATTTGTCCTAAATATAAGCGCTTTTCCAGGATTTTTGCCGAAATCTTGGAGGAGGGCTTATTTTTTTGTCTATAAAATTACTTACCCCGCTCTATATTTGTAAAACATCAATTCGGCCCTTTCCTAAAATATTTTTTGGCGTTTGTCAAGTTCCGGTCTATCTGCAAGGTTTTTGCGTCGTATCCTGCTCATTTTGTATATAATATTTATAGAATGAAGTAATGTTCCCTTGAAAGGTGGCCTCCGCTTATGATAAGTTCTCCGGTATCTTTTTATGTTGTTGCTATGGAGTCGCGGCATGGCGCTGAGATCTGTGAGTGGAACTATAGGCCCCCGTATAATATTTACGGCTGGATGCCCTGGGAGCAGATGCAGGCGCTCGGTGTTGAATTCGGTGATCCGCAGCTGCGCAGCGAACAATACGTTTCCATCGTGAACGGACAGGGAATCCTATGCGGCTTCGCCCAGCTGTTCCCTATGGAGGGTGTAGTCCGGCTCGGAATCGGCATGCGGCCCGATCTGTGCGGTCATGGCATGGGACATCTCTTCATGAAGGCCATCGTTCAGGCGGCTCTGTTGCGTTATCCGGAACGGGAGATCGATTTGGAGGTACTGACCTGGAATCAGCGGGCCATCCGTGCTTACCAGAAATGCGGATTTACCATAACGGATACTTATGAACGAAGAACTCCATCTGGCGATAAACCATTTTATTGTATGGTCTATGAGAAATAGCATTCCACTTCTGTATGTATGCAAATTTCCCAGGAGTTTCGTTCATTTTTTTGACACAAATACTATGATAACGCTTCACCATCCGGTATAATGAAGGAAGCAGCTTACATGAAGGGACGGATGCAGATGCAGAAATGGATCATGAGCGGTTTGTTTTTTGCCGCCTGTGCCTTTGCCGTGGTCTTAATGTTTACCCTGCCCGGCAAAGCCGAGGTGGCTGAAGAGAACAAGCCTACAATGCCTGAGGTTGTGCTGGACGCAGCCAGCGCGGAGGCCCTGGTAAAAGCCAACTGCATCACCTGCCACGGGGATCAGCTTCAGGGCGGTGTAGGGCCGAACCTGCAGCAGGAGGGCGCTCAGCATGACGCGGCGCAGATTTACAGCATTGTGACCAAGGGACGCGGGCAGATGCCTTCTTTCAAAGACAAACTAGCCCCTGAGGAAATTGCGAATGTCGCTTTATGGCTGGCCGAGAAGAAATAATAACATGCCCAAAGCAAAATGCCCGCTGCAAAAGATACCTGGTATCCTTGCACGGGCATTTTTATGGATCAGGCAGTACTGTCATTTCCATAAGGATCCTGTCCTCTAACGGTTTTTCTCAAAAGCCTCGTTAATTTCATTGGCCTGGCGGATATCCAGCTTCTGCACATCTGCAGGCAGACGCACGATAACGGTCTTGTAATCAATGGTGATATGCGGGTGATGGTCGAACGCTTCCGAGATCGCAGCAACCTCATCTACAAAGGCAATTCCCTTCATATATTCATTGAACATATATTTGCGTACCATAATATCCTCTTCCAATTTCCAGCCTTCCAGCTTGCCGATCTGCTCCCGCAGTTCTTCCTCTGTAAATGGCAATTTGTTTCCTCCCTTGCTTAATTAGCTACATCACAGCAGTCCTGTCTTTTAAATAAAACATCCCTCAGCTTCTTAAAGTCCAAGGGATGTGCCGGGCCAAAGATTTTTTTCGATTAAATGTATTCTTAAATCCCGGCCAATAGTACTTCTTATCCCAATTTTAACATGGGCAGATGCCTGGGGACAAACTCCGCTCCGCGGCTGCCTCCAGGCTACACCAGAACGACCGACGCCAAATCCTCGTCGCCGAGCAGAATATTGATCCGGTGCGTTTCTTTATCGTACATTACAACACCGCTTCCGACCTTAATCACCGGCTCATTGCCCAGTGCGTAGAACAGATCCTCCGCAAGCGCCTCCCATACCTCCAGCTTCGACTCCTCCGGCAGGTTCTCCCACTCCTCTGGCTCCATTTCGAAAAAAATATACCCGTCGGAAATCCGTCCGACTGCGCTTGTCAGCTCAACCAGAATTTCACTGTAATCTCTGCCATGCTTTACTCCCACGTCAATCACTCCGTTTTCTTCGCTGATGAATAATTACTTACCTTATCCATTATAGCCGAAAAAATCACTTCACAAAAAAGGGAATGCTGTCGATAAATAAGAATATACGTGATTTGGTTACGTGCAGAGTGTCCTCCCGCGGTTCAAGGATGATAAACGCGGTATAGTCGGATCACTTCTTAATTCTCATGGACGAGGTGCATAAATGGAAATTTCAACAATACTAGGACTGGTTTTTGGTCTGATCGCAGTAGTCTGGGGGATGGTACTCAAGCATGCTCCGCTTGAAAGCTTGAACAATCCTGCCGCCTATGTAATTATCTTTCTTGGTACGGCCGCCTCAATCTTCATGGCCTTTCCCATGTCGGAAGTCAAGAATTTCCCTAAGCTGCTGAAGATCCTATTTGTGAAGAAAAAGATGGTCGGCAAGCCCGAACTGATTACAATGTTCATGGAATGGGCATCCATCACCCGCCGTGAAGGACTGCTTGCACTGGAATCCAATGTCGATGAAATCGAAGATAATTTCCTTAGAAACGGCATGCGGATGATTATCGACGGTAATGACCAGGAATTTGTCCGCGATGTATTAATGGAAGATATTCACGCTACAGAAGATAGACATAAAGCCGGCGCCTTAATCTTCTCCCAAGCCGGGATGTACGCACCTACGCTGGGGGTACTCGGGGCTGTTATCGGGCTGATTGCCGCCTTGGGTGATATGAGCAACATGGACGTCCTGGCCCACGCGATTGCCGGAGCCTTCATTGCTACTCTGCTGGGGATATTCACCGGTTACGTAATGTGGCACCCTATGGCCAACAAGTTAAAACGTATTTCCAAACGCGAGATTGAAGTCCGCCTGATGATGGTAGAAGGTCTGTTGTCTATCCAGTCCGGGGTCTCCACCATTGCTATCAATCAGAAGCTTTCCGTCTTCCTTACTCCGTCCGAACGGGCCAAGCTAAGTGAGAAGGAGGGCGCCTCGAATGAGCAAAAAGACTAGGCATGAGGAGCACGAAGAGCATGCCGATGAATCCTGGCTGCTGCCCTATTCCGATCTGATGACCCTGCTGGTTGCTCTATTCCTGGTTATGTATGCCATGAGTGCTACGGACGCCCAGAAGTTTGAGCAAATGGCCCAAGCGTTCAATTCAGCGCTCAGCGGCGGTGGCGGCGTACTGGAATTCCGCTCGGATTCACCTACTAGTACTCAACTTGACCAAGGCAGTAAGGATAAAATGAATAGTGTTCTAGATAAAAATACAGGCACCGCCGAGATCTCCAAACTTCGTGCCAAAGAACAGGAGGATCTGGAGAAGCTTAAGGAGCAATTCGATCAGTACATCAAGAATAACGGAATGACTGATTTGCTCAGTACAAAGCTGAATCAGTCCCAGTTAATGATTACAATCAGCGACAACGCCTTATTTGCTTCGGGACAGGCTATGGTCAAGGATGACTCCCGCCAGCTGGCCAAGTCAATCTCGACGATGCTGCAGCAGTTTCCCGATTACGATATATTAGTGCAGGGACATACGGATAATATTCCTATCTCCAATAGCAGCTACTCCTCCAACTGGGATCTTAGCGTGGCCCGTGCCCTTCAATTCATGAAAATCCTGCTGCTTAACCCCAACCTGGACCCGGTTAAGTTCAGTCCGATCGGATACGGGGAATATCATCCCATCGCTGAGAATACGACTGCCGCCGGACGCGCCAAGAACCGTCGTGTAGAAGTTTCCGTTCTCCGCAAATACAAAGATGCAACAACAGAACCAACTGATGTTGCCGCTCCCGGTAAATAAGGCAAATATTCATAGTACATCAAGCACAAAGAGCTGTTCCAAAGGCCGTTATTCAGCCTTCCGGAACAGCTCTTTATTTACTCAATTGATATGTTTCTCCTTATTGCAGCTCATAGTTCAGCATCGCTCCAAGCTCCTGCTTCTCCTGTGGTGACAGATCACGCCATTCCCCGGTCTGCAGGGCGCCCAGCCGGATGTTCATTACCCGGATGCGCTGCAGACGCCGCACTTCATAGCCAAACGCGCTGCACATTCGGCGGATCTGCCGGTTCTTGCCCTCGGTAAGAATAATCCGGAATACCCGCTCGCTTATCCGCGTTACCTCACAAGGGAGCGTTTTGCTGCCCAGAATCTTGACCCCGGTGGCCATGCCTGTAAGGAAGGATTGCGTGACTGGCCTGTCCACGGTAACTACGTACTCCTTCTCATGTCTGCCTTCAGCACGCAATATTTTGTTCACAATGTCCCCGTCATTTGTCAGCAGAATTAATCCCTCAGAATCCTTGTCGAGCCGGCCGATAGGGAAAATACGCTCTTCATGTCCAATGAAATCTACAATATTGCCCTGAATATGGCCTTCTGTTGTAGAAGTGATGCCTACCGGCTTATTAAGTGCGATGTAAACGATCCTGCTGCCTGTTTCCAGGCGTTTGCCGTCGATCAGCACCGTATCTCCGGCTTCTGCCTGACTGCCCAGCAGAGCGGTCTCACCGTTGATGGTGACTCTTCCCCCTTCCACCAGCTTGTCTGCTTCACGGCGCGAACAGTACCCTGTCTCACTGATGAACTTATTAATTCTCATATCTGTCATTCACTCCGTTCTATATACATGCCTGACGGAAGGTTATTCTCCCCGGCTTCAGGCAGCTTAATGGTAACCTGCGCCCCCCGTCCATACTCACTGCGGATCTCAAGACTGCCCTTATGGGCTTGTATAATACGCTGACTGACCATGAGTCCAAGCCCGGTCCCTGACTCTTTATTCGTGAAGAACGGCTCGCCCAGCTTAGGAAGCATATCCTCCGGAACCCCTCCGCCTTCATCAGAAACAATAATAACCACAGAATTATTCTGCTGCTGCTCCTCCAGGGTAATCGTCCCTCCGTCAGGCATAGCCTCAATCGCATTTTTGATTACATTAATGAATACCTGCTTCAGCTGATTCTCCTCACAGTGCACCATAGCCGGCATATCCGAGAAATACGTTACAAACTCTATGCCAAAAAGATGGGCTTGGCTATCCAGCAGAGAGATCACATCGCCGACAATATGCCGCAAATCCCTCAACTGAAAATGAACGGCCTGCGGCTTGGCCAGGATCAGGAACTCACTTACAATCAGATTGATCCGGTCCAGCTCCGAGAGCATAAGATCAATATGCAGCGGGACCAGAACCTTCTTCTCCTGCTGCAGCTGCAGGAACCCTCTCAAGGTGGTCAAGGGATTGCGGATCTCATGGGCAACTCCTGCTGCCAGCTGGCCGACCGTAGTCAGCTTCTCAGAGCGTCTGAGCAGCTCTTCAATCCGGTTGCGCTCAGTCATATCACGGGATACATGTACAAAAGACTGCGGCTGCCCTTCCTCATCCCGGATCACCGAGGTGCTCACACTGACTTCTACGATAGAACCGTCACGTTTCAGACGTACGGTCTCTACCGGTGGCAGAGACATTCCGTTCTTGAGTTGCCGCAAACGGACATCTTCCTGCTCCTGTACTGTAGCCGGCACCAGATATGGCGTCTTGACCAGCGCTTCCGCAGCACTCCATCCATAGAGCTCTTCAAAGGCTCTGTTCGTGCTGATAATCCGTCCATCCATATCCACCGTATGAATCGCATCGGAGGTGCCGTTAATCACCGATTCGAGATGCTCTTTAACCGCCCTATTCTCTTCCAGTGTCTGTCCCAGCCGGTCCGTATGCTGCAGCAAGTGGGAGGTCATCGCGTTGATCCGGTGGGCCAGCTGTCCGAGTTCATCCCGGCTCTCTACATTTAATGGAGGCTCAAATTTGCCCTTGGCCACATCATTCACCTTAGCCAGTATATCCTGAATCGGCCGCGTGACGAAGCCGGCCATAATATAACTGGCCAGGAAAAAGATAATAAGCAGCAGCACGGACGTGGTGATATTATTGAACAGCTGCTCTTTAATTACGGATGAGATCAGCGAGTAATCCATAACCACAGTAATTACATAATCGTCGGCTCCCGGCTGTTTGATTGGAATGAAGCTCTTGAGCACTCTTTTGCCCAGAACCTCCGTATCCAGCGTTACCGGCTCACCCCCGTTGATCGCTTCCCGTATTGCAGCTTTATCCTGTGCAACGTTGCCGTACGTATACGTACCGTAATGAATAGGACGGTTGCGCAGCTTCACATTGATCGGGTCACTGCCATCGGGCAGCATGCTGGGCGATCCGAACGTTTTGGGATTAAAGCCTGTGATCTCCAGGATGCCGGGGTTCACAGCTTTGGAGTCCTGAATAATTTCGTCAGGTCCCATAATCTTGACGTAATCGCTTACGGCAGTACTGCGGATATAAGGATCTATGATATAGTTGCTGGTGCCATCATAATAGTAACCCCATTTATCAATGTACTCGGGATTTGAGGTTGAATATTCGAAAGGGCCGGACCAGAAATTATCCATCGTCTGCCCCTGGTCAACGGATACCCGCTGGCCTGCAAACAACTCCAAAAAAGCCACATACCAGTATCCCATGCCTTTGGTCGAGAGTCCGATCTCTGTGGGATCTGATGACTTGGCTACAACAATATCATTATCAGTCTTGACCAGAAGCGAGATATTAGACACGCCCAGCTTGATGGCCAAGGCCTGCAGCTCCCTATTGTCCACATTCTTGATATCCGGATCAAGCTCAAGCGAAGCCAGAATAGAGGTCATCCTCAGGTTCTGGGCAATTTTATGCTGCACATAGTTGGAACTATAACTGCTCTGCTCAACCGAAACAGCGATCTGCATGGCAGTTATCTTCATATTACTCAGACTTTCATTACGCAGATTATTCCGGACGGCATATAGATTAAGTGTAAGATTCAGCGTCAGGATTAAGAGTACCGAGCCGAAAATAATAGCCGATAATTTCGTTTTTATAGACAAGCGTATTGTTCACCTCTTACCGCTGGTAAATCCTAGCGGAGCATTCATAATTATCATACCTTTTGCCTCTCCATTTGAAAAGACATTTCAAACAGGGATAACCTGGGGAACATATTGAATTCTTCAGACACTTTCTCTACAATAAGTAGGAAACCATCCACAGGTTATGCACATATAAACATTTTGCTAAATCGCGATGTGTACAATTTTGTGCATAAGTCGGGCTTTATCCACAGAGTTGTCCACAATTTGTTAAGAACGAATATTTGTTCGTTGTACAAGGGGCTATTTTAGAAGGGAAGATGAACTTGAATACACGACTTGAAGAGTTGCCGCCTGACGAGCGGGCAATTCATGAATATTGGATGAACGAGGCAATAGGCGAAGCCCGCAAAGCAGAAGCACTGGGTGAAGTGCCGATCGGGGCAGTGGTTGTCCGTGAAGGTAAAATTATCGGGCGCGGCTACAATCTGCGTGAGACCACGCTCGATTCCACTGCCCATGCGGAGATGGTTGCCATCCGTGAAGCGAGTACGGCCCTTAATTCCTGGCGTCTGCTCGACTGCCAGCTCTACGTGACCCTGGAGCCCTGTCCCATGTGTGCAGGAGCCATGGTGCAGGCCAGAGTCCCGCTCACCGTGTATGGTACTCCTGATCCCAAGGCCGGCTGTGCAGGGACTCTGATGAACCTGCTGGAGGAATCGCGTTTTAACCACCGTACAGAGGTCATCCAGGGTGTGCTGCAGGAAGAATGCGCAGAGCTGCTGACTTCGTTCTTCCGCCGGCTGCGGCAAAGACCTGCCAAGCTCTAATGAAACGGATCAGATATATCATTCTATTGTGACCAGGAGGGCGATCCATGTCTTTTAAGCTGTACAATACCCCGAAGGGAATCTTTATCTCTTTATTGAAGCTCACGGATGCCGAAGCACTGCTTAACCTCCGTCACCGCAACCGCAAGGAGCACCAGCAGTTCGAACCCCTCCGTGACAATGACTACTTCACCCTGGAGAGCCAGCGGCAGCTGATTAACCAGCGCATCCTGGACGCCCGGCAGGATAGTGCTTATATGTTCGGCATCTATCTGCTCAGCGGCGAGCTGATTGGCCAGATTACCATTTCTAATGTGGTACGGGGTGTCGGACAATTTGCCGATATCGGATATTTTATTGATTATGAAATGCAGGGTAAAGGGTATACCAGCGCAGCGGTGCATCTGATCCTGGGCTATGCCTTCCGTTCCCTCGGCCTTCACAGGCTGCAGGCGGCCATCCTGCCTCATAATGACGGCTCCCGCAGAGTACTGGAGAAGAACGGATTTCAGGCTGAAGGGCTTGCCCGCCGCTTCATCAAAATCAACGGAGAATGGCAGGACCACCGCACTTACGCCATTCTGGCTGAAGATTTTCTTCCACAGGAGCAATAGCCTGATCTGCCGGAGCCGCCGGCAAGCAGCACAAAAATCCCGTATGAGCGGAGGTTCGCTTATACGGGATTTCTGTGTTGCTGCAGTATTTATTAATAAGTGCCTGTGGCTCCGAACTGCTGCTGCAGCTCTTCCAGGGTAATCACATCTTCGCCTTGCGGAATTCCGATCTGGAAGGTTTGTTTCTCATTGATCTTGCTGTATTGATTGCTAGCGGTCATAGACAGAGCGACATTCTCACCTTGTTCAGGATCATTCACTTTGATATCCATTAGCATATCCTGATACACCGGGAAGTTATCGTCATTGATCGCCGTGTTAAGATGGAACTGGTTAATCGTGAGATGCGTATTCAGCTCAGCCAGATCCTTATCGAATTCAGCACGTGCTTCACTGGACTGCAGCTCTTCCTTCGCTTTAGCCAAGTCGGCAGCATCGATCTTCAGCAGTTCCTTGTATTCATCCTTGCCGAGAATATCGATGATCTTAGGCAGCGCATTGTTCACCAGGATGGTGAGCGCCTCTTTGACATTATCATTCGTTACCTGGAACTGGACAACCTGTTTGGCTTCAACCCCTTCAGGCAGGCCGGCTTCCTTAGGTTTGATTTCGTTAAAGTACTTCTCTTCGTCATACTCACCCAGTAATGTGTTCATCACTTCATTAGACAGCTTCTGCACTTTCTGCGTGTCCATAGCCGAAGGGTTGAATTCAGCCCCCTCCTGCTCGGCCAGTTCCTTCAGATCCACTTCAACAAATTTACCTACGATTGTCTCGGGAAGCGGCAGGAACGGAATGGACGGCACTTTGACATACAGCTTCTCTGCTGTCATTACCATCGGAACCGTGAAGGACATCGCCATATCCCCCTTCAGATTCAGAACCATTGTAAGCTCTGTCTGCATCGGCTCTGCCTGGTAGACTCCATCAACTGTAAGCTCAGCATTCTTAAGCATGCTGAGAATCTGACCCGTTGTAGCATCAGCTTCGCTTGTACCTGTGTCGATCGTCAGGTCATTAACGGTAAGCTTCGTCTTCATTTCATACGATGTCATCGCCGCAACTTTATTTGCAGCAGCGGACAATGCCTCTTTCGGAGCCTCTTTCTTTGCACACCCCGGCAGAATTACTGCGGCGGTGAGCAGCAATGCGGCAGCGGATAACCCCCATTTTTTATTCATTATTGTTCTCCTCTCCCATGTGAAAAATTCTTTCCCCTCCCTAATGATAAACCATTTGGCAAATATGAGAAACATTTCTCTCCATTTTCATCTCCGGCTAGGGTCAGCCCTGAGGATTATTATGGTCAACGTGGTTAGCCTGTTTTACCTTTTTTGAACCGGACAACGGCTCAGGACCTGATGAATGATGTTCCTTGCGCGGTCCCTGATTATCCTGCTGTACACCGGGTACCGGCATGCTTTTTGGTTTGCTCACTTTGTTCACCTCCTATGGATTGGTTAAGCCCTGAAGCGCCTGCGCGCATTCATGAATCTGCCTTGTATACTGCTGCGCCAAAAGCTGTACGGCATCCGTACGTTCGTCCGCCACGCGCCCATCCTGCTCGGCATCGAGCAGATCCACAGCAACCTCGCGGCTATCCACATAGGTGCAGCGGAAATCGAGGGAATACCCTTGACGCCCGGATGCATTGAAATGAATAAGCAGACTGTTCTGGTCCGCCGCATCCCCCTGCACACTGAAGCTGTCCCCATCCTCCATCAGTGCAGGCAGGCGCTCCTGCCAGGCAGACACCAGATTCTGCTGATCTACTTGTAATTGTCGGTCCATCTTTATGATCATCCTCCTTCTCTAATACATTGCCGAGAAAGAGAGCTTTTTATTCTCTTTGGAACAGGTTCCATCCAAAAGAATCCTCTGAGTACAACAAAAAACCGTCCCCCATAAGGAGAACGGCTTCTATCTGCAAATCTTTGAGTGTAAAGGAATGGCGGAGAGGATGGGATTCGAACCCATGTGGGCTTGCACCCTAACGGTTTTCAAGACCGCCCCGTTATGACCGCTTCGGTACCTCTCCAATGCATCTAAATTTCACATGCATTAGGAATTATAACACACCCAACAAATAATATGCAACTATAATTATTGAGCAGTTTGTGCGCTTATGGATTTCACGTTACGCATATACGGCTGCAGGCATTCCGGAATCAGAACACTGCCGTCTTCCTGCTGGTAATTCTCCAGAATAGCCGCTACCGTACGGCCTACGGCCAGCGCAGAACCATTCAGCGTATGCACGAATTCCGGCTTGGACTTGGGCTCTTTGCGGAAGCGGATATTGGCCCGGCGGGCCTGGAAATCCTCGGTGTTGGAGCAGGAGGAAATTTCGCGGTACATTCCGCTCTCCGGCAGCCACACCTCCAGGTCATACGTCTTCGCCGATGTAAAGCCCATATCTGCCGTACACAGCAGAAGGACGCGGTAAGGCAGTCCCAGGAGCTGTAGGACGCGTTCAGCATCGGCTGTCATCTTCTCCAGCTCCTCATAGGAGGTCTCCGGACTGGCAAGCTTCACAAGCTCCACCTTATTGAACTGATGCTGGCGGATCAGACCGCGGGTATCACGCCCCGCAGATCCGGCTTCCGAACGGAAGCAAGAGCTGTAGGCTACATGGTACTTCGGCAGATCACCAGCCGTCAGAATCTCTTCACGGTAGTAGTTCGTTACAGGCACTTCTGCTGTAGGGATCAGATAATATTCTGTATCACGCAGCTTGAACAAATCCTCTTCGAACTTCGGCAGCTGTCCTGTTCCATACAGGCTGTCCTTGTTGACAATGTACGGCGGCAGCATCTCTTCATAGTTATGCTCTCCGCTGTGCAGATCCATCATGAAGTTGATTAACGCGCGCTCCAGTCTTGCTCCCAGCCCTTTGTAGAAGGCGAACCGGGAACCCGTAACCTTGGCTGCCGCTTCAAAATCAATGATATCCAGCTGCTGCGCCAGCTCCCAGTGTGATTTCGGAGTGAATCCGAACTCTCTAGGCTCCGACCAGCGGCGTACTTCAACATTGTCCTCCTCGGACTTCCCAACCGGCACCGATTCATGCGGGATGTTCGGAATGCTCATGGTTAATTCATCAATCTTAGCTTCGAGCTCTCGTACTTCATCGTCCAGCTCTTTGATCCGGTCGGACACCGTACGCATTTCTGCAATCAAATCATCCGCCGGTTCTCCATTTTTCTTCTTCTTGGCTACATCTCCGGATACGGTGTTCCGGCGGTTCTTAAGTCCCTCTGTTTCCTGAAGCAGCTCACGGCGGCGCAGATCAAGCTGCGGGAAGCTGGCAATCAAATCGAGCGACTTTCCTCTTTTAGTAAGGGCCTCTTCTACTCTGGCATAATCACTACGCAACACTTTAACATCTAACACAAAGTTTCCCTCCTGAAAACAGCCCAAACTCTTTCAAAATGCTGATTTGTTTACAGCTTTGAAAGAGTCAGGATGTTTTATATGCAGTTCTATTGATTGGCTGCGATACTGTCCTCTACCATGTCGGCAAAATATTGATGCAGCCTGTAATCAACAGTCAGTTCCGGGTGAAAAGAGGATACCAGCAGGTTGCCCTGACGTGCAGTTACAATCTCATCCTTATAGATGGTAAGCACATCGACATCCGGACCCACCTCGTTAATGAGCGGAGCACGGATAAATACCGCACGTACCGGCTCAGCAATCCCTTTAACCTCCAGATCACATTCAAAGCTTTCCCGCTGGCGGCCAAAGGCATTCCGGGAAACGGTAATATCCATCAGCTCCAGATGGCCGGGTTCGCCTCCGGCAATGTGCTTGGCCAGGACAATCATACCGGCGCATGTGCCAAAAATCGGCTTGCCTTGACCCGCAAACTCACGTATAGCTTCTATAAAGCCATATTTGCGCATCAGTTTGCCGATGGTCGTGCTCTCGCCGCCGGGAATAATTAGACCCTCTACCTCTTCCAGCTGCTCTACACGCTTGATAGGCAGACCCTGCGCACCCGTCTTCTCAATACTGACGATATGCTCTGTTACAGCGCCCTGAAGCGCCAACACTCCTATTCTCA
This sequence comes from Paenibacillus sp. FSL R7-0297, assembly GCF_038009025.1. Lineage (NCBI taxonomy): Bacteria > Bacillati > Bacillota > Bacilli > Caryophanales > Paenibacillaceae > Paenibacillus > Paenibacillus sp. FSL R7-0297. The sequence goes on from NZ_JBBPAQ010000001.1 coordinate 999,993, forward strand.
TCCGGAAGCCTTCTCTCTATTAACGGCCGCGTTCCGACATACGTTCAGCCGGAGTCAAAGTGGCAATATCAATCCCCTTCATCGGGGCGCCAAGGTTCTTCGACACTTCAGCAATCAGCTTGTAGTCTGTAAAGTGGGTGGTCGCTTCTACAATGGCACGCGCGAATTTCTCAGGGTTGTCCGACTTGAAGATCCCCGAGCCGACGAACACGCCGTCAGCACCAAGATGCATCATGAGCGCAGCATCGGCAGGTGTAGCTACACCGCCGGCCGCGAAATTAACGACAGGCAGCTTACCAAGCTGGTGAACCTCCAGCAGCAGCTCATAAGGAACAGCCAGTGTCTTAGCTTCATTATAAAGCTCATCAAGCGAGAGGTTAGTCACTTTGCGGATTTGACTGTTTATGTAGCGCATGTGGCGGACGGCTTCAACGATATTGCCGGTTCCCGGCTCACCCTTAGTACGGATCATCGAAGCTCCTTCGTTAATCCGGCGCAGGGCTTCCCCAAGGTCCTTGGCTCCGCATACAAAAGGAACGGTGAATTCACGTTTATTGATATGGAACACTTCATCAGCCGGCGTGAGCACTTCGCTCTCATCCAGATAGTCAACACCGAGGGATTCAAGAACCTTGGCTTCTACATAATGGCCAATACGGGCTTTAGCCATAACAGGAATGCTCACTACCTTGATAACCTCTTCTACAATAGTAGGATCGGCCATACGTGCTACACCACCCGCTGCGCGGATATCGGAAGGTACACGTTCCAGAGCCATAACGGCTACTGCGCCCGCTGCCTCGGCAATCTTTGCCTGCTCTGCATTCATGACGTCCATAATGACGCCACCTTTTTGCATTTCTGCCATGCCTCTTTTAACTCGCGATGTTCCTGTTTCCATGTCTAAGCCTCCCGAATGATCTATCCTAATCTAACTTGTAATTTTACCGCAAGGCGGTGATATATACAACCTATTTACTGGGATTTTGTTGTATTGCTGGCATTAGGCTGCCTTGCAGTTAGAACAAGTTCTTAATTCCTGTAAACAGGTCGCCAAAAAACTCTCCGATTGCTCTCATCAGCAATTTGAACCAGCCAGCCTTCTCTGCTTCCTCAGCAGTAATCAGGTTAACCGTCTTCTCCTGAACCTGAGACATTCCTTCGATCTGGTAGCTATAAGTGACCTTACCTACTTTACTGGCTCCGGCAATCGGCGCGATCAAAGTTGCGGGGTCGTTCGTCACCACTGTAGTTTTGATCTGTGGAGAAACCGTACCCTTTGGTACCATGAACGTAACTCCAGCGTCGGTAACAACGGATACTTCCTTGTTCTTCCCTTTCAGTACAGGCACTGTTTCAGTTCCGGCAATGACTGCCTTAGGCGCTACAACCTGCTTAATCTCGAAGTTATTGAAGCCGAAATCAAGCACCTTCTTCGTTTCCGTGAAACGGTGTGCTTCTGAATTGGCCCCCATGACTACGCTGATCAGACGCATGCCATCACGAACGGCCGTACCAGTGAAACAGTTGCCGGCATTGGTGGTATGTCCAGTCTTCAATCCGTCGAGACCCGGATAGGCATAGGCCTTGAAATTAGCAATATCCTTGTTGGCTTCCAGCATCCAGTTATAGTTAATCATCGGTTTCGCGTCACGTTCACGGAACTTGTAGGACTGAATTGTCGTGAACTCGGTGAAATCCGGATGGTCCGTTACAATAAACTTAGCGAGCAGGGCAGCATCCATAGCGGACATTAACGTTTCGCCTTCAGCCTCCGGACGGAATTTCTCCGGCATATCAGCGCGGTCAAGCCCTGTGGAGTTAATGAAGTGGGCGGTCTTCATCCCCATCTTCTTAGCAGTTTCGTTCATTAGGGTTACGAATTCCTGCTCAGAACCCGACACCAGTTCAGCCAAAGCTACCGTGGCATCATTGGCTGAACCAACGGCCATGGCTATGTAGAGTTCTTTGACGGTATGTTCATCGCCCTCGGCTAAGAAAATACGTGACCCGATCTGCTTCGACGCATTCTCCTGCACAACAACTTTCTCATCCCAGGATATCTGTCCGTTCTTCACCGCATCAGACACGAGATATTCTGTCATCATCTTCGTCATACTTGCCGGTGGCAATGGCTCGTCCGCATTCAAAGATAAGAGGATCTCTCCTGTGGTCGGCTCTATTAATACTGCAGACTTCAGATTAAGTCCGAGTGACTCCACGCTTGGAATCTTGGTTACTGCCGTTTTGGCAGGTGTTGCCGCTGTCGATGGAGCCGCAGCCTCTGTTGCAGCCGGTGTGCTTACCGCCTCTGCCATGGCAGACGCTGCCGGGAATGCTAGCATATTTAAAAGCAGACCTACTGTCGCTGTCTTCATCACAAGTTGCTTACTACTTAGTTTCCGCTTGTACTTCAATGATTACTACTCTCCTTTAATCCTCAGATCAGTGCTTGTTCTATTCTAACACAGGGGTATCTGCAAAAAAAGACAGACAGGACGAATTTAGTCCTGCCTGTCCGCAAAAATATGCGATTCTTCCCGGTTTACAGGGAATAGTTCGGCGCTTCTTTGGTAATCTGCACATCATGCGGGTGACTCTCACGAAGACCCGCGCCAGTGATACGGATAAATGAGGTATCATTGCGCAGTTCCTCTAATGTCTTCGTACCACAGTAACCCATACCTGAGCGCAATCCGCCGATCAGTTGATGAACGGTATCGGACAACGGCCCTTTAAAAGCAACCCGCCCCTCGATGCCTTCAGGAACGAGCTTCTTATCATCATCCTGGAAGTAACGGTCTTTACTGCCCTGCTTCATGGCGCTCATGCTGCCCATTCCGCGGTATACCTTGTATTTACGTCCCTGATAAATTTCCGACTCCCCAGGACTCTCTTCCGTACCGGCGAACAAGCTGCCCATCATCACTGCAGCAGCTCCGGCAGCAATTGCCTTAGTAATCTCTCCGGAGTACTTAATTCCCCCGTCAGCAATAACTGGAATCCCGTATTCGCGGGCAACCGTTGCACAATCATAGATTGCTGTAACCTGTGGAACGCCGATACCTGCAATTACACGGGTTGTACAAATCGACCCGGGTCCAATACCGACCTTGACCACGGATGCTCCGGCTTCAATCAATTCCCGGGTAGCTTCACCTGTAGCTACATTACCAGCCACAATAGTAAGATCAGGATACAATTCGCGCAGCTGGCGGACCGCGTCGATAATATTAATATGGTGTCCGTGTGCCGAATCCACTGTGATAAGGTCAACACCGGCTTTTACCAATGCCTCTGTGCGTTCTAATGTATCCTTAGAAATACCGATTGCAGCTCCAACAAGCAGACGGCCTTGAGCATCCTTGGCCCCGTTAGGGAACTGGATAGCTTTCTCTATATCTTTAATAGTAATGAGACCTTTAAGAATATTGTGCTCATCCACCAGCGGCAGCTTCTCAATCTTGTGACGTTGAAGGATGCCTTTCGCTTCCTGAAGCGTTGTACCTACAGCAGCGGTAACCAGATTCTCATGAGTCATAACTTCTTTGATCTGAATATTGAAATCGTGGATAAAACGCAAATCACGGTTAGTCAGAATACCAACAAGCTTACCGCCTTCATCTACGATAGGTACACCTGAAATGCGGTATTTCCCCATCAGAACTTCAGCATCGGATACCCAGTGGTCTGGCGTAAGTGAGAATGGATTGGTAATAACGCCGCTCTCGGAGCGCTTCACACGGTCCACCTCTTCCGCCTGCTGCTCCACGGACATATTCTTATGAATGATGCCGATCCCGCCCTCACGGGCAATAGCAATCGCCATAGCTGCTTCCGTGACTGTATCCATACCTGCACTCATCAAAGGGATGTTCAGCTTCACATTCTTGCTAAGTACAGTGGTTAAATCCACTTCCTTAGGCAGTACCTCGGATTTACGCGGAACCAGCAGCACATCATCAAAAGTGAATCCTTCTTTACCAAACTTATCTTCCCACACCTGGGTCATTCCTCCTCGAAATATTCTTTTCTCCACCTGCCTGCTAACTTATGAATAAAAAAACTCCTGCTTCAAGTCCATACCCGATAGACAGCGGTAAAGGCTTGGGAGTTATACATAATAGTGTCTTCAGTTAAGGTTTGAGATGCTTGTCCAAAAATATATTAGAGCTATCTTAGCAAAGGGCTTTTGGCCTGTCAAGAATATTACATCTTCTGATAAGGTATTAAGAAATCTTGCTCCGGGTAAGCGAATTCTTGGACTAAAGTCCGTGTACAGTGGACAGATTATATAATCATCCATAATTTAACACCGTAACGTCTATGCATTTTCCATGTATAAAAGTATACAAAAAAACCATTGTCGATTGCTCAACAATGGCTCATGTGCTTGGCGGCGTCCTACTCTCCCAGGACCCTTCGGTCCAAGTACCATCGGCGCTGGAGGGCTTAACGGTCGTGTTCGGGATGGGTACGCGTGGAACCCCTCCGCTATCGCCACCAAACATGCGTCTGTGAAACAGACGCTGCCGCTTGAAATTCGGTTCATCACGGATGTGTGAATGAATTTCATGGCGTACAGGCTTGATCGCCTGAAAACTGAATCCGAAACGAATCTGCGCTCTAAGAAATTTGGATAAGCCCTCGACCGATTAGTATTGGTCAGCTCCGTGCATTGCTGCACTTCCACCTCCAACCTATCTACCTCGTCGTCTTCAAGGGGTCTTACTAGTTGGGAAATCTCATCTTGAGGGGGGCTTCACGCTTAGATGCTTTCAGCGCTTATCCCGTCCGTACGTAGCTACTCAGCCATGCTCCTGGCGGAACAACTGATGCACCAGCGGTACGTCCATCCCGGTCCTCTCGTACTAAGGACAGCTCCTCTCAAATTTCCTGCGCCCACGACAGATAGGGACCGAACTGTCTCACGACGTTCTGAACCCAGCTCGCGTACCGCTTTAATGGGCGAACAGCCCAACCCTTGGGACCTACTTCAGCCCCAGGATGCGATGAGCCGACATCGAGGTGCCAAACCTCCCCGTCGATGTGGACTCTTGGGGGAGATAAGCCTGTTATCCCCAGGGTAGCTTTTATCCGTTGAGCGATGGCCCTTCCATGCGGTACCACCGGATCACTAAGTCCGACTTTCGTCCCTGCTCGACTTGTAGGTCTCGCAGTCAAGCTCCCTTATGCCTTTGCACTCTGCGAATGATTTCCAACCATTCTGAGGGAACCTTTGAACGCCTCCGTTACTCTTTAGGAGGCGACCGCCCCAGTCAAACTGCCCGCCTGACACGGTCCCCGTACCCGCTTAGGGTACTAGGTTAGAACCTAGATACGATCAGGGTGGTATCCCAACGGCGCCTCCGCAGAAGCTTGCGCTCCTGCCTCTACGGCTCCCACCTATCCTGTACAGATCGTACCCAAATTCAATATCAAGCTGCAGTAAAGCTCCATGGGGTCTTTCCGTCTTGTCGCGGGTAACCTGCATCTTCACAGGTATTAAAATTTCACCGGATCTCTCGTTGAGACAGCGCCCAAGTCGTTACGCCATTCGTGCGGGTCAGAATTTACCTGACAAGGAATTTCGCTACCTTAGGACCGTTATAGTTACGGCCGCCGTTTACTGGGGCTTCGGTTCACAGCTTCGGGTTGCCCCTAACCACTCCCCTTAACCTTCCAGCACCGGGCAGGCGTCAGCCCGTATACTTCGCCTTGCGGCTTCGCACAGACCTGTGTTTTTGCTAAACAGTCGCTTGGGCCTTTTCACTGCGGCCCCCTCGGGCTATTCACCCTACCGAGGCACCTCTTCTCCCGAAGTTACGAGGTCATTTTGCCGAGTTCCTTAACGAGAGTTCTTCCGCGCGCCTTAGAATTCTCTTCTCGCCTACCTGTGTCGGTTTGCGGTACGGGCACCTTCTCCTGGCTAGAGGCTTTTCTTGGCAGTGTGAGATCATGACCTTCGCTACTACAATTTTCGCTCCCCATCACAGCCCAGCCTTATTGATGTGCGGATTTGCCTACACATCAGCCTCACTGCTTAGACGGACATATCCATCAGTCCGCGTCACTACCCTCCTGCGTCACCCCATCGCTCATAGCGGATTACGGTGGTACAGTAATTTCAAACTGTTGTCCTTCGACTACGCCTTTCGGCCTCGCCTTAGGTCCCGACTTACCCTGAGCGGACGAGCCTTCCTCAGGAAACCTTGGGCTTTCGGCGGATCAGATTCTCACTGATCTTTTCGTTACTCATACCGGCATTCTCACTTGTATGCTGTCCAGCGCTCCTTACGGTACACCTTCAACCCACATACAACGCTCCCCTACCCCAGATACAAAGTATCTAGCCATAGCTTCGGTGGTGTGTTTAGCCCCGTTACATTTTCGGCGCAGAGTCACTCGACCAGTGAGCTATTACGCACTCTTTCAATGGTGGCTGCTTCTAAGCCAACATCCTGGTTGTCTGTGCAACTCCACATCCTTTCCCACTTAACACACACTTGGGGACCTTAGCTGATGGTCTGGGCTGTTTCCCTTTTGACAATGGATCTTAGCACTCACTGTCTGACTCCCGGCAAGAAGTTAATGGCATTCGGAGTTTGACTGAGCTTGGTAACCCTTGCGGGCCCCGCACCCAATCAGTGCTCTACCTCCACCACTCCATTCACCGAGGCTAGCCCTAAAGCTATTTCGGGGAGAACCAGCTATCTCCGAGTTCGATTGGAATTTCTCCGCTACCCCCACCTCATCCCCGCATTTTTCAACATGCGTGGGTTCGGGCCTCCAGTGCGTGTTACCGCACCTTCACCCTGGACAGGGGTAGATCACACGGTTTCGGGTCTACGTCCACATACTCATTCGCCCTATTCAGACTCGCTTTCGCTGCGGCTCCGTCTTCTCGACTTAACCTTGCATGTTAAACGTAACTCGCCGGTTCATTCTACAAAAGGCACGCCATCACCCAGTAATAGGGCTCTGACTTTTTGTAAGCACACGGTTTCAGGTTCTATTTCACTCCCCTTCCGGGGTGCTTTTCACCTTTCCCTCACGGTACTGTTTCACTATCGGTCGCCAGGTAGTATTTAGCCTTAGCAGATGGTCCTGCTGGATTCATACGGGGTTTCACGTGCCCCGCACTACTCGGGATCCGTCTCGGAGAGAACACAGTTTAGGCTACAGGGCTTTTACCTCTATCGCGGGCCTTTCCAGACCTCTTCACCTACCATATTCCTTTGTAACTCCATGTGAGACGTCCCACAACCCCAAGGGGCAAGCCCCTTGGTTTAGGCTGTTCCGCGTTCGCTCGCCGCTACTGACGGAATCACTATTGTTTTCTCTTCCTCAGGGTACTTAGATGTTTCAGTTCCCCTGGTCTGCCTCTGCGTATCCTATGTATTCAGATACGAGTAACTGCGAATTACCACAGCTGGGTTTCCCCATTCGGACACCCCCGGATCAAAGCTTGCTTACAGCTCCCCGAGGCAGTTTCGTTGTTCGCCACGTCCTTCGTCGGCTCCTGGCGCCTAGGCATCCTCCGTGTGCTCTTATTAGCTTAACCGTCACTCCGGTGTTTCGCTTGCTTGCTCATCTTGTTTTGAATACTGCTCATGGATTGCTCCATTCACCAACACATTCAAAGCCAAAGGTCGCTGCACAATCGAAAACCTTCGTTCTGCACTAATAACTATTTCAACTTGCTTACACAAGTTTCAGCTAAAAGATGTTCTAAAACGCAAATTCGTTTCGGTATCCAGTTTTCAAGGATCAAGGTGCTGAAATTTCGGGACAATCACGACTGTGATGTTCGAAAATTCAGACAGTTTAAAGATGAGAGCTTAAACTCTCAAAACTGACCAACGAGTGAGTGTTTGAACCCTAAGGTTCGTTGTGGAAGCTTTAGCTTCCGATTTGAATGTTTCCGTTGCAGGAAACGATTCTCCATAGAAAGGAGGTGATCCAGCCGCACCTTCCGATACGGCTACCTTGTTACGACTTCACCCCAATCATCTACCCCACCTTCGGCGGCTGGCTCCCTTGCGGGTTACCCCACCGACTTCGGGTGTTGTAAACTCTCGTGGTGTGACGGGCGGTGTGTACAAGACCCGGGAACGTATTCACCGCGGCATGCTGATCCGCGATTACTAGCAATTCCGACTTCATGCAGGCGAGTTGCAGCCTGCAATCCGAACTGAGACCGGCTTTGCTGGGATTGGCTCCACCTCGCGGTTTCGCTTCCCGTTGTACCGGCCATTGTAGTACGTGTGTAGCCCAGGTCATAAGGGGCATGATGATTTGACGTCATCCCCACCTTCCTCCGGTTTGTCACCGGCAGTCACTCTAGAGTGCCCAGCCTTACCTGCTGGCAACTAAAGTCAAGGGTTGCGCTCGTTGCGGGACTTAACCCAACATCTCACGACACGAGCTGACGACAACCATGCACCACCTGTCTCCGATGCTCCGAAGAGGGGCACTATCTCTAATGCTTTCATCGGGATGTCAAGACCTGGTAAGGTTCTTCGCGTTGCTTCGAATTAAACCACATACTCCACTGCTTGTGCGGGTCCCCGTCAATTCCTTTGAGTTTCAGTCTTGCGACCGTACTCCCCAGGCGGAGTGCTTACTGTGTTAACTTCGGCACCAAGGGTATCGAAACCCCTAACACCTAGCACTCATCGTTTACGGCGTGGACTACCAGGGTATCTAATCCTGTTTGCTCCCCACGCTTTCGCGCCTCAGCGTCAGTTACAGCCCAGAAAGTCGCCTTCGCCACTGGTGTTCCTCCACATATCTACGCATTTCACCGCTACACGTGGAATTCCACTTTCCTCTTCTGTACTCAAGTCACCCAGTTTCCAGTGCGACCCCAGGTTGAGCCCAAGGTTTAAACACCAGACTTAAATGACCGCCTGCGCGCGCTTTACGCCCAATAATTCCGGACAACGCTTGCCCCCTACGTATTACCGCGGCTGCTGGCACGTAGTTAGCCGGGGCTTTCTTCTCAGGTACCGTCACTCCGGTAGCAGTTACTCTACCGGACGTTCTTCCCTGGCAACAGAGCTTTACGATCCGAAAACCTTCATCACTCACGCGGCATTGCTCCGTCAGGCTTTCGCCCATTGCGGAAGATTCCCTACTGCTGCCTCCCGTAGGAGTCTGGGCCGTGTCTCAGTCCCAGTGTGGCCGTTCACCCTCTCAGGTCGGCTACGCATCGTCGCCTTGGTGAGCCGTTACCCCACCAACTAGCTAATGCGCCGCAGGCCCATCCCCAAGTGGCAGATTGCTCCGCCTTTCATTCTCTCTTCAGGAGAGGAAAGAAATTATCCGGTATTAGCTACCGTTTCCGGTAGTTATCCCAGTCTTGAGGGCAGGTTGCCTACGTGTTACTCACCCGTCCGCCGCTAAATTCATTTGAAAGCAAGCTTTCAAATGAACTCCGCTCGACTTGCATGTATTAGGCATGCCGCCAGCGTTCGTCCTGAGCCAGGATCAAACTCTCCAAATTGGTTTTAGAAAGAGCGATTGCTCATTTTGAAACATCTGACGAGAATTTTCATTCTCTATTTTGGATCTCGCCGAAGCGATCTCCAGGTACTCACTCGTTGTTCAGTTTTCAAAGATCAAGCTCGTTGTCAGCGACGACTACCGCGTCACCAGCAACTCTTATAATATATCACATCCAACCGATCAATGCAAGCTCTTTTTTTTAACTTCTTTTCGAGCTCGGCGTTGATGTTTCGCGGCCGGAAATAGAATATATCATGTATAGATTCTTTTTGCAAGCATTTATTTCAATTAACCCTTCAACCATTGTTCCAAGGAAACTGCTTGTGCAGCTCCCTTGGATATTATGGTTAAGAATCAGATAATTATTCAGTCTTTGTTGCGCATATGAGGGAACAGTAGTACATCGCGGATAGACGCGGCATTCGTAAGCAGCATGATGAGACGGTCTACGCCGATTCCCAGTCCGCCTGTAGGCGGCATGCCATATTCCAGTGCACGGATGAAATCATCATCCATCTCATGCGCTTCGTCATTCCCCTGCTCTTTCTCGTGAATCTGTGCCTCGAAGCGCTGACGCTGGTCAATCGGGTCGTTCAGCTCACTGAACGCATTCGCATGCTCACGGGCTACAATAAACAGCTCGAAGCGGTCAGTAAAGCGTGGATCCTGATCATTCTTTTTGGCCAGCGGTGATATTTCTACTGGGTGTCCCATTACGAACGTCGGCTGAATCAATGTTTCCTCTACAAACTGCTCGAAGAATGCGTTAAGAATATGTCCGAAGGTCATATGCTTCTCAACCGGTACACGATGCTCCTTAGCCAGAGCCTGTGCCTCTTCATTCGTCATGTGGACCCCGAAGTCTACGCCTGTTACTTCTTTGACAGCGTCCACCATAGTCACACGGCGCCAGCCTGGAGACAAATCTACTTCTTGCCCCTGGTAGTTAATCACCTGGTTGCCAAGAACCTCCTGAGCGATATGAGCGATCATATTCTCTGTCAGCTGCATGATATCCTTGTAGTCGGCATATGCTTCGTACAGCTCAATCATCGTGAATTCCGGATTGTGGCGTGTAGAGATCCCTTCGTTACGGTATACGCGGCCGATTTCATATACTTTTTCCAAACCGCCTACGATCAGACGTTTCAGGTGAAGCTCGATTGCGATACGCATATACAGCTGCATGTCCAGCGTGTTGTGGTGTGTAATAAACGGACGGGCGGCGGCTCCCCCGGCAATCGTATGCAGTGTTGGAGTCTCTACTTCGAGATAGCCCAATGAGTCCAGATAACGGCGCATCGACTGGATAATCCGTGAACGCGCAATAAATGTCTGCTGTACTTCCGGATTAATAATCAGGTCAACGTAACGCTGACGGTAGCGGAGTTCTACATCCTTCAGTCCATGATATTTCTCTGGAAGCGGAAGCAGGGATTTAGACAGCACCTCAAGGTTATGCACTTTAATAGAGGTTTCACCGGTCTTGGTCTTGAACAGGGTACCGCGGATTCCGATAATATCGCCCAGGTCCAGAATGGTGAAAGCTGCGTACTGGGATTCAGAAATGCTGTCCTGGCGGACATAAATCTGAATTTTACCGCTGAGATCCTGGATGTGCGAGAAGCTCGCTTTGCCCATTACCCGCTTAGCCATAATACGTCCTGCTACACTAACCTCAAGTGCCAGCTCGTCCAGTTCCTCATGGGTTAGTCCGTCATACTTGGCCAGAAGATCGCCAGCCGCTGCTGTACGCTCATATTTCTTGCCAAACGGGTCGATTCCCAGCGCGCGGAGCTCGTCCAGCTTACCCCGGCGGATCTGCAGCAACTCACTTAGTTCACTCTCTGTAGTTTCCACGTTGTTGATTTCTTCCGTCATGTTCTTCATCCTCTCTTACTCACGGTATACAAAAGAAGAAACGGCTCCGCCCTCATACCAAGGGGACAGTCCGTTCCAGTACAAAATATAAGCTGTATGTGTTCACCCATATTTTTCGGTTGTTATACGTTGCGCGAAGCCTATAAATTCTTAACTTTTGAAAAAAGCTCCCCTAAGGAAGCTTTCGGATCCATCTTACTTCATTTTGATATCAAGAATTTTATATTGAATGACGCCTGCAGGGACACTTACATCCACAATGGTACCAATCTTCTTACCGATGATGGCTCTGCCAACCGGGCTCTCATTGGAGATTTTATTATTCAGCGGATCGGATTCGGCGGTTCCGACGATTGTATATTCCATAACGTCTCCGTACTCCATATCCTCAACGTTCACTGTAACCCCGATGCTTACTACATCTGTCACAATCTCATCACTATTAATGATACGCGCGTTGCGTAGCATCTTCTCCAAAGTCAGAACACGTCCTTCGATAAAGGCCTGCTCATTCTTCGCGTCTTCATATTCCGAGTTTTCACTGATATCTCCGTAGCCGATGGCCACTTTAATACGTTCCGCTACCTCGCGGCGTTTTACGGATTTGAGGGTCTCCAGTTCTTCTTCCAGACGCTTAAGTCCGTCCGGTGTAAGGATGACTTCTTTATCGCTCATCTCAACCGATTCTCCTGTCGTATACATTTATTGAAAACACCATACTATATGCGAATCCGGAGGGAACAGAACCCTCCTTCTCCATTGCTCCTGCTGTAACGGCGATTTTATACTGTGAAATTATATTGGAACCGCTACAAAATGTCAATGACGCCCCATATAATGTTTAGCGATATTCAATAATGCAGGCAGGGACGGGTCTGACAACGCGGCAAATCAGGGAATTAAACGGCCGAAAGAGCGATATCTGCGCCTTCTTGCACTTCTTCGTCCTTAAGCTGAACGACAAAATCACTCAAAATCCGCACCATCTCGTCACGTTTCGTTTCTTCCATAATAATGTCCTTCACCCGTGCGGCTGACTTAAGGCCCTTCAAATACCAAGCCAGATGCTTGCGCATTTCGCGGACCGCCACCGCCTCACCCTTAAGGGCGATCAGACGGTCCATGTGAAGAATGGCCACCTTGATTTTCTCTTCAGCGTCCGGTTCAGGTATCAGCTCTCCGGTACTCAAGTACTGAATGGTCCGGTACAGCATCCACGGGTTGCCCAGCGCCCCCCGCCCGATCATTACGCCGTCGCAGCCGGTCTGATCCAGCATCGCCCGCGCATCTTCAGGCGTATTCACATCACCATTGCCGATGACCGGAATGGACACAGCTTCTTTGGCCATCCGGATATACTTCCAGTCGGCATGCCCTGTATAGAGCTGCTCGCGGGTGCGGCCATGAACACTGACTGCCTTGCCTCCGGCACGCTCCACTGCACGTGCATTCTCTTCGACAAAGATATGCTCGCTGTCCCAGCCGATGCGCATCTTCACCGTCACAGGTTTATCCACGGCATCCACTACGGCAGATACCATTTCATAAATCTTGTCCGGATTCAGCAGCCAGCGCGCTCCGGCATCACATTTCGTCACCTTCGGCACCGGACAGCCCATATTAATGTCAATGATATCAGCGTTCGTTTCTTGATCCACGATTCTGGCTGCATCAACCAGCGACTCGCGGTCTCCCCCAAAAATCTGCAGACTCAGCGGTTTCTCGCGCTCATCCACAAACAGCATCTCACGGGTACGCGCATTGCCATGCACAATAGCTTTGCCGCTCACCATTTCGGCACAGACTAGACCCGTCCCGAATTCCTTGGCAATCAGACGAAACGCAGGATTACACACGCCGGCCATAGGGGCCAATACCACCTGGTTCTTCATCTCAATATCGCCAATCTTCAACATACGAATCACTTCCTTATATTGTGGATCAGCTTGAGGAGCTCACGTAGCCGGGTTGGCTAATTCATCGACCGTAACTCCCAGGAAATCCGCAATTTTATTTAAAATTTGATCTTCCAAACGTCTATTACCCCGCTCGACCGCACCAAGCACGGCCAAGGATATTCCGACAGAATCCGCCAACTCCTGCTGAGTGTAGCCCTTCAGCTTTCGGAACGCCCTAACCCGCCGTCCCATACGTTTGTTGTCCACAAGCGAATTCCTTCCTTTCCGTCTATGTCTTGAAGCGCTGTTGTAATTAAGCCGCGGAATCCGGAAGACTCTTCATTCTGCGAAACGATATCACTAAGCGGTAAGAGCACAAACGCACGCTCCAGCATCCGGGGATGCGGCAGCGTTAAGTCCGGTGTATCCAGGCTCAACCCCTCTACCCAAAGTAAATCCAAATCCACCGTTCTCGGCCCATAGCGGATATCACGTACACGGCCTAACCGGGTTTCTGTCTCCAGCATCACATGAAGCAGAGCCTCCGGAGCAAGCGTAGTACGCAGAGCCGCAGCCATATTAAGAAACTGGGGCTGATCCAGATAACCCACCGGCTCGGTCTCGTATACCGATGAGGTGCGTAGAACTTCAATCTCTTCATGCCGGTCCAGCTGGTTCAAAGCTTCTCTCAGCGTTCCTTCGCGGTCGCCCAAATTAGCCCCTAAAGCAATATAAGCCTCTGATGCCTCAGAGGTAGAATGTATATTCATGACTCTGTCTCACTTTCTCGTCCGGCGCAGTTCTACGGTCACTCCCTGAAAATGAATATCGAATGGCGGATGCGGTTTCGTCACCTTGACGGTTACTGCATTGATAACAGTATAAGTGTCCAGTACTGCGGATGCAATATATTCTGCCAAAGCCTCAATCAGCTTGAAGGACTTTGTTTCGACAATTTTTTTGACCAAGAAATGTACTTCGGCATAATTCACGGTTAGCTCCAGATCATCAGAGAGACCCGCTCCCTGCAAATCAAGCTCGAGCTCCAAATCCACATAATAACGCTGGCCCAGCTTGCGCTCCTCTTCAAACACACCGTGATATCCATAGTATTCCATGCGGTGCAGCTTCATTTTATCCATCTAGGGTACCTGCCTTCTCTTGAAAATAGTCTATTCACGCACCACAGGTGCTGCGGCATACAACATGGCATCGCACATATCTACCGTACGTTTGATTAAAGAGACATCATGCACCCGCACGATCTGGCAGCCCTGGGCAATTCCGAAAGCGACCGTAGCAGCGGTCCCTTCCACAACATCATCCGCCGGCAAATCGAGTGCGGTACGGATGAATTTTTTGCGCGAAGTGGCCAGCAGCAGCGGATACCCAAGCTCCCCCAGTACATCCAGGCCCATCATTGCCTGTAGATTCTCCGTATAATCCTTGGCAAAGCCGATTCCGGGATCGAGAATGATATTCTGCGGCTCTACTCCGGCTGTCAGGGCAAGGTTAATACTCGCGGTTAAATCCTCCGTCATATCGCTGATCAATTCCTGATAATTGCGGTCATGGCGGTTATGCATCAGGATAATCGGACAACCCGCCTGTGCGGCAACTGCCGCCATCTGCGGATCTGCTTTGGCTCCCCAGACATCGTTAATGATATGGGCACCTGCCTGAATCGCACGGCGCGCTACTTCCGCTTTGTAGGTGTCTATAGATAGCGGCAGATGAGGCGCGGCACGGTGGATGCTCTCGATAACGGGCAGTACGCGTTCCAACTCATCCTCAACTCCTACCGGCTGATGACCGGGACGCGTTGACTCTCCGCCTATATCAATAATATCGGCACCATCGGCTGCCATTCGCAGTGCATGCTCTACCGCTCTATCCGGGTCTGTCCATAATCCCCCATCGGAAAAAGAGTCCGGCGTCACATTGAGGATACCCATGATCAGGGTCCGTTCGCCTAAAATCAGCCTGCCGCTTCCGCATCGGTAGGTCCGTTTATATATTACCGGCTTCATTCCAGCCCCCCCGCCCTTTCTCTGTAAAGCTTCAGGATTGCATTTGTCCGTTCTCCGCAGCGCCCGCTGCCTATCTTTATCCGCCGGTCCCCGTTCCAGAGAGCCGTTACCGGTACAATCTCCTGCACCGAATTGGTTAGGAAAATTTCGTCAGCAGCCTCAAGCTGCTCCCAGCGGTAAAAGCCTTGTTCTGGATGGAGCCCTGCGGATGCTGCCAGCTCCAGCACCATTTCCCGGGTAATTCCGGGGAGAATGCCTGTAGCTATATCGGGGGTATAGAGCCGGTTATCTGCGGCGAAAAAGATGTTGCTCACGATTCCCTCGGATATGTCGCCCGCTGCCGTCAGCATCAACCCCTCTGCTCCTCTAGACGAAGACGGGTATCCGGCCAGCTCACGCTTGGCCAGAATGTTGTTCATATAATGCAGCGACTTCAGCCGTACAGGGCCTTCCGGGGTATTCCGCCGGTGATGCAGCAGTTGCAGTTCTTTGCCTTCGCTATACAGGCTGTCCGGCAGTTCCGGCAGCGCTTTGATATACAGCAGCTGATTAGGCTGCTTGTAATCTCCTGCCGGCAGCCCGAGGATATCTTCACCGGCTGTAACTGTATAGCGGACATAAGCCTCGCTAAGCTCATTCTTGTCCATTATAAGCCGAATCCAGTCCAGCAGCTGCTGCACATCCGGCGCAAAGGGAATACCCAGCTGCCGGCAGCCCTCTGCCATCCGGTCAAGATGCCTCTGCAGCAGAAAGGGCTCCCCCCCGTAGGTGCGGAAGGTCTCAAACAGACCCATTCCGTACAAAAAGCCGTGATCCAGGGCGGAGACCACGGCGTCTTTGGCGTCGACTGCTTTATTGTTAAGTCCTATATATTTCATGCCGGTTCTCCGGCTCTCCGTTTCAGGAAATTGCGCAGCATCGTATGTCCATGATCGGTAATGATCGACTCGGGATGGAACTGCACGCCTTCGATTGGGTATTCCTTATGGCGCAGGGCCATAATCTCGCCTTCGGCCGTTTCTGCAGTAATCTCCAGGCAATCCGGCAGACTCTCACGTTCTACAATCAAGGAATGATATCGTGTTGCTGTAAACGGGGACTCCAGTCCTTCGAAGACAGAGGTGCCCTTATGGTGAATCGGCGAGGTTTTGCCGTGCATCAGGCGTTCTGCCCGGATCACATTACCGCCGAAGGCTTGTCCGATGGCCTGATGGCCGAGGCATACACCAAAGATCGGGATGACTCCTTTGAAATGCTGCAGCAGCTCCAGACTGATGCCTGCCTCATTGGGTGTACAGGGTCCCGGAGAGATCAAAATATGATCCGGTGCCAGGGCTTCAATCTCCTGAATACTGATCTCATCGTTACGTGATACCTTAACGTCCTCCCCCAGCTCCCCCAGATATTGCACCAGGTTATACGTAAAGGAATCATAATTATCGATGACCAAGATCATTAAAAGCTTCCTCCTTCTGTGCCGGAGGTAGTCCGCAATTCCTGCTCGCGTTCACTGCAGAGAATCGCTTTCACTACCGCTTTGGCTTTGTTGTGGCATTCCCGGTACTCCCGGTAAGGATCCGAATCGATCACAATACCCGCTCCTGTCTGAATGTAGCCGATTCCGTCCTTCACGGCCAGTGTACGTATAATTATATTTAATTCCATATTGCCGTTATAGTCAATCCAGCCCATGGATCCAGTATATGGACCCCGGCGGACCGGCTCCAGCTCTTCAATGATTTCCATGGTGCGCACCTTGGGCGCTCCGGTAATCGTGCCGCCGGGGAATAAGGCGGCAATGACATCGTAAGCATCCTTGCCGGGTGCGGCGATGCCCTCCACCTGCGAGACGAGATGCATCACATGCGAGTATCGCTCCACGGTCAGCAGCTCCGGCACGCTGACCGTCCCATACGCAGCGACACGGCCGATGTCGTTGCGCTCGAGATCGACAAGCATAACATGCTCGGCGATCTCCTTCTCGCTCCCGCGCAGCTCCGCCTCCATGGCGGCATCCTCCGCGGGAGTGTGGCCCCGGCGCCGGGTACCGGCTATGGGGCGGGCGCTGACCTTGTCCCCGTGCAGCTTCACGAGCAGCTCCGGCGAAGCGCTGGAGAGGGCGAAGCCGGGCGTGCGGAGCAGCCCCATGTACGGGGACGGGTTGAGTCTGCGCAGCCACTCGTAGACATCCTCCGGCGAGGACTGCAGCTGCGCCTGCTGGCGCAGCGATAGGTTCACCTGGAAGACATCGCCGGCACGGATGTATTCCTGAACATCCAGCACGGCCTGCTGGAATTGCTCCGGCGAGAAATCCGAGCTCATGCCCGGCCATTCTCCGGTGATACTAGCTTCAGTATCAATCAGGCCGGAAATGTCAGCATACTGGGAGGCAGCAGCTGCTTCAGAAGAAGCAGGTGCCATGATACGCTGCCACTCCTCCAGCATTCGCTCCGCACGGCTCACAGCATCAAGATAGATGGAGTGCAGCTCAGCCCTGTTAGCGGATATCGCAGCCGGAACAGGTACATGGACTGCGCAATACACAATATCCTCTTGATGGTCATAGATCCACAGCTCTTCCAGCCTCATGAACAGATAATCCGGGAAATCGGGATCCCTCTTGGCACAGGACGGCAGCTTCTCCAGAGAGCGGACTACGTCATAGCCGAGAAATCCGACACAACCTCCGGTGAAGGGCGGCTGCCCGCCAACCGGTACGCGGGGTGAGACATAATCCTTCATCCACTCCTGCAGCACTTTCAGCGGCTGTCCATGAAGCAGCTCCGTAGCTTCAGGTTCAGCTTGGGCCTGTCCCACAGCCGCATCAGACAGACTATAGAGCTCCGCGGTATCTCCAATGCCCTTTATGACTGAAACCGGACGCAAGCCCAAATACGTATAACGTCCGCCCTTACCGCTCTCCAGGACCACGGAATATGGTGAAGCCATCTCCCAGGCTCTCTGCCAGCTGCCCGGCAGTCCCGCTTTCTCCTGCCGTGACTGAAGGACCAGCGGAAGAACGGTCCAGGCTTCGTCCGCCCATTCTTCCCACTCCTGCCAAGCCGTTAAGATCTCCACTTTTATCCCCCTAAAGTTTTGTGAAGCCTTTGCTTCTCTAGAATTACTTCGCAACAAAACTCGCTTCGGAAGCATGTGCTAAGTTTTGTGAAGCATAGCCTTGAAAGCATACGCTGGCTTCTACGATAGTTTATTGCCTGTCAGTATACTGTACATCCGGTTACTTTGAAAAGCCCGTAAACCTAATAATTGCTTATTATTCAGAAAAAGAGCCTGCGATATCCCTATGGAAGCGGATCACAGGCTCTTCTGAATTGCTGGTTCTCAGCAATTATACTTCAAAGTTATACAGCGGTGTGCTCAGATAACGTTCGCCGTTACTTGGGATAATAACAACGATCTTTTTGCCTACGCCCAGTTCCTTAGCTACTTTGAGGGCAGCAAATACAGCAGCGCCGGAAGAAATACCGGACAGAACGCCTTCCTCTTTGGCTACACGGCGGGCCGTTTCAAAGGCTTCGTCATTCTCTACATGAATGATTTCATCATAGATATCCTGGTTCAGGATTTCAGGAACGAAGTTGGCGCCAATCCCCTGGATTTTGTGGGGACCCGGCTTGCCTCCGGCCAGGATTGGGGAAGCTGCAGGTTCTACAGCATAGATCTTCACATCAGGATACTGGCTCTTCAACACTTCACCCGCGCCGCTGATCGTTCCGCCTGTACCGACACCTGCGATGAACGCATCCAGGGGTCCGCCAATGGATTCGATTGCTTCCACGATCTCCGGTCCAGTGGTCTCGCGGTGAATCTTCACATTGGCTTTGTTCTTAAACTGCTCTGCAAGGAAGTAATCCGGATTCTCACTGAGGATTTGCTCAGCTTTCTTAACTGCCCCGTTCATCCCCTCGGATCCTGGAGTCAATACCAGCTCAGCACCATAAGCACGCAGCAGGTTGCGGCGCTCAAGGCTCATCGTTTCAGGCATAACAATAATCGCCTTGTAGCCTTTGGCAGCAGCCACAAGCGCCAGGCCAATCCCTGTATTACCGCTGGTCGCTTCTACAATGGTGCCTCCAGGTTTCAGGGAACCGTCCTTCTCAGCTTCTTCCACAATGCTGATAGCGATGCGGTCTTTCACACTCGAACCCGGATTTTGATATTCCAGCTTCAAGTAAATTTCTGCTGAACCTTCCGGAACAATCCGACCCAGACGAACGAGCGGTGTGCCACCGATCAAATCTGTTACACTGTTGACGACTTTAGCCATGAGCAAAAACCTCCTTGGGATGATAGATGAATTGGGTGCGGAACCTGTGACAGTTATGATTCGCATATGTTGTGCCGCTTATTATTTCCGACTAAATCAGTAGGTTTTACATAATTTCATATTATCAATCTTGCAGGCTGTTGTCAATATATATTGCTGTAGCATATTTGGCACGCAAATCGCTTTCCACCTGTTGCAGGGGCGCTGCTTGTTCAAGCGCCAGCTCCTGGCGTATCAGCCCTCGGAGCTCATCCTGATCCGGCTTCCCGGGATCAATAAGCTTCTCCAGCCGGATTACGGCATAGCCGCCTTCGACCTGCAGCGGCCCTGCGATGTCTCCCGCCTCAAGGCCCGCTGCTGTCTTCAGCAGTTCCTCCGGCCAGAACGGATCATTCTCCTCCACTGTTCCGATATTACCGCCATGCTGGCGGCTCTCCTCATCAATGGATACCTCTCTGGCCAGGCCGGCGAAATCCTCTCCCTGCTCCAGGCGGTCCATAACCTGATTAGCCCCGTTATAGGTTGCCAGCTTAATCATAGAGAGCTGCATTTGCTTCCTGGGAGTAAATCTCTCGGCGTTTTGGGTCAAATATTCATCAATTTCAATTTCACTAACCGTGATACCGGCGGTGGCTACCGCTTGAAGCGTCAGCCGATACGCGGTCTCGTCGTGCAGCTCCTGGCGGGAAAGACCAAGCTCAGACTGCATCTGATCATAATACTGCTCCTCTGAACCGTAGCCGGACATGCCGCGCTTCAATTCCTGCTCAATCTCCTCATCGGTCACGGTAATACCGAGAGCTTTGGCTTCCTTGCCAACAACGATATGATTAAGCATGCCCAGCAGCACTTCAGCTCCATGCTTTTTTTTGAGTTCATCTATCCATTCCCGGTCCGTGACCGGCTGGCCTCCAGCGGCAGCAATATCCGAAGCCTCCCCGTCTGCAGCCTCTCCCTTAAGCAGGGCCATTGCACGCAGGCTCCAGAATAAAAGACCTCCAAGCATTAAGGTCGCGACGGCGAGTAATATAACGGTATTGCGCAGCGCGCGCTCCTGTCTTGTCATCATCTCATAGCCCTACGATTTCGCTTGATCGAGGATTACCTGCAGTTCATCCTTGTTAAACACATAAGCTTCATTACAGTAATGACATATGACTTCAGCCTGATCATCTTCTTCGATCAGCTGCTCCAGTTCGTGCTGGCCCAGACTGACCAGTGTCTCTTCTATCCGCTCACGCGAGCATTGACAGACAAAAGAGATCTCGAGTTCATCAAGGACTACAGCATCCGGCAGCAGCAAACGAAGCATCTCTTCAGGCTCAAGGCCCTGGTCCAGGATCGCCGTCACTGAAGGCATCGCTCCGACGGCATGCTCAATCTCGGTGATCTCTTCATCTGTCAGGCCGGGAAGCAGTTGAATGATGAACCCTCCGGCAACTCTTACCGAATTATCTGTCTCCACCAATACACCCAGCCCTACAGCAGCAGGTGTTTGTTCCGAAACGGCAAAATAATAAGTGAAATCCTCGCCCAGTTCTCCTGAGACAATAGGCACACTGCCGCGATACGGCTCTTTCATCCCCAGATCCTTGCTGATATCAATGAATCCTTCCGTACCCACAGCACCTGCGACATCCAGCTTGCCAAGGCTATTGCTCGGCAGATGAACATGCGGATTACTCACATAACCGCGAACCTCGCCCAGGGCGTTGGATTCGGCCGTAATCTGTCCGATCGGTCCATTCCCTTTGACCATAATCGCCAGCTTCTCCTGACCCTTGAGCATAGCGCCCATGATGGCTGCGGCGGTTACAGTACGGCCAAGCGCAGCTGTAGCTGTCGGATAGGTATCATGTCTGCGCCGCAATTCGTCGACAAGTTCTGTTGTCCGGACTGCGAACGCTCTGACCTTCCCGTTCATGGCAGTTCCCCGGATAAGCCGATCCTTCTTTTTTTCCATTGGGTGCATACTCCTCCTATCTGTCTGTATAAGGTTTCATTTCATGATTATTTGTTACGATTGTAAATAATACGCAGTCCTTCCAGCGTGAGCATCGGATTAACCTCATCAATGCAATCTGTCTCGCCGGCAATCAGCGGAGCAAGCCCCCCTGTAGCAATAACCTTGAGAACGGGCGCATTCATCTCCAGCTTAATGCGTCTTACAATTCCCTCTACCTGGCCGGCATAGCCAAAAATAATTCCTGCCTGCATCGCGTGAACAGTATTGCGTCCGATCACCTTCTTGGGCTTCTCCAGCTCAATCCGCGGCAGCTTGGATGCCCGTTGATATAAGGCCTCTGTAGAGATTCCGAGACCCGGCACGATTGCCCCGCCAAGATAGTTCGCTCCGGCATCAATACAGTCAAACGTAGTTGCCGTACCAAAATCAACGACCACGAGCGGGCATTTATACTGCTCGATAGCCGCAACGGCATTAACAATCCGGTCTGCCCCCACTTCGCGCGGGTTCTCATAACGCAGATTAAGCCCGGTTTTGATTCCGGGGCCTACGAGCAGCGGGTCTTTGCCGATATATTTCACGCACATTTCCACGATAACCTGAACCAGCGGCGGAACAACTGAGGAGATGATGACGCCCTCTACATCTTTAAACGATATATTCGACATGTGGAACAGATTATGAATCAGGACACCATATTCATCCACAGTCGATTGACGCGCTGTGCTAAGCCGGAAATGATGAAGCAGCTCAGGCCCCCGATAGACTCCAAGCACGATGTTCGTATTCCCGATATCAACGACAAGTATCATTAGAGATTTCCGCCTTTCTTGCCATTCAGATCCAGACTGATATCAAGACTGGCGAAGGAATAGGTAAGCCGGCCTACAGAAATAACATCTACACCCGATTCTGCAATCCCGCGTACCGTTTCCAGAGATACATTGCCTGAAGCCTCGATTTTGACATGCCGCGCTTTGGTTCTGATTCTTCTTACCGCTTCCGTCATCAGCTCAGGAGACATATTATCAAGCATGATAATGTCCGCCCCCGCAGCGAGTGCTTCCTCTACCTGCTCCAGGCTTTCCGTTTCCACTTCGATCGTCATGGTGTGGGGGATATTGGCCCGGGCGCGTCCTACCGCCTGACGAATGCCTCCGGCGCCCTTGATATGATTATCCTTAATCATTACCGCGTCATATAAGCCGAAGCGGTGATTGGCTCCGCCGCCTATGCGCACAGCATACTTCTCCAGCATCCGGTGACCTGGTGTTGTCTTGCGGGTATCCACCAGCCGGGTTGGCAGACCTTGAAGCTCTTGCACGAATGACGCCGTCCGCGAGGCCACACCGGACAACCGTTGCATCAGATTAAGGGCAAGCCGTTCGCCTGTAAGAATGGCATGCGTGCTGCCCTCGACTTCTGCGATGACCGTGCCTTTGGACACAGGCTGGCCCTCTTGAACCAATGCCGTAAATACGAGTGTCGGGTCTACCACCTCAAAAACCAGTTCAGCCACGGGAATTCCGCAGATTACTCCGTCCTCTTTGGCATGGATAATCCCTTTGGATTCATGTCCCTGGGGTATAGTGGTACGTGTTGTGATATCCCCTGATCCGACATCCTCCTGCAGCCATCCCTTAATAGACTGGAGCAGTTCTTCATTATAGCCATTAAACATCATCACTTAATTCCTCCACTATTCCCAGTTCGCGAATCTGGAGCAGATGCTTCTGCCACTCTGCATCATTCCGCAGCGGATAATCCTCGCGATAATGAGCGCCGCGGCTCTCCTCCCGTGCCAGCGCTGATTCGGTAATCAGCAGGCAGCACGTAAGCATATTAGCGAACTCGTATTCTTCACGTTTGGTAAGTGCCGCATTAAAAATCGGCAGCTGACGCTTTAATTCATCCAGTCCTTTAATCAGCATTTCCTGGTTCCGCCGTAGTCCGGCGTAGCGTACCATAACCTTTTGCAGCTTCAGACGACGTTCCACAATTGCCTGGGTAGGCGACTCCACCCGGCCATGGTCACAGCTTGCTGATACTGTATCTTGCCCAAGCGGCAGGAGCTGACGGATGCGCTCTACGATCCGGCGGCCAAAGACAATCGCTTCCGATAAGGAATTACTGGCCAGCCGGTTGGCTCCCTGTACCCCTGTAGAAGAAACCTCGCCACAGGCAAACAGGCGGGAAACGGTGCTCTCCCCGTTCAGATCGGTCTTGACGCCCCCCATCATATAATGCGCAGCAGGAGCCACTGGAATCCAGTCACTTGTAATATCCAGTCCATAACTCATACAGGTCTCATAGATCGTCGGGAAGCGGTGTTTGACCATATCGGCTGATTCATGTGTAATATCAAGGTAGACAAAGGTGGATTTGGTCAGCTCCATCTCGCTCACAATCGCCCGGGCCACAATATCGCGCGGGGCCAGTTCCAGCAGCTCATGGTACCGTTCCATAAAACGGTCTCCGTTGATATTGCGCAGCACAGCGCCTTCACCGCGTACCGCTTCCGAGATCAGGAAGCGCGGCGCTCCGGGATAACTGAGTGCTGTCGGGTGAAACTGGATGAATTCCATATCCCGTACATGGGCTCCAGCCCGATAAGCAATGGCGACACCGTCACCGGTTGCCACTTCAGGATTGGTCGTATAGCGGTATAATTGCCCTGCTCCGCCTGAGCACAGGATGGTTGCATCGGCTTGCAGGAACAAACGTCCGCCGCCCGGCCGCTGTACCAGTGCCCCCACGCATTCCCCGTCTACGGTAATCAGATCAATGACATAATGGTCATCCCATACCTCGATATTCTTATGCTGCTCTGCCTGCTCAGCCAAGGCGCGGACAATTTCATAGCCTGTAGCATCCCCATTCGCATGCAGAATACGACGGTGACTATGTGCTGCCTCTTGTGTTAACGCAAGCTCGCCATTCTCCTTGTCGAACTTCGTCCCGAGCCGAATGAGTTCGCGGACACCTTCCGGACCTTCATTCACCAGTACATCAACAGCCGCAGAGGAGTTTAGCCCCGCACCGGCCATCAGGGTATCCTGACGATGGTACACCGGAGAATCATCGTCTGAGAACACAGCGGCTATCCCCCCTTGGGCATACCGTGTATTGCTCTCCATCACTGTCTTCTTCGTAATCATAATGACCTTCCGGTCTTCACTGGCTTTGATCGCTGTGAACAAACCGGCAATGCCTGAACCAATCACAATACAGTCTGTTTTAATTACAGGAAGCCCCTGAAGATCGAAATCAACCAAATATTTTGGAATCATGACCGCTTTTCACCTGTTTCAACGAAAGAGTAGCGCATGCTACCGGACTTGTAGCATGCGCTCTAGGGAAGTTCTGGCTTTGTCGGCGACAGCGGGCGGTACATAAATCTGCGGCTTCATCGTCTCCAGGCATTTTACCAGTTTCTTTAAATTGTTAACCTTCATATTGGGACAGACCAGAAATTTGGTGGCAAAATGGAATTCTTTATCCGGACTGTCCAAACGCAGCTGATATCCGGTTCCATCCTCAGTTCCCACGATAAACTGCCGGCGGTCCGATTTCCGGCAATACTCTATAATCGAGGTTGTGCTGCCCACATAATCACCCATGGCCACCACTTCAGGACGGCATTCCGGATGTACCACAAATTCTGCTTCCGGATATTTGGCTCTCATCTCCACTACATCCTTGACGGTAAGCATATCGTGAGTATTACAGTAGCCCTCCCATATAATCAGCTTCTTGCCGGTCTTATCCTGAACATATTGGCCCAGGTTCTTATCGGGTACCCAGATAATCTCTTCCGCATCAAGCGATTCAATCACCTTCACCGCATTGGCAGAGGTACAGCAAATATCAGTTTCTGCTTTGATCTCAGCGGAGGAGTTGATATAGGTTACTACTTTGGCATTAGGATGCTGCGCCTTCAGCTTCCGGAGTCCGTCCACGTTGACCATATCCGCCATAGGACAGCCGGCGCGTTCATCAGGAATTATTACAGTTTTGTTAGGCGCAAGAATCTTGGCGCTTTCCCCCATAAAGTGAACCCCGCAGAATACAATCACATCTGCCTCTGTCTCCGCAGCCTTCTGAGCCAGTAAAAAAGAGTCGCCACGGAAATCCGCTACTTCCTGAATTTCATCCCGCTGATAATAATGAGCCAGAATTATTGCATTCCGTTCTTTCTTAAGCTGTTCGAGGCGCACACGAAGTTCACGATTCTGTTCCTGCTTGCGCTCAAGCGCCAGAGCTTCCACGGTCATTCTCCCCCTTATGTCTTCATGGCTTATAGCCAGTACATTCTATTAAGTTAACTTATTTAATATTTAATCACTAATGTACACAACGTTCCACCCCCTGTCAATGCGGGCAAGCCGGGTGTAGCTCTATGTCTTGATGTACGTATAGACAGAAAAATCCGGAGAACCTCAGGTTCTCCGGATAAAATTACGATGTTTTGTTCAAAAAGTGATTAAACCAGACTTCCGCCGCCTTTGTTGCCCTCATCCGAACCGTTTCCTTCTTCAGGATCCGGTTTATTCGGAATATCCTTGGACAGATCGCCAAGGAATGGCGGTTCTTCACCGGATTTGCCTTGAATGCGTACACGTACATCACCGATAGAATCAATTACTGGCTCGCCCGCTTCGTGCGTAACTGCCTCTGTTTCTTCCGGTTTGCCATCCTCTGTCAGGTAGCCTTGCTCAATCAATTCTGTGATCTGATCAAGTTCCAGCGTTTCCTTCTCCAGAAGGGTGTTCGCAATCAGGTGCATTTCTTTGGAATGCTTAGTCAGCAGCTCTCTGCAGCGCTCATAGCTGCTGCGGATAAGGTTCTGCATTTCCTGATCAATCTCGTAAGCAATGGAGTCACTGTAGTTCTGTTCATGTCCGATATCACGGCCAAGGAAGACTTGGCCTTGGGATGTCCCGAACTGCAATGGCCCAAGCTTATCGCTCATTCCATATTCCATAATCATCGCACGCACAATGCGCGTAGCCTGCTGGAAGTCACTATAAGCGCCTGTGCCGATTTCGCCAATGAACAATTCTTCAGCAACACGTCCGCCCAGGAGTCCGGTAACCTTATCCAAGAGTTCCTGCTTGGTAACGATCATCCGGTCTTCCTTAGGAAGCATAATGACATATCCGCCTGCGCGGCCGCGCGGGATAATGGTAACCTTATGCACCACATCGGCATGCTCGAGGAAGTAGCCGGCAATGGTATGACCTGCTTCGTGGTAAGCTACAATACGTTTCTCGCGGTCACTGATTACGCGGCTGCGTTTCTCTGTGCCGACAATTACACGGTCAATCGCTTCATCCACTTCACGCATGGTAATGTCCTTACGGTTGCGGCGTGCAGCAAGCAGTGCCGCTTCGTTAAGCAGGTTCTCCAGATCCGCACCGGTGAAGCCAGTTGTACGCTTGGCAATTACGTCAAGCCGAACATCCTTGGTAAGCGGTTTGTTGCGGGAATGAACCTTCAGTACAGCTTCACGGCCCTTCACGTCTGGACGGTCAACCGTAATCTGACGGTCAAACCGGCCTGGACGGAGCAATGCCGGATCCAGTATGTCGGCGCGGTTAGTAGCCGCGACAATGATAATGCCTTCGTTGCCGCCAAAGCCGTCCATTTCAACGAGCAATTGGTTAAGGGTTTGTTCGCGTTCGTCATGTCCGCCGCCAAGTCCTGCGCCACGCTGACGTCCCACAGCATCGATTTCGTCGATAAAGATGATACAAGGAGCATTCTTCTTCGCATTCTCGAACAAATCACGTACCCGGGATGCGCCGACACCGACGAACATTTCCACAAAGTCGGAACCGGAGATACTGAAGAATGGAACACCGGCTTCACCTGCTACCGCACGGGCCAGCAAGGTTTTACCTGTTCCCGGAGGTCCCACAAGGAGTACCCCTTTAGGAATACGTGCACCTACAGCTGCGAATTTACGCGGATCCTTGAGGAATTCCACGACCTCCACCAGCTCTTGCTTCTCTTCATCAGCTCCTGCAACATCCTCGAAGCTGATTTTCTTCTTCTCTTCATTATATAACCGGGCTTTGCTCTTGCCGAAATTCATGACCTTGCCGCCGCCGCCCTGTGCATTGTTAAACAGGAAGAAGAACAGGATGAACATGATAACTAATGGAATGATGGAAGAAAGGAATGTCAGCCAGATGCTGTCGCCTTCCATTTTCTTCTGAGTCAGCTCCACGCCATTATCTTCACTGGCAGCTATAAGTTCATCAAGGGCCCGATCTGTAGGAGGAACATAAGTGGAGAAATTCTTAGATTTAGTTTCAGGTGGCAATTCTTTGTATTCGCCTGTAACCAGAAATGCGTTACCCTCAAACTGAACCGTCAGGCTCTTCACGTTATTGTCCTTGATCTCCTGTCTTAACTCATCATATCTAGGGAAATCGGCGGATTCATTTCCATTGCTTACAAACTGGACAATGCCCACCACGACTAAAAATAAAATCAAATAAAAACCAGAATTCCGGATGAACCGATTCATCCCCTACCTCCTCTCACAACGCTCAAGTTATTGTACCATAGCCTGACCAGACTCCTCAAATTGTCAGGAAATCCAGAAAAGTGATCCTTGAATCTAAGGCTGTCGATTGGTTCATTTGGAATAAATTTCAGGCTTCAGTACACCTACGTATGGGAGGTTCCGATACAGTTCGGCATAGTCGAGTCCATAGCCTACCAGGAAAGCATCAGGGATCACAAAACCGGTATATTCGGCTTCAAGATTAACTGCACGGCCTGAAGGTTTATCGAACAGGGTGACTACGTTGACGGAAGCAGCATTCCGGCCCTGCAGCATCTCAATCAGATAGCTGAGGGTAAGACCACTGTCGATAATGTCCTCGACAATCAGAACATCACGGCCTTCAACCGATGTGTCCAGATCCTTGATGATTTTGACTACACCGGAGGATTTGGTCGTACCACCGTAGCTGGATACTGCCATGAAGTCCATCTCAACGGGTACTGTAATCACTTTAACCAGATCCGCCATAAAGATAAACGCACCTTTGAGTACACAGATGACTAAAGGTGTGCGGCCTGCATATTCCTTGCTCAGCTGGGCGCCAAGCTCCCTGATTCTTTGTTGGATTTCTTCTTCGCTGATCAAGATTTCTTGAATATCATTCTGCAACTTGCGAACCTCCTAAGTTATACTATGAAAGACTTACTTCGACCATTACGTTTCTTCGCCCTGTTCCATGTCTTCCATGGACAGGAGAAGCACCGAGGCCGTGTGCCGCCCTACTGCGGCATGCATCGAGCGCCTAACGCCCGGAATCCAGACGATATTGCCCAAACCATCACAAACGAGGGGAATCGCAGAGCGTTCGGAAGAAGGTATTTTATCATCAATGTAAATATCTTTTACCTTTTTGCTTCCGTTTAATCCCATAACCCTTATGGTATCTCCAGGCAATCGGGAACGGATGGTGAGTGGTAAGACGAGCTCATCGCCGTCAAACCAGGCCGACATCTTCCCAGAGTCCTCCTCCTGTGCAAAAAAATCTTCTCTCTCCAGCACCTTCATCGTCATAACTTTTCCTATCTCCTTCAGGTGAATCCGGGGATGAGGCAAAGACAGAGGGTATGTATAGCTCACCTGCCGAAGCAAGGGCTTGGACGAGAATAAAAGGGTATCATATTGCCGCATACAGACGAAACCCCTGCCCAAATCCAAAGTCCATACGGTGGGGTGCTCCTGCAGCGTTCCCCGGCGCACAGCTTCAATCTTGGGGAAATCCATCACAGATGAATCCGCTGACAGATAATTTAATATTAGTTTAATCAAACGCCGTTGTAAAGCGGAGGGTAGGGCCGCAAATGAAGCTCTCTCCAAGGTGTATTTTCCATGCTCGATAAAAACAAGCTCTTCGAAGCATTTTGCCGCATTCGCCTCCATATATTCATCTTCCGCACCGGCAATTTCAGACAGCTGCAGAAGTGATTGTCTCACTCTCGGATTATGCTGTTCAAGCAGGGGCAATACTTCCAGCCTGACCGCGTTCCGCTTATACTTCATAAGCAGATTGCTGGCATCCTCCGCGTAAGCAAACCCCTCTTCCCGGCATAAGCCGACAAGAGCTGTTTTGTTAATACGCAGGAAGGGGCGGATGAGTTCCACCTTTTTTTCAGTCCGTTTCCAGCGCATGCCTGCAAGGCCTGAAGGACCACTCCCCCGCAGCAGCCGCATCAGCACAGTCTCAGCCTGATCATCGGCATGATGGGCCAGTGCGACAGAACGTGCATGGTAACGGTGCGCGGTTTCAATCAGAAATTGATAGCGTTTCTCCCTTGCCGCTCCTTCCGGACCCAGTCCTATTTCCTTGACCATGGATGGAATATCAAACTCCGCGAGCTCAAAAGGGATTCCCAGCTCAGCAGCCATATTCCTGACAAACTCCGCCTCTTCCGCTGATTCGGCTCTGAAGCCATGATTCACATGGGCACAGACCAGAGTTAATGGCATCCGGTTTACGGCAATCTCGTGCAAAATACGCAAAAGAGCCACAGAGTCCGGCCCTCCGGAAACTGCGACTACTATGGTGTCATGGGGCTGCCACAGTTCATGCTCAGCCGCAGCCTCCAGTACGGATTCCACCAGTTCTTTCATTTGTTCCATATGCGGCATCCTTTCTTGCAGATCACTTGCCTGTCTTGCTCCGGAATTCCAGCACGCTGGTATTATGTATAATTTCAAAAACGGAATACCCAGTAGATCGTAAAGGCCAGCAGAAATAAAGACAGCGCAAACGCATTTTTGAGCCAGCGGGGAGTTGCCATCGTATCTTTTCCCGTCTTCCGTGCTCTGTATATCTGACTTCTCCAGATCTCCGCAGCTTGTGAGGAACCGGGAAAACCGCCTTTGAGCGCCAGACACAGCCAGGAGGCCAGCTTTTTGTCAGGCAGATTTCTGGCCAGCTTCAGCAGTTCATCCACACTCCGGGTCTGCGGCAGCTGCTGGGCTGCGGACTTCAGACCTTCTTCATTAAGCAGGCGCAGGCACAGTACGGCAAAAGCAAACAGATCATAGTTCTCGTCTCCCGTCCGGCTGCCGGCGTTCCAGAACCCGCGGTCATGCCATTCGGTAAACTGCTTCACGCTGCGTCCCAGGGGACTCGCGCCTCCGTAGTCAATCAGCTCGGCTTCCCCGTAATTGGATACCATGACATTCTCCGGCTTAAGGTCTCCGAACACAAAGCCGCACTCATGCAGGGTCTGCAGCTTCTCCAGGAGCTTCATGCCGACAAGCCCCAGCCAGGACGCCCCGTTCCTGGACAAAAAATGATGAAGCGGCCTGCCTTCCACATAACGCATCACGTAGAAAGGAGTATGGTCCCTATCCTTGAAATCATCCGATTCCAGCAGGTAAGAGGACAACGGTGACTCCTTGCGTGCCCGGTGCTCGCTGCGTTTACGGCAGGATTGCAGAGAAGTCAGTACATTGATTTCTGACTGCAGCTCCAGCGTATCGTATCCGATTTTGAGCGCATACCGCTCCCGCCGGCCTTCCCGCTGCACAAGATATACGGTTCCGTTTGCCCCTTTCCCCAGCATCCGCTCCACAACATAACGGTTCCCCCGCCATTTGCCGGTAATTACAGTGCCTGCCGGAAAGGGTGGATTAGACGACATACCCACCAATCATCCCTTCTCTTGCCTCGTCATCCCCATTCACAAGATAGTCACGAGGTTCATCCAGTTTATCATAACGGTAATGTTCGAGCACCTTGAAAATAGCCGGTCCTGTCGGAGTAGCCCCCCGCATCTTCAGCCTGGAGAACAGTGAGCGGACTTCCGATACATTCCGCGTCCAGTCCATATCCAGCACGATATCTTCACTGCTGGTACGCCCGGGGAAATGGAACACGGCAAGCTCGCTCCGCCCTTCCCGTGCCTCCAGACTGAGAGCCAAATCACGGATGGCATCCTCCACGGCACCCAGCTTGGGCTTCATGCTCGCACTTGCATCAATTAATAGGGCAATACGCAGCGGAGAAGTCTCGGTCAGCTCATCGACAACCGTAACCACCTGTGACCGCTGCTGCGGAGGCAGTTCTTCGAGGGAACCCTCGCCGAGAATTTTTTTTACCTCTTTATTAACCGCCTGCTGGATCGTCTGAACCACGGTCTTGCGGGTCATCATCTGAATGGTCTGTGCCAGCTGCGACGTTGAGGCAATCCGGCTGAGTCCGCCTCCCGCTTTGGCAATATCAGCGATCTCCCGGCTTCCGAGTTCACCGATCGTTCCATAGTCCACGACTCCTACGACATTGACCGTAATACCCTCCTGCCGGGCATGCGCCGCCGCAAGTACCGGACTTTCCCCCACATTCGAACAACCGTCAGTAATGAGTAGGATCTGCTTCATGACCGTTCACTCCCCTTTGCCTTGTATCTAGTTCTAGCATATCCAAGGTAGAGAGATTTCAAACGCCGCTTAGCGGGAAAAACTTGAATCGAATGGCTTCGTGAAATAAGGGCCACTGCGAGAAAGTTTTGGCCCTCCGATCGCTGTTGTCCTCTGATTTCCTGATTTGAGTAACGCAGTTTGCGGTTGAAATCAGAGGACAAAGGCGAACACTGCCGCTTCTGCGGCTCCAAAATTCCTCTCCGTTCCATATACTTCACTTTCCATCAATACAAGTTTACGCCGCTGAGTCAGCGGCGGTTGAAACGGGGCGGGCAGAAACGGGCCAGTGGATGGAATGCACTTGCCGGTTAACGCAAGATTGAGAACACAGGCCTCAGCCAGCAGAATATTTGGAACCTCCAGTGGTGATCAACTTGGTTAACCACTTAGCTAGTTGGTGGGAATCTGGTGACTGCTGCAGCTAAATTGATAAGTTATCATGCAGATAACTATTAAGTGCCCGCTATCGCTCCTCCAGTCTGAGGTCTTAAATCCTGCACCAAATACAACAATTCCCTCATACCAATCACCCTTAAACGGATATTGTTGTACGAAATGCAGGATTTCTCAGCTTCCAGCCACTTTGCGGAGCAATTCTTGTATTTCGTACAACAATTTTTCCAAACACCCTGGTTTCTTCATATCAAAGCTGCACTCAGTACAACATTTAATGTCTGCACAGAGACGAACCGGTATTGCCTGCCTAAGTTCCCTGAATCCCATTGCTGCATACCGGGCAGAAGACAGAGTGGACCTAAGAATCCAACTTACTGCATGGAGGAATCCTTACCCTGCAGGGGAATCTTTTATCGGCTGCCGGCTGTCATTCTTAAGTTTTGCTAATCTTATATAGAAGATAATGAAAGAACAGTGTCAGGTAAATGATAGGTTACCTAACTAACTGTGCGCGGTCTCTCCATCCGGCCCACTCCCGGCATATGCAGGCTTGACCACTCGGGATGGAAATGATCGACACGGCTGACGACAATCGTCATATCATCATGGATCTCATTGCCCTGGTAACGGATTACTTTATCCAGCAGGCTGTCGGCCATATCCTGAGGATCATCGCCTTCCAGCTCCTGAATCAGTCGTTTCATCCATATCTCTTTATTAACGGCATATCCGGGCGCATCATAAATACCATCGGTCATCATAATGAGAATATCTCCGGGACGCAGCTGCATGGTGACCAGGTCCACTTCAATATCTTTAATAATTCCAATCGGCAGATTGCTGGCTGTCACCGGAATAACCTCGCTGCCCCGCCGGATAAAGCTTGGTGCTGACGCAATCTTCATGAAGATGGTCTGCGCCGAATATTGATCGATCAGCGCCATATCCACGGTCGCATAGAATTCATCCGGGGAACGCAGCAGCAGAATCGAATTGACAGATTTGACCGCCAGCTTCTCATCCATCCCTGATTGCAGCAGCTTCTCCAGCATGGATAGCGCAGCACTGCTCTCCATCCGGGCCCGCTCGCCGTTGCCCATTCCATCACTGATCGACACAGCAAAGGTGCCATTTCCGAGCTCCACCGTACTGAAGCTGTCGCCGGACATTATATCGCCTCCTTTGGCAGCACCGGCTACACCTGTGTTAATTTCATAAGCCTTGGCTGAACCAAAAGTCACCATAGATAAGCCTTCGCGCGGGTGCACCGCTGTTTCACTTACCACCGCAATATTCTCCTCCAGGATATCGGAGAGCAACGGGGCAATCATTTTGCGGCATTCGTCGAAGCCCCGGGTATAAGCATGCACCACTTCAATCTCTACCCGGCCGGGATCAAGGCTTAGAATTTCTATGGTATGAATTGACAGGCCCAGCTTCTCCAGTGCCTCGCGGATCTGTCCCTCCTGGCGGTACATCGCCTGGCCTTCCCGCTTGATCTCCTTCGCCAGATCCTCCATAACCTGAGAGACCCCGGATAATTGTTCGGCAACAAATTGGCGGCTGTCGTATATTTGCCGCTTCCAGCGCATATCATGCTGATAGAGTTCATATTGGCCCTTCATTACTTCGAGTACTTCGCCCGTCTTGCCGCAGATCCGGTTCCATTCCGGAGGCAGCTGGGCCGCTGTAATGTCGGGGCATTCTTCCACAGTAGTCATCATATCGGTCATATATCTGTATGTCTGATAGAACTTGGCATCCCAGCAGTGGGTACGCCGGATGCAGCCGGCGCAGGCTCCTTCCGTTACCGTTTTCATAAAGTCCTCCATTTCACGGTCGCTTTTACCGGCTTCCGTGGCACGGGGAATTTGACCAAAGCTGCTGGAGAGCTGACGGAATACCTGAGAGAATTGGGTAACCCGGTCTGCTGTAATATCCCGTACTCTGCGGGCATATTCATGTTGAGAGCGGCTATGATCAGCAGTGCCCGGTACATATTTGGCAATGGCAGAAATAATGCCTTTAGGTGTCAAAAGAAACAACACTACGGCGGCGCAGGTCTCCCAGGTGGAATTCATCACATCGCCTGGTCCCATGAAATATACCGACAATATGGTTGAACCCAGCAGCATCCCGATTGAGACGGCCCCTTTGCGTCCGGACTGCATCATTCCCGCCAGCATACCGGAGAAGGCCAGCAGACTCATCTGATAAATGGCACTTACATCAGCCAGACTAAGGATCAGACCGGTGACGACACCGACGGCTGCGCCGAGCGGGGCTCCACCGGCAAGGGCAAAGAGCAGAATGAGGAAACGCGATAAAATATGCTCCAGAGAAAGGCCATTTACCGTCCACCCGACCAGGCCTGTCATCACGGAGGCCAGCAGAATAATCAGGCAGAGGACCTCTTCATTGCGAAGCGCCCTGCTTTTTTGCTTATAAGTGAACACTGGAAGCGCCTGCAGGAATACGAGCGTCAGCACAAACCCAAGCAAGGCATCAATCGTTGCCATCATCAGCGGATACCAGGCCAGCGTCGGCCCGATTACCACCCGGAACAGTCC
This sequence comes from Paenibacillus sp. FSL R7-0297, assembly GCF_038009025.1. Taxonomy (NCBI): domain Bacteria; kingdom Bacillati; phylum Bacillota; class Bacilli; order Caryophanales; family Paenibacillaceae; genus Paenibacillus; species Paenibacillus sp. FSL R7-0297. Next base: position 1,034,997 of record NZ_JBBPAQ010000001.1, read on the forward strand.
CACCATAAAAGAAGCGACGAATACCATGAGCGGCGCATAGGACAGATCCACCCGCTGGAAGTTCTCCATTCCTTTGTAAATCAGATAAAAGATAATCAGCTCTGCGGCAACCACTATAGCACCGGGAAACGGGGTAAACAGACTTCCGAGAAGAATAGCCGCAGCCACAGGCAGCGTAGAGTCCCTGCGCATAAATACAATGACGGCGAAATAAGCGGCAGCAAAGGGAGTCAGCTCGTCCAAAATCATGGCACGGCCTAGTAAAAAGCCCATCAGACTCAGCAGCAGTGCCCACTTCTTGACCGCGATGAACTGGAGGACCGGCTGTCTCATACTCCACGCCTTCAGACGTGTACTCCAAGCTTCCTTCTGAACCTTGTCTTTGCTTCCTGCTCTTGTCCACTCCGGCAAATTCACCACATTGCTTTTACTCATTCCCCTGCACCACCCGTATATGAATTTATGGTTCTCATTATATAGCGGGGGTCTTATGAAAGTTTGTCAGAAACAGAGAGCAGGCTGCAAAAATATTCCGACAAAAAAGCCTCTGCCGACATTTTATGGAAAAACCTTTCTAACCCTTACGGAGCAAAAGGTTAGCCCATGCTGGGGCTGGCCTTGACGGCAGACGTTGCCGGTGCCCCCGCAGACATTCGTCAGCTTTTGCCCTAGAGTTATGTGAGAATGGCTTGGATGCTGTCGGCAATTTGTTTGTGGCCGACAAAAAACAGCCCGGCTGCGAATCCTACACTGAAGGTATTGCAGAGCTTCCTGCCACCCGCGGGCAAATGCCAGGAATTGAACAATTACCAGGACAAACAAAAAAACCGCGAAGGGCATGAAGCCCCAGCGGTTATTTATGATGTGCAAGACTCAGATTATACGCGCTTGGCTCCACGGCCGCCGCGCTTTCCTTCTGTGTTCTTCTTGATCGAAGATATCCGTTCTTCGCTGTCTTTCAGGAAGCGTGACATTTTATCCTCGAATGAAGGTTTACCGGCTGCAGGCTTGAATGGACGCCCACCCCGTTCACGATTGAATCCACCACCGCCGCCTCCGCCACTGCCGCCACCACCGCCGAAACGGTCTCCACCGCTTGGACGTTCTGGTCTTGGAGCTCTGGGGGGACGTACTTCCGACGCCGGCTTATCAACGGCCTGCTTAATGGAAAGTCCGATCTTGCCGTCCTTGTCAACATTGATCACCTTGACGGTTACTACATCCGCAATCTTCAAATGATCGTTAACATCCTTGACGTAGTTATCGGCGATCTCCGAGATGTGAACGAGACCTGTGACACCTCCTGACAGATCCACAAATGCTCCGAAATGCGTGATGCCTGTCACCTTGCCCTCTAACTTGGTGCCCACTTCAATTGCCATAGAATAAAATGATCCTCCCTTAAAAATATACAGACGAATATTAGTTCATCCTGTCTGCGGTGATTTGATTATACAGTAAAGAACAAAGCAAGGCAACAGAGCGAAAGCCCCTTTTAGCCTGCTTTTATTACTCAGATTGCTCTGTGCGGATAGGTGATTCACCTTCTGGATACATATTATACCATTTACGCGCTAATTGTCCGATATACTCATCATTATTCAGCCGCGAGACTTCATATTTCAGTTGGTTGAGCGAAGCTGTGACGCTTTCATTGCTCTGCTGCTTCTTCGCAAGCTGTTCAGTCTTGTCGGCAATAGCTGAACTCTGGGCAAAGAAAGTAAACCCGGCCCAGCCGAAGAATACCGCCACTACAAAAATCCATATAAACTTTCTTCTCTTCGCGCCTGCGGCCGAAGCCTTATTGTTATTATTCTTCTCTTCCGCAGAGAATCTGTTCATACAGCGTACCCCCAGTTCAAGATCAGCGTTTCCGCCATCCCGATATCCATTTAGTGATCCTCACTACCCTGGGACTATGATAGAACCGGGAAAGATACGGAGAGACCCACCTTACAGGAAGTACCCAGATTGGCTTGGTTAGACGCAGCAGCAGCTTGAAAATATAGAGTAGGATCCGGCCGAGCAGCAGCAGCGTTCCCTTTACAAGGCGCCACAGCCAGAGAAGCGGCCATCCGATCACGATCTCAATACATCTCCATAGCAGCCTGCACGTATACTGAACCGACTGAATTAACATTAACACAAAACGCCGCACCGTAACACTGAAGATCAAAAAATAGATCCATACACCTAGAAAGAGTCCGAGAAAGACATAAAACCTCAATTGTCCCTGATTTCCGGCATAAAGCATGCGAAAGACGAACAGGGCAGCTGCTATCCAGTACAGCAAATCCAGCAGCGCATTCAGCCATTTGGGAAAGCTCAGCTTCAGCGACAGCACCCGGTAGCTGTCATAGGCCAGTCCCATGGTTGTGCCGGCCAGCACCATATAGAGCAGGGTGATCCATTGGACCGCGGGATTCATTTGAACAGCTTACGGAGAATCCCTTTATTTTTGCCCTGCGTACCGGGATCCAGATAAATCAGGGAATGAACATTGCCTTCAAGTGACAACAATCCATTCTCCAGACTCAAATTTTTGATATGTAAATGACTTCCCCGAATGGTGAGATGGCCGAGTTCCGTACGTAGCAGAAACTCCTCGCTGTCAAAGCTCTCTACATTCTGCACGCCCGTAAGTTCGACCTGTTTACGGCTGTGCATGTGCAGATCATGTTGTTTATTGACTTTGGCTGGCTCGATCATAGCATGTACCCCTCCTTCTTGGTTCTAATCTATGACGGAAGGACAGGGTATAGAACATGAAGGCGTGCCATGCATCGTAAAAAAGCGTAACTTCACATAGAGTAAAGTTACGCTTTCGATTACTGACTGAAATCTGCCTTACCAGTCGAGTCCGGTGCTTTTGGCCACAGGCTCTTCACGGAGCAGGGTATACATTCCGGCGGCCTCGTCCTTGCGGGTGGTCTCCACCAGCTTTTCGACTTTGACCGTCACAAGCTTTTGGCCGAACTGCACGGTAATCTCGTCACCGATCTTCACAGTGCTGCTCGGTTTGGATTCCCGTCCATTGATCAGTACCCGGCCCTGTTCGGACACATCCTTGGCCACGGTGCGGCGCTTGATCAGACGGGAAACTTTCAGGAACTTGTCCAGACGCATTAGTTAACGGCTTCTTTAAGCTTGTTACCTGCCTTGAAGGCCGGTACAGTCGATTCAGGGATTTCAATAGGTGTGCCCGATTGCGGGTTACGGCCGGTACGGCCGGAACGTTTGCGGGTTTCAAAAGTGCCGAATCCGATCAGCTGCACTTTATCTCCGCTTGCCAGAGCTTCTGTAATTTCGCCCAGAACCCCATTGAGTACCGCTTCTACATCTTTTTTGGCCAATCCGCTTTTTTCGGAAATGTTGTTTACCAGATCTGTCTTGTTCATAATTTGAAGTTCCTCCTAGGATACAAAAAAATAAATGAAATTCCGGCTCGCTGGCAAAAAATGCCGCAAATCGTCATTTCGTCTTTATGATATTCTTGATGCTGCCTTCAATTCCTGCCATGATCCGCCCTTTTTTTAAAAAAGTAACCGCTGGCAGAGAACCGGGACTTATAGCACTATAACATTATAAACCTCTATTTGCATTTTAAATCAGAGATTTAAGGTCCTGTTCACAGCATTACCGTTTCTCCAGCACTGTATACCCTACTGGCTCCGCTCTTCTGTCTTGGCTTCCTGCCAGAGAGCCTCCATCTCTTCCAGACTACTGTCTTGAACACTAGTACCTCTATCAAGCAGCCGCTGCTCAATGTACTGGAACCGGGAGATAAACTTGCGGTTTGTGCGGGTCAGCGCTTCCTCCGGATCGGCATCGATGAAGCGGGCTACATTGGTTGCCGCGAACAGCAGGTCACCCAGCTCCAGCATCTGCTCCTCGGCAGACAGCCCCGTTTCAATCGCTTCCTGCAGTTCGTCGACCTCTTCACGGATTTTGGCTAGGACATCTCCGGTATTATCCCAATCGAATCCCACCTTGGAGGCCTTCTTCTGCAGCTTGTAAGCCTTCATCAGTGCAGGCAGGTCACGGGGAACCCCGCTGAGCGCGGACAGCGCTTCAGGCTTCACGCCTTTGCGTCGCTTCTCTTCGGCCTTCATGCCGTCCCAGTTCTGCAGCGCCTCCTCGGCATTGCCGGCAACACGGTCGCCGAAGACATGCGGATGGCGGAAGATCAGCTTCTCATTCAGGCCTTCAATCACATCATAGACGCTAAATGTACCGAGCTCCTCTTCCATCTGGGCATGAAGCATAATCTGGAGCAGCAGGTCGCCCAGCTCTTCCTTCATATGGTCCGGGTCATCCTCGTCGATCGTTTCCAGCACCTCATAGGTCTCTTCGATCAGGTTCTTGCGCAAGGATTCATGGGTCTGCTCACGGTCCCAGGGACAGCCTTCCGGACTCCGCAAAATATCGACAATCTCATGCAGCCGGGCAAACGTACGCTTTCGCGCATCCTCTGCAGGGTTGATTGGAACATACACCAGCGAGAGGTTGCCGTATCCGTCCAGCCGGTCCAGCTCATACAGCGGCACACGCAGAATCTGCTCCTCACCCTCTACACCGAGAGCATGTCCGACAACTACTTCATACTCCGGCGGATACAGCTCCATCAGGCAGAGCTTGGTTTCTGACGCAGTGAAGCTGTCATACACCTGCCCGATCAGTGTGTGCAGCTCCGGGTGGAGCTGGGAGCTGCGGATGCCCGAAGCATCCAGCAGCTGAAATCCTTCAATCGGATCAAAGCCCAGACGGACGAATGCCTCATCGAGGAAGCTTTCCCCGCCGAGGATATTCAGCTCAATGCGGGCCTCCGGGCAGCGTTGTCGCAGCAGGGATACAGCGGCTTCAGCAACCATGGGATGTCCCGGCACGGCATAGACGATTTCTGTGCCTTGCGGAGCCGCCGCTGCCTTCTCAATCAGGGTTGCCGTAATGGCTTCGTAGACCTCAGGGAAGGAGGATAACGATTCATACAGCCCGTCGAAAGACTCCGAAGAAATCTCAAGCTCAGCCAGTGCAGCCATGGCGGGATGCTCTGCGGTCCGCACGTAAACGGCGGATGCCGCCTTGAGCTTCTTGATAATGCCCAGTGTCAGCCGGTCCGGATTACCGGACCCGAGGCCGACCACCGTTAGTATTGCGCTCATGCCTGTCTACTCCTTTGAGGGCATCTGCCTGCTGCTTGTGCAGCCGGTGGCCCTATGTAAATTATTAGTAAGCCTTAAGGGAACAGGCGCAGCTTCTTCAGCTTGTCCGCCAGCCGGGGGCCGAAGCCCGGAAGCTGGCGCAGCTCGTTCTCGCTGAGCAGCCGCAGCGCCACTGCGCCGAGTGCGAAGACGGCGCAGCCTGCGAGCACGCCGAGCAGGCTCTGCGCCAGCGCAGCGGTCCGCCCGCCGCCGAAGCCGGCCGCGTCCGCCGCTCTGCCCGCGGCGAGGCTCACGGCCGCGGCAACCAGCCCCAGGCCCGCGAGCAGCGCCGCGGGCTTCAGCAGGGCATCTGCGAAGCGCAGCCGCAGATAGCCCTGGCGGTAGAGCAGCAGCACGTTCAGCGCTGCTGCGAAGAGATGTGCGGCCACGCCGGCGATGGCCGCACCGGTAATGCCCTGCTGCGGGACCAGCAGCAGGTTCAGGGCCGCCTTAAGCGCAGCGGCGGCCAGAAGGTGCAGCGCCGGCGCACGCACGGCGCCAAGGCCCTGCAGCAGCGCGGCGGAGATGATGCTGACCGTGCCGCCGGCGGCGGTGAAGGCCAGCCAGGTCATCGCGCCGCTGCCGGCAGCGTCCCCGTACAGAGCCGTGTTAACGGGCTCTGCAAGGACGGCCAGGCCTACGGACGCGGCCAAGCCGAGGAGCCAGAACCAGCGCAGCGACAACGTGATGCGTGTGCGGATAAGTTCCTCGTTCCGCTGGAATTTCGCTTCCGCCAGGGCCGGAATGAATACTACCGACAATGAGGTGGCCAGCATGGTTACGATCTGGACGAGCGGCAGTCCGCGGTTATAGATGCCGAACTGGGCCATAGCGGCCGTCTCACTGCTGCCGCTTCCCGTCAGCAGACGGGGAACCGTGAACACATCCACCAGGCCGATCAGCGGCATAGCCAGAGCGCCCAGCATCACCGGCAGTCCGTAAGCCAGCAGCTTACGGACATTCGTCTCGCGTTCCGGGTGGACTTCAGCTGCGGCTGGCTTCCCTCTGGCGGGAACCAGAAGCATAGCGGCCTTCAGCCCGCTGCGGCGGTAAGTGCGCCAATAGAGGAGCATAACGGCCAGACCTGCCAATCCTCCGCCCGCAGGACCGAGCAATGCGCCGGCGGCAATACCTGCCTCATCGGCACCGGCCGCTGTCAGATAGAGCAGCAGTGCGATCATGACTGCCACACGCACCGACTGCTCTACGACCTGTGACACAGCGGTTGGCATCATATTATGCAGCCCCTGGAAGTAACCGCGCAGTGCGGCCATCAGCGGTACTACTGCCAGTCCCCAGGCACTGCTGCGCAGAGCGGAAGTAATATGGGAATTGCCGACCCACACAGCAATAACCGGTGCTCCGGTATAGACCAGAATCCCGAGAATCAGTCCGGAGACTGCTGTAATGCCCGCTGACAGGCGCAGCACCCGCCGTCCTTCCTGGTCATCCTGCGCAGCAGATGCCTCTGCCACGAACCGGGAGATGGCTGCAGGCAATCCCAGCATGGCCACCGTGACCAGGATCGTATATAGCGGATAGACCGTATTGTAGATACCGAATGCTGCGTCACCGCCCAGGTTCTGCAGCGGAATCTTCTGCAGGGTACCGATCAGTTTTGAGAAAATAGCTGCCGCGCTAAGAATAAATGCACCTTGCAGCAGCTTCGAGCCTTGGGTGTCCGATTTCATGATATACCTGCTTCTACAGCGTGACTGCCATATTATTGAACGTGAACTTAAGCATGTTACAATGAGGTCCCCATTCTTAAGCTCATCATATTAGAATGAATTTCTATATTATAGCTTAAGTATGCCTGTAAGTGGAAATGGCTTCACTTCATACAACAAAACCCCGCCATTTCCTGTGGAGTCATACCCAGAGGATAAGCGGGGTTCTATAGGCCAATCTCTTACTGCTCCATCTGCTTGCCCAGGAAGGCTGCGGCTGTTTCAGCCATCTTCACTTCCATCTGCGCCATTTTCACCGTGTCATCCTTATTCAGCAGTACTACACAGCCGATTGGATCTCCGCCGGAGATAATGGGTGCTGCCACATAGCTGGATAGCAGCTCCGTGTGGTCTTTGCTGATGTCGTAGCTGCCCCCATTCGTCTCAAGCACCGTTTTACGGCTTTCCATTACCTTCTCCAGCAGCACGCCAACCTGCTTCTCCAAATAATCCTTCTTGGAGCCGCCGGCGAGTGCGATGAAGGTGTCCCGGTCCGTAATCATCGTAATATGCCCTGTTCCCTCAAACAGTGACTCCGCGTATTCTTTCGCGAAATCACCCAGCTCGCCAATCGGAGAATACTTTTTCAATATAACTTCACCATCACGGTCGACGAAGATTTCCAGAGGGTCTCCTTCCCGAATGCGCAAGGTGCGTCTAATCTCTTTAGGGATAACAACTCGTCCGAGGTCATCAATACGGCGTACAATTCCAGTAGCTTTCATTTCACATGTTGCCCCGCTTTCTTAAGAAGTATGGTCCAACTACTGTCCATTATGGGAATGGTTAATCCCAGTGATTTATCGTAATATCTGACCATAGTATTCATCTCTTCCCAGTTCCTTATACATTCAAGCCGCCTGTTTAAAATAGTTCATGCAAAATCACAAACACAACAGGCGCATCATTCCAGTTATGTTCTTAAATTCACCATTCTATACCTGCTCCAGCCTGTTCAAAAAAAGCCGCCTGATGCTTGGCGCATCAGACGGCTTGTCCACCTATAAAATTATTTGGCTGCTTCTGTAGCGGCCGGAGCTGGTGTGGCATCAGCCGGGGCTGGAGTAGCTGCTGTTCCCGGTTCATCGGCTGCGGCGGTGCTCTTCGGCAGGTTGATCTCAATCTTCAGGCTATCCAGACCCTTTTCGAGGAACGACTCCAGGCTGGTGGAAGCTGCTGAGCTCTTAACAGTCTCCAGCTGCTCTGCCGTCAGCGTGTCGAAGGTTGTCTCCTTGCGGGCTTCAACTTTAATGACGTGATATCCGTAGCTGCTCTTCACCGGATCACTAATCGTATTAAGCGGCAGCGTCTGGGCTGCGGCTTTGAACTCTTCTACGTACTTGGACAGCGGCTCATCCTTATATAAGCCCCCGGTATCCTTCGTACTGGTATCATCCGAATATTCTTTGGCAACGGCTGCAAAGTCTGCACCGCCGTCCAGCTTCGCTTTCGCTTCATTGGCACGCTTCAGCGCATCTGCATCCGCACGCTCCTTGCCGTCACCATCCGTCAAGCCAACCAGCACATGACGCAGTGTAGCCACGGTGAAATCAGCTTTAATCGCTTCGTACTCTGTCTTCACCTGCTCGTCCGTTACTTTGAGCAGCATGTCCTGATAAACGGTAAGCACCCGCTGCATATAAGAACGCAGGTCCGATTCGCTTAGATCCTGCTCCTTCAGAGAGCTTTTATAGGAGTCGCCCAGACTGCTCTTGATCGTCTCAATCTGTGTATCGACCTCTTTCTCTGCTGCCTTCTTCGCCTCATCCGTTGCCTGGCCAGCCAGATGTTCAAACGCGACCTCCTGCTTCAGGATAGACTCCTTGAACATATCAATCTCCAGATACTGCGCCTGCTGCGGAGACAGGAATTTCATTACGCGGGTATCCAGATCGAATTCCTTCGCAGTAATCGTTCCGCCATTATAAGTTGCCACCGCTGTATCATCGCCGCTGTTGCTGCTGCAGGCAGCAAGCATTGAGAAGGAAACTGCTGCAACCAGTGAGACCAGCAGCACTTTCCATGGTTTTTTATTTAACGACATTGTGTAATTCTCCCTTCGATTTTAAAGACTGTTTAGCTGCCGCGAGGAATTGCTCCAGCAGTTCAAGCAGCTCTTTGTCGCCCAAGTCTTTGGACTTGATGCGGATCGTTGCTTTCGCATCCTTATCAAATTGTACACGTCTTTCGAAGCTATTTCCAACTTTGGCCAGCTTCGCCGTATCTAACGCCCCGATAGTTCCTTCATGGAAATTGAGTGAGACCTCATCGCCCCGCCGGACCATGGATTCCATACCATACAGTTTGCCGTATACCTTCAGCCGGGCCACAGAGAGCAGATTGATGACTGCTTCCGGCAATTCGCCGAACCGGTCAAGCAGCTCATCCTCAAGCTCCGAGGCATCCTCAAAAGTCGCCACTGCAGCAACTTTTTTATAGATTTCAATTTTTTGGATACTGTCGTAAATATACTCGGATGGAAGATATGCGTCAATCGACAAATCAATCACGGTATTGCCCTGTTTCAGCGAAGTATCCTCTTCACCTAGCACGCTGACCTTACGCTTGCGGATTTCCTCCGCCAGCATCTGCGAATACAGATCGAACCCAACAGAAGCAATGAATCCGTGCTGCTCCGCACCGAGCAGATTGCCTGCTCCGCGGATAGAGAGATCGCGCATAGCGATTTTGAAGCCTGAACCAAGCTCCGTGAATTCCTTAATTGACTGCAGACGTTTCTCGGCCACTTCTGTCAGCACCTTATCCCGCTGGTACGTGAAATAGGCATAAGCTATCCGGTTAGAACGTCCTACACGTCCGCGCAGCTGATAGAGCTGGGAAAGTCCCATTTTATCGGCATCATGCACAATGAGCGTATTGACGTTTGGAATATCCACACCAGTTTCTATAATGCTTGTGCTGACCAGCACATCGTATTCTCCATCAAGGAAATCGAGAATAGTCTTCTCCAGCTCCGACTCTGACATCTGTCCATGGCCGATGCCTACTCTTGCCTCCGGCACCAGCATGGAGATTTGTGCAGCCATCTCCTGAATCCCCTGGACGCGGTTATAGAGGTAATAGACCTGGCCGCCACGGGCAAGCTCCCGCTCTACCGCTTCGCGGGTAAGGGTCTGGCTATGCTCAACAACATACGTCTGTACGGGAAAGCGGTTCTCTGGCGGCGTCTCAATAACTGACAAGTCCCGCACACCAAGCATCGACATATGCAGAGTGCGTGGAATCGGCGTTGCCGTCAGGGTCAGCACATCGACATTGGTCTTCAGCTTCTTCAGCTTCTCTTTGTGGGTCACGCCGAAACGCTGCTCTTCATCGACAATCAGGAGACCCAGATCCTTGAACACCAGATCCTGCGACAGCAGTCGGTGTGTGCCTATAACCACATCCACGGTACCCTGTCTTACTCCCTTAATGGTGTCATTCTGCTCCTTACGGCTGCGGAAACGGCTCAGCACCTGAATATTCAGCGGATAATTAGCGAAGCGCTCACGGAAGGTCTCATAGTGCTGCTGTGCCAGAATCGTCGTTGGCACGAGGACTGCCACCTGCTTGCCTTCAATCGCTGATTTAAAAGCAGCCCGGATCGCCACTTCTGTCTTGCCGTAGCCCACATCTCCGCAAAGCAGGCGGTCCATCGGACGGTTCTGCTCCATATCCTTCTTGATCTCTTCGATCGCGCGAAGCTGGTCACGGGTCTCCTCATACGGGAACATCTCTTCGAATTCACGCTGCTCCTGCGTATCCTTATCGAAGCCGTAACCAAGCGCGCTCTGGCGTTCGGCGTAGAGCTTGATCAGATCATCGGCGATATCCTGGACCGAGCTCCGTACTTTGCTGGTAACTCTCGTCCACTCGTTGCCGCCAAGCTTATATACCTTCGGCTCCTTGTCTTCAGAACCGACATACTTCTGGATGAGATCGATCTGATCAATCGGAACCGAGAGCTTGTCGCCGCCGGCATAGAGAATATGCATATAGTCGCGGTGAATCCCGCTGACCTCAAGCGTGCCGATGCCCATGTACTTGCCGATCCCGTGGTTCTGGTGAACCACATAATCGCCAATCTTCAGCTCCGTATAACTCTTGATCCGTTCGGCATTGTCAATTCCCTTGGAGACCTTCCGCGCCTTGCGCTGCTTCTGCGAGAACATCTCACCTTCGGTGATGACAGCCAAATGAATCGAAGGAAGCTCAAAACCGGAGCCCAGGTTGCCCTGAAGGATGGTCGGGGCTTCAATCCCGTAGTCGTCAAGCACCCGGCGGACACGCTCCATCCGCTCCTCGCCATTGGCCAGCATAATAACCTTCACGCCGGACTTATGCCAGCGTTCCATCTCGGATTTCAGCACGTTCATCTGCCCATGGAAATCCTGCATTCCCCGGCTGATGAAGCCCAGGATATTCTGCGGCTGAATATGCGGAACCTGACGCAGGAAAATCGACATGAACAAGCTCTGGAACGGACGGTGATACATAATCACATCGCTCTCGACAGAAAGATGCAGGTCAGGCAGCGTTTTGCCGTTCTGCAGCAGGTGCAGGTTCCATTCCGACTCATCGCGCTCCAGCTGCTTCGCAGTTTCAAGCAATCGGGCCGGTTCATCCAGCACAAGCAACGTATCCTGTGCCATGTAATCATACAGATGAGAGCGTTCAGGATATAAGAGACTGATATATTTATAGAGTTCCGGAAAATAAGTGCCTTCGCGCAGCATTTCCAGCTCCCGGCCCATTTCCTCACGCAGACGCAGCTTGGCCTGACGGTCGCTCATTTTCTCGAGCTGCCGCTCCAGTAGTGCTGACGCAGCTGTAGAGGCCGCATCCTGGCGCAGCTGATCGGCAATAATCTCCTTGGCCGGAGTAATCTTCACAGTGCGGACCTTATCAATAGACCGCTGGTCTATGGGATCAAAGGTACGAATGGAGTCTACTTCATCATCAAACAGCTCCACCCGGTAAGCTAGTGGAGAAGTCATAGGATAGAAATCAATAATACCGCCGCGCACGCTGAGTTCACCGCGGTTCTCCACCCGCTCGACACGCTCGTAGCCCATTTCAATCATGGACATGAGGAATTCATCGAGCGAAAGGGTACCGTCCTGCGAAACGGTCAGCTGGGCTCCAGCCATCACATGTGGGGCGGGGAGCAGCCGCCGGACACCGGAGTAGGGAACAACTACAACTCCACGGAAGCCCTTGGCACATTTCGTAAGCACATCAATACGCTGTGCGAGTGTCTCGGGGCTGGAGACTGCAGCTTCAGCAGCTACCAGCTCATTAGCCGGATACAGCAGCACACGGTCCGGAGAAAGCGCTTCCTGCAAATCCTCGGCCATCTTCTGTGCCGAGAACATATTATGAGTGACTACCAGCAGCGGACGCTCCGTCTCTTCATGCAGCGCAGCCAGCATAATTTGTCTGGCCGAGCCGGATAAGCCGGAGATAAGCTGCTCCTTCATACCTGCAGCGATACCGCTGGTGACGGACTGAAAATCGGGATCCTTCGAAAAAGCTTCTATAAGACCTTGTAACAACAGGTGCACCTCTCTTACTAAATAGGCTGACAGCAGCGTTGCCGCTGCCACCTATTATAATTAGAATCGAAAACAAGCCTCAGCGGATAAGGCCAAGGCTTGCGGATGACGATAGAGACAGGCGCTTCCACCTACTGAAGCGGACTGGCCAGCAGGCTAAGTTCCGGATTGTTATCCAGGGCCTGCTTACAGTAACCGCAGGTAACCTTCACCGTAATCTCACCTTCTGAATCATACGCTATTATATCTCTGCGTTCCGCAGGGGTCAAGGAATGTAGGCCCAGCTGCATCTCTGTGATATCACTTCTGTCGATGCTTCCTAAGAATGTCCGGCAGTGCCTGCATACATAGTTTATTGCCATCTATATGCCTCCTGAAGGTAGTATATACCTCCAGTATGCCCCGCCCCGGATAGCTTTAGCCTTAAATTACTGCACCCTATACCTTGTAATCAGCCATTGAACTTGGCCATAGTCTGCTCAAATGTGTGCTGCAGGCCAAATTCCACTGCATCACAAGTATCCATAATCATCGTTTCCAGCTTGGGTCCGTCTTTCTTGGCGAATGTAGACAGCACATAATCGACAATTGCAAATCCCGGCTCCGGACGTGAGATTCCCATCCGCACCCGGTTGAAGCTCTGGGTGCCTGTGTGCTGAATGATCGACTTGATTCCGTTATGTCCACCGGCACTGCCTTGATAGCGCAGCCGGATTTTGCCCAGCTCCGTATCCAGATCATCATAGACAACAATCATATCTTCCAGCTGCACCTTGTAATAATCCATATAAGCGCGGACCGCCTCACCGGACAGGTTCATGAAGGTCATCGGTTTAATCAGTACGGTCTTTACTCCGCCAATGACCCCTTCGCCGATCACCGATTTGCATTTATTCTGGTTAAAGACAATGCCGTGTCTGGACGCAAGCTCATCCAGCGCCATAAAACCAACATTATGCTTGGTCTTCGCATATTGCGTTCCGGGATTTCCGAGTCCAACAATCCATTTCATAACTAAAGTCTATCCTTTCCGCCCGGTACTCCCAGCAGAAGAGTTCCGTTTTTGGTACAATAAGTTTATACTCCGAAGACAGGTGATGAACAATGCCACATCAGGGCGATATTTTAACATTACCGCGCCATTTCCAGTACCATATTCAATATGCTGTGCCTGTTGAAGTATTTAGGGGTAGCGCTCATGTAGACATCGGTGTGATTACAGCGGTGGATGAAGGCTTTGTGGAGCTTCAGGGGACGCTATACAACCGCAGCCTGTTCACCTTCATTTCCCGCCCGGGATACTGAGACGTACGAGCTGCTCTGTTTCCCGCATCACGCCGACAAGGGTTACATCTTCCGCTTCACGGAGGTGTAACCCTTTTTCTAATATAAGCAGCTTATTCGATCTCGAACAGTTTGCTGATCGACAGCTCTTCATGCACACGAATAATAGCTTCGCCCATAAGCGGAGCTACGGACAGCACCTTGAGCTTACTTGTCGGATTACTGCTGCGAATTGGAATGGTATCCGTCACGATAATTTCTTTGATTGGAGAGTTCTCCAGGCGTTCATGCGCAGGCCCGGACAATACCGGATGTGTACAGCAAGCGTAGACTTCCTTCACGCCGCCTTCCATCAGAGCATTGGCCCCCAGCACGATGGTTCCTGCCGTATCAATGATATCATCAATCAGAATCGCTGTTTTACCTTCAATGTTACCGATAATGTTCATAACCTCACTAACGTTCGGCTCCGGACGGCGCTTGTCGATGATCGCCAGTGGAGCGTTGAGGAAGTCAGCAAGCTTTCTTGCCCGCACAACACCGCCATGGTCCGGTGAGACGACAACCGGGTTCTGAATTTGCTTGGAGCGGAAATATTGGGCCAGAATCGGAACACCCAGCAGATGATCTACAGGAATATCGAAGAAGCCTTGAATCTGCATCGCATGAAGGTCCATGGTAATGACGCGATGTGCACCCGCTTTTTCAATCAGGTTGGCTACCAGCTTGGCCGTAATCGGATCACGGGAACGGGCCTTACGGTCTTGGCGCGCATAACCGTAGTAAGGAATCACGACATTGATGCTCTTCGCAGACGCACGCTTAAGCGCATCCACCATAACGAGAAGCTCCATCAGATTGTCGTTAACCGGTCCACAGGTGGACTGTACAATATAGACATGACAGCCCCGGACGCTTTCCGACAGCTTAACCTGAATCTCTCCGTCACTGAAGCTAGTAGTATGGGACTCGCCCATCGGAATACCGATATAATCGGCAATCTGACTAGCCAGCTTAGGATTGGAGTTGCAGGTGAAAATCTTTAGTTTGGAATCGCAATAAGTCATAAAATATAAACCCTCCGTGACGGAATTTAACTTCCAAGTAGCGCCGGCGCGGATTTGCAGAGTCCGTCCGGCGCTTTGGCCTTGAGCGCTTTACGATGGACTCTTCGACTGGTCTTTCTTCGCTTTGGCACGGGAGCGGATCTTGTCCGCATAACCCGGCTTGTTCTCCTGTCTTACTCTGGCAACTGCCAGATCATTCTCTGGTACAGAACGCGTGATGGTGGATCCGGCGACAACGAATGCGCCTTTGCCCACAGTTACCGGAGCGACAAGATTCACATTGCTGCCGATAAAAGCATCATCACCGATCTCTGTTCTTGACTTGTTATAGCCATCATAGTTAACGGTGATGGCACCACAGCCGATATTCACATTCTTACCGACCTCAGCATCACCGACATAGCTTAAATGGGATACTTTGGAGCCGTGACCGATTGTAGCATTCTTGATCTCCACGAAATCGCCGATCTTGACCTCTTCGCCAAGCACGGCACCCGGACGCAAATACGCAAAAGGCCCAACGGAAGCCCGTGCGCCGACCTCAGCCTGATTCAGTACGGAATGCTTCACTACAGCACCGTCCATAATCACGCAGTCTTCAATTTCGCTCGCTGGTCCGATCACACAATCTTCGCCGATTACCGTCTTGCCTTTGAGCACAGTGCCCGGATACAGCACAGTGTCTGCTCCAATGACAACATCTGCTCCAATATAGGTAGAGGCAGGATCGATTAAAGTTACACCGTTCAGCATATGCCCGCGGTTGATACGCTCACGCATATAGCCTTCCGCTTCGGACAACGCCAGGCGGTCATTCACACCAATAGACTCTGCAGCATCATGGGCCTGATATCCAAGAACGATATCTCCCTGTGCCCGGAGTATACCGATAACATCAGTCAAATAATATTCCTGCTGGTTATTGGTATTGGTAACCTTCTCCAGAGCGGCAAATAGCTTAACGTTATCAAAACAATAAGTGCCTGTATTGATTTCGCTGACAGCGGCTTCGCTCTCTGTGCAGTCCTTCTGTTCTACAATCCTCTGCACTCCGCCGTCTTCGCCCCGGATGATCCGGCCATATCCGGCAGGCTGCTCCATAATAGCAGTTAGGACGGTTGCGGCAGCTTTCTGCGCTTCATGCAGCGCCATCAGCCCTTCCAGTGTCTCGGTCATTACCAGCGGTGTATCCCCGCAGATCACGATCGTAGTTCCTTCTTCACCGCCAAGCAGATCTTTGGCTTGTTTGACGGCATGCCCGGTTCCAAGCTGGATATCCTGCAGCACATATTCGGCATTGTCGCCTACATAAGCTTTAACTTTCTCAGCGCCGTGGCCTACGACGACTACTGTACGCTCGCATCCGGTCGCCTTTACTGTATCAAGCACGTGCCCTACCATCGGTTTGCCACAGACGGGGTGCAGCACTTTGTATAATTTAGATTTCATACGCTTGCCTTGGCCTGCAGCAAGTACAACAGCCATTCTTTTCAAGAATGCCAACCTCCTACTTCTTGAACTCACTACTGAATATATCTCATTCCGGGCAAAAAGAAAAGAGAACCATGAAGGCATGGTTCCCTTTTCTTCGAA
This sequence comes from Paenibacillus sp. FSL R7-0297, assembly GCF_038009025.1. Taxonomy (NCBI): domain Bacteria; kingdom Bacillati; phylum Bacillota; class Bacilli; order Caryophanales; family Paenibacillaceae; genus Paenibacillus; species Paenibacillus sp. FSL R7-0297. The sequence goes on from NZ_JBBPAQ010000001.1 coordinate 1,051,427, forward strand.
CCCCAATAAAATCCCCCCACAAAGTGGGGCTTTGGCTTCGAGGCTGACCCAGGTACTTTTGCGGGGACCCCGAAACATAAAAAAGTCTTATCTTAAAAAACGGCATGGCTTTACGCCGCCCGGGAGGGCAGCAATCCTTGAGAGTCAGCGCTTCACAGCTTAAGCTCCCTCTTCAATGACTTCTTCTTCTTCCGTAGCGGCGCGTTCGTACTCGGCCAGAACCGCAGATTGAATCTTTTCGCGCGTTCCCGAAGAAATCGGGTGAGCGATATCGCGGAATTCACCGTCAGGTGTACGCTTGCTGGGCATTGCAACGAACATCCCGTTATTACCATCGATGACGCGTATGTCATGAACAACAAACTCGTTATCGATTGTAATGGATGCGATTGCTTTCATTCTCCCCTCAGAGTTGACGCGGCGGAGTCTGACATCCGTAATTTGCATGTGTGTGTTCACCACCTTTTTCCATCAGAGACTTGGTGTATAATTCCACACAGCAAAGCGAATTCCTTCTTTTTCATTCCATAAAATGCCTGATAAAGAAGATTATTTTCGCAGAACCTTTGATTTCGACACATTTCGTGCTGTTATCTTAAGATTCCTCACGGTTTCGACATTATGCCCGGGTTTTTAACTTTGGAAATCCAGCTCACTCAGGAGGAGAAATAATTGCCGGGATACGCGGAAATGCGCCGTACCTTGGAATCTACCTCCGTCAGCTTTACGAGCGATACGTAATCATGCAGCAGGCGTTCTTCCTTCTCCACCGCTCCGGATTCTACAAGTACGCCTACACCGGCGACCTCGGCATTGAACTCGCCCAGCAGATCAACCATCCCGCGTACGGTACCGCCCGCCTTCATGAAGTCATCCACGATCAGCACCCGTGATTTCTCACGCAATGCCCGTCTGGACAGCGACATCGTATGTATACTCTTGTGCGAACCCGAGACGTAGTTAATGCTTACCGCCGAACCCTCGGTCACTTGATGGTCGCGGCGCACCAGTACTACAGGCAGCCCAAGCTGTGCAGCCGTCGCATAAGCGAGCGGAATCCCCTTGGTCTCCACTGTCATCACGACATCAATCTCTACTCCGTAAAAAGCCGTAGCAATAATCTTACCGGCTTGCTCCATCAGGGACGGCAGTCCCAGCAGATCGGACATGTACAAATAACCGCCGGGCAGAATCCGGTCACTCTGCTCCAGCTGTCCGCACAGCCGGTTCACGAAAGCAAGGGCCATGTCCATCGGCATCCGCGGAATATACCTGACTCCGCCTGCAGCACCCGCAAGGGTTTGCAGTTCGCCCATGCCTTCGCCTTCAAATACCTCTTTTATAATAGCCAGATCTTCACTGACCGATGACTTCGCTGCACCGTACCGCTCTGCGAAGGTCGAGAGCGGCAGCAGATCATGCGGCTTCTCAAGTAAAAATTGGGTCATATCAACCAATCGCTGGCTTCGTTTAAGTTTCTTCACGGAATGCTCCTCGCCAAAACCGAATATTATTATGAATAATATCATTTTTGTACGGATTTACACAAGCGAAAACGGTTATACCGTCCTTCAGAAGAAGGCTTGCGCTTCGGCTCAAGAAGAAACGGCTAAGCCGCCAGGGCAGCGCTAACCGTTTCTGTGTGCCTTCTGGATCAGCTCAGTGAACGCACGGCATAGACTTCCTTGCAGAATCCGCGGAGTCCGTTATAGATTCTCGCCACCTTGGACTGCTTCGACACCAGGCCGAACACTGTCGGTCCGCTGCCGGACATCAGTACCCCGTCTGCTCCCAGCTTCACCATCGCTTCTTTGAGCTGCTGTACCTCCGGGTGCAGCTTCAGGGTCACATCCTCCAGCACATTGCCCAGGCCCGCGCAGACCGCCGCGAAATCGCCGGCCTCAATCGCCTGCTGCATCCGGAGTGCGGACGGATGGACCGCTATGTTATTCGCGCGTACGCGTCCGTACACCTCAGCCGTCGATACATTAATCGGCGGCTTGGCCAGGACGACCCAGCATTGCGGCGGACTCGCTATTTGCGTCAGCCGTTCTCCCCTGCCCGTAGCGAGGGCAGTGCCTCCTGTGACGCAGAACGGGACGTCCGAGCCCAGCTCGGCGCCCAGTTCCTGCAGCTCCTGCGCCGGGATCCCGAGGCGCCAGAGCCGGTTCAGGCCGCGCAGCGTAGCCGCGGCGTCACTGCTGCCGCCGGCGAGGCCGGCAGCGACCGGAATTCTTTTGTCCAGGTGAATATGTACACCGCTTCTCACGTTATAGCGGTCTTTAATCAGTCTTGCGGCCTGGAAGGCCAGATTCTTCTCATCCAGCGGAATATACCCGGCCTGGCTAGAGATAATAATGGAATCACGCTTCAGCTCGGAGAGCTCCAGACGGTCGGCCAGATCGACCATAGTCATAATCATTTCCACTTCATGAAATCCGTCAGCGCGTTTATTCAGCACATCCAGCATCAAATTAATCTTGGCCGGCGCTTTCTCATACATTTTCAAGGCGTTCACCCACCCTCAGCTTTTCCCGTAAAAACAACTTAACATATTATATGAGAAACTGGCAGTGAAGTCCATTAACAAAAGTTGAGCAAGCTTCTACGGACCCCTGTATTTGGAAAAAGGTACCGCCGGCAGGCGATACCCAGGTTACAACTGCAGACCCCAGCTTACGGCGTTACGATTTCCGTGCTGCCTGTTCAGCAAGCTGAATGGCTCTCTTGACCATGTTCCCGGCATCAACTGCCCGGATCCCGCCCCAGCCTTCCTGCTCTACCGTTTCATAAAATCCAAGCTCCTTGGCCAGCTCTGTCTTCAGTTCCTCCGACATCATGCCCCGTCTTCTGCGGCTCATTACGGATTCCTCCCTTTATGCTATTGGATGATGAGCTACTGCTTATGTAGTATGCGGCCAAGGGACACAGGTCATGCAGCGGAAAAACAAAAAACAGCCCCCCTGCAGGGAGACTGTCCGTGACGCTAAGCTTTAATATACATAATCCGCATCTGCCCATCGTCTTCGGTAACTGTGATTTCCACAGATTCAGTAAGTATATCGGCATAGCTATAGGAGACTCGCTTAAAGGTTTGCTGCTCCTGATCCAGTTTGACAATAAATACAGAAGGGTACGTTTCTTCCAGGACACCGGTACGTTCAACGGTTTTGCGACGACCACCGTTAGCCCGCAACGTGATCTTATGACCGACGTGAGCTTCGAGACTGCGTTTGATTTCCAACAGCGCGTTATTAGCCATTGCCTGACGACCACCTCTTTCCTTGTCCATTATACAACTTTTCACAATCATTGTCAAATCAAATAAACAATTATAGATGATGCCAAAAAAGTTGTCAACGGAATTTTTTTAGCATCACGAAGTCCCGGCTTAAGCTCCTTGTTAGCGGTAATGCTGAACGCAAATCTGCCAAGTAGAAACGGCTTTGCCGTCCTTTTAAGGGACGGTGTTGTTTCAGCGAGAAATAGAAGGATAAGTTATCGTGTGAAACATATAAATTCTTATATTTCCACGAAAAAAGGAAGGATAAGCCGGATCGCTTATCCTTCCTTCTCTATATCTGCCACTACATCACCGAAGGCGCCACCTTCAGGGTAGCAAGATTTTGCAGCCGGGGCATCCCGATACGGAAGCTCCCGCGGGTCTCAATTCCGCCCATTCCCTGGTTGCCGCTAATGGTATGGTTCAATACATCGCTCAAATTGACCGTATCGCGGATCGAAGTGAACGAAGCCTTGGCCGCAATATAGACGGGGTCCAGGGCATGAATGAGTATTCTTCCCGGTGAGCTGGCAAAATTCGCCCCTGTGCCCAGCAGCGCCTCGAAATGCGATTGGCAGGCCCCTGCAACAATCGTCAGAGCATCGAAATTCCGCTCATACTCCCGGGCCACCTGGATGGCCGCAACAAAATTCTGTGAATTTTTGTAACTGCTCAAGCTGTAGAGATCATAAGCCTGCTGTTGCTTAAGTACTCCGTCATGACCGGTAATCACCACAATATCCGGGCGCACACGGGGCAGCAGCCGGTATAAGGTCTCCGCCATTTTGGACTCATGAATGTGATGCCCTTCGGCGGGTATGCGCAACTGCTCATACAGACTCAGGCTTTTCTTCAGGTAAAGCGCGTCGCCGTCCAGATGGAGCACCTTACCCGGCACTTCAAAATAAGCAGCTTCCTTCGGAGATTGGGTCCATGTCCCGGACACACTCTCTCCGCTGCGCTGGCTCTGCTCCTGGCGGTTCTTGCGCAGCCAGCTTAGGGATTCTATAGCTTTGATCTGTGCCTGCTGCCCCCGCTCGGTAATCCGGGTAGGCGGCACCTGCACCAAATCGTCAAGCGGAGAATCCGCCAGCAGACGGAATTCAGTCCCCTTGATGACGGCCCGATTCTGAAATATATTATCCACCCGGAAGGTCACATCGCCGCCATAAGATTTACGAACGACCAAGTCTCCTAAATTCATTTCAACACCACCTCTACCCCATGTTATGGGCAAAGGTCCCGGATGGTTCATCACACAGCGCGTTTTCTATTGATTAAGCAATTCCTGCTTCCAGCAGGACAGCACTGAGACGCGCATATTCCTCCAGGCTAAGCGTCTCACCACGGCGGGAGGGCTCAATCCCTGCTTCCGCCAGCAGAGCCTCCAGACGTTCACGTCCTTCTTCAGGGAAGAAGCGGGCCTTCAGGTTATTGGCAATTGTCTTGCGCCGCTGGGTGAAGGATGCCTGGACGACATCAAAGAAATGCTTCTCATCAGCTACTTCAACCGGCGGGCGCTCTCTGACCTTCAGCCGGATGACGGCTGACTCCACATTCGGCTGCGGAATAAACACCGTGCGGGGTACCATGCAGACCAGTTCAGGCTCGCTGTAATACTGGACGGCAATGCTGAGGCTTCCGTACTCTTTACCGCCCGGAGAAGCCGCCATACGTTCTGCAACTTCCTTCTGGATCATAACGACGATGTTATCAAGCGGCACCTTCTCTTCCAGCAGCTTCATGAGAATAGGGGTCGTTACATAATACGGGAGGTTGGCCACTACACTGACCCGGTCCACACCGGCGAAATCCTCGGCAAACAGCTCCTGCATATTGACCTTCAGTACATCATCATTGCGGATCTTTACATGGGGATAGGGTGAGAGGACATCCCTGAGGATCGGAATCAGTCTGCGGTCAATCTCCACCGCTGTGACTGCTCCCGCTGTCATCGCCAGCCTTTCCGTCAGGGCTCCGATACCCGGGCCAATCTCCAGTGCGCCTGCGGCAGTATCCAGGCCTGCAGCATCGACAATTTTGTCCAGAATATTCTGGTCGATCAAGAAGTTCTGGCCCAGGCTTTTTTTGAACGAAAACCCGTACCGCTGTATTATTGCTTTGGTTCTGGTTGGTGATGAGATATTCAGAGTTTCGCTCATGAAGTAATGCCTCCCTGATCAATTTGGGCGAGCGCGCGCGCGAACTCTTCGCGTGTAATACCGAACATCGCCAGACGCTTGTACAGCTGCTTGCCGTTGCAATAACCGATACCGAGCAGATTGCCAAGCTGCATTCTTCGCTCTGCTGCCTGTGCGTGTACCATCATGCCTGCGGCCATAAGATCATCCAGCCCGATTACAGCCGGCGCCCCCTCAAAAGACGTGTGAACATGCTCCAGCGCATGGCGGATGGCCTCAGGCGAAGCATTCTCCACACCTATATCCCCTTTGCGGGTAGCGTCCTTCTCCGGAATGAACGCATGCTTGCATCCGGGCACCTTGGAGGAGACAATTTTACGAATCCGTTCTCCGGCATGATCGGGATCCGTGAGGATGATAACCCCTCTGCGCTCCATGGCTAATGTAATCTTCGCAATGACCTTACGGTCCACTGCGGATCCGCCTGTTTCAATCGTATCCGCTTCTACGGCCCGCTTAACGGCTACGGTATCGCTTTTACCTTCGACGACAATTAATTCTTTAATCATAAATAATTTACTCCCCTACTCTAAAACGCAAAAAGAAGAGGATTCGCTCCTCTTCTTTTTGGCTAAAGAATGTATAAGTGATGAGCGGTAGCTCTCTAAATTCCGTAAGTGCTACCCCCACTATATCTTATAAACCGCTAATTTGCAAAAGACTTGGCGCTTAGTTAAGCTCCGGCTTCACAGGTCCAATCACATAGATGGTCCGCGACTTCCGGCCGAAATTACGGGCATGGCTTAGTGAATCGTAGTAAACATCCACCTTGTTGCCTTTGATGGCACCGCCGGTATCCTCTGCTCGGCGAAACCCTAATCCCTCAATGTACACCCACCAGCCAATTGGTATTACATTCGGATCCACTGCAATAGTGCGGCCTTCCGTTACGCGTGTGCCGGAGGCGGTACGTGTTCCAATTCCCGGTTCTTCCGAGGAATACGCCGTCATAGATACGTTTTTGATCATTTTTTTGTATTCAAAATCTACGCCTGCCTTGCTCGTGACGTTGTTGCTCTTCGCGCTGACTTTGGATAATTTGGAGGTTGTTGTTGCTTTGGATGTAGTTGCAGCAGCTACAACAGGCTTCGGAACCGCTTTGGTGCCGACGGCAATAACCTTGTCTTTGGTTACCGTCTGAACTTCCTTGCCGACCATATTCATGGAGACTAGCTCCCCATCCTGATATATCTTCTCGATATGCTGGATGATCGCGCCCGGCTTGCCTGCCTGTGCAACTCTTACGTCTCCCTTATACAGAGAGGGGTCTGCGGTTTTGATGACCTTAAAAGGCAAGTTTACTGTCCGCTGTACGGTCTGCTTGGTAATACGGACAATCTTGACTTCCATGTCGGGTGTGACTGCGGTATCAAGCGAAGGGAAAATCTTATCATTGCCCTCCAGGCTGTAACCCAGCTTGGTAATGGCATCTCCGAGCGAATCCTCGGTGGTGTATAGGGTCTTGGTTGCACCGTCTGCAGTAAGCAAAAGCTTCTGCGCACGGGTGATTACGACACGGTCGCCGTCTTGTATTTCATCACTAAGGCCAATAGATAGCTTATCATACGGCTGCAGCGAAATTTGTTCCTTTGCCAGCACATCACTGAGCAGCGTTTCCCGCGTTTCCAGTGTCTGCACCTGTCCGTCTATAACTAAAATTATTTCTTTATTGCTCTGACCGTGTACGTACAGCAGAATTAACAGTGCGATAACAATTGATATCACACCTGCAAGTGAAAGTACGCGAGGATTCACTTGCTTCAGCCGTAATGCGAAAGACCTGCTGGATGATTGCGAATCATGGGATACCTCTGGTTGGAATACGCCCACTCTCTCCATCCTCCTTACATAGCCCCGTCGTCCAAGTTATATCATGGTGACTGCATCATTTCTGACGAAACTAGGTTTGAGATTGCAACAGGATACGCCCGCATTGCTCCAGCGTTTCCTGCTCATGGATCGCCTGCTCGGCATAGCTACTCCGGATATCTGTTGTATAACAGTATGCCGGGAACATCCGCATTATTCATAACAAAAAAAGCCCAAAAAAGAGTTCACAGAGGACTCTTTCGTGGCTTCTCCGGTGTCGAATACGCGGGAATGTTTATGCACGAGGTTTCCTCTCTTACTTGCGCTTACGGGGTTAGCTGTCGGGTTCGGGCATAAGAGAGACGCCCTATCTCAGGTCACCCGCTCACGGCGGTTGCCCTCAAATTCACCCCAAAGACCACGTGAAGAAATCAAATAAATTCTGCGGCAATTCTGTGTTGTACTCTATGTACGGGCATGCGGCAGGGCATTTATTGGTTCCCCCGTTCTCCATACGGAGACTCAGCGAGACGATCCATGAAATAGTGACTGTCACAGTAACAACAGCTCACTGCACTGAAAAGATGATATCCTGTTTTGATGCATGTTGTAAAGGACGATTCAACCACGTTTACGTAAAAAAATGATTAAAATATTGTAATATTCAGCCGTTTTTGGACTATAAAAGTTTAATATATCGGCTATACTTCATTTTTCACCGCTTTTTCTCCCGTTTTCAGACAATCCCAAATCGTTCCAGTGCGTTCGCATACGTAATTTCAGCCAATTCCTGTAAATCAATCCCTTTTATTGCCGCAGCTGCCTCCGCTACAAGTCTTACGTGTGCGGTCTCATTCCGCTTGCCGCGGAAGGGGTGCGGAGTCAAATATGGGGAGTCCGTTTCGATCAGTAGCCGGTCCAGCGGAGTCTGGGCGAGCACCTCTTTGGGCACCCTGGCATTCTTAAACGTAATCGGTCCCCCGAAGGACAAATGGAAGCCGAGATCCAGACACATTTTGGCGCTTTCCCAGCTGCCGGAGAACGAATGCATCACCCCTCCAACCTCACCCGCTTTTTCCTCCCGCAGAATCCGGATTACATCCTCGTGGGCATCGCGGTTATGGATACAGATGGGCATCTTCAGTTCACGCGCCAGGCCGATTTGCTTGCGGAATACCTCATGCTGTACATCCTTAGGAGAGGTGTCCCAATAATAGTCAAGTCCGATTTCGCCGATGGCCACTACCTTGGGATGGCTGCAAAGCGAAGCGATCCATTCGAGGTCGCCCTCCTTCATACTGAATGCATCCTGGGGATGCCAGCCCACCGCTGCATAAATATAATCATATTTCTCTGCGAGCTCCATCGTTGTCGGTATCGTCTCCCGGTTGAAGCCAATATTGATCATTTTACTGACTCCGGACTCCAGTGCCCGGGCGATTACCTCCTCGCGGTCCTCGTCGAATTGCGGAGCATCCAGATGGGTATGTGTGTCGAATAACTGCATTATATTACATCCTTTCCGCCTTGATTTCTATGAAGAATTACAAGTATTTTAGGTTATTTTGCAAAAATATCTGCAATGGAGGACGGCAGCCGTGGAAGGGCTTTCTGCAGCCTGTCCTGCGGGAAATAGAGATGGTATCTGCCTCGGTGAATCCCGCTGATCGAGCGTACAATATCTGATACCTCAGAGATCTCCCGCAGCTTATCATGACGGTCCAGAAGCAGAATCTGTTTACTGTCAAAAGCATCCCCCGGACGAAATACATCATAAGGAAGGTCTGTCGGAAAATCGATTTCCAGATCATAATCCGCTCGCAGTCCAGCACCCGCAAAGCTGCGGCGGATTTCGTCAATCGTCTCTGTATCCAGATGCTCCATCTCCACATATTTATACAGTTTACGATGAATAAAACGGCTGCACAAGTCGCTTAAAATTTCATCTTTCTCCAGCGTCCACTGCATGAAGGCTGTCTGCATCAAAGCCTCGTCCAGCAGCAGGTACTGCTGCACTGTTACATCCCCGCGGAACAAATCACTGAGCGGCTCAATCATGAACCGGAAACCATAATCCTCCTGCACCAGCTCCTTGGCTCTGCGGAGAATCTGGCGCAGAATAATCTCCGAGCTGCGTGTTACCGGATGGAAATAGACCTGCCAGTACATCTGATAACGTGACATCAGGTAATCCTCAATCGCATGCATGCCGGATTCTTTAACAACTACCCGGCCGTCATAGGGGCGCAGCATCCGCAGAATACGGTCAATGTCAATGGTTCCGTAATTCACCCCTGTATAATAGGCATCACGCAAAAGGTAATCCATCCGGTCTGCATCCAGCGGCCCCGACACCAAATTGACAACAATTTCATGCTCATACGTTTTGGAGATCACGGAGGCTACTTTATTAGGGAAATCCTCAGCTACATCACGCAGAATAGCGGTAATTTCCGTATCCTCCAGAATGATCCGGCAGGTCCAGTCCTCATGATCCATCTCAAAAGCTTCTTCTATAGAATGGGAAAACGGACCATGTCCCAGATCATGCAGCAGTGCCGCACACAGGGTAAGCAGACTCTCCTCAGGCATCCAATCCTTATATCCGCTTCTTTCAAACTGCGATATAATCCGCCGGGTAATTTCATAAACACCAAGCGAATGGGAAAACCGGCTGTGTTCTGCTCCATGGAAAGTCAGATAAGAGGTGCCAAGCTGGCGGATGCGCCGCAGACGCTGGAACTCCTTGGTGTTAATCAGTCGCCAGATAATGGTGTCCTGGACGTGAATGTAGTTATGAACCGGATCCTTAAATACCTTCTCTTCTGTCAACGGTTGCTTCATGAGATCAACTCCTTTGAAAATATCCATAGAAATAGGATGAAATTACAGTTATAATAATAAATATTGTCGTACTTTGTCGAATTATGACAATCTAACAACTTACAAATCGACAAATATTTTCGAGGTTCTTTTTGGGATATATGCCTAATCAATGGCGGTATGAATGTTTCCTTTAAAGTTTCCTTAAAATTCGCCTCAAAAAAGGTTGACTGTTTTGGGAATGGTTGGTATTATAAATATCATAAAACAGTGAACAATGTCGAATATTGACGCTTTTGAACATTGAGAGGAGCAACGATTGTAATGATGAAATCAACAGGAATTGTACGTAAGGTAGATGAGCTTGGACGGGTCGTTATTCCAATTGAATTGCGCCGCACACTGGGTATCGGAGAAAAAGATGCGCTCGAAATTTACGTGGACGGTGAGCGGATCATGCTTAAGAAATATGAGCCTGCCTGTATTTTCTGCGGCAATGCTGAGAATGTAACCTATTTCAAAGGTAAAATTGTTTGTCATGAATGTATTTCTGCTATCCCTACCCCTGTGACAAACTAAAACAAATAGGTTATAATAGGAACTAATCAAATTGTTAATTCTAACCTTTTTATATCTCCTTGGCCTCCCGTTAGCGCGGGAGGTATTTTTTTGCCCTTTTTCCGGGGACGTTCCCCGGATACCTCTTTACCCTATTTAAACATTAACCGTTAAATTCATAATCATTAAATCTAAACATTAAATCTAAACATTAAATCATAAACATTAACTTCTTTTCACCCTCCCAAACCCTCCCTACAGGGAGGGCCCCAAGGGCCCCGGCCCTCTGGACACCCGGAAGCTTGGCTAACTGTGCAAGCTGGCGCGGAAGGAAGCCAAGTTAGGCGGTGGACCGGCCCTTTTCGGACTCCCTGAAGGTGCGTCCTCAGGGCCCTCCCATGCGCAGAGTTCCGCCGCACGCTTCGCTCTTGCGGCGGCCGTGCGGTTACGCTCTTAAGTGACATTTGAGCATGGAACCGCTCTCCCTGCGGGAATCGCTATCTGTCAGAGTGGCGTTAACATTGGTGCAGCCAGTTGATACTGGAAAATGTTTAGGTGCAATATTGGATAATCGGTTTTGGAAAAATTGGATAGCTGCATTCTGTACAGTTATTTAATACCAAAGTGAGCGGCTGATTGTTTTAGTTGTATTTCATACAATTATATCCATACATATCCTCTAAATCATCCTTTTTCCATAAATATAAATGTACAAACTACACTTATATCTAATATAAGGAATAATTATATCCATATAAGTGTACTGAATACAATTATTTCATTAACGGCTCTGGTTAAATTTTTTAGATCAGAAATGGCCTACCCAAAGTTTAAGTCTTGATAAATCACATCAATTTTACGCTATCCATCCATTCTATACTCTTACTCCCGCTCCAGCAGCGCATTATAAATATCACGCTTGGCTAATCCGCGGTCTGAGGCCGCTTTTTTCATCGCGTCTTTGCGCGGCAGGCCTGAGGTTTCATAATGGGCAACATGATCCTCGATACTCAGCTCCCGCCACCAGGAAGACTCCGCGAGCTCCGCCTCTTCTTTGCTCTCTCCCTCAAGCACAATTACGTACTCACCAAGCGGAGGATGCTCCTCCAGCCAGGCACAGCATTCTTCAATCGTACCGCGCAGAAATTCCTCATACCGTTTGGTCAGCTCACGGGCCAGTGTAACCCGGCGGTTGCCAAAGGCTTCCTGCAAATGAACCAACGTCTTAGCGACACGATGCGGTGACTCATAGAAGAGTAGTGTGCCCTGAGCAGAGCGGAGAGGTGCCAGAACGGCCCGGATATCCTTGCGCTCTCTGGGCAGAAAACCGATAAATGTGAAGCTGGCGGTAGGCAATCCCGAAGCAATCAAAGCTGACAGCGCCGCGTTAGCTCCGGGAATCGGAATGACCGGAATTTGATGACTTACAGCAAGAGCTACGAGATCAGCTCCAGGATCAGAAATCGCCGGCAGGCCGGCATCGCTGACAAGGGCTAAATTTTTACCTTCTATTATATAGCGTATCAGTTCAGGTCCGCTTGCCGCCTTATTATGCTCATGGTAACTGAACAGCATGGAGGGTGTAATTTCAAAATGGCTCAGTAATTTACGCGTCTGTCTCGTATCCTCTGCGGCAATAATATCGCATTCCTTCAAAGTGCGTACCGCGCGGTACGTCATATCTTCCAGATTACCGATCGGTGTAGCCACCAGATACAGACAGCCGCATCCTTCGGGCTTTGCTCCGTCATTGTTATTTTGAAAGCTGCTTTGGCATGTTATCGTCATTGGCTGTTATCCTCTTTGTTCCCATAATAAATATCCATAATCTCCGGGCAGTATTGATTGTCCTCATTATATACGATTAAAGGTGGTTGTAAACGCACCTCCGGCTTCCCGTCGCGCGCCGCTTCAATCAGTACCATATTCGCCTCCAGATGGGCACGGGGATGTACAAAGCGGATCAGCTTCGGTTCCAGCCGGTGCTTACGCATTAGACTGATGATATCCACCAGACGCTGCGGCTTATGTACCATACTGACTTTGCCTCCAGTGCGGACCAGCCGGACACAGGCCTGAATGACCTCCTCCAGCGTACAGCCAATTTCATGACGGGCCATGGCCTGATGTGAATTCAGCTTCAGGTCGCTCCCGTTAAGCGGCATATAGGGAGGATTAACCGTTATTGCATCATATACACCATACCCTGCGGTATTATGCAGCTCCCGCAAATCACCTTCATGGATCAGCACCCGCTCCTCCAGCCTGTTCAAAGCTACACTGCGCCGGGCCATGTCGGCAAGACGGGGCTGAATTTCTATCCCTTCAATAGAAGCTTTGGTGCGCGTGGTCAGCAGCATAGGGATAACTCCGTTACCGGTGCATAGATCAAGTACTCTTCCGCGCGGCGGTATACTGGCGAACCGGGCCAGCAGTACAGCATCCATAGAGAAGCTGAATACTTCGTCACTCTGGATAATCCGCAGATCATGGGTTAGCAAGTCATCGATCCGCTCCGCACTATGCAAGGACACCGGGGTATCGTTAAACGAATTGGTCATTGTACATTCCTCCAAATTCAAAAAAACCGTAGGCGAAAATCTCCTACGGCTGGATATCCTCATTTATTCAGAAAAGAAAGGCAGAACAGACAATCGCCTTCCGTCCGCAAATGCCCGAAATAGACATTGCAGATGTGGAAACCTTCATGGTACAGTCTGGCCAGATTATCGTAACCTTCTCCGACAACCTCTTCTTTGCCTTCGGCAGCCAGTATAGCCTCCGCCTCAGCAGAAAGCGCGGCCTTATCCAGAGGGGCTTCCCTTTTCAATATGATACGTAGCTGCTCATTCTCCAGACTAAGCTTCTGGTTTGCTTCCATCAGCTCTTTAACCGTCTGTTTCCAATCTCCTAGAGTGGCGCGCATTTCATCCATCTGCGCTTCCATCTCCTGCATGTGTGCAAATATATTTTTCTTCTCCAAGTTTCCACCCCGAAAGTAACCTTATAATGGTTTACTTGACGACAACATCATCCATTGGAAGTTCTTTAACTTTGCCCACTTCAAACAACTGCACATGAACTGTGCGGCTTCCGGCATTAATACCTACTACTTTGCCATCACCCAGTGAGGTTACGACGATTTTGCCTACCGCCGGCATTTCTTCCTTCGTGCTCTCATAATTATCATGCTCAAACTTCAGACAACACATCAGCCGTCCGCATAGTCCCGAGATCTTGGTCGGGTTCAGCGAGAGATTCTGGTCCTTGGCCATCTTGATGGACACCGGCTCGAAATCACCCAGCCAGGAGGAGCAGCAGAGCACCCGTCCGCAAGGTCCAAGTCCGCCAAGCATCTTGGCTTCATCACGCACACCAATTTGCCGGAGCTCGATGCGGGTTCGGAAAATACTTGCCAGGTCCTTAACCAGTTCGCGGAAATCCACGCGGCCCTCGGCAGTGAAATAAAAAATGATCTTATTACGGTCAAACGTAAATTCCACATCCACGAGCTTCATTTTGAGGCCATGATCGCGGATTTTATTTAAACAGGTGGTAAAAGCGTCCTTTGCAGCACCTTTGTTCTCTTCGACCACACGGGCGTCGGTTTCACCGGCAATACGCATGACCTTCTTGAGCGGCAGTACAACGTCTGCTTCCTGCACCTCTTTTTTGCCAACGACAACCTTACCGTATTCGACCCCTCTTGCTGTCTCAACAATAACGCATTGATCGCGCTCAATCGGGAAATCAAGTGGATCAAAATAATATATTTTACCCGCTTTTTTGAAGCGGACACCTACTACGCTGTACAAAAATTAACCCCCTTGTTTGCCGGTAAAAGGAATCCTTAAGCAAGCCTGCTTCCCAGATGATTCATGCTTGTCCTTCCTCATCCGTTAAACCCGTACTTCCAGGTGCTGAAGCGTTTATCCGGAGGATTTATCATAAATAACCCGGCCTTTTAACTTTCCAACCGGATTAAGAACTGCTCCAAACACAACTGGGTATTGGTATTGGAGCGGAGCCTGCGCTTGCTCTCCACCGCAAATTCCATGTAAGCTACCCATTGTTCCGTACTCCGCTGACGGGCAGCCCTGGAAATGAAGTCTAACTGATCTATGAAAACGATACTTTCGTGCTTTCGGTACAGGAAGTAGAGCATATCTTTGAACCATAAGTGAAACATGCTGAATAGAATATCCAAATGTTCACCTAGCCCGGTCTTGAACACCTTCTGCCCTGCAGTTGCTACTGCGGAGCTGCCTTTGCCCAAAGACTCCTTTGCTAATTGTAACACTAGATTTCTCATTTCTGCAAACCAATTCTGTGCCAAAAGTTCCCTGCAGCCGTCAAGACCTGCAGTCAGTGATACCGCGCACCGTGCCAGCGGCACCGGAACCCCTTCACTGGACAGCGCCTGAAGCATAATATCCGGATGAAGCGGACTAAACGGAATGCGCTGGGTTCTGGACTGGATCGTCGGCAGCAGGGAACTGCTGTTATCAGAGATCAGAATTCCTACCGCAGGAGCAGGAGGCTCCTCCAGAAATTTCAGCAGACTGTTGGCGGCTTGCACCGTCATTTTGTCCGCTCCTTCTATAATATAAACCTTCGGGTTAATTCCTTCCGAGCGGTATGAAAAAACACGCTGAAGTTCGCGGATCTGGTCAATCTTGATACTCGCCCCATCGGGCCGCAGCAACGATAAATCGGGATGGTTGCCATGCTCCACCTTACGGCACTCCAGACATTCCCCGCAGGCATCATCCTTGCACTTCGTGCAGAATATCGCTTGGGCGAACGTCATAGCCATTCTGACCTGGCCGCTCCCTGGCGGACCAGTGAACAGATAGGCATGACTTACAGCGTCCTTACGCAAGGCATTTTGAAGCAGCCGCTTGGCATCCTCCTGGCCTAATAATTCATGAAAAGACATATATTCCTCCAAGTTTGTCAGAACGAAAGATTAATCAGCAGTCCTCGGATCTCTCCGACCCGTCCGAGCAGATCAATCCTGCCCTGCTCACTGTCCAGCAGATCATCTGCCATATTCAGCAGAGCGGCATCAATTTCATCCAGCAGCTTGTAGCGTTTGCCCCGGCCGCGTCGGTCCCAGCCCTTGGTCTCCTTCAGGATCACTCCGCGGCGGGCGGTCTCCTCCAGGAACCGTTTGATCATGTTCCGGTAGATCGCCAGTTCACGGACGGTCATGGATTTAGAGAGCCGGTCGCCTTGCTGCTGGATATCTTTAATCTGGCGGTTTAGTTCATCTATTGTTTTTTGCTCACTTTGCTGTTGAAATACATCGGTGAAGTTCTTTTGCTGAACAGGCCGCCGGTCAGCTTCCGTGGTCGACAATTCACTTTTTAAGGGCCTGTAGCCCGGGTTGATCTTCAAAGGTATCTACCGCCCCTATGGTTTATTGCTATATTATGCGTTAGTAATGCTCGAAACGATCAACCGGAAGGACGAATACTGTAGCTCCGCCTACTTGAACTTCCACGGGAAGAGGCAAATATGAATCTGTCGTACCGCTCATCGGTGTTACAGGTGTGACCAATTGTTCACGTACTTTACAGCTGTTGCGGATTACACTCAGTACTGCATCAACCTGAATATCATCTACCCCAATCAGAAAAGTGGTGTTCCCCGCCCGCAAAAATCCGCCTGTACTGGCCAGCTTGGTTGCACGGAAATTCGCTTTGACTAGTTCACTGGATAGCCGGTTGCTGTCCTTATCTTGGATAATTGCAATGATCAAATTCATCTTCGTTTCCCCTCCTGCATGTTGTGTGATCACAGAGTTCCTCGCAGCTGCGCTAGCCTGCTTCAGGTCTGTGTGTAATCATTATACCTCTATTGTTTATTTGACAAAACCTCTTAGAAATCCTTTAATATCCGGTCTTTCAGTGTCTGTACAATGTCCTGCTCCACCATATGGATCGGGCGGTTGGCATCAAGTACAACAATCCGCTGCGGATCGGAATCCACCACAAGCTGGTAACCCGCCTTAACCTTCTGGTGAAATTCAAGGCTCTCCAGATCCAGACGATTGACTTCCCGGTTCTGATTAGCTGCTATCCGAGACAACCCCACCTCAGGATCAACATCAAGATAGAAGGTAAGGTCAGGCATCCTGCCGCCGGTCGCGAACCGGTTAATTCCCCACACTTCCTCGATGCCGAGTCCTCTTGCATAACCCTGATAGACCAGGCTGCTGTCTACAAATCGGTCACATAACACAGTAATCCCCTCCTGCAGTGCAGGCTCGACTACTTCCGCCAGATGCTGGCTTCTTGCTGCCGCGTATAATAGGGCTTCTGTCCGGGCATCCATAGCCGTATGGGCCGGGTCCAGAATAATGGAGCGGATCTTCTCGGCGATTTCAATTCCGCCCGGTTCGCGGGTGATTAAGTAGGGCATGGAATGATTCTGCAGATAAGCCGCTACTCTGCCGAGTACGGTTGTTTTACCGGAGCCGTCGCCTCCCTCCAGAGTAATGAAGAAACCTTCGCGCTTCACTTATACTTCTCCGCCCTTCTGAATGTTGTATACCTTAATATGCTGTAAGGCGGGATCGGCACAGGCCTGAAATTTAGCCCCGCCAGCGCGGAGGCTGCCCAGCCTGCCGCATATGGACTCTGTTATGATCTCTCCGGGATAAAGCAGCGGTATTCCGGGCGGATAGGGAATAACCATTTCGGCCGCCACCCTGCCCGCACTTGCTTCAAGCGTTATACTCTCTGTCTCCCTAGCAGCAACCGGCTTCGTGGAGAACCGGACCGGAGCTGAGATCAGCGATGTGCTGAAATTGTTCCACGTGGAATTTAGGCTGGAAAAGGCTGACATAGCCTCTTCCCCCTTATTGTATGATGCAGCCGCCAGTATGGTCCTGGAGGTGGAATCCGATTGAGACTCTACGATAGGGGCAGAATTAAGGACAAAGCCAGAGCCTGCTGTAGCATCGGAAATAGAAGCAAGGCCGCATCCAGAATCAAAAGCTGACCCCGTGCCGCTCCTCTGCGGCACCCCGCAGGCTGTCTGCGCCGCGATATCCCGCAGCGCCTCCAGCAGCACCGCTGCATCCTCTGCCTTCGAGCCGAGGCTGAAGGCCAGTACCACGTGCCGGTCGTCGCTCATCTCCGGCACGATTCCTCTTTCTTCGAGCCTGCGCTGCAGCTCGAAGCCCCCCAGGACCCCGGCGGCGTCATAAATGACGGCCTTAAAGGGGTCCTGTGTCCCGTACGCCGCCCCGTGCTGCGGCGGCGTATCTGTCTCTGCGGCGTCAGCACCGCCGCAGGTGCGCTGCAGCGGCACGGCCGGCTGCAGCAGACCAAAGCGCGGCAGCACAGCCAGGCCGCGCCGCAGGACGTCCACGGCGGCAAGCCCCGCCGTGAAGGCACCGGCGCGCTGGCTGTGCAGCAGCCGCCGGGCCAGATCGAGCGAAGCCATCACGGGGTATGATGGGCTGGAGCTCTGCACCATGGCGAGGCGCTGGCGAAGCAGCGCACGGTCGAGCCATGGCCCTTGCACATGCAGCATGGCGCCCATCGTCAGCGCCGTCAGCATCTTGTGCGTGGACTGCACCACGCCGTCCGCGCCTCTGGCAAGCGCCCCGGCTGGCAGCGCCGGGTGCTGCCCGTAATGCGCCCCGTGCGCCTCATCCACCAGTAGCGGAATCCCGCTGTCGTGACAGGCCTGCGCGAGGGGCGCAAGATCGCTGCCCATGCCGTAGTAATTCGGCATAGTAACCAGTACCGCGGCAGCCTCCGGATAAGCCGCCAGTGCAGCCTGGACCGTTTCTACCGCCGGTGCAACCGCAAGCCCGCTGCCTGGATCAATCTGCGGCTCCAAGAAAACGGCCTGTGCCCCGGCCAGCATCAGTCCGTGGATTACAGATTTGTGGACATTGCGCTGCAGGATAAGCAGCATCCCCGGCTCGTAGCAAACGGTCAGAATAAGTGCCAGATTGCCTGATGTGCTGCCGCCTACCAGAAAGAAGCTCTCCTCTGCGCCGAAACAATCCGCCGCCAGCTCCTGAGCCTCCTGAATTACCCCTTCAGGATGATGAAGATCATCCGTTCCGGTAATCTCTGTCGCATCATAGCGCATCACGTCAGCCAGATACCCTGCACCGCCGGTATTCCGGTAAGCTTCGCCATTCTTGTGCCCCGGCACATGATAAGATATATTACCCTTAAGTTTATATTGTTCCAGCATTTCGTATACAGGTGCCCTGCCAGGCTGTAAATTGTTCATTTGTTCTTCCTTCCCTGGGGGTTACCTTCTATTTTAACGCAAATATACCCAAACGCCTATTATTATGCACAAAGTCTTCCTGAAACAACAAAACGGCTCCCACACCAGACCCTGGCGGAGAAACCGTTAGAGAAACCCTTTTATTTGCAGCCAACGCGACACACATCCACCGCCCGCTCTTTATATACTTACTTGTAAATTGTTGCTGCTGCTCTCGGGTTAAGCATTCTTCTGCAGATTGATCTTCTTCATCCGGCCGATGAAAAAACGGTACTTGGCATCTTCCGCCTCTGTACGCACCATCTCACTCTCACAATCCTCACAGATGAAATGCGAGACAATCACAATGCCTTCTTCCTTTACTTGCCCGCAGATGATGCAGGCCTGCCCGGTTTGCTGTTCCATAATCATCCCACCTTGACTCTTTTAAGATCAGTATGGTACACCTTCTATCATTTTAAACCTTTTCATAGTTTTTTCCTAATCCTTCATAGCCTGAAATATATATATTCGCCTAATGCCCAATCGGTGTATCTGATCCCGGGTTTAATAAATCGCACGGTTAGGCCGATATTAATAACATGAGAACTTGTGAG
This sequence comes from Paenibacillus sp. FSL R7-0297, assembly GCF_038009025.1. NCBI lineage: Bacteria > Bacillati > Bacillota > Bacilli > Caryophanales > Paenibacillaceae > Paenibacillus > Paenibacillus sp. FSL R7-0297. Next base: position 1,070,959 of record NZ_JBBPAQ010000001.1, read on the forward strand.
GAGGTCTGAAATTTCTTTATGGAACCAAACACTAAAGGCGCTGCTACATTCTATCAATACAAGCTTATCAAAAAAATTAATATTTCCGCATCCCTGCTGCGGGTCTATATTGCGCTTCCTTTTGTGTTCCTTGTACTGGAAACAGTTTTCCTATCCTGGCTAAGCATTCTGTTCATGATTATTGCCGGACCCGTAATGCTGTGGATTCAATATGTCATTTCGCGTTCAGTTCTGCTGATCTCCGGACACCCTATCGTAAAACGGTGGAAAATGTCCCTGCACCTGCCCTGGCCCGGTTATATGCCTGATCAATATATCAACTATGGCATCTTCAGCAAAGTACAAATGCATAACCTGTGGATCGGTCTCTGCATCACAGCGCTCTTTATCGTCTGGGCACCGCCTGCATTTACCGCATCTTTAGTAATATGCCATCTATGGCTGCTGCTGCCCCGCCTGTATACCCTTCTGCGGCTGCGCAGCGAAGCGAAAGACGGCATGCTGAAATTTAATCCGTCTGATGCCTCCTATTACGCCCAATAATCTTAAGCAATCATACATACGGGCGCATATTCAACTTGCATCCCACACAAAAAAATTCGCCATCCCTATACGGACGGCGATTTTTTTATTTGCTCTTTAATCCTTTGGTGGTGACTTTCTTTTCCTTCGGGATCATTACAATGAAGTAGCCATCATGCACGGTTAAGTGTACAATAAGTCCTTCCTTCTGAAAAACGCGGGAGCTTCCTGAATCCTCATTACTCTGCTCTTCCCATCCCCATGCCTTGATCTCCTCCAGATAAGGCTCAGGTACACCCTTCTTCTCTTTCAGCCCGGGCAAAGAGTATCTTACATAATCCATGGCCACGTTCGTAGTGGTCCTGTCGGGGGAACTGGCTTCTTTAGGAACGGGAAAGCTTTTCTCATTGAGCGCACCGTCAAAAGTCTCCCAGGCCGGCTCCTTCGCTCCGCAGCCGGCCAGCATAACTCCAACTATACAAAGAATAACTAATATCCATAAAGGTTGGGTTCGCTTCATACCTTAAATCCTCCTTACCTCTACCATGCATCTAAAGACGCAAGAAAATTCAAAGTTAGAATTTATCTGTAGTTCATTCGTATTAAGGCCTCTGCTTAATATTTGCACTTTTCTATTATACTTGGAACTATCGACACGTCGGTAACAAAAATGTCACTCGTTTGTAAGCGTTTTATATATGGTTTCTGCTTATTTGCCCTCTTTTTCTCAATATATATACAAAAAAGCCATTGTCGATTGCTCAACAATGGCTCATGTGCTTGGCGGCGTCCTACTCTCCCAGGACCCTTCGGTCCAAGTACCATCGGCGCTGGAGGGCTTAACGGTCGTGTTCGGGATGGGTACGCGTGGAACCCCTCCGCTATCGCCACCAAACATGCGTCTGTGAAACAGACGCTGCCGCTTGAAATTCGGTTCATCACGGATGTGTGAATGAATTTCATGGCGTACAGGCTTGATCGCCTGAAAACTGAATCCGAAACGAATCTGCGCTCTAAGAAATTTGGATAAGCCCTCGACCGATTAGTATTGGTCAGCTCCATGCATTGCTGCACTTCCACCTCCAACCTATCTACCTCGTCGTCTTCAAGGGGTCTTACTAGTTGGGAAATCTCATCTTGAGGGGGGCTTCACGCTTAGATGCTTTCAGCGCTTATCCCGTCCGTACGTAGCTACTCAGCCATGCTCCTGGCGGAACAACTGATGCACCAGCGGTACGTCCATCCCGGTCCTCTCGTACTAAGGACAGCTCCTCTCAAATTTCCTGCGCCCACGACAGATAGGGACCGAACTGTCTCACGACGTTCTGAACCCAGCTCGCGTACCGCTTTAATGGGCGAACAGCCCAACCCTTGGGACCTACTTCAGCCCCAGGATGCGATGAGCCGACATCGAGGTGCCAAACCTCCCCGTCGATGTGGACTCTTGGGGGAGATAAGCCTGTTATCCCCAGGGTAGCTTTTATCCGTTGAGCGATGGCCCTTCCATGCGGTACCACCGGATCACTAAGTCCGACTTTCGTCCCTGCTCGACTTGTAGGTCTCGCAGTCAAGCTCCCTTATGCCTTTGCACTCTGCGAATGATTTCCAACCATTCTGAGGGAACCTTTGAACGCCTCCGTTACTCTTTAGGAGGCGACCGCCCCAGTCAAACTGCCCGCCTGACACGGTCCCCGTACCCGCTTAGGGTACTAGGTTAGAACCTAGATACGATCAGGGTGGTATCCCAACGGCGCCTCCGCAGAAGCTTGCGCTCCTGCCTCAACGGCTCCCACCTATCCTGTACAGATCGTACCCAAATTCAATATCAAGCTGCAGTAAAGCTCCATGGGGTCTTTCCGTCTTGTCGCGGGTAACCTGCATCTTCACAGGTATTAAAATTTCACCGGATCTCTCGTTGAGACAGCGCCCAAGTCGTTACGCCATTCGTGCGGGTCAGAATTTACCTGACAAGGAATTTCGCTACCTTAGGACCGTTATAGTTACGGCCGCCGTTTACTGGGGCTTCGGTTCACAGCTTCGGGTTGCCCCTAACCACTCCCCTTAACCTTCCAGCACCGGGCAGGCGTCAGCCCGTATACTTCGCCTTGCGGCTTCGCACAGACCTGTGTTTTTGCTAAACAGTCGCTTGGGCCTTTTCACTGCGGCCCCCTCGGGCTATTCACCCTACCGAGGCACCTCTTCTCCCGAAGTTACGAGGTCATTTTGCCGAGTTCCTTAACGAGAGTTCTTCCGCGCGCCTTAGAATTCTCTTCTCGCCTACCTGTGTCGGTTTGCGGTACGGGCACCTTCTCCTGGCTAGAGGCTTTTCTTGGCAGTGTGAGATCATGACCTTCGCTACTACAATTTTCGCTCCCCATCACAGCCCAGCCTTAATGATGTGCGGATTTGCCTACACATCAGCCTCACTGCTTAGACGGACACATCCATCAGTCCGCGTCACTACCCTCCTGCGTCACCCCATCGCTCATAGCGGATTACGGTGGTACAGTAATTTCAAACTGTTGTCCTTCGACTACGCCTTTCGGCCTCGCCTTAGGTCCCGACTTACCCTGAGCGGACGAGCCTTCCTCAGGAAACCTTGGGCTTTCGGCGGATCAGATTCTCACTGATCTTTTCGTTACTCATACCGGCATTCTCACTTGTATGCTGTCCAGCGCTCCTTACGGTACACCTTCAACCCACATACAACGCTCCCCTACCCCAGATACAAAGTATCTAGCCATAGCTTCGGTGGTGTGTTTAGCCCCGTTACATTTTCGGCGCAGAGTCACTCGACCAGTGAGCTATTACGCACTCTTTCAATGGTGGCTGCTTCTAAGCCAACATCCTGGTTGTCTGTGCAACTCCACATCCTTTCCCACTTAACACACACTTGGGGACCTTAGCTGATGGTCTGGGCTGTTTCCCTTTTGACAATGGATCTTAGCACTCACTGTCTGACTCCCGGCAAGAAGTTAATGGCATTCGGAGTTTGACTGAGCTTGGTAACCCTTGCGGGCCCCGCACCCAATCAGTGCTCTACCTCCACCACTCCATTCACCGAGGCTAGCCCTAAAGCTATTTCGGGGAGAACCAGCTATCTCCGAGTTCGATTGGAATTTCTCCGCTACCCCCACCTCATCCCCGCATTTTTCAACATGCGTGGGTTCGGGCCTCCAGTGCGTGTTACCGCACCTTCACCCTGGACAGGGGTAGATCACACGGTTTCGGGTCTACGTCCACATACTCATTCGCCCTATTCAGACTCGCTTTCGCTGCGGCTCCGTCTTCTCGACTTAACCTTGCATGTTAAACGTAACTCGCCGGTTCATTCTACAAAAGGCACGCCATCACCCAGTAATAGGGCTCTGACTTTTTGTAAGCACACGGTTTCAGGTTCTATTTCACTCCCCTTCCGGGGTGCTTTTCACCTTTCCCTCACGGTACTGTTTCACTATCGGTCGCCAGGTAGTATTTAGCCTTAGCAGATGGTCCTGCTGGATTCATACGGGGTTTCACGTGCCCCGCACTACTCGGGATCCGTCTCGGAGAGAACACAGTTTAGGCTACAGGGCTTTTACCTCTATCGCGGGCCTTTCCAGACCTCTTCACCTACCATATTCCTTTGTAACTCCATGTGAGACGTCCCACAACCCCAAGGGGCAAGCCCCTTGGTTTAGGCTGTTCCGCGTTCGCTCGCCGCTACTGACGGAATCACTATTGTTTTCTCTTCCTCAGGGTACTTAGATGTTTCAGTTCCCCTGGTCTGCCTCTGCGTATCCTATGTATTCAGATACGAGTAACTGCGAATTACCACAGCTGGGTTTCCCCATTCGGACACCCCCGGATCAAAGCTTGCTTACAGCTCCCCGAGGCAGTTTCGTTGTTCGCCACGTCCTTCGTCGGCTCCTGGCGCCTAGGCATCCTCCGTGTGCTCTTATTAGCTTAACCGTCACTCCGGTGTTTCGCTTGCTTGCTCATCTTGTTTTGAATACTGCTCATGGATTGCTCCATTCACCAACACATTCAAAGCCAAAGGTCGCTGCACAATCGAAAACCTTCGTTCTGCACTAATAACTATTTCAACTTGCTTACACAAGTTTCAGCTAAAAGATGTTCTAAAACGCAAATTCGTTTCGGTATCCAGTTTTCAAGGATCAAGGTGCTGAAATTTCGGGACAATCACGACTGTGATGTTCGAAAATTCAGACAGTTTAAAGATGAGAGCTTAAACTCTCAAAACTGACCAACGAGTGAGTGTTTGAACCCTAAGGTTCGTTGTGGAAGCTTTAGCTTCCGATTTGAATGTTTCCGTTGCAGGAAACGATTCTCCATAGAAAGGAGGTGATCCAGCCGCACCTTCCGATACGGCTACCTTGTTACGACTTCACCCCAATCATCTACCCCACCTTCGGCGGCTGGCTCCCTTGCGGGTTACCCCACCGACTTCGGGTGTTGTAAACTCTCGTGGTGTGACGGGCGGTGTGTACAAGACCCGGGAACGTATTCACCGCGGCATGCTGATCCGCGATTACTAGCAATTCCGACTTCATGCAGGCGAGTTGCAGCCTGCAATCCGAACTGAGACCGGCTTTGCTGGGATTGGCTCCACCTCGCGGTTTCGCTTCCCGTTGTACCGGCCATTGTAGTACGTGTGTAGCCCAGGTCATAAGGGGCATGATGATTTGACGTCATCCCCACCTTCCTCCGGTTTGTCACCGGCAGTCACTCTAGAGTGCCCAGCCTTACCTGCTGGCAACTAAAGTCAAGGGTTGCGCTCGTTGCGGGACTTAACCCAACATCTCACGACACGAGCTGACGACAACCATGCACCACCTGTCTCCGATGCTCCGAAGAGGGGCACTATCTCTAATGCTTTCATCGGGATGTCAAGACCTGGTAAGGTTCTTCGCGTTGCTTCGAATTAAACCACATACTCCACTGCTTGTGCGGGTCCCCGTCAATTCCTTTGAGTTTCAGTCTTGCGACCGTACTCCCCAGGCGGAGTGCTTACTGTGTTAACTTCGGCACCAAGGGTATCGAAACCCCTAACACCTAGCACTCATCGTTTACGGCGTGGACTACCAGGGTATCTAATCCTGTTTGCTCCCCACGCTTTCGCGCCTCAGCGTCAGTTACAGCCCAGAAAGTCGCCTTCGCCACTGGTGTTCCTCCACATATCTACGCATTTCACCGCTACACGTGGAATTCCACTTTCCTCTTCTGTACTCAAGTCACCCAGTTTCCAGTGCGACCCCAGGTTGAGCCCAAGGTTTAAACACCAGACTTAAATGACCGCCTGCGCGCGCTTTACGCCCAATAATTCCGGACAACGCTTGCCCCCTACGTATTACCGCGGCTGCTGGCACGTAGTTAGCCGGGGCTTTCTTCTCAGGTACCGTCACTCCGGTAGCAGTTACTCTACCGGACGTTCTTCCCTGGCAACAGAGCTTTACGATCCGAAAACCTTCATCACTCACGCGGCATTGCTCCGTCAGGCTTTCGCCCATTGCGGAAGATTCCCTACTGCTGCCTCCCGTAGGAGTCTGGGCCGTGTCTCAGTCCCAGTGTGGCCGTTCACCCTCTCAGGTCGGCTACGCATCGTCGCCTTGGTGAGCCGTTACCCCACCAACTAGCTAATGCGCCGCAGGCCCATCCCCAAGTGGCAGATTGCTCCGCCTTTCATTCTCTCTTCAGGAGAGGAAAGAAATTATCCGGTATTAGCTACCGTTTCCGGTAGTTATCCCAGTCTTGAGGGCAGGTTGCCTACGTGTTACTCACCCGTCCGCCGCTAAATTCATTTGAAAGCAAGCTTTCAAATGAACTCCGCTCGACTTGCATGTATTAGGCATGCCGCCAGCGTTCGTCCTGAGCCAGGATCAAACTCTCCAAATTGGTTTTAGAAAGAGCGATTGCTCATTTTGAAACATCTGACGAGAATTTTCATTCTCTATCTTGGAAGTCACTTTCGTGATTTCCGATACTCACTCGTTGTTCAGTTTTCAAAGATCAAGCTCGTTGTCAGCGACGACTACCGCGTCACCAGCAACTCTTATAATATATCACATCCAACCGATCAATGCAAGCTCTTTTTTTCAACTTCTTTTCGAGCTCGGCGTTGATGTTTCGCGGCCAGAAATAGAATATATCATGTATAGATTCTTTTTGCAAGCAGTATTTTGAAATCAAATTTAAAAGCTATGCTCCTTATAAACGCCCGGCCACAGCCAGCCACAGATGACATAGCTTCTGTAAATCATACCCGCTTACCACCTAAGCGATAATCTCCTGAATATGCAGCTCCCGTTCATTGACCAGATTCACGATCTTGCCCTCTACCTGAACCATTGGTCTTGTGGGATTAGTGCGATCCGTGAAGATGATTTCTCCGTGACGCCCGTCGCTGAGCCGTATCCGTGTTCCATTATACAGATCCGTTGTTTTTTGAATGAAGGTTTGTACAATAACCGGGTCGAGCTTCCCGAAGCTCTCCTTCTGAATCTGCTCCAGTACCAGATAAGGCGACTGAGCCTTTCTGTAGGCTTTTTCAAGCGTCATGGCATGGAAGATATCAGCTACTGCAACAATCTTGGCATAGAAGTGAATCTGAGTGCCTTCCAGCTTAAGCGGATAACCGGAACCGTCGATCTTCTCATGATGCTGCAGGGCGGCTAATCTGACGCCTTCGTTGATTGCTGTAACATTACGCAGCAGCTGGTAGCCATAAGTGGTATGCCTGCGTACTTCTTCTATCTCCGCGCCCGTCAGGGGAGTCGGTTTGTGTAGCAAAGTCTCATCTACCTTAATGTTACCTATATCATGAAGCAAGCCGGCAAAGGCAGCCTGCATCCAATCCTTTTGCGGATATCCGCACCACTGGGCAATTTTATATGAAGTTAAGGCAGACAATACAGCGTTATGATAATTATACTCCTGGTCAAACAGGACACGCGGTGCAAACTTCAGGACATGATAATCCTTCAAATGGCTGATCAGCAGCTCCAGTTGGCTCCGCAATTCAAAAATCGGAAGTACCGCTGCGGTTGCTGCACGATAGCTCTGCTTAATAAGCACCAGCATTTTCTCATACTCATCATGAAGCGGAGAATTACTTTTGGCCAGTACGGATTCATTGATCAGTGCACCTGTTTTGGCAGTCTGCTGCTTTGCTGGCGGCTTGGAGACTTCTGGCGCTTTGTCCTCTCCCTGAACTCCCTCAATTTCAACTTGTCCTATCAAAAAAGCTTGGAGAATCTCAATATCCCGCGGAAGTATGATCTTGCCTTTACCGAATAACACTCCTCCCAAAGGAGTGATTACATCCTTAATAATCTTTGATCCCGCCTTGATCTCTCCAACGGATATATTTGGCATAAATTCAGCCCCTTTATTTCTCTGACACCTCTAGTTCTCTAATTATAGTATGGAACCCGGCAAGCGGCTAGATAGAGGATTCCCATTCTACAAAATTAAAAAAAGCATGAGCTTCTATAATCAGAAACTCATGCTTTTGCTGCAAAGGATTATTCGATGCTATCGTCTTCGTTCCCGGTATCAGTTTCCGCTTCAGGCTCGCTGACTTCGCCATCGCCTTCCACTACTGCACCTTGAATTTCTTCGCCGTCCTCTTGCTCAGACAAGTCATCTTCCTCTTTATCCGCTCTGCAGAGCGTAGCCACTGCATCATCCTCACGGATGTTAATCAGCTTAACGCCCTGTGCGTACCGGCCCATGGTAGAAATTCCATCCATACTGGTCCGGATCAGGGTACCGCTGGTCGTGATAATCATCAAGTCCTCATCTGTCTTGACAACCTTCAGCCCGACTACCGGACCGTTCTTATCGGTAAGGTTAATGGTCTTGATGCCTTTACCCCCGCGTGTCTGGGAACGATAGTCGCCGGCAGGCGTACGTTTACCATAACCCTTGGTTGTTACGATCAGCACTTCAAGATCCTTATCTACGCAGTCCATACCAATGACATGGTCATTGTCATCCAGCGTGATCCCTTTAACTCCTGTAGCACTACGGCCCATGGAACGGACATCGCTCTCCGAGAAAGTAATCGACATTCCGCGTGCCGTACCGATAATCAGATTCTGCTCTCCATCTGTCAGCTTCACTTCGATCAGTGAATCTTCCTCACGCAGATTGATCGCTATCAGACCGCCCTTGCGGATGTTGTTGTAGTCTTCCAGAGGCGTCTTCTTCACGATTCCCTCACGGGTAGCGAAGAACAGGTATTTGTCGCTGTCCGCTTCCTCTACCTGGATTACCGCACTAATCTTCTCGCCCTGCTCAATCTGGATCAGGTTGATGATCGGCGTTCCCCGGGCGGTACGTCCGAGCTCCGGAATCTCATAAGCCTTAATCCGGTACACTTTACCCTTGTCGGTGAAGAACATCAGGTAATTGTGGGAGTTACTCACGAAGAGATGCTCCACAAAGTCCTGGTCCTTGGTGTCCATCCCGATCACCCCGCGGCCGCCGCGCTTCTGGCTGCGGTAAGTGCTGACCGGAAGACGTTTGATGTAACCGGTATGTGTAATCGTGATTACAACCTCTTCACGCGGAATCAGATCCTCATCGAGAATACTCTCTTCCCCAACCGTAATTTCCGTTCGGCGGTCATCCGAGTACTTATCACGAATCTCCTGCAGCTCATTGCTGATAATCTCCAGTACGAGATGCTCGTTAGCCAGAATCTCCTTGTATTCAGTGATTTTGGCGAGCAGTTCGTTATATTCATTCTCGATCTTCTCACGTTCCAGACCGGTAAGGCGCTGCATCCGCATATCTAGGATCGCTTGCGCCTGCTCCACGCTTAGACTGAAGGTCTCCATCAAGCCTTCACGGGCAATATCTGTTGTCCGTGAAGCACGGATAAGAGCAATGACCTCATCCAGATGATCGAGGGCAACACGCAGCCCTTCCAGAATATGCGCCCGGGCTTCCGCCTTCTTCAGGTCAAACACGGTCCGGCGGCGGATAACTTCGATCTGATGCTGCAAATAATGATACAGCACATCACGCAGGTTCAGAATCTTCGGTTCATTATTGACAATAGCCAGCATGTTGATCCCGAAGGTAGACTGCATGGAGGTATGTTTGTAGAGGTTGTTGAGCACGACGCTAGGATTCACATCACGTCTCATTTCAACGACTACACGCATTCCGTTACGGTCAGATTCATCACGCAGATCCGTAATGCCTTCGATACGTTTCTCACGCACCAATTCAGCAATCTTCTCAACCAGTCTGGCTTTGTTGACCTGGTAAGGAAGCTCGTGCACAATAATCCGCGCTTTACCGTTATTCTCTTCAATCGTCGCTTTGGCACGCATAGTAACCGACCCGCGTCCAGTGCGGTAAGCCTGACGGATACCTTCACGGCCCAAAATATAACCAGCCGTTGGGAAATCCGGACCTTGAATATATTCCATAAGCTCCATAGGCGTAATCTCAGGATTCTTGATCATTGCCTGCACACCATCAATGACCTCGCCCAGATTGTGCGGAGGAATATTGGTAGCCATACCGACCGCAATCCCCGAAACCCCGTTCACAAGCAGGTTAGGGTAACGCGCCGGCAATACTACAGGCTCATGCTCTTCACCGTCATAGTTGGGAGCGAAATCAACCGTTTCTTTGTTCAGATCGCGGAGCATTTCTCCCGCAATTTTGGACAGCCTCGCTTCGGTATAACGCATCGCAGCTGCCATATCTCCGTCAATAGAGCCGAAGTTTCCGTGGCCGTCTACGAGCATATAGCGCATGGAGAAATCCTGTGCCATACGTACCATTGTTTCATAAACCGCCGAGTCACCGTGAGGGTGATACTTACCGATAACCTCACCGACGATTCTCGCTGATTTCTTGTGAGGTTTATCCGAGGACATTCCAAGTTCCGACATCGCAAACAAAATGCGTCGGTGAACAGGCTTAAGTCCGTCCCGCACATCCGGCAAAGCCCGGCTTACAATGATGCTCATTGCGTAATCCATAAAGGATTCGCGCATTTCCACGCCAATGTCCCGATCCCTGATTTGCGGGTTATTTTGTTCAGCCATGAGTTGGTGGACCTCCTTCAGTTAAAAACCGCTACCCTTTATTATATTACTTTCACAAAAGCAGCACAATTAAACATGATAGCCTTTTATCTTCTATATTGATTTTCTTTTAGTACGGATAAGGATATACGCCCTTTCCGCTGGTGTCTTCAGTACATAGACTGTAAAGACTAGAAGAATGGCTCTATGACCCTGATTTCGTCCAAAAAAGCATAACCCCATATCCTTATATTATAACATTGTTTAGTTAGATTGTCCTGAAAATTCGCCACAGATGAACAAACGGATATACGTTCATCTGTGGCGAAACCGGCAACCGCACAACTACCCAAGGAGGCAGAAAATGAGGATTCAGCGCGTGTCCAGCAAGTGGGCAAAAACGAAAGTCATTCTTCAGAACCGCCTGCTCTCGGTCTTCATTCCGGAAACACGTAAATACGCCCTGGAAGATTTGAAAGAGCTGCTGGGTCTGTACGGAACGGTATATATCAAACCGGACCGCGGCACCTACGGCAGCGGAGTCATGAGAGCTGAACAGCGGGTAGTTCATTTAAGCCCAAGCGAGCAGCAGCCGGATTTAAGCCAACCGGAAACAGAACCTTTAACATGTGAAGCGGAAGCACCAGCAGAACCCAAGCTGATGTATATTCTGAGATACGCCAAGGATGCAGAAATCTTCAATACACCGGAAGAGCTTCATGCTGCCCTATTGCCGCGGATTAAGGGACGTTCTTATCTCGTTCAGCAAGGCATTGATTTGCTTCAGCATCAGGACCGGCCATTTGACCTACGGGTATTGACCCAGAAGAATCTTCAGGGATCCTGGGAGACTACAGGCATGCTCGGGCGGGTGGCTGCGCCGCAAAAGGTGGTCACCAACTATCACAATGGAGGCAGCATTTTTTCGGTAGATGCCCTGTTCAAAGAACATATGACGCCTGAAGAAATGACGGCAACCATCCAGCAGTTGAAATCACTGGGGGTTAGAATCGGGTCCCAGCTGGAAACTGCCTATCCGGGCCTCAAAGAAATCGGACTGGATGTGGCGATGGATCAGCATCATGATCTATGGCTGCTTGAAGTTAATACGCTGCCTTCGATCATCGTCTTCAAAATGTTTCCGAACAAAGCCATTTACCGCAGAATCCACCGCTATGCTGTTGCCTATGGACGTTTGAAACGCACCCACCCGTCCCCAACCTACCGCCGCAGACGAACACTCAAGCATTAAAGTTACGCCAAAAAACTCTCTCCCTGCATTAAAAAACCTCCGGTCCCCCCTATAAGGGAGAAAACCGGAGGTTCGTTATACAGCTTACGCTTAAATGTCGAGATTTTTGACCGATTGGGCATGCTCCTGAATGAATTCACGGCGCGGCTCAACGTTGTCACCCATCAGTGTATCGAAAATGCTGTCAGCCAGCATCGCATCCTCAATCGTTACCTGCAGCATCGTGCGGCTCTCAGGATCCATTGTAGTATCCCAGAGCTGTGCAGCATTCATCTCACCCAGACCTTTGTAGCGCTGAACGTTTACTTTGACGTTCTCACCAAAGCCGGCAATGATCTCATCGCGTTCCTTCTCGGTCTGCGCATAGCGGATGACTTTGTTGCGTTCGATCTTGAACAACGGAGGCTGGGCGATATAGATATATCCGGCATCGACAATCTTCCGCATGTAGCGGTAGAAGAACGTCAGCAGCAATGTTCTGATGTGGGCACCGTCGACGTCCGCATCGGTCATAATTACAACCTTGTGGTAACGTGCTTTGGACAGATCGAAATCATCGCTGATGCTAGTCCCAAGAGCGGTAATAATCGCCCGGATTTCCGCATTGGACAAGATCCGGTCGAGCCGGGCTTTCTCTACGTTCAGAATCTTACCGCGCAGCGGCAGGATCGCTTGGAAATGACGGTCACGGCCTTGCTTGGCCGATCCGCCCGCAGAGTCACCTTCGACGATGTACAGCTCACTGATCGACGCATCCTTGGAGGAGCAGTCAGCCAGCTTGCCCGGAAGGGCGCTGACTTCTAGGGCACTCTTACGGCGGGTCAGCTCACGGGCCTTGCGGGCCGCTTCACGGGCACGGGAAGCCTGCAGCGACTTCTCCAGCACCTTGCGTGAGACAGCAGGATTCTCTTCCAGGAACTCCTGCAGCTTCTCGCCGAACAGAGATTCGACGATCCCGCGGACTTCACTGTTCCCCAGCTTGGTCTTGGTTTGGCCTTCAAACTGCGGCTCAGGAATTTTGACGGAAATAATCGCCGTCAGACCTTCACGGACATCATCTCCGGTAAGATTCTGGCTGCTGTCCTTGATCACGCCTGCCTTGCGGGCATAATCATTGATAATCCGCGTCAAAGCACTCTTGAAGCCGGATTCATGCGTTCCGCCCTCATGGGTGTTGATATTGTTGGCGAAGGAATAGATGTTCTCTGTATAAGAATCGTTATATTGGAGAGCCACTTCAACAGCGATCATATCCCGTGAGCCTTCCACGTAGATCGGGTCATCATGCAGGGCTTCTTTTTTCTCGTTGAGATACTTCACATACTCCACAATACCGCCGTCATACTTGAACGTATTGGAGACTCCGGTCCGTTCATCCAGCAGAGACAGCTCAATGCCCTTGTTCAGGAAGGCAAGCTCGCGGATGCGGGTAAGCAGAGTGGAATATTCAAACACAGTGGTCTCGGTAAAGATCTCCGGATCCGGATGGAAGGTTGTTGTTGTCCCTGTCTCCTCGGTATCACCGATTACCTTGATATCATATTGCGGCGCACCGCGTCTGTATTCCTGCTGGTAGACATGTCCGTCACGTTTGACCGTTACAACTACCTTCTCGGACAGTGCGTTAACTACCGAGATCCCCACACCGTGAAGACCGCCGGAAACCTTGTAACCCCCGCCGCCAAATTTACCGCCTGCATGCAGGACAGTCATAACGACTTCAAGCGTGGATTTCTTCAGCTTTACGTTCTCGCCGACAGGTATTCCCCGGCCGTTATCAATAACAGTCACACTGTTATCTTCATGAATTTTCACTTGAATCCGGTCGCAAAAACCTGCCAGCGCCTCATCGATACTATTATCGACAACCTCCCAGACCAAATGATGCAGACCTTTGGCGCTAGTGGAGCCAATGTACATGCCGGGACGTTTCCGAACCGCTTCCAGCCCTTCCAGTACCTGAATCTGGCTCTCATCATATGTCGGTTGATTCATTGACATGCCTTCACCTACTTCTTTCAGATTATCTCCTGTAACTACCGAAACATTATATTTCTAACAAGATTTTGGCTCTTTTTTTGAGAGTGGAGGAGGAGATAGGGGAGTAGTAGACAGTATTCTTGGTGACGACAATAGACTTCGCTTCCTCTTCACCAATGCGCTCCAGCTTCTTATCCTGCTGGGAATGAGTCATAAATTGCTTCGACACCTTGGAGGACTTCTCAATCGATATATCAAATATAGCAATTAACTCTGAGGATCGAATAATTTTCTCTCCACCCAAATGAATATACATGGTCTTCCTCCGCTCTTTATAGCTCCACTGTGCCGCCGTGCACATGATACAGGCTTGCGCCTTTTAATTTATCGGCATTCAGTCCCTCTACACCGGTGGCGGTGATGAAGGTCTGTACCTTGCTTTGAAATGTTTCGATAAGCTGGGTCTGACGATAGGGATCAAGTTCGGACAAAACATCATCAAGAAGCAGCACAGGATACTCTCCGATCTCCTCATGGATCAGTTCAATTTCCGCCAGCTTGAGCGATAAAGCTGCCGTACGTTGCTGTCCCTGGGAACCGTAGACCTGAGCTTCTCTTCCGTTGATAAAAAAGGACAGGTCATCCCTATGGGGACCCGTCAGCGTCATGCCGCGCCTGATTTCCTGATCTCTTGTTTGTGATAACTTTAACATAAATTTGTCCAATAAGACAGCTTCATCTTCCTCTTCGCGCTCACCGAAAGAGGGGACATAGAGCAGTTTGAGCTCTTCTCCGCCGTTTGTAATGCCGCGATGGATGCTTTCTGCCCATATCTGCAGCTTCTTTATGAATTGTTTCCTTTTTTTGACGATTTTAACACCATGCTCTATAAGTTGCGCATCCCATATCTCCAGAAGCTCCTTGCCGGCAGCTTCTTTTCCCCATAGCTGCTTCAGCAGATTCCCTCTTTGGAGCAGCACCTTCTGGTATTGCTGCAGATGAAACAGGTAGCTGGGCTGGACCTGTCCAATCTCCATGTCAAGGAACCGGCGCCTGATGCCCGGGGTGCCTTTGACAATCTCGAGATCCTCCGGAGCAAACATCACCACATTCAGTGAACCTACGAATTCACTAAGCCGGCGCTGCTCCAGTCCGTTAATTCTGGCTTTTTTGCCTTGGGGTGACAGGGTAAGCTCCAGTTTAAGATCACCGTATTTGCGCTCCACTTCGGCCACAATCTGTGCGGAACCTGCAGGAGCATCGAAGGATATGAGTTCCTTGTCCTTGGAGGTACGGTGGCTTTTGGTCATCGCCAGGACGAACAAAGCCTCCATGAGATTTGTTTTGCCTTGGGCGTTCTGACCGAGAATGAGGTTTACATCGCCCAGGCTCGTAAGGCGCAGCAGCCCATAGTTGCGGTAATACTGCAGACCGATATTTTTGACAAACAAGACCCTGTGCCTCCTTGGGTGTACTACTCTTTGACTCCGCCGCCTTCAACCTCGAATACGCCGTTATCCTGTACCTCTATCTTATCACCCGGGTAGAGCTTTCTGCCACGCCGTTCTTCTTTCTCCCCGTTCACTTGTACGTGCCCTTCCTGCAGCAGCGCTTTGGCCATACCACCTGTGGATACACAATCTGCCAGCTTCAAAAACTGGTCCAGCTTGATATATCCACTGTGGATAACTATTTTTTTCATCTTTTTTGTCCTTTCCACCACTTATCCACAGGCCATGGACAGGGCATTAATTGGTTGTGCGGTAAGGCAGAATGACGTACAGGCTGCGGCTCTCGTCGAGCGGTCTGAGAATAATCGGACTCATCATGCCGGTGAAGGCAATCACGAGCTGCTCACTCTCCACAACCTTCAGCACATCGAGCATATATTTGGAGTTGAAGGAGATCCGCAAAGGCTCACCTTTGAAATCAATTACTTCAAGTTCTTCCCGGACCTTACCCAGCTCTGATGAGCTGGAAGAAATCTCTACGTCGCCATTCTCAAGAGTCTGCATCCGGACAATGTTCGTTTTTTCTTCACGGGATAGCAAATAAGCGCGGTCAATCGATTCGCTGAGTTTTTTTGTATCAAGAGTTAGTTCTGTTTTGTAGGTGGTTGGAATAATTCTAGAAGTATCCGGATAAATGCCGTCCAGGATCCGCGAATAGAACAGCACTTTGTCGATTTTGAAGAGGACCTGGTTATCCGCAACGACAATATCCACCAGCATATTCTGATCCGGGATAATTTTGCTGAGCTCGTTCAACGTTTTGCCGGCAATAACAATATTCGCAAACTGAACATTCTCTGTACCTTCCAGATGTGCTGCTCTTGTTGCCAGACGGTGGCGGTCGGTAGCCGTGAACTTGAACTCGTTATCGGCAAGATTCCAGAGAATACCCGTCAGAATTGGTGTTGTCTCTTGGGTAGAGATGGAGAACGCGGTTTGTTTAATCATATTCTTCAGCAAATCGCCTGGCATTGAGATGGTTTCATTCTCCTCAATGCTTGGCAGAACAGGGAATTCTTCAGGGTCCAGGCCAACAATCTGAATCTCCGTAGATCCGGAAGAGATATAGGTTTGAAAGCCCTCTTTGACTTCCATGTGAATTTCTTTGGAGGGAAGCTTCTTGATGATCTCGACAAAGAACTTGGCTGGAAGCACTACGCTGCCGGGCTGTTCCACTTTTACGATCGTATGGCTGTCATTCTCGGCAGGGATGAAGGATTGAATTGAGATATCCGTGTCGCTTGCCGTCAATGTTACTCCCTGGTGGCTAACCTCAAGCTTTATTCCGGTCAAAATAGGGATGGTTGTTCTGCTCGAGATCGCCTTGGAGACATGGCCTATAGATTCGTTGAGTTCATTTTTGAGAATGCTGATTTTCATGATTTCACTCCTAGCTGAAAAATTGGGAAATGGGTGTACGTTTGACCTCTTTGAATCCTGCTCTTAGAAGATGAATTATTATAGTTATTTAATAGTATTAGTAGTAGGGGCTCCGTTTATGTGGATAAGTCGCTAAACAGCATAAAATTAAGCCTACCCACATGTGTATAGATTGTGTATAGGCTCTTTGTTCCTCTTAGGAAGGATTTTTAATTTTCTCCGCAAGATTATTTACCACTTTATAGAGCTCCTGGTCCACCTTTAATTGCTGCGTAATCTTCTCATGGGCATGGATAACTGTCGTATGATCGCGCCCTCCGAAGGCTTCACCGATCTTGGGAAGCGAATAATCCGTTAATTCACGTGAGAGATACATGGCAATCTGCCTTGGAAAAGCAACAGCCTTCGTGCGTTTCCGTGCTTTGAAATCCTCCATGCGCAAATTGTAGTATTCGCCGACTTTTTGCTGAATATCATTCATGGTGATCATCTTCGGCCGGCTGGAGGGAATGATATCCTTCAGCGCTTCAGCTGCCAGATGCGTATTCACATCCTGATTTGTCAGTGATGAATAGGCTACAACGCGGATCAGTGCACCTTCCAGCTCGCGGATATTTGTGTCGATCTGATTAGCGATGTACATCATCGCTTCGTTAGGGATATCCAGGTTCTCCGCCTTGGCCTTCTTACGGAGAATCGCAATCCGTGTCTCCAGATCAGGAGGCTGAATATCGGTGATCAATCCCCATTCAAACCGGGATCGCAGCCGTTCTTCCAGTGTGGGAATCTCCTTGGGAGGCCGGTCGCTTGAGATGATAATTTGCTTGCGTTCTTCATGAAGAGCATTGAACGTATGGAAAAATTCCTCCTGCGTTGACTCTTTGCCGGCCAGGAATTGAATATCGTCAATCAGCAAAATGTCAACACTGCGGTATTTGTTACGGAAGCTTTCGCCGCGGTTGTCACGGATGGAGTTGATGAATTCATTCGTAAACTTCTCGGACGAGATGTAGATAACCTTATTGTTGGGGTTATGCTCCAGCACATAGTGCCCGATGGCATGCATCAAGTGAGTCTTCCCGAGACCCACGCCTCCGTACAAAAACAAAGGATTGTAAGCTTTGGCGGGCGCTTCGGCTACAGCCAGTGAGGCTGCATGCGCAAAACGGTTGCCCGAACCGATCACGAACGTATCAAAAGTGTATTTGGGATTGAGCAAATGCGTCTGTGCTTCTTCGCGTGAAACTGCGGGAGTGGTCGCCATTTGTTGAACTATTGGCTCAGAGGGTTTGTTCTCTTCAATTACAAATTTGACGTCAACCTGTTGTCCGGTGACCTCATAAACCGTTGCTCCTACCAGTTTGGTGTAGCGACTTTCCAGCCATTCTACGGCAAAAGTTGTAGGCGCCGAGATAATAAGAGCCTGGTGGCTAAACGTTAAGGCCTTGGTAGCCTTAAACCAGGTGTCAAAGCTCGGCTTGCTTAGTTTGGTTTGAATAATCGATAAAATTTGCTGCCATAATTCGGAAGTATGGCTGTCCACAGACTGTCACTCCTTTAAATCTTCCAAATGTGGCATCAGCCATGAAGTGGAAATGTCGAAGAAAATGGGTTGTTGCTGAATCTTATCCCCAATATGCAATATCAAGAGACAAAAAAATATGGATAAATTTGAATTGTTCACAACTTTATCCACAGCTTGTTGATAATATAGAGAACAAACAAATCTATTCACATTCAAAAGTAATACTATCATAGCAAAACCCCCCTTGTTTTTCAATGAGCCACGCTATTTTATCCACAAATTCAATCACTTGTGTATAATTTTTAAGAACACCACTACATATTGTTGATAAATTGTTTACCGTTCGACAGTTTACGTCATGGCTTCGATATTTTTATACACAGGTTGTGCTCAGTTGTGAGCAGTCGACTATTTTTTTTGATCACAAGTGGATAACTATAATGTTCTGTGGATTACTTTTTGGAATAAAAGAACTGTGGATAAGACGCAGAGACGAAAATTCATGGGGATTAAGCAGGCTGGGGATAGCGGCGGAGCTGCTGAAGAGAACTGTGGAGAAATAAAAAAGAGGGAGGAAGGGGACAAGGTTGACTTTTGCCTTGATTATGTGTTTAAATATATAAAGGTGTTTTCTGTGAGGATATGTCTCCAAATTTAATTGATAATACTTGTAGATACTGTCCCTACTCTAAGGACGGCTTAGTCCGTTTCTGCTTATATGACAGTAATTAAGTTCCTGTAAGGGAGGTGCAATACATGAGACCGACGTTCAGACCGAATGTGAGCAAACGCAAAAAGGTGCATGGTTTCCGCAAAAGAATGAGCACGAAAAACGGCCGCAAAGTGCTGGCAGCCCGCCGCTTGAAAGGCAGAAAAATTTTGAGTGCGTAAGTTAGGCCACTTAGGGACCACTGCGGTGGTCCTTTTTTACAAGATGAGAATTCAATGGGTCCCCATAAATATTTGAGTAATCATCGAAGCAAAGCCCCACTTTGTGGGGTTATTTTACATGGGGTCCCCGCAAAAGTTACGGATCAGGCTTCACTATAGAGCCGCACTTTGCGGGGTTTTTTTTGATATATAAGGAAGGAAGAGGACGCCTATCATTTTTTCCTTCTATATATAGCACAGAATTGGCAGCATCTCCTCAGAGCGGGAGGACCACTGTTATTCTGCAGCTGCAACAATAAAAGTATGGCTCTGCAGAGGAAGATAGCGCTACTGCGGGGCTTTTTTTGAAAGATAAAAATGTATACGCTTTGCATCCTTAAGGAGCCTTATCTTTCCGCTGAAACGGATGCCGTTTATGGCATCACCTGAATGACTATACTAATTAGAAGATGAAATTCCGGAGCTTACGCGAAATCCGGTATTTGAATAGGAGAGTCCCGTGCACAAAAGTCTACGATTACGAAACCGTGCCGACTTCAGCCGCGTATACCGCCATGGGAAGTCATTTGCGAATCATCAATATGTGGTGTACTGGTTTCCCAGAAAAGAGGTGGAGCGTTTCCGCGTAGGTATATCTGTCAGCAAGAAGGTTGGAAACGCCGTGGTACGCAACCGGATGAGGCGGCTGGTAAAGGAAATTGTCCGTCACCATGAGCCGGAAATTATCGGGGGTCTGGACATCGTGTTCATCGTAAGAAAAGGAGCGCTTTCCAAGGATTACGGCGAGCTCGAGAAAAGTGTGCTGCATGTGCTTCGCAAAGCCAAGCTGCTCAAGGCTTTGCACAAGTAAGAGGGACACAGGGGCTTGTTTATTTGTATCCATAATTATGTTATGATTTACGGTGCAATGGAATGTTTATGAGAGGGGTTTTGAAGTGTCTCTAATGAAGACTAAGCGAGGAAAAATGTTTCTTCTCCTCGGGTTAATGGTTCTAATGATCGCTGTTCTGTCGGGATGCTCTCCGTCTGCGGCAACAGTGACGCACACTACGGAGGATTTGAAAAATGGAGGCTTCTGGCAAAGTAATGTCGTTTATTATTTCGCCATTGCACTGGATACTTTCGCGAAGTGGTTTAATGGCCAGTACGGATTAGCCGTACTTGTAATGGTTATCATTGTGCGTACGTTAATTTTGCCGCTTACCATGAAACAGGTTAAGAGTTCACGTGCGATGCAGGCCATCCAACCGGAGCTTGAGAAGATTAAGAAAAAATATAAAGATGAGCCCGAAAAGGTACAGCAGGAAACGATGCGCCTGTTCCAGGAGAACAAGGTAAATCCGATGGCAGGCTGTCTGCCGCTGATCGTGCAGATGCCGATCTTCATCGCCCTGTACAACTCGATCTATTACAATCCGGATCTTAGATTGCATGACTTCCTGTGGCTGCAGCTCGGCAAGCCCGATCACCTGTTCATTTTGCCGCTTCTTGCCGCTGCTACGACATTCATTCAGACTCGTATGATGACCAAAATGAACCCGGTACAACAGCAGGGTCCAATGCAGTTCATGATGATGGTATACCCGGTTCTGATTTTCATCATGTCCTACAACTTCCCGTCCGCGCTTCCGCTGTACTGGTTCTATAGTAATCTGTACACCATTATTCAGAACTACTTCTTGTACCGCAACAATGATAAACATAAAGCGGCTATTGCAGCTGCCGGTGCCACCGCTTCCGCTACTGCAGGTAACGGCAAAGCCAAAGAAGTGAATTTGACGAAGAGCAAGAACAGCAACAATAACGCCCGCAAAGATGTTACTCCTGCTGCAAAAGGCAATAGCAGCAAAGGTAAGAAGGGGGTCAAAAAGTCAAAATGAGCAAAGTCGTCGCGACAGGGAAAACCATTGAAGAAGCTGTAGAACGGGGACTTAACCAGCTTGGAGTTCAGAAGGACCGGGTAACGGTCAACGTACTTGAACAGCCGTCAAAAGGATTCCTTGGATTGATCGGTGCAAAGGGAGCCAAGGTAGAATTAACCTTGATCTCTGAAGCCGCACCGGCATCAGCGGCGAGTGCTCCGCTACTGTCTCAGCAGTCAACAAGAGAGAGCAAACCAGAGGCGATCAGCGGCGTACCGCGCCAGGATTCCGGACAACCGGTGGAGGAAGCTTACGGGCAGGCCGTTCATTTCATTGTGGATGTCGCCAAGAGCATGGGGCTCGAGGTGGAAGTTGAAATCGTTCATACCAAGGAATCAACTGTTCTGCAAATATCCGGCCCGGATCTCGGGCTGCTGATCGGCAGAAGAGGACAAACTCTCGATGCTCTGCAGTATTTGGCTAATATTGTTGCCAACCGCTATTCCGACAGCTTCATCCGCCTTGTGCTGGATGCGGAGAACTTCCGTGAACGCCGCAAGAAGACGCTTGAGGAATTGGCGGATCGGCTGGCGGGACGTGTAGTCCGGACCCGTAAAGAGGTTGTCCTGGAACCCATGTCCCCGCAGGAACGCAAGATTATTCATTCCAGATTACAAGATCACCGGCAGGTAAACACGCTTAGCAAGGGTGAAGAACCGAACCGCCGCGTCGTTATAACTTTGAAGTAGATCTATATGCCGCAATGACTCCTTGACCTATGCGAGGAGTCATTGTTTTTTTGAAATATAAGAATTTATATGGTTCGCGCAATATATTACCCTTATATTTCGCGCTGAAACGGATGCCGTCCTTTGGAAGGACGGCTTAACCGTTTCCACTTGAAGAGACAAATAAGAAAAGATCAATCCAGAGGTGAATAACAACATGCTTAGTGACACTATTGCTGCTGTATCGACGGCTCTGGGCGAGGGCGGAATTGCCATCATCCGGGTTAGCGGACCGCAGGCTATCAGCCAGGTGGCTCCATTGTTCAAAAGCCGTATCCCCCTTACGGAAGCTGAATCCCATACTGTACATTATGGACATATTGTAAGTCCGCTGGATGGGGAGCGGATGGAAGAAGTGCTGGTTACGGTCATGAAGGGACCGCGTTCTTTTACAACGGAAGATGTAGTGGAAATCAGTGCCCATGGCGGCGTAATCTCTGTAAGAAGAGTGATGGACCTACTGCTGCAGCAGGATATCCGGCTGGCTGAGCCGGGGGAATTCACCAAACGTGCTTTTCTGGGCGGACGGATTGATCTTTCGCAGGCAGAGGCTGTTATAGACCTGATTCGTTCCAAATCGGACCGGGCCTTCTCGGTTGCGCTTAAGCAGGTTAGCGGTTCTCTATCCGCACGGATTCATGAGCTTCGGCACACTCTTATTGAGATGCTGGCTCATATTGAAGTGAACATTGATTATCCGGAACATGATGTGGAGTCCTTAACTGCCGATTTCATTAAGGACAAGAGCCAAGAGGTTATGGAAGGCATTAACAAGCTGCTTCGTACAGCTAATGAAGGAAAGATTCTGCGCGAAGGGATCACAACAGCAATTGTGGGCCGGCCTAATGTCGGCAAGTCCTCCCTGCTTAACGCGCTTGCCCGCGACAACAAGGCGATTGTAACCGATATTCCGGGAACAACGCGTGATGTAATAGAAGAGTATGTTACGATTAATAATATCCCGTTGAAGCTGCTGGACACTGCCGGTATCCGTGAAACGATGGATGTGGTAGAAAGAATCGGTGTGGAACGTTCGAAGGCGGCTTTTAGCGATGCGGATCTGATTCTGCTGGTGCTGAACGCCAACGATGAGCTCCATGAGGATGAATTGGCACTGATGGAACAAATCCACGGTAGACAAGCCTTGGTCATCATGAATAAAATGGACTTACCGTCCCGTCTGGATACGGATAAGCTGCGCTCCTTTTTTGACGAATCGAGCATTGTACCGATGTCTGTGCTGGAAGAGGAAGGACTGGATAAACTGGAAGAGGCGATCTCGGCACTCTTTTTCGGAGGCAAGCTGGAATCAGGTGATTTAACCTATGTAAGTAATGTAAGACATATAGCATTGCTCAAGAAGGCACACAGATCACTGCAGGATGCCTACGAAGCGGCGGAGATGCTTATTCCTATAGATATGATACAGATCGATGTACGCCTTGCCTGGGAGCAGCTCGGTGAGATCATTGGAGATACGGCTGCGGATTCTCTGCTGGATCAGATTTTCTCGCAGTTCTGCTTAGGTAAATAAAAGGAGGTAACAGTTATGAATTATGATGGAGGCAGCTATGACGTTGTCGTCATTGGCGCCGGACATGCCGGCTGTGAGGCGGCTCTGGCTGCTGCACGGATGGGCTGCCGCACACTGATGATCACGATTAACCTGGATATGGTGGCCTTTATGCCATGTAATCCATCCATTGGCGGACCAGCCAAGGGCCATGTAGTGCGTGAAATTGATGCGCTGGGCGGGGAAATGGGCCGCAATATAGATAAGACTTTCATTCAGCTGCGGATGCTTAATACCGGGAAAGGACCTGCTGTCCATGCACTTCGTGCACAGGCGGACAAGTTCCTCTATCAGCATGCGATGAAGGAAACGATGGAAAAGACACCTAACCTGACCCTGCGCCAAGGCATGGTAGAAGAACTGATTGTTGAGGACGGCCGCTGCGCCGGGGTCATTACGAAGACCGGAACCGTATACCACAGCAAAACTGTTATTCTGACGACCGGAACCTATCTGCGCGGCAAAGTGATTATGGGTGAACTGACTTATGAGAGCGGACCAAACAATCAGCAGCCATCCGTACGGTTGTCGGAGAATTTGCGTGAGCTTGGATTCGATCTTGTCCGCTTTAAGACAGGTACTCCGCCGCGTGTGCACAAGGATACGATTGATTTCTCCAAGACAGAAATTCAGCCGGGTGATGATAAGCCGAAATTTTTCTCTTTTGAAACCAAGTCATCAGATAATGAACAGCTGCCTTGCTGGCTGACTTACACTTCACCGGTCACACATCAGATTATTAATGACAACCTGCACCGGGCACCGATGTTTACCGGAATTATTGAAGGAACAGGTCCTCGCTATTGTCCATCGATCGAAGATAAGGTCGTGCGGTTCAGCGATAAATCACAGCATCAAATCTTCCTTGAGCCTGAAGGAAAAAACACATCGGAATACTATGTACAAGGTCTGTCTACAAGCCTCCCTGAGGATGTACAACTGGCAGTGCTGCGTTCCATTCCCGGCATGGAAAAGGTTGAAATGATGCGTAACGGCTATGCTATTGAATATGATGCGATGGTTCCAACACAGCTCTGGCCTTCCCTTGAAACCAAACGGTTACCGGGACTGTTCACAGCCGGACAAATCAATGGTACCTCCGGTTATGAGGAAGCTGCGGGGCAGGGTGTAATTGCAGGCATTAACGCAGCGCGTAAAGTACAGGAAAAGGAGCCGGTGGTGCTTGACCGGTCCCAGGGTTATATCGGTGTGCTGATTGATGATCTGGTCACCAAGGGAACCAATGAACCTTATCGTCTGCTGACTTCGCGTGCGGAATACCGGCTGCTGCTCCGTCATGATAATGCGGATCTGCGCCTGACTCCAATCGGTTATGAGATCGGACTTATTCCAGAGCAACGATACGAGGCATTCCTTGATAAAAAGGGACGGGTGGACCGTGAAATCATCCGCCTGCAGGAAACGAAGGTTAAACCTGTTCAAGTAAATGAAGCTCTTGCCGGGTATGACTCTGCACCGATTGTTGACGGAAGCAATCTGCTGACCTTAATGCGCCGTCCGGAGCTTGCCTACAGCTTCGTAGATATGATATCGCCTGCCCCAGAAGAACTGGACGAAGATATGAAGGAGCAGGTTGAGATTCAGATAAAGTATGCCGGATATATTGAGAAACAGCTCCAGCATGTTGAGAAGCTGCAGAAGATGGAGAAGAAGAAGATCCCTGAAGATATCAACTACAATGAGATTCATGGACTTGCGATGGAAGCCCGGCAAAAGCTGACCAAAATCGTACCCATCTCCATTGGCCAGGCTTCACGCATCGGAGGAGTAACACCGGCGGATATCTCGATTTTGCTGGTGCATTTGGAGCATTATAACCGTGTGACAGCGGCGAAAGGATAATCTATGGATAATACGGCAGCCCAGTTCACCGCTCTGCTCAAGGAGCGCGGACTACAGCTCTCAACGAAGCAATTAGAACAATTCGAACTATACTTCCAGGAATTGATTTCCTGGAATGAGAAGATGAACCTTACAGGTATTACGGAAAGAAGTCAGGTGTATACGAAGCATTTCTACGACTCTCTATCTCTGGCCTTCTATCTGAATATGAACGAAACCAAGAGTCTCGCCGATATTGGCTCAGGAGCAGGTTTCCCTGGAATTCCGCTGAAGATTTGTTTCCCGCATCTGAAGCTGACGATTGTAGACTCACTCAGCAAACGGATATCCTTTCTGCAGCATGTATGTGATACCCTGGGCCTGACGGGCGTACAACTGATCCACGGACGTGCCGAGGATGTCGCCAGACAGTTTGTCCACCGTGATGCTTATGATGTGGTGACTGCCCGTGCAGTTGCCCGCCTATCTCTTTTGAATGAGTTTTGTCTTCCGTTCACACGTAAGGATGGAATCTTCGCCGCAATGAAGGGAAGCGACCCGGCTGAGGAATTGGCAGAAGCCAAACGCAGCTTCAAGGAACTTCGCGCTGAGCTGCAGAAGGTGGAATCCTTCAGCTTGCCTGTTGAAGAATCCGCCCGGCATATTATTCTCGTACGTAAGACCGGGGCAACACCAGCGAAGTATCCGCGTAAGCCAGGCGTACCAGCTAAGTCGCCTCTTGTATAATTGTTTCACGTGAAACAATCAAAATCATATTTGCGAAACCAGATCAAGCTCATGCAGAATGGGCTTGATCTTTTTTTATGAGATTTGTGGTATATGTCCTATATTGAGTTTATTTGTGAATTAGGGGACCTGAGGGGACCTTTAGGCAGGAAAAATAGGTCTATATGGAGAATAGGATTATGAGCAGAAAAGTGATAGAATACTATAGTAAGACTTTTTATAGAGAAGACTCTTCTGCTACTCTGTCACTACCTTGGTTGTAGAGAGCTGGAGGTCAGAAATATGGCCAGGCTGTTCTTGAATTATTGAGCTGATCAGTGATCTGTTCTTTAATTGTAGAAAAGCGACTATGAATCGGATAGATGCTTTTCTTACGCTGTACGATAGGCTTTTCGCAAGAAAGGTTAGAAGGATCGTACTATAACGAAATTAGGTGGTTATGAACGGAATGAAAGAACAATTCACCAAGCTTTTTGGATTTACCGAGCGGAGCAGCGGAGAAGAGATCAAACAAATCCCGGTTCATGAGGTCATCAGCAGTCCATATCAACCACGGACGATTTTTGATGATGACAAGATAGATGAGTTATGCCAGACTATCAAAACTCATGGAGTTATCCAGCCGATCGTTGTGCGTATGCGTGATTCCCAGTATGAAATCATTGCCGGTGAAAGACGCTGGCGGGCGGTCAAAAAGCTGGGCATGGAGACTATTCCAGCTCTTGTGCGCGAATTCAATGATTCACAAGCAGCTTCAATTGCACTGATAGAGAACTTACAGCGTGAGGGTCTTACTTCTATTGAAGAGGCAATCGCCTATCAGAAGCTGATTGATCTGCATCAACTGACGCAAGAGAGTCTGGCTCAAAGGCTTGGTAAAAGCCAGTCAACGATTGCCAACAAAATCCGCTTGCTGAATTTACCGGAGGCAGTCAAAGTTGCACTGATGGAAAGAAAGATCACTGAGCGTCATGCGCGTTCGCTTTTGTCTCTGGACAGTGAAGAGATGCAGATGAAGGTGCTGGCTGAGATTATCTCCAAAGAGCTCAATGTGAAGCAAACAGAAGCACGTATTGCATTCTATAAAGCTGTTACACAGACTAAGAAATCAAAACGGGTATCCTATACAAAAGATGTTCGTCTCGCCCTTAATACAATTCGCCAATCCATAGACATGGTGTCCGGTTCGGGGATGGAAATCAAGACCTCTGAGAATGACCGTGGCGATCATTATGAGATTGTTATTCAAATCCCAAAAAGATAAATGGTTTCAAAAGCTGAAGGCGGCCCTGAGGTGATTGGCCGCCTTTTCTATGACTAGCTCCAGACGTTATCACACATACAGTTTATGGATAAGTTAATGTATATTTGTCTACAATTCCCGCACATGTGATGCCGTAGTATACTTATCATTATGATAATACAACTCATGACCCTACAAGATGATTCTTTCTAACAATTCGAGGTGAAATAAGTGTCCAAGATTATTGCCATAGCAAATCAAAAAGGCGGGGTCGGTAAAACAACAACCTCTGTAAACCTGGGTGCCGGTATGGCTACTTTAGGGAAAAGAGTGCTGCTTGTTGATATTGATCCGCAAGGCAACACTACGAGCGGCGTTGGCGTCAACAAAGCGGATGTAGCAAATTGCATTTATGATATTCTTATTAATGAAGCAAACCCGCAGGAAACTATATTGGAGACCCAAATCGAGGGCCTTCATATCATACCGGCGACTATTCAATTAGCGGGTGCGGAAATTGAATTAGTCTCTACCATATCCAGAGAACTAAAGCTGAAGAAGGCTCTAAATGCGGTCAAGGCGAATTATGATTACATCATCATCGATTGCCCTCCATCATTGGGCATTCTTACCATTAACTCTCTGACAGCAGCGGATTCAGTCATTATACCGATTCAATGTGAATACTACGCACTTGAAGGGCTAAGCCAACTGCTTAACACCGTAAGACTGGTGCAGAAGAATCTTAACCCTCACCTTAAGATAGAGGGGGTACTGCTCACTATGCTTGATGCCCGGACCAATCTGGGGATTCAAGTGATTGAAGAAGTGAAAAAATACTTCCAGGAGAAGGTATATAGAACCATTATTCCGCGTAATGTCCGTCTGAGTGAAGCTCCTTCACACGGACAATCTATTATTACTTATGATTCCCGTTCTAAAGGAGCGGAAGTGTATTTAGAGTTGGCAAAGGAAGTGATTTCTTATGAGTAAGCGCCTAGGCAAAGGCTTGGATGCTTTAATACCTTCTTTATCTATTAACGAGGATGATAAGGTTGTAGAGATACCTTTGTCTCAGTTAAGAGCCAATCCGTATCAGCCGCGTAAAGATTTCAACGAAGAGGCTATTCAGGAGCTGGCTGAATCAATCCGACAGCATGGGGTTATTCAGCCAATCATTGTCCGCAGTGTATTGAAGGGGTATGAGATCATTGCCGGTGAACGCCGGTTCCGTGCATCCCAATATTGCGGCAAAGCAACGATCCCTGCGGTGGTCCGCAGCTTGAGCGACCAACAGGTTATGGAGATTGCCCTGATTGAAAACCTGCAGCGTGAGAATCTAAACGCAATGGAAATTGCGGTTGCATATCAAGGGCTAATGGATCAATTCGCTCTTACCCAAGAAGAGCTATCATTAAAGGTGGGGAAGTCCAGATCCCATATTGCCAACTTCTTGCGACTGCTTAGTCTGCCGGAGGAAGTGAAGGATTATGTTTCACGTGGAACAATTTCTATGGGTCATGCCCGGGCAATTGTAGCGCTGAAAGATCCGGAGACGATAAAGCAATTAGCCGGACAGTGTGTGGAACAACAGTGGAGTGTAAGAGAACTGGAAGAGGTAGTGAAAAACCTCGACCGCAAACCCGCTAATGGAATCAAAGCTAAGGTGGTCAAACGCGATCCTTATATTGATAACGTTGAAGAAGTGTTGCGGGAACGGTTCAAAACAACTGTTAAGATTAAGCAAGGTAAGGAAAAAGGCAAAATAGAATTAAATTATTACAGCGCCCAAGACCTGGAAAGACTACTGGAGTTGCTTGGGAACTGATTTGGATATTTATGCCGAAAACATATCCTGAGATATCCCTAAAACGGATATGGAGGGATATGTTTTTTAAACGGAAAATAGTGAGGGTGAAGAGATGGAGAGACTGGTATATCTGGATCATGCAGCAACCTCGTGGCCAAAGCCGCCTGCAGTGGCTG
Organism: Paenibacillus sp. FSL R7-0297; assembly: GCF_038009025.1. Lineage (NCBI taxonomy): Bacteria > Bacillati > Bacillota > Bacilli > Caryophanales > Paenibacillaceae > Paenibacillus > Paenibacillus sp. FSL R7-0297. The sequence goes on from NZ_JBBPAQ010000001.1 coordinate 1,100,110, forward strand.
CTGCAATGATGGAGGCTCTGGAACATTCAGGGGCAAATGCTGGACGTGGTAACCATTCGCTGGCGATAGGTACAGGCCGCGTGCTGGTGCGGGCACGGGCACTACTTGCTCAACTGTTCGCGGTCTCCAATGCTCAGAATATTGCCTTTACCCATAACACCACCATGGGGCTAAATATGGCTATTAAGGGTACACTTCAACCAGGGGATCATGTGATTTCAACGATGACAGAACATAACTCTGTACGCAGGCCCTTAGAGTATTTGCGCCGGACAATAGGTGTTGAAGTGGATTATTTACAAGTGGATGGTGAGGGGCAGGTTGATCTGCTAGAACTTCAACAATCGTTCCGCCACAATACCAGAATGGTGGTTTGTAATCACAGTTCCAATCTGCTCGGGAGTATACTTCCTCTTGGGATTATCGGCGATATGGCCAAATCACACGGAGCTGTGTTTCTGGTGGATGCTGCTCAGAGTGCGGGCTCACTGGATATAAATGTGCCGGCAATGAATATAGATTTGCTGGCTTTTCCGGGGCATAAGGGGTTGTTAGGACCTCAAGGGACCGGGGGTCTGTATATATCACCATATTTAGATCTGGAGCCTCTGGTGCACGGCGGAACAGGCAGCCAGTCAGAGAATAGTGATCAGCCCATGGTACGGCCTGACCGCTATGAAGCGGGCACTCAGAACGCTGTTGGTGTAGCTGGGCTGCTGGTGGGTGTGAAGGAAATTCTGGCAATGGGAACGGAACGGATTCATATGCAGGAGTGGGAACTGACACAGAGACTGATGGAAGGCTTGGCCTTCATTCCGGGGATTCGGATTCTTGGCCCTGGTCTGGGCATTCAGCGCAGCGGAATTGTCGCGTTTGTAATGGAGGGACAAGAGTCAGCGGATATTGCCCATCGCCTGGACCGTGAATATAACATTGCAGTGCGTGCAGGCATGCACTGTACGCCGCTCGCTCATAAAGCCGCAGATACTTTGGAGAGTGGAGCGGTTAGGGCGAGTGTTGGTGTAAGCTCGACAGAAGAGGACGTTAACAGATTGCTGGATGCGATGGCTGAAATGTATGGTGCTTCATGAACAAGATAACAAGTGGCTATGGTGTTGGTGTCCTTTAAAAGGACGGTACCGTTTCGTCGGGGAATAGATGGATAAGCTATCATGTGAAACCTGTAAATTTTTATATTTAGACAAAGGATGGTCCATATATGTCGGAATTAAATGAAGTAATAAGTGAACAGCTGTCGGTGTTCATTATGGGGTTTGCAGTGATAATTATTCTGCTGGCAATTGTTCTGATCATTCAGGGTGCCAAGCTCCGCAAGATGCGGCGCAGATATGAAGCAATGATGACCGGCAATGGCATTGAGGATCTGGAGAGCCTGCTGGTAAACCTGAAGAACCAGGGAGATATGCTGGAGGATGGTCAGCGTGAGCATAAGGCAATGATTGAAGCTGCACAAGCCAAAATGCGGGGGATGAAGTCAAAGGTAGCCATGAAACGCTATAATGCCTTCGGAGAGCGCGGCAATGATCTGAGCTTCTCGCTTGCCATTCTGGATGACAACCATAGCGGAATTGTGCTGAGCAGCCTGCACAACCGCGAGAACTCATATATATACTCCAAGCCGCTTGTAAAGGGAGAGTCGCAGTATCCTCTGTCTCCAGAGGAGAAGGAAGTCATTGCTCTCGCGCTGCAGCAGATCTAGCATGAAGGTTCCATTGCTTAAGTGCGGAGTATAGGCTGGAAGCAATGATATCGGATAATCTCATTACAAGGCTTAATCTCGTATTCTGCAGTACAAAATACTCCATGAAGCCGCCGACATTCACAATGCCAGTCAAATGGATATCGCCTACTGGAGGGAGCTGCTTGTTGACCCCTGCTCCCGGCCGGAGGGGGCCGTCTACGACCTGGATGCAGCCAACACTTGTTGACTGGCCGAGACAGGCATCGATTCCGATGATGAACGGGTTAGGGTGCTTCTGATAAATCAGGGAGAGAGTCTCCTCCAGGTTAACAGCATGAACTGGATCGTCCAGCGTTCCGTAGAGATGGAATAAGGGGCTATGGAAGCGGGCAAGCGCAGTGCCGACCAGCGGTCCAAGTGAATCGCCGGTAGAGCGGTCTGTGCCTACACAGACAATAACAATTGGTGTATCTGTACGTGTGCGTGAAAAGTGAAAAAGAAGCCGGTGGGTAATCGCAGAATAGATATCGGGATCAGCATGTGATATTTTTAAACAGGATGGTTCTTGCAGGGATGAAGCTTTAGAAGAGAAATTCATATGATCTTCCTTTCTGTTCTGATGATCCTAGTATATGGATGAAAGTGGCTTTTTATACTATGGCGGCAATAGATAGGACGAAAAGCCCAGAGGGAGGCGTGGAGTGTGGAGGATGAACTGCTGATAGCCTTTGATTCGACCCAGCAGGCGCTGCGCGCTGAGATGCTGCTGGAATATGCGGAGATTGAAATTGATATATTTCCTACACCCAAGGAGATTACAGCCGGTTGCGCCATGTCGATCCAATTCTACCGGAATGCATTGGAAGAGGTGCGGGTCATTGTGGCGGAGCAGAATGTAGAGATACGCGGGATCTTTGCCAAATCAAGTGATGGTATAGGATATGTGGAGGTTGGAGGAGCAGAAGCAGGATGAATAACTGGATGCTGGAAGTGACAACACCGGGTCAGGCAGTCGACGAAGTGGTCCGCTTTAAGGATAGAATATGGGAATGGGTAACCAATGCAGATATGTGGGCAACCGTGCTGTTTTCCGGGGTACAGATTCTGCTGCTTTTTCTTGTGACCCGGGTGATTATTAAAGTAGTCTCGGGTGTTATTGACCGTTCCCTGGAGAGGGAGACGCGGGGAAGACGCTTAGCGAATAACCGCCGATTCTCAACAGTAGGCGGACTTATGAAAAATGTGGTTGCCTTCATCTGTAATTTTGTCATGATTATGATGATTCTGTCTGTATTCCAATTCGATCTGAAACCGCTGCTGGCCGGGGCCGGAGTTGTGGGGCTGGCGATAGGGTTCGGCGCACAAAGTTTGGTCAAAGATGTAATTACCGGTTTCTTCATCATCTTCGAGGATCAATTTGCAGTAGGCGATGTCATCCAGAGTGGAACCTATAAAGGTACGGTAGAAATGATTGGCCTGAGAACGACCCGGCTGCTGAGTGCCACAGGGGAAGTGCATATCATACCTAATGGCACGATTGTAAATGTTACGAATTATTCGCTGGCTAATGCTCTGGCGGTGGTGGATGTGCCTGTCAAAATAGAGCGGGGGTTAGAAGCAACTCTTGCACTGATTGGAGAAGCACTTAAGGGGATAGAGGAACGGAACCCCAGTGTAATTAACTACCCCAATGTGCTGGGCATTCAGTCGATGAGTACTTCGGAGTATGTGATCCGGGTGGCGGCTAATTGCATGCCTAACGCCAGGGATTCTGCAGAGCGGCAGATTCAGAGTGATATTAAGCAGGCCCTGGAGCAGCAGAGCGCTTTGGAAGCAGCTAAGGCAGAGCAGGAGGCGCGTGTGCAGGCAGATAGGGAGGCGAGGGAGGCTGAAGCGGCTCAAGAGGAGGAACTCTCTGGAAGCGCCCGTAGAGCCCGTGAGGAGCAGCCGGCAAGTCCGAGAAGACAGATAGCTGCTGCGCAAGAGGGAGAGGAAGGGGAAGAAGAATAATGGAACGTAAAGTATTCGGGCTGGGTGATATTGTACAGATGAAGAAGCCGCATCCCTGCGGAACGAACGAGATGGAGATTATCCGTATGGGGATGGATATCCGGATTAAATGTACCGGCTGTCAGCATAGCGTCCTAATCCCCCGTGCAAAATTTGAAAAAAACATGAAGAAGGTTCTTCGTTCCGCTGAAGGCGGGGCAGAAAACAATTAAGCTTGCTGCAGGAGGCAAAGCGGTAGTGCAAAAAGCTTGCAATTGTAACCTTGGCATGATACAATAATTCTTGCTGCGGAGAGGTACCCAAGAGGCCCAAGGGGGCTGACTCGAAATCAGTTAGGCGTGTCACAGCGTGCGTGGGTTCGAATCCCACCCTCTCCGCCACTTCAGCATTATATACTTTAACTACTATTCCTTCGTTCAGGTGACGAAGGTTTTTTTATTTCTGCATGAAGACATACAAAAAGAGAGACCTTTGCAGGTCTCTCTTCAAGAGGCAGCACATCAATGATGTTCGGAAATCTCTGTCTGTAGCCGCTAAAGTGAAACAGGTTGTGCCAGGCTGCTTTTTTTAGGAGCGGCCTTTACTCTCCCCGGGTTACAATAGTTGCTGATTCAGAATCCCTGTGATTGTGTTCGTCTACGACGTTCAACGGAACCACACCTCTCTTTTGTACTGCCTGAGTATAGTATGTGCAGCCGGACAGGTTTTATACATGCAATTGATTAATTAATGCACGCGTGCTTTCTCGACTTTTTTCCACTTGCGGTTCTGGTTGGAGGTCTCAGGAAACGTGTCTCCCTTCTCCATTTCAATCCGCTTAGGATTCTGGATCTCGGTATGGAAGCTGCGCGCTTCGCCTACTTCTGTATAAACCCCCGGATTTGGGGCTTTATCGCCCTTTTCGTACTCTGTTTTCTCGCCCATAGTATGAAGCCTCCTTCTGTAGAGTGGTGGAGCGGTTATATTGTGGCCTTGCAGAGACATCTTCATGTACATAAATTAACCCCACAAAGTGGGGCGAGCTTTAGCGATTAGTCCGGTGCTTTGCGGGGACCCCGAAAGATGAATACAAGTCCATGATCTGGTGCGTATGAATAAAGCTTGCATTCATCAGTGGGATTTGGTATATTGATTTGGTGCGAGTCTATGTTTGTGCTCGTTCCTTGCTCCTGACGTGATCAGGGGCCTCAGACCATAAGGAGGTGAAAATTATGCGCAAATATGAAGTCATGTACATTATTCGTCCTGACATTGAACAAGAAGCCGTTCAAGCAGCAGTCGAAAAATTCCAAGGCATCATCTCCAACGGCGGAGAAATTACAAAGCACGATGTGCAAGGTAAACGCCGTCTTGCGTATGAGATCAAGAAATTCCGTGATGGCGTTTATGTTTTGGTTAACTTCAATGCAGAACCTGCAGTAGTTACCGAATTGGAACGTCTCATGAAGATTTCCGACGAAGTAATTCGTTATCTCATTACGAACGACGTTGCCTAAGATATTGACAAGCTTTGTAACGAATCGCGCTATAAGGAGGGGATTGAATTGTTGAACCGTATCATTCTGATCGGTCGGTTGACCCGTGACCCGGAACTTCGTTATACTCCCGCTGGTGTTGCCGTAACGCAGTTTACGCTTGCCGTAGACCGCAACTTTACGGGCCAGAACGGTGAACGCGAAGCGGACTTTATCCCGGTAGTAACCTGGAGACAGCTGGCTGAGACCTGTGCCAATTACTTGCGCAAAGGACGACTGGCTGCCGTAGAAGGACGCATCCAAGTACGGAATTACGAGAATAATGAAGGTAAACGTGTATACGTCACTGAAGTTATTGCTGATAATGTCCGATTCCTGGAATCCTCGCAGAACCGTGAAGGCGGAAATGCACCAAGTGGTGGAAGTACTCCCGAAGAGCCTGCCTTTGGTGGCGGCGGTAACGGCGGTAACAGTGCACGCGGAAATAACAATAATTTCTCGCGTAACAACAATACTCAAGATCCTTTTTCGGGCGATGGAAAACCGATCGATATATCGGACGATGATTTGCCATTTTAATAAGGAAGGACTGAACTGAACATGGCTTTTAAACCAAGAGAAGGTGCGGACAACGACAAAAGACCGGCACGTCGTGGTGGACGCAACAAGCGTAAAAAAGTGTGCTACTTCACTGTGAACAAGATTACTCACATTGACTATAAAGACACTGAGCTTCTTAAGAAGTTCATCAGCGAACGCGGAAAGATTTTGCCGCGTCGTGTAACTGGTACAAGTGCAAAATACCAACGCGCTCTGACCATTGCTGTAAAACGCTCGCGTCAAATCGCGCTGCTGCCTTACACAACAGAATAGGACGTTTTATGAAGCAGCCGGCTAAGCCGGCTGCTTTTTTTCTGAGTGTTGGGAAGTCCCTGCAAAGTGCCTGAATAATCGCCTAAGCTAAGGCCCCACTTTGTGGGGTTATTTTGCCTAAATATATGTATCAGCTATATATCAGCAGCTATCCGAAGATCAGCCCGGCCATTTTTTAGATATGAAAAATTGTATATGCTAACGGAGGAAAGACTGGTTAGTCCATTTAAATTCAACTTGGAGGAATGAACAATGATCAGTGATCAGTGCAAGTTCCGATGATTACGGCAAAGGTGCCAAGACAGAGAATGTAAGTGTTATTCTGGGGCTGGACAATGAAGATGAGATGCGGGCGATTTATGAGAAACTGAGCTCAGAGGGCGGGCAGGTCAAGGTAGAACTGCAAAAAACCTTCTTCGGCGCACTTCATGGACAGGTTGCCGACGGTAAAAACGGAATTATATGGGTAATGAATTGCTCTGCCGGCAATTGACAACCGGATTCCAGATGTAGTAAATTACAGGTATCCTATAACTAAAGGGGAAATATTGATGTTGGTGAGCGTTCTTAACTAAGCAACTTCATATCATTCCGGCAGTAAGCCGCAGCGTGCTCGAATCATTGCAGGAGCATGTCTTGTTAGACTATGTCCAGAGGGCATGTCTGATTAGCCGCGGGCTGTAAGAATGAATGATTTAGTTAAGAACACACGCGAAGCGTCATGATGGCCTCTTTACGGCTATTATTCTCTTTGTGATTAACCGTGCTCTTTGCAGCACGGTTTTTTCTGTTTTCAGGAGTATTCATCCGGCGGGTGGGGACTGTTTCTGAAGCCAAAGAGAAGAATAGCATTCAAAGGAGGGCGAAGACTGCCGCAGTGGCGGGTCTTCGCCCTTTTTGCGTTAGGGAGCAAGCCTGAAATACAGGCATCTATACAAGGAGGAATCAGAGTGAATCTACAGAGTATGAACACCTTGGAATACGAGACAATCAAACAGGAGTTAATGCGCCATGCCGTATCCTATGAAGGGAGAAGATATGTGAGCGAGCTTGTGCCGATGACCTATCTGCCGGCTATACACCGCGCACTGGATGAAGCGGACGAAGCCAAAGAGCTGCTGGAGCGGGGGGCGAGTGTGCCCATTCCGTCACTGGAAGGCATTGAGTGGGTTCTGTCACTGCTTGGAACGGGTTATCTGTACAATGAGCAGGATTTCACCGCAGTATCCGTATTCCTGCACAGCTGTGGACAGCTGCGTAAGTATATGGCTTCCAAGGAGCAGAGTGCACCGCGTATTGCTGCTTACGGAGCTTCTCTGCAGGAGCTGAGTTCTGTCAGGGATGAGATCGAACGTTGTATCCGGCTGGGTGTTATTGACGATCAGGCCAGTAAAGGACTGGAGCGGGTGCGCAAACGGCTGGCTGTGGCCAAGGATCGTCTGCACCGAAAGCTGGAGAGTATTATGTCGCGCCATAAGTCCATCCTTCAGGAGAGTCTGATCAGCATGCGCGGCGGCCGGTATGTGATCCCGGTGAAACGGGAGTATCACAAGCAAATCAAGGGCTCGGTGCTTGATCAGTCGACCAGCGGGCAGACTGTCTTCGTGGAGCCGGACGAGGTGGCCTCCCTTCAAGGAGAGATTGAGCTGTTGTCCGCTGATGAAGCCCGCGAGGAAGGAATCATCCTAAGTATGCTGACAGGGCTGCTAGAGCAGGAACAGGCTGCTCTGCGGCTGAATATTGAAGTAACCGGCACCTATGATTTCATCTTCGCCAAGGGGAAGTATGCCAGGGTTCTTAATGCCCGGACTGTCTCACTGAATGAACGCGGCTTCCTGCGGATGAATGGAGGCAGGCATCCTCTGCTCAAGGATATGGTGCCGGTCAGTCTGGAGTTTGGTCAAGGCTACAAATCTCTGATCGTAACCGGCCCCAATACAGGCGGCAAAACGGTAGTACTCAAAACGCTGGGCCTGCTGTCGTTGATGGCGCAATCCGGACTGCTGGTGCCGGTTGCGCCGGGCAGTGATTTTACCGTGTTCAGTAATGTAATTAGCGTAATTGGCGATGGTCAGAGTCTGACGCAGTCGCTCAGTACCTTCTCTGCACAAATGAAGAGTATAGAAGGAATGCTTAGTGATGCCGGCAGAGGCGTACTGCTGCTGATTGATGAGCTGGCGGCAGGTACGGATCCCGGGGAAGGGTTCGCATTGTCGATTGCTATTCTGGAGGAGCTGAACCGTAAAGGCGCTAATATTGTGGTAACCACCCACTTCAACGAACTTAAGGTATTTGCTGCGGCTTCACCGGGATTCCAGAATGCACGGATGGAATTTGATAAAGAGACTCTCCAACCGCTGTACCGGCTGACGATTGGCGAAGCGGGCGAGAGCTATGCCTTGCAGATAGCCGAGCAGCTTGGCATATACAAACCGGTAATTGAGCGCGCCAAACAGCTTGTAGCCGAGCAGCAGGAGCATAGAGGCAGCCGGAAGCCGTGGAATAGCCCTTACAGACAGGAACAGAGTTCAAGAGCTGCTGATGCTGAGAAGAGGAATGCTGCGTCTCAGAGCGGCAATCCGGATCAAAACCGGGATGATGCAGCTGATGCGGGGCACAGCGTGCCGGCGGCGAAGCCCGATTTTGAAGTGGGAGATGCTGTTTACGTCACTACCCTGGGGCGTAATGGCATTGTATACATGAAGCAGGACAGCCGGGGGATGGTCGGAGTGATGATCCAGAAACAGAAAATAACCGTAAACCATAAGCGGTTGAAGCCATATCTGTCCAAAGAGGAGCTATACCCCGAGGATTATGATTTTGATATTATTTTCGAGAGCAAGGATACCCGCAAGAAGCGCAAACTGATGCAGAAGAGGCATGTTGAAGGCCTTAGCATCATACATCCCGAGGAGGAGAAATAAGTGTGATTACTCCAGGAGTCTGCCCGTCAGGGCAGGCTTTTTTCATATTTCACGGGGGCTTCAGCAGAGCGAATAGAAATTAAAGGCTTCACTTTAGAGCCAATATTGGTTATCCTCTATTATGTGGTGTATTCAAATGTCCATGAGCTGAACAATCAGAGTTATAGTAAAATTAAGTGTAGAAACCGCTTACATTAACACGTGATGGAACCCGGGAGGGAATAAATATATGTCAAAATATATCATCGGCCGGCTAATGCTTCCGCTTATGCTTGCGGTGGCGTTGTCTGCATGCAGCGGGCCAAGCCCGGGCGCCCAGTCTTACATGGCGCGCTTAAGCAAAACAGCCGATGAACCTATAGCAGGCGGGACAGTAACATATGGATATTCATCTGCGTTTCAGGGCAATTTCGAACCGGCCTTTATTGAGGGGGAGGACGATGCGAATGTGCTGGAGTTCACTACGGAAGCCATGTTCAAAGTCAACGATGACTTGTCTACGGCTCCTAACATTGCCACTTGGCAGGAATCTGAGGATCATACGGTATTTACATTCACCATCAAACCCGGAGTCCGCTGGCACAACGGCGATGAGCTGACCGTGGAGGATTGGAAATTTGCCCTGGAGACCATCGCCAGCCCGGATTATCCAGGCTCCAGGTATTATAGCGTGGAAATGATTAAGGGAGCCGAAGCTTATCACCTGGGGGAGGCTAAGGAAATCACCGGACTCAAGGTGATGGACCCGTATACGCTGCGCATTACGATGAATACAGCGCGGGCAAACATGATCGATAATCTGTGGGCCTATCCCATGAACAAGAGGTATTTTGAGGGAGTCGCAGTGAAGGATATGCTGGACAGTGATCAGGTGCGTAAGCAGCCTATTGGCACCGGTCCTTTCATGATTAAGGCTATTGTGCCGGGTGAGAGTGTCGAGATGATACGGTTCGATGATTATTATAAAGGGAAAGCTCTGCTGGACGGAATATCCTACAAGGTCATTGACAGCAAGGACATGACGGCCCTGCTTGAAGCCGGAAGCATTGATATCGGGACCCTTCCGCGGGATGCCTACCAGACTGCAGGCCAGCTGAACAATGTGGAGATCAAAGTGACACCGGGGCTGTCTTATGAATATATAGGGTTCAAGTTCGGACACTGGGATGAAGAGAGCGGCCAAGTGGTGATGGATAATCCCAAATTCCAGGACAAGCGGCTCCGCAAAGCGATGTATTATGCGATTGATCGGCAAGGTATAATTGATAAATATTCCTATGGCCTGGGAACACTGATCGAGACCCCTATTCCCAGCTCAAGCTGGGCTAAGATCGATGACCAGGAAATAGATACCTATGCTTATCTTCCGGAGAAGGCAAAAACTTTGCTGGATGAGGCAGGATATCTCGATACGGACGGAGACGGGCTCCGCGAGGACCCAGGCGGTAAGAAATTCACGATTCATTACGACGCTATGTCCGGCAGCAAAACAGCAGAGGCGCGTACTGCAGCGATTCTGCAGAACTGGCATGATGTCGGCCTGGATGTTCAGTTAAACGGCGGCAGCCTGAAGGAGCTGAACAGCTTTTATGAAGCGGTAGAGTCCGATGATCCGTCCGTAGAGCTGTTTAACGGTGTATGGGGGCTGGCGAGCGACCCAGATCCTTCGGGCTTATGGCGGGCAACCGATTCGTGGAATTATCCGCGGTGGACGTCCAAGCGCAGCGAGGAACTTATCCGTGACGGGGTAAGCCTGAAAGCTTACGACCAGGATTTCCGCAAAGAGGTTTATTATGAATGGCAGAAGCTGATTAATGACGAGGTTCCGATGATCTTTTTCTCCGAACGCTCTAATATTACCGCGATTAATGAACGCCTCCAGGGTGTATCTACGAATGCGCTCAGCAATATACGTGATCCGCAGAACTGGTGGATCAAGGAAATGGATTAGTTAAATAATGACGGTCCGATCTGTTGCCTAGGCAGGCAGTGCGGACCGTCATTTTTTATTTATTTTTTGGAAATGAGCATCAAAACGGACTTTCTTGCGTCATATACTTTAAGGAATACAAGCGGCTATCGCGCCGATGCTGTCGTTATTTGTTGTTTCTTTTTAGGTGTGAAGTGATTACAATAGAAATATTGTTTATGTGTCAAAGCAGTTTTCCAGGTTTATTCTACAAATGGAACGACCCGAATCCCGGAAAGGGGGAACCATATCCTTAAGCAGGGCAGCGCATAGCAGCAAGAAGAGCCCAGTCATGACTGTCTGAAAGTTCAGGCAGGCATTGTAAATAGAGCACGGCAATCATATGTACAATCCACCATAAAGAAGGAATTATAATTATGAAAAAAATAAAAAAATTGAAGAAAAGATACATTGCACTCATTGTAGCCCTGGTCATTGTAGCTGGAGGATTTTTGTTCCAGAAGCCGCTCGCGGTGCTGGCCTTTGACCTCTTTTTGTCGGATCAGGTGGAAACCAAGCTGGCGGAAGAATCCTACCAGCCGTTGGAGAATAACGGTACAACTACCACAACGGTTAAACCAGCCCCGGTAGTATTCAAAAGCGACCCGTTCTCTTTAATGCTCCTGGGTACAGACCAGCGGGGCAATGAAGTGGCCCGGTCCGATACAATGATCTATGCTGTTATCCGTCCGGAGGATTATAAGATTCTGCTGATCTCTATCCCCCGTGACACGTACACGGAAATTATCGGGCATGGTGACAATAAGAAGGACAAAATCACGCATGCATATGCTTTTGGCGGCCAGCAAATGGCTAAAGATACCCTGGAAGCACTGCTTGGCCATGATATTCAATATTATGCCACAATTAATTTCCAGGGCCTGAAGGATGCGGTTGACGCTATTGGCGGTGTTCCGCTGCCGATCAAGAAGGATATTGTCAACAAAGGTGCAGATCATGAGAAATTCACCATTAAGGCCAATAAGTCGAATTACAGTGGTGAAGAGGCGCTTAACTACACCCGTTACCGTGAGGATAGCGATTTCAACCGGACCAAACGCCAGCAGGTATTTATCGATGTGGTAGCGAATAAAATGTTATCAATCAGCCAAATCGGCAACATCCCGGAGTTGCTGGATATTATGGGTGATAATTTCAAAACAGACATACAGCCTTCCACGATTATCAGTCTGGCCAAGAAATTCATGGGCGGCAAGGATATGGATATCTCCAGCTTCACGGTGATGGGCGAAGGCGAACGCATCAATGGCGTGTATTACGATATTGTTGATGAAGAGGATCTGAGCGAAGCTAAGGCCATGATCGATAACTGGATGAATGCCAGCACACCAGTGGACCAGCTAATTGAACCAGGCAAAGCAGAGAATGCCCTGGAGCCTGCGGCTACAGCTACAGCCCAGTAAGGGCGGACACGTACTTTCTGTCCCGCATAAAAACAGCAGCCATTCGCAAGGTTAATGGCTGCTGTTTATTGTCTTCATGGTATAATGAAGTGGAACGAATTGCTGTCTCAGGCGTATAACTACGGTGGGCCTTGCAGCACGGAAGGGTAGAGCATCATTCCTTCGGAACTCTTTGAGGAGGATCAAGAGATGAATATTGCGTTTTTTTTACTTCCGAAACAGGAGGTAGCTTGCGTTACACTGGATTCGACGCTGCGCCAGACCTTGGAACGGATGGAGTTTCACCGCTATACCGCAGTGCCGATTCTGAACCGGAACGGGGAATATGCCGGAACAGTCACAGAAGGTGATTTGCTCTGGTACATGAAGGAGTCGGGCGGCGCCGTTACTTTTGAGAATGCTTCCAAATATCTGCTTAAGGATGTACCGCTGCGGATGAACAATCTGCCGGTATCCATTGATGCGGATATGGAGGACTTGATTAACCTGGCCAAAGTACAGAACTTTGTACCTGTAGTTGACGACATGAAACGGTTCATTGGTATTGTGCGCCGGAGTCAGATCATCGAATATTGCGAAAAGGTTGTCTCGCGACAATCCCAGGAATCGTTATAACCTCATCCATATGGCGACAAATGCTTAAGGAACCAAGGCCTGTATTTCCGGCGTAACGGAATGCGGGCCTTTTTTGAAAGGCAGGCTGTGGATACCTTCCGGTATGCCTGTAAAGTCCATGAATCACACCCGGTTGTAAGGCTCCGCCATGCGGATGATCCGGGAGGCTGGCGTCCGTGTGGCTCGGAAATATTTATGCTATAATGGAGAATAATGCTTTTTGCCGGAGGTAGAGAGACGTGCCCAATGTGCCGAAGGACCTGGACGTGGCCAAACGCGCCAAGGTAATTGAGTGGTTAAAGACTGAAGTAATCGATCAAGTCTCACGGTTATTCAAAGCGTTGTGGGAAGGCAGTACCGCCCGTGTAGGCGACAGCCTGGCCAGCCTGATTATGAGCTCATATATATTGGGGCGCAGACTTGGTATCCCTTATCGTGAACTGGATGACTTGCTGATGGAGAAGCTGAGGAAGCATAGGCAGGAAGGCCATCAGCTGGAAGAATGGTACCAGGATATATCTGCACTAGAAGAACATATGCGTAAGAGGTGAATACTGTTGAAATTTCGCTGGACATCTGTGGCTTGGAGCATAGCTTATCTGCTGCTGCTGTTATCCCTGTCCACCCCATTGCTGCTTATCACGACGCTCTTTATGATTATCCCGGCCATTGTGCTCTTTACGACGCTTAGCACGAAGCAGTTTATTCTGCATATAGTGCCGGTCCTGCTGATTGTGGGCCTGATTACACCGTTTTACGTATTGATAGCCATTTATTTCCTGATACCGGCCCTTGTAATGGGACGCCGGTATAAGAAACGCGCCTCTGCGATGTCTACGCTAATTGCCGGTATGGTCGCAGTATTAGGTGAATTCCTGCTGATTCTGTTAATCAGCACTACGTTCCTGCAGTTTAACTTGTACGATTATGTATACGATGTTCTGCAGACTTATACGGACTGGCTGGCCACTATGGGGGCAAGCAATCCTCTGCTCTCCGAGATCACTATCTCATCGGATCAGATTGGCATGATGAGCTGGATGACCATCCAGGCTATTCCGATGACGCTCATCCTCAGCGCATTCATCATAGCTGTCATTACGCATTCCATTGTCCGTCCGATTCTGAACAGCATGGAATATGCGGTGCCAAGACTGAAGCCTGCACGGGAGTGGAGACTGTCCAGAGCCTTCATCTGGTATTATCTGCTCGGTGTAGTGCTCAGCCTGCTCTTCGGCGGTGCGGACAGCGGCTTCATGCTGATGGTCTCGGCCAATCTGCTGCCGCTGCTGCAAATCGCATTCAAGATTCAAACCATCGGTTTCCTCTTCTTCCTGATACATGAACGGAAGTGGAGCAAGATAGTAGCGCTGCTGCTGGCGATACCTGTTATCGTCCTGCCGGGATTCTGGATTATCGGTGTTGTCGATCTGGCATTTCCGCTGCGGGAGCTTGTGAAGAAATCGAAACGATAGGGTGAGAGCTCATGCCAAAATTTCTGCAAAGACGCTGGCACGGGTATCATACCGTGTGGGCGTTCTTGCTGCTGCTGGTCCTGATTATAGTGGTCAGTATCTATAACTGGGTCCTCGGTGTTGCCAGCCTCTTTCTGGCCGGCACATTGTGTTTCACCATGCTGCAGGCCGAGCTGTCGTTCCGCCGCAACCTTGTAGATTATATTAACGGCCTCTCCTTCCGCATTAAACGGGTGGAAGGTGAGGCTGTAAGTATGCTTCCCTTAGGGATTATCCTGTACAGTGAGGACCGTACAGTGGAGTGGAATAACCGCAATGCCAGCCAAATCTTCACCCGCAAGACTCTTGTGGGTGAAGATATGCAAGAGCTGATGCCTGATGTCATTGCCTCTCTGAAGAATATACCGCAGAAGCGCGAACCTGCCAAAGACGGTGCGCTGAAGGATCACCGCCAGGAGATCACGGTCGATGACCGCTATTATCAGGTGGTGGTGATTCCAAGTGAACGTCTGCTCTATCTCTACGATATCACTGAGCTGGTGGTCCTGCGTGAGCGGTATGAGGAAGAAAAGCTGGCGATCGGTATTGTAATGATGGACAATCTGGATGAAGCAGCCCAGGGAATGGACGATCAGCAGCGCACGTCACTGATCGCGAAGGTAGCCAGCGAGATTACGGAGTGGAGCAAACAGTTTGAAGTCTATCTGCGCCGCCTGTCCTCAGAGCGGTATCTGATGCTGCTGAATCACCGCAGTCTCCAGGCGCTGGAGGAGAGCCGGTTCGTTGTACTCGATGAGGTCCGCGAGATGACGGCTGATCTCAAGGTGCCGATGACGCTCAGCATAGGCCTTGCCTATGGCTCGGAATCGGCCAGTGAGCTCGGAGCTCTTGCCCAGTCGAGTCTGGATATGGCACTGGGCCGAGGCGGCGATCAGGCGGCTGTGAAGGCGGGCCAGCGGCTCTCCTTTTACGGCGGCAAGAGCAATGCCGCAGAGAAACGGACGAGGGTACGGGCACGGGTGATCGCCCATGCCCTGCGCGATTTGATGCAGGAGAGCGACCGGGTGCTGATTATGGGGCACCGGGTGCCTGATATCGACGCTGTAGGTGCAGCAATCGGCCTGCTCAAGGCTGCACAGATGTACAACGTGGAAGCCAGTATTGTAATGGAGACGCCGAATCCGTCCATTACCCGCATGATGGAGCAGATCCGTAAGGATGAAGCGCTATACAAGACCTTCATCACGACAGAGCAGGCGCTGCAGGTCATGACAGAGCATACGCTGCTGATCGTTGTAGATACACATAAGGCTTCCATGACCATGGAGCCGCGGCTGGTGCAATACGCCAGCCGGATCGTCGTAGTAGATCATCACCGCCGGGGAGAAGAGTTCATCAATGATGCAGTGCTCGTGTATCTGGAGCCTTATGCATCTTCAACCTGTGAGCTGGTGACCGAGCTGCTGCAGTATATTCACGACAAGATCAAGCTCAGTCCGCTGGAGGCTACCATGCTGCTGGCGGGCATTACGGTTGATACGAAGCATTTCGCACTGCATACCGGGTCGCGGACCTTCGAGGCAGCCGGCTTCCTGAGGCGTATCGGGGCAGATACGATTCTCATTCAGCGCATGCTGAAGGAGGATCTGCAGGAGTACATCTCCAAGGCGGAGATTATCAAGCATGCGCGGATGGTATACGATCATATCGCGCTGGTGGTTACTGCGCCGGGAATGAAAATTCCACAGCTGCTGATTGCCCAGACGGCGGATACGCTGCTGGGGATGACCAATGTGGTTGCCTCATTCGTGATCAGTGAGCGGCCTGATGGACTGATCGGCATCAGTGCCCGGTCACTGGGGCGGATGAATGTACAAGTGGTTATGGAGAAGCTGGGCGGCGGCGGACATCTGTCCAACGCGGCTGTACAGCTTGAAGGAACCAGCAAGGAAGCAGAAGCCAGACTGCTTGCAGTACTGGCCGAAATTGAAGCGAAAGAGGGGCTATTCGAATGAAGGTCATTTTCATCAAGGATGTTAAGGGTCAAGGCAAGAAGGGGCAGGTTAAAGAGGTATCGGAAGGTTATGCAGCCAACTTCCTGCTGCCGCGCGGACTGGTTCGTCCGGCTACCGATGGCAATGTGAAGACGCTGGAGAACCAGGCGGCAGCGGAACAGCGCCGTAAGGACCAGGAGAAAGAGGAAGCTGTTCAGCTCGGCAAGAAGATTGATGAGCTGACCCTGACGCTGAAGGCCAAAGCCGGCGAAGGCGGCCGTCTGTTCGGGGCAATCACCAGCAAACAGATCGGCGAAACGCTGGCCGCTACGCAGGGAATCGTGATCGACAAGCGCAAGATTGAGCTGAGCGATCCGATCCGCCATGTAGGCACGTTCCAGGTAACAGTGAAGCTGCACACTGAAGTAAAGGCTAACCTCACGGTGCAGGTAACGGAGGAGTAGAATGGGTGGAGATCTCTTTTTCGATCGGGTTCCCCCGCAGAATCTAGAGGCAGAACAGGCCGTACTAGGTGCGGTTCTGCTGTCGGATGAAGCGCTTATTACCGCGATGGAGCGGGTGAATACCGAAGACTTCTACGACAAACCGCATCAGATGATATTTGAGGCGATGGTGCAGCTCGGAGAAGAGAGCCAGCCGATTGATCTGATTACATTGACATCCCGGCTCCAGGACAAGGGTGAGCTTGAGGATGTCGGCGGTGTCAGCTATTTGGCTAAGCTGGCGCATGCAGTACCGACTGCGGCCAACGTCGACTATTATGCACAGATTATAGAAGAGAAGGCGATGCTGCGGCGGCTGATCCGTACAGCAACGCAGATTGTCAGCGAAGGTTATACGGGCGGCGAAGATGTAGGCATCATGCTGAGTGATGCCGAGCGGCGGATCCTCGAGATCTCTAACCGCCGCAGCGGCAGCGGGTTCATTGCCATCCGCGATGTGCTGATGCAGGTATTCGACCGGGTGGAGCTGCTCCATCAGAACAAGGGCGGCACTTCGGGGATTCCCTCCGGTTTTGCCGATCTTGACCATATGACGAACGGTTTCCAGCGTAACGACTTAATCATTGTGGCTGCCCGTCCATCCGTAGGGAAGACGGCATTCGCCTTGAATATCGCCCAGAATGTTGCGGTCCGTGCCAAAGAGACCGTAGCGATCTTCAGTCTGGAAATGTCCGCGCCCCAGCTGGTACAGCGTATGATCTGCGCAGAAGCCAATCTGGACGCCAATATTATGCGTACCGGTGATTTCAAAAGCGATGATGACTGGTCCAAGCTGACCATGGGGATCCAGTCGTTGTCTGAGGCTGAAATTTATATCGACGATACACCGGGGGTTACCGTTACAGATATCCGCGCGAAATGCCGCCGGCTGAAGAAGGAAAAAGGCCTCGGTATGATCGTCATCGACTACCTGCAGCTGATCCAGGGCCGCGGCAAGGCCGGAGAGAACCGCCAGCAGGAAGTATCCGAAATCTCCCGTACCCTGAAGCAGATTGCCCGTGAGCTTGATGTTCCGGTTATTGCCCTGTCCCAGCTCAGCCGTGGTGTGGAGCAGCGTCAGGACAAACGGCCGATGATGAGTGACCTTCGTGAATCGGGTTCGATCGAGCAGGATGCCGATATCGTAGCGTTCCTGTACCGTGACGATTACTACAATCAGGATACCGAGAAGAAGAATATTATTGAAATCATCATCGCCAAACAGCGTAACGGTCCCGTAGGCACGGTAGAGCTGGTGTTCCTCAAGAACTTTAACAAGTTCGTCAACTACGAGCGGGCACATGCGGAACCGTTCGCAGGTTAGGCGAATTTCGCACAATACACGAACGATCGCACATATTCAACTGCGATCGTTCGTTTTTATTTGACTTTAAAAAGTGCCGCTGTTACACTGATTATTGTGCTTTGGCGGGCTGGCCCGCCCTGGTGTCCGGGGGGCTGCGTACATAAGAAGTCCGTACAGAGCCCATATTACAAGTGGAAACAGCTTCGCTGTCCTTATAAAGGGACGGTGGGTTTCAGCGTGGAAATAGAAGGCAAATTTATGGCTTAATCATGATAATTTATAGCGTAAGCATATAAATTCTTCTATTTTGAAAAATAATGGTGCTTGCTAGCATCTACGGAGGAATGAACATGTCAACGGTAGTCGTCGTGGGAACACAATGGGGAGACGAAGGCAAAGGAAAGATCACGGATTTTCTGGCAGAGAGTGCAGATGTGGTCGCTCGGTATCAAGGGGGTAACAATGCCGGTCACACGATTCTGATTGACGGAAAGAAGTTCAAGCTCAGCTTGATTCCATCAGGTGTATTTTATAAAGAAAAAACTTGTGTTATCGGCAACGGAATGGTTATCAATCCAGAGGCCCTGATTCAAGAAATTAATTATATTCATGAGAATGGCTTTGATACGAAGAACCTGGTGATCAGCGACCGCGCCCATGTCATTATGCCTTATCATATGCTGTTGGATGCGCTTGAAGAAGACCGCAAGGGTCCGAACAAAATCGGAACAACACGCAAGGGGATTGGCCCGTGCTACATGGATAAAGCAGCCCGCAACGGTATCCGGATTGCCGATCTGATGGACGCCGAGGAATTCGAACTGAGGCTTCGTCCGTTGATGGAAGAGAAGAATCAGGTTATCACTCAGGTATACGGTGCTCAGCCGCTGGATGTGGAAGAAATTCTGACCAAATATCTGGAGTATGCAGAAGTGCTTCGCGGTTATGTGACGGACACTTCGGTAGTGCTGAATGATGCTATCGATGCAGATTCCAGAGTATTGTTCGAGGGTGCACAGGGTGTAATGCTTGATATTGACCAGGGTACTTATCCGTTCGTCACTTCATCCAATCCTTCCGCAGGCGGTGTCTGCATCGGTTCGGGCGTAGGCCCGTCCAAGATCAAACAGGTTATTGGTGTGGCTAAAGCCTACACTACCCGTGTTGGCGACGGTCCGTTCCCTACAGAGCTGAACGATGCCACTGGTGATTATATCCGTGAAACAGGCCACGAGTACGGTACTGTAACCGGCCGCGCACGCCGTGTGGGCTGGTTCGACAGTGTAGTTGTGCGTCATGCCCGCCGTGTCAGCGGAATCACGGGTCTGTCCCTGAACTCGCTGGACGTGCTGAGCGGCCTCGAAACTGTCAAGATCTGCACAGGCTACAAGTTCCGCGGAGAGATCATCACGCATTACCCGGCCAGCCTCAAGAAGCTTGCGGAATGCGAAGCTGTCTATGAAGAGCTTCCAGGCTGGAGTGAAGATATTACAAGTGCGAAGACCCTGGACGATCTGCCTGCTAACACTCGCAAATATGTGGAGCGTGTATCAGAGCTGACAGGTATTCCAATCTCTATCTTCTCCGTAGGCCGTAACCGGGAACAGACGAATCAGGTACTGCCAATCTATATCTAGATTGAAGCAGAATGAATATGAATTACAGGAGCAGGGGCCTCGGAGGAGGCTCCTGTTTTTGTGTTTTAGCAGCTGTTAGGCTGCTTTTCTATGGATAACAGAGGTTTCCCGGGCCGGGTTCTAGTCAATACTGAGAGAATAGGATCACCAAGGACTGATTCTCCGGAGATGAATAGAGCAGGGCATAAGGGAGCGATGATGATGAAACTAATGAAACGGACGCTTGGCATATGTCTGATTGTTGTACTGGCCAGCGGGTTGTCCATGCTGACGACTGCGTATGTGGTCAATACGTATATCCAGTCAGTGCTGGCAGGCTTTGATATTAAGGTAGATGGGCCTGAGCCGGGTATGCTTGGCTTCGTGAAGAGTCTGACGGGGATGGGAAGCAGCAGTTCCTCGTCTAAGGATACTAAGGATACTACGGATACTAAGGATACAATTAAAGAGGCAGACTCAAGCAAGGTAGACGGAGAAAAAGGAACTGGCGGAGATTCCCCAGCGAGTGACGCCGGGGATACGGTGGACGAAACGGTGCCTGAGGATGCGCTGCCTGTAATGGGACAAGCGGCGGCCGGAGAAGAACAGAGTGACCGTGCACTGGATCAGGAGCTGGTGATGACGCCAGGCGCACTAAACGACTTGAAGGAGAATCTTCCCGCGGATGAGAAATCCAATATCTTCAATATTCTGATGAAGAAGCTCCCGCAGGAGGAAATGCTAAAGATTTCCTCTGCTATGGAAGGCGGGTTGACAGAGAGTGAGGTAAAGGAATTGCAGGAGATCACTGCGAGGTATGTGGATGAGGAGGAATATGAGTCCTTAATGAAAATGCTTACACCTGATTCTGCACGCTCCACGCAAAATTAAAAAATGTCACTTTTTGGACACGGTATATCTGTTTAAAACGCATATTTTTGGATTAAACCCGCGATTTTCGCGGGTTTTGCTGTGTGAAGAAAGTTGAAATTTTTCTTCAGGCTATGGTACAGTAAAAAAGGACTATGAGGGGTTAATATTTTGTAACCTTTTCCGGGCCCAAAAAAGCAGCAATATTCATACTCATGCAAACAGATAAATAGATGACGTACACATATAAAAGGGGCTCTAAAAATAAGTTTATCCGCTAAGGCGGACCGTATGGGCGGACTGAAAGGGAGAGTTTCATGAAAGGTTTTAAGTTTATGCACCGGATGGGGAAACTGCGGAACAGCGAAGAAGCATCCGCAGGGTCCGGTGCAGCAGGTCAACAGGACAATAGCACTGCCAGCGAAACCAGGGTCTTTCAGCCGGAAACCAAACCACGCAGACTCCGGCGTTCATGGATAGTTGCTACTGCCGGTCTGGTTCTTCTGACTACCTTCCTAGTCGGAGCGGAGAAGAAACATGTTGCGGCGAATACAGTAACCTACTACAAGGTGCTGGTGAAGGGCGAAGAGATCGGAACTTTAAGTCAGGACTCTGACCTTAACAAGCTGTTTGAAGCGAAGAGACGGGAATATCAGCTTAAGTATCCGGATTCCGTCATGGTGCTGCAAACCAGCGGCATCACGACAGAGGCCGCCGAGGCGTACAAACCGGAGATCGACAGCGAAGCTACACTGGACAAGCTGGATGGCATGCTCAAAGCCTATGCGGTAGGCGTGGAATTGACGGTTGATGGCAAACCGCTTGGGATCGTGAAGGATCAGGAGACGGCAGCCGCGGTACTTGAGGCCGTGAAGGCGCACTACACTCCGCAGGCTGCAGCCACTGGCGCGAAGCTGATGAAGACGGCGGCCAAGACGACTGCAGCAGCATCAGCTAAGGCAGACCAAGTGGAATCGGCGGCCATCCGCGAGGAGGTCAGCATTGTTCCGGTCAAGGCAGACCCCAACAAGGTGCTTAGTGTAGAGGAAGCCGTGAGGGTGCTGACCGAAGGCAAGGAAGAGCCGCTGGTCTACTCGGTTCAGGAAGGAGACACGGTCTCTGCGATCGCTTCCAGATTCCAGATTACCCAGGCCGATATCTTCCGCAACAATCCTGCGGTCAAGGAGCTTAGCCTGCAGATCGGGGATCAGTTGCAACTGACGGTTCCCCAGCCTGATCTTACGGTCGTAACTGTGGAGCAGGTAACTGAACAAGTAGTTACAGAGCCTGAAGTTATTGTACGCAAAAGCGATCAGCTGGCGGCAGGCAAGAGAAAGGTGGTCCGTGCCGGCCAGACAGGACTTAAGACGATGCAATACAGGCTGACCAAAGAAAATGGACTGGTGGTCAAAGAAGAGTGGCTGGGCCAGACGGTTGTGAAGGCTTCGCTGCCTGAAGTGGTCTATTCCGGTACCAAGGTTGTCGGTGAAGGAACGGGAATGTTCGCCTGGCCGGTTACCGGAGCTACGATATCCAGCAGTTACGGCGAGCGTTGGGGACGTGCACATAAGGGACTGGATATTGTATCCGGCAACCGTACAATCAAAGCCGCTGATGCCGGTACGGTAAGCTTTGCCGGTGTGCAGAGCGGATACGGTAATGTGGTTATTGTCAATCACAACAATGGATACGTTACTTACTACGGACATTTAAGCAGAATCTCCGTCTCAGTCGGACAGAAGCTTGGACAGGGCAGCCAAATAGGCATTATGGGCAACACCGGCCGCTCCACCGGAACACATCTGCACTTCGAAATCCGCAAGAATGGAACAGCGGTCAACCCTATGAAATATCTGAAATAATATATATATTTTAAGCTCCGCTTATAGAATGACCAGCCGTCCGGATAATTTCGGGCGGTTTTTATTTAGTTAGATGTGACGCCCGGACAGGTATGTTAAAATAAAGGAATCAAGGACTTGAGTATCGTTAGAAAGGTGAAGCTGAGCATATGCAAATGGGCACGATTCTGGTAGTGGATGATGAACAACCTATTGCTGATATATTGAAATTCAATCTGGAAAAAGAGGGCTATGAGGTGATCTGTGCATTTGACGGCAACAGTGCGGTTGAGCTGGCCCTGTCCAGACGCCCCGACCTGATGCTGCTCGACCTGATGCTGCCCGGTAAGGACGGGATGGACGTGTGCCGTGAGGTGCGCTCTGCACATCTGGATATTCCAATCATCATGCTGACCGCCAAGGATGGAGAAATTGACAAAGTGCTGGGCCTGGAGCTGGGCGCCGATGACTATGTAACCAAGCCGTTCAGTACGCGTGAGCTGCTGGCCAGAGTCAAAGCCCAGATGCGCCGCCAGCATAAGCCGGCCTTGTCCGAAACGCCGAGCGAAAGCGTGGAGAGCAAGCAGGGGGTATATCATTTCGGCTTATTCATCGATACGGATATGTATTTGGTCTACAAGGACGGCGAGCCGCTGGATCTGACGCATCGTGAATACGAGCTGCTGTATTATATGATTCGCCATGCCGGCAAAGTAATGACCCGGGAGCATCTGCTGCAGGCCGTTTGGGGCTTCGAATATTTCGGTGATGTGCGGACCGTGGATGTAACGATCCGCCGGCTCAGAGAAAAAATTGAGGAGAATCCCAGCAAGCCGGAATATATATTCACACGGCGCGGACTCGGTTATTTGATGCATAGCCCCAAAAGCGGAGGGCTGTGATGAAAGCACTGTCCTTTTTCCGGACGATTCAGGCCAGGCTTATCGTAATTTATGTGCTGCTGATTCTGATTGCGATGCAGCTGATCGGCGTATATTTTGTCAGCTCCATGAAGAATTCTCTGACCGATAATTTCACCAAGGACCTGAAGGCGCGTGCAGAGATGCTCTCGATCCTTACCGCCGACAAGTTTGGGAGTGAGACGGGCACGGCAGATGAAGAATCTGCTGTGGAAAGCCTGCGGGGCATGGTGAACAATCTGTATATTAACGGCGCAGAAATCCAGGTGCTGGATGCGAGCGGCAAGATTATTACCACCTCTGTTCCTTCACAGAATGATTATGTGGGCCGGCGCAATACGCAGACGGTTGTCAGCCGAGCCTTGCAGGGAATCAGTGACAACGAGGAATATATCATCGCGGATGACAACGTGCGCAAGAAGGTTGTGGCCAAGCCGGTGATTTCCGGTGATAAGGTCGTAGGGGCAATCTATATCGCCGCAGATATGAAGGATCTATATGCCACCATGAGCCGGATTAACAGCGTATTCCTCTCGGGGCTGCTGCTGGCGCTCGCGCTGACAGCGGTGCTGGGGGTTATACTCGCGCATACGATTACCCATCCCATAAAAGAAATGACCAAGCATGCCACTGCGGTGGCAGAAGGCCGTTTCAACCGGAAGGTTCCCGTATTCGGCAACGATGAGATTGGCCAGCTGAGCCAGGCATTCAACTATATGACGGACAGACTGCGCGAAGCGCTGTCGCAGAATGAAGAGGAGAAGGAGAAGCTGTCCTCCATCCTCGCGAATATGAGTGATGGCGTGGTAGCGACAGATGAGAGCGGCGCAGTCATTCTGATGAACACCCGCGCCGCCCTGATGCTTGGAGCGGAAGGGCCGCTTCCGGAGGGGGCGCCGCTGGGTGGGCTGCTCGGCCTTGACCATGAGCAGTCCGGCTCGCTGGCCCAGGGCAATGCGCAGTCGGCAATGCTACATCTGTCTCCGATGGGCGGAGAGGACCCGAATATTGTGCGGGTCACCTTCACCCCGATCCACCGGCGCGAAGGCGGCCGGATCGCCGGAACGATTGCGGTGCTGCAGGATGTCACCGAGCAAGAGAATCTCGAGGAGTCCCGCCGTGAGTTCGTGGCGAATGTATCACATGAGCTGCGGACGCCGCTCACCACCATTAAGAGCTATGCGGAGGCGCTGGATGACGGTGCGCTGGATGATCCGCAGCTTGCTGTGCGGTTTGTCGGGGTTATCCGCAACGAAACGGAGCGGATGATCCGCCTGGTCACCGATCTGCTGCATCTGTCACGTCTGGATTCGAAGGAGTCCAGTCTGCGTATTCAGCAGACAGACATCTCCGAGATGCTGGAGGATGTGGCGGACCGCTTCTCCTTCCAGATCCGCCAGAAGCGGATTCATATCAGCACGAGAGTGCATAAGGATGTAGCCGCTGCCTGGCTGGACCGTGATCAGATTGATCAGGTGCTGGGCAACCTGGTCTCCAATGCCTTGAAATATACGCCTGAAGGCGGGACGATCCGGCTTGAAGCCCATAAGACTGAGGACGGCATGCTGGCCGTTTCTGTACGCGATTCCGGGATCGGAATTCCGAAGAAAGATATTGAACGCATCTTCGAACGCTTTTACAGGGTCGATAAAGCCCGCTCCCGGAACATGGGCGGAACGGGTCTCGGGCTGTCCATTGCCCGGGAAATTGTCAAAGCGCACGGCGGCTCCATTTCCCTGCAGTCTGAGCTGAATGAAGGCTCTCTGGTAACGTTCACGCTGCCTTTGATGAAGCATAGGGGGAGTGAGGCGTGAAGGAGAAAATTAAGTCATGGATGCTGTTCCTGCTTATACTCGGAAGCCTTGTGGAGAGCTATTACTTAATTTACAGGCTGCCGGGCAGTGATTCGGCTGTATTGTCGGAGAGCCAGTATGTGAAGACCGATATTATGGGACCTAAAGAGAAGGTAGAGAACCTGCTCTACCCGGATAAAATGATCATTCATATGGGAGAGGATAAGCACACGCTTTTCTATCCTAGCTCAACCTTCTATAATCTGATTCTGAACCGGTTGAAGGGGCGCAGCTTCGAGAGCTTCCAGCGCCGCTCCGTACAGGATTTCGACTGGAATAAAATCCGCAGTGAGAATTCCGGCATTGAGCTGTCGTTCGGGGCAGGTATTCCGGTAACGCTGCTGCAGCGGGTGATGCAGATCTCGCCGGATTCGCTGTTTGAAGGAGAGAGCATCGACCGGATCTGGATTTACAATATCAAGAATGATTCCAAAGCGCATGCCATCTTCTTCAGCACACGCGGTGATATTGTGTATGAGGCGGCCAAAGCCGACCTGACGGTTCAGGACGTACAGCAGCACGTGGACTTCGGCAAGAATCTGACGCCTTATACCGCTGTGAACGGCGAGTATTATGTCCCGGAAGCAGCAATTCCGCTGGTTGAGGTAGTGATGCCTGCGGGTATGTATACCATTGAGCAAATGCAGAGTAATCTGTTCTTCGATGCAGGCAGCACAAGATATATTCCTGAGAAGGACGGCTCCAAAATCTACACCGACAGCAAACGCAGCCTGCAGGTGGACCAGGAGCAGAACTGGATGAGCTATAGTGATCCTGCAGCACTTCCGGACGGGGACAGCACACCGGCGAAGGATGCGCTGGAGGCGGTGGAATTCGTCAATGACCATGGCGGCTGGAACGGATCCTACAGGCTGGCTGCGACAGAAGAAGGCCGGCAGGACCGCAAGGTGTCCTTTCAGCAATATTACGGTGCCTATCCATCTGGCTCCTATCCGATTATGAGTAATCCTCAGCTCCAGTACGGTGTGATCCATCTGGAGCTGCAGCAGGGAACTGTATCCTCTTATGAGCGCTCCCTGATGTATATGGATGAAGAGAAGTCCGAGAAAACAATTGTTGAGCTGACCGGGGGTGAAGCACTGAAGCAGCAGTTGGCCCGGATCGGCAGCTCCTTGCGGGTTACCGATCTGACGCCCGCCTATATGCCTATGCTGACTGAGGAGAAGCTGCAGCTTCGTCCGGTCTGGCGCGTGACGCTCAGTGACGGCAGTGTGCTGACGCTGAATTAACTTCTAAGGAGGAAACGGTATGGACTGGGGTAGAGCCAAAAGTGTATTAATCTACGCCTTTCTGGTGCTGAATCTGCTGCTATGCTATCAGCTATGGATAGACGTGCGCGATCAGGTCAGCGCAGGGCTTGATTTCACTTCCCTGTCCGCAGAAACGCAGGCGGTGATGGAGGAGAAGGGCATCCGGCTGCTGTGTCCGATTCCGGCTGCCACTCCGCAGCTGCCGGATATCACGTACCGCTACTCCGGAGAAGAGCAGAATGATGTGCCGGTGAAGCTTAACGAGCCGATCGACAGCAAGCTGATGTATTCCTCATTCTCCGAGCTGAGCAGTCTGCTGGAGAGCCAGATTACAGATATCGCGAATTACCGCTTTGATTCACAGGAGAGCGAGGTGGGCAAGTTCGTGCTTCATCCGCTGGTGGACAATAAGTGGTCGCTGTTCAGGGTTAGGCTGGAGCTGATCAACAGCGATCAGAAGATTGTGGCGTACCGCTGGCCGCAGATTGAGATCGGTGCAAGCCGGAGTGATAATCTGCAAAAGGTGCTTCCGGCCTCGCAGGCGCTCAGCAGCCTGATCGAGAAGTACTTTCCGGCCGATTCTGCGGTGAAGGAGATTGAGCTTGGCTATTACGGTGAATTATTCAATTCCGAGAGTCAGGTGGCTTCGCCGATGTGGCGGTTTGTGCTGGAGAACGGGAGTGCCTATTACGTGGATGCGATAAGTGCGGACATTATCAGTCCTAAGACAACAGAGTAGAAGGAGCAGGAGAGATATGGGGATTTCATTTACAGTACTGTCCAGCGGTTCTACCGGGAATGTGACGGTGGTGCGTAACGGTGAGACCACGCTTATGATCGATGCGGGTCTTAGCGCCAAACGGATAGATGAGCTGCTGGCGATGCGTGAGCTGACAGGAGCAGAGTTAGACGGAATTCTTGTGACCCATGAGCATTCCGATCATATTAAAGGGCTTGGGGCGATGGCGCGCAAATATGATCTTCCGATCTATGCGAATACCAATACCTGGCAAGCGATAGAGAAGGGAATCGGGAAGATTGAGGGGCATAACCGGGTCATTATGGAAACCGGGCAGCACCGGGATTTCGGCAGTATGCGGGTAGAGTCGTTCGCGATCTCCCATGATGCGGCGGAACCGGTAGCCTACAATTTCTATGATGGCAAAGAGAAGCTATGCGTAGCCACAGACCTCGGGTATGTCAGCGACAAGGTAAGGACGGCAATATCGGATGCCGATGTGCTCGTGCTGGAATCGAATCATGATATTGAGATGCTGCGGATGGGGCGTTACCCGTGGAATACGAAGCGGCGGATTCTTGGCGATCTGGGGCATCTGTCCAATGAGGCAGCGGGAGCAGCACTCAGCGAGATTCTGACGGGGCGGACCAAACGAACCTATCTGGCTCATTTGAGCAGAGACCACAATATGATGGATCTGGCAAAAATGTCTGTACGCGGGGCAATGGAGGACCGGGGCTGCTTCTTCAAAGACAGCGAGTTCAGGCTCTGTGACACCTATTATGACCGGCCTACGCCATGGGATAAGGTGAGCCAGTCATAAGGCGGTCCACTTCAGTGATTTTGTGCTCCAGCTCCTGGCGGGAGAACAGCCCTTTGTCAATCAGCAGCTCGATCATCGCACTTTGGACAAGAATCAGGTGGTAGTGTTCATCCTTAAGATCACCCAGCTTGCCGATAAACTGTACCAGATCCATACTTGTTGAGAATGACTCCATAGTCCAGCCCTCCTTTTGAAATGGATTTGTAGCGGGAATGTAAAAAATTCGCATCTTTTTTAACACAGAAAAAATGTGGGCGGTGCTGCTGCCTGTGATACAATCATATAGAACGTTCCTTTAAGTTATGAGCTGTTTGCCGCTTCTAATTCTAGTGTAGTCTTTTATGTTGCAAAATATTCCGGATACAAGCTTATAAACTTTTTAGTAGGTTGCAAGAATAGGAGAGCCCCCTTGCGCTTAGAAACCACAGGAATGTGGTGAATGAATCAAGTGAAACCTTTTAGCACTTTGTGAAGTCTAAGAGATATAGCGGTTAAGCTCGGGCGTGGTTGCTTGGCGTTCAGGTCTTGAATGCGGTGGCAATAGAGGGGAGAGGATGTAACGTGGGATTGTTTGATGATGATTTCTATTCAACCAAGGTGTCGCGGCGCAGAGCCGGCAAACAGGGTACCTCCAAAGGATACGCCGAAGGGAAATGGTCTGTCCGCAGATCGCGGCGTTCACTGGCTACATGGCAGGTATCGCTGATCTGCTCCGTATGCAGTGCGGTAGTGGCTGTATTGCTGTTCAGTCTGGTTACGGGACAGCTGACCGAGGAGAAAGCACAGGCTCCGGCAGTAATTGATAATGTGGCTGTGAGCAGTGCAGACCCGTATGACCGGATTATTCAGGCTGCCGCGCTTGTCCGCCCGGCGGCAGTAAGCATCATTAATCATAAGGAAGACAACAAGGAACTTAATATTCTCGATGAGTCTGCATTAGGATCGGGAGTTATCTATAAGAAGGACGACAATAAGGCATATATCATTACCAATAATCATGTGATTGAAGGCTCCGGCAAGCTGGAGGTTGTTACCGTGGATGGTGTAACCCGCAAAGCGGAGCTGATCGGTACCGACAAGGTGAGTGATATCGCAGTGCTCTCTATTGATGCCAAAGGGATTAACACGGTTGCACAGATCGGGGATTCCTCCAAACTTCGTCTGGGGGAGACGGTCATTGCGATCGGGAACCCGCTGGGCCTCGGCGATACGCTGACCTCTGGCATTGTCAGTAATACAGAGCGGACGATCCCGGTATCTCTGAACCAGGATGGGGTATACGACTGGGAGCAGGAGGTTATCCAGACTGATGCTGCCATTAATGAAGGCAACAGCGGGGGCGCACTGGTTGACCTGGACGGCAAAGTGATCGGCATCAACACGATGAAGATTTCGGATACGGGCGTGGAGGGGCTGGGATTCGCGATACCCGCCAACCATGTGATGGAGACAGCAGATGAGCTTGCGGCTAACGGGAAAATTGCCCGTTCCTACCTGGGTGTGTACTCTGTGGATTTGAACAATCCGTATGTACCGCTGGCTGAAGACCAGCGCAAAGAGCTTAACCTTCCAACTACGGTAACCGATGGGGTTGTGGTATTGGATGCAGTGGGTCCGGCTAAGGATGCAGGCCTGCAATTCAATGATGTAATTACCAAGTTCGATGAGAAGCCGATTACATCCACCTTGTCCCTGCGCAAGTATTTGTAC
Source organism: Paenibacillus sp. FSL R7-0297 (assembly GCF_038009025.1). Taxonomy (NCBI): domain Bacteria; kingdom Bacillati; phylum Bacillota; class Bacilli; order Caryophanales; family Paenibacillaceae; genus Paenibacillus; species Paenibacillus sp. FSL R7-0297. Next base: position 1,130,023 of record NZ_JBBPAQ010000001.1, read on the forward strand.
GATCACACCAAGATCGGTGATGATCTGCAAATTACATTTTACCGCAATGGTGAAGTGAAGCAGGTGACGGTACAGCTTCTTGAGAAACCCGAGGAATAAAACCGGAAGCTGCCGTATATAATATTAAGGCAGTCAGGATAACGGAAACGGTTCAGGCCGTCCTCTTATGCAAAATTTAAGAGGACGGAGCCCGTTTCAAGACCAAAATAATGGGGTAAACATGAATATCGGCTATAAATATTACTATTTAGACCAACTGGTAACCCTTACATTGGGAAGAAGTCCTTATAAGGGAAAAAACGGAGAAATTCGGATAGGACAGCTTGCCTTTGTTAATCAGGTGTGGTAACATGAAATTATTCATACAATTGATACCTAATTCTCGCATTGAAAAGGGCTGTCAAATGAATCACAACCTTTCTCAATGTGTGAATTTTTTCTTTGTCTGAAGATAAAAAGAACATATTAATTTAAATTTGTGGAGGTAACACACATGCAAACAGGTACAGTTAAATGGTTCAACGCAGAAAAAGGATTCGGTTTCATCGAAGTTGAAGGCGGAAGCGACGTATTCGTTCACTTCAGCGCAATCACTGGCGACGGCTTCAAAACTTTGGACGAAGGCCAACGCGTTGAATTCAACGTTGTTCAAGGCAACCGCGGACCACAAGCCGAAAACGTTGTAAAACTGTAATTAATAGAAGGTACCGTCCCCGCTTGTGAAAGTTGGGACGGTCTTTTTTTATCGTTACTGAGCTTGTAACATAAAGGAAGGGAGGAACGGCAATGAACTACCGGAAGAAGCCTTTGGAGGAAGTACCGGAAGAAAATACCGCAATATGGGCCTGTACCAACGATGGATGTAACGGATGGATGAGGGATAATTTCGCATTTGAGCATGCGCCTTCTTGCCGTCTCTGTCATTCCCCGATGGTTCGTAGCATGAAGATGCTGCCGCAATTGCTTAATTCGAATGGCGATCTCAAATCGCTTAAGAAGGGTATTTCCATTACCTAAACCAATGCCTTTATGAACCAAGACAACTATAAATGATAGACAAATCCAAGACGGTGAAACCGTCTTATTTTTTTTGCTTTCTAACCGTAATATTGTGATATTTGTCACAAATTTATTGAATTTCATGCTCAAACAGGGTGTATAATGTGATAATTATCACACTTTAGGCCCTGGAAATTTGACAGAATAGACATATCGAATGGGGAGAAGGAAGGGGAGAAATATGGATACAGTAATACTGTCGCGTATACAATTTGCGTCGACGACGATTTTTCATTATTTCTTTGTGCCGGTATCGATCGGACTAGCGCTCTTAATTGCTATTATGGAGACCATGTACGTTAGAAAAGGCAATGAAGAGTACAAAAGAATGGCGCAGTTCTGGGGGAAGCTGTTCCTCATTAACTTCGCAGTAGGCGTAGTGACAGGGATATTGCAGGAGTTCCAGTTCGGAATGAACTGGTCTGACTATTCGCGCTTCGTCGGTGATGTTTTTGGAGCCCCGCTAGCGATTGAAGCCTTGTTGGCATTCTTCCTGGAGTCCACGTTCATCGGAATCTGGATCTTCGGCTGGGATAAGGTATCCAAGCGTATTCATCTATTATCGATCTGGCTGGTAGCCTTCGGAACGATGCTCTCGGCATTCTGGATTCTGGCCGCCAATTCGTTCATGCAGCATCCGGTAGGATTCCAGATCAATAATGGACGGGCTGAAATGAATGATATCTTCGCATTAATTACAAACGGTCAGCTGCTGGTGGAGTTCCCGCATACAGTGCTTGCCGCATACGCTACAGGCGCATTCCTGGTAACGGGGATTAGTGCTTATAAATTGCTCAAGAAGCAGGACGTTGCCTTTTTCCGGAAATCGTTCGAGATTGCGGCAATTGTCGGTATTATCTCTTCATTTGGCGTAGCTGTTGCCGGACATGCCCAAGCGCAGTATCTGGTTGAAACACAGCCAATGAAGATGGCCGCGTCCGAAGGGCTATGGGGTAAGAGCGGCGACCCGGCACCTTGGACAGTCTTTGCTAATATCGATACAGAGAATCAGACGAGCAGCGGAGAGGTACAGATTCCGTATCTGCTGAGCTTCCTGTCTTACAGTAAATTCTCCGGTGAGGTTAAGGGTATGCTGGAGCTCCAGCAGGAGTACGAAGCAGCTTATGGACCTGGAGATTATATCCCGCCTGTCAAAACAACCTTCTGGAGCTTCCGGATCATGGTTGCGGCAGGCTCGCTAATGATTGCGCTTGGTGTGTATGCCATCTACCTCATGTGGCGTAAGAAGATGGACAAACCGAATACCTGGTTCATGCGGTTCATGTTCTGGGGGCTGCTGCTTCCGCCGATTGCCAACACCTCAGGCTGGATTATGACGGAGATCGGGCGTCAGCCATGGACAGTATTCGGACTTATGACTACGGAAGACAGTGTATCACCTAATATTACAAGCGGACAGGTGCTGTTCTCGGTGATTTCGTTTACCGCAATCTATGCCATACTGGGTGCGGTAATGATCGGCCTGTTCATCAAGGTTATCAAAAAAGGTCCTTATGCTATGGATAACGAACACGGCGAATCCCACGATCCGTATAACAAGGAGGACTAACCCATGTCACTTAATGAATTATGGTTTCTGTTGATTGCGGTGCTGTTTGTCGGGTTCTTCTTCCTTGAAGGCTTTGACTTCGGTGTAGGAATGGAGACGCAGATTCTGGCCAAGAATGATACAGAGCGCCGGGTACTGATTAATTCCATCGGGCCGTTCTGGGATGCGAATGAAGTATGGCTGATTACGGGGGCGGGCGCGATGTTCGCCGCTTTCCCGCATTGGTATGCGACGCTGTTCAGCGGATTCTATATCCCGTTCGTGTTCGCCTTGCTGGCCCTGATTGCCCGCGGTGTTGCCTTTGAATTCAGAGGTAAACGCGATTCGAAGACGTGGCAGAAAACCTGGGATGTCTGCATCTTCTTCGGCAGCTTCCTGCCGCCGTTCCTGCTGGCTGTGGTGTTTGCCAGCTTCATCAAAGGCTTGCCGATTGACGGGGATATGCAGATGTATGCTGGTTTCTTCGATATCGTAAACGCCTATACAGTTGTAGCGGGAATTACAGTAGTCCTGCTGTGTCTGGTCCATGGACTGATGTTCACTACGCTCCGCACCCTTGGAGATTTGCAGGAACGGGCACGCAAGCTGGCCCAGAAACTGCTGATTCCTCTGGCAGCGCTGCTGGTGGCCTTCGTTATAATGACGTACAATATGACAGATATCTTCGATAAACGCGGAACCCTGCTATGGATTGTAGTTGCTCTAGGCGTAGTCGCTTATCTGCTCTCCGGATATTTCATGACCAAGAAGAAGGATGGTTATGCCTTCGGAATGACCGGGGCGGTAATGGCGCTGTCGGTAGCTTCGATCTTCATCGGACTGTTCCCGCGGGTCATGATCAGCTCGCTGGATCAGGCGTTCAACCTGACGATTACGAATGCGGCCTCAGGCCACTATTCACTGAAGGTAATGACGATCGTGGCGCTGACCTTGCTGCCATTCGTGCTTGGTTATCAGATCTGGAGTTATTTCATCTTCCACAAACGGGTTCACGAGAAGGAGCATCTTGAATACTAATGGATAAAAATTTGCTTGGGTACAAAGGAGTAAAGCCTGTATTTCTGATTGTCGGCTTCCTTACCCTGGTGCAAAGCCTGTCCATTCTTCTGCTGGCGAAATCGCTGGCCGAAGTTGTCTCTGCGCTGTTTGCGGGAGAACCGCTGAAGGAACAAGGGGCTAAATCGCTCTTGTTCCTTCTTGCGTTTCTCGTGCGCCATGCCTGTGCCATGCTGATGAGCCGTACATCTTACCGCTTCGCGGAAGCTACCGGCAGCAGCATGCGGAGACAAATGATGGACAAGCTGTTCCAGCTGGGACCGAGGCTGGCAGGTGACCGGGGAACCGGGAATGTGGTCACACTTGTGCTTGAAGGAGTAACCAAGTTCCGCACCTACCTGGAACTGATTATTCCGCGGATGGTCGGCATGGCGGTAACACCGGCTCTCCTGCTTGTCTATGTGTACACCCAGGATACGTCCAGCGGTGTTATTCTTACCTTAACGATGCCGATCATCATTGTCTTCATGATTCTGATCGGTATGACGGCCCGCAAGCAGATGGACCGTCAGCTGAAGTCCTACCGCACGTTGTCCAATCATTTCGTGGATTCGCTGCGCGGGCTGGAAACGCTGAAATTCCTTGGACGCAGCCGCAGCCATAGCGAGAGTATTGCAGCGGTCAGCGACCGCTACCGCTCGGCCACGATGCGTACGCTGCGCGTGGCGTTCCTGTCTTCATTCGCCATGGACTTCTTCACGATGCTGTCGGTGGCATCGGTAGCGGTAAGCCTCGGGCTGCGTCTGGTCAATGAGCAGATGACACTGGTTACAGGATTAACGATCCTGATTCTGGCCCCGGAATATTTCCTGCCGGTGCGGCTGGTGGGTGCGGACTTCCATGCCACACTAGACGGCAAGGAAGCCGGAGAAGCGATGAAGAGCATTATTGACCGCGAGACCGTGCAGGCGAAGCTGCTGGAGCCGGGGGAACAGGAGGCTATACAGGACGGCAAGGCCCCGGGAGCGTTTTTCACGTGGAACAATAACAGCTCTTTACGGCTTAACGGAGTTAGCGTCAAGTATGAAGAAGAAGGTGCATCCTCGCTCGAAGAGGTGAAGCTTGAATTCAAAGGATATGCGAAGATCGGAATTATCGGGGAGAGCGGGGCAGGCAAGTCTACACTCGTGGATATCCTGGGCGGCTTCCTTCATCCGACCTCCGGCAATATCACGATTAACGGGAATGGGGTCAGTGCGCTTACGGATGAGGAGTGGCGCAAGCAGACCGCCTATATTCCGCAGCGTCCTTACATCTTCAGCGGCACACTGGCTGACAATGTGCGGTTCTATTATCCGGAAGCTACGCAGGAGGCTGTTGAGGCAGCACTGGAGTCCGCCGGACTATCGAAGCTGATATCCTTGCTGCCTGGCGGGTTGGATGAAATGATCGGCGGCGGCGGACGTTCGCTCAGCGGCGGACAAGAGCAGCGTGTGGCACTGGCCCGTGCTCTCTTGAGCAGCCGCCCGGTTATGCTGCTGGATGAGCCGACGGCTCACTTGGACATTGAGACAGAATATGAGCTGAAGGAAACGATGCTGCCGCTGTTCGAAGGCAAGCTGGTATTCCTGGCTACGCACCGCCTGCACTGGATGATTGACATGGATCTGATTGTCGTCATGCAGCAGGGACGGGTAGCCGAAACCGGCACACACAGCGAGCTAACAGCCCGTAAGGGTGCTTACTATGAGCTTATTCAAAGTCAATTGGAGGGAATCCATTGAAACGTGAAGGATGGTTTGCTCCCTATTACTCTGCCTACTTCTGGCGGTTCGTGCTGATCATTGCCTTAGGGGCACTGACGATCTTCTCGGCGTCTTCCCTAATGTATACCTCAGGTTTCCTGATCTCGAAGGCATCGATTCCGCCGGAAAATATACTGATGATCTATGTGCCAATTGTCGGCGTGCGCACCTTCGGGACCAGCCGGGCTGTCATTCACTATGTGGAGCGGCTCGTAGGACATGATACGATTCTGCGCATTCTCTCGAAGATGCGGATCCGGCTCTACAACATTCTGGAGCCGCAGGCCTTATTCCTGTCCTCGCGCTTCCGGACCGGGGATATTCTCGGCATGCTGGCCGATGATATTGAATATCTGCAGAATGTGTATCTCCGTACGGTCTTTCCGAGTATCATCGCACTCCTGATCTATGCGGTAGCCGTTATTTCGCTCGGCACGTTTGATCTGGCGTTCGCCCTGCTTATGGGCCTGTACATGCTGATCCTGGTGGCCGTATTGCCGCTGATCTCCCTGCTGTTCACCCAGAAGCGTCAGCGTCAGGTGAAGCAGGAGCGCAACCGGCTGTATCAGAAGCTGACCGATGCCGTGCTGGGTCTGGGCGACTGGGTCATCAGTGGGCGGCAGAGCCAGTTCGTCGACACCTATGAGGCCGACGAACAGACGGTCGCCCGGACGGACGGTGCGCTGCGGCGCTGGGCACGGCTGCGGATGTTCATCGGCCAAGCCGTGGTCGGGCTTGGCGTGCTGTCCCTGCTCTACTGGGCAGGTGGACAGTATGCCGATGGAGCGATCGCCGGAACGCTGATTGCCGCGTTCGTGCTGGTCGTCTTCCCGGTAGCGGATGCCTTCCTGCCCGTATCGGAGGCCGTGGAGAAAATTCCGCAATACCGGAATTCACTGGAGCGCCTGAATGGGGTGGAAGCAGCGGAGGGAGCTGTGCTACCCGTGGCCGAAGCAGCCAAGAAGGCAGAAGACAAAGCCAAGGCGGCTGCCGCTGTGCAGGCGATTCAGGCCAGCGGGCAGGCCCATATTGAACTGAAGTCGGCGGGCTACCGCTATGCGGCGGGAGACGACTGGTCAGTGCAGAATATGGCGCTGGACCTGCCGCAGGGCCGGAAGGTTGCCGTGATCGGCCGCAGCGGAGCCGGTAAATCGACGCTGCTCAAGATGGTGCAGGGCGTAATCACGCCAACCATCGGCTCCGCGACGATTAACGGAATTAACGCTGCGGCTTACGGTGAGCAGATTCCGCAGCTCATCGCCGTGCTGAACCAGAGCCCGCATCTGTTCGACACTACGGTGGCGAACAATATCCGGCTCGGGGACCCGGGGGCTTCGGAGGCAGCGGTTAAGCAGGCGGCAGCCCTGGCGAAGCTGGATCCATTGATCTCTTCGCTGCCGGAGGGCTATAACACTCCGGTACGCGAAGCAGGGCAGCGCTTCTCCGGCGGAGAACGCCAGCGGATGGCACTGGCCCGTATTCTGCTGCAGAATACGCCGGTTGTTGTGCTCGATGAGCCAACGGTTGGCCTTGATCCGCGCACGGAGCGCGAGCTGCTGGCCACTATGTTCGAGGCGATGGCGGGTAAGACGCTGATCTGGGTTACCCATCATCTGGTGGGTGCGGAGCAGATGGACGAGGTGATTTTCATGGAGAATGGCCTGGTGGAGATGCGCGGCACCCATGCGGAGCTGATGGAGCGGGAACCGCGTTACCGCAAGCTGTATGAGCTGGACCGGCCGAGCCAATTCATGAATACGGCGGCTGATGAATAAATATGGATAGATCAAGAAGCTCTCTCCGCCCGGTTACCGGGTAGAGAGAGCTTTTTTAATTTATTTAAAGTTATCCTCCATTGGAGGAAGGGTATTCAAACGGAATCTCCGGGATAGCTGTATAATGTGCAATTAAAAACAGCGATGAGGTCCACTTGCAGACTATAACTGTAGTTCATACAACTAAATCAGCCCGAATTCGTTAATGCGGTCTTTATAGGGCCGCTTAAGTGTACAGAATACAATTAAACGGATGCCGGGGCGAGAATCAGACCTTTTAGTTGTACCAAGTGCAGTTAAGCGCAACAGATGTACGAAAGCGGCATTATCTGTATATCTGTATATCTGTTGCGCTTCAGAAGCGATTGTCCAAAGTAGAATTCACTGCGCTTAATCAGAAGGGGGACCCGCCCGTTATATACCGTACTGCTCCGACACCCAATCCGCGAACATGGCATAGTCTTTCTCTACCTGCCCGGCATAGCCGTAAGCCCACTCTGCGATATAACGGGCAAAGGCATCCGAATCGGGACCCATGGCCTTGGCGATCTCCTGCTCACTGTGATAGTCGAGAATTCCCTTGTCGACATCGGCATCGGCGCGGGCATGCATTTTGGCGGTCAGGCTGCCCATCTGCTGGATAACTACGGTCAACTCATCCATGTCTGCGATATTCTCCAGCTTCAGACTTTTTTTGTACGGGGAACGCTCTCTGACATAGAACTCCCGGCCGTCCATTGTTAAGAAGCCGAGGTATGGATCCGCCTTGTGGTGCATCGCCTGCTGGGTCGCGGATACACGTTTGCCCTGATGGGCAAAGGATTGCCAGAACGAGTCGGAATAGGGCAGGAAATAGGCGGGAACGGGAACACGGACTTCTTTTACCTCCAGTACGGTGTCGTCAGTTCCTGCCTGCTCCAAGCCGCCTTCAATGAGAATATAATAGCGGTCCAGTCCGATGGAAGCCGTTCCCGAGCCGCGCTTGACCGCGATGTCCTTGATCCGGAAATGCTCCTCGTTCAGGCTGCGTGTAACCACTGTCTGTGTATAGAAGCTCCAGGCCAGCTCCAGCTGTGTCTGCTCAGCAGCTCCGGGAATCAGCAGCTCCGAGGTCTCGAGGAATACCCGGCTGGTCTGCATCTGGGCAGTGACCTTCTCCAGGAAATGACTCTGCCGGCGTTTCTCCAGCTTGCGGAGCAGCTTCTTGACGGGGCCTTTGGCTGTATTCTCATTCAGGGTGAAGTTACCGGGATTGTCTTTACCATCACAAAAGCGGTGAATTTGCCGGTAATACGCCTCCGCATAACTCCGGCTCAGCTTAAGCTGTTCTGTCCGACTCATTCCGAGCTGCCTGCCGGCAAGCGCAATACTGACTGCCATCCGCAGCAGATCATACAGATAAGAGCCGACATACCCCTCGTCAAAATCATTCACATCATACACAATCTCCCCGTCTTCACTGCGGAAAGCGCCGAAGTTCTCGAAATGCAGGTCCCCTTGAATCCATGTAGGGCGCCCGGGTGAGCTATGGTAAGGGAAGTACTGCCTTGTCGTGTCAAAATAAAACAGATAGGCGCTGCCCCGGTAGAAGGAAAAGGCATTTTGCGCCATTTTGCTGTATTTCTCCGTTCTCCGGTCAGGAGATAGGGCCATGATGCTGCCGTCGAACTCGTCAAAAATAGAAATCAGCAAATCTCTGCGCAGCTTCGAACGTGTACGTATGACTCCTTCGGTAATAGACTGGTTGACCATGCGGTGCTCCTTTCGGGAAATCGGTAGTAACTTGGTATAGTTGATTATAGCTGTTATTTCCATAGACTTCTAATTTGGCGGGCATGGTATACTGGAATGGATTTTCCTGCAAGTCGTCTAAGAACAGGGTGGAAGCATGTGAGGATGAATTGTTCCTGCGACTATAAATAAGGGGATGTTAGAAGATGCAATTAACATGGGATCTGGACCGAATCTATCCCTCTTTCCAGTCGGAGCAATTTCAGCAGGACCGCAGGCTGGTGGAGACACTTGCCGGGGAGCTGAATACATGGTCAGCCTCGCAGATGATTAACGGGCAGGATGCTGCCGGTGTGATGGAAGAGTTCCTGAGACAATATAATGGGTATCAACATATATATCTTCGCTTGTTCAGCTACGCGGAATTAAGGTTCAGTGCAGACAGCAGTAATACGGAAGCCGTTAATCTAATGGATGAGCTGGAGGAGGTCACTTATGGTGCGGGTGAAGCCTTGGTCTGCTTCAGCAAATGGCTGGCGAAGGTAAGCGCAGATGAACTGGAGGCAAGCATCTCTTCGGGCGCTTATCTGGAGCAGCACGGCTTCTACTTGCGGGAGCTTAAGAGTAAATCAGAGCATTTACTCAGCGAGGAAGGCGAAGCGGTGATTGCCCGGATGCAGGCTACAGGGTCCAAGGCGTGGGAGCGGCTGTACATGCAGACGCTGTCTACCTTGCGGGTCGAGGCAGAGCTGGACGGGGTGAACCGGAGTCTGTCGCTTGCGGAGCTGCGTAATCTCGCCTATGATCGCGATCCTGCGGTCCGCCGGGCAGCGGCGGAAGCAGAGCACGAAGCCTGCCGCAGGGTAGCAGAGCAGAGTGCAGCCTGTATTAATGCCGTAACCGGGGAGGCTGCGGCCGTCTATGAGCTGAGAGGATATGCTTCACCACTGCATAAAGTGCTGGAAGCATCGCGGATGGACCAGGAGACACTTCAGGTGATGCTTCAGGCCATCGAAGAGAGCCTGCCGGACTTTCAGCGTTATTATGCCAAAAAGGCAGCATTGCTGGGGCATGCGGGAGGGCTGCCTTTTTGTGATGTTTTTGCGCCTGTCGGGATGGCGGAAGCTGCTGCGGAGCGCATCACTTATGCTGAGGCCCAGACGATGATTATTGCCGGCTTCAGCAGGTTCAGCCCGGAGCTTGGCGCATTCGCCCGTAAGGTGTTTGAGCAGCGCTGGATCGATGCCGAACCGCGGAGCGGTAAAGGCAACTTCGGGATGTGCGTTGATATTTTCCCGGTTGGGGAGAGCCGGATCATTACCAGCTTCAATGGCAATTATATAGATGTGAGCGTGCTGGCCCACGAGATCGGTCATGCGTACCACAGCAGCCGCCTCTGCGGGGAAACGATGGTTAACACGGAATATCCGGTTCCGATTGCCGAGACGGCGTCGATTTTTTGCGAGAGTCTGATTCATCTGGAGTTGCTTCAGTCTCTGCCTGCGGGAGAAGCGGCTGCCATACTGGAGCGGAGTCTCTCGGATGCCGGGTATTATATCGTTGATTTCTATGCGCGGTATTGCTTCGAGAGCCGGTTATATGCCCGCAGGAAATCCGGTGCTCTGTCTGAGGAGGAGCTGAACGCGCTGATGCTGGAATCCATGCATGCGGCTTACGGTGAAAGTGTGCTGCCGGACTCGATTCATCCTTACCAGTGGATCAGCAAAGCCGGGTATTATATGGCGGGTAATGAGTTCTTGAACTTCCCGTATTCGTTCGGGTTATTGTTCTCCAAAGGGCTGTATGCGCAGTACAAGAAGCGGGGCGGGGCCTTCGTAGAACGCTATGAGCAGTTCCTCTCAGCGACCAGTACCCGGAGTATTGCGGATGCTGCAAAGCTGATGGATATCGATGTACATTCACTGGCATTCTGGCAGGATGCGCTCGGGCTGATTGCCGGGGATATTGATAAGTTTACGGGGCGGGAATAAGGCGGGGATTTTGCGCTGCGGAAGGTTCCTTTTTGCCGGGAAATGTGGTAGAACAGTAGTAGAAGTATACACCGCAGCGGCACAGAAAGGGATGCTTGATTGAATGTATGTAGTGTGTAAGGAACACGTAGAGCTGGCCATCGACAAATTTGTGGACGAGTACGAGGATGCACCCGATGTAGTGGATCTGAAGGAGACGGAGTTCTCGGACTGGGACCCGCCGGCGAAATGTGCGGAATGTGAGCAGAATGCGGAATATCTGGTGGTCTGAGGACTGCTGTAATTAAAAACACCCTGCAGCCGTGATGAAGGCTGCGGGGTGTTTTGGCGTTCCGGGTTCTGCAGGCGGATAGCTGCAGCAAGAGACCAAGGCAAAGTGCCTGCGGGAAAAAATAGCGTAAGCTTGTTAGGCGTCTGCGGCTTCCGCCATTTCGGCCAGCGTGCTGCTCTGGCTGCTGCGCCCATATATAAAGGCTGATACAATTGCGACGATTGCCGCAATGGATAATCCCCAGTAGATGTTGGAGTAAGCCGCTGAGAGCGGCAAGCCCCGCTGCCATTGCAGAGCGCTTGCGGCCATCGCCACGCTGAACGCTCCGCTGAAGAACTGCAGCAGCTGGAACAGCCCCATCCCGGAGCCGATCTGCGAGGAAGGCAGAATCCGCGAGATCTCATTTGATACACTGCTGGACAGGACGGTGAACGAGAGGCTCATAATCATGTAGACCAGCATGACGGCAACCCATGACTTCCCGGCGAACAAGGCGAATAGTACTGTTGCGGCCAGTACCAGGAACGGTGCGAAGCGCAGGATTCCGGCATTGCCGTAACGGTCAATGATCCGACCCACGGTGCGGGAGACGAAGATCGCGAGCAGTGAGCCGGGGAAAATTACCAGTCCGGCATGGCTGGCGCTGAAGCCGAAGCGGTGAACCAGAATCTGAGGCAGCAGGAACAAGGTGGCGAAGCTGCACAGGTAGGAGGCGACACCAACGAGGGCCAGCACGAGATAGGACCGGTTACGGAACAGCGCCGGCATCACGAATGGGTCAGGTGTGGTGCGGATGCGGCCGACAAACAAGGCAATGGCTACAAGTCCGGCGATCAGGGCAACCCACAGTCCGCTGGTCAGGAACAGCAGCAGACCGGTGGTGCCAGCGCCGAGGAACACACCGCCCAGGATGTCGAAGGAGCCGCGGGTAGGAACTTCCTTAGGGAGCAGGATCAGGAACAGCGGTACCAGGAGCAGAATCGCTGCGGTGACCGCGAACAGCCAGGTCCAGCCCAGATACTCCACAATGGAACCTCCGGCTACGGGCCCGAGTCCCAGACCCAGCGAGACGGCGGACATGATCGTTGCCATTGCTTTGCCGCGGCGGGCCTGCGGGACATAACGAGTGAACAGGACGAGCGATAAGGACATGACTGCGCCTGCTCCCGAAGCTTGCAGAATGCGCACAATAAGCAGGAAGATAAAGTTGGTGCTGAAGAAACCGGCCACGGCAGCAAGTCCTAGCGTAAGCAGCCCGATAACCAGCAGCCGGCGGATCGGCAGGAAGTCAGAGAGCCGGCTGTATGTGATTGAGGCAATAGAGAACATGATGGAATACCCGGTAACAATCCAGGAGGCGGATGCTGCTGTGATGCCGAAGGTCTCGGTCACATCAGGCAATGCCAGATTGAACATCGCTGTATTCATAATGACGAGAACAACAGCAACGCTGAATAACAGAGTAAGCAAACCTTCGCGCGGAAGAGTAGCTTCCGGAGCTGCGGTTGGAAAGTCTGTATTGTCCGCAGCTGTATGTGATGAGCTCATGGGTGGCCACTCCTTTATTAAAGTTATTGTATAGTTCGATTACTTACGAACTATTGAAATATAGCATGCGCTAATGTAAAATGCAATTAGGGAATAAAATATAAATATGAAGTAGGAAGATGAAATTTAAATTCATTTCTGTAATCCAAAGGAGTCTTACTTATGAAGCTGCTCCATCATCCGGACCGCAAGGACATTCAGCTCGCTTCCGTGCTCTATGCACTTAGTGATCCGGTCCGTTTATATGTAGTGTCGGAAATTCGCAAACATGGCGCCCAGGCCTGCAATAGCTTCAAGGTGCCGATTGCCAAGTCCACCCTGACTCATCATGCCCGGACGCTTCGCGAAGCGGGTGTTGTCTACACGCAGGCGCAGGGCACGCAGCGTATTCTGTCGCTGCGGACAGAGGATCTGGACGAGCGTTTTCCGGGGCTTCTGGATTCGGTGTTGAATGCTTATGAGATGTCTGAGCCGGGTGAGGGGTTCGGGGAGCCGGGGGAAGAGACAGAATAGCTACCATAAGGTAATTGCCGATTGAGTATAATAATAATTCATATACCCTATGCTTAACTGCCACTCCAGCGCCCTGGGGTGGTTTTTCTTTCCCATATATATGTATAGGAATCACAAGCGTTACCATTGACAAAATTGTGTCAAGTAAAGTAATATTTTAATTTATAATGATAATCATTCTCGATTAGAAAAGAGGCTTCAACACTATGTTTGCATCTAGAGGCAAGAGGTTGCTGCAAGGCCTGCTCGTATTATTGGCTATTTCTATGGTGGCAGCAGGCTGTTCAACGAATAATACGGGAAATTCATCGGACGCTGCAGGAGAGCAGAACGCCAAGACTATCACGATGGCGTGGCCCCGGGATATTGGACCGATGAATCCGCATTTGTATAATCCGTCTCAGCTGCTAGCCCAATCTATGATCTATGAGCCGCTAGTCAGTTATAAGGACGGGAAGATTGTCCCCACTCTGGCCGAGTCCTGGACGCTATCGCCTGAGGGCAAGGTATACACATTCAAGATCCGCAGTAACGTCAAATTCTCTGACGGCACGGCTTTTACCGCACAGCTTGTGAAGAGGAATATGGATGCAGTCCTGAATAATATGAAGATGCACACTTGGCTGGGGGTGATCCCGCTGATTGAGAAGACAGAAGCGCTTGATGATACTACGTTCCAGCTTACGCTGAAGGAGCCGTATTATCCGGCTTTGTATGATCTTGCGGTTGTACGGCCTGTACGTTTTCTTGGAGAGGCGGGCTTCCCTGAGGATGGCGATACGTCCAAGGGAGTGGCAAGTCCCATTGGAACCGGACCCTGGGTGCTTAGCACTTATAAGAAGGATGAATCTGCAACATTCACGCCGAATCCCTATTATTGGGGAGAGAAGCCCAAGGTAGATAAGGTGGTTGTGAAGGTTATTCCTGATGCGGAAACCCGTGTGCTGTCTTTCGAAAAAGGTGATCTAGACCTGATCTACGGCGAAGGATTGATTAGCTATGACGCATACAAACAGCTTGAGAGTGCCGGGAAGTACGTCACTAAGCTGTCTGATCCGATCGCAACCCGTAATCTGGTGCTGAATACCATGAACGGGAAACTGGCCGATCTTAAGGTTCGCCAAGCGCTTAGCATGGGCTTTGACAAGGAAGCGATGGTAGAAGGGGTAACGCTGGGACTGGAGGAAAAGGCAGACTATATCCTGCCTCCCAATCTGCCTTACGCCAATATTAAAGTGAGCCCTGTTAAGTATGATGTGGAGCAAGCGAACTCGCTTCTGGACGAGGCGGGCTGGAAGCTGGCTTCTGGTACAAACGTCCGGGAGAAGGATGGGGAGCCGCTTGAGCTGGAGCTAATCTATGACAAGGCGGATCTGACCCAGAAAGCAATGGCGGAGACCTTGCAGGCCGAATGGTCGGCAATAGGCGTTAACCTAAAGATCACGGGTGTAGAGCTGACCGTCTATATCCAGCGTAGAAAAGCCAATGAATTCGATATGAATTTCTACTCTACCTTCGGTGCGCCGTATGACCCGCATTCCTTCATGACAGCCGTTGTGCAGCAAGGCTTCGGGGTCTCAGATACACTGGCTGCCCTGCCGATGAAGGCCGAGATTGACAAGAAGATCAAGGAAGGCATGGCTACTACAGATGACCAAGCCCGTACCGAGTTGTTCGGCTCTGTTCTCACTACGTTGCAGGAACAATCCTCGATCCTTCCGATCTCCTACATCAAGCAGATTGCAGTGTACCAGAAGGATGTGACTGATTTCAATTTCCCGTCCAACCGGGATGAGTATCCATTGTACGGAATGGATAAGAAGTAGCCGGCTTTCGGGAGGGTTCCAATGGGCGTTTATATAGGAAAAAGAGTTCTATCCATCATTCCCATCATTCTGTTCTCCTCGTTTCTGATGTTTGTGATGATCCGGGTAGGGCCTGTGGACCCGGCTGAGGCCTATCTGGCTGCAGCCCATATCCATCCGGATGATGAAGTGCTGGCAGCCAAAAGGCATGAATTCGGGTTAGATCAGCCGCTGCTGGCTCAATACGTCCAGTCTGTGACCCGGCTTCTCCGGCTGGACTTCGGCAACTCCTATATTTCCAATATGCCGGTGTGGGAGGAAGTTGCACAGAAGCTGCCCGCGACCATTCAGCTTGCATCGGCCAGCATTCTTCTGGCACTGGTTGTCAGCATCCCGCTTGGGGTGCTGTCGGCTATCTACAAAAACCGGCTGGTGGATCACGTTATCCGGGGGTTTGCTTATATCGGTGCCTGTGTTCCCGTGTTCTGGATTGGATATCTGCTGATGTTCTTCATATCGGTCAAGCTCGAATGGCTTCCTGTAGAAGGCAGAGGGTCCTTACAGCACCTGATTCTTCCTTCCATCACCCTCGCGCTCTGGCTCATTGCCATCTACGCGCGTCTGCTGCGGACCACGGTCCTGGAGGAGCTGAAGGAGGCTTATGTCCGTTATGCCCGGGCCAGAGGGATCAAGGAACGTGTAATTCTGTATAAGTACGTGCTGAGAATTGCCATAGCGCCGCTAATTACAGGACTGGGCATGAATTTGGGGAAATTGCTGACAGGAGCGATTATCGTGGAGCAGGTATTCTCCTGGCCGGGGTTCGGCCGTTACTTCATTGAAGCGATCGTGAATCGCGATATTCCGGTGATTCAATGCTATGTGATGCTGTCCGTCTGTGTGATCGTCACGAGCAATCTGGCAGCAGATCTGCTCCAGCTGTTCCTGGACCCCCGGATTGCGCGTAAAGGGAGGGCCAGCTAAGGATGAGGTACTTAAGCAGTGGGTTCAAAGGCAGGAGGGTGATCGTCATCTGCGGCAGCCTCCTGATGCTATTTGGTCTTGCCGGTCTACTGGCTCCCTGGATTTCACCACATGACCCGGTACGGGTGAATCTGGCGATGAAGCTCAGTCCACCCTCGTGGGAATACCTGCTGGGCACAGATCAGCTTGGCCGGGACAATCTGTCCAGGCTACTGTATGGAACCCGGATATCGCTGGGCTTCGCTTCCCTTATTTTTGCAGCTTCCTTGGGGGTAGGGCTATTCGTCGGCGTAGTCTCAGGGTATACCGGCGGGTGGCTGGACGCTGTGCTTATGCGGCTGTGTGAAGGAATCATGTCTTTTCCGAGTATGATATTGGTCTTCGGCCTTATCGGGATACTGGGTCCGGGCCTGTCTCAATTAGTAATCGCTCTGATGCTGGTCCAATGGGTGTATTACGCCCGGATGTTTCGTAATATGATAGTCAGCCTGAAGGAACGGAATTTCATTACGGCAGCGCGCATCAGCGGCTCCTCCTCATGGCAGATTATGAGACGGCACCTCATTCCCAACATTCTGCCTTCCATTGTGGTGATCGGTACCCTGGAGATGGGCTGGGCGATTATGGATATCTCCGCCATGTCCTTTCTTGGACTGGGAGTCCAGGCTCCTACACCGGAATGGGGGGCTATGCTGAACGAGGGGAAATCCTTCATCCGCAATCACCCGCAGCTGATGCTCTATCCGGGCCTGATGATTATCATGGTTGTAGCGTCGTTTAATCTGCTTGGCGAAGCATTGTCTGAGCGGTATGGTGTAAAAAGAGGCTCCTAGAAAAAGGAATGAGCGAATCATGGAACAATCGGAATATGTGCTGCAGGTGAAGGGTCTGAAAGTATCTGTGGAGACAGCGGCGGGAATTCTGCCCCTTGTAGAGGATGTTCACTTTAATCTGAAGCCGGGGCATGTCCTTGGTCTTGTGGGAGGGAGCGGCAGCGGAAAAACTGTTACGTCGTTAGCACTCCTGCAGATGCTTGAACGGCAGACAAGCGTGATTGAAGGCAGTATCCGGTTACATAACCGTGAGCTGAACGGGCTTCCGGAGAAGGAGATGCGCGGGCTTCGCGGTAGCCAGCTGGCTCTGATCATGCAGAATCCGATGACGGCATTCTCTCCGGTGTACACTATTGGTGTGCAAATGATAGAAGCGATCCGTACGCACAGTAAGCTGGGTAAAAAAGAGGCTAGAGAAGAGGCGATCCGCTCCATGGCCGGTGTGAATCTGCCCGATCCTGCAGCGCTGCTGGGCAAGTATCCGTTTGAGCTGAGCGGGGGCATGCTGCAGCGGGTGATGCTGGCCTTAACGATGTGCTTGAAACCGTCCGTGATCATTGCCGATGAGCCTACTACGGCGCTGGATGTGACGAATCAGCTCCAGGTGCTACGGCAGTTGGACCGGATGCGGCAGGAGCATGGAACCGCCATTCTGCTGATCTCCCATGACCTCGGCGTGATTGCGGAGCTGGCCGATGAGGTTGCTGTCATGCAGCAGGGGCGAATAGTGGAGCAGGCCGGGTGTTATGAGATATTTGACCATCCCCGGCATGAATATACCCGGGAGCTGCTCGCTGCGAGGCCCACGCTTCAGCTCAGCCCGCAGCCAGGTAGCCGCCTATGATCGGAATAGAGGCGGAATACATGCTTGAGGTCAAGGCTGTTACCCATACTTATACATCCCGCCTGTGGAGACGTTCCGAAGTGACAGACCCTGTGCTGTCCCGCGTGTCGCTTCATATTGAAGAGGGAACATGCCTGGGACTGCTGGGATCGAGCGGAGCGGGCAAAAGCACACTGGGCCGGGTCATTCTAGGACTGGAAAAACCCCGGGAGGGAGAAGTGCGGTTCCAGGGACAGGATCTGTATAAGCTGGACCCCAAGATGCGCAGGGCGATCCGCCGGGACCTCCAGGTGGTATTCCAGGATTGTTATTCTGCGGTGAACCCCCGGATGACAGCGGAGCAGATCATTGGCGAGCCATTGCACAATTATGAGACCTTAACGGTCCAGGAGCAGAAGCGGGCGGTCGGAGAGCTGCTGGAGTGTGTCGGACTCAGCGCTGCAGACATGAAGAAGCAGCCCTTCCAGTTCAGTGGAGGGCAGCTGCAGCGGATCAATATCGCCAGGGCGATTGCTCTGAAGCCTAAGCTAATCGTGCTGGATGAGGCGGTAAGCAGTCTGGATATGATTAATAGGGCGAATATTTTGCGGCTGCTGGATGACCTTCGGGCTACGTTTGGCTTGTCGTATCTGTTTATTACCCACGATATTAGAGCAGCCTATATGATCTCAGACGCACTGGCTGTCATGGAGAAGGGCGAGATTGTGGAATATAACGCAAGCAAAGAGCAATTCCTGCGGTCATCCCATCCCGCCGTTCGAGGCTTGCTAGATTCTATGCTTGCAGATCACCCGCGTAACCGGCACAGGAATCTGCCCGTGGACTCCGTAACCTAACGATAGTAATCCGGTGAGCAATGAGGGGACTACAGTGTCTCCTCATTGCTCACCGTTTTGGTGTGGAATAAGCTCCTTATAAGACCCGTTCGCCTCCTTCAGCACCTCCGCTCCGCCCGCAGACATGAACTCCTCCACGAATTCCCCGAATTCCTCCAGCGGGCGTTCCCCGGTAATGAAGGCAATGTAGGCCTGGTCTCTTAGCTTGATAAGCCCGGCACTGTTCCTGATAAGAGAAGGGGTGGCCACTTCAAGGGCATTATAGATGCCGTCGTGATCCAGTCCCAAGGTAGACGCCCACTGATCCCTGCGGTCTGAAGGAATGACAGGCAGGGTCATGCCGATATTGGCACCGATGGTATTCTGATAGCTGAACATCCGGTTATACGGGGGCAGCAGGATGATGTCCTTCTTGCCCGCTCCCGCCCAGGCCCAATGGGTTCCCTGAAGGCCGTATTGCATGGCAGTCGCTTCATCCGGATCCGGATTAGCGCTGACGTAGTCCAGCATCTGCAGAAGGGTCTCCAGCTTGCCGGGCTCTTGGACAGCTTCCGCGCCAATGGCGGTGAAGCTCATCAGCATATCGTAGGCTTTGGAGCCGCGTTTGCCGTCAGGACCGCTAACAGGCCGGCCGAATACGATCTTAGCCTGCGGATTCTTGGCAGTTAACTCCTTCACGTTAAACGTGGCTTCTGCCGGAACCAGCCTGGCTGTCTTCTGGTCATCCAGGCTCCAGTCTAAATAATCCCCATCCTGAACCCAGTGATAATAATTACCCATGGAGGTCATGCCGATCCGCCCTTTGATGAAGGCATGAGACAGATGCTTATAGCCTCCGCTGTTCTCCCCGGTGATGAACTCCGGATCAATGACCCCGTCGCGGTACCATTTGCGAAGATAGTACAGAGCCTTCTTCATGTCCGGCTCCAGGGCGCCAATGACCAGATCCTGACCCTTCCGGCTGAAGTAGAGCTGATCTGTAAAGACCATCTGCCCGAACGCGCCGAAGACGACATTCATTCCTTCCAGCGATAACCCGTAGGTGTCCCGAATGCCGTTGCCGTCCGGGTCCTGGTTCGCAAAGGCATAGATGACCTTCTCGAAATCGGCCAGGGTCTCTGGCACCGTAAGGCTGAGCTTATCCAGCCAATCCTGGCGGTAGACTACGGGGACCCGATAGATATTGGTAGGGTTGATGACCGGAATTCCATAATAGGACCCGTTAATACGGCCATAATCCTGGTATGCGGGTGCATACTCACGGATGGCCTTAAGAATATTGGGGGCGTAGGTGTTCAGCAGGTCTTCGGGGATTGCGACGAGCAGGCCCTGCTGCTGATATTTCAGCAGATCCTGAGTCTGCCGGACCCGGAACAAGTCGGGAATGTGGCCTTGAACCAGCTTCAGATCGAGCAGCGACTCATAGTTATTGTTCGCCAGATTCCAGAAATCCAGATCTACATTGAACTTCTGCTCCAGAATCCGGACCATCACCGCATCCTCAGCGACAGGCAGATTCTGGTGCATGGTCCAGGAGATCTTGAACTTCGGGACGTCAGCAGCAGCCTCCTGTGGTCCGGGCTCTTGCAGGTGTGAAGCAGGGGGCTGTCCGTCGCAGCCGCTGATCAGTCCCCAGAGAAGCAAGAGTGCAGGTGAGATAATGAAGGCGGTATAACGCCGGAGTCTGCTTGCAATCATAAGTCACCTCCTTAACTTAAACTAATCTCTGCCTGCGGCGGCTGTAATGTATTCACGGTGCGCAAGTAATTCCCCGGCGTACAGCCGTAGATTTCCTTGAACCGCTTGATAAAGTAAGCTGTAGTTCCATAGCCGACGCTAGTGGCAACCTGTTCGATAGACATGTTGTTGTTCTCAATCAGCAGCTTGGCCTGTTCCATCCGCCTGCCGGTGATATAGTCGGTGTAGGTGATTCCCAGCTCTTCCTTAAACAGCTTGCTTAGATACTTAGGGCTGATAAAGACCTTGGAAGCTACGACATCCAGGGACAGATCTTCAGGCAGATGCTTCCCGATATATTCCTTGGCCGCTTCAATAGCCGACAACGCGCGGTCACTGTTCCGCTTCTCCGTATCGGCAATGAAGGTGCTGATGGACGCGTCGAACCATTCCTGGAAATGCCGGATATCCGCAAGGGCAATATACTCGTTGTAGAGGTCCAGATGCCCGTGAAGGACAGGGGTATAGCGGACGCTTTTCAGAACATCGGAATACATGAAGACGGTATTTGCCAGAATGAAGTGGCAATAGTCCGCAGGGTAACTGCCTTCCCGCATAGCCGCTACCAATTGCTCCAGGGCTGCCAGGGCCTCCTCCAGCTGGCGGGTCTGCAATTTATCTTTGAACCTGGCAAGGACAGGTTGCGGAAGCTCCTCAAGACTATGGTCCTTCTCCAGAAGAGCCCGATCCTTCAAGACGGTTATCTCCGGCAAAAAGTAAGCATATTTCATTAATGTCTGTGCTTCGGTATAGCTGTGATGGAGACGGCGGATGTCATCCACCCAGCAGCCCCGGGAGAGCTGAATCCCGATCTGAAACTGTTTGCGGGTCTCCGTCACGATAAGTTCCGAGAGCTGATCAAGGAGAATCCCGGAGGCTTCGCGTGTACCGAGGATTACAATAAGCTGCTTGTCCGGAAGCTCTTCAGCGATAATCCGGCTTCCCGGCAGCCGAATCTCCTCAAGCCCTTCGATGATTCCGGTCATTGCCGTTTGCATCCCGCTTAGACTCATGTGGGTATAAGCTCCCCGCGTATTCAAGAGCAGGCAGCAGTAACGGGTATGCTCCGGCGACAGTCCCAGGAATTCTGGATCTCCGGTCACCTTAGCCTGAGGAGGGGTGCCCTGAAGGAGATTCATGATGATATTCTGCCGGATATGCGGACTGCTGGCCAGCAGGGTGTCCTCCAGACTGCTGACTTTATCGTTCAACCGGGTGAAGGCAGAGTCAATCAGGTTAAATTCGTTAATCGCCGGACCGGGCGCAGAACCGGAGAGATCCTTAATCGTCCGGAGCAGCCGTTTGACCGGGCTGTAATTTATTTTGGCCAGGATTCCAGACAAACCGATTCCCACCAAGAGGGCGAACAGGCAAAGGGACAGGATGAGCCGCTGGACAACCCCCCATTTCTCATAAAAGAGGTCCGCCGGGGAAGCGTTGAAGAGCTTCCAGCCGGTTGATGGCAGATCCTGATAGGAAATAACGTAAGCGCTGCCGCTGATCTCCTGGCTTAAGCTCCCGGATGTCTCTGGAGAGGCTAACGCATTAGCAATGCTGGCAGCATAGGTGCCTGCCTGGTCCACCGCATCCTGATGAGAGCCGGCAAGAATCCTTCCGGATTGCGTGGCAATAAAGCTGGTCTGGTCCCGGGCAGGCATCATATTCAGCAGGATATCACGTACCGCACTCTCCTTCAGGTCAATGGCGATCAGCAGCTCACTGTCGGCACCGGAGGAACGAAAAGGATAGCTATGCGCATAGGTAATCAACGGGCTCCCGCTGCCGCCGGGAATGCTGGACACAATATCTTCCGGGACGAAGCGGGCCTCTGTCCACAGGTTGTTACGGGGATTACGCTTCATTCCATTTACCCAATCACTCCAGTAGGCAGACCCGGCTCCTTGATCAGCATTGAATTTCAGCCCGTATAGCGAGGAGAGCAGGATGTGCTCCCGTGGGGCATACAGATGTACAGCTTGGATCAAGTCCGAATTACTCGCCACTTGCGCGCTCAGCATATCCTGGAGACTGCTCACTTTGCTGAGGTTCGATGGAAGAGAAGCATCGGGTAACAGACCGAGCGCTGCCTGCTGGTTCAGTGAGATCTCCAGATAGATCTGCTGAACCCGCTCAAGTACGGAGGTTTCTATGGTTCTGGCTGTATTCTCAAGGATAAGCTGGTTGCGGCTCTGGAGCTCTTCCTTATAATGGTTCGAGAAATAAAGATAGAAGGCAGAGCAGAGCAAGAAGACAATGATTAGCACAACAGAGATGTATGAAGCGGCTAAGGCGGCAAAGGCAGAGTTCCATTTTCGCAAGATGTATTCCCCTCCCAGGCGGATTATACACTAGCCCCTAACAGGTCTGTTCGGGATTCATGTTAAATCAATGTTAAATGGCCGGAAATGGTCGAATTGTTCCCAAAATCATAGAATTGCGAAATTGTCTTATTGAGCGGCGGCGGAGGCTAGTGCTATATTGAGTCCGATTCAGGCAATCAATATAATAAGATAGGGGCTGACACATTGAACTTGAAGTCGAAAAGAAAGCTGTTGTCTGTTACGGCAGGTCTGGTACTCCTCACGAATTCGATCGTGGTACATCCTGCAGAGGCGGCCACCGGTAATTCAACAACCGGGCTGCCGGCTGCTCCGGCATGGGGGCATTTCGTAGATACCTATAAGAATAACACACCTGTGAATATGGCGGTGTATTCCAACCCCTCGATCGGTGTACTCTCCGGCTTCCTGGACCTCTGGACACCAGGCACCTCCTGGGATAACGGGAAGATGAAGAACAGCAGTGTGCTGGATTACAACATTCAATATGTAGCTGATCTGGCAAAGACCCGAACTCCGGCAGAGGAGCAGGCGGCTTATTACGATGACCGGAGAGGCCAGACCTATGGAGCGGTTGACGGTCTTGGTTCGTTGTCTGAGGTCTACCGCGCTATGTCAGGGACTTACACCACCATTACCAGCATCCCGGATGATGCCACGTCCGTGAAATACAATGACGGCAATGATAGCAACAAGGGCGGCGATTCCGATTCCAAATTGGGCAAAATGGTTGACCTGATCGGGATCATCCGCGGCAATTATGCTTCAACGAGCCAGGCCAAGAATTTCTACAGCTACAAGCGTCCGTTCCGCTGGAAGGATACTTCCATCATCGTGCCAACACTGGTGCCAGCGATGAGCAATACCCCTGCCAAGGACGGCGGCTTCCCGAGCGGTCATACCAATGCTTCCTATCTGGCCGCCTTGTCACTCGCTTACGCGGTGCCGGAGCGATTCCAGGAGCTGATGACCCGGGCCTCGGAGATGGGGAACAACCGGATTGTGGCCGGGATGCACTCTCCCTTGGATGTAATGGGGGGACGAGTAACAGCAATGGCCTTTGCCGCGGGAGCTCTGACGGACCCGGATAATGCGGCGCTGAAGCAGGCGGCTTACACTCAGGCCCATGAAGTGCTGCTTACACAGACAGGTACAGCAGAAGACCGGTTCACGGATTATGCGAAGAATAAGGCCCAGTATACGCAGCGGCTGACCTACGGCTTCCCGCAGATTCACTCCACGACTGAGCCTGCCGTTGCCCCCAAGGGAGCGGAAGTCTTGCTGGAGACCCGACTGCCTTACCTGAGTGCAGATCAGCGTAGAGCAGTTCTCGTAACAACGGCTCTCCCATCTGGATATCCGGTGCTGGATGATCCGGAAGGCTGGGGTCGGCTGAACCTGTTCGCGGCGGCTGACGGGTACGGTGCATTCGCTGAGCATGTAACGGTAACCATGGACGCTGCTGAAGGAGGCTTCCATGCGGCAGACCGCTGGCGGAATGATATCTCCGGGACGGGCGGACTGACCAAGGAGGGTACAGGCACGCTTAAGCTGGCGGGGAGTAACACTTATTCCGGCGGTACAGAGGTGAATGCAGGGATTCTTGAAGGAGATTCGGCTACAGCCTTCGGCAGCGGCAATGTGATGAATACCCGCGGTTCTGTAGTAGAGAATGTCTACGGTGCAATGGTAATCGGCGGCAGCTTCACCCAGGCCTCCGAAGGGACACTTGTATTGAACCTTACCGGAGCAAACGATGTCCTTGAGGTTAAGGGCGCGGTGAAGGCGGACGGGAAGCTGAAGGTAAACTTGATGAACAGCTACGTTCCAGGCAGCGGCCTGATTCCGCTCATTACGCATGGTGAGAGCCAACGCAGCGGGCAGTTTACTTCTGTGCAGGTTGAAGGACTGCTGAGCAAATATACCGCTCAAGTCGTCTACCTGAGCAATCAGATTGCGCTTAGTATTACAGATACGACAAGCGGCGGGAACCCGAGTTCCGGTGGTGGAACTGGCGGCGGCAATCCGGGCGGAACGCCGGGGACTCCGGCTGGAAATACCGGAACGGTACCAGGGACCACCGGTACAACACCAGGCAACGGCAGCACTACTCCTACTGAACCGGAGAAACAGCCACAGAGCGGAGTCAATCCGTTCCAGTCCGGAATTGTCAGCCGCGAGACAGTATACAAGACCGTAACTGAAGCCATTGCGGCTACGAAGAATCAGAGCATCAGCTTCAAGGACACCGCAGGCCACTGGGGCAGCAGCACCATTGCTACAGCCGTGAAGCTGCAGATCATCAGCGGCTATGCGGACGGCTCCTTCCGGCCGGATGCACCAGTGACAAGAGCCGAATTCACGGCGATGATCGCCCGCTCCTTCGGGCTGGGCACTCAGCCGGCTGCGGCTACCTTCCGTGATGCCACCTCCCATTGGGCGGCGGGTTATATCGGTGCCTTGGCGGATAAAGGAATCGTAACCGGCTATGCCGACGGCAGCTTCAAACCGGGTGCGACTATCACCCGTGCCGAGATGGTAACGATTATTGGCCGGGTGCTGGATCTGGGTGCGCTTCAGACCGGCACACCGGTAAGCTTCACGGATGTCAGCCGCAGCTACTGGGCGGCTGACGCCATTCGCCAGGCCGCTGCGGCTAATCTGGTGAACGGAATATCTACTACGGCGTTCGCTCCACGCAGCGTTGCAACCCGCGCCGAAGCTGTGACCCTGGTTATCCGCGCGCTGGAGAGCGACAGCTCGATTAAGGCATTGATAGAGGGGTTGTAGGTAGCTGTGTAAGAAGCATAATGCACAAGCTGCCGCATCAGAGGGCCATCCGTTAAGGATGGTCCTCCTTGACGTTCATCAAGCTATAGCATTGAACGGGAGCAAAGTGAAATTTGAATGTTATGGAGAGGCATATGATAAAATACAGGGGATAGAGAGCAAAATCCTAAATGAAGCGGAAGCAGATAGATGGAGGATATATGTTAATTCAACTGATTGGCGTAGGCAAATTGAAGGAAAAGTATTTGGTCAGCGGCATCGCAGAATATGCCAAGCGGCTGACGCCCTACCTCAAGTTTCAGATGATTGAGGTGGCGGATGAGAAGGCACCTGACAACCTCAGCGATGCAGAGGTGGTTCAGGTGAAGGTGCGTGAGGGCGAGCGTATCCTCGCGCAGATCAAGAGCGAGGCGCATGTCATTGCGCTCGCGATTGACGGCAAGCTCTGGAGCTCGGAGGAGCTTGCCGCCGAGATTGACCGGCTCGGTACCTACGGGACGAGCCATGTCGTCTTCGTCATCGGAGGCAGCCACGGGCTCTCCGATGAGGTGATGCGCCGCGCCCAGCAGCGCATGAGCTTCGGCCGCATGACGCTGCCCCACCAGCTTATGCGGCTGGTGCTGGTGGAGCAGATTTACCGCGCGGTGAAGATCAATCGGGGGGAACCGTATCATAAATGACGGCTAAATTTTATTATTCTTCACATTAAGAAGGATAATCATAAAATAAGGAGAATAAAAGTACTATTCTAAATATAAACGGTGGGATCATAAAAATGCCAATAGCTATAGAGAAATTTGATAAAGCATACCACGAGAGATCACGTGATATGGCTCTTATGAACAATAACGATAGAAAAATAGTAGCGATGCACCTGGGTGGGATTATTATAGAATGTTTAATTAAGTTCATAGTTGTTAAACATTATAATATTAAAGAGAGGGATGGCATTTGGAATTGGATAGGAACTAGAAATTTATTGACAGCCACTAATATAATAAAAAACCCTTCCCATAGTTTGGTAAATGGTCTGAAATTGGTAGATCCCTTATACAATAAAATAGACATTACTATAAAAAAACTTATAGATAGACTGCAAAGGCCAAACGGTACTGATTATATTGATTTACGATACTTTTCAGGTGTTATTACAGATAAGGAGTTCGATGACTGGTATGATGCTTACATAGCAATTAGAAAATGGTTGGTTAAAAATTTAAAGAGTATGTGAGGTGAACTCAAATGGATATTTCTAAAGCATATAATGAATTAGTTGAATATTTTGTATCGAGTGAAAGTGAAGAATGGGTAGATATAAATGTAAACAATCTTAATCTTTTGAGCATTACCATAATAAGTGATAAATTTAAGAATATTGATTTTGATCAAAGATATAATAATGTTTTAAATAAAATTAAGATTACACTTCCCTATGAAGAAGGCTTTTTTGAATTGTACACGATTCAAGAGTCTAAAGAACAAGGGATACTTAAGCCAATACATAAAGAAATGGAAAGTAAACCTTCAACATGGAAGGAACTCTCGAGTAGTTCAAAAAATGAGAAGAAAATTAACATTGATGAAAATGAAACAAATAGAGTTAATACACATGGTCCTAAGATAGTGAGTTTTTACTCTTATAAAGGCGGTGTGGGTAGAACAGTGGCCTTAACTCATGCTGCTTATATACTTGCATCAAGAGGAAAAAAAGTAGTTATTGTCGATATGGATTTAGAGGCTCCGGGAATGTTAAATGTATTTAATCCAAAGCAATTTCAAAATCCTAGGTATGGGATTATTGATTATTTATATGAAAGGGTCACAAAAGTAGAGGAAATAGAAAAAAGGATTAAGATTACTGATATATTTTCAGAAGTGACTTTAAATGAAGTCTCTGGTAGATTATTTGTAGTCCCTGCGGGTAAGTTAGATGTGGACTACTTAGGCAAAGTAGATAATTTTAGAGCCAGTAGTATTATTACATCGACAGAAGACCACTGGAGTACATTTGTTCAGGAACTAAATAATCATTTGAAGCCTGATATAATCTTAATCGATTCCAGAACCGGGATTAATGGTTGGGGAGCTTTATCAATCTTGAAGCTTTCAAATAAAGTGCTATTTTTTGCCTATCCCAATGCGGAAAATATGAATGGTTTGAAGGTCATTTTAAAAGCAATGAGGGAGGTAGGCTATAAGAATTATAGTGTTGTTTTTTCTCGAATACATGATGATAAAATAGGCAAGAAAAGAGTAGAAGAACTGTGGGATTCTGTTAAGGAAGATGTATATGGCGAGCCAGTCTATGACGAAATTACTGGTGACCAAGTAACAAATTATGAACCAATAAAAGTATATTATAGTTCAGAATTAGCAGTTGCAGATTATTATCCTGTATCAAGTGTATATCATATTTTTTCTCAAATAGCTAATGAAGTTGATGAAGAAATAGAGGACAATGAGCTAATAAATGTATTATCAGGTGAAGACAGGTGGAGTTTGGTAGGTTCTTTGCCTTATGAAAATTTAGGCTTTAGTGAAACGGAAAATGATCCTACTTTATTTCAAAAGACAACTTACGTTGATAAGTTTTTGGATGAAGATGTTTCAATTGTTACCGGAAAAAAAGGTACAGGAAAAACCAAAATGTATTCTATGATGCTTAAACATTTAGATACTGTTAAATCGATATCAAGGGTGAATCTCGAAAAAGTTATTTCATTATCTGGACACGGCGATTATTCAGCTAGACCCATTGATGAATTCGACATTTGGAGTAATCTAGTGCAGTCCGGAAAATGCTCTTGGGAAAGTATATGGAAATCATACCTGTTGGTTGTATTACAAAAAAACGGGCTTATTGGAAGTTATAAAAACCCAAAGTATAAACAATTAAAGGAAATAATACAACCAGCAAAAAAGGATGTGTTTGGTTGGAAGTTAGAATACACTGAAATTATTTCAAAAATCTCAACTGATGTTATGCTATCTCAAATTGTTCAGGATTTATTCAGTGACATTGATGAGAGCCTACAGAAAAAAGAAGATAAACTATGGATACATTATGATAAATTAGACGAAGACCTAGAGAAAAAGAAGTATGGTGTTGCCGCGGTAGAAGGTCTATTCAAATTAGTTCAAATTTTTGAAGGAAGACACATTAGAAATATCAAATTCAAAATATTTATTCGTCAAGACATATGGGATGGACTAGGATTCACTAATAAGAGTCACTTTAAAGGTAAAACAATCAGATTAGAATGGAATCAGCAAGATTTTCTCAAACTAGCACTTAAGATTTCTTTAAACTCTGAATCGTTTAAACGGATTGTCGGAAAATATAAACCAATCCATCAAGATATTGATTTTATGGATGTTGAGTCACTAAAAGAGACACTTCAGTTACTTTGGGGTATCAGGAGACATAGTGGAAAATCGCAGTATGTTGTTAATTGGATCTACGAGCGGTTAACTGATGCGGATGGAAATACTTTCCCACGAAGCTTATTCATGCTATTGAAAGGTGCTCAAGAACAAGAATTAAAATATCAACATTCTACTCATATTCAACCGCCCAGAGACAGACTCTTACGTACCTCCTCACTTAATGAGGGTTTGAAGGATGCATCTTCTGAGCGATGTGATGCTCTGAGACAAGAATATGATAAATTAAAGGATGCGTTTGATTTGTTTGAACGTTTTAGTGATACCTTTAGTTTAACTGACTTTGAGAATGTTTATAAAAATACACATTGGAATCCTAAAGAGTTAATTGAGACATTGAAAAAAATAGGTGTAATTAGCGAAAAGGGAGTAGAAACATTTAAGTTTGCATATATTTATATTGATGGCTTTAAGATTAAACGAACAAGTAAAATATAGAAATTGAACAATTAAGGCCACAGATAGTTTTAAGTCTGTGGTCTTAAAATTATTTAGCCGTTATAGCATGTAAGGTGAACCGTATCATAAGTAGGGGCAAGTTTTTTGAGTTTCAAACGGTAGAGGATCTACCGGCAACCCATAGGGACGTAGAGTAAACCACAAACATCCGTAGCAGGTGCGATTGACTCCTGCTACGGATGTTTGTGGTTTTAGAGCGCTTCGCCTACTCGGTGAACCCGTAGCAGGTTGGTGGTTCCGGCGCAGCCCGCAGGGACTCCGGCGGTGATAACCACCAGGTCGCCATCTTGTACGTAACCGGCCGACTTGGCCAGTTCAACGGCGGCTGCTACGGCTGCATCAGTGCTGGAAGCGGACTCGCTGCGGAGCAGCGGGGTTACACCCCAGGTCAAGGACAGGGCGTATAGCACGCTCTCCTTGGTGGATACGGCGATGACCGGTGCATCCGGCTTGTGCCTGGCGATCATCCGGGCGGTAAAGCCGCTTTCGGTCAGGGCGAGAATGGCCTTGGCGGAGAGCATGAGGGCAGCGCGGGCAACGGCTTCACCGATGGCTCTGGTTACGTCGTTGGCAGCTTCGTCACTCTTGCAGCTGCAGCGGCCGTAGCTTCCCAGTACGGACTCTGCGCGGGCGGCGATACGTGCCATAGTCTCGACGGACTCCAGCGGGTACTTGCCTGCGGCGGATTCGCCGGACAGCATGACGGAATCGGTGCCGTCGAAGATGGCATTGGCGACGTCACCCGCTTCCGCACGGGTCGGACGCGGGTTCATTTGCATAGACTCCAGCATGTGGGTGGCGGTAATAACCGGTTTGCCGGCCAGGTTACACTTCCTGATCATGTCTTTCTGAACCAGCGGCACGTCCTCCACCGGCAGGTCTACGCCCAGATCGCCTCGGGCAACCATCAGGCCGTCGGCTACCTCCAGGATGGCGTTCAGGTTCTCCACGCCCTCGTCATTTTCGATCTTGGCGATGACTTGGATATGGCCGGCCTTGTGCTCGCTGAGGATACGTTTGATTTCGAGAATGTCTTCGGCTTTGCGGACGAAGGATTGGGCGATGATGTCGATGTTCTGCTCAATGCCGAATTCGATGTGCCGGATGTCCTTCTCGGTTACGCCGGGAAGGCTGGTTTTGACGCCGGGAACGTTGACGCCCTTGCGCTGCTTCAGCTTGCCGCCATTCTTGATGAGGCAGGTGATCTCGGTGCCTTCGGCATGTACGACCTCCAGACGGACCAGACCGTCATCGATCAGGATGATGCTACCGGCCTTCACATCTTGGGGCAGCTGCTTGTAGGTGACTTGAATGCGGTCCTTGGTGCCGAGCACTTCCTCGGTGGTCAGAACCACGGCTTCACCCGATACCAGCTCCGCGTAGTCCGAGGCCATTTTGCCGATGCGGATTTCCGGACCTTTGATGTCGATCAGGACGGCAACGTATTGGTTCAGCTCTTTGGCTGCTTCCCGGATGCGCCGGATGCGCTCCGCGTGCTCGTACAGCTCTCCGTGGGCGAAGTTCAGGCGGGCGACGTTCATACCGGCTTGGATCAGGTTCCGGAGTATTTCGGGGCTTTCGCTGGAGGGACCGATGGTGCAGACGATTTTAGTTTTGCGCATGGCTTTTTTCTCTCCCTAATAATTAATATTGAACTCTTGTGAAAAATTTCCCTAACTCATACAATAAAGTATAACGATCCATCAGAAAAATATATATATTTTCGTTTTTCATCAATTTTGATGTAGAAGGAAGGTCATCTTATGAATCTTCACGCCCTTAAAATATTCCACACCATCGCTGAAAAAGGCGGAGTCACCCGTGCCGCAGAGGAACTACGGATCAGCCAGCCTGCGGTTACGGCCCAGGTACGCAACCTGGAGAAGGAGCTTGGCATTCAACTGTTAGCCTCCAAGGGGCGTGGCATTCTATTGACCGATGCAGGTCAGATGCTGGCCAGCCATGCCAAACGACTGTTTGCGCTTGAGCGTGAGCTGGATGAAGCGGTCCGGGAATACAAGGCCGGGTTCAGCGGTATCCTGCGGATCGTCGCCACCTATCTGCCAGCCAATCTGCTGCTGCCGGAATGGCTGGCTCTCTACAAGCAGGAGCATCCTTCCGTGGAGGTGGTCCTGACCACGGCCAACTCCCGGGAAGCAATGGAGAGGCTACTGCAGTACAATGCGGAGGTGGCCGTCTACGGAGGCGGCTGGGAGGAGCAGCCGGGCATCGAATGGGAGGAGCTTATGGAGGACGAGCTCTGGTTCATTGTACCCAAAAACCATCCATACGCCGGGAAGAAAATTACATTAGCGGAAATGATGAAGGTTCCTTTCATTCTGCGTGAAGAGGGAAGCTCTACACGGGAGCGCCTCTTCTCCTTGTGCCGGGCTTTGAACGTGAATCCTCCCAAGGTCGGTCTGCAATTTAATGGGGTGAATGAGATGGTTCGGGCCGTCATGGCGGGCTACGGAGCCATCTTTATCTCCTCCCTGGCCGTAAGGGACAATGTGGAGCGCGGGGATGTGGACCGTGTGATGGTCAATGGCGCTTCTCTGCTGAATCCGATTGCCGTCTGTACCCGGAAGCAGGGGACGTTGTCGCCGGCAGCGGCAGCCTTCCTCTCACTGGTCCGGGAGCAGTCGAAAGGATGGGCAGGAAATTAACTGTTACGATGTGGCAAGTCACTCCCTAATTATGGTTCATGCGGATATTTTGAACGAACTAGCACTTTTCTTCTTACAAAAGGAGAATGGCATTATAATAGGCTAAACTTGCCGCTAAAGACAGCGCGGTGAACCGTATCATAAGTAGCAGCAAGTTTTATGGTGGGTAACTGCCTAAAAGGCGTGGAAAAAGAATAGCATGGCGAGGGTTTACACTAAGTAACTTTCTCTGAAAAATCCTGCTACAGAGGCGATATGCTGTGATTTGAGGGCATAGAGCTGGACGGGACTTACTCCTATTTGGCATCAGATGACGATAGTGTACAATGGAATCGTTGTTTGATAGCCGTTTTTTGTCCTCTCTTTAGTCTAACTTTTGAGAGGGTAAAGTGTCCAACGTTATGCGGTTTGAAATACAAATGGCCGGTCGTATAATTTTTCCATTACAGGGAAAGATAAAACCGCAGGATTTTGATTCCTTTTATGAAGGAGAAGACTATGGTTGAAAAATACGACCCTCAAATGAAAAATCATCAAATGTCCACATGGCTTGATGAATTAAAACAGAAATTAAACCATATGGATGATGCCGAAATTGTTGAGCACAGAATGGGTCCCAGTGCCTCAGTCCATCTTTTATACATAAAAACGTTAATCGATCCAGAGCGTTTAAACGAGACGATTATTCAGCCACTTCATCGTTCTGCCGGCAATTCGCTTTCTTCATGCATAACCAATGCCAAAGTTTCGGAAGTTCTATCGATCGAAGATGCTGAGCAAAAAATAATGCAAGGATTTATTCTTCTAAACGATTCAGTCAACGATCAGTGGTTAGGCGTCCAACTGGAAAACCCTCTTGGTCGGGCAGTTGAACCTTCCCAAACGGAAACGGTTATATATGGAGCGAAAGACAGCTTCAGTGAACAAATCGATAAAAACATTACAATGTTGCGCAGACGTTTGCCTATAACTACATTAAAAACGGAAAGCTTTACTATCGGTTCACTGAGTAAAACGAAAGTTGTGTTACTGTACATAGACGGATTAACTAATCCAGAATTTGTTTCCCTTGCAATAAAGAAAATTGAAAGTGTGGATTTCGATCAATTTTTAGACTCCTCTCAGCTTGCAGCTTTTATTGAAGATCATAACCATACGGTCTTTCCGCAGTTTCTACAAACGGATCGGCCGGATGCCTGTGCCTACGCCTTAGGTGAGGGAAAGCTGACGCTATTGGTTTCCAATTCACCGTTTGCTTTAATTGCTCCCATTACTTTTTTCCATCTACTCCAATCTCCGGAAGACTACTTCCTTCGTTGGCCGGTAGCCAGTTTCTTACGTTTAATCCGGTACGGAAGTTTTATTGTTTCTTTGACGATGATTCCTTTTTATGTTGCGTTAACGACATTTCATTACCAAATGGTTCCGCTACCGCTTCTTTACGTATTATTGGAATCGAGAGGCAAGTTGCCCTTTACTCCGTTTGCGGAAGGATTTTTCATGATCGTAACGCTGGAAATCATCAAAGAAGCAAGTTTGCGAATGCCGACCAAAACCAGTCAAACTTTAGGGGTTATCGGTGGTATCGTCATTGGACAAGCTGCTGTAGAAGCAGGCTTTGCAAGTAAAGTATTGATAGTGTTGATGGGTATATCCGCTATTGCTTTCTTTTTAGTTCCCAATTATCAAGTTACAAAATCCATGGTGCTGATGCAAATTCTTCTTCTTATCCTTGCATCGTTTCTTGGGTTGCCGGGAATCGTGATCGGGCTAATCGGGATTCTTGCACATCTCCATGCATTAACATCATTAGGTCAACCTTATTTAGCACCGATTGCTCCTTTTTATGGAAAGGATTGGAATGACCTCTTTATCCGCGGCCCTTTAATTTGGATGAAAACTCGTCCGAAATATCTAAAACCACTACGGAAATGGCGACAGGAGATGAAGAAGTGAAGAGTTTATCCTTATATAATCGAACTTCCACCCTTGGCGGTATCTATTTCCTTCTCTTAGTGAATCGCATGCAAATGCATTATTTTATTTTAATCATGCCGGTTTATTTGGTTCATTCGTATATGGTTTGGGGAATTGTCGTGATGGGGCTACTGTCCCAGCTTAATTTGATGATGATGTCCAAATGGTTTACTTCAAGTTATGCAGCGAAAGGCTATCAAGGATTTTTACAGCTTTTCGGGAAACGGCCGGTTCAAGTTTTCGCAATACTTGGATTTTTAATAATATTGTTAAAAATTTCAATCATCACACTGGGATACATTGAAATGCTTCATAATTTTATTTTTCCATCTATGGATACAAGGTGGCTGATCCTATTTATTCTTTTGATCAGCTTATATGTGGCTTCACATGGAATGGAGAATACATTGCGTTTTGTCGTCATCGCCTTTCTTTGCGGGGCTTGGATCTCAGTCCTGTTTATTCCTTTTTTCTTCCAACCGGATGCCAATTACCGCGATTTGTATCCTCTCATACCCACCGAATGGTCAGGACAATCATGGCAAGGTTTGTTGTTTATTTGGTCGGCATTTTCCGGTCCGGTATATTTGGTTTTTATGGTTCCATGGTTAAGCTCCAATAAAAAAATATCGAAATACCTGGTTATTGGAAATATG
The DNA here is from genome assembly GCF_038009025.1 of Paenibacillus sp. FSL R7-0297. Lineage (NCBI taxonomy): Bacteria > Bacillati > Bacillota > Bacilli > Caryophanales > Paenibacillaceae > Paenibacillus > Paenibacillus sp. FSL R7-0297. Next base: position 1,164,652 of record NZ_JBBPAQ010000001.1, read on the forward strand.
ATGTCGATCATGGAATATGTATTATTGTTCGTTGCTTCGGTATTGTTTTACGGATCACACTACTTACGCAAGATCGATTTTCCGATAGGATATATGGGAAGCTACATTCAAACGAGCGGTTTAGAACGAATCGATTACATCCTTATCTCTTTCCATATGTTTAATTATGTGTTTGACATTTCAATTCTTCTGTTGTGTTTTTATGGAGCCGGAAGAATCTTTATGAGAAAAATGAAAGAACGCACAACTCGGATTGGTTTATTGTCGAGCTGGTTCGTCATTTTGATAAGCATCATCTTAATGGATCAATGGTTATGGCAAACGGTTCCGGGTCAAAAGATGTTACTGAACCTTCAAATCTGGACCGGCTCATGCATTTATTTACTTATTCCTGCGATCCTTTTCATTGCAGTTAGACGAAAGGAGAGTATGTAGGGATGGTACCATACAAGCACTATGGTTTATTGGCGGTTGTAAGCCTTATGTGGATGGCCGGCTGTTCTTCCCCATATGTCGAGAACAATAAGATCGAAGAGATTGCTCCGGTAGTTTTCTGGTCGGTTGACAAGGGGACGGAAGGAAAGTTGAGAATCAGCACTTTAGTACCACCGCTCATCCAAGAAAAAAAACGTCTGCTCTCCAAGGAAGTCGATCTGTTAAAGCAGGGAGACCAGAAGTTTAATTTAATTTATTATCGGGAATTAAAGCAGGGGCAGCTGCGAATGTTATTAATTAATGAGGAGCTGGCAAAAAAAGGAGGCATTGAAAAGCTGATCAATACCATACTGGTTGATCCCGATATTTCAATGCGTGTCTATTTGTTGATTGTCAGAGGCGATTTTGATGAATACATAAAAAATCAATTGACGGTGCAAGACAACCAGGATTATTTCCTTTATCGGATGTTAAAGCATTACGAGGAGCATAATCAAGGTGAAATGAGCATCGTCAATATTCATAAATTCATGAAGAAGGTATATTCTCCTTTTAAAGATCCGGTCCTGCCGGTTTTTCATTCGGATAAGGACAATTTCAATTACGTAGGAACAGGCATCTTCCAAAATGATAAAGAAGTAATGGTCATTCAAGACGTGGACGATAATATTTTTCAACTTCTGGATAACAATCATTTCCTAAAAGTCTTGGCCATTCCAAAGTTATCTATCAGTTTAGGACGTATTCGATCCAATGTTCGCATGAAACTATCGAGCGACTATTCATCCTTGTCCTTACATGTGGGATTGAAAGGAAGAATTGAGGAATACCAGGGAGAATTGAATATTCAAAGTGAGGAACAATTGGAACAATTAATTCATGAAATTGAGGTCTACCTTGAGGAACAAACGTCAGATTTATTAAAACGAATGCAACGTTGGAAAGTGGATCCCTTAGAGGTCGGAACCCATTCGCTTAAGCCGTTTTCTAAAGAAATAACGGATGAGCAATGGTTGAAACATTGGGAAAATATGAAAATTAATGTTGACTACGACATCAAAGTACATCCTTTGATTAATGGAGTGGTTGATGTGTTTCAAAACAAGTAAATCGTTCCGAGCCGCTTAAGAGCGCATGATAAGATGGGCATGCCAGTATATCGACGCTAATCGGTGAGGGATATCAAATCATTACACTGTAAAACAGATGAACGATCAGGATCCCAGATACCCTATCGGGGAACGAAAAAAGACAATACACGACTCGCCATTCGAGTTTTGAGCTGTCTTTCTTTTTGTTATTCAAAAAATAATTTCCGGGAAACGCATGTACTACTTCTTTTCGGCAGTACATCCCGTAATCCGATTACTATTGGAAGAAGGTAATCATAGTTAGCCCGCGTCACATCCTCCATGCGCTGGGTCACAGCATCATACTGCTCCATCGGGATAAACTCAAGGATAGCTATGGTGATGCAGCTCCATGTTACGGAGAACGTATCACAAGTAACTACAAATTTTTTTGATTTATGGGCCATAAGGAGGAAAAAATGACTGAATTATTAGCTCCAGCAGGAAGTATGGAAGCTTTAAAAGCTGCAATATCTAATGGTTGTGATGCAATATACTTAGGAATGCAAAAATTTGGTGCACGTGCATACTCCTCTAATTTTGATTTAGAATCGTTAAAAGAGGCTGTTACATATGCGCACCTGAGGGACGTTAAAATCTATGTTGCCATGAATACCATCGTTTTTGATAACGAAGTTGAAGAGATGAAAGAGCAAGTACGCGAATTAAATGAAATCGGTGTGGATGGCATTATCGTCCAGGACCTGGCTGCTTTCGATTATATCGTTAAAAACTTTCTGGATATGGAAGCACATTGTTCAACTCAAATGGGAATAGACGATGTAGACGGAACTTTATTATTTAAAGAACTTGGTGCTAAGAGAGTTGTTCTGTCCCGTGAGGTTGAGATAGAAAAAGTAAAAGAGATCAAAAGAAAAGCTGAGATCCCTTTAGAAATTTTCGTTCACGGTGCTTTATGTGTATCTTATTCGGGGAACTGTCTAATGTCAGGATTAATGGGCAATCGAAGCGCAAATCGCGGAAGATGTGTGGGTTCATGCCGTAAGGAGTATGAACTCATGGATAAGACAACAGGTACATCTTTAGGGAAAAACCATATTCTATCTACCAAGGACTTAAACACAATCGACTATATCGAGGATTTAAAAGAAATCGATTCTTTAAAAATCGAAGGCCGAATGAAAGTGCCTACGTATGTTGCTAATGTGGTATCCAAATATCGCATGGCCTTAGATCATAAAATAACCGAAGAAGATAAAGAAAATCTAAAAAAAACATTCAATAGAACATTTACTAAAGGATATTTGTTTCACGAAGATAAGAGAAATATTACAAACATTTTAAGACCTAATCACTTTGGTTATGAAATTGGAACAATCAGCAAGATTGTTAAAGACATGTATGAAATAACACTTACACGTCCTTTAAATCAAAACGATACAATCAGAATAAGTCACAACAATGAAGATGTTAATCTGGCTGTTGCCAAACTGTACGATAAAGAGGGCGAATTAATCAACAAAGCAGACGATGTCTGCTATATCAAAATCAAAGAAAAGGTGTCTACGGGAGATTTAGTATATAAAACGAAGGATTATTTCTATAACAAAGAATTAGAAGCATCACTGGAAAAAGAATTTAAGCGGTTTGACCTTGATATTAGAGTATATGCATCTCCAGATTCAAAGCTTGTCATAGATGCGGAGGGCTTAGGCTTTACTTATTCATATGAAAGCGAGGAAATACTAGGCGAAGCCATTAATAATCCAACAACGAAAGACCAGGTCATCAAGCAATTCTCAAGATTAAATGATACGATATTCGAACTTAATCATGTCGAGTATGAGGAATGCAATGCATTTATTCCAGCTAAACTGTTGAATGCAGCAAGAAGAGATATTGTACTGGGCTTATATGACTTAAAGCTTAACAGCCAAAAGATAAGAACCAAGGCTTTGGAAGCAAAGAAAAAAATAAGCTTTGCCCCTGAGGAACCCTACCTTACGGCCTCTGTAACGACTAGGGAGCAGTACGAGGCTTGCGTGAGCTGTGGAATTAAGGAAATCTATTTTAAAAACGTGGTTAGAAGAAATCAGAATGATTATAAGGCAAAAGAAGGGCAGCTACTCATCGGAGGATATGGTGGAATTTATCACTACAGAGGAACGAATCCGTTTGTTACGGACTATTCTCTAAATGTTGTTAATGCTACTAGTTGCTATGAATTATATAAATTAGGGGCAAAACGAGTCACTTTATCTTACGAATTGAATAAGAGCCAAATTGAAAATTTAGTGAATGCTTATGTTGAAGAAAATGACGGCTATCCTGCACTGGAAATGGTTGTATATGGCAGGGTGCCTTTGATGTTTACCAAATATTGTCCGATGAAAAAAATGAATCAATGCAAAATTTGCAGAACGAAGAGCTATGAGTTAAAGGATGAGCACGGAACGTTCCCTATCCTTTCCCATAATGATTGTACAACGACGATCCTGAATGGGAAGACGCTTAATCTTCTGGATGAGCTACCCAACCTCAAAGGAATCGAGGCGCTCCGATTAAACTTCACCGTTGAATCCAAAGAGCAGGTTGTGAACGTCATTCATATGGCGTCAGGTAAATTAAATGGCTCAATGAATAATGCTGTCTTTAATCAGGAAACAGACACAAGAGGACATTTTAATAAAGAGATTGTGTAGGCAGCCAAAGGGATGGTTCTGGCGATAGGATGGCGGGAGCGAAACCAACAGCGGCAGCGGCTAGATTATGGCGTACATAAATGCCCGGACGGCAGATTCTGCGATTGGGGTATTCCTCGTATTGCTGACCAGTATATCGCTGTCTTTCTTGCTAATCGTTCAGCTTAACATAAAAGAACAAGAAAGAGCCGCCCAGTACTGGGCGGCTCTAAAACTTGCCGCTTCAACTATCGCAGTGAACATGGCAGAAGTAAGGAAAATCTTTTTTAGAGGCATTCTTTTGGTTTAGTCTTTTTTTATTTAAATTTGTATAACAGAGTTGACTTCGTGTATAGTTTGGTATACATTGTGTTTAGTATACTTTACTAAAGGCGGTGTCATACATGACTTATCAAGAAAAGAAGAGCATCGTATCGCTAATCAGCACCATACTCATTTTTACAGTGTATTTGCTGTACAGATACCCACAGTATCCCAATGAAGTGTTGGATTCAAACGTAACCTTCCATTACTGGGGATCCTTCATTCTTGTATTGACCTTAGTTTCCATTGCAGCACATATCGTGATCAGCATTATTTTTAACATCATCTTCCGTATGACGACGGGTGAAAAGGAACCTACATTCGCGGACGAACTGGATAAGCGCATCGACTTGTTGGCCTTCCGAAATTCATTTGCTATGTTTGTCAGTGGCTTCCTTCTGGCTATGGGCTCATTGGTTATAGACCAGCCTTTGAAGGTGATGTTCATCGTCCTAATCGTCGCTGGATTTCTTTCAGACGTAACAGGTTCAATATCGAGACTGTATTACTACAGGAGAGGAGTCTAAGATGGGTAAAGTTCCTGTTGGCAATTACATCAGAAAATTACGATTCAATCTTAATGAAATGACCCAGCAGCAGCTGGCCGACAAGGTAGGTGTAACCAGACAAACGATCGTAGCTCTTGAAAAAGGAAATTACTCTCCTTCACTGGAGTTGGCCTTTCGTATTGCTCACGCCTTTAACTTGCCGCTTGAAGAGGTATTCTTTTACGGGGAAAACTCATAGGAGCCATGGGGGAAATAGATAGGGGGTAAAGGATGAGAGCAATGGTATATGCCAAATACGGATCGCCTGATGTGCTTCATCTGAAGGAGCTAGAGAAACCTACACCGAAGGATAATGAAGTACTGGTCAAAATATATGCGGCAACGGTAACAGCGGGGGACTGGCGTATGCGAAAGGCCGACCCATTCCTTGCAAGATTGTACAATGGTCTCTTAAGGCCCAAAAAGGTAACGATATTAGGGTTTGAGTTAGCCGGGGAAATTGAAGCCGCAGGCAAAGATGTAACACGATTTAAGATCGGTGATCAAATATTTGCGTCTTGTGGTCTTGGCTTCGGTGCCTATGCCGAGTACAAATGTCTGCCTGAAGATGGGTTGGTGGTCATGAAGCCGGTCAATGTGAGCTATGAGGAGGCTGCTGCTGTTCCCATCGGGGGGATAACCGCGTTGAACTTTCTAAGGAAGGGGAATATCGCGAGCGGAATGAAGGTTCTTATTTATGGAGCCTCTGGAAGTGTGGGGACTTATGCGGTGCAGCTTGCCAAATATTACGGGGCAGATGTAACAGGGGTATGCAGTACTGCTAATCTTGAGGTGGTAAGATCTATAGGAGCCGACCGGGTCATAGATTATACGAAACAGGATTTCATGGCGCTTGAAGAAAGCTATGATTTAATCTTTGATGCCGTTGGGAAAACGGTATCGAAAATCAAAAAATCGACATTCAAAAAAGCACTGCATACGAACGGGAAATATGTGAGTGTCCATATGTCACAAAAGCCTCGAGTTGAAGATCTCATCTTCCTGCAAGAGCAACTTGAAGCCGGTAACATTAAGCCAGTTATCGATAGATCCTATTCGCTGGAACAAATTCCTGATGCCCATCGTTATGTCGAACAAAAACATAAGAAGGGGAATGTCGTCATTACTGTACGTGAAACTTGCCGTTAGTGACAGCGCGGTGACGCTTATCATAAGTAGGGGCAAGATTCTGTTGCCCAGCATACTGTTTCGAGGGGGCAGCAATGAATAAAACAGACCGTTTATCGGGATATTCAGGCGATTAAGCGGTTTAGAGATAGATATTGAGGAAAAGCTTATCTACAGAGATATTGAAGAAACAGCCGTCCCGTCGGGACGGCTGTTTAACTTGCCTCTTCAGCTTTCAGGGGGGACCGTGTTTTGATTAGTCAAAGGGATAATGGGTGGTCAAAGCATTTGCCTTTTGAGGGTCATTTACCAATGCCAGTTTGTATTCCAGCATCCAGTTAAGTTTTTCAATGATCTGATCGTATTCCTCCTTCTTCCGTTCGATTTCATAGAGTTTTAGCCGAATCCACTCAATGCCTTTCAGATAGTCCGGCGAATGTGTATCCTGTTCTTGAAAGTAATCGCTCAGTTCAGCCAATGAACATTCTACACTTTGAAACTTCTTAATGAGCTTCAGACGTTCGATTGCTTTCTCATTGTAGTTACGATAGTTGTTTTCAGCTCTTTGAAAATGCTGGCTATCCAATAAACCTTCTTTTTCATAATAACGAATGGTGTAGACGGATAACCCTGACTTTTCAGATAGATCCTTTATTCGCATGGAACCTCTCCTCAATAAGACTTGACCTATAGTCAACTCTAAAGTTTATGCTTTAATTGTTCAAGTGTCAGAAATTAAGGAGGGATAAGATGAAGATTATCGTGACAGGTTCTTTGGGACATATTGGTAAACCGCTCACTGAGAAGCTAGTTGAGAACGGCCACTCTGTTACCGTTATAAGCAGTAAACATGAGAGGCAGAAGGAGATTGAAGCACTTGGGGCAAAGGCGGCCATTGGGTCAGTTTCGGACGATGTCTTTCTTCGCGAGACCTTCACGGGAGCAGACATCGTCTACCTGATGGAACCTCCCGCTAATGTGACTGATGTAAATTATGATATCTACAGTGAAGTGAATGAAATAGTAGCTGCTTATAAAAAAGCGGTTGAGCAATCAGGGGTAAGAAAAGTCGTGCATCTGAGCAGTATCGGAGCTCACACGGACAAAGGTACGGGTTTTTTAATAATTCACAACATTGCCGAGAGTATTTTGAAACAACTACCTAATGATGTGGCAATCAAATTTATGCGGCCAGCTGGCTTTTACAGTAATTTATTGGCTAATATTGATGTAATAAAATCAACAAGCGAAGGGTTTTTAGGTGGATTATTGTCTTTGCAGCATTATGGGATCGGAGGTTTACTGACTGGCAAAAGAGGAGTGATTCTGGCCAACTATGGTGGTGAAATCAAATACCTGTTGGTCTCGGCTAATGATATTGCTGCTGTCATTGCTGAGGAAATGGCTAAACCCTTTGAAGGCAGAACCTTTCGCTACATAGCAAGTGAGGAGCTTACCTGTAATGAGATTGCTAAAATATTAGGTGAAGCTATTGGTAAACCCTATTTGAAGCATGGGAAAATATCCGATAAAATGCTCGTCAATACCATGCTGAAAAGTGGGATGAACGAGCAAATGGCAAAAGGGTTTATGGAGATGGGAGTGGCGGCCCGGACAGGTTACGTGTATGAAGATTATTACAAGAACCGCCCAACTTTAGGAACAACAAAATTGAAAGAATACGCAGCAGAATTTGCGGCGAAATATAATCAAACGTAATAAATTAGAGAATCCTCAAATGAACGAAACACATACGGATATTAAATGCAGAGTGTTTTTAATTTCAGGAGGATCGTCTGGAGTAGGTAAAGCAATCGCACCCGGACCAGCCAGACTTGGGGCCAAGGTCGTGATTATCAGCAGAGGTGCGGAGAGTGGAAAAGCTGCATTAAAGGATATTTCGGAAGCTACAGGCAACAGCAGGGGGAGATTGGGGGGCGGCGGACCTTTCCCTATAGTCATTGATCTGGGAAGTTAATGATGTGATCAAACGGAAATATGATCAATTGCATGTGGGGTGTCTGATTTTCCACATCAGGCACCCTGCAGTGTTCACGTAGGATTTACGCCGCCTATTATCTAGTATTTACTATGTCTTCTTTCGTGAGTTCTTGGTATAGGGTAAGTTTCTCTGCGGCGAGAGAAATCATGTAATCAATTTCTTGCCGCCTGGATTCCAGTCCCATCAGATGCTTCTCAAGGATTTCAATCCGCTTTTTTAAGGTAGGATTATAATTAGAAGGATTCTCCCCTTGCTGAATTTTATCCATTACACAGCCCTCACGAGTAAATTCCGTAATCTCCTCAAGTGATAAGCCCACTTTTTTAAGTTTATTTAGACATTGAATGTAGGAAACCTCACTTTCTTTGTAGACACGTGCCCCTCCATTACTACGCTTGGGTTCATGTAGCACCCCGATTTTTTCATAATAACGAATCGTATAAGGAGTTAATCCCGTTTGTTCTGACACTTGACTTATCGTAAGCATCCGATTTCTGTCCCTCCTTTTGTATGCTGGTATTGAAAGATATTATACAGCTTTCAGTTCACTCAAAGCCAATGTGTACAATTGCCCCTAACCCCTCCTGAAAACCTCTTGACTTCCAGTTGACTCTAACTTGTAAGTTAACTTTACTAATTGTTAAAGGGGTGCAACAATGAACAACGAATATTTCACGATTCAACAAGCAGCAGAAGGGATCTGGGGGGCCATTTCGGTTCCAGGCAGCGGTTCTCTGGGGAATGCAGCAATTATTGATCTTGGGGATTTAACCGTTGTAGTGGATACAACCAACCTCCCGCATTCTGGTGCTTTGTTACGCCATACTGCTGAACAATTAACAAACAGACCGGTTAAATATGTAGTGAATACACATTTTCATGGAGATCATGTCAACGGCAATCAGGAATTTATGAATAGCGAATTGATATCTACCGTTTGGACAAGAGACTTGCTATCTGATATGGGCGAAGTGAATATTGATCTTATGCAGCAAAACATTCTAAAGTTAATAACCAGCCTAAATCATGTACGTTCACAGCAAAGAGATCCCCACATGCTAACTGAAATCGACTATGATCTTTCCGTACAGCGAGCCCTTTATGATGCCATCCCTTCCCTTTGCAGGGTGATCCCCACGATAACTTTTGACGATAAACTCGTTATTCAAGGAACAAAGCGAACCATCGAAGTATTATCTTACGGAGGCGGGCATTCTTTAAGTGATGCTGTTGTGTACGTTCCAGAAGAGCAAACTTTGATCGCTGGTGATTTAATATCGACTAAGACCATTCCGGTGTTGCCATACGGTAATCCATACGCTTGGGTACGCATCCTTAAACGCATTCAAAAAGACCTCAAGGTCAATACTGTCGTTCCGGGACATGGAGATGTATCCAATTCAGATCGAATCACGGATGTCATACGCTTTTTGGAGAAAACGATCACCTATGTTTCTGGAGCTGTAAAAAGCGGGAAATCAGAGTCTTACTGGCTGGAACAAGGGGTATTAAAAGGCTATGAGGATTGGCATCTGCCCCAGTATTTCGACTGGAACTTTCGCTGGCTCTTTAACAGTATGCTTGTTCAAAACAACAGATGAGACAACGAGCAACACTGTTTGCAACATAAATATAGAAAAGAGCCATTCCTGTAATGAATTAATTTGAGGTTTGAATGAAAAAAGCGCCAACTGTATACTGGGAAACGTTCCGCCAAAGAACAATTGCAGCACAGGAGGCACTCAACATGAAGTATAAACAATCGAAGAAGCAGAATCAACGGATTACACGAATTTCCGACAAGACCCTTGTCGTAGGCGCAGACATTGCGAAAGAAACCCATGTGGCTCGCGCTATCGACTACCGGGGGATTGAACTCGGAAAGGATTGTGTGTTCTCAAATACCCGTACCGGACTGGAGCAACTGGTTCAGTGGATGAAGGAGCTTCAGCGGGAGCATGCCAAGAGCGACGTCCTCTTTGGCATTGAGCCTACCGGACACTATTGGTTTAACCTGGCCGAGTATTTGGGACAGCACGGCATTCCTTTGGTCATTGTCAATCCGCATCATGTACACAAAAGCAAAGAACTGGAAGATAACTCACCCACGAAAAACGACTATAAAGACGCTAAAGTCATTGCCGATTTAGTGCGGAATGGGAAATACAGCGAACCTAAATTGCCAACGCGTATCTACGCAGATCTGCGAATTCTCATGAATCTTCGGGAGAAGATCATGGTGAACCTCGGGCAGGTGCAAAGGCGGGTGCAGAACTGGCAGGATCGCTTTTTCCCGGAATACACTGAGGTGTTTAAAGACTGGGAAGGAAAAGCCTCGCTTATTACTCTAGACGAGTTTCCGACGCCAGGTGAGATCGTAGGACTCGGTGCAGAAGCCATCGCTCAGCGGTGGAAGAAAGACGTGAAACGAGCGGTGGGAACGAAGCGAGCCCAATTGCTGGTCGAAACGGCGAGAGGCTCTATCGGTCTGACCGAAGGTCTTCCTGCAGCAAAGATCGAGATTAAAACACTTCTGGAGCAGTATGACATGTTCGCCAGACAGCTTGAAGAGATTCTGTCCGAAGTAGAACGTCTACTAGGGCAAATTCCAGGCACGAAAGAGATGCTTACCGTGCCCGGTGTGGCTGTAGTGACGTTAGCGGGATTCCTGGCGGAAGTGGGCGATCTGAGTGGTTACGAGCATGGACAGCAGATTATTCGGCTGGCCGGACTGAATCTCAAAGAGAATAGTTCGGGAAAGAAAAAGGGCAAGTCCAGTATTACCAAACGTGGACGTGCAAAGCTGAGGGCCCTGCTGTTCCGGGCGGTCATGCCCATGGTAGCAAAGAACGCCGAATTCAAGGCACTGCACCAGTATTTTACGACACGAAGTCAGAATCCACTGAAGAAAAAGCAATCCCTTGTGGCGTTGTGCGGGAAACTTATTCGCGTGCTTCATACGCTCGGGACGAAGCACATTCCATACGATGCAAACAGCGTGTTAGGGCCGGTCCGTCAGGCCCAGCTACAGATGGCAGCCTAAGAAAAACCAAACTCATTTTGCTCATTGAAGTAGGTTTCACCAAAGACAAAAGAAGCACGGAGCAGCCGCAGGAACTAATTCCATAAGGGCAACGACCCTGTAAAGGAGCAAGAAACGGCGTCCACCTCTTGAGAGGCAGAACGAAGGAATGTAAGGGCAAAGACCCCGCGTGACATGGGAGGGTAAGCCGTCAAGAGACAGGTGTGGATATCCAAAGTGCGATCACAGGAACGATCCATGGGCTGGGGACAATCCCCCCAACCTCTATTCCCGCCACCGGCTCTGCAAGAAAATAATGTCATCCTTACATGACTTCTCCAACTCTCAACCTGTCCATGGCTGAAAACCTAAGAACGAGTGAGCAAACAAGAGAAAATATTAATTTATAGTGGGAGGAATAAGTATGGAGTATGTGAAGCGCTTCTGGAGCGTGAATGAGAATGGCGAAGCAGATTGAAATAGAGAGTAGGGTGCACAGTGACAGTCGGTCAGATCGCAGAACTTATCATATAGAAGCCTGCCCGGTTGGGACGGGCTTCTTGTTCTACATCTATATAACATGAAGACGATCTTCTTAGCCCTGAATCAATGTGACCTTAAATACACTTCCCGATTCGGAGCTGGTCTCCAGCTCAACGGTCCCTTGGGGACATGTAAGCAGATGCCGGACGATTGACAGACCTAGACCGGCTCCGCCGCTCCTGCGCGCTGACTGCTGAGCGATACGAATGGTCTGGTGGCTGCCTTTTACAATATTTTGTACGATATCGACGAGTCGTGCATAATCCGCTCCGCATACGTCAACCCGGATTTCATGCAACGCCTGTCCCCCGAGGATATACTGGATGAATTAAGGAAGCTGTAAACAGCCCATCCTGCAGAGGGATTGGATTGGGGAAGCCCGAATAATTTCAGAACGCTACTGACATAACGCTGTCAGTAGCGTTGTTTTATTATAGGGTATGTAAACATAAAGGAGTATAGGAAGGGTGGTATTTTGTGAATTTTGCTTCTGTACGCATCATTACTGACGATGTGAATCGTCTCGCCGAGTTCTATGAAAAAGTCCTGGGTGTTTCGGCGGTGTACCCCGCGCCTGTTTTTGCCGAACTCGTTATGCCAGCATGTACCCTGGCAATCGGTCACTCCCAAACGGCGCAGCTATTTGGTGCTGGTTCCGTAGTGGCAGCGAGTAATCACACTGTCATCATCGAGTTCCGCGTCAACGATGTCGAAGCCGAGTACGCACGCTTGAAGCCAATTGTCTATGATTGGGTAAAAGAACCGACGACGATGCCGTGGGGGAACCGTTCTATGCTGTTCCGTGATCCCGACGGCAACCTTGTAAACCTCTTCGAGCCGGTGACTGAGGAAGCGATTAGACGGTTCAGTAGCAGGCATTGATACCAGATCATTCAGAGCTGGATTCTACATCCATTCGCGTCTTTTTGTTATCACAGATTCTCAGATTTCCCTATGCGTTTGAGGATACTGGTCCTTGGCATTTCCCGTAACATAGAAGTAGCTTCTGCTATTCCCGCTGATTTCGCTTCGCGCATATGAGCATGAAAGGCTTCTACGCTTTCCCACTCCTGAGTTGAGTAAAAAGTTCCGGGTGCATTGCTGTCTTCGAAAATTTCATAGCTAATGAGACCCGGTTTATTTGAAGTTTCAATGGTAGTCGTGAAGGTCTGCTTTGTAAACTCCTCTTCGCCAGCTTTTGCATGGATTTCAATGAATATCGTTACACTTTCGGGATATGGGTTTATTGTATTCATCGCATAGTCACTCCTAACAATTATGTGTTATTGAACTTGGTTAACAGTTTTTTCATTGCTTGAGTCGTTTGTTCTATTAGCTCCCGATCCTCGTTATCAAGAGTTTTTAAAATTTCAGAGGAGGAATTAATTAGCGTTTCAGCTGTTTTGTTAATAAGCCTTTGCCCAGCATCTGTAAGGCGAATCAAAGACACTCTTCTGTCATTGCTGCTGTTTACCCGCTCAACATAGTCAAGCTTTACAAGCTTATCGATTAAAACGGTTATGTTTGGTTTTGTAACATGCAGAATTTTACTTAAATCACTCATGGAGCGTTCTTTTCCGTCCGCCAACTCATGCAGAATGCCAAAATGTGTTCGAACCAAACCTGTTGTATTTAGCTGCTCGTCAACGAATTTTATGATTTTACTGTTGAGTTCATGAACAACGTTTGAGAACTCCTTAATCATCAACAGCATCGGCTCGTTCTGTATTTTGTATCCCTCCTTTCAATTTCTTTCGGATGGTGTGCATAATATAGTTAAATGATTAACAGTTAAACGTTTAACTATCATCAGAGTAATACTATCTTTTACAAATGTCAAGATTGTTCGATATGAAAATCGCCGTCTTTCGTGCTTCAAGGTTTAAGCTTGGTGGTCTTACGGACATTCACGTATCGGGGTACCTTATCACAAGTAGTGGTAAAGCGAATATAACAGGAGCACCTTTCTTTGTCATTGATAGAAAATTCGCGATATCCGGGGCACAATCAACAGAGGTAAGGCAGACCGTGAACAGTCAGGCAGTTCAAGCGAAATAGGCTGTTTATTCCTTTCGTCATAACTCAACGAAAGCAAGCTCCAAATCATCAAATATGGAGACGGATAACTTTCCCTTAATCGTCATTGCTTTTCTCGCTTGCTCGATTAGTTGTTCTTTCATTTCTTTCATCGTATGCCGGTAGTTATGCTCATGATCGTGGTATACCCCATTCAGCGCTTTCTCATGAATAAACACTTGTCCATTCGAATACAATTGCATTTCATCTATTTCGGCTTTGAGGCGATGCCATATGTTTGAACAGTATAGTCACAGAATTCCCCTCCTCTGCCGAGTGGGGCAATCAGCTCATTACGATTTGGATGCGCCTGTGGTATCATGAACATGCCTATCATCCCGTTACATTTGAGGGGGAAGAAGTTGCTTGTGAACATGGACAATTACCATAAATATGAGGATGTATCTGTATTAGATGATGCCAAGTCAGCGCTAAATGGTGAAGCAGCCCGGTTGGCAAGTTTGATTTACACGTATACTTCGCAGGATGGGACCTATGCTTCACCGATCCATGGTCTGTATGTGAACCGATATTCGCAAGTAGAAGCGGCGGATGATGTTCACACCATATTCTCGCCGGCAATCTGCATTGCTGCGCAAGGGAAAAAGCGAATTACCGTAGGCAAGGATGCTTATGAGTATAGTGCTTCGCGAATGTATATTGCCCCCGTTGCCTTGCCTGTTGCGATGAAAATCATGCAGGCCAGCCCCCAAGTACCGTTCTTGGGGATAGGTTTATATCTCGATCCGCAAAGGATTGCTTCGTTGCTGCCGATGGTATTTCCGAATGGTTTGCCGGAGGTTCGCAATCGCAGTGCGTGCTACGTCATCGAAGCTGATTTGGCCATGATGAACGCCGCTGCAAGATTGATGGCATGCCTGTCCTCTCCCGATGATGCTCAAATGCTGGCTCCATTGGTGAAAGACGAGATTTATATCCGCCTCCTCCGTAGCCCAATCGGTGTTTATGTTGCTGAGACTGTTCTGGCGGAATCGGGCATGCAGCAGGTTGCAAAAGCGATTGATTGGCTCCAAAATAACTTTTCCCAGCCGTGGAAAGTAGCGGATTTGGCGGAGTTGGTCCATATGAGCGAATCGTCGTTTCGCGAGTATTTCAGATCGGCTACTGCGATGAGCCCTCTGCAATATCAAAAGGTGCTGCGTCTGCAAGAGGCGAGGCGTCTAATGTTATCCAGCTCCATTGACGCAACTACGGCGAGCCGGCTTGTGGGCTATTTGAGCGATTCCCAATTTAGCCGCGATTACAGCCGATTTTTTGGGTGCCCTCCAACTAGAGATATCACAAGGTGGCGTCAGGACCAGCAACAGTTGAAGTGAAACGCACACGTAAACGGCTTTTCAAATTTCCGCGGGCATAGAGCCTAGCGGATTTTCCCTTTTTAGGCAGCGGAATCTGTTGAATCAGGCAAAAACTCCGACGGAAAAGGCAAAGACCGCAGTGGTCAATCCCCTATACTAAGAGTAAACATCCTACCGATAGGAAAGGGGCTTTCTGAATATGCGTGTATTGGTTACAGGGGCGACAGGCTTCATCGGAGGGGCGGTCGTTCGCGAACTGCTGGATGCCGGTCATCAAGTGGTTGGTCTTGCCCGTTCTGAAAAAGCCGGCAAACGGCTTACGGTATTGGGTGCCCAGGTTCAAATCGGTTCGATTGAGGATTTAGCAGGCTTGCGCAAAGTGGCTGCTGCAGTAGACGGGGTCATTCATTTGGCCTTCTTCCACAAGTTCTCGCATGCGGGCCTCCCAACTCGGCTTAGGGTTTTATTAGGCGGGAATCCTCGTCATGTGGTGATGCGATTTATGAAGGCTGCAATTGAGACCGACAGGCGAGTCATCGAGACACTTGGCACCCCCTTACCCGGCGGTGACCGGGCGCTTGTCATCGCGATGCCTACGATGACGCTTACTCCCGGCCGTCTCGGAACGGAGGACAGCGCTGGGGATCCTCAATCCCCAGGTGGATTACGCATCATTTCTGAACATACCACCCTAGACTTGGCGAATCGGGGGATACGTTCCTCGATTGTACGCCTCCCACCGATCGTATATGGTGAAGGCGATAAGACGGGCTTGTTCCCAAATCTGGTGAACATCGCTCGCAAGAAGGGTTTCTCCGCCTATACAGGCTCCGGAACCAACCGTTGGCCATCCGTGCATCTACTGGATGCGGCGCGCCTTTTTAGACTCGCCTTAGAACAAGCTCCGGCAGGGTCCCGGTTTCATGCGGTGAGCGAAGAGGGCATTCCGTTTCAAGAGATCGCCACGGCTCTGGGCCTCCATCTGAACCTGCCGGTCCAAGGCATTGGGGTTGAAGAAGCAGGTAAACATTTCGGATGGCTTGCACCCTTCACGAAAACGGATAATCCGGTGTCCAGTGCGTTGACGCAGGAGCGTTTGGGATGGAATCCAGTACATCCTACCCTTTTAGATGAAATTCGGAAGGGGTATTATTTCTAACTGTAAACCGAAAATGGATGTTTCGTGGAAGGGGTATGGGAGAACAAGGAGCGCATGCTGGAAAAGTACGCCATGAAACTTGACCACGGCAAGCGTTGAATTTGTGCTTCCCTTTCGACTCCTAGCTGGTGCCTCAATCGAGAAGATCGGTATTGACCCTATAGCCACTATAGGGTTTAAAGGGACAACAGCTTCACGGTGCATCAACGGAGGAGGATAATGCATATGGGAAATAAGATGATCCGGGCACTCGTTCTCATTCTCGCATTTTCGATTGCCGCATACGCAATTGTTCAGTATGGCGTGCTTAAAGCTAGTGATGCAGGACTTGTCTCTTTCAAATTGCAAAAGCCGAATTTTGAACTCAAACCATGGATATATGTACTATACATCCATATTTTTACCGCAATATTTGCCTTGATCATAGGACCCTTTCAACTATTTATGAAGCCAACGAATGATAGGAAACGTTGGCATCGCCTATTGGGGTATGGATATGTTCTTTCGATTACAGTTAGTGGGATCGTGAGTGTGTATTTATCCCTTTTTGCCACAGGAGGTTGGATTGCCGGGCTTGGGTTCATGTCGCTCGATGTATTGTGGGTTGCGACGACGCTTACTGCAACGAGAAAAATTATGGTCAAAGACATCCAAGCTCATAAAGCATGGATGCTTCGCAGTTATGCGCTTACTTTTGCAGCTGTCACGCTTCGAATCTGGTTAGCACCGCTGACTCTTCTGTTTGGCGATTTCGAGGCGGGGTTTCGGGTTGTCGCTTGGGTTTGTTGGATTCCTAATCTGCTCGTCATAGAAGCCGTGATTTTCAGAATGAGGTTGCGGCAGCGGCAATGATTCACAACTGCCATGCCATGCCAAAAACGATCCGTAAAACCGCGCATCTATGGTGCGGTTTTATTTTGCGTACGGTGGAATGTTGTTCGTGCCGCGCCCCCAATGACGCAGGTTTTACGATGAAAAGCGAGTACGGAAGGAAGGAAAATCGTCTCGACTGGACGAAAGGAAAGGGAGAGGAGTGCTCAGACGGAGGATACCCAGCACCGTTGAGATTCAATTCATTCTCCCGTGGTCCGTCATTTGACCGACCAGTAAATTGACAAGCAGAAAATGACCGAGATGATTGACGGCAAAGGTCTCCTCATACCCGTCTTTGATAGATACACCTTATCGACAAACTGGACGCCGATTTAAGGAATGCCTATGTTGAAGAAAATGATGGCTATCCTTCACAGGAGATGATTGTATATGGCAGGGCCCCTTTGATGTTTACAAAATATTGTCCGATGAAAAAAATGAATCAATGCAGAATTTGCAAAACGAAGAGCTATGAGTTAAAAGATGAGCACGGAACGTTCCCTGTCATTTCTCATAATGATTGTACAACGACTCTTTATAGTCGTGGAATTCATTAAATGTTCTAAAATCAATCCTAAGGATGAACTTCAGATGCAAATATTATTAGTTGAAGATGATAAGACGATCGCGTCAATTCAGCTATGGGTTCACCCTGCCCTGGATGAGCATTCTGTCTGTCATTGTGTGTGTAATTGTCATTGTCAGCTCTGCGGTTGTTTATTCCAAAGCTAAAGTAAAAAAGGAGAATATTATTGATGCATTAAAGCAAGAGAATATATGATTCACTTACTTCACACAGAGGAGGAGACGTTACCCGACGTCACACACAATCATGCGAGTCAATCGATTGCTCTCGATGCTGCTGATCATCTCCGGTAAAGGTACGGTAACGGGCAAGGAGCTTGCCGAGCATTTCGAGGTATCCTTGCGGACGATCTACCGGGATATCGAAAAAATAGGAGAAGCCGGCATACCGGTTGCATCGTCCAGCGGCAAGGGCGGAGGATACTATATTATGGACAGCTATAATATAACCAGCCTCTTTTTAAACCAGGATGAAGCTCATACGTTTGTAGCTGTAATGAAGAATTTACACGGCTTGTTTGGCCGGAACGAAGCTTTTAATGACATCATGCTAAAGGTTGAGCATACCTATAAGCAGGAGCAAGGTAAGCACAAACTGACTCTGGATATGTCCCATTTCAGCATGGAGCAGGAAATTAAAGAATACATTGGGATCATAAGCAAGGCCATCACAGATAACAGGCTGCTGGTGTTCGACTATATCAACAGGGATATGGAATACCTGGAGCGAACGGTAGAGCCAAGCTGGATTGATTTTCGCCACGGCCATTGGTACGTGATAGGTTTTTGCCGGGTCAGAGAGGACTACCGCAGATTCAAGCTCGTGCGGATCAAGCAACTGAAGCAGGGGCCGCCTTTTGCCCGAAGAGAGCTGCCCGATGACCGAATTGCCGAGGTCATTGAGTACAGCTATTCGCAGCGGGACATACAGGTTGTGCTCAGATTCACTTCGCGAATTGGCGCGCAGCTTACTGAGTATTTTCAGAAAGAGAAAATTAGCCGCGGTGAAGATGGTTTCTATCTCGTTAGGGATACATTTCCTCATGAGGAGGGCCTGCTGAAATTCATTCTAAGCTTCGGCAAGGAGTGCGAGCTGCTGGAGCCTCGTGAATTACGGGCGGAGCTGCAGCAATATATGCAAAATATGCTTCTATCCTACAATGACTGACGCCCTGGTGTCAGTCATTGTGTTCTATAGTGGGGATATCGGCGGAAAGAATACATACCGCCCGCTATAACTAGGCTAGGAGTGAACCGACTAAATGAAAGCCAGCACTAAGCACGATGATTTCAATGAATGGGGTACGGAGGACACACGAACAGAACTGATACGGAAGCTGCAAAGATTGGAGGAAGAACGTTATATCCTGCGTGAGGGAGAAAGGTTACAAGACTTTACCTGTCTGATGCTGCGGCATATTGGCGATCCGGAGCCTGAGCTACGTGAGCATATCTATTCGATTTTTTACATATGGCTGAAGCGCGATAATAAGTTCTCCTGTGAGGAAATGCGGAAACTTTTGGCTGTTCTAATGGATGACCGGCATTTGTTCTATCGGATTGGACGCGAGGGTGACCAAAGTGTACTTACCAGGGCGTTCTCGGTTCTGCCTGTCGCTCTTATTGTGCAGCGGGACAGGAACAATCCATTCTTGACTCCGGATGAGTTCCAGCATCTAAAGCATTCGCTGCTTCGCTACTACCAGGAGGAGAAGGACCTGCGCGGTTATCTGGCAGTCGAAGGCTGGGCTCATGCTGCGGCTCATGGGGCAGATGCCCTGGAGGAGCTGATCCACTGTCGGGAAAGCGATAATGTGTTGCAGCACGAGGTGCTGGAGGCGGTTAAAGGGATGCTGCATAACGGTGTCCGGATTTTTGACGAGGAGGAAGACGAGCGCATGGCCAGCATTGTGGACACGATGATTAGCGAAGCACTGCTTCCGCAGCAGGAGATTGCCGACTGGATTCATAGCTTGTCGAGGTGTACAGAATGGCCGGATACGCGCGCGCAGAGAATCGCCAGAGTAAACGGGAAAAATTTCGTGCGCAGCCTGTATTTCAGAACAAGGGTCCGGAATGACGGAAATAATCTTATTCTTAACGGCGCCATGCTGACGGCTGAAGCTAAATTAAACCGTTTTAATGAGGCTAATTAAGAAGTGCGCTAGAAATAATACATATGGAGGTAATTAAGTTTGAGTACCCACTACTATTTCAGTTGGTTTAATGAATTTTTTCCAGAGAAGCTGGTCCATTGTTTGCAGGAGGATATACAAGACAGACAATCGCTTGTCATGATTAGCGCTGATCCGTCTGGTTATACAGATGAGCCAATTAACTTTGATGAACTCTCTGAATGGACATGGCTGAATCAGGCTAATATTATTTATGATGAATATCATTTCATTGATTACCGCATGCAGAAGGAAGATGCCCGGCGATTCATTCAGAACGCTTCCGTCATTTTTTTATGCGGCGGGTATCCTGGTTTGCAGAAGGATTTCTTGGCGGATTATGGATTATCGGATGTAATTAAGAACAGCAATGCTATTATACTGGGGGCCAGCGCCGGTGCGCTAAACATGTCTGCTCAATGGTTAAGCTTGAATGACACGGACCATGAAGTTGAAACAGGTACTATTTATGAGGGTATGGGCTTTGATCAATTTGCCTATGAATCTCATTCTAAACGGGGCTACGCCACGTTTGTTCAAGGCTACCTGTTCCCCTTATCTGAAGAGATTGATGTCTATGCGGCAGAACAAGAGAGCGCCATACGGGTAAAGGACGGCAAAATCGAAACAATGGGTCCTATATATTTAATTTCCCGCTCCAAGATTCAGAAATTGGTTGAGACGCTCTAACATTGTCGGTTATTAAATGATATAGACTACTTAATTTACCGTCTTATTGACAAAATCAATCTCATTTCTGATCCCTTTATGGGCATCATTCCACAGGCCCTTTGTCAGGCGAATGCGCAGCAGGCATGTGTTAGGGTCTTCGTCGTTATTGGCGTCGTTATACCAATCAGCGAATATTGTGCGAAGCTTTGTCATCATTTCGGCGTTTTTCTCGTCACACACCCACCCCAGGTTTTCACCGATCCCATCGGCCGTAAAGTTTTCGACGATGATACAAATGGAGACTTCGGGGTTTTGGGCGATCTGCTGCATCTTACCTGAGGTGGCGTAAGTAACGGTATAAAATGCGCCGTCCTCATAATAGGCGTCCACAATGCGGGCGGCAGGACGGCTTTTCCCATGGGTCCCCGGTTCCAGTGCGATCGTGGACAGAGAGATTAGGCCGTCCTTGTTACCCACTTGTTCTTCCAGCAGCTTCATGGCTTCATCGTACTTGCTCAATATATTACCTCCTAAAGTATTATAAGGCATACATTATTAAGCTTATCATTGTGATGTCTAAGAGCATGTGAAGAATAATACGATACAAATATTAAATCGTGGAATATCATGAAGAGAGTCCTCGGAATATTCCTTGACGGGAATATTCCAATCGGTCTATACTCTAGTCAGTGGTACAATATGAGAAATGGAGGAATCGAAATGGCAGTGGAATCGCAAGGCATGGAGTTAGTCATAACACGTGTATTCAATTATCCGCGTGAACTCGTATTCAAAGCTTGGTCCGAGGCCGAGCATCTGAAGCGATGGTGGGGGCCGAAAGGGTTTGAAATACATGTCGCACAATTAGATTTCCGTCCGGGCGGTTTGTTCCATTACAATATGCAATCTCCTGATGGTGTACAAATGTGGGGTAAATTTGTATACCAGGAAATCCAGGCATTCGAAAAGATTGTCTGGCTCAATAGCTTCTCAGATGAATTAGGCAATATTGTCCGGGCTCCGTTTAGTGATTTGATCCCGCTAGAAATACGCAATACGGTAACATTTAGTGAGAATGACGGTATTACAACAATGACTTTATGCAGCGGACCGGCCAATGCAACTGAGGAAGAGAGAAGATTTTTTGAAGGCATGTTTGAATCCATGCAAGAGGGATTCGGAGGAACCTTCGATCAGCTCGAAGAATATTTGGCAGACCGTTCCTAACCAAGATTCCGGAACAAGATTCGTGAGGTATGTAAACATAAAGGAGTATAGGAAGGTTGGTATTTGGTGAAGGGGACTAATCACCAATTTCAATAATGTTTCCCTCTGGGTCTGCAATGAAGAAGTTCAGCTGACCCCATGGTTTGGTAGATAATTCTTCAAGAATTCTCACATTTAGCGCTTTCAGCCGCTCATATTCCTGATCCACCTCAGCAGTGGAAAAACGCATGTACATTTCCATGGTCAGGTTGATGCCGATCGGTGGAACATAGGTTTCGCCTATGGACTCGGCAAAATGCTTGCGGTCAAACATAAACAGCTGATCCGTGTCCTTCTTAAAAGTCGCATACAGACCGCCGTCCCAATCAGTTTCAAAGTTCAAAACATCGCGGTAGAAGGTGACCATCTTTTCCATATTTCCTACAAATAGACCCACATCAATCACGCTGCACATCCTCCCTTAATCATGTCAGCCCAAACGCTGATAGGCATTGAGCGATTTGGCGAATTTTCGTTCATACGCTCACAGCTTGCCGGATTACCATCGTTCCTCCATGCTCCTTCTGCAATCTTAATTTTATTCCTCAAAGGGGATACCGGCAACTTTTAAATGTCCGTAGGCAACGAGAAGCCCGGCAAGCGCAAGGCAATTGAACAATGCTTAACGCTGACTGATTCCTAAGTTATGGCTTCTTACGATGGATTGTTAGTCGTGAGAAGCCTTTTCGAGAAGTTCCAGAGGCGAAGCGTATGGTGGAGAGCAGTGATCTTGTTTTTTGGGAAATGCTTATAAACATATGCTAAACTGATAATATATAAAATTAGAGATAGGACAGGAAGAGATTCAATGGGAAGAAAACAGTCTTTCACGGAGACAGAGCTGCTGGATATGACAAAAAAATTAGTGCTAGAGCATGGGTATGACGGTTTTCACCTCAAGCTGCTCTCACAGCATCTGTCAGGAGCCCGAAGCACGATTTATCAATATTACTCTAATAAAGAAGAGATTGTGGCTGCTTGTATGAAGCGCGTAATGGCAACGGTATTAGAAAATGCATTAGCCATTGATGAGGCTGATCCTATGGACGCCCTCGAGCAGCTGCTTCTTGTTTATGTAGAAGAGTCTGCACTACATCAGCTTTTAGGAAATGCCAGTAAAATTAATACTGCTAATTCATCTGCAGCTGCTAGAGATCTTGAATTTATTGAGGAAGCACATATGACCCTGAAAATTCAATTATCACGCTTATTTGAACGCGCACAACAGAATAATGACCTGCGGAAGGATATCCCACTTCCTGTACTTATTGGTGTATTCTTTAACTTAATTGATACACCTAATATGCTGAATATCCCTGTACCCGCTTGGGGAAAGCTGTTGTTTCAGATGTGGACCGGAGGAGCCAAGAGCTAACCTCAGTCTTGGATCTAATTTGACACAAGTGTCATTTATATTGTTTAATAAATGTTGTGAGTGTGATGGCGGGTTTAAATTGACACATGTGTCAAAAATATAGTTAAGGAGTTGGAAAAGAAATGTTTCTGGCTATGAAAGAATTGATGCACAGCAAAATGAGATTTTTGATGATCATCATTATTTTTGTATTACTAGCCTGGCTGGTATTTATCTTATCCGGTTTAGGGAATGGTCTATCTAGTTTAGCTGCGTCAACCTTTAAGACGATGAAGGCGGATTATGTCATTTTTGAAGAAGGATCGCAGTCCTCCATGAGCAAGTCACTACTGTCTGATCAATTACTGGCGGAGGTGGAGCTACTGCCCAATGTGAGTGCTGCCGCACCTATGGGAAGTACGATGGCAACAGCGTTGAAGGAACCAAGCACCAAGAGTGAAGATAAGCTGGATATCGCAATTATAGGAATTAACCCGGGAAGCTTCTTGGAGCCGGCTGTCGTGGAAGGGGAAGGCCTATCTTCTATGAACCCTACCGGTGTTGTAGTGAACTCGACCATGAAGGATGAGGGCTATAACATTGGTGACACTTTTCAATTAGATGGCACGATGGAATCATTGACGATTATAGGCTTTGCCGAGAACCAGACCTATAATCACGTTGCATCTGTATTCACTCCAATGGCGGAATGGCGGAAAATTGCCTTCGCGGCTCCGGGTTCGGATAAGGGAGTTGCAGGGCCCGTTAATGCGATTATGTTACAAGGCAAGGATATCGCTCCGGAAGTAATGAATAGCAAGCTGGCGGATACGGACACGGTTACCCGGGCGGCTGCAGTTCAAGGAATGCCAGGGTACAAGGAAGAGAACGGTACGATCTTAATGATGCTGGCATTCCTGCTCGCAATCGCTGCATTCGTGCTCGGGGTATTCTTTTATGTAATGACGATGCAGAAGACTAACCAGTTCGGCATTATGAAAGCTATAGGTGCCAGTAACAGATTCTTGAGCAAAACCATTGTATCGCAAGTGTTTGTGCTATCGCTGACTAGTATTGTAGTTGGAGTCTTACTGACTTATGGAACAGCAGCCATGATGCCGAAGGGTATGCCATTTAAGCTGGAACCGGGTCTTGTCGTCTCGTATTCTGTTATCTTGCTAATTATCGCTATGTTAAGTTCGCTGGTGTCGGTTCGAAAGATTACCAAGATTGATCCGCTCAAGGCGCTCGGGAGGGTTGAATAATGACTAAGGGATTACAGATGAGTGAAGTTACCAAGTATTATGCCGAAGGAAGCAACCGGATCGCGGCACTGGGTCATGTGTCCATTTCCGTGGAGCCGGGGGAATTTGTTGCTGTTGTTGGACCGTCGGGCTCTGGTAAAAGCACCTTTTTGTCTATCGCTGGAGCACTGCTCCAAGCTTCAGAAGGAGAGGTTAAGCTGAATGGACATTCTATTTCTAAGCTTACGGCGCAAGAACTGGCGAATATAAGACTGCAAGAAATCGGATTCATTATGCAATCATCCAATTTGGTTCCTTATCTGAATGTTCTTGACCAATTGCTGATCATCAAAAAGATGTCGGGAAAGGTTAAAAGAGAGGACAAGGAGTTCGCCACTAAGCTGCTGGAAGAGCTGGGTCTGGGCTCGAAATTAAATAGCTTCCCGGAAGAGCTATCAGGCGGGGAGAAGCAGCGGACAGCGATTGCCCGTGCTCTAATCAATAATCCCAGCATCATCCTGGCGGATGAGCCGACAGCAAGTCTGGATACCACACGTGCACATGAAGTGGTCAGCCTGATTGCACAAGAAGTGAATTCAGGCCAGAAAGCAGCGATTATGGTTACTCATGATGAGCGTATGCTTGAATATTGCGACAAGGTCTACCGGATGGAAGATGGGAAGTTGTCATTATGAAGCAAAGCAAACGCACAAGCCATTGGCTTGTGCGTTGTGCTAGTGCTTAGACTTCGGCTTTTCCAATCTGCTACGTTCACGCATGGCGTTCATCTGCTTGGCATGTCTTACATCACGGCGTCGTCCTCTCGTTCTGAGTTGGCTAAGCATAATGAAGAGCCCCAAAATCCCCAACCCATAAGAAACAAGATGACTCACTTCATTCCACAGGTTTGCCGCAGTCAGAAGGGATACCGCCCCAATGATGGTTGCAATAATCCGCTGTGTATTTTTATTTTGCGTATCGATCAGTTTTTGCTCAAAGGAGCTTGATAGCTTTACCCGTAAATTTCCGCTATCCATTTTATCTACGGCAGATATGAACTTCTTGGTCGTAGGAAGGATTCCTTTGAGAATGCTCTTGCCTTCACCCACAATGTTGGAAAAGACATTTCCCCGCAGATCCCTGCGCACAACCTCTTCGACATAAGGCTTAACGGTCCCAATCAAATCAAGCTCGGGGTCCAGTCCGGTACAAAGTCCATATACCGTGCCTATGGCTTTTCCCAAAAATGTTGTATTTGCCGGTAACTGAAAGGGCTGAGAATAGAGGAAGTCACGTAGCTCTTCAGCATTGTCACCTGACGTCACAAAACTAAGGTCAAACGTATCCCCGTTGATTTGTTCAAATAATAACGTGAGATTCCTTGCGAATACCTCTAAATCTACATTCCGTCTTAAAAATCTCAAACGGGTAAGGGCATTGATTGCGCCGTGAGCATCTTTTAAATACACCGCCATTAGCAGGGCTACCATTTGCGTCTTCATATCCTCGGCAATCCGTCCGACCATTCCAAAATCGATTAAAGCGATGGTGCCGTCAGGCTGCACGAGAACATTGCCCGGGTGCGGGTCTGCGTGAAAGAAGCCTTCTAATAGAATCTGTTCCACGAAAATTTCTATCAGCGATGTCGCTAATTGGGTCCGGTCCACACCCCAGGCATCCAGCTGGGCAAAATCATTGATTTTTACACCCTCCAAAAACTCCATGGTTAGAACTTTCGAAGTGGTATAAGACCAATGAATGCCTGGAACAACGACATCCTCCCGATGGATAAACTGCAGCTGGAATTCTTCTGCATTTCGCCCTTCTTGCTCATAATCGAGCTCGTCCATAACGGTATCGTGAAACTCATCATACACCGCATCCAGGTCCATGAAGTCTGCAATCTTCGTCCAGCGTTTCAATAACGAAATAGCAACCTGTATGGATTTCCAATCAATGGCGATAATGTCCTCGACCCCGGGACGCATAACCTTCACTGCGACCTCTTCACCTGTTCGTAAGGTCGCCCGGTGTACCTGTCCTAAGGAAGCCGCTGCGATAGGAGTTGTACTAAACTCAGCAAAAATCTCGCTTATGGATACTCCGAGTTCGCTCTCTACCTTGTGCTTAATCTCGGAATAATCTACGAATTCTACGGAATCCTGCAGCTTGGACAATTCATCGATGATTTCCTTCGGCAAAATGTCCACCTGAGCACTCACATGCTGCCCAAGCTTGATAATTAATCCACCCATATCCATGGCGGTCTTTGTAAAATAAGCTGCCTGTTTTCGATATAAGGCTTTTGTTTTCGCTTCTAAGCGCCGTCCCGGTATAAAATACTTTTGTTTGCCCAGCCACCAGAAATCCCAGGCGAACTTAAAAATCATCTGCATGGTTCTTCTGAACCGGAGATCCTTCATCAATTTAAAGAATTCGCTCATTCTTTTTCAGCTGCCACAGGTTCTTTTTCATCGACCTCAGGTTCATCATCTTCATCTTCAGGAATAGTAGTGTTTTTATCGAAGATCGCCTGGGCCATGCTTTCAAACTTTTTCGAAGCGCTCATGAAGAAATCGGCGAATTTATTGAACATTTCGGCTTTGACCAGAATGACGGCTCCCTTGCGTTTGTTCCCGAAAACGATGAATTTCTCACCTGGCTTAAGTTCAAGCTCTTCCCTTGCTTCTCTAGGAATCACAATTTGTCCCCGCTCACCCATTGAGGTTGTTCCCAGCACTTTGCCGTGACCGAATCCGTGACTATTTTCTTTTTTTTGCTGCATCTTAATCTCTCCTTTGATAAGCAATCTACACCAGTATGATATTTCATACTAATCATATCATTATGGAGTTCTGTTTGCTAAAGTCTACAATCCGTTATTTGTCTGAAAATGATTTTTTCGGCAAGTTGTGGACACTGGCTGTGCGTTTTACTGCAGCACTAGTGTCTCTCTTATTTTATGATTAATGGTAATGATTTGAAATTGGTATTTATGAATTCTTAAACATGAAAGGTTGATCTTACTTATGAACGGTAACAAAATCACCTGCTTAGCCAAAACGACTATAATGCAGGTACGCTCTTTACTGCTTGTCCTGATCGTTGCAATGGTGGCCAGTAGCCTTACAGCCTGCAGCAATTCTTCCGTAGGTGAGACAGCGAGCATGTCTGCGCAGCCGACCCAGGAAACGCCTGTGGTGACGCAAGCCTCCGGCAGCATCTATCTGTACGGTGAAGCACATGGCAATGACAAGATTATGGACAAGGAATATGAATTGTGGTCTGAACATTATCATAATGAGGGTATGAGACACTTGTTCGTCGAGCTGTCCTATTTTACCGCCGAATATTTGAACCTATGGATGCAGTCGGACAATGACGAACTTCTGGAGGAGGTCTATAAGGATTGGGAGGGAACAGCAGTTCACAGTCCATATACCAAGGCATTTTATCAAAAAATAAAAAGCGATTGTCCTGAGACGGTTTTCCACGGCACAGATATCGGGCATCAGTATGATTCGACCGGCAGCCGGTTCTTATCTTATCTTGAGGCAAACGATCTGACAGGATCGGAGAACTATACTTTAACAAAAGAAGCGATTCAGCAAGGGCAGTTATTTTACAGCAAGGATGACGGGGTATATCGGGAAAACATGCTGACTGAAAACTTTATCCGCGAATTTGAACAGCTCGGCAGTGAGAGCGTCATGGGCATTTACGGCTCAGCACATACCAGGCTTGATGGAATGGACTATAGTACCCAATCCGTCCCTTGTATGGCCAATCAGCTACAGAAGCACTATGGCGGCAACCTTCATTCAGAGGACCTAAGCTGGATTGCTAAAGATATTGAACCTTCGAGAGTAGATGATATTACCTTACAGGGCAAGAAGTATGCGGCATCGTATTTTGGAAAGGAGGACTTGAGCGGGTTCAAGGATTACGCCTATCGGGAGTTTTGGCGGTTGGAGGATGCGTATGAAGATGTCAAAGACCTGCCACTGGAGGAAAATGTCCTTCCTTACGATCAATACCCGATGCTGATTGAGACAGGTCAGGTCTTTGTGATCAGCTACACCAGAACAGACGGTTCAGTGGAGAGAGAATATCATCTGTCTAACGGAAGTATCTGGGAGGGCATGCATTCCACACAGCAATTCATTGCAGACTGAGCGGTTAGGAAGCTTTTCCATAAACATTGTTTTCATAAAATATTAGATAAATCTTAAAATTTATATTCAATAGTGATACACTAAGATCAGAATTGATCCCAAGCAGGTGTGTGGCCAAGTTATGCGTGCCAGAGCAGGAGTGCCTGCATCCTTCCTGCAAATCGTAGGGTAGAAGGACGGTAGAATATGAGCAACCAACAGACCAAAACAGATGTGATTTTAATTGGTGCCGGAATCATGAGTGCAACACTGGGTGCACTGCTTAAGGAATTAGTGCCTGATTGGAGAATCACTGTGTTTGAGCGGCGTGCAGGTGCCGGGGAGGAGAGCTCGAATGAATGGAACAATGCGGGAACGGGGCATTCTTCATTGTGCGAGCTTAACTACACCACGGAGCAGCCGGATGGATCTATCGACATCAGCAAGGCTATCAAGGTGAATGAGGAGTTTCAGTTCTCGAAGCAATTCTGGTCTTATCTGGTGAACAGCAGACGCATACAAGATCCGCAGGAATTTATCGTACCCGTACCACATATGAGCTTTGTAGAAGGACAGACAGACGTAACCTTTTTACAAAAAAGATTTGAAGCGCTTTCAAGTCATCCGCTGTTTCAAGGCATGGAATTCTCCGCTGATCCGGTGCAGCTGATGAAATGGATTCCGCTTATGATGAAGAACCGGACACTAGGCCAGCCGGTGGCGGCTACCCGGATGGAGTCGGGAACGGATGTTAACTTCGGCGCGCTGACACGCATCCTGTTCGGCCACTTGCAGAGCAACAACGTCGATATCCGGTTCAACCATCAGGTTGAGGACCTTAAGCGCACGAAGGATGGCTCCTGGGAGCTTAAGGTGCGGAATGCCGGCAACGGCGCTGCTGAGCGGCATACGGCGAAATTCGTCTTCATCGGGGGCGGGGGAGGAAGCCTGCATCTGCTGCAGAAATCCGGTGTCCCGGAGGGCAGAGGGATTGGCGGATTCCCGGTAAGCGGATTGTTTATGGTGTGCCGGAAGCCGGAGATTGTGGCACAGCATCATGCCAAGGTATACGGCAAAGCAGCGGTTGGCGCGCCTCCAATGTCTGTTCCGCATCTGGATACAAGGGTGATCGACAAGCAAGAATCGTTGTTCTTCGGACCGTTTGCCGGCTTCTCGCCCAAGTTTCTGAAGTACGGCTCGATGTTTGATCTGGTCACCTCCGTTAAGCCGGGCAATCTCGTCACGATGCTGGCGGCAGGCGCCAAGAATATGCAATT
Source organism: Paenibacillus sp. FSL R7-0297 (assembly GCF_038009025.1). Lineage (NCBI taxonomy): Bacteria > Bacillati > Bacillota > Bacilli > Caryophanales > Paenibacillaceae > Paenibacillus > Paenibacillus sp. FSL R7-0297. Next base: position 1,194,579 of record NZ_JBBPAQ010000001.1, read on the forward strand.
AACCAAATATTTGATCGGGCAAGTCATGCTGTCGAAAGAGCAGCGGATGGAAGCCTTGCGGGAATTTGTCCCGAACGCCAAAAGCGGGGATTGGGATCTGGTGGTGGCAGGCCAGCGTGTGCAGATTATTAAAGATACGGCTGCCGGCAAAGGTACGCTTCAATTCGGTACGGAGGTGATCAGCAGTGCCGATGGCTCGATAGCCGCATTGCTGGGCGCTTCTCCTGGAGCCTCTACCGCCGTTTCTGTCATGCTGGAGGTCATCAGCAAATGCTTCCCGCAGCATATTGAGGATTGGGAGCCGAAGATCAAACGAATGATCCCTTCCTACGGCCTGTCTCTGCAGGGCAACACAGAGCTCTTGAACAAAATCAATACTTTAGCAGCAGAGTCGCTAGGTCTGACTCATGGACCAGGGGAGCCTGTGCAGCAGATTAAGGTAAAGCATTCGTAGGAGCAGGTGAGAACTTTCCCGGTGCGGAAGGTTCTTTTTTTGTGCGCGGAATTATTCCCTCGAAGCGTTGAAGGGTTTTTCTATTATTTATGGAAATATGTTAGTGCCTGGAATCAAGTTATTGAGGGAAAGAGGGAATGTAGCTGATGTCCAAGATTCAGTTAGGCCGTACCCGGTTAGCAGGAGCGGATGGCATTCGTGCGATCGCCTGCCTGTCCGTCATCCTGCATCATCTGTCACAAAAGCTGGCGATGCCCGCACAAAAGCCCTGGCTTCAAGAAGTGCAGTCGGTTCTCTTGCTTGGGAACAGCGGGGTTAGTTTGTTTTTTCTGTTAAGCGGATTTTTGCTGTCGTTCCCCTTTTGGAGCGCTTACCTGGAAAATAAGCCGTATCCGTCTATCCGAACGTATGCTGTACGCCGCGCTGCAAGAATTATACCCGGCTTCTATGTATCATTCCTGGTTTGTCTGTTGCTCGTATGGAGGCTGGAGATTCCTACAGAGTTCCTATGGCGGCGAATCCTAACGGGGTTCACGTTTACATCAGGCTTCCACTATACAACCTTTTTCCCGTCTGACTTGAATGGGCCGTTCTGGTCGATCAGCTTCGAGGTGTTTAGCTACTTGCTTATGCCTGTGTTTATGGCTGCATTGTTTGTGCTCGGCAAGCGGCGTTCGTTCGGCAAAGCGATCTTGTTCTGGGTGGCCGCGTTTGGGTTGGTGCTTGCCGTGAACTCCCTCGTCCATCAGTGGTTTACGCCAAGCGGGCAGGGCCGGGGCTGGGATTATGGCCAGATTGGCGGTGCGAAATACTGGATGCCGAATTACAATCCGGTTGGGTTCTTCGGCCACTTCACTATTGGTATCCTGGCCGCTGGTATTACGACCGCGTTCATGCAGCTTGGTGCTAAGGCGGAGAGGCTACGCCAGCTTGGGGTGTTCGATGCAGCCGGAGCAGCCGCTCTGGGTCTTGCCGGTTTACTAATCTGGCGTATGCGCCACCAGGGTGAATTTGACTTCAGCCTCCAGCACCAGCCCTATTACTTTCCGGTTTATGCCATTTTGTTCGGAATCGTGCTGCTGTCAGCACCGTTCAGCGTGATCATAGGTCGTGTACTGGATAACCGCTTTTTCCGGTTTACCGCGCAGATTTCGTTCGGGCTGTATATTTGGCATTACTTGTTCATCACGCTAATCGAGAAGTATGGCATAGCCGATTATCACTATTCCGGGATTAGGGACGTGTGGCGCTGGCTTGGTATCAGTGTAACTGTTATCACAATCTCTTATGCGGCGGCGGTGATCTCCTATTATGTCATAGAGCGCCCGTTCATCAACTGGTCGAAAGGCAAGCCGTTCTTCCGGCGCAAGCAGAAGGATACACCATCGGTTACAGCTGCATAAGCTGGCTCTCAGGCAGATCTGTGCTGTGTACCGGTTGACTTTTATCGAAGCCTCGTGATACATTGTGTATACACGGAATACACAATTTATTGAGGAGGTACGGTATGCTGGCACTAGATATTCGCAATTTAAATAAAAGATATCCTCAATTTCAGATCAAGGATGTATCTTTTCAATTGGAGAAGGGCTACATTATGGGGTTCATCGGGGCCAATGGCGCCGGTAAAACGACCACGATCAAATCGGTCTTGAACATGGTTCATGTCGATAGCGGCGAGATATACATTCTTGGCAAGAATATCGCTGATCACGAGATCGAATTGAAGCAGGAAATCGGATGCGCATTCGGTGATATCGATTTCTATACACGCAGCAAGATCAAGACGCTGACCGATATTACCAAGAAGTTCTATAAGAATTGGAATGATGAAACGTACTACAATTATCTCAAGCGGTTCAAGCTGGATGAGAACAAAAAAATAGCGGAGCTGTCCCGGGGAATGAAGGTAAAGTACAGCTTGGCCCTTGCTTTATCGCATGGCGCAAAGCTGCTCATCCTGGATGAGCCGACCAGCGGACTCGATCCGGTCTCCAGAGACGATCTGCTCGATATCTTTCAGGAGCTCATCATCGGCGGCGAGATCAGCATTCTTTTCTCTACCCATATTACCTCGGACTTAGAACGGTGTGCGGATTATATAACCTTCATTGAACAAGGGCAAATTGTTGCCAGCTCCGAGAAAAACGAATTAAAGGAGTCTTACCGTTTGCTCAGCGGCAGCGAAGCCCAATTAAGCGAAGTGAAGGAGCAGTTGATTTCCTACAAAATTAACTCGTTCGGCTTTACCGGATTGATTCATACCAAAGACATTGATCCATCCTCCAGCCTGAGGGCAACCACGCCGAGTCTTGATGAAATCATGATCTACTTTGCGAAAAAGGAGAATGTATATGTATAATTTGGTGATGAAGGATTTGAAGTTAGGCGTAAACCCCTGGTTCTTCGCATTACCCTTTATTTTAGGCGGCTTAATGCTTATCCCCGGTTGGGTCTACTTTATCGTCCCGCTGTATTTCTGCTTCTTAACGGTACCGAACGTGTTTGGCGGGTTCAAGAGTCAGAATGATCTGATGTTCAGCACGATGATGCCCGTGACCAAAACAGACATCGTGAAATCCCGGATAACCGTTGTTGTTATTCTTGAGCTTATGCATCTTGTCATCGCGATGATTTTCAGCATATTTACGTTCCGCTTGTATCCTCATCTGACTTACATTTTCTATCCGCCGCATATGGGTTTTTGGGGCTTATGTTTCATCATGCTGGCGATCTTCAACATCCTATTTATATCCATGTATTACAAGACGGCGTATAAGTATGGAGCGGCAACGACCGCATCTACTACAGGCGCTATCCTTTTTGCCGGAGTAGCCCAATGGGCCGGAATCCAAAGTTCTTGGGTTAACGACATTTTCTATGGATCAGGGATGGATAATACGGCACTGCAGCTTTCCATTCTGATCGCTGGTGTCGTCATTTTCATAGCATTCACCCTGATTGCCTATAAGATTGCCGTAAAGAGATTCCTGAAAGTGGAGATATTATGAATGTAACGATTTCAAATACATCAGAGAAACCGATTTATCAGCAGTTATACGAACAGATTAGCGCACAAATTCTAAAAGGCGAGCTGGAAAGCGGCTATTGTCTGCCGCCCATCCGGCAGGCAGCCCTGGAGCTGCATGTTAGTGTCATCACCGTTAAGAAGGCTTGGGAGGAGCTTGAGCGGAGCGGTCTGATCAACACGGTAACAGGTAAAGGATGCTTTGTAGCCGAATTCTCGCGGGGTGAGATGCTGCGGATACGCAACGAGATGGTCCTGAAGCAAATGGAGAACGACACCTCCTACTACAAGTCCTTTGGCCTCACCCTGGATGAGGTGATGGGGCTGCTGAAGAAGATTTATTGACATATCACAAGAAATAACGCTGCCAAGGTTAAGCTCTTGGCGGCGTTGTTTCTTGTGATATGATTTCAAATCTGATCCAGATCAATTTAACAAAACAAGATTCCAGCTATACTGTGATTAGCAAGAAGACAACTCACTTTTTAAGGAGGGCTTTGCAATGACAACAACAACTTTTCAATTAGAGCAGCTTACTTGTCCCGGCTGCATTAAGAAAATCGAAACAGCCTTAACCCATAAAGACGGCGTATCCGGGGTAAAGGTTCTATTCACTTCAAGCAAGGTGAAGGTGAGCCACAATGAGACTATTATCAATTCTGCGGGTGTGAGTAAAGTTATCACTAATCTTGGATTTCCCATTCTAAGCTTTAAATAAGGGGCCGTGCATATGTCCAGACAAAATAAGGAGAGAATTATAGGCATTACCGGGCTGCTTATCACTATATCTTTTGTAATGAAATTAGGGAATGTGCTGGAGTTGTCCTCTGATATTCTTATGATTACAGCTGCGCTCCTTGCGGGCTATCCCATTATGAAGAATGCCTTTCAAGCTTTACGTTATCGTATATTGGGGATTGAGGCACTCGTTACGATCGCCGTCATAGGCGCCATCATGATCCGGGAATACTGGGAGGCGGCAGCCGTTACCTTCCTATTCATCTTCGGTTCCTATCTTGAAGCGAGAATTATGGAGAAGACCCGTTCTTCATTGAAAGCCTTGATGGATTTGGCACCTGCGATGGCTTCAGTAATGCGCGACGGGATAGAGGTTCAGGTATCTCCTGATGAGGTGATCCAAGGAGAGATTGTCCTGGTCCGTCCCGGTGAGAAGATTCCGGCAGATGGTACAGTTCTCAAGGGAAAAGCTACGATCAATCAAGCAGCAATTACAGGAGAATCTGTTCCGGTCAGTAGAGAAAAAGGGGCAATAGTGTTCAGCGGAACGGTCATTGAGCATGGGTATTTAGAGATTATTGCTGAGAAGGTCGGTGATGACACAACCTTTGCCCGGATTCTAAGTATGGTTGAGGAAGCACAGGAATCGAAAGCGCCCACGCAGAAATTTATTGAGAGATTCGCCAGGTACTACACTCCTGCTATTTTTATATTGGCAATTATCGTGTATATCAGTACTGGAAATGTTGAATTAACACTGACTTTGTTAGTTATTGCTTGTCCGGGTGCCATGGTCATTTCTGCTCCGGTCTCCATCGTAGCCGGAATTGGTAAAGGTGCGAGGAACGGCATCCTGTTTAAAGGTGGCGAGACGTTAGAAAAGGCGGGATTCGTTCAAGTGGTTGCCTTTGATAAAACGGGCACACTCACTGCCGGTAAACCACAGGTTACGCGAATCAACGCCATACACCTGAATGAGAATGAGCTCCTGCAGAGGATAGCCCGTGCAGAATATGCCTCTGAGCATCATTTGGCTAGAGCTATTGTTGCAGAAGCTGCGTCGAGATCCGCTTCCAGGATTATTCCTGCAGAACAGTTCAAGGCGTTGCCTGGCAAAGGGATAGCTGCTACAGTTGAAGGGTCGAATCTATATATTGGAAATCGCAGGTTATTGGCAGACTACAGCATTCAATATGATCAGGAAATAGCCGACTACGTAGCTCAAGAGGAGAATAGAGCACAGACGGTCGTCTTTGCCGCTGATGATGAACGGGTATTAGGAGTAATCTCTATTGCAGATGTCTTACGGACGGATGCCTATGCACTTATTCATCAACTGAAACGGTCGGGTGTTCACAAGGTGGTTATGTTAACCGGTGATAATGAACGCTCGGCTGCTGCTGTCTCGGGTGAACTTGGAATAGATCAGTATTATGCGGAGCTGTTGCCTGAGGATAAGGTTAGAATAGTACAGGATCTGCAAAAAGAATATATTGTGGCTATGGTTGGTGATGGTGTGAATGATGCTCCTGCTCTGGCCGTTGCCGATGTAGGGATTGCTATGGGCGGTTCAGGAACCGATGCCGCGATGGAGACTGCCGATATGGTACTTATGTCAGATCGCCTAATGAACCTTCCATACGCGCTGGGCCTTAGTCGTGCTTCAATGAATAATATCCGGCAAAATATTTACTTCGCTGTAGCCACCGTCGTGACGCTGTTAATCGGTGTGTTAACCAGCAATGTATTCATGGCTTCGGGTATGCTTGTGCATGAATTGAGTGTGTTGTTAGTCATTCTTAATGCGATGCGTTTAACTCGATACACTACCAAGAATAGGGGGAGCCGTATTGAACTGCAATCATCATCCAGTGAGTAAGCCGTATGTTCCGGGTCAGGCCCCGGCATTATGTATCAACAATGTGCCTATTCTGGAGATCTTATCGCCTGAAGAGAAGGCTGAGGTGATGGACGCCTCTATCAGCAAACAGTATACAAAGGGTGAGGTTATTTTCTCTCCCGGGCATTCCTCAGCGAATTTATGGATAGTCCACCGGGGCAGTGTGAAAATATCCCGCTTCTCTGCAGCAGGTAAGGAGCAGATTGTGCGCATTCTTAGCCCGGGGGATTTCACAGGGGAATTGTCTTTGTTCAGTCATACCATATTAACTAGTACCGCTGAAGCATTGGAACCCACAGAGATTTGTCTGATTCAGGGTAAAGTTATCAGTGATTTAATGTTGAGAACGCCCCAAATCGCGATTAAGTTCCTTGAGAAGTATACAGAACGTATTGAAATGGCAGAAGATAAACTGGAGCAGCTTACCCTATATGATGTTGAGCAACGACTCGCAAAGGTTTTACTGGAAATGCTGCACGATCAGCAGAATGACCGCCTGGAGAATAACGTGTTAATACTGCCCGTAAGTAAAAAAGACCTAGCAGTGATGATCGGGACAACGCAGGAGAGCCTAAGCCGCAAGCTTGCCTTGTTCCAGGAACAGGGATGGATTAAGCTTGTAGGTCAACGAAAGATTATCATAGTGGATCAGGCTAGTCTTAACCTGATCCTATAACTTGGATCACTGTTTCAGACATGAGGCACCCATTTATGGGTGCCTCTATATTTTACCGTTATATAGTGCAAGGTGAACGGTATCCCGAATAAGGGAAAGGTTCCTGGCTGCGGAATGTTATCGTCCGTTTGTGTCATTGACCTTATGATGCCGGGTATGGACGGAAATCTTACGCTTAATCAGATATACCAATGGATGTACGGTCGTATGTAGAATCCCCTAATACCTTCACGATAAAATCCGCTACGTCTGCACGGGAAATCGTTCTTGCCTTTTCCGGTACGCCTGTTGAAGCTTCCTTATAGTTTCCTGTCAAAGCTTTATTCGTTAATCCCATAGGCCTGGCGATTGTATAGTTAAGTTTATTTGCCACAATATAATCCACAGCGCCTTGATGATCCAGAAGAGGATTCTTTAGCATGGTCATGACCAGTTTCCCGCTAATCCCCGGAACTTCTTTGTGAATCCCTGCAGAAGCTGTATAGACGATGCGGGTAATTGAATGCTCCCTCATCCCATCTACTATATTTTTGGTCATCTGCTGCAGCTCCGTAGATTTTTTCATGCCTAGACTAGAGCCTAAGCAGGATACAACTGCCTCATGTCCTGCAATGGCTTGGGCAACCGCCTCTTTATTGAAGCAATCTCCCTGGATAATATGTAGATGCTCATGGTGTATTTGTAACTTTGAAGGTGTACGTACAAATGCAGTAACCTCAAAGTTTTTTTCTAACGCTTGCTTCACGACGCATTGACCTACCCCGCCAGTTGCTCCAAAAATAATAATTTTCATAATACTACTCCATTCATTTTATATTTGGTCAACAACAAATCATGGGGAAATTACGATCTCAGAAGTGAACCCATATATTTGATTATCATATCACTGAATATATACCAAAGCGATTTTGGATACCGGTGTTCCCGAGAAAATTTAGTAAATCTTTAAATGTTCTTTAAAGGATCTTAGAAACTGCTGATTATACTAGGTACATTCACCAGGAACACAACAAAACATATTGGAGGGACTTACAATGAACAACAATCAGAAGAGTAGTCAGAGGGCGAAGAATACAAGGAAGAAGTGGGTAGCCGGTACAGCGATAGCAGCAACTGTATCATTAATGGCGATGGGGACCTCAGCGCTGGCTTCATCCGATAAGGATGCTTTCAAAGAATTTTTCAATGGAAATGCCGGGATTCCGGGACAATCTACGACTTTAATTAACGAGTCTAGAGTAATGGCTGGGATTAAAACAACGGTAGAAGAAAGCATTATTGGTGGAAATAGTGCGGTTATTATCGTTTCTTTTGAGAAGGAAGACGGTACAGTTTTCTCACAGGATGCAGCTATGGCTGCACTTGAACTCAAGTGGGCAAAGGATGCAAGTTACATGGTAGAGCAACGTGTGACAGAGGATGGTAAAAAGATCATCGCCATGTTTGATGTCGATACACCAAGCAGTCTGAAAGGAAAGAAAGTTACGATTAAGGCGGATGCAGTAGTGAATACCGCTACAGAAGCAGTTATTGCTGAAGGACCATTCCATAATACTTTTACAGCACAAGAGAGCGGTACCTCTTTCAATATCGGAATTGATCACACCCTGTCACAGCAACAAGAAGAGATGTCTCTTGAATCGGTTCATATCTCAACGATTGGCATTGGTATTGAAGGGGTACGTACAGATGGGCATAGTGATGAATTACCACAGTACAGCCCTAGAGTTAGCATAACAACATCAGACGGCAAGGAAACCGAGCTTTCTTTAGGCTCCACAAGCTCTTCAAAGCGGGGATTCGAATGGCATTATAACCTGGACAAAGAGGGCAAAAGGGTCTTCCTGGATGCAGCGATGATCATTAGTATATCAGTCGATGGCCAGATCACTCCGGTTACTAACTAAGCATGCGGGCTGGATACAATGGGGCTGTCATCAGTCCCATTGTTCTTGTCCAACTTTGATAATAACTTAGAGGAGGAATTAGATGTGGAACAATCTATTATGTATACAATCCATTCAACATATTTTCTGGTGCCCCTATTCGTATTATTCCTGCTGTACCTGACAGTAAGTGCACTATGGAAAAAAAGGCCGCTTCATGCAGGCCAATATTTAATATTAATAACATTTAGTATTTACTTACTTTGTGTCATCGACCTGGTATTCTTCCCCATCGATGTGAATATCGGCATATATGCCAATCACACTTCTTGGTACAAAACGATTAATTTCATTCCGCTATTAACAATAGATATCAAAACCTTTGTATTAAATGTGATAATGTTCATGCCCTTTGGTGTATATCTGCCACTGCTCCATAAAAAGATTGAGTCTTTAAAAAGCGTAGCGTACTACGGCTTCTTATTCAGTTTATCTATTGAGATACTTCAGATGGTGATCAGAATTACTTTGGGTAATGGCAGGAGCACAGATATCAATGATCTTATTGCCAACACTGTTGGAGCACTTGTGGGGTATATAGTTATAATCAGACTATTACAGAGAAGCCATGGGAATAACTTATTGAATAGGATAAGATTATAACAGGAGACAACGGACATGTTTTGAGGGGAGAATATATGACTACCGAGATACTTATTGTAGACGATGATCATGAGATTGCAGGGTTAATCGGGGTATATCTGCGCAATGAAGGCTATCATATTCATACAGCGCAGGATGGAATTGAGGCCCTTCAATTCATGGAGCGCCACTCTATTGACCTCGTGATCTTAGATATTATGATGCCCAAAATGAATGGACTTGAAGTATGCCGGGAAATTCGCAAAGAGCAGGAAACTCCAGTCTTGATGTTAAGTGCAAAGGCAGAGGATATGGATAAAATTATGGGTTTGATGACGGGTGCGGATGACTATATGATCAAGCCCTTTAATCCATTGGAATTAACAGCGAGAGTAAAGGCGCTGCTGCGCAGAGCTAATTATCACCCGGCGGCGAAAGATCCGGATTGTATCTATATTCACTCCTTAACCATTGATAAACAAAGTCACACGGTTCATGCGCAGGGGCAGGAAATAAGGCTGACCTCTATTGAATTTGATATTTTATATTTGCTGGCCAAGAATCGCGGAAGAGTATTCGGATCAGAAGAAATTTTTGAAAAGGTATGGAATGAAACGGGGGCCGGATCGAACAAAACCGTTATGGTTCATATTAGTAACCTGAGAGATAAAATTGCTGCGGCAACAGGAGAAACGGTGATTCAAACGGTCTGGGGAGTTGGCTATAAAATTGAAAAATAATACGTTTTTTATAATGAAAACAATCCCGGTTTGGAGAGCCATTCTCTATGTTCTGCTGTCGCTAATAGCATCAACGCTGACAGCGGCTATTCTATATTCTTCACTTTATAGTTATCAGAAACAGTCAGGTGCGGTAGCTTTTATATTCAATGCCGTTTCTTCTCTCAGGGGTGTACTTGTACCTTTGATGTTTGGGTTGTTTGTCTGTTTCTATCTGTTCCTGTTCTATAAGATGGAAAAGAGACGCTATATTTCAACTGAGTTTAACCGTATGATACGTGAGGTTGAGCTTATTGCGAACGGTAATTTTGATCATAAAATAGAAGAGCGGGCAGAGAACGGGTTAGATAAACTTGCTACCCATATTAATAATGTTGTAATTCAAGCCCGGAAGGCCATTGAGGAAGAGCGGAGATCAGAACAGATCAAAAATGATTTGGTGACAAATGTTGCCCATGACCTTAGATCCCCTCTAACCTCTATCATCGGATACTTGAATCTTATCAATGAGGATGAATACAGGGACGAAGTGGAGCTTCGTGCTTATATACAGATTGTGTATGCCAAGGTTGAACGCCTGCATCATGTATTAAATGATCTGTTTGAATATACCTATGTCCAAAATAAAGAAACTCTTGTAAATGATCAATCCATTAATATTGAAGAAATGATTAATCAATTAGTTGTACAACATAGGATTCAAATGCAGGAAGCGGACATGCACATGAGGACATTTATAACGGCTGATCACCCTGTCATCATAGGCGATGGCAATAAAATAGCCAGGGTGTTTGAAAATCTCATTCAAAACGCCATACGGTATGGAAAAGAAGGAAGATACATTGACCTTATAGTAAGAGATTCGAGCCAATCCGTTCAAGTTGAAGTGAATAATTACGGCAAAGCAATACCCAGTGTGGATCTCCCCTATATTTTTGAGAGATTCTATAGAGTAGAAAAGTCACGTTCCGAATACACGGGCGGATCAGGCCTAGGACTTGCAATTGCCAAAAGTATCGTTACATTACATGGCGGGGAGATTGAAGCCAAAAGCTCGCTGGGGAAGACGTCTTTTGTCGTTACTTTATTGAAAAAAATATAAAACTCTGAATTACTGTCATGGAGAAGGCATCTTCAAGAGGAGGAAACGTAATATGAGCCAAAAGCATGGAATAGATATGCTTGAGGAGCTGCGTTCTGAACTAACCGGATATTGTTACCGGATGATGGGGTCCATCTTTGAAGCGGAAGATGCAGTGCAGGATACCCTGCTCCGGGCCTGGCAGAGCTGGGACAAGATCCGGCAGGATTCTTCCCGTAAGTCTTGGGTGTACCGGATTGCCACTAATATTTGTTTGGACAGGCTGAGGAATGCCAAGCGGCGGGCACTTCCGATGGATCTCTCTGAACCCGCGGCTATTATTAAGGAGCCCAGTGACAGCTTGCCCCGGGATTCCTGGATATGGCCGGCCCCCGATAACGCTACCGACCCGGCCAACATCGTGGTCAGCAGGGAAACCGTCCGGTTATCTTTTATTGCGATCCTGCAGATACTGCCGCCCCGGCAACGCGCTGTACTGATCCTGCTTGATGTCTTCCGGTGGTCGGCTAACGAGGCAGCACATGCGATGGGAATGACCACGGCAGCCGTCAACAGTGCTGTGCAACGGGCCCGGTCGGGTATCGCCCGGTCCAATCTCCGGTCCGAGGAGTTACAAGGGGGAGATGCCCAGGCAGATCAACAAGTGCTTGCTAGTTATATGGAAGCCTTCGAACAGTATGATATTGATGCATTGTTGGCCTTATTCCGCGAGAACGGCAGCTTGTCGATGCCGCCATTTACGATGTGGGTTCGTGGCAGCTCTAATCTGTCGTCTTTCTACACTATTACACGCAGCCATTGTTTGGGCTCCAGATTGCTACCGGTTCGGGCTAACGGGGATAGCCCCGCTTTTGCCCAGTATGTACCCTCCGGACCGGATGGACGGCTGGTTCCGTGGAGCATTCATATTCCAGAGCTGGAACTGGGGAAGATCGCTCATATCCATCATTTCATTGATCCTGAGTTATTTGTGCGATTTGGATTGCCGGCAGATTTGGACGCGAGGCAGAATTGTTCCATAGACCGATGAGTTTGCGGCGGCCGGATCGTCTATACTAATGAATCACAAATGCGGATTCAATCCAAACTCAAGGAGGAACAATCTTATGACGGTAAAACTTACCCCTTACATTACTTTGGAGGGCCGGGTAAAGGAAGCCATTCCGTTCTATGAACAAGCCATCGGCGCACAAATCCTCTCTATGATGACTTACGGTGACATGCCGGACTTGCCGGGCACATTCACGGACGATCTGAGGAGTCTTGTAGCACATGCCAAGCTAAAGGTTGGAGGTACGGAGCTTATGTTATCCGATGCTCCAGGCGGTTCGCCTGCTGGAAACGGGAAACGGGTTACTATCTGCATTACAACGAATGATGTAGAAGAATCCAAGCGGATCTATGAAGCCTTGCGGCAGGAGGGCCAGGTCAATATGCCGTTTAAAGAAGAACCCTTCAGCCCCGGGTTTGGTGATGTAACGGATAAATTCGGCGTGACCTTTCAAATATATACGGAGCTTGAAGATTAAATTACGGGTAAAGAGTTGCGCCGGATGAGGGTGCAGCTCTTTTTTTAAATATAAGAATTTATATGTTTCACGCTAAAAATTATCCTTCTATTTCTCGCTGGAACGGTACCGTCCTTGATAAGGACGGCGAAGCCGTTTCTGCTTGATATCCTTTTTTGGCGTCTCTACATACCATACCCGGTCTGTTCTTTAATAGGTATATCTATCATGTATAATGTGAATTTATGTCGAATTAAGTTGAAAAAAGGTGCTGCGATTATCGCTTAATTGCTATGCGGGTGCTTGGCTTCCTGTATAATTTACGAATATGCAGATAGTTGAAGCTGCTGATTCCTGATCGTAATCAATCCCTCACGAAAGAGAGTAGTGACTATGAAATCCATCGCCTGGGTAACCGACAGCACCAGCACAATTGATTCTGAATTTGCCATGAATAACCATGTTTATATTGTTCCACTACGTCTAATTGTCAATAATGAATGCTATAAAGAAAATATCGAAATCAGCGCTGATCAGTTCTATGATAAAATGCGCCAGAATGGCAAGGTTAGCAGCTCCCAGCCGCCGATCGGTGAGTTCGTGGAATTATACGAGCGCCTAAAGGAAGAGTATGACGAAATTATAGCAATACATTGTTCCTCTGAGCTTAGCGGTACGTTCCATACTTCGATGCAGGCGGCAGAGATCGCTGGAGTTGCCGTAATTGGCATTGATTCAAGAGTGGGCGCTTACCCGATCCGTGAGATGATTATGCGCGGCGTTCACTGGCAGCAGGCAGGGTACTCTGCGCTGGAGATCAGGAGCAGAATTGAAAATATCATTGAAGAGATGTCTTTTTACCTAATCCCTGCGAGTCTGAGCCAGTTGCACCGCAGCGGGCGGCTCTCCGGCTCTCAGCTCGTGCTTGGCCAGCTGATGCGGATTCATCTGCTGCTGAAGTTCGATGAAGGCAAAATTATTGTCGTGGACAAAATTCGCACCTTCAAGAAGACGAAGCAGAAATTGCTGGAGACACTCCACCAGGATATCCGTCTGATCCAAGATATCTGCATTATGCATGCCAACAATATGGAGGAGGCGCTGAGCCTGGAGTCGGCCATCAAAGAAATGTCGCCTTCAGTGCATACAGAAATCATGACTTTTGTTCCGGTGGTAGGCGTTCATATGGGCGAAGGAACACTGGCACTTTCATGGATCAAACATTCAGCCATCAACAGTATTACTGTTCAGGATAAAGTGCTGGAGCCTGTGCTCGGGGCTACGAGTTAAGCAGGGAGACTGAATGACGGATAAAGAGCTGCACCCGGTGAGGGTGCGGCTCCTTTTTGATAGATAAGAATTTATATATTTTGGGGTCCCCGCAAAGCACCTGTATTATCATCGAAGCTTAAGCCCCACTGTGTGGGGTTATTCTTTGTGAAGTCTGAATTTACGTCAGGCGCATGTACAATGGGCATCCGCCCAAGCGCCCTCTCCGCGAATGCATATGATGATTATGCCTACTCACTTGAAAGGAGCGATCACATATGGGATTTTTTCCAACACCGGGAACCGGGGGCGGATTTCCGGGGATTCCGGGAGGACCTGGAGGACCTGGGTTTCCAGGTGGAGGTCCCGGCGGATTTCCGGGGACTCCGGGACCTCCGGGAGGCGGACCGGGAGGCGTTCAGGCGCCGACGTCCCCTCCGCCGCAATTCGTGCCGCAAATGCCGGTTACCACATTCGCCATCGACCCTGGAGGAATTAGACGCTGCCTGTTCCGCAACACATACATTTGGCTGAACAATGGCGAGCAATTCTGGTTCTTCCCGATATTCGTCGGGCGCAGTTCAATTGCAGGGTTCCGGTGGACCGGTTTCTTCTGGACATACTTCGGCATTGATCTGAACCGGGTCAGCTCGTTCACCTGCTTCTGAGGCAGACAGCGGAAGAGAACAGCATAAGGGCTGTTCTCTTTGTTGCGGTACTTATATAATTGGCATATATATCTATAGCAGTAATGACCAGGAGGATGGTATGCAATTTCAACCCATGTATGAAGGCGGGGAATTATACCTGCCGGAGATCGAATTCAATATGACACCGGGCCAGCCGGTTGGCATTATAACGGACTTGAAGCGGAAGCAGCTTGTAATGAATCAATTAGCGGAGCATGCCGGGTTTTATTTATTTCGGGTGCAGCAGGGCGAGTACATGCGCTTAACGGTAGAGGAGCTAATCACATTTTTAATTGATGTGTCGGAGAGGAAGGAGCATGCCGCTTCGCTCATGGAGTATTTTGCATTAAAAGAAGAACGGAAGGTAAAAATCAAGGATCTCAGCCCGTCCAAGAGGGTGTATGTAACCTTGCTGCGTGTCTTTTTTGCGTATCAGCCTGCACTTGTCCTGGAGGAGCCCTACTTTTACCTGGAAGAACAGGACCGCCGTCAATTCAAACGGATTCTGGATGACTTGTCGGGAGACAAGCAGATTCTAATCCTGACCTCGAATTTAGAGGATGCCCTGATTTCCTGTGATGTCATTTACCGGTTGAACGAGTCCGGATTCCATCCGCTCGATATCCGGGACTCCGAAGAGGACAAGCAGGATGTACATAAGCAGGACGAGCCTAATATCACCTTGCAGAAGATCTCTACCAAACGCAATGACAAGGTGATTTTATTTAATCCGCCTGAAATCGATTTTATAGAAAGTGTAGAGGGTTCGATTCTTGTTCATGTGGGCGGGGAGAATTATGATTGTGCGCTGACGCTGACCGAGCTGGAGCAGAGGTTATTGAATTTCGGGTTCTTCAGGTGTCACCGCTCCTACATCGTTAATCTGCAAAAGGTAAGAGAGATTATTACCTGGACGAAGAATAGCTACAGCCTGCGGTTAAACACAAGCCAGGATGCCGTAGTTCCGTTATCCCGCTCGAAATTGCAGGAATTAAAGGCACTGCTGAACATTTAAATGGTACCATTCAGCCGGTTACAGCTACATTTCGGCGGGTTTTGATGGCAGGAAGCGTGCATTCTTTATATATTTATGCCATCAACGCTAAGGATGTGGAGTTCATGGAGGTTATCCAGGTAGAACGTGTCCGCAAGAGCTTTGGACCAAAGGATGCGTTAGCAGATGTATCCTTTTCTATTCCTAAGGGAGAAATTTTTGGGTTTCTCGGTCCGAGTGGCGCAGGCAAAACAACATTAATCAAGATTCTCACGGCACAGCTAAATCCGACAAGCGGACAGGCAAGTGTATTTAACCAGCCGGCGGAGAAGATGCGGCAGTCTGCCCAGAAGATGCGCTTCGGCATTCTGACGGATAACAGCGGCCTCTATGAGCGGTTATCGGTTGAGGAGAATCTGGAGCTGTACCGTAAGTTATACGATCTTCCCAAAGCTGCGGTCGATAAGGTACTGCAGTTTGTGAACTTAAGCGGGGAGCGCAAAAAGAAAGTTAATCTCCTATCGAAGGGGATGCGTCAGCGTGTTATGCTGGCCTGCGCGATTATCCATGAGCCGGAATTATTATTCTTAGATGAACCTACCTCGGCGTTGGACCCGGTGAACTCTGCACATATTTATAAAGGCTTGCGCTACCTGAATGAGAAAGGGACAACGATTTTTCTGACTACGCATGATATGGCGGAGGCAGAATTGATGTGCAACCGTGTAGCCATTCTGTATCAGGGACAAATTCAGGTCATCGGCTCACCGAAGGAGCTTAAACGGCAGCACCGGAAGAATGCAGTTAGTGTTGACTTGACCAACGGGGAAGCTTATGAGCTTCCAATCGGTGGGGAAACAGCTGATCGAATCGCGGATTGGATGAAGCGGGGGCTCATTGACCGGATCGAGACGAAAGAGCCCAGTCTGGGTGATATTTTCATTAAAATGACAGGAAGTGAGCTGCTATGAGTATCTCATTGAAACGGGCCCGGGCGATATTTGTGAAGGATTACAAAGAGTTCTCGCGCAATTATGCGATCTCGATTATTCTGGTATTTCCCATACTCTTCGCATTTCTTTTTCGAAGTGCAGGCTCAGCCTTACCTGGAGCGATCGGTTTTCTTCTGAATACATCGTTAGTGATCCTGACGAGTCTGGCACAAGCCTGCCTGATCGCAGAGGAGAAGGAGCGTAACACTTTAAGGTCATTAATGCTGACTCCGGCCACGACCATGGATGTTCTGATCGGAAAAAGCAGCCTGGTTTTTGTCATGTCCGCTGTTGTTCTGGCTATTTCAACGTATATATTGGGCTATGAGCCAGCTAATATAGGAACGTTTACGGCAGCAATCATTCTTTCGATTATTCTATACACAGCAGCCGGTACAATCTGCGGTTTATTCTCCAAGACGGTGCTTGAAGCCTCATTATCTATACTCCCGGTGGCGTTCATATTTACCGGTGCACCCTGGGGAGCAGTACTGGCCAAGGATTACCCGGTCTTCAAGGTGCTGGATTACATGCCAAGCAGCCAGCTTGTGCATTTGCTGGGTCTAAGCGATACAGGATATACAACGGGAGATGTCTTGAAACCCCTTCTCATTATTTTGGCATGGACGGTTGTATTAACGGTTGTGTCGGTTGTTCTGTATGTGCGGCGGTTGAAGGACGAGTAAGGGAGCTCTGAAGGGACTTTAGCCAGCCTCCGGTGGGTCTTTGGTAGGGCCGAAACAAGCGGCCGACTGAGACTATACGACGATTATTGTCCAGTTGCAGTTCTGATGTTGTCATAACGGGGCACGCTGGGTAATAAAGATGATTAGAACTTACGAATTTGGCTGAATTTGGAGCAGGAGCCAAGGAAACGGAGGGAAAGATCATGGCGGCACAGACAGTATCAGGCATTAGCTCCGTACAGCCCATAGCGGCCTATGGCGGTACACAGAGTGATGTCAGTTCCCTGGAGAAACAGCGCAACCAGCTGATGATGGAACTGGATAAAGTGAATGCGGCACAGGGAAGTCAGATGCAGACCCCGTACCGGCGGGAGCAGCTGCAGCGGCAAATCCGGCTGCTGGAGTCCCAGCTCGTATTGAAGAGCGGAAGCAGCACCCCTGCCAATTTCGTACCGGCATCTCCGCTTCAGGATCACCTCCCCCTCTGGCGCAATGAAGGAACGGGAGGCTTCAAGGGTATCGGTCTCACCGATCCCCGGACGGCCACGGTGGACGCGGAGGGCCATTTCAACGCATTAATTTAAGCTAGAGAGTGAAGGTGCGGCGAGCGTCTGGTGATGAACCGGGCTTGTCGCACCTTTTTTGTGTGAATAGGCGGGCCTATAGGAATGGGAAAAAAGAGCGCAATAGACCGCGCTTCCTTGGCGGAGACGTCAGCCTGCCGGCGGCAACCGGATGAAGCTCTTCATACGTGGAGAGGGATTTACTGCCGGGCTTCTGCATCGTTTCCAGCGTTGCGGATAATTGCTTAATCATTACACGCATATCTTCAAGTTCAGCACGCTGCTGGAGCAACTGAATCGAAACCACCTCGTTTGCTTTCTGATCCAGTGCGTGTTCAATATACCCGATCCGGGACCATATTTTATTCATAGGGTCATCGTCTGTATCCGGGCTTAGCTTCTCTTGCAGCGGACCCCTTGGCAGGTTGTCCTTCGTGAGATCCAGATGGATGCCTTCCAGCGCTTCCCCCTGATTAATACGGTCTTTAATATAATTGAGCTGGCTGATCTCCCGCTTCGAGAAGGTATAGTGTCCAAGACGGTCCTTTGGAAAGAAATCGGGGAACATGGCCGCCCAGCGTTTGATCGTAGTCTGGCTAACGGACAGCAGCTCCGCAGCTTCCTTTGTTTTCAGAATTTCCATTTCAATCCCTCCAGTTTAGTAGTCCTTCTATGAGTAATTCGTTGTTCTTTGGCGGCCCCCTGCACAGGTGACAAAGGAAGTGCTGATTCGCTAAGCAAAGTGTTATTACGACTTTTCCTGCTCTACAGAGAGCGGTGTAGTTCATACAGCACAGTATAATTGTATCCCTGGAGAGTGGGCCTGCCACGCTCCTTTCTTCATGGACCAGGATTATAGTAAGAAATAACTCCGTAGGTGAGGGCATGTTATGAAAGCGGTTACTTATTTGAGGTTGTCCTGCCCGTTTCACCATGCATAAGGAGCCAATATGGATCTAGAGGAGGTATGTGGAAGCCAAAGTGAAGTTCCCATCGCGAATGCCAATGCCGGCATCCTCTTCCGGGTGCAGGATGCCAATAACTATTATATGTACCGGATGAATGTGAACGACAAGAAGCTGGAGCTGTTCAAGGCGGTAGACGGTCCTGACAGCGGAGGGCTATAATCAGGGCAACACATCGCCAATCATCGGCGACGAGCGGCATCAACCGTTAGCGTGGAACTCCACGGAGGCAGGCAAGTCGGGAACGTTTACCGTTACTGATCTGGTATATGAGGCCGAGTACCTTCCCTCTGTAGCAGGTGATTTCAAGATAACGGTGACCTATCTGAAGCAGATATGGGACGGAACGTCCTGGACGGATACCGCTATAACGGATACCCTGACTGTGGACCTCACTGTAAGTCTGGCACCTGAACCCGGTGAAGATGAAGACACACTTATAGTGAACGCGGAATAATTAGCTTTTAAATTGTTCTGAACATATCTTAATCCTGGCTGATAAGAGGGATACTTCTTATGCGCTGGGATTTTTTCTGTGGAAATTATAATATAAGTGCAACCCGTTCCAACAATTCCCTACTGTATAGATAAGAGATTAAAAGGAGAATGACAGATGGAAGATCAGGGAATAGTCCGCCTATACTTACAGCGTTCACAGCAGGCCATTGTAGAGACCAAGGATAAATACGGGGCTTACTGCAGAGTGATTGCCCGAAACATCCTATCCAATCTCTCAGATATTGATGAATGTGAGAATGATACATACCTGGCAGCGTGGAATGCAATTCCGCCAACGATGCCCAGGAAGCTATCTGTATTTCTAGGAAGAATTACACGTAATATAGCGCTCGATAGATATAGCTATATTACAGCCAAGAAACGCAACCGTCAGTTTGATGCCATTCTAACCGAACTGGAAGGGTGCATAGCTTCCCCGGATACGGTAGAAGGAGAATATGAAGCGGGTGAAACCGCAAGCTTGATCAACGAATTTCTATATGGCATAGAGGAGCAAGCCAGAAATATATTTATTAGGCGGTACTGGTATTCAGATTCTATAGAGGAACTTGCTATGAGATTTCAGATGAGCAGCAGTAAGGTGAAGTCCATTCTTTTCAGAACAAGAAATAAGCTCAGAGTTCATTTAGCCAAGGGGGGAGTTCGCCTGTGAAAAGAGAAGAGTTATTCCGCGAGATCGGACTTATTGATGAGGATTTAATTGAAGCAGCCGGATCGAGCGGAGCGGAGAAAAGGAAAAAAGGCTTTTCTAAAAAGTGGGTGGCTCTGGTTGCTTGTCTTGTGCTCTATAGCTCAACCGCTTCTGCGCTATTAGCAACCGAATATTATAAGAATCAAAACGCAGAGCCGTACATCCGTTATCTGAGAGCTGAAGACATGGAGTTACTGCCCGTTCCTAAGTATGATGGGATGAAATTTCTGCAGGCCCTCAAAAGTGACAATGAAGAACATGTATATATTGCTATTAATAGACTGGTGGAAGGCTTCAATGATCCAAGCTTACGAGCAAAGGCATTAAATAAACTTCAGCCGTTTGCACGAAATGAGAATCCCAAAATCGCCGATGCGGCTGCTTTTGCCATAGATATTCTGTCCTTAAGTTACCGGAGTACGTATATTGTTAAACTGGCAGACGGGAGTATGTTATTTACGTTATTTAATCATTATTCGGATTATGGAAGCCAGAATGTCCTATGGAGGATCAAAGACAATAAGCTGGAGGAATATTCAAGCTTCTCTGCACCTTCTATGTATATCACAGATATGATTCCTTCACCCGATAAGAAGTTAGTTGCGGTCGTCACCAGCTCTAATAAAAGTGAATTTGTGCAGATTATTAATGTGGAGGAAGGAAGAACCAGTCCAGAATTAATAGAATCCGCAAGAGTCAAATATGGGGCGGAGCAAGGAATAGACACATGGATCCGCCCGGATTATGAAAATTATAGTGATGCCAGTAACATCGTCTGGAAGGACAATGATACCTTGGAGTTCAAGGGTTCCCTGGCCTATCAGGATACGGAGATTATAGAGAATGTCAGTGTAACTTACCAGTTTAGCAGCAAGGTAATGGAAGTGACCAAACTTAACTAGTCTGCGCAATGCACAGAATATAAGAGAGCCGTGAGCCGCCTGTAAGGGCGGCCTTATATTTATCTATTTAAGGCGGCGGGTTAATGCCCAGAATAGCAGAGCCAGGGCACTGACGATTGCACCTAACAAGCATACTCCGTTCCAGCCTGAGTGAGCATAGATGCTGGTAGATGCGATTGACCCGGTGGCGCTGCCTATGGAATAGAAAATCATGTAACCGGCAGTAAGCCTGCTGCGTGCCTCAGGGCGTACCGTAAGAATCATGCTCTGGTTGGTAACATGTACGGCTTGTACTGCCAGATCAAGCAGGATAATGCCGATGATTAGCGCGGGAAGCGAATGCTCCGTATAACTTATGGGCAGCCATGACAGAAGCAACAGTATTAATGCCACACCTGTAGTCCTCTGCCCTAAACCCCGGTCGGCAAGACGGCCTGCCTGTGCTGCTGCTAACGCTCCAGCTGCTCCGGCAAGTCCAAACGCGCCGATTGCAGTATGGGATAAAGACAGCGGCGGAGCGCTGAGCGGCAGGACCAGGGAAGTCCATAATATACTGAACGCGGTAAAAATCAGCAGAGCCAGTACAGCGCGGATGCGCAGAATTCGCTCCTGTGCGAATAACGTGAACAGCGAGTGCAGCAGCTGCAGGTAGGATAAGGATTCTCTTGAGGGCTCATCCTTGGGCAGCACCCGAAACAATACTCCAGCCATAATTAGTGTTAAACCCGCAGAGACCAGGTAGACAGAGCGCCAACCGGCTATATCCGTCAATACACCGGCGAATGTCCGTGCGAGCAGAATCCCAATTACGATTCCACTGGTTACCACGCCCACGGTACGTCCGCGCTCAGCCGGGGCTGCCAAAGTTGCGGCGAAGGCAACCAGTGTCTGTGTGACTACGGCAAGCAATCCAACTGCAGCTATGGCTATGAATAATATCCTGCTGGTGGGGGCGGTGCCCACCACAATCAAGGCCAGCACGGATACCAGCATCTGTCCGGCGATCAGCCAGCGCCGGTTCAATAAATCGCCGAGGGGCACCAGCAACAGCAGTCCAAGAGCGTAACAGACTTGAGTGATGGTGATAACAAGACCGACGGAGGAATGAATAATCCCGAATTCCTGCGAGATAGCGTCCAGCAGGGGCTGCGCGTAATAAATATTGGCGACTGCCAGTCCGCAGGCGATGGCAAATAAGAGTGCAACACTCCGGGACATTGGAGATGCCGGAGCGGATTCGGATGCTATAAGCGGTTGTTCAACTACCTTTTCCAAAGAGACGCCTCCTTAAATTTCATTTCATACTGAACGGTATGAAATAATTCCTGATAAATGTAACCCTGATAAATGGTTATGTCAATACCTGCTGCGCAATCCCAATTTTATTGACAATGTAATCTGTGAACAATAGAATTATAATATACTGAACGATATGAAAAGAGGGGTTATATTGGCCCGGCAACGTGAATTTGATGAAGACAAGGTATTGGATGCAGCGATGCAGCTATTCTGGGAGAAAGGATTCGAAGCTACCTCTTTGAGCGATTTGACTTCAAGAATGGGCATTCAGCGCCCCAGCCTATACTCCGCCTTTGGAGATAAAAAAGGACTATTTGAAGCTGCGCTGCGCAAATATACGAGTGCTCACGCTGCCTCTATCCGGGGCAGACTCCAGACTAATTCTTCTGTTAAAGAAGCATTCCGCAGTTTTTTTGAGAATCTAGTGGCACAGGAATATGGGAAAGACCCGAACTGGGGATGCTTTTGCCTAAACTCGATGGTGGAGCTTGCGCCGCATGATGAGAAGTTTGCAATCCTGACCAGAGAACATCAGATGTATCTCTCGGTAATCTTCCAGGAAACGGTTGAACGGGGGTTGCGTTCAGGTGAGCTTGATCCCGGGATTAACGCAAAGAGTCTGGCGCAGACACTGGTCATATCATTAATCGGACTGACTGTGTTCATGAAATCCCGGCCTGAGCGTGCCTTTATTGATAATTCTGTCAGAGAAATATTGACATTGTTGAGATAGAATCATGAATAGGGGAATCTGATTAGAAAGGTTGGCTTAGAATGCTGCTGACGACTGAGGACCAATTAATTGACGAGATCGCAGGCTGGCTGAAGAAGCATTTTGAGGCTGAGCTGCTGTCTGCCGGGCGTGTGAATCGCGGACTATTGAACGAGAAGTGGATTATCGGGACGAATAAGGGGCGGCTATTCGCCAAAAGCTATCACCCCGGGCGGTTCAAGATGGAGGATCCGGAGTTTCGCGGCAAGATTGAGAATGCGCTGCAGCTGCAGCTCCTGTGGTACCAGTCGGGAGGACCGTGTCCTGAGCCTTTAACGCTGGAAGGGCGCTGCATGCACATCCTGCCCTGCGGAAGATACATGACCGTCATGACATGCTGTCCGGGTGCTATGGTGCCAGCCGGCAGGATCGGTGAGCAGGGAATGCATGCACTCGGACGGGCTGCTGCGGATATGCATACCGTCTGGGGTGCCGCGGCGGCATCAGGGGTCGGAGCAGCAGTGCAGGCGGGTGAACCGGCCTGGCAGTTGTCGCGCGAGGAGATGGAGCTCGCCTGGGAGGTAAGCTGGGAGGCAGCCCGCAGCTCGTCTGGGCGTGTCCGGGACGCGCTGCTATTACAGAAGGCGGTTGCTGATTCACTTGGAGATAAGGACTTTACGCCTCTGACAGCGGGCTGGGCCCACCTTGATCTGTGGGCGGACAACCTGCTGTTCGAAGGGGACGCGCTGGCAGCCATCGTTGACTTCGACCGGGCACGCTACTCGTTTCCGGCGCTGGACCTCGGACGGGCGGTCCTCTCCGGCACACTCGGCGGGAGCGGATTCCGCGGGGATGCGGTTGCTGCTTTCGCTGAAGGCTACCGTAGTGTACACCCGCTGCCGCCGGGCACTCTTTTGCGGGCAGTCAAGTATGTCTGGTGCATCGAGTCGCTTTGGTGGATCAAGCCGCCGCTCGATTCGTCGAGCAGGGTCCCTGCCCGCTTTGCCGAAGAAATGATTCATACTGCGGAGCATTGGGATCAGCTTGATGCACTTCTTGGGGATATTTAGCTGGATGCAGGTTAATCCGGTAGGATTAACCTACACCGTCACTTTCCAACAAGGAATAGAAATTATCGCGGTCCTCGTCATCAAATTGGCCAAGCGTTCGTACCCGGACAAGCTCGTGACCCCCATACAAATCTAATTCCTCACCAAAATTATTGTAGAGTGCAATCATATGGCCCTCCTGATTCAGCTCCATGTATCCGTAACTTTCATGCTCGGGCTTTTGACCGTAAAGGACCACAAATTTGATTATATCCACGCTGTTCATGCACAGCACTTCCCTTCTATGGCATATCATTAGGCTAGGCTTGTAGCAAATTTTACGTGAAGCCGGACGAATAGGAAAAAGCAGTCATGGTCCTCATACCCGCAAATTCATTCATACTTGGTAAGTTTAGGGGGGCATACCCTCAATGCCGCTCCCACAGAAATTATTTCTTGACAGGATGGGATTAGGGGATTAATATATCGTGCCAGTTCACTCTGTTACTCTGCTATGGCTAAACACATAAAAAAGCTTTCCACAATCCCCTTCCGGGCGATTATGAAAAGCCATTGTGCAAACATTGTTTATTACGCTCCCTAGAATTTCTCCGGGAACTGCTTGATAATGCCTGATGACAGAACATCCGCTAAATGAATCATATGGACCTCATTCTTGTCGGTTGCGGCAATATCTGCTTGCCAGTCTCCCTGGAGGCAGCTCAGCACAATGTCTGTAATTAACTGAAGGTGTGTATACAGCATCTCTTGCACCGCTTTAAACGGCCAGTTTGGATTCAATGCGCTTAAAAAAGTTGCAATATCATCGGCATTCTTATGCCAATCGGCCTGCAGCTTCTTCACATCGGCGGGATTGCCTGCTTTGGCGGCTGCTACAATCTTCACTGCAATCCCAATATGCTCTTTCAACAGCTCCGCAAGCTTATTGCCGGCAGCCTCCCCGTAATACGGTTTGAATACATCACCTATGTCCTGCTGGTTTCTCAGCAGCCGGTTCAGTACGTCCTTCTGGTCCGGGTTATTCGAGATGGCGCTGACAATATAGCTTCGCGTCCATATGGTATGGTCAATCCATACCTTCTGCATATCGCTTTTCAGCTGAACCATCCTGGGGCTGAAGCAAGCCGCTTCTTTCTTGTCGCCAGCCTGTGCCTGTACGGGGCCTGCTGCTTGCGTCAAGGTGAGTATGAGCACCAATGTTAACGCCAACAGCCATTTGTTTTTCAAATTCATCTGCTCCTTTAGGTGTGTGAATGAAATGGCTTGTATTATTATGGCTGAAGCGGGAGGTTATATTCAGAATAGGCTATTATGGTTTTGTTGTTCTTCTACTTTTCTTCCAATTGTTGTTGCCTAATCCTCTATTTGCAAATATTATAGATTCATAATACTCCATGACATTACATCATTTTTCGAACTATTATTTGTAATAATACGAGGAGGAACGGTAGCGATGTTCAGGAAAAGGATTATGAAACGAAGCTTTGCTCTATTAGTAATTCTAGTATTGGTATTATCTTCTATTCCGCTCAAGCCTGCTCTGGCTCAAGAGGACTCAACGGGCGGCCTGCAGGAAACGGTCTTCACGGGAGAGGGTTACGAGATAATCTACACTATTTCTTCCAAGTGGGAGGGGGCCTTCAACGCGGATGTCACCATCAGGAATACGGGCGACCGGACGATTGAGAATTGGACACTGGGCTTCAGCCAGCCCTATGAGATCACTAATATCTGGAACGGGATTGTGCAGGCCTATGAGAATGGTGCTTATGCAATTCAGAATGCAGGGAGCAACCAGGACATTCCTGCGGGCAGCAGTGTGAATTTTGGCTTTACAGCGAAGTGTGACGGGGAACTGGTCCTACCGGCAGCATTTGATATACAAGGCAGCGAACAGATCGTGCCGGCAGGAGACTATGAAACAAGCTTCAAGGTGACAAGTGACTGGGCAAGCGCTTTTAACGGTGAAATTGCCATTAAGAATCTATCGCAGACCACCATTGAGGACTGGAAGCTGAGTTTTGATTATGAGGGGAATCTGGAACGGTTCTGGACGGCCGAAATCACCGGGCATACCGGTAATCATTACGTCATACATAATGCAGGCTACAACGCCAATATTCAGCCGGGGGAGACGCTGACACTCGGGTTCTCCGGGAATCCGGGAAATGTAGTCAATGAACCTGCGGGCTATGAGCTGACGCAGATTGCGGCCCGGCAAGAAGTACCTGAACCGGAGGAAGTCTCCGTGCAGCTGGATACGTACGGTTTAGAACTTCAGAATAGCGCAGACGGTGACTATTACTTCCTGAGAACGAAGCTGGACAAGCTGTCGGGAACACTGGGAGGGACATCGCGCATCAAGACCTTTACCTATCAGACTTCTGATAAAAATAAAACGGTCCTGCAGCAAGGAGCTATTCCTGTAAATGAGGTCTGGTCCGTGGAAGGCATAGGGCTGGGTGTCGGCTATAATCTGCTGAAGCTAAGTGCGCAATTAAGCGATGGTTCTGAGGTTGCCAAAGAGTATATCATTGTGAATTTCGACGAGAATAATCTGGATAACTTAGGGATTGACCGGGAGCAGGACAGCGACGGCGACGGAATTAGCGATTATTACGAAGAACATTATGGCCTTTCCGTTACCAGTAAAGATACTGATGGAGACGGATTAAGCGACCGGGATGAGATTATCGTATTGAAGCTGAATCCGCTGGAACAGGATAGTGATCAGGACGGGATTCTGGATGGTGACGAAGACAGCGATAACGACGGATTAACCAACCTGGAAGAGTTGTCCTATCAGACGAGCCTGATCAGCGCGGATACGGACGGCGATGGTCTTTCGGATGGCGAAGAGGTACAGAAGTACCAGACGGACCCCCTGAAGACGGACACCGATGGCGACGGGCTGTCGGATGCCTGGGAGGTGAAGATCGGAAGCAATCCGCTCGTAATGGAGGCGAAGTTCTCAAGGACGGTTGTGGTTGAAGCTGCGGATGCCAAGGTAGTTCCCTGCGTTACCGTTGAAGGGGTCAGCGCGGAACAGGTGGGCAGTTTATCTGTAGATCCTGTTCAGGACGGCATTCTTAATGATGCAACGATCCCCGGCTATATCGATCAAGGCTACAATTTCTCAATAAACGGAGCCTTTGAGAAGGCGACGATTTCCTTCGAACTGGATGATAGCTTGTTGAATACAGCGAACTTCGTCCCGCGGATCTACTATTTCAATGAAGCCGCTCAGTTATTTGAAGAGCTACCTAATCAGAAGGTTACGGGTAATGTGGTTTCGGTTGAGACTGCACACTTCTCAAAATATATTTTATTAAACAAAACCGTATACGATACTGTATGGCAGTATAAGTTCCTGTATGATGAGGGAGAAGAGCAATATTCGGGGATGGACATTGTCTTCGTCATCGACTCCTCGGGCAGCATGTCGGGCAATGATGGAAGCAATGTGAGAACCAGCGTAACCAGACAGTTCATCAACCTGCTGACAGGAAGTGACCGGGGCGCTATTGTTGATTTTGACGACACCGCCAAGGTATTATCCGCGTTCACCTCTGATAAGACAGCTTTGAATACAGCCGCAGGGAAGATTGACAGTAACGGCGGAACGAGCTTGACTAGCGGAATTGCAAGTGCGCTTAATTTGTTCACCGCCAGCGGCAGAACAGATGTCCTGAAGTATATTATTATGCTTACAGATGGAGACGGCACTTACAATACATCGCTGACCAAGCAGGCCGCTGATAATCAAATCGTTATTTATACGGTAGGGCTCGGCAGCAGTGTATCGACGAGTATATTGACAAATATGGCGCAGGGCACCGGCGGCAGCTACTATCATGCGAGCAACGCCGACCATTTATACGGGATCTTCGATACGATCGCCGAGACCTCGGACTTATACAAAGATACAGACATGGACGGCATTAGTGACTATCACGAGAAAGAAATGCAGGCAGGCCGATTGCGTCTAGGTACAGGTGGTGCGGTGGTCAGAGTGAACTACCTGGATGCGGACAGCGATGACGACGGGCTCAAGGATGGTGAAGAGGTCCGCATTCTGAAAGTCGGCGATAAGGTCTATGCCTATATGTATTCTAATCCTAATCTGACAGACACAGACGGCGATGGTCTGAACGATGCGGTGGATCCCAGAAGGCTGACTCCAGATGTTAATGAGGCATTGATCCTTCAGTCAGATCACAGAGAGGGAGTACTCAAGGATGCTCCGCGAGGAGATTATACCGTATCGGATGACCTGACGTTCAATGACTACACCTATAGTGAATTATTCAAGCTGGGCCCGGTGTTCTCTGTGGCCAAGATTACGCCGGAAGCCATGATCTGGGGCGAAATGGCATTCCTGTTCTCCGTCGGCCAAACCGGTGCGAGTGACGATATGAGCTCCGTTCTGAGCGATTTGATCTCGACGTTCAGATACGATAACCGCAGTAATGAAGGCACATCGGTTTCCGACGGTGACACCTTCAATACGGACCAATATATCAAGTATCATAACAGCAAGCTGGACAATGCAGTCATAAGTGACTCCAGCACCGAGAATTATGTGCAATTAATCCGTGATTTCGTTGTCCAGGAGCTGCACAATAGTAATGGCGACCTGTCTAAGCTGGAGTATGACCCAAGTGCGAACAAGAAAGTTGTTTATGATTACGTGGGCGGATTCTCACACAGCCCGTATCCGGTGTTTACGGAGAAGACCAATCTGGCGTTATCCCTGGCGATTCATGCCTTCCATGGCAATAATATTACCATTAAGGACTTCAAGATTGCCGGAGACCAGTTCAGCGGGAAGCTGGTGTTCCATTTCTATGATCATTTCG
The DNA here is from genome assembly GCF_038009025.1 of Paenibacillus sp. FSL R7-0297. Lineage (NCBI taxonomy): Bacteria > Bacillati > Bacillota > Bacilli > Caryophanales > Paenibacillaceae > Paenibacillus > Paenibacillus sp. FSL R7-0297. The sequence continues at coordinate 1,223,463 of NZ_JBBPAQ010000001.1, forward strand.
GCCTGGACGCAGATGATGAGATTAATTGGCCGGGCTTTGTCGATTGGTTCACGCTGCAGCACTACGACCGTTTCAACGGAAAATATGTGCCGTTTATTACAACGATTGATTACGAGCTGTATTTCAGCGGTTCTGTTAACTAATTCAAAGCGTCTCATTCTGAAAGGGTCAGGCAGGTGGAGTTATGGGCCGCACTAGAATCGTCTTTATAGGCATTGCAGCCGCAGTGATAATTGTGGCGTTAGGGGTGATTATTAACTATAACCATTCCAGCGCGAAATATGATATTTACAGGGATCATCGCGAGCTGTTTGAGGCTGTAAAAGAGGAGACCGAGCTTCTTATGACCAGCCTGGATAACCGGAGTGATATAGGAAATACCTTTATCTACTCGAATAACGGCAATGCTGTGGGCCATCAGTTCCTGGATGGTGCGAATGCGGGCCTGCAGGGCAATGTACAGCAGATTATAGAGGTATCAGAAGACAAGCTGAACTTTGTCAGATACAGCAGACAGGACGGGAAGAGCCTCCTAAGGTTCGTATTTGACTGGGAAGGCGAGAAAGGCAACACCTATCATATTGTGTATTGTGACAGTCAGGATCTGGTCGAGAAGGCTTATAGTGAGGAGCCTGCTAACTACAAGCTGGATACACTGGCGGACGGCTGGTACGGGATAGAGATCGAGTGATCTGAGCGATGGCTGCATAACGGAGCAAGCCCCGTCCCTTCAGGGACGGGGCTTTTTATGGGGTAGGGTTAAATCCGGACCTGTCAAAATCAACCTCTTCAATAAATTCGATAATTTCCCCGTTAGGGCTGTGAATGAGTGCGTTCTTCACCAGCAGCGGCGGTTCGCCAAGTGACAGGGTATCCGGTTCTACGAAAGTCCTTGCTCCGTGAGCAAGGGATTTTTGATATGTTTCCTCCACATTATCTCCATAAAAGGCAAAATGCAATAATGCACCGTGGGCTATTTCTTCTTCAGATGAAGCTTTCTTTCCCTGAGCAGGAATCACGGCATCGTTATCAGCATCGAAGCTTCCTGGATGTGAAATGAGGGCAGACTCCAGTGATGGCCCCGCTTAAACCCCAGAACTTCGGTATAAAATGCAATAGTCGCTGTATAATCTCTAGCTTAAATCGCTACATGTGCCAGACCTTTTACGCCCATCTAATTACCGCCCCTTATCTGATATAGGTTTATTATAGGTATAACAAAGCTTGAAATACATGTGAATAACAAGGGATTTCTCCTGAGACGGTCCGCGTAAAGTATAACGAATTTGTTGCAAAAGGGGCTACAGGGATAACTGCACCGAAGGTGATGTCCTGGGGCACACTACGGGATTCTTTGCAGATTCCGGAAGGCAATATTCATTCCCTCTTTGCGGTTAACCCCGTTACTGCAGAGAATACCTGAGAGACCCGGCTTGGAGAACCATAGCAAAGCAGACCGCTATCCAAACAGGAGGGCGGTCTATTTCTTTTTTCTGACGAGAGGAGAATTGGGCTTGCATCCTGCTGCAGCTTCTGTTATCTTGATATTAACAAAATGTAATTATCATAATGTTAATAAGTTATTCCCATCAAGAATAGATGCAGAAAGCGGAGGGATGCAGCGTGAAGAAGATTGCGGGGAACTGGAATGGGTTCGAAATCGTCTGGCTGGTTATATTTACTTTGATTGCAATTGGTTTTACAATTGTTTCCAAGGATTCGTTCCTGGGGTTCACGGTCTTTATTACCGGGGTGCTGTGCGTGGTGCTTACGGCGAAGGGGAAGCTGATGAGTTATGCTTTTGGGATGTATAACACCTTCGGCTACGCCTATCTGGCTTATATTAACGGATTATTCGGAGAGGTTATGCTGAATCTGCTTTTCTTCGTGCCGATGAATGTTGTAGGCTTCTATATGTGGAAGAAGAATATGCAGAGCGGCAAGCTGTCCATGCGCCAGATGGAGGTCAAAGGCAGGCTCCTCACGATGGCGGTCTGTATTTCCGGGGCGCTGCTGCTGGGGTATAGCCTGTCGTTCATCCCGGCGCAGAACTCGCCTTATATTGATGCTATCACGACCGTGTTATCCGTAGTGGCTACGATTCTGATGGTGCGGAGATTCAAGGAGCAGTGGCTGGTCTATATTGTGCTGAATCTGTTCACGGTGCTGCTCTGGGTAATCCGGACGGTGGAGGGCAGTGGTGAAGGTCTGCTGATGATCGTCATGTGGAGTGCCTATCTGATTAACGCGCTATATGGCTACTATAACTGGAACAAAGGGGCTAAGGAGGCGCTGGCATGAAGACGCTCGGATTAACACTCGGAAAGTTCGCTCCGCTGCATAAAGGGCACCAGCTCATGATCGAAACGGCGCTGCAGGAGGTCGATGAATTGATCGTGGTGATCTATGAAACGTCCGTCTCTCCGGTTCCGCTGCATATCCGCGCGAACTGGATACGCAGGCTGTATCCGTCATCGGTGCGGGTAATTGAAGCGTGGGATGGTCCGGACGGGTACTCCGATGACCGGGAGCATGAGATCCGGGAAGAACAGTATATTCTCGGGCTGCTGAAGGGCGAGCAGGTGACCCACTTTTACTCCAGCGAGTTCTATGGCAAGCATATGAGCATCGCCCTGGGCGCCATAGACCGGAGGGTGGATGAAGCGCGTCAGCGGGTACCGGTATCGGCCACCATGGTCCGCTCTGATCCTTATAGATACCGGCAATATGTAAGCGACATCGTATACCGGGACTTAATTACGAAAATTGTGTTTGTAGGAGCGATGTCTACCGGCAAATCGACGATTACTGAGGCGCTGGCGAAACAGTATAGGACGGCTTTTGCCAGTGAGTACGGGCGGGAGTATTGGACGGAGCATCAGGTGGACCGCCGGATCGGCATAGAGGCTTTTGACGAAATTGCCGTGGGCCATCTTAAGCGGGAGGAACGGGCGCTACTGGACGCAGACCGGTATCTGTTTGTCGATACGAATGCGATTACCACCTATATGTACGCCCTGGATTACCACGGACGGGCCCCCGGGCTTCTCACCCGGCTGGCGCTGGAGAATGCGCAGCGGTACGATCTGTTTTTCCTGTGCGGTGACGATATTCCTTATGACGATACTTGGGACCGCAGCGGGGACCAGAAACGGCATATTTTCCACAAGCAGATCATAGCGGATTTGAAGGAGCGGCGGATTCCTTACATCACCCTGAGGGGAACCCTGGAGGAACGCATGCGTAAGGTGGACGGGGTGCTTGCCAGGTTCAAGCCTTATGGGAACTACTTCGGAGAGCTGCAGAACTAGAACAATGAATCCGGGAGGCGAAGACGCTTGGAATTGTTAGATCATAATGGACTTACAGAACGTGAATTTCTGGAGCGATACCGGGCAGGAGATTATGAGCGGCCTTCGGTGGCGGCGGATATGGTGGTTTTTACGGTCACGGACAAGGAGGCAGACGACTCTCTCAAGCTCCAGGACAAAGAGCTGCGAATTCTGCTGATCCGCCGGGGAGGGCATCCCTGCCTGGGATGTTGGGCGCTGCCGGGCGGCTTCATCCAGCCGGATGAGACCGGGGAGCAGGCGGCTGCGCGTGAACTGTATGAGGAGACCGGCGTTGCTGATGTATATCTGGAGCAGCTCTATACCGTTACCGATCCCGGGCGCGACCCCCGTACCTGGGTGATGAGCAGCAGCTATATGGCCCTGATTGACAGCAGCCGGATCCAGCTGCAGGCGGGGGATGATGCCGAAGACGCGGCCTGGTTCACGGTAAGCTACCGGCTTGTAAGGGAGCACAAAGAGCTGCTGGAAGAAGGATACATCGGAACCTTTACTTACGAGCTTAAGCTGGGTGCCGGAGAGGGAGAACTGACGGTGGTTATAGACCGTACGGTGACAGCCAAGCCGGCCTCCAGGTCAGTCACTTACTCGATCCAGTCCAATGACGGGCTTGCTTTTGATCACGGGAAAATCATTGCCCGCGCCATCGAACGGCTGCGCCAAGAAACGGAGCAGACCGGCATCGCGCTGCACTTAATGCCTAAGCTGTTTACCTTACAGGAACTACAGAAAGTGTACGAGGCGATTCTGGACAGAGAACTGCCGGAGGCTGGCTTCCGGGACAAGGTGGCGGGTCTCGTGGCTGAGACTGGCCACTCCACGGATATTGCCGGACAATCGCCTTCCCGGTTGTATCAGAGAGACTGGATCAAGATACAGGACAATGAAGATAGAAGGGTGGAGTTACAGGGGTGAGAGTGAAATTAGAAGGAATTACGGTTTTGGCCCTGGATGTTGCTGGAATGACTGGCTTCTATCGTGATGTTCTGGGATTTAAGGCTATTGTTGAAGAGGATCACTATGCTGAATTTGAGAATGACGGTGTTCGTCTAGCGATATTCTCAGCACCCTTAATGGCGGATAACACGAACGGTCATCACTCCTACGCAGAGGAGCGTAAAGGACAGGCCTTTGAGCTTAACTTCGAATGTGACTCTCCTGAGGATGTCTACACTAGATACGATGAATTTGTTGCAAAAGGGGCTACAGGAATCACAGCGCCGAAGGTGGTGCCCTGGGGACACACCACGGGTTTTTTTGCAGATCCGGAAGGCAATATACATTCCCTCTTTGCGGTAAATTAAGCAACCCCAATTCTCAAGGAGAATCAGGGTCGCTTGGTTTGTGAAATGCTCAGGGTCACCTTCCCTCCGCCGGAGGGGGATACATTATCCAGACTAAGGCTGCCCCCGTGCTGCTCGGCCACAGACCGGGCAATGTAGAGCCCCATCCCGTGATGGTTGCCGGAGCTTCGGCTCCGGTCGCCCCTGTAGAACTGATGGGTTGCTTCTTTCAGATCAGCCTGCGAGAAGCCGCGGCCGGTATCAGTAATCATGAAATGAACAGTATCAGCACCGCCCTGCACGAGCAGACCGATGCTTCCCTGCGGAGGTGTATGCTCTGCCGCATTCGCGAGCACGTTAACAATCCCCCGCAGCAGCAGCTCTTTATTAATGAAGAGGAACTCGGGCAGGTTTTTCTTCTGGACAGAGGTATGCAGGTTCTTCCCGGAGGAGAGGGCCTTCAGCTGCAGCTCCAACTCTTCAATAATTCCCCCTGTTGGCACAAGGGATTCCCGGCGCTCCGCTCCAGCCTGCAGGCTGGACAGATCAATAACCTCCTGAACGAAGGCTTCGATGTCCCCGGCGCTGCGGAGAATATAACTGTTATACTCCCGCTGGGCATCATCCTGTGAGGTCTCCTGCAGCAGCTCTGCGTTTCCCCGGATGATGGTGAGCGGTGTCTTAATGTCGTGGGCCAGCGCGGAAATCTGTTCTCTGCGGGAACGTTCCAGCTCCCACTGCCGCTTAAGCGAGGTATTCAGGGCTTCCTTCATCCGGTCCAGGGAGGCCAGTACCTCATCGATCTCGCGGATTCCGGAGGGCTTAATGGTGAACTCCAGATTCTCACGCTGGATGTGCCCGGTCGCTTCCTGCAGCCCGGCCATTTTCTTCGACAGTCTGCTGCCGAACAGAGCGGCGAGCAGGGCGGCCTGGAGCAAAATACCGAAGATGAAGAGCAGGATGGCCAGCAGCTGAGGATTCGGCAGATAGCTGCGCATCAGGGAAGAGGCGTACTGCGGCGTTAAGCTATAACGGAATATCCAGATTTCCTGCCCGTGCCGGGCGGTTGTATAGAAATGAGAGCCCTGACTATCCCCATGCTGCACGATTTCCCAGGCATGTACTGCTTCCTGGCGTTTCAGATTACCGGCCAGCAGTTCCCCATCCCCGGTGAACACGGTATAATCGACCCTGTCCGGAACCATCTGCGGCGTTACTGCTTCGCTTGAGGTAAGCCGTTCCTTGAACGCTGCAATCTCCTTCTCGGCATAGTTTGCCGGCAGCACGGCATCCCAGGCAAAAGCCAGCGCGAACAGGCCGAGTAGCACGCCCAGCAGCAGGATCGTTCCCAGGCTTAAGAACAGAAGGTACTGCAGGAAAAAGGTGCGAAGGCGTACGGTTTTGGTTAATTTTACAGCTTCCACTTATATCCGATCCCCCAGATGGTCTCAATGACATCCATTCCATATTTGCTCAGCTTGGCCCGGATATTCTTAATATGCTCCGTAATAGCGCTGCTGTCGCTTTCCCCGTCATACCCGAAGACCGCTTCATAGATATGTTCCTTGGAGAAGACCTGTCCGCGGCTGCGGGCCAGGAATTCGCAGATTTCATATTCGCTTTTGGTCAGAGACACCTTGTCCGCCTGGACAAACAGCTCTTTGCCGGAGAGATTGAAATGTACGTTCTCCATATACAGCACCTTCCGCTTCTCCCTGCCCTCCCGCCTGAGGTGGGCATCAATCCGTGCACGCAGCGCCCCTATACCAAAGGGCTTCACAATATAATCATCTGCTCCCAGGCCCAGGCCGTACATCAGATCGCTTTCCTGTGTTTTGGCCGTTACAAAAAGAATGGGGCAATCCACTGCCCCGCGGATCTCCCGGCAAAGGGAAAAGCCGTCCACCCCCGGCATCATGACATCCAGCAAAATAAGATCGTATGCGCCAAGGTCGGACTGGCGCACCTGGGTGGAATCAGAGATCACCGTCACCAGGTGCTGATCCGTACGGAGTGCATTGCGAATCAGCGACAGGATAGCGGGCTCATCGTCTACTACGAGTATTTTGGCCATATTCATTCCCTCAATTATAAGTTGTAGGTCTAATTCTCCGTTGATCGTCCTTCCCAGCGCCTGAACCATAAGAGGCATACCAGGGAAGCGGTGATTGTTCCTGATATGCAGACGGCAATTCCGGTATTCAGGCCGGATACGGCAGGGGATAACGAAATACCGGAAGCGTGGATTGTCCATAAAGAGATGAAGCGGACACCCCAGGCGAAGGGGATATAGGGCCAGATCGAATCGCCCAGTCCGGTGAGCATTAAGGCGGACACCAGACTTCCCGCAAGCCCTGTTCCAATAGAAGCCCCCCGGCCAAATTGCAGGCTGGCTGTCAGGTGAAGCAGGTATAGAAATATATTGCTCCCGAACAGAATAACCGCCCCGGTGAGGTAAAAGGGTAATCCCAGTCTGTCCTGCTGCAGAATTCTGCTAAAGCCCAGGCCAAAAAGGCTGTAAGCGAACAGGACGGCTCCGAGGCCGAAACACAACAGGAGCAGCAGCTTACTTATATAGGTTGTGATTCTGGCCGCAGGTACAGCAAGCATTCCTTGATACTGTCCTGCATTCGCTTCCTGTTCCGCCGCCATGGAGCAGACGAGCCCGATCAAGGCAGGAAGGGCACAGCCCAGAGACTGCATGAACGCCAATGCCTTATCTGAGGCGCTCCATGGGGAGTAAGAATAGTAGGCCAGGAACACGGCAGCTCCGGTTAAGGGGGCCAGCAGATGAATCAGCAGAAACGGTGTGTGCCGGGTTTTAAGCAGATCCGCCCGCAGCAATCCCAGTAGTGTGGCCATGTTACTTCGCCTCCTGCTTATGGAACCATAGTGCAGTAAGCAGGAACAGTAATCCGAACCAGACCAGGGAGACCAGCACATCCGCCAGAATCATGTCTGTGCTTCTCAGCGGACTGTCCGCCGGTACCGGGAGGCCGTTCGGCAGGATGGACAGCACCGGGCACATGAGTCTGAAAGTAATCGTATACGGGATGTAATCCCACAGTCCTCCGGCATCGAAGGTAACCACACCCACGACAGTGCCGAACATATTAAGCAGAACAGCGGCGAATAATCCGAGCCGTGCGGCCAGGAACAGACATAGTGGAATCTGCCACAGAAACGTAATGAAGATCAGCGCGCTGCCGGCCAGGCTGCTCAGCAATGGAAGGGTCTGGCCAAACAGCATTCCCCCTGCTGTAATGCCAATCAGGAACAGGAGGACAGCCGCGGACAGCCACTGCGCACAGGCGATGATTTTCCCGGCCCAGAGGATCTTCGGATCCACGGGAAGTGCCAGCAGTCCGCGGTATTTCATCTTGGCATCCTTATGCAGAGCCAGTGAACAAGTGAGTGTCAACGCCCCCGGCAAGAGCATGGTGTACCACCAGTTATAAGCCCCGGTCTGAAAATAGCGTCCGCCCATTAGAATGGCACACAGCAGCATCGTGAATACAGGGACGATCCAGACCAGACTGGGGATGAAGGTGCGCCGCCATTTTAAACGTTCAGCCCTAATATGACTAAGCATGCGGAGCAACCTCCCTCCGGCCTGCTGCTGCCACCTGCATGAACAAGGCTTCCAGCTCTTGTCCGTGAGGAATGGCTCCCTGATATCCCAGCACTCCGCCGGCAATAATTCCGATCTGATCCGCTACCTGTTCGACCTCGGAGAGCATATGGCTTGAGAGAATGACAGTGATTCCCTGCCCGGGGAAGGAACGGATCAGCTCCCGCAGCTCCTGAATCCCGATAGGGTCTAGCCCGTTGGTCGGTTCGTCCAGAATGAGCAGCTCCGGCTGATTCAGAAGTGCAATCGCGATGCCGAGCCGCTGCTTCATCCCCATGGAGAATTGTCCGGCACGTTTCTTCCCCGTCCGGGCCAAATCCACGGTGGTGAGCACCTCTTCGATCCGGGACTGCGGTAATCCTAGGGCGAGTGTGCGCACCTTGAGATTCTCCCGGGCGGTCAGGTTCTCATATAGCGGCGGCGCCTCAATCAGTACGCCAATTCTGCGTAAGTCCTTCCGGGTCCAATCATGCCCTTGAATGCGGATACTGCCGGAATCGGGGCGCAGCATGCCTGCGAACATTTTGAGTGTTGTGGATTTGCCGGCGCCATTCGGACCAAGCAGTCCATAGATCGAGTTGCGCGGTACAGCAAGTGATACATTGCTCACGACGGTTTGGTGCTTGAAGCTTTTGCATAGATTCTCGGTTTCCAGAATCATGTCCCGCATAGTATATCATCCTTTCTATCTCCACAGTCTAAGAGGAGATTCTAAGGATTCTATAAGGATAACGGAGAATTCCCCGGCACCAACGGGACCCCTCGGCCCCAGCAGCTTGGTACCCAGCCAGGAGCCGACAAAGCCGTCTAATCCAGCGCCCTTACCGTCTCCCCCTCAATCAGCACAGGCTGATAATAGGTGCTGTTCCGCAAATCCTTCTTCCCCTGCAGCTTTTTAATAACCCACTCAGCGGCATCACGGCCCATCTGCTCCTGCGGATGGGTTAAGGTCGTGAGCTTGATGCCCGCATTTTTGGCGATATAAGAATTATCCTGGCCAATGATTGATAGATCCTCCGGAATCGAAATCTCCAGCTGTCTGCACACATTTACGACTTCCAGGCCAACCTCATCGTTATAGCAGACAATAGCTGTTAATACCTCTCTGTTATCGGTCAGGAACTGCTTCAGGTTCTCTGACAGGGCTTGCTTGGACTCGGTATCGAAGGACAGCACCTGCTCGGGGTGAAAGCGTAATTTGGCTTCTCCTAGCGCTTTGATATAACCCTTCATGCGGTATTTGCCTTGCAGGTCATCCATTTTGGCAATAATACCGATCTGGGTATGACCCTTGGAGATCAGCTCTTTGGTCGCCAGGTAACTGGACTGCACATCATCAAGGCAGAAGAAAGGCACCTCCAGTTCTTCATAATAAGCATTAATCATGATAAACGGGACATCCTGTTCTTTGAACGACAGATAGTAGGCAATATTGGGGTTGTACAGATTGCTTTTGGTAGGCTCAATAATCAGACCTTCAACGCCGAAGGACAGCATCATCTCCAGCGCCTTCTTCTCCTGGGCGACATCATTATTGGTACTGGCGAGCAGCAGCGAATAATTATCCTCATTCAGTCTGCTCTCAATCCCGCGGATGATGGAAGGGAAGATGTAATCTGAGAGGTAGGTCGTGATGACACCGATGGTTTTATTATTGGGGTTGCCCCCTGATTTGGACCGGAACTGGTTGCTTACATAGGTGCCTGATCCCTTCTCGCTTCTTAGAAAGCCCTCGTTGGATAGCTCCAGGATTGCCTTCCGGACGGTTTGCCGGCTCACACCATAGGTGTCCTGAAAGGCTAATTCTGTTGGAATCTGCTCGCCCACACTATAGGTTCCTGACAGTATATTGCTTTTTATATCATCAAAAATAATCTGGTATTTGGTTCTCACCCGGCTCACTTCTTTCATGGTTGTTCATATACGAATCGGTATATTCGCAATAGTTGTACGTACACATTATAGTATGAATATATCGTTATTATAATCCGATGTCTACTATGTATAAGCGTTTCAAGGGAAATAAGGATCTCTCACTGTAAAATTTGTATGTATATCTTGTATGTAATGTTGACAAATGTACGAACAAAAAATATACTAAGTCTGTTAATAAAGGAAGCGCCTTCTTTCCATTTCTATTATAACAGTTTGGTTCAGAGAGGAGTAACGTGGGCATGGATCAGAACATCGGGCAAGCGGTACTTAAGGGAGAAACTTCACTGGGTATCGAATTTGGATCCACACGTATCAAGGCAGTACTGATTGATCAGCGTTTTGAGACCATCGCATCCGGAAGCTTTGAGTGGGAGAATCTGCTTGAGGGCGGGTACTGGACGTATCATTTGACAGACATTATTAAGGGCCTGCAGGAGGCTTACCATGAACTGAAGCAGGAGGTCCAGCAGAAATACGGTGTTACGCTTACGACCGTCGGTTCTATCGGGTTCTCGGCAATGATGCACGGATATATGGCTTTTGACAGCGCAGGCGGGCTGCTGGTTCCGTTCCGGACCTGGCGTAATGCAACAACCGGTGCTGCGGCCAAAGAATTAACGGATGTCTTCCAGTTCAACATCCCTGAACGCTGGACCATAGCGCACCTGTATCAGGCGATACTGAACGGGGAAGAGCATGTGCCTCAGGCGGAGTTCGTAACAACGCTGGGCGGGTATATTCACTGGCTGCTGACCGGCAGCAAGGCGATCGGGATCGGCGATGCTTCGGGGGTGTTCCCGATAGATGAGGCCACGCAGGATTACAATGCAGCGATGGTTGCACAGTTCGATGAACTCATTGCAGACAAGGGCTACCCTTGGAAGCTGAAAGATATTCTCCCTAAAGTTTATACTGCGGGCGGGCAGGCAGGGCTATTAACAGAAGCGGGTGCGTTAATTCTGGATGCGTCCGGGGACCTGCAGCCGGGTATTCCGCTGTGTCCTCCGGAAGGCGACGCCGGAACAGGAATGGTCGCTACGAACAGTGTCCGCAAACGGACCGGTAACATCTCCGTAGGCACTTCCGTCTTTGCAATGATCGTGCTGGAGAAGGATCTTACAGCCGTATATCCGGAGATTGATATGGTAACGACTCCAGACGGCAGTCCGGTCGGCATGGTTCATGCCAACAACTGTTCCAGTGATCTCAACGCCTGGATCGGCTTGTTCCGTGAATTCTCGGAAGCGATGGGCTTTAAGTCTGACCCCGGCCAGCTGTTCAGTGTCCTGTTCAATAAAGCACTGGAGGCGGATGCCGATGGCGGCGGTCTGCTGAGCTACGGGTATTTCTCCGGGGAGAATATTACCGGGATTGAGAAAGGCCGGCCGTTGTTTGTACGCTCACCTGAGAGCCGGTTCAATCTGGCCAACTTCATGCGGACGCATTTATTCTCCGCTTTTGGTGCGCTGAAGATCGGAATGGATATTCTGACCAAGCAGGAGCAAGTGTCGATCGACAGCATTCTGGCTCACGGCGGGTTATTCAAAACCCCTGTTGTCGGCCAGAAAATCGTAGCCGCTGCAATGAACGTCCCTGTCTCTGTCATGGCAACAGCCGGAGAAGGCGGCGCATGGGGGATGGCGATTCTGGCCTCCTACATGCAGAACAAAGCACAGCAGGAGCGTCTTGATGACTTCCTTGACCACAAGGTATTTAAGGATGTGGAAGGACAAGTCATCCATCCGGATGCAGCTGATGTTGCTGGCTTCGAATTGTTCATGGAACGTTACACCGAAGGTCTGGCGATAGAGCAGGCTGCTGTAGATCATCTGGTAGAGAACGGGAGGGGTTAATACATGTTAGAGCAACTGAAAGAAGAGGTATTCGAGGCCAATCTGGACCTGCCTAAGCATGGACTCGTCAAATACACCTGGGGCAATGTGAGCGCAGTTGACCGTGAGAAAGGCGTATTCGTCATCAAACCAAGCGGAGTCAGCTATGACAAAATGAAGCCTAGCGATATGGTCGTAGTGGATTTCGACGGTAACGTGGTTGAAGGGGAGATGAGACCTTCCTCGGATACACCGACACATGCCGTACTCTACAAGCATTATGCAGAAATCGGCGGCATCGTGCACACGCATTCGACCTGGGCGACCATCTGGGCGCAGGCCGGGCTGGATGTTGCTGTAATGGGAACGACACATGCCGACACCTTCTATGGCGCGGTACCCTGCGCCCGCTTCCTGACGCAGGAGGAGGTTGACCGCGGCTATGAAGCGGAGACCGGACGCGTGATCATTGAGACTTTTGAACAGCGGGGCCTTGATATTATGGCAGTTCCCGGCGTCTTGCTGAAAGGCCATGGCCCGTTCACCTGGGGGAAGAATGCCCATGATGCAGTGATGAACAGCGTGGTGCTGGAGGAAGTGTCCAAGATGAACCATTTTGCCCGCGAGCTGAACCATTTCGCTGAAGAACTGCCGCAGCGGATTCTGGATAAACACTATCTGCGCAAGCATGGCAAAGGCGCTTATTACGGTCAGAAATAATCTGATTTATATATTATCTAAGAGAAGAGGATGAATCATATGTCAACAGTAAGTGCTAAGCAATTCTGGTTTGTTGTAGGATCACAGCATCTGTACGGAGAAGAAGCCCTCGGTGAAGTTAAAGCTCATGCACAGGAAATGACGGATGCCCTCAATAACAGCGGTGTGCTTCCTTATCCGATGGTACTGCAGGATCTGGCGGTCACCGCAGACAAAATCACTTCGATCATGAAAGAAGTCAACTACCGTGACGAGGTTGCCGGTGTGATCACCTGGATGCATACCTTCTCCCCGGCCAAAATGTGGATCCGCGGCACGAAGCTGCTGCAGAAGCCGCTTCTGCACCTGGCTACGCAGTACAATGAGAGCATTCCTTGGGCAACACTTGATATGGACTTCATGAACCTGAACCAGGCTGCCCATGGCGACCGTGAATACGGGTTCATTAATGCCCGCCTGAAGAAACAGAACAAAGTGGTAGTAGGGTACTGGGAACGCGCCGAAGTCCAGAAGCAAATTGCGGAATGGATGGACGTTGCCGTTGCGTATAACGAAAGCTTCAATATCAAAGTGGCCCGCTTCGGCGACAACATGCGTAACGTGGGCGTTACCGAAGGCGACAAGGTAGAAGCCCAGATTCAGTTCGGCTGGACCGTGGATTACTTCGGGATCGGCGACCTGGTTGCTTATGTAAACGAAGTGAAGGAAGAAGAAATTGATGCGCTGTTCGCTGAATATGCAGAGCAGTATGAATTTGATTACGGTTCGTACAGCAAAGAAGCATGGGAAGCCAGCGTGAAGGTACAGGCCAGCTATGAAATTGCCCTCAAACGCTTCCTGGATGCCGGCAACTACAATGCGTTCACTTCGAACTTCGAAGACCTGCACGGCATGAAGCAGCTTCCGGGTCTTGCCGTTCAGCGTCTGATGGCACAAGGCTACGGCTTCGCCGGCGAAGGGGACTGGAAGACAGCAGCTCTGGACCGCCTGATGAAGGTGATGAGCCACAACCTGAACACCGGATTCATGGAAGATTACACCTACGAAATGGCTGCCGGCCAGGAAGCGATTCTGCAGTCCCACATGCTTGAGGTTGACCCAAGCCTGGCCAGCAACAAGCCGAAGGTGCTTGTGTCTCCGCTGGGTATCGGCGACCGCGAAGATCCGGCCCGTCTCGTATTCGACGGCAAGGCCGGCGAAGGCGTTGTGGTATCGATGGCTGACTTCGGCACGCATTACAAGCTGCTGATCAATGAAGTTACTGCCTTCGAACCGACGGTTCCGGCCCCGAATCTTCCAGTGGCCCGCGTGCTCTGGCAGGTAAAGCCTAACTTCCAGGATGGGGTTAAGGCTTGGATCGAGAATGGCGGTGGTCACCATACCGTGGTATCGCTGAACCTGACGACAGATCAGATCGTTACCTATGCCAAGCTGGTGGGCCTGGAATACGTGATTATTAAGTAATTGAGTTACTTGTTAAAGTAAACAGCGAGTAGATGTTAAAAAGAGCGAAGGGGCATATAGCCCTCTCGCTCTTTTTGTTTGGCAGGTGCAGATATGGTGAATACGGAGGTAAGTTAAAGGAAATCTGCTTGCTCCGCCGGGAAGCGTGTGCCGAATGTATGCGAAAATCCGAACACAATGCGCCAGCGCGGCGGGGTGTGAGCCAATGTACGCGAAAAACCGAACACAATGCACCAGCGCGGCGGTGTGTGGGCCAATGTACGCGAAAAACCGAACACAATGCGCCAGCGCGGCGGGGTGTGGGCTAATGTACGCGAAAAACCGAACACAATGCGCCAGCGCGGCGGGGTGTGGGCCAATGTACGCGAAAAACCGAACACAATGCGCCAGCGCGGCGGGGTGTGGGCCAATGTACGCGAAAAACCGAACACAATGTGCCAGCGCGGCGGTGTGTGGGCCAATGTACGCGAAAAACCGAACACAATGCACCAGCGCGGCGGGGTGTGAGCCAATGTACGCGAAAAACCGAACACAATGCACCAGCGCGGCGGGGTGTGAGCCAATGTACGCGAAAAACCGAACACAATGCGCCAGCGCGGCGGTGTGTGAGCCAATGTACGCGAAAAACCGAACACAATGCGCCAGCGCGGCGGGGTGTGGGCCAATGTAAGCGAAAAACCGAACACAATGCGCCAGCGCGGCGGGGTGTGAGCCAGTGTACGCGAAAAACCGAACACAATGCGCCGGCGCGGCGATGTGTGGGCCAATGTACGCGAAAAACCGAACACAATTCGCCAGCGCGGCGGTGTGTGGGCCAATGTACGCGAAAAACCGAACACAATGCGCCAGCGCGGCGGTGTGTGGGCCAATGTACGCGAAAAACCGAACACAATGCGCCAGCGCGGCGGGGTGTGAGCCAATGTACGCGAAAAACCGAACACAATGCACCAGCGCGGCGGTGTGTGAGCCAATGTACGCGAAAAACCGAACACAATGCGCCAGCGCGGCGGAGTGTGAGCCAATGTAAGCGAAAAACCGAACACAATGCGCCAGCGCGGCGGTGTGTGGGCCAATGTACGCGAAAAACCGAACACAATGCGCCAGCGCGGCGGAGTGTGAGCCAATGTAAGCGAAAAACCGAACACGATGCGCCAGCGCGGCGGAGTGTGGGCTAATGTACGCGAAAAACCGAACACAATGCACCAGCGCGGCGGGGTGTGAGCCAATGTACGCGAAAAACCGAACACAATGCGCCAGCGTGGCGGGGTGTGAGCCAATGTACGCGAAAAACCGAACACAATGCGCCAGCGCGGCGGTGTGTGGGCCAATGTAAGCGAAAAACCGAACACAATGCGCCAGCGCGGCGGGGTGTGAGCCAATGTACGCGAAAAACCGAACACAATGCGCCAGCGCGGCGGTTCGTATGCCCTATAGCGCCGCTCACTTCTTATTCCGTGCGCGGTAGTGCTGCGGCGTTACGCCGACCATCCGCTTAAACAGGTTGGAGAAGCTGCCCAGGCTGGTGTATCCTACCCGCTCTGCAATGTCTGTAATCTTGAGTTCGGTCTCCTCAAGCAATTGCTTGGCCTTCTGCAGGCGTTCCTGAATAATCACATCTGACATGGACAGGCCGGTCTCTTTCTTGAACAGCCGGGATAAATAGGCCGGGTTCAGATACACAGACGCCGCGAGTTCATCCCGGGTAATCTCTTCACTTAGACGGGAGCGGATATATTGTCTGATCTTGGTGACCGTGGCCGAGGAGACATTATGGCTTGTCTGCAATAATCGTAAAGCGGCGCCCAGACAATCCATCGCCCAGTTCTGCAAAGAGGCGGAGTGCTTCGGATAGTTCTCCTTATCCATCAGCGTCTTCAGCTCCGCAGAGGCGTGTGCAGATAAGCCTTTTTTGGCCAGAACAGTATGGAGAATGAAGAGAATGCCGTGGATGAGCTGACGGTGCAGCTCGCTTGTCCAGCGGTCAGGCCCGATATTTACGAACCATAGCGTGACGCGGCGCTCCAGCTCCTCCAGCTCGCCAAGCTCCAGGATGGTCGCCCACTCCCCGAATAAATGTATGGGAGCTGCCAGCGGCAAGGCATCCAGCGGTTTATCCTTAGCATACGCGGAATCATCAGGCCCGAACACTTGACGCGAACGGTTTAGATTGCCCTGCTCCCGTTCGGTGACGTAAGTGTAAGCACTCAAGATCTCAGGCAGTAATACGCCTGGACTGATGTAGACCGACAAGGAGCAATGCAGCAGCCGCTCGCAGGTATCCAGGAAGGTCTGGCAGTTCTGTTTAAGCGTGTGCCGGACAGCATTCAAGTCGCCTCTCACGTAGATAACCGCCAGGTTGTGGCCTATCTGATCCTGCAGCACAGTGCCTTCCAGCCCGCTTAGCAGCAGCTCTTCTGCCAAATTGCGCAGCGCATACTCCATGATGGTCTCATCCCGTGCACTGAGGTTCTCCTTCCATTGCTCCAGACCTAACAACGCGATGAAGTAACGGTCGTCCGGCTGCAGATCTAAATCGTAGGTGTTTGCGGAGATCTGCAACGATTCCAGGGCGGGGGCTGCCCGCTGGCTAAGAATATCCTGCCAGAACCGCTCCACCAGCAACGGCAGCTGATGCTCCCATTTCCTCCGGTAATCCCCGATAAGCGCTTCGAACTGCTGCTGTTCCTTCTGTTTATTGATTTCAGCCAGGGCTGTGCTTGCCACCTTCATTAATTCCCCGTAATCTACGGGCTTCAGCAAATAATGAAATGCCCCATGGTGGATGGCCCGCTGCGCATATTCGAAATCGGCATGACAAGTAAGCATAATCGTCAGCGTACCGGGAGAGTACTGTTTGACCCAGGCCAGCAATTCCAAGCCGCTTCTCCCGGGCATTTCGATATCGCAGATCAACAAATCTACGGTTTGCTGCTCCAGGCAGGCAATCGCCTGATCCACATTCTCCGCAAGACAGACATCCTCTACTTGCAAAGCGCTCCAGTTCACACCCTGCTGCAGTCCAAGCAAGGCGAAATATTGATCATCGACGATTAGAACTCTGTACATACGAGCATCACAGCCCCCTTTGAACGGGCAGCCTGATCTCCACAACCGCTCCTCCGTCAGGAGCATTGTGGAAGGTGAGCCTTGCCCGGTTGTTATAGAACATCAGCATCCGTCTGTATACGTTCCATATGCCCAGATGACGGTCTGTAGGTTTTTTCTCATACAAGCCAAGATTGAGCATGTCAAGCTGGTGTGCGGAGAAGCCCGGCCCGGAATCCCTGATCTGAATGGCAATGCAGGAATCGCTGTTCTCACGGGTTTCTTCACAAACCGTGATCCCAACCTTAAAGGGCTTGGTATTGTTGATGAAACCATGCTTGATGGCATTCTCTACAAAGGGCTGAATCAGCAGTGGCGGAATGAGTGTGTACTCAAGCTCCTTGGGGAGCTGAACCTGATAGGACAGCTTGTTCGGATACATGACCATTTGAATCTCAATATAGTTTTGAATGTGATTTAACTCGCTCAGGAGTGGAATCCAGGTGTCATTGGTATTCATAATGAATCTGAAATGGGAGACCAGATGTCCAATCATTTTTTTGATCAGCGAATATTGCTTAAGCTCTACCAGATGAAAGACGATATTCAAGGAGTTCATGAAAAAATGGGGGTTGATCTGTGCCTGAAGGTGCTTGAGTTCCGCCTGCTGCACCTTCATCTGCTCCTCATACACATCAATCTTGAGATTGCCGATCTGCTCGGCCATCTGGTTGAATTGCTGGGTAATAATCTGAAACTCCCTGCTATTGCCTTCCTTGAGCCGGTATTCCAGTTGTCCCTTCCCCAGGATGCGCATTCCGCTGGTCAATTGCTGGATGGGCTTGAACACAAGCCGGCTGAGCAGAGCCAGAAGGATGGCCATGATGATAATAATAGCGATAGGAATGACTTTGATGATCCGCTGGAAGATCGGCAGCTCGTCCAGAATGGACTTCTCATCCAGCAGAATGAAGACATTCAGATTGGAATATTGTGAAGGCTTGTCAATCAGCAGATAATGATTGCCGTTGCTGAGACGAATTGACGCATCCACGGGATGGGCAGGATTATCGAGATGTCTGCGGATGAGTGCGAGATCCTCATCACCGAATTGGCCCCATAACAATTTGCCGTCATTGCTGACCATGCCGATCTGTTCGCTGCCTCCTGTAGACTCTAGCTGGGTCAAAGGCTGTGCCAGGGAGTCAATGCTGACCAGAACCCCCATCAGGAGCCGTCCGCTCTTGTCCGGCAGTACCTTGAATAACACGGGCTCTCCGCCAATGGTCACGGTCTCCCACTTCAGGGAAGCCTGAAGATTAGGAGTCTTAAGGCGCGAGGACAGTCCGGAAGTAATCATCTCTTTCTCCTGATAATACTCTCTCTGGCTGCTGAGGAATAACTCCTCCCGGTCCTGATGGTAGACGAACACACTGCGGATGATGGTGTAGTAGCTGACATCGCTATACCACTGGTCCATAAGCTTGCGGATGGACAGATAATAATTGACACTGTCGGGGCCGCTGTCGGAATACAGCTCCAGCAGCATGTTCTCATTGGCCGTACGCAGCAGATAATGGCTGGTCTGCTCCAGCAGCTCATCGAGTGTACCTAAGTGAAGGGTCAGTGTATCCGAAGCGGACTTCGCAACCTTCTCCCGGACAATGTTGGTGGAATAGATATTGGTATAAGAGAGGAAGAGGAACAGCGGCGTGACCAGCAGTAAGACAAGTGCACTCACTTTGAATCGCAATGATAATTTCACAGTCTCACCCCTCAGGTACATTTGCGCCCCGGCAGCAGGAAAGGGGAGGGACAGAAAGCGTCCTTCCCCCGAGCCTATTTATTTAGGATTGTTTGGCCTTCCAGGCGTCATATTGCTTCTGAACCTCGGCACGGATCTCTTCGATTCCGTTGGCCTTCAGCTTCTTATTATATTCCTCAAGCACCTTGTCTACACCCAGACTGCCCGTTTCCAGCAGCGGGCGGAATTCCTTGATAATATTGCTGACCACGGAGACCTGTGTTTTGACAGCGTCGGTATTGAAGTTGAAGCCGAAGGACTTCACTTTATGGGCGCTCTCGTTATAGGCCTTGAACTTCTCCCATTTATCGGCATTTTCGCCTTCCCACAGATAGGTTATGGTCTGGTTACCGAACATCCATTCAATGCCCGGCGCCCAGCCTGTATCGGCACGGGTAGCAATGCCGTCAGGGAGCTTGATGAAGTTATCCTTGCCTTCCACCTTAACATACTGCCGGCCTTCTACGCCGAAGTCAATCAGGTTGACCAGAACCGGGTCGGTATGCAGCAGGTTCAGCAGCATCATCGTCCGCTCCGGATCAATGGAGGTACGTCCAATGGCCATCATAGAGTTACTGACGCTGGCTGTACTGATCTCGGGTTCATTACCCTTCAGCTTCACCAGCTCAATGCCGGTGGCGATGGAATCTTCCTTGTCGGAATCCGGTTTGTCTGAACCGAATTTCATCCAGGTTTTCCCTGCCTTGAAAGCGTCTTCAGTACTGGTTTTGGTCGTTGCGGCATCCTTGTTGATATACCCCTTGCTGAACCAGTCGCCGTAGAGCTTCATCCGGTAGATGGCCGTGTCGGACTCCATGGAGCTGATAACCATCTTATCGGTCTTGGTATCGAGAACGATACCAGCAGGAGCGCCTGCAACCAGCTCATAACGGAAGTTTTCCTTCATGCTCTCTTTGGTTTTGTCGAAGTAGCCAAGCGTATCGGAGCCGCTGCCGGAGAGCCAGATCGGTGCAATGGCCGGTTCCTTCTCCTTGATGGTCTGCAGCCATGGCTCCAGATCCTCCAGCGTCTGGATAGAATTCACATCGAATCCGTATTTATCGACCAGATCCTTCCGGAACATAATGGTATGGCTCTCGCCAATTTCCTTATTGGTGGGGATCGCATATATTTTGCCGTCTACCGTTCCGCCTTCAAGGAAACGGGGATCGAGGGTCTCCTTGATGCCTTGTCCATACTTGGATAACAGATCATCAAGCGGCAGGAATGCGCCTTTGGCTACGTTGTTGGCGAAATCCGCCCAGTTAGGGGCAAAGGTCAGATCCACCTGTTCCCCGGATTGGTAAGCCAGCGCCATCTTCTCGGCCCAGGAGGACCAAGGGAGTCCCTGGAAGTCAATCTCGGCGTTGATCTTTTCCTTGAGATATTTATTGATCTCCTCCACAACCGCCTTGGTATCATTCTGCGGGAAGTTCCCAACCGTGTAAACGGTTAACTTCCGGTACGTTGAAATATCGGGGTTGCTGCCCTCCGTGCCTCCGGCCGCTGTGGCCTCTGCTGTCGATTCTGCCTTGGACGGGGTGGAAGCGTTAGAATTGCCGCCGCCGCACCCGGTAATGCCCAGTATCACGGCGGTCAGAGCAGCAAACACCGCGCCAGAGCTTCTGGTTGTTCTCATTTGTATGAACCTCCTCAATGATAATTAGATCATATATTCTAACCGGCATTTACGCCAGAGTCAGACCGGGTTAGCCTTTGATTGCCCCTATAGTAAGGCCTTTGGTGAAGTACTTCTGGAAGAAGGGATAGACGAACAGGATCGGGCCAATCGACACCACCACCATGGCCATCCGCAGGCTTTCGGTCGGAACCGACTCTTGTACGAGCAGGGCTACACCGCTTCCCGCCAATTGGTTCTTGAAGAACTCGGCCTGACGAATCATTTGAATCATGACGTATTGCAGGGAGTACTTGTCCGTGTCATTAATGAAGAGCATGGAGTTGAACCAGTCATTCCAATACGTCAGTGTAGTGAACAGACCAACGGTGGCAAGAACAGGCAGCGAGATCGGAAGCACCAGCTGGAAGAAAATCCGCCATTCCGAAGCCCCGTCCAATTTGCCGGATTCTATCATCTCTTCGGGAACCGTCTGCTGGAAGAAGGTGCGGGCAATGAAAATATAGAATGCGTTGGAGAGGCCGGGCAGGATCAGTGCAATCAGCGAGTCCTTCAGATCCAAATAATTAACGTACAGCAGGTAGAAAGGGACAAGCCCTCCCGAGAACAGCATAGTGATCAGCAGGTAGAAACTAAAAGCCTTTTTAAAGGGAAAGTCCTTCCGGTAGAGGGGGTACGCGTACAGAGCAATCAATAGTACTGCCAGAAGGGTTCCGGTAAGCGTAACGGTCAGGCTGATTCCATAAGCTTTGACCAGCGTCTGCGAATGGTTGAACAGATATTGGTAAGCGGTCAGGTCAATCTTCTCGGGCCAGAATTTATACCCCTGCAGCGTTAACGTTTTCTCGTTGGTTAAGGAAATGGCGACAATGAGCAGAATAGGCAGGATGCAGGCCAGACTGAAGGCAGTGAAGAAGATGTTCAGCACAATCTGGGCGCTCTTGGAGCCTTTGGGATAGGCGCGGGTTCGGGTTGCAGTAGTCATTAAGATCCTCCGTTCTAGAAAAGTGCCGTATCGCGGTTCAGCTTGCGGGCCAGACTGTTCGCCCCGATAACAAGGAAGAAGCCGATGACGGATTGATAAAAGTTCGCCGCAGAGGACATACCCAGATCATTAAGCTGTATTAAGCCCCGATACACATAGGTGTCGATGACATCCGTAGTAGAGCGCAGCGCACCGGAGTCCAGCGTAACGTGGTAGAACAGCCCGAAGTCGGAGCGGAAAATACCGCCCATGTTGAGAATGGTGAGAATGACCATGATAGGCGTAAGGAGCGGCAGCGTAATTCGGGTGATCTGCTGCCACTTGCTGGCGCCGTCCACCACCGCAGCTTCATACAGCTCCTCGCTGATGCCGGTGATCGCGGCCAGATAGATGACACTGCCGATGCCGATCGAGTGCCACATCTTGGTGAGCCACAGAATATAGGGCCATGCATTGGGATGCATATAAGCATTGACTGAGGAATGGCCGAACAAGGGCAGAATATGCTTGACCAGGAAGCCGTACTCCGGGTGCAGGAAGGCGTAGACTATGAAGCTGACGACAACCATGGACAAGAAATTCGGCATAATCATAACAGTCTGGAAGAAACGGGAGGCCAGCTTGCTGCGAACCTCGTTGATCGCAATGGCCAGGGATACAGAGAGGATGAGCCCTGAGATAATGAAGACAACGTTGTAGCCGATGGTGTTAATGGTCACGCGCAGGGCATCGGATGTGGCGAAGAGGAACCGGAAGTTGTCGAGTCCCGCCCATGGACTGCCCATAATGCCGTCAACATAGTTGATGTTCTTGAAAGCAATGAATAATCCGAACATCGGGATGTAACAGTTGATGAAAAAAATAATGGCGGTTGGCAGCAGCATGAGCAGCAGCACCCGGTATTTCACAATGTTCCGCAGCAAACGGCCAAAGCTGCCCTGCTGCTGTGAAAGGGGCTGCTTGGTCAAAGCTTTTACGGTTGAAGGATTTGCCATTGGTTCTAACCTCGCTCTACATAATCTGGATGAATTTATTATAGTAGAGGAGCAGATACGAATTCTCTCTTGCAGATGACCCCGTTTATTCAAAAGTTACCTCATGTTGAACTCTTGAACATTGCGACTTTTTTCACAGAATATCTCTCACATGCCGAGTAATATGTTAGAATATCAGAATGCATTAACGCTTCACCAATTTAATACATCACACGGGCTATGATTGCTATGGATCACACTATAGCAGGAGCAGCTTCTGGAGAGACTGCGGGAGACCGCAGCGCCGAAGGGTTCACAATCTCAGGCAAAAGGACAGAAGAGTACGGAATTTGTATTTGTTATGCCGATTCTTTACGGTCAGCAGCGCAGGTAGCTTATTTTGATATTCTTATGAACCGGGAGATTGGATGACATCCAATCTCTTTTTTATGTTATTTGGCAGCATAGCGTTGTACACATTAAGGGGGAAAAAGGCAATGGCACAGACAGAATTAAAGAGAGATTTGGCGAACCGGCATGTACAGCTGATCGCTATCGGCGGCACGATTGGCACAGGGTTATTCCTGGGATCGGGCAGAGCGATTCAGCAGGCCGGCCCGTCCATTATGATCACGTATTTACTCGTGGGGATTGCCGTGTTTTTTGTGATGAGGGCGCTGGGTGAGCTGCTGCTCTCCAAAGCGGGATATCAATCCTTTACGGACATTGCTGAAGACTATTTGGGGCCCCGGGCTGCGTTCATTACGGGCTGGACCTACTGGTTCTGCTGGATTATGACGGCGATGGCCGATGTGATTGCGGTGGGCGTCTATGTGCAGTACTGGTTCGATATTCCGCAGTGGGTACCGGCCGTGATCTGCCTGATCATTCTGCTCGGACTCAATCTGCTCACGGTCAAAAGCTTCGGCGAACTCGAATTCTGGTTTGCCCTAATCAAAGTCGTCACGATTCTTGCCTTAATCGGCCTGGGAATCATTCTGCTGGTCATCGGGTTCAAGACGGATGCAGGATCGGTGAGCGTTCGCAATCTCTGGGAGCACGGGGGCGTGTTCCCGAACGGTGTTAAGGGCTTCTTATTTTCCTTCCAGATGGTTGTGTTCGCTTATGTCGGTGTGGAGCTTGTGGGTGTATCAGCCGCAGAAACAGCGGATCCGGAGAAAAATATCCCCTCGGCGATTAACAAGATTCCTCTGCGGATTCTCTTCTTCTATGTGGGCGCGCTCTTCGTGCTGCTGTGCATTAACCCGTGGACCCAGCTCAGTGCGGCTGAAAGTCCATTTGTGCGAACCTTCAGTCTAGTCGGGATTCCAGTTGCTGCGGGCATTATCAATTTCGTCGTCTTAACCTCAGCGGCTTCCGCCTGCAACAGCGGGATGTTCTCGACCAGCCGGATTCTGTATAATCTGAGCCGAAGAGATCAGGCATCCCCGCAGCTCGGCAAGCTGAACCGAAATCATGTGCCCGCGAACTCATTATTTATTTCTACATTTGTAATATCGGCCGGGGCGCTGCTCAGCAAGCTTATTCCAGGCCAAGCGTTCGGCATCGTTACAACGATCAGCGCCATTTGTTTCATCTGGGTGTGGGGTGTTGTGCTCGTATGTCATATCAAGTATAAGAAGAACCGCCCGGACTTACATGCCTCGTCCAAATTCAAAGCACCGTTCACACCTGTTATCAATTATGCGGTTTTAACGTTGTTTGCCGCCATTTTGATCATTATGCTGTTCGCAGATGAGACCCGTCCGGCGCTGCTGTGTACGCCTCTATGGTTCATTCTGTTGTTCGTCCTGTACTCCATGCGGAGCAAGAAGGAGAAAAGTGATGCGGAAGTTAGTATAATCAATACATGAGTGAAAGAATGTTCAAACGCTACTGACATGTTGTCAGCAGCGTTATAAGGAGGAATCCGAAACATGAAGCATAGATTGCTCCAATATATGACCCGGCTGACCTCCCTCAGCGAAGAGGAGCAGCAGGCTATTCTGGATGAGATTCTTGTCGAGGAATACAGCAAGGGAACCATTCTGCTTAGGCAGGGTGAGGTTCCCGGTCATTGCTATTTCGTGTTAAAAGGCTGTGTGCGGCAGCATAGTGTAGACGTTACAGGCCGCGACATCACCTCGAACTTCTACACAGAGGAGCAGGCGATCGCTATCTTCAATGCGCATAAAGAGGAGGCCTCGTCAGAATATAGCCTGACTTGCCTGGAGGACTGCGTACTGGTTGTCGGTGCGCTGAATACCGAGACGGAAATGTACGCCAGACACACGCAGCTGGAGCTGATGACACGCCGGATGATCGAGGAGAATTTCGGACAGGTGCAGGCGGAATTCGCCGCCTTCATTGCGGCATCCCCCGAAGACCGACTCAAGGCACTGCTGCATCGGAGGCCCAGCCTGATCAGCCGCGTCCCCCAGCATCAGCTGGCCAGCTATCTCGGGATGACACCGGAGTCGCTCAGCCGGATTAAGAAGCGGCTTGAGCGCGAACACGCGCAGCCGGGACTTTGAACAGCAGCCAGATGCCAAGCCCCAGCTCCCCTGCGGTCATCGGCAGCATGAACACCCATTTGATAATTTGAAGGAATTCCACATACCCGGGCACAAGTGTGCCGCACAGATGAACCACAATATAGCCGAAGCCTGCCAGCAGCAGCAGCACACTGATGGGCTTCGGAATATTCTCCGACCATATCGCCAGCACACCGATAATCAGCAGATGCCCCCCGAACAGAATTAAACCAGCCGACCATACCGCTTCAAAAGCATGAAGAATAAGCATGACCTCGGCCTGCAGCTCCCCTCGTGTGAAACCGGAAAGCGCAACCTCCCTGTTACCGGTAAGAAGTGATACCATGATCAGACTGGAGACAGCAATCCCCAACACTGCCGTATAAGCCAGGCGCAGCCATGCTCCCAGCAGGGACAAGCCCGGATGCACAGGCTTCAGCACCAGATATAAGGCCCAGGCAGCTGCCACATCACAGGCCATAATCAGTACCCAGCCCAGAATCCCGGCCCTGAACAGCGACGGAGAGGCCTGAAGATTGGCGAAGGTTGCAGCGGCATCTCCATCCACTACCAGACTCCCATGGACATATCCGTACGAGAGCGCGGCAGCAACCGCCATTACAATGAGGGATATTCCCCCGGTTCGAGCCACTGCAGCAGACATTAACATAACCCCCTGATTGATTATTGATTGTGGTTATATTGTACTAAGGCGCCTGCAGGGCTTCATTGACTTAAGTTAAGAGGGCATGATTAATTTTAAATATTAAGTTTTTGAATAAAGGATAGTCATTGGAAAATGTCGAAGCGATTAATAAAGGAGAACCCACATCCATGAAGAACATTATCCGCTCCTTTGAAGATATAGTGAACCTGGCGCCGATCCTGAAAGCTGCCTTTCCCTACGACGTATCTATTGCTGCCCTGTGATGTGGAGAAGTTCATCGCGTATTTCCCTGGTACGTCCATTGATCTGGGAATTCGGGCAGGGCAGATAATTCTCGCGGACGAACCTCTGTACCATGCGCTGAGAAATGATGAATTCTCGAAAGCTAATGTCCCTAAGGAGTACTACGGGTATGAATTCGCCGGGACGGTTCTTCCGGTACACGGAGAGGATGGAAGCGTCTGCGGGGCGGTCTGTATCCAGGTCCGCAGACAGACCGAACTGCGCGAAATCGCCGATCAGATCTCCGTCTCCCTAAATCAGGCACATGCCCGGATTGGGCATGTGGCAGAGGGCTCGGGACTGCTTGCCGATTACTCGCAGAAGCTGCTGCTCCAGTCAGAAACGACCGCCGAAAGTGTCAAAAAAAGCGATGAAGTGCTGGCTGTCCTCAGAAAGGTCGCCGACCAGACGAATCTGCTCGGGATTAATGCAGCCATTGAGGCCGCCCACGCCGGGGAAAAGGGGCGGGGATTCGATGTTGTAGCGAAAGAAATCCGCAAATTCTCGAAGGAAACCGAGCAGTCCGCGCAGCGGATCCGGGATACCCTGGGGGAGATCCAATCCGCGATGAAGCAGATCAGCCAATCCATCCATCAGATTGCGTCAGTCGGGCAGGAGCAGGCTGCTTCAACGAATGAAATCTCCAGCTTCATTGAGGAGATCCGGACGATGTCCGAGCAGCTGAACCAGTTCGCACAGAAGCTGTGAGGGAAGAGCGGCCATTCTAATAATTACAGATTCGCCAGAACAACGGCAAGCAGAGCAATGAAGGCCGGGAGGCCTTGAACCAAAAGAATGGATTTCTTGGCCGTGATGCCGCCATAGATGGCTGCAACTGCAACACAGATCAGGAAGAACAATTGAAGCTGAACACTGAAGGTATCGTTCGGATGCAGCAGGCTCCAGACTAGACCGGCCGCCAGAAAGCCGTTATACAATCCCTGGTTGGCAGCCAGCGATTTCGTTTCCCGGGCGAACTGCGGGGTGGTGCCGAACGATTTTTGCGCCCGCGGGGTAGTCCACAGGAACATTTCCAGCACTAGAATATACACATGCTCCAGTGCAACTAGGGCCACGAGTATTACACTCACCATCATCATAGTAAATCCCTCTTTTCATAATTATGTAAGATTGATCAACGGAAAAATTAAATTGTTTAAAATATAATTTTACACTGTCTAAATATAGCCAAATTCTGCAATTTTGTCAATTTGGAATCCATAAATTCCTTGAGGAGGCAAAACCGTTGTACCTAAGAATGCTGACATCTGTGGATGCGGAGGTTTACCGCGAGCTTCGGCTACAGTCGCTGCGGCTGCATCCGGAAGCCTATCTCAGCTCCTATGAATCGGAAAAGAAGCTGTCTATAGTCACCACCCGCATCAGGCTGGAGCCCTCGGAGAATAATTTCACACTGGGAGCTTTTGATGGTGAGGAGAAGCTGGTGGGCATCGTCACTTTCTTCCGGGAGAGCCGGCCCAAAATTGATCATAAAGCTAATATATATTCAGTATATGTGGATTCGGATGTCCGTAAACAAGGAGTGGGCCGCCGCTTGATGGTGGAGCTGATTGCCCGGGCGAGGCAGTTGCCGGGGCTCGAAATTCTGAATTTAACGGTAACCTCGAATAATGTAGCTGCCAAAAGACTATACGAATCTCTTGGATTCATCTGCTATGGCACAGAGCCGAAGGCGATGAAGCTTGGGGATGAATATCTGGATGAAGACCTGATGATTCTGATGCTGTAGCCTCTATCGTGTTGACAAGCATCCGGGCGGCGATCATAGAATATGCCAAAAAGCACAAGCCGTTGACTTGTGCTTTTTGAGCTGACTATAGCTGGCGGGAAATTGGAATGTTCCGGGTATTATTGATGGGCAGCAGCCCGTTTCAGGATCTCCTGAACCTGGCTAACCATAGCGGCCGCGTCTGTACGGGTGATTCCAGCCTGCGGATTGAACTTGCCGTCAGCATCCAGCTTCACGATCTTCAAGGCAATGGCCGTCTGAATGGCTCCCGAGTTCAGGATATTGATCTTGTCATTATCCTTGATCTCTACCGGAATCAGATTCAGCAGCGGCAGCTGGCCGCTGGTCTGGAGGGTATGCACCAGCAGGTAAGTGAACGATTCGCGGGACATGCTGGCTGCCGGATCAATCTTGATCTGCAGGTCCGCCTTCGGTCCTGCGGCTTCCTTGATCAGTTGAACAGCTTGCTCAGCCGTGAGAACTTCGCTCTCTGCTGCGGGTGCTTGATGAGTCTTCAAGTATTCCACCGCTTTATTCACGATATCCGTACCGGCGGTGCGTGTAATATCACCCTTTGGATTGAAATTGCCGGACTCATCCAGTGTAACGAAGCCAAGCGCCAGCGCGGTTTGAATAGCGCCCGAATTGGAGATATCCATCTGACTCGCATCCTTGACTTCAACCGGAATGAGCTTGATCATCGGCAGCTGTCCGCTGGTCTGGAGGGTATGCACCAGCAGGTAGGTGAACGATTCGCGGGACATGCTGGCTGCCGGATCAATCTTGATCTGCAGGTCCGCCTTCGGTCCTGCGGCTTCCTTGATCAGTTGAACAGCCTCTTCGGCAGTAAGCGTCTCACTCACCGCAGCCGGTGCCGGATGTGCCTTCAGATACGCCAGCGCATTGCTGATCGCTACAGCTGCTTCGGCGCGGGAGATTTCCTGCTTGGGGTTTAGCTTGCCACTGGCGTCCAGCTTCAGGACACCGTAGTTCAGGGCGCGCTGGATCGAACCGGAATATTCGGCTTTGACCTGATCCTGGTCCTTATAATCAATAACAACCGGCTTGATCATCGGCAGCTGGCCGCTGGCTTCGATCGCATCAATGAGCTGGTGCGTGAATTCTTCACGTGTCAGCTTCTGGTTTGGCTTCAGGTCGGCGGGCAGATCCAGCCCGTGGACACCGGCAATAATGAGCGCCTCTGCATACCAGGCGGAATCATTGGCATTCTTGAAATAGTCGGTGGCATGCGGCTCCTTCACGAACCGGATCAGATCCAGGTTCAGGTTAAGAGCATTTACGATCATCTGTACACCTTCAGCCTCAGAGATGCTGATATTTGGGCCGAACAGATCTTGGCTGATCCCTTTGATCAGGCCGCTATTCTGCAGTGCAATAATCTTGTCTTTATCCTGCACATTATTAATATCCTTGAAGGTTGCCGCAGAAGCGAACTGTTGCCCCGCGAAGCTGAGCGCCAGTGCAGCAGCAGCAGACATAGTAATGATCTTGAATGTGTTCTTCATTGTCAGTCACCTCGTAGAGTAGTTTGTGGTTTATTTGTGATCTTAGACGTGCCGCCCTGCAAAAAGGTTACAGCAGGATTTAATTTATCAAACCTAATAAACCCCGAGCCCTGTCTTAATGCTAGTATTGTTTGCTCAGACAAAGCTCCCGCCAATTCATAAGCCATTTGTACTGTTCATCGCAAAATTCCTTCGATACCGACTGCAAGCCCTGGCAGCGGACAATTCTGGAGATGATCTGATAATGCCTGACCGCAATGAAATCCAATACGGCTGAGCACTCCTTGTCACTCAAGGTCCGCAGCTTACTATATCCGGAATAGAACTGTTCAAACAGACGCCGGGTGTCATCATACATGGACTCGTGAAATTGATTAAAGTGAGTGTTATCAGACATATAGGCAACATCCATGGCCGGATAATCCCCTGAAGCGTCATCGAAGTCCATAAGGACGTATTGCCCGCGGCTGTCCCTGAGCATGTTGCCTGTATGCAGATCGCCATGACAAAAGTGTCTGGGTAGCTCTGACATACGGCTCCATAGTTCATTGCCATAGTGTTCGAGCGCAGTAACGGACTCGGAAGCACAGTCCAGTTCGCGCATAATGGAGAGATAGTCACCGATGTAGTCGGTTTTTGTCCGGTGGATCAGTTCATCCGGGTAGCCCTGCATAAGCTGATGCAGTTCGCCGGTTTGTTGACCGATAACCTCTGCTTCGGCTATCCCATCGGGCGTAGCCCCCTCGGCATAGCGGAAGAGCACCGCTGCCTGCAAGCCATCCTGAGCTTCAAGAAGGATATGACTCTCCTGCCCCGCCGTCCGCAGAACAGTAACGGCAGGATAAGAATGAGCCTCTAAATAATCAAGAATACGGACGGACTGCAGGGCATCGGCTGTCTTGAAGCTGCGGTATATTTTGAGTACATAACGCTTACCTTCGCCCTCTGCGAAATACACCCCGCCGATCATCTCCCGGTGAAGCCGGAGCTGCTCAATACGGAGCGGGTAGGAGCGGTTAATCTCGCGGATAAGATGATCATAATCCATCGGCGGTATCCCCTTTTGACGAATTGTTCTAACTGTTATTCATTATCCTGCTTGGCGAAACCGGATGTATAGAGAAAGCTTAGCTATAATTAAAGTTACAATAGGGAACAGCCCCGCAGACAAAAGTTAAGCCACCCGGTTTCCTGAGCCGGGTGGCTTATGTGTATTCGCTAACTTTTCACGGAAACAATCTGATTGCGGCCTTGATGCTTGGCTGCGTATAGGGCTTTATCCGCCGATTTGAACAAATCATTCAAGTAAGTCGTTGAGCTCATGGGCGGGGGGACCTTGAATTCCCCGATGCTAAGCAGTCCTATGCTGATGGTGATGGATATAGCCTCGTCTATATTATCAATTCTGATGTTATTGGTCTCAATGCTCGATTTAAGCTGTTCCGCCAGATTATACGCATCGGCCTCGTCCGTATCCGGCAGGTAGATTATGAATTCCTCGCCGCCATAACGGGCCAGGATATCGGATTGCCGCAGACTGCGCTGCAGAACCTCCACCGTACTGCAAATGACTTCATCTCCGGCGAGATGTCCGTAACGGTCATTGACCATTTTGAAATAATCGATGTCGATCAGTATAATGGTCGAAGGGGAGTGATGATCGCGCTCCTTCAGCAATTCATGCTCCAGCTGCTGCATCAGATAATGCCGGTTGAAGCAGCCGGTCAGGCTGTCGGTGATGGCCATCTTCCGGAGCTTGGCGTTCGTCTGGAACAGCTCTTCGTGGACTTTGATTAAAGCGGAGTTGCGCTCTTGCAGAATGGTGTTCTGCTGGTTCGTCTCATCAATGAGGCGCCGAAGCTCGGTTATATTCTGGAAGGTGACAATCCGTCCGACCCTCACACCGCTCACCATAATCGGTGCGGCATGAATGCTGATGTACATTTGGAGTGTGGGATATATTAGTTCTGTCTCGGCCACCTCAAGCGGATGGTCACGGTAGGCTTGCAGGAACTGTTCGGTCTTGACGGTATTGCCGCCGGGCAGGTGGCTGGCCATATCGAACTTCTCCCCGGGATTCAGCCGGATCTGGGGATGCAGAGCCTGGTTGATTTCGACCACCTGTTCTTGATCGTCGAGGACGAGAATTCCGTATTCCATCGTATTGATGATATCCTGGTGGGCGATAGTTACAATATCAAACACTTTGTCCTGGTGAATGGTAATCACGAAGAAGGTGGCTGACACCACAATGCCGAGCGAAGTAAAGCCCGGAATGACCGGCAGGTAATCGTCCAGCACTACGTTCAGGAACACATCGACCATCAGGAAGAAACAGACGGCAACGATCCCTTTTAGCATATACATGATCTGATTCTTGATTCGCGGCGCCTGACGGGACACCAGGGCTACATAAATGATGTACAGCGACACGCTGGCATTAAGAATAAGAATAGACATGTTGATCCAAAAAATAGGTCCGTAGATCCGCTCAACATATCCGCCGTTTACCGGGAGAACAAACCAGCCGTTCGGATTCAGCACAACAGCCAGCGAGGACAGGAATGCCGGAACAAGCAGGGCGATTAATGTTTTGCGGTTAAGAAATTGCGATTGGCCTGAGAGCAGAATGGTGAAGAAGATCCAGCCTGTAGTCAGCAGGGAGGCATCGATAAAGGCAAGCTTTACATAGAATAGCTGATAGATGGGATCATCAACGGTTCGGATGGCAAACTGGCAGTAGGGCCAGATCATCATGGAGAAATGAAAACCCAGGTAGACTTTGTGCAAATTGGTTATCGTACCCACAGAAATAAATATGTATATAAACAAAAGGAACAAGACAAAGCACATTATCAGATCAATCCAAGACTCCAAGGCCAATATACTACACCTTCTTGATATATTTAGTGTTTATTGCTTTTTCTGGGTCTAAGGTCTTATATATTGATTTTAATATATAATTAGCGTGTGCAGATTACAAGATTTTTAAGTGAATCTATCGGAATAAAATGGTTGGGAGGAGAATAATATGAAATCTATCACCGTTCAGAACCTTACGGACAAGTTCCATTTGGAAGTGCTGGCAGGATCAGGGTGCATGGACCGCATCATTACCCGTCCACGGACGCACAGGCCCGGACTTGAATTTGTCGGTTATTTCGATTTCTTTCCGATGGCGCGGGTGCAGGTGCTCGGCCGCAAGGAGATCAACTATTTATTAACGCTGAGTGTAGAGGAACGCATGCTGCACATCGGCAATATCGTCAAATATCATCCGCCTTGTTTCATTGTAACGAGCGGCCAGCAAGAGATCCCTTACCTCACCTTATACTGTAATCAGGAGGGCATTCCGCTGCTGCGGACACCAGAGGTGACCACGGAGTTTATTGCCAAGCTGGACAGCTATTTGGTAAAAACGCTGGCCCCGGAGCTGTCGATTCACGGGGTGTGTGTCAATGTGTCGGGCATCGGGATCCTGCTTCGGGGCAAGTCCGGGATCGGTAAAAGCGAAACGGCGCATACACTCATCCGGCGGGGCCACCGGTTCGTGGCCGATGATATTGTAGTGCTCAAGAAGCTGGGGCCGGCAACGCTTCTCGGGACGCACAATGAGACGACCCGCGAATTCCTGGCGCTGCGCAGCATCGGCCTGATCAATGTCGTACGCCAGTACGGGCGCAGGGCCTTCCAGGATGAGACGCGGATTGTACTGGATATCGAGCTGGCACCGTGGCAGGAGAATTCACTCAACAATGACCTGGAACTGGTTCCCCAGTTCACGGAATATCTCGGCGTTCAAATCCCGCATATCGAGGTTCAGCTTCAGCCGGGGCGCGATGTGGCCGGCCTGATCGAAGCTGCTGCGAATAATTGGTATCTCAAGCAGCTTGGATACAGCGCGGTAGAAGACTTCATGAAGCGGATTGAAGACGGGATGCAGTCTTAAGGCGGGATAATCCCACACACTCCAGGGCAACTTAGATAAAAGACAGCAGAGGAGTGTATCCGAAATGGCGAGAAGAAACAGGAGATATGCGGTGCCCGGGTCAGCTCAGGGCATGCAGACCTTCAAAGCAGAGGTCATGAAGCAGGAAGGATACCATGTAGATCCGAATCATCCGGACGATGTGAAATACGAGGTGGCGAAGGAGCTCGGTATCCCGCTGCAGGCGGGCAATAACGGCAATTTGACCACGGAATCTGCGGGGCAGATTGGCGGCAGAATCGGAGGCTCCATGGTCCGGGAGATGGTCCGTCTGGCACAGGAGCAGTTAGCGGAGAAGGGGAAATCCTAGAATACGCGATCCCTCCAATGGCCCAAAGCAGCGGCATGCTTTTGGGCTATTTGCAGTTTATACGCAGGTAATATTCAGAAAATATAGACATACACCTTCGTCCGCAGCCGGTCCGGGCAGGTGATGATGCGGACCGGCTGCTTGTCCGGGAGAGCGAAGCAGACACTGATCACGGCTGCCCCCGGCGGCAGCTCCTGCCTGAACTTGGGAGCAAGCCGTTCCATGGCACCGGGGAACAGGTAGCAGAGCACAATATCGGCATCGCTATAAGAGCTTCTATATATGTCGCCCCGCCTAAAAATGACCTTGCCCTGCAGCCGCTCCCGTTCACTCTTCACTGGCAGAAACCGTGTGCATACTACCGCAAACAGCTGTGAGAACCCTAGGGGAATCCTTGAGTTCTCTATGCCGGTCAGCCGTTTGCCGGGGCAGCGGCGGATGACTTCCAGGCCCAGCGTTCCCCAGCCCGACCCCGCCTCCAGAACATTGGCATAACCCGGCATACGGTTCACCTCCACGGCTACTGCCGCCCTTACAGCCCTGGAGGCGGGCATCGGCGATATTCCGTTCTTCCAGCTTACGAGCACAATCCAGACTACGGACAGCAGAATGAGAAATGCGGCAATCCAGGGAATACTCTCGGTAACGGGCATATATCGCTCCTTCTTAATCTGTGCTCACGCCGGGCTGCCGCTGTAATATTTATACTCGAAATTGATCTTGAAGCCGGCATTGAGGTAGAGGGTCAAAGCCCGCTCATTCTCGGTGACAACACCTAGACGGATCGAAGAATAGTTCTTCTGCAGCAGGAAATCAACAGTCTGCCGGAGCACCTTCCCGCCATACCCTTGGCCCTGGCAAGCGGGCAATATGCAGAAATTATGGATAAAGGCGGTTGCCTCATTCACGTAATTCACCCGGATCAGGCCGATCCGCTGGCCGCCCGCCCAGGCAATATAGGTGATACGCTCTGGTTCCTTCGTCTGCAGGAAATACTCCCGGGTGGCGTCTTCGGAGTCCCCGAAGGCCCGGGACGAGCAGGAGACCATGAATTCGAAATCCTCCGGCAAGGAAGGCAGCAGACGCAATTCTGCCGGAGCGGGTTCTCTGCCGGACTCCGTATGGGCATATGACATCGCGAATTCAGAGCGGTCATACTCAGTACCGATAGCCTGGGCCGCGCGGAGTCCTGCCTGTGAGCGGCTTGGAACCCTGTAGCTGAGGCTGTGTACAGTGAGAGGCGCAATATCTTCCTTGGCCCGCTGCAAAAGGCTGCGGAATACACCCTGGCGGCGGTATTCCGGATGGACCATGGCATTGATCTGCGCATAATCGCCTTCGGAAGCAAACCAGCTCAGCAAACCTATGAGCTGGTTTCCGCGATAGCAGAGCAGGGCATGGTCGCCATCCTCTTTGACGAGATGCTCAAGATCTGAGCTTAATTTGAGCGAATCCGCGTGGCTGCACTGCTGCTCCAGTAGAGTAATGTCCGCCGCTTGCTGCTTGGAGTGGTAAGTCATTGCCATGATGTTATTTAACTTGAGAAGCTTGCGGAACTCATTAACACTGTCAAACACGCCATCGGGCGGGACATCGTAAGCCTGGCTCTGGAAGGTGGACAGCCAGCGGACACCGTAGGTCGGCAGTCCGGCAGCCTTGCCCGCGAGAATATCCGCATTACTGTCCCCAACGAATATAGCATTAGAGGGATCCATGCCAAGTGTACGCAGCGCCGAATGTATGCCTTCGGGATCAGGCTTGGGCTTAACGACATCATCTCCGGTAATGGAGATATCGAAGAAGCGCTCCAGATCCAGCGCCCCGGCCGATATCTGATAGGCCCGTCTGCTTTTACCGGTAATGACGCCAAGCTTCATCCCTTGCGCCTTCAGGGCCTGAAGTAATTCTACAATGTGCCCGTCATTCTGGAATTCTCCGAAATGCCCCTGCTCATATAATGAATAATAATCTTCTATAGCATGCGGAACGGAAGACGGATCAGCGAAATTGCCGCCAATGATGTCCTCCTCGGTGGGGCCAAACATGGCGACAAGTTCATCTCGGGTGACTTCTCTATGATCGTATTGCTGAAATACAGCCTGGAACGCATGGAAGGATAAAGGCAGTGTATCCGCAAGTGTTCCGTCGAAATCAAATAATACAGCTTGAATAGACATACGGATGGCCCGTCCTTTGGATGAATTAGGTGGATGGAGCATTGCCTCAAGTGGCGTCAGAATCAGGAGGTAGGTGCAGCCTGAAACAGGCTGTTCTTGTAATTCATGAGCGGTGCCAGCCAGACCATACCGGTTCCCCGGTAGACATTGACCAGGCCTTCGCCGGAAACGGCAGAGCCCATGCGGGTCTTCCCTGATTTCTCTACGGTAAAGTCAAGCGAGTTCGACCACATCAACGCGAAATTGCCATCTACCTTCAGCACGTCATTCTGCAGCTCGACCACCACGGCTTCCTCGGATGGAATAGGAGCCTCAAGAGCGATAATCCCTTTCCCCCGTGCGCTCAGGTTGAACAGCCCTTCTCCGCCGAGGACGGCTGAGGATACATTCTTGCGTGCAGCGACAGCAATATCCAGCGTGGACTCGCAGGCCAGGAACATGCCGTCATCAATCACGATATGGTCGTTGTCGACATCAATCAGCCAGAGATATTTGTAGGTGGTTTCGAGCATAATCGTCCCCGTCCCTTTATAGAGCGGTTTGATGGCACTCGTGCCGGTAGCTGCACTGGATATAATATTGCGCATCAAGCCTCCGACACCTTTGACACCCGACGTCATTTCAATATTGCCGATCATATACTGCATAGCGCCTGCGCTCAGCATAACCTCGCTATTCGTTAGCTCAATCATCAGCTGCTTGTTGCGCATATTGCTCTTGCTCATGAAGAAGTTGGCCTGGGCTTCCAGCATGGAGGTGCTGCTAAGATCCTCCTTGTATTCAATGACCGAGAATCCGCCAAGCTGTTCCTTAATTACAACATTAGGGTTATCCTTCAAATTATTAATGGTAAAAGCCATAATGCTTCCTCCCCTGAGATGCAGTTATTTGGGCATGTCAATTGATTATAGCAGAGTCCATAACAGGTGGGTAAAATAATGGAAAATCATAGAAAATTCTAATAGTAATCCAGTTTAGCTTTACTTATAATAATAGATTAGCGTAATGTTCTAAGTATAGTGCTCAGAACACAAATGCAGATACCATACCCGTATTGGAGCCGAAAGGAAGTTACCCTTGTTTGAGACGTTGCTTCTTAATTTTTTGTTT
Source organism: Paenibacillus sp. FSL R7-0297 (assembly GCF_038009025.1). NCBI lineage: Bacteria > Bacillati > Bacillota > Bacilli > Caryophanales > Paenibacillaceae > Paenibacillus > Paenibacillus sp. FSL R7-0297. The sequence goes on from NZ_JBBPAQ010000001.1 coordinate 1,260,469, forward strand.
ATGCTGTTTCCGGTACTTATCTTTCTGATCTTCTTTGAGAATAGGCCACACGCCTATAACCGGAAGATTCTTGTGCTGCTCACAGCTATAACCATGATCCTGTGTATCGCCAAGCCGATCCGGCTGGAGACGGGGTTTATCTTTGACCTGCGGTATGTTCCGTTTCTTATCGCAGCTTTGTATGGAGGGTACAAAAATGTTCTTCCGCTCTATCTGATACTAAACGTATACCGTTTCTATATAGGCGGAGAGGGAACGATTCACTCGTTTCTTTTTTCAACAGCAGTTCTGGTCGTTGTGCCGTTATTAAGTTCAAGATTTATCCGTTCGAAGCCAAAGGTCCGGATCAGCTGGGCAACCGTCATTGCCGTGCTTACGATGGGCTGTTATCTGATTGTGCTGAGCATGGTTATGGAGTCGCTGGATATGCAGTTCTGGATGCTCGCCTTCTATGCTTTGACCACTCATGCAGCCGTGATGGCGGTCTTAATGATTCTGCTGGAGCAGATCATTACCAATCTCAGGAATCGTGACCGGATTATGCAGTCGGAGCGGCTTAATGTGGTTAGTGAGCTGGCGGCCAGCGTCTCCCATGAGATGCGGAATCCGTTAACCGTGACGAGCGGGTTCCTTCAGCTGCTGAACAAATCGAAGACGCTTACGCCCGAAGAGAAGGGGTATATTGAACTGTCGCTGCTGGAGCTGAACCGGGCGGAGAAGATCATCAGCGATTATCTCTCTTTTGCCAAGCCGCAGTCGGAGAATAGGGTCTATTCCAACCTCCAGGCGGAGTGTGAGTACACCAAGAATGTCATCATGCCGTATGCCACAATCCACAAGGTAGCGGTTGAGTTCCGCTTCAACAACTCGCTCTGCGCCCATTATGACCGGAATCTGATGCAGCAATGTCTGATTAATCTGTACAAAAACGGGATTGAAGCGATGAAGGGAATGGAAGACGGCGTTCTGACCATTGATATCTCCGAAAGGAAGCAGAATATTATCATTACCATCCGCGACACCGGCATCGGGATGACGAAGGATGAAATCTCACGTCTGGGCAAACCCTACTATTCCACCAAAGAAGAAGGTACGGGTCTGGGTATGCTCATGGCTTACAGTGCGATCAACAAAGTTAAGGGAGTTATCGAGGTTAGAAGCGAAAAAGGAAAGGGAACCACCTTCGAGATCGCCATCCCGGCTTAGGGCGGACAGGGCAACAGTGGGAAACTCTCCGTGAAAATGATAAAGTAGCTCTTAGAGGAATGGATATATTAACCGGGAGGCTGTTTGTAAATGAGACAAGAGTTAATTGCGCAATTGAATGCTTGGCATGAGGAAGATGAGTTCGAACAAATCGTATCCCGCATCAAAGAGGTGCCCACACCGCTGATCGATGATGAGCTGGCGGTCCATCTGGGCCGGGCGCTCAATAATCTGGGACGTTATAAGGAAGCGCTTAAATGGTTCAACAAGACTGCCGACAAAGGCAAAAAAGATCCGCTGTGGCATTTCCGCGTCGGTTACGCGCATTACTATCTGGACCAGTATGATGAGGCGATCAAGGCTTTTGAGAAGGCCCATAAGCTGGACCCTGAAGATCAGGATATCATTGAGTTCCTGGAATGGAGCCGGAATGAGGCGGGCGTGCAGGAGGGTCCTGACGATGCTGAGGATTCTGGGGATGCAGAGGATTCGGCCGAAGAAGCGGACGTTAACTCGGATTCTAAGGATACTGAGGATACTAAGCGCTAGGCTGAGAGGGGCTGGAGAGCTTGAAGCTGTCGGTATTTTACAATCATATTGTGAAGGCAAGCGAGCAGAGCGGCCTGCCGCTTACGGATGTACTGGACAAAGTGCATGCCTATGGCATAGAAGCGGTAGAGCTAGATCTGGAAGAGGCGCTGACCGGTACGGAGGCGATGAAAAAAAGGCTGGATGCGGCGGGGCTCTCCGTGGCGTCGATGTATGCTTTTTTTGACTTCGGTAATCAGCCTGCACCGGAGCCGGGGTACGCATTTATCGATACGGCAGCCTACTTCGGAGCTGGCAAGTTGCTGGTCATCCCGGGCTTCACCCGGGATACGGCCAGCCCGGAGCAGCGGAGTCAGGCTCTTCAGAGCATGGCTGCAGCGCTGAATGCCATTTGTGATTACGCGGAGCGTAAGGGCATCCGTGTGACGATGGAGGATTTCGACGATATCCGGGCGCCGTTCTCGTCGGCGGACGAGCTGCTCTGGTTCCTGGAGCAGGTGCCTAAGCTGGCGATCACCTTCGACACCGGGAACTTCATCTACCGCGGCGAGGATGAATTGGAAGCGTTCGCGAAGCTGAAGGAGCGGACCGTTCATGTCCACTGCAAGGACCGGTCGCTGGAAGACAACGGCGGGGAGCCCAGAATCAGCGTAAGCGGGATTCCGCTGTATCCGTCCCCTGTAGGCTCAGGCTGCATCCGCATCGCCGAGGTGCTCCGGATGCTGAAGGCAGAGGGATACGCAGATACACTGGCCATCGAGCATTTCGATGCTGTAGACCAGCTGGGTTATATGGAGCAGTCGGCGGCTTGGCTGCGCTCCATGCTGGATTAGGCCGCCAATCTTGAAGGTTGACGGCCGGGCTGGCCGGGGCATACAATGAAAGACAATCTTACAATCGAGGTGAAATGGATGCCATTCCGTACCGTCGCAAGGAACTAGTTATCGGGCTGGATTGAACGCGTACCAGCCATCAAGGGGGCAGTCTGCCTTTTTGATCACATGATAACTATAACCTTGGACGGTGCCAGGCATTCATTTTTAGAGCCGGGACACTGAGTTATTCAACGTACAGAACATACTGCGTATGCAGGGGGTTCATTAGCGTTGGGTGGCGAAGCGTGATCCCGGCTTTTTTATATACTCATATCAAGATTGGGGATTGTAATGATGCTGCGGAAATGTCTTGTCCACCTCAAAGGGTGGATTGCTCTGTATATCCTTCTTGGTTTCGCCATTCAGTTCTTAAGCAGTCTGGGCATAGTGGTCTTTCAGAAGATTCTCGATCAGGCAGTGGATGGAACGGGCTTCAGCGAAATCACACACTGGATTGTTATCTACGGGGTGCTGCTGGGTGCGAATGTACTTCTGAATTATGCGGATGAATATCCGGGCGCCCATCTGTCAAACAGCATCACGGAAAGGCTGAAGATTCTGGCCTTGTCCAAAATCTCCAGAATGGATTATACCGCCTATCAGAATATGGGCACAGGCCAGATGATCAAGGTGATTGAGAACGGGGCGGCGGCCGGAAACAGCATTCTGTTTTCTTTTATTCTGGGGACGTTGCACGAGCTGCTGCCTACCATCCTCTTCAGTTTGTTCTTCATCAGCTATTATGACCTCAGAATCATGCTGGTGATTGCAGGCGGGTATGTGGTGATCTTCGGGATCACGAATGTGCTGCTGAAATACCTCTACCGGATTAAAGCGGCTGTACTCCAGGAGCAGGAGGCTATGTCCCGTTATTCGATACGTGGTTTCATGGAGCTGGTTGTGTTCCGGACCAATAAGAAGTATGCGCAGGAAATCAGCAGATTGAACGAGACCGCACGGCAGATCATTCGGAAAAGCGCTCAGCTGCAGATGATCCATGAGTCTTTTTTTGCCTTATTCGAATTGTTCATTACGGTTATTAAAGTGATTGTCCTGCTCTATGGAGTGAAGAATGTGGTCTCCGGGCAGGCCTCGGTCGGGGTTATGGTGGCCTTGTTCATGTTCATTGAGAAAATATATACGCCGATTGCCATCTTCAACGTGTTATTCGTCGGCTACAAGCTGAACAGGGTGACCTACCAGCGGTTCGGGGAATTCCTGAACGCCCCGGAGGACGCCAATCTGGAGAAGGGGAAGGCGGTGGCCGGGCTGCAGGGCGATCTTGAATTCAGGGACGTGTCCTTCGGCTACGGGGAGATTCAGGTGCTGGACCGGCTGTCCTTCTCCATCGCGCACGGAACCTCAGTTGCACTGGTTGGCTTAAGCGGGAGCGGGAAATCGACGGTCATTAAGCTAATTACCGGCCTGCTGAAGAAAAGCGGCGGCAAGCTGCTGGTGGACGGCAAGGATATCGATGAGCTGAGTCTGAACAGCTACTATGATCATATCTCCTATCTATCGCAGGACAGTCCGGTATTCGATACCACGATTAGGGGCAATATGGTGTTTGATCAGGATGTGGCGGATGAGGAGCTGTATGCGGTTCTGGATAAGGTCCATCTGAAGGATAAGGTGCTGGAGCTGCCGGAGAAGCTGGAGACGATGGTTGGTGAGCGTGGCCTGAGGTTGTCGGGCGGTGAGCGACAGCGGCTGGCTTTTGCCCGGGCGATCCTGCAGAAGCGGAATCTGATCATTCTCGATGAGCCGGTATCAGCGCTGGATAATATCACGGAGAAGAGCCTGATGGAAACGGTATTTACGGAGTTCAGGAACAAGACGGTCATTATTATCGCGCACCGGCTGAATTTCATCAGCGGAGTAGACCAGATTCTGGTGATGGAGCGGGGAAGGCTGATAGGGGAGGGGAATTTCGATTCCCTGATCCGCAGCTGTGATGCCTTCAGAGCACTGTGGAATAACGGCAGGGGGCAAACGGATTAAATCATCTTTTACCTTGTAGCCCCTCTCCGGCCTGTACTATGCTGGGTTCTAGAGAACCAGAAAGTGAGGCTGCCGGCAATGAATTCGATTCTGTCCAAGATGAGACTGGAAACGGAGCGATTAATCATCCGTTCTTATATTGAAAGTGATCTTGGCGCCTCCTTCGCGCTGATGCAGAATCCGGAGGTACTGGCCTTCATGCATATGGAGGTCATGCAGCGGCATGAATATGAAGGCTTGTTCCGCTGGCTGATGTTCAGTTATCATACGCCGTTTGAGCTGCCGTTCAAATATTCCTTTGCGGTTTGCAGCAAGGCAAACGGACAGCTGATCGGCTGGTGCGGCCTCGGTGTGCTGGATTTCAGCGTACCGGATACCGAGCTGTATTATCTGATCGGGCGTGAGCACTGGGGCCTGGGGTATGCTACCGAGGCCGCCCGGGCGCTCACGGCTTATGCCTTCAATGTCATCGGGCTGGACCGGTTATACGCCAAGGCAGATCCGCTGAACACAGCGTCACTCGGGGTATTCCGGAAGCTGGGCTTCCGGTTTGAACGTGAGCTGGCCGGGCTAACCGGCGATTATGAGGACTGCAACGGTGAAATGCTGCATGTGCTGGAAAGGGAGCGGTTTGCTGGGCGGCTTGGCAGTGGAGGATAACCCTAGGATGAGCGGGAGATGTACGGAAGACGAGTAGAAGATGAGCGGCCCGGCGGGGCAAGATAAGCGGAAGAAGATAGGGTTCAAGAATAACGGCTTTGCCGTCCTTTTACAGGACAGCAAAGCCGTTTCCACTTCATAGATAAGAATGTATATGCTTCGAGCCAGAGAGAACGAACGGGACAAGCTCGGATGCTATGAGGACCGGAAAGAGTTGGATATTGTCCACTTGCTGATGAACGATAGAACCCTGCTCAAATAACAGTTGGACAAACAGCACTTAAATCCTTCCTTTTCACCCACAGTAGCTAAACCTAACAATATTAGATGTTGTTTTTCCACTTGCTTCAGTCCATCCCTCAAAAATAGGTAAATTAAGATGCCTTTTTCCACTTGTTGCTCTCACAGCAATATTACGTACGCGGATTTACCCGTACCTGTGCGCCTTTGCCGCTGGTCTGAATTCCGGTGGTCTTGCTTCCGGCCTCCTTCAGATCTGCCAGCAGACGCTCCAGGACTGCCTTCGCGGCCGCCGCCTCCTTCGCGCCGGAGGACTTCACGACCAGCTGCACCGGCTTGCCGGAGCGCAGATGCTTGTCCGCCTGACGCAGTTTCGTGTCGTAGTCATGCTCTTCAATATGGGCGGTGAAGCGCAGCTCCTTCACCTTCTCAGTGCTGGCTCCGCCGCCTTGCGGACGGCTGGTATCGCCCTTGCGGGTCGCTTGCGCAGCGGCTTTGCCTGTGCCCTTGGCGACCAGACTGCAGGGCGGCGGACTGCTCATCAGCGAGGTGCAGACCAGATCCGCTCCTGCGGATCTGGCCATAGCCAGCGCCTCGTCTCTGGATACGGTGCCGAGCTTCTGCCCCTTCAGCCCGGTAAGCTCGACCTCAGCTGCTCTAATCTGTTCATTAATAAGTACGGCCACGGAAATGAATCCTCCCTTTGCGGATATGATATAGCTATCATATATGGAAGCCGGCCGGGCTTCAATTCCGGAGGACATGATCCTTGATTCAAAGTTGAGCCGCTTGTGCAAAGCGGTTATACTCAGTGAAACGCAGGAAGTTCAGCGCGGGAGCGCCGGAGTACTAAATTTTTGTTGAATGGGGGATGGCAATTGAATGACACAGCTGACGATAAGCAGTTAATCCAGCTTATTGCACAGAAAGACTCGAATGCCCTCGAACTGCTCTATGACCGGTATGAACGGGTAATCTATAGTTTTGCTTACCAGATCGTGAAGGATTCGATGGCCGCTGAAGAAGTAATGCAGGAACTGTTCCTGCGGGTATGGAAGAATGCGGAGCAGATTGATTTCGGCAGGGGCAAGCTGCTTACCTGGATGTTCGCCGTTACCCGCAATCTGGCGATTGATCATCTCCGCAAACGCAGCTCCCGGCTGCCGCAGCAATCTGCAGACTCCGGGAATCTGGATATGATTCAGGACCATACAGCGCTCACCGAGGATCTCGTTGAGCTGCAGATGGCCGGGGAACAGATCAGGGACGCGCTGCTGGGGCTGAGCCGGGATCAGCAGCAGGTGATGGATATGATTTATTATCAGGGCTATACCCAGCAGGAAGTAGCCAACCTTGCGGCAATTCCGCTGGGGACGGTCAAAGGAAGGGTCCGATTGGCAATGAAGCAGCTGCACAAATCATTACGGCATTGGGGAAGGAGGGATCATGCGCATGAGTGAACATAAGGATGATCTCTGTGAACTGGCCGAATTATATGTTCTGGGCGCACTGACGGCAGAAGAGACAGCGCAGCTCGCTGCCCATGCAGAAGCCTGCAGTGAATGCAAGGAGCTGATAAGTGAATACCGGCAGGTACTGGGCCATCTTCCCCTTGCTTCCGAGCCCGCCGAGCCGCCTTCCGGAATGAAGGATCGGATATTATCACGGGTATTAGAGTCGGGCCATGTGAGCACGTCCGCCGCTCAGCCGAAGACTAGCATGAATATTCAGCCTGCGGCAGAGCGCACAATCGAGCGTGAACCGGTAAAGGCACCTCCAATAGAGCAGGGGCTGCCCCGGGCAAGGATTTCTGAGCCTAGAAAAACCCGCTTCTGGGGTTACTTGAGCCTCGGGCTGGCTGTGGCCGTGCTGCTGCTGATTGTCTATACCGGCCAGCTGCGCGGGGATGTAGACCAGCTGCAGCGGCAGATTGCCTCCGGCACCGGGCCCCTGCAGGGGCTTAAGGTGAATGAGACGGTGGCGCTTAGCCCGGCGGGAGAGGCTGTTTCCGCCAAGGGTGTAGCGACCATTGTCACTGATACATCCGGGACCCACCTCGTAATCCAGGCAGAGGATCTGCCGGAGCTTACAGGTACAGAGGTCTACCAGGTATGGCTGATCAAAGGGGATACGCCGCAGAATGCGGGCACCTTCATCTCACAGGACGGAAACGGGGCACTCTATTATTCGTTTGATCCGAAGGCCTACGATACCGTGGCAATTACGCTGGAGCCGGATGACGGGGGAGACGCCCCGCGCGGACAGATCATTCTGGCAGCGCCGATTAAGCAGGGGTAGCAGCTGAATTCCGCAATGCCGATATTGGCGGGAACTCAATGTAATGAAGAACAGCCGGGAGGGTTCCCGGCTGTTCTTGCGCAAATATAAGAATTCACATGATAGCTTATCCTTCTATTTCCCGCTGAAACGGTACCGTCCTTACAAAAGGACGGCAAAGCCGTTTCTACTTGTGGGCAGGTCGTGAAGTTATTTATCGCGATGGATATCCATGGTTCCGGGAGGGAATCCATGCGTTCTGCTGCGCCGGACTATCCATACAGAAAGGGCCAGCAAGACAAACAACGCCCATGGGAATGACATGACACCCGTTGTTTCGAGAAGAATTCCACCGATTATACCGCCTCCGCCAATGGCCAGATTCCATGCGGTTACAAGCATGGATTGCGCTACATCTGCGCTCTCTCCACTAGCTGCAGCCATTGCTGTTTGCAGCAGCGTGGCTGCTCCCCCGAACGTTAAGCCCCATACAGCAGCTACTAGATAGATTACAACAGGCTTGCCGCTGCCTATGCTGAGCAGAACAGATGCTAATGCAAAGGCAGTGAGGCTAATTAGAACCAGCAGCCTCAGGTGACGATCTATCCAGACACCGGTTAACCAGATGCCAAGAACTGCTGTAATACCGAAAATAAGAAGCACCAAGTCCACGCGTCCGGTTAACCCGGCCTGAGTAAGGTACGGTGCTATATAGGTATACAGGATATTGTGGGCCAGTACCCAGGCCAGCACGACAAACAGGATCGGCCGCACTCCGGGGCTTGTGAAGACCTTATTTAGAGGGAGCCGCTGATCTGCAGCTTCTCCCGGATAGTCCGGCAGCCTCCAGAGTATCCAAATGGTCAGCAGCAGAGCGAACAGCGACAAGACTCCAAAGATATTACGCCAGCCTGCAAGATCACCCAAAAACGTTCCGGCAGGGACACCGAGCGCCAGAGCAAGCGGCGTTCCCGCCATTGCAATAGCCATAGCCCGTCCCTTAAGCTGCTCCGGTACCATGCGCCGTGCATAGCCTGCGATCATTCCCCACAGGACACCAGCGGACACACCCGCGAAGAAACGGGCCGCAAGCGTCAGGGGATAGCTCGAAGATAAGGCAGTAACGGTATTGAATATGAGAAAACCAAGGATGCAAATGAGTAGCAAGGGTCTACGTCTCCAGCCGCGTGTTACCGTGGTCAATGGAATGGCGGCGAGTAAAGAACCCAGGGCATAGAAGGTAACAAGCTGACCCGCCAAGGCCTCTGTTACTCCAAGCCCCTTACTGATCTGAAGCAGGAGTCCGGCGGGAATCGTTTCAGTCAGAATACAGATAAACCCGGTCATTGCCAGAGCAAGTAGTCCGGCCCAGGGAAGGCGTGCGGAAGCAGGGGCACTGAAGCTTTGCTGCGGGGAAGCAATTGTGCTGCCGCTCCTCCCGGCGATCTCTTTTGTGTTGTTCATGACGGGTCCAATCTGCCATAGATAGCATTGCAAAGGTCAACCGTGAACGGACCCGACATGCCCTCCAGTGCGGTATTGGTGAAGGCTACCACGCTTAGCCGCTGCTTGGTATCGACGAACCACGAATGGCCATAGGTGCCGCCCATGCGCCATGTGCCAAGGGACTCCGCTGTGTCTGCGGCAGCAGGATCTTTAAGGACTGTGATCCCCAGGCCAAACCCCCGTCCCGGCCAGAAGGGCATGGGCAGGTCACCAATCTGGTTGGTGATCATTTCGCGGACCAGGGATTCCGGCAGCAGGGGCGCCCCTCCCTTCCGCAACGTTTCCAGCAGCTGCAGAAAATCTCCGGCGCTGCCTACCATACCGGCCCCCCCGGAAGCGTAGGCAGTGCTGTCTAACGCCCGGCCCGGAGCGAGCCGGAAGCCCGCCGTTCCTTCTACAAAGGCCAGCCTATCCGGATTCTTCATAGGCCGCAGTCCCGGAATGTCATCGGCATAAGCTGTGGTCAGGCGCTTCGGGTCCACGGCAACGAAACTGGTATCCGTCATATCGAGGGGTTGAGTAATAAGTGAGCGGATCGTTTCACTGAGTGTGTTTCCGCTAACGTTAGCAATTACTGCCCCCAGTACATCTGTTGCAATAGAGTATCTCCACTGGGTGCCTGGTTTATAGAGAAGTGGAACAGACGCGAGCCGCTTCAGGTTCTCTTCAAGCGTGATACCAGACTGATCCATGCCATCAGATACACCAGCCTGCTCATAGGTACCGCCTTCTTCCTGAAAGAAGCGGTAGGTCAGACCAGCGGTGTGCGTCATTAAGTGACGGACAGTCATTGCTGCAGTCTCTCCATTCTCCAGCCGTGGCTTAAAGTCCGGCAGCCACCGGTCTACACGGTCATCCAGCTTCAGGCGATCTTGCGCCACCAGAATCAGGGCTGCCGTAGAGGTAATGGGTTTGGAAACCGAGGCGAGCCGGAATAACGCGTCCTCCCGCATAGGGTGGTTTAGCTCACGGCTAGCATAACCAGCAGCACGGCTATAGATGAGTTGTCCATCTAACGCTACCTTTATGACAACACCTGCCAGGCGCTTGTCGGTTAGTGTCTCATCAATGACCTTGTCGATCCGCTCCGGGATACGGATAGTGTTGATTGTGTTCGAATAGGGCATACTCAACATCCTTTCGCTATAGTTAAAGCAGCAACTGCCTTCGCTTTACTATTGTAAGTAAAGTATATAAAATAAATTAACTTGAATACATGAGCCGATAAAGGTAAAACCCACTTATAACATTTAAAATAAAGGCATTTTAAAAAGATAATCTTAGAATTAAAGGAGTGGTCAAAAATGGACTCTATTGATAAGCAAATTCTGTTTCATCTTCAAAGTCAGGCGAGAATTTCCATGACAGAGCTGGGGAAAAGCGTGGGCTTGTCTCAGCCCGCAGTAACGGAAAGAGTGAAGCGGATGGAGGAAAATGGGGTGATCAAGGAGTACCGGACGATCATTTCTCCGGAGAAAATCGGGAAACAGGCAGCTGCCTATATCCTTTTCCACTCCAGAGAGTGTCATGCCTTTCTGGACTTCTGCCGTACCCATCCCAATGTCGTCGAATGCTATCGCATCAGCGGAGAACACAATTATCTGTTAAAAGTCATGTCAGACTCCACTCAGGGTCTTGAGGAGTTTGGAAATCAGTGTGATAAATATGGGAATTATACGATTCTAATCGTAATGTCATCCCCTATTGAGCCTAAAAATCTCATTCCTTCGCTGGAGGAAGCAAGCGTAAACCTGCTTAAATAGAAAATAAACAATAGGGCTCTTTAGAACTTGGGGCGGAGTCCCCAGATATTCTCATCAAACTCTAATCTCCCTGCAAAGTCTTTCTCATCAAGGATGGTTTACCCTAAGGGTAATCACAAGAACTGGAGGAGAGAGAATATGAGAATGACGTGGAAACGGCTAATCACAAGCGCCTCGCTGGCGGCGGTATTAATGTACATGGGCATAGCGGATGGAGGGAGCGCCGGTGCGCGGCCGCTGTCCGAGGCGGACTTTGAATCCGCGACAGCACAGGCCTCGGTGTCAGCTCCGGCGGCTGCAGTCTCTCTGGAGACAACGGGGAAGAAGACGGGGACGGGATACTCTTTTGACAAAGGCATTACCCGCGTCAGCTTGCCGGCCGGCACGCAAAGTGTCTCTATTGCTAACACGAACGGAACCATCGAAATTAAGCAGGGCAATGTTAAGGAGCTGGAGGTCCATATGACAGTGAATGTCCATCAGGCAAACGCGGATGAGGCGAAGGCCGTAGCGGACAAGGCGGGGATGAAGGTAAGCAAAGGGGCTGATCTGGAGATTAGAACCTACAGCGAGTCCTATGGCAATTGGCGATATCCAAGCCTTGATCTGACGGTTACACTGCCGCAGGGCATAAAGGCCGAGCTTCAGGCAGAGACGGAGAACGGCAATCTTTCTTTGTCAAAAGTTTCTAGTACAGGTAGAATTGAGTTAGCGGCTGTGAACGGAAATATATCTGCTTCCGGCATCGGCAATGCACTCAAATTACATACGGTGAATGGCAATGTGCAGGTCTCTGAAGCGAAGAACCGCGTAGAAGTCACACTTACCAACGGCAACGTGAAAGCAGAGCAAATTGCCGGAGCCTTGACCCTGAAGGCCACAAACGGCAATTTGTCGGTGAAGGACGCATTGGCTGCTGTAGAAGCGGTCACTGTAGCCGGGAACATTCATGTGAAGAGCCGGAAGGTCGGCGGAGACTGGAAGGTAACTACAGCGGTAGGGGACGTAGAGCTGGCCTGGCCGGGGAATGCGGGTGTCGTGGTCGATGCCGAATCCGCTTTTGAAGAGATTGAAACGGACTTCCCGCTGACAGTGAAGAATCACCGGGCCAGCGGGAAGCTGGGCGCAGGTACGTATCAGATCCGTGCCAAATCTATGGCCGGGTTGTCGCTAATGCAGAACTGATGTTGTGAAGAGGTGGACGAGAGGTTGAAGGAACGCGTATTGGTTATTGAGGATGAGCCTGCCATGATCCGCCTGCTGGAGCTGGAACTGTCCTATGAAGGTTATGACATTACGGTTGCGTGCGATGGTCTTACGGGTGCCGGGAAAGCGCTGGGGGAGCATTTTGACATCATTCTGCTCGATTTGAATCTGCCGGGCATCAGCGGAATAGAAGTATGCAAGCGGGTACGCGCGGTGAAGCAGACTCCAATCATTATGCTGACTGCCAGGGACACGGTGAGTGACCGGGTACGGGGACTGGACACCGGGGCGGATGATTATGTGCCGAAGCCCTTCGCCATCGAAGAGCTGCTGGCCCGCATGCGTTCCCTGCAGCGCAGGCTGCACGCCGCAGAAGCCGGAGATGAAGTCCTGCATGCCAAGGATCTGATACTGGACAGGGCTGCGCACCGGGTCAGCCGCGCCGGGCGCGAGATTGAATGCTCACAGCGCGAATTCGAGCTGCTGCACTGCCTGCTGGTCCATAAGAACCGGCTGATGAACCGAGAGGCACTGCTGAACCTGGTCTGGGGCTACTCGTATGAAGGCGAGACGAATGTGGTGGATGTCTATATCCGGTATGTGCGCATGAAGGTGGATGAAGGCTTCAGCGAGAAGCTGATTCATACGGTCCGGGGCAGCGGGTATATTCTGAGAGACTGAGGTGAGTGAATGAAGCCATGGACGTTCTCCCGTAAAGTCAGTGCTTCAATTGCACTCACTGCACTGGCCGTTACGGCGGTGGTCAGCGGATTTGTCTATATTACCTTCAAACATTGGACAGACAGCCAGGAGACCCGGCTGCTGGATGCGAAGCTTAGACAGTTTGAGCTGCGGGTCGGTGAGGTGGAATTCCTGCCGTCCCTGCTTCAGCCCGGATTGGGCAAAGGAAGCGGTGCAGCGGCTTTTTTGAAGCCGGATTTCTCCGTTTTTGCCCCTGATCTGGATAAAGGCCAGGTTCTGCAAATGTTGGATGCACGCGGGCGTGTGCTCGCAGAAGCGGGCGAGGGTGAACCGGCGCCCGGTTCAGATGTTTACAGCGCAGAGAAGGAGCTGTCCTTGCCCGTGTATGGGCTTGTCCGGCTGCAGCTTACGGACAGCGGGCAATCACGCAGCGCCACCGCTGAGAAGGAAGTGGGCAGACTGCTGTTGCTGGGGCTGCTGCTGGCTGCAGGAATGGCTGTGCTTGCAGGGGGCATCGTCTCCCGTTCAGCGCTGAAGCCGATCCGCAGCATGATTGGCGAGGTGCGAAGCATCGGAACGAACAGCTTGTCCCGGCGGCTGCATGTTCCTGCCGCCCAGGACGAGCTCCAGCAGTTGGGCGAGACCTTTAACGGGTTCCTGCATAAGCTGGAGGTTTCCTTCGACCAGCAGCGCCGCTTCATCGCCGATGCTTCCCATGAGCTTAAGACACCGCTGGCCATTATTGAAGGCCATACGCATATGATCCAGCGGTGGGGCAGGCAGTCTCCGGAGGTGCTGGATGAATCGCTGGCGTTCATGATGGATGAGACCCGGAGGATGAAGGAGCTGATCTCCCAGCTGCTGCTGCTTGCGGAAGCAGAGGCGGAGGCGCTGGCCCCGGAGGGCGGAGAAGAAGCCTGCAATCTGAAGTCCGTGCTGAACGAACTGCTGCCTCAGACTGTTCATGTTAATCCGGGGGTGCGGCTTGATTATGACGGCGGCTCTGGTGAACAGGCGCTGCCCATCCGGATGCCTGGCAGCGCCTGCTATCAGGTGCTCCGCAACATCGTAGAGAATGCACTGAAGTATACGCCTGAAGGCGGAGCGGTAACGATCGGGCATTCCCGTTCGGATGACGGTAAGGTGATCCTGAGCGTAGCCGATACTGGAATCGGAATATCCGCTGAGCAGCTGCCGCATATCTTCGAGCGCTTTTACCGTACGGAGGCTTCACGCAACCGCTCGCAGGGCGGCTCGGGCTTGGGTCTGGCCATTGCCAAGGCAATCATGGAGCGGTATGGCGGCTCCATCGCCATCGACAGCACGCAGGGACAAGGTACAACCGTAACGCTGACGTTTGCAGGAGCATAAGCGGGCGGTGGTATAAGTAAGGTCTATCCAACGAATCAATAACCTGATTTAACAGAGTGAATTATAATATTCCTTGACTGGAATATTCCGATTGGGGTATATTATAGCTGTACCCCAATACTAAAGATTTCACTAAAGGAACATCTGAAATGGACACAACGACATTTAGCGCACTTGCCGAACCAACCCGCCTGCGGATGGTAGAGATTCTGAAGGAGGGGCCGCTGAGCGTAGGCGATATTGCTGAGCGTCTGGAACTGCGGCAGCCTCAGGCCTCGAAGCATTTGCGCGTACTGCTGGAAGCCGGACTGGTTGAGGTAGAGGCGGCGGCGAACCGCCGGAATTACAGGCTGCGTACAGAGCCGCTGGAGGCTATGGATGCTTGGCTGGAGGCCTATCGTAAGCTGTGGAGTGAACGCTTCGACAATCTGGATGAGTATCTCCGGAAGCTGCAATCCAAAGACAATTCATGATTATCAGGAGGGATTAGGAATGTCCAGCAAAATGATTACGAGAGTAGAAGGTCTTGAACTGGTTCTTGAACGTGTATTCGATGCACCGCGTGAGCTTGTATTCAAAGTATTCTCCGAGGCTGAGCATCTGAAGCAGTGGTGGGGCCCGCGCGGCTGGATCGTTCCCTTCTGCAGCGTTGATTTTCGTCCGGGCGGCGTCTGGCACTACTGTATGAAATGTGTGGATGAGAAGCAGGGCGATTTCTTCGGCATGGAATCCTGGGGCAAGGGGGTCTACCATGAGATCACCGACGGTGAGAGTTTTGTCTATACCGATTACTTCTCGGATGCCGAAGGCAACGAAACCGAAGGTATGCCGTCCACGCTGGTCAGCATGTTCTTTGAAGAATACGATGGGAAGACGAAGCTGGTGAGCCGGTCGAAATACGATTCCGCGGAAGCGCTCAAGACGGTGATGGATATGGGGATGGAGCAGGGGATTACCGAAACCTGGGACCGCCTCGAGGAGCATCTGCAAGCGATTCAGTAACCGGACGGGCAGCGGAGCAGATAAGTGTAGTAGGAGTGATAATACGAAGAGGCTGTTTCCTTGCCGGATGTTGGCGGGGGATGGGCTCTTTTTTGATAATACGCATTTATATATTTGGGGTATATTCCAAACCTATGTTTAGAGCTGTCCATTCAGGGTGAATGGGTAATAGCGATTTAACTGACTGCAAGCAGTCCGGCAGCGATCGCGTACGGGCTTATTTGCATTGTCACTATGGGGAGGCCGAAGGCATGGACGAGGAGTTGCTGGCACAGCTGAAACGCTGGCACGAAGATAATGAGTATCAGCAGATAGTGGACCGCATTCAGGAGATTCCGCCGGATACAAGAGATTATGAGACGATCAGCCAGTTGGCCAGAGCCTATAACAACCTGGAACATTACGGGGAGGCACTGGAGCAGCTGCTGAGTATTGCGGGGGAGGGCGGGAATGATCCGCTGTGGCATTTTCGCATAGGATATTCCTATTATTATCTGAAGCAATATGAACAGTCTATAAGCGCATTCGAACAGGCGGACCAACTGGCTCCCGGGGATGGGGATACCCACATGCTGCTGAAGTGGAGCCGGAGCGGCGCGCAGCGGGAGAAGCGGGAGCAGGCAAGGCGTGCCGCAGCGCTGCGTGCCTCCAATGCACAGGGGGCTGCGGACGGAAGAGACCTGAACTCTTTCATCGAATACTGCGCGGATTTCTGGGAGGACAGCGACTATGCCCGGAAGGAGTATGTGTCGGCGCCGCCCAGTGACGAAGGGATTGCTTCTGTGGAGCAGGAGCTGGGCTATAAGCTGCCGTCCTCTTACATCGCGATGATGAAGCAGCAGAACGGCGGAATTCCCCGCAACACCTGCTTTCCGGTAGAGGAATCCACGTCCTGGGCTGAAGATCATATCGCAATATCGGGAATTGCCGGTATCGGCCGGGACAAAAGCTATGCCCTCTGCGGCGATCTCGGCAGCCAGTTCATGATTGAGGAGTGGGGATACCCCGATATTGGAGTGGTTATTGGGGACTGTCCGTCTGCAGGCCATGATGTGGTGATGCTGGATTACCGCTACTGCGGGCCGGAGGGAGAACCCGAGGTCATTCATGTGGACCAGGAGAACAACTATGAAATTACGTTCCTGGCCAAGGATTATGAGACCTTCATCCGCGGGCTGGTGAGCGAGGAGGTCTATGATACATCGGAGGAAGATAAGCAGGACGATCTGCGGAAGGTAGCCGCCGGGCAATTCTCGCCTCTGCTTCAGGAGCTATGCGATAAAGTCACCGGAGTGGACAACATAGAGGGGATCATCCGCAGCATCTGCACCGCCATCGTTGAAGAGAAGGGCCATTTCTCTCTTCATGTGGACGAACGCTCGACCTTGATGTATGATCTGCAGTTCTGGCTGTACACCAGTGCCTATCCGCAGACCAGCCGTGATCAATATCTTGAAGTCTATTCGAAAATAATCGCGTTCGGCGGCGAATTCAGCACTGGCGCATATGCCCCGGGCTTCATCTCAGACTGGCTGGATGAACGGGTGCGGCAGGGAATGATCGTGGAGCGTGAGGGAGCGCTGCGGTTCACGGATATAGCAGAGGAACAATTGCTAGAGAAGCTGAGGGAGGCGGAGGCCACGGAAGCTGTGAATGTTAAGCCGTTTATTATAGTAGAGCAGGGGAATGGCGGGAAATCGGTGATTCTGAACGTGGGCAGCTACAAGGCCGAAGTGTTTGCTGCGCGGGAGGAAGAAGGATTCCAAGGCAATGGATATGACTGGGGCTCTCTGGCTGCGGTATTCCTTGAGGAACAGATGCCTGAACTCACCGGAATCATCCGTTTTGACCCGGAGGCCGATATGTTCTGCGCGTATGCCTCCGATGGAGCTGCGGTCGTAGCCTTCGCCTCCGCATTCAAGCGGGCTTGTGAGAACGACGCACTCATACGGGATTTATTCTCGCGTGCGGAGCTGGATTAAGCGGGGCGCTTGAGCGGCATATAGAAACGGGAACTGCCGTTTTATAGGACAGTCCCCGTTTTATTTGTACCATGCGCCAAGGAAGGGTTAAGCAAGTCCCGCCAGCCAAGGCGACAGCAGGATAGAATCGCTCGTATTGATAGACTGGCCTGTTGTAAATCCCGTGAGGTTCTGTGATCTGAAATTAATCGGCGGTGCTGCCAGCCCGGAGGTGCCTGTGCTCCGGCCTCCGAGGTTGGAGCCGTTAACCTGGTTGTAGACAGCAAGCTGATACGTGATATCCCCTGAAAGTGTCAGAGAGGCCGTCAGCGGGAGAATAAATATTCCTGCCCGTAAAGAGGTCGCTACAGTGGTTACTCCAATAACTGTAGACTGGGAGGAGCTGGTCGGCTGCAGGACAGCCATCTGAAAAATACCCGTAGAGCCTAGTTGAGTAACGTAAGCTGCAAGCCTGTTGATCGTTATTTGCGATCCGCTGAATGCGAGCGCCCCGATAGCCTCATTATTTCCGCCCCCGGCATTAAATGGGATCTGGGTGTTGAGATCCCCGATTTTCAGCGTCTCGATGAATGCCGAGCCTGCTCCTGCTATCCCTGGTGAGCCCGCCAGACCGGGCGCGCCCGTTGCTCCTGCCGGTCCTGTTGCTCCTATTGCACCTGTCGCTCCAGTTGCGCCAGTTGCACCTGTAACACCTGGCAAGCCGGCCGTTCCCGGCAAGCCCATAAGACCCATTGGTCCCGGAATCCCGGTCACTCCAGTTGCGCCAGTTGCCCCGGTTATGCCTTCGAGGCCCATTAAGCCCATTGCCCCCATAGCACCCATAAGTCCCATATCGCCCATGGCTCCAATATTGCCCATGAGTCCAATGCTGCCCATGGCTCCGGTTGCTCCTGTCACACCCATGAGCCCAATCGAGCCCATGAGCCCGATGCTGCCCATCGCGCCGGTGGCCCCGGTCACGCCCATGGCTCCAATGTTGCCCATGAGCCCGATACTGCCCATCGCGCCCGTCGCTCCGGTCGCGCCCATGGCGCCGATCGAGCCCATGAGCCCGATGCTGCCCATCGCGCCGGTCGCTCCGGTTGCGCCCATGGCGCCTATGGTGCCCATGAGTCCGATGCTGCCCATCGCGCCGGTCGTTCCGGTTGCACCCATGGCGCCGATGGTGCCCATGAGCCCGATGCTGCCCATCGCGCCGGTGGCCCCGGTCACGCCCATGGCTCCTATGTTGCCCATGAGCCCTATACTGCCCATCGCGCCCGTCGCTCCGGTCGAGCCCATGGCTCCGATGGTGCCCATGAGCCCGATGCTGCCCATCGTGCCGGTCGTGCCGGTCGCCCCGGTCGCACCCATCGCGCCGATGTTGCCCATGAGCCCAATGCTGCCCATTGCGCCCGTTGCCCCGGTCGCGCCCATCGCGCCGATGGTGCCCATGAGCCCGATGCTGCCCATCGTGCCGGTTGCCCCGGTCGCACCCATCGCGCCGATGGTGCCCATGAGCCCGATGCTGCCCATCGTGCCGGTCGCCCCGGTCGCACCCATCGCGCCGATGGTGCCCATGAGCCCAATGCTGCCCATTGCGCCCGTTGCCCCGGTCGCGCCCATCGCGCCAATGGTGCCCATGAGCCCAATGCTGCCCATTGAGCCCGTTGCCCCGGTCACGCCCATGGCTCCAATGCTGCCGCTAAGTCCGATGCTGCCCATCGCACCTGTTGCCCCGGTAGCTCCCATCACCCCAATGCTGCCCATGAGTCCGATCGTGCCCATTGCACCTGTCGTCCCCGTTGCGCCAGTCGCTCCAACATTGCCCATCAGTCCAATGCTGCCCATCACTCCGGTCGCCCCGGTCGCGCCCATAACACCGATACTGCCCATGAGTCCTACAGCGCCAGTGGCTCCCTGCATCCCCATTGCAGCCATGTTTTGCATGAGTTCCATCATGCTCATTGGACCTGGTGAAGCTGCTGTCTCACTAGGCGGACACTTAGCACTCCGTGAAGCAGGATTCCCTTTGGCGCTGCGCTTCCCTTTTAGAATCCTGCTTTTTTTCAGGTGCTTATTATATTTATACATTGTGTTGCTATAGAGCCGAAGCTTTATCCGTTTTCTTTTGATTCGCTGCAGCTTGAGCTTCCTATTCTTATCTGCATCCGACTTATTCATGCTATCCCACCTTCTGCCGGTCAGGTTTATACATAACCACTCGGGCTTCTGTATAACGTATGAGGGCTAGTGTGGAATGGAGTAGACGTATGCCTCGTGGATTCCGGTTTCTTTTGGCCGATATGCAATTGCCCTGAGTTCCTCCTGCTTGCCCCAGCAGCTTCTCCATTAGTCTTAATGGAGCGCACACATCAGAGAGTGAATCGATGGAGGGTGAGGGCAACCCCTTCTCTTCTGTCTGAGTTGCAAGTTCATTCTACAATGGAGGTAATTACATGCTAACAAGGTTCAAGCTTCACAAGCTCGCGGTATACTTGCTGATTCTGGCTTTACTGGCGGTTCCAGTTCCGCTGGGTAATGTTGAATCTGCTGCGCCACAGATTTCAGACACGATTTACCAAAATGGTTTTCACTAGTTTAAATCTGGCGCTATAAATAGGAGGGATAATGATCATTTATAAAGAATTTTAGGTAAAAAGGAGTGAGTGAATGATAATCAAAGCGGTTCTTTTTAATCTGGATGGAACACTGCTGGACCGTGACTCATCACTATTAGAGTTTGTCAGAGCATCAATACGACCGTTACCGGGAGTTTCAGATCGTTAATAAGAAAGTTTTGTTAAGCGGTTCATCGAACCTGATAATCATGGTTACATGTGGAAGGACAAAGTTTATCAGCAGATTATAAATGAATTCTCTATTCAAAACATAGAAATGGACGTTACTTTTAGAGGGTTACATAAGAAATATCCAAAAGTATTGTATAGGTTTTGTGAACTGTGTTGTTCGAATCGCTGCGTGAGAAAGTGACGATAGAAGAGGAGCAACGGTATCATGAGGTACTGGCAGCGTGTCTGGGACAGGTTATTGTGGAGCTTCATGAGCCTCCGCAGGTGGGAGTCTAGATTCAGACCGTTCTCTTCTTCTGCACAAGAAAGATCGGTCCGCCAACCAAGAAGCCGCTGATTATCCCGGCTAATATGGACTTAAAGATACTCCATACAATATCTGCAGCCGTGCTGTCAGGAGTTGCCGTCAGATTCACAATGAACAGCAGGCTGAACAGAACAGATGTAATCAGGAAAGATTTTGAGGTAAGAAATCGTTTCATGGTTCTCCTCCGTTTCAGGTGCAATCCTTTTTCACTCATTCTAATATTACCATAATTATCCTATAAAACCACGACACACAGCTGTCCGGTTTCCCCCGTTATACTTGGCATATCTCAGATGACAAGGGGAGAACAAGCGAACATGGGCGAAATCATCAGACATGATGTGAACGCGGAATACGCGTACTCGGGTTTTGTGGAGGCCGGGGATTTTATTTTTCTCAGCTTCTGTGTGGGCAATCTGGGCGGAACGGTGGAAGAGCAGGTAGAAGGTGCGCTGAATGATATGAGCGGCCGCCTGGGGCAGGTGGGTCTTACGCTAACAGATGTGGTGAAGATGGATATTCTGCTGCGGGATGTATGGGATATTCCGGTCATGGAAGAGGTGTTTAAGCGCAGATTCCAAGGCAATTATCCGGCACGCAAAACCATATCCACCGAGTTCGCGCATGTTGGCGGCCCGGAGGGACTCAAGGTTCAGATCGACGGTGTGGCGTATAGACCGCGACTCTGAATGACGGCACAATTTCCCGGCGAGGCGGTTTGGAGCGATTGGCGACATCATATACGTGATGGTGTGGCTGGACTGGATACACAGATGCGGGTTCTTTCGCTGGAAGAGAGGCCGCAGTAACTGTGTTCGAACATTTGTGCATTTGCGCTGTATATTTATAAAAATTCACGCTGCCGTTGTTCTCGCCTTATCCGGCTATAGAACGGGCAGCGTGATAAAGGATAAGCAAAGGGCGATTCATCCTGTAGGGGGTGCGCTTTTTTTGCCTGGATATGATGTAACTTATGCGAAAGGTCTTCAACCTTCCAAGTTATAACCATCGAAATTAACGATTATTTAGTCTGAAGCTTATAAGTATATTCTTTATCATTGTAGTTAAACTTAATTGAGTCGGATGATTGTCCGCTAAGAGAATAATCTTCTAGCTTCACTTTCTTTCCGGTAGAAATATTATAAACATAGGCTTCAGAGTTGCTGCTGCCATCAGAATTTCCAGGGGTTACACTAACCCAAATATAGAGATTTTCAATTTGATCAGTTGCATATTTGTAAGAATCTCCTCCCGTTGAGTGAAACTCATTAATTACTCTATTGTATGAGGGGTCTTCTACCTTCATAATCCAGGTTTGTTGTCTTAGCGGCTGAGCACCATCTGTAAAGACAGATGATGTATGGTAGAGAATATAATCTCCAAATCCAAATAAATCATCTACAATCAGCGTAGCTGCACTATCTTTAAGTGGCAAGGTAAATAACTTTTTAGACTTCTCTAAAGTAAGAATTTTTTCATTAGGAGAACTCAAATAAAAAACAAACGGTTCAGTCGGAAAATAAAATGGATTTGTTTCTGTTCCGGGAGCTATCTCCATTTTAGGCGCTGGCAACCAAACAATACCGGCTAATGTATTGACAGCAAAATTGTACTTTTTTGTTTTTTCATCATTTAATGGAATGCTGTAGCTTTCTTCCCCGATTTGTACACTTTTACTGCTTGGGTTTGAAGTTGAGTTTGCCTTTTCCTCTTGATGAGAGAGTATGTTTGAAGTAGCGCTATTGTTAAGAGAATTATTACTGTTATTACATGCCGAGATAAGCAAAGTGCCTGCAAGAATTGTTGTCAACGTATAGAATTTTGCATATTTCATTTTGAACTCCTCTAAAGATTTTATTTTGAACATTTTTAATTATACATTATGAAAATAGTTTTTTGTTACATATTTGCAATTATATTCAAATGATAATTCAAAATACTGTAACTGTAACTACGTATAATTAGACGCTCCGACCTAATAAAATGTTTAACAAATAATAACATTAAATTTATATGTCGAATACTATACGAAATAGAATTCGAAATTGGGGTTAGCAATTTGACGGTATAACGACGCAATTATCGCTTTTTAAGGTAAGGCATTCTTCTTGGATTTCTTTCAATTTTAAAACATAGAGCTGTCCAATTGAATCGTAGAATGCCAGATCTTCCGGTGCGGCAGTAATTATTTTTTTACTTAACATGCAAATTTCTTTTTGAATTTCTAATTGTCTTTCCATATTACTTTTAATCATCATTAAGTTCCCCTTTCAATTTTTTGAAATGTGAAAAATCAGGTGAATGTTCGATATCGAAGTGTAGTGTTTTTTCTATTAATAGCTCTCTTAAAGTCTGAAGTAAATCGTCTTGGTCGTTCAAACCAACCATCCTCTTTTGTTTATTAAGTAAGGGGGAGAACATTTCAAGAATACTCTCTAACGCCCCTCGATCTCCTTGCTGGGCCAAACTGACTAAGGTATATAAATCTTTTTCCATAGAACTCATTTCTCCTTTGATTCATTTATTGAAGTGAGCAGGTCGTGTATGACGTTAGTCAGAGCATCTATCTTTTTTTCAAATCTAACTACTAAATATCCAATCATAACAATTGGAAAGCCAACATTATTTATTGCAGTAATGAAAATAGTAAATGCCTCACTATCCACTGATGTTCACCACCTTACTGGAATAAATTGCTCTCATTTTAACTAACGCCTTTCTTTTTCTATTAAATACTGCTTGCGGGCTAATGGAGAGAAATTTAGCAATTTCAATGTCTTGGTAGGACATCGTGTAAGACAATAAAATAACCTGTTTTTGTTTAGGACTTAGATCGATCCAAGCAAAGTAAAGTGCGTCGTCTTCAATACTATCTCTAAAAAATTCATCTCCTGAAAAGTATTGATCTAACAGTGGAGAATGGTTATATAGAAATTCGTCTTTATTGTTTTTCTCAGAGGTATCATTATCTAAGAAAAGAGGATTTCTTTCTTTGGCCTTCCTCATTCTTCGTATAAAATCAATAGCTGCGAAGCGAATAGTTGAAGAAATAAAGCGAATAAAACGTATCCTGAAGTAATGTTTTTTGAACGCCCTATTGAGAAGTTGCAAGTTAGCGTCATTCCCTTTTATTGCCGATAACAACCACTCTATATGTTGTTCCTCATCAAAAAAGGAATTGACAATTGGATTTAGAAACGGAATTGTTTTATCATTTTGAAAAAAATTTCTTACGATTACTGACTCTGCTTCATTCAATAATGTTAAATTCATCTGATAGCCTCCTTTTAGATTCTTTCCATTAATAAAGTGAAGAAAAAACTTCCATAATCAACCTAACACAGAACATATGTTCTATTATATCTCATAAATCTACATTTTTTGATTGTTTTTCAAAGAACAATATACTTCCTTTTAGTCTTAATATTACTTAGGTCTAAAATACAAAAAAAAGGACGCGTTATTCCCGTAATGGGAATTTCGCGTCCTTATGTCTATACCTACTATTTTGTTTAAATTTTAGCTGCAACAACTGGGCGCTAAAGTTGTACCGATTTTAGTTTTGGATATAGCAGAGTAATAAATCTCCCACCAACGTTGAAGGATATTTCCGGCTGCGCTAGGAATTGCACCAACAGCAGAACCAGAAGAGTAGTAAAAACTTTGAGCCCACCCCATTGCTCCCATAGCAGCACATCCAGCACCGAAACCAGGAGCATAATAAGTGCCAGCACCAGGGATTGATCCGTACCTATTACTGGCTGGCAGCGTGTAGCCGTTAGCAATAGCGTCTTTGATATACTTAGATGCAGAACGTCCATTTGCATCAACAGCACTAACACTAAAATTTGTTCCTGTCATCAGATTAATGAAGTCTGTAACGCCTACGCAGATATTTGCATACGGGTGATCAGGGCCACTTCCATAAGCATTTGCTGGATTGTTGTAGGGAGTATTAATATTTTTAATTCCTTTCCCGCTTTCGTGGTACCACATGATCAGGATCATTACATAGGGAACGCCTGTCTTGTAACTTGCCCAGTCCGCATATTTCCCATAAATTGATTCGAACGTAGAAGCTGAAAGTTCGACTCCGCCTCCATTTGTTGTACACGTAAATGCCATAAATCAACACATCCTTAAATAGAATTTAAGCTCAAACAATTCACCATGGATGATATTGCTCTCTTGCTTATAATTAATAAAGTGAAACCTAAATCCTTATAATCAACCTCATTCACTATTTGGAATTTTTAAGAATTAGGAGTATGTTTCAACTGAACGGTAACGCCACGAAGCAGGTGGAATGCCTGTCCAGAGATTGTCGGATTATATATGCCTGCTAGCACAGGTCGCGGGGGAACGACTAGGTTTACGCGGAAGGAGCGCTGAGTGAGTTTAGTGATCGTATGGCAGGCGGGTCTTACGCTAACAGAAGAAGATGCCTCAAGCCAAACAGCAGCCCCTCCTGTCAGAGTGAGCTGCTGTTTGGGATATTTACAAGCGGCAGTGGATAGATGAATGCAGCAATCCAATCCCTATGGTTTCAGAAGCACCCGATGAACACCCTGGCTTCCTCCCGGTGCGGTTCCGAGATATAAATATCCTCCCTGGCTTACGGCAGTGGTGATGCCATACAAGGTTCCTTCAGGATCATGCCAGCTGTTCACAAGCTCTCCTTCGGGTCCATATTCTGCGACAAGTCCGTGCTTCACCGGCGCACTTGCTCCATTTAACAAGGCCTGCGGAACTTTGGACATCATCGCTGCTACCCAGGGATGACTATGCATGTAATCGGCAAAAGCCAGACGGGTTGTGAATACCCCCACCCAGAAATTTCCCTGAGCGTCGCGGGTGATATTGTCTGGAAACCCCGCCAGGTTCTCCGCAAAAATATCAGAGGTACCTTGCTTTGGCCCCTTCAGCCAATATCTTGTCAGCTGGTAATGGTACGATTCAGCAACAAGCACGAAATCTTCTTCAGCAGATAATACGACTCCGTTGGCGAAATACAAATCCTTCAGCAGAACGGTTGTCTGTTTGGTCTGCGGATCATATTTCAACAACCGTCCATGCGGTTTGTTCTCGGCAATTTCTTTGAACATGACCTTGCCATAGTTAGAGGTGTCGGAGAAATAGACCGATCCGTCTTGCCCGATGTCCAGCTCGTTCGCCAGATAGATCGGTCCTCCATCTACTTCAGTGGCCAATACTTCAATCTTTCCATTCGGGTCAATCGACAGCAGCCCCTTCTGAATATCCGCCACGATCAAATTTCCGTCAGCATTGAATTTCAGCCCGTTAGGTGTTCCCTGGGTATCGGCGAACACTTCGGCTGGCTGCGCCTTGCCTTCCGCATCGAAGGCCACTCTGTAGATTGTGCCGTCAGAGTCGCCTGTATACAGCCGCCCGGTAGAATCAAAAGTGATAAATTCCGGGAACTTCGCGCGGTCTGTCACAAGCTCTGCGGAGCTAAGCTTGCTGTTCTCTTTCCAGGGACCCTCCTTCTCAAAAGAAGGGGCGGCAGGTGCAGACCATACAGCAGGCTCTACCGGAGCAGGCATCAGCAGGAACCCGGCGATTCCCACCACAATTACGCCGAGCAGGACCAAGCCCCATCTGCGAATGTGTTGACCGGTGGAACGTTTACGTGGATTGGTTTCTGTAGACATTATAGATCCTCCTTAGGGTGTGTAGGGCGAAGCATACCACCGACCAGCCGCAGACTTTGTCTGCGGGTCATGAACCGGGTAATCTGGGCACTGAGGTAATTGCGGAGTCCCGGAACAAGGTACTGCTTCCCTCGGGCCATAGCGCGCAGTGTAAGGGCCACTACCCGCTCCGGCGAGTCCTTCGCGCCGCCGACAGAGGCATCCTCCGTACCCACCACGTTGAAGAAATTGGTCTCCGTCGAGCCTGGACACAGGGCGAAGAATTGGACGCCGCGATTACGATTCTCCCACCACAGGGCGTCGGTAAAGGACAGGACAAAAGCTTTGGTCGCCCCGTAGACAGCCATATAAGGCAGCGGCTGAAAGCCTGCGGTAGACGATACATTGATCACAGCGCCTGCCCCTCTGTGGAGCATTCCGGGAAGGAATAAATGAGTCATATCGACTACAGCGGTGACGTTGAGCATCACTTCTTCATGCTGGCGTTCGCCGGAGACCTCCTCAAACAGGCCATGGGTGGCAAAACCCGCATTGTTAACCAGCAGATCGATGCTCAGGCCGAGCTGTTGGCATTGCTGGTACAGATCTCCGGCAGCGCCTTCGAGCGATAGATCCAGGGGGATGACCCGGCACTGAACTCCATGGCTGCGCGTCAATTCGGCTGCGAGCGCATCGAGTTTGCTTTTGGTTCTGGCTACAAGCACCAGATGACTGCCTTCCTTGGCTAATTGTCTTGCGAACTGTTCGCCGATTCCCGAAGAGGCTCCGGTGATTAACGACCATTTCCCTTTAGTATTCATAGTTTCTACTCCTCTGTTACAATGTTTTGTAATGGAAACAACGTTACCGGATTCGAAAAAAATATGACCGATCTTAGCGGCCATAAGTCCGTTCTCAACGGCAAAAATCCGTTATCAGCGGCATGAATACAATTGGTAACGGTGTTTCCTATATGAATCATAGTAACCAAAATGACACACCTGTGTCAACTCGTTTTTTTCAGCGTGAGGGTTCAATTGACAACCTATGTTCAAATGTTTAGAATTCCTGTTAGAACCCGGCAACTCTGTTGCTGGTCAATAACATGATATCCGAATGAAGGTGATTGTTATCAGTACCGAAGACCAACCCACACCCTCCACGGGGCGGGTATTAAAAACATATCAGGAAGCCCGTCTGCAAAATACGGAGAATCTCCGTAAGCTTGTGGTGGATGCCGCCGCTGCTATTCTCCAGGAAGAGGGGCCGGAGGCCGTCACTGTGCGCAGAGTATCGCAGAAGATGGGCTGCTCCACCAAGATCATTTACAGTTTGTTTGTCAATAAAGAGGGACTGGCCCAGCAATTGTATCTGGAGGGCTGCAAACTGCTGGCCCAGCGTTTTGAAGAAGTGCCGCCATCGCCTGATCTGCAGCAGCATTTGCTGGATCTGGGCGAAGCCTTCTGGGAGTTCGGACAGGACTACGCGAGCTACTATAAGCTGATGTTTGGGGGGGCTTTTGCCGAGTTCAAGCCGGATGCGGAGAGTATGCAGGGAACGATGACAGCTATACACCGTCTGCTGGTTCTAATCAGCACTGCCCAGGAACAAGGACAGATTTCGGATCAGGAAGAGACGGGGACCCTAGTTAGTACGATATGGGCATCGTTGCACGGTGTAATCCACCTGTATATGGGCGGGTTCCTTGGTGATGTAGCGGCAGCCCATACCATATACAGACAAACAATGGGTTTACTGTCTGAATCCTTGTTTGCGTCATCAAGCCAGGGTAGAGGAGCGAACAAGGGATGATTGCACTAATCTTGGCTGCGGGGTATGCGACCCGCCTGTATCCTTTAACCAAAGACACACCCAAGCCGCTACTGCCTGTTCAAGGGAACCGGACGATTCTGGATCTGCTGATCGGCCGCCTGGAGGTGCTGGAGGACATCACGGAGATTCTCATTGTGACGAATGACCGTTTCTTTCATGCTTTTGGGCAGTGGCAGCTTCAGTATCAGGGGAAGAAGCTGATCCGTATTCTGAATGACGGCACTTCCTCCCCGGAAGGACGTTTAGGTGCAATTGGCGATATCCAATATGTGCTGGAGCGGGAACAGCTGCAGGAGGATCTGCTGGTACTGGCAGGAGACAATGTGCTTGGATTCGGCCTGGAAGGGTATTTGAACTATTTTCATAAAATGGATAGGGACTGTATTCTGGTCCGCACCGTAGACAATATAGAAGAGCTTCGCAGTGTCGGTGTGGCGGAGCTGGACGCAGAGATGCGGGTCCTGTCGCTGGAGGAGAAGCCGCAGGAGCCGCGTTCCAACATCGGCGTGTTTGCCCTCTATATCTACAAGCGGACTACGCTGCCGCTGATTTCGCGCTATCTTGCGGAGGGAGGCAACCCGGATGCGCCGAGTTATTTCCCGGAGTGGCTGCATTCCCGCCAGGAGATGCGGGCCTATTATACGGAGGGGACGATCGATGATGTCGGCACCCCGGAGGCGTATGCGGAGATGCGGGCCAGACTAAGCGCGGGCGAGGATAAGGCATCTTACTGAACTTAATAGCAGAAAAAACGGCTGTCCGGGAAGGTAGGAATACCCTTGGACAGCCGTTTTTGTATTTAACGGTTAGCCGTGCTGCGAAGTTAGCTGCCAGCTGCCAGGCTTCTGATCCGCTCCGGATCACTGCTGCACAGTACCTCCAGATTCGCCGTAATCTTCTCCGGGCTCCAGTCCCACCATTTCAGCTCCAGCAGCAGCCGGATCAGTTCATCGCTGAAGCGCTGCCGCAGAATCCGGGCCGGATTGCCTCCGGCAATATGATAGGCGGGAACATCCTTGGTAACGGTAGCGTTAGCGGCGATGATCGCCCCGTCGCCAATCGTCACGCCCGGCATGATCGTAGCATTCTGGCCGATCCAGACATCGCTTCCGATAATGGTATCGCCTTTGTAGGGGAGATCCGCCAGCTCAGGTGTCGCCTGCTCCCAGCCCCCGCCCATAATGTTGAAGGGGTAGGTGGTCACCGAGCCCATCCGGTGGTTGGCCCCATTCATAATGAATTCGACGCCTCGGGCGATGGCGCAGAATTTGCCGATGATCAGCTTGTCCCCGATGAACTCATAGTGATGGGTTACGCGGCTCTCGAAGGATACCGACTCGTCAGGATCATCATAGTAAGAGAAGTCTCCGGCGGTAATATTGGGGCGGGTGAGCGTATTTTTGATGAAACGGACTTGCTTGATATGGGGATTCGGATGAATTGCGTTCGGATTAGGTCCTGTAGAAGGCATAAGGTCACACCTTTCCTGGAATATTGTATGCGGGTAGCTGCATGTATCATAATTATAACCCAAGCCTGTCTGCTAAGTGACAAAAACGTCACGCGATGCACCCCTGGTTCTATGGTTGCCAGTCTCCTTGTGAGCAACCCTCACGGCAGCTGCACATAGAACGTCGTAGATTCTCCTATCACACTCTTCGCGTAAATCTTCCCCTTATGCTGATCCACAATCGACCTCGCGATTGCAAGACCCAGGCCGTAGCCGCCCTGCTTGCGCGCTCTGGAAGTGTCCGTCCGGTAAAAGCGGTCAAAGATCCGCGTCAGATGCTCGGCCCCAATACCTTCCCCGGTATTCGAGACGGAGAGGAGGACATCGTTATTTTGTTTTTTGAGCGAGATGTTTACAGCGCCTCTGGGACTGGTATACTTCACCGCGTTGTCCAGCAGGATCATCACGACTTGCTTGATCTGCTCGCTGTTCCCCAGCACGGTAAGCTCCGGATCAATGTCATAGGCGAAGGAGATATGCTTCTCGAAGATGACGGCCTCCATGGTCAGGATAATATTCTCTACCGCATCACTTATATTGAACTTGCTGTGGATCATCCCGGTCCGCGAATCATCCATCTCTGTCAGGTACAGCAGGTCATTGGTCAGCCGGGTCATGCGCTCCGTCTCCGACTTAATATACTGCAGCCACTTCGCCTGATTGCGGATCGTATCGTCACTGTTCGAGAGCAGCACATCCGCGTTGGTGTTGATGATCGTCAGCGGCGTCTTCAGCTCATGCGAGGCATCGGCGATGAACTGCTTTTGCTTGTCGAAGGCCTCCCGGACCGGTGCGATCGAACGGTTCGCGAAGAACCGGCTGGTGAAGTAGAGAATAATCAGCATCAGCAGGCCGACAGCTGTGAAGGTATAGATCAGGTTGGTCAGGATCTTCTGCTGCGAAGTGATGTCCATGAAGACGATCTGCCTCCCGGCCGCTGTGTGCTTGACCATAAAGATCCACCGGCTGCCGTCCAGCGTGAAGCGTCCAATATCCTTGCCGTTACTAAGGGCTTCCTTAAGCGCAGCATCATAGAACTCATCATCCATCGTGAATTTGGAATCCTTGCTGACCAGCGAACCGCTTGCATCGGTTTGTATGGTGAATGAGACGGAACGGTCCGGCTGGTAGGCGTCAATGGGCCCTTTATCTATGGGCATGCCGCCTCCATCTGCTGCGCCGCGCGGGCCTCCATATGCACCGCCGGGTCCCTTCTGCTCATTGTCCGCAATCCGGTGCAGCGCCATATTAATATCGCTCTGCACATTAACGTACATGATAATATAGATCGAGGCGAAGGCAATCAGCATTATGATGGAGATGGTAGCCAGATTGACAATCAGGAACCGGTTTCTGAGTTTCTTGAACATTAAGCACTCACCTCTAATACATAACCCACGCCTCTAATCGTGCTGATGCGCACCTCTGAACCCAGGAAGGTAAGCTTTTTGCGCAAAAAAGAGATATAGACCTCTACGTTATTATGCTCCGCTTCGGAATCGAAGCCCCACAGCTTCTCAATAATCTGCTCCTTCGAGGTAACGGCCTGCTTCCTTAAGATCAGCAGCTCCAGCAGCTCGGTTTCCTTAAGGTTCAGCTTGATTTCCTTGCCCTTCACGGTCAGCTTCGGATTCGCCGTATTCAGCTCAATATCTCCGAACTTCAGGCCATCCTCAGGAATCACTTCCCCTTTGCGCCGCAGGGCGGCCCGGATTCTGGCCAGCAGCTCCTCCGAGGAGAACGGCTTGGCGATATAATCGTCCGCTCCGTGATCGAGTCCGGTGACCATATCGGTGATCTCCCCTTTGGCCGTCAGCATAATGACCGGCGTGGAGATTCCGTCCTTCCGCAGGGCCTTCAGCACGCTGATTCCATCCATCTCCGGCATCATAATATCAAGCAGCAGCAGGTCATAGATCCCGCTCTGCGCATAATCGAGACCTGATCTGCCGTCATGGACGGCGTCCACCGAGTAATTGTGCTTCTTCAATATTTGGGTCAAGGCTTCCGCCAGATGAATCTCGTCTTCTACAATTAATATTCTCATGGGATGGCTCATCCTCTTCATAAGTAATGTACTTGCTGCTGAAGCCATTATAGCAAGATTACCTTTAATCAACCTTAACTGTACTGCTGTTCAAGTGCTCCCGGAGGTATTCAGGGCGAGATCATCGGATGAAATTCCAACCGCTCCAGGGCACTTATATAGAAGATGAATTCGGAAGTGTTATCCCTGTGTTAAAAAGTCAGCGCAGTGTAAAACCATTTAAGATTCATTAAAGGTTCGGGGGCTAAGATACATTCATAAGCAAGCGAGGGCATACACGAAAGGGCAGATAAATGCAGCCTCCATTACAACCCGAAAGGATCTGAACCCCTATGGCTATCGAAGTGTTCAACCGTTACGAGAACAAATACCTGTTTGACACCGAATCCTACCTGAAGCTCTATAACGAACTGCTCGAATATATGGAGCCCGATGAGTACAACAAGCAGCATGAGTATTACTCCATCACCAACCTGTATTATGACACACCGCATGATTCCCTGATCCGCAGCAGCCTGGCCAAGCCGAAATACAAGGAGAAGCTTCGCATCCGGGCCTACGGCATTCCTACCGGCGACACCAAGGTCTATCTGGAGATTAAGAAGAAGGTGTTCGGCCTGGTGAACAAGAGAAGAACCTCGCTCAAGCTGAATGAAGCCTATGATTTTGTCGCCAGCGGGATCGAGCCTGAATTCAAGAGCTACATGAACAAGCAGGTAATTGAAGAAATCAAGTACATGCTGACCCGCTATGATCTGCAGCCGAAGCTGTACCTGTCCTATGACCGCAAAGCAATGTTCTGCAAAAATAACCGCGACCTGCGCATCACCTTCGATACGAATATCCGCTGCCGGCGGTACGATCTGAAGATGGAGCATGGTGTATACGGCGAAGAGCTGCTGGAGCCGGGCCAATGGCTGATGGAAGTGAAGGCCGAGAAGACGATTCCGGTCTGGCTGGCCAAGATGCTCTCGGAGCACCAGATGTACCGCACCAGCTTCTCCAAATACGGCAACGAATATAAAAAAATGCTGAAGAACAGCAAAGCAGAAAGAGAGAGTGTTCGATATGCTTGATTCGATTTTTTCCGCAGCCCTGACCACTACGGAGCTAACCTTCACGAATGCCATTCTAACCATATTGATCTCGATTGTACTTGGCGGACTGATCAGCTTCACCTACATGAAGACGAACCCTGCTGGCTATTCGCAGAGCTTCACGCTTACGATGGTCCTGCTGCCAGTCATTGTGGCCATCATTATCCTGCTCATCGGCAGCAACGTTGCCCGGGCCTTCAGCCTTGCCGGCGCCTTCTCCATCATCCGGTTCAGAAGCGCACCCGGCGATCCCAAGGATATCACCTTCGTCCTGTTCACTATGGCCTCCGGCCTGGCCTGCGGGGTTGGATCATTCGGGTATGCGGTACTCTTCACCCTTATTCTCTGCATCCTGATGGTCGTGCTGAACCGCACAGGCTTTGGTCTTAGAAAGTCGATGCAAAAGACACTGAAGGTGACAATTCCCGAGAATCTAGGGTATGAGGAAGCCTTTGCGGAAGTCTTCAACAAGTTTGGTGTGGCTTACGAGCTGAAGAAGATCAGAACCACCGAACTAGGCAGCCTGTATGAACTGGTCTATGCCGTAACGATTGATGAGCACACGAGCCAGAAGGAATTACTTGACGCTATCCGCACACGCAACGGTAACCTTGACCTCTCACTGACCATGGCTCCGGTCATGAATGATTATTAATGCTAAAACAGAAGGGAAAGATGACAGATGAAGAACTTAATCTTAGGCGGTAAAATAGGACTGGTGCTGTTATGCGCCGCAGTCATGTCGGCTTGCAGCACAAACGCCGCTACGCAAAATACTACAAGTAACAACGCAGGTACTGCAGTAACGGCTGAGCAGAGCAGTACGTCTGCCGCAGTGCAGCTGGCAAGTGTGAAGCTGGCGGATCTGGTAACTTTTGATGAAGACGATGCTGAGACGGCCTGGACGGAGGCGGATTCGACCGCGATTACCCTAACCGGAACGGGCGCTACTGTCAACGGCGCCGGTGCCGCAGCTGCGGACGGAACAGTAACGATTACGGAAGCAGGGACTTATGTACTCAGCGGCACGCTCAGTGACGGGCAGATTATTGTAGACGAGCAGGCGAAGGGAACCGTACGGCTGGTAATGAACGGTGTACAGCTGACGGACAGCGACAGTGCACCGATCTATATTAAGGAAGCGGGTAAAGTAGTGATTACCCTGCAGGAAGGCACAGAGAATAGCGTGACTGACGGAGCGGCTTATGTGTTCGCAGATGCGGCTACCGACGAACCGAGCGCAGCCATTTACAGCAAAGCCGATTTGACCATTAACGGCACCGGCAAGCTGATCGTAACCGGCAACTACAACGATGGTATTTCAAGCAAAGACGATCTGAAGATCATGTCCGGCACGTTTGAAGTGAAGGCAGCAGATGATGGCATCGTCGGCAAAGACCTGATCGCCGTACAGGACGGTAATATTACCATTAATGCAGAGGGCGATGGCATCAAATCAACTAATGACGAAGATGCGGACAAAGGCTTCATCGCGATTGCAGCAGGAACCTTTGATATTACCGCAGGCAATGACGGCATTCAAGCCGAGACGGCGGCAGTGATTGACGGCGGCACCTACACCCTGGTAACCGGCGGCGGCAGTGTGAATGCGAAAGTGAAGGCAGGCGAAGGCGGAATGGGCATGGGCGGCGGCTTCGGCGGTCAACGTCCGGGAACAGAGACTTCTGGGGATCAGCCAGCAGCCGGGGGTACGCCGCCTGCGATGGATGCAGCGGCAACAACAGACCAGGCTGCAACCGCAGCGGCTGAAACAGACACCGCAGCGGCGGCTGAGACCGAGTCCACGAGCGCCAAGGGGCTGAAAGCAGGCGGAGATCTCACCGTGAACGGAGGAAGCTTCACGATTGATTCCGCAGATGATGCGGTGCACAGTAACAGCAATGTCTCCATCACGGATGGACAATTCGAAATTGCCGCAGGCGATGATGGTATCCATGCCGATTCCCTGACCTCCCTGTCCGGCGGAACGATCAACATTACGAAGAGCTATGAAGGGATTGAAGGAGGAAGCATTACCGTATCCGGTGGTGAGATTCATGTAGTCGCGACGGATGACGGCGTGAATGTGGCCGGAGGCAACGATAATAACGCGGCTGCTGGAGGAACGCAGGCACAAGATCAATTCAGCAGCACCGGAAGCAACCTGCTGACCATCAGCGGCGGAACCCTGACCGTGAATGCAGCAGGCGACGGTCTGGATTCAAACGGGTCGATCACTATGACCGGCGGCACCGCTATTGTGAATGGCCCTGAGAATTCGGGCAACGGGGCACTGGATTACGACGGAACCTTCAATATGACGGGCGGATATCTGGTAGCAGCAGGTGCCTCTGGTATGGCGCAGGCTCCTGGTGAAGACTCCAGCCAGTATTCGGTAGGCATGACCTTCTCGGAAACCCAGCAGGCCGGAACCCTGGTTCACCTGGAAGACGCTGATGGCAATACGATCCTGACCTTCACTCCATCGAAGAGCTTCCAGACGGTAGTTGTGAGCTCTCCTGAGCTGAAAGAAGGCTCATACACTGTCTATACCGGAGGCAGCTCTACCGGAACAGCCGTAGACGGATTGTATACAGATGGTGAGTACAACGGAGGGACCGAATTCGTGACCATTGATATCACCAGCAGTGTAACCTGGGCCAATGAGTCGGGTATAACCACTGCCCCAAGCGGCATGGGCGGCCCTGGCGGTGGAGGCGGATTCGGCGGCGGCGGTAGAGGCAACGGCCAAGGCGGTACACCGCCAGCGGACGCGGGCACCACGAAGCCAGCGGATGCGGGCACCACGAAGCCAGCAGACGCAGGAACTACCAAGCCAGCGGATGCCGGCACAACAGCTCCTGCAGATGCAGCAGCAAGCACTAAGTAAGCAGGCTGAGCATTTGTAGCCTGACAGGACAACAGAGACTATCCATTGGCGGATAGTCTCTGTTTTTTGCGTTCCGGAGCGGCAACGGGTCTGCCGGGCGGTTACATGAAGTCGAAGAAGTAACGGATCACATGGAAGAATACCGGAGCGGTATAGGTAAGGCTGTCGATACGGCTGAGGTAGCTTTTCTTCAGCGCAGCGAATTTATCATCATCGCCGATCAGAAGATCGCGCTTGAGCACAGATACGGTCAGGCTGCCGAAGAAGCCGCTGAGGCTGATCAGCATGCCGGAGAGATACCCGAAGGCCGGATTCAGAGGTGTGAGGTGCGGATAGATCAGATAGGACACCGCTGTAGTTACAACGAACGCGCAGGCGAATCCTTCCCAGGTCAGGTAGGGGTTGGAGGTAGGGACGATTTTGTGTTTGCCGAAATAGATCGAGGCCAGATAGTGAACGGCATCATTAAGCTGGGTCAGCACGACCAGAAACAGGACAAGACCGGCCCCATATTCCGGCGACGCAAACTGGAAGTAGGCCAGGTGGCTTAGCCCGAAGACCATCAGCATCAGCCCCCACTGGGTGGCGCTGACACTGCGCAGGAAGCCCAGTGTTCCTTTGTTGATCAGCCGCGGAAGCGGCAGCAGCAGGAACACGTAGACTGGAATGAAGACGATGAACATCCCGTACCACTCAATATAGACCCAGTAGAATTGCAGGGGAATGGACAGGTACGCCCAGAGGAACAGTCTGCGGTCCGCTTTTCTTGTCCGGATCATGGAGAAATATTCTTTGAGCGCGAAGAAGGCCAGCACCATCAGGGACAGCAGGGAAACAACGGAATTGGACAGGGTAGCCAGGCAGAAGATGAACAGCATGCCCCACCAGGTTTTGATCCGGAAGCCGATTCCGGTGTAGTCCTTATCCTTCTGCAGTCTGCTGACAGCAAGATATAATAAGTGTATAACCGACAAAGCTGCAAAAATAAGTACAAGCGTAAATAACGAGCGGTCCATCAGCAATCACCAACTTATCTCGGGGTGGAATTTCAATAAAGGAATTTTATGTTAGAATAAACAGAGTGTCCAGCTTATTTTGAAGCTTCCACTTGATCTGATCCGTTTCCAGCCGTCTGTGGAGCCTTCTTAGTAGGCACTGTAGACATAAATGTTGTACGTGCTACAACTCTGAATTATTGATAACCGGGTGCTTGGGGGGAATGTTGTATGAAATACAGGAATATTCCCGCTAAGCCGCTCGGAAGAGGCGAAATGCTGCCTTTTGGAGACAATTTTGTGTTTGAACCGATTTAATAAGTGAAATGTTGTATTATGTGCAGGATTCTAGAGAGTTACAGGATCACTGCCACATAAGGCCTATATACCAGACTATAAGGGGAAAATTGCAATGTCAGCTGATTCTTCGGTCTATATTCTGCTCACCAATACAGGTACGCTTTTTACGAAGCTGATCCAGGGCTACACGAAGGCTCCGTATAATCATGCCTCCATCTCGTTTAACCGGGAGCTGTCAGAGCTGTACAGCTTCGGGCGGAAGCATCCGGCCAATCCGCTGAACGGCGGGTTCGTGAAGGAGGATATCCGTACAGGTACATACAGCAAGTATCCGGGTACAACATGCGTCATCTACAGGCTTCAGGTTACAGACCGTGAGGTGGAGAAAATGAAGCGGGTTCTGCATGTCTTCATCCGCAGCCGCCAGAAGTATCTCTATAATATTCTCGGCGTCATCGGCATAGCGCTGAAGGAGCCGGTTGAATTCAGCAACTCCTACTTCTGCTCGCAGTTTGTTGCCGAGATTCTGGAGCGCTCTGGAATTAAGCTGTGGAATAAGCTGCCTGCACTCGTGACCCCGGATGATTTCCGGCAGAGCGACCGGCTGGAGCTGGTTTATTACGGTAAGTTAAGCGATTATCACCCTTCTGGGATGTAGAGAAAGTCCTCGTTTCCGTTAAGGGAAGAGGACTTTAATTATAGTTGAACCCTACCTGGCTTATGATGTCCGGATTGTGGTATTTTCAGTAAGAAAAGGAGAGTGGAAGTATGGTTCATGCCAAGGATGTGCTTGCCAATCAATTATTGGCGAATGCCAATGACCCCAGCTGGCATCTTCCGTTCATTCAGGCGGTAGAGGCGGTTACAGAGGAAGAGGCTTTCTGGAAGCCCGGAGCGGGCTTGAACAGTATTGCTGAACTCACCGGGCATTTGCTGTACTGGAATGAGACCTGGCAGATTAGGTACCGGGCGGGGCGGGTGGATGCTGTCCCTCCGGTTGGTGATAACAACCGCAGCTTTGTGATTCCGGAGGGTACGGCATTCAGCGAACTGCGGGAAAGCCTGCTGCAGGTCTTGCTGCAATGGCAGACCCTGTTGTCCGAAGCGAGACTTGAGGAACAGGTGGAAGGATTCCCTGGACCGGCTGTCTGGTGGGAAATCATCAGCAATGCGGCTACGCATAATGCCTACCATATCGGCCAAATGGTCCTGCTTCACAAGCTGTACGGCACGCTTCAGCAGTAACCCATCTGCGAAAATACTGCCGGAACGATAAGAAGCATCCCGAACAGACCCGTAAGGTTACTTGCGGGTTTGTTTATACTGCATAGATAAGAATATATAGGTTGCACACGATTTTCCGCTGAAGCGGATTCCTGAATTTGCCCGCCGCCTGCTTGTGCAGAATGCCTGAATCTGTAATAAACTGGAGCATGTGATATTCTTGGAATATTGTCTACTGAAGGAAAAAGAGAGGGATTTCATATCATGAATGCTAATATCATCAGAGCGCTGGAAATAAGATATGCCTGCCGGTTGGAGCGGCTTACAGGAGGGTATACAAATTTCGCCTATCTGATGGCAGGGGCGGAGCCTCCGCTTGTAGCCAAAGTAACGAATCTGTCTAACGAAGACACGCTCAATGAGATCCAGGCAATGAAGCTGGTACAGGGAAGCTGTGATACACCGGCCATACATGATGTGTCAGAGATGGACGGGATGCGGATACTCGTGATGGACTGCCTGCCGGGCGTAAGTGCACAATCCGTTCTTGATGCAGGAGACTGGGCGAGAGCGAAGCAAATATACAGCAGAATGGGCCAGCTGCTGGCTTCCCAGATTCATTCGCAGCCGTACCAACTGCAAGAGCAAGGGCTACGCCTCAGCAACAGATCTGCACTTAGTCAGATGATTAAGAAGAAGTTAGAGTTCGTACCGGGCCCCCTGAGCAGGTATTCGCTCCAGCTCCTATCGGCTGCCGATGCCCAGGACCAGCCTTGGGTTCTGACGCATGGGGATTACGGGGTACATAATATACTTTGTGAACCGGAAGGTACTCTTCATGTGCTGGACTGGGAATGGGCAGAATGGGGCGGTCCGCTCAATGACGTGGCCTGGGTCTGCTGGTTCACGAAGCTGCATTACCCCGGGCAAGCCCAGGAGCTGAATGCAGCCTTCATCCGGGGCTACCTGTCCGGGAATCCGCTGTCGTTCACACCGCAGCAGTTGAAGGCATCCAGCCTATATAAAGTGTGGAATGTGCTGCACCGGCTGCGGATTGCTCCCAAAGAGGTGCAGCGTGAGTGGGTTCGGCGTCTGGAATGGACGCTGAATGAGGATTTCAGCGATCTGCACGGGAGTAGTCTTCCGTAACCGGCTGGCCAGTCACTGCTCCGGCACAATAACCCGGATGTGACGCGGAATCGTGCTTAGCCGGATGGGGAGCGGCGGGCCTTCTTCACCATCGACATTGGTCTTCACCAGCTCGGAAGAGTGCACCGTGACTTGTCTAGCCGTGAAATAGATAACATCTTTATGATTTCTCAGGTTGCCGAGCAGCAAGGAGATGCTGACCGTTACGGTGTTCAGCAGATTAAGATCCTTGACGATGAAGCAGTGAAGCAGCCCGTCATCTACAGCAGCACCGGGCGCAAGCTTCTCGAATCCGCCTACTGAATTCGTAAGCGCCGCGATAAACAGCGGCGAAGAGCCTTCCCAGATCTCCCCGTCATGCGTGATGGTCAGAGCGTGTGCGCTGTTGCTGGCCAGCTCTTTAATGCCCTCTTTCAGATAGGCCAGGAAACCCAGCCGGGTCTTGTCTTCGGTGGTAACAGAAGAGAGTGAGCCGGCCAGTGAGCCCGCAGCAACCACATTTACGAACAGCCGGTCGTTCAACCGGCCCATGTCGACTCTTTGCGTACAGGTGGAAGAGAGCGTCCGGATGGCATCCGCAGGACTTAGCGGAATCTGCAGGGCACGGGCGAAGTCATTCACCGTTCCCATGGGCACGATCCCCAGCTTAGGGCGGTGCTCCTGATCGGCAAGCCCGTTCATGGTCTCGTGAAGGGTTCCGTCTCCGCCGATGGCCACCACCAGATCATAGCCCCCGCTGCATGCCTGCACGCAGAACGCAGTTGCATCCCCCTCCCCGGCGGTTTCATGGATGGTAACCTGATATCCTGCGCTTTGCAGAATCTCTTCCGCACTGCGGATATAGTCCCGCGCGTCTGCTTTGCCGGACGCGGGGTTGATGATAATCATAGCCTGCTGCATACTGCACTCCTCTCTGTGTGTCTGGATTATTATCCATTACCCAACCAGGCCTAGCGATTGAATCAAAAGCGCCAAAGGGCAACAAAAAGTCCCTTTGGCGCTTAATTTGTAACCGGACATCCTGCGCCACAGCTCCGGCCGGGATTATCTTCCTTCACTTCGTCTATGATGAGAATCGGCATAGGCTGCGCTGCGGAAGTTAAGAATCGGATCGTCCGACAGCAGTATCCCGGACGTGATTGCGGTGGGGTCCATTACCAGTCCCTCCGGTTCCGGAATGATCTCCGAGAGATGCAGCCGGCCGAGATCGATTCTCCGGCGGTCCTCCGGCCAGGCACGGGTCGGGTCATCCGTCGGGTCCCCTTCTTCACCGAGAACAGCCACGAGCTGGAAGATGGCCGACTCATCCTTGAAGCGAAGCTCAAGTTCATCCTCCAGATAATGATCCGGCTGCTGCGCCGCATCCTCAGCCGATAAGGTACGCACTCCCGTCTCGGGAATCCACTCGAACCGTACGGGCTGCTGCCTTCCCTCTGCATTCACCAAATAATAAGCATGAATGCAGTAATAATGACTCTCTGCGTAGCTGGCAGGCGGCTTCAGCCGTTTCACGGCCAGCAGACTCGTCTTGCTCTCGCTGAAGTGGACCGTGATCTCCTTGATCAGCTCCAGGGTCCCGAGTGTGCCGGCCTGTGCGCGGTGGGCCGTACGGACAATATCTATGAATGACTCAGGGGTGCGGGCAAAAAAGACAGGTATCGTCACTCCGACCAGATTGGTAATCCCTCCACCCGGCAGGCTGAACTGGACCGCCATACCCTTGGCGGGCGAGAGAAGGTCCGCCAGCGCCGGATCGGTGGAGCTGCCCGAGAAACGGACCACTGCGTCAACCTGCTGCTCCTGAAGATGTGCGGCGGTGGTGAATTCCATGCCCAGGCCGCTTGGCCGGAAGAAAGCACGGCAGCAGATTCCCTTGGCATGCGCGCGGCGGTATCCGGGATGCACCCCGGACAGATCCTCGATCGCGTCTACGGCCTCAGCGGCCAGGCTGGAATATTCGTCCCCGCTTGCGGGAAGATGGCTGATCCGATCAGATGTATTCATGCCATACTCACTCCTCGTAAGTTCATTTGTACCCGGACAAGCTGCATCAGCTGGATCATAGTTATTACCACACTGGCTTTTTACTTAAACTGCTTCTCGTAGACATCCACTTCATTATTATGGTTATCCATGGCACTTCTGATCCGGACATAGCCGTTCGCAGTCCAGAATGCTTCCCCGGCCTTATTCTCCAGCTGAACCGCCAGCCTGACTGCGTTTAAGCCTTGCTGCTTAAACATCTGCTCCAGCTCATGGACGGCAGTCTTCCCGATACCCTGCCGGCTATACTGCTGGTGAATAACCAGAAGCCCGATCCATGGATGATGATCCTGTCCGTAATCGGGAAGGTAGGTAATTAGCCCAGCGTACCCGGTGTGGGCCTTGATGTACAGCATCTTTTCTCCCATTTCGAGGTTCACCCGGTTGTCTTCGCGGATTTCCAGCGGTTCGAGGTACGCTTTATGCTCCACCATGAGGTTGAAGGCAGGCTGGGAATTAAGGATTGAGGCTTGAATTTGAAGGCTTTCCGGGGATAGGGGATCTGGAACGGCTTCTAATTGGATGATGATAACCACCAGCTTTCTATTAGATAAATATCTAATTAGATGATAATATAATTGTCGCTGGCTAGCAAGCTATATGCTAAAATTAAGCAGGATCATCCCCAAAATAGTGCTTAAGCAGAAATGGAGAAAAGAAATAATGAATGAATTACCAAACTGCCCGCAGTGCAGTTCCGTGTACACCTATGAGGACGGAGCGCTTCTGGTATGCCCGGAATGCGGACATGAGTGGTCTTTGGACACAGAGAATGCAAGCAACGTGGACCAGAAGGTGGTTAAGGATTCGAACGGCAATGTTCTGGCTGACGGGGACACCATAACGGTGATTAAAGACCTCAAGGTAAAAGGCAGCTCATCCGTTCTGAAGATAGGTACTAAGGTGAAGAACATCCGGCTGGTGGAAGGCGACCATGATATCGACTGCAAAATCGACGGGTTTGGTGCGATGAAGCTGAAGTCGGAGTTTGTCCGTAAAGCATAAAACAGAAGGACCGGTATCCGAACCCCAGCGGGCAGCAGATTCCGGTCCTTTTATTTCTTGGTAGAGGAGTAAGAACGTACTTGATGTTATAGAATTCTGCGGGCGGTAACGAAACGTTTCTTCCACTGGCTGCCGAAGGCCTCGATATGTACACCCAGCTCTTTGGAATAGGTATGCAGCATTTGATTATTTCCGGCATAGATAGCCACATGTCCTATATCCAGCCCCCGGGCGCTGAAGAACAGCAGATCTCCCGTGCGCAGCTCGTCCACTCCAACCTCAGTACCTTCCAGCGCCTGGTCATAAGACACGCGGGGAAGCTCAACCGACAGCGTGTCCGCAAATACCCGTTTCACAAAAGACGAGCAGTCGAACGTATCGGTCTGATCCGGCGAAGCCCCGAATACATAAGGCGCATTCAGATATTTCTTCCCGTAGGCAATCAGTGCGTCCCCTTGCTTCTGCAGCAGAGAGGTGCTTCTGTAATCCGTATATTTCGGCTTGGAGGACAGATATCCGGTCACATGATCTTCCGTCCGCACCTCCAGCCAAAGGGCATTCACTTCGCGGATGACCTGGATTTTGCTGCCTGCGGGCAGCAGGGCCAGCGTGGTGGCTTCACTCTCTGAGCCGGGGGAGCTGCGCAGATTAACCCCCCAAGTAACCGAGGTATTGTAGGCTGCGGCTGAAGAGATTAAGACGGAACCTGTGGCTGCTTCCCAGGTGACGGTGCTGCCCAGGGCTTCACTGACGAAGCGCAGGGGAATCATGCTGTAACCCTGCGACAGCTGCCCCGGTACGCTCAGGGCAAGCGGTTGCCCGTTCAGCCGGGCAGCGGCTGAACCAAGGGTATAGGTCAGGGTAGTGCCGCCTTTGGTTGCCGTCACGGTCTTGCTTGTATTATTCCAGGAGAGCTCGGCACCCTGGGCTTCAAACAGGTTACGCATGGGTACGAGCACCGTACCGCTGATATTCAGCGGCCGGGCTTCGGGCTGAAGCTGCTGCCCGTCCAGATAGATGGAAATGGGCTTGGGCGCAATTGCTGCATCTGCATGGACAGAGGCCGGGGCTAACAGGGTCAGCCCAAGCAGGGATAGGAATACAGTTCTTCTAGTTGTCATCGATGATCACCTTTTGGATAGATTTAACTCTATACATTGGACGTTGCCGGGGCGAAATGGTTCTGTGCCAATTGTTGGAAGGGAAGGCCGGGCCAAGGTGATTGGGCCAGGCTTAAATGAGTTGCTCTTGACTTCTGCCAGAATTCATCATAAAATCTAACCAGTTAGTTATAAATGGAGGTGGCAAGTATAGTATCATCAGAAAAAAAACGGAGTCCCAAAATTTACGATGCTGCCCGAACCAGAGGGATTATTCTTGATGCAGCCGAAAAGATCTTTGCCGAGCTTGGCTATTCAGCGGCACGGATTGATGTCATTGCGAAGGCGTCCGGGTACAATAAAAGTCTGATTTATCAGTATTTTGGCGACAAACTGGGCCTATATACAGAAGTCGTCAAACGCGCGGACCAGATTGGCGAACAGATTACAGGCGCGGTCATTAGCGGATTATTGAAGAATGAGAAGGTTGTATCGGACCCTGCGGCGTTCAGGAGCTTCCTGGAATCTTGGACCCGGGAGACGGTGTCCTTCCTTCTGGAGCACCGGAGTTACCTGAAAATTCTATTCTGGGAGGCCGCTGAAGACTGGAAGACCTGGAACCAGATCACCTATCGTCCGGACGATGCTATTCAAATGCATGAATTGGCCTT
This sequence comes from Paenibacillus sp. FSL R7-0297, assembly GCF_038009025.1. Classification (NCBI taxonomy): domain Bacteria; kingdom Bacillati; phylum Bacillota; class Bacilli; order Caryophanales; family Paenibacillaceae; genus Paenibacillus; species Paenibacillus sp. FSL R7-0297. The sequence continues at coordinate 1,304,423 of NZ_JBBPAQ010000001.1, forward strand.
AGCTGCACAGAAGAACGGAATCCTCCGCCAGGATCTGGACCCGGCATTGTTTCCGATTCTGATTATGAATGTGACTACAGCTACCCTGCAGTCTTCTTCACGGTTTGAACATTTGCTAGGGACACTGGATTCCCCGCAGATGAGAGAAGAGACCACCCGGCAGATCGTGCAGTTTATTATCCATGGTGTTATGGAGCCGTCTTTGCTGTAAGAGACGGCTGTTCTTTTGGACAAATTATAAACAACTAGTTAGTTTTAAATTGGGAGCAGGAGTGATGTTTATGACCGCAATGATTCAGACTGAAGGGTTAACCAAGCATTTTGGCAGCAATCATGCTGTGAACGGACTGTCGCTGGAGGTGAACCAGGGCGAAATCTACGGCTTCCTGGGACTGAACGGTGCCGGCAAAACAACAACCATCCGTATGCTGCTAGGCATGATCCGCGCTGATTCCGGGTCCTCCTATGTATTCGGACAGCGAGTGGATGCGGGCAGTCATAAGCTGTGGGCGAAGGTAGGGTACATGGTCGAGACGCCCTACTCCTATCCTGAGCTGACCGTCCGCGAGAATCTGGAGATTATCCGCAGGCTGCGGGGTATCGCAGACCGCAGGGCCATTGACAGCATCATCGATAAGCTCCAGCTTACCGCTTACCGGGACCGCAAGGCGGGGACGCTCTCCCTCGGCAACGGGCAGCGGCTGGGTCTCGCCAAGGCCATGCTGCATCATCCGCAGGTGCTGATTCTGGATGAGCCGACGAACGGGCTTGATCCGGCCGGGATTGTAGAGGTGCGGGAGCTGCTCCGGGAGCTTGCACTTCAGCACGGCGTAACGATTTTTATCTCCAGCCATATTCTCGGTGAGGTCTCCAGGCTGACGACGCGGATTGGCATCGTGCATCAGGGCCGGCTGCTGCAGGAGGCGGATGTGAAGGAGCTGCAGCATCTGCTCCGCAAGCGCCTGCTTGTGCAGACCCGGGACACTGCCAGTGCCCGGAAGAGGCTGATCCAGGCCGGATATACTGTGCAGGAAGCCGGACAGGGAACGCTGCTGCTTACGGATGACCGCGCTATCGCGAACCCGGACCACATCTCCAAGCTGCTTGTGTATGCGGATATGCCGCCCACGCTGATCCAGGTGGAGGAGGAGGATTTGGAGGCTTATTTTCTAAGAATGATTGAGGCTGAAGGAGGAATGAAAGGATGAGTCAATGGATATCGGCCTTGGGGGTAGAGGTGCTTAAGCTTCGCCGTTCCAGGCTGTTCTGGATCTCGCTTGCAGCCAGTATGATGGTGCCGGTCATGATCGGGCTGGTCTTCTCGGGAACGATTGGCTCCCAGAGCAGCTTCGAGGGTGAGATCAATATGGCGGGACTCCTGAAGGAGCTGGGTATTGTGATCTCTATGGGGGGCCTCATCGGATTCGGGTTTGTGTTCAGCTGGATCTTCGGCCGGGAATATTCCGACCGCACGCTCAAGGATCTGCTGGCCCTGCCGCTGTCCAGATACGGGGTGGCTGCCGCCAAGCTGCTCGTTGCAGCAGTCCTCAGCATGGGGCTGGCGCTGCTGGTATTCATCGTCGGCTGCGTAACAGCAGGGCTTGTCGGCTTGGACGGATGGAGCCTGGAGGTCATTCTTCATGGCTTCGGCCGTTACGCGGAGGTCAGTCTAATGGTGATCTGCCTGAGCATACCTGTGGCGTGGATGGCTTGTATCGGCCGTGGTTATATGACTCCGCTCGGCGTGGTCCTGCTGACCATTGTAGTTGCCCAGTTCGGTGGGGCGCTCGGTATTGTGGAATATATTCCATGGGCTGTTCCCGGATTGTTCAGCGGCGCTTCGGGGGAGGAGAGCTCCCATCTGGAGGCGATTAGCCGTATGCTTCCGTATCTAACCGGCGGCATTGGCGTAATAGGCACTCTTGCCTGGTGGCGTTATGCCGACCAGACATAGATCAGGCGGATTTTTAGAAGATAATCAATACGTATCAATGGAGGGAAACTAAATGGAGAAGATACCAAAGGGAACCGTACTAATCATGGCTATTCTAATTATCGGGACTATGCTCGGGCTGCTAAATCAATCTTCACTGAATACAGCACTGCCGAATATTATGGGCGATTTCCAGGTGTCCACGAGTACTGCCCAATGGCTGACAACGGCTTTTGCACTGGTTACAGGCATTGTGGTTCCGATCACGGCTTTTCTGATTCAGAGGTTTACAACCAAGCAGGTCTTCGTCTTTGCCATGGGTATGCTGACCGCGGGAACGCTCCTGTGTGCGGTCTCGCCGAATTTCGGACTGCTGCTCACCGGAAGAATCGTGCAGGCCGTCGGAGTGGGCATCATGCTTCCCCTGGTGCAGACGTTAACGTTCATCCTGATCCCGGTTGCTAAGCGGGGGTTCACGATGGGGATGATCGGGCTTGCAATTAATTTCGCCCCGGCCATCGGACCTGTATTGAACGGCTGGCTGGTAGAGGATCATTCCTGGCGCTTGCTGTTCTATGTTCTGGCTCCTTACTCCCTGCTAATCACCGTCATTGGAGTCTTTCTCGTTAAGAATGTTACCCCGCAGGTGAAAAGTAAGGTGGATGCGTTATCCATGACGTTATCCTCGCTTGGCTTCGGCGGCGTATTATATGGATTCAGCGTCTCCGGCAGCAGAGGGTGGGGAAGTACGGAGGTGCTGATCTCCCTGGCGATCGGGTTCATTGCGCTGGGCCTGTTCGTCTGGCGGCAATTGACCATGGAGAATCCTCTGCTGGAGCTGAGGGTATTCACCAGTCCTGCCTTTACGATGGCTACAGTGATCAGTATGATTCTGATGATTATCATGCTGAGCGCCCAGCTGCTGCTCCCTATCTACATGCAGACTATGCTTGGTTATACCGCGCTCAAATCAGGTCTCATGCTGCTCCCCGGTGCGATTCTCATCTGTATAATGTCGCCCATAGCGGGCAGGCTTTTCGATAAAATAGGTGCCCGGACGATGGTCATCACCGGACTCGGCTTGACGGTCCTCTCTGCCTTGCTGTTCTCGAATCTGACAGAGCATACGACCTATACGTTCCTGATGGCCGGGTACTCTCTGCGGATGGTCGGCGTCAGCCTGACCTTGCTGCCGGTCATCACCAGCGGGATGAATTCCCTGCCGCCTGCCCTGATCCGGCATGGGATTCCCGTGAACACCACGCTGCGGACCGTTGCCGGTTCCATCGGCACAGCGCTGCTGGTCACCATAATGACTCATAGCGGCGGCGGCCAGCAACCAACGGGAGATGTCCACAGCTTAATTCACGGGATGAATGTGGCTTCTATGGTAACAACAGGAGCCGCAGTAGCTGCGCTGATCCTGGCCCTCTTCATCAAACGCAAGGAAGCCCCCGCTGAGATTCCGGCGAAGGGCGTGGCTGTGAAATAACCATTGTTGGAATGGAGATAGGATAGCCCTGGCTTAATAAAATACTTTGTGCTGCAAGAGATCGAGCGCCTGCTCGATCTCTTTGCGTTCTGCAGCCGTTATACCCGCAATACGCTGCTCGAACCGGGCTGCAATCTGCTGAAAGGCTTCATTCATCAGCGCTTCACCTGCGGCAGAGAGCGTGATCCCCTGCTTGCGGCGGTCATCCGGGTCAGTGATCCGGGTACAGACGCCCTTTTCGCTGAGCTTTTTCACTTCACGGCTCGTATTGGGCATCGACATCTGCATACAGTCACTGACCTCGCTGAGTGTTACCGGCTGGCTGACGGCGATGTATTCGAGAATTTTATATTGCAGCGGCGTTAAGGCCTCTGATTTCACATCTTTGGTTATATCGTTTGTTATTTGATGGACGGCAGCACTGAAGGCTACGAATTTCTGGAACAGCTGGTTATTGTCCATAAGATCACCTCAGAGGAAAACATACCAAATTAATTATCAAAAAACAATTATCATTTGACAACTAAAATAAATCTATGCTATGTTTTTGTTATCAAATGATAACTAAAGGGGAATACACTGATGAACACACTCGTTATTTATACACATCCGAACCACCGCAGTCTCAGCTATGCTTTTCTGCAGGAAGTGCTGCGCGGCAGCAAGGAGAATACGAAGATTAACGAAGTCAAAGTGCTTGATTTGTATGAGGCCGGATTTGATCCGGTGCTGGTGTTTAATGAGAATAAGCGCAGACGCGATATGTACCGTGATCCGGAGCTTGAGGAATACAGGGAACAGCTGCTCTGGGCCGATCAGATTGTGCTGGTCTATCCGATCTGGTGGGGAAGACCGCCAGCGATGCTGATGGGGTACATTGACCGCATGTTCGCTTCAGGCTTCGCGTACCGAGATAAGGGAGGACTATTGCCGGAGGGGCTGCTCAAGGGGAAGAGCGTTATCTGCATCTCCAGCATGAAGGGGCCGGCCCACTATCCGCTGCTGTGGCTGAATAACTCACACAAGGCGCTGATGCGCAAAGCCCTGTTCAATTTTGTGGGCATCCGCAAGGTGAAGTTCTTCGAGTTCGGCAGCATGGAGAGTCCGAAGGGCAAGCAGAGCCGTAAGCTGGAGCAGATTTACCGCTATTTCAAGACGGTAGGCTGAATCGGGTCCCGTCTATAATTCCTTGTCCGCAGCTGCACCTGACTCAGAGTGCTGCTCTACGACCCAGTCGATGATTTTGCGGGCGATGCTGACCGGCGGCGGAATAACGGGTAATTGCTCCGTAGGGAACCATGCGGCATGATCAAGCTCTTCGCCGTCAACTGTTATTTCTCCGCTCTCATACTCTGCAAGGAAGCCTACCATCAGAGAATTGGGAAAAGGCCACTGCTGGCTGCCGAAATAGGTTATATTCTTGACCTTCAGGCCGACCTCTTCCATAGTCTCACGCCGCACACAATCCTCCAGGGTCTCACCCGGCTCGACAAAGCCGGCAATCAGCCCGTACATCCCGTTCTGGAAATGCGGAGCATGGGCGAGCAGAAGCTGACTATCTTTCAGAATTGCTGTAATGACGGCAGGCGCAAGCTGCGGGTAACTAACCAGCCCGCACTGAGGGCAGATCCGGGACCGCTCCGTCAGAGAGTGTGCGGTTTCAGTTCCGCAACGGCCGCAGAACCGGTGATTGCCGTCCCAGACCAGCAGCTGGAGCGCTTTGCCGGCAAGATGGAACAGGTCTTCCTCCAGCACTTCATATAAGGAGCGCAGCGGACGGAAAGTGAGGCCCGGCGGCTCGGGAGCTTCCGCGCTTACCTCTGAGGCATAGCAGGGGAGACCCTCGAAGGTGCCTAGGTAGAGTATGCGCAGCGGCGTGACCGCCAGCTCTTCAAGGGAGCGGGCCATAGGGATGCCGGGAGGGGAGGAAGGCTCCGTAACAAGCAGCTTGCCGGATTGGAAGATGAGCTGGCAGGCCTCGCCGGTGAATTCAGATTCCGGAGTCAATCCCGGAACATAGCGTGTATAGATGCTTTCTCTCTGTTTCTCCATTATGCAGAACCTTTCTAAAAGGGAATTTGTCTATTAAGAATAGCATGATAAGGGAAGGCTAACCATTCAGCGTTATGCGCATTCCATACCTGTCATCAGCTGATGAAACAATCCATTTGACATTTCGCCAACGTGTAACTACAATAGTTACAGGAGAGCAAATCACCTATGTTTACGGGAAATAACAACTGCTATTCAAATAAAAGATACCCATAATGGAGGAATTGAAATGAAAATCGCATTAACAGGAGCAACGGGTCAATTTGGTTCCATCGTAGCAGAGACATTACTGAAGACTGTACCGGCTGAGAATATTGTAGCCAGTGTCAGAAACCCGGAGAAGGCTGAGCAGTTGCAGGCACAAGGCGTTGATGTCCGCCATGGTGATTTCGATCAGCCGGAGACGCTGGATGCAGCGTTTGCCGGAGTCGACCGCCTGCTGATCGTCTCTGCAGATGGCGATAATGATACCCGGACCCGCCAGCACAAGGCGGCTGTGGATGCCGCTGTCCGCGCAGGGGTAGGCTTCATCGTCTACACCAGCGTAGCTGATGCCGATAACAGCTCCCTGTTCCTTGCGCCGGTACACCGTGCCACGGAAGAATTCATCCGTGAATCCGGCATTCCGTATGCCTTCCTGCGCAACAACTGGTATCTGGAGAATGAGGCAGGCTCCATTCAGGCTGCTAAGGCCGGCGCACCTTGGGTGACTTCCGCTGAAGGCGGCAAGGTTGGCTGGGCCACACGCAGTGATTATGCCCAGGCCGCGGCCGCCATACTGGCCGGTGAAGGCCGTGAGAATGTTGTGTATGAATTGTCCGGCGCACCCGCGACCCAGGCAGAGCTTGCTGCCATAGTCGGTGAAGTGCTGGGACAAGAGGTGAACGTGCAGCAGGTTGACGACGCAACCTACGCGAAGATCATGGCCGGTGCAGGCGTGCCCGAATTCGCGCTGCCGATCGTAGTTGCCATTCAGGGCGCCATCCGCGACGGTGCGCTGGGCATTGAGAGCAGCGATCTGGAGAAGCTGCTGAACCGTCCGCTTACCCCGCTTAGTGAAGGTGTACGCGCGCTGCTGGCTTGATTTCCTATCCGGGACGCCTTACTTTCAAAAGCATCCCCACTTGCTGATTACAGCGAGCGGGGATTTTTTGTGATCCAATAGTGATCCATACCTGAACTGCCCCCGTAACACTCATAACACTAACCTAAGGAGTGAAGCGAGATGACAATGAAGAAATGGATCGTTCCCATGTTAAGCATGACCTTAATGATGCCAGCACTTGCAGGTGCAGCAGAACCGACAACGGGGGCCATGAAGGCCTCGGTGAACACACCGGCGGCTGAACTTAGAGCAGGACTGGATTATTTGCTCTCCGAGCATTTCACCCTGGCGGTAACGGCCATGACCAAAGCCTATGACGGGACAACGGATGCGGCTGCTGCCTACAAAGCGCTTGATCAGAACGCACTTGATATGCAGCCGGCTATTGCTTCGCTGTACGGCGATGCAGGCGCAGCTGAATTCGAGAGAATCTTCCGCGCCCATAATCAGTACACAGATGATTTAGTGAAGGCAACCAAGAACAAGGATGCAGCCGCAATGAAAACAGCGGAAGATAAAGTGAGCGGCTTCGTCAATGAATTCGGAAATTTCCTCGGCACGGCCACAGAGGGCAAGCTTCCGGCAGCCGCAGCGAAGCAGGTCATCCGCAGTCACGAGGATCATGTCCAGGAGGTATTCGAGGATTATGCAGCGGGTGATTACCAGGGCGCCTATGAGGCTTATCGTAAAGGCTACGCTGAAATGTTCAGCATCAGTAAGGCATTGTCGGGCGCAATTGTCGCCCAGATGCCTGCCAAATTCGAAAGCACCAAGGCCGATACCAAAGCAGCTGATCTGAGATCCGCGCTCAATCAATTGGCTGGCGAGCATTTCGCCCTGTCGGTTCTGCAAATGCAGGAGCAATACGAGGGAAGAGCTGCTTCAGACGCGCTGATCCGGGCAGAAGCCATGAACACGGCTGACTTCAAAGCAGCGATTGCCTCCATCTATGGGGCAGAGGGTGCAGCGGCATTCGAGCAAATCTGGGTAACGAACCATGTCAATGCGCAAGCTGATTTTGTATCGGCAGTCAAAAATAAGGATGCAGCAGCCCAAGCGGCAGTAGAGGCGCGTATCGCCGGATTCACAACTGAATTCGCCGCGTTCCTTGATTCGGCAACCGCAGGCAACCTGCCTAAGGCTGCAGGCCAAGCCGCGCTGACAACCCATGAGAATCAGGTACAGCAGGTGCTTACGCAGTATGCAGCGGGCGACTACACCGCTTCTTACCAGACGAACCGCGAGGGCTATAAGACCATGTTCAGTGTCGGACAAGCGCTGGGCAATGCGATTGTAACGCAGTATAACGGCAAGTTCCAGGAAGCAGCAGTGCCCGCAGCACCAACTGATCCTGTAGCAATGACAAAGGTCTGGATGAAGGTAGGCAGCGGCGTCCTGAACATTAATGGCACCGTAACGCAAATGGATACAGAGCCCTTCATCTGGAGCGGCATGACCTACATTCCGCTTCGTTACCTGAGCGAGGGTATCGGGGCTGAAGTGAAATGGGATAAAGGGGCGCAGCAGGTCACGATTAAGGCAGGCAGCGACACACTGGTATTCTGGATGAACAAGGACTTCATGGAGGTTAACGGGATGAGACAAGCTGTTGGCGCCAAAGTATTTGTGAACGCCGACAACAGAACGGTCGTTCCGCTCCGCTTTATTACGGAGCTGCTGGGCTGGGATGTACAATGGGGTGGAGATAAATCCATCACGCTAACTAAAAGCATGTAAGGTGAGGCCATAAAACCCTTCAGCCTAACCGTAGATTTCCCGCAAACGGAGCACTTGAACAGTGCCCGCTTGCGGTTTTTTTTCGTGCGAAATCCATTTTTTACATTGACAACCTGTCCAGGCAACTATATATTTATCGATAATGATTCTCATTATCGTATAAAGTTGCACAATGTTTTTTGGGATGAGGGGTCACTCCGCCGGTTAGTCAGCAGATGAACAAAAAAATACATTATAAGATGAGGAAGGGTCCACGCATGAACACAACAAGAAGGTTCTCTTTGAAAACATTATTAATTCCATTCGCTCTTACTATAGCGCTGGTTGGATGCTCCAATCAGGAGTCCAATTCGGCAGCTTCACCTTCACCAGCAGCAACTGCTGCGGCAACTACAGAAGCTGCTGCTACTGAAGCACCAGCCTCCCAGGATGCAGTCCAGTATCCGATTACGATCAAGCATGCGCTTGGCGAAGCTGTACTTGAGAGCAAGCCTGAACGCGTAGTCACCATTCAATGGGCGAACCATGATGTGGCGCTCGCGCTTGGCGTTGTACCTGTAGGCTTCTCGGCGGCGAACTTCGGCGTTCAGGATGACAGCGGACTGTTGCCCTGGACAGCAGATAAGCTGAAGGAGCTTAATGTAACCGATCCGAATGTGTTCCAGGATACCGACGGTCTTGACTTCGAGGCCATCTCGGATGCAGACCCGGATGTCATTCTGGCCGCATACTCCGGAGTTACCCAGGAAGACTATGATACGCTTAGCCAGATCGCTCCGGTAGTCGCTTATCCGACGGCTCCTTGGGCAACCACTTGGCGCGAGCAGGTCCTGTTCAATGCAGAAGGGATGGGCATGAAGGCAGAAGGGGAGCAGCTGATCAAGGACACCGAAGCCCTGGTTAACGAAAAGGCGGGCAAATATCCGCAGATTAACGGTAAAAAAGTGGTTTGGGTAAACTTCTCTGCTGAGGATCTGTCCAAACTGCATATTTATACGCCTGTGGATTCCCGTGTCTCGTTCCTGTATGAGCTGGGAATGGTGTATCCGGAAAGCATTACCTCCCAGATTACGGACCCTACCAGCTACTCGTTGAGCTTAAGCGCAGAGAATGTGGAAGCCCTGTACGATGCTGATCTTATCGTCGGATATGGGAATGACGAATTGCTCAAGACACTTCAGGCAGATTCGCTGCTGGGCAAAATCCCTGCGATCGAAAGAGGTTCAGTTGCCTTCATCGACAGTGATACACCGCTGGTAGCAGCCGGTACGCCTAACCCGCTGTCCATTGCGTACACGATTGATGAATACCTTGCCTTAATTGGAGGAGCTATCGATAAAATAAATGAATAGTTCACCGCTTTCGGACGATAAACAGCTAAAATTGCATATCCCGAAGAACTTTACCCTGGTCCTGATGAGTTGCCTGGTATTGCTTGTCTTGTGCGTGATAGCCTCCCTTGTACTGGGAGCGCGTCACGTGGGGTGGAATGAACTGATCGATGGTTTATTTCATCCGGAGGTGGACAGCTATGGGGCAAACGTAGTCCGCAAGCGGATTTCCCGGACGGTATTCAGTTTAATGTGCGGCGGGGCACTCGGAGTATCGGGAGCGCTGATGCAGGCGGTTACCCGCAACCCGATTGCCGACCCGAGCATACTGGGAGTGAATACGGGGGCATCCTTGTTCGTGGTTTGCGGCATTGCGTTCTTGAACATAAGCTCCGCGAACCAGTATATATGGTTAGCTCTGGCCGGAGCTGCGATTACTGCTGTATTCGTATTCGGAATCGGCTCAATGGGACGTGGCGGAGCCACGCCCATTAAGCTCGTTCTGGCGGGTGCTGCCATAAGCGCTGCCTTATCTTCTCTGGTCACAGCCATCATGATTCCGCGTTCTTATGTTATGGACCAGTTCCGGTTCTGGCAGGTGGGGAGTGTCGGCTCGGGAACCTGGAGCAGCATTACGACATTTATCCCGTTCCTGCTCGCCGGTATGCTGATCGCGTTCATTACGGCTCCGGCCCTGAATGCGCTGGCACTGGGCGATGATGTGGCGACGGGTCTGGGTGTGCGGACAGGCACACTGCGGCTCATTGCGGCGCTTGCAGGTGTTCTGTTATGCGGTGCCGTTACGGCCCTGGCCGGGCCGATCGGCTTCATCGGCTTGTTATCAACTCACGTCATACGTCTTATCCTTGGATCAGACCTGCGTTTCGTTATCCCTATGTCAGCGGTTACCGGAGCCATTATTCTGACGATATCGGATGTAGGCGGCAGGCTTATTGGAAGCCCCGGGGAGCTTGAAGTCGGTGTAGTTACAGCGTTTGTGGGGGCACCGATCCTAATTCTATTAGCGATGAAATCGAAAGTGCGGTCATTATGACAAATCAGGCGATTGAATATATTATTGCAGGAAGACGCCGCAGACACCGCCGGGGCATACTGGTGACCAGCCTCCTCGCAGTCCTTGCACTTATTCTGTGCTGCGCGATGCTTCTGCTCGGGAACACGATCTATCCGGTGACAGATGTCATCCGGGCGCTCTCCGGAGAGGAGCTCAAGGGAGTCTCTTTTGCGGTGAATATCATCCGGCTGCCGCGGATGCTGGCGGGACTGTTCGCCGGATTTGCCTTTGGCATAGCGGGATACACCTTCCAGACGATGCTGCGTAACCCGCTTGCGAACCCGAATGTGATTGGCATTACGTCAGGCTCAAGCGCGGCGGCGGTGTATTGCATCGTCATACTTCACGCAAGCGGAGCGGTTATCTCCCTTGCTTCGGTAATTGCCGGTCTGGCCACGGTGCTGCTGATTTATGTACTATCCAGAGGGAAGACCTTCTCCATCGGGCGGTTAATCCTGATCGGGATCGGCTTGCAGGCTATGCTGGATGCTGTAATCTCCTATCTGCTGCTGATCAGCTCGGAGAAAGACGTTCCCTCAGCCATCAGATGGCTGACCGGCAGTCTCAACGGCTCACAAATGCGCGAGCTTCCGCCGCTGGTGATCATCGTAATCATCTGTACGCCAATCATCATCCTGCTGGGCAAGCATCTGAGTATACTGGAGCTTGGAGAACAATCGGCCACCTCGCTCGGCGTAAGCACAGATAAGACAAGAATTGCGCTGATTGTCAGTTCTGTCTGTATGGTTGCGATTGCTACGGCTACTACAGGACCAATTGCCTTTGTCTCCTTCCTGTCGGGGCCGATCGCGAAGAGACTGGTTGGAACAGGCTCCTCGAATATCCTTCCGGCGGGTCTTGTCGGAGTTAATTTGGTGCTGGCGTCCGATCTGATCGGACAATTTGCTTTTGAGTACAGATTCCCTGTAGGCATCATTACCGGATTACTCGGAGCGCCATATCTGATCTTCCTGTTAATCCGGATGAATCGAAAGGGAGAGTTATAATGAACAAGGCACATCATTTCGGGGCCGAGCAGCTCGTAGCGGGCTATGAGAATAGAACGGTTATCCACGGCGTAGACCTGGTGATCCCTGACCATAAAATCAGTGTGATTATCGGCTCGAACGGCTGCGGCAAGTCCACGCTGCTCAAAACAATGGCCAGACTTATCAAGCCAACGTCGGGTAAGGTTACCCTCGACGGCAAGCCGATCTCCAAAATGCCGGCCAAACCGCTGGCCCGGGTCATCGGACTGCTGCCGCAATCCCCCATTGTTCCGGAAGGAATCTCTGTCGCCGATTTGGTGGGACGGGGCAGATTTCCGCATCAGTCCCTGCTTGGCGGATGGTCCAGGAAGGATTATGAGGCCGTTGCCGAAGCGATGGAGATTATGAATATCACCGAATTCGCCAATCATAATATCGATGAGCTCTCGGGCGGCCAGCAGCAGCGTGTCTGGATCGCCATGGCGTTGGCCCAGCAGACGGATATCCTGTTTCTCGATGAGCCGACGACCTTTCTGGATATTACCTATCAGGTCGAGATTCTCGATCTGCTCACCGATCTGAACCGCAAGCACGGAACGACGATTGTAATGGTGCTGCATGATATCAACCTGTCCGCGCGGTATGCCGACCATATTTTCGCCCTTCACACAGGTAAGCTTGTCGCTGCCGGTACGCCTGCAGAGGTGATTACAAGCATGCGGGTCAAAGAGATCTTCGGGCTGGATTGCACGGTAATCGCAGACCCTGTCTCAGGCTCTCCGCTGGTCGTACCCAGAGGACGGTATCATGATAGGCAGGCGAATGCTCTAAAATAAGGACTGGCAGGCATCACATCCCTGCAAGGTCCCCGTTTCATACCAAGCTGTCCGACCGGTCAAACCGGAGGACAGCTTGTTGTGTATCCTTCCCCTTGTAGCTGTCAGACCGTTCCCTTATCATGAGAATGAAACAGGCAGCGGAAATTGAATCTGAACTATTGTAGGTGATCCTATCAAAATTTCCATCGAGCAAATCAGCAGGGAGCAAGAAGAGGAGATCCGCATCCGGTGCCATGAAGTCGATGAAGAGATCTCTGAAATCGTAAATAAGCTCAAGACAGAGACCCTCATCATAATGGGGTATCAGGAGGACCATCTCAGCCGCATCAAGCTCAGTGATGTCTATTATTTTGAAGCCGTGGACGGCAAAGTATTTGTCTACAGCGAGAACCAGGTCCATGAAGTGAAGCAGAAGCTGTATGAACTGGAGGAGCTGTGCAGAGACAAAAACTGCTTCCGCGCCTCCAAATCCACGATTCTGAACATCGCCAAGATTGCCAGTGTGCATCCGTCCCTCAGCGGCCGGTTCACTGCTTTGCTTGATAACGGGGAACGTGTAGTGATATCAAGACAGTATGTGCCGGCACTCAAACAAAGAATTGGATTATAGGGGGAGGATCACAGCATGAAGTTATCTGAATTTGTCAAAGACATCATCCGCGATTTTCTGATCATCTTCGCATCCATCATGATTATCATTACAGTGCTGCGGCAGATTTTTATCCCGGAGCTCGCGTTTGACCTGATATCGGTCTATACGGTTATGGGCTTCTCCCTGCTTGGGGCCTTAACGGGAATCATTTGGTACACTCCACATGAGATAAGTGAGCGGGCCATGCGTGTTAGAATCGTTGTTCATTTTCTCACCCTGGAGATTCTGTTGATTGCCCTTGCCAGCCTGATCGGAGTTGTGACTGGTGTGCCCGGCGCACTCCTTCTTACCCTCCAAATTGCCGTGGTATATGCCGTAGTCCGGGTGCTGTCCTATGGGAAGGATAAGAAGGAAGCAGAGCAAATTAACGAGAGACTTAAGGCTGTTAAACAAGAAATTCACGAGTAGTCCTGAAGCCAGTGCCCCGCTTTATGGGGTTATTCTGCATCTTATTGCCCTGTAGCTACAGCTTGCCGTAAATCTATATACACCCTTTTCGCAGTTTTTTATGATGAGGTCATAACTTAACTGGAAGAGGAGAATCCCCCTATGCACAGCCGCGACATGCTCAAAAGCTGGATTAGAATCACCCTGTTTATCGTATTCGTTATTCTGACACTGTCCCCTGTTATCGATTGGAGCTTCAGCTGGGTACCGCTGGCAGCACTGCTGTTCATGTTTGCGCTAAAGGGTTCAATTGATCTTATCCGAAGTAAGGCGAAGTCCCGTACGCCCAAACGTTCATCCAGGGTGTGGAAAATCATTATAACCGCTGTGGCACTGCTGATCGCACTTATACCGCCCATTCTATTCCCGCAGTACCGGGCACCTGAAGTGACAGGGGAATATGAGGTCACAACGGCTGTTTACACGTATACGGACCCTAATCGGATTGAAGAATTTACGGATACCGGGGAGAACCGGTTGGTGAATGTGGAATTCTGGTATCCGGGCAATGCCGGGGGTACCTATCCGCTGGTGGTCTTTTCTCATGGGGCATACGGAATCAGGGAAAGCAACACTTCAACGTTTACGGAGCTGGCCAGTCACGGCTATGTAGTAGCTTCTATCGATCATCCTTATCATTCCTTTTATACACAGAGCGTGGACGGGAAGATCACTATGGTTAATGCAGATTATCTGCGGGAGGTTAACGATTCCAACAAAGAAGGCATCTACACGATGGAAGAGCTGTACGGACTTACGCAAAAATGGATGAAGCTGCGGACCGGGGATATGAATTTGGTGATCGATACGATCCTGGAGAAGGCAGTAAGTGATCAGGATCCTGTATATAAGCTGATCAATACTGAACAAATTGGCGTATTTGGCCATTCCATGGGCGGCGCGGCAAGCGTGGCACTCGGCCGGGAGCGCGGCGATGTGGATGCTGTCGTGAATCTGGATGCCCCGTTCTTCAATGAGCTTGTGTATAACCCTGAGATTAATGATCTGGCGGCAAAAGATGAACCGTATCACGTACCGCTGCTGAACATTTATACGGACGATGTGTGGAGACAGCTCGGGAAAAACTCGGCTTACGCGGCAAACGAAGTCGATAATCCAAACTTCAAGGATGCGTATACCGTTCATTTTCAAGGCGCCAAGCACTTAAGCCTAACCGATCTTCCGCTGTTCTCGCCGATCCTTGCGAATATGCTGCAGGGCGGGCGAGCCGATATCGATAAGTATTACTGCATTGAGACGATGAATGCGCTGATTCTGCAGTTTTTTGACTATACGTTAAAAGGGACTGGACAGTTTGAACCGCAGGCGGTGTACTGATAAGTGCATTTAGAACAGCTTACTCAAAACTCTCAGCAAATAGGAGATTTTCTTCAGCATATATGATGAATTCCTCAAACGTATAGTGCAGTTTGCCCTTCAACAATTACCCATGGTTCCTTGAGTATATAATAAATGTCCATATCCTTTAGCCTCCGAAATTATGTTTACGGGTACACTGGCAGGAACTAAGCGCTACAGGGTTATCCCCGGAAACATCGTTTGCTTCTCCACATTGATGAATCCTAAGGATCTATATAGGCCGGCCGCGCGGGTATTCAGTTCCCAGACCTCAAGCCGGGCAGTATTTAAACCGTTTGATGAGAAGTAATTGAAGATGTAATTCATAATCATTTTGGAACTGCCGGTTTCGCGGGCTTCGGGTACCACATATACCGTTTCAATATATCCGCAGCCATCCGTTGTTAACAAGTCCGCTTAATGATAGTTGTATTTGGTACAGAGGTCCCGGGTTATTGTCGCAGAGATTTATTGTTACCGCGAGTAGGTTAACGGTCTATTCCTGTATCACCTGGAGAGCCGGTATCCGCGCTGGTTATAATGCGCTCCCGATCAGCCCGTTAATCCCTTCCACCAGCAAGGCGGCATCCTTATCCTCCAGCCATTCCTGCGGGACCAGAAGATAATTGCCGGAGCTGCTCTTCAGATAGCTGTAGATGATCTGGGCCTCATCGATCTTATGGCGGCTCATTTCTTCTGTAGCCGCAATCAGGCTGCTGCTGCGGAAATGCTCCAATGCGGCAGAGGTAATCATCTTAGTAAGCTGTCCGCTGTCCAGCGCTTCAGTCGCCAGCCGGGTACGGTAGAGAATCACGCTGCCCTTGATAAGAATCAGCTTGTGGGACTGCTCGTCCACCGGCTCCAGCACGACAATATTCTTGTTCTCCCCGGTGAAGCCGATCACTTCCTCCTTGTGCAGCAGCGAGTGGACCGCCCCGAGGTAATCCCGGTACTTGGCAGCTGCTTCGAAGTCAAACCGCAACGCCGCCTCCTCCATCCGGGCTTCCAGTCCGCTTATGATTGAATTGCCGCTCCCGTTCAGCAGTGAAATGATCTGCCCAATAATCTCCTCATACCGGTTCAGAGCCTCACCACCCCCGCACATGCCGATGCATAAGCCCAGCGAATGGTTGAGACAGCGGGTAGTCCGGGAATGGGGGCTGCTGCAGAGGATTCTCTGCGATTCCTTAATGCCCTGTACAGCCCGCTCCACGGTGCTGCGGCTGGTGTAAGGACCATAGGAGAGACTATTTGCCTGTGTGCTGGGCTCATAGCCGACTTCGATCTGCCGGTACGGCGCAGTGTCCACGATGGAAATATAGCTGTAGGCGAGCGGATTTTTCATTTTGCGGTTGTACATTGGCTTGATCTCTTTGATCAGCTGGCATTCCAGCATGAAGGCTTCGAATTCCGTATCGGTCAGCCTGTATTCGAGATCGCGGATATGCTTGACGAGCTGCTTCACCTTGGGCGAGTGTCCTTTGTTATTGTAGAAATAGGACTGGACCCGCTTCTTCAGCTGCTTCGCTTTGCCGACATAGATGATATGGCCCAGACTGTCCTTCATCAGATACACGCCAGGCGATAAAGGAAGGTCTGCTACCTTTTCTGTTAAATTCGCGGGCATGGCGGCCGCCTCCGTTCGTCACATTCTTCAGTACCTTTAAGTATAAACCATGCCGCCCTCACCGGCGACTGGAAAAGCTCCATTCCCTACACTACAATGGGTATAAAAATGGCTAAGCGCCTATCCAGGAGGTAATAAATATGAAATTCCGGACAACCGTTATGCTGGGCGGCAAGACGGCAACGGGAATACCGGTTCCTGACGGGGCAGTGGCAGAGCTCGGGACAAGCAAGAAGCCGGCGGTGAAGGTATCGATCGGGGAATATAGCTACTCCAGCACGGTGGCGACGATGGGCGGGCAGTTCATGATTCCGCTCAGCGCGGAGCACCGCAAGGCGCCGGTGTCAGTGCCGGTGATGAGATCGAAGTAGAGCTTGCGCTGGATACCCAGCCGCGTGAAGTGGAAGTGCCGGATGATCTGGCTGCGGAGCTGGAGCAGCATGCCGGAGCGAAGCAGTTTTGGGATGGGCTCTCCTACACGAATAAACGGCGGTTTGTCCTCTCGATTGAGGATGCCAAGACGGCGGAAACGCGGCAGCGGCGGCTCAATAAGACGATGGCGAGCCTAAGCGAAGGCAAGACGCAGTAGCAACCGTGTGACATAATCCACAAAGTCTCCCGGCTAAACCCTCTATCATTGAACTGATGAAAGAATGGGATCAAGTAAGCTGGGGGGCTGCTGATGAAGTATTCTATCGGTGAATTCGCGTCAATTCTAGGGGTGACGGCAGATACACTGCGCTTATATGAGAAACATGATATTGTCCGGCCGATGAAGGATCAGCATAACAATTACCGGTATTTCAATGATCTGGACGCGCGCAATTTACTGTCGAGCAGATGGTACCGGAGTATGCAGATTCCGCTTCAGGATGTGGCCGGACTGATTAATGACGCACCTTCCGAGCAAGTGGTGGAGTCGATAGCGGCTGCCGGAATGCAGCTGGAGGAAGAGATACGCCGCAACACACTGCTGCTGAATAAGATTCAGGAGATCCATGCCGAGCTTGGGGGGATCAGCGAATCCTTTTATACCTGCAGAATCAAGCAAGTGCCGGGTATGTACCGGATTCAGCAGACGAACAAGAACCATTTGCTGCAGAAGGAGGGTCTCAAAAGAACCGTCCAGGCCTGGATGGAGCTGCTGCCGTTCACCTTCTATTCCTTCCGTATTGAGAATACAGAATGCATCTATGGAACCGAAGAGCTGGATTACAGCTGGGGGCTTGCCCTGCTGGAAGAGGATCAGCAGAAGCTTGAGGTCTGCCTGAATGACAGTGTGGAGTATCTGGAGCCGGCAACCTGCATCTCTGCAGTGATTGCCAGCACCTATGAGGAATACCTCGAACGGGAGTCCTTCGGATTCATGCTGGATTATGCGAAGGCGCAGAGATATACGGTCAGCGGGGATATCAGCGGTAAAATCCTGTTTACAGAGCGCACGAACAGCGGCAACAAAACCTATCTGGAGATCAATATTCCGGCAAAACAAGCAGAAACGGAACCGCCCGCCTGCATACTTTGAGAAATATTTCACATATAATTCATTGACCTTGGTGCTGTACCAAGGTTTACACTCTGTGCGTAGTCAGCAGTTCTTATAGAGAGAGAAGCGGGGCTGCACTAACCACACAGGGGGAGAAATAATGCATAAGCAAGCAGTACGGCCATTGTTAAAAGTAAGCGTATGTCTGATCCTGGTTCTGTCGCTCATCAGCGGCTGCAGCGGCAATAATTCAGCCGGACCGGCAGCATCGGAGCAGCCTTCATCATCACCGGAGGCTACGCAGCCGGCGGATACCAGTGCGGTACCGGAAACTTTTAAAGCGGGAACCTATAAAGCGGAAGCTGACCGCAAAGACGGCAAGATTCAGGTAGAAGTCACACTCAACGCCGAATCCGTAATCACGGATATCCAGGTGGTCAGCCAGAACGAAACGGCCGGCATTGGTGTGGAGGCTATCAATAAGATTAAGGAAGAGATTATTGCCGGCCAGACCCTGGCCATAGATGCAGTCAGCGGCGCTTCGGAGTCGAGCACGGCGATCCTGACAGCTGTTGAAGATGCGGTGAAGCAGGCGGGCGGCAACGTGGAGGCTTTTAAATCGAGAGCTGTAGTGAAATCGGGAGAAGGCAAGACGGAGCAGCTGTCTGCGGATGTCGTTGTTGTGGGTGCAGGCGCATCCGGCGTATCTGCGGCAGTCTCTGCAGCCGATAAAGGTGCAAAGGTCATTCTTATTGAGAAAACAGCTACGATTGGCGGAGCAAGTAATCTGTCCTGGGCAGGTAAGTTCTACAACTCTTCAGCCGCTGTCAGCAGCGGACTTAAAGTGGAAGTAGAGAAGGAGATTGGCGACTGGATCGTTAATAATCACTGGAGAGTAGACGCAGCGGCAATCCGCCAATACGTGACCCAGTCGGGTGAAACCTATGACTGGCTGACAGGCAAGGGCTACACCACTACCTTCCTTAACTTTGGCGGAGAACAGCTGCATATGTTACCGGCCTATGACACCCGCCAGGATCTGCTGAAGGCGATGCTTGCAGCATCTGTGGAAAAGGGCGGCGGACAGGTAATCACCGAAACAACAGCCCGGAAGCTGATTACAGGCAGTAATGGAGAGGTTACCGGAGTGGTTGCCGAGAAGGCGGATGGAACGGTGCTTGAGATCACCGGCAAAAGCATTGTCATGGCTACCGGCGGTTATGCCGGCAATAAAGAGATGGTCAAGGAAGCCTTCGGCTTCGAAGGCGTGAATGGCGGACTTGGACAGAATATCGGCGAAGGGCTGCAAATGTCCTGGGATATTGGGGCGAAGGTTCCCGATAACTTCGGGGGACAAATGCTTCACCAGACCTTGGCCAGAGCAACGGACAAGCTGAAGGCGGAATATGAGCCGTTCGAAGCCAGCTATCCGCTGATGCTCTCCTACCTGCCAACGCTGATGAATGTCGGCCCTTCCGGAGCGAGATTCCGAGATGAAGCGGCAACTCTTACCGCAGTAGCAGCGGCGAATACGAGTGCTTTTAACGGAGCTTATCATCTGGTTATCCTCTCGCAGGCGCAGATTGATGCCCTCAAGACCAAGGGGATGAATGGCTTGAAGGCACCCGGACTGCCGGGAATGCCGCCGGAATTCTATGCCCCTTACAAAGACAAATTCACGCTGGACCAGCCCTGGAAGGATGCGGATAAAGTATTCGAGTCCATGGTTGCCAACGGCGACGGCTTCAAAGGCAGTACCCTGGAGGAACTGGCGAAGAATGCGGGTATGGACGCTGCGGTATTCGCTGCTGACTTTAAGCTGTATCAGGAAGCGGCGAAGACCGGCATCGATACCGAGTTCGGCAAAGCGAAGGAATATCTGCTTCCCATGGGTGAGAGCGGCCCGTATTATGCAATTATTTCCGAGATCAACAATCTCTGCTCGGTGGGCGGCCTGCTTGTAAATACCAAGTTCCAGGTGCTGAATGACAAGCGTGTGCCTATCAAGGGATTATATGCCGTGGGCGTGGAGTCCGAAGGCGTACTCTTTAATGATACTTATGTAGGAAATGGCGTCGGACTTGGGTATTCCTTCACCTCCGGGCGGCTTGGCGGCGAGGATGCAGCGGCCGGGGCACTGGGCACAGAATAGAACGGTTTAAGTAATCTCCCTCTTTTCACCGATAAAGAGTTGTCCTGAACTTTTATCGAGAAGAGGAATGTTCGATGTATATTCCCATATCCCGGATTCAAGCCGCTTCACTGACCCGTTCACCGCATCAGGAGGCCCACGCTCCGGCAGAGTCGTCTGCGCTTAGTTTTTCGGAGACGCTGGCAGCTGTTGCTGCAGCCATTGAAGATCAGGCACGCAGAATCAGGAAGAAATACGGCCTGTCTGTCCGGATCACAGCGGTGTCCAAGGACGGGAGCAATAGTGCGGAAAGTGCGGGCAAGGGAGCCCGGGATGAGGTGCGGGAGATTGTAATTGCCCCGAATATCCTTCAGCAGATGAGCAAAGATCCTGTGACCTTAAGAAAAATATACAGCTACATCGATGAGTATGTCGCCAAAGATCACCTCTCTGCTGATCGTAGCCTGATCATCTACAGGGATGGTACTTGTACCCTGTCCCTTTCTGCCCCTTCACCGGATGAAGCAGGGAAGAGCAGCGGGGGCCCTGCCGGGCAACCTGGCCTGTGGAGTGGAAGCTCCACCCAGGACCGGCTGCAGCAGCTCGCCTTCATCCGGGCGCGGAGGGCAAACCGGCAGTCTTAATAGGGAGACACCTATATATTGATCTCAGAGTCCGCGGTTTGCGTGGATTCCGGGGTCTTTTTTTTAAAATATAAGAATTTATATGTTTTACGCTATAAATTATCCTTCTATTTCTCGCTGAAACGGTACCGTCCTTTAAAAGGACGGCAAAGCCGTTTCCACTTGTAAGGATGGCGCAGATGTGCCCGGTTGTACGAACACCAGCCTATGCCCCTGCATAGCATATAGCACTGAACCTGCTATAAGGAAGTGGAAAGGGGGCGCGTAGAATAATGGGTATCCAGCTTACGGCGATTCATTGGGTGTACTTAGTGTTTATTGTGTTCATTCTGGCGCTGCTGATCCGGCGGCGTGATACGACAATGATCTGTGTGACCGGGATTTTTGCGCTGGGTCTGCTGGCAACGGCTACGCTCAGTGGGTCGGTGTCTGGAATCTTCAATTCCTTTGTATATGCTACCAGAGAGCTGCTCGGCACCATTATGATCATCTCCATTATTGTGGCGATGAGCCGGATTCTGATTCTTACAGGCATCAACGAGACGATGGTATCCCCGCTCACCCGGTTTCTGCGCACACCAGCGATGGCCTATTGGGGGATCGGGCTGATCATGATGGTGACCTCTTTCTTCTTCTGGCCTTCCCCTGCGGTGGCCCTGGTCGGTGCGGTACTGCTGCCTGTTGCTGTCCGGGTCGGCCTGCCTGCACTTGGTGCAGCGGTGGCAATGAATCTGTTCGGGCACGGGATCGCCCTCTCCGGGGATTATATTATCCAGGGAGCGCCGAAGCTGACTGCGGATGCTGCCGGTCTTCCCGTATCCAGCGTCATGCAGGCAAGTATTCCGCTGGTTATCGTGATGGGTGTTGTAACTACTGTCACTGCCTTCTGGATGATGCGCAGAGACCAGAAGAACGGAACGTGGAGAGACGGCCTGGTCGCTGCCCAAGGTACAGCAGGGCCGTTGTCTGCAGCAGGACCGGGTGATGACAGGACGGTACTCATGAGCGCTGGTCTTCGAAAAGCGCTGGCCATCGCCATCCCGCTGCTCTTCCTTCTGGATGTGATAGCCATGTTCATGCTGCACCTGCAGGGCGGTGATGCTACAGCTCTGGTCGGCGGAACCGCCGTGCTGATCCTGATTGTCATTACCCTGCTGGCCCACCGCCGCCAGGGCCAGGGGCTGGAGAAAATCACGGCTTATCTCATTGAAGGATTCATATTCGGCTTCAAGGTGTTCGGACCGGTCATCCCGATCGCCGCCTTCTTCTATCTTGGCGACTCGGCCTTCACCGGGCTGTTCGGCCAGGTGCTGCCGGACGGCTCGCATGGCATCGTGAACGACCTGGGCGTTGCCCTGGCGGATCACGTGCCGCTGAATGGTGCCGTGGGAGCCGTGACGCTGACGGTGATCGGGGCGATCACCGGTCTCGACGGCTCCGGCTTCTCCGGCATCTCGCTGGCCGGCTCGATTGCCGGGCTGTTCGCCGCCGCGATCCATTCCGGCGCGGCGACCCTGACCGCCCTTGGGCAGGTGGCCGCCATCTGGGTCGGCGGCGGCACCCTGATCCCGTGGGCGCTCATTCCCGCCGCGGCAATCTGCGGCGTCAGCCCCTTCGAGCTGGCCCGGCGCAATCTGAAGCCGGTCCTGCTGGGGCTGGCGGCGACGACTCTCACCGCCATGTTTCTGGTGTAGGAAATGTCTGCATAAGAATACGCACTCCAATCCATCCTAGAGAAGAACAGAAACCGTGATTGAGGGGGAAGTATACTTATGAAGCATTACGAATCCAGTCTGCGGACGAACAGCACGGTGGATCAGGCGCAGGATTCTGTGACCAAGCTGCATAACGCTGTAACTCAGGCGTTAAGCCATCCGACAGAGCAGATGATTGACCAGGCAGAGAATAGCCTGGAGCATGCCGAGGAAGCCGTTCGCCATGCTCCCGAAGGATCAGTCGGCGGACACGGTGTAGACTTGACTGAAGATAGGCTGGCCGAAGAGAAACGCAGACTCGCTTCACTGGACGAACCTGGCGGCAAGGCCCGTGGCTAAAGCCAGAGTTAAAGCCTGAGCAATAGCCAACGTGATCTGCACCGAGTCTGAAGCTGGCCTAAATTCGGCAGGCTATTAAGCACCTGCGTTACTGGTGTAACAGGCATTTCCGGATTGACTCCGGGAATGCCTGTTTGCTATTTACCTACTTAGGGGCCAGCTTATGCTAACTTGTGCAATCATTTGGAGTGAAAAAGGTTATAAGGTATCAGGCACATCTATAATTTACATGAACCGGATCAGAGAGAGTCTACGTAGTAATACCACTAAGACGCAACAAACATGGCAAGACCATCATTCAAGGGAGGCATAAATATGTCAGAAGCTACTGATTCACGGGTACCGCTGGAGACACCGGAGACACTGCATGCCGAGCTTGCCCGGATTGCCAAGTGGGAGAAAGAGCAGAATAAGCTGATGATCTGGGACCGGATTACCCGCCTGCCGTTCAAGCTGCTTGATAAAATCACACCGAAGATTATTCATGAGAAGGTAGGCAAGCTGCTGGATGAGCTGGGCAGCTACATCCAGAATGGCGGCAACTATCTGGTTGCCGGGCGCAAGGTAGGCACGCTGATCGGGGAAGCAAGCGTGGCAGCCGGGGGTACGGGGAACGGGCCGTATCCGCTGGCCGTGATGGATGCGGCAGCGCTCCGGCTCTCAGAGAGGAGCCGGAATACGGCAACTGCCCAAGGGGCAACTACCGGCTTCGGCGGAATCTTCACCCTTGCTGCCGATATTCCGGCTGTGCTCGGCCTTTCATTGAAGGCCATCCAGGAGATTGGCCTATGCTATGGCTACGATCCGACAGATAAGGCGGAACGGATATTCACTGTGAAGGTGATGCAATTCGCATCCTCCGATATTGTCGGCAAGCGGACGATTCTGCGGGAGCTGAATTTGCAGGCCGGCGGGGACGGCAACATCATTGCCGGAACGAACGCGGCAGTCTCGAAGATTCAGGGCTGGAAAGAGGTTGTTATGGTATACCGTGACAATTGGGGCTGGAAAAAGCTGCTCCAGACGGTTCCGGTTGCGGGCATGTTCTTTGGCGCGTATCTCAACCGGAAGACGCTGGAGGATGTGACGGAGGCTGCCCGTATGCTATACCGCAAAAGACGGATTATCGCCAGGCTGGCTGAGCTGGAGCTGAAATAAGGGCTCTGATTGAAGCCGAACCGCGCATAAATGGCAGCGGGGCTGCCGGCAAGGCGGGCATGATGAAATAGAGGCAAGGATTACTGCCCTAGGGCTGCATTCCTTGCCTCTATTTCAGGGAAGCTATAAGGATTCAGCCGCCTATGGGGCAGTTGAACCGAACGCCAGCCCTTTTCCGCCTACAGGTATTAGCTTGACCGGCTCGACTCCGGCAATCAGCGGCATGGCCCGCTGGATCGTGGCACGGGTGGCCTCCAGGGCAAGGGAAGCAGCATGCGCTTCCGCACTGCTCCATACTTCTGTGACCCAGAGGATATCCGCCTCTGATTCCGAGAGGTTCACAATATACAGCTCGCATTCCTGAACAGGCTCAGCCGCCGCTGCGGCTTCCAGCAGAATGGCGGCCAATGCCTCCCGTTCACCCGGTTTAGCGGTGAATTTTGCATACATTCCAAATTTGCTCAACCTCATCACTCCAGCATGTAGATGTAGTTATCCGCTCCAATGGCGGAGTTGATCAACATTATTTTACCAGAAACAAGGAGTGGAGTGAGCTTGATCCTTACTCCTGCAATTACTATGATTGAGCTAATGGACAGGAGTGCGTATGTCCAACGGACTAACAGGGAGTGAACGAAATGAACAATAACGATCAAGAGCACAGCAGCCGGGCGTTAATCGGGCAGGCGGAATCCTTCATCACTGCATGTTACCAGGAGCTGGACAAGTCCGAGAGTGAGCGGGAGCGGCGTCTTGCAGATATACATGAAGAGGTGATCCTTACGGGCGCCTATATACATACGGAGGAAGAACTAACCCACGGGGCGAGGATGGCCTGGCGTCATAACAGCCGCTGTATCGGAAGGCTGTTCTGGCATTCGCTTACAGTGCTTGACGCGCGCGGGGCAGAGACTATGGAGGAGGTGGCCGAGGCGCTATTCCGGCATGTGGAGCATGCGAATAACGGCGGCAGGATCCGGCCGGTCATTACCGTGTTCCGCAGCGGAGAGCAGCCGGATAGAGCTATCCGGATCTGGAATCATCAGCTGATCCGTTATGCCGGCTATCCCGGGGACGGGGAGCAGCTGCGTGCCGGTGATCCGGCCTCGGATGAGTTCACTGCAGTCTGCCTGAAGCTGGGCTGGCAGGGTACAGGCGGGGATTTCGATATTCTGCCGCTCGTTATCAGCATCGGCGAGGAGGAACCCCGCTGGTTCCCTGTCCCGCCGGGACTTGTGCAGGAGATTCCGCTCAGTCATCCGGAGATCGAACGGTTCACGGAGCTGGGCCTGCGCTGGTATCCCGTTCCGGTAGTCTCGGATATGTGCCTGGAGATCGGCGGCATCCGTTACCCGGCGGCGCCCTTCAACGGCTGGTATATGGAAACGGAGATCGGCTCCCGGAATCTGGGGGATACAGAACGTTATAACCGCCTGCCGGCAGTGGCCGATCTGCTGGGCCTGGATCGTTCGACTAATACCTCGCTGTGGAAAGACCGCGCGCTGCTGGAGCTGAACCGCGCGGTACTGCATTCCTTCAAGCAGGCCGGGGTCAGTATTGTAGATCATCATACAGCGGCAGATCAGTTCGTCCGCTTCCAGGAACAGGAGAAGCGTCAGGGGCGCGAAGTATCTGGCAAGTGGGGCTGGCTGATCCCCCCGATGTCGCCTTCGTCCACGCCGATCTGGAATGATAATACCTTGAGAGATTTGCATCTAAGTCCGCGCTTCATGTACCAGAAGAAGGCGTACGCGGACAGGTTAAATGCAGCAGCGGGTCCATCCAGTGAAGCTGGCGGCTCTGCCTCGTTGCATGCGGAGACGGATGAACCGGCAGCAGAGTCTGAGCAACAGGGTGCTGCCGAAGCGATGACATGTCCTTTCCATCACCCCACTAACTCCGGTCCGTTAAAATAAATAATGATATGGAACAATTGGCTTAGCGCCGCGTGCAATCTCCCTGCACGCGGTTGAAATGGGGGCTGGTCCGGCAAAGCGCAATTCAGGCTGCACAGCTGTCAAGGGGAAAGGGCTTGGCTGTATGACGGCCGGAAATAGTTGCTTTTTCTCCACTTGCTCATGAACCGAGGAGCCCTTACGAGGAAAGCGTTGGAAAATCAGCACTTAATAAGCTGAAATAGATCAGAACGGAGGAAATACATGAAATTTAATTGCACTTATCCAACTGCTATGAACGAATTTGTCAATCCCCCTGTTTCTTCCCTTTTTAACAAAGGTTTTTTCAATCCCTTGGGCATGGAGACAACATGCGAGTCGTCGGCTGGCACACTGCTATCCGTGGGTTGGTTCCACATGTTAGGCCTACGTCGAAGGAGCTTCCCTAAACTATTGTCGCACGTCAAACCCATCCGGGTTTTGTGCAGTTGGATTTCGTGGATTCTCCTCGAACCTTTCTCGTTGTCTCCATGCCCCAAGGATTCATCCTTTGGGGACAGGCTTTTTCTTGTTCTATATTATGCGATTCCTGCTTCTGCCTTTACCGCAACACACCAAATGAATCCGACCAATTCCCGTCCCACCGCTGCGATCACCAAGTTTCGGTGTTTTCCCCGTTTGACCATCTGCACATATTTTTTGTGCAATCTCTCCTGCGCCTTCCATGACGTTTCCTGGACATGAGCCCTTTGCCCTTCTAACCGCTTTTCTAAATCGCCTTTGACCGCCGGAAGGTAACGGTAACTCCAGGCCGATTCCACCAAAGCACGCCTTACGGAGGCATTTCCTGTTTTAGTCAGGCGGCCCCGTCTTGTCTTGGGTCCTGTAGAAGATTCCCGCGGAACCAGTCCCAGGTAACTCATCAGCTGCGCAGGCGAACGGAACCGCTCAAAATTCCCGATTTCAACGACGAGCGTCATGGCCGTGAGCAGGGCAATCCCCCGAAGACCCTGGAGCGCTTGAATCACAGAGGCGTACGGGCAGATTTCGGCTTCTTTCCGCATGGCCTCCTCTAGCCGTTTAATGCGCTCCTCCACCTCCCGCAACTGTTGTTGCATCTCGGTGAATACCCGTTCTTGCGCGGTATGCTCAAACGTCAAGGTAGAGAGCCACAGCCGGTATCGTTTCGTCCAGCGTTTTTTCATCCCTTCCGGGGTGTGGATCTGGTGCCGTAACAGAAAATGAACGAGGTGCTGCCGGGCCCGGTGCAGTTCTTCCCGAGCATTCTCCCGGGCTCGGATGAGATCCCGAAGAGCCTCGAGTTCCGGAGTGGGTACATGAATGCCCGTCAATTCTCCCGCACGGTGGAGCTGAGCGAGCCGCTCTGCATCCCGTCGGTCGGTTTTAATGGCATCGCCTGAACGCTGAGGAATACGTGAGGGGGCGATGACCGTGCAGGAAATTCCCATCTTGGTCAGCCAGCGATACAAATCATACCCGGTGGGTCCTGCCTCATAGCAGACTTCAAGAGTAACCTCCGGGCTTTTCAGTTTCCGAATGAGTCGTCCTACAGCATCTGGCGTATGGGCAATCGCTCCGTGATACCGTGCGGGGTCCCGTCCCTCGTCTGCAATCGCCACTGCAATTTTTTCTTTTGACACGTCCAAACCTACGTATTTTATGGTATTCTTCATAGTAACAGCTCCTTTCGCATTTAGCTCTGAAATGGTTGTCCTTACTCCCATTTTAACCTAAGGTGTGCGAACAGGGGCTGCCTTTCGTTCATCATAACTACTTACCTCGAATACTCCGAAACATCCGAATTAAGATACGTCTATCCAATTAATTAGGAAGTGGAGGTATATCACCTTAATTTTCCATTTTCGCAGCTGATATTTGCAGCTGATAATACAAAGGGGGATTAGCCGGGAACGGTGAGTGAGGTCTAAATTAACCTTAGAGAGGTGCTGATTGGTGCTGATTCGCCTTCCGGGAGATTTTGTTCAGTAATTATTATTTTTCAGACTGTGGTTGATTATTTAAAGATTGAAGTATATACTGCTAAATAAGAGAGTGATTGATCAATAACCAAAAGACAGTCAAATTATCACCTATCATTCCGGCAGAAAAGGAGACCTATATGAACAAGCAATCGGGCACTATCCGTTCCAGAGGAGAGGAGGCCGTTCCGGTAAACCGCAGGGAGCAGATTCTGGAGTCGGCTGTGGTTGTGTTTGCAGAGCATGGCTATTACCGGGCTACAACCGCGCAGGTGGCCGAGAAGGTGGGGATATCCCAGCCGTATATCTTCAAGCTGTTTAAGAATAAGGAGGAGCTGTTTATAGCTGCGCTGGAGCGGGCTTTTGAACGGATTCTCCGCACCTTCTCAGGGCTTCAGGCTCCTGCAGACCAGTTACTTGCAGAGGCCATTCAGGTATACGAGCAACTGATGGAGACCCATCCGAATGAGATTATTCTACAGGTGCAGGCCATCGGCATCCGGGATGAAGCTATCCGCCAGTCGATGCAGGCTGGAATTCTGGAGGTAGCCCGTCTGATGGAGAGCAAGTTCTCGGCAGCAGGGTTTGCGCATCCTGAGGTGGAGGTGAGCACCTTTATGGCTAACGGTATGCTCTGCAATATCGCCCTCACGCTGGGAATGCCGGAGCTGAAGCCGAAGCATCTGTAAGCATCGGTGCGGGCTGCAGGATGATCGGGTGTAACTGTGCATCGAGCGGAGTAGGTGGATTAAGCAATATTCAGAGCAACAGGTAAGCACGACAGTTAAGAGTCAGCCGCATAATCCCCGATCCAGCCGGATCATCATTTTTTAAGTTTAAGTAGTGACTGATCAATAACCAACAATGCAATGGAGAACAAGCAAAGAACAAGCAAAGCTTGAACGAAACTAAATAGTGTTAGGTGTCCATCATTTTCATTCTGAGCGCAGGTAAGCGGCCATGAATAAGATAATTTCAATGAGTCGCTTTAAGCTAAGCTATATACAATTTAAATTTATTATATAGTTAGTGATCAATCACTAATTGTGATTAATAATCAATAACAATTCATTCTAACAGGAGGAATTTCAAATGATAAATAAAGCGCTGGTACTGGGAGCAACAGGAGGGACAGGAACGGTGATTATTGCCGAGCTGCTTCGAAGAGGGATCGAGACTGTAGCCTTTGGGCGCTCCATGCCGAAGCTGGAACAGCTCGCGGCCAAGCTGGGGAATCCGGCAGGGCTGAGCCTGCAGACCGGTGATGTGTTCCGTGCGGATGATGTATTTAAGGTCGCGCGTGGGGCTGATGTTATTTTTCACAGTGCATCGGTGCCCTATCACGAAATGGCCGAGAAGTTGCTGCCGATGGGTGAAGCTGTGATGGAGGCCGCGAACCGGCTGGGGGTGAAGGTAGTGGCTGTGGACGGGATTTATCCGTATGGCAGAAGAGTGGATGAGCAGCCGATTGCCGAGAACTATCCGAAGAATCCGCATACCCGCAAGGGGAAAATAAAGCTGGAATTCGAGCGGATGTTCTTCAGCCCGCGCTGGAGCGGCACGAAGGGAATGATTGTCCGCCTGCCGGATTATTACGGCCCCACGGCCAATGAAGCCTCTTACCTCGGATCAACGCTGGAAGCCATAGCTGCCGGTAGACCTGCGATGTTCATCGGTAACATGAATGTTCCGCGTGAATACGTCTATCTGCCGGATGCGGCAGTGATGATGGTGGAGCTTGCCCTCCGCGAGGAGGCCTACGGGCAGAACTGGAATATTCCTGGAGCCGGCGTGATCTCCGGCAAAGAGATCGTCCGGATTGCCCGCGAAGCGGCCGGAAGCTCGAAAGTGGTTATCCCCTTAGGCGCAGCAGGTCTGTCACTGCTCGGCCTGTTTGTACCGGTAATGAAAGAGATTGTCGAGATGCTGTATTTGACGAAGGAGCCGCTGCGGCTCAGCGGTGCGAAATACGAGCGGTTAGCCGGGCCGGTTCCGGCCACGTCTTTTGAACAGGGGATAACAGCGACGATCCATTCCCTCCAGAACCGTGCAGCCAAATAAGTGTAACTCCCCCTCATAAAACACAGGTTATCTGCAGAAGATAGAAATAGTCAGGTTTCCCAATCTGTGATACTATTTATTTCTATATACAATGAGGAAGTGAGCTTAATGATCAGCATTACCATTCCGGCACCGGAAGTTACTATTTTTAAGCAGGAGAACCCTGTGCTCAGCCATATTTACGGATTTACGGATTTTCACCTGATCACCCGCGAAGCTGGCGGCATCTTCATGTTCTACAATGACAAGGATGAGCTGCTGTTTGTAGGCAAGGCACGCAAACTGAGACCGCGGATCAAGAAGCACTTCGAAGATAACGTATCGGTCATGAAGCCACACCGTGACGAAGTTACCAAGATTGAAGTCTGCATCGTGGAAGACCCGGTCGACAGAGAAATTTATGAGACTTACATTGTGAACAAGCTTAAGGCGAAATACAATGTGGAGAAGGTACTGTATAAATAATAGTTTGGATGAAAAGCGTGGTCTCTGCAGACTGCGTTTTTTTGTTGTTCAGGAATTTGCTCTGGCTCTAGGGTGCTATGACAACACGCAGGCATAATCCGGGATTATCAGGCGCGTTGCAGTTCTTATTTTACGGGAACATCCAGTACAAATGGCAGGGGTGATTCGTCTTGAAATGAGCCGGGCAGCAGCTGGAAGGCGCGACTTGGGCCTTTGGATACATTTAGTAAAGTTAGATATTAAGGCTCACTAACGTATCCGCTAAATCAACTATAATGAACACGTACATGCTCGACATATTTTGACATTTATAATGAGGTGATTCTATAGATGGCGGCTCCGTTTTTTAAGAAGAAAGAAGCTGTGGACAAACCGGCCAAACCGGGTATGGTTCAAAAGGTTCAACTGGCCGAACTTCCGCCCGAAGATAGCGATAATTATGAGAAGGCTGAAAGTGCTCCCGCCCTCGTGTCCGTCGGCAAAGCGCAGCTGGATAAAAAGTCGCTGGACCTGATCTTCGCAGTAGAACAGATGATTCAGGCGAGAGCGCATGCTGAAACGAACAACCATGAGCTGCAGGACCGGCTGAATCACTCCAGCAGTCATGTGGAGAGGCTGGGACGGGATCTGAGGAACCTGAACAAGGTAATTGAAGAGCGGGAGAAGAGCATTCTGGAGCTAGAGCATAAGCTGGTGGAGAAGAATCTGAAGGTGGACCAGGTGCTGGAGGATTACCGTGAGCTGCACACGACCTTATCCGGGGAAATGGATGAGCTCAAGAGCACTATTGATCTGGAGCAGCAGAAATATGCCAATCTTGTACAAAAACATAATGATGCCATCTCCGAGAAGCTGAAGCGGATGAATGAGCTCGAAGAGAAGATCGGGCGCCTGGAGACAGAGAACAGTCACCTGAAGCAGAAATACGATACGGTCCGGCAGGAGAAAACCTACCTCTCCAGCATGATCAGTGATTTCACCAACCGCATGACCGTACCCTTTAGCGGAAACACTCCGCCGGCAGAGCGTAACGACAGCAACGGAGATACATAGGATTTATGCCAGTGCACCCGGCGATCGCTGCTCGGATGGTAGAGCTGCTGTCCCTTGAGCAGAGGCAGGGCGTCTATCAGATGGAGGTAGGTTTAACCCACAGCAGCGGTTCCGCCCGCCAAATACTATTCATCGATGAATATACATATGTGCAATTGAGTATGCTTGGTCCCTTCGCGGGTCAGCGTGTGCGTCTGTCTCTCTATCCCAAATGGGACCCTTTCCGCCGCAGCTTCTTCAGCTCCCTGATCAAAATGAACCAGACGTTTAGCGAAACGCTGTATTATGGCTGCTCCGAGGAGTATGCCTCGCAGCTTGTGAAGGCGCGGCAGGAGGAAGAACGTCCAGCTGAGCCCGGGCCTGCAGCTCATGTACCGTCACTTGAATTGCATCATCACAAACCTGGGCATGTGAGGCGCAGCCGCATTCTGCGGCCTGCCCGGGCTATACTGCTGCGCGGCATTCTGTTCAGCTGCCTCATCGCATTGTTCCTGCTGCGCATGGACGGGAAGCTGTTCAGCAGCAGTGCAGAAGCCCATGAGGTCCCGGTGCAATCGGCCGTAGCTGCTTCTGTACAATCGGCCGTAGCTGCGGACGTCAGCAGCAGTCCCCTTATTAATGTTATACCGGCGGTCCAGACGGTGGCCTACCAGAGCAGCGAAGTCCCGGCAGTCCCGGAAGAGGCTCAGGAAGATACTCAGGAAGATACCTCTGCAGCTGCTCCGGAGACTGCGGTTGAAGAGATAGAATTGGACGGGAATAGCTATGAATACAGCCTGCCTCAGGGTTATGTGGCCTTATCCTTCGACGATGGGCCCTCGCAGTACACAAGGCAGATTGTAGATATTCTGGACGAGTATGGTGTGGCGGCGAACTTCCTGTTTATTGGACAGAAGGCCAGCCGCCGCCCGGCAGAGGTCCGCTATGCTAATGAGCATGGTATGCCAGTGGGCAGCCATTCCTGGGATCATAGTGATATGACACGGAACAGCCCTGAGGAGAACCGCAAGAATCTGGAGCGGGCCAGCCGGGAATTGGAGTCGAACATGAACTCGGCGGTAACGATCTTCCGTCCGCCTTATGGTGCAGTCAACGATGAACTGGCCGCTGAAGCGAAGCGGCAGCATATGAAGCTGCTGCTCTGGAACCGGGATACCGAGGATTGGAAAGCCGATAATGCCCCGCAGGTCCTCCGTTATTTCTATACAACGGACCCGTCCGGCGGCATCTATCTGCTGCACGAGAAAGCAGTTACGGTCCAGGCGCTTCCTGAGATCATTGAGTATCTTCAGGCACAGGGACTAAAGTTCGCCGTCTTCAAATAAAAACCAGGAAGCGTATCCCGGATGGAGGGGTGCGCTTTTTCTGCGTATGTGCACGGAAAAGACCCGGAATCGGCAGTGTTTCCCCTTGTTTTAATAAACAAAATTTGAGACAATAAGTTATTGTTGTTGCTAATGTCCCCCGCAAGGTAGAATAGATTGATTGAACTTTAACGTTTTGAAAAGAGGATATGAAATGAATAAAGAATCCATTTATGGATTGACTTTGGAACAACTGACCGCCTGGCTGCTGGAGCATGGGCACAAGAAATCCCGTGCATCTGCTGTCTGGGAATGGCTATACCGCAAGCGGGTTACCAGCTTTGCAGAAATGACGGGGATGAACCCGGACTGTGTACAGCTGCTGGAAGAGCATTATGTCTTTCAGACGATGGAAGAGCATGTGAAGCAGGAATCGGCTGACGGCACTGTCAAATTCCTGTTCCGCTTACAGGACGGCAACCTGATTGAAACGGTGCTTATGCGGCAAAAGTATGGTCTGTCCGTCTGCGTTACCACTCAGGTCGGCTGCAATATCGGCTGCAGCTTCTGCGCAAGCGGGCTGCTGGCGAAGAGCCGCGATCTCACCAGCGGCGAGATTGTCGAGCAGATTATGAAGGTCCAGCTTGATCTGGATCAGGCCGGTCTTGGACAAAAGGTCAGCCATGTAGTCGTAATGGGCATTGGTGAGCCATTCGATAATTTCCGGCATCTGCTGAATTTCCTGATTACGATCAAGGATCACAAGGGTCTGGCCATTGCCGGCAAAGGCATTACCGTATCCACCAGTGGTCTGGCTGACAAAATCAGAGAATTCGCTGACGCCAATATGCAGGTCAATCTGGCGATCTCCCTGCATGCGCCGAATAATGAGCTGCGGACACAGATCATGAAGATCAACCGTGCCATTCCTATAGAGAAGTTAATGCCGGCGATTGATTATTATCTGGAGAAGACCAACCGGAGAATTACCCTGGAGTATATCCTGCTGAAGGATATCAATGACCGTGAGGAGCATGCTCTGGAGCTGGCCGAGTTAATCGGAGACCGGCGTCAGCTGGCGAATGTCAACCTGATTCCGTATAATCCGGTAGATGAGCATAGCCAGTATCAGCGGAGCGAGCGGGAATCCGTACGTGCGTTCTTCGACACGCTGAAGAAGCAGGGTGTCAGCGTCAGCACCCGGCTGGAGCACGGAGTCGATATTGATGCGGCCTGCGGACAGCTTCGCAGTAAGCAGATCAAGAAGACCAAGGGCAAAGCAGCGGAGACCGGCAGCGCCATTGTAGGATAAATGCAGCTTCTGAATGATATTATAAGAACGGTGCCGGTGATGGATTCACTTCGCACCGTTCTTTTTGTCCGGCCCTGTGTTACAATAATCTGGCAGCAGTGAATTGAGAAAAGAGGAATGCGATTTGTTGACATTTACAAGCTACACCGTGGAGAACGTAAGAGATCCTTTTGGTATACTAAGCGGCAAGAGATATGAATTCGTCGTTAATATTGATGTACCTGAGGATGATGAGCTGTACGTAGAGAACGGAGTTTCCGCCCGTGTGATTGTTAAAGTGGAAGAGGAGCAGACAAGCATTGTCAGCTACGATCTGCAGGAAACCTCGTCAGGCCAGTTGCTCGATTTCGATATGGAAGAAGACGAGGAAGCAGCACTGGTTCTGTTCTGTTCAGAGCATTTGCCTGAATAAGACTCGGCTGTAAGTAATGGAAGGAAACTGCTGAACCTAGCAGTTTCCTTTTTTTTTCTATAAAGTGTTACAGGCAGCCTTCCACATAATAATGAATCTGCTTGTTCCACCACGGCCAGTCATGGCTGGCATCATGGCCCCAGTAGTCGATCCGTGCCGGAATTCCTTTGCGCTGTAGTACATCCTCAAGCAGACGGGTCTCGTGAAGCATCTCATCCTCATAAGCACCTTGTCCGACACAGACGATGATTTTGCTGTTACGGTACTGGTTCAGATAATAATCATCCGTCAACCCCGGCAGGTAATGCAGCGGTGAATTCAGGTAGATCTGCTCGCTCATATAGTCGCCGAAGAAATAATAGGTGGAATAGACGCCGCTGAGGGCGATTAAGGTATCGAAATAGTGCGGATAACGGAAAAAGAAGCTGGCACTGTAATAAGCGCCCATAGAGCAGCCTGAGATCAGAATGCGCTGATCGGTCCCTCCGTTGTTCTGCTTGCTCTGGTGGAGAATGCCGGGAATCAGCTCATATGCGATATATTTATCATACTGCTCATGACGGTGGACCCGGTCCTCATTATTCCAGTGAGTGGAGAAGAAGGTCTCTTCATCAATACTGTCGCATGCCCAAATCTGCAGCTTGCCCGCTTCAATGAAGGAGGAGAGCGTGTCAATCATGCCCGAATCCTCATATTGATAAAAGCGTCCAAGCGAGGTGGGGAAGACGAGCATCGGTTTGCCGGCGTGGCCGTATATTTTATATTCCATGTCTCTGCCCAGGTTGTGGCTGTACTCCTTATGATAGCTTATCCTCATCCGTTAACACATCCTATCCCTCTTCTTGGTGAATATAACCTCTGATGTCCCTAACCTCCGAAAGCTCGGGTGAACGGAACTGATACGCACTGTTGCCCATGGCTCTGCTGAATACCTCTTCGATCTCGGCATAATTCACAATCTTCCCGCCGAATTCACGGTAGATGTCCTCGTGGCTGTGCGCATAATGCTTGTGACTCTTGCGGCTGGCATAGCCTGTGTAATATTTGCCTTCGTACGGGCCGCCGACTTCGTTATGCACAACCATGCTGGCCCATTCTTTATAGACATCCACATCGTATGCGAAGTTAATGGCATCGGTCATCCAGGCGCCCGGGGGACGCATATTCACTTCCAGGGCAATGATCCGGCCATCCTTGTGTGATTTGAACAGCTCAATATGGAAGAACCGTTCCCGGATGTCAAAAGCCTTCAGAATACTCTTCCCGGCCTCTTCTACCTCGGGGCTGATATCTCTCAGACAGAAATAATAGAGGTGGTTATCCGTGTTGACGACCTCCATGACACTATTCTCGAACAGGTGGCTGACTGCGAACCGCACATTGCCGTCAATATCCACCAGCCCGTCATAGGTGAGGATGACTCCATCGATGAATTCCTCAATAATAAAGGCTACATCCTCCGGCTTGGTGTCCAAAAAGTGCTGCAGCTCCTCTTCGTTATTGATCTTGTAAGTATTGCTGGCACCGGAGCCGAGATCGGGCTTAACCACCAGCGGGAAGCCGGCGCTCTGGATGAAGCTCTCCACGCTTTCACGCGTAGTCCCGGTGGAGAACTGAACGGTGCTCACACCGCTTTTATGGAAGAATTCTTTCATCTTGGACTTCTGCTTCAGGTTGGAGACGAAATCGGACTTGGTGCCGTAAATGTTGAAATCCGTGCGGATGGCGGCATCCTGCTCCAGCCAGTATTCATTCAGCGACTCGAAGCGGTCAATCTTACCGTATTTATAGGTGAAAAAAGCAACGGCCCGCAGGATCTCCTCGTAGCTCTCCAGATTGCTTACCTTATAGTACTCCGTCAGTGCCAACTTCAGCTTGTCCTCCAGCTGGTCATATTCGGCATCGCCAATCCCGAGCACCGTCGCCCCCTGCTGCTGCAGCTGGGTACAGAAATCAGCGCTGTTCTTGGGGAAATGCGGGGAAAAGAAGATAAAATTCATGCGGACCAGCCCCTTTGGCTAAAATATAATTCCGAGTTAAATTGTATGATTAATTCAATCTACCAGTTTCGTCATTATTCGTCAATCCTTAGTCTGGCTTTTGCTGCAGTTTCCGGTTGAGCCGGGCCAGCAGTCCGCTGAAGGTCTGGCAGTCCCCGGAAGACCAGTCTTCAAAAATCTGCTCATAGCGCTGCAGCCGGATATCCCGGGCCTCGGCAAACGTCTGCGCACCCAGCGCGGTAATCTGAAAATAGCTTGATCTTCCATCCTGCGGATCAGGCACCTTTACTACATAGTCCTTCGCCTCAAGGACGCTCGTCTGCCTGCTGATGGTAGAGGTATCGAGGCCGAATTCTTCGGCGAGCGCTTTAACGCCTACCTTATCGTGGTTCGACAGATGGTGGAGCAGGGTGTAGGAGGAGCGGTCCAGGCCGCCATGTTTTTTATCGAGCGAACCGAGGCGGATTAGCGTAATCAGCTCATGGTTCAGGGTTTCGAGGTTTTTATCAGTCTGTTCATCAGCCATAGTTAGTATCCGTCCTTTATGATTGAGTAATTCTTAAGGTCCAGCCTTATATGTCTCCATATTATAAGTGATAATACAGCCCTTAGCGAAAGCTACCGGTTATTTATGAGAGCATATTGAAACTCTGATGAAATAAGTCATATTGACTTCCAAAAATATAGTTGTATAATACACATATGCTAAAATGATTGTATCATACACCTATATTAGTGTGAAGCTAAGGTTTATAGTGGTGGCAGTGCAGAGGAGAGAGCATACTTGAGTAATCAGACGGCAAAAAATTCATCATTCTGGCTTATTATTCTGGCCATCTTTTTCGGTAATTTCATGGCTATTCTCAGTACAACAACGAT
This sequence comes from Paenibacillus sp. FSL R7-0297, assembly GCF_038009025.1. Taxonomy (NCBI): domain Bacteria; kingdom Bacillati; phylum Bacillota; class Bacilli; order Caryophanales; family Paenibacillaceae; genus Paenibacillus; species Paenibacillus sp. FSL R7-0297. The sequence continues at coordinate 1,341,915 of NZ_JBBPAQ010000001.1, forward strand.
TAACGTTGCGTTCCCGGTGTTTCTGAAAAACTTCCATGCCGAGATCAGCACAGTGCAATGGATGATTACGGGTTATCTGCTGGCTACCGGCGTAATTGCTCCGGTCGTAGGATATTTCGGCGACAAATGGAGCTATAAATATCTCTATGTGTTTGCCCTATCGGGCTTCACCTTGTTCTCGGGGCTGTGTACCGTGGCCTGGAGTATTCATTCCCTAATTATTTTCCGTATTGTGCAGGGAATATTCGGCGGGCTGATTATCCCGACGACGATGACGATGATTTATCAGTTTATCGGGAAAGAGAAGCAGGCTTTCGCCATGAGCCTCTGGAGCCTGTCCTCCATGCTGGCTCCTGCCTTCGGGCCAACGCTCGGCGGCTGGCTCACCGGGTACTTCGGCTGGAAGTCGCTGTTCATGATCAATCTGCCGATCGGCATGATCGCGATCGTGGTAGCGCTGAAATGCCTGCCGTTCCAGCGTCAAACCGCCAGCAGCAGAAGCTTCGATCTGCCGGGATTCGTGACCGTGATTCTGAGCAGCGCCTTTATTATTTTGGCGTTCAATAAGGGGAATGCCTGGGGCTGGACCTCATGGAAGACCTTATCCCTGCTGCTGATTGGTGCAGCGGCCTTAACCTACTTCATCCGCCGGGAGCTGTCGCTGCAGGAGCCGCTGCTGAACCTTAAGGTATTCAAGCAGAACCGGTTCACCTACAGTCTGATCATCAACTGTATTATTACCGTTGCGTTATACTCGGGGACCTTCTTAATTCCGGTCTTCCTGCAGGATATCCAGCAGTCCACTCCGCTGAAGACGGCACTGGTGCTGCTGCCGGGCTCAATCGTGATGGCGGTCATGTCGCCGGCCGTCGGCAAGCTGTATTCCCGGATCGGCCCGTTCTGGCTCATTCTCAGCGGTATTCTGCTGCTGAGCGCTTCAACCTGGGAGCTTAGCCATATTACGCTGGCCGTTACACATACCCGTGTGGCGATGCTGATGGCCCTGCGCAATGTTGGCATTGCCCTGGCCTTCATGCCGGTAACGAATGCCGGGATGTCAGCCGTACCCAAGCAGATCACAGGGCATGCTTCTTCTGTGACGAACTGGGTCCGCCAGGCTACAGGCGCGTTGTCCATTGCCGTGTTCAGCTCCTTGCTCGCCTCCAGATCACTCGCCCATCAGCAGGAACTCAGCGGCGGAGCTTCTGCGGCAGGTGCACTGATCAAGGCGCAGGGAATGACCCTGGGCGTACAGGATATTTTCCTGATCGCTACAGGTGTTGGCCTGCTGGCAATTCCGCTGACCTTTCTGCTGAGAAGCGGAGACGGCAAGGCTGCGGCAGCTCCTGCGTCGCAGGCTGACGCGTGAAGCAGAAGGCGGGCGACTACTGAAGTTATCGCCAGATACACAGCAAACCCGCCACGCCAGATTCTTGCCGGTCCTAGTGGAAGTTCTCCATTGTAGCGCTTTCTCTTCGCATGTTGGGCGGATATGAGTTAGAATACAATAAAGCGAGCAAATAATAGGAGTTGTAAATATGTCCAACAATGACGAAGTGTTTTTGACGAAAGAAGGGTTAGCCAAGCTCGAAGAAGAGCTGAGAGAACTTAAGGGAGCAGGGCGCAAGGAGCTTGCAGCCCGGCTTAAGCTGGCGATCAGCTACGGCGATTTGAAGGAGAACAGCGAATACCACTCCGCGAAGGAGGATCAATCCTTCATGGAGACGAGGATCATGATTCTGGAGAAGATGCTGATCAAGGCGCAGATTGTAGATTCCAGCAATATGGATCTGAGCACAGTCAGCGTGGGCTGCATCGTCATTCTGAATGATGTGGAATACTCCGAAAAGATTGAATATAGAGTGGTAGGTCCCGCAGAGGCTGATGTGCTGGACAACAAGATTTCTTACGAAAGTCCGCTCGGCAAAGAGCTGATCGGCAAAAAAGTGGGCGACATTATCAGCGTCAATGCCCCGATGGGCGTCATCAAATATGAGCTGCTTGAGATTAAAATGCTGTAAACCTTAAATCCTGTAATTCTTAAATCCTGTACCCTGCTTTAATAAGGGTACAGGATTTTTTGTCTAAAGATATGAATTTATACGCTGCGCCTGATAACCGGTGGTGGAGGTAGAGCCAGTGGATCGAAATAGATGGAATTTCTCCACTTGCTTATGAGCGGAAGATTACCTGCCGGACAATAGTTGGAAAATCAGCACTTAATAGGCTGCATATAAATCAGAATAGAGAAAAGGCAGGAAATTAAATGACGTTAATCCACTTAATTGCGGCAAAGGATCATAAAAAGCCGTATTAAGATACGTTTTTCCAACTATTGCCTCAGAGTGGGATGCTATGCCGTCACTTCCAGGTGAATGTCAGGCACCTTGGCAGAGCGGGGGGGAGTAAGGTCTAATCTATCCCTTGGTAAGGTGCCGATTCTGCCCTTCGGGCCATATTAGTTACACAGTCCGCAAGCGGCGGGCTGCCATAGGTAATGGCTATTAAGGATATTGATTCCGTGTCTTAGACGCTCCCTGCCGGGGGAGTTATAGTAGGGAGTAACTAAAGAACAGAGGGGTCCTGGCTTGTGATTCAGACTGTGCTATCGACACTTGTGGAGGTTATTGTGCCGCTGTCCATTCCGGTGGCCGCCGGGGCGCTGCTCGGACGTTATAAGAATCTCGACACGAAGCCCCTGCTGACGCTGTACCTGTATTTTCTCAGTCCGGCGATTATTCTGGATACGCTCGCTACGGCGGATATCTCGTTCGATGATGTCTATAAGACGCTCGCATTCTCGCTGCTGAATCTGTTTCTCTTATGGGGGCTGGCTACCCTGATCGGCAAAATCCTGAAGCTGGCTCCGCCGGAAGCCGCCGGCCTGACGCTCATCTCCACCTTCACGAACAGCGTCAATTACGGTCTGCCGCTGGTGCTGCTGGCCTTCGGCCAGCTTGGCCTGGACAAGGCCTCGGTCTATGTCATCGCCCAGATGGTGATTGTGAATACAATCGGCGTGTATTTTGCCGCCAGATCACAGTTCTCGGTGCGCAGCGCCGTGAAGTCGGTCTTCTCGCTGCCGGCCATCTATGCAGCCATGGTGGCCCTACTGCTACGGGCGCTCGGCCTGCATATGCCGCATGAGCTGGCTTCGGGCGTATCGATGGCCGCAGGAGCGTACTCGCCGGTAGTGCTGGCGATCCTCGGCGCACAGATGGTGAAGGTCCGGGCTGCGCATACGGAGCGCAACGTGCAGCTTGCATTCTGGACGGGGCTGACCGTCCGGCTGCTGCTGGCTCCGCTGCTGGCCGCGCTGGTGCTGCTTGCGCTGAATATTACGGGCACCTTATTCTCGGTGCTGATGATTCTGGCCTCGATGCCGGTAGCCGTCAATTCCGTAGTGCTGGCCGAACGCTTCGGCAGCTCGCCTGCGCTGGTCTCGCGCTGTATTGTCTGGACTACGCTGGCGTCCTTCCTGGCTCTCCCAGTGTTGATTGCTGTGGTGGGCGGGTAGAGACAGAGCAGGCAACGTAAGGGCAAAGGGGCGAAGAGTAAAGAATGAGAGTAAAGAGTAAAGAGTAAGAGCAAAGAGTAAGAGCAAAAAGCTCCCCCTTCAGAGTGTGAAGGCGGGAGCTTCTACTATTATATTAAGAAGCACTAAAGAAATTAACGAAAAGCAAAAACAAAGCGGAGGGGGAATTTGGAATTGTAGGAGCGATAGCGACCGCTTTGTCACCGGATTTCTACCGCGAAAAGCGGTTCGAATCATGTAAATCTGGGGACAACAACGGCCGGAAGTCCAAATGTTCAGCGCAGTGACGACCAAGCTTCAAATTCAAATCTTAAGTGTACCGTATATAGCAGTTATAATGCGTGCTGGACACCTGGCGGAACGCCTACCGCTTAGAAATCAAAATTGTCCGGATCGGGGCCGGTCCGCTGATCCCGATTGAGGCTGTCAATGCGCTCCATGTCGGCGCTGCTCAGCTCGAAATCGAACAGGGAGGCGTTCTCGATGATCCGCTGCTCTCTGGTTGATTTCGGAATGGTGACGATCCCATGCTGCAGATCCCAGCGCAGGATGATCTGGGCAACGGACTTGCCGTGGCTGGCGGCGATCTCAGCCAGCACCGGCTGATCCAGCAGCTGGCCCTGCATCAGCGGAGCCCATGCTTCCATCTGGATACCATGCGTCTTAGCGAAGCTCCGCAATGGCTGCTGGGACAGATAAGGGTGCAGCTCAACCTGATTGACCATCGGCTTGATCTCGGCATCCTGGAGAATATCCTCCAGATGATGAATCTGGAAATTGCTGACGCCGATGGCTTTGACGCGGCTGGCTTTATAAAGGGCTTCTAGCGCTCTCCAGGACTCCTTGTATTTGCCCTTCACCGGCCAGTGAATGAGATACAGATCCAAATATTCTAGGCCCAGCTTCTCAAGACTGGCCTCGTAAGCGGCAAGGGTCTCTTCATAACCAAGGTCTGCATTCCAGACCTTGGAGGTTATGAACAGCTCTTCGCGGGCCAGCTTGTTATCGGCCATAGCTTCCTTGACTGCTTGCCCCACTCCGCGTTCGTTGGCATAGACTGCGGCTGTATCAATGCTGCGGTAGCCGTGGGCAATTGCGGACTTCACCGCCTGCACCAGCCCGTCGCCGTCCTCTACCTGAAAAACTCCGAGTCCAACCCACGGCATATTCACGCCGCCCTGAAGTATAGTTGTATCTTGTAAATGCTGTGCCATATTGAATGACCTCCTGAAGGAATAGTGTAGTTAAAGGTAAGATAATAATTAGACAAGCGGAACATTCAATCCGCAGATCTGATTCGCTGATGACAGAATGAAAACATTAATTTCAAACTGGACGGGCAGAAATGTTGTACGTAGTGCAGCTTTGATTCCCTGATATCTGGATTTTCTAAAGGATTGTTGTATTAAATACAATAATTTCTTCGATAAGCTGCTTACAAGACGAGAAATGCTGCCTTTTATCCAACAATCTTGAAATTTGCCCGGAATAAAAAGGGTAATGTTGTATTTTGGGCAGGATTTTAGGAAGCAAGGAGCTCTCCCCGCCATAGCCGGCGAGTTAATACGAGAAAGGGATTGCGGCAGCTATAGCCTAAATCAGACCATACATGCCGCTTGACTGCGCACACTGCCTTTTGCGGCGTACACAGCATTGCAGGTTAAGCAGCTTCCGTCCGCTGCATACGCTCGTCTCTGTTCTCCAGCGCCCGGCTCCAGGCCGTGAGCAGAACGGCCCCGAAGACCATGACTGCGCCCACCCAGGCGGTGTGGATCAGTCCCATATGATCGGTGACCAGCCCGCCGAGATAGGCGCCGATGGCGATGCCTGCATTGAAGGCGGCAATGTTGACGGCAGAGGCGACATCTCTGGCGCCGGGTGCGAACCGGTCAGCCAGCATTACTACATAGACCTGCAGCCCGGGGACGTTCATGAAGGCGAGCAGCCCCATGAAGAAGATGGTGATCAGGGCAGCGGTCTTGAATGGAGCCGTGAAGGTGAAGATCAGCAGCACGGCAGCCTGCAGGGCGAACATATAGAATAAGGCGTTCATCGGCTTGCGGTTCGCTGCTCTGCCGCCGATCACATTGCCGATGGCAATGGCGATGCCATAGACGAGCAGGATCACGGCGACCGTCTTCTCCTGGAAGCCGCTGATCTCATGCAGCAGCGGGGAGAGATAGGTGAAGACGACGAACGTTCCGCCGTAGCCCAGGGCTGTAATGGCAAAAGCCAGCAGCAGGCGGCCGTTCGTCACCAGCTTAACCTGCTCGCGCAGCGGCGTACGGGTCCCCTTGCGGAGTCCGGCGGGTACCAGAATCAGATTGGCGATCAGCGCGAGGATGCCGATCACCACAATGGCGGTGAAGGCAGCCCGCCAGCCCAGCTGCTGTCCGAGGAAGGTGCCGAGCGGCACGCCGGTGACCGTAGCTACGGTAAGCCCGGTGAACATAATGGAGATGGCGCTGGCCCTGCGGTTCTCGGGCACCAGATCGGCGGCGATGGTGGAGGCGATCGACATGAACAGGCCATGCGAGAGGGCGGATATCACCCGGGCGGCCAGCAGAGTGCCGATTCCGCCAGCAGCGGCCGCAAGACTGTTACCGGCGATGAATACGAGCATCAGCAGGAGCAGCAGTGTTTTGCGGGAGACTCTTGTCGTCAGCGAGGTTAGCACAGGCGCACCGAAGGTTACGCCGAGTGCATACAGAGTTACGGTTAATCCGGCGGTGGTCACGGATATATTCAGGTCATCAGCAATGAGCGGCAGCAGCCCGACACTGATAAACTCGGTTGTTCCTATCGCAAAGGCGCTGATCGCCAGAGCCAGCAGCGCGAGGGTACTTCTTTTTGTGTCCAGAGACATGTTCTTCACTCCTACTATGGTAATCACCGGCCGGTAAGTGCTATTATGGAGTACAGATACGCAAATGGACAGTACGTACTTTAAAGTACTATAGGTACCAAAAAGTACCCATAAACTACCCGCTGGCGACACATAAAGGGATGTACAGTGAGCATACAGGAGGCACTATAATGGCTAAAAAATATAATATTTCGGTCGAGGCTACGCTTGAAGTGATCGGGGGGAAGTGGAAATGCGTTATACTATGCCACCTGACGCATGGCAAGCTGCGGACAAGCGACCTGAAGCGGCATATGCCGAATATTACGCAGAAAATGCTGACCCAGCAGCTCCGCGAGCTGGAGCAGGACGGCATCGTCAACCGGATTAGCTATAATCAGGTTCCGCCCAAAGTGGAATATGAGCTGAGCGAATATGGACAGACGCTCGGGTCCATTCTGGATTCCCTGTGCGCCTGGGGAGAACAGCATATTATTAAAGAGTATGGCGATAAATTCGCCGTGCTTGAGGACAATGTGCTGAACAACAAAAAGGTGGAAATGCTGCCTGGCGGCGTGGAATAAGCGTGGAATAAGGCGCAGCAGACCTATGAGCGTACACAAAGAACCGTAAGTCTCCGGGGGGAGACTTACGGTTCTTTGATGTGCCTGGACTCCGGGAGTTCTGCTCAAAAGAATACGGTACAGTTGCGGAAATCATCAGATGGACTCGGCCCGTCTTAATCCGGTTGTCCTTCACTGACCTGAATCGTGAAGATGAAGACGGCACCTTGCTCAACATCCTGCTTAGCGTAGATTGTTCCGCCCATCAGGTCGACCAGCATTTTGCAGATGGACAGCCCGAGTCCGGTCCCCCCGAACTTACGGTTGATCGTAGCGCCGATCTGGGTGAACGGCTGGAACAGGTATTTCATTTTGTCCGCAGGAATGCCGATGCCGGTATCTGCAATAATGAACTCAAGCTCCATTACCCTATCCATCGCTTGCCGGAGATGAACCCCTACCTTAACGCCGCCCGAGTAGGTGAACTTGATTGCATTGCCGATCAGGTTGTTCAGTACCTGGCGCAAACGGTTGGGATCGCCCACGAGCAGCGCGGGAATGGCAGGATCGATGAAGGTCTCCAGGGCCAGATTGCGTTCCTTGGCGAGTGCCCGGAAGAGATCCACGGTTTCCTTGATGCAGGAGTGGAGGTTGAACAGCTCATAGTCCAGCTCCATTTTGCCGGATTCAATCTTGGTGAAGTCCAGGATATGATTAATGACAGACACCAGCGCGTGGCCGCTTGTATGAATGATTTCGGCCATTTCCAGGTCATCCGCCGCCAGCTCAGAGGTCCGCAGTACATCTGACATGGCAATAATTCCGTTCAGCGGTGTGCGGATTTCATGGCTCATCATGGCGAGGAAGCCGCTTTTGATCCGTAGAGCGACTTCGGCAGTGTCCTTCAGCTCGGTCAGGACGCTATTCGCGGCCTCCAGCTCCTGGGATTTAAGCTGCAGCTCTTTGTGGGTCTGATAGAGGCGGACGAAGCCGTCAATTTTGCTCTTGAGCACGATCGGATGGAACGGCTTGGTCAGGAAATCTATAGCTCCGGCTGAATAGGCCATCATATAGTTCTCCAGCTCTGAAGTCAGCGCGGTGAGGAATATAATCGGGATGTCACGCGACTTTTGACGCGCTTTGATCCGCTTCGCCGTTTCAAATCCATCCATGTCCGGCATGAGCACATCCATAATAATCAGGGCGAACTCCTGCTCTAGCAGACACTTCAGGGCCTCCATGCCGGAGGTTGCACCAATCAGCTGATAAGGGGTGTCGGCCAGCAAAGCCTGTATCGACAGGAGCTCATCCGGCCGGTCATCGACAAGTAAAATATTAATAGGATACTCCATAATTCCTCCTACTGAATCAACCATAATTTCAGCACACTCACCAGCTGTGTCGTATTTATCGGTTTGGATATATAATCGTTCGCTCCGGCCTGCAGGCATTTGACCCGGTCTTCCTCCAGGGCGCGGGCGGTTAAGGCGATAATCACCAGCTGTTCATACTCCGGTCTGAGCCGGATATGCTTCATGGTCTCGTAACCATCCATCTCCGGCATCATAATATCCATGAATACGAGCTCAACATCCGGGTGTGTCTCCAGATGCTCGAGGGCTTCTTTACCATTCTGGGCAAAGCTGATCTCCATATTATAACCTTCGAGCACACTGGATAACGCAAAAATATTACGCATATCATCATCCACAAGCAGTATGCTTTTTCCGGCAAACGCCGACTCCGGATTGTGCAGATTCTCGATCAGGCGCTGTTTGTCTGGCGGCAGATCGGCATGCTTGCGGTGCAGGTATAAGGCCGTATCATCGTAGAGCCGTTCCATAGACCGTACATTCTTGATGACAATGCTCTCGGCGTAGTGCTTGAGGCGCTGCTCATCGTTCTTGCTGAGATCCTTGCCTGTATAGATAATGACCGGCAGGGTTTGCAGCTTACGGTTGGTTTTGACCTGCTCCAGCAGATCGAAGCCGGAAATATCCGACAGGCCTAAGTCCAGCACCATGCAGTCAAAATGATGACTGGCCAGATGCTCCATCGCTTCCCTGCCTGTGCCGACCGCAATAATGTTCACATCGGGATGGGCGATGAATTCGACAAGGCTGCTGCGCAGAATCTTGTTGTCTTCAACAATCAGCAGGCTCTTCACCGGACGGCGGATATACGTCTCAATCTGCAGGAAGGCTGCCTCCAGCTCGGCATAATCACTTGGCTTCTTCCAGAAGGACAAGGCGCCCATCGCCAGGCTCTGCTGATTCTCCTCGGCTGTCGAGATGACATGCACCGGAATATGGCGCAGCTCCGGCCGGCTCTTCAGCCGGCTGATAATTGACCAGCCGTCCAGAACGGGAAGATGCAGATCCAGCAGGATGGCGTCGGGCTTGTAGGCATGTGCAAGCGCCAGACCCTGATCGCCCTGGAAGGCGACGATCGCCTTGAAGCCCCGGCTGCGCGCCAGTTCAAGCAGCATAGTGGCGAATTCCGCATCCTCCTCTATGATCAGCAGGAGGATGTCACCGGGGAGCAGATTGACGCGGTCATCTTCCATCTCGGCATATTGCAGCAGCTTCGGATTCGAGATGGAAATATCGGGAACGAACGATTCCCGGAAAGCTGGATTCTCCCGGCTGTTGGTCTCGCAGCCCGGCATATCCGCAGTGGCTGCGGCTGCAAAGGTAGCGGCAGCCAGCGCCTGTGCGTCCTCTCCCGGCTCGACTGCAGGAATGATCAGCGAGAAGGTGCTGCCTTTGCCTTCAACGGAATCCACTTCAATTCTTCCGCCCAGCAGGGTAGCCAGCTCGCGGCAGATCGTGAGCCCAAGACCGGTGCCGCCGTATTTGCGGCTGGTGGTGCCGTCCGCCTGCTGGAACGCTTCGAAGATGCTCCCCAGCTTGGAGGCGGCAATGCCGATGCCGGTATCACTGACAGAGAAGATTACTTCTTCGCCGCTGGTGCGGATGGACAGGGAAACGGAGCCTTGCTCCGGGGTGAATTTAATAGCATTGGACAACAGATTATTCATGATCTGCTGCAGTCTGTGGCCGTCGGTCATCAGATGGTCAGGTAGCCTGCTGTCTGAATGGACATCGAACCGGAGATTCTTTTTCTTGGCCTGCTGTTCAAAATGGCGGAAGACGTGGTTGCTAAGGTCCTGCAAAGAGACCGGTTCAAGAACGGAGGTCATCTTGCCGACCTCCAGCTTGGCCAGATCGAGAATCTCGTCGATAAGCTGCAGCAGATCCTTGCCTGCAGAGAAGATGGTATGCACATATTCCAGCTGCTTCGCCTCAAGATTGCCTTCCTTGTTCTCGGCGAGAATCTGCGAGAGGATCAGCAGGCTGTTCAGCGGTGTTCTCAGCTCATGCGACACATTGGCAAGGAATTCCGATTTATACTGGGCAGCTAAGAAGATTTCCTGGGCCTGCGCCTGAATCTCCTCTTTCTGCTGTTCGGTAAGTTCAACTTGAAGCAGCAATTGGTCATGGGAGGCCGCGAGTTCTTCTTTTTGGGTCAGAAGTTCATCGGCCTGCGCCTGCAGCTCGTCCGTCTGGGCCTGAAGTTCCTCCGTCTGCGTCTGAAGTTCCTCTGTCTGCGTCTGAAGTTCCTCTGTCTGGGCTTGGAGTTCCTCCTTCTGGTCCAGCAGTTGGTTCGTTTGCGCCTGAAGCTCCTCGGCCTGATCGGCAATCTCGGCCTTCTGGCGTTCAGTAATCTGCAGCTGCTGCTGCATATCGCGGTTGGCGGCAGACAATTCGTCAGCCTGCGCCTTGATCTCCGCGGTTTGACGGCTGGTAATCTCCATCTGCTGCTGCAGCTCCAAATTAGAGGCGTACAGTTCTTCCGTCTGCTGCCTCAGTTCATCGGCCTGGGCTTCAATCTCGGCTTTTTGTTCCTCTGTCAGCTCCATTTGCGCCTGAAGCTCTTCATTGGAGGACAGCAGGTTCTCGGCCTGCATCTTCAGCTCTTCTCCCTGATCCTGGAGCTGATCGGTCTGCAGCCGCAGTTCCTCGGTTTGGGCCATAAGCTCTTCGGTCTGTGCCTCCAGCTCTTGGGTTTGTGCCGTCAGTTCCTCGGTCTGCGCTTCGAGCTCTTCTTTCTGCAGCTGGGTTTCACTCAGCAGTTCTTCAATTCTGGCCACGCCGGCCAAAGTATTGATCAGCACTCCCATGTTCTGACCGGTCCGCTCGATCAGCTCGTGCTCCTTGGAGCCAAACGGGTGCAAAGCTGCCAGCTCCATTACGGCTACCACTTCCCGCTCATGCATAATCGGGACTACGATAAGCGATGAAGGGGAAGCTTCACCCAGCGCGGAATGGACTTTGATATAATGCTCCGGAAGATCCACCAGCACGAGGGTCTGCTGATCCACCGCGCATTGTCCGACCAGTCCGCTGCCCAGCTGGATGGGTTCGAGGCGGCGTGCCGATTCGTCAAAGGCATAGCCAGCTGCGAAATTCAGCTGACCTTCCTGCTTCATATATACGGCTCCATAGCTTCCGCCGACAGCGACAGCCAGCCTGCTGATAAATACACGCGCTGCTGTCTGCAGATGCACCGATCCTTGAAGCTGCATAGCCATCTCAGACACCTGCGTATTAATCCAGGCCTGCTCCTCCGCTTTCATGCGCAGTTCGCGTTCTTCAGCGGCTCTGTGGTGAAGATCGGCGGCCAGCGTATAGTAAGAGTCCGCGAGCTGGCCGAATTCATCCTTGCGCACAGTAGCTGCGGCTGCAGGGTTAAGCGTCCCATCGGCGATATCCCGGGAGATACTCGTAATCCGGTCCAGCCCGTGGTCTATATTCCGCTGAATGCTGAAGATGAGGCCTATTCCAATCAGAATGCCGACCCCGCCTAATGCAGTAGCGAAAATTCGGGGAATGCCCTCCAGATAGAGAGTAGATATAGTAATCATACTGCCCAGCAGCAGTATAGATGCGAGTGTTGCTAACCAAACCTGTTGTTTAATCCTCATAGTTCGCCGCCTTTGTTCAGTTAGTACTACCAAATATGTATAAGTATACTTTCTATAGACGGCGGGCGAAATAGAAGACATAGAGAAAATACCGAAAAACCTAAATTTACAAGATTTTCAGGTGTTCATTTCCAGCTGAAATGCGGGTGTATTTCATGAAAAACTTTGAAATTCACAGCAAATATACTTAAAATTTTGCTTGTAAGGATCATACAGAGCGTGTAAGATATACGAAGGTTTTTAAAAACAGGCTTATCATAATACCTCATATAATCTTGGGAATATGGCCCATAAGTTTCTACCGGATGACCACTGTAATTATCCGACTATGAGTGAAATAGCGCATCTAGGGTTCCGTTTCTTGTGCTGCGGCAGAGGAAGGACTGGTCCAAGCGATGCGGACACGCTTATGTGTTACACCACTAAGGGACAAAAACCCAGAAGGACAGATTCACTTGAGAGAAACACTCAAGGGGATCTGTCCTTTTTATTTTAAAGGAGGAAGAATCGCTGTAATGAAAGTACTGGAGGAACGCATTAGACAAGAAGGCTTAATTTTATCGGAGACTGTGCTGAAGGTAGACTCGTTTCTGAATCATCAGGTGGACACGGAGCTTGCGCTGCAAATCGGGCAGGAATTCAAAGCTATCTTCGGAGATCAGCCCATTACCAAGGTGCTGACTGTAGAGGCCAGCGGCATCCAGTTCGCCATGGCTGCAGGCATTGCGCTGGGTGTGCCGTTTATTTATGCCAAGAAAAAGAAGGCTGTTACCCTCACCGAGGCGGTCTACTCCGCACCGGTGCATTCCTTCACCCGTCAGGAAGACTACCTGATCAGCATCTCGCAGAAGTATCTCGGACCTGGCGACAACGTGCTGATTGTCGATGACTTTCTGGCTACCGGTGCAGCGCTTATAGGCCTATGCGATATCGTGGAGGAGTCCGGGGCGCGGCTGATGGGAGTCGGCTGTGTCATTGAGAAGAGCTTCCAGGAAGGACGCAGCCTGCTGGAGCAGCGCGGAATTCCGGTACATGCCCTGGCGCGGATTGCTTCGATGTCTCCAGGAGAAGTTCACTTTATAGATAATCCCTGCACCGGCACTGCCCGTGCGGAAGAATTAATTAAGGAGAGTGCAGGATGCTAAGCAAACAGAAGATATTCGCCCTCGGGCTTCAGCATGTGCTGGCTATGTACGCCGGAGCTGTGATTGTGCCGCTGGTGGTCGGCGGGGCACTGAATTTGAACGGAACGCAGATGGCGTATCTGATCGCAGCGGATCTGTTCACCTGCGGACTGGCAACACTGCTGCAGATTATGGGCAGCAAATATTTCGGAAGCGGACTTCCCGTTGTACTCGGCTGTACCTTTACTGCAGTCAGCCCGATTATCGCTATCGCTTCAGGCTCCAATCTCCCGACAGCGTACGGGGCTATTATTATCTCCGGTCTGTTCGTTGTACTGGCAGCCCCGATATACGGGAAGCTGCTGAAATTCTTCCCTACAGTAGTAACCGGCTCCGTAGTAACGATCATCGGGCTCTCGCTGATCCCGGTAGCGATGAATAATGTGGCCGGCGGACAGGGCAGCGCTGATTTCGGCCAGCCCCGCAATCTGCTGCTGGCCCTGATTACACTGCTCGTAATTCTGGCGGTGAACCGCCTGACTACAGGTTTCCTGCGTTCCGTATCTGTACTGGTAGGCCTGGTTGTCGGAACCGTAATCGGCTATGCCATGGGCATCGTACATTTCTCTACAGTGACTACGGCCTCTTGGGTGAGTGTGGCCCAGCCATTCTACTTCGGCTGGCCGCAGTTCAGCATTACTGCGATCTTCACGATGATTATCGTTAATATTGTGTCCATGGTGGAATCGACGGGTGTGTATTTTGCCGTGGGCAAGGCTACAGACCAGCAGGTAGAACAGAAGCAGATCGTGAACGGCCTGCGTTCTGAAGGGCTTGCCATCATGCTCGGCGGATTGTTTAATGCGTTCCCTTATACGGCGTTCTCCCAGAATGTCGGCTTGCTGTCGCTGACCCGGGTGAAGACGCGCAATGTTATTTTTGCCGCCGGCGGAATTATGATCGTGCTCGGGCTGCTGCCGAAGCTGGCAGCGCTGACTACAGTCGTGCCGAATGCGGTGCTTGGCGGGGCGATGATTGTCATGTTCGGATCGGTTGCCGCATCCGGCATGTCGATTCTCTCGGATGTTGACCTGCGTAAGGATGGCAATCTGCTGATTGCCGCCTGTAGTATTGCTGTCGGTCTCGGCTCTGCTGTGCTGCCGTCCATGTTCGACCAGCTGCCGGAATTCGCCAGAATGCTACTGCAGAACGGAATCGTATCCGGGTCTCTGACAGCAATTATTCTTAATATCTTTCTGTCCAAAACCCAGGAGAGCACAGCTTCCGCAGTCGCAGCTCCGGAAGTAAAGTGAAATATTCCTAAAATTTTAATCTAATAAGATAAGCAGCCGATTCCGAAATAAATGGGAATCGGCTTTTTTAGTGCACTTAAGTAAATAGAATTTAATGTATAATTTATACATTGACAGCTAGAAGGGAATGGCATGGCGCATGAAAAAATATTGGCTGAGTATTCTAGGCAGTCTGGTGCTGGTGTTGATCATTCCATTGCTCTCTGTCCTCCAGACTTTCCATATAAACCGCGGAATGCCGCAGGCCCGGCAAGGTATGATCGATCTGCGCAGCTGGGACTTCGGCAAAGACGGTGTTGTGAAGCTGAACGGGGAATGGGAGCTGTACCGCGGCGCGCTGCTGATGCCTGAGGTGTTCTCCAAGGAGCGGAAGGACCCGGGCGTGCCTGCCGTGTCCGGAATGGTACAGGTTCCGGGGAAGTGGAATCCTTATATATCCGTCACCGGGGAACCCGCAGCCAAAGGGTACGGCACTTACCGTCTGCAGGCCAGGATTGCCTATGGGGAAGCCGTAGTGTACGGTCTGCGCACCAGCAACATCCGTACGGCAAGCCGGGTCTTCGTGAACGGGCAGGAGATTGGCAGCAGCGGCAGCCCTGCTCCCACGGCTTCTGAGGGGAAGCAGAATAATATACCCTATACGGGGTTTGCTTCGGTGACCGGAGATACCATGGAGATTATTGTACAGGTGGCGAATTACAGCTACTCCTCCGGAGGTATCGTTATGCCGATTGTCATCGGTAATCAGGGCTCTATTATGAAGCACCGCGAATTTGCGCTGTTTGTAGACGGCGGGGCGCTGTTCGGATTTATTATTCTTTCTCTATTCCTGCTGATGTTCTCCAAGGTTAGAGAGAGCCGGGGGGTCACCCTTTATCTGGGTCTATTCTGCATGGCGGCCTTTGTCTACATTCTGACCCACGGCGAGAAGCTGATCTCGGCAGGGCTTCCCGGGCTTCCGTATGAAATTGTGCTCAAGCTGCAGCTGGCTTCTTCCACGCTGGTCTACTATTATCTGCTGCGCTATGTCGCCAATTCCGTGAATTACCCGATGTCTATTGCGGTCATTAAGGCATCTAAAATGATTACGAGCATGCTGCTGCTGATCTCAATATTCATGCCGGCCTATCTATTCAGCTATCTGGAGGGCATGCTGCTGACCTGGGGTGCGGTAAGTATCGGCTTTGTGCTCTACTCTATGGTTCAGGGAACAAGGCGGAACCCGAAAAATATGTTCCTGATGATGGTCAGCATTGAGAGTCTCAGCGTCGTTATTATTTGCTACCTGGTCAGTTTTATGAACCTGTCATTCAGCTATTTCATAATCTCTTATGAAATTGTCCTGTTCGGGTTCGTTCAGGCGATTATTATGACCCGGCAATATGCGTCCTCTTTCCTTGAGGTGGGGCAACTGTCACGCAGGCTGCAGACACTGGATGGCTTGAAGGACGATTTCATCTCCGATACTTCCCATGAGCTCCGCAAGCCGCTGCAGGGAATGGTCAACATGGCCCAGACACTGGCGCAGGGTGCGGCAGGCTCCGTGAGCAGTGCCCAGAGTGAGCAGTTGCTCATGATTGTCTCGACGGGCAAGCGGCTGTCAGCCTTAATCAATGATATGTCTGACTTCGCGAAGCTGAATCACGGCTCGCTCTTTCTGCGCCGGCAGGCGGTGGATCTCCGCACCGCGGCTGTTTCCATCATGGAGGTGACGCGCCAGGTATACGGAAAGTCCAATCTTGAATTCCGCCTGGACCTGCCCGGGGAGCTTCCCCTGCTGGAGACGGATGAACAGCGCCTTGCTCAAATTCTGTATAATTTATTGGAAAATGCCGTCAATTATACGCCTCAAGGCGTGATAACGCTGTCTGCAGAGGTTAAAGAAGAGTATGTTGCCATTCTTATCACGGATACGGGGAAGGGGATTGCTCCTGAGCGTTTGCACTCCATCTTTGATGCATATGATCCAAGCGGACCCGCAGCCCAGAAAGCCTACCGGGAAACCGGACTCGGTCTCAGCATTACCCAGAGGCTGGTTGAGCTGGCCGGAGGAGAGATAGAGGTGCATTCGGAGCTGGGGCACGGCTCTGTCTTCCGCTTCACACAACCCATCCTGCGGAAAAGCAAAGCGCTGCTGGAGCAGGAGTATCTGGATATTACCGGCTGGGAGGCGGCGGCAGTCCAACTGCCGGGAAAAGAACCAGTCCTGCCGCCGCCTGCGGAATGCTGCTTCATTCTGGTTGTGGATGATGATCCTGTCAATCTTCAGGTGCTGGTTAGTGTGCTGCAGCTGGAGAACCATTCGGTGATTACGGCCAGCAGCGGGGCCGAAGCTATAGGTAAAATACAGCAGTACCCTGAACTCGATCTCGTCATCGCAGACTGGGTGATGCCGGAAATACCTGGATTGTTATTATGCAAAACGATCCGTGAACGGTTTGTTCTGTCGGAGCTGCCGATTCTGGTGCTGATGGCGAGCAGCCGCCCCGAGGATATCCAGGCTGCGTTCGAAGCCGGAGCCAATGATTATCTGAGCAAGCCGGTGGAACTGCGTGAGTTCAAGGCGCGCGTGCAGACACTGCTCGATATGCGCAAGTCTGTCCGGATATCCGTTCAGGCGGAGATTGCCTTCCTGCAGGCCCAGATCAAGCCGCATTTCTTGTATAATGCGCTCAATGCGATCATCTCCGTATGTCCGGTAGACCCGGATAAGGCCACTGATCTGCTGCTGGATCTCAGCCAGTACCTGCGGAGCAGCTTTGACTTCCAGAACCGGGGACAGACCGTTCCTATTGAGAAGGAGCTGGGGCTGGTTCAGTCCTATCTCGCCCTCGAGCAGGCGCGGTTTGACGAGCGGCTGAATATCGAGTTCGATGTCCCGGACGATATTATGGGACTGGTTCCGCCGCTCAGCATTCAGCCGATTGTAGAGAATGCCGTCAACCACGGGCTGATGCAGAAGGAGGCTGGAGGGACAGTGCAGCTGTCGATTCAACTGCTGCCCGGCCAGCTTGTGGTTGCCGTCAAAGATGATGGTGTCGGGATGTCTCCGCAGCGGATTGCGGAGGTTCTGTCAGAAGAACGGACAGAGGGCGGCATCGGACTGCGGAATATTCAGCGCCGGCTGCTCAAAATGTACGGAACAGGCCTGAGTATTCACAGTGTGCCCGGCCAGGGGACGGCGATATCTTATACAATTCCTAGATAAGCGACACTCGAGAACGATGACATGAGGTGAGTCCTTTCAATGAAAGCGATACTAATCGATGATGAAAAGCCTGCATTGCAGCATCTGGAGCGCCTGCTCCTGAAAGACGGACGTCTGGAGATTACCGGCAAGTATACTTCGGCAAGACGGGGACTGGAGCATCTGGAGCGGGAGAAGGCGGATATCGTCTTCCTGGATATAGGTATGCCTGAGATGAACGGGCTGGAAGCCGGCGAGTATATAGCCGGTCTGGACCGGAGCACGCGGATTGTCTATATCACAGCATACAGTGAGTATGCTATTGAGGCTTTTGAACTGAACGCCGCCGACTATCTGCTGAAGCCGGTAACCTCCCAGCGCCTGAGCAAAACGCTCGAACGCCTAGAGATTCGCATAGAGCAGAATGAAGCGCGTGTGGAGGCGCTCCCGGAGCCTGCAGCTGCCGTCAAACAGCTCTCGATTCTCTGCTTCAAACGTCTGGAGTTCATGGACAGCACGGAGCCTGGGCGCAAGATGCAGTGGAGAACCAGCAAAGCGCAGGAAGTGTTCGCCCTGCTGCTCCATAACCGCGGCCAATGGATTCTTAAGGATACCATTGTGGATTGGGTCTGGCCGGACTTCAAGCCGGAGAAAGCAGTAACCAACCTGCATACAACGGTGTACCATATCCGTAAGCTGCTTAAGGCTTGGGATATGGATGTGCGGGTTGAGTTCTCGCAGGAGCGTTACAGGCTGACCAAGGAGAAGGTGCTGCTCGATCTGGAAGAATTCGAGCTGGGATACTGCAATACCTCTGTGGAATCGGAAGAGGAATGGGCGCGCAGAGAAGCGGTGCTGAGTCTGTACCGCGGAGACTATCTGGAAGAACATCATTATGACTGGGCAGAAACGCGGCGCAAGGAATTGCAGATCCGCTTTATCCGCATGTCGCTGCATTCGGCCGAATATGAATTATCCTCCGTACGTCACCGGCAGGCACTGGACAGGCTGCTGATTCTGCAGGCACTAGACCCGTATTCCGATCAAATCTGCCGGCTGGTGCTGAGAAGTTACGCCGACCTGGGAGATTTCATCGGGTTTAGGAAACACTACGATAAGTATAAAGAACTGCTACAGCGGGATTTAGGCATCCAGCCGGATCATGTCATAGACAACTGGGTCCAGAAGGTGCTATAAATCAGCCGGGGGTATTCATCCTAAGGACATTGCCATTATTATTTGTTAGGCATAGAATTTAGTTGAGCCCGAACAGATAATATAGATAGGGATGGAGTGCTGGGGGTACAGATATTCCAGGCTGCGCGAGTTGAAACGAAATAATAGCGGCAGCGTATCAGAAGCATAAGAGTGTTCAGAAGGGATTGGTATGGTGTGGATAATGGAATGAAGGTCATTCTGTTCGAGAAGATGCCGGAAGGAGACCTGCAGATTATTGAGGAGCGCGTCTGGAGCATGAACATGATCACGGCCCTGGAGCATGTGAATTATATAGTCGTAGGCGGCCGTGAGTTTGAGGCTGTAGAGGGCCGGCTGAATGTGGACGAAGGGAAGCTTGAGCTTCTGCTGGTTCCGATGCGTACCGAAGGTTAAGGAACATTATCAGGAAAGGAGGGCCCAAGTTGGCAAAAGACGAAAATGTTAAAGAACCTGCTGTAAGCAGGCTGTTCACCCCTGATGGCAAGCCGATCCGCGTATTGTCGACCTCGCTCGGCATTGCCCTGCTGGCCAATGCGTTATTTATTCCCGGAGGCGCTGGTGCCAGCGGGAGTACCGGCGGTACGGGGGATGAACCGAAGCTGGTATCCTGGTCTACCGAGGAAGTTAAGAATTATTTCGACAAGAATGTTGACTGGAATATTCCATATCCGGATGAGAATCAGGAGGAGACTGTCCAGGAAGGGCAGGGAGCGGTAACATCAGGCGGGACAACGGTAATTAACAACTATGGCGGTTATAACTCGGGATTCGGCTGGGATGATTTGCTCCTATATCACATGCTGTTCAACAGCGGTTCGTTCTACTCATCAAGAGGCTGGTACAATGACCGGCCGACTTATTACGGAGGCACACGTACTGCCTATAAGCCACCAACCTACAGCAGCGGCAGCTTCCAGAACAAGCCTGTAGCCGGATCAGTGGTGAAACCGAAGACTTCGACTTCATCGACCGGCTCCATCACCAGAAGGAACACCTCTTCGAAATCAGGCGGAATCGGCGGCACCTCCAGCGGGCTGGGCTCGAACAAATCAAGCTCCTCGACTTCGAAGTCCAGCTCAAGTAAAAGCTCCGGCAAAAGCTCAAGCAAGAGCGGCTTCGGCGGATGATTCCGGCAGAGAGCGTCTTCGAATATCTGGACCAGTCCGCTCTGGAGCGGGCACCCCGGGTACAGCAGCTGCATGAGCTGGGCTTCACCTGGGCTGACCTGGAGGAAGAGGAATATTGGCTGGATGCGATAGCTGTAATGCGCGGAGAGACCTACCGGGAACTGAAGGATGCCTCATCAGGACTGTGGATGGTTCTGGATAAGGCGGTCCGCTACGTCCATCTTAAGCATGACCTGTATGATCTGCTGGGAATTCCCCCGGTGCTGTGGCAGATGCTCGACGACTGCCCAATGCCTGAGCCGGGGCTGATTAGCCGGTATGCCCGGTTTGATTTTGCTGTAGCCGGAGACGGGACGATTAAGCTGCTGGAGCTGAATGCCGATACGCCGACCGGCTATGTGGAGGCCTCTATTGCTACGCCGTGGATCTGCGCAGAGGCAGGTATTGGGAATGCCAATGCCGCAATGAAGCAGCAGCTTGCTGCCGCCTGGGGCGCTGAACGTCCGGATACGGCAGCCTGTGTTGCCTATGGCAGCCATCAGGAGGATACCGGAACGATAGATGCACTGGCAGCACATAGCGGACTGGATATCCGCTGCGTCGATTGCTTGGACCTGTGGATTGATGAAGGTGTAGTGAAGGACGCAGAGGACCGGATCATTGAGCGGATGTTCGCGCTCTATCCGAAGGAGTGGATGGCTGTGGATGAAGGCGGCGACGCCCTGGCCTACGCCATCGAGACCGGGAAGCTCCAGCTGTTCAACGGTCCGCACAGCATCATCCTGCAATCCAAGGGGCTGATTGCTGCGGTATGGGGGATGTATGAGCTGGGCCTGCTGTTCAGCGAAGAGGAACGTCAGGTCATCTCCCGTTACATACTGCCTACGTATAATAAGGCGGTATTCTCCGAAAGCTTTGTGTCCAAGTCTGTCTTCGGCCGGGAAGGCGGGTCCGTGCGGATTTTTGATGACAGCGGTACGCTTGAAATAGAGGATGAAGAAGGCTATGACAGCAGCCAGCTGTTCCCGGTGGTCTATCAAAAAAGAGCCGAAATGGCCCGGATTCAGACCAGTGAAGGAGAGCTTCACCTGCTGACCGGCATGTTCGTGATTAACGGGAAGCCCTGCGGTCTGCTCGGCAGGGCTGGCGGACCGATTACAGGCAATGCCAGTCATTTTATCGCGCTAGGAGTGAGGGGGCTTGAAGATGAACAAGGGTAGAGAGGGACGTGCCGCCGGACGCAGAATTAGGGGCGGGGCGCTGACCGCAATGCTGCTTCTGGCAGTCATGCTGCTAAGCGCATGCTCAGGAAACAGTAACAGTGTGTTCCATACGGATACAGAAACAACGGACAGTGTATCGCGGGTACCGTGGGATTACCGGGTGGTCGAAGGCAAGGTAGGCGATCTGATCGGCAGCGACATGACCGTGCTGCCGGATAATGAGCTGCTGCCTAACGACGGCAATTATGCTACAGGCGATACCATATGGACGCTGCAGTTCATGGACGCTGAGCTCGTGACAGATGCCGATCAGAAGAACGATATCAAGCTGTCTTCCTGGACTACGCTTAAATCATACGGGGACCAGAAGACAGCAACGGAGGATCTGGCTAATCTCAAGGTATCGATCACAACTGATGTAGATCTTGTCGGGGTATACAAAACCCAGTATCAGGATAAAACCAGAAACTTTGCCGTACTTGAGCTGCCTTCCGGCAACCGGATCAAGCAGCCGATTGACGACAAGCGCTATACAGCACTCGAGAAACAAAAGACAGCCTCCGTAGTGCTGGAGGAAGTACATGATTTCGCCGACTATGATTCGGCCTATGCGAAATTCCGGGGGTGGGCTAATTGACGATTGTTATTAATCTGGTGGTTAGTATTCTGACCATTGTTCTGCTTCAGGTGCTGGGTATGGTTGTATTCACCCTGATGACGCCTTTTAAAGACATGGAGGAGCTGAAGAAGGGGAATGTCGCGGTATCACTGGCCTTTGGCGGCAAGTTTCTGGCCACGGCGATCATTCTTGGTGTGGCGGCCTATACGAATACCTCAATCTGGTTCATGATGCTCTGGTTCGCGGTGGGGTATGTGTGCCTGGTTGCCTCTTACTGGATCTTTGAGCTGTTCACTCCCGGGTTCCGGATTTCGGAGCAGCTGCAGAAAGGGAATGTTGCGGTAGGCGTAACACTCTGTATGGTCTTTGTCGGAACAGCGTTTGCGGTCAGCAGCCTGATTATTTAAAAGGACCGGCCTTACAGCAGGGCAGCTGCCGTACCTGGGATGTTGGGGCGGCAGCTGCCCGGCCGGCTTAAGCTAACTACCCGAAAGCAGGGATGAGCATTGCATTTTCTAATCCGAATTTCCGGCAAGCTGCTGCATCTAAAGAAGAAGTCCATAGCTCTGATCATCCTGGCATTCATCATTCTGAGTGCAACCACTGCGTTCCTGCTGGAGCCGGACACTTTTCATAACTGGTTCAACGCCTTTTATTGGGTAATGACCACAATGGCTACTGTAGGCTACGGCGACTATTTCGCTACTACAGCCATTGGTAAGGTATTTACGATATTCATATATATCTTTGGCATCGGACTGCTCAGTTTGGTCATCGGTAAGGTTATCGATGCCATGGGAGAGATGCAGCGCAGGAGAGGAGCCGGAACCTTGAACTTTCACGGGCATAATCATGTCATACTGATTAACTGGAGCCGTAAAACGCAGGCGGCTGTGGATGAAATTCTGTGTTATGACGCCAAGTGCAAGATCGTGATCATTGATGAGAACGGCCGGCATCCATTGGAACAGCTGGAGCAGGTTCACTTCATCAGCGGGGATGCTTCCAGTGATGATATTCTGCTGAAGGCGAACATCGGGAGCGCCAGAGCGGCGATCGTGTTCGGCGATACCCGCATAGACGAGGCCTCGCTGAGCGACGGCAAGACGCTGCTGATCGCCTCCAGTATTGAACGGATCGCCCCGCAAGTACATACAACCGTAGAAATCATGCAGGAGAAGAACATTCAGAACTTCAAGCATGTTCATGTGAACGAGTTCGTGCTCTCCCATGATGCCATCTCCAGACTCGCGGTAAGATCTGCCCTGCAGGAAGGCAATTCTGAAGTGATCACCCAACTGCTCAGCCGCCAGCATGGCGATGATATCTATGAGATTCCGCGCAGCAGTGCCTGGAATACCTATGGTGACGCCTTTCAGGCTCTGCTGCGGCAGGGAGCAACCCTGCTGTCCGACCGTGGCGACCTTGGCATTAACCGTAAGCTGGAGCAGCCGATTCCGGCCGATGCCAGACTCTATATTGTTGCCGATGAGGAGACTTACCGGAGAATTAAAACAGGCTAAAGTATATTGTAAACATAAGCAGGGCTGGTTGGGTCGATTTGATCCAGGCAGCCCTGCTTTTATTTGAATAAATGGAATTATCTATGATTTAGACACATAATGTTCGCCAAAACAGTAAACAATGTGACATAAATTACCGTTATATTATTATGGCCAATATAAAGACTTGTCTTTTAAGGATGTGATGAATTGGGGAGTACACTCAGCAAGGCTGCTGCACTGGGAATATCGCTGCTTCTGATCACCTCATGCAGCGGTAATCAGGCCCGGCCCGTACCATCCGCGGCTACTTCTTCTCCGGCAGTTACTCCTGCGGGAACGAACGTGCCGGAGGAGCCGCTGCTTGACACAGCGGGTGAAGTACAGCAATTACTGAAATTCATAGATACGCAGCTCACTGGCCCCTACGGGGTATATACGAATTTGCAGGAAACCGGCGAATCGGCAGAGATGGCTACAGGCCATGAGGTTCTGAGCGAATCGGCTTCTCTTCTGATGAGGGCGGCCGTGCTTAACGGAGATCAGAAGAGATATGACCAGCAGTGGACGCTGGCCCGCGATACCTTCGATATGGAGGGCGGCTTCAGTTACAGGTTCAGTCCTAAGCAACAGAAGCAATACACCGTCAATGCAGCGGTAGACGACCTGCGGCTGATCGGCGCTCTGTATGAAGCAGGAGAGGTATTTAATCAGCCTGAGTATACGGAAGCAGCCGATAAATATGGCCGAAGATTCTATGATAATAATGTAAAAGATGGATACATGTATGATTTTTATGACAATATTTTCAAAACCACCAACGGGTTCGTAACTTTGTGTTATATTGATCTGAGTGTGTTGCGAAAATTGTCGATATCTAGCGAATTAAGCGGTATATTGTTGAATAATATGGGCGGAATTCTGGAAGACGGATATTTGTCCGACTCTTTCCCGTTCTATGAGACAAGATTTGATTACAAGACAGGCCAGTACAGTTCCGAACATATCAACACAGTAGAATCTTTGCTTACCATTCTTCATTTGACCGAGAGCAACCGGCAGAAGCCGGCGAGCATCCGTTATATCAAAGAGCAGGTTACGGCGGGCACACTGTACGGGCAGTATACGCGTGACGGCCAGCGGACGAATGATATCCGTTCTACGGCGATTTATGCGCTCACGGCCATGATCGGCGCTGTGCTGGGCGATCAGTCTCTCTACACATCCAGTATTGAACGGATGAATGAATTCAGAGCCGTGAATGCTGCAAGTCCGCTGTATGGCGGGTTCGGTGATGAGGCTGCCGGCCAGGCGTATTCTTTTGACAACCTGATGGCGCTCCTCGCTTATTCCTATTCCAACCCACAACAATAGTAACGAAGGTGAATCCGTATGATAGACAACCCAGTGAAAACATCAACCCGGCCCGGCATAACCCTTGCCAGCCTTCGGATTACCCCAGCGTTTGCCGCGGCTTTTGGCGTATTGCTCGTAACAGTCATCGCGCTCTTTACCGCTCCCTATGTGGGAATGGCAGATAACGGTGACTTTTTCCGGATTATATATAGCAATGGACTGTACTTCAACCTCCCGGATTATGACAGCCAGTATTTCGGGTATTTCGTCAAGCAGTTTGGAATCTACCAGTACTACAACGAGAACAGCTCGATGCTGGTCTCCTCCCAGTCCCTGTTTATCAAGCTGGCGCTGTTCGTCAATAAGCTGGTATTCAGCAAGGAAGTGTTCGATATCCGGTTTCAGGCCGCGATCTATACGCTCCTGTATGTAGCTGCTGTCTACTTGCTCATTGAAGCCGTTACGTTCAAGATGTCCCGGAAGCGGGGGATGATTGTTGCGGTTCTGGCAGTTTTTATCTTCGGGGACACGGGGTATACCGCCTACTTCAATTCGTTCTTCGGCGAAAGCCTGGTAATGGTCACGATGATTCTGGTGTTCGCCTCATGGCTGCTGCTGTACCGAAAACGATACAACGATTACGCCATGCTGGCGGTACTTCTGGTCAGCACGCTGATCCTAACGACCTCCAAGCAGCAAAATGCTCCTGTGGGCATGGTGATTTCCCTGCTCTCTATCTCACTTGTCTGGATCCGCCGGGATAAATTGTTCCGCTGGGTCACGCTCCTGTCCGCCGCCCTGATGATGTTCGCCGGTGTTGCCACCTATCTTAATATCTCCAAAGAGTTCGTGAATATTAACCAGTATCATGCCATGACCCGCGGAGTGCTAATGGAATCAGAGAATCCGGAGACCGCGCTTCAATCCTTCGGGATTAATGAACAGTACGCAATTCTCAAAGAGAATACCTATTATGATCAATACGGGACCGTGGATGTGAAATCGGATCTGCTGGAAAAGGATTTCTACAGCCAATACGGTTTCGTCTCGATTCTGAAATATTATGTTACGCATCCGGACCAGCTGGGCTCGATTCTCGATACGGCTGCCGAAAGCGCCTATACGATCAAGCCCGCGGCGATGGGGAATTATGAGAAATCTGCTGGCAAGGAGTTCCGGGCGCAGAGTCATTTCTTCAATGTATACAGTACGCTGAAGGAGAAGCTGGCTCCCCGCACCTTTGCCTTCATCCTCCTCTGGATGGCTGTGATTACAGGTGTCTATATGCCTTCCTTCGTGAGCGCGGTCCGGGTGCGGGACTACCGGGGAATGCAGCGGCTGTTCGTGATTCTGGCTACAATGCTTGTCGGATTGTCCGGCATTGTAGTCTCCATTATCGGAGCCGGCGATGCCGATATTGCGAAGCATGAATTCCTGTTTACCTTAGCCTTTGACCTGATCACTTTCCAGGTCATATCGAGCGTCATTGGCCGCGGAATCTCCTCCCGGAAATCCATGCCGGCTGCACCGCCTTCCGTGCCGGCCCCAGAATATGCTGCCCTGAATAATGGGGTGAGCCTTTGAAACGCGGAGGGATCATCGTTCTACTGCTGCTCCTGGCTGGGAATCTCCTGCTGCCCGCCCCGGCTGCTTCCGCCCCGGCTGCTTCCGCCCCGGCTGCTTCCGCCGCCGCGTCACCTGCCGCTGCGCAGCATATTCTGCTGCTCTATGACAGCCTGGCGAGGGGCACGGGGAATGAAGGGAATGTGGCAGAGCTGCAGCGGCTGCTTGCCGCTTACAGTACACAGGTTACGCTTAAGAATATATCCGATTATGAGCAAGGCAGCCTGTCTGCCTACTCCGGAATGATCACCGTCATTAACAGTGCGGAGCTGAAGATTACGAATAGGGCTTACTTGCAGGACGCAGCAGGCTATAAAGGGTCGGTGATGTATGTCGGATACCAGCCGCCGGACCGGGTGCAGCAGGCCATGCAGCTGAAGACAGACGTGTGGCATGGAGCCAGCGCAAGCCTCTCCATCGGCGGATTCACCGGCATTCCGCTGGAAGTGGAAGAAATGCCTTATATCACTGCTTCACAGGGCGGCCGTACGTACGGCGGGTGGTCTTTTGAAGATGGCGGGGTGCAAATGCCCTACGCGGTAAGCCGCGGCGAATTTACTTATATGCCCTATCTGAAGCCTGGCGATTTAAGCAGCATGGCCGCGGCATATGTATTGAAGGATTGGCTGAAATCCTCCGCCCGGCCCCGTACGTATCTGGTGCTCAAGGAGATCTATCCCTTCTCCGATCTCGAGCTGCTTGAGCAAACGGCAGACAAGCTGTATCAGAGCGGAATTCCATTCATCGCCAGTGTCCGGCCGGTGTTTGGCAATACGGATTTTCCGGCGATGAAGCGGTATCTGGAAGCCCTGAGAACGGTGCAGTCCCGTAATGGGAGCATTGTTGTCAATGCTCCGGCGGTCAGACCGCCGATCAGCCTTAGTGACCGGTCGCTGCATGTCAAGATGAACAGCTTCATCAATGTGCTGGCGGAGGGCGGTGTAGCTCCGCTGGGTATGGCTGCAGAAGGCTACTGGACGTATGACAAGGAGTATTCTACGGCGGGTATGGGCTTCTTCGACTCGGCGGTACTCTATGCGGATGAAGAAGCCAGATATATGGAACAGACGGATACCTCGGTCACCTTCCCGTCCACCCTGTACAGCCTCCCACTGGAATTCCTGCAAGGGATCAGCAGGACCGGCAAGGCGATGCCGGAGCTTCCGCTGAATGCGGCAGTTACTGTCGACTTGCCTGAGGATGAGGCTGCACTGGACAGTCTGATGCAGAATCTGGAGGAAGAGTGGTATACGTTCGCCGACTATAAACGGGAGGCCCATAACGTTGTTACAGATATCAACACCATCGAATCAGCGGATGGGGTAATTTACATCAACGGCAACTATCTGAACGTCGACTATACCCCGCAGACAGTCGCAGCCGATTACCAGTACCAGGAGGAGCAGGCTACGAGCTTCAACAGGCTGTTCAGCGTGCAGAACCAGTTTTTTATTATTGTGATCCTGATTGCACTGCTCTTGTTCGGAGGGCTGCTTACGATCGGCTACAGGCTGTACCGGAGGAAATATTTGAAATAAGGAATCCGGAAAAATCAAACAACATTAGGAGAATAATATGACGGTCTCAGACGTGCTGATGGTCATTGCGGTGATCTGCATCTGGTCACTGCTGCTGGTGAATGTAGCGCTGATTATAGCGGGCTACCTGTACTATATTGAAACTGAGAATAAGGCAGTGCCGGAGATCAGGGGTGAGTATCCGATGGTGACGATTATGGTCCCTGCGCATAACGAGGGCGTGGTCATCAGCAAAACGGTGGAATCCCTGCTGGCGCTCGATTACCCGCATGACCGGTATGAGATCATCGTCATCAACGATAATTCCTCGGATAACAGCGCGGAGCTGCTTAGCGATATCCAGCAGAGGAATCCGCAGCGCAATCTGATCATCATTAATACGGATGCTATTAGCGGCGGCAAAGGCAAATCCAATGCGCTGAACATTGGCTTCACCCGCAGCAAGGGGGAGCTCATTGCCATCTATGATGCTGACAATACACCGGAACGCACCGCTTTGCGCTATCTTGTGGCTGAGATCATGAATGACTCCACCCTGGGAGCAGTCATCGGCAAGTTCAGAACCCGCAACCGCGATGCAAGCCTGCTGACCCGGTTTATTAATATTGAGACGCTGTCGTTTCAATGGATGGCACAAGCCGGCCGCTGGAAGCTGTTTAAGCTCTGTACGATTCCGGGAACGAATTTCATTATGCGCAGGTCTATTGTAGAGAGTATCGGCGGCTGGGATGTCAAGGCAATTGCCGAGGACACGGAGATTAGCTTCCGCATTTATATGATGGGGTACCGGATCAAGTTCCAGCCGAAATCGGTCACCTGGGAGCAGGAGCCGCAGACGGTGAAGGTCTGGTTCAAGCAGCGGACACGCTGGGCGAAGGGGAATATCTATGTCATTGTGAAGAATCTTCCGCTCCTCTTCGACCGGAAGGCGGCGAAGATCCGCTTCGATATCCTGTATTATGTCTCGATCTATTTCCTGCTCCTGATCTCGCTGGTCACCTCTGATGTTCTGCTTGTCCTTCATGCGATGGGGTACGTCCATACGACCATTGCCGGGCTCAGCAGCTTCCTGTGGCTGCTCGCCATTGTTCTATTCGTGGTCGGAATCTTCGTTACGCTGACAACGGAGAAAGGCGAGATGAGCCTGTCGAACCTGTGGATCATTCTGCTGATGTATGTTTCGTACTGCCAGCTGTGGATGGTGGTTGCGGCTTATGGACTGTATAACTATCTCAAAGACGTCATTTTCAAACGGGAAGCCAAATGGTACAAAACCGAGCGCTACTGAAGCGCCGGAGGAGAAGAAATAAGCGATACAGGAGATACGGAACATGATGAAAAAACAGATAATGATAGGGCTGATTTGCCTCTCCCTTTTCCTGGTTCAAATTCCTGCGGCACTGGCAGCAGCAGTGCTTCCCGGTGACGCCACGATGACTTACGAGACTTCATTTACGGGCAGTGAGATCTCTCTGACGGGCACAAGCTCCCAGCAGCAGTATTTCACAGTCATGGATTACTGGAACGTCGAGGCGGTGAACATCAGGCTGCATTTTCAGGTGTCACAGATTAATGCGGACCAGCAGTCAAGTGTGACACTGTCGCTTAACGGCATTCCGTTCTACTCCTTCAGACCGTCTACTGAGAATAACGGGGAGCAGAGCCTGAGCGTTCCAGCGCCCAAGGGCTTCCTTAAGGAAGGCAGCAACACGCTAAGTATTCAGGGAAATCTGAAGACCGATACGGGGGATTATCAGCTCTGCAGTATAGACAATACGCAGGACAACTGGCTGCATCTGTTCAATACCTCCAATATATCCGTGAAGTACGTGCCTAAGGCGATAACGGGCGGGATTGCCGATTTCAGTGCCAGATTCTCAGGGATGGATACGGTGAAAAGAGGACAAAGCCTGCTGGCCGTGCCGGAGAATGCCACAGGGTCTGAACTGGAGAGCGCTACCTACGCCCTGACGGGCTTCGCCAAAGGCAATACGCTGAACGATAAGACGATTCCGCTGCTGCCCTACCGTGAGAAAGCCCTGAAGGACAAGCGTGCAGTAGTGCTGGTAGCGATGTATGATCATCTGCCGGGCCCGCTGAAGAAGCTGGTGAGCACTACAGCTGATCTTAGCACCCATGCCGTGATCCAGCTGGTGAACAAGGATTCCTCACCGGTGCTGGTGGTTACCTCCAGGGATGAGAGCCTGCTGATCAAGGCCGGACGCTTCATGGCCAGCGGGGAGCTGCTGAGCCAGAGCAGCGAAGACCTGAAGCTAGTGGATGATGCTACCGCTGTAGCAGACCCGGCGCCGCCCATCAGCTCGAATGTTACATTCACAGAGACTGGGGATAAGCTGACCGGACCGAATCATCAGGAGCAGACTTATTTCGTTTCGCTGCCGTCCAACCGCTCGATTGCGGATGACGGCAAAATCAGCCTCGATTTCCGCTATGCGGGGAATCTGGATTTTGAGCGCTCACTGGTGACGGTGAGCATTAATAATACGCCGGTCGGCAGCAAGAAGCTGACGAAGGAACTGGCTGACGGTGATGTGCTGACTCTGGATGTGCCGCAGAGCCTGAACATCTCCGGCAACTTCTCGGTCACGGTGGCTTTTGATCTGGAGATGGCGAATGCCATCTGTACACCGAATACGGAGCAGATGCCCTGGGCATATATCAGCAAGGAATCGATGATGCGCCTGAACACGAAGGACCGCACAGAGCTGCTGCTGAGCAACTATCCGTACCCGTTCCTGCGGGACGGCATCTTCAACCGTGTAGCGGTCGTTCTGCCGCAGGAGATGGACGACTATGCCTATAAGAGTCTGGGCAACATCTTCAACATGCTTGGCCAATACGCCGGAGGCAACACCGGCGATGTCCATTATTACAGCGATGATGTGGCTGCGGATAATCTGAAGGACAACAACATCATTGCCATCGGCACTTATAAGAACAACAAGGTGATCCGCGACAACAACGACAAGCTCTTCTTCAAATACAACAAAGACGGCTCGACCCTGCTGTCCAATGAGAAAATAGCGATCGAGGAGCAGTACGGGGCCGGCATCGGTACGCTGCAGCTGCTGGACTCACCCTACGAGAGCGGACGGGGCCTGCTTGCGGTTACAGCGGTCAGCTCCGAGAGCTACTACCTGGTCTCGAAGCTGATTGCCAGCGAGAAAGACCGCTGGAAGGTCTACGGGGACGGTGTGGCTGCAGATAAAGACGGCCAGGTTCATGCGTACCGCTTCAAAACCCTCTCAGGCGCGGCCAAAGAATCAACAGTGGCGCAGATTATTGAGCGTTCAGATGTGCTGGGCTTTGTGGTTGCGGCTGTTCTTATGATCACGCTGGTCATTGTATCGCTGCTGCTCCTGCTCCGCAAACATATGAAGAAACGTGGTGATAAGCGTGAGACGTAACCGCAGCAGCCTAATCTCTGATCTCGGGTTTCTGGCCTTCCTGGTCCTGATGTTTGCCTGCACCGTATTCATTGCCGGCTCTCCGGATCACTATATCCAGAACATCATTATTCTGAATGTGGCCTTCCTACTGGCGCTGGTCACGTATTTCACCACGGTAACTGCGGGACTGACGCTGAATCTGGCGTTTATCTTCGGATACGGCTTCTTCGTGGTCTATCAAACGGTGTCCGAAGGGGCATCGATTGGCGTAAATACGTACTTCTGGCTAATTATGACTCCACTGATTACAGTCGTCCTCTGGGTCTTCACGTCCAGCAGCCGTGAGCTGCAGGCCGAGAATGAGCGCCTGCAGAAGCGGACGGCCAATCTTGCCGCCGTGGATGAGAATACGGATCTGCGTAACAGTATTTCTTTTCAGAAGGATGCCAGCCTGTTCACCGGGATATCGACACGGTATCACATTCCGCTGACGCTGCTTGTCGTCAAGGTGAAATACTGGAATGAGATCCGCCGTCTGATTCCGGAAGAGCAGCTGTCCGAAGCGATCTATGATGTCTCCCAGCTCAGCCAGTCCAGTATCCGCACCAATGACGCGCTGTATCTGCTGGACAAGGAGGACGCCACCTGGGGGCTCCTGCTCTTCACAGACCGTGAAGGGGCCAAGATTGTCATTGAGCGGATTAAGCTCCGGCTGCAGGAATTGAATGATACCGAGTTCTCCGGCAAGTATAAAGTGAACCTGGGGCTGAAGATTGGGGCAGTGGAGTATGAGGCGGACAAGATTGAGAATCCGCTGGATTTCATTGTCCAGGCTAAAAAGCAGCTGGAGTACGATGTATAATGCAGAGTAAGGTTACATGTTTGAGACCATTCTGACAGGAGGACATCATTATGGATTTGGGTCTTGAGGGAAAGTCGGTACTGGTGGCTGCCGCCAGCAAAGGGCTGGGGCTGGCTACCGCGCTAGAATACGCGCGTGAGGGAGCGAAGGTAACGATCGCGAGCCGGAGCCTCGCGCAGCTGGAAGCGGCGCGGCTGGCAATACTTGAAGCAACGGGGCAAGAGGTAGCGGTGGCAGAGATGGATGTGACCCGCCCGGAGGATATTGAACGGGCGGTCCAGACGGCCGCCGGATTCGGAGGCGGCCTCGATGTGCTTGTCACGAACGCCGGCGGGCCTCCGGGCGGCAGCTTCGGGGATATGGCCGACGCGGACTGGAGCGGCGGCTTCGAGCTTACGCTGATGAGCACGGTCCGCCTGATCCGTGAAGCGCTGCCGCATATGCGCAGCGCTGGCGGAGGGCGGATTGTCAGCATCAGCTCGGTCTCGATCAAGCAGCCGATCCAGGGGCTGATTCTCTCAAATGTGTTCCGCGCAGGGGTGAACGCGCTGAACAAGAGCCTGGCCACGGAGCTTGCGCCCGAAGGCATTCTGATCAACAGTCTGGCGCCCGGACGCATCGGTACAGACCGGATTCTACAGCTCGACGGCAAACGGGCGGAAGCGGTGGGGACTTCGCTTGAGCAGGTCCAGGCGGAGGCGCTGAAAGGGATTCCGCTCGGCAGAACAGGAACTCCGGAGGAGTTCGGTAAAGCGGCAGTATTTCTCGGTTCTTTTGCCAATACTTATATTACCGGCCAATCCCTGCTTGTCGACGGCGGAATGGTGAAATCGCTCTAACGTTTATCCCGGAGCCGGAGGGAAACAGCCTGGTTGCAGATGGTGGATAACCGATGGACAAACTGCCTTTTTTCCAGTTCAAAAGGTTGACTCACGGCCCGCTTTCACGTATGATAGTATGGCGTGTAAAAATCGGAAGATTTACGCATCTCCCTTCGTCTAACCGGAATTCTTAAATAGACCAAGAGATGGCTTCATAATACCATAGAAGTTGTATTAGTACGGAAAGGAGGTTATTACAATGAAAGAAGGCATACACCCTAAGTTCAACCAGGTTATCTTCTTCGATGCAAGCGTAGGCTACAAATTCCTGAGCTCGTCCACCAAGTCTTCCGGTGAAACGATGGAATGGGAAGACGGCAACACTTATCCAGTGATCCGTGTAGACTCCAGCTCCGCATCCCACCCGTTCTACACAGGTAAACAAAGAGATACCGAAACTGGCGGCCGTGTTGACAAGTTCAAACAACGGTTGGCACAGAAGAAATAATGGTATTCCTACTATAGAGGATATTCCCGCATCCATGCAGATGGTGAAGGAGTATCCTCTTTGTTTATGTACGCTTGTTTAAGCGGCCTGCATTGCGGGTATTAATGCTTAGGTGGGAAGTGGAAGGTATCAATTAGACGTTTGGAAGGGCATGCCTGCGTGTTTTCCGAAAGGTAGTTGATTAACCCATGTACTACTTGAAAAGACGGAGAAGATCGA
The DNA here is from genome assembly GCF_038009025.1 of Paenibacillus sp. FSL R7-0297. Taxonomy (NCBI): domain Bacteria; kingdom Bacillati; phylum Bacillota; class Bacilli; order Caryophanales; family Paenibacillaceae; genus Paenibacillus; species Paenibacillus sp. FSL R7-0297. Next base: position 1,375,495 of record NZ_JBBPAQ010000001.1, read on the forward strand.
GATTACGCCGATTCTACTCCGGTTTAGCACCCTAGCAACTGGAATCCTGCATAACTATAAATTCGCTTCTCACCTTTTGAAGACTCTACGGGCTGCCCGTAGGGTCTTCGTGTATGTTCAGGCATCTCCATGAAACGGCGGACGGACGGTTATACTTTGGGTACAGGTAGTATTTTTGGAAGAATGATTCATTTGTACGAAGGAGTAGGATATAATAAGGCAAAGTTATCTCAAAAATAGGAGAAATATGACATGCCGTGGATGCAGGGTTATCCGTTTTATTTAGTAATGGGCAGCGTTCTAAGTCTCTACATGGGCATCGGTTCTTTCAAGCACCGCCACACACCGGGAAGATGCTATTTATGGATATTGATGCTGCTGGTCAGTCTGATATTCGCGGCTACGGCCGGAGAGATTCTGTCGGATTCCTTTCAAGCCAAGCTAGGGTGGAAGAACATGCAGCAGGGCCCGCTTTTTTTGAGTACGATCTTTACCTATGCCGTTATTAAAGAGTATGTATCCCGTTCCTCTGAGGGTTTGGCCAAGAGGCTTATTTTCTTTTGTATTCCGGTCGTGCTCGATGTTGTGCTGATCTTCACCGATTCCTATCATCATCTGATGCGCAGCGAGGTGGGGCTCGCAACCGTGGCAGGTGTTACCGGAATTACTGTGAAGCCTACGGTGTTAAGTATGATCCTTATTGCGTATGACCAGCTGTTCGGGTTGTATGCTGTCTATTTACTGGCGATCTCCCTCCTGAATGCTCCGGCATATTATTTCCGCCGTAATCTGATGCTGCTGCTCGGGCTGGTGATTCCGGTACTGACGGTCTTTCTGCTTCCGCTGCTCAAAATTACGATTACCGGGTTCACTGCATTTACCTATCTTCCGCCCATCATCGTGGCGTACCTCTCCTTGTTCCGTGATCCGCGGCTATCCTTATATCCGCTTGCCAAGAATAAAATCTTCGAGAATATGAAAGACGGCATTGTGCTGACGGATCGCTATGACCGTATTATTGATGTCAATGAAGCCGCGGATGCGATGCTCTCCGGGCTGCTGGAGGAGAAGGCGGAGACCTGGAGGGGCCGAAGCATACATCTGCTACTGAAGCAGTACGGGCAGATTTCGGACCATTATACCAAACGGTTGGAAGGTCAGTTCGAGATCGAGCCTTCCGGTAAGGACGGCGCCTGTTTCGGCGTCGCACTGATTGCCACAGAGCGGGCCCGCGCAGAAACCACAGGTATGCTGATGGTCTTCAGTGATCTCAGTGAGAAGAAGAGGTACGAACGCGAGCTGCTGCATCAGGCTACCGTTGATGATCTGACCGGCCTGTACAACCGTAGGCATTTCATGCGGCTGGTGCAGAATTATTCCGCGCAGTACGGGGCGGGAATGGCGCTGCTGCTGTTCGATATCGATGATTTCAAGTTAATTAATGATACATATGGACATCTGGCCGGAGATCAGGCGCTGGTAGATTTGTCCCGGAAGATTATGAAGGTGTACCAACATAACGGAATTTCCGGCCGGGTGGGGGGCGAGGAGTTCGCGGTCTGCTTCTTTGCCGGCAGCGAGGCTGAGGCCTTGAGAGAAGCGGAGAGTTTCCGCGCTGCCCTGGGCGAGCACATCGTCCTGCTTGACGGGGGGCACAGCATCCAGCTGACTGTCAGCATTGGCATAGCCTTCACCGAGCGCAGCGATGTGACCTTCGAGGACTTATACCGCGAGGCGGACGAAGCGCTGTATCAGTCCAAAGCCAGGGGCAAGAACAGAGTCACGCTCGGCCGCCAGCCCGCTGTGCGGCAGGCGGCCAAGGGTTAGCCGGTTACCCGGACATCATACAGCAAAGCCCCCGGTTTCTGCCGATGCAGAGGCCGGGGGCTTTCTATTGAACTATAGGTATAATATTCTTTAAGGCTGATCGGCCTGCACAGCGACTTTGAGCGCGGTTCCGATTGGCGGCAGACTCCGGGTCATTACAGGGGAGTAGAAGCCCATAACCGTAATGCCTTGCACCAGAGCAGATGGTTCTACAGCTTCTCCGCTCCCGTTCACCAGCAGGGTATCTTCCGTCAGGCGAAGCACGATCTCGCTTTGCGACAGGTCACTGAGGGCGCTGCCCTTGATGCGGAGGCTGAGTGAGCCGTCTTCGGCCCTGATGATCTCTTCAAGCGTGCCTTCCGTACCCAGCATATCGGCCTGAGCCTTTGTATCCTGGACAGTTATCCGGTAAGCGGGCGTCTGCGGCGGCAGGCTGCGGGTGGAGAACACTGCGTGCTCGGCCTCTACCGTCATACCAATCTGGAGATCGGCTAAGGACAGCTTGGTGCCGTCGGTCTTCTCATATAACGTATCTCCGCTGACATTCAGTACGAGCCCTGCGGTTCCGGTACCCTTAATCTGAATGGAGGAAGTGTCGCCGGAATTCCGGATGGCGGTGATGACGCCGGTCTCAAGGACATGCTCTACGGCTGAAGTGATCACGATATTGTTCCCCTCCACACTAACGGTCTGATGCAGTACCTCACTTACAAAGGATGCGGGGACATACATTTTGTCTGCCTTAGTCAGCGGAGCGATTCCGAGTGAGGTGTACATTTTATTAATCACATAGCGGTCTTCGCCGTTCTTCACAGTTGTGTATATATTTCCTTTATTTAAGTCGGCAGCTTTGGTTGCCATGTTCCAGGTAATCTTGAAGCCCAGTGACTCAGCGACGGTACGCAGCGGAATCAGCGGCTCCTTGGTGCCGGAAGGCTGAAAGCCGGTCTCTGTGATGGCTGTGCCGTTAATGGCAATGGCATATACGCGTAATGAGGCGCCAGCTTTGCTCTGGGCTGCTTTGGTCTGGTTCGAGCCGGTTGCTGCAGGAGCAGCGGAGACCACTCCGGTAGTGAGGGCCAGCGACAGCGTCAGGAGCGCTGCACTTGTTTTGAGCGAAGTTTTCATGGGACAGCTCCTTTGGGTATGTCAGTAGGTAAGTATGTGTTATTTCTCTAACGCTGGTTGGACGCATTATGTTGCACTGGATTACCTGGGCAGATATAGTAAAATGAAAATATTAACAATTGCTGATAGCAGGCACTGGGGGGCGCTATGGAGGATTTCAGAGATCGGCTGAGGGCTGTACAGCAGCAGCAGGACGGGCTTTTGAAAGAATACCAGGCTTTGATTGAGGAGTATGAGAGCAGTGATCTGGTTCATGAGAACGAAGCGCTGAAGAAGGAGAATGAAGAGAATAAGCTGATCCTCAGGGAACTGAAAATTCAGGCTTCTATATTGCGGCAGGATAACTCCGAGCTGCGGACGGCACTGAGTGAGCAGATTCTGGATGAGAAGCTGGGCATTCTCCGGGTATCGCGGCAGAAGCTGCAGACCTACTTTGGCTCGCAGAATAATGCCTACCTCGACAGGCTGACTTCCTTCGAGCTGGAGACCAGGCAGCGTATTGATGTCACGTTCAGACGTGCCCAAGCTGAGCTGGGGCAAGACCAGGGGCAGATAGCCGCCATGCTGGGAGAGGTGCAAGGGAGACTGAATGAGAGTATTCTGCTGCGCAGAAAACGGCAGCGTGAGGTGGAACAGTCACTGACAGGGGCGCTTGACAGCCGTATGGATGTCTTTGCCGCTGAGGGGGTCAGTGAGGAGACGCTGCTGCGCCGCCGCAAGCAGAACCGGATTGAAATGAAGATCGGGCTGAACTGGATCAACCGCCTGGGGATTCTGCTGCTGATTCTGGCAGTGGGGGCCGGGTTCAGATACAGTTATTCCACCTGGTTCAACGACTATATGAAGGGCAGCGCCTTCTTTCTGCTTGGCGCTATCATGCTGGGCGGCGGCGAGTGGCTGTTCCGCAAAGGCAGGGGAGCCTTTGCCCTGGGTCTGATCGGAGGCGGGGTATCCGTACTCTACGGCTCGATCTTTTACAGCTATTTTTTATTGGAGATTATCGGTTTATGGGCCGGGATCGGTCTATCCGTACTGGTCACTCTATCCGCTGTGCTGTTATCGCTGCGCTATGAGTCGCGGACGATCTGTTCCATGGGGCTTGTCGGCGGTTATCTGCCGCTGTTCTCTTATATAGGGGCGTTCGGGCTGGAAGGCAGCGCAGTGTATGCGGCTATGGGGTATCTGTTCGTGCTGAACCTGCTCATTCTGCTGGTCTCCCTGCGCAAGCGCTGGGTTATTGTCAATTACATCAGCTTCCTGTTTAATATACCCTCCATGCTGCTGCTGATTAATCTGTCGGACAGCAGTGCAGCGGGCATGCTCTGCGCTATATTGACCTTTGTCATGTATCTGGGCATCACACTCTGGTACCCGTTCAAATACAAGTCGAAGCTTGCGTGGCTGGATTTCTGCCTGCTGGGCTGCAATACGGCCATCAGCTGCGTAACCTTGTATATTCTTTTCCAGGATGCAGGTCTGGGCGAATTCAAAGGTGCGCTTGCCTTGTTCTTCTGTCTGATGTACCTGGGGCTTGGCGTTCTGCTGGAGAAGCGGATGCCGCAGGAACGGGAGAGCAGACTGCTCTTCTACGCCACCTCTCTGACCTTTGCCGTACTGATGATCCCGTTCCAGTTAGGAGCGGCCTGGTGGTCCATCGGATGGCTGATTGAGGGAGTGCTTCTGACGGTCTACGGCCAGCTGTACCGCTTCAAGGCGGTGGAACGCTCGGGCTGGGGGATTCTCCTGCTCTGCCTGGGGACGTTCTTCGGCATTGAAGGGCTGCTGCGGATATCCGAGCTAAGCCCAGTGGTCATCTACAGCAATCCGTATTTTGAGCTGAAATATACGTTTATTACTGCGGGGATGGTTACGGTAGCCTTGTTCTATGCGGTCCGCCTTTCCCGGGAGGAGCTTCTGCTCCGCAGCTCACCTGCCGAGGTGCAGGGTGTAGTCTGGTTCAAATATGCGGCGATCCTGAATTTCTATGTATATCTGGTGTATGAAGCCTTGCGTATGTACGACCGGGCAGTCCCGGAAAATATGGCGCACAGTACATTCTACAAGCTGCTGCTGGCAGCCTTGCTCACGGCCGGCCTTGCCTATGGGCTGCCGAAGGTTAAGGTGCTCTATGATGCGGTGGTCGGCTACATGGTTATGCTGATGTACGGGATCACTTATGCTATCTGCATCGGCATTACGCTGGGGATGCCCAGCCTGCAAGGCGGATTGTCCGGAAGCTCCGGGGCAGATCTTCTGGTGCTGGGTCTGCTTATCCTCCTCAATCTGTTCGTGTGGTTCAGCGGCGGAAGATTGCTGCGGACAACGCTCCTGCGCGATTCCAAGAATATGGAGCTGGTTCCGGTCGCTATGGGTATCTATCTGCTGGTGATGATTACTGCATTCCTGGGTGTGCAGATCCGGCTGCATGATGGAGGACTGGCGTTCAGTCTGGTCTACCTGCTGCTCTCGGTGCTGTTCATTATGTACGGCTTCCGCAGGCGGTATTTGTACATCCGCCGTTTCGGGCTGGGCCTGTCACTGCTGGCAACGGGCAAGCTGCTGCTCTATGATCTGACCCTGCTGAACACCGGCAGCAAGATCATCGCTTATTTCAGCTTCGGACTCTGCCTGCTGGGGATTTCGTATCTCTATCAGCGGGTGTCAGCCAGAATGGAGGAAGCCTATGCGCTCGCAGAGAAAGACCAGCCGGAGAGCTAGGGCGGCAGTGCTGCTCTCGGTGCTGGGAGGCTTGCTGCTGTTCACCTCCGCTTATCCGGCGGAGGGCACGGCAGCGGCAACTGGCTTGGCGGAGAAGGCTGACAGCGGGCAGTGGAAGTTCTCGCGGGCCATCGGAATTCCAGAGCCGGCCCCTTATTATGAGGTATATCTGGATGAAGGCGTGTATGGATCGGCAGCGGAGGATTTGCGCGATCTGCGTATTACCAGCAGCACCGGCGAGCCGGTTCCTTATTATCTGGAGAGCGGAGAGGGAACGGTGGAGGAGCGCAGCACTGCCTATTCATCGATTTTGATCCGCCGGGCGGATCAAGGAACGGACACCCTGCTGGATTATCAGATTACACCGCTTGCTGAGCATGTGGATATTCAGGGAAACAAGCTGGTGTTTGAGCTTCCGGATGAGTCTTTCCTGAAACATGTGGAGGTGTGGGGAGGTTATGACGGGAATGCCTGGGAGCCGCTGGCCAAAGGGGATTTGTACGCTACGAACGGGTTAAGTGCGGACAGCATTGAGCTGCAAGGCAGCTGCAAGTTCAGCTTTTACCGGCTTGTAGTAAAGAGTAATCCGGAGGGATTGGATTTCCCCGGCCTGACCCTGGTGGACAGCAGCCGGGAGGTGAAGATGGCCGGATTCATGCGGAAGAAGACGCCGCAGTATGAGATCAGCCGGGTGGAGAACCGCACAGAGATCGTCATCAGCAACAAGGACCGGCTGAAGATTGCCAGGCTGACACTCGGCAGCACCGGGAATTTCTCGCGGCGGTATGAGCTGTATGACAGTGACGGTAAAAGGCTGCCGGTGGCGGGCAGCGGGGAGCTGTACCGGCTCGATTTCAAGGATACCCGGATTTCACGGACGGACATCCAGCCGCTTCACGCATCTTCCTCTGCTGCCCTGCGGATTATAATCTATAATCTGGATGATGCCCCGATTTCAATTAACGGCCTGAAAATAGAATATCTGGTGGACCGCCTTGTCTTTGCGGGAGGAGAGCAGGAGCAGGGACTGTATTCGCTGATCTACGGCAATGCCCTGGCACTTGCTCCGCAGTATGATATTATTAATTTCAAAGACCAGATTGCCGGGGACAAGCGGGTCACAGCTACGCTTGGTGCAGTGAATATGATACCTGAGGCACCGACAGAGTCACCGGCACAAGGCGGATGGTTCCAGAGTGAGTGGGGATTCAACCTTATTATTATCGTGGTCTCCCTGCTGCTTATTCTCATCGTGGCCCGTAAGCTGGGCCGGACCAAATAGGAAGGGATGCCGGATCTATGTATCAGACTTATATTTTTGACCTTTATGGAACCTTAATTGATATTGAGACAGATGAAGAGCATCCCGAGGTATGGGAGCGGCTGGCGCTTCATTTCAGCTATCACGGGCTGCGCACGCAAGGTGCGGATCTGCAGTCCCGTTTCCTTGCGGAGCGTGACCGTCAGCTTCAAGCCGCTGCACAGACATGCCAGTTTCCCGATTTCGTCATGGAAGAGGTCTTCCGTGCCGTAGCCCGCGACTTAGGGGGGGACCCCGGGCAGGCCTGGCTGCATGAGACTGTCCGCTGGCTGCGGACCTTATCCATGAACCATATCGCGCTCTATGACGGAGTCCCGGAGATTCTCCGGACCTTGCGGTCGCGCGGCAAGAAGGTCTATCTGCTCTCGAATGGCCAGAAGACCTTCATTGAGGCAGAATTAACCATGCTGAACATTCTGCATTTATTCCATGGGATAGCCATTTCCTCTGAAGCCGGTGTAAGCAAGCCGGACCCGCTATTTTACCGGTATTTAGCAGATAACTATGGGGCCGAGCTAAGTTCGGCAATTATGATCGGCAACGATCCGCGTACGGATATTGCCGGAGCAAATACAATCGGCATGGATTCGTGTTATATTCATACAGCTTCCTCTCCGGATAACGTTCCGGTGAAGAGCACGGTGCAGATCTGGGATGGGGATCTGCGCAAAATTCCGGGCTGGAGCCTGTAGAAATGAACTGGCAGAAAGAAGGCTTACCGCATGACTCTGATTATTATTGATATTGCAGCTTCACTGGTGATACTTGTTGCAGCGGCGTATCTGCTTATGACCCTCTATCCGGCGTTTGGACGGAGGGCAGGGAAGCAGGAACAGGCGCTGAACAGCCGCTCGCTTAATTATAGCAAGGGCAAATTTGCCTATCCGCAGACGGCTGAACTCATCGGCGAGAGGGCTGGCGGTGGGGGCCTGTCCATTCTGAAGGATTTCATTAAAGGTAATCCCCGGTCCAGACCGGCCGAGCCGCTGCAGCCGCTACCGCTGCAGCCTGCATCTATCGGGCAAGGCCCGGGCACCCGCGTTACCTGGTTCGGCCACTCTGCGGTATTGCTGGAGATGGATGGGGTTACGCTGTTCCTGGACCCTATGCTGGGGAATGCGCCGTCCCCGTTTCCGTTCATCGGCGGCCGCCGTTACAGCAAGCAGCTGCCGCTGGAGATTTCCCAGCTTCCGCAGATTGATGCGGTTGTGCTATCCCATGATCATTATGATCATCTGGACTACGGCACCATCCGCAAGCTTAAGGATAAGGTAGGCCTGTTCATTGTGCCGCTCGGAGTCGGCGCCCATTTGCGCCGCTGGGGAGTAAGCGGAGATAAGATCCGCGAGCATGACTGGGGGGATGAGCTTGCGTATGCGGGGATTACGTTCAGCTGTGAGCCGGCGCGGCATTTCTCCGGCCGCAGTCTGCTGGACCGTAACACCACCCTGTGGTGCTCATGGGTCATCCGCGGGACGGAGACGAAGGTCTTCTACAGCGGGGACAGCGGTTACGGGCCGCATTTTGCCGAGATTGGACGCAAGTATGGTCCATTCGATCTTACGCTGATGGAATGCGGCCAATACGATCCGCGCTGGGCCGATATCCACATGCTGCCGGAACAGACGGTTGAAGCACATATAGATGTGCAGGGAGGTCTGCTTATTCCGGTTCATTGGGGGGCCTTCACCCTGTCGATGCATGACTGGACCGATCCGGTGGAGCGTATCGCAGCTGCGGCTGCAGCTAAAGGGGTACGGCTGGCTACACCAAGAATTGGGGAGACTGTAGTGGCCGGAGCTGCGGAGTATCCTGCTCTTCCCTGGTGGAGATGAGGCTGCGCGGCCTGAGGGGACTTATGGTACAATCAGTGTGCATAAATGCCAAGGAGCTGACTAACGAATATGAGTAATGAAGTGAATGAGCAGGAACTGGTGGAAGTATTGTCTGCACAGACGAAGGTGGATCCGGCAGTCATCCGGCTGGTACTGAAGCATGAGCAGGCCTTTATCAACAAAGCCAAGGCCAATGCCAAGGGCGAGATTGATATCGATAATGATGATCTGGTCGATTATGTTACTGCGCAGCGCGATGTTAAGCTGGACGAGCTGACCGTAGAGACTATCCTCGATGCTGAGATGGACTATCTGATGGACAAGGGACTGGCCGGATATATCGACTAAACCCTGGAGCTGCCGGGTGCGTGGTGCGGTTATTCATAGAGCACTGCGCGCCCGGTACGATATATTTCCACTTATTTTTAAGTAATTTTAAGTAATCCTTTGCTTTTAGAGAATTAGTGTGCTACAATTAAGTCAATCATAAATTTAACCCTTAATTCACATATTGTAAAAGGTTATCATTTGTGCGTATGAATCCTTTTCCAATGTGTGAATTTTTATTTGTTCGTACAATACGTAGGAATAAAAGGACATGTGTTAAATAAAACTTGGAGGTAATATCATGCAAACAGGTACAGTAAAATGGTTCAACGCAGACAAAGGTTTCGGTTTTATCGAGGTTGAAGGCGGAAGCGACGTATTCGTACACTTCTCCGCAATCACTGGCGACGGCTTCAAATCTTTGGACGAAGGCCAACGCGTTGAGTTCAACGTAACTCAAGGCGCTCGTGGACCACAAGCCGAAAACGTTGTAAAACTGTAGTATTAAAAATAGACTGCCCTTAACACAAGTTGAGGGCAGCTTTTTTTTTGAACAGGCCAGAACAAGCTACCATCCTGCCATAACAGTCCAGTTGGGCTGGAAATATGTCTTTATTCGAAGGATATGCTTCCGAAGCGAGCTTTGTATTACGAACCGAATCAGGAAGTATATGCTAACAAAGCTATTAGGAGGGGTACTTATGTATTTTCGTAAAAAAGCGCTGGAGGATCTTCCGCAAGAAGACACAGCCATTTGGTCCTGCACCAAGGAAGATTGCTCCGGGTGGATGCGTGATAACTTCGCCTTCCAATATGTCCCAACCTGCTGGCAATGCAACTCGCCTATGACCAGAAGCATGAAGATACTGCCTATGCTTGTGAATACGAATTTTGACATGAAGGCGATCAAGAAGGGCATTACCATCCGGTAATCTGCCAATTCCTGAACGCTCTGTACAGAATCAGATGATAGCAGCAACACGATAGCAGTCAGTTCCCTGTGGGGAACGGGCTATTTTTTTTGTCTTGGCAGCGGATGGGTGGCCGGGGTTGACAATAGCGGGGAATCAAGGGATATTAGAGATGAGGATGAAGGATACATAATTGGAAAATGGTCTCAACGACAAGGGGGTCGTGGTGTGGCTATGAACAAATATCTTAGGCTCCTGGCCCTGGTTATGGTTATCTTGAATGCAGTAAATATTAAATATCACAATCCAGTCCTGCTTGCAGCCGTGCTTGTTATAGGAATTATAGTCGTTATTCTGGATATTTACCTGGAGCCCACCCGACGGAAAGTATTGATCTACAGCATCGGTACTGTCCTGCTGGCCTTACTGTGGATAGCCCTGGACCGGGAGTGGATCACTCCGATAATGTTCATCTAGTCCCTTCTGCTGCAGCCCTTAAACAGCTCTGGAACAAGGAGCATTGCTTAAGGGCTCTTTGCTGCCCTGTGCCGGACAACTATTTTCTCTTGACAAACTCCGGGAGTTTTGGAGAATAGAGTTGGAAACGCTGCCAAGGAAAGAAGGAATTCCGATGCTCCAGAGATTCAAAGAACTCAACACGCTGCGCAATCAAATATTCATCGGCTTTGTGCTGGTTATGCTAATCATTCTTCTGGTTTCAGGGGCGTTTGTATATGACCGGGTATCTATTCTGCTCAAAAATAATGCCGAGCGGCATATCCAGCAGACGGCGGTTCAGGCGAACGGACGGCTGAATGCGCTGATTGGCCAGATTGACAGCCTGATGGAGCAGGTGGCCAATCATCCTACGGTGCAGCAGCTGCTGCTGGAGGAGCTGAACGGCAATGAAGTGTCATTCAATCAACGGCAGTCGCTGCAGCAGATTATCTCCAGCTATCAGGCGTATATGCCGAGCGTAGGATCTCTTGAGCTGTATACTGCCGATTACCGGCTGCTCTTCCCGATCAAGGACGGCAGTCTGGGGACGAGAATCAACGAGCCATATATCAGCGAGGCTAATGTCCAGAAAGGGCGGCTGGTCTGGATCGGCGTCGATCCGCATGACAGCCAGAGTCTGCTGGCTATCCGCCAGGTTAGCCTCATGGACCGCTGGTTCTCGCGGGGAGGGTATCTGATGGCGCGCATCCAGCGCAGCTACTTCCAGCTGGATGATCCGATCTCCGGCAGTGACGGAGGCGAGTCTGTGCTGCTGGTGAATGACGAAGGCCGCCTCCTGGGCAGCAATGGAACACCGGAGGCAGACCTGATGCCGCTGCTGGATAGTGTGGACCAGACGGTCAGCTTTCACGGCAAGGAGTATGTACAGGTTAAGCTGCGCTCGGACAAGACCGGCTGGACCTTGCTTGTGCTGACCCCTGTCAGCTATGTCACCAAGGGGTTGTCTGTGCTGCGGACGGTTCTGCTGCTGTCAGGGGGGCTGGGAGCCCTGCTTTTCCTGATTATGTCGTTTCTATTGTCAACGATGATCACGAGGCCGATTATTCATCTGATCCGGGCCATGCGCAAATCGCGCTTAGGCGTGCTGACGCCCAACTCGCAGAAGGTATCTACGATGGAGCTGCGGGAGCTGAATTATACTTATAACGGTATGGTTGCCAATATGAATGATTTGATCCGGGTTGTCTATGAGAAGGAAGTATTACAGAGCCGGACTGAGCTCAAAGCGTTGCAGGCGCAGATCAACCCTCATTTTCTGTTCAACACCTTGGAAGCCTTTAACTGGTCGCTTGAGGAAAAGGGGGAGGAGGAATTGGCCGGATTGGTCGTAGTCATGTCCAGGCTGTTCCGCTATATTATTGGCCGTCCCAATAATAAAGAGGAGTGGGTTGCACTTAGTGAAGAGGTTGAACAGATCAGGCGTTATCTGAAGATCATGGAGATGCGGATGGGCGAGCGCCTGTCCTGGGATATTGTACTGGACCCAAGCGAGGCTGCTGTTCCGGTACCCAAGCTGCTGATTCAGCCGATTGTGGAGAATGCCATTCTTCATGGAGTGGAGAGCCGTGTCGGTAGCGGCAGTGTGGAGGTTATGATCACGCCATCACCCCGCAACGGCTGGACCTCGGTGAAGGTATCTGACAATGGGTCCGGCATGGATGAGGATACTCTGCGGGCGCTGCGCAATACACTGGAGGGCGGCCCGTCGATCTCCGCCAAAGGCAATGGGGTCGGCCTGGTGAATGTGCAGCGGCGGCTCAAGCTGTATTACGGGGAAGAGGGCATCAAGTCAGAGGGTCTGATGATTGAGAGCAAGGTATCCGAAGGGACCGTTATTACTTTTGAAATTCCAAGCAATGGAGGATATACCTATGAGCCTGAGCAATAGGACGATTCTGATCGTGGATGATGAACCGAGAACACGGCAGGGAATCAAGCAGACGCTGGAAGTATGGGCGGCAGGCCGGTATGCCGTGGAGACCTGCGACAACGGGGTTGAAGCGCGCGAGCGGCTGCGGCAGGAGCGGGTCCATCTCCTGATTACAGATGTGCGCATGCCCGAAGTAAGCGGACTGGATCTGATCCGTTCCCTGCAGGAGACAGCCTGGAAGCCGGTTATTATTGTCATATCCGGCTATGCCGAATTTGATTATGTGCAGCAGGCTATGCGGCTGGGGGCGGTCAACTACCTGCTTAAGCCGCTGGACAAGTCCGAGTTACTGTCCGTGGTTGAGGATGCGCTGAAGCGGGAGGAAGAGCAGCAGCGCCACGTGAAGCTGGAGAAGCTGGTGGATCATAAGCTGATGGAGATAGACCCGGATCAGGCACGAATGGGGCAGCCGGTCAAAGATGCGATCGCCTATGTGGAGCAGCACCTGCATGAACAGCTGACAATGGCAGAGGTAGCGGGACTCATCCATCTGAATGCCAGCTACTTCAGCGTATTGTTCAAGGAGCAGGCCGGAGTATCCTTCAGCGAATATTTGGCACGTCTGCGAATTCAGCGGGCTAAGGAATTACTGCTGCAGACCACACTTTCTATAGGGGAGATCGGGGAGCGTGTAGGCTATCGGACGGATAAGTACTTCATTAAGGTGTTTAAGTCGCTGGAACAGTTAAGCCCAAGCCGCTATAGGCATAAGATGAAGGGCGGATCGCAGGAAATCCATTAAATGTGGAATTTTAGCCAATAAGTGTAGTCTTATATCCCTCCGGGTACGATGCTAGAATTTGATTGGTAGCGATTACATCAGGCCGCGTAATGTGATATGGGAGGCTATAGCAATGTTGAGGAATAACATAACCAAGGGACTGTTCCTGACACTTACATTGGCCCTTGCTCTAACAGGCTGCAGCTTTACACAGGATAATAATAGTGCGGAGGCAGCCACCAATGCTTCGGCCCCAAAAATAACGATTCATATGATGCACTTGTGGCCGGCCGGCCTCTCCGCCCAGCAGAATAAGCTGGTTAGCCAGATCATCGGAGAATACGAGAAAGAGAATCCTAATATTATTATCCAGCAGGGCGTGCTGGAGAATGAACAGTACAAGAATAAGCTGAAGGTGCTCTCTGCCTCGAATGACCTGCCGGATGTAGGAATCACCTGGGCTGCGGGCTTCATGGAGCCTTATGTGAAGGGCGGATTATTCGCTCCGCTGGATGACATCCTGAATGGTACGCGGTTAAAGGGTAAATTCGTAACAGGCACTACTGAAGCCTATGTAGTCGATAATAAGACCTACGCACTGCCGATTGAGCTGAACATTTCACCGGTATACTATAACAAGGATATTTTTGCGAAATATAATCTCCAGGTGCCTGTTACTTACGAAGAGTTCAAGCAAACGGTAAGAACGTTATCCCAGCATGGCGTGGCTCCGGTTGCCCTTGGCAACAAGGACCGCTGGACCGGCTCACTATGGTATATGTACCTTGCTGACCGTATCGCCGGCAGTGATACACTGAAGCGCGCTACGAAGGGGACAAGCTACTTCGATGATCCCGGCCTGGTCCGGGCTGCGGCTGAAGTGCAGACGCTGGTGGATATGAACACCTTCAACAGCGGTTTCAACGGGCTATCCAATGATGAGGGCAAATCGGAATTCTTGAATGAGAAGGCGGCAATGTATCTGACGGGTACCTGGGAGCTTCCCAACTTCACGACGAATCCGGAGATCCCGCAAGACTTCAAAGATAAAGTAGGGTTCTTCAAATTTCCGACTGTGGAAGGCGGAAAGGGCAATATCAACAGCTGGGTCGGAGGACCGGGTGTCGGACTGTTCGTAGCCGAAGCTTCCAAGGTTAAGGAAGCAGCGAAAGCATTTGTCGAATATTTCGTATACAAATGGGGGGAGGCGTCTGTAACCAGTGCAGGTGTGATTCCGGCGACCAAAGTGGATACCACGAATGAAGAGCTGCCGCAGCTGTATGTCGAACTGCTGAATGAATTAAACCATGCGAGCAGTATCACCCTGTTTGCTGATATCCAGATGAAGCCGAACGCCGCCCAGGTCCATCTGGATATGATTCAAGCACTGTTCGGCAAAGCGATTACACCTGAGCAGTTCGCGGCCAAGCATAAAGAAGCTGTAGCCAAAGGAACCTAATAAGCGTACAACCTTATCACAAAGGGATGCCAATTAGCCGGATTACACGGCCGGGGCATCCCTTATTTGCGGAGCCGGATAATTAAGGCAGTCAGACGTGTTGTCATAGTCTTCCTCATTCTTCCTGCCAAATGAATAGGATTATGTATTCAAAAGGCGGCCGCCCCAATCGAAGAGATCAGGGTGAACCGCCTGTTTGTTGTCGCAGGTTAATGCGCCGGCGCAGTGCTCAGCGGTTCTGCAGGTTCATGCTGGATCAGGCCGTGCTTCTCCCAGGCTCTGCTCTTCCAGCGGAAGTACATAATGACCGCCCGCACCCATTCATCGAATGCAGTGGTCAGCCAGACTCCGGCCAGACCGAGATCAAGCGTGAATACCAGGAAATAGCCCAGCGGCAGGCTCATGCAGACCATGGAGATCAGGCCCATGTAGACCGGAAACTTGGCATCGCCGGAAGCGCGCAGCGAGTTGATGATGACCAGGTTGCAGGTGCGTCCCGTCTCAAGGAAGAAGCTGAGCAGGATGACTTGGGCGCCCATAGTTATAATCGTTTGATTATCCGTGAACAGGCCCATTAGCGGTACGCGGAACAGAATGACAACCGCATCCATAATTACGGTGACCAGCAGCGCCCATTTCACACTGGAGAACACCCGCGAGTAAGCTTCCTTAGGCCGCCTTGCGCCCACGAGATGGCCGACAATGATCGAGGTGCCCATGGATACGGCTACGCTGAAGAGGAAGATATAGCTGGAGATGTTCAGCGCGTATTGGCGGGTAGCCATGGCTTCTGCACCCAGATAGGTGATGTATAAAGTGAAGACCAGCTGGCAGCACTGATAGATCACCGATTCAAATGCGGACGGAATGCCGATTTTGAGAATCTGCCGCACATATTTTTTGGAGAGATGAATGTAATAGGTCCATTTGACCCGCACCTCCATAATCCGGTAGAGCAGCAGGAAGTAGAGGATCAGACAGATCAGGCGGCTGGTAAGCGTTGAAATTGCAGCCCCCTCTACACCGAGCGCAGGCAGTCCGAAATGTCCAAAAATCAGCAGATAGTTGCCCCCGACGTGGATCACATTCATCAGCATGGAGACGATCATCGTATGTTTCGTGAAACCGTGTGTACGGATAGTGGCAGCCAGTGCATTGAGCAGTGCCTGGAGGAAGATCCCGCCCCCGACAATATTTATGTACGATCTGGCGTAGATGAGAATATCGCCCGTCACGTTCAGTGCGCTCAGCAGACTGCCTCCGAACAGCAGCAGAATTGTACTCAGAATAATTCCGACTGCAAGATTGAGTGTTATGGCATTGCCCGTTACCTTGGCTGCTTCTTTGGGCTGCTTGGAACCGAGATACTGCGACACGACAATGGCCGCGCCGTTCCCGATAACACTGAGCACGAGAATCGCTATGGCAATAATCTGATTGGCCGCCCCGACACCGGAGACGGCATCATCCGATACGGAGCTGATCATGAATGTATCTACACTCCCCATGAGCATAAACAGGAACAACTCGAGGAAAATCGGCCAGGTCAGCTTAATTAAATTGAACTCTTTGGGTTTGTTTGCTTCCATAATAAACCTTACACCTTCTTGTTGATAAAATAGGATTGCCGCTGGAGAATTTGTAAATCTAATGTATGGTAGCACAGCTTATGTGAAAATGCAGTGAATTTAAGAAAATCGTAAATAAAATCAACCTTCGTTTTTCAAAAAAGAGGCATCAGTGAGCCCCTTCCCCGCCCAATAGTATCCTTCAGGTAACTACATCACAATAAAGTGCCTACTTCCCTTATCGGCAGTATATCCCTAAACTTAGTACATCACTTACTAAAATATATTAACGACGAGGAGATTCTAAACCTATGAAATTACAGCTAGCACTCGATCTGGTGGATATTGCGGGAGCCAAGGCCATTGTTGCGGAAGTTGCCGAATTTATAGATATCGTGGAAATTGGAACACCGGTTGTCATTAATGAAGGTTTGCATGCGGTAAAAGCGATCAAGGACGCTTTTCCGGCCCTGACCGTCCTGGCCGATCTCAAAATCATGGATGCCGGCGGCTATGAAGTGATGAAGGCTGTAGAAGCAGGGGCGGGAATCGTTACCGTGCTTGGCGTGTCCGATGATTCAACGATCCGCGGCGCGGTGGAAGAAGCCAAGAAGACCGGCGCAGAAATCCTGGTTGATCTGATCAACGTAAAGGATCTGAAGACCAGAGCCGCTGAAGTGGACGCACTTGGCGTTGATTATGTCTGTGTGCACTCCGGATATGATCATCAGGCAGAAGGCAAGAATTCCTTCGAGGATCTGAGAGCGATTAAGAGTGTGGTTACAAAAGCGAAAACAGCGATTGCCGGCGGGATTAAGCTGAGCACGCTGCCTGAAGTGATTGCTGCGAATCCTGATCTGGTAATCGTGGGCGGCGGGATTACCGGCGAAGCGGATCAGAGAGCGGCTGCGGCGGAGATGAAGCGCCTTGTAAGCCAGGCCTAAGCAGCTATGGATACGCTGGATTACGCACAGGAAATTGTGAAGGAGCTGCAGGGCTCGGTCTCCGGGCTGAACGCCGGAGAAGGCGAAGTCATGGCGGAGCTGCTGCTGCGCTCCGGGCAGATCTTTGTAGCCGGTGCCGGCCGCTCCGGACTGATGGGCCGGGCGTTCGCGATGCGGCTGATGCAAGCCGGGCAGGCTGCGTTTGTCGTCGGGGAGACGGTCACCCCGGGGATCGGCTCCGGCGATGTGCTTGTGCTGGGCTCCGGCTCCGGCGAGACTAAGGGGCTGGTATCCATGGCGGAGAAAGCCAAGGCGATCGGCGCAGCTATAGTGCTCGTGACCGTCACCCCAGATTCGTCACTCGGGCGTCTCGCAGATTATATCGTCAAGCTGCCGGGCTCGCCCAAGGATCAGACAGGCGGGAGCTATGCTACGATCCAGCCGATGGCTTCCTTGTTTGAGCAGACGCTGCTGGTATTCTACGATGCCGTCATCCTACGGATGATGGAGCAAACGGGGCAGACCACCGGTAAGATGTACGGTAACCATGCGAATCTGGAATAACGTAACGTAAAGCCAGCCTGTCCGGAACCTCCGGGCAGGCTGGCTGCATTCTAAGCGTGTCAGGGGGTGGCGCTGCTGAAGCTGATACTGATACTGCTGCCGGAATGGGCAGCAGCACTGTCTATTATGGCAGGGGCAAGGCCCTTATGCAGCATACAGACCGCGGGCCTTAGGCCAGCGGTCTGTTACGTATTTATGGGTCTGCCCCAGGGCGTCTTCCGGCGGTGTGCAGTCCCCGGGTGTATTGTAGTATGATATTAAGGAACGAAAGGAGGGACTTGTATTGGCGACTGAGATTAAAGACCGTATCAATCTGAAGGAAATTAACTGCGAGAAGGAGCTTACGCTTGCCGTCATCGGCGGCAAATGGAAGCTTATCATATTGTGGCACCTGGGTCTGGAAGGGACCAAACGCTTCAGCGAGCTGAAGAAGCTGATTCCGCATATTACCCAGAAAATGCTGACCAATCAGCTGCGTGAGCTGGAGGAAGATCAGCTGGTATTCAGGCGGGTGTATGCTGAGGTCCCGCCGAGAGTAGAATACTCCATGACGGAGTATGGGCATACGCTGATGCCTGTGCTGCGCATGATGTATGACTGGGGCAAGAATTACGGGGAGAACGTCATTTGGAAGGACGACCCTGAACGCAACAGATCGATGAAATGAAATTCATATAGATTTAGACAAATGGAGGAGATTGATAATCATGCTGAAGACAGAATATAGCCCGCTGCTGGAGACGTTTAAGTTCGCGAACGGCATTGAATTGAAGAACCGTGTGGTGATGGCACCGATGACCAATTTCTCCTCGAATGAGGATGGAACCGTCTCAGGGCCGGAGCTTGATTATTACATCCGCCGATCCAAAGGGGCAGGAATGGTTGTTACAGCCTGTGTATATGTATCACGCGGCGGGAAAGGCTTCCCGGGTGAATTCGGTGCTGACCATGACGGGCTGATTCCGAGCCTGCGCAAGCTGGCCGAGGCCATTAAGGGTGAAGGGGCGAAGGCGGTTCTGCAGATCTTCCATGGCGGGCGCCAATGCCCTCCGGCACAGCTGCCTGACGGACAGACGGTCAGCGCAAGTGAAGTACCTTCGGAACTTCCGGGCGGCGGGCAAGGACCGGTTCCGCGCGCACTGACTGATGAAGAAATTACCGGAATTATCGCTGATTTCGGAGAAGCTACACGCCGGGCGATCGAGGCCGGATTCGATGGTGTGGAAATTCACGGTGCCAACGGCTATCTGCTGCAGCAGTTCTTCTCCCCGCATTCCAATCGGCGCGAAGACCGCTGGGGCGGCGATCTGCAGAAGCGCCTGACCTTCCCGCTGGCTGTTCTGCGCAGTGTCAAGGATGCGGTGAAGCGGCATGCACAGGGTGAATTCCTTGTAGGGTACCGCTTCTCGCCTGAAGAGCCGGAAACACCGGGAATTACGATGGCCGATACCTTTGCGCTGATCGATGCACTGACAGGGGAAGGGCTTGATTATCTGCATGCTTCCCTGATGGAGCTGTGGTCGTTGCCGCGCCGGGGTACCGAGGATAGCCGTCCGCGGATCGAGCAAATTGTAGACCGCGTGGGAGGCAAGGCCCCTGTAATTGGAGTAGGCTCGCTCTATACCGCTGCTGATGCCCTGAAGGGTCTGGACAGCGGGATCAGCCTGGTCGCTCTGGGCCGTCCGCTCCTGATTGAACCGGACTGGGTTCAGAAGGTTGCCGAAGGGCGTGCAGCTGAGATTAAGACTGAGCTGGACCCTTCCGCCCAAGCTGAGCTTGTAATCCCGGACCCGCTCTGGAATGCACTGATTCATACGCCGGGCTGGCTGCCGGTGAAGCAGTAAATAGCAGGTAGCAGGAGGGTGTCTGTCCTGCGTCTGTAACCTATTCATGACCTCTGGGTGCCTATATTTAAGGCTTCCAGAGGTTTTTTGCCATATTGCATAAACGTGGAAATCTATATATGATACAATCGTATTAATTAACGGAGCATCCTACAATGAGGAGTTTGCAGATATGAATGTACAGGGGAGAAACGATAGTTCCGGCGATGCGGAAGAGATGAGGCGTGATGAAGAAATGGTTTCTTTTCAGCGGACGCTTGAGGTCATCGGCGGTAAATGGAAAGGAGTCCTTCTCTACCATCTAATCAGCGGTACAAAGCGGTTCAATGAACTGCGCAGATTATGTCCGGGCATTACCCAGCGGATGCTGGCCATGCAGCTGCGGGAGCTGGAGCGTGACGGTCTGGTTCACCGTGAGGTGTACCCGCAGGTGCCCCAGAAGGTAGAGTATTCTCTGACCGAGTGGGCCCGGGGTCTGGAATCCGGCCTGCTTAGTATCAAATACTGGGGCGAAGGATACAGGGAGGTACTGGCCCAGAGTGGACCTGAGCTGCAGCCTGCAGGCGGCCGGGCCAGAGAAGACTCCATGGAAGCAGCTCCGCGCAGCACAAATACCCCCGGATAAGCGAGGTGCGCTTTACCGGGGGTATTTGTGCTATGCGGGAGGAGTTAAGCTTTTTGCTCAGCCAGACGGGCAATCTCTACGATAACCTGAACAGCCTTCAGCATCACGTCTACAGAGGCGTATTCGAATTTGCCGTGGAAATTCTCGCCGCCGGTGAAGATATTCGGTGTCGGCAGTCCCATGTAGGACAGCTGTGAGCCGTCAGTTCCCCCGCGGATCGGGCGGATCACCGGAGTAATTCCCAGACCCTCCATCGCTTCCCGGGCAATATCAACGATGTGGCGCACCGGTTCGATTTTTTCACGCATATTATAATACTGGTCATTCATCTCCAGCACTACATTGTCTGCTCCGTAAGTCGACTTGAATTCATCCACAATGGCGGCGATATGGGCTTTGCGGTTCTCAAAATGCTCGCGGTCAAAGTCACGGATGATATAATGCAGCTTGCTGTGCTCGGCGTTGCCCTGCATGGAGATCAGGTGGTAAAAGCCTTCGTATCCATCCGTGAATTCAGGCGCTTCACCGGCAGGAAGCCGGAGATGGAAGGCCATGGCGATTTTGGAAGAGTGGATCATCTTGCCCTTGGCTGTACCGGGATGCACGTTGACCCCATGGAAGCTGATTTTGGCGGCAGCGGCATTGAAGCTCTCATACTCCAGCTCTCCGAGCGGGCCGCCATCAACGGTATAGGCATAGGAAGCGCCGAATGCTGCAACGTCGAACTTATGGGGGCCGCGTCCAATTTCTTCATCCGGGGTAAAGGCAACTCTGATCTTGCCGTGTTTGATCTCCGGATGCGCGAGCAGATACACCATCGCCGTAACGATCTCCGCAATACCAGCCTTGTTATCTGCCCCCAGCAGGGTAGTGCCGTCGGTGGTAATCAGAGTATGCCCCTTGTAGCCGCTCAGCTCCGGGAAGCTCTGTGTGGTAAGGACGACGTTCAGCGCCTCATTCAGCACAATATCGTTCCCGTCATAGTTCTCAATAATCTGCGGCTTCACATCCGTGCCGGTGAAATCAGTCGCCGTATCCAAATGGGCCAGGAAGCCGATTACCGGAACATCCTTGTCCGTGTTGGCTGGCAGTGAAGCCATTACATACCCATGCCCGTCCACTGTGACTTCCGTCAGCCCGATCTCCTGCAGCTCCTCTACCAGCTTATGGGCAAGCACCATTTGGCCGGGGGTGGAAGGGCAGGTCTCGCTGTCCTCATTCGATTGGGTATCCATTTCAGCATAAGAAATAAAACGCTTGATCAGCTCTTGTTTCAATTCAGGTCATCTCCTCTTCATCTTCGTATGTCTATATTATCACGATCCGCCAGAGGTCTCATCCCCGTGCGGACTTCCGAAGAGAGAAATGTCTGCTTACGGCTGCCGTACCAGCGGCTTGCCTGCAATCAGTTTGGCTGAGAGCAAATAGCGGTCAGGAGCTGAACCAACGTAGGAGAAGGGATAACAGGTGATCAGGGTAAGGACAGCTTCTTCGCTTGGCTTAATCGCTCCCCGTGCTTCTGCGTCTACAATCCTGCTCCCTGTGATTTCATAGGTGAACTTCCCGTCCGCCGTCTCGAGTTCAATGATATCGGACACATCCAGATCCCCAAGGCTCCGGAACACTGTGTCGCGATGTCCTGCCAGTACGCTGTTGCCGGTGGAGCCTATGGCTGGGCTTCCTTCGTCATGTCCTGCCCCTTTTTTTAGAGCGGCCCGTCCCGTCCCCTCCAGAATAGCCACCCGTTTGTCCAGCTTGGGAAAATAGATCTCGCCAATAACCTCCCCCTCCGTATATGCGGGGTTGACGCCGCCTTGTTCTGCTGGGGGGCTGATCATGCCGTCAGGCAGCGGAGTCTCTTCCTCTGTTGCGGTGGGGAACTGGGCTTCCTCCCTCTTTTTCTCCCAGGTTTGCAGGGCTTTCCGGGCTTCTGCGGGAGCTTTGAAGATCTGGACGGCCGAATACAGCATGACGCATAAAGAGAGTATGAAGATTAGCTTCACGGCCATGGATATACCGGAACGCTTCTTCATACTCTCTCCTCCAGCCTTCTGTAAAATATTATTTCTTCGATCCCAGCTTGCGAATGGCAATCAGACTGATAATAGCTACGGCCATGCTGGCCAGAATCAGATTGTACCAAGGTTCAGCGGTATCTGGCAGCTTGCCGTCCTCATCCGGTCCGGCGAGCGGAAGCTCGTCATCGGTATGGGTTACCCCGTTATCCGGTGAAGGCGCTGGTGTACTGCCGGCGGTGACAGCTCCGGCGTCTGGCGTAGCAGTCGGGCTGCTGCCTACATTGTTATCCCCATCGCCCAGCGGTACCGGTGCTTCACTTACAGTCACTTCATCAACTGCCGGTGTTGCCGTAGCGGTTGGTGATGGTGCTGGCGTTAGGCCAGGTGCCGTGCTGCTGGATGGCGGATCCGTCGGTGCCTGTGTTGCTGTTGCTGTTGGCGTGCTGCCGGGTCCCTCTGGCGTTGCCGTAGCAGTCGGTTCTGCCGTAGGCCCAGCTGTAGGGTCTGGTGTAGCGGTCGGTACCGGCGTTGACGTAGGCGCAGCTGTCGGGTCTGGTGTAGCGGTCGGTATCGGCGTTGACGTAGGCTCAGCAGTCGGCGCAGGATCTGCCGTAGCGGTGAATTCAAAGGCTACGCTCACCGTCTTCCCCTGAAATTCATTGCCGGCTTCAGGCGGGAATAACACGTCCATCTGGATGGCCTCTTGTGCAGCGCCCTCAAGCGAGCCGATAGTCACCCGGCCTTCTGCCTCGCTCATTACCCCTGTATAGATGATTACTCCCTCTTTTTGCAGGGTCATTTGCAGGATTTTGTACAATTCTGCGTCCCCGGAGAGGAATTTGAAGTCTACAGAATAATCAAACGGGTCATTTCCGTCGTTGATCACCGTATAGTCTGAAGCCATAGTATCTCCCGGCTGCATGTTGTTCATGGTCGCAGTGCTGGTCGTATGCGAATTCACGGTCAGCTTAATCGTGTCCTCGGCACTGGCCCCTCCGGCATGCCATACGACACCAGCCAGAACAACTAGAATATAAGCGCCTAGCAAGGACGCGCGATAGCTCTTTTTCACATTCCCGCCCCTCTCTTCTGGGAAGTCATCTTTACTCTATTTCTAGTTCACTCGTCCGCCTACAACCCGTATTTCCTAGCCTATAACCGCCTAATTCTGCAGTTTCCAGCCACGATTCGCCGAAATTCATGCTTATTACGCATGTCATGTCAAATAAAGTGGTTTTTAATAGAACCACTACGAAACAGGGCGATAGTACCCGAAAGAACGAACCTGAAGAATGCAAATTGCGCATTTGTTCGTTATAACGAATAACTACAGTATAATCAAATTTAAAGATAAATAAAAACACAGAAATCGGTCTAAATGAGGTATAAATGAAGGTTTGATGCACATAATAATTTGTTTTCTACAGTTTACTGCTGTTCACTCATTATTTCTCCGGATATTAATGAATACGTAGTATTTTATAGAGAACAGTTCATTGTTAATCTGTAAATGAAGAGACTAGCGGTGTTTCTTGCATACAAATAGCCCATTTAAGTTACATGCACGGATCTCTCCGTGTGTAGTTAAATGGGCCGGTTATTTGATGGGCGGTATCGGCTTATTGCTCCTGCAGCAGCTCGGATACCAGCTTATAAGAGTGCAGGCGTGCGGAGTGATCATAAATCTGTGATGCAATAATCCATTCGTCGGCAGCCGTCTCCTCGAGAATCTCCAGCAGCCGTTCTTTGATTAGCGAAGGATCGCCGGCAATGGAATATTGCTGTTTGCTTAGCAGCATCGCCTTCTCCTGCGGCGTCCAGATTCCATCCAGGCTGTCCACCGGAGGCTGGAGCTTGCCGGTACGGCCGCGGATGATATTCAGGAATTGCTGCTGCTGTGAGGTAGCCAGTCTGCGCGCTTCCTCCACCGTATCTGCAGCGGTAATTCCCAGTCCGATCATGACATGGGGCTTATCGAGCACAGCGGAAGGCTTGAAGCTGCTGCGGTACAAATGCAGTGCCGGCAGCAGGTAATCCGGTGCAAAGTGGCTGGCAAAAGCAAACGGCAGACCGAGCTGGCCCGCAAGCTGGGCACTGAAGCCGCTGGAGCCAAGCAGCCAGATCGGAATATTCAGTCCTTCGCCGGGAACGGCGCGTACACCGAGCGGGCGGCCGCCCGCCCCGTTAGCGTCGAAATAAGCCCGGAGCTCGCTGAGCTGCTCGGGGAATTCGCTGCCGTCGCTGCCAAGACCTCGTCGCAGCGCTCTGGCAGCCGCCTGGTCGGAGCCGGGGGCCCGGCCGAGGCCAAGATCGATGCGTCCGGGATATAAGGACTCCAGCGTGCCGAACTGCTCGGCGATAACAAGCGGTGCGTGGTTGGAGAGCATGATGCCTCCCGAGCCGACGCGGATACGCTTGGTTCCTCCGGCTACATGTCCAATCACAAGGGACGTGGCAGAGCTGGCAATGCCGGGCATATTATGATGCTCCGCCAGCCAGTAACGGTGGTATCCCCATTCTTCGGCATGACGTGCTAAATCAAGTGTGTTATGAAATGAATCCGCCGCTGTTCCGCCCTCGCGAATAGGGGCTAAATCCAGCACGGAGAACGGAATGTCGTGCAATTGCTTCACCATAATCCCTCCCATAATGGATGCTTCAGCATCAGTAAGCAGTATTTGCAGCTATAGATTGATCTACCCGCCAATTATAACATGAAATAATATTATTTACACACTTTAAGTAAGCGGTATGGAGGAAGAGGGGATATTGCGGATGAAGGGGCAAAAATCCTGCACCAAATACAACATTTTCCTCCTCATGCCGGTCTTAATCCAAAATTGTTGACAAAAGGCAGCGTTTCACCCTTTTCAAGTGGTTCAGCAGGATTATTCTTGTATTTCGTACAACAATCCGCCCGATCACCCGGCTAACCATCAATCCAAATTGTAAAACGTACAACATTTTTGTCTACAGTTATGTAGTGTCTACAATGTCTGCAGTTTCTACAATGCTTCCTAAGAAGTCCCCACTCTGCTACTGGTGAATTAAGTGTAAAGCATTGACATACTCCGCCAGTCCTGCAATGACTGACCGGTAATTTGAATGGTTGTCTGCAGGAAATACAATTAAATGCTGTGCATTCCACACTCGCTACTCTCAACAGATATACAGGCGTTGTTCAGCAAGATAGATCTATATACGTAAGGTCACTCCATATAGGTACAGCGATTAATGTGCTATAGCTACATAATGGTCTGCAGAGTAAGGGAGCAAGGGTCAGCAGTGAGTTGAGAAGCTTTTCAGATGGACGGAGGTGTTTAAAAAGGGGCGTTGTCCAATAGCCAGATAGGCAGAATCCGCAGCTGGTGAATAGCATAAAGGGAATTAATTATCAGAATTTTCTTCTGGGGGAAGCGGAATGTAAGCGTATAACAAAGATCTTGCCAATTTACGGGAGCCTTGCTATAATCGCTTTGAAAAGCTTTTCTAAATAGAAACGGCTATCCTGTGCTTCAGGAAAGCCTATGCTTCCGGAGCAGCGATAGTACATATCGGCTCAGGTATCCGTTTCAGCGAGAAAGATAAGGAACATTTATTGCGTAAGCATTAAACTCTTATCTTTATAAAAAGGAAGTCAGAAGCTATGAAGCCAACAATCAGAGATGTAGCCAGAATGGCCGGTGTATCCATCAGCACGGTTTCCCGTGTAATGAATGCGCCGGACACAGTAGTTGAGAGTAAACGCAGCCGGGTGATAGAAGCCATAGAAGCGCTGAAGTATCAGCCTAATGCGTTTGCGCGCGGTTTGATTTACAAGAAGTCTTATACACTGGGCCTGCTTATTCCCGATATTGAGAACCTGTATTTCGCAGGGGTGATCCGGGGGATGCAGGATGCCTGCATTAAGCTCGGCTACAGTCTGATGATCTGCAATACAGACCGGGACAAGGAGCGGACGCTGTCTTATATCGATACCTTCCATGAGAAGCAGGTGGACGGAGTCGTGTTCGCCAGTGATGTGCTGTACCCCGAGTATTATGAGAAGCTGGTAGGCTGCAGAATTCCGTTCGTGCTGGTCTCCTCCCATTCCGATGAGTATGAGGTGGCTTCGGTGGAGGTCGATGATGAGAAGGCAGCGTATGATGCGGTGAAATTCCTGATTGAGCTGGGTCACCAGGAGATCGGAATGATCGGCTTCAATCATGATAACTCGGTGTCCGGGCCCCCGCGTGTTGCCGGATTCGTCAGAGCGCTCAAGGAATTCGGTTTGGAACGTAATGTGGAGAAGGTCAAATACGCCAATCACCGCTTTGAACAGGCGTATCAGGCATCGCATGAGCTGTTCAGTGACTATCCGGAGCTGACCGCTGTATTCTGTGTGGCCGATGAGTTCGCCATGGGAACGATCTCTTATCTGAAGGACCGCAATATTCTGGTGCCGGGTCAGGTGTCGGTGATCGGTTTCGACAATCTGCGGATGTCCGGCATGTTCATTCCGAAGCTGACAACGATCGCACAGCCGATTTATCAACTGGGTTACCGGGCTGCGGAGAAGCTGCATGAGTTATTAACGACCGGCTCTGTGGCTGTCATGAAAGAAAAGATGGAGCATAAGCTGGTTGTAAGAGAATCCTCGCGTGAGAAATGAAACCTGCTTGCGGACAGGATTGAAGCGCTGCGGCCTGGGTTGTGGAGGGGCAGAGCGGTCTCTTTTTCTAAATCTGAAAAGCTTTTCACCAAAATTCAGCAGATTAATGTAAATTATTACGCTTAGTTTACACGAAAATCTGCCGAAAATACGGTTGCCAGAGGTGAAAGGTGCAGAAATACCTCAAATTAAAAATAAAACCCTGGAAAAGATGAATTTACAGTATTGGAAACGCATTCAACATGTGATATTATGGAAATGTAAGCGCTATATTAATGTTGCTGACTCAGGAATCCCTGACATTAAACTGTACAAATTATCATTCTCTGAAAAGCTTTGCAAGGAGGTGGTCCAGTGCTCAGCCGGTAGCCATTCCGGGAATTAAGCTGACCTAATGCAGTCTCTAAAAACAATTAAAGGGGATGTATGAAACAATGAAGAAGGCTCCAGGACGTAAACTGTCACTCGCTATGGTGCTGTGTTTATCCTTCACCATGATGCTCAGCGGATGCGGCGGGAATAACAATAATGCGGCACCGACGGAAGCCCCGGCAGCAACAGAGGCCCCGGCAGCAACAGCAGCAGATAACAACCAGGAATCGACAAATAATGCGGAGGCTACAGCTGCTGGCAGCCCGCTGGACTTAGCGATGAAAGGTGAATATAAAGGGACTAAGGTAACGATGTTCGGCCCGTTTGTGGACGCCGACCAGGTGAAATTTGAGAGCAGCATCAAAGAGTTTGAAGAAAAAACAGGCATAGATATTCAATATGAAGGCTCCAAGGAATTCGAAGCTACGATTAATATCCGTGTCGACGGCGGCAACGCTCCGGATATCGCTGACTTCCCGCAGCCGGGCCTCCTGGCTTCCATTGCGAAGACCGGCAAGGTAGTCGATCTGACCGGGGTGCTGGATCAGGAGAAGCTGACAGCCAATTACAATAAGAGCTGGCTGGATATGTCCACCATGGACGGTAAAGACGGCAAAATTATGGCCGGGATCTGGAACCGCAGCAACGTGAAGAGTCTGGTCTGGTATCCGAAGAAGCAATTCGACGAAGCCGGATACACGGTCCCGCAGACTTGGGATGAGATGATGGCGCTGACAGAGCAAATTGCCAAAGACGGTGATCCTGCCTGGGCGATTGGCATTGAGAGCGGCGCGGCTACCGGCTGGGCAGCCACCGACTGGGTAGAGAACATTATGTTGCGTACCACAACTCCTGAGAACTATGACAAGTGGGTAGCCGGAGAACTGCCGTTCACTTCTCCTGAAGTGAAGAATGCAGTAGATGTGATGTCCAAAATCTGGCTGAACAAGGATTATGTATACGGCGGCGCTAAATCCATCGTAACCACGGCTTTCGGGGATGCTCCGAAGCCAATGTTCGAGAATCCTCCCAAAGCCTGGTTCAACCTGATGGGGAACTTCATCACCAGCTTCTTCCCGGAAACTGCCAAGGTTGATGTAGATTATGACTGGTTCTACCTCCCGCCGATTGATGAGCAATACGGCAAGCCGGTTCTGGTAGCAGGCGACATCTACGCGATGTTCAATGACCGCCCTGAAGTACGTGCAGTAATGGAATTCTTCACTACCGGTGAATCGATCAAGAGCTGGGTACAATCCGGCGGTGTAGTAGCGCCAATGAATGATGCTCCGCTGGACTGGTACCAGTCCGAATCCGACCGCCGGATGGCGCAGCTGGTGCAGGATGCTTCGACCCTGCGGTTTGACGGCTCTGACCTGATGCCGGGTAAGGTGGGTGCAGGCACGTTCTGGAAAGGCATGACCGACTATGTGAGCGGAACGGCTACTCTGGATCAGGCGCTGGAGCAAATCCAGTCGGGCTGGAACAACTAAGGAGCGTGTAAGCGGGACTTAGGGGGACGGAAATGATGAAGAGGGGCAGGGCAGCAGTGATGAATCCTGCCCCTCTTTTTCTTGAAATATAAGAATTTATATGTTTCACACCATAATTTATCCTTCTATTTCGCGCTGAAACGATACCGTCCTTATAAGGACGGCAAAGCCGTTTCCACTTGTTAAAGAATGCTTATGTAGAGAGTTTTGCTGCGCAAAACTTATTAGGAGGAACTGATATGGATGCACAAATAAAGCCGGAGGCCGGTGCCCCAGGTACGCAGGCCAAGCAGAGAATCAGCGGCCGGGCGGTGCTTTTATCGCTGGGAGTGCTGCTCGCCAACATTGTGATCAACGGGCTGATCTTCTTGTTTTTCCGCGATTCTACGCTTAATCCGCTGCTGACTGCGGTGCTTGCCGTGCTGTGGGGCGTACTGGGGGTATATCTGATCTATTACACCCTGACCTGGGCGGTTGAGCAATATCCCGATCGTATCCGCAGGAAAGTGCTGCCCTACGTATTTGTCGGACCCGCGGTTATTATCCTCGGCTGGCTGTTAATCCTGCCTGCGCTGCGGACCCTGTACTTAAGCTTCTTCAATGCTTCTTCGGAGAAGTTCGTCGGACTCAGCAACTATGCTGCCATTTTCAGCGATCATCTGTTGGCAACCGCACTGCGCAACAATCTGCTCTGGGTATTTGTGGGGACACTGGCCTGTGTATGCTTCGGGCTGCTTATTGCCATTCTTGCCGACCGCAGCAGTTATGAACGTATCGCCAAATCGATCATTTTCATGCCGATGGCCATATCCTTTGTAGCCGCAGGCGTGATCTGGAAGTTTGTCTATTATTATCAGCCGGGCGATGAGCAGATCGGACTGCTGAACGCGATCGTAACCTATTTCGGCGGCGAACCGCAGGCCTGGACGAGTATGCTGCAGCCCTGGAATAATTTCTTCCTCATTATTATCCTGATCTGGATGCAGACGGGGTTTGCCATGGTCATCTTCTCTGCAGCCATCAAAGGTGTTCCTGACGATATTCTGGAAGCCGCACGGGTGGATGGAGCCGGTGAGGTGAAGATTTTTTTCGGTATCATGATTCCGTTTATCTCCTCGACCATTCTGACGGTAACCACAACCATTATTGTCTTTACATTGAAAATATTTGACGTCGTCATGGTGATGACGGGAGGTCAATACGATACAGAAGTAGTAGCGACACAGTTCTACCGGCAATTCTTCATGTACCGCAACTTCGGTTACGGCTCAACACTTGCTATCGTACTCCTGATCGCGGTATTGCCTGTTATTCTTATTAATCTGCGTCAGTTCCGCAAGCAGGGGGGATTCTAATGGTCGGCAAAAAGAAAAGAAAAAGCAGCAAAACCATTGTTAACCTGATACTGGGCGTCATCTGCTTCATCTGGATTCTGCCGACGTTCGGGCTCTTTGCCTCCTCCTTCCGTCCGGCTGCGGATATTCTGCACACCGGCTGGTGGAAGGTCTTCCCCCATCAGGAGTGGAAGGCCGGCGAAACGCTGCAGCTGTCCAAGGATGTGGATCTGCGGCAGCCGATTGAGGTGAACGGCAAAACCTACAGTGATGATCAGCTCAAAGCAGGTGTGAAGGCGGATGACAGCCGCCTGATGTGGGAGAACCGCAGAGCGCGCACGGTCAATATGCAGGAGCAGGGCTGGAAGACTACGCCTGACCTGACGCTTGATAATTATAAGAATGTACTGTCCGGTAAGGAATACAAGCTTAAGGAAGCCGACGGCAGTGAGACGGTGCAGAAGGGCAGCGGATTATCGCAGGCGTTCTGGAATACGCTGACGATTGCCGTTCCGGCTACGGTGATTCCGGTGCTGATCGCCTCTTTTGCCGCATACGCCTTCGCCTGGCTACGGTTTCCTGGCCGCAAGACGCTGTTCGTTATCATTATCGCGATGCTGGTCATTCCGATACAGGTTGCGCTGATTCCGGTACTGAAGGATTACACGTCGCTGGGGCTCAATGGCAGTTATCTCGGAATCTGGCTGGCGCACACGGCCTTCGGCCTGCCGCTGGTTACGTACTTTATGTATAACTTCATCAGCCAGCTGCCGAAGGACCTGTTCGAATCAGCCTTCATTGACGGGGCCAGCCACTTTACCATTTTCAGCAGGCTGATTCTGCCGCTCTCTGTGCCTGCGCTCGCCTCCATCGGAATCTTCCAGTTCCTCTGGGTGTGGAATGATTATCTGGTGTCGCTGATCTTCATCGGCAACCAGCCGTCGGTGCAGGTGATGTCCATGAAGATCGCCGATCTGGTCGGCTCACGCGGCAATGACTGGCATTTGCTGACTTCGGCTGCGTTTATCTCAATGCTGATGCCGCTGGCGATCTTCTTCCTGCTGCAAAAGTATTTCGTCAGAGGTCTGATGGGCGGATCGGTGAAAGGCTGAGCCTGTGGCTCAGAGCAGGTACGGGTATGCATGAGTACCGCCATTTCCGGCGGCAATGTAAAGAGCGGAGGTCTGTCCCCCCGGAGATCCGATGCGGCGGTCAGGAGAAATTCGCAATCAGGAGGAGAAGACAGAGATGAAGATGAAGCCCTATGAGCATCCGCCGGCATTATATCCTTACCGCGAGTGGAGTCTCGGTGAGGAACACTACGAGGATGAGTATAATCAGCGGAGCGAGAGCGTATTCGCGCTCGGCAACGGATATATCGGTATGCGTGGTAATTTCGAAGAAGGCTACTACGGCAAGGCGGGCACTTCCGTAGCCGGGAACTATCTGAACGGATTCTATGATTCTGAGCCGATTGTCTATCCGGAAGGGGCCTTCGGGTTCCCTTCCCGGAATCAGGCGATGCTGAATGTGACTGATGCGCGTCAGATCGAACTCAGTATTGAAGGACATGATTTCCGGCTGGACCAAGGGAAGGTGCACCGGTATGAACGCCGGCTGGATATGCAGAGCGGTATTCTGCACCGGGAGGTGGAGTGGGAATCCCCTGCCGGCCACCGGGTGCTGCTTCAGATCCGCCGGATGGTGTCGCTTGAGCACAAGCATCTGGCCGCAATCGATTATGCAGTGACCGCGCTGAACTTCTCCGGCACGCTGAAGTTTGAATCTGCCGTGGACGGGGAGATCCGGCGGCCGGAGGCCACGGATGATCCGCGGCTGGGTGCAGGCAGTGCCGAGCCCAGCCTGCTGCTGGAGGATACCGGCTACGATGCTGCTGCCCGCAAGCTGTGGATGAAGCAGCGGACACGGCATACGCGGTTTGCGCTGCTGACCGCAGTCAGCCATGCGCTGCAGGCGAAGTCCGGCCGCGAGATGAGCCACCAGCTGATCGGGCAGCGGATATCGGTATGTTATGCGGCAGCGGTGCGCAGCGGTGAGACCGTAAGACTCAGCAAATATATAACCTATCACACCTCCAAGGATTACGCGGAGGAGGAGCTGCATGGCCGGAGTGACAGGGTGCTGGAGATGGCCGGAGAACTTGGATTCACTGGCCTGGCCGGGGAGCAGCAGGAATATCTGGATACCTTCTGGGCGCATACGGATGTGGAAATCAAGGGCGACCCGGCGCTGCAGCAGGGTATCCGCTTTAATGCTTTTCAGCTGCTGCAATCGGCAGGCCGGGATGGCGCGACCAATATCGGAGCCAAAGGCTTGACCGGAGAAGGCTATGAAGGCCATTATTTCTGGGATACGGAAATGTACATGCTGCCGTTCTTCACCTTCACGCAGCCTGAAGTCAGCCGGGCGCTGCTGGAATTCCGCTATGCTACGCTCGGCAAGGCGCGGGAACGTGCGGCGGTCATGTCGCAGAAGGGGGCGCTGTACCCGTGGCGGACGATAGACGGCGAGGAGAACTCTGCCTACTTCCCTGCCGGGACCGCCCAGGCGCATATCAATGCGGATATTGCCTACGGGCTGAAGCAATACGTGCTGGCAACGGGCGATACGGAATTCCTGGTTGCCCAAGGGGCGGAAATTCTGTTTGAGACCTCGCGCTTCTGGGCCGATCTCGGTCACTACAACCCCGCGCGCGGAGGTGCCTTCTGCATTGATGCTGTGACTGGACCGGATGAATATACGGCGATTGTGAATAACAATGCCTACACCAATCTTATGGTTCAGGACCAATTCATATATGCCTATGAGACCGCCCTGCTTCTCCAGCAGGAATATCCTGCTGACTATGAACGCCTGCAGCGGGCCATAGGACTGTCCATGGAAGAGGCGGAGGGCTGGAGGGAAGCCGCCGGAAGGATGTTTATTCCTTTTGACGATGATCTCGGCATCTATGCCCAGGATGATACGTTCCTGGCGAAGCAGAAATGGGATTTCGAGCATACGCCGCCGGATAAATATCCGCTGCTGCTGAATTATCATCCGCTGGTGATCTACCGCCACCAGGTGCTGAAACAGGCGGATCTCGTAATGGCCATGTTCCTGCTCGGGAATAAGTTCAGCCTGGCGGATAAAATCCGCAACTATAATTATTATGAGCCGCTAACCACCCACGACTCCTCCTTGTCACCTTGTATTCACAGCATCATGTCTGCTGAGATCGGCGATTTAACCGGGGCATATGCCTACTTCGACCGCACCGTGCGGATGGATCTTGATGACATTAACCGCAACGCCAAGGACGGGCTGCATATGGCGGCGATGGCCGGCTCGTGGATGTCGATCGTGAACGGTTTTGGAGGGTTGCGGCTGTATGAGGGGGAGCTGAGCTTTGACCCTTCCCTGCCGGAGCAGTGGGAGAGCTACCGCTTCAAGATCACCGTACGCGGGCAGCTGCTGGACATATACGTTAATCGTGAAGCAGTAGTATATACCCTGCTGGAAGGTACTGGGCTGGATATCAGGCATAAGGAACAGCCGATGCGGCTGCTTCCGCAGGAGCCGGTGACTCTCTCGCTTGCGCGCCGCCTTCAGGCGGTGATCTTCGATCTCGACGGCGTCATTACCGACTCCGCCGAATATCATTATCTGGCCTGGCAGGCACTCGCGGATGAGCTGGGCATTCCCTTCAGCCGCGAGAAGAATGAACGGCTGAAGGGCGTCAGCCGGATGGAATCGCTGGAGATTGTGCTGGAGGACAGCGAGCTTGCGCTGCTGCCTGAGGCTGAGAAGCTCCGGCTGGCGGAGAAGAAGAACGATCATTACAAGGGGATGATCGGCCGCATCACCCCGGCTGACCTGCTGCCGGGGATTCCTGAGCTGCTGGATTCCCTGCGTGAGCGGGGAATCTCTGCGGGGCTGGCCTCGGCCAGCCTGAATGCGCCGCTGATTCTGGAGCGCCTAGGCGCAGCCCATTGGTTCCAGGCGGTCGCCGACCCGGCTGAGCTCCGGAAGGGCAAGCCCGACCCGGAGATCTTCCTCCAGGCGGCGGAGCTGCTTGGGGCCGCGCCGGGCAACTGCATCGGCGTGGAGGATGCGGCCGCAGGGGTCGCCGCGATCAAGGCGGCGGGCATGAAGGCCGTAGGCATTGGCAGCGCGGCGCAGCTGAGCGCGGCTGACCTGCTGCTGCCGTCTACCTCGGCGCTGGATGCCGGGAAGCTGCTGGAGCTGTGCGCACGGTAACCGGCAGAGCAGCGAACTTTCGGTGTTGAAACCGGTGTATGTACGGCATGTGAAGGGAGCCGTAGTATGCTGAAGTGCTCCGCTTTGCGGTTAAGAGAAATATTAGACGCCCGTGTTCTCCTTAGTTGGTGGGGGGAGCATGGGCGTCTTTGTTGAAATTCAAGAATGTATAAGTTTCACACGATTACTTCTCCTTCCTATTTCCCGCTGGAATGGACGGTCCTTATTAATGACGGCAAGGCTATTTCTTACGGGTTAAGGTTATTTATCGCTGAGCTATCCCAGCCCTGCTCCGGGAACATTTGCCGCAGGTGGTGCTTCATGTGATTCACGTATTCCTCAACCAGCCATTGCAGGGTGACTGTAGTACCGTCATTCCGGAGGAAAAGAAGGTTCAGCTGCTCAGCAGACAGTCGCGAAATTACGCGCAGGACCGACTGATTCAGGCTGATCCACAGGGTCAGCACTTCTTCATGCGGAGCCGAGGCATAATGCTGGGCATTCATCCATTCATTCTGGTCATAATAAGCCAGCTGCAGGGGCTGCGGCTCGTACTGAACCTTGATGAACCGGGTGAGATTGTTGATTGCCGAATCGCATAAATGTCCGAGTAGTTGCAAACAGGACCATTTGCCTCCCGGACGCGGTGCGGCGGATTCCTCTGGAGTAAGACGGTTATACGCAGCGGGTACTGCTGCCAGCAGCAGCTGCAGCTCTGCAATCATAGGCGTTAGCATCAAAACATCGCTTCCTTTCAACTATAAAGTGTGAATAGGATTGGATCAGGAGTCTATCCCTGAATTCAAATATAGACACTATATAGAGACTATTGAGAAACTATTGCTGTATTCCTCTAATCCCCGCCGGAAGTGGGCGGAAAGGGGAAATGAGGGGCATAAGTGCCCTTGATTTCGCCAGTTGCGGGCCTAAGGAGGAAATGAGGGGCATAAGTGCCCTTGATTTCGCCAGATGCGCGCGCAAGGAAGAAATGAGGGGCATAAGTGCCCTTGATTTCGCCAGTTGCGGGCCTAAGGAGGAAATGAGGGGCATAAGTGCCCTTGATTTCGCCAGTTGCGGCCCAAAGGAGGAAATGAGGGGCATAAGTGCCCTTGATTCCGCCAGATGCGGGCCTAAGGAGGAAATGAGGGGCATAAGTGCCCTTGATTTCGCCAGATGCGCGCGCAAGGAAGAAATGGAGGGGCAAAAGTGCCCTTGATTTCGCCAGTTGCGGGCCTAAGGAGGAAATGAGGGGCAAAAGTGCCCTTGATTTCGCCAGATGCGCGCGCAAGGAAGAAATGAGGGGCAAAAGTGCCCTTGATTTCGCCAGTTGCGGGCCTAAGGAAGAAATGAGGGGCAAAAGTGCCCTTGATTTCGCCAGTTGCGGGCCTAAGGAGGAAATGAGGGGCATAAGTGCCCTTGATTTCGCCAGTTGCGGCCCAAAGGAGGAAATGAGGGGCAAAAGTGCCCTTGATTTCCCAGGCTTCACCGGGGCGACCCAGAAGCAGCCTGAATGAAGCCATGCGTGGCGGCCTGGATATCTGCATGAGCTGCCCAGCAGGCCTTATATGTCATTTAACCGTATAAACTCCAGCCTGATTCACCCGTTAGGGTGACTTTGTGTCTGTGTCTGTGCCTATGCCCATGTCAAAGGCTAAGTCGTAGCGCCCTCCTCCAGCTCCACGGGCAGGATGTAGGCTGATTCGACGGGTTCGCCCTGTACCTGGCGCAGGATTAAATCGACGGCCAGCTTGCCCATCGCCTCCATCGGCTGGCGGATAGAGCTGATGGCCGGATACAGCAGGCTGCGCAGAGTGATGCCGTCATAGCCGATAATCCGCACATCTTCGGGAACGCGCCGCCCTCTGATCTGGCAGGCCTTCAGGGCACAGGCGGCAATGATGTCACTGCCGGCGAAGATGCCGTCCACCTCAGGATGCTCGCGGAACAGCTGGGCCAGCAGCAGCTCATAGGCTTCGAAGTCGAAGCTGTTGTTGTCCGTATGCAGCGAAACGTACTGGGCGCCGTGCTGCTTCGCGGTTTCTTCAAAGGCCACGCAGCGCAGATGCGATAAGATATTCAGCTTGGGATGCCCGCCGATATGGGCCAGGCGGCGGCAGCCTTTTTCAATCAACAGGGTCGTGGCCAGCCGTCCTCCCGCGTAATTATCCGAGCATACATAAGGAATATTCGGCGAAATCTGCCGGTCAAAGGTAACCAGAGGCAGGTTCATCTGCCGGTAATCCTCTACTTCAAGCGTATGGCTACCCATAATAATGCCGTCCACCCGGCTTGCTCGCAGCATGTTGATATACTCCTGTTCTTTCAGCTTGTCCTGCCACGAGTTGCACAGCAGCAGCTTGTAGCCTTCCCGGTAGGCATGTTCTTCAATATGACTGGTCAATTCCCCGAAAAAAGGCAGGGAAACATGCGGTATAATCAGTCCGATGATGTTTGATTTCGAGCGACTGAGGGAGCGGGCCAGTTCATTCGGGCGGTAATTGAGCTCGTCCATCGCCTGGTGCACCTTCTGCTTCAAATCTTCACTTAAGTAACCCCTGTTGTTCAATACCCGGGATACGGTAGTTGCCGATACGCCAGCCTTCAGCGCAACGTCTTTGATGGTCGGCATGGCCTGGCCTCCTGTCTAAACAGTCAACTGCAAATTCATTCTAACGTGAGCGCTGTTCTCTGTCCACAAAGGCCGCAGCTCCGCTCTATTTGTTGTTTATTAAAATATCGTTTCCCCCTATAATTATAAGAAAGCGGCAAATTTAAAAGATAAGAATTCATTTGCTTTATGCAATAAATTATCCTTATTTTTTACGCTGATACCGTACGGTGCAGAATGGGGTGGCTTTTTTCGCTCAAAAGAGGGATGGGAAATGGGTTTAACGAATTAGTATAATGTCGAAATTCCTCGTTTTATAATCGAAATCTGACTTTGAGATAGATGAACGGGAGTGTGCGAATGGGTGTAGATAAAATTCATCTCAGGTTGTTAAAAAGCTTGCTCTTGCCGCTGTTTATCTTACTGTGTACGACAGAAGGCACACACGCCTACGCCGAAGAACTTCCCGCTCAGAATGTGCTGGTGCTGCATTCCTATCAGAAAGGTTTTGCCTGGAGCGATGAACAGAGTGCCGGAATTGAAGAACGCCTCAAAAGTGCAGCCGCTCTGCCCGTAATCTATACCGAGTATATGGATTGGAAACGGTATCCCAATCAGGAGAACCTCGAACATTTCTACGAAACGATCAAATTC
This sequence comes from Paenibacillus sp. FSL R7-0297, assembly GCF_038009025.1. Taxonomy (NCBI): domain Bacteria; kingdom Bacillati; phylum Bacillota; class Bacilli; order Caryophanales; family Paenibacillaceae; genus Paenibacillus; species Paenibacillus sp. FSL R7-0297. The sequence goes on from NZ_JBBPAQ010000001.1 coordinate 1,413,126, forward strand.
AAGTATCAGAATGTCCATATTGATGCGGTTCTCGCCACAGATGATGCAGCCCTGAGCTTTGCTATGAGATACCGCCGGGAGATCCTGGATGATGCTCCTATCATCTTCAGCGGTGTCAATGAGCTGGGTGTGGCCGGCATCCCGGACACTCACAATATCACAGGCGTTATCGAGAAGATTGATCCTACGCGTACGATCCAAATGGCGCTGGAGATCAACCCTTCCGTGAGGAAGGTTTACGTTGTTTTTGATAATTCGGAGAGCGGATTGTCGACCGGCAAAATGGTGATGGATCAGATTGACGCCCTGAACCTGGGGCTGGAGATCTTCCCTATGAACCGTTTTTCTATTGAACAAATTAAAGCAACGGCATCCGCCCTGTCTCCGGACAGCATCGTGCTGATGACTACATACTATAGTGACTCTACCGGAAGGATTGTTGAGTTTGACAGGTTCTCAAGTGAACTGGGCAAGAGCAGCAGTGTTCCGGTGTACCATATCTATGATTTTGGACTAAACCACGGCGCCTTTGGCGGCAGTCTGATCAGCGGCAGAATTCAGGGCCAGACCTCAGCGGAGCTGGCGCTGCGTATCCTGCAGGGGGAGCGTGCGGATAATATCCCTGTGGTGACTGACAGCAATGTCCGCAATGTATTTGACTACAATGAGCTTCAGCATTTCAGCGTACCGCTGGACAAGCTGCCGGAGGGCAGCGAAGTCATTAACAAGCCGTTCTCCTTCTATCAGACCTACAAAGCGCTGGTACTGAGCATTATTGCCGCTTTTGCCGTGCTGCTGACCTTTATCTTTGTTTTATTATTCTATGTACAGCTGGTGAAACGGATCAGAAGCAATCTGGAAAAAAGCAATGAACGCTTCAGCCTGGCCACCTATGGCGCGGACGCGGTAATCTGGGACGTGGACATGTCCACGATGATCTATTACTTCTCGGACAGCTGGTACGAGCTGCTGGGGTATGAACGGGATGAGGTCAATGAGACCCGCGGCGGCTGGAGAGACCTCCTGCATCCTGAGGATGCCGAGCAGGAGGACCGGCTGCGGACCCAGCATCTGGAGGGTCGTTCTTCGTATTACTACGCCGAATACCGGATGCGCAGCAAGTCGGGGGAATACAAATGGTTCCAGGCCCGGGGCAAGGTGCTGCGTAATGCAGGCGGCGGATATATCCGGTTTGCCGGGTCGATGGTCGATGTCACCGACCGCAAAGGGTATGAGAGCAAGCTGCAGATGAGCTATCAGGAGCTGGAGTCTACCTATGAGGAGCTGACAGCACTGCAGGATGAGCTGCTGGAGCAGTATAACAAGGTGGTGGAGAATCAGGCGCTGCTGCAGACCAGTGAAGAGAAGTACCGCCTGCTGGCCTATAATGATGTACTGAGCGGCCTGCCGAACCGGCTGTCGCTTTCCGAAGAGCTGAAGAAATTTATTCAGGAGCACTCCGGCGGCCATGCGGCACTGTTCTTCCTGGACATTGATAATTTCAAGTATATCAATGATTCGATGGGCCACACCTTCGGCGATGAGCTGCTGGTGAAGGTCGGTGAGCGGCTGCTGGAGCTGTCCGACGGACGCAGTAAGCATTTCCGCTTCGGCGGCGATGAGTTTGTGATCCTTTTCAAGGATGTAGACGGGTATAGTGAAGTGATCCGCTATGCGGACTCGTTGGTGCAGGGCTTCAAGGAGCCGTTTCAGCTGAGTGCCAGTGTTGTACATATCTCGGCCAGTATCGGGATTGCTCAATATCCGGAGAATGGCGTGAACGCGGAGGAACTGCTGAAGAATGCCGACATTGCCATGTATAAAGCGAAGGAAGCGGGCAAAGGCATTTATGTGATCTACGGGCGTGAGATGCAGCAGCATTTTGATGAGCGGATGATTATTGAGATGCATCTAAGAAACGCCATCTCCAATAACGAGCTCTCGCTGCATTATCAGCCGCTGGTAGATGTCGGTTCGAACGAGATCTGGGGCTTCGAAGCCCTGATCCGCTGGAATAATCCGGTGCTGGGCTTCGTATCGCCGTTGTCCTTCATCAAGATTGCCGAGGATTGCCGGCTGATTGTGCCCATCGGGGAATGGGTGCTGCGCACCGCCTGCCAGTTCATCAAGGATCTGCAGAGCCAGGGGTATACGGGCTGTCATATCTCGGTTAACATCTCGGTCATTCAGCTGATGCTGGATGATTTCACGGACATGGTGCTTACGGTGCTGCGGGATACCGGACTTGCCCCGGAATATCTGGAGCTGGAGATTACAGAGTCGATCTTCATGGAATCCTTCGAGGCTATCAGCTCTAAGCTGGAAGCACTTAAGGTTAAGGGAATCGGCATCGCGCTGGACGACTTCGGAACGGGCTATTCTTCACTGAGCTATCTGAAGCAGCTGCCGATTACCACACTGAAGATTGATAAGTCCTTCATCGACAGTATCGATACCCCGAACAACATGTCGCTGGCCAGCTCCATTGTGACCATCGGCCACGATATGGGTCTGAATGTTACCGCAGAAGGGGTGGAGACCCCGGAGCAGCTGGCTTTTCTGGAGCGGACGAGCTGTGACAAGATTCAGGGCTATTATATCAGCAGGCCTATCCCGGAGAAAGAGGTCGCGGGCTGGGTGGCCGGACGGCGTGCGGGCTGAAGCAATAAGTATACGAAATGTACTCCGTTTATAGTATAGGTATGTAATATAAAAACAAAAAGGAAGCCTCCTTCAAAACAAGGGAGGCTTCCTTTTTGTTTTTTCTTTTTCGCAAAGTGGGGTAGGGGAGCTATCCGGTCTCCTTAATTCTCTACTTCAGCAGCTTCCGTGCCAGCTTGACCTTGTTGCCGTATGGCGGATAGACAATCCCGAAATCCAGTCTCGTGCTTCGCTTAACAATGCTCTTGCGGTGGGAGAAAAGCTCAAAGCTATGCTTGCCGTGATAGCCGCCTATCCCGGAATTCCCCACACCGCCGAACGGCAGATGGGTGCTGGCGACATGGGTAATGGTATCATTCACACAGCCGCCCCCGAAGGAAACGCTGTCCATTACCTGCTCTTCGATCTGCTTATCCTCAGTGAACAGATAGAGGGCGAGCGGCTTGGGGTGATCGTTGATACTCCGGATAGCTTCGCTAATCTGGCTGTATTCCATAATCGGCAGCACGGGTCCGAAGATTTCATCCTCCATCGAGGCATCGCTCCAGGAAGCCGGGTAGATCAGGGACGGCTCGATGTAGAGATCCTCCGGCACAACGCTGCCGCCCAGGATCAGCTTATCGCGGTCCTGCTCAAGCATCTTTTCAATCCGTCGCAGCTGGCGTTCATTCACAATCCGTCCGTAGTCTGTGTTATGCCGGATATCCGTTCCGTAGAATGCGGTGATGCTGTGTTTGATCCGCCCGATCAGCTCAGCTGCAACATCGCTATGGACCAGCAGGTAATCCGGGGCGATACAGGTCTGCCCGACATTGATCAGCTTGCCCCACACGATCCGTTTGGCCGCGGCCTCCAGATTGGCGGTCTTGTCAACAATGACCGGACTTTTACCGCCCAGCTCAAGGGTTACAGGCACCAGATTCTTCGCTGCCGCCTCCATGACGATTCTGCCTACAGGCACGCTGCCGGTGAAGAATATATAATCGAATTTCGCGTGAATAAGCAGATTTGTCGTCTCTTTCTCACCCTGCACCACCCGGATATATGCGGGGTCAAAGGTCTCCCGGATCATGTCTTCAATGACTGCCGAAGTAGCCGGGGTACTCTCGGAAGGCTTCAATACCGCGCCATTGCCGGCGGCAATGGCGCCGATCAGCGGCTCAATCAGCAGCTGGAACGGATAATTGAAAGGTCCGATGATGAGCGCAGTCCCATAAGGCTCTGCTAGAATGCTGCTCTTCGCCGGGAACATGTGCAGCGGTGATCTTACCTTAACCGGCTTCATCCAGCGCCGCAGATGCTTCATCATATAACCGATGCTGTCCAGCGTGAAGCCGATCTCCGTGGCGTAGGCCTCGAATTCACTCTTACGCAGATCCTTATTCAAGGCGGCGATAATCCGGGGCTCGCTGCGCTTGATAGCGTCCTTCAGCTTCTGCAGCTGCTCCAGGCGGAAGCCGGGGGTTCTCGTGATTCCGCTGCTGAACCATTGTCTATGATCTTCCAGCAACTGGTCGATATGGGGTGCGGTTAATTGCAACATGCTTGCATCCTCCTCGGGTGAATCTATAGGGTTCGTCTAGTCTAGCCCGGTTTGCTCTGCACCGGGGATCTTCACAGATTGCCTGCTGTAGAGGGCAGGCTCAGGAGGTAATCATTCATCCGGCTGCGGTCCAGCAGCGTGATTTCACTGCCCTTGAAGTCAATCCAGCCCTGATCGCGCAGGAATCCAAGCTCCCTGGACAGTGAAGGACGGGCGGTATTCAAATGCCCGGCCCATTCTTTGCGGCTGAAGGGGAGCTTCAGCGTATCGGAGGCCTGCTGCGTGCCTTGCTCCAGCAGGAAGTCTATAATCCGGCGCCGCAGCGGCCCGGCGGACAGGTTCTCGATTTTCCGGTTAACAAGCACCAGCCGTTCGGACAGATTCTCAATGAAGCGGGTGAGAATATCTGTGTCCGCTGCGAATATTCGCAGCAGCTCCTGCTTGCCGATGAACATCACCTTGCAGGGTCCCGTTGCTGTTACCGTGGCGGGGGCTACATTATCCCTGCGGAATAACACGGCCTCCCCGATGGTCTGTCCTTCCTTGAGATGGGCGATGGTAACGCTGCTGCCGGTGGAATGCGTCTTCTGCACCTCGACCCGGCCGGAGAGAAGAATTCCCAGCCGGTCAGCCGGATCGCCTTCGGCGAGGATGATGGCATTCCTGCGGTAAGTGCTGACGGTGTAGGCCAGCGTATGCAGCAGCAGTTCGATCTCTTCTGCGGACTTCCCGCGGAATAACAGGCAGGCTTGCAGCGCGGCAGGCTCCAGTTTCATACATTTCCTCCGAATTCATAATAATCGGTAACATCCGTTACCGATTGATAGACGAAAGTCTACTACAATTACTGGTAACTGTAAAGGCGGGACGCAGCGCTGTCCTGTCCAGCTATCCAATTCATGATGAGGAGTGAATGAGTAATGAGCGACATGTTTTGTTTTCAGTGCCAGGAGGCAGCCAAGGGAACGGGTTGTACGATTCAGGGAGTATGCGGCAAGACCAGTGATGTAGCCAATCTGCAGGATCTTCTGGTGTATACGCTCAAGGGTATTGCGGTGTTCGCACGCAGCGGCCGTGAGCTGGGCATTACCGATCCGGTCACAGAGAAATTTATTATTGAGAGCCTGTTCGCTACGATTACCAATGCTAACTTTGTTCCGGAACTCTTCACTGCGAAGATCCGGGAGGGGCTTGCCCTGCGGGATAACTGGCGCAGCAGAATTGCGGCTGCCGGAGTGATCGCGTATCTGTCAGAACATGATGCAGCGCTATGGAGCGCCGGTACGGACGGGGAACTGATGGATAAGGCGGCAACCGTGGGTGTGCTTGCTACAGAGCATGAGGATATCCGCTCTCTGCGTGAGCTGCTCACCTATGGTCTCAAGGGAATGGCTGCATACATGGAGCATGCGGCGGTGCTGGGATTCTATGAAGCGGGTGCACATGCTTTTATGGAAAAAGGCCTGACAGCCGTGCTGGATGATACCCTGAACGGGGGCGAGCTGACTGCCCTGGTCCTGGAATGCGGCAAATTCGGTGTGGATGTGATGGCGCTGCTCGACCGTGCGAACACGGCATCTTACGGCAGTCCGGAGATTACCAAAGTGAATATTGGTGTGGGTACGAACCCCGGCATTCTGATCAGCGGACATGACCTCAAGGATATGGAGGAATTGCTGAAGCAGACGGAGGGTACAGGAGTCGATGTGTACACGCATAGTGAGATGCTGCCGGCCCACTATTATCCGGCCTTCAAGAAATACAGCCACTTCGTGGGCAATTACGGCAATGCCTGGTGGAAGCAGACTGAAGAATTCGATAGCTTCTGTGGCCCGGTTCTGATGACTACGAACTGTATCGTACCGCCAAAAGAAAGCTATAAGAACCGGTTGTACACAACAGGCAACACAGGTTATCCGGGAGTTCAGCATATTGCAGCAGGAGCAGACGGGGTCAAGGACTTCTCGGCTCTGATTGAGCAGGCCAAAGGCTGCAGTGCTCCGGTAGAAATCGAGACAGGTGAGATTATCGGCGGCTTTGCCCATGCGGCAGTGATGAATGTGGCCGATCAGGTAGTCGGGGCCGTCCAGAGCGGCGCAATCAAACAGTTCTTCGTGATGGCGGGCTGTGACGGACGGATGAAGAGCCGGAGCTATTATACGGACTTCGCGGCGGAGCTGCCTGAGGATACAGTGATTCTCACTGCAGGCTGTGCCAAATACAAATATAATAAGCTGGCGCTTGGCGATATTGGTGGAATTCCCCGCGTGCTGGATGCCGGCCAGTGCAATGATTCCTACTCCCTTGTGGTCATAGCGCTGAAGCTGAAGGAAGTCTTCGGCCTGGACGACATTAACGATCTTCCGATCTCCTACAATATTGCCTGGTATGAACAAAAGGCGGTAATTGTTCTGCTGGCACTGCTGCATCTGGGTGTGAAGAACATTCACCTCGGCCCTACACTTCCGGCATTCCTGTCACCTAATGTAGCTAAGGTGCTGGTAGACAGCTTTGGTATCGGCGGCATTACCACCGTACAGGAAGACATGGAGCGGTTTATTGCAGCGGTGTAACACAGAATGCTGACCTTCTAACCTGCAGCGCTAAGTCTCACAAGACTATCGGATGGCCGCTTTTGCCGGGAATTTCCTGAGTTATCCATTATTCGTGACAGAGATCTGGTAATATTCAAAAATCCTGCATGGCATACAACATCTTGCCCGTTAAACCGGCCCAAATCTAAAATTGTTGTATAAAAGCAGGAATTTTCCTGCTTCATGCGGCTTAGCGGAACAATTCTTGTATTTCATACAACAATCCTTCGCCACACCCGGCTATCAATGAATCAAAGTTGCAAAACGTACAACAAATATGTAACGCACAAAAAAAGCGGGCCCATGGTATACCGGGAACCCGCTTATTTGTGTATGAGCCGACAGCTGTTACGGCAGCCGGTAGACGGCGAATGGCTCCCCGCTGCGGAAGGAGGCGCTGGCCTGATCCAGCTTCTCAAGCGTTGCCGCATCCGGCCGGACGGAGAGGCTCTGCAGGTTATGCTGTACCTGCTCCACCCGGGTGGCACCGACAATCACCGTGGAGACGGCCGGCCTGCTCATCAGCCAGGCCAGAGACAGCGCCGCCGGTGAAGTGTCCAGCTCTTCCGCTATACTGCTAACCTGCTCCCCGAGCGAGATGCGTTCTGGGGTAAGGAAGCGGCGGAAATTCGGGTCGGTTTCCGCTCTGGAACCGGCAGGGGCACTGCCGGTATATTTGCCGGTGAGAATGCCGCCGGCCAGCGGGAAGTACGGGATGATGCCCAGTCCCTGATCCAGACACAGCGGAAGCAGCTCTGCTTCAGGTGTGCGGTCGGCCAGCGAATAGCTGCACTGGATGGAGACATATTTGGCCCAGCTGCGCGCTTCGCTGATGCCCAGCGCCTTCATCAGCTCCCAGGCAGCATAATTGGAGGCCCCGATATAACGTACTTTGCCTGCAGAGATCATATCATCGAGGGTGCGCAGCGTCTCCTCCAGCGGGGTATAGGGGTCGAAGGTGTGAATCTGATACAGATCTACATGATCCGTCTTCAGCCGCCGCAGGCTGCCTTCCAGCTCCTGCATCAGATGGCGGCGGGAAGAGCCGCTTCCATCAGGCCCGTCATGCTTCGGAAGGCCGGCTTTGGTAGCCAGAACGGCAGCATGGCGTCTGCCCTCAAGCGCGAGGCCGATAATCCTCTCTGACTCGGAGCCGGCATAGATATTAGCGGTATCGATGAAGTTGATTCCCTGATCCATGGCGGCATGAATAATGCGGATCGAGGTCTCCTGATCGGCTCGTTTGCCGAACGAGTTGGTTCCAAGACCCAGTGCAGATACCTGAAGGCCGCTATTCCCGAGACGCTTATAATGCATCATAATCACTCCTTTTCCTTATCATTAACGTTAATTAGGCCAACTGCGGCCGGAGACGGGGGAGCAGCTTCACTGCCGGAGAACAGCTGCAGTGCAGTATCAATGAATAATTGTACGGCAATAGAAGTCTCCTCCAGGGAATGGACGGCGATATGAATATCGCGGTAAGCATCAGGTACCAGCTCCCGGACCACGACATTCGGCGGCAGCGACAGTAGGGAGAGCTGGGACATCACACCGACGGCGAGCCCCTCCTTGATCATATTCAGCGCGGTAATGTAGCTGTTGACCTCGTATTTCACATTCAGCCTGCTTCCGGCCCGGTTGAATAAGTCCACTACCGGAGGCTCGTAGCCCGACCGGCAGAGCAGCATGGGCTGAGCTTCCAGATCCTTCACACAGATGATCTGCTTGTGCCGAAGCTCGTGATCCCCGGGCAATACGGCGTAGAGCTTCTCCCGGAACAGCGGCAGGGAGGCGAACTCTTCGACCGGCGGAATCATCAGGCCTGCGTCAATGAACCGTGAGGCCAGCCACTCCTTCACCTCTGCGACCGAACCTTCATATAATCTGATCTCAATTCCGGGGTATTTGACAGTGATGGCGCTGATAATCTTCGGGACAAAATAGGCAGCGGCAACCGGAAAGGCGCCGATGCGGATGAGGCCCTTCTCCAGGCCTTTCTCGGCGGCAATCTCCTGATCTATCTTATCGAGGCCGCTGAGGATTCCGCGGCAGATAACCAGAATCCGCTTGCCGATATCCGTCAGCATCAATCCGCTGCGCCGGTCTCGCAGCAGCAGCCTCACGTCCAGCTCGGCTTCGAGTGCGGAGATGGCCCGGCTGACTGCGGGCTGGGTCATATTCAGCTCAAGACCCGCCTTGGTAAAGCTGCGGCTTTCAGCGATTAAAACAAATAGGCGGATTTGAGTGTTGTTCATATCTAATTTGGTATGCCCCTCATGATTATAATTCATTTCAATTATGACTGATTCTATTGTATCATTTGGGAAGAAATCAGAACAAGAGGTGAACTCATGCAGAAGCGGAAGCAAACCATTGGCTTATTAGTGTTCCTGGTTATTGTCTGGGGCATCAACTGGCCGCTCTCCAAAATTGCCTTAACGTATGCCCCGCCCCTGTTGTTCGCCGGAATCCGAACGGTCATTGCCGGTATTATACTAATCATCGCGGCTCTGCCTAAGCGGAAGCAGCTGAATTTGCGGCAGCTCTGGCCCGTCTATCTGGTGTCAGCCTTCCTCAGTATCGTCTTCTACTATGGCTTCCAGACGATTGGCCTGCAGTATGTACCGTCCGGCCTCTTCTCGGCCATTGTATTCCTGCAGCCGGTGCTGCTCGGAATCTTTGCCTGGATCTGGCTGGGCGAGCGGATGTACGGGCTTAAGATCGCCGGCCTTGTGATCGGCTTCCTCGGGGTAGCCTCGTTAAGCCTTGGGGGATTAACCGGAAGTATCTCGCCTATAGGCGTACTGCTGGCCTTGGCCAGTGCACTCAGCTGGGCTCTGGCCACGGTCTACACTAAACGTAACGCAGCCAGAGTAGATATGCTGTGGATGACCGCAATGCAGATCATGATCGGCGGGGTAATCCTGCTGGCAGCAGGCTCGGCTTCAGAGAGCTGGGCGGATATTACCTGGAGTAGTACTTTTATATTAAATACAATGTTCATCGCGGTCTTCGTGATTGCGCTGGGCTGGATGGTATACTTCAAGCTGATCAATGAAGGAGAGGCAGGCAAGGTAGGATCTTTCACCTTTCTGATTCCGCTGATTTCCATCGGCTCCAGTGTTGTCTTATTGCATGAACAGATTACGGTGAATCTGGTCATCGGCATGCTGCTGATTGTGAGCAGCATTATTCTGGTGAATGTCAGGCTGGGCCCGAATGCTGGGAGTGTCCTGCAGACCCCGGTACCCGGTCTGGGCAAGAAATAAATAAACGGCTGCCCTCAGGGATGAGGAGCAGCCGTTTATTCTTGTCGGGGGGACCGCAGGGTCAGACAGGAGCTCTGTCCGAATCCCGCAGGATCAGTTCTCCGCCGGACTCCAGAATACTGTTATGGGAACGGGCGATATTAATGAGGACATGCTCCTCCTGGAGCAGTTCAATGTACTCACACAGATTACGCAGCAGGCGGGAGAAGCTGTTCAGAACTCTGTCAGTGATAGTCTCGGTGAACTGCCCCGGATGGGTGAAAACCTCCAGCATCTGCTTGAGCTGATCCGTACCGGGCTGGGAAGCCCCTTCCATGCACAGCAGTGCGGATTTAAGGTCGCTGATCAAACCCTCCAAATGGCTGTACTTATCCTCCATCAGTAGCATAACTACCAGACCGTACTTCACGGATTGCTGGCGGGATTCTACATTCTTGGCCAGCAGACGGGCGGCTTCCCGCAGTCCGCCGACTTCAGTCAGCAGCAGACTGGAGAAGCGGTGCAGGCGGTGCTGGTGTACGCCGGCAAGTCCTGTATGCAGGCTGCAGCCGGTTACTTGACCGCTTATATAGATGCTGCCGGTAGCCGTAATTGTAGATTGGCAGACGTTTCCGTAGACATACACATTCCCTAACGCCTCAATACACATAGGGCCTTCAATATCTGAGGGTACAACGATGTCACCTGCAAATATAATCTCACCGGCCGTTGCCGCCATTTCCTTGGTGATGAGGCATAGGGCAGGGAAATCGCAGGTTGTGACGCTGCCGGAGTCTCCGCAGATGCGGGGTCTGCCCGTACGTAGAGCCGCGATCTCTCCGTTTGGAAGCAGCTGTGCATGGTCTCCGGCTGCGAAATAAATATCCTGGGGTGGAGGTGGAGGCAAGACGCCTCCTTCTACGTCAAATCCGGGAATTCCCTCTTCTGGCGGCAACTTGCGGGCAAAGACCTCTCCCTCTCTGGCGAAGGGGGCTCCCGGAAACCGGAGATAATCTAAGAAATCTGCAGCTTCCGCAGTTCTTCCCTCCCGGAGCATTCCATTGCCTGTGAGCGTATGCTCCGGGAGGGACAGCTGCAGCCTTGATTTCTTGCCGGGCAGCGGGGCTCTCCCTTCTACGATACAGACTGGGAGATATGTAGGGTTGTTCAGTTCGGCGTATAGGGCCGGGATATTCAGATTCCGCAGAATGGAGCGGTTATCCAGCGAAGAGAGAATCTGTTCTATAGTGAGCGTGGACAGCAGCATCGCCCGGTTAGGTTCAGCCCGGACTGCGGCTTCGAAGGAAGCCGGGCAATTAACCAGATTCCAGGCGTACTTTTCTGCACGGTACAAGGTGAAATGCACTTTGAGCTTGTCAGGTGAAACGGTAATCTGATACTGTGGCTTCTCGCAAATTTCCCAGGTTATATGATCCGCTGAGGTCACCTCAGTAGGCTCTGTAACGGTCTTCCAGTTGATCTTCAGCACTACAGGATGCACAGCGGAGATCCGGGCTGGCTTGCCGCCAGAGAGCGGGGGAGTAATGAAGATCTGATTATTCTGCACAAGGATAATTCCATCCTTATCTCCATTCATCCCGCCGGAAGTCTGGCCCTCCACAGAGAAAGAATCCAGGAATCCCGTACGTTCAAGCATCAAGGATTCCACGAAATCATATCGGGTTGGTTCGATGAATTGCTGCGGCATTAGCTTAACCTCGCTTTTTCGTATAATCAATGGCATTCGTACAGAAAAGAGCATCATAAAGCCTGGGGGATCTCCCGGTGACTGATGGCTTACGTGGTCTCTATTGGCAGCCTGGCGACCATAAACGCGGATTCTCTGCATTCTTAGGCCCATTGCTTTGCGTCCTACCCTTTCAGGAAGTTTGCCTTTAGAAATAGATCAATGATATACACTCAGCATGAGGCGATTTAAATCGACTGTAATCGACAAAAAAGGTCATAACTGGTTCCTGCGCTGCAGGAACTTCTGCAAACAAGCTTAATTCTAGTACTTAAGGAGCTATTTTTCAACTCTATTCTGCCAATTTATCAATAATCTTAAAATGTGCAGCTCTAAGTTGTCTGGAAAACTGGTTTCCCAGCGCTTACAGCTTATGGGAGGACCCCTTCTGCAAGAGCCCTTGTTGCTCAAACCGTACTGCTAATTGAATTATTGTACAACAATAATATATTTCCGCCCTATGACTGCCAATAATCCGCTAAAAATCAATGCGTGTAACTTCCAGTTGAACCGGGAGGGCATAGTGTCGTTACGGGAACAAATCATGAGGATGGGAACTAAATCTGATTCGGCTTTACCGCACAGGAAAAAGGGACTCTCCCAAGCCTATAGCTTATGGGAGAGTCCCTTCTGTATGAATCGTATCGCGCTCGCCGGTGCAGCCTTGGCGGGCTGCGCGCCAGCTGAGATTGCCGCATAATCAGCGCGTTCAATCTCTTCAAGAATCCGGTTCAGATGCGAGAACACCGCGCCAAGATCACGGAATGCGGCGAGCGGGCATTGACCCTGCAGCTCAGAGAACCAGGCCAGCTGCACATCACGGGCGCGGCGAAGGCTCTCGGGGAGCGAACGTCCGCATTCCGCATCCGACAGCGTCCGGGTACCATATAAGGCAATGCAGTCTGCCGTTGCCGTCACAACCTCTGTCATCCAGTCGGCTGCGGCATAATGGGCAGGAAGCAGGGAGAGCTCTTCGGAAATTCCTTTGACGTAGGAATGCACCCTGCTAAGATGGGAGGTAGCCTGTGACAGTGTACCGAGCTCTTTGCGGCACTGGTAATGGGAGAGCGTGAAGTGAAGCTCGTTCTGCAGTTGCTTACTCTTGCCAAGCAGTTCACCGGAAAGCTTAAGCGCGGTCAGTGCCTGGGCAGCATCCCGTCCGCCGGACGTCAGGCCGGTTAAGGCATCGGACAATGTCAGGCTGCCCCTCAGTGCCAAGTCCTTGACCTTGACGAACCCCTTGGGCGGAACGATAATCATATTTATAATTAAGGCAATCAGCACGCCGATCAGGGTCTCGGCGACTCTCCAGACGATGTACCCATCCTGATAGAAGGTGAGCGCCAGGACGGAAGTGACGCCAACCTGCGAAACGGCCTGGATATTAATCCGGCAGGCGGTGGCTACGCCTATACCGAGCAGCAGCATCAGCAGAATCGAGAGCGCACCAACATCGAAGAAGCGGCCCACGACCAGGCTGGCGATTCCGCCTAGCACAATACCGAGCAGCCGGTATGCCCCTTTTTCAAGCGAGGCTTTGACACTGCTCTGGGTGATAAGAATCGCCGCCAGCGGCGCAAAGTACAGATAACGGTCGCCATACAAGCTGTGTACCGCGAGCCAGGATAGTGATGCAGCAAGGGTAACACGTATCATATAAAGGGATAATCCGAACTTCTCAAGGCGGTCTTGTAACCCCTCGTTCATGGTAGTCATCTTCTTTCGCAAATGTAAGAAAAATTTTATGTTTTTCAGCCGTTTTCATTATAGCACCTCAAAACAGGCCACGCCGGGTCCATTTTTTACGAACTTGTTAAGTTTCTGTACTGCAATTAATAATGTAAGCTATCGCATATATCGAATGATTCCTATATGCTATATATATTGAAGTCTGTCGAACAAAGGGAGGAAATGTCACTTATCCGCGCTGAGGATGCTGCTTATGGATTGTCTCCCGCAATAAGCGGGTAAAATAGGTTGTACTACATAAGGTAGGGAGGTTGTTAGCTATAGCTACCCAGGAAGGCACTATTATTTCTTTTGATCAGGTTATTAAGCAATATGACGATGAAGAGGCTGTATTAAAAGGCGTGAGCTTCGAAATTGAACGTGGTAAATTCTATACACTGCTGGGCCCCTCGGGCTGCGGGAAAACGACCATTCTGCGTTTGATTGCCGGCTTCGCTGAGCCGACTGAAGGTTCCATTTATCTGAACGGCAAAATCATCAACCATATTCCCGCCAATGAGCGGCAGGTCAATACGGTATTCCAGGACTATGCGCTGTTTCCGCACCTGAACGTATTTGAGAATGTGGCTTTCGGACTGCGGATCAAGAAGCTTAAGAAGGATGTTATTAATCAAAAGGTGCAGGAGGCGCTGCGCTTCGTCAATCTGGTCGGCTATGACCAGCGGGCGATAAATGAGATGTCCGGGGGACAAAGACAGCGTGTCGCAATTGCGCGAGCGATTGTCAACGAGCCGCAGGTACTGCTGCTGGACGAGCCGTTGTCCGCGCTCGACCTGAAGCTGCGCACGGAGATGCAGTATATTCTGCGGGAAATGCAGCAGCGGCTGGGCATCACCTTCATCTTCGTTACCCATGACCAGGAAGAGGCGCTGGCGATGTCCGACTGGATCTTCGTCATGAACGGCGGAAAGATTGAGCAGAGCGGTACGCCGAACGATATCTACGATGAGCCGATCAACCGCTTCGTGGCGGATTTCATCGGCGAGTCGAACATCGTGCCGGGCGTAATGATTGAGGACTATGTAGTTGAATTTAACGGCCACCGGTTCGAGTGCGTCGATGCCGGCCTGAAGCCGAATGAGGCGGTGGAGATCGTCATCCGGCCGGAGGATCTGGAGATTGCCACAGTAGAAGCGGGAAAGCTGAAGGTGCGCGTGGATTCCCAGTTGTTCCGCGGGGTACATTATGAGATCAGCTGCTATGACGGCTCAGGCCATGAATGGCTGGTCCATTCCACCCGCAAGGCGGAGGTAGGCAGCGAAATCGGGCTGTATTTTGATCCGGAAGCGATCCATGTTATGCGTTTCGGCGAAACGGAGGAAGAGTTCGACAAACGTCTGGAGGCTTACGGCGAGGTGGAGAGCGATGAAGAGTAAGGGCAAGTCGTACTACCTCATCCCGTATTACCTGTGGATTGCGTTGTTTGTTATTGCACCGGTGCTGCTGGTTGTCTATTATTCCCTGTTCGATCTGGACGGGAAGCTGACGCTGGACAACTACGTCAATTTCTTCACGCCGGTATATATGAGAATGATGCTGAATTCCTTCTGGTATGCTTTTCTGATCACACTGTTCTCGCTCTTGGTGGCATACCCGGCTGCTTATCTGCTGACGCGCACGAAGCACAAGCAGCTGTGGCTGCTGCTGATTATTCTGCCGACATGGATCAATCTGCTGCTGAAGACATATGCCTTCATCGGGATCTTCGGCACCTTCGGCCCGGTTAACAATTTCTTCGATTTAATGGGGATAGGAGAGCAGCAGATTCTCTTCACGGGCTTCAGCTTTGTATTTGTATCCGTCTATATCTTCATCCCGTTCATGATTCTGCCGATCTTCAGTGCACTGGATGAGATGAATCTGTCGCTGGTGGATGCGGCGCGCGATTTGGGTGCCTCCGGGTGGACGACGTTCCGGCGGGTTGTGTTTCCGCTGACGATCTCCGGGGTCCGTTCCGGCGTTATGGCGGTATTCATTCCGGCGCTGTCGCTCTTCATGATTACACGACTGATTGCCGGCAACCGGGTAATTACACTCGGCACCGCGATTGAGCAGCATTTCCTGGTCACACAGGATTGGGGCATGGGCTCTACGGTAGCGGTATTCCTGATCGCCATTATGGCGCTGTTCATGATTCTTACGGGCAGCTCGCGGAAAGGGGTGCGCGGGTGAGAAACAAAAGCAAAAATAAAAACGGGATTGCCAATATCTATCTGGTGCTGGTCTTCCTTGTTCTGTATGCGCCGATTTTCTATCTGATGTACTACTCGTTCAACAGCGGCGGCACCATGCATGAATTCGAGGGCTTCACACTGGATTATTACCGTGAGGTCGTTGCTGATACCCGGCTGATGATTATTGTGATTAACACGCTGGTGATCGCGCTCCTGTCTTCGGCGATTGCGACACTGATTGCGATCATCGGAGCACTGGCAATCCAGCATGTCCGCAGCCGCCGGGCCAAGAACACGCTGCTCTCGCTGAATAATGTGCTGATTGTCAGCCCGGATGTGATTATCGGAGCCTCGTTCCTGATCCTGTTCACCATTGTCGGGATCAAGCTTGGCTTCACCTCCGTTCTGCTCTCGCATGTGGCGTTCAGTATTCCAATTGCCGTCATCATGATCCTGCCCCATCTGCAGGAGATGAGCCTGACACTGACTGACGCTGCCCGGGATCTCGGGGCTACGCGCCGCGATGTGCTTACGAAGGTAGTTCTGCCGATCATCAAGCCGGGGATTTTCAGCGGGTTCTTCATGGCGCTTACCTATTCCCTGGACGATTTCGCGGTAACCTTCTTCGTAACCGGTAATGGATATTCCACACTGTCGGTTGAAATCTATTCCCGGGCACGCCAAGGGGTCTCATTGTCGATTAATGCATTGTCGACGTTGATCTTCCTCTTCACGATTCTGCTTGTAGTAGGTTACTACTACCTTAACCAGCGGAAGAGCCGCCCGCCTATGCAGATTGCAGAACCGGTTGCCGAAGCGGGGGTGCCTAGATGAAACAGCTGGTAAATACGTTTCTGGCGATTCTGATCGTGGCATTCGGGCTGATGTTCCTGGCCTCCAGGCTGAACTCGGCCGAGGGCTATTCCGGCGGCAATACGCTGACGATCTACAACTGGGGTGATTACATCGATCCTGAGCTGCTGGAGCAGTTCCAGGAGGAGACCGGCATTACGGTGATCTACCAGACCTTTGACTCTAATGAGGCGATGCTGACCAAGGTTGAGCAGGGCGGTACGGTCTTCGATGTCGTGGTCCCTTCCGACTATGCCATTGCCAAGATGCGCGAAGAGAACCTGCTGCTGCCGCTGGATCACAGCAAGCTTCCGAATCTGGCCAATATCGGGTCCGAATTCATGGATCTGTCCTTTGATCCCGGTAACCTGTATTCGGTGCCTTATTTCTGGGGGACGGTAGGTATCATCTACAACCCCGAGATGACGGAGGGCATCGATTTCAGCAGTTGGGATTCGCTCTGGGATAAGCGGCTGGACAATAATATCTTCCTGGTCGATGGAGCACGCGAGGTGATGGGCATGGCGCTGAACAGTCTGCACTATTCCGTCAATGACAGGAATGAAGAGCATCTGCAGGAGGCGTTGGCCAAGCTGAACCGGCTGTCGCCGAATGTGAAGGCGATCGTCGGCGACGAGATCAAGATGCTGCTGGCGAACGAGGAGGCGGCTGTCGGAATCGTCTGGTCCGGCGATGCTTCGGAGATTATGGATGAGAACGACAAGCTGGATTACGTAGTGCCGGAGGAAGGCTCGAACATATGGTTCGACAACATGGTCATTCCGCGCGGCGCAGCCAATATCGAAGGGGCACATAAGTTCATCAACTTCATGCTCCGCCCGGATGTGGCGGCGCAGAATACGGAATATGTCGGCTACTCTACGCCGAACGTTCCTGCCCTGAAGCTGCTGCCGGAGGACATCTCCGGCGACGAGCGCTTCTACCCGCCCGCCGAGATCACAGACCGGCTGGAGGTCTACGATAACCTCGGTAAGCGGATGCTTGCCCATTATAACGAGCTGTTCCTGAAGTTTAAGATGAATAAGAAGTAGGTTGCCGGTCATTGAGTGCCCGCATGCGGAGGTTTCGCATGCGGGTGTTTTTTTGCTGGGGAAGGGTAGGGGGAGCTTCTGCAGAGCGGGATGGCTGGCAGGATGGGATAGATGGATGGGGCTGGAGGGATAAGGCTAGAGGGAGGGGGAGAAGGGTGAGGCTGGAGGGCTAAGGCTAGAGGGATGAAGCTGGGTGCTAGGGCTTGAGGGAGAGAAGGGGGAAGCTGGAGGGATAAGGCTAGAGGGATTGGGCTAGAAGGGTGAAGTTGGAGGGAGAGGAAGGGGGGAGGCTGGGGCTAGAGGGATTGAAGAGAAAGAGTTAGCTGGAGGGCTGAGGCTAGAGGAAGGGGGAGTAGGACGAAGCTAAGGATGAGATTAAAGGGAGGGTGAGAAGGATGAAGCCGGAAGGCTAGGGTCAGAGGGGTTGGCTAGACGGGCGAAGCTGAAGGCTAGGGTCAGAGCACTGGTGAGGGGCATGACTTGTTGGAGAATTGTATGGCCCTCACCGGCTACTGAGGCAATAGAGGCAGTATTAGTTGGATTTTCTACACTTGCTGGTGAACGAATGAACCCTGCGAATGCAGCAGGTGGATAAACAGCACTTAAATTATTACATTTCACCCCACGTAGCTGAAACCACCCCAATTAGTTGCTGTTTTTCCACTTGCTTGCCCACGATCCAACGAAATCGATAAATTAAGATACCTTTTTCCACTTACTGTTACAGCAGTTGATTCGCGGCACTACAGCCTACAGCCAGCAGCGGGTTCAACGATCCACCTGAACGTTGCTGGCGGTTCTGGTTAAAGCTCAGCGTACTTTTCGGATACATGTTACTGGGCAAACGTCGAGCGGACAAAGTATAGTGGAGATCCACTTGTGTTGCAATGTTCGTCTACGTCAGTGTATGGCCCGCAACGGGTCGCATTAATGCTGGTCCGCAGCCCCAGCCCGCAGCCGTTACATTAAATTTGGTCTGCTGCGGAAACGCAAGTAGATTGCTCCATATGAGACTAATTAAAATATTCAAGCACACTGCGTTTCAGCTCATACCGTGCAGTCCGTTCCTGATTACTGGTGGGGACGGGAAGGAGCCAGCCTTTGTCAGCCAGATTGTGTAACGTCCGGACTGCGGTTCTGTAATCGACAGAGAAATGTTCCTTCACATCCTGCGGGCGGATGGGCCGGGCCAGATGGATAATCAGCCGGATTACCTCCTGCTCCATTAGCTGTACACGTGACACAGGTGCCTCGGCAGGCTGATATCTGCCCAGTACGAGCCGCAGCAGGGTCATACAAAGCTCAGGGCGCTGCTCAACATCATCATACGCAAATGAAATCACATGATAGCCCATGGCGTACAGGAAAGTTTCCCGGTTAAGTTCGCCGCAGTATTTAGTCCGGTCCATATCGCGTACATGTGAGGCATAGCCTTTGATCTCGATCAGCAGCTTCACGTATCCCGGTAACCAGGCGAAATCTGCAAAATACGATCTTCCCCGCCAGTCCATGACCTCGTATTCTGGATGCAGCCCTTCAAAATGTCCCCGCAGCGGCCACCAGACTTTATTCAGAAACAGGATCTCGGCATGCCTATGCCCCCGCTCCAAGCGCGCCCGGCGTTCTCCTTTAGGTCTGCTGCCCAGATGCCCGTTGATAAACTGCAGATGTGCTTCTTCAAATGTCATGATTCTCAAGCCTCCCCCGAAAATAGAAAACGCCCCGGCTCCCCCAATTGGGGGAAAACCGGGACGTTCTTCGTCTCGCTGTTATTAAGCTTGGATATGGCTAGAATGACAGCATGAAAAGCCTTTATTTCACGCCGATCCGCATCCGGTAGCTAATCAGCACCTGCAATGTCCGGCCCCGGAAGTAGTTCTTAACCTCTGCCGAGAACTCGGCAATATCTTGCTCAAGTGAGGCCGGGCTAAGCTTCAGAACCGATTGCATTCCGCCTTGGCTGAGGGCCAGGCCGATATAGCGCTCTGCATTGCAGGCTTCTGTGTTGTGAAAAACGATTTCTCGCGCGTAAGTGAAACATCCGCTGGCTTTGATCCGGCCCAGATGTCCTTCCTTATCCCACTTGCGGGCCTGATCGGAATCAGGCTGGAGCTCCTTAAGCAGGGCGTCTGAAGTGGCGATCAGCCTATTGTAACGGGCTTCAATAGCAGGGTTCAGTACCAGAGGCCAATCGCAGTCATAGGCTGCGAACACTCCGCCCGGACGCAGACAGCGGGAGATTTCCTGAAGTGTGCTGGCCGGGTCCATCCAGTGGAAAGACTGCGAGCAGGTAATGATGTCGACGCCCTCTGAGGCGAAGGGAAGCTGATTGGAGTAGCCTTGGACAAAAGACAAGACCTGCGCCCCGTCGCCCAGGCGATTCAGCTTTTCCTGCGCTTTGCTCAGCATATCCGGGTTAGGCTCCACTCCGGTTACGGAGTCGGCGGCGTCTTTCCACAGGAAGGTGGACAGACCGGTGCCGCAGCCTATATCAGCGACCACGGCCGGACGGCTGCCCAGGTAATTACTCAGCAGCTCAATAACGAGCGGCGGCGCTTCGGGCCGGTAACGGTCGTATTCATCCTGATATCCCAAGAAGCGGTCAATATTAGGCTTGCTGTTACCTGCAGGAATCATAGGAATCAGCCTCCATATGAGTTGTGTTTGTGCTTTATCATAGATAGTCTAAGCGTCAATATTCAAAAATCCGGATAAACATAGGCGGATAAAAAGCTAGCAACTTCTGAGCTAGCGCAGCAGCTCCGGATCAATGGCAGGCACGAGACCCTCAGCGGCGGCGCGGGTTAGCAGGGCAGAGATTGCCGCGTAGCCGTCCTCGCCCAGGTTCATCGTGAACTCGTTGACGTAAAGATCAATATGCGATTTGGCTACTTCCGGGGAGAGCTCCTGGGCATGGCTCAGGACATATTCCTGGCAGTCCAGGGGATGATCCCAGGCATACTGTAAAGAGCTGCGGATCCAGCCGGTAATGGCCTCGTGGTCCAGATCCCGGCGGGCGATGATTGCGCCCAGCGGAATAGGCAGGCCGGTGTCGCTTTCCCACCAGCTGCCGAGGTCAGTCAGCAGGTTAAGATTATAGGACGGGTAGGTGAAGCGGGCTTCATGAATGACCAGCCCGGCATCAATCGTGCCATTCTGTACAGCAGGCATGATTTCATCGAAGGGCATGACGACGATCTCAGCCGGGCCGTCCGGCACCTGCTGCGCAGCCCACAGCCGGAAGAGCAGGTAGGCGGTGGAGCGCTCACTTGGCACGGCTATTCTGCGGCCGGATAGCTGACGCGGATGTTTGATGGCATCTGCACCTTTGCGTGTCAGTACGAGCGGGCCGCAGCCCCGTCCAAGCGCACCGCCGCAAGGCAGCAGCTTGTACTTATCCAGCACCCAGGGAAGCGCGGCGTAGGAGATCTTAAGGACTTCCGGACCGGCGCCGTCTGCCGCGAGGCCGTTGGTGATATCGATATCGGCAAAGGTTACCTCCAGCTTGGGTGCATTCGGCACCAGACCGTGCGCCCAGGCATGGAATACGAAGGTATCGTTGGGACATGGAGAAAAAGCAATATGAAGTTCGGTTGTCATTACAGCACCTCCAGTAGAATAGCCGCTGCCGCTGTGAGGGCGTCCAGGGCTTCTTTGATCTTCCACGCGGCCCGGTCGCGCGGGCCGACCGGGTTCGAGATCGCGCGCAGCTCCAGAGCTGCGATTCCCAGGGCCTTGGCGGCCACGGCGACCCCGTGGCCTTCCATCGCTTCCGCCGCCGCCTGCGGATGGCGCGCGGCGAGCTCCGCGGCCGTCCCGGCGGTGCCGGTCGCGGTCGACACGGTAAGCACGGTGCCCGTGCTTACCGTGAGCCCGGCCGCTGCCAGCGCGGCCGCAAGGGCCTGGACCGTGCCGCCCGGCGCAGGCACGGACACGCTGCCGAAGCCGAGCTCGGCAGCGCTGCGGAAGCCCTCCGGCGTCTCTGCGCCGAGGGCCGCGTCAAGCATCTCGCTGGCGACGACCAGCGAGCCTACGGGTGCACGGCCGGGGAAGCCGCCGCCGATCCCGGCGCTGATGACGCAGCCGTAGGAGCCGGCTGCCAGAGCGGCGGCGGTGCCCGCCGCCGCCGCAGCGGTGCCGGCTCCCGCTGCGATGACATGGAACCTGCGGCTGCCCTGCAGGCCGCGCAGGACGGCATCCCGCTCGGCTGCGACAGCGGTTACGATCAGCACGCGCGCCGCGCGTGCTTCTTGCGCTGCAACAAGGTCCGCGGCGGTCTGCGAATTCAACTCAACCTTCGCTTCCATAATCTGCCTCCCTTTATATGTTTGTATCTAAAGATCTTCGATAAAACCGCTTGCCGGGATTCTGTTCCTTCAATTCATCTTTACCTTTGAAAGTCTACGCCGTTTCTGAGAACAGGTCAAATTCGCAGGGGGTGTTCTAACGGAATCTCCAGACGTGTATAACGGCAGATACAAATGCTATTCCGAACAGTATTTCTTTGGCTATCGGACTGGAAAATATTGATCTTATGTTGAAAAAAATGTGTTCTATGCGCAAAGATATAACAGGATGTTGATAATCGTTTTTTCAAGAATAAGTGTTAAAATAAAGGATAAGAGGAAAAAATATACGTAAAAATTCCATGAGTCCGAGATTGGCCGGATTTGTGAGCAGTGAATGCAGGTATATAAGGATGTGGAAAATTGGAGCATATACTGATAGTTGAGGATGAGAAAGAAATTAACGGTCTGCTTCGCTGCTTCATATCGGAACACGGTTATTTGACTACTTCTGCGTATAACGGATTAGAGGCCCTGCAACTTATTCAAAGAGAATCTTATGATCTGATTCTGCTAGACCTGATGCTGCCGTATAAGAGCGGAGATCAGCTTCTGTGTGAATTACGGGAACATTCTGCAGTACCAGTGATTGTGATCTCAGCCAAGGATACAACGCAAACCAAAATTGAGCTTTTACGGATCGGGGCAGATGATTATATCACTAAACCTTTTGATCTCGATGAGACCCTTGCGCGGATAGAAAGTAATTTACGGCGGAATAAAATGAACCAGGATACTGCGGGAAACAGATGTTTAACCTATCAGGATATTCAGCTCGATGAGATGAAGCATAATGTAGAGGTTAAGGGTCGCGAGCTTGCGCTTACAGCCAAAGAATATGGAATTCTTGAACTGCTTATGAAACATCCGGAGAAAATATACTCCAAAGCCAATCTGTTCAAAAGCATCTGGAATGAAGAATATATGAGTGAAGACAATACACTAAATGTTCATATTAGCAATATACGCAATAAGCTGAAGGCAGCCAGTCCGGATAAGTTATACATAGAAACCGTTTGGGGAATAGGCTACCGCTTGTATAAAACAGACTAGAACCGGTTGATTATTATATGCCTTATTATGAAGGAACCGTTTGCTCATGGCGCAAGCGGCTCTTCCTGTTGGGAGCAAAAGCTCGCATGAACCATAACTTTAAGAATTCTTTAAAGAGATCCCGGAGGAAATTAAGAATTTCTTTAAGATTACCTCTTACTATAGTCAGTAACGGTAAATATATACTTAATGCTTAACCGTAGAACTGGAGCGTGACAGACATGAGTGACATCATCCTTACGACCAACAATCTCACCAAGAAATATAATCATACATTGGCCTTGGATAATATTAATCTGAACATTGAAAGAGGAAAGATGTATGGCTTCATTGGTCAAAATGGGGCTGGGAAAACAACGCTGATCCGCCTTATTGTAGGGTTATCCTTTCCGACAAGCGGCGAGTTGTACCTGTTCGGCAAGACAGGGAAGCAGGCGCTGCAAGAGCAGCGTAAACGGATCGGCTGTATGGTTGAAACGCCTGCTCTATATCCCAATATGACTGCTGTGCAGAATCTGGAAGTCCAGCGGATTCAGCGGGGAATACCCGATCGGCATGTTATCAGGGAGACGCTGGAGCTGGTCGGTCTGGATGATCATCTTACTGGCAGAAAAGCGGTCCGTAATTTTTCTCTGGGAATGCGCCAGCGGCTGGGTATTGCGATTGCCTTGCTGCATGACCCTGAACTGCTTATTTTAGATGAGCCGATTAATGGGCTAGACCCCATGGGGATCGCCGAAATGCGGATCTTGCTGAAACGCTTAAATGCGGAACGCGGGACCACGATATTGATATCGAGCCATATCCTTAACGAGCTTTATCAGACGGTGTCGCAGTATATCCTTATTAATCAAGGTGTCCTGATTGAAGAATTAACACAAAGCCAGCTGAATGAGAAGTGCAAACGCCATATTGCGCTGCAGACCAATCATGTAGAGAATGCCCTGCTTGCTTTAGAAAACCGGCTGCATATCAAAGATTATCAGGTTATGCCTGACGGAACCATTAAGCTGTATGATCACTTGGATGACATGGAAGGCATCTCGTCCACATTAATGAAGGAAGGCGTCCTGATTACGGGGATGACAATGGCTGGAGATACTCTGGAAAGTTACTTCCTCGACCGTATTGGAGGAGAGAAGCATGCATTGTCTCATTAAAGCAGAAATTTACAAGCTGGTGCATGACCGGAGCTTTTTTATCCTTTTGGCTTTGTCTATAGTACTGGGCGGCTTCCTTATGCTGGATCAAGGAAAACTTACCGGATATGAGAGTGTATTTGCGTCCTTGTATAATGCACCTATATTAATGCTGCTGACATGTGTATTTGGGGCGCTCTACATTGGAAAGGATTTTGCAGACCACACGCTGCATCACATGATTTGCGCTGGGCATTCACGGAACCATGTATTTCTTAGCAAAACGATCCTATTTGTAGCGGGGTCGAACATGATTTTACTCCTTCAGCCGATCCTTAGTATCGCTCTTAATGCCGGTATTTACGGGTGGGGGCACCAATCTTTCGGGTCAGATCTGAAGGAGATAATAAAATTATTTCTTACAACAGCTGTATTGAACGCGGCTATGTGCGGAATCTCCCTACTGGCGGCATTCATATGTAAAGATGTTGGTAAAACCTTATCCATTCCAGCGCTGTTTTATTTTTTGACCATATTCCTGTTAAACGGCCCGAACGCGAAAGAAATTGCGCGGTTTATTCCCCTGGGGCAGCTGAGACTGTTAATCGGGGATTCTTCATCGACAGGAGCGGCTCTGCTGGTCGGAATAATTTTTTTAGGCTGCTTCTGCGTAGCGACCGGCAGGATTTTTAACCATTCGGAACTTTATTAAAGGGGGGGATGCCATGAATAATCTTATGCAGATGGAATGGTACCGCATAAAGTACAATAAATTTTTTGTCGGCTGTGCGCTGCTGAGTATCATTTACGGACTATTTGCCAGCAAAAGCTATATTGCCGATTTGACCACACATAAAGACGCTATAGGGATCTTCTATGCCATGGTTTATGACTCCACTGTCTGGCTTGTATTGTTCTCTGCTATCGTGGCTCTGATGATCGGTCATGATTTCACTAACCGCACGATTCACCTGGAGGTTGTAGCAGGTCATTCCAGAATAAAAATCTTCTTCAGCAAATGTCTTATCTATTTAGCCGTGTTTAACCTCTTAATGCTGCTGGGTCCGGTGGTGGGTAGCATAAGAATGTCTTTTCAGCTGGGCTGGGGAGATTCATGGAATCATGATGCTTTGTATATCCTGCGGGTAATCCTGTTTTCGTTATTGCTGAACAGCGCGGTATTTTCAGTCTGTATATTTTTTGCCTTCATATTCAAGGATTCTGCTAAAACGGTATCTGTATCGATGATTGTTCTGTTTATCAGCGCTATGTGTATCGCCTATGCCGGGCCGATGGGCTGGTATGATGTTGTACCGTGGCTGCGGTTTCTGCCGATGAATCAAATTAGAGCATCTTTAGCCTATTCTCTCTCCCTGGTCCAGGCGACAGAGATTGCACTTTCCGGGATAGTGTACCTGCTGTTGTTCATCGCACTTTCATTTCAGAGGTTCAATACTTGTGAACTCAAATAGGGACGGGGAAGGAGGCGTAATAATCCATGATGTATATTGTTGTTCTGCTCACGGTAATGCTTGCGGTGCTTATGTTTCGCCTCTTTTCGTTGAAAAGGCAAATACGCAATGTCACTAAACAGATGGTTGAACTGTCATCCGGGACTATTGAAAAGAAGTTGAATATTTCATTAATAGATAAGAATTTGAATGTGCTCACTGCAGAAATAAACAAGAACCTGACGAAGCAGCGTGAGCTCCGTATTAACATGGCACGAAGCGGCAATCATCTGAAAGAATCCATAGCTAACATCTCCCATGACCTGCGCACACCGCTGACCTCGATGATTGGCTACCTCCAGCTGTTGCAAAAAGGGGCTATAACACCAGAGCAGCGTGAGCAAATAGGAATTGTTTTGCGCAAGGGCCATCATCTGCAGACATTAATTAAATCATTTTATGAACTGGCTGTATTGGATTCAGAAGAAATTCAGCCGAAGTTCAAGAATGTGAATTACTCTAATGTGATTATGGATAGCGTTGTGGAGAACGCCGCCATGTTTGAAGAGCGGGGGCTGCATCCGCAGATAACGCTCCCGGAAGATAGCGTGTTTGTCTGGACGGATGAGGATATGCTGCGGCGTATCCTACAGAACTTGCTTGATAATGCAGCAAAGTATGCCACAGGCGAGATCAGGATCACCCTGCTGAAGAATAGTAAGACAGAATTGATGATGACGAATACGATATCAAGTCCGAAAGAGGTTGATCCGGCACGGCTGTTCGACCGCTTCTATACTTCAGATGTATCGCGAAGTGTAGGGAGCACAGGGCTAGGATTGTCGATCGTCAAAATTCTAATTGATAAAATACGCGGAACGATCAGTGCTGAGTTATCTGGAGACCACCTACAGATCAAAATTGTATTGTGAAGGTCTCATAGAAAAATGTATGGAGATGACATAGATGCTCAAGATAGGAATATGTGAGGATGAACAAAACGTCCTTAATCAAATTAGCTGTTGTATTCAAGAAGCTTTAAACAATGAAATAGAATACAGCATCAAGGAATACAATTTCGGAATGGCCATGCTAAAGGACAGAGAAATTTTTGATCTGGTGATTCTAGATTTAGATATGTCGGGCATGAACGGATATGAGCTGGCACAGGAAATCCGGGAGCTTGATACAGAAGTGAAGATAGTATTTATAACCAATTACTCAATCTACAAAGATTATGCGTTCTCAGTTCATGCTTTTGGCTATCTGGTTAAACCGGTTAATCGTGATATTCTTTCTGCTATACTCCGAGATACCGTTAAGTACATTTCGCCGAGAAAAAAAGACACTCAACAGGTTAAATTTTTGTTCAAGGAAGGTGTGAAGTCGTTTCACCTCAAGGAAATATTATACTTTGAGTATATGAACCGTGACATACATCTACAGACACTAAGGGATAAAGAATACATAATCCATAAAGAAAAGATATCTAATATTTCGAAGAAAATGAGTCTATATGATTTTGTGGTTCCGCATAAGAGTTTTGTAATTAATCTGAACTATGTTAATTATGTAAAGGGGTACAATATCTATATTACGAACGGGGATATTATTCCGTTGTCACAGAGTAATTCTACAGCTTTTAGAAAAAAGCTGGATATTTTTCTCCAGAAGCAAGTAAATGAGTAAAGGGGGCGTTTCTATACGTAATGGGGTCTAAATTTTTGTACACCCTATACTGTTGACAGATTCTACAGTATGCTGTATATTTATCTTAACTTAAAGATAATTAACTTAAAGATAAACGCAAACACGAAGGAGGTGCACATTATGAGCGGAACTAATGACACAACAAACACAGCAGGTACAGCAGCTGAAGGAAGCATCGATCAGGAGCAGGCGGCATCACTGAAACTATTCGTTGTTCTGTCCAAGGCTTACAAGAGCCTGATGGATCAGGCGGTGAAGGATATGAAGAGCCACGGGCTGGCATCGGCGGAGTTCATGGTGCTGGAAGTCCTGTATCATAGAACGCGGATTCCACTGCAGCAGATTGGCGAGAAGATTCTGGTCACCAGCGGGAGCATCACCTACAACATCGATAAGCTGGAGAAGCGCGGACTTCTGAAGCGCGTTCCATGCGAGGACGACCGCCGTGTAACTTATGCCGAGATTACGGAAGCGGGGCGCGAGCTGTTCGATGATATTTTTCCCCGTCATGTCAGTTCCATACACAGCCTGATGGGCGGGCTGGACAGTGAAGAGAAGGCTCAGGCCACTCAGCTGCTGAAGAAGCTGGGCAAGGGTGTATAGAAGACGGACAGCGCAGCAAGTTGAAGAACTGGCCGGAGCCCAATAGATGACAGTCAGCTTTAGCAGCGGGATGAGGCATTGATGATCAAGCTAAGTCCCCGGATGCGGGCAAATTATATATAGATCAGCAGGACCCAAAATTTTTTACCTAATATCTTAACGTTAAGATAATTAAAATCGAGAGAATGGAGAGTGTTTAAAATGGTTAGTGTAGGTTTATTGTTGATGAGATTGGTAATTGGTGTAGCGTTTATCGGGCATGGTGCACAGAAGCTGTTCGGTTGGTTCGGCGGCTACGGCCCCAAAGGTACAGGCGGCTGGATGGAGTCGATCGGCATTAAGCCCGGCGTACGCATGGCGGTGCTGGCAGGACTGATGGAGCTGGTCGGAGGACTGCTGTTCACACTAGGTCTGCTGACCCCGGTGGCTGCTGTGCTGATTGCCGCAACCATGCTTGGTGCGATTGTCAAAGTCCATGCTCCTAACGGGTTCTGGTCTACGGCTAACGGGATCGAGTTTCCATTGACGGTGCTTGTGGTGGCGGTCGGGGTGGCCCTGGCGGGTCCGGGTTCGATTTCACTTGATGCACTTTTCTTTAAATAATAGCCGGTACGCCAGGCAGCCTGCTCCACAGACAGCGGGCGGCTGCCCAGGGCGGACGTCAAGATAGCATTCTCATTTTACGAAAGAACAGATGGTACAACACACCCAATTTCAGGAGGTAATAATCATGACTATGCAAACTGCAGGAATTCATCATATCACCGCTTTTGTAGGAGACGCTCAGCGCAACGCTGATTTCTATGCCGGAATTCTCGGATTGCGCCTTGTCAAAAAAACCATAAACTTCGACGCACCCGACGTCTATCATCTCTACTTCGGCAATGAGCAGGGTGCACCGGGCACCATTATTACCTTCTTCCCCTGGTCTACCGGACGCAAGGGCAGAATCGGCGGCGGTCAGGTGGGCGTAACCACTTATGCTGTGCCGGCAGGCTCCATCGGGTTCTGGGAGCAGCGGCTGGCCGCTTATCAGATTCCGGTTACCAAGGTAAGCCGGATCGGCGAGTCTTATCTCTCCTTCGCGGACTACGACGGTTTGCGGATTGAGCTGGTGGAACGTGAAGAGGGTTCCTTGAGTACCTGGTCCTTCGCCGGAGTACCTGTAGAACATGCGATCAAAGGCTTCGGAGGTGCTGTTCTCTACAGCGCTGCCCCGGACAAAACAGCAGATACTCTCTCCCGTACGCTGGGAATGGAGCGGATTACTGAAGGTGACGGCTACATCCGGTACAGAGCTGCTGGTGATATCGGGAATATCATCGATCTGAAGACTACTCCGGTTCCGCAGGGGGCTGGCGGCACAGGTACCGTCCACCACATCGCCTGGCGTGCCAAAGATGATGCCGAGCAGCTGGAATGGGGCCGCCGCGTACAGAGCCACGGCTACCAGCCGACTCCGGTGCAGGACCGCCAGTACTTCAATGCCATCTACTTCCGTGAAGAAGGTGGAATCCTGTTCGAGATTGCGACCGATCCTCCCGGCTTTGCCCGTGATGAAGCGCCGGACGCGCTGGGACAGGAGCTGATGCTTCCGGCATGGTTTGAGCCGCAGCGTGCGGTGATAGAACAGAACTTAAGCCCATTTGAAATCCGCGAAATCGGGGTGAAGCAGAAATGAATATGACGCATGTATTCCATCAAGGTACGGATGTAACTCAGCCGACGCTGGTATTATTCCACGGCACAGGCGGCAACGAGCATGACCTGCTGCCGCTGGCCGAACTGCTGGCTCCCGGCGCATCCGTGCTGGGCATCCGCGGAAATGTACTCGAGAACGGCATGCCGCGCTTCTTCCGGCGGTTGGCTGAAGGGATTTTCGACGAGGAAGATTTGATCTTCCGCACCCATGAGGTGAAGCAATTCCTGGATGAGGCTGCAGCGAAGTACGGATTCGATGCCGGCAATCTGGTTGCGGTGGGTTACTCCAACGGTGCGAACATCGCCGGCAGCCTGCTCTTCCATTACGGAGGCCTCTTCCGCGCGGCAGTGCTGCTGCATCCGATGGTTCCGCTGCGCGGCCTTGCAATCCCGTCGCTGCAGGGGGTTCCGGTCTTTATCGGGGCAGGAACCAATGATCCGATCATCCGCTCTGAAGAGACACGTGAGCTGGAATCCCTGCTGAGCGGCGCGGGAGCCGAGGTCACCTCGCACTGGGGCAATCAGGGACACCGCCTGAGCTCCGCCGAGGCTGAAGCGGCCAGGGACTGGCTGGCCGGTCTCACAGCTTCCGGAGAATAAATATAATAGTATGTGCACCGCCTGCGGGGGCTGCTGATCAGTGACATAATCGGCTGGCCGGCTCCTGCAGGCGGTTATTTGCGATATAAAGGTATAGGCCCGATACATTTGCTCCCCTTCTATTCCCCGTTAATGCATAAAAGCATTGAACTTTCAGGCTGTGATCGGGTAGTATGAAGAATAAAAAACGGACCTGAGCAAAAACGGATTTGCTGTCTTTTAAAGGGGTGCCAAGAGAAAGGTTGCGTCACTATTCATGATTAAGCAAAATCATATTTCAGGCCTGGCGGAGGGTGGGCCGTCCAAGAAACAGCGGCTGCAGCTTGCAGTCATTCTGGGGGCTATCGCCACGATTGGCCCCCTGTCCATTGATATGTATCTGCCGGCTCTGCCTGCACTAAGCATCCATTTCACCACCAGTCCGGCCATGGTGCAGCTCAGCCTGACCTTCTTCCTGCTGGGGCTGGCCTCGGGCCAGCTGGTGGCCGGACCGCTCAGCGATGTCCATGGACGCCGTGTTCCGCTCTTTATCGGTATGGTGATTTATGCGGTATCTTCACTGCTCTGTGCGTTCAGTCCTTCAATCGGGCTGCTGGTGTTTCTGCGGTTCATCCAGGGGCTGGCCGGCTCGGTAGGTGTGGTTATCTCCCGGGCGGCGGTCCGCGATATGTACAGCGGCTCGGAATTAACGAAGTTCTTCTCGCTGCTGATGATTGTCAACGGGCTGGGGCCGATCTTTGCTCCTGTCATCGGGGGACAGCTGCTGAGAGTAACCACCTGGCAGGGTGTGTTTATAGTCTTGTTTGTGTTCGGACTGCTTTTTGCGGCCATTATTCTGCTGCGCCTGCCGGAGACATTGCCCAAAGAACGCCGGATCAAAAGCGGGCTCAAAGGGACCCTGCTCACCTTCCGTATCCTGCTCGGCAATGCCAAGTTTATGGGCTATGCCCTCTCCCAGGGCTTCGTTACAGCGGCTATGTTCGCCTACATTTCCGGTTCTTCCTTCGTATTGCAGATTATTTATGGGGTATCCCCGCAAATGTACAGCCTGATCTTCGCAGTTAACGGGCTCGGCATTATTATCTCCGGGCAGATTGCCGGCCGGTTGTCCGCAAGAGTAGGGGAGCGCAAGCTGCTGATTAGCGGCCTTCTGCTCTGTACTTTCGGCGGTGTCCTGCTGCTGGTTACCCTCCTTGCCGGAGGCGGGCTGCTGCCGATTCTGGTCTGCCTGTTCGCCGTGGTCTCCAGTGTGGGTCTGGTGAGTACAACCAGCTTCTCACTTGCCATGCAGGATCAGGGGGAAACGGCAGGCAGCGCCTCTGCACTCCTGGGTCTGCTTCCCTTGCTGCTGGGCAGCTGTGCGGCTCCGTTAGTCGGACTTGGCGGCAGTGATTCTGCATTGCCGATGGCGCTGGTCATCGCAGGCGCAGGAATTCTGTCCATTTTATCTTACCTGCTGCTCTGCAAAAGGGCGGACAAGCCATGAGCCGCAAGGATCTCACCACCCTGCTGCTGCTTGCCTTTGCCTGGGGAGCTTCCTTCCTGTTCATGCGGATCGCCTCTCCCGAATTGGGGCCGGTCTTCACGACCGAGCTGCGTGTTACGCTTGCCGGAGCAGCCCTGCTGCTCTA
Source organism: Paenibacillus sp. FSL R7-0297 (assembly GCF_038009025.1). Classification (NCBI taxonomy): domain Bacteria; kingdom Bacillati; phylum Bacillota; class Bacilli; order Caryophanales; family Paenibacillaceae; genus Paenibacillus; species Paenibacillus sp. FSL R7-0297. The sequence continues at coordinate 1,444,983 of NZ_JBBPAQ010000001.1, forward strand.
TGCGTTAGTGACCCGGCGCAAGATGGGCATCCTGAAGCACTGGAAGCAGTTCCTGCTGCTCGGGGCCATTAATGCCGCGCTACCGTTCACCTTGATTTGCATGGCTGAGTTGCATCTGAGTGCTTCGCTGGCGGCAATCCTTAATGCCACGACCCCGATGTTTGCGGCCCTGGCCGCCTGGGGAACCCGGCAGGAGAAGCCCGGCCTGGCCAAGTCGGCCGGCCTGGTCATTGGTCTAATTGGCGTAGCTGTTCTGGTCGGCTGGAGTCCGGTACCGCTCACAAGTACAGTTCTCTTGTCAGTGGGGTACTCGCTCTGCGCCGCATTGTGCTATGCATTCGGAGGATTGTATGCTTCACGTGTGGGTTCCGGCCTCACGCCGCTGGCGCTTGCTGCCGGACAACAGCTGGGTGCAAGCGTGGTGCTGCTGCCGCTGGCGGTGATTTTTGCCCCGGATCATCTGCCCTCGGCCGCTGCTGTATACTCCGTACTAGGTTTGTCGCTGATTTGTACCTCGGTGGCTTACCTGCTGTACTTCCGCCTGATCGCGAGCATCGGTCCGGTCAAGACCGTCAGCGTCACATTTCTCGTGCCTGTATTCGGCCTGATGTGGGGAGCCATCTTCCTGCATGAGCCGGTCTATGCCAATACCCTTGCCGGACTGGTTATCATCCTGCTGAGCGTAACACTGGTTAACCGGAAGCTGCGCAGGTCTTAGGACAACAGACATTCAGCAAACTTTCAGCGCATTTTAACGTTCTTCTGGGGTGAGAGGGCTATATTGAAGAGGTGAAGGGAGGGATAGGCATGAATATTTCATCCGTATCCGCATCAACGTCCACCTCGTATTCGTCCTCCAGTGCAACGGACACAGCGGCGCTAGAGAAGCAAAAGGCAAAGCTGGAAGCTGATCTTGAGAAGGTAAGTTCAAGTAAAGACGACGAGAAGACCAAAGAAACCAAGACCAAACAGCTTGAGCAGCAGATCAAGCAGATCGAAGCGCAAATTGCCCAAAAGTCACAGGGGACAAGCAGCTCCTCTTCGGCCGGAAGTGCAGCTGTACCGCCAGAGAAACCTGCTGACAGCAGTAAGCTGATGGCGGCATCTGCGCAGGAAATTGCGACGGCAACTACAGATCGCGAAGGCAGATTTGACATTCGGGTATAACCCCGGCTAACCAGCATGCCTGAGAAGAGGACCGCAATTGCCAGGGTGCAACAAGAAATAGGCATCCGGACTGATCGCAGTCCGGGTGTCTATTTTTTGTATCCCATTATTTTGTATCCCAGGATCAATCAACCTTCGGTTTTCCGCTGAAACTCAAGCTATTCCTCTGATTATTGCTACTCTGCAGTGATTTGCACTTTGCCGGCTGTCTAACTCTGGTGAACATACAACCGTTATACGGGTCATCTGCTGCTACGGACACAAGTCCGTGTCCATTGATCTCATGCGCCACCGCAAGGATACCCCAAACGGGATTATGGAGTACGTATTCCTGTGTCTGCTGGAGTGGGCGAAGTCGCGGGGGTTCCGCAGCTTTCATCTGGGTCATGCCCCACTGCCTGGTGCCGGCAGGAATACCGGAGCGCTGCGCGAGGAGAAGGTGGCCCGCCTGGTCTTTGAACGCGGCGGGCACTGGTACGGATTCTCCGGCCTGCGACGGTATAAGGAGCAATTCGGGCCGCAGTGGGAGCCGCGGTATCTGGCCTATCCTGCATCGCTTACCCTGTACCCTTTAACCCTCGATCTGGTGAGACTGGTTTCGCGCCATCCGGGTCCGGAGGATAAGGAATAAGAGCTGGACGATTCTCCTGAAATGGAGGATACTAATTTTACCAGCAACCGGACTGCAGAACAGGCAACTATAGAGTATAGATCATTTCGGGAGGGCTCCTGTTCTTAGCGGAGCCCTCTTTCTTGGGCTTGAAGCTGTAACAAGGAGGCTAAGTCAGCCAGTAAGGACAGGGCAGGGCAAGCCAGGGTTGCGGGATAATTTGAGGAGGCGGCTGTTATGGGGAATGCAGTAATGGAAATTATGGAGAAACGCAAGTCTGTGCGGACTTATGAAACCACACCAATTGATACAGCAGCCCATGCCTCCATTATGGAGTATCTGGATAAGGAAGAGAATTTGCGCGGTCCTTTTGGCGGGATATCAGGGATTGAATGGATCTGGGCCAAAGGCGGGGCGGGGGAAGGCAAGGGCATGAAGCTGGGCGCTTACGGGATCATTGTGAATCCGCAGGCTTATCTGGTAGGCTCCGTGCGTAACGGGAAGCTGGAACTGCTGGAGTTCGGATATACCTTCCAGAAGCTGATTCTTTTTGCGACAGGGCTGGGTCTTGGAACCTGCTGGATTGGCGGAACCTTTAACCGCAAATCCTTTACGCGTGAGCTGGAGCTTGCCGAAGGGGAGATTATTCCCTGCATTACGCCGCTAGGCTACGCGCGGGAGAAGCAGCGCCTGCTGGATACCACGATGCGGTATGTGGTCAGAGCCGACAATAAGAAGCCTTGGCAGGAGCTCTTCTGTGACGGTGATTTCAGCAAACGGCTGACACCGGAAGCCGCGGGGAAGCTGGCCGTCCCCATCGAGATGGTCCGGATCGGCCCGTCAGCCTCCAACAAGCAGCCCTGGAGACTTGTCTTGTCTCCAGACCGGCAGCAGTTACATTTCTACTTGGAGCATACGCCTAATTACAGCGGCAATAAGCTCGGGTTCCAGATGCAGCGGATTGATATCGGCATTGCCGCCTGCAATTTCGAACTGGCCTGCCGGGAGCTGGATATCCCAGGCACCTGGACCATTAATGATCCAGGTATAGAAACCGGAAGTCCGAATACGGAATACATGCTCAGCTATACACTTAGCTGATCCGGGAGACCCACCACAGCAGGCCCGCTGCCGTCAGGATACATAGCGCAACCAATGTATCACGCTTGTTCCAGGCCAGCTGATAGACAGGAGTTCGCTGCTTGACGGGATCATACCCGCGCGATTCAACGGCTGTAGCCAGCTCGTCGCCCATGCCCAGGACAAGGATCAGCAGGGGCACGATGATCAGGGCAATCTGCTGCGGGGACCAGCGCGCCAGTCCGCGGGCCCGTCTGCCGCGCGAGCTCAGCGCCAGCTGCAGCTGTGTCAGCTTGCCGAGAATCCAGGGCACGAACTGCAGCGTCACGGACACAGCCAGCGACCAGTTGCGGGTCCGGATTCCAAGATGTCTCAGCGGAGCAATTCCCCATTCCAGCCCTTCGCGCAGCGGAGTGCCGGTAGTGGTCTCCGTGAACAGGAACCCGAGGACGATCAGCAGCAGAAACCGCAGCACGCTGATTCCTCCGCGCTGAAGTCCGGCAGAACTGAAGCTGAGCGGACCCATGCTGAAGCCGGGTGAGTTCCAGCTGAGCCCGGACAGCAGCCAGAGGAACAGGAACATGAGGAGGAACGGGCGGAAGAAACGGAAGGCTCTCCGCCAGGAAATTCCGGCCGAAACCGTGAGTCCGGCCAGCAGGCATGCAGCCAGCAGCAGCGGGAGGAAGGTGTCCATCCCCAGCACGGTCAGTGATCCGGTAATCATCCCCAGCCATTTGACCCGGGGATCCAGTCCCTGCCAGCGTATCCGGCCAGGGGCTTGTTTGAATGATGTTGATGCAGATAACACCGTCTCTGCGACGATTTGCAGGGGAGGGGCACTCTGGTCCTGTGTCCCTTCACCGTGATCCCTCTGACGGTTATCCTGGCCGTCCGGCACAGGAGCTGCAGGGATGTTCGCCGGGGGGCTGACATCCTGCGGAACGGGCAGAGGCTGCTTATCCAGTCCGGCGAGCAGCTCCTCCAGATTGTCCGGCAATGCTTCAAGCCAGCCGCGTTCAACAAGCCTGCGGCCTATCGAGGCATAAGCCGGAGGCGTAAGTCCGGCACCTCTAAGCAGGCCGGGATCTGCTGTCAGTGCCGCAGCAGGGCCATCATAATGGACTGCGCCCTGCTTCATCACGATCACCCCGTCGGCAATCGGCAGAAAGCTGTCCAGATCATGTGTGCCGATGATCAGAGTCAGGCCGCTCTGCCGCAGCTCCTGCACCATTTCCAGCAGCGACTGTGCCGCCAGCGGGTCCAGTCCTGCGGTCGGCTCATCGAGAATGAGAAGCCCGGGCCGGGAGGCTATGGCTCCGGCAATGCAGACCCGCCGCTTCTCGCCTCCGCTAAGCAGGAAAGGGGAACGTTCGGCGAACACCTCATAAGGCAGCCCGGTGCGCGCGAGGGCGCTGCGGATGATGTCCGTCCGCTGTACCTTAGGCACGCCGCGCTGCGTCAGGCCGTATTCGATATCCTTATGGACGCTGTCCGCGAACAGCTGGGTCTCCGGCTGCTGAAATACCATAGCAACAGCCTCCCCGGCCTTGCGGTCCGCAGGCTTCGTATCCTCATGAATGATATTGCCGGATGCCGGCTGCTCCAGCCCGGCGAGCAGGCGCAGCAGAGTGGACTTGCCGCTTCCGTTAACTCCGCAGAGCACGGTCAGTGTGCCTGTGGAGATATTCAGGGAGATATCCTGCACGGCGTACTTGCCGTCGTAATGTAAGGAGAGATGCTCTGCCCGAATCCTCATAGCATCGCCTCCAGCTGCGGCTCGGTCAGCGGGAGCAGATGAAGCGGCCAGTTCTGTCTCTGCAGCAGTCTCCCGATGCGGACCACGGGCGATGGAGCCCATCCGAGCGCATCCGGCAGGCCGGAGGCGTAGAACAGGGTGCGCGGATCGCCGTCATAGAGCAGCCGGCCCTCGCCCATAACGGCAATGCGCGGGCTCTCGGCCAGTTCCTCCATCCGCTGCGTGACCCAGAGCACAGTTGTGCCGCTCCTCCACAACCGCCGGGCCAGCTCTAGAATATCCTGCCTTCCCACCGGGTCCAGCATGGAAGTGGCCTCATCGAAGATGATCATGCCGGCTTCCAGGGCAAGGCAGCAGCCGACAGCCAGGCGCTGGCGTTCTCCGCCGGATAGACTGGCGACATCTGCATCGGCTTTGTGGGCCAGTCCTACCTGCTGCAGAATATCATAGATTCGCGTAATCATCAGATTCCGGTCCAGTCCGCGGTTCTCCAGCCCGAAAGCGATGTCCTCAAAGGGCGTAGAGCCCACCGTCTGTGCTTCTGGATTCTGAAATACAAGCTGGACCTGCTGCTTCACGTCCGCGCGGTTCTGAGGCGAGCGCAGATCCAGCCCGGCGACGGACAGACTGCCTCCTGACGGGGGGATCAGCCCGTTGAAGGTGCGGACCAGCGATGTTTTACCGCAGCCGTTGGCTCCTGTGAGCGCAACCCATTCTCCCCGTCCAATATGGATACTAATCCCTTGCAGAACCGGGCGCCTGTGCTGGCCATCCCGTAAAGACAAGGTCAAATTATGCGCCCTGATCATCCTCATGCCCGCTTTCCTTACAGCTCTAGTCAACAATCGCTCCCCATTATAACAAAGATTTAAGGATTGATGTATCCGGAGGGGGATGATATAGTGATCCTAAAAAAGGGGGTACTCCCGGCAATGAAGAAATGGACGACCCGCGGCCTGATATTCAGTGCATTATTCGGCGCAGTAATGATTGCTCTGAGTTTTTTAAAGATCTCTCTGCCTTTTTCTACTGTACCTATTACTATGCAGACCCTGGCTGTCATGCTGGCCGGTTCTATTCTGGGAGCACGCTACGGCACCCTCGCCGTACTGATCGTGATCGGACTTGCTGCTGCGGGCTTCCCGGTGATGGGCGGAAGCGGCGGACTCGCGGTGCTGGTTGGCCCGACTGCTGGTTATATTTTCTCCTGGCCGTTCGTAGCCTGGCTGATCGGCTTCTTCGCCCAGCGTATTAAGCAGGATAAATATACTTTCGTGAAGTTGCTTGCGGCTAACTTTATATTTGGTGCGCTGCTTGTCTATCCTGGCGGCGTATGGTGGCTGGCCCACTCTACCGGCATGGACTCGCTCTCCAAGGCGTTAACTGCAGGCATGTGGCCGTTCATTCCGGGCGACTTGACCAAGGCAGTACTATGCTCTGCCGTAGTGACGGCTGTGTGGAAGGTGTATCCGATCGACCGTATTTTAAACAGTGATTCCGGTGTCTGGGCAGACGGGGAGAAGTCAACCGTCATTCGTTAGCCGCTGTGGCTGGTTGAGGCTGCTAATTGGCTGGCTGAGATGGCGAACGGCTGGCTGAGGGTGGCGAATAGCTGGCTGAGGTGGCGAATAGCTGGCTGAGGTGGCGAACGGCTGGCTGAGATGGCGAACAGCTGACTGAGGCTGGCGAACGGCTGGCTGAGGTGGCGAACAACTGGCTGAGGCTGGCGAACGGCTGGCTGAGATGGCGAACAGCTGACTGAGATGGCGAACAGCTGACTGAGGCTGGCGAACGGCTGGCTGAGGTGGTGAACGGCTGGATGAGGCTGGCTAATGGCTGGCTGCACGGAGCAAAGAGGCGATTTCGCTGCCGTATGGCAGGGAGTCGCCTCTTTTATTGTTATTTAGAAAATTATGATGTCCGTCTGTAGTCGATAAAACGTGCAAGATGTCCTGGTTACGCTTCTTTGGAGCTTGGAGCCAATCCGCTTGAAGGACAAATTTGTTCTTATATCAGGAAACTTCACCGAATCCCCCGGGAGTCGGCAGCACGGTGAAATCAAAGGGATAAATCCCTCTAATCAACACCCGGACGTTGACCAAAGGAGGAAATGAAGAGCAAAAGTGCCCCTGATTTGGCTGGACGCGGGTAAAAGGAGGAAATGAGGGGCAAAAGTGCCCCTGATTTCACCGAATGCGGGCAAAAGGAGGAAATGAGGGGCAAAAGTGCCCCTGATTTCACCGAATGCGGGCAAAAGGAGGAAATGAGGGGCAAAAGTGCCCCTGATTTCACCGAATGCGGGCAAAAGGAGGAAATGAGGGGCAAAAGTGCCCCTGATTTGGCCGGATGCGGGGCAAAAGTGGGAATGAGGGGCAAAAGTGCCCCTGATTTCACCGAATGCGGGCAAAAGGAGGAAATGAGGGGCAAAAGTGCCCCTGATTTGGCCGGATGCGGGGCAAAAGTGGGAATGAGGGGCAAAAGTGCCCCTGATTTCGCCGCCTGTCCTCGCCAGTCCATTGCCCGCCCCGGCTATGCACCGCCCGCCAAGACTCCAATGCTCACTCTTTCACGCAGACGTCCTCCGGCTCGGGATCAGGCAGAGCCCAGACGGAGACGCTTCCGCCATTCACCGGGAATACCGCCCAGCCGTCCTCTCCGATGCTGACAGTCTCCTGGCGGTTGCCGGTCAGATCCTCCCATACTTCCCCGCCGCGCTCTTCGCCGGCGAACATCCGCTTCTCTCCGTTGTCCCCGTTCGAGATTACTACGGCGCAGCCGGAGCCTTCGATCTCCGGAACGCCGCGCCGCACCCAGCCGATGGTGTTGGGATGGTCGAAATAGTCATCCTGGTCGCCGTAGGCTTTGTTGTAACGGGCACAGAGCAGAGGATCGATGGCGTCCTTCTTGCCCTGCATTGGCGCCGGGCCGCCGATACCGTAATAATCGCCATAGAAGACAACGGGGTATCCGTCCCTCCGTAGCAGAATCAGGGCGTAGGCACTCTGCTTGAACCAGTCGCCGACCCATGATTCCAGCGCCTCATGCGGCTGGGAATCATGGTTGTCGACGAAGGTGACGGCATTCTCCGGATGCGTCTGGACCAGCGTATCGTCGAAGATATGCGTCAGATCGAATTCCCTGCCCGCAAGCGCAGCCGAGTAGAGCTTGTAGTGCAGCGACACATCGAACAGATCAATCTGGTAATCCACTGTGTTCAGGAATTCGCGGCAGGCTTCCAGATTGGAGTTCCAGAATTCGCCAACAATGTAGAAGTCTTCGCCGCGTTTCTTTTTCATCTCCGCCGCAAATTCCTTGATAAATTCATGGTTGATATGCTTAATAGCATCCAGGCGGTAGCCGCTGCACTGCAGGGTGTCGACCAGCCATTTGCCCCAGTTCAGCATTTCGTTCTTCACGTCTTCATTGCTGTAATCAATGTTGGCGAACATCAGATAGTCGTAATTGCCGAATTCGTCATCCACATTCTGATTCCAGCCTTTGTTCGTCCCATCAATCCGGAATACGCCGTTCCGACTTGCCTTGGCATCGAAATCGGTGCCGTTGAAGTGGGTGTGGTTCCATTTGAAGCTGGAGTACTCATCCCCGCGCCCCGGAAAATCAAATTTGGTCCAGCCTTCAATCTCAAACGGCTGGGAAATATCCTTATTACGGTCGTTAGGATCAACTTCGATGACCTCAAAGACCTCAGTCTCATCCGCTCCGGCCTTATGATTCATGACCAGATCCACGTAGACGGCGATGCCGTTCTTCAGACACTCGGCAATCGCATCGACCAGTTCCTGCTTCGTACCGTATTTCGTGCGCACGGTACCCTTTTGATCAAATTCGCCCAGATCATATAAATCGTATACGCCGTAACCGGTATCTTCGGCGGAGACACCCTTGGTTACAGGTGGGACCCATACGGAATCAATTCCGGCAGCCTTCAGTTCAGGGGCCATTTGGGCGAGGCGTTTCCAGTGCTCTCCGTCTGCGGCAACATGCCATTCAAAAAATTGCATCATTGTATGATTTCTCTTCATTCCTGATTAGCCTCCTTAAGGGTTGTGAAACGAATGGAATAATACTTGGGTCTGTTGCTTCAGCAAGGAGTAGAAGAGATTTATGTAGACCTCCGAACCTCAGGTGAATAAGTCCAGCTGGCGCGGGGCCAAACCGCCGTCAATCCCAAGCAGGGACTGCAGCTCCTGCGCATTGGGGGTAGCATCGCCGGCGGAATTATTATTGAAGACTACGTAGATTTCACGGCAGGTTTGCTCAAGTTCAATCAGACGGCTCTGCCACTCTATCAATTCTTCGGTGCTGTAACGGTACAGATAGCGCAGCTTGCGCCAATCAGGGTGACTGCTCTGGTTCCAGCCTCCGGTATTGCGGCCGTGCAGCCGCACATAGGTGATATCCGGCGTAGTAGCGACTGGTACAATCGGGATTGAGCCTGAACCAGCCTGCGGCTCATCGGCTACCGTATGAATCCAGCCCTCCTGCTCCAGGAACTGCAGGGTTCTGCTGCGCAGCTCAGGACTGTACCAGGAATCGTTGCGGAATTCGATGGCGGAGGGTACATCCAGCATTCTCTCCTTAATCTCGCGCAAGAATTCCACATTGTCCTTGGTGCAGTCGAACCAGGGCGGGAACTGGAATAGCGTCATAGCCAGCTTGCCTGCCGAACGCACAGGAGCGATGGAGGTATGGAAAGCACGGTACATCTCCTCCGGCGTATCGTAATAATTTTTTTTATTAGCGAGATGTCCGGTCATTCCCTGGTAAGCCTTCACGATGAACTTGAACTGCTCCGGCGTCTGGTTAACCCACTTCACGTAATTTTTGACCGGTTGTACGGCATAGAAAGAACTATCGATCTCAACGATGGAAAAATAAGCGCTATATGCAGAAAGCCGGTCGGCGGGTTTGATTTTGCCATACAGCTCCTCGTGGTCTCCGAAGCCGGTAAGCCCGATCTTAATCATAGAACGCCCTCCTTGTATCAGTCTACTCTATGCCAGTTTCAACACTGGCTATCTCTTATTAAACTGAAAACCCGTCAAAGCAAACAAGGGCATTGATTAATGCCTGAAACTCAGGCAACCTGAAGACAGGAATTGGAGAAAAATTACCGTGAATGAAAAACCCCTAATGGTGCTGTTATCACCAAAAGAGGAAGAGGATATACTTCGGCAGAATGCCTTTTATTCTGCTTACCCTACCCCTTAAGGTATAGCTATGGAAAGGAAGTTGTGTATGGAACATAAGTTTCAGGAGCTAAGTCCGCATATTCTTATCATGCATGCGGAGCATGACACGGACCGCCCGATCCTGGCGGCCATCACCGGCTCACGCCGGACATTGCTGATGGATGCGGGGAATTCCCCCGCCCATGCGGAGCTGTTCCGGGAAGAGCTGGCAAGAAGGGGCTGGCGTCAGCCGGATCTGCTGGCCTTGACGCACTGGCATTGGGACCACACCTTCGGGATGACAGCCGGGAACGTCCCTGTGATTGCGCATGAAGAAACGGCGCGGGTACTTAACCGGCTCGCAGGGCTGAGCGGAAGTGATGAAGAGCTGGAGCGCCTGGTGCAGGAGGGGACCATCAGTGAGGGAAGTGCAGAGCATATCCGCCTGGAATATGGCTCCCCGCGGGTAATTACCGTGTGTACGCCGGATCTTATATTTAACGGAAGCATTACTGTAGATCTGGGCGGAGTCACTTGTGAGCTAAACCATGTAGGCGGTGATCATTCAGACGATTGCTGCGTGCTGCATGTTATAGAAGATAAAGTTCTTTTCCTGGGAGATGCACTGGGACCATCCGTATATGGCGGGCCGCGCCGATACAGCAGCACCGGATTCCTCAAGCTGCTGGAGCGTATCTACGGCTATAAGGCCGCCCTGCTTGTAGAATCACATGGAGTACCAATGACAGAAGAGGAATTCCGCGCAGACCTGGTACCTTGGGAACGTCTTGCCCGGATTGTAGATGTCTTCGGGGATAACCGTGAACGGGTGCTGCTGGAGCTTAAGGCGTATCTTCAGCTGGAGGAGCTGCCGCCGGGTTTATTACGGAGTGTGGAATATTTCCTGGAGGGCGCAAGGTGATACTCCGCAGCCGAAGCCGAGACTAATCCCCAAAAGCAACCACTTGATTCAGCTTCTCCAAGTCATGCGGATTAAGCTTGAGTGTGGATACCGGCACGCCTGTGCCTCCGTAAATAAACGGGTAACGGAAAAGCCCTCTGTCCAGAATATAGGGCAGGGGAAGTACCATGGAAACATTGCCAACGGTAGAGCCGGTTATCTGCTCAACCTCTTTAGGCTTAGCGCTGTACGAATCTGTCTTTCATGATGGAGGATTTCAAACTCCACTTGCTTGGCCTCTAATATTTCTGTTTACTTATCCACGACATTCCATCCTCTCTGGTACCCAAAAAGAATTTCCTCAACAATAACACTACCCCCGTGCTGAGGATTCTCTCCGGGCATGAGGGTAGTTATATTGTTATGAATTTATACGGGTTTGAAATGCGTGATCGCAGAACCACTGGACAAGTGAACGGCATTGCGGCCGTTACGCTTGGAGGTGTAGAGCGCATGATCGGCTTCGGAGAGCAGCTCCTCCAGCGATATATTACTGCGGAAGGCTTCCACTACACCGAAGCTTGCCGTTACATTGATGGACCCGGACAGCGTGTAGAAAGCGCTGCGCTCGATATCCCCGCGGATTTGCTCTGAGATGACCGCCGCCTGCTTCAAGGGAGTATCCGGCAGACATAAGACGAATTCCTCGCCTCCATAACGTCCGAAGATATCCTTTTCCCGCACATGCCGGCTGCATATACCCACTACATGCTGCAATGCCATATCGCCATATTGGTGTCCGTAACGGTCATTGATGCTTTTGAAGAAATCGATATCCAGCAGAATGATCGAAAAGGGGGCGGAGCGTTCGGCCGCTTCCTCCAGCAAGCCCCGGCTCAGTTCCATGAAATGCGTCCTATTATAAATACCGGTAAGACTGTCGATGGTGGCCAGCTGCAGGAGCTTCTCCTGGAGCAGTGTCCGTTCAGTGACATCGATCAGCATAATCATCCGTCCGGCCAGATGCCCGTCATGCTTCTGCACCGGGGAGGAGCGAATCTGGTAATAACGGACATCCTCCCCCATATTCCAGACAAGCTCCTGCTCCTCGCTGTCCCCGGGATTGGAATTCATCACATAATCGACAGCTTCCTTGCCGGCGGGAAGAAACAGCTGTGCCAGTGGCCTGCCGATTGCGGAGGCATCGAGATCCTGCAGCATCCCGGCTGCGGCCCGGTTGTAATCGACAAGCTTGTCCGAGAGGTCCATGACCAGCACGCCGTCCCGCATGCTCTCGAACAGATTCTCGCGGGCAATGGGCGCGGCGGTAAGCATACCCCGGGAGAGAATAGCCCATATATACAGGGTGGACGTTACACTCATGATTACGGGCACGGGGTCCATTCCATACGGGGTCGCATCTATCAGGTAGAGGAATGCGCCCAGCGCAGGCAGAAACTGCCCGATGAAGATGATCACCATCTGCCGCAGGTAAGCCCGCTTCATCCGGTTCCAGCGCCAGAGAATAAGGCACATGCCGGCCAGCATGCAGCCGAAGGTCAGACTGCCTTGCACGATATACCAGGGCCCCATAACGATATCGATTAGCGGCGTAGGGGCACCTTCCCGGAAATGCATGGATTGATAGAACAGGTGATGGGACTCGTTGGTCCATACGAGCATAGTAGAGATCACGGGCACCGAATACAGGACGGTCAGCAGTTTTTTGGAAATCAGCCGCTCCAGACCTACGAAGTGCATAATCATCAGCAAACTGGAGGGGGCGATATAGGGCATACCGAGGTACTCCAGCTTAACCCACAACGCAATTTCCTGCATGGTGCTGCCGGAGAGTTCCAGCGCGAACCCGAAGGTATATATCGCCGAAGCAGCTGAGCTTACAATGAAAGCTTTTAGACCGGAGAAATCTGTCTTCCTATAATAGGCAAACAGCGCCAGCAATGCGCTCAGCACACCTGAGATCGAGACGATGACTATATAGTTGGAAATCATGGATTCCATGGGTAGCGCCTCCATGTGTAGGAATAGGCTTTGAACATTGGCTCAAGGTCTCCTCTATAAGAGTAGATATAGTTAAATGATATCACACAACTGCATAGATAACAGTTGGCAGGAATCCGGCAACAGAGGGTGAGAATACATACTAACTTTATCGGCACAATTCTAGATTATTAACAATACAAACGGGCTCCTGGACAAAATGACGGAATTTCTCAGAGTCCATTTTACGATTTGTCTAATGTGGGTCTGCAGAGCAAAGTGTAAGATGTTAGTTAATCGAACACGGAATAAGAAAAAAGGCGTTTTTTCAAAACATATGTGTTATGTTATTTAACATACAATAGATTCAGGGATGAAGGGGGAGCTGGGAATGTCATTAGTAGCGACGAAAATTCCTGAAATACAGCTGGAGAGCGTCGAGATGCGGTATCGGACGGAAGCGGCTGACGTGCTTGCGCTGCATCAGGTAAGTCTTGATATTGCCAAAGGAGAGTTCGTGTCCCTGCTGGGGCCTTCCGGATGCGGTAAAACCACACTGCTGAGACTGATGGCAGATCTTATAACACCAACAGCCGGAAATATCATGGTGGCCGGGAAGACGGCGAAGGAAGCACGGCTGGCACAAAAGTATGGGATTGTCTTTCAGAGTCCGGTGCTGTATGACTGGCGGAAGGTCAAACATAATATTACGCTGCCGCTGGAGCTGATGGGCGTTAAGAAATCGGTCCGCGAGGATAAAGCGCTGGAACTGCTGGATCTCGTGGGATTGCAGGGGTTCGCTGATAAATATCCCTGGCAGCTGAGCGGAGGGATGCAGCAGCGCGTAGCCATCGCCAGAGCACTCTCGATGGAGCCGGAAATTCTGCTCATGGATGAACCCTTCTCTGCGCTGGACGAATTTACCCGCGAACGCCTGAATGAAGAGCTTCTCTCCGTCTGGAGCAAGGTCCAGAGCACGATTGTATTCGTCACTCATAGCATCCCTGAATCCATCTTCCTGTCAGACAGAGTATTCGTGCTATCCCCGCATCCGGGAAGACTGTCTGCGATTGTTGATATTCCGCTGCCGCGCCCGCGGACGGCGGAGATGAGAAACAGTCCTGAGTTTTTTGAACTGATCGCCCGCATCCGCGACAGCTTCGAAGGGGTGTAGGCATGAAGCAGAACAGTGCGTTTATGCGGGAGCGCGTGCTGCCGCTGTTCGTCTGGATCTTTGGTTTGCTGGTGGTCTGGGAGGCTGTCTCATGGTGGCTGCTGAACGTAGCGAAGACGCCGCTGGCCCAGTCCAAGCTGCCTTATGTTCATGAAGTGGCCGCAACCCTCTGGAAGTATAGCGGGACGCTCCTGAAAGAGGGCGGGGCCACCTTCGGCAACGCTGGTGTCGGATTTCTGATCGGAGCGCTGGCCGGGGTCATTCTGGCAGTGCTGATGAGCCTGTCGAAGACAATAGAACAGCTTGCCTTCCCTTATGCCATTGCTTCGCAGATGATTCCAATCCTTGGCCTGGCGCCGATTATCTACGGCATTGTACGCGACGAGCAGGTGTCGCGGATTATTATATCCGGGTATATCACCTTTTTCCCAGTGGCGCTTAACATGCTGCGCGGACTGCGCAGTGTGGATCTATCCGCACTGGAGCTGATGCATTCCTATGCCGCTAAGCCTTGGGCGGTCTATTGGAAGCTGCGTTTCCCCGCAGCGCTGCCGGGTCTGTTCAGCGGCCTGAAGATTGCTGCACCGCTGGCTGTAACGGGAGCTATTCTCGTTGAGCTGATGGGTGCGCAGCACGGCATCGGTGTAATTATGCTCCGCAATCTCTACTACGGCCCTTCTCATACGTATATGTTCTGGTCCACGGTACTGGTCGGCGCCCTGCTCGGCATGGCAAGCTACTGGCTGATGAGCCTGGCCGAGCGTCTGGTGGCGCCATGGCAGCCGGAATTCCGTCCCAAAGGAGGGAGCCGCTGATGGCAAGCAATTCTGTACGCGATATCCCATTCATTACTTCTGCCGGCGCGGAGGCGGGTTCTGCTCCGAATTCGGCGTCTAACAACGGAACTTCATCAGAACCAGGGAAGCATAAGAATTCCCGCCGTCCCTTGCGGCGGCTGAATCCCGGAATCATCCTTCCCCTCCTGGCCGGGGTGATATTCCTGGTGTTGTGGGAATATCAAGTGTTTCACCGAATCTTCGATTTGAAGAAATATCAGCTGCCGCTGCCCTCGGCCATAGCTGAAGCTATGCGGGATAACTTCAGCCTGCTGCTCTCTTACACCGGATACACTCTCGCAGAAGCCGTCCTTGGCATGCTGATTGGTTCAGCCTGCGGCTTCCTCATTGCACTGGCCGCAACGGCCTGGCCCCGCTGGGGCGGGGGCAGCCTGACAATGGTAGCTGCGCTGAATGCCGTGCCGATCGTGGCGCTTGCCCCGATCATGAACCTGTGGTTCGGTGACGGCATCGGCTCACGGGCCGCTATTGTTACTGCGACCACGATGGCGGCTATGGCCATTAATGCCTACAAAGGCATGGCGGCTGTTGATCCACTGGCTCTTGATCTGATGCATTCTTATGCAGCGGACAAACCGGCGGTATTCCGCTATCTGCGGATTCAGAACAGCCTGCCCTATGTATTCACGGCGCTGAAGATCAACGCTACGGCGAGTATGATTGGAGCCATTGTCGGGGAGTTCTTCTTCTCCTCGCGGGGACTCGGCTATCTGCTCTCCAACTCCATTAAGGTGGCCAAAATGCCGCTGGGCTGGTCCTGCATTGTGCTGGCAGCCATTGCCGGAGTGATCTTTTACCTGGCCGTTGAACGGCTGGAGAAGGTATTCATCAAGTGGCATCCCTCCCAGCGTGCGTAACACCTGCAACAACCGTAACACCCTGTACCTGTTACATCCGGCTTCTGCGCTGACGGGATATAGAGAAGCTGTCAACGCATGACCGTATGCATAGAGCACCACGATGGCAACCATGCTGTGTTTGGCCGGATTACAAAACTCAATTTGGTAGGGGGAGTTGCTGAGATGAACGGTAAAAAAAGCAAATTTCGTGGCGGGTTAATGATGGCGGCGGTTATTATGATGATTTCACTGCTGGCAGGCTGCGGCGGCAATAACAATACTGCCCCGGCGGCAGAGGCGACAGCGGGCAATGCGGCTGCGGCTTCACCGGAAGCGGCGGCAACTACAGAACCGGCGGCGGATCCGGTTACCGTGAAGCTGCAGCTCAAGTGGGTACCACAGGCACAGTTCGCCGGTTACTTCTTAGCTCAGGACAAAGGCTATTATGCAGAAGAAGGGCTGAATGTCGAGATTCTGCCCGGCGGTCCGGATATCGTGCCGGAGCAGCAGGTGGCCGGCGGTTCGGCGGACATCGGCGTAGACTGGGTGGCGAGTCTGCTGACCAGCCAGGAGCAGGAAATGCCGCTGGTGCAGATCGCCCAGATCTTCCAGAAGAGCGGCCTGGTGCTGGTATCCAAGAAGGACGCGGGTATCGCTACACCGGCTGACCTGAAAGGCAAGAAGGTCGGCAACTGGATGGGCGGCAATGAATTTGAGATTCTGGCACTCTTTGATAAATACAAACTGGATTCTAATAAAGATCTGAACTTCACCAAGCAGGGCTTCACCATGGACCAATTCCTCGGCGGTGAGATTGATGCAGCTTCGGCCATGACCTACAACGAATATCAGGTGGTGCTGGAATCAGGTATTAAGGCAGAGGACCTGAGTGTAATCGACATGAATGACGAGGGTGTGGCGATGCTCGAAGACAACCTGTTCGCCAACAAGGACTGGCTGGAAGCCAATAAGGAGACGGCAGCCAAGTTCGTCCGTGCTTCTCTCAAAGGCTGGGCAGATGCGATAGCCGATCCAGAAGCGGCTGTGGACAGTGTAATGAAGCTTGCGGAAGAAGGCAGTACGTCCCGCGAGCATCAGCTGACCATGATGACTGAAGTTGCCAAGCTGATTCAGCCGGAGGGCTTCGATGCTTCCAAGATGGGGTATACGGATGCAGCGGCATTCCAGCAGACAGCTGATATTGCGCTCAAATTCGGTGTAATCAAGACAGCATCTGATGTGAATGCAGCCTATACGAACGAAATTGTTGAGATGGCGGCAAAATAACCAAATTCCTTCCTATATATAGTGAGTTTAAGAATCAGCAGGGCATCATTCTTAAGTTCAGCTTATATAGCTATAATAGATGGCCGCCCGGGCACGGCGGTCATCTATTATAATAAGCAGCCCAGAATATGGAAAGAGGTGCAGACTATGTCTCTGCTCGTGGGGCAGGCCGGTAAAGTGAAGAACTATGTGAATGGTGCTTGGGTGGAATCCTCATCCGGGCAGGAAGAGGAAGTATTCAATCCGGCAACGGGCGAAGTGATTGCTTATGTGCCGATCTCCAGCCGTACAGAGCTGAACGTTGCTGTGCAGGCAGCTTCAGTGGCCTATGCATCGTGGAAAAGAGTAGCTGTTCCTCGCCGGGCCCGCTATTTCTTCCAGTACCAGCAGCTGCTGGTACAGCACTGGAAAGAGCTGGCGGAGCTGATCACGCTGGAGAACGGCAAAAGCCTGGAGGAGGCGCTGGGCGAAGTGCAGCGCGGCATCGAATGTGTGGAATTTGCTGCAGGCATTCCCACACTGATGATGGGCAGCCAGCTGCCGGATATCGCCACGGGCGTGGAATCCGGGATGTACCGCTACCCGCTGGGGGTAATCGGCGGCATTGCCCCGTTCAACTTCCCGATGATGGTGCCCTGCTGGATGTTCCCGCTGGCCATTGCCTGCGGCAATACCTTTGTGCTGAAGCCCTCCGAGCGGACGCCGCTCCTTGTGGGCCGGCTGACAGAGCTGTTCGCTGAGGCGGGATTTCCGCCGGGCGTACTGAATGTCGTGCATGGTACACATGAGGTGGTGAACGGCCTGCTGGAGCATGAAGAGGTGAAGGCAATTTCCTTCGTCGGCTCGCAGCCGGTGGCGGAATATGTATATAAGCATGGCACAGCCCACGGCAAGCGGGTCCAGGCGCTGGCCGGGGCCAAGAATCATTCGATTGTGCTGCCCGATGCGGATCTCGACAATGCGGTAAAGAACATCATTTCCGCAGCCTTCGGCTCGGCGGGTGAGCGCTGTATGGCCTGTTCGGTGGTCACGGTGCATGAGGCAATCGCGGACGAACTGGTGATCCGTCTGAAGGAGGCGGCCGACGGGCTAAAGATCGGGGACGGCAAGGAAGACGGCGTGTTCCTGGGGCCGGTTATCCGGCAGTCGAACAAGGACCGGACGATAGCCTACATCGAGACCGGGCTTGCCGAGCAGGCTGAACTGGTGCGGGACGGCCGGAAGGACGCTGCAGCAACAGGCGGCGGCTATTTCATCGGCCCGACGATCTTTGATCATGTGCAGACGGGCATGACGATATGGCGTGATGAAATCTTCGCGCCCCTGCTGTCTGTAGTGCGGGTTAAGGATCTGGCGGAGGCGATAGCCGTCACGAACGAGTCGCCTTTTGCCAATGGAGCCTGCATCTATACCGATAGTGCCAAGGCGATCCGTGAGTTCCGCGAAGAAATTGATGCCGGGATGCTGGGGGTCAATCTGGGCGTACCTGCCCCGATGGCGTTCTTCCCGTTCTCAGGCTATAAGAAGTCGTTCTATGGAGATCTGCATGCTAACGGCCGGGACGGCGTTGAATTCTACACCCGCAAGAAAATGGTCACCGCGCGTTATTAGTTGATTCGTTCAAATATCAAATGGGATTTTCGAGAGGAGAGAGTGCCGTGCAGAGCCTGGGCAAAGAAAGCGAGCAGTTGCTCAAGAAGGATCAGCAGTATCTATGGCATAATATTACGCCATACAGCGAGAAGAACCCGCCGATGATTGCCGCATCCGCAAGCGGTTCATGGGTTACCGATATCGATGGCAACAAATTTCTGGACGGGATGTCCGGGCTATGGTGTGTGAATGTCGGGTACGGGCGTAAGGAGCTGGCGGAAGCGGCCTATAATCAGCTGCTGACGCTGCCGTATTTCCCGCTGACACAGAGCCATATGCCGGCGATCGCTCTGGCGGAGAAGCTGAACGAATGGCTGGAGGATGATTATGTCATCTTCTTCTCCAACAGCGGCTCGGAAGCCAATGAAGCTGCCTTCAAAATCGCCCGCCAGTACCAGCAGCAGATTGGCCAGCATTACCGTCATAAATTCATTGCCCGTTACCGCGGATATCACGGAAGCTCGATGGGCTCCCTGTCGGCCACCGGCCAGGCACAGCGCAAATACAAATATGAGCCGCTCAGCGGCGGATTCCTGCATGTGGCTCCGCCTGACAGCTACCGCCGTCCTGAGGGGATGACCGAGGAAGCGTTCAACCTTCAGAATGCACAGGCTATTGAGGATATGATCATCTGGGAGGGCGTAGAGTCGGTCGCGGCGGTGATTATGGAGCCGGTCATTACCGGCGGCGGCGTGATTGTGCCGCATCAGGTCTACCTGGACAGGGTGCAGGAGATTTGCCGTACCCACGGTGTGCTGCTGATCATCGATGAAGTGATCTGCGGCTTCGGACGGTCCGGCCGTAAGTTCGGCCACCACAACTTCGGAATCAAGCCGGATATTGTCACGATGGCCAAGGGGCTGACAAGCGCCTACCTGCCTTTGTCGGCCACGGCGGTACGCAAGGAGATCTATGAGGCCTTCAAGGATAGCAGCGATGACTACGGCCACTTCCGTCATGTGAATACCTTCGGCGGCAATCCGGCTGCCTGTGCGCTCGCGCTGCGTAACCTGGAGATTCTGGAGCAGGAGAATCTGGTGGAGCGCGCCGCCATTCTGGGCAAAAGGCTGTCCGATGAATTCGCTAGTCTCCAGGATCACAAGCTGGTAGGTGACATCCGCAGCTTCGGGCTGGTGATAGGCATCGAGCTGGTTGCGGATAAAGCCACCAAACAGCCTGTTGACCTCAGCATCGTCAAGGGTATTATCGCGGAATGCAAATCCAAGGGGCTGATCATCGGCAAGAACGGGGATACGGTAGCGGGCTTCAATAATGTCCTCACGTTCGCTCCTCCTTTATCCTCCACCGATGAGGATATTCAGTTCATTATCGACACCTTCAAAGCTGTGCTGAACGGGAGCTGGGCAAACTGAACTTCTCCGGGTACAGGAACTGGTAAGCCCGCAGGGCCACCTGAATGGAGATTCGGTTCTCCGGAAGCATGAAGTCCTCGCCGAGCAGCTCGGTGATTTTGTCCAGCCGGTAGTAGAGGGATTGCCGTACAATGAACAGATTCCGCGCGGCAATCTGCTTGGAGCCGTCATGGTCGAGGTAGACGCGCAGTGTCAGCATCAGTTCGCTGCCCTTGGCCTCATCGTGGTCGATCAGCGGGCCGAGATAGCTGCGGATGAAATTCTCCAGCGTCTTGCCGTCGTTCAGGCTCAGCAGCAGCTGGAAGACGCCGAGTTCTTCATAGAACAGAATGGACTTCTGGTAACAAGAATAGAGAGACAGCGCTTGTACGGCTTCCTGGTATCCGGCATGGGCATGCTTCAGACCTCTGTGGGACTTGCTGACTCCGGTAACGAGCTGCAGGTCCTTCAGCTTCTCGTCCGAGCGGATATGCTGCAGGGAGTCGAGCGCCTGCTGCAGCCGCAGCTTGCCGGGCAGCTTGGATTGGATGTCCAGGGCGATGACGGTCAGCCGGTTATTCTTCAGTGTAATCAGCGGACGGAGGGAGTACTTCTCGAAGATCGAGCGCAGAATGAGCGAGAGATGGAAGGTGATCGATTCCCAGTCATTCTCCGAGCTGTTCCATTTGACGTCACGCGGGTTCTCAATCTCGATCAGGCATACGCGGTACGGCAGCTCGTTAACCACGTTGAAATCGGGTCCGACCAGCCCTTTGATCCGGTTATCATCCTGGCCGCGGCCGCTAACGAGCTCATCCACCCATAGATTCTCGGAGAAAAGCTTCCGTTCCTCCATATACCGCGTGCGCAGCAGCTCCTGGGCGATCGACAGGGAGGCCGAATCGAGCAGCAGGCAGTCGAATTCCTGCGGCTTGTGATTGCAGACCATCAGGATATAGGCCCAGGTCTGGTCTAAGGCTCCGACTGGCTTCAGGGCAATGGTCTTATGGCCGTACTCACGGATATGCGGTGCGGCATCCGGTTGAACGCCCTCCATTTCTTCGCTGAAGGTCTCGAAGAAATTCAGCAGCGGCTGTTGCTCCTCGGGCGGCAGGGCCGGGAAGAAGAGGGGTTTACCTTGAATCTGCATATAGACAATCTGCGTGCGGGTGCTTTTGCATAGTAACTGCAATACCTTAAGGGTCCCCTGGGAGGTCAGCGTCAGACGGTGGAATTCGCGGGAGATGCTCTCCAGCTCCTGCAGCATGCGGTGATGGCGGTTGATGATGAGGGAATGCAGATCGAGCGTGATATCTACAAAACGTACAGTGCGGGTAAACTGGATCAGCGGGAAGTCGTGACGGCCCGCCAGATCAATCATTTCCTGCGGGATCGAGCTGAAATACGCTCCAAGCTCAATGCATAAACAGGCAGCGTTCTTATCGATCAAATTCTGCATAAAAGATAATGAAGCGGCTAAATCAGTGCTTGCACTCATCCCGGTGGTCAGAATCATCTCTTCTCCGTGAATCAGGCTGTCGAAGCTTGAGCTCTCCAGCACATGCACCCAGCGGACCGCCCGGTTCAGGCCGTTTCTTCCTCCAATCAGCTCGGCTTCCGCAAACAGCGGTCTCTTCAGTGCATCGCGGATCGTAAATACAAGTTCCCAATCCATAAGCTTCCCCCTCGCTTGAACGTATATCTTGCAGCCCGCCTGCGCGGCTTCCTCATTCTCAGCACATTCTCACAGGTAAAAAATAGAGTTTTGAAATTAGACAATGTGTCTAATGTAACGAAAAATCGAATTGACTATAGTTTTAATATAATATGTCAGGAAATATGACTCAATATTTAATTTTACGGTGTTGATGTTGGCTTAGAGTTTATTTTACTACAATAATCCTGATAAGTAAGTAAAATATTAAGGCAATCATCGTAATAATGTTATATTATATAACACAAACCTGATTCGAATACGGAAGCTATCATACAGAAGGAGGGATAACCGATGGAGCAGGCTTCACCGTTAACATTCACACCTGAACTATTCATACGTAATTTTGCCGAGGCTGAGCCGGGACTTACCCGCAAAGGTGCAATCGAGGAATCCAACCGCTGCCTGTATTGTTATGATGCCCCTTGTATCAAGGCCTGTCCGACCAGCATTAATATCCCTTCCTTCATCAAAAGAATCGCCACCGATAACCTGAAGGGGTCGGCGCAGACGATTATGGATTCCAATCCGGTAGGTGCCAGCTGCGCCCGCGTATGCCCTACTGAAGAGCTGTGCGAGGGTGCCTGTGTCCTGAATGACGCTTCGGCGCCGATTCAGATTGGCCTGCTGCAGCGTTACGCTACTGACTGGGCGATCAGCAGCGGCGTTCAATTATTCAAGGCAGGTGTCCCCAACGGTAAAAAAGTCGCCGTGATCGGCGGCGGACCGGCCGGGCTGTCTGCAGCCAGAGAGCTGGCGCGGGAAGGCTTCCAGGTGGTGATCTATGAAGCGAAGCAGCTGGCAGGAGGCCTCGATACGCACGGGATCGTATCCTTCCGGCTACCGCAGTCTATCTCCCTGTGGGAAGTAGAGCAGGTAGAGAAGCTGGGTGTAGAGATCCGCACCGGAATGAAGGTCGGAGTGGATATCTCTGTAGAAGAGCTGCAGGCCGGGTATGATGCTATTGTGCTGGCTGCAGGCATGGGCTATGTCCCTCCGCTGGGCATCGAGGGCGAGAAGCTGTCCGGTGTCTATGATGCGATAGAGCTGGTGGAAACCACGAAGACCGGGATTCCTACCCTGGAGCTGATGGGCCGGCGCGTTGCTGTCATTGGTGCAGGCAACACGGCAATTGATGCGGCTACCTGCTCCGTGCGGCTTGGCGCAGCGAACGTGAAGATGGTCTACCGCCGGACCCGTACGGAGATGACGGCCTATGACTTCGAATATGAATTCGCTAAGCAGGAAGGCGTGGAGTTCAGCTGGCTGACCCTGCCGAAGCGGATTGTCGGGGACGGGCTTGGGAATGTTACCGGGCTGGAATGTGTGCAGATGAAGCTGACGGGTGAGACAGGTCCGGATGGCCGCCTTGCTCCGATGCCGGTGGAGGGCTCAGAATTCATCCTGCCCGTGGACGCTGTAGTTGTGGCGATCGGGCAGAAGCGGCGGATTGACCTCATTGAAGCGCTGGGCTTGGAGCATCACCGGGGTGTAGTGAAGATTGACGGGGCAACCGGGCGTACCTCTGATCCGCAGATCTATGCTGCCGGTGATATCGTCTTCGGTTCCGGTGCAGGTGAAGCGATGGTTGTCTCCGCCGCCCAGCAGGGCAAGGATGCCGCCTATGCGATTGTGAAGCAAATGTCGGGCCATCAGGACAGTGTGGTTGGCTCTGCGGTATAGATTTCATAAGACAGGGAGGGAATATCAATGGCAGATCTCAGTATTGATTTTGCAGGAATCAAGTCACCGAATCCGTTCTGGCTGGCCTCTGCGCCGCCTACCAATACAGGTTATCAGGTGCAGCGTGCCTTCGAAGCGGGCTGGGGCGGTGCGGTGTGGAAAACGCTGGGCGAGCCGGTCATTAACACCTCCTCGCGGTTTGCTGCCGTTCATTTTAACGGGCAGCGTGTAGCTGGCTTCAACAATATCGAGCTCATTACCGACCGTCCGCTGGAGGTTAACCTCAAGGAAATCTATGAGACGAAGAAGAGATTCCCGAACAATACGATTATCGCTTCGCTGATGGTCGAGCCCAAGCAGGAGAAATGGCATGAAATCGTCAAGCGCGTCGAAGCGGTCGGCGTAGACGGCCTTGAGCTCAACTTCGGCTGTCCGCATGGGATGGCCGAGCGTGGAATGGGCGCAGCCTCCGGCCAGCAGCCCGATCTGGTGCAGGCGCAGACCGCCTGGGTCAAGGAAGTGGCGACAACACCGGTCATTGTGAAGCTGACGCCGAATATCACCGACATTACGGTCGTAGCCCGGCATGCCGTCAAGGGCGGCGCGGATGCAATCAGCCTGATCAATACGATCAACAGTCTGGCCGGAGTGGATATTCACAGCTGGAACACGATCCCGAATGTCGGCGGACAGGGTGCACACGGCGGCTACTGCGGTCCGGCAGTGAAGCCGATTGCCCTCAGCATGGTGGCGGAATGCGCCCGCGACCGCGCAGTCGGTGTTCCGATTTCAGGAATCGGCGGCATCTCCACCTGGCAGGATGTCGTAGAGTTCATGCTGATGGGCTCCACCGGCATTCAGGTGTGTACGGCGGTTATGCATCATGGCTTCCGGATTGTGGAGGAGATGATCGACGGCCTGAATAATTACCTGGATGAGAAGGGCCTGGCCTCTGTGATGGAGCTGATCGGCAAATCGGTGCCCAAGTATTCCAACTGGGGCGATCTCGACCTTAACTATAAAGTGGTTGCGCGGATTAACGAGGATAACTGCATTAACTGCAATAAATGCCATATCGCCTGCGAGGACGCTTCGCATCAATGTATCGACATGCTTACGAATGCCGAAGGCAAGGCGATTCTGCAGGTGCGTGAGGAAGATTGTGTAGGCTGTAATCTGTGTTCGATTGTCTGCCCGGCAGAGGGTGCGATTGATATGGTTGCACTGGATAGCGGAGCGGCCCCGATGACCTGGAATCAGCGTAATCAGGTCATTAGCGGATTAAACGGTTCTTATTCGGAAGTGGAGGTGGGTTAAGATGAAGAAGATCATCAAGAACGGCATTATCGTCACAGCAGCGGATACTTATACAGGGGATGTCCTGATTGAAGATGGGATCATCACCGGAATTGGCCTGAATCTTGAAGCGTCTGGAGCAGAGATTGTCGACGCTTCCGGCTGTTACGTATTTCCGGGGGGGATTGACCCGCATACGCATCTGGATATGCCTTTTGGCGGTACCGTCACTGCTGATGATTTCGAGACCGGCACGATTGCCGCCGCCTATGGCGGAACCACAACGGTTATCGACTTCTGCCTGACCACCAAGGGCCAGCCGCTGCAGCAGGCGGTAGACACCTGGCATAACAAGTCGCAGGATAAAGCAGTCATTGACTACAGCTTTCACCTGATGGTCTCAGAGCTTAACGACAAGGTGCTCGGCGAGCTGCCGCAGATTATTGAGAAGGAAGGCATCACTTCGCTGAAGGTGTTCATGGCTTATAAGAACACGTTCCAGGCCGATGATGGCGTGCTGTACAAGACGCTGCAGGCGGCGAGGCGCGAAGGCGCACTCGTTATGGTGCATGCCGAGAACGGCGATGTGATCGAGTATCTGGTCGACCAGGCGCTGGCTGCCGGCAACACCGATCCGATCTATCACGCGCTGACCCGGCCTCCTGAGCTGGAGGGCGAGGCCACCGGCCGGGCGGCATATTTAACGGGGCTGACGGATTCGCAGCTCTATGTAGTGCATGTGACCTGCGCCGAAGCCGCCTGGAAGATCGCGGAAGCCCGCAAGAAAGGGCTGCGCGTCTACGGCGAGACCTGCCCTCAGTATCTGGTGCTGGACCAGTCAGCGCTTGAGAAGCCGGACTTCGAGGGTGCGAAGTATGTCTGGTCTCCTCCGCTGCGCGAGCAGTGGAATCAGGACGTATTATGGGATGCGCTGTGGAGCGGCACGCTGCAGACGATAGGTTCTGATCAGTGCTCTTTTAACTTCAAGGGACAGAAGGATCTGGGACTGGGTGATTTCTCGAAGATTCCGAACGGCGGGCCAACCATCGAAGACCGGTTCAGCGTACTCTACTCTGAAGGTGTGCAGAAGGGCCGCATTTCACTTAACAAGTTCGTGGATATTATCTCCACCTCCAGTGCCAAGCTGTTCGGCCTGTTCCCGCAAAAAGGCACAATCGCTGTAGGCAGTGACGCAGATATCGTCATCTTCGATCCGGCTGTAGAAAGAACACTGTCCGCAGAAACCCATCATATGAATGTGGATTATAATGCTTTTGAAGGTATGCAGGTTCAGGGCGAGCCGGTGTCTGTGCTCAGCCGCGGAGAATTCGTTATCCGCGACAAGGCGTTCGTCGGTACGGCCGGTGCGGGCAAGTATTTGCACCGCAAGCGTTTCGAGGCTGAAGCGTCCCGTCCGGTCCAGGCGGAAATCAGCGGAGGAGTGATCTGAGATGTCGGCATTCGAGGAGTTCGACCAAGAGCGGCAGGCGATTGACAGCCTCCTGCTGCAAGGATATACGGTTACCGGCATCTTCGAGGATCTGGACGGGGCGAAGGTCCGATTTATCCGCAGGGAGCCGGCCGGAGAACCGGTAGAGCTGCTGCTGCTTACAGCAGATGCACGCAAGCATGTGACGACGCTGATCTTTGGCGGCAGCAAGCCAGCGGCTCCGATTGAAACCCACACGTAAATCAACATATCGGATAGAGGGGCTGCGATCCTGGGATCGCGGCTTTTTGCCAATATTATCGTGACTGCAGTTCCTGCATTCTATAATAAAGACAGCCGGATCGCCCCTGAACATGGGCTGACCGGCTGTCTTTGCAGTAATTATTCGTGTCTGTATTCCTGCCGCAGGATAGACATGATCTGCAGCGATTCGAAGCCTTCCTCAGTTCGTACACATTCGCGCAAGATGCCTTCCGGTTTGAAGCCGGCCCCTTCATAGACATGCTGTGCTCTGGCGTTATAATCTTTGACGTCCAGCCACAGCCGGTGAGTATCTGTATGGGTGAAGACCCAGTGGGTCAGCAGCTTCAGTGTCATTGTTCCATAGCCGCAGCCCTTGGTCTCAATGACAATCCGCTGGATACAGATCGTGAGGTTACGGTCCTGAATTCCTGTAAGGATCACGTAACCTGCCGGTTCCCCGGCTGAGTCTTGAACAATCAGGTGCATAATATCTCCGTCATCCAAAGCTGCTGTGTGCTGATCCCTACTCCACTGGCCGATGAACCGGCGGTTTAGCTCAGCCCCTTCGGCATCCAGGACAAAGTCGAGATCTTCCAGGGTTGTTGCCCGTAACATTATAATTTCTGAATGCAGCATAACAATCCACCTGCTTCCTGAGTATGTATACAGCTATAGTACAGGAAGGAGAGCCGGCTGCCAATTTGAAGTGTATCTGAAGCTGGATCTGGTTTTGATGGGTACTTCGCTACGCCAGACGGTTGGTTGACTCCAGTGAGAAGACGGAAACGGACGGGGATTGGGTGATTTCAACAGGCACGGGAGCGATTTCGTTAACATCGGGTGAGTAGAGATAAAAGCTGTTGCCCGCCTCAGAAGTTCGGATTCTGGTGAATTCATTCGCAAGGCTGATGGTCGAGGAGGACGCAAGCGTCTGTTCTCTGACCCGCAGCTTGAAGGTTATCAGCGTCTGGTCTACAGCCGGAATGAAGCTTAGCTTATTGGCAGCTTCGACTTGAATATCAATTCCGCGCATAGTGGTATTCATTCCGATATAGATGCTTCCGTCAACCGGGTTCTGGAAATTGAACTGGAACATATTATTCACTTCGTCACCTGGGGTAAAGTTCCTTTCAGTATAGACTGACTGCTGCGTGTATTCGGAGTTGTCGAATACCTGGCTGTCATATTGCACAATGAAGTTGAAATAGCTGTAGCCATGGTCATTAGGAGCGAAATCCCGCAACAGCAACAGCACGGTTACTTCTTCCCCGGGTAAATAAGAGCTTTTATCCGTGGCAACCTCTACAGACATCGCAGGAGTTGTACTATCTACAGTAACATCATGAATGATCGACATCATAAGTGGAAGCAATCGGGTGTTTTTGACAACTTTTTTGAATCCGGTCCATTTATTCATTATATAACCTCCATAGCTCTAATCATGGGTCCTGTGTCTGAATTAACTTGTGTAAGGCTATGGTAACAATTGTCACTGATAAAACACTGATAAACGTCGAATGATGACGTAAAATATCGAAACTATGAGCACAAAATATACATATTTTCGCTAAAAAGCAGCCTGGGCAGGAGGCCGGAGCTGCTTTTTTAGTGTGCTTTAATCTATTTATCTATGAACATGCTTCAGCATTTATTTGCCCAGCCGCTGGTAGACCTCCATGAACCATTCCGGCAGGTCATCGCCCGTCTCGGCTTGGTAGGAGTCTCTGAATTGGGTGAATTTTCGCTGCGCCCTCAGAGGCTTGCCGATTTCATAATAAATGGAGATCAATTGCAGGGCATAGCTCTCATCCAGCGGCTCCAGCTCGGTCAGGCGCACGGCATAATCTTCCGCTTCATAATGACGCCCGGCCTGTATCAGCTCCAGGGTAAGCTGCTCCAGCAGCTTGAGGTAGAGACGGCGGTATTTGTCGCGGGAGGAATAGACCCAGAGGCTGTCCAGCGATTGCAGCAGGTCCCCTTTGTACTGGGCGGCAGCCTCGCGCATCTCCTCCAGCTGATTGTTCTGCAGTGCGAGCGTGGCTGCCTCCATGAATCTTTCGGTATCGCCTTCGATCCCCCTGGATTCCAGCCGGTAGTTTTCCCTGTCGAAGGTCAGCTCAATACTGTCCTCCAGTGCAGCCTTCTTTAAGGTTTTGCGGATCTGATAGACAGTGGTGTGCAGATATTGCTTGCCCTTCTCATAGTTCCATTGCGGAAACACATCATTCAGAATTACGCTTACGCTGCCCTGTCTGTGAATCCATAGATAGGCGAATAACTCCTCCGCCTTATGAGTGCTCCATTTCACGGCTCCCTGTGGACCGGTCAGCTCATAACCGCCAAGAAGGCGGAAGGCCGTTTCGGCACTTCTTGTCCCGGTGGCGACGGGAAGCATACGCTTGGAGAGTATCTTGTTCCACGTCTTGAGCAGGCGGGAGGGGTCTACGGGCTTCAGCAGATAATCCACCGCCGACAGCTCAAAGGCTTCGACGGCATAATTCCGGTACGCTGTCACGAATACGATATCCGTGTCCGGTGAGAAGGGCAGCAGCTTCTCGGCAAAAGCCAAGCCGGACAGCTCAGGCATCTGGATGTCCAGAAATAGAATGTCAGGTTTATGTTCTACAGCAGCCGTAAAAGCTTCGCGCGGATTATCATACACAATAACAGAGGGAATGCCGTCACACTGAAGCAGCAGCTCACGCATCTGCTCCAGCGCTGGCCATTCGTCGTCAATAACCATTACAGATATACTCAGGAGACCTCATCCTTCCATGGGATTGTTATAAGTACCTCAATACCCCCGTTGCTCCCACGTGAAATGACAAGCGGATAGCCGAACTGTGTCAGCAGCCGGCGGTTGATATTCCGCAGGCCGATTCCGGTGCCTTCTCCATGTGGAGAACGGTAGCCCTCGTTCATCCAGGAGGAGAGCTGCTCATCGCTCATTCCCTTACCGTTATCGGCGACAGTAATGAGGATGGAATTGCCTTCCTGTCTGGTGGAGAGGATTACGGTTCCGCCATCAATTCTCTCCATCAGTCCGTGGCGTACGGCATTCTCCACGATCGGCTGCACAATCAGCGGCGGCAATGAGAATTCACTGACTTCAATATTATATTGGGCATTCAGCCGTTTCCCGAAACGGGCCTGCTCCAGTGACAGATAAGCCTCAATCAGTTCAAGCTCCTTCTCAAACGGAATCGCCGTTTCCTGATTGCTGAAATCAAAGCTGCCGCGCAGAAAGTGGCTCAAATCGTACAACAAATGCCGGGTTTTCTCATTGTTGCGTGTGCTCATCCAGATGATCGTATTAATGGCATTGTAGAGAAAATGCGGTTTGATCTGCGCGCGCAGCATCGCGATCTCCGAACTTAGCCGGTCGGATACCGATCGTCTCAGCTGTACCAGGGTATTGACGCGCCCCTTGAGATCGCTCCAGGCATAAGGCTTATGGATGAAGTCGTTAGCTCCGGCACGGAAGGCCGCCTCATTGAAGTGAAGCTGCTGTCCGGCAGTGGCCATCAGGATCGGCAGATCCAGAGGCGTGTAAGTCTGGCGGATCCTCCTGCACAGCTCTAGGCCCGACATTCCCGGCATCATGACATCGATGATGCAGAGGTCGAAATCACGGTCCTCTGCAAGCAGTGCCAGTGCGTCATTGCCGCTGCCCATACTGGAGATCGTATAATTCTCCAGCGACAGCAGGTTGGTCAGCGCCTTCAGATTGGCATAATCGTCATCCACAATCAGAATGCGGGGAGCGTAGGGGCCAGCCTGTCCGGTGGAGTGTGTTACTAGGGTGGTTCTGTACTTCCACTCTTCATCGACAGCTTCCGGAGGCGACTGCACCGGTCTAAGCAGTAGCTGACGGTCTTCCGGCTCCTCCTTAACGGCAGCGTCAGCCTGCCTGGCGGGGAGTGTGAAGGTGAAGCTGCTTCCGCGGCCAAGCGTGGAGGACACGGTAATCTTTCCCCCGTGCAATTCTACAAGCTTACGGGTAATGGCCAGACCCAGGCCCAGTCCACCAGTCTCCAGCGAATCGGCTTCGTTAACCTGCTCATAATCACGGAAGATGCTCTCCAGCTGTTCCTGGGGAATGCCCCGGCCGGTATCGGTGACCGTAACCGATATGGAATCATCCAGCTGAGCGGCCTCAATAATCACGCTGCCGCGATCGGTGAATTTCAGCGCATTATCCATCAGGTTGTAGAGGATCTGCATCAGCCGCTGTTCATCGGCCTGGACCAGGAACGCACCC
This sequence comes from Paenibacillus sp. FSL R7-0297, assembly GCF_038009025.1. Classification (NCBI taxonomy): domain Bacteria; kingdom Bacillati; phylum Bacillota; class Bacilli; order Caryophanales; family Paenibacillaceae; genus Paenibacillus; species Paenibacillus sp. FSL R7-0297. The sequence goes on from NZ_JBBPAQ010000001.1 coordinate 1,475,499, forward strand.
GGCGGAATGCGGTTCTTGATACGGATCTCACCGTTTTTATTTAGAAACTGGAAGACTTCAATTACAATTTCCGCAACGCCCTGAATATCCAACAGCACCCCAGTGCAGGGTGATGCGCTGCCGCTTGATCTGTTCATAATCTAGGATATCCCTGACCAGGAAGGCCAGCCGTCTTCCGGTTCCGAGGATCAGCCGCATATCCTCACGCTGTGAAGGGGTAAGCGGCCCGCCGGCGCCCTCATACATAGACAGTGAGATATTGATGATAGCATTCAGCGGTGTACGCAGCTGGGTCGAAGTCTTGAGCAGGAACTCATCCTTGTCCCTGTCCTTGCGTTCGAGCTGAAGGGAGAGCTGCTTGATCGTCTGATAGGCATGTGCATGCCGTGCAGACAGAAACAAACCCTCGGCAAGAACGAAGATGGGGCCGGACACCGGAGGGATAGCATATAGTCCTGTGCCCAGAAACAGGTTGGCGGAGAGCGAGGAGGTGAACATGATCGCAGCGACTACACCGATGAGCAAATAATAAGAACCGGTCTCCCGCCGCCAGGCAGCCTTCGCCATAACATAGAAGGTATAGCAGGCGGAGATGAGGCTGAAAATCAGCAGTATACTTGCGACGCGGGAGTAAACAGTAATTGTACTTGTAAGGACAATCAGGCAGAAGCCTAGTGAATAAATAAGGGTAATCCACCGGAAAAGCCGGGAATAGAGAGAAGGAAACAGGGAATAGGTATAGCTGGATACGAAATAGAATCCGATCACACTAGACATCGCCTGCAGCTTGCTGAATCCCTCGTAAGAGATCGAAGGGAAGTATTCAAAAAGCAGCTTCTCGCTGTGTGTCATCATGTAGAGGGCAATAGTGAAGCAATACATGGCCAATTGTAGGGAAGAGTTATCCTCCTTACGCTGCAACCCCTGTCCGAAGAAGTAGAGTCCGATAAAAGCAAAACCTGCCACCAGAAATATATCGTAGGTGCTGTTGCGCTGGTCCATGGCTCCTATAGCAGCAGGAGTGCCAATCCGGATAGACTCGGCAATTCCTCCGTTGGTATAAGTGAAGTTGGACACGTGAATCAGAATCTCAGCCTTATTGTTCTTGGCGCTGAAGGTAAGAGAATACGGGTTATTCCGCGGTTCAGTGTTCTGACGGGATATGCCCGGTATTCCACTTCCCTCCAGAAGGTTGCCGTTCACAAATACCAGACTGGCAAAGCGGATGCTGGTTACCTTGAGCGCAAAGGCGGGGATATCCGGCGGGAGCTGGACCAGCAGACGGTAAGTGGCATACCCATAACGGGAGAATCCGCTAGCTTCAGTACGCGGGGTCCAAGTCCCGGGCACGGTCAAATAAGCTGGCGCTTCCGCAGTCCTGGAGAGGTTCTCCTGCGGGTCCAGCAGTTGTTGCCAGTAGAATTCCCATTCTCCATCCAGCGGGAAGACAGCAGAATCATCGAAGGTACATGTGGACAAATCTATATAACCGGGATTCCGGCTAGTACATTCAGAAGCGGAGTTGTCGAGCAAGGGTACCAGGGCAGATGCGGCAAGCAGGCAGATGCACAGCAGGGCGAGCGTTCTTTTGGCCAGCAGACTATAATCAAATGGTTTCATGAAGACCTCACTTCGGGCTGACTGATAATTCGACAGGATAAGAGTATATCCAGGTTCATGCCGACTCTGTTACTAGTTGATTTCATCATATCCCCGGCAGCTTATGCTTGTCTAGTCAGTTGACGTTTTAGCGTCAGGCGGACAGAAGTATTGTATAATTGAAACTCAATGCTATGTATAACTTGCAACTATTCCAGAATGTAATGAGGAGAGCTGAGTAAATGTTCTTTTTAGATATAATGTCATGGCTGACCGAGGAGCGGCTGCGGACTCTGCTGGAGCAGTACCGCTCGCTCGGGCCGCTGCCCGGAGTGGGTCTTACCTTCATGAAATCATTCGTGCCGCCGCTGCCGACCATCGCGATTGTGGGGCTTAACGGAGCAGTATACGGCTTATGGCTCGGGTTCCTGTATTCCTGGATCGGTCTTGTAGCGGGGTGTGTAACTACCTTCCTGATTATCCGTAAAATCGGCAGCCACCGCTACCTGCGCAAATGGGCCGAGCGGCCCAAGGTCGCCAAAAGCATGACCTGGGTCCGCCAGAGCGGGTTCAGCTATGTTTTTCTGCTCAGTCTGTTTCCGGTAGGGCCATTCGTAGTCATCAATATGGCTGCCGGGCTTGCTGCCATGCGTCTTCGCTCCTATCTGATTGCCCTCTGCGCCGGCAAAGCCATTATGGTATTCGCGGTCTCCTACATCGGCAATGATGTGGACCGGTTCATCCGTCATCCGGGAGAGATGGTCTACGTGCTGCTGTTTATCGGGGTGTCGCTGTGGGGGGTTAAGGCGATTGAGTCCAGATTCGCCCGGATGGCCCGGGAACGGGAATCAAGCAGCAAACCGCTACAGAGAGAATAATTCGCGGATCTCGCCGCCAGGTTCCCTGGTATCCCCGGAGTGAAGCCAGCTGTTGGTGGCAGGATTATAGCGGTAGTCGCTGCTCCATTCGCCGATGCGGCTGACGATGGAACGGACGGCGAAGGCCATATGCTCCACCTCCCGGTCAGTCATGACCGGGTGCAGGGACAGGCGGACCCAGCCCGGCTTCAGTGACTGGTCACCGGCGAGGATCGCCTGGATGAACGCCTGCGAATCCGCAGGGTCCAGCCCGAGCAGCTGATGGCCGTACGGGCCGGCGCAGGAGCAGCCTCCGCGCGCTTGAATACCGAAGCGGTCATTCAGCAGGCGGACGGCGAGATTGTAGTGGATCTCCTTCAGCGTGAAGGAGATGATCCCGTGGCGCTCAGCTTGCGCGCCTGCTAGTACAGAGCAGCCAGGAATCTGCGCAAGCTCCGCGAGCAGCTTCCGGCATAGCTCCTGCTCCCGGACGACCATATATTGTCCGGGTCCATTCATCTGATCCTTCAGTCTGATGCACAGCGCTGTGCGGATAGCCTGAAGGAAACCGGGGGTGCCTCCGTCCTCGCGCACCTCCACGTCAGCAATATAGCGCCGCCCGCCCCAGCGGTTGACCCATACCACGGTGCCACCGCCGGGTTCATCCGGCACACTGCCGGTGCTAAGTGCGGCATCAAACAGCAACACTCCGCCTGTTCCGGGGCCGCCGAGGAATTTGTGCGGAGAGAAGAAGATGGCATCCAGCTTCTCCTGAGGAGATACGGGATGCATGTCAATCCGTTCATAAGGTGCGCTCGCGGCAAAATCGACAAAGCAAACCCCGCCATGCCGGTGCATGAGCGCGGCAAGCTGATGGTAGGGTGTCTGGATGCCGGTCACATTGGAGCAGGCGGTGAAAGAGCCGATTTTGAAGCGGCGGTTCCGGTAGCGGAGCAGCAGCTCCTCTAACTGCTGAAGGTCAACCTGCCCGCCCGGCCCGGATGGAACGGTGACCACATCGCCGATGCCTTCCTGCCAGGGCAGCAGATTGGAATGATGCTCCATATGACTGACGAAGATAACCGGGCGTTCCTCCGGCGGGCAGACGTAGTTCTGCTGCAGCCATTCCGGCAGCCTCAGGCCCATGAGCCGCTGCAGCTTGTTCACCGCTCCGGTAGTGCCGTTGCCGCAGAAGAGCAGCACATCTCCGGGACCGGCATTCACATGCTGCCGGATGATCTGCCGGGCTTCATTATAAGCCAGGGTCATCGTTAGCCCTGTAGTATTGGAATCGGTATGCGGATTGCTGACATAGGGGCCGAAGCTCTCCTGCATTCTGCGCTCGATCGGCTCGTAGAGCCGACCGCTGGCCGTCCAGTCGGCATACAGCAGCGGCTGGCGGCCGTACGGGGTAGTAATCATATGACGGTTTCCTATGGTATGCTCGCGAAAAGCCGCGAAATGCTCCTGCAATGATGGCGGCGCCTCTGCTGCACCGGCGTGACGGATACTCAGCACGGATAATCCCTCCAGACAATGAATCTGTGGTCGCGGATACGGAAGGGGACCGTCCTTGGAGGGATGGCGGTACCGCCCTAATATAACGACGGCAAATCCGTTTCCGCTTGCCCTCAGTATATGCCCGTGCCCGGAATTAGGTTAAAGCCCATGCTGGACCTAATGCTGCTTAGATGAAAAGCTGGATATCACTTTCCAGCGCGTCCTTCAGGTACGCGGCAGCATCGATAATCTCCACCTCAGGCAGAAGCTCCTCGGGCTTGAAGCCCATAATTTCCACCGAGAGCTTGCAGGCATAGAACTTGATGTTCTTTTTGCGCGCCCCCTTAAGGAAGTGAATCAGCTTCGGTGCCCCTTGATCCTCAATCATCTCCTCCAGCATCAGCTTGCCTAGGCCGCTGAAGTTCATCCGCGAGAGCGGCAGCTGCTCCGGCCCTTTGGGCGTAATAACATCCATCAGCTTCTCGTAGATACTCTTGTCCTCCAGCGTCATTGTCTCCGGGTCCCGGATGAGGAACAGCCCCCAGAATGAGAAGAACATCGTAACCTCTACCTCAATATCCCTAGCGGCATTCGCCAGAATCAGTCCCGCCATGGCTTTGTCATATTCTCCGCTGAACATCAGCAGATTTAATTTTTTACCCATACGTTAACCCTCCATTAGTATTCATAGAATGTCATTAGTATGGTTGTACGGAGGTAAAGTATGCCTGTTGAACGTAAAGTGGTAATTAATGTAATTTAAAGCAGTGACGTGTATAGTTCAATTCCAGAATGAAAGGAAATGATGGGAAACTGCCGGAGATGGAGATATAATCAAGGAAAGCTGCAACAGGAGACGGAATTCAGTGAATATGGATACGGACGGGCAGGTGGGGGCAAAGATATGACCGATACTATTGTTGGGAATACCCTTGGTATATTTTCCTTATGCTTGACTATCAGTTTTGCCACAAAAAACATCGTCGTTAACCGTCAGAAGAATAACCTTTATTTGTGTGCGGCGGTTACGACGATTTGTTTGCTGCTGCTTGAGACTGCAACGGTCTATCTGGAGAATAACAGGAGTGCAAGCTATGTAATCCTCTACCGGATGATCAACAGCCTGGGCTTTTCACTAAGTCCCCTTGTACCCTTTTTTTTGCTGTGTTTGAATAGCATCGGCAAGAGTAGCACCCTTAAAGCTCTGCTGTTGCGGATACCGCTCCTTATCAATGCTGTAGTCTGTGTACTGAGCTGCTGGACGGGTTGGGTTTATTATGTAGATGCTGCAGGCCATTATACGCGAGGAGACCTCTTTCTGTTGCCGGCAATCGTAAGTATGTATTACATCATTGGCCTCATCGCAGCTATTCTGAGAACCAATGCAGAATACGAATGGGAGAATAACAAGGTTTTGCTGCTCATTTTGCTCGTACCCGTCTTATGCATGGTGATTCAGATTATTTATACCGGTTTCATCATTATCTGGGCGAGTGTCGCGATATCCCTGTTGATGTACTATATCTATCTGCGTGAGCTGCAGTTTACTTATGATGCACCTACGCTGATTAAGAACCGTTCTGCTTTTGAAAAGGATATGGAGCATAGCGGGAAGGCCAGCGAGCAAGTGGTGGTCGTAGTGATTGATCTAAATCACTTAAAGACAATCAATGACTGCTTTGGACATACTGCTGGAGATGAAGCCATTGTGGATTGTGCTAACGTGATTAAACAGAGCTTCAAAGGAATCGGCAGACCCTTCAGAATCGGCGGTGATGAGTTTTGTGTGCTGTGCAAGGACATGCCGGTGGAGGCCGTGGACAAAGCTTTATATCAAATGGATCACGCAGCAAAGGATATCAACCGGAACCGGAGATTTCCTCTTGTGCTTGCGTACGGCTACTCCGTTTTTCATACAAGGGGCCGGGAGGATATTCATACAGTATTCACTTATGCTGACCGGGCAATGTATGAGCATAAGGCTAGACTCAAGAGTGATGTGTAGGATCGCCTGGCAACAGCGGGGGGAGCTGCCGGAAGTATTTATAAATGGGGAAAAGAGCCCAAGAAGCATCCGCAGCAGATGCTTCTTGGGCTTGTTATGCGTGTATCAGCAACACTCAGCTGAAGAACAGACGGCTGTAATTCAGGCTGCTGTTCCCTGAGCGGAAGGCACCTGGTGTCTGGCCGGTAAGCTTATGGAATACCTTAATGAAGTAACTGCCAGAGGAATAGCCGACCTGACCCGCAATGGCTTCGATGCTGCAGTCTGTTGTTCTCAGCAGCTCCACGGCATGCTGAGTGCGGACCCGGTTCAAATAGTCATTGGGGGTAACACCCACTGCCTTGCTGAAGGTCCGCAGCAGATGGAATTTCGAGAGGCCCAGCTTCCCGGCGAGCTGCTCCTGGCCGATCATAGAGCAGTAATTCGCTTCGATGAACCGGACGCATTCCCGGATGGCGGGCGGCCAGCCGGCCGCGTCGCGCGGACCGCCGGAGGTATGCCTGCCGAGCTCCATCATGAATTGATGAAGCAGCGAGGAAGCCGAGTAGGGATCGGTAATCCGTCCGGCGTGGGCTTCACGGACGATATCGCGCAGCATGCGGACCGGCGGGCTTCCGGAATCCAGGGCCGGGGTTGCCCCGATTCTGGATTTGATATCATTCCAGAGCGGCAGCAGCGGCTCCGGCCGGAAGAGCAGGAAATAGAACTCCCACGGCTCCGTGCCGCCGGGATGATAATACCGGTGGCTGCCGGGAATCTCAGCCATGAAGGCCTGTCCGGGGCCGATGCTGAAGCTCTCCCCGTCAAGCTCATAGATCCCGTTTCCCGAAACGGTGTACTGGAAGAGCAGCAGCGGACCATCGCTGCGCTCCAGGCCGTTCCAGTGATACTCCGGGTTCAGCTCAACCGAATGCCCGGCTGCAAAGAGATTCAGCAGCGGCAGCCGGTCCGGCTCACTGAAGCGGAAGCCGTAGATGCCCAGTTCGTTTGTATTGCTCACAGCTCCTCCTCCTTTTTAAAAAAAGCCCCCACGCGGGAGCTTCAAATTCAAATATAAGAATTTATATGTTACACGCTATTAATTATCCTTCTATTTCTCACTGAAACGGATACCGTCCTTCAAAAGGACGGCAAGGCCGTTTCCACTTGAAAGATTAGTATGTTATTCTCTGGTGTTGTCCTGCTGCTCTGCTGCGGACTCAGCCTGACGGGCGTTATCATAACGGCGGGCGGACAGCCAGATGCTTCCGGTAAAGAGCACGATCAGTCCAAGAATAATTCCGAAACGCCAGTCTCCTGCTTTGAAGTTCAACTGGAGGACCGTAAGTACCAATGCGACCTGGGTCCAGACGAGTGTGCGTTTGCGGAAAGCTGTAAGTTCTCCGGCCATCTTCGGCATGCCGCGGATAATGCGGTAGGCAAGTATAGCCAGGATCAGCGCAAATATAACAGTTCCGGCAATTTCGCCGGTAGTCAATCCATTCATGTTCTCATAATCCTTTCGTCTTTCGGGTTAACTTCAGTCTTACCTTTATTATAACGATCCCCCGTTTATGAAGCCAGCTTGCGGATTTCGTCGGCAGGCAGCGGAGGGAAGAACAGGAATCCCTGAATATGCGGGCAATCATGCTTCACCAGGAAGGCGAGCTGCTCCGGTGTCTCTACCCCTTCGGCAATCAGGTCATAGCCAAGCTGCGAGGCGACAAAGACGATGGATTTGATGATGGTCTCGTCAATGGAACTGACACCGATGCCGGTGATGAAGGTACGGTCAATTTTGATTTTGTTCACGGGAAAATGCTTCAGGTAATTCAGTGAGGAATATTTCGTGCCGAAATCGTCAATGGAAACGATGATTCCGTGATCGCGCATCTGCTGCAGCAGCGGATAGTGTTCTTCCAGCAATGCGGTGCTCTCTGTAATCTCGAATTCCAGCACATTGGTATCCAGTCCGTACTGGTCAAGCACGGAGAGCAGATTCTCGATCAGATTGCGGTTGTAGAACCAGCTGTTGGAGATATTAATGGATGTCCGCAGCAACGGAATCCCCAGTTTTCTCCATTCGCAGAGCTGGCGGCATACCTCGCGCAGCACCCAGTCGGTCAGCTGGATCATCAGTCCGGCTTCTTCCACGGCGGCGATGAAGGTGCCCGGTCCGATCAGACCCTTCTCGGGATGGTTCCAGCGGATTAGCGCCTCCATACCGATCATTTTACCTGTGACTGCATTGATCTGCGGCTGATAATACAGCACGAATTCCTCACGCTCCAGTGCAGAATGCAAATACTTAGCGATCATCGTCTTCTGCTCCAGCTTCTCACGCAGCTCCCAGTCGAAGATGAAGAAGTTGGCGTCTTCCTGTATCTTGGCCTGGTACATGGACATATCCGCGAATTTGAGCAGATCATCTTTATTCTTCGAATGCTCAGGGTACAGGGAGATGCCGATGCTGGTGGACAAGCTGAGATGTGCTCCGGAGATCAGCAGCGTCTGCGAGATTATTAAGCTAATCTGTTCGGCAACTACAGGGATTTGCTCATGCGGCAGGTCAGGGAAGATCATGACGAATTCATCTCCGCCGGTACGCGCGAACAGCTTGAAGGGCAGATCACCGGATTTCAACCGGCCGGCCAGTGTCTTAATCACCTGATCTCCTGTAGAGTGCCCAAGCGTATCATTGATCTCCTTAAACCGGTTCAAGTCGAAAAAGAATAAGCTATAAGTCTGAGTCGGGTCAGAACATTGCAGCAGCCGCTCGAATTCATCCATGAAAAACCGCCGGTTCGGTATCTCTGTCAGACTGTCGTAATGCGCCAGCTTTTCATACAGACGCTTGGAAATACGCAAATCACGGGTCCGGATGCTGACTACCCGCTCCAGCTCACGGTTGAACCGGCTCTGATGCCAGAAGATATAGAGAATGAAGGCAATCACAAGCAGGAAGGCAATATCGATCCACAGTACGCTGCGGAACACTTGCCATTTCTTGTAGGTGGGCAGGGAAATCCCCATCAGCCAATGCTGATTATAGGCCTGAACAGGAACAGTAAGCTGCAGGTCATTGGCTTGGGATTCATTGCCGAAGAGGAACGTGTGGTCCTCGGCTGTAACATATATATTACTGTCCTTGAGCGCAAGCTGATTCACAATGTTATCGATCTTCACAGTAACCGAGACGATGCCCTCGAAAGAGTTGTCTTTGTAAATAGCTTGCCGGATTACCATGCCATAGCCGCCTTGGGCTAGTGTACGGGGCCCGTCTACCGTAATGCCGCGGGAGCGTATCGTTTCTTGGATCATGCCGGGGGAGGCCAGAGAGGCATCCAGCAGCAGGCTTTTGCCCAGAATCGCTGTGTTGCCTTCAAGAGGGTAGAGGTAGCGGATAAGACCGTCAGGAGCGATCATAATGTTCGTGACATTGCTTGAGTAGTTGTTGTGTGCCGTTACCAGATAGTTATTAATGAGTGCGGGATCAGCATTGAAGCCGACCGTTTGAATAAAGGAACTTACGCCTTTGACAATTGCCACTCTCTCCTCAATATTTGAGGTCAGCATGACTGCCTGTGAGGACAGATCGGCCTTCTCCGCCCTGTATTCCCGGTTTACGGACAAGGAATAATAATAGAACAGCGAGAGCTGCAAGACGACTAGAAAGCCGACAATAATTGTTAAAGGCTTTTTATTAATGAAAGCCATAGATTGCCTCCGATACCCGAAAGATTAAAGCAGTAGATTTGCTATTCATAAAAGCGGTTCTTGCACCGCAGAAAAATGTCGAGATATGTCGTAGGTGTCTCTATAGCATGTCATTTTTATCGTCTTTGCGCAAGGAAAAACCTAACAAACAGCCGTGTAAATTCAAAACGGATAAACACCTTCTGCCCCGAAGGCAGCAAGTATTTATCCGTTGCTCTTAAGATTGGAGCCCAAGCTGCTTGAGCTTGAACCTGTAATTATTTCTTGAAGATGCCCAGTGGTGCGCCGACCGGCAGGAAAGTACGTCCGAAATGAGCATTGAGCACAGATGCGCCGCAGCCATAGAGCGATACAATTCCGATGGCCATTTCCGCAACGGCAGCCAGCTTGTGGAAGAATTCCGCAGCGACTCCGAAGGCATCCATAGCGAGGCCGAGGAACAGGAAGTCAATGAGAATGAAGATGACCAGCAGAACGCGGTTCGCTTCAACGGCGCCGAGCGTCATGAATAGGGTGAACACAAGATATCCTACAAAAACAAATCCGAGCTGCTTGGGATCAACGCCTTCTGCCAGCACCGTACCGAATACCCCGAGCTTGATCAGCCAGCTTGCGCCCATGCCGAACCAGAAGAATGCATAGGCACCAAAAGCGGTCATGCCAAAGGTGTTGTTGTGCTTGGCATCCTGAATGGATGCGAACAGCTGGGCGAAGGCTCCGAGGAAGATAGCCCATGGAATAGCGTAGCTTAGACCTGTTGTGATTTCGAGCTTTTGTGAAGAAGCGACCAAGGTGACGATAGCCAATCCGAATAAGCCGATGGCGCTGGGGTCGGCGGTGACGATTTTGACGGATTGAGTTGTTTGCGGTTGCGCTGACATAACAATTAAAGCCTCCAATTTACATAATTGTTCGCATAGGATAACAGCACCCTGAGCGGGTGCTGTTATCAGCTTGCCTATCATATCATATACCCGGTAGCTTGCCTATAAAATTACTGCTTATTTTGACTCCGGAAAGTAAATTTTCTGCGCTAAAAAAGAATAAAGTGCCGTGACCTGGAGAGGCCTGCTGATGTAGTATCCCTGCAGCTCATCACTGCCCAGCGCGCGTAGCATGTCGAACTGCTCCTTATGCTCTATGCCTTCGGAGACGACCTGCAGCCCGAGGTTATGGCTTAGCTCAATAATCGCCTTGACGAGCACATCACCCGGCGGGGCCGGAGACATCTCGGACACGAAGGAACGGTCAATCTTAATTACATCGACAGGGAAGCGGCGCAGATAGCTTAAGGAAGAGAAGCCTGTGCCGAAATCATCAAGCGAGATCCGGAAGCCGTGGGCTCGAAGCTGCTGCAGCGACCGGAAGATGCTGTCCCCGGAGACCAGCACGCTCTCTGTGATCTCCAGCTCCAGACTTGAAGCAGGCAGTTCATATTCATGGAGCAGATCGAGCAGCAGTTCAAGAAGGCCGGGCTGCATCAGCTGCAGGGCAGAGATATTGACCGCAGCGGTAACTTCCAGCCCCCGGCTGCGGAATTCACGCATATCGGAGCAGACCTGCCGCAGGACCCAGCCGCCAATGCCGACAATCGATCCGCTGCTCTCCGCCAGCGGGATGAACTCGGCCGGTGAAATACTTCCGTAGCTCGGACTGGTCCAGCGCAGCAGCGCCTCAACCTTCGATACCTGTAAAGTGCCTGCACCCAGGATAGGCTGATAATGCACCTCGAACTCGTTCGCCACTGCGGCTGAGAGCAACTGCTGGGCCAGGACCTTCTTGCGCCGGATCCCTGCCTCAAGACCCTCTGAATACAGAAAGATGTTATTGCGGCCTGTCTCCTTGACATGGAACATGGCCAGATCAGCCTGTTTGACCAGATAATCGGCATCTTCACCGTTCTGCGGATAAATGCTGATACCGATACTGGCCGTATTATATAGAAGATGTCCCTTAATATGGTGCGGCATGGAGAGGGCCGCCTGAATCTGCGACAGCTGCGTATGAATGCTCCCGGCATCGGCGATATCGGAGAGCAGTATGGTGAATTCGTCCCCGCCAAGCCGGGAGACCACATCGTGTTTGCCGACAACCTGTGAGATCCGGAAGGCCGTCTCCTTCAGGATGGCATCCCCGAAATCATGGCCCAGAGTGTCGTTCACCGTCTTGAAATGATCCAGATCAATAAATACCAGGGCAATCTGCCGGTTGATTGCTTTGGCCGCGGCGATGGCTTCATTCAGCTTGGCAAAAAAGAGTGAGCGGTTAGGCAACTGGGTCAACGGGTCCAGCAGGGATTGCTGCCGCAGCTCGTCCTGCACCTGTTCAAGTGAATCGATCATCCGGTTGAATTCAACCTCCACTTCGCCGAATTCATCCCGCCCGGTGCTGGGAATCCGGATAGACAGATCCTTGCTGCTGCCGATAGCGCGGATATTTCTTATCAGCGATGACATCCGGTTCAGAATAAACCGGTTGACGAATAGCATGCTTGCGGCAAGCAGCAGCAGCATGGAGATGAAATAGAGCCTGCAGAAGGTGCCTATGGACTTCAGTCCGCTATTGTAGAGCTGCCGGGGCTCCTTCAGCGAGATGATCAGGCCCGGATCACCGAACAAATCATTCACCGCCGTATGAATCGACATCATATCGTCCGAGACCAGGCGGGTCCAGGTCGGCTGGCCTCCGCTCTCCGCAAGCATCGCAGAGGTGGCGCGGGACACATGAATAGTTGAGAGGGTGTCCTTCCAGATATGCGTATTCTCTTCCGGGTGTAGCATTCTTCCGGCAACGGCCGTTCCAATCACTGCCTTGTCACTGCTGCTGCCGGCAATGGGCGTGAGCGTAATCAGCATAGGACCCTTATCCAGAATAACAACGCCGCTCCTGCTCTCTTCGGTTCCGGTGAAAGCAGGCAGACGGCTGTGGATCAGCTTGAAAAGAGTGAGCTGTTCCTGTGTCAAGGGGGTAACACTTCCTAATGCCAGATCGTAGGAGCCGCCGTATATTGGACTGCCGTTCAAATCCAGCAGGGCGATCATATCGAAACGGTTGATTTCATAGGTGGTCTGGTCTAAGCTGCTGGGGGTGGGGGCAATACTGCCGGATAAGGCCGGGCCGTTATTTCTTACGGATTCCATGAACCTGTAGGTTTCTTCCCCCACGGAGTAATTTAGTAGTCCGGTCTTCATGTCCTGCAGTTCTTCATTATAGGAAGCCACAGCTTTGTTCAAGTTGCGCTGCAACTGCGCCTCGTCCAGCTTCTCGAAACGGTTAAGCAGAATCATGTGAAGAAGCAGGTAGGTAGTGCCTATTCCGAGTACGGCTACAAAGCCAATGAAGATCATTATTTTTTTGCGGAGTTTCATGGTGTTCCCCTTTAATATTTTAGACTTAATAGGAAATAAGTACCATCTATAATAGTGTACCACGATTAGGGAATATTTTGCAGCGTAAATCTCCCCAAAGTGTCGAAATTTGATGTATAATAATTTAATGATAATTATTATCAAATAATAATTAAAGGAGATAATCCTTGGCATGATGGAAAAATGGACAATTTTTAAGAAAGCCTCACGGTTTGGAGTTATTCCCGTTATGCTCATACCGGTTGTCCTGGGAACAGTCGGGGCATATGTATGGCAGGGAGTATTCCATCCGTTTTTGTTTGTTATAACCTTTGTCGGAGCGGCTGCGGCACACTTATTCTCCAACATGGTGAATGATTTATGGGACTTCCGCAACGGAACCGACACGGAGGCGCATAATACACCTGAGGCCATTTCTACGAATTCCGGTTTCTTGTCCGGAGGAATGATGCGGGAGTCGCTATTTGCGCTTCTGACCTGGGGTCTGCTGGCCGTTGCAGTCGCCTGCGGATTACTGCTTAGCTTGTACAGCGGCTGGGAGATACTATGGTTTGTCGCCGGCGGTGCACTGATCGCTTATTTCTACGTCGCGCCGCCGCTGCGCTTCGGCTACCGCGGCAAGGGCTACAGTGAGCTTGCGATCTTCCTTGCGTTCGGATTGATGCCTGTTCTGGGCGCCTATTTCGTTCAGACCGGGGAATTCAGCCTGAAGCCTGTCCTGCTGTCTCTGCCGATCGGGCTTCTGACAACGCTGCTGCTGTTCAACCACCACTTCCTGCACTGGAGAGCCGACCAGCAGGCCGGCAAGCGTACGCTTGTTGTAGTATGGGGCGAACGCAGAGCATTGATTTTCTCTCATGTGCTGCTCTATACCTCATATGCATCCCTTATTGTTTGTGTACTGCTTGATGTACTGCCGGTGTATGCGCTGCTCGCCTTGCTGACGGCCATTACACCGGTGCATGTCTACCGCAACCTGCAGCCGCAGAATGCATCTGCCGCTTATCTGCCGCTCATGGGCGCCTCACAGCGGGCCTCTGTGCGCTGCGGGTTAATCATGGCGGTGGCACTGCTCATTCAGGGACTGGTCTGAACCGGGAATTTACTACATTACAGAAAGCGGGAGAACCCATGGACAAGAACAAACCAATTAGTGAAGAAGTGCAACCGGCTGAGGTTAAACAAACTGTAATCGGAGATTTTCATACCATTCTGACTGAGGGTAAGGTCTGGAGAACCGGCGGCTTCACGCTGCCTGACGGCTCGTTCTGGGCTTACCGTGAACCGGAAGCTGTAGTGATTGTACGTAATGGATATCTGTATGTGCGGGCTCAGCTGAGCCGCCAGAACGACCATGTGCAGATTCTTGATAACGCCAAGCATATGTATTATTCGGCCCAGCCGGTAGAAGTGCCTGAAGAGGGGGAAATCAGCTTCGAGCTGCAGATCCGTGCCCGTACGCAGGGGACAGCGCCGGGCGATCTGTATGACGGCTATGTTTCGCTGAATTTACTTGATTTCACGACAGGTGCCGCGCTTGATTTCTTCGCCGGCAACGATAAATATGCCAGTGTGTATGGAATTCTGCCGTTTCCGGGTGTAACAGTACCCGAGACCGGAGGAACCAAATACTTCTGCATTTTCACAGAGGATACCGGCTTCAAGGCGCGTGAATTCAATACTTACAAAATCACTTACCACCGGGGTAAAAACGAGGCTGTATTCTTTGTGAACGGTCAAGAGGTGCGCCGCGAGCAGAATGTGCCGGTTAAATTCAACAGCTTCACTATCGCTTTGGGCATTATGACCGAGAAGGATCTGACGCCGGAGGGCAGCGTATCCGCACACGGGCAGACGGTAATTGCAGAATGGTCACCGGTGACCGTTACAACCTCTGCAAAGTAACAGTGCGCATCTAACAGATAAGGATGATTGGCCGTGAATATAAAAATTTTCTTCAAGTTTGTCGAGCTGCCAACGAAGGTAGCCAGTATGCTGCCGCTGCTGCTGGGAACACTCTATGCCTTATACCGGTTCGAGGACTTCTATATCCTGCGCTTCGCGATGATGTTTGTATCGCTCCTCAGCTTCGATATGGCAACAACGGCGATCAATAACTACTATGATTTCAAAAAAGCGGCAAAAACCCACGGCTACGGGTATGAAACCCATAATCCCATCGTCCATTACAAGCTGAAGGAAAGCACGGTGGTGGCGACGATCGTCACCCTCCTTGTACTTGCGGCGGGCGGCGGGATCGCTCTGGTCTCCCAGACGGGACTGATTGTATTTCTGCTCGGCGGATTGTCCTTCCTAATCGGCATCCTGTATTCCTTCGGGCCGATTCCAATCTCGCGGATGCCGCTGGGGGAATTGTTCTCCGGCCTGTTCATGGGTTTCGTCATTATCTTCATCTCGGCATACATTCACTCGGATCAGGCTGTGGTAACCCTCCTGCTTCAGGGGAACTGGATCAGTCTGCACATTAATTTCCTTGAGGTACTGTATCTGTTCTGGTTCTCGGTACCGGCCATCCTCGGAATTGCCGGCATCATGCTGGCTAACAACATCTGCGATATTGAGGATGATATGGATAACCGCAGATATACGCTGCCTGTGTATATCGGACGCAAAAATGCGCTGTTGCTGTTCGAGCTGCTCTACTATGTTTCTTTTATTGATCTGATCGTGCTGGTCCTGCTTGGTGTGCATCCGGTACTGGTGCTTCTGCTCCTGCTGACACTGATTCCGCTGCGCCGCAATATCGCGCGGTTCCAGCAGGAGCAGCATAAAGGTACGACCTTCATTCTGTCCGTCAAGAATTTCATGCTCATGAGCGCGGCAAGAATCATAGTGCTGGGTATAGCTGTTATATGGGTCTCCATATGGCCTGCTTAGAGGTATACCCGATTCTATGATATTGTGTTTATAGGGGATACGCGGAAGAACTTATATAAGGAAGGTGTATAACTATGACACAGAAGCTTCGTTGGGGAATTATGGGCTGCGCGCAGATCGCCACAGGATCAGTAATGCCGGCCATCCAGGAGTCAGAGACCGGAGTGATTACGGCGATCGCCAGCCGGGGGCTTGAGAAGAGCAGCGCTGCTGCGGCCGAGTTCGGTATTGGGAAGGCTTATGGCAGCTATGAAGAACTGCTGGCCGATCCGGATGTCGATGCGGTCTATATTCCGCTACCGAATCATCTGCACTATGAATGGGTGATCCGCGCGGCAGAGGCAGGCAAGCATGTCCTGTGCGAGAAGCCGATTGCCCTGGACAGCCGTGAGGCAACCGGGATGGTGGAGGCTTGCCGGAAGGCGGGAGTTCACTTGGCGGAGGCTTATATGTACCGCCATCATCCGCGGATCACTGAGCTGCAGGAGATCATAGCGGGCGGTGAGATCGGGGAACTGCGTTCCATCCGCGGCACGTTTACCTATAACGGTGTAACGGATACTTCCAATATCCGCTTCAAGTCTGCCTGGGGAGGAGGATCGCTGTATGATGTCGGCTGCTATCCGCTCACAGCGGCGCGGCTGCTGTTCGGTGCAGAGCCGGAGGCCGTAACTGTGCAGGCGCTCTTCTCACCGGAGCATGATAATGTAGACATGATGGCCTCCGGCCTGGTTGAGTTCCCCGGCGGGCGGAGCCTGATCTTCGATTGCGGCATGTGGGCGTATAACCGCCAGCTGCTGGAGGTGCTTGGCACAGAAGGCCGGATCGAAATCCCGATGCCGTTCAACGCCAGGTTCGACGATGCACAGTTCTTCGTGTATGGCAGCAGCGGAGAGCCTCGGCTGGTGGAAGCCTTCGGAGCCAATCCGTACGTGCAGCAGGCGGATCATTTCGCCACAGCGGTCTTCAGCGGCAAGCCCTGGATCGCCGAAGAGGACCCGGTGCTTAATATGAAGCTGATTGAGAGCTGCCTGGAATCTGCCCGGAAACGGGAAAGAATCAGCTTGGTGTAGCCGGCAGGAATCAGCGCTTGCCATTTGCAATCAGGAATAATCATTTTTCCTCAAGAAAAAGGGATACCGCCGCAGGAAGCAGTATCCCTTTTTTGCGTATTTATATAATTACATAAGCAGGCCAATTCATGTATTTTATACAACAATCCTCCGGAACACCACGGTAACACCCAATCAAAGCTGCAATTCGTACAACATTTCTGCCTATGCAGTCATGTGTGTTGCGATAACTCATAGGTAGTAGGTGTTAAAATTTGCTAAAATAGGGACAACAGCTAAAACATAATTTGAAGATGATGGATGTGCATGCCGAAGGGAGAGAGGGTAGTGGGTTATACAGAAGAACCGGTCATTTCAATTGAAGGTCTATGGATGAATTACAGTGACAGAATGGTGCTGCGGGGAATTGACCTGGAGGTATACCGGGGACAGATTATCGGATACATCGGCCCCAATGGCGCCGGCAAAAGTACCACGGTCAAAATCATGCTGGGGCTCGTGGAGGGCTATAGCGGGACGGTGCGCATTTTTGGCAGAGATATCTCAGACGGGGACACGGCCTACAAAAGAAGAATCGGCTATGTGCCGGAGGTGGCGGAGCTATATGACAGCCTGTCTGCCCGGGAATATCTTACTTTTATCGGAGAGCTGTATGGCATGAAGAAGGCGGATGCTGAGCTCAAGGCGGAGAGACTGATGGGCCTGCTGAACCTGGATAAGGCCTACGACATGCGGATTGCCTCCTACTCCAAAGGGATGAAGCAGAAGGTGCTGCTGATTGCCAGCATGCTGCATGACCCGGATATTCTGTTCCTGGATGAGCCGCTCAGCGGTCTGGATGCCAACAGTGTAATGGTGGTGAAGGAGATTTTTGCAACACTTGCGGCAAGGGGCAAAACAATCTTTTATTCGTCGCATATTATGGACGTGGTGGAGAAGATCAGCAGCCGGATTATTCTGCTGGACGGGGGAGATATCGTTGCGGACGGAACCTTCGCGCAGCTGCGGGAGCAGAGCCGGGAGGGCTCGCTTGAGGAGATTTTCAATCAGCTGACCGGATTTGACAAGTACAGGGATATCGCCAGTGAGTTCGTTGCTGTGATTGGAGAGGGTGCGCCGCATGCGTGATTTCTTTGTACTGAAGCTGCTGGACCGGATGCAGTGGATATTTAAGGTCCTCGGAGTCGATTATGCCGTACTGCGCCGCATTCTTCAGGTTAAGCTTACGATGGACGGCCGGCGGACACCAACGATATTCTCCGGATCGCAGGAACCCAAGCTGAATATGGAAGGCTCTCCGTTCCGGGTACAGTGGCTGTATCTGCTGCTCGGGCTGATGCTGATCGCGCTGGTTGTACCTGCAGACAATTATATTCTGACCATGAGCCTGATGTTCAGCATAGTGATGTTCATGATCACAACGACGCTGATATCTGATTTCTCGACAGTCATGCTGGATTTGCGGGACAAAAACATCCTCTTCTCCAAGCCGGTGGACCGCCGGACGCTAAACATGGCCAAAAGCATCCATATTCTGATCTATCTGCTCACGTTAACCCTGACCTTCACCGGCCCCTCGCTTCTGTTCTCGTTATTCCGGCACGGGGCACTGTTCTTCTTCCTGTATGCTGCGGAGATCATTCTGATGGACGGCTTCATTCTGGTGTTTACCGCACTGGTTTATCTGCTGATTTTAAGGTTTTTTGACGGTGAAAAGCTTAAGGACATCATCAATTATGTGCAGATTATTCTGTCCGTTGGTGTAACTGTCGGTGCTCAGCTCGTATCTCGCCTGTTTAATATCACAGAGTTCGGCCTCAGCTTCACTCCTGCGTGGTGGCACTTCGCGCTGCCTCCCGTCTGGTTCGGGGCTCCGTTTGAGCTGCTGGTTGGGGGAGCGGAGGGCAGGCATCTAACTATCCTGGCCGTACTCGCTCTCGCAGCTCCTATCGTGTTGTTTGCAGCCTATATCCGGCTGATGCCGCTGTTTGAACGCAGTCTCCAGAAGCTGGCTGAACAAGGCGCTTCAGGGCAGGGCAACGGGCGGATATCCCGCAGGCTATCAGAGATAACATGCCGGAACAAGGTAGAGGCGATGTTCTTCCGCTTCACCTGGTCGATGATGAAGCACGAGCGCGAATTCAAGCTTAGGGTATATCCAACTGTAGGCTTGTCCCTCGTGCTGCCTTTTATCTTTATCTTCAATCAGGTGTGGAGCGGGGATCTGGCAGCCATCAGAGGCTCCAGATCGTTCCTGTTTATCTATTACAGTGCTCTCCTGATGATGACGGCGGTACAAATGCTCCGCTACTCCACCAGCTATAAAGGCGCATGGATCTATAAAGTAATCCCCCTGCCGGGAACCGCTATGGTGTACCGCGGGATGCTGAAGGCAGTGGTGCTTAAGCTGCTGGTGCCTTTGTTTACTCTGGAGGCAGCTGTGTTCATCGGCTTGTTCGGGTCCAGGATTATTGCTGATATGGCAGCCGTACTGCTTGCGTTGCTGCTGTATTCGGTGCTCTGCTTTCTTCTGTTCCCCAGGGCGCTGCCGTTCTCGGAGAAGTATGAAGCAGCGCGGCGGAAGGAATTCACCGGCAGTGCTTTTGTGCAGCTGTTCGTTCTGGCAGGACTGGCCGGGATACATTATGTATTCACTTTAATTCCTGCGGGAATATACATCTATCTGGTAATTCTGGCAGCTGCAAACGCCTGGATATGGCACCGGGCCTTCCTGCCGGAGGATTCGCGCAGCGGCCGGCTTCCAACCCTTCGGGCGGGGGGCTGAAGCCAAATATGGACATTTTTTGCCGACACTAAAAAAAGGGTCTAAGTTCCAGTATTTACTTAGACAGTCTGCCAAATAAAAGGTAAAATACAGCTAAAGTTATATTTCAGGGATCGCCTATAATCTTTATGCACTCTTCCATTTATCTACTATTCGTATATTGATTTTTAACTTGAGATTAACACTGAAAACGACGATGATAATAAAACCGGTGAAGAGGTCAACTATGGATCAAATGGGAATCCACTATAATATTTGGATTGTTTTACTATCTTTTGCGCTTGCTGCAACTGCGGCATACTCTGCGCTTAATCTGATTTCGCAGGTTTCCCATTCTACTGGCCGAGTCAGGCGCCTTTGGCTGCTCTCTGGTGCCTGCGTGCTGGGAAGCGGAATCTGGGCCATGCATTTTGTAGGCATTATGGCCAGCCATCTCCCTTTCAAGGTCAGCTACCATCCAGGTACAGCTGTTCTGTCCCTGCTCGTCAGTATGTTGTCCTGTTATGCGGCACTCCAGATAGCGACGGCTTCCCGCAAGAGATTGTGGCGGTTTCTTATTGGGGGTGTAATACTGGGCGGCGGTATCTCAATCATGCATTATATCGGAATGTCCTCCATGGAAATGGAGGTAAAGGTTCATTACGAAATTAAGGAACAGGCCTTGTCTGTTCTGATTGCTCTGCTGGCCTCCTACATCGGAGTATTTATGTTTCGCAAATTCAAGGATTATAGAGGATTTAGCTGCTGGAAGCTGTATTCAGCGTTGATCATCGCCCTTGCGGTTACCGGAATGCATTATACCAGTCTGTCAACCAGCCATCTGCAGTATGATAACTGGCTGGGCACGAAGCCTGCACTCATGGAGGCAGATGTCATTCTGCTGACCGGTATTTCGCTGGTTACCCTGCTTATGCTGGCACTCTCCGGCGGAGCTGTTTTTCTGGACAGGCATGTCCTGGAGCGTATGGCTTACCATGATCCGCTTACTGAACTGCCGAACCGGCACGGACTGGAGCGTTATTTCAAGGATGATTTCTTCGGAGAGATCTCGGGAGCCGTGTTCTTCGTTGACTTGGACCGCTTCAAATCCATTAATGATACGCTCGGACATGATATCGGCGACCTGCTGCTGCGGGAAGTATCCGAACGGCTGACCTGCTGTGTGGGCGGGAAAGGCAAGGTCTTCCGGCTCGGCGGCGATGAATTCCTGATTGCCCTGCCCGATTGTACGATTGGAGCAGCGGAGGAAGAAGCGCAGCATATTCTGCAGGAGCTTAAGAAGTCTTATAGCATCGAAGGCAATGAACTGTATGTAACCGCCAGCTTAGGGATCAGCATGACTCCCGCGCATGGAACGGACCGTTCGGCGCTAATGAAGGCTGCAGATACAGCCCTGTATACTTCCAAGGACTCGGGCAAGAACAAGTTCAGTGTGTTCGATCCGGAAATGAACCGTCATCAGGTACGGCGGATGTCGCTGGAGAAGGATCTGCGTAAGGCGCTGGCCCGATCGGAGTTCATGGTTGTCTACCAGCCGAAGTGGGATTCACTGATGAATGTTACCGTAGGTCTTGAAGCCCTGCTGCGCTGGAGACATCCGGAGCATGGAATTATCTCTCCGGCTGAATTCATTCCAATTGCCGAGGAGACGGGCCTGATTGTGCCGATTACCTACTGGATGCTCCATGATGTATGCGGACAGAATATGCTCTGGCATAAGGCGAAGGTGGCGAATGTAGCGGTTTCGATCAACATGTCAGCCCGGATGTTTGAGAACGGCAGTCTGTACGATGTGGTGGAAGAAGCACTGTCGCGTGCTGGTCTGGAGCCGCATTTCCTTGAACTTGAGATTACAGAGTCCATTGCGATGAACAACATGGAAGAAACGGTTGCCCAGCTCTCTAAGCTGCGTAATCTCGGAGTAAGAGTCTCGCTGGATGATTTCGGAACAGGCTTCTCTTCCCTGGGCAATCTGGATGAGATTCCGGTCAATACACTGAAGATTGATCAGGTATTCATCCGTAAGAGCAAGATGCACTCCAAGAAAGCAATTATCAGTAATATCATTGCCATAGCCAGCAATCTTAATATGGAGGTTGTTGCCGAAGGCGTAGAGACTACAGAGCAGATTGAACTGCTGCAATCCCTGGGCTGTAGAGTGATGCAGGGCTTCTACTACGGCCGGCCGATGCCGGTCAATGAACTGGGCCAATGGTTCATAGAGAATACAGCATAATGTATGCCGATTCATTCGAAATAAAAGGCTGTCCCGGCCGTGGAGAATTCCACGTTCGGGACAGCCTTTTTTTGAAAGAGAAGAATTTATATGCCCGGGTCCCCGGATAGTACCTGAATAATCTCGGAAGCCAAGGTCCCGCTTCATGGGGCGATTTTGAAGTTCTCGACCAATACCTGCAGCTTCTCGGCGAGGGAGGAGAGGAACGCTGCGGAGGATTCTACTTCCTCCATGGCGGCAAGCTGTTCCTGGGAAGTGGCCGATAAGGTCTCTGCACCTTCAGCAGTCTGGTTAGAGACGTCTACAATCTTCTGGATAGCAGTTACAAGGCCGTCGGAGATCAGCGCAAGCTCACGGACGGTTGCCGAGATCTGCTGGCTCTGCGAAGACATATCGGAGACGGAGGTCTCGATCTCTGAGAAGGAATGTCCGGCAGCGATGATCATCTCTTTGCCTTGATGCATCTCTTCCGTGGAACGTTTCATAGTCTCTCCGGCTTTGTCCATCTGATTCACAATGAGACTGACCAGTTCACCGATCTGACCGGCAGACTTCGCCGAACGTTCAGCCAGCTTGCGGACAGAGCCTGCCACAACGGCGAATCCCCGGCCTTCCTCCCCGGCACGGGCCGCTTCAATGGCTGCATTCAGGGATAACAGATTTGTTTCTTCGGCAATACTGGCAATCGTACCTACAATATTCTCGATCTCCTTGGAATGGCTGCCAAGCGTTTGAATAATGCCGGAAAGATCGGAGATGCTTACGCTCACAATCTCCATCTGGGATGTGGTCAAATCCATAGACTCCCGGCCTGTCCGGGCTTTCTGGGCATTAACGGCGGCATTGTTCATCGCGCTATCCGCATTGTCGGCGATTTCGGTAATGAAATGCGACATTTCCTGTACGGCTTTGTAGCTGCCTTCGAGATTCTGCAGTTGCGTATGTGCACCGTCTGCCAATTCGAGGGTAACATTGACGCTGTGTTCCCCGGCGCGGTTGGTCTCCTGCGCGCTGGCGGAGAGCTCCTGGGAGGAGGAGGCGACCAGCATCGAGGTATCATTAACCTGTGTAATCAGATTACGCAGATTCAGGGTCATTTCATTGAAATCGCCCGACAGCTTCCCGATCTCATCTCTGCTCTTGAGGAGTAGAGGTTCCCGGCTAAGATCACCTTTGGCTACGGTGTTTACGGAAGCGGACAGTTTGGTGAGCGGGTTCACCATCCGGCGAATCATCAGATATGCGGCAAATATGGCCACAATGAGAATCGAGCTCCCGATAATGAAGGGCTGAGTAATAATATCCATTGTCCGCGTCTGAATCAGCGGGCCGTCAAAGTTAATAGCCATCAAGGCAATGATTGGTTTGGTAGGGTCATGGTCCTGATAAATGGGGCCGTAGCCGGTTTTAAGCGAGGTTCCTTGATATGTATATACTTTGGAGTATGCGGAATGCTTCATGGTGGTAATCATTTCTTTATCTTCATCGGAGAAATAGAAGGGATCTCCGGCTTTATAACCTCGTTCTTTGAACCGGGCATCAGCGGCCAGCACTTTGCCGTCGAGCGAGAGGATGAACGCTTCTTTAAAAATAGGTTTATGTTCATTAATCCAGCCTATGCGGTCCTCAATGGCACTTAACTTGCTAGTATCGCCTGCAGCCAGAGCGGCTATATCGGCGGGATCAATGAGGCCGGTAGTTATATTGGCGCAGCCTACCAGTTCAATTCCTGCGGCTTCATCGATTTGCTTGTAAGCAGCATTATAACCGAAAAAGCCAATGGATGATCCGACCAGAAGCAGTACAATCAGCATCATCCACGTTAATTTTGTTGCCAATTTCATAAAAATGATCACCAGCCCTGACTCTAAGTATATTAAGTGAGTTCTTATCACTGCTACGATTATAGCGCATCGCTGATGCCAAGGCATCAGCCAGAATAAAGTATTTTTGTGTCGGAGAATGATGATTTGTGTAAACGAAAAGCATTGAATCTGTAGCCAAGATAATGGTACGCTTGGAATAAGACAAACGGACTGGGAGCTGAAGGGATGACGCAAGATATCAATCCGTTGATCGAACGCGTGGGCATATCCATGTGGAAGGTGCAACGCAAAATAATGTCGCAGATGTCCCTGCATAAGGAATTAGGGTTAACGGTTCCGCAATTTGGACTGTTGCATATGATCGCTCAGGAGAAACAGGCACGGGTTATTCAGCTGGCCGATAAAATGGAGGTGAAATCCAGTGCGGTCACGGTAATGCTGGACCGTCTGGAACTGCTGGAGCTGATTGCGCGCGTTCCCGATGAGAACGACCGCCGGGCGGTAATCGTGACGATAACGGGTAAGGGGCAAGGAGTTCTGGAAGAAGCGCAACACCGGTCGATGCTGCTGCTGGAAGAGCATTTATCCATACTTGAGCCAGAAGAGCTCGAGAATTTCGCACACTATTATTTGCTGCTGGAGAAGCAGGAACGATAATCCTTGAACAGTGATAGCAGCCATGGAGTATATACAATAAGCCAGCCCCCTAATTTCGGGAGG
Organism: Paenibacillus sp. FSL R7-0297; assembly: GCF_038009025.1. Lineage (NCBI taxonomy): Bacteria > Bacillati > Bacillota > Bacilli > Caryophanales > Paenibacillaceae > Paenibacillus > Paenibacillus sp. FSL R7-0297. The sequence continues at coordinate 1,500,062 of NZ_JBBPAQ010000001.1, forward strand.
CTGGCTTATTTCTGTAGGTTCTATGACAGACTCAGAACTATTCTTCAGCCGGTTCTTTGTCCGGCAGCTGTGTAACATAGCTGTCCGACAACTGGCGCAGCCGTAAGGCACGGGTATATTCATCCTCGGTGCCGGCCGGAGCATGACCGCCGCTCGCAAGCGGATATTGTGTATTATCCTCAAAGCTGTTGCCCGGAATCAGCAGGCCGGAGCTGGCGATAAACGAGCCAGTAGGCAGATAATACCGCTGAGGCAGCAGATTGTAAGACTGGCTGAGCAAATCCTGGCCGAAATGAATATTGTTATCCATCGATACACCCAGCAGGCTGGCAGCAGTAGGCATAATATCCACTTCTCCGCCCACCTGCTCAAGTGTCTGCGCCGCCAATCCCTTGCCGTGAACGAGCAGCGGGATATTCAGCATATTCGCATAGGCATAATCATAACCGTAGATTTCCTTCATTAATTCCTTATCGTCGTGATCAAGCGAGTAGATGGGCAGTCCCATATGGTCGCCGTAGACCATAATCAGGCTGTTATCCCATATTCCGTCCGCCTTCAGTTCATCTACGAATTGCCCGAAGGCATAATCAGCATAATTCTGCGACCGGATATAGTCTCCGACGAACGTGCCTTCATAACGTTCAGGCAGCTTCATTTTGTACTTTTCTGCAGGGATAGTGAACGGATGATGCGCAGACATGGAGATCACCTGTGCGTAGAATGGCTGTCCCCCGTCTTTCATTTCCTTCAGCTTATCAGCAGTTTTGCTGTAGAGCATTTCATCGGAAGCCCCGAAGAAGAAGGTGTCCTCGTCCCCGAAGAACTTGTGATCGTAATAATGCTCCCAGCCCAGTGAGCTGTATAGCTCGCCGCGGTTCCAGAATTCCACATCATTCGTATGGAAGGTGGCTGTCTGATATCCGTTGGCCTGCAGCAGACGCGGCAGACTTGGCACTTCCTTATCCACATAAGACATTGTAGCTGCACCCTGCGGAGGAATGTAGAAGGATGAGTTAACTACGAATTCTGCATCTGAAGTATTGCCCTGGCCGACCATCTGATAGAAGTTGTTGAAATACAGGCTGTCTTCCATCAGGCGGTTCAGATTAGGTGTGATTTCCTGTCCGTCTATCTTAAGGCCCATCAGGAAAGTCTGAAAGGACTCCAGTTGGATAATAATCAGATTCTTGCCCTTGGCAGCCCCGGCATACGGGGATACTGCTGAAGAATCAATTCCCTTAAGCTGATTAATGGTGTCCTGCGTAATCTCGCTGGCATTTACAAGCTCTGGTTTATCTTGAGCAAAGATAGTATATGCTTCATAATTAAGGATACCCATTTCCTGGGCCTTCTTGATCTCGTTCATGCTTGCTTTGTTGGGAAGAATATTGAACAGGCAGAGTCCGAGTGAAACAGCGAACAGGACGACATGCAGCATTCTTCCGTTGTGGCGGTTGATGGTATCCTTCTTGTAATTGCGTCCGTTCTTGTTAATGAAGAAGTAGAAGCCAAGGACGATAATGTCGGTGAAGATCAGCAGATAATAAGGGTCCATGAGTGAGAATACACTGTTGCGCACCGCAGTGACCTGGTTCACCTGCTCTGCCGCATGGTAAGTGACAATAACCCCGTAATATTTGAAGTACATAATAGCGGCAAAAAAGATGGCGGTAACCAGCAGATTAACCGTCATGTAATATCCGAGTTTCCGTTTGGAGGCAAAACGCTCAATCAGGAAGAAAAGTGCCCAGACAAAAGGGATTTCAGTCAGTACCGATTTCCAGAACTGCAGGTCTTCAAAAATGACACCCCAGGCTAAAAGGCTTTTAAGGACGAAAATAATAGAGAAGAACACAAATGGCTTGAGCAACCATCGTTTGATCGTTACGGATGACACAGCTTCGCCTTCTTTCTTAAGAATAAACATGTTTCCCGGCTGGGAGGAAACAGCAGCATGAGGACAAAAGAATACCATTATTAATAAAGCCTATTATGCAGCGCCAGGCAAGGAATGTCAAAAATCAGAAACCGCCGTATACCCTTTGGGGAAAGCGTAAAATCAATCCTGAATGAATCCAAGGGCCGGTAACGCCCTCAGGCAGGCTTAAATCCTTGATAACGGACGAAAATGACATCTGAGTCAAAAGAATAAACCGGGAATTAATGGAGGTGTTGCATGATGAGCTATGCAGAAATCGCGTTGTCCGTGAGGGCACTGGTGGAATATGCCTTCAGCAGCGGCAGTCTGGAGCCGGGATTCCGCAGCGGTACGGCTATGGTGGAGGGTACGCGCAGCCATCAGCTGATTCAGAAGCAATATAAGGAAGCGGACCGCAAAGAGGTATATTTAAAAACGGAGATTCCGCATGGGGATCTGCTGTTCATCATCGACGGGCGTTGCGACGGCCTGCTTGCAGCCGGGGACGGCAGCCTGACTGTGGAGGAGATCAAATCCATCGCCGGAACGCCGGATTCCGCCTTGGAAGGACGGGAGGTACACTGGGCACAGGCTTTCATGTATGCCTATATCCTCACGCAGGATCTGGATCTCCAGGCAATACAGGTTAAGTTAACCTATGTGCAGCGGGGAAGTGAGGAGCAGTACAGCCTATACAGGGAAATGACCCGCGAAGAGCTGACAGCCTTTGCTGAAGAGACGGTAGCCAAGTATGCGCCATATGCTGAAATGATGGTCCGCTACAAGGCGAAGAGGGGAGAGAGCATCCATAGCTTGTCGTTTCCGTTCTCGGGTTACCGGCCCGGCCAGCGTCATTTCGCTGCTGCAGTCTACACTTCGATTGCAGAGGGGGCCAATCTCTTCGCGCAGGCACCCACAGGCATCGGCAAAACGATGTCCACCCTTTTCCCGGCGGTCAAAGCCCTTGGAGAGGACAAGGTGTCCGGCATCTTCTATCTGACCGCCAAGACAGTTACACGGATTGCGGCACAGGAGGCGGTGATGATGCTGAACAGCCGGGGGCTGCATCTGCATGTGATTACGCTTACGGCCAAGGAGAAGGCGTGTTTCCGTGAGGATGGAAGCTGCGGCGCGGATTCCTGTCCTTTTGCCGAAGGCTACTATGACCGGATCAATGCCGCCATGCTCGATATGCTGGAGCACGAAATGCTGATGACGCGCGAGATCATTGCCGCGTATGCCCGAAAGCATGAGGTGTGCCCGTTCGAATTCTCTCTGGATGCCGCCTACGCCTGCGACATTGTTATCTGCGATTATAATTATATCTATGATCCCCGGATCAGCCTGAAGCGGCTGTCCGAGGAGCGGAAGAAAAAAACTGTGCTGCTTGTGGATGAAGCGCACAATCTGGTAGACCGGGGGCGGGAGATGTACTCCGCCTCGCTGACCAAGGCGCCGTTCCTGGCACTTCAGCGGCAGTACAAAACAGTGAATCCGCGGCTAAGCAGCGCGGCGAAGGCCGTAAATGCCTTCTTCATTGCGCTGCGTAAAAGCTGCGGGGACAAGGGGGCTGGAGAATGGAAGGAGTATCACGCAGAGCTGCCGGAGCTGCTCGAGCTTTTCGCTTCCGAAGCCGAACTGGAGCTGCTGCATTCTTCCTCACTGATCACTCCGCCGGCGGAGGGGGAAGCCGGCAGCCTGCTGGATACGTACTATGCGGTGCAGGGGATGCTGCGTACGTTCAAGACCTATGATGAGCGTTACATGACCTATGCGGAAGTGCGCAGCGGTGATGTGTACCTGAAGCTGTTCAATCTCGATCCGTCGCATTTGCTGCAGCAGATGGGTGGGAGCTTCCGCAGCCAAATCCTGTTCTCTGCCACGCTCTCGCCGCTCTCCTATTACAGGGATATGATCGGCGCAGATGAGGAGGACTATAGCCTGAGCCTGTCCTCGCCTTTTCATAAAGAGCAGTGGCAGGTATCTGTGCTTCCGGTATCCACCCGCTACCATGACCGGGACGCCTCCTTACAGCCGCTTAGCGATGCACTGAAAGGGATGGTCTCAAGGAAAGGGAATTACCTGGTCTTCTTCCCCTCTTATCTCTATTTGAAGAATGTATATGAAGTGTTCACTGAGAAATACCCTGAAGTCGCTACCCTGCTGCAGGGCAGCGGGATGAGCGAGACCGAGCGGGAGAACTTCCTTGCGGCGTTCCGCCCGGACAATCCGGATACCCTGCTCGGCTTTGCTGTGCTGGGCGGGATTTTCTCCGAAGGGGTGGATTTGCCGGGTGACCGGCTGAATGGTGTGATGGTGGTCGGGGTCGGCCTGCCGCAGGTAGGGCTGGAGCGCAATCTGCTGCGGAGCTACTTTCAAGCGCAGGGGAAGAACGGATTCGATTACGCCTATGTCTACCCGGGCATGTGCAAGGTGCAGCAGGCAGGGGGCCGGCTGATCCGCAGCGAGAACGACAGCGGCATTATTGTGCTGGCGGATGACCGTTTTCTCCAGAGTTCTTACCGGCAACTGCTCCCCGAGGAGTGGCGGGACTACTTTGTCATGGCATAAGCGGGTATAATCGAATGAAAAGGCATTCATAGACAACAGGAGGTAAGGACATGACGCTAAATATCGGAATAGTCGGAACAGGGTGGTTCTCCAAGGTGCATGCGGATTTGCTGGCAGGGATGGAGGATGTATCATTGAAGGCCGTCTGCGGCAGCAGCAAGCCAAAGGGTGAGGACATGGCCCGTCCTTACGGAGCCGAGGGCTATGGGGATATTATCGAGATGCTGGATGCGCACAAGCTGGATGCCGTCTATATCTGTGTGCCTCCACAGTCACACGGGGCGATTGAACGGACGCTGATTCGAAGGGATATCCCTTTCTTTGTTGAGAAGCCGCTGGGCTCAAGCACGGCCATTCCGGCCAGCCTGCTGCAGGATATTAAGGAGCATCAGCTGCTGACTTCCGTCGGCTATCATTTCCGGTATCAGGAGAACATCCAGCGGCTCAAGCAATCGCTTAGTTCGGATAAGGTAGGGATGATCGTCGGAGAATGGATGGGCGGTATGCCGGGCGTGGCCTGGTGGCGCAACCAGGAGCAGTCCGGCGGACAATTCACGGAGCAGACTACGCATATCGTCGACCTGCTGCGTTATCTGGCCGGTGAGGTAACGGAGGTCTATGGGATGTTCGGCAACCGGATTATGCATGAGAAGCATGAAGGGGTGACTGTGTCCGATGTGGGTACAGTGTCCCTGAAGCTGGAGAGCGGCATCATTGCCAGCATCTCCAACACCTGCGTGCTGCCTGGAGAAGTAGGTAAAGCGGGCATCAGCTTCTACAATGATAACGGAATGCTCGACTGGAACCCGGAACGTCTGCTGGAAGTCCGCAGCGGAGCCAGCAAGGAATTCAAGAACACTGGTAACCCCTACGCGGTGGAGAGCGAAGCATTCCTGCATGCTGTGCGGACCGGAGACCGTTCCCGCATTCTCAGCGATTATGAGGACGGATATAAGACCTTGAAGGTGACCTGCGCAGCTTATGCCTCCGCACAGAGCGGATTGCCGGTGAAGCTGTAGGAGGCATGTATGGTTACTATGTAGAAAAAAGACCGGCAGCATGGCTTTCGCCGTTGCTGCCGGTCTATGGCCCAAGCCGGGGCGGCCTAGTGGAGGAAAACCGCGAGCAGTGCCGGCGCAAGCCCGATAGAGAACAGCGCCGTCAGAATCATCGCGATACTGGAGATGGTGCCGGTCAGCGAACTCAGCTCGAAGGCTTTGGACGTGCCGGTACCATGCGCTGCGGTTCCCAGCGATACCCCGCGCGCAATTTCATTGTCAATGCGGAAAAGGCGGAGCACGGACGGTCCCATCATCGTTCCCAGTACACCGGTCAGAATGACGAAGACCGCTGTAATGCTGGGAACACCGCCGATGCTTTGTGAGATGCTCATGGCGATCGGTGTGGTCACCGAGCGAGGCACCAGACTGGTTGCCAGATCACCGCTAAGATGCAGCCATTTGGCCAGCAGCATGGATGAGATCACGGCAATAACCGTTCCTGACAGCACGCCTGCCGCAATTTCGGCGGCGTGCTTTTTGAGTACCTTGAAGTTTTTATGGAGTGGGATCGCAAAGGCGATAGTCGCCGGTTGAAGCAGGTCCGATAGCCATTTGCCTCCCGCATTGTAAGATTCATAGGAGCTGCCCGTCATCAGCAGAAAGGCGATGATCAGCAGCGGTGTAATAATCAGCGGGGAAGTGTACATTTTGCCGCTGGAGGCATAGATGCGTTTGGCCAGGAGGTAGACAGCGACGGTGAGTCCAAGAAATAATAATCCGGTTATCATGAGCTTCTACGCTCCTTTATTCTATAAATTGCACCCGTGAGTACCCCGGAGCCGGCCATTACAGCAAACGTACCTACGAGTACAACCGCCAGCACCTGCAGACCGTCTGCCTCGAGCAGCTTCGAATATTTCATAACACCTATAGCGGAAGGGATGAAGAACAGCAGCAGCTCAGCAAGCAGCCAAGAGGCGCCAACCTCTACCCAGTTCAGCCGGATCACACCGGATTCCAGCAGCAGAAATAAGAGAATCATCCCGATAATGCTTCCGGGAAGCGGAATATGCAGAAATGAGGTTAACGTATTCACCAGCAGGGAGAAGACGGTAAGTCCGGCTACCTGCAGTAAGCCTAAGGCGATCTTTTTCATAGCGATTACTTCCTTTCGTCTTACTGAAAGTTTACATCCTTTTCTTTCATAGGTACAATGAATAGATTGAATATCTCACATTCTTTTCATCTATATATGGAGGTTACCGGTATGGACATCAGACAACTGGAGTATTTCGTACAGGCGGCCAGGCTGAATAGCTTCTCCAGAGCGGCGGAATCGCTGTACATTACCCAGCCCACGATCAGCAAGATGATCCGCAATCTGGAGATTGAACTGGGGGCGGATCTATTTTACAGGGAAGGCAAAAGCATCCGTCTGACAGATGCAGGCGAGCTACTGCTGGTTAAGGCGCAGAATATTGTAGAGTCCTTCACGAGCCTCTCCTCGGAACTGGATAGTCTGCGCAATCTGAAGCAGGGTCATATCCGCATTGGACTGCCTCCTATGGTAGGTGCCAGTTTCTTCCCTGCTGTCATCGGGGAATTTCACCGCCGTTACCCGGAGGTGACGATAAGGCTGCATGAAGACGGCGCCAAAAAGGTAGAGGATGATGTGGAGGCCGGCCTGATTGATATCGGGGCGATTGTATTGCCTGTCAACAAAGCCAAGTTTCACTGCTTCACCTTTGTGGAGGAGAAACTGCAATTGCTGGTTCCCGCAGGACACCGTTTGGACGGGGTGCAGAATGTGCAACTGAAAGAGCTGGCAGAAGAGGAATTCGTGCTGTTCCGGGAGGACTTCGCCCTGCATGACCGGATTATTTCGGAATGTGTCAAAGCAGGCTTCCAGCCTAAGGTAGTCTATGAGAGCTCGCAGTGGGATCTGATCAGCCGGATGGTAGCTGCAGGAATGGGCATTGCGCTACTGCCGGAGACCATATGCCGGGATATGGACCGTTCACGGATCGCTGTCATCCCAATGACCGAGCCTGTGATTCCCTGGCAGCTGGGGATGATCTGGCGCAGAGACCGTTATCTGTCCTTCGCCGCTCGGGAGTGGATCGCCTTCGCGATGAAAGTGCTCGGGGAACTGTAAACGACGTTTTTTTCTTTTTTTTCAAAATATGTTTTTTGGCATCATGAATTATGATAAGGGAGAAGTTGATAGAGAGAAGGTGAGTAACCGTGAACCTTTACCAGAATTCTTACGATAACCAGAGCAGGGATTACAGAGAAGATGAGCTGTTTCTTACTATAGAGAACTTAAGAAGTGAATTGCTGGAGGTGGCCCAGGAGCGGAGTCTGAGTGATCATGCGGTTCTGGAACTCAGCCAGCGGCTGGACGGATATATTGTACTGGCCCAGAATCTGATGATGGAGAGTCTGCGCAGCCGCAAGAACGGGGCAGCAGGGTACACCAAGAACACCATAAACCAGCGGATCAGAAATAAAGCTGCCTTGCAGCAGTAGTCTGAATTTATACAATAACTCCAGTTAGCGTCTGGATGTTGAGGTCTCACTATGTGGGGCCATTTTGTTGTGCTTTCAATAGTCATCACCTATAATGGCAATAAATAGAAGGGGTACAAGTGAATCCTTGAGGAGGTGCCGGGTGGAGGCGAAACTGACTACGCTACGAACAGAAATTGAGAAAAATTTATCCCGCTCGGGCCATAATCTTGCCTCATTTGCCAAAATATCCGGACTGAACCGCGGCAGTCTCAGTGCGATCCTTCATGGTAATCCGCCTAAGCCGGTTTCTCTGAGACAATTGGATTCGATGACCCGGGCCTTCGGATTCCCGGAGGGCTGGCTGTATCCGCTATTTGTGGAAGAGTGCTTTAGTGAGGACAGAATTTCACGCCGCCGTATGGAGCCTTTTTTGGTCCGCTGTGCCGAAATTGGCAAGCAGCAGTGTATTGATGAAGTCTTGAGCAGGATTATGGAATATCCTAAACCGCTGGATATCATCTATACGGTAGCGGAGAGGCTGTTCTGCAGCGGCAAGACACAGGAATCGGTCGTGTTCTACAGGCTTATTGTAGAGAATGAGCCGGATAGCTACTCGGAACGGATGGCCATCAGCCAGTATCGTATGTTCAAATCCCTGCAGTCTACACCTGATGTGGACATGGAACAGAAGCTGCGCGCTGTAATCCGCTTTGAGCCGTTCCGCGGTCTGCTTCCCGAGGACATGCAGCTGGACGGGCTGCTTAAGCTGGCGAAGGTATGCTTTGCATTGCACCGCTGGAAGGATGTAGAGAAATATGCCGATGAGCTGAGAGCATTAACCCATGGGATCTACCGGGAGGAATTGCGCAGAAGCAAGGGGAAACGGGTGGAGGCTTTCCAGGCGGAACGCCCGCTGGTAGTCTATTATGGCCATGGCTATCTATTGAAGGCTTCGGCGCTTACTAAGCAGGGAGAATATGAGCAGGCCAAGAAATACACCGCCGGGTATGCAGATCTGGGATGGTTTGAGCTGCTGGATGATGAAGGGCGCAGTGCCGTGGATAGCTTCCGGCTGTTTGCTGTAGCCAATAGCTTTACCCTTGAGATATTAATGGGCAATACTTCGGAGCTGCCGGCATATATAGCTTTTCTGGCAGAGCATCCCGGTGAAATTCTATCCGGCATGGTCATTATTCTGGAGTCGGCCAACCGTTTCGGATTCTCTGCAGACGCTGTGCTGTCACGCTTTTCCAGGGAGATGCTGCGTTTTGAACAATTTCAGGACCCGATTAATGTAGACCGTGTGTACCGTCTCTATTACCAGATAGCCATGTATTATATCTCCCGTAAACAGTACTCCAAAGGAATTGACTATATTATTCAATGTCTGCGGCTAACCGTCAGGCTGAATAGCGGAAAGGACTTCATTAATTGTGTGACCCTGTTCGAATTGAACAGGGACGCCTCCTCCGACACCCAGCAGACCGCTTACAGGGAGCTGCTACGGGAGGTAAGACAGCGTGAGGAAATTACTGATCATGAGAGCCCCCGTTTTGGCGTAGTTTAACTTTATCATTGCCTTATCTAAGGATCACTCCCCGGCCATCCGTGTCGCGGGAGCATTTATGCGTAATTATGTGAAAAAAGCACAAACATCCGTCAACCTGCGTTCTTCAATCTGTAATAATTGATAGCGAATTCAGGAATTGACAAAGTATTGCCCGGAAAATATAATTAGGTAGCCTAATTAATATATTGTTTAATTATTTGTATACCTAACTAAAAAAGAGGTGGGAACATTGGGATAAATAGAGAAGATGAAAATTCAGTCGGACACAAGCTTTTCTCCGCACTCCGGCAGCTGCGCAAAGGCCACCTGTATCATTCCGTGGAGGGTCATAAGCCAAGTGAGATGACTTTATTGATATGTATTGCACGGGCGTCCCATTCATCTGATGTAGGACTCAAGGTTTCTGAAATCAGCCGCTTTCTGGGGCTGACTCCGCCTACGGTCACACAGCTGATCAACAGTCTGGAGGCTAAGCACATGGTGGAACGGCAAGCCGACGTCTCCGACCGGAGAGTGGTACGCATCAAGTTGACGGAACAGGGGAAAATTATTACCCGCAAGGCCAAGAAGCATATGGACGCCACGCTTAACAAAATGGTGGAGTATCTGGGTGAGGAAGAGTCCGATCAGCTGGCAGAGCTGCTGCTTAAAGTACATGCCTTCATGAAAGACAATCCTCCGCCAAATCTAGACCGGTTACAAATGAACGGAGATGAGAAACTTGATTAAATTACTAAAGCATTTGAGACCCTTCCGATTGGCAATAGCCGCAGTACTGATTCTCGTATTCCTGCAGTCCATGGGAGATTTGTATCTTCCGACCCTGATGAGTGACATTATTGATAGGGGGATTGTGAACGGCGACCAGAATTACATCTGGAGAATCGGCGGCTTCATGCTGCTCGTAGCGGCCGGCGGTGCAGCCTGCTCCATTGTTGCCAGCTATCTGTCGGCTAAGATAGCAGCGGGCTTCGGTAAGAACACCCGGTCACGGATGTTCAACCATGTCGAGAATTTCACGCTGCATGAATTCGACAAGCTGGGTACGGCTTCGTTGATTACACGTACTACCAACGATATTACACAAGTCCAGACCGTATTAACAATGATGCTTCGCATGATGATTGGTGCTCCGATGATGATGATCGGCGGGATTATTATGGCGGTGTCTGAAGATGCCAAGCTCTCGCTGATCTTTGTAGTGGTGATTCCGCTGCTGGTTGGAGCGATCTTCTTCATTGGAATGAAGGGACTTCCGCTGTTTAAAGCCATCCAGATCAAGCTGGACAAATTAAACCTTGTGCTGCGAGAGCATTTGACCGGTATCCGCGTCATCCGCTCGTTCAACCGGATTGAGCATGAGAATAAGCGGTTTAGTCTGGCCAATGCAGATCTGACGGATACTGCAATCAAAGTGAATAAAGTTATGGCCGGACTGATGCCGCTGATGATGATCGTAATGAACTTCTCCATGATCGCCATCCTCTATTATGGTGGAATCCGGATTGGAGACGGTGATCTCCAGGTAGGTTCACTGATGGCCTTCATTCAATATGCAATGCAGATTATGTTCTCCCTCATCATGGTTTCAATGATGTTTGTCCTGATTCCAAGAGCCTCTGCCTCTGCACTGCGTATCAATGAAGTCCTCGATATGCAGCCTGAAATTACAGATCCGACAACTGCAGACCTGAAGACTACAGCTACGGCTACCCATGCGGACGGCCGTGACGGAATGCGTGGTTTTGTGGAGTTCGACAATGTAACCTTCTCTTATCCGGGGGCTGAACAGCCTGCACTGTCCGGGATTACCTTCAGTGCACGCCCCGGCGAGATTACAGCTATTATCGGCGGAACAGGGTCAGGTAAATCAACGCTGCTAAACATGATTCCAAGATTCTATGATGCTATTGAAGGTTCGATCCGCGTCGATGGAGTGGATGTACGCCAGATGACGCAGGAGGATCTGCGGAGTAAGATCGGTTATATCCCGCAAAAAGCCGTGCTGTTCACCGGTACCATTAACGAGAATATCCGTTACGGGAAAGAGGACGCTACTGACGATGAAATCCTTCATGCCGCCAAGGTGGCCCAGGCCTATGATTTCGTAACGGCCATGAAGGACGGTTTCAATTCGGAAATCTCCCAGGGTGGAGGCAATGTCTCCGGCGGCCAGAAACAGCGTTTGTCCATAGCCCGTGCACTGGTACGGAAACCGGAAGTGTATCTGTTTGATGACAGCTTCTCGGCGCTTGACTTCAAGACCGATGCCAAGCTGCGTGCTGCCCTTAAAGGCGAGACTACAGAATCTACAGTCCTTATTGTTGCACAGCGTGTCAGTACGGTTATGGATGCAGACCGGATTATCGTACTGGATGACGGTGAGATTGTTGGAATGGGCACACACCGTGAGCTGCTGGATAACAATGAGGTGTACCGCGAGATCGTATCCTCGCAGTTGTCAGAGGAGGAAATAGCATGAGTGAGCAGAATAAAAACATGAAACCGCCGCAGCGTTCAGGTGGGGGCTTCGGACCAGGCGGAGGACCCGGCGGTCCGGGCATGAGAATGCCGGCTGAGAAAGCCAAGGATTTCAAAGGAACGCTGCGGCGCCTGACCCGGTATTTGCGCCCGCGCCAGGTTCAGCTGATTATTGTGTTTGTGATGGCGATTGCCAGTACCATATTCAGCATTTTCAGCCCTAAAGTAATGGGTAGAGCTACCACCAAATTGTTTGAAGGCGCCTATGGCAAGCTGATGGGTGTACCTGGAGCGGAGATTGATTTTGGCTATATTAATGATATTCTGATTCTCCTGGCCGGACTGTATCTGTTAAGCGCATTGTTCAGTTATATACAGCAGTATGTAATGGCCGGTGTGGCGCAGAAGGTCGTCTATGATATGCGTGAACAGATCAACAGCAAGCTTGAACGGCTGCCGCTGAAGTACTTCGATTCCCGGACACACGGGGAAATATTAAGCAGGGCGACCAATGATGTAGACAATATCAGTACTACCCTGCAGCAGAGTTTGACCCAGCTTATTACGTCCATTGTGACGATTATTGGTGTCATAGTAATGATGCTGACCATCAGCCCGTGGCTAACGTTGATTACCATAGTAACACTGCCGCTGAGCTTCGTGGTCATTATGCTGATCACCAAACGCTCACAGACCTATTTCATCGGCCAGCAGAAGTCGCTGGGACAGCTGAATGGTCATGTTGAGGAAATGTATACCGGACACCGTATTATCAAAGCGTTCGGACGTGAGAAGAACTCTTTGAAGGACTTCAACAAAATTAATGATGACCTGTACAATTCCGGCTGGAGATCCCAGTTCATCTCCGGGATTATTATGCCGCTGATGATGTTTATCGGGAACCTTGGCTATGTGCTCGTCTGTGTGGTCGGCGGGATCTTCGTAACCAAAAAAGCAATTGATGTCGGGGACATCCAGGCCTTCATCCAGTATTCGCGCCAGTTCACAATGCCGATTACGCAGACGGCCAATATCGCCAACATCATCCAGTCCACCATCGCTTCGGCGGAACGTGTATTTGAACTGCTGGATGAAGAAGAGGAAGTTCCTGAAGTGGGGACTTCACTTGCGAAACGTCCAGTGGATGCCGAAGAGGGCTCCGTGGAATTCCGCCACGTGAAGTTCGGCTACAAAGAGGATGCTATCCTCATTGAAGACATGAATATCGAGGTCAGCCCAGGACAGACCATTGCCATTGTAGGTCCAACCGGAGCCGGCAAAACGACCCTGATCAACCTGCTGATGCGCTTCTATGAGATCAGCGGCGGGGAGATTGTGATCGATGGTGTCAACATCACCAATATGAAGCGCAGCGAGCTGCGCAGCAAGTTCGGTATGGTGCTCCAGGATACCTGGCTGTTCAACGGCACCATCCGTGACAATATCGCTTATGGCCGCGAAGGGGCTACGGAAGCTGATGTGGTCCGGGCAGCCAAGGCTGCGCATGCCGACCACTTCATCCGCACGCTGCCGCTAGGCTATAACACGATCCTGAACGAGGAAGCCTCGAACATCTCCCAAGGGCAAAAGCAGCTGCTTACCATTGCCCGGGCAATCCTGGCTGATCCTTCAATCCTGATTCTGGATGAAGCCACCAGCAGCGTCGATACCCGCACGGAGGTGCAGATCCAGAAGGCTATGAATACGCTGATGAACGGCAGAACCAGCTTCGTCATCGCTCACCGCCTGTCCACCATCCGTGATGCGGATCTGATTCTGGTTATGAATCAGGGCAGCGTGATTGAGAAGGGCACCCACCTGGAGCTGCTCGAAGCAGGCGGCTTCTACGCCGACCTCTACAACAGCCAGTTCTCCGGGGATGATCTTCCGGACGTGGGCTAAACGGTATATGACCGCGGGTAAACTGTAGAGATTACTCCAAACATCTCTTCTAAAATGTACTGTGAAGATGTATTTTAACAATCGGCTGTATCCCTCAGCTTAGCTCATAGCCCCGGCGTTCACTGCAGGCAGTCTGCGTGAACGCCGGGGCTTTTACTAGATACGGTCAGTTGAGCTGGAGTTAGGTGGCGGTAAATGGACTATTCGCTTAAAAATCCTGCATAAAATACAACAATCCCCTCGTTAAATCGGTCTAAAATCAAAATTGTTGTACAAAAGGCAACATTTCGGGCAGAATCATGCCGCGCGGCTTAAGTAGAGCCATCTATTTTCCCTTGGGTATCATATACTAGTTTCCAGATAATAATAGAAATAGAGACAACGGTGCTCACCCGTTCTAGACGTAATGAATCAGGGGTTTCTTGAGGCAATGTCGTCTACTGTAACTCTTACTATCTATTGCTTTAGAAAAAAGGTTTGCTTAAAATTTTTAAGGTATATATGATAAGGATAGTAAAATGACCCGCGGCTCATTTTGGGCTTGCGGATGGGAGAGAGGATGAAAGGAATGTCAGGCTACGGTAAATGGGTAGCAGGAGGCAAAACAAAATGGATTACCCTTCTGGTGTGGATTGCAGTTGTAGGGGCTTTGACTATGATCTGGCCTTCGGTGAACTCGCAGGTTGTCAATAACGCGCCCAACCTGCCGGAGGATTCGCAATCTGTCCGCGCAGCAGCGCTTGCGGAGGCAGAATTCCCTGCCGGAAGCGGCGTACCGGCCTTGCTGGTATGGCATCGTGAAGGCGGATTGTCAGAGGAAGATCTCCTACATATAACTGCTGTATACTCCAAGCTTGAGCAGCAGCCGCTCGCGCATCAGAACTTCGTTCCGCCGCTTGGTCAGCTGCCGCCACAGGCGCTGCAGGCTTCACTGTCGGAGGATAGAAGTACAATCGTCACACCAGTGCTGTTTGACAAGAAGGCAGACAGTGAACAGCTCGGCGAATCACTGACCGAGATGAAGACGCTGATCGGCGCTGAAACTGGCACAGACCCTTCTGCAGCCAAGCAAGACAGCGGCGATTTAAGCCTTAGGGTTTCCGGTCCAGTCGGGATATCGGTAGATGCAACAGGCTTATTCAAGAATGCTGATGTTGCACTGCTGATCGCAACCGTAATACTGGTGCTGGTCTTCCTGCTGCTGATCTACCGTTCGCCGATTCTGGCATTGATTCCGCTGGTTGCAGTCGGCTTTGCTTACGGTGTAACCAGCCCGCTGCTTGGCAAGATGGCAGAGGAAGGCTGGATTACGGTGGATTCGCAGGCCGTATCTATTATGACGGTGCTGCTCTTCGGGGCGGGGACAGACTACTGCCTGTTTATGATTTCCCGGTTCCGCCAGATGCTGAAGGTTGAGGAGAACAAGGGGCGTGCACTGCTGAGTGCAATCACCCATTCCTCCGGAGCGATCGCCATGAGCGGATTCACAGTTGTGCTTGCGCTCTTCGCGCTGCTGCTGGCCAAATACGGGGCGTACCACCGCTTTGCGGTTCCGTTCAGTGTCTCTATTCTCATTATGGGGATTGCCAGTCTGACGCTGGTTCCGGCACTATTGGCTATCTTTGGTCGAACCTCGTTCTTCCCGTTCGTTCCGCGCACTCCGCAAATGGAGATTGAGCGGGCCAAGGCCAAGGGGAAGCCGGTACCGCAGCCGAAGAGTTCACCCAAAAAAGGAATCGGGTATCTTGTCATTTCCCGGCCATGGGCGATCGTGGGAGTAACCGTGGTGGTATTGGGCATCCTGGCCTCGTTCTCCAGCGGAATTAAATTCACCTATGATATCCTATCCTCCTTCCCGAAAGATATGGAATCGCGTGAAGGGTTCGACCAGATCGGCAAGCAGTTCTCTCCCGGAGAGCTGGCACCGGCCAAGCTGATGGTGGATACAGAGGGCCTGCGCGGCGGAGAAGATCTGAAGGTCATCCTGGGCGGCCTGTCCTATGTGGACGTGGTATCTGATCCGCAGCAGGGGGCCGTTAATAAGAACATCACTGCCTATGATATTGAATTCAAGGCTAATCCGTATTCCATCGAGGCGATGAATCACATTCCGGCACTCCAGGCTACTGTAGAGCAGGCCCTGGCGGAGTCGGGAATAGAGAACGCGCAAGATAAGGTATGGATTAGCGGACAGACCGCTACCCAGTATGATACCAAGGAGCTCGGGGAACGGGATACTGATCTGATTATACCGGTGGTTATCGGGATGATTACAGTGCTGCTGCTGATCTATCTCCGATCTGTAGTGGCGACCATTTATCTGGTAGCTACGGTAATTCTCTCCTTCTTCTCGGCACTCGGTCTGGGCTGGATTATTATTCATTATCTGCTCGGTGCAGATGCAATTCAAGGCGCAATTCCGCTCTATTCCTTCGTCTTCCTGGTAGCGCTGGGCGAGGATTATAACATCTTCATGATCTCGAATATCTGGAAAAAGCGTAAAGCTATGCCGCTGAAGCAGGCCATCGCCGAAGGCGTGAACGAAACCGGATCGGTAATCACCTCCGCCGGACTCATTCTGGCAGGTACCTTCGCTGTATTGGCGAGTCTGCCGATTCAGGTGCTGGTGCAATTCGGTATCATCACCGCGATTGGTGTGCTGCTCGATACCTTCGTGGTCCGGCCGTTCCTGGTTCCGGCCATCACCGTGCTTCTGGGCCGCCGGGCCTTCTGGCCGGGCAAGCATCAGGACGTGGGCGAGTCTCCGGCAACAGGCCGCGAATAACCGGGTTGTGAACTACAGAAGCAATAACAGGGATGCCCCGTCAAGCCTTAAAGGCTGCGGGGCATCCCTGTTGTGTATATGCGTATAACGGCTGGATTCAGTTACCGGGAGTTCGGCTGAGTAGCAGCTCATACTTGTCGAGTGAGGCGCCGACAATGGCTTCATTCCGGCCGGCCCCGCGGTGCGAATCGCGGAAGGCGGGACTGGACGTCCAGCCGCTTAGGGCTTCCTCGCTCTCCCAGACAGTACAGATCTTCAGCTCCTCCACGCCTTCTTTGGGCGCGCCCTGCCAGACCTCCATGCGGATAAATCCGGGCATGCTCTGCACCCCATTGTCTGCCCCAAAACGCGAGGCCAGTGCTTCGCCATGTCCTTCTTTGATCTTAATCGTGTTGGTTACTACCAGCATGCCAAGTCCTCCTCATAGGGTGTGGGTGTAATCTGCCATTGTTATTGCGGATTAGTCGTCCAGATGCCAGCGGTCTTCAGGAAGACGCGGTCTGGAAGCTTCAAGGCAGCGAGCGTCAGCTCGGCCACATCCTCGGGCTGCATCATCCGGTCTTCATCACCGATCTTCAGGCCGGCACCGGTGGCCAGACCTGTGTTGACGGTGCTGGGGGTTAGTGCCACGACACGGATATTATGCTTGCGGACCTCCATCGCCAGCGCTTCCGTCATACCCATCAAAGCGAATTTGGAAGCACAATAGGCTGAGCCTGTAGCGAAGCCGCGTTCTCCTGCCGTAGAAGAGATATTGATGATGTTACCGCTGGAACGTTCAATCATAGCAGGCAGTGCCGCACGGGTTACATAATAAGTGCCGAACAGATTGATCTGCATATGGCGCTCCCAGTCAGCAGGGTCCATCTCCAGGAAGGTGCCAAACTGGGCAATCCCGGCATTGTTGATAAGTGCGTCGAACGGGCCAAGGTCATTCTGCAGGGCCACAACCGCCCGCTCTGCTTCCTCACGCACCGCAATATCAGCTACAGCAATGCTGACCTTGATGTCATATACCTCAGTCAATGCCGACTTCAGTGCCTCCAGATCTGCTGAAGTTCTGGAGATAAGCCCCAGGTTAGCGCCTTCTTTAGCGAGTGCCATCGCGAGAGCTTTGCCGATCCCTTTACCTGCACCTGTAATTACAATACTGGTTCCTCTTAAATCCATAACCTGTCGTCACGCTCCTTAAGATAGAAAATTCTATATATTGGATGAACATAAGCCTATTATACCTGAGCGGACAGAGACAATCACGCCGGGACAGGCGAAGAGGGACAAGACAGTCCATTCTAATTGTATGCTCTGTACACTACTGTATATGAAGCAGGCTTACTGCTTGGCTGTGAGGTTCTTAAGCGGGACTGTGGCCGGTCCTTCGATCACATCGCCCTCATAAGAGAAGCGGGAGCCGTGGCACGGGCAATCCCAGGAGCGTTCCCCGTTATTCCACTCGCATTCACAGCCCATATGTGTGCAGGTTCTGTCCACGAGATGCAGCTTGCCCTCAGGGTCGCGGTAGCCGCCAACCCGTTTGCCGTCATGGAAAACAACGGCCCCTTCATCCGGTGCAAGATCTTCTGTTTTTTTATGGATAATCTCCACTTTTCCGGCTACAAGCTCTTTGGCGACCGAGAAGTTCTGCACGATGAAATTTTTGATGCCCGGATTAGCTTTGAAGCGTGTCGGATCGTACAGCTCTGTATAAGGGTTGCTGCTTCCCAGGATCCCATCTGCAATTAGGCGTGCAGCCAGCGTCCCGCTGGTCATTCCCCACTTGGCGAAGCCTGTGGCAATATAGATTTCTTCATCCTCCGCCCGCTTGCCGATGTAGGGGACCCGGTCCAGAGTGATGAGATCCTGCGCCGACCAGCGGAAGGGAATGCTGCGAATGCCGAGCAATTCTCCCGCAAACTTCTCCAGATTCTCATAGTGGCCGAAGGTACAGATGCCTTGTCCGGTCTTGTGGTTATTACCGCCGACGATTACGAGCTTCCGCCCGTCCCATTCCACCGCGCGCAGCGAGCGGGTAGGTTCACTGGCACTCAGGTACATGCCGCCCTCATAATCAGCTTCCGGCTCAATAGCCAGACAATAGGACCGCTCCGCGTGCAGCCGCGAGAAATAGAGGGAGCCTCCATCATAGAATGGGAAATGGGAGGCGGACACGGCATGGCGGCATTTAATTTTGAACTTCTCCCCTTCGGTATAGAGGGTGAGATGCCCGTCCGTATCGACCTTTTCCCCGATCATCGTATGCTCATATACCTTGCCGCCCTTGTCCAGCACGACCTGCAGCAGCCCCTTCAGGTACTCCAGCGGATGAAAACGGGCTTGTCCAGGCAGCTTGATCGCACCGCCTGCTCTCAGTGGCAGCGAAACCTGGTCCAGCCATTCTCCCGGCAGTCCAAGCTTACTGTATGCCTCGAATTCAGCAGCCAGCTGCTTGAGCGTCTTCTCATCTCCCCTATCGGCATACAGATACGCAGCTTCCCGCGTCAACCCGCAGGACAGCCCCACTTCTTCAGCCGTAGCGATCATCCACTCCAGCGCTTCACTGTTTGACTGGAAATAGAGCCGGGCCTGTTCCTCCCCAAAGTGCTTCAGCAGATCACTGTAGATCATTCCGTGCTGGGCGGTGATTTTGGCGCTGGTGAAGCCGGTGGTGCCGCCAAGGATCTCTCCCGCTTCGAGCAGAGTGACCTTATACCCTGCCTTGGACAGCAAATAAGCTGTCGTAATACCCGTAATGCCTGCTCCGACAATGGCTACATCTGTGACATGATCTTCCGCAAGCTCCGGAAAAGAGGGCAGTTCTGTACTGCCCCTCCATAATGATTCCGGAAATTGCGGAAGACCTTGCGAGCGGTGATCCTGTGAATTCATGAAGTGATCCCTCCATTAGTCATTATTCATTTCATTTATTACCACACTCCCGGCAAAAGAAACGCCTCGATCCGGCAGCGGGTGTATGAAATGAGGGCGACAGTGCCAAAATAAGGGGAAGTTCCCGGCAATTCGGGCCTGGAGGGAGAATGATCCATGTCAGGACAAGTGCATAAGCAGGGAGTGACCCTGGAATGGATCAGGGGACAGCTGAGCGGTTTCGGTGACCTTGAGGACAATATCATGGCTGTTCCCTCGGGAGAGGTCAGCCTGCTGTATATCAAGAGTATTACGGATGGACTGACGGTCAGCCGGAATATCGTGAAGCCGTTCTACGAGATGGGCAATCCGTCAGCGTACTATAATTACATCGCGGACTATCCCGGGAGTGAGGAAGTTACGGAGGGGACGCGCGCGCTGGATCTTCTGCTAAGCGGTTATGCCTGTATAGGCAGCTCTGGCAAGCTCTGCTTCTTCGATGCGCTCAAGATTGAGGTCAGCAGTGTCAAGGAGACTATTACGGAGAGTATCAGCCAGGGACCTTCCGATGCGCTCAGTGAGAGTCTGGCGGTTAGTCTGAACCTGATCCGGCGGCGTTATCAGTCTTCCGAACTGAAGATGGAATTCACCATTATCGGCAACGTGTCCAAGACCAAAGTGGCTATACTCTATGACGAAAGCAGAGTGAATCACGATGTTCTGGCCGAATTAAAAGAGAAGCTGGACACGCTGAAGCTGGATGTTCTGCAGGCTGCCGGTGAGCTGGAGAAATATATCAGCAGCGATAAGCTGCGCATTTTTCCCAAAACGATTGTTACAGAGCGGCCCGACCGGGTGGTATTCAATTTAGCTGAAGGCAAAGTAGCGGTGCTGCTGGATACCACAGGGTATGCGATTGTGCTTCCTTCGATCTTCAATGATTTCTTCACGGCCATGGATGACAAGATTCAACTGCCTTTTGTAGGGCGTTTCTTAAAAATGCTGCGTATTCTCGGTGTGGCCATGACGCTGTGGCTGCCGGCCCTGTATATTGCCTTTACCTCCTACAATCCAGAGATTGTTCGTGTGCAGATTGCCCTCTTAATCGGGGGGAGCCGGGCTACTGTGCCGTATCCTTCTTTTGTCGAAGTCATTCTTATGATGATCATGATGGAATTTCTGACGGAAGCGAGTTTGCGGCTGCCCAGAGCCATTGGCCCGACGGCCACAACGGTTGGAGGTCTGATTCTGGGACAAGCCGCCACTGCAGCAGGGCTGATCGGCAATATTATGATTATTCTCGTATCCGTAGTGGCGATATCGAATTTCCTGATTCCCCTCAATATGATGAGCTTCTCCATCCGCGTCCTGAAATATTTCTTTGTCATGGCGGCAGCGGTGCTGGGACTCGTTGGTGTTGTCGTCTGCCTCGTAGGCTTTACCATGTATTTATGCAGCCAGCGCAGCTTCGGCCAGCCGTATTTCAAGTTGTTTTTTCTCGATACGCTGGGAACTGCATTGAGGAAGAAAGGCGGTAGACAATGAGGGCCAAGAGCCGCTATTTCTATTGCCTTTTTCTCATGAATACCCTGATCAATATCGTTAATTTCACCCCCCGGGAGCTGATCGATGCCCGCTTCGACGGTGCACAGTCCTCCATTCTCGTTGCAGTGGCTGTGGGCACTTTATTCATCTACCTGTTCACCAAAGTCATTAATAAATTTCCTGGGCAGGGACTGCCGGAAATCTTCGGATCTGCGTTGCCAAAGCTGCTGGCTTCTCCGCTGATTTTGGTATATGCGGTGCTCTGGTATATGGCGGGGGCGCTTATCCTGCTGTCCTTCGTGGATATTACACTGCGGTTTATCAGTCCGGATACAGGTCCTTATGCGGTAATGTTTGGGTTCCTGGCGCTCGTCTGCCTGTGTTCCCGGATAGATTCACTGTCACTTCTCTATGGACTGGAGGTTACGCTTGCCATCACCTTGCCCTTAATCCTGTATACGATGGTCAAGGCAGTGATTAATCCGGATTTCAGCTGGGACGCTGTGCTCCAGGTAATGACCCATTCCTTGCATGCTCCGGATATGAACAGCCTGGCAGCAGCGACCTTTACGTTCAGCGGCTACATTAATATGGCGGTATTCAACCGGGTATTTCATGGGCTGAAGCTTAAGCATATATGGATCCTCAGTCTGGAAGGTTTCCTGATGCTGCTGGTCACTTTTTTCGTGCCTATAGGGTATCATGGGACAATCGGTATCGAGCGGCATGTGTATACCTGGTTCACGACGGCGGACAGTATCCGTGTTGAAGCTTTTTTGATCGAACGCATGCTGTATATCTTCTATTTCGCCTACAGTACCTTATCGCTGGTCAGTGCCATTATCCAGTGGCATGTCGGCAAAGAGCTGTTCCTTAGCCTGCTTCCCTCCACATCCGGGAAGCCTAAGACAAAGCTCTGGCAGGAAATTGTTATCCTGAGCCTGTTTGCTGCAGGAGCGGTTGCCCTCTTGCGTCTGGATCAATACAACCTTAATATGCTTGGTGTATTCCTGCTGCATATCCGCTGGTACGGAGAGCTGCTGATGGTTGGATTGCTGTTCTGGTGCTACTGGGTTGTGAGGGGGCGGAGAGCATGAGAAGCATGCGTGGCAGAGTCATCCTTCTCCTGCTGCTGGTGTGTATGGTATTGACAGGCTGCAATTTCAAAGATATTGACCGGAGAATATTTGTAGTAGCCATCGGGATAGACCCCGGTAAGGAGGAGGGGACGTTCAAGGTAAGCCTGAAGCTGGCTATCCCTCAAGGGGATGTTACCAAGATTGATGAGAAGATGCTGATCGTCACTGAAGAATCAGAGAGCATCTCTGAAGCGCTGCGGAGAATGAAGTCCAAAGTAGAGAAGGAGCTGGACTATGTCCACTGCAAGACGCTGATTCTGGGCGAGCAAATCGCCGCCAAAGATATCCGGCATGTGACAGACTGGGCGATGAGGCGCAGAGATATCCAGTCGATTCTTAATTTTGCGGTAGGAAAGCCGGGAGCGCTTGAAGTGCTGCAGGTCAAGCCGCCCTCTGAGCGTATTCCGTCCAACTCGCTGATTCTGGCTATGAGCGGACAAGGCACAGAGTCGCCTTTTATCTCGAGTGTATACTCCTATCAGCTGATGCGGAGTATTTATGAGAAGGGTATAGATCCCATACTGCCGATTATCGAGGCACAGGGGAAGGAGCAGTTCCTGATCGACAAGATTGCTCTGCTGGATAAGAGTAAGATCAAGCTTGTCCTCTCACCTGATGAGACCCGGCTGTTCAATCTGCTGTCCCGTTCCAATCTGCGCACGAACTTTCCCGCCCGTTTAGGCGACGGAATGTATCAGTACTATACGGAGAGCAGTTCTTCCAGCTACCGGATTGTGACGAGGCAGGATGGGGAACCGGCCATTCGCTACCAAATTAAAATCCGTGCGATCCTGGAAGAGAACAGTACGGTGCAGATGATCACTCATCATATGCTGCAGAAGATTGCCGCCGCCGGAGGGACGGAGCTTAGCCAGGCTGTTACTGCATTGCTCCTGAAAATCCGGGACAGCGGAATGGATCCCTTGGGCTGGGGGCTGCATTACGGGGCACGGCACTGGAATAATGACACGGAAATGGCGGTATGGGAGAGCCTGTATCCCCGTCTGAAATTCGAGGTGAAAGCCGACGTGGAAGTGAAATACTCGGGAATGATCAAATAGTGTCCCGTGCATTGACGCTTCCAGCATCAGGACTTATACTTGATCTAAAAACAAGTTAGAGGATGATAAAGATGAGAACGCTGAACTTAACCTCTCAACGTCAGGCCGTGTATGATATCGTCCGTAATTCCCATGACCATCCTACTGCTGCCGAGGTAATGAACCGGCTTGTAGAGCAGGGGCATAACCTGGCCTATGGGACCGTCTATAATTCATTGCGGTATCTTTCGGATAAACAAATGATCCGTGAACTGAAGCTCGGAGAGGCAGCCAGCAGATATGATGCCCGTCTGGACGACCATCAGCATATTATCTGTGAAATCTGCGGTGCCGTGGATGAAGTGATGAGTCAGGTTCCGCAGGCGTGGATCGACACGGTAGCGGAGGATACGGGGTATTCAATCACCCATACACATGTTGTATTTGGAGGCGTATGTCCAGCCTGCCGGAATAAGAATTCGCACTAGTGAAAAGAATAAATATAACAAAAGACCGTTTTCATAAAAACGGTTTTTTGCTGTGTATCTATGAAAATTATTAAGCAACATATGAGAATAATAATGAATTCTTGAAGAAAAGAGGATTTCCAGCGGCGATATTTAATTATATATTGAGTCTGCAGATTTATCGTGCTTAAGACCCATAAAGAAAGAGAGTGTGAGCCCATCATATGAATAAAAAGGCGCGTCTGACCATCCGCACGAAGCTAATTCTTACATATTTGCTTGTTTTGCTTGTACCTAGCATCATTATAGGCTGGCTGACCTATCAATCTGCCAGCAGTGAAGTCGGGGAGCAGCTCACCCAAAATGCCACGGAAAGTGTAGTGGCGGTTAACGAGATTATCGATGCAAACATTCAATCCAAAATTGCTGATATTAACTACTTTGCTGCACAGCTCACGGCGGACTCTATTAACAATGAAGCGGCGGGGGCGGCCGCGCCTGTACTGGAGGCCAGACTTAAGGAGTATGCCAAACTGCATTCCGATGTACTTGATATTTATGCCGGAACCAGTAAAGGCAAGGGTATCCGTGCGGCCGATATCCAGCTGCCGGACGGCTATGACCCGCGCAAGGAGAACGCTTATATCAATGCCCTTAAGCATGGCAGCGGGATTGTGATCTCTCCGGTATTTCAGACCGTGAATAAAGAGTCGGCCATTGCTATTTCAGCAGTGCTCGAAGGCGGGAACGGGGTAGTGGGTCTGGATCTGAACCTGTCTTCGCTGGCTGATCTGACAGATATCAAGGTAGGCGAAGAAGGCTATATACTAATTATCGACAGCAGCAAGAAATTCCTGGTTCACCCGACTGAGACTATTGGCGAGGAGTCCTCGCTTGATTTCGTGAAGCAAATGTTCGAAGGTGAGAGCGGCAGCTTTGATTATGACTATAAAGATTCATCCAAGAAGATGACCTTCATGGTGAATGAGCTGACCGGCTGGAGAATCGGGGGGACGATCAGCAAGAATGAGATTACCCGTGCGACGAGTGATATCCGGGAGACGGTATTCATTGTAATCTCTGTTTCTGTACTGCTGGCGCTGGTCCTTATCTACCTCAATGTCTCATCGATCCTGAAGCCGCTGGTGCGGCTGCGCAGAGCGACAGAGCTAATCGCCGGGGGCGATCTGTCGCAGGATATCGGGGACTTCCGCAGAGATGAGATTGGCCTGCTGGCTGAGAATTTCCGCCTGATGGTCGGCAATCTGCGGCAGATGATTATCGGTGTACAGGAGATGACCGACAATGTCTCCTCATCCGCAGAGGAACTGACAGCGGGGGCCGAGCAGACTACCAAAGCGATAGAGCATGTTACGATAGCGATTCAGGAGGTAGCGGCCGGAACAGAACGCCAGGTTAACAGTGTCAATAAAGGAATGATAAGTACGGCTGCCACTACAAGCGAAGTAGAGCATATTTCGGGGTTTATGGAGCAAGTATCGGCGATGATGGACAAGACCTCGCTCTCTGCTTCGGAGGGGAATGAATCTGTAATCAGCGTAGTCGATAAGATCAACGGGATTCATGAAACGGTAGAGGAGCTGGGCGGGGTCATTGATAAGCTTAATGAGCGGACCGGACAGATCCAGGGGATTGTCGGTGTAATTACCGGGATCTCGCGGCAGACCAACCTGCTGGCCCTGAATGCTTCCATTGAAGCGGCCAGAGCAGGCGAGCAGGGCCGCGGCTTCGCGGTTGTGGCTTCAGAGGTGCGCAAGCTGGCTGAAGAATCAGAGAAGTCGGCAAGGATGATCTCCGAACAGATTACTTCCATTAATGCGGAGATGATCCAGGCTACAGCTACCATGGAGTATGCGAAGAACCGGGTATCCGAAGGCATTATGGCGGTCGATACGACCGGACGCTCCTTCTCACGGATCCGCAGGGCGGTTAAAGGGGCGGCGGAGAAAATTGAAGCGATGAATGGAGCTGTGCATACGCTGACGGAAGAAGCGGATAGTATGGAGAAGGCCATCGGAGAGATCCGCGGGATCACCGAGGAGGCGGCAGGCAATACCGAAACTATCTCCGCTGCTGCCCAGCAGCAGCTGGCATCAGTGGAAGAGATCGCGTCTTCCTCGGCAGATCTGAGCCATCTTGCCGATGAACTGCAGCGGCTGGTCGGCAAATTCAAATTATATCCGGGAAATCAGGCTCCGGGTGCAGCGGATACCGTCCGGCAAGGTAGCGGTGGTTCCGGAGACCAGCGGAGTTCCTGAAGCTAAAAATGCGCTGCGGTCTTCCCTTTTACCTCCTTTTGCAAGTATACTGATAAGCAATAATATGGGGTGACGAAGGAGAGAAGCATTCATGGCAGAGCAATTGAAGGGCATTACCATTGCCCTGGCGGGTCCGCGCAAGGCGGAAGAAATGGCAAAGCTGATACAGAATATGGGTGGGACTGCGCTGCACCGTCCCGCCCAGGGGACGTCATTTCTGGATGATGCTGCACTGCGTGACGGGCTGACCGCCTGGACAGACCAGCCGCCGGACCTGGCAGTTCTGACGACCGGAATGGGACTCGACGCATTGTTCGAGATGGCCGCGAAGCTGGAGCTTGCGGACCGCTTCCTGGAAGTTCTCTCCGCTTCACCTATTGCTGCGCGCGGCTATAAGACAGTCAATGCCTTGAAGAAGCGGGGGCTGGAGCCCGTGGTGCGCGACGATGACGGCAGCACCAAAGGGCTGATCCGCGGTTTGCAGGATTGGGATTTACAGGGCAAGCGGGTCAGACTGCAGCTGCACGGAGAGTCCGCCCCGCATCTGGTCCAGTGGTTGGAGCATGCGGGAGCAGAGGTCAGCTGGGTACAGCCGTACCGGTACACGCAGCCGGAGCCAGGAGCGTTGGCCCTGCTGCTGGCGGATATTACAGAAGGCCGGGTGAATGCGGTAGCCTTCACAAGTGCTCCGCAATTCCGTTTCCTGGCGCAGTATGCGCGGGACCAGGGCAGGCTGGAAGAACTCGTTCAGGCATTCGAGGATAAGGTGCTGGCTGTATCTGTCGGCCGTCTTACCTCTGAAGCCCTCAAGGAAGAGGGCGTGAAGCGGATCATTATGCCGGAGCATGAACGGATGGGCAGCATGTTCGTAGAGCTGGGCCGGTATATCGCGGCTTCCCGGTAACCGGTAGCACCCGGCCGGGCGGCACAGGAATAGGCAACGTTCCACTACAAAGATAAAGAAATAAGGAGGAGGAGACCCATGGATAAGAGAAAATGCCTGTTACTTGGCGATTATACCCACCCGAGGTTTCACCCGCTGCAAGGCGTAGACAAGCAGGTCAGCGAGATTCTGAATGATCTTCTGACCGTACAGTGCTCGGAGAATAAAAAGCTGCTGTTAAGCGAACATTTGGCAGGATATGATCTCTGCATTGCATATAACGAATTATGGAACGAAACCGTATCTCCCCAGCAGACGGCGGGTTTGCTGAGTTATGTAAGCGGCGGCGGCGGCCTGATTGTCCTGCATACCGGTGTTTCGCTGGCGAAGCGGTATGAGCTGGCACATCTGATCGGCGGCAGATTCACCGGACATCCTCCCTATACACCGCTGAATTTCAAGGTGCGGGAACATGATATCACCGAAGGCATTGAGGATTTCCAGCTCGATGAAGAGCCGTACCGTTTCGAGTTCGACCCCTTCACCGATAAGAAGATTCTGCTTGAATATGAAGCGGACGGGGAATTGCTGCCTGCGGCCTGGTGCCACAGCTACGGTCAGGGACGGGTTGTCTATCTGATGCCCGGCCATCATGAGCCGTCGTTCCGACATCCGGCAGTCCGCCAGCTGATTCTGCGCGCAGCCACCTGGGCGGCACGGATTCCCAGATAACCCGGACTTTTATGAAAGACAGTATATATTTTCGGTGTCCCCGCAAAGTACCTGAGTAATCATCGAAGATTTGGCCCCACTTTGTGGGGTTATTTTGTGAATTGGCCCGCTAAGGGGTATACTCTAACCATAACTGGAATCTTTGGGAGGGAAGTACCATGAGTGATTTGTTCAAGAAAGCAATCTCTTTAGGAGTGGGCCTCACCATTGTCAGCAAGGAAAAGGTTGAAAAGGTCGTAGATGAACTCGTCAAGCGGGGCGAGCTTGCGCCATCGGAATCCAAGGCACTGGTTGACCGGCTGGTGGAGCGCGGTGAAGAAGAACGCGGTACCTTCAAATCCGCTGTACATGAGCAGGTTCAGAAGGTGCTAAGGGAGCTCAAGGTGCCTGTTCAAGGAGACATTGCCGGACTGGAATCGCGCATCGCTGTGCTTGAGCGCCGCGTGGCCGAGCTGGAGGGCCATACGGCTCCCCGCACCCAGGAGGATGTCGTGCCGGAAACGCACACGGAATAAATGGCAGTCCGCATAAGACATGCCGGCCGGTACCGGGCAATAGCCATGGCGCTTATGCGTCATGGCTTCGGCTATATGGTGGAGGAACTGGGCCTTTATCATCTTCTGTCCCTTCCGCGCCGGATTATTACGCAGGAGGTTCACGAAAGTGTAACACTCGGGGAGCGGATCCGCCGGGTGCTGGAGGATCTGGGGCCGACGTTTGTCAAATTGGGCCAGCTCGCCAGTACACGTTCCGATCTGCTGCCGGATTCAATTATACAAGAGCTTATTAAGCTGCAGGACAATGTGCCGCCGTTCTCGGCGGAGACGGCCCGCAATATTATCGAGCAGGAACTCGATCAGCATATGGATGCGGTCTTTGAGTACTTCGAGAACAATCCGCTTGCTGCAGCTTCCATCGGTCAGGTGCACCGGGCCGTCCTGCACGGCGGCCAGAGTGTCGCGGTCAAGATTCAGCGTCCCGGTGTCATGCGGACCATGAGCCGGGATCTTGAAATTCTGCTGGATTTAAGCGTCCTGGCTGAGCGGAAGATGGACTGGGCCAAACAATACGGATTAACCCGGATGGTCGAGGAGTTCTCCCGTGCCCTGATGGCCGAGCTTGATTATGCCCAGGAAGGGCGCAACGCCGAACGTATAGCCGGGCATCTGTCTGCCCAGGATAATGTATATATACCGGCCATCTATTGGGATTTCAGCTCCACACGGGTGCTGACGATGGAATACGTGGACGGAATTACGCTGAACCGCCGGGATGAGCTACTGAACAAGGGCGTCAAGCTCAAGACTATTGCCCAGCAGCTTGTAGAGATGATGCTGAACCAGATTTTTATCCATGGCTTCTTTCATGCCGATCCGCATCCGGGCAATGTCATGGTGCTGGAGGACGGCAAGCTGGCTTTGATTGATTTCGGGATGGTCGGGCGGCTGAGCGAGGAAATGAAGGATGGGCTGTCCGCGCTCGTGATCGCACTGATGCGCAAGAATACCGATTCGATGGTACGTGCCATTCTGCGGCTGGGTGTGATTCCGGAGGATGCCGACCGTATGGCACTGCACGATGATATGGACCGGCTGCGGGAGCAGTATTATGATATCCCGTTCAAGCAGGTCAGCATCGGCAAGGCGCTGAATGATCTGTTCAGCATTGCCCGCAAGCACCAGCTGGTTATTCCGCCCGATCTCGCGATGCTGGGTAAGACGATGCTGACGCTGGAGGGCATGGTCGCCAGCCTCGATCCGGCCTTCAGCATAGTGCAGATGGCCGAGCCGTTCGGCAGGCAGCTGGTGAAGCAGCGATTCAGCGGAAGCCGGCTTCAGCGCAAGCTGCTCGGCGGAGTAGCCGATCTTGCCGAGAGTCTGGTGGAGCTTCCTGCCCAGGCCCGGCAGCTCTCCGCGCTGCTCAGCAAGGGGAAGCTCAAGGTGGAGATTGGGGTCCCTGAGCTCCAGAATCTGGAGCACAAGTTCAGCCGGGTCGGCAACCGGCTCTCCTTCAGTATCGTGCTGCTGGCCTTCAGCATTATTATGGCCGGTCTGATTGTGGCTTCCTCTCTGCGCGGCGAGCCTTCGCTGCTCTGGGATTTCCCCATCGTGGAGATCGGCTCCGTCATCGCTATGCTGATGATTGTATGGCTGCTGTTCTCGATATTCAAATCAGGAAGATTCTAGCGGGATAAGCCCGGGAAATAATTATTCTTCCCCAGATGCACACAAGCTGCGCGAAATCAAGTACAATATATTAAGATAACTTGCCCAAAATTAAAGTGTAATGGAACGCAAATGGAGTGCCGTCTGAATGTCCGGTGGATCGCTGCTGCCCCAGAAACCGAACTTCGACTGCAGCCTTGCGGGCCAGTGGAACGGAAGGGCTCCGGCAACGGGGTTCTTCCGCTTTTGTTTGATACGGATACCTGAGAGCGATAACTGGACTGGCTGTCCTGGCACAGCACACTATGCAGGACGGTGCAGCCGTTGCCGCCTGATAACGGGCTTATGCCGCAGGCCAAGCCTTGTGAATGCGTACATTACTCCGATAAATGGATGAATATAAGTTATGAAGTGAAAACTTAGGGAAAATAGTGAGGTGGAGCAATTGCCGGGTTTTAAAGAATTAGGAGTTTCTGAAGTACTAAACGATCTGCTCAAGGGGCAGGGAATCGTGAAACCGACGCCGGTGCAGGAAGAAGCGATCCCGCCGCTCGTAGAGGGTCTGGACGTTATCGCCCGTGCTAAGACGGGAACAGGGAAGACGCTGGCTTTCCTGCTGCCGATTATGGACAAGATCCGGGTAGAGGCGGCTTATCCGCAGGCGCTTATTCTTGCGCCGACGCGTGAACTCGCACTGCAGATTACCGAAGAAGCGCGCAAGCTGGCGCGGCATACGGGAGTGAAGATTCTGGCAGTCTATGGCGGACAGGATGTGGAGAAGCAGCTCCGCAAGCTGGAAGGCGGCAGACATCTGATTATCGGAACGCCGGGACGGCTGCTGGATCACCTGCGCCGGGAGACGCTGGACCTTGGCGGCGTGAAGATGCTGGTGCTGGATGAAGCGGACCAGATGCTCCACATGGGCTTCCTGGAGGATGTAGAGACGATCATTACGGCTGTGCCTTACCGCCGCCAGACGATGCTGTTCTCTGCGACAATGCCGGACCCGATCAAACGGCTGGCTGCGAATTATATGAAAGAACCGCTCGATATCATTATCAAGAGCGGGTCTCCAATTCCGCTGGACAATATCCGCCAGCAGGTGGTGGAATGCTCTGACCGCAATAAGGAAGAAGCGCTTATTGCCCTGATTGAGCGGGACCGTCCGTATCTGGCTATTATTTTCTGCCGGACCAAACGCCGGGCCATCAAGCTGAACGAAGCGCTGCAGGCAGCCGGGTATGACTGCGACGAATTGCACGGCGACTTGTCCCAGGGCAAACGCGAAGCCGTCATGAAGCGGTTCCGCGATGCCAAGCTGCAGCTGCTGGTTGCTACGGATGTAGCAGCCCGCGGGCTTGATGTGGAAGGCATCACCCACATCTTCAACTACGATCTTCCGCTGGATGCGGACAGCTATATTCACCGGATCGGCCGCACGGGCCGCGCCGGAGGCAAGGGCCTTGCGATCACGTTCTCTTCGCCGCGTGAACGCGCCGGGCTCGAACTGATCGAGCACGGCATTTCCCAGCGGCTGGACCGCCGCCGGTACGAGAAGGATGAATTCGGCGTTGGCGAATTCACCTCTGTGCAAGGCGGCGGCTCGCCGCGCGGCGGGCGGCAGAGCGCAGCGCCTGAAGCGGCGCGCGCTGGACGCGGCGGCCGCGGGCAGGGCCGCAGCGGCGGTGCTCCGCGCGCGGAAGCCGCAGGGCGTCCGGGCGGACGCGGACGCGGCGGCAAGGAAGCAGGCGGCTGGGGTGCGCCTGCGGAAGGCGGAAGCCGCAGCCGTAAGGACGCGGCAGGCGGTGGCGGCAAGCGCAGCGCGTACAGCGCGGCTGCGGCTCCGCGGGGCGGCGACTCCGCCGGCAAGAGCGCGGCGAAGCCAAGACCGGGCGGCGGCTACGGCGCCTTCGCCAGCGGCGGCGACAGCAGCCCGGCTCCGGGTTATGCCGCTGGAGCGAATGCCGCAGGCGGACGCGGCGGCAATAAGGGTGGCGGTGCCAGAAGCGGCGGCCCGAGCAGCGGCTACAGCACCAATGTATCCAGAGGCGCGGATGCCGGCGGATTCAGCTATGGTGCTTCGAAGGGCGCCGGCTCCGGTGCCGGGTACAACCCGGGCGGAGCGAAGTCGAGCCCGAAATTCCGGGCGCATGTAGCCCGCAGCAATGAAGGCGGCGGCTCAGGCGCGCCCGCTACCAAGGGCGGCGGCTCACGCGGCGGTTATAGTGCCGGCGGCGGCTCCAAGGGCGGCAAAGGCGGCTTCAGCTCGGGCGGACGCAGCAGCGGCGGAACCTCATCGCGCGGCGGACGCAGTGGCGGCTCCGGCGGCGGTTCACGCGGCGGACGCGGCTCATCCAGATAAAGGCGCTTTACATTCATAAGTGAAACTTGTTACCATAGGGCGGTTAGCGTATCGGCTAATTGTTCTATGGTAATATTTGTTTTAAGGGGCTACTGCACATTTATCAGCCCGGACTGAAACATTTCGGCCCTTCAGCCTGTCTAATAAATGCATGAACAGCTCCGCTTCACATCAGAAGAAGATCTGTACGGGAAGCTGGCATAGCTTAGCATTCATGTTTACCAGACTAGGCTTTTGGGAAGAATACAGATTTTTAGGAGGAACGAAACCGCATATGTCCAGAACTACCAAGATTGTCATCATGTTCATCGTTGTCATTGCTGTCGGCTGGGGAATCGGGAAGTATACTAGCCCATCCGCTTCCCGGGAAGACGGAACGAATATAAATACAGGTACCGATCTCGGGGCAGGGCCGGGTACGGCGCCGGAGACTTCAGCACTGCCAAACGCAGATCCGGACAGCCAGGAGCAGGGCTCCGGCAATAATACAGGGGCTGAGCCAGAGCCGGCTGTAACTGAAGCCCCGGCGGATTCAACGAGCGGGGAGAATAATGCGGCCGGGGCTCCGGAACCAACGGACAGGCCTGCCCCTACGGACAAGCCTGCCCCTACGGATAAGCCGGCGGCTACGGATTCGGGCAGTAATGGTGACGCAGAGATGGTTGCCGCCGAACCGGAGAGCATCGCGGTTATGGTTAATAAGCAGTACAGATTGCCTGACAAATATAAGCCGGCCGATCTGGTCTATCCTGATGTGCCTTTTATTTTCTCGGAGAAGATCGAGAAGCGGATGCTGCGGCGTGAAGCTGCCACGGCGCTGGAGGAGATGTTTGCCGGAGCGAAGAAGGACGGTATTTATCTGGCCGGCGTATCCGGCTACCGTTCGGAAGCGACCCAGAGAAGGCTGTTCAATAACTATGTAGCCCGGGATGGTGAAGAGAAAGCCCGTACCTACAGTGCGTTGCCCGGACACAGCGAGCATCAGACGGGTCTGGCGATAGACCTGTCCGGCAGTGATGGCAAATGTGCGGCCGAAAGCTGCTTTGCCGGTACGAAGGAAGCTGAATGGCTTGCGGATCATGCCGCTGAATACGGATATATTATACGGTTCCTCGAAGGCAAGCAGGCGATCACCGGATATATTTATGAGCCTTGGCATGTCCGTTATGTAGGGAAGGAGATTGCCGCGTCCGTATCGGAGAGAGGGATTACCCTCGAAGAATATTATGATGCCGTTCCGGTGTCGAATTAATGTGAAATCGATGTACAGCCGACCCCATGGTTCAAGGGGTCTTTTTGTGGTTTTATTCTATATTCTATCCTTCACCCTCTGAATAGTTGGACTTCCGGGCGTCTGCTATTGCCGTAATGCCATATTTACGTATTTACCGTGGTTGCTGTAGTTGTCGTTGGAATTCACCGAATCATCAGCTATCTGGGGCAGAAATAGAGTAACTTTATACAAAATCCTGCCCAAAATACAACATTTCCCTCATCCTATCGGCGCAAGTCCAAAATGTTGTATAAAAGGAAGTATTTCACTGTGTTCAAGGGGTTTATCAGGATTATTCTTGTAGTTTATACAACAATCCGCCCGAACGCCCTGCTATCAAGGAATCAAAGTTGCAGAACGTACAACATTAATGTCTACAGTGCTTCCTAAAGAGTCTCATTCTGCCGGCAACGAATCAAGCTTATGGAATTGATGTATTCCTCCAGTCCCACACAGCAGCTGAACGGTAGTTGTAGGGTTGTTGCTGCATTGCGGTTTATTCTTGTAAGGTTGTTGCTAAATGGGGTTTATATAGTTGAATAGCTGAACCTGACGCAAGCGGACTGAGAAGCGCTTATTTCTCCATTAATCATCATATTGGCGCCGAAGCGGACTGAGATTCCGTTATCATATGTGTTTTTGTCTGAAATGAGGATCTGCGGATATATAAGGGATTCTGAGTCCGCTTGATCTGTAAATACGGCCGTTCTGTCCGAATAAGCGATTCTCAGTCCGCGTCACTAGCAGCCCGTGCCAGGAGAGTACTGACAAGTTCCAGTCTGCGCAGGAAGGCGGTGTGTCACGGGATGATGATCAATCCTACTATATCCTTCGGCGGGCTTCGTTTGGTTCACCCGCGGGGCCTCTGGTTAATTAGTGGGAAACCGCACACTAATAAATGGGAGGTGTTCTGTATGTCTGAACATAATCATGTGGTGAGCAAGGACGGAAGTGTGACGAT
Source organism: Paenibacillus sp. FSL R7-0297 (assembly GCF_038009025.1). NCBI lineage: Bacteria > Bacillati > Bacillota > Bacilli > Caryophanales > Paenibacillaceae > Paenibacillus > Paenibacillus sp. FSL R7-0297. The sequence continues at coordinate 1,534,515 of NZ_JBBPAQ010000001.1, forward strand.
GCACCGGGTGAACGATGCGCTGGACCGGATTGAGCCGGGGCAGAAGGAAATGATCCTGAACAATTTCGAGGATTTCAAAAGCTACTTGGGAAAGCGCATCCACCTAGCGCAGAAAATCGGGCTCAGCGATGAGCAGATGGCTGTGGCTGCCGAGAAAATCGCCGATTATCTGGCGGCGTACGAAGAGCCCCGCAACAGGGAGGAGAAGCTGCTGCTGGAGCTGTGGAAGGCCGGAAACAAAGAAGAGCGCCACCGGCTGGCGCATATGCTGGTGAAGATGGTACAGCATTAAGAGGCAGCCAGTATATTCTTAAATGATGAACACCAGCGGCTTATCAGCTATCCCGCTTCAGCTTAGGCGGTTCCGTGACGGTAACGGGACCGCCTTTTCATCTGCGCGGAAGGCTTTTGACAAGTAAATGGTTAGGGGATACAATTAATTTAATATATGATCAACTATTCATATGTTTGAGGGAGTGAATTTATAATGGGTACTCTTAATATTTTATCCCTGATTGTATTCTGTATTTTCCTGGTTTCTTATGTGTTAAAGCTTGTGATTCTGTACAGAAAGAACAGCATTAAGGCCAATGTGCTGGCCAAAGGCAAGAAAAGCTCCGGAATAAAATTAACAGAACGATTAGTTAAAATAGCTACATTCATTTGGGGGGCTACATGGTTCTCTATGTCATTAGCTGAACCTTATTTTGTCGATTTTATAGGCCGGCATTATAATCTTCCGGTTGTTAACTTCGCCGGTGTGGGTATAGTTAGTTTAGGATGTGCAGTGTTCATTCTCGCTATGACATCAATGCGTACCTCATGGAGAGTCGGGATAGATAAGTCTGCAACGACTAAGCTTATCACCCGGGGGGTGTATAGATATAGCCGGAACGTTGCTTTTGTCGGCTTTGATCTTATGTTCTCGGGTTTGTATTTGATGTATCCCAATTTCTTGACCCTGATCATTCTGGTGCTTAACGTTCTAGCTATTCACCTGTTGATACTGCAGGAAGAGAAACATCTAAGACTTGTATTCGGACAGGAATATGATGATTACTGCCGCAAAACTCCAAGATATATTTAAAGCCGAAGACAAAATCCAACCCATTGGAGCTGATCCTATATGAAATTAAGCATTCTGGATCAATCGCCGGTGTCTGAAGGGAGCTCGCCTGCGGAGGCACTGGCCCAGACAGCATTGCTGGCCCGCGAAGCAGAGCGTCTCGGGTATCACCGCTTCTGGGTTGCTGAGCATCACGCGGCGCCCGGACTGGCCGGCTCCAGTCCGGAGGTGCTGATGGCTCATCTGGCTGCTGTAACTTCGGAGATCCGCATCGGCTCAGGAGCTGTGCTGCTCCCGCATTACAGTGCTTACAAGGTCGCCGAGAACTTCCGCGTCATGGAAGCCTTGTATCCCGGGCGGATCGATCTGGGTGTGGGCAGAGCAGCAGGCGGCAGTGCGCTGTCCGCCAGGGCGCTGCAGGATAACCGTGTGAATCCTGAGGATATAGACCGTTATGAGCAGCAGCTTAAGGAGCTCATTGCTTTTCTGCATGAGTCTGATGAGACAGGGGCTGTGGAACCTCCACACCGCTATGCCGGACTGCAGGCTACACCTGCCGTGAGTACAGCACCGGAAATCTGGCTGCTGGGTTCAAGCAGTGCCAGTGCGGCGCTCTCCGCCCGGCTGGGGACCGGATATGCCTTTGCCCGGTTTATCAACGGGAACGGGGGTGCGGAAGCGGTGCGGGAGTATGCGGATAGCTTCGCTCCATCCCGTGCTGCTGCAACGCCACAATCGCTGGTGGCAGTTTTTGCTGTCTGTGCCAGAACCTCTGAGGAAGCCGACCGCCTGGCCGCCAGCATGGATCTGTCGCTGGTACTGCTGGAGAAAGAGCATCTCTCCACCGCCACTCCTTCTGTAGAAACTGCTATGAATTATACATATACACCTTATGACAGGTTCTCCATTAAGGATAACCGTAAGCGGATGGTCGTAGGGTCGCCGAGGGAAGTCAGGGAGCAATTGCAGGCGCTGGCGGAAGAATATCAATGCGGGGAGCTGATGATTTCATCGCATATTCACAGCTTTGAGGATAAGCTGGCATCCCTCCGGCTTATTGCCGAAGCCTGCGGGCTGACGCGAAGGGTGTAGCTTTCCAGGGCCGCTGGATATGAAGCTGAAGAGCATAATTGTACCCTAAATCCGCTGAAAGTGGGCTGGCTGTGAAGGTAAACGAGAGCCCAATGTATGCGGAAAACCGAGTACAATGTGTCAATGCGGGGTAAACGAGCCCAATGTACTTGAAAAACCGAGTACAATGTGTCAATGCGGGGTAAACGAGCCCAATGTATGCGGAAAACCGAGTACAATCTGTCACTGCGAAGGTAAACGAGCCCAATGTACTTGAAAAACCGAGTACAATCTGTCACTGCGAAGGTAAACGAGCCCAATGTACTTGAAAAACCGAGTACAATGTGTCACAGCGAAGGTAAATGAGCCCAATGTACTTGAAAAACCGAGTACAATGTGTCACTGCGGGGTAAACGAGCCCAATGTATGCGGAAAACCGAGTACAATGCGTCACTGCAAAGGTAAACGAGCTCAATGTATGCGAAAAACCGAATACAATGTGTTACTGCGGGGTGAACCAGCCCAATGCTCCACAGCCCCCTAAAGAAGTTGGAGTCCTCCCCCACAAAAATGTAGACTAGATACAGGAGGAGGATGAACGGAATGGGACACTTAACAGGAACAAGAGAGAAGGCAGCGCAAGAGGTGTTGTCTGGCATTAAGGCGGCGGTGGTTGCCCGAAAGTATGGGGTGACTCCATCAACGGTGAATCAGTGGGTGAGGGATTACCGGGAAGCCCATGGGGAGCAAGATCATCCGTATCCCCAGGACCAGGTGGAGGAACGGAAGCGCCTGCTGGACGTCGAGCAGAAATATGAGAAGGCCGTCAAGATGCTCGGTGAAAAGGAGTTAGAGATTGAGATTCTGCGTGAACTGCTAAAAAAGCCAACCCCTGCTTATCCGAAAAAATCGAGGTAGCCGATATGTTCATTAAGCAGGGGAATACCGCAGCCTTGGTGCTCCGTCTCGTGGGGCTAGCAGAGTCTACGTACTACGACCGTAAGAAACGCAAGAAGCAGGAGGCGCAGGCCGTCCCCCAGGGGCGTGGAAGACCCCTACCCGGCTACTCCCTGACCGAGTCGGGAGAGAAGATTAGCGACGAGCAGATCCAGGAAATGCTCCTGGAACTGGTCGCTGGAGAAGAGCACGTGTACGGGTACAAACTGCTGGCCAAGTGCTTGTGGAACCAGCACGGGCTGAGGCTCAACCACAAGAAAAGCTACCGGCTGTGTCAGGCGCTGGAGATCCTGCAGCCCCAGCGTCAGAAGCGCTTTAAGCATCCCCGGAAGCTGCCGGAGAACCGAGTCATTACCGGAGCGGGCCAGCTCTGGCAGATGGACATTAAATACGGGTATGTGGCGGGCCGGGACCGGCATTTCTTCGTCCTGAGCATTATCGATGTGTTTACCCGGGTTATCGTCGGGTATCACCGAGGATCGTCGTGTGAGGCCAAGCACGCCTGCCAGACGCTGGGACGCGCCATGGAGCAACACTGCGCCCCTGGCAGCGCGCGCCCGGTGATCCGCACCGACAACGGCCCCCAGTTCATCAGCCATCTGTTTGGCGACATGTGTGAAAGCTGGGAGATGACCCATGAACGCATTCCGCCTCGAACGCCGGATTTAAATGCTTTTATTGAATCGTTCCACAGCAATATCGATCGGGATTTGTTCCGCAAAGAGGCCTTCGACACGTTCGAAGAGGCCTATGAAGCCGTGGACCGGTACATGGACTTTTACAATAACCGCAGAATGCATACGAGTCTTCGCAACATGCCGCCAGCTACCTTTGCGGAGTGGGTGCTGACCCTAGAAGACCAGTCCTGCTTCTTCTGGCCGAGAGAAAAAGCGAAATAAAGAGCAAGGCTACGACAAGTACCGATTTTATACGGAGGACTCCGGGATAAGGGGGTCGCACCGAATGTACTTGAAAAACCGAGTACAATGCGGCCCAAAGTGGGCTGCTCACTTAACGATTATCCTTGCTGCTGCCATCCGCAACGCAATCGGAGCCTGAAATTTTGTATCACGCTGCCAATAGGATAAAATAAAGAGGAATGCCCTTAGTGATGCATGAGCTGCATAAGCCGCATAAGGGCATGAACTCTATAAGCCGCCAGGGTAAATACGAACATACAGCCGAAAGGAAGCGAAGCAGGATGTCGATCTATAGTTTTGCCGGAGTCACACCTTCGGGTACAGAAGTGCCGTTTAAGGACTATGAGGGCAAGGTGCTGCTGATCGCCAATACGGCCAGCAAGTGCGGGCTTACCCCGCAATACGGAGATTTGCAGAAGCTGTACGAGCAATACGGAGATCAAGGGCTTGTTGTGCTGGGGTTCCCCTGCAACCAGTTTGCCGGACAGGAGCCGGGTACCAGTGAGGAAGCAGAAGCCTTTTGTCAGATCAATTACGGCGTTACTTTCCCGGTGTTTGCCAAGGTAGATGTGAATGGGCCGGAGGCAAGCCTGCTGTTCCAATATTTGAAGGGCCAGCAGCCGGGTGACGGGGAGAGCAGCGATATCCAGTGGAACTTCACGAAGTTTCTGGTAGACCGCAGCGGTAATGTGGTGGCGCGTGTGGAGCCGAAGGAATCACCGGAGAGTATGAAGGACCTTATTGAATCTCTGCTGAAATAAGTATGGCTTGTCACAAAATAGTCCGCTCCCGGATTTGGTGCACGCGCACCCTGTCCGGGGTTTTTTTTGATATCTAAGCAAGCCGTTTCTGCTTGGCTGTATAGACGGAAGTATCCCCCGTATGAAAATTATCCTTGAATCTTTTCAGAGACCCTGTATCCTTTGAAGAGGAATGTTTCACTCATCTACGGAGATTGCATAAAGAATTATGGGGTGCAGGATAATAACGGCAGGAGGGTTTCATAAAGGCATGAGGTTAATAACAGAGGTAGCATCGGCAGCAGGAATCAATGAAGAGCATCTGGAGTTGTATGGTAAGTATAAAAGCAAACTGTCGCCGTCCCTGTGGGCAGAGCTGAAGCACAAACCGGACGGCAAGCTGGTCCTGGTTACGGCAGTTAACCCTACACCGGCGGGTGAAGGCAAAACCTTGACGACCATCGGATTATCCCAGGCGCTGAATGTGGCGGGAATCAAGACGGTAGCGGCACTACGTGAACCTTCGCTTGGACCCTGCCTGGGCATGAAGGGCGGCGCAACCGGCGGAGGCAAGGCGCAGATTGTTCCGGCAGATGAGATCAATCTGCATTTCACCGGGGATATCCATGCGGTGACCTCTGCGCATAACCTGCTCTCCGCGATGATCGATAATCATATTTTTCAGGGCAACGCCTTGAACCTGGACCCGCAACGGATAGTATGGAAACGTGTGATGGATATGAATGACCGCAGCCTGCGGAATATTGTGACCGGTCTTGGCGACGGCAACGGGACGGTGCGGGAGAGCGGCTTCCAGATCACGACGGCTTCAGAGATTATGGCTGTGCTGTGTCTCTGCAATGACCTCGCGGATCTCAAAACACGGCTGAGCCGGATGCTGATCGGTTATGATACGTTGGGACAGCCAATAACCGCCAAGGATATAGGAGCTGTAGAGGCGATGACTGCACTGCTCAAGGAAGCGGTCAAGCCTAATCTGGTGCAGACGATTGAAGGCACGCCCGTGATTGTGCATGGCGGACCCTTCGCTAATATTGCCCACGGCTGCAGCAGTGTAATCGGAACCCGCTATGCCCTGAAGCTCGCAGACGTGGTAGTGACTGAAGCGGGCTTTGGCGCAGATCTTGGTGCCGAGAAGTTCATGGATATTAAATGCCGCCAGGCCGGCCTGACCCCTTCTGCCGCAGTGCTGGTGGTTACAGTGAAATCACTGAAATATAACGGAGGCGTCCGCAAGGAAGAGCTGTATGCCGGCAACCGGGCGGCGCTGCTCTCCGGATTGTCCAATATGGAGCGCCATATTGAGAATCTTGGCAAATTCGGTGTGCCTGTACTCGTTGCCCTCAATCACTTTGAAGGAGATGCCCCGGCGGAGATTAACGATGTGCTGGAGGCCTGCCGCCGGCTGGGTGTGCCTGCGGCTATCTCCAAGGTATGGGCCGAGGGAAGCGCAGGCGGGCTGGAACTGGCGCAGGAGCTGAAGAAGCTGCTGGACCGGGAAGAGGCCGTAAAGTTCGCGCCGCTGTATGAAGACAACCTGGATATCCCGTCCAAAATCAATAAAATCGTCACCGAAATCTACCATGGCGCAGAAGTGGCCTTTTCTCCGGCAGCCAAACGCAGTCTGGCTGTGATTGACAGGCTGGGCCTGCACCAGCTTCAGGTCTGTATGGCCAAAACGCCATATTCCTTCTCTGATCAGCCGAGGCTGCTTGGTGCACCGGAAGGCTTCACCATGGGTGTCCGGGATATTACGCTGTCCCTTGGCGCAGGTTTTGCTGTAGTCATCACAGGGAACATTGTCACAATGCCGGGACTTCCCGCCAAACCAGCCGCAGAAGGGTTGCAGGTTGATGAAGATGGTGTGATTTCCGGTTTAGAATAAAAGGTTTTTTGGCCGCAGGCAGGCGGCAGCCATCCATCCATTAGATAGAGCCTCACTTGGTCCGCAGAAGGTTGCGGTGAAGTGGGGCTTTTTTTGCTACACAGATTTAAATGTCTACAGTTCCGCACCCTAACTCTGCTTCCTGCTGCTTCCTGCTGCTTCCTGCTGCTGACAGACATAATGTCCTACTGGCGGGGGAAACTAATGCAAGGCGAAAAGAAAACCCGTGCAGATAATTAAAAATTGAAATTGTGAACAATGTGAGAAAATTCACAAAAGTACTTGTAATGTGATAAATATCACAATATAATCAGTATATAAAGTGAAATTAATCACAACAACAGAGAAACAGGCTTGTAAATTGGAGGAGGAAGAAATCATGAAAGTAGCAGTCATTGGATGCACACACGCCGGAACCGCCGCCATTGTTAATACCGCACAGCTGTACCCGGATGCCCAGATTACGGTTTATGAGCGCAACGATAACATATCGTTCTTGTCTTGCGGCATTGCGCTTTACGTAGGGGGAGTCGTCAAGGACCCGCAGGGATTGTTCTATTCTTCCCCGGAACAGCTTGCAGCACTGGGTGTGCAAACGAAGATGCGCCATGAAGTGACGAATGTGGATACCGCCCGCAAAACCTTGAAGGCCCGCAACCTCGCTACAGGCGAAGAATTTGAAGATACGTACGACAAGCTGATTATGACAACAGGCTCATGGCCGATTGTGCCTAAGCTGGAAGGTATAGAGCTGGAGGGGATTCTGCTCTCGAAGAATTATAATCACTCCAACACCATTATTGAACAAGCGCAGAAGGTGAAAAGAATTACAGTAGTCGGAGCCGGTTATATCGGCGTTGAGCTGGTTGAAGCTTTTCAGATGAACGGCAAGGAAGTTACCCTGATCGACGGGGAAGACCGCATTCTGAGCAAATATCTGGATGAGGAATTTACGGCTCCGATTCAACAATCTCTTGAAGAGCACGGCATCAAGCTTGCGCTTGGAGAGAAGGTTGCAGCATTCGCCGGAGAGAACGGCAAAGTGACTAAGGTCATTACAAGCAAGGGAGAGCATGAAACCGATCTGGTCATTCTCTGCATCGGCTTCCGTCCGAATACAGAGCTGCTCAAGGGTCAAGTTGATATGCTTCCGAACGGCGCGATTATGGTCAACGATTACATGCAGACCAGCCTGCCGGATGTATATGCCGCTGGTGACAGCTGTGCGATTCATTACAACCCGACCGGCAAACATGCTTATATTCCGCTCGCCACGAACGCTGTACGCATGGGGACCCTGGTAGCCCGCAATCTGGTCTCGAACACGATTCCTTATATGGGCACGCAGGGAACATCAGGCATCAAGATTTATGAAGACAATATTGCCGGTACAGGACTTACCGAGGATGCCGCCAAAGCCGAGGGTATGGATGCTGAAAGTGTAATGCTAATTGACAACTACCGTCCGGAGTTTATGCCGACATTCGAGCAGGTTCAGGTAAAAGTCGTATTTGAACGTGCGACCCGCCGCATTCTTGGGGCACAGATTATGTCCAAGATGGATCTGACGCAGTCGATCAATACCGTATCGGTTTGTATTCAGAATAAAATGACCGTGGACCAGCTGGCCTTCATTGATTTCTTCTTCCAGCCGCACTACAACAAGCCTTGGAACTTCCTGAACACTGCAGGACTTCAGGCACTGCCCAAGACAGTTGCCGTTAAAGAACCAGTACATGTCTAAACCCCCTGATATTGCGGGGCCCGTTAAGGGCTCCTTTTTTTTGTGTTTTTAACTATTAATTCCGGGTCCGAACGAGAAAAATATTCCGCCGCCTAAGCTTTTATGGTAAATTTGACATGTCAGTGAAAACTTTCACTTAGGTTTTCCGAGAGTGATTTTTATCACGTTAATGTGATTGTGATCACGTTACAATGGCATAAAGGAACAAATTTTAAGTAATTAGAAGGGGATAGGAATCATGGCTTATAACAAACCGCAGGGGATCGCCGAAGTAACGGTAGAGAACGGAGTCAAGAAAGCGCACAATCCGCTCAGCACTGTACTTATTCTCGGTTTCCTGGGAGGAGCGTTTATTGCGCTTGGATTTTTGCTGGATATTCGTGTCATTGCAGGTGCGCCTGCCGAGTGGGGGTCTATCGCTAACTTCATCGGAGCTGCAGTATTCCCGGTAGGGCTTATACTGGTGCTGCTTGCCGGAGGAGAGCTGCTGACAGGCAACATGATGGCGGTGCCGCTTGCTTTTATTGCGAAGAAGATTTCGTTCTGGGAAGTGATTAAGAACCTGGTGCTGATTACACTCAGCAACCTGGCAGGTGCCCTGTTCGTTGCTTATTTCTTCGGTCATGTCGTTGGCCTTACATCGGACGGGGTGTATCTGGAGAAGCTGGTGAGTATGGCTGAGCACAAGATTGATGCGACCTTCCTGCAGGCCTTTATTTCCGGGATCGGCTGTAACTGGCTCGTGGCGCTGGCAGTGTGGCTCTCCTATGGAGCAGATAATTTCAGCGGCAAAATCCTCGGTATCTGGTTCCCGACAATGGCGTTTGTTGCCATCGGCTTCCAGCACGTTGTAGCTAACATGTTCCTTATCCCTGCTGCCATCTTCGAAGGACATTTCACGTGGGCGCAGTATTTCGCCAACTTTGCCCCGGTATGGCTGGGCAATCTTACGGGCGGCGCGATCTTCGTCGCAGCGGCTTACTGGATGGCTTACCTGCGTAAGGAGCCGGTAGCTGTAACGGCTGTTGAAGGAATCTCCGCTGCAGGTGTGAAGAAACACGCTTAATTCATAATCCGCCGGTGATGACCGGCATGTTCAATAGTTTGGCCCAAGCACTTCCTGGCTTCTCGGCACCCTGTTTTATGGGAATCGCAGAGAGACAGGAAGTGTTTTTTGTGTAAATATAAGAATTTGTATGTTTCACACGATAACTTATCCTTCTATTTCTCGCTGAAACGGATACCGTCCTCTTAGGGACGGCGCAGCCGTTTCTACTTGTAACCCGGACTCTGCCTGGAATAACTTCAGGGCACAACAAAATTCGCCGTGCATATCCGACTCGGGGGAACGAAATCGGATTCACGGCGAATAAATAGGGAGTGTTTCATATGCACTATTACCCCGGCCTGCGGGGAACGAATCAGGTCATATCGACCTATTTTCTTTACGTGCAGAAGATGAGGTTATAGAATATAAACAGCACTTCAGTCGTGAAGTGATTAGGAATATCGCGACAGTGAATTCAGTGATTCTATGTGATAAAGCATTAACGCAGGAACTTGCCCTTCCTCCTGTTTTCAGATGATACTGGATGGATTAATGACACCTATGTTACAGGGGATGAAAGACAAGTTATGAGATTTTTGCAGGCCTATCCGAAGGAAGTCAAAGTATTCTTGATTGCCAGTCTCATTAATGCAACCGGCAGTGCGCTGATGTGGCCTCTGGTTACGATGTATGTATTTGATGAGCTGGGACGCAGTATGAAAGATGCGGGAATTGTTCTGCTGGTCCAATCCCTCGGGGGAATTGCCGGGCAATTGCTGGGCGGATCTTTGTATCACAAGGTAGGGGTAAACCGCCTGATTGTCGGAGCACTGGCTATGAACGCGCTGACCCTGTTTGCTCTTCCATGGGCAAGCGGCAGCTGGAGTATATTCATTATAGTTATGGGCCTGATGGGTTTGTTCAACTCCCTGTCTCTCCCGGCTATTCAGGCCTTTATCGGCTTTAGGTTCGCGGAGCAGCGCGGAGAGCTGTTCAATATCGTCTATGTCTCGAATAATATCGGGGTAGCACTGGGTACCGCACTTAGCGGATTCCTAGGCAATTATATGCTGAGCTTTGTGCTGAACGGCGTGACTTCGGCGGTGTTTGCCGGATTCTTCTTTGTCTATCTGCGCAGGGTGGGGGCAGCGCCACCGCCGTCTCACGAGAAAATACAGAAGAAACACCCGCAGGGGGAAGCATCAGGCTGGAAGCTGCTGGGGTATACGCGGATTTATCTTTACATGGCTATTGGCTCGATGTTTCTGCTGATCGGCAATTCGATCTGGAATACCGGAGTATCGCCGTTTATTATTTCAGAGGGCTGGTCGAAGCAGTTATACGGCTTCCTCTGGACGCTAAACGGCGTACTTATCTTTGCCGCGCAGCCGCTGGTCAGTCTGATCAAACGCTGGTTCGCAGGGACTTCTACTGCGCAGATGACAGCAAGCGCCGTATTCTATCTGGGCGGGTATGCGGTCATACTGTTCATGCCGAGCTACCCGGGCATGCTGCTGGCGATGGTGCTGGCTACACTGGGTGAGATGCTGATCTCACCGGCCATGCCATCCTTCATCTCGGAGCATGCCCAGCGCAGTGCGCCCTTCTATCTCGGGCTTAGCGGCGGTATCGGCGCGGTCGGCCGGGTTATCGGCCCGTATTTGATGGGGATTCAATTCGACAGAGGGGGCCTTGCGCCGACAGGCTGGCTGGCCTGCGGGATGGCGGTTCTGTCCGTGGGATTCTTCGCGGTCCATGCCTACGTTAACCGCGGGACTGTGAAGACCCGGAGCAATACTGCATAAACGGCTGCGCTGTAACTAATCCTTTTATTATCTGCTTAGCAAGGCAAGGGGTGTAAAGGTTATGCAACAACTAAACAGGGATTCGGCTTTCACTATCCGTCCCTCTGAAATCAGGGATGCCCGTGAGCTGATCATTCTCGATAATATGATCTGGACAGAGGAGACAACACCCGGTCCGCTGATGTGGCGCTCCCGGGAGGATTATCTGCTGCATGCACCGCCCGGATCCCAGCTTGTAGCCTTACAGGACGGGGAGCTATGCGGGTATGTCGGCTTCGGCTGTCCTAGCGGAATGGAGAGCAACCGCCATGTATGCGAGGTTAATATTGCCGTACATCCGCGTTTCCAGCGCCTGGGTGTAGGCAGCCGGCTGATCGCAGAGATCAAGCGCCATGCCGCAGAGAATGGAATCCGTAAGCTGCGCTTGCGTGTGCTCTCCTGCAATACACCGGCACTCTCGTTCTACCGCAAATGCGGATTTGAGGAGGAGGGACGGCTGCGGGAGGAGTTCTATCTGGGCGGAAGATATGTAGATGAGGTATTCATGAGCTGCATGCTGGACGAGGAGGAATGAAGATGGAAGTCGTCTCACTTAATGTAGGCAAGCCGAAGACCGTGGATTACCGCGGCAAACCGCTGGAAACGGGAATCTACAAGCTGCCGGTCACAGGTCCGCTGGAGCTTCATGCGGAAGGCTTCGACGGGGACGGGCAAGCGGATCTGGTAAACCACGGGGGCCCCGACAAGGCTGTCTGCGTCTATCCGGTTGAGCATTATGCCTACTGGGAAGAGCTGCTTGGCCGGAAGCTGGACTACTCCGCATTCGGTGAGAATATCACAGTGAGCGGACTTCTAGAGACCGAGGTATGCATCGGGGATGTCTTTGAGATTGGTACGGCACTGCTGCAGGTAAGCCAGCCGCGTTTCCCCTGCTTCAAGCTCTCGCAGAAGCATGGACCGGCGGATATGCCTGCTCGGGTGCTGTCCACCGGTTACAGCGGGTTCTATTTCCGCGTGCTGCGTGAAGGCAGGATTGCATCCGGTGACCGGATTATTAAGCGGGAGAGCGGAGCGGGGAGTTTCCCTGTGAAGCAGGTGCTGTACTCAATGGAGCACGGGCGCAAGGATAAGACCGGACTAGACGAGCTAGCCCGGCTGGACAGCCTCACAGCCGGCATCCGGGAGAAATTCCGGGGCTGGCTGGGTGCTGCGGATAGCGCGGAGAGCTAGTGGTGCGGGTGTAGCTGGTGGAGCAGGGAGTAGAGCTGAGCCACCAACCCTGCCCTGCAAGTAAACGAGTAGAAAAACGTATCGTAATTCGCCGACTTCTAGTAAATAACCGGAAACAAGTGGAAAAACAGCAACTATAATAGTTAGTTTCAGCCTTGTTAGACGAAAGGTTATCCAACTGCTGCCCTTATTGCCCATTAGCTGAAACGAAGCCGTCCCTGAACCGGACGGCACCGTTTCCCGCAGAGCGTGAAGCTACAATCTGCTGTCAGCCCAGCAGCTTCCATTCGCTGCGCAGCAGACCGTAGACTGCGTGGTTCACATAACCTGCGGGCAGCTTCTCCGCTTCGCGGATCACGCCTTCGAAGATGAATCCGAGCCGCTCGGGAATGGCCCTGCTTGCCGTGTTACCCGTGGCGCAGCGGATCTCTACACGGTTGAGCTCCAGCTCCAGCAGGGCATAATCCACGAATACCCGGCAGGCGCTGGTCATGTAGCCGTTGCCTTCATAACCTTCACCCAGCCAGTAGCCAATACCGACAGACCGGTTGTGCCAGTCAATCTCGTGATACCCGATGATCCCTGCTAATTCCTCCCGGACCCATAGTCCGGCCGTGAAGCCGCCATTGTCACTGCCCTGCTTCACGGCATTCTTGATGAAAGTAGTCAGGTGGGCCTGCTCGGCTACGCCGTCCACCCAAGGCAGCCACTGCCTGAGCCGGTGGCGTGAGCGCTCCACCAGGGCGTACATATGGCGGGCATGCTCTGGCATAAGCAGCTTCAGCTTCAGCTCTTCATCAATGACATAATTAAACATGCGGCTTCCCCCTCTGCAGCGTAAGGTATAGTCTTCTGCCCTAACGCTTTTTCCACTCCAGAGCGTAGATATCTTCCTCCAGCGCCTGCATGCGCTGTGAGGCCAGTGTCCGGCAGTCACTCAGTGCCCCGTTATAGACAGCCGGCCCAAGCTCGTTCAGGAAGAACTCCAGCAGATTATCTGCTGCAAGATGGCCAATCGTTTCCCCGCGTTCGGCTTCGAAGTATGCGCGGATATTCTCGGTGATCAATTCCCGCTGCTCTTTGGGCAGTTTGATCGGTTTCATGGGTACCCTCCTCTTCTCGGTAATCCTATATGATCCATGCTACTCTATCGCCGGGAGAGAAGTCAAAGATGCAGTTTCATCGCTGTTGGATCTTAAAGGCGGCTTAGTTTCACCGGGACAGATACGTTGTACATCAGGGACAGGAGTGCCGTTTCTGGTTAACTTTTATTGAACATTCCCTGTCTAACGGGTATATTAATAGGAAACATGTTTATACAAGGAAGTAGTAATAATACAGAACGAAAGGTTGATCATTGTGGAGAACCAGGGTACACCCTCCAATTTCATTAAGAACGTCATTACCGAAGATCTCCGCTCGGGCAAGGTTAAGGAAGTGGTCACCCGCTTTCCGCCGGAGCCGAACGGTTATTTACATATCGGACATGCCAAGGCGATCTGGATTAACTTTACACTGGCTGATGAATTCGGCGGCAAGACCCATCTGAGATTCGATGACACCAATCCGGTCAAAGAAGACACGGAGTATGTGAACTCCATTCAGGAAGATGTGAAGTGGCTCGGATACGAATGGGAAGAGCTGCGTTTCGCCTCGGATTATTTCGGTGAAATGTACGAGCGGGCCGAACTGCTGATCAAGAAGGGCAAAGCTTATGTCGATGATCTCACGGCAGAGCAGATCCGTGAATTCCGCGGAACGCTGACGGAGCCGGGACAGAACAGTCCTTACCGTGAACGCGGTATCGATGAGAACCTGGACTTGTTCCACCGCATGCGGGCAGGCGAATTCAAGGACGGCGAGAAGGTGCTGCGCGCCAAAATCGATATGTCCTCTCCAAATATCAATTTGCGCGATCCGGTCATTTACCGTATCTCTCACTCTCATCACCACAATACCGGCGATGAATGGTGCATCTATCCGATGTATACCTTCGCGCATCCGCTCGAAGATGCCATTGAGCATGTTACCCATTCCCTCTGTTCGCTGGAGTTCGAGGACCAGCGCCCGTTCTATGACTGGGTTGTAGCGGAATGCGAGATGCCGGCTGCGCCGCATCAATATGAATTCGGGCGCCTTAACCTCGCCCAGACCGTTACCAGTAAGCGTAAGCTGAAGCTGCTGGTGGATGAAGGCCATGTCGACGGCTGGGATGATCCCCGCATGCCGACGATATCAGGACTGCGCCGCCGCGGGTATACCCCGGAAGCGATCCGCAGCTTCGTGCATGAGACCGGCATTTCCAAGAGCCAGGGCCTCGTAGACCTGCAGATGCTGGAGCATTTCATCCGTGAAGACCTTAAGCTGACGGTACCCCGGACCATGGCTGTGCTGCGGCCGCTGAAAGTAGTTATTACGAATTATCCTGAGGGCGAAACCGAATACTTCGAGATTGAGAACAATGTGGAGAACCCGGAAATGGGTAACCGCCAAATTCCGTTCTCCCGTGAAATCTATATTGAACGCGATGACTTCATGGAGGTTCCGCCGAATAAGTATTTCCGCCTGTTCCCCGGCAACGAGGTCCGGCTCAAGAATGCTTACTTCATCAAGTGCAACGAGTTCATCAAGGATGAGAACGGAGAAGTTATTGAGCTGCACTGCACCTATGATCCTGAAACGAAGAGCGGCAGCGGATTCACCGGACGCAAGGTCAAGGGAACGCTGCACTGGGTAGATGCGAGCCAGGCGGTACCGGCAGAATTCCGTCTCTATGAGCCGCTGATCTCCGCAGAAGAAGCTGAGACCGAGGCCGAAATCGAAGGTCTGGAAGCTGCTGAAGGCAAGCCGGAGCCTACCTTCCTGGATCAGCTTAACCCGAAATCGATCGAGATCATTCAGGGCTTCGTCGAACCGGGCCTGAAGGACAGTGTGCCGCAGGACAAGTTCCAATTCTTCCGCCATGGTTATTTTAATGTAGACAGTAAGTATTCATCACCGGAGCATCTGGTATTCAATCTGGTGGTTTCCCTGAAGAGCTCTTTCCAGCCCAAACAAGGCTAGACTCTCCATGAATGAATACAGGCTTGGCCTCCCGTACGGGAAGCCAAGCCTGTTTGCTGTGTGCTGTGAATCGAACGGTCCCGCCTACCTCGGGTCCCGCCGCTACTCCTCTGCCGCTCCGTCTTCGGGATCTGCCGGAGGCCGGTAGCCGCCGCGGATGAAGAAGAGCCACATGAGACCAAAGCCGATGGTGCCGAACAGGGCGAGGAGCGCACCGGACTGATACATCGTCTGCACTCCGAGATTCTGATACATCCAGCCGCCGAGTACGCCGCCGAGGATGCCGGATATTCCGCTCCATGTAAGCGTGTAGAGTGCTTGTCCCGAGGACCGGTAAGCCCTTGGAACGAGCAGCATAGTAAGCTGGGTGCCGACATAGAAGAATCCGCCGAAGGTAATACAGTGCAGCACCTGAATGAAGGCAACCTGTAGTGGAGTGGTTGCATCGGCCATCATCCACCAGCGCAGGAAGAACAGGGCGCTGACGAACGTGAGGGAGGCCAGCAGTACAGAGATTTTACGTTTAAGAATATAATTGCACAAGAGCAGCACTCCCATCTCCAGAATGGAAGAGAGGAACACCGCCAGCCCAATCATGGTCTTGCTTCCCCCCAGCTCTGTGATGTACAGTGACACAAAGGTGTTGTTCATCGTATTCGGGATAGAGACCAGAATGCCGAAGAGGATGAAGCACAGGAAGAACGGATTATAGAAGATCTGACGCAGTCCCCTGAATGGCAAGGGAGCGATTCCGATAGAATGATCAAGCTTCGGCATAGCGATCAGAGCAATCATCGCCGCGCACAGCAGTGCTGCAAAGAGATAAGACAGCACAGAAACACCAGCCCATTCAATCACGGGTCCGGCCAGTATGGCAGTAAACGCCCAGCCTAACGATCCCCAGAGCCGGTATGAGCTGAACCGCTGGCTGGTACCGTCGATATAGCTGAGGATCATGGTATTGCTCTGGGCGAACAGCGGCCCCTGGAAGAAGTAGAAGAACAGAATAGAAATATATATCATCTCGTATGTATTCGCCTGAAAGACTAGCTGGGACAAGACCAGCGTGCCGGTCAGCATGACCAGGACAATCCGCCGGATATTCTGATAACGGTCACTCCAGATACCCCAGAAGGGATTGGCAATAATAGAGACGAGCGCACCTACCGACATCAGGCTCCCGATCTCCAGCTTATTCATTCCCATGATCTGAAGATATAGCGGAAAGAAGCTGGTGAACAGGACAATCGTTCCATACACGAAGAAGTTGAACCATTTAAGAGAGGTGAAAGACAGCTGCTTATCGAGGTTCTCCCGCAAACTTTGCACTCCTTTCCCGCCAGATGCCTTGAATCCTTAGAACGGCAGAAGTTGCCGCTTCTATCACTGTAACATTTGTTGAAAAGGGATACAAACCAACTTATATAGGGAATTACAAATCAATGGAAAATTAACAGTTTAATTTCAGTTTACAAAGCACAGTTATTCTAGTTTGGAAGGCGGAAGCGGGACATCAGCTGTTCCTGACATCTATCCGCCGGAAAAGGGGATTAACCATGAAGAACACTCAAGCACCGCAGAAGCAGGGAGCAGCGATGAAGCCGTTCCTGAAGCTGCTGCATGAAACCAAACCCTCCTACATGCTGCTGGCACTGGCTCTGGGCCTCAGTATGATTTCGACCCTGGTGGGTCTTGTTATTCCAATGTTCACGAAGAACCTGGTCGACGGCTTCTCGCTGGCTTCCGTCAGCAAGCTGCAGATTGCCGGAATTGCCGGAGCTTTCATCGCACAGACCCTTGCCGGCGGTGTCTCGATTTATCTGCTGAATGCGGTCGGGCAGAAGATTGTCGCCGGACTTAGGGACCGGCTGTGGCGCAAATTCCTTGTGCTGCCTGTGTCCTATTACAATGAGAACCGGACAGGTGAAAGCGTCAGCCGGATGACCAATGATACAGGAATTCTCAAGACACTGATCTCGGAGCATCTGGCCAGCCTCTTTACCGGCGTGATCTCCATTGTCGGTTCAATCTCTGTCCTGCTCTTCCTGAACTGGAAAATGACGCTGGTACTGTTCACCGTCCTCCCGCTGTCGGCGCTGATTCTGGTACCGCTGGGCCGGCAGATGTACAAAATATCAAAAGGCACACAGGATGAGACAGCCTCCTTCACCGCCACACTTAGCGGTGTATTGTCTGAAATCCGGCTGGTTAAATCCTCCGGAGCCGAGCAGAAGGAGTATGAGGCCGGACGAAAAGGAATTATGAACCTGCTGTCCTTCGGCATCCGTGAGGGCAAAATCAGTGCGATGATCAGCCCGTTGGTCTCCTTCGTCTTCATGATGCTGCTTGTGGTGATTATCGGCTATGGCGGAATGCAGGTGTCCTCGGGGGTTCTGACCGCCGGTGAGCTGGTGGCCTTCATTCTGTATCTGATCCAGATTATTATGCCGCTGACCCAGCTGACTCAATTCTTCACGCAGCTTCAGAAGGCCAAAGGTGCCTCGGAGCGGATTATCGAGACGCTTGCGGCAGAGGAAGAAGTGTATGAAGGTGTAGAAGAGGCTGGCAGCGGGGAAGGCCCAATCGATGTGGAAGACCTCAGCTTCGGATACAAAACGGGCGAGAAAGTGCTGAACAAGATAAGCTTCACGATGCTGCCGGGCCAGGTGACAGCGATTGTCGGCCCAAGCGGCGGCGGTAAAACGACGCTGTTCTCACTGCTGGAACGATTCTATGAGCCGCAGAGCGGTGTTATCCGGATGGACGGCAAGCCAGTGTCGATGTTCTCGCTGAAATCCTGGCGTAAGCGGATCGGGTATGTCTCGCAGGAAAGTCCGCTGCTGGCCGGAACGATTGCCGAGAATCTGGGATATGGACTGGACCGCGAGATCAGTAAGGAGGAGCTGCAGCGTGCTGCGGCCATGGCATACGCTGACGGCTTCATTGCAGAGCTTCCGGACGGGTACAATACGGACGTCGGCGAACGCGGAGTGAAGCTGTCCGGCGGACAGCGGCAGCGGATCGCCATTGCCAGAGCGCTGCTGCGCGATCCGAAGATTCTCATGCTCGATGAGGCAACGTCCAGTCTGGACAGCCAGTCGGAAGCCGTTGTACAGAAGGCACTGGGCAATCTGATGCAGGGCCGGACCACGATTGTCATTGCCCACAGACTGGCTACAGTCGTCAATGCGGACCAGATTATATTTATGGAAAAGGGCCGGATAACCGGCAAGGGAACACATCAAGAGCTGCTGCGGGATCATGAGCTGTACCGTGAATTTGCCGAGCAGCAGCTGCAGATGAATACGCCGGAGCTTCAGGGCAGTGTGATAGAGGAGGGTTCTACAGGATATGGCCAAAATACTGGTAGTGGACGACGATCCGCACATCCGCGAATTGGTGGGAGTCTTTCTGAGAGCTGAAGGCATGGAAGAAGTGCTGAGTGCCTCCGATGGGCTGGAGGCGCTGCGGCTGCTCGAAGAGACACCGGCCGATCTGGCGATTATTGATGTCATGATGCCGAATATGGACGGCTGGGAGCTGTGCCGGGAGCTGCGCAAGCAGTATGACTTCCCGATCCTGATGCTGACAGCCAAAGGTGAAACCTCACAGATTGTCAAAGGCTTCGAGCTCGGTACAGACGACTATCTGGTCAAGCCGTTCGAGCCGCCCGTACTGATCGCCAGAGTGAAAGCGCTGCTGAAGCGGTACCAAATTTCTGCCGCCCAGAGCGTTACCGTAGGGAGCCTGCGGATGAACCGCAGAACATACGAGGTTGTATCCGAGCATGGCGATGTTACGTTGCCGCTTAAGGAATTTGAACTGCTGTTCAAGTTGGCCAGCTATCCGGGTCAGACGCTGACACGCGACCGGCTGATTGAAGAGATTTGGGGTTATGATTTTGAAGGGAATGAGCGGACGCTGGATGTGCATGTGGGCCGTCTGCGCGAGCGGTTTCCCCGGGATAAATTCGGGTTCGCCATCCGCACAATCCGGGGCCTTGGCTACCGGCTGGAGGGATAAGCATGCTGAGCAGGATTAAGAAAGTATGGAAGATAATCAATGTGATTGCGCCTATAGCCGGCATATTGGCGATGCTCTTTATCTCCTGGAACGGAAGCTATTTCGGCTCAAGGCTGCTGGTCAGGCATTTCGGCTGGTCCTTCTCCGAATACGGGTATCATCTGTTTATTATGGGCATGCAGGTGATTATCTTCTTCTGCGTGGCTGGCGCCATCGCTTTCGCTACCCGTGGGCAGGACCAGAGATTCTATGTGCCGATCCTGACGGCGATGCGGCAGATTTCCAAAGGTGATTTCAAAATCGAACTGGAGAACAGCAGACAGTACAGGCAGTTTGGCGGTATTGTGGAGGGGATTAACGAAATGGCTAACGAGCTTAGCCGGATGGAGACGTTGCGCCAGGATTTCATCTCTAACGTATCGCATGAGATCCAGTCGCCGCTGACCTCCATCCGCGGGTTCGCTGCAGCCCTGCAGGATGACAGCCTCAGTACTGAGAGCAGGAAGCATTACCTGGATATCATTGAAGCGGAGAGCCGCCGCTTGTCCGGCCTGAGCGACAATCTGCTGAAGCTGTCGGCACTGGAGGCAGAGAGCTTCCCGTTCGAGCGGAAGCCCTACAGGCTGGATAAGCAGCTGCAGGAGATGATCCTGGCCTCAGAGCCGCAGTGGCTGGGCAAGGATATTGAGGTAGAGGCAGATCTTGCAGAAACCACCGTGGTTGCGGTAAAAGACCTGCTCAGCCAGGTGTGGACCAACCTGCTGCATAACAGCATCAAGTTCACCCCGCAGGGCGGACGGATTACCGTCTCCTTGCGTATCTCAGAGGAGTGGATTGAAGTGGAGGTGAAGGACAGCGGAATCGGCATTGCCGAAGAGGAGCTGCCGCGGATCTTCGAACGCTTCTATAAAGTGGACAAATCCAGAGGCGTCAGCGGGGGCGGCGGAAGCGGGCTGGGACTGCCGCTGGTGAAGAAAATTGTTGAACTTCACGAAGGCAGCATACAGATAACAAGCCGTCCCGGTGAGGGGACGGCTTCAGTCGTACGTATACCTCTGCAAGTCAGATGAATCCGCCATTGACGCGGAGGGTCTGGCCGGTAATCCACCCGGAGTCTTCTCCGGCCAGGAAGCTGACCACGCCGGCAATATCCTCCGGCTGGCCCAGACGTCCGAAGGCATTGCCCTTCTTCAGCCCTTCCAGTACGGCTTCTGATTTGCCCTCCAGGAACAATTCTGTGGCTACTGGTCCTGGTGCCACCGCATTGATGGTGATGCCTTTGCTGCCGAATTCCTTGGCTAGCTGGCGGGTGAATTGCTCAACCGCACCTTTGGTGCCGGCATAAATACTGTAGGCCGGGAACATCTGGCCGTTGACGGAAGTGGAGAAATTAATAATCCGCCCGCCCTGTTCGAGGTGATAGAAGGCCTGCTGGCAGGAGAAGTAGGTGCCCTTGACGTTGATGGCGAACTGCTTGTCGAATTGCTCCTCAGTAGCTTCTCCGATCAGGGAATTCATCATAATTCCCGCATTGTTGACCAATATATCGATCTTTCCATAGAGCGCCTTGGTCTCCTTGAACAGCTGTTCAATCTGGGCAGGCTTGCTGATGTCTGCCTGCAGGGCAGCGGCTGTTCCGCCGCCCGCCCGAATGGCCGTTACTACGTCATCTGCCTGGGCGGGACTGCTCGAATAGTTGATGATGACGGAAGCTCCCTGCTCCGCCAGCCGCTCAGCGACACTCCGCCCGATTCCTCTCGATGAGCCTGTTACAATAGCCACCTTGCCTTGCAATGATTGTGTCATTAGCAGTTCCTCCTTGGATTTAATGTACGGATAATCCTCTTTCCAGCAGTGTCCAGAGCTGGGCGAATTCCTGCATGATGCCTGGGCTGCGCCACTCATAGGCGTGCGCCGGATGGTGAAAGCGTGCGGTGCCATAGAGGACTGAACGTGCCTGTACCGCCGCCGGGATACTCCGTGATATAAGACCTTGTTCCATGCCCTGGGCAATGAGAAGGTCAATGTGATCGAGAAGCTTCCGGATATGGACTTCAACAAGCGCTGCCGATTCTTCAGTGACGGCTGCATACATTTTGAACATCTCGCTGTCCTGTGCGGCATAATGCTGCTTAAGCTCTACGAGCTTAGCGATATAATCTCCAAGCTGCCCCAAGGCATTATCTGCGGGCATCCCGGCAATTTCGCTTAGGGGAGCCACAATCATCTCCTCCAGCCAGCGTTCCGTCACCGCCTCCCGCAATGCAGCTTTGCTGGGGAAATGCCGGTACAGGGTTCCGTGGCTCACGCCCAGCAGCTTGGCTACATCAGTGACAGAAGCCTTGTCCGGCCCGTATTTGCGCAGGGTTTGTTCAGCGGCATTAAGGATTTCTGTTCTGCTCAAAAAAGAGCTTAATTTATTCACGGGTAACTTCCCCTTCCTGTGCAAGAAGCATAACATAGCGCATGACAAATGACAAATATTTATTATTGTCATTTGTCATGCGCTATTTGTTATCCGCTATTCGTGTGATTCATGGAGCTTCCCTAAGTAGATCTGCCAGCAGGGCGATTCCGCGTTCCAATTCTGCCGGAGAAGCATAAGCGTAAGACAGTCGGAGATGCCCGCGGTCACTACGGTCGTACAGATCGCCTGTATTCAGCAGCAATCCGGCGCGCAGGGCTGCAGTGAACAGCTTGCGCGGAGGCACAGGATGCAGGAGGGACAGCCAGATGTAGAATCCGCCTGCCGGTACATTCCAGGTTGCCAGTCCGGCGCAATGAAGCTGCAGCAGCTCCAGTACAAGATCACGGCGCTCCCGGAGTCTGCCGCGCAGCACCTGCAGATGCTCCTCATGATAGCCGTCCTCAAGCCAACTGGCGGCAGCCAGCTGTGACAGGGAGCTTGCGCCGTAATCGCTCTGCATTTTGATGTCGGCCAGCCGCCGGACTACCGGCTCCGGGCCGACAATCCAGCCGATGCGCAGGCCGGGGCTGGCTGCTTTGGACAGGGTACCCAGATGCAGCACCCTTCCCTCACGGTCCAGCGCCTTCAGCGGCAGTGGAGGCGGTGCATCTAGCCACAGCTCCTGATAGGCGCCATCCTCGAGAATAGGCAGCCCAAGGCTGCCTGTGACCTGCATAAGCTCCCGGCGCCGCCCGGCATCCATCAGAATCCCGGTAGGGTTATGAAAGGAAGGGATACTGTAGAGCATCGCCGCCTTGCTGCGGACAGCCTCAGCTGTAAGATACTCCGGGATCAGGCCGCGTCCGTCCATGGGCAGCCCGCTGAATTTCACGCCGGCAGACTGAAAGGCATGAATCGAATACAGATAGGAAGGCTTCTCCAGCAGGACCGATGAGCCGCGCGGCAGAAGGCCTAGAGCAATAAGCTGGAGTCCCTGAAGTGCCCCGGAGGTGATAAGAATGGAGGCGGGGTCGGCTGCAATGCCGCTTCGGGCCAGCATCCGGCTGACCGCAGCCCGCAGCGCCGGATTGCCGAGCGGTTCCTCATAAGAGAGCGGTGGAAGAATCCGCTGCGAGAGTCCGGCCAGCACCCGGTTCATCGCTGCGCCGGGCAACAGCTCCGGCGCAGGCTCGCCGGTTCCGAGGCGGATCAGACCCGGCTCATATTCGAGCCGGTTGATATCCTGTACGGTAGGCAGGTTGGGATAGTGAATCCCCTCCTCCACATAATCATTCCAGTTGCCCCGGCGCTCCGGTTCTGCCGGAGCTGTGACCATGTTGGATTCACCGGCGGGCCGGATGCCGGAACGTGCATCCGCTACTACTACGGTACCTCCGCCGCGTCTGCCCTCAATCAGGCCCAGTGCTGTCAGCTGGCCCAGCGCCGTGACCACCGTGCTGCGGTTAACACCGAGCATGCGGCAGAGCTCACGCTGCGGAGCCAGCCGCATGCCGGGAGGCCAGGCCCCGCTGCTGATCTTGGCGAGGAAGTAGGCGGATATCTGACTATGAAGCGGCAGCGGGGAAGCCGGGTCCGGCTTCCATGTGCCTTGCAGGACAGAGAGTGAGCCGTCCGGCTCCTTTTCAAGAGCGGCAGGTGCGGGAGCTTCAGGATGACCGGAAGGACCGGCAGCGCTTACCTCTGGATGATCTGGCGGATGCTGATGTGTCAAGGGACCGGCTCCTCTTTTGTGGTTTCTTTTCTTGAGTGTACCATGGTTCATAGTCGTCTATTAAGCTTGGCTGGGTATGAGACGGACAACTTGGATGGTTACGGCAGCCTCTGCACCAGAGTACGATCAGAATGCGTTAACCGGGAAGAAGCAAGAAGCTGTGGAGGCTTGTCCATCCGGCAGCATCACAGTTTATTTGAAGGAGGAAGAAGTTGTGACGGAAGCCATTGTACATGGAATCATTCTGGCGTTCGGGCTTATTCTGCCGCTGGGCGTGCAGAATATATTCGTATTCAATCAAGGGGCACAGCACGCGAGATTCCGCAGTGTGCTGCCTGTAGTTCTGACGGCAGCGGCATGCGATACGCTGCTTATAACCGCAGCAGTAGGCGGTATTTCTCTGGTCATTCTATCGCTGCACTGGGTCACACCCCTTATCTATAGTGCGGGAATCCTGTTTCTCTGCTTCATGGGCTGGAGAATCTGGCGCTCTGCTCCGGCGCAGGAAGAGTCGGGGCGCCTCTCTCCGAAGGGTCAGATGCTGTATGCACTGTCCGTTTCCCTCTTGAATCCGCATGCGCTGCTGGATACGGTGGGCGTCATCGGTACGAGCTCGCTGCAGTATGACGGTATGGTGCGCTGGGCTTTCGCGGCGGCTACGGTAGCCGTCTCCTGGATCTGGTTCCTGGGTCTTGCCGCTGCGGGCCGCCTGCTCGGCAGGATGGATGCCTCCGGTAAAGTGATTAAGAGGCTGAATGCCGCTTCAGCATTATTGATCTGGGCGATCGCCGCCTACATGGGAATACAGCTGTGGAGGAGCTTTTAACGCCAATTTAGCCCTGCAGAGCCCGATTTGGCAACCAGATTGCCAAACTGTTTCGAAAACTTCACACATTCATAATTTATCTGAATCTAGTCTATTGACCATTGGATTATAATCGCCTACTATACAGATATAAACATAAAATTCTAAATTATGGGATTTGGAAAGGTGGTGTTTCCTTGGAGCCTGCAGCCACGATTCGAGATCAGCTAGTGGACTATTTATCAAAGCATGAGCTGTCCATCAATCATTTTGCCATAAGATCCGGCATTAATTCCGGGACATTAAGCCGGATTATTAATGGTCATCAGCCGATTGCCATGAGCCATCTTGAGTTAATTACTGCAGGGATGGGGGTATGCGAGGACTACTTTTACAGTTTATATGTAGATGAATGCTTCTATCATTCGGCACCGACCTGGCGGCGGCTTCGGCCTTTTATTGTAAAGTGTGCAGAGCTTGGGCGCATGGACTGTATCGAGCTGCTGGTGCATAATCTGCTTGATAATCTGACCTATGTTCCCATGTTGTTTGAAGTAGCGGAAGGATTGTTTCAGCAGGGGCATTGGCCGGGGGCGGCACTGCTCTACGAGAATGTAAGCGCCAGCGAGAAATATCAGTACTCCGAACGGCTGGCTATGTGCCAATACCGCCTGTTCCAGATTGCACTTGGAGATGATCAGAGCACGAACCTGCGGGCTGCTACTCTGTTTGAGAGCTACTTCCCGCGCCTGAATGAGGCGGATCAGCTGGATGCGCTGAAAGATTTGATGCATGTCTACTATACAATGCAATTATGGAATAAAGTAAATGAGCTTGCTCTTGAATTACTACGGATTGCTACAATTCAATATGATCTTTATTGTCGCTCGAAACATAAAGAGACGGTGAAGAGCGGAGAAAGACCTTTTTGCTTTTATATATTGTATGCCCATCTAATGCGTTCAAATGTATACGAGGAATATGGAGACTACAAAATGGCTCTTGAACTTGTACCTTTATATTCGGACGTAAATTGGATACATGAAGAAAGTGAGGAGGCGAAGAGGACTGTAGCGCAATTCCAGGAATGGGGCAAGGCTAATACTTATTTGTACCGCTTACTGGCTGGGCAGCTAGAGGTGTTAGCTGAATATGTTAACTATATTTCCTCGCAACAAGGGGAGATCTTCACAGCTTTATTTTATATCGTAAAATCTGCAAATCTGTATAACTGGAATGTAGATTCTATTTTAGAACGTTTCTCTGATTACATGCCCTATAGGATACATCTCAATGAGTTCGGAATGTACAATCAGCAGATTAAGGCTGACCAACATGCCAGATTTCTTGTTGAACTGGGAGTCTATTATCTGCGAAATAAGCGAAGTGAAGGCATTGGATATATCCTAAAAGGTTTAGAATCATCTTCTAAACTTAAGAATGAGAGCATGATCTTCAAATGTGTTGATCTATTCGAGCAGAACAGGCATATTGCTGGAGAAGATGAGCAGAGGCAATACAAAATCCTAATCAGAGAGGTGCGGGATGCAAATGAAAAGAAAACTCCTATTATTGCTAGCCTCATGTAGTATTGTTGTACTGATTGCTATTCCTGAAGCACAGATAGTTGGCGAACCTGTACAACAACAACTGATTCAAACAATGGGACATGGCACGGGCGCCTAGAATCAGCGTCTGCAGTTATACAGTATCGTCTTCGGCGTCTTCTGCTAATGCAGGGACGTCTTTTTTATGGACAATTCCAATTTCGCCAGAGCTTTGTTAATATATTAACTTTTACAGATAATGCAATCAGTCCAATATTTTGTATTTTTACATAAAAATCTATAATATTTCATAAGGAGGCGGGATTTCCATGTATAGTCCGGCAAGTGTCAGAATTCGTATTGAGAGAGCTAGAAGCAAGCTTCATAAGTTGCAAGTCCAATATGGCGGTTTATGTCATCCTGAGGTACTACGGCAATCTGTAGTGCTGGATGAGCTACTTAATTCTTATGATCATACCTACCGGATGAAGAAAAGGCCGCCTGCTTAGCAGTAACTTAAGAGATGAATTGAAACAACAGATAAGTTAGATCTAACATTCTATGGATAAGCGTGTGAAAAGGGTGATAAATACTGTGGAGCATACAGTCAAAATCCGGGACGAAATAGCAGCGTATCTCTTCAAGCATAACCTGTCCATTAATCAGTTTGCTATCATCAGCGGGATACATTCCGGTACACTCAGCCGGGTGATGAAGGGTCAGCAGGCTTTGGCGATGAATCATCTGATCCGTGTTACACGCGGGATGGGGCTTCCCGAGGACTACTTTTACAGTAAGTATGTAGATGAATGTCTGTATGATTCGGCACCAACCTGGCGGCGCCTGCGGCCATTCCTGCTGCAATGTGCGGCGCTGTCACGTCTGGACTGTATTGAGCGGATTATACAGAATTTGCTTGATAATCTGCTCTATGTACCGCTGCTCTTTGAAGTGGCCGAGGAGTTATTCGAGCAAAAGAACTGGCAAGCAGCCTCATTAATCTATGAAAATGTGGGCGCCAGCGAGAAATACCAGCATTCCGAGCGTCTGGCGCTCTGCCAATATCGGTTGTTTCTGATTAATCTGGGAGACGATCCGCACAATAATTTGATAGCAGCTACCTTGTGTGAGGGCTATGTGGGCAGGTTGGATGAGGTCAATCAGCTGGATGCGTTGAAACAGCTGGCCGATACGTATGCCTCACTTCATAAGTGGCAGAAGGTGGGTGAGCTGGCGGAGGAAATGCTCAGGATTGCTTCTCATCTGTACGAGCTGCATAGAATATCAGGCCGTATGCCAAATAATGGACAAGAACATAAAAGACCGTTGTATGCATATATTTTATACGCCCAGCTACTTCGTGCCTATGTATTAGAGCAGTACGGGGAATATAAATCTGCGCTGGAGATTATACCCTTATATATGGATGGAAGCTGGATACGGGAAGACACTGAGGAAGCAAGGCGGATAATCGCCCAATACCAGGAATGGGGAACGGCTAATACCTATCTCTACCGCTTGATGGACGGACAAATCGAAGTGCTGGATGAGTACGTGGAATACATTTCTACCCGGGAAAATGAGATCTTTACGGCACTATTCAAAATTATTGAATCGGCCAACCGTTATAATTGGGATGTGGATCATATCCTGCACAGATTCGCCAATTATATCCCTTACCGCAATTATTCCAGCGTCTTTGGTGAACGCAATATATTGATGCTGAAAGACAGCCATGCCCAGTTCCGCCGCGAGCTGGCGAACTATTATCTGGCCCGCAGACGTTATAAAGGCGGTGACGTAATCATGCAGGGCGTGGACCTGTCCGCCAAAATAGACTGTGAACGTAATGTGATCCGGGGAACTATATCCGTGGATTTTGAGATATCGATTTCGGATATCACTAAACTCGGCTGAGGATTCAGGAATGGCATTCCCTTTGTATATTCATGCAAAACGGCTGAGAGCCCCTCCAGGGAATCTCAGCCGTTTATTTGTTCAACCGGTAATGCCCGCCTGCGGTTAGCCGCCGATCTGTGACATGCGGCGTGCGGTAGGCGTATGGCTCTGCGCTTTACGCTCTAGGGCCAGCGCCATTTCGTGATTATGCGGCTTGTTGCCGAGCGCCTGGCGGACAAGAGCCTGCACCGCAGCTGTATCACTTATCAGTGACCGCACATTATATTCATCCTCCCAGTAAAGGCAGGCTTTGATGTTGCCGTCGGCGGTGAGGCGCAGCCGGTTGCAGTTATCGCAGAAGTGCTCGCTTACCGGATGAATCAGTCCGAAGGTTCCTTTCGCCCCGGTGACACGCCGGTTCTGGGAGGGGCCATTTCCGGAAGGCATATCGGCCTCCTCGGTAGTCCAGCCTGCTTCATTGCAGGCTTCTACTACCGTTTCGAGCGGGAGATAGGTCTGCCGCCAGGCATCGCTTGCACTGCCAATTGGCATATATTCGATGAACCGTACATTCAGCGGGCTGTTCAGCGTCAGGGCGATGAAATCCTTGATCTCATCATCATTAATGCCTTTCATCAGCACAACATTCAGCTTGATCGGTGACAGGCCGGCCGCTTCGGCGGCTTCAATCCCCTTCAGCACTTTGGCGACATCGCCGCCGCGGGTGATCATGGAGAACCGCTCCTGGCGGAGGGAGTCCAGGCTGATGTTCACCCGTGACAAGCCTGCCTGCTTCAGGGCAGCGGCTTTGGCGGGAAGCATCAGACCATTCGTAGTCAACGATATATCTTCAATACCGGGTATAGCGGAGATCATGGATACCAGCTTCTCCAGATCCCTACGGACCAGCGGTTCTCCGCCGGTCAGCCGGACCTTCCGCAGGCCCAGCGGCGCAATTGCTTCCACTACAGCGGTAATTTCCTCATAACTCATAATCTCGTCCTGCGGCTGGAATTGCATTCCTTCCGCAGGCATACAATAAATACAGCGCAGGTTGCAGCGGTCTGTAACCGAAATGCGGATGTAATCATGTATCCGTCCAAAAGGATCGGTCAGCGGCTCCATGGCACTACTCCTTCACCTGTTCAGTTTTATTTTAAATTTTAAAGACTTCATTCCTCTGCGTCAATGTCTAACGCTTCAGCTGGCCCAATTCGCAATTATGGAAGAGGAGGGAATGCATACAGCATAAGAAACGGACAACCTAAATAATATGTGACGGAAGATGAAAGGCGCAGCCTAATTTTGACAAAAGTACGACAATTTCAAGGAATGGTCATAGAATGCTCACCGAAAGCGCTTAACAATTTCGATATAATTTAGGTGCGGAAGATTCAAACTTTATAACCTTTCACTTTTGCGAAGAACACAGCTATGATACCGGAAGGTTCAGGCGGCGACCTCCAGGAAGCCCCGGCGTCCGGCAAACCAATAGGGAGGATTTGCAAAATGACTATACCTACAGTTCCATCACTTGTCGTGCCGGAGGTTTTTAGCCGCTGGCTGGAGAGTCGGGGATTAATATATCAGCTTCTGGTTGATTTCTACGGAAGAAAACCATCGCTCTCACTGGTCGCCCAGTGGAGCCGCAACCGTGAGATGAGCATCGCTGCAGAGATGACCGAAGGCGGACGTGAACTGAAGCGTTACCTGTGCAGCCAGGAGCCAGCAATGCTGCCGGCCATCTGTGAGCAAGAGAAGCTCGAATATAAGCGGCTGATGAATGAGCGTGCTGCCAGTACCCTTGTGGCCCGGGAAGCTGCCCAGTTAGGCCGTGAAGAAGAATTCTGTAACGTACTTTCCGATGTATATGCTTCGGCAGGAATTGTGTTCAAGAAATGCAGCGGGGAAGCTGACGACCATATCGCCATTGAACTGGAATTCATGGCAGTCCTGCATGAACGGATGCTGTACAACAGCTTCTCCATCCGCAGTGCAATGGAGCTTCTGGAGATCCAGGAGAACTTCCTTGAAGATCATCTGCTGAAATGGACACCGCAGTTCTGTGAACGGCTGAACGCAGCGACTGACAGCCCGCTATATCTTGGACTCAGCCACATGCTGGAGGAATTCCTGCCGCAGGATCTGCATATGCTGCGCGCCTGGAAGGCTTCGCTGGAGAGCAGCGCGGCGGAAATGGTCTAAACAGCTGAATAATTAAGGCGTCCTTCCGAAGTGGAAGGGCGCCTTATTTGTTGTTGCTACAGGTTCAGCTTCCTGCCAAGAGGTTACAGTATTGTTGCAATTCAAGTTTCGTATAGGATTCCAGTAGGAAGAAACGGTGTCTTCATGTAATATATAAATGTGTCAGTTTAGTGATGAATGGTAGAACGAGAAGGTAGGTTGCATATGAGAAGAGGACTGCAGGCTTTAGTCATCATAGGGGCTATGCTGGCTTTTTATTACTTTGGGTTTGGTATTTTTGGAAGTACGGCCGGAACGATCATCAGTATTTTTTCCACATTGACGGTTATCTCTATCGGGCTGGGTATCTTCATGGAGAACCGTAACCCTTCTACCACAATGTCCTGGATTCTGCTGCTGGCCTTAATTCCGGTGCTTGGACTTGTTTTCTATTTTCTGTTCGGACAGAATGTGTTCAAACGGCGCAAATATGATAAGAAGGCCCAGCGCGACCTGATGGCCTATGAACGGATTGAGAATGACGCGCTGCGCATGCACCAGGATTGGTCGGTGTTCAGTCCAGGACGCCAGAAGCTGCTGGGATTGTCGCAGAGACTGGGGCGTACGCCGATTTCCTTCAGTTCGGAGACGCGTATCCTGACCAACGGTGAAGAAACCTTCGGGACCCTGCTGCTCGAGCTGCGTCAGGCCCAGCACCATATCCATATGGAATACTATATTTTCCGGGCGGATCATATTGGGACACGCATACAGCAGATTCTGATCGAGAAAGCCCGGGCGGGCGTAGCTGTCCGGTTTATG
Source organism: Paenibacillus sp. FSL R7-0297 (assembly GCF_038009025.1). Taxonomy (NCBI): domain Bacteria; kingdom Bacillati; phylum Bacillota; class Bacilli; order Caryophanales; family Paenibacillaceae; genus Paenibacillus; species Paenibacillus sp. FSL R7-0297. The sequence goes on from NZ_JBBPAQ010000001.1 coordinate 1,565,484, forward strand.
TATGATGCTGTCGGAAGCATTCAGCTATCCAAGGCCTTCCTTAAGGAGCTCAGTGACGCCGGCGTTCAGGTAGCTGCCTATGGCAACTCGACCTCCTTTTTCTCCAGCCGGGTGAACTACCGGAATCACCGCAAAATTGTCGTCATCGATGGCGATGTCGGATTCATGGGCGGACTTAATGTTGGCGATGAATATTTGAGCCGCAGCAAGACTTACGGCTTTTGGCGGGATACGCATATGCTGCTGAGAGGTGAAGCGGTGCGGACGATGCAGATTATCTTCCTGCAGGACTGGATGCACACCACCGGTGAGAAAATATTGGAGCAGGATTATCTCTCCCCGCAGCTGCGCTTCACGACCGGTGACGGAGCGGTCCAGATTATTGCCAGCGGACCGGATAATGAGCGGCGTGCACTCAAGAATATCTTCTTCTCCATGATTGCCTCGGCCGAAAAGTCGGTCTGGATCGCCAGCCCCTACTTCATCCCCGATGAGGATATTCTGACCGCGCTGCGTGTGGCGGCGATGTCGGGTCTGGATGTCCGTCTGCTGTTCCCGGCCAAGCCGGATAAGTGGATTCCGTTCCTGGCTTCGCATTCCTACTTCCCGGCACTGCTGGAATCCGGGGTGAAGATCTATGAATATGAGAAGGGCTTCATCCACTCGAAGCTGCTGATTGCGGATGGGGAGATTGCTACCATCGGCACAGCCAACATGGATATGCGCAGCTTCCACTTGAACTTCGAGGTGAATGCGCTGCTGCTGCAGACCGAGAGTGTCTCGCGCATTGTCGCAGACTTCGAGCGTGACCTGCTGTCCACACGGCAGATTGTCCATGAGACCTTCATGGATAAAAGGCTGGTGGAGCGGCTGCTGGAATCGGCAGCCCGCCTGATGTCTCCGCTGCTGTAGCCAGGAGAATAGCTAAAAAGACCGCCGGAGGGAGCTGCTGCTCTCTCCGGCGGTCTTTTGTCTGGCATCATCAGAAGGTAGTGAGCCCGAGGCGGGTCTGCATCCGGTAGAGGAGATACTTAATCCACGTAATCTCACTCTGATATTCCTCCAGCGGCAGGCTGTACTCGGCTCCCTCGTTATTCCACAAACGGTTGAAGTAGCTCTCCATTTCAGCATATAGCGGCTGCCCCTGCGGCACGGATACCCAAAGGTTATTCTCCAGATTATAGTCATCCAGATTACGGGCCGTGAAATTCGTTGATCCGCCCAGAACGATGGAGTTGCCGGTCGCCTTGGCGATGAACAACAGCTTGCTGTGATACTGCTCCTTGCCCGTATTGTACCAGCGGATTGCGATATTCCCTTTAGACTTCCGGTTCAGCTCCATCGCAACCGGGCGGTTCGGGATACCGATCTTGTCCCGTCCGAAGGCATTCTGATTGGGATCCAGCAGCAGCCTTACTTCTGCGCCGCGTGCATCAGCTGCCAGCAGGGCATCAATAATTCCGTCGTCCGCCAGATAGAACATACCCATCCAGATGACATCCCCCTGCCCTGCTGCTTGGATATCATCCAGAGCGTACTTGTACACCTTGCCTTCGGTCAAATAGCGGACCTCGAGCTGCGGCTCCCCGGCGGGGAGGGCTTGCTGTTTGAAGTCCGGTGTCCTGCTCAGCAAAGGGCCCGCTCCCGAGAGGTTCGCGGCAGCCTGCTCACTCTGCAGAATGTCAGCCAGAATGGGACCCTGCACCTCCAAGGCAATGTTAGAGTGATAGGCGCTGGCGTCATGCACATTCCCCGAAGAGATCAGCGCGGTGTTCTCACTGAGCACCACTTTACGGTGATTGGCTTTGACATTGAGTAGCTTCAGATACGAACGCGCGGTAATATCGGGTCCTCCGCTGGCCATAAGATTCGGAATCCAGCCCTTGCCGGATTGTCCGAACCACTGAATGAAGGTCCGCCATACAGCGGAGTAGGCCGGGGTCGAGTCACGCAGCGTATCCACATCCGTCATAATAACCTTGATTCCGGCGGCTTTCATCTCTTCCAGCAGATGATTGGGCGCAGAGCTGTAATTCGTATTCACCTCATCGGTAATGAAGGCGATCTCCATCCCGGGATAGGCCGCTTTCTGGGCGATAAGCTTATCAGTAAGCTCCTGGCTGACTGCAGGGAACTGCTGGTCGGTGTGGGTATAGTCATTGAACAGGAACAGGTCGATTACGAGGAATTCTCTGGCTTCTCCAATAATCTGCAGAATTCTCGGGAGAATCTGTTCTTCCCTTGCTTCGGCCCCGTTGCTGTCCTGATAGGTCAAGTCGTGCCAGAAGGCCACATTCTCCACCTTATACGCAGGACTCTCCACGGAAATCCCGGGGGGCAGCGGTTTATGGGTCTGGTAGATCATTACCCCGGCAAGCCATACCAAAAGAAGGATGAAGGCAATCAGTATCTTGGAGCGGCGCAGCATAAACTGCGGTTTGCGCTTGCGGGGTGACGTAATCGCACCGGAAGCTATAATTAGCTGCGACTGTTCGGGCGTAATGGAGCGGCTGCCTTGATTCATGGGATGATCCTCCTGGGTGCTGCGGAGCCAGAGTCCGTAGGTCTTGGCGCCGGCATTGTAACTACCTATTAACGCCCGCTGAGGAGAAGTGAAGCAGTTGACTGCAAAATCATCTGAAAGATTTATTTTTGCTAAAGTCGCCGGATTTATACCGTATCGTTCCTGTAAAGCCGGGTTATACAAGTTCTAATGACATACAGCAGAAGCAAATGTATAATGAGTGTAAATAATTTGTATAAGGTTTGAATCTTCAGAAGTATTCAGTGTAAATAGGAAAAGAGCGTGAGATACATCGTGTATTCCATCAAACAGGTCGTCGAAATGCTCGATATTCCTTCTGTCACTCTGCGGGCGTGGGAGAACAGGTACCAGGCTGTTGTTCCGGAACGTACCGAATCGGGCTACAGGCTGTACAGCCAGGAGAATATCGCGGACCTTCGCTGGTTGAAGGAACAGACGGACAAGCAGGGCATCAGTATTTCCCATGCCGTGCGGATGCTGAAGATGCGTAAGCAGAAACATCTGGATGAACGTTTGAACGCGGCGGGCGGCGATCCCAGAGATGCTATTGACAAAATGAAGCAGCAGATCTATACAGCCTTGCATGAAATCCAGGGCGAGCGGGCGGATGCATTAATTGATTTCGGGTTCTCACTGTACGGCTATGAGACTATGGTATATCAGGTGCTTGTGCCGGTGCTGGTCAAGGTTGGCGACGCCTGGGAAGAAGGAACGGCAACGGTAGCCCAGGAGCATTATATGACGCATATGATCTCTAACCGGCTGTCCCAGTTCTTTCATGTATTCCCCGTTTATGCGCATTTGCCGAAGGTGCTCGCCTTTTGTCCCGCGGGAGAACATCATCAGATAGGGCTGCTGCTGTTCTCGCTTTTCCTGCGTAAGAACGGGGTTGAGGTCATTTATCTGGGGGCCAATACGCCGGAGGAAGGTGTTATGGATATGCTGGAGAAGCAAGGCCGGATCGGGGTGGTCTGCTTGTCCGTTACGGATGAAGAGCTTGTGCCGTACTGTGAAGATTTGCTTGGACGGCTCGGCAGCATGCACCCGGAGCTGCAATTTATTGTCGGCGGCAAAGGATATGGAACGGCCGGTCCAGAGGCCACCAGGGCGACCTATAAGATGGATGAGCCCCCTGAGCAGTGGCAAGCCTGGTTTGACCGGGAGTTTGCCCGAATGAAGCATAGAATATAGCTATTAGAACCGATCGGTCCCCTTTGGGAGCCGGCCGGTTTTTTTTGCTTTTACAGGCTGCGCACTCTAATTATTGGAAGTCGGATTGCAGATATTTACATGACGCCGCAAAGTATGTATGATATTTGTATCATGATTGTATAGTTTTTGTATAATGTTTGAAAAGAGTTATCTGCCTCAAGACAGACAGGTATAAGGAGGAAGGCGCTTGACTGGACCCAAACGTACCGCGAAAGTTGCAATAATAGGCGCTGGACCGGGCGGACTGGCTGCAGCTATGCTGCTGGCCGCCGAAGGCTACGCAGTGGATCTCTATGAGAAGCAGGATACAGTTGGCGGAAGATCGGGAGAGCTCAAGCTGGGCAGCTACCGTTTTGACAGGGGGGCTACCTTTTTGATGATGCCGCATCTGCTGGAGGAGCTGTTCGCCCTGGCAGGACGTTCCGTGCATGATTATGTGTCCTTGAAGCCGCTTGATCCGCTATATTCACTGCATTTCGGAGACACCATATTTACGCCTTCTACGGATCAGGAGCAGACTGCCGGAGAGATTGAGCGGCTGTTTCCCGGCAACGGGAGCGGCTACCGCCGGTTTATGGCCGATGAGGGCGACAAGCTGGAGAGAGTTATTCCCCTGCTGCAGCGTCCGTTTCAATCCCTGGGTGACTATTTGAAAAGAGATGTACTGCACGCGTTGCCTAAGCTGAACGCCGCAGATAACGTATACAACCGGCTGTCCCGGTATTTTGATGATGAACGTCTGCGGTTCTCGTTTACCTTTCAGGCCAAATATTTGGGGATGTCGCCCTGGGAATGTCCCGGTACGTTCACAATCCTGTCCTATATGGAGCACCGTTACGGCTTGTACCATCCGATAGGCGGAATTAACCGTGTCCTTCAGTCGATGTCTGAGGTGATTCAGGAATATGGCGGGCATGTGCACACCTCCAGCGGAGTGAAGCGCATAGTGGTCAAGAACGGGCATGCGGCAGGATTGCTGCTGGAGAACGGGGAGCGGGTGGATGCGGATTACGTTGTGATCGGGGCCGACTTCGGCTCTGCGATGACGCAGCTGTTCGAGCCCGGCATTCTGAAGAAATACACCCCCCGCAAGGTTGCCCGGAAAAGATACTCCTGTTCAACAGCCATGCTCTATCTGGGTGTCGATGGAGAGGTGGAGCTGGGTCATCATTCGGTTCATTTCTCCGCCGATTACCGGCGTAATGTCGAAGAAATCACTAAGCTTGGGGTATTATCCGAAGACCCCTCCATATACGTCCATAATCCTTCGGTTATCGATAAGACGCTGGCGCCTCCGGGCAAGTCTTCACTCTATGTGCTGATGCCGGTGCCTAATCTGAGTGCAGAGATCAACTGGCAGCAGGAGAGTGCCGGGATCCAGGCCAGGATGATGGAGCGCCTGGAGCAGATTACCCAGCTTGCGGGAATAACCGGGCGGGTGGAAGAGAGCTTATTCTTCTCTCCGCTGGACTGGCAGAACAAGCTGAATGTATACAATGGCGCAACCTTTAATCTGGCCCATAATCTGGGGCAAATGATGCATTTGCGGCCGCACAACACCTTCGAGGAGGTGCGGGGCATCTGGCTGGTCGGAGGCGGAACCCATCCGGGCAGCGGCTTGCCGACGATCTTCGAGTCGGCCAAGATCAGTGCGCGGCTGCTGCGGGAGCATGACCAGGCCCAGCGGGGCAGCATCACCGTGCCAGCCGGCGCTCCCGGTGCGGGCGCAGGGGTTCCGCTATGAGCCGCGTAGCCGTTGTGGGCAGCGGGATCGGCGGGCTGACCGCAGCACTGCTGCTTACCCGGCAGGGGCATGAGGTTGTAATGTACGAGCGCGCAGAGCAGGTGGGCGGGCGCGTTGCCTTTGAAGAACAGGACGGCTACCGGATTGACCGCGGGCCTACCATTGTGCTGCTGCCGGAGATGCTTCTGGATATTCTGGAGGAAGGCGGGCTGCCGCGCGGAAGTCTGGAGCTGCTGCGCTGTGATCCGCTTTACCGGGTTCACTTCAGGAGCGGGCGCGTGCTGACCAAATTCGCGGGGGCCGCAGAGCAGGCAGAGGAGATTGACCGGCTTTATCCCGGAGAAGGAAAGGGCTTCCTGCGGTTTATGGAAGATATGTCACACTTGTATCCAAAGGGCAGGGCTTCGTTTCTGGAGAGAGGCTATAAGAACGGGCGCGAATTTTTCAGCCCGGCCAATGTGTCGCTGATGGTCCGTCTGCGGGCGTACCGAAGTCTGCGCTCTGCTGTCGGGCAATATTTCAGGAATGAGGAGCTAAGGGATGCCTTCTCCCTGCAGAGCCTGTATATCGGCGGAGCCCCCTTCCGCACACCGGGAATCTATACGATGCTTCCCTACGCGGAGCATGCCTTCGGCATCTGGATGCTGAAGGGGGGATATGGCACCCTGCCGCAGATCATTGCCCGGGAGCTGGAGGGCCGCGGAGTACAGATTCATACCAGTACAGAGGTTGATTCCCTGAGGGTAGAAGGCGGAAGATGCTGCGGGGTCGTCGTTCAAGGCAGGCAGATAACCTATGATGCCGTGCTGTACAACGGTGACTTCCCGCATATTGAGAAGCTGCTTCCATCCGGATTGTTCAAGCGGGACAAGAATCTAGCCGGAACTACAAATAAGACAAGCGGCGCTACTGATAAACCGATCCGGCACGGCAGCTTCACACCTTCCTCAGGCTGCCTGCTCATCTATGCAGCTGTATCCAAGCGCTGGCCGCAGTCTCAGGTTCACCAGTTCTTCTTGCCGGATAGTCTGGATAGCAGTCTCCATGAGGTGTTTGACCGCGGACGGATCCCAGCGGATTCCTCTTATTATGTGTTCAACCCGGTAGTGCTGGATGACAGTGCGGCTCCTCCCGGAGAAAGTATGCTGTATTTCCTTGTCCCTGTTCCGGCAGCACCGGATAAAGATTGGAATGATATTGCCGAAGCACTGGCCGTCAAGGTGCTCTGGGATGCCGAGAAGCGCGGATTCCCGGGGCTAACCGCCAGTATAGTCTGGCGCAGGCTAAGAACGCCGGCGGATGCCCGTAAGGAAGGGATGTACGGAGGCGGAAGCTTCGGTATTGCCCCGATGTTAAGCCAATCCGGTGTATTCCGGCCCCAGCCGAAGCCTTATCCGCTCCAGGGCCTGTATGCCGCAGGAGCATCCGTCCATCCCGGCGGCGGTGTGCCGATTGTGATGCAGGGAGCCAAGCTGGCAGTTCAAGAGCTGATAAAGGAGATGAGCGGTCATGAATGAAAGGATATTGCAGCAATGTGAAGAACTGATGAAGAAAGGGTCTACTTCCTTTTATAAGGCTTTTAATTATCTGCCAAGTCCCAGACGTGAAGCAGTGCATGTTATTTATGCCTTCTGCCGGATTATTGATGACAGTGTGGATGAGCCCGACAGCTCGCCGTACAGTATTGATGAACTGAGGGCGCATTTCAGGGATCTGGAGGAAGCGGACGGACATTTCATCTGGCCGGCGCTGCGCTGGCTGTTCAGCTGCTTCCCGCAGCTTCAGCACGAGCCCTTTCACCTGCAGATGGAGGGCCAGGTCAGAGATCTCTCCTTCACCCGGTACGAAACGATGGAGCAGCTGAAGAGTTACTGCTATCTTGTAGCGGGGACCGTAGGGGAAATGCTGCTGCCTGTTCTGCGGGATGATCAGAATGAAGCGGCACGTGACGCAGGGATATCTCTGGGCATTGGCATGCAACTGGTGAATATCATCCGTGATGTAGGCGAGGACCTGCAGAGAGACCGGAGATATCTGCCGCTTGAGGTTATGGAGAGGCATGGTTACAGCCAGCAGGAGCTGGAAGCCGGAGAGGTTAATGAGCCATTTATCGCTGTGCTTCAGGAGCTCAGAGCGGAGGCACTGCACTGGTTTGAAAAGGGCCTGGAGAATGTGCATACGTATCCTTGGGAGAGCGGTATGGCAATTGAACTCGCTGCCGCCTTCTATGCCGCCATTCTTGATGCGGTAGAGGCTGACGGCTATGACGTATTCCACAAGCGGTCTTTTGTCAGCGATGAAGCCAAGCTCAAGCTGTTCCGGCGTACGGTAGTGCGCTATACCGGTATTGAAACCGTGGTGGTGTAATCATGATCAGAACCCTATTTTGGATCTGGTATGGAGTCGGCGCTCTGCTGCTGATCTGGTTGGGGATTCCGGAAAGTCTGAGCTTTTCCAATGGTTTGTTTCTAGTCTTATATGCTGCATATGCTGCGCATGTATTATCTTCCGGGCAGGCTTTGCCTTTCATGTCTGACTGGTCAGTCATAGCTGTGGAACGCCGCCGTAACCTTTCCATGTGGCGTGCTGCAGGTCTGATCTGGATGGGAGGAATGGCTGTCGAATGGGTCGGCGTTCATTCAGGCCGGTTGTTCGGCGAATATCACTATTCTACGGTGCTCGGACCTTTGTTGTTTGGCGTGCCTGTTACGCTGGGCTTCGCCTGGATCGCTGTCGTCTGTAATGCCGTACTTATCAGCTATGATTTCGGGCAGCGCGGCTTGCGCCTGCTGCTGCTGCGGGCCGTTCAGGTCGGCTTCTGGACGGTGCTTCTGGATCTGGTGCTTGATCCCGTTGCCCATGCCAGAAACTTCTGGCACTGGGAGGGCGGCGGCGGCTTCTATCATGTGCCTTGGAGCAATTTCGGGGGCTGGCTGATTGCCGGCGCTGCCTTGTCCATGCTGCTGCCGGCTGTGCCGGTTACCTGCCTGACGGCCCGCCGCGGTACCCGTCTGTATCAGGCGATTCTGATTCTGTTCGGTCTTATCAGTCTTACAGAGGGTCTGCCGTTCTGTGCAGTGATAGCCGGAGCAGGCATTGCTCTGGCGGAAGGGAGCTTGCGTTATGCTGGAAGCCGTCAAGTCGGGAAGCTTTGACCGCTTGTTCTACCGCTATAATTCACTTTATCTGCTGCGCAGGCATTTCCATTCCATCGGAATATGCGGGGAGTTGCAGCCTGCAGCAGCCGCAGGTAGAGGTATTCTCTATCTCATGAATCACAGTTCCTGGTGGGATGGTCTGCTCGCCTATCATGCGGCAGGGAAACTGGCCGGAAGCAGGCACTACTTCATGATGGAAGAGGAGCAGTTGCGCAAATATGCCTTCTTCCGGAAGCTTGGCGCCTATTCCATTAACTCCGCCGGTACGGGAGACTTGCGGGCTTCATTGCGTTATACAGCAGGGTTGCTGCAGGCGGGAGAGAGCGTCTGGATGTATCCGGAAGGTGAGATCCTGCCACTGGAGCATCGTCCGCTGATTCTGAGAGAGGGGGCAGCGCTTGTTCTGCGTCTCAGTCCGCTGACTGCGGTAGTGCCGGTAACGCTATATCATGGCCTGTTCCGCCATACCAAACCGGAAGCGACACTACTGGCCGGAACCCCGCAGCTGCTGCCTTGGGCCGACATGGACCGCTCAGACATTGCCCGCAGCCTGGAGGCTGCACTCGGTGAACAACTGGAGGCACACCGCAATCAGATTCTTAATCATAAAGGTCACATGCCGGAGGAATTCAGGCCGCTTCTGAAGAGAGGAAGATCCACGAATGAATGGCTTGACATGCTAAGGCCGGGCAGGAGGAAGCGATGATCACGGTCTTACAGATCATATCGGTTGTGCTGCTGCTCCAGCTGCTGTTTGCCGTGTGGAATGCAGCGCAGCTTCCTAAGCTGGGGGGTGGGCCGGGCCAAGGGGATTCAGAATTACATCGGGTGCCGGCAGCATCAGCAGTACGGCGCCTGTCCGTGCTGATCCCCGCACGGAATGAAGCGGATAATATTGCGGACTGCCTTTCCTCTGTACTGGCTTGCAGCTCCAGCGGAAGGGAAGTGGAAGTAAGAGTGCTGGATGATTCTTCGACAGACGGCACAGGAGCGATTGCCGCTGCCATCCTTGGAGACAGGGCAAGTGTTCTGCAAGGACGGGAGCTGCCGGAAGGCTGGCTGGGCAAATCCCATGCCTGTGCCCAACTGGCGGAGGCGGCAGAGGGTGACTGGCTGCTGTTTCTGGATGCGGATGTCCGGTTGCAGCCGCTGGCTCTGGAGGCGGCCCTCTCTGCGGCCGAAGCTCAAGCCGGCGGCATGGTTACAGGATTTCCCCGCCAGGTTACCGGCTCATGGCTGGAGCGGCTGGTGGTTCCCCTGATGGTCTTCACGATCATCTGCCACCTGCCGGTCCCGCTTGTCCGCGGTTCAAGAGACCCGCGTTTTGTTGCGGCACATGGGGGCTTCATCCTGATCCACCGGGATACTTATACCCGCTGCGGCGGGCATGAATCGATCCGTGGTGAACTGGTCGATGATATGGCTCTGGCCCGTGCGGTGAAGCTGGCGGGAGAACCGGTGACCCTCGCAGATATCACCGGTCATGCTTCAATGCGGATGTATCACAATGCCAGAGAAGTGTGGAACGGCTACCGCAAGAATATCTTTGCCGGTATCGGCCGCAGCCCCGTGCTTCTGCTGGCTGTGCTTACGATGTATTTATCACTCTATATGCTGCCGGTTGCGGCAGTCTTATACTATTGCATGACCGGGCAGCCTTCATCAGCAGTTATGCCGGCTGTTGCAGTGCTGGCCGGTATCGCCATCAAGCGGACCAGTGATGCGGCAGGCAGGCAGCCGGTCTGGTTCTGTTTGCTTTTGCCGGCCGGTATACTCTGCTTGTCCTTAATTGCCGTGGCATCCTGGCGCGGAGGCCGGTCCCGCGGGGGCTACGAATGGAAAGGTAGGCGTTATTTATGAAACCGAAGGCTGTGATTATAGGTGCCGGATTCGGAGGGCTGTCCTGTGCGGTAACACTAGCCGTCAAAGGCTGGGAAGTAACCGTGCTGGAACGGCAGCAGCAGCCGGGCGGCAAGCTGCAGCGTGTCGAAGCGGGAGGATACATGTTCGACCGTGGCCCGAGCACCATTACGATGCCGCATGTCTTCCGTTCGTTGTATGAGCTTGCCGGGACCCGCATGGAGGAGTATGTCCAGCTGTATGAACTGGAGCCGCGAACCCGCAATGTATTTACTGACGGCTCAATCGTTGATTTCTCCCGCAATATCGGGGCTATGCAGGAGCAAATTGCGTCTTATAGTCCTGAAGATGCTGTGCGTTATCCAGACTTTCTGGCCGAGGCCTCGCGTCTATACGAGCTCAGCGGGCAGCAGTTCCTGAACAGGCTGCTGCTGTCCTGGCGGGACAAATTATCGCCGTCTCTTGTACGGGACCTGCTGCGCGTCAGGCCTTTTCTAAATCTGCACGCCCTGCTGCTCCGTTATTTCAGTCATCCGAACACCCTGGCTATGCTGGGACGTTATGCCACATATGTCGGTTCCTCGCCGTATCGTGCGCCTTCGATATTTGCGATGCTTGGACATCTGGAGATCAGGGAAGGGGTCTACGGTGTCAGGGGAGGGACCTATGAGCTGGTCAAAGGCTTAACTACACTTGCCCGGGAACTTGGCGTACAGCTGATTACAGGCACCGAGGTTACGGGGATTTCGGTAGTTTCCGGCGCTGTGGAAGGTGTGGATACGGCTCAAGGGTTCTATCCGGCCAAGACTGTTATAGCCGGCGGTGATGTGCTGAGCATCAACCGTATGCTGCTGCCCGAAGAGAACCGTCCGGGCATGACAGACCGCAAGATTGAAGCCTACGAGCCGTCCTTGTCCGGGCTGGTGACACTGGCGGGAGTGCCGCGCAGATATGATACCCTGCTGCACCATACGGTTTTTTTTCCTGAGAATTATGAACAGGAATTCAAGGATATCTTTGAGCATAAACGTCCTCCGCAGCAGCCTGCGGTCTATGTATGCCACTCGGGTTATTCCGAGCCTGAGCTGGCGCCGCCGGGCGGCAGCAATCTTTTTATACTGGCCAATGCGCCGTATCTGAGCGCTGCCTGTGAATGGAATGAAGAAACCGCTGATTACGGGGAACGTGTGCTGTCCGTGCTCGAGGGCCATGGAATTACAGGGTTATCCCAAGCGGATGTCCTGCAGCGTTATACCCCCCGGGATATCGCTGACGATACTCTCGCCCACCGGGGGGCCATTTACGGGATATCCTCCAATTCAGCGCGGCAGACCTTCTCCCGCCCGGGGAACCGCTCCAGAGATGTTAAGGGGCTCTGGTACGTCGGCGGAACTACGCATCCCGGAGGAGGGACGCCGGTTGTATCCTTGTCCGGAAGGCTGGTGGGTGAGTATATTGCCGGCCGTCAATAAAAGACAGAAGGAATCCGCCCGTGTCAACTGCCGGGCGGTGTTGTGCTATAATGAAATGTACTTGTGCTTAAGAAGCCTATAAGTAGCGTCTCACGCTACCGGACATATATGAATACAGGGTAGAACGGAGGAAGACAGCATGAATCATATGCCGCAGGACGGTGTGCCGCGAAGTCCGGAGCAGCAGCCGGGCACAGAGTACGGGTCAGCATCGCGGGCAGCAGGCACTGAGGGACATAAATCTCTGCTGCCTGACTCCAGAACCGGGGAGCGCAAGATTGAACATGTGCGACTCTGCCTGAATGAAGACGTTGCCGGCAGCGGAATTACAACCGGCTTCGAGCAGTACAGGTTCCGCCATAACGCACTGCCGGAGCTGGACTTTGAGGAGATCAGGCTCGGTACGGAATTTCTCGGCCGGGAGCTGCGGACACCGCTGCTGATCAGCTCCATGACCGGGGGGAGCGAGGCGACCGGGCACATTAACGCCCGGCTCGCCGAAGCAGCCGAGCGCAGGGGCTGGGCCCTCGGCGTGGGTTCTGTCCGCGCCGCTGTAGAGCGTGCAGAGCTGGCGGCTTCTTTTCATGTGCGCGATAAGGCTCCCACAATTCCGGTTATAGCCAATGTCGGTGCGGTGCAGCTCTCCTACGGCTTCGGTGTAGAAGAGTGCCGCCGCGCGGTAGAGATTGCCGGGGCAGACTGGCTGGTTCTGCATCTGAACGGGCTGCAGGAGGTATTCCAGCCGGAGGGAGACACAGGGTTCGCTTCCCTGCTGAAGCGGATAGAGGCGTTATGCCGTAACCTTGAGATACCGGTAGGTGTCAAAGAGGTAGGCTGGGGCATTGACGGAGAAACCGCAGCCCTGCTGTATAATGCTGGTGCTGCCTTTATCGACGTTGCAGGTGCGGGTGGCACATCCTGGAGTCAGGTGGAGAAGTTCCGCAGTACGGACCCGGTACGGCGCGCGGCTGCGGAGGCCTTCGCGGACTGGGGGATTCCCACGGCGGAATGTATTACCGAAGTGCGCGCGGTCTCTGCGCACGGCGCGCTGATCGGCAGCGGCGGGCTGAAGCACGGTGTGGATGCCGCCAAGGCGCTGGCGCTTGGGGCCGACTTGGCCGGCTTCGGGCGGAATCTGCTTGGTCCGGCCGTCAGCTCCGAGGAGGCGCTGGACCAGGCGCTGGCACAGGTTGAACTGGAGCTGCGCACGGTCATGTTCGGCATCGGCGCGCCGGATCTTGCTTCCCTGCGCGGTACCCCGCGTCTTATCCGGCGTTAGAAGCAAGCCGATGAATATGGAATTAAAGGAAGGGCTAAAAAACAATGATTAAACTGGTCCAAATGGACGAATCGACTTTTCAATTTTTCTTAAGACAATCCACCCGTGACTACGCAGAGGACAAAATTAAGGCTGGAGCCTGGGATGCGGAGACCGCCATGAAATTATCCCAGGAAGAAATGACACGTTTCCTGCCCAAAGGACTCTACACAGAGGGAGCTTACCTCTATTCAATAGTAGAGACTGAGACTGAGACCCAAGCCGGGTACATCTGGTTTAATGTGAACGAGAACCGGGGAGTCCGGGAGGCGTTCATCTATGACTTTTATATTTTCGAACCTTTCCAGAGCAAAGGGTATGGTAAGCAGTCACTGGCGGCATTAGATGAAGAAGCCCGCAAGATGAATGTGACCAAGATCGGACTGCATGTCTTTGGCCAGAATGACCGTGCTTTTGAGCTGTATAAGAAAATGGGCTTCCTGGTTACGGATATTACGATGTCCAAAACGCTGTAGGTGCAGGACAATTAGCTGCAGTTCTTCAGTCTAGTCAGACAGACAGCAGACAGGCGGATTCTGCTTTGAAATGGAGAGTCCGCTATTATCGTATATGGAGACTCCGCGAGGGGGCTTTTTTGAAATATAAGAATTTTTATGCTTCACGCTATCAATTATCCTTCTATTTTGGAGAAACGGATGCAGCCTCTTTCAGAGGACGACGAAGCCGTTTCTTCATACTGAACGGATAGGCTCCGGGTTCCTGGAAAGTAACGGGATAATTATTCGGGCTAAAGCTTCACTGTATGGAGATTAGACACATCCCCTTGACATCCGCTGTTGCTGGAGGTTTTGTTCTAATATATAATGGTTTAGATCAGTCGGTATTTCATGCGGTGATCAATTCAACCGAAAATAGGAGTTGTCATATAAATGGCTTTGAAAGCTGGAATCGTTGGACTTCCCAATGTTGGGAAATCGACATTATTTAATGCTATAACACAAGCGGGGGCGGAATCCGCCAACTATCCTTTCTGCACCATTGACCCGAACGTGGGTGTCGTGGAAGTACCGGACGAACGTCTGGATAAGCTGGTCGAGCTGGTGCAGCCGAACAAGACGGTTCCTACCGCTTTTGAATTCGTAGATATTGCCGGACTCGTGCGCGGTGCGAGCAAGGGCGAAGGTCTGGGCAACAAGTTCCTGGCTCATATCCGGGAAGTGGATGCTATTGTTCATGTGGTACGCTGCTTCGTCGATGAGAACGTAACGCATGTGGACGGCAAGGTGAATCCGATCAGCGACATCCAGACGATCAACCTGGAGCTGATTCTGGCCGACCTCGAAAGCGTCGAGAAGAAGATCGAGCGTTCCCGCAAAATTATCAAGGGCGGCGATAAGAAATTCGCTCAGGAAGTAGAAGTACTCGAGCGCGTTAAGGAAGCTCTTTATCTGGATCAGCCTGCACGCAGCCTGGAATTATCCGATGACGAGCGTCTGATCGTGCGCGATCTTCACCTGCTGACCCTGAAGCCGGTGCTGTATGCGGCGAACGTGGGCGAGGATGAAGTGGCGACTGCTGAAGAGAACCCGTATGTTAAGCAGGTACGCGAATTCGCAGCGGCTGAGAATGCTGAAGTAGTGCCGATTAGTGCCAAAGTGGAAGCTGAGATTGCCGAGCTGGAAGGCGAAGACAAGGCGATGTTCCTGGAAGAGCTGGGTCTGCAGGAATCGGGGCTTAACCGCCTGATCAAAGCGGCATACAGACTGCTCGGCCTCTACACCTATTTCACAGCGGGCGTGCAGGAAGTCCGTGCGTGGACTATCCGCAAAGGCACCAAAGCCCCTGGAGCGGCCGGAGTTATTCATACGGACTTCGAACGCGGATTTATCCGGGCTGAAGTTGTAGCATATACGGATCTGGTAGCAGCAGGCTCGATGAACGGTGCCAAAGAACGCGGCCAGCTGCGTCTGGAAGGCAAGGAATACCTGGTGCAGGACGGCGACGTTATGCATTTCCGCTTCAACGTATAGACCATTTATAATTTAGGACAGAGGAACCCTTCAGAAGTAGAGTTGTTTACTTGCTGAATGGTTTCTTTTTGAATGAGGATAAGGATAAGGATAAGGGTCAGCTCCTATTTGTGGAAAACCCGAAAAGGCGGCTTCAGAAGCCGGGTACGATGAACAAGGGTTCGGCTGGGTCAGTGGCAGACGCGAGTGTCTGCGGTCTGGTCTACCGTCTGGTCTGTCACTACCGCCTGCCGCCTGCGGCGGAAAAGCAGTTGGATAATCTCCACTTGCTCATGAACAGAGGGACCCTTGTCAGGAAGTAGTTAGAAAAACGGCACTTAATATTCAGCAAACAGATCACTTTCGAGGAAACGCCTGAAATTTAATGACGTTTATCCAATTCATTCCCCTTAACGCTGCAAAACATCGAAATTAAGATACGTTTTTCCAACTATTCATGCAGAGTGGCTCCTCCTCCTATGACCGCCGTATAATCGCCATATGACAGCCAATCTATACAACTACTACTATTCATGGGAATGAGGCCGGGAGCGGCATCAGATATTTATTCAGTACCGGCTTATTTTGTAATTAGGACACGCGCCTGATGCATAACTTGGCTGCAGCTTTTACATCATAAGGTGGGCGCAGCTCAGGATTCAAAAGATTTCCTGATTCCGGCGCTTTGTACTGTAGCCAATTGGCTGGAGTGGTGGTATAATATAAAGTCGTATATCTATTTTTGTTGTATCGACAATGTTAAGTATGTATAACCGAAGAATTTGAATCAGGAGAGGTGAATTCCCTTGTTGGACCGATTGCAATCCCTGGCGGACCGCTATGAGAAACTCAGTGAACTGCTTTGTGACCCGGATGTTGCAAACGACAGTAAGAAACTGAGGGACTATTCCAAAGAACAATCCGACTTACAGCCCGCCTTTGAGGCGTATAGCGAATATAAAAATGTAATGGAAGAGCTCGAAGCCGCCAAGATGATGCAGGCTGAGAAGCTTGATGATGAAATGAAGGAAATGGTCAAGATGGAGATCGACGACCTGTCCTCGCGCCAGGTGGTTCTGGAGGAGAAGATCCGTCTGCTCCTGCTCCCCAAAGACCCTAATGATGATAAGAATGTAATCGTGGAAATCCGCGGCGCAGCCGGCGGGGATGAAGCAGCACTGTTTGCCTCTGACCTGTACCGGATGTATACCCGTTATGCCGATACCCAGGGCTGGCGCGTAGAGCTGATGGATGTTAACACGAACGATCTCGGCGGATTCAAGGAAGTTATCTTCCTGATCAACGGCCGCGGCGCTTACAGCAAAATGAAGTTCGAAAGCGGTGCGCATCGTGTGCAGCGTATTCCTACAACCGAATCCGGCGGACGTATTCATACTTCAACTTCTACCGTTGCGGTTATGCCGGAAGCGGAAGAATTCGAAATTGAAATTCATGATAAGGACATCCGTGTCGATACCTTCTGTTCCAGCGGCGCGGGCGGACAGTCCGTTAATACGACCAAGTCTGCGGTGCGTGTAACCCATGTACCTACCGGTATCGTAGCTACCTGTCAGGACGGCAAGTCCCAGAACTCCAATAAGGAGAAGGCGCTGCAAGTACTGCGTGCCCGTATCTCGGATCTGAAGCGTCAGGAAGAAGAAGCCAAGTACTCCGGGGAACGGAAGAGCAAAGTAGGAACCGGGGACCGCAGTGAGCGTATCCGTACCTACAACTTCCCGCAGAGCCGTGTAACGGATCACCGGATCGGCCTTACCCTGCACCGTCTGGAGCAGGTCATGAACGGGGATATCACCGAGATCATCTCGGCACTGTCTATTGCGGAACAAGCGGAATTGATGGAAAAAGGAGAATAATGCTTTGAAACACGACTCTTACGTCATGTCGGAATTGCAAAGCATCCGGGAAGCCTTTGCGGAGGCTTCTTCTTTTTTGGCCGGGCACGGATGCAATGAGCCGCAGCGCAGCAGCCAGCTGCTGCTGGAGCATGTGCTGGGCTTGTCCGGAGCGGCATATTATATGGCGCTGGCTGATCCATTCCCGCCAGCGGTCAAGGCGCAGTGGGAAACGCTGGTCACCCGCCGGGCGGCGGGTGAACCGGTGCAGTACATCATAGGCGAGCAGGAATTCTACGGCCGCGCCTTCGAGGTTACGCCCGATGTGCTGATTCCGCGCCCGGAAACGGAGCTGCTCGTCGAGGCGATTCTGCGCTACGGCGCGGAGCTGTGGCCGGATGGGACGGTGACGGTGCGGGGCGAAGCCGGGCAAGAAGCTGGCGGGTCCGCGGGGGAGAGAGCCGCGGGCGGTCAGGCGGCGGGGCCTGCGCGTGGCGAAGCTGCTGCGCAAGAAGCTGACAGGCCGGCGGGGAAGAGAGCCGCGGGCAGTGAGGCGGCGCGCCCACGCGCCGTGCGTCCGCTGACCGCCGTCGACATCGGCGCCGGCAGCGGAGCGATCTCCGTCACGCTGGCGGCGGAAGCGCCGGCGTGGCAGGTCTGCGCCGGCGACATCTCGCCCGGCGCGCTGGCCGTGGCCGGGCGCAATGCGCAGCGGCTCGGCACGTCCGTTGACCTGCGGCTCGGCGATCTGCTCGAGCCGTTCGCGGGGATGGAGACGGATATTCTCGTCTCCAACCCGCCGTACATTCCCGGCGGCGACATCGCCGGGCTGCAGCGAGAGGTGCGCGACCATGAGCCGCGCACGGCACTGGACGGCGGCGGGGACGGGCTTGATCCCTACCGCCGCATGATGGAGCAGCTGCCGCTGCTCCCGGCTCCGCCGCGCCTGGTCGGCTTCGAGCTCGGCCAGGGACAGGCCGGGCAGGTGGCTGAGCTGCTGCGGGCGGCCGGTCACTGGAACGAGATCATCACAATCGAGGATCTCGCCGGAATTGCCCGGCATGTGCTGGGGATCGCCCGCTAGCCTCCCCATCCTGGATGCGGCTTCCATTCGGCAGGAGCCTCCAAACGGTGAAATTGTATTTATGCTGCCCCTTCCTTTACAATAGAAATGACGGGACCTCTGTATACGGCTGCGGCCAGGTGACAAGAGGAACCAGTACTGAGTAAGGAGACAGAATATGCTTCAGAAGATTAAGAAGATAGATGGCGTCATCCTGGTCATTCTTGTGCTGCTGATGGTAGTCAGCATTTTCTCCATATACAGCGTTACCCACGGGCGCGACAAGCTGGACGGATCGCATATCAAAATGATCAAATATTATATCCTGGGCTTTATCGCCTTCATAGGGCTGACCTTCGTGGATTATCGTCTGCTTGTTAAATATGCGTTATATGTTTACGTTACAGGCATTGGGATTCTGGTGCTGGTCAGCTTTATCGGTACAGAACAGAATGGCGCACAGGGCTGGATTAAATTCGGAGGCTTCAGTCTCCAGCCTGCCGAGCTGTTTAAGCTGATTCTGATCCTGTTCCTGGCTGCGGTACTGGTCCGCAAGAATAAGAATAAGATGCTGTTCTGGCGCGATGTCGTGCCGCTCGGTCTAATGAGCCTGCTGCCGTTTTTGATCGTGCTTAGCCAAAATGACCTCGGGAATGCGCTCTCCTATATCGTAATTCTGGTAGGCCTCCTCTGGATCGGCAATATCAAGTTCACCCACGCGCTGATCGGGCTGTTAATTATTGGCGGAAGCGCCGCTGCCGGGATCATGAGCTATATTCATTACCACGATGAAATTAAGGATTTCCTGACAGATATCGGCCGTTCCCACTGGGTAGAGCGCTTTGATCCGTGGCTGGTGCCGGAAGAAGCGACGGCCAAGGCAAGCTATCATACCAAAAACGCCAAGATGGCCATAGCCTCCGGCGGTATGAGCGGCGAAGGCTATATGGAGGGCAGCTCGGTGCAGACCGATCGCGTGCCGTATACGTACTCTGATTCGATTTTTGTACAGATTGCCGAGGAATTTGGCTTTGTCGGATCGGCGTTGGTGCTGCTGCTCTACTTTATCCTGATTCACCGGATGATTCTGATTGCATTGGAGTGCAAGGACAAGGGAGGGCCGTTCCTGATTGTCGGCATTGTCGCGATGATGCTCTATCAGATTTTTGAGAATATCGGTGCCTTCATCGGCCTGATGCCGCTAACCGGGATCACGCTGCCGTTCATCAGCTTCGGGGGGACCTCCCTGCTGATCAACATGGCCAGTATCGGTCTGGTAATGAGCGTACGCCTGCATGGTCAAGAGGTAGAGGAAGATTTGCCGAGTCCTACAATCTATTCTTCTCCGGCCAAGCAAGGCTAACTGTATACTGTAATATCTCTGATTCAATCAGAGGTAATCCGCATGCCGGAGCTCTTCGAAAAGGAAGGGTTCCGGCATTTTGTGTGTCTGTACGCTAGTACGTCAGCATCGGAACTTAAGAAATGAGTTGACTTAACCATGCAGCGATGGACATGTTCAGGTCCAAGGGGAAATTCAGTGATAGTTGTATAATGTACAGCTGTACAAAGTGCAATTAAGCTACCACATATCCCGTAATTGCGGAGATTGGATTACTGCAAGCCTCTCAGCAAGCGATTCACCAGTATAACTTTCACCTTATTAGTTTAAAGCTGACGCTATTCCCGGCTGGCAAGGATCGCATAAATTGTATTTACGCCCCCACTTGTCTTACAATGGAAATTAGTGGATTCGGTTCCCTGGGGATGCTGCAGCAGGCCGGTCCATAATCCGCGTAGGTTAAGGAGTATTCCGATGTTACAGAGAATCAGACGGATTGATGGCTCCATTGTATTGATTTTACTCTTGCTGATGTGTGTCAGTATTTTCTCGATATACAGCGTGACTCACGGGAGAGTTGAGCTGGATGGCACACACATACGGATGATTCAGTATTATGTGCTGGGTTTTATTGCTTTTTTTCTGCTTACCCTGTTTGATTACCGCCTTCTGGTCCGGTATGGACTCTATATTTACATCCTTGGGATCGGTATTCTGCTGCTGGTCAGCTTTATCGGCAAAGTGAAAAATGGCGCCCAGGGCTGGATCGGCATCGGTGAATTAAGCATTCAGCCGGCGGAGCTGTTTAAGCTGATCCTGATTCTTTTTCTGACCACTGTACTTGTCCGCAAAAAAAGAAATCCGCTGCGCTTCTGGCGTGACGTGGTGCCGCTTAGCCTAATCGCCCTGGTGCCGTTTGCGCTTGTCATCATCCAGAATGATCTGGGCAATGCGCTCAGCTATATCGTGATTCTGCTGGGGCTTTTGTGGATCGGAAATATTAAATTCTCACATGCTCTGATCGGGATGATTATTCTGGCGGGATCGGTGCTGGGCTTCATTCTGTGCTATATCCACTATCATGAGCAGACGGTAAGCTTCATAGAGCAGACGCTGGGCCGGGATCACTTCGTCAGGCGCTTTGACCCCTGGCTGGTACCGGATCTGGCGAGCAGCGATGCGAGCTATCAGACCAAGAATGCCAAGACGGCTATTGCGTCGGGCGGCCTCAGCGGTGAAGGTTATCTCCAGGGGGGCACTGTGCAAAGCGACCGGGTGCCTTATCTGTATTCTGAATCGATTTTTGTGCAGATCGGCGAAGAATTCGGCTTCCTGGGAGCAGCGGTGCTGCTGATGCTCTTTTTTATCCTGATCCACAGATTAATTGTGATTGCTCTGGAATGCAGAGACCGCGGCGGCCCTCTCCTGATTGTCGGGATCGTAGCTATGCTGCTGTATCAGATTCTGGAGAATATCGGGGCAATGACCGGGCTGATGCCGCTGACGGGGATTACGCTTCCGTTTATCAGCTATGGGGGGACCTCGATTCTGATTAACATGGCCTGTATGGGGATTGCCATGAGTGTGCGGCTCTACGGGCAGGATGTGGAGGATGATTTGCCGCTTCCGCTGCCCAAGCTGAAGGATGAGACTACTTTATTCTTAAAATCATAGATTACTAGGTTTGCAGTCTCTCATTCCCGGACATACTGGGAACATAAGAGTTTCAGAGGGAGAGGGGCTGCGCAAGATGAATAACGATCAGCTGGATAAAAGGGATTCCCTGCGGATTACATTCAAGTATACTGCCATTTTAATTTGTTTTTTTATGATATTGATGATGGCCTGGGAAGGGCAAAAAAGCGATGCTGCCGTAGCGGAGGTATCTATTCCGCAGGAGTCGATCCGTCTGCGTATTCTGGCGAATTCGGATGGTACGGGAGATCAGCTGGTTAAGCGCCAGATCCGCGACCAGGTGGTCGAGCAGATTAACCAGTGGGTGGCCGGACTGGAGGATCCCCAGAGTCTGGAGCAGGCGCGTGCGCTGATTCAGAGTCATCTCCCGGAGCTGAATGACCTGGTGGGCGGAGAACTTGCGCAGCGGGGGATTGATTATAGCTATACAGTCGAACTGGGCACCGTACCTTTTCCGACGAAAATGTATGGCGGCCGGGTCTATCCTGCCGGGGAATATGAAGCGCTGCGGGTCACGCTTGGCGCAGGCAAAGGTCAGAACTGGTGGTGTGTGCTGTTTCCGCCGCTCTGCTTCATTGATGCCGGCTCCGGTGATGCGGCAGCTGCGGAACCCGCTGCAGACAAGAAGGCTTCGGCGGTCTCCGCTAAAGCTTCCGGAGACGGAGCCAAGGTGAAAACGGCGGATGGCGGGGTTGATCAGACTGCTTCCGGTATTACGGCTTCTGCCAGCGGGGACGGCGTTGCGGACGCTGATGCAGAAGCGCCGAAGGTAAAGTTCTTCGTATGGGAGCTGCTGCAGAATTTGTGGAGCTGGATCTGCGGATTGTTCGGCTAAGCTTCCGGGGATTTGCGGAATGGCGGTTTACGGAATCTACAGTTTTCCTGCCGGATATGGTACGATAAATGCAGAACTTGAGCGGAAGTGGCTGCGGCTCCACCTGGTGGAGCCGTTTTTGGCTTTTTCCGGACGATGCAGTATTGAAGTGTGAAGTGATTAAACAGGAAAGCTTGTGATGAAATGACAGAGCCTAAGGATTCTTCGTTTGCGGTTCAGCGCCGGAGCGGCAATATAGATGCAACCCTTTATTGGAGTTTGACGTCCGGGAGTACCGGACCCGGACCTGCTGCGGGGCAGGACATGCCTTCTGTTCCATCAGCAGAGAGTGACAGGGAGGCAATCGCTGCTGCGGCAGCTATGCTGCGGAGCGGGGGCACCGTTGCTTTTCCGACCGAAACGGTCTACGGATTGGGGGCGGATGCCCGGAATACCTCCGCTGTAGAAGCGGTATTCGCGGCCAAAGGCCGCCCCTCCGACAACCCGCTGATCGTGCATATAGCCCGGCGGGAAGAGCTGGAGGGCCTGGTCATAGAAGTGCATCCGGTCGCCTCGGCGCTGATGGATGCCTTCTGGCCTGGCCCCTTGACGCTGGTGCTGCCGGTCCGCCCCGGCGTCCTCTCGCCGCTGGTTACGGCCGGGCTGGATACGGTCGGCGTGCGCATGCCGGGTCATCCGGTGGCGCTGGCCCTGCTGCGCGCCGCGGAATGCCCGGTTGCCGCGCCCAGCGCCAACCGCTCCGGGCGGCCGAGTCCTACGCTGGCCGCCCATGTGATGGAAGACCTCGCCGGATATATCGGCGGGGTTCTGGACGGCGGCGCGGCCGGGGTCGGCCTGGAGTCGACCGTGGTGCAGGTGCAGCCGGACGGGACGGTGGCGGTGCTCCGTCCCGGGGGCATCACCGCCGAGCAGCTCGCGGCGGTGGCGGGTGCCGGGGCTGTGGCCCCAGCCCCGGCCCTGGCGGACGCTGCCGCCGGACATCCCGGCGGCCAGTCCCCGGCTCTGCCGCCGCAGGTGAGCGGCGGCGGGACGGGCGGCGCTGCTGCGCAAGCCGCCGAGGACAGCAGCCCGGCGCCGCGCGCGCCGGGCATGAAGTACACGCACTATGCCCCGCGCGGCGCGCTTGGCATCGTACGCGGCTCCTCCCCGCAGCGCGTGGCGGAGACCGCCGCAGGCCTGCTGCAGGCGGCGCAGCGGGAGGGCGAGATCACGGGCCTGCTCCTCTTCGAGGAGCATAGGGCCCTGTATCCCGCCCTCACGGCCGCCTGCGTCGTTTCTCTCGGCTCGCTCGGCTCGCCGGAGGAAGCGGCCCGCTCCCTGTATGCCGCCTTGCGGCGCTTCGATGAAGCGGGAGCGACCTACATTCTGGCCGAGGCCTGCCCGGTCACGGGCCTCGGCGCTGCCATTATGAACCGGCTGATGAAAGCCGCCGGTGAATCGGTGATCGACGCCGGTTAATCTCTATGATATCTGGTAGAGCGTCAATGGACTGTTCCCTCGTGTGCACCCTGTGCTTTACGTTGTGCTTTGGTTTAGGTTCGTCATTCCCCTTGATCCTTACGGACCATACTGCGCTTATGGTATCTCCAGGAGGTTTTTTTAAGTGGATGTCCTCATAATAAGTGCGCTGGTGTCCGTTAGCCCGCATAAAATTTGGTTTTACAAGAAATAAGCGCTGCTGTGTCCGTTACAAACTTAGAGTGTGTTGTATAATATCCTTCATTACGCGTGCCAATAGAATCTGGTGTGACCTGATATCTTTAATCTAAAATTATCAGCCTCGTTACCGCCCCTGAACCCTGCTATCCGCCGCCTCATAGTCATGAATACCATCTTGTCCGCATATCGTTGTTGTACAAGAACTTACGGACTTTGGGGGTATATTTCATGGGCATAGGCGGAATTTATGAGGGCTGGGGCCAACTCGTAACGGTTGCCGTTATGGCAGTTGCGCTTGGAATGGATGCGTTCTCGCTCGGTGTAGGGATCGGGATGAAGGGGATCCGTCTGCTGCATGTGCTGCAGCTCAGCCTGCTCATTGCTTTTTTCCATGTGCTGATGCCTCTGCTCGGCTTGTTCACAGGCAGCTATGTCGGCCATCTGCTGGGTCAGGTGACCGCCTATGCCGCCGGGGGGCTGCTTGTACTGCTGGGCGGACATATGATTCTGAATTCATTCCGCAAGGGTGACGGCGGGAGCCGGGCGGTAGATCACCGGACGGTATGGGGTATGCTGCTAATCTCGCTCAGTGTAAGTGTAGATTCCTTTTCGGTTGGGGTTTCACTGGGAATGTTTGTGAATAGCATAGTTATTACAGTGCTGGCCTTCGGTGTCTGCGGCGGCATGATGTCTATTACCGGACTACTGCTGGGCAGGAGAGTAAGCCGCGGGCTCGGTGATTACGGTGAAGCACTGGGCGGCGCCATACTTCTGGCGTTTGGCTTGCTGTTCATCTTCTGATACAATAACGGCAATACAAATAAATAGAACATTCCATGGTTCAGTTCATCGGAAGTTGTGGATTAATCCGAAATTATATTCTTACCGGAGGTGGAAAGTATGCTGCATATTTTATTCGTCTGCACAGGAAATACCTGCCGCAGCCCCATGGCTGAAGGTCTTCTGCGGAAGCTTGCGGGGGAGCGGGGGATCGATGTGGAGGTGCGGTCTGCCGGAGTTTCCGCCATTTCAGGTACTTCCATATCCAGACATGCTGCCGGAATCCTGCAGGATGAAGGCATTAACGATCGTATAGTATCCTCGCAACTGACTGGAGAGGCTGTCGCCTGGGCTGATCTGGTGCTTACCCTGACCGGAGGGCATAAGCGGCATTTGCTGCAATATTTCCCTGACGCCGTTAACAAGACGTATACGCTTAAGGAATATGTGCATACGCAAGAGTCTGTGAACGCCGATATCCGTGAATTGGATAGCCTATATGCAGATGCCGAACTCAGTATTTCGCTGGGCGGAGAGCCGAGCGCCGCTGATTTGCAGCGGATTATTGAGATCCGGCAACGGATTCCAAGCTTCGATATCAGTGATCCGTTCGGCGGCTCCCGTGAAGATTATGAGCTGACGGCTGCTGAGATCCGGACTGCGTTGTACAGTTTACTGGATAAGCTGGAATCCTTACGGCGGTTGTGAAGGTGGTTGATTTTTCGCCGCCTATCCCTTAAGATGAAATAAATATTATCCGGTTCCGGTGTAACTGGCGACAAGTGTGGATCAAACCACGATGGAGCACCTGGAATAAACGGCCGGTCGCCTGGGCAAAAGAGCACATCCGCAGCTAAATCTGCGGACTGCTCTTTTTTGTTTAAATGTCGTATCTGTAGTGGAATTTGAGGCGTT
The DNA here is from genome assembly GCF_038009025.1 of Paenibacillus sp. FSL R7-0297. Classification (NCBI taxonomy): domain Bacteria; kingdom Bacillati; phylum Bacillota; class Bacilli; order Caryophanales; family Paenibacillaceae; genus Paenibacillus; species Paenibacillus sp. FSL R7-0297. The sequence goes on from NZ_JBBPAQ010000001.1 coordinate 1,590,905, forward strand.
ATCAATGCTTGAAGGGGGCGGTAAGATGGACGAAGTCCGGAAGCAGGGTCTATGGGAAGAGCGCGCGTCCGGTGCGCCTTCAGCAGCCGGGCAACAAGCGGGCAGCGCAGAGCTGACCTTGGACGCCGCAGCTGCGGCGGTAGTCCGCGAACTGGCGGAAGCGGGGAAGCTTGGTCCCGGTAAAATCCTGGTGGTTGGAGCAAGCACCAGTGAAGTGGCGGGTGTGCGGATCGGCACCGGGGGTGCGCTTGAGGTTGCACAGCTGCTGCTGCAGGGAATTACGCAGGCTGCTGCTGAATTTGGTTTTCATCCCGTGTACCAATGCTGCGAGCATCTGAACCGTTCGCTGGTGATGGAACGTTCTTTGCTGGAATCGCTGGGGCTTAAGGAGGTTTCGGCTGTGCCGGTTCCGGGGGCCGGAGGGTCCATGGCTGCCGCCGCTTACCGCTCTATGACAGATCCGGTACTGGCCGAGACGATTGAGGCCCACGCCGGCATTGATATCGGGGAGACACTAATTGGCATGCACCTCCGCCGCGTAGCCGTACCTTTCCGGCCAAGCCTGCGCTATATCGGGGCAGCCCGGGTGAACGCAGCATGGAGCAGACCGCCGCTGATCGGCGGCGAACGGGCAGTGTACCGTACGCCGGAGACAAGCGGCTCCGCGAATTGTGACTGAGAGCAGCGTATATCACTGGTTTTGTCTTAACACCACATAAATTAGAATAACAGGGAGGAAATAAGAAACATGGAACAACTACGTAAGAGTGACCCGGCAGTACTGGAAGCAATGGGCTTAGAACTAAGCCGTCAGCGTGCAAACATTGAACTCATAGCTTCAGAGAATATTGTAAGTGAAGCCGTAATGGAAGCGATGGGCTCCGTGCTTACGAACAAATACGCCGAAGGTTATCCCGGCAAACGTTATTATGGCGGCTGTGAAGATGTGGATATCGTGGAGAACCTGGCCCGTGACCGTGCCAAGCAGCTGTTTGGTGCCGAGCATGTCAATGTGCAGCCGCATTCCGGTGCACAGGCCAATATGGCCGTTTACCTTGCCGCGCTTAATCCTGGCGATACCGTACTGGGCATGAATCTGGCGCATGGCGGCCATTTGACCCACGGTAGTCCGGTTAATGCTTCCGGTATCCTGTATAACTTTGTAGCTTATGGCGTACAGGAGGATACTTTCCTGATTGATTATGATGAAGTGCGTAAAGCAGCCTTCAAACACCGTCCCAAAATGATTGTTGCCGGAGCAAGCGCGTATCCGCGGACCATCGATTTTGCTGCACTCGGTTCTATTGCGAATGACGTAGGTGCTCTATTCATGGTCGATATGGCCCATATTGCTGGATTGGTTGCAGCCGGTGTTCACCCGAGCCCGGTTCCTCATGCCCACTTCGTCACTACAACTACGCACAAAACCTTGCGTGGCCCGCGCGGAGGGATGATTCTGTGCAGACAGCCATGGGCTGCTGCTATTGATAAAGCGGTCTTCCCGGGTTCCCAAGGCGGACCGCTCATGCATGTGATTGCGTCCAAAGCCGTTTCCTTCGGTGAAGCGCTGCAGCCATCGTTCAAGACCTATGCCGAGAATGTAGTGAAGAATGCCAAGGTTCTGGCGGATACGCTGATCGGCGAAGGCGTTAATATTGTTTCCGGCGGTACGGATAACCACCTGATGCTGCTGGATACCCGTAATCTGAGCATTACCGGCAAGGATGCGGAGAAGGTGCTTGATTCGATCGGAATTACAGTCAACAAGAATGCGATTCCGTTCGATCCTACCAGTCCGTTTGTAACAAGCGGTATCCGGATCGGTACACCTGCTGTTACTTCACGCGGCATGGACGAGCCGGCTATGGTAGCGATCGGCCGGATTATCGCCAATGTGCTGAAGAATCCGAAAGATGACGCTAATTTGACCCAGGCTGCACGTGAGGTGGCCGAGCTTACTGAAAAGTATCCGATCTATCCTGGTCTGCAGTACTAATATTATGCTGCTTATTCTGCCTTTGCGGGTCCGGTACCACCGGATGCCGCAAAGGTTTTTTTGATAGGTGCGATTTCAAATGTTGTATGGCCGGTTTCTGTTGCATAATGTTCACAAATTATAGTAAGAAAATGGTATGAATTATCATGTAATAATCATGAAAGTTCATGGAATTTTCAATAAAAGTAGTGAAAGAAATGTGAATAGTATTAAAAGTGCCTAATGGCACAAACTAAGTTTTGTTTTATATCCAGAGGTTTGGGGGATTTCCTAAACTTTCCCTGCAGCTGTGAAATTTGGGAAGACTGCCTTTGCAGGCGCTTTTCCCCTTCTGTAGGTGAAAAGCGGCCTTGGTGATGATATAATAGACAAGATTTAGCCATGCGGGAAGCAAAGCGCTTACTCTGGCTATAAATAAGACTTACAATTACCGGAGGGACAAAATGGGAAAATTGGTGATTTGCGATCATCCATTGATTCAGCACAAATTAACATTTATTCGCGATGTGCGGACCAACACGAAAGAATTCAGAGAGCATGTCGATGAAGTAGCAACACTTATGGCTTATGAGATTACCCGTGATATTCCGCTTGAGACCATTACGGTGCAGACACCGGTGGCTGAAACGCAGAGCAAAGTGATCTCGGGAAGAATGCTGGGACTGATTCCGATTCTGCGCGCCGGTCTTGGCATGCTGGAGGGTGTCTTGAAGCTGCTTCCGGCGGCTAAAGTAGGACATGTCGGGCTTTTCCGTGATCCGGAAACGCTTCAGCCGGTTGAATATTACATTAAGCTTCCTACAGATGTGCAGGAACGTGAGCTGATCGTAATTGATCCGATGCTGGCTACAGGCGGCTCCGCCATTGCGGCCATTACCTCGCTTAAGAACCGTGGATGCACCCAGATCAAGATGATGAACCTGATTGCTGCCCCTGAAGGCGTCGCTGCGGTGCAGGCTGCACATCCGGATGTGGACATCTATGTAGCCGCACTTGATGATCATCTGAATGAGCATGGTTATATTGTCCCAGGCCTCGGAGATGCCGGTGACAGACTGTATGGAACCAAGTAATAATACCCTTGAGGTATTAATAGAACAAACACAATTTCTGTAGTCTTCAGAAGAGAGGGTAGGGGTTATGTCCAAAATTAAAGTAATGACGATTTTCGGAGTGCGCCCCGAGGCGATCAAGATGGCGCCTCTGGTTCTGGAACTGAACAGGCACCCTGAGCAGATTGAATCCATTGTCTGTGTAACTGCCCAGCACCGTGAACTGCTTGATCAGGTACTGGAGGTATTCAAAATTACACCGGATTATGATCTGGACGTAATGAAGGACCGGCAGACCCTTAATGAGATTACTATCCGGGTGCTTGAAGGACTAGAGCCGGTGCTTCGCGAGGTCAAACCTGACCTGGTGCTTGTACACGGGGATACACTGACCACTTTCCTGGCCAGCTACGCGTCCTTCCTGCAGCAAATTCAGGTTGGGCATGTGGAAGCAGGTCTTCGGACATGGAACAAGCTTTCGCCTTATCCGGAGGAAATGAACCGTCAGCTGACCGGCGTGCTTGCCGATCTGCACTTTGCCCCGACCGATTGGTCAGCCGGCAACCTGAGACACGAGAACAAAAAAGAATCAAGTATTTATATCACAGGCAACACTGTAACTGATGTGTTTCAATATACCGTACAGCCGGACTACCGGCATCCTGTACTGGATTTTGCTTCAGGAAAAAGACTTATTTTGATGACGGCGCACCGCAGAGAATCCCAAGGCGAACCGCACCGTCATATTTTCCGTGCTGTCAAAAGAATCGCTGATGAATTTGAAGATGTAGCCATTGTGTATCCTGTGCACCCGAGTCCTGCAGTGAAGGAACCGGCGCATGAGATCCTCGGCGGACACCCTAGAATTAAGCTGATTGATCCGCTGGATGTCGTTGACCTGCATAATTTTTATCCGCATACCCACCTGATATTGACCGATTCCGGCGGCCTGCAGGAGGAAGCTCCCTCCTTTGGAGTTCCTGTGCTTGTGCTGCGTGATACAACCGAGCGCCCGGAAGGGATCGAGGCCGGAACATTGGAGCTTGTGGGGACGGACGAGGAGAAGGTGTATCAACGGACACATGCTCTATTGACCGATCAGAATCTGTATCAGTCCATGAGCCGGGCCGCCAACCCGTATGGAGACGGCAAAGCCTCCGAGAGAATTGTCAATGCGATTTTGCACCATTTCGGAGCTGTTAAAGAACGTCCGGAAGAGTTTCACAGAATGTTCACAAATAATAAATGATGGCACGACAACTAATATACTAAAGTAAATAAAAGCAGCATACAGTTAAACTGTACGGTTTATATGGTTTTGGTGTGTTTTGCTGTGATTATTTTCATATTTTCATGCGATTTTGGGCAATTTTCTGTGAATTGACAAAGAGTCTTGATATTCAGTAAAATTAGTTGGGATTGTAGCCTATGAAGGAACAAAAGAACGAGGCGGGACTTGGACGTATTGCATTGGTTCTCGGGGGTGCAGGCAGCTTGCTTGCCGCTTACATTGTTATAGGTTTTTTTGTGGCAAGGTGGCTGCAGAGACTGATGGACGGACCTAAGCTTTGGCTGGCTATCGGAACAATTTCCGGGATGGTTCTCGGGGTTGTGAATGTTGCTTTGCTAATCAAAAAATTTCTGGGGGAGCAAAATGGATAATATGACTCCCGTAATCAATACCGTTACCAGGGTGACAGTAATCATTATGGCAGGTTTGTTAATGGGATGGGCTCTTCATCATGAGACCCGTGCAGTTACTCTGGGAATGTCGCTGGGCTTGCTGGCAGGACTCGTTAACTTTCGTTATCTTGCCCTCAAAGTAAGAAGGGTGACACAGGCGGTTGCGGATAAACAGAAAAATTCTTTCAGCCTTGGTTTCGCTACAAGAATCAGCTTCGCTATTCTGGTCACTATGTTTTCGGTCAAGATCGAGCATTTCTCGCTGGAGGCAACGATTGCCGGCCTGTTCATCCCCCAGCTTCTATCTATTCCCGTGGGGATATATTTAGGAATCAAGAATAAGCTGTAGCCATTATTAAAGAGAAAGGGGGATGATACTATGCACGAAATGCCTTTAATCTATGTTGGCGGAATACCGATTGACCTGTCCGCTGTGCTGATGCTGGTAATCAGTTCAGTAATCGTGTTCGCTCTGGTTATGCTGTCCGTCCGCAACCTGTCTGTTGATAATCCGTCACGACTCCAGAATTTCATGGAGTGGGTCGTTGAATTTGTACAGGGACTGATCAGCAGCGCCATGGATTTGAAGAAAGGGAAGCCTTACATATCACTGGGATTGACGCTGATACTGTTTATCTTCGTCTCCAATCTCCTTGGTCTGCCGTTTTCCTTCATTACAGAAGCCCATGAGCCGGTTCACATTTTTGGACATGTTATCGAAGCGACCAAAAATCTGGCGCATGGCGAGCATGTAGAGATTCTGTGGTATAAATCGCCGACTGCAGATATCAATGTAACCGCCGGGCTGGCAATTGTCGTGTTTGTGCTAATGAACTATTTGGGTATCAAGCTGAATGGCAAACATTATTTCAAACACTATATTGAGCCGTTCCCGATCTTCTTGCCGCTTAACATCATTGAGAACCTGGCGAAGCCGGTGGCGCTTGCCATTCGTCTATTTGCTAATATTTTTGCCGGCGAGGTTCTGATCACCGTAATTCTGAAGCTGGGCATATTCAGTATCCCGTTCCTGGCTGTCTGGCAGGGCTTCAGTATCTTTGTTGGTGCGCTTCAGGCGTTTATCTTTACGATTCTGACGATGGTGTACATCGCACAGATGACGATCCACGAGGAAGAAGCACATTAATGAACTGCCGTGAGGATAGCGGCAGCCGCCGGAATACTCTTCGCGGGAGATTTTTATATCATTAAGTCATTACAAAAAGAACCGAAATTAAAGGAGGATATTTACAAATGGAATTTTTGGCAGCAGCAATCGCGGTTGGTTTAGGCGCACTCGGTGCAGGTCTTGGTAACGGTATGATCGTCAGCAAAACAGTTGAGTCCATCGCTCGTCAACCGGAAGCACGTAACGCACTGCAGACAACAATGTTTATCGGTGTAGGTATCGTGGAAGTTATTCCTTTGGCCGCTACAGTTATCGCATTCCTGATCATGTTTACTTAATAAACCGTTTTTACGGTTTGGCGGGGAGGGCAAGTGCCATCCGCGCCTTACTTTTGTATATGTCCGCATGCCGCGGTAACGGAAAGGAGTGACCTCAGTGACTATCGTTTGGACAAATATATTGTTTTCCATTATCGCCTTTGGGATCCTGTATTTCCTGCTCAGCAAGTTTGCATTCAGCAAGCTGTTCGGAATTATGGAGAAGCGCCGCGAAATGGTGCTGCAGCAAATGGATGAAGCAGCCAAGACCAGAGAACAGGCGGTCGCTTACGTAGAAGAACAGAAACAGGCTCTGCAGCAGGCACGCCAAGAGGCGCAGGCTATCATTCAGCAGTCCCAGGTTACAAGCAACAATCAGGTTGACAAGCTTCTGGATCAGGCTAAAGCTGAAGCTACCCGCCTTAAGGACGAAGCGGTCCGTGATATTGAGAGCGAGAAGAACAAGGCTGTGGAAGCTTTGCGCAGCGAGCTGGGTACAGCATCGGTCCGCATTGCATCCAAGCTGCTTGAAAAAGAAGTTAAGGCTGACGGCGAACAGGAACAACTCGTTGATCAATACCTCAAAGAGGTAGGAGGCCGACCATGAGCCGCGATACGGTAGTTGCCAAACGCTATGCCAAAGCCTTGTACAGTGCAGCAGTGGATGAAGGCATTACACTTGAAGTGGAAGCCCAGCTTAGGTTAGTAGTCGAAGTGCTTCATTATGATGCAGAGGTGAAACAGTTTATTCTGGCACCGCGCATCTCGCAATCCGACAAGCTGAATGTGCTGCGCGGGGCGCTTAAAGGTAAAGTCTCGGAAGCGGTAATGAACATGGTAGAACTGCTGGTAGAGCGGGGCAGAACCGATATTTTCGCAGAACTGCTGGCCACGTACGTCAAGATAGAAGGGGACGCCCTTGGCATTGGCGATGCTACTGTATACTCCGCCTATTCTCTGAATCAAGAGGAACAGGATAGTGTAGCGGCAGAGTTCAGCCAGCTTACAAACCGCAAGATTCGTGTTACCAATGTGGTGGATAAGAGCCTGCTAGGCGGACTGAAGGTCATCATCGGCGATACGCTGTATGACGGCAGTCTATCCGGCAAGCTGGAGCGTCTTGAGAAATCCTTTAATGATAAGCAAAGAAGATAGGGGTGAGGATATTGGGCATCAGACCTGAAGAGATCAGCACTTTGATCAAAAATCAAATTGAGCAATATAAAGCCGATATCGAAGTGGCCGAAATTGGCACCGTCATTCAAGTCGGAGACGGTATCGCCCGTGTCTACGGTCTGGAAAACGCAATGGCAGGGGAACTGCTGGAGTTCTCCAACGGTGTAGTAGGCATGGCGCTTAACCTGGAAGAAAGCAACGTCGGTGTTGTTATCCTGGGTGAATACACAGCCATTCGTGAAGGCGATCAAGTCAAACGTACAGGACAAATTATGCAGGTTCCGGTTGGTGAAGCCATGCTGGGCCGTGTAGTTAATGCACTGGGTCAGCCGCTTGACGGCAAAGGTCCAATTGCAACGACTGAATTCCGTCCTGTAGAACATAATGCACCGGGCGTTATCGACCGTAAGTCGGTTCATGAACCGATGCAGACAGGTCTGAAAGCGATCGATGCCATGGTACCAATCGGCCGCGGACAACGCGAACTGATCATTGGTGACCGTCAAACCGGTAAGACTGCAATCGCTATTGATGCGATCATCAACCAAAAAGGCAACGGCATGAAGTGTATCTATGTTGCGATTGGTCAAAAACAATCTACAGTAGCACAGGTAGTAGAAACCCTCCGCCGTCACGGCGCGCTGGAATATACTATCGTTGTAACCGCGTCGGCTTCCGAGCCTTCTCCGCTGCTCTATATTGCTCCATACGCAGGCTGCGCAATGGGCGAATACTTCATGTACAAAGGCGAGCATGTGCTTGTTATTTATGATGACCTTTCGAAGCAGGCTTCGGCTTACCGCGAATTGTCCCTCTTGCTCCGCCGTCCACCGGGCCGTGAAGCTTTCCCGGGTGACGTATTCTACTTGCACTCCCGTCTGCTGGAACGTGCGGCTAAGCTCAGCGATGCGCTTGGTGGAGGTTCATTAACCGCCCTTCCTTTCATCGAAACACAGGCTTCTGACGTATCGGCTTACATTCCTACGAACGTAATCTCGATTACCGATGGTCAAATCTTCCTGGAATCCGATCTGTTCAACTCGGGTCAGCGTCCGGCGATCAACGTTGGTATCTCCGTATCCCGTGTAGGGGGTTCCGCGCAGATCAAAGCCATGAAGAAGGTTGCCGGTTCCCTGCGTCTGGATTTGGCTCAATACCGTGAGCTTCAGGCCTTCTCCCAGTTCGGTTCCGATCTGGATAAATCTACGCAAGCCCGTTTGAACCGCGGTGCACGTATGATGGAGATTCTGAAACAAGGCGTAAACCAGCCGCTTAATGTTGAGCACCAAGTGCTCAGTCTGTACACCGCTGTCAAAGGACACCTGGATGATATTCCTGTCAAAGACGTGAAGCGTTTCGAGAAGGAATTCCTGGCGTTTATCGACAGCAGTGCAACTGAAATCCTGCAATCCATTACGGATACCAAGGATCTGACAGCAGACAACGAGGCAGCGCTCAAAGAAACGATCGAGAAATTCAAAAGAGGCTTTGCTACAAGCTAATATATAGAGTTTGCTCAGTTATGCTTACGAAGTGAGCTTTGACTACGTCAAAGCTCAGCTTATGCTTACGATGTTAGCTTTGGCTACGCCAAAGCACAGAGGTGGTGAAATCATGGCAAGAAGCATGCGCGATATTAAACGTCAAATTAAAAGCGTTCAGAACACCAGACAGATCACCAAAGCGATGGAGATGGTCGCTGCCTCCAAGCTGCGCAAAGCGCAGGAGAAAGCGGAAGCTGCGCGCCCTTACTCAGAGAAGCTTAAAGAGGTGGTCTCGAGTATTGCTGCCGGTACGCAGGATATTCAGCACCCGATGCTGGTCAGCCGTCCTGTCAAAAAAACAGGGTATTTGATCATCACCTCGGATAGAGGTCTTGCGGGTGGCTACAATGCCAACATTCTGCGTAAAGTAACGATGCTGATCGCAGAGCGGCATAAGTCCAAGGATGAGTATGCGCTGTTTGTTATCGGCCGCAAGGGCCGTGACTTTTTGCGCCGCCGTGAGTACCCCATTGTAGAGGAAATTACCGAGCTGTCCGATACCCCGAAGTTTGCCGACATCAAGTCGATTGCTTATTCGGCGGTAAACCAGTTTGAGACAGGCGTCTACGATGAGCTGTACATTTGCTACAACCAGTTTATCAATGCGATCAGCCAGGTTCCGACTGTAGACAGACTTCTGCCTATGGATGGTGTAGGAAAGGGCGAGCATCACGGAGCAACAGCTGCCTATGAATATGAACCTTCTCCTGAAGGCGTGCTGGAAGTTCTGCTTCCTAAATACGCCGAAACTTTAATCTACGGTGCTCTTCTGAACGGCAAGGCCAGTGAGCTGGGAGCCAAGATGACAGCGATGGGCAGTGCAACAAAGAATGCGTCAAAAATGATCGGAGAACTAAGACTTACGTACAACCGTGCCCGTCAGGCGGCCATTACGCAGGAAATTACCGAGATCGTGGCTGGTGCGAACGCGCAGTCTTAATATGAGTGGGCTTAAGGTCCATATGTAACAGCTTTCGAGGAGGGAAATGAAGATGAACAAAGGACGCGTTGTGAGCATTATGGGTCCGGTTGTCGATATTGAATTTGAACGCGGCCAGCTGCCCGAGATATTCAACGCTATCAAAATTGTTGCGACGCTGAGCGATGGCCGTAACATGGATCTGACTCTTGAAGTTTCCAATCATCTTGGAGATAACCTGGTGCGTTGTATCGCCATGTCTTCCACAGATGGACTGGTACGCGGTATTGATGCCATTGACCAGGGAGGACCGATCTCGGTTCCTGTTGGTGAAGCAACACTCGGCCGCGTATTTAATGTACTTGGTAATCCAATCGATAACGGCGCTGAAGTGGTGGCTGCAAGAAACCCGATTCACCGTCTGGCCCCTACATTCGATGAATTGTCCACTCAGGCGGAAGTTCTGGAAACCGGCATTAAGGTTATCGATTTGCTGGCTCCTTACGCCAAGGGCGGTAAGATCGGCCTGTTCGGCGGTGCCGGCGTAGGTAAAACTGTAACCATCCAGGAACTGATCAACAACATCGCACAGGAACACGGCGGTATCTCCGTATTCGCAGGTGTTGGTGAGCGTACCCGTGAAGGTAATGACCTGTATCATGAAATGACGGATTCCGGCGTTATCAAGAAAACGGCGATGGTATTCGGACAAATGAATGAGCCGCCGGGCGCGCGTCTCCGCGTAGCTCTGACCGGTCTGACCATGGCGGAATATTTCCGTGATGTGGAAGGCCGCGATACGCTGCTCTTTATCGATAACATATTCCGCTTCACCCAAGCGGGTTCCGAAGTATCGGCCCTTCTTGGCCGTATGCCTTCTGCGGTAGGTTACCAGCCTACACTGGCTACAGAAATGGGTCAGCTGCAGGAACGTATTACGTCCACTAAGAAAGGTTCTGTTACTTCAATCCAGGCGATCTACGTGCCTGCGGATGACTATACAGACCCTGCACCGGCTACTGCGTTTGCCCACTTGGATGCGACTACCAACCTGGAGCGTAAAATCTCCGAAAAAGGGATTTTCCCTGCGGTTGACCCTCTGGCTTCAAGCTCGCGTATGCTGGCACCTGAAATCGTCGGAGAAGAGCATTATAACGTGGCACAAGGCGTTAAGCAGCTGCTGCAGCGTTATACTGAGCTTCAGGATATCATTGCAATCCTGGGTATGGATGAGCTGAGTGAAGAGGATAAGGTCATTGTGTCCCGCGCCCGTAAGGTTGAGCGCTTCCTGTCCCAGCCTTTCCATGTAGCAGAACAGTTCACAGGCTTCAAAGGCAAATACGTGCCGATCAAAGAAACGGTACGCAGCTTCAAGGAAATTCTGGAAGGCAAGCACGATGATCTTCCGGAAGTAGCGTTCCTGTTCGTAGGTACGATTGAAGAAGCAGTGGAAAAAGCCAAAACGTTGTAATCCTCGGCATGGCCGGGTAGTGAGCTTTATTCTGTAAAGCTTTGAGGAGGAATGGAAGTGAATACCTTTTTGCTCGAAATTGTCACTCCGGAGCATCTGGTCTACTCCAAGCAAGTGAATAGCTTGACGGTACGTGGCGTGAATGGTGCACTGGGTATTTTGCCGGGACATATTCCGCTGGTAACTCCGCTTCAGGTTGCTCCGCTTAGCGTCAAAGCAGACGGCGTAACGGTATCTATCGCCGTTCATGGCGGTTTCGTTGAAGTGCACAAAGATAAGGTAACGGTGCTGGCTGAAAGTGCCGAGCTGCCCAAAGATATTGATGTGGAGCGCGCTGAAGCGGCTAAGGAACGGGCTGAGCGCCGTCTTAAGCTGCAAAGCAAGCAAGATGAAATTGATCACCGCCGTGCTGAGCTGGCCTTGCAGCGCGCTGTAACGCGGATCAAAGTTTCGACCGGAAAAGGACAACAGTAGCAGAGAAGCGGTCAAGCCCTGGGCTTGACTGCTTTTTTGCTTAACTGAATCTAGCAGAGTATGAACATATCGTAAACACTTAGGCAGATAATACGCCAATTGTTTAAAAATTCGTAAAAGTACTGGATTCTTTTCCCCTGCGCAAGTATGATATAAGAGTCGATTTCCGAGTAACCTTACACGGGGGGCTAATGATGAACACAAGCTTATCCGCTGAATTGTCAAGTGCGATCGGCAGTAGCAGTTTAATTTCGATGGTAGTTTCTCTAGTCTGTGTCGTATTATCCTGGTGGGCACTTCAGAACCTAAAGCTCGATCTGGTCATAAGATATCCCAAGAGTCCTCAGGGCAGGTTGCTGCATTTGCTGCTGGCCATTGTCCTCGGCCATTTCGTGGCCGGATTTCTGCTGGATTATCTGGGCTGGAGCGGACTTATCGCCCGGATGTTTTAATGACGGTTGGTTTGGTTATATCTGTCGTAGGCCAATGCAGTGAAAAAAGTGTCGAATAATAAGGTTTTATTATGTCAACACTGAAGTTTAAGGAATGCGTCTGCACATTAGGCGCAGTGACGGAATATTCAATATTTTAACTGACGAATTTCAAACTCAAATTAATTTCAGAAATAATGGACGCGGAGGGAAACCAAAATGAGCAAATTTATCGTCCGCGGTGGCAACAGATTGACCGGGAGCGTGAAAGTTAGCGGCGCAAAAAATTCCGTACTACCGATCATAGCCGCCTCTCTATTGGCAGAAGAAGGAGTTAGCGTCATTGTGGACGCACCTCCGCTAGACGATGTAATCACGATTAGCAAAGTGCTGGAATCTCTGGGAGCAGGTATTACATACCAGAACGATATCATTGAGGTTGATGCCAGAAATATTACTTCCTGCGAAGCACCTTATGAATGGGTACGCAAAATGCGGGCTTCTTTCCTGGTAATGGGTCCACTCTTGTCCCGTATGGGGCATACACGTATTTCCTTGCCTGGCGGTTGTGCCATCGGGACTCGGCCGATTGACCAGCATTTGAAGGGGTTTGAAGCACTGGGTGCCGAGATCAGTCTGGGCCAGGGCTACATTGATGCGAAAAGTAACGGAAGGCTGCGCGGAGCCAAGATTTATCTGGATGTGGCCAGCGTAGGTGCAACCGAAAATATAATGATGGCTGCGGCACTTGCCGAAGGCATTACTGTAATCGAGAATGCTGCGAAAGAGCCGGAGATTGTTGATCTTGCGAATTACCTGAACGGCATGGGTGGTATTGTGCGCGGTGCAGGCACCGGAGTGATCCGGATCGAAGGTGTTGAACGTATGCATGGGGTAAGACATCATGTCATTCCGGACCGTATCGAGGCTGGAACCTATATGGCAGCTGCAGCGATTACGGGCGGCGATGTATATGTGGAAGGCGCCATTGCTGATCATCTGGGCCCGGTTATTGCCAAGATGGAAGAGATGGGCGTTACGGTTATTCCAGACGAGAACGGTGTCCGTGTCATCAGCGACAAGCCGCTGAAGGCTGTGGATCTCAAGACGTTGCCATACCCTGGGTTCCCTACCGATATGCAGTCGCAGATGATGGCGTTATTGCTGCGTTCCGAAGGTACCTCTGTAGTTACAGAGACTGTTTTTGAGAACCGGTTCATGCATGTGGATGAATTCCATAACATGAATGCTGAGATTAAGATTGAAGGCCGTTCCGCCATCGTTACCGGTAATGCCCGTCTTGTCGGTGCCAAGGTGTGTGCTACGGATCTGCGTGCAGGCGCTGCGCTGATTTTGGCAGGGCTAGTGGCAGAAGGAACTACAGAAGTTAGCGGAACGCATCATATTGACCGTGGATATGTGCATCTGGCCGAGAAGCTGTCGGGTCTTGGTGCGGACATATGGCGTATTTCCATGGAAGAATCAGCGGCTCCTGCTGCAGCTGCGAAGGAAGAAGTGCTGAAGCCGGAACCGGCGAGAAGCGAATCCTTCAAGAGCGATGAGGTTAAACCGTGCTTTCAGATTCAGCCGTCCTGGGTATAATAGCAATTTTTAACCTGAAGGGACCAGCCCGCGAATAAGCGGCTGGTCCCTTTTTTGAGTGCGCCCGGCATGGGCGATAACTTGGCGGTGAAAGTCCGCTACAGGCTTGGCAATAGGAACTGTTAGCTGAAGGCAAGGGTGTCCACCGCGAGGTGGAATCTGAAGGAAGCCGGAGGCAAACCATCGGTCTGACGAACAGGAATCACATAGAAGGCATGCTGGGACGGACGAGCTTGCTCAACAAAGCGAAGTCCAATACTGCCCAAATCCCAGGATGTAAATGTGGCAGATGGATGAGGGGAAAGTTATCGCTCTTACCCGGGGAGATCTCACAGACGCCCAGTAGGAAAAAAATCCAAAAGACGGAGTAAAGCTTGCTGTGAGAAGTCAGCAGAGGCCATAGTAACGGAAAGTTTTTTTTTCTACATTCGCGGATGGATCGGTTACTACTATGTAGCCGACATGAAACGGATATTGCAAAGCTGGAGCGAATGGCTGCGAAGACGACTTCGAATGTACATCTGGAAACTCTCTTTCTCTCAGAATGACGTTCTAGCAGGTGCCGGAAATTCATATCTATAAGAATCACCGGTGCTTATGGAAGGAGCCATAGAGATGAAAGAGTTAAGATTGCTGCGGCGCATCCTGAAGCGCCCGCGCAGCGTAGCGCGTGCGCGGCGCGGCGCGCCCCGGATCAGGCGGCTGGCCCCCGCCGCCTGGCTCGCAGCGCCGCTGCTGGCGGCGCTGCTGCTGCCGCTGGCTGTTGTCCTGCTGCGCGGGGGACAACAGCCAGCACCTCCGGCCGTGCCGCAGGCCACGGCCGCGCCGGCACCGCCGGGAACGGCTGCTGCGGAAGCGCCGCTGCCGGAGGTCTCCGTCTATTTGTCGCAGAGCGGACAAATTGAGACCCTGCCGCTGGAGGACTACGTCAGCGGCGTGCTGGCGGCGGAGATGCCTGCGGACTTTGAGCTCGAAGCGCTCAAGGCCCAGGCCGTTGCCGCCCGCACATTCATTGCCCGCCGCCTGCTGGCCGGCGACCACAGCGGGGTACCCGTTCCTGAGGCGGATGTGAGCGATACGGTAAGCCATCAGGCTTACATCTCGCAGGCCGTGCTGGAACGGGACTTTGCGTCCGGCAGCAAGCGTGCCGGACTGGCGAAGCTCCGCCGCGCGGTCTTAGAGACGCGCGGGATCATCATGACCTATAAAGGGCAGCCGATCACGGCCTCCTTTTTCGCCTCCAGTGGAGGGTATACGGAGAACTCCGAGGATTACTGGAATGCTGAGGTTCCCTATTTGCGCAGTGTAGCCAGCCCCTGGGAGCGGGAGATTACCCCGAACCTCGCGGTCACCTATACTTTCAGCAATTCGGAGCTCCGCAGCAAGCTGGGTCTTACTGCCAAGGAACTTCCCGCTGCGGCGAATCTGGCTGCCTCAGGCAAGACCTTGCAAGTCTCTTCATCTTCGGCCGGACTGCCTGCAGAAGTCATCTCGCTGACTGCAGGACACCGGATCAAGAAGATCTCTATCGGAGGCACTGTGTTCACAGGCCGGGAGGTAAGAGAGAAGCTGGGACTTCGTTCGAGCCAGTTCACCTGGAAGCGGAAAGACGGGAAGGTGCTGATCACAACCTATGGAAACGGCCATGGCGTCGGCATGAGCCAATGGGGGGCGAATGGTATGGCGAAGCAGGGAAGTACAGCCACGCAGATTCTCAAACACTATTACAGCGGGGTCTCTTTTACGGGAATCTCAACTCTCCTGAAAAAATAACTTGCAAGATACGTATAAAAGCGAAGCGCCCGGTAACACTGGTTACTGAGGTGATAACCATATGAATGAACAAGACAAAAACAAACCAAACCATGATGAATCTCTCAAAAACAAGCAGGGAGATTCAGGCGCTAAGCCTTCTTCATGGACCAGACTGTTATCCAAACGCTGGGTATTCCCGGCAGTCTACACGGCAGCAGCGGCAATTATACTAACCTTGGTGTGGGTCTATCAGGATGCCGGCCAGAAGCCGCTGAATCCGGACACCGCCGCGGTCGTATCACAGGAAGGTGTTGCCGGTAATGAAACCGGAGCCCTGACCGGTGATCCGGAAGCCCTGGAAGTCGTAGCTTCAGCAGAAAGCCTGGCTTGGCCGGTAGCGAGCCCAAGTGAAGTCGAAGTGGTCAAACCGTACTATGATGAAAATGGCACAGAAGAAAATCATGTGGCGGCGATGGTGCAGTACAATAACACCTTTATTACCAACACCGGGATCGATATTGCCCGCGAGGACAACAAGACGTTTGACGTTAAGGCAGCTCTCAGCGGTGAAGTCACCAGAGTCGAAGATGTGGCAGTACTCGGTAAAGTGATCGAGGTTACATCTCCGGGTGATCTGAAGACAGTTTACCAGAGTCTCAGCGATACCAAAGTCAAGCAGGGCGATGAAGTGAAGCAGGGCGATACGCTGGCAACAGCGGGACAGAGCGAATTGGAGAAAGGTCTCGGCAACCATGTGCATTTTGAAGTGCACGAGGATGGCAAGATTGTGAATCCTTCGGATCTGCTTCCACAGCGCTAATCCGAAATATCTGCAGGGGGCGAAAGCCTCCTGTTTTTTTATTTTTCAACCCGGAATGGACGGTGGGGCCGGTTCTATATAGAGAATGGAACTGCAAACGGCTCATAAATAGGTTGTCCGAGAAATAAAATGGGCCTTCCGGAGCTTGTCATGTCTTGAAAGCGCGAATATATAGGCCCGCCCCTCATATAATGTACCAAACTATCCACAGTTGGGAGGCGGGAGCGTGCACGATTACATCAAGGAACGTACGATCAAAATCGGACGCTGCATCGTGGAAACCAGGCACACGGTCCGGACCATAGCCAAGGAATTTGGCGTTTCAAAAAGCACAGTGCATAAGGATTTAACCGAACGGCTGCCGGAAATCAATCCGGATCTGGCCGATCAGGTGAAGCACATTCTCGAATATCACAAATCAATCCGTCATCTTCGGGGGGGAGAAGCCACAAAAATCAAATATAAGAAAACGACAGGCAAAAAGCGTGAGGTAGCCGTAGCAGCAAAGCCATAAGATTTTCGGAATTTTAAGTAATAATTCAGCTTTACTACATTGTGTACACCCCCTAAAGTATGGTATTTTTAAATTTGGTACTATCTAACTATTCTCATTTAAAATAACACTTTGGGGGCTCTTTCATTATGCTTAGCAAGGATATCGGAATCGATCTCGGCACAGCCAATGTGCTCATTCATGTCAAGGGAAGGGGAGTCGTTCTGGATGAACCTTCCGTGGTCACGCTTGAAAGTGATACGAAGAGAGTCCTTGCGGTTGGTGAACAGGCCCGCCGGATGGTTGGGCGCACACCTGGAAACATAACTACGATTCGTCCGCTCCGGGACGGAGTCATTGCCGATTTTGCGATTACAGAAATGATGCTGAAATATTTTATCGACCGCGTCGGGGGCCGGACCTGGTATTCAAGGCCCCGTATTTTGATTTGCGCGCCCACCAATATTACATCCGTTGAACAGAAGTCAATCCGTGAAGCCGCGGAACGCAGTGGAGCCAAAGAAGTTTTTATGGAAGAAGAACCCAAAGCTGCGGCAATCGGAGCAGGGATGGATATTTATCAGCCAAGCGGTAATATGGTCGTCGATATTGGCGGGGGAACAACGGATGTAGCCGTATTGTCCATGGGCGACGTTGTTACCGCCTCTTCGATTAAGGTCGCAGGGGACAAGTTCGACGAGGCCATTTTAAGATATATCAAACAGAAATATAAACTCCTGATCGGTGAACGCACAGCTGAGGATATCAAGGTTACTATCGGGTCCGTCCGCCCGGGCGGCATGAAGGCTGAGCTGGATATACGCGGACGTGATATGGTGAGCGGACTTCCCCAGACCCTGACCATTACATCCGGAGAGGTTAAGGAAGCGCTGTGGGATCCGGTTTCCGCTATTGTGGCTGCGGCCAAGTCGGTGCTGGAGCGTACACCGCCGGAGCTGTCGGCAGATATTATTGACCGCGGGGTCGTATTGACCGGCGGCGGGGCACTCCTTAACGGATTGGACGAGCTGCTCTCTGAACAGCTGCATGTTCCGGTCTGGGTTGCCGAAGATCCGATGCACTGTGTTGTTAAGGGGACGGGGATTATGCTTGACCATTTAGATAAGGTTGTTAAGAAAAAGTTCTAGTCTGCCGATAATAAGTTAACAGCAGATTCAGGAAGGGACTGACCTCATGCTAAGAGGATTATATACGGCGGCTGCAGGAATGGTAACACAGCAGCGCAGACATGATACAGCGACACAGAACATTGCCAATTTGAATACTACGGGGTACAAGCAGGTCGACAGCGTCAGTCATGCATTTCCCGATGTGCTGATCTCGGCGATGAGCGGTGGCGTTACGAAGCCTGTCGGCCGGCTTAACACAGGGGTTTTTGCCGAACAGTCTGTTTCCCAGTATTTGCAGGGCGATCTCATCGAAAGCGGCAAAAACGCAGATTTCGCGCTGTCAACCGATTTACAGGTAGAGGACCCGGATAATGCGGGCACTTATCTTGCTTTTGACGGCTCAGGTAAATACATTAGTCCTGACGGCGAGGTAACTTACCGTCCGCAGGCGTTCTTTACAGTACAGGATAATGAGGGTAACAATTTATATACACGTAACGGAAGTTTTACAGTAGGACCTACTGGAGAGGTGCTTAGCTCCGGGGGATTCAGCGTATTGGACAGTAACGGTAATCCGCTGAGATTGACAGGTCCTGAGGATAGCCTTAAAGTGGACGGGCAGGGTAACTTGATTAACAATGCGACCGGACTGCCTTCAGGAACCCGGATCGGGATCAGTGTAATTACAAGACCGCAGGAGCTGGTACGTGACGGGAACGGCGTTTTCCATGCCGATGACGCGGAGGCTGCAGAAATCCGTTACTCCAATGCAACCGATAATTTGCAGTTGCGTCAGGGGTATCTGGAGAACTCTAATGTGGATGCCACTCAGGTAACGGTGGATATGAACGCCGCCTACCGGGCTTATGAAGCGAATCAGAAGGTAATCCAGTTTTATGACAGCAGCCTGCAGAAGGCTGTTAATGATGTCGGCAGAGTATAGGCTGCAGGTGCACTGATGAAGTGAACCGGTTTCTTCTTAAGTTATTAAGCTTTTGGGAGGTTTGATCTGTGAACAACTCGACAATCGGTGCCGCTGTGTCCATGTCCAGCCTGCAGCAGCGGCTGGATATCATAGCGGATAACATTGCCAATATGAACACAAACGGCTATAAGAGTAAAGAAGGCTCTTTCGAGGACGTGCTCACACGTGTGCAGCAGCAATCTAAGGACTATGACCAGCCTGGCCGCAGTATGCCTTTGGGCTTCAACATCGGCTTTGGGGTCCGTGTGCCTTCGGTTACAAGCAACTGGGAAGAGGGCACTCTTCAGGAAACGGGGAATCCAACGGATTTGGCGCTTCAGGGTAATGGATTGTTCGGAGTTCAGGTCAACGGAGCTACTGCGTATACCCGTCAGGGTGATTTCCATTTCACCCCGGATACCGCGAATCCTGACAATATGATGCTTGTAGATAATACCGGTAACCCTGTGCTGAACACAGACGGGAATCCGCTCACAGTGCCGGCCAATGTTAGTGCTGCTATTGACGAGAGCGGCCGGGTACTTACCAAGACCGGTGAGAATGATCCTGCTATTATAGCGGGCACAATTATGATTGTAGAGCCGCTGAGCAAGAAGGCTCTGCGGGCTGTGGACGGCAACTTCTATACACTTGCCGATGGTGTGACTGCACAGCAGGCGTTTGTGCAAAGAGCCGTAGGTGAGGCGAAGGATGTAGGCGTACGTACCGGATATCTGGAGTCATCCAACGTGGATCTAAGTAAGGAAATGACCGAGATGATGCAGATTCAGCGCACCTATCAGCTTGCTGCCCGGGCGTTGTCCTCCAGTGACCAGATGCTGGGCCTGGCTAATAACATGCGTGCGTGAGGTGACGGAATGAGTCGTGAGAAGATCAACAAACCGGAAGAAGAACAACAGCAGCAGCCGGTAAGGCGGCGCGGAATTTCGGCATGGACCATTATCCAGTGGTTCCTGATTCCCCTGCTGCTTGTTGCCGCGCTTGGAGGCGGCCTGGTCGTCGGTTACGTGATTCTCGGCCAAAAAGAATTTAGCGATGTGCTCCTCTGGAGCACCTGGAAGCATGTATATGATTTGGTGTTTGCACCATAAATAATTCCTAAATATAGGATTTCGGAAGCTCCCTTGTTGTGCAGGGGAGTTTTCTTTTTTATACTGAAAAATGTATAATGATGGCGTGCCCTAAGAGCGCCAAAAAGGGCCCTCTCCGCCATGCTGCCGCGTGCGGTGGAGAAAGCCCCTTATCTTAACCTCCACTGCTGCAGGTGGTGAAGGATAGTTATAGTTTTTGCCGAAGCTGCCCATATTTATGCAGGGCGGTGAAGAATAAAACAAAAGCGCTGTTGTAGGCGGAGGTTTTATAGACGCGGTTACATCCGAAGGGAGCTTTGCTGATCATGCTGGATATCAATCAAATTCAAGAAATCATCCCCCACCGGCCCCCATTTCTGCTGGTGGACAAAATCACTGAAATAGAAATGGGCAAACGGGCTGTCGGCATCAAAAATGTGACGGTGAATGAACCGTTTTTCACCGGACATTTTCCGGGATATCCGGTAATGCCGGGTGTGCTAATCACGGAAGCGCTGGCTCAGGTGGGCGCAGTAGCTATACTGGGGCTGGAAGCAAACCGCGGTAAAATCGGCTTCCTGGCCGGCCTCGACGGCTTCCGTTTCCGTGGCCAGGTCGTACCTGGCGATACCCTTGTGCTTGAGGTGGAGATTACCCGGCTTAAAGGCAGCATCGGCAAAGGCCAAGCTACCGCTAAAGTGGAAGGCAAGATTGTGGCTTCCGGGGAAATTATGTTCGCACTCAGCTAGTTCCTGTTATAAAATTATAAATTATAGATGGAGAAGGAGAGATTCACATGACTGGATTAAGCCCAAAGGCCGCAGAAACCTTAACACGCTGGCTGCAGGACCCTTCCGTTGACGAGAGCACCAAGGCAGAGCTGAAGGCTCTTGCGGATGAGCCGAAGGAACTGGAGGAACGTTTCTATAGAGACCTTGAATTCGGGACAGGCGGTTTGCGCGGAGTGATCGGCGCCGGCAGCAACCGGATTAACCGATATACCGTAGGCAGAGCGACACAAGGCTTCGCTAATTATATTCTGGGACAGCATACAGGAGAAGGACGTCCTTCCGTGGTCATTGCCCACGATTCCCGCCGCTTTTCGCCGGAATTCACGCTGGAAGCTGCACTTGTGCTGGCCGGCAACGGAATTGAGACACATCTGTTCCCATCCTTGCGGTCCACACCGCAGCTGTCCTTTGCAGTTCGCCATCTGAAGGCCTCAGGAGGCATTGTAATTACTGCAAGTCATAATCCGCCTGAGTACAACGGGTACAAAGTGTATAACGCAGAAGGCGGACAGCTGGTGCCTGACGAAGCGGAGAAGGTAATTGCCAATATTTTGGAAGTAGACTCCTTTAACGGCGTAAAGCGTATTTCCCGTGAAGCCGCAGAGAGTGCAGGCTTGCTGCACTGGCTGGGTGAAGCTGAGGATGAAGCGTTTACGGATACAGTAGCCGCAGTCAGTGTCGGCCGTGAAGAGATTGCTTCTACGCTTGGCCGTGATTTCTCGATTGTCTACACACCGCTGCATGGGACAGGCAATCTTCCGGTCCGCCGTGTACTTGAGAAGATTGGATTCACCCAGGTACATGTGGTGCCCGAGCAGGAACAGCCGGATTCAGAATTCTCCACGGTGAAATCCCCGAACCCGGAAGAGCGTGAAGCCTTCACCTTGGCTATGAAGCTGGGTGAGGAACTGAATGCCGATCTGTTAATTGGTACAGACCCCGATGCAGACCGTATGGGCGCGGTTGTGCGGGACAATGAAGGCAAGTTTGTGGTCTTGTCCGGTAATCAGTCGGGCGCACTCATGATTCATTATTATTTGAGCCGCCTGCAGGAGCAAGGCAAGCTGCCAAGCAATGGTGCGGTAGTTAAAACTATTGTGACCAGTGAGATGGGAGCGGCTGTAGCCAGCCATTACGGAGCTACTGTGTTCAACACGCTGACAGGATTTAAATATATCGGCGAGAAGATGAACCAATTCGAGCAGTCCGGCGAATACACTTATCTTTTCGGATATGAAGAGAGCTATGGTTACCTGGCCGGCAATTATGCCCGTGACAAGGATGCTGTCCTGGCTGCGATGCTAATCGCTGAAGCAGGGGCTTATTACAAAGCCCAGGGCAAGACGCTGTACGATGTGCTTCAGGAGTTGTATGCACAATTCGGCTACTTCCTCGAGAGCCTCGAATCGCGCACCCTTAAAGGTAAAGACGGTGTAGCACAGATTCAGGGAATCATGAATGACTGGCGCACCAGCCCGCCGCATGAAATTGCCGGAGCCTCAGTTACAGAGGTACTCGACTATTCACTCGGACTGAACGGTCTGCCTAAGGAGAATGTGCTGAAATATCTGCTCTCCGACGGCTCATGGTTCTGCCTGCGTCCTTCCGGCACCGAGCCGAAGATCAAGGTTTATTTTGCCGTCGTTGGCGAATCGCTTCAGAATGCCAAAGACAAAGTGGCTGAATTGACTAATCAGGTTATGGCCCGTGTAGACGGGAAATAATACTAAATATAGAACATGCCTGCGGAAACGGAGCTGCTCCTGGTATAGGGACATCCGTTTCCGCTTAAATTTGACCACAGCAAGAGTGTTTGAGCTTATTTTGACGGAATGGCACTTAGCTTTAAAGGGAAAGAGGAGGTACTTTTGGTGCAACAGAAATGGCAACGCTGGAATATAGCTTCGCGCAAATGGTTGTGGATTATCGTGGTGATTGGCCTGCTTGCTGCTCTCCCGGTTGTGTATGACCGTCTTCAGACGGAGAAGTCTTCCAAAACGGTTGAATTTGTCTTTGATTACCGTGATCTGGTGGAAGTAGCCAGCTACCGGGGGAATCCGCAGGATTATATCTCCGAGCAGCTCGACCGGCTGAAGTCTGCCGGTGTTCAGAGTATGGCAATATACGAAAGCACATTGGAGGACTTCCGCAAGGCCCGCCGCCTGATGCTGTGGGGAGCGGCTGATATCGCTAATCTGACCGATACTGTAATTCCTGAGAATGAGAACTATACATATGTCCTCTTTACCAGTGCGAAGAACAGTGGAACGCTCTCACCGATCATCCGGGATGCATTTGCCGGCTTGGATATTGCAACAGAAGAATGGACCTACCGCGGACAACAGGGCCTGATTATCAAAACTCCCCTGGAGAATGCAACGCTCAAGCCGCTGCAGCCGGATCCGTCCACACTGGAGATGCTGCATGAGAAAGGCTTCAATATTGTGCCGCGCCTTGTGGATTCGCTGGCGTATAATCAGGAAGCCGTTAAGAGTCTGCTGGACCGTTACGCGGAGCTTGGAGTCAAACGTCTGCTGTTCGAAGGCGAGTCTGTTAAAGGCTACTCCGATGATGCCGATCTGGCCAGTATCACTGCATTCGCTGATCTGCTGAAGGAACGCGGGATGGGGATTGCAGCCATTGAGAATATTAAGGTACAGCAAAAAGGCTTCACCAAACTGGCCTATTTGCTGGACTATAACGTGACGCGGCTGTACTCGCTCAGTGAGACTGATTCCGGCCTGTCCACAGAAGTGATTGCCGACCGCTTTGCACTGGCTACGAAAGACCGTAACATCCGGATGATCTATCTCAATACGATTCCTTCACGGGATACATCCAAGGCACAGGTTACCGATACGCTCGACAATCTGGTTACGAGCCTTAGCGGTCCTGATGGTGCGGTTGCAAAAATTGAAGCTAACGGTTTTGAAATGGGACAAGCTACTGCGTTTGACGTGGTGGATTCCTCTTTCCAGCGTTATTTCAAATTAATTGCGGTAATCGGAGCTGTAGCCATGGTTGCACTCCTGGTTTCCTACTTTGTTCCTTGGCTTACACTGCCTGCATGGGTGCTGGGGCTGCTGGGGAGTGCAGGACTCATGGTTCTGAAGCCGGCGTTATTTGAACAGGCACTCGCGCTTGCAGTGGCTATAAGTGCGCCTACCGTGGCTATGGTGCTGGCTGTCCGCAAGATTAATGAAATGGGACCGCCGTTGCGCGCCAATCCCTTGACCTTTGCTGTGATGGGCCCGCGCCGCAGGCTGACGCATAGTCTGGTTCTTTACGTCAAAACAGCGCTTATCTCGTTTAGTGCAGTACCCTTTGTAATTGCGCTCTTGAATAATGTCACCTATGCCCTGGTGCTCAATCAGTTCCGCGGCGTAAGTCTGCTTCATTTAGCACCGATTGGACTCACTGCGCTATATGTGCTTTTATACCGTGGGGAGTTTGCCTTCAACAAGACCGGGAAGCTGCTGCGGACGCCGATCACCCTCGCAATGGTAATTGTTGCCGGCGTACTGGGGATTCTGGGGATGTACTATTTAAGCCGTACAGGCAACAGTGGTAGTGTAAGCTCACTCGAAATGTCGTTCCGCACCTTCCTGGAGAACACAGTCGGTGTAAGACCGCGTAACAAAGAGTTCCTGCTGGCACATCCGCTCTTTATCCTTGGCGCATTCATGGCCTATAAATACCGGAATGCTGCTTTTATCATGATTATTGCAGTTATCGGCCAGTTGTCCATGGTAGATACCTTTGCCCATATTCATTCGCCGGTTCTGATCTCGCTGGTCCGCGGCCTTCTGGGTCTGGGACTCGGTCTTATCATCGGCATTATCGCTATAGGGGTATGGCAGATTGCGGAAGGGTGTTGGAAACGATGGTCGCCGCTGCTCAAAAAATTATAATCTCGGGTTATTACGGATTCCGCAACAGCGGAGACGAGGCGGTTCTACAGTCCATTCTGAACGCACTCCGTAAGCAGTCTGAGGCTGCTGGAATAACGCTGACGCCCGTGGTGCTCTCCATTGATCCGGAATGGACAAACGTTACTTACGGTGTCGAATCCGTGCACCGGATGAAGCTGGGAGAAGTGCGGAAGGCAATATCAGAGAGTTCCGGGCTGATAAGCGGCGGGGGCAGTCTGCTACAGGATGTAACAAGCAGCAAGACTATTCCGTACTATCTGGCCATCCTTAAGCTGGCCCAATGGATGGGCAAGCCAACCTTCATCTATGCTCAGGGAGTCGGACCGGTGAACCGCAAGCTGTTTCATCCCCTGATCAAATCGGTTTTCCGTAAATGTGCTTATGTATCCGTGCGGGATGAGCAATCCCGCCTGCTGCTGCAGTCTATGGGTCTGGATACGAGCAAAATAGATGTGGTCCCTGATCCGGTTATGGGCCTGACGCTCCCGGAAGATGCACGTACAGAAACACATGAGCCGGGCAGGGGGAATGCGCATGTCCATGATTCAGATAACTCTATTCTGCAGACAGCGCCTTATACCGTAGGCATCTCCGTCCGATTCTGGGAGCAGTCGCGCAAAGAGCTGGATGCATTGGCTGAAGGACTGGTGAAGGCATCAGCAGAGCTGCCGCTTCATTTACGTTTTCTGCCGTTCCATCATTCTGCGGACAATGAGGCTTCACGTTATGTCATGCAGAAGCTGGGACAAGGTGTAGAGGAGTATGGGGGAGCCGTCAGTATTTGCGAGGATGCGCTCCATCCGCAGCAGATGCTGCGTGAAGTAGGACAGTGCCAGGCGCTGATTGGCATGCGGCTTCACAGCCTGATCTATGCTGCCGGAAGACGGGTTCCGCTGATGGGAGTCTCCTATGATCCGAAGATCGACCATTTCCTTAAACGAATCGGGTGCCGGCCGGTAGGTTCCACAGCTACGCTGGAAGGTGATATGGTTACAGCGGGACTTCTGGAACTGCTGAAATCAGGAGAGGCATGGAAGCGTGAGCGTGAACCGCTGATAGCTTCGCTGGTTGAAGAAGCTGAGGCTCCGGCCCGGCAAGTTGCCCAATATTTCCGCCGTAAAGGATGAGTGACAAGTGAAAGCAGATAGCGCGATACCTACAGTGCCGATTTTCGGCATCCGAGTATCCAAGGTTGATATGAAGACAACGGTTTCTTATTTGACGGAGGCGGTTCATAATCGTGTTCCACACCAGGTCATTACCGCTAACCCGATCATGGTCATGGCTGCCCTCGAGAATCCGTCGTATATGGAGATTATGAAATCAGCAGAGCTTGTAGTTCCCGACGGGACTGGTGTAGTGTGGGCAGCGGATTACTGCAAAGAGCCAGTTGCTGAGCGTGTAGCAGGTTTTGATCTTTTACATGAATTATTGCGTCAGGGTGAAAGCTACAACTGGAGAGTATATTTACTGGGCTCAACCCCCGAGGTGATTCGCGAGACGACTTCTAGGTTACAAACTGGATATCCCGGCATAGTCATTGCAGGCTATCATGACGGGTACTTTGGTCCGGATGAGGATGAGCAGATTCTCGCTGGAATTCTCGAAGCTAAGCCTGACCTGCTCTTCGTTGCCAGAGGGGCAGACAGCCAGGAGCCGTGGATTGCTAAATACAAGTCCCGGCTGCAGATTCCGGTTATGATGGGTGTCGGCGGAAGCTTTGATGTAATCTCAGGTAAGAGCCGCCGTGCTCCCAAAGTCTTCCAGAAATTGAGGGCGGAATGGTTATACCGGCTGATTAAAGAACCTACACGTTACAAAAGAATGCTTGCGCTGCCGAAATTTGCAGTAAAAGTGGTACGAGAGAAAGATAAAGTGACAAAAGACCAGTAATTTGAGGGTATTTACTGAAAAAATCCGTGTAACAGCCTAAAAACGGTATTGGAATTTGTTTTTGGTTCAGCGTATAATTCAATGCGGTAGAGAAATGGGGGTCGACTGAACAAATGTTAATCATATACATCGCCGGATTTATTGTGTGCATGGGACTTGCACTGCTTTTGACACCGCTCGTTAAGAAGTTTGCTATTAAGATCGGTGCGACAGATGTGCCTAATGCCCGTAAAGTGCATACGAAGATCATGCCCCGCCTTGGCGGACTCGGCATATTTCTGGCGTTTGTGTTAGGCCTGCTTGCCGTATTACCGATTATTCCGTATGACTTCACTCCGCGGGAGGCTAACTTCATCAAGGCGCTGCTCTGTGGCGGCGGTCTGATTGTGCTGATCGGCGGTCTCGATGACCGGTTTGAGCTATCAGCCAAGGTGAAGCTGCTGGGCCAAATTGCCGCAGCCTGCATCGTAGTTTTCGGTTTTGGAATTACTGTTGATTTCGTAAACATTCCTTTTCATAATAGCTATTCCTCACTGGAGAGCTGGATTGCCATCCCTCTGACGATCTTCTGGATTGTCGGCGTCACGAACGCCGTGAATCTGATCGATGGACTGGACGGGCTTGCAGCCGGTGTATCCGGTATCGCGATTGCCACAATTGCCGTAATGGCCTTCCTGATGGGCAATACCATGGTTGCTCTGCTGTGCTTACTGCTTCTGGGCAGTATACTCGGTTTTCTGTTCTTTAACTTTCATCCCGCCAAAATCTTCATGGGGGATACAGGCTCGCTGTTCCTGGGCTTCTGTCTTGCACTGCTCGCGCTGCTCGGATTCAAACAGATTGCAGTGGTATCGTTTATTACTCCACTCCTGATTATCGGGGTTCCTTTATCGGATACGTTCTTTGCCATCGTACGGCGCAAGCTGCAGAAGAAGCCGATCTTCGCACCGGACAAAGGCCATCTCCATCACTGCCTGCGTGAACTTGGCTTCAGCCACCGCCAGACCGTATTGATTATTTATGGCATCGCAGCCTTCTTCGGAATTCTGGCTGTCATTCAGACATCTGCTTCACTCTATGAAGCCAACTGGGTAACATTCGTGGTGATCTGCGTCATGCTCTTCTTCCTGCAGATTGGTGCAGAGATCACTGGTGTGATCAGCAAAACCAAACGCCCGGTCATAGACTTATTCCTAAGAATGCGCATGAAGCTGGATCCTGAGCGCAGTTCTAAATCTTAGAACAAACTGAAATAATAATTCTATTTTTTTCCTTAAGATAGCAAAACTCATCCTTTTTGGATGAGTTTTTTGTTTTATTCTAAAAATATGCCCCCCACAGACCGATAAAGTACAAAGTGAGGTTTATCAGAACATAAACTCAAAGGAGAGATATACACATGTTACGCTTTAAGAGACCATTCGTTTGGCTGCTGCTGGCGGCACTGATCGTTTCTATGTTTCCAGGCAAATATACGCCCCTTGCGGCGGCAGCTACCACGACTTACTTCAGTCCGGATGAGCTCAAGTTGCGGGATACCGTTGTTCTGGATCCGAATGTAATAACAGCAGGTGCAGAAGGGCTAATCAGCCGATCCAGTGTGTATCTGACTACGAACCAAAACCTGTCTATTACTGGTACCTATTCTCAAGTAACTTCATCTACAATGAAGGTTACTGTTGAGCAACTGACTCAAAGTACAAACGGAAAGTGGACTACAGACTCTACCCGTTTGACTACAGGTACGGTTACACCCGATGCCAATAGTCCAAGCAATCGCTTTACTACTAGCGGTGTTGTTTTATATGCTGGTTTTAATAAAATTACTTTCTCCGGTATGCAGGGTAACCTGACACGGTCGGAGTCCTTTTATATCCTTTACGACAAAGTTCCATATCTTTCTGCACTTCAAGTGCTCGGTGGTCCTGCAGCACTTAATCTAAATGAAGGGACACAAGTAGTCGTTCCCGTCGACACAGTTACGCTGCAGGGTAAGGCGACGAATGCAACGCAGGTTACAGTTTCTGTGAATGGCGGAACTGCACTGACAACAACCCTGCTTGAGGACGGCACGTTCTTCTCCCCTTCATTAACACTGAAGCCAGGCTTAACCAATATTAAAATAGCTATTAAGAACGCTTCCGATTCCATAGATATCGAACGCTCCTTATACTTCTTTGATACAGATCAGCCTTACGCATCCTTAAATATAGTACACGGTTCAGGAACATATAATATTCTGAACAACATTCCTACGCTTAGTGATAGCTCTACTAATAAGGCAGGCTTCTCCGGTCAAATTCTGGTCCCGTATAGCAGCACTACATTTGCGAGCTCAGGAAAGCTTACTATTAACAAAAACACCACGACCCCTATTCCAGTAAATATAGCATCGATTGATCAGGAGTTAACCATTCCCGGCGCTGACGGAGTGACTCCTGCATACAAGCTGGTTAAATTCAAAACACAGGCTGACTTAACGCTTATCACCGGACTAACCGAATTTACCCTGGCTGTAGACTATGGCACTTATAGCTCTTCGCTGGTCTACTCTTATAGATATCTGCCGGGAGAAGTTGTAATTAACGATATGTATTACCTTCCAGGATATACAGGTTCGGGCAGCATCTCAAACATCTCCAAACTGCCTCTGAACGGACAACAGATGGAGAAGGATAACTTCTACATTCTGGTCAAAACCAATGTGGGCATCGACACAGCCAAATTATCGGCCAATTATCTCCCGCTCAGCAACAAAGCGCTGTCTTTGACAGATCCGCCTATCACCGGAATGACTGGACAGGGAACTAACGAGTACATTTACAAAATCACGGGTTTCTCAAACGGACAACAGAAGGTACAGTTCCGTTATGGGACATCTAATTCCTACTATAATGCAGATATTTCGTATATATCTAAGAACTATATCTACGTAAGCAGTCTGCAGGATGGACAGACCTATGAGTTTAATTCTGCTGCTGAGACCAGCATG
Source organism: Paenibacillus sp. FSL R7-0297 (assembly GCF_038009025.1). NCBI lineage: Bacteria > Bacillati > Bacillota > Bacilli > Caryophanales > Paenibacillaceae > Paenibacillus > Paenibacillus sp. FSL R7-0297. The sequence goes on from NZ_JBBPAQ010000001.1 coordinate 1,620,560, forward strand.
AAGGTTTCAGGTGAATATATCGGGTTCGAGAATTTCGTGAGTGCTCAGGTTCAGATTAACGGTATTGACAGTAGACTCCTTCCCGATACCAAAGACAGTGCTGGGAAAACACGCGTTAATAAATTTGATTTAGGTGTAGATAAAGACAAACAGACCTTCAGTTTCGATTTGTGGATCACACAGTCTGGTCCGCTGGTCTATGGCGAGAATAAGATTGTATTCACCGGGATATCCCAGGATAATGGCCAGAATCAGCGGATTATCACCAAAGAGCTGAAGATATATATTATTGATACTAATGTATCGAATTTGACACAGTTTCATCCGGCGATAGGAACCGGGCGTACTGCCTTCTCGACCCAGTCATTAAGCAATGAAACTGAGCGCAACAAAATTCTCGCATTGCCTGCAGAATTCGTCTATAAAGATGAAAAGTACACTACCAATGCTGAGAGCTATGATCTGGTGCTCCGAGGTGGTGGAGCGACGACCATGAACCTCTATAGAGGGTCAGAGCTGATTTTCACCTCAACAGGTACTGCGGACATGCTGGGTACCACGGATAAGCTGCTTGGCCCTGTCCCGTCTAATCCAACCGGAATATATTATGATTATTACGGCAGCAGCAATGATTTCATTCTGCGTCTGCGGGACTTCAAATTTGATGCTCCAGGAAGCCACGTATATACCATGGAGCTAATCAACAAGACCGGAGCAAGAACAACGCAGCGGCTTGAAATTGTACGTGAGGTATCTCCTTACAGAGTCTTATCCCCTGTAGCAACGGTCGGCGATCAGATTGTAGTGAATAAGAACTTTGTCCGCTTCGATATTGAAGCAGAAGGTGCAACCAAGGTCATGATTGATAAGTATGAGGCTGTGAAACGTACAGATTTGGAGAATCGCTTCACTTATGATTTTGTGGGCTTGAAGCCGGACAAGGCAACATCAATCAAAATTCAAATCATTCGGGCCGATTCCACTCTGAATGATACGATCTCTGTTTATTATGCGAGTGCTATACAGATCGATACTCAGTTTATGGCTGAGAAGGTTGCAACGAAATATACTGTGTTTAACAAAGCGCTTCAGCTTGCATTCCCGAAAGGGACAATTATGAAGGGCTACACAACTACAGGAGCCGCTAAATATTATCCGGATACGAAACTGCTGTTTGGGATTGCCGATCCCGTGGACGGCGTTGTAGAGCGGACTAACGATTACGGGAATATCATCAATGTCAGTCCTTCGGACAGCCGGACCCTTGGCGGCAAGCTTCCGCTGGTCATCCCGCAAGAGCTTGTACTACGATTCACTTCGACTGCTACTACCAATAATTTCTCCAGAGTATCGGATATTTATTGGCTGAACGGCGGGCTAGGCGAGTCGGGAACCCAAGGCTCCCAATCCTATCTGGCAGCGACGAACGGAATTGCCCCTTATTCAATAGAAGGATATTTCACGCAATACAGTTCTACACGTAAAATTGTACCGTCACAGCGCGGTGAGCTGACCTTAAAATTCAACTCCAGCATAGTGGATGAGGTCGGGACGACTGTTACTGTTTTCCGATATACCGATGCAGGGAAGTGGGAGAACATCGGCGGAGAGGTGGATACCAAAAACCATACGGTTACGGTACCGTTCGATGAATTTGGTTATTATACTGTAATGAAGCTCCGTAGAGGATTTACGGATATCACCAATCATCCTTGGGCGAGAAATATTTTGAATGGCCTCTATTCTAAAGGCATCATGACCAACATCCGATCCGATGCTTTTGGAGCTGATGATACGACTACCCGTGGTGAGTTCGCCACATTGCTAGTAACAGGACTAAGCATTCCGCTCAATTATGATAATAACAAACAAACATTCTTCGATATCGTACCAGAAGCTGTTTCAACAACATGGAACTTCAAAAGCATTGAAACTGCAGCAAGAGCAGGGATCATTACCGGTCTTAGTGACGGATTCTTCGGTCCGGACCAGTCGCTGACCCGTGAGCAGGCTGCAGTTATGATCGCCAGAGCCCTTAAGCTGAAGATGTCTGCTAACGATGCCAAATTGTTAACAAGCTTAGGGAAGTCATTCGTTGACTCTGGCAGTATGGACTTCTACTCAAGACCTGCCATAGAGGCAGTATCGAAAGCTAAGATTATGGAAGGCAATGCAACAACGATTACCGGTCAAGCTAAGCCTGTATATAATTTCAATCCAAAGGGCAAGCTTACAAGAGCGGAAGCCGGTAAAATTGCTGTAGCCCTGCTGCAGAAGAGCACCAGCATCTTCCCAAAAACCTTCAACTAATGTGACTACTTGAACAGCAGGTCCGCGAAAAACTGTTCGCGGACCTGTTTTATTGTAATTTAATTACATACTGTGCACATTAACTTTTGTAATCTGCACCGATTTACGTTACAATAACTTAGAAAATAATATTTTCTGAAAGGTGAAAGCCATCGATGAAACCGATTTTATCAAAAGCACAGCTGGATTACACGAAAGCAAAGAATATGTTTGAGCATAGAGCCAAAATCCTGGAGAAGGAAATTGCCGCCAAACGTGCGCTACAGGAGATTTCACAGGAACTGATGGAAGAGCTGGTACTGTTTACAGGGTTCCATGATGCATATAATGACCTCGTTATTGCCGAGAATGCATTGATTGAGTGGTCACATTCCACCATCAAACATGAGAAGAGCTACCGCGAGAACCGCGGGGCGATTGACGCTATGTATGAGAATGTAAATGCCAGTCCTGAGAAACGCCAGGAATTGATTCAACTATCAATGAAGATCCGTTAGTTCATATGCCATAAAAAAGAGCGCCGGAAACGGCGCTTTTTATTATGCCAAAGTCAAGAGGCTGTAGAGTTTAAAGAAGGCAGATTATGTTTATTAACTTAACAAATATTGCTTAATGACGTTTGGAAAGCGTCATGCTATACTGATTCCCGTAGCCACCCAACATTAACAATAGTTAGTAGAACATACATATGGTTCTTCTATTGGAACAGGGCCAGGGATACAAAAAGAAAAAAAGTTTTTTTGAACAAAGCGCAACTTTCTCGAAACTATTGCGTTTAAGGTGTAGAGTCACTTGCACAAGGCAATTGCCTAATGGCCACTAAGAAATGAAAGCATACGGCCGGATGGAAAAATTAGCTTTACGTGACTAGAGGCACATTGTATAATACTTAGGTAGAATTAGGAATCTAGTATTAGTCTGCCTTGAACCTGTTTACAAGTTTCTGTGATACCCGTCACAGACATTATTTATACTTAATATGCTCAACTCGGGAAAGGGGGTGCATCGGCTAATGAGTGACATGAGCTACCCAACTAAAGAAAAATCTCAGTTCATGAACGTCCAAGGAGGAGAAAAAAAGGTTATGAAGAAAATTTTATCCGTAGCATTATCTACAGCAATGGCATTCTCGATGTTTGCCTCTGTAGCATTTGGTGAAACAGCACAAGCAACTCCACAACAGGCATTCGACGCTCTGGCAGCTAAAGGTATTCTCAATGGGTACCCAGATGGTCAGGCTCACCTTGAAAAAGATCTGACTCGCGCAGAATTCGCTAAGATCGTTACTAAATTGTTCGGTCTTACTGAAGTAACTGGCAAGTTGTCTTACAAAGACAAAGGTTACAAAGCTACTAACTGGGCTGTTCCTTACATCGAGGCTGTTACTGCAGCTAACTTGATGCAAGGTAAAGATACTGTTAAAGGTATCTTCGACTACAATGGTAAAGTTACAGTAGAAGAAGTAGCGGCTGTATTGTTCCGCGCTTTGAAACTGGAACAACCTACTACAACTGATAACTCCGCTTCTGTATGGGCTAAGGGCTATGCTCAAGCAGTTATCAACGCTGGTCTGGTTGCTCAAACAACCAACTTCAAAGCTAACGCTACCCGCTCTTTGGTAGTTTCTACAGCTTATGCAGTTGATCAAATGTCCGTAAAACCTACATTGACTGTAGCTTCTGCTGAAGCAGTAAGCCCAACAAGCGTTGTAGTAACATTCTCTGACAAAACAACTCAAACTGTTGCATTGACAACTGCTCTTGTAGAAGGCGTTGAAACAACAATCAGCTTCAAACATCTTGAAAAAGATTACACTGCAAAAGTGACATTGGCTGCTCCTAAGGTTATTTCCGCAGAAGCTCCAAACGCTAAGCAACTGGTTGTTAAATTCAATCGTGCGATTGATGCAGAATCAGTAATCTCTGACAGCAAGTTGATTGCTGATGTAATTAAAGTAGTTACTGTTAGTGGTCAAACTGTAACAGCAGCTGGTTCATCTGCAAGCTTGAACACAACTGGCACTGAATTGACAATCACTTTCAATGCTAATGAATATGACTACCTGAAGGGTCAATACACAATCGTAGTTAGCGATGAGGTTAAGACTACTTCTGGAACAGCGGTTGCTGCTTACACTACGCTGATTTCTGTGGCTGATGTTACTGCTCCAACAGTTAAAGCTATCAATTCAGTAGCTAAAACTACAACAAACAAAGTATACGTTCAATTCAGCGAGCCTGTTAAACCAGCTGGTATCATTGCTTCTGTTAACGGCGTAGCAGCATCGGTATACAGAGAATCGGCTGATACATTCAGCTTGACTGCCGGCACTTTGAACAGTGGTACAACTTATGATGTATCCCTGACTAACGTTTCTGACTTCGCAAGCAATGTTGCTAGCCCAATCAAGACTACTGTAGCAGTTGTTTCTGATACAGCCGCTCCTACGATTGTAAGCATCACTCCTGCTAGCGATCAGTACGTTAATGTTAAATTCAATAAGAAAGTTAGCTACGAGTCTTTCTCCGGTAACGTTGGATTGCTCAGAGCTGACGGAGACAAAATCGGTAATATGAACGTTGTTACTAAAGAAGATAGTGACACAATCAAATTGCAGGTTCCTTCAAACTTTAGCTTCCCTGATTCCGGCACATTCACTGGCACACTGCAGTTCGGTGCAACAGTGCGTGATACTTTGGGCAACACGCTTGGAACAGCTCTTTCTCAGCAGGTTTCCTTGACTAAAGACAGCACAGCTCCTTCTGTGGCAAGTGCTACTTACGGTTCTAAAGGCCTTGTAATTACATTCAATGAAGATATTGCCTTCTTGAATAGCGGAGCTACAATTAGAGTAATCAATAACGCTACTGGTACTTATGTCACTGGTCTTGACTTCAGTGTTCATACTGAAAAGGGCGCTAAATTGACTTACACTAATGTAAAAGGTCTGAGTGGTGATTACACTCTCCGCATTGATAAAGATCTTGTTAAGGACATGTCCAAAGCTGGTAACAAATCTGCTGCTACTACTGTAGTAGTAACTGCTGCAACAACAACTTCCAGCGATAAAGACAGACCTACAGTTACAGGTATTACTTATGCTGAAGGTGCTTCTGAAGAAACAGGATTCATTCAATTCAGTGTACACGTAGAAGATAATGTTGGTTTGAACGCTGCAACACTTCAAGATAGTTCAAGCTATACACTTGGCAGCAAAGCTCTTCCAAGCGGATCATTCGTTCTTATTCAAAGAACTGATGGTGGTGCGGCTAGCAGCGCTCTGAAGACTGCTATTGCTAAGGTATTCGTACCTAAGGGTGGAATCGCCAAAACAGAAGCTATCGAATTCGTAGCATTCGGTCTTGCTGATACTGCTGGTAATGTTGCAACAGTTACAGATAAGGCTGTTCTTAAGCCAGTTCTGACAGACGGTGTAGCTCCTAAGTTGACTGCAGCTGTTGTTAATGCAGGTAACACTGGTCTGCTTACACTGACATTCTCCGAAAAAGTGAAGAATGTTGATGGTGGAGACTTCACTGTCCTGGTGAACGGTTCAGCTGTTAATGTAACTTCTGCATACGAAGGTACTGGTAGTGACGCTGATAAATGGCACCTGACACTGGCTGGATACTCTGACCTGAACGCAAGCAATGTAAATGCGATCAAGGTTACAGTTAACAAATCTACAGGTATCAAAGATATCGCTGGTAATGATGTTACCGCTGATACTGAAGTATACGCTAAGTAATCTCCGATTACCGAAGCAAAGAATAGCCTCTTCGGAGGCTATTCTTTTTTTATAGCCATTTATCCCGAGTGGAGGAGGAATTTAGTTGAAAACGGTTTGGAAAGTCTCGATGTCTGCGGTACTGTTAGCTGGTGGCCTATGGGCAGGTTCGATGCTTAATATTACAGCTGAAGGTGCCGGTGTAGGTTCACAGCCAGGCACAGCAGATGATCCTGTTGTAACGAAGAGTTATGTAGATCAACAGATTCAAAAGGCTTTGCAAGGTGGGACCATTACTACACCAACGCAAGCTCCAAGTGCAACTGCAACGAATGCACCTGCTGCAACTGCAGCTCCGACACCTGCGCCAACTCAAGGTACTGGAAATACCGGAACCACCGGGAATGCCAGCGAAATCGTTGATGTAAAACCCGGCCAGACTCTAATTGCCGGTGCAGGTGCGGAATTTATTGTCCGCGCAGGTAAAGCGATTATTTATTCCCAGGATGCTAATGGTGTGGCAGATCTGACAGATGGTGTGGATCTGGCAAACGGCGCGGTTGCTCCTACGAATCACCTGTTATCTTTCCCACGGGATGGACGTGGAATCACGGTACAGAACGGTCAGACATTAGGTCTTGTTGTGATGGTCCGCGGCTCATATACTTTGAAGTGAGTATTTGCACATTCCACTGGTAAGCTGTAAACTAATGTTTTTCCTTCTTATATTAAGAATGCCCTGTAATATGCTTGAACATACACCCGGAACTCATTCCCACAGCTGACAAACATTGAGCGGACTGAGGCCCTTGGAATTCGCACACAATACTACCTGTAATCTTAAAAAATTCACAGGAGGTGCTGTAACATGGCACGAACTAATCGTACAGTTGTACCAGAGAGCCGGGCAATGCTGAAACAAATGCAATATGAGATCGCTTCTGAATTTGGACTATATGGAGCATCATATGGCGGTGGCATGGACACGGAATTTGCTTCTGAGCTGGGAATGACGGGCGGGGCGGGTGCAACGGGTGGTACTCCGTATCTGGGACACCTTACTTCCAGAGATAATGGATCTGTAGGCGGGGAAATTACAAAGAGGTTGATCAAACAGGCGGAACAGTCTCTTTTCACATAAGCTGCCTTCAATTGACAGCACCCGGTAAATAAGATAATATGGCTTTTGAGGAAAGCCTTAGACCTTTTCCATGCGGAAAAGGTTCATTTTTTGAATAAACCGGCTTATCAGTCTTATTATTCTACTTAATATATTTGGCCTGTTATTTACTAAGGTGCCCCCTTATACAGTGTCAGACTAACAATATGGGAGGTTGTTGTACATGTCTATTAAAGGGCGTCATTTGTTTACTTCTGAGTCTGTAACAGAGGGACATCCGGATAAAATCTGTGACCAGATATCCGATGCGGTACTCGATGCATTTCTTGCTAACGATCCCAATGCCCGGGTTGCCTGCGAGGTAGCTGTAGCAACAGGTCTCGTGCTTGTTATTGGTGAGATCAGTACGAAGTCCGAATATGTGGATATCCCGGCAATTGTACGTAACACGATTAAGGAAATCGGCTATACCCGTGCAAAATATGGCTTTGATTTTAACACCTGTGCTGTGCTTAGCTCATTAAATGAGCAGTCGGCTGACATTGCCCAAGGGGTAAATGCAGCTCTGGAGAATCGGAATCCTGCCCTTGTAGCTGAAGAAACGGCTAATATTGGTGCTGGTGACCAAGGTTTGATGTTTGGTTTTGCTACTAATGAAACTCCTGAACTTATGCCGCTTCCGATTGCTTTGTCGCACCGGATTGCCCGCCGCTTGGCGGAGGTTCGTAAGAATGGAACTCTTGAGTATCTGCGCCCGGATGGAAAAACTCAGGTAACCATTGAATATCAGGATGAGAAACCGGTTCGCGTAGATACGATCGTTGTTTCCACGCAGCATGCGGAAGAAATTTCTCTTGAGCAAATTCAGGCGGACATTAAAGAGCATGTTATTCTACCTGTTGTCCCGGCTGAGCTGCTGGATGAAGCTACTAAATATTTCATTAATCCTACAGGCCGCTTTGTGATTGGTGGTCCTCAGGGTGATGCCGGTCTGACCGGGCGCAAAATCATCGTTGATACATATGGCGGATATGCACGTCATGGCGGCGGAGCATTCTCCGGTAAGGATCCAACCAAAGTAGACCGCTCTGCGGCTTATGCTGCACGTTATGTAGCGAAGAATCTGGTTGCTGCAGGCCTTGCTGACAAATGTGAAATTCAACTGGCATATGCGATTGGTGTAGCTAATCCTGTCTCGATCAATGTGGATACATACGGAACAGGCAAGATCAGTGAAGAGAAGCTGGCGAATCTTATCAGCAGCAACTTCGATCTTCGTCCGGCAGGCATCATCTCCATGCTGGATTTGCGTAAGCCTATTTATAGACAGACCGCAGCATATGGCCATTTTGGACGTACAGATATTGACCTTCCTTGGGAACGTGTCGACAAAGCAGATATGTTGAAAGCCCAGGCAGGGATTTAATATAGAGACATCATTTCAGACGAAGAAGTGTTTATTAGAAACCCGCAAGGCGAATCTCCGGCCAATGGAGCAGCCTTTGCGGGTTATTTGTGTTCATGGACTTGTCGAACATTCACGGATTCGGACAAGCACTTTTCTAAACTTTGGAAGCCCTTTAACCGAATATAAGAATATATGAAAAGACGAAAGTATGGCTTGAGAGGAGTCTATCACGGCATGAAAAGGAAAATTTCAATCTGGACAGCAATTATGCTATCAGGGAGCATGATGATGGGAACATGGCAGCCCATGAGCGGACTCACAAACCAGGCAGTCTATGCAGCCGCTGAATTCGGCATTACGGTATCCCCTGCGGCAGGAGCTTATTATGTGAACACGGCTGCAAATCTAAGACTGAGCTTCGATCGTCAGGTAATTCCGCAGAACGGGAAAATTACTATTACTAATAGTGAATCGAAGGAAGTCTTTGTGGAGATTCCTATTGGCAGTTATGGACTGGTAGGCACCTCCAATGCTTATGATATTAAGTGGGGTGGAGACAAGAAGCTTGCTCCCAATACTAAATACACGGCATTGATCCCTCAAGGATTGTTCAAAGACAGTGAAGGTAACGGGTCTGCAGCCACCAGCTGGTCGTTTGTCACAGCGCCTGAGAATGATACCTCAATAGCAGCAAGTGAACTTACACCAGCGAACAATAGCAGAGTAGATGCAGCGGGGCTAACCCAATTGAGCTTCAAATTGAATAAAAAGTTGCTGAAGGGCGGCGGAACTGTCCGGCTAATGTCTTCTTTCAACAATGACATCGTTCAGGAATTCAGAATATGGGATGATGTTCCTGGTGTAGATGTGCAAAGTGATGCTTCCTCGACAACGGTGAAGCTGACAATAACCGCGAATAAAGTAGCAGCGGGGAGCAATTATTATATACTTATCGATTCCTATGCATTCAAAGCAGACGATAATCGAACCTTTGCCGGAATCTCCAGCGGAAATGTCTGGAGCTTCTCTACAGTAGGCGGAGAGGCGAAGAATATAACTACAGTTCCGGATAAAGGTGCTGTGAACGTACCTACAACGGAAGTGTTCAGGCTGAACTTTGACCGTCCTATGATGCCGGCATCCGGATATATTACGGTCTCTCCAGGCGCACTGGATGATTCCAGAACCAGATGGATTAATGTGAACTCAACCTCTGTAGTTGGTGGCGGGGAGAAGTCTATTGCGTTCACACCAGCTACGAATGATTCTCCGTTGTTAAGCGGAACGACTTACACGGTAACGATCCCTCAAGGGGCTTTTTATGACCGGGACGGAAATGTGTTTCCGGCCTCGGGTCCGTACACTTGGACTTTTACAACCACTCCGCTTTCTGGTCTTGCTGCTGCTGCCTTGTCGCCTGCTGACAGGAGTGAATCTGTAGGGATAAGTAAAGCCATGACAATCACTTTTAACCGAGATGCAGCCTACAACAAGGGTATTATTGATGGTGTGACGCTCTATAAAAGCAGTGGCATCAAAGTTCCCGTTAACGTGAGCAATGGGGCTTCGGCCAAAGAGTTCATTATCAGCCCGAATACGACTCTCGATCCAGCCACAACGTATTATGTTGATATCGCCAAAGGCGTATTTACAGACGCAAATACTGCAGGACTGGTATATGACGGAATAAACGGCAAGACGTCATGGAGCTTTCAGACGGAGGTAATGGATACCACTGCTCCTGCACTTGTGTCGGCACAGCTGGATAACAACCGTACGATCCGTCTGAAATATAACGAAACGCTTAATTCGGGGGTAGCTCTCCTCTATTCAAGCTTCGCGGTGACGGTGAATGAGGAGAAACGCACAATAGAAAGTGTGTATGTTCAAGGGGACAGTGTATACATTACCCTTTCTACAGGAATAGCCGTTGGACAAGTCGTGAAGATAAGTTATTCAGGCGGCTTACGTACGATTCAGGATAGCCACGGCAACTCAGCCGGCACCTTTACATCACAACAGGTTACGAATTCAATTCAATCTGCCTTGCCTACACCAAGGGATGGAGTTTTATCCGGCAAAACAGTGACACTGAATTTCAATGATAACCTAAAGCCGGTCTCTGCCAATGCCTATAGCCAATTCTATGTCTATGCGGATGGTGGTTCCCTGGGAGTGAACAGCATCAGCTCTAGCGGCAGCTCCGTTGTCCTCAGCCTAAATAATGCTGCATCCAACGGACAGACTATACGAGTCTCATACTACGCCGGCTCCTATCCGCTTCAGGATCAGTACGGCCAGAGTATTGCTAATTTTAACGATTTCTATATCCGGAATACCAGTGATACCACTGCACCGGTCTTCCAGAATGCTGTTGGAACAGGGAATAAAATAGTACTGACTTATAATGAAGGAATAGCCTCATCGGCGTTGCCGCTAAACAGTCAATTCTCTGTTCTAGTGGGCAGTACCAGTACTCCCAATTATGTGACTGGCATTTCGGTAAGCGGAACCCAGGTCACACTTACGCTCCAGAGTACGCTTGCCCTTAATCAATATACTAGCCTTTCGTATGTACCGGGCAGTGCCGGTCTCAGCGACCTGAACGGTAACCGTGCAGCTTATCTTAATCTGCAGGCAGTATCGGTATCCGGAAGTACGGGAACCTCTGTACCTGACATTAGTTCGGCTACAATCTCGGGGGATGAGATTACGGTCACCTTTAGTAAGAATATGCAAGCATCTTCTGCCTCACTCTATACGAATCAGTTTGGAGTCCGGGTAGATGGCAGTAGTGTTGGTGTTCAGTCCTATTATGTCTCGGGAAATGTGCTGAAGCTGACGTTGTCCACCATAGTTAAAATAGGGCAAGTTGTGGATCTGTCGTATATGGCCGGATCCGGAGCGATAACGGATGCCAGCGGAATTCCGCTGCCTTCATTCACTGCGCTCTCAGTCTACAACGGGACAGGAACCTCTTCGGGTACTTCCAGCCGCCCTTCATATCTGGGGACACTTGCTGCCAGTGAATTCGGCCAGGAATATCCGCTGCTCAAAAGTGATTCCGCAACGGTTGCAGATGACCGTTCTGTATATAGCCAGTCCGTCAAAAGATATATACTAACTGCTGACCGTTTGACAGCAAGCTATGATTACCTGTACAAGCTGGGAACTTCCGGGCTTGCTTTTGAAGTGCCCTCTACAGAAATGGCAGCTTATGTGATCTTGCCGCTGAAGCCGCTTCTAAATGCAGTGAACCGGGATAAGAAGGCTACAATGGTTATACGCTTTGGAGATCATCTCTATACCTTGCCTTTGAATAACGTCGATATGAATAGCCTTGCGGCAAGCCTGGTGGCAGACAGCAGCAATATTTCACTTATATTAAGGATAGAAAAAGTTCCGGCAGACACATTTACGCCATTTGAGCAAAAGCTGCAATCGCAAGGATTGCAGGCTATTACGGGCCTAACAGATATCCGTCTGACGGCTTCAGTCAGCAGCAACTATGCCAATGCCAGCGCACTCAGCGTAGCAGCTGAGTATGCTGCACGTACGACTGCTACACTAAACAGTAATCAGGTTTCAGCAGCCAGGCTGGATCTTGCTTATTATGATGCTACCTATCTGCCTACCAAAATCAGCACGGCTGGCAGCAATACTGTGATTCGGGCAAATACAGTCGGCAATCAGGTGGTTGGAACATTTCTATCCACCCGGACGTTCAGTGACATGAGCAAACATTGGAGTAATTCGATAGTCTCCCTGCTGGCTGCTAAAAATATTATCGACAGCAGTTATGGCAGCAGCTTTAAGCCGGAGCAAAAAATTACACGGGCCGAATTTGCAGTCATGCTCAGCCGGGGGCTGGGACTGCTGGGTGACCGTGAGACGGCGCAGCGGTTCAGAGATGTGCAGCCCTCTACACAAACCGGTGATTATATCGGGGCTGCGGCTAAAGCAGGAATTATCACCGGCAATACGGATGCCACCTTCCGTCCGAATGATAATATTACCCGTGAACAGTTGGCAATCATGATTATTCGGGCTATGGAGTATTCCGGAAAGCCGATTACGTTGAATGGAACCTCTTCTGTAGCATTATCTGTTTTTAAGGATAAGACTAAGATTCAGAATCAAAGCGCTGAATTTGTAGCCAAAGCGGTCCAGCAGGGAATTATTCTCGGTATGACACCCACCGAATTTCAGCCGCAGGGCAATGCTACCCGCGCCCAAGCTGCAGTGATGCTGCAGCGTATGCTTTCGATGGCAGGTTTTTTGTAAACCGAATATAGCAGTCATATTTGTTCTGTGAGCGTCCGGCCTTGGCCGGACGCTTTTTTCTATGGATAGAAATGTGGTGCTTCCCCGGTTCAAATAGAGTTGGAATCTGCCAATTTCCGCAACTTTTTAGGCTATAACCAGTCTATTAAAGATGTAATGGAATAGCAGGAACTATTGATAGAGATATTTTTTTATACATTAAGAGTAAATAAGATGGGAGAGTTATACTGAAATGAATGAAGTTTTCATGGGGAAAAAGAATAGCGAGTGGGTACGGGGAAACAAAAGTCTATCTTCTAAAAAGTGGGTTGCTGCCTCGTTAGCAGGCGTATTGTGGATCATGCCGGTTATTGGAAGCACTGGGCCTTCCTTATTCAGTCTAGGCTCCGCTTCAGTAGCGCAAGCTGCTACAGCTTCCTTCTCAGTGACAAAGCTGAGCGAAGAAGTCATTACTTCAGGCGCGATGATGATGAAATATAAATTTACGACCGTGCGGTCCGGCAAAAGTGTAACAGGGCTGGCTGACGTGGTTCGGGTCGATCTGAATAACCCCTATGTCTCTGTAGATGTAATGACGGGCAAAGGCGGTAATCTGACTACGCGGCAAAGTACCGGAGGTATGGCGGCAGAAACCGGAGCAGTGGCCGCAGTTAACGGGGATTACTTCAATACCGGCGGGGAAGGTGCACCGATCGGTGGTCAAGTATCAGGCGGAGTTGTAGTATCTACACCTTCGCAGCTTGATGGAATGTATGCTTTTGCTGTGACTAAAGACCGTAAGCCGGTTATTGATGAATATACATTCGAAGGTATGCTGACTGCTGAGGATGGTTCACAGTTTCCGTTATCCGGCATCAATAAAGGGGCCTATAACCCTGAGGGCGGCAGTTCCACCTACAGTCATGCCAATGCCGCCTATATCTACACAGATGCCTGGACAGCACTGGAGCGGCCTAAGAACAGCTCTACGACACCTACAGAGGTACTGGTAGAGAATGATATCGTTACCCAGATTTCCCCAGACGCTGCCTTGCCGATAACCGTGCCTAAAGGGGCGTACATTCTGCGGACTCACGGGCTTGCAGCCCAATTTGTAAAAGCTCATCTGGTTGTAGGCCAGAAGCTAAGCAGTGTCTACACGCTTCGTTCCAAAACTACTCAGCAGGAGCTTGACCCCTCCACACTGCAAATGATGATCGGGGGGCACACCATTCTGGTAAATAACGGGAAAGCGGCGACCTTCTCCCGCTCCACCAGCAGCATCGGCGGGTATCGTGCCCGCACAGCTCTGGGTTATTCAGAGGATGGACGATATGTATATGTCATTGCAGCCGAGAAAAATAATAATAGTGCAGGATTGTCCATGACGGAGCTGCAATCGTTCATGACCAATATCGGTGTCTGGAAAGGGATCAACCTGGACGGAGGGGGCTCTACAACCATGGTAGATCGTCCGCTTGCGGAAACCTCCACTACTCTAACCTTTAATACAGAATACGGCACAGAGCAGCGCAGCATCGTTAACGGCCTTGGTGTATATACTTCTGCTCCACAAGGTGAAGTGAAAGGGATTAAGATCAGCGGCAATTCAGTATTGTTAATCGGACAAAAAGCTACGTATTCTCTAAAAGGCTATGATACTTACTATAATCCAATTGATGTAGCTGCAGCTAATCCTGCGTGGAGCTCCAGCGGCGGCAGTGTTACGGTGAATGCAGGGGAAGCAACCGCAGTCAAGGCGGGAAGCGTTAACCTGAAGGCTACCAGCGGTTCGGCCAGTGCAGAGACCAAGGTAACCGTTCTGGGCGGAGATGACCTGACAAGTCTGACTTCAAGCACAACTACTGCGCCGCTTATAGCGGGAGCCTCCGTATCTGTTCCAGTTCATGCGGTGGCGAAGAGCGGGGCAACGATTGCAGTGCCGGCTGCATCGCTGAAATGGGAGTTTATCGGCTTTAAAGGGAATGTAGGTGACGGTAAGCTTACTGTCGAATCCGTGGATCCGGGGGTAACAACCGGATACGCCATTGCCCGTTATGACGGCTTCAGCACAGCTGTTGTGTTCTCTGCAGCGGCGTCAACGGCTTGGGAGAATTTCGAAAATGCCACGTATCCATTTGCCTTCACAACCAATGCGGCGGGGGTAACGGGAACGGCAGCAGTTGCCCCGGGCAGTGCGGAACGGGCTGGCTCGAAGGTATTGTCGCTTAGCTATGACATGACGGGCGGCACCGGCAAGATGTATGCTTATGCCCAGTTCAACGGTACAACGGGCAAGAGTATTCCGGCAGCGGCAACTTCTATGTCCGTAGACGTGATGGGTGATATGAGTCTTAACTGGCTGCGCGCAGAGGTAACGGATGCCGGCGGGGCAACAGCGTATATTGATCTGGCCAAGGTGATCGACTGGAACGGCTGGAAGAACCTCAATATTGATCTTTCCGGTTCAGGGATTAAATTCCCAGCCTCCCTTAAGAGAATTTACGTGGTAAATGTAGAGGAAGGCCAGGATGAGCGGGCTAAGACAGGTACGGTAGCCTTTGATAATATTTCCTTCGTTATGCCTTCGCTGTCCAGTGAAGCCGGATTGCCAAAGGGAACGGCATCCATGAGTATCGGAGCCAAGTCGATGCTTGTAAACGGCACAAAGCAGGCGATTGATGTTGCGCCGATTGTAAAGGATGGCAGCACGTATGTGCCGATTAAATATGTGCTTGATGCCTTTGGCGGGAATGCCATATGGGATCAGAATACCAAGAAGATCATGGTGCTTCGCGGAGCGAAAGCGCTAGATCTGACGGTAAATAAGAAGGAATTCCTGCTTAACGGGAAACGCCAGAGTGCTGATGTAGCGCCTTTAATCCTGAATGGCAGGACTTTAGTACCGCTTAGACTCGTGACAGAACAGCTAGGACTCACTGTAAAATGGGAACAGATAACGAAGACCGTAACTATCGAATCGTGATATGTTAGTATAAAGGAAAGCCTTTAATACGATCCGATAGAAATGGGGCAAGCATCCGTGGAATTTCAAGCCGATGCGATTGATCGCGTCATTAAGAATACCATCGACGTGATGGAGAGCAGCAAGTATCAGATTTTTGAAATATTGCAGGTTGCACGTGATGAGCTTGCTGCACTCACCAAAGAACTGCAGCGGGTTATGGAAGAAACGGATGAAACATTGCAAAAGGTAGACAAGCTGGAGCTGCAGTACCACCGCTCCCGGATCCGGCTGACTGAGGTCAGCCGGGACTTTGTCCGCTACACGGAGAAGGATATCCGGGTGGCTTACGAGAAAGCGACGGAGCTTCAGTTAGAGCTGATGATGACGAGGGAGAGGGAAGCCTACCTGCGGAGCAGACGGGATGAGCTGCAAATGCGGGCTCGCAGTGTCGAAAATTCTGTGGAGCGGGCCGAATCGATTGGTTCGCAAATGAGCGTTGTCCTGGAATATCTGTCTGGAGAACTAGGCCAAGTGACGAGAATTGTCGAATCTGCGAAAAACACGCAAATGGTTGGACTCAAGATAATCCAGGCCCAGGAAGAAGAACGGAAGAGAATTGCCCGGGAAATTCATGATGGTCCTGCTCAAATGCTGGCAAATCTAGTCCTAAGGACGGAAATTGTAGAAAGAATGCTGGTAAAGCAGGAATTTGGGCTGGTACAAGCCGAAGTAATAGACTTAAAGGGGCAGGTAAGGTACAGCCTGGAAGAAATGCGTAAAGTGATTTTTAATCTCCGTCCGATGGCCCTCGATGATTTAGGACTGATTCCGACACTCCGGAAATACGTGCATGATTATGAGGAGAAGACGAAGATCCGCACTTCTTTTGAAACAAGGGGGAAAGAGCACCGGCTGTCCTCAGCCATGGAGGCTGCAGTCTACCGTCTTGTTCAGGAAGCTTTGTCCAACGCGGCGAAGCATGCCTATCCAAGTTATGTTCTGGTGGAAATTACGTATCAGGCACAGTTAATTAAGATCGTAGTGAAAGACAATGGCTTAGGCTTCAATGTGAAAAAGATCAGTGAGCAAGCCAACCGTGAAAGCTTTGGGCTGGTGGGAATGCGTGAACGTGTGGAATTGCTGGAAGGTAGAGTGGAAATACAGTCAGCAGAGAACCAGGGCACAACAATCATAATTCACATTCCGACGAATGTGGACAAAGGAAAGGAGTAATGTGATGGAAAACCAGAATTCTGGAAAATCGCCCATAAAGGTTCTTTTGGCGGATGATCATCAGTTGTTTCGTGAAGGGCTTAAACGTATTTTGAATATGGAGGACGATATTGAAGTCATAGGTGAGTGCGGTGACGGCATCCAGGTGCTTGAATTCTGCAATATCAACAAGCCGGATATCGTGCTGATGGATATTAATATGCCTATTGAGAACGGTGTGGAGGCTACACAGAAGCTGCGGGAAATGTTCCCGGATGTTAAAGTGATCATCCTCTCGATCCATGATGACGAGAGTTACGTATTCGAAACCCTGCGCAAGGGTGCGAATGGATATTTGCTGAAGGATATGGAGGCAGAGTCGCTTATTAATGCGATCCGCTCTGTATGTGAAGGCCATGCCTTCATTCATCCCAAGGTAACCGGCAAGCTGATCAATCAGCTGCGCCGCATGACGTATCTTAACGAGACAGGTGCCATGGCCGAGACTCCGGTTAAGGAAGCAGGCGTGAAATTTGTTGCAGGCGACAATAATCCGCTGACCCGCCGCGAAGCAGAAGTGCTGCGCCTTATGGCTGAAGGCAAGAGCAACAAGATGATTGGGGAATACCTTTTTATCAGCGAAAAAACCGTCAAAAACCATGTCAGCAGCATTCTGCAAAAGATGGAAGTCGACGACCGCACGCAGGCTGTCATCAATTCGATCAAATATGGCTGGGTAACATTATAATTCACACGTAAACTTTTAACTGAGCGTTTTGGAGAATCCTAATGATCCTTATAAAACGGTACATAACTTGATTGCAGCGGTTTAGCTGCAATTAAAGTATTGTTTCAGTCCGCATGATATTCGAATTTTGCAAAATGCTGAATTAAATATGTACCCGAAAACGAAGCTTTAATCAGTCTTACTGCAGGAAAGCGGAAATTCTGTGCTTTGTGATACATAGAGACTAACCGGGTCAGCTGTCCCGGCAGGCTGGGCTGTCACCGTCCGTTTATCACCGGCATATAGTGTCGGTATAAGAGGGAGGTGCATCTCCATGATCGCCCAGTTAATCTGGATTATGTCTATCTATGCATCCGCAGCAGCCCTTGTTCATATTCTGCATCGCAGGGAAGAGAGCCGGGGGGCAATGAGGCCTGGAAAGCGGCTTCATTATATTCTGATCACCCGCAATCATGAAGCTGTCGTGGAATGGTATATCCGAATGCTCGCAGTTTATGCTTTTTGGATGGGGAGACCGCTGTATGTCACTTTGATGGATGATGGTTCCTTGGATGGAACGCTGGCGGTTGCCTCACGGTTAGACTGCAGCGGCTCGTCTATCAGGTTCGCTCCGGTAATGCCGCACTACGACACTCTTAGCGAAGCGGAGCACCGGAAGGAAAACGTACTGGATCTGCGGATACAGGAGCAGCCTTTTCCGCTGAAGATGATGCGGCTGCCGGGAAGCAGGGGATACGGATCGAAGCATGGCGAATGATAATTAAATATGTCGGCAACGGGTGAAGCACACTCTCCAGTGATGGGGGAGTGTGCTTTTTGGTGTTTGATGAGCAAACACGGATTGCCTAGTGATTCAGCCGGACACCAAACTTAAGGTCAGCTGCTTTAGTTGTATTTCGTGCAGCTATTATTCAGATTTAGACAGGATATCTGGAGATAGCTGCACTTCGTACACTTATTATTGCAGACATGAGGCCAAACTGCTGTTTTCCCGGATTTTAGTTGTACGAAATACACTTCAGTGGATAGATAGGCCGTTACAGCAATAAATAGTTGCAGTAAATGCAGTTAGGCTGCCTGCTGTTCAAGTACAGCTAAATGCAAACCTGATAGTGTCCGGAGTCCAAACGTTTGCTGTAGTCACGGCTATCGCGGAATAGAAAAATAAAAAGTTCAATTAATTTAGTGTGGATTCGGGAGAAATCGCAATCTATGGTCTCGGTGATGAGCCACTTTGATGGAGAGAGGGAGGGATTTGATGAGAGTAGCAGTATATGCGGTAGAGTGCAATGCCGCTTGGGAGATCAGGATATCGCTAAACATGGCTGTGGACAGGTTGTGGTGGAATGCTGAGGGAAATGGAGTTGAAGGCTGGGGGGGCGGGCAAGCGGACAGGCTTGTGCTGTTATCACCATCGCTCCCGTTAGGCTGGGGAGTACAGCTGCGCGAGGGCTTCAAAGCTTCCCCTGCCATGCGTCTATGGAAGAAGGAGGATTGGAAAAGCTACATTGCTAACTGTTTGAAGGCTGAAATTAGACAAGAGCAGGCGGCGGGTGGCTTCCGGGAGGCGGAGTGGCTGACTGAGGGAAATATCAGTGGAGAATCTATGCTGGACCGGGCGGGAGGAGATGTGAAGGAGGCTGCAATTTCCGGGAACTACGGTGGTGAGCAGGTATTTCCTAAGGAAAGCTTATTGGGATGGGGCGGGCCCGCTGCATTGGCAGTGGCGGCTAATCAATTGGCAGCAGTGCTTGCCGGCCGTTCCCTGCTGCAGGGCGAAGTGGATGCGCTGGTGGCAGAACGGCTGCCTGAGTTGGCAGAGAATTGGCCCGCAGCCGTACAGCTGTCGCATCTTCAGGGACGGATAAGGATTGAGGCGGCAGTTGCTTATAATGACCCGAAGCGAGGCGGGGGAGTGATGGGACAGAGGAGCAAGGTGAAGCAGAGCGTGAAAGAGACGGAGCGGACAGAGAACCGGGAGCAAGGCGGGGGAGTGCTGGGGTGGAGGAGGATGATGAAGCAGAACGGGAAAGAGACGGAGCGGATAAGCAACCGGGAGCAAGGCGGGGGAGTGATGGAGCGAATGAGCGAGACAGTTGCCGGGCGCGGTTCCCGACCGCTCCTGACTGTTGGCCGGTTCCCACTGGTCACCGGCCGCCTCTTGCGCGGTGCAGCGCTTCGCCTGCTGCCGCTGCTTCGCCTGCCTCGGCGCGGCGCTGCCGCCCGCCGCGGGGCACCACGCTGCCTGCGCTGCGGCAGCGTACCCACGGGCCGCACGGCCTGCGCCGCGTGCGGCCTTGCCGGCTGCGCCTATTGCGAGGCCTGCCTCGCACTCGGGCGCAGCCGGGCTTGCGCGCTGCTGCTGCGCAGCGCGCCGTTGCCTGCCGTGCGCTGCACGGCAGGCGTCTCCCCCACCGTAGCGGCACGCCGGTGGGGGCTTAGCGCAGCGCAGGCGGCTGCGGCCGCCGCTGCGCTGGGGTTCCTGGCGGAGCCGCGGGAGCGCTCCGCCGTAAGCGGCCCAGAGCGGTTTCTGCTCTGGGCAGTGACGGGAGCGGGAAAGACGGAGATTACGTTCCCGCTCCTGGAGGCGGCGCTCGCAGCCGGAGGCCGGGCGCTGATTGCAACGCCGCGGCGCGACGTCGTGCTGGAGCTGGCGCCGCGTCTGGCCAAGGCCTTCCCGGCGGACATCCCCGCCGTGCTGTATGGGGGCAGCGACGACCGCTGGAGCGCGAGCAACATAACGCTGGCTACAACCCATCAGCTGCTGCGGTTCAATCAAGCTTTTGACCTGGTCATCATCGATGAACTCGATGCTTTTCCCTATCACAATGATCCAATGCTGGCCTACGCTGCCGGGCAGGTTTGTAAGTCCTCTGGATCCTTCATTTTTCTCTCAGCCACACCACCGGCCGAATTACAGCGCCTCGCCCGTTCAGGAAGACTACCTCATGCGAGAGTACCCGTCCGCTTTCACGGTCATCCCTTGCCGGTCCCAGTGCATTTACATATGCCGCCGCTGCACCGTTGTTTGAAGCAGGGGAGACTCCCTGGAAGTTTGATCCGCGCCTTGCAAAGATCTCTTAACCGCAAAGCACAGACTTTTCTCTTTGTCTCGCGGATTGCCCACATTGCTGGACTGCTGCAGCTTTTAAGGCGTATTTTCCCTGGCGTTCCTATGGAAGGAACCTCCTCCAAAGATCCGGATAGAGCAGAGAAGGTTCGGGAGTTCCGCAATTGTACGATTTCACTCCTGGTAACGACGACAATTCTGGAGAGGGGAGTTACGATTCCGCGCAGTGATGTATTTATTCTGGATGCGGACAGCAGCCTGTTTGACGAAGCAGCTCTGGTGCAGATGGCGGGCCGGGCAGGACGCTCTAAAGATGATCCGGACGGCCACGTCGTATTCGCTTCAGCTGAGTGGAGCAAGTCACAGCGCAGAGCCATTTCACAGATTCGCAGCATGAACGCCATTGCCCATAGACAGGGATACCTGTGAGATAAGAAGCTTCCTACTCTTTTAGTCATAATAATGTGCACATCACCTGAAGGAGGTTATAGATGAATTCCATAATGTCATGGATTAAAAATGCCCAATTGTTAATTGCTCCTACCCTGCCTCAATGTCTGTTCTGTGGTAAAAGAGGCCGTCCTTCATCCGGGCTGCCGGGAATTTGCGTAAGCTGCCATACAGGGATCCCATGGATCCGCTGTCCCCGGTGCCAGACCTGCGGTCGCCATGTCGGCTGTCCGGATTGCAGCCGCAGCCGCGAGCCTGTACCGATCCGCTGCAACCGCAGCGCGGTGGCCTATACAAATGAGATGCGCGAGCTGCTGGGTCAGTACAAATACAGAGGGAATGAACGCTTGGCCCCTACACTGGGCCTGATGCTGGACAAAGCATATGCTATACTTCAACAAGAGCAGAGTGAGGTAGGGCGAAATGCTCCGCTACTGGATATATCTCCGGGTAAACCTTTTTCAGCAAAGTCAAACTATCTTCTTATTCACCCGGCCCTATGGCAAGCCGATTTGCTGGTCCCTGTGCCTGTAAGCTCAGCCCGCCTGGCTGAAAGAGGGTTTAATCAGGCGGAGCAACTGGCAGATGTATTATCTCTACGGAGGGGGATTCCGCAGCTTCCGCTGCTGATTCGTACCCGGCATACCGGCAAACAGAGCTTCAAAAGCAGAAGTGAACGGCTGGCCGATATGAAGCAGGTTTTTGCCGGGAATACAGATCCTAAGATTCTGCAAAGTTTGAAAGAACAAATGGATTCAATGGCTCCCCCGCTTCAGCAGCGCCCCCTGCAGATCATTATTATCGATGATATCTACACCACTGGAAGCACAATACGGGCCTGCGCTGAAGCACTTCACCGGCTCATTGGTGATTTGGGCTATGCGGTGGAGTTATACAGTCTGACATGGGCACGTTCTTAGCGGTTTCGGCCGTTCGCAAATTAAATTAAACCTGCTCCACAACCGATACTAACCATAGACGGAACTTCAGCTATCATGTAATCTTATTAGCATAAGATATTTATAAGCTGTGCAGAATGTAAGGAAGGGAGCCGCGGTAGAAATGAATGTAGATAATTGTCCAAGATGCGGCCGGCTATATGTTAAGAATTTAATGAACCTGTGCCAGCCTTGTATCAAAGATTTAGAGCATGAATATGAAATCTGTGTAGACTACCTGCGCAAAAATAGAGGCACTAATATTCAGGAACTGTCCGATGCCACGGAGATCTCCATTAAGGAAATCACCCGTTTCATTCGTGAGGGCCGGATTTCCATAGCGAACGCACCTAACATGATGTACCCTTGCGAAGTCTGCGGAACCTTGATCCGTGACGGGCATATGTGCGACAGCTGCCGCAGCCGCTTGACCAAGGATCTGGCAAATGCTGCCAAGGAAACTGTGGACAAAAGCAGTACCAAAAAGACTTCGGATGCCGCATACCGCGCCGTGGACAAGTTCCGGAACTAATAAAATCTGCAAAAAAACGTTTGCAGCTATAAAGAATGTTTCAACAGAGGCCGATAAACTTAGTAAAGATTATCGGCTTTTTTATATCAGAAGGAAGGTGGAAGTTATGAAAATTAACGAGACCGGACGAATTAACGCGATGAACCCGTATCAACGGAGTGCGGAATCGCAAAGGCAGGAACAAATGAAGAAGAGCACACGCAAGGACGAGGTATCGATTTCGGATGAAGCCATTAAGCTGCTCCAGGCACAGAAAAGCGGCAAGATTGACGCTGAACGTGCGAACAAGATCGAGAGCCTGAAACAGCAAGTATCCGCAGGTACCTACCAGGTTGACGCAGCTAAGCTCGCAGAGACACTCGCCCCCTACTTTAAGCAATCCTCCGAGAATTAGGTGAACACACCCATGGCACTTACGACATTATTAGAATTGCTAGAGCGGCTGGACGAAGCGCATGTGCAAATGCTGGATTTGGCCGCTGTCAAGAAACAGACCATCATGGACAACAAGGTGGAGGGTCTCATCGACATCCTGAACCGTGAGTCCAAGCTTATGAAGGTGATCGGACAGCTGGAAGAAAAGCGCGCGGAAGCGGCATTTACTTTTCTGCAGGGGGTTGGAATCCGTTCCAATCTGAATCTGAATCTTACCGAGCTGTCCCGCCTTGTATTTGATCCTGAGGACAAATCGCGCCTGCTGCATATTCAGCAGAAGCTTTCCGGCACATTGCAGCAATTGAAACTTGCCAATGAGCTGAATCAGAAGCTGATTGAGCAGTCGCTTACCTTTATAGATTATTCCCTGGATTTGCTTGTCGGAAGACCAAATCAGGAAATGACATACCATCATCCGTCCGACAAGGGCAGCAGTGTGACTCGGCCGGGCCTTTTTGATGCCCGCGGATAACCCGTTTATCCTCATGGCCTCTTTCACCGCAGCAATCACAAGGGAGGAACAAGTAGCATGACATCCACATTTCACTCGATAGAAACTGCAAGACGAAGCCTGTTTACCCAGACTGCTGCGCTCAATACAACCGGCCACAACATAGCCAACGCCAATACGGAAGGCTACACACGCCAGCGTGTGAATATGAAGGCGGCTATACCTATCGAGGCCTATGGTCTCAATAACTCAACACTGCCGGGACAGATGGGGACTGGTGTGGAGTTCACTTCCATCGAGCGGATCCGTGAGATGTTTCTGGACGATCAGTACCGTGGAGAGAATTCCGCCAGCGGCAACTGGAGCATCCAATCGGATACGCTAGATAAGCTGGAAGCCATCGTTAATGAGCCTTCGGATACCGGTATTCGTACCGTTCTTGATAATTTCTGGAAATCCTGGTCAGATCTCAGCAAGAACCCGGAAGATCCAACAGCCCGCAAAATTGTAGTACAGACTGCACAGTCACTCACTGATGCGATGAACTATATGAGTACACAGTTAAGTAATCTGGATCGGGATCTCAGCACCAACGTTGATGTCAAAGGGAAAGAAATACAGAGCTACCTCAGCTCTATCGCTGACTTGAACCAATCTATTTCTAAAATAGAAGGCATGGGGGATCAGGCGAACGATCTGCGGGATCAGCGTGATCTGATGACCGACAAGCTATCCAAGATTGCCAATATTACAATCCTGGAGACCGATGCCGGGTATAACATATCACTGGGCACACAGCAACTGGTTCAAGGAGCAACGGTTACTGCGGCTGTAGACAGCGCCTTTTTGAATACTGCTTACGCTTCTGGTGACCTGAAGGCTGGCGAAGCTTATGGAATGATCTTTTCCAGTAGAACTTATGTGGGAGATTATAGAAAGCAACTCGATGCTATGGCCAACACGATCGCAAACGGCGAAGTACAGGTAACCATTCCAACAGGCTCAACTTTACCTGCAGGAACCACCGTACTTAAAGATTCAGAAATCATTAATGCCGACGGAACCAAAACCTCTCTTCCAGCAGGGAGCGCAGTGCCTATCCCATTGACGGGTGATTTGAAAACTACAGTCAAAGGTCTGAATGGACTGCATCAGCTGGGGTATGCGATGAATGGAAGCTCAGGCCGGCCATTCTTTACATCTTCTGTCGCTGGAGAGGCCATCACGGCAGCCAATCTCAAACTTAATCCCGAAATCGCTGCTGATCCTACACTGTTTGCGACTTCTCTTCGCACCACTACAGACAGTGCCGGGAATGTATCCGTCGTTAAAGGGAATAACACATTGGCGCTTTTGTTCAGCAATATGAAGGATAACAGTACATTCACTACAGCAGATGGCCTCAAATCGGGTACTGTAGGATCATACCTTAGCTCAATGGTCGGGCAATTAGGAATTCAATCCCAAGAAGCCACACGCCAGACAAGCAACGCCGATTATCTGGTGGACCAAGTGAATTCCCGACGGCAGTCAGTAAGCGGAGTTTCTTTGGATGAGGAAATGTCCAACATGCTGGTATTCCAGCATGCCTATAGCGCTGCTGCACGTTTCATGACAACCTATGATGAGTTGCTAGACAAATTGATTAATTCTACCGGCACAGTCGGCAGATAAAGGAGGAACATACAATGCTTAGAGTCACCTCCAATATGATGAGCTCACAGCTGCTGCTTAACCTGAACCGTAATGCGCGTACTATGAATGATACGCAGCTGCAACTGGCAAGCGGCCGCAAAATCAACAAGCCCTCCGATGATCCGGTAGGTATCACGTATTCCTTACGTTACCGTGCGGAGCTGTCTTCGAATGAACAGTATACGAAGAACGTGGACAGTGCTCTTTCATGGTTGGATTATAACGATACGGTATTGGGACAGGCGGGGGATGTTGTTCAGCGTCTGCGTGAGCTCACTGTTAAGGCATCGACAGGCAGTAATCCACAGTCAGCATTAGACAGTATTAATGAAGAAGTAGCACAACTTAAAGAACAGTTGGTTGATATTGCTAACAGTAAACTTAATGGTAAATATATCTTTAACGGTGAGCAATACAATGTGAAACCATATGATTTTGCCAAAGGGGCAGATGGTACTTATGATGTCTCTCAAGCCGTCACTACAGATTCCGGCCAAATTCAGTATATTGTTGGTGAAGGTGTTCAGATGCCGATTAATATGACTGGAAACGATGTGTTCGGTCATACTGAAGAGTCAGATAATCTGTTCTCTATTATTAATAGTCTTTCTGCTGCTCTAAAGTCGGGGAATACTACTGAAATATCTAACCAATTAGAAAAAATTGATACACGTACAGAAACGATTTTGTCTGCACGCTCGGAAATTGGTGCTAAGACTAACCGCGTAGAATTAATGCAGGATCGGTTAAGCGATCTAAATATTAACCTTACAGATCTGCAGGCTAAGACAGAGGACGCGGATTACGAAGGGCTGATCATGCAGTCTAAGATTCAAGAGAATATCTATAATGCTTCACTGTCGGTAGGTGCAAAGATAATTTCTACTTCCCTTGTAGACTTTATCAGATAATGGAGGTGGTTCTTGTTGATGCAGCCAATTTTGCAAATTCGACAGACACCTGCACGGATTGGTATTGATGCAGATCCTGGTGCTTTCTCTATTACTCAACCGAAGGCCGAAGTTAACATTACGACGACACCCGGTGAGATGACTGTACAATCCTCGCGTCCGGAACTTACCATAGACCAGACAAGAGCACGTGCTGCTTATAATGGTGGCAGCGTATTAGATATGAACCGGAGAATATACTCAGGGATTCAACAGTTATATCTTCAAGCAATTGCGCGCCGGATGGAGCAAGGGACAAGAATGGCTGAATTCTTCAAGCCTGGGAATACCATTGCTGAAGTTTATGGAATGGACACAGAACCTAATTCATTTCCCGAGCCCTGTGGACCTGCTTCTTATGATAATGTCGACTTACATTATGAAGCACGAGCGCCGGAGATTAATTTCAGAGCAGCCACGGTTGATATTCAGGTAGAAAGGCATCGTCCGGAGACGGAATATACACGTGGTAAACTTAATATTTATATGCAGCAATATGCTTCAGTTCAATTTATCCCACCGGAATTGAATGTACAAATGTAATGTAATAAGCTATGGATGTGCTCTGGGCACTTCTATAGCTTTTCTGTTATCTATTCAGAATATTAAGGAGTGAACAGCTTGATTATAGAAACGCTATCAATGGGTACACTTGAAGTGAATGATGAACAGGTATACCATTTTTCTAAAGGCATACCTGGTTTTGAGGAAGAGACGGATTTTGCCCTTATTCCCTTGAATGACTCTCCATTTTGGGTATTGCAGTCTATTAAGGTACAGGGCCTTTCTTTTGTACTTGCAGATCCTTTTGCTTTCTACCCATCGTATGAATTCGAACTTCCTGATGATGAAGCGGAGGAACTGGGGATAGATTCGGAAGTGCTCGTCCGCTGTATAGTTACTTTGAAAGAACAGGTAGAGGCTTCGACAATAAATCTGTTAGCGCCTATTGTAATGAATCCAGGCGGACAGACAGGTAAACAAATTGTCATTCATAGAACTCCTTATCATACGAAACATAGCCTACTGCAGGAGCAGCCAGTAATAGATGGAAAGGATGGTGGGTAACATGCTCGTATTATCCCGCAAAAAGGGAGAGACCATAGTCATCCAGGACCAGATAGAACTTACGATTTTAAGTGTGGATGGAGATACGGTTAAGGTAGGGATCTCTGCTCCAAAACATGTCGATATCTTCCGGAAAGAGGTTTATTTATCTATACAGGAGTCGAACCGGGAGTCTGTTGCCCCTCAGCAGTCTGACTTGAATGCATTGATCAACCGACTTCGTGGATCGAATACCTAAGTAAGACTCAGAAAACGCAGAAAACGCAGAACGTTATTGAGAACCCAGGCGAGCTTTATTGGCTTGGGTTTTTGTGTTTTAGATGAATCTGCAAAAAAAAATAGAAAAACTCTAAAAAAGCTCTAAACAGTTGGGGGCAAGCCGTCGATATATGTATTAGGCGCTGAGCCGGCAGGGCGGCCGACCTTAACGGATCAGCGTTTACCACATGGATGTGGAACTAACTTAATTTCAGGGAGGAAATATCAAATGATTATTAACCACAATATCGCGGCGTTGAATACTCACCGCCAACTGTCTGCTAACACTGCTGCAACTAACAAAAATATTGAGAAGCTGTCTTCCGGTCTTCGCATCAACCGTGCAGGTGACGATGCTGCCGGTCTGGCAATCTCCGAAAAAATGCGCGGCCAAATCCGCGGTTTGGATCAGGCTTCCCGTAATGCTCAAGACGGTATCTCCTTGATTCAGACAGCTGAAGGCGCTTTGAACGAAACCCACAGCATTCTGCAACGTATGCGCGAAATCTCTAACCAATCCGCGAATGGTACGAACACAGATACTGACCGTAACGCACTGCAAGATGAAATGAACCAGCTGACTTCCGAGATCAACCGTATCGGCAACACTACTGAGTTCAATACTCAGAAATTGCTGAATGGTGGTATTGGTTCGGGCGAGAGTGGTAAGGTTACTGCTGCTACAAGTGCAAAAGTTACACTTGCTAACGCATTGGCGACAGGAACGGTTACTGGGGTTTCCATTACAGTCGACAACCAGACATTTGACCTAAGTAGTGCTACTTATGATACCGGTCTTGGTGCAACTACAACTGGTATCGAACAAGCTGATACTGATGAATTCGTAAATGAACTTGGAAATATTACCTCTGGTGGAGTGAAGCTGTCTGACCTTGTGGACATTAAAGTAGTAGGCGGTAAACTGGAATTCACTGCGAAGTCTGAAGGTACGTCCAGCAGTATTCAATTTAATGCCACAGCAGATAGTGCAGTATTAGGTCTCACAACAGCTGCTAATGCAGGCGCTACTAATGCTAAAGTAGGCGACCCAACTACAGTTGAACGTGCTGGGCTAGAAGCGACCACTAAACTGGGAGCTACGGCAGATGCTACAATTGCTAAAGATGCAACTATTAAGATCACCGTTGGCAACGAGAGCGCGGTTGAAGTAAAACTTAACAGTACAACTGCTGATAAGGTTTACAAAACTTTCTCTGGGGCTGATCAGAATGAAAAAGATGCTGCAATGGCTGATTTGATTAAAGACATTAATGCATCATTGCAAGAAGCTGGACTTGATGGAAAAGTAACAGCTTCCTTGTCTAAAGATAATAAGGTTCAATTTATTTCTGAATCTGGTAAAGACATCAAAGTTGAAAATGGATCCGGCACAGCACTGGCGGCTTTAGGTACTGGTTTCACAACTGTAGATAACGTAGAACAAGTTGTAGGAGCTGGCGCTCAAGGCGTTGGTTTCAACACTAAGTTCCAGATTGGTGCTAACACGGGTCAATCGATGTCCTTGAATGTAAATGATATGCGTGCGTCTGCTTTGGGAATAACTGGTAATGCAGGCCAAGCTGGTTTCACTAAAACCAATAGCGTAACTAACGGTACTAATGATGTGAAATCAGAAGCTGCATTAAACATCTCCACTAGAGAAGATGCTTCCAAAGCTATCGCAGTTCTGGATAAAGCTACTTCCACAGTTTCTAGCGAACGCGCTAAACTAGGTGCTGTTCAAAACCGTCTGGAGCACACAATCAATAACTTGGGAACAGCTTCCGAGAACTTGACTGCTGCTGAATCCCGTATCCGCGACGTTGATATGGCTAAGGAAATGATGCAACAGACTAAGAACAACATCCTTGCACAAGCTGCACAAGCTATGTTGGCGCAAGCTAACCAACAACCACAAGGCGTTCTTCAGCTTCTAAGATAATTCCAGCAATTGAAGAAGAGTCAGAGTTTTATGCTCTGGCTCTTTTTTTTATAATTCGGAGGTGCCTTGTGAACATTACTTTATGTGTTATCACTAAAAATGAAGAGAATAATATTGGAAAATGTATTGCAGGAGTAAAAGACATTGTAAATGAGATTATAGTAATCGACACTGGCTCGACTGATACAACAGTAGAAATCGCAAAAAAACTCGGAGCTGCAGTTTATTTTTACGAATGGGATAATAACTTCTCTAATGCAAGAAATTATGCTTTGAGCAAGGCTACTGGTGACTGGATTATTTTTCTCGACGCGGATGAATACTTCCTTGCAAATGAGAGTGGAATTATTCCAGAATTATTGCATAAAATTGAAAAAAATGAGAGAGCGATAGACGCAATCTTTCTTAAACATATAAGTATCGATGAAATAAAAGAAAGTATAATTCAAACGAACTCACTTATTAGAATTTTCAAGAGATTAGGTAGCCTATACAAAGGCGCTATTCACGAATCCCTTTACAAAGTTAATGGTAAATTAAATATATATAATGGAGTGAAGCATGACCTCATAATTTACCATTCCGGTTACTCCTCAGATCGCATTAAAGATAAGGCAGTGAGGAATTTAGAACTACTATTAAAAGAAGTCGACATTAAAAAATCTAATGAAATGACTAATTTATATTTGTCAGATTGTTATCTGGCTCTTGGAGACGGGGAAGCTGCTATTCAATATGCGGAAAAATTTATAGACAGTAATCACTTTGTTTATGGATTTAATGCCAGACCGTATTATAATATAATCCGCTCGATGAATTCTCTGAATTATGAATACTCTGAAAGGTCAGAGTGGATTGAAAAAGCAGTTACTAAATTCCCACAGCATCCTGATTTTCAATGGTATAGAGGGCTTCTATGTTTAGAGATGAAACAATATGAACAAGCTTTAGTTACATTTTTAATTGCTATAGAATTACATTCTAATTATACAGATATTGAAGGGAAGATACTAACCGGAATCCTTTATGAAGTCTATTATTTTATCGGTCAGTTATATGAAATGAAAAATGACCGTTTGAACGCTTTTGAGTTTTATATCAAATCACTTCAAGAAAATAAGTATGAAGGACGTGCTTTTAAAGCGCTTATTCATAACATAAAAAATTATCCAACTAATGATATTATAAATTTATTAAATGAGTTTTATAACAAGAGCCATGAAGATATTTCTTTTCTTGTCGAAAACCTTTGCGAAATTCGGAAAGGTGATATTTTATTATATTACTCCAGTATATGGCGTAAACGACATATGAAAAGTGATAATATAACCTTCTATACATTATATTTAAACGGGAAATTTGATGAGTCCTTTAAAATGCTGACAAATTCTTCACAAGATGAAACTCCAAATGGAGTTGCTCAGGTTTATATTGTGCTGACAGCAATTCTAAGCTGTAATGATAAATATATAATTCACGCGAGAAATATAGTAGATGATTCTTATAAGCGGATCTTAGATGTTTATATAGGTCATAAGCTTGTTTTATCAGATAGGGATATTCCATCTTTTATTGGTTTATTTTCTGAAATTGTATTAGTTTGTAACAATGTTCAGATTAAGGAACTTAGTGGCATTAAACACTATTTTAAAACAAATATGTCTTTATTGCTTGGTACGATTTTATTGAACAATCAAAATTATGAGTTAGCACTATCAGAGTTTTTAAACTATTTGCAACATTTAGATAAACATCAGTTCCCTGCGGACGCTTCATTATTTTATAATATTGGCCTATGTTATTTTAAATTGAATTTATATCAAGATGCGTACGAGTTTTTTATATATGCATTTAACAATGGTTACGATTTGGGAGGGGGCATAGATTATATTAATTGGATAAATGTTGATTCCAGTGTGAAAATAGGTTTCTCACAAAATAGTTTGGGAGGTGATTGATATATGAAAGCAGTTATCTTAGCAGGAGGCTACGGTACTAGAATAAGCGAAGAGACTCATTTGAAGCCTAAACCAATGATTGAAATTGGAGGTAAACCCATTATTTGGCATATAATGAAATCGTACTCTCATTATGGTATTAATGATTTTGTAATTTGCCTTGGGTACAAAGGATACATGATTAAAGAATATTTTGCAAATTATTACCTCCATATGTCAGATGTAACTTTTGATATGAGAGATAATAATATAAGTATACACAATAATAGTAGTGAACCTTGGAAAGTAACTTTAGTTGATACGGGTTTGGAAACTATGACCGGAGGACGGTTGAAAAGAGTTCGGAAATACATCGGTAGTGAAACTTTTTGTTTTACCTATGGTGATGGGGTATCGAATGTTAATATTTCTGAACTTATTGAGTTTCATCGTTTGCATGGAACGTGGGCAACTCTAACTGCAGTTCAACCCCCGGGCCGTTTTGGGGCATTAGATATTCTACAAAATAAAATAACAAGCTTTGAAGAAAAACCACTAGGGGATGGAAACTGGGTGAATGGTGGCTATTTTATTCTTGAACCTGAGATTTTTAAATTTATCGAAAACGACACAACAGTTTGGGAACTTGCTCCCTTAGAGAAATTAGCTCAAGAAAAGCAGTTGTCTGCATTTAAACATAAAGGTTTTTGGCAACCTATGGATACCTTAAGGGATAAAGTGAAATTAGAGGAAATGTGGGATAAAAAAGAGGCTCCGTGGAAGGTTTGGTAGTGTAATGTATATAGGATTTAAACTAAAGTCATCCTTTGATCAGCTAATTGAGGAGCGAAAATAATGAAGGAATGTCGTTTTTGCGGGGAGCAATTATCAGTTGATTTTGCTGATCTTGGTATGTCACCGCTATCAAATTCTTTTATCAAACCGGAAAAATTATATTCCGCTGAGACTTTTCTGCCATTACATGCATTTGTCTGCAGTAGTTGTTATTTAGTACAACTTGAAGAATTCGAATCTCCTGATCACATATTCCATGATTACGCTTATTTCAGTTCATATTCAGAAGAATGGCTTCGGCATGCAGAACAATATGTGTATAAAATGATATCCGATTACTCTATAGGTATAAATAGCCAAGTTATTGAAATTGCCAGTAATGATGGATACTTACTGCAATATTTTAAAAAATATAATATACCTGTCTTAGGTATTGAGCCAGCTGAAAATGTGGCCAGTGTTGCTATTGACAAAGGAATTCCTACGGTTTGTGAGTTTTTTGGAAAGAAATTAGCTGCTGACTTGAAGGGGGGAGGTAAACAAGCTGATCTACTTCTAGGTAATAATGTACTGGCACATGTACCGGATATCAATAACTTTGTTGCAGGTATGAAAACTCTGTTGAAATCTAATGGAATTATAACATTGGAGTTTCCTCACCTGTTGGAATTAATAAAAAATGTGCAGTTTGATACTATATATCATGAGCACTTCTCTTATCTTTCTCTCACCTCTGTTAATCAAATTTTTCAGAAACATGGGTTACAACTGTTTGATGCAGAAGAACTCTTGACCCACGGTGGATCATTACGAATCTATGTAAAGCATGAAGAAGATTGCTCTAAAACAGTTAATAGACGTGTCCAATCAATCTTAGATAAAGAAGAAGAGTTTGGACTAAAGGATATGGGAGTTTATAGAGAATTTGGTCAAAGGGTTAAGGCTGTTAAACGTGATATACTTGATTTTCTAATCAAGGCTAAAAATGAAAGCAAGACTATAGTGGGGTATGGGGCTCCTGCAAAAGGAAACACTTTACTTAATTATTGTGGAATTGGGAAAGATTTTCTTGATTTCACTGTTGATCGGAGTCTCTATAAGCAAGGTTTATATCTTCCGGGTACTCATATTCCAATTTATAACCCTGAACGTATTCTGGAATTTAAGCCGGATTATGTCTTAGTTCTTCCATGGAATCTAAAAGAAGAAATTATGAGTCAGTTATCGTTTATTCGACAGTGGGGTGGAGAGTTTATTATTCCAATTCCGAAAGTGATGGTGGTATAAATGGACTTTTCTGAGACGGTTCTAAAGGGTGCTTATACTATTGATGCAGAGCCTATAGAGGATGAAAGAGGTTTTTTTGCACGTACTTGGTGCAAGAGGGACTTTGAGAGTCAAGGGCTAAGTTCTGATCTTGTTCAATGTAGTATTTCCTTTAATAGAAAAAGAGGAACTATTAGAGGAATGCATTATCAGGTTTATCCGTATGAAGAAGTAAAGTTAGTACGTTGCACAAAAGGTGCAATATTTGATGTGATTATAGATCTGCGCCCATATTCTAAAACATATTTAGATTGGTTTTCAATTTTATTAACTGCTGATAATAGGAGCATGTTATATATACCAGGTGGATTTGCTCATGGTTTTCAGACACTTGAAGATAATACTGAGATCTTTTATCAAATGAATGAGTATCATCACTCTGAAAGTTCCAGGGGAATTAAATGGAATGATAAAGCTTTCAACATAAAATGGCCTATTAACAAGAGAATCACTATCTCAGAAAAAGACGAGGATTATCAGGAGTTTGAAAAATGAAAAAAGTTTTAGTCACAGGTGCTAGCGGTTTCATAGGTCGACATACGTTAGAGTTATTAAAAAATAGTGGATATGAAGTACACGCATTGAGTAGAAAATTACAAATCGCAGAAAACTATTATTGGCATCAGGCGGACATATTAAATACATTTGATATTAGCAAGTTAATAGAATTCCTCCGACCTACCCATCTGCTTCATCTGGCCTGGGATCTTCCACATAAAAATTATTTAAGTTCATTAGATAACTATAAATGGGTATCAGCAAGTTTTAATTTGATTGATTCTTTCAATAAGTTTGGAGGGAAAAGAGTTGTTGTGTCAGGAACCTGCGCAGAATATGAATGGAAAAGTAATTATATGATAGAGGATGTTACAAACCTATCCTTTCAAAATCCATATGCGGCAAGTAAAAACATTTTACAACAGTTAACAGCTGATTTTGCTGGTAATGTTGGTATGAGTTGTGCTTGGGGACGTATTTTTTGGATTTATGGTCCAGGTGAAGACGGATCCCGACTGATTCCATCTGCAATCCAAAATCTTCTGAGAAATAATAAGTTTATGTGTCGTAATGCTCAAAGTACAAGGGATTTCTTACATGTTCAGGATGTTGCATCTGCTTTTGTTAAACTTCTCTCAAGTGATATTAATGGAAGAATAAATATTGCATCCGGTCAACCAATAACAATTAGAGGGGTATTAAATCGAGTAGAGAAAATCATGGGCAAAAGGAATTTAATACAATACTATGCTTCAAAAGATGAAGCCCCTTTTGTTATTGCAGACACTACAAAGTTAAATAAGGCACTAGATTGGTTTCCGAAAATAAAATTAGATGAAGGTATTGAAAATACACTACAATATTGGAAACACAGTTTAGGAGGTAATGATGAATAATTGCTGTCCGATATGCCAGATGGATAATACTAAAGTTTTTCTGACACGAAAGAATGTGCCAGTTCATCAAAATCTCCTACTTGAAACGCAAAAGGAAGCTTTACAAGTAACAAGAGGAGATCTGGATTTTACGGTTTGTTACAATTGTGGTTTTGTATTTAATCAGAGTTTTGATAATCGCAAGATGGAATATAATCAAAATTATAATAACAGCCAGTTGTACTCTCCTTCCTTTAACCAGTATGTAGATGAATTAGTCAAATATTTAGTGGAAGAGCAAAATATTCAGAATAGCACTATACTGGAAGTGGGATGTGGAAAAGGGGACTTCATTACTCGGTTAATCTCCGAAGGGCGGGGGAATAAAGGGTTAGGCTTTGATCCCAGCTATGTTGGATCTGATAATCTGTTTGGAGGCAATTTGGAATTCATAAAGGATTTCTTTGATTCAAGATACAGTGATATTCAAGCTAATGTAGTTATCTGTCGACACGTTATAGAACATATTTCTAACCCATTAGAGATGCTAGAGAATTTAAAAAAGTCTTTGGGGAATTCCAGAGATGTTAGGGTCTATTTTGAGACACCTTGTGTAGAATGGATTCTCGAAAATAATGCGTTTTGGGATTTTTTTTATGAGCACTGTTCTTTGTTTACAATTCGTTCGTTGACTAGAGTTTTTGAGTTAGCAGGATACCATATTGAAGGAGTAAAACACATTTTTAATGGACAATATCTTTGGCTTGAAGCTTCGATAAAGGGCGAAGAACATATAACCTTTGAACCAATTAAAATTGATACCTTAGAATATTACGTGGATAATGAAAAGAATAATATGGGCAAGTGGCTTGATATCTTATATAGTTTGAATAATGTAGCATTGTGGGGGGCTGGGGCAAAAGGGGTAACCTTCGCAAACCTATTAGATCCTGAAAGAAGATTGATAAATTGTGTAGTGGATCTGAATCCTGAAAAACAAGGGAAATTCATACCGGGATCAGGGCATCCAGTAATTAAATATCAAGAGCTCCAATTGCGGGGGATAAATACAATTATAGTCATGAATCCAAATTATGAGCAGGAGATAAGACTCTTAGTTTCTGATTTAAATATAAAAATCGTACTGTTAGAGAGTATCCCTTAATAAGTTTACTAAGTACATGAGAATGGGTGATGAAATGGGGTTGAATAACAGTCAACGTGCTTTAATTTCAATGAACTTACTCCAAACTGGCTCTGAGGCTATAAATTTTTTGATTTTGAAAAATAACTCAGGCAAGCTTTTAGAAGCGGAGTTTCTACTCGAAGATATTAAGGAACTTGTTTCCACTGTTGAGAAAGAAATTGAGTCATTTATTTGTGAAATACCATTATCAAGACTTCCAGAAGTTGTCAAAAATATTATTTTTCTTATTGAAGATATACAAGGTAGTAAATCTTTAAATGATGATGAAAGTAAAAATTTTAAATTAAAATTACTACTCCCTGCATTGTATTCCTTACTGAGAAACGAAATTGCTTTTCTAATGGAGGGATTCCTAAATAAAGAGGATTTTCCTGACTTTTATCCGGAATCTCTTTCTATAAACAAAGAAGACATAATTAAGGAAATAAAAGAAAGTGAGCCAATTGTTAGCTTAGTATTGCTGGCTTATAACAAGCTTGATTATACAAAACAGTGCTTGGAGAGTATTCTGAAATATACTACTGATTATACTTATGAATTAATCCTTGTTAATAATGGATCCACAGATGGTACTGAAGCCTACTTTGATAGTATCCCTCAAGCAAAAAAGATACATCTTAAATATAATATTGGGGCAACATTAGGTTTTAATATAGGTATGATGGTAGCAGAAGGTAAGTACGTAGCTGCGCTTTGCAATGACTTTATATTCACACATAACTGGCTGGGGAATCTTGTGAAGTGTATTGAAAGCGATGAAAATTACGGATATGTAGCTCCAGCGGCAACATATATTTCTAATCATCAGCAAGTTAGTGTTAAATTTAATGGAATTGGAGAGTTTCACGATTTCGCAAGGAAATACAACATTTCTGACCCATTAAAGTGGGAAGAACGAATTGTTCTATTACCCAATGTTCTTTTCATTCCTACAGCTTTAATAAAAAGAATAAATTATTATGATACTCGTTATTATTATGGGGAATTTGCGGATGATGATATTTCTTTTAAAGTGCGCCGAGCTGGATTTAAGTGTATTTTTTGTAAAGACACAGTTCTTCATCATTTTGGGCATATTACAGTTGGTGATGATCAGAGAGAAAATAAGTCCCTTGAAGTGAGTAGAGTGATATTTCAAAATAAGTACGGCTTAGATGCTTGGAGAGATGCAAGATTTGATTTAAATCTCTTAAATATGACCAATCTCAAGGGTGAGGTGAAGAAAGTTTTAGGGATCGATGTTAAATGTGGCGGAACACCCCTGCATTTGAGCAATATTCTAAGAAGTCAAGGGCAAGATTCAGTATCTATTTCATTGTTTACCACAGAAGATAAATACAGGAATGATCTAGAGACAGTCTCGAATCATGTCATATTTGATGATGATATTAATAATCTTTTGAATTTTTATCAAGCGGAGCAATTTGATATTATTATAATTGAGAAGCCAATAGATGAATATGAGGAAATATCTATAAAAAAACTATTATTAAGATTAAAAGAAATGTTAGCTCCTGGGGGGCAAATTGTTTTTAAAATAAATAATCCTTCTTATTTTGAGAATGTGTACATGCTACTACAAGGCACAGCAACATGCACGAAAGTATATACAACCTCAGTGATTAAACAAAGTGTTTCCGAGCTATGTTTTTCTCATATAGATGTCGCTTCAATTATCGTTTCCGATAATACTTATATTGCTAAGATGTTTTTATTATTAACACAAAAAGTAAATCATCAAACGGAAACAAAGCAACTACTACTAACAAAAGAGTTTATATATCGTATTTCATAAGGAGGGGCAGTTTATGCTGGACCTTTCACTGAAAAAAAGTGATTTCATGACATATTTATTAGCACAAATTAATCATGTGTTTCCTGATAAGATAACACCTTCTGGTGATCCTTTATTTAAAATAGCCTTTGATATAGCATTAGACAGAACTTATTATTGTTTTAAACATATTAATATGCCTGCCTTTAATAAAAATGGAATAACAACTTTTAGTCATCTGCATTCTGATCAATACACTATGTTTCTTTGGTTTTTATCTAGTTCGCTTTGGCAAGAATATGAAGATGAGATTTATGCAAAGAAGTTTTTTTACCTTAATAGAGTAATTAATTCATTTTTATGTATGTATGATACAAAGCTTCCAGAAATTTTTCTGATTCATCATGGAATAGGTACAACACTCGGCAAGGCTTCTTATTCGAATTTTTTTGTGTGTTGTCAAGGTGCCACTGTAGGAGCTCATCATGGACAATATCCTGTAATAGGTAAGGGGGTGTCCCTTCTGCCAAATTCCTCAGTAATTGGTCGCTCAAATATCGAAGATGGAGTATCTATAGGAGCGAATTGTATGCTTTATGAAAAAGATGTTGAAAGGCAGTCAGTTGTTTTCAATGAATCAGGTTGTAACAAAGTTAAAAAGAAGGAGCAACCGTGGGCACAAAAATTCTTTACAGTCCCAGTGATATAGAGGCTCAGGTTTTATATTTTGCGTGGATGAAAACTAATAATATTGATTTTGTTCGGGGAAATGTAATAATAAACTATAAATGAGCGAAAATGGATACAGAAAATCCCAATAGTACTTAGCCAACATTGAATCGCTCACATACTGTCTGAAACGGAATACCCCTTTGGGCGCAGTCGTAGACATACCGAAGTCGGTCTTGCTGGACCTGCTTTCGTACCCTGCGAAGTCCTTCGCCAAAAGGACCGGGTTGTCCCAAACCGACCGTGCAATACAAATGTGTCCAGGCCAAAAGTGCCCATAAGCGGATAAACGCCTTCGCGGAACGAACTTGGTAGGTGTCAAAACCCAAGTTGTTTTTGGACTGGCGAAAGAAGATTTCGATGGGCAAGCGTTTGGCATAGCACGTGGCAATCGTTTCGGTTTCCAGTGAAATATCCGTACAACAAAAGGCGCGCAGAGCATTCGGTTCACCAAAAGCTTGCTTCGGCCAACAGAGTAAGACCACGGCATTCGCTATTCCATTCAGTGCTCCTTCGTAACGATACATCCAGTACGACGAACCGTTCACGGTAACGAGGCGAACGTCTTCTTTTCGGATATGCATTGCGAAGTCTTGCACCGAAGTTCGGATGCCTTGAGGATACAATATCCTGTTGGTTTTCAGTGCTCCAATAAAGTGGTAGCCTGCTGCAGCATATGCATCGATGACGCGAGGGCAGGTAAACCAGGAATCTACCAAACAATATCCGCCGTGGGGCGGAAGAGACAGTGTCTTCGCCAAATCGCACACCCGGTCAATTTTTGTAACGACCTTGCCATCTGGATGCGTATGGTTCTTGTCGTACAAATCAATGGAGTGAATTAAGGATAGGTCAGCACAGGCTACAACCGTGGCCTGGAGTTGATGACCAAATACGACTTTACCCAGCAAGTGCGAGTGGTGGAAGCCTGTGCGTTCGATGGGAGACTGTGCCTGTGACGAAGGCTTCGTCTTCTGTGCAATCGTATCGTCATGAATCACAAATAGGGGTTCGGTGGTGCGCTCAGAGATCTCCCTGACCTGAGCCAGAGCCCCAACAGTAACCTGGTGTTAGCACGCTTTCGTCCCATTTGCCTTCGGCTAGAAAATGACCGAGAGACGTGCGATGGCAATGACTATACTCGGCAAGGTCAACGACCTTTCCTCGAAACCCTTTCGCTGTCGCAGCCACCATATACGTCTCCAGATGAGCCAGAACCGGTTTGGAGTAATAGAGAGGCAGGCGATGTTGAGATAAATAGTTGCGAATGGCAGAGTGTTCGAGTACGATATCGGTATGAGACATTGTGATTTCTCCTTCGTGAAAAAGTGTGTTGTGGTGACTACTTTTTAACACAAGGAAAGCACTTTGTCTCTATTCTTTTGTGTTTTACATTTTACTGGAAGTGAATTTGCTCATTTATAGTAATAAATTCAATAATTTTTGGAGATTAATTTGGAAGATAGGGGAAACTCCATGGGGAATTTGGGATTGATAGATAGGGGATTCTGGAATAACAAAAGGGTATTTTTAACTGGACATACCGGTTTTAAAGGCAGTTGGTTATCAATTTGGCTGCATAATATGGGGGCTAGTGTTACGGGATATTCGTTAATTGCTCCTACCGTGCCGTCTTTATTTGAAGTTTGCAATGTTGGAGGAT
Source organism: Paenibacillus sp. FSL R7-0297 (assembly GCF_038009025.1). Taxonomy (NCBI): domain Bacteria; kingdom Bacillati; phylum Bacillota; class Bacilli; order Caryophanales; family Paenibacillaceae; genus Paenibacillus; species Paenibacillus sp. FSL R7-0297. The sequence goes on from NZ_JBBPAQ010000001.1 coordinate 1,660,909, forward strand.
TAATTACAAAATCTATAATAGGTGACATTATGGATACGGAAAGATTAAAGAGCTCTATGCACGAAGCAGATCCTGAAATTGTCATCCATATGGCTGCCCAGCCATTGGTGAGATTATCTTATCAGAATCCTGTACTAACGTACTCAACTAATGTAATGGGGACAGTAAATCTTTTTGAGGCCGTACGTATATGCGACTCGGTACATGCTGTCCTCAATGTGACAACAGATAAATGTTATATTAATCAGGAATGGGAATTGGGGTATAGGGAAAATGATCCTTTGGGAGGTTATGACCCCTACTCTAGCAGCAAAGCATGCTCAGAAATAATAACGTCTGCATATCGAAACTCTTTTTTTGAAGCGAACTCCATTGCAGTTGGGACAGCACGCGCTGGAAATGTAATAGGATGGGGAGATTGGGCACAGGATCGTTTAATACCTGATCTTATTCGGTCATTTTCCAGCGGAACTGAAGTTCTAATACGACAACCTGATGCTGTGCGGCCATGGCAACATGTACTTGAGCCTTTATCTGGTTATTTAACTTTAGCTCAGAAGTTGTATGAAAATGGTGGGGAATATGCGGATGCTTGGAATTTCGGGCCTATAGATAGTGAAGCTAAATCAGTCCTATGGATCGTAGAAGAAATGACTAAACGGTGGCCTTATAAACAGCCAGAGTATAAAATTTGTTCAATGCAGGATCAATTACACGAGGCAAAAACACTTATACTGGATTGCTCTAAAGCAAGAAACCGACTGGGATGGAGCCCCCGTTGGTCGCTCAGCAAAGCGCTTGATTATACAATTCAAGGAGTTACTGCTTTTTTAGAAAATGAAGATTTAAGAGAGTTGTGCGAGCGACAAATTATGGAATATGAACACTCGTGACATGCTATAATTATTACGATTGAATTAGGTTAACTTAATTGATTGTATTTATTCTGAAAGCTCCGATATTATCGGGGCTTGTTTTTATAAAAGTCCTAAATTATCCCTGAAACTAACCGATATATAAAGTAATAAATGTGTATTGGTGGAGGTCGGGGTTATGAATGTACAGTTTTCACTTACTGCCAGTTCAACAACGAGCGGACAGAATAAACCTGAGGTGACAGTAGCCAGTGCTGCACCAGTAGCACCTGTAAGTCAAGCGTCCTCTATCCGGAATGCTAAGGATATGAACTTGAAGGAGAAACAAGGTGTGAAAGTTTCTGTTGCTGAGGAGCAGCTCATCCGAACAATAGAACGTGCTGTGAAGTCACTTCAGGGTCCTTCGACTACTCTAGAAATCAGCATCCATGAGAAGACACACGATATTATGGTGAAGGTGCTTAACAAGGATACTGGTGAACTGATACGTGAGGTTCCTCCGGAGAAAACATTGGATTTGGTTGCCAAGATGATGGAGATTGCCGGAATACTTGTAGACGAAAAAATTTAGTAGCAGGAGGTGCTGTTTTGGTTACACGTGTGAATGGATTCTCAGGCATGGATATAGATAGTATGGTTAAGAGCATGATGGCTGCCAAGCGGGTGCCGCTTGACAAACTGAATCAGCAAAAGATTCTGTTGAACTGGACAAGAGACAGTTATCGCGAGGTCAACAGTAAGTTAGTAGATTTCCGGACCAATAAGCTTACGGATAAATATGGTGTAACTTCTGCATTGAATTCACAAAAAGCTACAATTACAGATAATACCAGTGCGATTAAGGCTGAGGCAACAACAGCTAATGGTACTCCGATGACTGTAGAAGTTAAGGAACTTGCTGCAAAGTCCTATATGACTACTGATGCACTTAAGCTTGCAACTCCATCCACTACTACAGCGAGTCTAACAACTAAGCTTAGTGAGCTAAATGGGGCTGGATCAGCAACCACATTTGATATGTATATAAACAATACTACGATTACTTTCAATGCTTCAGATACATTATCTTCTGTGATAAGTAAGCTTAATGGGGATAAGACAGCCAATGTAAAAGCAACCTTTGATGATCTCAGTGGGAAGCTCACTATTACTGCTAAAGATTACGGCACCAAGAATAATATTGTACAGACCGATAAAGATGGAGTTGCTAAATCGAGCAGTCCCTTTTTGGATCTGATCGGAATTGCTGCGAGTGAGATTAATGTGGCTACGAAAGCTAAAATAGTAGTAACCAACACTAATGATTCAGCTGCGACTCAAACGTATGAACCAGATGATAATAAAGTGACAGTTAATGGAGTCGCCATCACTGCACAGGCCAAGTCCAACGGTGTTACTTCCAAGATAACCATTGATACAGATCCTACAACCGCAATTACCAACATCAAAGCATTTGTGGAAGATTATAATGCACTTATTACCTCTCTAAATACTAAAATTTTTGAAGAGAAATATCGTGACTATGCCCCTCTTACGGATGAGCAAAAAGCAGAAATGAAAGAAGCAGATATAGCTACCTGGACAGAAAAGGCTAAGAGCGGGTTGTTGAAAAACGATGATATAATTAAGGAAGCCCTAGCTTCTATGCGTAGTATAATAACTAGTCAAATTGGGCCATTGAGTACCTACGGTATTACAACTGGTTCATACTACGATAACGGAAAACTGGTTCTTGATGAGGCAAAACTGAAAGAAGCAATAATCAGCAACCCTCAAGGCATACAGGATATTCTTCAAGGACCTGCGAGTGCCCCTGACAACGGGATTTTTGATAAACTAAGTAAAAAAGCTGACAGTGCAATAGACCTGTTGAATAAACGTGCAGGCACAGACAGGTACTCTTCAGATCTCACAACTTCGTACAAAACAGAAAGTGTTATGGGCAAGAAGTTAACAGAGTATAACACGCGAATAAGCGCAATGATCACAATGCTAAATAACGCTGAAACCCGTTACTATAACCAGTTTACGGCTATGGAAACAGCGATGAATAAGCTCACGACCCAGTCCTCCAGCCTGTTCTCCACTAGCAGCTAAGATATTTTATAATAGAGGGTGACAACATTGATTAAATCTCCTTATGATAAATACCGCCAGTCGTCAGTCCAGACCTCAACACCTGCGCAACTCGTGATTATGCTGTATGACGGGGCAATCCGTTTCGTGAAGACGGCTTTGGATGGGCTGAACAAACAGGATCTGGAGAAATCCAATCTGAACTTCGGCAAGGCTCAGACAATCATCAGTGAGTTAATGAGCACTCTGGATCATTCGATTGAGGTATCCAAAGGTCTCTACTCTCTATACGAATATACGAACTACTTGTTGATCGAAGCCAACATCCACAAGAACCCGGCGAAAGCCGAAGAAGCTATTGGTTACCTTACGGATCTGCGCGAAACCTGGCTGCAGGCGTCTAAGCTTGCCGCGACTCAGACTGAGATTGCTAATGGATGAATTAATCCGTAGTCTGGACCTGCTTACCCGAGAGATGATGAGCAGGCTTCAGGAAGCAACATACGAGGAGCTTGTAGAGTTTGTAGAGGAGCGGCAGAAACTTGTCGATTCCATTGCAGAAAAAGTCGCAATTTATCCTTCGTCGGCTGCACATAAGCAAGAAATTCATCGGATTCTAGGATACGATAATGAGCTGCTGGACCGGATGAATGCTCTTCGTCAGGAAGCCCAGAACTTTCTGCAGAAGCGCGGGCAAGCCAAGATACAGCGCAATGCATACGAGGCGGGATACACCCCCGACAGCATTCTAATGGACCGAAAAAAATAATAGATTCCAGATGTTTCAGCTGGGGAGCGGGCGGGTATTTAAATAGCGTCTGCTCCTTTTTTTGTATCTTGTATCACAGAATCTGCCTTTTTTATGATAGATTTAAGGATGGTAAAATATTGCAAGTAATCATTTACTATTCCAATTGACAATAGAGAAGCAGCGGTGGTATAGTCGAATTGTGAGCAAGACTCACGTTCATCTGATGACGAAGGGAATGTTTAGTCAATGGAAGGTAAAGTAAAATGGTTTAACGCAGAAAAAGGTTATGGTTTCATCGAAACTGCCGATGGTGGCGACGTATTCGTACACTTCTCCGCGATTCAAACTGACGGTTTCAAGACATTGGACGAAGGCCAATCCGTAGAGTTCGATATCGTTGAAGGCGCACGCGGACCACAAGCAGCTAACGTCATCAAATTATAATCATCCGGCGAAGCCGACCTACATATATGGTAGATGGTTAGCAATTGAGACAACGCTAGCGTTAGACCTTGGGGATATTCCCCGGGGTCTTTTTTACGTTCATATAATAAATGACGCGCAACATAAGGCGGAAAAGACACATCATTAGACACTTTGTAAAGTTTTATTTCAAGAATCCGTTAGTTCCCTCCAAAATATGGGTAATGAGAGATGTTGGGCTTATTGTTGCCTAGATAGCACCCCATTATTAGCTTAGGCGTATGCTTCCGAAAAGTACCTAGATAAGAAGACATGCAGTGAAGCCTATGCCCATCAAACACTCAGGAGGATGAACAAAAGAATGAAGAAAACATGGCGTGGCCTTATGGCCGGATTACTTGGTATTTCGATGTTGCTCGGATCATTAGGCAGTGTGTCAGCTGCGGCTACCCCCAAAGACATTCAAGGTCACTGGGCGCAGAAGCAATTGCAGAGCTGGCTGGATAAAGGATACCTGGGCGGTTATCCTGACGGAACGGTGAAGCCGAACAAGGCTATTACCCGTGGCGAGTATGTAGCACTGATCAATCGCCTGTTCGGGTTCACCGAAACGGCTTCCATTAGCTTCACGGATGTCAAAAGCACAAATTGGGTCTACAGCGAAGTAGCCAAAGCCGTAAAGGCCGGTTACATCGGCGGGTATGAGAATAATACCTTCCGTGCTAACAATCCGCTTACCCGGCAGGAAGCGGCTGTCATTGCAGCCAAAGTCCTGAAGCTGAGTACAAGCTCTACTACACTTAAGTTCAAGGACAGTGCCCAAGTGGCAGCCTGGGCCAAAGGTGCGGTTGTAGCAGCAGCAGACAAGAAGATTATTAATGGTTATCCGGACGGAACCTTCGGACCGAAGAAATCACTTACACGGGCCGAAGCGGTCGGAATCATCAGCAACTCTGTGGTCTATAAACCGGCAGGCACTGGTGGAGTGACACCAACACCGGCCCCTACGGCAACGCCTGCTCCTACAGCAACACCTGTGCCAAGCACCAGCCCAACAGCAACCCCGGTTACCGGTGGTAGTGGTGGCGGCGGTGGTGGCGGCAGCGTTACCTTACCTTCTGTAAGCAACGTGACCTACGGTCATGTGGGTTCGGTTGCTGCAGATGTATATGTTACGCCTTCGGTAACAGGAGCAGTATATTATGTAGTTGCTCCTTACAGCATGAACGTAACAGCACCAACTGCAGCGCAAGTGAAAGACGGATTGACTAGTGCAGGAACAGCAGGCGTTCACTCCGGCACAATCGCAACAACTGCTAATACAACCGTTGCGTTCTCTGTATATGGTCTGAGTGCAGGTACTGAATATACCGTATATGTCGCTCTGGCTGATAATTCAGGCAATTGGTCTGGCGTAACACCGCTTCGATTGAAAACAGCAGCAAGCAGCAGCACATCGCTTACACAGGTTGGAGTGACTAGCATAGGAACGGTGACTGCAGATGTATATGCAACATACGGTGGTAACACACCAACACCCCTGAAATATGTTATGGTCAAGGCAACGGAAGCTGATCCTACAGCACAACAAATTTCTGAAGGAAAGGATAGTGCTGGCGTTGTCTTAACGGGAACTTTTGCGGGTCCGAATTCTACAGTATCTCCAGGTGTAAAGCATACCTTTACGCTAACCGGACTGACTTCCAACACAGCCTATAAAATCTTTTTCATCACTGGTTCTAATGGTAACTTCTCCCCAGTAGAGATTTTGCGCATCCAGACCAAATAAGTAAGACAAATAAATCAGACGCTACTGTCTGCAATATGCAATATGTCAGCAATCATTCATAATCTAGACTTCAAAGTGAGATAATACTGTAGCTGTAATGGGTCCGGCCAGGGCGAGTTCATGCGCTAGCCGGACCTGTTTATTGTTTAGGGCAAGGCTGTGACATCTTTTGTTAGCTAAATGTAAAGGCTGTCATGATTTGTTTTTTACTTAGCCCTGACAATTTGCTATAATGAAAAGGTAAACAAAGGAGGAGTGCCCATGCAATTCAGCATTCGAGGTCAACAAATTGAAGTGACCGACGCTTTGAGAGACTATGTTGATAAGAAGCTCAGCAGACTTGAGAAGTATTTCGATGCACCCCCTACCTCAGAAGGATATGTGACGCTTGGCGTCGTTCGCGGCCTTCATACGGTGGAAGTTACAATCCCTCTGGCAGGTGTGACGCTTCGTGCGGAAGACCGCAGCGATGATATGTATGCATCCATCGATGCCGTAGTGGACAAGCTGGAACGTCAGATCCGCAAGCACAAGACCAAACTTAACCGCAAGTTCCGCCAGGAAGGCAGCTTGAAGACCTTGTTCGTAGAAGGTTCGGCCAACGCCGTAGCTGTTGAGGATCAGGAACAGGATTATGATGATCTTGAGGTTGTGCGGAACAAACGATTCACCTTGAAGCCTATGGATGTGGAAGAAGCGATTCTGCAAATGAACATGATTGGACATACTTTCTTCGTGTTCTCCAACATCGACACTTCTGAAGTTAGCGTTGTTTACAAACGCGATGACGGCAAGTATGGTTTGATCGAACAGAACTAACCTGCTAACCGGAAATTGCTGGAATAAGGAAGGGCTTTCGTTTCAGCCTGACGTGGACAATTAGACGAGCCCCTATTCGCTTTAAGCGAATAGGGCTCTTGTGCGTATATACAGAAGGGACAGGAAAGAATACCTCATCTGTTTCTATGAAAAGGCATTATGCAGAATAAGGTTGCGGCAGCTTGTATTGCGGCTTCTCTTACAAACTGTTACAATTTATGAAGCAGCGGAATCGAAATCATATATGGCCCTTTCAATTTGTTGAGGATGGGCTCGGTTCCACCATCTGTGTTGCATGAAAGGGGTTAACCATGCTAGGACTTGTAAAAAAAATATTTGGCGACGTTAATGAACGTGATGTCAAACGTCTCATGAAGACGGTCGAAGTAATCAATGGTTTGGAGCCGGATTTCGTATCGCTTACGGATGAAGAGCTGCAGGCTAAGACGGTAGAGTTCCGTGCCCGTCTTGAGAAGGGTGAAACCTTGGAAGAGATTCTTCCCGAGGCATTTGCAACCGTACGCGAAGCTTCCAAACGGACGCTGGGCATGCGGCATTTTGACGTTCAGTTAGTTGGGGGTATGGCGCTGCATGAAGGCCGGATCTCCGAAATGAAGACCGGGGAAGGCAAGACGCTGGTAGGTACACTGCCGGTATATCTGAATGCACTCTTGGGCAAAGGCGTGCATGTCGTAACCGTAAATGATTATCTGGCTCAGCGCGACAGCGCACAAATGGGGCAAATCTATAACTTTCTGGGCATGACGGTTGGGGTCAACCTCAACGGCATGGACCATAATGATAAACAAGCAGCGTATGCCTGCGATATTACGTATGGCACGAATAATGAGTTTGGTTTTGACTATCTGCGTGACAACATGGTGCTCTATAAGGAACAGATGGTACAGCGTCCGCTGTATTTCTGTATTATTGACGAAGTCGATTCCATCCTCATCGATGAAGCCCGTACGCCTCTGATCATTTCCGGACAAGCTGAGAAATCGACAGAGCTGTATTATGCAGCAGACCGTTTCGTGAAGAAGCTGACTGCCGAAGAAGACTACACTGTTGATATTAAGGTGAAGTCTGTTGCTTTAACCGAGAAGGGCGTTGCTGTAGCTGAACGTGCCTTTGGCATAGAGAATCTATATGATCACAGTCACGTTACGCTGAACCATCATATCGTACAAGCGTTGAAGGCAAATGCAATTATGCGCCGGGATGTCGACTATGTGGTCAACGAAGACGAGGTTATGATCGTCGATGAGTTCACCGGACGTCTGATGCAGGGCCGCCGTTACAGCGATGGGCTGCACCAGGCTATCGAAGCTAAGGAAGAGATTGAGGTCCAGAATGAGAGCATGACGCTGGCTACAATCACCTTCCAGAACTACTTCCGTATGTACCGCAAGCTTGGTGGAATGACCGGTACTGCGAAGACAGAAGAAGAGGAATTCAAGAAAATCTACGGTCTGGAAGTCCTCCAGGTACCTACCAACAAACCGAATCAGCGTGTCGATATGCCGGACGTGGTCTACAAAAGCGAGAATGGCAAGTTCAACGCTGTAGTCGCTGAAATTGTGGAACGCCACAAAAAGAATCAGCCGGTGCTTGTAGGTACGGTATCAATTGAGAACTCCGAACGCGTATCTGAAATGCTGAAACGCAAAGGTGTCAGACACCAGGTGCTGAACGCGAAGCATCATGCTGCAGAAGCTGAAATTATCTCTTATGCCGGTCAGCCGGGAACCGTAACAATTGCTACGAATATGGCTGGACGCGGTACGGATATCGTACTGGGTGAAGGCGTAACCGATCTTGGCGGTCTGCATATTATTGGTACAGAACGTCATGAATCACGCCGTATCGATAACCAGCTGCGCGGACGTGCCGGACGCCAGGGTGACCCGGGTTCCACACAGTTCTACCTGTCACTTGGGGATGAACTGATGAAACGTTTTGGCGCGGACAACGTGCTGAACATGATGGACCGTCTTGGATTCGAAGAGGATCAGCCGATTGAGAGCCGTATGATTACCAAAGCGGTTGAATCTGCCCAGAAACGGGTGGAAGGCAACAACTTCGATATCCGTAAAGTCGTATTGCAATATGATGACGTGATGAATCAGCAGCGTGAGATTATCTACAAGCAGCGCCGCGAAATTCTCGAGTCTGACAATATCAAAGACGTTGTGGTGGAAATGATCAAGCCGGTTGTTGACCGTATTGTTAATGCCCACTGCAGTGACGATATCCCGGAGAACTGGGAGCTGCAAGAGGTTGCGGATTATGTGAACAGCAAATTGCTGGAGGAAGACTCCCTGACCCGCGATGATCTATGGGGCAAGGAAGTAGAAGAAATCATCGAATTCATCTTCGCCCGTGTGCTTGAGAAATATGCTGCACGTGAAGAACGTCTCGGCGCTGAGCTGGTACGTGAGTTCGAGAAGGTCATTGTACTTCGTTCCGTAGACAGCAAATGGATGGATCATATCGATGCTATGGATCAGCTTCGTCAAGGGATTCACCTCCGTGCTTACGGCGGTACCGATCCGCTTCGCGAATATCAGTTCGAAGGCTTCGAGATGTTCAATGCCATGACGGCGAACATTCAGGAAGAAGTGGCGACCTACATCATGAAGGCGCACATCGAGGCGAACCAGGAGCGTCAGTCGGTAGTGGAAGAAGATAAGATCTCCACGAACGCTGAGCCTGCTGAGAAACGTCCGGTACATGTGGAATCTACAGTCGGCCGTAATGATCCATGCCCTTGCGGCAGCGGCAAGAAATACAAGAACTGTCACGGTCAGGCGTAAGAGAAACAGAGTTGCGGCTCTGCAGGGTTAAGTGAACTCTCGCTGGAACGGCGCTATCTATAAAAGGAACGGCACGGCTGATTCTGCTAGTTTCTCGTGAAATAATGAGCAGGCATCAAGCTGCGAATACTTTTCACAGAATAGTCTTGCTCATAAGTTCTTAGGTTATAATGACAATAAAAGCGGCTGGGCCCGGGGGACTCCCCGTTTGCGGCCCGGCCGCTTTTTTGGATGTTTGCAGGAATGGGGCGATTGCTTCAAGCGAAGCGAACGGAATGGCTCTGCAGAGCTGCAATTGAGGTGGAAGTGGCGGAGGGGAAGTTTGGAACTGTAGGAGCGTCAGCGTCCGCCTTTAGGATTGAATTTCTACTGCGATAAGCAGTTTAGATGAGGAAATTCAATCCTAACAGCGGCCGGAAGTCCAAACATTCCCCGCAGTTACGGCGTACACCGATAGGCATTTCTTAAGAGCAATGATGCAGCGAGCAGAAGCTGTATCTCCCCCTGTCCGCAAAACACCCAAACCCAGCGGCCGGCGCAATATTTTATTTTGAAAGGTGATGTGATCCAAGTGATCGATCCTAATGTGAAGCAGGACCTGCGTGAAATAGGCAAGAAACTAACCAATCTTAGGGGGTCACTTTGACTTAGACCTTAAGCTGGAGATAATAGCGAACTTTGAAGAGAAGATGGCAGCGCCCGGGTTCTGGGATGAGCCGGAGAAGGCGCAAAGCGTTATTGGCGAGATGAACGCCGTGAAGTCGGTGGTCGATCAATACGATAAGCTGCAGCAGGATTATGACGATGCGGCGATGATGGCGGAGCTGGCGGATGAAGAAGGCGATGACGCGCTTGCATCTGAGATTGCCGGAACGATTCGCAGTGTAAGCAGCAGAGTAGATGAGTTCGAGCTGCAGCTGCTGCTCAATCAGCCCTACGATAAGCTGAACGCGATCCTGGAGCTGCATCCAGGAGCAGGCGGAACAGAATCCCAGGACTGGGGCCAAATGCTGCTGCGCATGTATACACGATGGGCGGAGAAGCGGGGCTTCAAGGTAGACGTGCTTGATTATTTGCCGGGCGATGAGGCAGGCATCAAGAGTGTAACGCTGCTGATTAAGGGCTACAATGTATATGGATACCTGAAGGCGGAGAAGGGTGTACATCGTCTGGTGCGCATTTCGCCTTTTGACTCCTCGGGCAGACGGCATACCTCCTTCGTATCCTGCGATGTGGTACCGGAGATTGCGGATGATGTGGAAGTAGATATCCGTACAGAGGATCTGAAGATCGATACGTACCGGGCCAGCGGCGCGGGCGGCCAGCATATCAATACTACGGACTCGGCGGTGCGGATTACCCACTTGCCAACCGGAGTCGTGGTAACGTGCCAGAATGAACGTTCACAGATCAAGAACCGGGAACAAGCAATGAAGATGCTGCGTTCCAAGCTCTATGAGCGCAAAATCCAGGAGCAGCAGGCGCATCTCGATGAGATCCGCGGCGAACAATCGGAGATTGCCTGGGGCAGCCAGATTCGTTCCTATGTGTTCCACCCCTACAGCATGGTGAAGGATCACCGTACTTCTGTAGAAACCGGCAACGTCGGAGCGGTGATGGACGGCGACCTGGATGGCTTCATTGACGGCTATCTGCGCAGTCAGATCAAGACGGAAACTGAATAAAGGCATGGATATTCCTACGCGTCTTCGGAGGTGTAGGGATTTTTTTCTGATGATCGGACTGGATTTGCTATACAGCAACATCACTTCTAAGGAGCACAGGCAACTATGCAAAAAATCAATTCACGCAACAAACCTCCGCTCATCCCGCTAAACGGGCCGCTGCGTCATACCGTGGATATTGCGCTCATTCTGATCGGCTCGCTGATTACGGGGCTGGCATTCAACCTGTTCTTTCTCCCGAACCAGATTGCTTCCGGAGGGGTATCGGGGTTGTCGGTGCTTGCCGAGGCCTGGTTTGGGGCGGAGCCGGCTTTTACCCAGTGGGCGCTTAATATTCCGCTCTTTATTCTCGGGGTACTATTCCTCGGTAAACAGTACGGTATCCGCTCGCTGCTGGGGAGTTTTGTGCTGCCGCTGTTTATCTTCCTGACCAAGGATGGTCCGGTGCCGACTACAAATCCGCTGCTGGCCTCTATTTATGGAGGGATCGGTGTGGGGCTGGGCCTCGGTCTGGTCTTTCGCGGACGCGGATCAACAGGCGGACTGACCATACTCGCGCAGATTATTCAAAAGCTTACCGGCTTCAGCTTCTCGCTGTCCGTCGTGTTGCTGGATGGTACGGTGATTACACTGGCTGCTTTTGTGCTGGGCATGGAGCAGGCAATGTATGCACTAATCGGACTGTTCGTGACGGGCAAGGTAATCAATGCGCTGGAGGTTGGCTTCAGCACCACGAAGGTGGCGTATATTATCTCCGATCAGACAGAGGATATCTCGCAGGCGATTCTGAATGATCTGGACCGCGGGCTGACCAAGCTGAATGCGCAAGGCGGATACACCGGAGACAATCGTACTGTCCTGATGGTCGTAGTAGGCCAGAATGAAATTACGAGGCTCAAAGCGATCGTCCGCTCGGTAGACCCGGGTGCATTTGTAATTATTACGGAAGCCCATGAAGTGCTGGGCGAAGGTTTCAAAAGAGAAGCGTAGACTCCCTTTAGGGGAGCTCTGCGCTTTTCTTTTGATAAAAGGCATGGTCGTTTCGAGTGGGAACCTCCGAAGAAAGTTAACGTTACGTGTTGTATTTATATTAATTCGGTCGTATAATAATACATATTTGCAGAACGGTTATTCACAGGTAATAATGATATAAAGCAGAAACGGGAAGCGGGGATGACAGTGACAGGCAAGCTGAGAGCGGCGATTGTCGGATCAACGGGATATGGGGGCGTGGAGCTGATCAGGCTGCTGCAGAGCCACCCTGATATAGAGATTACTTCAGTAATATCTTCTTCGAGCGCCGGTGCGCCGATTGAGGAAGGCTTCCCGCATCTGACGGGAATTGTGCAGCGCAATCTGGATGGTGTGGATGCGGCAGAGATTGCCGGCAGGGCGGATGTCGTATTCACAGCTACGCCTTCTGGAGTGAGCGCGAAGCTGGTGCCCCAGCTGCTCGAAGCCGGCCTCAAGGTCGTTGACCTGTCGGGCGATTTCCGGCTGAAGGACGGCGCGGAGTATGAGCAGTGGTATAAGCATCCCGCTCCTCCGGAAGCTTATCTGCAGCAGGCGGTGTACGGGTTATGCGAGGTATACGGTGAGCGTGCGGCCGGTGTGGACTTCATTTCTAATCCCGGCTGTTATCCCACAGCTACGCTGCTGGGACTGGTTCCGGCGCTTGCGGAAGGCTGGATCAAGCCGGACAGCATCATTATTGATGCGAAATCCGGAGTATCCGGGGCAGGGCGGGGAACGAGCCTGATGGTTCATTTTGCCGAGATCAATGAGAACTTCAAAGCCTACAAAATCAACAAACATCAGCATATCCCGGAAATTGAGCAGGTGCTTACCGATATCGCAGGAGAAAAAGTAACGGTAACCTTCACTACGCATCTTGTGCCGATGACCCGGGGGATTATGAGCACGATGTATGCCGGACTGATTGGCGAACATAGTGAACAGGAACTAGTAGATTTATACCGTAGGTATTATGCAGGCAGACCGTATGTGCGCGTGCGCGAGCCCGGAGTGGTTCCGGCGACGAAGGAAGTCAGCGGATCGAACTATTGCGACATCGGCTTCGCGACAGACGCACGTACCGGACGGGTCACCATTGTGTCGGTCATCGACAATATCGTTAAAGGCGCTGCAGGACAGGCGATTCAGAACCTGAATTTGATGATGGGATGGGAGGAAACCCGCGGTCTTGGTTACACACCAGTGTATCCATAAAGTGCAGCGGTCAAACTATAACATGAGCGAGAACAAACTATATACTGTCGTGGAAGACGGAAGTATTACTACACCTAAGGGCTTCACTTCAGGAGGGCTGCATTGCGGTCTCAAAAAGACCGAACGTAACGACCTCGGAGCTATTCTCTGCGAGGTTCCGGCGACGGCTGCTGCGGTTTTTACCACGAATGTATTTCAGGCGGCTCCGCTGAAGGTAACACGGGAGAGTCTGGCGAACGGGACACTGCAGGCGGTAATCGTGAACAGCGGGAATGCCAATGCCTGCACAGGTGACCAGGGTGAAGCGGATGCGTATGAGATGCGCGCTGCGGCTGCCCGTTATTTGGGCGTGAACGAGCTGGATGTTGCGGTAGCCTCGACCGGGGTAATCGGGGAGCTGCTGAAGATGGACTGTGTGCGCAGCGGCATCACCGGACTGCCGGAGAAGCTGGATGGCGGCGCTGCCGGTGCGGAGGAGTTCAGCCAGGCGATTCTGACAACGGACCTGGTCAAAAAAGAAAGCTGCGTAAAGCTGACGGTGGGCGGTACAGAGGTAGTTATTGCCGGAGCCGCTAAGGGTTCGGGCATGATTCACCCCAATATGGCGACGATGCTGGGCTTCATGACCACAGATGCAGTCATTGATGCCGAGGACCTGCTCAGCTTGCTGCGCAGTGCGACCAACTCTACTTTTAATATGATTACAGTGGATGGAGATACTAGCACGAATGATATGCTGGTCACTATGGCGAGCGGCCTGGCGGGAAATGAGAAGCTGACGCGTCTGCATCCGGATTGGGAGGCTTTTGCCGCAGCGTTCACGCATGTATGCCGGAGTCTGGCGATGGCGATTGCCCGTGACGGGGAAGGTGCCACGAAGCTGATCGAAGTGCAGGTGAATGGTGCAGTGCATGATGAAGGTGCTGCAGCTATTGCCAAGACCGTAGTCGGATCGAGTCTGGTGAAATCTGCGATCTTCGGTGCGGATGCCAACTGGGGACGGATTATCGCTGCTGTAGGCCGCGCGGGAGTTCCGGTATCTCCGGAGCAGGTAGATATTAAGCTGGGAGATATAGAGGTGCTGCGGACGTCGCGTCCGGTAGCTTTTGACGAAGAGCAGGCTCTCTATTATCTGCAAAAGAGTGATACGGTGCTGATTACGGTAACCTTGTCAGACGGAAGCGGAAGTGCCACGGCCTGGGGCTGCGATCTCACTTATGATTATGTGCGTATTAATGCCGCGTACCGAACCTGATCTGCGCTGGTTGGCGGAGGGCAGCGGCCGGAAGTCCAGATATTCACTGTAGTGACGACTGAACTTTAAGTTAGTATCTTGAGTTCAGCTTATAGGGAGGTAACTGAGAGATGACGTTAGAACCTATAGAGAAGCAGCGGGGCAGAGGCCTGTTCGTGATGAAATGCGGCGGGAGTACGCTGGCTGCGCTGCCGGATTCGTTCTTTGAGGATTTGCGGGAGCTGCAGCGAAGCGGGGTTCAGCCTGTCATTGTTCACGGCGGCGGTCCGGCGATCTCGGGGAATCTGGAGAAGCTCGGCATTGAGAGCAGCTTCGTGAACGGCCTGCGGGTGACGACGGAAGAAGTGCTCGATGTGGTAGAGATGACGCTGGCCGGAAGCATTAATAAGGCGATTGTCCGCCGGATTCAAGCCATCGGCGGGCAGGCGCTCGGATTATCCGGCGTTGACGGCAACCTGATTATGGCGCGTCCGGTTGCGAACAGCGATGTATTGGGTATGGTGGGCGAAGTAACCGAGGTCAGAGCGGAGATTGTGACGGGTATCCTCGCGATGGGTTACATCCCGGTAATCGCACCTATCGGTGTAGATGGCGGGGGTCAACGTTACAACATTAATGCGGACACAGCTGCCGGAGCGGTGGCATCTTTTGTGGGATCGCCTACGATGATCGTGGTTACGGATGTACCGGGAATTATGCGTGAGCTGGACGGAGAGAAGGTTGTGCTTCCGTCCGTGACGGTGGCGCAGATTGAGGCGCTGATTGCGGATGGTGAAATCTACGGCGGAATGATTCCCAAAGTGCGTGCTGCGATGGACTGCATTCAGGGCAAGGTGTCCGAGGTTGTCATTGTCGACGGCAAAGAGCCGAATGTGCTCAGCCGGGTGCTGCAGGGTGAAGAGCTGGGGACGCGGATTGTCCGATAATTATGCAGTTAGCAGCTAAACTGCTAGAGTGGGATAGATAGTGCAATGTTGAATTGATTGGCATCTGGCTGATAGGTACTTGGTAGAGCAGAAAGTAAATTAGAGGCGCTGACGGTAATCCGGCAGCAGCATGGTGGGAGAGTGACTGAGAATGAGTGAGCTTACAAAGTTGGGCAAGGATTCTTTGACGGGGGCGCCGCAGGAACGTTCTGTGGAAACGAAGGAACAGGGGGCCGCTACTGCTCCTGCCAAGCTGAGTGCGGTATTCCCGTCGTACGCCAGATATGATATTAGTCTAGTTAAAGGTAAAGGCAGCTGGGTGTGGGATGATCAGGGCAACAAATACCTGGATTTCATGTGCGGACTCGCTGTAACCAGCCTGGGCCATGCTCCGGAGAAGGTCGGCGCGAAGCTGAAGGAACAGATTGATACGCTGTGGCATGTCTCGAACCTATTTCACATTCCGGGCCAGGACAGGGTTGCTGCGCTGCTTACCGCTAACAGCTGTGCGGATCAGGTGTTCTTCTGTAATAGCGGAGCGGAAGCGAATGAAGCAGCGATTAAGCTGGCGCGCCGGTATCATCAGAAGGTGAAGGGTGCGGACCGCTACGAAGTAATTACATTCGAGCAGTCCTTCCACGGACGCACGCTGGCTACGTTAACAGCTACAGGTCAGGCGAAGGTAAAAGAAGGCTTCCTGCCGCTTCCGGCAGGCTTCAAGACTGTGCCTCTCCATGATCTGGAGGCGCTGAAGGCTGCAATCACTGAGCATACAGCGGCAATTATGCTGGAGATGGTGCTGGCTGAGGGCGGTGTAATTGAAGTGCAGCAGGAATTTCTGGATGCTGTAGTCGCGCTGTGCAAAGAGCATGGACTGCTGCTCATCGTGGACGAAGTGCAGACTGGCATGGGCCGTACAGGCAAGCTGTTCGCCCATCAGCATTATGGCATTGAGCCGGATATCTTCACCTTGGCCAAAGGCGTGGCCAGCGGTTTCCCTGCCGGTGTTATGCTGGGCAAGGGATATCTGCGTGAAGCATTCAGCCCGGGCAGTCATGCGACTACCTTCGGCGGCACACCGCTGGCCGCGGCGGTCATGGAAGCGACGATTGAGACGATGCTGGAAGACGGGCTGGCGCAGCGTGCTGCTGAGATGGGCGATTATCTGACCGGCTTGCTCAGAGAGAAGCTGGCGGACACAACCTTCGTGAAGGATATTCGCGGCAAAGGCCTGCTGATCGGAATCGAATGTGCAGAGCCAGTAGCCGAGATTGTGCTGGCGGGACAGCAGCGCGGATTGCTGTTCGTCCAAGCCGGACCGAATGTTGTTCGTCTACTGCCTAATTTATACGTAACCCGCGAGGAGATCGACCAGGCGGTGGACATCCTTTCGGAACTCATTCATACTTATGCTAATAGAGCAAACGGGGAGGCAGATTCATGAGTCAGGGAACAACGGGCGTTACAGAGGCTATTGCCGCACAGCTCAAAGGCCGTGATCTTCTGGAGCTGAATGATTATAGCCCGGAGGAAATTACGTATTTGATTGATTTGGCGATTGAGCTGAAACGCAAAGCGAAGAACGGTGAAGTCTACCAGCCGCTGCTGGGCAAGACGATCGGACTTATTTTTGAGAAATCCTCCACCCGCACACGTGTGTCGTTTGAAGTGGGGATGTATCAGCTGGGCGGCCATGCGCTGTTCCTCAGCAAAAATGATATCCAGCTCGGCCGCGGTGAGACGGTTGGTGATACGGCGCAGGTGATGTCGCGTTATCTGGACGGTATCATGATCCGTACCTTCGGCCATGATAAAGTGGAAGAATTGGCCCGTTATGCATCTGTTCCGGTTATCAACGGCCTGAGCGATCTGGCGCATCCGTGCCAGGTTCTGGCGGATTACCAGACTGTATACGAGCACAAGGGCAAGCTGAAGGGCTTGAAGCTGGCATATATCGGCGACGGCAACAACATGGCGCATTCCCTGCTGATCGGCGGTGCCAAGCTGGGTGTACATGTCTCGATCGCCGGACCGGAAGGATATGAGCCTGACGCAGCTGTAGTGGCCGAGGCGCGCGAGATCGCTAAGGAGACAGGTTCGGTCATCACCGTTACCCGCAGCCCGCAGGAGGCGGTACAGGACGCTGATGTGATCTATACGGATGTATGGGCGAGCATGGGCTTTGAGGCTGAACAGCTGGCGCGTGAAGCGGCGTTCAAGGATTATCAGGTCAATGAGGAACTCGTGAAGGGTGCCAAAAGCGACTATCTGTTCCTGCACTGCCTGCCGGCCCACCGTGAGGAAGAGGTCAGCACCGGTGTCATTGACGGACCGAACTCCGTCATCTTCGATCAGGCGGAGAACCGCCTGCATGCGCAGAAGGCGCTTATGGCTGCTTTGATGGGCTAGACTAGTACAACCAGAACTAAAGAATTGATTTAATACAACAAGGAAGCAATGGATGTATTCAGAGCAATGAATGTATTCAGTTCCAAGTGAAATTCAGTGATAGTTGTATACTGTGCAATTAAAAACAGCGAAAAGGGAGGCTTGCCTCTTATAACTGTAGTCTGTACAACTAAATCTGCCCGAATAGGTGAAAACCGCGTGCAACGGGCATTATAATTGTATGAAATACAACTAAATGGGTAATCGGTTGAAAATCAGACGATTTAGTTGTATAAAGTACAATTAAACCTGCATATACACCGTAATCGGGTTACTGCAAACCCTCAGCAAGCGATTTACCAAAGTAGTTTTCACTAGTTTAAATCTGACATTGTACTAAGCCTATATAAGTCCTGTTAGTTGTTTGAATCGTAGAGTAAAACAGGGGTAAGCCTGTTTGGATCTTATCTTATATACAAACCTATATAAGATGAACTGGATTGAAATAAGAGGGGTAGAAGGATCGAAAGGGGATTTTGGAACTGTAGGAGCGTTAGCGTCCGCCTTTGTCTCCGGATATTGTCCGCTACAGCGGTATATTCAAAGATATCTGGAGACAACAGCGGCCGGAAGTCCAAATATTCTCTGCAGTGACGTCCAAAACCCGATTATGAGATTGCAGTTGATCTTATAACCTCCCCCACAACGAAAGGAAGTTAAACCCCCATGGCAAAAGAAAAAATCGTACTCGCCTATTCCGGCGGATTGGATACCTCAGTCATTCTGAAATGGCTGAAAGAAACGTATGACGCGGAGATTATTGCTTTTACAGCCGATATCGGCCAAAAGGAAGAGCTGGACGGCCTGGAGGAAAAAGCGCTGGCGACCGGCGCCTCCAAAGTCTACATTGATGATCTGCGCGACGAATTCGCGAATGATTTCATCTACCCGATGTTCCAGTCGGGTGCGCTTTATGAAGGCCAATACCTGCTGGGTACAAGCATTGCCCGTCCGCTGATCGCTAAGCGGATGGTGGACATCGCCATCGCCGAAGGCGCAACTGCCATTGCTCACGGGGCAACCGGTAAAGGGAATGACCAGGTGCGTTTCGAATTAAACGCCGCTGCCTTGTCACCAAGCATCAAAGTAATTGCACCTTGGCGTCTGGAAGAGTTCCGCAACCAGTTCCCGGGACGTGCGGAAATGATCGCTTATGCTGAAGCCAATGGCATTCCGGTGCAAGCATCAGCAGCCAAGCCGTACTCGATGGACCGCAACCTGTTACATATCAGCTATGAGAGCGGCGTGCTGGAGGATCCTTGGTTTGATCCAAGCGCACCGGAGAACAAAGAAATGTTCCTGCTGTCGAATGCGCCGGAGGATGCTCCGGATGAAGCGGAATATCTGGAGCTGGACTTCCTGAAGGGCGATTGCGTAGCGCTGAACGGCGAACCGTTATCCCCGCTGCAAGTCATGGAGAAGCTGAATGAGCTTGGCGGTAAGCATGGCATCGGACGTGTGGATATGGTGGAGAATCGTTTCGTCGGCATGAAGAGCCGCGGCGTGTACGAAACACCGGGCGGAACGATCCTGTTCACCGCTCACCGCAAAATGGAGTCGATCACCATGGACCGTGAAGTCATGAATCTGCGCGACAGTCTGATCACCCGTTACAGCACGCTTGTGTACAACGGCTTCTGGTTTGCTCCTGAACGGCTTGCCTTGCAGGCTCTGGTGAAGGAAAGCCAGAAGAACGTAACCGGTACTGTACGCGTCAAGCTGTACAAGGGCAACATCATCGGAGCCGGTGTGAAGAGTCCGGTCAGCCTGTACAACCCGGATATCGCTACTATGGAAGCAGATCCTACACAGGCATATGACCAGGGAGATGCAACTGGCTTTATCCGTCTGAATGCTCTGCGCCTGAAGGTATCGGCCGGCGTAGCAGAGTCCAACAAGTAGCAGCATATAGCCGCTTAGCGGTTTTTCAAAATATAAGAATGTATACAGCATCACACAATATAAGCGGACAGAAGAAGGCCGTTCCTCCCATCCGGACAGGGGCGGCCCTTCTAACGTCAATCGAGGAGGAAACAACAGGTGAGCAAGCTGTGGGGCGGACGTTTTACCAAAGGAACGAACAAGCTGGTGGAGGAGTATACGGCTTCCATCGGATTCGACAAGGCACTTGCGGAAGAGGATGTGCAGGGCAGTCTGGCGCATGTTACGATGCTGGGCAAATGCGGGATTCTGCCGCAGGATGATGTGGAGACGATCAAGAACGGACTGAATAAGGTATTGGATAAAGTGCGTGCGGGAGAGATTGTGTTCTCTGTAGCCGATGAAGATATTCATATGAATATTGAAAAGAATCTGATCGAAGAGATCGGCCCGGTCGGCGGCAAGCTGCACACCGGCCGCAGCCGCAACGATCAGGTAGCGACGGATATGCATCTCTACTTGCGTAACCGTGTAGTAGAGCTGGTGGCTCTCCTGCATGAGCTGCAGGACGCGCTGATCGGGCAAGCCAAGGACAATGTGGAGACCATTGTACCGGGCTACACCCATCTGCAGCGCGCTCAGCCAATTCTGTTCGCGCATCATCTGCTGGCTTATGTGTCCATGTTCCGCCGCGATGCGGAGCGCCTGACCGACAGCTACAAGCGGATCAATGTGCTGCCGCTGGGTGCAGGGGCGCTGGCGGGAACAACGTTCCCGATTGACCGCCACTTCGTGGCAGAGCAGCTTGGCTTCGACAGCGTCTATGAGAACAGCCTGGACGCTGTCAGCGACCGTGACTTCATCGTTGAGTTCCTGGCCAACGCAGCGCTGGTGATGACTCACCTGTCCCGGCTCAGCGAAGAGCTGGTGCTGTGGAGCAGCACGGAATTCAGCTTCGTGGAGCTGGACGATGCCTTCTGCACCGGCAGCAGCATCATGCCGCAGAAGAAGAACCCGGATGTGCCGGAGCTTGTGCGCGGCAAGACAGGCCGCGTCTACGGCAACCTAATCGGACTCCTGACCGTGCTCAAATCGCTGCCGCTGGCCTATAACAAGGATATGCAGGAAGACAAGGAAGGCATGTTCGATACGGTAGCCACCCTGACAGGAGCATTGCAGCTGTTCGCGCCGATGATCTCTACGATGAAGGTGAACAAGGTGCGGATGCGCGAAGCCGTCAACACCGACTTCTCCAATGCGACCGATATCGCTGACTTCCTGGTGGGCAAAGGCCTGCCTTTCCGCCAGGCGCATGAGGTTATCGGCAAGACCGTATTGTACTGCATCAATGAAGGCAAATTCCTGCTGGATCTTACCCTGGAGGAATTCAAACAGTTCTCGCCGCTGTTCGATGATCAGATCTACGCTGTACTGCAGCCGGAGGCGGTTGTGAACGCCCGTAACGTATACGGCGGCACAGCTACTGTTCAGGTGCAGGCAGCGATTGAACGGGCCGAGGCAGCTCTGCAGGTGGCTAATGAATGGGTTGTGCAGCATGGGGATGCTGCACAATAAGAAGCAGCTAGGCTGGCAGCGGATATAACTGAATCAACAAGTGGAAACGATACCGTCCTTTAATAAGGTCGGTATCGTTTCAGCGAGAAAGATAAGGATCATTTATTGTGCAAAGCATATAAATTCTTATCTTTTCAAAAAGACTGTCCTCTACCGCATCGATAGGATGCGGGAGGACAGTCTTTTTTTGCAGGAATGAAGTTATAATTCACATACGCTGTGGGTATCCGCTTACAAGTCAGCGGACTTTACTTGGCCGAGTGGCAGCCAGTTCAGTACATCACGGATCTTGGTATCCCAATATCCCCATTCATGCTCGCCAGGCCCTTCCTCGTAAGTCAGTGACAGCTTGGTCTTGGAGCAGGCCTTACGGAACGTCTGATTGTCCTCATAGAGGAAATCCTCGGTGCCGCAGCATTGATAGAGAAGGGGCTTCGGCCCTTTGGAGCGGTCTGCTTCCTTCAGCAGCCACAGCAGGTCTTCAGGAGTGCCTGCAATGTCCTTGTCTCCAAAAATCTGCATATACTCCTTCGTCTTCTGTGATTTATCTTCCCAGTTCATGAAATGATGCGCCATATCGAGTGCCCCCGACAGACTAGCAGCAGCGGCCCAGTTCTCGGGCTTGCGCAGTCCCAGCTTCATCGCTCCATAACCGCCCATCGACAGTCCGGCTACGAAGTTATCCTCGCGTTTCGCCGACAACGGGAAGAACGAACGGGCCAGCGCCGGCAGCTCCTCACTGATAAAGCTCCAATACTGTCCGCCCGCCGCCATGTCGGTATAGAAGCTGCGGTGGACCTGAGGCATAACAACGGCAATGCCCATCTGCGCTACATAACGCTCAATCGAGGTCCGGCGCAGCCAGATTGAATCATCATCGGACAAGCCGTGCAGCAAATACAGTGTAGGGTGAAGGTTCCCCCGTGACACGTTACTCATTCCGATCTGTGTAGTGGTCTGCTGCGGCAGAATCACGGTCATCGAGGTGTTCAGCCCCAGCACTTCCGAATAAAACTTGCATTCGATTAAAGCCATTTGCATATCCCCTTTCAGCCCAAATAATAGCACAGCCGCTAAGCGATATAAATTGTAGAAATCTCTAGATTTATTCCTTGTAAGCATTGCTGGTGCTGGAGTTGAAAGAATATAATGGAAGTAGGTAGAAAGATTCAGAGAGACAGGGGAATGTACAGGACTGTAGACAGGGGGGCTCCCCAGGAGCGGATTGTTGTATCCGGCAATTTTCCTGATAACAGCTATTTAAGAACGCAGTTCAATAGAGTACGGGGAGCGAACAGGATGTCTTGGAGAGACAAGTGGAACCGAAACCGGGAGCGGGGCAAGGAAGAGGGATTTACGCTGATTGAGGTGCTGGCAGCCATCGTGATTTTGTCGATAGTTTCCCTGGTGCTAACCTCCTACTTCACCAATGCGCTGTCCTATTCGAAATCGAACCAGAATAAGACGATCATGGTCAATCTGGCGCGTAATGCGCTCTTTTATATGGAGAAGCAGGATTTTGAGGCTATGGGCAACTATTTTGCTGTAAAAGACACAGGACCTGAACACCCAAGTATTGAAGCGGATCAGTGTGTTAATGCAACAACCTGTAGTTACAGTTCGTTTATTATTAATCCAGGGGTAATGCCTGACGTGCTGAATCCGGTAATCAATAATATCCCATATCATGTGAAAATAACCTATCAAGTGCAACTGCATCAGGATATGCTGGCAGGGAAAACTATTGTTGATGGTGCAGAAAGCATAGATGCCCGTAAAAAGGAGATGGCCGATTACCTAATTCCTATTCAGGTAAAGGTTACCGGAGATGGTGGTCCTAATGGCCATTCAGCGAGTACCGTAGTGGAGGGTTATATTACCGATGAAAAAATACGTTGACCGGCTAAAGTCACAGCAGGGCTTCACGCTAATTGAGCTTATTGCCGCCATAACCTTATTTTCAATGATTGTGGGCATCATTTCTATGGTCACTATGTTTGGATTCCGCAGCTATCATAAAATAACAATCGAAAATTCTCTCAGAGATGAAGCGGATATTATTATGTCTTCAATTATAAATGAATTATATACATTTGCCCCGGAGCGGCTGGAGAGCACGGACAATAATGACGGGATTCTCCTGAAGAAGAAATTGGTTGAGACAGATATCGACTATAAAAATATAGTCAAGATAGCTTTTACACAAGGCCAGCTTGTCATTGGTTCTGAAGTAGACGTACCTACGAATGAGTCCCGAACGGCAGTGAAATCGGATCTGACCGGTTCATCAATCTCCTCGGCAACATCTGACGGTAGGTCTTGTACCAAAGATGCGCCATGCGATAGCGGACTAATCGAAATAACCCTCAAATTGACGCAGAAGTATGACGGCAGGGATTACACCATGGAGATGAAGAGCAAATTTGGATTTTAGGAGGATGTAGCGGATGCCGGGAGTTAGACCGATATTGCGTCATTTGAGATCTTGGAAATGGAAGAGATTCAGCGGGCGTTTCCGGGAAGAGCGAGGTTCAGCCTTGGTGCTGGTTATGTTTATTGTACTGCTGCTTACGATTCTGGGATTAAGCGTGCTTACGGCAGCCGTTGGGGGTGCGCAGCGTACGGAGACACGGAAGAACGATGTGCAAAGTCTGCATTTGGCGGAGAAGACGCTGGATGAGGCTGTGGCATATATTACGGCAAGTTTGAATAGCAAGGTTAAAG
Organism: Paenibacillus sp. FSL R7-0297; assembly: GCF_038009025.1. Classification (NCBI taxonomy): domain Bacteria; kingdom Bacillati; phylum Bacillota; class Bacilli; order Caryophanales; family Paenibacillaceae; genus Paenibacillus; species Paenibacillus sp. FSL R7-0297. The sequence continues at coordinate 1,685,181 of NZ_JBBPAQ010000001.1, forward strand.
ATAGCGTAGACATGAGTCAGGCAGAAGTGGATGCTGAAATAGATATGTTTTTGAAAAGCCTAAAGGGCAGCATAGATGATCCGGATCAATCGGATAAGTCCAGTGCATTGTTTGCCAGTACCGACCTTCTGCAGGCCGGCGGGGAGAGAGCAGTAGGTACAATTATTGATGTAGTCCCCCACACCACAAAGCAAGGAGATTCCGTAAGCTATACACTGACCCTTACCGCCCAAGCGGAAGTCAATGGAGTTATACGCAAATTAACACAGAATGTAGTGATCGATACCTATCCTGATTTTTTGAAGTATACTTTGGGTTCCGAAGGGAATCTGACTATCAATGGTTCACCTTATATTAAGGGGAATATCTACGCGGGGAATACGCTGACGATCAGTGATACTGCTCGCTACATCTACAATAACGACCGTGCATATATTTCAGAGCCTTTTGAATTAGTTGGTGAAGCGCATGTGCAGGCGTTGGACAAGCTGGTCTATATGAAAGGCAACCAGAAATTCACGGGCAATGCTGTTTCAGAAAAAGGTATTATCCCCGCAGCGAATGTGAAAATCAAAAACCACCGGAGCTTTGTTGAAGTGAATGTGAAGTCCTCTTTTATTGATAAAGTTGAGGAAGCTATAGGTAGCGGGGCGAGTAGACAACGTATTCAGGAGAATATTGATAACGGGACATTGGCTGGATACCTTACGAGTAGTTATAAAGCAATTTTTGAAAATCCGGGAGTGTTGCCGCCTAAACCAGATCTTACGGATACTTCAGATGCGGGGAAGGAGCTTATTGCTAAATATGATGATATCAAGACCCGTCTGACTGCTCCCACCCGATCAGTGGTATATAAAGGAGATTTAACCCTGGATGGAACGGAACTTACTGGGATTAACTATACGAATAAAGGGGGGGGCGGTAGTTCAACGGATCCACATTACTGGTATATTGTTGACGGTAATTTAACCATTGATAATGAGGGTGGTCCGAATTCCGTTAAAGTGCGCGCCAATATTTTGGTGACAGGCAAAGTGGAGATTAGAGGGGAAGTAGAGTTTGATTCCACTATTTATGTTTTGAAGGATTCCACAAAGGATATAGAAGATTTCACTACAATAGTAGAGGATGCGTCTATTAAAGGATTGAATAACAAGGAATTGGTCCTGATCTCCCAGGGGCAGATCCTAATCAATCGGTTGGCAGCCTTTGATAATAATGAACCGAAGCCACTGGCAGCATTCTTTTATACTGATTCTGATGCAAAGCTTTATGGGGTAGGCTCCATATTCTCACTCAGCGGCGGATTCTTCGCTAAGGGAGATTTAACGATTAATGCAGTTCGCGGCATAGCCACTGGTAATAATTTAGGTATTAATATACAAAGCAATAATTTGATCCGGTTTAAGGCTATCTACAATGATCAGATATTTACTGACCAGAAAGCGGGACTTCCCCGTGTCAAAGCGATAAATATCCGGGTAGAGGAACTGAAGCTGGAATAGGCATAATGTATATAGTCAAAACAATTGATTCTTCAGGGTTATACACAAACAGTTTTGTAAACAAAGAAACGGATGCCATTCCCAGAGGGAGTGCATCCGTTTCTCTTTGTTTGCGTTTATCTAATAGCGGTCTTCATTAGTTACAGTGACCTGAATGGTATCCGTAATACTGGAATTCTCTTTAGAAATAACGGTGATTTGGGCAGTGCCTTTAGTTTTACCTGTTATGACTCCTTCCCCTGTGAGCTTTACCACAGCTGGATCACTAGTGCTCCATAACAGCTTCCCTTCTACATCCTTAATGGTCATAGTTATAGGGAACACACCAAGATCATTTCTGAACAGGTCATGTTCAGTACCTAATTTGATACTCAATGTATCTGGCAGGGAAAGATCAGTTAATCCGCTGCCCACAGTGACGTTCCAAAAGGCTTCAACCGGAGAGTCCTCCGGCGCTCCGATTAAGGAAGCTTTGATACCCACCGGATGGTCAGTAGCCGTGATCTTTAGACCTTTAAGTTCAATACTGCTGGTGTTTGGTCTGTCAATCTTTTCTACATATTCACCGCCATTGTCTAACAGTTCCCATTTGTAATCGGCAGGGTCCGCAGCCTCTGGCAGTTCTACCTTAATGGTTAATTCAATCTTCTCATCAACATGTACTGAGTTTGGTCCCCAAATGGCAATCTCACGAACCGGATTAGTGAAGGTTACCTTATACTCCTTCGGAGCTGTTCCGTCTGGATAAGCATCAGTTATGGCGACTACCATTAGGGTAACCTCGCCGGATTTATCAGCTGCTAATGTAGCATGATCCTTAAGCGTGCCGCTTGCATCCTCGCTGAGCTTAGCTCCTGCTGCATTATTGTCTCCTTCTTTAATACTCCACTTATATTCTTTAACGTTATCATTTGCAGTATTATAACTGGCTACATATTCGGCGGAAGTGTTTATCAGCACCGTTTTGGGGCCACTGATATTGAGTTCTGGTGTCATTACTTCAACATCAGCACTATCCGTCACTGTTTTGCCGCTGATATCTGTTACTGTAAGCTTAATCTCGGCTGTTCCTTCAGCAATCCCCCTGACTATACCAGTGTCGGAGATTGTTGCAATCGCCGGATTAAGAGATTCCCATTTGAAGGTTGTAGTTTCTTTATTGATATCGACCGGAAGATATGTAGCGAGAGGGTTCATGTTCAGGCTGGTGTTAATACTGATTCTCGCTGGAGCCAAAGTGACGCTCATTACTTTGACAATGGAATCAAAGCTTAGAGTATCAAATTTCATTGTTGCTCGTGGCAGCACCGGTGCTGGTATTGGTGTAGGTGTAGCTACTACGACTGGTGGCAATGCACCATCGAATAATCCGGAATTGAGAGTACCTCCATTGTTAGTGTGGAGCTCCTTCGCGATAAGAGTGCCATATATATTCCCGCTATCAAATTGTACATTGGCTAATGGGGCAAGAATAGTAGCTCTCACTGCTACATCTCTAATATTTAGTATTTTTGCTTCCGGGAAATTTAAAACAATATGATTATTTTGGATATTGGTTAAGTCAAAACCGCCGCGAATTGAGATGTTTTCGCCATAGACGTTAATAATTACCGTCGAGTTTTGCGGTGCATTAATTTTTACATTATTTAAGAGCACATCGTTGGAACTGCCAGGTTTTACATCGAATATATTTATGTCTGAACGCGAACCAACAAAACTAAGATTATCAACACTGCCATTGGAAGCTAGTGAGGCCAGAGTTTTTGATTGGAGTTGTAGATATTCCCCAGTTTCTTTGAAATTTATTATTTTTCCAGGCGTTACTTTGGTAGCAGTATTGTTCTGGCTTACTTGGGAAGTTCCGCCGTAAACTACATCGCCTGTGATTGAAGCACCATTTGATGAATCAAATATGAAATTTCCTCCAACAATCAACGCATTACTTCCTACGCCATTTGGTCTGTCCAGTCTATAGCTTGAAAATTGTGCATTGCCGCCGACAGCCATCCGACCATTTGTTTGGGCACTATTAATACTGGTATGCCCCAGAATAAAGGCAACAAACTCATTGCTAATACTATTTATCGTGTTATAAATTTTAGTAGAATCTGTTAGAACCGGAGTAGTTGCAGCAGTCTGCATTGAATGCAAATCCTCAAAGCTCAAAATAGAGTTATCCAACTGGTAATGAGCAACTTTCTCAGTAGGTACTGCCTTGACGGTGAAGGTGATACCTTCAGCTAAATCAGGTACATAAGTCAGACCATCTGCTGACAAATGATACGTGAGTTTACCAAGATTCTTGGTAAGTGTGTAGCCTGATGCGGGGGTGCCGCTCTGAGTAAGGCCTAGAGACGATAAATCGCTGAATTCTAACTTTGATGGGAATACCTCGGAATACTGGATATCTGAGATCTCCAGATTCTGAACACCTTGATCTCCTTGCTCCACAGCGCTGGCTGGGATGCTGTTAGGTTTCACATTATACGTAATAATTGATGGCTCACCTTTCTCCACTGTTTTGGGAGATAAGGAACGGCTGATAGTCAAATTGGATTCTACCTTCTGTACATCAATGGTGATAGTCTCGGTTGCAAGAGCTCCTTGCTTGTCTTTGGCAGTAATCTCAATCTTCAGCGTGCCCTCCTCATGTAACGGATTATTGAAGGTATGAGAAAATGTTGCACCTGATTTGACCGTCGTCTCCTTCATGGTATCTACCGATACGTAGGTGCCCTTTTCTTTGTCAATTAGCTTACTGATGTTAATGGACGTTATGAGATCCTTGTCCTTGAGATCAAGGTCAGTAGCCGCATAACTTACAGTGAGCTTATCCTGATATGAAGGCTTGGTACTCTTGTCCTGCGGTGTATAAATATTAATCTTCGGAGCGTGATTGGCGCCGGTGAACGCACGGTACATGGTATTGACGAACAACATCTGTTCCCAATCCGGGAAGCCTTTACTTGTATGTCCCGTACCGGAGAAGGTAATATTACCGACAGAATAAGTATAGAAATGATTGTAGCTATCATCTGTATCCCGCTCTGAACCTGATATGTTGTACCAGGGAATTACATCTGCACGCTCGAGATTCAGCGGAAAGAATTGGTCGTGAGTAGTGGCAACAGTGTATCTGCCCGAATCATTACCTGCTTTGGCTAGATTGAATGGGTACTGGGTCAAAAGTCCTTGGTTGACCGGAACTACTTTAGTAGAAGTATTTACAGCATTGCCGCCCAGATATGTCCGGGGCAGCGTCTGCCCTACCATATAGTGGAAATAGGAACTCCAGTAGTTATAGTTCTTGACTCCGTTTGTTGTACTTTCCGGATAAGGATCAAGCTCCGTAGTACTCGTGATATAATCAACCTCCCGGAAAATGGTATCATGCGTCAGCATCAGGCTTTGCTTTGTTTCTTCAGCGAAGGCTTTGACTGCATCGGCTGCTGCTTTGGACAACATCGGTGTGGTAGCCCTGTCATACATGTCTAGGAAACCGAACACGACCATATCAAAGTTCCCGTTCAGTCCTGAGGTTTTATCAGTGGTACTAGCATTTTCGGCGATGTAATTATTAAACCAGGTCATATCGTGCGGTGTGATTATCAGTTTATAGTAGTCGGGATTATTTAAGTAAGCTGCTTTCATGTTTTTGTTAGTGGTGCTTAGCAAATCACTTTCTGTCTTGCCGGCAGGCATAATCTGTAGAACCTTAATCTCCGGCTTAACGCCCTTATAGAGGATATTTCCTGTGTCAAAGTCTTTAAGTCCACTCAGTGTGCTGATTTCAATCCTCCAATACAGCGGCCCTGAGAAGGTAGAGGGAAGAGTATAGCTTAAAGTATCTGAGAGTGAGGTGATTTCTTTACTGACAACTACATTGTCTTCAGTGACAGGCAAAGAAGAATCCACATTAATATATAATTTGATCCGAACCTGAGTTAAGTCTGGGATATTATCAAGCCTGATGGAGAAGTCCAGTTTATCTCCGGATTCAAACACCTCAGTAGGATTCTCGCTGTAATTAGCGGGCTTGCTGGTAAGGGTCAATCTGGGCCTCTGTTTAAGAGTCGCCATTTTAGACCAGTTACCAGACTTTACCTCAGTTGTAAAAGTGTCGAGTGCAGCCTTGTCCTTCAGAAAAATAATATTGGTGCGAGTTGCAGTGCGGTAAGGATTAAATGTTTCATACAGGACACCTTGTGTGTCTTTGGTATTTTGCTGGGTAAAGGTTTCTTCACGAAGAATAACATTCAAGCCTTTACTAATATAGTAATCGGTGATCTCTTTAGCTTTGAGTTTGGTAATGTCGTTTTCGACAGAAGTGGTCTTATGAGCTGCAATACGCTCATCTGGGGTAGAGGACCCCGTGCTGTTAACTTTCTTTTTGTTGAATGCCCCTTTACCGATATAGACAGCATCGTATTTGCCGTCCCAGTTATCACGCAGGGATACGAAGCGTTTCATAGTCATTGTATCAATCTTGACGTTGGCTAATCCCTGAAGACCATCGAGTTCACTCTTGGGGTATTTATCATTGGCATCCAGTGCCAAGCTTGCAGTGCTGTTTGGATCAGTGATCTCAAGAATACGGATGGTATACGAACTATCTACTACTGCATTGACTGAAAGAACAAAAGAATGGACAAACAAAGCAATTAATATAGCCGCAAATGTAGCCCCGGAAACTAGAAACCATGTTCTCCGCCGGAATGATTTCATCTAGCATCTCCCCCGTAAAGATATTAATAATCGATTGGTAGATTTATCGAAACTTTCGCTAAAATTGACCAAGTATTGGAAATCCTAATTGTAAAAATAACGGTTATATGCTATATATCATTCTAGGACAATTTACCTCTATAGGCAATCATAATATATGAAAAATTTACCTCAAATTTAAGTAATTAGAACTAGTAAACCATCGAATTTCCGGGAAAATGATTTCTGTAACACGCAAAGGACTACATATAGGAAATCGGTATGAGTTTCCAGAAGAATAGTAGCTTCGAATCCTTTTTTTGCTAGATTATGAGAGTTTTAACCGGTAAGAAAAATTAAACGGGTGAGAGCTGGAGATGAGTAACTTTGCCAATCATAAAAAAAAGACTGGGAGACTTGCTGGTAGATAACGGCATTATCTCGCAGGAGCAGTTGACCGAGGCTCTAGCCGAACAGCGCAAAACCAAACGCAAGCTTGGGGATCTGCTGATCTCGCAGGGTTATATTACCGAGCAGCAGCTAATTGAAGTATTGGAATTCCAGCTTGGCATACCTCATGTAAGCTTGTTCAAATATCAGATTGACCCGGCCATTACGCAGATTATTCCGGAGAGTATGGCCAAACGATATCAGGTGCTTCCGTTCATGAAGGAAGGCGGCAAGCTGATGGTGGCTATGGCTGATCCGTTGGACTATTTCGCCATTGAGGATTTGCGGATGAGTACAGGGTTCAGAATCGAACCTGCGATCTCCACCCGGGATGAGCTGCAGCGGGCGATTGCCCGGCATTACGGCATGCGCGATTCTATGAGCCAGATGATGGTTGAACTGCCCACCCAGGAAGAAATCGAAGAGACGGAGATTACCGATGAAGATTCGCCTATAGTCCGGCTGGTCAATCAGATGATTCAGCAGGCGGTGGCCTTGCGGGCATCCGATATCCATGTAGACCCGGGTGAGAATAACCTGTCTATCCGTTACCGGATTGACGGCACGCTGCGTACGGAACGTGTAATTCCCAAACAGATGCAGGGCTTTATTACAGCCAGGCTGAAGATCATGGCGAAGCTGAACATTGCGGAGCGCAGGCTTCCGCAGGACGGGCGTATCAAGATGCAATTTGATTACAAAATGGTTGATATCCGCGTCTCTTCACTGCCGACAATGCACGGGGAGAAAATTGTACTCCGGCTGCTGGATCTCAGCACAGGCGTGAAATCAGTGGACAGTCTTGGCTTCAGTGAGTCGAATGCTGCTGTTTTTAGAGAAATGATTGCCAGACCATACGGGATTTTGTTGATTACCGGACCAACAGGGAGCGGCAAAACGACAACCTTGTACTCGGCGTTGAACCAATTAAATGTGGAGAGCACAAATATTATAACGGTTGAAGATCCGGTAGAGTATCAGCTTGAAGGAGTCAATCAAGTGCATGTGAATGCTGCTGTTGGCCTTACCTTCGCAGCAGGACTGCGTTCGATTCTCCGGCAGGATCCGAATATCGTAATGGTAGGGGAGATTCGTGATACAGAAACGGCGGAGATTGCAGTCAGAGCCTCCTTAACGGGTCATCTTGTCCTGTCGACGCTGCATACCAATGATGCTATCAGCACTATATCGCGCCTCAGGGATATGGGAGTTGAGCCTTATCTTATTGCTTCTTCCCTAATAGGGGTAGTTGCCCAGCGGCTTGTGCGTAAAATATGCCCGGACTGTAAAGAAAAGTACAAGCCGTCTGAGCAGGAAGCGATCATGCTGCGGAAATACAGTCTGCCAGCAGACAGTCTCCATCGCGGACGGGGCTGTGGCAGCTGTAGTACTACAGGTTACCGTGGACGTATTGCCATTCACGAGGTGTTAACTATCGATGACCATATGAGGCAATTGATTACGGATCTGGCATCCGTCGATGAACTAAAAGTTGCAGCGCGCGAACGCGGGCTTGTGCAGCTAATGGAGGATGGCTTCCTCAAGGTTACACAGGGAACCACGACGCTGCAAGAGGTTCTGCGGGAAACGGTATCGCAGTAAACAAGTCTTAAGTAAGCTGACAAAACGTTGAGGAGGATAGCCAGTGCCGACATTCACGAGAGACATTATACAGCTGCTTCATATGGCCTATACCTCCAAGGCTTCCGACTTGCATATCTCTGTAGGTTCAGCGCCGGTAATACGCATTGATGGAACCCTGTATCCGGTTGAAGGGGAACAGATCACAGCCGGGGAATCACTGGCAATGGCAGAGGTGCTTATGGAGGAGCGGCATAACAGCATTTTCAATGAGACCGGTGAAATTGATTTCTCCTACCCGCTTGATAATGGAGTGCGTTACAGAGTAAATGTGTACCGTCAGCGGAGTGGAGTAAGCATCGCAGCCCGGGCTATTCCCGCTGAGATTCCGTCGCTGGAGCAGTTATCCCTGCCTTCAATTCTGGCATCTCTGGTAAAGAAGCCGCAAGGTCTTATCCTGGTGACAGGCCCTACGGGCAGCGGCAAATCCTCAACGCTGGCGGCGATGATTCATTCCATCAACCAGTCCGAGAGCAAGCATATCGTGACCCTTGAGGATCCCATTGAATTCTTGCACAGCCATGGCAAATGTCTGGTGGACCAAAGAGAAGTGGGGAGCGACACGAACAGCTTCGCCAGCGGTCTCCGGGCAGCATTAAGACAGGATCCGGATGTCATTCTGGTGGGGGAAATGCGTGATTTGGAGACAATCTCAGCAGCCGTTACTGCTGCTGAGACTGGACACTTAGTATTAGCAACGCTGCATACGACAGATGCGCCGCAGACGATTGACCGGATTATCGACGCTTTTCCAGGCCATCAGCAGAATCAGATCCGTTCCCAGCTGGCTTCGGTGATGCTGGCTGTAGTCAGCCAGCGCTTATTCCCGAGAGCTTCGGGCCGCGGGCGGTTATGTGCAACAGAGATTCTGGTGAATACGCCGGCGGTTGCCAACCTGATGCGGACGGAGAAGACGCATCAACTGAAGAATGTCATGCAGACAAGCAAGGCGCTGGGTATGCACACACTGGAGATGAACATCCGTGAATATCTTGCGGGAGGGCTTATACACCCTGCGGCGGCCAAAGCGTATATGAGTGAGGTGAGTGGCTGATGGCATTATTCGAATATCAGGTCAAAACAGCGGCGGGCAGGCCGATCAAAGGTAAGCTTACCGCTACGGATAAGCCGGCAGCCATGGATGAGCTCCGCAAACGCGGTCTGACGGTGTTCTCGCTGGTGGAACGTAAAACTTCCATTCTGCAAATGGATATTTATATAGGCAATCCGGTTAAAACCATTCACTTTATTATTTACTGCCGCCAGTTCGCAACACTTATGCGCGCCGGAGTATCCATTGTAGATGCTACGCGTATCCTGGCAGAGCAGACGGACAGTAAGCCGTTACGTAAGGCATTGCAGGATGTTGGTTCAAGTCTGCTGCGGGGGATTCCCTTCTCCCAGGCGGTCCAGGATCACAAGCGGATATTTCCGCCGCTGTTTGTCAGCATGATTCGCGCCGGTGAGGAATCGGGAAATATGGAAGGGACATTGGAGCGGCTGGCGATGTTTTTTGAAAAGCAGCACACAACGACCGAGAAGATAAAATCTGCGCTGACTTACCCGATTACTGTTGGGGTGATGGCTATAGGCGCAGTAATTTATCTGTTATGGGCAATTGTGCCACAGTTTGTCACCATGTTTGAGTCTTTTGATGCCGAGCTTCCGGCGATTACCAAGATGGTACTGGCACTCAGCAAAAGTATTCAGGGGCAATGGTATTTCTGGATTCTGGGGGTACTTCTCTTAGTAGTTGCCTATCAAATAACTAAACGTACAGAGAAAGGGGCCTATGCACTTGATTACGCCAAGCTGAAGGTTCCGGTCTTTGGTAAGTTGAATCAGAAGGGCTCGATTGCGCAGTTTACCCGGACATTCTCTTCACTCTACGCCAGTTCGGTACCCATCCTCCAATCCCTGGCTATTGTAGAGGAAGTGGCAGGCAATAAGGTAATCGGGCGCTATATCCGCAGTGCAAGTGATTCCCTCAGACAGGGAAATCCGCTCTCTGAGCCGCTTAAGAAGGCATGGGTATTCCCGCCGCTGGTTACACAAATGATTGCCATTGGTGAAGAGACCGGAGCGCTAGATACGATGTTATCCAAGGTCGCTGACTTCTACGAGATGGATGTAGAGAATACAGTTGACCGTCTAAAATCTCTATTAGAACCACTATTGATTGCCTTCCTGGCGGGAGTAGTCGGGGTGATCGTAGCAGCTATCATGCTTCCGATGTTCAGTCTGTACAGTAATATGTGAACCTTGCGGTTCCTTGCAATTATTGAGAGGGGTGACGCCGGAAAGGCGGAGCGGAAGCTGAAGCTGCTTCCGCAGGTGCTGGACGATGGAGAGAGCTGCTTCTATACCAAGAGCAATACAGCAGGAAGGTAGCAACATAGGATGAGATTTCTGTCGGAACATCACACACTACTATTATCAAGGGGGAAACGAAATGTTGGCACAGGCAATTAAGAGAAGACTCAGCAAGGAAGAGAATCAGAAAGGGTTTACGCTGATTGAGTTATTGGCAGTTATCGTTATTTTGGGGATAATTGCGGTTATTGCGATTCCGATGATTGGTAATATCGTTACTAATTCACGTGAAAATGCGGATCTGGCCACAGCTCGTCAAATTTATGAGGCAGCCAGACTTTACGTCATTGGAGAACAAAATGGTAATTTTAGCACTAACACTTCTGTAACACTGGCTACTCTTCAAACAGCCAACTATATAGATGTTGGTCTTGTATTACCAAGTACAAAATTACCGCTAACTCCTGCATCGACTATAGTTACCTTTAATACAGATGGTGTTCTGCAGACCGTGGTGTTGACACCGAATCCTGCAGGTGTTACAAATGGAAGTTATGCAGCTTCTGTTATTCTTACTAAATAATCATATTTCAATGATTTTATAAAAAAGGAATCGGAACCATTCCGATTCCTTTTTTAAAATCCCCGAAAGGGACATCAACCAATCATGACTATATTTATCGCATTCTATATAACTCTACTAGGCCTAACTCTGGGGTCTTTCTTCAATGTAGTAGGGCTGCGGATACCGGCAGGAGAGTCTTTACTGCATCCTCCATCGCAATGTCCCAAGTGCGGGACGCGGCTTACGCCACTGGATCTGATCCCGGTTCTCAGCTATCTGTTATCGCGGGGGAAGTGCCGGCATTGCGGAACCCGGGTGTCAACGGTGTATCTGTTTGGAGAAGCCGTAACTGGACTATTGTTTCTGGTGATGTATCTGAAATTCGGCCTCACGCTTGAGGGAATTATAGGGATGCTGCTGGTCAGCCTGGCGGTCATTATTACAGTCTCTGATCTGAGGTATATGCTGATTTCTGACAAGGTGCTATTATTCTTTGCGCCGGTATTTCTGGTACTGGTTCCTTTCATGGCGGAAGTCCCGCTATGGTATCATTTGCTTGGCGCTTTAAGTGGTGGAGGCGTTCTCCTTCTGCTGGCCCTTTTTGGTGGAATGGGAATGGGCGACGTCAAGCTGTTTGCACTGCTGGGCTGGATCATTGGCTGGCCGAATGTCATTGTGGCGTTTCTGATAGCTTGTGCGCTGGGCGCTGCGACTGGCGGGATTCTGCAGCTATTTGGCATTGTGCAACGCAAACAGCCAATCCCGTTTGGGCCATTCCTGGCTCTGGGTTCACTGCTCTCATATCTGTTCGGTCCGGACATCATCGGCGCATATCTTTCGTTTATCGGTTAGGAGGAACATCATCGGATGCTGAGATTAGGTCAACAAGCGGTCGGGATTTCCATTGAAGAATCCGCCATCCGCTGCGTCAGCTTGAAGAAGAATAAAACATGGGAAGTCCGCAAGAAGAAGGTCCTTCCGCTGCATCCGGGCATGATTGTCGAGAATCAGATTGCTGACGGTGAGTCACTGCTGGATATCCTTAAGCCCTGGGTTAAAAAACAAGGCCTTCGCGGTTCGAAGGTGTCCCTGGCTATCCCGCCTGCTCAAATCATTATCCGAAAAATGAGTATTCCCAGCACTAATGAAAAACAGCTGGAGCAGCTTGTGAAGCTGGAGGTAGAAACGGGTCTGCATCTGCCTTTTGAAAATCCGGTGTATGATTACGTTACAACAAGCGTGGATGAAAACCAGAGCCATCTGCTGGTATTTGCCGCGCCTCGCAAGCCGATTCAGGATTATATCGATATCCTGGAAGCGGCAGGTTTACGGGTGGGCAGTGTCGAGATTTCCGCTACGGCGTTAGCAAGAAGCATCATGCTGAATCAGGGCGAAGCCTTTGCAGAAACGATGCTGATCCATCTGGAGCAGTCACTGCTGGATATCTATATGTTCCGTGATGGCAATCCAGTCTTTATCCGTACGATTAATGTTGCCGATCTGCAAGCGGGCAGAGCGGAGCCGGCGGCTCTGCCTGTACAGGAAGAGATCAAATACAGGTCGGAGGCAGCTGCTACGCTTGAGAATGTGGAGGAACATCTCTCACCCGAGCAGATGCTAGAGATTACAGCTGAAATCTCGCGGATGCTGAACTTCTACCAGTACAGCTTGCACGATGGCAGTACCCGGATCAGCAATGTACTGATTACAGGGACACCGGGCATCCGCAGCCAGCTGCATGAGGAGCTTAGCCAGTCCTTATCCGAACAGGAGATTATTCCGGTAAGTCTGGATCAATTGGAGACCAGTGCAGCCAGAAGCCAGAACCTGCAATTGAACAGCTACCGGATTGCAACCGGAGCTGCACTGGGTTCAAGTGCACAGCATATTAATCTCTTGCCCCGTGAAGACCGTGAGGCCATGTTATTTCCCTATTTGGCCATTGCACTGGTCGGAATCTGGCTGCTGGGCATAGTGGGCACCGGGATCTTTTATGCAGCGAACAAGGGGCAGATTAAGAATCAGTCAGAGCAGATCCAGGGTCTGCAGGACCGGAGCGCCTTGCTTCAATTGGAGCTGGCCAAAGCTAATAACGGCGGTTCAGGCAAGCTGGACCGTAAAGCGGTTGTTGAAGAGATCCTGAAGTACAAGCTGAATATTGTTTCTGTATTAAATGAGCTGGCTTCCGGGCTGCCGCAAGGGGCTTCGCTTAGCAATATTGGTTACACATACCTCACCTCCATTGATCTGACCGTCAAGATGCTCAAAATGGAGGATGCTTCCGAATATCTCGCTGAACTGCGCAAAATGTCCTTCACGGTTGACGTGAGTATTCAGAAGCTGTCTGAAGGAGATCCGTCCGGAAGTACGCAATCTCCAGCGACTCTAACGAGATTCTACACGGCAATATATCATGTGAATTTGGCGAAAAGCACGCAGCAGGATACTGATGCAGCTAACCCGGGGGAGGCGGATGAGAATGGAACAAATCAATAAATACCGTTCGCCTATTGTACTGGGGGTTCTTGTCCTGTTCCTGCTGTTGTTCGCGTTCTTCCTGCTGGGATTCCAGCCTACAAACAGCAAGATTGCGGAGCAAGAATCAGAGATGTCGCAACTGGAGCAGCAAAACAGCCTCATGGAGAACAAAATAGAAGAACTGAACCGTTCGGCGGAGAATGACGAGGCTCAGGATGCGCTTCTGGCCCAGCTCCCGCGCGGTGACGACAGCGAGCAGCTTATTCTCGATCTGCGAGCCATCGGAACAATGACCAATGCTCGGCTGAAGGATATCGGGTTCACGCTGGATGATACAAATCCCATTCAGGTTATGACCGGTTCCTCCGAAGTAGTGTTCCCTACCGTGAAGGCCCTGAAGATGACGGCCCTGGTGGAAGGAACTTATACTAATGTGCGAAGCTGGATGACGGCACTACAGCTTCTGCCCCGCATTATTAATGTGGACGCGTTCAGTTTCCAGCACTCCAGCGATTCCGGCAACATTATTTCAGCCAATATTACTTTTACGGCCTACTATGAGAAGTCGTCAGAACCCTCAGAAACTTCGGCACAAGTTGCGGCTCTGGATCAAGAGCAACAGCCCTGAGCTTAGGCAATCATAGGTAGTGCTTTTTTACCCTATATAGTTCCATTTATTCCAGCTCTGGCCCCTATAAACAGGAGGGCGGAGCTTTTTTATGCTGTTTTGGGGTTTAACCGTTTACACATGGGGTAGTATTGGGTATTTTAGCTTACGGGCTATCGTAAGTTATATAGTACTTATCGCAGCAGTTGGAGAGAAATAGTTCTTCAATATATAAAACAGGATTACAAGGAGGCATTCAGAATGAACAAAAAAATGTTGATCGGTTCATTAGCACTATCACTGGGTCTGGTTTCTGCGGGAAGCGGAGCGCTCGCGGCTTCGCCAGCGGTGGGAATAGAGGGAGTAAGAACAGTAGCGGTGTCTGCACCAGGCAAGGAAGGTCCCGCTACAATCAATAATTTGACCGAGAAGAGTATTATTCCACTCATGGTTCATGCGAAGGCGATATACGCGTATGCAAGCCGGGGGGGCAGTGAATTCAATCCTGAGTTGTTTAATTATAATACAGTAGAGTACCGTTATCTCTCCAGTGATCTTGGCAGCAAGCAGCAACTGATGAACTATATTAAACGGGCATACACTCACAACGCCGCAGCCTTCTATCTGCAGACTCAATTTCTGGAGTATAACGGAAGAATGGCGCAGCCTAATGTAGATCTGGGCAACACGCTGGATTACAGCAGAGCCACAGCCCGGATGGTTTCAAAAACTGCACAGTCAGCAGTGTTCGAGCTCAGCGTACCGCCAGCAGGAACGACAGGTGTTAATGAGAATGTA
The DNA here is from genome assembly GCF_038009025.1 of Paenibacillus sp. FSL R7-0297. Classification (NCBI taxonomy): domain Bacteria; kingdom Bacillati; phylum Bacillota; class Bacilli; order Caryophanales; family Paenibacillaceae; genus Paenibacillus; species Paenibacillus sp. FSL R7-0297. The sequence goes on from NZ_JBBPAQ010000001.1 coordinate 1,700,245, forward strand.
GTGGTGAAACTCAAAAAGGTAAGCGGATACTGGAGAATTGATGTATCGCCGGCTACGGTTTTCTAGTTCGGGGATGGTAAGGAACTGTGCATAACTAAGAGGCCAACAGCTCTGCCGCAATCAGCGCAGCAGCTCCGCCGCACTCAGTGCAGCAGCTCCGCAGGATGAAGAATACCGGCAATCCGGCCCTGATCGGTCACGATAATGCAGTCGTTTCTCATCGGTTCGGGACGCTGCATGGCTTCGGCCCAGAGTAACTCAGCCGGGATGGAGATATCGGACACCAGAGGTTTGCGGTTCATCAGCTGCGATACGGGTTCATGGTAGAATCTGTCCATACCCATCCGTCCTGTAGCCTTGAGGAAAAAACGTTCGCACATGATCAGTCCAACCGGCTCATTATCTGTACTGCGGACGATGATGCATTTGGATTCCGGATGCTGAAACAGTACCCGCAGGGCTTCACGGCAGGTCATCGATGGCGAAACGGAAGGTGCTTGGCGGATGAGGGCGGACAGGTCAGTCGTTGATGCTGTAATCATAGAATTCATCCTTTCTGATAGGTTCTACTTTCAACTGTAGCGCGCAATCGTAAATTATAATGGCTTCTCCGGTAAGCCTTATGTAAAGGATGCCATTTTTATTAAAAAGCATGCTTGGGCTATAGTTTAAGTTTCCGCCGAATGTTACGCACGAACGGCTGTGCCTCCCTTTTATAAGGAGGGCACAGCCGTTTTTACTTGCAGCAGCTTATTGGCCCTTTACCCCGTCCTCCACCAGCTGTCTGCCCGGGGATTCCGGCAGCGTAGATTTGCTCATGCCTCCACGGTTGATGGCAATGACGCGTTTCTGGGCGTAGTAGACATCACGGGAGAGCTTCGTCTTCTCCTTGGCTTTACCGTCAACATAACGGGTAATGTAGGTCTCCACTACATAGCCGGTTTTGCCGGATTGCAGTACCCTTGTTCCGCCCTTCGGGAGCGAGGCATCGCTCACATACTTGTCGGTGGGAGGAAGTACCTCAACAGTGCGGGATTCTAAGGAATAAGTAACGTTTCTCGGAAAAGTGCCGAACAGCTTGACGGTCAGCGTGCGGCCCTTCACTTCGGACTTGATTATCAGATGTTTGCCGGTATTGTTGCGGAAACGGAAGTTGATATAGCCCTCGGCAAAAGTGGCATCCTGGCCTTTGGGCAGATAGCTGACCGGAAGTGAATGGTTGCGCCGTTCAACGATCTCAAGCCCGGAGCGCAGCGCGGCATTATACAGAGTGCTGGAGACCTGGCAGATTCCCCCGCCCGTGCCGGGCTGCAGCTTGCCGTTGACAATCACCGGAGCCTCGCGGAAGCCATATTCTGCCTGGGCCTTCTGGATCGCTTTTCCGTAATCGAAAATAGCACCAGGCGGCAGTATGGTCCCGTTGACGGCTTTGGCGGCAGCCTCCACATTGAAGCTGCGCCCGGGTCCGCTGGCCCCGAGTGAGGTGCTGAACTGGGTGATTTTGCGCTCGATGCCTTGATCCCTCAGCGCCTGCAGCGTGACATTCGGCTGCTTGACCGTTAAGGGCACCTCCAGCAAAATGCGTTTCCCTTCCAGTGCCCCGTTGCCGGCAAGCCGGGTGGGTACGGCCGCCTGCAGGGCGAGCTCCAGCGCATGCCAGTCTACCTCGAAGGAGGTGGTCCCTGGAGTATAGACGACACGGTCATCACTGGTAATCTGCCGCACTGCGTCGACAGGAACGCCGAAGGATTCTTTTTCCCATGCCGGACTTAGGCTGTTCATAAGCTGCGAAATCTCCAGATGAATTCCGATATTCCAGTTCCCGTTCCAATTGTACCGGGCCTGTACCCGATCCATTAGCGGACCATCCGTCAGCGTCTTCAGGGCGCGCCGGAATTCCTGGGCTTCATAGGTCACCCCTGCTTGCTGCAGTGAGACACTCAGCCCGGTATCCCCCTTGGCCTTCAGTGTGAGCGGCGTAGCTTCCAGCGCCTGAAGTTTTGCCTCCAGCGCGGCCCGCACCTGGGCGATGTCCTGACCGCTGATATCCCAGCCGGCAATGGCTGTTCCCTTGGGCAAGGTGGTCTGGGAGCCATATAAATGAAACCCTCCGGCGACCAGCGAGCCGGCCAGAATCAGGCCGAAACCCGCGATGAGGGCAGCGTGTACTTTTTTCATAAGCAATCTCCTTCTGTAGGGGCGGATTTGCGCCGGAAGCGGCACGGGCCATGGAATCAGGTCTTAAAGAACGCCTGGGAATACCGATATATATAAGAACAGAAGCTGGAGTGAACCTGATATTTTTATGTATATGTAAGGATTCGGTAAAACTTTCGGGTACTCAAGGGGTTAGGGATTTGTTACAATAGATACGCCTGCGATAATAATGCAGTTTATGGAAGCTTCCGCAGTTTGGTGTCGATAAGATAAGGCCCGGCGGAATATGTCAGAATCGGGAAGTGATAAGATGATCGAGATGCAGGATGTATGGAAGACCTATCCTAACGGAACCCACGCGCTACAAGGAATATCTGTCAAAATCGACCGGAATGAGTTCGTCTATATCGTCGGACCGTCCGGCGCAGGTAAATCAACGTTCATGAAATTAATTTATAGAGAAGAAACACCGACCAAAGGACAGATCTCTGTAGGCGGGTTCAATATCGGCAAGCTCAAGCCCCGCAAGATTCCTTATGTCCGCCGCAACATCGGCGTGGTGTTTCAGGATTTCCGCCTGCTGCCGAAGATGACGGCTTATGAGAATGTCGCTTTTGCGATGGAGGTTATCGAGGCGCCGAAGAAGGTGATCAAGAAGCGTGTGAATGAAGTGCTCGATCTGGTGGGACTGCGCAGCAAAGCGGGACGTGAGCCCTCACAGCTCTCAGGGGGAGAGCAGCAGCGGATCGCCATTGCCAGAGCCATTGTCAACAACCCTTCCGTCATTATTGCGGACGAGCCTACAGGCAACCTGGACCCGGAGACCTCATGGGGCATCATGCAGCTGCTGGATGAGATTAATTTTCGCGGAACAACGATCGTAATGGCTACCCACAACAGGGATATTGTCAACAAAATGCGCAAACGGGTGCTGGCTATTGAGAACGGGACGATTGTCAGAGACCAATTGAGAGGGGATTACGGTTATGAGTTTTAAAACCTTCTTGCGGCATGTGCGGGAAGGCTTCAAAAACGTATTCCGCAACGGCTGGATGTCGGTGGCTTCCATCACGTCCATCGTTGTCTCTCTCTTCGTGCTCGGAGTGTTTATATTGCTGGTGCTCAATGTCAATGAAGTAGCGGACAAAGCTGACAGCCAGGTGCAGATCAATGTGCATCTGACGCTGAATACGGACCAGAAAATGCGGGAGAAGCTGGAAAACGAAATCGGCAGTATGCCGGAAGTCAGCAAGGTGGAGTTCGTCTCCAAAGAACAGGGTTTGAAGGAATTCCGTGAAGATATGGGGCCGGATGCCGCCGAGCTCCTGGAAGGCTTCGATGAAGATAATAATCCGCTGCCGGACAAGCTGCTCGTAGAGGTGATCGAGCCGACCACTGTTCCGTTTGTAGCTGAGAAGATAGAAGCACTGAACAAGACCCTTGAAGAGCAGCCGATCTACAAAGTGAATTATGGCAAAGGCTCGGTGGAGACCTTGTTTAAAGTGACTAAGGCTGTGCGCAACATCGGGTTTATTTTTGTGGCAGGTCTGGCGCTGATGTCCATGTTCTTGATCTCGAACACCATCCGCGTAACTATTCTCGCCCGCCGCAAGGAAATCGGCATCATGAAGCTCGTAGGGGCAACGAATTATTTTATCCGCTGGCCGTTCTTTATTGAAGGTGCACTCATCGGGCTGATCGGCTCGCTGGTTACTTCGGGGGCGCTGTATGTGGGCTATAGCAGTCTGGTCTCTTCGGTGCAGGGAGATCCGATGCTGGGGCTGCGGCTGATTCCTTTTGAGGATATTTGGCTGCTGCTCTGCGGACTGCTGGTTGGCCTCGGTGTATTAATTGGCGTCTGGGGAAGTACGGTGTCGATCCGCAAATTCTTGAAGGTATAGCATAGATGAATTTCACATTTGAACAAAGGACGGGGAGTGCGAGTTGAAGAAGATTGTCGCCGGAATAGCCGTAATGTTGCTGGCTGTAACAATGTTCGGGCCCTCTGACGGATATGCGAAGAAAACAAGTGTTGCCGAGATTGACAATCAGCTGAAGCAGCTGCAGCAGGAGGTCCAGGCGGCCAAGGCGGCGCAGGAGAAGGCGGCATCCCGCAATCAGGAAGCGCAGCACTATAAGAATAAGACGACGCTGAATCTCCAGTATGTGCTGGACCAGATTGCCCAGGTGAAGGGTGAGATGACGACCATTTCCGGTAAAATCGCCAGTACGGAGGAGTCGCTTAATGTGACGGCAACTGAACTGGACGATGCAGAGACACGTGTGGCTTCCCGCGAAAAACTACTGGAATCACGTGTCCGCCTGATGTACACGGATGGTGCAGTCTCTTATCTGGATGTGCTGCTGTCTTCCACCAGCTTCTCGGATTTTCTTGACCGGGCCGATTCTCTGAAGATGATCGTGGATCAGGATCAGGATCTGCTGGTGCAGCATAAGCTGGACAAGCAGACGGTCATCGCGAAGAAGCAGGAGCTGGAGGGGCAATACGCCCAGGCTAAGCAGCTGTATACCGATCTGGAGTCCCAGCGAAGTGTGCTGAAGGAGAAGGAAGCGGAGAAGCAGGAGCTAATTGCTTACTACGATGAAGAGATTCAAGAGGCTGAGGTGATCTCCGAAGAGCAGAATGCCAAGCTGGTGCAACTGGCCAGCAACCGCTCTGCCCTGGAGGAGCAGAAGGACAAGCTCAAGGCTGAGGAAGCGGCACGCCGCGCAGCGGCCGCCAAAGCCGAAGCGGCACGCCGGGCGGCAGCGGCGGCTGCCAAAGCGGCCAAGGCCGCCAAGTCTGCGAGCAGCAGCAGAAGCTCCATTGCCAGCGTAGAGGAATATGCCGGCGGTGATGGGCCCTTCCTGCTGCCGGTAGGCTCGGCTCGTGTCTCTTCGCCGTATGGTGTCCGGACGCATCCGGTTACGGGTGAAGTCGGCAAAATGCATACCGGTGTGGACTTTGCGGTTCCGCAGGGCACGAATATCCATGCGGCCGATTCCGGTACCGTCCTGGTGGCGGAATGGTGGAGCGGTTACGGCTATTGTGTAATCATTGACCATGGCGGCGGGGTATGGACGCTGTACGGCCATATCCGCGAAGGCGGAATCAAAGTGAAACCGGGAGACCGGGTAGAACGCGGACAGACGATTGCCGAATCCGGTGCCACTGGACGCGTGACCGGACCGCATCTGCATTTCGAAGTTCGGATTGACGGCAAGACGGTTAATCCTATGCCTTATCTGTAAATTTGAGCTCTAATAAATATAATTTCATTCAGCGGCATATACTGGAAGAGATGCCGTTTCTCATGGAACGGACCCTTGCGGGTGAGAAGATGGACAAGAAGGGACGGTGGGAACATCATGTTAAAGAAGAGTACCGCAGCCTTTATGATCGTTGCCGCGCTGCTGTGCGGCAGCCTGCTGACCCTGGGCGTGACCGGCTATGCGCATGTATTCGGACAAGCGGCAGGCGAGGGAATTGCGACAGTCCTGCAGACAGCCGGACTGCAAGACAAAGAATCCAAGAAGCTAGGTACCGCCCTCAGCCTGATTGAGAGCAATTATTATGAGACCGTGGACCGCGAGAAGCTGATCGACGGCGCTGTCAACGGTATGATGGAAGCACTGGGCGACCCTTATTCCAACTATATGGGCAAGGAAACGGCAGCAAGATTCGAAGAGAGTATCGAAGGCTCCTTCTCGGGCATCGGTGCTGAAGTCTCCTCGGATAACGGCAAGGTCGTTGTAGTCTCGCCGATCAAAGGTTCACCGGCTGAGAAGGCCGGCATTCAGGCCAAGGATGTAATCCTCTCCGTTAATGGGGAATCGCTGGAGGGGCTTGAGCTTAATGATGCTGTAGCCAAAATCCGCGGTCCCAAGGGAAGCGACGCAACCTTGAAGATTCAACGTACCGGCACAGCGGAGCCGCTGGAATTCGTCATTACCCGCGATGATGTAAGACTGGAAACGGTCTACGCTACGATGGAGAAGGACAATATCGGAGTGATCGAGGTTACGCAATTCTCACAGAACACTGGGAAGCGGTTCGAGGAAGAGCTGACCAAGCTGGAAACGCAAGGCATGAAGGGACTTGTCATTGATGTCCGCAATGACCCCGGCGGTGTGCTGCCGGTTGTTATCGAAATGGCAGAGCAGTTTGTACCGGCCGGCAAGGCTATCGTACAGGTCGAAGACAAAAACAAGCAGCGCGAGGTCAGTACCTCAAAGGGCTCCAGGAAAAAGTATCCGGTAGTTGTGCTCATGAATAAAGGCAGCGCGAGCGCTTCGGAGATCATGGCAGGAGCACTGCAGCAATCTGCGGGTGCGAAGCTGATCGGTGAGGACTCATTCGGGAAAGGCACCGTCCAGACCAGCTTCGAAGAGCAGCTGGGTGACGGCAGTCTGCTGAAGATTACGATTGCCAAGTGGCTGACACCAGACGGCACCTGGATTCACGGCAAGGGCATCAAGCCAGATATTGCGGTCGCCCAGCCAGATTACTTCTCGGTGGCGCCGATTAATAAGAGTGTAACGCTTCAATACAACATGAACAGCACGGATGTCAAAAGCGCACAGACGATGCTGGATGGTCTGGGCTATAAGCCGGGCCGCAAGGATGGATATTTCGATGCCGGTACCAAGGAAGCGGTCAAGAAATTCCAGAGCGCCGCTAAGCTGAAGTCAACAGGCGTGATTGATGCCAAGACCGCAGAAGCGCTGGAGCTGGCGCTGATCAAGGTCATTCAGGACCCGGCCAAAGACAATCAGCGGAATAAGGGAATCGAAGAGATCCGGAAGGAAATCAAGGCTACGGCGTCGAACAAGTAAGAAGGCTGATTCCAGCCTTCTTTTTTTCTACAAATAGAAGAAAGTTTATGTTGTACACCTTGGGCTGAAGGCGATACAGGGTATTGCTGCTTCGATAACATAGACTCATTTTAGAGGACACCTAATACATTTCCACTAGTCCCGGACGAAAAGGAGTGTGACGAACGGTTTGAATGTGATGTTGGAACTGCTTGCTAGCTGGGGTACAGCGGTCATTCATCTGCTGATTCAGCCTTATTACTATATCGCTCTTATATTTATTGCACTCTATTACCGCAGGCAGGTTGCGCTGGAGCGGAAGCTCATCCATGTGAAGCTGCATAGCTGGGGCCGCGAAACGTGGCGGACGGTATGGACTGGCGGGGTTGCGGGACTTGTTGTTTCCTTAGCAGCTGTAGCCTTGGGTATCTCCTTATCCTATACGGCTGTAGCCTGTATCTGGGTGGTCAGTCTGGTATTAATGCTTTTTCGTGTGCGCTATTTATGCTTTGCGTATTCTATAGGTGTGCTGGGAATTGCTCAGTTTGTTCTTTCGTTCTTTCCGGATACGCTGCAGAGCGGAGCCGCAGGAACGATTGCCGGGGCGCTGCGGGAGATGGATATCCCGGCGCTGCTGGTGCTGGCCGCGCTGCTCCATCTGGCTGAAGCGCTGCTGGCGCGCTGGCAGGGCGCCAGGCTGGCGAGCCCGCTCTTCCTTGCCGGCAAGCGCGGCAAGGTGGTCGGCGGCTACCAGCTGCAGGCCTTCTGGCCGCTGCCACTGTTCCTGCTGATTCCCCCGGGTGCGGGAATCGGTGAACTGCCCTGGCATCCGCTGCTGGGCGGGGGCCTGGGCCTGGTCTCCCTGCCGGTCATCATCGGCTTCAGCGAGATGACCCAGGGCATGCTGCCCGGACGCAAGGCGGCCCGCACTTCAGGACGGCTGCTGGTATACAGCATCGTCCTGCTCGGCTTAAGCCTGCTTGCGGACTGGTGGAGCCCGCTGACCCTGGTCGCGGCGCTCACTGCAGTGCTGCTGCACGAAGGGCTAAGCTGGTACAGCGCTCTGGAGGAGCGCAGTATCAGTCCCGTCTTCGTGCATCCCCCGGCCGGCCGCAAGGTGCTGGCCGTGCTGCCGGGCAGCCCGGGGCAGGAGCTGGGCATCCTGCCCGGCGAGGTCCTGCTGAAGGTCAACGGGGTCCTGTTGACCGGCGCGGCGCAGCTGCATGAGGCGCTGCGCATGAATTCGGCGTTCTGCAAGCTGGAGGTGCTGAACCGCGAAGGCGAGAGCAAATACCTCCAGCGCGCGATCTACGATGGCGATCACCATCAGCTCGGCATCATTCTGGTGCCGGAGCCGGACGGAAGCGTGACCGCAGAGGCCAAGCCGTCCAGTATCTTCAGCATCATCGGGATGCAGACGGGAACCCGCCAGCGGGGGCATACGCCCGGGCGGCGGGGCCGGAAGAAGCCTGCCGCCTCTGCGGAGGCTAAGCAGAAATCTGCCGGAGTCTGATAGGGCAGCATAGCTGAATGAAACGGTGAAAGGCCCGTTCTTCCTGATTATCATCCAGGAAGAGCGGGCCTTTTTATAGAAATAGTTGAGAGTTTACCTGCTTAATTATGCAACTTGAAGACGCCATCATCCCGCTAACCCGCCAATCCGACGGAAATCCTGTATGAAATACAACAATGTGCCCCGGTTACCCAAACCAGGCCAAACCGCCACCCTATGATTCATTCCAATCTCGTATACGCCAAATTTAATGTCCCACAAAAGTCCCCGTTCTCTCTCCACCTGAAAAATCTGATATGTCCAGAAATCGAGACTACCCAGTGGAGGACGGATCGCCGTTTCCGCACGTAATACCCAAGCCGCTACCCAAGCCCCTACCCGACCAAGTCCCTACCGGTTCCCCTGACTCTTCAAATAGAGAATGGCGATCTGTGTACGGTCCCGCAGCCCGAGCTTGCTGAGGATATCGGTAATATAGTTTTTGACCGTGCCTTCACTTAGGAACAGCTTCCCGGCAATCTCTTTATTGGTAAGTCCCTCTGCAATCGAGGACACTATGGTCAGCTCTGCTTTAGTCAGCCCGTAGGATTCCAGAGCCTGCCTATGGGCGGCTTCCTGACGGACAGGCGGCTGGAGGAAGCCGGCCAGTTTGCGGGCGATATCCGGATGAATGAGCATGTTCCCCTCATGTACAGTCTTGATGCCCTGAATGATCCGGTCCGGCGGAATGTTCTTGAGCAGATAACCGCTGGCTCCGTTACGCAGTGCTTCAATGATATATTCATCATCGTCGAAGGTAGTCAGCATTAGAACGGCTACGTGCGGATGAGCCTCTTTGATCAGGCGTGTGCCTTCCACACCGCCGCACCCCGGCATCCGGATATCCATGAGTGCGACATCAGCCCCGCCGCCTGGCGTCCCCAACAAAGCGAGCGCTTCAAAGCCATCCCCTGCCGTTCCGGCCACCTCAATCTCAGGGTCCAGCCCGACCAGTACCTTCAAGCTCTCACGGATAAAAGAGTCGTCGTCCACGATCAATACTTTAATCATCCTATGCTTAGCTCCTTCTCACTGTAATTGGGGCTCCGCCAGCCCATAACTAATACTGAATATCCTCTCCTTGCCTGTACACAGGCAACCGGGTGATGACTGTGAACTGCGGCACAGGCCGCAGCTCCAGGGTCCCGCCGATCAGGACGGTGCGTTCCGTCATACCGGTTAGACCCATGCCTCCGCCGCTTTGCAGTTTATGCAGGGCGTCTTCTTCGGGCAGCCGGCCGTTATTTCCTGCCTCCATCATGATCTCGTGATCCCTATACGATAAGGTAATCCAGACAGAGTCCGCCTTGCCGTGCCGCAGTGCATTGGTGATGGCTTCCCGGGCGTTTTTATAGAGCACGACCTGAATGCTCGGGTAGAGCGGATAAGGAATCCCCTGCACAGTATAGGAGGTTGCAATGCCGGTATCACGGCCTACCTCCTCCAGCAGCCGGTCGAGCGCATACGCACCTTCAAGCTGCGGCGTATAGTTGATCCGCTTCAGCGCAGCCCGCATATCGTCCATACTGGCCGAGAGCTGGTCCCGGATCTGATGCATCATGCCAAGACCTGTTTCGGGAGCTGCCGGCAGCGTATGGATGGCGGCTTCGGTCATCATTTTGACCCGGATTAGCCGGTGTCCGATATCATCATGCAGCTGGCGTGCGATCCGCACCCGTTCCTCCGCTTGCGCGGCAACCTCTACCTGCGTGGTGAACTGGAGCAGACGCGAGCGTGCTTCCTCAAGCTCGAAATGCTTCTTGCGCAGCTCATCGTAGAGAAACAAGGTATCTGCGCGGCCGCGTCCCGTCCGGATCAGCTGTATATTCAGTGCGGCGGCCAGCAGGAAGGTGAGGTTCGTGAACGCCTGCACAGCCGGGGCAGCATCGCGGAAGGCAACATTGAGCAGCACCAGATGAATACAGAAGAAGGCAATTGCCATGTTCTTACGCTGCAGCCAGGAGTAGGACAGTACCGCCGACAGGGCCGGGAAAATCATCAATGTGCTGTACGGGTAACACAGCCAGGCTGTGTAGATCAGTTCAATGCCTCCGGTGAGCAGAGGGAAGGGCTTCGGCAGTTTTGTGCCAAGCGTCGCGATCAGGAGCAGCAAGAGGAAATGAAGAGTGAACTGTTCATAGTCGGCGTACTCATAGACATAGATAGATAGTACTGCAGGAATGATAATGAGACCGTAACGCAGCATATTCAGTTCTCTGGTCAATTAGGGTCATCCTTTTTATAGAATATATGAATTTATATGATTTACTCGATAAGTTATCCATCAATTACTTCTCAGCTATCTCCATCTTATCATAAGAGTGCTATCGTTCAGGAGATGACTTTGGTCACCTCCAGAGGATGACCTTCTGTACCTTCGGCCACGCCCCTACTTTGCTACAATGAGAATACGAGAACTAAGGGAACAGGAGCGATGGCAAATGGCACTTGCGGTATTAACCGATGTGGTGAAAAGGTATGACAGCAAACTGATCGTGGATCATGTGAATTTCAGTCTGCAGGAAGGCGAAATATTCGGCCTGCTCGGCCCTAATGGTGCCGGGAAAAGCACAACAATCAGCATGATTTGCGGTCTGCTTAAGGCGGACAGCGGCGAGATTCTGATCGATGGTCTGTCCGTAAGGGAGAAGCCGCTGGAGGTTAAGAAGCGTATAGGGCTTGTCCCCCAGGAGCTGGCCTTATACGAGAATATGTCGGCGGCAGAGAATGTAAGCTTTTTCGGGAAGCTGTATGGCCTGCGCGGGAAGCTGCTGAAGGAACGGATCCAGGAAGCGCTCGAATTCACAGGTCTTAGCGACCGGGCCAGGGAGAAGCCGTCCACCTTCTCGGGGGGGATGAAACGGCGACTCAATATCGCCTGTGCCATCATGCACCGGCCGCGCCTGATTATTATGGATGAGCCGACCGTCGGCATTGATCCGCAGTCCCGCAATCACATTCTGGAATCGGTCAAAACACTGAATAAGCTGGGCTCAACGATTATCTATACCAGCCACTATATGGAGGAGGTAGCAGCGGTCTGTGACCGGGTGGCGATTATGGATAAAGGTCATATTATAGCCTGCGGCACGGAAAGCGAGCTGCGGGAGCGGGTAGCCCATGAGGAGAAAATCGTAGTTAAGGCGGCGAATATCACTCCAGCTCTAATTAACGAGCTTAGCCGGCATCCCCGGATCAGCCGGGTGGAGGCTGTGCAGGATGCTGTGGAGCTGTATCTGCCTTCCTCACAAAGTGAGCTGCAGGACATTCTGTTTATTTTCGCCAAGCATGAAGGGGTGATCGCCTCCCTTAACATTGAAGAGCCGGATCTGGAGACGTTGTTCCTCAGTCTGACCGGGCGGACATTACGGGATTAGAGGGGAGGACAGTAAGATGAATACCTGGACCATTATGAACTATGAACTGCGCAGATTGTTCCGCTCACGTTCGATGCTGCTTAATATGTTTCTGCTGCCGCTGGTGCTGATCTTTCTGCTGGGGGCTTCGCTCTCCGGGGTGGTGGGCGTGAAAGAAGCCGATGAAATCGATCCTGTACGGGTAGCTGTTGTGAATGCCGCAGGCGGAGAAGCAGAGACTTCTGCGATGATAACCGCTTTTCTGGAGGCGCCGGAAGTGAAGGATCTCATCATCGCCGACAAGACAGAGAGCCGGGAGGCGGCTGAAAGCGGGCTTCGTACGGGCAAATACGCCTATGCAGTCATTGTTCCTTCCGGCTTCGATGAAGAGGTGCAGCACGGAGAGCGCGCCCGGCTGGAGTTTATTCTCGGCAAGGATCATACCGATAATCTGGTGGCGGGAACGGCTTTTGACAATTTTCTCAGTACGATCAATTACAAGCAGTCGGCAGCGGTAGCGCTTGGGCCGGAAGCACTTGCCGTTCCCCCGGTACCGGCAGAGACAGGGGCAGTGGTGATGGGTGATCTGAATAATGGGGGTAAAACCTATACAGCCTCCCAATTCTACGCGGCTTCCATGCTGCTGATGTTTCTTCTGTACAGCGGGCTGACGGTGACGGGCTCTCTCTTCAGTGATAAAGAGAACCATACGCTTTTTCGGATCAATTCGATGCCGGTCAAGGGCTCCCAGCTGTTTATCGGCAAAATGCTGGGGGTAGGCCTGGTCAGCATCCTTCAGTGTCTGGCGATCATTGTGCTGTCAGACTGGCTGTTCGGTGTCTACTGGGGCAACCGGCCGGGACTTCTGTTGTTGTTCTGCCTGCTGATGATCATCGCATCCATGACGTTCTCCATGGTGATCTGCCTGTTCAGCAAAACAGCGGCCAGCGCAACGAATGTTATTACTGTTCTGACCGTAGTGATGACCTTCGTCAGTGGGGGGATGGCTCCGCTTCCTGATTCCTGGGTGAACAGCATCGGTGCATTCACGGTCAACCACTGGGCACAGCAGGCGATTATCCGCATGATGCTCCATTCCGGTCTGAAGCAGATTCTGCCGAACTTATGGGTGATGTGTCTGATTTGTGCGGTTCTGCTGTGCGTAATGACTGTCTCATACCGGAAGGTGGGCTACCATGAATAAAATAATAACCATTGCCTGGAATATGATCCGGCGCAGTATTGGCACTGTCAAAGGGGTGCTGATATTTATTCTGCTGCCCAGTATTGTAGTTGCAGGAATTATTTCGCTCACTGGGGGCGTTGGCGATGGTCCGGCGACCGTATTATACGCCAATATGGATACGGGTGCTGCCGGAAAGCATCTGCTCTCCGAACTGGAGCAGACCGGCGATTACAAGTTTGAGCAGCGCAGTGATGAGGCGGCATTGAAGGAAGCTGTGATCGGGCAGGAGGGGACGGCAGGAATATGGATTCCAGAGGGGTATTCAACCGCCCTGATTGCCGGGCAGGAGCCGCAGATTAGCATCTTTGAGCTTCGGGCGAGCGAGAGCTCCATTATCGTCAAGATGAAGGTCAATGCGATTGCCGGGAATATGGCTGAAGCTGCGCATGCCGTTGCTGCGCTCAGCGGCGGCACAGCAGCAGATCAGCAGACGCAGTTCGCTGCTGTGCTGAAGCAAGCGGAGCAGCATCATGTGGGCAGCATACGTACGGATTATGATTTATATCCCCGGGAGACGCTGGGTGTGATTACCGGTCTGACGCTCATGTTCCTGATGGCACTGGTGACAAGCTCCGTGTCCCTGATCAACGATGACCGCCGGGGGCGCACGATGATGCGGATGTTCAGCGCCCCGGTACGTTCTTACGAAATTGCCCTCGGCAATTTCCTCGGCAGCTTTCTCGTAGGGATTATTCAGATCATTGTGGTGCTCTCGCTGGGCAAATGGGTGCTGCGCTACGATTATGAGATGCCGATGTTTCTCTACTTCCTGGTTCTGGCCGCATTCATGCTGGTATCCATGGGCATTGCCAGCACCGTAGCAGGACTGATCCGCAATCCGCGTAATGCCGGCATGCTCAATTCGCTGATCCTTACACCGACCTGTATGCTGGGCGGCTGCTTCTGGCCAATCTCGATTATGCCGGATTATATGCAGAAGCTGGCTAATTTCACACCGCAGAAATGGGCCATCCAGGCGGTAGATATCGCCGCAACGGGCGGAGGCTGGAACGAGCTGTGGCTGCCTTTTGCGATATTAGGTCTGATGGCGGCAGTCCTGCTGACGATTGGCTCCACCATACTGCGACCGAATGAAGCGGGGATCAGTGCTTGAGCTTTAACATGTTTCGTGGTTTTAAGTGTTATTGGGGGGCCGGAATTATCGGCCACGGGGCTTGAGCACGGGCTGCTGCCACAATATTTCACCGATGTTATCATTGCTGTAATTATCAGCACACTGGTGACACCGCCGCTGCTAAAGAGTGTGTTCCAGGAAGAAGCGGTACGGAAATCGCCTTAATTGCTATGCGGCGATTACCAGGTTATTCTTTAACAGGCTGTCCTCTGCAGGGCAGCTTTTGTGCGTTGTACCTCTGGGAGGAGCCGGCACCCGCCTTAAGACCGAGAACGAAACCCTCCGCCGGACCGTTTTGGCATCAGCCCAAAGCTTCTACACTTAAGCAAGAATCTGCAGCTCATACATAAGAGAACAGACATAAAGAGTTCAATACATTTGATGAGATGGAAGGGGTAAAAGAAATGACATGGCTTACGAAATGGTCGTTTGGCAATAAGGGGGCAGTCGGGCTGCTGGTGGTTATGGCGCTTGTGGTCGGTATCATGAGTTATACCTCGCTGCCGATGGAATTCATGCCGGAGGCAGATAATCCTCAGGTGACCGTGGCGGTCCTGGGTCCGGGCCAGGATGCGCATGCGATGGAGACACAAGTGACGAAGCCGATTGAGGCTGCGACCTCACTGGTGAAAGGCAAGACGGAGCAGATGTCCACCTCCGCTGACGGCTATGCCAAGGTGGATATTTATTTTGACGGCAAAACCAATATGAAGGAAGCAGCGCAGGAGGTTGAGAAGGCAGTTCATGCCCTGAAATTCCCGCAAGGCGTGATGGACCCGTTCATCATTCAGCTGAATACCTCGATGATTCCTGTGTCGCAGGTCACTGTATCGTTCGATGAAGGGCTCACCAAGGAGAATCTGGAGATTGCCGAGAACAAGATCCTCCCCGAGATGCAAAAAATTGATGGTGTAGCGAGCGTCGCCCTCTACGGCAAAACTTCTCCGCAGGTCCGGGTGAAGCTTGATCCGGCAGCAATGGCGGCGAAGGGAGTAAACACGGCGCAGGTTATGGGATTGCTTCAGGGCCGCAGCGTATCGGCATCTGTGGGTGAGCAGACGATTGGCGGCCAAACGGGCAATGTGAACGTGGTTTCATCCATTGAGAGCGTCGATACACTTCAAAAGCTGCCGGTGGCAGCGGGAGTAACGCTAGGAGATATTGCTGCTGTCGAGCCCAAGCTGGACCAAGAGAGTGTGAGCCGCTCGAACGGCAAGGATGTCCTGTTCCTCATTATCACCAAAGAAGCAAGTGCCAACGCGGTGGATGTGGGTGACAAGGTGCGTAGTACAGCAGAGGAGCTTAGCACCAGCGTCAAAAATGCCGAGGTATCCATGATCTTCAGCACTTCGGATATGGTCGTGACTTCGGTAAACAGCATGCTGCGTGAGGTGCTGCTCGGCGCTTTATTCGCCACGATTGTGATCCTGATCTTCCTTCGCAATGTACGGGCAACGCTGATTACGGCTATCTCCATTCCGTTATCACTGGCGGTTACCTTGTACCTGCTGAAGGTGTCCGGGATCACGCTGAATATAGTTACGCTGGGCGGCGTTGCCGTTGCGGTTGGACGGCTGGTCGATGACAGTATCGTGGTGATCGAGAACATTTACCGGCGGATGCAAAAAGAGAGCTTGTCCCGTGAGATGGTAATCAGCGCAACCGGGGAGGTTGCCCGGGCGATTACTACCTCGACGATTGCAACGGTGGCAGTATTCCTGCCGATGGGCCTGTTGCGCGGTGGGCTGCAAGCCTTCCTGCTGCCGTTTGCCCTGACGGTCACCTACTCACTGCTGACCTCGCTTATAGTTGCCTTAACGGTAGTACCGCTGCTCAGCTCCTTGCTGCTGAAAGGCTCCTCTTTGAAGGAGCATGAGCCTTCCCGCAAGTTCAGACGCTTCCTGGAGTGGAATTTGCAGCGGAAGTGGATTACGTTATCCCTCGGACTGCTGCTGCTCGTGGGTTCCATCGGCGCCTATGTCACGATGCCCAAAGGCGCGCTCGATGCTACAGATGCCAGCACAGTAACCGTTCAACTGGTCTATCCGAATAATGTTCCGGTCTCAGAGGTGCTGGAGAACGGCAAGCAGCTGGAAGCTGAGCTGATGAAGCAGCCGCAGGCGGAGGTCGTCATTATGCAATCCGGCAACAGCGCGGATTCGGCACAATGGGGCAGTGTGGTGTCGCTGACCCAAGTGGATTATACCGTCATGATGAAGGAAGATACCGATGCCCAGGCGTTCATGGATCATGTCCGCAGTATGCAGTCTTCCTATGACGGAGCAACATTGACCGTGGGAGCAGCCAGTATGATGGGCTCCAGCTCAACCAATGAATACATTGATATTGTGGGCGATGATCTTCCGGCCATTAATGCGGTTGCCAAGGAAGTCGCTGCCAAAGTGAAAACAATCGAAGGCGTAGGGAAAGTAGCCAGCAACATGGAGGATACCAAGCCGGTGTTTGCGTTCAAAGTAGATCCGGCTGTGGCGAATGCCCAGGAAATCTCCATGCAGCTTAGTGCGATGCTGAACCCGGTTCCGCTGGGCCAGATTGAGCTGGATGGTTCCCCTGCCGCAGTAGTGCTGGAGCCAGTGGTCCAGCCTGCATCGCAGCAGGATCTGCAGAAGATTACGCTTATGACATCCGCCGGCCCGCAGCCGCTGTCACAAGTGGCAGAGCTTACGGTCACCGACCAGCCGGCAATGCTGTATCATAAAGACGGCAAGCCTTATGTACGGATTACCGCAGAGGCAGATCCGAAGCGGGTCTCGGAGATCGGTGCAGATATTAAAGCAGAGACTGACAGCATTACCTTGCCAGAGGGAGTAACCTTGTTCGCAGGCGGTGCCTCGGCCGATCAGGCCGGAGATTTCAGCGACCTGGGCATGACCGCATTGATCTCGATTGGTCTGGTATACCTGATCATGGTTTTGACCTTCAAGACGCTGCGTGCGCCTCTGGCGATCATGTTCTCCCTGCCGCTCGCAGCAATCGGTGCCATCGTAGCCCTGCTGATCTCGGGTGTGACCCCTGACTTCACCGCATTGTTCGGCGCATTAATGCTCATCGGCATCGTGGTCACCAATGCGATTGTGTTGATCGACCGCATTAAGCATAATGAGGAGCATATGACGGTCCGCGAAGCTATTCTTGAAGCGGCCGGGACGCGGATGCGTCCGATTCTGATGACGGCCATTGCTACCGTCTGCGCCATGCTGCCGCTCCTGTTCGGGCAGTCCGAGCAGGGCAGCATCGTCTCGCAGAGTCTGGCCATTGTAGTTATCGGCGGCCTGACTGCGGCAACCTTGTTGACGCTGCTCGTAGTTCCGGCAATCTATGAGCTGCTCTATTTCCGCAAATCCTCCAAAGAACGCAAGAAGGCTGCCGCAGCCGGAACTGTGGCGTCAACGGATCTGCCTAGCTGATTGGGGAAGTAGCTGCAAGAAGAGAACGGGATGGACATAGCTGGAAGTAGTAGTTGATGAAAATAGTAGTGGAAAGTAGTAGCGGAAAGTAGTAGCGGAAAGTAGTTATTGGGACAGCAATGGGAATTGGTAGCAGTAGTGAGAGCATTAATCAGAGCAGTGCGGGATTGTCCGCACTGCTCTTCGCCGTCTGCGATGCGGCAGTGGAGTCTTCTTCGTCAGCTTCGTCCAAAACAGCCCCACTTGAAGCAAGTAACTGATCCTGCGCTAAGGGGGTCTGACCAGTGGAATCCTTCATTATGCATACCAGATCTGGTGCTGGCGAGATGAAGAATCACAAGATCACACTGTGTATGCAAAAATGTTGTACGTATTACAACTTGGCTCCATAGATTTCAGGGTAATCATGACGATTGTTGTATGAAATGCAAGAATTGTCCCGATAAGGCGTCGGGATGAAGAGGATTGTTGTCTTTTGTACAACAATTTTGGATTACAGCCGTTTTGATGAGGAGATTGTTGTATTTTGGGCAGGATTTTCAGGAAATACGACTTCAGCAGCGGGATACCTTGCTTGAATTGCAGGTTGTCTGCTACGACACCATCTACAGGGGAGAGCTCTGGATCAGTTAAAATTGGAGCTGCCTGCATTCTTATTCGTGCGGCTATCCGATCATGTTCTGGAGTTCGATAAGATCAGCTTCAAGGAAGCGGATGTGTACCCGCCGGTTGGCGCTGGCGGTGATCCTGAACCGGAGCCACATGTATATGAGTTAGATCTGGGTAAGCGACAATTTACTGCACAGTAGGCAAAGCAGAAATACAATCAGTATGCACAAAGAAACCTCCCTATTGAACTGGATGCCAGCACTTCCAGTTTTATAGGGAGGTCTCTTTTTTTACAGTGTTCAGGTGTTCAGGCATTTATGTGTTTAAAGGTGTAAACCCGATTCCCGCTTAAACAGCGGAGCGGACGGAACGATTGTGTAAAAGCGTTAGCGGTCGCCTTTGTGTCCGGATTTTCACCGATAAGGTAAAATCAAAAAATCTGGACACAACAGCGATTGGAACAACGTTCCGTTTGCGGAGCGTTCACCAATGAACTACCACTGATCCTACTCCAAAACTAGACTTTTTATAACTTAACGGACGTTCAATTCCCCGTACTCTCATACTTAGACAATCCATACCGGAAGATACCATAAGCCGCAGCCGCGCTTCCTATTGCCGCAACAGGAGCGAGCAGCCACCAGCCGGACCATCCGCTTTTGCCGAAAATATAGGTTGCCGGATAAAAGCTGATGAACGCATAGGGCAGCGCAGTAGAAATAAAGATGCGGATCGCCTGCGGAAACAGGGTAATCGGGTATTTGGCCAGATCGGACAGGTTATGCACCATCAGCGGAAACGCGTTGCCCGCATTGCGGATCCAGAAGGCGGCGGAATTCCCCGCGAGGTTGATCGATACCCGGATGATGACTGCAGTAATAAACAGCAGGATTAGAATGGCCGCTTTGCCCAGCGTCCAGTGAACCGGGCTATGAATGAGCGACTGCCAGACGATCACTCCGCCGATCAGCAGATTGCCAAGTCCGTTGATGCCGATCCCGGTGCAGAATACCTGAAGGACAACGGGCACCGGCCGCAGCAAATAACGGTCCAGCTCGCCCATGTTGACCAGTCTGCCCAGACGCCAGGTGCCTTCGAAGAACAAAGAGCCGATGCCCTCCGTCAGAAAGATCATGGCGTACATAAATGTAACTTCCCAGAACCTCCAGCCGTTAATATCCGGAATCCGGTCATAGATCACCCAGAGGAAGACAAACCCCAGAATCTGTGTCAAGGCGGCAGAGCACATCAAAATATAGAAGTCCTTATTATATTCCAAAATCGCTTTAAGCTGCTGCACATACAGCCGTTTGTAGAGGTAGAGCATCTGGGACATTTTCATTCTGCGGCCTCCTCCAGCCTTAGCCTCCATGGATGGTCACCTGGCGTACCGCCCAGCTCCACATTGCCTTGCCGGCAATCCAGAGTGCTGCCCCCCAGAAAAGTTGGATACCGATCAGGCGCAGACTCTCCCCGGTATCGGCCTGCTGCAGAAAGATCATCGACGGCGTGTGGATGATGGCCTGGAAGGGCAGCAGGAGCGCCAGCTTTTCCAGCCAGTCCGGGAAGAAGGCCAGGGGCACCAAAGCTCCGGACAGGAGATTGGTCAGAGCAATCCGTGTCCAGACGATGCCCATCGATCCGGTGGACCAGAAGCATAAAAGTGCCGCCAGATAGACAACGCCGAATTTCACCACGATTGCACCAAGCAGACTGACTGCGAACAAAATATAGACAGAGAGCGAACCCGGAAAGGTGACTCCGGTCAGGAAGGTGGCGAACAGGATCAGCAGGACCGTACTCATGCCGCCTTCAAGCAGGCTCGAGCCCAAGGTTTCCGCGAACCTTGCGGTCTGGAAATCGATCGGCTTCAGCAGGTCGACAGCAACGCTGCCGTCAAGGATTTTGCCGGAAATAGCCGATTCCGAATACCAGGACAACACGGAGTTGGCCAGAAAGGTAACCAGCAGATAGGTTTTCATCTGGTCCCAGGTATAGCTGCCTACCACTTCCCGCCCGCTGTAAATGCCCTGCCACAGGAAGTAAATGGCCAGCAGATTGATAGAGTTCGCCAGAAAGGTAATGATGTAAGAAATCCGGTAGGCCAAAACATGCTGCAGGGAGCGGTTCGCGATACTCCTGTACATTTTAAACTGGGCAGCAGTCATCATCGTGTGTTAGCCTCCTTATTCCCCGGTTCCGGTCAGATCCAGATTGCCGTCATAGACGGCCTTGATGACCTGCTCAATATTCGTATCTTCCATCCGGAAGTCGACAACCTCGCCATATCTCATCACCCGGCCCACCACTTCACTGGCGGTATATTCATACCGGTCAAAAGAGACCGAGAATTCCTGTGCGCTCTGCTGCGCAAGCTTCATTCCCGGTGTCTGCGCGAGCTGCGCGTATAACTCCGGCATCGGTGATCCGACCTGAAAGAAGATGACACGGTTTTTGGCAAAACGGGCCTTAACCTCGCTCAGGCTGCCGTCATAAATAATCGCCCCATGGTCGATGATAATCAGCCGTTTGCACAGATCCTCAATATCCCCCAGATCATGGGTGGTCAGCATCACTGTAGTGTTCTGCTCCTGGTTGATCTGTTTGATGAACTCGCGGATTTTCTGCTTCACGGATACGTCAAGGCCGATCGTCGGCTCATCCAGATACAGAATCGGCGGGTTATGCAGCAGGGCTGCGGCCAGATCGGCGCGCATCCGCTGACCCAGGGAGAGCTTCCGGGCAGAGAGATGGATGAACTCGCTCATTCCAAGCATTTCAGTGAACAGCTCCATATTCGCCCTATAGACGACGTCCGGAATCTGATAAATATCCTTCAGCAGCGAGAAAGACTCCACAATCGGGATATCCCACCACAGCTGGGTACGCTGGCCGAACACGGCGCCAATCTGGGCGGCATTGTCCATTCTTTTTTTGTACGGATTGATACCGTTTACAGAAACAGTGCCGGCTGAGGGCATGAGGATTCCAGTCAGCATTTTGATGGTGGTGGATTTGCCGGCGCCGTTCGGGCCCACATAAGCTACCGTCTCGCCTGCTTCCACACGCAGATTCAGCGGTTTAACCGCCATCTTCTCGATATGCCGGGGCAGGAACAGGTGCTTAACCGCTCCCGTGAGGCCCGGCTCCTTCACTGCCTGCATAAAGGACTTGCTCAGCCCTCTGGCTTCGATAATACTCAAGGCTAACCCTCCTGAAAGTTACTTTGAAAGCGCGTTCGCTTGTTTGCAGCATATAAATTGATGAATCCCAATCTATGTAAAAGACGTATGAATAAATATATCACTGCGGCAATGTCGAAAACTATCACAATCCATCGAATGAATATATTTATTTAGATTATTATGGCGAATGATGCTGCAAAAAAGCGGCTACCCGTGTTGATCATACTAACCGGGATTTGCCGCTTCGCTCGAGGATGGCTTTGAGGAGGTACCCTATGAACAGTGGCAGTACCAGCTGAACTTCAAGTCTCCAGTCTATAGCGTACAGGTCTATGAGTTGTAATTGCTTCAATAGAACATAGACCACGTTGTACATCAGGAAGGAGCAGCTGACTGTTAGCAGCGGGATTAGGGCCAGATTGCTTTTGGAGCGGAGCAGCCTGTAACCCAGGAAGAACATTAGTGTGTAGCTGATCATGATCGCCAGCGCATCATTATTGCCGAAGCGCATGAACGATACCATAGCGGTTGCCAGATTCAGGAATACCGAGATATAGCCGATGCGAAGCATGTAGAACCTCCTTACTGAAACGGTAAGGTCCTTATTACAGGACAATATAGCCGTCTTCACTTGTGAATTTTGATTGCAGATTTTTCTATTTTACAGCGCTTGCAGATTCATTTACAGGTCCAATGCTGAATGTTCTTTATTCCGTGATTGTATGTTATAATACATTATTTTAAAATCGGTTGTAGTAGGATAGGGTAATAATGGAGGCTGATCGTCGTGAGAATCTTTGAACAATCGAGAGCATGGAGCGTGCCCGGAGATTTGGAAGCACAGCAGCTTGAAGCTTTCCGGCCGCTTGATGCACAGCAAATCGAATTACATAGCGGGCAGTCCGGGGTTTCTTTTCCAGAAGAATCGAAAGAGCACATCTATCATAGAGCCATGATATCTTCCATCCGCAGTGAAATGAATAAATTAAGCCAGCTGCTCTCTATTCCTTATGTTGTATTCCTGACGGACAAGGCGGGTACCATTCTGGAGCTGGTCTGTTCTTCTCCGGTTACCCGGGAGGAGATGGAACAGGCGGAGCTGCGTCCGGGGGTTAGCTTATGCAGGCAGCGCTCGGGCATGAATGCCGTATCCTTGGCCATGGAGATGAATTGCATCGGGGTAGTGCGGGGAGCGGAGCATTCCGACCAGGCCTTCCAGAACTGGAACTGTGTGTGTGCTCCGCTGCAGAATGAGGATACTGTCTTCGGATATGTGGACATTTCTTTTAATAGAGGAGAACCGATTGAATTCGCGATTCCGTTCGTGCAGCAGATTGCCGAGAATATTATGGAGAAGTGGATGGAGAAGAACCCGGAGATGCAGCAATACCGCCTGGAAGCGACTTTACAGGAATATAAGCTGACAGCGCGGGAGCAGGATGTAGCACGGCTATGGTTACTTGAGAAAAGCGCGCTGCACATCGGGAGTGATCTGGGCATCAGTGAAGGCACGGTTCGGAATATGCTGAAGAGTATCTACAGTAAAATGCGGGTGAATGACCGCTTCCAGTTCGTCAAACGGCTTACGCCATAGAAGGCGCGCAAAGCCTATATATACATAAGAATAGCCGGGCAGTGATACTAGCGTATCGCTTGCCCGGCTATTTATTTGCGGTGAAGTTATTTCGCCTGCGCGTTGCCGTCAGTGGGGTTTAGCCGCAGGAGCAGTTCAGTACCGGCTTCCGCGCGGCCTGGGTCTCATCCAGACGGCTGATCTCCGTGGTATGCGGTGCATTAATAACGACCTCAGGTGTCTCCTGCGCTTCCTTAACGATCTGAATCATCGTCTCAATGAAGCCGTCCAGTGTTTCCTTGCTTTCGGTTTCAGTCGGCTCGATCATCATACATTCCTCAACAGTCAGCGGGAAGTACACAGTCGGCGGGTGGTAGCCGAAGTCGAGCAGCCGTTTCGCTACATCCAGGGTACGAACACCATACTGCTTGAGGTTTCTGCCGGACATGACGAATTCATGCTTGCAGACACCCGGGAATGGAATTTCGAAATAAGGCGCGAGACGGTGCATCATGTAATTGGCGTTCAGCACAGCATTCTCGGATACCTCACGCAGCCCGTCCGGACCGTAGGTACGGATATAGGCGTAAGCGCGGACGAGAATCCCGAAGTTGCCATAAAAGGCTTTGACGCGGCCAATAGATTGCGGCCCGCCGGAGTCAAGCGAGAAGCTGCCGTCTTCGTTCTGCACAACCGACGGCTGGGGCAGGAAAGGAATCAGCTTCGCCTTCACGCCGACCGGTCCGGCTCCCGGGCCGCCGCCGCCGTGCGGAGTACTCATTGTCTTGTGCAGGTTGAGATGGACCACATCGAAGCCCATATCGCCCGGGCGGGTGATGCCCATGATGGCGTTGGAGTTCGCTCCGTCATAATAGAGCAGTCCGCCGGCTTCATGGACAATCGCGGCGATCTCTACAATCTGCGTCTCGAACAGTCCGAGTGTACTCGGGTTCGTGAGCATCAGCGCGGCGGTGTCGCTGCCGACCGCAGCCTTCAGTGCTTCGAGGTCGACCATTCCCTTATCATTGGAAGGGATGGTGACGGTGTCGAGTCCGGCGGCTGCGGCGCTGGCCGGGTTGGTACCGTGCGAGGAATCCGGCACGATGACCTTGGTGCGGACTTCGCCGCGGCTCTCATGGTAGGCACGGATCATCATCAGGCCGGTCCATTCGCCATGGGCACCAGCTGCAGGCTGCAGGGAGACGGCATCCATGCCTGTCAGGCCGGCGAGATCCTTTTGCAGCGTATACATCAGCTCAAGCGCACCCTGGATGCTCTCTTCCGGCTGGTACGGATGGATCTTGGCGAGTCCCGGGAAGCGGGCGACATCTTCATTGATCTTCGGATTATATTTCATCGTGCAGGAGCCTAGCGGATAGAAGCCGTTATCGACCCCGAAATTACGCCGGGACAGGGCGGTATAGTGGCGGATAACATCCACTTCGGATACCTCCGGAAGCACTACGGGCTCGCTGCGGAGCAAGCCCTCAGGAATCAGTGAGCTGATGCTCTCTTCCTGAGGCACATCACATAGCGGCAATGAGTAAGCCGAGCGGCCAGGACGGCTTAATTCAAAGATCAGGGTTTGTTCCGGTTTCATATACAGCCCTCCAGTGCAGTGGCGAATTCGTCAATTTCGGTCTTGCTTCTTTTCTCAGTCACGGCAACCAGCATATGTCCGGTCAGCTCGGGATACTCGCGGCCCAGATCATAGCCGCCCAGATAACCTGCCTTCAGCAGCTTGGAGTTCACTTCACTGACGCTGCTCCCTTCCGGGAGCTTCAGGACAAATTCATTGAAGAACGGGGCTGTGAAGACGCGTTCTGCACCGGTGATTTCAGCCAGCCTTCCTGCGGCATAATGACTCTTGCGGATGTTCAGCTCGCCAACCTCACGCATGCCCTCCTTGCCCATCACGGACAAGTAGACGGAAGCGCATAACGCCAGCAGCGCCTGGTTGGAGCAGATATTCGATGTCGCCTTCTCGCGGCGGATATGCTGCTCACGTGCCTGCAGAGTCAAGACGAAGCCGCGTTTGCCGTTACGGTCAACGGTCTGGCCGACGATCCGGCCCGGCATGCGGCGCATCAGCGGTTCAGCAACCGCGAAGAATCCGCAGGTTGGTCCTCCGAGCGATGCGGCGATCCCCAGCGGCTGTGCGTCGCCGACTACGATGTCGGCGCCCAGCTTGCCTGGGGTTTCCAGCACGCCGAGTGCAATGGGATTCGCGCTGACCACGAGGAGGCCCTTGACCGCATGGATCAGTGGCTCAATCTGGCGCAGATCCTCGATGCCGCCGAAGAAGTTAGGGGACTGGACCAGGACGGCGGCAGTATCGCTGTCGATCGCTTCCGCCAGCTTTCCGAGGTCAGTTACACCGTCTGCATAATCGATTTCCACGATCTGCAGGCCCCAGGCATTGGCGGAAGTGCGCAGCACCTGGCGGGCTTCAGGATGAACTGTACGCGAGACAATCAGCTTCTTGCGTTTGGTGGCACCCGCGGCAAGAACGGCTGCTTCGGAGAAGGCAGTTGCGCCGTCATACATACTGGCATTGGCAACCTTCATGCCGGTCAGCTCGCAAATGTAGGACTGGAATTCGAAGATCGCCTGAAGCTCGCCCTGGCTGATCTCCGGCTGATAAGGGGTGTAGGCGGTATAGAATTCCGAACGGGAAATAACATGGTTAATAACAACCGGAACGTGGTGATCATATAATCCGGCGCCAAGGAAGCTCGCATGGGTATCAAAGTCGGCATTCTTGTCCGCCAGACCCTTCATATGGCGCAGCAGCGCATACTCATCCAGCGGGCCGGACATCGGCATTGTTCCCTGGTAACGGACGGCCTGCGGGATATCGGAGAACAGCTCGTCGATGGACTGGATTCCTACAGTCTCCATCATTTCAGCGCGGTCTTGCTCCGTCATAGGCAAATAGCGGTGCTTCATTACGGCTTCACTCCTTGGCTCTTTTTGTAGAATGGGGCTTTGATCACGGCAGCCTTAAGCTGCTTGCCGCGGATCTCCACATACACCTCTGTGCCTATATCCGTATAGGCAGCATCCAGCAGGGCAAGTCCGAGATTCCGTTTCAGTGTCGGCGATTGTGTACCGGTAGTCACTTCACCGATCTTCACACCGTCCGCATACACGGGATAGTGGGAGCGGGGAATGCCGCGGTCGATCATTTCAAGTCCCACCAGGCGGCGCGGCAGGCCGGCTTCCTTCTGCTTCAGCAAGGCATCGCGGCCTAGAAAATCGGCTTTGTCCAGCTTCACGAAGAACTGGACTCCCGCCTCGAGCGGAGTAATATCCGCCGAGAGCTCCTGGCCGTACAGCGGCAGCTTGGCCTCGAAGCGGAGCGTGTCGCGTGCGCCGAGTCCGGCGGGAGTCAGTCCATGCGCAGCACCTGCGGCCAGCAGGCCGTTCCAGAGGGCGGCAGCTGTATCGACAGGGGCGTACAGCTCAAAGCCGTCCTCACCGGTATAGCCGGTACGGGAGAGCAGTACAGTTACGCCGCAGACCTCGGCGTGTTCGATGAAGTGGAAGGGCTTCAGCTCTGCAAGCGGGGCAGAGGTAACTTCGGCCAGAATCGTCTCAGCCAGCGGACCCTGCAGAGCGAGCAGCAGCGTCTCATCAGAGACATTCTTCAGGCTGACACCGCTGAATTCAGCGGTGAGATGCTCCGCAAGCCACTGGAAGTCCTTATCGATATTGGAGGCGTTCACGACGAGCATGTAGCGCTCATGGCCCAGGCGGTACACCAACAGATCGTCAACCACTCCGCCGCTCGGATAGAGCATCAGGGTATACTGCGCAGCGCCGTCTGCTAGGCGGCTGACATCATTGGTGGTCATCTGCTGCAGGAAGGCTTCAGCGCCGCTGCCGTCAACCATGAATTCACCCATATGCGATACATCGAACAGTCCGGCCTGCTGGCGGACTGCTTCATGTTCCTTAACGATGCCAGTAAACTGCACCGGCAGCTCCCAGCCGCCGAAATCAATGCATCTGGACTCCGCATAAGCGGCATAGAGATCATAAAAAGGCGTTCTTCTCAAAGACTCCATCGTGTCACCCCTTAGTCTGTTTACATGTAAGCAGAAACGGTAATGCCGCCTTATAAGCGCAGTATCTGTTTCAGCTAAAAATATAAAAAAGGACAGGCGAAAGCCATTATGCACTAACGCATAAATTGACTTTCGCTCTGTCCTTTGTACCTGAGAGTTACCCTGCTATCCTGCCCGCAGGTTTCCCCGTTGGTGATCCGTTTCCTGTTGTCCAGGCTGTGGATGCTCTCCAGAGATGCGTCCGGCAAAGGTCCTTTTGCCTGAGAGATTCACCCATCCCGGGCTTACTCCTTCGGCGCTGCCCCTGAGGGTCAGTCTCTCCCTATGCCATCATTCGCAAACTATATGTTTTTCTACTGACTCCATTAAACCGGGTTTACAAGCACGCTGTCAATCAAAAAACGTCAAAAAGATGACAAATTTAATTTTCCTGTCAGTTATATTGACATTAGGCAAGGTGATAACTTAGGCTATAACTAAATTTAGAACTCCAAATGTGGAAAAGAGGCGGCTTGGAAATGAGTGAAGTGCTTAACAACCTGCTATACAGCGAAGAGCATGAATGGGCACAGCAGGGTGAAGGACGCGTAGTACGTGTGGGAATTACGGATCATGCGCAGCATTTATTGGGCGACATCGTGTTTGTTGAGTTTCCTGAAGTCGGCGCAGCCATTTCCGCGGGCGATAGCGTAGGCAGTATCGAGTCTGTCAAGACGGTGTCGGAGCTGTACTCGCCGGTATCCGGCAAGGTAACCAAGATCAACGACGCACTCGAATCCAGCCCGGAGCTGATCAATGATCAGCCATACGGCGGCGGTTGGATTTTTGAGCTGGAGCTTGATGGTGAGTTCGCGGATGCAGTATCGGGCCTGCTGGATGCGGCTGCTTATAAGGAATTGGTTGGGGAATAGTTTTTACGAACAGATGAACATGGCAGGCTTCTCTTATTACATTAGATGTCACTAATGTGAGAGGTCTGTCTTTTTGCGTTTCTGTATCACTCCGGAAAGCTAAGCAGCCCCGGATAAATACTGGGCGCCAAGTGCCAAAGGGCGGGCAGCAGAGCCAGACCGGCAACGGCAAAGATAAGGCACAGCAATAGGAACCGGTATCTTTTTCTGGGACGGGTATTGGGTTTAAGTACGAAGTAATACACACCGGCCGAATATAACGGGAAAAGCACCACGGCAGACATGCCCATACAGACCAGAAAGGTGGATTCCCCGGCGGAGGAAGGGATCATGGCTTCCGGGTTATAGACCGGATTGATCTGCAGAAAGAGGATCACAAATGTCAGATAGGCAAAGAGTAAAAGAAGTGGG
Source organism: Paenibacillus sp. FSL R7-0297 (assembly GCF_038009025.1). NCBI lineage: Bacteria > Bacillati > Bacillota > Bacilli > Caryophanales > Paenibacillaceae > Paenibacillus > Paenibacillus sp. FSL R7-0297. Next base: position 1,728,693 of record NZ_JBBPAQ010000001.1, read on the forward strand.
AAACAGCGGATGCGTCCATCCTCGGACAGCCCGTAGAGCATCCACCAGACCCCGAGCCAGGGCAGGGCAAAGGCTGCGCCGGCAATAAGGAAGTCTATGCCTATATACATCAGTTTATCGGGTGGATACACATGGGCTAGGTCGCCCCAGAAGTAATCGGAGGAGAAGAACATCATAAATACAGATAATAAACCAATGAAGAAGGTGATGATTCCCTGGGCAAAAACAATCATGATCAGCGAAACCAGCTGCCGCAGAAAATAGAGAAAACGGGTGGCATCCGGTGTCGTTCCGTTTGTAGTCTGCATAGCGTTCAATCTCCTTATACTAGCAAATGGTTGCCGTGCCTTCTCATCTGCAGATTTCTGAGCTGATTCGCTTGCAGATACGTGTTATTCTTCCTCCTGAAGCTGCCGCAGGACAATGAGTTCAACCCGGCGGTTCTTCTGCCGCCCTTCAACGGTAGCGTTATCGTAGGCAGGTCTGGTATCCGCGTAACCGGCATACTGAAAAGTATCGGGGCTAAGCCCCTCGTTATCCAGGAAGAAGCGCAGTACAGAGAGTGCGCGGGCGCCGGATAGCTCCCAGTTATCCGTGTAATCTGAAGCAGCGGTTACCGGAACATTGTCGGTATGGCCTTCGATGCTGATCGTGGCACCGATTCCGCGGAACAGGCCGGAGAGCTGGCGCAGTGCCGGTAGGGCAGGTGATTTCAGCTCGGCTTTGCCGGCATCGAACAGGAAACGGTCGCTAAGCGTGATGGCAATGCCCTGCGGTTTATCCGCTACAAAGATCTGCTCGCCAAGGTTATTATCTTCCACGTATTTGGTGATTACACCCATAAGCGCGGCCAGTTTGGCCTCCTGCTCACGAAAAGCGAGCTCACGCGCCGAAGGCTGGTGTTCTGCAGTTTCCCCCTCTTGACCGGACGTATCCGTGCCTGTCCCGGTTCCGTTCGAACCATTCTCCTTCACATTGCCCCCGGAAGAAAGACCGCCACCGGTTCTTCCGCCTGCTTCTTGTTCATTCGAGACTGCTGCCCCGGTGTTCCCCTGACTACCATCCAGCACTCCATTTCCGCCTTCAAGCACAGAACTGCCGCTCTTAAAGGTATCAGATAATGAACCGGTAACGATCGCATATTTTTGCGTATCCAGACTGCTCATGGCGTATAGGATGATGAAAAAAATGAGCAGAAGCGTAATCAGATCCGCATAGGTAATCATCCAGCGGTCCCTGCTCTCCTTACCTCCATTACGCCGCTGGCGGCGGTTTCTTTGTCTCATAGCGGCTCTCCCTGGTTGTTTTTGCTGCTGCGCCCCGGAGAGACATCGGGAATAAAGGCGGTCAGTTTTTTGCGGACCAGGTGCGGATGATCCCCATTCTGCAGGGACAGGATACCGACAAGCAGCATCTCCATGCTGCCCAGTTCGCTTTGGCTGCGGGATTTGATTTTGGAAGCGATGGGTAAAAATATAAGATTAGCACTGGCTACACCATAGAGCGTTGCTGTAAAAGCTACGGCGATCGAGGCCCCCAGATTAGAAGGGTCCGTCAGATTGCTGAGTACCCGTATCAACCCCATTACGGTGCCGATGATGCCCATAGTGGGAGCATAGCCGCCGGCGGCTTCGAAAATTTTGGCATAACCTTCATACTTCAGTTCCTTGGCGTCCATCTCCAGTTCAAGAATTTGCCGGACCTGATCAGGATCGGTGCCGTCAACAATAAGAAACAGCCCTTCGCGGGTAAAGGTATCGGGGTGCTCCTCCGCTCTCTTCTCCAGTGCGAGCACACCCCCGCGCCGAGTAATTGCAGCCATGGAGATCAGCTCTTCGGCCTTCTTCTGGGTGGTATCGGGATGTCTGCCGAATGCCAGGCGCAGAGCCGCCGGGACACTGCGTAATCTGGAGGCCGGGAAACTGATGAGTACAGCGGCAAGCGTACCTCCAAATACGATAAGCGCGGCATTCAGCTGCAGCAGGCCCGATAAGCTTCCTCCCTCCCAGAGAAAGCCGCCAATCATTGCGGCAATGCCTGCCAGCAGGCCGATAATTGAAGTGATATCCATAAGTTCAGGCTCCTTAAATTTCTATATATTATGGTTTGCATCAATCTGGTCAACGCTGTATAATAAACGGGAACGTGTATTCCTATCTTCCATATTTTTCAGTACGGTATGGATGGGGAATCATTAGGGCCACAATTATAATATATTCATATTTTAGACGATAGAGGGGAGACGGGCAAATGAGTGATATTGTCGTCAGTACAAAGACATTTGAACTGGAGTCCGAGTATACACCCCAGGGCGATCAGCCTCATGCCATAGAAGAATTATTGGACGGCATCCGGCAGGGCAAGAAGCACCAGACGCTGCTGGGAGCGACAGGTACAGGCAAGACCTTTACCATCGCACAAGTGATTTCCAAACTGAACCGCCCGACGCTAGTCATTGCGCACAACAAGACGCTTGCTGCGCAGCTGGCAAGTGAGTTCAAAGAATTTTTTCCAAGCAACTCCGTTGACTACTTCGTCAGTTACTACGATTACTACCAGCCTGAGGCGTACATTCCTTCCTCCGATACCTTCATAGAGAAAGATTCCAGCATAAATGAAGAAATTGACAAGCTCCGGCACTCCGCCACCAGTTCGCTGTTCGAACGGCGTGACGTTATTATTGTTGCGAGTGTGTCCTGCATTTACGGTCTCGGTTCGCCGCAGGAATACGGAAGTATGCTGCTGACACTGCGGGTAGGGATGGAGAAGCCGCGCAATCAGATTCTGAGCAGGCTCGTGGAGATCCAGTACCAGCGCAATGACATTAACTTTGTACGCGGGACGTTCCGGGTACGCGGCGATGTGGTCGAGATCTTCCCGGCTTCACAGGGGGAGCATGCGATTCGTGTGGAGCTGTTCGGGGATGAGATAGAGCGCATTACGGAGATTGATGTTCTCACAGGAGAGCTGATTGGCGAGCGCGATCATATCGCGATCTTCCCGGCTTCGCACTTTGTCACCCAGGAAGAGACAATGCGTGTAGCTATTATCAACATTGAGCGGGAGCTTGAGGAACGGCTGGCCGTGCTTCGTGATGCGGGCAAGCTGCTGGAAGCCCAGCGCCTGGAGCAGCGGACGCGGTATGATATTGAGATGATGAAGGAAGTAGGCTTCTGCTCCGGTATCGAGAACTATTCCGGCCCGCTTACCTTCCGTGAGCCGGGAGCGACTCCATATACCTTAATGGATTACTTCCCGGATGATATGCTGATTGTTATTGATGAGTCCCATGCAACGCTGCCGCAGATCCGGGCTATGTACAATGGTGACCGTGCGCGTAAGACAGTATTGGTGGAGCATGGCTTCCGCCTGCCGTCCGCGCTGGATAACCGTCCGCTGCAGTTCGAGGAATTCGAAGAGAAAGTGAACCAGATTGTATATGTGTCTGCTACACCGGGACCATACGAAATGGAGCACTGCGATACTATGGTGCAGCAGATTATCCGTCCTACCGGCCTGCTGGACCCGATCATCGAAGTACGCCCTACAGAGGGTCAGATCGATGACCTGATTAGTGAAATCCGTGACCGTGTAGAGCGTGATGAGCGTGTACTCGTTACAACACTTACGAAGAAGATGTCTGAGGATCTGACCGATTACTTCAAGGAAATCGGGATTAAGGTGCGTTATATGCACTCCGATATCAAGACGTTGGAGCGGATGGCCATCCTGCGGGATCTCCGGCTCGGTACGTTCCATGTACTGGTGGGTATTAACTTGTTAAGAGAAGGTCTTGACCTGCCGGAGGTCTCCCTTGTCGCCATCCTCGATGCTGACAAGGAAGGCTTCCTCCGCTCCGAGCGTTCGCTCATTCAGACGATCGGCCGGGCGGCCCGTAACTCTGATGGACGTGTCATTCTGTACGGCGACCGTATTACGGATTCCATGGAGAAGGCGATGAGCGAAACCCAGCGCCGCCGTGAAATTCAGATTGCCCATAATGAGAAGCACGGCATCACGCCAACGACAATCAATAAGAAAGTGCGTGACATCATCGAGGCCACCAAGGTGGCCGAGTCCAAGGCCGATTACCTCACCGGCGCCGGCGGCAAGCTGAATAAGAAAGAGAAGCAGAGCCTGATGCAGCGTCTGGAGGCTGAGATGAAGGACGCGGCCAAGAACCTGCAATTCGAACGCGCCGCCGAGCTGCGCGATGCGTTGCTTGAACTGAGGGCCGAGTAAGCTGGCCCCGCCAGCACTTACACTTAATGATCACGGAACGGCGCTTCACTGGCCGTTCTTTTTGAAGATAGATTGCCCTTCGCGCATCCTCCAGGGACAGCCGCGGTTACGCACTTAGCGCATTCCGAAGGAACAGCTGCAGTTTGCGCATCCCGTAGGGACAGCTTGTAGTTAAGCACTTAGCGCATTCCGAAGGAACAGCTGCAGTTTGCGCATCCCGTAGGGACAGCCTGCAGTTACGCTCTTAGCACATTCCGAAGGAACAGCTGCAGTTTGCGCATCCCGTAGGGACAGCTTGCAGTTACGCACTTAGCACATTCCGAAGGAACAGCTGCAGTTTGCGCATCCCGTAGGGACAGCTGCAGTTCGCGCATTCCGCAGGAACAGCGGTTGTCGGCCCGCTGCAGCATGCCGCGAGCCCTATCCTGCGCCTATAGTATAGCGGTCCCGTAGGGACTAGCGCTCCTATTGCCCCAGTAGCCGATTCCATCCCAGTCCTAACTCTTTCCGCCGAGCTTGCGGGTGTCCAGAGGGTGCAACCCTTGGGGCCCTCCCTTGGAAGGGAGGGTTTGGGAGGGATCGAAAATATTTTGCTAAATGTTTTTCCATTTTAATAGGTTTTTATAAAGGAGAGGTACCGTTGGCGAACGAAAGTATAATAATCAAGGGTGCAAGGGCACATAATCTCAAGAACATCGACGTAACGATTCCGCGTGACCGCTTCGTCGTGCTGACGGGACTGAGCGGCTCGGGTAAATCATCTTTGGCATTTGACACGATTTATGCTGAGGGCCAGCGCCGTTACGTTGAATCGCTGTCTGCCTATGCCCGCCAGTTCCTGGGTCAGATGGAGAAGCCGGATGTGGATTCCATTGACGGGCTATCCCCGGCAATATCGATTGACCAGAAGACCACAAGCCGTAACCCGCGTTCGACCGTAGGTACGGTTACAGAAATTTATGACTATCTGCGGCTGCTGTTTGCCCGGGTAGGGCATCCCCATTGTCCGGATCATGGTATAGAGATTACATCACAGACTGTTGAACAGATGGTGGACCGGATTATGCAATACCCGGAGAAGACCCGCCTGCAGATTCTGGCCCCTGTGATTTCCGGCCGTAAGGGTGAACATAAAGGCTTGTTCACGGATATCTCCAAGCAAGGCTTCGTTCGTGTGCGTGTTGACGGTGAGCTTCGCGAAGTTACGGAAGATATTGTACTGGAGAAGAATAAGAAGCATACAATTGAAGTCGTTGTTGACCGGATTGTCATTAAGGATGATATAGAGACCCGTCTTACCGATTCATTGGAGACTGCACTGAAGCTGTCGGGCGGTCAGATTCTGGTCGATGTGATGGGCCAGGAAGAGCTTTTATTCAGCGCAAGCTTTGCCTGCCCAATCTGCGGGTTCAGTATAGAAGAGCTTGCTCCGCGTATGTTCTCGTTCAACAGCCCGTTTGGTGCCTGCACGGAATGTGACGGGCTTGGTGTGAAGATGGTAGTCGATCCGGATCTGTTGATCCCGGATGCGGAGAAGTCCATCGAAGAAGGTGCATTCTTAGCCTGGACAGGCAGTACATCGAACTACTATCCGCAGTTCCTGAAGTCGGTATGTGAGCATTTCAAAATTCCGCAGAATGTTCCTGTCAGCAGCCTGTCGCCGGAGCATATGGCCAAGCTGCTGCACGGAACGGGCAGCGAGAAGATCCGCTTCCGTTATGAGAACGACTTTGGCCAGCGCAAGGATGCACTTGTTGCTTTTGAAGGGATCATCCCGAATCTGGAGCGCCGTTACCGCGATACTGCCTCCGAAGGCATCCGTGAGTTTATCGAAGGCTTCATGAGCGCCAAGCCATGCCATGTCTGCAAAGGCAAAAGACTCAAGAAAGAGATTCTGGCTGTGACGATTAATCAGCAGAATGTTGCCGATGTTACGGATCTTTCGATCGGAGATTGTCTGGACTTCTTCGAGAATCTCAAGCTCAGTGAGAAAGAAACGGCCATCGCTAACCTGATTCTTAAGGAAATCAGCAGCCGCTTAGGATTCCTTGTAAATGTAGGGCTGAACTATCTGACCCTTAGCCGCGCAGCGGGCTCGTTATCCGGCGGTGAAGCGCAGCGGATCAGGCTGGCTACACAGATTGGCTCCAGTCTGATGGGTGTCCTGTATATTCTGGATGAGCCGAGCATAGGGCTTCATCAGCGGGATAATGACCGGCTGATTGCTACGCTGGCTCATATGCGCGACCTGGGCAACACTCTGATCGTCGTTGAGCATGATGAGGATACTATGATGGCTGCCGACTATATTATCGATATTGGTCCCGGTGCCGGAATACATGGCGGACAGGTAATTGCTCAAGGTACACCTCAGGAGATTATGGATGATCCGAACTCCCTGACTGGTGAATACTTAAGCGGACGCAAATTCATCCCTGTTACCTCGACACGCCGGCCTACCGATAATGAGCGCTGGATAGAGATTCGCGGGGCTAAAGAGAATAATCTGAAGAATGTAAATGTGAAGATTCCGCTTGGTGTCTTTACAGCAGTAACCGGAGTATCCGGTTCCGGCAAATCTTCGCTTATTAACGAAATTCTCTATAAGAGCCTGGCACGCCAGCTCAACAAGGCCGTCAAGGTCCGTCCCGGTGTGCATAAAGAAATCCGCGGTCTGGAGAATCTGGATAAAGTAATTGAGATTGACCAGTCCCCGATCGGACGTACACCACGCTCCAATCCGGCCACGTATACAGGCGTGTTCGATGATATCCGCGATTTGTTCTCCAAGACCAATGAGGCTAAGGTACGCGGCTTTCAGAAGGGGCGCTTCAGCTTCAATGTGAAGGGCGGCCGCTGTGAGGCTTGCCGGGGAGACGGGATTATCAAGATTGAGATGCACTTCCTGCCGGATGTGTATGTGCCTTGTGAAGTCTGCAAGGGCAAACGGTATAACCGCGAAACGCTGGAAGTGAAATATAAAGGCAAGAGTATCTCCGATGTATTGGAGATGACCGTCGAGGATGCAACGGAATTCTTCAAGAATATCCCGCGTATCCACCGCAAAATGCAGACGCTGCTTGATGTGGGTCTGGGCTATATCAACATCGGCCAGCCGGGGACAACCCTGTCCGGTGGTGAAGCGCAGCGCGTGAAGCTGGCTTCCGAGCTGTACCGCCGGAGTACCGGCAAGACGCTGTACATTCTGGATGAGCCGACAACCGGCCTGCATGTAGATGACATTGGCCGTCTGCTTGAGGTGCTGCACCGTCTGGTGGATTCTGGTGAATCGGTCCTGGTCATTGAGCATAACCTCGATGTAATCAAGACTGCTGACTATATTATTGATATGGGGCCGGAAGGCGGAAGCGGAGGAGGAACAGTGCTTGCGACCGGAACGCCGGAAAAGCTGATTACGGTCGAGGAATCCTACACAGGCCGGTATCTGAAGCCAGTCCTCATCCGCGACACCGAACGCACTCAGGCGCTTGAACTTCAGACCTCTGATACGGTGTAACCGGAGGAAGCTACAAGCTTAAATAGCCCATGGTCCACTGCGAGGTGGGGCATGGGCTGTTTTTTACTACAACTCACTACGGATACCAATGATCACTTTGAATTGATTGCGCGGTTTTGTGGTTTTCTTGAAGCCGTCCTGTGAATCCAGAATCCATACCGTTCTTCTGATCCAGACTCTTATATACAGGGAACGGCATTTAACAGGCCCGATAATTCCCCTTGATTCGGTCTCTGTACCATCAGGCTGCTCAGTCTCCGTTCGTACAAACCATGTGTTTCCTAATCCGAATTCGATGTATTTCAAGCCGGCGGGCACCTCCAGTTCTGCATGACTGATCATAACATCGTCGTCCGGAGTTTTACAGTGAGGGTTGTGGCATGCGATTTCATGTGTGCAGACAAAAATTAAGCTGGCGGCAGCGAAGCAGAACAGGCATAACTACAGCATGTCCGCAGTAAGATTCAAAGAGAGGGTTTTGCGTTGAATAGATAGCAGAGGCTGTTTGCGTTGCAATAGGAATCAGCTCCTTGAAAATCACATATCACAACAAACGGTCAATGATAAATATCTCTGTATTTCAGCTGATTTCCGGCTTTGGAAATATTTTTTATGACAAATACATAATTTTTAGACAATTTCTATTGCGTCACTGAAATGGTAGCGATAACATAGAAGGTGATATGGATTAGATGAACTTGCTTGACAACACTTTCAGGGAGGGATTGCCATGCTGCTTGCAGAAGCTGCCGCGCAAGAACCGTCTACATTTCATACCTTCGATGTATTTATGATTCTATTCACGATCCTGATTCTTATCGGTGTGGTCCGGCTATTGAAAGCTCCGCAGAAGAACAAATTTGCCATCGGCTTCGGAGTGGTGAGCCTGCTGGTTTTTGCAGTCTCTGATTATGCAATGATTATGAATTGGTTCAGCTAAGTTCAGGCACAACTAACTTCAGAAGCAAGGTCTTTCAAAGACACCTTTATCCGCCACCCGGCGAGCCTAAAGGCGTCTTTTTTTAAATGATAAAGGAATCAGCTCTACAGGAGAAAGGGGGAAGGCGATGAACGGGGGAAAGAATGCAGTTGCCCGGAGTGGGGTTGTGCTGTTGTGCGGGTTGTTATTATCGGGATTCACGGGTAATCCGCTGTCAGCATTTGGTGCAGTGTACGGAGGGACAGGTCCTGTAACGGCTGGACAAGTAGGCGGAGTTAAACCTGTGAACAAGGAGCAAGTGGCTAAGCCCGTAGCAGATCCGGTTCCACAAATTATCCGGGCGGTCTCGCCGTCCGTTGTGGGCATTATCGGTAAAGCAAGCGGGGATGCCAGCGGCCCGGATGACCGTTACAATCTGACACACGGCTCAGGAATTATTGTCAAAGCGGACGGGTGGATCATTACCAATGCGCATGTCATGACGGGGCTGCAAAATGCGGTAGTGGTTACCTCTGACGGTACAAGCTATAACATCACAGATACATATATGGATGAGTTCAGTGATCTTGCACTGATCAAAATCAAGGCCAAATCCCTGAAGCCTGCAACATTCGCCAGTACCTCAGCGGGTCTGCAGGTGGGAGACAAGGTTATAGCAATTGGGACACCGATATCCTTCTCACTCAGAAATTCGGCTACCGTGGGCGTGATCAGCGGTCTCAATCGTTCGGTGGATGCGGCTTACCGGCTTATTCAGAGCGATACGGCGATTAACCCAGGCAATAGCGGGGGGCCGCTGGTCAGCATGAAGGGTGAGGTCCTTGGAATCAACAGCTTAAAATACGCAGCAGTAGGTGTAGAGAATATGGGGTTCTCCATCCCCGCAGATACGGTACAGTACATTATGAATCAGCTCCTTAAATACGGGGAGGTCCGGCGTCCGAGTCTCGGGGTGGAGCTGGAGGAGAGCTGGCCCGTCATTGTGGGGCTGCCTACGCAGGAGCCTTTAACGGTTACGAAGGTGGTCACTGCAGAAGCACGAAAGGCAGGAATTGCCGAGGGAGATGTGCTGTATGCGATAGACGGCCACCGGGTCACGTCGCTTGTGGACATTAATGAATGGTTCAAGCAATACAAGCCGGGTGCAGTGGTCAAGCTGCTCATGCAAAGTGACGGCGATATCGTCGCCAGAAGCCTTGTTCTGGGCCAAGGTGATCCATTGGTGAATACGGAAGAGGCGGAGGGGGATGGCGATGATCAGGCGGAAGAGTAGAAGGCTTGCAGAAGCAGGAACGCCGCGATTGGGGATGGGTTATATACTCCGTGGACTGTCTGTCATGCTGGTAGTGCTTTTGCTGCTAGCTGTATTTCCTGGTATGAATGCCTATGCGGCAGAAACTCCGATTCTAAAGCTAAGCCTCAAAGTAGGCAGTACATCTGCAAAGGTTAACGGCGAACCGATATTGATTCAGAAACCTTTTACGGAGAGCGGGGCGGTCATGGTACCGCTGGGGATTTTCAAAAAAGCATTCGGCAGCACAGTCTCTCTTGAAGGTAACAATGTAGTGAAGCTGATGTACGGTCCGCATACCGGAGCGATGACGATAGGCAGTACCACTGCCTGGAAGGATGGCGTCAAAATTAAGCTTGCTGCGCCGCCGCGGATGGTTTCCGGTGTGCTGATGGTGCCCCTACGGTTCGTGACCGGAGTGCTCGGTGCGCGGATTACTGCGGCAGATGGCGGGGGATTACTGGTGACACTTACTCCTTCGGAGAAGGAGGCGGCAGCAGAACCGGAGAGCGGCATCGACAGTGATGTCGGCAAGACCCGGATCGGCAACAGTTATTTTGAATGGAGCATGAATTATCCTCCCGGACTTGTCGTGGGTGACAGCGGTGGGAATGAGAATGTAGCGACTTTTATGAGTGCAGAGAATGATTATTATCTGGAGGTCCATGCTTCACCGCAGGAGGTGCTGCTTGATCCGGAAGGGCTGCTGGAGAATCTGGTGCGGTCATCGGAGGAGGGCGGAGAGACTGTACTGGACCGGGAGGTTGTGCCTGAAGCCAAGGTTCCTTACGCCCGGATAGTCAGCAAGGATTCCAGCGGAGCGCTATGGGAAGGCAGGCAATATTATGCTGACGGCAGGCTGTATGAAATTTATCTGACGGACGATAACGCAGTGAACTATAAAGATCTGGATCAGTATGCCGTGCTGCTGGACTCCTTCCAACCTTCCTATAATTCTTCCGACAAAAGCATCCGCGATCTCTCCACAGTCACAAACGGGCTGCGCGAAGGATATAACGAAGACTACGGAATCTCGCTGCTGGTGCCGGCAGACTGGAGTGTGGATGACCAGCATTTATTGTATGAGAGCAAACAGGGAAGTTATCTGCGTGTAAAAGTGAGCTCCGCCCCTGCGGGCTCAACGCTTGAGAGCTGGAGCCGGGAACTGGAGTCGCAGCTGCGTGACACCTATGTGACCGAAGCCTATACCCTTAAGAACGGCATTGCAGGCAAAGTCTCCGGTGAGCCGGTATTGATTAATGAAATCGGACTCAATCCAGGCAACGGCTGGAGTACGGAATATCAAATTCTGCTGCTGAAGAACGGCTATCGCTATTATTTTGAATACCGGACAGCATCGGGACAGGATGACGACAAGGCGCGGTTCACAGATGTGCTAAACTCCATCGATATTGATTTTGGGCAGATCAAGGAGAACTTTGGCCGTCTGGAAACCGATGATTACGCACTGCTCAGCACAAAGTCGATCCCTAAGAGCTCCAAAGCTTACGGTTACAGCATTGATATTCCGCGCCTATGGACGCCATATCAGGATCTTTTTGAGAGCCAGACCGTGGAATACCGCTTCACCGGCGGACGGTTCCAGATCTACGCCAGTCCGGATGTTACCATGGAATATGCCGTCAGCCAGCTGCAGAGCTATTACCAGAATACCAAAAAAGACCCGAAAGGGCCGCAGGTGAAAAGTGTGGAGGAAACCACCTTTGCGGGAGTGCCTGCCACAATTCTCACCGTACAGCAGACCAAGAACAGTATCCCTGTGAGCACGCGAAACATCATTTTCGGCAAAAATGATGTGGTCTACACGATCACCGTCACGCTGAACGATGCCAATGCAACAGCCAGCCTGCAGGCGGTGTTGGAGAGGGTGCTGGGGTCGTTTGGGTGGGGGGAATCCTCATAGTTTAATGTCAGCGTAAAATTAGCAATGACTAAGGACGTCTCAGTTGCCGGTAGGCAGCGGGGCGTTCTTTTTTATGTAAGGGAAAGAGCTTGAGGAAGGTGTATTTACTCTGGGAAAGATATAATTTAATACAGCCGGACAGTATTTCGTACACTGGAGAATTGCGATGTAAAAGAAAAAAAGCAGCATGGATGCTTCTGTCCTCCTATTATTCATATAATTCTTGCCATTTCGATGGCACAGAGGTGTGATATTTGATACAATTAATAAGTTAAAAAGCTGTAAATGACCCGCCGTACAGGCGGTTTAGGAGGATATAAATGAAAGAGCAAGGATTACGCAGAGAAGACGTGGAGCTGCTGGCTCCGGCGGGAGACTGGGACTGCATGCGTGCAGCAGTGGCGAACGGGGCGGATGCTGTCTTTTTTGGCGTAGAGAAATTCAATGCACGGGCCAGAGCCAACAACTTCCGCATGGATGAGCTGCCGGAGATTATGGCCTTTCTGCACAGCTATGGAGTGAAGGGGTTTCTGACCTTTAATATACTTGTGTTTGAGAATGAGCTGCCGGATGCCAAAGAACTGATTGATGCCTGCGTGGATGCCGGTGTGGATGCGGTAATTGTACAGGACTTGGGTCTGGTCCAGATGATTCGTGAGATCTCTCCGGATTTCCCGATTCACGGCTCTACACAAATGACAATTACTTCACCGGAAGCGGTGGAATTCACGAAGCCTTGGGGGCTGGAGCGTGTGGTACTAGGCCGTGAAAATAATCTGAAGCAGATCCGCACGATTGGCGAACAAGCCCGCCTGCCGATGGAAGTCTTCGTGCATGGTGCACTATGTGTATCCTATTCCGGACAATGTCTGACTTCCGAAATGTGGGGCGGACGCTCTGCGAACCGCGGAGAATGTGCTCAGGCCTGTCGCCTGCCATATGACCTGGTGGTAGACGGAGAAGTGAAGCCGATGGGGGATGTAACCTACCTGCTGTCCCCGAAAGATCTTGCCGCTATTGATCTGATGCCTGAACTGATTGAAGCAGGAGTGACCTCTTTCAAAATTGAAGGCCGGCTCAAGACTCCCGAATACGTTGCGAATGTGGTTAGTAAATACCGCAAAGCGATTGATAAGTATTTTGACGGTAACTGGACACCGACCTCGAAGGAGGACATGCGTGAGCTGCAGCAGAGCTTCTCGCGCGGCTTCACTCATGGTTTCCTGGACGGAACTAACAATAAGAAATTAGTAGATGGCACCTTCCCGAAAAGCAGGGGTGTATTCATGGGAACCGTCGAACAGATTCTGCGCGATGGTGTGGTCTGCCGCATTCATGCTCCGCTTAAGCGCGGTGACGGGATTGTGTTCGATGCTGGAGACCCGACGAAGAAGGAAGAAGGCGGTCGCGTCTACGATTTGCGCCGTAAAGGCGTCAAGCTGGAAGGTGAAGCCGGCGAAGGCTGGGTTATCGACATCGTGCCCGGCCGCAATGACGTGGATCTGCGTCGTCTCCATGTTGGCGACCGCATCTGGAAGACGAATGATCCGGCACTCGACAAGGCGCTGCGCCAGTCGTTCGAGACCGAGAAGCCGTACCGGGTATTCCCGGTTCATGTGAGAGTGCAAGGCTGCGCCGGTGAGAAGCTGACGACTTGGTGGACGGACATTCAGAAGAAGGTAACCGTCCGTGTGGACTCGGAGCTCGCGCTGGAGACAGCGCAGAAGCGTCCGATGGACACCGCGCTGCTGGAAGAACAATTCGGCCGCCTGGGCGGAACCGTGTTCCAGCTTGAAGCGCTGGAGTCGCATCTGCAAGGCGACGTGATCGTGCCTATGCGCGAGCTGAACAGCATCCGCCGCCAGGCGGTGGCGCTGCTTGCAGGCGAGCGCCCGAAGCCTCCCGTGTATGTGAAACGGGAGGTGGAGGTCTACGGCGGCGCCTCCCGTAGGGGCGCCGCAGAGGCGCGCGGTGAAGCGGAGCTCACCGCGCTGTGCCGCAGCCTGCCGCAAGTGCAGGCTGCGCTCGAAGCCGGCGTGACGAGCATTTACGCCGATTTCGAGTTCATCAAGCAGTTCCCGGCGGCAGTAGACGCTGTGCGGGCTGCAGGGGCCAGCATCACGCTGGCCACACCACGCATCCATATGCCCAGCGAGAACGGCTACCATGCCAACATCCTGCGGTTGCAGCCGGATGCTGTGCTGGTGCGCAATACCGGCGCGCTGTATTATTACCTGCGCCACCGGATGGAGCATCCGGATGCTGTGCATCCCCGGCTGATCGGCGATTTCTCGCTGAATATCGCCAACCACAGAGCAGTTGATCTGTTCCTGGATGCCGGCTGTGACGTAGTCACACCGTCGTATGACCTGAACATCCAGCAGATGGTCGATCTGCTCGGGCACAGTGATACTTCGCGGATGGAGGTTGTTATCCACCAGCATCTGCCGATGTTCCACACCGAGCACTGTGTATACTGTACCTTCATGAGTGAAGGCACCGACTATACCAACTGTGGGCGCCCTTGTGAGGAGCACCGCGCTTCTCTGCAGGACCGGATCGGCATGTCCCATCCCGTCCGTGTGGATGAAGGCTGCCGCAACACTGTCTATAACGCCGTTGAGCAGTCAGGCGCAGAATACCTGAATCACTTCCGTGAGCTTGGCGTATCTTCTTTCCGCGTTGAGTTTCTGGAGGAGACACCAGAACAGGTCGCTGAAGTCATCAGCCTGTACAGCCGCGCTTTGCGTGGTGAAATCTCCGGAACGCAGGTTTGGAAAAGCCTGAAGGCCACCAACCAGCTTGGGGTTACACGCGGGCAGTTGGTTAATGCGAAGTAAGCAATTTGTGTAATCTTCAGACGTATATGTACTGATGCAGGATCTAATAAATACATGCTAGGCCAGACTGCCTTTGAGGAGAAATACACTCTCAGGACATCTGGCCTTTGCTTTTTCTACATCTGTTCGAAGCTGCAACACAATCAGTCTGCCAATATTCTGCTATAACTGCTATAATTGAATCAAATATGCCATTTTTCTATAAGAAATTAGTGGTGAAAACAAGAAGCCAGAAGGAGCTATGTCATGAAGATCCGTAAAGCCATTATTCCCGCGGCTGGTCTGGGTACCCGATTTCTGCCCGCAACCAAAGCGATGCCCAAAGAAATGCTGCCGATTGTAGACAAACCGACGATCCAATATATTGTTGAAGAAGCAGTAGCTTCCGGGATTGAAGATATCATTATTGTGACGGGGAAAGGCAAGCGTGCAATTGAGGACCACTTCGACAACTCATTCGAACTGGAGTTTAACCTGGCTGAGAAGCAGAAGTGGGAGCTGCTGGAATCGGTACGTAAATCCTCGGAAATGGCCGATATCCACTACATCCGTCAAAAAGAACCGCGCGGCCTCGGACATGCCATCTGGTGCGCACGTAAATTCATCGGCAATGAACCTTTTGCTGTTCTGCTTGGGGATGACATTGTAGAGTCGGATAAGCCATGTCTGAAGCAGATGATTGATGTATACGATCAGTACAAATCCTCTATTGTGGGAGTTCAACAGGTGCCGTGGGAAGAAGTTTCCCGGTATGGACTGGTGGATGGAATTGAATTAGCAGAACGTGTCTACAAGGCCAACCGCCTAGTCGAAAAGCCGAAGAGAGAAGATGCTCCTTCCAACCTGGCGATCCTGGGACGGTATATCCTGACTCCGCGTATCTTCGACATGCTTGGCGAACAGCAGGTGGGTGTAGGCGGAGAGATTCAGCTTACGGATGCTATCTCCCGCTTAAGTGAAGTGGAGCGGATTATTGCGTATGATTTCGAAGGCAAACGTCATGATGTCGGCGAGAAGATGGGATTCATCCAGACAAGTATCCATTATGCGCTTCAGCATGAGGAGCTCAAAGAAGGGCTGTTGCAGTATCTCAAAGAAGTAATCGAGAATGAAGAGAAGCTGTACAGCAGGTAGCAGGTTGAATCATTATTAACTACAATTCTTGCGCGAAATATAATCATTTATTCTTAGAAAAGCGGCCCACTGTACCCAGACAGTGGACCGCTTTTCTCTATGTGTGCTTATGATGTTTCCTTTGAACGATTAGTACTGTGTATTCACAATGATGTCAATCTCTGCAGCCTCTGCAGGATCAGCGGCAATGAGCTTATCATAGACTGTCTGGTCCTGCGCGGACTCAGATTTCTTCAGTGCAGCTAAATACCAGCGGGCTGCTTCACGGTTGGCTGCATCACTGTAATCATCGCTCAAGGCAAGCTTTAAAGTCGCTGCGGCTGCCTGTATCTGACCTGCCATATACTGAAGTTTTCCTGCGTTCAAGTTGATTGACGAAGGAAGAGGCTGGCCTTGCAGATCAGATGCCACTTGATTGTAGGCATCGAGTCCAATGTTGAGATGAATGATTTTGTTAGCCTCATCCTGCTGAGCGAAGGATTGTTGAGCCATTTCGAAGGCACGGGTAATCAGAGAGCTATACCAGTTAGTGTCCCATAGTGTTGTGCTACTGACGATATCTGCATAATTGTCTGCAAAACCGAGCTTCAACGTAGCAGCAGCTTGGTCGGCTTGTCCAGACAGCATTTGCAGCTTGCCGGCATTCAATGCAATTGTTGGCGTGATTGAGAACGGACGGCCCTGCAGCTGTTCAGGCGGCAAAGTCTTCAGGTGCTCTACACCGTCAACCACATGCTGGTATGCTTCAATACCGGCAGTCAGGTACTCCTGTTTCTTAGCTTCGTCTTTTTGCACATTGGCTGCAGCTGCAAAAGCCTGTGCACGGCTAATCAATGCCTCATACCAATCGATATCCCAATTGAATTTATCTGCATTGTCGCGGTAGACATTGAAGCCCAGATCACTTTGTCCTTTGAGATCGTAGTAACTAATCAATTGTTTCAGTAGATCTTTATTGTAAGGCTCATCCTTGAGTGCACGGCTCAGAACATTATAAGCTTCAGCCAGATACTGCTCATCTTGTGTTTGTTTAAAGACCGTCAGGTCAAGGGAAGCAAGGTAGATTGCCGCTTCCGGATGGAAAGGACGACTCTGCAGTGCTTCGACCAGCGGAGTCTTAATCTCTTCATAGGATTGGCTGACGTTAACCAGGTTCTTGCCCTTAAGTGCGGCATTACTGGATCCGATATAGCTGATGGACAGGAAGAGCAGGAACACAGAGCTGATGGCCAGCACAGCAGAGTACCCGAAGCGCAGTCCAGCCTTGTTCCAGCTCTGGCGCAGAGGCTTGTTGTCCATAACTGCTCCCATACCTGCCAAACCAATGAAAACTAGAATCCCCATAAACGCGTAACTCATGTTAAAGTCCAACAGACTGTGAACAAGAATGGATAGAGCGATAATGTAGAAGAAAAATCCATTATTGAACTCGTCCTTGTCCCGTTTCAGGTAAGCACGGATATATTTATAGAAGATATATCCAATAAAGCCCATAAACACGATAAATCCGACAATTCCAACCTCAATCAAATACTGCAGGAAGAAATTGTGAACCTGACGGCTTACATAAGGGTTGTTCTGATAATGTTCATAAAGGGAAGCCCAGCCTCCACCACCGGATCCAATGATCGGATAATCCTTCACAACCTTCATAGCATCCTTATAAAAAGTGATGCGCTCCAGTACACTATGCTGTTTGAAGTTAATGTTCTCCAGACGGGTTTCGATATTATCAGGTAATATACTACGTACGCTTGTTCCAATAAGCAGGAAAGCAACAATCGCTACAAGAACAATCGAGCCGAGTGGAATCCACAGCCCAGTCATTTTACGTGTTTCCCAGCTTTCCAGCTTCTCTTGCAGCCATGGAGCCATGAAACGCTGAATCGCCCAGCCAAGAGCTGCAACAACGGCTGAAGCCACAAGCAGGTAAGCCCAGGCTTTTAACGCAGATGACGAAGTGAAGGTAGTATTCAGCTCAGTTCCAAGCGTGGTTAGCGGGTTGGTAACCAGCAGAGCAGCGATACCAGAAATCGCAAGATGAATAATCCAGAGAATCTGCTGGGCAGGTTTAAGGAAGAGCAACAGCAGAATAAAAACTACCGGCAGCATTACGAGCCCGCCACGGGATAAGGTCAGCAGCAGAGATACAATAATCGGTACAAGCATGAAACCGTGAGTCAATGTGCCGTACCATTTCTTAGAGCGGACGAGCGCAAACACTGCAACAAACAAGAAAGCCATGAGGAACGCAGCGTAAGTGTTGGCATACTGGAAAATAGAAGTCAGACGCAGGCCGTTGGAGTCTGTCATCACGGCGTCCAAATATTTACCACTGCGTACTGTGTTGGAGAACCAGCCTACCAGACTGCCAGCGAATTTCGAGCTGCCGAGCCAGTTTAACAGCCCAAAGCCCACAATGAAATACGCAATCGCCAGAATGGCATTCTGAATGACAACATTTAGTTGCTTTTGCTGGAGCAGATATAACGCTATAATGAATATTGCGACATACATGCTCTGTATAAACAGCAGGTTCATCGCCATATAATGCGAAACAGCGCCAATAAGCGACAACGCGTACGTAGCGGGAAGCAGCAGCGAGGCCACAGCCAGCAAGTCACGCTGTCCTTCCAGCTTGAACTTTGTGAAGTACAAGCCTATCCATACCAGCAGCAAGAGGCTGCTCAGCAGCGAAGACATATAGATCGGCTTCTCGAAGTCGACCTGCTGCCCATTAAACAAGCCCACTTGAAACGGGGTCCAAACCAAAAACACAATGAAACCAATAACCAAAGCCCATATGTAACTGGATATCTTTTCAACATTTCTCGACTGTACAGCATTTTTACCGTATACTGGTTTCGACACGTTTTAATCTCCTTTTCCTGTAGGTACGTGGATATTTTAACATATGCAAGCGCTCAGAGTTAGTATAAATATGATTTTTACAGAATGAGGAAATACATAAAAATATTAGATTGTCGAAAGGGGTCTATTTTGTTATGAAGGGAATTATATTAGCTGGAGGCTCAGGGACAAGACTCTATCCTCTAACAATTGCCATATCCAAACAAATTATTCCAGTTTATGATAAGCCCATGATTTATTACCCAATGTCGGTATTGATGCTTGCTGGAATTCAAGAAATTTTGATTATTTCGACTCCCAGAGACATCAAGGGTTTTAAAGAGTTGTTTGGAGATGGATCCCATCTAGGATTGCAGATTTCTTATGCAATACAAGATGAACCTAGGGGCTTAGCAGAAGCTTTCATTATAGGTGAAGAGTTTATTGGAGGGGAACCTGTCTCACTGATACTCGGAGATAATATTTTTTATGGACAGAGCTTTGGTAAATTTCTTAAAGAAGCTGCTGAAATACAAACTGGTGGTACAATTTTCGGCTACTTTGTTAAGAACCCAGAGGCATACGGAGTAATTGAATCGGATGAGAAAGGTAAAGTAATATCAATAGAAGAAAAACCGCTAAATCCCAAGTCTAATTATGCAGTTCCTGGTCTATACTTTTATGATAATCAGGTAGTAGAGATTGCCAAGGGGATTAAACCTTCAGCACGCGGAGAACTTGAAATTACTGAAATTAACAATGAATATTTGCGCAGAGGTATGCTGAACGTTAAACTGTTGGGAAGAGGCATGGCTTGGATGGATACAGGGACTCATGATGCTATGCTGGAAGCAAGCAATTTTGTTGAAGCAATTCAAAAAAGGCAGGGCTTATACGTCGCTTGTTTAGAGGAGATAGCATTCAAGAAAAAATATATTTCGAAGGATCAGTTATTAACTTTGGCGAAACCACTTTTGAAAACCGACTATGGCAAATATTTAGTGCAAGTTGCTGAAGATTTCATTTGAGATTTTATATTGCTCATTATAATAAGAATAAGCTGTTATTTTAGGAGGTATTATGGGACAGTTCACTTTTGTTAAAACGCATATTGAAGATCTAGTAGTTATCGAACCCCGGATTTTTGGGGATGATCGAGGATATTTTATGGAAACTTATAATTATAATGATTTTAAAACCGAAGGTTTAAATATGATTTTTGTTCAGGATAATCAGTCGAAATCAAAAAAAGGTGTTCTCCGGGGCTTGCATTTCCAGACCCAATATCCCCAGGGTAAATTAGTAAGAGTCTTATCCGGGGAAGTATTTGATGTTGCTGTCGATTTACGGAAAGGATCTTCTACGTACAAACAGTGGCATGGAGTATTACTTTCGGGAGATAATAAAAAGCAGTTCTATGTACCCGAAGGATTTGCACACGGATTTGTAGTCTTATCTGAAGAAGCGGAATTCGTGTATAAGTGTACTAATTACTACCGTCCTGAATTTGAAAGTGGCATACTGTGGAATGACCCGGAGTTAAACATTGATTGGCACCTAAATGATATTAAGGATGTACTTCTTTCTGAGAAAGATAAAGGACTAAAAACGTTGAAAGAATTAGGGTTTTAAACCTACGGGTTCTTAAGGAGTTTCAATATTTTAATAATAAGGGGAAGAATGAATTGAATATGAACAAAGATCAAATGGTGAACGGTAATCAAGAAAGTGGAACTTTCAAGACTATATTGGTTACAGGTGGCGCTGGGTTTATTGGTAGTAATTTTGTGCTTCACATGGTATCTAAATATCCACAGTACAAGATAATTAATCTGGACTCTTTAACATATGCAGGGAATTTGGATAACCTCAAAAGCATTGAAGGAAACCAGTCTCATGTATTTGTTAAGGGGGATATTTGTGATGCCCAGTTTGTAAATAGTCTTTTTGATGAATACCAGCCTGATGCAGTAGTGAATTTTGCTGCTGAGTCTCATGTGGATCGCAGTATACTAGATCCTCAGGTTTTTCTGAGAACAAATATTCTAGGTACACAGACACTACTGGACGCTGCAAAGAATCATTGGGGTTCTAAACCTGATGCAAAATATGTTCAAGTATCCACTGATGAGGTGTATGGTTCTTTAGGGGAAACAGGTTACTTTGAAGAAACCACTCCTCTAGCACCTAATAGCCCGTATTCTGCAAGTAAAGCTTCAGCGGATATGTTTGTGAGAGCTTATCATGAGACTTTCGGATTAAATACTTCGATTACACGATGTTCAAATAATTACGGACCTTATCACTTTCCGGAAAAATTGATCCCCTTAATTATTTCAAATGCACTAGAGGATAAAGAAATTCCGGTTTATGGTGACGGTATGAATATTCGTGATTGGCTGTATGTAGAGGACCACTGCAGAGCGATAGATCTGGTATTACACAAAGGTGGAGCCGGAGAGGTTTATAATGTTGGCGGTCATAATGAGAAAGGTAACATTGATATCGTAAAACTTGTTTTAAAAGAACTAGGGAAATCCGAGGAATTAATTAAATATGTCAAAGATAGAGCTGGACATGATAGAAGGTATGCCATCGATGCAAGTAAAATTAAACGTGAATTAGGCTGGGAACCTGAGGTTATGTTTGATGAGGGTATACTGAAAACTATAAAATGGTATTTGGATAATAAGGAATGGTTGGAAAATGTTAAATGTGGGAATTACAAGGATTATTACTCTAAAATGTATAGCGAAAAATAACACTTGGGTATTTCAATGTAATACCATTTAGGAGAAAATATATGAGAGTGCTTGTAACCGGATCTAACGGTCAACTTGGGCATGATGTACTTATATGTCTGAGTAGTCAAAATATTGATTGCTTGGGCGTGGATAGGGTGGATTTTGATTTAACGGATTTAAAATTGACAGCACAATTTATTCAAGAGTACAAACCTGATGTTATGATTCATTGTGCTGCCTTCACGAATGTTGATCTGGCTGAAAGTGAGATTGAGAAATGTTATGCGTTAAATGTTGAAGCTACTACTAATATCGCGATTCAATGCAAAAAAGTTGGTTCGAAATTAGTATATATTAGTACTGATTATATCTTCTCTGGTGAAAGTTTGGAACCTTATGAAACAGATAGTGGTGCGGAACCTCTATCTGTCTATGGCAAAACTAAATTATTAGGTGAAGAATCGATCAGAAATAATATATTAGAACATTTTGTAGTCAGAACATCGTGGTCCTTTGGGACAAATGGCAGTAACTTTGTGAATACAATGTTACGTCTTGGGAGGGAAAAAGAATCGATAGATGTAGTATGTGATCAGGTGGGATCACCTACATATACGATTGATTTAGCTAAAAGTATTGTTGAAATGATTGGAACAACAAACTATGGAACTTATCATGTGACTAATGAAGGATACTGTAGCTGGGCTGAATTTGCTGTTGAAATATTCAAACAATCCGGACTTAAGACAAAAGTGAATTTCATAACTTCTGATAAATTTCCTTCAGTGGTCAAAAGACCTAAAAACTCGATACTGTCAAAAAAAAGCCTCTACGAGGGGCGTTTTCAGCCGCTGCCAGAGTGGAAGGATGCTTTAAAACGTTATTTGATTGAGATTGGAATCAGGAAAGAATAAAATAAATTTTAGGGAAGATAAAAATGGGATATTTTAATAATTTTTGGAAATACAAAGGCTTACTGAAGGAATTTGTAGTAAGGGATTTGAAAATAAAGTATCGTCGATCTGTTTTGGGATATTTATGGAGTTTATTAAATCCTTTATTAATGATGATTGTTATGACTGCAGTTTTTTCAAGTATATTCAAATTTGATATTCCTAACTTTCCGATATATCTTCTTTCGGGTCAGATTCTTTTCAACTTTTTCTCGGAAGCAACCACCGTGGCAATGAGTTCAATTATTGGGAGCGGAGGATTGATAAAGAAGGTATATGTTCCCAAATATATATTTCCTCTTTCGCGCGTGATTTCGTCCTTCGTAACATTATTATTCTCTTTAGTTGCCATAATTATTGTTGTTATCGCGACTAATGTGAAACTGACACCACATGTTCTTCTATTTCCACTTCCTCTTATATATATATTTATATTTGCTACAGGAATAGGATTAATTATGTCAGTGCTTGCTGTCTATTTTAGGGATATGCTACATCTGTATTCAGTGTTATTGTCAGTATGGATGTATCTCACACCTATTATATATCCTATAAGCATAGTTCCCGATTATGTAAAGGGTATAATTTATGCTAATCCGATGTATTACTTTGTAGAATCATTTAGAGATTTAATATTGTACAATCAACTACCGAGTACGCAAACTAATTTAATGTGCATTGTGTTTTCGCTTTCAGCCTTCTTAATTGGACTGCTAGTATTTTATAAAAATCAGAATAAATTTGTATTGCATATTTAAACTTTGCTGTGAAAGGGTAAAAACATGTCACATTATGCAGTGGAAATTAATGATGTATCAATGCGCTTTAACCTAGGCCGGGAAAATATAACTAGTCTGAAAGAATATATGATTAGACTTTTGAAAAAGGATATTACCCGGGATGAGTTCTACGCCTTAAAGAACGTTACATTCAATATTGAAAGAGGAGATTCCTTTGCGATAATGGGGAGTAATGGTTCAGGGAAAAGCACATTACTTAAAATTATATCAGGTATCTATAAACCAACAACAGGGAACGCAGATGTTCATGGAAGTGTTTCTCCATTAATTGAGTTAGGCGCCGGTTTTGATATGGAATTGACTGCAAAAGAAAATGTTTTTCTAAACGGGGCATTGCTGGGATACTCTAGGAAATTTATACTGGAGAACTACGATGAGATTATAGAATTCTCAGAACTGCATACTTTTCAAGATGTGCCGCTTAAAAATTTCTCTTCAGGTATGACTGCTCGTTTAGGTTTTTCGATTGCAACTATTGTAAAGCCTGATATTCTAATTGTGGATGAGATACTTTCGGTAGGCGATCAAGCATTCCAGGAAAAGTGTGAAAGACGAATGAGTGAACTTACAGCAGGCGGAGCTACACTAATACTGGTCTCCCATTCAATCGACCAAGTGAAAAAAGTATGCAAGAACGCAGCTTGGATAAACAAAGGTGAATTAATGAGTGTAGGTCCAGTTGAAGAAGTCTGTGAAATGTACAGTAAGCATTAAAAAAAATTATGAAAAAGAATGATAAGGAGTGTATATATTGTCAAATAATAAGACTATTGTTGTAACTGGGGCGGGAGGCTATATCGGTCGTTATGTTGTCAGATGTTTACTAGACATGGGTGTGAATGTTACGGCCGTTGATTTCAACACGGAGAATATAGATGCTAGAGCCAACAAGATGGAAGTGAATATATTCTCTGATAATGAAAAAATATTTGAAGAATTAGGAAGTCCGGACTGTTGTTTGCATATGGCTTGGAGGGATGGGTTCGTGCATAACTCCGAAGCTCACCTGCAGTTTTTGTATTCCCACTATAACTTTGTTAAAAGAATGGTAGACGGGGGACTGAAACAAATTGTAGTAATGGGAACTATGCATGAGGTAGGTTATTACGAGGGGGAAATCAATGCAGATACTCCTACTAATCCGCATTCTTTATATGGTATTGCCAAAAACAGTCTGCGCCAGTCGCTTGAGATTTTACTGAAAGATAAAGACGTCGTATTTCAATGGCTGCGTGCATTCTATATTTATGGGGACGATTTAAATAACAAATCGATCTTTTCAAAGATTATTGAAAGTGCGAATGCAGGGAAAGAATCTTTCCCGTTTACTACTGGAAAGAACAAGTATGATTTTATAACTGTTGATGAACTTTCTAAACAAATAGCATTAAGTGCAATTCAAACTGAAGTTACTGGGACCATAAATTGCTGTTCTGGTAATGCTATTTCACTGGGAGAGATGGCTGAAGATTTTATTAAACGTAATGGGTTTTCAATAAAGCTAGAATACGGTGCTTATCCTGATCGACCGTATGATTCGCCTGCCATTTGGGGGAATAATGTCAAAATACAAAAGATACTAAAAAACTATAAAGCACAATAATTATTTTGAATTTGGATGGGGGAAGAGGTTTGTTACTAGCAAACAAGAAAAGTATTA
The DNA here is from genome assembly GCF_038009025.1 of Paenibacillus sp. FSL R7-0297. Lineage (NCBI taxonomy): Bacteria > Bacillati > Bacillota > Bacilli > Caryophanales > Paenibacillaceae > Paenibacillus > Paenibacillus sp. FSL R7-0297. The sequence goes on from NZ_JBBPAQ010000001.1 coordinate 1,753,588, forward strand.
ATAGACTTGGGATTTTTTTCTTTTACGATAAAGATGGAATTGTTGATGACTATATAACTTATATGCTACAAGACATGAAGAAGAATGTCTCGGACTTGTTGGTTGTTTGCAATGGAAAAGTTACTCCTGAAAGCAGACAAAAGCTACAGGAAGTCACTAGCGATATCTTCGTTCGTGATAATACTGGATTTGATGTTTGGGCATATAAAGAAGGGATGCAGTATTATGGTTGGGAGAAGCTCAGTAAATATGATGAAGTTATCTTTTTTAATTTCACTATCTTCGGCCCTTTATACCCATTCAAAGAAATGTTCGACGAGATGGATCAAAAGGATTTGGATTTCTGGGGGATAACAACGTATCATGGAGCTCCTTATGATCCTTTTGGCAAAATAAAATATGGCTATTTACCTGAACATATTCAATCCCACTTTATAGTGGTTAGAAATGATATGTTAATTAGTTATGAATTTAAAAAATATTGGGATGACATGGGGCCGATAACCTCATATGAGGAAGCTATTTGTTATCACGAAGCGATATTTACCAAGACATTTAACGATAAAGGTTTTAAGTGGAAGGCTTATGTAGATACAACTGATATGTTGAAACATTCTCATGCGCCAATATTAATGGCTGCTTTGGATTTAGTAAAGAACAAAAGATGTCCAATTGTTAAAAGAAGATCGTTTATACATCATTATGCCGATTTCCTGAATTACACTACTGGTGAGCAATCAATTGATATTTTTGAGTATATAAAAAATAACCTAGATTACGATGTGAATATGATCTGGGATAATATACTACGTGTGAATAACCAAGCGGATATTAAAAGAACCCTCCATCATAATTATATTCTTCCAACAAATATGGTCAAACCTGTTGATGTATCTTCTAAGAACAAAAAAATTGCATTGATTATGCATATCTATTTTGAGGATCTGATAGATTATTGCTACAATTACGCACAATCTATGCCAACTTATGCAGATGTATATATAACAACTAATAGCGAGAAAAAGAAAAAAGCTATTCAGGAAGTGTTCGCAAAACTTGATTGTGCTAAATTGGAAGTCATCGTTATCGAAAACAGAGGAAGAGATGTTAGTTCCTTATTGGTGGCTAGCAAAAAATTCTTGCTTGATTATGACTATGTCTGTTTTGCCCATGACAAGAAAACAACACAAGTAGAACCAAATTCAGTGGGGGAATCATTCTCTTACAAATGTTTCGAGAATATTCTGCATAACAAGGAATTAGTAGTCAATATTATTGATACGTTTGAAGAAAACCCTAGATTAGGATTGTTAACTCCACCGCCTCCTAATCATGCACATTTCTATTCAACCATTGGTTCAGAATGGGGCGGCAATTTCCAAAACACTGTAGATCTGGCCAAGAAGCTGAAAATCAAAGTAAGTCTTAATCCTAATGATGAGCCTACTGCTCCCTTAGGAACTATGTTTTGGTTCAGACCGGCTGCTCTAAAAACACTCATAGAACATGACTGGAAATATGAAGATTTCCCGAAAGAGCCAAATCATAATGATGGTTCAATCCTTCATGCGGTTGAGCGTATCTACCCTATTGTCGCTCAACATGAAGGATACTATTCTGGATGGGTTCTTGCAGATACATTTGCGAGAATCGAAATAACAAATCTATACTATATGATAAGAGAAATTAACAAAGTGTATTTCGAAAAATGTGGACCAACTATTCATTATTCCATGGTTACCAATATGAAAAGTAATATGGTAATAAGGCTATCATATTTACAGAAATTAAAAATGAAAATGAAGAGAACATTACCAAAATCCATTATAGATCTATTGAAAAATGTGAAGTTTAGATTGATGAGGAAGTAACATTCATAAAGTAAGGTTTGGAAACGATATTACAGTTGCATAAACGGAAAGAGGCAATCGAATGGTTTTTAGCTCATCCATATTTTTATTTTTCTTTCTGCCAATTGTATTGTTGGTCTATTATTTACTGAAAATTGAATACAGAAACACCTTTTTATTGTTAGCGAGTTTAGCATTTTATGCTTGGGGAGAACCGAAGTTTGTCTTTGTTATAATCTTGTCTATACTAATAAATTATATTTTTGGTATAGCCATTCATTATTCTCGCTCTCTCAACAATACTTTTAGCAAGATAGTGATGTTGGTTGGCGTTGCAGCAAACTGTGGGCTTTTATTTTACTTCAAATATCTCGACTTTTTTATTGTGAGTATAAATGAACTTTCAGGAGCTGATTTGGCTTTAAAACACATCATCTTGCCAATAGGAATTTCTTTTTTTACCTTTCAAGGACTTTCCTATGTAATTGATGTTTACCTTGGTAAAGTTGAAGTTCAAACCAATCTGTTAAAGTTTGCTTTATTTAAAGCCTTTTTTCCACAACTTATTGCTGGTCCTATTGTTAGGTATGTTGATGTACATGATCAAATAGATGAGCGTGTCACCACAATAGATGATTTTGCATATGGCATCAGACGTTTTGTGATGGGGCTTGGGAAAAAAGTGATTATTGCAAACACTTTGGGACAGGTGGCAGACAATATTTTCAATCTGCCGCCTCACCAAAATACATTAGCCACTGCCTGGATTGGAGCGATTTGCTATGCCTTTCAAATCTACTTTGATTTCTCAGGTTACTCGGATATGGCAATCGGACTGGCAAGGATGTTTGGGTTTAAATTTAAAGAGAATTTTGATTTTCCCTATATATCCAAATCAGTAACTGAGTTCTGGAGAAGATGGCACATATCCCTCTCATCATGGTTCAGAGATTATCTATATATCCCACTGGGTGGTAATCGCAAGGGGAATCTATATGTTAATTTGCTAATTGTATTTATGGTTACCGGTTTATGGCATGGCGCAGCATTGAATTTTGTTATTTGGGGACTATGGCACGGGATGTTTCTTATTCTGGAACGTTTCTTCAAAAAGAAGATGAAATTTTCAATTCCAAAATTCATATCATGGATGTACACTTCAGTAATTGTGCTTATAGGGTGGGTATTATTTAGAGCCTCCAATTTATCCGAGGCCTTAGATTATCTGAAAGTAATGTTTGGGGTTCAGAAGTCGTATGATGTCGGATTTAGTGTTGGATACTATTTGAATCCTATGGTTATAACGATCTTGTTACTGGCATGTATTGCGTCGATTCCAATTTCAAAATATATAAGAGATAACGTTGGACAGTATGAAGAACATACTGTTTTCAGTATAGTAATCCAAAATCTTTATATTATTATACTTTTAGTTCTATGTATGATGTTCTTGGCAACCTCGACATATAACCCATTTATATATTTCCGATTCTAAAGGGGTTCTTTACATGAAAGCATCTAAGTTTTTTAATATAACAATCGCTGTAATCTTTGTTGCAGCCATTGCTGTTCCGTTAATCGCTGTTAACAAAACCTCGGGGAAGATATCAGTTGCTGAGAATAGAGCACTGGCTGGCTACCCTGACTTTAAAACAGCCGCGGGGACTCTGAATACTCATTTTATTAAAGATTTTGAAAATTGGTTTAGTGATAATATGGGCTTAAGAGATAAGCTTGTAATGACTAATACTAAACTGCAGTACAACATTTTTGGTAAACTTACAAGAAGTGACACAATTATGGGTAATGATAACTGGTTGTATTTAATGACACCTGAGATGCTTAAGGCTTACCAAAATCTAGATGTTCCCTCAGATAATAAGTTTCAAGATGAACTTGCTAGATTTAGTAAGCTAAATAATTATTTTAAGAATATAAATATACCAATGGTAACGATGGTTAATCCAGATAAGGAAACTGTATATCCAGAATTTATGCCAAAATCGATTTTAAAAGCTAATCCAAATTCCAGAACAGATCTTTTGGTGAGTTATCTATCTAAAAATGGGAGCATGGATATTTTCTCAACGAAGGATTCTCTGCTAAAGGCTAAAGATGATGCTGTGTTATATTCTCAAAATTACGATTTATCGCACTGGAATAACTATGGTGCATTCGTTGCTTACCAAGAACTAATGAAAAAAATGAAAACCTATCTACCTGATATTCAAATGTTAAATTTAGAAGATTTCAATATCTCTCCTTATGATAGGTTTTCTGGTTTATACGGCGTATTACCATTTGTGGAAACTGATTATAATTTCACTTTGAAAACGCCATATGCTAGTGTTATGGATCGTAGTTTATTAGATAAATTGAATATAAGTAATAGCCATTTAGCGTTTAGGTATATTAATGAAAAAAATGAAAATCTTCCTAAACTATTAATAATGGGTGATAGCTATATTTATTTATTTATGTTACCTAACATAGCTGAAAGTTTTTCAGAGGTTACCTTTCTTCATTGGAGTAACATGGGACAAGTAAAGGATTTTGTAAATCTATTTAATCCAGACTTATTTCTTTTAGAATTTATGGAACCAGCAATTGGACAGTTCATGGACTCTATTACCTATGATGAAAAATATTTTAATGAATTAGATCTGTCTGCTCTTCCTAAAGTTACTAATGAAAGAAACGGACTTGTGTGGCTGGACTATATTGGTAATGATTTGGTCCAAGATCAAAATAATATTACATTACACGCATCTAAAGGGGATTCGACATCATTGGTTGGTTGGGCACTAGACCCTCGTGCTAATAGTGTGGCTGGATCTGTTTATGTAAAATTGGGTGATCATTATTATCCAGGCATTTATGGCCTACCACGTACTAGTGTCGCAGAAGTATATGGAAAAGATGAATATACTAATTCAGGATTTGTTTGTAATATACCTACTTCGGAGTTGCTTAAGTATGGGGAATTCAGCTTGATAGTGGTTTCAAAAGATAAAGAATACCAATACACGCCTATTGAATATGAAGTATCCTCTAATTGATTCTAATACAAAAAAGAAAGGTGAACGGGCTGCGAAATTGCATGTCTAATGAACATATCCTTATTTACAAGTAGATAGAGGATAACGTACATGGCGGTGCTAACACCGCAGTGAGTATTACATGTAAGTAAAGGAGGAATAGCTAAAATATGAAGTCATGGATAAGAAGTTTTGGTATATATTTTGATATTAGGTTTTTTTATGTTTGGATTGTTCATAGTATAGTTACCTTAATTGGAGATTCATATATTTTTAATGGGTCAAAAGTTTTTAATAATCTAGAATTCTATGTTATCAAATTTATGGTAATTATAGCGCTATTTATATTTTGGCAAACTGTAGGTTGGTTTATAAAACAGTTAAAAGATAAAAATGTGATATATGCGCTATATACAAAGCATTTCTTTATTTATTTTACTGTCATGTTTGTTTTTTTATTACTTGTGTGGCCTGGTGTTTGGAGAAGTGATGACATTGCTGTTTTTAATTCAGCTAAGAATCTTCAGATTGAATATTGGCAACATTTTATTACAACGGTTTTTGACGTTTTTTCATTAATGATTTTACCTTTTCCTGCTGGTATTGTAGTAATGCAGATATTTTTAATTTCTAATATTGTTGCATATATTATTACTAAAGGTCAGTTAATCTTTTCTAAATCTAAGCTACTATATTTAATATATGTACCTTTACTTTCACCGGTTATTATTGATAGTAATTTATTCCCCTTACGTCTAGGACTATATTCCTTTATACTCCTTTTATTTATATTTGAACTATACTACATGCGTCTACAACAAAGAAAGATAACTTGGCGTAGGATTGTGCTTTGGAGTTTTCTTATTTCTGTACTAGCGACGTGGAGAAGTGAAGCAATATACTATGCATATTTAGCTCCTTTTGTAATTTTATTTCTTTTTTCCAAAAAAGTAAGCTACAGAAAAGTGATTATTCTTCTTGTAATATCTATAGCAATGACTAGTTTAATGAATGGTTTTCAAGAAAAGGGGATTAAAAAGCAAACGAATAATAAGTTTAAATATAAACTAACAGCGATAGCAGAACCAATGGCAGCATTACTTAAGCAGCCTTTAGCCGGTAAGAATGTTGATGAACATCTAGCAAAGATAGATAGGGTTATCAATGTAGAGTTGATGAGAAATTACTCATCAGGAGCGGTTGCATTGTTTTACCATGATGGTATCAGAGAAGGGTTTAACGAAAAAGATTATAGAAACATGATGAAGTCATATATTTATCTTACTCTACATAATATAGGACCTATGTTAGATAATAGAATACAAAATTTTAAAGAGGCATCGGGAATGAAAAAAATTCCGAACTCTACTATTCTTAATTCATCTGAGTTAACAAAGCTTGTTGCTCCTTATGATCAAAATCCTATGTATAAAGAGTTTGTAGAACTTCCATCAAACGGACCAATCAATGCATCATTAAGGGAAAGAGTTATTAAAATTTTAGAGTTTAGAAGTATAGATAACTACTACCTACCGACTCCGTTCTATTATGTATTTTATAATGTTGTGCCATCTATTTTAATGACGATTTATTTTTTCTTCTATTATCTTTTCAAACGTAACTGGGGCATGGCTTCTACTATTATATTGATCTCAGGTTCATTACCTATTATTTTCATTACCGCACCAGCGCCATACTTTATGTATTATCAACCAATTTATCTGTTCACATATGTATTTGTGTTTATCTTTGCTATAATTAGATTTTCAAAGGTGGGCCGGGAATATAGGTCAGTTCTTTAATTTCATTTTAAAAAGTGGGCTGAGGCTATATGGCTCATTTTTTTTTACGGTTCATAATTATGATTCACCAATTATTCATCCATAGAATAGTATATGCAGAAATACTTATTATGAATGGATAAGGTGAAGATAATGAAACTTCTCATCACCGGCGGAGCCGGGTTCATCGGCAGCAACTTTGTAACACACATGCTGCAGCAGCATCCGGAGTACCAGATCATCAATGTTGACGCATTGACTTACGCTGGTAATCTGAAGAATCTGGAATCGATCGAAAATCATCCGAACTACACGTTCATCAAAGCGGACATTAGAGACGTAACTGCGATGGATGAGGTGTTTAGTAAGGGTGTGGATGTTGTTGTGAATTTTGCGGCGGAGTCGCACGTGGACCGGAGTATCTTGGAACCGGATGTGTTTGTGAAGACGAACGTGTTAGGTACACAGGTGCTGTTGGATGCAGCAAAAAAGTATAGTTTGACCAAATATGTGCAAGTTTCCACGGATGAAGTCTATGGATCGCTAGACGTTTCTGGTCTTTTTACTGAAGAAACACCGCTGATGCCGAATAGTCCATACTCTGCTAGCAAAGCTGGCGGAGATTTGCTCGTGCGCGCTTACCATGAAACTTTCGGTTTACCGGTGAATATCACCCGCTGCTCTAACAATTATGGCCCATACCAGTTCCCTGAGAAGTTGATACCTTTGATAATCTCCTGTGCACTCGCGGATCAGTCACTTCCTGTTTATGGAGATGGATTAAATATACGTGACTGGTTATATGTTGAAGACCACTGCACTGCGATTGATCTGGTCATTCATGAAGGGGTTAATGGTGAGGTGTACAACATCGGGGGGAATAACGAACGTACCAATATTCATATCGTCAAAACTATTCTACAGGAGCTTGGTAAGCCGGAGTCATTGATTTCCTATGTGCAGGACCGCCCTGGACATGACCTTCGCTATGGCATTGATCCGACCAAGATTACCACAGAACTAGGTTGGAAACCTAAGCATTCTTTTGAAACAGGTATCAAGGAAACGATAAAATGGTATCTGGATAACAAGGATTGGTGGGCCCGCAATCAATCTAGTGAATACCAGAACTACGCTGCGCGGCAATATGGTAGCCGTTTGGGGGATTCACTGTAATGTCAATCATGAGGGTGCTTGTCACAGGTTCGGCAGGGCAGTTAGGTCATGATCTAGTGCTTCTACTTAAGAAGCAGGGACATGAGGTAATGGGTTGCGATCGCCAAGAGATGGATATTACCGATCTTGAGCGGACAAAAGTGGTTGTTGGCACCTTTGCCCCCGATGTGGTTATCCATTGTGCGGCCCATACAGCAGTTGATATTGCGGAGACTGAAATCCAATCAGCCTATCTAGTTAATGCTACAGGAAGCCGGAATGTAGCGATATCTGCGGAAAGAATTGGTGCGAAATTAGTGTATATCAGCACAGATTATGTGTTTGACGGTTTGGGTATGAAGCCTTATCACGAATATGATAATACCGATCCGCAGAGCATCTATGGAAAGTCAAAACGAGCCGGAGAAATTTTAGTACAGTCGCTATCCTCCCAATACTTTATCGTCCGAACCTCCTGGGTATACGGTAAATATGGTAATAATTTTGTGAAAACGATTTTGAAGCAGGGCCAGGAAAAGCCATTTCTACAAGTAGTAAATGATCAAAAAGGATCGCCTACGTACACTGTGGATTTAGCACGCTTTTTACTTGAGCTGATTCAAACTGAGAAATATGGTATCTACCATGCCTCGAACAGTGGATTCTGTACATGGTATGAGTTCGCACAGGCGATATTTGAAGAAGCGGAGGATATTTTGGGCTTAAACATTACCGCTATACTCGAGCCTTGTTCAACCGAGAAATATCCGCGTCCGGCACCGCGCCCACGCTATTCAGTGATGGAACACCTGTTCATCAACACGAATGGGTTTCTAGATCTCCGTCATTGGCGCGAAGGGCTGAGAGATTTCTTGCGTGAATTAAAGTAGGGCAACAATTAAACCTCTGGGGCGAACTGACGTTTCAGAGGTTTAATGTACAGGCGTGTAGCCGAATCCTCTCTGTTTACTATATAATAAGATGATAGAGCAAAGTATTTCAAAGTGTGTTTATATTATCAAAGAAAAAATGGTGTATTTGAATTTTGAGAACACGTTAAGGATTATTGTGCTTATAATCTCAAGGTGAATCTTATACAAATGATATCTTATAAAAGAGGAAGTGTAACTTTGGATAGAATTCTACTTTTTATTCCTGGATACAACTGTGAACGGCAAATTACAAGAGTATTGAGTCAGCTTGATCATGAAATGTTGCGATATATATCTGAAGTGATCGTTGTGAATAATCGCAGCACAGACCATACTGAGCAAGCGGTTTTGAATTATGTTTCTAAGGTAAAGTTGCCTCTTGTATTATTGAGAAATGATGAAAATTATGGTTTGGGTGGATCTCACAAGGTTGCTTTTGACTATGCGCAAAGTAATGGATTTAATTATATTATAGTTCTTCATGGTGATGATCAGGGTGATATTCATGATATTATGCCAATACTTAAATCAGGAGAATACAAATTATTTGATTGTTGTTTAGGGGCACGGTTTATGAAAGATTCTAGGCTTAAAGGATATTCTAAATTCAGAACATTTGGTAATAGAGTATACAATATTTTATTTTCTATTTCTACTGGTAGGCGAATCTTTGATCTAGGCTCGGGATTAAATATGTACAGAGTTGATATATTGAACAGTAGATTCTACCAGAAATTCTCTGATAATTTAATGTTTAATTGTTACATGCTTCTTGCAAATGCATTAATGAATTTTAATGTTAAGTTTTTCCCGATATCCTGGAGGGAAGATGACCAAGTATCAAACGTGAGGATGTTTAGCCAAGCTATGCGAACACTAAAGATTGCGAGCGGGTATTTTTTTTCTAAGGATAAAAAAAAATATATGAATTCTGAGTTTAGGGTAACTATGGTATCCGAATATACTGCTAAGAAAATTAACAGTGCAGAGTGAGAGCATACATAGTAATGAGAGATACTTTGGCCAGAATAGATACAACTGAATGGATTCTATGTGGATAGATCCACCACTGCACACCCATCAATATGTATCTATAATCGGAGGAGACTTTTATATTAGACCATGAATTCACAAGATTGGAATAGATAATTGGAGGAGAAGAAATGAGTAAAGGAATTCATCTAGTTATGCCAATGGCGGGAAGTGGCTCCAGGTTTTATAATCAAGGCTACAGCATTCCCAAACCATTAATTGAAATAAAAGGACGGCCTTTTTTCTTTTGGGCAACAGAATCTATTCGTAAGTTTGCTACTCTAAAAAGCTTGACTTTTGTGGTTATTAGGGAGCACATTGATTGTTTTGGGATTGATCGTCATATTTTGAAATACTTTCCGGACGCTCGGATTATAGTGCTGGAAAAGGTCCTAAATGGAGCGCTCCTTACTTCTTTAGAAGGAGTCAAAAACATAGAAGATGAAGCGCCCATTGTGTTTAATGATTGTGATCATTTGTTTAAATGCAGTTCTTTCTACAATTATAGTAATGACGGAGATTATAAATCGGTCGATGGTGCACTGTTGACTTTTGAGTCTAATGATCCTAAATTTAGTTTCTTGCTTTACGATCAAGTCGGAAATGTTATTAAGACTGTGGAAAAGCAAGCAATTAGTAATGATGCTATATGCGGAGCATACTACTTTAAGAATAGAGCGATTTTGGAACAAGCTGCGGCTGAATATTTAAAGGTCTGTGAATATAAAGAGTTTTTCATGAGTGGTGTATATAATATTATGGCTGAAGAAGGCAAGATTATTAAAGGATTTAGAGTTGATAGTCACTTAGCTTTCGGGACTCCTGAAGAATATGAAATTGCTAAAGACTCGGAATTGTTTGAGGAGATTATATAAATGAGTATTCTGTTATTTTTATCAGCCATTATTTTACTAATGCTTGGACATTATTTCAAAATGCTTCGTTGGAAACAATTTGTAGAGATCTATGAGACACCAAGTGAGGGGGTTCTCTTGCGGTCACTTTCACTTGGTTATATGGTCAATTTTTGTTTGCCCTTTCGATTAGGGGATTTAATTAGAATTATTTTCTCTGGACGAAAGATGAAGAATGGGGTCGCTTTTTCTCTTTCTACAGTTTTTGTTGATAGATATTTGGATGTTCTTGTGGTCAGTATTATCTTCTCTTTATTTACATTAATCGGAATTAATAATCCCTTAATACTAGACTCTACTATTTTTTATGTTGTTTTGGCAGTTGTGCTAATAGTATTATCAGCATTAGCTATGAAATATAGCAGGCTCTTAAAAATAGCTGTTAAGAAAGTTTGTTCAATCTTTAATATACGTATAGAGTTGAAGATGTTATTTGTCTGCTGGTCAATTATCACTTCATTCAAGGATATCTTTCGTAAAATCGACAAACGAAGACTAACTTTGTATACCGTTTGTATCTGGGGAGCATATCTTGCTTCCTATTATACTTTAGGAATGTTCCTCTCGGGCGAAATGAATGTTTCTGGTTTCTCAGACATTTTCACTACTCTTTTTTCACATGGGAGCCTGGATTCTGGTACTGTGGATTTAACATATAGCATTCAAGCAATGTCGATAAAGCCGCAAACCTTACTCGCTGTATATCTGATTGTTCCACTGCTAGCTCTATGGTTATTATCTTTTTTACCTTATCGTTTCAAGAAAGCTGTACTTCAATATACAAATAACGGAACTAATCCAAGCAAGGCTTTGAACTTGCTTCCCCAGGTCAACGAAGACGATAGGCTTAATTTTTTAGAGGCCTACTTTTCAGGTAATGGAAGAGCTTATTTGGAGAAATATCTTGAGATTAATCAAAGGATCAGCATTATTCAGGATTATTCTGCGGGTTCAAATGCTACTGTTATGCTTTGTATGGATGAAAACCGCAGTTTTTATAGAAAGTATGCTTTTGGGGAAGATGGAGACAAGCTTTATCAACAAGTTCAGTGGTTGCGCCAGTATGAAGGAGTACTACCTTTACCACTGATTCTAAATGAACAACATGGAGATGGGTATTGTAGCTTTGATATGGAATATAGTACTACTTCAGTTGGTTTTTTTAATTATATTCACTCCAGACCTATTGCAAAAAGTCGAGAAATTATTCGTAGAGCATTAGATAGTTTGGCAGACAATCTCTATAAAGGTAATCAACGTCCTGCTGAACCGGCATTGATATCTAAATATATTAGAGGCAAAGTGAGTGCGAACCTTGAGAAAATTAAAAATGCTCGAGAAATAAAATCTATATATGAATTTCAAACTCTGTTAATTAATGGACAAGAATATATGAATCTTTCTGTCCTTGAAAGCTATCTTGAAGAAGAATATTTGTATAATGTTTTCAAGGATGATATTTACTCTGAAATTCATGGGGACTTGACGATAGAAAATATTATCTGCGTCGATGATGTTGAGTCGGAAAGGGGTTTTTACCTGATTGATCCTAATACTGGAAATGTGCATGACTCACCTTACTTGGATTATGCAAAGTTGCTGCAATCTCTACATGGGGGATACGAGTTTTTAATGAAGACACAGAATGTAACAGTTACAAAAAATCGTATTGACTTCTTACTTACCCGTTCTCAGTCGTATAATGAAATGTTCTCTTTCTACGTGACATACCTGAATGAGAGGTTTACAAAAAAACAAGTAAAGAGCATATTCTTCCATGAAGTTGTACACTGGTTACGTCTGTTGCCTTATAAAATCGAAAAAAACGGAAAAAGAGCAATCCTCTTCTATGCTGGGTTGGTCATGGTAATAAATGATGTTATTAACTGGTATGAAAACGCTAGTGCTAACCATACAAGTACTATAGACAGAGTTGAAGAATTTGTTGCCTCCACAACGGAACTGATCTAAATAAGCAATAAGCTTTAACTACACAGAGCGGGGAATGAAACTAGAAAATGAAACAGAAATTAGCGATATTCGATTTAGATGGCACTTTGTTCAATACAGAAAAAGTAAATTATTTGTCCTACAGACAGGCCCTTGCTCAAAAAGGCTACTCTCTTGACTATGATTTTTACACGCAAGAGTGTAATGGGAAATACTATAAGGACTATTTGCCTTTACTGATTCCTAATCCAAGTGAGGAATTAATGGAAGAAATTCATGATCTGAAAAAAAGGATATATCCCGATAACCTTGGATCGGCTACTGAAAATGAGCATTTATTCAGTTTGATTGACTTAATTAAACTTGAATATTATGTAGCATTAGTAACTACTGCTTCAAGAAAAAATTCGACAGATATTTTAGAGTTTTTCGAAAAAAAAGAAATTTTTGAGCTAATACTGACACATAATGATGTGAATAAAGTAAAACCTGATCCAGAGGGTTTCTTGAAGGCGATGAATCATTTTAATATGCTACCTTCTCAAACTATTATATTTGAGGACTCGGATGCGGGGATTGAAGCTGCTATAAAAAGCGGAGCAAACGTATTAACAGTAGCGCAATTCTAGATAAGTTAATGATAGTGGGTGGGGATTTGATTAATCAGATGCTTCAATCTATGAAAAAAAACAAAAAGGGAATAACGTTCATCCTTTTTTCTGCTTTGTGTACCTCATTTGGTCAGATGCTTTGGAAATTGTACGATGATCACCAATATCTATATCTTTTGTTAGGTTTTGCTCTTTATGCACTTGGAGCTTTGTTAATGATTATCGCTTTTCGTTATGGTTCGTTATCTGTTTTACATCCTCTCCTTAGTGTAGGCTACCTATTTGGCCTTTTCTTTGGAGTATTTATACTTCATGAAATGATTACTTATAAGGAGCTAATAGGAACTTTTATCATTCTATGTGGAGTTTTATTAATCGGGGGTGGAGATAATTAACATAATGTTAATTGCGATCCTATTCTGTTTGATGACACTTTTCGGAGCATTTGGAGGGTATTGTTTTAAGCGATTATCTTACTATAAACTAGGGCTCAATAAGGGATTTATTATTTTCTTTTTTTTGGGCGGGAGCTTATATGTTGCAGGAGCAGTATTTAATATTATTTTGTTGCGATATCTTCCGTATACCCAGCTATATCCTCTTTCCTCATTTACATATGTATGGACTATTGTAATTTCATATTTCTTATTGTCAGAAAAAATCAGTTTTAAAAAGGTTCTTGGTATTTTTGTTATTATATGCGGGGCTATAACTCTTATTAAGTAATTATATAAACCGCAATTAAGTCTATAATCTGACGAGGAGACGATCTATCGTTTCCATCGGTTGGTTGTTAATTCGATTCATAAGTTGACTCACATGAAGTCTGATTTTATAGAATTTTTCAAAAAAGATGTTGTTCACCACATCGGCTTTGAGCCACAGCCATAACCCTTCCACCGGATTCAAGTTTGGACTGTAAGGTGGCAGAAAGACCAACTGCAGACGCGGATGTTCCTTTAAAAACGGCTGTAACTCCGTAGCGTGATGAATACGACTGTTATCCAAAATTAATGCAATTTTTCCGCTTGGATAGGCAGAGAGAAGGTCCTGTAGAAATCGAATAAAGGCTGCAGTGTCCGCTTTTTCTTCTTCTCGGTGATGAACCTGACCGGTTTCATAGTTAATGGCACCAAATAATTTGGCCCCTTCGTGTTTGCCGTACGTTGGCACCTTGCGTTGTTTACCACGAGGAAACCAGTTGTATTGAAGGGCTTGATACGAGCGAATCATGGACTCGTCTTCGAACAGCAGATGGTCGATTTTTTCAGCCTCCACCTGCTTCTTGAGCTGTGCAAAAGTATGCTTTATGAAGAAGGCTTGAGCCTCTTCGTCGGCATTAGCAAGCGTATAAGTGGCTTTAGTAAAGCTAAAGTTCATCCGTTTCAGCATCGCGCTAATTCCACGCACGCTCATGGTGACGTCAAATTCTCGTTTAATCCATTCCGCCACCAGCGGCAGTGTCCAGGTATACCGGGCCTCAAAACCCACATCGGCCGGTGCGTGTTGCTCAAGCATCGCGGCTAACCGATGACGCTCTTTATCCGTAAGTTTTGTCGGTTGTCCAGGAGAATGATCCATCTCCAGACCGGTTAGCCCTTGGGTTTGGTAGGTTTGCCAATAAATACTGATGGTTTTGACGCGCACGGCTGAGTAACTCACCGATTTCGTCAAAGGTGTATCCTTCGAGACGAAGGCGAACCGCTAGATATCTTTCGTAAAGCCGTTTGTCTGAGATTTGTTTCATTGCTGTATTCAACCGTGCAATCTCTTCGTTGCTCATTTTCATCGCCGCCTCGGATTCATTTACTATGTATTACCCGATTTGGCGACTGGAGAGACTTTGTTAGTTTCTTAATAACGTTCTATATAGAACGTTGTTAAAATGAATTCAATAGTAAGATTTTTGAGGTTTATTCTACAGAGCGAGTATTTAAAGTAATGGAATGCAACCAAAATTAGAAACATACTAAATGTGATAATTAGAGACTCTGTCCTTTATGTGGTTACCGATTGAGTTACTTACAGGGAAATAGACCCGGTAGAGACAGATATCTGCGTAAGCCGGAATGATGTGAATTCTAATTAACAAGGTACATATGAGCATGGATTATGTATTCGATGGTATAGGGTTTCAGCCTTGCCATTGATATGATAATACCAATCTTAAGTGTATCTATGGTAAATCTAAACGACCTGGAGAGATTCTGGTCCAGTCCTCAATACAAATGCGATCTGCCTGGTTGGCTAAAAATAACTGAGACACCAATCGGAACTCCTAATCTGCCCGAAGCAGGATAGGAGGTTTTTATTGTGAATTGAAACACAGATATATTCCTCATAAAATGTTGGATACTTTAAAAGCTACATGGTTCCAACAACCTGCCATAGCCCATCACTCTTCTTTTCGCTATAATTAGGTATGGATTTTCCAATAATGAAACCAGGAATTCGAGGTCACCTATGAACCCTAAAACAGTCAGTGTACATATCGTTACCTATAACAGCGCAGATGACATCGTTGAATGCTTATCGGCTGTATTAGCTCAGGATTATCCAGTCAAAAAAATTGTCATAGTGGACAACGCCTCAACAGATGGTTCGGCGGATAAAGTCAGAGCGTTTTATAACCAGCCACATTCATACTCAACTAAAGTAGACACAGCGGACTCTCAGGCACCCAGCTCTGCAGGTAGCAGTACCCGGACGCCTTCACTTGTCTTACTTGAGAATGAACATAACACCGGCTTTGCCCCCGCACACAATCAGGCTATTGCCGGTACTAATACAGATTATGTACTGGTGCTGAATCCCGATCTTACATTGGCTCCGGATTATATATCCAGACTAGTCGCCTGCTTTGAAGCCAATCCCCAGATCGGCAGTGCCACAGGCAAACTGCTGCTGAAGGCAGATCATTCACTCGTTGACAGCACGGGACTGCGGATGAATAGAGCCCGCAGGGCGTTTGACCGTGGAGCGGGAGAGTCCGCTGATCTGTGGAACGAGTCTGGTGTGGTATTCGGCGTATCCGGCGCGGCGGCGATGTACTCCCGGCGGATGATTGAGGATATTAGCGTCGAAGGCGAGTTTTTTGATGCGGACTTTTTTGCCTATAAGGAAGATGTGGATGTGGCATGGCGCGCGGGATTGTTTGGTTGGCAAGCTTATTATGATGCGGAAGCTATAGGCTACCACGAACGGGGCTGGAAAACATCCGGACGGAGCGGCAAGGCGATGTTCATCAAGCGGATCTCATATATCAACCGTTATAAAATGATCTACAAGAACGAGTCCTCCGGCAGGCTGCTGCTTACCCTCCTCTATTCTCTGCCTTACGAGTTCGCTGCACATGGCTATTCACTGTTAAAGGAACCCAAGCTGCTGGGGGCATGGTCATCCTTCTTCGCACAGAGAGCTAATCTGAAACGCAAGCGCCGTTATATTCAGGAGAAGGCTAAGCGTCAGGGATTATGAAGCGAAACGAGAGAAAGGGCTCAGCATATTTTGAAATGAACTCACCTGTTCTCCAGATTTCCGCCAGCTAGCACTGTTCCTCCTACATTATCCTCACACCTGTAAAAACCTCCCTAAACAGGCTCCGCCTATCAAGGAGGTTTTTGTGTTATAATAATTGTCGATAGATTACTATATTTGTCAGGAGAGTATAGCAGTGAATGTAGATGTTAGCATAATCATTCTTAATTACAACACATGCCGCCTGACGATGGACTGTCTGAGGTCGGTATATGACTCCGAGACCCGCTACTCCTATGAAATTATTTTAATAGATAATAACTCCCACGATCACTCGGTAGAGACCATCAGCAAGGAATTTCCGGATGTGCTGCTGATTGCGAATTCAGAGAATGTAGGGTTTGCCAAGGGTAATAATCAGGGGATGGAGGCTGCCTCCGGGCGATATGTATTATTGCTGAATTCAGATACAGTGATCCGCAAGGATACGCTGGAGACGATGGTTGCTTTTATGGACAGCCGTCCGGATCTGGGGGCTTCTGGCTGTAAGGTGATACTGCCGGATGGTTCGCTGGATAAGGCCTGTAAAAGAGGATTCCCGACGCCATCCGCCTCCTTCTATTATGCTTTTGGTTTCAGTAAGCTGTTCCCGGACCGTCCAAGGTTCAACGGCTATCAGCTGGGTTATCTGGACCCGGATGACTCCTACCCGGTAGATTGTCTGGTGGGAGCGTTCATGCTGCTGCGGCGGGAGACCATTGAGCAGGTGGGCGGCCTGGATGAGACGTTCTTTATGTATGGAGAGGATCTGGACTGGTGTTACCGGATCAAAGCGGCCGGCTGGGGGATTTATTACTATCCGCAGACATCGATCGTGCATCTCAAAGGTGGCAGTGCGCGCCGCAGACCGTTTAAGATCGTGTACGAATTCCACCGGGCGATGATTTTATTCCATAAGAAGCATTATAGCAGGCGGTACAACAGTATGATAAACGGAGCAGTATATGCGGGAGTCGGCGTCAAGTTCACGCTTTCGCTGCTGCGCAATGCGCTGATTGCTCCACGCAAGGTTCCAACACCAGCACAGAGTCTGACAGTCCCCGGGGAAGCCGGTTTACGCAATGAATCGAATGCTGAGGTGAGATTATGATCCGCCGTAATCAAAAGTTTCTAACACAGTTATATATGGTTGCCGATTTCCTGGTCATTCAAGTGGCCTTTCTGGCTGCCTGGTGGCTGAAGTTCAAAAGCGGTTTGTTGGAATCCTACAGGACCCTTCCTGTAGAGTCCTATGCTTACTGGAGTATTATCTATGGAGCCATCGCTATTCTGATCGGAATTGTGCTTCAGTTGTATTTGCCGAAGCGCAAGAAACGGTTCATTGACGAATTCATCAAAATCTTTCAGGTTCACGCCATGGGTATCTTCATTCTGCTCGGCCTGATGTTCTTCCTGAAGGAGATTGACGTCTCCCGTCAATATCTCGCTATATATATGGGCTTCAATATTCTTTCCATTATGCTGTACCGTTATGTGCTGAAGAAGATGCTGAAATCGCTGCGTGAAAAAGGCTTCAACCGCCAGTTTGTACTGATTCTCGGTGCAGGTACGCTGGGCAAAAGATTCTATAACAATCTGGAGCAGTATCCTGAGCTGGGATACGAGGCTATAGGCTTCCTGGATGACTTCCATGAATGGGATGGTCTTGAGGAGCAACGGTATAAGCCGATTCTAGGCACCGTGGATCAGCTGGAAGGCATGCTGGAGATGCTGCCGGTCGATGAGGTCATTCTGGCGCTTCCGCTGGATGCCCATTCGAAATATCCGACCATTATCGCTACGTGCGAGAAGGCAGGTGTACGGACGCTGATTATCCCTGACTTCTTCGACTACCTGCCGGCCCGTCCTTACTTCGATAACTTTGCGGGGATGCCGATGATTAACGTACGCGACATTCCGCTGGATATGGCCGGGAACAAAATGGCTAAGCGGGTGTTTGATCTGGTATTTTCACTGTTCGCCATTATTATGCTTTCTCCTGTAATGCTGATTGTAGCGCTGGGTGTGCGCCTAACCTCGCCCGGACCTATTATTTTCAAGCAGGAGCGTGTAGGACTTAACCGCCGTAACTTCATGATGTACAAGTTCCGTTCGATGAAGATGCAGACAGACGGCGAAGTGGATACGGGCTGGAGTACGCGTGAAGATCCACGCCGTACACGTTTTGGGACATTTATCCGCCGGACCAGTCTGGATGAGCTGCCGCAATTTTTTAATGTGCTGTTTGGCCAGATGAGTGTGGTTGGTCCGCGTCCGGAGCGCCCGTACTTTGTAGAGCAGTTCCGCGGTGAGATTCCGAAGTATATGGTGAAGCACCATGTGCGTCCGGGGATTACCGGCTGGGCTCAGAGCAACGGTCTGCGCGGGGACACGTCGATTGAGGACCGGATCAAACACGACATTTTCTATATCGAGAACTGGTCACTATTGTTCGACATCCGGATCATCGCCAAAACCATCCGCAACGGCTTCAAGAACGCTTATTAATAGACGGGTCTCATACTATATTATTCCATAGAAACGGTTGCTGCCCCCCTGAGGACGACACAGCCGTTTCTTCTTGTTTTCAGGCCAACTACTCTAACACTTGCAAAGGAAACCTGCCATCATGGATAGAAAAAAGATTATCGCTTCCGTCATTATGATCGTAGCTATCGCACTCCTGCTTGTACTCACTCTTGGGGGAAAAGAGAAACAGCCGGCTACCGGCTTTGCAGCCCATAGAATTGTAGCTCATGCTATGGGAGGGATTCATAACTATACGTATACGAATACTCTGGATGCTTTTATCGCTAACTATGAGCAGGGAACCCGGGTTTTTGAGGCGGACCTGCTGCTGACAAGCGATGACAAGCTGGTTGCCCGCCATGAATGGACTGCCAATATGAGCAAGCTGCTGGGCCAGCAGGCTGTTCTTCCTGCCGCTAAGCAAGGGATCGTGCTAAATTATGAGGATGTCATGAACAGTCCGGTTCTGGAGATCTACTCTCCGCTGGATATTGAGAAGATAATGAACCTGATGGTGATCTACCCGGATGCCTATATTGTAACGGACACGAAGGAGCTTGAACCGGAACGGGTAACGAAGCAGTTTCAGCTTATCGTGGAAGCGGCGGAGAAGCGGGACCCTGCTCTGCTCAAGCGGATCGTTCCGCAGATATACAGCAGAGATATGCTGGATGTAGTGAACCGGGTGTATGCTTTTCCTGAAGTGATTTTTACACTTTATCAGACGCAGGACAGCGACGAGGTGGTCATCGAATTCGCCAAGCAAGCCGGAGTGGATATCACGATGCCGACGGTAAGAGCTACCAAGAGCTTCGTACGCAATCTGAAAAAAGTAGGTGCAAGAGTCTATGTGCATACAGTGAATGACGAGAAGGAAATTTCGGGTCTGTCCCGGATGGGAGTCGACGGATTCTATACCGATTTTGTCTCTGAGGACGACTTAAGCCGGATCAAGGGTATACGCTAGCAGTTGAACGTGAAGCTTCTGTACATCAAAAGCTTATACTCTAAAAATACGAAAAAATGTTCGCATTTTTGTTCGCTTTAAATTGACACCCGCCTTCGTACTGACTTAGACTAGAGATACGGCTTTTGCGTGTGCAGGAGTATATTTGTTGTTTTGAAATACTGGGAAATAGAGTATTTACTTAGATGAACATTGAGGATGGACGATAATGAATGGAATGCGGCAAATGATCAAGCCGTGGCGGCATGTGTTCAAGCTGGACCCGGACCGGGAGCTTGCTGATAGGGAACTTGCGGCTGTCTGTCTCTCGGGAACCGATGCAATACTGGTAGGCGGCTCCACTGGCGTGACTTATGAGAATACGGTGAGTCTTCTCTCGAGAATCCGGCAGTATGATCTGCCTTGTGCGCTGGAGGTGTCGGATCTGGAAGCCGCTGTGCCCGGTTTTGATCTGTATATGATTCCCATGGTGCTCAACACTGCCGATACTTCATGGATTCTTGGCCATCACCGCCGGGCAATTGAACGGTTCGGCAGTCTGATTCCATGGGAATTGCTGCTGACTGAGGGCTATATTGTACTCAATGGCGATTCATCCGTAGCGCGGCTTACAGGGGCAGACCACTCGCTTAGCGCAGACGGGGCAGCGGCTTATGCACAGATTGCGGACAAGCTGATGAATCTGCCGGTGGTTTATCTGGAGTATAGCGGAAGGTTCGGAGATATGGAGACTGTGCGTGAGGTCAGGGCAATGGTCGAGCACAGCCAGCTTTTTTATGGAGGCGGTATTACAGGTGAGGAAGAAGCCATGCAGGCAGCTGCTCTATGTGATACAGTAGTGGTCGGCAATATTATTTACTATGATCTGGAGCAGGCGCTGCTGACCGTTCAGGCAGTGAGAAATACGCCGCAGCTGGACTGGTTATAAACTAATAAAAGCCGAAAGGAACAGAGGGGGAATTTGGAACTGTAGGAGCGGTAGCGACCGCCTTTGTCACCGGATTTCAACCGCAATAAGCGGTATTCAATCAAGAAATCTGGAGACAACAGCGGCCGGAAGTCCAAATATTCACCGCAGTGACGACTAAGGCTAAGTAAACATCTTAACTCAGTTTATACAAGCTTATATTCAGAAAGGAGCATGTCACACATGCAACTTGTTAACATACACGACGCCGTAAGCCGGCTGAACCCCCCGCAGCGGCAGGCTGTAGAAGCTACTGAAGGGCCTTTATTGATTATGGCCGGAGCGGGCAGCGGTAAGACCCGCGTGCTTACCCACCGGATCGCCTGGCTGATTGCGAACCGCAAGGCACCGCCTTGGGCGATTCTGGCGATTACTTTTACGAATAAGGCCGCCCGGGAGATGCAGGATCGTGTCTCCAAGCTGGTAGGGCCGGAGGGCCGGGATATTTGGGTATCCACCTTCCACTCGATGTGTGTGCGGATCCTGCGGAAGGATATTGAGCGGATCGGCTTCACTTCGAACTTCTCCATTCTGGATTCGACGGACCAATTATCCGTTATCCGCAATTGTATGAAGGATCTGGACATTGATACCAAGAAATTCGAGCCGAAGGCCATTCAGGCTGTGATCAGTACAAACAAGAATGAGCTGATTACACCGGCGCAGTATGAACAGAAGATCGGCGATTATTTCGAAGGCCTTGTGGCCAAAGTGTATACCAAGTACCAGCAACGCCTGAGAAGCAATAACTCGCTGGATTTTGATGACCTCATCATGAAGACGATCCAATTGTTCAAGGAAGTTCCTGAGGTATTGGATTTCTATCAGAAGAAGTTCAAATACATTCATGTCGATGAGTATCAGGATACGAACCGGGCGCAGTATATGCTCTGCCGGATGCTGGCCGAGGGTCATCACCGGATCTGCGTTGTCGGGGACAGTGACCAGTCGATCTACCGCTGGCGCGGGGCGGATATTTCGAACATCCTTAATTTCGAAGAAGACTATCCGGAAGCCAAAACCATTATGCTGGAGCAGAATTACCGCTCAACCTCCAATATTCTGAACGCAGCCAATGGTGTTATCGCACTGAATACCGGACGCAAGCCGAAGAAGCTGTGGACCGATTCGGACGAAGGCGCGAAGATCAAGGTGTTCCGCGGGGACTCCGAGCATGATGAAGGATACTTCGTCACCGGAGAGATCAGCAAGAATGTGAAGCAGGGCCAGGCGTACCAGAATCATGCGATTCTATACCGTACGAACGCCCAGTCCCGTGTAATAGAAGAAATTCTGATCAAATCGGATATTCCTTATCAGATCGTCGGCGGGATCAAGTTCTATGACCGCAAAGAAATCAAGGATCTGCTGGCGTATCTGCGCCTGCTCTCCAATCCTGATGATGATATCAGCCTGACGCGGATTATCAATGTTCCTAAGCGTGGCCTCGGGGATACGACTGTCGGTAAATTGGCGGCAGCAGCGGCTTCCCAGGGAGTATCGATCTTCCGGGCACTGCAGACGGTGGATGATCTGGGCTTTGCCGGCCGGACGCGTAATACGCTGGTGGAGTTCTATGATATGATCGAAGCCCTGCACCGGATGGTGGAATTCCTCTCGGTAACGGAGCTGACAGAGAAGATTCTTGAACTGTCCCAGTACCGACTGGAGCTGCAGAATGAGAATACTCTTGAATCCCGTTCCCGTCTGGAGAATATCGATGAATTCCTGTCCGTAACGATGGAATTCGAGAAGAACAACGAGGATAAGTCGCTGGTCTCCTTCCTGACGGATCTGGCGCTGATCGCTGACATTGACAGCGTGAATGACGAAGAAGAGCGCAGCGATGCTGTCGTGCTGATGACGATGCACAGCGCGAAGGGGCTGGAGTTCCCGACCGTCTTCATTATTGGGATGGAAGAGGGCGTGTTCCCGCACAGCCGTGCTTTCCAGGACAATGATGAACTGGAAGAGGAGCGCCGGCTGGCGTATGTGGGCATTACCCGTGCGGAGAAGCAGCTGTTCCTCAGCTGTGCACGGATGCGCACGCTGTTCGGGCGGACGACCGCGAATGCGCCGTCCCGCTTCCTGGAGGAGATTCCGGAGGAGCTGAAGGAAGACACCGTTAAGGAATCAGACCGCTTCCGGCGCGGAGGCGCGGAGGTTGGCGGTGCTTACGGCGGCCGCGGCTTCGGCGGAGGCAGCCGCGGGAACTTCGGCAGCCGCACCGCTGCTGCCGGGAATGCGCCGGCAGGCGGCGGGGCCGCCAGCTTCGGCAGCGGCAGCTCGGCGAGCGCGGTGCCCGGCGCGGGCCGTGTCGTAGTGACGACCGGAGGCGCGCAGAGCGCTCCGGGAGCAGGGGCCGCAGCGTCCGCCGGCTTCAAGGCGGGCGACAAGGTCTCCCACGGCAAATGGGGCATAGGCACCGTTGTGGCCGTGAAGGGCAGCGGCAACGATACGGAGCTGCAGATTGCCTTCCCGGCGCCGGTGGGCGTGAAGCGGCTGCTGGCCGGCTTTGCACCGATCACCAAAGTTGAATAAAGCAAGCTGCGATTAACGATTGTGTTTTTGGATCACGCTAACCGTAGGAAACCTATTTGACGGAGGGATGTGCCGGATGGATATGATGTTCACGATGGAAGAGCTCGTAGCCGAGCTGAATCAATATAACTATCATTACTATACAATGGATGCGCCGCAGATCAGCGACAAGGAATATGATGCGCTCTACGACAAGCTGGTGGCGCTGGAAGCGGAGAGCGGAATTGTACTGCCGCATTCTCCAACCCAGCGGGTGGGCGGGGAACTGCTGAAGGGCTTCACGCCACACCGCCATCTGGCACCATTGTGGAGTCTTGACAAGGCGCAGAACATTGAACAGCTGCGTACCTGGAACGCCCGTGTGCTGAAGCTGGTGAATGACTACAATACCAAGAATCCGGAGAATCCTCTGCCTGACCCGTGTTATGCGGTGGAGCTGAAGTTTGACGGCTTAACGCTGAACCTGACCTACCGTGACGGCGTACTTGTCCAGGCGGCAACACGGGGCAACGGCGTAACAGGCGAAGGTATCCTTGCTCAGGTGAAGACGATCAAATCCGTTCCTTTGAACATCCCGTTCAAGGAAGGGCTGATCGAAGTGCAGGGCGAGGGGATCATGAACCTGTCTGTTCTGGCTGACTATAATACACGTGCGGCGGAGCCGCTGAAGAATGCACGTAACGGTGCAGCCGGCGCACTGCGCAACCTGAATCCGAAGATGACTGCAGACCGCAGATTGAATGCCTTCTTTTATAATGTGGGGTACTCGGAGGGTGTGCAGTTTGCCGATCACCAGGAAATGATGGATTTCCTTCGCAGCAACCGGTTCAAGGTCAACCCGTATCTCAATTACTTCAGTAATTTCGATGACGTTACCGAGCAGCTGGCTGAGATCGAAGAGAGCCGTTCCGGCCTTGATTATCTGATTGACGGGGCAGTCATCAAGGTGACAGATTTCCGGATCCGTGAAGCACTAGGCTATACAGATAAGTTCCCCCGCTGGGCGGTTGCCTATAAATTCGAGGCGGAAGAAACCACGACAATCCTGGAGTCGGTCAGCTGGAACGTAGGCCGTACTGGCAAAGTGACGCCACTGGCACGGGTAGAGGCTGTGGAGCTGGCAGGTGTTACTGTGCAGAATTGCACACTTAACAACGTGGGAGACATTGAACGCAAGAACCTGAAGTTCGCGCTGGGCACACGGGTATTCATCCGCCGCTCCAATGATGTTATTCCGGAGATTCTGGGCAAGGTGACGGAAGAGAGTGACGGCGGGGAGATTATTTTCCCTGAGAATTGTCCGGCCTGCGGGTTCCCGCTGGAGATGCGCGGTGCGCATCTGTTCTGCAACAACAAGCTGGACTGTAAACCTCAGATTGTTAGCCGGATCACGCATTTCGCGTCACGCGATGCCATGGATATTGAGACATTCAGTGAGAAGACGGCTGCTCAGCTGCATGAAGAGCTTAGTGTACGTGAGCCGGCCGATCTATATGAATTGACCTTCGAGCAACTGGTGAAGCTGGACCGTTTCGGGGAGAAGAAGGCGGATAATCTGCTCCAAGCACTGGAAGAGAGCAAAGGGCGGGATCTCGCTTCCTTCTTATATGCCCTCGGTATCCCGAATACCGGAAAGGCTACCACCAGAATGCTGGCTGACCACTACCGCAGTCTGGAAGCTGTAATGTCCGCAACGGCGGAGGAGCTGGCGGGTCTGCCGGATATCGGCGGGATTGTGGCGGAGAGCATCGTGAATTATTTTGCCGACCCGTTTGTGGTTGTAAGCATTAACCGCATGCTGGCGCTGGGTGTAGAGGCTAAGGCGCCCGAAGCTCCGCGTGTAGTCAGTACGAATACTTTCTTTAGCGGCAAAACCGTTGTGTTGACCGGTTCTCTGCAGAAAATGACCCGCGAGGAAGCGGCCGAGCGTCTGGAGGCTCTCGGGGCTAAGGTGTCCGGCAGTGTCTCCAAGAAAACCGATCTGGTCATTGCCGGCGAGAAGGCAGGCAGCAAGCTGGCTAAAGCGCAGCAACTCGGCATTCAGGTCATTGAGGATGAAGATGAACTGATCCGGCTTTTGGAGATGTAGGTAAGCAGACATTCCCAAATAACCAGTTAAACCCATAGAGTCCTGTAATCATTCGCTTTGCAGCGAAGGTTGCAGGGCTTTTTCTGTGTGAAAGAATTCCGGATAAACGTTATAGCAATATATGAGTAACTGATAATTTAATACAATACCGTAGTTATTTTGACAATTGGATAACCTTCCCAAGGTATGCTTGGGTAAGAATCACCATAATGAGGAAGGGGTATATGATGAAAAAGCTAATGAAGGGCATTGTCTTTGGAGGATTGGCGGCAGCAGTAGTTTCGGGGGCGACGCTCGCTGGAGCAGCGCAGAGTGCGACAGGTACAGCGGGAGCTGCAAAAGCCCAGTCCAAAAATCTTATCGTTCTGATTGGCGACGGCATGGGTCCGGCCCAAATTTCTGCGGCCAGATATTTTCAACAATACACCAAAAGCGTCAATCATCTGAACCTCGATCCTTACTACGTTGGACAAGCAACTACATATGCAGACCGCGGTGAGGACGGCGGGAAAATCGTGTCCGGGATCGTCACAGACTCGGCTTCAGCCGGTACGGCATTTGCTACAGGCCATAAAACTTACAATGCAGGCATCAGCGTCTCTAACGAGGACGTATCTAAACCGTTTGCTTCTATTATAGAAGCAGCTGAGAGCAGCGGCAAAGCCACCGGCCTTGTAACCACCGCACGGATTACTCATGCTACACCAGCCGTTTATGCTTCTCATGTCCGCAGCCGTGATAATGAATCGGCGATTGCCTCGCAATATCTGGAGAGCGGCGTAGATGTTCTTTTGGGCGGCGGCAAGCAGTTTTTTGTAACCAAAGATGAGAAGGGTAAACGCACAGACAAGAACATCCTCCCTGATTTCAAAGCCAAAGGATACACTGTGGTTGAGAATACTTCGGCCTTAAATGCGCTCACCTCCAAAAACACCAAGGTGCTGGGCTTGTTCGGCAGCTCGCATGTTGCCTATGTCCCGGACCGGACTGCAGAAATTCCGAGTCTGGCGGCGATGACCTCTAAAGCGCTGAATATTTTGTCTACGGATAAAGACGGATTTGTCATGATGATTGAAGGCGGGCGTATCGACCATGCCGGTCATGCCAACGATCTGCCGACGCTTGTTCAGGAAACGCTCGACTTTGATGCTGCATTCAAGACAGCCATTGATTTTGCGAAGAAAAATGGCAACACTTCGGTGGTAGTCACTGCTGACCATGAAACAGGCGGCCTGTCACTCTCGCGCGACAATATTTACGAAATCAACATTGATCTGTGGAACAAGCAGAAACATTCCTCCGAGAGCCTGGCAGCAGATCTTGAAGCAGCGCAGACACCCGAAGAGATCCGCAGTATTGTAACAGCGAATACATGGATTACGGATCTCTCTGAAGAGGAAGTTACTCAGATCATGAATGGCGACGGTTCTTCTTACAAACGTGAGGGGGCGTATAATGCGGTGATTTCCAAGCGTCTACTGGTAGGCTGGTCCGGTCATGGGCACTCCGCAGTGGATGTTGGAGTCTGGGCGTATGGTCCAATTGCGGACAAGGTGAAGGGTCAGGTGGACAACACTCAAATCGCAACGGCAGGCGCAGGTATACTGGGTATCGATTTGAATAAGCGTTCGGCAGAGCTGCAGTCCAAATATGTGTATCCGAAGTTTAAGATCAGCCGTGACAATGAGGTGCTCTACCCGGCAGAGGCTCTGGCCAAAGCGCTTGGAGGAACCTATAAAGGGGATACAGCCGCTGCTAAGCTGACTTTTGCGAAGAATACGATTGATGTTAACCTGACGGATAAGACAGCCAAGCTGAACGGCAAGGCAGCATCGTACACAGTAGATATTGATAATGGCGTGCTGTACCTGCCGCTTAGTGCATTCAACCAGCTGAAGGGAACAACCTTAACTTGGGATGCTTTGTCTGAACGTATTCTATTGAGATAGGAGTGGCCTTATTGCTCCAAATTCGGGATTTGAAAAAACAGTTCAAAGTGGACGGAAGATTTGTGCCGATTCTCGATATCCCCCAGTGGTATGTTGAAAAAGGAGAACACGTAGCCATTACCGGACCCAGCGGGTCCGGTAAAAGCACGTTCCTGCATTTAATTAGCGGAATGATGAGTGCGGACAGCGGCGGGATTGTTGTGGACGGCCAACCGCTTCACAATATGACAGAGTCGAAGCGGGATGCTTTCCGGGCTTCTGCTATCGGCTATGTGCTGCAGGACTTTCATCTGCTTCCTTCGCTGACAGCCAGGCAGAATGTCGAGATTGCTATGACCTCGCGGCTTCCGCATAAGGAGAGGAAGCAGATTGTTGACAGCTTGCTGGAACAGGTGGGCCTGGCGGACCGCAGCAAGCATCTTCCTTCCCAGCTGTCGCGCGGACAACAACAGCGGGTTGCGATTGTAAGGGCATTAGTGAATCAGCCGCCGCTGCTGTTGGCTGATGAGCCTACGGGCAGCTTGGATTGGGAGACTGCAGATGAGATTTCCTCGCTTTTGCTGGACCTTAGTAGGACTCACGGCCATACTCTAATCGTTGTAACACATGATCTCAATATGGCGGACCGTTTCCCGCGCTGTCTGAACATTCAGGAGATTAATAAAGTGCACCGGGATGCACTGCCTAAGCAGCAGGTCCCTCTTGGGAAACGGGAAAAGGTGACGTTATGAGTCTGTTTAGACTGACCCTCCGCAACGTGCTGCACCGGCGGTTCCTGTCCTTACTTACCGTATGTGCAGTGGCCATCACTGTTGGTTTTATCGTTCTGCTGACACTATCCCGCGAGAGCGTGGAGCAGGGGGCGAAGAAAGGCTATGGGCCATTCGACCTTGTTATAGGAGCGGCAGGCAGCGAGACTCAGCTGGTGCTCAATACTTTTTATCATATCGGTGCGCCCACGGGGAACATTCCGCTTGCAGTTCTGGATCAAGCGAAGCAGGATCTGTCTGTCGATGTAGCCTTTGCGATGACAACAGGAGATAACTTCAAAGGTTATCCGATTGTCGGGCTGGATTCCGGTTATTTCTTTACCCGGTATGGTGAAAGCAAGCTTCAGGAAGGCACGATGTATGGACATACCGGAGAGACGATTATAGGTTCGTATGTGGCCCGGGCCCTGGGACTGAAAGTAGGAGATACCTTTACGGGGGCACACGGGCTTGTGCAGGACGAAGGTCATGCGGGGGCAGAAACGGAGCATGAGGAGGATCATGGGACTGAGGAAGCAGCTGGACATGTGGAGGACGAAGAGCATGGAGGAGAACATGACGAGGAGCATGCGCACGAGAGCTTCCAATACACCGTTGCAGGCATTCTCCCTGAACTTCACACCCCGGATGACCGTGCGGTGTTTACGACCGTGGACTACGCCTGGGCTGTGCATGGGCTGGCACCTGAGGAGCGGGAGATTACTGCTGTGCTGGTCAAACCGTCCAGCTTGCTTGGAGCTCATGATCTGAAACAGGCGCTTGACGGCAGCAATGGTGTTCAGGCGGCTTATACAAGCAAGGCGGTCTCCGATGTGCTGAATGCGGTAGATCAGGGCTCCCGGCTGCTCGGTGTATTGACGGCTATTTGCGTGCTGCTCGCCGGCATTGCCATTTTATTATCCATGATTGCAGCTGCCTCAGAGCGGACCAAGGATGTGGGGATTTTACGACTTCTCGGAAAATCAAGGGTTTATGTATGGCTGACGTTAACCACTGAAGGCCTGCTCGTGACGGTAACCGGACTGATCACCGGTCTGTTGCTGGGTCATCTCGGAGCCTACCTGCTGAAGGATATGTTATTCTCGCAGGCAGGTATTCAAATAGAGTCTTTCCATTGGACGCCGGAGCATTGGTATATCGTCCTTGGCGCCATTGCCATTGGTCTGCTGTCCTCACTGGGGCCGGCATTCCGGATGTACCGGATGCATCCGCTCGCTTTGTTCAAATCTTAGGAGGGATACACACTTGATACGAGTACAGGGAAGGATGATCCTGATATTGGCATCCGTCATAAGTCTGCTGCTGTTTCCGGCCTGCGGACAGAACAACGCAGCGGAGGGCAGCGGACAATCCTTTGCTGCGGCAGTAGAGGCATCAGATAGAACGGACGAGCCAGCAACGGAAGCACAAGCGGCGGATGTCCCGCAACCAGCTTCTCAAATTGCCCGGGCTCCGGCCTCACCCTCCCCTGCTGTGAAGGATGCTCCGGTAGTGCAATCAACAAATGCAGACTCCGGATCTGAGATAGCAGAGGCTCAAGCGGGTGTCACGTCCCAACCTTCAGCTATGCCTTCTGCAACTTCGGCAATTGAATCTGCTGTGGCTCAGGAGTCTCCCAAGAAGACTGCTGATGATGCTGTCACAAGCTCTGCATCTCCTTCTCCTGTGGAGAGCACAAAGCCGCAGCCGTCACCCGGGCAACCGGCAAAGGTAAAGGACGCGGGGAATCCTAGTGCTGAGCCAGCAGCAGCTAAAGCCGGCGATGTCCCGGCGTCCAGCCCGGCACAGCCTGCCAATACGCCGAATACAGCGGCAGCAGCCCCTGCAGGGAAGACTGATATTGACTGGAACGGTTTCTTTGACGGTGACGATCAGACCCGGCCCTCAGAGAAGTTCTGGGATCTAAGCGGCAGCCACGTTACGATCAAGGGCTTTATGGGCGAAGTCCTTTCTTTTGAAAAGAACTGGTTTCTCCTTATTCCAGAACCGGGTGCAGAGTGCCCGTTTGATAATGGTGATGAGACCTACTGGAACAAGATTATGATCGTCTTTGTCCCTGAAGGCAGCAAGCTCCGTCATACTTCCGGTCCGCTGGAAATATCGGGCCGTCTGGATGTAGGTATCAAGATTGATGAGTCAGGCTACAAAACCATGTTCCGTCTATATGATGCTTCATTCAAAAACTTATAGTACATGAAAACAAGCCTCCGTACCCTGATGGGAATGGAGGCTTGTTATCTTGATGACCACAGCTGCGGTTCAAACCCGCATGATATGGAGGCGCCAGCAGCAGTTATACCCGTTTGGCATTAGGCAGCCAGGCATCAATGTCATACCCGCGCTGTTCCCAATAGCCGACATGATCACCTGCGATCAATTCGATGCGGTTGAGCCATTTAACTGACTTGTAGGCATACATTTGCGGAGTAACCAAGCGTACAGGTCCCCCGAGCTGATTAGGGATAGGTTTGCCGTCATGCATTACAGCCACCATGATATCCTCCATCCGCGCTTGAGCCAGCGTTAGTGAGTCCGTGTAGACCCCGTCTCCCGAGTAGAGCTTGACCGTGACAGCTTCATCCTGCACACCGGCCATATCCAGCAGCTTATAGAGTGGAAGACCCTCCCATGTGTTTTTATAGACGGACCAGCCGGTTACACAGTGAAAATCACTGACCTGCACCTCGCGCTGCAGCTTGACGAATTCTTCCCAGTTCCAGGTGAACTTTTTGTCCACCAGACCATCGATAGTAAAGGACCAGTTGGAGTTATCGAAGGCGGGAATGTCAGTGACGGTGTATACACGAAAGCTGCCTTCGGCACCCCCGCCGATGGGAGGGGCTGATTCCGCCAGCGGAACCGGATCGGGAATCAGGGCATTGGCATTAGAGGCCGCATAATCGGCTGTACCCGGAAGCTGCAGGGATTTGCCGATCCAGCGTACAAAGGTTGGGCCTAGCGTTACGGCGAGACCTGCTCCTACAGCCACTTTGATGAAACCGCGGCGTGTGTACATAGGCTGAGCTTCTGACGAAGCTGCGGGTCGTGGCCGTACAGTAGGTTCAGTATTACTCTCTACAGGTAACGTCTCCGCTACGATAGAGCGCTTCTTAGGCTCCTTCAGCCATTTAACCCGGGTAACGGAATGGTAGATGATCACCGGGAGTCCTATCCAAGTCAGCAGATCATGAATGAACAGCGCACTATTAGCCGCTCTGGGCCCGGCAAGCCTGAATTGCCACAGGACAACTCCGGAGACCAGCCAGCCGGTCAAAAGAGTAAGGACGAAGATGACATTAGCCTTTTGTCCCGTTTTGCCCTTCAATCGCTTCCAATGCTTCGCAGCCAGCAGTAAATAGTAGACTACAGGGATCAGCAGCGCCACTCCAAACACAATATGGCCCCATTTCAGCCACACTCTGCCTTCCCCCAGTATCTCCCTCCAGAAGCCGCCCACCAGCATCAGGCCGCTGAGCGCGAGGAACAAGACCAGCCAGGCATTCCACATGTGAATGGATACTAGCTTTTTACCGTACCCTTTGCGGATTTTCGTAAGTATATTCTTCAATTGCCTACCTCCTTAGGAGTCTTCAGCCTGACGATGATTAATTAAAGTTTAAACTAATTGTACCGCAAAAAAAGTCCCCTGAATAATTCTCTGCGATTGACCGCGTTTTTTACAAAAATAGCCCATCTTTCCCGCTCAGGGAAGGATGGACTGTTCTCATACAGAGATAGCGGGTCCAGTTGTTTACTCTGCCGCCCATTCCTCAAGCTTCCTGTCCCCTGGCAGGAGGAGGGCCAGCAGGCCAAGCAGAGGAAGGAATCCGCAGGCTACGAACACCGTCCCGATTCCGATCGTATCAATGAAATGTCCGATTACAACAGATCCTATACCGCCAAGACCGAAGGCAAGTCCGGTAATCAGACCTGAGACCGTACCGATATTGCCGGGATACAGCATCTGCGCGTAGATCACAGTTACGGAGAAACTGGATAGTAGGATGAACCCGGAGATGATCAGCAGCACTGCCGCCCAGAACTGGCTCACAAAAGGCAGAGCCAGCGCAAACGGCACCGTCCCGATCATCGAGACCAGGATGAGATTGCGGCGGCCGAAACGGTCCGCGAGCGGCCCCCCGAAGAACGTCCCGACTGCACCAGCCGCGAGATACATGAAAATATAGATCTGAGCATCATCAAGTGTCATTCCGTATTTGTCCATTAAGTAGAAGGCATAATAGCCGCCGATGGAGGCACCGTACCAGGATCGCACGAACACAATGAAGACCAGAATGACCGTTGTAATCAGAATACGTTTGCTGCGGGCGGGGTCAATGGAGCGGGACACTGATTTTTTGCGAAAAGTATACCCGGAATCAAGCATCTCCCGGTACCAGCGGGCCACATAAGTCTGGATGGCGATCCCGGCAGCGGCGATTACGGTGAACCCGAGGGCCCCCATCTGCCCGAAGGGGATGAATACCCATTTCATCAGAAGCGGACCCAAGGACTGACCGGCGTTGCCGCCCACCTGAAAAATAGATTGCGACAGCCCCTTCCGTTGACCGGCGGCCATATGGGCTACACGCATGCCTTCCGGATGAAAGGCGGCTGAACCAAAGCCTACGAGCATCACGGATATGATGACAAGTACGTAGTTCCCGGCAAAAGCGAGTAAGAAGACGCCGGCAAAAGTGCAGCACATCCCCAGAGGAAGCAGAATTGGGCGGGGTTTGCGGTCAGCGGCAAAGCCGATAATGGGCTGAATCACCGAGGAGGTGAGGTTAAGCGCGAACGCAATCCAGCCAATCTGGGCATAAGAGAGCAGCATGTTATCCTTCAGTACAGGAAACATCGCCGGAATAAGCGCCTGGATGGAATCATTGAACAGATGAACAAAACTGACTGCGAGTAAAATCCGGTAAATGGTTGCCTGCTGCAAATTGCGGGATTCCTCAATAGCGGTGGCAGGAGCAGCGGGTATAGACTTGTTGGACATAAGGACTCCTTTCAGAGACGGGAATTAGCAGGAGCATCTATAAGATGAAGATAAATCCTATTGTAGCCATAAGCGATGTATTATGGGAATCAATTTGTGCGGTATAGAGGGTATTTATGCGTTCTTGATTTTATTTATAAAAAAGGCTTGCAAACATCTGATTCGCATGATATATTATGTCTTGTGCTTATGAGACATCGGCGCTGAAACAAGCGGCGAAGAAAAAATAAGTTGACAAGAAAAACGCAAACATGATATGATATAATTCCTGTGCAAGATACATAGTGTTGAAATGCCGGGAGCAAGTTCTTTGAAAACTGAACAAATGGAACGCGTTAATTTTTACAAGATTCATTTAATGAATCGTCAGTTTCAAAATGAGCAATCGCTCTTTCTAAAACCAATTTGGAGAGTTTGATCCTGGCTCAGGACGAACGCTGGCGGCATGCCTAATACATGCAAGTCGAGCGGAGTTCATTTGAAAGCTTGCTTTCAAATGAATTTAGCGGCGGACGGGTGAGTAACACGTAGGCAACCTGCCCTCAAGACTGGGATAACTACCGGAAACGGTAGCTAATACCGGATAATTTCTTTCCTCTCCTGAAGAGAGAATGAAAGGCGGAGCAATCTGCCACTTGGGGATGGGCCTGCGGCGCATTAGCTAGTTGGTGGGGTAACGGCTCACCAAGGCGACGATGCGTAGCCGACCTGAGAGGGTGAACGGCCACACTGGGACTGAGACACGGCCCAGACTCCTACGGGAGGCAGCAGTAGGGAATCTTCCGCAATGGGCGAAAGCCTGACGGAGCAATGCCGCGTGAGTGATGAAGGTTTTCGGATCGTAAAGCTCTGTTGCCAGGGAAGAACGTCCGGTAGAGTAACTGCTACCGGAGTGACGGTACCTGAGAAGAAAGCCCCGGCTAACTACGTGCCAGCAGCCGCGGTAATACGTAGGGGGCAAGCGTTGTCCGGAATTATTGGGCGTAAAGCGCGCGCAGGCGGTCATTTAAGTCTGGTGTTTAAACCTTGGGCTCAACCTGGGGTCGCACTGGAAACTGGGTGACTTGAGTACAGAAGAGGAAAGTGGAATTCCACGTGTAGCGGTGAAATGCGTAGATATGTGGAGGAACACCAGTGGCGAAGGCGACTTTCTGGGCTGTAACTGACGCTGAGGCGCGAAAGCGTGGGGAGCAAACAGGATTAGATACCCTGGTAGTCCACGCCGTAAACGATGAGTGCTAGGTGTTAGGGGTTTCGATACCCTTGGTGCCGAAGTTAACACAGTAAGCACTCCGCCTGGGGAGTACGGTCGCAAGACTGAAACTCAAAGGAATTGACGGGGACCCGCACAAGCAGTGGAGTATGTGGTTTAATTCGAAGCAACGCGAAGAACCTTACCAGGTCTTGACATCCCGATGAAAGCATTAGAGATAGTGCCCCTCTTCGGAGCATCGGAGACAGGTGGTGCATGGTTGTCGTCAGCTCGTGTCGTGAGATGTTGGGTTAAGTCCCGCAACGAGCGCAACCCTTGACTTTAGTTGCCAGCAGGTAAGGCTGGGCACTCTAGAGTGACTGCCGGTGACAAACCGGAGGAAGGTGGGGATGACGTCAAATCATCATGCCCCTTATGACCTGGGCTACACACGTACTACAATGGCCGGTACAACGGGAAGCGAAACCGCGAGGTGGAGCCAATCCCAGCAAAGCCGGTCTCAGTTCGGATTGCAGGCTGCAACTCGCCTGCATGAAGTCGGAATTGCTAGTAATCGCGGATCAGCATGCCGCGGTGAATACGTTCCCGGGTCTTGTACACACCGCCCGTCACACCACGAGAGTTTACAACACCCGAAGTCGGTGGGGTAACCCGCAAGGGAGCCAGCCGCCGAAGGTGGGGTAGATGATTGGGGTGAAGTCGTAACAAGGTAGCCGTATCGGAAGGTGCGGCTGGATCACCTCCTTTCTATGGAGAATCGTTTCCTGCAACGGAAACATTCAAATCGGAAGCTAAAGCTTCCAAAAGATACTTAACGCGTATCCATTTGTTCGGTTTTGATGGAATTTGCGGGGCCATAGCTCAGCTGGGAGAGCGCCTGCCTTGCAAGCAGGAGGTCAGCGGTTCGATCCCGCTTGGCTCCACCAACAAACTTCATCAATTTGTTATGTCTAGAAACTTTAATATCGTCTGAATTTTTGAACATCACAGTCGTGATTGTCCCGAAATTTCAGCACCTTGATCCTTGAAAACTGGATACCGAAACGAATTTGCGTTTTAGAACATCTTTTAGCTGAAACTTGTGTAAGCAAGTTGAAATAGTTATTAGTGCAGAACGAAGGTTTTCGATTGTGCAGCGACCTTTGGCTTTGAATGTGTTGGTGAATGGAGTAATCCATGAGCAGCATTCAAAACAAGATGAGCAAGCAAGCGAAACACCGGAGTGACGGTTAAGCTAATAAGAGCACACGGAGGATGCCTAGGCGCCAGGAGCCGACGAAGGACGTGGCGAACAACGAAACTGCCTCGGGGAGCTGTAAGCAAGCTTTGATCCGGGGGTGTCCGAATGGGGAAACCCAGCTGTGGTAATTCGCAGTTACTCGTATCTGAATACATAGGATACGCAGAGGCAGACCAGGGGAACTGAAACATCTAAGTACCCTGAGGAAGAGAAAACAATAGTGATTCCGTCAGTAGCGGCGAGCGAACGCGGAACAGCCTAAACCAAGGGGCTTGCCCCTTGGGGTTGTGGGACGTCTCACATGGAGTTACAAAGGAATATGGTAGGCGAAGAGGTCTGGAAAGGCCCGCGATAGAGGTAAAAGCCCTGTAGCCTAAACTGTGTTCTCTCCGAGACGGATCCCGAGTAGTGCGGGGCACGTGAAACCCCGTATGAATCCAGCAGGACCATCTGCTAAGGCTAAATACTACCTGGCGACCGATAGTGAAACAGTACCGTGAGGGAAAGGTGAAAAGCACCCCGGAAGGGGAGTGAAATAGAACCTGAAACCGTGTGCTTACAAAAAGTCAGAGCCCTATTACTGGGTGATGGCGTGCCTTTTGTAGAATGAACCGGCGAGTTACGTTTAACATGCAAGGTTAAGTCGAGAAGACGGAGCCGCAGCGAAAGCGAGTCTGAATAGGGCGAATGAGTATGTGGACGTAGACCCGAAACCGTGTGATCTACCCCTGTCCAGGGTGAAGGTGCGGTAACACGCACTGGAGGCCCGAACCCACGCATGTTGAAAAATGCGGGGATGAGGTGGGGGTAGCGGAGAAATTCCAATCGAACTCGGAGATAGCTGGTTCTCCCCGAAATAGCTTTAGGGCTAGCCTCGGTGAATGGAGTGGTGGAGGTAGAGCACTGATTGGGTGCGGGGCCCGCAAGGGTTACCAAGCTCAGTCAAACTCCGAATGCCATTAACTTCTTGCCGGGAGTCAGACAGTGAGTGCTAAGATCCATTGTCAAAAGGGAAACAGCCCAGACCATCAGCTAAGGTCCCCAAGTGTGTGTTAAGTGGGAAAGGATGTGGAGTTGCACAGACAACCAGGATGTTGGCTTAGAAGCAGCCACCATTGAAAGAGTGCGTAATAGCTCACTGGTCGAGTGACTCTGCGCCGAAAATGTAACGGGGCTAAACACACCACCGAAGCTATGGCTAGATACTTTGTATCTGGGGTAGGGGAGCGTTGTATGTAGGTTGAAGGTGTACCGTAAGGAGCGCTGGACAGCATACAAGTGAGAATGCCGGTATGAGTAACGAAAAGATCAGTGAGAATCTGATCCGCCGAAAGCCCAAGGTTTCCTGAGGAAGGCTCGTCCGCTCAGGGTAAGTCGGGACCTAAGGCGAGGCCGAAAGGCGTAGTCGAAGGACAACAGTTTGAAATTACTGTACCACCGTAATCCGCTATGAGCGATGGGGTGACGCAGGAGGGTAGTGACGCGGACTGATGGATGTGTCCGTCTAAGCAGTGAGGCTGATGTGTAGGCAAATCCGCACATCAATAAGGCTGGGCTGTGATGGGGAGCGAAAATTGTAGTAGCGAAGGTCATGATCTCACACTGCCAAGAAAAGCCTCTAGCCAGGAGAAGGTGCCCGTACCGCAAACCGACACAGGTAGGCGAGAAGAGAATTCTAAGGCGCGCGGAAGAACTCTCGTTAAGGAACTCGGCAAAATGACCTCGTAACTTCGGGAGAAGAGGTGCCTCGGTAGGGTGAATAGCCCGAGGGGGCCGCAGTGAAAAGGCCCAAGCGACTGTTTAGCAAAAACACAGGTCTGTGCGAAGCCGCAAGGCGAAGTATACGGGCTGACGCCTGCCCGGTGCTGGAAGGTTAAGGGGAGTGGTTAGGGGCAACCCGAAGCTGTGAACCGAAGCCCCAGTAAACGGCGGCCGTAACTATAACGGTCCTAAGGTAGCGAAATTCCTTGTCAGGTAAATTCTGACCCGCACGAATGGCGTAACGACTTGGGCGCTGTCTCAACGAGAGATCCGGTGAAATTTTAATACCTGTGAAGATGCAGGTTACCCGCGACAAGACGGAAAGACCCCATGGAGCTTTACTGCAGCTTGATATTGAATTTGGGTACGATCTGTACAGGATAGGTGGGAGCCGTTGAGGCAGGAGCGCAAGCTTCTGCGGAGGCGCCGTTGGGATACCACCCTGATCGTATCTAGGTTCTAACCTAGTACCCTAAGCGGGTACGGGGACCGTGTCAGGCGGGCAGTTTGACTGGGGCGGTCGCCTCCTAAAGAGTAACGGAGGCGTTCAAAGGTTCCCTCAGAATGGTTGGAAATCATTCGCAGAGTGCAAAGGCATAAGGGAGCTTGACTGCGAGACCTACAAGTCGAGCAGGGACGAAAGTCGGACTTAGTGATCCGGTGGTACCGCATGGAAGGGCCATCGCTCAACGGATAAAAGCTACCCTGGGGATAACAGGCTTATCTCCCCCAAGAGTCCACATCGACGGGGAGGTTTGGCACCTCGATGTCGGCTCATCGCATCCTGGGGCTGAAGTAGGTCCCAAGGGTTGGGCTGTTCGCCCATTAAAGCGGTACGCGAGCTGGGTTCAGAACGTCGTGAGACAGTTCGGTCCCTATCTGTCGTGGGCGCAGGAAATTTGAGAGGAGCTGTCCTTAGTACGAGAGGACCGGGATGGACGTACCGCTGGTGCATCAGTTGTTCCGCCAGGAGCATGGCTGAGTAGCTACGTACGGACGGGATAAGCGCTGAAAGCATCTAAGCGTGAAGCCCCCCTCAAGATGAGATTTCCCAACTAGTAAGACCCCTTGAAGACGACGAGGTAGATAGGTTGGAGGTGGAAGTGCAGCAATGCATGGAGCTGACCAATACTAATCGGTCGAGGGCTTATCCAAATTTCTTAGAGCGCAGATTCGTTTCGGATTCAGTTTTCAGGCGATCAAGCCTGTACGCCATGAAATTCATTCACACATCCGTGATGAACCGAATTTCAAGCGGCAGCGTCTGTTTCACAGACGCATGTTTGGTGGCGATAGCGGAGGGGTTCCACGCGTACCCATCCCGAACACGACCGTTAAGCCCTCCAGCGCCGATGGTACTTGGACCGAAGGGTCCTGGGAGAGTAGGACGCCGCCAAGCACATGAAGCCATTGTTGAGCAATCGACAATGGCTTTTTTGGTTTGTGCAGGGTTGTGGAAAAGCTGTGGATAAATTTCAGCAACTGCTGAAAACTTACGCACATGTGGATACAATTTCAGGAAGAAGTCTTTTCCCTGATAATGTGGACTGAAACGCATATTCAGGCGAATGAGTCAAGAAAAAACCTAAGTAATCCACTGTTTTTGTGGATAAAAAGTGAATTTTGTGGATAGATAAATATGAATCGTGGATAACTAATTTTTGCGGGGAAGAAACTCTTTCCGGTTTTTTGTTTTACTGTACCAAGCCTGTGGATAACTTTTGTTCACGGGCTATTTTTGTACCTCATTAGCTTCTGGGCAATTTGCTTGATATACTCAATCTGAGCAACTATTGGACTCTATCTCTATAAATTCATTAACGGGGTGAGCAGCATGGAAATAAGGCAATTGCATGCAGATGATTTTGAAGAAGGCTTAGGCTTGTCTGAATATGCTTTTCAGTACAAGGTGTCCGGAGAAGACAGGGAACGCGCCAGAGAGAAGTTCAAGCCCGAACAAATATGGGGAGTATTCGAAGGACCGAGTTTATGTGCCAAGCTGGTACTTCTTCCCCTGCAGGCATACATACAGGGCAAGCCCGTATCTATGGGCGGAATAGCCGGTGTAGCCACGTGGCCGGAGGACCGCAGGCAGGGATATGTGGCCAAGCTGCTGACCCATGCGCTGCAAACAATGAACGAGGCGGGTCAAACGCTGTCTTTTCTGCACCCGTTTTTAATCCCCTTTTACCGGAAATTCGGCTGGGAAGTCTATTGTGAATATAAGAAATACAACATACCTGTGGATAAATTTCCGCGGAAGGCTGAAATACGAGGCTCTGTGAAGCGCGGGGTGGCTGATATTAAAGTATTGCAACAGCTGTATGTCTCATTTGCAGCCCGGTACAACGGGACACTGCAGCGTACGGAGGAATGGTGGAAGGAAAAAGTACTCGATGAAGATACACATCAGTGTGTATTTTATTCGCAGCAGGGTGAACCGGAAGGGTATGTGCTATATAAAATAGTGAACAAAGAACTGGTCATTGATGAATTTGTCTATCTGAATGAGAAGGCCCGCCAAGGGCTGTGGACTTTTCTGGCTAACCATGACTCGATGATCACCGGAGCTTCATTGAAGCTGGTGCCTTCTGATGATATCCTGCCGTATCTCCTTCCCGATCCGCGGATTACGCAGGAGAATTATCCATATTTCATGGCACGTATTGTTAATGCTAAGGCTTTTGTGGAGAACATGACTTTAAACGTGCTAAGCGGCGTTCAGGAACGGCTGCTTTATATTGAAGATGAGCATGCCCCCTGGAATAACGGCCTGTGGC
This sequence comes from Paenibacillus sp. FSL R7-0297, assembly GCF_038009025.1. Classification (NCBI taxonomy): domain Bacteria; kingdom Bacillati; phylum Bacillota; class Bacilli; order Caryophanales; family Paenibacillaceae; genus Paenibacillus; species Paenibacillus sp. FSL R7-0297. The sequence continues at coordinate 1,794,175 of NZ_JBBPAQ010000001.1, forward strand.
GTTGGACAGCAGCTGAACATGGGGAGGTATCATTTACTCAGATCCAGGGGGATAGATCAAACGCTGATCTTATATGCAATATTGGTACACTTACCGCGCTGTTGATGGGATATAGACGTCCAGCTGAAATGGCCCGATATGGACAGTTATCCGGTACACATGAAGCTGTAGATTGGCTGGAGGGGCTGATCCCGCAGGCGCAAACGGCTTTATTTGATTTTTTCTGACAAACCTGAAGGCTCTTCCGCTTACCGTAGAAGCAGGGGGAGCCTTATATACATAACTCCTTGCAATGGGATCCGTGAAGCTATTCGGAATACAATACGGTTAAAAAGTAAAAAATAAGAGCAACCACTTGGAATTCAGTGAGAATATGTTATAATATGAAAAAAGTCAAAGAAAGTCAAAGTCAACGCGAGCCTGGCAGCAGTGTTCTTAGGATTGTAACAGTTGGTGGTCGGGCTACGTACGAAGGCTATTGCAGCCGATTCGCACTTCAGTCCCCGGGTTAAATTCTTTAGAGCTATGTATGGACGGCGGACGTTGGCACAGCACAAGCTTAACCAAGGCTTACACACTGGAGGATGAGTGATGCGTAATATCTCCGATATTATTGAACAATATCTGAAGAATATTTTGCATGAAAGTCCCGAAGGTACGGTGGAAATTCAGCGCAATGATCTGGCGGACCAGTTCTCCTGTGTGCCGTCACAGATCAATTACGTCATCAGTACACGCTTTACTTTGGAAAAGGGATATGTAGTGGAGAGCAAACGCGGCGGTGGAGGGTATATCCGGATTCAGCGCTTCGAGCTGCCTCAGAATGTGGCACTGTATGCACACCTGAACTCCACAATAGGGAATGATATTGACCAGAATTCCGCCGAAGGACTGATTTATCAGCTGGAGGAGGCCCGTTTTCTCTCCAAGCGTGAAGCGTGTCTTATGCGGTCCGCTGTTTCCCGGGAATGCCTGACGGTTAATCTGCCGTACCGGGATGAGATTCGTGCCAAGCTAATGAAGGCCATGCTAATCTCTTTGTTAGGTAAATAATTGTCAAAATGTGAGGGAGGGACACCGCTTATGCTATGCCAGGAATGCGGGGTCAAACCGGCTACACTCCACTTCACGAAGATCGTGAACGGAGAGAAGACAGAATTTCATATTTGTGAAAGCTGTGCGCGGGAAAAGGGGGAGCTTATCCCCGGTACTGCCGGAGGATTCTCCATACACAGCTTGCTTTCCGGACTGCTTGATCTGGAGAGCGCAGGCAAGGGCAAGTCAGAGGCCGCACAGACTGTGCAGGGGCTGCAGTGTGAGAACTGCGGTATGACCTATTCACAGTTCAGCAAGCTGGGACGTTTCGGCTGCAGCTCCTGCTACAAATATTTTGACAGCACGCTAGACCCGCTCTTCAGACGGGTACACGGAAGTACGGCCCATGTGGGCAAGCTTCCCAAACGCGCCGGTGCACAGATCATGTGTAAACGCCAAATTGACGAGCTGAAGCAGGAATTACAGCAGAGCATTATGCAGGAGGAGTTTGAAACTGCAGCTGAGCTGAGGGACAGAATCCGCAAACTTGAAAAAGAAATGCCACAAGAGTAAAGTCTTTGATATATAGGAGGGGATTCCACATGTCAAGTCTCCGGTTTACCGAACAAGCACTCAGTGACTGGATGCGCTGCGGCGGGAGTCATTCCGAGATTGTTATCAGCAGCCGCATGCGTATTGCCCGTAATCTGGAGCACCTTCCTTTCCCGCTACTAGCGTCTGCGCAGCAGTCGGAAGAGGTGCTGGAGCAGCTTGCTCCTGTATTTCAGGGAGAAGCCTCTGCGGATTTCGGCAACTTTCAGCTGCTGAGGCTGGATGAGCTCGATGAGCTGGATAAAAAAGTACTGGTGGAGAAGCATCTGATCAGTCCTAATCTGGCTGATGATTCCAAAGGTGGAGCAGTCATTCTTAATGAGGACGAGTCAGTCAGCATTATGATCAACGAGGAGGATCATCTCCGCATTCAATGCCTGTTTCCGGGCCTGCAGGTCAGAGAGGCTTGGGTAAGGGCAACAGCCATCGACGATATCTTTGAGGCTGCTGTGAATTACGCCTTTGATGACCGCAGAGGGTACCTGACCAGTTGTCCCACCAATGTGGGGACAGGGCTTAGGGCTTCAGTAATGGTTCATCTGCCGGCGCTGGTCATGACCCATCAGATTAACCGGATTCTATCCGCAGTTAATCAGGTTGGTCTTACCGTTAGAGGAATTTATGGTGAAGGCAGCGAAGCAGTAGGGAATATCTTTCAGATCTCCAACCAGATTACCCTTGGTCAGACCGAGAATGAGATTATTGAGAATCTCCACAGCGTAGTCACCCAGATTATAGAGCATGAGCGGAACGCGCGGGAACGCCTGCTTGTGGATTCCGCCCTGCGGATTACCGACCGCATCAAACGTTCATACGGGATTCTAGCCTACGCGGCTGTGATGGAGCTTAAAGAGTCTGCACAGCGGCTCTCCGATCTGAGGCTTGGTGTAGATTTGGGGATACTGGAAGGGCCATCGATTTCAGTGCTTAATGAGCTGAATGTCAAGACGCAGCCGGGCTTTCTGCAAAAGCTGTTCGGCGACGAGCTTTCGTCTACCGAACGCGATATGTACCGGGCGAAGCTGCTCCGGGAGACACTGGGATCACAACATTAATTATAGATATATATTATCCGTGGAGGTGCAGGAGATATGATGTTTGGAAGATTTACGGAACGAGCACAAAAGGTGCTGGCGCTGGCGCAGGAAGAAGCCGTTCGTTTGGGACACAACAACATTGGGACAGAACATATTTTGCTCGGATTGATTCGTGAAGGTGACGGCATTGCCGCCAAGGCACTGATCGGACTCGGTCTGGGTCTGGAGAAGATTCAGGATGAAGTGGAAACGCTGATTGGCAGAGGTCAGGAACAACCGACCAACATCGCTTATACTCCTCGTGCCAAAAAAGTTATCGAGCTGTCTATGGACGAAGCCCGCAAGCTGGGACATACGTACGTGGGCACTGAGCATATCCTGCTCGGACTCATCCGTGAAGGAGAGGGCGTAGCTGCCCGTGTGCTGAACAATCTCGGGATCAGTCTGAATAAGGCCCGTCAGCAGGTGCTGCAGCTTCTGGGCAGCAGTGAAGCCACTTCAAGTCATAGCGGTGCTCCGGTAAATGTCAGCACACCAACGCTGGATGGTCTGGCCCGTGACTTGACTGCCTATGCCAAGGACGGCAACCTCGACCCGGTTATCGGCCGCAGCAAGGAAATTGAACGTGTCATTCAGGTGCTCAGCCGCCGTACCAAGAATAATCCGGTACTGATCGGTGAGCCAGGGGTTGGTAAGACAGCAATTGCTGAAGGCCTGGCCCAAAAGATCATCAACAATGAAATTCCCGAAACCCTGCGCGACAAACGCGTAATGACCCTGGATATGGGTTCTGTTGTTGCCGGTACGAAATACCGCGGTGAGTTCGAAGACCGCCTCAAAAAAATCATGGATGAGATTCGCCAGGCAGGCAATATCGTGCTCTTCATCGATGAGCTGCATACCCTGATCGGAGCCGGTGGTGCGGAAGGTGCAATTGATGCCTCCAACATCCTGAAGCCCGCTCTGGCCCGTGGTGAATTGCAGTGCATCGGTGCCACAACGCTTGACGAATACCGCAAATACATTGAGAAAGACGCTGCACTTGAACGCCGTTTCCAGCCGATTACGGTGGATCAGCCTTCTCCTGCAGAAGCTGTACAGATCTTATTCGGTCTTCGGGACCGTTATGAAGCCCATCACCGGGTGAAGATTACGGATGAAGCTATTGTGGAAGCTGTGAAGCTGTCCGACCGCTATATCCCTGACCGGTTCCTGCCGGACAAAGCGATTGACCTGATTGATGAAGCAGGCTCCAAGGTAAGACTTAACTCTTACACGATCCCGCCGAATCTGAAGGAACTCGAAATGCGTCTGGATGATATCCGCAAGGAGAAGGATTCCGCTGTACAAAGCCAGGAATTCGAGAAGGCTGCAGCGCTGCGCGATACCGAGCAGAAGATCCGTGAAGAGCTGGACACAACGAAGAACCAATGGAAAGAGAAACAGGGCCGTACGGACTCCCAGGTTACACCTGAGGATATCGCACAGGTGGTTGCCAGCTGGACCGGCATTCCGGTCAGCAAGCTGAAAGAAGAAGAGACAGACCGTTTGCTGAACATGGAGTCTTTGCTGCATGAACGTGTAATCGGGCAGGATGAAGCCGTTAAGGCTGTCAGCCGGGCACTCCGCCGGGCGCGTGCGGGTCTGAAGGATCCGAAACGTCCAATGGGCTCCTTCATCTTCCTCGGTCCAACCGGGGTCGGTAAAACAGAGCTGGCACGGGCACTTGCCGAAGCAATGTTCGGTGACGAGAATGCGGTAATCCGTATCGATATGTCGGAGTACATGGAGAAGCACTCTACATCCCGTCTGGTCGGGGCTCCTCCAGGCTATGTAGGATATGAAGAAGGCGGACAGCTGACTGAGAAGGTACGCCGCAAACCGTATTCCGTTGTCCTGCTGGATGAGATTGAGAAGGCTCACCCTGAAGTATTCAATATTCTGCTGCAGGTACTGGAAGACGGCCGTCTGACCGACTCCAAAGGCCGTGTAGTCGATTTCCGCAATACCTTAATTATCCTCACCTCTAACGTAGGCGCACAAGCGATCCGTAAGAATTCGACTCTGGGCTTCACGGCGGTGCAGGATGCCGGTGCCGATTACGGCAATATGAAGGGCAAGGTAATGGAAGAGCTGAAGAAGAGCTTCCGCCCTGAGTTCCTGAACCGGATCGACGAGATCATTGTCTTCCACTCTCTGGATGAGAAGCATATCGCCGAGATCGTTACCCTGATGTCCGAGGAGCTGCGCAAGCGTCTGCGTGAGTATGATGTAGACTTCCTGCTTACCGACGGCGCCAAGGCGTTCCTGGCCAAAGAGGGCTATGACCCGGCCTTCGGTGCCCGCCCGCTCCGCCGGGCGATTCAGAAGCACATCGAAGACCGCCTTTCCGAAGAGCTGCTTAAGGGCAACATCAAGAAAGGTGATTCCCTCAACATTGATGAGGTGAACGGTGAGCTTGTGGTAACCAAAGTGGAAGTGCCGGCCGAGCTCTCCCTGGAGAAGGAAGAGAAGGAAGTCGAAACTGAATAATTTTCCAGCAATATGAAACAAAGCTCCCGCTCCTCCGTATAGAGGGGCGGGAGCTTTTATATGTCCGGAGTGATTAATTCTGCCCCGAATCAGGCAGGTTAAGGAGGACGCAAACGAAAAGTAGATCTTAAGTGACCTTTCGTTCAGTGTGCAGAAATGGTAAACTTTGATTAAGAGAAAATTATCCGCAATTTTAGCAAGTTCGGACCGTAAGGAGCGCACATGGCCAAACCAAAAACAAAATTTTTCTGCACCGAATGTGGTTACGAATCACCGAAATGGTTCGGGAAATGCCCGGGCTGCCAGGAATGGAACTCCATGGTGGAAGAAACGGAAAGCGTAGTCAAAACCCAAGGCATGAATGCACCTATTTTTCAGAGTAAAGAAAAGGCGCAATCGATCATAAATATAGAAAGTGACAAAGAGCCGCGTATCCTTACAGGCATCGGAGAGCTTAACCGTGTGCTTGGCGGCGGTATCGTTCCCGGCTCGCTAGTACTGGTCGGTGGTGACCCCGGAATCGGGAAGTCCACACTGCTGCTGCAGACATCGCACGCCCTTACAATACAGGGGCTCCGCGTTCTGTATATCTCCGGGGAAGAATCGGTGCGCCAGACTAAGCTTCGGGCTGACCGCCTCGGGGCGTTGTCGGCGGAACTGTACGTTCTCTGTGAGACGAACATGGAGAGCATTGAAGAAGCAATCGAGCAGATTAAGCCGCAGTTTCTGGTCATCGACTCGATCCAGACCGTATTTATGCCTGAAGTGACCAGTGCGCCAGGCAGTGTAACACAGGTGCGGGAATGTACGACAAGATTTATGCGGATTGCCAAGATCCGTGGAATTGCAACGGTACTTGTAGGACATGTAACGAAAGAAGGCGCAATTGCCGGTCCACGGATGCTGGAGCATATGGTGGACTGTGTGCTCTATTTCGAAGGAGAACGTCATCATACGTACCGGTTGCTACGGGCGGTGAAGAACCGCTTTGGCTCAACCAATGAAATCGGTATTTTCGAGATGGGTGAGGTTGGCCTTACCGAGGTGGAGAACCCTTCCGAGCTGTTCCTTTCTGAACGGCCGCTCGGAGTGGCTGGTTCCGCGGTTGTAGCCAGCATGGAAGGCACAAGACCGGTGCTTGTCGAATTACAGGCGCTGGTTGCAGCAACCCATTTCCCTTCGCCCCGCAGAATGTGCACAGGTATGGATCATCAGAGAATGGCGCTGATCATTGCTGTCCTGGAGAAACGGATGGGCATGTTCCTGCAGAATCAGGATGCTTACCTCAATGTTGCCGGAGGTGTTAAGCTGGATGAGCCGGCGGTGGATCTGGCAGTCGCCGTCAGTATTGCTTCCAGCTTCCGGGATATTCCGACCAAGCCGTATGATGTGTTTTTTGGGGAGGTAGGACTTACCGGCGAGGTGAGAGGGGTGTCACGCGCAGAGATGCGGGTGAAGGAGGCCGCTAAGCTCGGCTTCCGGCGGGTAATTATGCCTGAGAAAAGCATGAAAGGCTGGAAGCATCCGCAGGATATCCAGATTATAGGCGTCAGCACCGTAGCAGATGCACTAGCGGTCGCGTTAGATTAGGGGGCACAGGGACATGAAAGAATACAATCCATTAGATAATATGAATGATCTGCTTAGAATGGCCGCACCCGGAACACCTTTCCGGGAGGGGCTGGAGAATGTGCTGCGCGCGAAGACAGGGGCACTTATTGTTGTCGGATACAGTCCGGAAGTGATGGAAGTTGTCGATGGCGGATTCTCCATTAACTGCGATTTTTCACCCAATTATTTATACGAGCTGGCCAAAATGGACGGAGCGATCATCCTGAGTGAGGATCTGAAGCGGATTCTGTATGCCAACACCCAGCTGATCCCCGATTCCTCCATTTCATCCATCGAGACCGGCATCCGTCACCGGACCGCTGAACGGGTGGCTAAACAGACCGGCAAACTGGTTGTTTCCATTTCCCAGCGGCGGAATATAATCACCCTGTATCAGGGCTCTATCCGCTATGCGCTGAAGGAGATCGGAGCGATTCTGGCCAAAGCCAATCAGGCGATTCAGACCCTAGAGAAGTACAAAGCCGTGCTGACACAGGGGTTGACTAACCTTTCTGCTGCCGAATATGAGGGGCTTGTGACGGTGGCTGAGGTAGTCGGCGTGATCCAGCGGGTAGAAATGGTATTGCGGATCAAAATGGAAATTAAGCGTTATATTAACGAACTCGGCAATGAAGGCCGGCTGATCAGCATGCAGATGGAAGAACTGGTCGGAAATACAGAGGAAGAAGCCTGGCTTCTGTACAGAGACTATGCAAGAGAGGAGCAGGAGGACAAAATCCGCGAAATTATCGCCGGGCTGAAGAGAAGCAGTGACGATGAACTGATGGATGACAACCATATTGCCCGCTTGCTGGGCTATTCCTCCACGGCTATTGCATCCGAGGAAGCCGTAACTCCGCGCGGTTACCGTCTGCTCAACAAAATTCCGCGGCTGCCGAATGTGATCATCCACAATCTGGTGGAACGCTTTGAAATGTTGCCTAATCTGATGACAGCGAGCATTGCTGAACTTGATGAAGTGGACGGCATTGGCGAGGTGCGGGCACGCAATATTCAGGACGGACTGAAGCGGCTCCAGAAACAAGTTCTTATTGACAGGCAAATGTAAATAACATACAATCACGTAATATTGGGAACCCATGAAGTTCAAAGTAGGAAAATTGAGGTGAAGAAATGATACAAAAATCAATTCCGAGTCTTTTTACCATCGGTAATCTGATGCTTGGAATGTTTGGTATCATGATGGCGTTTGACGGTAAGCTGAGCATGGCCGCTATCATGGTGATTATCGCTATGCTGCTCGACGGGCTCGATGGCCGTGTTGCGCGCGCGCTGAAGTGTGAGAGCGAGTTCGGCAAGGAACTGGATTCCTTATCCGATGTAGTATCTTTCGGCGTGGCACCAGCGCTCATTATGTATCTCACAAGCCTGCAGGATTTAAACTCTGCACTAGGATGGACCATTACAGCGATTTTCCCGGTGTTTGGAGCTTTGCGTCTGGCCCGGTTTAATGTCCGCCCGGGAATTCCGGGATATTTTGTAGGATTGCCGATTCCTGCTGCAGGTGGCGTTCTGGCCACGCTGGCACTTTTTCATAAAGATGTATCTGCACCGTTTATGATTGTCGCTACCCTGCTGTTGTCTTACCTGATGGTCAGCACAGTGAAGTACCCTAACTTCAAGAAGATCGGCTTTCCCAAAAAGGCAGTTATAGGTGCCCCTGTAGTAATTGTGATCGCCGTAGCGGTAGCTGTTGTTTTCCCTGAACAGATTGCCAAGCTGATCTTTGCTTTGCTTGCGTTATATGCCCTATACGGGTTCAGACAGAGCCTGGGCCTCTTGACAGCCCGCCGTCAACGCCGCCGCAGGAAGAGACATGCGGAGGATAAGGTGTATCACTCCAAGAACGGATAATTCTAACTACGTACGTATTACTTTTTTTTATCTATACAGAAAAGGCTGTGCCCTTCCTGACTCAGGGGAAGGCACAGCCTTTTCTGCATTGGTAACGGATGAAGGAGAGCGCGGGCAGCCCTGCTAGGACAAGTTAAATAATCCGAGTGTAGCGCATTTTTGCGATTCCTTAGACACAACCTCGTCCATATTAATATCGAGCAAATTGCAAAGTGCAGACATATAGAACAGCTCCCGGCCCAGTTCTGAGGCAATGACCTCCCGGCAGTTCTCACACAGTTCACCTTCTAGGTGGGTTCCGGCAAGCTCTTTGGCTTGTTCAAGTCCCAAAGCCGGTTCGAAGACCTGCTTGGTTGCGTGAAGCTGAATGCAGCCGCATTCAGTAATGGATTTGACGACAGCTCGGTTGACGGATGCACTGCTCTGTCCGTTCTTGGACATTACATCCAGAAGACTGCGGTGACGGAGCAGCAGTTCGGAAACTTGATCCTGGAAAGCCTGTAAACTTGGTGCGCTCATTTTCCATTCACCCCTGGGTTCGTAATTGAGTTCATTATATGCCAGGGCCTCCCCTGTTTTCAATAAGGAATAGAAGTTTACGGCTGGGCTTTGCAAACCAGAAAATTAATGGATTCAGAAAAAATAACGGTTCCCCGGATTATCGTCCTAAAAATTGGAACATACTGGTGAGGTATAGATGATTTTTGGATGAATAGAAGGAGGTGCTGGTTATGTGGAAAAAGATTATTTTGACGCTTGCCGGGTTATGTGGAGCCTGGTCCGGTTATTCGCTATATCATGCAGCAGAAAGAGGGTTCCCGGAAGGCATGGGAAAACTGGGTGATAGCTTGCCCGTGGAAGGAAGCATTTTGTTTGCGGTGCTGGGTGCCATTATTTTTTTGTTTGCGGGGACGTTATGCGCGGATTGGGCGGGTACAAAACTGCAGGAGGCGGTTCAGTATTGTTCGCGTATACCGATGAGCGAACTCGCTGCAGGCGCTGCAGGGCTTACAGGAGGTCTGCTGCTGTCACTGCTGCTGTATCCGGTCATGGCCTGGCTCGGCAAGGCCGGAGAGCTGCTGCAGGTGGCAGCAACCCTGGCTCTGGGTTATATGGGCCTGCGGATCGGGCTGGAGAAGAAGGAAGAGCTGGCTTCGCTATGGACTACCGGACGCTGGGGGCGTTCTGCTGAACCGGAGGGCCGGGGACCTGAGGAGCATAAGATTCTTGATACGAGCGTTATTATCGATGGCCGGATTGCTGATATCTGCAAAACGGGTTTCATTGAAGGAACCATCGTTATTCCCGAGTTTGTTCTTGAGGAGCTTCAGCATATTGCGGATTCGTCAGATCTGCTGAAGCGCAACCGCGGACGCAGAGGGCTGGATATCCTAAACAAGATTCAGAAAGAACTGGATGTCAAAGTGCTGATCTACGAAGGCGATTTCGAGGAGATTTCCGAAGTGGACAGCAAGCTGGTCAAGCTGGCTAAGGTGCTGCATGGCAAGGTTGTTACCAATGACTTCAACCTCAACAAGGTTTGCGAGCTCCAGGGCGTATCGGTGCTGAATATTAACGATCTGGCCAACGCGGTGAAGCCGGTGGTTCTGCCTGGTGAGGAAATTATTGTGCAGGTGATCAAAGACGGCAAAGAACATGGACAAGGCGTGGCTTATCTTGACGACGGCACCATGATTGTCGTGGAAGGCGGCCGTGATTATATCGGCACTACGATGGAGGTTCTGGTTACCAGTGTGCTGCAGACTTCCGCAGGCCGGATGATTTTTGCCAAACCGAAGCTGCTGGAAAAAGCGCAATAAGGGTTAATCAGCCCCTGGAGCGGTCTTATAGGCTTGGAAATGCCGTCCAAACACGTTATGATGGGGATATACGTGAAAGACAGGAGCCGAAAGAATGTCAAACAGTGTAGGCGCCGTTATAGTGGCGGCAGGCAGAGGGACACGAATGGGAACGGCAGAGAGCAAACAATATCTGCTGCTTCATGGCAAACCTATTATCGTGCATACCCTGGAGGTATTCCAGAAGCATGAACTCATCTCTGAAATCGTGCTTGTCACCGGTGAAGAGGATGTGCAGCGCTGCCGGCAATGGGTGCAGGCCTACAAGCTGGACAAAGTGTCTGTTGTTATTCCGGGAGGGGCTGAACGCCAGCACTCGGTACGCCGGGGACTGGGAGAACTTACGACCACCTGGGTAATGGTACATGATGGGGTCCGGCCTTTCGTACAGGGCAGTGAGATTGAAGCTTGTTATGAACGGGCCAGATCTGCCGGAGCCTCTGTGCTTGCAGTTCCGGTTAAGGATACGATCAAGCAGGTGGATGGTGAAGGCAACGTGCTGTCTACGCCGGACCGGCGAAGTCTGTGGGCGATTCAGACCCCGCAGACTTTTCGTTTGTCCGAACTGTTGTCAGCCTATGACGAGGCAGAGCGTGACGGCTTCCTCGGTACAGATGACTCCAGTCTGGCGGAACGCAGCGGAATTACCGTTTCTGTAGTAGAAGGAAGCTACAGGAATATTAAGATTACGACACCGGAAGACCTGGATTTCGCTGAATTCACAGAAAGAAGCAGGGGAGAGGAACAGAGATGATCGCTGTAGGACAAGGATTTGACGTGCATCAGCTGGTGGAAGGAAGGCCGTGTATTATTGGGGGAGTGACTATTCCCTATGAGAAGGGGTTACTGGGACACTCTGACGCGGATGTGCTCCTGCATGCAGTAAGCGATGCTATACTTGGGGCGCTTGGACTGGGGGATATCGGCAGACATTTCCCAGATACCGATCCTGCCTTCAAGGATGCAGACAGCCTGAAGCTGCTGGAGCATGTATGGGCGCTTGCCCGTGACCGGGGATACCGGCTGGGAAATATAGATTCGACCATCATTGCCCAGAAACCCAAAATGGCGCCTTATATTCCGCAAATGACCGAGGTTATTGCCCGTGCACTGGATGCGGACCTCTCAAAGGTCAATGTAAAAGCGACAACTACCGAGCAGCTCGGCTTCGCCGGACGCGGAGAAGGAATTGCCGCACAATCTATTGTCTGTCTGCTCCAAGATGTGATATCATCTTGAGATGGCTGAAGTAACAACAGCCTAATAATAACCAATATGAAGCGGAGGGAAACCCATGACGGATCAAGTCCGGGTGCGTTACGCACCGAGCCCTACGGGACATTTACATATCGGAAATGCCAGAACGGCGTTATTTAACTACCTGTTCGCCCGCAATCTGGGCGGCCAATTCATTATCCGGATCGAAGATACAGACCTTAAGCGTAATATCGCGGAAGGCGAAGAAAGCCAGTTGAAATATTTGAAATGGCTGGGAATGGATTGGGATGAGAGCGTAGATGTAGGCGGAGAATATGGCCCTTACCGCCAGACAGAACGTCTGGATCTGTACCGTGTCTACTGGCAGGATCTGCTGGACCGCGGCCTTGCTTACCGCTGCTATTGTACAGAAGAGGAGCTGGAAGCAGAGCGTGAAGAACAGACTGCACGTGGCGAAACCCCGCGTTATTCCGGCAGACACCGTAATCTGACGGAGGAGCAGCGCCTTGCCTATGAGGCGGAAGGACGCATTGCCAGCATCCGTTTCCTGGTTCCTGAGGACCGAACTTATACCTTCAATGATATCGTTAAAGGCAGCATTTCGTTCAACACCAAAGAAATGGGCGACTTCGTCATTGTGAAGAAGGATGGTATTCCAACCTATAACTTCGCTGTAGCTGTAGATGATCATTTGATGGCCATCTCCCATGTGCTGCGCGGGGAAGACCATATCTCGAACACGCCTCGTCAGCTCATGATTTATGAAGCCCTTGGCTGGGAAGCGCCGCTGTTCGGCCACATGACACTGATTGTCGGCGATGACCACAAGAAGCTGAGCAAACGGAATGAATCGATCATTCAGTTTATCGAGCAGTATGACCAGCTTGGCTATCTGCCGGAAGCGCTCTTCAACTTCATCACATTACTCGGCTGGTCGCCGGAGGGGGAGGAGGAGATCTTCAGCAAGGAACAGCTGATCTCTATCTTCACTGCCGACCGTCTGTCGAAGAGCCCGGCTGTATTCGATACGAACAAGCTGGCACATCTCAATAATCACTATATCAAGCATGCCGATCCTAAGCGGATCGCGGCACTTGCTATTCCCCATCTGCAGAAGGCGGGACGTCTGCCGGAGGTTCTGAGTGATGAGCAGCAGATCTGGGCAGAAAGCCTGGTTGCACTGTATCAGGAACAGATGAACTCCGCTTCGGATATTGTAGGACTCTCCGAGCTCTTCTTCCGCAGCCATCTGGAACTGGAGACGGAAGCGGCACAAGTACTTGCCGAAGCCCAGGTTCCTGAAGTGCTCTCCGCTTTTCTCGCTAAAGTGGAAGCTGCTGAGGATTTCGGCGCTGCTAATATGGCTGTGCTGATCAAAGAAGTCCAGAAAGAAACCGGACACAAAGGCAAAGCGCTGTTTATGCCGATCCGTGTCGCTCTGACTGGTCAGATGCATGGCCGTGATTTGAATGCGACCATCGCGCTGCTTGGCCGGGACCGGGTCATCGAACGTCTGAAATCGCAGATCAAAGGCGCATAAACCGGGGGATATGAGGGTAGAACCCCTTGTCAGCCCTGCGGCTTTTCGCTAAGATAGAAGAATATAATAACTAATAATAGCTGTGATCAGGAAAAGTACGCGTATACGGGCAATTGCCAGAGAGAATAACCGCTGAGGGAGATTTCCCTTGCAGGCTGGGAGTTATTCATTTGTCTGCCGCTGAACATGCACCTGTGAGCTGCACGGTTGAGCGTCCCTGTCTGTCAGGGGACAGTAGACTGTGCCGGGGACGTTGCCGTTACAGACGCCAAGAGGAACACCGCATGCAACTGCCGCGAAGTTAACGGCAGTCTGATTGTGCGAATGTTCAAGCAGAGTGGGACCGCGGTTAAACGTCTCTGCAGCATAATGCTGCAGGGGCGTTTTTTGTTGAACTATAAGGATACCGATTGAATGCTCACAGCATACAGATGAATAGAGCAAGTGGGCTGAAGACACTATCTTCCTTTGCGTACCTGTAAACAGGAGGTGGGGAAGTCAAAGAAGAGGGGAACCCTGATGTTTAAGCATATCAAGTCGGACATTCGGGCAGTATTCGACAACGATCCCGCTGCCCGCAGCAAGTTCGAGGTTGTCTTCACCTACGCCGGGCTTCATGCTATATGGGCACACCGGATTGCCCACTCTTTATATAAACGCCGCTGGTTTACACTGGCACGCATCGTATCGCAGATGAGCAGATTTATGACCGGAGTGGAAATTCATCCGGGTGCGGTTGTCGGCAGCCGGTTGTTCATCGACCATGGAATGGGTATAGTCATTGGTGAAACCTGTGAGATTGGTGACGATGTCATTATCTATCAGGGGGTCACACTTGGAGGGACAGGGAAAGAAAAGGGCAAACGTCATCCTAGCGTCGGCAACAATGTTGTCATTGGCTCCGGTGCCAAAGTACTGGGATCGTTTAGAATCGGCGATAATTGCAATATCGGTTCCAATTCAGTGGTTCTGCGTGAAGTGCCCAGCAACAGCACCGTTGTAGGAAATCCAGGACGCGTGGTTAAGCGCAACGGGGAACGCGTGTCCGATCGGCTGGATCATACCCAGATGCCGGATCCGCTGATTGATTCCCTGCGTTTTCTGCAAAAGGAAATCGAAGAGCTGCGCGAGCAGATGGGCACCGAAGACAAGCAGAAGAAGGAACAGCGGCGGCTGGAGAGCCAGCAGTATATCGGCGATTATGAAATATAACCATATGGAGATTTAAGAGAATCCAGGGGGAACAGAAAGGATTGGGAACAGAATGGCTGTACAGATTTATAACACAATGACACGGAGCAAGGAAGAATTCGTACCGCAGGAACCTGGCAAAGTGAAAATGTATGTATGCGGTCCAACCGTTTACGGCTATATGCATATCGGGAATGCTAGACCGGTTATCGTTTTTGACATGGTCCGCAACTACCTGGAAGCCCTCGGCAATGAAGTCCGCTATCTGACGAACTTTACCGATGTGGATGATAAAATGATCCGCAAAGCGGAAGAGATGAACATTACTGTAGCTGAGGTCGCGGAAATGTTCATCTCCGCCTATCAGGAAGACCTGGCCGGACTTGGTGTAAAGCCGGCAACAATGAATCCGCGCGTTACAGAGAGCATGGACAAGATCATTGAGTTCATTAAGGAGCTTGAAGAGAAAGGATTTGCTTACGAGAACGGCGGAGATGTGTACTACCGGACCGGCAAGTTTGCCAATTATGGCAAGCTGTCAGGCCAGAATCTGGAGGAACTGCGCTTTGGTATCCGTGTTGAGGTGGATTCGCGCAAGGAGAACCAGGAGGATTTTGTGCTCTGGAAGGCAGCCAAGCCGGGTGAGGTACACTGGTCCAGTCCATGGGGAGAGGGGCGTCCGGGCTGGCATATCGAGTGCTCGGCAATGGTCCGCGAATATTTGGGCACAACGATCGACATCCATGGCGGCGGAGAGGATTTGAAGTTCCCGCACCATGAGTGCGAATGCGCGCAAACAGAAGTGCTGACGGGTGAGCCGCTGTCGAAGTATTGGATGCACAACGCATTTTTGAACATTGGTGAGGAGAAAATGTCGAAATCACTTGGAAATGGTCTGCTTGTGAAGGATATTCGTGCACGTTTCAAAGCGGGGACTATCCGTTATTTCATGCTTTCAAGCCATTACCGCAATCAGCTGAACTTCTCGGAGGAAGCACTGCTCTCTGCTGAGAAAAGCGTGGAGCGCATCACTACGGCAGCAGGTAATGTGAAGCATCGGCTTGAACTGGATACGGACGGGGCAGAGGGAGCGGCAAGCTCACAGATCGTTGAACGCCTGGCAGCTATTGTTGGCAATTTCCACGCCAGAATGCAGGATGATTTCAATACGCCGGATGCGATTACCGCTCTGTTTGACTGGGTAAGCCTGGCTAATTTGACGCTTGCTGATAATGACGCGCATTCCGCAGACTTTGCAGCACTGCTGAAGGCTTTTGCCGAGATGAATTCGGTACTGCGCCTTACTCCGGAGGCTGAAGAAGAGGTCGCCAGTGAAGAGGTTGAGCGCCTCATTGCTGAACGCACAGAAGCGCGCAAGAATAAGAACTGGAGCCGGTCCGATGAAATCCGCGATGAGCTGAATACTCTGGGCATTCTGCTGGAAGACACTCCACAGGGAATGCGGTGGCGGCGTAAATGAGCGGGCAGTTTGATCTGAACAGCGCATGGTTTCCGTACGAACCGTCCAAGCCGGCCCGTTTGCTCTCGCCGATTGTTCTGGCGTATGCAGGAGATGCCATTTATGAAGTGGCTGTGCGGCAGTATCTGATTTCGCTGCCCAATCTGCGTCCGAATCATCTGCACCGCTCGGCAACGGGACTGGTCTCGGCCAAAGCCCAGAGCACGATTCTTGCCTACCTTGAGCCGGTGCTCACGGAGGAAGAGAAGGACGTGGTAAGACGAGGGCGCAATGCCAAGTCCGGCACGATTCCCAAAAACGCAGATGTGCTGGAATACCGCCACGCGACTGCTTTTGAATGCCTGATCGGGCATTTATATTATACAGGACAGCAGGCGAGAATCCAGGAGCTTGTTCACAGCAGCATCGAATACATGTTGAATCGGACCAAATGAGTTTAAACAGGCAGCGGAGTTTATAGTTATATATGGGTACTTAGAACAGGAGACATGAACATGGAAGAATTGAGAACGGAAGAGGAAATACTGGCGGGCAAGCATTCAGTCCTTGAAGCGCTTCGTGCCGGCCGGACACTGAATAAAATATGGATCGCCGAAACTGCACAAAAGCACTTAACGGCACCTATCGTCGCTGAAGCCCGCAAAGCAGGAATTGTAATTCAGCATGTAGATAAGCGGAAGCTGGATCAGCTCGCACCGGGAGTTCAGCATCAAGGGGTGGTAGCACAGGCGGCACCGTTTGCCTACACCGAGGTTGCTGATATTCTTGCGGCGGCTGAAGCCAAAGGGGAACCGCCTTTTCTTCTTTTGCTGGATGAAATTGAAGACCCTCATAACCTGGGATCTATCTTGCGCACTGCCGACTGCACTGGTGTGCATGGTGTCATTGTACCGAAACGGCGTTCTGCGCAGATTACAGCAACAGTATCCAAAACCTCTGCCGGTGCAGTGGAATATGTGCCTGTTGCACGCGTAACCAATCTGGGCCAGACGATAGACCGCCTGAAGGAACTTGGGGTGTGGGTGGTTGGAACCGATGTGGATACGGATCAGAATCTCTTCGGATCTGATATTTTTACCGGACCGGTAGCGGTGGTTATCGGCAATGAGAATAAAGGAATGGGCCGCCTGATCCGTGAGAAATGTGACGTGCTCCTGAAGCTGCCGATGGCGGGAAGAATCAACTCTCTTAATGCTTCCGTAGCAGCCGGTGTAATTATGTACGAGGTGCTCCGCCGCCGGCAAGAACAGGGATAACTATGGCAGACTGGCGCGATATACTGCTCGTGGACGGATACAACATGATCGGCGGCTGGCCGGAGCTTGCGGCGCTGTCGCAGACCGGCATGCAGGGGGCCCGCGACCGGCTGCTCGATATGCTGGCCGATTATCAGGCATTCTCCGGGCTGCGCGTCATAGCCGTATTCGATGCATACCGTGTGCCGGGACTTGGACGGTCGTTTGTACAGGGGAAAGTCCAGGTATTCTTCACTAAGGAAAAGGAAACGGCAGATGAGTGCATTGAGCGGCTGGTGGGAGAATTCACTCACCGCCGCAGACAGATTTCTGTGGCGACCAGCGATTTTGTGGAGCAGCATGTTGTTTTTGCGCAAGGGGCGCTCCGGATCTCGGCAAGAGAACTGAGACTGGAGATTGAAGAGAATCAGAAACAGGTTAAAAAGGCTATTGAACCGGGAAGTGTAAGCAGCACCCGTCACTCCCTGGAAGACAAGCTGCCTCCGGAAACGCGGAAACGTCTCGAAGACTGGCGCAGACAGTGATTAAGAAATGCCATAATATGTTATAGAAGATTGTTTTTGGACAATCTTCGGTTGACGTTGTAAGGTAACATAATATATACTGATCCTATATTTCGCGAAGTAACGATGTGTCTTGCGTTGCAGCCGGGGGGATTCTTGGTGAGTGTCGACCTCAAGGAATTAATGCTATCCGAGTATGATTTCATAAGTGATGAAGAAATTGTCGAGATCTTCCGTGGTGGCGACAGTGGCGCATTGGAACATTTAATCAACAAGTACCGTAATTTCGTACGTGCCAAGGCTCGTTCCTATTTTTTGATCGGGGCAGATCGTGAAGATATTGTACAGGAAGGCATGATTGGCTTATATAAGGCAATTCGTGACTTCAAGGGGGACAAGCTTTCCTCGTTCAAGGCGTTTGCCGAGCTGTGCATCACCCGTCAGATTATAACTGCCATTAAGACAGCGACCCGCCAGAAGCATATTCCGCTGAACTCATACGTCTCGCTCGACAAACCCATCTATGATGAGGATTCCGACCGGACGCTGATGGATGTGATTTGCGGAACGCAGGTGCTTGATCCTGAAGAACTGATTATCAACCAGGAGGAGTTCATCGGACTGGAAGATAAGATGGCGGAGATCCTTAGTGATCTGGAACGCAAGGTTCTAATGCTCTATCTGGATGGACGGTCCTATCAGGAAATTGCTGAGGACTTGAAGCGGCATGTGAAGTCTATTGACAATGCTCTGCAGCGAGTGAAGCGTAAGTTGGAAAGATATCTGGAAGTGCGTGACAATTAATGATATAATGAACTAGAAAGGCTCGGGACTCGAGTCTTTTTTTAGTGTCCTGCAAGATTTCATCGTGATGGAAATGTGTTTTGTTAGACAACAGTAGGCTGCAGGTTTATACCACGGCGGAATGATCCATAATGGTAGTGAAGACAGCGAGTGGCAAAGGAATGCCAAGACCAGAGATTATGTACGGCACCAGGCTACACCACCTGGAAATACCCAATGCGATGGGGGAATTCTTTCGTTGACACGGGCGATGATATTATGCTAAAGTGTTTTAGGTAGGCCTAAATTCGCGGCTTTTTTTTTGAATCAATATTTGCGTCTTCTAATTTAACGGTTAGAAGTACGTCTTCGGGAGGTGCATATCATGCGGGTAATTATCACTTTGGCTTGTACAAGTTGCAAACAAAGAAACTATGCAACAACCAAAAACAAGCGAAATCACCCCGACCGCTTGGAGATGAAGAAATTTTGCAAGTTTTGTAACGAGCAAACTCCTCATCGCGAAACCAGATAGTCTTTGGAGGTGTAGTCGGCGTGAAACGTAGTTTCAAGTCTTTGTTTTCCTTTTTCACTGAGAGCTGGAGTGAACTCAAAAAGGTTCGCTGGCCTAGCCGTAAGGAACTGAAAAACTATACATTGATCGTTCTCGGTACAATTGTAGTTATCGCTCTTTACTTCTGGGTTCTGGACATCGGTATTTCCGCTGTGATTGAAGCGATTATTTAGAGAGGTCCCAGGTGGCTTGATATGGAAAAAAGATGGTATGTCGTTCATACCTATTCCGGGTATGAGAATAAGGTCAAGGCCAATTTGGAAAAACGCGTTGAGTCCATGGGCATGGAAGACAAAATATTCCGCGTTCTTGTTCCTATGGAAGAAGAATTGGTAAACAAGGATGGCAAGAAAAAAACTGTCATGCGTAAAGTTTACCCCGGTTACGTTTTGGTCGAAATGGTACAGACTGATGATTCCTGGTATGTAGTCCGCAATACGCCGGGCGTTACCGGATTTGTCGGTTCAACTGGTTCGGGGTCCAAGCCTACCGCTCTGCTCCCTGAAGAGGTTGAACAAATTCTGAAGCATATGGGCATGGTTGAACCTAAAGCGAAGATTGATTTCGAAATTAAGGAATCCGTACGTATTATGGTCGGTCCGTTTGCGAATTTTGTGGGCTCCGTGGAAGAGATTTTGGCAGACAAGAGCAAGATCAAGGTACATGTCAACATGTTTGGACGGGAAACCCCGCTCGAGTTGGATTTCACTCAAGTGGAGAAGATATAACAAGCGCAAGGGTTTCTTGTGGGAGAATGCTGTTTAGCATTCGAATACCACTATTTACGCAAGGAGGTGTCACTCATGGCTAAAAAAGTTATTAAAATGGTGAAACTGCAGATTCCTGCAGGGAAAGCGAATCCAGCGCCTCCAGTAGGTCCGGCGTTAGGTCAAGCAGGTGTCAACATCATGGCATTCTGTAAGGAATTCAACGCTCGTACTGCCGACCAGGCTGGCCTGATCATCCCGGTTGAAATTACAGTATTTGAAGACCGTTCCTTTACCTTCATCACTAAAACTCCTCCGGCTGCTGTTCTGCTTCGCATCGCTGCAAAAGTAGAAAAAGGATCCGGTGAACCAAACAAGAAGAAAGTAGCAAAACTCGGCCGCGCAGCGGTTCGTGAAATTGCTGAAACAAAAATGCCCGATCTGAACGCTGCATCTATCGAAGCTGCAATGCGTATGGTTGAAGGTACTGCCCGCAGTATGGGTATCACAATCGAAGACTAATATGTATTCGATGAACCGGTCATTCATGACCGCAATATGTGGGAGGAATTTCCGCTAACACCACAAAGGAGGAACATTTTCATGGCTAAACATGGTAAGAAATACCAAGAATCTGCTAAGCTGATCAACAGCGAAGCAACTTACGAGCCTTCAGAAGCTGTAGAGCTTGTGAAAAAGGCAGCAACTGCTAAATTCGACGAAACCGTTGAAGCAGCAGTTCGTCTGGGTGTAGACCCGCGTAAACAAGACCAAGCTGTTCGTGGTGTTGTTGTCCTGCCTCACGGCACAGGCAAAACTCAACGCGTGCTTGTATTTGCAAAAGGTGAAAAAGCGAAAGAAGCGGAAGCTGCTGGCGCCGATTTTGTTGGTGATGCTGATATGATCAACAAAATTCAACAGGGCTGGTTTGAATTCGATGTCTGCGTAGCTACACCTGATATGATGAGTGAAGTCGGTAAACTGGGTCGTCTGCTCGGTGGTAAAGGCCTCATGCCTAACCCTAAAGCAGGTACAGTTACTTTCGACGTTACCAAGGCTGTTCAAGAAATCAAAGCCGGTAAAATCGAATATCGTCTTGACAAAGCGGGTCAAATTCACGCGCCAATCGGCAAAGTGTCTTTCAACGCTGAACAACTGAACGAGAACCTTAAATCCCTCATCGACGCTCTGAACCGTGCGAAACCGGCTGCTGCTAAAGGTGTATACCTTAAAGGCATCGCTATTTCGTCCACTATGGGACCTAGCGCTCGCGTGAACGCAGCTGCTTTCAGATAATTAAGGGTTGACTCTTTGAGTCATCTTTGATAATCTATAACAGTTGTGAACATTAAGGTGATCAATCTTGAATTTGAATATGCTTACCGTAGACAGTAGGTGCCGTAGGGCTTAATTTCCTACCGAGGTGTTGTGATAGAAACAAAAAGTAACAGGCTCGCCTGACTGCTTTCCGTTTTATCAAGCCTTCGTGAATCTGCGGAGGCTTTTCTAATGCCTGCGTAGGAACGGCGCGGATTCTCCGGAAGAATCGCCGTCACATAAATTTTCAGGAGGTGTATACAATTGGCAAATGCAAAAGTAATCCAAGCTAAACAGGATGCGGTTGATGTTGTAACTGGCAAACTGCAGAACAGTATCTCTACTGTTGTTGCGGACTACCGCGGATTGAACGTTTCGCAAGTGACTGAACTGCGTAAGCAGCTTCGTGAAGCTGGCGTTGATTTTCAAGTCCTGAAGAACACATTGCTTCGCCGTGCAACTGCAGCGGCTGAGTTGACTGATCTGGACGCTGTCCTGACTGGTCCTACAGCGATCGCTTTCAGTGAAACTGATGCGGTAGTAGCAGCCAAAATTTTGAACGACTTCGCTAAGAAGAACGACGCTCTGAAACTTAAAGGCGGCGTTGTAGAAGGTCGCGTTATCGACGCTGACCAACTGAAAGCACTGGCTGAGCTTCCATCCCGCGATGGTTTGCTGTCCATGCTGCTTAGCGTGCTTCAAGCTCCAATGCGCAACTTCGCGCTTGCAGTTAAAGCTGTTGCTGAGAAAGAAGAACAAAGCGCGTAAGCCTTTGCTTCTAGCTTCATAATCATTACCACAAACCAATTCAAATATAATGGAGGTTCAATCATGAGCAAAGAAACAATTTTGGAAGAAATTAAAGGCATGAGCGTATTGGAACTGAACGACCTGGTTAAAGCAATCGAAGAAGAATTCGGCGTAACTGCAGCAGCTCCAGTAGCAGCTGGCGGCGCAGTAGCAGCTGTTGAAGAAGAGCAATCCGAATTCGACGTAATTTTGACAGGCGCTGGCGCTTCCAAAATCAACGTTATCAAAATCGTTCGCGAAATCACAGGTCTTGGCTTGAAAGAAGCTAAAGACGTTGTAGACAACGCTCCAAAAGCAATCAAAGAAAAAGTAAGCAAAGAAGAAGCAGAAGCTACCAAAGCAAAATTGGAAGAAGCAGGCGCTTCTGTAGAAGTGAAATAATTTGATTTAAGTAGGTACTGCCCCGGATATGAAGTGATTCATTCCGGTTCTTGCAACCCCCTTGAACTTGTTCAAGGGGGTTGCTCTATAAGAGATGCTTTGTATATTAGAGCCATGTGAAAGGGAGGATTGTATGTCGCAGCATTATTACTCGCAGCAGCCGGAAGCACGTCATGACAGACGCAGCATCGATACGGTACTGAGAGGCAAAAGCCTCCGTTTTACAAGCGACGCCGGTGTTTTTTCCAAAGGGGATATCGATCATGGTAGCCGAGTTCTGATCGAAGCTATGAAAATTTCGGATGGGGCGGAGGTGCTGGATGTTGGCTGTGGTTACGGACCTATAGGGATTAGTGCAGCACTCCTCACTCCCAAGGGACATGTGACGATGATTGATATCAACAGCCGTGCGGTAGAGCTTGCCCGCGAGAATGCGCAGCATAACGGAATCCACAATGTTACGGTTATGGAAAGTGATGTACTGTCTGCGGTGAAGGGGCGTACATTCGATGTGGTTCTTACCAACCCGCCGATTCGTGCAGGCAAGGCTGTGGTTCATGAGATTTTTGAGCAGGCGCATGCGCATTTGAATGAGGGTGGAAGTCTATGGATAGTCATCCAGAAGAAGCAGGGCGCACCATCGGCCTCCGCCAAGCTGGAAAGCTTATTCTCGGATGTAGAAGAAGTGGGGAAAGATAAGGGATATCGCATTATCAGAGCGAAGAAGTAAAAAATAAATAATACTTATTGACATGCAATGTTGATAGTGTTATTATTATAAAATGTCAGTATTAAGCTAGGCTCCATGTCTTTAGTTTGCTGAAATGTCAAGTGATATATTGTCGCCCGGTAAGCGCATGCCGTACGGCAGGTTTTTGCGAATTCCGTTCTCTATGTTCCTGTCACGGCGAAGGTCGCCGGGACAATAGATAATAGCGCATAAACTGTTGCTTGGTGACGTATAATACACACGTTTTGGGCAAATCTACTGGATAAGGAGTATTTTGGCCGTGGATAGATGCGCTCTTTTTTCGAAAGATTTCGATAAGGGGCTTTTCTGTATTTATGGCTGGATCCTTGTGTTATGGTTCCATTATACGGGTCCAAACAAGGGTTCGCAATCAATTTTTAAGTGAGTAGACATGAGGGGTGAGTAAAGTTGGCAGGACATCTTGTTCAGTATGGTCGACGCACTCGGCGGAGCTATGCGAGAATTAACGAGGTACTCGAGGTCCCGAACCTGATCGAGATCCAACAAAAATCTTATGACTGGTTTTTGGAGGAAGGATTGCGGGAAATGTTCCAGGACATCTCGCCGATCCAGGATTTCACAGGAAATTTGGTACTAGAGTTCATTGATTACAGCCTGGGTGAACCGAAGTATACGGTTGACGACGCTAAAGAGCGGGACGTAACATATGCGGCTCCTCTGCGTGTAAAGGTGCGTCTCATCAATAAGGAGACCGGTGAGGTCAAAGAGCAGGAAGTGTTCATGGGAGATTTCCCGCTGATGACGGAAACCGGCACTTTTATTATCAATGGTGCGGAACGGGTTATTGTCAGCCAGTTGGTTCGCTCTCCAAGCGTCTATTTCAGCACGAAAGTGGATAAGAACGGCAAAAAAACCTACACCGCCACAGTAATTCCGAATCGCGGAGCTTGGCTGGAACTGGAGACCGACGCTAAGGACATCATGTATGTCCGTATCGACCGGACCCGTAAGATCCCGGTAACCGTGCTTCTGCGTGCTCTAGGCTTCGGCAGTGATGCTGAAATTCTGGAACTGCTTGGTAATGATGAATATATTCGCAATACGCTGGATAAAGACAACACGGACTCTACGGAGAAGGCGCTTATTGAAATTTACGAGCGTCTGCGTCCGGGTGAACCACCGACACTTGACAATGCCAAGAGCCTATTGGTCGCACGTTTCTTTGATCCGAAACGTTATGATTTGGCCAATGTAGGCCGTTACAAAATCAACAAAAAACTGCATATTAAGAATCGTCTGTTCAATCAGCGTCTGGCGCAGCCTTTGGTTGATGAATCTACAGGAGAAATCCTGGCAGAATCCGGCCAGATGGTTGACCGCCGCCTGCTTGACGAGCTGATTCCTTATTTCGAGAAGAATGTAGCTGGCAAGAACTACCGTGTTACCGGCGGGGTTATGGACAGTGAAGATATTCCGCTGCAGACTATTGACGTATTCTCGCCAATTGAAGAAGGCCGGATTATCAAGCTGATCGCCAATGGCAACATTGACAAGTCGGTCAAGCATATTACCCAGGCTGATATTATATCCTCAATCAGCTACTTTATTAATTTGCTGCACGGTATCGGTAATACAGATGATATCGACCACTTGGGTAACCGCCGTCTGCGTTCTGTAGGTGAATTGCTGCAGAATCAGTTCCGTATCGGTCTGTCCCGTATGGAGCGCGTGGTGCGGGAGAGAATGTCAATTCAGGACGCTAATGCGATTACACCGCAGGCACTGATCAACATCCGTCCGGTTATCGCGTCGATCAAAGAGTTCTTCGGTAGTTCGCAGCTGTCCCAGTTTATGGATCAGACGAACCCGCTTGCTGAACTTACACACAAGCGCCGTCTGTCGGCACTTGGACCCGGCGGTCTGACCCGTGAACGCGCAGGCTTTGAAGTCCGCGACGTACATCACAGTCACTACGGCCGTATGTGTCCTATCGAAACACCGGAAGGTCCGAATATCGGTCTGATCAACTCCTTGTCTACCTTTGCACGCATCAATGAATACGGCTTTATCGAAGCTCCGTATCGTTGGGTGGATCCAAAGACTGGTAAGGTTACAGAACAAATCGATTATCTGACTGCTGATGAAGAAGATAACTATGTAGTTGCTCAGGCGAATGTACTGATTGATGAGAATGGTACATTTAAGGAAGACATGGTTATCGTTCGTTACAACAAGGATTCAGATAACATTACTACTATGCCTAGTAACCGTGTTGACTACATGGACGTTTCACCTAAGCAGGTTGTGTCGGTCGCTACGGCGCTCATTCCGTTCCTTGAGAACGATGACTCCAACCGCGCACTGATGGGATCGAACATGCAGCGGCAGGCCGTTCCGCTTCTGATTCCGAAAGCTCCGCTTGTCGGCACAGGGATGGAACATAAATCCGCCAAGGATTCTGGCGTATGTATTGTTTCCAAATATGACGGTATTATTGAACGCTCCTCTGCCAATGAAATCTGGCTGCGCCGTGTAGAGGCAGTTGAAGGCAAGGAAGTTAAAGGCGATATCGTTAAATATAAATTACACAAATTTATGCGTTCGAACCAAGGGACTTGCATTAATCAGCGTCCGCTGGCTAAACGTGGCGATATTGTTAAGAAGGGTGATATCCTGGCAGACGGACCTTCCACAGAAATGGGCGAACTTGCTCTTGGTCGTAACGTAGTCGTTGCGTTCATGACTTGGGAAGGTTACAACTACGAGGATGCGATCCTGCTTAGTGAGAAGCTAGTTAAGGAAGATGTATACACTTCGATCCATATCGAGGAATATGAATCCGAAGCCCGTGACACCAAGCTAGGACCTGAAGAGATCACGCGTGATATTCCAAACGTTGGTGAAGAGGCGCTCCGCAATTTGGATGAGCGCGGAATCATTCGTATCGGTGCGGAAATCAATGCCGGCGACATTCTGGTAGGTAAAGTTACTCCGAAGGGCGTAACTGAACTGACTGCTGAAGAACGCCTGCTGCACGCAATCTTCGGTGAGAAGGCTCGTGAAGTCCGTGATACCTCCTTGCGCGTTCCGCATGGTAGTGATGGTATTATCGTTGACGTTAAGGTGTTTACCCGTGAGAACGGCGATGAGCTGCCTCCAGGTGTGAATCAATTGGTTCGTGTCTACATCGCTCAGAAGCGTAAGATTTCTGAAGGTGACAAGATGGCCGGACGTCATGGTAACAAGGGTGTCGTTGCCCGTATCCTGCCAGAAGAAGATATGCCGTTCCTTCCGGACGGTACACCGGTACAGGTTGTCCTGAACCCGCTGGGCGTACCTTCACGTATGAACATCGGACAGGTGCTGGAAGTCCATATTGGTATGGCGGCACTGCGTCTGGGTATCCACGTGGCTACTCCGGTATTCGACGGAGCCCGTGAGTATGACGTGTTCGATACGATGGAAGAAGCCGGTATGCAGCGTAACGGTAAGACTGTGCTGTATGACGGACGTACAGGCGAGCGCTTCGAGCGTGAAGTTACTGTCGGCGTTATGCACATGATCAAGCTTGCGCACATGGTTGACGATAAGATTCATGCCCGTTCTACAGGTCCTTACTCACTCGTTACACAGCAGCCACTGGGTGGTAAAGCTCAGTTCGGCGGACAGCGTTTCGGGGAAATGGAAGTGTGGGCGCTTGAGGCTTACGGCGCGGCGTATACATTGCAAGAAATTTTGACCGTGAAATCCGATGACGTGGTTGGCCGTGTGAAAACGTACGAGTCCATCGTCAAAGGTGAAAATGTTCCAGAACCGGGTGTTCCGGAATCGTTCAAGGTATTGATCAAGGAACTGCAGTCGCTGGGTATGGATGTCAAAATCCTTAGCGGTGACGAGCAGGAGATCGAGATGAAGGAACTGGACGATGAGGACGAGACGTCAGGCGACAAGCTGAGCCTCAATTTGGAAGGCGCAGAAGTCGGCATAGAGTAGTTCACCAGCAAGCCACTAATTTCATTACACAAAGGACCGCGCCCTCTGTTGACTTAACGTCAAGAGAGGGCTGTGGTACTAAATCAGGATATAGGTTAAGGAGGGTTGCTCCTTGTTGGACGTTAACAATTTTGAATTTATGAAAATCGGGCTCGCTTCCCCGGAAAAAATTCGTTCTTGGTCCCGCGGAGAAGTGAAAAAACCGGAAACCATCAACTATCGTACTTTGAAACCGGAAAAAGAGGGTCTTTTTTGCGAACGCATCTTTGGACCGCAAAAGGACTGGGAATGTCACTGTGGTAAATACAAACGCGTCCGTTATAAGGGCGTTGTGTGCGACCGCTGCGGCGTGGAAGTTACCCGCGCTAAAGTCCGCCGCGAACGTATGGGCCACATCGAGCTGGCAGCTCCGGTATCTCATATCTGGTACTTCAAAGGTATTCCGAGCCGTATGGGTCTGGCACTGGATATGTCTCCAAGATCGCTCGAAGAGATTATCTATTTTGCATCTTATGTTGTAACCGATCCGGGTGAAACTCCTTTGGAGAAGAAACAACTGCTGTCTGAGAAAGAATACCGCAGCTACCGTGAGAAATACGGCTACGGGTTCCAGGCTGGCATGGGTGCTGAAGCCGTCAAAAAACTGCTTCAGG
This sequence comes from Paenibacillus sp. FSL R7-0297, assembly GCF_038009025.1. Classification (NCBI taxonomy): domain Bacteria; kingdom Bacillati; phylum Bacillota; class Bacilli; order Caryophanales; family Paenibacillaceae; genus Paenibacillus; species Paenibacillus sp. FSL R7-0297. The sequence goes on from NZ_JBBPAQ010000001.1 coordinate 1,821,854, forward strand.
ATATCGATATCGATAAAGAACTGGAATTCCTCAAAGAAGAGCTGCGCACGGCCCAAGGCCAGCGCCGTAACCGGGCGATCAAACGTCTCGAAGTTATTGAGGCTTTCCGCAACTCCGGCAACAAGCCAGACTGGATGATCATGGATGTACTTCCGGTTATTCCTCCGGAGCTTCGCCCTATGGTTCAGCTCGATGGCGGCCGTTTTGCTACGTCTGACCTTAATGACCTGTACCGCCGCGTAATTAACCGTAACAACCGTCTGAAGAGACTGCTGGATCTCGGTGCACCTGATATTATCGTGCAGAATGAGAAACGGATGCTTCAGGAAGCTGTTGATGCCCTGATCGACAATGGCCGCCGCGGCCGTCCTGTAACAGGTCCTGGTAACCGTCCGCTCAAATCACTCAGCCATATGCTGAAAGGTAAACAAGGACGTTTCCGCCAGAACTTGCTCGGTAAGCGCGTTGACTATTCCGGACGTTCCGTTATCGTCGTAGGACCTTACCTCAAGATGTACCAATGCGGTCTTCCAAAGAAGATGGCACTGGAACTCTTCAAACCGTTTGTAATGAAAGAATTGGTTAATAAGGGCCTTGCCCACAACATCAAGAGCGCGAAACGTAAGGTTGAGCGCGTAAGTCCTGAAGTCTGGGACGTGCTTGAAGAAGTAATCAGAGAGCATCCGGTTTTGCTGAACCGTGCCCCTACACTGCATAGACTGGGTATACAGGCGTTTGAACCGATTCTGGTAGAAGGTCACGCGATCCGTCTTCACCCGCTCGTATGTACGGCATACAATGCCGACTTTGACGGTGACCAGATGGCGGTACACGTTCCTCTATCCGCTGAAGCTCAAGCTGAAGCCCGTATTCTCATGCTGGCATCCGGTAACATCCTGAACCCTAAAGATGGTAAGCCGGTTGTTACACCTTCCCAGGATATGGTCCTTGGTACGTTCTATCTGACCATGGATAACAAGGAAGAAAAGGGAACGGGTATGATTCTGCGTACCGTGAACGAAGCTGTTTCAGCTTACCAACGCGGAACCGCTGGTCTGCATGCGCGTGTTGCTATTCCTGTTAAGGCACTGGGTAAAACCAACTTTACAGAAGCGCAGCAGAATGCATTGCTGATTACAACGGTGGGTAAGATTATCTTCAACGAAATCTATCCAAGCAGTTTCCCATATATCAATGAAGCTACCAAAACAAACCTGCTGCAGGGTACACCAGAGAAGTACTTCATCTATGAAAAAGGCGCGGATGTCCGCGAATTGATCATGGCTGCTCCGGAAGCCAGTGCTGTAGGTAAAGAATATCTGGGCCTAATCATTGCCCGCTGCTTCGAAACCTATCACACTACCAAGACTTCAGTGATTCTGGATAAAATTAAGCAGCTCGGCTTTACGTACTCTACACGTTCTGGTGTTACGGTTGCCGTATCAGACGTTATTGTGCCTGAGGAAAAAGCTACAATTCTTAAAGAATCCGAAGCTAAGGTTGATGTAGTAGCGAATCAATACCGCCGCGGTCTGATTACCAATGATGAACGGTATGACCGTGTTATCGAGATCTGGTCGAAGACTAAGGATGAACTTACGAACGTCCTGCTGAAATCGATGGATCGTTTCAACTCCATCATGCTCATGGTCGACTCCAAAGCGCGTGGTAACAAATCGCAGATCACCCAGCTCGGTGGTATGCGTGGTCTGATGGCTACCCCTTCGGGCCGGATTTTCGAATTGCCAATCAAAGCGAACTTCCGTGAAGGTCTGACCGTCCTCGAGTACTTTATTTCCACTCACGGAGCGCGTAAAGGTCTGGCCGATACAGCGCTGCGTACAGCGGATTCCGGGTACTTGACACGCCGTCTCGTTGACGTGGCTCAGGACGTAATCGTCCGCGAAGAAGATTGCGGTACCGATAAAGGCTTCACCGTCAGCCGGATTCAAGATGGCAAGGAAGTTATCGAGGATCTCTACGACCGTATTGAAGGCCGTTATTCCTTCGAAACTGTGCGTCATCCGGAAACGAAGGAAATCCTCGTTCACCGTAACGATCTGATTGACTCCGATAAGGCTGAAGCAATCGTGAATGCTGGCGTTACTAAATTGCAGATCCGCTCTGTACTGAGTTGCCGTGCCCGTCACGGTGTCTGCAAGAAGTGCTACGGACGTAACCTGGCAACAGGTAAATTCGTGGAAATCGGGGAAGCTGTCGGCATTATTGCTGCACAATCCATTGGTGAACCAGGAACACAGCTTACCATGCGTACATTCCATACCGGTGGTGTTGCCGGAGACGATATCACGCAAGGTTTGCCGCGTATCCAAGAGTTGTTTGAAGCCCGTAACCCTAAAGGTCAGGCGACAATCAGTGAAATTGACGGCGTAGTTAAGGAAATTCGTGAAACCAAGGACCGTCGTGAAATCGAAGTCCAGGGTGAAGCGGAGTCCAAGACCTATTCCATCACTTACGGTTCCCGTCTGCGTGTCAGTGAGGGCCAGGAGATTGAAGCTGGTGATGAATTGACAGACGGTTCTATCGACCCTAAAGAAATGCTGCGCATCAAAGGGATCCGCGGGGTACAGAACTACATTCTGCAAGAAGTACAGCGTGTATACCGTAACCAGGGCGTTGAGATCAATGATAAGCATATTGAAGTTATGATCAAGCAGATGCTGCGTAAAATTCGTATTATCGATGCTGGAGATACCACTCTCCTGCCGGGTGCTTTTGCGGATATTCATGAATATGAAGCAGCCAACAAGGAAGCTATCCTGTCTGGTAAAGAACCTGCAGTTGCCAAACCGGTACTGCTCGGTATTACCAAAGCCTCTCTGGAAACAGACTCCTTCCTGTCTGCGGCCTCTTTCCAGGAAACTACCCGCGTCTTGACGGATGCAGCAATTAAGGGTAAAGTGGATAAGTTGCTCGGTCTTAAAGAAAATGTTATCATCGGTAAGCTGATTCCTGCAGGTACAGGTATGAATCGTTACCGTAATGTGAAGCTTAGTGATCCGAATGAAGAAAGCAAGCAAGCCGCTTTAGAAACGGTTCCAGCTGAGTAATAAATAATCATGGCATTCAGCTTTCGCGTCACGTGATAACCTTGCGTGACGCGGCTGTCTGTTACGAATATTAATATAATTATTGCTGTTTTTCTTGACATCGTGTGCTGAGGATGCTAATATGTCTAAGGTGCGTGAGTAGCCTTGTCATTCTTGTTCAGTGGAGGTAATGTTTTTCATGACTGATGATAGAGGGTTACAGGATGCTCAGGTCAAGATCGGTTCCAAACAAACCGTCAAGGCGGTGGAGTTGGGCCAAGCCGCAGAAGTCTATGTGGCGGAGGACGGAGATCAACGGCTTACTTCCAGAATTGTTATGCTTTGCGGCAAACAAGGTGTGAAGGTCACATATGTGGACACCATGCTGAATTTGGGCAAGGCCTGCGGTATAGAAGTTGGTGCTGCTATGGCAGCCGTCTTAAAACAATAGCAACAAGAGAACGTTTTTGTACCGGGGTACACTTCGGCAGCAAGGACTTTTCATTTGTCTTTTTATGAACCACCTGGGTCTGTGGACTTAATGTTTGTAAATTGACTATCATTTCAGGAAGGGGGTGGCACAACATGCCAACTATTAATCAACTGGTTCGTAAAGGCCGTCAAGCCAAAATCGAAAAATCCAAATCTCCCGCTCTTCAAAAAGGGTTCAACGCCCTCAAGCGTGAGGCTACAAATTTGAGCGCCCCGCAGAAACGCGGTGTGTGCACTCGTGTAGGCACAATGACTCCACGTAAACCAAACTCAGCACTTCGTAAGTATGCCCGTGTTCGTTTGACGAACCGTCTTGAGGTGACTGCTTACATTCCGGGTATCGGACACAACCTTCAAGAGCACAGTGTAGTATTGCTGCGCGGAGGTAAAGTTAAGGACCTTGCAGGAGTTCGTTACCACATCGTTCGTGGTGCACTTGATACTGCAGGTGTTGCTAACCGGATGCAGGCTCGCTCCAAATATGGTGCGAAACGTCCTAAGGCTAAGAAATAAGACAAGCTTATCCGAATAATAAACATTTTAAGAAAGGGGGATATCCATGCCACGCAAAGGTCCAGTTACTAAGAGAGATGTATTGCCAGATCCATTGTATAATAGCAAGTTGGTTACTCGTTTGATCAACCGTATTATGCTGGGTGGTAAAAGAGGTGTCGCTCAAAGCATTTTGTACAATTCGTTCAAGTTGATTCAGGAACGTACAGGTAAAGAACCAATGGAAGTTTTCGAAGCTGCCATCAAGAACATCATGCCTGTATTGGAAGTTAAAGCTCGTCGTGTCGGCGGTGCTAACTACCAGGTGCCTATCGAGGTTAAACCTGAAAGACGTACTGCTTTGGGATTACGTTGGCTTGTAAACTACTCACGCAACCGCGGTGAGAAGACTATGGAAGAGCGTTTGGCGGCTGAGATTATCGATGCTTCCAACAACACAGGCGCTTCCGTTAAGAAACGTGAAGACACGCACAAAATGGCTGAAGCGAACAAAGCGTTTGCTCACTACCGCTGGTAGGATTATAGCCGTTCAAATAACTTCTATTTTGAAAGGAGATCCATTTCATGTCAAGAGAGTTCTCCTTAAAAAATACACGTAATATCGGGATCATGGCACATATTGATGCTGGTAAAACTACCACTACTGAGCGGATTCTTTTCTACACAGGCCGTACGCACAAAATCGGTGAAGTTCACGAGGGCGCTGCTACAATGGACTGGATGGAACAAGAGCAGGAGCGCGGAATTACGATTACTTCCGCTGCTACGACCGCTGCATGGAAGGGCCACCGCATCAATATTATTGATACCCCTGGGCACGTTGACTTCACTGTTGAAGTTGAACGTTCCCTTCGTGTATTGGATGGGGCAGTTGGTGTATTTAGTGCGAAAGAGGGCGTAGAGCCTCAGTCCGAAACCGTATGGAGACAGGCTGACCGTTACGGCGTTCCCCGTATCGCTTATGTGAACAAAATGGATATCATCGGTGCAGACTTCCTGAACGTTATCGACAGCATGCGTGACCGCCTGCAAGCCAACGCAATTGCAATTCAATTGCCAATTGGTGCCGAAAACGACTTCATTGGTATCATTGACCTTGTTGAGCAAAAAGCTCACATGTTCAAGGATGACCTGGGACAAAACATCGAAGTTACTGATATTCCTGCTGAATACTTGGAACAAGTTGAGGGACTGCGTCTCGAGTTGATCGAGAAGGTTGCAGAACTTGACGAAGATCTGACTATGAAGTATCTGGAAGGCGAAGAAATCACAGTGGATGAGATTAAGGCAGCATTGCGCAAAGGCGTATGTGATGTTAAAATCTTCCCTGTAATTGTCGGATCCTCCTACCGTAATAAAGGTGTTCAGCTCATGATGGATGCTGTTGTTGATTACTTGCCATCCCCACTGGATGTACCTGCTATTCAAGGTCATCTGGATGACGGTACAGAAGCGGTTCGTCACTCTTCGGACGAAGAACCATTCGCAGCACTGGCATTTAAAATCATGACAGACCCTTATGTAGGTAAACTTACGTTCTTCCGCGTATACTCCGGTGTACTGGAATCCGGTTCTTATGTAGTTAACGCTACCAAGAACAAACGTGAGCGTATCGGCCGTATCCTGCAAATGCATGCGAACAGCCGCCAAGAAATCTCCATTGTGTATTCCGGTGATATCGCGGCAGCCGTTGGTCTGAAGGACACAAGTACCGGCGATACCCTTTGCGATGAGAAACATCCGGTTATCCTGGAGTCCATGAACTTCCCTGATCCGGTTATCGAAATCGCAGTTGAACCAAAAACCAAAGCTGACCAAGATAAGCTCGGCGTAGCTCTCGGAAAGTTGACTGAAGAGGATCCTACTCTTCGTGCTCACACTGATGAAGAAACTGGCCAAACGATCCTGGCAGGTATGGGTGAGCTTCACCTGGATATTATCATCGACCGTATGCGCCGCGAATTCAAGGTAGAAACCAACGTGGGTAAACCACAGGTTGCTTACCGTGAAACATTCAAAGCACCAGCACGTGTTGAAGGTAAATTCGTTCGCCAATCCGGCGGTCGCGGTCAGTATGGTCACGTATGGGTTGAATTTGAACCTCTCGAGCCGGGTACTGGCAGCAAGTTCGAAAGTAAAGTTGTCGGTGGTTCTGTTCCTAGAGAATACATCGCTCCTGCACTTGCCGGTATTGAAGAGCAAATGAAAAACGGCGTTATTGCAGGCTTCCCGCTTGTTGACGTTAAGGCTACCATCGTAGATGGTTCCTATCATGATGTTGACTCCAACGAAATGGCGTTCAAAATCGCCGGCTCGATGGCACTCAAAGCAGCTAAAGACAAGTGTAAACCTGTCCTGCTCGAGCCAATCATGAAAGTGGAAGTAACTGTTCCTGAGGAATACATGGGCGATGTAATGGGTATGTTGAACTCCAGACGCGGACGGATCGAAGGTATGGATTCCCGTGGCGGTGCGCAAATTATCCGTGCAAAGGTACCTCTTTCCGAAATGTTCGGATACTCCACAACACTTCGTTCCGGTACTCAAGGACGCGGCGTATTCTCAATGGAACTTTCTCACTATGAAGAAGTACCTAAATCCATTGCTGAAGAAATCGTAGCCAAGAACAAAGGCGGAGAATAATCATCATTTTTAACTTGCCGTCCGGGTATATCACATAAGTCATCTAAGAATTGCATGTAGGCGGGCGGCTCAAATATAAGGAACCCCACATTAAGGAGGAACTGTTCAAATGGCAAAGGCAAAGTTTGAACGTAACAAACCGCACGTTAACATTGGTACTATTGGTCACGTCGACCATGGTAAAACAACTCTGACTGCTGCAATCACTACTGTATTGTCCAAGAAATACGGTGGCGCTGCTGTAGCATTCGACCAAATCGATAAGGCTCCTGAAGAACGCGAACGTGGTATCACTATCTCCACTGCTCACGTTGAATATGAAACTCCTAATCGTCACTACGCTCACGTAGACTGCCCTGGACACGCCGACTATGTTAAAAACATGATCACTGGCGCAGCGCAAATGGACGGAGCTATCCTGGTTGTATCCGCAGCTGATGGCCCTATGCCACAGACTCGTGAACACATCCTGCTGTCCCGTCAAGTAGGCGTTCCTTACATCGTTGTATTCTTGAACAAATGCGACATGGTTGAAGACGAAGAGTTGCTTGAACTGGTTGAAATGGAAGTTCGCGACCTGCTGAGCGAATACGACTTCCCAGGCGATGATACTCCAATCATCCGTGGATCTGCTCGTGAAGCTCTGCAGAACCCTGAAGGCGAATATGCACAGAAGATCGTTGAAATGTTCGAAACGATCGACACGTACATCCCGCTTCCAGAACGTCAGACTGACAAACCATTCTTGATGCCTGTCGAAGATGTATTCTCCATCACTGGCCGCGGTACTGTGGCAACTGGTCGCGTAGAACGCGGAACAGTTAAAGTCGGAGAAGAAATCGAAATCGTTGGTATTCACGAAGAAAAGAAAAAATCCGTTGTTACAGGCGTTGAAATGTTCCGTAAATTGCTCGATTCCGCACAAGCGGGCGACAACATCGGCGCATTGCTGCGTGGTGTAGACCGTAACATGATCGAGCGCGGCCAAGTATTGGCTAAGCCGAACTCCGTTAACCCACACACAGAGTTCACTGCTCAGATCTACGTTCTGACTAAAGAAGAAGGCGGACGTCACAAACCATTCTTTACTGGTTACCGTCCACAGTTCTACTTCCGTACAACTGACGTAACTGGCATCATCAACCTGCCAGAAGGTACTGAAATGGTTATGCCTGGTGACAACATCACTGTAACTGTTTCCCTGATCTCACCAATCGCTATTGAAGAAGGTACTAAATTCTCCATTCGCGAAGGCGGACGTACAGTTGGTGCCGGTTCCGTAGCTTCCATCCAGAAATAATTCGTCTCTATCCGTTAGGATAGATCCGGAATATAAGTCAGGGCCCCTTCATTATGAAGGGGCCCTGTTTTTATTGCTGGCTGTAGGATCTAGATTTCTTTGGCATAGGCCGGACTCGGCAGCTTGGACAGAATGACATGCAGACTGGAAGGGGAAGAGCTGTCATTAGTGTAGGCAAAAGATTCATCTCCGGCGATATAGATAGTCTCTCCTTCAATAAGGGGCTGCACGGCTTCATTTACATGAATGGTTCCATTTCCTTTTAAAGCAAGGATATATACATCCGCTCCAGGATGCTTATGAACAGGCAATTTTTGACCCGGCATGAAATTAAGCACGAATACAACACTTTCACCTTGCTGGAAGAGGATTTTCTTTGTAAAACGTTCCTCCTGATACTGCAGCACGTCAGCTAAACTTTTCTTTTCCATTAGATAATCCCTGCTTTCATAATTATAAATTTATCCATCTCAATCTCATCCTTTAAAGCTTAACTTCGTATTCACAGTGCTCATGACCGGTAACGTTGCATTTGATCTCTTTAACAGAGACCTTACGGCCGAGAATCTTGCCGAGTGCCCCTTCAAGAATCGCTCCCTCTAAGTCACATACCATTTTCTCTTCTTCGAGAGTTGGCAGTCCTTTGCAAAAGCAATCCTCTACAGCAATATTGATCTTACGGTTATCAGAATGAACAATCCGCGGAATACCGATTTTGAGCTCTTCAAACATCTGTAGAAGATCATCAACAGAGTTTACAGGCAGGCTTTCACCAATCTTTCTGCCAATGGTAAGCGTAGTCCCTTTTCCTCCAAGGGGAAGTCCCTGGTTCAGTCCAATCAGACGTATGGTACGGAACAACTCAAGGGGCACCGTATTACCAAGGGTACTCCTATCAATCTGACGCATATCTTCAAATGAATACTGCAGCAATTACTCCAACTCCTTTACTCTCTCTATAATTCTATTGTAATGATAAGCCGGTGAAGATTCCTTGATGCAGATCAAGTTTTTGAGAAATATGTGTTTCCAGTCACCCGCCGGAATCCGGAATTTTGATATATTAGAGTCAGCTATAAGGAAGGGTGAAGGATCATGAGCTGTCCTACCTGCAATTCGCATGCCTGTGTACGTCAGGTTCCCGTATTTCGGAGCTTGTCTGATGAGGAATTAGTGATGGTCGAATCGATTACAGAGACCCATAACTATAAAAAAGGAAGTCAAGTGTGCAGAGAAGGGGAGCCGTCTGAAGCATTGTTTGTAGTAAAAAGCGGTCTCATCAAGCTGACTCAGAACAGTAAGGATGGAAAGCAGCATATTGTCCGTTTTCTTTTCCCGGGTGATTATTTCGGCCAGTTTGCCTTACTCCATAATAAAAATAATGATGTAACGGCAGAGGTGATTGAGAGCGGAGAGGTATGCCGGATGCACCGTAAAGACTTTATTCCCTTGCTGGAGCAGAATGCAGGTCTTGCCTTTAGCTTCCTTATGTCTGTTAGCGAGCAGCTGCATCAGGCCGAGGAGGCTGCTGGGGCATTGCACATGTTTGAGGTTGAGAAGAGACTGGCCAGGCTGTTGGTATACCTGTATACAAGGAATCTTGCCGAATCGGCAGTGACTGTACAATCCTTAGGACACTCCGTAGATTTGCCGTCAGCCCAAAAAGAAGTAGCAGCCATGATTGGAACTACGGCAGAAACTCTAAGCCGCAAACTGAATAAACTGGAAGCATTGAAGATTATCGCTATGCATAAAAGAACCGTAAATATTCTTGAGCTGGAAGCTCTTATTCAGATTGCAGAAATCAGAGATTGAACTACTAATCTGGGGAAATGTCCTTTTTCATTTATGCATGGTCTGACTTCAAAGAATACCAATGAGGAATCTCCCGCCGCTCCATCAATGGACATCAAAAGCTTTGCACCCGCTACCACAGAGATGTTTCATACCCCTGACGGGCATGATGATTTGAACAAGCAAATGCGAATGATCGATTTAACTGAGGAAGATTTAAGACTCCTGCGCCTGATGAAACCTGTTGTAGAACAGAGAATCGACGATATCACAAATCAATTCTATAATACGGTTCTTGGAGTCAACAAACTGGAAGCAATTATTCTGGAACACAGCAGTATTGATCGCCTTAAAAAGACTTTGCGTGAGCATATCATCGAGATTTTTGATGGTAATGTTAACGAGGAGTACATAGCCAAGCGGCTAAAAATTGCAAATATTCATAAGAGGATTGGCCTGGAGCCTAAATGGTATCTCTCCGCTTTTCAGAATCTGCAGAATGTGTTCATTACGGCTATTTATAATGAGACACATACAGATGCCGAGAGGATCAAACTGGTCCAGACCGTAACCAAATCGCTTAATCTGGAACAGCAACTGGTCCTTGAGGAATATGAGAAGGAGAACATTAGGGAAAAGGAAGAACAGTATCTGCTGGTTAAGAACGAATTGAAACATAAGATAGCTGAATTCAGCGGAGAGCTGATTGATCTTAGCATAGATACCAACGCCGCTGTGGAGCAGCTGGTGACGAGCAGCAATGAAGTCGACAATACATTCCAGCGAACTGCCGCCTCCGCTCTGGAGTCACAGGGGAAGGCCAGGGAGGGACATGTACAGCTGAACAACCTTACAGGTCAGATTAATCTTATATATGCGAAATGAGATGGAGCGGTCAGTAAATGAACTGAGCAGTTCGTCACAGAAAATCCGTAAAATTGTGGCGGCTGTTCAGGATATTGCTGACCAGACTCGCCGAAGATACCAAGAACACGGTGGTCTGGATCGGTGAACTGACCCTTCAGTCCAGCTCTCTTACGTCGTAGGTTGTTGGGGAGATCCGCAAAGTTCAGGAGCTGTCGAAGAGCGGTAAACACCAGTCCCTCGAGACTAGCAGGCTCTTCAGTGATATTGTAGACTCCATGCAGACGAGTACACAGAGAATTGTTACGGTAGAGGAAGAGATCAAGGTGCTCATTCAGACCATTGAAGGTATTGGTTCTGCAACTGCGCAGACAGCAGCTTCGGCAGGACAATTCAAATCTGCGACGGATAATTTATAGACGGAGCTATTTATATAGAAGAAAAACGTTATATTGCAGCTCGTAGTGTGCATTTCTGAACAAGAAAGGCACCTTTTCTATTCTTTTCGGAAAAAGTTGATTTGTTTTTGCAAATCCCCTTGCAATATAGCCGCCTATTATATATAATAATAAATGTTGTTCTGAGACGTTGCGATGATGTGAGAGGTTACTGACACACCCGGCCCCTTTGCCATGAGGTCGACGTCAGAAAATTTTCACGGAGTATGTCCGATAATAAATTGGGCGATAGAAGGAGGGACTAAAATGGCAAAGCAAAAAATTCGTATTCGCTTGAAAGCATACGACCACAGAATTCTTGATCAATCCGCAGAGAAAATCGTTGAAACAGCAAAACGTTCGGGTGCTGGTGTATCCGGGCCGATCCCGCTGCCAACTGAGAAGCAAATCATTACTATTCTCCGTGCGGTACACAAGTACAAGGATTCCCGTGAACAGTTTGAGCAACGGACTCACAAACGTTTGATCGATATTGTGAACCCAACACCACAAACTGTGGATGCCTTGATGCGCTTGGATCTACCGTCCGGTGTAGATATCGAAATCAAATTGTAATTTCATTATTAAGCAACTAGGAAAAGAAAAGAGGTGTCAACATTGAAAGGTATCTTAGGAAAAAAACTCGGTATGACTCAAGTGTTTACTCCAGAAGGTAACGTAATCGCGGTTTCTGTTATCGAAGCTGGCCCTTGTGTGGTACTGCAAAAGAAAGACCTGAATATCGACGGATATGAAGCAGTGCAGTTGGGCTTTTCCGATAAAAAGGAAAGTCGCTCCAACAAGCCTGAACAAGGTCACGCCAAAAAGGCAAACGCAACACCTAAGCGCTACGTTCGCGAAATTCGCGGTGTTGACCTCGGGTCACTCGAGGTTGGACAAGAGCTTAAGGCTGACATCTTCGCAGAAGGCGAATTTGTTGACGTAACAGGTACTTCGAAGGGTAAAGGCTTCCAGGGTAACATCAAACGCTGGGGACAAAGCCGCGGACCAATGGCACACGGATCGCGCTACCACAGAAGACCAGGCTCCATGGGTTCCATTCAAGCTAACCGTGTTCCTAAGGGCAAACGCCTGCCAGGACATATGGGTCACACGACTATAACGGTTCAAAAGCTTGAAATCATCCGAGTTGACGTAGAACGTAATGTATTGCTGGTTAAAGGCGCGATTCCGGGCCCTAAAAACAGCTTCGTGAAAGTTAAACAAACCGTTAAGAAATAATCTCTGAAGAAAGGAGGAACATGAAATGCCAAAAGTAACACTTTATAATATTAGTGGTAACGAAGTTGGCGAAGTTGAACTGAGTGATTCAGTTTTCGGTATTGAACCGAACGTACATGTGCTGCATGAAGCTGCACTTATGCAGAGAGCTTCCCTTCGTCGTGGTACACACAAAGTAAAAGGACGTTCTGAAGTGCGTGGCGGCGGACGTAAGCCTTGGAAACAAAAAGGTACAGGTCGTGCTCGTCAAGGCTCCATTCGTTCACCGCAATGGAAAGGCGGCGGCGTAGTCTTCGGACCAACACCACGTAGCTATTCCTGGAAACTGCCTAAGAAGGTTCGCCGGTTGGCCATCAAATCCGCGTTGTCCTCGAAAGTACTTGAGAATGACATCATCGTTTTGGATAGCTTGACTATGAGTGCTCCGAAGACGAAAGAATTCGCAGCTATTCTGAACAACCTGAAGGTTGGTACAAAAGCATTGATCGTAGCTCCTAGCTATGATGACAATGTAGCACTTTCCGCTCGTAACATCCCTGGGGTGAAATTCGTAGCGGCTGACGGCATCAATGTTCTTGACGTACTGACGTACGACAAACTGATTATCACTAAAGAAGCAGTTCTGAAGGTAGAGGAGGTGTTCGCGTAATGAAAGATCCGCGTGATATTATCAAGCGTCCGGTGATTACGGAACGCACATCCGAATACATGAGCGAATTGAAATACGCTTTTGAAGTGGATATCCGTTCTAACAAGACCGAAATCAAAAAAGCTGTTGAAGCTATTTTTAAAGTTAAAGTTGTTAGTGTGAACACAATGCGCGTACCTGGCAAACTGAAACGTTACGGCAAATATTCCGGTTACACTCCGGAGTGGAAAAAAGCCATCGTTAAGCTTAGCCCGGACAGCAAGCCGCTCGAATTCTTTGAAGCGGTAGAATAATACTCTTAAAGTAAGGAGGAAACTATAGTGCCAATCAAAAAGTACAAACCGACCTCTCCGGCAAGACGCAACATGTCTGTGTCTACGTTTGAAGAAATCACAACAAACCAGCCAGAGAAATCGTTGCTTTCTCCGCTGTTCAAACATGCGGGACGCAACAACCAAGGTAAAATTACGGTTCGTCACCACGGCGGCGGACACAAACGTAAATACCGTATCATCGACTTCAAACGGACTAAAGACGGCATACCAGGTAGCGTTGCTACAATCGAGTATGACCCGAACCGTACTTCCAATATTGCTTTGATCCACTATGCTGATGGAGAGAAACGTTATATTATCGCTCCTAAAGGCCTTAAAGTTGGGGATAAAGTTGAGTCCGGCCCTGCTGCGGATATCAAAATTGGTAACAGCCTTCCGCTGATCAACATTCCGGTAGGTACAATTATCCACAACATCGAGTTGAAACCAGGTAAAGGCGGACAATTGGTTCGTGCTGCTGGTACTGAAGCTCAGTTGTTGGGTAAAGAAGAAAAATACGTATCCGTTCGTTTGAACTCCGGCGAAGTTCGCAGAATCCTCAGCGTATGCCGCGCAACCATCGGATCCGTAGGTAACGAAGATCATGAATTGATCAAGATTGGTAAAGCCGGACGCAGCCGCTGGCTAGGACGTCGTCCTGAAGTTCGCGGTGTTGTCATGAACCCTAACGATCACCCACACGGTGGTGGTGAAGGCCGTGCTCCAATCGGACGTAAATCGCCAATGTCACCTTGGGGCAAACCAACCCTTGGCTACAAAACGCGTAAGAAAAACAAAGCATCTGATAAATATATCGTTCGTCGCCGCACAAAATAAGACGCTTCAGGCAAGTTAGATTAGCGCGAAGCGTCGATTCGCGGTTTGAAGAACCGGATGAAGGGAGGATTCACACATGGGTCGCAGTTTAAAGAAGGGGCCGTTTATTGATGGCTACCTGCTGAAAAAAGTTGAGGATTTGAACGAGGCAGATAAGAAAGTTGTAGTTAAAACTTGGTCCCGTCGCTCAACCATTTTCCCTCAGTTTATCGGACATACGTTTGGTGTATATGACGGCCGCAAACACGTGCCTGTATACGTAACGGAAGATATGGTAGGTCACAAGTTGGGCGAGTTCGCGCCAACACGTACTTACAAAGGCCACGCGGGTGACGATAAGAAAACCAGAAGATAATTAACGTCTTCGTTTGAAAGGAGGGAAAACAATGGAAGCAAAAGCACATGCAAGATCGGTGCGGATTTCCGCTCGTAAAGCGAAACTGGTTGTTGACTTGATTCGCGGCAAGCAAGTGGGGGAAGCAATTGCAATTCTTCGCCACACTCCGAAATCCGCTTCTCCGGTTGTTGAGAAGCTACTGAACTCGGCGATTGCGAACGCTGAGCATAACTACTCTTTGGACGTGAACAGCTTGTTCGTAAGCGAAGTTTTCGTTAACCAGGGTCCAACTATGAAACGTTTCCGTCCGCGCGCCATGGGCCGCGCAAGCCGGATTAACAAACGTACCAGCCACATTACTTTGGTGGTATCTGAGAAATAAGGAGGGATAACACGTGGGTCAAAAGGTAAATCCAGTCGGACTCCGAGTCGGTATTATTCGCGATTGGGAATCTAAATGGTATGCAGGCAAAGATTTCGGTACTCTTTTAATGGAAGACGTCAAAATCCGGGAATACCTTAAAGGCAAGTTGAAGGATTCCGCTGTTTCCCGCATTGAAATCGAAAGAGCGGCAAGCCGCGTGAACGTTACAATTCACACTGCTAAACCTGGTATGGTAATTGGTAAAGGCGGAGCAGAAGTGGAAGTACTTCGCAGCGCAGTTACAACTATCGCCGGTGGCAAAAAAGTACACATTAACATCAATGAAATTAAACACCCTGAACTGGATGCAATTCTGGTTGCTGAAAGCATTGCACAACAATTGGAACGTCGCGTATCGTTCCGTCGTGCACTGAAACAAGCTATTCAGAGAACTATGCGTTCCGGCGCAAAGGGAATTAAAACTCAAGTAGGCGGACGTCTTGGCGGCGCTGAGATTGCCCGTTCAGAAGGTTATAGCGAAGGAACAGTTCCACTTCATACGCTTCGTGCTGATATCGATTACGGAACAGCTGAAGCACATACAACTTACGGCCTGATCGGCGTAAAAGTATGGATCTACCGTGGAGAAGTTCTTCCCCCAGCTAAGAAACAAGCTGCTCAGGAAGGAGGCAACTAATCATGTTGGTACCAAAGCGCGTTAAACACCGCAAGCAACAACGCGGTCACATGAAGGGTATGGCAAAAGGCGGTACAGAATTGAACTTCGGCGAATATGGTTTGCAGGCACTGGAACCATCGTGGATCACTAACCGTCAGATCGAAGCTGCCCGTATTGCAATGACACGTTACATCAAACGTGGCGGTCAGGTTTGGATCAAGATTTTCCCAGATAAGCCTATTACTCAGAAGCCTCTCGAGGTTCGTATGGGTAGTGGTAAAGGTAACGTTGAGAAGTGGGTAGCGGTAGTAAAACCGGGCAAGATTATGTTCGAACTCGGAGGCGTGTCGGAAGAAATCGCTCGTGAAGCGATGCGTCTTGCCGCTCACAAGCTGCCTGTAAAGACTAAGTTTGTGAAACGTGAAGAATTGGGTGGTGAAGCAAATGAAAGCTAATGAACTTCGCAACTTAACCACTGCCGAGATTGAACAAAAGATCGCTGGATTCAAAGAGGAACTTTTCAATCTCCGTTTTCAATTGGCAACTGGCCAACTGGATAACCCGACTCGGATTCGTGACGTGCGCAAGGAAATAGCTCGTGCTAAAACCGTTATCCATCAAAGAGTACTTGGGATCAGTTAAGTGACCGCGGATTCTTAATCCGTAATCAGGAAGGAGGCTAACTATGAGCGAAGAACGTAATGCACGTAAAGTGCTGACCGGTAAAGTAGTCAGTGATAAAATGGATAAAACCATCGTAATTGCTGTTGAAACCTATAAAAAGCACAATCTGTATCACAAACGCATCAAGTCCACGAAGAAATTCAAGGCACATGATGAAGAGAATGTAGCTAAAATTGGTGATGTCGTGAAAGTCATGGAAACTCGTCCATTGTCCAAAGACAAACGGTGGAGACTGGTTGAAGTGGTAGAAAAAGCGGTAATCATCTAATACAAAGCTGAACCCTTTCCGGAAGGAGGAAATTAATAATGATTCAACCATTTACACGTTTGCATGTGGCTGACAACTCTGGTGCGAAGGAACTGATGTGTATCCGCGTACTAGGTGGTACTGGACGCCGTACAGCAGCAATCGGCGATTTGATCGTTTGTTCCGTTAAACAAGCAACACCAGGCGGCGTTGTCAAAAAGGGTGATGTTGTTAAAGCGGTAGTTGTTCGTACGAAACGTTCTGTACGCCGTAAAGATGGATCTTACATCGCATTCGACGAAAACGCAGCTGTTGTTGTAAAAGACGACAGAAGCCCGCGCGGAACACGTATCTTCGGACCAGTTGCTCGCGAACTTCGCGACAAGGACTACATGAAGATCGTTTCCTTGGCACCGGAAGTAATCTAATAAATCGAGCCGGTCTCGGTTTTAATTGAAAAGGTCAGTTATAGGAGGTGTAATAAATGCCTAGAGTGAAAAAAGTTCTGGAATCCCATAACAATAAACTGCACGTGAAGAAAGATGATGTGGTACTTGTGATCAGCGGGAAAGACAAAGGTAAAAAAGGCCGTGTCATCGCTGCTTATCCTCGTGAAAACCGCGTTCTGGTAGAAGGCGTGAACATGGTGAAAAAACACCAGAAGCCGAACCAGTTGAATCCACAGGGTGGAATCATCGAGCAAGAAGCTTCGATTCATGTGTCCAACGTAATGCACATCGATCCGAAGAGCGGTAAAGTAACACGTATTGGCTACAAAGTGCTCGATAACGGTAAGAAGGTTCGGGTAGCAAAACGATCCGGAGAGATTATCGACTAATACAGTCCTAAAGAAAGGAGGTAAATCTTCATGGCAGCAAGAATGAAAGAACGTTTTCTGAATGAAATTACACCTGCTCTGATGCAGAAGTTTAACTATACTACTGTTATGCAAGTGCCTAAGATCGAGAAGATCGTCATCAACATGGGTGTGGGTGACGCTGTTCAAAACTCCAAAGTACTTGATGCTGCAGTTAATGACATGCAATTGATCACTGGTCAAAAGCCAGTTATCACTAAAGCAAAGAAATCCATCGCCGGTTTCAAACTGCGCGAAAATATGCCGATCGGGGTTAAAGTAACACTGCGCGGCGAGCGTATGTATTACTTCCTGGATAAATTGATCAACGTAACGCTTCCACGCGTACGTGACTTCCGTGGTATTTCCAACAAAGCCTTTGATGGCCGTGGTAACTACACACTGGGTCTTAAAGAGCAATTGATCTTCCCGGAAATCGAATATGACAAAGTGGATAAAGTCCGCGGTATGGACATCGTTATTGTAACGACTGCAAAGACGGACGAGGAATCCCGTGAGCTGCTGAATCAGCTGGGAATGCCTTTCACAAAATAAGAATCATCCATTTCTCCGAAAATGTTTAGGAGGTGTCAGTCTAAGTGGCAAAGACTTCAATGAAAGTTAAACAACAACGCGAGCCTAAGTTCAAAGTACGTGCATATACACGTTGCGAGCGTTGCGGTCGTCCACATTCGGTATTGCAAAAGTTCAAAATTTGCAGAATTTGTTTCCGTGAATTAGCTTATAAAGGCCAGATTCCTGGCGTGAAAAAAGCAAGTTGGTAAGAAGTTTATAAACGGGAAGGAGGTTTACACACATGACTATGTCTGATCCTATTGCAGATATGCTTACTCGTATTCGTAACGCCAACACTGTGCGTCACGAGACAGTAGAAATGCCTGCTTCTACTATGAAGAAACAAATCGCGGACATCTTGAAACGTGAAGGTTTCATCCGTGATGCTGAATTCGTTGAAGATAGCAAACAAGGGATTATCCGTATTTTCTTGAAATACGGACCGAACCAGGAGCGCGTTATCTCTGGTCTGAAAAGAATCAGTAAACCAGGTCTTCGCGTTTACACGAAGAGCAATGAAGTGCCTCGTGTACTCGGTGGTCTGGGAATCGCGATTATCTCCACATCTAAGGGAGTTATGACCGACAAAGAAGCTCGTCAATCAAAATCCGGCGGAGAAGTTGTCTGCTACATTTGGTAATAAACGTCACAAGATAAGGAGGTGCAACACATGTCTCGTATTGGTCGCAAACCAATCGCAGTACCTAGCGGTGTAGATGTCACTTTGGACAACACCGTTATTACAGTAAAAGGTCCTAAAGGCACTTTGACTCGTGAGCTTCATAAAGACATGAAGATTACAGTTGAAAATAACGAAATCACTGTTGTTCGCCCGTCGGACAACAAATTGCATCGTTCACTTCACGGCACAACCCGCTCCGTTGTCAACAACATGGTGAGTGGTGTGACTGAAGGTTTCTCGAAATCTCTGGAGCTGGTTGGGGTCGGATATCGTGCAAGCAAATCCGGAGATAAAATCGTACTGAACGTTGGTTACTCCCACCCGGTTGAAATTACACCGGAAGCGGGCATTGAGTTCGATGTTCCTGCGAACACGAAGATCATCGTTAGAGGTATCGATAAAGAACGCGTAGGCGCTTATGCTGCCAAAATCCGTTCCGTACGTGAACCAGAACCGTACAAAGGTAAAGGTATCAAATATGAAGGCGAGCGTATCATCCGCAAGGAAGGTAAAGCTGGTAAGAAGAAATAACCAGCTCTACCTAAATTGTAAGATACCCCGTGCATCTTAAAGTGAAGCTGTTTACGGCAAACTGAAGGGAGTGAAAGGGAAGTCATGATTACAAAAGAGGATAAAAACAAGGCTCGTCTCAAAAGACACCTGCGTGTTCGTAAAAAGATCCAGGGTACTACTGAGCGTCCACGTTTGAACGTGTTCCGTTCTTCGAAACACATCTACGCTCAATTGATCGATGACGTGACAGGCGCTACTATCGTATCCGCCTCCACTCTGGATAAAGAATTGAGTGCTACAATCGGAAATGGCGGCAGCGTTGAAGCTGCAGGCAAAGTAGGTCAATTGATCGCTGAGCGCGCTAAAGAAAAAGGTTATGCAGTGGTTGTATTTGACCGCGGTGGATACTTGTACCATGGACGGATTCAGGCTTTGGCTAACGCAGCACGCGAAGCTGGTCTTGAATTCTAGAATATTTCTTAAAAGGAGGTTAACGACTTGCGTGTAGATCCGAACAGTTTAGAACTGACAGAAAGAGTTGTGCACATTAACCGTGTTGCAAAAGTTGTAAAAGGCGGACGCCGTTTCAGCTTTAGCGCACTTGTTGTTGTGGGCGACGGCAACGGCTATGTCGGTGCAGGTATCGGTAAAGCCGGCGAAGTTCCGGATGCCATCCGTAAAGGCATTGAAGACGCCAAGAAAAACCTGATCCACATTCCAATCGTAGGAACTTCGATTCCTCACTTGGTTACTGGGCATTTCGGCGCAGGACGCGTTCTGCTGAAACCAGCATCCGAAGGTACCGGCGTTATCGCTGGTGGTCCAGTTCGTGCGGTACTTGAATTGGCAGGCGTTGGCGACATCTTGACAAAATCTTTGGGTTCTTCGAATTCCATGAACATGGTCAATGCTACTTTAGAGGGACTTTCCCGTCTGAAACGCATTGAAGAGGTCGCGAAGCTTCGCGGCAAATCTGTCGAAGAATTACGCGGTTAAGGAGGGGAACGTCAATGGCAAAGTTGCAAATTACCCTCGTACGCAGTGTGATCGGACGTCCAGAAACACAACGTGTTACTGTTAAGACGCTCGGCCTGCGCAAAACCAACTCGTCCGTGGTTCACAATGATACTCCTGCAATTCGCGGGATGATCAACAAAGTGAGTCACTTGCTATCCGTTACTGAAATTGAAGGCTAATTGCCTCGCATAAATTAACAAACATAAGGAGGTGCAAACGATGAAGTTACATGAACTTGCTCCAGCTCCTGGTTCACGCAAAGAACGCAACCGCGTTGGTCGTGGTCCAAGTAGCGGGAACGGTAAAACTTCGGGCCGCGGTCACAAAGGTCAAAACTCCCGTTCCGGCGGTGGTGTGCGTCCAGGCTTCGAGGGTGGACAAAATCCACTCTATCGTCGTCTGCCTAAACGTGGTTTCATCAATCCTACCCGTAAAGAGTACGCGATTGTGAACCTGGAAGATCTGAATAGCTTTGCTGAAGGAACAGAAGTGACTCCACAACTGTTGCTTGAAACTGGTGTTGTCAGCAACACTAAGAGCGGCATTAAGATTCTCGGCAATGGCGAACTGGCTGTTAAATTGACTGTACAAGCAAATAAGTTCTCTCAATCTGCGGTAGAGAAAATCGAAGCTGCCGGCGGTAAAACCGAGGTGATCTAATGTTCAAGACGCTTAAGAATATATGGCATGTTGAAGATTTGCGCAAAAAGATCCTGTTTACCCTGTTCGTTCTGATCATTTACCGCATCGGTTCGTTTGTACCGGTTCCCGGTGTGAACAAAGAAGTACTGGAATCAACAAATCAGGGCGGAGACGCTTTGATGGGTCTTTTGAACACCTTCTCGGGCGGAGCGCTCAAAAACTTCTCGATTTTTGCGATCAGTATTTACCCGTACATTACAGCATCCATCATAGTGCAATTGCTCTCGATGGATGTTATCCCTAAGTTTGCCGAATGGGCTAAGCAAGGGGAGCACGGGAAAAAACAACTGGCGCAAATTACGCGTTACGGCACGGTAGTGCTAGGTTTGATTCAAGCGTTTGCCACATCTATCGGGTTTAACCGGATTTATGGCACTGAGATGATTCCAAATGCAACCTTTGCGGATTACCTGCTCATTGCGATCATACTGACGGCGGGTACATCGTTCCTGATGTGGTTAGGTGAGCAGATCACTGAAAAGGGTATAGGAAACGGGATTTCCATCCTAATTTTTGCGGGAATCGTCGCCGCCTTTCCGGGATATATCACAACTACGGCTCAATCAAGCTTTATTCAGCCGGATCAGATGTTCCTGAATATTCTTAAAGTCGTTATTGTACTGATTGTGGTTGTTGCGATTATTGTCGGGGTTATCTTTGTTCAACAAGGTATCCGTAAGATTCCTGTACAATATGCCAAACGCGTAGTCGGTAACAAAATGTACGGTGGACAGAATACGCACATTCCGCTTAAAATTAATGCGGCTGGTGTAATTCCGGTTATCTTCGCCGTTTCACTGCTTCAATTCCCGATCGTTATCGCAAGTATCTGGCCACATCTCGCTTGGGCCAAATGGGTTTCTCAAAATCTGGATCATACGAAGCCGCTCGGCATGGTTCTTTATGTAATCATGATCATTGGATTTACGTTCTTCTATACGTTTGTCCAGATGAATCCGCAGCAAATGGCTGATAATATGAAAAAGAATGGCGGATACATTCCGGGGATTCGTCCAGGCAAGGCTACAGAGAAATATTTGACTAGAGTAATGTCGCGTCTGACTATGTCCGGTGCGTTGTTCCTATCCCTCATTTCTGTGCTGCCAGTATTGTTTGGTTCACTGTCCGGTCTGCCGAAGCAAGTACAGATCGGCGGTACTGCTCTCTTGATCGTAATCGGTGTGGCATTGGATACTATGAAGCAGATCGAGAGCCAATTGATCAAACGCCATTACAAAGGCTTCATCAATAAATAGGCGATAGGTTCCGGTGAAGTACCTAGGGTTTTAAACTTCCCGGTACCTATTGTGCTGTTTCTTGCTTGGTGGCGAACTTTTGGGGGGAGAAGAGAATCGTGAACATTTTATTCATGGGCCCTCCTGGGGCAGGCAAGGGAACACAAGCCGCTGTAGTAGTGAAGGAACTTGGTATTCCGCATATTTCGACTGGAGATGCTTTCCGCTTGGCGATCAAGCAGGGAACTCCAATCGGGCTGAAAGCTAAATCTTACACGGAGCAAGGCTTGCTTGTACCTGATGATGTGACTATTGGAATCGTTGAAGAACGGCTGCAGCAGTCCGATTGCGAAAAAGGTTTTTTATTGGATGGCTTTCCAAGAACCCTTTCGCAAGCGGAAGCGCTGGGAGAAATCCTTAGCCGCCTCGGCACTTCATTAGATCACGTAATCAACTTGAATGTGGACCGCGGACTGCTCATGGCGCGCCTTACAGGACGCCGGATCTGCAGTACTTGCGGAACATCCTACCATTTAATTTTCAACCCGCCGAAGCAAGATGGCATCTGCGACATTGATGGCGGTGAATTGTATCAGCGTCCGGATGACAACGAAGAGAGTGTAGGCAAGCGTCTGGATGAGTATGATAACAAAACAGCGCCGCTGCTTGCATTTTATGACGATAAAGGTCTTTTGCGTCAGGTAAACGGAGAAAACGAAATCAATGTCGTTTCTTCCGAAATCGTGTCTTTATTGCGGGGTTAATGTAATGATCATTTGTAAATCCGAACAGGAACTTGCCTTTATGAGGGAAGCTGGACGAATTGTTGCCGAGAGTCACCGCCGTATTGCTGAGGCTATAGAGCCTGGTATTACAACTGGAGAGCTCGACAGAATCGCCGATCAATACATCCGCAGTCAAGGTGCTGTGCCGTCTTTCAAAGGTTACAACGGTTTTCCTGCCAGCATTTGCGCTTCAGTCAACGAACAATTGGTGCATGGATTTCCAGGTAAACGCAAACTGGTAGAAGGCGATATTGTTACGCTGGATATCGGTGCAGAGTACCGCGGTTATCACGGTGATTCCGCCTGGACCTACGGGGTGGGCAGCATTTCTGAAGAGGCTCAGCGTCTGCTGGACGTCACGGAAGGCTCCTTGAACGCAGGACTAGCGTTAGTCAAACCGGATGTGCGCTTGTTTACAATCTCCCATGCAATCCAGCAGTACATCGAGGACGCCGGCTTCTCCGTTGTCCGCGAGTATGTTGGTCATGGCATTGGGGCAGAACTGCATGAAGAACCGCAAATTCCGAACTATGGCATAGCGGACCGCGGACCACGTCTGAAGCCGGGTATGGTACTCGCGATTGAGCCGATGGTTAACGCCGGGGACAGATATGTCAGAACGCTGGAAGATAACTGGACGGTCGTTACGGTAGACGGTTCACTATGCGCTCACTTTGAGCATACAGTAGCAGTTACACCGGACGGCATGGAGATTTTCACAAAACTGAATGCGTAGGTGATCTTCACGTGAATACAGGGAGCAGCCCGCAGATTGGTCAAATCGTGAGAATTCTCAAAGGCAAGGATGCCGGAGAGGCTGCCGTTGTTATCGCAGTTGTTGATAGCAGATTTGTATATATTGCTGACGGGGACAAACGCAAGTTTGATAGTCCAAAGAAGAAGAATATTCAGCACTTGGAGCTCATACCCTTCATCAGCAGTGAGATTGTAGATAGTTTGGAAGAAACCGGCCGGGTAACCAACGGAAAGCTGCGGTTCGCAGTGATGAAGTATGGGGAACCAGCTGGAAAAAGTGCTAATGAGAAAGGAGACTAACTGTGGCTAAGGAAGATGTCATTGAGGTAGAAGGAACGGTCATTGAGCCGTTGCCTAACGCAACGTTTAAGGTTGAGCTTGAGAACGGTCATCAAATACTTGCCCATGTGTCCGGGAAATTGCGGATGCACTTTATCCGTATCCTAACCGGAGACAAAGTGGTCGTGCAGTTATCGCCTTATGATTTATCAAAAGGCCGTATAACTTACCGTAAATAGATGGGAACTACAACAAAAGTTTTGCTTCGCAAAACTTTGAGGAGGTAATTAACATGAAGGTAAGACCTTCTGTAAAGCCCATTTGCGAAAAATGCAAAGTCATCCGCCGCAAAGGGACTGTTATGGTAATTTGCGAAAATCCGAAACACAAACAAAAACAAGGTTAAGAAGGGGGTGTAGCGTAAAATGGCTCGTATAGCTGGAGTGGATTTGCCACGTGATAAGCGCGTTGAGATCGCCTTGACTTATATTTTCGGAATCGGTAAAACGACTTCCCAGAAAATTCTTAATGAAACAGGCATTGACGTTAACACACGTGTCCGTGATTTGACGGAAGATGAAGTCAGCAAACTGCGTGAAACGATCGACAAAGAGGTTAAGGTTGAAGGTGACCTTCGTCGTGAAATTTCCTTGAATATTAAACGTCTTACTGAGATCGGCTGTTACCGCGGTGTTCGTCACCGTCGTGGATTGCCTGTTCGCGGTCAACGTACCAAAACAAATGCCCGTACCCGTAAAGGCCCGCGTCGTACGGTAGCAAACAAAAAGAAATAAGAAGAGGTGATAAGAGACAATGGCTAAACCGAAAAAAGTCGTACGTACGAAACGTCGCGACCGGAAAAATATCGAGTCTGGCGTGGCACATATCCGTTCCACGTTCAATAACACTATCGTTACGATCACGGACCCTCACGGAAATGCAATTTCCTGGGCAAGCTCCGGCGGTCAAGGATTCAAAGGTTCCCGTAAATCGACTCCATTTGCAGCGCAAATGGCAGCCGAATCTGCTGCTAAAGCAGCTATGGAACACGGCATGAAGTCCGTTGAAGTTATGGTTAAAGGACCGGGCGCGGGCCGCGAAGCAGCCATCCGTTCCCTTCAGGCCGCTGGCCTTGAAGTAAACCTCATTAAAGACGTTACTCCGGTTCCTCACAATGGATGCCGTCCGCCGAAGCGTCGCCGCGTTTAGTAAAATCAGAATTGTGATTGTGGTATAATTCTGACGCATCTGCTAATAATAGGTGTTTAGGCATACTACATGATACACCTGATGGGGTGACTGTTTCATATAGGAGCGACGTTTGAAGGAGGGGTACACTCGTGATAGAAATCGAAAAGCCGAAGATTGAGACCGTAGAAGCCAATGATGATGGAACCTATGGGAAATTCGTAATTGAACCGCTGGAACGTGGATATGGCACGACTCTGGGGAATTCGCTTCGCCGGATCTTGCTTTCCTCCCTTCCGGGAGCCGCAGTGACTTCGGTCCAAATTGACGGCGTTCTGCATGAGTTCTCGACCGTTCCCGGCGTAATGGAAGATGTGACGGAAATCATCCTGAACCTTAAAGCTCTGTCTCTGAAGATTCATTCGGATGAAGAGAAAGTGTTCGAGATTGATGCTGAAGGTGAAGGCATCGTTACCGCAGGTGATATTCGTGCGGATAGCGATGTTGAGATCCTGAACCCGGATCTTCATATTGCAACGCTGGGACCTGGAGCGAGACTACACATGCGCATTTTTGCAGGCCGTGGTCGCGGCTACGTCCAAGCGGACCGGAACAAACGCGACGATCAGCCAATCGGTGTTATTCCAGTTGACTCCATCTACACTCCTATTTCCCGCGTGAATTATGGTATTGATAATACCCGTGTTGGTCAAGTGACTAACTACGACAAATTGACGCTTGAAATTTGGACGGATGGCAGCATCAGACCGGAAGAAGCCGTTAGTCTTGGAGCCAAAATTTTGAACGAGCACCTCGTTCTGTTCGTAGGTCTTACGGACGAAGCGAAAGACGCCGAAATTATGGTTGAAAAAGAAGAAGACAAAAAAGAAAAAGTACTCGAGATGACCATTGAAGAGCTTGATCTTTCTGTCCGTTCCTACAACTGCCTCAAACGTGCCGGTATTAATACCGTGCAAGAGCTGACTACGAAAACTGAAGAAGATATGATGAAGGTCCGTAACCTGGGCCGCAAATCTTTGGAAGAAGTTCAAGAGAAGCTTGAGGAGCTCGGTTTGGGTCTTCGTACAGAAGAATAGTTACAGGGTTTCTTGAGACTTGAGTGAAGGAGGGAAAACAAATGGCATACCAAAAATTGGGCCGTGATTCCAGCGCGCGCAAAGCACTATTCCGCGATATGGTAACGGATCTGTTCCTATACGAACGCATCCAGACTACAGAAGCCAAGGCGAAGGAAGTTCGTTCCATCGCTGAGAAACTGATCACAAAAGCGAAAAAGGGCGATCTTCATGCTCGCCGTCAAGTAGCAGCATTTGTTCGTCGTGAGACTGTAGACGGTGAACAAGATGCAATCCAAAAATTGTTCTCTGATATTGCTCCTCGTTACACAGAGCGTCCAGGCGGATACACTCGTATCCTGAAGCTGGGACCTCGCCGTGGCGATGCTGCGCCTATGGTTTATCTTGAACTGGTAGACCGCGCGTAGTTTCACAAGCATGATTTCCGGATGTACGCATTACGTATTTAACGTTATTGTACTGCAGGGCATTCTTGACCCTGCCGTGCAAATAACCGCGGGAATCACCTTGTATAGAGTAGAAGGAGCTCCCGCCGGGGCTCTTTTTTTATGACACAGAAAAACCTATGGACTAACAGGAGAATGAAATGCGCAATCTATTGATGAAAGTCAATTATGACGGTACCCACTATGATGGCTTTCAGACCCAGCCTCAGGGCAATACGATTCAGGACAAGCTGGAGCATGCTATTCTTCATCTGACCGGTGAGACGCTCAAGATAACGGGCTCAGGACGGACAGATGCGGGTGTGCACGCTTATGGCCAACCTTTTAATTTCATAACCTCTTCCCAGATCCCGCTGGAACGCTGGTGTCTGGCTCTGAACGCCAGGCTTCCGCAGGATATCGTGGTTACCGAGGCCTGGGAGGTTCCGCTCTCATTCCACTCGCGTAGAGGAGCGAAGCGTAAAACCTACCGGTACACGATTAACGGCAACCGGTTCCCGGACCCGTTCCAGCGGCGTTGGCAGCATCATCATCCGGTGAAGCTGGACATTCAGTCGATGGAGCAGGGACTGGCAGGGCTGCTGGGTACTCATGATTACACTTCGTTCGCATCAAGGAAGTCTACCAAGACATCGCATGTGCGGACAATATTTGAAGCGTATCTTGAAGTGGACCGCAGCATGTGCCGGCCGGGATCATCCGATCAGGGAGTTATTCATACGTATATTACAGGCAGTGGATTTCTACAGCATATGGTACGCATTATTATGGGTACGCTGATGCAAGTGGGGGAAGGTAAAATCAGCGCGGACAAAGTCCCTGCAATTCTTGCGGCATGTGACCGTGCGGCTGCCGGACCTACGGCCGTTTCGAAAGGTCTGGCACTGTGGAGTGTAGAATATGACGAGAATGAGATTTAAACGACATGCACACTATTTTTTTCTGAAAAATAGAGCTTGAAAAGTTAAAAATCACTTGCACTTGTCATGTTTATACTGTAATATAAAAGTTGTGTTTTCTTGATGGCTATCCCACAGCCCCGATCAAGGAAATGCCAACAAACAAGTTTTTCTTAACTCACATAATTGTAATCCAATGAGAAACAAGATATACGAGACAGATGATTTTCGTACGAGAACAAGGAGGAAACATTCATGCGTACCACCTATATGGCGAAGCCAAACGAAGTTGAACGCAATTGGCACATCATTGATGCCGAAGGCAAAACACTTGGTCGTTTGGCAAGCGAAGCCGCTGCTCTGATCCGTGGCAAACACAAACCGCAATTCACTCCACATGTTGATACTGGAGATTTCGTAATTGTTATCAACGCTGAGAAGATTCACCTGACCGGTAAGAAAATGCAAAACAAGAAATACTACCGTCACTCGATGCACCCAGGCGGCTTGAAGGTTACTGTTGCAGAAGACCTGATCAAGACCAAACCTGAGCGTATGATTGAATTCGCAGTTCATGGCATGATTCCTAAGACTCGTCAAGGGGACCACATGAAGCTGAGACTCAAAGTATATGCAGGCGCTGAACATCCACATGCAGCACAAAAACCTGAAGTTTACGAACTTCGCGGATAAGAATAGAGGAGGACAGTTTCATGGCACAAGTACAATACTATGGGACAGGTCGTCGTAAACATTCGGTAGCACGTGTTCGCCTTGTACCGGGTGAAGGACGCATTGTCATTAACAAACGCGAGATGGACGAATATTTCGGTGTTGAAACACTGAAGATGATCGTAAGACAACCTTTGAACCTGACTGAAACACTTGGCAACTACGATGTAATCGTTCTTGCACATGGTGGCGGCATTTCCGGTCAAGCTGGCGCAATCCGTCACGGGATCTCCCGTGCATTGCTCAAAGTTGACCCTGAATATCGCGGTGCGCTGAAGAAAGCAGGCTTCCTGACTCGTGACCCACGTATGAAGGAACGTAAGAAATACGGCCTCAAAGCCGCTCGTCGTGCTCCACAGTTCTCGAAACGTTAAGATCTGTCCCTTGTTATCAAGGAACTCAAGCTCCTGGCCTTTATGGCCGGGAGCTTTTTTACGTTTCATTAACATACAAATATTAATTCCCCGCATACTTTATTCCAAAATGAACAAAACCCATTGACTTCGCCACTGAAACGGATATACTATACCATATAGAATTAGTCGGGATTAATCTCTCTGAGGATTCGATCTTGGCTATACCCGGATGGAGGAAGATTAGATGAATCTGCTTGAGAAAGAGGATTTAATCAAAGTTAAAGCTGAAGAATTGGAGAATGCCACTCCTGAAGAGATTATCCGCTGGGCGGTAGAGACTTTTCCTAACATAACCTTTGCCTGCAGCTTTGGTGCCGAGGATGTAGTGCTGGTGGATATGATCCAGAAGGTAAGCCCGTCGACAGATGTGTTCTATCTCGATACCGATTATCACTTCAAGGAAACCTATGAGACAAGAGATGTTATGGCCGACAAGTACGGAATGGAGTTCGTCCGTGTATCGCCGCAGATTACAGTAGAAGAGCAGGCACTGCAATATGGTGAGGCGCTTTGGAACACTGACCCGAATCAATGCTGCGCCATCCGTAAGGTTGAGCCGCTCACGCGTATTCTTTCGCAATACGACGCTTGGATTACCGGAATCCGCCGTGACCAGGCGCCAACCCGCGCCAACTCTAAAAAGGTGGAGTATGATAACAAATTTGGCCTTGTAAAGTTTAATCCGATTGCAAGCTGGACCACAGAGGATGTATGGAATTATATCCGCGAGAATGATGTAGTCTATAACCCGCTTCATGACCGTAACTTCCCTAGTATTGGCTGTGAGCAATGCACCCGGGCAGTTATGCCTGGTGAAGATCCGCGTGCCGGAAGATGGTCCGGATCAGACAAAACAGAATGTGGATTGCATAAATAACACACTAGCATTGCACACAGGAGGAGAGAACAAGGATGACTTCAATACTTCCTCATGGAGGAGCGCTGGTTCAGCGTATAGCACAGGGTACGGAGAGAGAACAACTGCTGCAGCAGGCCTCAGCCAATAAATCAATTTCTCTCAATACATGGACTTTATCTGATTTGGATTTGATTGGTGTAGGTGCATTTTCGCCGCTCACTGGCTTCTTGAATGAAGCGGACTACCATTCTGTGGTCACAAGCATGCGTCTGGCAGATGGAACCGTATGGAGCATTCCTATCACACTCGCTGTAGATGACAAGCAGGCGGCATCCCTTACAGTGGGTGACAGGGTATCACTGATTAGTGAAGAAGACGGTGTAGTCTACGGACTGCTTGATATTGAGAGTATTTATGTAGTGGATCAGCAGCTTGAAGCGCAGAATGTGTTCAAGACAACCGATCCTGAGCATCCTGGCGTAAGCAAACTGCTCGCCCGTCCGGCAACTTATGTAGGCGGTCCTATAACTGTACTGAACCGGCCGCAGCCTGAGAAATTCGGTGAGTTCTATTTCGACCCCGCCGAGACCCGTCAGATCTTCGCGGACAAAGGCTGGAGAACCGTTGTGGGCTTCCAGACACGCAATCCGGTACACCGCGCTCATGAGTACATTCAGAAGTGTGCTATGGAGGTTGTAGACGCTCTTTTCCTGAATCCTCTTGTGGGTGAAACCAAGTCTGACGATGTGCCGGCCAATGTGCGGATGAAGAGTTATCTTGCGCTCCTGGAGAATTATTATCCGGAGAACCGCACATTCCTGGGCGTATTCCCGGCGGCAATGCGTTATGCCGGACCGCGTGAAGCGATATTCCATGCGATGGTGCGCAAGAATTACGGCTGCACACATTTTATTGTCGGCCGTGATCATGCCGGTGTGGGTGACTACTACGGCACTTACGAAGCGCAGGAGATCTTCGCGAACTTTACCGCCGAGGAACTTGGCATTACACCATTATTCTTCGAGCACAGCTTCTTCTGTCTGAAATGCGGCAATATGGCTTCCAGCAAAACCTGCCCGCATCCGGGTGATCAGCATTTGACGCTTTCCGGAACCAAGGTACGGGCACTTCTTCGCGACGGACAATGTCCGCCTCCAGAATTCACCCGCCCCGAAGTGGCGCAGATTCTGATTGAAGGCATGTCTCCGGAAGTTTCGGTCCAAGCTTAAACAGCCAGTACTATTTGGCCCTCTTGTCCCATATAGATGAGTAGAATCTATCGGGACGAGGGGGTCTTTGTTATGTCTGGCCGACAACAGCATAAAGTCTCGGTCTGGATCTCTTGGAGCAGCATCAAAAAAAGCATCCTTGGCGCTGCATTACTCGCTGTGATGATCGGTATCATTGCTTATGATATGCCGACTGCCAAGACGATCAATTATTGGAGTCTGCCGCTCTCCGGCAAGGTAATTGCCATTGATGCAGGCCACGGGGGGCCGGATGGCGGCGCAGTGAGCCGGGAGGGGCTGATTGAGAAGGATATCAACTTATCGGTGTCCCTCTATTTACGCGATTATCTTCAGCAGGCGGGAGCTATTGTGGTGATGACCCGGGAAGGGGATTATGATCTGGCCCAGGACAGCACCAAGGGGTATGCCAGACGCAAGACGGAGGATCTGAAGCAGCGGGTCAGAAGTATCGAGGAGAAGGGCGCCGATCTGTTTGTCAGCGTACATATGAACAGTATTCCTTCGAACCGCTGGAGCGGAGCCCAGACCTTCTATTATCCAAGCAATGAGGGCAACAAGGCGTTGGCCGGATCGGTACAGGATGAGCTGAAGACTACCCTTGAGAATACAGACCGTGTGGCCAAGACTGCGAATACCATTTATTTGTTAAAAGTATTAAAGATGCCGGCTGTCTTAGTTGAGGTAGGATTCCTATCCCATCCTGAGGAATCCGTTCTGCTTGGAGACGATGTGTATCAACGGAAGGTGGCAACCAGTATCTACCGGGGGATCTTGCGGTATACCTCTGAGCAGCCATAGGGTGGGACTACTCTTCCGCCGGAGGGTAATGCTATAATAGACGAAAATACCGGAGCTTACCCATCCGGTAAGGAACAGAGGTGCTTTCCATGCTGACTAGGGAACAAATTCAGGAACTTTTGCAGCCGCTCACAGACCCGGAATCCGGAAAAAGCCTTGTCGAATTACAGCTGATCCGCGATATCATGATTAAAGAAGACCGGATTTCGCTATCTGTCGTGTGTCTTGACTCCGAGGAGAAGCAGCGTATGGAGCTGGAGCAGCAGGTTCGCGATCTGCTTACTGAGGGCGGAGCAGATAATATTCATATCCGTCTGCGTGATGCCACCGATTATGAACGAGCTATACTCCGTGGAGAGAGTGCAGAAGACGAGCAGGAATCAGAACAAGGCGAGAAGCTGAAAGGCCACGCAGCGGGCCTTGAGGGGCATGAGCTGATCAACGAGAATTCGGGTGTGAACTTCATCGCGATCGCCAGCGGCAAGGGCGGAGTGGGAAAGTCAACGGTGACAGTGAACCTGGCCGTAGCACTAGCCAGAAAAGGCAAAAAGGTCGGTCTGATCGATGCTGACATTTACGGCTTCAGTATCCCTGACATGATGGGGATTGAAGAAGGACCAGTCGTGGAAGAAGGTACGATTATTCCGGTGGAACGATTCGGAGTGAAGGTCATGTCGATGGGCTTCTTCATCCGTGAGAATAGTCCGGTCATCTGGAGAGGGCCGATGCTTGGCAAAATGCTGCGCCAGTTCTTCAGCGATGTAGGCTGGGGTGAACTGGATTACCTGCTGCTGGACCTGCCTCCGGGAACGGGCGATGTGGCGCTTGACGTGCATCAGATGCTGCCGCACAGCAAGGAGATTATTGTAACCACCCCTCATGCAACGGCGGCCTTTGTGGCAGCAAGAGCGGGCTCTATGGCTCTGCAGACCGATCATGAGATTCTTGGGGTCATCGAGAATATGGCGTATTATGAATGTTCCTCCTGCGGCAAGAAGGATTATATCTTCGGACGCGGGGGAGGTGCCCGCCTGGCCGAAACACTGCATACAGAGCTGCTGGCCCAGGTGCCGCTGGGTGCACCTGATAACCATATCTCTGAGCCTGATTTCTCACCATCGGTGTACAAGGCGGATACGCCAACTGCAGGATTGTTTGCAGAAGTTGCAGATAAGCTGATCGCCAAGTACGAACATTAAGCTCTGCGTAATTTGTTTGCACACAAAAAGGCCTGTCCTATATGGGACATGGCCTTTTTTGAAAATAATGTATGTTATTTTAGGAGCCGGAATCATCTCCGCCTTCCTGCTTCTGACTGTCGCCCCCGCTTTCCTGTTCCTCTCCGCCCCCGCCGCCTTTTTCGGCATCCTTTTTCTGTACCTTAGGCTGCAGCTCTTCCTGTACTACAGTTTTGAGCAGATCGAGCACTTCCATACGGAAGAGCGGATTCTGCATGGCCTCCTGCATAATGGTCATGGATTGCTTGCGGTAATCGGAAGTCTTAGTAAGGTCGAGGAACATTTTCATCATTTCAGGCGATTTCATAATTTCTTCGACAGACTTTTGATAAGTGGGGTCCTTAATTAATTGAAGATGCAATTCCTTGCTCTGCGTATTAATCGCTTTGGCGAACTCCCCGGCAAACTGCGGGTCCGTCATGATTTTTTCGATTTCCTTCTGGTACTCAGGAGCTGTGATGGTGTCTTTAACCGCGATCCGGATCTGCTCGGTTGTTTGCATCGGCATCATTTTCATGCTCAGCCCGCTTGTGCTGCCTTCACCCGAGCTGGGGGTAGAAAGGGCCTCCTCAACTGCCTTTTTCCCCTCATCGCTTTTCAATATATCTACAACCATCGTCTTCATTTCCTTATATCCGCCCTGTCCGGAAGAAGAACTGCTGCTCTGTTCGCCTCCGCAGGCCGTTAAGGCCATAACCAAGCCGAGTGCCAAGCCTCCAGACCACAAAGTCCTCCATTTCATTGGCGCTGCCCTCCTTTATAGAGTTACTGACTGTAGTATGCCGCGGGGGCACACATTTATGTTGGAGTGTAATGGTTTTTTGACGGTAACCTTGGTAAAATAAATCTGACACAGGGAGGTGGAAGCGCTGAACTTAAGAAAATGGTTTTATTTATTCTGGACCACGCTTTTGATCGGAGCAGGAGGAGCCGTGATTGCCGGTCTTGCCCTGCAGATAGTCAATGGCGGAATCGATTTCAAGAGCACCGCCGACCTTTTACTTTACTCCCTGATCCTTTTTGGCTACGGAGTGCTCGTCAGTGTATATGCACAGCTTGGGTTCTTCGCTTATCTGATTCTTAATTACATGGGCACCGGCGTGTTCCCGCGCAAGGCATGGCGGTACATACAACTGGTGCTAGCAGTGCTTGCGCTGCTTGAACTGGTTTTCCTGCGTACATTTTTGAGCGGGGACCGGAGTGTTGCATCCGACCTGATTCTGGGTCTCGGGATTCTGCTTACCGCAATTATTGTTTCCTGGTTCAAAATGCGGGGTACCAACGCTTCGGCCTGGATTCCAACCTTTTTCTTTATGACCGCCATCACCATTGTTGAGATTATCGGTGTACTCCGGATCGGCGTAGATAGCGCCACCATTTTTATTCTGGTGCCGCTGGTCGCTTGCAATGCGTTCCAGATTTTGATGCTGCACCGCATTTTGAAACCGGCCTCAATTTAAAAGTCTATAAACCAAAACCCCGCTTCCCTGAATACACTCAGGGTGGCGGGGTTTTGGCATTGCTTATACGGAACGGTTAGAATCAAGTTGATGAGGTTAATCTTAAAGAATAGAGTGGAGGAGGGAATATATGAACATCAAGCGTTATATGATAAAAGACACAAGTGAAACACGCCTGAAAGACCTCGATCCGGACGAACGCGGCGAATTCAAATCTAAAGAAGAAGCGGAAGCCAAAATGGAGAAGCTGAAGAAACGGCTGGCAGAGCTTCAGGATATCCTTTTTGCACAAAAGAAGCATTCCCTGCTCGTTATTCTTCAAGGAATGGATTCCAGCGGGAAGGACGGAACCGTTAAGCATATTTTCTCCGGTATTAACCCGCAAGGCTTCATCGTTACCAGCTTCAAGAAGCCCTCTCTGGAGGAGGAAGCTCACGATTTCCTGTGGAGAGTCCATATGAAGACACCGCCCAAAGGCTATATTGCTGCGTTTAACCGTTCGCATTATGAGGATGTGCTGGTACCGCGTGTGCATGGCAGTCTGAAGAAAGAGGATGCCAAGCGGCGTTTCCGCTACATCCGCCAGTTTGAGGAAATGCTGGCGGAAGAGGGGACAACGGTAATCAAGCTCTTTCTGCACATCTCCAAGGAGAAGCAGCTGGAGAAGATCCAGGAGCGGCTTGATGATCCGGCGAAACATTGGAAGTTCGACGCCAGCGATCTGCAGGAACGCGAATTCTGGGATGATTATCAACAAGCCTATGAAGATGTTTTTGAGGAAACCGGTATAGAGAAAGCTCCATGGTACTGGATTCCGGCGAATCACCGCTGGTACCGCAATTATCTGGCGCTGGCCATTGTGGTGAAAACGCTGGAGGGGCTTGACCTGAGCTACCCGAAACTAAATACACCTACTCCGGATATTTCCAAGCTCATTTCTCCGCGCCACTAATTCATAGCACATAACCTATAGCGGCGCGTTTAGAACTGGTCTAAGTTACATCCCGGCAGCGTCTTCTAACCCATTATCCAGCCAAGCGGAGTCGCGGACTTCCTTGCCTTCGGCACTGCTTTGGCTAATTAGTTCAGAGACTGTAACGAATTCATATCCTTGGCTGCGCAGTTTATCAATAATTTGCGGCAATGCCTCATGAGTCTGCTTACAGGAGTCGCTGGCATGCAGCAATACGATATCTCCGGGATGGGCCTTGCTCGTCACACGGTTCACGATATTATCCACACCGATGTTCTTCCAGTCCAGCGAATCTGTATCCCATTGAATTACCTTATACCCAAGATCAGAGGCAACCTGCAGCACTCTTTTGTCAAAATCCCCGTTAGGCATTCTGATGAGGTTGGGCTGTGTACCTGTTAACTCGGTCAAGACCGTATGGGCTGTAGTAATTTGCGTACGGATTTCTTCATTGCTCAGTGTACTGTAGTTCACATGCTTGTGGCCGTGGCTGCCAATCTCGTATCCGGCGTCTTTGATGCTGGTGACAATCTCTGGATGGGTCTTACTCCAAGGGGAGGATAGAAAGAAGGTAGCCTTATCCACCTTTTTGTCTTCCAGCACCTTCAGGATCGGTTCCGGTCTCTTCTCCCCCCAGCTAATATCAAAGGTTAAGGCAATCAGCTTCTTTTCCGTCGGCACGCTGTAAATGGCGGAAGGGGCTGCTTCAGAGAAAACAGTAATATTACCCCTTTCGACATAGACGACACCGGCGGTAAGAAGCGCAGCAGCAAAGATATAAATGAACCGTTTTATCTTTTTGCCGCTGAATACATAAAAAGAATTCATAATGTCAGCGCTCCTCTCCCATGCGAAATGCTTGTTTGTTCTAAATGTATGCTCGTACAGGGCGCTTATGACCGCAGATATAAAACCTGCAGCAAATGCTTCAAAAGCGCGATATCATATCAGGAGGTACAAATGTTATCTTTTAATACGTTTATCAAAGATCTGGGAACGATCCGCAAAGCGCTGCTGACAGCAGCCTTGTTATTCATAGCCGGCGGAGTAATTGGCTGGATCGGTACGGGAAGTCTGCAGCAGCTGCTGAATGAGCAATTGAAAGGAATCAGCGAAATCAGCGGGAACCTTAGAGAATCCTCTAATCCGCAATGGAGCTTTTTTGTATTTATCTTTCTGAACAACAGCATCAAAAGTGTAGTCATTATATTTCTAGGGGCACTGTTTGGAATATTACCGGTGTTCTTCCTGCTGATTAACGGTGCGGTCATTGGTTATCTGATTCATCTGTCCGCAATACAGGGACAGGACCTGTTCACCCTGATTGTAAAAGGATTGCTGCCGCACGGGATTATCGAGATTCCAGCAATCATTATTGCCTGTGCTTTTGGTCTGAGGTTCGGAGGCAAAGCGTTGTCTGCCCTATTTCGGGCGGGAAAAAGAAATGAGAGGGAAGCGGGCCATTGGCAGGCGTTTATGCGGCAGACTTTTACCGCTTCGGTATGGATTGTTATTCTGCTGTTCGTTGCCGCAATCATTGA
The DNA here is from genome assembly GCF_038009025.1 of Paenibacillus sp. FSL R7-0297. Taxonomy (NCBI): domain Bacteria; kingdom Bacillati; phylum Bacillota; class Bacilli; order Caryophanales; family Paenibacillaceae; genus Paenibacillus; species Paenibacillus sp. FSL R7-0297. The sequence continues at coordinate 1,858,598 of NZ_JBBPAQ010000001.1, forward strand.
GAGTACAATTACATTTTCACTTTTATCATAAAATTTATGGGAATTGAGCATAACATTAAAAGCCAAATAAATTGGTCCCATAGTCGGAATTTGGATATAACGAGACCATAATGGAATTTTTTATAATTATGGTTATAGATCCTATGCTCCGGTTAATCTAGTGTAAGCAGTACAATTGGAGCTTCCCACATCGAATGGTCTATTTTCTACAGTAGAGGACATGGCATTTGATGGTTGTTGATAGCTATGAATTTCATGAAGGAGGCCAAGCATATGCTCGGGATGTTATTCAATGAGAAGGAATGCAAGGAGCTGGACTATGTTTTGCGTAAAGAGCTGGATGAAATGCTTCTGGACTTGAGCGATCAGCGTTTAGATCAGAATATCAGACACGCTATTGCCAATCGATATAAAACGGTATTCCGTATGTATGCACGTTTTGCTCCACAGAAGGAGTTGTCCAAGTACGCGTGGGGAGGACGTTCCTCACAGTTCAAACATTGAATACTAAAGTGCTATAAGACCAGAACAAATAAAATTAACCTAATAGCTTGACTAAAAGGGAGCCGGCATGATACATTATATCTCGCGCTCCTTTTGAATGTTTAAAAGGGTGCTACAGGCAGGAAATAATGAAAAATAACTTTTTCAAAAAAAAGCTTGCCAAACAACGAAACACTATGATATATTATAAAGGTCGCCGCTGAGATGCGGTGAAGAGTTAAAATGAGACATTGATCTTTGAAAACTGAACAACGAGTGAGTGGGGAATCACGAAAGTGACTTCCAAAAATGATGAGTTTCACAGCGTCTTGTACGCTTTAGAAACTTCATCGTGAGAATGAAAATTCTCGTCAGATGTTTCAAAATGAGCAATCGCTCTTTCTAAAACCAATTTGGAGAGTTTGATCCTGGCTCAGGACGAACGCTGGCGGCATGCCTAATACATGCAAGTCGAGCGGAGTTCATTTGAAAGCTTGCTTTCAAATGAATTTAGCGGCGGACGGGTGAGTAACACGTAGGCAACCTGCCCTCAAGACTGGGATAACTACCGGAAACGGTAGCTAATACCGGATAATTTCTTTCCTCTCCTGAAGAGAGAATGAAAGGCGGAGCAATCTGCCACTTGGGGATGGGCCTGCGGCGCATTAGCTAGTTGGTGGGGTAACGGCTCACCAAGGCGACGATGCGTAGCCGACCTGAGAGGGTGAACGGCCACACTGGGACTGAGACACGGCCCAGACTCCTACGGGAGGCAGCAGTAGGGAATCTTCCGCAATGGGCGAAAGCCTGACGGAGCAATGCCGCGTGAGTGATGAAGGTTTTCGGATCGTAAAGCTCTGTTGCCAGGGAAGAACGTCCGGTAGAGTAACTGCTACCGGAGTGACGGTACCTGAGAAGAAAGCCCCGGCTAACTACGTGCCAGCAGCCGCGGTAATACGTAGGGGGCAAGCGTTGTCCGGAATTATTGGGCGTAAAGCGCGCGCAGGCGGTCATTTAAGTCTGGTGTTTAAACCTTGGGCTCAACCTGGGGTCGCACTGGAAACTGGGTGACTTGAGTACAGAAGAGGAAAGTGGAATTCCACGTGTAGCGGTGAAATGCGTAGATATGTGGAGGAACACCAGTGGCGAAGGCGACTTTCTGGGCTGTAACTGACGCTGAGGCGCGAAAGCGTGGGGAGCAAACAGGATTAGATACCCTGGTAGTCCACGCCGTAAACGATGAGTGCTAGGTGTTAGGGGTTTCGATACCCTTGGTGCCGAAGTTAACACAGTAAGCACTCCGCCTGGGGAGTACGGTCGCAAGACTGAAACTCAAAGGAATTGACGGGGACCCGCACAAGCAGTGGAGTATGTGGTTTAATTCGAAGCAACGCGAAGAACCTTACCAGGTCTTGACATCCCGATGAAAGCATTAGAGATAGTGCCCCTCTTCGGAGCATCGGAGACAGGTGGTGCATGGTTGTCGTCAGCTCGTGTCGTGAGATGTTGGGTTAAGTCCCGCAACGAGCGCAACCCTTGACTTTAGTTGCCAGCAGGTAAGGCTGGGCACTCTAGAGTGACTGCCGGTGACAAACCGGAGGAAGGTGGGGATGACGTCAAATCATCATGCCCCTTATGACCTGGGCTACACACGTACTACAATGGCCGGTACAACGGGAAGCGAAACCGCGAGGTGGAGCCAATCCCAGCAAAGCCGGTCTCAGTTCGGATTGCAGGCTGCAACTCGCCTGCATGAAGTCGGAATTGCTAGTAATCGCGGATCAGCATGCCGCGGTGAATACGTTCCCGGGTCTTGTACACACCGCCCGTCACACCACGAGAGTTTACAACACCCGAAGTCGGTGGGGTAACCCGCAAGGGAGCCAGCCGCCGAAGGTGGGGTAGATGATTGGGGTGAAGTCGTAACAAGGTAGCCGTATCGGAAGGTGCGGCTGGATCACCTCCTTTCTATGGAGAATCGTTTCCTGCAACGGAAACATTCAAATCGGAAGCTAAAGCTTCCACAACGAACCTTAGGGTTCAAACACTCACTCGTGTTCAGTTTTGAAAGAGCAAGTCTCTTTCGTATGCGTTTGGTGGCGATAGCGGAGGGGTTCCACACGTACCCATCCCGAACACGACCGTTAAGCCCTCCAGCGCCGATGGTACTTGGACCGAAGGGTCCTGGGAGAGTAGGACGCCGCCAAGCGAACAATCAATTTATTGGTTGATTCACAATGTTATCTGTTATATGGGCTTTTAGCTCAGTTGGTTAGAGCGCACCTCTGATAAGGGTGAGGTCGGTGGTTCGAGTCCACCAAGGCCCACCATATAACATTTAGAATTGAATAGCGAGTCCCGGGGTCCCCGAAAAGTAATCGGAATTAACCTCGAAGCTACACCTCACTTTTTGGGGTGACTATATGGGGCCATAGCTCAGCTGGGAGAGCGCCTGCCTTGCAAGCAGGAGGTCAGCGGTTCGATCCCGCTTGGCTCCACCAATACTTCTTTACAAGATTATATGCACATTGTCTGTTATTCCGAACATCACAGTCGTGATTGTCCCGAAATTTCAGCACCTTGATCCTTGAAAACTGGATACCGAAACGAATTTGCGTTTTAGAACATCTTTTAGCTGAAACTTGTGTAAGCAAGTTGAAATAGTTATTAGTCATGCTGAGCGATGGTTTTGGATTATGAGCGACTTTTGGCTTTAAACAGACTAGCGGACGGATTCATCCGGAAGCGCTGTTTAAAACAAGATGAGCGAATGAGCCAATACCGGAGCGATTGGTTAAGCTAATAAGAGCACACGGAGGATGCCTAGGCGCCAGGAGCCGACGAAGGACGTGGCGAACAACGAAACTGCCTCGGGGAGCTGTAAGCAAGCTTTGATCCGGGGGTGTCCGAATGGGGAAACCCAGCTGTGGTAATTCGCAGTTACTCGTATCTGAATACATAGGATACGCAGAGGCAGACCAGGGGAACTGAAACATCTAAGTACCCTGAGGAAGAGAAAACAATAGTGATTCCGTCAGTAGCGGCGAGCGAACGCGGAACAGCCTAAACCAAGGGGCTTGCCCCTTGGGGTTGTGGGACGTCTCACATGGAGTTACAAAGGAATATGGTAGGTGAAGAGGTCTGGAAAGGCCCGCGATAGAGGTAAAAGCCCTGTAGCCTAAACTGTGTTCTCTCCGAGACGGATCCCGAGTAGTGCGGGGCACGTGAAACCCCGTATGAATCCAGCAGGACCATCTGCTAAGGCTAAATACTACCTGGCGACCGATAGTGAAACAGTACCGTGAGGGAAAGGTGAAAAGCACCCCGGAAGGGGAGTGAAATAGAACCTGAAACCGTGTGCTTACAAAAAGTCAGAGCCCTATTACTGGGTGATGGCGTGCCTTTTGTAGAATGAACCGGCGAGTTACGTTTAACATGCAAGGTTAAGTCGAGAAGACGGAGCCGCAGCGAAAGCGAGTCTGAATAGGGCGAATGAGTATGTGGACGTAGACCCGAAACCGTGTGATCTACCCCTGTCCAGGGTGAAGGTGCGGTAACACGCACTGGAGGCCCGAACCCACGCATGTTGAAAAATGCGGGGATGAGGTGGGGGTAGCGGAGAAATTCCAATCGAACTCGGAGATAGCTGGTTCTCCCCGAAATAGCTTTAGGGCTAGCCTCGGTGAATGGAGTGGTGGAGGTAGAGCACTGATTGGGTGCGGGGCCCGCAAGGGTTACCAAGCTCAGTCAAACTCCGAATGCCATTAACTTCTTGCCGGGAGTCAGACAGTGAGTGCTAAGATCCATTGTCAAAAGGGAAACAGCCCAGACCATCAGCTAAGGTCCCCAAGTGTGTGTTAAGTGGGAAAGGATGTGGAGTTGCACAGACAACCAGGATGTTGGCTTAGAAGCAGCCACCATTGAAAGAGTGCGTAATAGCTCACTGGTCGAGTGACTCTGCGCCGAAAATGTAACGGGGCTAAACACACCACCGAAGCTATGGCTAGATACTTTGTATCTGGGGTAGGGGAGCGTTGTATGTAGGTTGAAGGTGTACCGTAAGGAGCGCTGGACAGCATACAAGTGAGAATGCCGGTATGAGTAACGAAAAGATCAGTGAGAATCTGATCCGCCGAAAGCCCAAGGTTTCCTGAGGAAGGCTCGTCCGCTCAGGGTAAGTCGGGACCTAAGGCGAGGCCGAAAGGCGTAGTCGAAGGACAACAGTTTGAAATTACTGTACCACCGTAATCCGCTATGAGCGATGGGGTGACGCAGGAGGGTAGTGACGCGGACTGATGGATGTGTCCGTCTAAGCAGTGAGGCTGATGTGTAGGCAAATCCGCACATCATTAAGGCTGGGCTGTGATGGGGAGCGAAAATTGTAGTAGCGAAGGTCATGATCTCACACTGCCAAGAAAAGCCTCTAGCCAGGAGAAGGTGCCCGTACCGCAAACCGACACAGGTAGGCGAGAAGAGAATTCTAAGGCGCGCGGAAGAACTCTCGTTAAGGAACTCGGCAAAATGACCTCGTAACTTCGGGAGAAGAGGTGCCTCGGTAGGGTGAATAGCCCGAGGGGGCCGCAGTGAAAAGGCCCAAGCGACTGTTTAGCAAAAACACAGGTCTGTGCGAAGCCGCAAGGCGAAGTATACGGGCTGACGCCTGCCCGGTGCTGGAAGGTTAAGGGGAGTGGTTAGGGGCAACCCGAAGCTGTGAACCGAAGCCCCAGTAAACGGCGGCCGTAACTATAACGGTCCTAAGGTAGCGAAATTCCTTGTCAGGTAAATTCTGACCCGCACGAATGGCGTAACGACTTGGGCGCTGTCTCAACGAGAGATCCGGTGAAATTTTAATACCTGTGAAGATGCAGGTTACCCGCGACAAGACGGAAAGACCCCATGGAGCTTTACTGCAGCTTGATATTGAATTTGGGTACGATCTGTACAGGATAGGTGGGAGCCGTTGAGGCAGGAGCGCAAGCTTCTGCGGAGGCGCCGTTGGGATACCACCCTGATCGTATCTAGGTTCTAACCTAGTACCCTAAGCGGGTACGGGGACCGTGTCAGGCGGGCAGTTTGACTGGGGCGGTCGCCTCCTAAAGAGTAACGGAGGCGTTCAAAGGTTCCCTCAGAATGGTTGGAAATCATTCGCAGAGTGCAAAGGCATAAGGGAGCTTGACTGCGAGACCTACAAGTCGAGCAGGGACGAAAGTCGGACTTAGTGATCCGGTGGTACCGCATGGAAGGGCCATCGCTCAACGGATAAAAGCTACCCTGGGGATAACAGGCTTATCTCCCCCAAGAGTCCACATCGACGGGGAGGTTTGGCACCTCGATGTCGGCTCATCGCATCCTGGGGCTGAAGTAGGTCCCAAGGGTTGGGCTGTTCGCCCATTAAAGCGGTACGCGAGCTGGGTTCAGAACGTCGTGAGACAGTTCGGTCCCTATCTGTCGTGGGCGCAGGAAATTTGAGAGGAGCTGTCCTTAGTACGAGAGGACCGGGATGGACGTACCGCTGGTGCATCAGTTGTTCCGCCAGGAGCATGGCTGAGTAGCTACGTACGGACGGGATAAGCGCTGAAAGCATCTAAGCGTGAAGCCCCCCTCAAGATGAGATTTCCCAACTAGTAAGACCCCTTGAAGACGACGAGGTAGATAGGTTGGAGGTGGAAGTGCAGCAATGCATGGAGCTGACCAATACTAATCGGTCGAGGGCTTATCCAAATTTCTTAGAGCGCAGATTCGTTTCGGATTCAGTTTTCAGGAATCAATTCCTGAAGCATTTACGCTGTAAATGCCCGTTTGGTGGCGATAGCGGAGGGGTTCCACGCGTACCCATCCCGAACACGACCGTTAAGCCCTCCAGCGCCGATGGTACTTGGACCGAAGGGTCCTGGGAGAGTAGGACGCCGCCAAGCGGACAATATTCCCTGATAGCTCAGTTGGTAGAGCACTCGACTGTTAATCGAGTTGTCACAGGTTCGAGTCCTGTTCGGGGAGCCATGCTCTCATAGCTCAGCAGGTAGAGTGCTTCCATGGTAAGGAAGAGGTCACCGGTTCGAATCCGGTTGAGAGCTCCACAGATTTACTTTACTAAGGCCCGTTGGTCAAGGGGTTAAGACACCTCCCTTTCACGGAGGTAACATGGGTTCGAATCCCATACGGGTCACCAATTTTTTATGGGAAGATAATTCCCTGAGTTTCACCCCTTTGGAGCGCCATACATATGGAGGCTTAGCTCAGCTGGGAGAGCATCTGCCTTACAAGCAGAGGGTCGGGGGTTCGAACCCCTCAGCCTCCACCATAATTTTCTTGATATTTGTGGGAGATTGTGGGCATTATATAGGTATCTATTGTAGGGGATTCGCCAAGTGGTAAGGCAACGGACTCTGACTCCGTCATCATAGGTTCGAATCCTATATCCCCTGCCAATTGCGAGCCATTAGCTCAGTTGGTAGAGCACCTGACTTTTAATCAGGGTGTCGAAGGTTCGAGTCCTTCATGGCTCACTTTTATTAGTTTTATGCGCGTGTGGCGGAATGGCAGACGCACCAGACTTAGGATCTGGCGTCGTAAGACGTGGGGGTTCAAGTCCCTTCACGCGCACCACTAATTTGCGGACGTGGCTCAGCGGTAGAGCATCGCCTTGCCAAGGCGAGGGTCGCGGGTTCGATTCCCGTCGTCCGCTCCATATTTTTTGCGCCCTTAGCTCAGCTGGATAGAGCGTTTGACTACGAATCAAAAGGTCGGGAGTTCGAATCTCTCAGGGCGCGCCATTATTCTTTTGAGTAATAGGCTTTATATTAACGGGATGTAGCTCAGCTTGGTAGAGCACCTGGTTTGGGACCAGGGGGTCGCATGTTCAAATCGTGTCATCCCGATATTTCACCTTTGCGGGTGTAGTTCAATGGTAGAACTTCAGCCTTCCAAGCTGATAGCGTGGGTTCGATTCCCATCACCCGCTCCATATTAAATTTCATAGTTTCGGGATGTAGCTCAGCTTGGTAGAGCACCTGGTTTGGGACCAGGGGGTCGCATGTTCAAATCGTGTCATCCCGATAACACAGCTAATAGCTGGCAATGAACTCTTACTTCGGTAAGAGTTTTTTGTTGCGTTATTAAAGGAACATATGTTCCTTTAATCATCTAAAAAAAAGACAACCTCTGCCGGGATGCCGATCCTTGCATAATAGCTCTGTAAAGATTCATCCTGCTCGATAGAAGTGCCAGCGGATAGCAGCTTCACTGCGAATATATTGGCCTGACGCTCCAGCTTCCCCGGTGAGAAAAAAGAGTTTTCCTCCAGAAAAAAACGGTTGACCCCTTTATGCAGACGGTCATGAGCCAATTCATGCGCACATACAAACCGCTGCCACTCCAGAGGCAGCTCATTATGAATGACGATAAACCTTCTTCTCAACTTACGGTAATACAAGCCCTTGGTGCCTTCGCCTAGATCCATAAACCTGATGTGAATGCCGAGGGCTCCGGCCAGCTCGAAGGGGTTGTTGGTATTATATTTTTTGACCAGACGCTTGATTAGCTCATCCATATTCTTCACCCGCAGCATGTTAATAGTTGTATGATTGCCTGGCTATTCCTTCGTACCTGAATCGTGCTTGGGCTTAGTTCTTTTGTTCATCTGCTTGGCCTCCCAGAATAGGCCTGTTAATACATCCTTGATCCGCTGCTTATCCTCCTTGTTCAGTGGGATTCCGTCGAACATCAGCTCGCCATCATCCTCAAGCATTTGACGGAAATCCCGTTTATCCTTACTCGTAGCCCATGCGGGCACTGACCCTACAGTACTGCTCTGTGATTCGGTTAAATGACCGGCATGGCCCATAAGCTCCTCATAAGAGACATCGGTCGCTTCAGCAATCTTACGCAGTGTAGCCGGCTTAGGGACACCCCGCAGTCCATTCTCTATCCGCGAAATTTGTGCTCCGCTAATCCCGGCAAGGGATGCCAACTGATTGATTGTCAGTCCCTTTTCTTCCCGAAGCTGTTTCAGATAGTTCCCGAATTCCTCTGCCATCGTTAACCACTCCTTATCACCTAATAAGCTGTTGCTATTAATATAAGCTATTTATGCCAATAGGTAAACAATAAAGCGGACGATATTGCCAAAAGGTAAGATAAATAATGAATATAGCTTGTTTATACTCTAAAACGGGCCTAAATGGCATTTTACGGAATTGGTAGATAAGTGGTATATTAATGAAAAACACGAACAACATACGAACAAATAGAATTTTACCACATTTGGCTGGAAAGGTCCGCAATAAAGTTCTCAAATCTGTATGACATCAAAAGGAGTGGTTAACATGATGATTCTAGCTTCGCTGCCCGAGCTTGACCGCCGTCTTACTCAGGTCACTATAGAAAATATGCTGGAGAAATACCGTATATTTAAGACCGTAACTTTCGAGGCTAAAGAGGCCGGGATTACGTACTCTTATACGGAAAGGTTCCACGGCGCGACTAATACGGTTACGGATCAGACGGCGGCTATAGCAACTCATAATGTGGATGTGCCTGCGGCAAGAAGAGCATACTGTGCAATGATAGATTCCGTAGTAGAGAGACTTACACTTAGAGAACAGCAGCTTGTGCGGGAACGTTACTTGCGCAGAGAGGAGAGCTACGACTACACGATCTATAATCATGTATTCGATCCCCCGGTGAGCAAGGACACTTATGTGAAAATAAGGTCGAAGGCGTTCTATAAAATGGCGCTGGCGCTCGCAGATCTGCAGTTGTTGTCATTAACTTCGCTAGAGAAAACATCAGGGCCCCGCAAGGAGAAATAGTAGACTGCCCGCTGAAGCTGAACCTTCTCACGGAAATAGCCTGGAGATTCGGTTATTTTAGATAATAAGTAGTACACGAAGCCGTATTGCCCAATGGGTGATGCGGCTTTTTTTGCGGCACAACTGGTACCTCCTTTTTTCATCCCAAGGGTCTCCGGAAGTTAGTCCATTCTCCTCTATAATAGCGTCTGCGCAGAGATTCAAAGGGTCTATATTTATAACATGGCAAATGAAGCAGAAGGACACCGCGGGAGCATGAATGCTCTACAAAATATCGGCTCCCTTGGGGGCTGAGGCATAAGCGTGGTGAAAGTTCCTTCAGCAGAGGCCTAATACAAGACGGATATTATTCTTGTCAGGATAGTATCCGTTGTGATTTCCAGGAAGGGGGGGAGGGATTATCACAACTAATCTTGAGAGGATTGAAATCATGACTGTACAACAAGTGCGGGAGAACATCACAGATGCGTTGGCAGAGTATTATCCCGATGTACCTGTCTATGTGGAAGGGGACAAGCCGCAGTCAGCCTACTTCAAAACGGGGCTCATCTCAGCAACCTACGACCGGCAGCGTGAAGGCAGATACATGGCGGTGTACCGTTTCGGTATCCGCTACGAGCAGGGAAGTCCGCTGGATGCAGAGAGCATGGCGGACGGCTTGTGTGAAGCGTTGGCGGACAGGGAAAGCGGCAATCCAGCTTTTCGTGTAATGCGCCAGTCATGGGAGGCAGGAGCAGAGGGACATGGGCCGCTGTTCACAGTAGACTATATGCTCTATCTCCAGAAGCAGAAGCAGCCGGAGGGCGAGGCAGAACTGATGGGTCACTTCACAGAAGGAGCACGGCTGAAATGAATTCAAAGGAAATGAATGCAAGTGAGCTGAAGCGAGGCGGGGAAGAGCAGAATGCTTTTGGCAAACAGCAGATTATGGGTTCTGTCTTATTTTCGCCGAAGGAAAAAGATGTACTGGATGTAGTTCTGCATGAGAGCGGGAGCTACAGCCTGGAAGAGGTTAAGCAATTAATGATGCTTTATCTAAATAAGGAGGTTATCTAATGGCTGGAGGAACATGGACAACACAAAACAAGGTGCGTCCGGGAGTATACGTAAATGTGGCTTCGAACGGAAGCGTGTCAGGTAAAATGGGGGAACGCGGTACGGCGGCCCTGGCGCTTACGCTGCCTTGGGGACAAGCCGGAGTAATTCTTAAGCTCACCGCACAGGATGATTTCCAGAAGAAGCTTGGGTATGATCTGACGGGTGCTGAGTTGCTGCCGGTAAGAGAGGTACTGAAACGGGCAGGCACGTTGCTGCTCTATCGTTTGAATCAGGGTGTAAAGGCAGCTGTGACCAATAATGGGGTTCAAGTTACTGCATTGTATGGCGGGGAACGCGGCAATGCACTCAAGATTGTTATCGAGAAGAATATCGACGACAACGCTCAGTTCGATGTGCGGACTTTGCTTGAGAATACAGAGGTGGACAAGCAGACAGTAGCTACGGCTGCCGGGCTGACTGCGAACGACCATGTAGAATTTAAGCCGAATGGACCCGGTGCGCTGACGCTAACAGCCGGGATGCCGCTTGTAGGCGGTGCTAATGGTACGGTAACGAATGCAGAACATAGCGACTTCCTGGCGGAGCTGGAGGTTCAGGACTTCCAGACTGTGGGGCTGGTATCCGAGGATAACACGCTCAAGGCGCTATATAGCGCTTATGTGAAGCGTCTGCGTAATACGGAAGGCAAGAAGGTGCAGGCAGTATTGTCCGATTATGCTACGGCTGACCACGAGGGTATTATCAGTGTGGCAAACGGTGTGGTGCTGAGTGACGGAACTGTGGTGGATAAAGCACATGCCGTGGCTTGGGTAGCCGGTGCTACTGCCGCCGCTGCGGTGAACGAATCCCTGACCTATCAGGCCTACGATGACGCTGTTGATGCGGATGTGCGCTTCAGCCATTCCGAGACCGTAGCCGCGCTTACAGACGGTGAACTGCTCTTTACGTATAATGGCGGCCGTGCTGTGGTAGAGCAGGATATCAACACCTTTACTTCATTTTCACCAGATAAGGGTAAGGCATTCTCCAAAAATCGTGTACTGCGCGTACTGGATGGAATCTCCGGTGATTTGAAGCGTATTTTTGAGAATTACTTCATCGGTAAATTGCCGAATAATGAAGACGGACGTGCGCTTTTCTGGTCGCAGTGCGTTACCTATATGAATGATCTGCAGAACCTGGGGGCGATTGAGAACTTCAACGCACAGAGCGATATTGTAGTTACCCCCGGAGCGGACAGTGACAGTGTTGTGCTGGATGTGGCTGTGAAGCCGGTGGATTCCGTAGAAAAAGTATATATGAAAGTGAAGGTGGTTTAAGATGACATTCTTGAAAGCCAGCGATACGCTATCCGGCCAGGAGGGCCGGGCCTATGCCACAATTAACGGACAGACGGAAGAAATGTTCTATGTGAAAACGCTGGAGGCTACAGTGGAGAAACAGAAGGCGGAAGTGAAAACGCTTGGACGCCGCGGGGTGCAGCATAAGGCAACCGGATGGTCGGGCAGCGGTACGATGACGATTTTCTATATGACGAGCCGTTTCCGCCAAATGATGCTGGAATACATGAAGACGGGGATTGACCAGTATTTCAGTATTATTGTGACGAATGAGGATCCGTCCTCTACAGTTGGCGCGCAGCGCATCATGCTGAAGGATGTCAATCTGGACAGTGTGATCATGGCTTCGCTGGATACGGAGTCGGATGCGCTGGAGGAAGAGGTCAGCTTTACCTTTGAAGATGTGGAGTTGGTTCAGCCCTTCAGTGCCCCGGCAAATTCCGGCCAATAACAGATAAGCAGATTCATCGCCCAGACAGGAGCTGGAAGACCCGGGCGTGTGTTTTAAATTTATTTATTTGTTTCGGGGTCCCCGCAAAGTACCTGAATAATTATCGAAGCCAAGCCCCACGTTGTGGGGTTATTTTGCGGCGGGTCTTTTCTCTGTCTCTAATTAATCCAATACTAAGAATCCGGGAGGAACATCATGACTGAATTAAGTTTGTTTTTTGCGCAAAATGCAGCATGTGATACAACAGAGGAGTTTGTGGTCTCGCTACGTTTCAAGGATAAGGAAGGTAAAGCTGCCGTCTGGAAGCTGCGCAGCATGAATGAGGATGAGAACCAGGAGTGCCGGAAAGCCGCCACACGCAAGGTCAAAGGAAAGAACGGCACCTATACCACGGAGATTGATCCCAATGAGTATATGGCCAAGCTGATGACGGCAAGCGTTGTGCATCCGGATCTGAAGAACACGGAGTTGCAGCGCTCTTATGGGGTGATGGGGGCCGAATCACTGCTGCGCAAAATGCTGCTGCCCGGTGAGTTCGCCGCGCTTGGTGAGCGGGTACAGGCCCTGAACGGCTTCGCCACAGATATGAACGAGCTGGTAGATGACGTAAAAAACTAATCAACGAGGGCGATGGTGAGGCCAATCTGGCCTACTACGCCCTCCACGAGCTGCATATTCTGCCGCATGAGCTGATGAAGCTCTCGGTCCGCGAACGCGCGGCGATCTATGCCATGATTGCTGTGCGCGTGGACAAGGAGAAGCGGGAGCGTGCCCGGAGTAAGGGGAAGAAGAGATGAAGGGGGTGAATGAATGGAAATTACAAGTACAGCGTTGGTTCCTGTAACGGCATTAACCGTCTGGCAAAATGTGAATTCACAGTGGGATCGGCTGAACCAGAATTTTAACCGGGCCAGCCACTCGCTGGGTGACCTGCAGCAGATACTGGAGCGGGTGTATGAAGAGAAAAACAAGTCTTTTATGGAAGGGTTCATGCAGTCTCAGGAAGCGGCCAGACGGCTTGCGGATGAAGGGGGCTCTTCCAGATCCAGCCGCTCTGGAGGCAGTTCTAACGATGACGATCTGGATCATAACGATGTCCGGAATGCCAAAAGCGGATTCATGGGTGAAGTCCAAAAAATAATGAAGGCCCTGGACGTAGGCGGATTCGAACTTATCACTTACGTTGGGGACAAAGCCATAGGTTATATGCAGAACAAGAAGAAGGAAGCTGCAGCGGAAAAGGAACAAAAGGCAGCAGAGAAGGCACGGAAAGCAGCGGAGCCGGGATTCCTCTCCAAAACGAAGGACTCCTTGGGTTCACTGGACCTTGGCGGTGTGTTCGATAAGGTGAAGTCTCTGGGTACGAAAGCGATAGCTGCTAACGCGACGGAGGAAGATAAGGGGAAATGGAACAAGCTGCAGGGAAACATGGATAGCGCAGTTGAAATGATGGGTCAAAAAGCCATCGTTGCGTTACGTCCGGTTCTGGATACCTTGAATAATGCATTTCAGTCTGAAGGAATGTCTACTGCACTAAATCTGATCGCGAATGCATTCCTGGTAATAGCTACGGTGATTGGAGAGGTTGTAAATGGCATCTTGTATATGTTTGCAGCGTTCCAGGAGAACTGGGATGTTGTAGGGCCAATCCTTGCGGCCATTGCCATTGTCTTCATAGCTGCGATGATTGTGCAGTTATATAATCTTGCTGCCGCTTGGCTTGTAGGCATGTGGCCGATCCTTTTAATTGTTGCCGCTGTAGCGCTGCTTATTTATATTCTTCAACAAGCAGGTGTGTCCGTAAACGAGGTAGTTGCTTTTATCGGGGGAGCTTTTGGCTGGCTGAGGGCGACTATAGAGAATTTTGTTATCGGTCTGTACAATAACTTTGTTTCATTTGCAGACTTCTTCCGTAACTTGTTTATTGATCCGACGTATGCTGTGCAAAAGCTATTTTATGACCTGGCCACGAACTTCCTGGGCTTCATTTACCAAATGGCGTTAGGTGTTGAAAGCTTTGCAGGCGGGTTCGTAAAGGCCATAGCAGAAGGCATAAACTTTGTGCTTAAGGGGATTCAAAGTGTGGCAGGGTGGTTAAGCAAATTCCCCGGTTTTGAATTTTTGGCCGATTTCAAACCCAACTTTCTTGAAGCAGAGAATCCGCATGTCTTCAGTGATATGGTCAAGAATGCTCAAGGTACCCTGGTAGAGCCTACATCAACTAAGGATGTACACAATACCAAAAAGAAAGAATTTGTCGATACCGCCAAAACAGTAGCGGAATATGAGAACAAGGCAGCAGCTCTCCCCGCAAAATTCAATACCAAGCTGGATTCGGCCAAGCCCAAAGATGATAAATCCAAGAATCCTGCTCAAACTGCTGCAGCTAACATCAACAACATCAACAAAGTGGGTGAAGTAGGCTCCATTAATGATAAGGTCGATATCTCCAGCGATGATCTGGACATGCTGCGCGAGCTGGCCGAGATTCAGTCGATTCAGAATTTTGTAGAGCTGACACCAACAGTTCAGGTAACAACGGGTAATATTAATAACTCCGGCGATATTGACTCCATCATCACGAAGATCGGACAAAAGCTGAAAGAGGAATTTGTCTCTACGGCCCAGGGGGTGTATACGTAACATGGAGGAGTATGGGTTCTATCTTAGCTTCAATAACTATGAAGAGGTGATCCGGCTTCCGGTTAATCCTGAGACCCTCGAGATCAAAGAGAATGGCGACAGCAAGAGCTATACGGTCATAGATTTTGGCGAGATCAATGCTATTGCTTATCCGAAGCTGACGGAGATCACCATTGAGAGTATTTTTCCGGCACAGTATTATCCGTTTGTGGTGTATTCGGGAGAGAATGCCGGCAAGCTGCTGAAGCCTTATGAATATGTGGAGCTGATCCGGAAATGGATGCTGAGCCGCAGGCCGGTCCGGTTTGTTTTCTCAGGGCTGAAGGCGGTGAATGTGCAGGATACGCAGACTCCAGATTGGCTGAAGCAGGCGAATGCACAGGCGCAGCAGACTTTTACCGGGGACATTGGCATCAATATGGCTGTCAGCATTGAAAGCTTCTCCTGGAAGCTGAGTGCGGGCTCTTCCGGGGATATCGAGTATACGATCGGCTTGAAAAAATATGTGTTCTATCAGGCG
This sequence comes from Paenibacillus sp. FSL R7-0297, assembly GCF_038009025.1. NCBI lineage: Bacteria > Bacillati > Bacillota > Bacilli > Caryophanales > Paenibacillaceae > Paenibacillus > Paenibacillus sp. FSL R7-0297. The sequence goes on from NZ_JBBPAQ010000001.1 coordinate 1,873,904, forward strand.
TTAGCCATGAAGGTTGACAGCAAGGGTGAAGTGAAGACGCAGCAGAAGCGGGCAAGCGAAAAAACAGCAGCCTCCACTTATACCATCAAAGCCGGTGATACCCTCTGGTCCATTGCCCAAAAACAACTGGGTGAAGGCAGCAAATATCAAACTCTGCAAAAGCTTAACAGTATCTCTGACAGCGAACTGAAGAAGCTCAAACCCGGCAGAGTGATTAAGCTGTCGTAGGAGGCCATGGCGATGGAATTAATAGTAATCAATAAAGAAGGCACGATCTGGGATGTTTCCGGGATTGCCACTGACATCTCCTGGAAAACCACCCGTACCGGCAAGCCTGCCACCCTCGAGCTCACACTGGTGGATAGCGGCATTTATCAGCATGCTAAGTTCGGCATCAGCAACGGGGATATTGTGCAGTTCAGGAAAGACGGGATTGATGTGTTCTACGGGTTCGTCTTCAGCATCGATACGGGAGCGAATCAGGAAATGAAGCTGACGGCGTATGATCAGATCCGTTATCTGCTGGGCAACGGCAGTTATGTGCTGCAGGATATTACAGCAAGTGAGCTGATCAGCAAAATCGCCAAAGACTATGGCCTCCGGCTCGGAGTAATGGACCCGGCGAAGTACACGATTCCTTCCCTGATCGAGGATAATAAAAAGCTGCTGGATATAATTATGGGAGCTGTGGGCAGTGAACTGCAGTATATGGGCCAGCTGATGGCTTTTTATGATGATTTCGGAAAGCTGACCCTGCGTGCGCCTCAGGCAATGCTGCTGAATGTGATCCTTGGTGCCGGTCATTATCTGTATGATTATTCGCTTAAAAGAAGCATTGACGATGATACGTACAATACAATCCTGCTCTATCAAGACAATGAGGAAACCGGCAAACGTGAGTTTTTTCCGGCGACGGATAAGGAAAATGTGGAACGCTGGGGGATTCTTCACCTGTACCAGAAGGCGGATGACAAGGCGAATGCTGCGCAAATCCAGGAGAAGGCAGGCAATCTGCTGAAGCTGCATAACCGCGAGAAGCTTAGCCTCTCTGTGCAGGCCATTGGTGATATGCGGGTCCGGGCCGGGAATTTCATTTATGTACTGCTGGATGAGTTTCAGACACAGCTGTTTCTGGTCGATCAATGCAGCCATAAGATTTCAGGCGGGGAGCATACGATGTCCCTAGACATTAAGGTGGTGTAGAAGACATGCTAGATATTATTAAACAAGCAAGCCTCGGGGCCGTATCGAATACGAATCCGGTGGCTTTTTCTTATGGGACAGTAGTCGGGGTACAGCCGTTGCAGATCCAGGTGGAGCAGCGGTTCATTCTGACGGGACCGGCGCTGGTTGTGCCAGAGTCCGTGATGGAGAGCAAGGCAGTGTTTGAGGGCAGAGAGATCTTGCTCCGCCGGGCCTTGGCAGCGGGAGACCGCGTGCTGCTTGTGCGTATGCAGGGCGGACAGAGCTATATCGTCCTGGATCGGCTGGTGGACCTATGATCCCGGCGATTGGGAAGTCCGGTCCGGTTACGGCATCCCTTGAAGGTAATGGGGATACAACGGCTGTCAGCCCGAGCCTAACGTATAGGATGGACTGGGAGCAGGGGCGGATAGCCGGAAGAATCGATGGGCTTGAAGCAGTCAAACAGGCAGCGGTCAAAGTGCTGCAGACTGCCCGCTTCGAGCATTTGATCTATAGTCCAAACTACGGAACGGAATGGAGTCTCGTACTGGGACAAGACAGGCTGCTGGCCCGGCCGGAGCTGCGCAGAATCGTAAGTGAGGCACTGCTGCAGGATGAGCGGATTCAACAGCTTGTGGATGTGGACATTCTTTTTAACGGGGATACGGTGAGCTTCAGCTGCACAGCTGTCACGGTTTACGGCAATTTTGAACTGAGAAAGGAGGAGATTGCCGGTGTATGAAGATCAAACCTATGAGGCCCTGCTCGAACGTATGCTGGACCGGGTTCCGGAAGGGATGGACAAGCGCGAGGGAAGCATTATTTATGATGCACTCGCTCCGGCGGCGGCTGAAATGGCCCAGATGTATATTGAGCTTGAGGTCAGCAACAATCTGTATTTCCCTGATACAGCGGGTGGTGAGTATCTGGAACGCAGCATTGCCTGGACAGGAATCACCCGTCACCCCGCAGGGAAAGCGCAGCTGAGCGGCAAGTTCTATACCAGCGGAGGGGAGCTGCTGGATGTTCCTCTGGGCAGCCGGTTTTCGCTGGGCTTGCTCCACTTTAGCGCGGCGGAGAAGCTGTCACCCGGAACGTACCGCCTTGAAAGTGAGACCGCCGGTGCAGAGGGGAATCAGTACTCGGGTACGCTGCTGCCCATCGATTATATCCCGGGGCTGGCCCGGGGGGAGATTACGGCACTGCTCGTTCCCGGTACGGATGCGGAGGCAGATGAGGCGCTGCGCCAGCGGTACTTCGATTCGGCCAGACGGCCTTCGACGAGCGGCAATAAATATCATTATATGGAATGGGCGTTGGACACCCAGGGCGTAGGGAGAGCGCGGGTCTTCCCACTGTGGGCAGGGCCGAAGACGGTAAAAGTGGTCATTGTAAATGCGGAGCACAAGCCTGCTTCCGCGCTGTTGGTCTCTCAAGTACAGCAATACATTGATCCTGCTCCGGGTCTTGGCGAAGGACAAGCTCCGGTGGGAGCCGTAGTGACGGTGGAATCTGCCACAGGCAAAACCATTAACGTCACAGCCAGGGTTACGCTGGCAGCCGGTTATGCGCTGCAGCCGGTCATTAAAGCTTTTACAGCGATTCTGGAGAAATACCGCAAAGAGAAGGCTTTTGATGCCACCTATATCAGTCAATCCGTAGTTGGTTCGCTGCTGCTGGATACCGAGGGTGTTATGGATTATAGCGGACTCAAGCTGAACGGCGGGACGGGAAATGTGACTCTAAACGAGACTGAAGTGCCGCTATTCGGCAATGTCGTACTGGAGGTGTAGCTATGGGATATCCGGAGCAGATTGACGTCTTTCAGGACAAGCTGAACAAAAAAGCAAACGGCAGTAGCTATGTCGTCGAAGAGAAGCTTCTTCTGGCAGGCGGTGTATACAGCGGCCTGCTTGCCCACGATAACATTAATAATCAGACCTTATCTGTTTATACAGGTTCACGCTATAGCGGGACAGAGGTGCGGAATTACTCGGTGTCTTTTCCTGACGAGGCACCTTGGCGGCGGATGATTAAGATTTATGCCGATGTGCCTGAAGTGTACGTGACTTACGAAACGCCGGGAGATACGGTGGAAGCGGATGATGTGAATCAGCTGCAGACAGGGCTGACAGCCACGCAGAGTGAGCTGGATCGTTATAAAAAGGCCGGGCTGATTGACGGCGGATCTTTCAAAAGAGAGGTGTAAAATGGCACAAACTATTCAAGTGAAACGCGGTACGCGGGCAGAGCTATCCACTTACGGGACGCTGAAGGCCGGTGAAATGGGCTTCTGTACAGACACGAAGGAAATATACATCGGAGACGGTACATCCAATTCCATGGTCGGTCGGGCGTTGTCCGGTCCGGAAGCCTCTCGCCCTGCGGCAGCGTCTGTGGGCCGGCTGTATTATGTGAGCAGCGGAAGTAACAGCGGTTATTTGTACTTCGATGACGGGGCGGCCTGGCGCCGGGTGAATGCGCAGAAATTAACAGATCTGACCGGAACCGTGGATGATATCGCAGATGGCACTACCTATGCCAAAGTGCTCAAAGCGGATATCACTGCGGGACATCCCAACAAGGTGTCGGACGGCACTAATACCAAGACGGCTGCTGAGATCAAAACCCATATCGACGATGCCGCTAAGCACCGGTTAATCAATGATACGGGAACGGCAATTACGGATCTGTGGTCTGCACAAAAAATCAAAAATGAGATTGAGCTGGCCAAGCATAATATCGAGCCTCAGGCCTCGGTCAAGGATCAGAACCTCAGCGCTCCGCCGGCCAGCCCGGTCGAAGGTGAACGTTACATCATCCCGGCTGGAGCTACGGGTGTATGGGCAGGGAAAACCAATCAGGTTGCCGAGTACCAGTCTGCTGTCTGGGTGTATTATGTTCCGGTTGTCGGCTGGACGGCTTATGTGGATGATGAGCAGAAAATTTACAGCTGGAACGGGACCGCCTGGGTGCGGACGGGTGGAGCCCTGCAGACCATTACTGCGGGGAGCGGACTCATCGGCGGCGGACAAGCTGATGCGGTGACGCTGAATGTTGGAGCGGGCAACGGGATTACGGTAAGTGCGGATGCGATTGCTGTCACAGCAGGCAAAGGAATTACTGTAGATGCGGCAGGTGTTGCAGCCAACGTGGACGGAAGCAGCATTGTTTATGATGCGGGCAACGGTAACCGGCTGACGGTGGGCAGTATAGATGGCGGAACATTCTAGGGGGCGGTGACCATGGCACTGAAGACATTGATTCAAATCCGCCGCGGCCTGGAAAGTGCACTGGGTACGCTTGCCGCAGGCGAACTGGGCTACTGCACCGATACAGGCAAGCTCTACATTGGGAATGGCAGCAGCAATTTGCTGCTGGTTGCCGCCCAAAGCACCGGAGACATGCTGAAGAGCATCTATGATACCAATAACAACGGCAAGGTCGATTACGCGCAGGCTGCGGATAGTGTGCCTTGGTCCGGTGTGGACGGCAAGCCATCCGTATTTCCACCGGCTGCGCATACCCATGATTATTTGCCCAGAGGTCCGCTAACCTGGAATCAGCTTAAGGGGGTGTAGCTGTGGCTTATGGAGACAGTATATATGGCCTTCTGAAGTATTCCGAAGAGGGTGTGTCGGGGGAAGGGCCGGAAGTTCAGGTCCCGGATCTGATGAAGTACCTGCCGGAGTATTACCAGGGCGTGCCCGAGATGGAGCAGCTGCAGGCGAGCGCCGGTGCGGAATGTGGCGAGCTTGCCTATGCGATGGCTGACAGCGATGCACAGAAGACTCTGGAGTCTGCAACGTGGAGTCTGTCCCGCTGGGAGCGGATGCTGGCGCTGACTTCGGATACGGGGAAGTCTTACGCAACCCGCCGGGAGATGATCAAGGCCAAGCTGCGGGGGAACGGAACGACCACGCCGGAGATGATCCGGAGGACGGCATCTGCTTTTTCCGGCGGGGATGTTGAGGTGGTGGAGGTGCCCGGAGCGTACAGCTTCGAGGTGCGTTTCGTCGGCACGCTGGGTATCCCGGCCAATATGGCGGGTCTGATCCAGATCATGGAGGAGATTAAACCGGCACATCTGGATTATAGCTTCGTGTACAGCTACACCTGGTGGGACTCTGTTAAGACGCTTACCTGGAATAATGCGCATGCCAGAACCTGGAACGAATTAAGAGTATACGAATAGGAGTGTGAGTGATGAAAACAACGGGGAATTTGGGGCTGAAAAAGCCGGATGGTACAGACATTGTAGATATAACGGATTTGAACGGTAATATGGATATTCTGGACACAGCCGTCAAGGCTGTACAGGATCATGCCGCAGATGCGGTCAAGCATATCACGGCTGCTGAGCGCACAGCATGGAATGCCAAGGCGTCCACCGCTGCTGCTACTGCGTCCGCCGCCGGGCTGATGGCTGCAGCGGATAAGGCGAAGCTGGATGGTGTGGCTGCCGGGGCGAATAATTATGTGCATCCCAATCATACCGGGGATGTAACCAGTACGGGGGATGGCGTAACGGCGATTGCACCTGGGGTAATTGTGAATGCAGATATCAACGCTGCTGCGGCGATTGATGCGTCGAAGATCGGCACGGGTGTTGTGTCTAATGCGGAGTTTGGGTATTTGGATGGGGTGACGAGTGGGATTCAGGGGCAGTTAGACTCAAAGCTCTCTAAAGCTGGTGGGACAATGGGTGGAATCTTAAATGCACTTTGGGGGTTGAACCTTCAAGTTGGTTCAGTGCCGCCTGAAGCAGTGGGAACAATGTATGCCGACGGAGCAAATGGAGGTTTATTCTACCGGGATTTAGGAAAATATCAGAAGGTTGTGCTAGCGACTTCTACGGACATTACCTATTATGTCCGGACGGACGGAAATGATGGTAATACGGGGCTGAGCAATACGGCGAGTGGGGCGTTTAGGACAATCGGTAAAGCAATCAGCGTGATTCCGCAGACTACTAATCACGCCGTGCTAATTCAAGTGGCGGCGGGAACATACGCAGAAAGTCCGAAACTTAGCGGGTTCAGCGGGAGCGGATATGTTGGAGTCTACGGCACAGGTATTGTAAATGTTGCATCAATGATCATTGAGCGTTGCCAGCGTATCCAAGTCTTTGGAATAACATTTACCTCAACGACTACCGATGCAGTAAACACATATGATGGTGGCTTTATAGAGTTTAGGAATTGCCTGTTCACCGTTACATCATCGTTTAATGCAATAAGCTCCTTTAATCAAAATGCAAAAATAGAATCCTGCACCTTTTCTAACCGCAATACTGCTATACAGGTGAATGGTGGGAGTTGTTATATAGTTGAATGTTTAGGCACAAATAATACAGCAGCGGTTTTACCAGCAGAAGGCACAATTGTAAAAACGGCGGGAACCATACACAGTGGCATTATACACACTGGTTTCCATGGCACAGTTAACCCATGGGGAGATAATACAGCAAATTTACGCGCACTCGGCGAATTTTCAAGGGCTTCTGGTGGATTGACTCAGAGCATTGCTGCAAATACATTTACTAAGTTGCTGTGGTTGACAGTTATGGGTAATCAAAAAAATACTTGTGATCTAACTAATTCAAGATTTATAGTTCTTGAAACTGGAATTTATGTGGTTTCGATGCGCGTAGGATACGATACATCTGCATCATCTGTAAGTCAAAGAGTTCTAGGATTTATGGGAGTAAACGGAGTTATTAACGCCGCTTTGGGAGAATCTTCAATTTCTCCAGGGATACCCGGATGTACGATAGGTGGTTCTTATATGATGAGACTAGATGCTGGTATGACGGTTGATTTTTATATACAAAGCACTACGGCTGGAACTGTGAGTAATGCTGATGCTTTCACACATGCAAGTATTATTAGAGTGGCTTAAAGGAGGTTAAGAAATATGAACATATCACAAGCAATCAAGCATCTACACCCAACCGCCGACCCCATGCGGGATTTCATGGTCCAGGACAACGGCCCAGAACCCGTCCTGCGGCCCGGGGCCGAAGAAAAAGGCCGGGTCCGCTACGAAATCAAAACGCCAGATTTCGGTGATGAACCAGTTGAGGGTATCCATTACCGCTACGGCATCGACTACAATCTTCTAGTAGAGGGAGAAGACTACGATCTGGTAGGAAGCGGCCCGTTCATCGCGGTCTGGAATCTCGATGCGCCGCAGCCGACAGAAGCTGAACTGCAAGCAGCCTGGGAAGCGTACCAGGAATACGTGGCAACCAAGCCGCCGGAGCTGACGGAGATGGAGCAGCTGCAACAAGAAAATCTTCTGCTGAAAGCTCAGAACAATGCGCTGTCCGAACGGGCAGATTTTATTGAGGACATTATTGCCGAAATGGCAATGCAGGTGTATCCATAATGTTTCGTCTTTTATAAACTTATGCTCATATGGAAAGGTGGTGAGGATCTAATGGCATTGTTTTTTGCACAACGTGTAACCCTTGGGAAAACCAAGTATAGTGAAATACCCTCCACGCTGAAGCTTGCAGTCAAAGAAATTCTGGCAGATAGCGGACTTGAGTTTCTTGCAACAGAAGAATAGATAACCACAGGCGCCGACCAAGGCGTTTTTATTTTGCCCTCGGACCCGTCCGGGGGCATTTCTTTTACCAACACAGAAGGGAGTGAAGCAATGGACAGCAACGATGTTGCGAATTTGGAGAAGCTGCTGCCTTTGGCGGATAAGTATGGGCTGGCTTACATCATCGCTTTGATTCTGCTGATGATTTTTCTTGTGCTTTTGCGGTCGATTGTGAAGGGGAATCTGGTGCCGCGTGAACTGCTGGAGCGTGCCGAGGAAGACAGAGACAGGCTGCAGAACATCCTCGACAAAGAGCGGTCCGACTTCATGGCACCGACACTTGAAGTACTGCAGCGATTGAAGATCGACCATTCAGCGGGCAACAAGAATTCAGATGGTATTAATGAAGAAGACAGGGGGGGATAATGTGCTGAGTGAGTGGATCAAGCGACTATCTCCCCTGCACCGGGATAGAGAACGGAAGCTGACGCAAGCGGGAATGAGAGTATCGCTCTCTATCCGAAGGTACAAGAATGTCTCCAAAGAAATTCAAGATGAAATCAGGAACAACGGGTTCGCCGAGTTCCTAATCTATGATCGGGGGGCAGAGGATGAGCATCATTGATATTGTGTTGTTCATAGCGTATTCCATATCCTTTATCTGTGCGCTGCTGCTGATAGCTGCGCTTTTTTTGTATTTCCGCAAAAGGTTCCAGGTACGCGTGGTCAGTCTGTTTATGCTGGCAGTGTTCTTTTTTCTGGGGGCGTATACCGTTAACATGGCGGTTGCCTTCTGGATCAGATTCAGTACTTCCGGTTCGGACGCTGTGCTGAGCTCGCTGCAATCGGAAGCCTGGGCCATTGCCCAGACGTGCACTACTGTAGGACTGGTCATTCTGACGCTGTTAATGTACACCAAATGCCAGGATTTGTTCTTGGTACTGTCCGGGATCAGGAAAGGGAGGGATCCGCATGCTGACTCTGACTCAGGTTTTAAATAGATCCGCTGCCCGTCTATCCGGACTCCATCCCGCCGTACTCGCCGCAGCTACAACGCTGATTGAACGCTGCTATGCTTGCGGTGTTCCCATCCTGATTACCCAGGGACTGCGGACGACTGCCGAGCAGGATGCGCTCTATGCCCAGGGACGAACCAAGCCGGGAACGATTGTCACTAATGCACGCGGCGGATATAGCTATCACAATTATGGACTGGCGGTGGATTTTGCACTGCTGCTCCCGAATGGCTCAAGTGTTTCTTGGGATACGAACAAGGACGGGGACAATGACTGCACAGCCGATTGGCTGGAGGTGGTGCAGCAGGCCAAGGCAATCGGGTTTGAATGGGGCGGGGACTGGACCAGTTTCAAGGATTATCCGCATTTTCAGCTGAGCTTTGGAATGACGCTGGCAGCACTTCGGACAGGAGCGGAGCCTGCTACGGCAGCAGTGGCGGCAGTGTATGAACGCATTAAGCTTAAGGAGGAACAAACTGTGAAGAGTGAAATTACAGCAACGGTAAAAGTGAACGGAGTGAAGATTGTAGAAGGGATGCTGGAGAATGGTGTTACTTATGCTCCCGTTCGTGTGATCGCAGAAGCGCTAGGCGCACAGGTCGGCTACAATCCGGGTACAAAAACAGTGAATATTACAAGTAGCCACCAGAAGGGAGCAAACTGATGAGTAACAGTGAACTGTTTGACAATGTGTTAGCTTTTGCTTCAATACTGGCCGTAGTTATTCTGGCTTTAGTGCAGCTGATCAAAAATAATACCCGTCTGCCGCGGGGCGTTATCCCGTTTGTAGGATTAGGCATAGGGTTACTGGTTGGAGCGGCAGCGTACCCTTTTACAGATCTCGGTATTACCCTTCGCCTCTGGGCAGGAGGGATTGCCGGACTGTCTGCTACAGGATTATTTGAATTGGCATTCAATAACCGGCCAGGGAATACCATGAAATGAAACATGACTTATAATTGACAGCCGGCTCTGAGGAGTCGGCTTTTTTGCTATTTTATGTCATGTAATATTACATATCCACTACATAAAACAGACAATATATATAGGAAGAGATACATAATTAATTCTGACTGCATAAATAACTGGATTGGTGTATAATCTTAATTGCTGTATCGCTTTACCGCGCAATAAAGTTGAAGATTTCCGGGCAGTTTTATTGTATGATATGAGGAAAGCTTTTAAATAGACAATGTTAAGAGCATTGATCCGGAAGAGGATGGGGGGAGCAGAATGACCGAACTTACGACTACCGTTAGCAAAAGCAACTCCAATAATCTGCTGCGGCGGGACGTACGGTTCTTGGGGAATATTCTGGGCGAAGTCTTGGTACACCAAGGTGGCAACGAACTGCTGGATATCGTGGAGAAGATCCGTGAAACCAGTAAATCGCTGCGCTCATTGTTTTTGCCTGAACTGCACAATGAATTTAAAGAGCTAATTAGTTCACTGGATACGGAGAACCGGCATCAGGTGATACGGGCTTTCGCCATTTATTTTCAATTAGTGAACATAGCCGAGCAGAATCACCGGATTCGCCGTAAGCGCGATTATGAACGTTCTGCCGGGGAGACCGTACAGCCAGGGTCGATTGAAAGCGCGATTCAGGAGCTCCGCGAGCGGGATTTCTCCCACGAGGATGTTCATGAGATTATGAACGGCCTGTCTCTGGAACTAGTTATGACGGCTCACCCTACGGAAGCTATGCGCCGTGCGATCCTCGATATCCACAAACGGATCTCCGATGATGTCATGGGACTGGATAATCCGACTCTGACGTTCCGCGAACGCGAACAGCTCCGTGAGAAGCTGCTGAATGAAGTGATTACACTGTGGCAGACGGATGAGTTGCGCGACCGTAAGCCTACTGTGCTCGATGAAGTGCGCAATGGCATGTACTATTTCCATGAGACGATTTTTGAAGTGCTGCCGGATGTCTATCAAGAACTTGAGCGATGTTTGAGTAAGTACTATCCTGGCCAGAACTGGCATGTGCCAACTTATCTTCGTTTCGGTTCATGGATTGGCGGCGACCGCGACGGTAACCCTTCCGTGACAGCAGCCGTAACTATGCAGACGCTGCGTCTGCAGCGCAAGCTGGCCATTCGTGAGTATCAGCGGATTATGCGCGAATTGATGCAGTACCTGAGCTTTAGTACAAGCATCGTCAATGTGACGCCGGAGCTGCTGGAGTCCATTGAGAAGGACCGTAATATTATCAATCTTAACCGGGTTGATGCCTGGCGTAATGATAATGAACCATACCGGATTAAGCTCAGCTATATGATCTCCAAGACACAGAATGTTCTGGACGATGAGAAAAAAGGCACGCCTGTGCGCTACTCCTCACCAGAGCAATTTATAGATGATTTGAATGTGATTGACCGCAGCCTGCGGCATCACTATGCCGACTATGTAGCAGACACCTACATTAAGAAGCTAATCCGCCAAGTGGAGCTGTTCGGCTTCCATACGTCGACTCTGGATGTCCGCCAGCACAGCCAGGAGCATGAGAATGCGATGACGGAGATTCTGGCCAAAATGAATGTTACACCGGATTACTCCAAGCTGGAGGAGAAACAAAAGATTGAGCTGCTCGAAAAGCTGCTGAATGATCCGCGTCCGCTGACATCCCCTTACCAGTCTTATAGTGAAGGTACGGAGGAATGCCTTGCGGTATACCGGACGATCTTCCAGGCGCAGGAGGAATACGGCAAGCAATGTATCACAAGCTATCTGATCAGTATGGCGGAAGCAGCCAGTGATATTCTTGAAGTCATGGTATTCTCCAAAGAAGTGGGACTGTTCCGCAAAGACAACGACGGTACAGTGGTTTGTACTTTGCAGGCGGTGCCGTTGTTTGAAACCATTGACGACCTCCATGATGCACCGCAGATTATGCATACGCTGCTCAGCATGCCGATCTACCGCGATGCCGTTACTGCGATGAATGACCTGCAGGAAATCATGCTTGGTTATTCGGACAGTAATAAGGACGGTGGCGTGGTTACTGCGAACTGGGAGCTGCGCGTTGCCCTGAAGCAGATTACAGCGACAGCCGATGAATTCGGCATTAAGCTGAAATTCTTCCACGGACGCGGCGGAGCCCTCGGACGTGGCGGTATGCCGCTGAACCGGAGTATTCTGGCCCAGCCGGCTTCCACCATTGGCGGCGGTATCAAGATTACCGAGCAGGGGGAGGTGATCTCTTCCCGGTATTCGATGAAAGGCATTGCTTACCGCAGTCTGGAGCAGGCGACATCTGCTCTGGTTACGGCAGCCATTCATGCCAGATCGCCACAGGCGGATCTGTATGAAGCGAAGTGGGATGAGATTATTGCGCGCATCTCTGAAGTCTCCCTGAACAAATATCAGGATCTGATCTTCCGTGATCCAGATTTCCTGACGTACTTCAAAGAATCAACCCCGCTGCCGGAGGTTGGGGAACTGAATATCGGTTCACGTCCTTCGAAGCGTAAGAACAGTGAACGCTTCGAGGATCTGCGTGCCATCCCTTGGGTATTCGCCTGGACGCAGAGCCGTTATCTGCTGCCTGCATGGTATGCGGCCGGAACAGGACTGCAGAGCTTCTATGAGGATAAAGAAGAGAATTTGAAGATCATGCAGCATATGTATGCCAACTTCTCTTTCTTCACGACCTTGATCGATACCCTGCAGATGGCTATTGCCAAGGCGGATCTCGTAATCGCCAAGGAATATGCCGGCATGGGCAAAAACGAAGAGGCGCGTCAGCGTATCTTCGGCCAGATTGAAGCCGAATTCAAGCTGACCTCCGAGCTGATCCTGAAGATTACCGGTCAGCAGGACATTCTGGATAATGTTCCGGTTATTCAGGAATCGATCCGCCTGCGTAACCCGTATGTTGATCCGCTCAGCTACCTGCAGGTTCAGCTCCTTGCCGAGCTTCGCGCCCTGCGCGATGTGGAGGGCGATGACGCTGAGCTGCTGCGCGAGGTACTGCTTACCATCAACGGTATTGCCGCCGGTCTCCGGAATACCGGCTGATGCCTTTGCTTGAGCTCTTGCTTGTTCGGTCTTGATCTAGCGATCTTGATCTTAAAGTCGGCGAAGCCGCTTTGCTTTAAAGGGTTTGCGTTTTTAATCTTGCTCTTTTGATCTTGCCTAGCTGATCTTGATCTTAAAGTCGGTGAAGCCGCTTTGCTTTAAAGGGTTTGCGCTTTTGATCTTACTTTTACGATCTTGATCTAGCTGATCTTGATCTTAAAGTCGGCGAAGCCGCTTTAAAAGGTTTGTTTGTGTCTGAAGCCAGGGAATCTGCTTCAGGAAACCCCGTCCGCCCTCTTACCCGGAGGATGGACGGGGTTTTTATCTTTCTAAGTGAGGCCGGGAGTCATTGACCCGGCCGAACCCATGCACACCCCATTGTTGCCTGAGATATACTTTGGGCAACAAAAAAGAGGTCCCCCCTGGCTGATGGAGACGGCGGAGCGGAAATTTGGAACTGGAGGAGCGGCAGCGTTCGCCTTTATTGGCAGATTTCGACCGCAAATTGCGGTTCCAATCAGGAAATCTGCCAATAACAGCGACCGGAAGTCCAAATGTTTCGAGCAGTCCGCGACTAATCAGCCCCCCGTCCGCTTTTCAGAGTACAATATATATAGAAGGTAACAATACAAACCTTGATTTTTGCAAGAACTTGAATTACGATTTATATGCTTGTACCGTGGATTTTCGGAAACTGAGATACCAAGGGCGGCAAGTCTGGGGGAGTTAACAGGTGGAGAATCTGGAAGGCAGATTGACAAAGCTCGCCTTGAAGGGCGACCAAAGGGCATTTGCCGAGCTTGTGGAACTATATAAAGACAAAATATATCATTTGGCTTACCGTATGCTGAATAACCGCCATGAGGCGGAAGATATTGTTCAGGAAACGTTTTTGCGCGTGTACCGGAATTTGGACCGTTATGATGATAAACAGAAGTTCTCAACGTGGATCTACCGTATCGGTACGAACCTTTGTATTGACCGGCTGCGCAAGCGGCGCCCAACGTATTCATTAGATGCCGAGATGAACGATCAAGAGGGAATTGACGGGTATTCGATGATTCCGAGCGATAATGTGACACCGGAGACAGAACTGCTGCTCTCAGAGACTCAGGGCCTCATCTATGAAGCCATCGACAGTCTGCCCGTGAAATACAGATCGGTGATGATACTGCGCTATCTGCAGGATTTATCGCTTCAGGAAATCAGTGATGTGCTGGATATGCCTGTGACGACGATCAAGACCCGTGTGCATCGAGGACGTGAGTTTTTACGTAAAAAATTAGGCCCTAAATTGTAAAAATAGATTATTTTTTATGAAACTCCTGCATGGCAGTGACGTATGTAAGTTAAGCAAGTCTTATGCGTCCTGCTCCTATGTCTTGAAAGAATTAAATAAGCACTCATGAAAGGATTGGCTCCTATGGAATGCAAACTGGCCGTCTCTATGATGCACGACTACCTGGATGACGACTTGCCCGAACTGCAGCAGAGGGAATTGAAGGAGCATCTTCTATCCTGTACGGATTGCCGTGCGAAGTTCAAGGAACTGGAACAGACCGATATGCTGATGTTTTCCCTGATGCACCAGACCCCTGTTGCCTCGGAGGATCTTGTAGGCCGGATTATGAATTCATTACCGAAACCCAAGAAGGAAAGAGCTTTTATCACCTGGATCAAACGACATCCGGCGCTTACGGCAGCCTCTGTGTTTATCTTCGTGATGCTGATGAGCTCTGTAACCTTTTGGAATCAGGATAGACAGCTTGTAGTCAGAGGGACTGACCTCGATCAGGTTGTTATCCAAGGGGATACGGTTATCGTACCTTCCGGCAAAGTCATTTCCGGCAATCTGACGGTGGAGAACGGTAAAACTCAAGTTTATGGGGAAGTCAACGGCAATGTGACGGTGATCGACGGCTCGCTGTATCAGGCTTCAACCGCCCATATTTCCGGGCAAGTCAAAAGCATAGACCAAGCGGTAAGCTGGCTCTGGTATAAAGTGACGAACATGTTCTCTGAAGTTGCCTACCGATAGCTAATGTTGGTCGCTTGTAGCAGAAAACTCATTTGCGCCTCTTTTTCCGGAAAGATGGCGCATTTTTGTTGCCTGAAAACACCAGTTTTGCAATTTGCTTCAGCCCTAAACTTGCAACCGGAGGCAGAACGTTATAACCTAGATATGATAAAGTGCTAACATACAATTTACATAAACCCAGCTAATTTTGAAATGACGGGGGTTTTCGGCCATGAGCTATTTTACCGACCTTACATGGAAAGAGTCCATTAAAGATATAATTGATATTCTGATTGTCAGCTACATCATCTACAAAGTACTGAATATGGTGCGCGGTACGCGGGCCGTTCAGCTCCTGAAGGGAATTCTGGTCCTGGTTGTAATCTGGGGGGGCAGTACCCTATTGGATTTGTACACGCTCAAATGGCTGATGAACCAGATGTTTACGTTTGGGGTATTTGCGATCTTTATTATTTTTCAGCCGGAACTGCGCAGGGGGCTGGAACAGCTCGGCCGGGGGAAATTCTTCGGGCGGACTGCCGAGAATGATGAAGAGATCAGTAAATTAATTGGGGAAGTTATAAAAGCTGTGAATTATTTAGCTGTGCGCAAAATCGGGGCATTAATCGTATTTGAACGGGCCACAGGGCTTAATGAATATACGGAATCCGGGATCGCCATGCGTTCGGAAGTCAGCTCTGAGCTGCTGATTAATATCTTCATTCCCAATACACCGCTGCACGACGGGGCGCTGATTATGCAGGGGAGCCAGATTGCTGCGGCCGCCTGTTACCTGCCATTGTCAGAGAATCCATTCATCAGCAAGGAGCTCGGAACAAGGCATCGTGCCGCCATCGGTATTAGTGAAGTGGCAGACTCCGTATCTGTTGTCGTCTCCGAGGAGACCGGACAGATCTCTCTGGCCATCAACGGACAAATCGTCCGGGATATTAAGGAAGAGTCGCTGATCTCGAAGCTGCATCAAGAGCTGAGTGCAAGCTCACTCCTGAAGGATAAAGGTTCCGCTTTCTGGAAATGGAGGGGGACTAAGAACAATGGATAAATGGATGAAGAATAATAACTTCAACAAAATTCTTGCGCTTGCCCTCAGTATTATTCTCTGGACCATTGTACATGTAGATACGGCACCGGCGAATCAGACTACGGTTAATACCGAATCGAAGACGATCGAGAATGTCAAAGTGGAGATTGAAGGCTTCGACAGTGATGCTTATGTACTGACCAAGGATGTAGATAGCGTAAGGATGGAGGTAAGGGGCAAGAGGTCCGATCTTACCTACAAGTTCTCCGATGCCTACCGGGTGTGGCTGGATCTTAGTGATGTGAAACCCGGCGACAATACGCTTCCCTTAATGTATTCGACGCCGAGTGGTGTAACCTTGGATGATATGGTGCCGAATCAGGTGAATGTGCATATTGAGCTGCGGACGACCAAGTCTTTTCCGGTAACCCTGAATATCACGGGGGAGCCTGCAGCAGGTTATCAGGTGGGGGCTCCGGTGGTTGACCCGGTATCGGCAGAGGTGACCCTTCCGGCCAGTGAACTCGGACGGGTAGCGAAGGTACAGGGGGATATTGAGCTGGATGGCGAGAATGAGCCGTTCAGTGAGAAGAAGCTGAAGCTCTATGCTTATGACAGTGAAGGAAACGAGCTGAAGGATGCTATGATCGAACCTTCAACAGTAGGTGTAGAACTGCCTATTACGCTTCCATCCAAAACACTGCCGCTGGATATCAGCTATACCGGCAGTCTGCCCGGTTCACTGGTCCTGTCCCGGGTTACGCCTGAACAGGATATGGTGACTGTATATGGCAGTGCGGAGACATTGCAGAACCTATCCTCCTATGAGGCGGTTCTTAATCTAAGCTCCATTACAGCTGCCGGTACAGAACAGCTGAAGCTGGAGCTGAAGCCGCCAGAAGGGACCGGTAAGATCGAACCGGCGGCCATGAATGTATCGGTCTCAACAGCGGAGATCGCCCAGCGGACGATCTCCGCTGTGCCTATAAAGCTGGAGGGTGTAGCTACCGGGCTGACGGCCCTTATATTAGATCCTGTGAGCACCTCCATGGATCTGACGGTATCGGGTGCGCCCACCCTTCTGGACCAGCTGGACCAGGATAATGTCAGTGTGGTTGCTGATGTGGGCGGGCTTACGGCTGGAATTCATGATATTCCGCTGCAAATCTCCCTTCCCCGGTTCATAGCACTGCAGAATGACGGTCCGCAGCTTACTGCAAAGGTAGAACTGCTGGCTCCAGCTACACCGGAGCCTTCTGCCGGTGCTGACAACAGCACGGCAGTTCCTACTACGGAGCCCAGTGCTGAGCCGGCTGCCGTTGAGGAGACGCCCTTAGAGCCGTCTCCTACCCATACTGACGAGTCTGCAGAGCCGACCCCGACTCTGTCACACACTCCTGCGGAGAACACGGCTACACCGGCAGCAGGCGGGAATAACGCCGGAAGTACGGGGGGGACGTAACTTTTTGTTCAAGAACACGTCTATTTATTAGGCATCTCATATACACGGAATAAAGAATCAATCATACTATAATTTATTAAGCTGAAGCAGCGTATTAGAAGGAGAAAAAAGATGGGTAAGTATTTCGGAACAGATGGCGTACGCGGTGTCGCAAACCGTGAATTAACAGCGGAGATGGCCTACAGCATTGGACGCTGCGGTGGATATGTACTGGCAGGAAATGTGGAAAAGCCTAAGGTCGTAATTGGGATGGATACACGGATTTCTGGTCCGCTCCTGGAATCGGCACTGATTGCCGGGTTATTGTCCATTGGTGCGGATGTAGTCCGCCTGGGTGTAGTATCTACACCTGCGGTTGCTTATATTACAAGATTGCTCAAGGCGGATGCCGGCGTCATGATTTCAGCTTCGCATAACCCCGTGGAAGATAACGGGATTAAGTTTTTTGGCGGAGACGGCTTCAAATTGACTGATGAAACAGAGCTGCGTATTGAAGAACTGATGGATGCCGAGCAGGATGAGCTGCCGCGTCCGGTCGGATCGGGTCTCGGTACGCTCCAGGTAGATAATGATGCCAAATATCTGTATCTGGAATATTTGAAAACGACGATCGACCAGAACTTCAAGGGCATTAAGGTAGTACTGGACTGTGCGCACGGCGCTGCTTATGAGCTGGCACCACGGCTGTTCAGAGAGCTGGGAGCCGAAGTAATCTCCATCGGTGCAGAGCCGGACGGGCTTAACATTAATGATGGATTCGGTTCCACGCATCCGGAGACCCTGCGTGCGGAAGTACTGCGTCACGGGGCGGACCTGGGACTCGCATTTGACGGCGATGCCGACCGCCTGATTGCTATCGATGAGAACGGCGATGAGGTTGACGGTGACTTTATCCTCTGCATTTGCGGGGATGCCATGAATCGTGCAGGGAAGCTGAAAGACGGTACAATTGTATCTACAGTAATGAGCAATATCGGATTCTACAAAGCGACAGAGAAATTATCGCTGAATACGGCGAAGACTGCTGTCGGCGACCGGTATGTCATGGAAGAAATGCGCCGTGGCGGTTATAACCTGGGCGGAGAACAATCCGGCCATGTAATCTTCCTGGACTACAATACGACAGGTGACGGTATTCTGACGGCGATTCAACTGGTCAATACCATGAAGAGTTCCGGCAAAAAGCTTAGCACACTGAAGTCCATGATGACCAAATATCCGCAGGTACTGGTAAATGTGCGTGTGCAGGACAAAACCAATTATCCGAACAATCCGGCAATTGAAGCTGCGATCATAGAAGTGGAAGGCAAGCTAGGCGACAACGGGCGTGTATTGGTGCGTCCTTCGGGAACCGAGCCGCTGATCCGTGTAATGGCGGAAGGACCGGATAAGGCTGAGCTTGATCTTTTTGTAGGACAGATTGTTGAAGTGGTGCAGCGCGAGCTGGTGTAATTACACTAATAAAGCAAAATGGGCAGCCGGTGGGACGGAGGAGTAATATTCGTTCACCGGCTGAACCTTTAATGTGGACGATGTTTTCAATTGAAATGGATGAAAAAGGTTTTCTTTGCCGCATCATTGCCAAAACGATGTAAGGTGCATATAATAGACTAAGTGTCATTCCAGAAGGAAAGCGGGGATAGTAAGGTTGGAGCAATGCAAGCGCCAGAGCTTGATCTTGCGCGGGGGAGAAGGGAAGACTGGAAGCTGCCATTAAGGGCAGAACGGCCTGAACGGATCACGGCAGATGTAAGCTGACGAGGTGGAGGTGTTCGAAATGTTCGGCGGGGACCTCCCGGTGATGCACCAGAGCCGTAAATGGAAGCGGAAAATGCGAGGGCGACCTCTCACACAACGCTCCTGTGGGTGCCAATTGAAATGTACAAATCATGGGTATGCGCATGCAGGAAACGCAGATGGTTCTGCCACGGCAGAGGAGAAGACTGTGCATTTTCGTGACTATAGATGCAAGTGACAGGTTATTTTGTTGATCTGTAAATGACAACAACATATTTGCTTTTCTTCAAAACATGCCGCACGGCACGTTTCTTTCCTCATGGCCGCCCTTACTACGAAAAATTGGACGGAGGAAAATATAATGTGTGGTATTGTAGGATATATTGGTAATCAGAATTCGCAGGGGATCTTGGTCGAGGGTTTGAAGAAGCTGGAGTATCGCGGGTATGATTCCGCAGGTATTGCCGTATTCACTAAGGAAGGTCTGCAGGTTGTAAAAGCACAGGGCCGTATGGCGAACCTGGAATCCCGTCTCGAAGCAACTCCGCTGACAGGAAGCGCAGGAATTGGCCACACCCGCTGGGCAACACACGGCAAGCCATCCGATGAGAACTCTCATCCGCACACAGATAACACCCACAAATTCTCCGTAGTTCATAACGGGATTGTTGAGAACTATCTGGATCTCAAGGAAGAACTGATTGCTGGAGGAGCTAATTTCTCTTCCGAAACAGATACCGAAGTTATCTCCCATCTGATTGCGCGTGAATACAATGGGGATATCGTGAAGGCTGTGCAAAAAGCGATCACTTATATGCGCGGTGCGTTCGCGCTGGGTGTTCTGACTGAATATGAACCGGATAAACTGGTAGCTGTACGTCAGGCCAGCCCGCTGATTATCGGTCTTGGAGAAGGCGAGAACTTTATCGGGTCTGATATTCCTGCTCTGCTGGAATATACCCGCAACGTATATATTCTGAACGACGGCGAAATGGCTGTATTGACACGGGATGCTGTCGAACTCATGACGATTGAAGGCAACTTTATTTCTCGGGAAATGATTACTGTCGATTGGGATGCTGTTACCGCAGAAAAAGGCGGTTATGAGCACTTCATGCTGAAAGAAATCCACGAGCAGCCAAAGGCTTACCGCGATACAATGCGCGGACGCATGAATGCTGCAGGCAACAAAGTCATTTTGCCTGAGCTTAACCTGACTGAAGAACAAATTAAGAACATCCGCAACATTCAGATCGTCGCTTGCGGTACTGCTTATAACGCAGGTCTCGTAGGACGTAACCTGATTGAGTCCCTGGTGCGTATTCCGGTAGAGAATGACATTGCTTCCGAATACCGTTACCGTGCGCCAATCGTGACTCCGGAAACACTGGTTATCGTAGTCAGCCAATCCGGTGAAACTGCAGATACACTGGCCGCTCTTCGTGAAGGGCAAGCCAACGGAGCCCATGTTCTGGCAATCACTAACGTGGTAGGCAGCTCTATTGCCCGGGAAGCTAACAGTGTACTGGTAACACTGGCTGGTCCGGAAATCGCTGTAGCATCAACCAAAGCATACACTTCCCAGCTGATCGCTTTCACTTTGCTGGGTCTGTACCTGGCTGAAGTACGCGGCACGCAGTCTGAACCGGAAGTGGCTAAGATTCTCGCAGCTATGCAGTCCCTGCCGGAGCAAGTAGAAGTAATCCTGGCTCAGAAAGACGCGATTAAAGCTTACGCCGAGCAAATCGCTGAGCATAAGCACCTCTTCTTCATCGGCCGCGGCGTAGATTACGCAGTCGCCCAAGAAGGATCGCTGAAGCTGAAAGAAATCTCCTACATTCACTCCGAAGCTTATGCTGCGGGTGAACTGAAGCATGGTACACTGGCGCTGATCGAAGAAGGCGTTCCTGTCATTGCCCTGGCAACCCAGGAATCCGTACTTGAGAAGACTGTCAGCAACATCAAAGAAGTGAAGGCCCGCGGCGCACATGTCCTGGCCATCACTCATGAAGAACACAAAAACGATCTGCTCAGATCCGTTGACCAGGTGTTCGTGATTCCTCAGACCCTGCCGCTGCTGACCTCTGCACTGTCCGTAGTGTCGCTGCAGTTGCTGGCGTACTACGCCTCATTGGCTCTGGGTCATGATGTTGATAAGCCAAGAAACTTGGCTAAGAGTGTTACTGTTGAATAAATGAGGGAATTGGCGTCATGGTGATGTCCAGTGAAATAAAACAGTGGAACCAGTAATAAAACAATGGAACCAATGACAAAAGTGTGGAACCAGTGATAAAACTGTGGAACCGCTATGTAATGATATTACATCTAGGAGTAGCCTGAAGAAATATTCAGGCTACTCTCTTTTTTAGAAGGTGAATCAAGAATTTCAAGAGTGGTGGTGAAAAGATGAGTGATATTGGCTATAGAATTAAATCTATCCGAAAAGAAATGAATTTAAACCAATCTCAGTTTGCAAGGAATATAGGGATTTCTCAAGGGAATTTAAGCGAAATAGAAATGGGAAATAGCAATCCTTCAGCTGAAACATTAATAGCGATTAAGGTTAAATATAATGTTAATTTAAACTGGTTGTTAACTGGTTTGGATATGGAAAATGGAGTTATATACGAAGATCAGGATGTAAAAAAATTGGTTAAGGGTTATAGAGAACTCAATGAATACGATAGGAATGAAATTTTTGAGATAATAGAACTGAAGAAAAGATTAAGATCGAATTCCTGATACATATGCCTACCAGTTACTAGTGCCCAATAGACAACCTTGATTTTTTTATTCCCGTAGTTCCCCCCAATATCTTGCTGTCCTGATGCCTCAATCTTAAGATAGACGTACTGTTTGAAAAATAATGTGCTCCCTACTGTAGGGAGAAAATAAAGTTCAAGACAGAGAAAATAAAACATCAGACCGACAATTCCTTCATTAAGCTAACGGGCAGGATAGTGACAATTATATCTCGAAATATATGGTTAGATTATAATGCAGTTTCTCCTAAAGACGAAGAAGGTAACATTTAATTCATTCTATTATGAAGTGAGGGAAATAATGAGCTACATTTTGTGCGTTGATTGTATTAGGGATACAAATTTAAAAAGACTATTTACCGAATTAGGATTTAAAAGTGTATGCGACATGTGTGGCAGGGCAAGTAGTCATACATTAAGTGTTGAAAACAAACGTTTTCAAACCTTTCTAAAAGCAGTAATCCGCTATCATTATTCAGAGACAAAATATAATAGCCACTGGGGTGGGTATATGCATTGGGTTTCCTTATTTTCAAGAGAAAACCCTATTTTCTGTTTTGTATATAACGGGAAAAATGATAATGATAAATTTTCTTATGCATTGGAATCAATTGATGGTCATATTGATGATTTTGACAGCGATGTATCACTATACTTTGGTGGCGGACGGATGGATGCTTTTATTTCATCTATAAAAAATGATACCTGCGAAGTAATTATGGAATTAGAATCTGCTATACTTAAAATCAATCCTTATATTGTAGCGACAAGATTAGCTACTCATCTAAAAAAACTAAAGAATTTAAAAATAATAGATAAAACATTAACTGACAAAAAATATTTTCGTGCAAGAATCGGTGTTGAATATATTCTGGCAGATGAATTCTCTACTTTCACTGATAATTATGATGAAATTGCAATTCCATACAAGAATCGATCTATTGCTGCACCATGTCCAGTAATCGCATCAGAAGGTAGACTAAATAGACAAAAAACATCTTATATATACCTAGCATCCAATATAGATACAGCTATTGCTGAAGTTAAGCCTAACAAAAAGCATTATATTTCGATTGGTGAATTTGAAATCACAAAAGAGCTGGACAGGCTCCGTATTGCAGATTTTCACACTTTGGATTTTTATGATTTTACGGAAAGTGATAATGCTATTGATGAGTATGTTATTTTAAAATCAATACAAGAAAGACTATCTTTACCTAACCCTGATAAGAATTATGATTTTACACAAGTAATCGCTGATGCTCTTATATTACTTGGATTCGATGGTGTAAAGTTCTCAAGTTCAGTTAATGATGGATTTAATCTGGTTTTGTTTGACACAAATCAAGTTTCATATGTTAGAAATTCTCACAAGGCTGTTGTAATAAATGAAGTGAAATATCAATATCATTATTTAGATACTACATTAGATACAGACAAAAGAATTGAATATTATATTAAGGGTAATAACAATATTCACCTAGACGATTTAATAGAAGAACACTTTGGGATAAAAGAATATAGTCGATTAATTATTTCTAGATAGGATTTTTCATCTGCATATTTTTCGTAATAATACACGAGCGTCTCCATGCGACCGAAGTACCGACAAAGCGAAGGCATATTTGTAAATCGGTGGATTAAACTAACGGGACACGTTAGCATTCCTGTAGAGCGTTAATTACGAGCTTTGCAAAAAGAAAAGCGCCTCGGTACGATGGGAGTACGCAACGGGTCATAGCCCTTAAAATCCCATCATCCAGGAGGACGCTCTACTATGAAGTTTAAAGCCCAGGACAAACAAAATCAACTCATTGAAAAAATCACCCCTCAGCATCTCGTCGTCGGAATCGACATCGCACAGCTAACTCACGTCGCTCGTGCGGTGAATTTCCGCGGGATCGTCGTTGGCAATCCACTATCTTTCTCAAATGACGAAGAAGGGTTTCAGATCCTTCATCGCTGGATCCAATCGTTGCAATCAACCCATAACCTAGACTCCGCAATCATCGGTATGGAACCAACGGGGCATTACTGGTTAAGCGTCTCCAAATGGCTATCTGAGAAGCAGTTTGAAGTTGTTCTTGTTAATCCTCATCTCGTGAAAAAGAACAAGGAAAACCGCGACAATACGCCATCGAAGAGCGACAAAAAGGATGCTCTCGTCATCGCAGACATGGTGAAGAACGGCTACTACTCATTCATTCGCAACACACCTGAAGCCTTTGAAGAGCTTCGTGTCTTTCTCTCCAATCGAGACTCCGTCGTAACGAGACTCGTTAGTGCAAAGAACCAGATTCATCGTTGGGTTGACGTCGTGTTCCCCGAGCTGAGGCAAGTATTTAAGAATATGATGTGCAAAGGCTCATTGGCGACACTACGTCTTTTCTCGACGCCTGATGAACTGAGTAAGTTAACACCTCAAGACGTGGTAAGGGGCTGGAAATCCATTATGCAACGGCAACCTGGGGACAAAAAGGCTCAAGCCCTAATCGCTCTTGCTAGCCATTCTGTTGGCTCTAAGCAGGCAACGCATGCGTACAAGCTCCATTTAATGCAGCTTCTCGCAGAATATGATCTCGCTTGTGAGCAACTGCGAGTCGTGGAGGCAGAGATTATAGCAGTTTTAGACCGTATACCTTTTGCTAAGTCGATGCTTGCTGTAAAAGGGATTAATGCAATCTCACTAGCTGGTATTCTTGGAGAGGCTGGGGATTTAAGCGGCTTTGTACATGGCAATGCTTTGCTGCGTCATGCTGGCCTCAACCTTGCGGAAGCAAGCTCGGGCAAATGGACCGGACAGATGAAGATTAGTAAACGCGGACGATCTCGCCTCCGACGTTTCATCTTCATGATGACCCTGAGCTTAACCGCGAATAATCCGGAATTCAAGGCGATACATGCGTACAATGTTCAGGTAAAAAAGATGAAGAAAATGAGGTCACTAATGAAACTGTGCGGTAAACTAGCTCGCATTCTCGTGGGGATGGCTCGCAGCAGTGAAGCCTACAATCCACATAAAACGATGCCACTTCAGCTAGCAGCTTAAGCGATTTCTCACCGTTTCGTCGTACGAATTTTGGCTTATTCGCGGGATTTCAAAAGAAAGCACGGAGTACCGGATATATTGAACCAAAGGGCACCGACCCGTAACGTTAGCATGACCGGCCTCCACCCTTGGAAAGGCGTAACGAAGGAATGAGAGGGCAATGACCCGTTGAGACATGGGAGTGAAAACCTCCAGGGGCGGCGTGGAGAAGCGTGCAGTATATGGAAGGATATGGGGTTTCAGCATCCCCCTCTATTTCCTCACGCCTTCATGTTGTCCTGGTTCTCAACCGGGTTGCTCTAACAATCTTTCGGTAAATCCGAAAAGGGTGAAATCCTGCGAATAAGTGAGCATTCGTGAGAAAACTGAATCGTACTGAGGGAGTTCAATACATTTATTCATTCAATTACCTTGGAGGTTACCATGATAACTAATGAAGCGATGTCTACACTATTGCTTAAAACCAAACCTTCAGGGGCTAGTAATAATGATGAATACGCCCATTTTGTTGAATGGGATGGCTGTATTTTAATTAGTTGTTTTGCAAGAGATTTACCGAGTAGTTTCGATAAAACAACTTACTCAGACCGTACAGACTGCGAGACATCGATAAACCACTTGCACTTGGAGAACCTCTCTATAGCATTAGAATTAATTGACGTATGGGAAAAGACACTCCGTCGTAACTTCGCAGGGGAAGAATTTAATATTGTAGTTACTTGTGAACCTGATGGTAAAGAAGCTGTTGCTCGTTTTTATCAGCTAAGACCGGAGGAAGTTACCTGGTTGAATGAAGAAAATGATCTCGAGAATTATAAGCATGAAGCAATACTTCTTCTAAAGGTGCATTAACCTAAAGGGAAACGAGAGCACCACGACTTGATGGCAACGTCACTTTGGGGAGAGATATGCGTTGGTTCGATTTTATTTTAAGACAACCCAAGAATCAGAAAGTTTCTGTTTGGAAATAGTCTGCTACATGATTGAGGAGTTTGGTATCTCGGAGGAAGGGGCTGTCGACAGGATAAATGATATGTGGGAAGGAGTCAACTGGAATGATGATATCGAATCCGAGAATTATGATTTAAGATATCATGAGCATCCGAAAGACTGGGCGTGTATTATTTATTTTGGACATGAGTCACAATGGTGGAGAAAAGAGAAACCTGAATTAACTCCACGACCATATAAAAAGTAGCGCTGACGGGGAACACTAGTTTGATACAGCAGGCGATTAAAACCTCTCTTTAGAAGCAAACTAGATTTAATAGTTTCTAAAGGGAGGTTTTGTTATGAACTTAAATGAGTTGTGGAGTTTGTATGAGGCTGACAAACGCATTAAAGATTCAGTCCAAAAACATTAAAAGCATACGCTTTACAGCACAAGATGTTAGTGCTGGAGCTAGGCAATCTCGATGTCACAGAGGTGACGTTAACCACACTGAAGGAATACTTGGCAAAACAAGCAGTTCGTTTGAAGCCAAACAGTCTTGGCCATCGAATTCGTTTTGTTCGTTCACTTTTTCGCTATGCTTATGAAGAGACTTATCGGACTTCAAACCCTTCTCTAAAATTGAGAGAACCCAAATTAGATAAGCGCATTCCTAAGTTTTTGATTGAGGAAGACGTCATACACTTAAAAATCTCATGTCAGTCACTCAGGGAAAGAGCACTGCTCGAGTTTCTCTACAGCACCGGCTGCCGGATTGGGGAGGTAGAAAAGATTAATGCCGAAGATATAAACTGGGAGAACTGCTCAGCAATCGTTAATGGCAAGGGGTCGAAGCAAAGAGAAATTTATTTTACGACAGAGTGCAAAGTATGGTTAAAAAGTACTTGTCCAGCCGTGCGGATTCCTGCAAAGCCTTATTTGTTACCGATACGCATCCAACCAAACGAATGGCTATCCCTACGATTAGGTAGGCAATAAAACGGCTTGCAGATCGGGGAGAACTTCAAGTGAACGTGTATCCGCATCGCTTTCGACATACTTATGCTTGCCAGCTCCTTGATAATGGTGCTCCATTAGATTTCATTCAAGGAATGCTCGGTCATGAGAAGGCATCGACCACTCAAATCTACGCACAACTCCGAGGCGAACGTCGGAGGGAACTTTATCGACGTTACTTTTAGTTTGTAATGGCGACGGATCAGCTTTAGAATCCGTCGCCATTCAACTAAAGGGCAGTTTAACGCAACTTTAGCCGGGGGAAAGACTCTGCGGCATCTAATTCCTTATATTGCACGCATATTAGGCTGGCTGTTCGTGCTGCTGCTATAAAGAACCCTAGGACTATCTGGATTTTATAGGCTCCCCAATGGGGCCATTTTCGTTTATTATTTTTTAGTGCTCCATTTGGAACGATATCAACAGCGGTATCAGTGACTGTTAAACTCGCATACATTTCGATTCTAATTTGTAATAAAAGAAAGGAAAATGATAATGCTGGTCGTGATATCATAATCACAATGTACAACCACCTTAAAATGAGGAGGATCCGTTGTGTCAAGAATGTCTCTCCATGCCATAGCAAAAGAGATTGAAAAGGAATACTTCAACAAGTCGGAATGTGGCGAAGTTTTGCTTTCTTACAAGACTGTCGAAAGGAGATTCAAACAATTTATCCAATCATTCAATATAGATATCACCTTTCTTAAAGATGAAAAAAACGCGATTTATTTGAGCCAAACTGAATCCGTGTTTGTTAAAGGGATCCTGACAGAATCGATTGATAAGAATGGATTTTTGTACAAGCTCCTTTATACCGATGAAATAACGGATCTCAACCCAGCGACCTTTGAGGATCTTTCCGGCTTTATGAATAATATGTACCAGCATATGAACGGTAAGATCAGCGATACAGATCGAGATTTTTACATGGTTGATTTGAACCGCAATTTGAGTTATTCCGCCTTATTAGAATGCCATCAGATGCATGCGTTAATTGATGCGCTTTTCGCTAACACTAACCCTATGCTTTATTCGCAACAGGTATATCTTCTGTCAGAGTTCAGAAAAAAACTAGAAAAAGATTTCGCCCACTCAATCGTAACAATTACCCTACAAACTACTGAATTAGCCGAATACATAAAAGACTATAAGATAGTTACTGGGGAAAAACACATGAATTATGGTGACGAACTTGAAAGTGACACCGCGAAAGAATATAGACAACGGGATCGAGACGTTCTTATGTTCCTTGAACAGAACCCGCTTATTAAGGAGCATATTGAAACCAAATTAAACATGACTATTGAAGAGATTCTTCAATAACGTGAAGTGGACAAAACTCATCCTGAGTTGTCCAAGGTTTTCCCCTCTAACCATGATAGAATTAAGCCATACGAAAGAGGAAATTAAAGTGGAGGGGAACCCAATGCCAATGAAAGAAATGTTAAACCAGCTAAAGGATGCGACCGGAACCGAATTTGAGACCATATTCAGCGAAATCATGAAGAAAATTTACAACGATCGGTTCCAAAAAACTCAGACACGTGGGAATAAAGGGGATTTGAAAGCGGACGCGGTCCATCTGGATAATAAAACGATCTACGCTGTACATGCCCCTGAAAATTTCAACGTCACCAAAGTCTTAAACAAATTGAAGTCTGATTATGAAGGTTTCATCGAACTCAAAGAAGCGGGTACCTGGCCAGCAATCACTCAATGGATGTTTGTGTTAAAATCTGATCGGAAGGGTATCCCTTCTGATATCATGGACCTTATCACCACATTGGATGGCGAACATGGAATTTCAACCGGTATCTGGGGGATGAAGGACATCGAAGGATTTGCTCTAGCCTGGGCGCCACCGGAAATTCCCGGTGAAACGATAGAGCAGCTAAGAAGTTCTGTTCTTCAGCTGCAGCGTCAAGGAAAAGCAATCATTTCAGATTTTGAACAGAACCGTGGCCGGCTCTTTGATCTTGTGGAATGGCATCTGGAGACGCAAGAGGATCGCGGAAATGCCTGTGCGAATGCAGCGGCCTTGATTCAGGATATCTACAGCATTTTTGTGCAGTACCCTGGCACCTTCGAGGATATGGGCTTGAAGAAATCCGTAAAAAAGCTGGCTAATTTAGAGCCGGAAACGGGAATCTCAATTGTCACCATCGATGAAGCCTATGACAGCTTGTGCAAAAAGAACCTTAAAGAGGAATATATCCTGCTCAAGCATTGCAGCAAAATTATGAAGCGGCTGGGAGAAAAAATCGCTTGATTTTATCCAAACAAGCAGGCTAAGCTCTTCATAGAGGCTTAGCCTGCTTGTTTTATGCGAAAGGACGCATCATATATTTCTCTGCGAAATTAATCTCAACTGGAGCAGCGGATGAAGAGCTTCACAAGTTCTGGATTGAACACGCGATCCGCAGCAGCAGAATCGGCAATATTTCTACGAATGGACCGGAAAGGCGTTTGTTATCAATCACTGGCCCCACCGTGGAAATAAGGAAATACTGATCGATACGTTTGTCCCAAGACTATGTCTGAAGGAGAGCTTCGATCAAATTTTTCTCGGCAACTAAAGACGTTATAGATGTAGTTGACGGCAATGAAACTAAGCTTTCGGCATAGGTCTTGAAAGCTTTACTGTAGGCTAACAGGAATTATGCATGGGGGGATGTGATGAGAGCCGAATTATGACGCTTGATACCGGCCATTACCATCCGAACGAAGTCGTTTCTTCCAAGCTTGCATCCATCTTTGAGTTCACGGATCATATATTATTGCTTGTTTCCCGTTCAATCCGATGGGATTCCTACCACGTTGTAAGCTTGGATGACGAAACCAAGGTGATTATGGCCATTTGAATAAGTTAGATTCTACTAACATCCATCGCTGCCGACTTCTTTGATGCATCTATCAACCGGATTACGGCTTGGGTTACCGGCTTGAGAAATACTTGAAAAGCAATCCTCGCGTATAAAAAAGAATTTAAAGCGGGACACTTCTCTCTCGTTTGGAATCACTAATGTGCTACAGAAATTGCGGGTGTGGGGTTAAGCTGGTTAGATGAAGTCAAAGCATATGAAGAAGCTGTTATACTGAAAAGACATTGATGGTAACGGATTAGGCTTTTACTGATATAAAGCAGTTTATGGGGTTCCGCCAACATTTAAAGTGAAAAACGCTAAGTCTCCCGATGCATTCGGCTTAGTGTTTTTTTAATTTTAAGCCGATAAAATTCGAATATAAGGTTGGGAAACCAAACTTCTCTAAACCGGAGAGTAACACAATTACGTATGATAGCTAATTCGAAATATATATTAATGCTAAAAGGATGATAGTACATTTGGAGTTGAAGGTATAATTGTTCTGAATTCTGAGAATGATGCATTCAAACAATTTAAAGGAGGACTCTTTGTCCGAATGAACTACTCCCAAATCTATGAGCTACACATTCAACTGCTTAAAGGCTATGCTTCGCATAAAAGAAAGGGGGAATCGCCATATCAAAGGGAGATAAATTACTATAGGAACCAATTGCGCTTCGCTGAGGATATAGTGCAAAGAATATTTGTCTTAAATCAATTAGTAAAGATACATGAGAAAGAGCGAGAGAATATGATTAGGTGGTGTTCAGAAACATACTTTCCACCAACAGAAATTCAAAAAGACTCACATAATGGGGCTGGGACTGCCCCCCGTTCGTGAGACAGGGATCAAAACACCCTGCAAGTTCAAGCAGCCAGTCGCCGGAAATCCACCGGTGACTGGTTATTTAGTTTCGCCTGAATCCGAATTGAGTTATAGTAAGTGATGTAGTCTCGAACGGTCTGTTCAACGATTGCCGTCGTTGTACACATGAGATCTTCGAGGTAGAACGTTTCAGACTTTAGGGTGGAATGAAACGATTCGATGGGGGCATTATCGGCGGGCGTTCCCTTGCGGGACATGCTCATGGTAATGCCTTTTCCTTTGACTGCAGTCTGGTACATCTGAGACGTATATACACTGCCCTGGTCGCTATGAAGCAGCATATTTGCCCGTTTTGGAAGTTGATTCAGTGTATGCAACACTAAAGATGTGTCTTGCTTGTCCGCTATACTGTAAGCTACAATCTCCCCATTGTATAGGTCCAGAATGCTCGAGAGATACAACATCTTCCCTCCAAACGGTAAATAGGTAATGTCCGTGACGAGCTTTTGCAGATGCCCCTCTGCATGAAATTGCCGCTTCAGCAGATTTTCTGCTGGATGTGCTGGCTGCCCCGGGGCCTTACGTTTCTTCCTCCTTACACGGCATTGTAGCCCTTCACGCTGCATAATCTGTTGAACTCGTTTGTGGTTTATGGGTTCTTCTGCCCGAAGGAGTGCGGTGATTTTCCGGTACCCATATCGGAATTTATGCTGTACGCAAAGCTGCCTTATCTTCTCCGCTATAGACTCTGAAGGCTCGGTTTCTACTGCGGCTTTCCAGCGGTAGTATGTGGCTCTTGCAATCCCAAGCCATGCGCAAGCCTCTTTCACCGTTACTTCTTCTCGAATGGACTCGATCCAGGTAATAACGACTTGCGGTTCCACCTCCTTTCCAGTTCCCTGTACTTTTTTAGCACGTCTAGTTGCTGCTTTAAGAAACGATTCTCCGCCTTTACTCTTTCCAGCTCCGTAGAGTGTTCTGGACCTTTTCCGTAGCTGTACTGTTTGCCCACGGGCTGCTCCAGACGATGCACTTCGCCTTTTCGATACCACCTCATCCATGTCTTTAACTGTGTGTTATTCCGTATCCCTAGCTCCTCCATAACCTCTCTGACCGGAACTCCTGCCAACCTCATCTCAATGGCTTTCATTTTGATTTCTACCGGGTAACTCACTCTCGTTGCCAACGCAAAAACACCTCCAAGATTATCTCCCTATCTTACGACAGGGTTTCATTTTCTTGTAGGTGTTTTGATTTGTCTCACGTTATGGGGTCAGTCCCGCTGGTGGTTAGCCTATCATATGTGGGTCTTTTTTGTTATTAATTATTTTAAATTATTTGAATTTTTATTTTTAGTATAAAATATCTAAAAACAGATAAAAATATTAACAGCTAATAATTGAAGATGTAATTAAAAAGTTTATAGAACAAAAATATCTTTAATAATGAATCCATATCCAAAGGAGAATAGAGATGATATTTCAAATTACAGAAGAAATGCAGCGAAAAATTCAAAACTGGGATTCATGTAATCCCGTTGATGTTACAGGAGCAAAATTTTCCTACACCTTTATTCCTACGGGGCTAGGATTGGTTATCCAGGTGAAATGCGATATATGTAAACGAACATTAGACTTGACAGAAGATTTTTTGATTTGAATTAAAGCTTCTAGAGAATAGAAGAATCCTCACCCGAGAATGGAATATCAATAAGCAGTTCATCTTTGATTTCATCCTCGACTTCTTTCATTCTTTTCATGATAACTTCAATAACTGAATTAAGCATCTGCTTATCTTTGTAACTGATTTCTTTATTTTCTACAAAAAGTGGAATTCCAGAATTAATTAATTTTGGTAAGTCCCATGAAGTTCCTTTTACAAAAGCGTAATCTATTTGCGGAAATATTGATAGCTGACCGAATGGATCTCGGAAGTGTGGCTCTGGAAAATTAGTTAATCCTAGTAGGTAGTCACTTGAAACTTCAAAGGTGTTAGCTAATCCAATTATTTGTCTAGGATCGGGATTAGCTTTGCTACGTTCCCAGTTAGAAATTACATGTTTAGTTGTACCTATTTTATTTGCTAGTTCTTCTTGAGTCCACTCTTTTGAATTTCGCATATTTTTAATTCGTTCTCCTAGTACTAACACAAAAATCCCCCTTAACAGTACTTCCTAATTCTAAAATATCATATCAGTTTGGAGATGTCAAAAAATCAACTTTAATCATTGACAAGTTGATTAATAATCGATTATGATCAAAATCAAATATAAATACCTTAATTCTTATTATTGTTAATTAATAATTAACTAAATAAGGGGATAATAATTCATGGCCAAAAGACGTCAACGTACCACTGCAGCAACAATTGCAAGGCGGATCAAAGAAGGGAGGGGGCAAGGACATTTTAAGGATTATAAACCTTGGTTAACGATTCATGATTTTCCTTCACTTGGAATTGTGACGAGGGTTCCAGGTTGGAAGAGTGGACGCTTGCATCATTACTTCTCAGAGCATTTCGAGCTTGCACACCATTATCAAATGGAATGGGCCAGAGGTGTTATCGATATAAGGGAACAATATCCATTGCTTTCCGTAGAGAAGACCCTTTTCATTGCGCAAAAATTAGGTATAAAACACCCAATTGATCCAAAAACCAAATATCCTATTGTAATGACTACAGACATGATGTTAACGGTAAGGTCAGAAAATGAAGCTGGGTTTATCGTTCATTCGATCAAGCCTTCAAATAAATTAAATCAAAGGGTATTAGAGAAACTTCAAATTGAGAAGTATTACTTTGAAGATTTAGGCATTGAGTGGAGATTGATTACGGAAAAGCAAATCAACTATGACTTAGTCAAAAATGTTGAATGGTTACATTCGTCCAAATCATTGGAAGAGATCTCTTATCTCGACAATGACCTGTTGTACGACCTGGAGCCGGTACTTTATGAATGTATAAGAACTGAAAACAAGCCGTTAGCAAAGATTACTTTAAGCATCGACCAAAAAAAAGATTTGCCGATGGGAACAAGCATGCATGCTGTGCGCTATCTAATTGCTAATCGGTTATGGGAAGTTGATATGAAGCGCCGTATCTTGCCTACACAAAATCGATTAGAAATTCAAATAAACCATTTTGAAAATTGGAGGTTAAATCATGATGTATATTGTTAACAATCTTAGTAGTGAGGCATTAGCATCATATTTTAAGTCTGATGAATGGATGAAAGCATACCAATTAAATCAGTCAGTGATATTTGACGCTACACTAATGGATGTCAGGGTAGTTAATCCGGATACCCCTGAGGAAAGTGGAAGGCCTGTACTGGTGTCACTTGAGACTGGAGGGACTATATGAACCTCTTTATCAACACTTTACTCGATAAGAGAGACGCTGAATTAAAGCTTGTTGATTGTGAAAGAGTATTGTGGCTAGATCAGTTAAAGGATTGTGCTGTAACAATCTCTATTATCCGAGAAAATGCACTCCCGGAATTCAAGCTAATTTCATCATTAGAACAGGAACTGGTGGACGGCACTATGATTAAACGTGAAAGTGACCCGTATGCGAGATTTAAAGTTCCGAATGAAAAGCTGAATTCTAAGGAAATTACAATCAGAGATAATGCATGGAATTGTATCAAAGAAATTGTCGAATTGGAGCCCAATATATACGATCCAAAAGAACGATATCAAATCATTAAGGGAGAAATAGATAAAACAAAAAAAGGGGAGGGAAAAGGGAAGAAATTTTACTATAAGTATTTACGTTATTATTGGGCTGGTGGCAAGATGGTGAATGCTTTACTGCCAAGATTCAGAAAGTGTGGAGGAAGAGGTAAAAAGAAAAATCCAACTCGAAAAATGGGTAGACCTAGGGAAACAAGT
Source organism: Paenibacillus sp. FSL R7-0297 (assembly GCF_038009025.1). Lineage (NCBI taxonomy): Bacteria > Bacillati > Bacillota > Bacilli > Caryophanales > Paenibacillaceae > Paenibacillus > Paenibacillus sp. FSL R7-0297. The sequence goes on from NZ_JBBPAQ010000001.1 coordinate 1,908,286, forward strand.
ATTGCTATAGATCCTAAATTAAAAGGTGTCATAGTCACTGAGGGGACTCGTAAAATATTTGATGCTGTTATTAGAAAAGTCTATCTGAGGAGTAATAGAAGAGACTCTGTCCGCTTTGCGTATATCGAAATGCTAAAAACGTATTATCAGGTCGGTACTATTAAAAAGGGGAATTATGAAATTCCCGTTATACCACCAGAGCATGAGCTACCAAGTATTGCCCAATTCAGATATCACATACGGAAAAATTATACTAAACGGAAACAATTAATTGAGCGTGAAGGAGAAGTTACGTTTAATCGTGATTTTAGACCCCTACTAGGTTCTGAAACAAGAAGAGCAACTGGGCCAGGCCAGATTTTTGAGGTGGATGCAACGGTTGCAGATGTATATTTGGTCAGTTCTGAGGATTCAAATCGAATCATCGGCAGACCTGTTGTCTACATTGTAGTTGATGTTTACACCCATATGACTGTGGGAGTATACGTTGGTTTCGAAGGGCCCTCATGGCTTGGTTTAATGATGGCTATAGAAAATACTGCTGAGGATAAAGTTGGATTTTGCAAGCAATTTGATATTACAATCTCAGAAGAAGAATGGCCATGTCAGCATATGCCCGAAATTTTCTTTGCTGATCGAGGAGAAATGGAAAGTAAAAGTGCCGATTCCCTCGCAAATGCACTCGGGATAAAAGTGAAGAATACCCCCCCATATCGTGCGGATTTAAAAGGAATCGTGGAACAACAATTTCGCACGTTAAACCTGACACTGCAACCATGGACTCCAGGCGCTGTGAAAAAGGAGTATCAGAAACGTGGAGGACCTGATTATGTGCTGGATGCAAAGCTTACGCTTAAGGAATTTACAGCAATGATGATTGAAATGATTCTTCACAGAAATAATCACCACTATATGGAGTATTATCCATTGGATAAAGATCAAGCATTGGATAATGTTCGTCCAGTCCCTAGAGACTTGTGGAATTGGGGGGTAGCTCATAATCATTTTTTAAAGGTCATTGATCCTGAGATTGTCCGTTTAAATATATTGCCTGAAGCAATAGTAACAGTAAACCGAGAGGGGATTTATTTTGAAGGCATGTATTACGGTTCAGATGAGATAATTCTCCAGGGAGGGTTTATTAAGGGGAAATCACCAAAAGTGACAATTGCTTATGATAGAAGATGCATGAATCATGTGTACGTGAAGACTGAACAGGGGAAAGGAATGATTAAATGTACTCTATTATCCAAGTCTTCACGCTTTAATAATATGAGCCTTGAAGAAGTTAAATTAGCTAGATATGAAGAAAAGCTGTCAAGAAGTTTGTATAAAACACCAGAACTTAATTCAGAGGTAGCTCTGAGTAAAAAATTACAGACAATAGCAGAAAAAGCAACGGAACGAAGTGAAGAGAACGAGGACAGCAGCCTGACGAAAAGTGAACGTAAATCCAATATTCGGGGAAACAGGGCAGTTGAAAGAGATAACCTGCGAAAGGAGCAGGCCTTCGAGCTGGGAGAAGTGGATCATGATGATGAATCTGAACCGGTTGATAACGTAATTCCAATAGAAGTGTACAAGCCCAAATCTAAATTAGGTATGCTTGAAAAATTGAAAACAGAAGGAGATAAAAATCATGGATAAGAAAAAAACTCAGCTCTCTACCATTTATCAGTTTTCACCAAGTCTTATTGGCAAACAAGAAGAAGCGCATTATTCCGAACAGCATATTTCAGCGTATAAGGATAATCCATTCATAGAAGCGTTGCCGCCGATCTTTGAAGAAGAAGAGGTGGCCTTACAAATTAGGAAATATCCTGATTACCAGGATGATCAGCGCAAGTTAGGAAAACAAACAAGATTACATTTAGTACAACAAATCTCTGACTATGTTGAGCCATTGCCACAACATTTTCTTGTGGAACAAAGACTCTCAAGGCTAATGCGACATGCTTATAAAGCTCGTAACCCTTTCTTTCCAGAATATATTAGACAGTTCCACATCGGTTTTAAAGATGTACTTGATGGAGGGGTTGATCAGACAGGGAGTAATATTGCCGGTGTAAGATCTACTGCTGCAGCGTTTACGATATTAGGTGTAAGCGGTCAGGGGAAAACGACGTCGATCGAGAGCTCACTATTATTATATCCACAAGTCATTCATCATTCGACGTATAAAGGGCAACCTTTCATACGGAAGCAAATAGTATGGCTGAAACTGAATTGTCCCTTTGATGGTTCCGTGAAGGGCTTGTGTTTTAACTTTTTGCAAGCTGTAGATTCTATTCTGGGTACCGATTACTTTCAGAAGTTCGCAAACAAAACTAAAGGTACTTCTGTCGATATGTTAATTCCAATAATGGCTCATATTGCTTCACTGCACGGTATAGGCGTGTTGGTCATTGATGAAGTCCAGAACCTAAGCTCCATGAAAAGCGGTGGGGCAGAGAGAGTGCTGAATTATTTTACTCAATTAATTAATACTATAGGTGTCCCGGTAGTATTAATGGGAACATTCAAGGCGATGAGTCTACTTTCAACTTGTTTTAGCCAAGCTCGTAGAAGCACAGGTCAAGGAGATATGATATTGGACCGTTTGGTTCAAGGCGAAGAATGGAACTTTTTTTTGAAGAGTCTGTGGAAATACCAATGGACTGCTACAAAAACAACGCTTAATTCTAAACTCAGTAATAAGATGTATGAACTTTCACAAGGAATTATTGATATAGCCGTAAAATTGTATATGTTATCCCAGTGGCAGGCTATTGAGGATGGGGACGGTAAAGAAAGAATTACGCTTAGCCTCTTAGAGGCGGTTGCGAAACATCATTTACAGCTTGTCCAGCCTATGCTAAAACTCTTAAAACGGAATGACCCTGATATCTTAACGAAAATAGATGATTTGTACCCTAAGTGGGATATATTTGATGAATATTTAAAAAAGTCTGCTGAAAAAGTAAATGTGCAAGGTAAGATCAGAACGAAGGCGTTACGGGATGAAAAAATAGAGCGAGATGAAGAGAAATACAATGAACTCATTCAAACAGCTATTGATTTCGGAGTATCTTCAGATATAGCTCAGGAACTCTCGAATAAGATTCTTCAGTCGAATGAAGCAGATAAAGATATTGCAACACTACGTAAACAGCTTGTCATTGAAATTACAAGTGATGCTGTAACTGAAGAGTCAGATAACATATATGTTGCTGAAAATGAGGATCAAAGTAGACAAAAGGGTGCAAAAAAACAAAAGCAAGTACTTGATGAAGATGACCTTAGAAATGCAGTAGTAGGTAATGAGAAGGATACTGAGGCTATGTGCGAAAAACTATTGGATATTGGCAGTATACCAAGGGAAGATGAACTGTTAAAACTTATTATCTAATCAAATATTGAGTACTAAGAATATATAAAAAGGGGAACTCTAGTAATAGGATATCTGAGAGGATGATTCTATTGCTAGCTTATTTTCCGACTCTTTATGAAGATGAATTACTATATAGCGGTATTGCAAGATACCATATGAACTCTGGTAATAAGACTCAAAAACAAACCATTGAGGATCTTTTTGGTGATGTATGGGTTTGTGCATCTGCAGATTTTCCAAGTCATATAGGTGCTTTAGTCTCGAAAATAGATGATTTATATTCTTCTGAACAACTGATAAGAGACCATACGTTGTTTCCTTATTACACGCATTTTATGAGTAAGAGCAGGATTATGCAGGTTGAAATGTTAATGAAGGGTATTACTGATCAAGGAGCTATTTATGCTAACTTAGGTTTAGCGGCCACAAAAATAAAAACTCCGAAATATCTTAGGTTCTGCCGGGAATGTTTTAAAGCTGAATCTGAGATATGCGAACCCTACTGGCATAGGTCTCACCAACTACCAGGTGTCAGTATTTGTCCGTTGCATAAGCAACCTCTTATCTTAAGTGATGTTGAGTGTAGCACAGAAAACCACAAATTTGAGTTTGTGGCTCTGTCGAAGATCAAAGAAGAACATTTTGTAGAAGTAGAGATAGATAATGACTGGATTGAGCATCTAATTTATCTTGCTGAGCAATCTTCATTTCTGTTGTTATCTTCATGTTTAAGAATAAATGATCACTCAGAGTACAAAAGTTTATTGTATGAACAAGGATATTTAACACCCAAAGGGAGGGTGAAGTTCGAGCGACTAATTAATAATTTTCGGTTGTTTTATAGCGACGAGTTGCTAAGGTATCTAAATTGCGAAGTGACAGGAGTTTGCGAAACTTGGTTACACAAGATTATTAGAACACCTGAAGAAATCGTACATCCGTTAAGGCATTTATTGATTATGAAATTCCTTGGAGACAATACCAACCGGGAAGAAAAACGTAGTTATTCACCGTTCGGTGATGCGCCGTGGCCGTGTTTAAATAAGGCTGTAGGACATTATCTGCTTAATGTCATTGAAGAATGCGCAATATCACGATGCAGTAAAACGGGGCGACCGGTTGGAACTTTTCAGTGCTCATGTGGATTTGTATATTCACGTACCGGTCCAGATCAATCTTATGAGGATAAATACCGGATTGGGAGGATAAAGGAATTCGGGTATGAATGGTATGAAAAGTTGAAGGAAGTTAATGCAACAGACAGTTCGCTTCGTAAGAAAGCAAAGATTTTAGGAGTTGACCCTGGAACTATTAAAAAACAGACAGCAATGTTATTAAGTGGTGATCTGAAAGTTTCTTATAAAAAGGAACGAACGTTAGTGAAAAAGAGCAAGCCCATCATAACGACGAAGAATTTATCCGATAAAAAGCAAATATCAAGGGTGAATTGGAGTGAAAGAGACATATTAATGTTTGAGGTGGTTCGGAGAGCGGTTGAGGAAATAGAAGGCATGTCGGAACCTCATAGAATCACATTAGCATCAATAGCAAGAACTTCCGCAGCAAAAAACTTTTCATTATTCTTAAAAAATATAAATAATCTCCCAAAGACTAAAAACTTTACCCAAAGTAAATTGGATACAACAGAATCTTATCAAATTCGACGAATGCTTTGGGCTGCCGATATATTATTTGAGCTGGAAGGCAGCCTAGCAGAATGGAAACTATTAAAACTAGCGGGGCTGAATTTTCCTTTAAAAAGTCGAGTTGAAGATATGTTCAATTATTTAACAAGACCATATAATATTTAATTTTCATCTCAGAAAGGAATAAAATTATGCTTACTCATTTTCCATATTTGTATTCAGATGAAGATTTTAGATCTATCGTGTATAGATATCATGTGTTATCAAGAAATAAAGATCTAAGAGAGACCAATATTGACCTTTTTAATAGAAGCACTTATGAGAATAATTTATTTCCCCGTAACCTAAATCATCTAATGGAACAATTACCATCCAAAAGTATTTCTGTGGAGAAATTTCTATATAATCACACCTATTTTTTCTGGGCCAAGCCATTTATTCCGGCACACCGATTGGATACCCTCATGAATGAAATGATGTTTGGTAAAGCCGAATCAAATATCGTTAGTATGTTAGGTAAAGGGAGTGCTAAACTTTTAACTGATACCTATCGTTATTGCCCCATTTGCATTACAAATGATTATAATCTATACGGAGAAACATACCTCCACAGAAAGCATCAATTCTCTTTTTTGACATGTTGTCCTGAACACTATACTGAATTAATTACTTGCTGCCCGAATTGTAAAGCAAATTTTAAAAAAATATTTTCTCCCCTCAATGTAAATGTGGATTTGATTTTTCTGAAATGGATATAACAGTGCTTGATTCAGATAGTCTTAACTCAGAGCGGGAAGTGCTGAATAATCTCGAACAGTTGATTGAAAACTCAAATGATCTACAACTTGAACAAATTCAAATGAAATTTCGAAACATCATAGGACTAAAGGGATATCTAAAATATTCTGGTAATGTAGAGCAAAAAAAACTCATTGAAGACTTCAATAAATATCTTATAGCCAATAGCTTCAATAAGTTTCTACCTATAGATGTAGATGATCAATTGAACATAACAACTACTATCCTTACTGGAAACCGAGTGAAAAGTATTTTGTTTTACATTTTATTCATTATGTTCTTGTCTGGTTCAGTAGAGAAATTTCTTAAGGATAATTCGGCATTTACCGTACCTATTCCATTTGGAAATGGTCCATGGCTTTGTCATAACTCAGTTTGCCAAGGTTTTAATCTAGAAGTTATTCGGAAATGTGTTCGAGTAGATCGACAAGGGAAATTCATCTCTGGGTTGTTTGGGTGCCCCTTATGTGGATTCAGTTTTGTGAAAAGATGGAGAAACACGAATCAAGAAAATGATGGGAACTATGTAGTCCTGACCATGGGGCCTTTGTGGTATGCCCTCTTAACGGAACTACATGAAACGGGATTAAGTAATACTCAAATTGCAAAGAGGTTAAACACTACTGCAACACAAGTGAAAAGAGGCTTACTATCAAAAAATAGCACTTCAGGATTGGACAAAAGAATACTTCAACCGCTTAATCAATTATGGAGTTCGTTGGGCAGTGATAAGGAAGTTGCTTCCACTTTAGAGTCAACAAATAATTTTAATGAAAATCGTGTTAGGATTCTTAAAATACTAAAAGAGAATGAGGGTATTTCAAGAACGGAAATGAGTAAAAAGTATAGCTATTTATATAATAAAATGAAAATTGAAGATAATGAATGGTTAGAGAGTGTATTACCTCCAAGCAAAAAAAATAGGACCCGACTTGATTGGGGACGTATTGATGATCAATATTGTAAAGATGTAACTTTAGCAGCTGAAAAAGTATATAAGCAAGATCCACCAGAACAGATTAAAAAGTATACGATATTATCTTATGCTCCTAGGACAATTACCAAGCATTTAGAACAGGTATGTGAAAAACTTCCTAAAACAATTAAATTATTAGAAAGTAAAGTTGAAACAGATGAACATTATCTGATAAGGCATCTTCCTGTGATTATTAGTCAGATGACAAGATACAGTAAGCGGATAGATTCTCTTGATGATATAAAAACATTTAGCCCAATGTATAGGAGGAGTACAAAAGAGCTAGATGATAAGATAAAACTCCAGCTAAATGAGCTTTCATAATTATTGTGAACGACAGCAGTAAGTCAATAGAAGATACTTCCAAAGCATCAAGTAACCCTGCCAAAAGAAGTTAGAGAGAGACTGGAACTAGATATTGAAGGGAAAGTCATGTTTGTTGAGACTGATAATGGCATTCTCATTAAACGACTTGATCAAAAGCTCTTTGAAGCAATTATCAAACAAGATTAACAGAGAACTACATCATAACTGCCTGGTTAAACAATCTCAATGCCAAAGAATGAGCATAGCGGAATATAACCGCAGTGCTCATTCTTTTATTTTTAGCTTGAAAATAGAAGGTTGCAAGGGGCGTTGTCTGTAATTATTATTGGCTCGTCAAGTGAAAGAAAAAGCACAAGAATTGGAAGTGTATAGATTTTCAAAAGGGAGCAGTTATTTCTGCTATATTCGAATTGTTTCTTGATGTTTGTGGTGGTTATTTGCTGGCAGGTTTTTTATAGCATGAAGAAACTCTCAAAAGTAATATCTGGTAATAATGCTAAATCAAATGAGTAAAGGGATGAACAGCGGAATATAGCCATTTTACCCTTATTCTAAATTCGATTATTTATAAACAATTACGTTAAAGAGAATAGAATCTCAGAAATTTTAAAAAGGGAAATCGACATAACGACTGCCATTTTTCATCAAAATTTGATTGTATCATTAATAGTAAAAATACAAAATACTTACCAAAGTTCAATTAAAGTCAACTCCCTGATAAATGCGAAGAAATTAAATAGATAAAATAGGCAAGTGGACAGTTGCGTTACAAGTGTAATATTATCTTCCGAAATAATTTATTCTATTCCATTCCATAAACACTTAGAAAATAAAGGGGTTATTTAGAAAAAAGTCGAAATTAATAGATATAAGAAGTAGAGTAGAGTTCAACGTATTTTCTTCCAGGGGGAATAAATAACGTGTTTTATGTTATAGAAATTAAGCTTGGTTTTCTTTGATTCTGCCTAGTAGATTTTAATCGATTTATAAGAAGGTGCTTGAGTTTTGTACAGTTGTCTGAAGTGTAAAGAAACCATAAGTATTAAATACAGATACGATGAGAACCAGGAGAGTTATTCTGCGTATGTACCCTCTTTATGTTCTAAATGCAAGGAAATTATGACAAAATCAATAGCTATAAGAGAGATTTTTTCGGATAAAGCTAAAGTTTATTTTGCAATAATAAAGATAGTGCTAACTGTTACTCTTATTGCAATAATTGCAGGGTTCCCCTTTTTCACTAGCGTTAAAATGGGGGAGACTTTTTACACAGGCTTTATTTTACTTTATTTAGGATTAATATCAATAGCTAGCAGTATTGCTCTAACTTTAAAGGTAAACTATAAGTTTAAACAAGCTATAATGGAACAGCACAAGTTAGATGAAGAGAATATTGAAATTACAATGGCTAGAGTAAAGAGAGAAGAGCGGCTCCAACGACATCAAGATGAGATACGTAAAAAAAGGGCGCATGCGGATCGTCTTTGGCGTGAGCACATTCAAAGAAGTAATATTGACTACATTGATAAGATGAACGGAATTGAATTCGAGAACATACTCAAATATTTGTTTGAAAATATAGGGTATAGGGTACGTACTACCACTGTCTCTGGCGACCAAGGAGTAGATTTAATAATTGAGAAAGAAAACAAGCGAATTGGCTTACAGGCTAAGCGCTATAGTGAGAAAAATCGTGTAGGAAATAAGGCTGTTCAAGAAATTATAAGTGGTGTTGTTTTTTACGATCTGAATGAAGGCTGGGTAATTACAACATCGACTTTCACGGATGCAGCCGTGCAGTTGGCTGAGAAAGCAAAGATCCAATTGATTGATAGATATAAATTGAAAACTCTTTTGGCAAAACAGCAAAAAAAACAATTTGAGCATTGGGAGGTCATTACCTGTTATGAATGCGGGGTTCTAAATCGAGTAGATTTTATAAAAGTTAAAATTGCCAAGTGTGGCAAGTGTGGGATGGGGATAGACATTTGAATCAATTTACTGATTATTATACTGTCTTAAGTGTTCCTTTCGGGGCCTCAAGTAATGCTATAAAAGATTCATTTAGGGCGAAAGCAAAAGTATTGCATCCAGACGTGGGAGGGGACTCTGAGGTTTTTCAAAGGCTACGGAAGGCCTATGAGATATTATCAGATCCCAAATCTAGAGAAAATTATGATCGTTTATATAGGTTGTACTTCTCAAAGATAACCAACGAGAATCTAAATCAAAATCAGAACAATGAAAAAAATCAAACCCGATATTCAGATCCGGAAAAGCAATCTCGTAAAAGGGATGTCCATATAGCTCCTCAAAAGAAGATAGAAGTGGCCGTATTTTCACCTCCATACTGGTTTGGACTTTTAAAAATCGGGGGCATACTACTTACCACTGTAGGTATCTTTCTGATTACTGCTAATTCTCTTTATAGTAAGGGCATTCCAGTGTTTACGAATGATATATCTTCTTCAAGTAGGACGAGTGCATCTCAAACAAGTTCTGCTTCATCAATAAAAACAGATACGAATTCTGAGGAACTTCCTAGTTACTTTACTTTAGGTTCCAGTTCCAAGTTCGTTATTAAGATCATGGGAAAACCTGCAACAATGACCGATAAAAAGTGGAAGTATGGTAATTCAATCATATTCTTCGATGAAAATGACTTTGTAGTTGGCTATGAGAATAACGGGGAGTTAAAAGTGTTATTAAAAAATAAAACTAAAAACGGGGAAGTGCGAAAGGGTTACTCTAAGATCCAAGTTCTTGATCTACTAGGTACTCCTAAGAGCATTCTTGATGAAATATGGGTTTTCGAGAGCGTTACTATTCAATACGACGAATATCAGCAAGTTACTTCAATAAAAGATCCTATAAAGCAATTAGATAAAGGCAAAGAAGAGAGTTTGACAACAAATAGAACGTTAACAAAAGAGGAGTCTAATGTAGAAACGGCACAAGTAGATTCCAAATTCAACAAAAGTGAAGAGTTATCAACAGAGCATTTCGACCAGCTAGATCAATCAAAAGTGGCCTCGGCAACTGAAAAGCCGAAATCCGAAGCTAATAAAGAATTTGGGCTTGGTGCAAGCATGAAAGATGTTGAGAAAATCATGGGTAAGCCAACATCAATAAATGGGAGAGATTGGAGTTATGATTTCTCAAGAATTACTTTTGATAGAGAAGGTAAGGTAGAAGGCTATAGTGATATTAGTGATAATTTAAAAGTTTGGTTAGGAAACCAAGAGGCTAATACAAGCTTCTCGATCGGTTCCACAAAAAGTGATGTCATCAAAGCCATGGGGACACCAACTTCAGTTAACGGTAGTAATTGGAGTTATGATTTCTCAAGTGTCGATTTCAATAGAGAAAGTGAGGTAGAGGGCTATAGTGATATTAGTGATAATTTGAAAGTTTGGTTAGGAAACCAAGAGGCTAATACAAACTTTTCGATCGGTTCCACAAAAAATGATGTCATCAAAGCCATGGGGACACCAACTTCAGTTAACGGTAGTAATTGGAGTTATGATTTCTCAAGTGTCGATTTCAATAGAGAAGGTAAGGTAGAGGGCTATAGTGATATTAGTGATAATTTAAAAGTTTGGTTAGGAAACCAAGAGGCTAATAAAAGTTTCTCGATCGGTTCAACAAAAAGCGATGTTATCAAAGCCATGGGGACACCAACTTCAGTTAATGGTAGTAGTTGGAGTTATGATTTCTCATCTATTACGTTCAAAGACGGAGTTGTCGCTTCTTATTCAAACATTAGTAGTAACCTTCGTATACAATAGCTGATGCATTTCCAAGAAATCTATCGCTTCGATAAAGTGATGCTGTGAATGCCATACCATCAACCGGTATTGGCAGGCTTATAAAGCTTGAGTCCCACTAAGGATATTTTCTGGACCACCCACTTAACTCATAAAGGGACCGCGTCGTCCGTTAGACTCCATGCTAGAGCAGTAAAAACTTGCCGTTGTCTGTTTTGATACATGCTACCTTAGTTTTTTCGCTAGTGCCGAGTTTATCAAACAGGAGTTTGATTTAATGAAGAGCGTACGCGAAAATAGTGCCTTGTTGAGACTGGTGCCAGTTACTCCCTTGCTAATACGATCGAAGGACACAAAGCTCTTCTGCCAAAAATACTCCTTCGCCGAAAGTAGTACAGATGGACGACGTCAAATATTGGCTCTTTGAAGCTGAATCGATAATTCGCTCGTATTAAGCCTTGCAATACATTAGTTCCTCATGGTAACAGCCTTGAGCGGCGAGGTACGAAAAACATGAAGGAGATAAATTGTTCGGTGCTATTAACTTTGAAACCGGATATCTACTCAATAGAGAAGGAGCCCCTCAAGATATCACAGAGTTATTTGATTTCTTCAGGATCTTACGTTGGCATATTAAAGTGGGGGGGAACTTAATTCTGGATAACTGCTGAAACCTCAGAGGTGAAATTATTTTAAAGGAACATCTGCACCTTCAGTTGGTCTAATTACCCCGTACAGGGTCCAGGCTGTGCTGTTTAGTTCGGTGATATGCAGAAAACAAAAATATATTTTTTGTTTAATTGGAGGAAACTATGGATCGTGATTCACAAATCATAAGGGATCGACTCACATATTTGTATCCTAATAAAATCGTACAAGCGTTAAGCTTGAAGGATAGGCCTTTTTACAGTGTTATATATGGATATCTCAAGGAAAAGTATCCGGAGGTTAGTATAGGAGAGTATATTCGATCTCTTGGTTTTGAATACATAGGTAAGACTACAAGCTATAACGTGTTGGGGGAATTTGATTTTCGTTCGATGCATTATTTAATTGGACATTATGAGGATATAAACCAAACTGTAATCGCCCAGCTCTTAGGTATTTCTCGGCAACGAGTTTCCCAGCGTCTAAATGAAGCGACCCAGGGAGGAAGAGACTGGAGGGTATCTTTATTTACGGATGAAGAGCGTATCATTGTGAAGAGTATGGTTGATGAAGAACTTTTTGTCTTTGAATATGACGATAATAGCATTGCTATATTGACTGCGGCACAAATAGGCCCTGTATTTATACTTCGAAATACCGACTCTATCAGGATTCATTTTGATTTTGATTTAGAAACGCTACAATTGCTTGCTTCCAAAAATCGGGATCGTTTCAGTGAAGTGAATTATGTACATAGCCATACTTTTGAAAAAGTGAATGTCGGAGGCCAGATGGTTTTCCGGGAAAAATCAGGTAAAAGCAGTCTAAATATAAAACAATACTGTAGCGCCCGTGGACTTGATTATGGAGAGTATTTAAGAAACCTTGGTATCCATCCCACAATTGATGGAAGAGTATTAACAGATGAAGACTGGTTCGATAGACTTTTACCCTACGTAGAAAGCGACGGTGTACTTCGTGTGCCTCACCAGTCGGGTGTTCAATCAGGCTTGGCGCGGCGTGCCAAGGTGTTAGGCATGAGTGGGCAAGAATACGCTGAAATGCTTGGGTTTCAATGGAGACAGCGTGATTTTGCTTCCGAGCATGAAAAGCGTATGTTACGTTATGAGAGACTGGTAAAGGAGCAATCTTTTGAAGGATTTGTTTATTTGCCATCTGAGGAGGGACTATATCGTTCCTTATACTCCTTTTTACGAGGCAGAAATGAAACGCTTCATATATTTTTAGAAAGAATTGGCCTTGAACGACTGGATAAAGATGAATACCAATCTCGTTTTGGGATTACAGGCGCGATTTTAGATAAATTAAAAGAGTTGCAATCGACTCCCCAATATGAGATTAATCCAACTGCACGGATTATGAGAAATAAAAAAATGGTGACTTTACTCAAAAAATTGTATGACTATCATTGTCAGATTTGTGGAATGGATAATCCTCTGGTTCCTCGTATCGAAAAAGATGATGGCACATATTATTGCGAAGTCCATCACGTGACCCCGCTTGGAACTGCGGAGGCGGCTTCTGACATTGAGACGTTGGACCATTATTCAAATGCAATTTGTTTGTGCTCTTTCCATCATTCTTATGTTCATTATCATCAAGGAGGAGCCTTTCAAATCAGCTTGGATGGAAACCAGATTTTCCTTCTTTCGACTCTGGGGGAGAAGTTACCTATACAAATAAACAAGCACATAAGCTTTCATATAAAGGAAAATTAAGAATCTCATTGTAATATAGATACTATCTAAATGCTTTCTATTGAGCTGAGGTTTATAGTGATGGCTGTGTTTCCTATATTATATGATTTATTAATAGTACTCAAAAATATATGAGTCATTAAACGTACAACAGAAAGGGAAATTGAGGAGTTATTACCTCAGTAAGATGAGGAAAAAGAATCGGTTAATCATCCGCTAATCTCACTTGAGATTGCAGTATATGAAAATCAACTTGTTAAGATGGAAAATAAATTTAGGCATTATATTAACTGGACAGTGAAAAGTTCTACAACTCTAAGAAACCCACGAATCCTCGTCAATAGTAGACGTAGCCTGCTTGGATTTAATTATTTTGGTTATGGATAAGTGCGGATTTTGAGTAAACAGCCGAAAAATAGATTTGCGTAAATAGGCAGCAACCGTAGCCTCGGATACCACCGCGTGGGAAGGTGTCCGCAGATAGCGGAAAAAGAGTCCCGGTGTCCGGTCTGAAAAACGTAAAGCCATGAGCTGTAGCAGTCCCATGGCGATGCACTGGCACATGACAAAACCTTCGATCGCTTGAACCGTTTGTTCAATTCGCCGCCGGTCTTGTTCGTCCTGTACCGCTTCGAGCGGGTGGGCTTCCTCTTTCTTCAGAAAGCGGTTCAACTTCGGCATAGACTTGCTCCAAAATCGGTAGCAAACGCACCAATGACCTGCTTCATTTCCCGGAACATAGGCTCGTTCTTGAAGCGATAGCCGTACAAACGAATGATATCGGTGGCAGCCAGAGTAAGATCTGTACTGACCAGAATCGAGTGACGGCCCTCATGGACGACGAGTACAAACCGTAATTCCTGATACCACCCCTGCCCCCAAAGCAAATTCAGGCAGAAAAATTCAATCCTCTTCTCTTTACCGTACAGGGAAACGCTGGCCGTTTGAAAATCGGCAGCACGATTCGAGAAGAGCTCCTTCAGTTTGACGGATTCGCCTTTTTTCGGGGGAGGCTTCTTGGCAGGCGGACGTTCGTAGGCCACCACGTTAGATTTAGCTTTGGTCACCAGATACATCTGGACTTCGGAGTTCAGATGACACGCCTGCAACTGCTGCAAGGCCGGAACGGACAAGAAGTAGCGATCGAGGAGCAGCAGCGCTTGGCCAAAGGCTTTTGCCGCCTCAAACCCTTGTTCAATCATCTGAACGACATGGGAAGGCGTCTGTGTTTCGTCCTCTGTTTTCTTCCAGTTTAGGATGGTTTGGATGCCGTCTTGCAGATTAATGAATAGGGGCAAGCAGAACCATTTCCGGGGCGTACCGGCCAAAATGCCAATGGCTCCAAACAGATGGCCGAAAATATATTCGCCCTTGGAGACATTCTCGGATTCTTGATGCAGTTTCTTGACGCCTGGCATGCGCCGAGCTTCCTTCGTTTGTTTTATCCCGTCACCCACAAGAACCACCCGATGGTCAACGAGCAGTAGAGGCGCAGAGCGGCGAACGACACGAAGCCACGTTTGCTGCAAGGAGGACAACGACCAGGCCGAAGAACGGAAGAAGTGAATCAGAGTCTCGTAACGTTGGCTCGGGAGGGAGAGATCCCGAATGATGGAAGTCACCCCCAGATGGTCGGAGCGCAGCATAAAGCCGATAACGATAACGACAAGCCACTCAAACGTGGCTTGTCTGGAGAAACAGGTACGGAAGGGGAGTAAAAGTTCATTCAAGTATTTTAGCATAGGTATAGTCAATCGCTCGGAAATGGGGTACACTTTTTGTCGTAACCCATTCGGCAATTATTCCTTTCGTGTGAGAACTAAAGGATACCATAATTCGCTCGATTGGGTTATTTTTCTATGCACATTTTATCGACAAGAACTTTTGACTGTCCAGTATTATGAATAACTCCTTAAAAATAGATCGAGAAATGGTTATAGGAAAACTGCGCGAAGCTTGCTGGGAGCATGGATACTATACATATTCCGGTCGTCTAACTACGAAGTTAGGGAATGACATTTTATTGAGATATCCTACAGAGGTGCTATCCAAGTTTGGTTTTTCTAAAAACAGAATTTTATCAACTAAATTTTGGAGAGAAATGCTCTGGGAAAATGATCGCTTAAGAAGTGCTGGTATATATATTTTAACGATGCGAATGTTTTCTCCAAGTGTTGAAGAGTTTCTTAAGAGAGAGAATGTTTGCATAAGCAATCCTCTTCCATACGGTTGTGGACCATGGAGATGTATGAATAAACTTTGTGGAAATTATCAGGACAGCTCTTTTTTGAAAATTAATCGTTCGAAAATAATGAACAGTATTCATTATGTCCAATTTACTTGTCCTGAGTGCAAGATGAGATTTACAGTCCGTTGGGACTGGAGGGAAAAGAAAAACATGGATATGACGATCGAATATAGAGGGGAAATGTGGGAAAGTAAAGTTCTTGAACTCTACTTACTGGGTTTAAACAATAAAGAAATCGCTGCTGAAGTGTATTCATCCCCACATCTCATAAAAGTTACTTTAAAAAGGCTATTAGGACACAACTACAATGGTGACAAGTTCCTTGAAGAACACAAGATTGTTATTGATCAGATAATGGATGCACGAAAAAGTGTTGCCGTGACATGCCATGAAGAAGAATTGATAAGAAAATGTCGAGAGAAAATACTCAATATTATTGAAGTGAACCCACACATGTCTCGTATTCAAATCGACAGATTAGCTGGAAGAAGTTATACGATATTAATGAAATATGATCGTGAATGGCTTAATGATATTTTACCAATTAAGAAGAAAAACCCCAATAAATTAAATTATGAACTTGTTGATCAAGATTTAAGTCTTATAGTTCAAGAAGTAGCACAAAGATTCCATTATAGTAACCCCTCTACGCAAATAAAGAAGTACTCGATATTGAATGCTTTAGTTCCATCAGACCGTTCTCGAATACTTAACCACGAATTGAGTCTTCCTAAAACAAAAAGTATGATTGAGAAATACATTGAATCAAAGGAGGCTTACTTGCTAAGGCATGTTCCTAGCATTGTGTCTCAACTAAAAGCGTCAGGATACCGTAATCCTACATTCCAAAGCATTGTTGCTTTTCGAAGGTCTTATCGTAATCTTCCAGAAAGTACACGGACTAAAATACAAGCGAAAGTACATGAAATATGTTCATTTTGAGTTGATTTCTGAACAAGATAATTAAAATAAATGAAAGTGAAAAGGATGAGCACAGCGATATATAGTCGCGTATGTTCATCCTTTTATAGTTTGTTACTATTGCTTTTTTGATGATTATTGTTAAAAAAGTAGGATTTTATTGATAGGTGTCGAATTTTAACATATATCAACAGTTCTTTATACATAACTGCATTAGGTAGGTGCCTATGAGTACAAAGTGGATAAAAACTTATTTAGAAAGCCTAAAGCGGCAAACGTTTGATATTTTTTCTCTAGAAAAAACGGTTCAAAACCATATTGGTATGAAGGCATTTGAGTATGCTTCTTTCGCAAACGATATTAAAGCTCTAGAACGAGACGGAGTCATTGAACCTGTTAAAAGCAAAATGAAGAATCATCAAAACGGAAGATTCCCAGTCCTTCCTATCTACTGGCGTGTCTTGAGAATGAAAGAGGAGCCGCGGTGGGATATGCGGAAAATGGTTCAACTCGCGGCAGTGATCGATTTATCATTTTATCAATCTCATCCGGAATGCCAAACCGAAGAGACGTGGCGACGGATTGAATCCGTAGCCGCTTTTTTTATGGACCTGGCTCCAAAATCATGGGTGGAACGGGAAGAACGAAGTTATCAGCTTTTTCACGATGAAAAATGGCTGAAAGAGAAAAGTGCGGAATTTTTGAGAAGATTAAAACTTTCCCTTTCAGACCTTTACGTTCAAGTAAGTCCGGAGCCATTTGTTCATTGGCATAAGCCCGGCAAGTTGCTGGAGGACACCCGGGAAATTCTGATTGTAGAAAACCGAGCAATCTATCATACCTGTCTTCGCATCATGCGTGAGGGGTTGCCAGTATGCGGCTTTCGCCCGGACATGCTGATCTATGGAGAAGGAAACCATATCCATACTTCTCTTCCTTATTTGATGGAACTCGGCGTACCCGTTGGCCTCTGCACTATTTTTTATTCAGGCGATTTTGATCCAAGTGGCTTTTGGATTTACAGCAAACTTAGAAGGACATATCCAGACTACCCAATCCATCTAGCTCTTTCTCTTTATGCAAGTATTGCGTATCACGCCCGTGTTCCTGTGGAAGTCAAACCAGGCCAACCTAAGGGGGAAGACGATGTACAAATATTTTTTGAGGACTGCTCAGGCTATCAAGATGTGGAACTGGCGGCAAGGCGGTCCTGGAAGGAGCGTCACCGTTTGCCCCAGGAGGCATTATCTTATGAAGTTTTAAAAGGAGAGGTTCCTCATGAACACTGAAGTCTGGGATGGATTTCGGGAACGGGTGTCCATTCTAAATCCTATTTCGATGTTGGGTAAAGGAATGGATCTAGGCGTCGCATTAAATCCTTATCTGTTTCAAATCTGTTTGGCAGTCCTCCTCGAGGTGTTTTATCGAGAAATCAAAGATGACGATCACAGACATTTTTATGATATAAAGGAAATCGTAAATCATGTGATCGAGGAGCAAGGGTTGGAAGCAACCGAAGATCACGTGGAGCGTATAGCAAACGGATTGGTATCTTTTGGTCCACCCCAAAGCCGCCAATCGTTCCCGGGTAAAGTTTTTGATCCTAACACCGGGGAGTTTGTAGAGAAGCCGTTCTTTTATCTTACGATTGACACAGCCTATAGCAAAAAACGAGAGGCGGTATATAAGTTAACTCAAATCTCCCAAAATATGATTTTCTTAAGTCGAGAAGTTATTTTGGAATTTTCCATTGAATTTGAGCAGTTGTATACTCTTAAACTCATTCGAAACAAGAACTTCAAATCAGCCCTTCAGTCTCTCGATATGTTGATAACGAAACTTCGTTATCTAATTTCTCAAGAGATGGAATACCGCCGTCAATTTTTGCGCAACCCCAAGATTATGATGGGACCGGATAAAGAAGTCAGGTACGAAAAGCGCAAAGAAATTGAACGCCAAATTAAAGAAGCCGATGACCGGTTTGAAAGTATGCTACGAATGTTGCAAAAATCGGATTTGGCCACCCTCGAGGCAAGAGGTCAAATCATGGAGATGGAATTAAAGGTTCGTAAAAGCTCGGAATTAACGACGAGCCTGCACACCCATATGTACGAAAATATCGAACTGGAAACCTCAACGAGAAAGAATCGCCCGTCTGCCTTTATGAAGAAGAGAACCACATCATTTAAAACAGATGTATGGGAGAATGAGTTGCTGGCCAAAGGCATAGGGGCGCCCGATACGATGGAGCTACTTCTCTCACCTCTATTTTCCCCACGTCCTCCTTTCATTTATCCATTGGGTTGGATTTGGGAGGAACAAAACACTAAACAGTCTGAAGATGAACTCGAAGCGGAGCAAGTGCAGATGGAGCAGGCGGTAGAAAAACCGAAACGGGATTGGTCTCTGTTGTGTAGGTTGTGGGGTCCCGTATTTAAAGAATTGTTACGGGATAGCTCTGTTAGATTAGGTTCCCGTCCGGTATCTGAATGGACTCTGGAAGCACTGGAAATGTGGATGATCTTTAAGACGGAACCAATGCACGTTCCCCTCTCTTTGGGAGAGGCCAAACCCTATCCCGATGAACGGATGGAATTAATCCGACAATTGATTTTGTTAGACCCTGCATTTAAGGAGATCGCAGGAAAAACTATTCGGGCTGTCTTCACTAATGAAGCACCGCTGCAATTTATGGGTGTCCGCATCTCCCCTATTACAATTTTTATCGAACCCCAGGAGGGATAACCGTGACTACAACATCCGAGCAGCTGCACCAAGCCTCTGCCGTTTATTTTCATTTGCTTAAAAACCATATGGTAGATAAAAAACATGACGCGCTTAACCCTTATTTTGCGGATCCAGCTATTCAGGAAGCTGTTCATATTTTTGCGAAACAATCCGGTACGCTTGTACTGGAGACATTTACTAAACTCCACTTGGTAGTGGAGGCCCAGGGAAGCTTATATGCCAGCAATTTCAGTCACTTAAAAGAGAACCACGGAAGGATCAAATCCATCCCTGAAATGTACATGGCTCACCTTTTGCTCATGGTGTTGCTGAGTGAGATCGATGGAGACATGACCATTCGAAATGAACGAGAATTGAGCGGAGTCGGCTTTTACAAGTGGGTTGAATTGATGGACCAAACCTTTGCTAAATGGACTAAAGATTTGACAGAACGACCAGAGCTTGAAGACCAGTGGGGAATCGCCATTACAACGGTTATGGACATTTGGAATGGCAAACATATGCACGACGGGGATGGGAAAATATCAGCAGGTACAAAAACCAAATTTCACTTTTGTATGTTAGCCGCGAAACTGCTAGAGGAAGAAAAGTTGGTACGCCTTTTGGATGATCGGGAACAAACGATCGTCTATCCAACGGACGATCTCTATGAACGATTGGATCTTTTATATCATGACCAGGAACGATTTAAACAGGTAAAAGAAATACTGGCTCTCAGGAGGCCCAACTATGCCAGCCATTGAACATCTTCGCATTGTCGGGGTGCGGTACAATCAGCAACAAAAGATGTATAAAGATCGTACGTTTGACTTACGCTCTAGTCACGCCTTGATGTCGATGATTAACACCGGCGGGAAGGGGGTAGCCCTTCAATGTATCTTTCAAGTTGTGTTGCCGCTAGTTTCGTGGGGCAAAGAAGGAAAGAACCACGTCCGGCATTTCTTTTACGATGATAAAGGTAGGTTTAAACCCTACACCTTTCACGTGGTGTTGGAATGGACTCTGGATACTTTCCCGAGGCGCCATTTGTTAACAGGCATTGCTATAACGGCTCGGTTGGGCCAAAAGAAAGACAATTCGGTCGAACAAGAAGACCCGGTGGAAATCGATTATGTGACGTACACCAAAGAGTATGCAGAGCATGAGTTGTATTCTATCTTCAAGCTACCTTTGTTCGACGATGCAAATCAGACTGTTCTCCCTTTTAAAGAATGGGAGAAGATGCTCGAAGAGTTAGAAATAATAGAAGACTTCAAGATGTTTTCTAATTCGTCTAAGGACAAAAAGAAGTACAAAGATACATTGGCTTCCTATGGCATTCATGACGACGATTGGAATGAAATGGTCAAGATGAACCGGAACGAAGCCGGTATTCAAGACTATTTTGAGCGCATACATCCGAATTCTCGAACCAATACGGGCTTGTTTAAGGATATGATCATCCCAACCATTGCCGAGCAAGTACTGCAAGAGACCGTAGGACAAGGCAATTTGGCCCAGTTGTTTAAAGATGCAGCGGTCATCGCCGAACGCCTTCCTTTGCTTCGCAACCGTGAAGATGCCTACCGTATGCTGATTGAATGGATGGATGTGATCGAGCAAGACTTGCTTCAATACCAGACGGCTCAAAGCGATCTAAAGGGTACGGAACGCCATGGCCGACAGTTAAGACATTGCGTGGAGGCACTTCTAGATCAAACGCAACAAGACCATGAACACTGGACAGTGGAACAGGGCAAAGTATCCGAATGGAAAAAGGAACTTGATTGGCAGGTTAGCAATTTGGAGTACGTCCGCTCACTGAGGGACGAGCGACAAAAGGAGCATACCCTACAAGAAGCCTTCAAAACTCATGATGATGCCTGCGTGAACGTTCGTGAAAAAGAAGTGGAAACATTTAAGGCGAAACGGAATGTGCTGAGGCGAATTCATGACGATTTTTTGTCGGAGCTCGTTCGGTTGGATAAGGAAATCAAGGCTATTGAGCACTCGGCCGAGTATAGGGGAAATCAACAAAAACTCGAAGAATTGACACGTAAAGTTGAAAACCAGTGGTCTGCGGTGCAAAAAGAAATGCTTGAAGTCATGAATGCTTATACTCAGTACCAGAAGTATCTCGAACAAGAAGCGGAGGAGGGCAGATCCAAAAGCCGTCAAGCCCAACAGGAGTTGGTAAACGCTCATATTGAGGTTCGTCGCACTCGAGATTGGCTGGATCGGTTCGAAGCTCGAACCAACACGATTGTGGACCAGTATGGACATGGCGTGCGGTTTGATCCTGTTCCTTTTGTTGAGCATGAACAGATAGAGCAAGAAAAAACAAAGCAGAAGCTGATCCAATGGGAGAATAAAGCAAAATCACTGGATCAACAGCACCGATCTCTCGAGAATGGTGAAACGAGACTAAAATCCGAGTTAAACCGAGTTACTCAAGATACGCACCAGCGGTATACCCAATATGAGGAACAAATCCAAGCGGAGCATAATCTGGCCGCACAAGTGTGCCGGCTACTGCGTGTGGACCGAGAAGAGCATGTGCCTCTGCCCGAATTTTTGCTCTCTCGACGATCCGTTTTGGAGGAACGACAGGACTATTGGAATAAACGGATCACCGAGCTGCGCAAACAGCAGTGGGATATTGAGCAGGTGTTGAGCGTAGACGCTGAACTGGGCGGTTCTGATACGTGGATTCCGAATAAAACGATGGCAGAAACCAAAAGTAAGTTAGAGAGCAAAGGATTTCGCATAGTAAGCGGAACTGAATATTTACAAGATAAAAACGAATCACAACAAGAGTCGTTGCTTCAATCTTTCCCTCTCCTTCCATATAGTCTTATTGTCATGCAAAACGACATCGGTTCTATTTGTTCCTCGAACCTATTTGCAGACGACATTCATACATCTCCGGTTCCGTTATATGCGGCGGAGTTACTGGGTGAGCAGGAGCACAATTTGTTTCACATTGCTTCAAACCGTGCCTATCAACTAGCAAAGGATCCCGAGGCTTGGAAGAGAAAGAAAGAACAGTTGGAATCCGAGCGTCAGTTATTGATTGAACAAATTGGAAAAAGTGTGGATTTTGAAGAGGAACATCGGGAAGTGGCCCAGTCTATTAAAAACCTGCTCTACACGACAACCTCTGTTCGACTTCTTGCGGAATTCGAGCAATTGGATCTTACTCAAAAGGAAATGGATCATCAGCTCCAAAACATTCAGAACGAAATAATAGTATGTCAGAAAGAACTGAAAGAATGCCTGGAAACCGTCGATGCGACACGGCAGGTGCAGGACCAACAAGCCCAAATGTTGCAGGAGCTTATAGACTATGCCGAGTTGTTCTTGGAGCAGGATCAATGGCGCCATGACCACTACTCGGAGGAGCAAAAAGTGAAAGAACTGGAGGTTAAGGATAGGCAAGGAGACGAACAACTTAAACGTTCGAGTCTCTTATCTAGGGAATGGGAAACTGCGTATTGGGAATGGGATACAAAGATGAACCGTATCCTCGAAAAGGTACAACTTTTTATCCCTTCAGCCCTTCTACCGAGGCCGACAGCTTCTGCAATCTCGTCAGTGGAGCCCGTCTTGCAGTGCAACACGTCGTTATTAGAAGAGGATATTGCCGTTTTGAAATCGCTTCGGGATGAGATCGATCAAAACCATATGCAATTGGGCATCCTGCGAAGCAAACGAGTAGAGACTATTGATAAAGGACAAGCAGCACAAAAGAATTTGGTAGACTTCGACTCATCTTGGGAGGATCAACCTTCTCCTACGAGCTCACAAAGCGTGTTGGAACGTAAGGTGACCGATTGTGAGATGGAGTTAACCAAAGCCCACGCTTTGGAGCGAGAGCAAGATATGGCAAAAACGAGAGCAGAAAAAGACGTCGAGCACGCCAGAAATCTTCGTATCCGGCAAGAAAGTCGAGTCAAGAGTCCGAATCCGTGGGAGGAAGAACAAGACCTCGACAAAAAAGAGAGGGAAATCCATTTCAACTTGGAGAGCCAAAAACGACAATCAGATGACATAGTAGCGCAACTTAATGCTACGGATGGCCTCATACGGGAATTAGAGAAGGTATCGGGTTCTTTGCGAATGGTAGATACTGAGGGAAATTGCTTGCCATACGAAACAGGTTTAATAGAATCATTACGAAATCGTGCTCAACAGGTCGTGGAAGAATGGATTAACCAGCGAAAAGCAAAGGTAGCCAAGGCGGATGAAGCCCAACGGCGAGCGCAGAGTACACTGAATCGGTATAAAGGTAAAACAGAGCAATCTACGTGGGACGAAGTCTTAAAACAAGCGGTGTTAAGCGAGTTCCGGAGTTGCGAAGCCACCAGGGACAAAGTGGAGGAATCGTTGGAAGTAGTGGCTGCTCTCCGGGACTATGTACAGTTTGAATTAGAGAAGCAACAAGAAGAAAAGAACTTATCGGAGAAAGCCCGCAGTGATTGGAGCAAACATGCGGCCCGGTTCTGTATCCAAGTCATAGGCAATATAAAAACCATGACCCAGCAAATGACGATCAAAAGCAACCGGGGCGGGTATAAGTTTGAACTGGTTCGATTAAAAAGAGCCGAGCGACTGCCGCAAGCCATCGAAGATATTGAAACTCCGGTTCAAGAGTTTTTTGATAAGACGTTGATCGACCTGTTGGCTGTTCATGAATCCATGGAGCGTGTAGAACTGAAGGCTGTAATTAAACGTGTAAACGCCAGCGATATGGTCTATGCGGCGCTCAACTACTCGTATCCCATCCTTGAAATGTATAACCTGAACACGGATAATACCTTTTTAACCGAGCCTATGCGACCCAATGATTTTGATACATGGGAGACAATCAATAACGGATCTTTTACAAAAACGGCTGGCAGCGGAGGTCAGCTAGTTGCCGCTAGAACTCTCATTGCGATGATGCTAATGACGTTTAAACGCCAGTCTAGTGACAAGCATCGGTCGGTACTCATCTCCGACAATCCTTTTGCCAACGCCATTTCCCCTCATGTCATAGATCCGATATTTGCGATTGCTGATGTGCTGCAGTTCCAATGGGTGGTGTTTACTCCTACCGAGTTGGTCAAGCTGGAAATCTCACAAAAGTTCCCGGTCTATTGTGCATTGGAGCTTGAGAAGCAAGTAAGTGGAAAAGACGTGGTCATCCACCACGTCTATCATGGATTCCGCCAAATCGAGCAAGCCCCGCGGCTGATTTAATTGAAAAATCCCGATTTAGTAGAAATGTTATCAAACTATATCATATGTTTTACTAATAAGTTACTCAAAATTGTATGAGTCATCTAACGTACAAACAGAAAAAGAAAATGCAGGAGTTATTACCTCAGTAAAATGAGGAAAACGAGAGGTTTAAAGCCGCTTAGCAAATTTAGTGCCGTCTCAAGACTCGAGGCGGCTTTTTTCTGTTGTTTGTAAGTTTACGTTAAATGCTTGAACGAGTGCTTATTAGAGCCACATACGAGTCTAACGGTTGAAAGTTTATAGCACGCACAGATATTATGTAGGGAAATAATGGAACGTGTCGAATATAACAGAAAGAAGTTTAAATCCGTGGAAATAAAAAGGAATAAATAAAAATTTGGGTGAAGACTGCCCAGGTATTCATATGACTGTAAATTTTAACCCTGATTTTTCATAAGCATTTCAGACCATGCTACAAAACGGGGAAATATTAATATGGATGTTAGAACTATTTATATTTAAAAAGCTGAATTTTTGAAGTTTTTAACTAAGGAGGATGCTTATATGCAGTGTGAATTTTGTGGGAAGAAGATTCGGTCTACTCCCAATGGACTCGTTTGCAAAAAGTGCGAAGAGGGATCATTTCTTGCGCGTGCTAGCAATTTTGGATATATGCAATGGGTAAAATCACTCGAAGTGAATTTTGATAACTATACCTGGAGAAATGTTAAGATTAGGGTTGCCCAAATGATTAAAGTTATACAGGAAAATTTTCCTGCAAAGGATTTTTCGGAACAAGTAGAGATCCTGGATCAGTCAATTCTCGATGAAATTAATTTAGTATTATCCTTCTACCATAAAGATGATTTAGTTGTAGCGACTTTGTCTATTAAAGAAGCATGCCGGACCAGTATGTTAAACCCGAAGGATTCTGACCATTGGAGTATACAAAACGAATATTCCATGGCTGTTCTTTTGCAACGCGAGATTATGTTAATTGATGATGAATCTTTTATGGGAGCGCCTATTGAAACATTAGATCATGGATATTATGGTTTTATAACTGCTTTGGTGTATGCAAGAGTTTTAATGATGCTAAGGGATAACTATGATAAATATAAATTTTTAAAGCATACTGATAGTTTGATGGAAATGGCTTTTACATTTTATGAAGATGAATCAATGAATAAATATTTTGATAGATATTTAAATGATGGAATCAGTGAAAAGCCGGAAGACTTATTTATTCAAAATATAGAATTAAAAATGGAACTGACTAACCGAGGAATTATATATGAAGAAATTAGAGAAGATATAGTGGAAGAAGTGAAAAAACAATTCGGAGTAACATTCAAAGACCTTAAAGAAGTTTTTAATACAAAAGCCTTGATGCTAGGAAAAAGCGATAACATATTACCCGTAAAAATAACTAGAAAAGATAAACTTATAAATCAAAAAAGAGATGGGAATTTTATTGAAGCATCCATTGATCTTTTTTCAATAAACAAAATACCTAAGTATATATCTTCTCCTTCGGATAGTCACTATGAATTAAGAAGTATTTATGAAGTGGGTGATTTTATTGTATTTGGCGAAATTGACTTAATTCAAAATATTTCAATATTCGAAAAGTTAGTGATTTCAGGGCATTTTTTAACCATGTACAATGATAAAGCAAGTTTGACTTCTGCTTTCAAAAAATCGCAGACTAAACTGAGTAGTTTGTTTGCTTTTAAATTAACAGAATCATTAAGTCAATCAAAGTATATAGTTCCGACTGAAATGAAAAATGGCAAACAGATTGTTCGAGCCGAAATAAATAATATTTTGGGGTACGATAAAAAGAATATTCTAAAGAAAAAAGATGGTATGAATTTAGGAGATATAGATGCAATGGCAATAAATCTTGAAAATCACGAAGTAATACTATATGAGCTGAAATTTTTCAAACCTGCAGTTTCATTTAAAGAGATGCTATACAGTGATAAGAGGAAATTAGTTAATGATGAAATTGTTAGAAAAATGATGAATAGACAGGATGCAGTAGAAGAAAATCTTGATGCTGTTATTGCCTTTATTGGTGGTGATCAAGATATAAACTATACAGTGAAATCAGTTCTTGTAACTATTAGATCAAATTACTATTGTTTTTATGAGGACGTAGGGGTGGAATTTGTCACCTGGAATGAATTACATGATAGTTTGAAAATGCAAGATGCTCAGTAGAGACTAAGAGATTGTTGTAGCAACAACAACAGAATCACCAGGTACGATAATTGGGGATGATTTATATATAACAGGTAATTAATGAGTGGCATTGTCCAGAAATAGTGTTTATGGAATGGATGAATAAGTAGGTGCGGATTTTTTTTAATTGGCACTGCCACCAAAATCGGAAATAGTTGGACACTTAATCATAGGCTTCAGTTAATTTGATACCCTCAGATATAAGGTTGATGAATTTGGCTTCCGTAACGAAGATATAACTTTGAGCTAGCGCTCGTGAATGCGCGAGAGAAAAGATATTCCGCATAAATATCGGACGCAACGATGAACTGAATTGATCTTAGTTCAGGAGGGAATGACTCATGGAAAATGAACTTGTTAGATATTCAAGAGCTGGTGATACTTTTCACTATCGGTGGGCAGCTCGGCGCTGTCTTCGTTTAATTCATCCTAAAACTCAAATGATGTATGTTGTGATTGAAGGATCTAGAGAAAGAAAAATGGCGGGGGAGTATGTAATTGATGTTGCTGAGTACTCGGATTCTCTAACAAAAGAAGGATTCCGGGATGTGGCTTATTATCAATTAAAACATACTACTGTACATAAGAATAATCCATTTAACCTGAGTGATCTCAAGGAAACTTTTGAGGGCTTTTCAGCAAGATTCAAGGAATTCACTACGAACACAACAACAGCTGATAAAGTCACCTTTACTGTTGTTACGAATAGGCCCATAAATCAAAATTTAAAAGATATCGTAAACTCTTTATCAACAGGCAAACAGGTCAAATCTCCGTATACAAATACGCTTTCGAAATATACACAGTTATTTGATGAGGATTTAAAAAAGTTTTGTGTATGTCTTAGATTTGCAGATGGTGAAGGGGATTATAATGCTCAGAAGCATCAACTTCATATAGAAGTATCACAATTGATTGCCGGCAGCATTGATAACCCAGAGTTAGAGAATATTACTGCCTTGGTCCGAGATAAGGCTTTACCTGATTCGGATGGTGTGATTTTTCGGGAGGAGTTACTTGCAAAATTTGGCGTTACCTCTGAAAGAGACCTTTTTCCAGCCCCTCCAGAGTTTGAAACATTAAAAAACGTTGTGCAAAGAGAACAATACATTACCCTTCGGAATATTATTTTATTTTCAGTTGAACCTTTGATTATCCATGCTTCAGGGGGTGTTGGCAAAACAGCATTTGCTCGTGAAGTGATCCATGCATTACCCGCTGGTTCTTTTGGTGTTATTTATGATTGCTTTGGCGGGGGGCGCTATCGTAATCGAAGTGAATTAAGATATCACCATCGCCAGGCATTTGTTCAAGTTGTCAATGAATTGGCTACAAATGGCCTGTGTGATCCATTACTTGTGAATTCAGGAGCATCAGAAACAGATATATTAAGAAAGTTTCTTGAGCGATTAGAAACTGCAGTAACTTCCCTGAAAAAAACAAATAGTGATGCAACTCTAGTAATTCTGATTGATGCAGCTGATAATGCTGAAATGGCCGCGGCAGAGTTTAATGATAATTGCTTTGTCCATGAACTCCTTCGTGAACATATAATCGAGTGTGTTAAAATAGTTGCCCTTTGTAGGACTGAGCGAATTCCTTTGCTCCAACCACAAAGCAACATTAAACAGATTGAGTTGAAACCATTTTCAGAGGAGGAATCTCTTCATTATCTACGAACAAATTATCCGCAATCTTCTGTAGAGGATGGGAGTGAATTCCATAGGCTTACCAGTGGAAATCCTCGTGTACAATCAAATGCATTAAGTATCGATGCAGGTAACATTACTGAAATG
The DNA here is from genome assembly GCF_038009025.1 of Paenibacillus sp. FSL R7-0297. Lineage (NCBI taxonomy): Bacteria > Bacillati > Bacillota > Bacilli > Caryophanales > Paenibacillaceae > Paenibacillus > Paenibacillus sp. FSL R7-0297. The sequence continues at coordinate 1,936,698 of NZ_JBBPAQ010000001.1, forward strand.
TTCGCTAGTCTTGGTAATATTGGAGCTACTGTTGATGAACAGATAGAGAGACAACTAATGTCAGCAGTTGATCTAATTAAAGATAAACTCTACGATAATTACAGAAAACAAATTGATTCCATCTGTATCGGGCTTGCAACTTTACCACCGTTTATTCCATTGCATGTGTTATCAAGGGCCGCTGATGTTGAGGAATCCACTATAAGAAGTTTTGTCGCTGATATAGGACGTCCTTTATGGCTTTCTGAAGACGCAGTTCAGTTTAGAGATGAGCCTGCCGAAACGTGGTTTAGGCAGAATTACGCAGCAAATAAAGAGCAGATAGAGTTCTTTATTAATCAAATTAAAGCATTAGCTAGCGAGAACTCATATGTAGCTTCTGCACTGCCTTCTCTCTTACTACAAGCGGAGAAAAATGCTGATCTTATCGATTTGGCATTGTCAGATAATTATCTTCCTGACAATCTTATTGATAAGCGTAATGTGCGGGTTTACCGTCTCCAATTTGCCTTTAAGGCTGCATTGAAACAAGGAAACTATGTAGAAGCAATAAAGCTAGCTTTAAGAGCTGGTGAGGAGGTAGCGGGCGACAAACGACAAATGGAACTTCTAACAAATAATGTTGATTTAATTGCGCCGCTACAAGATGAACAGCGTGTACAAGAATTTGCATTTCGTCGTTTGTTTGGTGGTTCCTGGAGAGGTTCAGAAAGTGTTTACTCTGCAGCGCTGCTATCCACTGTGAAAAACTTTAAAGGCGAAGCCAGAAGCTTTCTCAGAGCCGCAGAAAACTGGCTGAATTTATACTTTCAAGATAGAGAAGAACAACAAAAGGAAGCACCTTTTCATCATGAACTATTAAAGAACGAAGAGATTATGGAACTAGTTTTCACACATCTTAATGTACACGGGGTTAAAAAAGCCTTTAAATATCTTGTTGGTTGGAGCCCTCCTGAAATTATTTATGATGTTTCCCGGCATCTGTTTAAAAGGCTAGTAGATCTGGGAGAACTATCTACTGCAACACAATTTGCAAAGCTAGGGACACGCAACCAATATCTAGTCATTGCATTTGCTCATGAGTTCTTAAGCATCGGACATATTCCTGACTCTAGTGTGCTCTCAACTTGCCTCGATTTACTTACGACCAAGCGAGCTAGGATTAGAATAAAACAAAGTTCTTTCCAAGATACAACGCTTCAATCTCTTATCTCTTTCCTTGAATCTTGTGCTGCAAATAAATTACCTAAAGAGAACATTATTAGGGTTCTTAATCATTATTATCCTCAAACAGCTTCAAGCTCTATTACAAGCGACTTTAACAATAAAGATCGCGCAGTTTTAATGCGTGCTTGGGCATTGAAAAAAGTTTTACTTTCAGAATTTGAATTTAGAATAAATGAATGGCTCCCAAAAGAACTTCAAGTTCAGGATAGGAATTATGAAAACGAACAAAAGATAAAGGAGATAGATCAGGTTATTGGTGGGCTGTTACCATGGCATTTATTAAGGGCACGTATTATAGCTAAGAATGTTTTAGAATTTGAAAAAGAAATAGGAGAAGTTAGTAAGAGATCAGGATCAGCGACTTCCAGTCGATATAGAGACCATGATAGTTTACCTATGGATATAACTAGAGTATGTTGTGATATTTTAATGTTTCACACCTTTTCTGGACAGATGTCTATCAAAACATTCTATGAAACCTATATAAAGAATAGGGGTATGTTTCTTCCTGATTATTTGAAATTAGTTCGTTCGGCATTTCGATTGGATCATTTGAATGAACTGAAAAGGGATATTGAACAATACTCTTACAGTGCAATTTGTTCTGCAACAGATATTGGTCCTGAGGAAAAAGCAAAGCATTATATTGATCTTGCGCGTTCAATCATTAATGTTAATAAGGATGATGCTGCGGTTTACTTCAATCTCGCCATTGATTCGGTTTCAAAATTTGGAGATGAAATTGTTGAACGATGGGAGACAGTCATTTCCCTGGCAAATCGAAGAAAAGCTAATGAATTTACTTCCTCTGAGTTAGCTTACAGATTTATACGTTGCGCTGAGCTTGTAGGAGAGAATGTGTATCGTGAAAAACACTGGAATAGAAATGAAGCGATTAGAACATGCATTCGGATGTCTCCTGAGATGGGAGTTGCAGCACTGAGCAGGTGGCAAGACCGAGAAATTGGTCGTTTTAATCGTCAATTAGTTGCGGTGGCAGAAGAAATTGTGGAAATGGGTTATGTTGCACCTAGCATCGGATGGTCATTGTCAGCCTTTATGACTGAGTTTGAACTTGTGGATTTTTCATTGAAATGTATTGATAAGGAAACATCAGTTGATTCTCGCAGGTATATCATCAACTCAGTTATTAAAGAACTTAGGCTAAATGGAGCCAGTGGAGAGGTTTGGAATAAGATTAATACGATAGCCCAGAAGCATTCTTTACAAAATAATCAACTGGACGAAGTAAATAACTATACTCAATATACAATTGATAGAGAAGAGAAACCGGTCAATACTGAGGACGCTCATCAGGTAAACTTTGGCTCAGATGAGAGTACTACTGACTGGAATGAGATACTGTATGATTTAGATTTGTTAACTTCAAATGGACTAAATGAAGCTTCTCTTCGTTATAATAGAATTCCTCAAAGACTGCGAAATAAAGGATCTTTGTGGTGTGAAGTATATAATCGAATTTCTGATCATGAAGCGAAGAGGTTTTTAAATGAGCTTATAAAGGTAGAAGAATTAAATATATATGATCTTAATAATGCTCTTTCATTAATTCCAATAAAATGGTTTCACAAGATAAGTATTCAAGTAGAGTGGCCTAAAATAATGCAATTAGTGGGAAATAGATTTGCCGAAGATCTATTGCAAAGAGGGTCAATATCCTTTTTTACTGAAAGATTATATTTAGGGAATGAAAATATACCTCATATAAAAAAGGGGATCATAGGGGGATTAACAAGTCATGGAGATTTAGTTCATGCAACAACATTGTTTGGCTTTGTAACAATAGCATCAGAATTTATTACAACAGAAGAAGCGAACAATTTACTTGAATTCGCACTATCAAGATTTGAATTGCATATTGATCCAGATTATGGTGATGGACCGTGGTCCCAATGGTTGATGCCGCCGGTTGATATGAAAAGTTCATTTACAGGTTTTATTTGGTCTTCTTTAGGTTCTCCAAAAGCTTCAATTCGCTGGCGCGCTGCCCATAGTGTTCGAAGACTTGCAGATGCTCAGTGTATTGAAGAAATTGATTCATTAATAGAATGGATGGAAAAAGATAGTGTTGATTCTTTTGGATCGCATACATTTCCATTTTACAATTTAAATGCAAGACAATATTTATTAATTTCACTGGTACGAATATCAATCGATAATCCCAAAATATTATTACCCTATAGTAATATTTTCTATAAGCACGCCTTACAATTTTCTTTGCATATTCTTATTCAAAAAACTGCAGCTGATATTGGCCTCAATATTGAGAATGCATTTCCGGGGACTTATCCGAAAGAAGTGATCGAATCATTTCATAAAGTAGGAAAGAGTCTGCTAAACAAACTGGAATTAGAAAGGTTTGGAGAAACAAGGGATAGTTATTGGCATGCTAATAAGAAGATCGATACAAATTTAGATTTTTATCATGGGTACGATTTCGATAGCTACTGGTTTGAACCATTGGGAAGAGTGTTCGGTATTTCAAGCAAGCAAGTCGAGGATCTTGCAACGGATGTAGTTATCAATCAATGGAAAATTGGACTTGACGGCGGCCATATAAAAGACCCACGCCATACTATGTGGAGATCTTCGAGTGATCAGGAAAACACCTATTATCATCAAGGGGGATATCCACGGGTATACGATTACAAATTCTATCTGTCATATCACGCTATGCTTACTGTAGCTTCTAAATTGCTGGAGACAATGCCTGTTGTTAATAATTCGGATAGCTATGAAGAGGAAGATGTGTGGAATGAGTGGTTACATCGGCACTCGCTTACACGAAATGACGGTTATTGGTTATATGACCGAAGAGATCCAATTCCTTTGTACAAACGGAACTTTGTAAACACAAGAGACCCTCATTGGCATGAGCAGGTAACAAATGATGATTTTCTCGATGGTATCTTGTGTGAACAACGAGATGAAGAGATATGGTTCAATGTGTTTGGATCCTGGGAAGATAGCGATAGTGAGAGCGTTGAAAGTTTCTATATAACAAGTTCCCTCGTAACAACAGAAGGTGCCCAATCACTACTAAACGCATTGAGTACATGTTCAAATCCTCATGACTTTAAGCTGCCAGATTACGAAGAAGATAGAATGGAAGTGGATTTAGAGCCTTTTAGACTAAAGGGATGGATAGAACAAGAAGAAGCGTATAAGCATCTAGATGAGTTTGATCCATACTCTTCAAATGTAGATTTCCCTCCATATACAATCGGTAATTCAATCGCAGAGAAAATGATGATTTCTGCAGACTATGAGAAACGAGAATGGACTCGGGCCAATGAGAGTAAACCATCAGTAAAATGCCAAATCTGGGCGTTAACTCGTGATAGTCTTGATGATGAGCCGATGCGCCAAGGGAATCGATTAAACGCTTCAATTTCTTTTCTGAAAAGACTCTGTCAGGAATTTCAAAGTGAATTAATAATTGAAGTTCAAATTAGAAGGCAGCATAAAGAAAGGTCATATATGAGGAGGGGAGAGGCAAATGTATATAAACCACCGCGTAGCAAAGTATTTATCTTCTCAGCCGATGGAAGACTCAGAGATACAGAAACGTACTATGAACTTAGGAAAGGCGTTAGTCAATGAGCTGAATTTAGACCCAGGAGTAGATACTCTTGCTCGATGGATGGCCCATTATATTGCTGATCAAATAACCATCGTTGAAAACTCCAGCGGAATTGAAAAAAAGGAAGCAGAAGAACGCTGTTTTGCAACTATACTAAAATTATGGAACCACAGATCGGGCATGCCCGGAGAGAATAAACCATTAATGAATTTTGAACCGATTCTTCAAACTTTAAAACGTCTTGATCCTGAAAATGAGCATCATTTCTTTTTTAGAAATAGAAAGAAAACAAAAGACAATGTACCTGAAGAAGTTCAAAAGTGGCTAGATATAGCAAATGGAATCGATGAAGCAGCACGCGTTTGGCTTAAATATGTTTTCAAGCAGGCGGCATCAGCAGCAACAGACACAGATACATTGGATTGGCTGGAGAATTCTGCAGCACTTCAAGAGGATGATCCTTATTCATTCATACTTCAAGATTTGTACATTGATGATATTTGGGGAGAGACTCAAAATGAAAATGAGAAAAAACGGAAATCTTTAATTAAGAAGATTGAAAAACTGGAGTCTTTTGCAGAATTAAATCAATTGTTGCTGAAGGAAAATAGGGATGAACTTAAAAAGTATGAGTATTGTGAATAAACCATTAAAGAGATTATTATTCACTAAGATAGTTTGCAATTGATTTGAACAAGTAGACGCTGATTATTTATTACTGAGTTGCAAGATTTTATTGAATCATTTTTTCTTAAAAGCTCAATATAATACAAAAATTCACAATGCTTAGCCTTATAATAGTTGGAAATAATAAATATTAGGTTAGTAATAATACATTAAAATTTACCTATTTAAGGAGTGAATATAGTTTGATAAAAGCACTTGGGATGGATAATTTTAAATCTTGGAAAGAACTTAAACCAATAAGGTTAGGGAGAGTAACTCTTCTTTTTGGAGAAAATAGTTCAGGGAAATCCTCTATTATCCAAATGTTACTTTTAATAAAACAAACTGCTGAAAGCTTTGATCGAGCTCAACCTCTTCATCTTGGATCTGCTGAATCATTAGTAGAATTAGGATTGTTTGATGATATTGTATATGAGCACCAAGTTGTTAAAAATCCATTGAAGTTGCATTTAGAGTGGACTCCAGACAACTATGAGCAATTAGATGAAGAAATGAAGCTTGATGTAGAGTTTAAATATATCACAGATATGATAAGAGTAACTAAACTACAATTTGAATTTTTAGTTGATCCTCATATTAAAACTGTGGACCCAGAACTTATAGAGAATGCAAAATTAACGAGATCAACTAAAGGCGGATATGAACTTGAGATAGAGGGGAAGAAAATAGAACAACTTGGGGTAACTAGAGAACTAGCTCCTGTAAAGTTTTATGGATTCCCATCTAAGGCAACTTCAATGTTTCCAGGATTAAATACTTTAAGTTATTCTGTTGATAAACTGGCAAGCGATATTCATTATATTGGGCCGCTAAGACAAATAGCCAAAAGAGAATATGCTTGGTCTGGCTCTTCACCTGACGGAGTTGGAAGAAGTGGAGAAAATGCAATACAGGCAATCCTGGCTAATATAATTGAGCGACGCTCTTGGAGGAAAGCTGAGAAAGAAAAGACGATGAGTTTATCAGATTCTACAGGAGAATGGTTAAAGAGGATGGGACTTATAGATTCTTTTGAAATAAAAAATGTAGGAGGTAGACAGTATAAAGCAGTTGTAACAGTGCCAGGTAGTTTAACTAAGGTTAATGTGGCTGATGTTGGAATTGGAGTGTCTCAAGTACTGCCTATTGTTGTACTTGCTTACTTTGTTCCTGAAGGAAGCATAATTATTTTAGAACAACCTGAGTTACATTTACATCCTTCAGTACAGGCTAAATTAGGAGAGTTCTTTTTTGAAGTTTCTAGTGAGAGAAATATACAATTTATAGTTGAGACACATAGTGAGCATTTATTGACACGTCTCCAAAGAAAAGTTGCAGAAAGGGGTCCAGATGATTTAACAGAGAAAGATGTTCAGTTGTATTTCTCGAAATATTCACAAGGAAAATCATCGATTGATAATTTAAAGATAGACGATACAGGCAAAATAACAAATTGGCCGACTAATTTTTTTGGAGATACAACCTCTGACAGAGAAGCAATTATGAAGGCGATTATTCGGAAAAAGAAACAATTAGCTTCCTCTGAAAACAAAAGTAATGCTGAAAGGGAATAATCGATGAATAATTATATTATAGATACAAATGTATGGATGGTTGCTTCAGAAGAAGGTGATTTTTCCGCTGAGACAATGGATATCTGTAGGCAATTTCTCGAATCAATTAAACAAAATTCCGCAGCAAAAGTTGTGATGGATCAAGCGAGTTTTGATACTAATGTCCCAGGAAACTCAGTATACTATGAACTAAAACGTAACTTGGTAGAAGGAAGTTATGCTCATGATCTTTTTAATAAATATATTTTAAATGAATTTCGCTTTGAATTGATAGAATTAAACTATGATTCAGAAGGCGCTGTTATACCTGGAGGTATTCAAATATTTCAAAGATTCGCAGGTGGTGGAGTTGTTCCTTTTGAACCTAATGATCGTAAATGGATAGCACTTTATCTGAATTGTCCTTCAAATCCTATATTTAATGCTTGTGATAGTGACTGGGAAAATGCTAGAGAAGATTTAATTGCCAATAAAATTAGAGTTCATCAACTATTGACAGGAAATCATATATGAATAACTTCATTAAGTTTACTTCTACTAATCACTTATTTGATTATGGTGGTCATCTTTCAAGAACTGATAAGTTAGTTTCTCCTAATAAAAGAGAACTCTTCTTTGGTCAACCAATAGTGCTAGAGGAAAAAGTTGACGGAGCTAATATTGGATTCTCATTATCTCAAGAGGGGGAAATATTAGTTCAAAATAGAGGGAATTATATTACGGCAAATAGCCATCCACAGTTTAAAATTTTAGATAGATGGATTCAGCAGCATGAAGATGCTTTATTTGATATTCTTGTTAAGGGGTTTATACTATATGGTGAATGGTGCTATGCGAAACACACCATAAACTATGATCGATTACCAGATTGGTTTCTAGCATTTGACATGTGGGATATTAATGAAAATAAATTTTTAAGCAGGCAACGGAGGCATTTAGAATTAAATTTAGCAGGAATTTCAGAAGTTCCTTTTGTCGGGGATTTTGTTGTAACACCGACTGTACTTGAAGGTCTTCTCCTTAGAACAAAATCCAAATTATATGATGGTCCGGTAGAAGGGATTTATTTAAGAGTGGATAATTCTAATGGATATTTATCTGAAAGAGCGAAAATTGTCCGTCCGGGTTTCATACAAAGCATTGAGGAACATTGGACTAAGCAATCATTAATTTTAAATAATTGCATCAATGAAACACTTTTATGAGCGTTAGTTTACAGATCTGACACTCAAAGTAATTGACTAAACTTTCAGTCTAATACTTTATTTTCTGTGAACAGTTTTTGGTATTAAAAAGTTTGGAACCAGCAAAGAAAGTATAGAACCAATGTTTAAAGTGTAAAAACATATTAAACATCATGAGCCGTCCTGCATTTGAGGACGGCTTATTTTTGCGGTGCGCCTCACAGTCGCATCATCTAGGTGGTTCAAATCCACCCGGTAACTTTACCCTTTAAAGTGCCGTAGCCGAAGCAGATATCCGGCAATCGAAGGTTGCACGGATAGGCAGGGTGTCTTCCGTGAGGAAGAATCCGAAGGGCCTGCAGGCAAAGTCCAGCCCGGAATGCAGTGAACCAGAGGTGGCGGCGATGTCGGGCGACCCGCCCGCAAAACGGGGAAGCCTATACGAGAACGTATATCTTACAGGAAAACAACCAAAGGGAAATGACCTGTAGGACTCATCGACGTGATTAGGGTCAGGATGGATGGAATAGAAGGTGCAGATAACTGAGGGAAGTCTCGTAGTCTCCTTGACGTAAACGCGGACAAGGTAGGGGAGGTATAACCTTAAAGGGAAAGCCGAATCGATGGGCTGCGAGATGGCGGATCGTTTCGTAGTAGTGAGTAAATCCGGGCCGATGAAAGCTGGTAACAGACTGGAGGAGAAAACCCGGATGAGTATGCGCCTGGAAAATTTTTTTTTTTGAAGGCGAGCAGCCAGGAAGAAAAAAAAAAAAAGAAGTGGTGTCGCATACCCTGCTCTCACTCCAAAAGAGGAGAGACAGAGGCGAAGGGAACGTGCTTCGTCAAAGCCTGTGAGTGTTCGTGAGTGGAGATCGTAAACGTCTTAAACCAGCGAGGGTTTGACCGAGAGGGTACGTCCCGCCGAGAGCGAAAGAGCGTTTGGGGATGAGGCAAACTGGCGACCTGAGTACATCCAAGGCAGCAGGAGCGATTGAATTTTTTTTTTTTCTAACACGCAGTTGCCGGGATGGAACAAGTAAGGAATCGATCTTTGTAGCGGAAACAAGACCAGCTTGGTGAGTAGCGGTAAAGGTGGTGAAACACCAATGAAACCGAAAAGACGTTATTATTCCTTAATCGATAAGGTTTATCAAATGAACAATCTGTACGAAGCCTGGCTGTCGGTGAAGAAGAATCAAGGAAGTGGCGGTGTAGATGGCGTCAGCATTGAAATGTACGAGAAGAATGTGGGCACGAACCTAAGGGAACTCCAGAGGTTATTGCAGCAGGGGCGCTACGTTCCAAGTCCCGTGAGGCGACACTACATCGAGAAGGAGAATGGGAAGTTAAGGCCGTTAGGCATTCCCACGATCCGGGACCGGGTATGTCAGCAAGCCGTCCGTCAAATCATTGAGCCTATTTTCCAAGAGGATTTTTACTATTATAGCTTTGGCTTTCGGGCAGGATACTCGGCGCATCAGGCCATACGGACCATCCGGCGGGCTAAACGTAACGGATATGAACATGTAGTAGACCTAGACATTGTATCTTTCTTCGATGAAATCCCGCACGAAGGACTCATGGAAAAGGTGCAGGAGAGAATCACAGACGGAAAAGTGCTGACGCTCATTCGCGGATGGCTAACCGCTGGAATCATGGAAGATGATCAGTTCCATGAAACGGAAATCGGTTCTCCCCAGGGCGGGGTCATCTCGCCGCTCTTGGCAAACATCTATCTGAATACGTTTGACTGGGGCATGAAAAAGCAGGGATTTGCAGTGGTTAGGTACGCGGACGATGCCGTGATCCTGTGCAAGAGCAAGGAGCAGGCGAAAGAGGCGTATCTGGTAGCAAAGAAGATCCTGGAAGAAGACCTGCGATTACGGATGCACCCGGAGAAAACCAAAGTGGTGAATTTTAAAGAAGGATTTCGTTTTCTGGGATTTGACTTCAGGAGGAACTATGTGGGCTTGCCGGAAGCGAAAATGAAGAAATATAAGGACAAAATCCGAAACGCAACCCGAAGGCAACAAGGAACCAACCTGGAGGGAATGCTCAAGAAACTAAACGAAATCATCCGAGGATTTGGAAACTATTTTGGGATAGGAGATGTAAAGAAAAAGTTTGAACGTCTGGATAAATGGATGCGAATGAGGGTGCGAGGCTTTATGCGCCACAAGAAATCTACGGTGTCAAACCGGTTGATTCCAAACAAGGTATTGGAATCAGCGGGAATGGTATTTCTAACAAGCTTACTCACCACGCGTTCCTAATTCAGGAGTGAAATAGGCAATCCGGCGACGGATGAAGGAAACTCACTCCTGAAGATGGGGAACTGACGAAGGAAAGCCGTGTGCGGGAAATCCGCATGCACGGTTTGACGGGGAGTCCGAGGGAGTAATCCCTCGTCTTACCCTACCATATAGCATGAATATTCTTTCTGAAGGTAGTAGGAACTTCACAGGATATATTATTGGGTGGAACAGCTTCTTTATTTTTCTATGGGGCAGGGATAGCTAAATAATCTCGCGAATATTCTGCATATAGAGTAATTTATGAAGTTCGTAAATTTGACGTTATAGGAAATTGCCTAAAAGGAGAATAGGAGAGTCCACGATGTCAGATTATATCATGAAAATAATACCAAACCATGAGAAAAGTATACCTCTAATTAAAGAGCGGACTGAACTTGAAAATTATTTAAGAATGGTTACTTCCAACAAAGAACTAATTGATCATCTGTATGATGAAGTAACATTCATAGATTCTGGATCTAATTTTGAAGGGATTAAGTGTAATTTTTGCCTAAAGGAATTAGAAACTGAATGGTGGTCTGATCAAATGGAACTCTGCAGTTTGAGTAATTTCAAAGATATATCCATAACAACACCTTGTTGTAACTCGAACGCATGATTAAATCAACTGGAGTATATTTGGACAGTAGGTTTCGCGAGATATGTTATTGAGATAATGAACCCTAATGAAGATGGTAATTGAAATGGAAAAACTAATAAAAGATAAAATTAATAAATTAATAAGGACACATCACTAGAGTAGCTCTAAGACGCAGGCAACATCCTATAACAATATGTTCACGCATCGGGGCATACGCCCCTCGTTTCCGGAAGGAAAGTCGAGGAGGCAATTGCCGGGACACATCCGCACCACCCAACCGCATCGCGGCCAGTCAATTCGTTCCTTTAGGGTGGTGGGACGTCGTGAACACGGGAACGTTATAGGAAATACATGCAAAGTGCTGATGGGAGAATAATATGCAAAACATTACTAAACAAAATGCAATTAATGAAATAACTGAATTAGAAAAGAGTTTACTTCAAGTACACGCAACACTTTGGAACATAGCTTCCGACAATAAATCAGAAATTAAGGCATCATCCCTATTACATCAGCTTAGATTTAAGAAAATATTTAAGGATCCAATATCGAAAAAACCACAGAATTTTATTGAAACAATTAACCAAACCTATACATATATTATTACATTTAAAGCTATAGTATTTCTTTATGAAAGCAATATTGTTTTACCAACTGATACATTTGATGTGAATATTGGAAGTAAATCTGGCGTTGATTTAAAGACAACAAGCAATCAGTTAGTAGCAGAGGTTTTTACAGCTACAAAACCTTCTGGTAATAGTAAACTTAAAAAAGATATTATCAAAGTACATAAAGAAGCTTTAAGCATAAATTCTTCTTCACCACCTAAACAATTTGTTTTCTTTTATTCGCCCAATATTAAAATAGGTAAGTATCAAACATGGACAATTAAAGACGTTAATAGAAACGATATTACAGCACAATATAGTCATATAGAGGTACATTGTTTGAACATTTTTTGATAGCAAATACAAGAAGGCATGTACATCCTATAGAATAATATTCAAGCTGCGGACCTCGTTGATCAACCATATTGGCAGGATAATATTGAAAGAATGATTGAAATTGAGGGTGTCATAAGAGAAATAAGAACAGTAGAAAATAAATATCCGAATCGAAAAAACAGTAACACATATATTGACACTTTTCAAAAACCGAGTCTTTTTTGTAAAGAGATTCTTAGAGAGTGTGGCCTCGGGAGCATTGAGATTATCGATACACCAGGCGTTTCTGGTAATGTAGAGGCATCCATAATTGCTAAATCTGATATTTATTTTTTTTTAGTAAAACCAGATAATGGTATTGAATCAGAGACGATTAAGAGAATTGTGACAAAAATTAAAGCAGACGTTGCAACTAGTAAAGCAGTCTTTTTGTATAAGAAAGAAGGAATTCTTAATACAAAGAAGAAATTTGAGGCCGCACGAATAGCAATACGTAAAGATATGGCTGCGTACAGCAAATTGTTTGATGATCTTAAAGGAAACATTATTTCTACAGAATTAGATGTTTTAGATCCATCAAGTCACTGCATCCTTTTTCCCACAATGGATGACGATGAAATTATTCTTTCGGAAGAACTGTTTCTTGAAGATATAGAAGTCAAATTGCTTGAAGCATTTAAACCGGAGGATGAAAGCAACAGAGAAGAGGAGTTCAAAAAAATAGTTTCAGAACTGGGGGACCAGGCAGAAAAATTCGTGCTGAGTATCATGAGGAATATTCATGTGCACGGAGTTGGTGCAGGAGAAAAGAAATATACTGTCGAGCAGGTAATTGCGGAACAGCATGATAGAGTCATGACAAAAGACAATTACAGACTCCGAAATGATCTGGATTCTGCTTATTCTCTAGAAAGTAATATATTGGATGATTACTTTTCATCTTTTACGGCTGATGAATATCCAGAAGAATGGCAGCAGATTATCATCAAGTATGTGCATAAAAAACTGACAAATAGCGTTAGAACAGATCGTGGGTTAGGTGTTGGAAACCATCATTGGGAGGAAAGACCTGCTAGAACCATGTTGGTTGAAGAGTCCATTTTAGCTGATAGAATTCTTGCTAACATCCTAGATAAGGACGATAGGTACAAAAATGAACCATATAGAAATGCATTTAGAGATAGTAATATTACCAGTGCAACATGGAATTTTGTCGGGTGTGTAAATGATAATGATGCAGTTACAAAGCTGAAAATCGTCAAAGAGTGCTTTCTTAATATCGATGTGTCATCTCGTCAGGAAATGGTATTGTGCAGATATGTGGGTGGACTTCGAAAAATCGCAGAGAATAAGATCCTTGAAAACATGGGATATACAGAGGATAAGTGCATGGAAGAACTAAAGACCCTGCCTTTCTAAATTGCATTCTTTGAATGGGCTAAACCTCACAAAATTTTTGATCTGTTTTCAAGATAAGAGAGAATAACAGATGAGGGAGTTAAAGATTTTCACTGCTAATTTTCAGTTAGTAATAGTTTCCAACATTCTTTCCATGATAATTTCTAGTGGTTCCACACTTTCTTTTTTTCGTGTTTATCACGTGTTGCTGTAAACCCAATAAAATCAACAGAAATAGTTCCACAGATTTATTTCACCCAACAGGTGATTGTTCAGAGACATTAATGTTAGTAACTGAACATTAATGTTAGTAACTGGTTTTATGAAAATTTCAAATGGGAGTAGTTACGGTCGTCAACCATTATGGACGGTAACGGTATCGCTTCTAGCCATGCGGCACAAGAAGAGCAAGGTGTACGAAAGGTGCATCCCTCTTTTTGTGCCGCTTTTTTTGTTCTATAAAAAACTATTTTGTAAATACTAATTCTAGTAAATATATTAGTGGGAATATTTAATGATAGACTAAAAAATAAAGTTTTAGACTAACGATGCATCATTAACCGAGGGACGGGCAAATTTGTGTAAAACCAGCGAGACTGAGCAATTGCCAGAGGTCGCTCTTTTTGCGAACCGAAGAGTGTGACTGAACAGGAAACTATCTATGCTTGGAAAGTAGTGTTAGCTGTTGAGTAAAGTGAAATTCCGCAAAAAATATCAAAACAGAGCGTTCCATCTGTCGTAAAGTGAGTATATCGATATGGAGGTATTCAAGTGGATTATAAGGATTTGGTAATCAAGGCCATTACCTATATTGAGGATCATCTGACCGAAGAGAGCTTAAGCAACAAGGTTATGGAGGCTGCGGGCTATTCGCCGTACCATTTTCACCGGATCTTCCTATCGGTTACGAGAAACTCCGTCTCGGAGTACATACGCAAGCGGAGATTGACACAAGCAGCATACGATTTATTTTATACCAATCAAAGGATCATAGATATTGCCATCCTGTACCAATTCGAGTCTCAGGAATCCTTCGCCCGAGCCTTTTGGAAAATGTTCTCCATCTCGCCTGGACAATTTCGAAAGCAAAGGGACATGAAAGACACGCTGTTCCGGGCAATGGAGAAGCTTCCTTTGGATGAAGTGGGGCTACAGCATTTGAATAAGAGCGTTTCCCTAGTGCCAGCTTTTGTTTGCCTGAATAAGCTGAATCTGGTCGGCATGTCAATACCGGGTGTCAATTCGGACGAGGTCGGAAAGCTATGGCGGAGCTTTAGGCAGCGTTTGTTTGAAATTGAGCGAAAGCCGGATACGGAAGACATATTTTATGCGGTCATTGAACTTACAGGTAGGCAATGGGAAATCACGTATATCGCTTGTGTCGAGGTGGCTAGCGAGGAGAGTGCAGTTCCCTTGGGAATGGTCGCTAAGCTGCTCCCAGTGGTAACTTATGCGGTTTTTACTCATAAGGGGACATTATCGAGACTCAACGATACGGTCCAGTACATTTATGAAACATGGTTACCCCAGTCAGGCAGCGTTCGTACGAAATACCCGGAGTTTGTGCGTTATGACCATCGATATCTAGGACCGATGAACGAGGATTCGGTAGTAGACATATATATTCCCGTTGGCTCGCCATATTAGGAGTATGTAGCTCAAGGAGAGGAAGAGATCAGGATGAACAAAATAGAAGACATTGTTGAAGTATATGCAGGTTGCTGCGAGGTACAAATTACCGACAACGCATTGAGGGTGACCGTTCCCATGATCGTGATGTATCCGACAGATGCACCGGAACAGACTGATAGGATGGGACCGTACTCGTTGGAGGTGGCCAGAGATGCAGCGCCGTTGGATGGGGAATTTAGGATGGTCCTCATTTCACACGGTACAGGCGGTTCACCGCTTGTGTACCGGTCGCTCGCTCGGCATTTGGCGCGCAGCGGCTTTATCGTTGGCCTGCTCGAACATCCATTCAATAACCGCAACGATAATAGTTTGGAAGGTACTGTCCAAAACCTCACCTATCGCCCCCGGCACCTTCGCATGGCAGCCGACTGGTTTTTTGAAGATGAGAGGTTTAAGGGGCTTCTCCAGCCGGGAGGCCATTCGGTCATCGGGCATTCCATGGGGGGGGACACCGCGCTTGCAGCAGCTGGCGGCATCCCGACCTCCTTCCCTACTGAGAGCCCGGATGGGAAGCCGCAGCAGATCGATGTTCCTTATGATTCACGCATCCGGTCCCTGATTTTGCTAGCCCCGGCGTCCGTTTGGTTCCGTAATGAGGGAGCATTAAGCAACGTTCGGCTCCCCATTCTCATGTTGGATGCCGAGCAAGACCCTTACACACCTCCTTTTCACGCACAGATCATCATGAATAGTGTTGCTGAACCGCAAATGATTCGCTATCGGACGGTGGAGAATGCCGGACATTATTCCTTCCTGACTCCTTTCCCGGCTGAGATGATTTCACCAGCTTTCCCCCCCTCGCAAGACCCGCCTGGCTTTGATCGCGTGCAATTTCACGAAACGCTGAAGGCTGAAGTAGTAGAGTTTCTGTTGATTTAACATTAGGAACAATCACTTTCCGTCGAAATCAAATGTTACCTGAGAGTTCGATTAACTAACCGTTACGCTAACTGGAGAATGTTAGTTCAATAACAGGCTGAAACAGCAGCGGCAGTCTAGAACTTTATGTTCAACGAACAACAATTAAAGTTGGTACCTGAACAATAATGTAAGAACTCAGACTATAAAGTTAGTGTCTTTACAAAATAGTTGGTCCTAGAAGTTGAATAGGCCCATTGAATACCCACCAAAAAGTCCCGATGATATCTTAAATCATCGGGACTTTTTTTGCGATTGGTTGAGATCATGGGAACGAAGGTTACCAGACGTTTAGTGAAAGCAATACGTGGCCTGTGTTGTCATTTCGCTACAATCGGCACGAATATATCAGATAGATGATAGCCCATCTTCTCTTTGAATACTTTGGGTGTAACAACATGGGTCATAACGTAACGTTCAGCTGAATCATTGTCACTTGTTGATATTTCGAAGCACTGGCTTGTCTCAACCCACGAGCGAATGGATGCTTTAGTTTCCTGGATGGCCGCTTCCTCTGCGTCTTTCGAAGTTGCAACTGCATATAATCCCCCAGGGAAATCGACTACTTCGTATCCACCTGTATCTTTGTATCCTACCGGAAGCGCAAAAAACCATTCCAAGTAACCCTTTTTGATGTTATACCACATAAAGTCACGGGGCGTAATGTAATGCTTCACATCGACAGAAGACCACCATTGGTCAAACGCTTCGAAATCCTCCGTATCTGATATGCTTCCCGAATTAACGACTGTCAGAGGTGGAATCTCAATTACACGGATATTCTCCATATTCACAAAACCTCCTGAATAGAAGTACTTAACCAAGAGCATAAGTGTAATGAATAAATTTGGAGATGATATGCATCACAAGTGAGTTTTATAGGTTGGAATCCATCACTCATATCCGTTCGGAATGTTAAAAAACCTGTGACAGCCAAGCCAGCGGTCTTTGTTTTTAAGACGATTCCCCGATAATCCTCTTGATACCTGCCTCATAGAAGGGGTACATATTATCAAGTTCCATAATGTGCGTTTGAATGGGCACTCCATACATTAAAGCGAATAATTGACCTACTGATTCATTGTACTGAGAAGGAGGTATCGTTTTTATCTCCGAAAGATGGTAGTTAAAAACCTGCTGCAGGCTCAGCGGCTCTACCTGTTGGTCAAATGCTTCCTTATTAAACAGATAATACTCGTAAGGTGAAGGCTCGATAGCGGGTGGTTTTTCGGTAAGCTTACTATAATATTGAATGAGTGATATCATGATTTTTTTGCCGGGAACCGTATCATCACAAATCGATTGAAATACTTTATACAATCCTGCTTCACCCGGATGCCTTTTGCGGTGGATATCAAAGCTTCTATCATAAAGCCACTTACATATGAAGTAATCTAGTACCTGCTCTTTGTAGCTAAAGTTTTTGAAAAAAGTTACTTTAGTTGTATTAATGTTAGAACACAGTTCTTCCAGGGTTAAATCATTAATACTTTTCATTGTCAGCAGACGAAGCATCTCCTCCAGAATAGAAACCCTCAGAAGAGCCGCCTTTTTTTCTCTAATTCCGAAATTCTCCATCCGTTTGCTCCTTCTTGGACCTGCTTCTAATCCAGGCTGCACCGTTTACTAGTAAGATAGCGATAACCACAATATAAAATACTAAAGTTGATATGCTTTTGATAATTGTAAAAGTACTTGCCACATAGACAAGGATTATTGGAACTGCCGCTTTGTACGAAAGCATCATGAAGATCATGATGTTCTCCAGGTAATCAAATAACATGGCAACCAGCGGAAGGGCTAATGCGGCTTTTGAAAAAGAGGAATATATAGATGATGCAGATGTATTCTTCACCTTATTATATAGACGAAGCAGCAAAATGAAAGTAGATAATCCAGTCAAGCCATTTAGGAGAGGAAACAAAATATCGAGGGGTAACTGCACATGCAGATAGAGGGTATAACCTTCTTCAGATAACTGTAATAGAAATTTATGCGCATATTCATAAGTATACCCCAAAGGATTCATATCAAAGATCTGGAGACCGCCAGCCTCTTGGCATATTCGTGGAATCGAATAGCTCTGCATAATGGCATAAATAGATTGAGACATTAATAGAAAGAGCAACCAAAGCTTAAACGTTACAGTATCAAGACCCTTAGCCAGCCTATTGATCATGAGAAGACCTCCGGAAATTAGATTTACCGTAGTAAATAAATTAACTTGAGTTAATCATAATATAAGGGGAAGCCGACTCAAAGTCAACAATCCATAAGAAAAACAACACGAGTTAAATTATGCTAAAATGTAGTTAATTTTAAAAGCTAAAATGTAGTTGATTAATAATGCAGATATCCCTGATGAACAAAGGAGAATTGAAAATGAGAAAACTTGTTCTATTTCTACACGCATCGCTTGACGGTTTTGTGGAAGGACCGAAGGGGGAAATGGATATTGGCTGGATTTCCTACGATGCTGATTTGGAGAACCACGCAAAAGAAATTCTCAGTACTGCCGACACTGTTATTTGGGGGCGGGGGACTTATCAGATGATGTACAGTTATTGGCCATCAGTGCCTTCGGATCCATCCTCTTCGCAATATGAGCTGAACCATGCCGTGTGGATCGAAAAGACAACCAAAATCGTTTTTTCTACGACCTTGGAGAAAGTCGAATGGAACAATTCCAGATTGGTGAAAGAAAATGTCGAGGAAGAGATCAGGAACCTTAAGTAACAGGCCGGCAAGGATATGGTCATTCTCGGCAGTCCTAGGTTAGCCCATCACCTAATGCAGCTTGATTTGATCGATGAGTATAAAATCACAGTTTCTCCCGTCCTGATCGGCAGCGGGTTACCGTTATTCCAAGGTCTAAAGGAAAAAATCAATCTCAACCTTATCGAAAATAAGACATTTGATTCTGGAGCCATAGGTCTCGTTTACCAAACGGTCAGATGACCGTTGACTCCTACAGTTCGAGCATAATTTTATTTGAGTTTCCGTTGCCATGACGCCAACACT
The DNA here is from genome assembly GCF_038009025.1 of Paenibacillus sp. FSL R7-0297. Taxonomy (NCBI): domain Bacteria; kingdom Bacillati; phylum Bacillota; class Bacilli; order Caryophanales; family Paenibacillaceae; genus Paenibacillus; species Paenibacillus sp. FSL R7-0297. The sequence continues at coordinate 1,955,824 of NZ_JBBPAQ010000001.1, forward strand.
TTGCAAGGAAGCGAGATCGAGTTCGATCAACGCAGGAGGCGGCCGCCTCCTTGGGTGCGGCGTCAAGGACCGAAAACAGCGGTAGTCTAGGACTTTATTTCTCGTCCATGGCTGCCGCTGTTTTAATAACTGTGGCTAGTTAAATATTATTTTCCGAGCCCTAACGTTATATTGCTTATTACAGATCGACTCTCCAGTTGCCCATCATCTTGGCGACTTCCGGATCGCGGTACGATAAGAAAAGACTTTGCTGCGTATCGAGAGTGGAAATTTGTTCGATATCGTCGGCGCTCAGTTCAAAATCAAAAATGTTGAAGTTTTCGGCGATCCGCTCTTTGCGCACCGATTTTGGAATAGCCACAACTCCACGCTGAACAAGCCAGCGAAGCACGACCTGGGCTACGGACTTGTTATGTTTGTCTGCGATGGAGGTCAGTATTTCATTGCCGAACAGGTTGTTAAGTCCTTCAGCAAACGGGGCCCACGACTGGTGCTGTACTCCCTGCTCTTTCATAAAAGCGGCACTCTCAATTTGATGGTAGAACGGATGTGTTTCAACCTGGTTGACCGCGGGCACAATTTCGTTATGCACGATGAGGTCCATCAGACGGTCGGGCAGGAAATTGCTGACACCGATCGCCTTGATCTTGCCTTCGCGGTACAGGTCTTCCATTGCACGCCAAGCGCCGTAATAATCGCCGAACGGCTGGTGAATAAGGTATAGATCGAGATAGTCGAGCTGCAGCTTTTTTAAGGATTTGGCAAACGCCAGCTTGGCACTCTCGTAACCGGCATCCTGAACCCAAAGCTTGGTCGTGATGAACAGCTCCTCACGCGGCACACCGCTGCGCTTGAGCGCGCGTCCGACCGCTTCCTCGTTCAGATAACCGGCGGCAGTGTCGATCAGGCGGTAACCGGCCATCAGGGCTTCATATACCGCATTCTCACATTCTTCAGCATTCGGAACTTGGTAGACACCAAAGCCGATGACCGGCATTTCACACCATTGTTTAAGGTTACGGTTTGCATTGTAATTCCTCCTAATGTTCAAATGATAATAGCCTTCGTGTTACACGAAGTCAAGGCGACTTAGTCATAAAAATGTACGTAGATCTCTGTCTCGAAGGAGATTCGACCATTCCGCAACGCGCCGCACTCATGATGAAGCATAAAGAAGCGGCGCTCGCTAAGCTCGAAGAAGCCAAACAGCATGTTGCCCATTTGGAAGAGAAAACCGTACTATATCAAGCCATCCTGGAGCACCGCTCTCCAGACACGACCAATCCTGGTAACTGGGACAAAATTCAGCATATGCATAGTGACGTATTTTACTCGCCCACTGCTCGGAAGGCGTGAGAGATGTACGTGAGACAAATCGTTATGAAGTAAATACTGGATTAGGAGTGGGGAAAAGCAATTTGGAAGAGTGCATCAAGATCCGCAGTGAGCAAGGGGATTGTGCGGTTGGAGAAGCCGTAGTTACAACAGGAGGGAACTTGAAGAGTCGTCTTGTAGTCCATACTGCGGTTTCCGTTTGAGATATGATAAATGCAAAGTGGGTGACGTTACTTGGAGGACATAAATATTTTAATTCAAAAGCTGGATTGGGATACACCTGTGGAAGGGAGAGAGAATGCAATAAAAAAGCTGCAGTATGTTAATGATGATGAACTCCATCTATTATTACAGCCTCTCTCGAAAGGGCATTGGGATGGAGCTGCTGAAGTAATCCTAAATATAGGATATCCCCGTGTGAAGAGTATATTGCCGGAACTGCTTATTTGGATCCAGGATTTGAATTGGCCGGGTGCTAACAAGGTCTCGCGGTTGTTAAGAGAAATTGGCGATCCGCTTATTCCATATATAAAAAATGTATTTATACATAATAGTGACGATAGAGAATGGATTTGGTGGATATTTGAACGCATCATTGATCAATGGAATACGGAACAGATATCTCAAATCCAGAAAGAATTAATTCAGCTTTCTAAAGGAAGAGTTAATGATGTGAAGTATCGAACTGGAAAAATCTAATCCCGGAATGGATTGTGAACAACTTCAAAAAGAATTTAGTGAGGTGATCTTTAAGCCGGAATTATCCAGACCGTTTTATGAGCAAAACAAGGCGGGATTTTCGTTTTGTAACTATAAATCTTACTTACAGAATTATTTAAATGAAATTGAAGATTTAGCCACTGAGGTGTCGTACTTCGTCTAACTTAATCGCGCTACAGGCCATACAGTTTCATTGATCTGCGATTTTAATTAAGAATAATACACGGTTTCTATTTTATATAAGGTTTGCTCAATAGTCGGGCATAGATTGGCATCTGTTTTGTAAAATTTAACACGGAAGTATAAACTTTTCAAAAAGTTTTTTATATTATTTTTTTGCTTAAAGGCAGGAAGGAATTCCGGATTTTTCTCTATATCAGCAAAACTTTGAATCCATTGCTCTACATAAGTCTGACTAAGTATTTTTCTGTTTAGAATACTAATGACGGATCTTACCATTCGCTCATCCTCACCATCGGAGTAAATCCGGTCTGTGATGGTGATCTTGTCGTAAACCAATTTGAGGATGGTTAAGAGGTCTTTGTTATCCAGTTCGGAACATTGAGCCAGATCGTCCAAGGCATCTGCCCCATGAGCGATGGCATGAGCCCAGCCTTTTTCCTCGTCATACCCGCGGTAATCCCGTTCTTCTTGTATACTGTACAATACTTTCTCTTTGATCTGATGAATTTGTTCACTTGAGAGAAAGGGGGATTCACGGTGTCTCATAAGGATGAGCGGTATGACCAGCATTGAGAAAGAACGGGTGAAGACCGAGTCTGTATTATTTTCGCCAAGCTTAAAGTGCAAGTGCTGTGTATCCAAAATAACAGGCAGAAGTTGTTCCAGCTCGTATGCAGTTAGAGAATGACCGGGAATCCAATGGGATAAGGTCGTATAAATCAGATCATCACGCAGCTCAGCATCCACAGAACCGATGTTATGTATCATTTCTTGTGCCAACTGGAAAGTATCGGGAGGTGCCTGGTAGCCATTTTCTGTGATTGCTATCAACTTTTCTTTTAAATTCATTGTACACGCTCCTGCTTTTTCGGTATTCCTTCTTCTCTTATTATAAGCGAAAATTCGTTTCTAAATGAAGAAGTGCATATTAAACTTGCTCTGGAGGAAGAAGTAATCGAGGTGGTTAACCGGATAGATGAAGCAGGTACGTAGTTCAAATATATAGGGTGAATACTCTAAATAAAGCGGTCATGGAAATAGAACTGTGAGCAAAGAGGGAGACGCATGCTTTTGAATATTATCCATGATCGAGCCGTCAATCAAAGCGGGGGTACTGGTAGCGCTCATAGGAGACTGGAGACAGATTTGGAGTGTGAATATCCTGGGAACAATATTTATATTTTTGCTCTAGGCGGAGTAATGTTACAGATTGTTGTAATGGGGATTATCTACTTGACGCTTGGAATTGGCAGTGAAGGTAATTATTATCTTCCGTTGCTATTTATGATTATAAATCTGAGAACAATAATAGTTAATTTATATCCAAGAATCTTTGCGCGTTATGGAGTGTATTACCCTAGTGACGGATTGCTTTTGAAAAGAATACTACAGATGAAGGTATCTCCGGACAACAGGCTGTAGTCCTTCAATTAAGATTTTTATAATCGGGACACTAAGGCAGCAATGCCCGGGTGTCTTTTTTTATGTCTTTTTGGGACAGGACCCAAAAATAGTGGTATTTTTCCCAATGAGGGGTCCTTATGTCTGAGAGCGTCTGGCAATATAATATGAATGCGGTTACATAAAACCGAGGATTGAATATAAAAGGGGAGGCAAAGTATGAAAAGTATGAAGCGTGTTCTAGCGGGGATCTCTACACTGGTTTTGATGTCATCTGCTCTGGCAGCGTGTGGAGGCAATAATAATTCAAGCTCATCCGGCGCAAACGCAACAACTGCTCCAGCAGCTAATACTGCTACAGAGGCTACAACTGCTCCAGCAGCAGGATCTGGTGAGAAAGTTACTATCAATCTCTGGAGCTTCACGGACGAGATTCCAAACATGACCAAGAAGTACATGGAGCTACATCCTGAAGCGAATGTGGAATTCAAAACTACGATTGTTGCAACTACAGATGGAGCCTATCAGCCTGCTCTTGACCAGGCGCTGGCCGCTGGCGGAAAAGATGCACCAGATATTTACGCTACTGAAGGGGCATTCGTACTCAAATATACACAAGGCGATGCATCCACTTTTGCCGCCAATTATGCTGACCTGGGCCTTACTGATCAAATGGTTAAGGACGCAGGTATCGCTCAATATTCTGTTGATATCGGCAGCAAAGACGGCCAGCTGAAAGGTCTTGGCTATCAGGCGACAGGCGGAGCCTTTATCTATCGCCGCTCGCTTGCCAAGGATGTATTTGGAACAGATGACCCGGCTACGATCAAGAATGAAATTGGTCCAGGCTGGGATAAGTTCTTCAGTGCAGCAGAAAAGCTGAAAGCTAAAGGATATGCCGCAGTTTCTGGAGATGGGGATCTCTGGCACGCGGTCGAGAACAGTTCTGATAAAGGCTGGATTGTCGATGGCAAGCTGCATATTGATCCGAAGCGCGAAGAGTTCCTCGATCTTTCCAAGAAGCTGAAAGACAATGACTATTACAACGATACGACAGACTGGCAAGAAGCCTGGTTCGCTGATATGAACGGTACTGGTGCAAAACCGGTCTTCGGCTTCTTCGGTCCTGCGTGGCTCATTAACTATACGTTAAGCGAACATGCAGTAGAAACAAAGGGTGACTGGGCAGTTACTGAATCACCAACAGGCTTCTTCTGGGGAGGCACTTGGTTGATCGCTAACAAAGATGTAGTCAAGGACGAAGCCAAGAAACAAGCCGTTGCCGACTTTATCAAGTGGGTAACACTCGACACCTCTGAAACCGGACTCCAGTACTCCTGGGCTAACGGAACAATGAAAGCTGGCGAGCAAGGTGCGAAGGACAGTGTTGCTTCCTCCGTTGTTATGGATAAATCTAAAGGTGATTTGGAATTGGTTGGCGGACAGAACATTTTCGATATCTTTGTTCCAGCTAATGCCAACGCTTCCGGTAAGAACTTGACTGCATTCGACGAAACGATCAACAAGCTCTGGCGTGATCAAGTACGCGAATATACTGCAGGCAACAAAGACCGTGCTAAAGCGATCGAAACCTTCAAACAGCAAGTCAAAGATCAACTGAATATCGATAGCGAATAAAAAGCAATCGAAGGGGCGGGGGAGTCATCCCGCCCCTTCATATCAACTAAAGGGGTGAGAGCATGCGCCGCAATGGTGTGAACTACTCTAAATTTGGCTATATTTTTACGTTTCCGTTTGTTTTGGCATTTCTGATCTTCTCGCTGTATCCTATTTTATACACCGCATTCATCGGGTTCACCGATTTGCAGGGATTAATACCAAAACCAATACATATTTTGGATAATCCTTTTCAGAATTTCAAAGATTTGATCCTTAGTAACGCCTCTTTCCGAAAATCTCTGATTAACACCGGGATACTCTGGATTGTCAACTTCGTTCCCCAAATTCTTCTTGCACTCTTGCTTACTGCATGGTTTACGAACCAGCGTCTCAAAATAAAAGGACAAGGTTTCTTCAAGGTTCTGCTGTATATGCCTAATATTATTACTGCGGGTACAATCGCCTTGCTTTTCAGTACTCTGTTTGGCTATCCAATGGGTCCAGTAAACAGTTTCTTTGAAATGATGGGTTGGTCCGACGCTCCGATCTACTTCCTTCAGGATAAGACGACAGCGCGGGGCATTGTGGCGTTCATCCAGTTCTGGATGTGGTACGGGAACACCATGATCATTCTGATCGCAGGTGTTATGGGTATCAATCCCGCGCTCTTCGAGTCTGCATCGATTGACGGTGCAAACGGAGTTCAGACGTTCTTCAAGATCACGCTGCCAAGTTTACGTACAATTCTACTATTCACACTGATTACATCGATGGTCGGTGGTTTGACCATGTTTGATATTCCACAGCTCTTCCTTGCGGGCGGACCGGATGACTCTACGCTTACCACGTCCATGTTCATTTATGGGCAAGCCTTTAAGGGAAGCTATTTGTACAATCGTGCTGCTGCTGCGAGCATGATTATGTTCTTGATTTCAGGGATATTGTCTGCATTTGTGTTCTATCTAATGCGTGACCGTGACGCGGCAAGACTTAAAAAAATCGAAAAAATGCACCGGAAATCCACCAAGAGCAGCCAAAAGGGGGGCGTAGCACATGGACAATAATCAAAAAGGCGGAAACGTCACCCGGAAGATAAACAAGACGATTATCTATATCGTCTGTATCTGTCTGGCGGTGCTCAGCGTCCTTCCGTTTTGGATCATGTTTGTAAACGCCACCCGTTCTTCAGCAGAAATTCAAAGCGGTATCTCATTGTTTCCTTCATCCCATATGATGGACAATCTGAAGGTGCTGCTTGAAAAGAGCTTCGATCCGATTCAGGGGTTTATCAACTCATTTGTTATCTCTTCTTCAGCTACTCTCTTAACGGTCTATTTCTCCTCCCTGACGGCTTATGGTCTTGTGACTTATAGCTGGAAGCTGCGCGGGGCATTCTTTACCTTTATTTTGTGTGTAATGATGATTCCTTCCCAGGCCAGCGCCATCGGATTCTATCAGTTCATGTATAAAATTCATTGGACCAATAGCTTCCTTCCGCTAATTCTTCCGGCAATTGCCGCACCGGCGGTGGTATTCTTTATGCGCCAGTATCTGCTGGCCACGCTGTCGATAGAGATCGTTGAAGCCGCGCGGGTAGACGGCTCGAGTGAGTTCAAAACCTTTAACCGGATTATCCTGCCGCTGATGGCTCCGGCTGTGGCGACACAGGCGATCTTCGCCTTCGTGGGCAACTGGAACAACCTGTTCATGCCGCTCATCCTGCTTACCCAGAAAGAGAAGTATACGATGCCGATTATGGTCAGCTTGCTGCGCGGGGATATATACAAGACGTCGTTCGGCTCGATCTATATGGGGCTGGCGCTGACAGCTTTACCGCTGTTCGTAGTCTACTTCCTGTTGTCCCGTTACATTATCGCGGGCGTAGCGCTTGGCGGCGTCAAAGAATAAACCCACTCAGATTCATCCCAAATTAAGTTCTGTTGATTAGCTAAATTATGGTTATGGAAACGTAGTAGACTTTTTCTTGAGGCCGCCACATTGCGGAGATCTGCAGAGGTGTAGAAGATTTACGGAATGAGCGATTTCTTTGCTACTTATTTTGGCTAATCAACAGGCGTACTCCTGATAATGGATAACATTATCGGGAGTTTTTTTGTAAATATACAAATTTTATGTTTCACATGATAAGTTATCCTTCTATCTCTCGCTGAAACGGCGCTTGCAATGGCTTCGCAGGGCGTAAGCGTATCGGTGGTGCGGCTTCCGCTGTCCGTTCATGGTGATGGCAACTGGAGCTGTCAAAAAATAAATATCGGATGAGTCAGAGCATATTGTACAATTGAAAGGATGATGTGAAGTTTCTTTTATTTAGCTCACAGGGAGGAAGAATGGATGAAAATCGGTTTGCTGATTATTGATCTGCAAGAGGTGCATTTGGGCAAGGTGGAACAGAAAGTAATCGATAAGGCCTGCGAGTATATTAACTATGCTGCAGAACTGCTGCGTTCCAAAGATCATACCGTGATTCATGTTCAGGACATTGAGGGTATGCAGCCTTCAGAGGAAGCGAAGTTCAATATCATTCCCGGAATCGAAATTAAGGAGACAGATCTTAGAGTGACGAAGGAATATTCGAATGCTTTTTGGAAGACGGACCTGGAGCAGATTGTGCTGGAGCAGGGCATTGATCTGCTGATTCTCTCGGGATATGCCGCTGAGCACTGTGTACTGTTCACCTATAACGGGGCTATGGAGAGAGGGTTCAAGGCTGTACTTCTGCAAGATGGGATTCTAAGCTCGAAGAGTGACGTGATTCCTGCAACCTACAGGGACCGTAAACTGATCTCGTATCCTGTGATTGAGGCGTTAGTGCAGTAAGGGAGTATCGTAGGGCTGGAGGAAGAACAATGGAACGGTATATTGTCTACAATGCGGAGAACAACGATAGAACGGTTGTGGTGCTTCCGGCGCTTGGTGAACGAAAGGAAATATATGCTCCTCTGGCTGCACAAATGGAGACTGTTCGGATCATCGCCATTGACCTGCCGGGTCATAACCGTGAGGATCGGGCAGATGCTGATATTGGAGCTTTTGTGCGGGAGATTAAGGGGATCTTGGATGAGTTACAGATTTCGGAGGCGCATCTCGTAGGCAATTCTATCGGTGCATGGATAGGTGAGGCCTTTTATGCGGAGTATCCTGCTTATGTGAAGTCACTTACCTTGCTCGATGGCGGATATTATTTCCTTGCGGACAGGGAAGAAGATGAGGGGGAGATTCTGTTACCCGTCATTGATAGTCTGGAGGAGCTTGAGCAGGCAGTGGATGAAACCATCCTGGCGATGGACAAGCTTGCTGAATCTGAACGACAAGTATTCAAGGACTATTTAATGAATAACTTCTACCTGCAGGGTGATTCCTATATGCACCATAGCCGCGAACAGGCCTTAAATCGTCTGAGCAAGGAAGTAACTGCCACCGATTATTGCCTGAAGCAAGCGGCTGATATTCCTTTGATATTGCTGTTGGCAGAAGAGAGTATGGATGAATTTAGTCTGGAGAAAATGCAGCTTTTCAAGGTTGCCCACCCTGATGCGGATGTGAAAATAATCGGCAACGGCTATCACTTCCTGCCGATTACGAATGCGGCAGATGTGGCAGCGGCGATGCATGAATTGCTAAGTCCGCTGTAGTACCGCATCTTTTAATTTAACAGGGCATAAGAATATGCCAAAAACACTTCAAGAGCCGTTTGAGGACTGAAGTGTTTTTGGCGTATTAGGGTCACAATATCAGTTATTTAACCCCCGGTACGGGCTAATTCCTCATGCACGATAGGGGCAACCTTGGTGCCCAATAGCTCAATGGCGCGCAGCACCTCGCGGTGCGGCATGGTGCCTACATTCACATGCAGGAAGAAGCGGGTCACGCCAAGATTCTTGCGCAGCAGGAGGATCTTCTCGGCTACATATTCAGCGTCGCCGACATAGAGTGCGCCGCGCAGGCTGCGGGCATCGTCAAAGGCCGCACGGTTATAGGTTCCGCCCCAGCCCCGTTCGCGTCCGATGACATTCATCTGGGCTGCGGTGGACGGGTAGAACAAGGCGGCTGCCTGTTCGTTAGTTTCACCTACGAAGCCGTGGGAGTGCGTGGCAATCTGCAGCTTGTCTGGATTATGTCCGGCGCGGACAGCCGCCTCCTTGTATAAGGCGACGAGAGGAGCAAAGCGTTCCGGCATGCCGCCAATGATCGCGAAAGCGATCGGAAGACCAAGCGTTCCGGCCCGCACGGCGGATTCAGGATTGCCGCCGCTGGCGACCCAGACGGGAAGCGGATCCTGGACGGCGCGGGGATAGACGGCAAGGTTATTAATCGCCGGGCGATGGCCGCCGCGCCAGGTGACCTTCTCGGAAGCGCGGATCGCCAGCAGCAGTTCCAGATTCTCCTCGAACAATTCATCATAATCATCCAGGCTATAGCCAAACAGCGGGAAGGACTCAATGAATGAGCCACGGCCCGCCATAATCTCTGCCCGGCCATTCGAAAGTCCATCCAGAGTGGCAAAATCCTGGTACACCCGGACCGGATCATCTGAAGACAAGACGCTGACAGCGCTGGTCAGTCTGATTCGCTTGGTCGTAGCTGCCGCTGCGGCAAGAACCACAGCCGGAGCACTGCCTGCATAATCGGCCCGGTGATGCTCACCTATGCCATATACGTCCAGGCCCACCTGGTCAGCGAGCACAATTTCTTCTACGGCTTCGCGCAGTCTCTCCGCATGGCTAATGGCCTTGCCGGTTACCGGATCAGGCGTAGTCTCCAAAAACGTGCTTATTCCTATTTCCATCAATTGTTTCTCTTCGGACATATTAATCCGCCCCCTTCTTCATGTACCCATTCTACTATACTTTATAATGTTTCTCAACTTTAGTAAGTGAAATTTATTCCGGAAGCTACTGCCGCTTGGATGATAACGGAATGGCAGCGGCAGCGGATACCGGGTACGGGGTAGCGTACGGATGGCGTCAGATTCGCATTTATGTGAAATAACCGGCCGGATCAGCGGCCCAGCCAAACAAAGCCAAGCGGACCGGGATGAACCCGGATCCGCTTGGCTGTTTGCTGTCCTCAGGATTTATCCTTTTTGACAGCAAGCTGTACGATCATAATGATGAGAACGAGCAATGCGATGAGCTGATCTGTACTCATGGTGGTCCGGCCTCCAATCCACTGGCAAGGATGGCTCTTCGGACCTGCATCTCCTCTCCAAGAAGCTGCTGCGTTCCCCATAATCTAGCATATGAACCGGCAGAGAAGGTTAGTACTTAAGCGTAGTGAACTACACACCACCTAAGAGGTGGGTGCTTCTTGGTCAATAGAGCTACTGCTCCAAGTTTACCCAAGCTTATAGGCTAGTTCCTAACCCGCTAAGGGCCATTTACATGGCTAGTTGTAGAAGATTCAGTGCCGCATTCCGGTCTCTGTCATGCTCTGTATGACAGGCAGGACAGGACCACTCCCGTACGGCTAGGTTCTTTACTTCTGCATTTTTGTAGCCACAGCAGGAACACAATTGACTGCTTGCAAAGTGTTTGGGAGCAATGATTAATTCTCTGCCGTACCATTTCGCTTTGTAGGTCAGCATGTCTCTGAACAGGCTCCAAGACACTTCGGATATGGCTTTGGCTAACTTATGATTCTGCATCATGTTCTTTACACGCAAGTCCTCCATCACGATCACTTGGTTTTCGTTTATCATTTGGGTGGACGTTTTGTGCAAAAAGTCTTTCCGTTGATTCGCTATTTTTTCATGCAGTCTGGCGACCTTCAGCCTTGCTTTATACCGGTTACGGCTCCCTTTCTTCTTTCGTGACAAGTCCTTTTGCAGCTTGGCTAATCGTTGTTCAGACTTCCGCAAGTACTTCGGATTCGGTATGATTTCGCCATGTGAAGGAATCGCAAAGTCTTTCAACCCCAGATCCACACCGATCTTCGTCTCGAGTGGGGGCAATGGGATGATATCCGTTTCCACCAATACGGAAGCGTAATATTTTCCCGTGGGTGTTTTGGAAATGGTGCATGATTTAATACGTCCCTCGAATGGACGGTGCAGCTTGATTTTGATTTTCGTTTTTAGTTTGGGGATTTTGATCCTTCCCTCTGTAATGGCAATGGTTCCCTTCTGGTTATTGGTTGTGAAGCTATGGCTATTCTTCTTCTTGCTCTTGAATTTTGGAAATCCCGCGTTCGGTTCACGGAAGAAATTCTGATACGCCTTCTCTAAGTGAAGCTGGGCATTGGCTAAGGCTAGACTATCCACTTCTTTCAGCCAGGCAAAATCCTTTTTGTAGGGCGCAGGTGTCGTTTGGAGCATCGTTTCCGTTTGCTTGTAATGTTCAATCTTATCTGCAAGCATTCGATTGTAGATGAAGCGAACAGCGCCGAATACTTTAGTGAAGTACTGCTCTTGCTCATAGGTGGGATGGATTCGATACTTATAAGCCTTTAACACCTGCCCACCTCATTTCTGACCTTGAGATTCGATGTACTTCCGGATGACTTCAATCGGCGCACCGCCAGTCGTCAGGAGACAATAACTTCTGGACCAGAAATATTCCTTCCACAGCTGTTGACGAATTACAGGAAATTCTTTCTTAATTAGACGGGAGGATGCACTCTTATAAGCGTTCAGAAATTTAGAAATATCGCTATTGGGGTGAGCTTTCATTAGAATGTGAACATGATCCTTGTCATGCTTCCATTCCTGCAGGGTGATATTGTAATTAGGCTGAATGGACTCAAATATCTCTTGTAACCGATTCGAAATGTCATCGTCTATTACTTTTCTGCGGTACTTCACGACTAGAATAAGATGATAATGAAGAGAGAATACTGAATGATTATTTGTGTCTAATTCCACGGATATCACAACCTATTTCATAATACTACTGAATACTTTTATTGTAATATTTTAGGTTGTATTTGTCTATGAGAAAGACCGCTGACACTCATCCCGCCACTTAGAGAAGTGGGGGAATTCTGACAGCTAACTGTTAAAAAATTCCTGAAAACAGGGTAACTATAGAATTGAAATATTACCTCTTGTCCTTTTGATAGGACTGTTTTAGTATATAAGAATTGGCTTATATAATGAGGAGGCTGAACCGCGATGGATAAGCTTAACGAGGTGGCTGATGACCTGAAGCTTCTGGGAGACAAGACCCGCCTGATGATGCTTGGACTGCTGCAGGAGCGGGAATGGTGTGTCTGTGAGTTCGTCGAACTCTTTGAGATCTCGCAGCCGGCAATCAGCCAGCATCTGCGTAAACTGAAGGATAAGGGGATGGTGAAGGAGAGCAAACGCGGGCAGTGGGTGCATTACTCCCTGAATGTGGAGGGCAAGCCGCATATCACGGCCGTCCTGCATGGACTGCCGGATTCACATACTCTGCTGGCGTCACTGAATAAGACAGAGGTTACTGCCTGCTGCGACTGATACAACACTAGATCGATGAGAACGTCTGGAGGATAGGCTGGCGTTACTCTTATATATAAATATATCGGATTGGGGAGTGCTGCGGGAAATGTTGCTGCGGGTCAAACGGAGGGCGGGATTATGGTTGTCCTAGCCAGCCTTATTTTTGTTATTACTTTAATGTTTGTGATCTGGCAGCCACGGAAGTTATCCATTGGCTGGTCAGCCTGCGGCGGAGCGCTGCTGGCCCTGGCGGCAGGCGTGGTCAGCTTGGGGGATGTCCGCGATGTGACGCTGATTGTGTGGAATGCCACGCTGGCCTTTGTAGCTATTATTCTGATTTCTTTGATACTCGACCGTGTTGGATTCTTCGAATGGGCGGCACTGCATATGGCAGCGGCGGCACGCGGCAACGGTACACTGATGTTCATCTATGTTATCTTGCTGGGTGCAGTGGTAGCTGCGTTGTTTGCCAATGACGGGGCAGCGCTGATCCTGACACCGATTGTACTGGCGATGGTCCGGGCGCTGAATTTTGATGAGAAAAAAGTGTTTCCCTTCATTATCGCCAGCGGGTTTATCGCCGACACGACTTCGCTGCCGCTGATCGTCAGCAATCTGGTCAATATTGTATCGGCCGATTTCTTCGGCATCAGCTTCACGGAATATGCAGGACGTATGCTGCTGCCTACGCTCTTCTCGCTCGCCGCCAGTATTCTGGTCTTATACTTGTTCTTCCGCAGAAGTATACCCAAAGTGTACGACACTGCCGGGATGAAGCTCCCGGAGGAGGCGATTAAGGACAAGCGGATGTTCCGGTTATCCTGGGGCGTGCTGGCGCTTCTGCTGGCCGGATATTTTGTCAGTGAATTTCTGAACATTCCGGTTTCTGTCGTGGCAGGTGTAATCGCGGTTTGCTTCCTGCTCATGGCCCGCCGGAGTCCTTACGTCAAGACGATGGAAGTGGTCAAGGGCGCGCCGTGGGCGATTGTCTTTTTCTCCATTGGTATGTATGTCGTGGTGTATGGCTTGCGCAATGCCGGACTGACCGATGTGCTTGCAGAGATGATCAGTGAGGTTGCGGAACACGGATTGTTCGCAGCAACGATGGGGATGGGCTTCCTCGCCGCGATCCTCTCCTCAGTGATGAATAATCTGCCGACTGTGCTGATTGGGGCGCTGGCCATTGATAACGCACAGGCGACAGGTCTCATTAAAGAGGCTCTGATCTACGCGAATGTCATCGGTTCCGATTTGGGTCCGAAGATTACGCCGATCGGCTCGCTCGCTACTCTGCTGTGGCTGCATGTGCTATCAGGCAAAGGTGTAAAGATCTCTTGGGGCACTTATTTCAAAACAGGAATTATTCTGACAATTCCGACGCTATTTATCACATTGTTAGGTTTGTATCTGCAACTGAAGCTGTTCTAATCTAGTCCTGAAGGAGAAGTCAGACATTAGCAAAAAGACAATCTATTTCCTATACGGGAACGAAATACAAACGAATTAAGTACAAAAAGCGGTGCAGACGGGGTGTCTGACCGCTTTTTATGTTGTTCTAGAAAGAGATACAGTTCGAACAATTGGAGTTACCCATTAATTATAGGATGATCATTAAGATATTGCAGAATGTACAACATTAAGGCCGATCTATACAGCTGACCTTAAAGATTATCACTTCAGCCGCCTGGTTGGGGTAAAGATAAGGCCATAGGGCAGACTGACCTGCCCAATCCAGTCTCAAACTGAGCAAAACCACGCGCTACTCCTTCTGCTTCCCAAGCCCATGCTCATGCCCATGCTTGTGCCCCTGATCCTGATCCTGATCCTGATCCGGGTATTTCACGACAGGCCATTTCACTTTGCGCAGGGCATCCATCAGCTCCGGCCCCACATTCAGATTGCTGCTGACCAGTTCATGGGGGGTAAGCGCCATCCACTGGTTCAGGGAGACATCGGCGAACCGGTCGCTCCGGAACATTTCCAGGAACCAGAGCGTGTCTGTCCCGGTATTCTGTATATAATGTCCCTGGGCAAAAGGCACATAGCCGACATCTCCGGCTCTGACGTTAAATGTACGCGCTGCGCCGTCCCCGCCAAAGACCGTCATCCGGCCTTGCCCGGTCAGATAATACTGCCACTCGTCATTATTCGGATGCCAGTGCAGCTCCCGCATGCCGCCGGGCTCAATCTCCACCAGCGCGGCGGCAATGTTCCGGGAGATGGGGAAGTTGCTGGAGTCGACAATCCGCACACTGCCTCCGGGCGTCCGAAGCGGCGGCTGGGCCAGCAGCTGATGCTTGAAGCTCAGCGGAATTTCCCCGTAAGGCGACTCGACTCTCTGACTCTCAAGGGGGCCGGGCACCTGATCCTGATAAATATACACTTGTTCCTTCGGAATACACTCAAATGCAGATTCAGGTACGCCGAAGTTGGCGGACAGGACCTCTGGCGGCGTATGGGCAAACCAGTCGGAGATCGACAGGGTGTTCAGATCTGAGAAGCCTCCATCGTCAAAAACAAGCAGGAATTCACATCCCTCCGCCAGCCCCTGGATTGAATGCGGGATGCCCGGAGGGAAATACCACAGATCGCCCGGGCCGACATCGGCAATGAAGTTCCGGCCATTCTGATCCACGGCGGTAATCCGGGCGCTGCCGAGCAGCATATAGGACCATTCCGCCTGCTGGTGCCAGTGCAGCTCGCGTACTCCGCCCGGCGTCAGGCTCATATTCACCCCGGCAAGGGTGGTGGCAATTGGCAGCTCTCTGACGGTAACCTCCCGGGACCAGCCGCCGAAGTTCAGCTGCATATGGGCGTCGGAGAAGGAGAACTTCAGATTGGGGATCAGCCCGTTATCTGTAGAGGGCGGGACGAACATATCGGGATTCTCCCGGTCGCGCAGAATATCGCGGGGGCCGAGGTCAACATTGCCTGCACCGTCACTGCGGATAGGCTGGGGGATAACGGGCTTGCTAGAAGAACCGGGTTCGGCAGGGTTCATGGCTTAAGCTCCTTTCTGGATCGTACAGCACTCCAAGAAATATATGCGCCAGTATGCCACTTATGAGTTGTGAAGGGCTGAGCGAAATGTGATAATATTTGACTACCGGACAAATTTCCGTACGATAATCAGAGAGCAGGGTTTGAACTAATGACAATAGACGGACAAGAACGATACCGCTTCAGTGAAGCGCCAATATGGGAACTGCAGCGCAGGTATTATGAGCAGCTGGGGCTGCAGGCTTGGGCGAATGACCAGGTCCCACAGTACATTACAAGCAATCCGATGATCGGAACAGCGTATGCGGAGATGATCTTCGGATTTCTGCAGGACCGTGCGGAGAAGGGGCATACTACAGAACCGGTTATTATTCTGGAGCTTGGCGCAGGTGTCGGACGCCTGGCGTTCCATGTTCTGCAGCAGCTATGTGAGCTGATCCAGTATGCCGGAGTGCTGCTGCCTCCTTTCCGCTACGTCATGAGCGATCTGCCCTGGAAGAATATTGAGGGCTGGCAGAAGCATGAAGGTCTGAAGCCTTTTGTGGAGCAGGGGATTCTTGATTTCGCCCGCTTTGATGCGGTGCAGGATACAGAGATGTCCCTGACGCAGAGCGGAATAGTGATTAAGCCCGGCGGACTGCAGCAGCCGCTGATGGTGATCGCCAACTACTTCTTCGATAGTATTCAGCAGGAACTGCTCTATATTGATGAAGGCAAGATTTATGAATGTGAGGTTTCGTTAAAATATCCCGAGCAGGCCGGCTCGATGAGCACGTCCGAAGTACTGCGGGATCTGGTGCCGGAATATCATTACAAGCGGGCCGAAGGCTATGAGGACCCTTCATACAAGTACCATGAAGTGATTTCATTCTATCTGGACAAGCTGGAGGATTCGCATATCCTGTTCCCGGCGGCGGCCATTTCCTGTATGGAACGTCTCGGGGCACTCTCCCAGGGGAGCTTCCTGCTGCTTACCGCAGACAAGGGCGACCACCGGCTGGAGAACTGGGAATTCGCCGAGCCGCCGAAGCTGATTCATCACGGCAGCATTTCACTCACGGCAAATTATCATGCGCTGGTGCATTATTTTGAACGGAAGGGCGCCAAGTCCCAGTTCACACAGCATCATTATAAGAATCTGAATGTCGGCTGCATTCTGATGCTTGAAGAGCCGATGCTCCATCCCCATACCCGTCTGGCCTACCGGCGGTTTGTAGAGCGGTTCGGCCCGGATGATTTCTTCAGCCTGAAGGTGTGGATCGACAAAAATTACGATACGATCGGCATGCAGCAGATCCTGGCCTTCTGGCGGCTGGGCGGCTATGATGCCGAGCTGTTCATCCAGAGTGCGGAGCGTATCTCTGCTCTGCTGCCGGATGCCAGTGATGATGAGCTGCTGGACCTGCAGCGCGGGATTAATCTGATGTGGAAAGGCTTCTATCCGATGCCGCAGAAATATGATCTGGCGCTCGACTGCGGTCTGCTGCTGTTCGAGATGGAGCAGTACGGGGAGTCCCGCCGCTTCCTGGAACATTCGCTTGCATCCAGTGAGGAGGAGCCGGTAATTACTGTATTGTACTGCCTGGCTATTTGCAGCTACGAGCAGGAGGATGACGAAGCGGCGCTGGATTACACGCGCAGATCACTTCTGATTGAGCCGGAGCATGAGGAAGCCTTGGAGCTTTTGGCGGCGCTAAGCCAGGGGTAAGGTTGTCCCGCAGGCTGCTGCCGCCAACGGACATTGCTACACTTTACACCCAGCCTGTGATTTGTTATTCTGGATCAAATGATCAAACGCGATGACGAGAAGAGTACGTCTATTCATTCCCTCACAGAGAGCTCCGGGTGGTGCGAAGGAGCAGGGAAGGCTGGACCGAAACAAGCCTCTGAGCGGTGCACCGGAACCGGCTATGGCCGGGGATGGTACAACAGGAGCTCCTGTTACAGAGCTAGAGTATAAGTCCTGCCTGCCGGCAGTGCCGTACTTGATGAGATTAATATGGCGACATATTAATAAACCTGGGGTGGTACCGCGAGAATCTCGTCCCCAAGACTACAGTCTTGGAGGTGAGGTTCTTTTTTGTTGTCCCGTGAGGGCAGGTATCACCAATATACAGGAGGAGATCAGAATGACTGACGTTAATGTGAATGAGAGTGAACCGGCCGTGCCGGAGAATTATATGGATAAGCTGATCAGAGAAGACGTGGAGGGCGGAGTCTACAGCAGGGAGATCTGCACAAGATTTCCGCCGGAGCCCAATGGGTATCTGCATATCGGCAGTGCTTTTGCCATCCACACGAATGTTGAGATTGCCCGTAAGAATGGCGGCAGATTCCATCTGCGCTTCGATGATACCAACCCGCTGAAGGAGGATATGGAGTATGTAAAAGCTATTACCGAGGACATGGAATGGCTGGGCTGCAGCCCGGGAGAGCATATCTATTATGGCTCTGATTATTCGGAGGAAATCTGCCGCAGCGCAGAGGAACTGATTCTTAAGGGGAAAGCTTATGTCTGCGACCTGACTCCGGAGGAAGTAACGTCCTACAGGGGGACATTAACCGAACCTGGTAAGGACAGTCCGTACCGGGACCGGTCGCGGGACGAGAATCTGCGGCTGTTCCGGGGGATGCGTAATGGAGAATATCCTAACGGTGCAAAGGTGCTGCGGGCCAGAATCGACATGTCTTCGCCCAACATCAATCTGCGCGACCCGGTACTCTACCGGATCATTCATGCAGAGCACTACCGCACGGGGGAGGACTGGTGCATCTATCCGATGTATGATTTTGCTCATCCGATTCAGGATGCCATTGAAGGGGTAACGCATTCACTCTGCTCCATTGAGTTCAAGGATCACCGGCCGCTGTATGAGTGGGTGCTTAAGGAGCTGAATATTCCTGAACCCCCTAAGCAAAGGGAATTCGGCCGGGTGAATCTGACGGGAGTGGTCACGAGCAAACGGTATCTCCGGGCGCTGGTTGCCGGGAAGTATGTGGACGGCTGGGATGATCCGCGTCTGCCTACGCTCCGTGGACTGCGTAGACGCGGATTCACGCCGGAGAGCATCAAGGATTTTGTCCGGGAGATCGGGATGGTCCGCAATACGGCAATGGTCGATTTCTCGCTGCTGGAGCACTGCGTAAGACAGGATCTTAAAGCGAAGGTGCCGGCTATCATGGCCGTGCTGAATCCGCTGAAGGTTGTGCTTGCCAATTACGAAGCCGGGGCTTCTGAATCTCTTAACATTGAGTACAACAGTGAGAATCCCGCGCTCGGCACAAGAGACGTTCCATTCTCCGGCACACTCTATATCGAGCGGGAGGACTTCATGGAGATACCTTCCAAGGGCTTCCGCAGACTGACGCTTGGCGGTGAAGTACGGCTGAAGGGTGGGTATTTCATCCGCTGCAATGAAGTGATTAAGGATAAGGAAACTGGTGAGATTGTCGAGCTGCGCTGCACCTATGATCCGGATACGAGAAGCGGGAGCGGTTTTGACGGGCGGAAGGTAAAAGGAACCATCCATTGGGTGTCCGCTGAGCATGCGGTCAAAAGTGATGTGTATCTGTACGAGAAGTTGCTTGTAGACAATGAAGGGCCGAAGGAGGAAGGGGAGACCTGGGAAGCGTACATCAACCCGGATTCTGCCACTTTGCTAAAGGATTGCTTGCTGGAGCCGCTTGCGGATAAACCACAGCCCGGGGACAAATTTCAATTCCTGCGTCACGGTTATTTCTGTATCGACAGCAAGCACAGTTCTGATCACAGGCTGGTATTCAACAGAATTGTTCCGCTGAAGGACACCTGGAAAGGGAAAGCAGAAAAATAAGCTTCAACACAGTTTCTCCACAAACGGCGGCTATACTGATGGCAGTACCTTGAATCCCGGAGGAGGAATAACCATGAATTGGTCCTGGCTGGTTACATTGATCTGTCCGCTGATGATGATTCTCATGATGTTCGGAATGCCCGGCATGCGCGGCAAACATGGACATGGAGGCCACTCGCGGAAGCAGTCGGATGTGGAGAAGCTGCAGCAAGAGCTGAATGAACTGAAGCTGCTGAATGAACAGATGCGCGCTGATATCCAAAGTATTACCTCTTAAGCAGTGTGGATCACACTGGAATGCCCGGCGGGCGAGAGTCAGGATTAACTCCTGAAGCTCGTCCGTTTTTTTGTACGCTGTGACAGATGCATTTTAGTTTGCGAAGCAGCGGGCGGGGTAATGACTTCTTAGGCTGGAGCATCACTTTGCCGCAGGTTTGCACATAATATATTTTTGAGCATCTGGGCGGATATCGTGTGTATTAATCAGGATGCCATTCCGGATGAAAAATCCAATGAAAATACATTTACATTTCTCAATTAGCAGATTATAATGAAAACAAATCAAATGTTGCATCAGGGAAACTTTCGTGTATATAGACAACTTTTTCCGGGCAAGAGGAGGGATAGAAAATGATGGAGCAAAATACAGCAGTAGAATCATCCCCTATACTAAAAGGACATACTAATAAACATTCGGCACAATCGGTGCTGAATGGAGATGTCAAAGGACTGAAGAGACTCCTTCCTTTCTTGGGCCCGGCTTTTATCGCTTCTGTAGCGTATCTGGACCCCGGCAATTTCGCCACTAATATTACTGCAGGCTCGAAATACGGATATTTGTTATTATGGGTTATCTTTGCCTCGAATCTGATGGCTGTCCTTATTCAATCCTTATCCGCCAAGCTTGGCATTGCCACCGGTAAGAATCTGCCTGAGGTAGCCCGGGAGAAATTCCCGAGGGGCGTGTCCATCTTCCTGTGGATTCAGAGTGAACTGGTTATTATCGCTACTGACCTGGCGGAATTTATCGGGGCAGCCCTTGGACTATACTTGCTGTTCGGTATACCGATGCTGCCCGCTGCGCTGATTACCGCAGTAGGATCTTTCGCTATTCTGGAGCTCCAGCGGCGCGGCTACCGTACCCTGGAGGCCGGAATTGCCGGGATGGTGATGATTGTTGTTCTGGCTTTTGCATTCCAGGTCATTATGGCGAAGCCCGATGCGGGCAGTGTAGTTGCCGGAATGTTCACTCCAAGATTCGAAGGTGTGGACAGCATCCTGCTGGCTGCCGGAATTCTCGGCGCGACGGTTATGCCGCATGCGATTTATCTGCATTCCTCGCTGACCCAGAGCCGGGTCGTCGGGATCGATGAGCGGGAGAAGAAACAGATCTTCCGGCTGGAATTCATCGATATTCTGATTGCCATGCTGATTGCCGGTGCCGTGAATATGGCCATGGTGGTTGTAGCTGCGGCGTTGTTCTTCAAGAATGGTCTGGTCGTTGAGGATTTGGATGTCGCCTTCGAGCAGTTCCGCAATCTGGCAGGACCGGTTACCGCCATCTCCTTCGGCCTCGGCCTCCTGATCGCAGGTCTGTCGAGCTCGTCGGTCGGTACAATGGCTGGTGATGTGGTCATGCAAGGCTTCATTAATAAAAAGATCAATCTCTACCTGCGGCGGGCGATTACAATCATTCCACCGCTGACCATCATCGCCTTCGGGATTAACGCTACTAGTGCACTGGTGATGAGCCAGGTCGTCTTGTCCTTCGGGATTGCCTTTGCCCTCATTCCGCTCGTGATCTTCACAAGCGACCGCACAATCATGAAGGGGCTGGTGAACCACCGGATCACCACCCTCCTCGGCTGGATTATCTCGGCTCTGGTAGTGTCACTAAATTTGTTCCTGATTGTTGAGATGTTTGTGTAACTGCTGTAAGGTCATTAATGTTTTACGCTGTGAATCTTCCTTCAAAAGGGTCGTCCCAAAGCCATGAACGATGGCTTGGGAGGGCCTTTTGTTATTTTTGCGTAGAAGTGCTACTGAATTCGGGGAAGTGGCGAGGGATGAGGAAATGAAAGGGATAAATCCCTTTGAATTCGCTGTAGGCGGGTATTTGGAGGAAATGAAGGGGATAAATCCCTTTGAATTCGCTGTGGGCGGGTATTTGAGGGAAATGAAGGGGATAAATCCCTTTCATTTCGATGGAAGTGGTCTTTAAGATTGTAGAAACTCCCCCTCTTAAACAGCGGAGCGGACGGAATGATTGTGGAAAAGCGGAGCGGTCGCCTTTGTATCCGGATTTTCACCGTAAAGGGGAATAAATAAAATCTGGATACAAGAGCGATTGGAACAACGTTCCGTTTGCGGAGCGTGCTCTAAAGTGCCAACGTAAATCCTGCTCTAAAACAAATATAAAAAAGAGGCACCCAAGCCATTTTGGCTTTGAGGCACCTCTTGCTTTTTATTAGTTCCTATTGCTTCACAATATCCTGCACAGCCTTATCCAGACTCTCCAGCAGCTTATCACGGTCAAGCTGTCCGCCGAGATATTCCTGCATCGCAGCGCCGAAGCCCTGGGTTACACCGTCAGGGAACATATCCCAGTTCCAGCCGAGGGCGGTAGCGGATTTCTCCTGCACGGCAACGGCAACCTGGCCGATATCTGCTGCGTCGGCAGCAACGTTAGTTTCAGCCGGGATGAACTTGAATTCCTTGGTCAGATACTTCTGGCCGGTTTCGGAAGAGACGAGCCAGTTCAGGAAGGCTTTAGCTTCTTCCGGATGCTCGGATTTGCTGTTCACCACATAGTTGTTAGGTACGCCTACAAGGATAGTGCCTTCTTCGTCGCTGATCGGAAGCGGGAGGAGGCCCAGATTCAGGGCAGGATCGATTTTGTCGATATCGCCTTGCGTCCAGTTACCCTGTAGCATCATCGCGGCTTTGCCGGATGCGAATTCCGCAACCTGGGTAGCATAGTCGGTAGTCATCTTGTTATCCTGGGCATTGTCGAAGATCACATCCACCAGATCCAGCCACTGCTCGAATACGGCGTTGCCTTTGATCGTCTGCGTACCGGCTTTGACATCATCAATGAACTGCTTCGGATCAGGCTGGTGGGCCAGACCTACGTTCACAAGGTGAATCCCCATCGACCACCACTCATTAGTGGCTTCAAACGGTGTGATGCCGGCGGATTTCAGCTTGGCTGCCGCATCTTTCAATTGCGGGAGGGTCTTAGGCTCTTCCGTAATGCCGGCTTTGGCGAACAGATCCTTGTTGTAGATTAGTCCATAGCCTTCTACGTTCATTGGCATACCATAGAGCTTGCCGTCCACGGTTGCCGGCGTTTTGGCGGTTGGGATCAGATTGGCGGCCCAAGGCTCATTGCTCAAATCAGTGGCGCGGTCCATATAAGGTACGAGGGCAGTATAACCGCCGTTATTGAAAATTTCCGGTTCAGAGCCGGAAGCAATCTCCGCTTTGAGCAACGCGCCGTAGTCTTCACCGCCGCCATGCGTTTCCACTTCGACCTTCACACCGGTTTCTTTCTCATATTCTTCGGCGAGTGCGTTCAGCTGCTCGGCAATTTCAACCTTGAACTGGAACATTTTGATCGTAACATCCTTGGCAGGTGCCTTGGTTGCTTCCGGTGCTGTGGTTTCGGTTGACGCATTAGGAGCATTGGTTGCGTTTCCATTGCCTGCGGAATTCGTATTGCCGCTATTCCCGCAACCTGCGATAATAAGTGTGCAAACGGTTGCGATAACGAACGCGAACTTTCTTTTCATAGAATAACCTCCCTGGTCTGTGTTTCCTGCAACTAGATCGTAATCCAAATGAGAGTGGACTTACACTTAATATTTTGCTCGAAAAAGTGGATATTGTTGCAAGGGGATCTCGCGATCATCCCTTAATGGAGCCTGTGGTTACACCTTCGACAATATAACGCTGCAGGGACAGGAAGAATATGAGGATAGGCGTAATCGCCATCACGAGACCCGCAAGGGCCAGATCCCACTTCTTGGTGTACTGCCCGAAGAACTTGGTCACTGCAACCGGCAGGGTCGTCAGATCCTTATTTCCCCCGATGACGAGCACCGGCAGCAGATAGTCATTCCAGATCCACAGCGTGTTAAGGATAATGACCGTTACAATAATCGGCATGAGCAGCGGGAACACAATTTTGAAGAATACGCCGTACGGATTGGAGCCGTCCACCCGCGCCGCTTCCTCCAGCTCAAAAGGCACTGTCTTAATGAATCCGTGGAACAGAAACACCGACAGCGGCATTCCGAAGCCGAGATAGCAGGCCACGATCCCGTATAATTCTCCGCGAAGTTCCAGAATACTGGTCACACGGACTAATTGCAACATCAGCGACTGGAACGGAATGATCATCGCCGAGACCAGCAGCAGGAAGACGAAGGAATTGAAGCGTGTCGGCTTCCGTACAATCTGATAAGCGGCCATCGAACTGAACAGGACAATGAAGATTACGCTTAAGACAGTGATTTGCAGGGAGCTGAAGAAGGCTTGCGGGAAGTCAATGGCATTCCAGACCTTCGAGTAATTATCCCAGTGGAACACCTGCGGCCAGGAAGCGGCGTCGATCAGGATGTCCTTAAGCCCTTTAACCGAATTGCTTAGCACCAGGTAGAAGGGGGATAAGAATATAATAGCCAGAAGTATGGAGATGATCTCTAGAACGAAGTTTCTGGGCCGGTATCTGCTGCTGTTCATTACGCCGACACCTCTTTTCTTTTGGTAAGCCAGACCTGTGTGACCGTGATCAGTGAAACAGCCGCGAAGAAGAGCAGCGCTTTGGCCGTACCGAGGCCATAACGGTTGTTGATCAGCGCTTCCGCATAAATGTTATAGGCCAGTGACTGGGTCGAGGTCCCCGGTCCGCCTTTGGTCAATGACAGGTTGAGATCGAACATCTTGAACGCGTTAGAGGTTGTCAGGAACAGGCAGATCGTAATCGCCGGCATAATCAGCGGGACATAGACACTCTTGAACAGCTGCGGGGCACGGGCGCCGTCAATTTTGGCCGCTTCGACCAGATCCTTCGGGATACCTGCCAGCGCCGCGATATAAATGACCATCATATACCCGGCAGTCTGCCAGACGAATACAATGACCAGACCCCAGAATCCAGTGCTGGGCGTACCCAGCCAAGGCAGCTGGAAGAACGAAATCCCGGTAAGCTCGCCGATCGTGGCGAAGCCTTTGGTGAAGATGAACTGCCAGATGTAGCCGAGCAGAATACCGCCGATCACATTGGGCATGAAAAAGATGGTGCGCAGCAGCTTCTTCGTCTTCAGCGTCGTCATCAGAATGAAGGCAAGCAGCAGCGCCAGTACATTGGCGGCCACTACGGAGATTACGGTGAAGCGGAGCGTAAAGAGCAGAGACTCCCAGAACTTATCGTCGTTCGTAAAAATCCGTCTCCAGTTGGCCGCGCCGGTCCAGACCGCTTTGTCCAGATCGAGCCCGTTCCAGTCGGTGGAAGAGTAGTAGAAGCCGAGGAAGAATGGAGTGACTACAATGGTCAGGAAAAAGAGCAGACAGGGGCCGAGAAATACGATTTGCTGTCCCCAGCCTCGTTGCAAGCGCAGAGCTTTTCTCATATGGAATCTCCTTTGTATAATATTTCTACGTGTTCACAGCTTCATTATAGAAAGCCCGGGCCATCGCCAACACTCAATTTGATGATGAGAAAAGTGGATTATATTGCAGCCGTGTTGCTTCCGGAGCGAGTTTTGCTGCAAGGTTATATCAGAGAAGCGGTTCTTCCGCAAAACTTACAGGAGGTTCCCCCATGTTCAGAAACAGTATCCGGACGCGGCTGATGGCCTTAGTGCTGCTGGCGTCAGTGATTCCGTCAGGCATATCCGTTACCTTCTCCTATCTCTATACCAAGCAGTCAGTTACGGAGCAGTCCGTGAAGCAGAATACGAAGCTGCTGACGCTGGGGGAAGCGAATCTCAGCAGTTACTTCAGCGGGATGAATCAGCAGGCGATGTCGCTGTACAGCGGGATTAATGTTCCCAGTTCTTTCTATACCCTACTACTTACCGCCAAAAGCAATGAACATGTACCTGATGGAACGATTGTGCCGGATACCCGCGCCGTGATCTCCACCCAGCTGTACAATCTGTTCCTCTCCGACCGGAATACCTTCCAGATCCATCTCTACGTCAGAGCGGCCCGGCAGTCCAATCTGCTGCTGGGCGGACTGTTCCGCCGGGAAGATAATGCGGATTATGCCAAGGCGGAGCATCCTGAGGGGACCTACCGGCCATACATCGAAGTGACGCATATGGATCATCAATACGGCGTGAAGTCCGGCTTCCCCAATCTGAAGCCGGGGAGCGTTCCGGTCTTCACTGCGCATTTTCCCATCTACCGCACGCCCAGCGACAGTGTATTGGCCGATCTGTCGATTGATTACAGCCTTGAAGAGCTGGAGGGCATCGTCAAATCGATGTACAATTCGGACACGGAGCGTCTGTATGTGCTGAATGAGCAGGGAAAGGCCTTGTTCACTTCTGATCCGGACTGGGTGGGTAAAACGGTTGAGACCGGATGGAGCCGTCTTCCCGAAGACAGTGACAGCGGGCATTTCACCTGGAAAAAGGACGGCTTCCAGGGTATTGTCATGTACAAGCATATCAAGGACCCACTCTTCAGCGGCAGCATCATCAAGCTGGTGCCTTACGAGGATCTGTATGGTGATGCGAGGATCATCACCCGGTTCAATATGGGGATCGGGCTGCTGTTTCTCCTGATCGGGGGAATCAGCGCGGTCCTCATCTCCATCGGCTTTACCCGGCCGATTAAGAAGCTGATCAACTTCACCCAGAAGGTGCAGATCGGCCAGCTGGATGCGCATATGGATGCCGAACGGGAGGATGAATTCGGCCTGCTGACCCGCAAGATCACCGGCATGACCCGGACCATCAATGACCTGATCGTTAAGGAATACCGCCTGGAGCTGGCGAACAAGACGAATCAGCTGAAGGCGCTGCAGGCTCAGGTCAATCCGCATTTTCTCTACAATGCCCTGCAGTCCATCGCCAGCTTGTCCTTGCGCTATAATGCGCCGAAGGTGTATGATCTCATCTATTCCCTGGGCAGCATGATGCGCTATTCCATGAATACGGAGCGGACGCAGGTGCCGCTGCGCGATGAAATCGAGCATGTGCAGAATTATGTGATTCTGCAGACGGAGCGGTTCGGCGAAGAGAATCTGCGCCTGGAGATTCATGCGGCGGAAGCAGCGCTGGAGACGGTCCTGCCCAAGATGATTCTCCAGCCGATCGTGGAGAATATCTTCAAGCACGGCTTCGCGGACGGAATCCGCGAAGCCGTCATCCGGATAGACTGCAAGCTGGAAGGGCAGTCCCGGCTGGTTCTTGCCGTCAAGGATAACGGCAAGGGGATTAGCCCGGAACGGCTGGAGGAGATTACAGCCGGACTTAGAAGCAGCGGCCGGCCTGAGAACGAAGAGATCGGCCTGTATAATGTGCTGGCCCGCCTGCGGCTGCAGTTCGGCAGCGGGGCGGAGATGCAGCTGCATAATGAAGAGGGTCAAGGGGTTACGGTTACCCTGATTATTCCGCTGGAGGGGCCAGGCGAATAAAGCCATCTTCCCGGAGAGACAGTTACAGTATGAATGTTTAACGCGATGAATTATTGATTATAGAGTGATAAATGAAGAAGGGTGCAAACATAACCGAAAGGAGCGGCTGGAAATGAAGGTGCTGATTGTAGATGATGAGAAGCATGTGCGGGAGGCCATCCGTTATTTTGTTCCTTGGGACAAATATAATATCTCCGCGATATATGAGGCTACCAATGGTCAGGAAGCGACCCGGGTGATGCAGGAGCATCAGCCGGCGATCGTATTCACGGATATGCGGATGCCGCTGATGGACGGAGCCGAGCTGCTGGAATGGCTGCATAAGCATTATCCGAATACGAAGACCATTGTCATCAGCGGGTATCAGGATTTCAATTATGTGAAGCCGGCCATTGTCTACGGCGGGACTGATTATCTGCTGAAGCCGCTGAACAGCAAGCAGCTGATTGCCTCGGCGGAGCATGCCTTTAAGCTGTGGATGGAGGAGGAGGCGGTGCGGAAGCAGTCGCAGCGCCAGAATATGCAGCTGAACGTGCTGCGTCCGCTCTACTGGGACAAGGTGCTGTCCGATCTGGTCTACGGGCATGCCTCCTTTCAGGAGCTGAAGCTGGCGCTCAGCGAAGAGCTGGGGATGCCGATTGGAGCAGCCTCCTGCAGAGTGGCTGTCATCTCGATGCAAGGTGCAGACTGCCGTCTGCTGCAGAGATTTCATGGCGATGTGGCGCTGACGGCTTTTGTGCTGGCCAATGTCTGCAATGAGGTTATGGCACCAGACTACAGCGGCTATGCCTTCCGCAGCTGGCAGAGCGGGGGGGAGCTTGTGATTCTGTTGTGGAATGCTGTTCAACAGGCGGAGACGGTACTGAACGGAGTGAATGAATCGATCCGTAAGGCGTATGGCGTCCAGGTGGATATCGGGCTCAGCCTGCTGAACCCGTTGCCGGAGGGGCTGCAGCCTGCTTTTGCCCAGGCACGCCAAGGGCTGGAGGAACGGAATCTTCTTCAGCGTGATGGACGGATACATCTCTGTAGAGCAGATGGGGAGGAGAGTGGGCCTGAAGAAGACTACGCCCTGGATATGGAGCTCGACAAGCTTAGAATCGCGGTATTGTCGGGTGATCTGGAGCGGATGGAGCGGGTTGTGGAGGAATGGGCGCGGGAGCTTGCCGGGTTACCGCTGCTTACTGAGAGCAGCTTCCTCCATCAGCAGGAGGAGATCTGTGCTGTTCTGAAGCGCTGGCGGCCGGAGGAGGAGATCAGCCTAGAACTATGTTATGACTCGCAGGGGCTGTTCTCGGTGGAGAACTGGGAGAGTCAGCTTAAGGCTCTGCTGCAGCGCCTGTCCAAAGGCAACTCGCAGGCTCAGGGCAGCAGACTTGTGCTGGAGATCAGAGAGTACCTGAACCAGAACTATACGCAGGAGATGACGCTGCAGCATATTGCGGAACGCTTTTTCATCAGCAGGGAGAATGTCTCCCGCAAATTCAAGCAGATCACCGGGGAGAATCTGTCGGATTATTTAACCAGTCTCAGAGTGGATAAAGCGAAGACGCTGCTGCAGAATACGAATTTGCGGCTATCACAGATCGCGGGGCTGGTGGGCTATGAAGATGAGAAATATTTCAGCCGTGTCTTCAAAAAGTCCACCGGAATGACTCCGCGGGAGTACCGCAAGCAAGAGGAGGAGGGCTAATGGAAGGCCCAATTACCTTTCAACATTTTCCAGCGTTAAACCGATAATAGCTATATGGGCAATTTATATATTGTTTCGGTTATCTGGGAGGGCTGGAAGGTATGGACAACTATCTGGGAAGAACAATTAAGAATGATCTGATCAATGCGTACGGAGTTACAGTTATTCCTGCCAAGAGCAAATTGAATGTTGAACACCTGGAGCTCATCCGCAAACAAAGAATTGATGTAATTGACATTATATTTATGGATGAAGCCGAGCAGGCGCCCCCTTATCAGCAAATGGTAAATAGTGTAGTGGATAGCTCGAAAGAACTGTTTGAATCTTACAGAATTTCACGGAAAATCCAGTTAGCGGATATCCGGAAGGATGTCGTTCCGGTTATTCAGGAAATTTCCCGTAATCCTGATATTTTTGCTTTGTTCAGTTCGGTTCAAGGCAAGGATGATTATACATACCAGCACAACGTTGGAGTCGGTGTACTGTCCACCCTGATCGGCAGATGGTTACATATGAATGAAGCGGATCTGTCCGTGCTGTCCACGGCAGCTACCCTGCATGATGTCGGCAAGCTGAAGATTCCTAACGAGATCCTGAACAAGCCCGGCAAGCTGACGGAAGAAGAATTCAGTCTGGTGAAGAAACACACGATTTACGGCTATGAGATGCTGAAAGAAACCACCGGAGCCAATTCGCGCATCACCCTGGCGGCTCTGCAGCATCATGAGAGAAACGACGGCAAGGGATATCCGCTGGGACTTAAGGATGAACAGATTGATTCCTACAGCAAAATAATAGCCGTTGCCGATATTTTTCATGCTATGTCCAGTAAACGCCCCTATCATGAGGCTATGCCGTTCCATATGATTGTTGATCAGATGAGAAGAGGCAGCTTTGGCGCACTGGACCCGCATATTGTTTCGGTTTTTCTGGAGAACATTGTGAAGCGGACTGTTGGCCGTGAGGTAGTATTAACCGATGGCCGGGTCGGTGAGATCGTCTATCTGAATCCGCATGATATCGAAACTCCGCTCATCCGCATTAACGATGAATATATCGACCTCAGCAAAATAAAAGAACTCAATATCCGGGAAATCACTATCTAATTTCAGATGACTTCCTTTCAGTATTGATAATAATCAGCCAGCCCCTCGGCGATAGCCTGTGCAGCCTTCCGCTGATAAGCGGCTTTGCGGACAATCGACTCGTCGTATGGATTGCTGAGGAACCCAAGCTCTATAAGGGCTGCGGGAAGCGGATTTTCCCTCAGAATATGATAGTTGCCGAAGGAGAGGCCGTTGCTCCGGAGGCCGATTCCTGCGCCAAGCCGGGTTTCAATCGCCCGGGCCAGCCGGAGATCATTCTGCTCCGAATAGAAGAAGGTCAGCGTGCCGGAGACATTCTTCGGGGAGGAATTATAATGGATGCTTACAAAAGCATCCGCCCCTAGCTGCTGCCCGAGCTGTACCCGCCGGGAGAGCGTTGGCTTCTGGTCTCCACGGGTACGGGTCAGCTCTACCCGGGCCCCTTTGGCGGTCAGGTAATCCCGGAGATATAGGGAGGTCTGCAGGGTAAGATCCTTCTCCATCGTGTCATAGGTCGTGCCGAGCATACCGGGGTCACTGCCCCCATGACCGGGATCGACGACAATCAGCTTGCCGCGGATGCTGCCGGATTTCCTTATTACACTGGTGTTCTGGGCATTTGAACTGGCAGTGCTTAAGTTCGGGACGCTTCCCCCGGCAAGGTACTGGGTGGATACCCAGCCGGTAGCTCCTCCGGCTGTACGGATTCTTGACCATCCGTCCTGGCGGAGCAGAATGGTAACGGCATTCCCGGACTGCAAAGAACCGACTACCTCATAGCTGATTCCCGGGCCTCCCCGGATACGCAGGGAAGAGGCGGTGACAACAGCCGTTCCGCTGGAGGTGGAGGAGGTCTTAACGGAGGTGCTGGCGGATGAGGCGGATGAGGTTCCAGCAGAGGCAGCTCTGCTGGTCCGCTTCAGATAATACCCGGCGACCCATCCGGATACAGATCCGGCCCTCACTTTGAGCCAGCCATGCTGCTCCTCCGTGACTGTAACGACGTCTCCTCCCGCCAGAGAGCCGGTAATGGCTGCGCTTGCGGCAGGCTCACTGCGAACATTCAGGGAGTTCGCGTATACTTTGGCTGTGTAGGTATCTGCAGCGTGGGCAGCAGAAGACGGCAGCGCATATGGTGTCAACAGACAGGCTGCCAGTACGGCGGTATGTAATATTCTTTTCATATAAAGCCTCTTTTCCCGGATAGATAAATTTCTATTACCCGTTTCATCGGCCGGAGAACAATAATTAATTAAAATTAAGAATAATTATGATTCGTTTATACATATAACAACGACAATTCACACTACGGGATCTCGCTGTTTAATATAACTGGCAGCCCTATTCCTTAGGGGGAAATGTCTGTATAATTATTACATATTGGGGAAACAGATAAAGGAGTGCCGCCGTGATCAGACCTAGATTATTCATTGGATCCTCCAGAGAATCCATCCGCTACGCCAGGGCCATCCACGAGCAGCTGAAGCGGACTGCAGAAGTTCATCCTTGGTATGCTGCTGCTTTCCGGCCGAATGAATATACGATGGAGGCGCTGGAGCGGAATCTGGATATCAGTGACTTTGCCGTATTCGTGTTCTCGCCTGATGATGTGGCCCGGATCAGGGGTAAATATTATTATGTAACCCGTGATAACACCCAGTTTGAAATGGGTTTGTTCTGGTCCAGATTACGGCGTGGCCGGGTCTTCTGCCTGCTGCCGGATCAGGTACCTTCGCGCAGCGATCTGATTCCGGGGGAGAACGTGGAAGAGTACCACCTGTTGTCCGATCTGTCGGGGCTGACGCCGCTGGAATACGAGTGGCAGCATGAGAATGTTACAGCGGCGGTGGATGTCAGCTGCGGCAAGATTATCGACAGCATTCAGGGACAGGGGATGTACCATGATCCGGCTGTTGAGCTCCAGCAACTTAGAGCAGAGCTTAGGCGAAAAGAAAGTATCCTTCACTTCTTTTGGCAATATAATAATAATGTGACGCCTCCCCAGCCGGGTGAGAACTATCAGGCGCTTAGCGAAGCCGTCCGTAATTCATTCATACCTCCGGAGGATTGCCGGGTGATCGGAGCCGCCATGTGGCGGGCCGAAGAGGGGGAAGGCCTGAAACAGGTGGGCGGCAATGTAGGCCGCGGGCATATCTATCCGTTCTCGACCTCCGAAGACGGAAGCGGAAAACCGGGTGTGCTGGATGCTTATTTGGCTAAGGAATGGACTTTCTTACAGCGTACGGAAGTTGCGGAGGTATATATCCTATGCTATCCTTTAGGGGAGAACCACGTGATTTCTGTACATTTCTCCGGAAGCGGGGGATTATCGGCAGAGGATCTTACAGCAGTGGTTGCCTATAACCGTGATTTGTTCCGTACCGTCAATCATCTAGTGGAAGGGGACTGACAGGATGAAGAATATGAAGAATGCAGTTAGTGTCTCTAGTAGCGTCCGCCGGTCTGCGGGCGGTAACGGTAACAGTGCGGGAGGCAAAGGCCGTTCCAGACGCAAATCCGGCACCAAGCTCTCTCCATCCGCGCTTAATGTATATTTAGCGCCTTCTCTGGAGGGCGGAGACGACGAGTACAAGAAGCTGGTCAGCGGCAAAGTTGATAATAACAAGCCATCATTCGCATAAATAGACAGAGGGCCTCAGCTTTCGCTGAGGCTTTTTTTTATTTTTTTTTCATAATTTCGTCATGTTCCTATTAGGAATGCAATATAGAATCATCCCTATAGAAACTAAAACAGATAGGGAGTGCTGATATGGCGAAAATATTGATTACCGATGATGCGGCCTTCATGCGGCTGATGGTGCGCTCAGCACTGGAGTCCAAGGGCCATGAAATTGTGGGAGAAGCAGTTAATGGAACGGAAGCCATCAGAGTGTACCAGCAGACGAGGCCGGATGTAGTAACTATGGATATTACTATGCCGGATATGGATGGGGTAACGGCCGTAAAAAATATTATCGCGATTGATCCCAAGGCCAAGATTATTATGTGCAGTGCCATGGGACAGACCGTTATGGTTATGGAGGCCATGAAGGCCGGGGCGAAGGATTTTGTGGTCAAACCGTTTCAGGCAGACCGGTTATTACAGGCCGTAGAAAATCAATTGTAAAAAGAGAGAGGAGATGCCGATAATATGCATATACAGTCCGGATATCTAGACATCGTTATTGCAGGGATACAAAAAGTGCTGGTCACCCACTTGGGTTATGTGTTTCGTGCAGGTTCGCCTTCTGAACAGCTGGCTTTTGTAAATACGGATAAAGTATCGGTTATGGTAGGGATGACAGGCGATGTCCGTGGTGAGATCATACTCAGCATGGACGATGAGGTCCTGAGGAGCATTGTGAGCACTATGTGCGGTTTTCCTATAGAGGTCATTGATGACATGGGTTGGAGTGCGTTTGCAGAGTTCGGCAACTGGGTAGGCGCTTCCTGCTGTTCGGCGTTCAATGAGCTACATATGAATACGAATATCACGCCTCCGGTCCTCCATGAAGGAAAAGGCAGCCTGCGCACTAGCAGTACCTTTATCAGCATTCCGATATTTGCAAGTGAATTGACGATTATGGCGCATATCAGTCTGGGTGAATAATGAGTGCGCACAAGGCGGTTAACTGGTGGGGAGAGCTGTTCATGAATCAATTGAAGATGTTGCGCTTGTACACCGGCTTGTCATTAATATGTGTCCTGGTCATGGGACGGCTGGCACACTGGATGAATCCGGCTGACCCCAGCCCGGATGCCGTTGAAGTGACTGTTTTGATAATCGGAACCCTGCTGATGGCGGGTTCTTTCCTCTCGAAGAGAATCAAGGCGACTTCTGAACCGCTGTTATTTGCCTACCTTTGGTTTATATCTTCAGCCGCCTTTATTTCCTTGATGCAGTATCATTACGATTCCATGCTTCTGATTACGATCCTGATGATGTATTTTGTTATCAGTCAGACCATCACTTCCCTCGGCAGGTTAAGAGTCTATATGGCCTTGATCTTGTCTGAGCTGATATTGTTTTTGTTCTTTACTGGAGACCCGAAGCAGACGAGTTTTGCTATTATGCTCTTTCTTGTAGCTAGCATCGCAATCTATCTGTCCACAGGAAAGCGCTTGCAATTGATCAAGGAGTATCAGGAGACTGAAATAGCCTTACGCCATTCTGTTGCAGAGAAGAATCTCTATGAACGGGCCGTGCATGATGTGGGAACTGGAGTTATTATTGCAGAGGCCTTGCCCCACCGGCCGATTATTTATGTGAACCAGGCATTTACACAGATCACCGGTTACACGCTGGAGGAAGTGTTGGGCCGCAACTGTAACTTTTTGCAGGGTAAGGATACGAGTCTTGAGCATATTGCGGACATCCGCAATGCCCTGAATCAGCACTCGCGGGTACAGCTCGAGATTCTGAATTACCGCAAGAATCACGAACCTTTCTGGAATGAGCTTGTCATTACCCCACTTAAGGACGAGGGCGGGAAAGTAACCCATTTCATCGGAATTCAGACGGATGTGACCGAAAGGCAGCAGTTAATGCAGAGTGAGCAGCAGGCAAGGACCATGCTGGAACAGGTGCTTAGGTCATTAAAAGACGCAGTGATGGTATTGCGTACTGAGCAGCTTGAGCTGCAGCCTGTGATGATGAACGAAGCAGCACGCGAAATTTATGAGAATGTAGACCGTTCCTTCATTTCACATCTGGATGCCTACAAAGAAATTATTCTTGGAATCATGTCAGGAGATCATGCCAAAGAGCTGGAAGTAGAGCTTCAAATTAACGAAGAGAAGCGCAGTTACCGAATTGTGATCAGCAGGCTTAAGGAGCTGGTGATGCTAACTTTAACTAACATCACGGCTCAAAAGGATAATGAGCGCCAGCTGCTCCTGAACAAAGAGGTGCTGGAATCTACCAATGATGCAAAGGATCAATTCCTGGCGTTGATCAGCCATGAGTTCCGCACTCCGCTGAATTCAATTCTCGGGATCGTGCAATTACAGGATGAGAACGGGCTTGGCCGGGAAGAGGTTCAAACCTTAAGACACTCTTCAGAGCATCTTTTATTCCTAATTGAACGTGTACTGGACTATTCCGCTATGGAGAATGGTGAAGTGCATATTGAGGAGCGGCCTTTCAACCTCCATGAACTGATAATTACTCTATCTGAGAATTACCGGGAAAATATGAAGCACAAATCACTGGAATTCCATTTGAAAACAGGACTGCTGCCCAATGTGCCGGTGATCGGGGATTCCCGGAGGGCTGTGCAAATCATTAGAACGCTTCTGGATAATGCCGTGAAGTTTACGCCGCAGGGATCCGTGGAAATATCAGTGGTTGTCCGTCCGCTCCGGGAGCCGTCCAAGGTGCTGCTTATGATCCGTATTACAGATACAGGAATTGGGATTCCCGAGGAGGCCGCAGAAGAGATCTTCCAGCCGTTCTTCCAGATCGATCCCTCCTCTACCCGGAAATATGGAGGACTCGGGATTGGGCTGGCCTACTCGCGTAAGCTGACAGAACTGCTGGGTGGAAGGATATCGTATCAGAGCAAGCCGGGAGAAGGAACATCCTTTGAAGTGAGGCTTCCTCTGAAACTGGAATCTGCTGAGGATTCCACTGCACTCTTTGGGCGGAATCTGCGGTTGCTGCTGGCGGAAGACAATATCGACAACCAGAATCTATTCTTGGCATTTATGAGAAAAAACAACTGTAGCGTAGATGTGGCTGTGAATGGTGCAGAAGCAGTGAAGATGTTTACTGAAGGTTATTACCATATAGTCTTCATGGATATTCAAATGCCTGTGATGGACGGTTACGAAGCGACCCGGGCAATCCGGAATTGGGAAGCGGACGAACAGCTCAAGCCCACGCCGGTTATTGCTCTGACCGCTCATGCCTTTGAGGAGCACCGCAGAGCCTCTTCAGAGGCCGGATGTACAGATTTCCTGGAGAAACCGATTTTTATAGAGCCATTATTTCAAATGATCCGGCGGTATGGAGAAGAAGAGTTAACGGGGGGGGCAGGTCATCTCTATGGATCAGACACCGATTAAGGTATGGGTCGACGAGGATATTGCCGAACTGATTCCCGGTTATATGGAACGCCGCAGGGTGGATCTGGTTATGATCTCCGAGGCATTGCAGGTTGAGGATTTTGAGAAAATAATGGTAATCGGCCATTCTATGAAAGGCAGTGGAGGAGGCTATGGCTTTCCCTTCATCTCAGAAATTGGGCGGGAGCTGGAAGGGCATGTAGTGCTGAAAAATGCAGAGGGCATTATCTTGTGCCGGGATCTGCTTGAATATTATATAAGGCATCTGGATATTTTGGTGAAACCAAGCGAGCGCTAGGAAACGGGGTACAGCATGAAGAGAGAGAAACCGATCTCCTTATTTCAATGGATATGGAAATCTTATATTAGAACTTCAGTTATTCCGTTAGTGCTGGTGGAATTAGTTTTTATCGGAATCTACTTTGTGACGAATGAATGGTCAAGGGAACGACAGACACTCAGTATGAAGAATGAAGTGTTAAACGAAATTCGGATTGTGGCTTCACAGGAATCTGCAATTATTGATAGTGAGACCCGGAGAATTTCATCTCTTACAGTGTTATACAGCGATTCTATCGCCCATGCGCTGAATCAGGAGATTCCGGCTTCGGAAGAAAACCTGGAGCGGCTGGTAATGAGCCCGGAGGGGGCCTATTATTCCAAGGCAGACACTACTAGCGGCGGAGCGGCCATTTTTTACAGCGGAATAAACAAGGTTGGGGCTCAGCAAAAAAACAAGGTGAAACGGCTGCTGCCGCTGCAGCCGTTTATGAAGTCTATCATTGCCAGGGAGCCCCTTGCGGCCGCTGTATATTTTAACACCTATGACTCCTTAAATATCATCTATCCCTATTTCGATGTGATGACTCAATATCAATCCCAAATGAATATTTCTGAGTTTAATTTCTATTATGAAGCGGACGCTGAGCATAATCCGGAACGGAAGGCGGTCTGGACAGATGCCTATCTGGATCCTGCAGGAAACGGCTGGATGGCCTCCTCGATTGCTCCTGTATACAGGGGAAATGTGCTCGAGGGGGTAGCGGGTATCGATGTTACGATTAACACATTCAGGGAAGAAATTCAGACTATGGATATCCCCTGGAAGGGGCTCGGCTTGCTGGTGAGCAATAACGGAACCATTCTTGCTATGCCGGACCGGGCGGAACAATTGTTTGGCATTCAGGAGCTTACTTCACATAATTACCAGGAGGCGGTCAAGCAGGATACCTTCAAGCCGGATGAATTCAATCTGTTTGCCCATAAAGACCTTCAGGCGATAGCCGTTGATATTGCGGCAGATAAGCAGGGTTTAAGCGAAGTGAGAATAGACGGGCAGAAGCAGATGCTTGCCTGGTCAACCATGGAGAACACCGGATGGAAATTCATAATTCTGGCCGCTGAAACGAATATATTTGCTGTAACCAACCACCTGAATCATGAGCTGTTTGAGATCGGAATGTATATGATTCTGGGGCTGTTTTTGTTCTATATTATTTATTTTGCCATCCTGAACTGGCGGAGCCGGGTCATGAGCGGAAGAATATCAGAGCCTCTCATGGAAATCAATCGAATAGCCATGGAGATTGGACAAGGGCGGTATCATCAAGAGATTCCGGAGATCCATGTCACTGAGATCAGGGAAACCGCTGAAATATTGTCCCAGGTTGGCAGCAGGCTTGGGGAAGCCTATAAGTCAAGCTCGGAAGCGAAGGATGCGCTTGAAGACCGCGAAGCTAACATGAATGCTATGATTCAATCCATAGACGATATGATTGCAGAGATTAACGAGACAGGTGTAATCGAGAAGGTCTGGTCCATCGACAGAAGGTATGATTATGCGATGGCCAAAAGCTTTGAAGGGAAGCATATTGATGCGCTTCTAGACCCGCAGACCACTCTCCGGTTCATGAGCATATTAAGCGAAGTGCTGGCAACCCAGGAAACGGTCGGTATGGAGTATGAGATGGCTAGCAGCAGGGGTACCGTTTGGATGCAGGCACTGATTACCCCTATCAAGCGGAAGAACGAGCCCGTGCGTAAAGTCTGTGTAATCTCCCGTGATATCACGGAAAGGAAGTATATGGAGGAGTCCTTATTCAGCTCGAAGGAGCTTGCAGAGACGGCCAATAAGGCGAAATCCGAGTTTCTGTCCAGCATGAGTCATGAACTGCGCACACCAATGAATGCGATTCTTGGATTTGCACAGCTGCTTGAATATGAGTCTTCCGATCCGCTGTCCGCATCCCAGCAGGAGAACGTGAGAGAAATTATTAAGGCCGGCAAACATCTGCTGCAGCTGATCAGTGAAATCCTCGATTTGACCCGGATCGAATCCGGACGGATGGCGTTGTCTATAGAGGACCTTCGTTTAGGTGATGTTCTGGAGGAATGCTTCACCTGGATGCAACCGATCTGCAGTCAGCATAGTATCGGCTTCCGCAATGAGGCGTTATCCATGTATGAAGAGCTTATACGCTGTGACCGTATCCGTATGAAGCAGGTGCTGCTAAATATATTGTCTAATTCAATTAAATATAATAACCCGAACGGCATGGTCACCGTCAGTGTGCATCATGCGGAAGCCCGTAAGCTTGTGATTGTGGTTAAAGATACAGGTGTCGGAATACGCGAAGAGGATCTGATCCATATATTCGAGCCGTTTCACAGGATCCCCCAAGGGAAGCAAATTGAAGGTACGGGTATCGGTCTTACGGTATCCCGCAGGCTGCTGGGAATGATGGATGGCGAGATTCAGGTCACCAGTGTATTCGGTGAAGGCAGTGTGTTTAAGATTTTGATTCCTCTGGGGGAGGAAGGCTAACGAAATGGTTGCGAGAGAGCGGAGGGTTGTCAATGCTGGTGGCAGATAAGAACCAACGGGAGATCTACAAGCACGGAAAAATTATGATCATTGACGATGTCAGGACTAATACATTATTACTAGAAAAATTGTTCACGATCGAAGGATATCAGAATATTTTTGTCATTCATGATCCTGCGCAGGCTCTTCAGGTTATTGAGCAGGAGGATCCGGATGTACTGCTGCTTGATTTGAATATGCCGGTCATCAGCGGTTTTGATATTTTGGAACTGCTGGAGGCAAGACATTCGCCGTTGATCTCTTCCGTAATTGTCATTACGGCCTATCAGGATTCAGAGTATCTTCACCGCAGCCTGCGGCTTGGCGTGCGTGATTTTTTGACTAAGCCGTTTGATCCAGTGGAAGTCGTGCTTAAGGTGCAGCATGTGCTTCAGGAGAACCTTCAGCGCAGGATGCAGGCGGAACAAACTTTTCAAATAGAGGAACTGCTGCAGCAGCATGTATTTCAGCTTGAGGAGCTTCAGCAGGAGTATGTTCAGCGGCTGCTTCAGGCTATGAAGCAGAAGGACAATGAAACAGGTCGGCATTTACTCAGAATCAGCAATTATGTCTTTGTGCTTGCCAAGAAGTTGGAGTACGAAGAAAGCTATTGCCACAAGCTTAAGCTGGCAGCCGCTCTGCATGATATAGGCAAGCTGGCGATTCCTGACCGTATTCTGCATAAGCCTGGACGATTAACTCCGGAAGAATTTGAGATCATGAAAGAACACACAACTAAGGGAGCGGAGTTGCTGTCAGGCAGCCGGAATGAGATTCTGCTGCTGGCTGAGAGAATAGCGCTGACTCATCATGAGAAGTGGGACGGCAGCGGATATCCGCAGGCCTTACGCGGGGAAGAAATTCCTGTAGAAGGGCGGATTACAGCAGTTTGCGACGTTTTTGATGCACTCACCTCCAAACGGGTCTATAAAGAGGCGTGGAGCAAGGAGGAGGCTTTTGCAGAGATCCTGTGGCAAAGCGGGATGCATTTCGATCCGGCAGTGGTTCAGGCTTTCAGTGAGGTATACAATGAAATTCTGGAAATCCGGGAAACGTGGATAGATTAGTGAAAAGGGCCGGCCTCGGTAGAAAGAACAGAGGGCCAGCCCTTAGGTGTGGATAGTGCGGTAATTCAGACGACAAATTTATACCCGATCCCCCAAATCGTCTTGATCAGACGGTGATCGGGATCGATTTTTTTACGGATGTTTTTAAGATAGACGGTTACTGTGTTGATATCCCCATTGTCTTCATAACCCCATACTGCAGTATAAATCTGCTCTCTGCTTAGTACAAGATTCTTATTGCGGACCAGGTGGAGCAGAATCTCCAGTTCTTTGCCCGATAAATGAACGGGTTCACCCTTTATAGATACCTCATACGTTTCACCGTTAATGGTTAGATCCTCAAACTGGAATACCCTCTGGTTCGAAACGGCAGGCTTGGCTAGCCGCATTTCCCTCCGGAGATGGGACTTAATCCGTGCCGTTAACTCATCAATGCTGAAGGGTTTGGTAATGTAATCATCTGCACCAAGCTCCAGTCCGACCACTTTGTCAATCTCCCGGTCTTTTGCGCTGAGCAGCAGAATGGGAGCGTTAACATGATCACGGATGGCCTTACAGATATCAAGTCCATTCATGGAAGGCATGATAATATCAAGAACAATTAATGCGAAATCATACAGTTTGACCTGCCTAAGCACTTCCTGTCCCTCGGAAACAGTAACTACCTCGTAGCCCTCAATCTCCAGACGTTTTTTCAGAAGAATTAATATATCGCGGTCATCGTCTACCACAAGGATTTTAGGCTTTACCATAGTTGGATTACCTCCAAGAAAAGGACTCATATCTATGATTCTATCATAACTTATTCAGATTTTATTATATTTACATCACATTATGTCTAGATTTGTTTGATAAAACTAGATTGTAAAGGAAATAAGGGATGGTTTCCCTGGGAATGTGGTGGTCTTGTTTGGATATGAACCAGTTTATGGATGTTTTTATGGAGGAAGCAGACGAACAAATTCAGATTATGGAGGAAAAACTACTTCTTCTTGAACAGGGTGATTGCGACAGTGGAACCATCCAGTCCTTATTCCGCGCAGCACATACTTTGAAGGGTTCTTCTGCGGCCATGGGCTTTGATCCGGTTAAAAATGTAACACATGAGATGGAATCTCTGCTGGATTTAATCCGTAACGGGCAGTTGAAGCTGGAAAATGAATTAGTTGTTCTCCTCATTGATAGTTTGGATACGATCAGACAATTAAAAGATGACATTGCTTCTGGCTCTGCCGGGACGGAGATTTCGGGGATTATCGGGCGTATCGTTCATTTCCGCAATAACGGCCCGGTGGCACAGCTACCTGTATCAGCGGACCCTGCATATAGCGAGATTCAGGAGAAGCCGCTGCAATCCGCTCTGAATCTGGATGAACGTTATCATTGTCTTGAGGGCAAAGAACAAGGGAAATCGATACTGGCTGTAGAGGTCATTCTGGAACAGGATTGTCTGATGAGGGCGGCCCGGGCTTCAATCATCCAACAGCGCATTGCCGATCTTGCAGAGATTGTGAAGCAGAATCCTCCGATAGATGACAGTGCTGCGGAAGCGGATGAGACCTCCTTCGCCAAGCTGGAATTCCTCCTCATTACGCATCTGCAGGTTGAGGAGCTTCACAGGAAGATTGCCTCTCTGGTTGAGGTAGCGTATGTCCATATACAGGCTGTTCTGATGGAGCAGGAGGATGAATCGTCTGGTGCTACCGCTACAGTGCAGCTGACCGCAAATTCACAGGTTCCCGATAGTGCTCAGACGCAGGATCGTAAAAGAGCCCGTTCCATCCGGGTAGATGTAGAACGCCTTGAGCATCTGATGAATCTAGTGGGAGAACTTCTGATTGACCAGGTTGGGATCAAGCAGGCCGGCCAGAATCTGAATCAGCGTTACCGTACCGACGAGGCTCTCCCGAAGCTGGTTGGGCAGACCGATCACCTGGGGCGGGTTATACATGAATTGCAGGAGCAGGTAATGAAGATCCGAATGCTGCCTGCAGAGCAATTGTTCAGCCGTCTGCCCCGGATCGTAAGGGACTTATCGAAGCAGTTGGGGAAAGAGGTTGATCTGCAGCTGCTTGGCGGAGAGACAGAAATGGACCGGACCGTCATTGAAGAAATAACGGATCCGCTTATACATTTGCTCCGAAACGGAGTGGATCATGGAATCGAATCCGAAGAAGAACGGTTACGCAACGGGAAACCCCCGAAAGGGATATTAACCGTACAAGCTTGCCACGAGGGTAATCAGGTGGTAATCCGGGTGAAGGATGACGGAGGCGGAATTGATCCTGAGGTGATCAGGCGGAGCGCAGTGAAGAAGCAGATCCTTAGTGAAGAGGAAGCAGCTGTACTAACAGAGCGCGAGGCTGTTCATTTAATTTTCAAGCCTGGATTCTCTATGGCGGCTGTAGTCAGTGACATCTCCGGGCGTGGTGTCGGAATGGATATCGTCCGCGATCATATTGAGAAATTGAATGGTGTAATCGACATCCGGAGTGAGGTGGGCAAGGGAACGGAGTTTCTGATCCGTCTGCCGCTGACGCTGGCAATTATTCCGGGGCTGCAGATCAAAGTCAACGGCACAAGTTTTATTCTGCCTATGTCTAATATTCTGGGGATTATCCGGCTGAAGCCGGAGGAGATCGGTTACATCCGGAGACAGCCGATTATCAACCTGCGGGGGGAAGTCCTTCCGTTGACAAGTATGCAGGATGTGCTGGGCTGGGACAAACCCTATCAGGAAAAAGTGTATCACCAGGTTGTCATTATCGGCATGGCCGAGAAACGCATCGCCTTATTAGTGGATGAGTTGAACGGGAATGCGGATATTGTGGTAAAGTCCATCGGCAAATACATGGGAAGAACCAAATGCGTTACGGGAGCAACTATTCTGGGAGACGGCAGAGTTGCATTGATTTTTGATATCGGTTCATTATTCTAAATCGAATGCGGGGAACAAAAATGAAAAAGCTGAAGATGTCTGTGAAAACCAAGCTGCTGTCCATCCTGCTGATTCCGATTCTAGCTATGGCTCTAACTTCGTATTTATCGCTTAACCTGGTAATTTCATCCGATAATAATTTGAAACGCGTATTCTACGATCACGGCTATAATTTGACCTCATATATGCTCAATGCCGACAGGGATATGTATCAGGCTTATTCTGCGGTACAGCTACATCTGGCTACCGGAGACGAGAAGGCCGTTGCGGATTACCGGGAGAACATTGCCCAGGTAGCCGAAAGAATAGGAAGGGCTGAAGATATCCTGAAGACCTATAATGACCGGCGGATTCTTGACCTGAGAAGTGAAGCCGGAAGTGATATCTTGAGGGAGCTTGGAGAGGCCAGAATGCTGTTCGTGGAGTGGACTGGAATCATTGACCAGCTGCTGCAGTCTCCCGGGGAAAGAAAGGTAACAAATGAGCTGCTGCGGGTGGATCAGTTTACGGAAGCACGCGACAAGCTCGATTCGGCATCAGGCATCGTCGAGGCATTTATGGTGAACGAGGTTAAGGGCTCTGAAGAATCAATTCACCTTTCCTTCATAAAGGTAGCTGCAGTCAGCGTAGCCCTGCTAATGGCTTCCTTCATCATGGGTTTCCTCTATATCCGGAAAATTGGTTCGGCTTTTAAGATGATTCAGATAGTTATGGAAAGATTGACTGCAGGCGACCTTACAGTTGAACCGCTTAACCTCAAGAGCAAGGATGAAATTGGACAGGTGGCACTCGCAATTAATAATATGACTGGCAAAATTAAGGGACTGATCGAAAAGTCGGTAACTCTGTCACATACAGTCTCTACAGCCTCGCGGGAAATTTCGATGAACACAGAAGAAGTAGTAAGAAGCAGTACACATCAGGCTAATGATGCCCAGACGATGACGATGCTGGTGTCTGAACTGTCGATGGCCGTTACTTCAGTAGCGCAGAATGCGGAAAGGGCATCCACGATGTATCAACAGACTGTAGGTATTTCTACAGAGAATATGCGTATAGTCGATGCCTCGATCAATGAGATGAATGCGGCAAGCGAACAGATGAACAAGCTGCAGGAAGATTCCAAGAAAATCGGGAATATCCTCGATCTGATTGATGATATTGCGGAGCAGACCAATCTGCTGGCACTGAATGCTGCGATTGAAGCAGCCAGAGCCGGTGAACACGGCAGAGGTTTTGCAGTAGTGGCCGACGAAGTCCGTAAGCTGGCGGAACGGAGCGGGGAAGCTACCCGGCAAATCTCTCAGATTATTGAGACTATGCAGGAAAATACGGTAAAAAGTGTATCGGCAGTAGGTTTGGGAGTGCAATCCTCCTTGGATGCGGCAGCCGCCTTTGACAAGATTAAAGGGATTGTGGGTGAAACGGCCCAGTTAATCACCGAAATTGCTGCGGCCAGCGAAGAACAGGCAGCCCAGGCGGACGACGTGCTACGGTCAGTACAGAGCATTGCGGCTGCCAGCCAGGAAGTCTGTGCCTGTGCAGAAGAGACTGCGGCCTCCTCGCATGATCTGGTGGATTCCACAGCTCAGCTGAACGAGTCGCTGGCAGCGTTTCGGATGTCTTAATCCGAGAAAGACAGGTGAAGCTAGATGACGCTGGATACAGCAAATCAATATGTCGAATTTGGGATGGGCCAGGAACAGTATGCCATTCCGATCCAGGATATTCATGAAATTATCCGTGTGCAGGAAATCACCCGTCTTCCACATACTCCTGCTTTTGTTGAAGGGGTCATTAACCTGAGGGGCAAGATCGTACCGGTGATCAGTTTACGCAAACGCTTTGGATTCGAAGAC
Organism: Paenibacillus sp. FSL R7-0297; assembly: GCF_038009025.1. Classification (NCBI taxonomy): domain Bacteria; kingdom Bacillati; phylum Bacillota; class Bacilli; order Caryophanales; family Paenibacillaceae; genus Paenibacillus; species Paenibacillus sp. FSL R7-0297. Next base: position 2,000,573 of record NZ_JBBPAQ010000001.1, read on the forward strand.
ATTCCGTTGACCAAACGTACACGGATAATAGTAATCAACCGCCAGGATGAGAAGGTGGGTGTGCTCGTGGATCACGTGAATAAGGTGGTGCGCATCCATGATATGCAAGCACCGCCGGAACGGCTGGGAACACTGAACGGCACGTTCTTCGAGGGGATTGGCAAATCGGACAATGGACTTGTCAGTGTGCTGAAACTGGAGCACTTATTTGAAGAAGCGGGCAGTTAGGTTTCATTTACAGGATTAGGGAGCAAGGAGGCGAAGAAATGAATAAGCGCGTACTGATCGTAGATGATTCTGCCTTTATGAGAAGGCTTCTGACGGAAATGATTAAGGAGTTTCCCGGTTTTGAAGTGGCCGGCGTTGCCAGAAACGGAGTAGAGGCCGTACAGCAGGTGCTGGCCCTTCAGCCGGATGTGGTGACTATGGATGTTGAGATGCCCATCATGGACGGGCTGAAAGCGCTGGGGGAAATAATGAAGCTTAGGCCTACTCCGGTGATTATGGTTAGCTCGCTCACCCGGGAAGGTGCCGACGCTACCATTCAGGCTTTGATGCTGGGGGCAGTTGACTTTATTGCTAAACCCTCCGGTTCCATCTTGGCAGAACTCGGGAACAAGCAGAACGAACTGCTGGTGATGCTGCAGGCGGCGGCATCCTCTCATCAATCGGTCACAAAGTGGGGAGGGGAGCCGCCCAAACGGCGTGCTCTGCCGGCCCAAACGGCGGCGCCTGCGGCTTCGGTTCAGCGTGAAAGAAAACGAACATCCCCAATGATCAGCGGGATATGCGCAGTGGGCACCTCAACCGGAGGACCTAAGGCGCTTGAGACGCTGCTTACCTCCTTGCCGGAGGATCTTGCGGTTCCCGTTGTTGTCGTTCAACATATGCCGGTTAAATTCACGGCTTCACTTGCTCAGCGGCTGGATCAGCATGCCGCTCTGCATGTGGTGGAGGCAACGCATCATCAAATCCTGGAGCCCGGAAATGTCTATATTGCACCCGGAGGCAAGCATATGGAAATAGAGAATACCGGCGCCGGATCGTACCGTATTGTGATTAGTGAGCACAATACGGTGAATGGGCACCGCCCCTCTGTAGAGGTTATGTTCGATTCTGTCACACGGCTGAAGGGGCTGAAAAAGGGTTACGTCATTATGACCGGTATGGGAGCTGATGGTGCACAGGCGATGCAGCGGGCCAAACAGGCTGCGTTCCAGTCCGTCACGATAGCCGAATCAGAGGCTACCTGCGTGGTGTATGGCATGCCCAGAGCTGCGGTAGAGCTGAAGTGTATTGATCATATTTTGCCCCTTCCACAAATCGCCGGAAAGATAATAAGTATATTTCATAATATTTCATAATATTTCAGATAATTATTAACGGATTAGGGCAGCCGGTTCTTCATCCATTAATTCTGGTGAGCGGGTCTTCCGCAGATGCTGGAGCCTTGCGCCTCCGATCAGAGCAGCCCCGGCAGCAGTAATCCCGCCGATCAGTCCGAACACCGGAACAGGCGATTCTACCCCGTACAGCCCTAGCAGACCCGCCCCGAGCATAGGGCCGAAAGTGGTTCCGATCTTAACAAACTCCGAGCAGCCGAAATAGAGTCCCTTATTACTCTCCGGAGACAGCTCATCCACTAAGGCATCGAACCGCGCACCAATCAGCAGCTCCCCCAGACTGAACACTATAATGAACAGCAGCGGCATCAACGGGGAGACGGGCAACACAAAGAACAGAAAGCTTGCGGCAATCAGCAGATTACTGGCGAGTACCACGTGGAAAGGATTCCACTTCGAGATCCAGCGCAGCACGGCAAATTGCGCAGCCAGAATAACAACCGCATTGAGCGACAGGATCACCGAATACATCCGGGCACCGTCGGCCAAGGCAGAAGTGGCGTTTAAATATTGGGATACGGTTCCGTTCAGCTGAGAATACCCGAAGAAGGAGAAGCTCATTCCAGCCAGCAGGAGGAGGAATACATAGTCCTTGCGAATTGCACCAAGATTCTTAAGGCTGCCGATACCCCGGGATGCAATAGAAGCGTGGATGCGGCCCCCGTGCCGGAAGAAGAATTGTGTGGAGACGCCATACAGAATATAAAGCACGCCCAGAATAACATAAGGAAAGAGAGTCAGCTTCATATTGAACATCAGGCTTAACAGCGGGCCGAGAAAACAGCCCAGATTTATCGCCGTATACCGCAGATTGAAGACGAGCAGCCGGTTCTCCGGGAGCGTTTCGGTGGACAGTACTTTTTTACTGGCAGGCTCGAAGATGGAGTAGCATAATCCGTTAAGGCCGTTAAGCAGCAGGAAGGCCGGGAAGCCGTCCGCATAATAGAACAGAATAAATAGGCTTCCCCAGATTATGGGGACAACGGCGATGATTTTGTGCAGAGGCAGCCGGTCCGCAAGCGCCCCTCCGAAGCCGCTGAAGAGCACATTCACCAGCGGATTGATACTGAGAACACAGCCGGCCAGGAAGATGGAGAGATGTTTTTGGCTCGTCAGAAAGATGGCCAGATAAGGGACGCTCATAAATAGTGCAGTTCTCGTGAAAAAGGTGCCGGCCAGAATGTTCCATACTCTACGGTTTAGTTTCCGTGACAAATGAAAGCCCATGATAATCCTTCCCTGCTTTTTATATTTTGATTTGTGCCGAGTGTAGCATACAATGAAAATCAGACCGGAAAATTGTGCTGTATACTCACACGGCAGAGCGGAGGAGTGAAATCATGTTTCTGGGCACTACAATCAGGCAAATCCGTTCCTCCAAAGGAATCAACCAGTCGATTCTGGCGGATGGGATTATGAGCCGTTCCAACTTGTCACGCTTTGAGGGCGGTAAATATTATCCCGGATATGACAAGCTGATCCTCCTGCTGGACAAGCTGGAAATGTCCCTTGAAGAGCTGCTGTTCCTGCAGAATGGCTATGCACAGCCGGAGAAACGTACGCTTCACTTAAGTCTGGTGGAGGCGGCGAACCGTTATGAATTCGACAAAGTTAGAACGATCAGCCATGAATGCCGTTTCTTGTACGGGGTGACGCGCACGGAGGCTTATTATCATTTGTATCTGCTGGGCCAGGGTTTTCTGATTCAATATCAGCGGGAGGATGAGATCAGGCAGTTAAGCGAATTAGCCGGGGAGATCAAGCCTTATCTGATGGGTGCGGATATATGGTATCTGTATGAGTTCAAGCTGCTGAATAATTTCCTGTTTACGCTAAGCAGCGGAGACGCGATCTTTTTTGGACTAAGGGCTGCAGATGAGTTTGATAAATACCATGACTTTGCCGAGAGCCGGACCATCCAGCAGCATCTGATGCAGAATATCGCGAAAATTTGCCTGAAAGAGCATAATTACGAGCAAAGCCTGTTCTTCCTTAAAAAAGCGCTGCCCTTAGCGGATAAGACGAATCTGCTGTACGATAAAATTGTCACATTGGTGTACCATGAGATCACGCTGCTCTGTCTGAAGCATAAAGACGATACCCAGCAGTTATTGGGTTACCTGGATATTCTTCGGCAGCTTGAGTTCAATGACAGTTATGAAGCGCTGCAGCAGGTGTGCCGGATACATCTGCCGGATATATTCTGATACATATACTTTTTATTTTCCGCACAAAAAGGTTGCCACTCTATCACCGGGCGGCAACCTTTTTGGTTCTGTTTATTATTGGGGGGAAGAGATGCCGCTGCGCTTCTTGGCGAGCTCGCGCCGCACAACCGGAGCTACTTCTGTTGCCAGCAGCTCAATGGCTTCTGCCACCTTGGCATAGGGAAGGCCGCCGATATCCAGCTGGGTCATGAAGCGGTGATGGCCGAACAGCTCATGCTGATAGAGGATCTTCTCAATAATCTGCTGCGGGCTACCCACGGCCAAGGTATTGTCCGGAGAGGTGAACCGGCCGAATTCTTCGCGTGAGACACGGTATTCCTGGCCGGGCTTCGGGCTAATCGCATTGCGGTAGCTGTAGTAATAAGGATAGTACTCATCCAATGCCTGCCGGGAGGTCTTGGCTATGTAACCGTGGCTTGTGATGGCAATCTTCAAGTCTTCCGGTCTGTGCCCTGCTGCTGCGCCGGAGCGGCGGTAGGTGTGGGCCAGATTCTGGAAAGGCTCCGGGCTGCCGCTCAGAATAGCGATGGCCATACCTACACCCAGCTCTCCGGCCTTCTGGGCACTTTCGGCCGAACCGCCGATGCCCACCCAGAGCGGAAGCTTCTGCTGCAGCGGACGCGGGGCAATCTCGGCGTTATGCAGCGGGGAGCGGAACTTGCCTTCCCAGTTCATGACCTCATGCTGGTTCAGCGTGAGCAGCAGGTCGAGATTCTCGCTGAACAGCTGTTTGTAATCCTCCAGCTCATAACCGAACAGCGGGAAGGATTCCAGGAATGCGCCGCGCCCGGCGATAATCTCCGCCCGGCCGTCCGACAGCAGATCCAGAGTGGCGAAATCCTCGAAGACACGAACCGGATCAATCGTACTCAGTACAGTGGTTGCACTGGTAAGCTTAATCCGCTCTGTAACCTGGGCAATAGCTGCCAGCACAACCGGTACTGAGGAGATGACGAAATCCAGCCGGTGATGTTCACCTACGCCGAATACATCCAGACCCGCTTCATCGGCAAGCTTCGCGGCAGCAATCACTTCATGGAGCCGCTGGCGGGGGCTAATCCGCTGCCCCGTTTGGCAATCGGTTACGATATCCCCGAGTGTATAAATACCGAACTCGAACTCCGGTTCAGCCGCTTGCTTCGCTTGATCATTCCCTTGATTGTTCATTGGTACAGACCCCTTATTATCCAGAATATTTAGTATGTTTAAAGCTTAAGCTTGTCCGTTACAGCAAGGATATACTCTACTATACCATAACGACTTACAAAATGTAAGTATATGAGTGTAAGTTTGTGATATGAGGAGATAAGCAGATAAGCAGCAATACTAATGTTGTGCCCTGCATACCATATACCGGGGGCACTGGTTGCCCTTTCTAACTTTTATGTATTTATATATATACGAAGTCCCCCGGTTGAGATTATACTAAAGTGACGAACCGTTTTTTCAGCAGGCGGAGCGTCTCCCCATACCTATAACACAGACACAAGAATATTATGCTGGAGGAAATTGAATGAGCACTACAGAACTTACTAGCCAACTTTCCAGTTTCACAGGAAGATTACTGCGGGAACGCTTTGGGAAAGGGCCTGAATCCATACACGCCTCTATCGGAAAGCAATGTATAGCGCTGCATATTCGTAATTTTATCGGACCTGTGGAGAAATTTTTGTTAAATAAGGAAGAAGAACAGGCGTTTCGCTATACGAGAGAGCTTCTGATGAAGTCTCTGCTGCCCGAGCTTGCGGCCTACCTGAAGGAAATGACGGCTATGGAGGTTGGCGAGATTTTCTATGACTGGGGTATACATAATGCGTCTGGAATGATCGTTGCGCTCATTAAGAATGACGTTATGGTCATTGACGATTATGCCGGGCGTCAAGAAGTCCATGCCCAGATAAATGAAGTTAGCAGAAAGGTTCAGAAGGAACCGGTCTATACCGACTCCTGGTGGCTTGGCCCGCGCGTCCTGATTATCAAACGTGAGGGTATCCTGATCCCGCTGGAGAAGGAACTGATTAGCCTTGGTTATGAGAATACGCTTAAGACTACCAAACGTAAGATGGAAAAACGATATTTGGAGGATACCACCACGATTGCCCCGATGCTTGGCAAGGAACTGTCGGATATATACGTGGATTGGGATTTCGACAAGGATACCAGTGTGATAGCTTATACTTTTCATTAAGTTTAACTATAAATAAGGCGGAAATGAGTCGGACATGCGAATGAGCCGAACATGAGCCGGAGAAGGGGGAATCGTCCCTTTCTTCGGCTTTTTTATTTTCTGCCTGTTTAGGGGCTGTTGTGCTGGGACTTTTTAGGAGGATATGCCGAATGGAGGAGTACAAGCAGACAGTATTATATGTGGAAGATAATCAACTCAACATGGCCCTAATGCATCATATCTTCAAAAGAAACCTGCCCTCCATATTGCTGCTGAAAGCCGAAACGGCAGAACTCGGGCTAAGTATGGCCCGTGAAGAACTGCCGGATCTGATCATCCTGGATATCGGGCTGCCCGGCCTTAACGGATATGAAGCTCTGGAAATATTGCAGCAGGATGAGGCTACTTGCCACATTCCGGTACTGGGAACCAGTGCGTTTGCTCAATTATCGGATATTGAAAAAGCCAGGAACAAGGGTTTTGCTTCATACATTACCAAACCTTTTCAGGTAAAAGCCTTCACTGAAACGGTGAAGAGGCTGCTGGACGGTGGGCTCTAAAAGGATAATGTAATGCAGGAATGGATTGAACAAAGGCGGGAACTGGGGAGAACTCTGTCTGAAGGCTGGTTCGCGGGTTAATATAATCCGACAGAATCATTTGACTTTCGCCCGGATATGCAAGATATTTATATTACAGATTTGAACTAATAATGCATGTATTACTCCACGAACGGGCGGTGGAATTTATGCTAAGACAACATACGGAGATCTCTTCTCCATTCGAACAGGCATTCAAAAAGGGGACTGCCGGAGTTGCATTTCTCTCCATTTCCGAAGAATGGACTAGTGTGAATCCGGCGGTAACCCTGTTACTTGGATACACGGAAGAACGATTGCTGGGACATGGCCTCACGGAGTTTCTGTATGAAGATTCCCTGGAGATACATAGGCAAAAGATGGGCACCCTAAAAGCGGGAGAGGCTCCCTTTTTTGAATGTGAGCTGAATTTCCGGCATGCAGACGGCTCTGTAGTTGCAGTACTGCTGCATGTTTCTCTGATTAGCGAGCCCTCTACGGGAATGGGCTTGTATTATATCGTTCATCTGGCCGGATTGCGGCACCCGGAAGCTAAGTCCATGGATGAACTTCCTGCACCGCCAGATGAGCTGTACCGCCTGATCGCAGCCAATATTCGAGACATTGTATATTATGCAACCCCGGATGGTATCTGCAGATACTGTTCTCCTTCGATTGTAGAAGTACTCGGGTATAAGCCTGAGGAATTGATCGGCTGTGATATCCGCGGACTGGTTTACCCCGAGGATATGGAATTTATGAGCGCTCCGCAGGCGGCTGAGCTTCAGAGTGTGCAGCTGCGGATTCTTCATAAGGACGGGCGGTATCTCTGGATTGAATTCACGCTGCGGATTGTGGAAGACAGCGGGAGCTGGAGCGTGCTTGCCGTAGGCCGTGATGTGACACAGCGTAAGATTATGGAGCAGAAGCTGCAGGAATCGGTAGAGCGGTATACCTCGCTGAAGAAATATAACCATGATGCGATTATTTCCCTGGATCTGGAAGGGAACATCATCAATGGGAATGAGAAGGCCGTACAGCTGGCAGGCTACACCATTCCTGAGCTGGTGGGAATGAGTGTCGGCCGGATTATCGGGAACCACCATCTTCACGACGTGATCAGCTTCTGCCAGAAGAAGGGTTCCATGGAACGGAGCATCGACCTCATCTGGCATAAGGACGGGCATTCCGTGGAGGTGCTGACAACCCTTGCCCCTATCATAATCAACAAGGAGACGGTGGGTTTTTATATAATCGTCAAGGATATTACCGAGCAGAAGAAGCTGCTGATCGCCAAAGAAACCGCCGAGAATACGAACCGGGCCAAAAGCGAGTTCCTGGCTATGATGAGCCATGAAATCCGCACGCCGATGAACGGGGTGATCGGGATGACCGATCTGCTGCTGGACCTCAGTGATCCGGATTCTCAGCAACGGGAGTACCTGGAAATCATCCGCCAGAGCGGGGAATCCCTGCTGAATATCATTAACGATATTCTGGATCTATCCAAGATAGAGGCGGGCAAAACCTCATTGCATGAAGAACCGTTTGTCCTTCAGCACTGCATAGAGTCTGCTCTGGAGCTGCTGCAGCTTAAAGCGGAGAATAAGGGCCTAACCATCCAGGTGGAGGTGGGACCGGAGGTGCCCGCTGATCTGATCGGGGACGGAGAACGCTTGAAGCAGATCCTGATCAATCTGGTCGGCAATGCAGTGAAGTTCACTTACACGGGCGGGATAAAGGTAGGCGTGCAAAGGATAAGGAGAGAAGAGGCTGCTGATGGGGTAACGCTGCAATTTACAGTGGCGGATACAGGAATAGGCATTCCGGAGGATGCCCGCAGCCAATTGTTCGAGCCGTTCTACCAGCTGGATCATTCCATGAGCCGCAAACATGAAGGAAGTGGCCTGGGGCTGGCGATCAGCAAGCAGCTGGTTGAAATGATGGGAGGCAGGATTCAGCTGGAGCCGCAGACCGGGCAGGGGGCAACTTTTGTATTTACAGTGGTGCTCCGGACCGAGAAGCAGGCTCTGACTGCTGAGGGGGCGGAGCCGGGCCTGCTGAGTCCGCAGCAGCTCAGCCGTTCTTTGCGCATCCTGGTGGCTGAAGACAATGTTATTAATCAGATTGTGCTGCGCAAAATTCTGGAGAAGCGCGGGTTCGCCGTCGATGTTGCGGAAGACGGGCTGCAGGTAGTCGAGATGGTCTCTCAGCGCAGCTATGACCTGATCTTCATGGATGTGCAGATGCCCGGCATGAACGGCCTGGAGGCCACATTGAGAATCAGGCAGACGCAGCCGGCAGACTCGCAGCCGGTCATTATTGCCGTAACGGCTAATGCGCTGAAAGGCGACCGGGAATTATGCATTGAAGCGGGAATGGACGAGTATATCAGCAAGCCGCTGAGAAGCGAGACTATAGTGAATGTTATCGGGAAATTCTTTTAATTTGCAGGCAGTCTTCCGTTTGTTCATCACCCATTCACATTTTTGCGTTAAAGCTGCAATACGTCACTCCGACATCTTGCATGTGGAAGTCATTTTGATTAAGATAGCAGAAACCGGTGCATAAGACGCATCGATATACCATTAAATGACAATGACGAAGAGAGTAAGCACTTTATAGCGGATCTTAACAGGGAAGGTGTGCCGGAGACTGAGAGCACCCTCATTTGACGCTTAGTGCCGAAGTTCACTTCCGAGTCGGCTCCTGAAGTACACTGCTGCAGCAGGTATGAGTAGGGAGGCCCGCTTCCAGCGTTAACGGGTGTAAGACAGAGTTAATCCGGTCCGGGATGAGGTAACAGCTTACCGGATGCTGACGCGTCAGCAGGATTCATCTCTAAATAAGGGTGGTACCACGGCTCCTCGTCCCTTGCGACGGGGGGCCTTTTTGCGTTCGTTCATAGGATTAACTATTAACTACAAAAGGGAGTGTCAGGAAATGAGTAATGTGGAATTGGATAAGCTGAGAGCAAGGCTTGATGAAATTAACGGACAACTGCTGGAGCTGATCTCGGAGCGTGCGGGAATCGTGCAGGAAATTGGAGCACTCAAAGAGAAGCAGGGCGTGCCGAAGTTCGATCCTGAACGCGAGAAAGCCATGCTGGATAAGCTGGTCGCAAGCAACAAGGGACCGTTCACCAGCGGCACGATCCGTACCCTGTTCAAGCAGATTTTCTCTGCTTCACTGGATCTGCAAAGCACGGAGCATAAGAAATCCCTGCTGGTAGCCCGCAAAAATCACGCTGAAGATACAGTAATTACCCTTCCGGGTAATGTAACCGTCGGCGGATTATCTTCGCTGATGGTTGCCGGACCCTGCTCGGTGGAGAGTGAGCTGCAGACCCGTACAGTTGCCGCTGCCCTGCAGAAGGCAGGCGTGAAGGTGATGCGCGGCGGAGCCTTCAAGCCCCGTACCTCCCCGTATGATTTCCAGGGACTCGGGATGGATGGCCTGAGAATTCTGCGTGAAGCGGCGAATGAATACGGGCTTCTGACCATCAGTGAAATTGTAGACCCTCGTCATATTGAGGAGGCTCTTGATTATGTCGATGTTATTCAGGTCGGTGCACGGAATATGCATAACTTCGAACTGCTCAAAGCGGTAGGGGAAGTGAACAAGCCGGTATTGCTGAAGCGCGGTTTGTCGGCGACACTGGACGAATTCGTCCATGCGGCAGAATACATTATGTCCCGGGGTAACATGGAGATCATACTGATTGAACGCGGCATCCGTACCTATGAGAAAGCGACCCGCAATACGCTGGATATTTCGGCAGTACCGATTCTCAAGCAGGAATGCCATCTGCCGGTGCTGGTCGATGTGACCCATTCCACCGGACGCAAGGATATCCTGATCCCATGTGCCAAAGCTGCACTTGCCGCCGGAGCCGACGGCATCATGGTGGAAGTGCATCCCGATCCGGCAACCGCCTTATCGGATGCGGCGCAGCAGCTTAATATTGAAGAGTTCAACACCTTCTTCAATGAAGTGAAAGCCTCCGGACTGTACCGTTAATCTAAATATCTAGAATTTATGCGGAAATAGAAGAATTAATGAGAATGACGCTGTAATTAGCGCTTACAAGAATAGTTTGCACTTTTGTGGAGGTTAAGGAGGGTCAGGTACAATAACAAGTATTGGCGTTGCACCTGACCCAGGCTCTATGGTTAGAGCCTATAACCTTATAACAAGACACAGGAGGAGCAGCACAATTTGAAGCAGTTAAGCTTATACAACAACGGTTGGTTCTCCAACACACGGAGCGACATTCTATCGGGTATGACCGTGGCGATTGCCTTAATCCCTGAAGCGATTGCTTTCTCCATCCTCGCCGGCGTAAGCCCGATGGTTGGATTGTACGCATCTTTCTGTATTGCTATTGTGACGGCATTTGCCGGCGGAAGACCGGGCATGATCTCCGCGGCAACCGGGGCGATGGCACTATTGGTCGGCAGCCTGGTGATTTCACACGGAATTGAGTACCTGTTCGCGGCTACCGTACTGGCGGGAATCTTTCAGATTCTAATGGGGATGCTGAAGCTTGGCAGATTCATCACGTTCCTGCCGCAGCCGGTAATGACCGGCTTCGTCAACGCATTAGCCATTCTTATTTTCATGGCCCAGCTTGTGCATTTTGAAGGACAGGGCTGGATGATGTATGCACTGGTGGCACTTACACTGATTATCATTTATACGGTTCCGCGGATCACGAAGGCTGTCCCTTCGGCACTTGTAGCGATTATCGCAGTTTCCATACTCAGTATTGTTCTTAATCTGGATGTGAGGACCGTAGGCGATATGGGCACCATTACTTCGGCTCTGCCGGTGTTCCATCTGCCGGATCTTCCCTTCACGCTGGATACACTGCTGATCATTCTGCCCTATTCACTATCGCTAGCTGTTGTCGGATTGCTGGAATCCCTGATGACCGCAACGCTGATTGATGATATTACCGGCACCGGCAGTAACAAGAACCGGGAAGCGAAGGGACAAGGCCTGGCCAATATCGTTACCGGCTTCTTCGGCGGGATGGCAGGCTGTGCAATGATCGGCCAGTCGATGGTTAATATGAAATCGGGCGGACGTACACGGCTGTCTACTTTTGTATCGGGGATCTTTCTTTTGTTCCTGATTCTCGTTCTGGGCGATGTGGTTAAGCAGATTCCGATGGGCGCCTTGGTCGGTGTTATGATCATGGTCTGCATCAGCACCTTCGAGTGGGGTTCGTTGAAGACATTAGCCAAGGTGCCGCTCAGCGACGCACTGGTCATGATCGTTACGGTAGTTACTGTGGTAGTGACAGATAATCTGTCGATCGGTGTACTGTTCGGTGTTCTGCTGAGCGCTTTGTCTTTTGCCTGGAAAATGGCTTCAATAAAGCTCAGTGTCCATACGGCAGCATCTGTAACTACCTACAAAGTATCCGGCCAGCTGTTCTTCGGTACAACCAGTCATTTCGTGCATGAATTTATGTATGAGAGTGATCCGCAGCAGGTGATTATCGACTTCTCCCATTCTCATGTGTGGGATCAGTCGGCGGTGGGGGCTATTGCCAAAACGCTGGACAAATACGCGGCACTCGGCAAAAAGGTAACGATTACCGGATTAAATGAAGAAAGTGCCCGGCTGGTGAAGCGGATCGGCCTGAGCTTGTCGGGCGGGCATTGAAGGGTAAATGTATTGAGGCTGTCTTTGGAGCTGTTTATGGCTTCAAAGGCGGTCTCTTTTTATGTAGTATCTTTTGCGGCAGGAAAAAGGATTTTCGAAAAAGTTGTCGAAATTTTCCGGTAGAGGGACATTTGTCATTGCATGTTCAGGAATGACCCTACTTTAACAACGCAATTGCCGTGCGCGAAAGGGAAGGCCTTCATGTTTTCTTTTATCCGAACAAGACTTATTGCTCGTATCCTCTGCATCATGACTGTAGTCATTCTATGTATCACAGCAGGGAACATTGCCATTCAGCGGGCGAACACCGGAACAGCGGTGAAAGGGACGATCAGCAGTTACAACATGAGTATTGCCAGCCATTATGTTACGCAGATGGATGCCGGCCGTTACAGCGAGTTCCTGGCCGATCCCCGGGAATCGGACCTGTATTGGTCGCTCCGCAATGAACTGGATCAGTTCCGGGTGTCGATCGGTGCCCGTTATGTATACTTTGTCAGGATCGATGAAGCTAATCAGCCGCAGCTGATGATTGACGGCAGACCGGAGGGGGACCCGCTGGCTTCACAGATTAATGAAAGTACAGATATGCCGGCGGCTGCAGTTCAGGCGGTCCTTGCCGGAGAGAATGCGAGTACGCCGCTGATCATGAATCCTCAATATGGGGATTATATCTCGGCATTTGTGCCGGTGAAAGGGGCTGACGGGACTCTGATCGGGGCGCTGGGCATTGATACCGATGTCGCTGTCCTTAGCAGCCTGACCCGTGATGTCCTGATCCAAAGTCTGCCTCTCTATGGTATTATTCTCGCCTTATCCCTGGCCGCTTTGGCGGTGCTGGCCTGGTTTGTGTCCCGGTCCTTGCGTCCTCTGGGGACGATCACGGAGAGTGCGGGCACCATGGCCAGGGGCGACTTGGCTGAGGCCGCGCGGATTCTGAATGGCCGTCCGGTCAAGTCCCGGGATGAGATTGGAACGGCTTATCTGGCGATGCTTCAGATGTCAGGAGATTTGAATTCCAGAGTGAGAGGGATGGTGTCTGGTGTGTCCACGGCATCCGATTCTCTCTACGGCTCCTCCAAGACATTCGCCAGGAATGCCGATGATGTGCTGAAGATGAGTGAGGCTGTCAATGGGAGAATAGGCGACATCTACGCCGGTGCCCATTCACAGACGGAAGGGGCGCAGAGCAGCGCTATGGCAATGGATGAGATGGCGCAGGGCATTTCGCGTATTTCGGCCGCTTCGGCCGCTGTCTCCGAATTCGCGGTCAAGGCTCTGGATATGGTGGAGTCCTCCCAGAACGCCATGAACTACACAAATCAGCAGATGAAGTCGATTTCCGTATCTACCAGCGATACTCTGGATATCGTGCTGTTGCTGCAAGGCTATACGAATGAAATTGAGGGGGCGCTGGCTTCGATCAGGCAGTTCGCCGATCAGACGAAGCTGCTTGCGCTGAATGCCTCGATTGAGGCAGCGCGCGCGGGAGAACACGGGCGGGGCTTCACTGTCGTAGCCGGAGAGGTACGCAAGCTGGCAGAGGGCTCTGCGGCTTCTGTCGAGCGGGTAGCCGATTTACTGATTCATATCGGCAATGCCTCGGCAAGCATCGGTACGCAAATGACGGACGCTTCCCATGAAGTCAGTGAAGGTGTGCGGATGTCTGCTGAAGCAGAAGCTGCGCTGCTGGAAGCCTCGGCCGCTTTTCGTGAGGTGGCCGGACAGATCATCGATGTCTCCGCGACGGCAGAGCAGCTGTCTGCAGGCTCGGAGGAGGTTGCTGCAACGGTGGGCAGCATGGCCTCCATTGCCGGAGGTGTCTCGGAGCAGACAAGGCAGATCCGTGAGCTTACAGGTCTTCAACTGGAGAAGATCAAAGAAGTGTACGAGGCTTCGATGATGATCAGCGCGAACACGGGCGACTTGCGGGAGGCTATCCGGCAGGTGAAGGTATAGGCGGCGATTCGAGTGTTGATCGGGCGCAGTAGCAGGTGCTCGCTCTCCGGCTTTCCAAAGTGTTCGACTATTGGTATGATTACAAGGAATGCGAACATCTACTACCGATTACATGGAGGAATTAATAATGAGTGAAACTACAATATCCGGGATTATTGATCATACGCTGCTGAAGGCGGATGCCCGTAAAGACGATATTATCAAGCTGGCTGAGGAAGCCAAAGCATACAAATTCGCTTCGGTCTGTGTGAACCCGGCCTGGGTGTCCACGGCCTATGCCGTGCTGAAGGATACGCCGGAAGTAAAAGTATGTACAGTAATCGGGTTCCCGCTGGGATCGTCCACACCGGAAACCAAAGCCTTTGAAACCACCGATGCGATTGCTAACGGTGCTGGCGAAGTAGATATGGTTATTAATATCGGCGCATTGAAAGACGGCAATGACGAGCTGGTGAAACGTGATATCGCCGCAGTGGTTGAAGCTGCCCGCGGTAAAGCACTGACCAAAGTCATCATTGAAACCTGCCTGCTGTCCGATGGAGAGAAGGTCCGCGCCTGTAAGCTCGCTGTAGAAGCGGGAGCCGACTTTGTGAAGACTTCGACCGGCTTCTCCACGGGAGGCGCAACGAAGGAAGATATCGCACTCATGCGGGCGACTGTCGGCCCTGATATCGGCGTTAAGGCATCCGGCGGTGTGCGCAGTGCGGAAGATGCCCTCGTAATGGTCGGAGCAGGCGCTACCCGGATCGGGACAAGCGGCGGCGTAGCCATTGCCAAAGGTGACCAAAGTCAGAGCAGCTACTAAATAGAATAAGAAACGCTCTACATACGGCAGCGCCCTCCTTGATTTCAAGGGGCGCTGCCGTTTTTGTACAAATATAATTCGGAAAGAGATACATCCCTCAGAGTCCGCCGAAAGCGGGTGGGATGAGGGAATGGGGAGCACAAGTACATCTGAATTCACCGGATGCGTAAATCATTGGACCCGGTGAGTGAAGCGGACTGAGAAGTCGTTATTTCGCCCAAAAACCCATAAATAAGGATGAGACGGACTGAGAATCGCTTATATCGTTCATTTGAGGCCAAAATGACGGATATCCGGATGCTTAACGGAATCTCAGTCCGATCGTCTTGCAAATTTCTCGGATTTGCCAACATAACGGAATCTCAGTCCACCTTACGGGCAGAGGCGTCAGGAAGAATCCGCCAAGTTCCAATTACGGAAATGCTCCAATGATAGGCTCCAGCCTGAATCACCCCTCGGGGTGATTTTGTTCAGGGAATAGCGAGTACGGGTAAAATGAGGGGGGGCGAAGTACCCGGCAGGCGGAACTGAGGAGCACTAGTGCACCTGAATTAGCTGAAAGTAGCCGATAGGCGTGAATGAGGCGCATTAGCCGTTAGTGCACCAGGTTTCACCAGCTCCGTGCCTTGCTTCCACTTCATTTTCATCTCAACAAACCGGCAGCAGCCCCCTTGAATTCAAGGAGGCTGCTGCCGGTTCTGCGAAGCAAATACATTAGTGGTCTGGCAGATCAGCTAAATATGAGAAATGGATCTCCGGAAGTCGGCTGTACAGAAGCCTACCCGCCTACCCGCCTCTCATAAAAGGACGGCAAAGCCGATTCATCTTTCCTAGACCAGCCCTTTATCCATCGCTTTGCCGATCAGCGTGGCGAACAGGCTGTTGGACCAGGCGAACCACTCGCGGGAGAAGTCGGCTGGATCATCCGGGTGGAAGCCTTCGTGCATGTAGCCGGTATCCGCATCAGTGCGGATCAGCATGTCGATCAGCTCCTTGATCTCCTCATCGTTGTCTGCCGTCAGCGCCTGCATGGACAGTGCCATGTGCCACACATAACCGCCCGGCGTATGCGGGCTGCCAATGCCCTTGGCGTGCTTGCCCTCGAAGTAGAAGGGATTGTCGAAGCTGAGGGCGAAACGGCGTGTGTTCTGATAAATCTCATCCTCTACGCCAACATAACCAATATAAGGAATGGACATCAGTCCAGGTGTGCCCGCATCGTCCATCAGGGAATAATTGCCGAAACCGTCCGTTTCATAGGCGTAGATTCTGCCGTATTTTGGGTGAGTCACGATTCCGTAGGTACGGATGCCGAAGTCGATCTCCTTGCGCAGCTTCGCCGCCCGTGCCGCCAGTCTTTCGTCCATGTAGACCTCGCTTGCAATCTCGCGGATATAACCCAGAATGACTACGGCGAACATATTGGAGGGAATGTTGTAGCCGAATTCGCAGCTGTCATCGCTTGGCCGGAAGCCGGACCAGCTCATGCCGGTATAGTTGACAGGCATGCCGCGTCCGTTATTGTGCAAAGTTTCCGTATCCTGAAGCGTCTGCCGGATGAAATGGTATGGCGACTTCTCCCCGTGATATTGCTCGGTTTCGATAACATTCACAATGGAGGTCAGCGCCTGGTAGCAGGCAGCATCGAAGATATCGCTCTGCTCCGCTTCCTTCCAGTACATATACGCCAGCTGTACAACGAAGCAGAGGGAGTCCAGCTCATACTTACGCTCCCACATCCACGGATTCAGATTGCAGTCGTCCGTATCCCGGTAATGCTTGTCGCTGGCCGTTTCGTTGAAGGCGTTGGTGTACGGATCAATATTGACATAGAACATCTGGCGGGCGATCAGGCCGCGGAGAATGCGCTGCAATTCCGGATCGTTTTTGGCAAAAGGAATGTAGTGGCGCACCTGCTCCGTCGAATCGCGCAGCCACATGGCCGGAATATCCCCGGTGAACACGAAGGTGGTGCCGTCCTCCAGCAGCTTGGTGGTCGTCTCCAGCGTATTCGGGAAGCAATTGCGGAACAATTGCTGCAGTTTCGGGTGATGCTTGAGCCGTTCGTCGGCCTCATTCAGATAGGTGGTAATGGAAGCTGGCAGGTTCATCGTTAATTCCTCCTCAGGCATAGTGAATTTAGGGTTGTACCGTTTGCAGGGCATAAGTTACAATTTGGGCTTTGCCGGCGGTGCTGCGCAGAATTCCTTCATCTAATATGGCTGTCTGTTTCCGCCGCTCCAGAATATCACTGGCATGTACAGCCTCTACGGGAAAATGCGGCACGAGCGCAAAATCCTGCTCCTGATGCGCCAGATTGTACCACCGCAGGATAATATCCTCATGTTCTTCCGACAGCTTGAAGGCGGAGAGGGCCATTGTGCGGCCCTGCCACTCCAGCGGCTGATACTCGGCAGGCAGGGAGCCCTGCTGCCAGCCGGTCTGTACAGTGAACCAAGGCACCTGATACTGGTAGGCCCAGGCGAAGGCCTCCGGCCACCCGGCATCTCCGGCATAAGGGCGAACCGCGAATTGAGCGGTCTGCTCCCCCAGGCACTGGGCTTCCGGCGTAGGGAACACGCCCCAGTCCCCCAGCTCCGACACACTGCGTAGCAGGGTTACGGCAATGGTATTGCTTCCGTCACGCAGGACCTCGTATTCGTTCAGCCCTTTGTTGGCGACCACAAGACCCGCGCTGCCGTCCGACACACTGACGTAAGCCTGCTGGTGCTGGGCATTGCTCGGATTGATCCAGTCGGCAGCCGGTTCAATGGCGCGCTCCGCCGCTTCGAAGATGGAATCCGCCAAGAGTGTGGAGGCGGCAAGATCCGTAGGGAAGAGGACGCGCAGCCTGTGGTCCTTGGCCTGGTTATTGAACGTGGCAGAGACCTGAATGCCGGTCCCGTTAGCCTCCAGACTGATCCGGGTTACGATCCGCAGCGGGACCTGGGCTGAAGAGCGTCCCGCCTTGCGCTGGCGGAACGGAACCATCCGGCGCTTCTCCTCCTCGAAGGAGGCATCGGCGGAAGCCGGAACGGTCCATTCATGCACGATTTCATAGGTGATGCGGTAAGGCTCGTGCTCGGCAAGCGTGATGCGGGCGTCCAGTCCCTTGGTAGTCAGAGCAGCATCGCCCTCCGGCTGGCGGAACACATACTCATTTCCGATATCCCCGCAATTCTCGTAAACCCCTAGTCCGGCGAAGACTTTGCCGGTGTGCTTGTCCTTCACATCATACGAGCCGTCTTCCCGGATCTGGATGGCCAGGAATCCGTTCTCCATCCCCGTCTCGGTGAGCCTAAGCGGGCTGGCAGCAGCCCCGGCAGCTCCAGCGGATGCGCTACCCGGTGACTCCACCCAGGCATAAGTGGTATAGCCAAGCGGCGGAATCTGCACAGCTTCGAAGGTCAGCCGGACCATACGCGCCATATAAGGCTTGCGGAACTGATCGTCCGGCAGCTCATAGCCGAACCGGGTGCCGAGATCCTCGGCCTTGCAGGCCAGGACCCGTCCGTCCGCACCCAGCAGCCGCCCGCGCGCAAGCTTAAGCGGTAACTGATCCAGCGCTTCGGCAATCGCCGCAGGATTCGGGCCTTCCTTGAAGTACCGTTTGGCTACCGCTACCTCCACACTAACCGTACCACTGCGTTCCCAGCCGGTTGTATTGAAGACCGTCACGGGAATGGCAGATTCTCCCCAGGCGGCTACGCCCATAGTTCCAATCTGACCGGAGATCGCCTTCAGGCTCTCCTCCACAATAGCCTCGCCGACATGTCTGCTCTTCTCGAAGCGTGTAACCATCTCGCGGTGAACCTCATCCACGCTACAGCCGCAGATGCTGTCATGCGGATGATTCTGCATCAGCGTCTTCCAGGCGTAGGTCAGCAGGGCGTGGGGATAAGCCTGCCCGCTGAGCAGATAAGCCAGGGCAGCCAGCGGCTCGGCGCCCTTCTCCAGCAGGGTCTGGCCCTGATGATTCAGCTGCTTCAGATAGACGCGGGCGGAAGCGGTGTTCACCAGCGTCCCCCAGCCGTCCGTATGCTGGCTGCGCAGCTCGCCGTGCACGGTGACCAGATCTTCAGGCAGCGAAGACCCCAGCGCCTCCAGGTACTGCTCGAAGCTGGAATGGACGAAATCCGTGTCCGGGTAGAGCTTCCTCGCGGTCTCCAGCGCATCGGCGAGATCACGCTGCACCGGCTGATGATCACAGCCGTTCATGAACAGCAGCTCGGGGGTGGAGGCATATTTGCCGGCATCGGCGATTTTTTTGTCCCAGAAGGCCTTGGCTTCACCCGCATCTACCGGCACCTCGTTGCCGTTGCTGTACCAGTTCGCAAACAGCAGCCCCAGCACGCTTGAGCCGTCGGGTGATTCCCAGAACATCTCGGAGTAAGGCGATTCATAGCTTGAGCTGTTCAGCTCGCCGACCATATTGTCGAAGCCCGTCGGCTTCACTCCGCGCCCGAACACCGCAGTCTCAATGTCTGCCTGCCGGAGCAGCTGCGGGGCTTGTCCCATATTGCCGAAGGAATCCGGGAAATAACCCAGCTTGGAGATGACGCCATATTTGGCCGCGTCCTGATGGCCGATCAGCAGATTGCGGACATTGGCCTCCGAGCTGGTCAGGAATTCATCCTGGAGCACATACCAGGGGCCGATGACAATACGGCCTTCGCGGATGAATCTCTCCAGCTGCTCTCTTTTCTCCGGATGAATCTGAAGATAGTCTTCAATAATAATGGTCTGTCCGTCCAGGTGGAAATAACGGTAGCGTTCATCCTTCTCCAGAGTTTCCAGGAGCTCATTCATCAGCTTCGCCAGCAGAACGTGGTGACGCTCGTAAGGCATGTACCATTCCCGGTCCCAGTGGGTGTGGGAGATCAGGTGTGCGGTTGTACGGGTCATGACAGTAACCTCCTATATCATCAGTCGGATATTTAGTCTTGGCATTCGTAGCAAATGTTTGCACACCTGCCCGGGGATCACAATATGTAACTTTTGCAGGGGGGAGAGAGGTTCATAATTCACATATTTGCGGCAGCAGGCTAACCGTGGGCAACTACAGCAGGTAATTCCGGAAAGTCCTGCAGCGGCGCGGTTTTACACTCCCGTAACATGACAATGCACATCCTACATATTTACGATGTTAGCTTAGTTTCACTACACTTGGTGTTGTAAGCGTTAGCAGGAAGGTGATTAGCGAGAATGCGAAGCGGCTGCATGATTTAATGTCATGAAAACTAACATAGAGAGGAGTGGGAGAATGAAGGGGAGTAATGCTGAAGTATCCGGAAGTCCTTCATTGAAGAACAAGTCCCTTGGCAAAAGAATCTGGCAAAACTGGGAGCTCTATCTGTTCATGCTTCCCGCATTACTGTATTTCCTCGTTTTTCATTACGGTCCGATGTACGGCATTCAGATCGCGTTTAAGAATTTCGTACCCTCAAAGGGAATTACGGGCAGCGAATGGGTAGGCTTTGACCACTTTGAACGGTTCTTCAATTCCTATTTCTTCTGGGATCTGCTCTGGAACACGTTCAGTATCAGCTTTTATGAACTGGCCATCGGGTTTCCGCTGCCGATCATTCTGGCGCTGGCCTTCAATGAGGTCCGCAACGGCCCGTTCAAAAAATCAGTCCAGACGGTAACCTATGCGCCGCATTTCATTTCCGTCGTTGTTATGGCAGGGATGATTATTACCTTCCTGTCGCCCTCCAGCGGAATGATTGTCCGGGCCATTGAATTCCTGGGCTTCGAGCCTGCGCAGTTTCTGACCGATCCGGCCTGGTTCAAGACCGTGTATGTCTTCTCGGGCGTCTGGCAGAGCACCGGGTGGGGAACGATTATTTATCTCGCGGCTCTGTCGGGCGTAGATCCCCAGCTGCATGAAGCGGCCATTGTGGATGGAGCAAGCCGGATCAAACGGGTGCTGCATATCAACCTGCCGACGATTATCCCCACAATTACGATCATGCTGATCCTGAATATGGGGAATATTCTGGGCCTTGGCTTCGAGAAAATTCTGCTGCTGCAGAATTCGCTCAATATGGAAGCTTCCGATGTCATATCCACCTATGTATACCGCGCCGGGCTAGTGAACGCCCAATACAGCTTCTCTACGGCTGTCGGATTGTTCAACTCGGTGGTCAACGTAATTCTGCTGGTTACCGTCAACCGGATCGCCAAACGCACCAGTGAGAACAGTCTCTGGTAGAAAGGAGTTGAAGTCTTTGGTTACTGCTATGAAAGAGTCAAGGGGAGACAAGCTGTTTCTGATCAGCACCTATATTTATCTGTGCCTTGCCCTGCTGGTTGTTCTCTATCCGCTGGTCTATATTCTCAGCGCTTCGATCAGTTCGCCGCAGGATGTCAATTCGGGAGCCATGTGGCTGTTTCCGAAGAATGTGACACTGGACGGCTACAAGCTTGTTTTTGAGAACCCTAAGATATGGAATGGTTACTTGAATACCATTATTTACACGGTGGCGGGCACCCTGCTCAATCTCGCGGTTACGCTGCCGGCCTCCTATGCGCTCAGCAGATCTGACTTTGTCGGACGCCAGCTGTTTATGGGTATCATTCTGTTCACGATGTTCTTCAGCGGCGGACTCGTGCCGACGTATCTGCTGGTCAAGAACCTGGGCCTCATCAATAGTATGGGCGCATTGATTCTGCCGGTGGCCGCTTCGGTCTGGAACATCGTCGTGGCCCGCACCTTTTTCCAGACGACCATCCCGAAGGAATTGCAGGAGGCGGCGCACATTGACGGCTCTACGAACCTGGGGCTGTTCATCCGTATTATTTTGCCGCTGTCCGCACCGATTATTGCCGTTATGGCCCTGTTCTACGGGGTAGGCCACTGGAACAGCTATTTCCCGTCCCTGATCTATTTGAATGATGAAGCCAAGTATCCGCTGCAGATGGTGCTGCGCCAGATCCTTGTCCTTCAGGAAATGTCGGCCGAAACCACGGGCGCTGCGATCAACGGCGAGGTGGCGATCGCCATGAATAATAAGGCAGAAACGGCATCGCTGATCAAATATGGAGTTATTGTCGTCTCTACGCTACCCATCGTGGCTGTCTATCCGTTCCTGCAGCGTTATTTTGTTCAAGGCGTCATGATTGGCTCAGTTAAAGGCTAAGCGGTTAAAATGTAATGAACATAGGGGAGGAATTATCAATGCAAACCACACGTAAACCATGGAAGCTTCTGCTGTCTTCGGCTATGATCCTGACGTTGCTGGCAGGCTGCGGCAATTCAAACGAAGGGGCCAAGAATAACAGCAGCGGCGAAGTTACTGTGAACAAGGAAGGCTTTCCGATTGTGAATCAGCCCGTAACACTGACGCTCACAGCGCCGGATGTAGGAATTCAGAACTGGGAGAATATGGCGGTGCTCCAGCAGATGCAGGAGATGTCCGGCATTACTATGGAATATAAGAACGCGCCGAAGGACAGCTTCGAGACGAAGAAGAACCTGGTGTTTGCCAGCGGGGATTACCCGGATATCTTCTACGCAGCGGGTCTGACGACTGCAGAACAGATGAATTATGGAGAGCAGGGTATCCTGATCCCTCTGGAGGACCTGATCGAAGAGTATGCCCCGAACTTCAAAGCGCTGCTGGAGGAGTACCCGGATGTCCGCAAATCGATCACAGCCCCGGACGGGCATATCTATTCCTTGCCGGTGGTGGAATTCAGCCAGCACTGGTACCGCAACCCGATGTGGTATAACGGGGATTTCCTGAAGGCGCTCAATATTGACAAGCTTCCCGAAACAACAGAGGAGCTGTATACCTATCTGAAGCGTGTGAAGGAGGAAGATCCGAACGGCAATGGCATTGCTGATGAACTTCCGATTTCCTCAGTTACGACAGCCGCTGCGAACCTCCGCGATATCCGTACCTGGCTGCTGGGAGCCTTCGGGATCTATGAGGAGGAAATTTATGTAGACGATGCGGATAAGGTGCATTATACACCGCTGGAAGAAGGCTACAAGGAGTATCTGACTTATATGAACCGTCTGTGGTCCGAGGAGCTGCTGGATCACGAGAGCTTCTCGCAGACAGCGGAGCAGAAGAAGGCCAAAGCGCAGAACAACCGCGTCGCTCTCTTCTCCGACTGGCATGCTTATATGACCAAGGGCGGAGAGCCTTCGACGTCTGATCCGATGTTTGCGCCAGTCCGCAGCGAATCGGTGGATGCGCCGGCGATTGCCAAGAACAGAGGGATTACAACCGGCGCTTTTGCCATTACGAACAGCAATCCGGAGCCGGAGGCCTCACTGCGCTGGGTAGATTATCTCTACTCCTATGAAGGTGCCTTGTTCTTCAATAAAGGGCCGGAGGGTGTTCTCTGGGAATACACCGACAAAGACAACCGGGTCAAGCAATACCTGCCTGTACCAGACGGCAAGGAAATGGAAGATTACCGGGCCACGCTGACGCCTAACTACGGTATTCCTGCGCCAACTCTGTCCATGGATGATATCAACAAGGGACTGAAGACAGACTTTGACCTCTGGGTAGAACAGGAGACCAAGCAGAAGCTACTGGATAAAGGCGCACGGATTCCGTTCCCGGCCCTGTTCCTCACCGTGGAAGAACAGACCGAGATCAGCAGCCTGAATTCGGATCTGAGCACGTATGTGAAGCAGATGGAAGCGAAGTTCATTACCGGAGCCGAGCCGCTTACGGGGTGGGATAATTATGTGGCGACGGTTAAGAAAATGGGCGGAGAGCGTGTAGCCGAGATCAACCAGGCTGCTTATGACCGCTGGAAAACCAACTAAATTTCATCCGCTGTTGTGCCGCTAAAGAGCGGTATGAATGTCTAAATGCAGAAAGGTGCTGTAAAAATGATCTATAAGGATAAAGCGCGCCCTGTGACCGATCGGGTACAGGACCTGCTGCAGCGCATGACCCTTGGAGAGAAGGCTGGACAATTAGTCCAGCCTTTCGGCTGGCAGTGCTATGAGAAGCACCCTGACGGAACTACAGGTATGACAGAAGCTTTCAAGCGCCAGGTTGCAGCCGGAGGTGTCGGTTCCTTGTATGGAACGCTGCGTGCAGACCCGTGGACCGGCGTTACCCTGGAGACGGGCCTGTCCCCGAAGCAAGGAGCAGAGGCGGTGAATGCCATTCAGGCCTACGCGATGAAGGAGAGCCGGCTGGGGATTCCCATTCTGTTCGGGGAGGAGTGCTCACACGGACATATGGCGATCGGCGCGACCGTATTTCCGGTTCCGCTGGCTCTGGGCAGCATGTGGAATCCGGAGCTGTACCGGGAGATGTGCCGGGCAGTGGCACTGGAGACCCGCAGCCAGGGCGGAGCGGCCACCTATTCGCCGGTGCTGGATGTAGTGCGTGATCCGCGCTGGGGGCGTACGGAGGAGACGTTTGGTGAAGATCCTTATCTCATCGCCGTGATGGGCGTGGAGGCGGTGAAGGGATTGCAGGGAGAACGGCTGGATGCGGAGGATTCCGTGATGGCGACCCTGAAGCATTTCGCCGCCTATGGCAGCTCGGAAGGCGGGCGGAATTCAGCGCCTGTGCATATGGGACTCCGGGAGCTGCATGAAGTCGATCTGCTGCCCTTCCGCAAAGCGGTGGAGGCCGGAGCGCTGTCCATTATGACAGCCTATAACGAGATTGACGGCGTGCCCTGCACGACGAATCGTTATCTGCTGCAGGATGTGCTGCGAGAGCAGTGGGGCTTCGAGGGCTTCGTGATCACGGATTGCGGAGCGCTGGGGATGCTGACAAGCGGGCATAACACCGCGGGTAGCGGGGAGACGGCAGTGGCCCAGGCGCTCCTCGCCGGCATCGATATGGAGATGTCGGGCGAAATGTTCGAGAAGCACATCGCGGCCGCTATCGAGCATGGACGGCTGCAGGAGTCCGATCTGGACCGCGCGGCCGCCCGGATTCTGGAGCTGAAGTTCAAGCTCGGGCTGTTCGACCGTCCCTACGCCGATCCTGAGCAGGCCGGGCAGACGATCGGCAAGCCGGAGCACCGGGAGCTGGCGCGGCGGATCGCCGGAGAGAGCATCATTCTACTGAAGAACGAGAACGGAACGCTGCCGCTGAGCAAGCAGATTCCGAAGCTTGCGGTAATCGGACCCAATGCGGATGCGCCGTATAACCAGCTGGGCGACTATACCTCGCCGCAGCCCAAAGGCGCGATTGTCACTGTGCTTGAGGGAATCCGGCAGGCGTTGGGCGGCAGTGCGGACAAGGTGCTGTATGCACCCGGCTGCCGGATTAAGGGCGATTCCCGGGAAGGCTTCGCCCATGCGCTGGCCTGTGCCGCAGAGGCTGATGCCGTTGTGCTGGCGATTGGCGGCTCCAGTGCCAGAGATTTCGGGGAAGGCACAATCGATCTGCTTACCGGTGCTTCAGTCGTGACTGAGCATTCCTGGAGCGATATGGAATGCGGCGAGGGCATCGACCGGGCCACGCTGAATCTGATGGGCGTACAGCTTGAGCTGGCACAGGAGATTCATAAGCTGGGCAAGCCGCTGATTGTGGTCTACATCAACGGGCGTCCGATTGCCGAGCCATGGATTGTAGAGCATGCTGATGCCATTCTGGAGGCCTGGTATCCGGGCCAGGAAGGCGGGCATGCCATTGCCGATATTCTCTTCGGCGAGGTGAACCCTTCCGGGCGGCTGACGATCAGTATTCCGAAGCATGTGGGTCAGCTTCCGGTCTATTACTATAAACGGCGGACCAGAGGCAAACGGTATCTGGAGACGGACTTCCATGCCGAGTATCCGTTCGGCTACGGCCTCAGCTACAGCGAATTTGCATACAGTAACCTGAAGGTGGAGCCTTCCGTGATATCTGCGGACGGGCAGGCGCTTGTCTCCGTGGATGTGACCAATTCCGGAGACCGGGCGGGGAGCGAGGTGGTCCAGCTGTATATTTCCGATCTGGCCTCCTCCATTACCCGTCCCGAGAAGCAGCTCAAGGGCTTCCGCAAGATCAGCCTCCAGCCGGGAGACACGCAGACGGTGACGTTCAGCGTGGGCCGGGAGCAGCTGGAGTATGTATCTGCGGATTTAACGCGGATCGTGGAAGCGGGAGAATTCGCGGTGATGGCAGGTCCGCACTCCGTAGAGTACTTGACGGCACCGCTCCATGTGAGGGAGGAGAGCTGAGCCATGAAGCGTATGAACCGGTTCACCTTGTGGCTGGCCAAGCGGCAGTGGGCAGAGAAGATAGAGCTTGCGGAATGGAGTATGCAGAGGTCCCGCTATCTTACTCCGGGGAACTATGAACATGAAGAGGAGCTTCACCTGAATTACAGCATTTCACGGCTGGACGGCGGTTATGGAACCACGTATTTCCTTCAGCGGGAGATCACGGTTCCGGGAGACTGGGCGCCGGAAGAAGCCGCGCTGCTCTATCTGGGGCGCGGGGAAGGCCTTTTGAAGATTAATGGAGCACCCTACCATGGCCTGGACAGCAATCACTGGTTCATTCCGCTGCCGCCCGGTACTGCGGGAGGAGAGCTTCAGCTGGAGATTGAGCTGTATGATCCGGTGCCTGAGCCGGAGGACCCGCTGAACCGCCAGGCGGTGATCAAGCCGCCGCTTACAGAGATTGAAATCACGCTGGTGCGGGTGAACCCGTCGGTGTTCAGCCTGCTGCATACAGTGAAAATCGTGCATGAAGCAGCCCTGCTGCTGCCGGAGGGGGATATGCGCCGCATCCGCAGCCTGAAGGCGTTGGAGCGGGTGATGGACACGCTCTATATGAAGGAGGAGCTGCTTCTTGACGGCGATGCCGTCACTGCAGCGGAGCAGCAGTTGCGGACGGAAGCGGCGGCGGAACGCTCTGCGGGGCTGCACCCGGGGACGATGCACATGGTGGGCCAGTCGCATATCGATATCGCCTGGCTGTGGCCGGTCCGGGAGACGGTCCGCAAGGTCAGCCGGACCTTCTCCACGGTCTGCGCTTTGATGGATAAATATCCGGAGTTCCGTTACTCCCAGAGCCAGCCCCAGCTGTATGCCTTCGCCAAGGAGCACTATCCGCAGCTGTACGGGCGGATTAAGGAACGGATTGCCGAAGGGCGCTGGGAGCTGGTCGGCGGCATGTGGGTGGAGCCGGATCTGAACATCCCCGGCGGAGAATCACTGGTACGGCAGATGCTCTACGGCCAGGGCTTCTATATGGAGGAATTCGGCAAGCATTCCACGATTGAATGGCTTCCGGATACCTTCGGCTATTGTGCTTCTCTGCCGCAGCTCTTGAAGCAGGCCGGAATTGAGTACTTCATGACGACCAAGCTCGGCTGGAATGATACCAACCCGTTCCCGCATACGCTGTTCCACTGGGTCGGCATTGACGGAACGAAGATCGTGGCCTATCAGAACCACGGGGTGAACGAGCATACCCATCCGAAGGATGTTCAGGAGCACTGGCAGGCCTATGACCTGAAGGAAGAGCATGAGGAGCTGATGCTGCTCTACGGCCACGGCGACGGCGGAGGCGGGGTTACCCACGAGATGCTGGAATATGTGGCCCGCACCGGTCTCGCGCCGGGCCAGCCGGTCAGCCGATTCTCTACGGCGGAGGCATTCTTCTCAGGAGTCGGCTCGCGCCAGCCGGAGCTTCCGGCATGGCATGGCGACCTCTATCTGGAGCTTCACCGGGGCACCTTCACGACCCATGCGTTCAATAAGCGCAGCAACCGCAAGGCGGAGGTCTTATACCGTCAAGCGGAGATCTGGAGTGTGCTCGCGCAGAAGAATAGTCATCCGGAGCCTGTACAACCGGCGCAGGAGCGGAAGCAGTTGGTGAAGCCGCAGGAGGAGCTGGCCGAAGGCTGGAAGCTGCTGCTGCTCAACCAGTTCCATGACATCATTCCCGGCACCTCCATTCCCGAGGTGTACACCACCTCGCGGGAGGAGTACGCGGAGATCTTCCGCCTGGGCCAGCAGGTGCTGGATACCTCGCTCCGTGCCTTGGCAGGAGAAGTGAATACTGCGGGTGAGGGCCGTCCCTATGTGGTCTTCAACAGTCTGGGCTGGGAACGGACGGAGGTGATCCGGCTGGAGGGAGGCTGCAGCCTGATGGCACTGCAAGCGTTCGATGAGGACGGCCTGCTGGAGAGCGAATGCTGGAACACAGCCGGAGCCGGAGCCGGCTATATCCTGGCTGTTCGGGTCCGCAGGGTCCCTGCCTTCGGCTGCCGGACCTTCTGGCTGCGGGAGGCTGCTGCGCCTGCCGGTATACGCCCTGATCTGGAGGCAGATGCTGTCGGCGGGTGGCACGGGCAGGAGGCTGCTCCCTTAACTGCGCGAGATAGTTTCCCCGAACAATGGGAGACGGACCATTACATTCTTACCTTTAACGAAGACGGTGAAATCAGCCGCTGGGTTGACAAAAGCGCAGGCCGGGAGCTGCTGCAGCCCGGCCAGACCGGCAATCAGCTACAGTTCTATCATGACACTCCCCCGTTGTGGGATGCCTGGGATCTTGACCCGCGTTATGAACAGCAGCCTGCGGGCAAGGCGAAGCTGCTGGACCGGCAGGTTGTCACCAGCGGCCCTGTGCTGACGGTGCTGAAATTCCGCTGGCAGCTGAATGAATCCCTGATTGAGCAGGAGATTACGCTGCCCATGCAAGGCCGCAGGGTGGACTTCCAGACCCGGGTCAGCTGGAGGGAGGAGCATAAGCTGCTGAAGGTCGCTTTTCCGGTCGACATTGTGGCCGCGAAGGCTACGTATGAAATTCCGTTCGGGTCACTGGAGCGTCCGACGCACCGCAACACCAGTTGGGAGCAGGCGCAATTCGAGGTCTGCGGCCATCGCTGGGCGGATCTGTCCGAGGGCGGCTATGGCGTCAGTCTGCTGAACGACTGCAAATACGGCTATGACATTCATGACAGGGTGCTGCGCCTGTCGCTGCTGCGCTCCCCGCGCTGGCCTGACCGCTATGCGGACCAGGGTGAGCATGAATTTACGTATTCCCTGTATCCGCACGGCGGGGAATGGCGTCAGGCTGGGGTTGTGCGCGAAGCGGCAGAGCTGAATGCCCCCTTGCAGGTGGTCAGCGAGGAGCCGCATGCAGGCCGTTATCCAAGCACTCATGCCTGGCTCGCTTTCCAGAGCCGTCATGTCATGCTGGATACGATCAAGCGTGCAGAGGACGGCAGCGGAGTTATTGTCCGGCTGTATGAATCCGCAGGCAGCAGAGAGACGGCTGAACTGGACTGGAGGGACGGAGACATCCGCGCTTCGCAGGTTAATCTGCTGGAGAGCGATGCAGGCTCCGTGGTGACTTCCGGCGGCGTGATTTCGCTCTCCTTCCGGCCCTATGAGGTCCAGACGGTCAAACTATATCACGAAACTTATTCGCAGGAGGAATAGACATGCAAATTACTAGACATCCGAATAATCCTATAGTCGTCCCGGGCGGCTATGAATGGCGCAAGGTTACGGTCTTCAATCCTGCGGTCATCATCGACAACGGCAAATTCTATATGATTGAGCGCACCGCCGGTTCCCTGACCCCGTGCAAGAATTACCTGGGCCTCCTTACGAGCGAGGACGGGGTGAACTTTACCCATGTGAAGGATGAGCCGATTGTGACGCCCGATATGCTCGGTTTCCCGTATGGTAGCGTGCAGGACCCGCGGATTGTCAAAATCGACGGGACCTTCTATTTGAACTACGCCCTGCGCCCCTGCGCCATGAGCTATTATCCTACCGGGGCAGGCGTCCCGGAGCGCTCTATTCCAACCTACCCGGATGGCTGGGGAGAAGAGGAGGGCCACTGGCTGACCCGTTCCTCCATCCTGAAGTCGGACAATCTGCTGGACTGGGAGTTTGTGGCGGACACGACGCCACTGGATATCAATGACCGGGACAACATTCTGTTTCCTGAGAAAATAAATGGAAAATTCGTGCTGCTGCGCCGTCCTGAGGAATATGTGGGCGAAGCCTACGGAACCGAGAAGGCGGCCATGTGGATTACCTACTCCGAGGATCTGGTGAACTGGGAGGAGCCCAAGCTGCTCGCCACCGCCGGGAATCTGTCTTGGGAGTCGCGGAAGATCGGCGGCTCCACGCCTCCAATCCGTACAGACAAGGGCTGGCTGGTGCTCTATCACGGCGTCGATGAGGATATTGTCTACCGTGTGGGAGCGATGCTGCTAGATCTGGAGCAGCCGGAGAAGATCATTGCCCGCACGCATAATTTCATTATGGAGCCGGAGACCTACTATGAGAAATTCGGGTTCCAGATTCCGAATGTCATCTTCCCGACCGGCAACGTGGTCAAGGACGGGCTGCTCTACATTTATTACGGGGTAACGGACACGGCGATTGCGCTCGCGACCGTTCCGCTGGATGAGCTGGTAGAGCATATTCTTAAGGAAGCTAAGTAACTGTTCAGCGTCAGATTTAAAAAAGTGGAATGGAAAAACAGAACATCGTCCTTTTATTTATTTAACATATTTTAACGGAAAACCGAACACAATTGGACTGGTACGCCACGTAAGCCAAATGTAATCGGAAAACCGAACACAATTGGACTGGGTGCACCGCGTAGGCCAAATGTAATCGAAAAACCGAACACAATTGGACTGGGTACGCCACGTAAGCCAAATGTAATCGAAAAACCGAACACAATTGGACTGGGTACGCCACGTAAGCCAAATGTAATTGGAAAACCGAACACAATTGGACTGGGAGCGCCGCGTAGGCCGAATGTAATCGAAAAACCGAACACAATTGGACTGGACGCCCCGCGTAGGCCGAATGTAATCGGAAAACCGAACACAATTGGACTGGGTACGCCACGTAAGCCAAATGTAATCGAAAAACCGAACACAATTGGACTGGGAGCGCCGCGTAGGCCGAATGTAATCGAAAAACCGAACACAATTGGACTGGGAGCGCCGCGTAGGCCGAATGTAATCGAAAAACCGAACACAATTGGACTGGGTGCGCCACGTAGGCCGAATGTAATCGAAAAACCGAACACAATTGGACTGGGAGCGCCGCGTAGGCCGTGCGTTTATCGCAGGTTGTGCCAGAAGTATTTTCACAGAAAAACCGAACATAATGTGCTGGCGCGAAGCGGGCGCATGACTCGTTCCCGGCAGAATGGAACTGCTTAATAGGCGTCATAGACATCATAGGCACTATGGACATAAATGTTGCACGTTTTGCAGCTTCGGTTCATAGATAGCCAGGTGGACGGGCGGATTGTTACACAGAATGCAAGAATATCCCTGCTAAACCGTCTAAGATAGGTACAATCCTGCGTTTTGTGCAACAATTCCGGGTTCGGGTGGATAGGATGAGGGCAATGTTGCATTATGTGCAGGATTTTATACAAAGTTACCCGATTTCTGCCGCGAAAAGTGGATGACACCAGGGAATTCCTGCGCAGCAGCCGCTGCCCGGAAGTCTGCTGTTCACAGGGGTCAAAGAAGCTCCGCCCGGAAGTGCGACTATTCACAGGGTGAAGGATTGGCTGTATGCCACAATCTTTAAGCTTAGTCTATTCAGACAGGTCGGGCGGAAGCTCCGCCCGCTTAAACCGGTCTTTTCGCAGCAGTCCCCTTCAAGGTATGTTCCTTGCGGTACTGCCCCGGCGTCAGACCGGTTTCTTTTTTGAACTTGCGGATGAAATTCGGTGCATCCAGATAGCCCACCTGCTCAATGATTTCCTTGAGCGGAGCGCTGGTATTCACCAACAGCCGGATGACCTCATCCACACGCCGCTGCCAGATATATTGTGAGAAATTGCTGCCGGTCTTCTCTTTGAAGCTCCGGCTTAAATAAGAGGTTGAAATGGCAAATTTGAGTGCCACATGCTCCAGGCTGAGGGTGTAGTCTGCGAACTGCTGGTCCACATAAGCCAGAATATCGTCCATTAAAGAAGACTCGTTGGTCTCCGTATTCCGCTCGACCTGCGCGCAGATGGCAGCGGCGAGAGCGAGCAGGCGGCTCTCCAGCTCCTCCAGCGTCTCGAAGGAGGTCAGCTCCGGCATATTGGCGAACACCTCGTCCATGCCAAGCTCGGAGGCGGTGCGCAGAAAAGCGTTCAGCAGATCAAAGCAGATACAGCGCAGCAGGTGAACCTGAAGCGGTTCATCCTTAATCGTGTCAATGGTGTCGGCAATCATCTGGACGGCTACGGATTCGTTGCCCTGCTTCAGGCTCTGCTCCAGCTTCAGCATGGATTTGCGCGGAATCCAGAAGCTCTCGGCAGCAGGCAGACTCAGCTCGGCCAGTTGCTCGAAGTAGGTGACCTGTCCACTGCGCCGGATCATCCGGTGCTCCAGAGCTGCGGCAGCTTCGATGAAGGACTGGTTAAGCCGGGCCAAATCTCGGTAGGCCATGCCGACACCGATACTCAGAGAGAGCTGCGAATGCTCGCGGATCACGGCTTGAACCGCTTCAATAACCTGCTCCATCCGGCTCTGAACCGGCAGGTCTTCATCGCCGGGGAGTGAAATAATCAGGGCGAACTGGTCCTTGACCGAGAATTCAATCCCGAAGATCTGAGCACCCGGTCCCGGCAGACAGATATTGCTGAGCATCTCCTGCAGCACATGGCGCTCCTGCCAGGAATTGCCGCCAGGGGCGTCATCCCAAGACAGAATGGCCGAGAAATAGAGGCCTTGTCCCTGCGGATGCCTGAAGCCTGCACTGAGGATCATCTGCTCAATTTCGGGATCATCCGGCTTGCCGTGCTTGAGCAGCAGCAACATGCACTGATTGCGGACGAACGGCTCCTGAAGATCAATTCTGGCACTGTAATCATGAAGTGTCTGCCGGATCGACTCCCATTCATTCCGGAGCTTGGAAGTGTCATTGCCGCTGCCTCGCAGCTTGGCGAATTCCATCAGGTCCCGGATCGGATGATACTGCCGTTTGGCCAGCAGCAGTGCGGCAGCTATGCCGGTAATGACTGCAATACAGAAGACGATCAGGATCAGGGTCTGGACATGGGCGACACGGCTGAAGAATTGGAAGCTGGGCATCGTGGTCACGTAGGTCCAGCCATTTTCTTCCGACTGTACAGAAACGACGGAGTACTGTTCCCCGTCCAGCACCAGATTATGAATCCCCGGCTCAAGTGCGGATATATTCTTAAGCTCGTTCTGGGGAAGGCTGGCGCCGTGACTGTTCGCGGTCAGCACCTCGCCGGAGGGGCCGAAAATATAGCTGCTTCCCGAGAAATCGCTCAGAATCGAATCCATAACTCCCGTAAGATTGGATTCCTTCATCAAATAGACGACTGTCCCGTAAGGGAACGGGTCATTCGGTTTCACGGGTACAAGCATGGCGAGCATCGGCTCCATGCGGGAATTAACCGTCACATTCTCGGCGGGACGGACCATCGGCTGCCGGGCCTCATTCAAGTCCTGCCGCAAGTCTTCCGGGCTCCAGCGCTCGAACTGATAGAGGGTACTGAAGGTGACATGAAGATCAGCCAGGCCCCGGTAAGAATAAATGTTGGAATCTTCATGGAAATAGAGAAACAAATCCTCTGCAATGCTGCTGCTGGCCTTATAATTTGCCAGTGCCTGAATGGCCTCCAGGCTGTAGTAGGGATGCCGCACCATATAAGGAGTCAGATGCTTGTCATAGGCGATTCTTCCCGCTATTTCCTGAAGCTCATTCATACGGTCGTCTATCGTGCTCTTCACCTGATTCAGCTGATTGACATTGGATTGTTCAATTTCCATACGCAGGCCCTTGACGGCGTTTTCATAGACAAAGATAGTTACACCTGTCAGAGGAACCAGGAACATGAGAATGTAGGAAAATGCATATTTCAGCAGCAGCCTTGATTTGAAATGATTCCAGCTGAGCCGGAAGCGGTTGAGTAAGGATGGCTTGATTGCTTGATTTACCATGAAGCGGACCCTCCAGTGTTAAAAATATTCAGATTAGAAATCTTTACAGAAATCTTTATAGAAATCTTTGAATTATAAATCACTGTTCTCTTCCGGATTGCATCTATGCTAGTATAAACATTATAACATTATAATCTTTAGAATGGAGTAGCGTCTCAGGTTTCTTAAAATAAAAGGGTCGATACTTTTCCCTGGACCTAGCATCCTTATATTTCCGCCAGAACCGGCACCGTCTTCTTCAGGACGGCAAAGCCGTTTCTACTTGAAATATAAGAATTTATATCTTCACGTTATAAATGATCCTTCTATTTCTCGCTGAAACGGTGCCATCCTTTATAAGGACGGCAAAGCCGTTTCTACTTGTTAAATATAAGGATGTAAAGGTTTCATGTCATTAACCATTTTTTAGAGGGCGCTTGTATATCCAGGTTAGAGAAGGAGATGGAGGAGTGGGCACAGAGAATGTGCTGCGCAATTTGCAGCTTGTTGACGGGCAGATGGTTGATATTTCCATCCGTGACGGGATCATCACCGCCATTACACCGCCAGGCCAGGCTGAAGGAGAAACCCTGCTGGACGGTTCCGGGTTATTTGTATCAAGCGGATGGATTGATCTGCATGTGCATGCTGTACCGGAGCTGCATCCTTACGGCGATGAGATTGACGAAATTGGAGTGAAGCAGGGGGTAACTGCTCTGGTGGATGCCGGAAGCTGCGGTGCAGACCGGATCGGAGACTTCTATACCCGGAGTCTGGAGGCGGCCACCCAGGTGTTCGCTTTGCTGAATATCTCGAGAATCGGGCTGGAGCGGACCGATGAGCTGTCGCAGCTGGAATGGATCGACCGGACCAAGGTTCTGGAGGCGGCAGCCGCCTATCCCGGATTCATTGTCGGTCTGAAAGCCCGCATCAGCCAGAGTGTCGTCAAGGACAGCGGCATACAGCCGCTTAAGCTGGCACGCACACTGTCGGAGGAGACGGGGCTTCCGCTGATGGTGCATATCGGCTCCGCTCCGCCGGCGGTCTCCGGAGTGCTGGAGCTGCTGCAGCGGGGTGATGTGATCACTCATTATCTTAACGGCAAACCCAATAATCTGTTTGAGGAAGACGGTGCGCCGCTGCAAGGGCTGCTGGATGCAGTTGCCCGGGGCGTTCATCTGGATGTGGGGCATGGCACGGCGAGCTTCTCCTTCCGGGTGGCTGAACAGGCGAAGGCGGCAGGCATCGCGCTGAATACGATCAGTACGGATATTTACCGGGGCAACCGTCTGAACGGGCCGGTATACAGCATGTCGAACCTGCTGACGAAATTCCTCTATCTCGGCTACAGTCTGGAGGAGGTCATCCGTGCGGTCACTACCAGCGCAGCGGAATGGCTGGGCAAGCCGGAGCTCGCCCGGATCAGAGTTGGGCAGCAGGCGAACCTGACCTTATTTGCCCTGCAAGCAGGCGAGAAGCAGCTTACGGACTCGGAAGGCGATGTCCGGGCCGCACACCACTATATTGAGGCTAAAGGAGTCTATGTCAATGGATCACTCATTACAGGCTAGATATGGATTGAAGCGTGTAATTAATGCCAGCGGAAGAATGAGCATTCTTGGGGTCTCCGCGCCGACGGATTCAGTCATGGAGGCAATGAAGCAGGGCGGGCAGCAGTACGCGGAAATTGCGGACCTTGTGGACAAATCCGGGGCGTACATTGCCCGGCTGCTTGGGGCGGAAGGGGCGGTTGTCGTAAACTCGGCATCCAGCGGCATTGCGTTGTCGGTAGCAGCTATTGTGACGACCGGAGACCCGAGGCTTAGCCTCCGCCTGCACCAGGAGCCGGTGCTGAAGAATGAGATCATTATACTCAAGGGCCATAATGTGCAATATGGAGCGCCGGTCGAAACCATGGTATTCCTCGGCGGGGGCCGGGTGGTGGAAGCAGGATATGCCAACGAAGGGCGCAAGGAGCATATCGAACAGGCGATCGGTGAGCGTACCGCAGCCATTCTCTACGTCAAATCCCATCACGCCGTCCAGAAGAATATGATCTCCGTGGAGGAAGCCTGGGAGGTTGCACAGCGCAGAGGGGTGCCGCTGATTGTGGATGCGGCAGCGGAAGAGGACCTGTCCAAATATGTCCGGTATTCCGATTTGGCCATTTACAGCGGCTCGAAGGCGGTGGAAGGCCCGACCTCAGGCATTGTCGCCGGCAAAACAAAGTATATCGAATGGCTGAAGGTACAACTGCACGGCATCGGCCGCAGCATGAAGGTCGGCAAGGAGACCATCTTCGGACTGCTGCAGGCACTGGAGGAATACCAGGATAAAGCTGACAACAGCGGGCTGGAAAAGCAGGCGCTGGAGGCTCTTCAGCCGCTGGCCGCCCTTCCCGGAGTTTTCGTCCGCATCGTGCAGGATGAAGCGGGCAGAGCGATTTTTCGTGGACGGGTCCAGATTGATGCCTCTGCGGCGGGAATGGATGCGAAGACGGTCAATGACCGGCTGCGTGAAGGCACGATTGCGGTGTATACCCGGGACTATGGCGTGAAGCAGGGCTATTTCGATATCGATCCAAGGCCGCTGCAAGGGGATGATCTTCAGGTCATCGTCAGCAGAATCAATGAAATTATGGGAGGTAAACAATAATGGGCAAGATTGAGCAGCGCTTCTATAAGAATAGAGCCGCACTTAATGTGCTGGCCGGCAGCATCGGCAATGCTAAGGATGTGTATGAAGCAGCGGACGGGCATGTGCTGGTGGGCGTGCTCTCCAAAAACTATGCCACCGCACAGGAAGCGGCCGCTGCCATGACGGAATATGGCCAATCTATTGAGGATGCCGTATCGATCGGACTCGGGGCTGGAGACAACCGCCAGGCGTCCGTTGTGGCGGAGATTGCCTTGAGCTATGCGGGCAGCCATATCAATCAGGTGTTTCCGGCAGTGGGGGCAACCCGCGCCAACCTGGGAGCGAAGGATAGCTGGATTAACAGTCTGGTCTCTCCCTGCGGGCAGCCGGGATATGTAAATATATCGACCGGTCCCGTCAGTTCGGGGGTCGTGCAGCATGCTATTGTTCCTGTTCATGCTGCCATTGCGCTGGTGCGTGACATGGGCGGCAATGCGCTCAAATATTATCCGATGCAGGGACTGAAGCTGGAGGAGGAATACCGCGCGGTGGCCAAGGCCTGCGGGGAAGCGGGATTTGCCCTGGAGCCAACGGGCGGAATCGACCTGGATAACTTTGGACCTATCCTGGAGATTGCGCTTCAGGCAGGCGTGCCGCAGGTGATCCCGCATGTCTATTCCTCGATTATTGATCCGCAGACCGGGAGTACGAACGTACAGGATGTCCGCAGACTGCTGGGTACGATGAAATCGCTGGTGGACCAGTATGCCTAGAATTGCAGCCTTTGGCGAAGTGATGATGCGGCTGCAGGTCCCGGGGGTTGAGACGCTGGCCCAGGGCAGCAGGCTGGAGTATTCTTTTTCCGGCAGCGGGGTGAATGTAACGGCGGCCCTCTCCAGATACGGCCACAACGGTGCACTCATT
The DNA here is from genome assembly GCF_038009025.1 of Paenibacillus sp. FSL R7-0297. Taxonomy (NCBI): domain Bacteria; kingdom Bacillati; phylum Bacillota; class Bacilli; order Caryophanales; family Paenibacillaceae; genus Paenibacillus; species Paenibacillus sp. FSL R7-0297. The sequence goes on from NZ_JBBPAQ010000001.1 coordinate 2,037,814, forward strand.
ACCACCCTGCCGGAAACTCCGGTAGGTGAAGCGGCGATCGCCTATCTCCGCAAGCTTGGGGTGGACACGTCGCTGATCAGCCGGGGCGGCAAGCACCTGGGGATGTATTTTCTGGAGAATGGGTTTGGAGCACGCCCCGGCAGAGTGACCTACACAGACCGGCTGGGCAGCAGCTTTAATACTGCGGAGGCAGACCATTATGATATGGCGGCGCTTGCCTCCCGTGTGGACGTCCTGCATTTATGCGGCATTACGCTGGCGATGAATGAAGGCGTGCGCCGGCAGATGAAGCAGCTGGCTGCGGAAGTGAAGAGGGCCGGAGGCAAGGTGGTCTTCGACTGCAATTACCGTCCGGCGCTATGGGGAGCGGATGGATATGCTAAGGCCCGCCCGCACTATGAGGAACTGCTTACGCTGGCCGATACGGTGATGATGAATGAGAAGGATGCGCAGTTTATCCTTGGCATCGGAACGGGAGAATATGATAGAATAACACAGTTAAAGCAAGCGATTCCCGAAGTGGCGGAGCGCTTCGGAATCGGAACGGCAGCGGGAACCCACCGTGAGATTAACGCTGACAATACGCATTCTCTGACAGGCTATATCTATCATCAAGGGATGTTCCGGTTCTCCCGCAAGCTTACCTTCCCAGTGTATGACCGGATCGGTGCCGGCGATGCCTTTACCAGTGGTGTCATCCACGGTGAATTGCAGCAGTACCCGCAGCAGCAGACGGTGGATATGGCAGCGGCGGCGGCGATGCTGGCCCATACCACCCAAGGCGATACAGCGCTTTTTACCGAGAGTGAGGTGCTCCGGGCGCTGTGTGGCCATACCTTAGATGTTGAAAGGTAGTGAACCCAAGCGTGTCTCTGAAACGCAAGCAAGGCCCCTTATATCAGCAGATTCAAAAAATCCTCAAAGACCGGATTCTGCACGGGGTATATCCTCTGGGGAGTATCATCCCCTCCGAGCCGCAGCTGGAAAAGGAATTCGGCGTCAGCAAAATGACGATCCGCGGCGCAGTCCAGGAGCTGTCCCAGGAAGGCTATGTGCAGAAGAAAAGCGGCATCGGAACGATTGTGACGCGCAATACCTCCTATCAGAAGCTCTCCAAGGGTAAACGGTTCACGGAGCTGCTCGTAGAAGAGGGTCATAAGCTGGAAAAAAGGCTGCTGGCTTCCGAACGCATCGCAAACGAGGCCGGAACGGAAGAATACGCCCGCTACGGGCCGTATTGCCAGCGGATTGAACGTCTATATATTCTGAATGGACAGCCTTATATTCATCTGATGCATTTCCTGACGGCAGCCGCACTTCCCGGCGGAGGAGCCAGAGGAATGGATACCGATATCCAATCCCTGTATGACTCGCTGGAAGAGAACGACATCGTGCTGGAGAACTTCAAGGACCGCTTCTTTGTCGAACCTGCACCTCCTGAGGTCTGCCTGCTGCTGGAGCTTCCGCCGGGAACGCATGTCCTCAAGCGACTGCGTAACTCCTACGATGGGGAAGGCAGACTGATTGAACACAGCATCGGCTGCTATAATACGGAGCTCCATCATTATCTGGTCAGCTACGACACTTGAAGCTGCTTAGGATATGAGTATCTCCTACACCATGGACATAGATTTCTTTATATTCGACACCCGCGCCTTCTGCATGCAGCGGGTCTTTTTTTTGAAAGATGGAAACTTAATAAAACATAGTGAATTAATGAGAATTTTAACTTTTCAAATGACATGGTTTGTGAGAGAATAGGTACAATTCTTGATTGTTAACGTTTGCCATTATCTATTTAGAGGAGGAAATACCCATGTCAGAAGAACGCAAGCTGTCATTCGAAACCTTAACCGTTCATGCAGGCCAGGAGATTGATCCAACAACTTTAGCCCGTGCTGTACCGTTGTATCAGACCACATCCTACGGATTCCGTGATGCAGAGCATGCTGCCAATCTGTTCGCGCTCAAGGAATTCGGCAATATATACACCCGGCTGATGAACCCGACCACCGATGTGTTTGAACAGCGTCTTGCCGCGCTGGAGGGCGGGGCCGGTGCGCTTGCGACGGCTTCCGGAGCAGCGGCTATTTCCTTCTCTATTCTAAATATCGCCGGCGCAGGGGATGAAATTGTATCCGCCGCCAGCCTGTATGGCGGGACCTATAATCTGTTCTCGACGACGCTGCCCAAGCTGGGAATTAAGGTGCATTTTGTCGATTCGGATAATCCGGAGAACTTCCGGGCAGCGATAACGGACAAAACCAAAGCGCTCTACGCCGAAACCATTGGTAATCCGCAAGGGAATGTGCTTGATATTGAAGCTGTAGCAGCCATCGCCCATGAGCATGGAATTCCGCTGATTGTTGACAATACCTTCCCAAGCCCGTATCTGCTGCGTCCGATTGAACACGGGGCGGATATTGTAGTGCACTCCGCGACCAAATTCATCGGCGGCCACGGCACCTCGATCGGCGGAATTATCGTGGACGGCGGCAAGTTTGACTGGAAGGCCAGCGGCAGATTCCCCGGCCTTACTGAACCCGACCCAAGCTATCATGGGGTAGTCTACACTGAAGCTGTAGGACCTATTGCTTATATCATCAAAGCGCGCGTACAGCTCCTTCGTGATCTGGGCGCGGCGATCTCGCCTTTCAATTCGTGGTTGCTGCTGCAGGGACTTGAAACGCTGCATTTGCGTCTGGAACGCCATAGCCAGAATGCGCTTAAGGTGGCCCAGTATCTGGAGGCACATGATTCTGTCGAGTGGGTAAGCTATTCCGGATTGCAGAGTCACCCTTCGTATGAGTTGGCACAGAAATACCTGCCCAAAGGCCAGGGTGCCATCCTTACCTTTGGGATCAAGGGCGGAGCGGCGGCAGGTGTCAAGCTGATTGAGAATGTGAAGCTGTTCTCCCATCTGGCTAATGTGGGCGATTCCAAGTCGCTGATCATCCATCCGGCAAGCACTACACATCAGCAGCTGTCAGACGAAGAGCAGATTACGGCCGGGGTTACTCCGGAGCTGCTGCGCTTGTCCATCGGTACGGAGTCGATCGACGATATCCTCTACGATCTGGAGCAGGCGATCGCTGCCAGCCAGCAGTCGTAACACGGATAGGCAGAAGCAGCGGATTGTTGCGAGCCAGGCGCCTCTGGCGGGATCTAGCAGGCATATGCCTGGCAGCATTGTATGGTAAAGGAATAAAATTATAGACCACTGTTTTATGCAGAACACTTGCATGAGATGGTGGTTTTTTTAGAAGTGGGGATGGATTGAGTCTGGGGGAGAAGGTGAGAGTGGGAGAAGCGGGAGAAGTGGGGCTTCTATTGCATTTTTTACAGCAGATATCGGCTGGATCACCCGGAAAAAGGCATCTGTTGCAGTTCGTACAGTAGAATCCCTTGAGAATGGCGTTTCTGCGGCATGAGCCGGAAATCCATTGTATGAAATACATTAGAACCAATTTTAGCGCATTAATATTGCGAAATCTGTTGTAGAAAGTGCATTTGCTGAACAAATATCCGACTTCTAAATACCGGATAGTTAATAACTATAGGATACCCATGCTGAAGAGTTCAAGTTGCGCGTATCCCCAAGCTCATCCTTCGCCGCCGTAATCATTTGATACCGTTTGCATATTTCAGGGCCTTTGCCAGTATTTATAGATTGAAGCATCGTAAAATGCCGGGGGCATCGCCTTAAGGGGAGCAGAGCCGGCAGCAATCCAAAGTTAAAAAGGTGGGTGCGATGATGAAAGGTGAACGTCTGCAGGATCAGAATCAAAATAATGAGGAGCGCCCGTTCAAGTATAATCCCGGCGACCGGACTATTGGCATGGAGATGAGCCAGTCTGCATCTGTTGCTTCCGCTGCAGCGGAATTTCTTCCCGACGGGGAGCGGCGTAAGAGTAATGGGAACATGAGCCGGACCTATTTCCGCCGTCCGGGCGAACGCCCAGCTTTTCTGGTGCTGCGCGACGGACTGGGTGACCGGTCCCTTCTTCGGGAGGAGCCCGGCATTTACCCTGCGGGTCCCTGTCTGATCCGCAGCGAGGAATGGTTGCTGGAGCCGGAGCTTGCGGCACTCTATTCGAGCTGGATGTCCTGCGGGGATGAGGGGCAGGCTGAGCGTATCCTGCAGCGGATTTATTATCGGCTGCGGGCTGCCGCTGCCGCGCTTCTGGAGTCGGCGGACGGTGTCTGGGCCGCAGTTGCTCTGCCCTATGCGCCGGAGCTTGCCGCCCGCCCGGCAAGACTGGCCGCGCTGCAGGATGCGCAGCTTGAAGCGCTGTTCGCCGCGGTGGCGGAGAGCCAGCGGCTGGGCGGCGACAGCCGCGTGGACCTGCTGGCGCCGTACCCCGCCAGCGCAGCCGAATTCGCAGCACAGCGCGAATTCATTGAGGGCGTGGCCGAGCAGACCCTCGGCCACGCTTACGCGGCAGCGTGCCGCATCGGGGCGCTCCTGCTCCCCGAGGTGGGGCGCGCTGCCGCGGGGGAAATCGCGCGCATCGCCGATTTCCTGGTGCTGGACGGCGCGGCCGGTGAAGCCGCGCTGAAGGAGAGCGCCGCCGAGGGCTTCGCCAAGGCGGCGGCTGAGGTGTTAGCCGCCGTGCGCCGGGTGAAGCCGGCGGCGGCGGTGCTCGCCGCGGGGGCACCGGCGGCGTACGCGCTGGCCGATCTGTATCAGATCGGCCTGAGCGGGATCTTCTGCAGCGCGGCCCAGCGGACCGAAGCGCTGCTCCGGGCGGCCTGCCTGACGTGGATCGCCCGGCAGGACAATATAGATGCTGCCGCCGGAGGATGGCAGTAGCAGCCGGTTAGACCGGTTGATCCCAATCCATCCATGCTGTCACCTTACTCAAACTGCTGCTAACGCCATAAGCACCGCCACTGTAACGCGCCTATAATCAGGCCTCTGCTGCTTGCGCCTCAATCCCAACGGTGCATCTCACTATATTCATACTGCTTGCCGCCAGCCGACATCAATACAATTACCGCAGACCCTCAGTGCCTAAGCGCATCTACTATAATAATAACCCGATTCCACCAGCCATCCAGGCTGTGTTGGAATCGGGTTTTATTATGCTCACAGATAGAAGGGGATAAAGGTCACTTAGGTAATAAAGGAATCTCGCTTTCCTGAGAATTAAGCTCAAATCAGCTTCTGCTTCAGTCCAAACGATGGCGTGAAATAGTATGTGTAAGGATCGGGGAGTCTAGTAAACGACAAAAAAGTAGGGTATCCTTGGGATTGCGAAGTCACCAAGAAAAAGAAGCCCTACTCAATGACCAGTATACAACAAAACCCGTTCAGTGATCTACTCGAAAATAGTCTCCAACGTTTTCTGAAAGAAAAAATAGACTCATGCTCTGTGAAGAAATCAAAAATCACCTGAGTGTCGAATATCCAGAAGAAGCAAACTCTCGCAACGGATATTACAGCACGGACGTGGGAAACGCATCACGGGCGCATCCCGGATTTACAGGTCCCACGGGATCGGCAAGGCCAGTTTCAGACGGAGCTATTTGTCCTGTACTGAATACAACATTATCCATATTATATGAGCTAAAACTATGGATTGTTGTATGAAATACAGCATTTCTCATCCCCAAAGCCGCTCAGCGAGAGAATTCTTGTATTTCGTACAACAATCCTCTCAAACACCCAGGGATTCATGAATCAAAGTTGCAATTTGTACAACATTTCTCCTTACCGCGCCTGCAACCGTGTCTGTGCCCGCCCCCCGGAGCGCCACCGGTCGAATGATTATGAGCCATTCACAGCCCCCTAACAAACCCACAGCAATTCCTAACCCAGACGCACAGTAGCTCCTCCGGATATCCGGCATGCCTCGTCCCCGGCGGTGATCCATACATCCACTGCCGACGGATTATAGACCATCTCCCGGGAAGCGGAGAAGCGCAGTCCTTGTACAGCGGACAAGTAGTCGGCAATCTCGATATTGGTGGCGTACCAGATCTCTTCATGGCCGCCCATCATGGCGGCGAACTGCTCAAGCTCCTCCCAGTTATCATTGTCGTTGAATTCATAGCTGTGTCCCCATACATATAGCAGTTGCATATGGGAGAACCGGGGCTGCTCCTCCAGGAACTGTTTGCCCAGCGCCAGCATATCGCGGTGATGGCAGGTGGGATGCCAAGCCAGCAGGTTGTCCGGCAGGCTGAAGCTGCCATGGGACTTTACAGTACGTGAATATTCGATCCCCAGCGCCGGCAGAACGCTCAGCACCTGATCACTGTAATCCCCGAACGGATAGGACATGCCCCTTACGGGATAGCCGGCGAGGGCTTCCAGATGTCTGCGGTCTTGTAGAATCTCTTCGGCGATGCCCTCACGCGGGGTCATGGAGAGAAAGGGATGAGTGCTCGTATGTGCTGAAATCTCATGCCCCTCATAGAGGGAAGCCACTTCCTCTTCCGTGATGTAGCCCTCATTGCCGAAGAATCCTGAATTCAAATGGAATGAGCCCTTCAGCCCGTGCCGGTTATGAATCTCCACAAGCCGCCTGTCGTGGATTCTTCCATCATCCCAGCTTAATGTTAGCGCTTTAGTAACACCGCCCGGAAAAAGATCAAACTTGATTTTCATTACCTGTTAGCCTCCCCTGATTTCTCTCTATGTAGATTGAACTGGAAATTTATAATTTGGAATTTGTTACTGAATCCGTGAAGGACTTGGCCTTCGGGACGTTGCCAGTCTGCGGATCTCTTAAAAGTTAAGAATCATATGCTTCGCATAATAAATATTCCTTATCTTTCCCGCGGAAACGGATGCCGTTCTTTAAAAAGACGGCATCCGTTTCTACTTGATCCGCTTCCCCCATTATTAAATCTCTAGGTTCAATCTATAAAGAATTTGGTCGTGAGCATGTGTTCCTCCGAATGACGAATACAGCTCCATTATGAACAATGCCAGAAGTGAAAGCGATTAGCAAGATTCTTGTTAATGGACGGCATTCCGGCGCTTGACTACACTGAGGTTGCGAACAGGGCTAATCAGCCGGCCACAGGCTCTAGGCTCTAGGCAGGACATTAAGAAGGAGGAGCATTATGGAAGCAGTATCACGTACAACACTCGAAAAGCAGATCGCCCGTGTGATTGAGCGGATGAAGGATATGAAAGGCTCCATTCAGGAGACCGCTCCCATCGGCATTATCTCTATGGACAATTGGGAATGGCCGCAGGGAGTGGGGCTCTTCGCCTTATACAGCTATTACCGGGAAACCGCAGATGAAGAGATTCTGCATTATCTGACCGGATGGTTCGACAGCAAGCTTGACGGGGGCATTCCCGTAAAAAACGTCAATACGATGTGCCCGATGCTTACCTTAAGCTATCTGGCGGAGGAGACCGGACGCGCAGATTATCTGAAGCTGTGCCGGGAATGGCTGGATTATGTGCTGAATGACATGCCCCGCACAGAGGAAGCAGGCATTCAGCACGAGGTTACGGGCAGCCCGAATACCGGACAGCTCTGGGACGACACGCTGTATATGACGGTGCTGTTCGTAGCCCGGATGGGGATTGTACTGAAGGAGGAGGAGTGCATACAGGAGAGTATCCGCCAGTTTCTCGTCCATCTCAAATACCTGACCGATCCAGCAACAGGGCTATTCTTCCACGGGTGGACCTTCGAGGGGGGCCATCACTTTGCCCGGGCCTTGTGGGCACGCGGCAACTCCTGGTATACGGCGGGGCTGGTGGATTATCTGGAGATGGTGGAGCTGCCGCCGGGTGTGAGCAGCTTCCTGCTGTCCTCGCTGGAGCGGCAGGTACGCAAGCTGCTTGAGCTGCAGACGCCGGAAGGCGCGTGGCATACCTTGCTGGACGACAGCGGCTCCTATCTGGAGACCTCGGCTACCGCCGCTTTTGCTTACGGCATGCTGAAGGCAGTGCGGCAGGGGCTGCTGGATGAGAGCTGCCGCAAGCCTGCCCTGGCAGCTCTTCACTATGTGCTGGGCCAGATTGATGAAGAAGGGATAGTACAGGGAGTATCGTACGGAACGGGTATGGGAGCTACGCTTCAGGACTACCGCGAGATTCCGGTCTGTCCGATGCCCTACGGGCAATCCATGACGCTACTGCTGCTGGTGGAGGCGATGAAGCATGGTTGATTCCGCCAAGCGCAAGGTCATAGGGTTGCCGGGACTGGACCGGATTGCCTTCCATAACGTTGCTGAACTGGAGGAGGCCGGCGGGTACGGCGTGTATCTGCGCCGTATTCCCCGCAGCGTCAGAGAGCAGCTGAATGAGCGGGGCCGGTTCATCGCCGGGGAAGCGGGCGGCTGTGAGCTTCGTTTCGTTACAGCCGCCCCGAACATCCGGGTAACCCTGTCTTTGCCGGAGGCGGATGGCTGTGTGACCGTATTCAAGGGCGGACTGTTCCATTCCAGGCATGAGCTTCAGGCAGGGACCATCCGCACGCTTCAGTTAAGCGAGCCGCCGCGGCTGGCGATGGCTGACCGCAAGCTGCTGATGGGAACGGGCTTTGCACCGGAGGTGTGGCGCATATGCTTCGGACGGTATGCCTGCGTGGTCTGCGGCATTGAGACCTTCGGCCATCCGCTCCGCCCGCCGGAGGAAGGAGAGACTCCCCGGAAGCGCTGGATTGCTTACGGCTCATCCATTACCAATGGTGAGAACAGCAGCCTGCCGTACATCGGCCAAGCGGCAAGAAGGCTGGCTGCCGATGTGCTGAATCTGGGCATGAGCGGCTCCTGCCAGTGCGAACGGGAGATGAGTGATTTTCTTGCAGAGCAGCAGGACTGGTCTTTCATGACGCTGGAGCTGGGCGTAAATATGCGCGATCATATGCCGGCGGACGAATTCCGTGAGCGGAGCGGCTATCTGCTGGACCGGCTGGTTAGCAGGCATCCGGAGAAGCCGGTGGCGGTTATTACGATTTATCCCAACTTTGCGAATTTCCCGGCCAGCGGGATTGCGGACAAGGATATCCGGTTTAACGGGATTCTGCGCAGTCACGTACAGCGCCTGTCACACCCTAAGCTGAGCCTGATTGAAGGAAGCCGGGTGCTGGATGACCTTAGCGGGTTGTCCTGTGATCTGATTCATCCCGGGGATGACGGACATATCCGGATGGGGGAGAATTTGGCCCGGGAGCTGGGCGGAATCCTGTAACTCCAGGCTGCATAAGGGTTCAGCGGCGATTAACAGGTAAACTGAATATTGCCGTAACCTGCCGAAGCGGCTATGGTGAGGACATGAAACGGCCATTTCAGCTCAACAGCAACATGTTCAGAAGCAAAAACAGGCAAGCGAAAGGAGGCACCGAGATGAAAGCGAATAGAGCAAGCGAAGCGGTGCTGCGGATGGATACTCTGCGGAAGACGGGAAGCAAGCGCTTCTGGCAGACCCGCCGGTTCAAGAACAATCTGCCGCTGTGGGTCATGTTCGTTCCGGTCATCGCGTTCTATATCATTTTCAAATACACGCCCATGCTGGGACTGGTCATTGCCTTCAAAAATTATACCTTCTATGAGGGGGTATGGGGCAGCCAGTGGGTCGGCATGGACAATTTCACCAATCTGTTCACCCAGGCGCAATCGGTGCAGATTATCCGCAATACGCTTGTGCTCAGTATATTGTCAGTGCTGGTCAGCTTTCCGTTTCCGATTGCCCTGGCGATTATGCTGAATGAAGTCCGGAACAAGTTTTTCAAAAAATCAGTCCAGACGCTGGTGTATCTGCCCTATTTCTTCTCCTGGGTCATTGTCGGCGGACTGGTAGTGACGATCTTTGCCCAGACCGGGGTGGCCAATGTGCTGGTCGAGAAGCTGTCCGGCAAGCCGTTTCCGTTCCTCTTCAAAGAGTGGTCCTGGGTATCCATCTTCCTCGGCTCGGGAATCTGGAAGGATGCGGGCTTCAATGCGATTATCTATCTGGCTGCACTGACTTCCATTGACCCCAGCCTCTATGAAGCGGCGAGCATGGACGGAGCGGGCAAATGGAAGCAGATCCGCAACATCACACTGCCCGGGATCAGCCCGACCATTGTCATTATGCTGATTCTCGCCATGGGACGGGTGATGGAGGTAGGCTTCGACCATGTATATGTGCTCCAGAACTCGATTGTATCGGGGATCTCCGAGGTTATAAGTACGTACATCTACGCGATTGGACTACAGGGAGGGCAGTTCAGCCTGACGGCTGCACTGGGAATGTTCGATTCCCTCGTAGCGCTGACCCTGGTGCTGATATCCAACGCCATTGCCCGGCGCTTCAATAAAGGCTTGTGGTAACAGGAGGACACTATGCAAAGTACAAAAGGTGAAAAAGTATTCTACGGCTTCAATTATCTGCTGCTGACGCTCGCAGGCATTCTCTGTCTGCTGCCGCTGCTCCATCTCGCCTCCCTGTCCCTCAGCGGCAAGGACGCGGTGCTCTCCGGTTTTGTCACCCTATGGCCGGTGGAGTTCACACTTAGCTCTTATACCATGCTCTTCGAGGGAACGCCGGTAGTGCGTGCCTTTGGCAACAGTCTCCTGATTACCCTGGTTGGTGTGGCGGCCAGCATGCTGTTCACTATCTTTGCCGCCTATCCCTTGTCCCGCCGTGATTTCTACGGAAGACGCACGCTGACCCTGGCGATTGTGTTCACGATGCTGTTTACGGGCGGCCTGATCCCGACCTATCTCGTGGTCAGCAGTCTCGGACTGGTCGATTCTTACGCGGCACTTTGGCTGCCGGCTCTGGTAAGCACTTATAATATGATGATCATGCGTTCCTTTTTCGAGAACATTCCGGAGGAGCTGGTGGAAGCGGCCAGAATTGACGGCTCCGGTGAATGGCGGCTGCTGGCGGGGATTATTCTTCCGCTGTCCCTGCCTGTGCTGGCGACGATCGGACTCTTTTACGGCGTGTATTACTGGAACTCGTTCTTCAACGTAATGATCTACATGAACAGTCCGGAGAAAATCAATCTGACGGTTCTGATCCAGCAGATGGTGAAGAGCCAGGCCGTCCTGCAGGAGCTGAATACCATGAACTCGCAGGAGGTCGTCAATATTACACCGGAGGGCATCAAGGCCGCCGGGATTATGGTTATGGTCATTCCGATGCTGATTGTGTATCCGCTGTTGCAGCGGTATTTTGTCAAAGGCGTAACCATCGGTGCCATCAAAGGCTGATCATCGCTGCTCATATCCGTAAGTACAAGAACATCATTATAGGAGGGTCACATCCATATGTCCAAACCCATTTGGCTTAGAAAAACAACTGCTGCCGGTGCAGCATCCCTGATGCTCGCTATCGCTGTCACAGGCTGCGGCGGCAATAATGCTGCTTCCCAGGGCGAAGACTCGAACAAGGAAGGAACACCTGAGAAACGCGGGTCGATCACCGTCTCTTTGTATGACCGCGGCACGGTACCTGCAGAAGAGGGGACGATGAGCGACAACCGCTGGACAAAATGGGTCAATGAGAACGGGCCGGTTAATGTGAAATACGTTACGGTGCCGCGTTTCGAATCCCTGCAGAAGTTCAATGTGCTGTTCGCATCGAAGTCGGCCCCCGACCTGATCTTTGAATTTGATACCGCTTACCAGGGACAGCTCTACAACCAGAAGCAGCTCCTTCCGCTGGATGACCTGATTGCGGGTAGCAGTACGGAATATAAGGCGATGCTGGAGAAGTATCCGGCGCTCCGCAAGGCAGGCACGATGGCGGACGGCAAGCTGTACACGGTGGGACGTCCGATCCAGTTCGGTCCGCAGCATTACCTGTTTATCCGCAATGACTGGCTGAAAAAGCTGGACCTGCAGGTTCCCACTACCCCGGAGGAGCTGCTGAAGGTGGCGAAAGCGTTCACTGAACAGGACCCGGACGGCAACGGCAAAGCGGATACGCAGGGGACCGGGCTCAGCTTCGTAGCCGGAATTATTCTGAACAACATGTTCGGCACCGGGTTTACGCTGTTCGGCGAGGATCAATACCCTTGGGTACTGGAGAATGACAAGGTTGTGCATGACTGGGACCGGATCAAGGCGGCGATCTCCTTCCAGAAGGAGCTGTATGCGGCGGGTGTGGCGGATAAGGATTTCGTCACCGACAAGAACGGCGAGAAGCAGAAGCAGGACTGGATCTCCGGCAAGCTGGGGATATACGGGGGCAACGGGGCCGATGTCAGTACGTATGAGACGCTGAAAAAGAATGTCCCTGAAGCCGAGGTCATTCCGATTGCCCTGCCGACAACGGAATTCGGGCAGTTCAGCCCGACGCTGACCACTCCGATTCAGATGACCGGCATGGTGAATGCCGCGGCCAAAGATCCGGAATCCGTCATGAAGATGATTGATTTCATGGTTACAAGTGAATACACCACTACGATTCAGAACGGTATCGAGGGCGTGCATTACAACAAGACAGCCGACGGCCGCGCTGAGGTGATCGATCCGGAGAAGAACAAAAAGGAGCTGGAGTACAACCGCGATATGGGCATGCTCACTCCGCTGATCGGCAAGAATTATGGGCTGAAGAACAAGGTGAACCCTACAACGGCTGAGCAGGATTTCATCGCAATCTATGAAATGGCCGAGAAGCTGTACATGAACCCGGACCGTCCGATCGTCGGTATTACGCAAAAGGCCTTCCTGCCGCTGCTGCCGCAGGATCTGACCCAGATCAACACCAATGCGAATAAAACAATCCTCGACCGGGCCATGCAGGCCATCGTCAGCTCCGATCCGGCTTCGGTGGACCAGTTCATTGAGGAAGCCAAGGGAGTCTGGGAGAAGGCCGGCGGAACCAAGGTCGATGAGTTCTATGCAACCTGGTATCAGGATAATAAAGCGGATGCCATCATGCTGAAGGATATTTATGAGATGGGCAAGCAGCTAAGCGCGGCTGAATAAATGTGAATTCCAGCATAGGGGGCGGACGGAGTTGAATAATCAGGTCAGAGAGATTCTGGAGCAGAGCTATGCGGCTGCCTCGGAGGATATTGTGGTCGAGGAGGGGCTGGTCCGCTACGACTGGCCGGGTCATACCCGGCAGGTCTCCAAGCTGCCGTACTGCCACGAAGCCCGGTTCTCGGCTGGGTATTATGCTTACGGCACATTGCTGGGTCGGCTGGATGAACAGGCCGGACTGGAGATGCTTGAAGCGATTGCCGGGCTGCAGTTTACAGACCCGGAGCATCCGGATTACGGAGGGTTCCTCTGGTACCGGGAGGAGAGCATGATTCAGGATTCCAATGCGGCGTTTTTTATCCTCATGCCGCTTGTCGTTGTACGTCTCTGTGATCCCGGTGTATTCCCGGACAGTCACCTGGAGGTGATCCAGCGGATGTTCAGCCATGCGGCGGCCTGGTTCTCTCAGGAATGCCGGACGCCGGAGCTGTTCTACCCGAACAAGACGATGAGCGACGGCGCCATGCTGCTGGCCATCGCACACTTCCTAGGTGAGCCTGAGTCTCTGCAGACCGCAATCGCTTACTTCCGCAGATGGGAAGAATATACGGTCCGCCGGGGCTGGGGCTGGGGGGAGAACATCAGCCTGGTCTATCAAGGGGTGATGATGAATGCGCTGAGGATTGCCGGTTCTGTTCTGCAGGAGCATGACCGGGAGCTCGCCGGACGGCTGTCAGAGCGGATGGAGGCACTGAAGAACATTCTTGTCTTCCATGACGGCGGGGAACTGGTTCCGTCCATCCGCAGCTACAACTTCCGGGGAGAGACGAAGCGGCAGAGCCTGCTGTGGCCGATTGCCGGTGTGACGGGGCTGGGCCGTCTGGTAGAAGAGAAGTTTTCACTCAATGATGTGGCAACGCTGCTCCTGTTCGAAGATGATTTCCTTCAGGGAGTAGACTCTCCGTCTGCGCAGCCTGTGCCCAGGGTTCTTGAGGAGCGGATCTTCGATGCTGCCCGTTCCTATACCTGGATCGGACAGCATACCCGTCTGGGCAGCATCAACCGCTTCCCGGTCATGTCCGGAAGCTACCAGCATCCCACCTGGGGGCTGGGCTGGCAGAGCTTCCCGGTCAGCTTCAGCGTGAAGGATCAGCAGGTGTCCTATCTGCGCTGGTATGTGGATGATTCCGCATCGGTGCGGACACATCCGGCGGAGGATTACCGCACGGCCTATCTGATGCCTGCGCTGTTTGCGGAACCGCTGTACCCGGAGGTGGAGACACGTTCGGCCCAGCAGGGCAATGCCCTGCTGGTGGTCCGCAGCATGACCCGGCTGCATAACCGGGCAGCCGAGATTGCGGATGAATGGGTCATCCACCGCTATGACGGAGAAATAGCGCGTGTAATGAATACAGCCGGGGACAAGGAATGGCTGGTGCTGCATTATCCGGGCTGTGCGGTGGCGATCACAGCGCTGAGGGGTATTTGTGCCGGGGCGGAGGCGCGCGCCGGGCTGCCTGTTACGGTGGTGCGGGAGGAAGGGAGGATCAGGCTCCGCCAGGTCCTCTACTCCGGGGACAGCACCCTTCTGGCGCAGCCCCGCCTGGAAGCGGGCTGGGCGGTGGTATGTCTGGACGAAGCAGCGGAAGCTGGTGATGTCCGCAGGCTGCTGGATACGGTGCGGATCGATGACTTCGAGACGGATGACCGTGAGGTGCCGCGGGAGCCTTGGGCCCGGGCGCGGGACATTGTGCTGGCGGCGGGCAATCAGCCGCCGGTTCAGCTCAGCGTTGATCCTTACGCACCGTAACAACGCAGTTCAAGCCGATTAATGTAATGACTGACGTATGCTTACTCTTAATTGCACTTTGTACAACTAAATCGTCTGATGTATCACCGAATATCTGTTTAGTTGTATTTCATACAATTAAACTGCCATTTGCACCTTGGCTTCACCCATTCGGGCAGATTTAGTTGTACAGACTACAGCTATAAGAGGGCAAGCCTTCCTTTTGACTGTTTTTAATTGCACATTATACAACTATCATTGATATCACTGAATGTTGACTTCAAATTAAACTTCATAAATTGCTGCATGGTTGAATGAATTCACTTCTGTAGCTCTAATGTTGTACTAAACCGCTATACTTGCTTCCATACGGAAAGGTGGCTATTATGAGAAAATCAAGTCCAAAATCATATTTTGTATACGCTATCATTATGATTCTGCTGATGGGCCTGCTCCCGGCAGACCTTGGTTCTGTGGCCCGGGCGGATAGTAATTATAAGCTGGAGGAGACCTTTGAATCTTATAGTCCCGGTGCGAAGCCGGCCGGCTGGTCGATCAAGACGCCGCCGCAGGGGGTGAGCGTGGCTGTGCAGGCCTGGGAAGGCTATGCCGGCAAGCTGCTGGAGCTTCATCAGGCAGCCAAAACGGCAAGCAGCTACAATATAAGCAGATCCGTTACGGATGTTACGTACAGAAGCATGTTAAGTTATTCGTTCCGAGCAGAGCAGACGGGAGCGGTGATCTACCTGCCTACCCCGCAGCGCGGTTCTGTTCCGCTCGTGAAATTCGCAATTAACAATGGCGCATTCAGCTATATGAAGAAAGGTGCCGGATCATGGACCTCAGTGCTGCCAATTTCGGCCGGCGTATGGTATGATGTGCGCCTGGCGCTCGACGGCGGCAGCCACAGCTTCGATCTGTCCATTGACGGCAGCCGTCTACTAACGAATGAGCCGATGGCCGAGGGAGGAGCATTAACCTCCTTCTATATGGGATTTTACAAGGACAGCATCGGCAAGATAGGCTTTGACAATTTTCTTGTAAGCGGATACAAGCAGGCGATAAGTGCAGCCTTCTCCCAGGCGGCTTACGAGCTGCGCAGAGGCGCCAAGCTGCCATTGCCGCTCCAGTTCACACCTGCGGATGCTACGGATCAGAGCGCTGTCTGGTCTACCGGCAATGCAGAGGTGGCAGCGGTGGATGGCAACGGTATTGTGACAGGCATCCGTCAGGGAGTCACTACGGTGACGGCACAGCCGAATGAGGGGCTTCCGGCGGTAACGGCTACGGTAGCTGTGTATGAAGATCCGATCACGGCCATCATGCTGGCTCCGCTGGAGCGGACGGTGCCCGCAGGCTCCCGTGTGCTGTTACATGCCTCGGTAACCCCACAGGACAATACCGATACAGGCATCCGGTGGGGAACGGAGGACGGGAGTATTGCTGCGGTGGACCGCTACGGAGAGCTGACGGGGGTAAGCGCCGGAACAACTACCGTGTTCGTCACGGATGAGACGGGCAGCGTGCGCGCTGAGACTTCCGTTATTGTGACTGGACGTACAACCGGCCAAGAGCTGTATGTCGCCCCTGGCGGGGACGACAGCAATAACGGCACGGAAGCTGCTCCCTTCCGGACGGTTGCCCGGGCACAGGAAGCGGTCCGCCTGCTGAATGAGGATATGGACTCTGACATCATCGTCAATCTGCGGGAAGGGACCTATACTCTGTCAGAGCCGCTGGAATTCACACCGGAGGATTCAGGGACGAACGGGTATTTTGTCACTTACCGCAGCTATCCCGGAGAGCAGGCGGCCATCAGCGGCGGACGGACTATTACGGGCTGGACAATGTTTGACAGCGCCAAGGGCATCTACCGGGCGAATGCCGGAACCGGCCTTACGACACGCCAGCTGTTCGTGGATGGCATCCGGGCGGTCCGGGCACGGAGCGCAGCGGGACTGGTGAATCCGCTCAGGACAGCAACAGGCTATACCTCCGATAATACGGAACTGGCCGGATGGGGCAATACTAGCGATATGGAAATGGTATTCAATGAGCTGTGGACGAATTCCCGGATCAAGGTGGAGTCTATAGCTTCATCCGGCGGCAAAGCACAGATCGGCCTCCAGGAGCCAGGCCGGAGCGCAGTCTTCAACCGGGGATTAACTTCGGCAACGGTACCCGTGTACTACGAGAATGCGTTTGAGCTGCTGGATGAGCCTGGAGAATGGTACTACAACCGGGTAGAAGGCATGCTGTACTACAAGCCTCGCGCCTGGGAGGATCTGTCGACAGCTGACGTTGTAGTTCCGGTGCTGGAGCAGCTTGCTACCGTCTACGGGATATCGGCTGATGAACCGGTGCGCAATCTGAATTTTGAAGGCCTGAAATTTATGTACACCACCTGGAACCACCCGAGTACGGCAGCGGGACATTCCGATTCACAGAATAACCATCTGCGTTATCCGTCCATCCCCGATGAGCTGACCGATGCGGCGGTGATGCTGGAGCTGGCCAATACTGTAAATTTCCGCAACAATGAGTTCACCAAGCTCGGCATTACGGCGGTGCGGATGCAGAACGGTGTTCAGAACAGCTTAATTGAAGGCAACCGCTTCTATGATATCTCAGGCAGCGCGCTCAACGTGGGCCAGCCGGATTCCTCGGACCGCATGATCTACCACCCGGCTGACCACAGGCTGCTGATGAAGAATAATGATGTGCTGAACAATGTGATTCATGACATCGGCATCGACTACAAATCTGCTTCCGCTGTATCTGCGGGGTATCCGGTAGATATGGACATCAGCCATAATGAAATGTACAATCTGCCCTACAGCGGAACACATATCGGCTATGGCTGGGATAAGCTGTTCGATGCCGCTACCCGGAACGTGAAGATTCAGAATAATCTGATCTATGATCTCATGGGAATGGGCTTGCGTGACGGAGGAGCCATCTACAGTCTTGGACCTACCGGGGCCACAGCGGGTGAGAAAAATCTGGTCACCGGCAACTACATCCGCAACCAGATGGACGGCAACTCCGCCTTATACACGGATGAAGGCTCCGCCTACTGGAAATTTGAGCATAATGTGATCGACCTGAAGGATACGCCGCTGTGGCATTCACCGCTCCGCTGGGCGATGGCCTATGTGCCGACGATCCATGATGTGGATTTCGTGAACAACTATACAACCACGGACGGGTATACCAACAACGGCCGCAAGGTTCTGTTTGAGAACAATACGGTCCAGCCGGATGCAGAGTGGCCTCAGGCGGCAATGACGATCATTGACCAGGCCGGGCTGGAGCCGGAATATGCCTGGGCAGCAGAAGGGCAGGTCAGCCGCTGGAAGCTGGATCCGCTGAAGCTGGCTATTGGAGGGGGCGAACTTGCACCCATTCAAGCGCTGGACGGCAAAGACAGACCGCTGGGCAAGGCAACCAGCCGCTTCTATTACAATATCCTTGATCCTGCCGTGGCCTCCGTTAATGCAGCGGGCGAGGTGACCGGACTCAGCCAGGGGCAGACGAAGCTTATCGTAAGCATCCTTAACGGCTCCATCCTGCGGACAATTACCACGGATATATTCGTAGGAGACACCTTAGCCGCGGTCCGCCTGGAAGGGCATGACGGCAATGTGGCGTATGTTCATGAAGGCGCGGACATGCAGCTGCAGCCTTACGGCGAGACGCTGTTCGGCAACCGTGAGGAGCTGGAGGAGGTCACTTATACAAGCAGCGATCCTTCTATCGTCAGTGTCAGCGGAAACGGCCTGTTAACGGCGCATCAGACCGGATCGGCAACCCTGACGCTTTCGGCCGGTTATCTTGGCACCGTGACGCAGGGACAATATGAGGTTAAGGTATGGAATGAGACCAGCACCTACGATCATACCCTGCAGACCGAGGTGCAGGACCCGGAGGGCTGGTATGTATCGGCCACCGCCAACGGGCTGAAGGAGACCGGAGCAAGCAAACTTACTCTGCGGGCTCCCGGAGGCCATGTCATTTACCAGAACCGCAAATACCAGAATGAGCTGCTGGATTTCAATATGAAGATCAATGACAGCGCGGTCTCGTCCAATTGGTATGCCCTGATGCTGAATAATCAGAGCAAGGAACTGAGCTATAGTACCGGTAGTATGTACCTGGTGGTTATAGGGGCATCGGGTATTGAGCTGCACCGCTTCAACGAAGGGGTGCGGACCGTGATCTACGGCAAGATTGACGGCCTGACCAGTCTGGGCGGGCCGGCTATCCCGAATATAGCGATAACCTTCGGGGAGCAGAGCCGCGTTCAGCTTGGCGCTTTTCAAGAATCCGGGGGTGTGCGCCTGATCCTGAAGGCTGACGGAGTACAGGTATTTAGTTATCTGGATACCGCAGCAGGGGCGATTGGAGAAGCGGGGTACTTCGGGCTGATCTCCCGCAATGCAAGCACGGAACTGGGTTACTGACAGACTACAATTATGAATCCGGCCCCGTAGCCAATATCACTTAAGCGATAGCCCACATCTGGACTTACAGGGGATGACACCGATGCATAAGAAATGGCTGTACCGACTGATTCTTTCCTACCTGCCGATCCTGTTTGCCGTGGTATTTTGCTTGATTATCCTGTTTTTCCTGACCCTAAATGAAGCGATGGAGAGGCAGACGGCCAAGGCAAACGGTGTATACGCAGAAAATGTACTGCAGATCGTGGACACCACTCTCCGCAACCTGGAGACTACAACGATCAAAAGCCTGCTGCTGGATGATCAGGTGAGCAGTTATTTTGACCGCCCGGGGCAGCTTGATCCTTATCATGATTACGGGGTAACGGAGGTGCTGCTGGATTTCATGTCGCCGCTGCCGATGATCGATTCGGTCTATTTATACCGTGCGGCCGACGGCAAAGTGCTGATGCAGCATTTCTCGTCCAGTCTGCCGGATTTCGGGGACCGCAGCTTTATTGAGACAGCGATGAGGGGGGCAGGCAGCTATGCCTGGAGCGGAATCCGTGACCTGCAGCTTTTCTCCGGCGAGGATCAGCCGAAATCAGTCATTTCGCTGGTGGAGCAGGTGCCTTATTTCTCCGGTGAGCAGGGATTGATTGTCATTAACGTGCGGAAGCAGTCTCTGCAGGCGCTGATTCAGGATATGAACATGGCGAATACGGAGATCTGCCTGAAGGACGCCGGTGGGCGCGCTTTTGCAGGGGCTGATACCTGCTCAGACCCACAGGCTCAGGATCAGGCGGTAAACCGCATGTCTTCCTATACAGGCTGGACAATTAAGGTTGGATTGGCGCGTGCAGAAGCCTTCTCGCTGCTGTCAGCCTTCTCTAATGTCTGGGCGATTCTGGGCTTTGCGGCGATCTTCGGCGGGATTGCGGCCATGACGTATATCAGCCATCGGAATTACCGTCCGATTGAACAGGTGATGAGCCGGATTTACACGTTCGGTGCGGACCGTTCCTCCGGCTGGAAGCCGCAGAGCAAGGGGGATGATGAATTTTCCTTCATCGGCCATGCGCTGGAGAGTCTGATTGAGCAGACGAACAGCTATGAGAAGCAGCAGGCGGAGGGAATCCTGCACAGGCGGAATCAGTTGTTCAAAGAGCTGCTGGAGCACAGCGGCCAGGTGTCGGCAGAAATATGGAGCCGAGAATCGGAGCGGATTGGAATGAAAGGTGAATTTGCCGGCGCGGTTGTGGGAATTGCTGAGATTGATTTCTATGAGGCCTTTGCTGCAGACTACTCTGCTCGTGATCAGGCGTTGTTCAAATTCACCCTCCGCAGTGTGATTCAGGAGATCGCCGAGAAAGAAGGGGAACCGCTCTGGACAGAGTGGATTGGACCGGGGCGTCTCGGGCTGCTCTTCCGCCGTTCCGCCGCCGGAGCAACGGCTGATGGTGCCGAGAAGCCGCTGATGATTGCAGAGAGTGCCCGCTCCTGGGTGAAGCAGCATCTCAAATTCACGGCAACCTTTGGCATCAGCGGGCCGGCGGCCGGTCTCAGCGGCTTATCGGATGCTTACCGCAAGGCCGCAGGTGCGCTGGAACGCAAACTCACTGGCGGTCCCGACCGCGTCTATGCTGCACCGGCAGAAGGCAGTCTCCCGCCCCAGGCGGAAGGAATGGATGTGCTGGTGCAGTCTATCAGTGTCGTTCCCCAGCTGTACCGGCTGGGGAACGACGAGTGGAGGCCGCTGATGGAGCGGATCTTCGGGCTGCTGGCAGGCGGCAATTACTCCAAGGAGGACATTGTCCGCCTGCTGCAGCTGCTGGAGGCTGGCCTCTCCAGGGAGATGCAGGAGCTGCCGCCAGAGATGAAGGGGATATGGAATAACGGGCGGCTGCGCGGAATTCCGCAATCTCCGGAATCCTTCGAATGGATAGAGGAGCTACGCGGGGAGCTCCTGGCTTCACTGGAGGAGATAGAGGAGGCGCTCCGCGGCCTGCGGATGAACCGGGAGCAGTATACGCTGGCCAACAAGGTGCGTGAGTATATTGCCCTGCATTACGCCGATCCCGATTTCTCCCTGACCCATGCCGCTGACAGCTTCGCGATGAATACCAAAGCGCTGAGCCGGATATTCAAGGAAGAAATCGGCGAGAATTTCGTCGATTATCTGGCCCGGCTGCGGATGGACGAGGCCAAACGCCTGCTGACAGAGACCTCCGAGCCAGTCCAGAATATCGCCGAGCGGGTGGGGTATTTGTATCCGATGTCCTTCATCCGCGTCTTCAAGAAGCTGGAGGGCGTAACCCCGGGAGAATACCGCAAGGAGCGGAGCGGCCCTCCGCATGGCGAGCGGCAGGGTTAGGCCCGGACCCGGGCCCGGGCGGCTCTTGCCGGGGGATCAAGGGCGGATAAGATGTATATTTCACAGGCCAATGGGCGGGCATATAGCTTTAAAAGGCGGCAGGGGAGTTTCCCCTTGCCGCCTTTCTTTGTACTTGTCCCCATGGAAGGGAAATGGAGGTTCTATTGCACTTTGTACAATAGAAGAACATTAAATCAGCCTGGAAATTGAATCTATTGTACATTGTACAGCAGAATTTCAGGTTTTCGCTGTTTTTTGCCCCTTTTCCCATAATCAACTGTATGAAATGCAATAGAATATCATTTTTCACAATTCTAAAGGAGTTCTATTGCACAAAGTACAATCAGCCAAACCCGCAACAATCCCCCGGTTGCCAATATGGAGAAAACAGCAGGTTCCCGCTTGTCTGCCGCTACATTCCGGCCTTATGCATCCGGTACTCGGAGGGCGTGCACAGGAACACTTTTTTGAATTGTCTGGAATAATAATTATGATCCCGGAACCCGCTGTCCATGGCCACCTGTGAGATGGTTAATCCGGCATTGCGCAGCAGTGTGCAGGAATACTCCAGCCGTTTGCGGATGACATAATCCATAGGTGTCGTATGGTAATTCCGGGTGAACACGCGGAGAAATTGGCGCTTCGACATATAAGCCAGATCTGCCAGAGACTGAAGTGAAATAGGCTGGAGGAAATGCTCTTCAATATAGGTAACCGCCTCACCGATCTGCAGCGCCCTGTTCTCCGTTCCGCCGCCATTCTGCCGGTAATATCGTGATAGTGTGCCGACAAGTGCGGTGAAATACGTGCGGATCATCAGCCGGTAGCCGTCAGACTGCCGGTCATACTCCTCCAGAATCCGGTCCAGCAGAACAGTAGCCTCTTCCAGCTGCGCGGGCTGCAAGGAGAGCATGCCTTTGAAGTACATCTCTTTGCGGAAGAACGGCTCCAGATAGAACAGCGCCTGAAACCCCGGCAGGAGCTTCAGCTCAGGCAGCTGCAGCAGCTGATCGGGATGGAACATCACATTGATGTACTCAATATTCTGCACATTTTTGTACCCATGTGAAATATCGCTGTGGATAAAAAACACCTGACCCGCCGATACGGGGTACTCCTTTCCTTCGATAATATGAATCGCGCTTCCCTCCAGGATGACCACCAGCTCCGAGAAATCATGGCAGTGAACATAATAATCCTGAGTCAGCGGGCATTTCTGAATGCGGAAAGTGAAGCCAGGCTCGAGTCCTAAATCCCGTGCATAGAGTTTATTTGTCATGTCGTTATTATGCTAAAGAAGGGCATGATCGTCAAGGAACTGTTCCGCCGTTTGCGTTAATCTTAAGAGGAAGATGACACACGGTTGGAGGGAATCTATGCAGCGATATTTATATAGAGCCGAATGCAGAGAGGGCTGCGACCCGGCTGCTTTTTTGGGCTCACAGGTGGAATGGCTTAATGAACGTATGGACTGGCTGGGTATTTCTTGGCTAAGCATCTTTCAAGACGGCCAGTGGCTATTTCTATATTACGAATGCAGCGGCAAAGAGGCTCAGCCGGAGCAGCTGTTCCCGCCCGCAGTGGAGATGCTCAAGGTCTGGCCGGGCGGGGATTACCCGCGGCTGTGGGTGCCGATGATGGACATTTTTCATTATCAGCAGCCGGTGTCCGGGCAGCATTGGAAGCGTAATCAAACTCCGGGGGCTCCCTACGGCAGGCTGGCAGTACTCAAGCCGGAGCAGGTCTCAAGCTATGTCTATTACCATTATCAATATCAGGAGGAGCGCCCGGGAGACGGTGACAAATACGGGATCATCGGTCTTCATGAGAACCTGCTGTTCTTTTATTCCGAGCTGCCCGCAACCGTGGAGCCCGCTCCCTATACGGGGAAACTCACAACGAATCTGCGTCCGGAGCAGTGGGGAGAGGTTATGGAGCCGCATTTTATCAAGTGGAAGAATGTAGGGCCGGATCAGGACATCTGGAAAAAGCTTACGCCTGTCCTAACGATCACGCTCCCGCAAAGGGGAAAAGGAGAATGAATATGCTGCGCACATCCATATGCCTGAACGGCGAATGGGATTTCATGCCGCTCTACGATCAGCCGCGCTGCCGCAGTCTTCCTGAGAGGCTGCAATATGAGGCGCGCAAGATACAGGTGCCTTCGAGCTGGCGCCACAGCTATAAGACGCCTTCGGGCAGCAAATTTGGAGAAGTACCGGACCATAACTTCGTGCCGTTTGATGTGTACGGCTACCCGGGAGAATGGGATGCGGCCGAGGCTGGGGTGCTGCACCGTTCTTTTCAGGTGCCGGAGACTATGCTGGGGCAGCGGATTGTGCTGCGCTTCGATGGAATCTTGCAGAAGGCAGCGGTGTATCTGGACCGCGAGCGGATTGCCGTCTGGGAGGACGGGTATCTGCCTTTGCGGCTGGATATCACCCGGATGGTGAAGCCCGGCCGGGAGCAGCAGTTACATGTAGTATGCGGAAGCTTCGACATGGCGGTAATTCCGTCCGGGGAGGAGAGAATCACCGGACTTGCCGGTTCGTGGTTCGGCAGGATCGCAAGGGGAATATGGCAGGATATCTTCCTCCAAGGCTACCCGCCAATATCGCTGGAGGATCTCACAATCCGTACCTCTGTCCGGCAGGGCATGCTGGAAGTGGAGGCACTAATGAGCACAGAGCCGGGTGGTCCTGCGATGGAAGCGCTGCAGGTGTTCCTGAAAGTCAGGGAACGGAAATCCGGTACCCTGACTGCGAAGGGTGCAGAGCCGCTGCCGGTGCTTGAAGCGGAAGCAGGAGTAAATGTTCTGCCTGCGCAGGCCGTAGAAGGACGGCAATTATGCTGGAACACCGGCAGCCGGGAGTGGGGCGGAGCATCATTTGCACTGCCTTGGCAGGGTGCCGAGCTGTGGAGTCCGGAGCATCCGTTCCTATATGAACTGGAGCTGGAGCTTCAGGCAGATGGGGAGGTCCTTGACCGGCGGACCGATGTATTCGGCTTCCGGGAGTTCTGGTGCGAAGGCCCGCAGTTCATGCTGAACGGGATTCCTGTTAACCTGCGGGGCGATTCCTGGCATTTCCAGGGTGCGGCGCAGCAGACAGAAGACTATATCCGCAATTGGTACCGAATGTGCAGACAGGCGGGCATCAACAGCATCCGGCTGCATGCCGAGCCGTATCCGGCTGATTATCTGCGGATTGCCGATGAGGAAGGAATGCTGATTGTCGATGAGACAGCCATCTACGGGTCCGGTAAAACTATGGATGCGGCCCACCCCGATTTCATCTCCAATTCCCGGGCGCATGTGCAGCGGCTGGTACAGCGGGATAAGAATCACCCATCCGTCATTCTGTGGAGCGTGCAGAACGAGATGCGCTGGGTGGACGGCCGGGATACCTACCAACAGCATATCCCGGGTCTGATGGAGCTGATGAGAGCCCTTGATTCCACCCGCCCGATTATGGTGGAAGGGGATAACCGGTTGGTCACCAAGCAAGGGACAGAGGTGGAGAGCCGCCATTACAACATTGACGGCACGATCGCGCAGTGGGACCGCAGCGTTCCGCTCACCTTCGGCGAGCATGGCGGCTGGTGGTACATCTGCCCGCAGAACAGCAGCATGTATATCGGACTGGACGCATACCGTGACTCAGATGCAAGTGCTGCCGGCTTAGCCCAGAAGGAAAGGCTGTTCGTGGAGTATGCACGCCGCCAAGGGGTCTCTGGCATCTCTACCTTCAACTTCGCCCATTATTTCATGCGGGCGATGCCGGAACGGAATATTCAGCTGCCGCCTGCCGACCTGAACACACCAGGCCCTAAGCCTGCGGTAATTCCGGCTTACTCCCTTTCCCTGAACAACGGGCTGCTGCCGGGGGAATATCCGGCATTCAAGGCCAATCCCGCTTTTGCCATTATGGCTGAAGCCTTCAAGCCGGTAACATTGATTGCCGCCGAATATAACCGCTGCTTCTTCGATGATGCGCCGGTCCGCCGCAGCTTCGATGTCTACAACGATACGCTGGCAGAACAGGAAGTAACTATTGAATGCACGGTCCGGCAAAGCGGACATGTGGTTCATAGCGAGACGTTCCGTTTCCGCCACGAGCCTGCCGCCCGCCGGAGCATCCGGCTGGAATGGATGCCGGAACCGGTCAATGGTGAAGGAGCAGGAGTGGGAGGGGATGAAGGCGTAGGCGTAGGAGCAAGAGCAGGAGATGGGGCAGAAGTAAGAGTAGGAGATGGGGAAGGAGCATCAGCAGGAGTAGCAGAAGCGGAAGCGGTGCTGTCTGCCCGGCTGTTCCATGGCATGGAGCTGAAGCATGAGCTTCTGTTAAGCTACCGGCTGTTGTCCGGGAGCTGCAAGACTGAGCCGGTAGAAGTAGCGCTTCCCGCTGCTTATCTAGGCTCTGACCGGGACTATGAGGCGATCCGCACCCTGGTGCCCGGCCTGGTCCGGTCAGAAGCGGAAGCGGTAGAGCAGCTTCGGGGCGGGACGCTGCTGATTGTCGGCAGCCGCATGCAGGACAAGGACGGGGCGCTGGACCGGAAGCTGAGAAGCTACGTGCAGCGGGGCGGCAGATTGCTGCTGCTGGAACAGCTTCACCTCTCTCCCGGCAGCCTGACGCTCAGCCGCAGGGAATTCATCCGTGCCCATGCAGGCGACTATGGGCATCCGGTGCTCCGGGGCCTTGGAGCAGAGGACCTCATGTACTGGCATGAGGGGCTGCGCGAGGACGGGCCGCTGCCGATTATCCGGGCAGCGTTCGAGAAGCCGGTGACCGGCGATTTCACCCTGCTGCTGGAATGCAGCGCGGGTGACTTTGGAGATGGCGGCGATCTGTGGTCGCCGCTGCTGGAGTACCGGAGCGGAGCGGGCATGTTCCTGGCGAATCAGCTGGAGATCATGGATCATCTCCAACGAATTCCCCAAGCCTGCCTGCTGCTGCGGAGCCTGCTCCAGTATGCGGGCCGCGCAGTCCACGCGGCCGCTGTACCGGAGCCCGCTGCGGTGTGGGTCCGCAGCGGCGGGGCGGCGGAAGCCTTGCTCTGCAAGCTCCGCCTGAAGGGCCAGAGGCTGGACAGCGCCGCAGGCTTGTCCAGCCTGAACCCCGGCCTCCTGGTGGTGGAGGCCGGATTGCTGCACGGACCGGGCGCGGCGGAAGCCGTCCGGCAGGCGGCAAGTGCAGGCAGCACAGTGCTGGTGCTGCCGGCAGAACCCGGCGGGCAGGAGGCGATTGCCCGCCTGCTGGACCGCCCCGTGCGTATTGCGCCGCACGGGACCTATCATCTGGCGGCGGACTATACGCACGCCGCCGTCCGCGGGATCAGCCCTGTCGACCTGTTCGGGTTCGACAAGGTGCATCTCTCGCCCCGGGACGTGGTCAACCGGGAGCTGGCCGGTCACAGGCTGGAGGTGCAAGGCGCGGAGGTGCTGTGCACCAGCGTGGAAGGCACAGCCTGGAAGGATTACTTCGCCGGACAGCATACGGCGGAATACAGCAGGCTGGCGCTGGTCGAGCTGAACCGCAGCAAGGCCTGTGCTCCCGGGGCTTTTGTGATCCGCCAGGCAGTCGGCGAGGGTGAGATTATCTGCTCGCAGTTGCTCACCGACCCGGGCAGTGACAAAAGCCTGAGGCTGTACACCCGCCTGCTGGGCAATCTGGGGGCCGACTTCGCGGATGAGCTGCTGCAGCTGGATAAAGGAGATGCGCAGTGGGCGGTGGAAGCCGCGATGACGCTGTTCTGTCCGCCGTATACCGATTATCAGGCCATGAAGGATTACTATACCGACCCGGAATTCTCCCTGAACAATCTGGGTGAAGGCCTGTATGGCTGGATGAAGAAAAAAGAACGGCGCGAAGACGGAACGCTGCTGATCCCGGCACCTGAGGGCCGTCCGCTGTTTCTGAGCTGTTTCGTGCATCTGCCTGCGCCCGTCTCCGGAAGCGGGGAACCTGCGGATATCCGAACCGGCAGGCTGCGGGTGAACTCAGAATGTGCTTACGAGATCTATATGAACGGTCAGCATGTGACTCAGCCGGAGCGGGAGATCATTTTGAGAAGAGGAGTCAACCGGCTGGTTGCCATCGTCCGGGGAGACCGGGAGGATATCTCTTTTGGCATGGTTTTCCTGAACCCGGATGGCACGTATATGAATGATTTGGAGTTCCGCATGACGATGGATGAGGTTGAGCCTAAGTGAGGAATAAGATTAAGCAATAAGTAATCCTATATGAAGAGGAGCCAGACTAATGACGAACCAACCGGGAACAATCACTCCGCCAGGCGACTCCGGCCGCACACAGAGTAACAAGGCTGCAAAACCGGCAGCCGGGG
This sequence comes from Paenibacillus sp. FSL R7-0297, assembly GCF_038009025.1. Lineage (NCBI taxonomy): Bacteria > Bacillati > Bacillota > Bacilli > Caryophanales > Paenibacillaceae > Paenibacillus > Paenibacillus sp. FSL R7-0297. The sequence goes on from NZ_JBBPAQ010000001.1 coordinate 2,065,658, forward strand.
GCAGCGCGTTTGCCCGCGAGCAGGAGCTGGACCAGTATTTCACCTTCCGCGATGACGCGAAGGAGGTAGAGTTCAAGCGCCATGATATGCCGACCCCATGGCTGAACTATTTATCCAACGGCACCTTCCATACCATGCTGTCCCATGCGGGCGGCGGATTAGCCTTTTATAAATCTCCGCAGATCTGGCGGATTACACGCTACCGTTTCTTTCATCTGCCGACCGACCGCTCCGGCCCTTATATTTACCTGCAGGATGCCGGAACGGGCAGCTACTGGTGCCCTACCTATGAGCCGGCTTTTCAGAAGCCGCAGGAATGGAAGAGCAGCCACGGCATGGGGTATACCCGCTTTGAAGCCGCGCAGGATGAAGTTTCGGCAAAGACCGTTTACTTTGTCGGACCTTACGAGAACTCGCTGATCTGGAATTTGACGCTGACTAATAATAGTACCGAGGTCAAAGAACTGAATGTGTATGCCTACGCCGAGTTTGGCATGATGGAATTCATGCGCGAGCTGCAATGGCAATGCTACAACAAACATCAGGTGTCGGTGCAGTATCATGCCAAGGAAGCTCTTATCTACAAGTACGGAGTTGAGAATCAGCCCAAGCCGGATGAGACGCCGCTGGTCTATATGATGTCGGATGCGCCGCTGGCCGGTTATGACGGGGATCGTGAAGAGTTTATCGGCAGCTACCGCAGCGAATCCAATCCGGCTGCGATTGAGCAGGGTGGATGCACCGGCTCGACAATACTGGGCGGAGATCCTTGCGGAGCGCTTCAGGTTCAAGTGAGGCTGCAGCCCGGCGAGACCCGTACCCTGAACTTCTTCCTGGGGACGGCGATGACTGAGGCTGAGATCGAACAGGCCATCGGCCATTCCCGGGAGGCGGATTTCGTCACCCGTTCCTTTGCGGCGCTTAAGGAGAACTGGGACAGCTATCTGGGGGCCTGGAACTGTGAATTGCCGGATAAAGATGCACAGCGCATGATCAACATCTGGAATCCGTATCAGTCGCAGCGGAACTTTCTTTTCTCGCGCAATATTTCGTTCTATGCTACGGGAACATTCCGGGGAGTAGGCTACCGGGACACAGCTCAGGATATATTGGCCGTAGCTCCATTAGATCCGGAGGCGGCCAAAGACAAGGTCCGCCTGCTGCTTGGGCAGCAGTATCAGGACGGGCATGTGAATCATTACTTTTTCCCGAATGAGGGCTGGGACCCGGTGACCAGTATTCACTCGGATGACCACCTGTGGACGGCGCTGGCTGTATGGGATATTCTCGCAGAGACCGGCGATACCGGATTCCTGCAGGAGAGTCTGCCTTTCTATGATGGCGGTGAAGCGCCGCTGTATGATCATTTGAAGCGTGCGGTAGACTTCACCGTCTCCCGGCTGGGGCCGAACGGCTTCCCGCTGATGCTCCGCTCGGACTGGAATGACCAGCTGTTCCGCGTATGCCGCGAGGGCAGAGGAGAGAGCATCTGGACGGCGATGCAGTTCGGAACCGTGCTGCTTCGTATGAAGGATCTGGCGGCAGCAGCCGGTCATCTGGAGCATGCGGCGGACTATGACAGGCTGTACGAGGAGCAGAAGCGGCTGGTGAACACGCTCGGCTGGGACGGCCAATGGTTCCGGCGGGCAGTCATGGATGACGGGCGTTATCTGGGCACCGCTGAGCATGACGAAGCCCAGATTTGGCTTAACGCCCAGACCTGGGCGACCCTGTCCGGCATGGGAGAGCCTGATAAAGCGCTCCAGGCCATGGACAGTGTTCGCGACATTCTGGATACGCAGCTTGGCATTAAGAAGCTGCACCCGTCCATTACCAACTTCCCCGATCCCGCAGATCCGCTGACCAATTACAACAAGGGGACAGGAGAGAACGGGGCCGTCTTTTGCCACGCCAACACCTGGGCGATTATTGCAGAATGCATGCTGGGCAGAGGAGATCAAGCCTACAAATATTACCGCCAGCTGATTCCTAATATTGCGATGGAACAAGCCGGATTATGGCGCTATAAAGCGGAACCTTATGTCTATGCCTCCAACCTGTTCGGACCGGAATCCGACAGATTCGGGCTGGCGAATGTATCCTGGCTGACCGGAACTGCTGCGTGGATGTATATAGCCGCTACGCAGTATATTATGGGCATTAAGCCCGTTATTGGCGGACTGTCGGTTAACCCGTGCATCCCGTCTTCCTGGGAGGGCTTCTCTGTTTCCCGGAGATTCCGCGGCTGCTTGTATGAGATTACCGTGAAGAACGAGAGCAGTGTCTGCACAGGCGTCAAGGAAATCCGTGTTGACGGTGAATTGCTGGCAGGTACGGTAGTGCCTGTCTATCCGGATCGTAGCTCGGTGAAAGTGGAGGTTCTACTATAGTTGTAGGCAGAGCTTAATGCATACTCAAAAGTGTCCCGCCAGCTGCACCAGCAGAATTATGGCGGGGCATTTTTATATCCCTCGAAAAAGCAATTATCCTCAAATTCTCCGTCACGGGATGCTGCGGCGGCCGGAAAAAGTTGGATTTTCTCCACTTGCTGATGAACGAAGAGCGTCTGCTAAAACAGCAGTTGGATAAACAGCACTTAAATCGCTGCGTATGAGCTACATGAAGGTAAATGAACCGAATTAAATGCCTTTTTTCCAATTGCTTGCTTGAAATCACTCCATTCGTCCGAATTAAGATACGTTTTTCCACTTATATAAGCTGAACCTAAGAGTGATGGCCAGCCGATGGATGAACCCCTTGTTACCCGAAGGTTCCGCCCATGCAGCAAGTCAGATACTTAAGTTCACTCTATATAGCATCATATGGGCGGACTCTCATAACAGAACACAGCAGCCGGCTTATGCAAACTCCACACACCTTTCGCTCGCACTACCAACGCCATTCTCTGCAGCCTCCATAATTTCCGCAAACTCCTCCCAACCTCTCTCAACTTCTCTCAACTTCTCTAACATCCCCCAACAGGCGTGCGGGCTTTGCCCAAGGTGGAGGCCAACCCTCCCGAAATAACAGGCTTGTTTGTGGGTTTACTTTTCCGCCGGGCGTGATATAGTATAGCTATAAGTTGCACAGAGGAAATATAGTTGCATTATCGCAACAATGATTATCATTCTCATTTAACATGCTGTCCCGGCTAAGCCGGGGCAGCATGTGTCATTTTAAGGGTCTTAATAATGGCTCTCATTCTCAGTCGAGTCATAATGGTTCTCATTCTGATCTCATTCTCAGTCGGGTCATAATGGTTCTCATTCTGATCTCATTCTCAGTCGGGTCATAATGGTTCTCATTCTGCACTCATTCTCAGTCGAGTCATAATGGTTCTCATTATGGCTCTCATTCTCAAGTGTGCTCTTATACAAATACAATCAGGAAGGTGATTTATCATGCATTCAACCTCGAAAGAAATGCCTAAATCGATCGCGCGTCAAGGAGGCGCTAAGCAGCCGCGGACGCCGGAGCCGCGCCGCTTCGATCCGCTGGCTATGATCTCAAATGCCGAAATGCAGGCAGCGCTCGGAAGCGGGCTGATGATGCTGATCGCCTGGGCCGCCAGCGGCTGGTCTGAGACGATATCCGTTATTCTCTATGTGATCTCCTATTCAATAGGCGGCTGGATCAAGGCGAAGGAAGGCGTGGAGACGCTGGTCAAGGAACGCGATCTGGATGTCAATCTGCTGATGATTGCCGCGGCTCTCGGCGCAGCTTCCATCGGTTACTGGAATGAAGGCGCGATGCTAATCTTCATCTTCGCGCTGAGCGGCGCGCTGGAGAGTTACACGATGGAGCGCAGTAAGAAGGATATCTCCTCGCTGCTGGCGCTCAAACCTGCCACGGCAGTACGCATTGAGCAGGGGGCAATGAATGAGGTGGCGATTGATCTGCTGGCCATCGGAGATCTGCTGCTGGTCCGTCCCGGGGAGCTTATCCCAGCTGACGGCAAGGTATGCCGTGGGGAATCCTCCGTCAATCAGGCGTCCATTACTGGAGAATCGCTTCCCGTAGATAAGGCAGCCGGAAGTGAAGTGTTCGCCGGTACAGTCAATGGCGAAGGCCCGCTATATATTGAAGTTACCAAATCGGCAGAGAATACCTTGTTCGCCAAGATCATCCGGATGGTTGAAGAAGCAGAGAATGAGGTGCCGGATTCGCAGCGTTTTATCAAACGGCTGGAATCCGTCTATGCCCGCGTAGTAGTAGCCGCAACGGCCTTGTTGATCACTTTGCCGCCGTTTCTGCTGGACTGGAGCTGGAGTAATACCTTCTATAAAGCAATGGTCTTCCTGGTAGTGGCTTCTCCGTGTGCACTCGTATCCTCCATTATGCCGGCCATGCTGTCGGCCATCTCGAAGAGTGCGCGCAAAGGGATTCTCTTCAAAGGCGGTGTCCATCTGGAAAATATGGCACGCACCTCTGTAGTTGCTTTTGACAAAACAGGCACATTGACGGAAGGGGTTCCGCAGGTCACGGATTTCATCGCCGGAGAAGGGTATGGACGTGAAGAGCTGCTGGCCGTCAGTGCTTCGATTGAGAAGCTGTCCGGCCATCCGCTCGCGGAAGCCATTGTTGCGCTTGCTGAAGCCGAGCAGGTAGAGCTGCTCACCATCGAAGAGAGCAAATCGGTTACCGGCTGGGGCATTGAGGGGACCATTAACGGCCGCCTGTGGCGGATCGGCAAGTCCAATCTGCTGGATGAAGTGCACGGTACTGCACCGCAGGGGGATTCGGAATACTGGAGAGCGTTGCGCAGCGAGCTGGAGCAGGAAGGGAAGACAGTATCGCTGATTCTCGCCGGTGATACCATTGCCGGAATGATTGCGCTGCAGGATACCGTACGTTCCCAGGCGGAGACAGCCGTACGTAAGCTGCAGGAGCTGGGCATTAAGGTAGCGATGCTTACCGGGGACCGTGAGGCCACCGCACAGGTGATTGCCGGGAAGACCGGAGTGGACCTGGTATTCGCCGGTCTTTTGCCAGAAGATAAGGTATCGCATATCAAAGCGCTTCGTGAACAATACGGCCATGTGATTATGGTGGGTGACGGTGTTAATGATGCGCCTGCGCTGGCTACAGCAACAGTAGGTATGGGAATGGGCATGAAAGGCAGCGGAGCCGCGCTGGAGATTGCCGATGTGGTGCTGATGAACGATAATATCGAGGAGATTGCTTCTACGATTGCCCTGGCCCGCCGTACGCAGCGGATTGTGAAGCAGAATATGATTTTTGCTGTGGCCGTAATCGCCACACTGATGATCAGCAACTTTGTACAGGGGATTGCGTTGCCGTTTGGCGTGGTGGGCCATGAGGGCAGCACCATTCTTGTAATCCTTAACGGACTGCGTCTGTTGCGCTAAAAAAAGCCGGAAAGACCGTTTATCCGGCCCTGCCAAATATTTAATTGCTTAAAATTGAATTGTTCACAAAATAGGTGCGTTTTCACCGTGTCTGGCATATTGACAACTTCCCTTGAGATGATCATAATAAATACTACATTATAATAATTTTAATTAAGAAATGGCGTCTTTGCCGTCCATCTCAAGGAGGATATAATCATGTACAAATCAATTATTGTAGGTACTGGACCGGCCGGATTGACGGCTGCCATATACTTGGCCCGGGCGAACCTGAACCCGCTCGTTATCGAAGGTCCGCAGCCAGGCGGACAGCTTACAACTACAACAGAGATCGAGAACTTCCCAGGATTCCCGGAAGGCATTTTGGGTCCGGATCTGATGGACAATATGCGCAAGCAGGCTGAACGTTTCGGAGCACAGTTCGTTACCGGCTGGGTGAACAGTGTAGAGCTGGGCGAACGTCCGTTCAAGCTGAATGTTGAAGGCATGGGCACACTGGTTACAGATACATTGATTATTTCCACCGGCGCTACAGCGAAATATCTCGGGATTCCCGGGGAGCAGGATAATATCGGACGCGGTGTCAGCACTTGCGCAACCTGTGACGGATTCTTCTTCCGCGGCAAAGAAATCGTGGTTGTCGGCGGCGGTGATTCGGCGCTGGAGGAAGCGGGCTTCCTGACAAGATTCGCGTCAAAAGTAACCCTGGTGCACCGTCGCGAAGAGCTGCGGGCCTCCAAGATTATGCAGGATCGTGTACGCGACAATGCCAAAGTTACCTGGGGACTCAACCGTACGCCTGTTGAAGTTATTGCCGGAGACAAAGGTGTGACTGGCCTGAAGGTGATTAACAATGAGACCGGTGAAGAAGAATTCATTGAAGCCAGCGGTGTATTCGTAGCTGTCGGCCATCATCCCAATACTTCTTTCCTGGGCGGACAAATCACTACGGATGCTAACGGCTACATTGTGTCGAATCCCGGAACCTCTGAGACGAATATTCCCGGCGTGTTTGCTTGCGGTGACGTGCAGGATACCCGTTACAGACAAGCGATTACGGCTGCAGGCAGCGGCTGTATGGCGGCGATGGATGCCGAGAAATATATCGAGAGCCTGGAGCACAGCGCGGTTATTCTGTAAGATTCCATTTGGAATAGAAGGCACTCCGGTGCTACAATAGATCACAGATTCTTATACTTACAAATTAGGAGGAGATCATACTATGGAGAATGTAATTGTGTACACTTCAACCAATTGTCCGCATTGCCGTCAGGTGAAGAGCTTCCTGAACGATAAAGGTGTAGCCTACGAAGAGCGCAACATCGAGCAGAACGATGATTATGCGCAGCAGGTATGGGATATGGGCATGAGAGCTGTTCCTATTACGGTTATCGGTGAGTTCAAAATCGTCGGCATGAACAAAACCAAGTTCGACAAGGCTTTGGCTACGATTTAAGGAATAGCTGGCCGGACTTAAGGAGAATATATTAGCCGCTTCCCTCCGGAGGCGGTTTTTCGTTGTCCTGAACTTAGAGGAGAAGGGAAATTGTTAATCAGCTTAAAGAATTACTGGGACAGCGATGCGGTGAAGAGCCTGCTTGCAGAATGTATGTGGCCGGATGACCAGAGAGTTAACGGGGAGCTGGCCGGAATCACCGGAATCAGCTGCGCTGCTGCACATGAGGTGGAGATCAGACATCTGGCTGTACAGAAGAGTTGGCGCGGACGGACACTTGGCAGCAATATGATCGCAGAAATTGCCGGATGGGAGCAGGTAGAGCTGATCAGGGCAGATACGGATCAGGATGCGGTGGGCTTTTATAGCAAGGCAGGGTTTGAGATTCACAGTCTGGGAGAAAAATATCCGGGGATTGAGCGGTTTGAGTGTGTTCTGCGCACCCGGGGAACAACGGATATATCAAAAAGCAGTCATTGAATCCAGGCTGCTTTTTGTATTTCCTGCTAAAACAGATACATGAAGGGGATACAGGATACCGCTGTCTTGCAAGCATGAACCCCGTTTGGAGGCCGCTAGGCTAAGTATGAGTAAACGACATGACAATTTGAAAAACAGCATATACGGCAATACCGCTGCTAATAAGCATGAATCCGGATTTCTTCCTCGATTGGAACAGGCGCAGGACGCCAAGGCTGATGAGTGGGGCGATAACAAGCAGCAGCAGCAGCACGGTGATGAACATCTTCGCTGAAATATCTGACGTATCAACATAGGTCATAGACGCTCTCTCCATTTCAGAAAAAGGGGTATGGTGACAAATGTCACACGTATATCCTTATTATATAGGATTGCTATTCCTTTTAGTGCAGGAAATGCTGCTGCAAATGCGGCAATTTTACGAAAATATAAGAGCTTATATGTTTTACGTTGAAATGATCCTTCTATAGGGTTACCCGGATGTTGCCGAGAAAGTGCATGACTGCAGAAAAGCCTGCGCCAATCATCGTTCCGCGGCTGCCCAGCCTGGAGAAGGTGATCTCAAGCTGCTGCTTGTGGTAAGGAAGCGTACGCTCGGCTACTACCCGGCGCAGCGGCTCGCCCAGCCACGGTTCAGCTTCAGACAGAGCTCCCCCAATGACAATCAGCTCCGGATTGAAGCTGTTGATCAGATTAGTGACCCCGATGCCCAGATATTCCCCGATGGAGCTAAAGTGCTGCAGGGTATCCGGCTGCCCCTCCAGCGCATACGCCACCAGTTCGGTCGTGGTACGGGCAGGCAGGGAAAGGCCGGGATTATCGTACGTTTTCTCCGAAGCATAGAGCTCCCAGCAGCCCCGGCTGCCGCAGCTGCAGGGCTTGCCTTCCGCCTCAATCGTCATATGCCCGGTCTCCCCGGCGTATCCGCGTGCGCCCTTATACAACTCTCCGCCGATGATGATTCCGGACCCGATCCCCGAGCCTGCACTGATGTACAGCAGATGGCGCACATCCCGCGCCGCCCCGAAGTTCAGCTCCCCTTGTGCCCCGGCATTGGCTTCATTGTCAATGGTGACCGGAACCGCGAAGGCGCTTTCCAGAATCGACCGCAGATCGACCATTTCCCAGCCAAGGTTGGGCGCAAACAGCACGACTCCGTGTTCATCCACCATTCCCGGCACGCCGACTCCGATGCCGACGAGGCCATAGGGTGAAGGAGGCGCCTCGGCAATCAGCTCCGAGATCATCTGCTGCATCTGCCCCAGTACATAAGGGAAGTCGTGGGCTGCCAGCGCACAATCCCGTTCATGAAGAATGCCGCCTCCCAGATTGCAGAGCACGGCCTTAAGCTGTTTAACACGCAGTTCGATCCCGATAACGCTTCCGGCCATTTCGTTGAAATGCAGCATGAGCGGTTTGCGTCCCCCGCTGGATTCTCCGGGACCGGCTTCGGTAACCAGCTCCTGCCCGCAGAGCTCGGCGACTAGATTGGAGACCGTAGCTTTGTTAAGACCTGTCATCTCGGACACCTTGGCCCGGGAGACGGGGGACTGCATGCGGATCGTATGTAAAATAATCGATTTGTTAATTTTTTTGACCAGCGCCTGATCACCGGTAACTTTCAAGAAGCACACTTCCTTTTTTGAAATATAAGACGATCCGGCCTGCTGAGTACGGCACATAACAATGAGGAAGGCACTCAATCAGGGCAGAGCTTATAGGTTTCGGTTTTCCCGCATACGTAATGCAATAAGCCTTGAGGCAGCGTTTACGCGGAGAAGGTATGCCATTTAGTCTAGAATGAAGAGCGGCAAAAAGCAACTAGATTAACGTCCGGGGGAGGCGGGGGAATTACAGTTATACGCATAGGCTGCACTGCCGGAGGGTACTTTATGTTCAGCATCATATAGTGAAAATAAAGGGAGAAGAGAGTAGCTGCTCTGCCGGGACAGGATAAAAAACAGACAAAATAAAAGTTCTCAAAAACTTTGTTTAACCAATATACAAAGTCCGAAAGATGTGTTAAGATGTTGCTGTAAACGCTTGCGGGCGAAGCAAAATATCGAGGAGGATTTTACAAATGGCTTATTTTGAAACAGTGAGCAAGATCTCTTACGAGGGAAGCCGTTCCACTAACCCTTACGCATTCAAATTCTACAACCCTAAAGAAATCGTTGCCGGCAAAACTATGGAAGAGCACTTGAAATTTGCAATGGCATATTGGCATACATTAACCGCTGGCGGTTCCGATCCGTTCGGCGCTGAAACAGCAGTCCGCGCTTGGGACAAGCTGAGCACACTGGACAAGGCCAAGGCCCGTGCAGAAGCAGCATTTGAGTTCATGGAGAAGATGGATCTGCAGTACTACTGCTTCCATGATGTGGACATCGCTCCAGAAGGCGCGTCCCTGCGTGAGTTCTACAGCAACATCGATACAATCGTAGATATCCTTGAACAAGGCATGAAGGCTTCCGGCAAAAAATTGCTGTGGAACACGGCCAATATGTTCACCAACCCGCGCTACATGCACGGTGCAGGCTCCACTTGCAACGCTGATGTGTTCGCACACGCTGCTGCACAGGTGAAGAAAGGTCTGGAAGTGGGTAAACGTCTGGGCGCTGACAACTATGTATTCTGGGGCGGCCGTGAAGGCTACGAAACACTGCTGAATACAAATATGAGCCTTGAGCAAGACAACATTGCCCGTCTGTTCAGCATGGCTGTTGATTATGCTAAGGAAATCGGCTTCGAAGGCCAGTTCCTGATCGAGCCTAAACCGAAAGAGCCTACCAAACACCAATATGACTTCGATGCAGCAACCTGTATCGCATTCCTGCAGAAGTACAACCTGGATAAGCACTTCAAGCTGAACCTTGAAGCTAACCATGCTACACTGGCCGGCCATACCTTCGAGCATGAGCTGCACGTAGCACGTATCAACGGCATGCTGGGATCGCTTGATGCGAACCAGGGCGATCCATTGCTCGGCTGGGATACCGATGAATTCCCTGCAAGCATCTACGATTCTACTCTGACTCTGTACGAAGTACTAAAGAACGATGGTCTGGGCAAAGGCGGAATCAACTTTGACTCCAAAGTACGCCGTCCTTCCTTCGAGCCTGAGGATCTGTTCCTGGCACACATCTCCGGTATGGACATCTACGCTAAGGGCCTGAAGGTAGCTGCGAAGCTGCTGGAAGACGGCGTATTCGAGAACTTCATTGCTGAGCGTTACAGCAGCTTCAATGAAGGCATTGGCGCTGACATCGTATCCGGCAAAGCGACACTTGCTTCGCTTGCTGACTATGCGCTGAACAACGAGAACCCGCGTCCGAACAAGTCCGGACGCCAGGAATTGCTGAGAGCTACACTTAACCAGTACATCCTGACTGCTGAATAAGACTGTACCGGGTCTGCGGTGACTGCCGCAGATTCATCAGAGGATAAACGCAACGGGGGTTGCTGAAGAGAGCATTCTTCGGCAGCCCCCTTTTATTGGTGGAGAAAAGATGTGCACGGCGGAGAATGGCTGTATGGATGTATTTTGTGCAATGCACAGGCTTCAGTAAGAGGGTTAATGCTTCATATAATTAAGCAGATGCTTACGAAGCGAGTTTTGCTTGAAGTGAATTCAGGAAGCAGAAGCTCGCAAAACTTAAGATTATGCTTACGAGGCGAGTTATATTGCGGAGATGTTCCAATAGAAGTAATGCTTCATATAACTTTTAGGAGGATAACTATGAAATATGTAATCGGTGTCGATCTCGGAACCAGCGCAGTGAAGACTGTACTGGTAGATCCCCAGGGCAAAGTAGCGTTCGAGCACTCTGAGGCTTACCCGCTTAGCAGACCCCAGCCGAACTGGAGTGAGCAGAATCCCGAGGACTGGGTTAAAGGAACGATCGTCAGCCTGAAACGGCTGATGGAGGTATCCGGTGTAGATTCTTCGCAAGTCGATGGAATCAGCTTCTCCGGTCAAATGCATGGACTGGTGCTGGTTGACGGCGAAGGCAAGGCTCTGCGTCCGGCGATCCTGTGGAACGATACACGCACAACAGCCCAGTGCCGCAAGATTGAGAAGACGCTTGGCGGCAAGCTGATCGAAATTGCCAGAAACCGCGCGCTGGAAGGCTTCACGCTTCCGAAGATTCTATGGGTTCAAGAGAACGAGCCAGAGGTAATGTCGCAGGCTGAGCTGTTCCTGCTGCCGAAGGATTATGTGCGTTACCGCCTGACCGGTGACTATGCTATGGATTATTCAGACGCAGCCGGAACCCTGCTGCTCGACGTAGGCTCCAAGGAGTGGAGCCCGGAGATTGCCGAAGCCTTCGGTCTGCCGCTCTCTATCTGCCCTAGACTTGTGGAATCCTTCGAGCAGACCGGAACGCTGCTTCCGGAGATTGCCGAAGCTTCCGGATTGCTGCCTTCTACCAAGGTGTTCGCCGGTGGTGCAGACAATGCCTGCGGCGCACTCGGTGCCGGAATTCTGGGTGAAGGCCGGACGATGTGCAGCATCGGGACTTCCGGAGTCGTGTTGTCTTATGAGAGCAACAAGGATCTTAACCTCGAAGGCAAAGTCCATTTCTTCAATCACAGTGAGCAGGATGCCTTCTATATCATGGGCGTTACCCTGGCGGCGGGCCACAGTCTGACCTGGTTCAAGGAGACCTTTGCCGCCGAGAAGAGCTTCGACGAATTGCTTCACGGCGTTAATGATATCCCGGCCGGCAGCAGCGGCCTCTTGTTCACACCGTATATCAGCGGAGAACGTACACCGCATCCGGATGCGAACATCCGCGGCAGCTTCATCGGCATGGATTCCGGCCATACACTGCCCTACTTTACACGCGCTGTGCTGGAAGGCATCACCTTCTCGCTGCGTGAATCGATTGAGATTGTACGCGAATCCGGCAAAGAGATCACCGAGGTGGTGGCAATCGGCGGCGGCGCCAAGAATGAAGCCTGGCTGCAGATGCAGGCTGATATCTTCGGCGCTTCGATCATCAAGCTGGAGAGCGAGCAAGGTCCGGCGATGGGCGCGGCGATGCTGGCTGCTTACGGTGCCGGCTGGTTTGAATCGCTGGGAGCGTGCGCGGAAGCCTTCATCCGTCCGGCTGAAACCTACACTCCTAATGCAGAGCAGGCTGCAATCTACGACGGCATCTTCGCCTTGTACCAGGAAGTGTACAGCCAGACCCGCGGGCTGAATGAGAAGCTGGCTTTGTATCGTAAATAATTTAGTGTAAAATATAAACAATCACATAAAGAGTTAAATAACCACCTGTATAATTTTGAGTATTTAAAGACAATAAGAAGATGAGAGTGTGCAGTTACGCCGGAATCTCCATTGGAGATAGCTCTATTCAATTAATAAAGTTTTATATCCAGCACTTAATGTCTGCCATTCCTTTCAGGGTGGCAGCTGTTTTCTTTTTAAATAAGGGGGTGAACCCATATTGATCAAAGTACTGATTGTAGATGATGAGCCCAAGCTAAGAGAAGGGATGCGGACGCTGATTCCCTGGGAAGAAGAGGGCTATACCGTAGTGGCGACGGCGGCGAACGGATACGAAGCACTGGATAAGTTCAAGGCGCTCGCGCCCGGCCTTGTGATTGCAGATATCCGCATGCCCGGGATGGACGGTCTGGAACTGATCTCCGAGCTCCGCAAAGAGAGCCCTAACTGCCATGTGCTGATTCTTAGCGGCTATGCTGACTTTGAATATGCCAAACGGGCGATTGCCTACCATATCGACGGTTATTTGCTTAAGCCGGTCGATGAGGAGGAATTGATCACCTACCTGCAGGAGCTGCGTGAGAAGATAAGCCTGGAAGAACAGATAATCGAATGGCAGTCAGGGGAGCCGGCAAAGACCACCGAAGTGCTGCTGCGCGAGCTGCTGCAGCCGAAGGAAGGCGGAGAGGCCCCCGCAGAGGCTGCGGCTCAGCTGGGTCTCGAAGGATGCAGCTGCGAAGTGATATTGCTGGAATTGAAAGGGCTTAACAAAGGAGGAGACAGCCGTGAGGAACAGGTGAAGAGCCTGATGGAGCGGCATTGGCTGGAAGAGGAAGAGCGCGGCTTATTCTTCACGCTTCCCCCGTATATGGGGATTCTTTTGAAGGAACCGCTTGCAAATGACAGTGCCCGGGAGTCGCTATGGCAGGAGCTGCATTCGATTACAGCGAAGGAAGGACTGGAGTTTCAGGCGGCAGCAGGCGGTGCAGCAGGCAGCCCGGAAGAGGCGTTCCTGTCGTTCGCCACAGCACGTAGCCGGCTGGACGAGTCTTTTTTCGGGCAGAAGGACACGCTGCTAAGCGGGAAGCCGGATAACTGGAATGAACCCGTGAAGAGGACGGGAGAATTCGAGGAGGAGCCGGACCCGGAGCGGGATGTGGAGGTACAGCTGCTGCTTGCTGTTGAGGCCGGAAGCGGTGAGGTGGCCCGCGGGCTTATAGGGCAAATTGTCCGCCAGCTGGTTCATGCCCGGCGCGAAGAAGCTTATATCAAGGATAACCTGATGCGGATTGTCAGCAGTACCATTGCCCGCCTGGAGGCAGCGAATCCGGACATCCGTGCACTGATTGCCGGTCAAGCCTCGCCTATGGGTGAAATGTACAGCAGCGCTAACCTGCATGATGTGGAGCAGCTGGTATCAGCTTATATGGAGCAAATTTCCGGGCTGATCGGCAGCGGCGGGCGCGGAGATGAAATCAAGCGGATCACGGACCTGATCCAGCGCCGCTATAATGAGAATTTGAAGCTGGGCTCGCTTTCCGAAATTTTCAACTATAATAGCGCGTATCTGGGCAAGATGTTCAAGAATCAGGTGGGAGAACACTTCAACACGTATCTGGATAAAGTCAGAATTGAGAAAGCCAAGCAGTTCCTGACCCAAGGCATGAAGGTCTATGAGGTTGCAGAACGGGTCGGTTATATGAACTCCGATTATTTTAATGCCAAGTTCCGCAAATATGTCGGAGTGTCTCCGTCGGCCTACCGCAAAGAGAATTAATACCCCGGCTGCCGGGCAGGCCCGCGAGCAGTATGGGCGGTTAGAACTGTGAACTTGCCGAACGTTCAGCGTGAGGCTTATGATATACAGGCTGTTCCCTATCTGCAGAGGATAAGGGAGCAGCCTGTTTTCCATTGAACGGAAGGGGGAAGTGTTATTAAGAAGCTGGTGCGAATGATCAATAATATGAAGCTGAAATATAAGCTGATTTTTTTCTACATTATTGTCGTCATGATACCTGTGCTGATTGTTGGTATTATTCTTACAAGCTATTTTCGTGAGGGAGCCTTGAACAGAGCGATTGATCAGGCCACCAACAACGTGGAGAAGATCAAAAGCCAATTGTCCAGCAAGCTGCGTGTTCCTACGGATATTTCTAATCTGCTCTATTTTGACGAGGAGCTTGAGCGGCTGGTCACTACGCATTACCCGGATGCACTGGCGCTTACAAAGGCTTATTTGAGTTACACGGATATCCGAGTATTTGTTCTGCGGTACCGGGAAATTTCCAATATCCGTTTTTTCATTGATAATCCGAGCCTGGTGGATGATATGTCGATTGCACCATTGACTCCGGAGCTGGAGTCCAGAGCCTGGTACAAGAAGGCCATGCAGAGCGGAGAGATTTACTGGATGTACATTTCCGACAAGGAAAAATATTTCAACAGCCCCAAAGGAACGATCAACAAGCTCAGCCTGATCCGTCAGGTATACTACCGGGAATCCGGTAAATCCGGAATACTGATGGTACAGGTTTCTCAGGACGAACTGAATCAGATGCTCTACCAGGAGCCGTTTGATACGTTAATCATCGATGAGCAGGGTTATATTGTGTCGGCCAATGATCCGCAGCTTGTAGGCAGCACAGTCGATGATTTTGACATTGGCGTCGATGTGCAATTGCAGTCCAAGGGTGTGCTCAAAACCAGGGTGAAGGGCAAGGATTCTTACGTCATTATTGATGAAATGTCTCCTGAGCTGAGCAGCAGCAAGCTGAAGATTATCTCTATATTTGAAACGAAAAGCATTCTGAGCGATGCCAATAATGTCAGTAAGCTGGGCCTCCTGATCGTTATTGGGGTGTTGCTGGTTGCCCTTGTGTTTGTATACACCATCTCCCTGCTGACCACCAACCGTCTGCTGCGCCTGAGCCGCCAGCTGAATCAGGTAGCCCTTGGCAATCTGAATATCGTCTCCCGGATTGACGGCACGGATGAGATCGGCCAGCTGTCGCGGCAATTCAATTACATGGTGGCAAGTATTAACCGGCTGATCACCCAGGTTATTGAGAGCAACGAGAAGAACAGCGCTCTGGAGATCGCCCAGCGGGAGATCAAATTAAAGATGATGGCGAGCCAGATCCATCCGCATTTCCTATTCAACGCACTGGAATCGATCCGCATGAATGCGCATCTTAAGGGCGAGAAGGAGATTGCGAACATCGTCAGACTGCTTGGTAAGCTTATGCGCAAGAACCTCGAAGTTGGCCGCGAACGGGCACCGATCAAGGAAGAAGTAGAGATGATCCGTTCTTATCTGGAGATCCAGAAATTCCGGTATGAGGACAGGCTGGAGTATGAGATTAAGTTTGACCCTAGAACAGCTGAAGTTATGATCCCGCCGCTCATTATCCAGCCGCTCGTAGAGAATTCCGTAGTCCACGGGCTGGAGAATAAGCAAGGTACCGTTCATGTCAGCGTCAGTATAACCCTGGATGAGAATCAGGAGGTTCAGGTGCTTGTGACAGATGACGGCATCGGCATGATAGAGGAAAGGCTGTCCGAGATCGTAGATGTGATTAGCAAAGTGGAGGAAGAGGAACGGGGACGGATCGGCCTGCGCAATGTGCATCAGAGGCTGACTCTATATTACGGAGAGGAGCATGGGCTGAGAATTACAAGCCGATCAGGTGAAGGTACCGAGATAGCGTTTTCTATTCCCGTTGAAAGCGAGTTCAAGTCTTAAGCAGCGCGGCCTGGGAGAATCTCTAATTTAGACAGGATTTTACGTGAAATCTGTTGGGTATTCTCTCCCGGAGTGCTGCGGTAAGATAAGACTATAAGAACGAAGGGGGAATAATGATCGTGAAAGCGCTCACTGAAAACGGTGTTACAGCAAATGAAAGCGTAACCCCCCGCCCACCTGCGAAACGGAATAGTGGATTTTGGAAAAGCGTACTGCAGCAAAAGTACTTATATCTGATGTCTCTTCCATTCGTGATCTGGGTATTTATTTTCAGCTATGTGCCCATATGGGGATGGTTGATGGCATTCCAAAATTATAAGCCGGCTAAGTCATTCGGCGAACAGAAGTGGGTCGGACTGGATAACTTCAAGGAGTTGTTCCATGACGAACGTTTCTATCTCGTATTAAGAAATACCCTGTCAATGAGCGTACTCGGACTGATCTTTGGCTTCGTGGTTCCAATTACGTTTGCCGTTATGCTCAATGAGCTGCGGGGGAGTATTTTCAAGAGAACGGTTCAAACGGTATCTTATCTGCCTCACTTTGTCTCCTGGGTCGTTGTAGGCGGGATTGTCTACAAGACACTCGCAATCGACGGCGGAATCGTGAACGATTTGCTGATGTGGCTTCATATCACTGATGAGCCGATCCAGTTTATGGCCCAAGGTAAATATTTCTGGGGGATTTTAACTGCATCCGATATATGGAAAGAAACAGGCTGGGGTGCAATCATCTATTTGGCAGCGATTACAGGGATTGATAAAGAGCTGTACGAAGCGGCAAAAGTGGATGGTGCGGGAAGAATTAAGCAAGTGTTCAATATTACTTTGCCGGGTATCCGTTCAACCGTGATGGTGCTGCTCATTATGAATATCGGCCACCTGATCGGTATCGGCTTCGAGAAACAGTTCCAGCTGCAGAACAACCTGGTCACCGATTATTCGGAAGTGCTGGATTTGTATGCGCTTAAGTATGGTATTCAGATCATGCGGTTCTCTTATGGTACTGCAATAAGCATGTTCACCTCAGTAGTCAGTGTAATCCTGCTGTTCACGGCTAACGGTCTGATGAAGAAATTCACTAAAGAAAGCATTATGTAAGGAGGGGACCATAAATGGGTGGCAAAGCATTTCAAATGACGAAAGGTGAGCGTGCATTCGACATCTTCCTGTACACAGCTCTTACCTTAATCATGATTGTAACGTTGTATCCCTTCCTGAACGTACTGGCGATTTCTTTCAATGAATCTACAGATACCGTTCGGGGCGGCATCTATATCTTCCCGAGAGCCTGGACGCTTGAGAATTACCAGCGGATCTTCAGCTATACCGGCCTGATTCAGGGCTTCAAGATATCCATTCTGCGTACCCTTTCAGGTACACTTCTGGGTCTGATCAGTGCTTCCATGCTGGCCTTTACGCTCAGCCGCCCGGAATTCAGAGCGAGAAAATTCATCTCGACTTTCCTGGCCATGACGATGTATTTCTCCGGCGGTATGGTGCCTATGTACATTCTGATGAAAGATTTGAATCTGATCGGAACGTTCTGGATTTACATCCTTCCGGGTATGGTTTCTGCATTTAACGTCTTCATTATCCGTTCCTTTATGGATGGGCTGCCCTTTGCTCTTCAGGAATCTGCCAAGCTGGACGGGGCGAATGACTTTATGATTTTCTATAAGATCATCCTGCCGCTTTGTAAACCGGTACTGGCAACCATCGCGCTGTTCCTGGCCGTTGGCCAATGGAATGAATGGTTCACAACGTATCTGTATAACGGTAACAAGCCGCATTTGACTACACTGCAGTATGAACTTATGAAGGTATTGTCGTCTACCAATCAGGGCAGCGGCATGGTGAATGCCAACGATATGGCGCGGCAGATGGCGCAGATTTCACCTGAATCGATCAAGATGGCGATTACGATTGTCGTAACTGTACCTATTCTGGTTGTATATCCGTTCCTGCAAAAGTACTTCGTTGGCGGTATGACGCTGGGTGCAGTTAAAGCGTAAGCCTGCTAATAGATTGAAATGGAACAGCTGCCTGGTTCAGTGCAGGATCAGGCGGCTATCCAACTCCAGGGTTATTGTTAAATAGTGGAATTTATATTTATAGTAGTTTTGCAAGCGTTAACAATGGTATATTCAGGTCTGTCCTGATATGCATAGATGAAACATACTAATAAGGGGGATATACAATGAATCGCAAGAGTACCAAAACAATCTTTACACTCATGCTTATGAGCTCTATGCTGATCGCCGGTTGTGGAGGCAATAACAATAATGCGGCCAACAACACGACTTCTAACAACACAGGAAATACACCTGCAGCAACTAATACAGCAGCAGATGATACCGCATTAGATACCTCTCCGTTTACGATCTCATTCTTCGGCGGTGACGCCAGTCCGAACTGGAACAAAATGCAGGATGAAGTCGGTAAAGCCATTACTGAAAAAACAGGTGTAACTATTGACGCTGAATTTGATGTAGGCAGCGGCGGCGGCGACCAAAAAATCCCGATGATGGCTGCCAGCGGCGACGTACCTGATCTGATCTTCGCCAAAGGAAATCTGAGCACCCTGGTGGATGCCGGCCTGGTTATTGATATGACGGAACTGATTGATAAATATGCTCCGAACCTCAAGAAGGTCTACGGCGAAAACATGGGCCGTCTGAAATATAGCCTGGATGACCAAGCGATCTATCAGATTCCTACGAATATGGGTGTAGGCCAACAAGCCTTCGATGCTACAGGCGGATTTGAAATTCAACACCGCGTATTGAAGGAGCTAGGCTATCCTGAAGTCAAAACACTGGCAGATTATGAGAAAGTGCTTAAGGATTATGTGGCTCTGCATCCGGAAACCGACGGTCAGCCTACCATTCCGCTGACGCTGAACGCTGATGACTGGAAAATCATGATCACAGTTACAAACCCGGCTTTCACTACAACAGGTGCACCGGATGATGGCGAGTATTATGTAGATCCTGAAACCTATGAAGCACAGCTGCACTACAAACGTCCGGCTGAAAAAGAATATTTCCGCTGGTTGAACGGAATGTACGCTCAGGGTCTGCTTGATAAGGATACCTTCGTACAAAAAGACGATCAATACAAAGCTAAAGTCGCCAGCGGCCGTGTACTCGGCCTGATCTCGCAGGAATGGGAATATTCCGATGGTGAGAATGCTCTGAAAGCAGCCGGTAAAGACGAATATACTTACGGTCACTTCCCTGTAACCCTGTCCGATGAGTATAAAGATCATTCCTTCATGCAGACAGGTATCGACGGCTACGGCCTTGCGATCACTACTGCAGCCAAAGACCCTGTCCGGATCATCAAATGGCTGGACTGGATGTCTTCCGATGAGGGTCAGATTCTTAGAGCCTGGGGTATTGAAGGCACGCACTACACTGTAAATGCAGATGGTAAACGCGAAGTTCTTCCTGAAATCAGCGACGGATTAGCTAACGATACCGCAAACACCCAGAAAAAAACCGGGATTGGCCAGTACCTTATCTTTGGTGCACGTTACGGTGATGGTGTGAAGGATTCCACTGACAACTACTACACTACAAGCTTCCCGGAACAGATCGTAGCTTCTTACTCCGATGCTGAGAAGGAATCACTTGCAGGATACAAGGCTACTACATGGAAAGATCTGTTCCCTAAAGAAGATGAATTCCCGATCAAAGAAACAGGCGCCCTGTACAACCTGCCGGTTCCAACTGACGGCAAATATCAGGTAATCTTCAAGAAGACACAGGATATCATCCGCAAACGTATTCCTGAAGCCATCCTGTCGAAACCGGCAGACTTCGATAAAGTGTATGACGCCTTCCTGGCAGAGCTGGACAAAGCAGGCGCTCAGGATATGGAAAAAGAATTCACAGAGCTCGTGAAAAAGAGAGTAACCCTGTGGACTGGTAAAACATTCTAATCAATAATTGGATGTAGGTCATTCCATACAGCGAAGGCCCGACTTAGGTCAGGGCCTTTTGCCGTACTCAGATACTATGACGGAGGGCGAGAATAGAATGGATAACAACAGGCATCACCCGTGGAAATTAAAGTACGGCCAGCCGGCGGCAGTCTGGGAAGAAGCGCTGCCGCTCGGGAACGGGAACTTGGGCGCCATGGTGTTTGGCGGAACCTCCAAAGAACAGATCCAGTGGAATGAAGATACCCTGTGGTCGGGATTTCCGCGGGATACGAACAACTATGAAGCCCTGCGGTATCTGAAGAAGGTACGGGAGCTGGTATCCTCCGGCAAATATGGTGAAGCTGAGGATATGGTCAACGCGCATATGCTTGGAGTGAATGCCCAGGCGTATATGCCGCTGGGTGATCTGCTGCTGGAGCAGGCTGGCGTAGAGAACTGCACGTCATATGAACGTGAACTGGATCTGGACAGCGGGATTGCCAAGGTGAGGTATCAGAATGAGCAGGGGGCATTTACCCGGGAAGTCTTTATCAGTGCTCCGGACAAGGTAGGTGTCGTTCACCTCACAAGTGAGCAGCCGGGCGGACTTCATCTTGAGCTTGCTCTCAGCAGCCAGCTGAAGCATACGGTCAGCCCGGGAGGCGCGCAAGAGCTGGTGCTCCAAGGCCGCTCCCCGTCGCATATTTCCGACAATTATCATCAGGATCATCCGGTGGCGGTTCGCTATGAGGATGGTCTCGGAATTGCCTTCGAGCTGCACTTGCAGGTGCAGGTAACCGGGGGAAGCATCCGGCATTCGGATGGCAGGCTTGTCATATCCGGCGCTGATCGTGTACTGCTGCTGCTTGCGGCCGGCACAGATTATGAAGAGGTGCGTTCCAGAGCAAGCCATAAGAAAGCCGGAGCGGCGAAGGGGGCCGCAGTTATTGTAAGCCCTGCGGAGGTGTGTGCAAGCAGGCTGACCGCTGCTGCGGACAAGTCCTATGAGGAGCTGCGGAGACGGCATACAGCAGATCATCAGGCGGTATTCCGCCGCATGGATCTGGATCTGGGCGGTCATGAAGCGGACAACCTGCCGACCGATGAACGTCTGGCCGCCTATAAGAACGGCCAGGAGGACCCGGCACTGGAGGCGCTGCTGTTCCAATATGGCCGCTATCTGCTGATGGGCAGCTCGCGGGCCGGAACGCAGGCCGCCAATCTGCAGGGCATCTGGAATAATCATGTACAGCCGCCATGGAACAGCAATTATACGACCAATATTAATACGCAGATGAATTACTGGCTGGCAGAGGTCTGTAATCTCAGTGAATTTCATGAGCCGTTAATTGAGCTGATCAAGGAGCTCAGTGAGACAGGGGCCAGAACGGCTGCCATTCATTACGGGGCACGCGGGTGGGTAGCGCATCACAATGTCGATTTGTGGAAAGCATCTAACCCTTCCGGCGGAGATGCTAGCTGGGCCTTCTGGCCAATGGGCGGCGTCTGGTTATCCCGCCACCTGTGGGAGCATTACGAATTTACGCCGGATGCCGTTTATCTGGAGACGACGGCATATCCGTTGATGAAGGGAGCGGCGCTATTCTGCCTGGACTGGCTGGTGGAAGGGCCGGACGGCCAACTGGTGACTAGCCCGTCTACTTCACCGGAGAACCGTTTTGTAACAGAAGACGGCAGAGCCAGCAGCATATCCATGGGCTCGGCTATGGATATGAGCCTGATCAATGAATTAATGCAGCACTGCCTGCAGGCTGCACGGATTCTCGGCGTGGACCCGGAGTTCCAGGCTGAATTGGAGAAGACGCTCTCCCGTCTGTCACCGCTGAAGATTGCTGAGGACGGGCGGTTGCAGGAGTGGATCTATGACTTCACTGAATCCGAGCCGGGACACCGTCATGTGTCGCACTTATACAGTCTCTATCCGGGCAACCGGATCAACAAACGGGATACACCGGAGCTGCTGGAGGCGAGCCGTATATCGCTTCAGAAGCGGATCGCTTCCGGCGGCGGTCACACCGGCTGGAGCTGCGCCTGGCTGATTAATCTGTATGCCCGGCTGGAGGACGGCGAGTCGGCTTATGGCTTTGTCCGTACGCTGTTAACCCGTTCGGTCTATCCGAATCTGTTCGACGCGCATCCGCCGTTTCAGATTGACGGTAATTTCGGCGCTGCCGCGGGGATTGCGGAAATGCTGCTGCAGAGTCATCTGGGTGACCTTGCGCTGCTTCCGGCGCTGCCCGGAGCCTGGAAGAACGGCCGGATTAGCGGCCTGAAGGCACGCGGCGGCTATGTGGTTGACATGGACTGGCAGGATGGAATGCTGATATCCGCCCGGATCACAGCGAAGTACGATGGGAGGCTGCGTCTCAGCTATGCGCAATCGCTGAAGCTGCTGCTTCCTGACGGCAGCGCGCAGATAGTAGATACCGCCATTGAGGTTAAGGCAGGCGTGACATATCTTGTGACGATCTAGGCTGTAAGCAGTGAACGTGACGCGAACGCTTAAGTGTAGGCTTTTGCCGCCGGATACAATTCATAGATAAGTGCAGACGAAGCCGCTGCTTCCCGGAGATGGACCGGGAGGCAGCGGCTTTTTAATGATCCATTTTCACGCCCGCATACCTCCTGAGCATTCTGCCTGCCCCGGCACACTCCGCCGCCAGCCCCCCACCCACTCACCCGCCCACTCACCCGCCCACCAGTGCTTGTCATGATAATATTTATGGGGCGGGTACTTATGCGCCGGGTGTGCCGGGCCGATAATAAGGAATATAGCAGGTATCTCAGGTTCAGGTTCAAAGGTTTCGGGGGTTGGAGTTGTATACAGGGGATTTCCGGCATTTACTATAGAGTAAACGGCTAATCATCCATTATATAGATTGCAGGAGGCACTTGAAGGCTATGGGGAAGAGACGTATATCGCTGATGAAGACCGTGATTTGCGGCATGCTGGTTTTTGCTGCTATCCCTCCCGCAACATACTGGGGGTATGAGCATGCCTATGCTGCTGCTGATTCTGTGGTGCTGCATTCTGTCAATGAGATGACACAGAAGCTGACCGGGGCGATGAGCAACCGCAGGGAGACAATTACCTTCACTTATCAGGGCAAGACCAATAAGCTGAAGAGCCAGGTGCAGACGGCCATCGATCAGGCGATGGGGAGCGATCCGTACCTCTATTATATTATTGACAGCTATGCGTTTTCTTACCGGGGGAGCACACGCTCTGCCAATGTGACGGTTCAGGTGGAGTACCGGGAGACGCTGCAGCAGACAGCATATGTTAACAAGCAGGTGAAGGCTGTTCTGCAGGAATTAATTACACCGGGGATGAGCAGCCATCAGAAAGTCAAAGTCATCCACGACTGGGTGGTGCTGCATTTGCAATATGATAATTCATACCGTAAATATACGGCGTATGAAGGACTTCAGACGGGCAGTGCGGTATGTCAGGGGTATTCCCTGCTGACCTATAAGCTGCTGCTGGGAGCGGGTATCCCGAATAGAATTGTGGAGGGTACGGCGAGGCCCGAGGGGGGCGTTGCCCAGTCGCATGCCTGGAATCTCGTGCAGCTGGATGGACTCTGGTATCATCTCGATACGACCTGGGATGATCCGGAGCCTAGTCCGGAGGGCGGGATCAGTACGGTGTATTACATGAGAACGGATGCCCAGATGCGCCGTGACCACAGCTGGACCAAGACGTATCCGGCTGCTTCAACCGGTTATGCCCAGACACTGTCACAGCTGGTCAGCCGGGGCGGACAGGGGACAGACGGATACAAGAAGCTGCAGGAGGTTCTGGATTACAGGCTGTATGAGGAGGATCAAGTGATCGCTTCGGCGGCAGACTTGAAAAAGCTTGCGCAGCAGGCGGCGGATTCAGGCCAGTTCTCACTGCTATTCCGATACCGGGGCAGTGAGAAGCTGCTGAGGCAGGACCTGCAGGTCCTCTATGAAATAGGGCTGGATAATCTGGCATTCAACAGTTCACCTTTTGAGAATACAGGGGACCTTAAGGTGTATGTGACTTGGAAATAAGAGTACTGAAAGGGATACAGTATAGCTTTATCTCCATTGATCCGTCTCCGAGAAAAGAATGGTTTGAAGCTGATCGTCTGACGGGTCAAAGCGGACCATAACGAATATGCCGAATTCCCGGCCGTCTTTGCTCCGGATCCACAGCTTGAATTTCTCCTCCGCAAGCGTTGGCTTTATTTGAGTACGGCCTACATGCTTATAATCAATAACCTCGGCATTGTATTTCTGCTGCGCTGCTTTCACAGCTACGATACCCCATTTAGCATACTCAGGAGCGGCTGAACTCACCGGGCTGTTAAGGGTGAAGAGAAGCGCCAGCAGAGCGGTGATCCAAATTTTTTTCATGGCTGTCTCCTTAGATTATAGATTGTGAATATGTGTTAGCTTGCCCCCAAAATAAAAATTACATCAGGACAGCAAACAAACAGGGATGTCTGCCGCGCCGATAGGCTGCGGGACATCCCTGCTTGTTGTAATTCCGGATAAACGCCGGAAGCGCTCAAGAGTACTTTCCGAACCCGTCCTCGCACGTTATATCCTGTTCAAGAAGGTCATAAAGAGATTGCTTGGAATCCTCAAGGTTTTTTTTGGCAGCTTCAATATCTGCTATTTTAGCTTTGATAATACGTGTTTGTTCTTCTTTGGAGATTCCATTTTTAGAGATCATGGATCTGATATCATTAATTGAAAAACCGACAGCTAAACAATTTTTCACAACACCCAAGTGACGAATGATCTCTACATCATAATTCCGGTAATTGTTCTCTTCCCTGAGGATATATTCATCCGTGATAATGCCCATTTTCTCATAGTACCGGATGGTTGATATAGGCAGGTCAACAATTTTTGCGACTTCACTAATCTTCATGTTAAATCCCCCCGTTTTTCCCTCTTGCTATAAAGTATACTTCATAGTTTAGAATTCTTGTAGTGAAGATAAACCTATAAATAAAGGAGAGAAATCAACATGAGTACAATGACCGGGAAATACCATACAACCAACGATTTCAATGAAATCGTTCTGGAGCGCCGTTCCGTGAAGGCCTATGATCCTGAAGTGAAAATCAGCCGG
Source organism: Paenibacillus sp. FSL R7-0297 (assembly GCF_038009025.1). Taxonomy (NCBI): domain Bacteria; kingdom Bacillati; phylum Bacillota; class Bacilli; order Caryophanales; family Paenibacillaceae; genus Paenibacillus; species Paenibacillus sp. FSL R7-0297. The sequence goes on from NZ_JBBPAQ010000001.1 coordinate 2,091,002, forward strand.
GAGGAAATGACCGAGATTCTGGCGAAAGCCTCCCGTGCACCGTCTGCCATTAACATGCAGCCATGGCGTTTCCTTGTTATTGACAGCGCGGAAGGCAAAGAAAAACTTGCACCGCTGGCCTCCTTCAACCAGACGCAAGCTCTGACTTCCTCGGCAGTTATTGCGGTATTTTACGATGCAAAGAATGTTGAATATATAGACGAGATTTTCGGAAAATCGGTGGAGCTTGGTTACATGCCGAGCGACGTCAAGGATATACAGCTGCAACAAGTGAAGCCTTATTATGCGGGAATATCTGCATCCGAGCTGCGTGATGTGAATCTGATTGACTCGGGGCTTATTTCGATGCAGCTGATGCTTGTTGCCCGGGCCCATGGATATGACACCAACCCGATGGCCGGTTATGAGAAGGACAAGATTGCTGAAGCTTTTGGCCTGGACAAAGACCGGTTCCAGCCGGTCATGCTGATCTCGATAGGGAAAGCAGCCAAAGAAGGTTACCCTTCCTACCGCCTGCCGGTTGAGACAATCACAACCTGGGCATAATCAACAGCTCCAAGGGGACGTTCTTTAGTACAAAAGCATACTTAAACTTAATCTACTGACGCAAAAAAAGACCGGTTCAGGCCACGATAATGTGGCCGAAACCGGTCTTTGTACTGAATCCGCTAGAAGTAGTCTGGTGAAAATTAAAAGGGATAAATCCCACTAATTCCGCCGAAAGTCGGCGGTATGAAGAAACCAAAGGGATAAATCCCACCAATTCTGCCACACGTTGGCCAAAGGAGGGAATGAGGAGCATTAGTGCCCTTGATTTCCCCGGATGCGAGACAGGTCGCATAAGCCGCACAAGCCCTCAGCTTGCTTCACCCGTAAGGTGATTTTGTTCAAAATATAAGAAATTATATGGCTCACATGTTAACTTAACCTTCTATTTCTCGCTGAAATACGCCGTCCTTTAAAGGACGGCGTAGCCGTTTCCAATTGTTGTATATAGGCTTGGCGCTTGAATATATGACCTGCAAAGAGTTACTCTGCGTGAGTGCTCAGATCACATTTGTCCAGCGGGACAATGCTGCTCTTGCGGAACCAGCCGTAGCCCAGCCAGATCAGGAGGAACAGAGGTACGCTGACATAAGAGACCAGAATGCCGTACCAGTCGATCTTGGATCCGGTGAAGGCGCCCATGTTCTGGCCGAATACGGCCACCATGCAGAGGGCGAAGGCAAACAGCGGACCAAACGGGAACCATTTCGCCCGGTAAGGCAGTTCATCCAGCGAATGCCCCTGCTTGACGAAGGCGCGGCGGAAGCGGTAATGACAGACGGCGATCCCGAGCCAGTTGATGAAGCCGCACATCCCGGAGGCGTTCAGCAGCCAGTTGTAAACCGCGCCGTCTCCGAAGAAGGAGGCGAGGAAGGCCAGCATGCCGACAGCTGTGGTCACGAGCAGTGCGCCTACAGGCACGCCTCTGCGGTTCAGCTTGCCAAGGGCACGAGGAGCCATGCCGTCCTTCGCCATGGCGTACAGGACACGTGTAGAGGCGTACATCCCGGAATTACCGGCAGACAGCACGGAGCTGAGGATGACGGCGTTCATTACGGAAGCCGCAATTGCCAGTCCGGCTTTGTTAAAGACGATCGTGAACGGGCTGACACCGATATCATCGATCCCGCCGCGGAGCAGATCGGGATTGGTATAAGGAATGAGCAGACCGATTACGAGAATGGCGAAAATATAGAAGATAAGGATGCGCCAGAATACCTGGCGGATGGCCACCGGTACATTCTTGCGGGGATTCTCACTCTCTCCCGCAGCGACCCCGACCAGCTCTGTCCCCTGGAAGGAGAATCCGGCGGCCATGAAGACGCCGACGAAGGCGAAGAAGCCGCCATGGAACGAGCTGCCTCCCAGCTGGAAGTTGCTGAATCCCACCGCTTTACCGCCCATAATACCGAAGATCATAAGGACACCGACAACGAGGAAGACAATGACGGTGATGATCTTAATGATGGCAAACCAATATTCCGACTCGCCATAACCGCGCGAGGAGAGGAAGTTCAGGCCGAACATGATCAGCAGGAACAACAGGCTCCAGAGCATGGAAGGGCTGTCCGGGAACCAGTATTTAATAATGACGGTAGCAGCCGATAGTTCCGCTGCTATCGTTACCGCCCAGTTGTACCAGAAGTTCCAGCCGATGGCGAAGCCGAAGGCGGGGCTGACAAACCGGGTTCCGTACGTGCTGAAAGAACCGGAATCCGGCAAATAGGTAGCCAGCTCACCGAGGCTGGTCATCAGGAAATAGACCATAATGCCGACTGCGGTATAGGCAAGCAGTGCTCCGCCCGGACCGGAGGAGGCGATCGCACCGCCGCTGGCCAAGAACAGCCCGGTTCCGATGGAACCGCCCAGGGCGATCATGGTCAGATGTCTTGCTTTGAATGTTTTGCGCAGGCCCGGAGTACTGGCGTTACCCGCCTGTGCAGCCGGCTGCTTCTCTTGCTTCGCTTGCATGAATAGGACACTCCCTTTAAGTTGTTGGTTCGGTTCACAGCGGGGAGTTGCTGCAGCCTGCTTGGCCCTGTGTCTTCAGCTTAGCGTTATGCACACAAAAAAACCGCAGACGGACGCTGCGGTTTCCTGATTATAGGCTCCGCATCATACTCCCTGTTAAGATAGCGCAACACGGTGCAATTCCTGCAGTTTCCTGGCAGGCATGTACACGGTGACAGTTCCGCGCCTTTCGGCTGACGGCCCCAATCCGTGCTGCTAAACTAAGAGCAGCAGCCCGGATTTCGGCGGATATTCCTTTCGGCGCGTATCGTAGATGGCTCTTAGGCATCTCCACGCGCGTACTCTTTATATCCGCGACCTCTACCTCATCCTAGGTATGATGAGGCTATCTTGTAACGATATGAACAACAGGAATCAGTATAATGCAACTTTGCCTCGCAGGCAATGACAAAATACGGCAGGTTGACGTCAGGTCCGCCGGCGCTCCGACATCTGCTGCCAGACGGTGCCCGCGGCCTCTTCGCCGGACAGAATCCGCTCCAGCGCCATCTTAGCCTGCAGCCCTACCTCGAATTCAGGATCATCGGCTGCAACCGTCAGCGCCTCCTGGGCTTCGGCTGTCCCTACCTCATACAGGAAGCGTGCCGCCCGCCAGCGCACCAGCTTGCTGGCGTCACTCAGCGACGCCGTCATCACCGGCGTCGCTGCCGGGTCGCCGATGTCGGACAGCGTGTCGCCGGCGGTGCGCCGGACGGCGGGGGCGCTGTCCTGCATCGCCTCATAGAGCAGCTCCATCGCCCCTGGCGTGCGGATGTCGCCAAGGTACACGACCGCCAATCTGCGGATATGCAGCTTGGGGTCATGCAGCGCCGTGCGCAGCTCCGGCAGGAGCTGCTCGCTCGGCGCCAGATCCTCCAGCGCGGCGTAGCGTACGCGCCAGTCCTCATCATGCAGGTCTCGCAGCAGCTCGGCCTGCTCCTTCTTGTGCCGCTGCTCGACGAACTCGCCGGCAGCCCCGTGCGCGATCGCCTGCTGCACGAGGGAGTCGAGGCGTTCCTGCGGATACGCCGCCTCCAGCTCCTGCTCGACCTCGCGCGCAATGTCCGGCGGCTCGCCGTAGCGTACGCCGTAATCGGTGAGCTTGCGCTCCTTGATCAGCACGGCGCTGGCCACATCGGTCACCGCCTGCGTGAATCGGCTCGACAACGCGATGCGCTCCTCCTTCGCGCCGGTCTTGACGCGGATCTGAATCGGGATCGCGCGGAACATCTGCACGAACACCTGGGCTTCCCCGAAATGGGCGCCGGCGTTCTCATCCTCCAGGCTGAAATCGGCGGCGAGGCCATCCGCGCCGAAGCGGTTCTGGACCTCGCGGAGAATAGCGGCCCAATCAGCACTGCCCTTGCGTTCCAGGGCGGCGAAATCGGCAGCGTGATAGATACTGGTGACGCCCGGAATTTCCAGCATATCCTGCGCCCAGGAAGGGGCAGAGCGCCGGCTTTCCGGCGTGTAGGTCCGGCGGATGCCGGGTGTAAGGGTTTCGTCCAGGTGAAGCTTCATCGTATTTGGACTCGGAGTCGGTTCAATAAAGGTAATCTTCATACGTCAGCTCCTCTTTGATAAGTGGCATAAGCACCGTGCGCTTTACCCGCATTTTACATCATTTCAGCGGTGGAACACAAAAGGGCATAGGTCTAAACCCGCTAAAATTTAAAATATTAGAATAGATAAGATATACATAAGTTAATAACTTCCAGCCCAGTCATTACTGCGGTGTACATTTGGACTTGTGGCCGCTGTTGCCTCCAGATTTCCTGATTCAGAACCGCTGTCAGCGGCAGATTTGTTACTCCTCTATTTCACACTGACGTTTCCGTTTGGGCCAAATGGGTAACATTTGTAAGGGGTGGCATTACACATCGGTACACTCATGTACGCACACCTGCACACCTCTGTGATTTTGCAAATAGCTCTGTGGAACCCTATAGTTAAGAGTATCTGATTTGCCGCACCAGAGAGATCCGGCAGAGCGGTTATAAGGAGTGGTTTCAACCATGGCTAAAATACGCTACAACAACATCGATAATGTAAGTACCGATAAAACGCTTAAGGAATTCCGTCAATGGCGCGAGGAACGCCGCAGGAAGAAGAAGGATTACACCTATAAGGTGCCGAATCATCCGCCGCAGCTGAGTTATCTGGCCGGGAACCGGCTGGAAACAACGATTACGTGGATCGGGCACTCCACTTTTTTTCTGCAATATGAAGGGCTTAATATCATTACGGACCCGATCTGGGCGCGCAGACTGGGGTTTGAGAAGCGGATCGGGCAGCCGGGCATACCCCTTGGCGATATGCCGCCGATAGACCTTATTCTGATTTCCCATTCGCATTATGATCATCTGCACATCGCTTCCATCCGCAAATTGTACCGGGCAGGTACGACGACCCTTGTGGTCCCGGAAGGACTCAAGCGCAAAATGCTCCGCAAAGGATTCACGGACTGCCTGGAGATGCAGTGGTGGCAGGAGCTTACGCTCGGTGCCGTCAAGCTGACCTTTGTCCCGACCCAGCACTGGACCCGGCGGACACCGTTTGATACGAATTCTTCGCATTGGGGCGGTTATGTGCTGCAGCCGGCGGACCCGCGGAAGCATCCGGAGGGTGATGAGGGCAAGGGGCAGCGCAAGCTTCCGCCGAATCTGTATTTTGCCGGAGACAGCGGCTTCTTCCCGGGCTTCAAGGAGATTGGCAGCCGCTTTAAGCTGCATGTCGCACTGATGCCCATCGGGGCCTATGAGCCGGAGTGGTTCATGAACTCCCAGCATGTGAATCCCGAGGAGGCTGTGCAGGCATTTCTGGATGTAGGGGCAGAGATCATGATTCCGATGCATTTCGGGACGTTCCGGCTGGCTGATGACACCGCGCGCGAAGCGCTGGACCGAATGGAGCTGGCACGTGTTGCACAAGGGATCAGCGAGGAACGTATCCGTACATTAGGTTATGGGGAAACACTGGTAGTGCATCCCGAAGAGCGCCCGCCCGGACAATAACTGCCGGCGGCTGACCGGTAGGAGGCCCGCATAACCCTTCTACTTAAAAATATAAGAAATTATATGTTTCACACAATAACTTATTCTTCTATTTCTCGCTGAAACGGTGCCTTCCTTAAAAGGACGGCAAAGTTGTTTCCACTTGATAAGATATTTGCCTGGAAAAGGGCAAAGATGCCCCTTAAAGGGCTACAATTACGGGCCATTTGCCTTGATTTTATGCTATAATGAGCCGGAACCCTAAGTGAAAAGGATGGTAATGCTTAATGATTAGCACAAGCGGCGTAACACTCCGCTACGGAAAACGCGCACTATTTGAGGACGTAAACATAAAATTCACACCCGGCAACTGCTATGGTCTGATTGGCGCGAACGGCGCCGGCAAATCGACCTTTCTAAAGATCCTGTCCGGAGAGATCGAAGCCAACATCGGCGATGTGCATATTACACCCGGTGAACGTCTGGCTATACTGAAACAGAACCATTTCGAGTATGACGAATTCCTGGTACTGGAAACGGTAATTATGGGCCATACCCGCCTTTATGAGATCATGAAGGAGAAGGATTCCCTGTATGCCAAGAGCGACTTCACGGAAGCTGACGGACTTCGCGCCGGTGAGCTGGAAGGCGAATTCGCTGAACTGAACGGCTGGGATGCAGAGCCGGATGCTGCTGCGATGCTGATCGGACTTGGTATTATGCGCGAAATGCATGACAAGAAAATGGCCGAACTCAGCGGCAACGAAAAGGTCCGGGTACTCCTGGCGCAAGCCCTGTTCGGACGTCCGAACAACCTGCTGCTCGATGAGCCTACCAACCATTTGGATCTTGAATCCATCGGCTGGCTGGAGAACTTCCTTATGGACTACGAAGGCACCGTTATCGTGGTATCCCATGACCGTCACTTCCTGAACAAGGTCTGCACGCATATTGCAGATATCGATTTCGGCAAAATCCAGATGTACGTCGGCAACTATGACTTCTGGTACGAGTCCAGCCAACTGGCCCAGGCCCTGCAGCGCGACTCGAACAAGAAGAAGGAAGACAAGATGAAGGAGCTGCAAGCTTTTATCCAGCGCTTCTCGGCTAATGCTTCCAAATCGAAACAGGCTACTTCCCGTAAGAAGCAGCTGGAGAAGATTACACTGGACGATATCCGTCCCTCCAACCGTAAATATCCGTTCCTGAACTTCAAGCCTGAACGTGAAGCCGGCAAACAGCTGCTTACGGTCAGCGGACTGAGCAAGTCGGTTGACGGTGAGCAGCTGCTGGATGAAGTCAGCTTTGTCGTGAACAAGGGCGATAAAATTGCTTTTGTAGGTCCATACTCCCAGCCGAAATCACTGCTGTTCGATGTCCTAATGGGCGAGAAGGAAGCGGATGCCGGTGAATATACCTGGGGCGTTACAACAACCCAGGCTTATTTCCCTAAGGATAACTCGAGTTATTTCGACGGTGTGAACATGAATCTGGTAGAATGGCTGCGTCAGTATTCCAAGGATCAGGATGAAACTTTCCTGCGCGGATTCCTGGGCCGGATGCTATTTGCCGGTGAAGAAGCGCTGAAGAAGGCGAGCGTACTGTCCGGGGGCGAGAAGGTCCGCTGCATGCTGGCCAAGATGATGCTGAACGGGGCGAATGTGCTCGTGTTCGATGAGCCAACCAACCACTTGGATCTGGAATCGATCACAGCGCTCAATAACGGCCTGATCGACTTTGACGGCACTATCCTGTTCACTTCCCATGACCATCAGTTTATCCAGACAATCGCCAACCGCATTATTGAAATTACACCGGCTGGTGTCATCGACCGCTCGATGAGCTATGATGAATATCTGGAGAATCCGGAAATTAAGGAAATGCGTGCACGCATGTATCCTGTAGAGGCTTAAGAACTAGATAGTGGTAGGATGAACGGTAATGAGTTCATACGAAAACGGCTGCGTCGTCCCGGAAGGGATAACGCAGCCGTTTATGTTCACATATAAGAGTGTAAGAAGCCTAGGATCCGCCTGTACGACGGCGCTGATTGTTTGGCTTCTTATTGTTCTGGCTTTTCAGCGGTTTCGCGGAACCGGCTTGAAAAGTTGAACCCGGTTTACCTGAAGCATGCTGTTTCTTCTGTTCAAGCTTCTGGCGGATCGCCTCGGCCAAATTAATTTTTGGTTTATCATTGTTCTCGCTCATTATGTTAACCCCCTTAGGCAGCAAGTCCTTTTCCTTATTCTAATTGTTTTTAAATGCTGCCACAAGGGCAAGAATAACTCAAAGAAAGTTTTCCTGTATTTATGTGACAAGGATGGAGATTGACAGGGGGTAGCAGGGATGGCCGATATTTATGAAGATATACGCAAAGGAGAAAAAGGCGCACTGGTCAGTATTGTCGCTTATCTGGTCTTGTCTGCTTTCAAGCTGGTCTGCGGCTACTTGTTCGCTTCCAGCGCTCTCCTGGCAGACGGCTTTAACAATCTGACCGATATTGTTGCTTCACTGGCCGTGCTGATTGGTCTGCGCATCTCACGGAAGCCGCCGGATTCAGATCATACCTACGGGCATTTCCGGGCCGAGACGGTTGCTGCGCTGATGGCTTCTTTTATCATGGCGATGGTCGGCATCCAGGTTATTGTGGAAGCAGTGCGATCCTTGTTTGAAGGGGCGAAGGCAACGCCGCAGCTCTGGTCGGCGGGAGTTGCCCTGGTGTGTGCCGTAGCCATGATGGGGGTATATATATATAACAAGCGTTTGGCGAAGCAGATTAATAACAACGCGCTGATGGCTGCAGCCAAGGATAATTTCTCGGATGCCATGGTTAGTATCGGAGCTGCTGTAGGAATTGTCGGAGCCCAGTTCGGCCTTCCTTGGATCGATTCAGCTGCTGCTGTTGCGGTAGGACTGCTGATCTCCAAGACGGCCTGGGATATATTCCGCGACTCCACTTACCGGCTGACTGACGGCTTTGACGAAGATAAACTGCTTGATCTGCGCAGCACCATTGCCCGGACACCGGGTGTGGAGGGCATTAAGGATTTGAAAGCCCGGGTTCATGGCAATCATGTGCTGGTTGATGTAGTGGTACAAGTGAATGCACAGATGACGGTAATGGAGGGCCATGCCATCAGTGACTCCATCGAAGAGCGGATGAGCAAGCTGCATAACATCATGAATGTGCAGGTTCACGTTGAACCCAAAGATTAACATTCCTTAATTTCTCCTAGTTAGCTGTAATTTCCACCAAATCCAAGGAGAAATCGAGACTATAGACCTGGATGTTACCATAAGATGGAAAGGTTATTTGTGAAATTTGGAGCATGTTCCAAATCCCGGGTAAGCCTATAATGAGGGCAGAAAGCAACAAACGTAGCGCGCGCCGTTGTTGAATTCTCAATACGCTAAGCGGGGGAACGCTATGATCGTATCACATAAGAAACTGGCAGCATCGTTATTGGTCTCAGCAACACTGGCATTATCCTTGGGAGTGTTAAGTCCTCAGCAGTCCTTCGCTGCATCGGCTTCTGACATTTCGTCTTTGGCTGCGCCAGCGGTACAGACAGGTGTAATTCAATCCTCGGTCCGCCTGCGCACGACTCCTTCTACCAGCGGTAAGGTATTGAAGTACCTCAGTAAGGGAGAACAGGTAACGATCCTGGAAGAGACTAACAGCTATTGGTACAAAGTCAGAACTTCAGACGGCGAGATCGGTTATACCAGTGCGGGAGACCAATACATCAGTGTGATTACGGCTCCGGTGGCTACACCTGCAGTACAAACAGCAGTCATCCAGTCCACAGTCCGTCTTCGGGAGACACCTTCCACAAGCGGTAAAGTGCTGGGATACCTATACAAGAATGACCAGGTAACAATCATGGAAGAAACCAATAGCTATTGGTACAAAGTAAGAACAGCTAACGGTACAACCGGATATACAAGCTCTGCGGATCAATACATTGAAGCAACGGCGGCACCTGCTCCGACACCTATACCGACACCGGTGCCAACACCTACGCCAACGCCAGTACCTACGGCTCCGCCGCAGGCTGCTGTGATTGAAAGTGTAATTGCGGCAGGCATGGGCTACCTCGGTACACCGTATGAGTACGGGTCCAGCCGGAGTGATACCAGCACGTTCGACTGCTCGGATTTCATCCGCCAGATCTTCATGGATGCAGCAAATCTGAAGCTGCCTGCCGACTCCCGTCAGCAGGGAGACTGGGTGAAGCAGAATAGTAATGTAGTAACGGACATTTCTGGGTTGAAACGCGGTGATTTGATGTTCTTCATGGATTATAAAGGAAGCTCGGCTTCCGCCTATGCGGGGATCGACAAGTCTGCAGCAAGAATTACGCATGTAGCGATGTATTTGGGGGACGGGCAGTTATTACAGACGTATTCCGTATCTTCCGGCGGTGTAAGAGTAGACAAATTAAGCGCTTCTTGGATGAATCGTTTCCTTTATGGAGGCTCGGTCATCCGCTAATATAACAATAGATATAGAGAGCATGAAGCGGCAGTAGTACAAGTTTGTGACGGGTAAACGAACTAGGGCGGATGTTTTGTGGGGTTATCCTTTCAGTAGATTCTTCTACTGAAAGGATAACCCCTTTTCCGTTTAAACACAGCAAAAAGGCCGTCAGGACTAAGGTCCATGGGCCTCTTGAGTATAACCAACTGCGAAGTCATAGCAAAGGTAGCACATCAGCTGTTATGACTTCGCTTATCGTTAAGTATTTATGGAGTAATTATATAAGCGGATGCAGGAACCTTGAGCCAAGCTTTGCCCAGCCAAGTATATACTTCTCTCCACTCATTGCCCCAAGTATCGGTCATGATTACACCTGTAGTGTCGACAGTCTGCGCACCCAGCCAGCCGATAGGAGCCATGCTGCCCACGGAAAGGTGGAAAGCAGTGATCTTGGTTAGGATAATCTGAGGAGTCGCTAGTTTGATGTCTGCTGGTGTGATTACAGTGTCGAATGGCTCCATGTATGTACTTCCGGTTACAGACACTGCTGCATCAGAAGTAGGAGTAGTGGTAGTGGTACCTGTTACTTCAGCAGCTGAAGCGGTTGCTGCTATGGAAGCCATAAGACCCATTGCTACTGTTAAGCTGGCTAATTTTTTCATCGATGATTCCTCCTGATTTTGGTTTAGTAGTGTACTTTAACATGTTCGTGCTGTGCTAATAAGCATGTAAACATAAAGTGTATGTAATGAACCAAACATCGGGATTAAATATTTTTTGTTTTATTCCAGGGAGCCTTGTATTTCTGATTCTGAGGACAAGTGACATCCTGAGAGGAAAGGCCTATACTTTCTGAAGGGTGAATAGGATATATCAAGGGGAATAATGTGCAGATATGGAAATAAGCCCGGGCTTCTCGTGGAAGCCTCGGGCTCTACAGCATTGCTTGGGTTGGGGTTAGCGGAATGAATGACTACATTGATCGTCCTCTTCGTCCCATAAAGAGCGAAACAACGAAGAGAATAAGGAAGATGTAGAACAATACTTTGGCAATGCCTACAGCGGCCGCCACGATATTGAAGAAACCGAAGATACCGGCAATCAGAGCAACTACCAGCAGAATTACTGACCATCTTAACATGAGATGTCATCCTTTCTGTGTGGTGATGTAGTCATTGTTTAAACGGTGCCTATCATTTTGAAACAAACAGAAGGGGATGGTCTTTAAGGCGCTTGACAATTTGTTTCGGCCTAATTCCGTAAGGGTAACTATGCAGTATCAGACAGAGCCAAACGACATTATAAGACATTCGGAAGGGGTTATGGAAATGATCATTGAACTTAGCGTAGCACTAGTTGCTGTTGCATTCGCAGTCCTCGTATTCTTCTTAATTAAAACCTTGAAATCAGCGAAGGAATCCCTCGACAAGGTCAGTCAGACTCTGCAGGAAGTACAAAAGACCATTGATGAGCTTACGTATGAAGTGAAAACAACGGTCAGACATGCCAATGATATCACTGCCGATGTTCAGGGCAAAATTCAGAAGATTGATCCTATTGTCGATTCTGTGAAGAACCTCGGTGATGTGATGAATGAACTGACACTGACCGTGAAGCAGGTATCGGTAACCGTCATTGAGAAATTCCGCAAATCACGTGAACTGAAGGATAAGGCCAAATCCGTATCTATTGCAGAAGTTCCGCTTACTCCGTCCGAAGAAAGAACTATTCAATCCTATGAAGCGGTAAACGAAAGCAAGTCCAAGGGTAAAATAGCAACAGCGCTTAAGGGCGTGGATGCTGCAGCCGCCATCTGGCAGAAGTTCCGCCATTAATCAGGTTAAGTAGCGCAGGGTTCAGGCCAAGGGCAATTCAGCTTATGAGAGGCGGGAGTTTACATGAAAATCGTTATTCTTTTGCTTAGTCTGCTTTCTCCCTTTATCACCATTCCGCCGCAAGCTGAGACTGTCCCTGCCGCTTCTTCGGCAACCGTGCAACAACCGCCGGTAATGCTCGCCTTTGAGCATAGTGTCAATACAGTTCCCTACATAAGCAGTTTCGAGTCTCTGGCCGGGGTCACCCTGTATATGCCGGAGGAAGCGCTGCTGCAGACCAAAGGTATCCCGCCTCAGATTACTCCGGACCCTTGGGGAGATTGCCTGGAATATCAATACGCTGACGTCTCCGCCGGTGTTTGTGAGGGCTTTGTCCTCTATGTGCATGCTTCACCTTCCCAGGCAGAACAGTTCGGCCTGAATCTTAACGGTCAGGAACTGAATCCGGTGACTGCCAGCCTGCAGGAGACATTGGGGGCACCGGATTTTGAAGCCGAGGACGGCGATGTATATATTAGAGGAAGTGCAGCGCTCAAAGTCTACCGTAATATGAACACCGGAGAATGGGAGGGTATTGATTTATTTGACGGAAATTCTTTCTGAGGCTGTTTCAAGAGCGGCAATTAAGGTTAATGAATGCTCAGTCATCTTTTACCTGCGTTGCCCTCTTAAACAATACAAGGAGAGTGATTTCATGGATTCAATCGGTACACAGGCATATGCCAAGTTGCTGGAGAATGGTGTTCAGGCGATAGAAGAAGTGAATCGGCTGCGTAGCACCGGCTATACAAGAGATGACCTCTACGTGATCAGTCACGATGAAAACCGTGAAGGCCGTATCGTGGATGCTGCAGACGTGAATGAGGTCGGGCTCAGCGAAGAAGGGTTATTTGGTGCGATTGCTAACCTTTTCCGTTCACGCGGCGATGCTCTCCGGTTTAAGATTACTTCGCTCGGCTTTAGTAGCGCGGAAGCGGCTTTTTACGAGAAGGAGCTCGATTTAGGCAAAGTTCTCGTTATCGCCAAAAGAAATCCGAAATAATTGCCGGTCAGCCTTCTGTGACCTCTATAGTCCAATAGCGTAACCTCCAGCCCCACTGCAAGCAGTGGGACTGGAGGTTACTTTGTTGAAGACGAGGGCCTGATTCTCTTCCAATATCTTGCTATATGGAAACAGGCTGTTCAAATATCGTATGATAGAGTGATAGAATTACAGGATTTACGGTCCTAATACTATTCGTGTGAGGTGAGGAAGCTTGAGAATTTTAATTGTAGATGATAATCCGACCAATGTAATCATTATCCGTGAAATCCTGAAAAAAGAAGATTACCGGAATTTTATAACGGCTTCGTCCGCTAAAGATATGTTGAAGCTGCTTGGCGTGGGTTCTGGCGCGGATGAGAAGCAACCTAAGCAGTCGGATGTGGATTTGATACTGCTGGATATGATGATGCCGGAGATGGACGGGATTGAGGCCTGCCGTGTGGTTCAGCAATATGAGCATCTGAAGGACATTCCCATTATTATGGTCACCGCTGTGGGAGATTCCAAGAAGCTTGCAGAAGCACTGGATGCAGGTGCCGTAGATTATGTTACGAAACCGATTAATAAGGTAGAGCTGATGGCCCGCATCCGTCTGGCCCTGCGGCTGAAACGCGAGAAAGATTGGCATAAGGAGCGGGATCAGCGCATCCAGGATGAGTTGAAGCTTGCTGCTTTAGTGCAGAATGCAGTACTCAGCTTGCCGCTTACCGATGAAACGTTTGAGGTGCATGCCATTTTTCAGCCGTCCTTTGAGCTGGCCGGTGATTTATACGCCTGGTATCCGCTGGGTGACGGGCGTTATGCTGTCATTCTGCTGGATATGATGGGACACGGGATCTCTTCATCGCTGTTCTGTATGTTCCTGGCCTCGGTATTGAAGGATACCGTGACTACCTATGTTGAGCCGGAGAAGGTTATTCAAGAACTTAACAGACGCTTCAATCAGCTCTACATTGAGAAGCAGCTGGTCCAGTATTACTTCACGGCAATTTATCTCGTTATTGATACACGGATGAAGCGGATTGATTATGTGAATGCCGGGCACCCGCCGGCGCTGCTCTTCGAAGGAGAGGCTAAAACTCCCGTTCTGCTGGAGAGCAACTGCCACCCGGTCGGGCTGTTTGACCGGATTGATATCCAGCCGCAGAGCCTCAGCTATGAGGAAGAAGGCCATCTGGTGCTGTTTACAGACGGCTTGCTGGAGATGGCCCAGGGAGAGCAGGCCGAGCAGCTCGAATTCATGGTCGGGCATTTGAATGCAGGCCACGACTGGCAGGAAGAGGTTATGCGCACTGCTTTCCTGAATGAGCCTGTGAATCAGGAACGCGATGACGATAAGTGTCTGGTATGGATTTCGCTGAAGAAAGGAAAAGATAGGGAATGAAAATAAAGGCAAAACTGCTAATCGGCTTCAGTGCCATGCTGGCCATTATGCTGGCTCTTACCATGATCGGGTATGACCGGCTTCATTATATGAGCGGACAGCTTGACAGCTTCCAGGAGAGGTACAGCAAAGGCCGCTCCTCTTCAGGGCTTCGCGGTGAAGTGAATGATATGGCGCGGATCTTAACCACCTCGATGCTTAACGCGGACACACTTTCTGTGGATGCCCAGAAGGCGGAAATTAACAGCAAGGTGCTCAAAGCTGAGGAGCATCTGAAGAATATGCAGGACTCCATGAATACCACAGAAGAATTGCAGCTGTTATCGCAGATTGAGGCTTCTTATTCTGCGTATAAGAATTATCAGAGTAAAGTGCTGGAGATGCTGACTGCCGGCTACTTCCAGAATGCTAATACTTACCGTAATGCAGAAGGACAAGATATCCAGAACGAGGTACTGAACAGTCTGAATGCACTTTCCGATTATAATGCCTTCCGGATGACTGATGAGACCGCCATAGCCAAGGAGGCATCCGAACGTTCGATTCAGATAGTGACCCTGATTATGATTGTGGGACTGCTGCTGGGGCTCGGGGTGATCCTATGGGTCATCCCGAGTATTACGCGCGGTCTAAGTGTAGTATCCATGATGATTACCAGCTTCGGCAACGGCAAGATGCGGGCGATCCGGCGGATCAAGGTCAAATCCAAAGATGAGATTGGTGATGTAGCCCGCGTGTTCCAGGAGATGGCTGAGGATATTGAGCAGAAGCAGCAGCTTGAAAAGTCCTATGCCCAGGCGCAGAGTGACCAGGCTTGGCTGAACGCGAACATAGCCCGGGTAACGGAGCTGCTGCGTGGCGTCAGCTCACTGGAACAGGTGTCACAGACCTTTATCAGTGAGTTCACGCCTGTGCTGGGAGCCCAGTACGGTGCTGTATATTTGAAGGATCAGAACAATCCGAACCTGCTGGTCAGCAGCGCTTTCTATGCCGGTGAGGAAGGCGTCACACCGAAGGAGAGCTTCGAAATCGGTCAGGGGCTGGTCGGACAAAGCGCCTTGGACAAGCTGCCGATCAATCTGACAGAGGCGCCGGATAACTATATTTCCGTCTCCTCCGGATTCGGGGAATCACATCCGAGTTACATTTCTATTCATCCGCTTTTATTTGAAGATGAGCTAATGGGGGTAGTGGAATTCGCTTCCTTTACTCCTTTCTCGGTGCTGCAGAATGAGCTGCTTCATCAGCTTTCGAATAATCTGGGCATCATTCTGAATAATATCAGCCGCAGGCTTGACGTTGAAGAGCTGCTGCGGGAATCGCAGGCGCTTACCGAAGAGCTGCAATGCCAGTCAGAGGAACTGCAGACCCAGCAGGAAGAACTCCGCCGTTCCAACGAGAATCTGGAGGAACAGACGGATGCGCTGAAGCGTTCCGAGGAGCTGCTGCAGCGGCAGCAGGGAGAACTGGAGCATTATAATACGGAGCTGCTCGCCAAGACCAGTGCTCTGCAGGAGCAGGTGCAGGAGGTTGAAGAGAAGAAGGATGAGATTGAGCATGCCCGCGTCCAGCTTGAGAAGCAGGCGATGCAGCTTGCGGTGACCAGCAAATACAAATCCGAGTTCCTGGCGAATATGTCTCATGAGCTGCGGACGCCGCTGAACAGCCTGTTAATCCTGTCCCAGCTTCTTACGGAGAATAAAGAAGGGAATCTGAGCGACAAGCAGGTGGAATTCGCCCATACCATCTATATGTCAGGTGCGGACCTGCTCAAGATGATAGATGAGATTCTCGATCTGTCCAAGGTGGATGCCGGCAAAATGGAGCTTAATTACGAAGAGATTCCGCTTACAGAGCTAAAGATCTTCGTGAAGCAGAACTTTGCGCCGCTGGCCAGTCAGAAGGGGCTGTCGCTGCGCTTATCCTTCGAGGAGCCACTGCCGGACCATGTGTTCACGGACAGCCACAGACTGAAGCAGGTGCTCCGCAATCTCTTGTCTAATGCGTTCAAATTCACCAGTGAAGGACATGTGGAGTTCTCTGTCAGCCGGGCGGATACCAAGCAGCTGCCTTCCTATCTGCCGCATGAATATGAATACATTGCAATGTCTGTCAAGGACAGCGGAATCGGCATCCCGTCCGACAAGATGGATATAGTCTTTGAGGCCTTCCAGCAGGTCGACGGGACAACTAGCCGCAAGTATGGGGGCACAGGTCTCGGGCTGTCGATCAGCCGCGAGCTTGCCCGTCTGATGGGCGGGGCAATTGGACTGGAATCGCGCGAAGGACAAGGAAGCATCTTCACCTTGTATCTGCCGGTCAAAGGGAATTACAGCCTGCTGCCGGGAGTGGCAGAAGCCGCCGCCGCACGGGATGCGGCGACGCTTGAAGAGTACCGGGACGAACGTACATGGAATGAAACCGGCAATGTGGCACCTACGCCCCTCGTGCCGGTTATTGTTGAAGACGACCGCGAATCGCTTACTGCCGGCGACAAGGTTCTGCTCATTATCGAAGATGACGAGAGCTTTGCCAAAATACTGCTCGGCATGGCCCGCGGCCGCGGCTTCAAGGGACTGGTGGCTCTTCAGGGAGATACCGGCCTGCAGATGGCCAAGACCTATCTGCCTGACGCGATTATTCTCGATATCCAGCTGCCGGTCATGGACGGCTGGTCAATACTCAGGGAACTCAAGGGTGCTTCCCAGACCCGGCATATTCCTGTGCACGTGATCTCCGTGAACGACGAGATTAAGCAGGGCCTCATGATGGGCGCGATGGCCTACTTAAGAAAGCCTTCTTCTCGCGAAGCGCTGGACCGGGCATTCTCGCAAATTGAGAACTACACCGCCAGCACGCTTAAGCATCTGCTCATTGTAGAAGATGATGATATCCAGCGCCGGTCCATCATGGAGCTTATCGGGCATGATGATGTAGCCATTACTGCGGTTTCCACCGGCCATGAAGCCCTGGGCGAGCTGCGCAAGCAGAGGTATGACTGTATGGTCCTCGATCTTATGCTGGAGGATATGACCGGATTCGAGCTGCTGGATCAGATCCGGGATGATGAAGAGTTGAATGATCTGCCGATCATTATTTATACGGGTAAAGATCTGGACAGCAAAGAAGAGACGCAGCTGCGTAAATATGCGGAATCGATCATTATCAAGGATGTCCGCTCGCCGGAACGGCTGCTGGATGAAACTACGCTGTTCCTGCACCGGGTAGAGGCTAATCTTCCGGAGGATAAGCGTAAAATTCTGCAAAAGCTGCACAATAAAGAAGAATTGTTCGACGGCAAAAAAATATTGCTCGTCGATGATGACATCCGAAACGTCTTTGCCCTCTCCAGTGTTCTTGAAGGATATCATATGGAAGTGAAGTTCGCCGAGAATGGGCGGGAGGCCATTGATATGCTGGTGGAGCATACGGATTTTGATCTGGTGCTGATGGATATGATGATGCCGGAAATGGACGGCTACGAAGCGATGCGGCGTATCCGGCAAATGCCGCAGTACCAGAAATTGCCGATTATTGCACTTACGGCCAAGGCGATGAAGGAGGACCGGGCGAAGTGTATTGAGGCCGGAGCCTCCGATTATATGAAGAAACCGATCAGTACAGATCAGCTTCTTTCATTAATGCGTGTCTGGTTGTATTCGTAAGGGCGATTTCGGGGTAATAGCTATACAGTACCATTTGGAACGAGTCCGTAAATAAGGCTTAGGCAAGGGAGTATTGATAACAATGACAGCTATGGAACGCGGATATGAGGAGCAGGCTATTCAGGCAGGGAGCAAACAGGAGCTTGAACAGATTGAAATTGAGCTGCTTCTTAGCGGGGTACACCGTCTATATGGATATGACTTCAGGAATTATGCGCTGCCTTCATTGAAACGGCGCATCTGGCATCATGTCCATGCCGAGAATGTGCCCAGCATATCCGCCCTGCAGGAGAAAGTGCTGCATGACCGTGCCTGCTTTGAACGGTTTGTATACAGTCTTTCGATCCCTGTAACGGAAATGTTCCGCGATCCGGGACTCTTCCTGACCTTCCGGCAGAAGGTGGTCCCCCTGCTGCGGACCTATCCGTATATCCGGATCTGGCATGCCGGCTGTTCCACAGGCGAAGAGGTATATTCCATGGCTATTATGCTGCATGAGGAAGGGCTTTACGACAAGGCGCGGATTTATGCAACGGATATGAACGCCCGTTCCCTGCAGCAGGCCAAAGAAGGCGTGTATGAGATCGGGAAGATGAAGCAATATACCAAGAATTATCTGGAGGCGGGCGGTACACGCGCGTTCTCGGAATACTACACTGCGAAGTATAATTCAGTGATTCTGCAGCCTTACTTGCGCAAGAATATTATTTTTGCCGAGCATAATCTGGCGACAGATACTTCATTTAATGAATTTAATGTTATTTTCTGCCGCAACGTAATGATCTATTTCAACGATGAGCTCCGCGATCATGTTCATGGCTTATTCCACGAAAGTCTCAGCCGGTTCGGAGTCCTGGTCCTTGGTTCCAAGGAATCCATTCATTTCACGAAATACAGTGACAGCTACGAAGCTTTGGACAGGGTGGAAAAAATATACCGCAAGAATAAGTAGCGGGTAAGGAGGGCCTATGGGGGTTCAGGAACCGATTCATATACTGCTGGTTGACGACCGTCCCGAGAATCTGCTGGCACTGGAAGCAGTGCTTGAGAGTCAGCATTACAAGCTTGTCAAAGCCAATTCTGGTGAAGAAGCACTGCGGTGCTTATTAAGATATGAATTTGCAGTTATCGTACTGGACGTTCAGATGCCGGGTATGGACGGAATCGAAACCGCCAAATTAATCAAAGCCAGAGAGAAAACCAAGGATATTCCGATCATTTTTATCTCTGCCAACAGCAAGGAGGCGGAGCATCTGTTCGCGGGTTATTCTGCCGGTGCCATTGATTATATGGTCAAACCATTTATTCCACAGATTCTCAAGTCCAAGATCGAAGGCTTTGTTAACATGTATCTGACCAGCAAGAAGCAGCAGCTTCAGTCTATGCTGCTGCAGCAGAAGACGCAGGAACTCGAGCGGATTAACGGGGAGCTGGTCAAAGCCAAGGAAGAGGCGGAGATTGCCGCTAATGCCAAGACCGAATTCCTCGCGATGATGAGCCATGAGATCCGTACGCCAATGAACGGGGTAGTGGGTATGATCGATCTTCTGATGGAGACGGAGCTTGCTCCTGAGCAGAAGGAATATACGGAGATCATCCGCAAAAGTGCAGATACCCTGATTACAGTCATTAACGATATCCTTGATTTCACCAAGATGGAATCAGGCAAAATGGAAATGGAAGAGCAGTTGTTTGAGCTACAAACCACCATCCAGGAGGTGTTCAGCTTATTTTCTGCGGAAGCAGGCAAAAAGAATCTGGAGCTGGCCTATTTCATCGATCAGAAGCTGCCCAAGCTTATTTACGGGGATATGGCCCGTTTGCGCCAGGTATTAATTAATCTGGTGGCCAATGCGGTCAAGTTTACCAACCAGGGCGGCGTATATTTGGTTGCGTCCAGCGTGCCTACAGCGGATAATAAATTGGTAGTGGAATTTACAGTGAAAGATACAGGCATTGGAATTTCACCGGAGAAATGTGACCGGCTGTTCCAGCCCTTCTCTCAGCTTGATTCATCCATGACCCGCAAATACGGAGGGACGGGCCTGGGGCTCGCTATCTGTAAGTCGCTTGTTGGGATGATGGGCGGAGATATCCGTGTGGAATCGATGGAAGAGAAGGGAGCTACATTCGTATTCACGATACAGGCAGCTGTCCCGGAGGATGAACTGGCAGACAACTGCCAGGAGGAGCAGAGTGCGGGGAAAGTGGTTGACCGGCATTGGCGCAGCAAGGTGCTTGTCGTGGATGACCATCCGATCAACCAACGCCTGATGGTAAGCATGCTGGACAAGCTGGGCTATAATGCCGAGGTTGCCGAGGATGGGAGCCAGGCTGTAGAGATGGCCCGGAACTCTGCTTACGATTTTATATTCATGGATCTGCAGATGCCGGTGATGGACGGGCTTACAGCGACCTCCAGGATTCGCGAGGACAGCGGCGGTTCCCCGGACAAGACCATTATTATTGCCATGACTGCGAATGTCATGGAGGGCATCCAGAATCGGTGTACCGCTGCCGGAATGGATGGCTATATCAGCAAACCGCTCAAGCTTAGCAGCATCAAGCAGATTATTTCCAGGTATTCTGTCAAGGATAACCCCGCTGCCCAGCGGAACACCTCACTTTTTAATGCAAGATCCAGTAATTACCACAGCCGTTAAGTCCCAATAGTTGTTTCAACAGAGTACCATTAGGGTTATTGGTAAAGAAAACATTTATCAGGAGAGTTGTCTATGAATACACATAAAAGTGAAAAGTTCCACGCAAAAACCGAAACAGAAGGCACAGTATGCACCGTTTATCTGATTGGAGAGCTCGATTTGTCTGTAGCTCCTGATTTCCGTCTGGTCATGGAACCGCTGGTGGGAGATACAGGGCTTGATCTCGTGATTAATCTTAAGGACTTGAGATATATTGACAGCACAGGCATCGGGATTTTGTTGTCGATTCTCAAAGCAAGACACGGAATGGAAGTTAAATTTGCCGTTGAGGAAGTTCCTCCACAAATACAGAAGTTGTTTGATATGACCGGCATTTCCAAGTTTTTTGCCCCCCAAGAGAATTCCCACTAGGAAAGGATCGAACTAAGGATGAGTGATGACGTGCAAAAAGTAGTTCTTCAGTTACCCGCCAGTGCAGAATATGTCGATATCGTCAGACTTAATTTATATGGCATTGCCTCTAAGATGGGTTTCACTTATGAAGATATTGAGGATATGAAGGTAGCAGTCTCGGAAGCCTGTAACAACTCCGTGCTTTATGCTTACGGGCAGGAAGACGGTTTGGTTGATGTAATCTTTGAAGTAGGATCAAGTGCTTTGTCCATTACTGTCAAAGATGAGGGGGAGAGCTTTGACGGGTTGGATTCGTCTGATGAACGTATGACGCTGCATGACAAGGAGCTGAATGATGTTCAGGTGGGCGGACTGGGATTTTATTTAATGCAGGCGCTTATGGATGACGTTAGCGTCGTCAGCGAAGCAGGGAAAGGGACAGTCGTTACCCTGACTAAGCGGCTTAATTACAGCGAGGAGAAAGTATGAACGACAAAGTGACTCCCCCAGAGTCCATGAATGAAGCAGTAAGCCTGATCTGGGAATACCAGCAGACGAAAGACAATGAAATAGCTACAGTGCTCATCCGTAAATACGAGCCTATGGTGAAGATGGCAGCCGGCAAAATTGCCCGTAACCGTCCAGATCTCTATGAAGATCTGTATCAAGTGGGACAAATGGCGCTAATCCGGCTGTTGCAGCAATATGATATTAGCCTGGGTATACCTTTTGAGCCCTATGCGATGAAAAGCATGATCGGACATATGAAGAATTTCCTGCGTGATAAATCCTGGTACATACAGGTTCCAAGACGGATCAAAGAAAAAGGCGCACTTGTGCAGCAGGCCATTGATGAACTTACCATTCGATTGGAACGTTCCCCTGCGGTGGAAGAAATTGCCCATTATCTGGATCTTACTGTGGAAGAAACTGTGGAAGTACTGGCCGGCAGGGAATGTTATCATTATGTCTCGCTCGATTCACCGCTCTCACAGGAAGAGACGGGTGCTACACTCGGCGAATTGATCAGCTCTGACGCCAATGACTATGAAACTGTGGAGAAACGCATGGATCTCCAGCAGGCTCTGGGACAGCTGAAGGAGCAGGAGCAGCAGGTACTGCTGCTGGCATTCCAGGATGGCCAGTCACAGCGTGCCATCGCCCAGAAGCTCGGGGTATCGCAGATGAGTGTTTCCCGCATACAGAAGCGTGCTACCGAGAAGCTGAAGCAGATTATGGCTAATTCTTCTTATTAAGCTAAGTGGTATGCCAATATATTGAATAGCAGGACAAGCCCTTCCCCGCCGGGGATAGGGCTTGTTTTGCTATGGGCAGGATTAATTCCCCGCGGTTCAACGTGCAACACCCCTCCTGCAGGCTATTCTGGCGGGAGTAGGCTGCAGGAGGGGTGAGCGGGAGATCTATCTAGCTGTTGGCATCAATATATTTTTTGATTTCTCCAAGATATTCCCCGATAACTGGCACATCAAGAAACAAACTAAGAATATAGCCCAGTAAACCGAGGATCACGAACGTACCAAGGGAAAGCCCCAGGCCTCTGGATACGCCAGCCATCAGATTGGTAATGATCCGCTTCTTGGGGTCCGTATAATTTTCCAGGATATCCTTGAATTCGGATTTTTCGAGTGAATCTGCGATTTTGTCGAGCCGTGCATTCAAGCGTTTGACCTCATGCCGCAGCTCGAAGGGATGCTCATCAACCTCATAAGCATTAGTTCTGCTGTCCGCTTCTCCCATAAGGCGTACCTGCTTTCTATAGCCTGGAACAGGCTTTATTGAGTGTATGAGGGTATAATTCATTTCGGGCTTAGTGTGGACTTATACGCCCAAAAAAGGCATGCATAAATAGAGAGCAGCCAGCTACGGCGAGCTGGCTGCTCTCTTGTACTGCCTCAAATAGGCCGTATATCGCCGTTTTTTAATAAGTGGACTTGTAAGAGGATTTAACTTCCTCTTTAGCATCCTTAGCTTCATCAGCTATGTCTTTGGAAGCATCTTTAGCTTCATTCGAGACATCCTTGGAAGCGTCTTTAACATCACCGGCCACATCCTTCGAGGCTTCGCTTACGGTTTCACCAATCTTCTTGCCTGTTTCCGACAATGTAGCAGCAATTTGTTGTTTGCTGTCGCTGACCGTTGTGAAGATGTCGGAGGCTTTAGCAGATACTGTACCTGCCAGATCAGTCGCTTTTTCGCTGACTGTAGTTGCCAGTGTTTTGGTCTTGTCTGTTACGGCTCCTGCAACCTCTTTGGTTTTGTCAGTGGCAATCGAGAGCTTGTCCGACAAATCACTGCGCATTTCACGGCCCGGTTTCGGTGCGAACAACAGTGCCGCCGCAGCCCCAAGCAGACCACCTATGAAAATTCCCTTGAAAAATGTGCCGCCGCTTTCTACTGGATATTCCGTTTCTGCCTTGTTCATCACCAATCACTCCTCATTAGATTATTATGATTTGAACTCCGGCAGCTATGCTGCCTGCCGTCATTCAAATTCAGGATAGCCTGAAGTATCTTACTTCGTATATAAACGTAGGGGTATATACTGAAACAGTTGGTGAGCATGGGAAAGATTGACGGAGTATAGGGAAGAATCCAGGCAATAGAGGATCTTTTCTATATATAAACGGCTATATTTACGGCTTTACAAACGCTTGATTGATGAAGAAAGGAAGGGGGTAAGAGATACTAAATCACAGTGCCTATACACATCTCATATAAGGAGCATTTATCCCCTGGTTAAGATATGGAGAAGGTTCCAACATCTATGGAGGTGCAAAGTTTATGATTAAAGTAGTCACATCAGCAGAGCGTCATACTTCGACTAGAGAATGGATACACAGTGAATTCAGCTTTTCATTTGGAGATTACGATGACCCCAGCAATGCCCACTTTGGCGCACTGCTGGCCCATAACGACAATGAATTGAAGCCGGAGCAAGGCATGCATGAGCATCCGCATCATGATCTGGAGATTATTACTTATGTAGTTTCCGGAGTCCTGAAGCATCAGGATGATCTTGGAAATCATGCGGATCTGCAGGCCGGCAGTGTGCAGATGATGAGCGCGGGTACAGGCATCAATCATTCGGAGACGAACCCGTCCCTAAGCTCGAATGTGCGTTTCTTGCAAATCTGGCTGCTGCCGGACCGTCCGGGAATGACGCCGAGGTGGGACGCGAGATTCTTTCCGGACGAGCTTAAGCTGAACAACCTGCTTCCGGTTGCTTCCGGATCAGCGGACAAGGGAGCGCTTAAGCTGGGCGAGGATGTTACGGTCTATTTGTCCCTTCTGCAGACGAACCGGGAGCTGCATTACCCGCAGCAAGAGGAGCGGCGCACTCATATTTATCTGATTTCCGGGAATCTGGAGATTAGCTGCTCAGACGGCGTGTTTCAGCTTCAGCAGGGAGATGCGGCGCGTATCCGCAAGAGCTGTGATCTGACCATTAAAGGGACAAGCAATGGCGGAGATGCAGAGTTCATCCTAATTGATCTGCCGTAAATGACAGGTGCAGACCTTCCTAAACCGAGCATCAACGCACAAAAGCCCTTCAGCTTCCCGGTCCATTCCTACGGACGGGTCGGAGAGAAGGGCTTTTATCATGCCGGCTGGCCGGTTTATTTCTTGCGTAAGCGTCCAAGTTCGGAGACAATCGCCTCCACCTGTGAGATGCTGAGCCTGTCGCTGCCCATGGCAACCTCATAAATATCCTGAATATCCTCATAATGCTCCACCGAAAAAGCCGAGGCCTGCATAGCCGCAGCGCTGGCCATTTTCAGCTTGTTCTTGATACCCTCGATCATATACTCAACATTTTCCTGGCTTGGTTTCGATAAATCCATGGGGTATAACAGTCCTCTCTAAGTGATATAGAATGAACTTAAGGTATGCTCCATTGCATTCTTAAGTCCATCTTGCACAGTTCAAGTATTTTATCATGTTTGGATAGGGAAAGACCATTTTTTTGTCTGGATCACAGAAAACATGTTAAATTAGAGGGAATAATTCGCAGGCAATAGAAAGAGGGGGAGAGAAGTCTTTGGCAATCAGAGAAGAAGAGAGTAGGAAACGCCGCAAAATGGATGCTGACGGGCTGGCTTCTTTCTTCCGGGAGATCGCCGCCTTGCATCCGGCAGAGCAGCTGACCTTTCTGTGCATCGGAACGGACCGCTCCACTGGTGATGCTCTGGGGCCGCTGACAGGCAGCCGTCTGCTGGAATATGGGTTCCCCCATGTTACCGGTACGCTGCCGGCACCCTGCGATGCAGATAATCTGATCCAGCGGATAGCAGAGATTCCGGAAGGGCAGATTATTATCGCTGTGGATGCCTGCCTGGGGCCGCCTGCTGCTCTAGGGTATTACTTTGCGGCTGCGGAGCCGCTTCGTCCGGCACAGTCTGTCGGACTGCTGCTGCCCGCAGTCGGAAACTACAGTCTGGCAGCGATTGTCGATGTGAACAGTCCCCGGCCTTATCGTACGCTGCAGACCACACCGCTTCACCGGGTAATCGTTATGGCCGACCAGATTGCCCGTGCTGCCGCCCAGGGTTTCGGGCTCACGGGCTGAGAGCGTTTCAAAGGTACCTGATCTAGCTTAATAATAAAGACAAGCCGCGGTCTTCAACCGGATACTACATAGAAAGAAGGAAGCAGCCATGGAAAATGTTCGATGCGAAGGAAGCAACATTTGTTACAGTGATCAAGGTAAAGGTGATGTCATTGTTCTGCTGCATGGATTCTGCGGGAGCTCGGAATACTTTGAGAAGGTGATTCCTGGCTTAATCGCCAATTACCGGGTCATTGCCCCTGATTTGCGCGGGCACGGATCTTCAGATGCTCCGCTCGGAGCCTACACGATCGAACAGATGGCCGATGATGTTCTTTCACTGCTGAATGCCCTGGAGATTCCTGAGTGTTATTTGCTTGGACATTCCCTGGGAGGCTACATTACTTTGTCGTTTGCCCAGCGCCATGCCTCCAGGCTGAAGGGCTTCGGATTGATTCATTCCTCCGGCTATCCGGACAGTGAGGAAGCGAGGGAGAACCGGCTGAAAAGCGTGAGTACTATCCAGAATGAAGGCATCTTTGCTTTTGTAGACCAACTGGTGCCTGGGCTCTTTGCTCCTGGTGCAGCACCGCAGCTTCTGGAACGCGCCAAGGAGATAGGCTATAAGACCCCTCCGCAAGGTGCCGCAGGGGCAGCCATGGCCATGCGTGAGCGTCCAGACCGCAGGGATGTCATCTCGGCAACCGCGCTGCCGGTGCTGCTGGTAGCCGGAGCGGAGGATTCGAAGGTGACTCCAGAACGGACCTTCACCTCGGACAATCCGAATATTACCAAGGTGACAATATCAGGAGTGGGCCATATGAGCATGTTTGAGGCCCCGGAGCATTTGTCGCAGATCATTAAGGATTTCGTACACACGCCTGTGCAGAAGTAATTCTTATAGCATACAAAGAGGCAGCACCCGCCGGATGGCGGAGTGCTGCCTCTTTGTATTGGCCGCGCAGCGGCTTTTATTGAAATTTACGGATAGCCGGAACACTGAGCACGAGAGCGACACAGGTCAGTCCCAGAGTAGAGAAAATAATTATGGTCGGAACCCCGCCAATCAGGTCGGCCAGCCAGCCGACAAAGATGTAACCGACCGGCAGCAGGGCGAAGGAACCGAATAAATCGAGACTGGCTACCCGTCCGAAGGCTTCCTTCGGGACCAGCTCCTGCAGGCTGATCTCCCAGATCAGTCCGAAGATCATCAGCCCGAAGCCTTCAAGGGCAAAGAAACCGATGGCTGCAGCCGGAGTACCCGCAAACGGCATGAGCAGCAGAGCCACACCCCCCAGCATAGCACCGCCATAAGCCATAATGCCGCGGTTCTTCCATTTCGGCCGCAGTCCGAACAGCAAGCCGGCGATAATTGCGCCTACTCCGGAGAAGGTAACGGCAAGCCCGTAGACATAAGGAGGCCAGCCGTGATGGACCTTGAAGAGCCAGGGAAGAAGGACGCTGCTGATCCCCGCGTAGCAGATGTTGATGAAGCAGAAGGCCAGAATCGTAATCCACAGCCAAGGGTGGCTGCGCAGAACGGAGATTCCCTCGATGAAATCCTCTTTCCAGTTAGGAGTATCCGGGGCTTCAGTATCCGGCAGAACAGAGGCCGCGGAATCTGCGGCGGGTCCGGGCTGCAATTTGACAATCAGCACCCTGCGCAGGTAGACAAGGCATACTAGGGAGATCAGATAAGTGAATGCATCCAGTCCGAAGCCGACACCTGCGGACAGGTGAGTGATCAGCAGACCGCCCAGTGCGGGGCCGATCAGGCGTACGGACTGGGTAGTGATTTGGGTCAGAGAATTCGCAGCCACGCGTATGTCCGGAGTGAATACTGTGGCCCGGACTGCAGCATAGGCAGGCTGGAATAGACCATCGAGCAGACCATAGAAGGCTACCAGGATATAGAGCAGCGGGATACTGAGTATTCCGGTCAGGGCCAAGACTGCCGTGATCATCATCACGGCAAAGCGGGCAATATCCGCCAGCATCATAATCCGCACACGGTCGTAACGGTCCACGATATGTCCGGATACCGGAAGCATGATCACATTCGGCAGCATGTAAGCAGCCATGACCAGACCCATCGTGGTGGTTGATCCGGTCAGTGAATAGACGAGGACGGGCAGGATGACCATCGTCACCGAGCTGCCGAGGAATGAAATTAAATGTCCCAGCCACAGATAGGGAAAGGCGCGTGAACGGACAAAAGGAGCAGCGAAACCCTGCAGCGGATTGCGCCTTTCCTGTCCGGAAG
Source organism: Paenibacillus sp. FSL R7-0297 (assembly GCF_038009025.1). Classification (NCBI taxonomy): domain Bacteria; kingdom Bacillati; phylum Bacillota; class Bacilli; order Caryophanales; family Paenibacillaceae; genus Paenibacillus; species Paenibacillus sp. FSL R7-0297. The sequence continues at coordinate 2,118,846 of NZ_JBBPAQ010000001.1, forward strand.
GAGCGGCGGTATTCATCTACTCCTGTACCTCCGCATCTGTATTCGGCTCCGGAACAGGCTCTGCAGACTGCAGGCGGCCCATCACGATTTCAACACCATACTCGTCGCCGGCAGTAACCTTAGATTCCCAGGCAGTGATCAGCTTCAGCATCTCCTGATGGAATTTCGCAAGCTCCGGAGGAGAGAGGGTAAGTCTGGTGATGAAATGCTCCACCTGGTCTTCTTTGCGGAAGTGGAAGCCGCTAAGCTGTTCCGAGCGGAACATCGTCCCCTTGGAGCGGTAGAATTTCTGGATGATACCTCCCGCCACTTCGGTGCGGACAAGCTCCAGAAGCCCGCCCTCATAGAGCTTGACGATGTGGTAGTGGATGTTCCCCGGTGTCTTGTTCAGCTTCCTTGCAACCTGCTTGGACGTGAGGGGTTCCCCCGCCAGCGTATGCATGATCTTAATCCGCAAGGCGCTTTCCAGCAGCTTATCCTGTTCCGGGGTGACCTTCAAAGGCTGCACGTTTTCTTCCAGTTGAGAATAGCTTGAAGCAGCTGCTTCCGGCGGGCTTTGCCCGGGGTCGGCGGGTTGTGACATCACGTTTCCTCCTATAATCGATCTGTGTAACAGTATGATCTGGATTCCAGATTAGTTGTTTGTATTGTATTTGAGCCCCAGTTTTATGTCAAGAACAATCAGTAGCAGTGATAACAAGTGTTGGCTGAAGGACAGGGGTTATGCCAGGTGGCGCAGGCGGGTGGAATGGTTTAAGATGATTTCAAAGGCGAAAGGGTGAGCAAGCATGTTCCGGAGAGATTATATCGTACGCATGATCGAGGATATGACGGCAATGGTTGCCAAGGTAATGACCTTGAAGCAGGATAAAAAAACAACAGAAGCCCTGTGGGAAGTGGACGAGCTGCTGATGCGGCATTTCCGCATAAATTCCCGTCTGCTCAATTCGCTGTCCGTAGAGGACATTATTGATATGTTTCGTCTCGGCGGTGTGCTGGAGTCCGATAAGCTGCAAGGGGTAGCCCGGCTGCTGAAGGAGGAAGGCGGTATTTACGCGGCAAAAGGGGATCAGGATCAAGCCCTCTTCAGGGAGATGCGGTCCTTGCATCTGTTTTTGTATGCGGATCTGCATGGTGCCGACCGTGAGCTGCTGAACATGACGGGCGATATCAAGGAGCTATTAGAGGAAGTAGAGCCTTACCGCCTCCCGGCCAAAACAGAGCGGCTGCTGATGGCCTACCAGGAATCCCTGGGACATTACGCCAAAGCGGAGAACAGCCTGTACCGGCTATGGGAGCAAGGGGAGGATGTTGCGGCGGAGGGCAGGGAGCTGTACGGACGGCTGCTGCTGTTAAGTCCGGAGCTGTTGGCCCAGGGGGGGCTTCCTCTGGAGGAAGTGCAGCAAGGCGGGGAAGAATGGAGCAAGCTTACGGTTAATGCTATAATATAACGATATTCAGGAGACAGCGTGCTCCATTTATAAATTCGAAAGTGAGATGTACCCAGTGGAATCTTTGAAAGCATTGATCGATCAAGTGATTACCGGCCGTACGCTGATTATGGCTACGCTAAGCCAGCTGCGCAGCAAGGGTGGGGTCACCTACAGCAAAGTGCAGATCAAACCTGTTGAATTAAAGGGCAAGCTGCACTATCAGTTCGCCTACTATATCGGCCCCAAGGCCATACACCGCAATATTCCGGCAGAGGATGCCGCTGAAGAAATGCTGACTCTGCTGAGAGAGACCTTCCGCCAAGGCCTGCTCTGTACCGCCAGTGCCGACTACCAGGTGCTGATCAGCAAAAAATACAAGGTGTCCATTCTGACCAAGTCTGCCAGCAAACAGGAGGCACCGGACCTGGCGCATAACCGCCGGAAGCAATATGTTCTGGACGAAGGAGAACCGGTGCCGTTTCTCGTGGAGCTTGGCATCATGAACAGCGAAGGCAAAGTGCTGGCTAAGAAATATGATAAGTTCCGCCAGATCAACCGGTTCCTGGAGATGGTCCAGGATGTGCTCAGTGATCTTCCGGCAGGCCGTCCGCTGACGATTGTTGATTTTGGCTGCGGCAAATCCTATTTGACCTTTGCGTTGTACCACTATCTGGCCGTCCGTGAGCAGCGGGAGCTGAAAATAGTCGGTCTTGATCTGAAGGCGGATGTCATTGCGCACTGTGGTGCCCTCGCTGCCAAACTGGGCTACGACCGCCTCCGGTTCCTGGTCGGTGATATCGCTGACTATAATGAACTGGACCAGGTGGATATGGTTGTTACCCTGCATGCCTGTGATACAGCGACAGATGCCGCTCTCGAGAAGGCAGTACGCTGGGGCGCATCGGTCATCCTCTCGGTGCCTTGCTGCCAGCATGAGCTGTTCGCCCAGGTGCAGAGCGATGTGCTGAGTCCGCTGCTGTCACACGGAATCCTGAAGGAACGCTTCTCGGCACTGGCCACGGATGCAATCCGGGCCAAGCTGCTCGATCTGATGGGTTACCGCAGCCAACTGCTGGAATTCATCGACATGGAGCATACACCGAAGAACATTCTAATCCGTGCCGTGCGGAGCGACAGCGGCGACAACGCCGCCAAATGGCGCGAGTACACCGCGTTCCGCGATTTTCTCGGTGCCAAGCCTTATCTGGAGCGCGTCTGCTCTGATCTGCTGCCCGTGGGAAATGCGGAGCTTAATTAATCAGCTTAATAGTTCAAAGTGTGACAGAACGGCTGCTTCCTGCGGGGGGCGGCTATTTTTGTGCAAATATAAGAAATTATAAGTTGCACTTGATAACTTATCCTTCTATTTCTCGCTGAACCGTTACCGTTCAAAAGACAGCAAAGCCGTTTCCACTTGGGATTGCTATTGGAAGCTTCGGCCGCTATTAAGGTGCTGCTGTGGTGTTAATGGAGTGCAGCTGTGGTGCTGCTGTAGACGCTGATGGAGTGCTGATGTAGTGCTGATGTAGTGCTAACTGTGATATTGTGATGCTGCTGTAGCGCATCTGTAGTGAATTCGTATTGTTAGTGCTATTTTAGTGCTGTTTTCGTACTTTTGTAGGGCCATCTGTGATGCCCTGAATTAGAATCTTGCATCAAATACAACAATTCTTTCATTATGCCGCCTCTAATCGGGAATTGTTGTACAAACTCCCAGCTATACCTGAATCAAAGTTGTAATACTTACAACATTTCGAATAATCCCGCTTGACTACCAGCTCTTAAGCGTTTATTTCCCCAATCTTAGACTTAAGTGTGGTTCATATAGCGACTTTCTTTTGCATTGCTATAGATATGGGAAGACTGTAAGCAACAATAGGAATAGGGGATTTAGAAATGCGGATAAATCGGTTTCAGCAGTACAGAGGAATGGCGGTCACTCTGGCTTGCAGTTTGGCGTTGATAGCAGCGGGCGGTGCGGCCTGTGTGCTGCGAGGATTCTTTTTTGCCAAGGAAATGTATCTCTTCCTGACCGTATGGTTTGCGCTGTGCGGAGTTCTCACCCTAGGAGGAGTTGTCCTGTATGCCGCCTCCGGATGGGAAAAGCGGCTAAAGCCGCAGGGGGTGCCGGCGGGGAAAACGGAGACCGTGCGGGCGCTACCTGGAGGGGACGTAAAGGGAGATATAGCTAAAACTGAGAGATTAGCCGGAAGTGGGCAGTTGGTGACAGATAATGCCGGGAAGATTGCTGTAACGCAGGCTGCAGATGAGGCAGTGTCCGGGAGTGGCCGTATGTTGGATGGCAGTATGAGTAGAGTTACGAGGTTGAGGGCGATTGTATGGTTGTTGCCGGGCTGCTGCATTGTTATCTGTATTCTTTACGCTATTCATGCATTCCGTGGCCCCCTATCCTCGCAGGGAACATTGAATGAATTGCTGCGCTGGGGATTTTACACCAGTTTTGCTCTCTTCGCTGTACTTGTGGCGGGAAACCGCCGGGGAGGAACTCTTCTTGCAGCGGTCTGGCATCTACTGGGTCTAGTGATCAGCCTGTCTGCCTTATTGGCGGTATGCGGTGGCCTGCCGGTTCCTTACGCGGTAGCCTACAGCCAGTCACCTGAGGTCAGTGCTACCGGTGCCCGGCTGGCCGGACTGCTTCAGTATCCGAATGCCTTTGGCGCGGTGATGGCTGTGTTTCTGCTGGAGCGGCTATTTGCTGCTGCTTATGGCTTCAGGCTGACCGGTCCTTCGGGAACCGTGAGTGGAGAAGATTGCGCAGAGGGAGAGGTGGAAGCATCCCGTGGAGCAGTAAACCGGGCTGAGCAGGAGAACATAGCCAGCGGTGAAGGGGGGGGTGGAGCGATAAGCAGAGCGGAGCAGGAGAACATAGCTAGTGGTGAAGGGGGGGGTGGAGCGGTAAGCAGAGCGGAGCAGGAGAACATAGCCAGCGGTGAAGCGGAGGGTGGAGCGGGAAGCAGAGCGGGTGAGACCGCTATAGCTGGCAGAGTGGGCCGTGCACTGGGCTGGTCCGCAGAGCTACGGCGGACAGCGGCGCGCCTGCTGCCGCTGTTCCCGTACGCCGCCGCGCTGCTGCTCAGCGAGTCGCGCGGCGCATGGCTGGCTGCGGCCTCCGCCGGCGCCGCAGCCCTGCTCTGGAAGCGGCAGCTGTCCGCGCTGCTTCTGCTTGCCGGCGCCGCGCCTGTGGCCGCCGCGGCGCTCCTGTACCGCCAGCTGGCCCGTACCGGGCTGGCGGCAGAGCCCTTGCCCGGCCTGCTGCTGCTGGCCGGGCTCTGGGCCGGCGCGCTGCTGGCCGGCCTATGGCTGCACCGCCGCAGCTGCCGCGCGGCGGGCTGGCACCGCGCCGCCATGCTGGCGCTGGCGGCGGTGGCCTGGACGGCGGCAGCCAGCGCCGTCCTGCTGCAGGTACGCGCGCGGATCACGGGGCCGTCCCCGACGGCCGCCGCGCGCGGACTCTTCTACCGCGATGCCTGGAAGCTCGCGGCAGAGGCGCCCTGGCTGGGGCGCGGGGGCGAGACCTGGCGGCATTCGTACCTCGCCGCCCAGTCCCGCCCCTATGTAGGCAGCCAGGTGCACAGCGGTTATCTCGACATCCTGCTCAATCTGGGGACAGCCGGTCTGGCTGCTGTCCTCCTGCTGCTGCTGGCCGCAGGCTGGCTCGTCTTCAAGGCGTCACCTAGGCTGCTTCCGCCTCTGCTTGTCATCATCCTGCATAGCGCAGTTGATTTTGACTGGAGCTACGGATTGATATGGATGCTGCTCCTGCTGCTGCCTGCATGGGCTCTTGCAGAAACCATAGCTCGGCCAGTTGCGGAGGGTACCGCCATCCTTACACGGCTGCGTCGATCATGGCCGTATGCAGGAATCGCTGTTCTCTGCGCCTTGACCTTCATGCTAAGCATCCTATCCTATCAGGCGATGAGGGGGGCTGCTTTGTATAAGCAGGCTGCCCGTACAAGCACTGATCCTGCCGCACAAACTGTGCTGCTGCGGCAATCGCTGGCGTGGAATCCAAGAGAGCCGCAGACGGCGGCCGCATTATCACGGCTGCTTCCAGAGGAGCAGGGAATGGACCTGCTGCAGAGCAGTATGCAATTCTCCCCCGGAGATGCTGCTCTGCACTGGGAACTTGCAGAGCGTTATCTGCAAGGCCGCGATCCGGGAGAGGCCTTGTACTGGGTCCGCCTCAGCCTGAAGGCCGACATATTTAACGCCGCCAAAAGACTGGCGGCGATTGAAGGGATGCTTAAAATGGCCGAACGCGGATTGGCGGAAGGGAACAGGCAGAGGGCTGCAGACAGCGCAGCTGCCGGACTGGAACTGCTGCGGCAATACAGCCTGCTTGCCGGCAGGGAGCATAGCGCAGGCCGGCGGCATAATGACCGCGGCTTCGGGATCAATGAACAAGCCGAAGGGGTTTACCTTCGGCTGAGAGCTCTGCAGGCGCTAGCCATACAGGATGAGCCGAAGAAGTTAGTGACCGGCTGAACACTGAAGCACTAAGCAGGCACTCAGTCGGCTGAATTCATTAGATGTGCATCTCCAGTAGCGTTCTTCCGAATCTCGGTGCAGTGCGGCGGCCAGCTTCAGACCTTGATCTTCCGCGAGATCAGCCACGAATACACATAAGGCACGATAATGGCGATAACCAGGGCAGTGATGATCATGCTGACCGACAGCACTTTTGGCATAAAAGCCCCCAGTGCAATCAGCAGTCCGCCAATCACCCACATCATTCCGGACAGACGGTGGGTCTTCCGCCACACCGCAGGGTTAGCCAGCGTCCAGGGTGTTCGGACACCCGTGAAATAATTATCCCTGATCTGCGGCATGAAGTTTCCAATCACTATAAACAGCAGCCCAATACTCACAGTAGCCCACTTCCCGGCGGCAAATTGCTCATCCAGACCTTGTGTGACCGACAGCACAAGTGCAGCATCGCATATGATGCCCACTGCCAGGCGGATCATTTTATAAGCGCTTTGAAACTTAGTGTAGTTCTCTCTTTTGGGATCAATTGTACGCATAAACTGCATGGCTATTGGGAAGATCAGTCCCATGAAGGAGAAAAAAGCAATGAGGGAGCCCTTGCTCCAGTAAGTGTTAACCTTGCCTGTAATGCTGAACTGGGCAGGAAGCTGATCCGGCAGCTTGCCGTAATTCAACAGTGCATAGCCGAGCGAGAACAATCCCAGAATTACAATCAGTGTGTCCTGCCATTTCCATTGGAAATCCTTCATCTTGATTCACCCTCCGTGTCAAAATATCGCTCCCGTCCCCTGGTCCCCTTTGAACCTGCGCCTTTTAAGCCTAACGAATCTTCAGCCGGTTCATCCGCAACTGCTTTACTCTCCGTACCGGCCTTACCCGTACCCGTCAATTCCAGGAACCAGCCCAGCACCTCTTCGAGCACGGTGGAGTCCAGCGAATAGAGAATAAACTGGCCTTTCCGTTCGTCCTGCACCAGTCCCGCATGCTTCAATGCATTTAGATGATGGGAGATGCTGGGTTTGGACATATTGAAAAAATCGGCAATTTCCCCGGCCGTCCTATCCTTTTCCCGCAGCAGGCGGAGAATCTGCCTCCGGGTCGGATCGGCCAGCGCCTTGAAGGATTCATTCAACTCCGCAGCCCCCTTTCAATATTTAGGTAATTATCTAAATGCATAATAGATCTTTATTCCACACTTTGTCAATGCTGGAATACCTGCTTTTCTATAGCAGAGAACCGAATGTCCATTTTCCATAAGTAGAAGTCGTAAGCCCGCATATGCTAGAATAGGCTAAGAGAAGCTGGATACATAGAGCGGACGAGGCTTAGGATTCTGCCTGCAGAATGCCAGGCTGATTACGCAACACACGGAAGGAGAGCTGCAGTTGCATTTTATATCTGAACTGATTTCGCAATTATTTGAATGGATTCAGAGTTTGGGTTACTTCGGAATAATGATTGGCCTGATGATTGAAGTCATACCAAGTGAGATTGTATTGGCTTTTGGCGGCTATCTGGTCTCGCAGGGAGATATTAATTTTTTTGGCGCGGTTTTGTTTGGTACAATTGGCGGGGTAGTCGCCCAGATTTTTGTGTATTGGATCGGCCGTTATGGCGGCAGACCGGTGCTGGAGAAGTACGGCAAGTATATTTTTATCAAAAAGAAGCATATTGACCATTCTGAAGAATGGTTCCAGAAATACGGGACCGGCGTAATCTTCACCGCCCGTTTTATCCCGGTTGTCCGTCATGCGATCTCTGTTCCCGCTGGTATTTCGCGCATGCCGCTGGGTAAGTTCACTATGCTGACCACGCTGGCTGTTATTCCATGGAGTGCACTGTTTGTATATCTCGGATATACTCTCGGCGATAAATGGCAGACTATTGATGAAGTCGCAGCTAAGTATACGCATGAAATCATTCTTGCCGCACTTGCGGTTATTGTTCTGTATTTCCTGTTCAAGTGGTACAAATCCAAGAAGAAGGGTAGTGCAGTATGAAACAGAATGTTGCTTCTAAATTTGGTCAGGGATTGACGCCCCGCCAGTTCGTGGAAGGCATGACGAAGAACCAGCAGGCTTTTGAATCCTGGTATGAGAAGTTTGCCTGGGCAGATGAGAGTGACCGGGAATATTTCGAGAGCCTGAATCACCGGGATGATCTGCGGGTACTGATTCTGGCTGCTGACTGGTGCGGAGATGTGGTTCGTAATGTCCCTGTGGTGTTCCGCATCCTGGAGACGGCAGGCATTAAGACTGAAGTGCTGATTCTGGAAGAGAATCAGGATGTTATGGATAACTTCCTGACCATGGGTGGACGTTCGGTTCCAATCGTGATTTTTGCCGATACCGGCGGCTATGTGCTGGGCCATTGGGGACCGCGTCCGGAGCATGTACAGTCACTGATGAGAGAGTTCAAACAGGAGAACCCGGACCGCGAGGCTGCGGATTATGAGGGCAAAATCACCGAAGTGCGCAAAGCCATGGGCCAAGCCTACGGAGAAGGAACGGAATCACACGCGGTTATTGCCAAAGAGCTGCGCAGTCTGATCTCCGGATTCTAATGCCGATGCTTAATATAAGGTCTTATAATCTTGGACCACTTCAGACGAACGCTTATCTGCTGACAGGAGCCGACCCTGCCAAAGGTGTGATTATTGATCCCGGTGCCAATCCGGCTGCCCTTCTCCGTGCTGCTGAAGGTATGGAAATAGAGGCTATCCTGCTGACTCACGCCCACTTTGATCATATTGCCGGACTGGATGAGGTCCGTAAGGCCAAGAAATCCCCAGTGTATATACATGCTCTGGAGAGTGAGTGGCTGGGCAGTCCCAAGCTGAACGGCTCGCTGATGTGGCCCGAATCATCTCCTCCGGTCAGTACAGATCCGGCTGAATACGATTTGGCGGAAGGCCAGATTCTGAAGCTGCTCGGTTTAACCTTCCGGGTGCTGCATACGCCTGGACACTCTCCGGGGAGTGTCAGCTTCCTGTGCGGAAATGATCTGTTCTCCGGTGATGTATTGTTCAAAATGGGAGTAGGACGCACCGATCTTCCCGGCGGCAGAGAACGTGATCTGTTTGATTCGATCCGCGGTAAGCTGTACCGGCTGGATGAAGAAGTGAGGGTATTTCCAGGACATGGTCCGCGCACCTCTATCGGGTTTGAGAAGCTAAATAACCCATACGTTCCTATGTAACGACGTGTTTATGCCGGTTATGACATAATTCGGGAAATTAGACATGGACAAAAAGATACAGAGTTGCTACAATAATGTTAATTAAATGTAACATTTACCTCGCGAAGCACGCAGACTGTGGAATAATCCCGGTTTGCGTTCTTTTTTTTGTCTATATGTCTTTAATTTCATGGGAGGAAGCAGATGAAGGAAGATATGCATCACCAACTGGACTATGGGGAATTGAGACTAGACGGGGAAGGTGTGGCGGAGCAGAATTCCGTAGAGTATGCTGCAGAGAATGGGGATAATAAGATCTCTCTATTCTGGCGCTTCCCCAGAGGCAAGGGAGCCGTCCAGCCATGGAGGCGCAGGCTGTGGGAATTGCAGAATAATTCTGACCCTGAATGAACGATCTACAATACATAATCGTATTACAGAGGTGAGGAAGAGAAAGAGGAGGGACTATGGGCGACGGGACGCTGGAGAAGATCAGACTGGCGCAGCAGGGGGATGCCAAGGCAACAGCTATGCTGCTGCGGGAGCATTATCCCTTCCTGTACAAGTATCTGATTAAAGCTACAATGGACCCTTCACTTGCGGAAGAGCTGGCTCAGGATACAATGGTCAGATGCTTGGAGAAGATGGGGAGTTACAATGGAACCTCTGCATTTTCTTCATGGCTGATAACGATTGCCAGCCGGCTCTACATCGACCGCAAGCGGCGGTGGAAGCGTGAGTTGAAGTGGCAGAAGGAGCAGACTGAGGAGCAGGGGAGCCGCAGTATCCGCTGGAGGTTTGAGAGCCGGAATATGGAGTGGAGTGAAGTGCTTGATGCCTTATCCCGCCTGTCTACTGCCCACAGAATGGCTGTACTGCTGAAGCATTATTACGGATACGGCTATGATGAAATCGGCCAGATGCTGCAGATCCCTTCCGGCACGGCCAAATCAAGGGTAGCAGCCGGATTGAATCAACTGCGAAAGGAGCTGGACGAGGATGAGGTTTAACAGTGATGAAGAGCTGCTGAATAAGCTGTCAGCAGAACTGGAGATTCTGGATCAGCATTACGACGATGTGGCGCCTCCCTCCTTGCCGGAGCTGGAGCAGCTTATTGCGGCAGAAGCAATCCGCCGAGTGAAGCGGCAGCGCAAGGAACTGCTGATATTCTCTCTGGTGGCTCTACTCCTGCTCAGCGTAGTGCTGTCTATTCTAAACTCTGCCCCGGCACTGTTTTGGGGCTTGCAGGCGCTATTTCCGCTGGCAGCACTTGGCAGTCTGGGAGTAGCACGGATCAGGCTGGGACGGGAGGATGCTGAAGAGTGAGTGAATTGCAGAAGGCGCCTTTGTGGCTGTGGCTTTGTATAGCTGCTGTACTGATGCTGCAGGGGACTTGGCTGTTCCGTAATGCTCAGGGCAGAGGGAAGGGCAGAATGGCCTGGTTCTGGGGAATTTGGGGCCTTACCGGTTTCCCGTCACCGGCTTTGTGTTATCTGCTGTTTGTAGTTCTCCCGGGCAGGCGGAAGGCCGGGCAGAAGCGCTGAAGGCGGACAGGGAAGGCGGTCTCAGAATAGCAAACTGGAGTATGGAGGGTGTACAGATGGATAAAGTGAATTGGGGGTTGATTGCGCCGCTGCTGGCGCTGCAGGTTCTGCTGGCGGTTGTGGGTCTGATCTCGCTGGCCAGGACAGATAAGGTTCGCGGGCCCAAATGGATGTGGGTGCTGCTCCTGGTATTTGGCAACCTGCTAGGAAGTATAGCTTATTTCACACTGGGAAGGAAAGAACTCTGATGCCGCTGCTTGAAGTTACGAATCTCCGCAAAAGCTTTGGCGGACATCCCTCCGTGGACGGCATCAGCTTCGGGGCCGAAGCCGGGCGTTGTGTCGCTTTACTGGGACCCAATGGAGCCGGCAAAACCACTACACTGCGCATGCTTGCCGGTCTTCTGCCGCCTACCGGCGGGAGCATCTCCTTTGGCGGCGCTCCTCCCGGAACGGATTACCGCCGGCAGCTTGGTTATCTGCCGCAGTCTCCGGCTTTTTACAGCTGGATGAGCGGTCTCGAATATATGATCTTTGCCGCCAAGCTTAGCGGCATGGCCGCCAAAGAAGCTGCGGCGGTGTCGGGCGCAGTGCTGGAGCGCGTGGGGCTTAGTTCTGCAGCGCTCCGCCGGATCGGCGGATATTCCGGCGGTATGAAGCAGCGCCTGGGGCTGGCCCAGGCCTTAGTGCACCGCCCGCGTCTGCTATTGCTTGATGAGCCTGTCTCCGCGCTTGATCCTATAGGGCGCCGGGAAGTGATGGAGCTGCTGCGGGACATCCGGGAAGAGACAACTGTGATTTTCTCCACCCATGTGCTGCATGATGCGGAAGAGATATGTGATGACGTCATATTAATGAACCGGGGAGCTATAGCTGTGCAGGGGACCTTGGCCCGTCTCCGGGCGGAGTACAGTCTTCCGGTTATCAGAATAACCATAGCGAAGGAAGACAAGGCTGTCCGGTGGCTGGAGGAGCTTAGGCACAAAGCCTTTATTGAAGAAGCAAGTATTTCGGACGGCAGGGCAGTCTTTAACGTAAGCGATGTCGGGCTCGCGCGCCGGATGATTCTGCAGGAAGCAGCAGGGCTGGATATTCCGCTGCTGCAATTTGAAGCAGGTTCTTCAACGCTGGAGGATCTGTTTATGAAAGTGGTGGGAACATGAGCAAGCTCTGGGCCCTGTATTCGAGAGAGATGCTGGAGGCAGTGCGCAGCTATAAGCTGATCTGGATACCTGTAGTGTTCATTATTCTAGGCATCATGCAGCCGCTAGTCACCTTTTATATGGCTGATATACTGGCAGCCTCATCAAATGTCCCGGCAGGGTTTATGGACAGCTACGAGATGCCTGGTGCTGCTGCGGTAATGGCCCAGGCTCTGGGCCAATACGGCACGATTGGCATCCTGATTCTGACGCTGGGGACAATGAACAGCCTGGCCGGCGAGCGGAGCAGCGGGACAGCCGAGCTGCTGATGGCCAGACCTGTTTCACCGGTATCGATCGTTGTTGCCAAATGGGCGGCAAATTTTACAGTGCTGGTAATTGCACTGGTACTGGGGGTAGCGGGGGCGGCTTATTATACAGTGCAGCTTATGGGGAGCTTGGCCTGGGGCACAGTTGCGGCGGCTTCCGGACTCTATGCACTCTGGCTGCTGTGTGCGGTGTCACTTACGCTGCTCTTCAGCGCCTGGCTGCGCGGACCTGCTGCTGCCGGGTTTGCTCTCCTGCTGGCTGCGGGGATGAGTCTCGCCCACAGCCTGCTGCCTTCCAGGACTGCCTGGTTGCCTGCCGCTCTGCCCGGAATGTCTGCTGGCTTGCTTGCAGAAGGCAGCGTAACCGGCGGGCCGATGATCTCAGCAGTGCTGTTAATTGTTGCTTGTATTGCAGGAGCTTCGCTGCTCATTCGTAGGAATAAATTGCCGAATTGATAAAATTGCAATAGAATAGCACGTTTTCAAGAATTTTCAGAGTATTTTCTGCGAAAAATCATCGGACTACTCTCCTGCGGCTGGACAGCTCTATCTTTTTTTAGTAGACTGTTGAAACAAGCAGAACCATGATAGATTTTGGTCAGGAGGTAGGACGATGCTGCGTTTAGGAGAGAAGATTGTCATTGTCGCGGACGCTTTTGAGCAGAGTCTTCCTATCGGAGACTACGGCTACCTAATTGCTTACGACCGCAATCCAGATAATGCGTTTGATTATGTCATTCGTGTTCCCGAGGCCAATAGAAATTTCTATGTTACGGCAGAGGATATTGAGGCCGAAGAGCAATTGCTGGTACTAGAAGCTGAAAGAGCCACGCACGAAGCTTTGATAGATTATGCTCTATCGACGTACAACGAGAAGCTGTTCCATCATCTGATGAACGGTGAGGAAGTTGAAGCGGAAGAGCTGGAGACAACATCCAAAGAAAGTTTGTCCCAGGCGGATTTCATCAAACAGGTGAATCTTCGCGCTTGGATTTAAGTAGAGCCGGCGAAAGCCGGCTTTTTGTTTTGTTATTTAGGAAATTATGATATTCCAGGAACCCCACTGATTCCGCTGATAGTTAGCGTTGCGGGAAAATCAAAGGGGAAAATCCCACTGATTATCCTGTGCGTTACCCGTAGGAGGCAAATGAGGAGCATTAGTGCCCCTCATATCCCCGGATCCATACTTTTTCAACTCCAATGTTCCCCGCGATCCCGCTATTCGGCACTCTGCTCCGCCGCACCGTCCCAGCACACCGTTCCCGCCTTATTCGCACCCACCGCCACCCGGCCTGCACCTCATATATCGCCCTCCATCGACAAGCGCATTGAATTGTAAGGCCGTCTACAATATAATTAAAAACGTTATCCGGGCGCTTTAGCCCTTTAAACAGGAGGGATATTCATTATGAGCATCACCGTCAAAGATGTGCAGCATGTGGCCAAGCTGGCCCGCCTGCAATTAAGCCCGGAAGAAGAGGCTACCTTCACCGAACAAATGAATGCTATTTTACAATATGCCGAGAAATTGAATGAGCTTGACACGGAGAATGTAGAGCCGACCACTCATGTGCTACAGGTCAGCAATGTGATGCGTGACGATGTGGTGAAGGAGAGCCTGTCCCAGGAGGCAGCACTGCTTAACGCGCCGGAAGATGAAGAAGGACATTTCAAGGTTCCCGCTGTTCTGGAATAACTAAAGCCTGAGAGGAGGAAGCAAGTTGAGCCTGTTTCAATATCGATTACCTGAAGTACATAACATGCTGCACAGTAAAGCGGTCTCGGTCAGTGAGCTGACGGAAGCGTCGCTTTCTGCCATTGCGGAGCATGACAGTAAGGTTCATGCTTTTTTGACACTGAATGAAGAGGGTGCCCGTGATCAAGCACGTGCACTAGACGACAAGATGGTTACCGGAGCCGCGCGCGGTCTGCTGTTCGGACTTCCTGCCGGAATCAAGGATAATATTGTCACCAAAGGTCTGCGCACCACCTGTGCCAGCCAGTTCCTGACCAATTTCCAGCCGGTTTACGATGCCACGGTAGTTTCCAAGCTGCGCCAGGCCGATGCGGTAACGATCGGCAAGCTGAACATGGACGAGTTCGCCATGGGCGGCTCGAATGAGAATTCCAGCTTCGGCGCTGTGCGTAATCCATGGGATTTGGAGCGTGTTCCCGGCGGTTCGAGCGGTGGTTCGGCAGCGGCGGTTGCGGCCGGAGAAGTGTTCTTCACCCTCGGCTCCGACACCGGGGGCTCGATCCGCCAGCCGGCTTCCTATTGCGGAGTGGTCGGCCTTAAGCCAACGTACGGGTTAGTGTCGCGTTACGGTCTGGTGGCATTTGCTTCCTCACTGGATCAGATTGGCCCGATTACCCGGACCGTTGAGGATTCCGCGTATGTACTGCAGGCGATTGCAGGCTATGACGCCCAGGATTCCACCTCGGCCAAGGTCAGCATTCCGGATTACCTGAGCTCGCTGACCGGCGATATCTCCGGTTTGCGTATTGCAGTACCGAAGGAATACATCGGCGAAGGCGTAGATGCATCGGTCCGCGAATCTGTGCTGTCAGCGCTTAAAGTACTTGAAGGTCTTGGCGCCGTGTGGGAAGAAGTTTCTCTTCCGCATACTGAATATGCCGTAGCCGCTTATTATCTGCTCTCCTCTTCGGAGGCTTCCTCTAACCTGGCCCGTTTTGACGGCGTCCGCTATGGGGTTCGTGTAGACAATGGCGGAGGTTTGCTTGACCTGTACCATAACTCCCGCAGTCAAGGCTTCGGCCCTGAAGTCAAGCGGCGGATTATGCTGGGTACCTATGCACTGAGCTCCGGATATTATGATGCTTACTATTTGAAGGCACAGAAGGTCCGCACGCTGATTAAGCAGGATTTTGATGAAGTGTTCAAGAAATATGATGTCGTAATCGGTCCGACTGCGCCTACGACAGCCTTTAAGCTGGGCTCGCAGACTGAAGATCCGCTAACCATGTATCTGAATGATATCCTTACCATTCCTGTCAGTCTGGCCGGTATTCCTGCCATCAGCATACCTTGCGGCTTCGCGGAAGGCCTGCCTGTCGGCTTGCAGATTATCGGCAAGGAGTTTGACGAGAGTACGGTACTGCGCGTTGCGCATGCCTTTGAACAGCATACAGAGCATCACAAGGCCCGCCCCCAATTGTAGCTGCCAGTTTGAAGTATATGCCCACAAAACTTTTAAGGGATGAGATTATCTATGTCTAAATATGAAACGGTCATCGGGCTGGAAGTTCATGTGGAGCTTCATACCAAGTCCAAAATCTTCTGCGGGTGCTCCACAGAATTCGGCGCTCCGCCCAATACACATACCTGTCCGGTCTGTCTCGGCCACCCCGGTGTATTGCCGGTTCTTAACCGCCAGGCCGTAGAGTACGCGATGAAAGCCGCAATGGCGCTTAACTGTACGATTGGCGATGTCAGCAAATTCGACCGCAAAAACTATTTTTACCCCGATTCCCCGAAGGCCTACCAGATTTCGCAATTTGACCAGCCTATCGGCCTGAACGGCTGGATTGATATTGAAGTGAATGGAGAGACCAAACGGATCGGGATCACCCGTCTTCATCTGGAGGAAGATGCCGGTAAGCTGACTCATGTGGACGGTGGATTTGCTTCATTGGTTGACTTCAACCGGGTGGGTACTCCGCTTATTGAGATTGTCTCAGAGCCTGATCTGCGTTCGCCCGAAGAGGCGCGTGCTTATCTGGAGAAAATCCGCGCCATTATGCAGTACTGCGATGTATCCGATGTGAAGATGGAAGAGGGCTCGATGCGCTGCGATGCCAATATCAGCCTGCGGCCGGAAGGCCAGGAGGAATTCGGCATCCGGGCAGAGCTGAAGAACATGAACTCCTTCCGCGGCGTACTCCGAGGTTTGGAGTATGAGCAGTTCCGTCAAGGCGAGATTCTGGACGACGGGGGGATCGTTGTGCAGGAGACCCGCCGCTGGGATGAAGCTGGAGGCAAGACCTTGTCTATGCGCGGTAAAGAAGAAGCGCATGACTACCGTTATTTCCCGGATCCGGATCTTATCGTGCTGCATATTAGCGAGTCTTGGAAGGAACAGATCCGTGCCACCATTCCGGAGCTTCCGGATGCCCGGCAGGCCCGTTACAGTGAAGAATTTGGCCTGACTCCCTATGATGCCGGAGTGCTTACCTCATCCAAACCGCTCGCTGATTTCTTTGAGGGCAGTCTGGCCTACACCCAGGATGCCAAGGCTGTCGCTAACTGGATGATGGGAGACCTTCTGGGATATTTAAACAGCAATAATCTGGAATTATCCCAGGTGAAGATTACGCCGCAGGGGCTGGGTGAGATGATCGGCCTGATCGCAGGCGGAACCATCAGCAGCAAAATTGCCAAGACCGTCTTCAAAGAAATGCTGGAAAGCGGTAAGCTGCCGACAGTTATTGTTGAAGAGCAGGGGCTGGTCCAGATCAGTGATGAAGGGGCAATCAAAAAAATTGTCCAGGATGTGATCGCTGCTAATCCGCAATCTGTCGAAGACTACAAGGCCGGCAAGAAACAAGCGATCGGCTTCCTCGTGGGCCAGGTTATGAAAGAAAGCAAAGGAAAAGCAAACCCCGGTCTTGTTAACACACTGCTCGCTGACGTATTGAACAGCTAGGGACTGCTTTTGGGTAATAGATTGGGTAATAAGTCATAGAATCATGAGCACAGGGCTTGTCGGCAACGGCAGGCCCTCTGCAGTATATAAGGGGACTGTACGGATGGATACAATAGTGAAGCTGGATCTGCAGGATGAGATAACGCTGGATGAGCTCTGGAGTCTTCAGCATAAGGCGTACCGCCTGGAAGCGGAGATCATAGGGTTCCGTGATATTCCGCCGCTGCTGGAGACGAGAGACATGCTGAGCCGGGTTAAAGAGGACTTCTACGGCTGTCTCGACGACAATGAGGAGCTCATGGGGGCTGTTGCAGTGATGGAAGAGGCTCCCGGTAAGCTGACCGTTACACGCATGATGGTAAGTCCGGATCATTTTCGCCAAGGGGTGGCGGGCAGAATGTTAGAATTTATCTTTGCCCGTTATGGGGAAATGGAACAGTTTATCGTATCAACGGGGAAGCTGAATATTCCGGCAGTAACGCTCTACACCAAACACGGGTTTATTCCTGCAGGTGTTGAAGAGGTAGCTCCGGGTGTGGAGCTGATAGAATTTCACCGGAGCGGCAGGATTGAATGAGAAGCGGAGCAAACGTTCTGAAAGGAGGAGTGCCGAGATGAATTCAGGTCAACATGATCATGAGAATAATCCCGTGCAGGATGAAGAGAAGGAAGCTGATTTGCAGGAAGCTGAAGCTGGCGGAGAACCTAAGGCCCCTTATATCCCTCCCCGCCAAAAGCGGCGTCCCCGCAAACGCAAATTTATAGCCGGCCTGCTGGCTGCAGTTATTCCCGGCACGGGACATCTGTATCTCGGGCTGCTCCGTAAAGGAATTTCGTTTATTTTTCTTATTCTGCTGGATATTGTAGCGCTACTGTACTTCTCCTCTATCGGGATGCAGATCAATGTACCGCTTCTAATTTTGCTGGCGCTCCTGATCCCGGCATTGTACTTCTATAATGTGTTCGATGTGCTCCAGTCTGCAGACCGGATATTGCGCTTCCCTGAAGAGCATGACCCTGAACTATCGGATATGAAGGATTCTGCGAAGAATGCAGGGCGCCGGGTGAGAATCAGCGAGCCGGGGGTTTCCTTTGGTCTGCTGCTGCTCTTTGGCGGGACGCTGCTCTTCCTCTTCCGCCAGAAGCCGCCCTGGCTTCAAGTGTTCATTGAGAACTCCGCTGGTGCAACCGTAGCGGTTCTGCTGATGATTCTGGGCCTGCTGCTGGGTGTACGGGAGATTGCTAAGGACTCAGGCGCACGTCTGAGCAAGGAACGGCGGAGCCGGCGTGTGGGCAGATACACTGCATCCGCAGTACTGATTGCTGTCGGAGTTCTGTTGCTCGTGGATTGGCGTGAAGGAACAGATTATATGATGATGCTGCTGAAATGGTGGCCTGTCATTCCGGTATTATGGGGAGCGGAGTATTTGTTAATTCACTTCTTTTCCCGCCGCCGCAGCCAGAACGCTACTATTGCCAGAGCCCGTATGGACCTGCGCGGACTGTTCTCGGCTATCCTGCTCTCGGCATGCGTATTTATCGTAACGGAGCAGGAGCATTATCTGCATCTGTGGAACCGGGTTAGTCTTAATTTGACTGTAGCGGCAGTTGATTATGGAGAAGCTGAAGGAAGCCGTTATGAGAAGGCTCCGCTTATTGTTCCAGTTGAACTGAATACGTCTGGAATCAACATTGATGCGATTAACGGAGATATTCTGATCCACCGGGCTCCAGTGGAGGATATTGAGATTACAGCAACAGTCTGGGTGGATCAGTTGGACGGCGTACTTGCCGAATCCATAGCGGATCAGTCTTTTGTCGATGTGACAGAAGACACGACGATCAAGATCACTCCCCAGGGGAAGGTGTACGGTGAATCCGGCAAACGCCAGCCGCGGATAGATCTGGACATTTCCCTCCCCGAGGACCGCCGGTTTGATCTGGGGGTCCGTACGATGAACGGCGGTATTACTCTGCAGAACGTGGAGGCTATTTCAGATATTTCTCTGGAGACAGGGAACGGGGAACTTATTCTGCACCGTATTTACGGCAATGTAAAAGGTAAAACCCTCAATGGAGCAGTACGCGCCAGAAACGTACAGGGGAGTGTTGAACTGACTACAAGCGGTGGTGATATGGGGGCCTGGGAGGTTAGCGGGGCTCTGAAGCTCTCATCGGCAGTTGGTAATATATCGGCAACGGATAGCGGAGATGCGCTGGATCTGTCCACGAAGAACGGCAATGTGGAGGTAGCCGGAGCCAGATCGAAGCTGCATGCCGAATCTTTGAATGGCAGAATCAACATTCGTTCGAACGACTTCGGCGGAGACTGGGATATCTACAGTGCTGTCGGAGATATCGATCTCTACTTGCCGCTTACGGGTAATTATACGGTGGAGGGCTCAAGCGGGTACGGGGATATTGTAACGGACCTGCCGGGACTTGTAATCGACAAAAAAAACCTCTCCGGCCAGATCGGAACGGGTGAGTTCAAGCTTCGTGTGGATGGAAACAGCAATCTAAATGTGAGCAAATATTGAATTAAGTAATTTTTATTATATAATAATAAATATAATGTAAGGACTTCGTTGACAACATTGAAAGCCCGGTCTTACAATTACATTAGAGTTATTATTAAGTTGTATAATTAAAGGCGGTGGCATGGATGGGTAGTGGCGTACAGCATGCATTGGAGCAACTGAAGACAACCGGTGTCCGTATTACGCCTCAGCGTCATGCGATTCTTACGTACCTGATGGAAGCGATGAATCATCCTACGGCAGACGATATTTACCGAGCGCTTGAGCCTCAGTTTCCCAGTATGAGTGTGGCAACGGTGTATAACAATCTTAAGATGTTTATAGAAGCGGGTATGGTCCGCGAGCTGACCTACGGTGATAATTCCAGCCGTTTCGATGCCAATGTGTCTGATCATTATCATGTCATCTGCCAGGAATGCGGTAAGATTGAGGATTTCAGCTATTCTTCTCTCCATGAGGTAGAGGAGCGTGCCGAATTGGCTACAGGCTTTAAGATTCATGGATTACGTATGGAACTGTATGGTGTTTGCAAATGCTGCAACGAGAAGCAGCACTAAGATATGGAATTGCAGGCGTGTAGAATCCGAATGCGGATTGTACACGCTTTTTTCTATGGAGCTGTTACAAAAATACAAAGCTTCCAGCAGTTTGGCGCAACCAATAGGGCCGCGATGTCGTATACTTAACAGAAGTGCTATCTGATTATAAATTTATCATACTGTTTGGAGGATATATTTTGGACAGAAGACAGAGACAAAGACGCGTCAAAAAGCGTGGAAGTCTTTTTCGCCGCTTATTGGGACTTGTCATTATAGCTGCCGCAGCCTTTTGGGTTGTTTATTATGTATTACCGAACCGTCAGCATCTGGATCCGGATTGGAAGGGGCTGGAGAAGCCTGTTTTTGTTAAGGGAGAGCTTACCGGATACTCAGCCTCAGGTACAGGGGACAGCCTGCTATTACCACTGCCGCTATTACAGGAATACGTAGATTCATCTATCCGTTACGAGGAAAAGAGCAAGTCTGTGATTCTGTCGACAGACAGCAGTCTTTTATATATGCAGGAGGATTCAACAGCAGCAAGTTTGAACAATGAGCCCCTGCAGCTTCGTCTTGCGCCTGAAGAGAAGGATGGGGTGACATATCTTCCGGCAGATACACTGGAGGACTTATATGGCTTTGAGGTAGACGAGGATAGCAGTACCGGTGCCGTTCTGTTAATGACTGCCGGCGAAACGGTGCCGTTAGGCAAAGTGAAGGGTAAGGAAGGCGGACGGACCAAAGCGCTCCGCAGCGGAGACTCCGTACATGCGCCAATCCTTGCTGATATGCCGCCGGGAGCCACAGTGAGAATCTGGAATTCAGACATCAAAGGCTGGCTGTATGTGCAGCTGGAGAGCGGATATACAGGCTTCGTCAAGGCGGACGATATTCTAGCAGACGGGAATAGGACAGTAGTGCAGCAGCCTGTGGCTCCTACCCGTGCCGAACGCAGCTGGAAAGGAAAGCCCGTTAATATGTTCTGGGAGGCAGTCTACGAACGCAAGCCGAATCCTGCGAAATTTGCTGATTTGCCAGGAATTAATGTGGTTAGTCCAACCTGGTTCAGCATTATCGATGTTAATGGTAATGTACGCAGCCAGGCTGACAGCGCCTATGTAGAGTGGGCTCACACCCAGGGCATGGAGGTATGGGGACTGCTCAGCAACAGCTTTGAGGCAGACCTGACTACGGAGGCACTATCCACGTATGACAGACGGATGAATACAATTGTGCAAATGCTGAAGTATGCGGATCTGTACAACCTGGACGGTATTAATATCGACTTTGAGAATGTATACACCAAGGACGGACCTAATGTAACCCAGTTCATGCGGGAACTGAAGCCCATGGCACAGAGCCGGAATCTGATTGTCTCTATTGATGTAACACCGAAATCAAACAGTGAAATGTGGTCCTTGTTCCTGGATCGCCGGGCGCTTGGAGCCGTGTCGGATTTCCTGATCGTGATGGCTTACGATGAGCATTGGGCGGCCAGTCCGGTTGCCGGTTCTGTAGCTTCCCTGCCGTGGGTGAGGAATTCTATAAGCCGGATTATTGAAGAGGATGAAGTGCCTGCCGAGAAGCTGATTCTGGGGGTGCCATTGTACACTCGTATCTGGACCGAGAAGACCGAGAAAGGTGAAAACAAAGTAAGTTCCAAGGCCGTCAGTATGAATGCGGTTCAGGAGATACTTGCCGAGAAGAAGCTGACACCGGTTCTTGATAAGGAAGCAGGACAGAATTATGTGGAATACAAAGAAGAGGGTGCTCTGCGCAAAATATGGATTGAGGATAAAGTTTCGCTGGCAGCCAGAGTCGATCTGGCGCAGTCCTTCGGCCTTGGCGGGGTAGCCTCATGGAATCGGAGCTTTGCCAATCCGGAAGCGTGGGAAGCACTCAAAGCGATTGTTGAATAATGCTTAGGGGGATTAAATATAAAACGGGTGTCGTCCAGTAGAGGACGACACCCGTTTTTGTTTGTATCCGGCAGGAGATTATTTCTGTAAAGACATATGAATTCGATTATTGCTTCAATTGCTGGACTTCAAGTTCTTCAGCGGTAATTGTGGCTTGTGCAGGGTCCATCGTGAGGATGGTGTGACAGAACATACAGCGGTCCGTTTTGCCAAGCATTTTGGTCAGCTTATGGCATTCGGGACATTCCACCTGGACAGCACTGGTTGAGAGCATGCCCGCCCAGAAGTAGATGGCCAGACTGGCCATCATGGAGATTAGACCAATGACGAGACCGATAGCAGCGACAACCTTGCCTGCAGACCCCCAGAATACAATGCCTGCGGTTCCCATAATCATAAGGCCCATACCCAGCATCGTAAGAAGCAGTCCCCATGTACGAAAAGCGTTGATTTTGGCCGATTTAAATTTCATGAGTATTATCTCCTAACTGAAATATAGTTCGGTTATCCAGGAGGAACTGACATGAATATGTAGAATATCATTTATGTAAAGAGAATTATAACTGACTGGATGCAAAATCGCCAAATTTGATGGAGGGAAGTATGGAACTGTCCAATTTGACCCTATTAAGTGGGGAGACATTTGATGAGAATGTTCTTGGAGCCGTTGCTTTGCGGCAAAGAGGCAATGATACATTTCAGAGCGCGCTGCTGCATGACTTTGATATGATGGTGCTCATGCTGCATGAGGAACAGGAGACAGAGCGAATTATAACCCACACCATTGCCGGGGACCGGCGGACGCAATCCGTGCATGTGGGTCTATCTGCTTTGGAACGCGCTGTGATGGCAGGGGACAATAATGAACTCCTTACCAGTTTAATGTCCGGTGAGGTGATCTGGGACCCTAAGGGAATATTGGCGGAGATGCGGAAGGAACTCATTCAGTTCCAAGGTCCGCTGAAAGAGCGGGTATTGTTTATGGAATTCTCCCGGTTCCTACATATGTATGTGAAGTCGAAACGTTACCTTGAAGCAGGCTGTACTATGGATGCTTATAACTGCGTGCTGATCGCTCTGTATCATTGGGCACGTATTGAAGTGAGCGAGGCCGGATATTTTCCGGAGCCCGCAGTGTGGGGACAGGTCAAAAATTTGAATTCTCCGGTTCATAAGTTATATGAAGAACTGACAGTAAGTACAGAAACGCTGGAGCAGAGAGTCGAACTGATTTTGCTGGCCTGCGAGTTTGCGTTAATGTCAAAAATGGCGGATTGTTGCGCCATGCTGCTCCATATCCTGAGCAGCCGCAAGGAGGCTTGGAGTATCAAGGAACTTCTGCAGCATTCAGGACTGAGCCAGCTCCAGGCAGAGCTACCGCTTGTTCTGCGCAAGCTTGTATCGCGTTCATTAATTAGAGAAATTACTTCTTGGGCTGTAGAGGCCGGGGACGGACATGCAATTCGGTATACCCTTTAGTTAGGTGGCTGTCCACGGACATGAATAGACCTATAATAGAAAAAGTAAGCAGGAGGATGGAGAGAGGTAGTGTACTCTCTTTTTTTATTTGTTCCTTGCTGCATGAGCGCAGATAATGAGGGGAATATTTAGGGTTGACTAGGACGCAACTTATGTGATAAATTATAACTCGTCCCTCTGACATAACGATGCGCTGCAAAGCAGTCGTAAATCAGCCAAAAAAAGAAATCAAAAAAAAGGTTGACTAAAACGAGGGCGCTGTGATATATTATAAAGGTCGCTGCTGAAACAAATAACGGCGACAAAAGATGAGACATTGATCTTTGAAAACTGAACAACGAGTGAGTGGGAGATCGCTTCGGCGAGATCCAAAAAAGAGAATGAAAATTCTCGTCAGATGTTTCAAAATGAGCAATCGCTCTTTCTAAAACCAATTTGGAGAGTTTGATCCTGGCTCAGGACGAACGCTGGCGGCATGCCTAATACATGCAAGTCGAGCGGAGTTCATTTGAAAGCTTGCTTTCAAATGAATTTAGCGGCGGACGGGTGAGTAACACGTAGGCAACCTGCCCTCAAGACTGGGATAACTACCGGAAACGGTAGCTAATACCGGATAATTTCTTTCCTCTCCTGAAGAGAGAATGAAAGGCGGAGCAATCTGCCACTTGGGGATGGGCCTGCGGCGCATTAGCTAGTTGGTGGGGTAACGGCTCACCAAGGCGACGATGCGTAGCCGACCTGAGAGGGTGAACGGCCACACTGGGACTGAGACACGGCCCAGACTCCTACGGGAGGCAGCAGTAGGGAATCTTCCGCAATGGGCGAAAGCCTGACGGAGCAATGCCGCGTGAGTGATGAAGGTTTTCGGATCGTAAAGCTCTGTTGCCAGGGAAGAACGTCCGGTAGAGTAACTGCTACCGGAGTGACGGTACCTGAGAAGAAAGCCCCGGCTAACTACGTGCCAGCAGCCGCGGTAATACGTAGGGGGCAAGCGTTGTCCGGAATTATTGGGCGTAAAGCGCGCGCAGGCGGTCATTTAAGTCTGGTGTTTAAACCTTGGGCTCAACCTGGGGTCGCACTGGAAACTGGGTGACTTGAGTACAGAAGAGGAAAGTGGAATTCCACGTGTAGCGGTGAAATGCGTAGATATGTGGAGGAACACCAGTGGCGAAGGCGACTTTCTGGGCTGTAACTGACGCTGAGGCGCGAAAGCGTGGGGAGCAAACAGGATTAGATACCCTGGTAGTCCACGCCGTAAACGATGAGTGCTAGGTGTTAGGGGTTTCGATACCCTTGGTGCCGAAGTTAACACAGTAAGCACTCCGCCTGGGGAGTACGGTCGCAAGACTGAAACTCAAAGGAATTGACGGGGACCCGCACAAGCAGTGGAGTATGTGGTTTAATTCGAAGCAACGCGAAGAACCTTACCAGGTCTTGACATCCCGATGAAAGCATTAGAGATAGTGCCCCTCTTCGGAGCATCGGAGACAGGTGGTGCATGGTTGTCGTCAGCTCGTGTCGTGAGATGTTGGGTTAAGTCCCGCAACGAGCGCAACCCTTGACTTTAGTTGCCAGCAGGTAAGGCTGGGCACTCTAGAGTGACTGCCGGTGACAAACCGGAGGAAGGTGGGGATGACGTCAAATCATCATGCCCCTTATGACCTGGGCTACACACGTACTACAATGGCCGGTACAACGGGAAGCGAAACCGCGAGGTGGAGCCAATCCCAGCAAAGCCGGTCTCAGTTCGGATTGCAGGCTGCAACTCGCCTGCATGAAGTCGGAATTGCTAGTAATCGCGGATCAGCATGCCGCGGTGAATACGTTCCCGGGTCTTGTACACACCGCCCGTCACACCACGAGAGTTTACAACACCCGAAGTCGGTGGGGTAACCCGCAAGGGAGCCAGCCGCCGAAGGTGGGGTAGATGATTGGGGTGAAGTCGTAACAAGGTAGCCGTATCGGAAGGTGCGGCTGGATCACCTCCTTTCTATGGAGAATCGTTTCCTGCAACGGAAACATTCAAATCGGAAGCTAAAGCTTCCACAACGAACCTTAGGGTTCAAACACTCACTCGTTGGTCAGTTTTGAGAGTTTAAGCTCTCATCTTTAAACTGTCTGAATTTTCGAACATCACAGTCGTGATTGTCCCGAAATTTCAGCACCTTGATCCTTGAAAACTGGATACCGAAACGAATTTGCGTTTTAGAACATCTTTTAGCTGAAACTTGTGTAAGCAAGTTGAAATAGTTATTAGTCATGCTGAGCGATGGTTTTGGATTATGAGCGACTTTTGGCTTTAAACAGACTAGCGGACGGATTCATCCGGAAGCGCTGTTTAAAACAAGATGAGCGAATGAGCCAATACCGGAGCGATTGGTTAAGCTAATAAGAGCACACGGAGGATGCCTAGGCGCCAGGAGCCGACGAAGGACGTGGCGAACAACGAAACTGCCTCGGGGAGCTGTAAGCAAGCTTTGATCCGGGGGTGTCCGAATGGGGAAACCCAGCTGTGGTAATTCGCAGTTACTCGTATCTGAATACATAGGATACGCAGAGGCAGACCAGGGGAACTGAAACATCTAAGTACCCTGAGGAAGAGAAAACAATAGTGATTCCGTCAGTAGCGGCGAGCGAACGCGGAACAGCCTAAACCAAGGGGCTTGCCCCTTGGGGTTGTGGGACGTCTCACATGGAGTTACAAAGGAATATGGTAGGCGAAGAGGTCTGGAAAGGCCCGCGATAGAGGTAAAAGCCCTGTAGCCTAAACTGTGTTCTCTCCGAGACGGATCCCGAGTAGTGCGGGGCACGTGAAACCCCGTATGAATCCAGCAGGACCATCTGCTAAGGCTAAATACTACCTGGCGACCGATAGTGAAACAGTACCGTGAGGGAAAGGTGAAAAGCACCCCGGAAGGGGAGTGAAATAGAACCTGAAACCGTGTGCTTACAAAAAGTCAGAGCCCTATTACTGGGTGATGGCGTGCCTTTTGTAGAATGAACCGGCGAGTTACGTTTAACATGCAAGGTTAAGTCGAGAAGACGGAGCCGCAGCGAAAGCGAGTCTGAATAGGGCGAATGAGTATGTGGACGTAGACCCGAAACCGTGTGATCTACCCCTGTCCAGGGTGAAGGTGCGGTAACACGCACTGGAGGCCCGAACCCACGCATGTTGAAAAATGCGGGGATGAGGTGGGGGTAGCGGAGAAATTCCAATCGAACTCGGAGATAGCTGGTTCTCCCCGAAATAGCTTTAGGGCTAGCCTCGGTGAATGGAGTGGTGGAGGTAGAGCACTGATTGGGTGCGGGGCCCGCAAGGGTTACCAAGCTCAGTCAAACTCCGAATGCCATTAACTTCTTGCCGGGAGTCAGACAGTGAGTGCTAAGATCCATTGTCAAAAGGGAAACAGCCCAGACCATCAGCTAAGGTCCCCAAGTGTGTGTTAAGTGGGAAAGGATGTGGAGTTGCACAGACAACCAGGATGTTGGCTTAGAAGCAGCCACCATTGAAAGAGTGCGTAATAGCTCACTGGTCGAGTGACTCTGCGCCGAAAATGTAACGGGGCTAAACACACCACCGAAGCTATGGCTAGATACTTTGTATCTGGGGTAGGGGAGCGTTGTATGTGGGTTGAAGGTGTACCGTAAGGAGCGCTGGACAGCATACAAGTGAGAATGCCGGTATGAGTAACGAAAAGATCAGTGAGAATCTGATCCGCCGAAAGCCCAAGGTTTCCTGAGGAAGGCTCGTCCGCTCAGGGTAAGTCGGGACCTAAGGCGAGGCCGAAAGGCGTAGTCGAAGGACAACAGTTTGAAATTACTGTACCACCGTAATCCGCTATGAGCGATGGGGTGACGCAGGAGGGTAGTGACGCGGACTGATGGATGTGTCCGTCTAAGCAGTGAGGCTGATGTGTAGGCAAATCCGCACATCATTAAGGCTGGGCTGTGATGGGGAGCGAAA
This sequence comes from Paenibacillus sp. FSL R7-0297, assembly GCF_038009025.1. Lineage (NCBI taxonomy): Bacteria > Bacillati > Bacillota > Bacilli > Caryophanales > Paenibacillaceae > Paenibacillus > Paenibacillus sp. FSL R7-0297. The sequence goes on from NZ_JBBPAQ010000001.1 coordinate 2,146,084, forward strand.
ATTGTAGTAGCGAAGGTCATGATCTCACACTGCCAAGAAAAGCCTCTAGCCAGGAGAAGGTGCCCGTACCGCAAACCGACACAGGTAGGCGAGAAGAGAATTCTAAGGCGCGCGGAAGAACTCTCGTTAAGGAACTCGGCAAAATGACCTCGTAACTTCGGGAGAAGAGGTGCCTCGGTAGGGTGAATAGCCCGAGGGGGCCGCAGTGAAAAGGCCCAAGCGACTGTTTAGCAAAAACACAGGTCTGTGCGAAGCCGCAAGGCGAAGTATACGGGCTGACGCCTGCCCGGTGCTGGAAGGTTAAGGGGAGTGGTTAGGGGCAACCCGAAGCTGTGAACCGAAGCCCCAGTAAACGGCGGCCGTAACTATAACGGTCCTAAGGTAGCGAAATTCCTTGTCAGGTAAATTCTGACCCGCACGAATGGCGTAACGACTTGGGCGCTGTCTCAACGAGAGATCCGGTGAAATTTTAATACCTGTGAAGATGCAGGTTACCCGCGACAAGACGGAAAGACCCCATGGAGCTTTACTGCAGCTTGATATTGAATTTGGGTACGATCTGTACAGGATAGGTGGGAGCCGTAGAGGCAGGAGCGCAAGCTTCTGCGGAGGCGCCGTTGGGATACCACCCTGATCGTATCTAGGTTCTAACCTAGTACCCTAAGCGGGTACGGGGACCGTGTCAGGCGGGCAGTTTGACTGGGGCGGTCGCCTCCTAAAGAGTAACGGAGGCGTTCAAAGGTTCCCTCAGAATGGTTGGAAATCATTCGCAGAGTGCAAAGGCATAAGGGAGCTTGACTGCGAGACCTACAAGTCGAGCAGGGACGAAAGTCGGACTTAGTGATCCGGTGGTACCGCATGGAAGGGCCATCGCTCAACGGATAAAAGCTACCCTGGGGATAACAGGCTTATCTCCCCCAAGAGTCCACATCGACGGGGAGGTTTGGCACCTCGATGTCGGCTCATCGCATCCTGGGGCTGAAGTAGGTCCCAAGGGTTGGGCTGTTCGCCCATTAAAGCGGTACGCGAGCTGGGTTCAGAACGTCGTGAGACAGTTCGGTCCCTATCTGTCGTGGGCGCAGGAAATTTGAGAGGAGCTGTCCTTAGTACGAGAGGACCGGGATGGACGTACCGCTGGTGCATCAGTTGTTCCGCCAGGAGCATGGCTGAGTAGCTACGTACGGACGGGATAAGCGCTGAAAGCATCTAAGCGTGAAGCCCCCCTCAAGATGAGATTTCCCAACTAGTAAGACCCCTTGAAGACGACGAGGTAGATAGGTTGGAGGTGGAAGTGCAGCAATGCACGGAGCTGACCAATACTAATCGGTCGAGGGCTTATCCAAATTTCTTAGAGCGCAGATTCGTTTCGGATTCAGTTTTCAGGCGATCAAGCTTGATATGTATATTCCCTGATAGCTCAGTTGGTAGAGCACTCGACTGTTAATCGAGTTGTCACAGGTTCGAGTCCTGTTCGGGGAGCCATTTGGAGAGGTGTCCGAGTTTGGCCGAAGGAGCACGATTGGAAATCGTGTAGGCGCCACAAGCGTCTCGAGGGTTCGAATCCCTCTCTCTCCGTAGCTTTACTTTACAAGTAGTTAACAGCATGGCTCGTTGGTCAAGGGGTTAAGACACCTCCCTTTCACGGAGGTAACATGGGTTCGAATCCCATACGAGTCACCAATTTCTTCTTCGATTAATGGGATGAGAATTCCCTGGGTTCGTTGAAGCATAGGCATCGTAAGGAATACATCGCAATCTCGTAACGGAGTGGAGAGTATCTCATACGAGTCATATATGGAGGCTTAGCTCAGCTGGGAGAGCATCTGCCTTACAAGCAGAGGGTCGGGGGTTCGAACCCCTCAGCCTCCACCATCTATCTTTTAATAGAATAGATCTTTAACATTGACGCGGGGTGGAGCAGCCCGGTAGCTCGTCGGGCTCATAACCCGAAGGCCGCAGGTTCAAATCCTGCCCCCGCAACCAATTTGGAACCGTGGTGTAGTTGGCCTAACATGCCTGCCTGTCACGCAGGAGATCGCGGGTTCGAATCCCGTCGGTTCCGCCATCTTTATGAAAAAATGTTCGGCTCGGTAGCTCAGTCGGTAGAGCAAAGGACTGAAAATCCTTGTGTCGGGGGTTCGATTCCCTCCCGCGCCACCATATTTCTTACAACTTAATACGCCGGTGTAGCTCAATTGGTAGAGCAACTGACTTGTAATCAGTAGGTTGGGGGTTCAAGTCCTCTCGCCGGCACCATCCTCGGAGGCTTAGCGAAGTGGCCAAACGCATCAGACTGTAAATCTGCTCACGTACGTGTTCGGTGGTTCGAATCCATCAGCCTCCACCATTTTTAGGGGCATAGTTTAAAGGTAGAACAACGGTCTCCAAAACCGTTGGTGTGGGTTCAATTCCTGCTGCCCCTGCCAAGTAATATCCTATAAAATTTAATATGGCGATCGTGGCGAAGTGGTTAACGCACCGGATTGTGGTTCCGGCATTCGTGGGTTCGAGACCCATCGGTCGCCCCATTTCTTTTATAAGAGTTATAAGGCATTGCAATTAAATAAGCTTCATATGGCGACTGTGGCGAAGGGGTTAACGCACCGGATTGTGGTTCCGGCATTCGTGGGTTCGAGACCCATCAGTCGCCCCATTTTATTAAATCAAATGTTGGGGATTAGCCAAGCGGTAAGGCAACGGACTTTGACTCCGTCATTCATAGGTTCGATTCCTATATCCCCAGCCATTATATGCGGACGTGGCTCAGCGGTAGAGCATCGCCTTGCCAAGGCGAGGGTCGCGGGTTCGATTCCCGTCGTCCGCTCCATTTTTTGGTGCCATAGCCAAGTGGTAAGGCAAAGCTCTGCAAAAGCTTTATCCCCAGTTCAAATCTGGGTGGCACCTCCATTTTATTTTAGAATCAATTGTAAATAATATGTATATGCCGGCGTGGCGGAATGGCAGACGCGCTCGACTCAAAATCGAGTGGGAAACCGTGGAGGTTCGAGTCCTCTCGCCGGTATCTGCTAAAAGAGTTCATCAGAGATATTCTCTGGTGGGCTCTTTTTTCTTTTTATTTGAGCTGTATTCTCTTACTCCAGTTATGCGTAGAACTATCAAGATCCAGGCAATCTTTATCAGAACCAACAAATTGATTTCTAGCCGCACCTAGACCAACGATACCTCATGCCTGCCCCCACAGCTAAGGGAACACTAATACCGGAAGCTACCGCCCCGCATAGATTCAGGGAAACAGAATATCCCACTGTCCATAGTACCCATTTGCTGCGGAAACTCCCGTTTGATCAGGCTCGGAAGTAATACATTACATAGGGGAATAGCAAACCTCAGAATTGCAGTTCCAACATACAAGGTCACTCCTCCCGATTACGACTGAACAGCAATGGTCCCACCGATGTGAGGGGAGCACGCAAATTCGCTGCGATAAAAATAATTCCTACGATCATGAACCAGAGTGTCGCTTGCTTGCGAATACCGGTTCTGGAGACGGACAGCTTCCTCAGCTTTATGACCATCCTGATTGGCAATGGCTTGATAAATCAGGTCATAGGAGTCGAGATAAAAGCCGCATCTTTGCTTCGTTTCCAAAACCATGTTCTGACCTCCAGGCTCTCGAACTTATCGGTATGCTGAATCACTTTTCTTATTACTGACCCCAAAATACTGGAGGAGCAGACATAAGTCCCATCCCCTTGCCTGGTCTTCAGCAGAAGAGCAGAGAAGCGGCCCTCAAAAATGAGCGTCCGCTTCATTTTAAATAATTTATAATTCTTCGGAATAAAATGCTTTGGATACTGCCTCTGTGGCTTTATCAATAAAAGCTGCAACTTTACTGGGGCTTTCCTTCAAACCACTACTCACCCACTTTTTTATAATGGCTATACTGCCATGAGCGGCAAACGTATACCAAGACTCAAATAATTGTGGATCAAAATATTTTAATTCCTGCTTCCATCGCTCAATGGTTAAATCGTGACTGATATAAAGGATTCTTTCTAATAATTCTTTATCGCCATGCTCTGAGAACAGAACCTCACAAATCGTTTTATTCGCTTTTATATATTTACATAATTCATAAGATAGCTTTTCAGGAGTTTTAACGTCAGAAGAATTAATCCCAAGTTGCTTAATTTCTTCGTAAAGATCATTCTCGATCGTTGAAAGAAGCTCAAACTGATTAGCATAGTGTGAATAAAAGGTGTTGCGATTAATGTTTGCTTCGCTGCAAATGTCGGTCACTGTAACTTTATTGATAGACCGTTCTGTCAAAAGCTTCAACAAGCTTTCTTTTATAACCATTTTTGTATATCTCACTCTGTGATCTGCTTTTTTGTCTGCCATAATATCCTCCCCATATAAAATAAAAAATGAACAAAACTAATGTGATTTGTATGATAACTAACATAATTCAAACGAACAGCCTGTTGTTTTACTAACATGGTGATATTATAATTTATTTGAACGTTCGATTCAAATTAAATTAAATGGAGGTAAAATATGGGAGATATAACTGTAGTCCCTGTATGGATTATTCAAGATATTATGGTATTAATTGCTGCTGTTCTAATGGTTTTCTATATCCTTGATAAGGAAGAACATCCTAAAACGGTTCTAATGCAATTTATAGGTTTTGTGTTTTTTTACGCAGCTGTTTTTGAAATTACTGCGTCATCTCTTGGGGAAGGTTTCTACGCCTATGGGCGGAGTATTTTAATGTTATTTAATATACCTATTACTGTCCCTATAATTGAGTTTCTGATCATTTATTCAACTTTGCGTGTTCTAAAGTCTGTAAATATACCGTCCTGGACTAAACCCTTTATTACGGGATTAAGCGCTATGGTGTTTGACTTTTCATTGGATCCGGTGGCCGTTAAACAGATATTTCAGACCATGGAAGGAAGCATTGCAAGATGGACGTATTATCCGCTGGCCGGTGAACCTCAAATCTATGGGGAACCTGTGATGAATTTTACAGGATGGATTTATATAGCGGGATATTGGACAGTCTTTATTCTAATTGGTGAATGGTGGCATAAAAAGAAAGGCTACAGTAAATCCGTTGGTTACATTTATCCGTTTCTGGCGGCAATTGCGTCATTGGCTTGTATGTTCTCACCTTTATCTAACTTCTTTAATTATATGGGGCCATTCTTCGAAAGAACCTCTAATATGCAATGGGTGAATTTGATTGCACTTTCTGTAATTACAATCGGAGTTTTAGCATTAGCTTTCCTAAAGTTCTGGGACCGGAAGGTTAATTATTCAATCACTCCCAAAAAAGATTTTCCGATCATGTTTACGTTCTTGGGGTTCCCCCTGGTTAATACTATATTTTGCCTTATAGGAGGCTACACGGAAGTACTGTGGTTGGTCGTTCTAGCTCAGATAGTATTAATGTTTGCCTGGATTGGAATTTATATGATGGGTAAAAAGGCAAGCCCAATTGCGAGGTAGTTAAAGAAAACACCGCCTGGCTCTAGACCTCTTTCGTCTAAAGCTGGCGGTGTTTTCTTTTTGCCTTCTTGGTTAAGGAAGCACATTCCCTGCCGCGCGGTAGATCTCATACCATTCCTGGCGGCTGAGGGTTATATCGGAAGCTTTGGCGATATCCAGCAGACGCTTAGTGTTGGTGGTACCGACAATCGGCTGCATCTTAGCCGGATGTCTCAGTAGCCAGGCGATTGCGATGGCGGTATCTGCTACACCTTTTTCCGCAGCCAGACGGTTAATGACTTCATTCACCTCCGGGAACTTCTCATTGCCGAGGAATACGCCTTCAAAGAAACCGTATTGGAACGGGGACCAAGGCTGGATGGTCATGTCATGCAGACGGCTGTATTCCAGGATGCCTCCGTCATGGACTACAGAACCGGCGTTGGTCATGTTGACATTGAAGCCGGAGTCAATCATGCCGGTAACCATAATGCTAAGCTGAAGCTGGTTGAACAGCAGGGGCTGCTTGACGTTCTTTTTGAGCAATTCAATCTGCAGGGGATTCTGGTTACTAACGCCAAAGTGTTTAACCAAACCTCTGCTTTCCAGCTCATCGAAGGCTTCGGCTACTTCTTCAGGCTCCATCAGCGTGTCAGGGCGGTGGAGGAGAAGTACATCGACATAATCGGTCTGTAACCGCTTCAAGCTGTTCTCAACCGAAGTTACAATATGCTCTTTGGAGAAGTCGAAGAAGCCGTTGCGGATACCGCATTTGGCCTGAATCATCATACGATCCCGCATGCCGGGATTGGCGGTCAGAACGTTGCCGAACACTTCTTCAGCTTTACCCCCGGCATAAATATCAGCATGGTCGAAGAAGTCTATACCAGCCTCCAGGGCGCTGTGAATATGTATATCGGCCTCTTGTGGCGACAGATCTGCAATCCGCATACAGCCCAGGGAGATTTCAGCAACCTCAAGCGCACCATTAGCAACGTTAATTCTTTTTACCATTAATTATTCACTCCTTAAATGAAGGTACAGTGTTAAGCTTAGACCTTAGAGTTAGGTGTAAGTCAATAGATTTATAGAGCGGCTTTTCATAGAAACCAAATGGTGTTACCTTAAGAGGTGAAACCGATACCAGCTGACAGAAGGGAGCTGCAATAATGGGATACAGCATCAAAACCATAGCACAAAAAAGCGGACTAAGCCAATATACGCTGCGTTACTACGAACGGGAGGGCGTATTGCCGGTTGTGGCAAGAGATGCTAACGGAAACCGGTGTTTTGACGATGAGGATCTGGAGTTAATTTCGTTAATCTGCTGTCTTAAGGATACAGGGATGGCGATTGCCGATATCAAACAATTCATTGCGCTTTCCAAAGAAGGGGTAAGTGCTTTGCCCGATCAGCGCAGACTGCTGCAGGAGCATAAAGTGCATATTGATGAGAAGATTAAATTCTTTCAGAGCTTTGCGCAAAAGGTGGACCACAAAATTGCTTATTTTGCCTCCCTGGAGAATGAAGCGAAAGCAGCCAGACCCTAATCTTGAGCCGTAGGGCCGTATGATTATTGTCGCTGCAATGAAGGATTGGAAATGCTGCAGCCAGTACTTAAAACTGTAGCAAAGCCGGTATAAGAATGAGATGAATTATAAATAGAGTAAGGCCTTATACTGGGTTGAAATCCTTGCGGAGACCGGGTTCCCGGGTTATCCTTAGTTGCTTATACAGTAGATAGAAGGGCAGCAGAAAGAACGGGATATCCAGGAAAATGGAATGCAAAGACTGCTAATGTAATGTTAAGTGACATATAAATTGACTATTTCTTGACAATGCGGTTTATAATCTTGACGGGAAGCCTCTTGATGATATGATAAAGGTACTTAAGGATGCCGATTCCGGATATTACGTTATATTAATTAACATGATAATGCCGGGGCTGCTTGCTTATCAGATGGACTAATCAAATAAGCTCTTGCTCTTGTATAAGCTCAATAATTTGGTTTGAGCGTTTCGACCAGGCGACCGTAAATTGCCCCAGGCTACAGGAGGTACGTGATAGGAATTGCTTTTCACTGTGCGGAGGAATCCGTGTGAGGCAGTGTTTACTATTATGTGCCTTTTGTACCCTGGGTTTTTTGTTGTGTACAGAAGCGTAGAGCTGATCTTGTCCCGTCCGGCCAGAGTGAGGATTCAACCAAATCATAAAGAAGAGGTGTGTACTGATGAGTTATGAACTGATCATTAAAAATGCGAGTATTCCGCAAGGCGACAGACAGGTGCTGACGGACATTCTGGTGAACAATGGCGTTATCGTGGGGTTTGCCAAGGATATTGACGCGGAGGCCGATACGATTATTGATGCACAGGGCAAACTGGTGCTGCCTGGGGTCATTGATTCGCATACCCACTTTAATGATCCGGGGTTCACACACCGTGAGGACTTCGTTACAGGGACCAGCAGCGCTGCGGCCGGCGGGGTAACGATGATAGTCGATATGCCTTGCTGCAGCGTACCGTCTGTACGTTCGGTGGAGAACCTGCATAACAAGCTGAATGCGCTCGAAGGCAAAGGAATCGTCGACTACGCCATGTGGGGCGGGATTACCGGCGAGGATGTACGCAATGATGTGCTGGATATTGTGAAGGAGCAGGCTGCTGAGGGCGTGGTTGCTTTTAAAGTATATATGACACCGTCTGTACCATCTTACCCGCGTGTGACGGACCCTGAGATGCTCGAAGCCTTCTATGCTGTAGCCGAAACTGGAATGCCAATCGGAATTCACGCTGAGAACTATGCCATCTGCGATTACTATACCCAGAAGCTGAAGAAGGAAGGACGGATGGATTATCCGGCATGGGCTGAAGCGCGCAAGATTCTGGCGGAAAAAGCGGCGATCCAGCTGGGCATCAGCTTCTCGGAGGAAACAGGAGCCCGCCTGCATATCGTGCATATGAGTACGGCGGCAGGCAATCAGCTGATCAAGGAAGCGAAGCTTAAAGGGGTGAAGGTGACCGCGGAGTCCTGTCCGCATTACCTTACACTGAATGCGGTGGATGCGATGACGGAGTTTGGGACTTTTGCCAAAATAGCACCTCCGCTGCGCCGTCCGGAAGATAATGAAGCGCTATGGCAGGGGCTGGTGGACGGAACGATTGACTTCATGGCTACCGACCATGCTCCTTATGAGATTGCTACGGAAAAGGATGCGCCGGGCATGGATGTCTGGACTTCCTTCCCGGGGATTCCGGGTGTAGAAACGCTGGTGCCGATTATGATCAGTGAAGGCTACAACAAAGGCAGACTCAGCCTGTCCCGCCTGGTGGAGCTGCTGTGTACGAATCCGGCCATCCATTATGGCCTGTATCCGAAGAAGGGCGCCCTTGAAATCGGCACCGATGCCGACTTCACGATTGTCGATCTGGAGAAGGAATGGACGCTCGACAAAGATAAAATGCACTGCAAACCGAAATACACCCCGTTCCACGGAATGAAGCTGAAAGGCAAGGTGGATAAAACCATTGTCAGAGGCACATTAGTCTACGATGACGAGCTTGGTGTGGTCGGTAAACCGGGCTATGGCGAGTTCGTTAAACGGCAGACGATCAGCGAGCTTCCGCGTTTGCTTAAATACTAGGGCGGTAGCATCGGAGAGGCTGGGGAATGCGCAGAAGGCTGATGGGATACGAAGTGGAAATCAAGAGAGGGAAGTGAGCATAATGGCTAAACACGCGGTAGTAATTATTGATATGCTGAATGACTTCATCCATCCGGATGGAGCGCTGACTTGTCCGAACGGTGCGGGAATCGTGCCAGCAATTCAAGAGCTGATCGAATTCAGCCACGAGAATGATATTCAGGTGATCTTCGTGCAGGAGGCGCACCGGCAGAATGATGCTGACTTCAGGGTAAGACCGGTGCACGCGATCAAAGGTACCTGGGGATCGGATTTCATTGCCGAGCTGACTCCGCAGCCGGATAAGGGCGATTATATCGTGCAGAAAAGAAGACACAGCGCCTTCAGCTATACGGATATGGATCTTTTTCTCCGTGAGGAGGGGATTGATACGGTTGTAGTTACTGGGGTATGGACCAACGTCTGTGTCCGCTCTACGGCATCCGACGCGATGTACCACACTTACAAGGTCAAGTGTATCAGCGACTGCTGCGCCTCCAAGGATGAGGAGATGCATATTTCCGGTCTGCGGGATATCGGGATTTTTGGAGAAGTGCTGACCCTGGCCGAGTATAAAGAGGTTAATGCTGTTGTAAAAGGCTAAAAGGATAAAAGGCTAAAAGACTGAAAGACTGAAAGACTGAACCTGATACTATAAAAGCTCCATGCTGTACGGCGGTGCCGCTCAGCTGGGGCTTTTTGCGTGAAGGCGGATGGGAGGGTGTTCCTCTTAATACACAGATAAATAATCCAGTAAAAACGGTAAATATGCTATTCCATTAGCGGCTGCTAAAAGCTTAAGATGCAGTAAGAGGCCAGGGTCAAATGCCTCAAAGTCAGCTATGTGCACCTTAGTTGTGATCCTGCACTATGAACCTGCGAAGGTCTTGGGTAAAATGAAGCTGGAACTGCTGACGCAGACGGTAAGGGAATCATGGAAGAGAACAAAATCATTGTGAGAGACCAATAAGGAGGAAAATATAATGTTCAGCAACGAGCCCAGTCTGGAGTGGTTATGCGATGTTTCGGTTTTTAAGGTGAACCGATTGGAAGCGCATTCGGACCATCGTTATTACAAGACCATGGAGGAAGCGGAGCGACAAGCCCCGATGGAGCTGCGTCATTCCCTGAACGGAGACTGGAAATTCAGCTGCGCGGTGAATGCGGCCAGCCGGATTCAGGATTTCTATAAGGCGGATTATGATACCAGAGGCTGGGGGGACATTCAGGTGCCCGGTCATATCCAGCTTCAGGGGTACGGCAAGCCGCAATATGCCAATACGATGTATCCCTGGGACGGGCTTGATGCTGTGCGGCCGCCGGCGATTCCGGAGGAGAGCAATACGGTGGGGAGTTATGTGAAGTATTTTGAAGTTCCGGCGAATATGGAGAACGGACCGGTCTTTATTTCTTTTCAGGGCGTAGAGGCGGCTTGTTATGTCTGGCTTAATGGACAATTCGTCGGCTACAGTGAAGATAGCTTCACACCTGCAGAGTTTGAGTTGACCTCTTATTTGCAGGAGGGGGTGAACAAGCTGGCCGTTGAGGTCTATCAGCGCTGCACGGGCAGCTGGCTGGAGGATCAGGATTTCTGGCGGTTCTCGGGTATCTTCCGCGAGGTGTATCTGTATACGGTGCCGGAGCTCCATGTGCAGGATCTGCGGATTCACGCGGGGCTGGATGCAGCCTTCCAGGAGGGAACGTTAACTGCTGAGCTTAGCATGGCAACGGCGGCGGACGCTTTTGTGAAAATCGGGTTGAAGGATGCGGCCGGAGTCGTTGTGGCGGAAACCGGGGGGCAGGTTGCGGCTGGTAAGGCGGCGTTTACCCTGGAGGCAGGTACGGTATCGCCGTGGAGCGCAGAGAATCCGTATCTCTATAGCGTCTGTATCTCTGTATTCGATGGCCGCGGAGAACTGGTGGAGGCGATTGTGCAGCGGGCGGGGTTCCGCGTGTTCGAACTGAAGGACAAGCTGATGCTGCTGAACGGTAAACGGATTATATTCAAAGGGGTCAACCGTCATGAGTTCAACAGCCGCAGAGGACGGAACATCTCCAGAGAGGACATGATTAAGGACATCATCATCCTGAAGCAGAATAATATCAATGCTGTGCGGACCTCCCATTATCCGAATCAGACGCTCTGGTATGAGCTGTGCGATGAGTACGGTGTCTATGTGATTGACGAGATGAATCTGGAATCCCATGGCTCGTGGCAAAAGATGGGCGCGGTTGAGCCGTCCTGGAACATTCCCGGTGATCAGCCGGAGTGGCAGGATATTGTAATGGACCGTGCAATGTCGATGCTGGAGCGCGATAAGAACCATCCGTCCATCCTCATCTGGTCCTGCGGCAATGAATCGTATGCAGGTGAGGTGATTCTGAATGTGTCCCATTATTTCCGCAAGACCGATCCGGGGCGGCTGGTGCACTATGAAGGGGTGTTCCATAACCGTAAATACAATGACACCAGTGATATGGAGAGCCGGATGTACGCCAAGCCTGCGGATATTGCAGAATACCTGGAAGGTCAGCCGGATAAGCCATACATCAGCTGCGAGTATATGCATGCTATGGGCAACTCGGTAGGAGGGCTCCATAAATACATCGAGCTGGAGAGCCGGTATCCGCAGTATCAGGGCGGTTTCATCTGGGATTATATCGACCAGGCGCTGGTGGCCAAAGACAGATACGGAGAAGAATATCTGGCCTATGGCGGTGACTTTGATGACCGGCCGACGGATTACAGCTTCTGCGGCAACGGGATTGTCTACGCCGACCGGACCGTGACGCCGAAGATGCAGGAGGTGAAGTTCCTCTACCAGAACATCCGGATTATGCCTGAACGGGATGCAGTGAAGATCATCAACGGTAATCTGTTCGAGGGGACGGAGCGGCTACGGCTGGAGTTCCGGCTGTACCGGGAAGGGCGGCAGATCTTCAAGGGGCAGCAGGAGATTGCAGTTGCGCCGCAGGCAGAGGCGCGGATTCCGCTTGCGCTGCCGCAGGTGTCAGGAGCTCCGGGAGAGTACACGCTGGCGGCAAGCCTGCTGCTGAAGGAAGCGGAGCTGTGGGCTGAGGCGGGATTCGAGACAGCTTTCGGGGAATACATCTTCCGGGTTGAAGCGGCTGAATCTACAGCGGATCAGGAGGATGTGATGCTGCCTGCGGCCGGAGCGTTCAGGGTGATCGAAGGAGACGTGAATATTGGCGTAACCGGCCGCGGATTCACTGCCCTGTTCTCCAAGCAGGCAGGTTCGCTGGTGTCGCTCTGCTACGGGGGGCGCGAGATGATTGCTACTCCGCCTGCTCCGCTGTTCTGGCGGGCAACCACGGACAATGATAAGGGAACTGCGCTTGCTTACCACGCAGGCGGCTGGCTCGCGGCCAGTCTTGCCCGCAGCTGTGTGGCGGTAAGGCTTGAGACCGGGAAGGACCGGGCCACGGTGAGCTTTGACTATGAATTCAGCATCAGCCGGGAGCTGAAGACCCGTATTGAATATACGGTCTACGCAGACGGCAAACTGCGGGTCCGTATGGTCTATACCGGAACAGCCGGCTTGCCGGATGTTCCGGTTGTGGCCGTGTCCTTCCGGATGTCCGCCGATTATGGAGAGTCGGACTGGTATGCCCGCGGGCCGGAAGAGAATTACAGTGACCGCGCGTCTGGAGCGCGTCTGGGACGTTTCCGGCGTAAGGTGACGGAGCTGCCGTCACCTTATCTGGTTCCGCAGGAGTCCGGCAACCGTACCGGCGTACGCCAGGTACGCATTACGGACGAGCGCGGCCGTGGGCTGCAGATTCAGGCGGCTGCGGGAGAGCCGCTGGAATGTACGCTGTCGCCATACACAGCGTTCGAGCTGGAGCAGGCAGCGCATCCTTATGAGCTGCCCAAGGTGCACTACACGGTTGTCACCATTGCCGCGCAGCAAATGGGTGTCGGCGGTGATGACAGCTGGGGCGCGCCGGTGCATCCGGAATACCGGATACCTGCGGATCAGCAGCTGGAATGGGAGTTCTGGATGACTGCGGCGGTGCCGGAGACGGAGTAAGCACTAGTAAAATAACCCCGCAAAATGGGACTTTGGCTTCGATGATTACTCAGGTGCTTTACTTGGACTCCGAAATATAAACCTTCTTATCTAGTGAAACAGGCCATCAGCGGAGGAAACCGCTGATGGCCTGTTCTCATGAGAAGCGCTGGCGGTACTCCCGCGGTGACAGTCCCTCCAGCTTCATGAAGGTGGAGCTGAAGTAAGGCGCCTGGTTGAAGCCGACCTCTTCGGCAATTCGGGCGATAGGGAAGCTGGTCTGCATCAGCAGCAGCTTACTCTGCTCGATCCGGTAACGGAGCAGATATTCCATCGGTGAATAGCCATACGCCTTGTTCATGCAGCGGGCAATATAGACCGGATGAAAGTTAAGGCTGTCTCCGAGCATCGCCGTAGTGATCTCTTCGCGGTAATGGGCGCGGAGAAAGGAGGCGGCCTGTTCGGCGCATACAGTGGACTGGGAGCTGTGCTGCTCCGGCTTCACGGAAGCAGCAAGCAGCTGCAGAATGTCCTGGAAGAGAGTCTGCTGCCGGAAGCGGACCGATTCCAGGTGGGCAGTGGCTTGCAGCTGCCCCAGCTGGGCTAACAGTTCTTCTACCTTGGCCGCCTGCAGCAGAGTGACGAATTGCGACAGCGCGAGGTTAAAGAAGCTGATATTGAAGAACGAAGCGGGCAGGCCGCCAACCGGCTCATTCGGGCTGCCGTAATCCAGCGCGGAACCGGGTAGTGCGGGCCAGTCATGGAAGGTTTGGAAATGAAGCCAATAATAGGCTGTCTCCTCCCGGCAGCCCTCGGTTCCGAAGTGGTGGCAGTCCGGGCGAAGGATTAAGGCATCTCCTGCCTTCACCGTAAACCGCCGCTCCTCTTCACCGATGTACAGGCAGCCTTGCCGGACGACGAGCAGATCGAATACTTTGATATGCTGGCGGTTCGGATGCTGATAGCCGGGCGGGTAGTGATTGAAGCCGCTTGCAATATAATGCGGCAGGGGAGGAATGCGGAATAGGAGCGGATTCATTAGGTAGCCTCCAGCAGGATGGTTTGATTATTGAAAGTTTAGGTTTGAGATATGGTACATTTTCCAGAGTATATCATCTATAATTTATTTCGAGCAAGCTTGAATTGCAAGGCTTGATTACACAGGTTATAGCAGCCGCATATTGGCAGAGGAGGGTTTATTCCATGAAACCCATGGGTGGGAAGAGCGGACTGTGGATGCTGGCCTGGCCAATATTTATTGAAATATTTCTGCAAACGCTGCTCGGGACAGTGGACACTATCATGGTCAGCCGGATCTCTGATGATGCCGTTGCCGTGGTAGGCATTTCGAATCAGTTATTTGGCGCTTTGATAACACTGTTTACCACGTTCGCCGGAGGTGCAGGTATACTGATTGCGCAGCGGCTCGGCTCCGGCCGCAATGAAGAGGCGCGTACGATTGCGATCATGGGAGTTACCGTAAGCACTATCCTGGGGGTTGCCTTCAGTGTCAGCTTGTTTCTGTATGCCGATCCGGTTGCCCGGATGCTTCACATTTCAGGAGATTTGATTCCGCTATCTCATGTCTATCTCACTTATGTGGGCGGCGGATTGTTCATGGTTGGAATGACTGCCTCTCTAGGCTCTGCAATCCGCAATACAGGCAATACGCGCGGGCCGATGTATACGGGAGTGGCTGTGAATGTTATTCATATCCTGCTCAATTATATTCTGATCTTCGGCATGTTCGGCCTGCCGGAGATGGGGCTAAGCGGCATTGCGGTCTCCACGATGATCAGCAGGCTGATCGGTGTGGCTGTACTGCTGTATATGTTCAGCAGCGCTTTTGAGCGCAGAATCAGGCTGCCGGATTTCCGGACCTTCCACCGCAAATTATTCGCGGAGATCGTCAGGATCAGCTGGCCGCTGGGACTGAACTCCTCCTCCTGGGTATTGTCGCAGCTGGTGATTTATTCTTTTCTCGCCCTGCTGGGTGCCAAGGAGCTGGCTGCGCGTACCTATCTGAACACGCTGGAGTCCTTCTGCTTCACGCTGGGTTATGCCATCGCCATGGCCGGGCAGATTCAGATCGCCTATCTCTTCGGTGCCAAGCAGACGCAGGAGGCCTATCGTGCTGCATACCGGACACTATACATCGGGCTGGCCATCGTCAGCGCCAATGTGCTGCTATTGTATTTGTTCGGCCGGTCGCTGCTCGGGTTCTTCACTGCCGATCCGGAGATTGTCGCTATCGGCGTATCCTTGCTGGCGCTTAATCTGCTGCTGCAGCCGTGCAAAATGCTGAATATGGCCATAGGCAACTCGCTTAATGCGATTGGCGACACCCGCTATACCATGGTGGTCTCGATGATCTCCATGACGCTGATTGGCGTAGGCGGCTCCTACTGGCTCGGAATTTCGTCCGGCTGGGGGCTGCTGGGGATCTACTGCTGTATGATTGCCGATGAAGCGGCAAGAGGAGGACTGGTGCTGCTGCGCTGGCGGAAACGGAAGGTGCTGAGTCAGGCCGAATCGCAGTTTGCCGGGCGCCGGCAGGGAGTGAAGGAGAAGCCGGGCGTGGCATGTTCGGTAGAGCTTTAAGGGTTATCTGATGATATAAGCGAGGGAGTACGCACACCATTCCCCCGGATTCTTCTCCTGAAGGAGAGTAATCCGGGGGCTTATTTGCGTTCAAGCTGCGGTTACTGCACAAAAGTATGAAATGTACACCCTGGGGCCCGCAATAAAATACAGGAATAGCTGTAAGGTTCACTGTTCAACTTCTGGAGGTGTCTTCTATACTCAGGTCATACATTGGACGAAGCCAACAGGCCTTCCGGAAGGAGGGCTTCGGGGGTTAGTGACGCCGCAACTTATATATAGGCATAGGAGAGTGAAGACTTTGAGACACCGCAAGCGCAAGAATAGTATGCTGCTCGCCATTGAGCTTCCTGTGAAGGAACAGGGCGGACTGCTGTCACCACACACTGAATCCGGCGCCCGGAAGAAAAGAAAAAAGGGATTTCTGCATGAGCTGGTTCATAATCGTGTTCTTTTTCTGATGCTGCTGCCGACGCTGCTGTTCTTCCTGGTCAATTCGTATTTTCCGATGGTCGGGGTGTATTATGCATTTACCCAATTTGATTTCAATTCGGGGCTGTTCAATGCTCCCTTTGTGGGCCTGAAGAACTTTGAATTTCTGTGGAAGTCCGGCACGCTGGTGAAGTTGACGCTCAATACGATCGGCTACAATCTGGCTTTCATCCTGCTCGGCAACATACTGGCCATTGTGTGTGCCATACTGCTCAGCGAGCTGCGGGTGAAATGGTTCAAGAAGCTGACCCAATCGATTATGTTCCTGCCGTATTTCGTATCCTTCGTTATTTTGAGCGTTATTGTCTATAACGTGTTCAATTATGATAACGGTTTCCTGAATACGCTGCTATCGCAATTCGGAGCCAATCCGGTAGATGTCTACAATAATCCGGTGATCTGGATCTTCCTGATTATCCTGTTCTATCTGTGGAAAAATCTCGGCTACAGCATGGTCATCTACCTGGCGGCCATCACAGGGATCAGCGATGAATATTATGAAGCAGCTAAAATTGACGGAGCGCATATTTTTCAGCGCATCTGGTATATCACGGTGCCGATGCTGAAATCCACCTTTGTCGTGCTGCTGCTGTTCTCGCTCGGAAGCATCATGAAGGGGCAGTTTGACCTCTTTTACCAGCTGATCGGCAACAACGGGGTGCTCTACAATACGACAGATATTCTGGATACGTACGTGTTCCGTTCGCTCAAGGTTACCTTTGATGTCGGGATGGCAACGGCGGCCGGTCTGTACCAATCCTTGTTCGGGTTCTTCCTAATTATGACGGTAAACTACATTATCCGTAAAATAAATGACGAATATGCCTTGTTCTAGAATGTGCTGAACATGATGCGGAAGGAGAAAACGAACATGCAAATCAAAGACGATCACTATACCAGGCTGCTGCAGGGAGTAGCCTACACAGTTATCATATTGGGCTCCCTAGCCTGTCTGATTCCGTTCCTGCTGATTATTTCCGCCTCCCTGACGGCCAATGAATCGATCATCAAGGATGGCTATCATTTGATACCGGCGCAGTTCTCGCTGGAAGGGTACAAGACGGTGTTTACATTTCCCGATGAGGTGCTGCGTGCGTATGGGGTGACACTGTTCACTACGGTGACAGGGACCACGCTGGGATTATTTTTTATGACAATGGCCGGTTATGTACTTGCCCGCAAGGATTTCAGATACCGCAATACCTTTTCATTCTATATTTACTTCACGACCCTGTTCGGAGGAGGGCTGGTGCCTTGGTATATTATGATCACTAAATATCTGCATCTGACCGATTCCTATGGTGCGCTGATTTTTCCGGGGCTGATGACCCCGTTCCTGATTATCCTGATGAAGAACTTTATCCGTTCCGCCGTTCCGGAGGAGCTGTTCGAATCGGCCAAGATTGACGGTGCCGGAGATTTCAAAATCTACTGGAGAATTGTGCTTCAGCTGTCGATGCCAGGCATCGCTACAGTCGGTCTGTTTCTCGCCCTGGCCTACTGGAATGACTGGTTCTCCTCTTCGCTGTTCATCAATGATCCGCATAAGTATCAGCTGCAGTTCCATTTGTACAATGTAATTAACTCGGCGTCCTTCATCGCCAACATGGGCGCAGGTACCGGTGTCAGCCTGGGCAGCGACTTGCCTACGGAATCTACCAAGATGGCCATGGCCATTGTCGTTACCGGACCGATTCTGTTCCTGTATCCGTTCATTCAGCGCTATTTCGTGAAAGGCCTGACGATCGGAGCTGTAAAAGGTTAGAACCGTTTGACAGAACGTACCATTATCATGAGTCTGTTATTTCGGCTAACATAGAGTCAAAACGGATGGAAGTAAGCTTACCCGGCCCGGGATTATGCCTTCGCAGTAAGTGTTGTGAAGCCAACGGAAAGAGTAGCTTACACAATCAAGTGTACGCTTCCGAAGCAGCTGTACTTGAAGCTGAAGCGTAGTTGTACCGCTTACCAAACTTTTAGGAGGGTTCATTAATGAGAAAGAAAGTAGGCAGAAAATCTCTGGTAACGCTTACGACTGGTGTGCTCGCTCTATCGCTTCTTGCGGGATGCGGCGGGGGCAATAGCAATGGCAATACCAACAGCGCTGGAACAGACGGAAATACAACCAACACTGCGGATGCAACAGACGGTGCTGCAGCCACAGCCGCAGCAGATACCGGCATTGACACCTCGAAGAAGGTGGAGCTGCAATTCTACATGCTGGGCGACGCTCCGAAGGATCTTCCGGCAATCCAGGCCGAGATCAACAAGATGGCTGAGGAAGAGCTGAATGCAACCGTGAAGTTCAATTATACAAGCTGGACGGACTGGGATCAGAAATACAAGCTGCTGCTGTCCTCCGGCCAGGCCATTGATCTGATTTTCACTGCGGACTGGACCCAGTATCAATCCTATGCGAAGCGCGGTGCCTTCCTGGCATTGGATGACCTTCTGCCTAAGGCGGCTCCCGAGCTGCAGAAATTCGTTCCTGAAAGCATGTGGGGGGATGTTAAGGTAGACGGTAAAATCTATACGGTTCCTGCCACTTTTAAAGAATATGTAACCAACGGTTTCGTCTACCGCGAGGATCTGCGCAAGAAATATAATCTTCCGGAGCCGAAGGACTTGGCCAGCTATGAGGCCTATATGGACGGCATCACCAAAAATGAGCCGGATATGATGCCAATGTCCCTAAACAGTGATGTGGGCAATAACCTGCACTACATTTATACGGAGCTGAACAAGATGATCGGCGCTCTGCCTTACGGTATGGGCGTGAAATATGAATCTCCTACAACGGTCTACTCCTACTGGGGCTCCGATGAGCAAAAAGAAGAGCTTAAAACGATGAAGCGCTGGGCCGACAAAGGCTTCATTCCGAAGAACGTGCTAAATATTAAGGATACGATGCAGGACCCGGTTACTTCCGGTAAAGCGGCCACCATGTTCGGAGACAACCCTAACCGGTTCAATGATATGAAAATGAAGATCAGCACCACACATCCGGATTGGGAGCTGGCTTATTCTCCATTCGGCTTAACTACAGGCTACGCTACACCGGTACATCCGATTCATAATGGATTTGCCATTCCAAAGAGCAGCAAAAACCCGGAAAGAGCGCTGGCCTTCTATCAGAAGATGGTCCTGGACAAACGGTATAACCAGCTGACGCAATACGGCATTGAAGGCAAAAACTACACTGTAGAAGACGGTTACTATAAGCTGGTCGGTACCAGCACTTCCAATGGCTTCACTCGTGAGGGTATGAACGGCTGGGCGTGGAGAAATCCGGAATTCATGCTGTTCGACAAGGGCTTCGACGGGGTCAAGGCGATCTTTGACGAGCTAGACAAGATCCAGAAGCCAGACCTGTTCCTGGGCTTTGCAGAGGATTACACCTCCTATCAGGCGGAGAAAGCCGCACTTGAGCAGGTGGAGAAGCAATATCTGTTCCCGCTGGAAGCCGGGCTCGTGGATGATGTAGACAAAGGGCTGGAAACCTTCATGCAGAAGGCCAAACAGGCGGGTCTTGAAAAGATTCAGGCGGAGTGGACGAAGCAGTGGAATGCTTATACTGCTGAAAAAGGAATCAAGTAGAGGAGTGCCCTGGAAGCCTAACGGCTTTTGGGGCTTTTTGTTGTGCAGATGGTAGGTGAGGGTACAGGTGCGAGTGCAGGGCTGGTGCAGGTGCGAGTGCAGGGCTGGTGCAGGTGCGAGTGCAGGGGGCTGGTGCAGGTGCAACGGAGGCGCGCCAGGTGAACGCTCCGAAAACGGAATGATGTTCCGATCGCTGTTGTGTCCGGATTTTATTATTTTTACCTTAGCGGTGAAAATCCGGACACAAAGGCGAACGCTGCCGCTTCTCCACATTCATTCCGTTTTCTCCGCTGTTTAAGCGGTAGCCAGACCTGCACACAGCACTCAAAGAGCAAAAGCCGCGTTAGACACCGTCTTCCATGGGGGAGGAGAGCAGAAAAGCCAGTCTCCGTGTATATGGAGACTGGCCAAAGCGGAGGGAGTTCTCTGCGTAGCTAGAGACTGGCTTGGTGTTCCACCAAAGCGTGAGAACATCCACCAAAGCTGAGAACAACCACCAAAGCGTGAGAACAACCACCAAAGCGGGAGGGGTCTTCGTGTACTGGAGACTAATCTTGTACAAAATACAACATTCCAGCTCAATATGCGCCAGCTAAGCGGGGATTGTTGTATGAAATGCAGCATTTTGCTTCATTCTAGCGGCTAATCGCGAGGGAAGCGGGAACAGGAACAGGAGCTGGAAATAGTACTGCTACAGCAGAACTGCCGTAAATGCCAGCATAACCCGAACCCCCCGAACTCCCGGAACATTAATGAGTCAACTATCTAAGCATTCTTCGAACGCCGGTAATCCGTAGGCGTCGTACCGAAGCTGCGCTTGAACATCCGGTGCAGATAAGAGCTGCTGGTGAAACCGCAGCGCTCGGCAATGGTAGTTACCGGCAGGTCGGTATTCTCCAGCAGGGCGCATACCTCGCGCATCCGCACCTCCAGCATGACATCGACGATACTGTTCATGGTCTGCTGCTTGTAAAGGCGGCTGATATAGATCGGCGACATATCGAGCTCATCGGCAATCTGGTTGAGGCTTAGGTTCGGCTTCATGTAATTCTCGTTAATCTTGTTATTAATCTGGCAGATCAGATCATGCTGCTTGGAGTTCTTCTTCTCGTCCAGCTGTTCGCGCAATGCAGTGAAGAGAGTGGAGAAGGCTTCCTCCAGCTCCTCAATGGTCTCAATGGATTCCAGGCAAGGCAGTCCGCTGATTCCGTCATTTTGTAAACGGTTACGTTTCTGCACAGTATTCGCGATTTCCCTGACCGTCACGCTGAGTCTGGATACTGTTAACTGCACCGTCTGGAAGGGGAAGGCTTCCGTCTCCCGGATAATGCTGTTGAACTGCTCGGCGGCGTCCTCCAGTTTACCGCTGAGCAGCGCGTCGGCCAGTTTCTTTTCCTTGTCGGTGGGATAGTGATAAGTGCTGGACTCAAGAGCGCATATGTGCTGGGCGTTAATAATACAGCCATGTCCGTAGAACAGGCGGTGATTCGACGCTTCCCGGACTTGCTTGTAGAGCTGGTGCAGCTGGCCAGCGTTACGGTCAATATGACTGTAGGTAAGCGTAAGACTTAGCTTCAGATAATCGGAGCAAGCCTGCTGGATCTGCCGGAGCAGCGCCTCAATCAGCCCGGTATCCGTATACTCCACGGGATCGATAATGTTCAGCAGCACAAGGATGCCGTCATCGTTCATATCAACAGTCTCGACGCGGTACGTCTGGCCACAAATTTCCGAAGCGATATTCATAATGGCAAACTTCGAGGCCAGCAGGTAGGAAGAGCGGGCTTCCCTGAACTCTTTGTAGTGATCAATCCTTAGCAGGATCAGGCGGAAATCATCATTGAAGGTGAAATGAATTCCAAGCTGGCGCAGCTTCTCTACCTGCTGAATAGACTGCAACGGCTTGAGGCCGAGAATGAGATCACGCAGTGTATTTTGCCGGATCATGAACATGCTGTCACGTTTCTCCGTTTCAAGAATGTTCATCTCGCTGACAATCCGGTCAATCGGCAGATAGAGGCTTCTGGACATGATCCAGGAGAGGCCTATGCCGGCCACCAGAACAAGTGCTGCAATGAGCAGGGTGGTGTTGCGGATGTTGTTGGTCTGCTCTGTAATGATGTCGTAGGGCGTAATCCGTACATACTGCCAGCTTAAGTCATCCGGTGCAGTATAAGAAATCAGCGAGTTCACGCCTCCGAATGACCCGATGAAATAACCCGCCTCCTGGCCTTTGATCCGTTGTTCGATCCATCCGGCTTCCTCAGGGGAGAGCTCCTGCTGCTGCAGGCTGTTGCCGGACAGGAAAGCCCCCTGATCGTCCAGAATGTAAGTGGCGCTGGCAGAATTAATCGGACTGGTAATCTCCTTATTGATCCAGGGGGCAGAGATGTTAACGATTACCGCAGAGTTGATGGCCCGGTCCCAGCCGATGGCATCCAGACACAAAAAAGTATAAGCACGAACCTGGTCATTCTCCCGCGCACCATTGGAATACACTCTGGGAATCGGTGTGAAGGCCTTGTAGTCCTGATAATGGCCCAGGATATTAAGAATAGAGGTGTCTACCAGCTCTTGCTCAGTAAAGACACCGTTCTGCCCGTGGGAAGAGGCAATATACAGCTGTCCGCTTTTGGGATTATAGACATATATGGACTCAATATAAGGCATGGAGCTTAAATAATTGCCCAGCTCGGACATGGCTGCCGTGACATCATAGATATCAGGCTTATCGTAGAAAACGATTTTGGAGATCGTACTGTTGCGGTATATTTGAAAAGAAAGCGATTGCGCAGCATCGGTCATGTTAACGACTTCCCTGCTGGTCTGCGTGAGGTTACCGAGGTCCGACTGGAAAGCCTGCTTCTTTTCCACGCCGATATAATAGTTGTAATAGATGATGGTGGAGACAAGAAAAGTTAAGGAGACGCAAAGCGTAATGCTGGCTAATAATCTGCTGTACAGTGCTCTTTTATTACCAATCTTGTTCAGTCTCATATAAAGCCCCCTGTCTCACTGTGTACTCTGGCGATACCGTCCTGTCTATATTGTTCATAGAACAATTATAAGCTTCATAGCATGAACGGGACAGTGGAACAAGATTACAACAGTGAACAGGCTTGATAATCCTGCAGTGAACAAATGCAAGATTTGTGTACAAAAGCTACCCGGGAAAGCGGATGGTCAGCGGTAGGGAGCCTCACGGTGCGGCGGATATACGGCTGCAGCAGGTTCGGTAATCTGCATCATCAGCGGGGTTACCTTGAAGCCGTTGACCGGGGCCAGATCCTGCGAGCAGGAGGAGAGGGCGACGATCACATCGGTCAGCGCCAGGAGCGCAACGTAATCGCCGGGCCGGGAGAGCGGCTCTTCGATTACGTAGTCGAGATTCTCATCCAGCGCATTGTTCATGAACCAGTTAATGGGATCGGGCAGCTCCTTGTGACCCAGCTGATATTTGTGCAGCGCCTTCTGCAGGTTGTCATGGCAATTCGGATGCTCCTCCAGCCCGAAGTCGATCTTATAACGGTAATAGTCGCACGCCGGGAAAAAGAAATCATGCTTCCCTACGGTATCCTTCGTAAGCTGCATCAGCGGTCTGCGGCGGTTGCTGTAGAGGCCGTCGCCGGGCTTGAGCCTTATACTGCTGAGCGATGATCTCATATGCACAGGGGAGACATGCTCGTCAGGGTCCTCAGCATTATAGCAGACGAAATCGCCCACCTGCTTGCCCTCGGTATCGATGATGTAGAGCGTCTGGCCTTTGCGTACGTGTGCACTTCTTCCCTCGTAGGCGGGGACGAGAATTTCTTCAATTACCTTGTCGGTGGTCATGGTACATTCACCTGCCTCATTTACTTATTCTATGAATACCGCGACTGCACGGACAGGGGAGCCGGTGCCTCGGCGGATCCGGAGCGGAAGTCCGAAATACAGGAAACGCTTCTGGGCGATCAGATGCAGATTGCAGAGATTCTCGGTATTGGTCATCCGGTACTCACGGCAGATCAGGTGGCCGGAAAATAGCGGGTCCAGCGGATTGTCGATGGAGGGTGCATCAATGCCGATGTTAATGATCCCCTGCTTCGCCAGCCATCCCGCCGCTTCATAATCCAGGCCGGTATAGCGGGTCAGCCATTCTTCAGTGCCGTAGGCACGGTTATAATGCCCAGTGTACAGCAGGACGATATCGCCTTTATCCAGATGGAGGTGGTCTTTGCGCAGTGCCTGTTCCAGATCAGGCCGGGTAATGTAGGCGTCCGGTGAAATATGGGAGAGGTCCAGGCAGACAGCCGGTCCGTAAAAATACTCCAGCGGCATCTCATCAATCGTCGGCCCATGCGGATCATATTCGTAAATCGCATCGCTGTGGGTAGGGCCGTGCTCGTTAATCAGCAGATTGTTCGTGGCAAACTCGAAGCCGAGCCTGCGGCGGCTCTCTTCGTGACTCATATTGGGGAAGATCATCGTCTTCTGATGCGGCGGAAAGACCGGCATTCCCTGGTAGATTTCCTGGGAAAGATCTATCACTTGAATGCCCATAAGAGGTGCTCCTTTCACAGGGGAATTAGTTAGTTGCGTAACTGATGACCGGCTGACCGGCTCCGGATGTTAGGCGAGGCTGACGTGCGCAGCGGCAGGATGCAGACTCAGCCTGACGGCAGACGCAAGGGCTGCGGGCTCAGGCGAGCGGCGGCAGCACGGTGAAGGCATCGGCGTCGATCAGGCCAACGTCGGTGATTTTCCAGGCCGGGCTGGTGACCAGCGACAGGAAGGAGAGATGCATGAACGGCACATGCAGTGTACAGCCCAGCTCCTCGCGGGCCAGCCGGTGCAGCTCGGCAATTCTTGCGCTCATCTCTTTGCCGGTCAGCTCATCGGTCATCAGTCCGCCGATGCGCAGCGGCAGATCGCCGACCACCTTGCCGCCTTCAATCATGGCGATGCCGCCGTCCATCGCGATAACCCGGTTGACCGCAGTCACCATATCGGCGTAATTGGTGCCGGTGACGATAATATTATGGGTGTCATGGGCCACGCTCTCTGCAATGGCCCCGGCCTTCAGCTTCATGCCGCGGACGAAGGTTTTGCCGATCTTACCGCTGCGGCCATGCCGTTCTACGACAACCAAGGGCAGCAGATCGTTCTCGACAGAGGGCTGCACAACGCCATCCTTCACGGCAGCGGTGTAGATGCCGGAGCCGGTCAGATTCTGGTCGGGGATGACCTCGATGACGCGGACCCGGACGGTTCCTTGGGCACCTTCAGCGGAGAGCTGAAGGTCAGCAAGCTTAACCGGCTTGCGCTTCACAGACTTTTTGACAGAGTCTGGATAGATATAGGAGGGGATCTCGCGCGTCAGCTCGCCATCACTGGCAACCTTGGCTCCGCTGATATAGACTTCGGCAATGGTCATGTTCGTCAGGTCGCTGATGACCGCGATATCGGCCTTCTTGCCTGGGGCCAGCACGCCGATATCCTGGAAGCCGAAATGGGTGGCCGGATTGATCGTGGCCATCTGAATCGCCTCAACCGGATCAATACCGACGGCAATCGTCCGGCGGATGATATCATTCATATGGCCGTGCTTCAGCAGATCCTCCGGCACCATGTCGTCGGAGACCAGAATGGCCCGCCGGGAATCCATACCTTCCTCGGTGATTGCCCGGATGCACTCCGCCATATTGCGCTGCGAGGAGCCTTCGCGCATGAATACACTGACCCCGTAGCGCAGCTTCTCCATCATTTCTTCCTTGGTTGTTGTCTCGTGGCAGGAGATATGGCCTCCGCCGCAGATGATATGGGCAGCCAGCTCCTGGCCGAACAGGCCGGGGGCGTTGCCCTCAATGCTTTTGCCGATAGCCTTGGCATAGGAGACGGAAGCGAGCAGATCATCGATCAGGTAAGGAGCGTTGCGGTATACGGGATGGACATTGCTGAACCCCTGCAGTTCACCGATTCCCTGAACATGGTCGTCATTCAGCAGTTCCTGCATATCCTTGGAGCCGATATCTGCGCCTGCGGTCTCGAGGCCGGGCACATCGGGTGTAAGGCACGGGACGGTGAACAGCACGCGGTTCGGCAAGGTCTTCGCTTCTTCAATCATGGCCTTCATTCCGGGAACGCCCAGTACATTGCCAATCTCATGGGGATCAGCCACCAGCGTGGTTGTTCCGGTTGGAATCGACAGCTTGGAGAACTCAGTAACCGTCAGCATTGCACTTTCAAAATGCATATGTGAATCGATGAAGCCCGGACTGATGAATTTGCCGCGCATATCCTCTACTACTGTGGAGGGGCCGATCAGTTTATCAGCCTCGCCGACAAGCAGAATCCGGTCACCTTTAATTGCTACATCCCCGGGGTAGATCTCCCGGGTGATTACGTTGATAATATAGCCGCCCTTCAGCACCAGGTCGGCATGGAGCTGGCCGGATAGCAGCACATCAATCATCCGTCGCCGCTGAATCGCATCTTTGATATCGGTAGTCAGCATCATCTACAATCCTCCTGCTCTGGGACAATCCACACTATCTACGATTCCGACAATTGCGGCATCTATAGGGGCATTTGGATGCGTTGACGCCCTCGAAGCCACGCTGCCCACTGCATAGATAATGGTCTCCCCGATGCCTGCGCCAACGGTGTCGACAGCAATAATCAGCTGTCCGGCAGGCGTCCCGTCAGGGAGAATGGGCTGTACGATCAGCAGCTTGGCTCCGACGAGATTCTCATCTTTTCGCGTAGCCACAACGTGTCCAGTAATGATTCCCAGCTTCATGTGATGGTCACCTCTTCTATTCAAATCCTGCATGATTAAGCTCAATTCCATATTGCCGGGCGGTGTCCCTGGCCAGGGGAGTAATTACTGCCGGGCTGTTCAGAGTGATGGAGGTTCTGCCCAGCTTGGCTGCTGCGATGATATCCTCCTCGGTCAGTACCTGCCTCCTCAGCGGGGCAGAACCTGCAGACAGCCAGCTTAAGGCATCGGACGGTGCCAGTAGTCTGATCCCATAGCCGGATATTGCGGTCACCATGCTGCGCATTTTCTCTTTCAGCAGCGGACTGGCCTGAGATAAACCCTGCTCGCTCCAGCGGTAATGCTCCGGCTCCGCTCCAAGAGTAAGCGCGCCCACGGGCTTGCCGGCACACAGGTTCTCAACAATCAGTCTCACGAAGGGATGCCCGGTATCCAACTGAACGAGCCGGGACAGGAATGACAGCGACAGAACAGGGATCAACAAGGCGTCGGCATCGGCAGGGGAGAGTTTATCGGCCTGCCCCGGGTGGATCAGGTCATCTACTCCGGTTTGGCGTGCAAGTTCTCCGGCGTTATTTGTCCCGAGCAGCTGATCTTCTGCCCATAAGCGTAGCCTGAGTTTCTCCGTACTTAAGCTCCGCAGCGCAGCGTAACCTTCCTCCATACCAATGAAATGGCCGGCCAGCAGCACCAACACCCGGGGATATTCCTCATTCAGCGCTGCCGTTCTGGAGCGGTATGACAATCCCAGCAGGGCATTCTCTGCAACTGTACTATGCCGGCTGTCCATGGGAGTATTTATTCAATACCCTTAGAGAGCAAGGCACGTTCTACTTCACTGTGCGGACGGGGAATGACATGAACGGATACCAGTTCACCGACCCGTTTGGCAGCGGCGGCTCCCGCATCCGTAGCGGCTTTTACGGCGCCTACGTCCCCGCGTACCATAACCGTGACCAGACCAAAGCCTATTTTTTCATACCCGCAGATTTCCACGTTTGCTGCCTTCACCATGGCATCGGCTGCTTCAATTGCGCCTACCAGACCTTTAGTTTCGATTAATCCAAGTGATTCTCCCATTCTAAAAAACCTCCAATAATTTAGTTGTAATTCAAAAATGCCCTGCCGGAAACGAGACACGCAGTAAGTGGATAAGACAGATAGACAGGCGGACGGATAGATAGACGAACAGATAGTTAGTTAGGTAGGTAGATTGGTAGACAGATAGATAGGTTGATTGTTAATGCTTATTCAATTTCTGGCAGATCCGGAGCAGTGGTACTGGCACTTCCGGCAGTTCCGGTTTGGTCGGTTTGATCAGCTTCGGCAAGTATGGCAGATGCGGCAGATTTGGCTCCGTCTGATGTAGTTCCGGCGTCTGTCGTCTTGGAGTCTGCGGGCAGGCCCGGAAGGAATCTGGCCAGTATTTTGCTGTTTACATCTTCATGGGTCTTGGCGATGACATGGGCGGAAATGACTGTGCCTATCCGCTGGGCTGCCGCTTTGCCAGCATCCACCGCAGCGCCGATTGCAGCGACATCACCGCTTAAATGAATGGTTACGCCGAGTGAACCGCCGACACCGATAACCTTCTCAACCGCAATCAGCTGCACATCCGCCGCTTTCAAGGCTGCATCTGCGGCGGAGACGGCGGTGGTATATCCAAGAGTCTCAATTAATCCGAGTGCCTGCATCACCGGCACCTCCTTTGTTATTAATGGGCTTAGTCTTTAGGGATGCTTGGGCGACAGGGCAGGATTGCTTTTTCAGAGTTGCTGCTAGTCAGCAAAGCGTGTGAACCCTGGCAGCACGCTTGCCATCTGAGCGGGGGTTCCGCTGATTATGCAGTAGCTGCGCTCGGCGCGGAGGCTGAGGCCTGCATCCGGGCAGCTGCCGAGCAGCTGTTCCGCGAGGCCGATGCTGCTCCAGCGCGAGGCGGCATCGATTACGGCAATGGCCTCCTGCTGGCCTGCAGCCAGATGCCGCCGAAGCAGCGGACCGGGCTGCAGGCTCGTGTATACCCGAACCCGGCGGGTGGAATCCCGCTGCAGGATTCCGGTGAGCTCTATCAGCAAGCGGTCCAGTTTGAAGGAATCGTTGCTGAACAGCCTCAGCTCAAAGCTCCCGCCGCTGGCGCCCCACTGGATATCTGCTTCCAGAGCAGGGTCACTGCCCAGCAGTTCTTCTGCGGCGAACAGCTGGCCCGGATGGCAGAGAGGAACGCTTAGTATGCCTGCCGAGCTGTAGCTGCGGCCGGCAGTGCCTAGCAGCGTGCGGAGCCTGCTGCTGATTACCGGGAATAGCCAGGCATCCATAGTTCCATCCCGGATGAGGGGGACTGGAATGTCTGGTGAAGCAGTGTTCCGGTCATATGACACTGCCAGTGAATCCATCGTCCGGGTGGGGCCAGCCCCCGGGATACCGCCGGACCGGCAGGGAATATCTCCGGTTGAATTCTTGCCCGAATGCTGAGTACCGGCTGGAATCGAAGCCTGCCCGCTCCCGGAAGATTGCCTGCTCCCGGCAGGCAGGGTGCGCAAGAGCAGAGGGGACAGATACCGTTCGGCAAAGCTCCGATGATCCCCAGGCACATTGACTGCCGGGGATCGTGCCGTATTTGGGTATGCTGCCTGCTGCTCTTGAAAAAGGTGCGAGGTGCGGAGCTGTGCAGCCGCATCCGCAGCCGGCAACCGGGCTGGAGTAGGGGATGCGCCGGGCAATCCGTGTGATTGGTGTGATCCTAGTGATTCTCGTGATCCCGGTGACCCCGGTGACCCCGGTGACCCTGTCGAGCCGGGATCACCGGGCAGACCAAACAATGCGAGCCGCTTCCCGGCCTGCTCCTTCTGGTAATTGATCCGCTTGATCCCGCCCGGTGGTTTCGGGCAATCCACGGGACTGCTGCAAGTGTCCAGGCAGTCCGACCAGTTGCCCGCTGAACAGGAAGGGCCGACTGAAGCAGAAGTCGAAGCCGGAACGGGAATGGGAGCAGAAGAAGGTGCCGGTGCCGGAGCTTCAGCAAGGACGGGAACAGGTGAAGTAACGGTAACGGGTGAAGTAACGGAAGTGAGAGCAGCAGCAGGGTGATTTCGCTCCAAAACCTCGGCAACAATGCTCTTCATGAAATTGGACAAGGGAAATCACCTCCTAAACTAGGTATTAATGCGCGCAGTATAGGTTTCCTTCAGACAACTTTTCAGACAACTTGGGATCGTGTTGTTCACACGCAGAGAAGTGCTGCCAAACGGAAAAACGTCCACTAATCATAGGAAGAGTCCTAAATAGCGTGCAGTACAAGCTAAACTTTAAAGACACTAACGAAAATCCTACACGAAATACAACATTCTCCTCGTGAAATCGAGCGTAATCCGGAATTGTTGTATAAAAGGCAACATTCCTCCCGTATTCAAGCTGCTAAGCGGGGAATTGTTGTATTTCATACAACAATCCTTACAAGTTCCCTAGTATCGGGGTATCTAAGTTGTAAAACGTACAACTTTTTGGCCAGTACTTACAGATGTGCTTACAGTAGCTGCTAGGAGATAGTACTCACAGATGTACTTAAGTTAGCTCGCTTCGCTGCCGGGCCGCGGGCCGCAGAGTAACGCGTTAGTCCTTGGGTGGAGTGCCACGTGTAGTTGTATAGCCAGCGTATCTCATGGCTGTATACATACAGCGGCAGAACCGTTTCTTGCAGTCCTTGCTACCCGTCCGTATAACCAAGGCTTGCTCCGGTCACCGCTGATTTGCTGACTTTTAGCTATAGTCTAGGTGCATGCATATAGTTCTATAATTCAATCCATCTACAGCAGCATCCGCGCCAGATCCGGGTGCGGCCGGGGGATAACGTTGGAGGAAATCAGCTGTCCCCCCGTCCGGGGATAAGCGGCGATACCGGCCTCCACGGCCGCCTGGACTGCGGCGACATCGCCTTCGACGATAACCGTTATAAGTCCGGAGCCGACACGCTTGAAATCGACCAGCTTCACATTTGCTGCCTTGCACATCGCATCCAGTGCTTCAAGGGCCGGAGTTAGTCCCCGGGTCTCGATCAATCCGATCGCTTGCATAATCCACCTCCTGCTAAGCTAAATTGTGTATCCATGGATCCGGCTTCATCGTCTATAAATAACTCGCCAGTTCAATTTCCTCCTGGCCGGGGATGGAGGTCCGCCGGTAATGCTCCGCTTCAGCCAGCGGGAAGGTGGCGTCGATGCCCATTTTGGCGGTGACGCCGCGCAGGTTGTGCGAGGGCTCAAGCGGAGAACCCTTTGCTCCAGTGACAATGAAGGTGTCCAGGTCAGCCTGGACACGGGTGGCGATCGCCCACTCCACATCAAGCGGGTCCAGCAGGTTGACGTCCTCGTCGACAACGACCACATGCTTGAGGTCCTTGTCGCTGGCGAAGGCGGCGAGCAGGGCGGTTTTGCCGTCGCCCTCCTGTACCTTTCGGATACGGATGACCGCATGGTAGCGCCCGACGCCGCCCATAGTGATATGAACGTCTGTAACACCGGGGACGACCTGGCGGACGGAGCCCAGCAGGGCAATCTCGCGTGCAATGGCCATCGGCAGCTTCTCTTCGTAGCTGGCCGGGAGGATGGTCTGCCAGACCGGATTGTTCCGGTAGGTGACAGCGGAGAATTCGACGACCGGCTGCTCGGTGCGCGGGCCGTAGTAACCGCCGAGTTCGCCGAACGGACCCTCCGGTTCGCGGACCCGGGGAAGAATCCGGCCCTCGAACACAACCTCGGCTTCTGCCAGGACTTCAAGATCGATCGACTTGCAGCGGACGACCGCAAGCGGCTGGCCGAGCAGGGCAGAGGCGACCTCCAGCTTATCGGCATGGAACAGGTGGGTGCTGACCTGGGAAGCCAGCACGACGGCCGGGACGATGCCGAACATGAATGCCGCCTCCATCGGCTCGCCGCGTTCCTCGAATTCCCTGTACTGCTGGAATAATTCAGGGGAGGAGATCAGGATGCTGGTCCGGTTGCCGTCCAGCAGCTGCATCCGCCGGATGGAGGTGTAGCGCTTCTGCCCGTCCGCGCCTTTGACGACCATCACCCCGGAGACATAATAAGCTCCGCTGTCCAAGGCGTTATAGGTGCAGACCGGAAACAGCTCCCGCAGATTAATCCGGCTCGTAATGACGTTGTCGTGTACCGGAGCCTGCTCCTGGTTCTTCGTAGGCAACGGATGAACAACGGCCTCGATCAGCCGTGGCAGCAAGTCTTCCGGCTGAATGCCCATACTCTCGGCGAGCAGCTCTTTGGAGCCTCCAAGACCGGCTGCCATCGGGACGGAATAGCCTTTTACCTTCTGGAAGACCATAGGCTGCCTGCCCTTCACGGCCTTAATCACGGCCCCAAGCTCAAACTTGGGGTCCACCTCCTTGCGGACCTTCAGCAGTCTGCCGCTGCGTTCCCAGTGCTCCAGCAATTGCCGCATATTCATGAATGCCATCCAGGCTGCACCTCCTTCACCTCGTTCATTGTTGAACTGCTCGCCGTTGTAAGCTTCAGCGGGCCTTGACTCGCGCACCTTCCAAAAAAGGGAATAAAAAAAGAAGCCGCAGACATAGAGAAAAAAGATTCTCTAAATCGCGGCTTCCTTCATTCTGTGAACAGAAATGGGGCAAACCTTATATTGGGGCAGCGGATCTGGATATAATCGGGATCAGCCGGTATAAGTCATCATCACGTAAGCTTAAGTTCCATTATAGTGAAAAAAAGCAAAAAGTAAATGACTAATGTTATATTACATGACCTTACTTCTGATGCGGAAGGTTCGCGGGGAGAGTCCGCTCTCTCTTTTGAACATATTGCAGAATTGGGCATCATTGACGAATCCGGCAGCGGAAGAGACCTCGGAAATATGCATTTGGGTATGCAGCAGCAGAGATTTGGCATAATCCAGGCGCTTCAGTACAAGATAACGGTGCGGGGAATGTCCAAATCTTTCCTTGAACAGATGCCGGAAGCGGTCGTAGCTATAACCGGACATTTCTGCCAGAGAGGACACGGAGAGCTTATGGCGGTAATGCTCATTCATATAATTCAGCACATACTGCATCTGATCCTCTGCCGGGGAATGGAAATCCGAGGCGGCGAGCAGCCGCTGCAGATACACGGTAATTTCGCTCATTTGCAGATTCAGCAGCTCGGCGAACCCGTCACGCTTGCGCTTGAATTCTGCATTCATCCGCTGCAGGGTCTGCAGTACGGTATGTTCCTTATCATCGTCAAAAACGCCGGATAGCGTATTGATAATCGGATTGCCGCAGTGGAAGCCGACGAACAGCACCTCCGGGCTGGGCTGATGATTCTCGTCATGCTTGAAACCCGCCGGAATCAGGCCAAAGGTGAAGGGCCGGAAATGATAGCTGCGCGGTCCAATGCTGCAGGTCCCATGACCATGGATATAATACACAAGCTCGAAACATTCATGCTGATGCGGGGGGATATACGTATTTGCTTCATGCTCTGCATTTACAATATATAGAACACGGTCCATGATGAGCCTCCATTTATCGTCATTTAGCCGAATCGTACAAAAAGATGACCGAAAATATATAAATATTTATCTTTTCTTTTGTTATGATCTTATCAATTAAACCGAAGATTCTCAACTGGACTGGCCATCTTGTTCGGATTTATGCGGTTTTTTTGAGAAATGTAACATGTAATGTTTGTTTTTCAAAGTAAATTGCTTGTTTTCAGAATTTCAACAGTCTTTTATTCATGCTGCCCGATGCTATCCGTCAGACAAAACGTGTAATTGGAACTTTATGCTATTTTATGAGCGTTGATCTATTACAAACAGGGGTGTGAACTTAGAAAATGAAAAAGAATATACTCGCTTTATTACTGATGACGGTTATGGTACTGGTCACTGCATGCGGAAACAACACGTCAGGTAATGGAAATACGGTCAACTCCGGAACGAATGCTGAAGGCGGAGAGGCGGCTGCAGGGGACAAGCTCAAGGTTGTGCTGCTTATTCCGGGAACGCTAGGCGACAAGTCGTTTTTTGATGCGGCGAACAGCGGCCTGCAAAAAGTGAAGGACGAGCTCGGCGCGGAAACGAAAGTGGTTGAAATGGGCGCCGACAAGACGAAGTGGGAACCAACTTTTAATGATATCGCTGCCGAAGATTGGGATGTTGTCATCTCGGGCGGCTCGGAAATCACGGAAATGTTCAATGCAACAGCAGAGGCGAATCCGGATAAAAAATTCATCAACTATGATACGGACATCGAGGAAGCACCTGAAAATATGTACAACATGTCCTATTCGACCAATGAGGTCTCATTCCTGGCAGGGGCGGCAGCGGCACTTGCTACCCAGTCTGATATGCCAAACGCCAACCCGGAGAACGTAATCGGCTTCCTGGGCGGGATGGATATTCCCGGCATTAATGCCTTTCTGGTGGGTTACATCCAGGGGGCGCAGTATGTTGATCCTGATGTGAAGGTAGCGGTATCCTATGCCGGAGATTTCGTGAACCCTGCCAAAGGCAAGGAATTATCGCTGATCCAGTACAATTCTGGTGTGGATATTATTTTCAACGTAGCCGGCGGTACGGGACTGGGAATCTTTGATGCAGCCAAGGAAAAGACAAAGTATGCCATCGGTGTCGATTCCGACCAGGCGATGCTGCTGAAAGATACCGATAGTGAGAAGGCAAACCTGATTGTCACTTCCGCGATTAAAAAGATCGATATGGCTATCCTCGGCGCAGTGAAAAAACTGCAGGACGGGACGCTTGAGATGGGCAAACGCGATGTGCTCGGTTTCGTTGAAGACGGCGTAGGGATTGCAGAGAATGACATATACAAAGACGTATTCCCGGCAGATCTGCAGGCCAAGGTGGAAGAAGTGAAGCAGAAGCTGATTAACAAGGAAATTACGGTCGACAATGCAATGGGCATGGAAACCTCTGAAGTCGAAGCGATCCGCAATGCCGTGAAGCCTTAAGACGATTGATCAAAGATAGCTTTATATAATGAAATTGGCTTATGCAGCTCTGCAGTTGGAGGCTCTTCCCTTGGGGAGAACTCCAGCTGCCTATTTTTGCAGACCACCCAAGTTGAAAGGCGTTGATGACCCATGGCAAATGCTCTGCTGGAAATGCGGGGAATCACCAAAGTATACCCGAACGGCGTTGTTGCCAATAAGGATGTCGAATTCTCCCTGCGGGAGGGCGAAATCCATGCGATTGCGGGTGAGAACGGAGCCGGGAAATCGACTCTGATGAAGATCATGTTCGGCATGGAGGAGCCGAGTGAAGGCGCGGTCTATATCCGGGGAGAACAAGTGAAGCTGCAGTCCCCGCAGGACGCAATTGACCGCGGCATCGGCATGGTTCATCAGCATTTCATGCTGGTGCCTTCTTTTACTGTGGCCGAAAATATGGTGCTGGGCATGGAGCCGCGAAAAGGTGTGGGCTTCAATGCTGGCGAAGCGGTGCGTCTGACGGAGGAAACGGCGCGCAAATATAACCTCTCGGTAAACGCCAGGGCTAAGGTGGAGGATCTGTCGGTCGGCATGAAGCAGAAGGTGGAAATTCTGAAGGCGCTGGTTCGCGGGGCCAAAATCCTCATCCTCGACGAGCCGACCGCTGTGCTGACTCCGCAGGAGACAGAGGAGCTGTTCCGCGAGCTTCAGCAGCTGAAGGAGCAGGGGCACACGATTGTGTTCATCTCGCACAAACTGAAGGAGGTCAAAGCAATATGTGACCGGATCACCATCATGCGAGGCGGCAGAAGCGAAGGGGTCTTCGAGACCCGCGAGGTGACAGAGCAGGAAATATCACGGCTGATGGTCGGCCGGGATGTTGTACTGAAGTACGACAAGAGCACTATCCCACATGGCAAGCCGGTGCTTACGGTGGATGGGCTGAGTGTATCCGACAGTCTGGGCAAAGCACTCCTCGCAGAGATTAGCTTCTCGGTCCGTGAAGGACAGATTGTCGGCATTGCCGGTGTTGAGGGGAACGGACAGACGCAGCTGATTGAAGCGCTGACCGGCGGTCTGCGCGGCGTCTCCGGCAGTGGGGCGGTAAGTGTAAAAGGGACGGATATCCGCGGGCTGGATATTCTGGGCATCCGCAGCCTGGGCGTATCTTATATCCCGGAGGACCGGATGCGGCAGGGCTCCGCCGGAGAAGCCAGTATTGCCGACAACCTGATCTCTACGCGGTACCGTTCGAAGGACATGAATAAGGGGCTTTTTCTCCACAGCTCCAGAATTGCTGCTCTGGCGTCTTCGCTGGTGGAAGAATTCAAAGTGCGCTGCTCCGGTCCTCAGCAGCCGATCGGCATGCTGTCGGGCGGGAATATGCAGAAGGTAGTCGTTGCAAGAGAGTGCTCTACGAATCCGCAGCTGCTGATCGCCGAGCAGCCGACACGGGGTGTCGATATCGGTGCTGCACAATTCATCCATCAGAAGCTGCTGGAGCTGCGCTCGGACAAATGCGCCATAGTTCTGGTATCTGCCGATCTGAATGAAATTCTGGAGCTGAGCGACAGTCTCCTTGTGATGTACGAGGGGCAGATCGTTGCGTATTTCGATAATCCTTCTGCCGTGAGTGAGGAAGAGCTGGGACTCTATATGCTGGGCATTAACCGGCAGGACAAAGAGCAGACCGGGAGGGCATTAAATCATGTTTAGAGCAAAATACTTTGAGGCGGTCCGGACGGCAGCGGTTATTGTCATTGCGCTGATTATCGCATTCCTGATCATCTCGCTGGTCAGTGACCAGCCGCTCAAGACGATTGGCATTTTCCTGCTGGAGCCGTTCTCCACCAAGGGGCATATCGGCAATGTCATTGAGATGGCCATTCCGCTGATGTTCACCGGCCTTGCCGTCTCGCTGCTGTTCCGGGCCAATATGTTCAACCTGGGGGCAGAGGGAATCTTTTATTTCTCCGGTGTCGTGGCCTCTGTACTAGCGATTCATCTCAGCCTGAACAGTTGGCTGCATCCGTTGGTGGCGATATTAGCAGGTTCTATCACAGGGGCGCTGCTGTCAGCCATTCCCGGAATTCTCAAAGCGAAGTGGAACGCCAATGAACTGGTGACTTCGCTGATGTTCAATAATATCCTGTTCGGAGTGGGGCTATACCTGCTGAACTATCATCTGCGGGATGCCAAGGCCTTCGCCAACGTCTCGTTTAAATTCGAGAAAACTGCGCAGCTGAGCAAGCTTTTTGCAGGCACACGGATTCATACCGGACTTATTATTGTATTGGTGCTGATTGTACTGGCCCATCTGTTCCTCTACCGGACCAAATGGGGCTATGAGCTGCGGATGACAGGCGTCAACCGGGAGTTTGCCCGGTACTCTGGCATGAAGACTGCCAAGGTTATCATTCTCGTGCATCTGATCGCCGGGTTTATTGCCGGGATGGGCGGCTCGGTGGAAGTACTCGGGATGTACAGCCGCTTTCAGTGGACGTCTTTGCCGGGCTACGGCCTCGATGGTGCCCTGGTGGCGATGCTGGCCAAGAACAATCCGCTGTCTGTCATTGTCTCTGCGCTCTTCCTGGCCTATATCCGTATTGGAGCCGATCTGATGGCGCGGCTGTCCGACGTACCCTCCGAGATGATCTCGATCATTCAGGCTGTGATTATCCTGCTGATTTCGGCTGAGCAGTTCCTCAAGTTCTGGAAGAACCGCATGCTGCTGAAGGAGGCGAAGGAAGCATGAACAGTCTGCTGGATGTCATTCTGACGACGGATTTTGCCTTCTCTGTACTGCGTGTGACCACACCTATCCTGTTCGCTGCACTGGGAGCACTCATCTCGAACCGTGCCGGAATCATCAACATCGGGATGGAAGGGATTATGCTGGTCTCGGCTCTGGCCGGTGTTATTGTCAGCGCCTATACGCATAGCGCCTGGGTCGGGCTGCTGGGTGCGGTATTGTCGGGAACGCTGATTGCCGGGATTTTGGCCTTTTTCACCTTGAAATTCAAGACGCATATCATTCTAGGCGGTGTGGCGATTAATATGTTCGCCTCAGGCGGAACGGTGTTTATTCTGTATCTGCTCAGCGGGGACAAGGGTTCATCGACCTCCCTTGCGAGTAAAGTGCTGCCGAGTGTGCAGATTCCGCTGCTGAAGGATATTCCGGTGCTAGGTCCGATTCTGTCGGGACACCACATTCTGACCTACTTCTCGATTCTGTCTGTGCTTGTGGTCTATTATCTGCTGAACCGCACCCCGCTGGGGCTGCGTATCCGCTCGGTAGGCGAGAATCCGCATGCGGCCCAGTCGGTTGGAGTCAGCGTGGTCCGGATCCAGTACACGGCGCTGCTGCTCAGCGGCTTCTTCGCCAGTCTGGGCGGAGCCTACATGTCGATGGGCTATTTGTCGCTGTTTACCCGTGATATGGTGGCCGGCCGGGGCTGGATTGCGATTGCTGCAGAATCCATGGGCCGGAGCACCACCGTAGGAACAGCGCTGACCTCGCTGCTCTTCGGCGCCGCCGATGCGCTCTCCAATGCCCTGCAGGTGCTGAAGATTCCGGCGGAGCTGATCGCTACGCTTCCTTACGTGGCGACGGTAGTGGGGCTGATTATATACGCGGTCTCGGAGACCCGGAAGAAGAACAAGAAGCTTAAGACTACTACGACCAAATAGTTGAGGCTATGAGGGCAGCCTAGTTACTATCAACCACAATAGGAGCAGTTTCAATTTCGTTTTAGATTAGAAATCAACTTACAAGGGAGCGACAACGATGCCAACACCTATCATAATCGACTGCGATCCGGGGCATGATGACGCGATTGCCATTCTGCTTGCGCTGGCTCATCCCGGGCAGCTGGAGATCCGGGGCATTACCACGGTTGGTGGCAACCAGGTTCTGGATAAAATCACCGATAATGCACTCAAGGTGCTCAGCTTTGTAAATGCCGATATTCCCGTTGCCAAAGGAGCGGCGGCACCGCTGCTCGGCAAGCTGGTAACCGGAGAAGCAGCACATGGGGAGTCCGGCATGGATGGCCCCGCGCTTCCGGCGAGCCGCTTCAAGCCGGTGGAACAGGGAGCGGTAGAATTCATGCTGGATATTATACGGTCTTCTGAAGAGAAGATTACCCTGGTGCCTACAGCCCCGCTGACGAACATCGCCCTCCTGATTACTGCTTATCCGGAAGTGAAGGACAGAATTGAGAAGATCTCCCTGATGGGAGGCGGGCTCGCCTATGGCAATGTGACCCGGACGGCGGAGTTCAACATATATGTCGACCCGGAGGCGGCACGGATTGTCTTTGAATCCGGAATTCCCATTGTAATGAGCGGACTGGATGTAACGGATAAGGCGGCGATATTTGAAGAGGAGATTCAGGAGCTGAAAACCCGTGGACCCGTATCCGTAATGGTCGGAGAGCTGCTGGATTTCTATTCGATCTACGGCAAAAAGATGGGTTATATCGGCAATGCGCTGCATGACCCGTGCGCGATTGCCTGGCTGCTGCATCCGGAGCTCTTCGAATCGGAGCATCTGCATGTAACAGTGGAAACCGAAGGGAAGCTGACCCGGGGGATGACTGTAGCTGACCGGCGCAAGAAGCCGGAGCAGCCTGCCAATACAGAGGTGCTGCTCGGTGTAGACCGTGAAGCTTTTATCAAGCTGCTGTTTGATTCACTGGAGCGGTTAGACCGCGGGTCCCTGCCTGCGGCGGGAGAATTGTAGCGGATGGCAGGCTGGGAACGCCTGCAGGAGACGGTGCGGCTGGAGCTGCAGCAGCGGATAGAGGAAGGCTGCCAGCCAGGGAGTCTGGCAGAGAAGCTGGCTGCTGCCGGAAGTGATGAGGGCAAGCTCATGGAGGTATACCGGGAGCTGATGGCCCTTCCGGTGGGCGCCGACTTTCCTTACGAGGAGCCTTCGGATCTGGCATCGATCAGACGGCTGCGCCCCGGAGGTCTGCGTAAGCTTGCGGTGAATTGGACACCGGAAGAGTGGAGGGACAGGTTCTATGGAGCCTGGCTTGGCCGGAGTGTAGGCTGTGCGCTGGGCAAGCCGCTGGAGTATTGGGATTATCTGTACGGAAAGGACGGCCGTACCGGCTGGGAGAACATCGAGCTGTGGTTCCGCGGTGCCGATGCCTGGCCGATTACAGGGTATACACCTGAGTACTCTACGGCACAGGCTGAATACGGCCTGGGCTTGAGCGACTGGTCCTTCACCAGTACACGCGAGAAGATCACCTACATGGAGAGTGACGACGATATCCGTTATACCGTCCTTGGCCTGATGCTGCTGGAGCAAAAGGGGCTGGACTGGGACTCCTGGGATATCGGCAAGCTGTGGCACGGGCATCTGACCTACAGCCAGGTATGTACAGCAGAAACACAGGCCTATATGAACTTTGCCGGCGAAACCTCCCATCTGCACGGTGAGAAGCCGGAGGATTGGCCGCTGCGGCAGGAGCGGGTGCGCATGCATCTGAATCCGTACCGGGAATGGATCGGGGCGGCCATCCGTGCGGACGCCTTGGCCTATGGCGCGGCCGGGAACCCCGAGCTTGCGGCGGAGCTGGGCTGGCGGGATGCCTCCTTCTCCCATGTGAAGAACGGGATCTACGGCGAAATGTTCAATGCTGCAATGATCTCTGCTGCATTCGCGGGCCTGGATAATGAAGAGATTGTAGAGATTGGGCTGAGCGAGATACCGCAGACCAGCAGGCTGACCCGGGATGTGCGGCGGGGTATGGAGATCGCACAGCAGGCAGGCAGTGAGCGCGAGCTGGTTAGCACACTATGGAACGAGTTCAGCCATTATGACCCGGTGCATACCAATAACAACGCCGCTATCGTTGCAGCTTCGCTTATATACGGCGGCAATGACTTCGAGAAAGC
Source organism: Paenibacillus sp. FSL R7-0297 (assembly GCF_038009025.1). Lineage (NCBI taxonomy): Bacteria > Bacillati > Bacillota > Bacilli > Caryophanales > Paenibacillaceae > Paenibacillus > Paenibacillus sp. FSL R7-0297. Next base: position 2,186,573 of record NZ_JBBPAQ010000001.1, read on the forward strand.
CGTGGTTACCTCTGTCTCTGCCGGGATGGATACAGACTGCAATGGTGCCACAGTCGGCTCCATTATGGGAGCGAAGCTGGGCGCAGCCCGGCTTCCCGCCAGTTGGACCGCACCGCTGAATGATCTGCTGTACGCGGATCTGCCGGGCTTCCACCCGATTGCGATTTCGGAGGTTGCCGAGCGGAGCTATCAGGTGTTCCTGAAGATCCGGGCAGAGCTGGGAGAATAGGATTATTTCTTACAATATTGTATCTCAAAAAAACAGGGAAGCCCGCAGCCATGCCACACAGGCTGCGGGCTTCCCTGTTTCGGCAGAAGGCCGGCACAGCCCTCCTAAGCTTCCCCCCAGCGCTTCATCAGCTGATGATCAATCCCCAGCGCGTCTAGAACACGGGCATTCATGAAGTTCACCAGCTCCCAGATCTCGGTCGGATGATTGTAAAAGCCCGGCGAAGCGGGCATGATATCCGCTCCCGCCCGGGCAATCCGCACCATATTCTCCAGATGAATCAGATGGAGCGGGGTTTCGCGCGGAACGATAAGCAGCCGCCGCTTCTCCTTGAGCACCACACTGGCTGCCCGGCTAAGGAGTGTATCCCCCATGCCGTTAGCGATAGCTCCCAGCGTATTCATTGAACAGGGAATAATCACCATCCCATCTGTCTTGAAGGAGCCGCTGGCTACAGGAGCGAACAGATCTGTATTGGACAGCACAGTGGCATATCCGGCCAATTCCTGCATATCCGCACCACACTCGTATTTCATCACATTCTCTCCGGCACCTGTGGCGATGACATAGGTTTCGATCCCAAGCCGGTGCAGGCTGCGGATCAGGGAGTAGGCGTAAATGGAGCCGCTGGCTCCGGTAATGCCGACAATAATTTTCATGGCGTATGCTCCTTTGAAATGAAAAGAAGCCGCTGAAATAGAGGGATCCTCTAATCAACGGCTTCCTTCAGTCTGTAAACAGAAATCTGGCGAGCCATAGGCGTAGTCAGCGCATCAGGATACAATCCGGATGCAGCCGGTTATAAGATAAGAAGGTACATGCTTCGCTTCATCGAAGCCAAAGCCCCGCTTTGTGGGGGGATCTTGTTATTCACTGATAATGATCGTGCTGGCCCACCCTGTGCCCGGATCATAATCCCGGAGTACACCGGTGACAGGCAAATCCAGCTCATCGGCTAGCTTCTTCCGGAAGATCCGCTTGAACTCCTGATGGAGCGCAGCATCCACCGACTGCTTCAGCTCGGGATAGTTCTCTTCCAGTGCCCGCAGCGCAGTTACCCGCTGATGCTTCACCAGAAAGAGGATCATCGATTCGCCGGCGGCATCTATTCTCAGCTGTGTGACACCTACCCCATACAGTTCCCTATGCACTTCATTGTAGCAGCGGGAGAGGCGCTTCTTGAATTCATTGGAGGATAGAAGACTGTTTACCGTCAAGCATATCACTTCCCTGTGTGAGATAATGCCGGATAATCAATAAAATTAACCCTAATTATAGAGAATATCCGCAAAAAGTAAATGATCAATGTTACTTTATATGACTCCGGTATCTGATTAAGTTGTAATTCACATCATTGAACTTGTATGTTAGCATTATTTGTAATTCATTTACTGACAAAATTTAGATTCGGGGATTGGAGCGAGGCTCATGCTGAAAGTCATGATTGTTGACGATGAACCGTGGGTGCTTGAAGGACTTAGGACGATGGTCGACTGGGAGAAATCCGGTTACGAAGTATGCGCCGAAGCGCTTAGCGCTGTGGAGGCCCTCCGGTTAATTCAGGAGCATAAGCCGGACCTGCTGCTTACGGATATCAACCTTCCCGTAATGAACGGACTCGAGCTGATTGCTGCCGTGAAGGAAGTGATGGACCACCCGCCCAGATTCGTTATTCTGAGCGGATACGACGATTTCAACTATGCCCGCATTGCGCTGCGCCAAAAGGTGGATGGTTATCTGCTGAAGCCGGTCGATGATGAAGAGATCGGGGCGCTGCTCTTGAAGATCAGAGCCATCATCCGAAATGAAATCGCTTCCAAGAATGAGGGCCGCAAGAAGCAAAGCTTCCTGGTCCATAATCTGATCAACCGGTTCATTCAGGGGGAATGGAGCGAAGAGCTGGGGTGCGCAGCGGATAGGCTGATGGATCTTCAGCCTGAGACAGAGCTGCAGTGTATCCTTACTGCTGCTGTATCAAGCACAATAAGCCTGAATGAAGGGGATGGGGAAGGATTCCCGGGTGAGCTTGGCTATGTCTTTCAGGACCCAGCGGGCAGGCCGGGTCTTATTGTGCGGTGTGCGGGGATGTCCTCCGAAGCCATTGAGGCAGCCGCCGCCCAGGTACAGAGGGCACAGTCGGAGAAGCTTGGCGTACCTGTGGCCGTACTGATCAGCGGCAAGCGGAGAGGGGCGGGCTCTATCCAGGAACTGTACACACAGAGCCTTGAGGTCTGGGGATTGAAGTGCCGCCGGGAGAAGGGGGGGATCTTCTACTATAATGACCTGGGAGCAAAGGGCCAGTCCCTGGAATTAGCTGAAGGGCACTTCACCTGTGTGCTGGAGAAGGTCAAGGCAGGCGAGACTGGGCAGATTCAGAGTTGTGTCAGGGAAGCATTCGCTGCCATTACGGCCAAGCCGCTGAGGATTGATGCAGCCCAGGCCGAGGTGGCCCATCTGGAGATGACCTTATGCCGGAGCATCGCAGAAATGCAGGGAGATCCCGACCGAATCATGAATGCGATGCGGACGGAGTATGGCGATCTGGGCGGACTCGCCGATTATTACAGGCTGAGTCTGTATGTGGACAAGCTCTGCCTGCAGGCAGCGGCTTATCTGGCTGAATTACGGGCGGATAATGAGGGGGATACGATCTATAATGTTATTCAGTACGTGGATCTTGAATTCCGGAGTAAGCTGCAGCTTCAGGATATTGCCAAACAGTTTCATATGAATTCGGCTTATTTGGGCCAACTGTTCCGTAAGGAAACGGGCCGGAGCTTCAGCGATTATCTGAATGAGAAACGAATTGAAGCGGCCAAGAGCCTGCTTAAGCGCACCCAGCTCAAGATATCGGATATCGCACTGCAGGTGGGCTTTTCGAATACGGATTATTTTATCGACAAGTTCAAGGGGAGGGTTGGGTCTTCACCTTCAGTCTACAAGAATGCCAATAAGAACAAGCAGCTATGAGATAACCCCACAAAGTGGGGCTTTGGCTTCGAAGGTTACTCAGGTACTTTGCGGGGACCCCGAGATCTTATAAATTTTATAATGATAAGAAAGCCGGGTGCATAAGGCATGTGGAGAAAAAGATTCAAATTCACGACGATTGTTAACGATATCCCGCTCAATTACAAGTTCTACCTGATTTATATTGTCGGTGTACTCCTGCCTATCATGGTGCTTAATCTTGTATTTCTGGACCGCATTACGGATCTTATCAAATCCAGAGAACAGCAGAACCTGGAGATTTCTCTGGAACGGGCGCGTAAGGATATTCTTGATTTCATCGAAGGGGGGGTCTCCGTCGGTTATGCATTGTCTACGGATAAGAATCTGTACGAGATGCTGGAACGCACCTACACGGACTCCATAGAATTCTATAGTATGTTCGACGAACAGCTGAGGGACCGGATGAACAGCTACATGCCTGTTAACAACCAGCTGGAGCGGATTAGCATTTACACGGACAACCGCACCATTGTATCCGGCGGGAATTATCAGGTCATGAATGACAAGGTGTGGGCCAGCGATTGGTATAGACAGGCGAAGAATGCGAGTACCCAGGTGTTTGTTACCGCCTACCGGACGAGTGAGAATAAGAATCTGGCATCGTCAATCCCTACGCTAAGTGTAGTTCAAACGATGGATAATTACAGAAACTTGAATAAGTATGAGAAAGTGCTGCGCATTGATCTGGATCTTAATGAGATCTACGACATTATTGTCCGGGAGAAGGATTACTTAAGTCTCTACCTCATCAATGAGCAGAACAAGATTGTCATGTCAGCGGACAGCGGCTATCAGCGGCTCACCAAAGAGCCCTATCCTGTATTCAATCAGCTGGGTAGCGGTCAAGAGGAGGATGTTCAGATAGTACCTGTAGGCACGGCTAACTATCTCAAAGGGTGGAGAATTGCCGGGATCACCCAGGGTGAGCGGATTTCTAAAGCGATTCTGGATATACGTCTGTACGCGGCTGTGCTGGCAACAACGCTTACGCTGCTGACCAGCGGGTTCATCTATATTATGCTGCGCTCTTACAATTACCGGGTGAAACGCCTGTCCCGCCATATGCAAAAGGTGTCTAACGAGAAGTTTGAGCTGATCACCATCGATGAGGGGCGGGATGAGATTGGCGGCTTAATTCACAATTTCAACCGGATGACCTCCAGAATCCACTCGCTGATCAACGATGTGTATAAGCTGGAGATTCAGAGCAAGAATCTGGAGATGGAGCGCGTCAGGGCGGAGCTGAACTTCCTGCAGAGCCAGATGAACCCCCATTTTCTGTTCAATACGCTGAATGCGATTCTGGTGGTCTGCACCAAGAATAAATATTCCGATGTTACGGATATTGTGAAAAGCCTGTCGAAGCTGCTGCGCAGGCTGCTCAGCTGGAAGGAAGACCTGGTGTCGGTGCAGGAGGAGATCACATTCATCGAGATGTATCTCAAAATTGAGAAATTCAGGTTCAGGGATAAATTCGACTATGTGTTTGAGATTGATGAGCAGTCACTGAAATATAAAATTCCGAAGCTGAGCATGCAGCCGCTGGTCGAGAACTCCTGTAAGCATGGATTGCAGACGATTGAAGGGCTTGGCATTATCCGGGTGAGCACGGCAGTGCTGGATAACCGGCTGCAGATTAGCGTATCGGATAACGGCAAAGGCATAGAGCCGGATAAGCTTAAAGAGCTGCTGTATGCCATCCGCAAGGAGGACTCCTCCGGGACCAATATCGGAATCCGCAACGTCTACCGCAGGCTTGAACTATATTATGCCGATCAGGTGCGCTTCGAGATATCCAGCACACCGGGTCTGGGGACCTTGGTCACCTTCGGCATTCCGCTCAGGCTGCTGGAGTTGAATCATCCCTTGGAAGGCGAGGTGTAACCTGTGAAATACAAAGTATTATTAGTTGATGATGAGCCGAGCGCCCTCGAAGGCATGCAGCTGTGGATCGATTGGGAGGAACTCGGCTTCGAGCTGTGCGGAACCTGCGGCAACGGCCGCGAGGGGCTGCGGCTGATGAAGCTGCTGGAGCCGGACCTGGTGATTACAGATGTGAACATGCCGCTCATGAATGGTTTGGAGATGATAGAGGCCTGGCAAGAGCAGGATGCCGGCAGACCCAAGTTCGTGATTCTGAGCGGCTACAGTGAATTTGAATATGCCCGTACGGCCATCAGCTACGGAATCAGCCATTATCTGCTGAAGCCGGTCTTTCCGGAGGAGGCCGCTGAGGAATTGCGGGAAATTCATCAGGAGCTGGAACAGGAAGCGAACCGCAGAATGATTCATGAGATTGCCTCTGAAGAAGAGGCGGTGGCCTTGATTAGAGGACTGCTGTACGGGAAAAAAGCAGACCCGGCGCTTCAGGAGCTGCTGGATCGTCTGCCTGGCTTTCAGGGGGTCGGGCTCTGGAATCTTTGTCTGATTCAGACTGTCCCGGAGCTGTATACAGAGCTGCGGGGAAGGGCGGCTACCCAGTTGGCTGCCTATCCGGCCATGGTGATGATGGATCTGGAAGCGGGCATTCTCGGGATTGTATACGGTATGCCGGCAGATAGCCCTGAAGGCGGAGCAATAGAAGAGGGGCTGAATTTCCTCCGGCAGGAATACGGCAGCAGACAGATCTATATGGCCATTGGAGCCCCTGAGGACTCCCTGCCGGGGATCGCGGAGAGTTACCGCAGTGCCAAAGAGGCTTTGCAGCATTTTTTCTATAATCCTGAGTATGCCGGGATTCTGGCTTACCGCGGGATACAGGGCCATCCCTTCAGCTATCATTATGATCATATCCGGCTAATGGATGCCCTGCTTGATTCTGTTAATCTGCTCGATGCGGACGGTTACCGCAGAGCGCTGGAGGAAGCGGACTGCAGCTTCCGTGCACAGCAGGTGGCGCCGGAGGTGGTTCGGAAAATTGTGATTCATCTCATGTACCGGATCACCGAGCTCGCGCCCGGGGCGGAGGACGGAGGCGGGGAGCAGGTGACGGCTGGGTCTGGAATCGCGGAGATCCAGCAGGCCATGATCCCGCTGGATGAATTGCTCAGCCGCTTATTAATGTGCGGTGAAATGGCAATTGATCTCCTGATGCGTGAGCAGAATCAAAAGTCGCATGGCATTGTGCAGGAGATTAATGAGTATATCGGTGCGCATTTTCAGGAGAGTCTGAGCATTCAGAAGCTGGCAGAGGTCTTCTTCCTGCATCCCGTCTATCTGGGGCAATTGCTGATTAAGAAGAACGGCATGACCTTCAATGAGCAGCTGCATCATCTGCGGATTCAGGAGGCGGCGGTTCTGCTGCGCGGCAGCAAGCTGAAGCTCTCGGAGATAGCTGAACGTGTGGGTTATGTCAATTACGGTCAGTTTTTGAAACGGTTTGAAAAGGAGATGCACATGGGCCCGAATGAATACCGCCATGCAAAGTTCTAAACTTTTATGGGGGTATACCTTTAATTCGGTCGTATTTTAGCCGGCGGATCACCTCTATAATTCATACATGTAAGTGCTTACAAATTAAAGACCAACACATTATGGAGGTGCTTTATGGGGGGCAAGTCGAAAGCGATGTACAAGTTTTCCCTGATTGTTCTGTTATCCCTAAGCTTTACGCTATCCGGCTGCGGGGGCAACAACAACAATACTGCGGGCAAAGCTGAAGAGACAACTGCGGCAGGAACGGCTTCAGCTAACACAGGAGGAAAGATAGAACCATTTAAGGTAAGCGTATTTATCGGCGCAGCTGGACAACAGCCGACACCGGACAATAAGATTTACAAGAAGATCAAGGAAGAAACCGGAGCCAGCTTCGATATGGAATTCCTGGCAGGTGACATTAACCAGAAGCTGGGCGTCATGATTGCCGGCCAGGATTACCCGGACCTCATGACCGGGAATACCAAGCTTACAGCAGCAGGGGCATATATTCCGCTGGAAGACCTGATTGAGGAGCATGCGCCAAATTTGAAAGCGCATTATGCCGAATACTGGAACATGATGAAGGACCCGAACGACGGCCATATTTATATCCTGCCTAACTACGGTGTATACAATGGTAAGGTCAACAGCTCCTGGTATTCGGGACCTGCCTTCTGGATTCAAAAAGCTGTCCTCAAGGAATTCAATTATCCGCAGGTGAAGACACTGGATCAATACTTTGACCTGATTGAGCAGTATAAGGCGAAATATCCTAAAATCGACGGAAGCCCGACGATCGGGTTCGAAATTCTGAACTATGACTGGAAAAACTGGGGTCTGTTCAATGCGCCGCAGCATCTGATCGGCCATCCAAATGATGGCGGTGTGGTTGTCAATGACGGCGTAGCTGAAGTGTTTGCAAATAAAGATTATGCGAAGCAATACTACCAGAAGCTGAATGAAATCAACCAGAAGGGTCTGATCGATAAAGAGACCTTTGTACAGAACTATGACCAGTATATGGCGAAAATATCCAGTGGTACCGTACTGGGGATGTTCGACCAGCACTGGAACTTCAACGCTGCTGAGGATTCTCTGACGACCCAAGGTAAAATTGAACGCACCTATGTTGGTCTTCCGCTCGTATACGAAGAGGCGACCAAAGACTACTACCGCGATCTTGCCGTTCTTAACCTTAACAACGGCTTCGGTATCAGTATCAATGCCAAAAATGCCGTGCAGATCATCAAGCTGCTCGACACTCTGATCCAGGAAGACTGGCAGAAAATGTTCTCCTGGGGTGTGGAAGGCGAAGATTATATCGTGGAGAACGGCAGATTTATGAGAACCCAGGAACAGCGTGACAATGCAGCCGATGCCACCTGGCAGCTGGCCAACAAAGCCAAAGCGATGTTTGATTACCTGCCCAAAACAGAAGGAAGCTTCAGTGACGGCAACTCAACGGATGCTGCTGCACAGCCGGAAGAATACAAAGCAGGTCTGAAGCCTTTCGACAAGGAAGTGCTTGATGCCTATGGCTTTGACTCTTACGTGGACTTCTTCAGTGAGCCTCCTGCCAATCCGGTCTATTATCCTGCCTGGTCCATCGACTTAATTGAAGGATCGGATGCCAAAATAGCCAGTACCAAGCTGAATGAACTGCAGACCAAGTTCCTGCCTAAAGCCATCCTTGCCGACCCGGCAGATTTCGATTCCGTATGGACCGATTACACCGGACAGATCGAAAAGGCTAATGTGAAGGCATATGAAGACAAGATCAATGAGCAGATTAAGTGGAGAATTGAGAACTGGAGTAAATAACGGAACGCTGTTTCCGGGATCAGAAGGTGGAGGGCCGATCAGGGCCTTCCACTTGCTAAATTAATTTCATGGAGTAGGAGACAACGAATATGGATGAGACCCTAGAAATAGATACTGTCGTCCGGCATCCGAAGAACCGAAAGAAGAAAAAACAGCCGATTACCTGGCGCTTGATCAGAAACCAGAATCAGCTTATTTGGATGTCTGTGCCCTTGATGCTCTACATTATTCTTTTTGCCTATGTTCCCGTTTGGGGCTGGACCATGGCCTTTCAGAATTACAAGCCGGCGAAGTCCTTCGGTGAACAGGAATGGGTGGGACTCAAGCAATTCAGGTTTCTGTTTACAGATGATAACTTTATTCGTGTACTGCGCAACACGCTGGCGATGGGGCTTATCAATCTGATCCTCGGTTTTGTTACAGCCATAGTGCTTGCGCTGCTGCTGAATGAAATCAAGAAGGTCTTCTGGAAAAGGACTGTGCAGACAATCTCTTATCTGCCCCACTTCCTGTCATGGATTATCGTTACCGGCATTGTGGCCACCTCGCTCTCCATTAACGATGGGATTGTAAATATCGTTCTGATGAAGCTGCATCTGATTAAAGAGCCGATTCTATGGCTTAGTGAAGGAAAGTATTTCTGGGGAATCGTAGGGGCTTCGCATGTGTGGAAGGAAGTAGGATGGAATACCATTATTTATCTGGCGGCCATTGCCTCCATTGACCCTGCCCTTTATGAAGCTGCCGAAATTGACGGTGCGAACCGTTACAAGAAGATGATGTTTGTAACCCTGCCTGGTATCAAAGCAACGATTGTAATTCTGATGATTATGTCCATAGGACATGTCCTGGAAGCAGGCTTTGAAGTGCAGTATCTGCTCGGCAACGGGCTGGTAGTGGACTGGGCGGAGACGATAGATATCTTCGTGCTTAAATACGGGCTTGCCCAAGGGAATTATTCACTCGCCACTGCGGGCGGGATTTTCAAAACAGTTGTCAGTGTAACCTTGCTGCTTATGGCTAATGGGATTTCCAAGCGGCTTGGGGAAGAGAGGTTGTTATAATGATGGATAACCGACACATTAGCCCTGGGCCAAATGCAGGCTATACGGTGAAAAGGAGTCTAGGTACCGGAAGGCTTGAGCCGATTCTGTTCACTTCCTTCAATACGCTCTTTATGGTCTGTCTGGTGGTTGTGACATTATATCCATTCATCAACACGATAGCTGTTTCGTTTAATGAAGGGAACGATACAATCCGCGGCGGTATTTACTTATGGCCGAGAGAATGGACTTTTCAGAATTACAGGGCAATTTTTGCCACGGGAACTATTTTTGACGCTTTCCTGGTTTCAGTAGCCCGTACAGTGATTTCTACGATACTCAATATTTTTCTGACCACCATGCTTGCATACACCTTAAGCCGCAGGGAATATGTATTCCGTCAGCCGATTACTGTTATCTTTGTGCTTACGATGTATTTCAGCGCCGGTCTGATCCCGAACTATTTCCTGATCAAGGATCTGCACCTGTTAAACAGCTTCTGGGTGTATATTTTCCCTTCGATGATCAGCGCATTCAATATGATCGTCATCCGTACCTATATCGGAACCATTCCGGAGAGCCTCTTGGAATCGGCGAAGATAGACGGCGCCGGGGATTTCAGAATATTCATGCGGGTGGTGTTTCCGCTCTGCAAGCCGGTGCTGGCGACCATCGCCCTGTTCGTGGCTGTCGGCGCGTGGAACTCCTGGTTCGATGCCTTTATCTATACCTCATCCAGACAGAATCTCAGTACGCTGCAATATGAGCTGATGAAGCTGCTGTCCTCAACGATGAATTCCAACGGTAACCCAACCGTACAGAATGGGGTGGGGATGGATCAGAATTCGGCAAGAGCGATGGTGACACCACTCTCTATACGGGCAGCTATCACAGTCGTGGCCTCTGTGCCTATCCTGCTGGTGTATCCGTTTATGCAGAAGTACTTTGTAGTGGGCTTGAATGTCGGCAGTGTGAAGGAATAGGCGGACAGAACGGCGCTGCTCTACCTGATCCGACTACCGGAACTGCTTGAGCTGCAGGCAGAGCGCTATGAAGCCGTGTTTCTGGCTGAGCGGAGGAGATTTTACTTGTAAAATAGCAAAAAAGGATGTGGTCCTATTAGGGCCGCATCCTTTTTTGCTATATATAAGAATAATCCCAAACGGACCAGGGGCATCCTTATAATGGGTTTCTCTTCCGGAGCGCTTAACAATCATTTTGAGAAAAATGATGACACAGCGGAAGAAATGCCTTATTATTTAAAGAGATTTTTAACAAAACAGATTTTAAATAATTATAGTACAATACAGCCGAAGGTGGAGAGCTGTAGTTCAGGCAGTCTATTGAGGAGGGCTTCATATTTTATCACTGAGTCAGGTTAGCAAAAGCTTCGCTCTGAAGGCCGGCCCTTATACTGCTGTGGACAATGTATCGCTTGAAGTGAAGACGGGTGCTATACACGGCATTATCGGGGCAAGCGGTGCCGGCAAATCTACACTTCTGCGGCTGATTAATCTGCTGGAGCGGCCCGATAGGGGAACGGTTACTGTAGACGGCAAGCTGCTTACAGAGCTGCCGGACAAGGAGCTGCGGCGGCAGCGGCAAAGAATCGGCATGATCTTTCAGCAGTTCAATCTTGTCGGCAATGCCACCGTCAGCCGCAATGTGGCGATTCCGCTGGAGCTTGCCGGAGTGCCGCGTGCCGGACGGATGAAGCGGGCGCTGGAATGTCTGCAGTTTGTCGGGCTTGCAGACAAAGCTAATCAGTATCCGGCACAGCTCAGCGGCGGCCAGCTCCAGCGGGTAGCGATTGCCCGGGCGCTGGCGAACAATCCGAAGCTGCTGCTGTGCGATGAGCCGACCTCCGCGCTTGATCCGGGCACCACGGCGGATATCCTGGGTGTACTCCGCCACATCAATGATTCGCTCGGTGTTACTGTCGTTATAGTTACCCATGAGCTGGATGTCGTCCGGAGCATCTGCTCAGAGGTATCTGTAATGGAGAGCGGGCGGATGGTTGATTTCTTTTCCCGGGAGGAGGTCGGCTTTCTTCCGCCGGGGAGCCATTTGGGCTCCTACCGGGAGAGAATTACGGGAAGAACGGGGGAACCCTATGTTTGAGAGCATGCTGAAGTATCAGGATCAGATGTGGCAGTCGATCGGAGAGACCTTTGTGATGGTCGGAATCTCCGTGGGGTCTGCGCTGCTGCTGGGGCTTCCGCTGGGGACACTGCTGTATTTTTGCCGTAAAGGCCAATTGTATGAGAATAGAAGCTTGTCGCTCATACTGAACAGCATCGTAAATGTGGTGCGTTCGTTTCCGTTCCTGCTGCTGGTAGTGGCTCTGATTCCGTTCACCCGCCTGGTAGTGGGAACGGCGATTGGCACGCTGGCGGCAACGGTGCCGCTGTCTATCGTCGCTATTGCCTATTATTCACGGCTGGTGGAGCAGTCTCTGCTGGAGGTTCCCAGAGGAACGATAGAAGCGGCGTTATCCATGGGGGCATCCAGACTGGGAGTGATCTTTAAGTTTCTGTATGTGGAGGCCCGTTCCGGACTGGTGCTGGGATTGACTGCCTCTACGATCAGCTTCATTTCTTTTTCAACAGTAATGGGTGTGGTCGGCGGCGGCGGGGTTGGCGATTTCGCTATCCGCTACGGGTATCAGCGGTTCGAGACAGAAGTGATGATCTACGCCATACTCGTCATGATTGTGCTGGTGCAATTGATTCAGTTCACAGGAAGTACACTGGCAAGACTGCTAGATAAACGCTGAGTAACTATATAACAATGGGGGCTGGAGATAATAATGAAGAAGTCGATAATTGCAGGGAACGGGACGGTTAAGAGAGCCGCAACAAGAATGAAAGCTGCCTTCGGATTAACACTGCTCGTATTGGTACTTGCCCTTGCGGGCTGCGGAAACAACAAGGAAGCAGAAGAGACACCGGCTGCCACCAGCACTGAATCTGTGAAGATCAAGGTAGCCTCGCTGATTCCGCCAATGACGGATATCCTTGATATCGTGAAGCCGATCCTGAAGGAAGAAGGCGTGGACATGGAGGTTGTGGTGCTGTCCGATAATGTGCAGCCGAACGAAGCGCTGGCGAACAAAGAGGTGGACGCGAACTTCTTCCAGCATGTGCCATACATGGAGCAGTTCAATGCCAGCAAAGATGCGAAGCTCGTTGCGGTTCAGCCAGTATATGATGCCATCTATGGCGGTTACTCCAAACGCTATAAGAGCATTGATGAACTGCCTGATGGAGCAACCCTCGTAATGGCGAATGATCCTTCGAATATCGGACGCTCCCTGCAAATGTTCGCGGATGCCGGACTGATTACGCTGAAGGAAGGTGTAGGCATTCAGGCGACCCAGGCGGACATTACCGCCAATACCAAGAACTATAAGTTCGAGGAGGTCGATCTGCTGATGCTGGCCCGGATGCTGGATGATGCGGACCTGGTGGCGATGACTCCGGCGTATGCCAGCCCGCTCGGCCTGACCCCCAAGAAGGATGCGCTGATCACCGAAGGTGAGGATTCCGCATTTACGATCACGCTTGTTGCCCGTGAGGACAACAAGGATTCCGAGGCGATCCAGAAGCTGGCCAAAGCGATCAGCGGCCCGGAAGTGAAGAAGTTCCTTGAGGATAATTATGCGGATATTGCGCTGCCTGCTTTTTGATTGTAGTCAATTATTGAAAACAAAAAGACGACCTTCTCCAGGGAAAGAAGGTCGTCTTTTTATGCGAATTCAACTTTATGTTAGGAATATTATCCTACCTTATTGATAGCATCTTTTGAGTATATTCCATTTACTACAAGGGTGAGTGAATATAGAGTATCCAGACATCCGTACGGGATTCTAAGGAAGTTTCTGCTGAGATGCTGAATAAAATATTAATAGAATTATTAGAGTAAGACAATTAGCTTAAACGTTGAGTGGCTAAAAAGGGAAGAACCATATGATTATATTAAATGAGACTGTAACAGATATTTAAATACAACTAAACTATTTGGGTATCGCAGCTACCATGACAAAAAAAGCACTTCGTCTATTGCAAAGAAATGCTACTACTTATTATGAACAAATATAAGTACCATTAATAATAACAGGTGTTTTTCATCAAAATGGTAAATCATCATCGTCATCAGAACCAAAGTCTTTAACGAATTCTTCCATGAAAATGTTAATGTTATTCGCTGAACGTTGAAGACTTTTGTAGAATTGGAACATTTCCGTTCCATAAGCATTTAATTCTTTCTGAGTAAATTCATATTTGAATTTAAAATTGGAATCACAAATACTTATGTAATAACTAACTTCTTCTTCACCATTATCATTTTCAGTCTTGTATTGGTAAACAACAATTAGTGTATCCTTTCTATATTCTGTGAAGTAAGCATCAACAATACCCGACGAAATATTTGTAAATAATCGGTAGGAAGATTTTGGTGCTACATGCCACTTCAGGTTATTTGTATTTGTGCCATTAACAAGGGCTTTAAAGAACTTTTTCGGAGACATTCGCTCACCTCTTATTTGTTATACTGTGTTCTATGATCTAATTCTAGGAAACCTATTATTTTATGTAATGTATTGATCAACTCATCTTTTTGTACATCTGTTAAAGGAGGTGAAGCAATTAGTGTCTGTATTTTACTGACAGCCTGTTTATCCGACGCAGACATAAATTGCTCGTAATTTTCAAGTTTTCTAAGTGATTTGTTAATTTGAGATAAGGTTTTAGAGTCTACTCTATAAATTCCATTCTTCCCATCATAGTTTATCAATGACTCAAACTCTTCTTTTAGTACACTTTTGTCAATAGAGAAGTTGTAAAACTCATTGAACTCCTGTACTTTTTGTTTAATACTTTTAGAGAATCCTAAAACAATTAATGAAACTCCAAATGATAGTATCCCTAAATAATCAGCAACAATACCAACAATTATGCGATATGTCATAAATCTCTTTACTCCTTATAGAGTTCAATTAATAGTATTATCTTCCATCCGATATAGTGTGTCAATTGTTTTAGAGCATTCACTATCTATTTGTTCAGTATTGTTTATGAAATGATAGTTATATCGAATGTTTTGAAGTTTTTAAAGCATTAAAATTGCCTTCGAATCAATAGGCCATTTCTGGTTTGGGAAAATAGATGGAAAAATTATTTAATATCAAATTTTTTAGCAGCACATAGAGTATCTTGCAAATTAGAAGAGTCAGTTTATACAGTTAATAATTCTGCATTAAAGTTTTCTTCGAATTGGGCGGGAAACTATACGAGGATAGAAGAGATGTCAGCTGTCAATAAACTTTCACTTTTTAGTCGCCGATTCCTGCTAGCTACGGAGAACTATTAGAACAACAAGTAAAAACCATAATCAATGAAATGGATATTAATACCATTTATATAACTATAAATTGAAATTATGAGATATTTTTACCTATCCTGTGCCTCGAATGTACTGATTTGCGAAGCTGAACTAAGGCATAACAAATCAGCGATTCTACTACTTGCAGAGAATCGCTGATTTGTTATGCTTGTTATGTTGTGATTTGGTTAGGCTTGAACTACTGTTTGGTCATATTTCTCTCAGTAACAACCTCATACTGCGCCGCTTCCACCCAGGTTCCCGTAGTGAAGTCGCGTCCCCGTACAAGCACCTTGTCAGCGTAGACCTCCACATAGAAGCCCTGGCTGCCCGTCTTGTGCTCATCCGCATTCGTCCAGAGGTAGGCGACAGAAGCGGCGTTGAACATGGTAGCTATCTCCCCGTTGCCGGGGTACATCGTATTGCCGGCCTCCAGCTCCCAGTGGGTATGTCCGGTGAAGAGCAGCGTCTGTGGATACTTCGCCAGAATGGAGCGCAGCTCTTTGTCTTGAGTAACGCCATACCACTCCTGTGACTCCAGTGAACCGGCCACCGTATCCTTCAGCGGCTGATGCAGGAAGAGAAAGACCGGCTGATCCGGCGGCGCGGCTGCACCGAGCTCCAGCTCCATCTGCCCGTCAGGCTGCTGATTGTCCGGTGCCCGTTCTCCGAGTTTACGGTCCAGCCACTTAAGCTGTTCGTCCGACAGATTACAGAACGTGGGCAGACCCTCCTCCGTTCCAAGGAAGATGAAATGATACCCGCCGGTCCAATGGTCATGATAGGGACCAGGCATACCCATACGGGAGGTGTACATCGCCAGGCGGGATTCCCAGTGGCCGAGGCCCACATCATGATTGCCCAAGGTGTAGCGGATCTCCGACAGCGATGCCTGATGCAGCTGAAGAATACGGTGGACCTCTGCATATTCCTCCACGAAACCATGATCCGTGATATCCCCGATATGCATAATTCCGCTGCTGCCCTGCGCATGTACGGCCAAATCCTGCAGTGCCCGTTGGAAATTCAGATTGTATTCATGTGCCGGATCGGCCGTGACGTGGGTGTCGGTAATAATCTGGAAGGTTAACAGCGGCGGTTGTCCGCCATGTCCGCTTGTGTTCATTCGCAGGGTGAGCCTCCTTTGATGATGTGTGAATATCTTCCTAATGCCCTTTGGCACTGATGTTTAGGCCCACAATGCCGGCTACGATTACGGTCACCCACAAGAGTGAGGAGAAGGTCAGCCGTTCTTCAAAAAAAAGCGCGCCCGCCACGGAGATCAGGATGATGCCTGCCCCCGACCATACCGCATAAGCCACTCCAACTTTGATGGAGGTAAGGGCAACATTGAGCGAGGTGAAGCTGATCCCGTAGAACAGGAACATCAGCACGGAGGGCCAGGGCCGGGTGAAGCCGTGGGATAGTTTCATGGAGAGGGTTCCGGAGAGCTCGAACACAATTGCCATTGCGAGAAACACCCAGGCTAAGGCCCCCTCGGCCCTCATCGTGCGATCCTTCCTATACCAAGCTCCGCATAAGACTGCACTAAACAATCCGCATCCGGCAAAAGATTGCGTACAGGCCGTGTATCTGCCGCACGGCTACTGCCAGCAGCCCGTTCTATTGCCGCTGCATTCGCGCCAGCCGGGCTGGTGGCTGCACCTACTCTGGCCGTAGCTGCAGCAGCTGCCGTCCCGGCTGCCGCATTGCCGGCAATCCCGATGGCCACAGCTGCCCCGGCAGCCTTGGCCATCCGCATATCGCCGTTCGTGTCGCCGATCACGGCAGCTTCGGCCGGCTGTATCCCCAGCCGTTCGCAGGCCAGCAGCGCCATGTCGGGGAAGGGCTTGCCGCGCTCCACCTGGTCTGTGCCGATCACGGCGCTGAAATACCCGCGGATGCCGAGCCAGCGGAGATGATTCTCCGCCGCTGCGGTTTCATCGGCAGTGACTACGGCCAGCGGAATTCCTTCGGCTGCGCACTCGTCAAGGAAATGCAGCAGGCCGGGGAGCGGGAGCACTGGCTTGCTCTGCTCCATTAATGCATCCGCCTCCTGGCGGCAGCGGTCAGTCAGTTCCATCGACTCTGCCCAGGATAAGCCAAGCAGATAACCCTGCCAGGACAGAATGGCATAGAGATCGCTCATGGTGCCCATGGCCAAGGGGCCGTTACGGTCATAATCAATAATTCTGCCGTTAACATCGTGAACAGTCCCGAGCAGCGAGGCCAGGTGCTGCGCCGGAAATTCAAGGCCGCGCTGCTGGAGCTGCCGGGAGAACCGGGCGAGGAAACACTCGCCCCAGCTGCCCCAGAGGGAGACGAACTCCAGGAGGGTGCCATCCTTGTCGAACAGGATGGCGGATATGGAATGCTCCCCGTGCGGGGTGATGAGCGTAGGCATGCTGCTGTCCTCCTGTATCTGATAGTTCATTGCCTGAAGTGTTTAGAGCCTGAATTGCCGGTTATTTCAGTTTATCCAGCGCCGCCTGGGCGGTTTGCTGCGCTTCTTTAAGAGCTTCAGCCGCCGAAATATTCTCAATCTGCACCTTGTCCGCAGCGATCGTCAGGGCATCGTTGATTTTGCCGCCGGTAGGGTCCTGGAAAGGAGCGGAGGCGTGGGATGCCTGCTGTAACGGGATTTTGATCTGCGGATTAGTCTCACTGAAGGTGACGAATGCCGGATCTTCGAGTGCGGACTGGCGTACGGAAATATATCCGGTATTAATTGACCAGAAGGCGGTATTCTCGGAGTTTGTGAAGTAGGCCAGCCACTTCATAGCGGCCTGCTGCTCGGCATCTCCGGCCTTGGCAGGAATACCAGCCATGATCGCCTGGGCTACAGGTTTGCCTTCGCCGACTCCGGCCCAGCCCGGCTGCTCCATCGCGGAGACGATGCTGAAGTCGAGATCGCCCTGGTCGCCGCTGGAGCCGGTGTATCCGGCCGCCTGGCCTTTCATTACATCGTCAATCGTCTTGTACCAGTACTCCCAGCCTTGTCCACCGGAGTGAATACGCATAGTCTTGTCTTCATGAATCGACTGGCGGAAGAAGTCCCAGGTCTCGATCCATTCAGGAGAGTCGATCGTCACTGTCTTGCCATCCTCACTGAGAATATTGCCGCCCTTACTGAGGACAGCGTCAATCATATTGCCGGAGCCCCACATTGGCTCCCAGCCGTAGAAGCTGGTTTTGCCGCCTTCTGTGACTGTCATTTTCTTGGCAGCTGCAGCGAGGTCTTCCCAGGTCTTAATCTGGCTGGCATCAATGCCGGCTTTCTCAAAAGCATCCTTACGGTAGTACATCACCTGTGTCGTTCCATACATCGGAAGGAAGTACTGCTTGCCGTCAACCTGGCCCTGGCTCAGGAAGGTCTGGACGAAATCCGCCTGATTGAAATCCGGCTGCCCGGCAATCAGCTCATCCATCGCTGCGAAGTAGCCTTTGCGGGCCCAGTCTATATTGGAGGAGAGCACGGCTGCCGGAACCTGCCCGGTAGCGATCGCTGCCTGAAGCTTCTGTTCGGTTTCTGTATAATCTGCCTGCACAATGCCCTTGACGATGACCTCCTGCTGGGAGGCATTGAATTTCTGAATGAGCGATTCCATATTTTCACCTAGCTTGCCGCCGAGTCCATACCAGAATTCAATGGTTACCGGTTCGTTTGAGACCGGAGCAGCGCTTGAGGCTGGAGCAGCATTGGCAGCAGGTACTGTAGCTGCACCGTTAGCCGCCGTAGCATTTCCCGAAGCAGAATTACCGCCACAGGCGGTGAGTATGGAAAGTCCGGCGATCATGGATACTGCAGACAACCTTTTGAATACGTTCATCATCATTCTCCTCTTTGTTTGGAAGTGTTAGATTTCAGCCTTTACTGGAGCCTGCGGTCATGTTGACACTTTGCATAATCGTTTTCTGCGCCAGCAGGAAGACAAGCAGCAGCGGGGCAATTGTGAAGGCGCTGGCGGCCATGATGAGCGGCCATTTCAGTCCGTACGCACCTCCTTCCACGAAGAAGCTGCGCAGACCGGCTGATACCAGCTGCAGGCTCGGGTCCTTCGTAATCAGCATCGGCCAGAAATAATTGTTGTACTGATCAATGAAGGTAATCAGCGCCAGTACGGCGAAGGATGACCGAGTGACCGGGACCAGCACCGTCCAGAGAATCCGCATATGCGAAGCGCCATCCACTTCACCTGCCTCCACCAGCTCATGCGACACCTGCAGGAAGGCTTGTCTGATCAGGAAGATGGAGAAGATACTTACACAATTAGAGAGAATCAGGCCGGCATAGGAGTTCAGCAGATGCAGCTCGGACAATACCAGATATCCGGGCAGATAGACGGCTGTAGCCGGAACCATGTAACCGAACAGAATAACTCCGGCAAAAACACCCTTCAGGCGGAACTTCATATGCGTCAGCGCATACGCCATCATCCCGGAATTGATCGTCTGCAGGATGACGATGGAGACAGCCACGAAGATGCTGTTGCCCATATATCTGGCGAAGGGGGCCTCATTCCAGGCTGCAGCGAAATTCCCCCAGAGTGGTACCTCTGGCCAGAGCGTGGGCGGGGAACGCCAGATTTCATCATTGGTTTTGAGTGCGCTGGTAACCATCCAGTAGAACGGAAAGGCCATCAGCAGAGCAAGCGCGGCGAAAAAAATCTGGCGGGCCGGTCCGCTGAGCCGTGTGAGCATACGCAAGCGGTGAGACCTCCTTGTACGAAAGATAAGAAAAGATAACTACTATTGATAATGGGTGGTCCGCTTGCTGATGCTGAAGGAGAACACCGACAGCAGCATGCAGAGGAAGACCAGAACGACAGCTACAGTGGAAGCCTCTCCGATCTGGAACGATTCGAAGGCGGACTGATAATACAGATACAGTAAGGTGCGGGTAGAGCCGGACGGGCCTCCCTGCGTCAGCACATTAATCTGATCGTAGGCCTGAAGCGCCGAGATGAGCTGTACCACGAACAGAAACAGTGTGGTCGGCGAGATCAGCGGCAGCGTGATGCGGAGGAACTTCTGCACCGGACTTGCCCCGTCAAGCTCCCCGGCTTCCAGCAGATCGGAAGGCACATTCCGCAGCGCCACCAGATAGAAGATCATCGCCCAGCCTACTGATTTCCAGATCGTTACGAGCAGCACGCCAATCAGCGCCCACTTGGGATCCTGCAGCCAGCCGATGGGCTCCAGGCCGAGGAACCTCAGCACCGTATTGGCGAGGCCGACATCAGGCTCATAAATCCAGGACCAGACGATAGAGACGGCTACTGTAGGTGTGACCCATGGCGAGAACAGCAGCACCTGATAGAGTGCGGAGCCTTTCAGCTTGCGGTTCATCAGCAGGGCAAGCCCCAGTCCGAGCAGGATGATCGGCAGCACACTGCCCGCGCAGAAGAGCGCAGTTACTCTTAGTGCTTGGTAAAAAGCCGGATTGCTGAGCAGGTCGGTATAATTTTGCAGGCCGACAAAGGTTTTCTCCGGGCTCATGAAATCCCATTCCGTGAAGCTGAGATACAGTACATACAGCAGCGGTGCCAGCCAGAACAGGGCGAACGGGACCATTGCCGGCAGCGTGAATAGCACGGGCTTAAGGCCGCTAATAAGCTTTGAACGTGTCATTTTCGTTCCAATACCCCATTCCATCTACATTGTTTGGTGCGGTATAATGCAGAGGACAGCTCCTCTGTTCAAAAAAAATTGTACACTCATGAGCGAGGCTTGTGGTCAAGCGGGAGTAAACATACTTCGGAATTTGTGTAAAATTTGTAGTAAGTCTGCCGCAAAGCTTCAGTTTTGTGTAATGTAGAGAGAAGATTCTATGCGAAAATGAGGTGCTACCCTGATGAAGCAGGCCGCATTTGGCGAGGACAACCCGCATCGTTCGCCACGGGAGCAGCTGCTCGGCCCGATGATTGATGCGATAGCGCAGACGATGGATTTGTATGGAGCGAATTATTCCTTCGGGCAGCTGTACGGAATTATGTTCTTTGAGGACAAGCCGATGACGCTGGAGGAAATGAAGCAGGTCATGAATATGAGCAAAAGCAATATGAGCTACGGTGTCCGCTCCCTGATCGCTTCGCGGATGGTTACGAAGCTGGAGGAGAAGCGTGAGCGGAAGGAGCTGTATGCGGCGGAGACTGATTTCTTCCAGGCCTTCCGGAACTTCTTCACGCTGAAGCTTCAGCGGGAGATTGATGTGATGCAGGAGGCGATGGGGACGGTGGTGCCTGAACTGCAGGCGCTAATCGATGCGGAGGACACTCCGGAGGAGGAACGGCTGGCCTGCCTCAAGGATCTGGACAAGCTGAAGCATGCGGCTGAATATTATGTCTGGCTGCAGCAGTTCGTGTCGGGGCTTGCGGAAGGAACGGTATTCGGCGGCGGCTTGCCGGGCAGGGAGTAGCTGCTGTGCTCGGTTAAAAAGTTGCCGCTGGCGCCCGGACAGAAGTAGTTCGGGGGATGCGTAAGCCGCCGACGCTGGACAGAAGTAGCTGCTGATCACTGTCACTGCTGATCACTGTCACTGCGGACGGAGCAATGAAGGTCTGCGTCTCCAGTTCATCTGTGACATGGGTACACAACTGTGGGGAGACCGATATCCTGCGGGAACCGGACTGACAATCCCCTATTTAGCGAAAATACCCTGTTATTTAGCCTACGCGGACTCAGATTCCGCTAAATGTCTCAAAGACCCTTGTTTTGGCGTGCCCGGAAGTAAATAGAGGATTCTGAGTCCGTTTGCCCGGACAAAGCAGTCCTTTTCGTAAAATAGGGTCCTGTCAGTCCGGTTAAGTATAGTTTGGGGTTGAAAACTGGGTTCGATTCAGCCCAATTCAATACAACCCAGCCTTTTCAAACTCGTTTGTTTTACTCATGCAGCCAGTTGGTTATTGTACGCTCTCTCCGCCTTCGCCCCAATCTGGAGCTCCGCAGCAAATATCCTCGAGCATCATCCCGCTCAAGCAGCGGCCTAAGCAGG
Source organism: Paenibacillus sp. FSL R7-0297 (assembly GCF_038009025.1). Taxonomy (NCBI): domain Bacteria; kingdom Bacillati; phylum Bacillota; class Bacilli; order Caryophanales; family Paenibacillaceae; genus Paenibacillus; species Paenibacillus sp. FSL R7-0297. Next base: position 2,208,474 of record NZ_JBBPAQ010000001.1, read on the forward strand.
CTTCTCCGGCTGAGGGTCCATGGCTTGAGCTTTTGGCGTGTTCCAACGTACCTACGATTCGTTATTCTCCTGATAGATTTGAGACGTTATTATAACGATTAACGATATTATTGCCTGTTTTTCTTACGAAACGTTTGAATCTACTGATGAACACTAACGATTAGTCATTATTCATATAAATCATGCTATAATTTTGCCCAGGAGGCGGTCTTGTGGATGAACTCGATGTCAGAATTCTAAAGCTGCTGGAAGAGAACGGGAGACTGTCTCATGAAGAGATCGGCAAGCTGCTGCATATCTCCCGGCCGTCTGTGCATCAAAGGGTCGGCAAGCTGGAGAAAAGCGGAGTGATCAAGGGATATAGGGGAATTGTGGACTGGAGCAAGCTGGACCAGAAGATTAAGGTCATGATCTCCGTGAAGGTGGTCAGCCAGGGCTTTAAGGAGGCGGCAGAACAGATTATCCGCATCCAAATCCCCGGTGTGAGCATCATCGAATGCCAGCGGCTGGCGGGAGAGTGGTGCATGCTGCTCAAGGTAAGGGTGACCTCGCCGGAGGAGCTTACGCTCCTGCTTGACGAGATTCTCCGTATTCCTGACGTTAAGGAAACCTCGACCACTTTTATTTTATCTACTATATATGAGGACGGATTGAAGGGGGTGTAGCGGTATGCCGCAGAAGAAGAAAGTGAATCCGGTGTACGTGGTTGGTATTGCACTATTGTGCGTTTATTTGTTTTGGGGAGGCACCTATGTCGGCATGAAGATTGCGATTGAGACGATGCCGCCTTTTCTGATGGCTGGAGTGAGATTTTTTGCAGCCGGTGCAGTGCTCTATAGTATTGCCAGATTAAGCGGAGCGAAGCGTCCGGCCGGGCGCGAGTGGCGGTCTTCGGCGATTGTCGGCGCCTTGCTGCTGCTTGGAGGCAACGGTGTGGTGGCCTGGTCCGAGCAAAGAGTATCTTCATCCATCGCTTCACTGATCGTTGCAGCGGTTCCCGTCTGGATGATGCTGATGGGCTGGTTTGGCCGCGGCGGCAAACGTCCGAATACCGGTGTCATCGCCGGGATTGTACTGGGGCTGCTGGGTATTGCCGTGCTGGTCTTCCAGCCGGGGAAGGGAGATACGGGGACCGCCACCGATCTGATCGGTATTATTACCTTATTAATAGCCTCCATAAGCTGGGCAGTCGGGTCGATGTATTCACGCAGTGCTGCAATGCCGGATTCCCCGCTGATGTCAACGGCAGCACAGATGCTGACGGGAGGGGCGCTGTTGATGATTTTCTCCTATTTCACCGGGGACTGGTCCCGGCTTGATGTCTCCGGCATTTCTATGCGCTCGTATCTGGCACTCGGTTATCTGGTCGTCTTCGGCTCCATCATCGGCTACACGGCCTACATCTGGCTGCTTAAGAATGCCGACGCGTCTCTCGTCTCAACCTATGCCTTCGTCAATCCGGTGGTGGCGGTACTGCTTGGCTGGCTGCTGGTCGGTGAACAGCTTACCTTGAATACACTGATTGCAGCCGTGATCATTATTGCAGCGGTCGTTCTGGTAACTATTTACCGTGGCAGGCCCCAGCGGGCGGCAACTCAAGCAGCGCTTGATATACAAAAACAGCAGCGGTCGGTACACTGAGGTCATCTTAGCCGAAGGGGTGGAAGCATGTTTGACATGTTGAAGGTGGGCAGGAATATCGTTAGATTGAGAGGAGCTGCCGGGCTTACGCAAATGGGGCTCGCAGATAAGCTGGGGATCAGCTATCAGGCAGTCAGCAACTGGGAGAGAGGCGCAAGTATGCCGGATATCTCCAAGCTTCCGGAGCTAGCAGAAATCTTTGGCGTAGGGATCGGAGAGATCCTCGGTGAAGGACAGGGGCACAGCTCCCGGATTATCGAAAGTGTGCTGGATCAGACCACGGGGGATTATTTCCAGCGGGGGGAAGGCACGGCACAAGACCTTTCGGACCTTGCCCCGCTGCTGCAAAATGAACAGATCGGCGAAGCGTTTGAGCATGTGAAGGTGGGTGCGGCAGTAGACGATCTGTTGGCACTGGCGCCATTCTTAAGCGAAGAGACGCTGGATAAATGCGCCGTGGAGGTGTTTGAGCGGGAGGGGATTCAGCCGCTGCTGAAGCTGGCCCCGTTTATGAGCGAGGAAACGCTGGACGAGCTTGCCAAGCAAGCTTATGCCGCAGGAGGAAAACATGCACTTGTGGCGCTTGCCCCGTTTGTAAGTGAGGAGGGGCTGGAGGAATGCGCCAAGCTCGCTTTTACCAAAGAAGGTCCGGGAGCGCTACCCCCGCTGGCTCCGTTCCTCGAAGAAGAGCTACTGGATGAACTGGCAGAGGCAGTCTTTGAGCAGGAAGGCTCGGGAGCGCTGCTCCCCTTGGCTCCGTTCCTCAGTGAAGAGGCGCTGAACGGACTGGCTGAGCGTATCTTCCAAAAAGAAGGTGCGGCAGCACTCCTGCCGCTGGCTCCCTTCCTCGATGAGGATATTCTGGGCGATTGGGTGTCGAGGGCCTTCGCCAAATAACTGCTGAAACGGGGCTATCCCAAAAGAAGATATTGTTCACGTATGAGACGGTTTTTTGACACTTCAAAGCTGCAAAAGAAAAAAAACGAGTCAGTCTCCGGGTTATTGGAGACTGACTCGTTTTCGTTTTTGATCCGTAGTGGCCTGCTTTAGCAGGTTATGGGCAAGCAAAAGCCACCCGATTTCGAGCGTCACTTTTGACAACCCTCGAAGCAGGAAACGCCGGAATCCCCGGTTATTCTTCAGTGGTTTATCTTTCGATTTCTCCTGGAGCTGAGCTTCCAGCTTTTGAATGGCAGTTTCTAACTTCTCGCCGGTCCATTCGGTTCCTTCGCCGAGTTCAGCTAGGTCACTGCCTTGTTGAATTTGCTCTTCCCGCTGTTCGTCAGCCTCAATGGTAGCAAAAAGGGTATGCACCTTCTCTTGCAATTTGGCTTTGTGCTTAACAACGGCTTTCCCCAAAACAAAGGTGTACCGATTGGCATTCGCTTCAATCTTCGTCCCGTCTACAAAATAATGATCTAGGGAGACGTGCTTTTCCTCGGCCAAGAACTGCAACACGGCAGTAAACACGGTTTCGAGAATCTCTTTCATGTGTGGGAACAGAACCGGTTGAGGGTTCGGAAATCTGGATGCTGCCGACCCGCCAGCCACATGAAGGGGATGTTCTCCCGCACAGTACGCTGCGGCAAAGATAGCGTCGTCTAGGCGGTTGACGGCGGTATTGACGACACGAACAAGGTGATGGCTCGGGATATCTTCTTCTTAATCCATTGGTAGGCAAAGTTGGTCCATGGTATATTGAATGTACAAAGAAATCGCTCCTTTGAAATGGTTGCTGGTACTTCCATTTTACCAAAGGGCGATTTCTTTTTGTGATTTCAATGAAGATTTCGAGTATGGTTTTTCCGCTGAAACCAGCGGAGAGGACGGACTGATTGCGGAAAAGCGGTAGCGGTCGCCTTTGTGTCCGGATTTTCACCGCTTAGGGGAATTCAAAAAATCTGGACACAACAGCGATTGGAGCAACGGTCCGTTCGCGGAGCGTCCTCACAAGCACAACCGTTTAACTGACTCCAAAGACAAGGGGCGTCCCAAGCAGCCATTTCATGGCTTATGGGACAGCCCCGTTTAGCATGCCTTTATTCCATTTCACGCAGCCGTTCGACGATCGGGCTGCGTGCGAGCGGTCTGTAGGCACTTATTGTGATGAGATAAGACAAGACAGCCAGTACCGGGATGACCAGAATGAACGGCAGCCACATCATGCGGAATTCCATATAGGCCATGCCCGCGGCAATATTCCTGGCGATCCCGTAAGTCAGCAGCACGCCTATAGTAGAGGTAAGCAGAGCGGTGAGCAGTACAGTATACAAGCCTTCGTAAACAAGCATCCGTTTGAGCTGTTTCTTAGTCATCCCGATGCTCTCGAGCACGGCAAATTCATGCCTGCGGGCGATCACCCCGGTAAGGACAGAATTAATGTAATTCAGCAGACCTATAAGGGCGATTACGAGACTCAGGCCATAGCCGATAATCTCAAAGATACGGATATTATCGCTTAACTCCTGCCTGTAATCCTCTCTGGATTTCAGCTGCAGAGCATCCAGCGGGCGGATAGCCTCCCTGAGCAATTGTCCCGTTTCATCAAGCTTGGCGGGATCTGCATGCAGGGTAAGCGAGAGGATGTCTGCTGGAGTCCCGCTCTCCAAAGTGGCTTGGCGGAGCTTGGCTGCAGGCAGGAAGGCATTGTAGCCGTTGCCGAAATACGTTTGGGTGGTTGCCGCGAAGAAAGCGTCATATTTCAGCACGGCCATCACTTCGTAGCTCTGCTTCAATCCGGGGTAGCTGATCCTATCTCCGGGATGATAGTAGCTTGCATAGGCGCCTGGCTCTGTAAGAGTCTGGGTCACCAGTATGAAGTCCCCGGAATCAAATTGCTCCCGGTTGAATTCCCCTTCGAGCACATCCTGTTCTGCGAGATCGTACCAGCCTGAATCCAGTCCGAAGAGCTGAGTGTGGACCCGGGAAGGGATGCCCTGGGGATTGGATGACGACTTCAGTGAAGCGCTGATGATATCATCCGGAGGAACGGTGAGCAGGCTATAATAGACTTTATCGATACTGTTCACCCCGTCTATATGACTCAGCTGACCGCACAGTTCCTCGGACAGCTCTGTTTCATTGACGGAGCGTTCCCCCTCCGGCTGGATAATGCCCTTGTTGTGAATCATATAATCTCCATGAATATAGGCGCTGAGGTACTTATTGACATCCATGGAGGAGATCACGGTGAATATCGTGTTAAACAGCAGAATGCTTAAGAAGAGGGAAGATAACATCAGGCTCAGCTTCTTTTTACTCCGGAACAGATTGGAGAACGCCATCCGGTGCAGCTTGGCCCCGTGGTTTGAGGACCTTAGAGTCTTCACTCCGCCATTCTGAACGCCTGAGAATTTAACGGCTTCCACGGGAGCGATGTCCGCTGCCAGCCGTCCAGGCTTATGCGCTGCGATCCACACGGTCAGGAAGGAGAAGAGGGCTGCGCCTGCAAAAATCCATGGACTGGACGAAAGCGAACTTCCTTTAAATTCCCCCGATAGTGAAGTGGTCAGAGGTGTAACCCATCTGCCGATTAGATAGCCGAAGCCAAGGCCGAACGGCAGGGCAATGAGGTATAGCAGCCTGGCTTGAATAGCGATGATTCTCCGCAGTTGTCTCGGGGTGGTGCCAATCATTTTCAGCAGGCCATAGAACTTCACATCACGGACCACCGATATATAAAAAATATTATAAATAAGCAGGTAGCCGCTAAGCATAATGATGAAGATAACTGCGGCGTATGGAATGATATTCACTGCATTTTCCGCCAAAGATACACTGGAATAAGCCCAATTGATTCCGATAGGAGCCGTAATTCCCGTGTCTGCCAGGACCTTGTTGAGCTTGCTCTCAATATGAAAGGAATTGCTGAACATGACACTCAGATTTGAGGTGTTAACGTAGGAGCCGCTGTCCCTTGATTGTACGGGATCGATGTCTGAGAGGTTTTTATCGGTAAAAGCTTTCGAGACAAAGGCCAGTCCCGCCATCGCAAGCTCCTTGTCCGCTTCATAATAGCCTGACAGAGTGAACTTCTGGCTGATTATCCGCTCACCAATATCTATCTGCAGCGTGATTTCCTTGCCGAGCACCGGCTGAACCCCCAGCTTGTCCAGAATCCAGGTGTTCAGGGCAACCTCATTCTCTCCAGTAGGCAATCCTCCCTCTGTGAACACGATAAAGCTGTGATCCGCATAGACCTGATCAATCTGCAGCACCTCAACGGGATCATGCTTAAATTCTGTATTCCCCAACCTGCCGGAACTAAGCGAGTAGTCATATAATTTAATTGAAGGATGCTTGCGCAGCGTAGCGGCTTCTTCCGGAGTAAGGTATTTGAAGCCACCGTGGAAGTCACTTCCGGCTGTTTTCATCTGTGCATATTGCATAGATTGGTTGATACTCAGCGCCATAGTGAAAATGGAAGTAATAAGCAGTGTAGTCAGCACAATAGCGCAGATGGCCGCCAAATTTCGCAACCGGTTGGCCCGCAGGCTGGCCATCGCCAGGTTGAATACGGTCTTCCGGTTGTTCGTAGCGATCATAACCGGCTCTCCCCGGGTGCCTGCATTAATCCTGAGGCGATCCTGCCGTCCTCAATGCGGATGATCCGGTCCGCCATCTGGGCGATGGCTTCGTTATGCGTAATCATAACAATAGTCTGGTCGAATTTGACACTGAGCTGTTTCAGCAGGATAAGCACCTCCTGGCTGGTCTTGCTGTCCAGGTTGCCGGTGGGTTCATCAGCAAGGATAATGGAAGGTTTGGTCGCAAGCGCTCTTGCGATGGCCACGCGCTGCTGCTGGCCGCCGGAGAGTGCAGCAGGCAGATAGCGAATCTTCTCCTGCAGTCCCAGACTCGTGATAATCAGGTTCAGATACTCCTGGTCGATCTGGCCTCCGTCAAGCTCAATGGGCAGGACGATATTCGCGAGCACATTCAGGATCGGCACCAGATTATAGCTCTGGAAGACGAATCCGACAGAGCGGCGCCTGAAAATGGTTAACTTCTCATCACTCATCTGAAAAATATCATGCCCGTTGACATACACCTTGCCTTCGGTGGCGCGGTCCAGACCCCCGAGCATATGCAGCAGTGTACTTTTTCCGCTGCCGCTCGTGCCGACGATTGCCACGAACTCCCCTTTCTCGACATTCATAGATACGTTATCCAGAGCCTTGACCGTCTGCGCTCCTTTTCCATAATATTTCTTGAGATTCTCTATTCGCAGAATAGGCATGTTAGATTCCTCCTGTGCGTATGTTCTTATTCACATCTTCAAGGTATCAGACAAATCTAACAGGAGAGTGTCTGAAATCTGACGGAATGGACATATTCAGCATAGCGGCAGGTAGATCGAGAACACAGTGCCTTGCCCGGGCACAGATGCAGCCTTCATATGTCCGCCTTGTGCAGTGATAATCTCCCGCGCCAGGAATAGTCCTATTCCCACGCCATCTATATCGCGCACATTATTTCCCCGGTAGAACCGCTTGAAGATTCGGGGCAGCTCTTCCTGGGAGATTCCCCGGCCGGTATCTGCGATATCCAGGCGTACAAACATCTCATTCGCTTCAGCGGTGATATGGATGCTGCCCCCCGGCTCTGTATATTTCACGGCGTTCTCCAGCAGATTGAATAACACCTCGGTTGTCCACTTGGAGTCATGGTACGCGGTGATGTGAGCTTCACAGCTTATACTGATAGTGATACAGCTGCTCTCTGCCTGGATGAAAATCTGCGAAACTGCTTCAGAAACGGCGCGGATCACAGGAGAAGACTCCATGTGCAAAGAAATCATGCCCGTCTCCAGTCGGGACAGCTTGACCAGGGATTGGATCAGCCAGTCGAGCTTTTCCGACTGCTTTTTAACTTGGAGAACAAGCGGGAGCGCATGCTCATCATGCACCAGATTCTCCTCAAGCAGCTGGCTGTAAATCATAATATTGGATAACGGTGTTTTGGTCTGATGAGAGATATCGGAGATCAGTTCTTTAATTTTGTTCTTTTCCGTTTCCATATTCTGTCCGTTCACTCTGGCAATCTCTATGTACCGCATTAATTTATGTTCTATGGAGGAGAGAAGGGTTTCTTCATAATTATAGTATGGCTCACGCCCGAGAGTAGCGTTGTCTACCAATGTTTCTACCTTTTCCATAAAAGAAATGACCAGATATCTGAGCGACCAGGACCAGGCCCCTCCAAGGATCAGCATGCAGAGTATAAACAGAAGGGAGAGTCCGAGGAGGGATGAGCCAGTGGTATCCAGTAATAGAATACAAGTCACATAAGCCAGTACCAGAATGATAAAAGCCGCAGCAAACCCCAGATTTACCAGCCGGGTATGCGGCAGTCGTTCTTGTCCCTTCATAGAGTCGGCCCTTCTGTCCATGTATACCCTAAACCATAAACGGTCTTAATATATTGGGGTGAGGAGGGTTCATCTTCAATTTTGGCCCGTAATCTTTTGATCGCTACAGTCAATGCATTCTCATCCACGAAGACAGCCTCCTGGCTCCACGTTTTGTCGATCAGCTGCTCTCGGGTCAGAATGTTGCCTCTATTCGCTACCAGTATGCGCAGCAGCTTCTGTTCGGATTTGCTCAGCAGCAGGGGGCGGCTGTTCTTGGAATATTCCATTTTGCCAAAATCAAATTCCAGCGGTCCGATAACGATCCTGTCACTGGCAGGCGCATCGCTCCTTCTCAGGACGGCCATTACCCGGGCCCGCAGAACCATCAGACTGAATGGCTTCGTAATATAGTCATCAGCTCCCAGCGCAAAGCCGGTAACAATATCCGGCTCCATGTCGTTGGCAGTCAGAAATATAATCGGCACTTGTGAGGTTCTGCGGATTCTCTCGCAGTAATCGAGTCCGCTTCCGTCCGGAAGATTCACATCCAGCAGAATGAGATCTATCTGGGTTGACGAGATCATCTGATCAGCCATCGCCACAGTATAGGCCTGCTCTATAATTAAGTCGTTTTGAGCCAAGGACAGGGCGATCCCCTTGTTCAGGCTTCGGTCATCTTCAACGATCAGCAGTGTCTTCATGGGCGTAACTCCTTTGTGTGGATGAAGCGTTATCTCAATATTATGGCCATCACTGGGAGATCCTGCAAGGGAGTATGATGCCGCATATTTGGAAGAGACAGTACAAAAGCTGATCCCCAGCAGAATATCTGCTAAGACCCCGCGGTCTGCGGTCGTGCATAAGTCCCCGACTAAGGTCCAGTACATAAAACCGTCCACAGTCTGTTTTGAAAATCTGCGGTTTACCCTAGAATAAGGATATAAGAAAGAGATCAACGAAAGGCGGTGAGAAAAAATGCAAAGAAAAGGTAACGGACTTGCGATTGTGCTGATTGCAATTGGAGCGGTAATGCTGTTAGGGATTTTGCCTAATTTGATTCACGGCATCTTTGGCATCCTGTTCCCGGTATTGCTGGTTGCTCTCGGATACTACGGAATTAAGAGCGGACACAAAATTATCGGCTGGGTAGTATTGTTCATCGGTATCATGTCCCTGATCTCCAAGCTTTCCTGGATTATCGGACCGCTGCTCGGTGTAGCGCTGGTAGTGTGGGGCATCTCGGTACTCCGGGGTAAACGGAGCAGAACATACTAAGAGGTAGAACAATTACTTAATAAGAAGCAGGGAGGGAACAGGAAATCATGAGTGTTTTTCGCAGAATGAGGGATATCACCGTAGCCAACTTGAATGAACGCCTGGAGCAGAGTCAGGATCCCGTGAAGCTGATTGATCAATTTCTACATTCAACCCGTGAAGAAATAGGGGAGGCAGAGCGGCTGTATCAGCAGTACGCTTCCCATACGAAGCAATTGCAGCAGCAGGTGAATCAGGCAACCGCCATGAGAAACAAACGTGAAGAGCAGGCACTCCTCGCGCTCAAGGCCGGTGAAGATCATCTCGCCAAACTGGCACTACAGGAGAAAATTATCCACGAGGAAAAGCTGGAGCAATACAGCGGGCTGCTGGAAACCAGCCAGCAATCACTCTTTGAGCTTGAAAGCCAGTTGAATGAACTCAAAATTGAGTATCAGACGGTATACAGCAAACGCCAATTCTATGCAGCACGGATGGAATCACTTCGGCTGCAGCAGCGAATGAATCAAAGAGCGAGTGCTTATGGCGGCGGTGATGTCCCCAAAATGTTCGGCCGTCTGGAAGACAAGATGACCGATTGGGAGCTGGAAGCCAAAAGCCTGAGCGATTTGCGCCGGATGGGACAGGAATATGCAGTGCAGGCCGGTGAGACGGTGGCGACCGTGCTCGAAAGAGAAATGGCCCGCCTGAAGGAGAAGCTGAACAATGATGGCAGAAAGGAGTAGTACTATGACCCGATTGTACCGTTCAACCAGAGACAGGGTAATGACAGGGCTGGCAGGCGGATTGTCCGAGACACTCGGCATCGACTCCACACTGTTCAGAATTCTGCTGGTGGTCAGCATTCCTTTTAGCGGAGGAGCTACTATCCTGGTGTACCTTATCGCAGCAATGGTAATTCCCAAGGAGCCTACCCAGTACAATCCCTTCGGACCTGGACCCGGTGCGCCGGGCGGCCCGTATGGCGGTCCTTACTCAGGAAGACCTGAGCATGGCCGCGGACCGCAGGGACAGCAAGGATATGGCCCTTACGGCGGACAGCCGGGCTATAATCCCGGCTATGACAAAGCGGGCGCTTACACGGCTCCCGATTCCGGTCTGGATGCCATGATGAAGGATATTGAGAAGAAGGCACTGCAAAAAGAAGTAGAAGAGCTCAAACAAAAACTGTCTAAATACGAGAAGGGAGAAGTGTAAATCATGGGAGTATTCAAACGGATTAAAGATATGACTAAAGCGTCGGTAAACGACATGTTGGATAAGGTAGAGGACCCAATCGTAATGCTGAATCAATATCTGCGCGATATGGAGGCTGAGATTCATGAGGCTGAAGTAACGGTAGCAAAGCAGATGGCCAATGAACGCCGTATGAAGCAGCGTGTGGACGAAGCCGCTAAGGTATCCGGACAACGTGCGGCACAAGCGGAACTTGCGCTTAAGAACGGCCAGGAGGAAGTTACCCGCAAGCTGCTGGAAGAGAAGATTTATTTCGACCAAAAGCATGTTGAATACAGCGAGCTTCACGCCCAGGCTGAAGTTCAAGCCAAGGAACTGGTGCAGCAGCTTCATGATATGAAGGATGAGTTCTACAAGCTGCGCAACAAACGTAATGAACTGGTCTCCCGCGCTCAAATGGCTAAAGCCAAGAAGCAAATGTCCCAGATCAGCAGTGTACATTCCATTGAAAGCGGAAGTGCATCCCTTGGATTCCACCGCATGGAAGAAAAGATCATGCAGCTAGAAGCGGAAGCAGATGTTATGCGCGCTCCGTACAGCCCTTCGGCAACCGCATATGCTAAGCCGGTAGATCCTGAGAAGCAGCTCAAAGTGGAAGAACAGCTCGCAGCACTCAAGAGCAAGCTGAATTCTGCTCCGGCAGCTCCTTCACTTGATAAAAAAGAAGAATAATGCCTGTTCCTAAAGAATAGGCAGGTATGATATGCTGAACAAGGTAAAGCCATACGGTATGGATTCTCCATACCGGTATGGCTTTTGTAGCGGGAAGCGGTTATAGATGAGGAGGTGCGGAATGGATAAACGGAACCGTTTGATTGCCATCGGACTGATTGGTGTCGGCTGCTTAATGATTTTTGGCAAATGGATCGGCTTCTTCTCCATGGTCGCACTCCTGTTCCTGCTGCTGGGGATCTACCGGACAACGTCAGGCAAGGTGAAGCAAGGGTATAAGCTTCTGGGGATCGGCGCGGTGCTGCTGCTGCTGGACCATCTGCTGCTGGTGCTTGGAATCTGCCTGATTTCGCTGGGCATGTTCTTTGTGAAATCCAAAAGAATGCAGCGTAAGGCCGGGTTTATGCAGAAGCAAAGCTTCTCTTCCAGATTCGACTGGGATCTCTCGCCGTGGGTCATGCGCAGCCTCAGCGCCTGGCATGTGCTGGGTGAGGCGGACGTGGATCTTTCGCTGGCAATGGCGGAAGAACAAGAGACGATTATGCTGTTCCAGGGCATTTTTGGCGATGTAGACATTCTGATGTCCGAGGATTACGGGGTAGAGATCGAAGCCTTCGTGCTGTTCGGCTCTATCGAATCCGGCAGTCACCGGGACACGGGGATGCTGAACCGGCTGAACTGGAAGTCACCCAACTACGACAGCAGCGAGCATAAAGTGAAATTCAATATCTCATATCTGATGGGCGATCTGGACATACGGTTTCCCTGATGCATACAGCATATGAGCAGAGAGATGGAAGGGAGGGCTCCCGGGCATGGGCAAAAAAAGCAGTAACATGGTAACGCGCAGTATGGGCGAGGGGGCTCTGTTCTCTTTGATCATGCTGCTTGTTATTACATACATTATGTATACATATGGATTATTACAGCCGTTTGAGGACTGGAAGGTCGGCGTGAGAACGGCAATGACGCTGATTCTGCTGCCAATGGCCTTCGGCATCGGGTACGGGTTCTATCAGGGCTTCCGCAGCAAGCGCAAGCTGGAGCTGCTGCGGGCGACGCTGGTAGCCTGGGAGAAGGGCAATCTCACCCCGGTGATGCCGGATCTGGGCCATGATGAGCTGGGCCGGCTAGGGGAACAGCTCGGACGGATCGGCGGCAAATGGGAGAATCAGGTGAATACGCTGCAGCGGCTCTCCACCAATAATGCCAAGCTTGCCGAGCAAGCCCGGGTGACGGCAATTATCGAGGAGCGTCAGCGGCTGGCACGCGAGCTGCATGATGCCGTATCCCAGCAGCTGTTCGCGATCTCGATGACGGCAACGGCTGTAGGCCGGACGCTGGAGAAGGATTTCGACAAGGCGCAGCGGCAAATTGCGCTGATTGAGGAGATGTCTGCCGTAGCCCAGTCGGAGATGCGGGCACTGCTGCTGCACCTGCGGCCGGTATATCTGGAAGGTAAGGGGCTGGAGCAAGGGCTGCAGGAGCTGATCAAGGAACTGAAGATCAAGGTTCCGATCGATATTGTGTTCGAGATGGATCAGGGCGTGCAGCTGCTCAAAGGCGTCGAGAATCATTTGTTCCGCATTGTGCAGGAGGCGATTTCGAACACGCTGCGTCATGCCAAAGCGGAGAAGATGGAGATCCGCCTGCACCGCCGCGGTGATACCGTCCGTTTGACGCTGCGCGATGACGGGATCGGTTTTGAGCTGGATGAGGGCAAGCAGACATCCTACGGACTTTCGAATATGCAGGAGCGGATAACAGAGATCGGAGGCTCGATCCAGTTCATCACCGCTCCCGGCAAAGGAATGCGGATTGATATTACCGTACCGGTAGTCAATGAATAGGGGGCAAGGGTAACCATGGAGATGGAGGAAGCGGAAGCGATCAAGGTCCTGCTGGTGGACGATCACGAAATGGTCCGGATCGGACTTGCTGCGGTGCTTGGCACCGAGGATGGGATTGAAGTTGTAGGTGAAGCCGGAAGCGGCGAAGAAGGAATCCGGCTGGCACAGGAATATAATCCGGATGTGGTGCTCATGGATCTGGTGATGGACGGCATGGACGGGATCGAAACAACAAGACAGCTGCTGAAGCTGTACCCGGACTGCAAAGTTATAGTGCTGACCAGTTATTTGGATGATGAGAAAATGTACCCGGTCATTGAAGCCGGCGCGTTCAGCTATCTGCTCAAAACCTCGCGGGCCAGTGAAGTCGCGGATGCAATCCGGGCTGCCGCAAGAGGACAGTCCGTGCTGGAATCACAAGTGGCTTCCAAAATGATGAACCGGTTCCGCTCGAATGCCAGAGGTGAGTCTCCGGCCTACAAGGAGCTTACCGAACGCGAGATGGAAGTGCTGAAGCTGCTGGCCCAGGGAAAGTCCAATCAGGATATTGCCGATCAATTAATTATTGGAATCAAGACAGTGAAATTCCATGTCACGAATGTTCTTGCCAAGCTGGGCGTCGAAGACCGGACCCAGGCAGCTATTTACGCATATAAGAATGGACTGGCGGAATAAAGCCATAGACCATAGAAGCTATTACGCACTTTCAAGAGAAATTAGCCCTGGCCTGGGAAGGACGGGGGATTATCTTGAAAGTGTTTTTGCGTGCGCGTAAGGCTCGCGTCCTTGCAGTTTGTATACATAACCTAAGGATAAGAGCAGATAACTTACCCCAAACCCGAGATAAACACAGGTTAAATCAAGCTTCGAGATAAATATATATATGATTACCAGGGATACTGCATACACCACCCCCGAGTAAACAAGCACCCACTTCTCCAGATCAATCGCCTGCAGGGTGGAGCGCATAATCATCTGTAAACCATTCAATAGATTAAGAGCAAGCGCCAGGGGAAGAACATGCTGGACAAAGGAGATGACAATAGCATTGTCTGTGATGATGGTGATCAGCGGATAGGAGAATGAGATCAGGATCAAGGTTAGCGGAATGCTGATCATTAACATTAGCTGGAGCGACAAATGCGAGTATTTGGTGTACCCTTCTTGCTGCTTGCCGTAGGCCTGGGCAGTAATTGTCATACAGCTGCCTGCGAAGCAGTACATCGGAATCATAATGATCTCAAGCAAAGTGGTCACAACGGTGTATGACGCGATGAATTCAGACTCCATTCTGGAGATGATCGCCATGATGCCCATTGCAAACAAAGTGTATTCAATAAGGTCCTGAAGGGCCATCGGGAAATAGAGCTTCAGCAGCTGCTTGGCGATGGGGCGGCTGATCTGAAGGGAGAAGCTGAATAACCTGCTTTTGCGGAAAAAATAGATGCAGACTATAATGCTCGCACCATAGCCTGCGACAGAGCCAACAGCGGCACCGCTCATGCCCAGCTCAGGAAAGCCCCATTTGCTGAAGACGAGCACATAATCGAAGAATATATTAACGATGCCTGCTGCCACGAAACTGAAGGTTAACAGCTTGGCTTGGTTGATGTTCTTGAAATAGGCTGAGAAATTAAACAGAACCATATTCATGCCCATAGTCATTCCGCTGATATACAAATAATGAGTGGCAGGTAAGAAATTCAGATCATAGACCGTGCCCAATATCCATTTGCCAGTCCCTAACAGCAGCAGTTCGAACAGGATGCCGATAATGATGGACATTGTCATGCTTGTATTAAAAGCTTGGCCAAACTTAGGGATCTCATTGTTGCCGAAGAATCTTCCGCCGATGATGTTGAAGGCCGCGCATAGAATGCCGATCGTTCCGGTGATTAGAAAAATAAAAGATGAGGCGATGCCCACTGCGGCAAATTCTTCAACGCCAAGCCTGCCGATAATCGCCTGGTCGCCGAGTTGAAAGAGAAGCTGGAGGATCTGGAGGAAAAGCATGGGGACAACCAGATCGTTGACAAGACGGAAGTCAGCGCTGTTTCGGTGATACCATTTTTTAAGCATGCTGTATGAGTACCTCTTCTATCTATATTATGCGAATTCTATTAATGGAAATATAAACTAATAAATACTCCTGTGGAAGTGATTGGAATCTCATTGCATTCCAAGTGAACTATGCAGCTACCGGATCGGGAGTCTCAGAGAGTCTCTCTCAGCGGGGTATATCTTTCTCTGAAGCTGGGTATCCTGTCTAGTAGATTACTAGAACGGATTGAGAGGGAGATGCGGAATGGGGAACAGAGGACAAGGCAAGGGAATGCTGCTGCTGGCCGGGTTATGTGTGGTGGCGATGCTGCTCAGCGGTTTCCGCAGCGCGGGAACTGCCCTGGGAGGTAGTGCTGCTGGCGCATCCGCTACAGTATCAGCTACGGTCAACGCCGGGGGGGACGCCGGATTCTCCGGCAGCAGTCTGAACCAGGTTGCCGGTGCCGGATCAGCGGCTTCCGGGGAACTTCAGGATTCCCTTGCTCTGCTGGCCTCTCTCGGCAGTAAGGCTTCCGCTGCTGGAGCTCCGCTCCGGCTCGTGCTGAAGTGGCAGGGGGAATACAGCAGCGGATTGCCGGCTGAAGCTGCGGTACAGAAGCTGGCTGCCAAGCTCGGACTCGGTGAAATCAGCCGTACGGATGAGGATGGCCATATGACCTCCCGCGCCTATCGGGAACTCAGTGGAGGCACGAAGATCTCCCTGTTCTGGAGCGAGCTCGGCGGCGGACGGAGTTATTGCATCGTTACCTTCGAGACGGCGGATCTTCTGGGCTCGCCCGAGCTTCCGGCAGCAGCCGGAGACGCGGGAAAGGCGATGATTCAGGCGGGTATCGCTGCAGCGTGGAATATCTCGCTCCAGGCTCCGGCCAAGGAACA
The DNA here is from genome assembly GCF_038009025.1 of Paenibacillus sp. FSL R7-0297. Taxonomy (NCBI): domain Bacteria; kingdom Bacillati; phylum Bacillota; class Bacilli; order Caryophanales; family Paenibacillaceae; genus Paenibacillus; species Paenibacillus sp. FSL R7-0297. The sequence goes on from NZ_JBBPAQ010000001.1 coordinate 2,224,437, forward strand.
GAGCGGACCGCAGGCTGCGCTGCTGGCCACAGAGCAGAACCTTGCAGCGCAGCTCCCCGGCATTCACGCGGAGGAGAATTACGCAGATGCGACTACATCCAGCCGTTCATATAGTGTGCCCGGCCTGCAGCGCACCGTCAGCAGCGGCGGACATGAGCTCGCGCTCCAGCTGGCGGTGCACAGAGACGGGAATGAGGATAGAAACCGCATGACCCTTGGACTCCCGCTGATCACGATCGAATACTGAAGCCGGGGATTTCCAGGCTTACTCCGCAGCGGCTCCACGTTGCGGAGCCTTTGGCGGGGCGGTATAATATCGGTAGTATAAGCGGGAGCATGTGAAAGCATAAGAAAGAGTAATAGAAAATTACGAAATCCCGAGAAAAACTGTCAGGAATGTGATAGCATCCTTAGTGCAATTATGATAAAATGACATCACGCCGTCATGCGTATTTTATATCATGACCGCCGCTGAGAATGAATGTCAACTATATTACATACAGAGAGATGAGGAGCCATGGCTGAAAATCAAACCCTTGATGCACTGCATACACCCGGTGCTGTATTCTTTATCTTCGGGGCAACCGGAGATCTAGCCCGGCGTAAGCTTTTCCCGGCGATTTACAGTTTGTACCGTGAAGGCAAGCTGACACATGATTTTGCGGTAATTGGCGTGGCTCGGCGTCCCCGTACCCAGGATGAATTCCGGGAAGATGTGAAGGAGTCCATCCGCGAGTTCTGCCGCTACCAGGCAGGAGATGCTGCGGAATGGAACGAGTTCGTACAGCATTTTGAATACAAGTCTCTGGACATCAACAATATTGACGGTTTCCGTGAGCTGAATGCCCAGACGGAAGCGCTCGAAGAGAAGTTCCATATTCCGGGCAACCGCCTGTTCTATCTGGCGCTCGCACCTGAACTGTTCGGCAGTGTCTCCTTCAACCTTAAGGCTGGCGGAATGCTGCAGACCCGGGGCTGGAACCGTCTGGTGATCGAGAAACCATTCGGCTACAATCTGGAGTCCGCTGAACAGCTGAATGAGCAAATCCGCCAGGTGTTCAAGGAAGAAGAGATTTACCGGATTGACCATTACCTGGGTAAGGAAATGGTGCAGAATATTGAAGTGATCCGGTTCGCTAATGCTTTCTTCGAGCCGCTGTGGAACAACAAGCATATCGCCAACATTCAGATCACACTCGGGGAAACCGTGGGTGTTGAAGAGCGCGGTGGGTATTACGATCATGCCGGAGCACTGCGTGATATGGGCCAGAACCATATTCTTCAGCTGCTGACAATGATCGCTATGGAACCGCCAAGCCGTCTGCTGGCTGAAGATATCCGTGATGAGAAAGTGAAGGTGCTTCGTTCGCTGCGTCCTTACGCTACGGCGGAAGAGGTTCGCGAGAACGTGGTGCGCGGTCAATACACGCAAGGGCTCTACAAGGGCAAGACCCTTCCGGCTTACCGCCAGGAAGACAAGGTGGACCCGGAATCGAATACAGAGACGTATTTCGCAGCCCGTGTATTTGTAGACAACTTCCGCTGGGCAGGGGTTCCCTTCTACATTCGTACCGGCAAACGTCTGCCTGTGAAGACCACGGAAGTGGTTGTCGAGTTCAAGGGAATGCCGACCAACGTTTATCTGGGCCAGAAGCATAATCTGGAGCCGAACCTGCTCGTCATCCGTGTGAATCCGATGGAAGGCATCTACGTGAAGATCAATGCCAAGAAGCCGGGCTCGGAATCGGAAATTCAGCCGCTGGCGATGGATTTCTGCCAGAGCTGCATGATCGGCATCAACTCGCCGGAAGCTTATGAGCGCCTGCTGCATGATGCTGCGCGCGGCGATTCCACTTACTTCACCCGCTGGGATGAAGTGTCCTCGGCTTGGTCCTTCGTGGACCGTATCGCCAAGGCATGGAAGGAAGAGAGTAACGATCTCGCTTCCTATCCTGCCGGCTCCTGGGGGCCGGTCGAAGCCGATCAGCTGCTGGCTGGCGAAGGCTTCCACTGGTGGCCGGTCAACGGCCAGGATGAAGACAATGTGGTTTGGCAGGTTAACCGCTAAGCCCTGAATAAGAGAACTGTTGGAGATCCCTCTGCATACGTTGCAGGGGGATCTTTTTGCGGAATAACGGATTTCCGGCGGACCAGTCAGCCGAATATCCACCAAAGCCGGAGTTTCTGTACATAATATTGCAAGATATTTGACTTGCGGAGCTTTTTTGTAGATAATGTTTGCCGGATTTTGCTATACTAAAAAGGATGCTTTCAAAATAAAGAATTTCTAGGCAAGGCGCCATAAAATATCCTATAAACCGTACTTCAACGATGTAACGATGAATTCTACGTGAAAGGATCTGGACGAATGAGTAGTGCACCGATTTGATGAAATCCGGTAATTGAAGCAGAAGCATGGATGAATATATATATGAAGGGATATGTGTAATGAATAAGGCACCGGACCACAAGCTTCAGAGTGAAGTAGACAAACGCAGAACCTTTGCGATTATTTCCCACCCCGATGCGGGTAAAACAACGCTGACCGAGAAACTGCTCCTCTTCGGGGGCGCTATCCGCTTAGCAGGTACAGTCAAAGCCCGTAAGGCAAGCAAGCATGCGACAAGTGACTGGATGGAAATTGAGAAGCAGCGCGGGATCTCCGTCACTTCTTCCGTCATGCAGTTTGATTATCTGGACCACCGGGTGAATATCCTGGATACCCCGGGTCACCAGGATTTCAGTGAAGACACTTACCGTACGCTTACTGCGGCTGACAGTGCGGTCATGCTGATTGACGTTGCCAAGGGCGTGGAAACACAGACGATCAAGCTGTTCCAGGTTTGTGCGAAACGCGGCATTCCGATCTTCACCTTCATCAACAAGCTGGACCGTGAAGGCCGCAATCCATTTGAGCTGATGGAAGAGCTGGAGAATGTACTGGGTATCCGCTCTGTGCCAATGAACTGGCCGATTGGCATGGGCCGTGAGCTGTGCGGCGTATATGACCGGATGAAGAATCAGGTCGAGCTGTTCCAGGGCGACGATCATTCCGTGATCAGAGTACAAAAAGTGGAAAGCTACCGTGACCCGATTATCCGCGAGATGGCCGGAGAGTACCTGCATGACCAGTTGTGCGCAGATCTGGAGCTGCTGGATGTAGCGGGCGATCCTTTTGACTATGAGAAAGTACTCCGCGGCGAGATTACCCCGGTATTCTTCGGCAGTGCGATCAACAACTTCGGCGTGCAGACCTTCCTGGATAATTTCCTTGATCTTGCACCGAAGCCTGAACCACGCCGCAGTACAGCTGGCTCTGTTGAACCGACAAATGAGAAATTTACCGGCTATGTCTTCAAAATCCAGGCTAACATGAACCCGGCTCACCGTGACCGCATTGCCTTCCTGCGCATTGTGTCCGGCAAGTTCGAGCGCGGGATGAGCGTGAAGCATGTGCGGGCTGGTAAAGACATCAAGCTGTCCCAGCCGCAGCAGTTCCTCGCCCAGGATAGAGATATTGTTGAAGAGGCGTATCCGGGTGATATTATCGGTCTGTTTGACCCGGGTATCTTCCGGATTGGCGACACGCTGAGTCAGGCAGGGGATATTGAATTCGATGAGCTGCCGACCTTCTCGCCGGAGATTTTCTCCAAAGTGAGCATTAAGAATGCGCTGAAATCGAAGCAGTTCCAGAAGGGTATTGACCAGCTGACCGAAGAGGGGATGATCCAGGTGTTCCGCACCGTGAACTTCGATGATATCCTGCTGGGTGTCGTCGGACAGCTGCAGTTCGAGGTGTTCGAGTACCGGATGAAGGGCGAGTATGGTGTAGATGTCCAGCTGCAGCGGATGAGCTACCAGTTCGCGCGCTGGATTGTGGATGACAACAAGCCGGACGCAAGCAAATTCCGGATTAACTCCACCCTGGTTACTGATAAGAAGGGCAATTTTGTGGTGCTGTTCGAGAATGAATACGCCATGCGGACCGCAATGGAGAAGAATCCAACGGCCAAGTTCCTCGAAACCGCGCCTTGAAATGTACAGTTGAAGTAGGATAAGCTGACCGCTTATTCAATTGTTTGTTATAAAAAACCTCCGCCTCCATAGTGCAGCTGCACAGTGGATTGCGGAGGTTTTTGGCGGAGTGAAGCTCTTTAGGAGGTGATGGATCCTGGTGTGAGCTTCTCCAGATGTCTGTGCAGCATGGAGAGCACCCGGTCCTGCTTGGCGGGATCGAGATCCTTCCAGATCATCTCGAAGACAACGCCGAGTCCTGGAAGCGCGGCTTCCGGTCCGTCCACGGAATTCTCGATCACTTCCCGCAGGCCTTCTTCGGTCTGTCCGTGAATCTTGTGTACAATAGCCTGGCGCAAATCAATGGTGACTGGCATATCGGCCTCCTTAAGTTTGTTAGCATTCGCTCCCTGGGTCGGCATTGCAAAACTGGCTTCGGGAGCGTGGGCTTTGGTTTGTGAGCAGCCTTGTTATAAGGTGCCCTGCGGCCGCGCTGAAAATTCAAGTTTATGACAACGTATGCTATACTGTTTGAGATGCAAAATGCGGCGGGAGGTACAACAATTATGGCAAAAAAACAATATGCCGTCATCGGAATGGGACGTTTCGGCTCAAGTGTAGCCAAGGCGCTCAGTGGTATGGGCTTTGATGTACTGGCCATTGATACGGATGAGCAACGCACCCAGGAAATTTCGAATATTGTTACTCATGCCGTATCCGCGGATTCGACCGATGAAGAGGCACTGCGTGCACTCGGAATCCGTAACTTCGATGTGGTAGTTGTCGCGATTGGCGAGGATATTCAGGCCAGTATTCTAACCACGCTGATCCTGAAGGATCTGGGCGTGCCTGCAATTCTGGTTAAGGCCAAAAGCGAGCTGCACGGCAAGGTATTAAGTAAAATCGGAGCGGATAAGGTAATTTACCCCGAACGGGATATGGGCATGCGGGTGGCGCATCATCTGGCCTCGCCGAACATCCTTGATTATATAGAGCTGTCGCCGGACTACAGCATCCTGGACATGAAGGTCTCCGGGCCGATGCTCGGTAAGAATCTGCAGGAGCTTAATATTCGTGCTAAATACGGCTGTAACGTGATGGCCATCCGCCGGGGTGAGGAAATGAATATTTCCCCCAGAGCGGAGGACCGTCTGACTGAAGGTGATGTACTCGTCATTGTCGGACGCAAGGACAACCTGACGAAGCTGGAAATGGCTTATCAATAGGGCTGTATGGTTGAGTGCAGGTACAGGCAAGGTTAATTGTATTTTGGGCAGTTATTTTAATTGAATTAATCCGTTATATGCAAATAGGGTACAACTAAAATCACGTAAATAGCGGAATCTTACTCCAACCGCTAATTTTAGTTGTACTAACTACAGTTAAAACACTCGATTGGTTTAGCATACTTAAGATCAGGAATCTGCAAGCACCAGAAAGGTAGGACCTCATGGAAATTATGTCGCCGCAGAATACGCGGGTGAAGGAATGGGCAGGGCTGCAGGAGAAGAAACACCGCGACAAATCCGGGAAATATATTGTGGAGGGCATTCATCTGGTGCAGGAGGCGCTGCAGGCGGAAGCGGATGTGGAATGCCTGGCCTTTGATCTGGAAAAGGGCATGCCTTCCGAACTGAAGCCTCTGCTTCAAGCCGTGCAGGGCATGGAGGTAATTGGCGTGTCGGCAGCGGTGATTGCGAAGTGCAGCAGCACGAATACACCGCAGCCGGTATTTGCCGTTGTGCGCAAGGAGCAGCAAGGCGTGGAGATTATTCTGGCGAAGCCGGATAGTCTGGTTGTTGTGCTGGACGGGGTCCAGGACCCCGGTAACGTGGGCACCATCATCCGCAGTGCCGATGCGGCAGGTGCGGATGGAGTCATCCTCGGCCAAGGCTGCGCCGATCTCTTCAATCCCAAGACCATCCGTTCCACGATGGGCTCCATGTTCCATCTCCCGGTGGTGGAGGGAGATCTCGGCACGATTCTGCCTCAGGCGCGGGAACGCGGAGCGCTGCTGGTCAGCACTTCGCTGACAGGTGAAGATTCCTGCTACACCCATGACTTCCATGGCAGCCAGTGGCTGCTGATCGGCAGCGAGGGCAAAGGAATCTCGCCGGAGACGGCAGCCCTCGTCGACAAGAGCATTATCATCCCGATGGCCGGCCGCGCCGAATCGCTGAATGCAGCGATGGCGGCGACGATTTTGTTGTTTGAGGGGATGCGGCAGCGGGGGAGTCACGGGAAGTAGACTCAGCTCATGTTGTGAGTTGTAAGTCATCTTGTCACCGTTTGGATCGTAGTTTGGTATAGATTTGTAACGATATTCGGCACAAACATTTTAGTCCTGATGGTCAAGAAACCCTTGATTTATCAGGACTTTTTAAATTTTTTTTTAGTATTATCAAATGGGCTCTAATGTCAAAACTGATTTTGGATTAGGAAACTCATGGCATAACTTTTGGTTATCGGAAAATCAGCTGAGGGGATAATAAATATGAAGACTCTATTTCGACCTGTCGGTCTTGCGGAAATGAAATTGATCCTAGATCTAAACCTAAGGGGATTTCCTCCAAGGTTACCTGAGCAGCCAATTTTCTATCCAGTTTTAAATCAAACCTATGCAGACCAGATTGCAGCGGAATGGAATGTTAAGGATAAATTCTCAGGCAACGTTGGATTCGTAACAGAGTTTATTGTTGCCAGCCCTTTTATTGATAGATATGGAGAACAAATTGTAGGATCAAGAAATCATAATGAGTTATGGATCCTGCTGAAGATATAGACGAACTTAACAATAATATTGATGGTCAGATTAAGTTAGTCAATGTGTTTTATGGCTATGACTATAGAGGGCTTACCCCTGAATCAACCATTTTTGAAGATAAGAATCCAACACAACAATTCGTTATTTGGAAAGAAATATTGGACTACAACTCAATGGATTTCTATTGTGAAATCAAAGAATTCTGGAAATATATTTTTATGAATTATTCATACTGGAAGAAGACTGATTTTATTGATTATGGTATAACTTTAAAAATGAAATTTGAAGTACTTTTAACCATGAAAGAATACTGGAAGGATCACTTTCCGCAAACTGAATTGATTGAAGGTAACACATAGAAGAACTAACTTTCGATAGCACCATATTCACGCAATGGGTATTCCCATCCGGTCGGAGTTAGAGGTGAATTCGGGGAGGTAATTGGCAGTAGCTAGGAAGCAGATTCTTTGGCGTCGTTTGCCTCTTGGATACGCACGCAAATTTCAGTCCTGATAGTCAAGATAACCTTGATTATCAGGATTTTTTTGTGTAATTCTAGCACCTGTAATAGAGGAGATTCGGAAAGATAATGCTTATACGCAAGTCTTATCAAGTGCTGGAGAAGGTACGGAATCAAAGGCCGATTATTATACTTTAGGAGGATTTAGCAGAAGCCTGTAATGTTATTCCCGGCCTAAAGGAAATATCTGCTTGTCTACTTTTCCAGGCAATCTTGGTAAGGTTAGAAGAATTGCTATTCATAAGAGGTGGTAAATTGTCATGCTCAAAAAACACTGTTTGTTCTGCGATCAGATTGTCCCGATTACAGCTGAACGCGATTATGATCGGTATGAAGACTGCTCCTGTTCACCCGGGGGGTTCTATAAGCTGCTGAGAGACAGCTATGAGTCGATACTTTCGTTATCACACCAACAGAAACGCGACATGCTCCATTTGGTATCAGCGTATATCCGGGAAATGACAGACCGTGGAGAGAAGGTCAGTGTTAATGCCGGAGATTTGGATTCTATTGTGAATTCTCCGGCCATCCCTGTGACTATTGAGGATAAAGGAAACAGGCTGCTGCAACATTTGTATAGACATTCCGAAGGGCCGTTGGAGCCTGTGGTTATTCAACCCCTTTCCAGCAGCTATAACCTGACATACTCTCCCAACCTGCAAGAGCTGGTCTATATCATCGATAAGCTTGGAAGCGACCAGCTGCTTATAAGAGAAGGCTTAACCTTTAAATTAACCGCACAAGGATGGAGCGAAGCCGCTGCAACAAGCGGAGGTAAGAAATTAAAGCCATGCGTCGTTCTCCTGCCGGAAGAAGAGGAATTGCGCAAGGAATGGCAGGAGAAGCTTTTGCCCAAAATCGAGCAGTACGGTTATCTTCCCCGATTGATAGCATATAGCAGCGAAACGTATTCTTTGGAGTCCGTTGCGGACAGCAAGCTGATTATCGCAGATATAACGGGTCAATCTCCTGAAGTGTATTATACAGCGGGATACGCGCTTGGGAGGGGCATTCCGGTGATCTGGGCTGTTAAGAGCTGTGACGCCAACAACCTTCAGGTACACCTGCAAGAGATCCGTCCACTCGTCTGGGATACAGCGGAGGATCTGGTTGTATTACTCCAACAGAAGTTGAGTTTAGATTAGGGTATATACACAGGTGTAATTATACAGGGGGTTCTTCCGCATTATGCAACAGACCTTGTTCTAGCGGCAGATGCCGGGATGAACAGGGTCTGTTCCTGTTTCAGGGGCAAAGCTCGATGGATAGTAGGGTTAAAGTTTGATACAGATATAATAGATATGCTTACTGCAGGATCTTTCAGGCTTCAATCTCAGCTATTCGATAAATATATGAACTATAAAGAGAGTTGCTATTGTAGGAGTCACTCGACATATGAATGTCCCTTTAAAATACTGCTTGCAAAAAGAATCTATACATGATATATTCTATTTCTGGCCGCGAAACATCAACGCCGAGCTCGAAAAGAAGTTGAAAAAAGAGCTTGCATTGATCGGTTGGATGTGATATATTATAAGAGTTGCTGGTGACGCGGTAGTCGTCGCTGACAACGAGCTTGATCTTTGAAAACTGAACAACGAGTGAGTACCTGGAGATCGCTTCGGCGAGATCCAAAAAAGAGAATGAAAATTCTCGTCAGATGTTTCAAAATGAGCAATCGCTCTTTCTAAAACCAATTTGGAGAGTTTGATCCTGGCTCAGGACGAACGCTGGCGGCATGCCTAATACATGCAAGTCGAGCGGAGTTCATTTGAAAGCTTGCTTTCAAATGAATTTAGCGGCGGACGGGTGAGTAACACGTAGGCAACCTGCCCTCAAGACTGGGATAACTACCGGAAACGGTAGCTAATACCGGATAATTTCTTTCCTCTCCTGAAGAGAGAATGAAAGGCGGAGCAATCTGCCACTTGGGGATGGGCCTGCGGCGCATTAGCTAGTTGGTGGGGTAACGGCTCACCAAGGCGACGATGCGTAGCCGACCTGAGAGGGTGAACGGCCACACTGGGACTGAGACACGGCCCAGACTCCTACGGGAGGCAGCAGTAGGGAATCTTCCGCAATGGGCGAAAGCCTGACGGAGCAATGCCGCGTGAGTGATGAAGGTTTTCGGATCGTAAAGCTCTGTTGCCAGGGAAGAACGTCCGGTAGAGTAACTGCTACCGGAGTGACGGTACCTGAGAAGAAAGCCCCGGCTAACTACGTGCCAGCAGCCGCGGTAATACGTAGGGGGCAAGCGTTGTCCGGAATTATTGGGCGTAAAGCGCGCGCAGGCGGTCATTTAAGTCTGGTGTTTAAACCTTGGGCTCAACCTGGGGTCGCACTGGAAACTGGGTGACTTGAGTACAGAAGAGGAAAGTGGAATTCCACGTGTAGCGGTGAAATGCGTAGATATGTGGAGGAACACCAGTGGCGAAGGCGACTTTCTGGGCTGTAACTGACGCTGAGGCGCGAAAGCGTGGGGAGCAAACAGGATTAGATACCCTGGTAGTCCACGCCGTAAACGATGAGTGCTAGGTGTTAGGGGTTTCGATACCCTTGGTGCCGAAGTTAACACAGTAAGCACTCCGCCTGGGGAGTACGGTCGCAAGACTGAAACTCAAAGGAATTGACGGGGACCCGCACAAGCAGTGGAGTATGTGGTTTAATTCGAAGCAACGCGAAGAACCTTACCAGGTCTTGACATCCCGATGAAAGCATTAGAGATAGTGCCCCTCTTCGGAGCATCGGAGACAGGTGGTGCATGGTTGTCGTCAGCTCGTGTCGTGAGATGTTGGGTTAAGTCCCGCAACGAGCGCAACCCTTGACTTTAGTTGCCAGCAGGTAAGGCTGGGCACTCTAGAGTGACTGCCGGTGACAAACCGGAGGAAGGTGGGGATGACGTCAAATCATCATGCCCCTTATGACCTGGGCTACACACGTACTACAATGGCCGGTACAACGGGAAGCGAAACCGCGAGGTGGAGCCAATCCCAGCAAAGCCGGTCTCAGTTCGGATTGCAGGCTGCAACTCGCCTGCATGAAGTCGGAATTGCTAGTAATCGCGGATCAGCATGCCGCGGTGAATACGTTCCCGGGTCTTGTACACACCGCCCGTCACACCACGAGAGTTTACAACACCCGAAGTCGGTGGGGTAACCCGCAAGGGAGCCAGCCGCCGAAGGTGGGGTAGATGATTGGGGTGAAGTCGTAACAAGGTAGCCGTATCGGAAGGTGCGGCTGGATCACCTCCTTTCTATGGAGAATCGTTTCCTGCAACGGAAACATTCAAATCGGAAGTATTACTTCCAAAACTCAGGTTTAGGCCTGTTACTCACTCGTTGGTCAGTTTTGAGAGTTTAAGCTCTCATCTTTAAACTGTCTGAATTTTCGAACATCACAGTCGTGATTGTCCCGAAATTTCAGCACCTTGATCCTTGAAAACTGGATACCGAAACGAATTTGCGTTTTAGAACATCTTTTAGCTGAAACTTGTGTAAGCAAGTTGAAATAGTTATTAGTGCAGAACGAAGGTTTTCGATTGTGCAGCGACCTTTGGCTTTGAATGTGTTGGTGAATGGAGTAATCCATGAGCAGCATTCAAAACAAGAGGAGCAGGCAAGCGAAACACCGGAGTGACGGTTAAGCTAATAAGAGCACACGGAGGATGCCTAGGCGCCAGGAGCCGACGAAGGACGTGGCGAACAACGAAACTGCCTCGGGGAGCTGTAAGCAAGCTTTGATCCGGGGGTGTCCGAATGGGGAAACCCAGCTGTGGTAATTCGCAGTTACTCGTATCTGAATACATAGGATACGCAGAGGCAGACCAGGGGAACTGAAACATCTAAGTACCCTGAGGAAGAGAAAACAATAGTGATTCCGTCAGTAGCGGCGAGCGAACGCGGAACAGCCTAAACCAAGGGGCTTGCCCCTTGGGGTTGTGGGACGTCTCACATGGAGTTACAAAGGAATATGGTAGGCGAAGAGGTCTGGAAAGGCCCGCGATAGAGGTAAAAGCCCTGTAACCTAAACTGTGTTCTCTCCGAGACGGATCCCGAGTAGTGCGGGGCACGTGAAACCCCGTATGAATCCAGCAGGACCATCTGCTAAGGCTAAATACTACCTGGCGACCGATAGTGAAACAGTACCGTGAGGGAAAGGTGAAAAGCACCCCGGAAGGGGAGTGAAATAGAACCTGAAACCGTGTGCTTACAAAAAGTCAGAGCCCTATTACTGGGTGATGGCGTGCCTTTTGTAGAATGAACCGGCGAGTTACGTTTAACATGCAAGGTTAAGTCGAGAAGACGGAGCCGCAGCGAAAGCGAGTCTGAATAGGGCGAATGAGTATGTGGACGTAGACCCGAAACCGTGTGATCTACCCCTGTCCAGGGTGAAGGTGCGGTAACACGCACTGGAGGCCCGAACCCACGCATGTTGAAAAATGCGGGGATGAGGTGGGGGTAGCGGAGAAATTCCAATCGAACTCGGAGATAGCTGGTTCTCCCCGAAATAGCTTTAGGGCTAGCCTCGGTGAATGGAGTGGTGGAGGTAGAGCACTGATTGGGTGCGGGGCCCGCAAGGGTTACCAAGCTCAGTCAAACTCCGAATGCCATTAACTTCTTGCCGGGAGTCAGACAGTGAGTGCTAAGATCCATTGTCAAAAGGGAAACAGCCCAGACCATCAGCTAAGGTCCCCAAGTGTGTGTTAAGTGGGAAAGGATGTGGAGTTGCACAGACAACCAGGATGTTGGCTTAGAAGCAGCCACCATTGAAAGAGTGCGTAATAGCTCACTGGTCGAGTGACTCTGCGCCGAAAATGTAACGGGGCTAAACACACCACCGAAGCTATGGCTAGATACTTTGTATCTGGGGTAGGGGAGCGTTGTATGTAGGTTGAAGGTGTACCGTAAGGAGCGCTGGACAGCATACAAGTGAGAATGCCGGTATGAGTAACGAAAAGATCAGTGAGAATCTGATCCGCCGAAAGCCCAAGGTTTCCTGAGGAAGGCTCGTCCGCTCAGGGTAAGTCGGGACCTAAGGCGAGGCCGAAAGGCGTAGTCGAAGGACAACAGTTTGAAATTACTGTACCACCGTAATCCGCTATGAGCGATGGGGTGACGCAGGAGGGTAGTGACGCGGACTGATGGATGTGTCCGTCTAAGCAGTGAGGCTGATGTGTAGGCAAATCCGCACATCATTAAGGCTGGGCTGTGATGGGGAGCGAAAATTGTAGTAGCGAAGGTCATGATCTCACACTGCCAAGAAAAGCCTCTAGCCAGGAGAAGGTGCCCGTACCGCAAACCGACACAGGTAGGCGAGAAGAGAATTCTAAGGCGCGCGGAAGAACTCTCGTTAAGGAACTCGGCAAAATGACCTCGTAACTTCGGGAGAAGAGGTGCCTCGGTAGGGTGAATAGCCCGAGGGGGCCGCAGTGAAAAGGCCCAAGCGACTGTTTAGCAAAAACACAGGTCTGTGCGAAGCCGCAAGGCGAAGTATACGGGCTGACGCCTGCCCGGTGCTGGAAGGTTAAGGGGAGTGGTTAGGGGCAACCCGAAGCTGTGAACCGAAGCCCCAGTAAACGGCGGCCGTAACTATAACGGTCCTAAGGTAGCGAAATTCCTTGTCAGGTAAATTCTGACCCGCACGAATGGCGTAACGACTTGGGCGCTGTCTCAACGAGAGATCCGGTGAAATTTTAATACCTGTGAAGATGCAGGTTACCCGCGACAAGACGGAAAGACCCCATGGAGCTTTACTGCAGCTTGATATTGAATTTGGGTACGATCTGTACAGGATAGGTGGGAGCCGTTGAGGCAGGAGCGCAAGCTTCTGCGGAGGCGCCGTTGGGATACCACCCTGATCGTATCTAGGTTCTAACCTAGTACCCTAAGCGGGTACGGGGACCGTGTCAGGCGGGCAGTTTGACTGGGGCGGTCGCCTCCTAAAGAGTAACGGAGGCGTTCAAAGGTTCCCTCAGAATGGTTGGAAATCATTCGCAGAGTGCAAAGGCATAAGGGAGCTTGACTGCGAGACCTACAAGTCGAGCAGGGACGAAAGTCGGACTTAGTGATCCGGTGGTACCGCATGGAAGGGCCATCGCTCAACGGATAAAAGCTACCCTGGGGATAACAGGCTTATCTCCCCCAAGAGTCCACATCGACGGGGAGGTTTGGCACCTCGATGTCGGCTCATCGCATCCTGGGGCTGAAGTAGGTCCCAAGGGTTGGGCTGTTCGCCCATTAAAGCGGTACGCGAGCTGGGTTCAGAACGTCGTGAGACAGTTCGGTCCCTATCTGTCGTGGGCGCAGGAAATTTGAGAGGAGCTGTCCTTAGTACGAGAGGACCGGGATGGACGTACCGCTGGTGCATCAGTTGTTCCGCCAGGAGCATGGCTGAGTAGCTACGTACGGACGGGATAAGCGCTGAAAGCATCTAAGCGTGAAGCCCCCCTCAAGATGAGATTTCCCAACTAGTAAGACCCCTTGAAGACGACGAGGTAGATAGGTTGGAGGTGGAAGTGCAGCAATGCATGGAGCTGACCAATACTAATCGGTCGAGGGCTTATCCAAATTTCTTAGAGCGCAGATTCGTTTCGGATTCAGTTTTCAGGAATCAATTCCTGAAGCATTTACGCTGTAAATGCCCGTTTGGTGGCGATAGCGGAGGGGTTCCACGCGTACCCATCCCGAACACGACCGTTAAGCCCTCCAGCGCCGATGGTACTTGGACCGAAGGGTCCTGGGAGAGTAGGACGCCGCCAAGCACATGAAGCCATTGTTGAGCAATCGACAATGGTTTTTTTGTTGTGTTTGGCGCCACTTTTATAACAATAGAATCCATAGTACACCGTGAAATGTCATGTACACTCTGAAATCTGATATGATAAAGGTTAAATAGTTAACGGAACATTTTGCTATTACAGGAATCAGGAGGATATTCAGTAGATGGCTCATATACTAGTAGTTGAAGATGAACAGCCGATCAGCGACTTGATAACTATGAATCTTAAGCTGGTTGGACACACGTATTCCAAAGTGTATACCGGCTCAGAGGTTGCCGGAATGCTGGAACAGGAGCGTACGGATCTTATCCTGCTCGATGTGATGCTTCCCGGTCTTGACGGGTTTGAAGTAATGCAGCAGATCGCTCATTTGCGGATTCCGGTCATTCTGATTACGGCCAAAAATGCACTCTCCGACCGCATCAGAGGCTTCGAGCTGGGTGCGGAGGATTATATAATAAAACCGTTTGAAATCCTGGAGCTGCTGGCCCGGATTAACGTTGTGCTGCGCAGGAATGAACAAGCTGCCCCTGCCTTTATTTGCGATGCGGTGGAAGTCAGGTTTCCGGAACGGCAGGTCCGGGTAGATCAGCAGCAGGTTGATTTGACCACCAGAGAATTTGAGCTGCTCGAAGTACTGATACGTAACCGGAATATCGCCCTTTCGAGAGAAAAGCTGCTGGAGCTGGCCTGGGGTTATAACTTTGCCGGAGACACCCGCACCGTGGATGTTCATATCCGCCAGCTGCGCAAAAAGCTCGGCTGGGAAGAACGGATCAAAACTGTATTCAAGCTGGGCTACCGGCTGGAAGTTCAGGTCTAGCCATGCGGTTCTGGCATAAGATCCTCCTCGCTGTCCTGGTTCTCTTCATAGCCGCTCTTGATGTAAGTGTGATAATGGTGATGAAAAAAAGCTGGCAGCTGAATATGGATAGCGAAACCAGGCGCGCGGCCAGTGAACAGCTGCTGATCACCAACAATATATACGAGAATCTGGATTCGATCCGGACACGTGGCCTAACCCTCACCCCTGCACTTATGGTCAGTGTGGCTAAGTCGTATGGGGAACACTACCGCAAACAGGGAATAGGACTGGAGTTGCGGGAGGACGGACAGCTTATCTACCCCAATCAGGCAGGGAAGAGCGCTGTGCAGGAAGAGCATGTCATGACGCTGGCTATGCCGCTCCCTGCTCCTTATCAGCATCTGGAGCTGACTTACAAGCGCGACATTAGCGGGCTGTATGCCCAGCAGCAGGAGCTTAACCGCTTTTTCGTGATGATTAACTGGATCGCTGGTCCATTGCTGGTGCTGCTGCTCTACCTTCTGATCCGGCACCTGACCAGGCCTCTCAAGCTGCTGTCCGAGACGACCAAAACGATTGCCGAAGGTAACTATTCTAACCGTGTGGAGCTGAACAGCAGGGATGAATTCGGGGAGCTGGCCTTCAACTTTAACCGGATGGCTGCTGTGGTGGAGCAGCGGATGACGGACCTCGCAGGCATGGCCGAGGATAAACAGCGGATGGTCGATAATCTTGCCCATGAACTGCGGACGCCGCTGACCAGCATGCAGGGATTTGCTGAACTTCTCACCTCGGCGAACATTGGCCAGGAGGATCAGATCAAGGCCGGTCACTATATTTTAACTGAGACTGTCCGTCTTAAGAATCTGGCCTTCAAGCTGCTTGATTTGTCCGTTCTGCGGCATCAGCCACTGGTGCAGGCAGAGGTGAATGTGGCAGCCCTGTTCCAGGCGGTAGCGCAGACCGAGCAGCAGAAGGCAGCAGAGCACGGATTACTGCTGCAGATGGACAGCTATATTCCCGCCGTGTGGGGAGATGCGGATCTTCTGGCATCCTTTCTGGTAAATCTGATTGAGAATGCCATTCCTGCATCCCAGCCAAGGAGCACCATCCGCCTGCTGGCTTTTCAGCAGAACGGGGAAGGGGTGCTGGAAGTGCAAGACAGTGGAGGCGGCATGACGGAAGAGCAGAGTAAGCGTGCGTTCGAGCCGTTTTACCGCGCAGACCCGGCACGTTCGCGGACCTACGGCAATGCTGGCCTCGGCCTCTCCTTGTGCCGGCAGATTGCCGAGGCGCATGAGGCCAGGGTTGAGCTGCAATCTGTCGTTGGTCAGGGGACAAGCATCCGTATCTTTTTACAACTCCATAACAACTGACCCTCTACTCTATAACATCCCGGGATTAAGGTATAGACAGAGTTAATATCTTAATCCGATGGAGGTAATACAATTGAAAACAAAGAAATGGTCGGCTACGGTGGCTGTCATCTTAGTCTCTGGAGGTGTATTCGCAGCTAGTGCATTTCTCGTCCCCAGCCTGGTGAACTCTGCAGTCGTCTCTAAGAACAGCACGGCAACACAGGACAATGTCCGGCTAAGTCTGACAGGAAGTACTGTTCCTGTGTTGAAAGTAGAGGCGCCTGTGCCGGTATCTACCGTGAATGATAATCTGCTTGAGCAGATGTCCGAGACGCAAATGCAGCAGATCTATGACTATATAGAGAAGCCCGGTGATCCCAATGTTTCAGGCCGGCAAATGACTGATTCGGAAATCAAACGCAATCTGGTGCTGCAAGATCAGTATGTGTATGATGGCGTGCGGCCACATAAGCCAATGCCCCTAGAGCCGGGGCAAGGGGCATTGTATCTGGATATGGATACCAATACGTACTACTATCCAGAGCAGACCTGGACCGATGAAGAGCATCTGCAACTGATCGACTGGTACGCCCGGATGAATTATGTATTATCCAAACGATATGTGACTGCGCCTTCCCTTCCGCAGAAATATAGTAAGTCTGAAGTAGAGGCGCTGGCGGCTGAAAGTGTACGTAAATTGTTCGATGCCGATGTATCTAAGCTAAAAACGACGGTTATATTAGTGGAACCGGGATATGGCATACGTTCCACCTGGGCGGTTCACTCTGCTCCGTACAAGTCTAGTACCTTGCGCGGACAAGGCCAGGAATATTGGGAATACGATGTGCGGATCGATCCGGAAACCGGGGTTGTAGTAGATACGACAGCCATTAATGGGACGTTGAAAAGAACGCCTATCGACGCAGCAGCCGCAGCTGTCCTCAAAAAGGATAACAGCTGGATCAATAAAGCTACTCAGGTCGTGAAGGACAAGCAGGGAGAGAAAAGAAAGATAGTCAAAGCTTATCTGACCGATACTGAGGTGAACAACAAACGCGGGATGGTAGCAGTGGATGTGTTATTAGAAGACGGCAGCAAATATAATGCTGAGTTCCGCTATCCGAGTAAGATGCTGCGCTGTCTGATCTATGAACCTGCCGTAAAAGAAAAATAAAAGAAAGCCATACCTTTTGCTACAAGAAAGACAGTCCTGATGATCAAGCAGCCCTTGATTCGTCAGGACTTTTTGGTACTTTGGGGCAGGAAAAAACATTGGATTGTTTATTATTAAGGGAGGACTCCACCAAGCAACGCAGAACATACTTACATTAGAGGAAGATGGTGTGAGTGTAGGGAATAGAAAATTTATTGAATGAGGTGGAGAGATGAGAATTCATTGCCTGCAGCATGTCCCTTTTGAAGCGCCGGAGGAAATTGCAGTTTGGGCCGGGAACAGAGGGTATGAGCTTACAACAACCTTATTGTATGAAGCGCAGGCTCTGCCGTCTATTGATGAGTTTGATATGCTCGTAATCATGGGCGGACCGATGGGAGTCAATGATGAGGAAATGATCCCCTGGTTGAAGGGGGAGAAAGCTTTTATTAATGCAGCCATCCGCTCGCGTAAGCTGACGCTTGGAATCTGCCTGGGAGCCCAGCTGATTGCCGAACAAATCGGCGGTGAAGTCTATAAAAACAAGTGGAACGAGATCGGCTGGTTCCCAGTGAGATTGACCGGGGATGCCAAGACGTCTACCTTCTTCAAAGCGTTCCCGGAGCAGTTTATACCGTTTCACTGGCATGGGGATACCTTCAGCCTGCCCGCCGGAGCCAAGAGGCTAGGGTTCAGCTTGGGCTGTGCCAATCAGTGTTTTGAATATGAGGATTATGTAGCCGGCCTGCAGTTTCATCTGGAGGTTAATGACCTCAGCATCCGGAAAATCATCGGGAACTGCGCCGAGCAGCTGGAGCGGGAGGAGTATGTTCAAGCGCAGTCTGAGATGGTGAATCAGCTTGAGAAAGTAAAAGCTTCCAATGAACTGATGTTCACGCTCCTCGATGCAATGGAAGACAAATTCCTGTCCAGATCATAGCTGTCTGGCTCGCCACAGAAAGGAATATGCATGAAAAATATAAATGTCGCTATACCGACTCCTTTCCGGGAGGATGAAAGCTTAAATGTTGACGGATTTAGAGCCATTGTAGAGTATCAGAAGCAGAACGGTATAGAATCACTGCTTGTCTCTGGAAGTACGGGTGAGCAGCATTCCATGAGCATAGAGGAGAGACTGCAGATCATTGAATATTTTGACCAGCAGCGCTTTCAGGATATTGAGCTTGTCTTCGGGGCTTCCGCTATAAGAACACGGGATGCTGTACGTCTGGTAAAGGTGCTGGAGGCCTCTGTAATTGATATAATTCTGATCGGGTTCCCTCCGTATATCCGGCCCACGCAGCAGCAGGCAGTTGCTTATGTGGAGGAGCTGCTCAGCCATACAACCAAGCAGGTGGCCCTGTACAATAATCCCGGCCGGACCGGGTTCGATTTGACTCCAGACTCGCTTCATTCGTTAATTAACCGATACCCCAACATTGTAGGCTATAAAGAAACAGGGGATTTGCAGCGTCATCTGCCGCTAATTTACCCGGACGATTTCATCATGTTTGCTGCAGGAGATGTTAAGCTGGTGGACAATTTCGTCACAGGCGGATGTAATGGTCTCTCAAGTGTGGCTGGTAATATATATCCGAAGGAAATTAAACATACCGTCGAACAGCTGCTTCAGCATAAACAGGTTGACGCTAAACCGGTCGAGGATCTGGTATCACGGGTCATAAGCGGGCATGCGATTATTAACATCAAACAGCACTATAACAGCTTGGGGATTAATGCAGGAGTCTGCCGCGCTCCGCTCATCTAATTAATAATTAAGCGATATAAATATTAATCTCCTTACTTATTGTGTTGGGGATAGCTCTGACCCATGCATTATATCTGTTAATGAGGTAGACTGGATTCAGCAGCTACAATGAACAAGAGAGGATTGAGGGAGATGAAGCATCCTTTTCACCTGAAGGCAGTATGGAATGGCGGACGTAACAGTGAGGGGCATATCGAAGCAGGCGGACTCCGGACGGTCATCTCGATTCCGCAGGAGATGGGCGGTCCGGGAACCGGAACGAATCCTGACGAAATGCTGCTGGGGGCAGCCTCGACCTGTTATTTGATTACGCTGGCAGCGATGCTCGAGCGTTCAGATATTGTACCACAGGAACTGACACTGGAGTCAGAGGCAACGGTAGATGTCACGAATAATGTATTTACGTACGAACGGATCGTGCACAAGCCGCGGTTGGTGCTCCAGGCAGATGCGACAGCGGCCCAGCTGAAGAAGGCAGAGCGGCTGGCACATATGGCAGAAGAGTCCTGTATGATCTCCAGAGCTGTAGCAGGGAATGTCTCGATTGAGACGCAGCCTGTAATTGAAATAGCCGGGGCAGGAAAATGATGCCCGAAAATCCTCCAACTGGCATTCCTGCGCACGGGGAGGTCTAAGCTCACAGATACACCGGCGGAGGAAGATGCTGCTCCAGCCGGTAAAGCGGCAGCTCCACGATCACGGAGGTACCTTTGGTGAATTCACTCTCGATCCGCAGCCGCCCGTCATGCAGCTCTATGATCTCCTTGCAGATGGCCAGGCCCAGGCCGCTTCCGGACTGGCGGGACCGTCCTTTGAAGAACTTGGTACCGAGCTGTGCCAGGTCTGCGGCCTCGATGCCTTCGCCGTTGTCGGCTACGGTGATGATGATGAGCTCCCCGTGTAACACTGCTGTAAGGCGGATGGCTCCCTGGGCAGGAGTGAATTTGAAGGCGTTGTCCAGCAAATTGACAAAAACCTGCTTCAGGCGGTTGAAATCACCGTCTACCGGCAGGGGTTGATCAGGAAGTTCGGGATAGAGGCGGATCTGTTTGGTCTGCCCCCGGTATCTGAACTGCAGCAGCAGATCCTCAAGCAGTCCCCTGAGATCATAAGGCTGGCGTACGATCTTGATCTCACCAGCCTGGAATTTGGAGAAGTCCAGCAGATCCTCGACCAGTCCGATGAGCCTGTCGGTCTCCCCGGTCATGACCTCAAGACCCTGCAGGGTCTCTTGTTTATCCGACAAATCACCCACCAGCAGCGTTTCGCCCCAGCCTTTGATCGAAGTAAGCGGAGTGCGTAGCTCATGAGTGACAGAGGAGATGAAATCATATTTGATCTTCTCGCTTTTGAGAATTTCCTCGGACATATAATTCAGTGTTACCGCGAGCGTACCAACCTCATCATCATATTGTTTGGCCGCCCGTACGGTGAAATTGCCGGTGGCCATATCCTTCGCAACCCCGGTCAGTTGCTGGATCGGACCCACGATTCTTTTGGCGATCAGCAGACTCATCACGAATCCGAATCCAATCACAAGCAGGCCGACTACGGCTGCATTCAGCACAATTCTCATAATAACGGCATATAAAGGCTCTGCAGAAACAGAGTAACGCAGCACACCAATCGTACTTCCGGACTCCTTGAGTGCAATCGAGACGGCTATAATCCGCTCACCCTGTAACGGCTTAAGACTCTGGAAGCTTCCTTTACCGCTGGTCAGCGCTGCTCTTACATCAGGGGTATTCACCTTCTCCTGACTTGAGAAGCCGAAGGAATTAATAATGACGTTCCCGGCCGGACTCAGCACTTCCACCTTACTGCTCTCTTCAGGAGAGAGATTCTCCAGAATATAACGTGCCCGTTCATTCAGGGTATAACCCTCCAGATACTTGTTGAAAAAAGTCGCTGAAGTAGCGGCCCGGGAATTCAACGTTTCCATCGCGCTGCCCAGATAATAATAGTGGACGGCAGCAATAAAAACCCCCTCCAGCAGCAGGACGATCAGGAGCAGCATAAGGGTAATATAGACGATAAGCCTGGACCTGATTCCCTTCAGCAAAGTTAGCCCCTCCATATATAGCCGAATCCCCACACCGTTTCGAGGAACTGCGGCCCGGAGGACTCCTGCCCGATTTTTTGGCGGATTCGGCTGATATTCACATCTACAATCTTTAGATCCCCCATGAAATATTGCCCCCACACGGCTGTCAGAATATCGTCCCGGTTCATCGCCTTGTTCGGCTGCTCCATCAGCAGCTTGACGATCATGAATTCGGTCGGGGTTAGCGGGATATCCTGCCCGTTCTTCAGTAACTTCCGTTCATCGAGCAGAAGGGTAAAAGGCGGAAGCTCCAGGTTGTTCTCCTGCGGCAGAACTTCTCCCGGATACATCCGGCGGTACAGGGAGCGCACCCGGGCGACCAGCTCAACCGGACTGAACGGCTTGACCACGTAGTCGTCTGCGCCGGCTTCAAGGCCCATGACCTTGTCTACTTCCTGGCTTTTGGCTGTGAGCATAATGATTCCGAGGCGGGGGAACTGTCCCCGGAGGCGGGTGCATACCTCGAAGCCGCTCATGCCGGGAAGCATCAGATCCAGAATGGCGATGTCAAAATCCTTCCGTTCCCCTGCGCTTCGCAGAGCCTCTTCACCGGTAGAAGCCTCAGCGACTTCGAAGCCTGCACGTTTCAGATTCACACACAGAAGATCCCGGATTGGCTTCTCATCTTCCAGTATCAGCACTTTCATGAACAGCCTCCTTATTATTGCCGGGGCTTCTGCGGTGTGCCGGCCAGCTGCACTGCTTCCTCAAGGGTCAGCTTCAGCTGATTATACTCCTGAAGGGAAGCGCCCTGCAGCTTGGCTGCTGCACCGGCAGCGGGCATGACAGCAACGAACACCGTTGGCGCCGTATCATCATTGGTATTGTGCAGCTCATACAGCAGCTTATATTCTCTATTCTCTGACTTCAGCTTAGTCTCTGCTGCAGCCCAATCCTTCTTAGCCAGCAGTCTAAGCTCGAGAAGCGGAGCCTGCAGGGCAGATTCGGCATTCTTGTAGCTGAAGCGGATATTCTCCCATGGCGCCGGTGACTCTCCCGGTGTCTCCAGAAGGGTACGGCCAGCCCAGCCCTTAGGAATATGGAAGTTGAAGCCCCAGCGGTCAAACTGTTCTTCCACGAACTTCAGGCCGGTTCCGCCATCCCATTGATAGTACTTGGTGATGAACGGAGTGGCCAGCGGGGCGTAACTCTCTGTGCCCGCAGGCGGTACGAGAAAGCCGATCTCGACAATCCCGTCACCGTTAATATCTGTGCTGTCCAGAGGGTAATCCTTGATGGCCATGTTATTGCTGCCGAGCATTCCGTCAGGCGCCGGTGCCAGCGGCTTGAGTACAAGATCCTTGCTCCCGGCCAGCGCAGTACGCTGATAATCATCTGATGCCAGTATATCAGTAAATTTGCTATTTTCCCAAGTCAGCAGCGAAGTGTAAGAGGAGTGCGCACCCACTGCGGCATCGATGAATAAGGCACTGCGGGTAGGAGATGCCTTGGCGAACTGGGCGCCTATCACGTTCCCGTCAAGCTTCTGATCGGATAAGGTCTGCAGCGTACCGCCCTGGAGCCGGAGCAGCTGAAGGTGCGTCTCGGGTTGTGCATCTGTGATATAGGTTCCCTGGAGTACAGCAATGTCGGTTTGCCCTTCCCCGGTCAGATCCCCAACCACTACCTGATCATAGGGCTGCTTGAGAATCTCGGATAATTTGCCGCTGTTCAGACTGTGGACAGATAACTCTTTACTTAGTCCTTCCCCGCCGCTATAACCAAGCAGCAGATCCTCCGCTCCATCTGCGGTAACATCGGTGAACGCCACGTAATCCAGCTCACTGCCTACCCCGGTCAGAGTGGCGAGTTTACTCCACTTCCCGTCCTTGTGCGAGAGCAGGAGGGTATTGATTTCATAATCGGTCTGGTCTGTCTTATAGAAGGCCAGCAGCTCATCCTGTCCGTCCTTGTCGAGATCCTGCAATTGAATGGCGCTGCCGGATTCGGAATGGACAGGCACTGTTAAATGCGAATTGGCGGGAAGATATAATTTCACGATCCCGGTTAATGTGCCATCGGCATTGCCCTGTGCCGGGGCCTGAAGCAGATCGCTTGGCGTCTTCAGGGTGCCGCAGCCGGAGGTGATTATACTTAAGAATAGAAGGCCGCTCAGGCCGGGTATGAATTTGTTCATCCAGTTACTCTCCTTATGATTCATCTGTGGCTAGTATATCCCAACCTTTCTGGCAATTAGTTGCAAAATGGTAAAGGAGCTATCTGAATATCTATAGGCGTTGAAGCTAAGGTGCTAACGGGAAGCTGCGGCGTCTCTGCGGTGAACATTTGGACTTCCGGCCGCTGTTGTTTCCTGATTTCTTGATCTAGACTGCAGTTTGCAGTTGAAATCGGGAAACAAAGGCGGACGCTATCGCTCCTACAGTTCCAAATTTCCCCTCCGGTCCTTCCGCTTCTGGTTATAACCTTTGTTCCTCTGAAATATATACTTTCAGCTTAGCTCCGGAGGGGAGGGACAGGAAGGGACAGCGGGAAGCGTCTCAGTTGCGTGCCCTATGAAGCGGACTGTGTGGACCACTATCATGTTCATATGAACCCGAAAGAAGGCCGGAGGCGATTATGCTCAACAATGAGAATGGACTAACCTTATGGAAATTACCATGAAGTAGCCTATTCCAACCAAAAAGACAGCCGGAATGGCTGCCTTTTTTGGGGAGAAAGAGCTTAACGCAGCAAACTCTCTCCATTGGACGCAATAACGTCCTTATACCAGTGGAAGGATTTTTTGCGGTAGCGCTCAAGTGTGCCGGTATTGTCGTCGTGGCGGTCAACATAAATGAAGCCGTAACGTTTGCTGAGCTGTGCGGTTGAAGCGCTGACCAGGTCAATACAGCCCCATGAGGTGTAGCCCATGACATCTACGCCGTCCTCGATTGCTTCACCCACCTGCACCAGGTGGTCATTCAAATACCCAATCCGGTAGTCGTCATTGACGGTCGGCACACCGTCTTCGCCGGTGATCAGCTCGTCCTTGGCGCCGAGACCATTTTCTACAATAAACAATGGCTTCTGGTAACGGTCATGGAACATGTTCAGTACATAACGCAGACCTTGCGGGTCAATCTGCCAGCCCCATTCGGAAGCCTTCAGGTAGGGATTGGCTGCACCGCTGAACAGGTTAGCTTCGTTCTGATTGCGCTTATTGTTGTCTCCCGTTTCGCAGATGCTCACATAATAGCTGAAGGAGATGAAGTCTACCGTGTGCTTCAGAATCTCGGCATCGCCAGGCTCCATATGGATTTCAATACCGTTCTCTCTGAAGTAACGCTTCATATAGCCCGGATATACGCCTCTCGCATGAACATCTCCGAAGAAATAGTTCATATGCTCCGACTTCATCGCTGCGATTACATCATCCGGGTTCGGAGTGAGCGGATAAGTCGGCATACTAAGGATCATACAGCCGATCTGGGCCTGCGGGTTAATCTCGTGACTGAGCTTCACGGCCAGCGCACTGGCTACCAGTTCGTGATGGATTGCCTGATACAGATCCTGCTTGCTGAGCTGCTCCTTCGGCGTGTAAATACCACCGCTCATGAACGGTTCATGCAGAATGGAGTTGATCTCGTTAAAGGTCAGCCAATATTTCACTTTGTTCTTGTAGCGGGTGAATACCGTTCTCGCATACCTTTCGTAGAAGCCGACTAAATCGCGGTTAACCCAGCCGTTATAGTGCTTGGACAAATGCAGCGGAGTTTCATAGTGGGAGAGGGTAACGAGCGGCTCGATGCCGTATTTATGCAGTTCGTCGAACAGATCATCATAGAACTGCAGGCCTTGCTCATTAGGCTCCAGCTCATCACCGTTCGGGAAAATCCGCGACCAGGCAATGGAGGTACGGAAGACTTTGAAGCCCATTTCGGCAAAAAGCTTCACATCCTCTTTGTACCGGTGGTAAAAGTCGATCCCGACCAGCTTCATATTATCCTCAGTCGGAACTTCAGTAATCGGACCTTTGATCCCTTGCGGAGCGACGTCCTGGGTCGACCAGCCTTTGCCGTCCTCATTATATGCGCCTTCAAGCTGGTTGGCAGCTACAGCGCCGCCCCACAGAAAGCCTTCAGGAAACTTAATACTCATGCAATATCCCGCCTTTTTATAGTTATGGATTCAGATATGGTAAGCTAATAATATGTCCTATAATGGAATGCTAAATGTTGAAACGCGTTACATGTCAAGTGTTTTTTTGGGAGATAACAATTTATATAAGGAGAAGCCTCATGTCGAATCTTGATCAAATTGCCAAGCTGTCGGGATTCTCCAAAGCCACCGTGTCGCGTGTGCTGAATCATTCCCCCCATGTGAGCCAGGCGACGCGGGATACCATCATGAAGATCATGGATGAGCTGGATTACGTGCCGAACGGCAATGCTATTTCCTTATCCAAAGGGCAGACGGAACAGATCGGTATGGTTACGGAAGGGATCAACGAAGTGATGCTGCCGTTTCTGAACAGCTTCGTTGAGACCGCCAGCCAGTATGGCTACCAGACGATCATTTATACTTCCGGAGGTGATCCGGCCAAAGAGCTGCAGGCCTTCGAGGATATGCGGCGGAAAAGAGTTGATGCGCTGGTCATCAGCACCTGTGTCAACGATCTGGAGCTTCTCAGCTCCTATGGCAAATACGGGCCGATGGTGTCCTGGCAGCGGATGGAGCGGGCGGAAATTCAGAGCGTCGCCATGAACCAATATGACGGATATATGCTGGGGCTGGAGCATGTGATTAAGCAGGGATATACGCGGATCGCCAATGCTTTTGGCAGGCCGACCAGCATGAATACCTCCGGGCGGATGCAGGCGTATCAAGACATTGCCCGCAAATACGCGCTGCCGGTTAATCCCGACTGGTCGCCTACCGGCATCTATTCTATCCGCCAGGGAGAACAGCTGGCCCGCGAGCTGCTGCTGAATCCGGGCGAGCGACCGAATGTCATTCTGTGCGCCAATGATCTGGTAGCGGCAGGTGTGCTGAACGAGGCCCGGAGGATGGGTGTGAAGGTGCCGGAGGAGCTGGCGGTTGTCGGATTCGATAATACCGAGCTGGCTCATACGCTGGGGATTACCTCGATCTATAATCCGATTGCCGCACAGGCGCAGAATGCCTTTCAGCTGATATTCGGCAGGCTCAAAGGCACGGAAGCGGAGCAGCAGCAGCTGGAGTTTCAGCTGGTGAAGCGGGCTACTACGTAAGGGGAAGCGGCTGCGGTCCTGGCCGGCGGCGCTGGGCCGGGAGATGTAGGGGCGGCGCAGAACGAAGTGACAAGGGGCAAGTGACAATTGATAAAGTGACAAAGTGACAAAGTGACAAGGTAACTTTATTCCTGCATCAAATACAACATTTCCCGCGTCATATCGACTATAATCGAAAATTGTTGTATGAAATGCAGCAATCCCCGTCTATTAAACGGATTAGCGGGAAAATTCCTGTATTTCATACAACAATCCGCCTGTGCACCCGGGTTTCACTGACTCGAAGCTGTAGTTTATACAACATTTTGTCTCTGCGGGGTGGACAGTAAGAGCAAGAGCGAGAGTAAGAGTAAGAGTAAGGAGTATGAGTAAGAAGTAAGTAGGAAGTAAGAGTAAGAGTAAGAGTATGAGCAAGAGTAGGGAGTAAGGAGTAAGGAGTAAAGTTGAGCTCTGAAGCAGCCGTGGATCAAATGCGGCTGCTTTTTTGCGTCTAAGCCGTGCGCGGATGAAGGGTTGGGTAGGTAGGAGGATAAGAGGAGGAGTGGGAAGTTGCGGACTCCAGTGCGCTTATCCTCCGGATTCGGCACATTGCTTCGGGCCAGCGGACTCAGGAGTCCGCAAGCCGAGCGAAAAGGCCCTTTTACGGGAAATAAGCGCTTCTGAGTCCGCAACGGCGCGTCCGGCGGGTACCGCACCTGAGTGGCTTCGAGAATTATCAGTGACTAGTTGCGCTGCAGCACCCGGTCCAGCTATCTATGCCCGCAATCGTTCCTTGTGTTCCCGCAAGAGGGTAGTCTCAAAAGTGTGCGGCAAATAAGGAGCAGAAGTGCTCTTGAATCCGCCGGAAGCGGGGCGTCCCGTACAAACAAAGGGCCGTGACAAGCAGCCAATCCTGGCGCTTAACACAGCCCTTGTAACTTGCCGCAGGCCTCAGAAAATAATCTTCTGCGCCGCCATAATCCGGCCGATTTCAAAGATAGCGGCACACTCTGCGAAGTGAACCTCGGAGATCACGGAATGATCATGCGTTCTGTAGTAATACTTGCCGTCGGTATACACATGATCATAGATTGGACTGATGTCATATACCGAAGTGGGGTAGAGCTCCCCTTCGCCCTTGATGATTCCCGCAGCCACCGAATGATGTCCGGAGCCTTCTACGAAGCAGATGCCCATTGGAAGCCACAGTGTGACTTCATGGCCTATATCTTGTCTCCAGCTGCCGTTCAGGGTGCCTTCCCCTATGCGGATCAGACTGTCGCGTAATTTCCGGGGAATCCAGGGGGAGGGGAAGACGAGGTCACGCGCCAGGTTAATGATCCTGCTGCTGTTGTCGATCTGCCTCATCAGGAAGTGGAAGCTCTGTCTGTCCTCTGTAACCTCTGCCCACTCATCAAAGAACAGGTTGTCCGAGAAAATCCGCTCCATCTGGTCGATCTCACCGTAGAGCGCGGGCATCAGCATCAGCTGGCTCTGAATCCGTCTGCCTATGAGCCTTATGAAGTCCACAATCGGATGAGTCTCCGGCTGGAAGTAGCCGTAATTGATATCGTAATAAAAACCGAGATTCTCATTGATTAAATCCTTGGCAAATGCCATGAGATTATCGAATTCTTGTTTCGTGTTCATGCAAAAGCTGCTCCTTCAGTCGTATGATATTTGCTTATCATATTATGCACTATACCCATATGTCTGTGATGAATACAGCAGGGAATGACTGGATTGTTCAAATATAATATCTTAGGTGCATTCTACAACGGGAATCCACTATAATATTGTGAATGATTAGCTTCTGGAGGCAGAGGCAGAGGCAGAGGCGGAGAGGGGCAGCGGATGATTTCAATTCTGGTTGTTGACGATGATGCCCATATCAGGGAACTGATTGAGCTGTATTTATCGATGGAGGGTTACAAAGTAGTTCAGGCAGCAGACGGCAACGAAGCCTCCGGCCTTATGGAGAGGCATTCCTTCCAGCTTGCCATTATCGATATTATGATGCCCGGTAAAGACGGCTGGGAGCTGTGCAGGGAAATCCGTGAGCGTTACGATATGCCGGTGCTGATGGTGACGGCCAAGGGGGAAAGCGAGGACCGGGTGAAAGGATTTCAGCTGGGCACGGATGATTACGTAGTAAAGCCGTTTGATCTTAGAGAGCTGATCCTGCGGGTCAAGGTCATTCTGCGCAGATCCAAGGTCAACGAGACAGGTCTGGCCTCTGTTGGCGGCGTAAAACTGGATATACGGACTATGGAAGCAGTCTGGAACGGTGTAAACGTCACGCTGCCGCTTAAGGAATTTCAACTGTTGTTCAAGCTGGCCAGCAGCCCGGGCCAAGTCTTTTCCAGAGAGCAGCTGATCAGTGATATATGGGGGCTTGAATTTGATGGCAGCGACCGGACGATTGATACACATGTGAAGAAGCTCCGCAAAAAATTCGCAGGCGACCCGCCGCCGTTCGAAATTGCTTCGATCCGCGGCCTGGGCTACAGGCTGACAGGAGCCGCCGATGATTAAGACGCTATACGTCCGCGTAATCGTAACCTTTATCGTTGTGGTGGCTGTGAGCCTGTCTGTGGCCTTTGTGGTCAGCTATAACGTGAATGAAGACCGGATATTTCATGAGCTGGAGGATGATCTGATCCAGTCCGGCAAATCCATGATTGAGCTGTATAAGTCCAACCGGACTGGTGACTGGAATGAACTGCTGCCGCAAATCTATACGATGCGCTCACAGGGTGTGCTTTTTGGGAGCGACGGGTCGGAGAGATTCCTGGGTACAGCCAAGGCGGAGAGCTTTGCCAGCCCGGAAGATGTGGAGAAGGTGCTGAACGGGGGCGTTCACCGGTTTGATTTCTCCAAACGGGGTATCCAGAGTACACGGACCATTGGGCTGCCTTTTGAAATGAACGGCCATAGATATGCCCTGTTTCTGAAACCCCTGTACAAAGGGGCGCTGCTGCGGCTTAAGAATTCACTTATTCTGGCGTTGGCCCTGGCGCTGTTCATCGGCAGCATGCTGTATGTAATTGCCATTCACTGGCTGGTGAAGCCTATTAAAAGGCTGACGGTAATGACTACACGCATTGCGGAGGGTCATTTCGAGGAGCGGGTGCCGGACAAGCGGCAGGACGAGATCGGGGAGCTGGCCCGGAGCTTCAACAGGATGAGCGCTGAGCTCAGCCAGGTGGAGCAGCTGCGCAAGGAGTTTGTCTCCAATGTATCCCATGAAATTCAGTCTCCGCTGACTTCAATCAAAGGCTTCGCGGCGGCCATCCGCGATAACCGGCTGCCTGAAGAACAGAACCGCCGTTATTTGAATATTATTGAAGAGGAGAGCGGCAGGCTGGCCCAGTTAAGCAGCAAGCTGCTGCATCTGTCTGCACTAGAGAGTATGCAGAGTCCGCTGAATGTCCGGGAGTACGAGCTGGACCAGCAGATACGCAAGGTATTCCTTTCTTTGCAGCCCCAGTGGCTGGGCAAATCCCTGGAGATTAATCTCTCTGACCTGCAGCCCGTACGAATTGCTGGTGATGAGCATCAGCTGGAGCAGGTCTGGCATAATCTCCTGTCCAACAGCGTGAAATATACGCCGTCCGGCGGGGAGATATCCGTCAGCGCAGAGGAAGCGGCGGGACAAGTAACCCTAGTCTTCCGCGATAACGGACAGGGGATCAGTGAGGAGGATCTGCCCCGCATCTTTGACCGGTTCTACATGGGGGACAAGTCCAGAGACCGATCAGTGAAGAGCAGCGGGCTGGGATTGTCAATTGTACGCAAGATCGTGGAGCTGCATGGAGGCACCATTGCTGTTCAGAGCCGCTCAGGTGAAGGAACGATTGTGACAGTTATGCTGCAGCAGGACATTCTCAGGACACAATAGCATTCTAAGATAGATTTCAAACCGAAAGGAGAGAAATCTTCATGAATAGCTTGTGGCGATTTATATTGAGAAACCGTTCTTCCGTAATTATGCTCACTCTGGCATTGGTCGTATCCGGTGTGTTGTCGGCCTTTGGCATACAGCAGGAGAAATATCCGAATGTGGAGATGCCAGCCCTAGTGATACAGGTCAAGTATCTTAATCATTCAGCAGAAGAAATAGAACGTGATATTACTATGCCTGTTGAGAGTACAATAGGAAATTTGCAGCCCTATGATGCCTTAACCAGCCAAACGTCTGCGGGCGGTGTCATTATTCAGGCTTCCTATGAATTTGGAACCGATATGAATAAGCTGGAGCAGGAGGTGGAAAGCGCCGTAGCGAAGCTGGGACTTCCTGAAGGTGCATCAGTGGCATACAAGCGGATATCCACTGATGCCAGACCGGTGTACCAGGTAGCACTGGCTTCTGCCGATGCTGCCGGACTGCAGCAGCAGATTACTGCTTCCCTTCTGCCGGAGCTTGGCCGGGTGGATGGGGTCAGTTCGGTGGATGCCAGCGGCTTGTCGGAACGGCAGCTTGTCATCAGCGTTGATGAGGCCAAGACTGCCGCCAATGGAATTATGCTGTCCGATATCAGCACCGCCTTGAAGCAGTCGGAATATATCCTGCCGCTGGGCACTCTTGCCGAGCAGAACGGCAAAGCTGTGGTGAATCTGGAGGGCCGGGTGGCGGATCTTGCTGCGCTGCAAAATACGCCGCTTCCCTCAAAAACTACACCGGGTCTGCGCCTGCGGGATATTGCCACAATTACCGAAACGGAGCTGGCGGCCAATATTGCCCGATACAACGGGCAGCCTGCCGTACTGCTGGATGTATACAAAACCCAGGACAGCAATACAGCTGAAGTAGTGGATCAGGTGAAGGAGCAGCTGGAAGCGTTCCATAGCACAGTCTCCTTCGAATCCAATACGATCGTCGATCAGGGAGCGGATGTGACGGAATCGGTCCAATCCCTTCTGCATGAAGGCGCATTTGGTGCCCTGTTTACCATCGTGGTCATTCTCCTGTTCCTCCGCAATATCAGAGCGACGCTGATTGCGGTAATTTCCTTACCGCTGTCCATTATGGGGACAATTATCGTGCTGAACAGTATGGGCTATTCGCTTAATATTATGACGATGGGCGGTATGGCTGTGGCTGTCGGCCGTATTGTCGATGACAGCATAGTGGTCATAGAGAATATCTTCCGCTGGCTGCGCAAGGAACCGGACAAGAGCCGGACGGAGATTCTGGTGCATGCCGTCAAAGAGGTGGCCGGCGCGGTTACAGCCTCCACTGTAGCAACCGTTGTAGTATTTGTGCCGCTGGCTTTTGTGAAGGGTATTGTCGGGGAATTCTTCCGTCCCTTCTCTCTGGCTGTCGTTGTGTCCATTCTGCTGTCACTCCTGATTGCCTTCGTATTGATTCCTGTCCTGGCAGCGCTCCTGTTCAAGAAGCTGCCGGAGCACAGCGAATCCACCCGCCTCAGCAAAGGATATACCCGGATCCTGCAGCAGGCGGTAGCTCACAAGGCAATGGTACTACTGGTAGCCTTGGCAATGCTCGCCGGTTCTGTCTTTTTTGCGTCGTCGATAAGCAAATCCTTTTTACCCTCTGAAGCTTCACAGGCACTTAAGATCCGGCTGGATCTCCCGGTGACTGCATCCCTGGAGCAGACTGATGCTATGACCCGGAAAGTGGAGGATCAGTTAACGAAGATGGAGCAGGTGGAATACGTCCAGGCCTTCGTAGGCTCATCAGGAAATGTTCAAAGGCTGCAGCAGAATAAAACAGGAGATTATACCGCTGAATTACAAGTAGGACTTAGCAGTGAAAGTGAAATGCAGAGTATCCGTGAAGAACTGGAGCAGAGCCTTCCGGCACTGGTGCAAACCGGGTATCCCTCAGCCAGTGTAACCATAGATGAGCTTGTGAAGGATGGACCGCCTTCGGGCAGCAATGTGGAGGTGGTTCTGTCCGGAGAGAGTATGACCGATCTGCTTGCTGCCTCGGCGCAGGCTTACGATATGATGGAGCAGAAGTCTGATTTGAAGAATCAGTCGACCTCGGCAGCGCAGCTTCAGAACGAGTATACATTGACACTTAAGGATACCGCCCGGCAAAAAGGTGTAAGTCCCGGGCTAATCTATCAGCAGATCAAAGACCGGCTGCAGCCGGTATCCATAGGCATATTGAATCTGGAGGATCAGAATTATCAGACCACTCTTCGTTACAATCAGGATGTCGCGGGTGCTGAAGCGCTGATGGGTATAAAGGTTGCTACCGCGTCCGGTCCGGCGTTGCTGGGAGATCTTGCGGAGGCTGAGGTGATAGAGGTTCCTGCTACCATTCAGCATCAGAATGGTAAACTGGCTGTGAAGCTGACAGCCATGAGCAGCGGTGAGGAAATCGGAACTGTGACCAAGGAACTGAAAGGAGATATGGCAGCCCTGTCCCTGCCGGACGGCGTAAGCTGGGAAGTCGGAGGCGGCCAGAAGCTGATGCAGGACGGCTTCAAGGACCTGGGAACGGCAATGCTTCTTGCGGTTGTACTGGTATTTATAGTTCTGTTCATTACGTTCGGCGGATGTATCACTCCGGTGGTCATCCTGTCTTCGCTGCTGTTTGTTCCATTTGGCTCACTTGGTGCGCTGTATCTGGCAGGAGAATCTCTGTCCATGAGCGGAATGATCGGCATGCTCATGCTCATCGGGATTGTGGTTACCAATGCCGTAGTCATGCTGGAGAGAATTGAGACCAACCGCCGTTCAGGCATGGCGATTACTGAAGCTGTGATGGAAGCCTGCGTAGTTCGCGTTCGTCCGATCGTAATGACGGCACTGGCCACGGTGTGTGCCCTTATTCCGCTGGCCCTGTCCCAGTCAGGCTCAGGCGTAATCTCCAAAGGTCTGGCTATATCTGTGATCGGCGGGCTCAGTACCTCGACGCTGCTGACTCTGGTGTTCATTCCGGTAGTCTACAGTCTGCTAGGAAAGTGGCGGAGGTTGTAGCTTATGAAGAAGCAGGCGAAGAAGATGCTGGTGTATGCTGCAGCAGCGATTCTGGTGCTGTGCGGAGTAATGTCTGCAACCAAGCCCTCCGAGGAAAGATATAAGAGCTGGGTGCTGGACAAGGTATCGGAAAGAGCAAGCGGGGCCAATCCGTTAATGGGGCTCGGTCTATCACTGTTTGGTGAACGGATGATCAATGAAGGAACTGTGGTATCCGATTATGGAATTGTCAGGGTGTTTGAGACGGAATTTAAGGGCAAGCGGATTAAGGTATTAGGAGGCCTTGGCATGTTTGTACCGCTGGGCAAGCCGGCTGATCTCATAGAGCAGGGCTCCGACAAAGGCAGTACCGGGTGAATCAGCAGCCTGAAGAACCTGCGTATCCTTCTGGATGCACAACCTTCTATTCTACTGGCGGCAGTGTACAGCTGCGGGGCAGGCACCTAATAAATAATTCATAGCGTTAATCCCGGAAAAGGGTGTTCGGCAAAGCCATGAGGAGATGGCCTGCTGAACACCCTGCTTGAGCTGCATAGCATGCTGTCCATTTCGGAGATTAGCAGACTGATCAGCATTTCCCGCCAGGGGACGCAAAAAACGATCAACAATTTGCTCACTGAGGGCTATGTAGACACTGCTTCCAAGGAAGGGAACAGCCGTGACAAGCAGATTGTACTCACTCCGCGTGGCGCTAAGGTCTGCAGGAGTATGCAGAAGATCAAGCAAAGCATTGAAGCGGAGATTGCAGCCAAAATTGGCAAAGACCACGCAGAAACGCTGCGAATGCTGCTTAAAGAG
Source organism: Paenibacillus sp. FSL R7-0297 (assembly GCF_038009025.1). Classification (NCBI taxonomy): domain Bacteria; kingdom Bacillati; phylum Bacillota; class Bacilli; order Caryophanales; family Paenibacillaceae; genus Paenibacillus; species Paenibacillus sp. FSL R7-0297. The sequence continues at coordinate 2,258,642 of NZ_JBBPAQ010000001.1, forward strand.
GACTGGCTGTAGCGAAGGAAAGCTTCAAGAGAAAGCCCAAGAGAAAGCCTAAGAGGAAGCGTGATAAGAAAATCATCCGTTTTTGCCGCAGAAGCGTATAATAAGGGACGCAGATTATTTTTTATTTTCTGTGGGTAATATAAACCTAAAAAAAGTCGGGTGAGCTGATGAAGTCTTCGGTAAAAAGATTCCTGATTGGACGGCCGCTGAAGTCGGAGCAACTGGGTGAACAGAAATTAAACAAAACCAAAGCTCTTGCCATTCTATCCTCGGATGCCTTGTCTTCGGTTGCTTACGGTCCCGAGCAGATTCTGCTGGTTCTGATTACGATCAGTACAGCCGCATTCTGGTATTCGATTCCTATTGCAGCAGGAGTACTTGTACTGCTGACGGCGCTGATTCTCTCCTACAGGCAGATTATTTTTGCCTATCCCCAAGGCGGCGGAGCGTATATGGTATCCAAGGAGAACCTAGGCAAATATCCGGGGCTTGTGGCTGGCGGCTCCCTGCTGGTGGACTACATATTGACCGTGGCAGTAAGTGTATCGGCCGGAACGGATGCCATTACTTCTGCTTTTCCCAGTCTTCATTCTTATAATGTGATTATTGCCATCATCTTTGTTCTCCTGATTACGACACTGAATTTGCGGGGCGTTACGGAATCGGCCTCTTTCCTGGCTTATCCGGTCTATCTGTTCGTCCTAGCACTATTCATTATGATCGGGCTTGGCTTGTTCAACATTGTGACCGGCAATGTACCGGCTGAACTTCATACCTCCCTGGGTACACCGGTGGCCGGAGTCAGCTTGTTCCTCCTCCTAAAGGCATTCTCTTCAGGGAGCTCCGCGCTGACAGGTGTGGAGGCCATATCGAATGCCATTCCTAACTTCAAGGCGCCGGCTCCGAACAATGCGGCCAAGACACTGGCTTCGATGGGCATACTTCTGGCGCTGTTATTCTCAGGGATTGTCTTCCTGGCTTATTATTACGGAATTGCTCCACGGGAAGAGGTTACGGTGGTTTCCGATATTGCCGAGCAGGTCTTCGGACGGAACTTCATGTATTTCTTCGTTCAGGGGACCACGGCACTGATTCTGATCCTGGCCGCCAATACCGGATATTCAGCGTTTCCGCTGCTGGCCGTGAATCTGGCCAAGGATAAATTCATTCCCCGGATGTTCACGGTCCGCGGCGACCGGCTGGGCTACTCTAACGGAATTCTCAGCCTCGGTGTCCTGTCGATTATTCTGATCATTGCTTTTAAGGGGCGGACCGAGCATCTGATTCCTCTGTATGCGGTAGGGGTGTTCATCCCCTTCACGCTCTCACAGACCGGCATGATGGTTAAATGGATCCGGCAGAAGCCGGAGGGCTGGCTGCCCAAGCTGATCATCAACACAACCGGGGCACTCATCAGCTTCATTGTTACTATTATGTTCTTCTTGACCAAATTCCCGCAAATCTGGCCGGTGCTGGTCTTCCTGCCGCTGATTATCCTGTTCTTCTACCGCATCCACAAGCATTATGAATCGGTGGCTGATCAGCTTCGGATTACAACCTGCGGTGAGCCACCGCTCGCAATTGAAGGGAATATCATTATTCTGCCGGTGGCCGGAATTACGCATGTAGTGGAGAATTCCCTGCGGTATGCCAAATCACTGGGCGCTGAACAGATTATTGCGGTACACATTCCGTTTGAACGGGAGGATGACGTGATATTCGAGGAGAAGTGGAAGAAATTCCATCCCGAGGTGCGGCTGGTGACGCTGTATTCGCCTTACCGCAGTATCATTCATCCGCTGACCAAGTTCATCGATACCGTCCAGCGCAAAGCAAGCGAATCGAATTATCAGGTTACTGTAATCGTTCCGCAATTCATTCCGAAGAAAGGCTGGCATAACATCCTGCATAACCAATCCAGCCTCCTGATCCGCGCGCACCTGCTGTACCGCAGAAATGTAATTATCACTACTGTGCCTTATCATTTGAAAAAATAACTGCTTGTTGCACGCAAAAAGCCCCCAGCCACGGATGACCACAGGCCGGGGGCTTTTATAAGCTTGAGGCTAATCTTGCTTTTCTCCCAACAGGAGCATATGGTAAGCTAAACTGTGACCTTCCGGATGATAGGAGATTCGCCTCTAGCCGGTTCGGTTAAGCAATAGCAACAGGCAGCGGATGGAGGGATAGTGGTTGAAAGAACAGGGTTTGAACGGATTCAAAGTTAAGACTGTACTAATGATGATGATGCTTGTGCTGCTGCTCACAGGCTGCGCGCAGGGAACGGCCCATATGACGGTGAAGAAGAACGGTTCTCTCGATCTGGCCTTCAGTCTGCTGCTGGATTCCCGGGCGGAGAAGCTGGTCAGCGGTAAAATAGAGGAGCTCCTGACCACAAGGCTCGCGGCCGCTGGGATTGAGCTGAACAAAACGGCAAGCGGTAAATCTACAGAATATCAGTTTCTGAAATCCTATGCTTCGATCGAGGAGCTGCAGTCCAGCGGCAGCAGTCTCGATATAGTGGAGGCGGAGGTCGGGCAGACGGACAGATGGCTGTATACCCGTTACGATGTAGTGGCCCAGCCTAAGCTGAACGCCTATTCGGATGAAATTATTGATGGCATCGGCAGCTTAAGCGTGCCTAAATCTCTTGTGCGGCTGCTGATGGGGACCTTTTCCGTGGATTTCAAATTAACGATTCCCTATGATCTGTACGGGCCTAATAATGCGGCGGAACAAGACGGCAATACCTTGACGTGGCATATTTCACTTGCGGATTCCGAGCCGCTGCGTCTGGCTGTATACGTGCCGGATATCAGGAATATTGCGATCGCTGGCGGCGGCCTCCTGCTGATTCTGGGCATACTTATTACGTTCTTTATCCGGTCAAAAAAATCACGTAAGCCCAAATCCGCGCCTGGGGGCCCTGCCTTTAATAATCATCGGGCACAGCCTTAGGCTTCGAGCTGAAGTTGTCGCGGTATTGGCCGGGAGTCATCCCCTCCTGCTTGCGGAAGGAGCGGATGAAGTTCTGCGAATTGTTGTATCTGAGGCGTGAGGCGATATCCTTCACCGGCATATCGGTTTCCTCCAGCCATTTCTTCGCCATTTTGAAGCGGTACATTGTAAGGTAGTCACTGAAGTAATACTGGGTCTCCTTACGGAACACACTGCTGATATAGTTGGCGTTATAATGCAGCCGGGAAGCACATTCCTCCAGCGTTAGATCCTTGTCATACTCATGCTGGACGATGTCGATCAGCTTCTCGGAGATGTTATGATACTGGGCATTCTGCCTGCTGTGGAAGATGGCGATGACCGGCTGGATGACGATGGTCCAGAACCAGTCTTCAATCTCCGCAACAATATGCAGATCCGTCAGCTCTTCGAACAATGAACCGTTGGCATGATAGATCTGATTCAGCGTAATCCCCGATTCCTGCATCATAATGAGCGTATTGTTCAGCAGCCGCGTCAGCGGAATCTGGTATTCCTGCGGTGAGAGCCCCAGCGCGAATATACACTTGAACAGCTTATGCAGCAATTCCTTCGCCTTATCGCTGTCCGCCAGCTTGATGGCATCCATCAGGTCATTTTCGGTATGGGTAGGGTAGTTCAGATTGAGATAATGTTTGCCGGAGTTAATGTTCTCGTACTGGATGATGATGCCTTTGCCGAGCGTGATCCGGTGCTTCAAGGCTTCCAGGCCTTCCCTGTAGGCAATGGACATTTTATCAAAAGAGTGGAACGGCAGACTAAGCCCGATGCTGACCTGCAGCTTCAGGTAATTATTAATCTCCTGCTGCAGCTTCTCCGTCAAGGCATAGAGCGTACGGTGAAAAGATTCCGTATTGCCGTCACTGCTGCCAATTACGGTCGCCAGGGCATGCCCCATCATCACAGGGGTTAGCCTGTTATCCTCCGATACCAATTCCTGGGTCATATTATGCGCCGCGAATAACAGCAGATTGAGATCCTTTTTCTCATAGCTGCTCTCCTCGGAGAAGTCGATGCTCAGCGTAATGACAGCCATCGTCTTCCATTCCTCCACCTGCTTGCGGTACCCGTATTGCTCCAGTTCCTCCAGCAGCTCACGTTTCCTCAGATTGCCCTGAAAGGCCTGAATCAGGAAGAAGGTCCGCACCTGCCCGATGTACTGGCTGACCTCTTTCTCCAGCTGTGATTTGGATTGGAACAGGGAATGCACCTGCTCGCCGATGAGCTGGAATTCATCCGTATGCCTTGCCCGCAGGCCCGGACGGCGCTGTCCCATCTGATTCAGCAGCCGTTCGATCGGAGTGTACATACGCCGGGAGCCCAGCCACGCCAGCAGCACAGACAGCAGCAGCATGAACGTACAGACAACTACCGTATAGGTGCCGATTTTGCCGGATTCACGGGTCAGACTCTCAATGGAAGTTACCGACAGGTAGATCCATCCGTTGAGCGGGGAGCGCATATAGGTTATGGAATAATCTTCTTTGTTGATTTCGGTTTTGAATTGCCCTGAGGGCTCGGCTGCTGCGGCAATCCGCTGGAAGCCCGTGAATCCCCCTGCTTCGGCGGGCTGGCCGATCAGGTTCCGATCAGGATGGAGCAGAATCCGACCGGATTCGTCCAGCATAATAATGCTGTCCAGCGGCTGCACATCGGAGTTGATGAAATCCTGGAGACTGCAGGCGGGAATATTGGCCATGGCGAGCCCGTATTTCTGGAGCTTGGTGGTCGGGAGCTTCTTAATCAGGCTGATGCTGTAATTGCAGCCGGTAACGTTAATACTCTCTTCGCTGTAGAACAGGGAGGAGGGATTCAGCACCCAGGACGATGTGCCTTGAATATTCATCAGGTTCGTGAGCTGCTCGTAATTCTGGTATTCATTCAGGCGGTAGAGTCCGGAATTCTTGATCATCCAGTTCTGCCGCTGATTTAATAGAATGACATCCTCCAGCTTCGTATCGAAAGATTGCATGTTGCGGATTTCATTTCTTATGTCATTATATAAAATGAAATCGGTTACATTTAGCGGGTTATTGAGCGCTTTTTTCAGCACAGAGGAGTTCACTACCTGGTTCAAGGTCTGGTTGACAGTGGTAAGCTTATGTTCTACATTTGAGGTAATTTGTAAAATAAGTTCCATTTTGCTTTCGTTAACATTTTTTTGAATTTCCTTGGAGGATGTGAAATAAGAGAAAGAACCAATGAACAGCACCGGCAGGATGCTGATGGCAAAAGCGAACATCGTTAATTTACTCAGAAAGCTTAAATGTTTCACCGGGTTCAGCACCTTTGCATGAAGTAGTCGTAATCGCTGCTTTAAGTGTATGCATCACGAAGGATAATAACAATAATCATCTGGTGCCGCAATAATCATTTTCTCTAATAATCTCTCTACATACTAAATTATTCAATAAATAGGGCCTTAATGTATATAAATATTTCGATTTTGGGAGGTTATGAAATGTTCAAAGGAATGGCGGGCAGGAAGGTGACTCTTGTATGCTGCTTAAGTCTATTACTCTCGTTCAGTTTGTTAAGCGCTTGCAGTGAGGATAACTCTACCCCTTCAGATACTTCCGGGGAGAAACCGTCTATCTCGATTCTGGCACCGCTGCATTTCCCGCAGACGCCTTCCAAGGATCTTATCGCCGAGATTGAGAAATTAACCGGAACGCAGCTGAATATTACCTGGGTGCCGGAGGGCGTATACACGGACAAAATGAATACGGCGCTGACCACCAGCTCCCTCGGCAAAGTTACGTTTGTCAAATTCACAGATTATAATCCGGTCAAAAATATGATCCGCTCCGGTGCTTTTTGGGAGATTGGCCCGTACTTAGAAGAATTTCCGAATCTGGGGCAGCTGGATGCCTCTATCCTCAAGCAGACTACGGTGGACGGGGGGATTTATGGCCTCTACACGGAAAGACCTGCTTCCAGGCAGGGCATCATTATCCGCAAGGACTGGCTGGAGAATCTGCACCTCAGTCCGCCCGGCACGCTGGATGAGCTGTACGAGGTGATGAAGAAGTTCACTTATAATGATCCGGACGGAAACGGCAAATCAGACACCCTCGGACTGGTAGACCGCAATGATCTGGTATATGGGGTATTTAAGACGCTGAGCTCCTATTTCGGCACGCCGAATAACTGGAAGATTGAGAACAATCGGTTCATTCCGGAATTCGCAACCTCTGAATATATGGACACGATGAATTTCATGCGCAAATTATATAATGAGCATATTATCAACCAGGATTTTGCCCTGACGAGCAAGGAGGTGCAGCGGGATAAGTTCATTCGCGGGACAGCGGGGATTTTCATTGGGAGCATGACGGATGTGCAGCGGCTCTCCATTGAGGCCAAGGCCATTAACCCCAAGGCGGAGCTTACCCTCATTAACCGGATCAAGGGGCCGGACGGGTACAAGGTATGGTCGATTCCCAAGTACAACGGATTATATCTTTTCTCCAAAAAAGCCATTGCCACAGAGCAGGAATTGAAGCAGGTACTCGGATTCTTTGACCGCACCATGGATAAGGATGTTGCCAATCTGATGGTGTACGGCTTCGAGGGCCGGCATTACCTGCTGGATGGGGATGGCAAGGTGATACTTCCGGAGGAAACCTCCCAACTGCGTGTATTTGAGGTGAATCCGCTCTATTCCCTGATGATTGCCGATATCGGCAACAAGAACATTATGGAGGTCGCGCAGAAGGAACAGCTGACGGCCCTTGCCGATCAGCTCAGCCAGGATAATGAGCAGTTCCTGGTCGATGACCCGACAGTACGTTTAACCTCCGCTACCTATGATGAGAAGAACGCCGAGCTATCAGCCATTATCGTGGATGCTACCTATAATTATATTCTGGGCAAGATCGATGCGGACGGCTTCGCCGGAGAGGTCGAGAAATGGCAGACCAGCGGCGGCAGTATGATTATCCAGGAATATATGGAGGCGGAGGCTAAGGCGCGGGCTAGCGAGGATTAATTGATAAATGTACATATTTAGCTTGTCCACCCAGAAGCTTTGACGATAACCCAATTTCGCCAAGCGCTCCCAGCTTCATTCCGGGACACTCAGTAATATCGTTCATGGGCACCAGCTCATTGCGATGCAGCAGCTTGACCGGATCACTCAGGCTATAGGGCAGGAGGAAGGCTTCTTCTATGATTTGTGTATAGATAATTACATTATCGAAGGTTCTTCACTGGCGTAGAATTGGTCCGCTGCTGCTCCGCTGTGCAGATCTGGACAAGCTGGACTGCATTCAGAGAATTGCCCGCCATATTATGGAGAACCTGATGTACGCTCCCCTGCTGTTTGATACGGCGGAAGAGCATAGATCCTCTCCACGGGTCTGGCCATGGAACAGTGAAACTGCAACGCAGTCCCAAGTGGATACTTACTTAAGTCAAATGGGTTACTCAGGTAGTCCTTTTGGATATGTTTACTCAATTCCTGGGATTATCTCAAAAACATGTTGGACAATTCGCAACAGAGCGGTTTAATTGAATATATTTACGCAATTGCTATTGAGAAGATATCTAAAATTGATCTTAGAAAAGAAGTGAATTGGGAAACTGCGAAGGATTTTTCAGCAAAGTATACAGCCCATGTAAAGGAGATTCCTGATAAAGTAGACTCAATATCAAATGAAGGCATTAGTGACAATGAAAAAGTCAATAAATTAAAGGATTTGGGAACACCTGCAATTCCCTATATATCACAAAAAATTGAAGAAGGACAAAAAGAATTAGCTCCTGCATTGGATTATCTTACTGATAATGAATCTCAAGATGATTTTACAAACTGGAAAAAGGAAAATGCGGATAAAGAAAGTCTTCTCAAATCGTTTGTGGAGCAAAACAGCAAATAATAACCGGGTTTTCAATTTAGAGATATTTTATGATGAGTGAACAATACCAATACGGTTATCCAATTGCGAAAACGAATGGGTATCCGTTTTTTTGGCGTGCAAAGAACTGCTTTTTTAATGTTGAGAGTTGAAACAAATGGAGATTAGGTTAGCATTGGACGCATAAGCTGTCTGCGGATTTCCACCGCGAACGCAAATTAAATCAAACCCTCTGCATACTGGCAGCGGCGGGGCTTTCCTTTGCCTCCCCTTTCAAGGATATACATTGAAAGGCCCCATCCGTGGAGTGAAGTGCACCCCTTAGAGCGGCAGAAAGGGACGGAGGGAGGTTTGGAGCTGTAGGAGCGATAGCGTCCGCCTTTAGGTATGGATTTCTACCGCAAGCAGCGGTCCGAATCAAGAAATCCAAACCTAACAGCGGCCGGAAGTCCAAAGCTCACGCAGTCCCGCCCGCCGCCGCTCCCAAGTCCTGCCGTACTCTCAGCTCCACTGGTTACCCCTCAGCTTCACCGTTCCAACTAAGCTCCTTTCAATGTATATCCCCCCAATCACACGATAATCATTAACCCACACCCCCAGCCCCAGCGCGCCTTTATGAGTAAATGATTGTATTCGTAATCCTCCGTGGACTGTAATGTGAGGCTTGTAACCAATACAAGTTAAACGGAGGTCAAAAAGGAATGACAAAAAAATCCTTCACCCTGCTCCTCAGCTCGCTGCTGACACTCAGCATGCTGTCCGCATGCGGCGGCAACAACAATAATGAGGCGGCGGCAACCAAAGATCCAGGTGCAAGCACCGGAACCAACACGGCAGCGGCTACAGAGCCAGCAGCAGAACCGGAAAAGCCGACAGAGATCAAAATCATGCTCCCGCTGAACACGACAGATACTCCACCGGACACGATCAAGACGGAAGTGGAGAAATTGACGAATACGAAGCTGACCTATCAGTTTTTCCCGGCAGATACCTATGAAGAGAAGCTGAACTCCTCCTTCGCCACGGGCTCACTGCCGCAGGTTACGTATCTGAAGAATCAGACGACCTTCCTGCAGATGAAGGAAGCGATCAAGGACGGACAGTTCTGGGAGATCGGGCCGCTCCTCAGCGAATTCCCCAACCTGAACAAGCTGAAGCCGGAAATCCTCAATAACACCAAGGTAGACGGCAAGCTGTATACCCTGTATATCGGCCGTCCGCTGGCCCGCCAAGGGATTATCTACCGTAAGGACTGGGCGGATAAGCTGGGACTCGCAGCACCAGCCAATACCGAGGAACTGTTCGCAATGGCTAAAGCCTTCACGGAGCAGGACCCTGACGGCAACGGGAAAAAGGATACGATCGGGGTGGTTGACCGGAATGAGCTGGTGTACGGGGCGTTCAAAACCGTCTCTTCCTGGTTCGGCACACCGAACAACTGGGCGGAAAAGGACGGCCAGCTGGCTCCGGAATTTACCTTCCCGCAGTACTTCGACACAATGGATTTCTTCAAAAACCTGCGTGACGGTGGATACATGAATCAGGACTTTGCAGCAACCAGTAAAACGGATGCGGTAAATACGTTCACCAGCGGTAAAGCAGGACTGTATATCGGCGGTTCCATGCAGGATATCGATTCCCTGAACAAGGACTTGATCAAGAACGTGCCGGATGCCGTGCTGGACACACACAGTATGGTGGCCGGACCTGACGGCAAGTTCGCCCAGTGGATGATTCCCGGCTATAACAACGTAGTGCTGTTCCCGAAATCAGCGGTTAAGGATGAAGCAGAGCTGAAGAAGATCCTGGCCTTCTTTGACAAAATGATGACCCCTGAAGTGGCCAACCTGATGTACTGGGGGATTGAAGGTACACACTATACCGTGGAAGACGGCAAAGCCAAAGCAACAGATAATAAAGAGCTGATTGAACGTGAAGTCAAAGGCTTCAAAGACAGCGTAATCGGCGAATACGAAACGAACGGCATGTACCAGAGTCTTAACGTACTGCCGGGCCGGATTCATGCAGAAGAGCTGGTGCTGGAGAATGTGAAGGTAGGGGTTGCCGATCCTACGGCAGCGCTCGATTCGTCAACCTACACTTCCAAGGGTGTTGAACTGCAGCAGATCATTACAGATGCCACTTATAAATACATGTACGGCCAGCTCGATAAAGCCGGTTTCGAGAAAGAAGTCGAGAACTGGAAGAGCCGGGGCGGGGCCCAAATCATCGAAGAATACAATGCCGTGTACAAAAAATAAGCAGAACGCAGCAGCTTTGACTGCGGGCTGACCACATGAAAGAAGGCTGCCCCGGGTTAGCGCTTCGGCAGCCTTTTTTTCAAATATAGAAGAATTTACAGAGAAAGGAAGAGAATCATGCAGGAAGTTACCGCCCAGCCCCGTGTAGTTCCCGAACCGAAGCCTAAGAGCTATAAGAGCAGCAGCGAGCTTAAAAAACGGCTGTGGAGAAACAAATTACTCTATGTGATGCTGATCCCCGGAGTGCTGTATTTCATTGTATTTAAATATTTGCCGATGTACGGACTGATTATCTCCTTCCAGGATTACAAGCCTTACCAAGGGATTACAGGGAGCGAGTGGGTTGGAATGAAGCATTTCAGCCGCCTGTTTACCGAACCTGATTTCCTGAATATTCTGGGGAATACCCTGATCCTGTTCGGGATGAATATTCTGATTTATTTTCCGATTCCGATTATCCTCGCCCTGATGCTCAATGAACTCAGAGGCACTTTTTTCAAAAGATTCTTCCAGACCCTGGTCTACCTGCCCCACTTCATGTCCTGGGTTATCGTCGTCTCGATTTCCTTCGTCATGGTGACGATGGACGGGGGGATTATCAACGAACTGCTGGCCTACTTCGGATTCTCCAAAATCAATTTCCTGCTGAGTCCCGGCTGGTTCAGACCCATGTACATCATTCAGGTCATCTGGCGGGAAGCGGGCTGGGGTACGATTATTTATCTGGCTTCCATCGCTGCGATCGATCCCGGGCTCTATGAAGCTTCGCGTATGGACGGAGCCGGAAGGCTCAGACAAGTCTGGCATATTACACTGCCGGCGATCCGCGGAGTCATCATTACCCTGTTTATTCTGAAAATCGGTTCCGTACTCGATCTTGGATTCGAACATGTCTACCTGCTGCTCAATTCCATGAACCGGGAAGTTGCGGAAATTATCGATACGTATGTCTACACCGCCGGGCTGCGGCAAGGGCAGTTCAGCTATAGTACAGCCATCGGCTTCTTCAAGTCGATCGTGGGTCTGATCATGGTGGTGACCGTCAACAAGGTATCCAAGAAAATAGGAGAAGAAGGCGTATATTAAAATGCCGCAGGAGGAATTGAAATGGTAGAAGACCGTACGATTAGCGGTAGAATATTCTCCGCTGTCAACTTTACACTGCTTGCCATCATCGCGCTGGTAACGGTGCTTCCCTTTGTCCATGTAGTAGCAGGGTCCTTCACAACCAGCGCAGAGCTGGCGGCCAACAAATTTGTACTGATTCCGAAAGTGTGGAGTCTGGAGGCCTACAAATTTATTTTCTCAACGAATACAATCTTCAGAGCCCTGGGTGTGTCGATCGGGGTAACACTTATAGGGACTTTGTTCAGTATGTTCATTACGTCGCTGATGGCTTACGGTCTCTCCCGCAGGGATCTGGACGGACGCCGGGTATTTAACTTCCTGGTAGTATTCACGATGCTGTTCCACGGCGGAATGATTCCAACGTTCCTGGTGGTCAAAGAGCTGGGCCTGATTGACTCGTATTCAGCATTAATTCTCCCGTCGGCGATCAGTGCCTTCAATATGATTATCCTGAAGAACTTCTTTCAGAACATTCCTGAAGGACTGGAGGAATCGGCCAAAATCGACGGCTGCAACGACTTCGGCATTCTGTTCAAGATCGTATTGCCTTTATCGCTGCCGGCGATTGCCACGATCTCCCTGTTCTATGCGGTGACGTACTGGAACACTTATATGAGCGCCATTCTGTATCTGGATAACAGCGCCAAGTGGCCGATTCAGGTCCTGCTGAGACAGATTGTCGTGCTGGCCAGCGGGATGGATCACAGTGCAACGCTCGATGGCACGGTGCCGCCGCCGGATCAGACGATCAAAATGGCTGTAATTGTGGTAGCAACGCTGCCGATTCTGATGGTGTATCCATTCCTGCAGAAGCATTTCGCCAAAGGCGCGATGCTGGGCTCGATGAAGGGCTGATGCTGAGGGCAGGCCGGGTATTCTGAAATATGAAAGGGGTATAACAATGATAGGCAGTCTGCCGCAAACACCTTTAGAATGGGCGCAAAAAGCCTGTGATTCTTTGATGGATACGTATCAAGCGGGGGAGCTTCCGCCTGCGCACCGCTGGCATTATCACCAAGGCGTGTTTCTATGCGGGATGGAGCTGCTGTGGGAGGCTGTCCAAGAGGACCGCTATATCGAATACATCCAGCAGTATGTGGATGATCTGGTAGATGAATACGGCAATTTCTATTTTGCCCGGGATGAGCTGGATGCCGTACAAGCGGGGCTGTTGCTCTTCACGCTGCATGAACGGACCGGCAAGCTGAAGTACCGGGAGGCTGCGGCTAAGCTCAGGAATCTGCTGCGGACGCTGAACAGAACCTCCGAAGGCGGCTATTGGCATAAGGACAAATATGCGAATCAAATGTGGCTCGACGGGCTGTATATGGCCGGGGTCTTCTCCCTGAAGTACGCGAATGCTTACGGGGAAGAAGACTTGCGCGCAGCGGTGCTGCACCAGGAGCGGCTGATGCGCAAATATATGAAAGACGAGGCTACCGGCCTGCTCTACCATGCCTGGGATGAGAGCCGCCGTATGCCATGGGCGAATCCGCAAACCGGCTGCTCGCCGGAGTTCTGGAGCCGGTCGCTCGGCTGGTACGGGCTGGCGCTCTCGCAGTTCATGGATGAGCTGCCGGAGAAGGATCCGGGGCGGGCCGAGCTGGCCGCCGAGCTGAGCGGCTTCGTGCAGGCGCTGATCCGCTATCAGGACCCGCAGAGCGGTCTCTGGTATCAGGTGGTCGATAAGGGAAATGAGCCGGATAACTGGCTGGAGACCTCCGGCTCCTGCCTGTTCGTCTACACGATTGCCAAAGCGGTGAAGCTGGGCATTCTACCGGCGGAGGCTGAAGCTGCAGCGGCAGCGGCGGCACGGAAAGGCTACGAGGGCTTAATTCAGGTGCTGGAATGGGATGAGCAGGACCGGCTGATTCTGCCGGATATCTGCATCGGGACCTCGGCGGGAGATTACCGCAACTATGTAACCCGCCCGAAGGTCAGCAATGACCTGCACGGAGTAGGGGCGCTGGTGATGGCCTGTGTGGAGATGCAGGCGTTGTACCCGGCCAAAGTGTAGCAGAGCCTGAGGCTGGCGGTTCGGCAGAATCGTAGTGGAGTTTGAAGTGGCTGTATCCGGCGGAAAGCGCAGCAAAGCTTGAGGCTGCCTGGACCAGCAGTGGATTAGTAGAAAGGAGGCGCGCAGTGTTTAATATTGCGGATTACGGAGCGCTCCGGGATAGCGGGGTTCCGGCAACGGCAGCGATTGCGGACGCGATTGAAGCGGCGCATCAGGCTGGCGGAGGTACGGTGTATGTTCCGGCGGGCACCTTCCTGACAGGTGCCGTGCGTTTGCGCAGCAACATAGAGCTCCATCTAAGTCCCGGAGCGGTATTGTCCTTCAGTACCGATCCGGCGGATTACCCGGTCGTGGTATCACGGTGGGAAGGAGTGAAGCAGGAGGTGCACGTGGCCTGCATTTATGGGGCGGAACTGGTGAACGTCTCGATCACAGGCAGCGGGACGATTAATGGAAACGGTGCACCCTGGTGGGAGAAGCACCGGAATCACCCGGGAGAGCTGGAGTATCCCCGCCCGAGATTGATCGGCCTGGATAATTGCAGCCGGGTGACCCTCCGGGATCTGACGCTGATTAATTCTCCCAGCTGGACCGTGAATCCGATCGGCTGCAGCAATGTGATGATCGATAATCTGTCGATCCTGAATCCGGCAGATTCGCCGAACACGGATGGCATTAATCCTGAGTCCTGCCGTGATGTCCGCATCAGCAACTGCCATATCGATGTGGGCGATGACTGCATTGCCATTAAGGCAGGCACCGAGGACACCAAGGAGCGGATTCCCTGCGAGAATATCACGATTACGAACTGCGTGATGGTCCACGGCCACGGTGCGGTGGTGCTGGGCAGTGAGATGAGCGGCGATATCCGGGGCGTGACGATCAGCAATTGTGTGTTTAAGCAGACGGACCGCGGCATCCGCATGAAATCGCGGAGAGGGCGCGGCGGGATCATTGAAGATATCCGTGTCAGCAACATTGTGATGGAGGATGTGATCTGTCCCTTCACGCTTAACCTGTATTATTTCTGCGGGCCGCGGGGCAAGGAGAAGTATGTTTGGGACAAGAACCCATATCCGGTAACGGAGGAGACCCCGCAGTTCCGGCGGATTCATTATGCCAATATTACAGCCCGCAATGTTCACGCTGCGGCGGGATTCCTGTACGGGCTTGCCGAGCAGTATGTATCGGAAATTACTTTCACTAATATTGATATTTCGATGGCGAAGGATGCAGTGCCCGGCCATCCTGATATGATGACAGGCATCGAGAACATGCAGCGCCGGGGATTCTACCTGGGCAATGTCCGCGATGTGCAATTTCAGCAGGTCAGTATTGAGAACCACGAAGGACCGGCCTTTTACGTTGAGAATGGGGAAGATGTGGAGTTTCTGAACTGCCGGTCGCGGAACACGGCGAAGCCGGAAAAGCTGGTGGAGCAGGTTACGGTGGAACCAGCGGGGTGATGAATTTCAGCAATCCCGGGGATGAAATCTTCCGGATTTAGCAAGCAAGCTGAACAATAAGAGCCTGGTCCTGTTGAGGGACCGGGCTCTTATTGTATGATCAAGGCAGCGCAGCCGATGAAAACCTATATCAGCCAAATGTCACCAAGCGCACTCACACGAGACTTAGTTATGAAAGAACTAATATCGTTTGCCTTATATAACGAACCCGTATATGCACAACAGGAATATTGTACAATTCTAGATACAGTATCCTGCGAGCAAGTTTTGGAGCAATTATCGGCCTGACTCGACATGGGAGAAGAAACTTCTATTGTAGTTGATGAAGGTTTGCCGGATGGAAGCTTGTCCACGATATTAGGATAATCTTAAGAAGATAATAAGAAAAATACCACAAAAGCTTCTGGGATTTTCTGATACAATGGCTGTATTTCATGCAGTGAAGGCGGCGATACCCAAATGATTGAAAATATACTGGTGGTGGATGATGAGCAAGCTATCACCGATCTTATCGAAATCTACTTGAAAAATGAAAATTACAACGTTACTAAATTTTATACTGGGCAAGATGCCCTGAGATATATTGAGCGCGAAAAGGTTGACCTCGCTATTCTGGATGTTATGCTCCCGGATATGAACGGGTTTACTGTGTGCCAGCGTATCCGGGAAAATCATCATTTTCCTGTCATTATGCTTACGGCCAAGGATGAAGAAACGGACAAGATTACGGGTCTTACTCTGGGGGCGGATGATTATATGACAAAGCCGTTTCGTCCGCTTGAAATGGTTGCAAGGGTAAAGGCACAATTGCGCAGATACAAAAAATATCAGCCCATGTCAAAGCCGGACGAAGGCATCATATCGTATTCGGGATTAGTTATGAATGTGAACACGCATGAGTGTTGGCTTAACGAAGAAACGTTGTCCCTTACGCCCACGGAATTTTCAATCTTGAGGATGCTGTGTGAGAATAAAGGTAAAGTGGTCAGCTCTGAACAATTATTTCATGCGATATGGGGCAATGAATATTACAATAAAAACAACAATACCATCACTGTGCATATCAGGCATCTGCGGGAAAAAATGAGTGATTCCGTGGATCATCCGAAATGGATTCGGACGATATGGGGGGTGGGGTATAAAATTGAAAAGTAAAAAACAATTGACTGTGAATTATGCAAAACTAAGAATGAAAGTATTTATTCGGATGCTTATGCTGATTCTCCTTGCTCTTGTGGCAGTGGACGGACTGTATCTATTAGTGCGGGGACGGCTGGGAGAGGGTGGCATCCGGCTGTTGCAATACGTCACTGGCTACGAATATAAACACGCGCTTTCCATTTATGAAAGTGTACTTCGTGAACATTGGGAAATTATTATGCTGATAGCCATATCGGCTTTTTTTCTACTATTTTTCTATTTTTCTTTATCATGGTTTACTAAATATTTTAATGAAGTCAATACAGGAATTGATGCCTTAATTCAGGATGATGCCGAGATTAAGCTGTCGCCGGAGATGTCTTCAATGGAAGAAAAGCTGATATTTGTTAAGCAAACTCTTCAAAACCGTGCGCTGGAAGTACAGGTGGCAGAGCAAAATAAACGAGATCTGGTGATGTACCTGGCCCACGATATCAAAACACCGCTGACTTCAGTCCTGGGATATTTAAGTTTGCTGAATGAAGCCCCGGAAATGCCGGATGAGCAGCAACGACATTATATGAAAATAGCTTTGGATAAAACCTATCATTTGGAGAGTTTAATCAACGATTTTTTTGAAGTTGAACGGTATAACCAGCAAACGATCCAGCTGAATAAGCAGATTGTCGATATCTCTTATATGCTGATCCAAATGCCGGATGAATTTTACCCTTCTCTCACGCCTGCCGGTAAAAAGATGATTGTTGATGTAGAAGATACTATAACGGTCCATGGGGATTCTGAGAAATTGGCACGGGCATTCAACAATATTCTGAAGAATGCCATTGCCTACAGCGATGATAACAGCACGATTGAGGTATCAGCGAAGGTTCATGAGGGGATGGCAACGATTACCTGTCTGAACACCGGAGCGATGATCCCGCTTGATAAGCAGGATAAAATATTTGAGAAATTCTACCGCCTGAATGATGCCCGTTCAACGAATACCGGAGGCTCGGGGCTTGGACTCGCCATAGCTAAGGAAATTGTAACCCGTCATGGGGGACAGATCGATATGCAGAGCGAAAACAGGAAAACGGTATTTCGTGTAAGGCTGCCGCTTATTTCACAAGGAGGTCAAGATGGTTGATTTAATGGGTTATTTTATCATAGGAGGTATTCTGATCGTCGCGGTCATGGTACTCTATCTGCCGGTATTTTTCTTGCTGAAGGGGCGGGTAAGTTCAGTCCGGCAACTATGCATTTTGTTTTTTGCCGGGTCCTGTCTTGTTGTGCTGTACGCTACTATCTTTTCGGCCTGGGGGGAAGACGCCTTTCACCCGGAGCACTATCATTTGAATCTCATTCCCTTAAGCGGGTTAGAAGCCTCGGAAGGAATGTCAGAGGATAAAATGATTGTGCAGGCCGTTGCCAATATCATTATGTTTCTGCCCTGTGGTTTTTTTCTGCCCTCGGTCTTTTTACGGCTGCGGTCCTTCGGCCGAACGGCATTAATAGTATTTGCCGCAAGCTCCTCTATTGAATTTTTGCAATATTTTCTTGGGGCAGCTGCAGACATCGATGATATTATCCTGAACTTTTTGGGAGGAATACTCGGCTATGCCTTGTTTGCGGGGTTCTCCCGTTACCTTCAGCACCATAAGCGTACTCTCAAAGGTCGGCAGTAATCATCCGATAACAGCGAAAATTAATATTTTCTTAGGATTCTCTATATTAAATGACGATGCAATCTTAAAGTTCAATCTGCTTGCCTGCGGTAGAATAAATACCGGGTAAGCAGATTTTTGTTTGTAATGGCAATTATACAAGATTTCCAGGGAGGACGGAATATGGAATTGGTGCTGGATAAGCTGACCAAATAATTTGGACGTAAAACCGCAGTTGATCAAGTGACGATTCGAATGAAGCCCGGAGTGTACGGCATGCTGGGAGCGAACGGGGCTGGCAAAACAATCTTGATGCGCATGATCTGCGGTGTGCTGAAACCTACTCGGGGCACTGTTTTTTTTGGATGGAAGGGCTGTGGAGGATCTAGGGGAGGATTATCGCAATCTCCTCGGATACCTTCCGCAGGATTTTGGATATTATCTCGGATTTCACCGCCGAGGATTTTATGCTCTATGTTGCCGCGCTGAAGGGAATTCCCCCGCAGAAGGCCAGGGGCCGCAGCAAAGAGCTGTTGGCACTGGTTGGACTAACTGAAGTCTCAGCTAAAAAAATTCGCACTTTTTCCGGTGGGATGAAGCAAAGATTGGGAATTGCTCAAGCAGTTCTTAACGACCCGCGCATCTTGGTGCTGGACGAACCCACAGCCGGACTTGACCCGAAGGAGCGGGTGCATTTCCGTAAATTAATTGCGAATTTCTCCAAAGACAAGATCGTTATACTATCTACTCATCTTGTATCCGATATCGAATATATTTCCGACACGGTTCTAATGATTAAGGATGGAAAGCTGATTATTAACCGTCCGGCCGACCATATCGCTCACGAAATGGTCGGCAAGGTATGGAGATGTGTGGTGCAGAAGGAGAAGACCGAAGAGGTCAGCCGTTTATTCTGTGTGGCCAATCTGCATCACGGAGATGACAATACGGTTATACTCCGTGTGCTCAGCGATGAGATTCCGCTTGAGGGAGCCGTGAATGAGGCACCTACGCTTGAGGATTTGTACTTGTATCATTTTCAAAATGACATTGCTGAATACAGGGGGATCAAATGAACAATTTATTCAAATACGAGTTTATGAAAATTGCCAAAAAGAGAATGAATCTGATCGTGGTTCTGGTCAGTTTGTGCTTAACCCTGTTCCTATTTATCTTACCTGTCAAAAGTTACATTTCCCTGGAGCGGGATGGACGTCAGATCAATGGCCTTGCCGCCATCCGGCTTGAGAAGGAGTACGGCCAAGAGCTTGCAGGTACGCTCACTGAAGAGCGGGTAGCAAAGGACATAGCAGCCTATCAAACATTATTCTCCAAGCCTGAGCATGTGCTCAAAGACGGGAATCAGGTGAATCTGAAGGATGACATTTATGCCCGTTATGTGTTGCCGTATTACTCTTATTACAAAATGATTGACGATGCTTTTTTGGAGCCGCAGGTTACAGATAATGGACTTACGGTGCTCCGGGATATGAAGCTCGGGATCCCGCAGGGTTCTACCAGGCTCGTGCGGACAAGGTGAAGAATTATTTGAATATTGATTTTTCCGACTGGAACTATTCCTCACAAGAGAAGGAATTCTGGAATGCCAAGAACAGCCAAGTGGAAGCTCCTTATGTATACGGCTACCATGCCGGCTGGAAAAGCTTGTTCCAGTGTTTCGAGTTGCTGATTGTTTCCATTATAGCTATCTGCATTTGTATTGCTCCTGTTTTCGCAGGAGAATATCAAACAGGTGCGGACAGCGTCATTCTGTCCACCCGATACGGAAAATCCAAATTAATAAAGGCGAAGATTGCAGCGGCGTTCTTGTTTGCCTTGCTGGTCTTTACCGTTAATCTTTTGTTGGCTGTCGGAATTCAGCTTGTTGCGTTTGGAACGGGAGGCTGGAACCTGCCGCTGCAAATTTTGAATGTTACGATTCCCTACCCGTTCTCCCTGCTGGAAGCAGCATTGATATGCCTAGCGGTTCTTTATTCGGTACTGATTGGGATGGTCTCGGTAACCCTCCTGCTGTCCGCCAAAATGAAAACAGCGTTTGTAGTGCTTGTAATAGATGTGCTGATTATTTTGCTTCCTGTCTTTTTGGGACTTAGCGGGTCGAACGGCGTACTGAATCATATTCTGATGCTGTTTCCGTACATGGCGGTTCAGCCCGCATTTCTCGCCGAGTATACTTCGTATTTTTCTTATCCGTTTCCCGGACAGACGGTAGACATTATCACCATGAGGATTGTGTTTTATGTGGTGATATGTTTAGTAAGTCTTCCTTTTATCGGGCGTGCATTTAAGCGTCATCAGGTCCAGTAGGTTTAGTCCGGTGATGGCAAGCCATTCCGTTTTTTGCCGGTAGCCTGAAAGCTGTTTGTACAATGACGGAGCCTTTTATTTGCTCAACCTTCTCAATATATCTTTTTTCTTCAAACCGTTCTTCTTGGCAGTAGCATTCCAGAAGGAGTGGGTCGCGGCGAATTTCCAGGCGAAGCGCGGGAAGTTCGGGCTGAACAGCAGGGATTCATCTGCGCTTCTGGATTGGATATTAGCTGCCGTACATACATTTGCTGATGATAATCAGTTCATCGCTTTTGGAGAACAGCTCACCCAGATGGTTATAGCCATCCCGTATCACGCATGCGCCGGGCGTCCGGGTCCAGCAGCCGAAGCAGCCCATACACTGCCGGATGGTGCCATTGTCCGAGATAACAGTCAGCTCTCCTTGCCCGCCCTCTGCCCATCCTGCGAATTCCTGCTCCTGCAGATCGTGCACAATCGTTCTCATGGTTCATGTCTCCTTAACTACAGATTCAAGCGCTAACAAATCACGCCAGTTCCCCGAATAACGCACCCCGTTATTGGTAAGCAGTGAAGCAATACCGTGCACCATCGCCCAGTGTGATATCAACTGACGGGAGAACTCTGCTTCCGGCAGTCCGATGCTTGTGAACAACTGATAGGTAGTGGTCCGGAATAGAACGAATGGCGGATAACTGTCGGAATTATAGTTGTCTAAATCAATGACTAAGCCGGAGTGGTAGAATAAAAACTGGAAATATTGCGGATGTTCCATGAAAAAATCAATGTAAGCCTGCCCCAGCTGGAACATCGCTTCCTGGCGGTCCTCCTGGCCTTGAACGGATGCACGCAGGGACTCCATGAATTGCTCTGTGACATGCTCACCCATGGCGGATACCAGCTCATCTATATTTTTGAAATGGCTGTAGGGGGCAGTGTGGCTGACCTTGCATTCGGCTGCGACCTTGCGCAGGGAAAAGCTGTTGATGCCGTCTGTGTTAATAAGCTTAATGCCTGCTTCTATAAGCTGGCTCCGTAAATTGCCGTGGTGGTAGGGTTTATCCGTCACTTCCTGCAGCCTTCCTTTCCGTATCTTTACACTGTAAAGATTGTAACATCGAAGCTTTACGATGGTAAGATACATTGATCACACCAGGCGGTCTGGAAATCATTCTCACCTGTAATTTTTTGCATAGTCATTTGGTTTAAGTTATTATTAGTACCAAGTACTAATATCAGATACTAAAATAAATAATGAGGTGATATTCATGAAGGGTGCAAGAATTACAGCGATCGGCTCTTATGTGCCGTCCCGGAGACTTACGAATCATGATCTGGAGCAAATGGTCGATACCAATGACGAATGGATTGTTCAGCGGACAGGCATCCGGGAACGCCGAATCAGCCGCGAGGATGAATATACCAGTGATTTATGTGCGGCCGCCGTGCAGGATCTGATGAAACGTTATGGCAAAAGTGTACAGGATGTCGATATGATCCTCGTGGCTACCAGTACGCCCGATTTCTCTTTTCCGTCCGTGGCAGCCATTGTGCAGAACCGTCTTGGTATTCCGCTTACTTCGGGAGCGATAGATATGAGCGCCGCCTGTGCCGGGTTTGTCTACGCGCTGCACACCGCCCATGCGCTGGTTGCTTCCGGACTGCATCATAAAGTGCTGGTCATCGGCGCTGACACTCTGTCCAAGATCACGGATTACACGGACCGCAGTACCAGTATTCTGTTCGGCGATGGTGCAGGGGCCGTGCTTGTGGAGAGCGGCGGGGATACAGATCACTTCTTAGGGTTCAATCTCGGCAGCGACGGGAGCGGAGCGCAGCATGTCTACCGCACGGGGCTGGCGGACAAGGTGAACGGAGTGGAGCTTGCCGCTACTGGCATGCTGGTACAGAACGGGCGTGAGGTCTTCAAGTGGGCGGTCCGGACAGTTCCGCAGGGGGTGCAGCAGGTGCTGCAGAACGCAGGAGTTGATCTTGCGGAAGTGGACTGGTTCATCCCGCACAGCGCCAATCTGCGGATGATTGAACCGATTTGTGAACGGCTGAATTATCCGCTCGAACAAGCGCTATACAGTCTGGAATATTTCGGAAACACCTCGGCGGCCAGTATTCCGCTTGCCCTCGATCTTGGCATCCGCGAAGGGAAAGTGCGGGATGGCCAGCGGATATTGCTGTACGGATTCGGTGCAGGCCTCACCCACGCGGGCCAATTGGTCAGCCTGTCACTGGACCCGCAGGTAGGTGCTCCAACAGCTCTTTAATGTCAGCAGAAAATACTCATAAGAAGATCCACATCGGACATTTCTCCTTTCTCATGAAATTAGTTTAAAGCATATCAACTAGAGTGCACTCTATATCAAGGCGGTTACCGAATTATTAAATCGTCAGATATCGTGAGATATGTATTAGAATAGCCACAACTATGGAAGACAGCGGCAGCCGTGGACGAGAAAACAAAGTCCCAGCCTGCCGCTGTTTTAATGAGATATGGTTTCCTGTTAGAGCTTAATTCCGAAATCCCTCGGGCAGACCGAGGGGGGCAATAGCACCAATGCTGCTAAATATGTTGTTATCTGATAGATTCGCCTTCTATGAAACGCTAATCTCTCTTTTACTTAATTTCTTAAATGCAGAGTAATCCTGATCGGATTTAATATAACTTAATATTTTATCCGCGCATTTTGCGGGACTCAACTCTTCCGTATTTACTTCAAGGTCATATTCATCAAAGGAATATATTGTGTCGTACTGGGAATTCGCTAGCCCAATTTCTCGATCTCCTCTGATTTGCTCTCTACTTGTAAGTTCTTCTTTCGAGCATAATACGCATACAAAAAATGTAGGATGATCGAACAATAGATCAAGGTAATCATTAAACCGCTTGTCATTGTCGATTACGGTATCCACGATTACATTCAAACCCATTTCTGAAAACAATTTAATTGTTGCATAGTACACTGAGATTATGGGATCAAAAAGAATTTGTCCGACATTATCCACTTCTCTTGTAGGTTCAATATTTGGAAATTTATTATCAATAAAATCATTATAATTACCAAAGAAATCATCTATGGATAAATGATGAAAAGGAATCTCTTTCTGCTTTTTCAATTCCATAGAAATACTGGTTTTTCCTGAACTTGAAGTTCCGTTCAAGAATACAATAAGTCCTTGTTTCAAACGAATCACCCTCACATATAAGTTTTGCGCACTTTTAGATAACGTCATATTCACAAAGTTCATGAAAAAATAAGGCTCTGCAGGGAGGCATCACCATTCTCCGGTCTCCGCTATACGTGTCTACTTTACTTTATTCAATAAGATTGTCACCATTCTGCTCAATGTCCCTTGATCGACAAAAGGAGCAAGGCTTGCCAGCAGATCTGGGCTAAGCTGCTCAGCTTCGACTCCAATAATCAACTTCTCGAGATTCTCCCTGTCCAAAAAAGCTGCGAGGCTTATGATCCGATTCGCATCGATGGTACCATCTGTAGCCCGGTCTACCAAGCGGCTTAACGTCGTTTCTCTGCTAATAAAGGGTGCCAGCCCTTGAACGGAATTCCAGCTCACGCTGCCTTCATCTTGATGAACCAGTTCATCCAGTATACCTGTTCCAAGGAACGGAGCCAGCCGCATGATCACCTCTAAGGTAAGGCTGCTGCTGTCTACTCGTTCTGTAACCTTATGCAGAGCGCTTGCTTTTTCAAACGGCGCTAACTCTACAAGCTCTTCCATCTCCACCTCACCGGTATTGACCATCTCTGCAACTTGGTCCGGCCTGCTCTCTTTTAAACACAAATAATGGGGACCAAGCCGAAAAATGGTCCCCATAACCAGAA
Source organism: Paenibacillus sp. FSL R7-0297 (assembly GCF_038009025.1). NCBI lineage: Bacteria > Bacillati > Bacillota > Bacilli > Caryophanales > Paenibacillaceae > Paenibacillus > Paenibacillus sp. FSL R7-0297. Next base: position 2,282,344 of record NZ_JBBPAQ010000001.1, read on the forward strand.
AAACGGTACCTTGAACCATCCCATCAAATGAGAGATTATAGTATCGAAAGCGGTTTCAGTATGCTTCAGGTAAGCGGAATGAAGAAACAGAGGGGAGGTAGTAATCTGCACCCGGAAGAAGGCGCAGCTCAGCGGTTCAACCCGCTTCCGCAGGATTCACGGATGATCAGCGCCGGCTCAACCACGAAGGAGCCGCCTTCCGACTGATTGTTAATGAGATCGAACAGCATATGGGCCGCGAGTACACCCAGCCGTTCCTTGTTCTGGCGGATTGTAGTCAGTGTCGGACTGGTATACTGGCAGGCCTCGATATCATCACAGCCGATGATGGCGACATCCTCCGGTACACGGAGGCCATGCTCCTTCAAGGCGCGGACCGCTCCAAGGGCGAGCAGATCGGAGGCGGCGAAGATGGCTTGCGGCAGACTGCCGGTCTGGATCAGCTGCTTCATGGCCGTGTAGCCGCTGGGCTCGAAGAAATCGTCACCATGCACGAACCAATTGGGATTCATCGTCAGACCGAAACCGGCAATGGCTTTGACATAGCCCGCTTCCCGGCGGTTGGAGATATCCGAATCGGCCGTACTGCCGATGAAGCCGAGCTCCCTGTGGCCGAGCAGATAGAAGTGCTCCACCACTTTGGAGGCAATCTGGTAATTATCTGACATCACATAGCCGGATTTCTTGCCAGTCAGCTCCAGGTCAACGCCGATGCAGGGAATATTGCTCCTATCCAGATCCTGTATGGCAGGCTCCATCTGTTGTCCGGAGATAATGACGCAGCCATCCACATGGAAATGCAGGCAACGCGAGAAATAATCGCCGCTGCTGATGAATTTCTCATTGGAAAAGAAGATCAGGTCGTAACCCAGCACGCCCATCTGCTTCTTGAAGGAATTCAGTACCTCTACAAAAAAAGGATGGGTAAACTCCACATTCAGCTCACCGGCAAAAATAACCCCGATCAGATTGGACTTCTTGGTAGCCAGTGTCTTAGCGGAGCTTGAGGGGGTATATCCGGTTTGTTCGATAATCTCCAGCACTCTTTGCTTCGTTTTTTCGGAAACATCGCTGTAATTATTCATTATTTTCGAAACCGTGGATACAGAGACCCCGGCCATTTCGGCAATTTTTTTGATATTCATCTGCATGCTAAAGTCACCCCCGTTTAATAGTTGTAACAGGGCCAAAAGACGGGTATGCCAGGGTTTCTCAGGCTATAGGGCCGTTCATCGGACACTCGGCTGCTGCTAAGCAATAGTTCTTTCTAGAGTCTATTCAACTTGCCGAAACAAGTCAAAGGTTTATTGCGCTCAAGGGATAAGTATAGATATTATCGAAACCGATTTCGATTACAGCTGAGAAATACCCGGCCATGCAATTGTGAACGGGTGAGACTGGAAACTAGAGGAGGCCTAAAGGATATGAAAAGAAATGTATCTGCGGTGTTAGCGGCCGCTGTGATCATTACCGGTCTTTTGTCACCGCTGGGAGGCGGAGCGGCAGGCGCCTTGCCTGTGAAGAGTAAGCTGGCAGCTGCGGGGAATGCAACAGCTGCGGTGCAGAACGGAAATTTGGCTGCCGCTGATATGAAAGCGTTTACTGATGTGAGCACGGACAATTGGGCGGCGGATGCCATACAGCGCTGGAGCCGCAGTGGTGTGATCTCCGGTTACGGGGACGGCAGCTTCCGGCCGGATCATCAGGTGACGCGGGCAGAATTCGCGGCCATCATCAACCGCATATTTGGCTACAAGGAAGCGGCAGCCGCACTCCCGGAGGATATACCTGCGGGAGCCTGGTACAAGAACGATATCGCCAAGGCGGTAGCGGCAGGTTATCTAAATGCAGGAGCAGATAACCATATCCAGCCTGCGGCTAAGCTGAAGCGCGGGGAAGCGGTTGTGGCGCTGCAGAGGATTTTCCGGCTGGAGACTGTCAATCATGCAGGGTCGGTGTATAGCGATCTGGCCGGGGCAGGAAGCGAGGTCATTTCAGCAGCGGATGCATTAACTGCAGCCGGCTATATTCAGGGCTATCCGGGAGGCTTGTTCAAGCCGGACGGAAACATTACCCGCGCCGAGCTGGCCAAGATGGCCGATACGCTGGTGCAGGAGCTCCAGTCCTCCGGCGGGGAAGTGAAGCTGGGAACGGTACAGGGGAATGTGGTGCTGAACCATGAAGGAGCTACGCTCAAGGAAAGCGTAATTGAAGGCAATCTCTATCTTACCGAGGGTATCGGAGAAGGCGATATCCGGATTCAAGGTGTGCAGGTTAAAGGCACAACCTATATCCGCGGAGGCGGTGAACACAGCGTGACCCTTGCGGACAGCAGCCTCGGCACTATTCAGGTTGCGAAGCCCCGCGGCACAGTCCGCATTGTTGCCAGCGGGACTACAACAGCGGGAACCGTACAGCTGAACTCTGGTGGCGTCCTTGAAGAAGGCAATCTCACCGGAGAAGGATTCACCAATGTTGAATTGTCAGCCGGGGAGAAGACGGTCACCCTTAAAGGGAATTATGGAGTGGTGTCCACCGCAGATCCTGCAGGAAGCCGCATTGCACTGAACATCTCCGGCAAGCTCACTAAGCTGGTATGGGGGGCCTCCGGTACAATTGTGCTGATGGACAAAGCGCAGGTGGCCGAGTTGCTCATTAAAGCCGGGGCTAAAGGCTTGGCACTCACGGGCAGCGGCAGCTTCGGTACCGTACTGAATCAGGCGGATGATGTTACTGTAGGCGGATTTGCCCTCAAGCAGGGCAGCAGCACGAATCTGAATCCGGCTGCACCGCAGGCCAGCCAGCCTCCTGCTGCCGCCAGCGGCGGAGAGACTGCCGCTACGGCTACACCGGCTGTGACGCCGGCACCGGAAGTCACACCAACTCCGGCACCGACCAGCGATCCGTGGAGTCTCGTGTGGAATGATGAATTCGATGATAATGTCATTGATCCGGCCAAATGGACCTATGACCTTGGAGACGGAACCACCGTCGGCAATCCCGGCTGGGGTAACAATGAGCTGGAGTATTACACCAATGACGGGAAGAATGTGAAGGAGGAGGATGGTAAGCTGATCATCACCGCGCGCAAGGAAGCCGTGGGCGGCAAGCCATACACTTCCACCCGAATCAAGACAAACGGACTATACAGCAAAATGTACGGAAAATTCGAGATCCGGGCGAAGGCGCCAACAGGCAAGGGGCTCTGGCCGGCGATCTGGATGCTGCCGGAAGATTACACCTACGGCAATTGGGCTGCCTCCGGAGAACTGGATATTATGGAAGGCTGGGGCAGCCGGCCGAATGTGGTTGCCGGAACCATTCACTATGGTTCCCAGTGGCCGGATAATGTCTATTCCGGCAAGGAATATGTGCTGCCGGGCAATTCCACGATTGAAGATTATCACACCTACTCGATCGAGTGGGAGCCTGGGGAAATCCGCTGGTATGTGGATGGCGTATTATACTCCACGAAGAATGACTGGTACAGCAAGAGCAGCGGCCAGCCGGCAATGAATGCGTATCCGGCACCGTTCAACCAGAGATTCCACCTTCTGATGAACCTGGCGGTAGGCGGCAATTTTGACGGTAACCCTACGGAAGATACTGTATTTCCGAGTTCCATGGAAATTGACTATGTACGAATATACGAGCTGACCGGGCGCGAGTACCGGGAACCGGTACCGGTTGAGTTTGAGAAGGAGCCTTATCTGGAGGGAGCTAAGCTGCCGCTTGAGGACGGCAACTTCATTCATAACAACGGCTTCACCGAACAAGTGGATGGCGATGCCGGAATGGGCATTCCGAATACAGCGCACTGGGTATTGTACAAGGATGAAGGAGCGGATGCAGCTCTATCGGTTGAGCCGATAGGCGGGCAGAATTTCCTTAAGGTAAACATCAGCAAGCCCGGGGGCAATACCTACTCCATCCAGCCGCAGGCCATTGTCTCCCTGGCGAAGGGAAGATACTACAAGCTGAGCTTCGATGCCAAGACGGATACGGCGCGTGATATAAGCGTCCGGCTGACAGGCGGGGCGCCGCGGGGATTCCCGGCGTATTCACCGGCGTTCAAAGCTGATCTGACACCGGAGATTCAGCATTTCGAGACGATGTTCCAAATGAAGGAGAGCTCGGATAACGCAGCGCGGATCGAGTTCAATATGGGCACCAATGCTTCACCGGTATGGCTCGGCAATGCCCGGCTCGAAGAGATTGATCATATTCCGTTCGATCATGACAGTGCCAAAACGCCGCTGGGCAGCGGCAACCATCTCTACAACGGCAGCTTTGATCTGGGCGAAGTGAACGGACGCAGCTATTGGCATATCGAAGGTACGGGAGGTGCAGAGGTCAGCCCGGTTGTTAAGGATAGCCGGCTGAAGCTGGAGATTGCAGGCAACGGAGGCGCGGAGGCCGATGTTACCCTGCTGCAGAAAGGAATCTTCCTGGTGCAGGGGCATGATTACAAGCTGACCTTCGAGGCCGACAGCTCCTCCGCCCGGACGGCCACAGTTGAATTGCGGGGCCATGACGGCTCAGTATATGCTTCACAGCCGGTGCAGCTTATTGCAGGCAAGCACAAGGTCGAAGCCGTGTTCACTGATCTCGCGGGAGCAACGGATCATCTGGGCCAGTTCGTGCTGCGGCTTGGCAGCGATGCCGGAACCGTGGTGCTGGATCAGTTCCTGCTGCTGCGCACGAGTTTCTATTACGATCCCGACATTGACTACTTCCCGCTTAAGAACGGCGATTTCAGCAATGGTTTTAATGGCTGGGAGCGGTTGCTTGCGGAAGACGGCGGCCAGAGTACCGCGGCGGTTGCAGACGGAGTAGCGAAATTCAGCATTACGAATACCGGCAATCAGGCCTATTCGGTCATGCTGTTCCAGAATGGCCTGAAGGCTGCTGCCGGAATGAAATATATCATCGAATTTGATGCCCGTTCCAGTGTAGCCCGCGAGATCAGCGTAAGGGCAGAGAATGGACAAAATTCCCCTTCGCATAGCAAGATTGTGAAGCTGTCACCGGAAAAGAAGCATTACGCACTGGAATTTACGCAACTGACCAAGGATACATTGTCGCTGAAGTTCCTGCTCGGCAAAGTGGAGGGTGTAAGCATTGCGCAGGCTCATGATATTATGATCAACAACGTGAAATTCGAGGTTAAGGATGCTCCGGCCAAGCCGCAGGAGCTGGTTGCGGACAGCACCAATAACCGGGTGCTGCAGCCGGTTGAGCTTACCTTTGCAGAGAAAGAGGATTGGTCAAGTAAGATTAAGGCAGTGAAGGTAAACGGAACAATGCTCGGGAAGGAGCAGTACGCGGTTCAATCCGGCACCCTTCGGATCGATGCGGCGGTTTTTCCGGCAGAGGACCGCTACATCATCTCTGTAGAAGCCGATGGATATGTCGCAGCGTCGGTGGTCCAGTACATTCTGGCAAGCGGCGATAATCTGGTATTCAACGGTTCATTCGGCGCAGGCGATGCAGGCTGGTCAACCTGGTCCCCGGACAAGGGCATGTCGTCCTTTCAAGTGGCTGGCGGTATAGCGGATGTGCAGATTAACGCTGCCGGATCAGAAGTCTGGCATACGCAGCTCTATCAGGAGGATATCCGGCTTGAAGCAGGCAAAACCTATGAACTGAGCTTCAAAGCCAAATCTACGGTTCCGCGGCAGATGATCGTGGAGTATAGCGGCACCTCTGCCCAGCCAGCCCAAGGGAAGTTCGATGTCACGGCAACCTGGGCGACCTACAGTGCACAGTTCACGGTTACCAACAACAATCCGCTGAAGCTGAACTATCTGATCGGCAAAACGCTGGGCGAAGACGGAACGGCCAACAGCACAGCGCATACGATCTCTCTGGACGACATTGCGGTCCGGGAGGTTACAGGCGGTCCGGTCATTGAACCCGCCAGCGGCACGCTGGATAACGGGACCTTCGATGCTGAAGGCATGAAGGGCTGGACCCAGTACTTTGAAGGTGCAGGAAATGCCGCAGTCAGGGACGGAGAGCTGGAAGTCTTGCTGAACTTCACAGGATCAGCGAACTACGCCGCCCAGGCCGATTACAGGGATCTGAAGCTGGTGCAGGGCAAGAGCTACACCTTGAGCTTCAAGGTCCGCTCGGATGTGAACCGTCTGATTGAAGTGGCGCTTGAACATTTCGGTGGAGATTACACGAAATATCTGCCGGCAACCGCTGTAGCGTTAACGGGAGAAATGCAGCCCTTCAGCTACACCTTCACTATGAATGACAGCACCGATGCGGGTGCACATCTGGTATTCCTTATGGGGCTCATTGACGGAAATAGCACAGAGACCAACACGGCTATCCAGGCAGGCAACCATATTTATATCGATGATGTCAGCCTGGTGGAGATTCCGTAACGGTACATTAACAGACAATGATAAACGGCCGCGATCCTTGAATATAAGGATCGCGGCCGTTTTCATTTGTGCGGAATAGGATTAACGTATATGGCTGATATTATTCTTTAGGGATTAATTCAAAAATCTTGCCGGTCTCCAGCGCTTCGATCAGCTTCAGCAGCCAGCGGTAATATTTGATCGCTTCCTCAATTTTGGCCTCATCGGTCAAAAGCAGGCGCAGGATGTCAGGCTCGTCCGCATATTCTTGCTTCATCTGCTGGATCTCGGACAATGATTTGTTAAGTGCAGTCATATTACCCTCGACTGCTTTTCTCCATTTAATGGAGAAGTAGTCGCTGAAGTTCTGATGCCAGTCCGGGACCACCTCGAACAGATCCTTGCGGGTGCCTTTTCCCCAGACTTTATCGATCATCTTCAGATCCAGCAGCGTGCGCACGCCGGTACTCATCGAAGTCTTGCTCATCCCCATAGTGCTGCTCAGTTCGTCCAGTGTAACCGGACCCTGATTGAAATACATGTAGCCGTATAAATGTCCAATGGACAGGGTAATCCCGTACAAATCCATATTTTTACCGATGGAATCGATGACCCGCTCCCGGACTTTGCTGATTCGCTCTATTTGTTCGGGCAGAAGCCCCTCTAAATCATTCATGATGTCCCTCCTGAGGAATAGGCTGACAGGCAACAAACCTCTCCAATGTATTGTAATCAAATCCGCTGCTATAAGTAAAGAATTCATCTGGAGCGGAATATGGCGTTAAACAGAGTATTCTATACGTAAAGTTCGTAAAGTTAAAACTGTACACTAAATTTTAAGCGAATATGCGCTTTGCGTCTCTTTTCACAAGTCCGTTACACTAGGTCAGGAGAACTAACCTGAAATATTAAGGGGAGAGAAGGAGGTCACCATGGCAATTATAGAGGTGAAACAGCTTACCAAAGTATTCGGTCATGATGCGGTACGGGCACTTCCATTATTAGAACAAGGCTGGTCCAAAGAGAAGATTGCCCGGGAAGCCAAGCTGACGGTTGGCGTGAACAAAGCCGAATTCAGCATTGAAGAAGGAGAAATATTTGTCATTATGGGATTGTCGGGCAGCGGTAAGTCCACGCTCGTCCGGTTATTGAACCGGCTGATTGAGCCCACTGGGGGCCAAGTATTGTTCAAGGGCAAGGACGTTGTCCAGATGAATCCGGAGCAGCTAAGAGAGTTCCGTCGCAAGAATATCGGCATGGTCTTTCAAAAGTTCGCGTTGTTCCCGCACCGTAGTGTGCTGGCCAATGCGGAATACGGACTGGAAGTGCAAGGTGTGGAGAAAAGCAAGCGAACCCGTCTTGCCATGGAAGCACTTGAGCTGGTCGGCCTTAAGGGCTGGGAGCATCACCGCCCGGATCAACTGAGCGGCGGCATGCAGCAGCGTGTCGGTCTGGCCAGAGGGCTGGCCAATGATCCGGATATTCTGCTGATGGATGAGGCCTTCAGTGCGCTTGATCCGCTGATCCGCAAGGATATGCAGCAGGAGCTGCTGGAGCTGCAGGCCCGGGTGAAGAAGACCATTGTATTCATCACGCATGATCTCGATGAGGCGCTGCGGATCGGTGACCGGATTGCACTGATGAAGGACGGCGTCATTGTCCAGATCGGTTCGCCGGAAGAAATCCTCATTCAGCCTGCAAATAAATATGTAGAACGATTCGTTGAGGACGTCGACTTGTCTAAGGTGCTGACCGCCGCTCATGTCATGCGCCAGCCGGAGATGATCCGTCCGGAACGCGGACCCCGGGTAGCCCTGCAGCTTATGCGGGACAGCGGAGTATCCAGCCTGTATGTGGCAGATAATGAAATGAAGCTCCAAGGTGTAATTACAGCGGAGAATGCGGCACAGGCACTGAAAGAGAACCGCAGCATTCTGGAAGTCATGCAGCGGGAGATTCCCCGTGTACGGCCGGATACCCTGCTGAATGACCTGTTCGAGATGATGTCGGAGACGCATCTGCCGGTTGCGGTAGTAGACGAGGGTGACAAGCTGAAGGGCATTGTCATCAAGGGAGCCGTGCTGTCCGCACTTGCCGGTAATGCGGTTCCGGAAGGAGGACTTGGTTTATGAATTTACCCAAAATACCGCTCGGAAAGGGCGTAGAATGGCTCGAAGACTGGCTGACGACTTATTTCGGCCCCTTCTTCGATCTCATTCATGCTGTGATCGGCGGAATGGTAAGCGGCATTGATGCGGCGCTAACATTCCTGCCCGCGATTGTGCTGACCATACTTATCGCCGCTTTGGCTTATTGGATCGGCAAATGGCGGATGGCATTGTTCGCAGTGATCGGGCTGCTGCTGATTGATAATCTCGGATTATGGGACCCCTCAATGCAGTCGCTGGCCCTTGTGCTGACGGCTTCCTTGCTGGCTGTAATTATCGGGGTTCCGCTGGGTGTGCTCTGTGCACAGAGCAAGACCTTCCAGAACATTGCTACGCCTATACTTGACTTTATGCAGACGATGCCGGCGTTCGTATATCTGCTGCCTGCGGTATCGTTCTTCTCTCTGGGTGTAGTGCCCGGGGTGATTGCTTCTATTATATTTGCTATCCCGCCAACCATCCGTCTAACGAACCTGGGTATCCGGCAGGTATCGCCGGAGCTTGTGGAGGCTGCGGATGCGTTCGGATCGACAGCAGGACAGAAGCTGTTCAAGCTGCAGCTGCCGATTGCCCTGCCTACGATTATGGCCGGCATTAACCAGACCATTATGCTATCGCTGTCGATGGTTGTAATCTCGTCTATGATCGGCGCCCAGGGTGTCGGAGCCTATGTGTACCGTGCGGTATCACAGGCCAAGACAGGGGCTGGCTTTGAAGCGGGAATTGCCATTGTTATTATTGCGATATTGCTGGACCGTCTGACCCAGAAGCTGTTCAAGCCCAAACAACAAGGATAGAGGAGTGTTTAAAATTCATATGAGTAAATTTAAATCGATGAAACTGAGCCAGCTCGGCTTGATTATGCTATTGATGATGGTTGTTGTTATTTCCGGATGCTCGTCCAAGGATAATTCTTCGGTGAAGCTGGCTTATGTAGCCTGGGATTCGGAAATTGCCAGCACAAACGTGGTTAAGGAAGTACTGGAATCGAAGCTTGGCGTTACGGTAGAAATGCTCCAGGTCGATGCCGGTCCAATGTGGGCAGGGATTGCTGATGGAAGTGCGGATGCGATGGTAGCCGCCTGGCTGCCGGGTACCCATGCTTCCTATCTGGAGAAATACGGCAATGATATCGTAGATGCCGGTGTGAATCTGGATGGAACGAAGACTGGACTTGCCGTTCCTGCATATATGGATATCAATTCCATTGAAGATCTGAACAATGCAGAAGTTGCAGCTTCGCTGGATAACATGATTATCGGAATCGAACCGGGGGCCGGAATTATGACGGCTACCGAAGCCGCAATTGAAGCGTACGGATTAAGCGATTATACGCTGCTTGAGAGCTCTTCGGCGGCGATGGCACAGGAGCTGCAGAAGGCTTTTGACAACAATGAACCGATTGTAGTTACCGGCTGGACTCCGCACTGGATGTTCGCGAATATGGATCTGAAATATCTGGATGACCCCAAGAAAGTATACGGCGGTGCTGAACAGATCCATACTATGGTACGGAAAAGTCTGAAGGATGATATGCCTGATGTTTATCTGTTCTTAAGTCAATTCAAGTGGACCGCAGACGATATGGCTCAGGTTATGGTCAAGATTCAAGGCGGACAATCGCCGGAGGAAGCGGCCAAAGATTGGGTCGATAACAATGAAGCCAAGGTGAATGAGTGGATTACCGGAGTGAATTTGTAGAGATTGTTCCGTTAATCAGTGATTTGGCAGAGAAGAACGATGTGTGCTATGATTGAAAGAACTAGGCTACAATTCTGTAACTTGTACGCTAACGACTGTTCTTTAGATGTACATATCATAAGCAAACTCATTCAACAAACACCCCGAGAGGGGTGTTTTTCTTGAAAAGATAAGAATGTATATGCTTCGCGTAATAAATGTTCCTTATCTTTCTCGCTGAAACGGTACCGTCCTTTTTAAAGGACGGCAACGCCGTTTCCACTTGAGATTCACGAAACAAACGTTAATGAGCGATTCCCTTATGTTCAGTATGAAATCAGGAGACAGCTGCTGCAAGGAGTCAGGAAAGGGGAGAACTCCGTGACTGAGACCATTAATGCCTGGATCGATTGGCTGCTGCAGAGTCTTGGACTGAGCGGCCCTTCCATTCTATTCGCTACCGTTCCACTGGCGGTACTGCAAAGTTTGTTCGGATTTTTCCCACTAGCGATCCTGATTGTGCTTCATGTCTCTGTATTTAATGTTATTGGCGGGATGATTGTCAGCTGGCTGGCCTGTAATATTGGTGCGGTGCTCGTCTACTTCCTGTTCCGGCGTTATCTCTTTGAGTGGTTTGACCGGAAATGGGGATATAAGCTGAAGCGTTATGACAAATGGCAGATGTACCTGGACCGCTATGGCATCTGGACCCTGGTGCTGCTGCGCACGATTCCGATTGTGCCGAGCAATATAATCAATCTGATGTCGGCTGTTTCTCCGATTAAGCCTGCTGCATTTATCTGGGGGACGGTGCTTGGAAACCTGTCTTATATCTGGCTGTTTGGAACGATCAGCTCCTCGCTGATTGTCCCCCGGGAGGAATGGAACGGATTCCTTACGTGGTATGCGGTGTTTATGGTGATTCTGATCGCTATTTTTGTCCGCCGTCATTGGGGGCATCTGCAGGAGGATAAGCGCAAGCGGATGGGGCATTAGGTTTATCTTTAAAATATGCTGAAACGGCTTCTCCTCCTCTAGAAGGACGGAGAAGCCGTTTCAACTTGTTGGCTGGTAAATTATGTATGGGTAATCCCGCTGAAGCCGCCGGAAGCGGGTGGCAGGCGGGAATGAGGGGCAAAAGTGCCCTTGAATCCGCTGAAAGTGGATGGCAAGCAGGAATGAGGGGCAAAAGTGCCCCTGAATTCGCCAAAAGTGGGCGGTAGGAGGAAATGAGGGGCAAAAGTGCCCTTGAATCCGCTGAAAGTGGATGGCAAGCAGGAATGAGGGCATTATTATTATTGTGCTTGATTTCCCCGGGGGCTTCCCAGAAGTAGTCTGAGTAGATCAATATAAGCGCATAAACTCCGGCTGAATTCACCCGTAAGGGTGATTTTTGTTCAAAAATAAGAATTTATAGGTTTCACACGATAACTTATCCTTCTATTTCTCGCTGAAACGGTAACATCCTTATACAAGGGCGGTAAAGCCGTATCTACTTCTCCAAAGAGGAATGTTTCTGCGGTGTTCTGCCGCAGGGATGTTCTTCTTTTTTGCGTTCGTCCCGAATAGCCTATAGTACATGGGCGGCTTGACCGCAGGAATGTCGGGAGGGACTGCAAGGCATGGGCAGAATCAGAAAATGGGGGAACCGGCGGGCAGGCGCATCACTCTTCAGCCGTCTGCGGCTGCCGAGGTTCAGCTGGAGCGGGTTGCCGAGACCGGCCGGACGCAGCCCGGCGTTCAAGGCCAAACCGTCGAAGGCAGTCTTCCGGCCGCCGGGTTCGGGAGCAAGATTCGCGGCGAAGCCGTCCAGGTCCGGGGCAGGGGCATCAAGCCGGGGCGGTGTATTCGTGGCGAAGCCTTCGAGGTCGGGAATCCGGCCGGACAGGAAGGAAGCGGGTTATGAGACGGCTTCGCCCGGTGCAGGAGCAGGCGCTCCGGGCTACCGTGTCTGGCGTAAAGCCAGCCGGAGCGGGGGATTCAGCCTGTTCCGCGGCCGGGAGCGGAAGAAGCAGGAGGCCGTGGCCGGGAAAGGCCGGAAGCCGCGCCGCCGGGGCAGATTCTGGATCATCCTGAGCCTGCTGCTGATTCTGGCTGTGCTTCAGGGGCTGCGTTATGTGGAGCAGCATATGAAGCCGCCGATCCTCCATCTGGCGCAGATCCGGGTGAAGCAAATCGCTACGGAATCCATTAACAAGGCGATTACTTCCCAGGTTGCGGACGGGGGGAACGCGGAGGCGCTGATTGACTGGAAGACAGATAAGAACGGCAAAATATCCGGGTTCATGCTCAACTATAAGGAGCATATGCGGATTACTTCACAGGCGGCCGAGGTCATTCAGTCCACGTTGCAGGAGCTGCATAACCAGACGGAGCATATTCCGCTGGGCCAGGCGCTGGGCAGTCCGCTGATTGCTTCATTTGGGCCGGATATTCCGATCAAAATCGAACCGCAGGGCGCGGTAAAGGTGGAGCTGAACACGCGGCAGCAAAATGCCGGCATCAACATGATTCTCGTTGAAGTCTTTATTCATATTGTGACCGAGGTTGCGGTCGTCATTCCGTTTGATATGGAGCCGCAGATCGTGGATACAGAAATTCCTGTCTCCTACCTGATGGTTGTCGGCGATGTCCCGATGTACTATTACGACAATCAGGGCCAGCCTGTCGGCGAGAACGGCAGCAGCGCGCCGGGAATCGCTATTCCCGCACCTTCACTGAACACAGAGAAGAGCGGCACTGGCACGGACGGTACAGCTGTTGAGGGAAGCGGGGGGGCGGGGAATACGAACAGCGGAGAGAATAACACACCGGCCGGGAGCGGCAACTCTGCGCCCAGCACAAATGCGGGGAATGCCGGGGCCAATGCGGGAGGAGAGTAATGGGATATTTGACGGGTAGAACATATAAATGAGTAGAACATATAAGTGGGTAGGACATATAAGTGGAAAAACTCCATCTGCTGTTGGTAGAATCTCTGATTCCGGGGACTTAGTTGGAAAAACGGCACTTAATTTCAGCGGGATTCGCTGACGGCGGGGTTATAGGCAGGATTAAGTGTCATAAATCCAATTAATTTCTGTAAAGCGGTTCGGCCCCTTAATTATGGAGTCATTCTCTTGAAATCTCTGGTTCTTGCAGTTTCTTAAAGTGAGATGTTTACCTCTGCCACTTGGCCTGCTCTCCATGCCGCATGGTATTGGTTAGGACTCAATCGGTTTAAACTGCCGTGAAAGCGGCGTTCGTTGTAAAATTCAATGTACTCCGTGACAGTCTCGTAGGCTTCTTCAAAGGTTTCAAAGTACATTTTGCTGTAGAGATCTCGTTCTAAAATGCTGTGGAAGGACTCAATATATGCATTCATATTCGGCGTTTTAGGCGGAATCCGTTCATGAATCAAAGGTTCATCCGGGTCCATACACATCTCTGCAAAAGCATGACTGAGAAATTGAGGACCATTGTCTGAGCGAAGAATAGGCCTAGCCCCTCCAGGCTGTATACGGGCCTTCAACGCCTGCTTAATGGTCGTGCAGATCTCCTTTGCACTGCAACTTGCACCCAAGTGGTAGCCGACAATACAGCGGTCAAACACATCAATCATGTCAAAGATAAAAAAGAAGCGGTCGTAGCCATGAATGTATCCGTACTTAATATCTATTTGCCAAAGTTGGTTGGCTCCGGTAACCACGCGGTTTTGGGCAAGCCGTCTTGGATATCTCACTTTCTTGTCAGGTTTCTTTTGGAGCAGCCCTAGCTTTTTACAAAGCCGGTAGGCCTTCTTGTGGTTCAGAATTAAGTCATGCTGGATGTAGAGGGCATGCGCTAAGTTACGGTAACCGTAGCCGTGTTCCTCGCCTGCAACGAGTTCGCTAAGCCATTCTTCGATCTGCTCGTCGCTGACCTTCTGGCCGTCTTTCGTCAACGAATACGCTGGGATCGGTCTTCCGGCTGTCCCTAAGCTTACCGTAGATTTGGTGTTCTCCTTTTGACGCTGTTTGCGGGCATAGTAGGTCGATTCCAGCACACCCACCAGCCGAAGTACCACCGATACCGCATAGCCCCGCTTAATGCTTTCATCGGCTATTTCAAGTCTGTCTTGTAAGCGGGGTTGGTCTTTTTTAGCAGTTCACGCAGGAGTTCGATCTCCAAATCCTTTTCGCCCAGCAGTTTAATCGCAGTGTCCATTTTGGTCTCTAACTCTTGGACACGTTTGGCATCTTCAATACGTTCGTTAACTGAAGGTGTCGCTTGCTCACCAAATCGTTCTTTGTAGAACTTCACCCAGTTCGTAATCGTGCTGGGAGAAACTGAATATTTACGGGCGAGGAAAGAGAGCTTCGTCCCATTAATCGCTTCCTGGGCAACTTTAATCCGTTGTTCATCGTACAACTTGTTACTTTTCATGTCCTCATCCCCTTCTCTATTAGTGTACCTTATGCATCTTTAGGACTCCAATTCGATTAGGGGGCTTAAGAGAAAGCAAGCAAACCGGAATGATTAAGTGGAGAAAATCCAACTGCTGTACCTTGAAGGGTCAGGGACAACGATAATGCGGGCCTGCGGGCCGTTGAAGCGAAAATGAAAAAGACTATAATCCGCAAATACAGGAACGTTAGCTTCTCTTGACGTGGCATAGAAACGTGAAACCATCGTACCGATTGCTGTTTACGTGTCTGGAACGTTAGCCTCTCTTAACGTGGCATAGAAACGTGAAACCATCGTACCAGATTGCTGTTTACGTATCTGGAACGTTAGCCTCTCTCAACGTAGCTTAGAAACAGCTTCTCTCCAGGACTCCGCGCACGCTCCCAATAATATTCCACCAAACCAATATTAATGCACTATGAATAAGCCGGAACGGCTTTTATAATTAGGGCAAAGATGCGGCTGATATGTAATTCACACCAATTCGGGGGGCTGAGCATAGTGAGAATATTGATCGTGGATGATGAGCCCAGACATCTCAGAGGGATGGTCAATCTGATTGGGCGGCTGCGGCCGGAGGACCAGGTGGTGGTGGCGAAGGATGGCTTGTCGGCCATGGAATTGGTGAAAGCCCATGGCCCGGAAGCCATATTGACGGATATCCGCATGCCTGGCATGGATGGACTTGAATTTCTGGAACGGCTTAAGGTAGATGGCATTAAAACCAGGGTTGTAATGGTATCCGCTTACAATCTGTTCGAGTATGCGCAGAAGGCGGTTCGTCACGGCGCTTTTGATTACCTGCTGAAGCCGGTGGAGATTGAGAAAATTGTGGATGTCTTAAGCCGGATTGACCTTCAGCTGACAGCGGAACAGCAGCAGTACCGCGAAGAAGAAGAGCTGCAGCAACGCCTGAAGCTGGCTTCTTCCGCCTACCTGAGCCGGTTGATACTGTCCTGGCTGAACGGCAGTGCGGCCCCGGAGGAGCTGGAGGAGCTGAATCGATATGAATGGCTGCGGGAGAGCGGTGTGGCTGTGTATTCGGAGCTGCAGCACCGCCAGGACAGCGGAGAGCAGCAGGACAGCGGAGAGCAGCAGGACAGCAGAGAGCAGCAGGACAGCAGCTCCTTCGCCCGCTCTCTGGAGCAGGCCTGGTCTGAGTGGGGGGAGGCTATAACCGTTCCCTTAAGCGGGATGATGGAGGACGGCGTTCAGGCGGCCGTGACCTTGATTACGCTGGAAGAACTTACCAAATGCAAGCGGGAGGAGGCCCGCTACATCGCACAGTCTTTGGAGGCGGAGTGGGCGCATGCGGGACAGCTTGTCCACGGGATTGGGCCGCAAAGCCATTCCCTGCTTACCGAAGCGCCGCGGTCGTATCTTGCAGCCAGGACGGCCAACAGCTACAATTTCTACGATTTCCGGCAGGGGCTGCTCTTTGCGGATGAGCTGATCGTAACCCCCGGGACTGGGACTACCGATTGGGGCAGGCTGTACGATGCTTTGAAAATGGACGATGCAGCCCTTGTTCAGGAAGTCTGCGCCGAGACCGTCTATCAGCTCGCGGACGCCGGACAGGCCAGTCCCATGCTGCTGAAGGAGCAAGCCTCGCTGATGCTGCTGCAGATCCGGAGTGACCATCAGGATATTCTGGACAAAAAGACGGGGCAGATGCTGACCGATACGGCCACGATGCTGATCCGTTCATGCCGTTCATATCAGGAATTAATGACCAAACTTAACCATGCTCTCCGGGAAGCGCATCTAGCCCTGTCCTTATCCAGACAGGATAAGAGTGAGGTGGTCATCGCGGAATGCCTCGGCTGGATACAGGGGCATACGAAAGAGAACCTTACACTGGAAAGGGCAGCGGAGCATTTTCACTTTAACCCCTCCTATTTCAGTACGCTGATAAAGAGCAGGACGGGAAAGACCTTCTCCGAGCATGTGACGGCGGTCCGTATGAAGCGGGCCAAAGAGCTGCTTGCAGCGGAGCGGTTCAGAGTATATGAAATTTCCTTGGAATGCGGATTTCAGGATACGAAATATTTTTGCCGTGTATTCAAGAAGTATCATGGCATGTCGCCAAAAGCGTATAAGCACGTACTTTCGCAAAGGAAACGGGAGGCATGAAGATTACCTTCCGTTACCGGCTGCTGGCAAGCTACATCTTGCTGATCGCGGTTCCCCTGCTCGTACTGGGGGCATTGTTCTATCGGACCAGCCTGAAGATTATCACGGAGCAGGCGCAGAAGAATGTGTATGAGATTGTCAAAAAAAATAACGAAGTCATGGACACGAAGCTGCGGATCGTGGACCAGAACAGCATGTCCTTATTTCTCGATAAGGATCTGTTCCGCATTTTTAGCCAGTTGGACCCCGCGAACCAAGTGGAGCTTTTTGCAGCGGACCGGCAGGTGACGGCAGTGCTCAGCAAAACCTTTTCCCAGAACCAGGATATCTATGCCTACCAGCTATGGACCTCCTACTTTACCTTCGGACAAACGCTGCCGCAAGGAGACCCGGTTCAATCGGATATATACGATCTGGCCCGGCAGGCAGGGGGGAAGCTGGTGTGGATTCCTACCTATGATTTCGTATCCATGTTCAACCAGCCTTATCTGCAGGACGGGAATCTGGAGTTCCGTTATTTGTTCTCGGCCGCGCGCCTGCTTGATTTCACGTATCTCAGCAATACGAAGCTGGAGAAAATGGATGCCGGGGTGGAACGCCCTGTACTTGCCATTAGCTTCAAATCCGAGGTGCTTAAATCCTTGTATGAGGACAGCATACCGGGAAGCTCGCGCTATATGGTGCTCGATCCGCATGATAAGGTGGTTGCCAGCAGTGAGCCGGGGGCTGTTGCGCAGACCTATAAGGAGGCGTGGCTGGACGAGCTGCAGCAGGAGAAAAGCGGGGCGCGGAGAATGACGCTGGACGGTAAAGCGGTGATCGTCTGCTTTGACCGCTCGGAGGTTACCGGCTGGATGTCTGTCGTGTGGATTCCGGAGGCAGGGTTGGTGAGCAGCTTTGTGCCGGTGATCCGCGCTTCCATTACTGTCATGGCCGTTGTGATGGGGATAGTGGCGCTTATCCTCGCTTTTTTCATTGCCGGCAAAATTACCAAACCGATCAAGCGGCTGTTAAGCGCGATGAGATCGGTGGGCGAAGGAGATTTCCAGACCCGCGTGGATGTGGTAAGCAATGATGAGTTCGGCGTTCTGACGCAGCGCTTTAACCGGATGAATGACCGGATCCATCTGCTGGTGACAGAGAATTACGAGACCAAGCTGAAGGAAAAGGAAGCCGAGATTCAGGCGCTGAACATGCAGATGCATCCCCATTTCCTGTACAATACCCTGAATGTGATGAACTGGACGGCGATTGAGAATGATCAGCAGGAGCTCAGCAAAATGCTTGTCTGCCTGTCCAATATGCTGCATTATACCTCGAGGAAGACATGGGGCGCCGTTCCTTTGTCCGAAGAAATGAACTGGATGAATAACTATTTCTATATTATGTCGATCCGGTTCGAGGACAAGTTTACTGTAGAGGTTGATATGGACCCGCGGCTCTTCGAATACGAGGTGCCACGGCTGCTGTTCCAGCCTTTTGTGGAGAATGCGATTCTTCATGGCTTCGATCAGACCGAATCGGGCGGCATCATCGGGATCCGCGGCTGGATTAACGGCAGAACCCGGCATTACGAGGTGGCCGACAACGGCCGTGGCATGAGCCAGGCGACTGTAAATGCGATTTTGCACCAGAAAGCATCTTCCGTGGGCATTAAGAATACCATTGACCGCATTCAGATGACCTATGGCGGCGAGTACGGAATCTCCATCTTCTCTACTCCGGGAAAAGGCACAAAGGTGGCCATTACACTGCCGCTGTAAACCCAATCACAGTCCACCAATCCAAAGAGATTAGGGTTATGTAAGCGCTATCCTGTAATTTATAATAAAGGCATCATAGACTGCAGCTATGAACCCGTTGAACTTAGAAATCGAGAGGGGCTCGGAATATGTTGCTACCAAGAAAATCGGTCTTCATTACATTGGCTCTGATTCTGATGCTAGCCGCTGTGCTGTCTGCGTGTTCGAAGTCGGGTACAGCAAGCCCTGAGACTTCCGCGCCTTCCGGAAATGCCGGATCGAAGGAGAACATTACGCTGCGGATGACTGTATGGGGATCACCGGAAGAAGTGGCTCCTTACAAAAAAGCCATCCAGAACTTCGAGGCCAAGCATTCAAATGTCAAGGTTGAGCTTCAGCATATTGCCGCTGATTATGATACCAAGCTGACGACAATGGTCGCCGGAAATGATGTTCCGGATATTGCCATGATGGAATCGGGTACGATTGCCTTTCCGATGGCGGAGCAGGGCAAATTCTATAATCTCCAGGAATTTCTCGATACGGATGCCGATATCAGTCCGGATACGCTGGTTCCCAATATTACCTATTCACTGGAGCCGGGCAATGTAATTGGAATCGGACCAGGGCCGGAATCCTTCGGACTGTTCTACAATGAGGATATCTTCAAGGAAGCTGGAATAGAGCCTCCCCCGTCGAATGTGGCGGATGCCTGGACCTGGGATGAATTCGTCGAGGTCGCCAAGAAGCTGACTGTGGACACCAATGGCAAAACAGCAGCCGACCCGGACTTCGATCCCAAAAAAATTAAGCAATATGGCGCA
The DNA here is from genome assembly GCF_038009025.1 of Paenibacillus sp. FSL R7-0297. NCBI lineage: Bacteria > Bacillati > Bacillota > Bacilli > Caryophanales > Paenibacillaceae > Paenibacillus > Paenibacillus sp. FSL R7-0297. Next base: position 2,301,690 of record NZ_JBBPAQ010000001.1, read on the forward strand.
AATCTCTCCACCTGGTGGGGGGTATACAGCAACTTTATCTATTCCAACGGCGGGGATTTCATCTCGGCGGATGGCAAGACCTTCGCGCTTAACCAGCCGGAAGCTGTTGAAGCCCTCCAGAAAATAGCCGATCTGATGAATGTGCACCACGTATCCCCTTCACCCGTGCAGTCGAAGAATATTCCGGCAACGAATGTAGCCCTCCAGACCAAGAAGGTAGCGATGACGGTGGACGGGCAATGGGCAAGCGCAGGCCTCGCCCAGTCGAAGTTCAACTTTAACGTCGGGGTCATGCCTGTAATGAAAGAGCCGGTAACCACCGTGGTCTGCGGCATGTTCTCCATCTTCAAATCCACCAAGCATCCACAGGAGACCTGGGAGCTGCTGAAGGCGCTGCTCGATCCTGAAGCTTCCATTGATATGCTTACAGCCGGAACTTGGATGCCTTCTCCCAAGGACTGGTACACCGATCCGGTGCTGCTGGCCAAATGGACAGAGAATCTGGATGCCAGACCCTCCGGCTATAAAGAAGCCATTGTCGATGTAATCTTGACCAAAGGGCACCAGACGCCGACCGGCTATGTGAAGAATTTCAACAATATTATGGATCTGGTTAATCCCGCCCTGGATAAGGTATGGCTCGGCCAGCAAACCGCCCAGGCAGCGATGGACTCAATCGCCGTAAAGGCTCAGGCCCAAATTAAGGGACGCCGTGATATCAAGGAATAAACAACTGCGAAACTAGTAGCAGGGAGCGGCGTCCGAACCCTCGTTCGCCGTTCTTTTTGCAAATATAAGAATTTATATGCTTACGCTTTAAATTATCCTTCTATTTCACGCTGAAACGGTACCGTCCGTCTAAAGGACGGCAAAGCCGTTTCTACTTGCGAAATTCGAGACTGGAGGCCGGTATGCGAAAGGGAATGTTCTATGGGCTGCTGTTCACCGCCCCCGCCATACTTGGGTTTGCCATTTTTACGCTGGGTCCCATGATCGCCAGCCTGGTGCTCAGCCTGACCAACTATAATGTGTTCCAGGATCAGACGTCTTTTGTCGGTCTGGATAATTTCGTGCGGCTGTTCTCAGGTAAGGATGAGCTGTTCTATAAATCGCTGGGGATTACCTTTTATTTCGTCGTGCTGCGTGTGCCTGCAGTTATTCTTATTTCTTTCGGCATCGCGCTTCTGCTCAATCTCAATGTAAAGGGAAGAGCCATCTTCCGTACGATCATCTACCTTCCGAGCATCGTTCCTGCGGTGGCCTCGGCCATGATCTGGATGTGGCTGCTCAATCCCGATCTGGGCCTCATCAATTCGCTGCTCAGCCGGCTGCATCTGCCGACCAGCGACTGGCTGTATGGGGAGAGCAGTGTCATCCCGTCAGTGGTTCTTACCACGCTATGGGGCATCGGCAGCACGGTGATTATTTTTCTCGCCGGACTTTCCGGCATCCCCCGGCAGTATTACGAAGCGATTGAGGTGGATGGAGGCGGCTGGTTCCGCAAGCTGAGCCACGTGACAGTTCCTATGGTCACCCCTACGATCTTTTTCAATACAATCATGACCATAATCGGCTCCTTTCAGGTCTTCAACGAAGCTTATATTCTGACGCAGGGCGGACCGAACAACCGGAGTCTTTTCTATGTATTTTATTTGTGGAGAACAGGCTTCCGGGATGCCGAGATGGGATATGCGTCCGCGCTGGCCTGGATCTTGTTCATCATTATTCTGTTCTTTACCTTTATTGTCTTCAGAACCTCGAAGTCATGGGTGTATTACGAAGGGGGGGACCGTGCTTGAGGCCATCGAAGCTTTCCCTTACCGCAAGCTACGGAGCGCTTATCCTGATCTCTGCCATGTTCGTCATTCCGTTTGTCTGGCTGATCCGGAGCTCTCTGATGAATTTATCGCAGATATTTACCATGCCTCCCGAATGGATACCGAAGCCGTTTCAATGGAGTAATTTTCATAAGGCGCTTACGGTGCTGCCGTTCGATGTTTTCTTCAAGAACACACTGATCATCGTGGTTACGGTGCTTGTAGGGACCGTAATTACCAGCAGCATCGGAGCCTTCGGATTCTCACGGATTCAGTGGAAGGGCCGGGATACGGTGTTTGCCATCCTGATGACCAGCATGATGCTGCCGGCAGCGGTAACGATTATCCCGAGCTTTCTCGGCTGGCAGGCGCTGGGCTTCTACGATACGCTGTATCCGCTGATTGTACCCGCTTATTTCGGCGGCGGAATCTTCAATATCTTCCTGCTGCGGCAATTCTATCTGACGATTCCACGCGATTTTGATGAAGCGGCCTTTGTGGACGGGGCGAATTACTGGCAAATCTATACCCGGCTCATCTTTCCCTTAAGCCGTTCCGCGATCATCGTGGTTGCCTTATTCAGCTTCCTGGCCTCCTGGAACGATTTCATGGGCCCGCTGATTTACCTGAAAAGCGACAGTCTCTTCACCCTTGCCCTGGGCCTGCAAATGTTCCAGGGCACCTACACCGCGCAGTGGGATCTGTTGATGGCGGCCTCGGCCACCGTCGTTCTGCCCTGCGTCATTGTGTTTCTGGCCGGGCAGCGTTACTTTCTGGAGGGTATTACCTTAACGGGATTAAAAGGATAAAGGAGCCATTCCTGTAATGAATTAATTTGAGGTTTGAATGAAAAAAGCGCCAACTGTATACTGGGAAACGTTCCGCCAAAGAACAATTCCAGCACAGGAGGCACTCAACATGAAGTATAAACAATCGAAGAAGCAGAATCAACGGATTACACGAATTTCCGACAAGACCCTTGTCGTAGGCGCAGACATTGCGAAAGAAACCCATGTGGCTCGCGCTATCGACTACCGGGGGATTGAACTCGGAAAGGATTGTGTGTTCTCAAATACCCGTACCGGACTGGAGCAACTGGTTCAGTGGATGAAGGAGCTTCAGCGGGAGCATGCCAAGAGCGACGTCCTCTTTGGCATTGAGCCTACCGGACACTATTGGTTTAACCTGGCCGAGTATTTGGGACAGCACGGCATTCCTTTGGTCATTGTCAATCCGCATCATGTACACAAAAGCAAAGAACTGGAAGATAACTCACCCACGAAAAACGACTATAAAGACGCTAAAGTCATTGCCGATTTAGTGCGGAATGGGAAATACAGCGAACCTAAATTGCCAACGCGTATCTACGCAGATCTGCGAATTCTCATGAATCTTCGGGAGAAGATCATGGTGAACCTCGGGCAGGTGCAAAGGCGGGTGCAGAACTGGCAGGATCGCTTTTTCCCGGAATACACTGAGGTGTTTAAAGACTGGGAAGGAAAAGCCTCGCTTATTACTCTAGACGAGTTTCCGACGCCAGGTGAGATCGTAGGACTCGGTGCAGAAGCCATCGCTCAGCGGTGGAAGAAAGACGTGAAACGAGCGGTGGGAACGAAGCGAGCCCAATTGCTGGTCGAAACGGCGAGAGGCTCTATCGGTCTGACCGAAGGTCTTCCTGCAGCAAAGATCGAGATTAAAACACTTCTGGAGCAGTATGACATGTTCGCCAGACAGCTTGAAGAGATTCTGTCCGAAGTAGAACGTCTACTAGGGCAAATTCCAGGCACGAAAGAGATGCTTACCGTGCCCGGTGTGGCTGTAGTGACGTTAGCGGGATTCCTGGCGGAAGTGGGCGATCTGAGTGGTTACGAGCATGGACAGCAGATTATTCGGCTGGCCGGACTGAATCTCAAAGAGAATAGTTCGGGAAAGAAAAAGGGCAAGTCCAGTATTACCAAACGTGGACGTGCAAAGCTGAGGGCCCTGCTGTTCCGGGCGGTCATGCCCATGGTAGCAAAGAACGCCGAATTCAAGGCACTGCACCAGTATTTTACGACACGAAGTCAGAATCCACTGAAGAAAAAGCAATCCCTTGTGGCGTTGTGCGGGAAACTTATTCGCGTGCTTCATACGCTCGGGACGAAGCACATTCCATACGATGCAAACAGCGTGTTAGGGCCGGTCCGTCAGGCCCAGCTACAGATGGCAGCCTAAGAAAAACCAAACTCATTTTGCTCATTGAAGTAGGTTTCACCAAAGACAAAAGAAGCACGGAGCAGCCGCAGGAACTAATTCCATAAGGGCAACGACCCTGTAAAGGAGCAAGAAACGGCGTCCACCTCTTGAGAGGCAGAACGAAGGAATGTAAGGGCAAAGACCCCGCGTGACATGGGAGGGTAAGCCGTCAAGAGACAGGTGTGGATATCCAAAGTGCGATCACAGGAACGATCCATGGGCTGGGGACAATCCCCCCAACCTCTATTCCCGCCACCGGCTCTGCAAGAAAATAATGTCATCCTTACATGACTTCTCCAACTCTCAACCTGTCCATGGCTGAAAACCTAAGAACGAGTGAGCAAACAAGAGAAAATATTAATTTATAGTGGGAGGCGGGTAACGGAAATGGCAGAGCAACAAGCGAAGCTGCACGCCTGGCAGGGTGTGTCTTTTACGAGCATAACAATCAATGACAAGTTCTGGAAGCCGCGCCTGGACGTACTCCGGCAGATCACTCTGCCGGACTGCTTGTCCAAATGTGAGGATACCGGGCGCATCGATAACTTCGCCAAGGCCGGGGGCTTAATGGAGGGGCATTACGAAGGCAAATATTATAATGACTCGGATGTCTACAAGGTGCTTGAAGGCATAGCCTATGCGCTGATGTCGGGGCGGGATGCGGCGCTGGAAGCTGAAGCCGACCGGATTATCGGGCTGATCTCGGCAGCGCAGGAAGCGGATGGATACCTTAGTGCTTACTTCACACTGGAGCATCCGCAGGGCAAATGGACGGACATGGAGAAGCACGAGATGTATAACGGCGGCCATTTGATTGAGGCGGCGGTTGCCTATTATGAAGCGACCGGCAAGCGCGGGCTGCTGGAGGTGGCCTGCCGTCTGGCCGATCATTATGATGAGGTGTTCGGCCCCGGCAAGCGGCACTGGGTGGAAGGGCATCAGGAGATTGAGCTGGCGCTGGTGAAGCTCTACCGCGTGACCAGGGCCGAGCGCTACTGGAAGCTTGCGCTGTGGCTGCTGGAGGAGCGCGGCCATGGATATGGCGCGGGCGCGATCTGGGACAATCCGGAATGGGGGCCGGCCTATTGTCAGGATGATGTTCCTGTCCGTGAGATTAAGCAGGTGACCGGGCATGCTGTCCGTGCCATGTATATGTACACGGCCATGGCGGATATTGTCCATGCTTCAGGGGATTCCGCTTATGCGGAGGCGCTGCACCGGGTCTGGGCCCATACCGTAGAGCGCAACATGTACGTAACGGGCGGCATTGGGCCGTCCAGGCATAACGAAGGCTTCACCTTCGATTATGACCTGCCCAATGAAAGCGCCTATTGCGAGACCTGTGCCGCCATTGCCATGGTGTTCTGGAATCACCGGATGAACCTGACGTTCGGAGACGGCAAATACGCCGATGTGGTAGAGCGTGAAATGTACAACGGCGCCTTGTCGGGAATATCCCTGTCCGGGGATAAGTATTTCTATGTCAATCCGCTTGCTTCGCAGGGCGGGCATCATCGTGTGCCCTGGTTCGAAACCTCCTGCTGTCCAACCAATCTGGCCCGTTTTCTGCCTTCGCTGGGCCAATACGTCTATGCTACTGCAGAAGAAGGCTTGGTGGTCAATCAGTACATGAACAGCGAGGCAGAGCTTGTGCTGGGCAGCGGACTGGGCGTCAGGCTGAAGCAAAGCACACAGTATCCCTGGGAAGGCCGGATCGAGCTTGAGGTGAACCCTGCAGCAATTGCTGACTTCAGCATCCGGCTGCGTGTGCCGGAATGGTGCAGGGGATACCGGCTGGAGGCTGGCGGCGTCAGCATCAGCGGGGCCGGAGCCCTGACGGATCAAGGGTATCTGGTGCTTAACCGGCATTGGTCGCCGGGAGATACGGTTGTGCTTGAGCTGGATATGCCGGTGAATCTTGTGCGGGCCAGGCCGGAAGTGGAGGCGGACAAAGGGAGGGTTGCCGTTCAGCGGGGACCCATTGTGTATTGTCTGGAGCAGACGGATCATCCCGGATTGTTCTATGATGCCTGCTCCATTCCGCCCCGTGCGAAATTCCGGGTGGAACACCTGCCGGAGCTGCTGGGCGGGGTGACGGTGCTGCAGAGCCGGGATGAAGAGGGCAGACCGCTCCGGTTCATTCCCTATTACGCCTGGGACAACAGAGCGTCCGGCTTCATGCAGGTCTGGATCCGGGAACAGGAAGAGAACGGACTATACAGCTGTTAATATGCAGGTTGCGGAGAAAGGAGGGAGGTTCGCTTGCGAGGAATTACGAACCCGATCGTGCCGGGCTGGTATGCAGACCCCGAAGCCAGGACCTATCAAGGCAGGCATTATATTTATGCCACCAGATCATTTACGGAATATACCCTTCAGATGAATCTGGATGCCTTCAGCTCCGGGGACCTGATCCATTGGAAGGTCCATGAGAGCATTATTGAAATGGATGATTTCCCCTGGATCTGGAGGGCGGTATGGGCTCCGACCCAGATTGAGCATAACGGCCGGTATTATCTTGTCTTTGCCTCGAACGATATCCAGAAGGACGGTGAAGCCGGCGGGCTGGAGATTGCCGTTGCGGATGCTCCCGAAGGCCCCTACAGGGGGTACCTCCACAGGCCGCTGATCGGCAAGTTTATTCACGGTGCCCAGCCCATTGACGCTCATCTGTTCAAGGATGATGACGGTGCAATCTATCTGTATTACGGGGGCTGGGGACATTGCAACATGGCCCGGATGAATGAGCAAATGACGGGCTTTGTCCCTTTCCCGGACGGACAAATGATCTGCTCTATTACCCCGCCGGGTTATGTGGAAGGACCGTGCATGATCAAGAAGGACGGTCTATATTATCTGATGTGGTCGATGGGCGGGTGGACCAACGGGACCTACCGGGTAGCTTACGGCGTAAGCGATAATCCGCTGGGACCATTCGATAACAAAGGGACCATACTGGAGAGGCAGGAGCCTCTAGCGGAAGGTCCCGGCCATCACGGATATTTACATCTTCCTGACCGCGATGAATGGCTGATCGTCTATCACCGGAGGCTTATCGGAGACCCGGAGCCGGGCAACCGTATGTTATGCGTCGACAGAATGGAATTCGATGCCGATGGAATCAAGCCGGTAGTGATGACAGACAGGTGGTAAGTGCGACCGCTGCAGCTTGACGTGGGTATCCGCTTTGCGGACTATCTGCCGAATACGGCATAAACAGGGATACCTGCCCTATCCCGCTCATACACTACAGACAGCGCAGTTATGACTAATGGAGTGTGAGTCTGGTTGTCCTATGAAGCGATGGATGCAATCAACACAATTAAAACCATGAATACTGTAAAAGCTGTCAGCACGGAACGTCTGGCCGGAAGATACAGCTATCTGGAACGGGAAGGGCTGCTTCCGCTGCCGGTGCAGGGAGGGGTTACGCTTGTAGTGGAGCTGCGGCATGCGCAGTGGTCGGCGGAGTGTCTACGGCTGCTGCTTCGGCACTCCGGTTCTTCTGTCCGGCTGATTGCCGTTCCGATGACTGCTGAGTTTCCGCTGCAATGGTTGTCAGAGCAGTTCTCGGGGAGGCGAATCTGGTATTTCTCCCCTTTACCGCCGGGAATTATAGGGTGAATGAGGCCTTGGCTTATGCTGAGACCTCTTTTGTCGTTCTGCTGGAGGACCGTGTGATGGTGTCCCCCGGCTGGCTTGGGAATCTGCTATGGCCGCCTATTGATGATCCAGCGGTGGGCGTGGTGGCTCCGCGTTCCTCCAGTGAACGGGGAGAGGGGCAGGAACAGCTGCATTTTGCCGGATACTCTGAACTGTCAGCTTATGCAGCCCACATCCTGGACAAAAGGCAAGGGGAATGGAGGTATGCGGAGGTACTGGGCGGGTCCTGTCTGCTTATAGCAAGAGAGCTGCTGCTGAGGGTAGGAGGCTTCGATTCATCACTGGTGGAGCGCAGGCTGATCATTGCCGACTGGTGTCTGCGGGCCCGGATGCAGGGGGCAAGTCTTGCACTCAGTGATCCGGTATATGTGCATGTCCTTCACCCGCTTGAGGAAGGAACTGTGATTAACGCAGGCAATGCGTCCTTTGCACCGGGGGAGCGGGCATACCGCCGGAAATGGAATCTGCAGGGCAATCCTGCTGATGCGGATCTGCTCCAGATTCCCGGTGATCTGTCTGCTTGTCTGCCGGAGCCGGCAATTCCGCTGGCTCGGCATACGGCGGAGACGCCGCTTGTGACCACTGTTGTCTTTTTCGAAGAAAACTGGACGGCAGCGGATTCGCGTGAGCGGTAGCAGACGCTGCAGGAAGGCCAGAGCTACAGCAATATCCGCTGGGTGTGGGTCCGGGACAGCTGGAGCCAGTCTTTTCCCGAATTCCCGGTTCATGAGCGTGACGCTGTGATTACTGTGCATGGCGAGAAGCCCTGGCTGCACGCGCTGGAGAATATCTCGGCTCTCTATGGCAGCGAAGTCATTGTCTACTTATCTGCTTCTGCGGCATATGACAGCCGTTACATCGAGAAGCTGGTGGAAGTCCTGCAGCATAGCCAGGCGGATATTGTAGTCAGTGCGGACTATGCAGCTGGAGGGCTTCTTCCGCATTTCTCTCAGGATACCGGCCAAAATCCAAAAATAGCAGAACAGGGAGTAAACCTTGACTTCAGTTCAATTAAGGTTTATTTTTCTATAAATGGATATTGATAAGGTGTGAAATGAGGAAAAATGATGAATAGCTGCTTGTTTATACACGGCTTCACCGGAGGCGAATATGAGATTGCTCCACTGTCCCAGTTTCTCGGAGCACATGATTGCCTGTCCAGAACGTTTACGTTACAAGGACACGGGGGCAGCCGGAGTGATCTGCTCCAGTCGGACCGCCAGGGTTGGCGGCAAAGCGCCGAGGATGAGCTGAGTACATTGCTTACCCGGACAGAGGGCGTACATCTGATAGGTTTTTCTACTGGCGCTCTGATTGCTTCCCACCTATCGGTTCAATATAAGGCCAGAATCAAATCACTGACTTTGCTGTCCACCCCTGTGTTTCCGCTGAATCCGGTCCAGATCCTGCGGACGCTGGGGCAGCCGGTGATGATCAGGAATTACATCCGTAAATGGGGCTCCACTCCCGCGAAGGCCACAAGAGAATTTCAGCGTCTGGTCCGCGAGAGCTTTGAGATCTATCCGCAGATGGATCTGCCAACCCTGATTGTGCAGGGCAAGCGGGATCATCTGGTGAAATTCAAAAGTGCAGGTTATCTGGAGCAGACCATCCCCTCCGGCCGCAAGCAGGTGCTGATTATGGAAAAGAGCGGGCATATGGTCTGCCACAGCGAGGAGAGCCCGGCGATGATGAGGGAAGTGCTGCAGTTCATCCGCAGCTCCGGTCATTAATTCAGGGATGATAAACGGACAAGCTGAAGAGCCCCTTTCACAATTCAGTGGTAGGGGCTCTTCGGCATGCAGTTTCTATTGTATGATTTCACATTGACATTGCCTGTAGCGCGTGTTAATTTCAATTTAAGGAAACCGGTTTCCCGTGAGTGGGGCCGGGATAGTCCACCAAGTCCAGTCCGGGTTATTCATTCGGACGAATTGCCTCATTTAATCTATTCAGTCCGCAGACTACTTACTGCTTCGCAGGGAAGACAACCTGGGAAGCAGCACTGGCTCCAGCAGCTGTCCGCTCACGGTAGTGATCTGGGTGCCAAGCTTGTCCATTAATAACCGTCCTGCAGAGACCCCCAGCTGGAAGGTATCCATATTGAGTGAAGTTAGCGGAGGTGTGGTATAGGGTGACAGCGGATATTCATCGAATGTGGCAATACCCAGCTGCGCCGGAATCTGAACATTCAATTCCCTGGCAGCCTGAAGCACTCCAAAAGCAGAAAAGTTACTCATGCAGACAATAGCATCGGGCGGTTCTGCGCTTTGCAGCAGCTGCATAGCCGCGTCATAGCCATCCTCCTCAGCCGCTCTGCCATTGATAATCCTGTCGCTGCGCACCGGAAGTCCCGCCTGCCGGAGTGTGGCCCTATAACCGGCAATACGGCGGAGGAACAGAGGCTCGTTCTGTTCTCCGCCAATAAAGGCAACAGAGGAATACCCCTGCTCCAGCAGATGCCCAGTCAGCACAGTTCCTCCAAGCTCATTGTCACAATCGACCCATGTCCCGGGAGGATTAATCTCACCGATCGAGATATAGGGGAACTCCAGCCTGTTAAGCTCTGCGCATAGCTCAGGAGTCAGGACTGAAGTGTTGGCAATGATACCGTCCACCCGCTTATTCAGCACCAGTCTATGCAGGAAATGCCCCTCAGCCTGATCATGCTGAATATTGGCAATGGTCAGCTCATATTTCAGAGGTCCGATGACGCTCTCCACCCCGCCGATAATGTTATAGAAGAATTGATTCAGAAATTCGCTTTCCTTAGACATATCGATCAATATTGCGACCGTATTACTGCTTTGTCTGGCAAGTCCGGTGGCAATACTGCTGGGAGTATAGTTCATCTGTTTAATAATATCCCTGACCCGGGTTTTCGTTTCCTCGGATATTTTGGGAGAGTCATTCATTACCTTGGATACGGTGGATTTGGCAACCCCTGCCGCCTGGGCGATATCCTTAATCGTAACTTTCATAGCGATCCCTCTCGGTCATAACGGTATTTGTAATCCATGACAGTGAACTCGTTCTACCTGCCATAATAACACAGATTGTGCAAGCTACTCTATGCAGTACCAAAGGAGAATGAACCTAATGTCCAAGCATTTATTTCTTTACCATACAGCCGAAGACCCTTTCGCTTTCCCTGTAGGTCCTGGCACCCTTAAATTGCGTTTATTTGTGCAGAGCGGACAGTCGCTCAATTGTACCGTTATCCATTCCGACCGCTACGATTCACCTGGCAGCGAGCTTCCGCAGGAGATGGAGCGGACCGGTTCTGCCGGGGCATATGACATTCATGAGGCGGTACTCCGGACGGAGACCGGCAAATGCCGGTATCAGTTCCATATCAAGAATTCCACAGGGGAAAATGTATGGTATGGAGAGAGGGGAATATCTGAGAACCGTGAGCAGGCAGGGGCTTTTCAATATGCATATATTCACCGTCCGCAGGCAACCCTGCTGCCTTCCTGGACAGCAGATGCGATTGTTTATCAGATTTATCCCAGCAGCTTCAACCAGGGGACATTACAAGGCATTGCGGACAAAATCCCCTATTTGCACGGGCTGGGTGTGACCGCCATTTATATGACACCGATCTTCGAATCGCCTTCTGAGCATAAATACAATACATCGGATTATTACAAGGTGGACCCGGGCTTTGGTACGATGGAGGATCTGATAATGCTGGTTGATACAGCACACCGACACGGGATGAAGGTTCTGCTCGATGCGGTATTCAATCATGCCGGGGATACGTTCTTTGCCTTCAGGGATGTGTTGGAGCGTGGAGAGGCATCCCCGTATAAAGACTGGTTCTATATCCGTTCTTTCCCTGTACGCCAGGCGCCGGTTCCTAGCTACGAGACCTTCGCCAAAGCGGAAGCCAGCATGCCGAAGCTGAATATGGATCATCCGGATGTAGCCGACTATATGATAGAGGTAGCCAAGTATTGGGTACGGGAGGCGGGAATCGACGGCTGGAGGCTGGATGTGGCCAATGAAGTGACCCCGGCCTTCTGGCCGAGGTTCCGCCGGGAATTGAAGGCCGAGTTCCCCGAGCTCCTGCTGATTGGTGAGATTATGCATGCTTCCGGACCATGGCTCCGGGGAGACCAGTTCGACGGCGGGATGAACTACGTGCTGCGGGATGCGGTGCTGGAGTTTTTTGCCGGACAATCTGCGGGCCCGGTCCGCTTTATGGAGCAGGTGCTGCACCAGGAAGCTCTCTACAATGATCAGGCTAATTCAGCCATGTTCCAGCTGCTGGGCAGTCATGACACCTTACGTTTTCTGACTGCCTGCAAGCAGGGAGGCAGGGGCTGGGACCGGGAATCCACAAGCTTAAGCCGGATGAAGCTGGCTGTATTTTTCCAGATGACCTATATCGGTCTGCCTATGATTTATTACGGCGATGAAGTTGGAATGGAAGGGGCTACGGATCCCCACTGCCGGCAGCCGATGGTCTGGGAAGCTCAGGATCAGAATATCCTGCTGCAGGAATGGTACAAACAGCTGATCTCTTTGCGAAAAGAACATGAAGTGCTGCGGACAGGCGGATTCCGCCCGTGGTTTACAGACGAACCCCGCAATGTTCTAGGTTATGTGCGGCGCAGTGAACAGGACCGGATGGGCCTTATAATCAATAATTCTCCAAATGCGTACCAGCTTGAGCTGTGTAATTACCGCTCGGACAAAACCGTGCTGGTTGATCTGTTGAGTGGACTCACCATCCGCACCGATAAGCGGATACTGGTGGAGATTGAGCCGTTTGGCTGTCTGATGCTGTACTAAATGAAGATCTGTATGAAGCAGAGGCTCATTTCTTATTTTTGCTTTTTTTGAGCTGCCGGAATTCCTGATTCTCCCACTGTTTGAGCAGCGGATAGGGATCGAAGGCCCATTCGGTTATTCCGCGGTCACGGTAGATCCCGTAATGCAGATGGGGCGGGAATTTGCCCTGGGTGCCTGGACTGCCGTATCCGGAGCTGCCTACCCAGCCGATGGTCTGGCCCGGAATCACAATATCTCCCCGGGATAAGGACTTCTCATAACCCATCAAATGAGCGTAATAATGGTAGCGGTTCTCGATATCCCTGATGCCGATCCGCCAGCCACCGTAACGGTTCCAGCCCTTGGTCTCCACCACTCCGAAGCAGGTGCTGCGGACGGTCAAGCCATGCGGTGCGAACAAATCCGTTCCTTCGTGGATGCGCGCCCCGCCCCAGCTCCGTCCAGTTCCCCAGGTGCTGCGGTAGGCGTAGTTCGTACCTATCGGCAGCGGGAAGGCGCTGCCTGACAAGTCAAGCCGCCCGAAATGCTCATACAGCTTGGCGAACTGGGCTATCCGCTGAGCCGCACGGCCGTTATGGTAGTACTCCCAGACACCGATGCTGAAGTCGCTGGCCGATCTGCCGTACTTAAGCAGATGCTCTGCCATGCTATAGAGTACATCAATATCATTCCCGGGATCGGCAATGCCATCTCCCGTGCCGTCACGGCCGAAGCCGCCGAAGAAGGTGATGGATTCCGGGAACTTATCCTCCTGATTAGGGTTCAGGGGGCCGGACCATACGGGTGCAGGGATGGAGATCCCGGTGAGCCGGGCCGGAGCTGCTGCGGGGTCTGCTTCTGACACCGCAGGGCTTTTATTCTTTTTGGCGACAGAGCGTTCATATTGATCAATCGCAGCGAACCGGAACCAGGGAATTCCGGTTGCAGCACTCATCTGTTCATAGAGCACTTTGCGGGCAGCAGCGGCGGCTTCTTTGCTGTCTCCGGCTACGGGACCGCTAGACGTCAGCTCCGGCAGCTTATGATAACGGGCAGCGTGGGCGGGGGTACTCATAGCAGGGCTGCTGCCCCAGAGCAAGGCGGCTGCCGACATGCATATAAGGGTTCTCCGGGTGTTATAACTTCTGAATAGGGCAGGCATAATCTCAACCTCCTGTGTTCCGGACGCTTAGTCATCTATAACATCCTCATGAAATGGCACCTTGCAGGTGCTTTTCTTTAGATTGAAGCAAAAGCGTTATTTTTATCCGTTACCTCCCAAAGGTTCACAAAAACAGGCAAACGACTATTCCACATGCTATAATATGAGGCAGCAACTTTTAACTATGAAAAATGACATTCAGATCGAAAGCGGGGTTTCATCATTTTGACTAATAGAACAGCCAAACAGCCCAAGCCAGACTGGATCAAAATCAAGTTAACCACCGGTGAAGATTATCAGGAAATTAAGGGCATGATGCGTTCCAAGACGTTACATACCGTATGTGAAGAAGCGCGCTGTCCTAATATTTATGATTGCTGGGCTAACCGTACGGCAACCTTCATGATTCTGGGTGATATTTGCACACGGGCTTGCCGTTTCTGCGCTGTAAATACAGGATTACCGACTGAACTCGATCTGCTCGAACCCGAACGTGTGGCTGAAGCTGCAGAAGGGATGATGCTTAAGCATTGTGTGGTTACCAGTGTAGCCCGCGATGACCTTAAGGATGGGGGGGCGCAGATTTTTGCCGAGACGGTGGCCGCGATTCGTAAGCGTCTTCCTCTGTGCAGCGTAGAGGTGCTGATTCCCGATTTCCTGGGAGACCGCGGGAGTCTGGAGATCGTGATGAACAGTAATCCGGATATTCTGAATCACAACATCGAGACCGTGGAACGCATGTCGGACCGTGTCCGGGCCAGAGCCAAATACCGCCGTTCCCTGGAGCTGCTGCGCCGTGCGAAGGAGATTAAGCCGGATATTCCAACGAAATCGAGCATTATGCTTGGTGTCGGCGAGGAGTGGGACGAAATTCTGCAGGCGATGGATGACCTGAGAGCAGTAGATTGTGATATATTGACATTAGGACAATACCTTCAGCCTTCACCGAAACATCTGAATGTGGAGAAGTATTACCCGCCGGAAGAATTCGCTATGCTGAAGGAAGAGGGAATGAAGCGCGGCTTCAGCCATGTGGAGGCGGGTCCGCTGGTGCGCAGCTCCTATCATGCGCATGATCAGGTGAAGTCTGCTGCGGTTGCGCGTGAGGCGCGTTCGGTTTCCCAGGGTTAAGTGGGGCCTTTGGTTTATCTCGTGCTTTATCTTGTGTGCTTTCTATAATGTTTAGTCTTTACCAAAATTTGCTGTGCAAATTTGCCTCGTGACGGAGTCACAGGGGATAGGTTTTTGTTTTAAGGTCTAAGCTTTAAGCCTTTTATTTTTTAGTTTAGTGTTGTAATAAAGGGGCAAAGAACCGATGTTGCGATAGCGACGAGGTTCTGGGGTTTGCGGTTACCCACCCCCTCACGTTGATGGAGTCATGGAGAGGGATTTTGAAATTGTAGGAGCGATAGCGTCCGCCTTTGTTGGCTGATTTCAACCGCCCAGCGGTTTGAAATGAAGAAATCAGACAACAACAGCGGCCGGAAATTCAAAATCCCGCGGAATGACGGCTTATCAACGCCTCAACCCTCTCATAGAAAGGCAGGCGACACACGCTTGATCGTTATAGGTGGAAAAGGTTACGAGCTCATGCTCGATCATAAGGACGGCTGGAACCCGGAAGCATTTCGCGGTAGATACAGCGAGGTGCTGGATCGCTACGATTATATTATCGGCGACTGGGGGTACAGCCAATTGCGTCTGAAAGGCTTCTACCGGGATAATCACCCCAAGGTGAACCGGGATACGGCTATTTCAGGCATGGTGGATTATATTAATGAATACTGTAATTTTGGCTGTGCGTATTTTGTACTGCACAAGCTGAAGGAGGCTCCGCAGGAGGGAACCTTCAAGGATATTCTGATAAAGGAAGTTCCTGAACCGGGAACGGAGGAAGAACTGGAGCAGGAGGCTGCCGAGCCGGCAGGGAATGTGAAAGATCACCGCGAATCCCCGTCTAAGGCAGGGAACCGGGATAAGGATAACGCAGGCGGTTCAGGCCGGGAGCATGCTGCCAAAGACAGACCTGTGCGTGAGCACCAGAGCCGGAATCACCGCAACAAGGAGCAAGGCAAGAAGAACCATAAAGAGTTCCAGGGCAGAGGCCAGCAGCAGGGGAATCAGGGTGGCAATCAAGGTAACTCAAATAAGCAGAACAAAGAAAACAGAGAGAACAGTCCCAACAGACAGAACAACCAGAGCAAGCAGGATAACCAGAATAATCAAAACAATCAAAACAAACAGGATCACCAGAGCAGCCAGAATCCGAATAACAGCCAAGGGTAGGCAACGCTTGTTCCCGGTGCGGGTATTCTCCAGGTTTTCTCCGTTGTTTCGGTGCATTTCCCGGCAGTGTCGCTTAGACGCTACTGATAACTGAAAGAGTCCCTTCAGCCATATGGCTGGAGGGACTCTTTCGATGTTAGTGCTGTATTTTAGCTATGAAATCCAATTATTTAACCGATAATTTCAGCTGATTCTGGGCAGCGTTGTAGCTCCACGTAAGCAGCGGGAACTTCTTCTTGAAGGCACCCAGCTCGATGAAGGTTTCGCCGTCCTGGTATAGCGCCTCTTTGGCGGCCAGGGTGAATCCGGAGCTTTTGCCGGCTCCAGTCGTAATCAGCACCTTCTTGTTCTTCGCGTCCCAGGTTACTTCACTCTCTACAAGCGCGGACAGTACGCGGGAGGAGGCATAGACTTTATCCCCCTGCTTGATCAGACCGACATTTCCGGCAAAAGCAGCACCGTCGATATCGAGAATATGATTGTCACCGGAGGCTGTGATTCCGGTCAGTCCGGCGATTTGCAGAGCGGTGATCAGCTGGGCCGTTTTGCCCTTGATCTCAATATCAGGAGCGAGTCCGATGTGATTGAAATCCTCTTTGCTTGGAGTCAGATACTTCATCGTTGTCAGCTTCAGCTCGCCGCCGTCCGACATAGGAATCAGACTCTGAATCCGCGCCTTGCCGTACGAACGGGTACCGACGATTGTAGCCAGTTTGTTGTCGCGGAGTGCCCCGGTCAAAGCTTCGGAAGCACTGGCGGTGTATTCATTGGTCAGTACAACAACGGGAACACCGATTTTGCTGCCGCTTGTGATCGTTACAGGTGTCAGTACGCCGCTCTGATCGGAGGTGTACATCATAATACCGGCATCCATAAACTTGGCGGCAATGTTCTGGGCGCTATCCATGTAGCCGCCTGTATTGTCACGCAGATCGAGCACCAGTGACTTCATTCCGGCTGCCCGCATTTTATCCAGCGCTGTGGAGAACTCTTCGTCAGCGGTCTGTGTGAAGCCGTTGATGGCAATATAGGCAACCTTGGACCCGATAATTGTGCCGGTAACGGATGTTGTGGTAATTTCACTGCGGGTAACGCTGTAGGATTTGCTAACGCCGTTCCGCTGGATCAGCAGAGAGACCTTCGTGCCAGACGCGCCGGCAAGCTCATCGCCTGCCGTATCATCTACCCGTACACCGTTGATCTTAAGAATGGTATCCCCGCGTTTCAAACCGGCTTTCTCTGCGGGGGAACCGCTCATCACCTCTTCAATGTAGAGTTCTTTGGGCGTATATACGAGCCGGACGCCGATGCCGACATATTCCAGATCAACCGCATGGCCGAAGTCCGCAGCTTCCGCCTGATCGAAATATTGGCTGTAGGGATCATCCAGCGTACTTACCATGCCGTCAATCGCACCACGGATAAGCGTATCCTGATCAATACCCTCCACATTGTAGTACTCAAGATACTCCATAATTTCATTGATGATATCCGTTTTGGAGGATTGCACAGCTTCAGTGGAAGCAGCAGCGTCTGCGGCCGAAGCGGCAGGAGCCCAGGCGATGGATAAAGCCAAGCAGCCGCTGAGGGCTGCAGTAAGGATTCTGGCTGATTTCATAAGTTCATACATCCTTTTGATATATTTTTGAAATGCTAGGATTGCGCACTATCAAAGCTGATGTGATAAGTGTCGTCAATGGTCCATGCGCCGCTTTCCGATTTGCTCAGAATGAAGATGAGGGACTGGGTGTAGCTCTCTCCCGATTCACCGTCTTTAATAGAGACTTCCGTGTAGACGGCAGCTTCGTCGGCCCCATAATAGTAGATATTCGCATTCGTCAGCGAGTAGCTGAGATCATAGGAATCGAACAGATCCTGCAGATCGGCTGCACTGGCAGCGTCATATTCCTCACCGTAAGAGGTCATTAGTGCCTGGGTTCCATCAACATTCTGGGTAGTCATATTCTGATAATATTTGCTGAGATTATCCTTGATTACTGTGGCGTCATTCTGTGGAAGCACCGCCTGCTTCATGCCTTGTTCACGTGTAAGCAGCACTGTGGATTCCTGTACCTCCATTCCGGAGATTTTCCAGGACCCGTCCTTACGGACCAGTGTGTACAAATATTCGAACTGCTCATCCGGGATATAATATCCGCCAGTTCTAACCGAGCTTTCGACAGTGTAGACAGTAGCCTCGTCTCCGGCAAGACTCAGAATCTTAAGGCTTTTAATAGTATTCTTGAGGTCGTACAGCTCGAACAGGGAATTCATATCCGTTACAGATTCCATATTGTCGGATTCGGAATCTACCAGGGAGTAGAAGCTGATGGCTTTTTCTTCATTATAATATTTATTGGATAATTGAATGAGTGCTGTAATATCCTTCTCATCGCTGGAGGAGGATTGCGGTACGGTAATTTTCACGCTCCGGCTGGCTGAATCCCAGACGGCTGTTCCGCCGGTGGCTTCAGCTATGAAACGCAGCGGTATGTAAGTTGTACCTGCCGAAGAAACCGGAGCAACCGTAAGCTGCTTGACGGTACCGTTGACAGTAGCACGTTTGCTGCCGACCTTAAGGCTGATATTCAGGCCTGTCCCTGTCCCTGTAACAGTTCCAGTCTTGGAATCCCATAGCACCTGCAGCCCGAGCTTCTCGAATATAACCCGGAAAGGCACCAGCACCGTATTATCCTTCAGATAAGGGGTTCCGGCGGTGAAGGTAAGATTGCTGTTGTTTATGTAGACTTTGATAGGTTTCTCTGCTGCAAAGGCGGGAACGGCCAGTACGAGGGCCAGCAGGCTCACGCCAATGAGGGATAGTAGTTTTTTCAATAGATTCTCTCCTTTTAATTAGAAAACTTTGTAAAATAGGTTCATTATACCATCTGAAAATTCCCTCTGTCCATTTCTTGTGAACGATGCTCCGGAGGTAGTAGGACTCCGGACAGGCGGCATGATAAAGCCGGAGAGGCGGGGCATCTCCGGCTGTAAGAGCAATGGATAGCAGACGTATCATTTGGTTCGGATATCCTTCTATTCCCCAGAAATTCTACACTAGAAACGCTTCACGGACACGGTTCCAGAAAGGGAAAGGGCGGTACCGGGCAAAACTGATTTTTTTGTCGGACACCTGACAACGTACAGAGATCAGGTCATCCACAGGAATATTGTTATGGTCCACGGTCAGCAGCAGACGCTGATCCTTGCGCGAGAAAATATCGCAGTGATGATGCTTGGGCAGCAGCAGAGGTGAACCCATCGTGCGGAATACCCGGTTATTAATCGAAGCAATCTCCGAAATCTGCAGCGCCTCAATCGTGGGATGCACCATGGCGCCTCCCAGACTTTTGTTATAAGCGGTACTGCCGGAGGGGGTAGAGATGCAAATGCCGTCACCGCGGAACATTTCGAAGGTTACATCGTTAATATCAATCTGGATGACAACCGTTCCGTCTACGCCTTTAAGTGTGAATTCGTTCAGGGCAATATGCGAGCTTGAACCGGACTTCTTGTGAATTTCCAGTTCAAGGAGCGGATACTGCACCATACGTGGGTTATGCGGCCCAATATCTCCGCACATATAATCAATCAGGGTCGGCAGCTCTTCAGCTTGCCAGTCCGCATAGAAGCCCAGATGCCCGGTATGCACACCGACAAAAGCCAAATCTGGAATCTGGTCGATAAACGTATGGAAAGCATGCAGCATGGTGCCGTCCCCGCCGATCGATATCACAATTTCCGGTGACTTGGCATCCAGCTCCAAATCCCGCTCCGCCGCCAGCTTGTGAAATTGCTCCGCTAGTTGGATGGACAATTCATCTCCGCGGTCCAGAACATAATATCTCAAGATGTACAGGCTCCTTTGTATGATTCAGTCATACACCGATCATAATCAATCTTGACCCGGAACACAATATTTGAATCAAGTTAAAAACGCCGCAGCCTGCCCGCCAACAGCATCAGCAGCGACAGCACAAGCATACAGGCCAGCAGCAGGCAGAGCAGGCTGATGCTGCTGAACAGAGCCGAATCCGGTGAAGCCAGTCCGGAGGCAACGGGCAGCGCACCCCACTGTCCGGCCAGTCCTGAGCTGACCACCGGCTTCCAGAGCAGAAGAACAAGTCCGGCAGAGAGGAGGGCATGCACTAACCGTGCGATCATAAAGGGAAGGTAACGCAGTCCGGTGCCATTCAGTATACTGGCTACCTGGGCGTGAACGGATAATCCGCCCCAGGAGAGGATAAATGCTGCAGCGGTTACCTTGAACTGCAGCGGAATTCCTGCAGCCGCTTCTCCGGCCGAGCGGGCACCGAGTGTCACCTCGAATAACCCGCTGACCAGAGCGGCTGAGAGCCCCGGCGGTAATCCGGCCAGGGACAGCAGCTGTCCGGTGGTACTGAACAGCATGGACATAATTCCGGCGCGGGCAAGCAGCTCCATCAGCACATTGAAGAATACTACCAGCCCTCCAACGACAATAATAAGCTGCAGCGAGGACTGGATGGCGTTCCTAAGCAGTTCGCCGAGACTTCGGCCGTCTTTACGGCGGGCTTCAGCCATGGCATTCATCGCGGTGCGCAGTCTGCCGTAACTTGGTCCTGACGGGGCTGCAGATGAGGGTGCTGCGGGCGTAGCGGGAGCTGTCCCGGAGTCCCCGGTCCTGCTGCGGCCATGAAATGACATCAGCAGGCCGACGATGAATCCGCCTCCGTAATGGGCAAGGGCGAGGATAAGCCCGAGGGAGGCATCATGGAAGAATCCGACGGATACGGCGCCAAGCAGGAAAATAGGGTCTGAGGAAGTGGTGAAGGCCACCAGCCGTTCCCCTTCCACCTTGCTGATCATTCCCTGCTCCCGCAGCTTGGCGGTTAATTTGGCCCCGACGGGATATCCTGACACATATCCCATGGCAGCCACGAACCCGCCGCTGCCGGGTATATTGAAGAGGGGGCGCATAAGCGGATCAAGCAGCGCCCCGAAGAGATGGACGATGCCAAAGCCCAGCATGATTTCGGAAATGACGAAGAAGGGGAACAATGAAGGAAACAGCACGTCCCACCAGACGGCTAGCCCGCGAAGTGCCGCATCCAGAGAGCTGGACGGATGGATCAGCATCAGCAGCATGCAGGCCGCCAGCACGATACCGAGCAGCGGACCGGCAATTTTGTTCAGTGTCATCGGGTGGCACCTCCAATTCTATGCTTAGTTGTATGCCGGAAGTGGGACAAACAGCACAAAAATAACACGGAAAGCGGTTACATTTACCGGTGCTTTTTCACCGGAATTATGATACTATAAAAACTAAATAATGCACATTTGATCAAGAATGATTTAAGGGATGGAGTGATGGTGATGAGTGTAGTTGCCGGAGTTCTTGTTTGTGCTTTTGTATATGTAATCCGGGTCTCTCTTGTCCCGCCTGGTGATGAAGAATTTAGAACTTACTGACTACAGTAGTTAACGAGCGCTGAACTTAGGTTTGGCGCCTTTTTTTGTGTTTTTTCCCTTAGGGTGCATGTCTTAAGGCAGGGATAACTGTCGAGCTTATTTTTTGGTATAATAAAATAACTGCTTATCAGATTAAAAGGGAAGAAGGCTGAAGCCTCCAATGAATTCGAATGAGAGTCTATTTGACAACCTGGGAGGTGCCGAGGGAGTTCACCGTCTGGTGGAAGTGTTCTACTCCAAGGTACAGCTCCACCCGCAGCTAAGTCCGTTATTTCCCGAAGATATTACTCCTGTACTGGAGAAGCAATATCAGTTTCTAAGCCAGTTTTTTGGTGGTCCTGCCCTTTATTCGGAGCAGCACGGCCATCCCATGATGAGAGCCAGGCATATGCATATTCCCATCACTCCGGAACGGGCGGATGACTGGCTGAACTGCATGAAGGCCGCACTTGAAGAGACCGGTGTGGAAGAGCCGCTGCGTTCGTTCGTACTAAGCCGGCTGGCGGGTCCTGCGCATCATTTTGTCAATATGCCCCATGAATAAGAGCTGCTGTGAAAGGATGAGGGCGTTTTGCCGGAATTAATCCCCCTGTATTCAATTAAGGTTGTATGCTGCAACTGCGAACATGAATTTTCAACATCCAGAGTACGTCCCAGTCTCAAAAAAGCCATCCGCCGTGATGCTGATTTCTGCTCGTATTACAAGGATGAGAATCCTGACTATTATGTTGTACGTGTCTGTCCGAAGTGCGGGTTCGCATCCACGGAGAATTCAGCAGACAAACTGGTGGAATGGCAGCGCAAATCTTTCGAAGCGCAGGTGGGCAGACGCTGGGTAACCCGTGACTTTGGGGACAAGCGCAGCTGGGAGGTCGCTCTGGAGACTTACAAGCTGGCCCTGATCTGCGCACAAAGCATCAAGGACAAGGAACGGATCATTGCAAGTCTGCTGCACCATATTGCCTGGCTATACCGCTATCAAGGGGATATGGTACAGGAGCAGCGTTTCTTGCGTTACTCGCTTGATGAGTATGTGAAGGTGTTCGAGAATGATTCCTCGGGAGGAAATGATGCCCGTCTGATGTATCTGATCGGGGAGCTTAACCGCCGTGTCGGCGATTTCGCTATGGCTGTGAGGTGGTTCTCCCGTGTGATTAATGACCAGAGAATTGTGGATGCGGCTATGATCCGCGCTTCACGTGAACAGTGGGCCATTCTGCGGGAGCAGATGCGCGGAGAAGAGATTGATCCGGACGGCCTTCCGTCGGCTACATAGAGAACCGCACTTGGATTATGAATGTCGGTCGGTCCGGAGTCATCCGGACCCCGAAAAGGCGTAGAAGAGAAAACTCCTCATACGCCTGGTATTTGGTGACTGAAGCCGGGGGGAACTGTCTTCCGCTGCTTAGCGGACAGCCCGATCGAACAGCAGATAGTCCCCGTCATTGTCGATGACCGTGGGGCTGGCACTGCAGCAGGGGAAGACCAGCAGCTTTTTTTTGCCGTCACGCACGATTTGCAGCTCTTTGGGCTTCATAGGCAGAAGAACATTCTCCTGGTCGCAGAACGGGCAATATTGTACGTACATGTCTCCCAGAATAATATCATAAGGCCAGGTATGGCTGAAGGGAATCATTGCTTGTCCTGCTCTGAACTTGCTTTCTTGGATAATTCGGCGATTTTTTGCAGCAGGATATGTTGAGGCATATGCATCAGGTGTTCCAGCGGAACGCCGAGTTGTTTGGATAACGTAATGGCCGTTTCCGGCGAAATTTGCAGTGGCTTCACAAGGGTGGCCTCCTTAACATTGGTGGACTATCGTAATTCACTTTACCATGGCTGCAGCACAAATACAAAGAAAACCAATATGAACAAAGGAACGGTGAGAATACATGAAACAGCCTTTATCATTGACATGGGAACTGGATTCCATTTTCCCTGGAGGTTCGGCTTCCCCCCAGTTTGAGAGTTTTTTGAACCATCTGGAAGAAGACATTGAAAGCTTGCGCCGGCAGGTCGCTGCGGCAGTTGCGCCAACCGATGCTGCGTCCACGGAGTCGCTGGACGGTGTGATCGAACTGCTGCAGAGCTGTGCCGGACGGCTCACGCAGGCTTCAGAATTCACCGGCTGTCTGGGAGCCCAGAACCAGCAGGACAAAGGGGCTGTAAGGCTGTCGTCCAAGGTAACTGGCATGCGGGCCGGTTTTGAGGGCGTCAGCTCTGCATTCGATAATGTGCTGCGCCAGACTCCGGATGGGGTGTGGGCTGAATGGATGGACCGGCCGGAGATTGCCCCGCTGAACTTCGTACTAAGTGAGAGCCGTGATCTGGCCCGTGAGAAGATGAGCCCGGAGCTTGAGAGCCTTGCGCTTGAACTGGCAGTTGATGGATACCATGGGTGGAGCGAGCATTACGAAACGATCGTGAGCCGGGTCCAGATTCCTTTTGAGGATGAAGAGGGCATGAAGCTGCTATCTGCCGGTCAAGCCTTCAACAAGCTGGATGACGAGGACCCTGAGGTCCGCAGCGCCATGTTCCGCAAATGGGAAGAGGCCTGGGCCGGCGCTGCTGATTATTGTGCCGACACCCTTAACCATCTGGCCGGATTCCGCCTGAAGCTCTACAAAGGCCGGGGCTGGGAGGATGTGCTGAATGAGCCGCTTGGCATTAACCGTATGACTCGGGAATCGCTCGATGTGATGTGGGAGGTTATTACGAAGAACAAGCCTGCAATTGTGTCCTATCTGCAGCGCAAGGCGAAGCTTCTTGGTCTGGAATCTCTGGCTTGGGTTGATGTGGAAGCGCCTGTAGGCAAGTCCTCCGGCAAAATCCCTTATGAACAAGCGGCAGCCGACATCGTCACCCAGTTCCGCAAATTCAGTCCGAAGCTGGCGGACTTCGCCGAACAAGCTTTCGACAATGACTGGATTGAGGTCGAAGACCGTGCAGCCAAACGTCCCGGGGGATTCTGCGTATCATTCCCGGAGAGCAAAGAATCGCGCATTTTTATGACCTACAGCGGTACTCCGTCCAATGTATCGACGCTTGCGCATGAGCTCGGTCACGCCTATCATTCGTTCCTGCTGGATGACCAGCCGCTGTTCAATCAGAACTATGCCATGAATGTGGCTGAGACGGCCTCAACCTTCGCCGAAGTCATTGTGGCTGATGCGCAGGTGAAATCCGCAGGCAATGCTGAGGAGAAGCTGGCGCTGCTTGAAGCGAAGATTCAGAACAGCGTAGCGTTCTTCATGAATATTCACGCCCGCTTCCTGTTTGAGACCCGCTTCTACGAGAAACGCAAAGAGGGTCTGGTGAATGCGGAAGAACTGTCTGCCCTGATGGAAGAAGCGCAGAAAGAAGCCTTCTGCGGTGTGCTCTCGGAGTACCACCCGCATTTCTGGGCCTCCAAGCTTCATTTCTATATCACGGATGTGCCGTTCTACAACTTCCCTTACACCGTCGGATATATGTTCAGTACCGGACTGTACCGGCTTGCGTTGCAGGAAGGTGCATCCTTTGCTGATAAATATGACAGCCTGCTGAAGGATACCGGAGTCATGACACTGGAGAATCTGGTGTCGAAGCATCTTGGCGTGGATTTGTCCAAGCCGGATTTCTGGCAGGGGGCCGCAGATTTGATTGCTGCAGATATTAATGAATTCCTGGAAATGACAGCACATCTGGCCTAAGAATTTGTCGGAAATAAGGCGAATTGATTTTTTTGCAGTAAAACAATAGCTATAGAATATGGTACGAATACGCAAAGTCCCTGGATACAGGGACTTTTTTAGTTGTGTTTTTGTCGAAAAAAGGCGATAAAAGGATGGATTTAGCTAATGATATTAAGAAATTTGCGCATTCATAGGGATAATAACCCAATTATGTTGAATAATGTTGTATGCATTTAATTAGTGACCTATAATGTGCCTAAAGCCTTATATAAGGGCTGTTAGACTGATACTTTACTACTCTGTATTTTTACACACAAAACTTAAGCCATAGGTTATTGAAGCGGCTTTTGTGAAGCTGAATCATGGAACTTGTATCACCCACAAAACTTCTAGGAGGATATGTATGTTGAGAACGGAACAACTATCGCTGGCAAGACAAATCGATCTGGTGTTTAAGGAACTGCAGGAAGAATTGTCAGGATTGACTTCCGGTATCGTATTTGTACAAATCAGAAATAACATCATCGGCAAGTTCGGCATCCGTCATAATCCGCTTGCCGGGCGCAGCGGGAGCTATGCAGCGGAGCAGGAAGGATTAACGAAGGGTCAGCAATCTTCTTTCCGGGTGATGGCTCTGGAGAGCCTGAAGTATAAGAAGCGCTGGACTCATGGCGAGATCAGCTATGAATTTGCCGTCCGCCAGGGGATGGTGGTGGTGGATGCGACACTGGAGTCTAATTACAATATGGCCAACCTGATGATCCGCTATCCCCGCAGTAACCATGGAGATGTCTCCGACCAGTCCTTTGGCTGATTACCCGATTATATATATCTTGCATACCCATATAAAAAGCCCCCCTGCGCTTCGACGAGAAGCGCGGGAGGGCTGCGAAGCTGCTCGGCCTAAGCTATGAGGCTTGGCCGGATACTTATGATAAGGCTGTTACTACGAACGACCGGACAGTTGTTGCTCTGCCAGTTGCACCAGACGTTTGGTGATATATCCTCCCAAAGAACCGGTTTCGCGGGAAGTGTAGTTCCCATAATAACCGTCAGCCGGGATAGTTACTCCAAGCTCTTGTGCTGCTTCATATTTCAACTGCTGCAGCGCTGCATTCGCTTGAGGAACGACCAGGTTGTTAGAACGGCTACCACGACCTTGTTGACCTGCTTGACCCATGTTTGTTCACCTCCTTCGCCCGTTGTGAAGATAGTATGAGCGCTAGGGAGAGAATTCATGCACGAATTTCGAAGGTTTAGAGGCTGGTAATTATATGAAATTTACCCTCAGGGATAAATCATCTGCAAGCTGCTGCCAAGCACCAGTGTCTGGCCCGGTTCAAGCGTAAGCATTCCTGTGAAGGAATCGTCCTGCTGAAGATTCGGCGCATCCGGAAGCCAGGTGAGCGGTTCAATGCAGAGGAACTGGTTAGCCTCTCCTTTGGTATAGAGGACCCAGTGGCGGAAATGTTCCTTGTCCACCGAATAACGCAGTCCGTAGCCGTCATCGCGCATGAGTAACGCTTCGGCAGGCTGATGATCATCCATCCTCAGGGCCGTATCCAGATTCTTGCCTTGGAGGTTCATATGGCTGTTAAGACTATCGAGTTCACCGAGCGGTAATAAATGTCCGCTGGGCAGGAGTTCGTTATTTAGCTCATAAACGCTTTGCACAGGGAGTGTTATGCTCCAGCGCTCAGGGGCGCCGTCCAGCATAAACCATGTATGATAGCCGATACCAAATGGAATGCGACTGCCGCCCAGATGGGTAACCTTAAGTGTCTGCACCAGGTCAGGCCCCTGCAGGCGGAATGTCATCTCAAGCTTCAGCGGCTCGGGAAATTGCCTGATCCACTCCGGATCATCCGTAGTTGTGAATTCGGTTGTTACCGCGCAGCCTTCCTCGTCTTCTTCAATATCGCTGACACACCAGGCTTGGGTACGGTGCAGGCCGTGAATATGATGATCGCCTGAATTCCGGTCGAACTGGTAGCTGGTGCCATCGAACGCGAACTGCCCGTTTCGGATACGGCCGGGCG
This sequence comes from Paenibacillus sp. FSL R7-0297, assembly GCF_038009025.1. NCBI lineage: Bacteria > Bacillati > Bacillota > Bacilli > Caryophanales > Paenibacillaceae > Paenibacillus > Paenibacillus sp. FSL R7-0297. The sequence continues at coordinate 2,328,796 of NZ_JBBPAQ010000001.1, forward strand.
GTACCAGAAGCGGAATGCCAAAGTGATAAGGTTTCTGAATATAAAAAGCCAAGTCGCTTTCATCAGGCTGGCGCAGGATTTGCCGCTCCTCCTTGCGGTCCCATAAGGAAATTACATTGTTCCCCAGCCGGGGCAAAAGCGTGACTTCCAGCTCACGGCTATGCAAAATGTACGTATCATAACCGTTCCACTGCCCTTTGGTCACCTGTTTCATAAGAGATATGCTCCTTTGATAAACTGTAATCAGATCATACACGAATATCCTTATCATACCAGATTTAAGTGACGGTGGTTAGAGATTTGACAACTTCTCCGGCACGCACTATGATGAAGGCAACAATGAATGATAACAACGTGATGACAGGGACAAGTAAGCAAAGGACTGTACCTTCAGAAAGCCGGTGGCTGATGTGAACCGGTGGTGCACCTCTGACCGAATGGACCCTTGAGCGCCGCGATCGAACGGGCTGAATAAGCCTTCAGTAGACCGGCCGGCTCTTCCCCGTTAACGGAAGCTAAGGCTGCTTGCCTGTCCCCCAGGGATGACTTAGGAGCAGCGAATAAGGGTGGTACCACGGTCTCACGTCCCTTGCGGATGTGGGGCCTTTTTGCGTCCTGGCGCACACGGAATATACAGATGATGGAGGATAAAGATCATGGCTAAAAAGGTATTATCGGGGATTCAGCCCAGCGGTTCGCTCACACTCGGAAATTACATCGGAGCGATCAAGAATTTCGTCAAGCTTCAAAGGGAATATGAATGTTACTTTATGGTGGTGGATCTGCATGCCATTACGGTTGCCCAAGATCCCGCTGCCCTTCGTGAGAATTCGGAATCGGTAGCTGCATTGTATCTGGCTGCAGGCATTGATCCTGCCATCTCCCATGTCTACATGCAGTCCCACGTGCCTCAGCATGCTGAGCTGGGATGGATTCTGACGACACTGACTGCTATGGGTGAGCTGGAACGGATGACGCAGTTTAAGGATAAATCGGCAGGCAAAGAATCCGTAGGAGCCGGATTATTCGTGTATCCATCGCTGATGGCTGCAGATATCCTGGTCTACAACGCCGATCTGGTACCGGTGGGTGAAGACCAGAAGCAGCATCTGGAGCTGACCCGCGACTTGGCGGGGCGCTTCAATCACCGGTTCGGTGATTTCTTCACTATTCCTGAGCCGTATATTCCTGAAGTCGGAGCGCGGATTATGTCTCTGGATGACGGGACCAAAAAAATGAGCAAAAGCGACCCTAATGCCGGCAGCAGAATCGGTCTGCTGGATCCGCCGGATATCATCCGTAAAAAGATCAGCCGCGCAACCACGGATTCAGGACGCGAAGTGGTATTTGATCCGGCCAATAAGCCTGAGATCAGCAACCTGATGAGTATCTATGCCGAATGCTCGGGAATGAGCCTCCAGCAGATAGCGGACAAGTATGAAGGGCAAATGTACGGCGGCTTCAAAAAAGATCTTGGCGAAGTAATCGTTGCCCTGCTTGAACCCATCCAGCAGAGATACCATGAGATCCGCAGCTCAGGCACACTGGGCGGTATTCTGGCTCAAGGTGCCGAAAGCGCGCGCAGCAGTGCTGCCCGGACACTGGAAGGCGTGAAGGAACGGATGGGCTTCCTGCCTTACCGTTAAGAGGAGGGCAGCTTGCGCTCGGCCTTGCGTCTCAGCCGGGCTTTGATGATGAAGCCCCAGCCAATGTTGAGCACGCACAGGGTACCGAGCAGCAGCGCCAGCCAAATGTTATAGCTGATTGAAATGGAAGCTGCCGTAAGTATGAGAATTGAAGAGCAGGCGAACCACAGTGACAGACCTTTACCCATATGTTCCAGCCTTCCTTTCTGCTGCAATAGCGGTGGAGTGAGTCCCGGAGTGCTTTCTGCACCCCGGGATTTTCAATTCATATCATGAACTATTAACTGTAACCGCTTTATTGTGATTGTGCCTTATGCGGTCCGGGGCGTCAAGAGGCGGCAAGAGAAATAGACCTCAGGAAGATTTAACCTGCTGGTTAAGCTTAGCTAGAGATAGGAATGTTTATGTAAAGGTCCAATGACGGAATCCTGGACAGAATACAACATTTCCTTTATTAAATCGCCCTAATTGAAAATTGTTGCACAAAAGGCAACATTCTTCTCCTTCATAGCCGCTAAGCGGGGGGATAGCTGTATTTCATATAGGCGTGTTGATTTCCCAAAAAAAGGGACGAAAAAGGCCGCCATTTCGGGTAATGGTAAGTACGACCAAACCAAACCGAAATGAGGCGACCTCATGAATAAATATACCCCATTTTTAGCCGTTTTCAAACAAGTGTTAACACCGGAAGAAGTCCAAATGGTGACCGGACAAACCAAGGACTACGTGGATAGAGGAACCAAAATGACCGTCGGGTTGCTGCTCGATTACTTTGTCCAAGCCTGCTACCACAAATGGGACGGATTCCGGCAGAGTGCCCGATTAGGCCCAAGCTTTGACTTGCCAGAAATTCATTACTCCACCCTTTCCGGCAAGGCCGGTGAAGTCCCTTACGAAATCTTCAAACGTATCTTTCAAATGCTCGTCACGAAATGTAACCGCCAAACCCGGCGGCATTTGAATCTTCCTAAAGATCTTTTGCTGATTGACTCGACTACGGTCACGGCGGCGAACTCTAGAATGCCTTGGGCCTCGTACAAAAAATTCAGAGGGGGTATTAAGCTGCATGTTGCTCTTTCGCATGGCCAGCGTTCACCCCTGAACGTGAAGGAATCGATCGCGAAGCGCAATGACGCTCCGTTTGGAGAAGTCTTGGCCGATACGGACTACATTTTGGTACAGGATCGGGCGTATGGAAAAATCAGCAGATTGGATCAATATGTGCTCCAGGGCCAGTCGTTTGTGATTCGGCTCAAAGACAATCTCCATTTGGTGAAGCCAAGAGAACTCCAGCGACCCGCAGAGGGAGAAACGAAAATTGTTCGTGATATTACTTGTTATATCGGTCAAGGGAAGTGCCAATCTGCTCAGCGCCACCGGGTCGTAGAATTTGAAAATGACCGGGGTGAAGTCGTACGGGTCGTGACCGATTTGAGAAAAGAGTCCGCTCATGTGATCGCTGAAATCTACAAGGCACGCTGGGAAATTGAAGTCTTTTTCCGCTGGATTAAACAGCATCTGAACGTGCCATGTCTATTTGGAACCACTGAAAATGCGGTATACAGCCAATTGTTTGTGGCCCTTGCTGTCTATGTGCTTCTGAAACGCGTTTATGATGAAATCCACCCCAACGTGCCTGCCTTTGCTCAACTGACCCTTTGGGAATTTATGCAGCATTGGCGTATATTTAGTCTTCCGCTGGAGTGGCAGGTTCAACTTAGTCTGCTCAGGAACAAAGGGGTTTTGGGGATTATATCCATCCCATAATATGGGGAATCAACAGGCCTGTATTTCATACAACAATTCTTAAAGTAATCCCAATATCTAAGGCTCAGAGTTGCATTACATTATATACAACATTCTCAACATCCCGGCCGGACAATACAGGGTGAACTTCAACTCATTGCCACATAAACTAAAAAGCTGGCATCCGCATGGGCGGATGCCAGCCATCTTCAGGATATGCATTGTTACGCTGCTAGGTCTTAACTGTTCCCGGATCGATGGCGAAGCGTTCATCCAGCTTCTCACTGCTGAGCCAGCCTACATAAGTATTCAGCGGGTGATACTGGTTGTCCATGACCAGTACTGCAACAAACGGGAATTGCTTACGGTGTAAATAACGAACATCCCCCCAGCGTACAATATAACCGGAGGGCAGCTCTTCGACCTCGGCGACAGCGTAAGAGGTAAAGTACAGAAAAGCCTGAATATCCGGATGGGACTTCGAATGTTCCACAGCGGGGTGAGTGGAGCACACCGCATGCCTGAACCATTCCAGCTTGCCGTTGTTCAGCAGTCCGACGTTGTAGCTGCCATCCGGCTTGGCTTTGACCACGTTCCAGCGTGTAGGCGAAATCGTAGGGATGACATAGTACCGGTCACCAGCATTATGGTGCACATCCTTGTTCTTGATGTTACGTGTGATACGCGCATGTACGAGCGTCCGCCAGATGTAATACAAGACGATGCTTGCATATAGGGTAATGAACAAGGGTGCCGGAGGCACAATCCCGCTGATCCAGAGAATGATCGCTGCCGCATGGCTGCCGAAGATGAACGGGTCGAAGATGTGGATAATATTCCAGGCAATCCATTTCTCGGTGAACGGGCGTGCCGCCTGGGTCCCATAAGTGTTGAACAGATCCGAGAACACATGGATGGCAACGCCGATGAAGCTCCAAAGCGCAATATGGCTTAAGGCATGGAGATCCGTTAATCCGAAGACCGGACCTATGACCACTGTGATCAGAGCCGGCCATAACAGTAAAAAGGGCAGGGAATGGGTGATTCCCCTGTGATTGCGGATATAAACCGCGTTGTCCTTCAGCCGCAGCGCAGTATCGGCATCCGGTGCCTGAGAAGCGAGTACAGTAGCAACCATCACGGCACCGGCAAGTGTCCCATTCGAGGCGACAGAAGGATCAACGAACGACAGACCGGCGAGTCCCAGTCCCATAACAAAATGTGTAGCGGTATCCATTTGGCCAGATCTCCTTTATACGGAAGTTCCCTATTAATAACTACCCAATTTAGCGCCAAGTTATTTAGGGGGAGGAAATAAATATTGTCACGTAATTGTCGAATTGATGAACATCATGGTCAATGATTGTCAAAGTCTTTCCCAGTTTGCTATGATAAAGTTAATAGCGGAGCGAGTAATATTATCCAGGGTACAGCCGAACAGTTACTCAGGCTCCGGCGGAACGTTAAGAAGTCCCTTAGAAGGAGGAACACCATACGTGGACAATCAATTGAGATATCAAGCTTCTTCCGATTCCGCATCAATGTCTGCCAAGTCTCCACCGGAAGGTGCAAGCTGGCGCGACTTCATTACGGTGACGAAACCCGGTATTATCCGTTCCAATCTGATCGCTGCTTTTGCAGGCTACTGGGTGGCTTCAGGCTGGGATGTACAGTATGGACGATTAATCCTTACCCTGCTTGGCACAATGCTGGTTATGGCCTCTGCCTGTGTTTTCAATAATTATTTCGACCGGGATCTGGATATGAAGATGGAAAGAACCCGTGAGCGGGGCTTGCCTACAGGTAGGCTGAAGCCTCAGACAGTGCTGCTGTACGGCATTGGGCTGGGTATTGCCGGCCTGGCTGTGCTGTTTGCTTTCTGCGGAGTACTGGCCGGACTGTTTGGCATCGTCGGGATGTTCGTATATGTTGTAGTGTATACCCTTTGGCTCAAAAGAACATCTACCTGGAGCACTTCCGTGGGAGCCATTTCCGGTGCCATGCCGCCTGTAATCGGTTATGTTGCTGTTACCGGAACCGTAGACCTTGGTGCCTGGCTGCTGTTCGCCATGCTCTTCCTGTGGCAGCCGCCCCACTTCTGGGCACTTGGTATCCGCCGCAAAGAGGAATACAGGGCGGCAGGGTTCCCCCTGCTTCCAGTGGTCAAAGGGACACGCCGTACCAAGTTCCAGATGATCCCTTATGTGGCACTGCTGCTGCCCATTCCTGTACTGATGTACATGTATGACTATGCAGGGATATTTTATCTCATTGTGTCGTCAGCTTTGTCGCTGGCCTGGCTCTATTTAACCTTAATCGGATTTAAGGCGAAGGATGATGATGCCTGGGCCAAGAAAAATTTCTTCTTCTCCATTAACTATCTGACCATAAGTCTGATTGTGCTTGTATTGAATACGGTCCACGGTTAATTTTTAGATACACACGGTGGAAGTGCGGATTCTTATGATGAATGGGGAGGGGTCCTGTGCAGACCTTGAAACGCTATAAATGGACCTGGCTGATGCTGCTTGCAGCGGTAATTATGGCCATCTATCTGGCAGTGAATTCGCTCAGCTTCGGAGACAAGAAGCTGCCGGTCATCGGGGAGGTACAGGACTTCTCTCTGGAGAATGTGGATGGACAGCAGGTGAGCCTGGCGGATACGGCAGGCAAAGCAAGGCTGGTCTATTTCTTTTTCACCGAATGCCCGGATGTGTGCCCTATTACTACCTACATGCTGTCACAGACGCAGGATCTGCTGGTGAAGGATGGCAGCTTTGGCAAGGATATTGAATTTGTCTCCATTTCCTTTGACCCGGAGAACGACACACGTGAAGCGATCAAGGCATTTGGCGACAAGTTTCATGCCGATTATAACGGCTGGTATTTCCTGCGCGGGGATCAGGAGCAGGTACGTAAGCTGGCGGCTGAATCATTCAAGGTTCTGATCTACGGCAACAGTAAGGATGATTTCGCCCATGCCAACCTTATTGGTCTGGTAGATCGGACCAACCGCCTCAGGGCATTATATGATGCCGGGGATACGGAGAATGTGACTCCGGAGTTTCTGGCTGAATCGGTTAAGAAGCTGGCCCGTGAATAGATTTGCCGGAATAAACCAAACGCCTTGCCGGACTCCCTCCATTTAAGGAGGGACCAGCAAGGCGTTTTTTGGTGTTGAACTACAGACCGGAGGAGCAGCTAGCTGTTACTGAACGGCTGCGGATAGAGAATATATTCCTCAAGGCCGGCTTTTTCGAGCTGTGTGATACTGTATTCGTCAGGAGTGCCTTCGACACCGGCGTAACCCCGCCGGGTATACATATGCACCGCATCTGGAAAGGCGTCGCGCAGTACGCCGCGGATTTTTTTGCCGGAGCTGTCATTGTCCAGATACAGGTATACTTCTCCATCACCGACGGTGCGGCGCAGGGATTCAAGCTTGAGTGTGTTCAAGGTGCCGAAAGTGCACAGAATGTCGACCTCCGGCGCGAGCAGCCGTCTCAGCCGGCTGCGGTCATTCTTGCCTTCGACAATAATGGTGATGGACATAGGTGCTCACTCCCGGATCGTAGTTGGTTATGACGATATTGTACCTAAGCTTCGCCAATTTTAACAGTTCAAAGAGCAATATGTATTCATTCCCCGGGAAATGTCGTAAAAACAAACGTCATCAAACAAACAATCACCCGGCAGGGAAAATGCGGGTGATTGCTGGCGAATGCGGCTGGAATCAGGCGGTGTGGCTGTTCAAGCCCGGAGAATAAGCAGCGGGACTGCCGGATCTTCCGGGAGGAAGCAGCAGAAGGGCTGTCATCAGCAGCACGAAGGCAATGAAGTAAGGGGAGACATAGTCCCTCAGCTGTCCGGCGGCTACCGGCCCGGCAAATGCCCCGAGCGACATGGCGATGGATTGCAGCGAGAAGGTACGTCCCATCCGGCCTGCACCGCCCAGACTGATGAACAGGGAGGCCATCGCCGGGAATAACACGCCTTTGGCTGCGCCAAGCATGAATAGAACGATTCCGGCCGGTATGCTGCGGAAGGCGGCCAGACTGAAGAAGCAGATTGCCATTCCCAGCAGTGCAGCAGCAATGCGGATGCCAGGGGCCAGCCGGTTCAGGAAGAACAGGCTGAGGGTCAGGAGTGCCCCCAGGCTGAGCAGCGACAGTAGAATTCCGGTTGAAATCATTCCGTCTCTTCCTTGAGACAGCGGAAGTTCAAAGAAGAGTACCCCTTGGGAACAGGATACGAAAAAAGGCAGCAGATAGTAGCGCTTAGAGACTGGAATGTCAGCTGTCAGTGGAATCGCCGCTTTCTCCTGCGGCAGCGGCACAGCGTGTGCGTGTGAAGCCAGCGCAGGAGAATGCTTCGGCACGCTGAAGTAAGCCATCACGCCTGTTAAGATCAGCAGCCAGCCCAGGGTACTGAAGGTGCCGGAATAGCCGGCCTTGAGAACAATGAATGCACCGGCCGCCGGTGAGACCACAGAAGCCAGCGTGTGGATGATCCCATGGCCTGACATGTACTTGCCCTGGGTAGCCGGGTCAGAGGAGAGAGAGGCCAGCAGGGTCATGCAGGCAGGCGAGAGGAAGGCCAGCGCGAAGCCGCTTGCTGCGCGCAGCAGCAGCAGATGCCAGGGCAGCTGGGCATGGGCCTGCAGCAGCAGAATTAGTCCGGCTGCTGTAAGAGCAAAGACGATGTAACGGCGGCTGCCGTTGCGGTCAACCAGTACACCGGCCAGCAGGTTGCCGGGGAGGTGGGTCAGCGAATACATCCCCATCATCCAGCCTATGAAGGCAGGGCCTGCTCCCAAAGACATGGCAAACGGCGTCAGAATGGGATACTGGGCGTGCAAATCAAAGAATGCCAGAAACAGAAACAGATACAGCCACAGCGCGGTTTTCACGGGTAACACCTCCAGGTTGGTGGCCAGCCGATGAGTAATGGGAAGGGATTCACTTGGAAGAAACGGCCTACTTGTACTTTACGTGCGCCGGAGGGGGCTTATACCATTTTCTTGGCCAATCCCAGTATGCGCTTCTGCAGCCCGGGAACCATGAATTATAAGAGGCATTCATGTATAATCATTATTATTAAGGATATGTCAGACGGGACAGGAGTCCCGGCGTGGCGAAATTTGCGATAGGGGTGTTGTGAAATTGATGGATCCGGCAGTGTGGTCACAATTTATCAGAGAGAATTGGCTTGTTATCGTTATTGCGCTTGTCCTGCTGTTTGCAGTAATTAATCTCGTTAAGACTGTACTGAAATGGGCAATTGTTATCATTATCGTTGCAGGCCTGTTCATCTACAGCGGGGTGACCATGGATCAGATAGGTAATGCTGTTAACAAAGTGGCGGACGGGACGGTCAGCACGCTGAAGAAGGAAGCGCAGGAAGTTATGCTTAAGGAAGCGCAGGAGGCGGTGTATACCTCCGGCGGTGACGGTACTTTTACAATTACGACTCCGAATCTCGAAGTGAAGGGCTCCGCCGCAGAGGATAAGGTTGAAGTGATCTTCCGCGGGGTCAGTCTTGGAAAGTGGAGTGTAACAGATACTACCAAAACATTTATTGACGAAGCCCGGAAACAGGCCGGCAAATAATAGTGCAGTTGAACCAAAGGCTAAATAGCCACAGAAGGAGGAGCGAGAGAGATGCTGAACAGCTGGATAGATAGTCTTAGTGAGGCCAATATCATCTCGATCGTCCTGCTGGTGGTCGTGCTGTTCTCCGTACTGCAGGGATGGGGCCGGGGCTTCAAAAGAGCGGCCGGAGGGCTGTTCGGACTGCTCGGCTCCGGAATAATGGCGATCGCGGCCCTGATTATGGCTGTTCCGGCCGCTGTATACCTCTCGCCACTAGCCGGGGAGTGGGCATCAGGCGTTGTTCTGCCTGACATCCGGATGAGCCAGTGGCAGCAGGTGTATTATACAGCTGTATCGGTGCTGGCGAACTCGCCGCTTGTGCGGTTCCTCCTCCTCCTCCTCCTGTCCTACAGTCTGATCCGCCTAATACTGGGTCTGCTGTTCCTGCTGCTGCCTTTCCGCCTGCCGCGGTTTTCGTCAAGGCCGGGAGGGAAGATCACGGGGGCCAGCCACTTAAGCGGAGCCGTTCTAGGCTTTGCCGCCGGGCTCGCCCGCGCGCTTGTCCTGGTCTTCGCGCTTTATATCGGCGTAGGCCTAAATCCGGACAGCGGCTTCAGCCGCTACGTGGAATCCTCGCCGATCTACAGCCAGAGTGCGGCGGCGGTATTTGAGCCGCTGGCCGGTGAACAGGTCCGGGGGAAGCTTCCGGTGCTGACCAAGGCGGTAGCCGCCGAGATGAATGATATTTTGCGGCGCAAATATGAAGTGATCGACCATGATATTTCCGCGGACATCGCTGGTGCAGCCGCAGATATTGCCGGACAGGCTGACGGGGATGAAGCGAAGGCTAAGCTGCTCTATGATTGGATCGGCTCACGCATCACCTATGACTATACCAAGGCAGAGAACTATGAGCAGAAACGGATCTGGCATGAGCAGACCCCGCAGGATACCTTTGATACCCGGCTGGGGGTATGTATAGATTATGCCCGCCTCTATGCCATGATGGCCCGTTCGCAGGGCCTTCAGGTGCGGGTTGTAACCGGCAGGGGCTATGACGGGCAGGGCGGTTATGGTCCCCATGCCTGGAATGAGGTCTATATCAGCAGCAGGGAAGCCTGGATTCCGCTGGATTCTACCTGGGCCAGCAGCGGGAACTGGTTCAATACCAAGGATTTCGATTCAACGCATATCAAGGAAAACATCCTCTGACAAGAAGCGGGAGCTCCTCCATCTATGGTACAATAACAGCGTGTAAGAAGAGCTCTGCCTTTGGACTACCGGATATACGGTTTTGCATAACATACAAGGAGAGGACATGCTGTGAGATGGTTCGGTAAGCCGGGCTCCCGCCCGGATGGAGGTTCTGCCCGAAACTACCTGAGTTTACGCATAAATCTGTTTTTCTTCGGCACTTTTTTTATTTTTTGCATCATTATTATCCGCCTTGCAGGGCTGCAGTTTGTGGAGAGTCCTGAGCTTACTGAGGTCGAGGCCAGCCGGGAGACCAAGGATGTGCCGCTTGCGGCGATCCGGGGAATTATTCATGCTGCCGGCGGCGAGAAACTTGCCTATTCCACATCCATACAGTCGTTATATATCACTTTAACCAAGGAATATACAGCCAAAGCCAAGAACAAGGACACCGGAGTATATGACTTCACTGCTGAAGCCAAGGCAAGTACGAATTCACTGGTGGCGCGGCTCACGTCAGTTTTTAATGAATATGGTGATCCTTCCGCCAAAAAGCTCTCGCAGGAGGATATCCTTGCTCTGCTGGATCTTGATTATAAGAAATCACTCGGCTATGTCCCGCGCAAAATCAAGACGGGCCTGACGGTGAAGGAAGTCGCTCATCTCATGGAGAACAAGGAACGCTATCCTGGATTAGCTGTTGTGGAAGAAAGCGTCCGCCATTATGACAAGGATACAGTGGCAGTTCAGACGGTAGGCTATATGAAGCTGTTCCGTTCGACAGAGGACTATGATATATACAAGAATATTCGTAATGCCATGAAACAAACGGGCGCTGATCCCGGCCTGGCTTACAGGGAAGATGAATTTGTCGGTATCTATGGTCTCGAGCAACAATATCAGCGAGAACTTAGGGGCAAGAATGGTTATCAGACCCTCTCCGTTAATCCGCAGAACATGGCTGAGGAAGTCATTGCATCCGTTCCGCCTGTCAAGGGCAATGATATCTGGATGACGATCAATAAAAGCGTGCAAATGAAGACAGAGCAGGCCATTATGGATCAGATCAGCTGGCTGCATACCAATCCGGTCCAAGGCAAATATCATCCGGATGCCCTGACCGGGTATGCGGTTGCGATGGAAGTCGATACAGGCAATGTAGTCGCAATGGCCAGTATGCCGGACTATGATACAAATGTCTGGAACGCCGAGAAGCTGCTGCCGGAAGTGTATGAGAAGATTAAGAATAATAACCAGAACGGCACGATTAACCAGAATACCTCCGGTGTCTCAGGGAATGGCCTGAAGTCACTGATTTTCCTGGGTTCCACAATCAAACCGTTAAGTGTGTTAATTGGTCTCAATGAAGGTTTATTCAACACGACTGACACTTATATAGACAAGGGAATCGCGTATTTCGGCAAGGATGACAGTTCCTCCGTAAGCAATTCCTCCGGCCACGTCCTGGGGCCGCTTGATCCCGCTAAGGCGATCCAGGAGTCATCCAATGCTTTTATGGTAGACTTGGTCGGCAATGCACTCTATAAGAAGTATCAGGGTGAAGGAATCGCAGTGTGGGACAAGTATATGAAGGCCTTCGGACTTGGGGTGTCGACACAAAGCGGACTGCCGGGTGAGAGTGCCGGAGTTGCCGATTATATCAATACGGAGCAAGCGGGCTCTGTCCAGGCGGCGTTAGTCTTTGCTTCCTTCGGTCAAAAAGGCAAGTATACCGCACTGCAGCTTGCCCAGTATACAGCAACGCTTGCCAATGAAGGGGAACGGATCAAGCCGCAGCTGGTCAGCAGGATTACAGATGCCGAGGGCCATACGGTTAAGGAATTCGGACGGGAAGTTCTGGACAAAATTACGTTTGATCCTTCGTACTGGAAGGAGATCAAGCAGGGGATGAACACGACAGTTAAGGTGTTTGACGGATTCCCGTATGACTTCGCCCGCAAGACAGGGACCTCTGAAATGGATGCGTACGGTGCGGTCCGTGACAACGGAGTCTTCATTGCTTATGCTCCGCGTGAGCATCCCAAGCTTGCTGTAGCGGTGATTATTCCGGAAGGCGGCTTTGGATCGAACAGTGCTGCACCGGTGGCCCGTAAAATATTTGAAGCCTATGACTCAGAATACGGGCTCGATGGAGTTCCCAAAAAAAATCTTCCGCCAGTAGCGCAGGAACAAGAATCGACTGTCAACTAAGAGATTTATATTATTTTTCCCGCTGAAACGGTGCTGTCCTTAGTAAGGACGGCCAAGCCGTTTCCACTTGAGATGTAGAGGAGTGAAAAACTGTGAGTGTTTTCCGAAAGCAGGCCTCTCCCCCGGATGAGAAGGACAGCAAGAGTTCGCTTGGCCTGCGGCTCAACGTGTTTTTCTTCAGCACGTTTGTAATTTTTTGCGTAATTATTATCCGTCTGGCTGTGGTGCAGTTTGTGGAAGGACCTAAGCTGACTGAGGTGGAGACCAGCCGGGATACCAAAAGTGTACCGCTCGCGTCCATCCGTGGTGCAATTCGCGCAGCCGGAGGAGAAGAAATTGCCTATTCGACCTCCGTTCAATCGCTGTATATCACCCTGACAAAGGAATATACGGCCAAAGCCGTGGATAAGGAGACCGGAATCAGTGCACTGAAGCCGGAATCGAGAGCAAACGCCTATGCGCTGGCAACCCGGCTGGTCGAGGAATTCGATAAACATGGTGATCCGGATGGCGAGAAGCTGACGGTGAATAATGTGATTACTTCATTGGATTTATATTTCAAAAAATATTCGGGTTATATGGCACGCAAGATTAAATCCGGTCTTACCACCCAGGAAGTTGCTTATTTCATGGAGCATAAAAGCGAGTTCCCAGGTCTTGAGATTGTTGAAGAAGGCGTGCGGCATTATGACAAGGACACGGTTGCTGTGCAGACAGTCGGGTATATCAAGCCCTTCAAATCGTCCAGTACACTTAATATCTATAAGAACATACAGAACGCAATGAAGAAGATCGATGCCGATCCCGGCCTGAACTATAAAGATGATGAGTTTGTCGGCTTTGACGGTCTGGAGCTGCAATATCAGCGGGAGCTGCGCGGCAAGAATGGTTATCAGGTCATTTCAGTGAATCCGCAGAATATGGCCGAGAAGGTTGAAGAGGTTGTGCCGCCGGTCAAGGGTAATGATGTCTGGATGTCGATTAATAAGAACGTCCAGCTCAAGACGGAAGAGGCCATTACGGAGCAGATCAGCTGGCTGCACAGTCATGCTGTACAGGGCAAAACCCACCCCGATGCACTGACGGGTTATGCCGTAGCCATGGAAGTGGATACAGGCAATATTGTTGCCATGGCCAGTATGCCGGATTATGATACCAATGTCTGGACGGCGGAGAAGCTGGATTCCGATACTTGGAATAAAATTATGGGTAACTATCAGAATGGGACGATTACTCCGTATTCTTCGGGGATGTCCGGCCATGGATTCGGTTCTACCGTATTACTGGGGTCAACCATTAAGCCGCTGAGTGTGCTTGTGGGCTTGAACGAAGGATTCTTCAGCACCTCTTACCGGTATAATGATAAAGGGATCGCTTATTTCGGTAAGGATGACAAATCCTCCGTACGCAATTCCTCCGGACATGTCTACGGTCCAATGGACCCGGCCAAAGCGATTGAGGATTCCTCCAACGTATTCATGGTGGATATGGTCGGCAAGAAGCTTTATGAGCAATATAAGGGCGAGGGGATTGAAGTTTGGGATAAGTATATGAAGGAGTTCGGCCTCGGCGTCTCCACACAGAGCGGGCTTCCGAATGAGTATCTGGGACAGATTAACTATACCGATATCAAGGCAGCGGGCAGTGCGCAAGCCGCACTGGTCTATGCCTCCTTCGGGCAGCAGGGCCGTTATACGGTGCTGCAGCTGGCACAGTACGCTTCCACGCTTGCCAATGAAGGTGTGCGCATCAAGCCGCAGCTGGTCAGCAAGATCACCGACTCTGAAGGCAATGTGGTCAAAAAGTTTGAGCGCGAGGTGCTGGATGAGGTAACGACCTTTGACCCGTCCTTCTGGAAAGAAATCAAACAGGGCATGAACAGTAAGGTTACTGCATTTACGGATTTCCCTTATGATTTTGCCCGTAAGACAGGTACCTCCCAACAGCTGGGTAAAGGGGAACTACGTGATAACGGGGTATTTATTGCTTTTGCCCCGCGTAATAATCCTAAGTTAGCAGTTGCCGTGGTCATCCCTGAAGGCGGGTTCGGCTCCAACAGTGCCGCGCCGGTCGCGCGTAAAATATTCGATGCGTATGACTGGGAGTACGGGCTGGATGGCAACCCGAAGAAAAATGTGAAGACTGCAGATCCGGCCAATGGAGAGGCCGTACACACAAACTGACGAACCGCCGTAGCCTGATTGACAAATACACAGCTCCCGAACGGGAGACATACAAGAATGGAGGGGTGGCAAATGACTGCCAAATACCGCCTGCTTGCATTGGATATGGATGGAACCCTACTGAATGATGAACAGAAAATTACCCCCAAAACGGTGGAATGGATCAAAAAAGCGATGAATGCCGGCGTACATGTCTGCCTGTCTACCGGACGTTCGTCCCGGAGTGCGATGCCTTATGCCGTACAGCTTGGCCTGGAGACCCCGATGATTATGGTAAACGGAAGTGAAGTATGGCGCGCACCGGGGGAGCTGTACCGCCGGTCCCTGATGGATGTGGAACTGGTCAAACAGATGCATAAGATTGCCGAAGAGTTCGATATCTGGTTCTGGGCATATTCGGTGGATGAAGTATACAACCGCGACACCTGGGACGGCGAAATTGACAGCAGGGAATGGCTGAAGTTCGGTTATTCTACCGAGGATAATAATATCCGCCATAAGCTGCTGATGCGTCTGCAGGAGCTGGGCGGGCTGGAGATCACGAATTCCTCGCCGTTCAATCTGGAGATTAATCCGCTTGGCGTTAACAAGGCATCCGGCATTCTGGAAGTCTGCAAGCTTCTCGGCATTAACATGTCCCAGGTTGTGGCCGTCGGCGACAGTCTGAATGATCTGGCGGCCATCCAGCAGGCCGGATTCGGCGTAGCGATGGGCAATGCCCAGGAGACCGTTAAGCAGGAAGCCGATGCTGTTGTGGCTACGAATAATAATGACGGGATCGCGGAAGTGATCGAGAAGTATATTCTGTCGGAGGCCGGAACCTCGGCTGGTAGAATTTCTAAGCAGGCTTAGTAGATGTAGTAATGAGTTTGGGATTATCAAATTTTTTATAGCTTGATCTGAAAGACAACAATTGGTGGGAGTAACGGAGGGGAAGTTTGAAACTGTAGGAGCGGTAGCGTCCGCCTTTGTCACCGGATTTCCACCGCGCAGAGCGGTATTAATCAAGAAATCTGGGGACAACAGCGGCCGGAAGTTCAAACATTCACCGCAGTTACGAGCGACACCTTTTGGAGTTCTTTTATTGCTATCAAAACTTGAGGAGTTGAAGGAATTGACGATCCTGGGTTGGATTCTGATCATTGCTTTGTTTGCAGTAGGGCTGGCAGGAGCGGTATATCCAATCCTGCCGGGCGCGCTGGCGATTTATCTGGCCTTCTTCGTATACGGCTGGTTCTTTTCCTTCGACCCCTTCGGTCCCTGGTTCTGGATTGCCCAGACATTGATTGTGGTGGTTCTGTTCGTTGCCGATTATGTAGTCGGGGCCTGGGGTGTCAAAAAGTTCGGCGGCTCACGGGCGTCCGTCATCGGCAGCACGATCGGCTTGATTATTGGCCCCTTTCTTATTCCGGCCTTTGGTCTGCTGATCGGCCCGTTCCTCGGGGCCTTTGTCGGTGAACTGATTGCAGGCTCTAAGCCGGGTAAGGCGGTCAAGGTCAGCTTCGGCTCCTTGCTGGGGCTATTCAGCAGTACCGTAGTCAAAATTATTCTGCAAATTGTTATGGTCGTCCTCTTCTTTATCTGGATCGGACGGTATTAAATTTATTGTGAAGAAGGCGAAACAGCTTGTCCAATAAGAAAGAATCTTTTGTTAAAGGCACGCTTATTCTGGCTGCGGCCGCACTTGTGGCCCGCATCCTTGGACTTGCCCAGCGGGTGCCGCTGGAACATCTATTCAATGATATAGGGAATGCATCCTTTACTCAGGCTAACAATGTGTATCTGCTGCTCCTTCCGCTGGCGACCGCAGGAATACCCAGCACGCTGAGCAAAATGGTATCAGAGCGTTATGCTCTGAACCGTCCGCATGAAGCACAGCAGGTATACCGTGCCGCCCTTATCTTTGCAGCTGTTGTAGGTGTTGTAATGAGTACAATACTGTACATAGCCGCTCCGTATTATGCGGAGTACACCAAAGTTCCTGAGAGTACGCTGGCCATCCGGGCGATTGCCCCGGCGCTGCTGCTGTTCCCCGCAATCGCGATGATGCGCGGTTATTTCCAGGGGCGCAATAATATGATGGCCGGAGGTATCTCACAGATTATTGAGCAGATTGCCCGGGTATCGACGGCAATTCTGCTGGCTTTTATTCTGCTGCGCCAAGGCTACAGCAACACATGGATGGCTGCAGGCGCTTCTTTCGGCAGTGTGCTCGGGAGTGTCGGCGCTTTCGGTGTTATGCTGTATTACGCGATGAAGATGCGCCGCAGCGAGGAGCAGATTGCTCTTTATGAATCGAATGAGGCACGCCTTCCGTTACTTGGAATATATAAAGATATTTTCAAACTGTCCATTCCAATTGTATTATCTTCGATCACAGTACCTGTTGTGAACTTTATCGATACTTCCTTTATTGTACCGCTGCTCAGCGGCCGGATCGGAATGGAGGAAGCTACCCGGGCCCTGGGGATATTCGGCAGCCGTGCACAGAGTATAGCGGGTATCCCGCCGGTGTTGTCTATCGCGCTTAGTACGTCGCTCATTCCGATTATTTCAGCGGCGTACGCCCGCAAAGATGAACAGCATCTGAAACGCCAGGTTACCCTGGCTATGCGTATTTCCATTCTTACCGGCACACCAATTGTACTCTCTCTCGTTGTGGCGGCATATTCAGTCAATGGACTGATCTTCAGCAGTCTGGACGGCAGCGGGATTGTAGCGATGCTGACGCTGGGGACTATTTTTCAAATCACTATGATGACTACGAACTCTATTCTGCTTGGGATGGGTAAGTCGCGGATTTCGATGTATTACGTGCTTATCGGGATTATCGTGAAGTTCGCTTCCAACTTCCTGTTCAGCCAGCTATTCGGCATCTATGGCATCATCGGCTCTACGGCCCTGTGCTTCATTGTCATTACGCTGCTTAATCTGCGGATGCTCAAAAAGATCATTCCCTTCGAAATTCTCGGCAAACGCTGGGGCGGATTCTCAATCGCTGTACTCGCATCGGCCGGGATCGGCTATGGCCTCAATGAAGCGGGGATTATGCTGACTCATCTGATGCCGGCAAGACTGGCATTCCTGATTACATGTCTGGTGGTTGGAACTGCCGTGGTTATCATTTATCTGGTACTGTTGATTGTTCTGGGCGTACTGAGCAGCCAGGAAATCGCAGGTTACCCGCGTCCGCTGCGCAAACTGCTGAATCCTCTAATGAAGCTGCAGCCGGCGCATGTGCGTGCAAACGAATAAAGCTGTGATCATTGTCTTATTTTGTCTTTTTTATTTGACTTATTCCGTACATTTTGCTTCACTTAGAGAAGAGTCATGGGTAACGGTTAAATGAGAAAGGATGGTTAATAGATGGACAAAATTAGTTCTCCTGCTGAGTTTCAGGTGTCAATACAATCTCCGCGCTTAACGGTGGCGGTATTCAAGGCGGATTGGTGCTCGGATTGCAAATTCATGGATCCGTTTATGCCGGATGTGGAACTGAAATATAGTGACCGCCTCACACTCGTTGAAGTGGATGTCGATGCCGTAGGCGACGTCAGCCAGGAACAGAATATTCTGGGCATTCCGAGCTTTGTCGCGTATACCGATGGACGGGAACTGGTCAGATTCGTGAATAAGCTTCGTAAGTCCCGTGAGGAAATTGAGAATTTCCTGAATACGGCGCTGGATGTATACCTTAGCATCCATAAGTAATGAAGCAGCACCGCTTTCGCCCTACCCGAGCAGAAGCGGTGTTTTTTTTCTAGAATTGTCTGCGGGCGCTATCATTATACTAATTCATTCCTATAAAATGCGGGTGATAACATTGACGACCCTTCAATTAAAATGGCTTAGCTATATAACCTGCCTCGTTATGTTTCTGGCGCTGCTCGGCGGAGCGGTGGTTACTAAGACGGGTTCGGGGCTGGAATGCGGTAATGAATGGCCGCTGTGTCACGGAAAGCTGATTCCGGCTTATACCGTAGGCTCCCTGATTGAATATACCCATCGTCTGTTCAGCGGACTTGCGGGCCTAATGTCACTGGCTTCCATGTTTGCATTCTGGCGTTATGCCCGTAAGCGCAGGGATCTGCTTACCTATGCCTTGTTAACCCTTATATTCGTAGTGGTGCAAGGCGGAATGGGAGCGCTTGCGGTAATCAAGTCGCAGTCTGCTGGAGTGATGGCTTTACATATGGGATTCTCGCTGATTGCGTTCGCCAGCTCCCTGATGCTTGCGCTTGGAGCAGGGCGGATCTACCTTTCGGGGGAAGAAAATAGCACTGCAGAACCGAAAGTAAGCAGGGGCTTCCGTAACTTAACCTGGTTTACTGCGTTATATTCTTATATGGTCGTGTATATTGGGGCTTATGTAAGCCATACCGATTCGCAGGGGGGCTGTTCAGGCTGGCCGCTGTGCAATGGGGAATGGATTCCGGAGCTGTCTGGCGGGGTGGGCATTGTATTCATACACCGGCTTGCAGCGGCGCTGCTGTTCCTGCTGACTGCTATTCTGGGACATCTGGCTTTCTGGAAATACAAAGAGCTGACGGAGCTGAGGGCTCTGAGTGTTGCCGCAGTACTGCTCTGCCTGATGCAGGTATTCAGTGGAGCTGCTGTGGTTCATACGCTGTATAATGAACGACTGTACATCTTTACCGCGTTGTCGCATATTTTGCTGATTGCCGGCTTGTTTGGGGTTCTATGTTATATGAGTGTCCGTGTCTGGCAGTTAAGCGGAACAGGCAAGAAACGATAAGATTACCGTTAAGGGCATGGGTAAGGTTCGGGCCCGGTTCGAGGAGGAACGTTTAGTGGGATACGGTAATTTGCGACAATGGATCGAACAGCTCCGCAGGGACAAGGATCTTGCCGTGATTGATGCTCCGGTTGATCCGAATCTGGAGCTGGCCGAGATTCACCGCCGGGTAGCCGCTGAGGAAGGCCCGGCGCTGCTGTTTACAAATGTACAAGGAACGCCGTTCCCGGTTGCAACCAATCTGTTCGGTACTGTCCGCCGGGTGAATAAGGCCTTCGGGACCCGCCCGGAGCAGTTAGTGAAATCCATGACGGCAGCTATGGAGACGATGATTCCGCCATCAGCTGCCGGACTTTGGAGAGAAAAGGGCTTGCTGCTTGACCTGATCCGAGCAGGAACCAAAAATATACCGCAAGGTGAAGCACCGGTACTAGGCATCTGCCGCAGCAGTAATCCGCTACAGGAATTGCCCCGAATTACCAGCTGGCCTAAGGATGGAGGGCCGTTCATCACCCTTCCTGTGGTCTATACAGAGAGTATAACCAACCCCAAAGACCATAATCTCGGGATGTACCGGGTCCAGATTTATGATGACAGCACCACCGGCATTCATTGGCAAATCCATAAAGGAGGGGGCTTCCATCACCGTCAGGCTGAGCTGCTGGGGGAGACGATTCCGGTCTCTGTCTTTATCGGCGGGCCGCCTGCCCTGATTGCGGCCGCTGTTGCCCCGGTGTCAGAGCGCCTTCCGGAATTGATGCTGGCATCCCTTATGCAGGGCGGGAAGCTTCCTATGGTGCAGGACCCCCTAGGCGGTCACCGTATTCCATCAGAAGCCGAATTCTCCATCCGCGGGCGGGTGTCTCCGTTTGAGCGTAGACCGGAAGGCCCGTATGGCAGTCAATCCGGCTATTATTCGCTGCAGCATGATTTTCCCGTAATGCATGTGCAGCGGATGTGGCACCGCAAGGATGCGATTTTTCCGGCCACGATTACCGGCAAACCCCGACAGGAGGATTATTATCTGAAGGATTATCTGCAGCGGCTGCTGGCTCCGGCCTATCCGTTAATGATGCCTTCTGTAAAAGCACTGTGGGCGTACTCGGAATCCGGCTCGAACGCCTTGGCGTCTGCGGTGATGAGAGAGAGCTATCCGCGTGAGGGACTGGCTTCGGCCTTCCGTATCCTGGGGGAAGGCCAGCTCTCTTTAACGAAATTCCTGCTCCTGACGAATGAAGCGGTTGAGCTTACGGATTTCCCCAAACTGCTGGAAACCGTGCTTGAACGCTTTAATCCGGCATCAGATCTGGTGATCTTCGCTAACACCTCCATGGATACCCTTGACTATACCGGCCGCAAGCTGAATCATGGCAGTAAGGCTGTGATGATGGGCACCGGCAACCCGGTGCGTGAACTGCCCAGAACCTATACGGAGGGTCACCTTCCAGCAATCACCGACGCCGTGCCCTATTGCGGCGGATGTTTAGCCGTTTCCGGAGCATCCTATATAGAAGACCCTGAGCTTCCCGTCAGGCTGGCCGCTTCCTTCCAGGAGAAGGGCACAGCCTGGCCGCTGATTGTTCTGGTGGACGATGCTGCAGAAGCGGTGCGCACACAAACGTCCTTCCTGTGGACAGTGTTCAGCCGGTTTAATCCGGCGGATGATATTTATGCGGAGACCCATGTATTGCGTAACGCAATCAGCTATTCGCTGCCTATTGTAATAGATGCCCGGATGAAGCCGGGATACCCGGAGGAGCTGGTTCCTCATGAGGACACGGTTGAACTGGTGAACCGGAACTGGAACCGTTATTTCCCTCATTTTTAGATCTTAAGTATTCTGAGGAGGACAAATATGCTGCGGACATTACTGGGAGAGCCGCCCCGCGAGAATAGCGGGGTACTGGCCGAAGCCATGGACAACATGGCGAAGGTCGCCTCCATACTGCGCAAGGAGATGAACGCACATGAAGACCGTGACCATGAATACCGCAAGCTGGAAATATGGACACGCGGTCTGATCTCATCGCTGGACGAGCTGGAACAGAGCTGGTTCGCCGCCGCCTTTTACCGGAGGTCGGTAGTTGCCGGTTATATGGATGATATGTCGCCCACGGAGCAGGGGGAGTACGCCAGGTATGTGTATTTTTATAAGGACGGCTTCATCCGGGTGTTCTCCCTGCTGGACAAGCTGGGTACGGTCCTGAACAGTCTGTATGATCTGAATACAGGGAAAGTCAAAGCACATTTCTCATACTTCACTGTGCTTCGCCAATTTCAGCTGCTTCAGGCGCACAACCCGCTGGCCAATGAGCTGGAGAGGATCAGGAACTCTTACCGCGAACCGGTAGAGAATCTGCGCAAACGGCGCAATGCCGAGATTCACTACATGAACGCTGAGATGACGGATGATCTCTGGCAGCGCCATCAGGGGCTGCATGACAAAATCCAACTGGAGGATCTTGACAGCCATCTGGAGGATTTGAAGCAGAGCCTGGAGATGGTGTGCAAATCTTTGTCGGCTGCCTTCAGGTACAGCAATGAGCAGTGGCACAAGAATAAAGCTGCATCCAGCAAGCGTTCAGAGCACGTACAGCCGTAAAAACTTACCTTTGACAAAGAACCGGAAACTTAATATACTTATGCAAGTATTTACTTCTAACATGAAACGGCATATATAACTTCATACTATAATCTTATCGAGAGCGGCGGAGGGATAGGCCCGATGAAGCCCGGCAACCGATTTGTCACAGCATAGCTGCTGTTCTGCAAATGTCATGGTGCTAATTCCTACAATGCCGCTGAGTTTGCGGTCTTGGCAGATGAGACGGCATTGTTTACTTCACACACATGGCCTCTTCCGATCTGCACGGATCGTAAGAGGTCTTTTTTGTTATAAATTTCAGGGAGAAGGAGGACGGGGCGATTGATAGAGCTGAAAGATTTGACGAAAGTATACGGTAAAGGAAGCAAGGCCGCGACGGCGCTTTCCGGACTAAGCCTGTCGATTAAGAAGGGGGAGATATTCGGTGTAATCGGCCACTCCGGTGCCGGCAAAAGCACGCTGATCCGCTGCATTAATCTGCTGGAGCGTCCGAGCGAGGGTGAAGTATGGGTAGATGGGGTGGAGTTGACGGCACTCAGCCAAGGACAGCTGCAGGAGCAGCGGCGCAAGATCGGGATGATCTTTCAGCATTTCAATCTGCTCTCCTCGGCAACTGTATATAACAATATCGCCTTTCCGCTGCGGCTGGCCGGAACCTCCAAGACGGAGATTGAGCGGAAGGTTCGGGATCTGCTGGCTCTAGTCGGACTTGAGGAGCACCGGAACAAATATCCGGCTCAGCTGTCCGGAGGCCAGAAACAGCGGGTCGGGATCGCCCGTGCTCTGGCGAGCGATCCTGATGTTCTGCTATGCGATGAAGCGACTTCAGCGCTGGACCCGCAGACAACGGATTCAATTCTGCGCCTGCTGCTGGATATTAACCGGAAATTTCACTTGACCATTGTGCTAATTACGCATGAGATGCATGTCATTCAGAGCATTTGTGACCGGGTGGCTGTCATTCATGGGGGGGGGATTGTGGAGCAGGGCGACGTTTCCCAGGTTTTTCTGAAACCAAGGCATGAGGTTACGAAAGAATTCATCCGCAGTGAAACTCAGGCAGACGGACCGCTGCGGCAAGCGATTGATGCTGTACATGCCGGATATACTAAGGCGGTCAAAATTACTTTTCTTGGGCAAAAGACGTACGAATCGACCCTTTCGCATGTGGCGCAGGGAACCGGAGTTAATTTCGCCATTCTCCAGGGAACCATTTCTACTATTAAGGATGTCCCTTATGGTCAGCTGATTGTGCGGTTTGAAGGGCCATCCGGTGCCGTGGAAGCAACACTTACCGAACTTGCGGCTCAAGGCCTTGATGTGGAGGTGATTTCTTAATGGGCGGACTGGATTTTAGCGCGATTAACTGGGAAGAAATGCTTGATGCCACGGTTGCAACAATGAAAATGTTAGCTTTTTCAGGAATATTCACAATTATCCTTGGTTTACCGCTCGGCATTGTGTTATATTTATGGGGCAGATCTAAAAACACTATTATCAGGGCTGTTTACTCGGTATTATCGTTCGTCGTAAATATTCTGCGTTCAGTTCCCTTTATTATTCTGATGGTTGCCCTGATTCCGTTCAGCAAGTCTATTATGGGTACCTCGATAGGTGTACTTGGAACGATTCCGGCGCTGGTGATTGGCGCGGCTCCATTCTTCGCCAGACTGGTAGAGACCGCACTGCGGGAGGTTGACCGGGGGATCATCGAAGCGGCGCAGGGTATGGGAGCATCCACGCAACAGATCGTTATGCGCGTATTGCTGCCGGAGGCCCGTCCGGGCCTGCTGGCCGGAGTAACCATAACCGTTGTTACGCTTGTCTCTTATACCGCAATGTCAGGGATGATAGGCGGCGGGGGTCTGGGTGACCTGGCGATCCGCTACGGCTATTACCGTTATGAGAAGGAAGTCATGATTATCTCGGTGGCCCTGATGGTCATTCTGGTGCAGCTGCTGCAAATGGCAGGCGACCGTCTGGTAAGACATTTTACACGGAAATAAGGTACGTCCATATAGCCTTATTCATACAAAACATACGGATTAGAGGGGGATTTACAAATGAAAAAAGTACTGCTCACATTCTTCAGCCTGACCATGATATTGGTGCTCGCGGCTTGCGGCAACAATAACACTGCGAATAATGCGGCAAACTCTGCGGCTACAACGGCGCCAACGGAAGCTGCTGCAGAACCGTCCACTGAACCTGCTGCAGAACCGGTAACCCTGGTCATTGGAGCTTCTCCTGTACCGCATGCGGAAATTCTGAAAGCTATTGCCCCGCTTCTTGAAGCACAAGGCATTACGCTTGAGATCAAAGAATTCACGGATTATGTCCTTCCGAATACACAGCTTGCCGAGAAGGGGCTGGATGCGAACTTCTTCCAGCACAAGCCTTACCTGGATGACCAGAATGCCAAGAACGGCACGGAGCTTGTATCTGTAACCGCGGTTCATGTTGAACCTTTCGGCGCTTACTCTAAGAAGATCAAATCGATCGACGAACTGGCTGATGGTGCCAAGGTTGCCATCCCGAATGATGCTACTAACGGCGGACGCGCATTGATCCTGCTGGCCAAGAATGGCCTGATTACACTAAAGGATGATACCAATATCGCTTCCACCAAAGCCGATATCACCGAGAACCCTAAGAAGCTTGAAATCATTGAGCTGGATGCAGCGATGCTGCCGCGTCAGCTGGACGAAGTAGATCTGTCGCTGATCAACACCAACTTCGCGCTGGAAGCGGGTCTGGTTCCAACGAAGGATGCTTTGTTCATCGAAGGAACGGATTCCCCTTATGCCAACCTGCTGGTAGCCCGTCCGGACAACAAAGATTCCGATGCGATCCAGAAGCTGGCTGCAGCCCTGAACTCTGCAGAAGCCAAAGCCTTCATCGATGAGAAATATGAAGGTGCAATTATCCCTGCATTCTAAGCTTGAATCTTAGCTGAATATCTAATAAGTGAAGACCAGAGGACGCCCGTAAGCCAGAAATGGCTGCGGAGCAGCTTCTGGTCTTTTTGCAAGCCGTATAGCAGAAACTGTTAATACATCTATTCTCTGCCTAGAGGTTGAACCTACATGAGAAATCCTCTATAATAAAAAAAATCCCGGCCTTCTCATCGGAGGCCGGGATGATCTATGATACGGGATTAGAATACTTGAATAACTTCTTCCACGCCTTCTACTTCTTCAACAAGAGCGCGTTCGATCCCGGCTTTCAGCGTGATCGTGGAGCTTGGGCAACTGCCGCAGGCACCCATAAGCTTCAACTTCACGATGCCGTCTTCTACATCGATCAGTTCGACGTCACCGCCATCGCGCTGCAGGAACGGACGAAGTTTATCGAGCACTTCCAATACTTCATCGTACATGGTTGCACTTTGTACATTCTCACTCATTTCTCAATCACTCCTTTCGTATGTTTATTATAGTACAAAAAGTTAAAAAATAAAATGGTTAGCGCAGAATAGGGAGATTATCATGAGACCAATTATAGAATTTTGTGCCAGTAATATCGGACATGGTACAGAAAAGCTCAAAAATAAGCTGGAGCAAAACCCCGAATACGATGTGGTGGAGTACGGCTGTCTGAACAACTGCGGACAATGTTATCTGCAGCCCTTCGCCATGGTCGACGGGGAGATTATTGAAGCCGAATCCGCCGACGGACTTGAAGAGGCGATTGAAGCAGCCATTAAAGAGGCTGAGGCATGGGATAGCCTTGAGATCGATTAAACCGCAGCCGTTTGTCCTACCCGAAATGACGCTTAGACATCCAGAGAACGCCGCTTTTGAGCAGGCGTGGAACACGGCCCATGACGGAGCGGCGGCCCATCAGGCCAAAGCCGGCATTTTTACCCAGTGAGCCGAGAGTGCCCTTAAGCTTGATCTTATGCAGCTTCGGGGTCTCACCACGCCATAGGGCCTGAATAATCTGTGCGACCTGTTCTCCTTGTGCACCTGCCGCCTGTGCGCTCGGTGCGAAGGGGAGACTGGCGCAATCTCCAATCACGTACACCTCCGGATAGTCGGCCACATTGTAATAATCACCCACAATGATCCGTCCTCCACGGTCTTTGGGGAGTTCAAGCTGCTGGACCACCTGCACCGGCTGAATGCCGGCAGTCCAGACCGTAACATCAGCAGGAATTGCCTGGGTGCCATTGAAGATGGCATCCTTTTCTACATGGGAGACGGATACCCGTCCCATGGTCTCCACATGATGCTCATTGAACCACTCCTCCACATACTGTGACAGCTTGGCCGGGAAAGAAGACAATACCCGTTCCCCGCGGTCCAGAATGGAGATGTTCAGATCAGGCCGGCTCTCCCGCAGTTCTGAGGCAATCTCAACGCCGCTCAGTCCTCCGCCTACAATGTTGACCGTTCCGTAAGGCTTCACATCGTTCAGCCGGCGGTAGGTTTCGCGGGTCCCGGCAAAGCTCTGAATACTGCAGGCATAGTGCTCGGCTCCGGGGATGTTATGGAAATTATCGGTGCAGCCGAGCGCTATCGCCAGAATATCATAAGATATCGGCTCCCCGGTATCGAGGAATATCACCCGGCTCTCCAAATCGATGGAGCCCACCTGACCATAGCGGATCGTTAAGCGGGGATGAACCGGGAATTGAATCCGCAGATGATAATCCGTTACAGTTCCTGCGGCCAGTGCATAATATTCCGTCTTGATTCCCTGATACGGCATCCGGTCAACCAGGACGATTTCCACATCATGGGGGAGATGGTTGTTAAGAAGTTGCTGAATGAGGGCAAGACCGCCGTAGCCGCCGCCCAGGACAAGTAGAGTTCTCATGCGAACCGATCTTCCTTTCAGGTATGGTGCGAGATGGGCAAGGCAGTTCCGCAGGGGTATAGGCTGGTGCGGTTAGTTGTTACTCGTATACTTTAATCTCGTTGTAGAAAGTATCCCGTTCAACCGGAATCCGACCGGCCCCTTTGACGAGCCAAATCAGCTCTTCACGTGTCAGACCTTCAGGGGTCAATGCGCCCGCGGCATGGCTGATCCGTTCTTTGAGAATCGTGCCATGCACATCTGAAGCTCCGAAGCTGAGGGCGACCTGGGTCAGCTGTGCCCCGATATTAATGAAGTAGGCTTTGATATGGTCAAAGTTGTCCAGCATCAGACGGCTTACTGCAATCGTCTTAAGATCCTCATAAGCAGAGTTCCGGCGCATAATGCCTGCATTCTTATTCTTAGGCTGCATGGAGAGCGGTATGAACACCATGAATCCGCCCGTTTCGTCCTGCAGGTCGCGGATTTGCAGCATATGGCGGATGCGGTCCTCGCGGGACTCAATGGAGCCGTACAGCATAGTCGTATGTGTTCTCATACCTATATTATGAGCAGTGCGGTGAACCTCCAGATATTCCTCGACATTGGCTTTGTCCACACGCATTTTTTTGCGGTACTGGTCGGATAGAATCTCCGCCCCTCCCCCGGTAAGTGTCTTCAGTCCGGCGGCGCGCAGCTGCTCCAGCACTTCACGGATGCTAAGGCCGCTGATGCGGGTGAAGAAGTCGATCTCTGCTGCGGTGTAGGCCTTGAGAGTGACGTCAGGGAAGTGCTCGTTCAAGGCCCGAAGCGAATCAACATAGTACTGGAAGGGCACGTTATCATTATGGCCTCCGACAATGTGGAACTCGCGTACGCCGGGATGGATATGCTGCTGCACATATTGCACCATTTCCTCGCCGGAAAGGGTATAAGCGCCGTCTTCTCCCTCATCCTTGCGGAAATTGCAGAATGCGCAGCGGGATTCGCAGACATTGGTGAAATATAGACTCATGTTTTCGATAAAATATACTTTATTCCCGTTTTTTCGCTGGTTAACCTCATTGGCTAATTGCCCAATCGTTAATAAATCATTGCTCTCATATAAATAAACGCCATCTTCCAAATTTAATCTTTCTCCGCCGCGGACCTTCTCAATGATGTTCGCCATCCGGGCATCCATGTGGGGTGTTATAAGGGTAGACATATAATTTCCTCCTGAAGGTTGGCGAGGCAGTTGCATCGCAGAATCGTGTGAATTGGGGTCAGAGACAACCTCGTGACAAATTTCCGAATTTTTACGTATATCGCTTTTCCTATTATAAACCTCTCCCGGAGGGTGAGCAACCGCCGAAAAACGCAGGCCATACGGTAGAAATTGCATCTTTGCGGAGTGCTTACGACTTGAGGGCAGAGGAATAGTGGAGTATACTTGATTTTATATAAGCAGTAAAATGATTTTCATCATATTGTTTTACCTTATATTACTCGTATTTTGCTCATTCCTTAAGGCCTGAAGGCTGGTTGATAAAAAAGCTTAAGCTTCCAAAGCGAGTTTCGTACGAAGTAATGCAAGGAAGCAGAAGCTAACAAAACTTTGGGGAGGTTAAAGTAATGATTAACATAAGTGAAACAGCAGCTGGCCAATTGAAGACCATGCTTGCTGAGCAGGAAATACCTAATATGTTTCTCCGTCTGGGCGTAACACCCGGAGGCTGCAGCGGTTTCTCTTACGCTATGGGCTTCGATGATAACGAAAGCGACCAGGATGTGTATATGGACATTGAGGGTCTAAAGGTGGTCGTAAGCAAAGACGATATCCGCTACCTCGACGGTCTGGAGATCGACTTCGAGGAATCCGGCATGACCGGAGGCTTCACCATCAACAACCCGAATGCCAGCGCTACCTGTGGATGTGGTTCATCCTTCCGCACGAAGGAAGAAGCAGGGAATCCGGCGGCGGAGCCTTGCTAAACGGCGCTGCATCAACGTTTTTACAACGCTGATCTGTACGGCAGCCGATGCGCCAGCCACCCGCGAACATGTTTGGAATTGCGGATTGAGCGGTGAAATTGAACGTTAACGACCCCGAAGGCCCGGAGTTAACAACCCGGAAAATGCCGTTTGTGGGTTGTGGATTACGACCTCTACCACGTTATTAGTCGCGGACTAATGCGTATTGGAGGTCGTTTTTGTAACGTTAAATAAACGTACGCGGCGCGTTCCCAAAGGAGCCCGCACGCTAAAGGAGTTTCCGAAGAAAATCAGCGGTCGGGCTATCCGATACAACGCCAACATACTGTTGCGGACGCTTAAGGGAAAAACCGAATACAATGTGCTGGCGCGAAGCTCATCGGGCCCAATGTATGCGAAAAACCACACACAATAGACTGGGGAACATTCATACTCCTCATGACTAACGCGGGAAGCCGTCAGAAAGCAGGCGGAGGGAGAAAAGTGAGGTATCGCTTAAGAGAGGCATAAGGCACCAACATCGTTCACCCGTCAGGGTGATTTATATTTGGCCCCGGGCGAGGGTACAAGCAAGCTCCTGTAATCATTGCAGGGGCTTTTTTTATGCTCCAGGACTCCTCCTGAGCACCCGAAATTGTCAGATTAGTGACTATATCCTATTCTCTCATAAAACATACTTGACTAGTGGGTATAATGGGATTATAGTATGAAAAAAGCTTGCTAAACAAAGAAAGATTTCCACAGAAATCTTTCATTTCATCCCGCATGGATCACATCAAACGGATCACTCCACACCGATCACCTATCACATCGCTAGATGTGAAGTGATTACATAATAATTGTATACAATTATACAATTGTCCGGGCGACCCGCAAAATGAATGGCGAGGAGCAATGAACCTTATGGAAATGCGCTCACGAAGATTGTCTAAGGATAATACCTACTACGCACTCAAGCAAAAAATAATAGAAAGCGAGCTGGAGCCGGACCAGGCGGTTAACGAAGAGAGTCTGGCGGCACTCCTCGGGATCAGCCGTACACCGCTAAGAGAAGCCATCCAGCGGCTGGAGAATGAGGATTTCCTGGTGCGCCAGCCAAACGGAAGGCTTCGGGTAGCTCCGTTAACGATTACAGAGGTTGAAGAAATCTTCCAGATCCGCAGCATGCTTGAAGGCCATATTGCCAGAAATGCAGCCAGGAACGCTACGGCTAAGGATATTCAGCGATTAACGCTGATTCTGGAGAAGCTGAAGCACTCCTTTCAGATGGGTGACAATCAGGATGTTGTTTCCTATGGTTTTGAATTCCATGATTATTTATCGGAAATAAGTGCTCT
Organism: Paenibacillus sp. FSL R7-0297; assembly: GCF_038009025.1. Classification (NCBI taxonomy): domain Bacteria; kingdom Bacillati; phylum Bacillota; class Bacilli; order Caryophanales; family Paenibacillaceae; genus Paenibacillus; species Paenibacillus sp. FSL R7-0297. The sequence goes on from NZ_JBBPAQ010000001.1 coordinate 2,358,839, forward strand.
GAAGACCTTTGAGAAGGTGCTGAACCAATTAAGAGACCGTTCACTCCGTTATTGCCGTTATGTCTCGCTTCATGGGGACTGGAACACACAGGCGGATGAAGAGCATCTTGCGATTCTGCAAATGATCATAGCCCGGGATGAAGACGGTGCAGAGCAAGCCATGCGGGAGCATATCTTAAGCAGCCTGTCTGCTGCCCTTGAGCGGATTAGAGGAATTGAGCAAATGTAACGAAGGGAGAGTAGCAGACTTATGAAACCACAGCACGAGAGGGAAGAGGCTTTGGCAGCCCGGCTAACGGAAGTGCGGAGGAACCTCCACCGCGAACCGGAGCTTAGCTATCAGGAATTCAGAACCACAGAGAAGCTGCGCAAATGGCTGACCGAAGAGGGAATACATATCCTGGACCTTCCCTTGGAGACCGGACTTATAGCGGAGGTCGGACAAGGGGAAGGGAGCGTTGTGGCGATCCGCTGTGATATAGATGCGCTGCCGATTGAGGAGCAGACGGGGCTGCCGTTCGCCTCAGAGATTCCCGGAAAGATGCACGCCTGCGGTCATGACTTTCATACCGCAGTCATCCTGGGAGCCGCCATCCTGCTGAAGCAGCATGAGCATGAACTGCCGGGTAAGGTTAAAATTCTGTTCCAGCCCGCAGAAGAGACAGGTCACGGTGCAGAAGGCGTGCTGGCCTCAGGGGGACTGGACGAGGTAGAAGCTATATTCGGCATACATAATTCACCGGAGCTGCCTACGGGAGCGTTCGGTACAAGAACGGGAGCCTTGACGGCAGGGGTAGACCGCTTTGAAATTACGGTGAAAGGTGTCGGTGCTCATGCCGCTACTCCGGAAAAGGGGGTAGATACCATAGTCACGGCTGCGCAGATCATTACCATGCTGCAAACTGTAGTCAGCCGTCAAAATAATCCCCTGGAGCCTGTAGTGCTCAGTGTGACCCGAATCAACGGGGGCTTCACCTGGAATGTATTGCCGGAGAAGGTTGAGCTTGAGGGTACGGTACGCACCTACAATGAAGAAATCCGCAGCAGCATTCCGAACCAGATGACCCGGATCATTGAGGGAATTGCGGCAGCTGCCGGAGCAGAGGCGAAGCTGCATTGGTATCCCGGGCCGCCGGCTACGATCAATCACGGGGAATGGACAGACTTCACCAAAGAGGTCGCGGCCCATGCAGGCTATGATGTTCATGATATTCCGCCGCAAATGGGCGGGGAGGACTTCGCCTATTATTTGCAGAAGATACCGGGTGCTTTTGTGAACATCGGAGCCGGCCCGAACCATGCGCTGCATCATCCCGGGTTTGATGTAGATGAGGCGGCCATCCTGCCGGCTGCTAAGTATTTTGCTACACTTGCGGAACAGGCCCTTGCGAAGCTGCAGGTACAAGCCCGAAGCCTGAATCCTAAATTAACAGATGATTGAGGGGAACAACCATGATTGAATTACGGGATGTGTACAAGACCTTCACCCGCAAAGAGGTGAAGATTGAAGCTCTGAAGGGGATCAGCCTGAAGGTAGACAAAGGGGATATCTTCGGTGTCATCGGCTACAGCGGTGCAGGTAAAAGCACATTGATCCGCCTGGTCAATTACCTGGAAAGACCGTCTGAGGGACAGGTGCTGGTGGACGGGCATGATCTGGGCGCGTACAGCGACAAAGAGCTGCGGGCTGCCAAGAAAAACATCGGCATGATTTTTCAGCATTTTAACCTTCTGGAGTCCAAAAAAGTGTTCGACAATGTGGCCATTCCGCTCGTGCTGCTGAAAAAGAACAAAACCGAAATCCGCAAGCGGGTCGAGGAGCTGCTTGAATTTGTTGGTTTGAGCGACAAGGCCGGAAGCTATCCGAGTGAGCTGTCAGGCGGACAGAAGCAGCGGGTCGGGATTGCCCGGGCGCTTGCCTCGAATCCCTCTATTCTGCTCTGCGACGAAGCTACTTCTGCACTGGACCCGCAGACTACCAGATCTATTCTGCAGCTGCTCAAACGAATCAATGCGGAATACAACATTACAGTAATGATCATCACGCATGAGATGTCGGTGATTCAGGAGATCTGCAACAAGGTAGCCGTTATGGAAGAGGGACGGATTATCGAGCAGGGCAGCGTACTGGATGTATTCGGTCAGCCCAAGCATGAGACCACGCAGAATTTCGTGAAGACCGTCATTCAGAACAGCATGACTTCCAGCGTCCATAGAACACTCAGAGCAGAGCATGGAAGCCGGCTCTATAAACTGAATTTTGCCGGAGACAGCGCATCTGAGCCTGTTCTGTATGAGATCATCCGGGCCTATGGAGTCAAGGTCAATATTCTGTTTGCGAATACGACGGAGATTCAAGAAACGACGCTGGGTACGATTATCGTTCAGCTGCAGGGTGATCCGTCCCTGATTGAGGCTGCTCTGGATTACATGAAGCAGCATGAAGTGCGGATAGAGGAGGTGAAATCCCATGTTCTCGACATCGATCACAAGTGAGCAATTTCTTAAAGCCATTATCGAAACGATCCAGATGGTAGGCGTATCCCTTTTTGTAGGCTCGCTCCTGGGCGTTCCCCTGGGCATCCTTCTGGTCATTACCCGTCCGGGCGGAGTACTGGAGAACAAAGCGCTCTATACTGGGCTTAATCCGGTGATCAACATCATCCGTTCGCTTCCGTTCATCATTTTGCTGGTAGCTATTATTCCGTTAACAAGGGCAATTGTTAATACATCCATAGGAACCAGTGCAGCCATTGTTCCGCTGATCATCTACATCGCACCTTATATCGCACGGCTGGTAGAGAATTCGCTGCTGGAAGTGAATCCGGGTATTCTTGAAGCAGCTGAAGCGATGGGAGCTACTCCGCTGCAAGTGATATGGTATTTCCTGCTGCCGGAAGCGATCGGATCATTGATCCTCTCCCTGACCACTGCAACGATCGGATTGATCGGGGCCACGGCTATGGCCGGAACGGTCGGCGGCGGCGGCGTCGGTGATTTGGCCATCGTATACGGGTATCAACGGTTCGACAAGTTTGTCATGTTCGCGACGGTAATTATTCTCATCATTCTGGTGCAGGGCATTCAATCCTTGGGCAACACATTGGCCCGTAAAATTCGCCGTTACTAGATGTTACATATAGAAAAGGAGACTGGCAGATGAGTGTATGGAGTAAGCAGGACCGTTTTCAAGCGATATTATCCGGAGAGCTTGCGGATCGTCCGATTGTCAGCGGATGGCGTCACTTTATTGACAAGGAACAGAATGCAGAGGATTTGGCAGAGTCCACGATTTCTTTTACGGAGAAATATGATTGGGACTGGGTGAAGATCAATCCGCGGGCGACCTATCTGGCGGAAGCCTGGGGGAATCAGTACGACTTCGCAGACTATAGGACTGTATTTCCGAGACAGCTGACTACGGTTATCCCGGAAGCCAAGAATCTCTGGGATCTGGATGTGAAAAAAGCAACCCGGACCGCTTCGCTGCTGGAGCATCTGGAGGCCGTCCGGAAGATCCGCCAGGGCTTGCCGGGTACCCCGCTGATCCAGACGGTATTCTCACCGCTCACGGTATTGCTGTTCATCGTGGGGCGTTCCGCTTATGTTACGACAACCGTATTCGGCATTGAGCAGCCGGTAACGCTGGAATCGCTCTTCAAGGAACACCGGGCAGCTGCGCACCACGCCCTGCATGCCATTGCCTTAACCTTAGCGGATTATGTCCAGGAGCTTAAGCACGCGGGTTCAGACGGCTTGTTCTACGCTGTGACAGGTACAGCACATCCCGGATTATTCGATGAAGCGATGTTCGACGAGCTGTCCAGACCCTATGATTCCATCGTCCTGGAGGCTGCCGGCGACGGCAAGAATATTCTGCATACCTGCGGTGCCTATTCCCAGCCGGAGAAATTCAATGATTACCGTATCGACGGGATTAGCTGGGATACGATAGCCGAAGGAAATCCCGGACTGGAAGCGAACCTCAAGGCCACGAAGGTGGGCGGAGTGGATCACGGGCTGTTTGCAGGGAACCATCTGGAACAGATTGGACTGCAGGCTGAGGAAGCCCTGAAGCAGATGAAGGATCAGCCGTTTATTCTTTCGCCCAACTGTGCTATTCCGTTAACTGTAACAGACGAGGCGTTAGTGCATTTTAAAAACACAGTACTCAAATAGGAGATGAAGACAATGAAAAAATTACTGGTAGTGATGCTGATTAGTGCGATGGCGGTGCTGGCTGCCTGCGGCAATAATAAGGAAGCGGAAGGCTCCGGGGACAAGAAAGAGATTAAGGTCGGATTCGGTGTAGGTACTTATGAAGAGCAATTCCGTCAATCGATTCTGCCGATTCTGGAGGAGAAGGGCTATAAAGTAGACATCAAAACCTTCTCGCAGAATATGCAGGTTAACCCGGCGATGAAGGAGGGCTCGATTGACGCGAGTATTTTCCAGAGTACAGCCTATATGGAAGCTATCAATGAAGAAATCGGTGCAGATATGGTGGGGATTGCCTATGTTCCGGGTGCGCCTCAGGGTCTATATTCCGTAAATCATACAACGCTTGATGATGTGAAAGACGGCACTACCGTTGCTGTTCCGAACGATCCAGTCAATCAGGAGCGTGCGCTGCGGATCCTGGAGGAGCTGGGCTGGGTCAAAATCAAAGAGGGAGCCGGCGTAGCGGACTTCAATATTAACAGCATTGAGCCGGATAAGTTCAACATTGACATTAAAGTGCTGGACCCGGCGCAGATTCTGGTCTCGCTGCAGGATGTGGATTACGGCGTGGTTAACGGGAACTACATTGCCAATGCTCCGGACCGGAAGATTACAGATGCCCTTAAAATTGAGAATACGCCCATGCAGCACAGAATCATCGTATCGGTTAACAAAAAGGATGCGGATACCCAGTGGGCCAAGGATCTGAAGGCTGCGTATGAATCCAAAGAATTCGAGGAATACATCCTGGGGCAAGAGAAATATGCCGGGTTCATTCTGCCGGAAGCCTGGGCAAATAATTAATCAGGGAGTGAGCCGAAGTGATTAAAGGAAAGATTCATTTCATTGGCGGCGGGCAGATGGCGGAAGCGATCATCCGCGCCTGCATCGCAGGCGGTACGCTGGCTGGGGATCAAATCAGTGTATCGGACATCAACGAGGGACGGCTTCAGCACTTGAAGTCTAAATACAGTGTAGACACGGAGAGTACGCAGGAACAAGGACTCCAGGCAGCAGAGCTGATCATCATTGCGGTTCGTCCGCAGGATGACCTGACCGCTCTTGGAGCCCAGGTCCGGCAATCCGCATCCCCTGCTGCCGCTATCATATCGATTGTGGCGGGGGTAACGATTGCCCGGCTGGGAGATTATTTCGGAGCGGAACGCCCGATTGTCCGGGTCATTCCGAATACTTTGACCGATACAGGCTACGGATATAGCGGTGTAGCTCTGAATACAGCCGCTTCCCTGGAGCAGGTGGAGGAATTCCTGCTTGGCTTCGGCAAGGTGCAGGTTCTGGAGGAGTCCTACATTGATATCTTCACCGGATTCGGGGTAGCCGGACCCAACTACATCTATTATTTCATAGAGTCGTTCACAGATGCCGGCGTTCTTGCCGGATTGCCGAGGGAACAGGCCTGGAAGGTAGCGCTGGAGAATATGCTGGGAGCGGTGGCGATGCTGCAGCAGACCGGACTGCATCCGCGGCAGCTGCTGGATATCAACAATTCGCCTGGCGGGGTCGGCATGCACGGGTTATACGAGCTGAATAACAGTGATTTCGCGGCCGGACTGCAGCGGAGTGTGCTGGCAGCCGTGAAGCGGACCACAGAGCTGGGAGTGAGGAAATAATGGCGGTGCTGAAATGGGATCACCTGGTACACTATGTGAATGATCTGGATCAGCCGGTGCAGCTCTTCTCGGAGCATGGGCTGGTGGCCTTCCGGGGCGGCTCGCATAAGGCTTGGGGGACCTATAACGCCTTAAGCTACTTCGGGCTGACCTATCTGGAGTTCCTCGGAATCGAGAACCTGGAGCTCGCACGGGCGACTGAACATAATGTTGTCGTGCGGGATGCGGTTACCGTTCTGCCGGAGCATGAGGTCTTAAGCAGAGTGGTCCTGCGGACGGATGACATTGAAGCCGTTGAGGCCAGATTGAAAACAGCGGGGTTGATATTATCGCCCATCATTGACGGCCGGCGTCTCGATAACAAAGGCAGATTAATCGAGTGGCGGATGATGACCATTGACGGTGACTTCCAGGGACTGGTCTATCCGTTCATTATCCAGTGGAACGGAACAGATGAAGAGCGGCTGGAGAGTCTGACCGCCGCCGGAATCAACCAGCCCCATCCTGCGGGTAATGTGGACATCGTGAGCGCGGTATTCCGTGTCAGCGATCCCGCTGCTGCAGCCAAGCATTGGAGTGAGCTGTTCAGCCTTCCCGTTACCGGACCTGTGGGCGGCAGCTTCAGCCTTAAGGCGGGAGATCAGACCTTTGAATTCGTGCAGGGCGCGGAGAATCAATTCAGCCAGGTCATTCTCCGGACCGATTCGCCTCTGCTTAAGGGAAAGACCCTGCATGTGGGTGAAGGGGAATATGTGTTTGAATAGACGATTGCCAGAGTAATGATGGACAGATAAAACCTCTTGATTTGTGTAGGTGCTACACGTTTCAAGAGGTTTTTTTAAAAATATAAGAATTTATATGTTTCATACGATAACTTATCCTTCTATTTCTCGCTGAAACGGTACCATCCTTAAAAGGACGGCAAAGCCGTTTCTGCTTGCTTGCTCGCAGCATATTTGCTTATCTGATACGTCTTGAACCCACCTGTCAGATTCTTAACCTTGAAGCCCTTTTGCATTAGAATCCGGGATGCTGTGTAGCCTCTCAAGCCGACCTGGCAATAGACCCATATCTCCTTGCTGAGGTCTAGTTCGTCCAGACGGGCACGCAGCTCATCAACAGGAAGGTTAATAGAACCCTCAATATGTCCATTCGCATGCTCTAGTTCACTACGTACATCCACCAGTATTGTGGTGTCCATGTTCCGGCCGGATAAATCCCCGGGTACAAAGACTTCAGTCAATCCGTTAATTACATTCTCGGCTGTATATCCGGCCATGTTAACCGGATCTTTGGCTGAGGAATAGGGGGGAGCATACGAGAGTTCCAGTTCAGTTAAATCCGTAACCGACCCCTTAAACCGGATTACTGTGGCAATATCGTCGATTCGTTTATCCACCCCGTCGTAGCCGACAGCTTGCGCACCCAAAACCCGGCCAGCTTCATTAAAAAGAAGTTTTAAGGATAGCGGAGTAGCCCCGGGATAATAGGAAGCATGGGAGCTTGGATGAACATAGACAACACGATACGGGATGCTAAGCCGCTGCAAGGTCTTTTCATTATTCCCGGTGGATGCACCAGTCAGGCCGAAGACCTTAATGATGGATGTGCCTTGAGTCCCTTTGTAAGTGGTACCTAATCCGCTGACATTATCCGCAGCAATGCGTCCTTGTTTGTTGGCAGGTCCAGCCAAAGGAACAGCTGTCTTATGGCCGTTAACCAAATCCACGATCTCTACAGCATCCCCTACGGCATAAACATCCTGCAGATTCGTTTCCATTCTCTCGTTGACCAGAATATGTCCTCTGGGTCCGAATTCAAGGCCGCTATCCTTCAGGAAGGAGGTGTCCGGTGAAACGCCGATGGCCAGCAGGACTAGTTCACTCCGCAGAACTGTGCCGCTTGCCAGGTGTACCTGAATTTGCTCACCGGCCTCCTCAAAGCTCTGCACCATGTCTGAAAAAACAAGCTTTACCCCGTGAGCCTCCAGCTCTTTGGACAACATGGCAGACATTTCGGAGTCGAAGGGGGCCAGCAGCTGAGGTCCTGCCTCAATTAATGTGACTTCCAGACCGGCTTCCTTCAGATTTTCTGCCATTTCCACGCCGATAAAGCCGCCGCCGATGACTACCGCCGAACGTGTGCCCTCTTCACTTACCTTCGTTTTGATTTTGTCTGTATCCGGAATATTCCGCAGCGTATGAATTTTAGAACTCTCTATTCCTGGCAGGGAAGGACGGATGGGTTTCGCACCCGGTGACAGAATGAGAGCATCATAGTTCTCCTCATATGAGCCAAGCTCCTTGCTTTGCACAACGACTTTTTTTGCAGCCGGGTCAATGGAGATTACTTCACTCTGGATGCGCACATCAATATTGAATCGCTTATGCATGGCTTCAGGTGTTTGTACCAGCAATTTTGCACGATCCTGAATAGAGCCTCCGATATAGTAGGGCAGACCGCAGTTAGCAAAAGAAATATACGGGTCACGCTCAAACATCACAATATGTGCTTCTTCATCCAATCTGCGTAATCGGGCTGCTGCGGATGCGCCTCCGGCAACTCCGCCGACAATCAGTACTTTTTTATTCATGTCTATTCCTCCATTAATATTTGTATCAGTTGTCTGGTTCTTTCGTCTTTAATAGAATAAATAATCTCAAGACCGTTTCTCTCAGTCTCTACAATACCGAATGCTCTGAGCTTCTGGAGATGCTGTGAAACCGTTGATTGTGGAAGCTCCAGACATTCCTGCATGTAGGTTACATTGCAGCTTCCTTTATCAATAATTCCTTTTACAATACATAATCTAACCGGATGGGCTAGAGCCTTTAGTAACTCAGCCGCCTGAGCATAAGCTTTAAATTGTTTGTCCATAGGATGAGCAATCACCTCGATTCGTTAAATCGTTATAACGTAATATTACGATATATAGATATATAATGCAATCATAAGATACGTGTAATACTGTTGACAACATAGAGCAACCGATCTATTATTATTCGTATACCCCTAGGGGTATAATGTTAAAGTCAATGCATGATCCAAATAACTATGATTTGGAGTGCAGGTTATAACGAATTTCAACTATATACAATTAAGGAGAGATTAACATGGCATTCAAAATTTCAAAAGAAATTACACCCCGGCAAGTAGCAGCGCAGCTCAAGAAGGGGGCGCCTCTTAATATGCTTGATGTTCGCGAGCTTGGAGAATGGGCGGAGGGACACATCGCCGGTGCTAAGCATATTCCTCTTGGACTGCTTATGGAACGGCAACATGAACTGGATCCTGCACAAGAAATCATTGTTATGTGCCGAAGCGGGAGCCGGAGCGGCCTGGCTTGCGAACTGCTGGGCGAAAAGGGGTTTACTGTTGTGAACATGACAGGTGGACTTAGTGCATGGACGGATGAATTGGTGCGTGACTAACCCCGCACAACTCCGCGCTGCAGCGCCTGGGTACGATCAGCTGCTGCAGCACTTTTGAAAGTACTGCAGAAAAGTACACATTGCACCAGCAAAAGGAGAGAGATATTGTGAACACAGGTTCAATCATTAATATTGTATTGATCGTATTGCTGCTCTGGTTTGTCTATTCCCGTATAAGACCGGCTAAAGGTTTAAAGGCACTGGGTCCACAGGATTTCCAAAACATGATGGAGAGCACGGATCAACGCTTCCTCGTAGATGTCAGGGAGCCGGGAGAATATAAGACCGGGTATATGAACGGTGCGAAGAATATCCCATTATCCCAGTTATCCGGTCGCCTAGGGGAAATAACCAAGGATAAAACGGTTTTTCTATACTGCCAAAGTGGAATGCGAAGCAAGAACGCAGCCAGAATTCTGCAGAAAAACGGTTATTCAGGACTAGTCCACCTGCAAGGCGGACTAAACGCATGGAGCGGTAAACTGAAGCAAGGATAAGGGGAGTATTGGATGAAAGCCCAACTTGATTTGGTGGATGACTTAGCTGAATATGTGAACCGAAAGCTCTGCAGTCTCTAGATACCATATAGAGAACCCCAAAAACCACTAGGGTTTTGGGGTTCTCCTTTTATTTTCGCATAAGAATCTGGTACATCAGCATGGCGGCTTCGTCACATGGACACTTGGTTGACGTTAATCACCGGCAGGAGTGGGGGGAGATATCGCGAATCATGAATAGTAGGCGTAATGAAATTTACGAGTATTGGAGGCAACGGCATGTTGAAGCTATTTCAGTATAATTGGCAAGTGCGCAAAGACTGGTTCGACTGGTGCGGTACGGTTGACGGGGGAGAGCTGATGAAATTACGCACCGGCGGTATAGGCTATATCCTCCCCACGTTATATCACATCGTGGCAGTGGAGTATGGCTGGATCTGTGGCGGAATACAAGAAAAAGAGATTGAGATTCCTTCATTCGAGGAAGTAGCCAGCTTGCAGCAGGTCAAGGATTTATCCGCGCGGTGTCATGAGGAGCTGGCTCCATTCGTGTACGGCTGGAATGACAGCATGGAAGACCGGATCATGATTGATATCACGGATGAAGGGGAACGCGAACTCCACAGATACGGCGAAGTTATGCGGCATCTGATTGCCCACGAGATCCATCACGCCGGTCAATTGTCTGTATGGTCACGGGAGATCGGGAAGCCGCCGGTTACGGCTAACTTTATTGGCAGAGGACTGTTTAACTAAATGCTGAAATTGACCCGAAAAATGAAGGTAATAGCTGCGTCGAGTATATTGTTCATAGCACTGCTGATGATCTCTTGGGGAGTCTATGCCAAGCCGATGCATGCGGCCTTGGTCAATTACTCTAACATGGTTGAAGTGGCACCGGATGTTTATATAGAGCCGGATATGTCAAAGGATCTGCAGGATCAGCTGCTATATTACGTTGCGCTTGCACAAGAGAAGGTCGCGGCTATTTTGGGTGAGCGAACTTCAACTCCGAATTTAATTGTGGCGTTAACTTCCAGGAGTCTGGGAAAATACACTGAGAATCCGACCGGACAAACCTATTACCTGCCCTGGAATAACTATATTGTGATCGGCCCGGACGGGTTTAATGAAAATGTGATTTCGCATGAATTCACCCACGCTGAATTGAGGGAAAGACTGCGCAACCGCAAGGTAGTGCCCGTATGGTTTGATGAAGGTCTGGCTTCGATGGTAGACGGGAGATTGTCTAATAGCACAGCAGTATGGGAACAGGTAACCGATAAAGGGAAGAAGCCTGTGGATTACGGCCTTTTAGACTCGTATGATGCCTTCAGTTATGGAACTACGGAAGCATGGAAGAATTACAATTTGGCTTGTTATGAAGTTACGCGGTGGTTCTCTAGTGCAGGAGAAGAGGGGCTCCTCAAGTTAATCCAAGCGTTGAACCAAGGGGAAGATTTCGCAGAGCAATATGCAAGAATTGAACTTGCTAAGCCATGAAGCCAGCCCGGATTACAACAGTAAGCATAAGGATGTGACCAAGCATGCAATTTGAAACAAACCGGCTGCTGATCCGGGAATTCAGGTCTGAGGATGTCCAGCGGGTACATGAATATGCCTCCGATCCGGCAGTGGCCAAGTATATGATCTGGGGACCCAATTCCCTGGAGGATACCCGGAGCTATATCCGGCTGACCTTGGATATGCAACAGCAGGAATCGCGCCAGGGGTTCGAGTACGCAGTAGTTCTGAAGCAGGGGAATGTACTGATAGGCGGCTGCGGGATACATATCAGCGGAGAAGGCCAGGGGGAGATCGGCTACTGCTATAACCGCTCCTATTGGGGTCAGGGTATTGCAAGTGAGGCTGCCGCCGTGCTGCTGGAATGGGGCTTCAATGACCTTAATCTTCACCGGATCTACGCGACCTGCCGCCCGGAGAATACCGGCTCTGCCAGAGTCATGCAACGAATAGGAATGGTATACGAAGGGCATCTGAGAGAACATATGCGCCATAAGGGGAAGTGGCTGGACTCTTACCAATACTCTATCCTGAAGGACGAGTATATGGCGGCACGCGGCTGAATTGGAACAACAGCCCGTTCGCGGAGCGTCCATTCATGTGCATACGTTGATCTTACGCAAAAAAAGAAGACGTCCCTGACGCCATTTTATGGCTTTGGGGACAGCTTCTTTTTGCTTTGCTTGCTGCACTGGATTGTTTATGGCTGCTCCGCATATCTCCACCAGGCAAATGTTCCGGCTATTCCGACTATTCCTGTATACGCAAGTATCAATATACTGCTGAGCTGTAAAGAACCGGTGCTTTGAAATACCGACGGGATGGTCCATGGGAAATAGGGTGCAAATCCAAAAGAGGAGAGCACATTGGAAAGAATGACGATGATCAGGATGAGCCCCAGGGGTGCCAGATAGCCCTTGGTCACGTTAGCCAAAAGAATGGTTGGTGCGGTCACAAAAATGAACAATAGAGAGGTGATTAGGAACTTAAAGAACAAGCTCGAAATGAAGGAAGCGGACCCGCCCTCAACTCCCATAATCGCCCCTACGGCAAAACCTACGGCAAACATATAGACGGAAAGTAACAGGCACCATGCTAAAATGACAAGGAATTTGGACAATACAATTTTCGCTCTGGACACGGGCTTTGCCAGCAAATCTTTAATGGTTCTATCCGCAAACTCCCGTCCGAATACCCATGCCGCAACAAAGGTATATCCGATAAGTCCCAGCGGGGCAAGTGTATCCAGCAATCCGGTTAAATACTGCTCCCAGTTGACACCGCCGGCGTCACTGGATAATACATTTCCGACGCCCATCATGATGGGCCCGAAGCCTAACACAAGAAACATGATCCAGAACACATTAGAGCGGATAATCTTGCGAATCTCACAATGTAAAACAGATAAAATATTCATTATTTAAACCCCCTGGTCATACCAATGGTGCGGAGAAAATAACCTTCCAAATCCTCCGTAATCACCCGGAGCGATGTTGGCGGCTGATTGCGCTGAACCAGCAGTTCGGCCAGCCGTTCAGGATGATCTGCCGCATGTTCGTTGGTTAGTTTAATAGAGCCGTCCGGGGTATCCTCAAAGGCATAGCCATGCTCTTCCAGCACCTTCTTTAAGGCAGGTTTGTTCAGTCCGTTCACGACCAGGCTTTTCTGTAAGGATTGCTCCAGCTTATCCATTGCGACTTCTTTAACAAGCTGGCCTCCGTGAATAATCCCAATGCGTGTGGACACTTTCGAGAGCTCCTCTAACAGATGGCTGGATATAAAAATAGTTATTCCGAAATTTGTTGCCAAATTATATAACATATTCCGTATCTCCGCCACGCCTGCGGGATCAAGACCGTTGATCGGCTCGTCCAAGATTAGAATTTCCGGATTGTGAATCATCGCTTTGGCGAGTCCCAGGCGCTGTTTGTTACCCAAAGAGAGATGTTTTGCTTTTTTCTTTTGGTGCGGCTCAAGTCCCAGCTTATAGATCACCTGATGTACGGCATCCTTGTCAGGTACCCCTTGCATGCGCCTTGCGATGTCAAGATTCTCAACTACAGTCAGATCAGGGTAAAAAGTAGCCTCCTCCAAATATCCAACCTTACTCCATAATTTATAGTTTCCGGCATCGACCTTTTCACCTAACATATAGAGCTTGCCGGAGTTTGGCTTCAGCATCGCTAGGAGCATCTTGATGGTCGTTGTCTTCCCGGCGCCATTCAGTCCCAGGAATCCGAAAATCTCACCGCGGCTCACCTCCAGCGAAAGATTGTTTAATATGGTATAGTCGCCAAACTTTTTGTGCACACCGTCAATTTGTATAGCGGGCGTGCTGCTGCTTTTTTTCTTTGATAAAATTTGCATAGCTCCTAACTCCTCCTATGACAATTCCTAAGATTGGCGGGGGCGGCTGGCCCAAGCCCAATAGAACAGAGCCAATTCAGCGCTACCTCATGCAGCACGTTGATGTTATCCACCTGACAGTGTTCTAATCCGCCAAGCCGTCTATCCTCTATCGCGAAGAATGTCTTGTTTGTCGAACCGGCCTGCTCGTAATTCTTCATGGCCTGTGTCAGCGGATTGGGCTGAACCAATATCTCCTCCGCTCCATGCATGACAAGCAGCGGACATTCGATCTGGTGGAGTACGCCTTCAAGATCATAGGCAAAACGCGGATTCTCCGCAAAATCCTCCAGGCTTTCCGCCCCCAGAATTCTCATGCCGTGTGCGGCCAGACTTGGCGGCATCCATGACAGCATGGCTTTCCAGTCGAAGGCATGCGTACCGCCGTCGGAGATCACGGCAGCAATCCTGTGATCGAACGAAGCGAACCGCAAGGAGTCGTAGGCTGCAAAACTCTCCCCGTGCACGATAATCTTATCAGGATCAACTTCCTGCCGTGTGAGAAGGAAGTCGATGGCCCGGGAATGAAAAGCCTCGCTGTCCGCCCGTCGCCCCTTTCCCTTCTCGTACATCGATAGACCGGTGCCGGGCTGGTCATAGACCAAAAAGTTATATCCGCACGAAAGGAAGGCAGGACCCAGCCAGAAATAATTCTCAATGGACCACTCGTCACCACCGTTAAGCGCAAATACGGTCGGTTTTGGGCCTTCGATCCAGGAAGGGGAGAAGAAGTATCCATCCAGCTTGACATCCTCGTAATCAACCTCAATCTTCTCCGGGGGGACATCGAAGTACTGTCCGGCGGCTTCGAAGAGTTCATTAACCTTTTTAAAGATACAGATTTTCTTGGCATCCTCATCCATCACCGCATACTCTGCGATTCTGTAGTAATTGCAGGCACGAATGTAGCAGTTCCGCGCGGTATACCAGTTTCCGGCCGTTTCGGCCTCCTTGCCGTGTTTTTCCAATGCCTGAGCGGTGATGAGCCACTCCCTGTGCCACGTAGCTTTGTCATCGGGGTCGATTTTTTTGCAGGCCTCGTAGATTTCGGTGACATCCGTAGCGCCGAGGCTTGCCATACCCAAAGCTTTGGTAACCTGGTATGACATCATGTAATTATTGGGCCAGCGGCTGAACTCAATTGACATTTTAACATCCTCCTTGTCGGGTACCGGTGATTATCTTACTAGAAGTTATTTTTACATTCGAAGATGAAGCTTCGGTAAAAGAAAAATAAATGTTTATAAAGAGAATATAAAAAACTATAAACTGCTAAAAAAACAAAAAGGCTGTCGCCTGGGTGTCACACCCGACAACAGCCTTTAATCTTTTGTTGTTGAAGAAGAAGTGCGTAAATACAATCAGTGAAGTGAAGCCAGGGGGAGGCTGAATCTTATTCCCAAACCGCCATATTCGGAAGGGAAGGCCATAATCTCTCCCCCGTGATGCTCAATAATAGATTTACAGCTTGCCAGGCCCAGCCCAAGTCCGCCCTTTTGGATTTGCCGCGATTTATCCACCGTGAAAAATTTAAGGAACAGAGAAGAGAGATCCTTATCCGGTACGCCGATTCCGTTATCCTCAATCTGGAAATAGGCATGATGCTCCCGCAAATATCCGGTCATGTACACCTTCAGATCAGGCTTCCCTCCATACCTTACAGCATTGCTGAAGAGGTTGCCGAACACCCGGCGGATCATCGGTTCATTGACCGTCAGCCCGATGCTGTCCGTGAAGGAATGGCGGCAAGTCAGTTCAATATCAAGTCCCGCCAGCTCGTACTCATATTCAAAGGCGATGTCTGCAAATAATTCTGTTGCCTTTACACGTGTGGTCACCATGGATTCCAGCTCCAGTGTTTCTTTGGTGAAGCGGGAGAAATCATTGAGGAGCTCAACCATATAGGCTGACTTCTTTTGAATCAGTTCATAATATTCCTGCTTTTCAGTGTCGGGTAAGTCCTTATGTGTAGCCAGCAGTTCGGTGAAGCCGTTAATAGAGGTCAGGGGTGTCTTCAAATCGTGGGCGATGGCTGCAATCATATCAGTCTGTTCTCTGTGGGCGAGCTGAAGCCTGTGCTCCATCTTATTGAAGTGCTTATAAAGTTCTCCGATCTCGTCGTTACTCCTCGAAGCCAGCGGAGGCAGGGGATGGACCACATTGACTTCCCCCAGCCGGGTATTCAGCCGCCGGATGGGCTTCTCTATGCTTCTATAAATATAGATGATCAGAATGAAAAATATGCAACCCGCGATGGCAAATATGGGCAGCAGCAATGCTATATATCGTGAGTCCAGCAATGTGGTGCGTATAGGAGAATACACTGCAAAGATAAACTTCAGGTAGATTCCAATGGAAAACATAAGAATGAGAAGCATCAGCAGGAATAAGAGGGGAAGTTTTATTTTCAGTTTCATCCTATTGCTCTCTTTCCGTATATTTATAGCCTATACCCCAAATGGTTTTAATGAAGTTATGTTCAGGCCCCAGCTTCTTACGGATATTCTTGATATGAACCGTTACGGTATTGATTTCTCCGTACTCGTCTCCCCAGACCTTCTCATAGATCTGCTCACGGCTGAGTACCTGATTGGGATGACGCATAAGGATAGACAGAATTTGAAATTCTTTCGTGGATAAGTCGAGCTTCCGGCTATGCAGGAAGGCTTCAAACGTTTTATCGTTCAAAATAAGCGGAGCATCCGCCTTTTCTTTCCCGGGACTAAGCTCATCCCACTCTTTATGCAGCCTGTCCACTTTCCGGAAATGGGCCTTTATCCTGGAGGCCAGCTCCTGAATACTGAAAGGTTTGGTCATGTAATCGTCTGCTCCTATTTCGAGACCGACAATTTTATCAATGTCCTGATCACGCGCACTTAAAAAAAGGATGGGAACATTATAGGATGTCCGGATATTTCTGCAGACATCAAGTCCATTCATATCAGGCATCACTATATCCAGAACGATGAAGTCAATGTGATTATCATCCACTGCAGATAAGGCTTCTTCCCCGGAACGGGCTGTGATTACTGCAAATTGCTCGTACCTTAAACTTTTGGTGATGAGTTTTACGATTTCTTCATCATCGTCTACTACTAATATCGTTTTTGACATTTGACTACCTCCCAGACACAACCAGACCTGATATAAATAATAATTCGTTAATCTGGTTGATGCAATCTTCCACAGGAACGCCGATGAGCGTCCATTCAAGTGTACACGTTAATCTTTACACAAAAAAGAAGGCATCCCAGAAGCCATTTACGGCTTTGGGACAGCCTCTTTTTGCTGTTCTCTAGTCTGGGAATAGTATAGTTAGAGCGGCATACCGGCAACTTCGTTAATCTTGACTGCCTCTTCGGGATCAGCTGCAATCAGCTTGTCATACACTGCCTGATCCTGGGCACTCTGTGTTCTCTGCTGTACAGCGAGATACCAGCGGGCCGTTTCCCGGTTGACGGCATCGTTATAATCCTCATTCAGCCCTTGCTGCAGTGTGGCTGCGGCGGCTTGCCATTGTTTCGATAAATATTGGATCTTACCGGCGTTCAGCAGCATAACTGAAGTAATCATCGATCCCCGTCCCTGCTGATCTTCAGCCGGAAGGGTGCTGAACCATTCTTCATCCGCAGCCGCATGGGCATAAGCATCCAGTCCGGTTTTGAAATACCTTTCCTTATTAACCGTCTCCTGATCCCCCAGATCCGTCTGGCCCAGTGCATAAGCATCCAGTGCCCGCTTCAGAGCTGCGGCTCCTAACTCCTGGGAACGGCTGATCACTCCGTTGTACCAATCCGTAGTCCAGAGTGTACTGGTATCCGTCAAATCTTCGTAACCATTGATGAAGCCTTGCTTCACCGTTGCCCCAGCAGCTTCCCCGTCTCCGGTCAGGGATTGGATTCGGCCTGCATTCAGGGCAATCGTTGAGGTAACGAAGAATTCACGGCCCTGAAGCTGCTCGGGTGGAAGAGTCTTCAAATGCTCAATGCCGTCCGTTACATGCTTGTAGGAAGCCAGGGCACTATTGAAGTACTTCTGTTTCCCTGCCTCATCTTGCTTGGCATATGCCTGCAGCCCAAGGAGGGAGGCACGGCTGATCAGATGATCATACCAGTTAATATCCCACATGAACTTGTCCGCATTATCGAGATACACCCGGTAAGACTCTTCACTCTGGCCCTTCAGATCATAATATTTCGCCAGCTGGGACAGCAGATCTTTGTTATAAGGCTCACCTTCAAGTGCGCGGGTTAACACAGCATAGGATTCGTCCAGAAACTGTTCATTCTGTGTTTGTGTAAATACCTGCTGATCCAGCATGGACAGATATGCCGCCGATTCGGGATGATTCGGGCGGGTTTTGAGTGCTTTTACCAGAGGGGCTTTGATCTCATCATAAGATTGGCTGACGTTGACCAGCTTCTTGGCTGCATAGGCTTCAGAGCTGGAACTGATATACCCCAGAGACAGGAACAGCAGATACCCGGTGCCGATTCCCAGCAGCCCGAAATACCCGGCTCTGATCCAGAGCTTGTTCCACTTGAGACGGAGCGGTCTGCTCTCCATGACAACGGTCATCCCTCCCAGAGCGAGGAAGACCAGAATCCCCATGAACGCATAGCTCATATTGAAATCAAGCAGGCTGTGAACAAGAATCGACAACGCGATGATGAGATAGAAAAACCCGTTGTTATAATCGTCTTTGTCGCGCTTCAGGTATCCCCTGATATATTTGTAGAAAATGAACAGGATGAAGCCCATGAACACGATAAAGCCGAGGATGCCCACTTCAATCAGGTACTGCAGGAAAAAGTTGTGGACCTGGCGGCTCAGGTAAGGGTTGTTCTGGTAATGCTCATAGAGTGATGCCCAGCCCCCGCCTCCGGTGCCAAGTACCGGATAATCTTTGACCACCTTCATGGCATCTTTATAGAATGTGAAACGTTCGAGCACACTGTGCTGCTTGAAGTTGATATTCTCCAGCCGGGTACTGATATTCGCCGGCAGAATATTGCGCGCGCTGGTCCCGATGAACAGGAAGGCGAGAATCAACACACCGGCGACAGACACCACAGGAATCCATGCTCCGCTCCAGCGGCGTGATTCTATGCTGCCGAGCTTGCGGCCCAGCCAAGGTGCTAAGTAATGCTGGACAACCCAGCAGAGCGTGGCAGTAGAAGCGGACGCCCCCAGCAGATAACTCCAGCCATGCAGGGCAGCCGTGGAAGTGAAGGAGGTATTCAGCTCCAGGCCCAGTCCGGTCACCGGATTCGTGATCAGCAGAGACAATACGCCGGCAATGGCAAGATTGATAATCCAGAGTATCTGCTGCACAGGCTTCAGGAAAAGCAGCAGGATAATGAGTACCACAGGCAGCAGGACCAGACCGCCGCGGGACAAGGTAAGCAGCAGGGAGACGATGAAGGGAACCAGCATAAATCCGTGCATCAGCTGTCCGTACCATTTCCGGGAGCGGATCAGCGCGAATAAAGCGACGAACAGAAAAGCCATCAGGAACGCTGCATATGTATTGGCATACTGGAAAATGGAAGTCAGGCGAAGCCCGTTCGAATCGGTCATCACCGCTTCAGTGTACTTGCCGTTGACCACAGTATCCGAGAACCAGCCTACAAGACTGCCGGCAAGCTTCCAGCTTCCGAGCCAGTTCAATAGACCGAAACCGACGATCAGATAAGCGATTGCGAGGGTACCCAGCTGAATAACATTATTGAGCTGCCTCTGGCGGAGCAGATACACACTGGTAATGAAGACCGCCACATAAGTGAATTGGGTGAACAGCATGTTCATCGCCATATAATGCGAAGCGGCCCCCCACAGGGATAAGGCGTAAGTTAACGGGAGCAGAATTGCGGCTAAGGTAAGCAGATCGCGCTGCCCGTCCAGCCTGAAGGTCTTGAAGTACAGGACAGCACAGACCAGCAGGAGCAGACCGCTCAGCAAGGCAGCCATATAAATGGGCTTCTCAAATTCCACTCTCATTCCGTTGAACAATCCAACCTGGAAGGGGGTCCAGCCCAGGAACAGGATGAAGGCAATGCAGAGCGCCCATGCGGGTCCGGAATTCTTTTCGGTCATTTTGGAAGGAGCCGCTTGTTTGCCGTATACAGGTTTCGACACGTTAAATTCTCCTTTTTTCGAATATCCACGCTACTAATCTTAACATAGATCCATTTAAGGTATATTGTGTAAAATGATGATAATGTGAAATTATGGATGAAAATTTAAAAAGCCAGAATGGGATAAGCAGGGTTGGAGCCGCGAGGCATATTCATAGCGGGTCTGGGGATGGATTTAGTATTTGGAGAGCAGCCGGGTGTTAAGGGCAGGATAAGATTCAGCTAATGAAGCTGTCCATCGGCACAGGCCAACCCTTCACGGTTTCATAGAATATAGTATCTCAGGCAAATCTATGAAGCATGTATACGTGAGATTCCGCTCAAAGGCAGCAATGATAAAAGGCAGTCTGCACTACGGATGTCTTTTGCCATAGCTGCCGGGAGCTTTGGTTCAGGCCGGAAGTATGAATTTGAAATTAATCATGAACACGATCAGGGCAGCGGCCCCCAGGGAAAAGGCAATACAGCCGGCGCCCAGAACTCTGCGGCGGTCTTTGATGAATTTGAAGCCCAGCGCGAAGACGAGTATTGTGGTTCCTGCCAGTACAACAGACATGCCAATCATCGCAAACCAATATAGGATTTCAAAAAACTGTGCCATTAGGAAACCCTCCCCTCCAGGCTATAATACAACGAATTTTAAGAATATTCCAGCTCTGGAATAAACGGAACACCGGGACATACGGCCCTTGGGGCTATATGCCCTTTTTTGCTGTGAACTCCATTACCACGGACAATCATACAGGAGGGTGCGGTCTTTTGTGAGTAATCTATAGGGTAGGCTGGGAATTCGAAAGGAGAGGGCGAAAAAATGGCGGGGAGAGAACTGGCAAGCAAGTTGCTGAAGACCGCGGCGTTGCTTAGCGATTCACGGGTTGCCGGTTACATTCCGAGAACCCGGGAATATAGTGCTGCCGGATTGTTGGCGATGCTGGGAAGATACGGGAATGTTGTAATTAAGCCGGTTGTCGGTGGCGGAGGCTACGGGGTGATCAAGGTGTTCCGGGATCACCGGGGTTATGGCTTCACTTATATGCATAATACACGTATATATCGTGATTTCGCTTCGATGAGGTACGCGCTGGACCGGTTCAAGGTAAAGCGGAGATATTTGATCCAGCAAGGCATTTCACTTGCCCGGATTTCGGGGCGTCCGATTGATTACCGGGTCAAAGTGGTGAAGAACGGCGATCATTGGGAATTCCGCTCCATGGTAGGCAGGGTAGCCCGGCCGGGATTGTTCGTAACTAACCTCTGTAAAGGGGGAACAATGCTCAGCTGCCGCCATGGACTGAGAAGGTCGCTCCCCGGAATCCGGACCTCTGCGAAGAAAGCGGAGATGCGCCGGCTGACTTTAGTCTGCATTGAACTGCTGGAACGGCATTTCCCTGGTATCGGCGAGCTTGGTTTCGATTATGCTGTAGATCATCGGGGAAAAATATGGATTCTGGAAGTAAATACAAGACCAAAATAACCAAAAATTAATTAAGGAAATTTTAATAATTGACGATAAATATAGTAATGAGATAATATTGCGTTTAGTCATGTCAAATCCGAGGTAATATGAACATAAAAATCCCAGCCAATTATGAACATTCTAAAAATTATTTTTAAGGATAAGCGGGAGCTCTTCCCCTGTGCATAACTATTATCCCCATAGTCCACCGTGCAGCACCTGACATTGCAACCCTTACTAACATATTATGCACAGGATCTCCACAGTAGCTTGTGGATAATGAGAACGCTTGTTCGAATAATGATAGTTTGCTATGATAGATTCAGATCCAAATAAAGGAAAGGTAGGTGAACGTTATGGTTGAATTGTCGGATGAGATGCTGCTGGACTCTTATCATAGAGCGATAGAGCTGCAATTGGAGCATGATTTCATCGCTCTGTTACTCGCTGAAATTCGCAAACGGAACTTACACTCTCCAGTTCATGCGGTTCTTCACTAAAGATCAGAGCAAACTTTTACAGCACCCAGAATTAATCAAACCGCAAGTAACACAGAATAGGGTATCTTTTCAAGTTGAGGTGGAATCAACCTGAAAGGATACCCTTTTATTGTAGGTTTTAGGTTATACGCAATTCTAGAGTTTGAGATTACTGCTGTGTCCCGGGGACAGCTTCGCTTCCGGATCAATATATACCTTGGCGTTATTCACAGCAGTCGGCGCTTCTCCGAATCCAACAGCAATCAGCTTCAGCTTGCCTGGATAGGTAGTGATATCGCCTGCGGCAAAGATACCCGGAATGCAGGTCTCCATGCGTGAGTCTACCACAATGGAGTTGCCGTCAATCTCAATTCCCCATTCCGCAATCGGTCCCAGTGAGGAGACAAAGCCGAAATTGACAATTACACTGTCTACTTCGATTTCCTGAGTTTCTTTGGTCTTAATATGGGACAAGGTTACCTTGGTTATAAACTCATCACCGTGCAGCTCAGTGATCTCAGATGGCGTAATTACATTAACCTTGGAGGCCATCAGATTCTCTACACTGTGTTCATGTGCGCGGAATTTATCCCGGCGGTGAATCAGGGTTACCTGCTCCGCGATAGGCTCAAGCATAAGCGCCCAGTCCACGGCAGAATCGCCGCCGCCGCTGATCAGCACCTTCTTGCCTTTATATGCATTCAGATCGCTTACAAAATAATTCAGGTTGGCTTTCTCGAAACGCTGCGCATCAGGCACTTCTAGGCGCCGCGGCTCGAATGCCCCTACACCTGCTGTGATAATAATAGCTTTGCTGTGATATTCAGCTTTATCGGTGGTGACGACGAAGTGGCGCTCGTCCTGCTTCACAACAGATACTACCTTCTCCTCCAGACGGATATCAGACTGGAAGAGCTCCATTTGCCGTGAAAGGTTATCCACCAGCTCCTGTCCGGTGATCTTAGGAAAACCGGCCACGTCGTAAATATATTTTTCGGGATAAAGAGCAGCAAGCTGCCCCCCCAATTGGGGCATACTTTCAATAAGTGTTACCGAAGCCTGGCGCATACCGCCGTAAAAAGCGGCAAACATACCGGCTGGTCCCCCGCCTATGATGATCAGATCGCTCATAGGAACGGATTGCTCTAGTGTCACGTAATATTACACCTCCGAGTTGATAGTTTCAAATTGCCATACTAGCGTACCTACTCATTATAAACATTGTAGGACCCTGCTGCAAAGGCTTTGATTTCGCTGAAAAATGTGACATTTTGTTGTATGATTGTATTTGATTAAAACGATACTAAGGTTTACAATGGATATGGTTATTTTAGAAATCCTTTAAGTTTTATTGGAAATTCTTCTGAATTTAAGTGTATAAATTCACAAAAGAAACCTGATTTTTTTACAAAAAATAACACATAGACAGATTCACCTGTTGGAAGGAGCCGGAACATGAGCAGTATTCCCAAAATCGTTATCCTAGGCGCGGGATATGGAGGTATTTTGACCGCCCAGCGGCTGCAGAAAGCTTTGAACTATAATGAAGCGGATGTAACTCTGGTCAACCGCCATGAATATCATTATTTCACGACCCATCTGCATATGCCAGCAGCAGGAACGGACAGCGTCGAGCATACACGCGTATCCATCTCCAAGCTTATCGATGAATTCAAAATCGATCTTGTTAAATCTTCCGTACAGGAGATCCGCACCCAGCAGAAGAAGGTTATTCTGGAAGATGGAACCCTCTCGTATGATTATCTCGTAATCGCACTTGGCGGCGAGCCTGAAACCTTCGGAATTCCGGGACTCGACAAATATGCGCTGACTATCCGCAGCATTAACTCCGTGCGGCTGATCCGTGAACATACCCAGTATCAATTTGCCAAATACAAGAATGAGAATAATGCACAGGAGCATATTAACTTTGTTGTGGGCGGCGCGGGCTTCAGCGGCATTGAGTTTGTGGCCGAACTGGCAGACCGGATTCCGGCGCTGTGCAAAGAATATGATGTCGATCCAAGCATGGTTAACATCTACAATATTGAGGCTGCCCCTACTGCGCTGCCGGGGTTCGCTCCGGAGCTTGTCGAGCATGCGATGACAGTGCTTACGAAGAAGGGGGTAACCTTCAAGTTCGGCGTGGCGATCAAGGAATGCCTGCCTGGCGGTGTTATTCTTGCAACCGGTGAAGAAATCAAGGCTTCCACTATCGTGTGGACCGGTGGTATCCGCGGCAACCGTCTGATTGAAGCTGCCGGCTTCGAAGCCATGCGCGGGCGTGTGAAGGTAGACGAATACCTGCGTGCTCCAGGACATGAGAATATCTTCATCATTGGTGACGGTTCCCTCATGATTAATCCGGAAGGACGTCCTTACCCTCCAACGGCACAGATTGCTATGCAGCAGGGAGAATGCTGTGCGCATAATCTTGTAGCGGCCATCCGCAGCCAGCAGCCGAAGAAGTTTACATTCAGCAACAAAGGCACCGTAGCCTCGCTGGGCAAAGGTCAGGGGATTGCAGTAGTGGGCGACAAGACCTATAAGGGCTGGACAGCGGCGCAGCTGAAGAAGGTTGTAGACATGCGCTACCTGCTCATTATCGGCGGCATTCCGCTGGTACTCAAAAAAGGAAGATTCCTCTAAGATGCGCCATTGCAGCGTACAAGTTCGCGGACTGCTCACGCGTGAGGAGCTGGACCGGTATAATGCTCTGATTGAGGTGGGTTCCTATCTTGAGGATCAGACACGGTATGATCTGGCTTACAACATCCAGAAGGAAATCGACATTCTCATTCTCCCGGCGATAGAGCGTCTGAAGGATAAAGGCCGCGCACGTGACCGGGCGACGGCTGAATATCTGGAGAGTCTGCGGGATGATGACGATGAGGACGATGAGGACGGTAAAGAACCTTCGGCATAAGTGATTTTAATAATTTGTAAACACGACAAACAGACCGCATACCTCTGCGAAGGGGCGGTCTATTTGCGTTTATTGGACAGCAGCGCTGCCATAAGCGAACCAAAAGTTAATAGGGCGGCCACTTGGAAAGACCAAATAAAAATAAGGCTTCCATCGAGGAAACCTTACCTTTACATAATTGTGGCTATTTCCCGCTTTTAGAGCTTCAGCATCTCTTCGAATGATTCCTCAGTCAGCAGATTGCCGACATAGAAGGGACCGAACTCGCCGTAGCGGGCACTCACTTCATCAAAGCGCATCTCATAGACCAGCTTCTTGAACTGCAGGGCATCTTCAGCGAACAGGGTCACGCCCCACTCCCAGTCATCGAATCCGACGGAGCCGGAGATGATCTGCTTCACCTTGCCGGCATATCCGCGGCCGATCAGGCCATGCGAATGCATCAGCTCACGGCGTTTGTCCATGTCGAGCATGTACCAGTTGTCCGCAAGCTCGCGTTTCTTATTCATCGGATAGAAGCAGATATGCTTCGCTTGCGGCAGAATAGGCTTCAGCCGGGCGGCAACATGCGGATTCAGCATCGGATCGCTGCCGTCTCCCGCAGTTCCTCCTGCGGCGTAGTTGCTGAGTTCAACAATACTTACATATGAATAGGCTTTGGTAGTATATTGGGCAAAGGCGATTTTGTTATAAGCAGTCTCAAGTGCATTCAATGCTTCCAGGCTTTCCCGCAGAAACATCATCACGAAATCAGCTTTCTGGCCAACGATGGAATACACGGTGGAGCTGCCTTCCTTGGCTTCTTCCACGGCCCCCCACTCCTGCATGAAAGCATGCAGCTCCTCCAGGGCCACAGCGCGTTCTTCATCATCGGCTGCCGTCCAGGCAGTCCAATTGAGAGAGCGGAAGTCATGCAGGGCATACCAGCCTTCCAGTGTCAAAGCGGCTTCGTTCATGTTCTCACTCCTTTAAAGTTTGCATACGTTTAATATGTATAAACATATTTTCGAAAAGAAACGTGCACCGTTCTTATGAAGACGCTGCAGCCGTTTCCATTTGCTATTTGCATTGTATCGCATGCGAACGGCCAAGAGCAAACTCTGCAGCCGCCGTTTGCGCTGATCACAAACCACTGGACGATAATGTTCATTGCTTCGCTACATTTTTTCTAGTAAACTTACTATTATATAAGGTTTGGTGTGCGGTTCTTTATAGAGAGAGGGGATGGCGGTACGATGGGATTTATTCCAGTGTTTGTTCTGGCCGTTTTGTTCTTTGTCATGATGTTTGGCATTGGCTTTATCCTTAACATGTTAATGAAGACTACGTGGTTTCCCGCATACCTGTTCATAATCGTTATTCTTCCCGTAGTGGTCTACTCCATCTGGGACCGGAGCTCCATGTCGTTATGGGAGCATCTCTCAACCTTTCATGTAGTCGACTATCTGACCGGTATAGCCGGCCTTGCCGGTGCTGTGCTGAGCGGCTGGACCATTCAGAAGCTGCGGCTGGGCGGATACAAAATGTTCTGAGGAAAGTGCAGAGCAGGCAAGACAACAAACGGCTGATCTCCTTCAAAACTAAGGGGAAGCCGTTTTTTTCTTATCTTTTCCGCTAGAATCAGCAACTGTTACCAAGCTGTCGATAATAGGGGGAAAAGCAGCTTTTTTGGGCCTTTTTTTACATTTCCGGCCGGGTGTTTTGTGATAGAATAGAAATCTATATGATTTCGTATAGAAGAGGGGGAGGTTTCCGCAGATGCGTATGAGCAACCTGCATCATTTCACCGAACATCATCGGTACTGCGTTTCCCGCGAATTCGGTCTAAGCCATGTGGATGGACGAATGCTCGGTTCGGTCTATCAGCCGATGGTCGGCGCTTTTGCCATCAGCCTGTACAGACTGCTGTTCGAGCATATACCGGCTGAATCCATCGGCTACTCCGGTGTGGAGCAGCAGCGCAGGCTCTTTATGACTCTGGGCGTAGAGCCTAATGAGAAGGGCCGCAAATATTTAGTTGACCAGGCTTCACGGCTGGAAGCGGTGGGGCTGCTGCAGACCTGCCGGATTTATGCCGCGGAGAACGATGACTATATGTATGAGTACGAATTAATGCCGCCGTTGTCGCCGTCGGAATTTTTTGCGACCCAGCATTTAACGCTGCTGCTAAGGGATAAAATCGGCAAATTTGCTGTATTGTCGCTGCGCGAGCAGTTCTGGAACCGGGAACCGGAAGAATGGAGCCGGCGGTCGATCGGTAAAGAGAATATTTCGCTGCCCTTTTATGATATTTTCGAGCTGAATACCCACGTAATTGATTACGAACTGGAGCAGGCGCTGGCCGAGGTAGCTACCGTGCGTCAGCCGGGAACAGTTGACGGCGGCGAGCCGAGTATCGGCTACAGCGACATCATTCTGCGGTTCCCGCGTGAGTCGCTCAACCGTGCGCATGTGGAGAAGCTGCGTTTCGATCATAACCAGATGGGTGTTATTAATTATGTGGCCCGCAAGTACGAGCTTGGCCCGCAGGATCTATGCCGCCTGCTGGACGAGGATGATGTCTTCACGCCGGATGGCGAGGTGATTCTGGATACACTGCAGTACAAGGCCAGCCAGCATTTCCGTCAGGATATGAAGCGCCAGGAGAAACGTGAGATCGCCGCTGCCAAGGTGGTATCGCTGCGCTCTGCTGCCGCTGATGAGAGTGATCCTTCCGGTGCGCCGGTGGAGCAGTCTGTCGAAATGGAGTTCTATGTAGAAGTGCCTCCGCAATTTATGTCCAAATGCGACATTCACCAATATAATATGATGCTGCGTAACGAACCTTATACACGTCTGCTGCAGACGTTTTTCCCCGGGGCTGTTCCTGGCCAGCTGATGGATATCTTCGAGAAGATCGATTTGAACTACAAGCTCAATGGTGAAGTTATCAATGTACTGATTCATTATTTGATGACAATGGTGGCCTCCGGCGGCGACCAGCGGATGAACCGCAATTTCGTGGAGGCCATTGCCTCCAACATGCTGGTTAAGCAGGTGAATACTTATGAGAAGGCTGTGCATTATATCCGCGACCAGTCCAAGGTGAAGGGCAAGGGGGCGGCTTCCGGCTCTGCCGGCACGGCTGCGGCGGGGACACGCCAGCGTTCATATACGAAGAACACCGGACGTTCCGGCAAGCCGGAGATCCCGATTGTGCTGGATGACGGCAGTGCCGGGACCGTATCGGATGAGGAATTCGCGGCGATGATGAAGAAAGCGGCCGAGATTAAGGCAAGTAAGAAAAAGGGCGTCCTGAGAACGCCCTAAAGAAAGAGAGGTGCGGCGATGGAGTCTATGGGCGAAGTGCTGCGTTCGATGAACAATTCCGCTCTGCGCCAGCGCTCCCGTGATCTGGAGCAGGGACTGTTTAATAATCCCCTGGTCAAGCAGCTTCAGGCTGATCATCCCGAGCTGGATGAGTCACGGCTGCGGCTGCACTTAAGCCGGCTCTACCAGTATGTCGAGGAGGACCGCCACTGCAAGAACTGTCCGGGCCTTGAGAACTGTCCGAATGATTTCCAGGGACATTACAGCAAGCTCACGGTGGAGACTGTTAACGGAATACCGGATTTGTATGAGCGCAAGACACCCTGCAAGCTGAAGATCGCGCAGGATAATCAGGATAACATCCGCAAGCGGATCCGCAGCTTCTATGTGGATGAGCGGGTGCTGAACGGCGGATATGACGAGATGGACATTATGGGCAAGGACCCCCGGCGGGCCAGTGCCGTGAATAAAATATTTGATTATATTGCGACTGTGCGGGCAGAGGGCCTGACTTCCCGGGGAATCTACCTGCAGGGGAGCTTCGGGACAGGCAAGACCTTCCTGATGTGCTATCTGCTCCATGAGCTAGCGATTGCCGGCCACAGCGGCGTGATTGTGTACATGCCGGACTTTATTGAAGAATTGAAGCTAATCATGATGGATAACCAGAAGCTTAAGGAAATGGTAGATACGATGAAAAACTGCGATCTGCTCATTTTTGACGATATTGGTGCCGAGAACCTGAATCCCTGGGCCCGTGATCATGTGCTGGGAGCGATTCTTAACTACCGGATGAACCGCAAGCCAACCTTCTATACCTCGAATTATCCGCTCGACGGTCTGGAGAAGCATCTCAGCATCACCAGCAAGGACGGCGAAGAGGTCTACAAGGGCCAGCGGCTGATGGACCGGATCGCCCCGTTTGTGGATGTCATTCCACTCCATGGGGACAATCAGCGGGGTACGGTAAGATAAATTCCGCTGCTTGATATATATTACTGGACGGATCATTTATAATCCCGCCGCTTACGGGCTGCGGAGGTTATGAGTGGTCTGTCTTTTGTTGCTTAAGAGGCCTAAATGTTGTAAGGAATGTAGGCGTGTTGATTTCCCAAAAAAAGGGACGAAAAAGGCCGCCATTTCGGGTAATGGTAAGTACGACCAAACCAAACCGAAATGAGGCGACCTCATGAATAAATATACCCCATTTTTAGCCGTTTTCAAACAAGTGTTAACACCGGAAGAAGTCCAAATGGTGACCGGACAAACCGAGGACTACGTGGATAGAGGAACCAAAATGACCGTCGGGTTGCTGCTCGATTACTTTGTCCAAGCCTGCTACCACAAATGGGACGGATTCCGGCAGAGTGCCCGCTTAGGCCCAAGCTTTGACTTGCCAGAAATTCATTACTCCACCCTTTCCGGCAAGGCCGGTGAAGTCCCTTACGAAATCTTCAAACGTATCTTTCAACTGCTCGTCACGAAATGTAACCGCCAAACCCGGCGGCATTTGAACCTTCCTAAAGATCTTTTGCTGATTGACTCGACTACGGTCACGGCAGCGAACTCTCGAATGCCTTGGGCCTCGTACAAAAAATTCAGAGGGGGTATTAAGCTGCATGTTGCTCTTTCGCATGGCCAGCGTTCACCCCTGAACGTGAAGGAATCGATCGCGAAGCGCAATGACGCTCCGTTTGGAGAAGTCTTGGCCGATACGGACTACATTTTGGTACAGGATCGGGCGTATGGAAAAATCAGCAGATTGGATCAATATGTGCTCCAGGGCCAGTCGTTTGTGATTCGGCTCAAAGACAATCTCCATTTGGTGAAGCCAAGAGAACTCCAGCGACCCGCAGAGGGAGAAACGAAAATTGTTCGTGATATTACTTGTTATATCGGTCAAGGGAAGTGCCAATCTGCTCAGCGCCACCGGGTCGTAGAATTTGAAAATGACCGGGGTGAAGTCGTACGGGTCGTGACCGATTTGAGAAAAGAGTCCGCTCATGTGATCGCTGAAATCTACAAGGCACGCTGGGAAATTGAAGTCTTTTTCCGCTGGATTAAACAGCATCTGAACGTGCCATGTCTATTTGGAACCACCGAAAATGCGGTATACAGCCAATTGTTTGTGGCCCTTGCTGTCTATGTGCTTCTGAAACGCGTTTATGATGAAATCCACCCCAACGTGCCTGCCTTTGCTCAACTGACCCTTTGGGAATTTATGCAGCATTGGCGTATATTTAGTCTTCCGCTGGAGTGGCAGGTTCAACTTAGTCTGCTCAGGAACAAAGGGGTTTTGGGGATTATATCCATCCCATAATATGGGGAATCAACAGGCCTGTAAGGAATGCAACTTGGAAGCATAAGAAACGGGGTGTTTGTGGGGAATGTTGTACAAAATACAGCAATTGTCGTGCTTAACTGCTCGGTGGGGGGAAATGCTGCTTTTCATACAACAATTCCCGATTTGGACCGCTTTAGCGAAGGAAATGTTGTATTTGGTGCAGGATTTTGCGTTACTCAACGATTCAAATCCGTGCCGCTCGCCGGCACACAAACAGCGGGAACCCCGGACATTGAAGTCCCTGGCCCCGCCGCTGTTTGGTATGAGTTCTCTGTATGCATCTAGCTTTTTGCGTAAACTTCGGTGTTGCTCTGCTGCCTGCAGCTTTATTCGGACATAATAAACTTGATGATAACCATCCCGAAGAAAACTACGGTCATAAATCCTGTCATTCCAAAAAAACCGGCCATTAGGTCGCCAAGGTCGTTACGGGGCTCTTCGTTGACATGCTCCCGCGGGTCACGGACTTGCGCGTTGACATCCATCGCTTCTTCCTCCTTGCTGTTGCATGACTGTGTGAGTTGAGTTACAGTTATACATGTGAGAGAAGTCATTGACAATTAATGCGCTTTCTTCAAGTATACGAAGTTGCCGGGAAGATGTAAAGATAAGATCGGCGCCTAGCCTTGTATGAGATGCAAAGAGGTGATTCGATGATAAGTATTAGACCTATGGAACCGCAGGAATACGATTTTCTAATGGATATGCATTATGAGTCAATCAATATAGTCCAAGGAAAGCCCTCCAGGAGTGAGCTGCTGAGTTCACCGGATATCGTGAAGTACAACGAGAATTGGGGAAAAGAAGGTGATAGGGCACTAATCGCTCTGATTGACAATCAGCCCGCAGGTGCAGCCTGGTACAGACTGTTTGAAGAGACGAACCAAGGCTATGGATTCGTGGATGCTGAAACCCCGGAATTAGGTGTCGCTATACGGCCCGGCTATAGAAAGCGGGGCTTGGGAATCAGACTTATGGAGGCCATCATCCAGCAAGCCGTATCCGATGGATACCCATCGGTTTCTCTTAGTGTAGATCCGGAGAATCAGGCGGCCGTCCGCTTATATGACAAGCTTGGATTCGAATATTTCGGGATATCCGGAACCTCCCGGACAATG
This sequence comes from Paenibacillus sp. FSL R7-0297, assembly GCF_038009025.1. Lineage (NCBI taxonomy): Bacteria > Bacillati > Bacillota > Bacilli > Caryophanales > Paenibacillaceae > Paenibacillus > Paenibacillus sp. FSL R7-0297. The sequence goes on from NZ_JBBPAQ010000001.1 coordinate 2,390,318, forward strand.
AAGTTAAACCTTAGGCTAAATTGATTTTATACAATATAATTTTATAAAATATATAACAAATGCATTGCAATTATGTTATACTGTTAATGTGTCGGTAATAGGTAATCTGGTTATCATATTACATGCAGCATTTTATTTCGCTATATTCTCGGAGTAATTTTCGCGGACTTGGCTCAGGCTATAGAAGCGGATCTTATTTCGTACAACTTAAGCGCATGCTTCCGAAGTAGCTTTGCACGATCCTGTTTCAGGAAGCGGATGCTCACAAAACTTTTGAGGAGGAACAATATCATGGCTATCGTGAACGTGTCTGACCAATCCTTCGGTAATGAAGTAGAAGGTCAAGGTACTGTAGTAGTTGACTTCTGGGCACCTTGGTGCGGCCCTTGCAAAATGCTTGCCCCTATTCTGGAGGAATTGTCCACCGAGCTGGGAGACAGCGTAAAAATCGCCAAATTGAATGTGGATGAGAATCCGGAAACGGCTTCCCGCTTTGGAGTAATGAGTATTCCTACTCTGATCTTCTTCAAAGACGGTCAACCCGTGGACAAAGTCGTAGGACTGAACTCCAAGGATTCCCTTAAGAATATTGTAGCTAAGCATCAATAATTGATTATAATCTGCGGTATCCGGAGCCTCGCGGCTCCTTCAGACAAAGCGCCTTCGGTTTCTCCGAAGGCGCTTTGTCTGTCAAATAGAAACGGGTGTTCTATAGTAAGGCTTGAATCTGTAGTACATTCTATTCTAAACTTACCTTATAACAGTGTAGTAACAGGTGGGGGAGAACTCATGGATTATATGGATAATATCCGCAACAAACTGGCGCTGCTGCCTGATCTGCCCGGCTGCTATCTGATGAAGAATGATGAGGGTACGATTATTTATGTGGGCAAGGCCAAGGTGCTGAAGAACCGCGTGCGCTCTTATTTCACCGGCAGCCACAACGGCAAGACGCAGCGGCTTGTCGCCAATATTGTTGATTTCGAATATATCGTCACATCGAGCAATATGGAAGCACTCATTCTGGAGTGCAATCTGATCAAGAAGCATATGCCGCGTTACAACGTGCTGCTGAAGGATGATAAGACTTTTCCGTATTTGAAAATAACGAATGAAGCGCATCCGCGCCTTGAGGTCACGCGGCGGGTGCTGAAGGATAAAGCTAAATATTTCGGCCCGTATCCGAATAGCTATGCGGCCCAGCAGACCAAGAAGCTGCTGGACCGGATGTATCCGCTGCGCAAGTGCGGGGTGATGCCGAAGGAAGTCTGCCTGTATTATCACATGGGCCAGTGTCTGGCTCCCTGCGAGAAGGAAGTGCCGAAGTCGGCTTACGAGGAGATTACGCAGAGTATCTCGTCCTTCCTGAACGGGGGGCATGATGCGGTGAAGAAGGATCTGCAGAAGAAGATGCAGGAGGCCGCAGAAGAGCTGTATTTCGAGCGGGCCAAGGAGCTGCGGGACCAGATTATTCACATCGATGCCCTGATGGAGAAGCAGAAGATCAACACGGTTGATACCAAGGACCGGGACGTCTTCGGCTATGCAGTCGATAAGGGCTGGATGTGTGTGCAAATCCTGTATATGCGGCAGGGTAAAATGATTCAGCGCCACTCGTCGGCTTTTCCGTTCTACGGGGAAGCGTACAGTGATTTCATGTCCTATGTGACGCAGTATTACAGCGATAATCCAGCATTGCCGCAGGAGATCCTGCTGCCGGATATGCTGAGTGACGGAGCTGTCAAAGCGCTCACGCCAGAGACCGGTACAGGTGCTGCGGTAACGGGCTTGCAGACTGCTGCAGGCATGCTGGGCAGTAAGGAGATGCAGGCAGCGCTGGAAGCGGAGGATAGGGCGGAGGTTGCAGCGGAGCCGCAGTATCCGGCGGAACAGGAGACGGCTGCTGAAGGAACTGTGGATGCGGCCGGAGGGGCGGCAGCCCTGCAGGAATGGCTGGGCATCAAGGTACTTGTGCCGCAGCGCGGGCTCAAGAAGCAGATGGTCGGCATGGCCTGCCAGAATAGCCGGGTGGCGCTGGATGAGAAGTTCCGCCTGATTGAGCGGGATGAGGAGCGCACCTCCGGTGCGGCGAGCAGTCTGGGGCAGAGTCTGGGACTTGCTTCGCTGAACCGGATTGAAGCTTTCGATAACTCGAATATCCAAGGAACGAATCCGGTCTCGGCGATGGTTGTGTTCATTGACGGCAAGCCGGCCCGCAAAGAGTACCGTAAATATAAGGTCCGCACTGTGCAGGGGCCGGATGATTATGAGACGATGCGTGAGGTCATCCGCCGCCGGTATGAACGGGTGCTTAAGGAGAATCTGCCGCAGCCTGACCTGATCGTGGTCGATGGAGGCAAAGGCCAGATCTCCTCGGCCATCGATATTCTGCAGAATGAGCTGGGTCTGTTCATTCCGGTCTGCGGTATCGTCAAGGATGATAAGCACAGAACGGCGCAGCTGCTGGTCGGGGATTCCGCCGAACCGGTGTCGCTGGCCCGGGACAGCCAGGAGTTCTATCTCCTGCAGCGGATTCAGGATGAGGTTCACCGGTTCGCAATTACGTTCCACCGCGAACAGCGCGGCAAATCGATGGTCACCTCGAAGCTGGATTCGGTTCCGGGAATCGGGGAGAAGCGCCGGAAGTCGCTGCTGAAGCATTTCGGCTCGCTGAAGAAGATCAAGGAAGCTTCCGTGGAAGATTTCCGTGTTCTGTCTATTGGCGAGAAGCTGGCCCGGCAGATTCTGGATGCGCTCAAGGATGAGGAACCGTCATTATAAATAAGCTCAAACGGTAACGAAACATAGGCCGGCCCCATGGGGGCCGGTTTTTTGGTTGGTTGGGGACTGATAGTATCATCGGAAATTCCACTGATTCCCCCTGAAGACGGGCCAAAGGAGGGGGAGTGTAGGCGAAAAACCGAATACAATGAGCTACTGTGAGGGTCATCAGGCCAAATGTAGGCGAAAAACCGAATACAATAAGCTAGTGTGAGGGTCATCAGGCCAAATGTAGGCGAAAAACCGAATACAATGCAATACTGTGAGGGTCATCAGGCCAAATGTAGGCGAAAAACCGAATACAATAAGCTTCCATGAGGGTCATCAGGCCAAATGTAGGCGAAAAACCGAATACAATAAGCTAGTGTGAGGGTCATCAGGCCAAATGTAGGCGAAAAACCGAATACAATGCAATCTCCACAGCCCCCTAAAGAAGTTGGAGTCCTCCCCCACAAAAATGTAGACTAGATACAGGAGGAGGATGAACGGAATGGGACACTTAACAGGAACAAGAGAGAAGGCAGCGCAAGAGGTGTTGTCTGGCATTAAGGCGGAGGTGGTTGCTCGAAAGTATGGGGTGACTCCATCAACGGTGAATCAGTGGGTGAGGGATTACCGGGAAGCCCATGGGGAGCAAGATCATCCGTATCCCCAGGACCAGGTGGAGGAACGGAAGCGCCTGCTGGACGTCGAGCAGAAATATGAGAAGGCCGTCAAGATGCTCGGTGAAAAGGAGTTAGAGATTGAGATTCTGCGTGAACTGCTAAAAAAGCCAACCCCTGCTTATCCGAAAAAATCGAGGTAGCCGATATGTTCATTAAGCAGGGGAATACCGCAGCCTTGGTGCTCCGTCTCGTGGGGCTAGCAGAGTCTACGTACTACGACCGTAAGAAACGCAGGTCACTGTCCCCAACAGCCGTTCAAGGGGGCGTGGAAGGCCCCAGCCAGGCTACTCCTTGAACGAGTCTGGCGAGAAGATTAGCGACGAGGAAATCCAGGAATGGCTGCTGGAATTAATCGCTGGAGAAGAGCACGTGTACGGGTACAAACTGCTGGCCAAGTGCTTGTGGAACCAGCACCGGTTGAAGCTCAATCACAAGAAAAGCTACCGGCTGTGTCAGGCGCTGGATATCCTGCAGCCCCAGCGTCAGAAGCGCTTTAAGCATCCCCGGAAGCTGCCGGAGAACCGGTTCATTACCGGAGCGGGCCAACTCTGGCAGATGGACATTAAGTACGGTTACGTGGTGGGCCGTGACAGGCACTTCTTTGTCCTGAGCATTATCGATGTGTTTACCCGTGTCATCGTCGGCTACCACCGGGGATCGTCGTGTGAGGCGAAGCATGCCTGCCAGACGCTGGGACGCGCCATGGAGCAACACTGCGCCCCTGACAGCGCACGTCCGGTGATTCGCACCGACAACGGACCACAGTTCGTCAGCCACCTGTTTGGCGACATGTGTGAAAGCTGGGAAATGACCCATGAACGCATTCCGCCTCGAACGCCGGATTTAAATGCTTTTATTGAATCGTTCCACAGTAATATCGATCGGGATTTGTTCCGCAAAGAGGCATTCGACACGTTCGAAGAGGCCTATGAAGCGGTGGACCGGTACATGGACTTTTACAACAATCGCAGAATGCATACGAGCCTTCGTAACATGCCGCCAGCTACCTTTGCGGAGTGGGTCCTGACTCTAGAAGACCGCTCCAGCTTCTTCTGGCCGAGAGAAAAAGCGAAATAAAGAGCATGTCTACGACAAGTACTGATTTTATACGGAGGACTCCGGGATAAGGGGGTCGCACCGCAATGAGCTACTGTGAGGGTCATCAGGCCAAATGTAGGCGAAAAACCGAATACAATGAGCTACTGTGAGGGGTATCAGGCCAGATGTATGTGGAGAATCGAACACAATGAGTAACTGTGGGTGATTTTGTACATAGATGATGAAGGTTCCGGGATATCTTTGCTGCGAAAATAAGTTAATCCTTACTTTCTGCATAAAATCGTTGATTTGTATAATTGCAACCGGTTTCGGTAAAAGGTACGCTTATCTTGAATCTATGAAAGCGCTTATATATGTAGTGATGTAGACTGCTTAAACCCAGGTAAAGGAGGCTGATGATCACACCGGGAAAGATTTTGTTTATGGGCTGGATGGCTGTATACCAATAGACATGAGGAGGATTAAGGGTAATGACATATTCCAAAAGGTTAAAACGCAAGAAAGGCATAAACGGCACCGCTTTGTTTCTGAGCATACTCATGCTGCTAAGTGTCGTAATGGTCATTCCGCCCGGCCGTGCGCATGCCGCTGGCTCTTATCTGCTCTCCCAGGACCGGCCTGCTTATGCGTCGGGCACAGAGGGCAACAATACCCCGGATCTGGCGGTGGACGGCAATACGGGTTCCCGCTGGAGCAGTGCATGGGGGGCAGATCCGAACTGGATTTATGTTGATCTCGGGGCATCTGCCGCAGTAGACCGCGTTGTCCTGCGCTGGGAAGGGGCATATGCCAAGTCCTACAAAATTCAGGTATCTCCGGATGAATTGAACTGGAGTGATGTCTATTCCACAACTACGGGAGATGGCAGTGTGGATGATCTCACACTCAGCGGCACCGGCCGTTATGTGCGGGTATTGGCAACCGCGCGCAGCCTGACGCAATACGGCATCTCCCTCTTCGAGTTCGAGGTTTACGGCACGGGCGGCGTTAATCCTCCTCCGGTAGTGCTGGGGCCGAATATGGCCTTGAACAAGCCGGCGACGGCGTCGTCTTATCAGGTGGCTGACTATCTCCCTGCTGGCTCCACATTGCCGGCACTGGCAGTGGACGGAAACTTGGCTACACGCTGGTCCTCTAACGCCACCGATAATGAATGGCTTAGCGTAGACCTTGGCAGCGTACGGACACTTGGCCGGGTCATCATCAATTGGGAGGCTGCCGCCGGACGGACCTATGATATCCAGGTTTCAAATAACGGCAGTTCATGGACTACAATCTACCGGGAGCTTCACGGCGACGGAGGCACGCTTAACCTTCCGGTCTATGCCAGCGGCCGCTATCTGCGGATGAACGGCATCAGCAGAGCGACCTCCTTCGGTTACTCGATCTTTGAATTCCAGGCGTATGATTATGTGACAGGCGACCCCAAGCCGGTCTATAACATTCCGGCACTGCCGGCGCTGACAACAGTGGCCGTAGGTCAAGGCAGCTATGCCGCGAATGACCTCTCGGTTCCCCAGCCCAAATATCCGCTGTATAAATCGGATGCACTGACTGCGCCGCTGCCTTCCAACGACTGGTGGCAGTCGATCATGATCAATCAGCTCGGCAACGGCATTATTACCCTTCCGCTCAAATCGAAATATACCAAGCAGGGACTAAGCGTTCTGAACCCGGGCGCAGGCTACTTAAGCGCCGATGGCAAGGCGCAGGAAGCCGCAGGCAGCCCGGATCTGTTCCTGATGGCCAGTAATATTAATACTTCAGGGATGTCGAACCGGATAACCGCTTACGGTGATTGGTCCGCAACTGCCGTATTAAGCGATGGTACTGCTGAGAAGATGAAGACGACCTTCGTCAAAGGCTCGCCTTATCTCTATTCACAATTCAGCGATCCGGCCAGTCCTGAACTGTACCTGCCGGCAACGGCCCGCTTCTTCGATGACAGCAATAATGCGATTCTGGCGGCTGACGGTGCCACGGTTACTGCAGACCATATCGGCATTGCGGTCACGAATTCCAATGGCGCCCCAACGCCCGTAATGGTTACCAGAAACTATGGGCTGTATGCACCGGCCGGTACAACCTTCAAGAAAGTCGGCGCCAAGCTCAAAATCCAGCTGGGCGGAGGCCAGAACTACCTGAGCTTATCGGCTCTTCCGGCACCCGCAAATCTGAATTACTTCTACCAGCACGGATATGCATTCGTGACGGATACGAAGGTGGCTTATACCTTCAATGAGACCACTTCGGATGTCACTACCACCTTCAATGCGACTACAGAACTCAAGCGTTCAGGCTTTCCGAATGTGGCGCTGATGGCGCAGCTTCCCCACCAGTGGAAGGTTACTACTACGCCGCTGACTGCTGTCTCCTTCCCGTCCATACGCGGAACGATGAAGGTTACGGAGGGTAATTCCTTTGCCACTGCCGATAAATTCTACGGCATTGTACCGCAGTTCACCGAGCCGGGTGATTCCGGCTACTCCCGTCAGGATCTGCTTAATTATCTGGCGCTGCTGGATACGGACACCGCCACCAATCTGATGCAAGCCGATGCTTACTGGCAGGGCAAGAAGCTGCATCCGCTGGCAATGGGTGTGCTGATCGCCGATCAAATCGGCAGCGAGAGCTATAAGAATCTGTTCCTCTCCCGGATGAAGACGGTACTTACAGACTGGTACACGTACACTTCAGGAGAAGCTAACTACTATTTCGATTACAACTCCGACTGGGGAACCCTGATCTATAAGAACAGCGAGTTCGGCGCGAACTCCGGTATAACGGACCATCATTTCACGTATGGCTATTATGTCTTTGCTTCCGCTGTACTGGCCACCTACGATACTGACTTCAGAAACAAATTCAGCGGGATGGTTGATGAGCTGATCCGTGACTATGCCAATCCCTCGAAGACCGATCCGAAATATCCGTACTTCCGCAACTTCGACCCGTATGAAGGACATTCATGGGCTGGCGGTTATGCCGACAATGACAGCGGCAATAACCAGGAAGCTGCAGGGGAATCCCTGTTCGGCTGGGTAGGCCAGTATATGTGGAGCACACTGACCGGCAACACAGCGTTCCGGGATGCGTCCATTATGGGCTTCACGACGGAGCTTAGAGCAGTGCAGCAGTACTGGTTCAACTACGACCAGGATAACTGGCTGCCGGGCTATACGCATAAATCTGTCGGGCAGATTTACGGAAGCTCGAACTTCTTCGGAACCTTTTTCAACGGCAATCCGGTGTATGTCTATGGTATTCACTGGCTGCCAACGGCTGAATATTTAACCAGCTACGGGTTCGACACAGCTAAGGCTGCCGGATTATACAGCGGCTTCGTAGCCGATAACAGCGGTCCGGAAACGGACTGGTACCATATCGTCTGGCCGATTCAAGCGCTGAGCGATCCGCAAGCTGTTCTGAATAAATGGAATCCGGCACTTCCGCAGCAGAATGAATTGTTCAATACGTACTGGTTCGTGCATAACATGGCAACTCTTGGATCACGCACCAAAGACATTTGGGCAGCGAACGGGTATAGTGCAACTGTGTATAAGAAAGGATCGGCATATAGTGCACTGGTCTGGAATCCGACGAATGCGGCAATTACCGTTACATTCCGCAATGCAGGAGGAATTACGGGCTCAGCTGTAGTTGAAGCCAAGAAGCTGGTGAAGGTTGACCCGACGAAGGTGAATTCGGGGACGCTGCTTACTCCGCCTGCCCTGATAGCGGATACAACGCAGAATGCAGCTGGCCAGCCGATTGAGCTGACATTCACGGATAATGCGGCCTGGAGAAGCGCGGCCAGTGCGGTGAAGGTGGATGGAACCTCAGCGGCGGCAGCGAATTATACCGTGGCAGCCGGTACAATCATGCTGAATACCGCGCTGTTCCCTGCGGCGAAGACCTACACGATTACAGTTTCGGCAACGGGCTATAACGATGCTTCAGTGCAGCAAGTGGTCACTGGCGGAGCAACCTCCGCGAACCTGGCCCTGAACAAGGCGGTTACCGCCTCGGAGAATCCGAAACAGCCTGCTGCGGGTGCAGTGGACGGAGATCCGGGTACCCGCTGGGAATCGGCCTTCAGCGATCCGCAGTGGATTCAGGTCGACCTCGGTTCTAATCAGACGGTCAGTCGTATCCTGCTGAACTGGGAGGGAGCGTATGCCAAGTCGTATACGATCGAGACTTCAGCAGATGGTGCGAACTGGGCACCAGCCTACTCTACGACAACCGGAGATGGGGCCATCGATGATGTCAGCTTCGCGCCGGTCAGCGCGCGTTATGTAAAGGTGAACGGCACGGAACGCGGCACACAGTACGGGTACTCCTTGTGGGAACTGGAGGTGTACGGCAGCGGCGGCACCGTGACGCCGCTTGCTCCTCCTGCCCTTGCAGCGGATACAACGCAGAATGCAGCCGGCCAGCCGGTTGAGCTGACATTCACGGATAATGCAGCCTGGAGGGGCGCAATCAGCGCGGTGAAGGTGGATGGAACTACAGCGGCGGCAGCGGATTATACTGTGACAGCCGGTAAAATTACGCTGAACACCGCACTGTTCCCTGCTGCGAAGACTTACACAATTATTGTAACGGCAGCAGGCTATGCGGATGCTTCCGTGCAGCAGGTAATTACCGGTGGAACACCATCCGTGAATCTCGCCTTGAATAAGGCAGTTACCGCTTCGGAGAATCCGAAACAGCCGGCAGCAGGTGCAGTGGACGGGGACCTTGGCACCCGCTGGGAATCGGCCTTCAGTGATCCGCAGTGGATTCAGGTCGACCTCGGCTCTGCTCAGACGGTCAGCCGCGTCCTGCTGAACTGGGAGGGAGCGTATGCCAAATCCTATACCATTGAGACTTCGGCAGATGGCACGGACTGGACAACGGCCTATTCGGCGACAACCGGGGACGGGGAACTGGACGATATCAGCTTCACCCCGGTCAGCGCGCGGTATGTGAAGGTGAACGGTACGGAGCGGGGCACACAGTACGGCTATTCTTTATGGGAAATGTCGGTCTATTAATCAGGGCGGCATTGGCGATAGAATAGAGGCATCAACGTAAAGAAATGGTGAGGATTATGCATAGGTCAATGTTATTGCGGTTCTTGCAGGAGGGGCAGAACCGGCCTGCCTGCAATGGGGTGAAAGGAGGCAAATTGCTGCAATTGCTGTTAGTCATGCTGGTTCTGGGTGGTCTTGCTGCCTGCTCAAACGGTAGCACTGGTAACGCCAATTCTATTGACAGGACTGGTAATGCTGATAACGCTAATCGCAGCAATTCCGGCAGTTCCGGTGATCCCGGCAATACGCTGCTTGCACTTCATCCGGCTACCGCCCTTTCAGCATTGGCTGCCAAGGTGAAGCCGGTCCAGTTCACCGTATTTGTGAACTATGACTGGTATACGGCGCCGACCTGGGAGGGCAGGCCGCATAGCCGGTGGATCACCGATAATCTGAAGGTTACGCTCACTCCGGTACAATCCAGCGGGGCTGCCGCCCAGAAGCTGAACGCGATGATTGTCTCGGATCAGCTTCCCGATGTGCTGGTCATGGACCGGGGCAAGGAAGTGGAGCGGCTGCAAAAAGCAGGCAAGCTGGTGGCACTCGACCCTTATCTGACGGAATATCCTGAATTTGTCCAGACCATAGGCGAGGATACATTGAACATGCTGCGCAGTGAAGACGGCAAGCTGTACCAGATTCCGAACTGGTATATTAACGGCAGCAACGGCAGCGGTAACGCCGGTTTCCTGGTTGAGAAGAAGATCTACCGGGCGCTTGGCTCTCCTAAGCTGGAGACATGGGATGATCTGGAGGCTTATCTGAAGCGGGTGCAGCAAAAGTATCCTGAACTCGTCCCGATTGACTTCGGGGAGACCCGGGACGGAGCGGATATACAGATGATCGGCATGCTGTACAGCGGTGCGGGGGATAACCGGACACCAAGCTTCATCTCTCCAGGTTCAGGACAAATCTTCGGCGTGCCCACCGGGTTCCGATTGACTTCTGTGTACCGGGATCCGGCATTCCTGGAGACGCTGCTGCTGGCTAACCGGCTCGTCCGTCAAGGGCTGACGTCTCCGGATCTATTAACCGAAACCCGGGATCAGGTACTGGAGAAGCTCAAAACCGGCCGGATCGCTGTATTCGGCGCGTATGACGCCATCGTGGAAGGGATCGGCCGTGAGGCGGATAATCAGCTCTCGGCCAAAGATCCGCAAGACGGATACGATATCATCTGGCCGGTGCACCGGACAGGCGTTGATCCAGATAAGGTGTACCCTTCCGGATACAATACACTGGGCTGGAATGTCAATGTGATTACAACCGGTGCCAGAGATCCGGAAGCCATTTTCTCCTATATGAACTGGGCGACGAGCCCGGAGGGACAGCGCATTATTTTCTTCGGGCCGCAGGGTATGTTTTATGATAAAGTGGAGGATGGAGTTCCTGTTCCAAATAATTCCTATATTGGCCGTGATTTGAAGCAGTACGATGATCTGAAGATTGGAGAATTCAACTGGTACGGTAATACCTCATATATTGATTCAGCCAAAGCCAGACGCGAGAAGCTGCTGCCTGCGGAGGCCCGGGACTGGACAACACTCGGGCAAGCGAATGTAACGTTCAGGACGGCGATGAACATCACCGAATTCTCCAATCTCGATCCGGCGCCTGCCTCCGAAGAGGGGATTATTCTGCAAAGACTGAAAGATCAGTATGCGCAGGTAATCCCCCGGATGATTTTTGCGGCAAGCGGGGAAGAGGTCAGGCAGCTGATGGAGGAAGCAGACAGGGAAGCAGCGGGTTTGGGGTATGACAGGCTGCTCGCCTGGAAAACCGGTGTATGGCGGAACAATCTTAAGAAGATCAAGGCCTATTCCCCGGAATACTAAACGTTTGGAAAGAAGAGGGATACGATACGTACCCTCTTTTCCGCATGAAGGAGTGCTGATTGCGATGTACAGAGCCGTCTTGGTGGACGATGAAAATTATGACTTGGAGGGTCTGCGCTGCCTGATTCCCTGGAGTGAGCTTGGCATTGAAGTGGTCTGCAGCGAGAGCAATCCGCTTGCCGCTCTTCAATATATCGAGAATCATGAGATTGACCTGCTGATTACGGACATCAGGATGCCCGTGGTTTCCGGCATGGAGCTGTCCCGCCTGGCGCTGGAGCTGAATCCGGTGCTGAAGATCGTGTTCATCAGCGGATACCAGGAATTTCACTATGCGAAGCAGGCGCTTGATTTAAAGGCGCATGCCTATATTCTGAAACCGGTTGATGATGAGGAGCTCATCGGCGTGCTGCGCACTGCGACGGCTGAACTGAATCTTGAGCGGAGCAAAGGTCCGGAAGACGGCGGCGTGATGGCGTCCTTTGATTTCATCAAAAATGATGTGCTGCAGCACTTGCTGGAGGGCAGTATTGACGGTGCGACACTGGGGGCCTTTCTGGCCCGGTATCCGCTGGATCTGGCCTTCTCCAGCGCCTCCGCGGTGCTGATTGAGGCAGATGATGTCCTCCGGCGGGTGCAGGAGCATCCGGAGGAGGTCTATGCCGGTCTGGACAGGCTGTTCCAATATATTGGGACAGAGATCGAATCCGCCGGTGCCGGGAAATGGTGCCGGCTGAACCGTTCGCAGCTTGGTTTCGTGTATACCGGGCAGCGTCTGGAGCTGGAGGAGTGGCTTCAGCAGCTGGTGCTGAAGGTTCGCGGGCACACTGCTTACACTATTACTGTGAGTTATGGAGCTGAGGTGTGTGCTCTGGAGGCGCTGACCTCATCTTTTTCCCAGGCCAAGGCATATATGAACGGCAAAATGTTCCTCGGCAAGAACAGAGTGATTCCCCCCGTAATGAACAAGCCGGGAATGACCCAGGATATTAAAGAGCTGAGCGTTGTGCTGGAGGGAATGTTCGGGGCTATGGCAGGCTACAGGCTGGCTGATATTTGCGACTGCATCGATGAGCTGTTCGCGATGGCGGCCCTGTTTGAGCATCCGGTGAAGGTCTATCATTTCTCCATTCATATTGTCACCCGGCTTGAAGCCTATCTGGGGACGCTGAACGAAACCTATGAGAGTCTGGAGCAAATGGACGCCATTCATCATCTGGAGACGGTGGATGATATTAAGCGCTGGCTGCGGTATACGCTGTTCCAGATTTCCGAGATCCTGTTCATGAAGAAGCAGCATAAGAACCGCCGGCTGATGGAGCAAATTGAGGTCTATATTCAGGAGCGGCTGACGGAGAATCTTACCTTACGGCTGGTGGCCAGCCATTTCGCCTATTCACCGAACCATCTCGGGGTCCTGTTCAAGGAGCACACCGGCGAGAGCTTCAATGAGTACCTTGTGCGGATTCGGATGGAGAAAGCGATTCTCCTGCTTGATCAGCATCAATACAAAATCTACGAAGTGGCTGATAAGGTGGGCTACAAGAATATTGCTTATTTCAGCAGGCAATTTCGTGAATATTTCAATATTACCGCAGCCGATTACAGAAAGCAGAGCTGATCCGGCATGCAGAAGAAGCGTGCGAAACCCGTATACATGCCCTTGGCCTACAAGCTGCTTATTTCCTATCTGCTGCTGGTGCTGACACCGGTTATCGGCATCGGAAGCTACGCCTATGTCTCCTCCGTGCGTTCCACTGAGGAGCACACCAGAAGCAATCTGGAGGTGGCTGTCAGGCAAATTGCCAGCAACGTCGATTACCGGCTGAAGGATGTTGTCCGCAGCACCGACGAGCTGTACGCGGATCAGACCCTCTCGCGTTATTTGACAGGTTATCATTCCGGCTGGGAGAAATATAGCATCATGTCGCAGTATATTCTTCCCAGGCTGGAGAATGCTGCGAATCTGCCGGACCCGGAGGTCAAGCTGTCCGTATATGTCAGCAACCCTAATGTCGGAGAATTCTATTACAACGAGAGTGCAGCGGGCGATGTCCGTAAGTACTCTCTATTTCACATGGACCGTATTAAGAATGAAGACTGGTATAGAGGGCTAAAGCTGCATTACGGCTCCTATGAATGGCGGCAGGTGGGCAATGACAGGATGGACGCGAGCATCTCCTACCTGCGTCCCCTGATCAATTACGATACACTGCAGCTGAACGGCCTGATCAAGATGACGGCGAATATGAAGTATATCTTCTCTGATGCCGGCTCCGGGCAGCTGGGCGAGGACAGCATCCTGTTCATCGTGGATAATGACAACCGTCTGCTCTTCATAAGCTCCCGCAACAAGGTTAAACCGGATTTGCTGCCCTCAGCCGCTTCAGGCTATATTCAGCAGCCGGAATCCTATATGCAAATTAGACAGCCCGTTACGAATATGCCCGCCAGCGTGGTGGCTTGGATTCCCTATTCTTCACTGCAGAAGAATTCACAGCAGGTCCGAAATGTGACCATCGGCATCTGTCTGATCACTCTGATCCTGCTCTTTCTGATCAGTCTGGTGATGTCCCAGTATTTTGCACGGAGCTTCCAGAAGCTGATCGCTTCCCTGAAGTCTTTTAAGGAAGGGGATTTCCACAAGCGGATGCCGGTGCAGGGCAATGATGAGTTTGCGGAAATCGGCAGTGCTTTTAACGACATGGCTTCAACTATACAGCGGTTAATCGACGAGGTCTATGTCGTCAACCTGGAGAAGAAAGAGACCGAGCTGCAGGTACTGCATTCCCAGATGAATCCGCATTTCCTGTATAACACCTTCTCTTCGATCAGCCGGATGGCCAAGCTGGGGGAGATCGATAAGCTGCATGAGGTCATCCGTTCGCTGGCCAGGTTCTACCGGCTGACGCTGCACCGCGGGGAGATGATTATTCCCGTGGAGCAGGAACTGCAGATTGCCGAGTCTTATCTGGATATTCAGCGGATTAAGAATGTGGACCGTATCCAGGTGGCTTATGATATTGCACCGGAGGTTCTGGAGAGCGAGAGCGTGAAGTTTATTCTGCAGCCGTTTGTGGAGAATGCGCTGGAGCATGCCTGGTACGATGATGAGATTTCGCTGATCATCCGGGCTTACCGGGAAGGTGCGGATATGATCTTCGAGGTGGAGGATAACGGGCTCGGGATGAAGGAAGAGCTAATCGGGCAGATTCTGGAGCCTGCGGGCCAAGGAATCGGCTATGGCATCCGCAATGTGGATCAGCGGATTCAGCTGCAGTACGGCAAGCAGTATGGCGTAGCCATTCACAGCTCGCTTGGTGAAGGGACATTGATCCGGCTCCGGTTTCCCTGCCGCCCGTATCAATCTGTGCAGGACGAGGCCTAGAAACGGTGTGCCTACCGGATTATGAGCAGAAGGGGCTGTCCCAAGCAGCCATTTCATGGCTTTGGGACAGCCCCATTAGGATATGCAGGGCGGATCAACGGGTTCCGTCTAAGTCTAAGTCAGAGGCTGGACCGGCTCTGCCTGCTCCGTATTGCGCGGAGGGTTGAAGCGGTACACGATGTAGCCGACGATGAACGGCAGGATGATCGTGACAATACCGGCGCCGATGTTCACCTTATCCTGCATGAAGATCAGCGTAGCCCCCATCAGGATGCTGTCAAACACCACATGGCTGAACATCACGGCGATGAAGCCATAGCGCAGGAAGATATAGCTGAACAGCAAACCTATTACCGTAAGCTCAATCGGCCGTGAGCTGACCGGATAGATCGGGTAGAGTGTATGTCCGAGCGCCCAGATCAGCGTAGTGATCAGTGCAGCGATGAAGGTATTCTTCACGAGCTTCTTGAGCATCCGGATACCGAACAACCGGTACACAGCCTCTTCAGAGAGACCGGCAAGCCAGGCGACAATCGGCAGCAGCCAGGCGTATTTCATATTGTAGGGAGACTGGCTGGCATCCGTGGTGGACCAGTTATCCAAGGCGAAAGACAGAATGATGAACATGAACGTCTGCACGCCGAGCAGGATGAATGCCCATACATAGCCGGCACGGATGCTGTCCAGTACATACTGGCCGTAACCGGGCTCTTTGGCGCGGGGCCAGGGATTAAGACCCTCCTTGCGCCACAGCCCATCGCCTCCGACCAGTGAGAAGTAGAGCAGCGATGACATCAGCAGGCTGTAGAGAACAAAGATGATGAACATCAGAGCGGCAGTGATACGCGCTGTGGCACTGTCTCCACCTGATTCAGGAAGTACATTGTAGCTGCTGACCATCATAATCAGGAAGTGGGCGGAGCTCAGGAAGATCCCGCGCCTCCAAGAGGTATGTTCCCGGCGTAGAATGCTGTAGATCAGCGCCAGAATCCCCAGAAGCAATGTAGGCAGACCATAGCCGAATAAGGTGAGCTTGTTGGCCAGAGAGGTCTGTTCGTCTACGTAAGCATCATGCCAGGCGGGAGCAGAGAATCCGGCACGGAAATAGGAGACCTCTCCGCCGGAGAAGTTGAAGTTATAGTGCAACGTAGATTCTCCGACCTTCACCGAGCTCTCCGTATAGACAAGCCCGTATTCAGCACTGTTAGCTTCTATCTGCAGCTTGGCGGGGTTTGCTCCCCATAACTGCAGCCATGGGCGGGCCAGATTCTCTTTTCGCTCAAGGGGAAGATCCGCTTCACTGCTTACAGTGTTTGCTGTTGAAGCAGGGTTAGTTACAACTTTTGCAGGCACTTCCCCGTAATCTAGTCCTGCAGCAGCATCGGCATCGGCTCCCCGGGCAAAAGCCACTACCTCTCCTGTATACATATTGACATCCACCGAGAGCAGGGCATCCGCCTCCCCTGCAGTATAGAGAGCCGCATGGTAGACATCATACGGGTACCGCTGATCCAGCTTGTTCTTGGTGTAATCCTCAAGCAGCTTCTCCCGGGACATATAGCCGTAGAAAGAGGCATCTGTCTTGTATAGGACAATCCATTCATCCTTGACCCCAGCTTCGTGGCCGAGCTGCTGTGCTGCGAATGCGGCGGCTTTGTCTTGAACTTCGCTTTTGCTGATCATTGCTGTGTCCTCACCGGAGCCCTGGATGAGCTGGGGGGCGACCTGGAACATGACAAACACAATAAGTCCAAGAATTCCAGCAAGGATAAGTTTGGTGGTGAGGGGCCGCTGCTGTAGGGGCTGGCCGACGGAATTCATGAAACGCCTCCTTGAAATGAAGTACTCTTGTAATTTCCATTATAGTATTACTTGCCGGGCAGTTACAAAAAAATGCCGTATTATCGTTTTACGTGGAGAGGTCCAGACTTATGCTTGTTTATTTTCAAAGCGTATTATAAGAAAGAGAAGGATTTATATGCTTCACAAGCCGCTTCTGCTTGTATCGAAAATGAATCTTTGTGAAGTCAGGCAATAACGTATATAATTTTGTATGTTTATTTGATATTGATGAATTCGTAATAGCTAATATGGATACTGTGAAAGGATGAGAGGTTTGGCTTCACCATTCTCAAAGATTAAAGGATTCAAATTTCTGAAGCTCTCTCCGCCGCAAATTCTGGTGATTGGGTTTGCTGCTATGATTAGCATAGGTACCCTGCTCCTTATGCTCCCGTTGTCCAGTGTAACCGGGCATCCACTGGGCTTCATCGACGCGCTGTTTACGGCTACCTCTGCAGCCTGTGTGACCGGACTGGTCGTTGTGGATACGGGAACCTATTTCACCGGATTCGGACAAGCTGTCATTCTTGTACTCATTCAAATTGGCGGACTGGGCTTCATGACCATGGCCACTCTGTTTGCGCTGCTGCTGAAACGCAGAATCTCGCTGCGCGACCGGCTGATTCTTCAGGAGGCTATGAATCAGAGCTCGATGGAGGGAATCGTGCGGCTGATCCGCAAGGTGCTGGTATATTCCCTGGTGATTGAAGCTGCCGGAGCAGCCGTGCTGACCATCCGCTGGGCCGTTGATATGCCGCTGAGCCGTGCGCTATATTATGGTCTGTTTCATGCAGTATCATTGTTTAATAATGCCGGGTTTGATCTTTTTGGCGGCTATCGCAGCTTGACCGGATATGTAGCTGATCCTGCGGTAAATCTTGCAACGATATTCCTGATTGTATCCGGCGGTATCGGCTTCATTGTCATGTCGGATCTCGTGGAATTCCGCCGTACGCGCAGGCTGTCTTTGCACAGCAAGGTGGTGCTGTCGATGACCGGGGGACTTATTTTTACGG
This sequence comes from Paenibacillus sp. FSL R7-0297, assembly GCF_038009025.1. Lineage (NCBI taxonomy): Bacteria > Bacillati > Bacillota > Bacilli > Caryophanales > Paenibacillaceae > Paenibacillus > Paenibacillus sp. FSL R7-0297. The sequence continues at coordinate 2,407,982 of NZ_JBBPAQ010000001.1, forward strand.
GGATGGTCGTCATCTTCATCTTCGAGTTCACCAATACCCGCACTCTTGGGCCGCTGAATTTCGGGGGCAAGCTGTGGGCTGCCCTGTTCCAATCGGTCACTCCCCGGACGGCCGGGGCCAATACGCTTGATATCACGGGGCTGCGGCAGGCAACGCAGTTTTTCATTATCATTCTGATGTTTATCGGTGCCTCTCCAGGTTCAACCGGCGGCGGAATCAAGACGACGACCTTCACGCTGATGGTCGGAGCTGTAATCTCTATGCTGCGCGGGCGGGAGGATATCGTACTATTCCGTTACCGGCTGGCCCAGGAGCGTGTGTTCAAGGCGCTGACCATTACGCTGCTGGCCCTGCTGCTGATCGTTGCGGTCTCGATGGTGCTCTCCACCACGGAGGACCGCGCTTTTCTGATGATTCTATTCGAGACAACCTCGGCGTTTGCCACCGTGGGGCTGAGTCTGGGACTGACGCCGGAGCTTACTCAGGTCGGCAAAATCCTGATCTGCCTGACCATGTTCGCCGGACGGCTTGGACTCCTGACGCTGGCCTATGCACTAGGGCCAAAACAGGGTAAACCTTTGTATAAGTATCCGGAAGGCAAAATGATAATTGGATAAGGGGAAATCGAGACATGAAAGCACAGCAATTTGTTGTAATCGGCCTGGGCCGCTTCGGTTCAAGTCTGGCGCTTGAGCTGATGTCCATGGGCTATGAGGTGCTTGGGATTGACCACCAGGAGGAGCGGGTGGAGGAGATGACCGGCAAGCTGACCCATGCGGTGATGGCGGATGCTACGGATGAAGGGATTATGCGCTCCCTCGGGGTGCGTAATTTCGACTGCGGAGTTGTGGCGATCGGGGATAATATGGAGCGGAGCATTCTGGCTGCAATTCTGCTCAAGGAGCTCGGCGTCAAGCAGGTGGTCGGCAAAGCCATCTCGATTCTGCATGGACGCGCATTGTCGAAGCTGGGCGTGGACCGGGTGATTTTTCCGGAGCGTGATATGGGAATCCGTGTGGCCCACCAGCTGGTGACACCAAACTTACTGGACTATATTGAGATCTCCAAGGACTACAAGATCGTTGAGCTGACGGTGCCTGCCTGCATGGACGGCAAAAGCCTCGCAGAGCTGAACACACGGGGCAAATACGGCTGCAGCATTATTGCCCTGAACCGCGAGGACGGCATTATCGTTGCCCCGACCGCACACGACTATGTGCATCAGGGGGATATCATGGTGGTGATCGGCTCCAATGACAGCATCGGGGAGTTCGAGGATGAAGCGGTGAATGCGGATTAGGTGCAGAATTCCAGTCTGCGTATCTCTATAAAAGAATGCAAAAAAACGCCAGGCTGACGTGCAGCCGGGCGTTTTTTGCTCTTCAGAAAGACGGCTACATCCGGATGTCAGTCCGGCGGTATACCATCCACCCAGCCCCCGCGCATAGGGCGATGATCCCCCACAGGAGGAGAGTGGTTCCAGGCTCGAACATTGCGGGATCTGTCGAGAATAATGCGAAGTTCTCCATGTACTCCATAGAGGGGAACATTTGGGAAATGAGGGCGACAGATCCGAAATACACGATGGCCAGGAGGGTTCCAATGATTACTCTGAATCTGTAAAAACAGGCGCCGATCAGGAAGGTGGCTACCGAGACATCGAGCAGCGTCAGCATGAACATGTACGCGGAGAGCAGGAGCGGCCGGTCCACATCAACCGGGAGTCCAATCGAAGGAAGAACAGCCCGGCCGATCAGATACACGGCAGTCTCCGCCAGCGCAGCCGTTATGCAGAAGGCCAGCAGGGCAAACAGCGAGCTGACGTAGAAATTGCGGCGGGTCACACTGAAGCTGCTCATCAGCGGAAAGGTAATAGCCACTGTAACGATCATGCTGACGATCATGAAGATAGACATAATATTCCGGTTCACGCTGAAGATATTGTCCGCCGTTCCCATATCCCAGGCGGGCAGAAACTTCATCATCAGTACCAGGGCGGTGTCCACACAAATGAATATACTCAGCAGAATCAAGGCGCCTCTGCGGTAATCCTTCAGGTGAAACATCATTAAACTACGGTAGCTCATCGGTTTCCGCCTCCTTGCGAATTCTCTGCATCGCGCAGCGTCAGATATACGAACAGCTTCTGCAGCGGAACCGGAGACAGCTCAATGCCCTGATCCTGGAGCATTCTGTGTTCGGCGGGGCCGGAGAGATTCTCAAGCGCAAGCAGCAGCTTGCCTCCCAGGCGTTCACTGTGCAGTACGCGGACATCCCCCAGCAGCTTCTCCAGCACGGTAGCGGGCCCGGAAGCATAGACGGCGTTGGCGGCAAAATCCTCTACAGGACCTTGGAAGGCGATACGACCTCTTTTGAGATAAACCATCCGTTCAAACAGGTTCTCCGCTTCTTCGATCAGGTGTGTAGTCATTACAAAGGTGCGTGGATAATTGCTGTAATCCTCAAGCAGGGTCCGGTAAAAGATTTCGCGCATCGAGGCATCCAGGCCGATTACCGGTTCATCCAGCAGCGTCAGCGGAGCACGGCTGGCCAGCCCCTTAATGATCCCTGCCATGGATTGGCCACCGCGTGACAGCTGCTGGTAATTCTTGCTGCCTTTAAGCTGGAATTTGTCCATCAGCTCTCTGGCCAGCGGCTCATCCCAATAGGGGTAGAAGATCGAGGCGAACTTGAAGATTTCCTTCAAGGAGTAGTTCTCCCAGGAGCGTTCATAGGTCTTGACCAGACAGATCTGACTTAGTGCCGCTGCATGCTCATTCACGTGAACGCCGCCATACGTGACCAGTCCGCTGTCTGCGAACCTCTGGCCGGCAATGAGGGAGAGCAGGGTGCTTTTGCCGCTGCCGTTGGCTCCGATCAGTCCATGAATCATCCCCGGCTCCAGGCTCAGCGAGATATCATGTACGCCCTGGCCTCCGCGGAAAATCTTGCTCACATGGCTCAAATCGAGCTTTGCGCCGGATGGAATTACCGCTGCTTCATGCTTCTTCTCCGTACCCGTCATCGGTTCTCATCCCCCTTACGGATCATTTCAGACAATTGCTCCGTAGTAATGCCCAGCTTCGCGGCCTCACGGATCATTGCCACCACATATTGCTCATAGAACTGCTGTTTGCGCTTATTCGTCAACTCGGAGCGTGCTCCCGCTGCAACAAACATTCCGATCCCCCGCTTTTTATACAAGATTCCCTGCTCTACGAGCAGATTCACACCTTTGGCCGCCGTTGCTGGATTGATGCTGTAAAAGGCTGCGAACTGGTTTGTGGAAGGCACCTGTGTCTCCTCAGGCACGGTTCCATCGATAATGTCATTCTCAATCAGCTCCGCAATCTGCACGAAAATCGGCCGGTTGTCATCCATCTGGATACCCACCGCTTCACCACCTAACTGGTTAATTACTTATGTAACTAACCTTAGTTGGAAATCGGTCCGGTGTCAAGTGACAATCCCCTGCAAAGACGGAAATGGGCTTCGGCTAAGGAATAAGTGGCAGGTGGCTTGCTAATATTTCGAAATTGTTTGAAAAAATTTCCTATGCACATATGTAAAAAGTAATTTGAAATGTTAAACTAAAAACATTGAAGTGATCCGGACGGAGAGATTTGCCGCGAGGCACAGAATAATTGTATCAGGGGGTTGGAAAATTTAAATGTAAGCGGTAACATATCGATACGGCCAGCTGAGATATGGACATAAGATAATTTCAAGGCAGCTACATATAGAGACATCCTTAGGGGGATACAAATATGAAAAAAACACCGATGATCCTGCAGCTGGCACTGATTCTATTCTGCATCATGGCAATTCCGACAGCGATTCTGACATGGTACAGCGGGTCACAGATTATACAGAACTCAGAGGTAGCCATTGGAGAATCCACGCTTGCCGGGCTGAATGCGAGCCGCAAGTTAAATGAGAACGCGCTTGCCAATCTGGCTCAGGACACGTCGCGTCTGGCGGCGACGAATATTTTTGACCGTATCCGCAGCTTTGAGACCTACGATGAAATTAACGCAAATTACAACAACGTGAGCCTGGCACTCTCCGTAACGAAAGAACTGCTGAACTTGAACCGCCGGGTAGACGGTGTGTACTCTTCGTACTTTTATCTGAATGATTCGGATTATGTGTTCTCTACTGACAACAGCATCACGACGCTGGAACGGTACGAGTCCATCGATTGGATCAATGAAGCGCTTGAAGGACGCAGAGGTATCAGCGGGGTTTGGGTTCCCCGTAAGCTGGAGTCGGGAGAAAATGTTGTATCGTATGTGTATCCCCTCAATCGTCTGTCATCCACAACCCGCGGAATTATCGTAGTCAACCTGAAAGAGAGCCAGATCGGCAAATATCTGCATGCAACAGAGAGCGGAGACAGCAACTATCTGCTGCTGGACTCGGACGGCAAAGTCATTTCCTTCAATGACCAGTCCCTGCTGCTCTCCGACGGCCTAAAGCTGCCTTTCCTTCAGGAAATACTGAACCAGGGAGCTAGTGAAGGCTACACTTTCCGCGAACTGGACGGCAAGCGGATGGTGTACGCCTGGAGCCGCTCGGCATTGTCCGGATGGTGGAATGTAAGCTGGAGCTCCATGGATGAGCTGATGATCAGATCACGGGATATGAAGGGGAATATCATTCTGCTTACCGGAGCTATCATATTGCTCGGGACGCTGCTTGCCATCTTTCTTGCAACCTGGCTGTCCAGGCCCCTCCGGCAGCTGGTACGGACGATCCGCTCGAAGAGCGACCTGGGTGTGGTCAATAAGAATGAGCTGGCCTTCCTGAATATGGCGTTCAAACGCATGCAGGAGGAAGAGGAAAGCCTGTTCCAGCTGCTGCAGGAGCGTGAGCAGGATACCCGGAGTCTTGCTGTTCACCGTCTTTTGCGGGGTGAGATTCCGCCTCGGATCACGGAGGCTTTTCCGGAAGTATGCTACAGAGTTGTTGTGGTGTCTATCGACCAGTACCGGCGGTATGTAGGCAATACCAATGTGGAGACACGCAGCTATCACCGGTATCTGCTCAATGCGAAGTATGAGAGCTTCTTCCCGGAGGGGATACTCGCCCGCAGTGTATATCATAACGATGGCTGTATAGTGATTGTGCTGAACTTTGCTCCAGATGAGTCCGGGGAGAAGGAGGAGCTGCTCCGTCAGGCGCTGGAGCAGATCCGGGATCAATCCCTCGAAATGCTGGAGCATTCAGTCACGATCGGGGTAAGTGATTTGGCTGATGCACCCGAGAGGGTTGCCCTGCGGCTGTTTGAAGCGATGGAAGTCATCAAACACCGGATGATCAACGGGGCGGGAAGCATTATGTACTGGCACGATGAAGAGGAGGGCAGCCGCAAATATCTCGATTCCGAGAGCAGTGAGCGGAGGATTCTCAACTTCCTGGATGCCGGTGATCTGGCGGGGATATTCAAAGAGCTTCAGAGCATCCGCAGCCAGATCGCTTCGGAAGAGAATATTTCCTACGATAATATTATGTTCATCTACTATCAGCTGATGGGGGCAACGATCAAGCACCTCCGCGAGAATCATATCAGCACAGGCCGGATGGTTATGGGCAGAGGGAATGTGTACTCCATTCTTGCTGCAATGGATACACTGGATGAGCTGGAGGAATATCTGCATGGTTTCTTCACTGAAATCGTACAGAGCCTGGACCGCAGCACGTGTGAAACCAATCATGCGGAACGAATCATTCATTATTTGAAGAAAAATTTCCGTGAAGAGATTGTGTTCGAGGATATGGCCAAGGAAATCGGCATCAGCTATTCTTATATGCGCAAGATCGTCTATGAGCAAACCGGCAATAGCATGATTGATTTTGTGAATCAGCTGCGGATCGAGAAGGCCAAAGAGCTGCTGCTCGATACAGAATGCTCAATCAAGCAAATCGCAGCAGAGGTTGGCTATTATAATGTTCAGAGCTTCAACCGCTTTTTCCGTAAATATGAAGGCATGCCGCCAAGCAGCTACAAATCGGCCAAGAGTAAGAGCTCCTAGGAGCCTTTTCCTGGCCGGAGGGGCTGCTTTCTTTACTTCTTGAAAGCGCTTTAATTTTGGGAATGCCTATCATATTTGATCATTATAATGCTGCAGAGGCCTTTGAGAGCGCACTTCAATCAAATTTGATGGTGATCATCAATACTCATGATTTTCAATATCAGGCAAAGGGGCTAGCATAGAAATCGAGCCGGAGGACATTGGCCGGCAAGAAGAACATTGGAGGCAGGAGGTGACAATTTTGAAAGTTGCGAGCGCTTCACAAACAAATCACAGTCCTTTACTAAAAAAGAAACAGGGATTCGGATATTATTTGCAGCGTGACTGGCAGCTCTACCTGCTCGTTATGCTTCCGCTGGCATTTGTAATCGTATTCAAATATTTGCCGATGACCGGACTTGTAATCGCTTTTAAGGATTACAAAATTGCTCGGGGCTTCTGGGGCAGTGACTGGGCCGGAATGGAGGTTTTCCAGGAGCTTTTCGCCAAGGCTGATTTCATTAAGGCCGTCCGGAATACGCTGCTGCTCAATGTGCTTGATCTCTGCTTCAGCTTCACGATGCCGATTGTACTGGCGCTGCTGCTGAATGAGGTCAAAAGCATACGCTTCAAGCGCATTAATCAGACGATACTGTACTTGCCTCACTTCCTGTCCTGGGTCATTATCGGGGCTATCGCTTACCAGCTTCTCAGTGAGGGAGGCGGTGTGGTCAACAATCTGATTGAACTCATGGGCGGTACCCGTATTCCGTTCCTGCAGGAGGACAATAACTGGCTGATCAGCTATCTGGCCATCGGCGTGTGGCAGAGTATGGGCTGGGGTACCATTATCTACCTGGCGGCGATGAGCGGGATTAACCCTGAGATGTATGAAGCGGCTACGGTCGATGGAGCAGGACGCTGGAGAAAAGTGTGGAATATCACGCTGCCTTCCATCCGTGCGACTATTGTGACCTTGCTGATCATGGCTCTGGGGAAAGTGATGGACGGCTCCTTCGAGCGTATTTACGCTCTGCAGAATAAAGCCACCACAGAGTTCACAACGACCATTCCGGTGCTGGTATACCGCTGGGGGATCGAGAGCGGCAACTTCAGCCGGGCGACAGCCATCGGATTATTCCAGTCCGTTATCGGTATTATTCTGGTCATCTCCGCGGACCGTGTAGCCAAGAAACTTGGCGAGGATGGAATATTGTAGAAAGGAGAGGAACCATGAAAGCAACAGCCGGGGGCTCTGCCGCACCCCATAAAGCACGTATAGATACCTGGGAATTTCTGATCCGCTTCGCAATCATCGTAGTCTCGCTCATATGCCTGCTGCCGTTTATTCATGTCGTATCGAAATCCCTGAGCTCTGACTCCTTTGTCATTGCCAATAAGGTCTTTCTGTGGCCGCAGGGCTTCACCATCGAAGCGTACCGTAAAATCTTCGCGGATGCCAGTATCCTCCGTTCACTGTATATCACGGTTATCGTGACTGTACTGTTCACCATTCTGGGGATGATTCTGACCATCTGCGCCGCTTACCCGCTGTCGAGAGCCCAGTTCAAGGGCCGCCGGGTCATCACCTTCATCTTCCTGTTCACGATGTACTTCAGTGGAGGCATCATCCCAGACTATATGAACATTAACAATCTGGGACTGATGGATACGATCTGGTCACTGGTTCTGCCCTTGTCGTTCAGTGCCTTCAATCTGCTGATTATGAAGACTTCGCTAACACACGGTATACCGGTAAGTCTGGAAGAATCAGCGCGGATCGACGGTGCCGGGCATTTCCGGATCCTGTTCAGCATTGTCCTGCCGCTGTCCAAGCCGATTATGGCGACACTGGCGCTCTTCTACGCAGTCGGCCGCTGGAATGCTTACCAGGATGCCCTGTTCTATATTAAGCATGAGATCTCCCTGCGGCCGCTGCAGCTCAAGCTCTATTATCTGGTTATCCAGGCGAGTGAAAGCTTCCAGCTGGAAGCCACCCAGGTCCAGCTTAGTAATCCGGAGGTCCTTAAGGCATCCGTTGTAGTATTTGCTACTCTGCCTATTCTCTGTGTGTATCCGTTCGTCCAGAAATACTTCGTTCAAGGTGTTATGCTCGGAGCGGTCAAGGAGTAATCTGGGGCTCCAGTATATAGTAATTCTATTTGAATCCGAAAATTAGAATGGGGGAATTTTGATGAATAAAAGAAAAATGTATTCGTTAATGATGGCATCAGTCATGACGGCTGGCATGCTGGCCGGATGCTCCGGGGGAAATAACAACGCTAAAAATGCAAACACTGATCCTACCACAGCCCCGGCAGAATCAGCAGCAGCCACGAACCAGACTGAAGGCAGCTTCCCTGATTACTCCAAGGGCTTCGAGAAGAAGGTCTCGCTGGATATTCCGGTCTACGAACGGGCGTATGAGGGCTGGAATGTGTCCGATAACTATTATACCCGCTGGGTACAAGCGGAATTTGGCGACAAGTACAATATCGAAGTCAATTACGTGCCGATTACCCGCGCCAAAGAGGTAACAGATTACGAGCAGCTGCTGGCATCGCATAAAGCCCCTGATATCATCTTCCATTACGATATGCCGCAAGCGCTTACTTATTATGGTGAGGATGTTATGCAGCCGCTGGACCATGCTGAAATCGAAAATTACGCACCAACGTATTGGAAAAACATGGGTCCTACTATTGAGCAGTATGGTACAGTGGATGATCAGAAAACCTTCTTCTTCGCTGCCCGCCCTGAAGCCGACAACTTCGTCAACATTATCCGCAAGGACTGGGTTGAAAAGGTTGGCATGAAGGTTGAGGATTTGACTTCGCTGGAGAAGTACAACGAGATGCTGGCGAAATGGAAAGAGGCCGGACTCGGTGTGACCGGCGGCAACCTGCTGCAGAACTTCTACAACTTTAACTATGCTTTCCGTGAATGGCCGGTTGACGCGAAATATCGTGCGCTGTATTCCGACCTTAGCGTAGCTGACCTTACCACGGCTGATACAGAGGCTTACCTACGAAACCTGAACTATCAGTATAATAACGGTCTGCTTGATAAGGAATTCTATCTGCGTAACGACGAGCCTAAAGTCAAAGCTGAATTTGTTTCCGGCAAAACAGGGAACTTCGCGTTCTACCTGGCAAACAATACGGATGTATTTGCAGCTACCCTGCAGAACAACCCGGAAGCTGAATTTGCCGTAGTGCCTCCTTACGCAGGTGTTCCGGAAGGTAACAAGCCTCAAGGACGCGCTTACTGGCCGTTCGGCTTCATCATGGGAATTAACTATGAATCGACACCTGAGGAACGTGCTGCGGTATGGATGTATCTCGAATGGCTGAGCCAGCCGGAGAACCTGTTCAAGTTCCAGAACGGTATCGAAGGGGAGAACTACACACTTGACGCAGATGGCATCGCTCTGAAGAATCCTGATTTCAAAGGCGAATCTGTCCTGGCACAGAACAATAACAAGGACTACTGGGGCCTTGTGACTGAAATTGCACAGTATCCTGATGCGGCCAAAACCCGTACGGCTAACCTGCGTAACTGGGCGCCAGCCGGGTACGAGACGCTTGCTGATGATTTAGTGAAATATTACGACGAGGTTGCGGAATTCCGCACGCCGGATGCGCTGTTCAATGTAGTGCTTGAAAAGGTAAACGAGTATAAGGCGGACCTGAACACGCTGTTCCAGGAGCTGTACGTGAAGGTCGTGCTCTCCCCGGAAGCTGAATTCGACGCCACCTATGAAGCAGCCAAGAAGACTTACCTTGAAGCAGGCTACCAGGAAGTTCTCGATGAGAAGCAAGCTGCCATTGATGCAGGTAAGTTCCGCTAATTCTATGTCATAAAATCTCTGTAACACATTCACCCGGCAAGCTAATCCGTAGCAATATGGAAGCTTGCCGGGTGATTTCTGTTATTCGCGTCCGGACAGGAATACTTCTTCAGTCACCTGCACGAGGCAGCGTGCTGCAGTGCTAAGTCCGCCGCTGCCCTGGTAGATCAGGCAAGTGGTCCGCTGCGTCTGTTCGAGCTCCTTGATGTGCAGGGAGACAAGTCCCCCGCCGTTCAGCAGCTCCGGGCGGAGGTAAGACTTCGGCAGCAGCGCAGCGGCCTTGATGGTCGGCAGCAGCCGGACAATCGCTTCGAAGGAGTCGATCTCCATCCGCACATCGGGATCAACGCCGCAGCGCTGGAACAGATCATCAGTCGTCCGGCGGTACCAGGTGCCCTTGGAGAAGAGAATCATCGGCAGCCGGGAGAGATGCTCCATCGTGAGCCGCGGAGACTGGGCCAGCGGATGGTGCTCGGCAACGACCAGCCGGAGCTGGTCCTCGAACAGCGGGATACAGCGCAGCCCCGGCTCCTGAACCTGGGAGGCGATGATGCCGACATCGCATTTGCCCTCGCTGACTGCGGTAACCATCTCATGCGTCTTCCCGGTGATCAGCTTCAGCTCAGCCGCCGGGTATTTCTCCATGTAGGCATTCACCAGCGGAGGCAGCGTGGTTTGCAGTGTGGTCAGGCTGGCTCCCAGCGTGACGAGCTGCGGTTCGCCTTCCTTGAACTTGGACAACGCTTCCAGAAACTTGGAGCGCTGCTGCCGCTGCTCCAGCGCATAGGTATAAGTAAGCCGTCCTACCTCCGTAAGCTCCAGCCGCTTGCCGAAACGGTGAAACAGGGCGACCCCGAGCCGTTCCTCCAGCTTGGATATTTTGCGGGATAGGGCTGGCTGGGACAGGTTGAGCTGGCGGGAGGCCCGGTTCAGGCTGGAATGCTCCACAACTGCAGCAAAAGCGTCTAAATCATCGTACATTACAAGCACTCCTTTGTCCCAATCTGTAAACAGCGGATTGTATTAGGTAATTGCTGGTTAAGAATTCCAATGAATGAGTGATAAAAAGCATAGCCGGGAGCCGGGAGATCGTTGATTTATATGAGAATTCGGCTGAATCTGAAGTGAATACGCAGTCTAAATGAGAATTATTATCATATTAAAAATATTCTTATGCGTTTATTGTATAACGATTAATAATTAGATTGCAATTCCCTTATAAGCGAAAAAAGAGTAACATGAAAAGTGACACAAGATATTCACATATTGTGAATAATAAAGCAAAGTCCGGGAAAACAATGAAAAGTGGTGCAAATAGACATTTTGCTGCTTGCTGCAGCCTGCCGCTGCCCTGTTTCAACTGTACTCCCGGCGGTGTATGCTCTTTAAAAAGACACTTGTGAAAACGCTGTTTTAATTGGAAAGGGGACACTTTATGAGAGGATTTTATTCCAGAAAGATTCATTCCTTGCTCGGCGTTATCCCGCTTGGGGCCTTTTTCCTTGAGCACATGCTGACGAACTTCGCAGCAGTAGAGGGTGGCGCTTCCGGTTTCACAGACAGTGTGCTCTGGCTGAACAGCCTGCCGCTGGTCTTCTTCCTGGAATTGTTCGGCATCTGGCTGCCGCTGCTGTACCATGGAGTGTACGGTCTGTACATCGCTTATCAGTCGAAGCCGAACCTGAACCGCTACAATCTGGAAAGAAACTGGCGTTATACGCTGCAACGTATCAGCGGAATCGTCACCTTCATCTTCATTGTCTGGCATCTGTACGATACCCGTGTCCAGGTGGCGCTTGGCAATGTAGAGCATGATGAGCTGGGCGGAGTTATGCATAACATTGTAACCCAGCCGCTGCTGATGACCTTCTACATCATCGGTATCGTAGCAGCCTGCTTCCATTTCTCCAATGGTCTATGGTCCTTCCTCATCAGCTGGGGTATCACTGTGGGGCCGCGTTCACAGCGGGTGTCCTCTATCCTCTGTCTCGGTGTATTCGTACTGGTTACCTTCATGTTCGTACTGTCACTGGTGACGTTCCGTGACGATGAATTTCAAACCGCAGCCACCGCGATGCAGTCGCTCAGCAGCGTTATTTAGGAATACAGGAGCAACTTAAGCGTAATTTAGGAGGGAACAATCATGGCATCAGCCGATATTATCATCGTGGGCGGCGGTCTGGCCGGCCTGATGGCTACCATCAAAGCCGCCGAATCCGGCGCGCATGTACATCTATTCTCACTGGTCCCTGTCAAAAGATCGCATTCGGTCTGCGCGCAAGGCGGCATCAACGGCGCTGTGAATACAAAGGGCGAGGGCGACTCGCCCTGGGAGCATTTCGACGATACCGTCTACGGCGGCGACTTCCTGGCCAACCAGCCTCCGGTCAAAGCGATGTGCGAAGCCGCACCGGGCATTATTCACCTGATGGACCGGATGGGCGTTATGTTCAACCGCACGCCGGAGGGGTTGCTTGATTTCCGCCGGTTCGGCGGGACGAAGCGCCACCGGACAGCGTTCGCCGGAGCGACAACCGGCCAGCAGCTGCTGTATGCGCTGGATGAGCAGGTGCGCCGCTGGGAAGCCGAAGGCCTGGTGACCAAAAGCGAGAACTGGGAGTTCCTCTCCGTCATTCTCGATGACGAACGCGTATGCCGCGGCATCAGCGCCCAGAATCTGAAGACGATGGAAATTCAGACCTTCCCGGCGGATGCGGTCATTCTGGCCAGCGGCGGTCCGGGGATTATTTTCGGCAAAACGACGAATTCGGTCATCAACACAGGAACCGCTGCAAGCGCTGTATATCAGCAGGGTGTGCATTATGCGAACGGGGAATTCATCCAGATCCACCCGACAGCCATCCCGGGCGATGACAAGCTGCGGCTGATGTCGGAATCAGCGCGCGGAGAAGGCGGACGTATCTGGACCTATAAGGACGGTAAACCGTGGTATTTCCTCGAAGAGAAATATCCCTCTTACGGCAATCTGGTGCCGCGCGATATCGCAACACGTGAGATTTTCAATGTGTGTGTGGATCAGGGGCTGGGCATTAACGGCGAGAACATGGTGTACCTGGATCTTTCGCATAAGGACCCGAAGGAGCTCGACGTCAAGCTGGGCGGCATTATCGAGATCTACGAGAAGTTCATGGGGGATGATCCCCGCAAAATTCCGATGAAAATCTTCCCCGCTGTGCATTATTCGATGGGCGGCATGTGGGTCGACTATAACCAGATGACGAATATTCCCGGTCTCTTCGCCGCAGGGGAATGTGAATATCAATATCACGGGGCGAACCGCCTTGGAGCAAATTCGCTGGTATCGGCGATCTATGGCGGCATGGTATCGGGGCCGAAGGCTGTGGAATATATCAAGGGGCTCAAGAAGTCGGTTCAGGATATCTCCTCCACGGTGTTTGACAGCTTCCACAAGACGCAAGAAGACAAATATGAGTCTCTGCTGGGGATGACAGGCACGGAGAATGCTTACGTAATCCACAAGGAGCTTGGCGAATGGATGACGGCCAACATGACCGTGGTGCGTGAGAACAAGAAGCTGGAAGCGACCATCGGCAAAATCAAAGAGCTAAAGGAACGCTACGGCCGCATCAACATGAGCGATACTTCACGCTGGAGCAACCAGGGCGTAGCCTTCACCCGCCAGCTGTGGAATATGCTGGAGCTGTCAGAAGCCATGACCCTCGGAGCGCTGCTGCGCAACGAGAGCCGGGGCGCGCATTACAAGCCGGAGTTCCCTACCCGCAATGATGAGGAATTCCTCAAGACGACCAAAGCCGCCTGGACGGCTGACGGCCCGCAGATCTCATATGAGGAAGTGGATGTGTCACTGATTCCTCCGCGGGTGCGGGATTACTCGAAGGACTAACAGGGTTGTAGCATTCTATTGTATTTTGTACAGCAGAATCGCCCGGTTGAGCGTTTTAAAAGGCAATCTAATGTATTCTGTGCAACAGAATTTGGCTGCAGGAGCTCAAAAGGGGCTAATTGCAAAATTCAAATGTACAAACTGCAATAGAATGCAATTTAAGGCCGGAAATACCTGATTTGATTGTATGAAATACAATAGAACTCGCATCCATACTAAGTCCATCTCCAATTGCAACGAACTGACCAAGACTGATTGCATAGAAGTAATATACCCGGAGCTAAGTTTATGCTTGCGAAGCTAGTTTTGTACGAAATCATGCGATGAGGTTTATGCTCACAAAACTTTTAGGAGGTAACTGACATGGCGGAAACTGCAGCAGCTCCCAAAAACGTAAAATTTATCATTACCCGCCAAGACGAGCCGGAAACGAACCCGTATACGGAGGAGTTCGAGCTTGCCTACCGTCCGGGAATGAATGTGATCAGCGCGCTTATGGAAATCCAGCGCAATCCGGTGAACGCGAAGGGTGACAATACAGTCCCGGTGTGCTGGGAATCGAACTGTCTGGAGGAAGTATGCGGCGCCTGTTCCATGGTGATCAACGGCAAGCCGCGGCAGGCCTGCGCAGCGCTGATCGATAACCTGGAGCAGCCGGTGCGCATTGAGCCGATGAAGACCTTCCCCGTGGTCCGTGACCTGGTGATTGACCGCAGCCGGATGTTCAATGCCCTGAAGCGGGTTAAGGCCTGGATTCCGATCGACGGCACGTATGACCTGGGTCCGGGACCCCGGATGCCGGAGAAGAAGCGTCAGTGGGCTTATGAGTTATCCAAGTGCATGACCTGCGGTGTCTGCCTGGAGGCATGCCCGAATGTCAATGAGAAGACCAATTTCATCGGTCCTGCGGCTATTTCGCAGGTGCGCCTGTTCAACGCCCACCCTACGGGCGAGATGAACTCTGACGAACGTCTGGAAGCGCTGATGGAAGACGGCGGCATCGACGGCTGCGGCAACTCGCAGAACTGCGTGCGCGCCTGCCCGAAGGGAATTCCGCTGACCACCTCCATTGCCGAGATCAATAAGCAGACGACTAAGCATATGTTCAAGCGCTGGCTGGGCGTGTAACTATACAGCTTGCATTTTCTTTACGATTTATATCTGCGGCAGTGTAATCAGCTGCTGTCCTTAAATCACAGGCCGTTCAGGAGTATTTCCTGAACGGCCTGTTTGCGTCAGGAGTTCATTTCCTGTTCCGGTTGGAACTGGAAAGGGCTATTGCAGCAGAATATGTTTCTTTCAGGGTGGAAAAAGGGTACATTTTTAGACAGTCTTCTTACTGGGTCATGATCATACATAGAGTGGCTGCGATCACCCGGATTCTAATCAATATAGGTAATTATGTTATAATCCAGATAGTTATATGCAGTATTCAAGCAGTGGACAACGGGGAGGAATTACAGTGATTTGTCGTGAACAGGACGGAGCGTTTGTGATGGTGAAGCAGCATGAGCACGGCCTGCTGGCCGGGGAATTTGCGAAGTGGTTCAAGGAAGAGCATACGCCTGCGGAAGGCCGCCGGGCTGAAGTGCTGCGGGCGGTGAGCAATCATGACCGGGGCTGGATTGATCTCGACGAGACGCCGTTCTGGAACGATGCAGAGGGGGCGCCATACAGCTTCATCGACTTCCCCGTTGTGCCTAAGCTGACCTTCTATAGACGGGGCATCGACGAGGTTGAAGCAGATACACCTTATGGGGCGCTGCTGTGCAGCTCGCATTTCGAACGGCTGATCGAAGTATCCGGTGAGGAATGCCCGGAGCTGACACAGTATCTGCAGGATGAAGCGGACCGCAGAGCCCGTATCCACCGTGAGCTGGAACAGAGCCGGCCGATCGGCGAAGGCGAACTGTATTACGACGCGAGGCTGCTGCAGTTCTGTGATGATCTGTCGCTGTTTCTGGCACTGAGTGAACCGGGAAGCCCCGAGTCCGAGAAGCATCCGTGGTTTGCTGGCGGCTTCTCAGGCAGCGAGGATTTCAGCTTCACCTCAGGCAAGGCTATTCAGGCAGAGTGGCAGGATAAGTCCACGCTGATTCTGGACCCGTTCCCATTCACCAAGGATGTCGGGATATGTTTTAAGCAGCGCCGGGTTAGCCGGAAGGACATTAAGCTTAAGGGCATCGCTGCAGCTTACAGGGAGACACCTGAGGAAGAGTGCCGGATTACTGTAACCAGCAGACCCGGAGAAGAGCCGAAGGTGAAGTCCGGTGCTGGCGGGCACACAACGGGCTAATGGAAGTGGGGAATATAAGCGGTTATGAGCGGTGAGGCATTATCAGCGGAATACCGGTAACTTTTCCCGATAAAAGCTTGCCGGATGCAGAGAACAGGAGAGTAAAGGCCATGGCGTGGTGGATATGGATTTTCAATTTTGCTGTAATCATATTGCTGGCGCTGTGGTCTCTCCGGATCAAGCTGAGCTGGATGGGCAAAGGAGTTCTGCTGGCCCCCATTCTGATCTATGCCCTGATTTCGGTTGAGGATCTGCTGGACCTGATCGATCTAGGCACCATTGTGCCCGGCAACAAGGGATTGCGCGGTCTGATTCTGATTTTTGTCCTGGCTTCGGTCCTGTTTTATATTCTGTTTATTTTTCATGAGATCAAGGACTCCAACAGCAAGGAAGTCAGGCTGCAGCATACACTGGTCCGGATCAGCATCGCTGCGTTTAGCTGCATTATTTTTTTTACAGTTGTATATACATCCATATATAAGCTGTTTGGCCAGTCTTCCTTCCAGGGCGAGGGGATAGGCCAGGATCTGCTCAGCCAGCTGATCACCTTCCTGTACTTCAGCGTAGCTACATTTACGACAGTCGGGTACGGGGATGTGGCTCCCATAGATAACACTTCGCGGCTTGTTGTAGTCATGCAGATCTGCTTCAGCTTCATAACCGTTGCCTATGCCCTGTCCATGCTGGGCTTGTTCCGCAAAATTCTCGGACCCGGCACCACTGAAGAAGAGATTGAAGCGGCTATAGAAGTGGACATTGATGACAAAGTGGAAGAAGCTGTAACAGATAAGCATGAGGAGAGGGAGCAGGAAGAACAGGAAGCACAGGATGAACAGGAAGCACAGGATGCCGGAATTCCGCCGAAGCGGCCTGGAAGCGATAAGGGGTCAGATTAACCCGCAGATTAGCCTGACGATTAGCCGTATCTCAGGCGCTGACGGATGAACTGGAAGTGTTGCCAATAAGCGCAGCATGCTCAGTATACGAACATAAACGGCATTAACCGAATAGATTTGAGGATAGAAAGGAGAATCTCCCTATGAGTACAAAATCGTCCGGGGGCTCTCCCAGGTCTGACCTGCCGGCGGCAGGTACCGGCGGTTATCCCCCTCCGCAGAAAGAGGGGGCTGGCAGCCGCAAAATGACCCGCCGCCAGTTCCTCGCCCGGGGGGCGGCAACCGTAGTTGGCGCCGGCCTGCTTACCGGCGGCTATGCCTGGCAGGGCGAGCCTAACTGGCTGGAGATTACGCGGAGGGAGCTGCCTCTGAAGGACCTCCCTTCAGCTTTTGCCGGAACCCGGCTCGTTCATTTCAGCGATGTGCATCTGGGCTTCAACAAGGATGCGCATGATCTGGCCCGGCTGACTAAGCACATCAAGGAGGAGAAGCCGGATCTGATCTGCTTCACCGGGGATATTGTGGACAGCTATGCCGAGGATTTGACAGACTCGGTCGCTATTCTGGCAGAGCTTGAAGCTCCGCTGGGCAAGTATGCCATCCTAGGCAACCATGATTACAAGAATACGGAGCTGCTTACCCGCCTGCTGAACGAATCCGGCTTCCGTGTGCTGCGGAACCAGTCCTACCTGATCAAGCAGGGCGGCGCCGTGATGGCGGTGGCAGGACTGGACGATATGCTGCATGGCAAGCCGGACCCGGAGGCCGCAATCCAGGGCATCCCGGACGGCACGTTCACGGTGCTGATGATGCATGAGCCGGATTACGCCGATACGGCGGAAGGGTATCCGTTTCACCTGCAGCTCTCAGGGCACAGCCACGGCGGTCAGATCCGTCTGCCGCTGCTGGGTGCGCCGTTCACGCCTTACGGCTCGCAGAAATACATAGACGGCCTGTATTACACAGAGAATAAGGCGATGCCGGTGTATGTGAACAGGGGATTCGGCGAAACCATGATGCCGCTGCGCTTCATGTGCCGGCCGGAGCTTACTGTACTGACTCTGCGCCGGGAGTAAGATGGCAGAGCTTGAGGATGCGGCTTAACGAGAGCAGCAGAAGAGGGTGAAGTTCATGAGCACTTATGAAGCGATTATGGGTATGGCGCTGCAGGGAGCGGCGGTAGAACTGAAAAGTATGACATCCGCTGACGGCGCAGTGCTGCGGGCGCTGCTCTCCCATCCGGAGGTGCAGCCGCATATTCAGCTGCGCCAGGGCTCATCCTCCCAGCAGGGCGTTCTGGATAAGCTGGTGAACCGGATGCTGCATGGTTATGACCCTTGCGCATTGCATGCAGGCATCTATCTCAAAGGACAGCCGGAGCTGATCGGGTCGGTCTCCCTGCAGAACTGGAACCGGCATGAGGGGAAGGCGGTGCTGGGGTATATGCTTAATCCAACATGGTGGGGGCGCGGCTTCGCCACTGAAGCATTGGGGCTGCTGCTGGCCTACGGGTTCCGCGAACTGGAACTGCTGAAGGTGGAGGGACGTTGCCGCGGGGACAACCTCAGATCAGAGCAGGTGATGCTCAAGAATGGTCTGACCCTGGAGCGGACACTGCCGATGGCGGACGGCTCAGGCGATGTAATGAAAGTATTCACAAACTCAAATCGCAAAGAAGCTCATTCTTTTTAATTGGAGAAGGTGAATGGAATCCTTATTACAACAAAAATAAAATTATTGCCGAAACAAGAACAATATCAAGCACTTAAACGTACAATGGAACAGTTTAACCAGGCATGTAATCGAATTAGTATAATTGCTTACGAGAGTAATTGCTTTTCTAAAGTAAAACTTCAGCAATTGTGTTATTACCCAATTCGTATAGAATTTGAAAATCTTTCTTCTCAATTGATTATTCGTGCAATCGCCAAGGTTTGTGAAGCATACAAGTTAAATAAAAAAACAAAATGTCAATTCAAATTAGACGGTGCCATTGTGTATGACCAACGTATCCTATCTTTAAAAGGATTGGAAAATGTCTCTTTAGCTACCGTTGAAGGTCGTATTAAAGTTCCTATGTTTATTAGTGGCTACCATATTTCCGTCATGCAAGATAGACGTATTCGAGGTCAAGCGGATCTTGTTTTTGTAAATGGTGTTTTCTACCTTTTATTAGTTTTAGAAATTCCTGAAGGTGAAAGAATCAATACATCTGAAGTATTAGGTATTGATTTAGGTATTGTTAATATTGCAACAGATAGTAAAGGTGAATTTTTTAGTGGTGCAAAGATCAATAACCTTCGCAAGCGATATTCCCGTCTGCGCACCAAACTGCAATCCAAAGGAACTAAGGCTGCTAAAAGAAGGTTACAACAGCGTGCTAGAAAAGAGCGTCGTATGGCCCGTGATATAAACCATTGCATCTCTAAGAATATCGTTGAAAAGGCTCAAAGGCACTCTTCTGTCATTGCATTAGAAAACCTTAATGGTATCTCAAAAAACAAGCAGAAGAGTAAGACGGTTATGAAGTCGCAACGACAACGATTAAGCAGATGGTCATTCTTCCAGTTACGTCAATTCATAGAATATAAGGCTCGAATGAATGGCGTTCCTGTTGTGTTCGTTGACCCGAAGTACACAAGCCAAGAATGTTCTTCCTGTGGTCATACAGACAAAGAAAACCGAAAAACTCAAGACCAGTTTGAATGTGTGTCGTGCGGATTCGTTGCTAACGCCGACTACAATGCTTCTCTTAATATTAAGAGAAGGGCTATTGTCAGCTAGCCGAACGTAGGAGTACTCAGGTATTACTTACAATCCCACTGTTTAGCTGTGGGTAGGCTGATATTGTTACACAAATGAAATAATGCCGTTATCAAACTCTAACAGTCTCCGGTTAAACTAAGTACATGACCCCCTTTTGAAAATATAACTGCTGTTGGGACCCGATGATTCGGGTCCATTTTTTTGTGGCGAGCACTATGCCGGAATCCGGTTTCGCTTGTTTCTGCTGGCGGTAGCCGGAGTCATTAGGCTATGATGGATATACAGAAACAGCATTTGGCGAGGAGGACATAGCTCTTGAACGAAGTGATTAGACTACTTACGAACCACCGCTCTTTCCGGCAATATACAAGGCAGGCGGTAGAACCAGAGAAGCTGAAGACCATAATTGAGGCAGCCCAGGCCGCTCCATCCTGGGTGAATGGCCAGCAGGTATCGGTCATTGCGGTACGCAGCGAAGAACGGAAGCAGCAGCTGTCGGTATTGAGCGGGAACCAGAAGCATGTGGCCGAAGCGCCGGTATTCCTGGTGTTCTGCATGGACTTTCACCGGGCCCGGCTGGCGGCAGAGCTGGAAGAACAGCCGTTTGAAGCGGCAGGGGATGTGGATGCGCTGCTGGTCGGTGCAACCGATGTCGGCATTGCGTTAGCGAATGCGGTGGCTGCTGCGGAGTCGCTGGGACTTGGGATTATTCCGATCGGCGGCGTGCGCCGCCGCACAGCCGAAGTGATCGAGCTGCTGCAGCTGCCCGAATATGTATTCCCGGTAGCCGGCCTGTGTATCGGCTATCCGGGCGAAGAGCTGCCGAAGAAGCCGCGTCTTCCTATGGCGGCTGTGTATCATGAAGAAACCTATAACCCTGATCAGAAGGCCCTGATCCAGGAGTACAATGAGACCCACCGTGAGTCGCTTAGGGCTCAAGGGCTGACCGGGAGGGATTGGAGCAGTACGATTGCCCGCTTCTATGCCCTGAATCCGCAGTACGGAGACGCGGGGCGGACGCTGAAGCAGCAGGGCTTCACCTGTGATAATCTCAATAAGGAACAACCATAGCAAAAATGCACCGCAGCGGTAACGGCGGACGATGGCAATCATCGTCAACAGCGTAACCGCATGCGGTGCATTTATTTTTGTCCAGCCGGGGATTAAGCCGCCCCAATATCCTACAGCTATAGTCCTACTGTAATCTTCTCACGCCGTTTGTAGTAGACCCAGTGCTTAAATCCGATCTCCTTAAGCCGCACGGCAACGTTATTGCGCTGATCAGCCACCCGGGAAGGCTTATGGGCATCGGAGCCGAAGCTGACCTCCACGCCGAAATGCAGCGCCCGCTCCAGAATCTCATCCGACGGATACCAGCCGCCGCACAGCTTGGTGCCGCCCGAGGTGTTGATCTCGATGGCCAGCCCGCATTCGCTGATTGCGCTTAAGGCTTCATCAATCTCCCGGGGAGCGGAGATCTCCGAGAACTGCGGATAATTGCCCTTCATCGCATCAATGTGTCCGAGGATCTGGAACATGCCGCTGCGCGCGGATTCGGCGATCAGCCGGTAGTACTCCGCTTTGGCTTCCAGCTTCTGCTTAGGGCCCAGACCCTTCCAGCGGCTTTTATTAAAGATGCTGTTGCCGTCCACGCTGTGCACCGAACCGATCACATAGTCAAACGGATAGGCGGCAAGCGTCTTCCGGTACAGCTCTGCATGCTCGGGGAAATAGTCGGACTCAATGCCGAGCAGGACATCAATACGGCCTTCGTACTCCTTTTGCAGAGCCAGTACCTCCTCCACGTAGTGGACAAGCTCCGATTTGGCCATCGCGATACGCGGAAAAGCCTGCTCGGACGGACTTCCGAAATAGGGCGTGTGATCGGAAATCCCGATCACATCAAGACCCGCGGTTATCCCTGCTTCAATATAATCCCTGATGCTTCCGTCAGCATGACCGCAGCGGAAATGATGGGTATGCAGGTCGAAATTCATAGAGGTAACATCTCCTTAGGCCAAAGTGGCAGAATAGGTTGCAGGTTGGTGATTATTAGTTACTCTGAGCCGATGAATTGGGTTTCGGGCATTCCCTTAAGATCGCTCAGAAACTGCCTCATGGCCGAATTGACGTACTTGCCGGATTTGGTGATGACGCCTACAGGGTGGGTGACCTCGAGCTCGATGATCGGGACGATTTTGAGCGTGCCGTTTCGGACCTCGGCGGTTACAGACTGTTTGGAAATAACGGCTGCCCCGAGATCCAGCTCCACCATCCGTTTCACCTCTTCGCTGCTGGTCAGCTCCATGATGACCTGGGGCTGGATACCGTGTTTGGCCAGTACTTCATCGGCGAATTTCCGGCCGACGGTGTCCGGGGACAGCAGGATAAGCGGTGTTTTGCCAAGCGCCTCAATACCGGCCGATTTGACCTGGGCCAGAGGATGGCGGGGCGAGACGACCAGTTCAAAGGTATCATAATACAGGACGGAAGTTGTCATTCCGGGACTGCGGCCGATCAGATAGCCGATTCCGACATCAACAAGACCATTCTCGACATGCTGATAGATTTGTGAAGAGGACATGGACGAGATCGAGGTTTTGATATGCGGGAACTGGTCCTGGAAATAGGACAGAATCCGCGGCAAAATCTGAATGGCAATGGAGGTGGTCGTTCCGAGAATAATGTGCCCCTGGGGATTCTCCTCGAGATCCGCAAGACGCTGCTTAAGTTCTTCAACGATACCTACAATCTGCTCCGCATGCGTGAGGAATACTTGGCCCCGGTCTGTCAGGGTTACAGGCTGATTCCGGTCCACAAGCTGGGTTTTGAATTCTTCTTCGAGACTTTTGATCTGTGCTGAAACCGCCGGTTGGGTCAAATTGAGTAGTTCTCCCGCCTTGCGGAAGCTCATCGTTTTGGAAATGGTAATCAGTGTTTCAAGCTGGCTGATATTCATGGACTGCCCCCTAATGGCTACCGGATTGGTGCCGCCGTATATTGTATCGCTGTGGGAAAGTGACTACTTTCCAGAGGACGTTTGCGCCGTTAACAGCTTGATGGGCCAGGGTCTGCATGCTGCGGATTGTCTGCCAGAAAATGTGGGGGGAAATACGCAGTGAGTGCTGCACCCGGAAGGAATTGCGCCGCAAATCTTACGTTCAGTGTTGGCATTTGATTAAATTATAGGAGATTACACCCGGCAGGGCAATGTCGCTGTCCAAACTATCTTGTGAAATCATTCGACAAGACCATTAATTTTTGGTGAATAATGCCGATATATGAAGTATAATAAATCATTATTGCTTAGGACTTTTGGTATATGACTAAAGCCTGGTCGAGGGGGGACAGCACTTTCATGAAAGCAGAAGTAATCAATCCGTTTCTAGAGTCTGCACGAATTGTTATTGAACAGGTGATACAAGTCTCGCCGTCTACCGGTATTCTGGGTATTAAGGACATTGAACTGATCGATAATCATATATGGATTCAAGTGGGAATGACAGGTCAGCTCAGCGGGAATATTATCTTCGGAATCGCCGAGCATGTGGCGCTTAAGATGGTGTCGGCCATGATGGGCGGCTATGTGATTACGGAAATGGACGAGATGGGCCAGAGTGCCATTTCGGAGCTTGGCAACATGATCAGCGGCAATGCCAGTACTATTCTTTCCAATCAAGGGGTATCTGTAGACATTACCCCGCCGAAGCTGATGAAGTCGGAGAGCATGTCCATCCTGCCGCGCAGAGCGCTTAGTATTCCGCTTCTGATGGAGGGCATCGGGGAGCTTGATATTCAGGTTATGATCTCTTAGGCGGATAATCGGGAGCTGAACACATTCCATGGCATTACAAGGCAAGGTTGTTGTTATTACAGGAGCTTCGAGCGGCATCGGTGCGCTTACGGCACAGATGCTCAGCCAGCGTGGGGCCGTTCCCATTCTGCTGGCCCGTTCGGAAGACAAGCTGAAAGAAACCGCGGCCGGAATACCGGGCGTTTTTGGACTGTTCGTCTGTGATGTGACCGATGAGTCTGCGGTAGAGCGTACCTTCGGGGAAATCCTCAGCCAGTACGGCAGAATCGACATTCTTCTCAACAATGCGGGTTATGGCAAGTTTGCGGCTTTTACGGAGATGGAGCCCGGCGAGTTCGATGCCATGATGGACGTGAACTATATGGGGATTGTCCGCTGCACCAAGGCGGTAGTGCCTCATATGCTGGAGCGCGGCAGCGGTCAGATCGTGAATGTGGCCTCTATGGCCGGCAAAATCGGTACAGCCCGTGCGGTTGCCTATACGGCTACCAAACATGCTGTTCTCGGCTTCACCAATGCGCTCCGCCAGGAGCTCCGCAAGAGCGGCATTATTGTCTCGGCCGTGAACCCCGGACCCATCGCCACCGAATTCTTCAAGACCGCCGACCCTTCAGGCAATTATGAGAAAAGCGTAAGCCGGATCATGATGACTCCGCAGCATGTGTCTGCGAAGATTGTGAAGCTGATGGAGAAAGGCAAGGAAGAAGTGGATCTGCCCGGTCTGGCAGCCTTCGGAATTCGTCTATACGGCTTATTCCCGCGGCTGGCGGATAAGCTGACCTATAACGCTATGAACAGAAAATGATTACTCAGCTATGAAGCAAACGGCTTGTCCCCTTTTGCATGCAGGATGGAATTACATAAATAAAATATGGCGTAGATTGGAACTTGTGGCCTTCCATTTGGTGGAGAGGCCTTTTTGGCATATAATGAACATATTATCTTAAGCGAAAAGGATGAATATCTATTATGAATAAAGCTTCTTTTGCAGCCATCGGCATTCAGGAAGACCTCGTTGCCCGATTGTCTGAATTCGGCATCACCGAACCATCCCCGGTACAGGAGCAGACGATTCCGCTTCTGCTGGAAGGAAGAGATGTGCTGGCCGCTTCCCAGACAGGGACAGGCAAAACTCTGGCTTACCTGCTGCCGCTGCTGCAAGGGATTAATCCGGACCAGAAATCGGTGCAGAAGCTGGTGCTGGCACCAACCCAGGAGCTGGCGATGCAGATCCTCCGCGAAGCAGAGCGCTATGGGGCCCACCGGGGCATCCGGGCGATGGGGCTGATTGGCGGAGCGGCAATCAAACGCCAGATTGACAAGCTGCGCGAGCATCCCCAGCTGGTTGTGGGTACTCCGGGACGCGTGCGGGAGCTGATCGGGCTGCGCAAGCTGAAGATGCATGAGGTGACGACGATTATTCTCGATGAGGCGGACCAGATGTTCCAGCTCAGCGGCGCGGGCGAAGTGACGAAGATCGTCAGCAGCGCGCTGCGCACACGCCAGTTGGTTATGCTGTCCGCGACCATCGGACCGGAGACCAAGCTCTTGGCTAACAAGGAAATGAAGAACATCGCAGAGGTGGGGATTGATCCCGGCATGATGACGGCCCAGAGTCTTGAACATCACTACGTGGTGTCCGAGGAGCGGAACAAGGTGGATATGCTGCGCCGGGTGATCCGCCACTACAAGCCGGAGCGGGCGATTGTGTTCGTCAATGCTACCGATGATATTGCTGAAGTGACCGCGAAGCTGAACCATCTGGGGCTTCCTGCCGCAGCGCTGTACGGGGATGCCGACAAGGTTACGCGCGCAAACGTGCTGGCCCGCTTCCGTGACGGCAAGCTCAAGGTGCTGGTTGCCAGCGACGTGGCGGCCAGAGGCCTGGACATTGAGAATCTGACGCTGGTCGTCAGCTTCGATCCGGCCTTTGACTCCGAGCACTATGTCCACCGTGCCGGACGCACGGGGCGCATGGGCAAGCGCGGATTGTCCGTAACGATTGTTACGGAGCAGCAGACGTTCATCATGCGCAAATTCGCCCGCGAGCTGGATATCCAGCTGGACGAGCGGGAAATGGCCTTCGGCAAGGCGCTGACGGAGGGCGAGCGCGCCGAATTCCGCAGCGGCGGGGGCGGGACAGCCCGCCGCATGGGGGTTGAACCGCGCGGCGGCGAAGCTGCGCCGCGCGCCGGCAAGCCGCAGGTGCGGACCTCGGCGGCTGGCACAGCCGGAGGGACGGGCGGCGAAGCGCCGGCAGGGCAGCCGGGCGCAGCGGCTGGCAGCGGTGTTACGGTGCGGCGTGAGCAGCACCGGCCGGGGATTGCCGCGGGCACGCGCAGCGCGGCGACACCTGCGGGCAAGGCACGCAGCAATGCGGAGCGGGACAAGAACCGCAAGAATAAGGGAGCCCCGAAGTGGCTCAAGAACAAAACCCCGAGAGGTGACGGTCAATGAACACAGCCCCCGTATTGCAAATTACGGGTTTAAGCGGAGGTTACAGCCTGAACAAGCCGGTGCTTCATGATATCGGCTTGCAGGTGCAGCCCGGTGAAATGGTCGGGCTTATCGGTCTGAACGGTGCGGGCAAAAGTACAACCATGAAGCATATTCTTGGTCTGATGTCCCCGCATAAAGGTGAGATTACCGTACAGGGCAAGACGCGCAGCAGCGACCCCGAGAGCTATCACAGCGCACTGTCCTTTGTACCGGAATCCCCTCTGCTCTATGAGGAAATGACAGTCCGCGAGCATGTTGAATTCACTGCCAGAGCTTATGGCGTGGAGCGCAGTGATTACGAATCGCGCACCAGCCAGCTGGCCGCACTCTTTAATATGGAGGACAAGATGGATACCCTGTCCTCCCATCTATCCAAAGGCATGAAGCAAAAGGTAATGATTATGTGCGCTTTCGTAGCGCGTCCGGCACTCTATGTCATCGATGAGCCGTTTCTCGGCCTTGATCCGCTGGGCATCCGCTCGCTGCTGGATTTCATGCTGGATCTGAAGAAATCCGGGGCGTCGATTCTGCTTAGCTCGCATATTCTCTCCACCATAGAGAACTATTGTGACCGGTTCATTGTGCTGCACCGCGGGATGGTCATCGCCGAGGGAACACTTGCCGAGATGACGGCGAAGGCCGGGCTGCAGGGCTTGAATTTGGAGCAGCTGTTCTACGAGCTGGTTCAGGGAGGGAAATGATATGGATTTGAAGGAGCTGCGCCGGCAGCGGCGCAGCCGGTTCACAGGAAGCCTGATCCCCTATATGGGTTATATCATTCAGAGCGGTGTAGCCATGGTGTTTCTGCTGGTCCTGATTATCTTCTCGGCCTGGTATACTGCACTGCTGCGCGATATTCCGGCAGGCATTCCCATCCGCTGGATTATGCTGGTCCTGCTGGTGCCTGCGGCGGTGCACAGCAGCTTCCGGACCTATCTGCAGACTCCGGATACGATCTTCCTGCTGCCGCAGGGCCACCGGATGAAGGAGTATTTCGCCCCTTCATGGGTCAGCGGGAATGTGTGGAAGATCCTGCGCCTGGCTTTTGTACTGATTACGTTATGGCCGCTGTACATACGCACGGATACATCCCATAAGGGACTGCTGGTTACGCTTCTGGTCCTGATCCTGGTGAAGCTGCTCGCCAGCTACGGGTTATGGCGGGAGACTGCTATGCTCTCCCGTCCGGCCGCCATAGGCTACAACCTGCTGCGCTGGGCAGTGGGCATCCTAATGGTTGCTGCCTGGGTATGGCAGCCTTCCGTCCGCGCGCTGATCTTTATCGTGATTCTGGCCGCAGCCTACGCGGCCGCGCTGGCCGTACCCGGCCGGCACTCTGTTCCGTGGGAGCGCCTGATTACGATGGAGAAGAATCAGGGAACCCGGGCGCTTATGGTCCTCGGCTGGTTCGTTGATGTCCCAGGACGTGAGCAGCGGGTCTATGCCCGGCGCTATTTGTCCCGGTGGGGCGGCGGCATAACCTGGCAGCGGTCTTCCGCCTACCGGTTCCTCTTGACCAAAAGCTTCGCCAGAGGCGATATCTTCGGAATCGTCCTGCGGATTGCCGTACTGGACCTGTTCCTGGTCTGGATGAATCAGGACAGCTACACCGGCAGCGGCATTTATATCTTCTTCCTCTTCCTGATGGGGATTCAGCTGACGGCGCTGCGCAAGCTGCACAGCGAGTCGTTCTGGCTGACCGTGTATCCGCTGCCGGAAGGCAGCAAGGGCAAGGGAACCATCCAGTTTGTATTCCGGGCGCATCTGGTGCTGGCCCTGCTGACCGGACTGCCTCTTCTGCTTCAGGCGGGAGCGCGTCCGCTGCCGGTTCTGGGAACATTGGCGTGCGGAGCGCTGCTGGCCTATCTGTTCAAGGCCTATTCCACCCGTAAGGAAGCCCGGACGGATGAGGATGACTTGTAGAACAGACTCTTTTTATCAACAAAAATATGCACATGAAAAATGACCTCATACTCTGCTAACGCGGAGCGTGAGGCCATTTTTAAATAGAGGGGGTTCTCCTCTTTATTTCAAAATATATGAATTTATATGTTCACACGATGACTTATCCTTCTATTTCTCGCTGAAACAACACCGTCCCTTAAAAGGACAGCAAAGCCGTTTCTACTTGGCTGGAACAGGGAATGCTGCAACACGGGGAGCGGAGAGAGCGCAGGGCCCCCTCCAGGGATTTATTCCCGGTTAGACAAAGAGTGAACGGCTGATGATAACCAGCAGGATAAAGAGAACCAGAATTGCGCCTGTGCTTGTGAATGCACCGTGTCCGTATCCGTATCCGCCTCTAACTTCTTCGCTCATGTTCATTCCCCTTTCGCGTTTGAGTTGTTGTACTTGAGTACATCGTATTGTATGTGCGGAGGGAAGAACGTGTATAGGCCAATGCCATAGGGCAGGGCAAAAAAAAGTCAGCCCCGGAAATCCGGAGCTGACTTACGTATGCAAAGGCTGGGAATCAGGCTTTCTCCAAATCGCGGATGCCTGCATAGACCAGATCGAACAGATCCTCAAGCTGATTCTCTTCGATGCAGGAGAAGGCAATGCGCAGATCACTTTCGCCGAGGGCGATGGTGCCCAGCCCGTAATTGTGGATCAGGTGGAGCCGTAAGGTTTCAGCCGGCACGGTGAGCAGCTTCAGGCACATGAAGTACCCGGAGTTGAACGGATAATAAGTCCATACATCGTCGCCGTATTTGCCACTGTCCAGCAGTGCTTTCACTTTATTGGCCCGGCCCTTCATGATCTGGAACTTCTCTTCCTTCTGGGAAGCGAATTCCGGCGCCTTCAGCGCATCCAGTACAAAGGTCTGGGACGGATGTGCTCCGCTGGAGATGGTGGCCCGGATAATACCGAGTGTCTTCTGCTCCAGGGCAGCCAGCAGCTCTTTGTTCTCGGAAGCGTAAGTGATGAAGCCAACGCGGAAGCCCCAGACAAATTCTTCTTTAGTGGCTCCGTCAATCTTAATTGCCAGCACACGGGGGTGCAGGTTCGCGAGCTTGCCAAACAGCGATTCCTTCAGTGAATCCTCGAAAAAGAGTCCGAAATAAGCATCATCGCTGACGACTACGACATTAACGCCTTCTTCAGCGGCACGCAGGATTGCGGCAACGATGGCTTCGCCTTCTTTAACGCCTGGTGTATACCCTGTCGGGTTATTAGGGAAATTGAGCAGGACGATGGCTTTGCCGCGGTCCTTCTGGGCCAGCAGTGCATCCAGCAGTCCTTCGCTATTGAAGCTCATATCTTCGGTGAACAGCGGATAGTTAACGGTTTCGGTCAGACGGCGGATGCCGAAGGTCAGCTCGTAGTTCTCCCAGTTTTTGTCCGGATAGATGACGGCATCCCCTTGCTCTGCGAACAGATCGGCAACTATGCTAAGCCCGTGTGTCAGGGCGTTCGTAACGACCGGGTTGCTGAAGGACTTGCCTTCCAGCGACGGATTCTCCCGCAGCATCTTCTCCCGCCATACCGTGCGCAGCTCCGGCTTGCCTGCAGGAGGCGCGTAGCCGTACAGGTCTTTGGGGCTGTAGGCGGAGAGCTTATCCTGGATCACACCAAGGTGCATCGGCATCCCGTTCTCGGTAGCAATACCGATGGTGGCATTATACTTCTTAGCATGAGCCGTCGCTTCTGCAGACTGGCTCAGGATTCCCTCTTTGGGGAAATAGATTGCTTTGCCGAGATTCGAGAGCATATCGTACACATGTTCATTGCCTGCCTTGATGCTGTCATTCAATTGTCCAGCCAGTGGATTCATCAGTTTCATCCTTCCGGTATTCTTCTGGGATATATACGCTAACATTGCCTAACATTATATCACCGTGAATTGCCGCCGTCACTGAGGAATGCCGCGTTTTCATAAATACTTTTGGAATAAGCCGGGCGGATCCTCCCAGAGCTGGACTTCGACGTAACGCTCAGGGCCAGAGTCTCCTGCTGCGTTCCATTTCTGCGGCAGGCCGTATTCGCGGACTACCTCAAGGATTTCTATCAGTGTGTAGACCTGCCCACGGTAAGGTTTGCCGTCCGCATAGCGCATTGTGGGAAATAAATCGCCGTAGGTGAAGCTGATCCGCTCAGGGTTGAAGGCCGCAACCGGGATCTTCAGCTCCATCCCCTCCGGATACCACTGCTGCAGCCAGGGGCATCGCCCCAAAGTCATGTAATGCGGATGCCGGCGGACCGGCTGGCCTCCTTTGGCGATAAATTGCTCTCTCGCCCTTTGTTCAAGGCTGCTGCGGATCTGCAGATAATCGGCGGAACGCTGGCTGGCAAAGCCCTTACTCTGCTCCCGGATATCCTGCAGCACCGTCTCCGCTAATTCAGGCGAAAGGTCAGACAGATTCCGGAAGGGGCCGGTGGATTCATCATAATAGTGAAAGAGATAGTGGTAGTCCATATACTTCCCGCCGATCTATAGAGGATGATTACTATATTTTAACAGATAGAGGGGGGATAGGGACAGTCCTGCAGGTAGGGGAAGATGTACAAAAGGGAACCGGACAAGGTATTATGAAAAGTAAGCTTACGCTTTCGAAGCGGGTTTTGTTCGAAGGAATACAGGGAAGGCATGCTCACAAAACTTTAGGAGGGACCAATATGTTGCATGCATCGCCATCCTCTTTTGTAATCCTCCCGGCCCTGGCGAAGATCGTCTGTGAACCGGGCTGGAAGTGGCAAAAAAGAGAGAAGCCGCTGCAAAATTATGATTTGTTCTATGTCTGGAGCGGGGAAGGAACCGTTGTGCGCAGCGGGGTGCCCTATCAGGTGGGGAAGGGAAGCTGCTTCCTGTTCCGCCCGGGGGATCACACCAGTGCTACGCATAATCCGCAAAAACCGCTTGTGCTTACATATATACATTTCGATGTTGCCGAAGAGGTGACGGAGATTCCTGCGCCTTACCATGAGCTGACGGAGACGGTGGAGTTCGAGCATCTGCTGGCCCGTTACGTCCGACTATTCCTGGTGCAGACCTACGCTGCAGAGGAAGAAGGCCGCCTGATCCTGAAGCAGCTGATGATTCATCTGCTGCGGCAGGACCAGGTCGTGCCGATCGAGCGCCATGTCAGCAACCAGCTGGCTGAGGTGATCCACGAGGTGGCTAACTATGTCAGCCAGCATCCAGGGGCTGCGCACCGGGTAGAGGATCTGGCCGCACGGGCAGGGCTGTCTCCGCGTTACTTCTCGATCAAGTTCAAAGAGATCACAGGCTCCTCGGTTCAGTCTTATGTGATCCGCACCCGGATTGAACGGGCCCAGCATCTCTTGCTGTACGCCGGTATGAATGTGACTGAGGTGGCGGATGCGCTGGGCTACCGCGATATATTCTTCTTCAGCCGCCAGTTCAAGCAGCACACCGGGAAAAGCCCGTCGGAAATACGCTGACAACCAGCGTGCTCTAATGCTGCTGAACTGCCTGGTGGCCCTGGAGTACAGCAGCAATAGTAAGTAAGCCCTTCTCTTCCAGGCAGGAGAAGGCCAGTCCTGCCGGATTACCGGCAGGGCTTTTTGGGGAATAGATAGTATAGAGTTCTTACGGAACGGCCCGCCCATTCAAGGCGGGGCCGTTTCTTCTATTACAATGGCTACAGGGAAGCCGGGGGCGTAAAGTTGAAGAGAGCATCCGTCTGTGACAGAATATTAGGATGAACCGCATAAGACCTGAGAAGCTGGCGCTAAGAGCAGCTGAATAAACACACGGGAGAAGGAGAGGACTTATGTACGAAATAGTACTGATACGGCATGGAGAGAGCGAATACAACCGGCAGAACCTGTTTACGGGCTGGAGTGATCCCGATCTGACGGAGAAGGGTGTGGAAGAGGCCAAGGCAGCAGGCAAGCTGCTGAAGGATGCGGGATACACGTTCGATCTTGCTTTCGCCTCGGTGCTGAAGCGTTCAATTAAGACACTAAACTATGTGCTGGATGAGATGGACCTGCTGTGGATTCCCGTGCAGAAATCGTGGAAGCTGAATGAGCGCCATTACGGAGCGCTGCAGGGCCTCAGCAAAAGTGAAACTGCACTGAAATACGGCGAGGAGCAGCTCCATATCTGGCGGCGCAGTCTCTCGGTCCGGCCTCCGATGCTGGAGCCGGATGATCCGCGTTATGCCAGAAATGATATCCGCTACAAGGAAGTGCGTCCCGGCGATATTCCGCGCGGTGAGAGCCTGGAGGATACCGTGCACCGGGTTGGCGATTTCTGGGGCAACCGGATTGTACCGCTGATCCGCAAGAAGGAACGCGTCCTGATCTCGGCGCATGGTAATACGCTGCGGGCCCTGATCAAATACATGGAGGATATTGATGAGACGGCGCTGCTGGATCTAAATATTCCAACCGGCGTCCCGCTGGTCTACAAGCTGGATGATGATGTGAAGCCGATCAGCCGCTTCTATCTCGGCGAGCCGGAAGAGGTGCAGGAGAAAGCGCGCGAGGTGGCTAATCAGAGTAAGGTTACGGAGTGATCCGGATAGTTAGAGGGATAAATTCCTTTGATTACGCTGGAAGTAGGCTAGACGAGCCGATTGTATGTGAAAAACCGAGTACAATGCACCAACGATAGGGTAAACAGGCCCAATGTATGCGAAAACAAACATGTCTTTCAAGGCACAACTCCAGCATGAAAATGAGCAGCGTGGCTAAAAAACAGAACATCGTCTTTTCATTTATTTAACATATTTTAACGGAAAACCGAACACAATTGGACTGGGTAAGCCACGTAAGCCAAATGTAATCGAAAAACCGAACACAATTGGACTGGGTGCACCGCGTAGGCCAAATGTAATCGAAAAACCGAACACAATTGGACTGGGTGCACCGCGTAGGCCAAATGTAATCGAAAAACCGAACACAATTGGACTGGGTGCGCCGCGTAGGCCAAATGTAATCGAAAAACCGAACACAATTGGACTGGGTGCGCCGCGTAGGCCAAATGTAATCGAAAAACCGAACACAATTGGACTGGGTGCGCCGCGTAGGCCAAATGTAATCGAAAAACCGAACACAATTGGACTGGGTGCGCCGCGTAGGCCAAATGTAATCGAAAAACCGAACACAATTGGACTGGGTGCGCCGCGTAGGCCGTGCGTTTATCGCAGTGCCAGACGTATTTTCACAGAAAAACCGAGTACAATGCACCAGCAACTGGGTAGATGAGCCAAATGTAAGCCGGGGTATACTGATTCACAGAGCGAAGCAGGTAAAAACACTTTTATACGATAAATTATACGATAAACGCAGGAACCATCCGGGATTCTGCGAAGGGTTTCTTCAACCCCAAATAAGCCCCGCACAAGATACACTTACGTATCTTTGTGCGGGGCTTTGTCTGTTCAGAAAGCTCTACTTGGTTTCATCTTGAGCTGTTTCATTCAAGCCGGACTCTGCCCGGCAGCTAAGTAGCCCGCTGCATCTCACCCAGCAGCTCGCCCATCTTCACCTTCGTGTCTACGGTAAGCCCATGGCGCGGGGTGAAGGTGCCGCTCTCCAGCAGAAGAACTACGGTAGAGCCGAATTCGAAATAGGCCAGATCATCGCCTATTTGCCATTCAGTAGCGGATTCATCCGTGTAGCGGATACTGCTCACATTCATTGCGCCTACCTTGACCACGGCGGTTTCGCCATAGCTGCCGGCTATATAAGTAATCAGCCGTTCGTTACGGCTCAGGACACTCTTCATATGCCGCATGCCGAAATCATTCACGGGATAAGCCCGCCCACGGATATAATCGCTCTCCCGCAGCTGTCCGGTTAACGGGGAATGAATCCGGTGATAATCGGTGGGGCTCAGGTAGAGGACGAAATAGTAGCCTTTTTTATACAATTCGAGGTGTGGAGAATGATTAAGCAAATCCTCCAGCGTATAATCCTGACCCTTCACATTCATTATTGTTCCGCAGTTAATGTCGCCCATTGCCGTAATCATGGCATCCACAGGACTGGCCACAGCCTGTTCACCGCTTGCCACCGGCCGCATTCCCGGCTTCAGGCGTCTGCTGAAGAATTCATTAAGTGTACGGTATTCTCCGGCAGTCTTCTCCGCCTCGGCGGCAGGAATATGATAGGAACGAATAAATACCGGAATCATAAAGCGGCTGAGTCTGCTATGGGAAAAAGCGCCCATTACCCGGGAAAGCCATCTGTGTGAGGATAGCTCGGTCATCAGCCGCAGCAATTGTTTAACCATGCCCATCTCCCTTCCATCATGCAGCAGCAAGGTCCCGGTAGCCAAGGACCTCACCCGCTCTGCATTATATTGACATAGAATAGAAGACAAATCAATAAGAGTTATGCCGTGCAGCCTCTTCATACAGGTATCTGGCATAGCCCATCGGGCGGCGGTAGCTTTCTTTCCAGATGGGGCCGAGCCCGGCTTTCTTGAAGCCGTAACGCTGGTCGCGCCCGTTGCATTCGATGAAATATAAGCGTCCGCTCCCCGTAACGCCGATGTCCAGACCGATATCGGCAAGGCCCGGGAGGCTCTGCTCCAGCTCACGGGCAATGGCGAGACTGAGGGAGAGGACCGACATGCGGATCCGAGCGGCTGCTTCGCCGGGGAAAGCCTTCTCCAGAGCGAAGGATGAACTCAGTGCTTCGCCTCCCCTGGCGATGTTGGATACGAAGCCGCCCGGTGCCGCCAGCTTGGCGAACATGCCGGTCACCTGCCAGTCTCCGCCCCAGCCGCGCTGTACAGTAATGCGCAGATCAAAGGGGCGGCCGTTTATCTCAGCCAGTGGTATCCGCTCCTGCACCAGGTACGGTACCGAAGAGAGTCTGGCGCGGAGTGCCCGGGGGATGGCGCCCTGATTCAGAGGCACACTGTACCAGCGTCTTGAGCCGGTAGGAGAGTAGCTCCATTTCCACCGCCCGGCCCCGCTGATCCTTGTAAGACGCATAACCCCGTTGCCTACACTTCCCCGGCAAGGCTTGAGAATGAGATCCGGATAACTGTCCATCATTTCCTTCAGGCCGGACATTCCGGCGGATGTGACTGGCAGGACCGTCTGCAGTTCCTGGTTTTGCTCCAGTAGGGCATGAATCTGATCCTTGCCGTAGCGGTTGCATGTATTGTATACCTGAATACCCTGCCGGAGCAGCCGCTGGACGCCGCTGCTGCCCGGGTCATAGATCGCCCGGTTATGGATGATCTCCGGCGTCGGAATGACTTGACTCCGGTAGCCGTGCGGACCCTTTATATATGCCCTGCTGAAGCCGGTCTGCGTATCGATGCCGGACAGCTTCAGAAAGCAAGGGGTTAATCCGTATGCGGCGGCGGCCTCCTCGTAATTGGCCAGAGATTCCTGTCCGGTTTTTAACCGGGGAACGCCCCCGTGCACAGCGGCATTTAGCAGTATCCCAACGAGCTTTTGCCCCATGTTCGTTCCTCCCGTTATCTTGAAGTAGCTTCCCGGCTGATTTTTCGTCTCCTGTCATTGTATGTGTGTACGTGCCCGTCAGGGTTGGACGGATGCGCGGCGGCAGATGCCCTTTTTTGAAAGGCGAGAATGGAATTCCTTTATACGCTCATCTTTTTCTTAAGAAAGCTTAGCCGGAGGAATGGTGTCATCAGCCCATACTACTGCATATGATGCCTAGGAGAAACAACAGATGGAAGGAGGAGACTGCTTGTGAAGAGTTCCAAAAGAAATCAGCCTCGCAGTTCAAAAAAACGGCTCTATTATGTAGATGATCCCAATAAGACTGAACTTAGCATGTTGAAAAGCAGTCCCAAAATACTAGAAGGCAAAGAATCTGCTGCTGTAGAAGCGGTGGATACAGTGGACCGGACGCTGCAGGTCAGCGGGGTGGAAACCCTGGAAGCACCGGAGGCGGTCCGGCAGATGTTGCTTGAACCAGAGGCTATACAGGAACCGGTAGTGGAAGAGGATCAGGAGCAGCATGAGGATGTTGAATCTCTGGTGGAGCCGGCTGTCCTTGTACCCGTGGAAAAAGAGCGCCTGCAGCCCGTCTATACCGATGATCTGTCCGATGCGGCAGTCACCGGTGCCAAGATTGCTCCGCGCACGATTGACGGGTCCAAGCTGAAGTTCGGCATCATTGGTACACCATGGCTGCAGGACTATGCCGTGCAGAACATTAACATCGCGGACAAGGCGGTTACTTCCTCTAAGATTGCTCCGGAATCCATTGCCGGTGAGCATCTGGCGGAAGGCAGTATCAGCGGGGGGAAGCTGCTGGATCATTCCATTGGCGGAGAAAAGCTGAAGAATGGCAGCATCGGTCCGGAGAAGCTGGCGGACCGGATTATTGGCGGAGGGCAGATTGCCGACGGAGCCATCAGCAGCCGGCATCTCAGTGAGTTCATCATCACGGCGGAGCTGCTGGATGACGGTGCGGTTACCGGAGAGAAAATTCTCAGCAGCAGTATTGTCAGCCGCCACATCGGCAACGGCAGCATTGACCGCTCGAAATTGGCAGATGAAGCGATAACCGGTGACAAAATCGCCGATGGAGAGATCAGCGGCGTCAAGCTGGGCGACGCTGTGATTGAAGGCCGCCACGTAGGTGAAGGCGTCATTACATCGAAGCATCTGGCTCCTGGCGCAATTGGACGGGAGCAGCTAGCTACCCGGCTGATTGGGAAAGAGCAGCTTCAGGCGGGCATCATTGACGGCGGGCATCTGGCGGACGCAGCAGTTGGATCACGGCAGATCAAGGAGAAGGCTGTCCGCAGCCAGCACTTAAGCCCGGAGAGCGTAAATGCGGAGCATATCGCTGACGGGGAAATTGGAAGTAGGCATCTGGCGGACCGCAGTATTTCATTCGTGAAGCTGGCAGAGGGTGCAGTGGGTACAACACAGCTGATCGAGCAGGCGGTGACTTCCTCCAAGATCGCGGACCAGAGCATCCTGCCGCATAAGCTGGCTGATGAAGCGGTAACCACACGCCATATCGCTAAATCCGCAGTACGCGGACCGCAAATTGCCCTGCAGGCCATCACCTCGGCTCATCTGCAGCGCGAAGCCGTAGACAATTCCCACCTGGCTATGGAATCCGTCGGATCTGCGCAGCTCCAGCAGCATGCCGTTCTTGCTGGGCATTTGGCTCCCGGGGCCGTTACGGAAGAGCAGCTGGCGTATGACTCTGTTACGGGAGAACATCTTAGTCCCCAGAGTGTCAGCTCAACCAAGCTGGCGGACGGGAGTGTCATTTCCGCCAAGCTGGCCAGCGGTGCGGTTGGCGGAAATGCCCTCGCCAGAGAAGCGGTAAGCGGAGAACATATCGCCGTCTGTGCCGTTGAAGAGAAGCATCTGGCCGATGGCAGCATCAGCAGCCGCGTGCTGCAGGAGGAAGCGGTTCACGCTGAACATCTGGCTCCGGGAGCTGTAGAACGCAGGCATCTCGGGGAAAATAGTGTAACTTCATCCGCCCTGCAGTCCGGTTCGGTATCGGGAGATAAGCTGGCTTCGGGAGCAGTGAAGGAAGCACACCTCGCTGCGAGTATTGTACAGCCGCATCATTTGGCCGACCATGCGGTAACTTCATTGAAATTATCGCCGGAGAGTGTTTCGACAGACAAACTTGGCGATCTATCGGTTACCTCGATCAAGCTGGCTGACGGCAGTGTGAGTGCTTCAAAGCTGGCAGCTTTAGCCGTGCAGAGCGAACATTTAGCAGCAGGTGCCGTTGGACCGGATTCCATCAGCGATACATCGGTGCAGGGCAGACATCTCGCGCCGGGAAGTGTAGGCGGAGCGCATATCCGTCCGATGTCCGTCGGTAACGGACATATCATTCCCAGCTCTGTATCCTCTATCCAGATTCAGGATGGCAGCATCGGTGCGGCCAAGCTGGCGGAGGGTGCTGTAGCCTCCCGCCATCTCGCGGCCGGAAGTGTAGCTGGCAGCCACTTGGCTGAATCCTCGGTAGAAGGACAGCATATAGTCGGCGGCAGCATCAGCCTGACTCATCTGGCGGCAGAAGTCCGCAGCGGCGAGCTTCTGCCAGACGGCAGTATCAGCGGGGAGAAGCTGGCCCAGGGGGCTGTGGAATCCGTCCATCTGGCCCCGGACAGTGTGCAGACTATCCATTTGACGCCGGAAGCCGTAGAAGGGCAGCACATTCGTGCTGGCGAGATCACGCTGGCGCATCTGGCACAAGAAACGCGCAGTGCAGATCTTCTGCCGGATGGCAGCATCGTAGGCAGCAAGCTGGGAGCAGGTGCTGTCGGGGCCTTCCATTTGGCAGCAGGCAGTGTATACAGCGGGCATCTGGCTGTAGGTGCGGTAGACAGCCGTCATATCCGGCCCGGCAGCATCCAGCTGGCACATCTGTCCCAGGATACACTGACCTCAGATCTGCTGCCGGATGGCAGCATTAGCAGCGAGAAGCTGGCCGCAGGTGCGGTAAGCTCGCTGAATCTGCAGCAGGAGAGCATCTATGGCGAGCATCTGGTTGACGGTATACTGCAGGAACGGCATTTGCATTCCGGCCTGATCAAGCTTGAGCATCTGGCAGATGAAACCCGGAGTGCGGAGCTGCTGCCGGACGGCAGTATTGGCGGAAGCAAGCTGGCGGCAGGTGCGGTGGGCTCCTTCCATCTGGCTGCGGGCAGCATCTATGGCGGTCATCTGGCTCCAGATGCAGTGGACAGCCGCCATATCCGCACCGGCAGCATCCAGCTCGCACATCTGGCCTCCGAGACGCTGAGCGCCGAGCTGCTGCCGGATGGCAGCATTGACGAAAGTAAGCTGGCTGTAGGAGCTGTACATTCACAGCATCTGCAGCTGGAGAGCATCCACGGCGAGCATCTTGCGGGTGAATCGCTTGAGGAGCGGCATTTAAGTTCGGGTATCATTAAGCTGGAGCATCTGGCAGACGAAGTACGAAGTGCTGAGCTGTTGCCTGACGGCAGTATTGGAAGCAGCAAGCTGGCGGCAGAGGCAGTGGGGCCGCAGCATCTGAAGCCGCAGAGCGTCCACGGAGAGCATGTCGCGGATGGGTCGCTGGAAGGGAATCACTTGGCCTCCGGCAGCATCCTGCTGGAACATCTGGCGCAGGAAGTCCGCAGCTCTGAGCTGCTGCCGGACGGCAGTATCAGAGGAAGCAAGCTGGCGGCAGGCGCAGTGGGCTCTGTTCATCTGGCTTCCGGCAGCATCTATGGCGGTCACCTGGCACCGGAAGCAGTGGACAGCTGCCACCTGCGCGCGGGCAGCATCAAGCGTGAGCATCTGGCTGAAGATACGCTGAGCTCCGAGCTGCTGGCAGACGGCAGCATTACCGGCAGCAAGCTGACGGCAGGCGCAGTAGGTGCCCAGCATCTGCAGGCGCAGAGCATTCAGGGCGGACATCTGGCAGACGGTGCGCTGGAAGAACGTCATTTAAGCAGCGGGATTGTGACGAAGCTGGAGCATCTCGCAGCGGAAGCGCGCAATGCAGGTCAGCTGGCAGACGGCAGCATTACCGGCAGCAAGCTGGCGGCAGGCGCAGTAGGTGCCCAGCATCTGCAGGCGCAGAGCATTCAGGGCGGACATCTGGCAGACGGTGCGCTGGAAGAACGTCATTTAAGCAGCGGGATTGTGACGAAGCTGGAGCATCTCGCAGCGGAAGCGCGCAATGCAGGTCAGCTGGCAGACGGCAGCATCACTGGCAGCAAGCTGGCGGCAGGTGCAGTAGGTGCCCAGCATCTGCAGGAGCAGAGCATCCAGAGCGGACATCTGACAGACGGCAGCATCACCGGCAGCAAGCTGGCGGTAGGCGCAGTAGGTGCTCAGCATCTGCAGGAGCAGAGCATCCAGAGCGGACATCTGACAGACGGCAGCATCACCGGCAGCAAGCTGGCGGTAGGCGCAGTAGGTGCTCAGCATCTGCAGGAGCAGAGCATCCAGAGCGGACATCTGACAGACGGTGCACTGGAAGAGCGTCATTTGAGCAGCGGCATTGTGAAGAAGCTGGAGCATCTCGCAGCGGAGACTCGCAATGCAGGGCAGATAGCAGACGGCAGCATCACCGGCAGCAAGCTGGCGGTAGGCGCTGTAGGTGCTCAGCATCTGCAGGAGCAGAGCATCCAGAGCGGACATCTGGCAGACGGGGCACTGGAAGAGCGTCATTTGAGCAGCGGCATTGTGAAGAAGCTTGAACATCTCGCAGCGGAAACGCGCAGTGCAGTGCAGCTGGCAGACGGCAGCGTTACCGGTGAGAAGCTTGCACTTGGCAGCATCGGAACCAAACATCTGGCAGAAGGCACAGTAGGGAATGCTGAGCTTCAGGATGAAGCGGTGGATGCTTCCAAAATCACTTCATTTGCCATTCAATCCCGCCATCTGGAAGAAGACAGTGTGCAGAGCTATCATATTGCTCAAGGAGTGGTGACCGGAGACCATCTGGCGCCCGGATCAATTAATGCCGAGCATCTGTCATTCAGTCCGGTACAGAGTGCCGGGAACCGGGAGGTTCTGCAGCAGTTCGGGATGACGGCCTTCATGTTTAATGGAGACGCACAGAGCGTTGATGTTACTGTCTCTTTTGATGAAAGCTTCGGCCATACCGGCTATGTGCTGGTCGCCATGACCAACCAGCCGTATTTCCATGCTTCGCTGAAGAACAGATCGGGCGGGGACGCGACGATTGAAGTAGTGCGCCTGCGCGAAACACCTCACTTCTATGGAGTGCTGTCCTGGATCGCCCTCGGTTCGCCTCTGGTGAAGCCGGCTGCAGATCATCGTGTGTTTGATTAGAGCGGAAGATAAACAATGCGAGAGCGCAGCCCCCGGCTGCGCTCTTTGTGTTGATAAGGCCTGCGAAATCCGGGTTCAACCGGACTCCGGCAGCGGGAGGGCATTTGTCCAAATTTCTGCACGAAGGGAGACACTTGCCGTTACCCGGGACAGCGGATTACATAGACTGTGATGTAACCCTCAGCCCGGAGACCATGCCCTGCAAGGAAGGTGGATGAGCTTGAAGCACACACGTACATCTGCCCGCCGCACGGGGCGGCGGGCTTTGCAACCCAAGCGGCGGATTTCCCGGCCGGTGCGCCCTGCCGTGCCGTTCCCTGCGGCCAATCACCCCGCTCCCTATGTGTCGGTGATCATTCCGGCTATGAATGAAGCCGGAACGATTGGCAAGGTGATTGCCGGAGCCAGGGAAGTCCATCCCCGCTGTGAGGTTATTGTTGTGGTTAACGGTTCTGCCGATAATACGGCAGAGATTGCATTGTCCCTGGGGGCACATGTCATTCACTTCGAGCAGCCGCTCGGTCATGATGTGGGCCGCAGTGTTGGAGCAGAGGCGGCCAAGGGAGAGGTCCTGCTCTTCATTGACGGGGATTTTGTGCTTAACGCTTCACAGCTGCGTCCCTTTGTGGCCGCAGTCAGTCGTGGAACAGATGTGGCTCTGAATGATTACTCCGGTCCGGTCCGCCAGGAATTCCCGCATCCGGTGGTACTCTCCAAGCATGTGCTCAACATTATGCTTGGCCGTCCGGACCTGAAGGGCTGTTCGCTGACGGCGGTGCCTCATGCACTCAGCCGCAGAGCTCTTGCCTCTCTGGGGAGCGTGTTGTCACGGCCGCCTCTGGCACACGCGCTTGCGGTGCTTGAGGGCCTGCAGGTGAAGGCCGTGCATAAGGTGCCGGTCGGCAGGCTGAATGCCGTACGGCCCAAGCGGGCGGGAACGGATCCCTTGCGTGAGGTTATTCTCACAGATCATCTGGATGCGGCAGGTCTGGTCCTTCAGCGCAGAGGCGAACGAGCAGGCTTCATTGACGGCAACCGGCGAAGGGGGATGGTGAGATGACAGCAGCACTGGAGCCTTCACCCGGACATCGGCAGGAGCTTCACGTATCTTCCCGTGTAAAAGCATCGGGCAGCGGCAGGGCTTCTGCCCGGCGCACCCGGCTGGGCAGCTCCGCCTCCCGGAGTAAGGCGGCCAAATCAGCCGGTACTTCACCCCGCCGGAGCATCGCCGCCAAAGCCGCAGCTGTCCGGCGGCCGGCGGCCGGTAAAGCGGGTTCCCGCCGCACGGCCGCAGGGGCTTCTACCTCCCGCAATGCTGCCGGCAGCAGAGCAGGACAGCAGCTGCCGGCTCTGCACGGTTCATTGTCCGTGGTTATCTCGGCCAGGAATGAGGAGCAGACATTGTTGAAGCTGCTTGATCAGGTAACCCGGCTTAAGCCGCTGGAAATTATTGTCGTGCTTAACGGCTGCAGCGACCGCAGCTTCCAGCATACCCGGCTGTGCCCCCAGGCGACAATTGTGCATATTCCGGAATCTGCCGGACATGATGTGGGGCGGTCGCTTGGTGCCAAGCTCAGCCGGGGGGATATTCTGCTGTTCTTGGACGGGGATATGGTGATTCCCGCCCGGAAGATGTCTCTTTTTGCGGAGGCGGTGGATGGCGGTGTTGATGTAGCCTTGAATGATCTTGATCATCTGCTGCCGCCCTTTGCCCTCAGTGATGCGGTTACCCGCTGCAAAATGTATCTGAATGCCGTACTGGGCCGTAGTGATCTGGGCGTCAGCTCGATGACAGCTGTTCCCCATGGCTTGTCAAGGAAGGCGCTGGAGCTTATCGGCTATCGTGAGCTTATGGTGCCGCCGAAAGCGCATGCGCTCTCGATTATGCGGCAGCTGCGGGTGGAGAAGGCAGGCACGGTGAATGTGATCAAGCATAACCGGCTGCGCCAGAGCAACACAGGAGCCGGAAATGCGATGGAACAGCTGATCGCCGGTGATCATGCCGAGGCGCTGGCCCAGGTTCTTGGAGAGCAGCAGGCAAGCGGGCAGTTGTCCGAGGGCCATCTGCAGGAGCAACGCCGGCAGATGGCCGCGTGGAGGAATGCCCTATGACACTGACCAGCATTATTATTCCAACGTATAACAGGCTCGGCTTGCTGCGTTCCTGTGTTGAATCAATTAGGGCGTATACGGATTCACCCTATGAAATTATTGTAGTCGACAATGCTTCAAGTGACGGAACGGATGCTTACTGCCGCACGAATAAGCTGACTTTTGTTTCCCTTCCGGAGAACCGCGGCTTTCCGCTGGCCTGCAATCTGGGGTTGCAGCTGGCTGCGGGAGATGAGCTTTTGCTGCTGAACAATGATGTTATTGTGTCGCAGGGCTGGCTGGCGAATCTGAAGAGCGCCTTGTACTGCGCCCCGGATATCGGGATGGTCGGTCCGGTGACCAATTATGCCAGCGGACGGCAGCAGGTGGAGACGGGTTATACGGATATTGCAGGTTATCATGCTGAAGCCCGTCTGGCGAATGCTCCGGATGCGGCGAAACGGCTGGAGACCAGAAGGCTTGTAGGGCTGTGCTTATTATTTAAAAGAGAGCTCATGGATATCATCGGCCTGCTGGATGAACGCTTTTCACCGGGACATTACGAGGATGATGATTACTGTTACCGCGCCAGAATTAGGGGGTACCGGCTGCTGATCGCGGGAGATTGTCTGGTACATCATGAAGGCAGCGCCAGCTTCAAGGAAGTCTACTCGTCCTCACTTCAGGAGCTGGTAGAGCGTAACCGCAGATTATTTATGGAGAAATGGCATGTAGATCCCGCACAATTCATCTGAGGAGCCAGGCCAAAGGCTTAAGACATAGATAAAGAGGAGGAAAGTAAGTGAAAGGAGTCATACTGGCGGGCGGAACAGGAACAAGGCTTTACCCATTGACCCGGCTTATGAACAAACATTTGCTTCCGGTCGGCAAATATCCTATGGTGTGTTACGGCATTGACCGGCTGCGCCGGGGGGGGATAACCGATATTCTCCTGGTGATCAGCAAACAGTCTGCAGGACAGTACACCGACTTCTTGGGCAGCGGCGCGGAATTCGGAGTATCCCTGACTTACAAAATCCAGGAAGCTGCAGGAGGCATCGCGGAAGCGCTCGAGCTGGCAGAAGGATTTATTTTGCCGGGGGAACGGTTTGTTGTGCTGCTTGGTGACAATCTTTTTATGGATGATCTGAAGCCTTATGTGGAGAGTTATCTGCAGCAGCCGCAGGGGTCGGCGAAGGTGTTATTGAAACCGGTCGATGATGCGCGGAGATACGGGGTTCCGGTGTTTGACAGCGGAGATTCGTCCCTGATTGCTTATATCGAAGAGAAGCCCGAGCGTCCGAAGACTAAATTCTGTGTGACAGGCATTTATATGTACGACGAAGCGGTATTCGATATTATCCGCCGCGTATCCCCTTCCAACAGGGGGGAGCTGGAAATTACCGACGTGAACAATATTTATGCCGCAGAGCGCAAGCTTAGTTATGATGTGCTCAAGGGCTGGTGGAGTGACGCGGGAACGTTCCAGTCCTTGCGCGAAGCCGGAGAAAAGCTGAGAGATACGCTGCCCTGAGGGGCAGCTTTTTTAGTATAGATTAGAATTTATATGCTTTGGGGTCCCTGCAAAGTACCTGTATTCTCAGCGGAGCTAAAGCCGATGGCGGGCCGGGGGATTCTCCACCAGAGCAGGTCTTCGGTCTCCCGGTACAGCTCTGCATCCAGATGCTGCAGCACGCGGTGCGAGGCAGTGTTATCCTTCTCGGTATCC
Organism: Paenibacillus sp. FSL R7-0297; assembly: GCF_038009025.1. Lineage (NCBI taxonomy): Bacteria > Bacillati > Bacillota > Bacilli > Caryophanales > Paenibacillaceae > Paenibacillus > Paenibacillus sp. FSL R7-0297. The sequence goes on from NZ_JBBPAQ010000001.1 coordinate 2,452,540, forward strand.
GCAATAACCCAGCGTGCATCCGAATGGTTGAAGATCCAGGCCGTGATGTGCCGCACTGCTTCCGTAGCGTAGCCTTGCCCCCAGTACCTCTCATCGATGACATAACCAAGGATGACCTCGCCTTGTTCATTCGGCCCGCCTTTGAGGATTAGGAAGCCGATAATCCGCTGCTCCTCCTGATGAATAATAGCCCAATTGGTCAGCCACGGATAGTTCTGCTCATCCTGCAGAACCTTGGTGTGCCGTACCCGCATGGCATAACGCATTTCTTCGTCGTCCAGCAGAGTTGGGGATGCGGTTACGTTCAAGCTCAGCGACTGCTCCGCCGCCGCGTAATTGTCCAAGGCCAGCGCCAGTTCAGCTGCAGTCAGGGGCCGCAGATTCAGACGGTTGTCTGTAAGTCTCATAGATTACCTCCAGTTCCACGCCGGATACATAGATCCGGACAACAATAATAAAGCTACAATATCAACCAAGCATAGTCTGCTGTTGAGCTGATTGTCAATATCCTCCAGCCGGTAACCTTTCCGTTAGCCGTGGCCTTATCCGCTCCAGTCCCCACGAGTTCCCCGCTATTGCCCCACGAGTTCTCCGCCACTGCCCCTCCAGTCCGTCTCGAAGGAAGCAGTTGGATTTTCTCCACTTAATAATCCCGTTTTGTCTTTTGTATCCACCCTAAGTGGAAAAAAGGCATTTAATTCTTCCCTAATGTACTTTTTTGCCCAGCCAATATAGAAATAGTTGCTCTTTTTCCACTTGTTGCTCTGATTCCCGGTCATTCGATTAATTTAGGTGACGTTTTTCCACTTAATAGCCGCAGCCTCTGGAGCCGCAGCTCTAAGCTGTCTTGAAATACGCGGTCCTTCATAACTTGCGGAGTATCTCCGGCACCGTCACGGCTGATGCCGCATATGCTGTAGCAGGGCGTTTGAGCAAAGGAGACATGAAGGTGCAGAGTAAAATTACAAAAGTCCTGCAGCACATGGCCCATACGCACGAACAGATGGCTCGGATTCTCGACGCCGAACGCCACGTAGCCGTCCGTATGTCGCAAATAGTTCACGATCTGCCGGATGCGGACCCTGATTTCGGCGGATTCAGTGGGCTGGTAGAAAGCTCAGGTCAGGTTAACAAGAACATTATTGCTTACTTGAATGCACTTGCCGATCTTGAAGAAGCGATGGCAGAGGGAGTAGGCAGAGTGATCAAGGAACTAAACGGTCAGGAAGAAGAGTAAAGCGTAACCTGCGCAAGGAGGCGGAAGATGAGCAGAGAAAAGGCTTATCTGCAAATGCTGGAGTCGACCGCTGTAATCCAGTGGAACATCGCGATGATTCTCGAGGCCAAAGCGGTGGAAGCGGAAAAAGTGAAGCAGTGGACCCATCATCATATCCACGCTAGAGCATTCGACTCCCATGATGACCAGTTGAAGGAATCACTCTCCATCCACGAAGTGATCGTAGAGATGGTGGAGGGGCTGACGAAGCTGGAGAACGGGCTGTACAGTAATCTGAAAGCAGTACTGGGCAGCGGTGAAGATGAGGGCGGCGGTGACTTCGGCGGAGACGGCGGGGATGGCTTCAGCTTCGGAGACGATAGCAAATGAGCGGCGGGCTTCTCTCCGAACATGCCGTCAAGCTGGAGATGATCCGCTCGATCGCCCGCAGTCAAGCCGCGCTCGCAGCCATCCTCGAGAGCATTGCCGAAGTTACAGGGCAATCGGAGCTGACAGCCCGCAAGCTGAGCGACAATATCAGGATTCTGAGCGGGTACCAGAGTTCAATGTGCCGGATGATATCCGGTATTTCACTGCATGAGCCCAAACAGGGAGTTCCTGCTGCGCCATGGCTGAGCAAGGATTGCTCAGAGGGTACCGCTGCAAGAAGTAGATGAAGTACAGGAGGAGTAGACAGATGAAGAGAAAGAGACTTGGCAAGCTGCGCTCAGGCAGCAAGGGCCGCAGACGCACACTGCTGTTGTCACGGAAGACCAGGGTGCGCAGAGGCCTTGGACGCAAAACGCGCAGAGGACTGATCCGCAAGACGGGCAAGAGAGCGCCGCTGCTGCGTAAGAAAAGAAGACTCCGCCGCCGGCTTGTCCGCAGGGTGCATGTGGTTCAGCCGCCGGTACAGGTTGTTCCGGCAGTCGAAGCGCCGCCGGTAGCGCAGGTAGTCCCGCTCCCCCCGGATCTGGGCGTCCCTCCGGAGCTGCCGCCGGGAGACGCCTTTCAGCAGGGCTACACCGAAGCATACAACGTGGGGTTCGACGCAGGTTTCGCCAAGGGCTTCGAGGACGGGCATAAGCTGGAGCTGGGCTGAGAGAGCAGCGGCCGTGGCCTAGAAGTAGAAGGTGAACGGCTATAGAGGTTGGCAAGTTCTCCTGCCGCCTCTATAGCCTATGGACGAGACTGGAAATGGCGGCCTATCGGAATTTTCGCCCGGATATGGTAGACTTCTTAACAGAACTTTACCGGGTTCAAATGCCGGGTAGGAAAGCGGGGGCTATACATGACTCTGAATGAGATACGTAGAGCACAGAGTAGCGAAATCGGGGAGATTATGGATCTGATTTCTAAATGTGTACAAGTTATGCAGGCAGGCGGAAGCGATCAGTGGGATGAGAGCTACCCGAACCACGAAGTCCTTATGGGGGATATGGATGCAGGTACATTATTTGTCTGTATAGACAACGGGGCCATTGCCGGTATTCTTGTATTGGATGAGAATCAGGCTGAGCAATATGAAGCTGTGGAATGGACGCAGCAGACAGGCCAGCATCTGATGATGCACCGGCTTGCAGTGCATCCTGAGATTCAGGGCAAAGGGATTGCCCGCCAGCTGATTGCATTCGCCGAAGAGCTCGCCCGCAGCAGCGGGTACAGCAGCATCCGGCTGGACACTTATGCGAAGAACGAGAGGGCACTGAAGATTTATCCTTCACTTGGCTATGTGCAGAGAGGCGAGATTCATTTTCCCGGCCGGGTAGCGGCTTTTCCTGTATTTGAGAAGGTGCTGAAGGAGATTACTGGGTAGTTTATGTAATGTTATATTACATATATAAGGATAATAATTGCGAATATTTCATTTTAATCTGTTCGAAATAGTTTTATGTTAATATTTATAACTTGTGTTGACAGAAAAGTTGTCTTTACTTTATGATGGGATTATTCAGAAGCAATTGAATAGTCCTTTTCGTATATCCTTAATAATTGGTTTAAGGGTCTCTACCGGGAACCGTAAATTTCTGGCTACGAAAATATGCTGAGGCATATTTTTGTGGCCTTTTTGTGTTAGTCATCAGCTGGACATCAACAGAACAAGGGGGAATGGGTTATGGCGAACATCCTGATCAAGCATGCGGAGATTATTACAATGAACAAGCAAGAGGAGATTATATACGGGGATATCCGCATCAAGGATAATCTGATTGTGGAGATCGGCAGCGGCCTGGAGGCGCAGGGGGAAGAGACGGTAATTGATGCCAAGAACCGCACGGTGATTCCAGGCTTTGTGCAGACCCATATTCATCTGTGCCAGACATTGTTCCGCGGCAAAGGCGATGATCTGGAGCTGATGGACTGGCTGCGCAAGCGGATCTGGCCGCTGGAGGCGGCGCATGATGAGGAGTCGCTGTATTATTCCGCTATGCTCGGCATTGGGGAGTTAATTACAAGCGGCACAACGACCATTGTGGATATGGAGACGGTGAATCATACAGACTTTGCCTTCCAGGCAATCGCAAAAAGCGGCATCCGCGCCTTGTCCGGCAAGGTGATGATGGATCAGAAGAATGCGGATGCACCGGCGGCGCTGCAGGAGGATACCGCAGCTTCTCTTCAGGAGAGCGTGGATCTGCTGGAGAAGTGGAATGGATATGGCAACGGGCGGATTCAATATGCGTTTTCCCCGCGTTTTGTCATTTCCTGCACCGAGCCGCTGCTGAAAGAGGTACGTAATCTCTCGGAATATTACGGGGTCAAGGTGCACACCCATGCTTCCGAGAATCTGGGGGAGATTGAGATTGTACAGGCGATGACCGGTATGCGTAACGTGGTGTATCTGGATCATCTGGGATTGGCTAATGAGCGCCTGATTCTGGCCCACTGCGTCTGGCTTGATGAGGAGGAGAAGCGGATTCTGCGGGACCGCGGAGTTCATGTCAGCCACTGCCCGGGCTCCAACCTGAAGCTGGCCTCCGGCATCGCCGACACTCCGGGAATGCTGCATGATCACATCCATCTTAGCCTTGGCGCGGATGGTGCTCCATGCAACAACAACCTGGATATGTTCAATGAAATGCGTCTGGCGGCGGTGATCCAGAAGCCGCAGCATGGGCCGACCACGATGGACGCCAGAAGTGTGTTCCGGATGGCAACGATCGGCGGCGCGAAGGCGGTGGGCATGGAGGATCAAATCGGCAGTATCGAGGTTGGCAAAAAAGCGGATCTGGCAATCCTCAACCTGTACAATTTCCATACCTTCCCTTCCTATGATGTAGATCCAATCTCGCGGATTGTCTATTCGGCCACCCGTGCGGATGTGGAAACGACGATTGTGGACGGACAAATCCTGATGCATAAGGGCTTGCTGAAGACCGTCGATAAGGAAACCGTGCTCCATGAAGCTAACCGTTCCATCAAAAGACTGCTGGTGAACACCCCGCTGGGGTAGCGGCTGGCATTTTAACGCAGCTACAAGTCTAGGCGAACACTGGGCAAAGCTCTAGTTCAAGCTAAATACGATGCAGGGGACCCCGGTCCTCTGTTTTTTTTGAAGAGATAAGAATTTATATGCTTCGCGCAATAAATATTCCTTATCTTTCTCGCTGAAACGGAAGCCGTCCTTTAAAAGGACGGTGTAGCCGTTTCTACTTGGTAAAATACACGCTGTATCGGCGGAAATATTGTATTATAGGCAGGCTGGATGATAGGATGAATGAAATTTTTATTAGAAAAAGTGAACCCACCCTCCACTCTTGAGGTCAAATATAGTGAGGTGAACCCATTGGAACTGGATGGATTGGAGCAGGCGGAGGCTATCAGTGAAGAGCAGCTGCGGCAGATAATGAAGCTTTATGGGGAAGATGTGTGGAATTATATTTATTTTCTGACTAAAAACAGTGATCAGGCGGACGAGCTCACGCAGGAGGTGTTCATCAAATGCTATTACCGGATCGGAACCTTCCGGGGAGCTTCCTCGCTCAAAACCTGGCTGTTCACGATTGCCCGCAATACGGTATTCTCCTACCGCAAATCGCGGTTTTTCCGCTCTGGGCTGTGGGGCGGGATGCAGCCGTTACCTGCTGCGCCTCAGGAGCGGCAGGATGCTGCGGGGCAGGCGGCTGTTGCCCGTTCGGCGGAGATGGAATATCTCGGTAACCGGCAGGTGGATGAGATCTGGAGCATGATAATGAAGCTGCCGGATAAGCTGCGTGAGGTGCTGGTGCTTGATCTTAAGGCAGAGCTGTCGGTCCGGGAAATCGCTGAGCTGATCCGGATATCCCCCGGCACCGTCAAATCGAGGCTGCACCGCGCGCGTCATAAAATCCAGGACAAACTAAGGAGGATGGAGTAATGGATAAGCGTGAGCAGGAGCCGCAGTGGTATGAACTGGCCCGTAAAGGCCCGTTTCCGGAAATGAAATTTACGGAAGAAGCTGCCGATAGAGTGGCACGGCAGATTGGAATGGACGGTTCCTCACTACACCAGGTGCTGTCATCCGGCCGGCAGCGCAGGGTGATCCGCCTGCGGATACTTTCCGCCGCCGTCATCCTCCTGTTGTTGTTCGGAGCCGGGGCGCTGGTTCTGGGAGGCGATGGGTTTGGGCGGTCTGGCGGCTTTAATCCGTTACAGGTAAGCAGCACCGGAATAATCGATCCGCCGGTTGCGGGCCAGGTTGATCTTACGGATGAAGGGCTCAGGGCGACCGCTGAACAGGTAATGCTTGAGCAGCTGGGAAAGAAGCTTCCCTTTGTGAACCTAGAGCAGCTCGAGGGGGAAGAAGAAACCCTGGCTGAATTTAAAGATGGCGATAGTTTTGCTAAAATCTGGTTTGAAACAGAGACTGGCAAGGTAGTGCGGACGTATATGGATACCTTTTTCACTCCTGAAGAAATCGATTCTAAATTCATTGATCAAGCGATGGATCAGCTGCGGAAAGCTGGTTACAAGGGGGAATTCACAGTTACCGCGCTTCACCATTCCGTCCACTACGGGACAAACGCTGATGAGCAGGGCATACAGACCGATGACGGTCTCATAGCAGAGGAAGGGCAGATTGATTACGAGAACGGCGTCTACCGCAGCTCGACGTTCAGAATGGGCGAGGATGAGGTGACTGCGGAAGTGAAGCAGGCGGGTCTTAAATCGATAAAGCTGCTTAGAGAGCAGGGAACAGAGCACTTATACTCAATCAGCCGCACCGTGGCCACGAAGTGGGATATACTCGTTCTAACCTATGGAGAAAGTGAACATGGGGCTACTACAGTACTTATGGACTATGCTACACAAGAAATAATTCAAGTACTCGATATTTCACTCTACGATGAGAAGTCATTCAGCTCCGCCGATCCAAATACGAATCTGATGGATATGCTGGATATGGATAAGGCCAAGCTTCAGCTTGCGGCTGCTGCCATCGCCGATGAATTGTTCGGCATCCGGCTGGAGGATTATACATTTGTCAAAGAGATGTCGGGCATAGGTACGATTGCCTTCAAAAGCCCGGACGGAGCAACTGTGATTACCGGTTCATATAATCTGGACGGAGTCTTTTACATGATGCAGCAGACTGACGCTGTCGAATAATCTTTTAATATGAGCCCTGAATAGAATTCCTGATTTTCAAATGAATTATTAGTGCTTTAACCAGGACGCATGCCCCGCCAGGGCGGCGTCTTTTTACTTTAATAGAATCTCCAGTTTTGATAACTATTTCAAGTATTGCTATACTAGAGAAATCTGAACTTTTACAGAAAAGTGCAATAGAGTTTACACAGACTTTCAATAAAGAGAGTAAGAGGGGATCGTATTATTATGAACGACAAGAAACATGCGCCGGTGCAGGCTCATTTCTATATCGTTATCGGACTGGTCTGGCTGAAGCTGCTGCTGCTGAGAGGTTTGTTTTTTGACCGGATCGCGTGGGAATGGATTGCTGCGGATATTGCACCAGTGCTGCTGATTATGGGTGTGCTCGCAGTCATTACGCCCGGGCGGATGAAGAAGGCTGTCTACTGGAGCTTAAATGGCTTATTGTCGCTGCTGCTGTTCGGGGCCAGTGTGTACTTCAACCACTTCGGCTCGGTGCCGACCTATCTGGCGCTCTATGAGCTAAATCAGGTGTTCCAGGTGAAAGAAAGCGTAGAATCTACAATTGAGCTAATTGATTATCTGTTTTTTGCCGATCTGGTGATCATGATGAGCTACTTGCTGTTCCGCAGATGGAAGAATGGTTCGGTACAGCAGCAGCGTGGCAGTCAGCCTTCACGCAGAGCCCGGAGAGTCTATCTGGTCGCCCTGCTGGTGGCTATTATCGGCGGCGGTTCGTTGTCGGCCTATTCCATTGATTCTGCACGCGGAATTACGAATGAGCTGGTTCAGGCGGAAAGCGCCGGATTTCTGAACTATGAGGTGGTTGCGGCGATCAAGGCCCAGGAGGATAACGGCCTCACCGGTACCGGGGATATCAATGAAACGATAGCCAAGGTGGAGGCGCTGGAAGCTGGTTATCCATATAAGGATATCGCAGGGGGACTGCCGGATTATTTTGGATCGCAAAAGGGTAAAAATGTAATTGTAATCCAAATGGAAGCTTTTCAGAATTTCCCGCTGCATCAGTCACTGGATGGGCAGGAGCTGACACCGGTGCTGAACGGCTTGGCCGGAGAGGGCTTTTATTTCCCGCATGTCTTCCAGCAGGTCGGTCCGGGCAATACCTCGGATGCGGAATTCATGAGCAACACCTCAATCTATCCGATTGCAACACTTGCGATGTCAACGGGCTTCGGAGACCGGGAGCTGCCGGGCCTGCCGCGTCTGCTGCGGGATAAAGGGTATGAGTCGTACACTTTCCATGTGAACAAGGTTGGCTTCTGGAACCGCAATCAGCTGTATCCGGCGCTAGGCTTCAACGGCTATTATGACAAGGGATATTTCAAGAATGACCACCTTAACGCCTTCGGAGCTTCCGATGAGCAGCTGTATGCTACTGCCGTGGAGAAGCTGGCAGCGGTGCAGAAGAAGGGTACGCCTTTTTATGCCCAGCTTGTAACAGCCTCCAGCCATCATCCGTTCCAGATTCCGGACAGCTTCAAGAAGATTAAGGTTCCGGAGGATCTGCAGGGCACGATGCTGGGCGATTACCTGACTGCAGTGAATTATACGGATTATGCGGTTGGTACTTTAATTGACGGGCTGAAGCAGCAGGGCATGTGGGAGAATACTGTGCTGGTGCTGTACGGCGACCATTTCGGCCTGCAGCCGAAGGATGTCCCGGCGGAGCAGGTGGAGGAAGCGCTAGGAATCCCGTATGATGACCGGATCAGCCGCTTCAATATTCCGCTCATCATTCATGTGCCTGGCATGAAGGAGGGGCAGGCCGTGGAGCGGACCGGCGGACAGCTGGATGTGCTTCCTACTGTGGCCAACCTGCTGGGGGTATCGCTGAAGGATGAAGGCTTTACCGCTTTTGGGCATGATCTGCTGAACATTGACAGCAATGTGGTAGGGATGCGCTATTATTTGCCTACAGGCTCCTTTTTTAATGATGAGGTGATGTTCGTGCCCGGGAAAAGCTTCGCGGACGGAGAGGCCATCTCGCTGGATACGTATGAGCCGGTGGAGGATTTCAGTAAATATCAGACCGATTATGACTATATCCTGAAGCTGATGGGCTTGTCCGATGAATATGTGAAGCTGCTTCCGCAGCGCTAGGAGGAATTATGAAAAGACTATTAAAACCGGAATATCTCATAACCCTGGCCGGCTCCATATTGATCATCTACCTGCTGTTCATAAGGCCATTCATTGGAGTTGCGGACAACGGCGATTTCCTGCGGATGATGAATACGATCGGACTGAATTATTATGATGCTGCGGAGAGCTATGCCGACCGCTTTTTCAGCTTCAGTCATTCCAGGTTTTCCTATGAAAATCTGTTCACGGGCTTTTATCCTTCCTCGCAGATTCTAATTGTGCTGATTCCGAGACTGCTCGCCGGGCTGGTTCACGGGAGTTATTTTGATATCCGCCTGCTGGGCAGCGTATATGGGCTGCTGCTGCTTACCGCGACTTGGCTGATTGTGAAGCTGGTGGCCAAAGGCTCCAATATTACGGGTCTGCTGCTGGGTGCGGGCATTTTGTTTGTCTTTTATGATATCGGATATTTGGCCTATTTCAACTCCTTATTCGGCGAACCGGTATCCATGGTATTCATGCTGCTTACCTTTGCGCTGGGTCTGAGACTGACGGGGCAGGAACGGCCGACACCCAAAGAACTGACGCTCTTCTTCATCGCCGTGCTGTTCCTGATCTGCTCCAAAATTCAGAATGCACCCGTCGGCCTGGCGTTTGCGCTGATCTTCCTCCGTCTGCGGACACTGAATGGAACAGGCAGCTGGCGCAAGCTGGCGCTGCGGTTCGCGGTGGCAACGGCGCTCGTGTCCGTAATCATGTATGTGGCTGCGCCGAAGGAACTCAAGCATATCAACCTCTATCAGACGGTTTTCTTCGGAATTCTGAACGAGTCGCCGGATGTACGCGGGGATCTGCGCGATCTGGGGCTGCCGGAGCGGCTGGAAGTGCTGGCGGGTACAAATTATTTTCAGGGAGATACAGCGATCAAGCAGGATGATCCTTCGCTTACAACAGACTTCTATGACCGGGTATCCCATAAAGATGTACTTTTCTTCTATATGAAGCATCCTAACCGGTTGATAGATAACATGAAATATGCTGCCAGGAACAGCATGTCCATCCGTCCCTATTATCTCGGAAGCTATGAGAAGAGTGAGGGCAAGACGGCAGGGGCCGTAGCCTATGCATACAGCGGGTGGAGTGAATTCAAAAATAATCATGTTCCGAATTCGCTAGGTTTCCTGGTCTTGTTCTATCTCGTTTATTACGCGGGAGTGCTGTACCATTATTTCCGGGCACAAGAACCGGCGGGGCGGATCGCCGGAGAGCTGCTGCTGCTGCTGGGGCTGATTGGACTATTCTCGTTCCTGGTGCCAATCCTCGGCGACGGCCGGGCGGATATCGGCAAGCATCTGTTTTTGTTCAATGTTTGTTTCGATATGATGGCTGTGGCTATGTTTGGCTGGGTGGTGCACAAGCTGGTCATGTTTCTGAAACCTATTTGCGCTGAAAACCTCTAATTGACCCTTTTGAGAATATAGAATACAATGTGTTTGGAACTTTAGTAAAAGAGTGGAAAATGGCTTGGAACAGCCTCATCCTACAAGGGGGCCGCTATGCGTAATGATGATTACAAGGACAGAATTGAACAGGCAAGGCAGGAACTGAACAAACTAGCCCTGGAACACGGGATGCAGGATGTAAGGGTGCTTCGCCAATCGGTGAAGCTGGATGCGCTCCTAAATGAATACAGTGATTGCAATACAGAGAAGGACGACCAGCTTTATTAGAGAATCAAATTCAAAAGACACTTTAACGGCAGATGTGCCGCTAAAGTGTCTTTTTTGAGTGTATAGGAAAATAAGATATTCGTCTGTTGTGGATAAGCTTCTTTGGACATTGGAGCAGGTTTTCTATTATGTGTCCAAAGCATCCGAAGCATAATCATCACCCAACAGCTCACGGAGCATTCTCTGCCGGTCGGTCATGAAGGCCCGTGTCACCGCATAGTGGTCCGTGTCTTCCAGAGCCACAGGCGTGATATTCTCTCCCTCCAGCAGGAATATATCCGCACCCGGGTAGGACATCAGAATCGGGGAGTGAGTGGCGATGATGAACTGGGAGTTCTGTGCTGCCAGCTCATGCATCCGCACCAGCAGCGACATCTGCCGCAAGGGGGACAAGGCGGCCTCCGGCTCGTCCAGAATATAGATGCCCTGTCCGCCGAAGCGGTGGACGAAAGTGGAGAAGAAGGATTCTCCGTGGGACTGCTCATGCAGAGAATTACCTCCGTAGGAGTCTTTGATAAAACGTTCCGAGCCCGCCACGGGCTCCTCGTCCAGCTCATCGATGTAAGTAGCCACATTGTAGTAACTCTCCGCACGCAGGAAGAAGCCGTCCTTCGGCCGCTTGACCCCTTTGGCAATCCGCAGATATTCATAGAGACTCGAATGCGAGGCTCGGGTGTTAAATGAGAAGTTCAGCGTTCCGCCTTCCGGATTGAACCCCCAGGCGGCTGCGATTCCCTCCAGTACAGTCGATTTCCCTGTTCCGTTCTCCCCTACAAGGAATGTAACCTGCTTCTGAAAAGCAATCCGCTCCAAAGCCCGCACCACCGGCAGATTAAACGGATAGGTATCAAAGGAAGGCACCTGTTCACGAAGCAGGTCTACATGGCGGAGATAGAGCATCGGGTCATACATCGAACTCATTTCTAAATCCCTCCTCTTAGCCGGATAGATGGAAAGGTTGATCTTTTGATTCTATATGAATTTTGGGGTGCCCGCAAAGTACCCGACTGAAGGCTTCGGCGCTAACCCCTCACTTTGCAGGGAACTGGAGTGGATGAAATCTGCAAAGGTTCGGGCCATGCGGGCGAAAGACAGGGGGCATGTGCCAATTTCGCCGCGATACAGACAGATGTCCATGAGGCGGATGCTGACTCCGCATATAGTACACTGTCTTGAGAATATGACGGGGCAGGGTGAAGGCCGTGAAAGCAAAAAAGAGAAACGTGCGTCCGCGGGATTACCGAGACGGTTACACGCAAGGGTACCATCTCGGCTTGTGCGAAGCCGTGAAGCGTCTGAATACTCCTGTAGTAGGTGCATGCCGGCCGTTTAAGCTGATGTATGTTCCCCAAGGGTTTCAGGCGATAGACACGGGAGTAGCAGAAGCGCTGCGGCAGCTGGTCAGTGAGCTAATTATCTGTTCTCCGGAAACCATGCTGGAGGTGGCATCGCGTGAGTCGCCGGGAGCGGTGCTTGTGATGAACGGGCTGCATGTGTTTCCCGAGAATCATCTGGAACAAATCACGGAAATAAGAAAATTGGGTATTCCGGCAGCAATCTGGTTTGTGGATGACCCTTATTTTACCGAGGACACATCTGTCATTTGCCGGCACTATGATTACGTGTTTACCCACGAACTGGGCTGCGTGGAATTCTACCGTTCGCTGGGTGTGACTTCAGTGCATTACCTTCCGCTGTGTGTCAACCCGCAGATGTTCTACCCGCGCCGTACCGGACCGCAGTATCAATACGATGTTGTGTTTATCGGCAATGCCTTCCGCAACCGGACGGAGCTGTTCGATGAGCTGGCCCCGTTCCTCCGCGGCAAGAAGGTGATGATCGCCGGCGGCTTCTGGGAACGGCTGAACACCTTCGAAGAACTGTCTCCATTCATCAAAAGCGGCTTCATCCCTCCCGAGGAAACGGCCAACTATTACAGCGGTGCCAAGCTTGTCATTAATATTCACCGTCCGTGGGAAGGCGGGCAGGACAACCGGAATACCTTCCAGCTGCCGTCTCTCTCCATTAATCCCCGGACCTATGAGATCAGTGCCTGCGGAACGATGCAGCTGACTGATATCCGTGAGGATCTGGGCAGCCACTACCGTCCGGGTCATGATCTGGAGACCTTTGCCTCTGCCGACGAGCTGAAGCGCAAAATTGACTATTACCTGAAGCATGAGAAGGAGCGCCGCCAGTATGCGCTGCGGGGACTGCAGACGACACTGCGCCACCACACGTTTACCGCGCGTCTGCCTCATTTGCTGGGAGTTCTTGCTGCACAAGGGTGAAATCCATTATGGGATAGAAGGAGCGAATAAACATGAATAATCAATTTATAATGCCTGCGCCGCCTCTGCCGCGGACTCCTGCAGAAGAGCAGAAACTGAGTGGCCGCCTGACCGGCTTCAAGGTTGGATACGACGAAGGTTACCTGCGCGGACGCCTGGCGATTCTGGATGGCCGGCCGGAAGAACCGCTTCCGGTGCGCAATATCCATGTCATGTACGTGGCTTCAGGCAAAGGGTATCCGTATTCCCCACTTGATGATGCGGTACTCTTCGCACTGCAAAGACTGACCACCCAAGTGACGATTACCGATGTCCGTCAGAATCTGGTAGAGCTGGCTTCGGCTCAGCGTCCGGACCTGGTCCTGGTTCTGGACGGTCTGGATTTACCGCTGGAGCAGGTTGCTATTCTACGCAGCTCAGGAATCAAGACGGCGATATGGCTTACAGATGATCCTTACTACACGGACTTCACTATGAAAATCGTTGCACACTATGACTATGTATTCACCCTGGAGCGTAACTGCATAGAAATCTACCGCGGCCTTGGCTGCGCGGAAGTTCATTATCTGCCTTTTGCCGCCCACCGCGAGCATTACCGCCCGACTACCGGACGTTCGCCGGTCAGCCGCGATGTCAGCTTCATCGGGTCTGCTTACTGGAACCGGATCAATTTCTTCCGCGATATCATGCCGGAGCTGATGAGCTACAACACGGTAATTAACGGAATCTGGTGGGACCGTCTGCCGGAAGCGCCTATCTATGGTGACCGGATTGAGATCGGCAAATGGATGTCTCCGCAGGAAACGGCAGTCACCTACAGCGGTTCGAAGATTGTCATCAACCTGCACCGTTCCCACATTGATGAAGTAGCCAATAACAATACGCTGTATATTCCGGCTGCATCGCCGAATCCCCGTACCTTCGAAATCGCCGCCAGCGGCACGCTGCAGCTCAGCGACGCCCGGGATGACATGGGTTCCTTTTATAAGGTCGGGGAAGAGATTGACACCTTCTCAAGCCCGCAGGAAATGATGGACAAAATCCGTTTCTACCTGACGCATGAGGAGGAACGCCGGGATATGGCGCTGCGCGCTTTTGAACGGACCCTGAAGGACCACACCTACACCATACGCCTGAACCAGCTGCTGGCGGTCATTTACGGCTAAATCTCCCGCAGAATGCTTCAAAAATGTGCGCATCACAGGGGACAGGTGTCGTGCCGGCATCTGTGCCCCCTCAATATACTGGATGGAGTACCGGGTTATGATGTTAGCCTGCTTGCGGCGGATATCCTCCGGATGAAAGAAAGTAAGTAAGACGCAGTGATGATTCGTGAACGTTAGCGGATGCTTACGGAGCGAGTTTTACACGAAGAAATGCTCTGCGGTGAATGCTCGTAAAACTTAAGTTTATGCTTCCGAAGCGAGTTTTACTCGAAGAAATGCTCTGCAGTGAATGCTCGTAAAACTTAAGTTTATGCTTCCGAAGCGAGTTTTACTGCGATGAGAATGCCTGATGCTAAGCTTCGTAAAACTTTTAGGGAGGTGAATGGCTGCTCCACAGCCCCTCGCAGGGGAGCGCCGAGACACCATGGCCGACAAAGCTACAATCGTCCTCTTTTCCCATGTCTCCAATACACGCAGTATTACGGGTGCGGAGAAGCTGCTGTTATTCTTCAGCCGGGAGCTGTCTCCTTACTTTAATTGTATCCTCGTAGCCCCGCAGGACGGGAAGCTGACGCGCCTGGCCCGGAGCTACGGAATCGATGTCCAGCTGTTATCTATTCCGCTTGTCTATGGAATGTACACTCCATATGCCGGCCTTCCGGCAGACATCCGCAAGCTTCAGGAGAGCCGGGAGTATCAGGAGCTGAGTGACTGGCTTGCAGGTGTGCGCCCGTCGTTCATTATTTCCAGTACCTGTGTGCACGCGCTGCCGCCGATGGCCGCGAAATCGCTGGGTATTCCGGTGGTTTGGAAGATCTCCGAGACTATTACGGATAACGAGTTCACTCCGATCAGCGTGGAGCTGATCCATAACTACAGCGATGAGATTCTGGCTATCTCGCAGACGGCTGCGGCTTGCTTCCCCGAGGATATCCGTGAAGGCAAGGTAACCCAGCTTCCCCCTTCCTGGAATGAAACGGAAATGATGTTTGAGGCCTGGAGCAAGCTCCGGGGAGAACGGCGGAATGAACTGAAGATAGCACCGGAGGAACCGCTGATCGGTTATGTCTCTTCCTTCATTAATAAAGAAAAAGGTCTGGAGCATTTCGTCAAAATGGCTGTCCTTGTGCATGAGCAGCATCCGGCAGCCCGTTACATTGTAGTGGGCTCCCCTGGAGACAAAAGCTATTATGAGCGCTGTGTCCGCAAAGTGAAGCTGGAGGGGCTAACCTCCCGGTTCAGATTTGTCGGATATGAAGAATGTCTGCCCGCAGCCTACTGCGCCATGGATCTGCTGGTCGTTCCCAGCCTGATCCGTGAAGGCTTCGGCATGACGGCGCTCGAAGGCTATGCCTTCGGCAAGCCGGTGGTCGCTTATGATTCCGGCGGCTTGCGGGAGATTCTGAACGCTGCGGGCTGCGGTGAGCTGCTTGTGCCTGCGGCCAACATCGGTGCGCTGGCCGAGCGGGTGAACACGCTGCTGGCCGCTCCGGCCATGGCGGCGGCCATTGGCAGCCTGGCGCGGGAACGCATCGAGGCCGTCTACGGCCCGGCGGCTTACCGCGCCCGCCTGCACGGCTTAGCGGAGAGGTGGCATCTCCGCTACTGCCTCGCGCCGCCGCAAGTCAGCGGCGCCGAAGAAGCCCCGCCCGCAGCTCCGCCGGCGGGCGGGGAGGACGCCCCCGCGGCAGAGGCGCCGCGGGTACGCCCCTCGCGCCGCGCCGCACGGCTGCGGGGCGCGAGGCTCCGGCGCGGCAGGCTCCGCCGCGCCAAAGCCCGGGCGCGCGCGGCGGGAACGCGCCCGCGCCGTAAGAAGCGCGCGGCAGGCTCCGCGCGCCGGAAGTCCAGCGGCGGCGGCAAGCACCGCCGCGCGGGCCATGCGCGCCGCCGGGGAAGACGGCGGCGCAAGGCGGCCTGAGGTCCGCGGGGAGTCCGCGGACCGGCACTTTGCCGGCGCTGCGCCAGCCTCCGCCGGAATCGCGCCAATCAGGGGCACAAATGCCCCTGAATCCGCCCAACCCGCCGGAACCGCGCCAATCAGGGGCACAAATGCCCCTGAATCCGCCCAACCCGCCGGAACCGCGCCAACCAGGTGCACAAATGCCCCTGAATCCGCTCCACCCGCCGGAACGGCGCCAATCAGGGGCACAAATGCCCCTGAATCCGCCCAACCCGCCGGAACCGCGCCAATCAGGGGCACAAATGCCCCCGAATCCGCTCCACCCGCCGGAATCGCCCTAATCAGGGGCATAAATGCCCCTGAATCCGCTCCACCCGCCGGAATCGCCCTAATCAGGGGCATAAATGCCCCTGAATCCGCTCCACCCGCCGGAACCGCGCCAATCAGGGGCACAAATGCCCCTGAATCCGCCCAACCCGCCGGAACCGCGCCAATCAGGGGCACAAATGCCCCTGAATCCGCCCAACCCGCCGGAACCGCGCCAATCAGGGGCATAAATGCCCCTGAATCCGCCCAACCCGCCGGAACCGCGCCAATCAGGGGCATAAATGCCCCCGAATCCGCTCCACCCGCCGGAATCGCCCTAAACAGGGGCATAAATGCCCCTGAATCCGCTCCACCCGCCGGAATCGCCCTAAACAGGGGCATAAATGCCCCTGAATCCGCTCCACCCGCCGGAATCGCGCCAATCAGGGGCACAAATGCCCCTGAATCCACCGCTCCTGGCGGCGAGCCGGCACCGCCGCTGCGCCGGACCGGCGCCAGCTCTGACAGAACCGCCTGCCCTTCCTTAAGGGCAGGCCATAATCAAAGGGGAGTGAACCCATGAAGATCATGACGATTTTGGGCACACGGCCCGAGATCATCCGCCTCAGCGTCATCATTCCGCTGCTCGATGAGCATGCGGAGCGGCATGTGCTGGTGCATACGGGACAGAATTTCACGGCCAGCCTCAGCGGGATTTTCTTCGCCGAGCTGGGACTCCGCGCACCCGACTATGTGCTGCAGGATAAGCAGGCCGGACTCGGGGGCCAGCTGGCCGCCATGTTCGGGAGCCTGGAGAGTATCCTGCTTCAGGAGAAGCCGGACCGGATTCTGCTGCTCGGCGATACCAACAGTGCACTGTGTGCAATCCTTGCCGAGCGGATGGGTATTCCTGTCGTACACATGGAAGCAGGCAACCGCTGCTACGATTTGAAAGTGCCGGAGGAGAAAAACCGCCGTGTCATAGATGCCGTCTCGACCATAAATATGCCTTATACCCAGCAGAGTAAAAGACATCTGCTCAGCGAAGGATTTCCCAGCCAGCGTATCGTGTTAACCGGCAATCCGATCCATGAGGTGATTACGCATTATGAGGAGCAAATCGGGTCCAGTGATATTTTATCCCGGCTGAACCTTGAAGCAGGCCGGTATTTGCTGGTGACTGCCCACCGGGCCGAGAATGTCGATGATCCTGAATCCCTGCTCCATATTATGTCGGGACTTAACCTTGTGGCTGAACATTATGGACTCCGCCTGATCTGCAGCATCCATCCCCGTACACGCTCCAAGCTTACGGAGCAGTTCCCGCTGACGATGAACCCGCTGGTGGAATTCCATGAGCCCTTCGGATTTTTTGATTTTGTCCATCTGGAGCGTTATGCGCTGTGCGCCATTACGGACAGCGGCACCGTTCAAGAGGAATGCTGCCTGATGGGGGTGCCGACAGTGACCATCCGCCGGACCACAGAACGTCCGGAGACGGTCGATTGCGGAAGTAATGTAGTGTCCGGCATAGATCACAACAGCATTCTGCGCTGCACCCGGCTGATGACGTCGCTTAAGCCTGCTTGGGAGGCGCCGGAAGGGTACCTGACCCCCGATGTCTCGGTTAAAGTAGTTAAATTTCTGCTTGGAGGGAACCTGCATGTTCAATAATAAACGGATTCTGGTCACAGGCGGTACCGGTTCCTGGGGGCATGAGCTTATCCGGCAACTGCTGCCGCAGCATCCCAAAGAAATCATCGTATTCTCCCGCAGCGAGTCTGCACAGGTAGCCATGAGCCGTGAATATGAGGATAAGCGCCTCAGCTTCGTCATCGGCGATATTCGTGACAAGGATGCCCTCGTGGCTGCATGCCGTGGAGTGGATTATGTGTTCCATCTGGCGGCGCTCAAGCATGTTCCTGTCTGTGAAGACCAGCCGTACGAGGCGCTGAAGACCAATGTGGTCGGCACGCAGAATGTAATCGAAGCAGCGATTGCCAATAATGTGGAAAAAGCGATCTACATCTCCACCGACAAAGCAGCGAATCCGTCTAACTTCTACGGCATGACCAAAGCGATCGGTGAGAAGCTGTTCGTATACGCCAACCTGATCGGTTCAGGCACCCGCTTTGTAACGGTGCGCGGCGGCAATGTTCTGGGTACGAACGGCAGTGTCGTTCACTTATTCATGAAGCAGATCAAGGACAAGGGACAAGTGCGGATCACAGATATGAATATGACCCGCTTCTTCTTCACCCTGCGCGATGCCATCACGCTGCTGTTCAAAGCCTCTGAGGTCAGCATCGGCGGCGAGATCTTCGTCATGACCATGCCAACCTGCCGGATTGTGGATTTGGCGGAGGTACTAATCGAAGCTTCGGGCAGAAGAGATGTCAGTATGATCGAGGCTGGAATCCGCCCGGGGGAAAAAATCCATGAGATCCTCATGAGTGATTTCGAGAGCTTAACTACCGTTGTCTACGATGAGCAGTATCTGGTTATTCTTCCTACTCTGGATATGCCGGAGCTGAAGGAGCACTACCGCAAATATCCGCATGTGTCCTTCAACAGCTTCAGCTCGGAGAACAATCTGATGGATCAGGCAGAGATCAAGGACATTCTGATCCGGGGAGGGTTCCTCAAGTGAAGCTGCTTATCCTCGGCGGAAACGGTATGGCGGGTCACATGCTGGCGGATTTTTTTCGCCGCCAGGGCAAACATCACGTCTTCCATACAACCCGGGATAAGAACGATCTTGGCGGGCTGTATGTGGATGCCGATGATATTGCCGGCGTAGAGAAACTGGTCGAAATCGTCTCTCCCCATTGCATGATTAATGCAATGGGTGTACTGAATCAATTCGCCGAACGTGACGTAATCGGCGCTTACCATGTCAACGGATTCCTTCCCCACCGTCTGCGGCGGGCAGCGGACAGCGTCCATGCCCGGCTCATCCACATCAGTACCGACTGCGTGTTCGAAGGAACACGCGGCGGGTACACGGAAGAGGATGCCACTGACGGCACATCCGTTTATGCCATCACCAAAAGCCTTGGAGAAGTGCGTGACCCCGGCCACCTGACGATCCGCACCTCCATTATTGGTCCCGAAATCCGCTCCGGCGGCATCGGGCTCATGGAATGGTTCCTGGCCCAGAAGGGCCGGGTAACCGGCTATGAACGTGTGATGTGGAACGGAGTCACCACACTGGAGCTGGCCAAAGTGATCAGTTCCCTGCTGGACGCTGATCTGTCCGGGCTGATCCATCTGGCCCATCCCCGGCCGGTGAGCAAATATGAACTGCTGCAGATGATGCAGTCTGCATTTCATAAGGAGGATGTCGAGATCATCCCCGAACGGATACATGTTCAGGACCGGACGCTGGTCAACACCAGGAGCGACGTGAACTTCGAATTACCGTCTTATCCCGAGATGCTTGCGGAGCTCGCAGACTTTATGCACGGCTCAGAGATGCCGACATGAAGGGCCGGAGGCTGCTGATAACCGGAGCCGCCGGCTTTACCGGCAGGCATGCCGTAGCTTATTTTGCGGCTGAGGGAGCTGAAGTGACCGCTGTGGTACGCCGCTGCGCAGCGGAAGCTTCCGTCTTCCCGGCAGGCGTTCAGCAATATATCTGTGATCTCGGCGACCGTAAGGCTGTCGCCGGGATGATTGGAGAGGTCATGCCGGATCAGGTGCTGCACCTGGCAGGCAAGAACTCGGTTCCGGAGTCTTGGCAAGACCCGCTGCTCTATATGGAGACTAATGTAATGGCTACATTGTATTTGCTTGAGGCGCTGCGTTTCCAGCCGGCCAGCCGTATCCTGGTGGCCGGCTCCCGGCTTAAATACAGACCGGATTCCGCGGCAGGTCCGCCACATCCCTACAGTCTCAGCAAGACGCTGGAGGAACTGGTGTCGCTGGCCTGGGGGACGCTGTTCAAACAGCCTGTTCTGATGGCGGAGCCCTCCAATCTGATTGGTCCCGGACCGTCCACCGGCTTCTGTTCCTTACTGGCACGGCATATTGTGCGCAGTGAAGAGGCGGCCGCTAAGGGGGAAGCCCGGCCTGCAGCATTCAGGCTGTCCTCGCGGCATGTCCTGCGCGACTTTCTGGATGTGCGTGATGCCGTTAGAGCTTATGGCTATATTCTGGATCAAGGAGAGACCGGGAAGATCTACCGGATCGACTCCGGGGCGCAGCGGGAGCTTGGGGAGATTGCCGGGAAGCTGCTGGCTCATGCGGCGGTTCCGGTGGAGATGGACTGGGGACCGCAGCATGCAGAGGAAGGTCAGGCTGCTGGTTCCCCAGCATCTGCCGTTCCAGTGCAGCCTTCCTCTGCATCTGCTGATAGAGAAGTACTGCAGGAAGAACCTGAGGACAATGCCGCCGTTCTCGGCTGGAAGCCGGGGATCGGTCTGGACCGGTCACTTGCGGACATTATCGGCTATACAAGGGCCGGCAAGGAAGGAAGAATATGATGAAGCCCAGAGTATCGGTAATCATTCCCTTTTATAATTGCCCTTATATTGAGCAGGCGCTGCAAAGCGCCTTGGCTCAATCCTGGCAGCCTTATGAGATTATCGTGGTTGATGACGGATCATTCATGCATGCAGAGCGCATTACCCCATATTTGCAGCATATTCACTACCTGGGCAAAGCCAATGGTGGTACTGCCTCCGCACTGAATCACGGTATTGCCCATTCTACAGGGGATTATGTGGTGTGGCTTAGCTCGGATGATATGTTCTATCGTGACAAGATCAACAACCAGGTTCTTTTCATGGAGCAGAACCGTTTGCTGATCACATACACCAATTTCAACTTCATCAACGGGGATTCGCAGCTGACCCAGCTGAATGCAGCAGCCGTGTTTCATAACCAGCTGGACTACTTGCGCTGTTTCCTGCAGGGTAATCCCATCAACGGCTGCACCGTGATGTTCAAGC
Organism: Paenibacillus sp. FSL R7-0297; assembly: GCF_038009025.1. Classification (NCBI taxonomy): domain Bacteria; kingdom Bacillati; phylum Bacillota; class Bacilli; order Caryophanales; family Paenibacillaceae; genus Paenibacillus; species Paenibacillus sp. FSL R7-0297. The sequence continues at coordinate 2,473,799 of NZ_JBBPAQ010000001.1, forward strand.
GGGAAATATTCGGAGCCATAGGCCTGTTCAATGAAGGTCTTCCGTATACCCATGACTACGATCTGTGGTACCGGGCTATCCTGAACGGTTACGCTCCGGTCATGCTTAATCAGTCATTAACGGCTTACCGCCGGCATGACGGTATGGGGACGATCAAACATTATGATGTCGTCATGGCTGAAGCCGCTGCGACCAATGCCCGCTATCATGCCCCGCTGAGTCGCTTGATTGCTTCCATGGGCGGTTAAGCAGGGGTAGAAGAAAGAAGCGGGTGCAACGAATTAAGCCCATGCTCCGGAAGTGAATTGAAACGGATACCGGCCTATTAAGGACGACGTAGCCGTTTCTCCACTTAGAAGCAAATTCACAGGAAGCCGGGCTCACAGAACTTTTAGGAGGGAAAGCATATGTACCGGGAAATAGAAGTGAAAGACTTCCTGCCGGTCCTGCTGGAGCAGCTGAAATTCTCCGAGAGTATCCTGGATATCGGCAGCGGTACCGGTACGCTGCTGGAACGATATGAGGCGGCTGTTGTGCTGGGGCTGGATATCCACAGACCTTATCTGCTGCACCGCAAATACAAGTCCCCGCATATCATTCCGGTACATGCCGATGCCAGCCATATTGATAAGCTGTTTCTGCCGGGAACATTCTCTGCGGTCACGCTGATTGATTCCCTGGAGCATTTCTCGATGAGAGAGGGCATGGAGCTGCTGCGGAAAGCGGAGATCATTGCTTCGAACCGGGTAGTCGTATTTACGCCGCGGGGGTTCTTCCCGCAGGAGGGAACGGATCATTTCAACCTGCACGGAGAGGTTTACCAGAAGCACTGGAGCGGCTGGGAGCCTGAGGATTTCCTGAAGCTGGGCTACGCTGTAACCGTTCTGAAAGGCTACCATCATGCGGAGAATCCTTCATTCCGTGAAGCGTTTGGCGAGAATCACGCACCGCTGGATGCTCTGCTGGCCTGCAAAACAGTATAAAACGAATCGGGAAGGAGGTAAGCACATGATTCCAAAAACCAAGGTTTCGGTGGTGATTCCCTTCTACAATTGCCCTTATGTGGATCTGGCGGTGAAGAGTGTACTGGCTCAGAGCTACACGGACATTGAGCTGATCGTTGTCGATGACGGTTCTACACGCTATTTGGAGAAGCTTGAGGCTTACAAGGACAATATAATGTATATCCGCAAAACCAACGGCGGCACGGCCTCGGCGCTCAACATGGGAATCCAGGCGGCCAGCGGAGCTTATTTTGCCTGGTTAAGTGCTGACGACCTGTTCCACCCGGATAAAATCAAAAGGCAAATGGAAGCCATCCGCAGCTCTGGAACCTCCTTCAGCCATACGGCCTATTACTATATCAATGAGCTCGGAGAGCGGTTCGCAGGAGTCACGAGCAAGCCGTTTCGTAACAGGGGCGATCTCATTGAGACCATGATGTCGGGCTGTCCGGTAAACGGCAGCTCGGTTCTGCTCGACATGGAGATTTTCAATAAGGTAGGACGGTTTAACGAGAAATTCCTGTATACACAGGATTATGATCTGTGGCTGCGTATCCTGCCGCATTATGAATGGTCCTATATCGAGGAGCCGCTCCTGGATTACCGTGTGCACAAAGAAATGGGCTCTGTCATACACAGTGAAGCGCAGAACCGGGAGATTGCTCTGGTGCAGAGCAGACATCAGGGCATTCTGACGCAGCTGCTGAGAAAGGAGAGAGGGAAATGAGACTGACATTCCCGGTTCTGACGTTGTCCAGAGGCGGTGCACAACGGATGCTGGCCGAGCTGGCCAACCGTCTGGCGGAAATCGGCCATGAGGTGGTTGTGCTTATACCCAGTCACGGCATTGTGGAATATGATATGAAATGTCCCATTATTACAGCACCGGCAACGATGCTGACTGAAGATGATTTTCCATACGGGGATGTGATCATCTCCAACTACTATACAACGGTGCCGGTTGCAGAGCGGGCCAGTGAACAGGGCAAGGGGCTGCATATCCGGCTGGCCTTATGCTATGAGCCGACTTTTTTACCCAATAACAATCTGTCGTTCGCCTCTTATAATATCACCCGCAACCTGCTTGTACTCTCGCGCTGGCAGCAGGAGATCATCCGGATTAATCATGGCATTAAGGGCAGAATTGTTCCAATCGGTCTAAGCCCTGTTTTCACAAATACCCATTTACGCGGCAGCGGCGGGAACAAGATTGTCGTCTCGGCCATTATGCGCCGTCCCGAGGGCGGGTTCTCCAGTCACCGGGAACAGGATTATCTGCTTCAGCAGCTGGACATAGTGAGACAGCGACATCCTGAAGTGGAGATATATATTATTACGCCCCCGTCGGAATATGCTTCCTCAGAGACGCTGCAGGCGCTGCTCGGGGATGGACGGTTTCAAATACGTACTCCGGGCAATGATTCTGAGCTGTCGTATCATTACAATGAGAGCGACATATTTGTCAGCTCCAGCACCCACGACACCGGCTCATTGCCGGGGCTGGAAGCTATGCGCTGCGGTGCCGCGCTGGTCACCGTATATTCCGGGGGCAATCTCGAATACTGTGTACACGGGCATAACTGCCTGATGTCGTACCGTTACGAGAACCGGTTGGCCGAGGATGTCTCTTCACTTGTTAACAATAAAAAGCTCCGTCAGCGTCTGTCCGCGAGAGGGGAGCTCGACTCGGGGCGCTTCACCTGGGAGAGAAGCATGCAGATCTTTCAGACAGAGCTGTTTGAGATTGTATCTAAACAGGGCGGATAACCCAAAAGAACCTTCAAAACCCGGAAGCGGTACGGGGTTGAGGGTTCTTTTTCACGTTACCTTCAGAAGATGGAGAAGGAATTCAACATTTCACGGAAGGATCGGGCATACTGTTCGAATCCAAAACGGGATACCATATGCTCCCGGCCCTGCCTGCGGATGGCTTCACGCAGCGGTAGGTTGTTCATCAGCTCCAGCCCTTCGTTTACAGCCGCTTCCACATTGCCGATCGGATAGAATTTGCCTGTAATGTTATGGGTAATGAACGATCTGACCCCGTCAGAATCTGTGCTGAGTACAGGGCAGGTGCAGCAGATGGCCTCGGCTACAGCATATCCAAAGCCTTCTGTGATGGAGCTCGACAGCAGGAAGCCTCCTGAACCGGCGATAGATGAGTAATAGACCGGCATAATATGATTGGGAATGTTTGTGAACACACTAAGGCGGCCTTTCAGACCCAGGGATTGCAGCTCTCTGTTAAATTGCTCCTTCTGGTCATCTGCAGCGAGATCGGGATCGTGGAACATCCAGAGATGAAGATCAGGCTTGTGGAGCCGGATCTGATGGGCGACCTTCAGATATTCACTCCAGTTTTTATTGGTTTCCAGCCGCCCTACCCAGGCGATGACCGGATCCCGGGGCGGTTCACCGGGGATATGCTGGAAGGACTGCACATCCACAATGTTGGGAATGACATACCGGTGCAGCCAGGGACAGATCTCGATAAACAGCTCCAGTAAATGATCTGTGGGGGGAATCAGTACGGCATTGCAGTAGGAGCGGAGAAAAGGTACAGCATCAATAATCAGATTCCTCGCATCACTGCGCTTGCCAAGTCCCTGAGATTCATATATCAGAATACGGTCATACCCCAGCCGGCGCAGACGTTCCAGCAGTAAATAGTCTGAGGTTACAATAATGGCATCATAATTATGCGTATCCAGCACCGCTTTGATTCCTGCATCCTCTGATGTGATAAACACCGGGAAGTTCCCCTGGTTGTGGCTCCCGGATCCCGGCATGAGGTAGAGCACATGGCATTCGATGCCGCTTTTCTGAAGATTCTCACACCGCAGCTTGTTCAGTGTCTCTACCCCGCCGCTTGGTACATAAAACGTGAATAAAACCTTCAAGATTACCCCTCCTGACATTAACCCTGCGGAGAAACACAGTCTGCTGTTTATAAGATACGCCAAGTTTCACTTACACGTGACGGTTAAAGAGCGATGTGCCAAATCCTTTCAGGATAGCTTGGCAGGGCAGAGGCCATGCTAAAGCTTGTTACGCTGCACTTAACTTTCTATGACGGGGGATGAACGGATGTTACGATCGAAATTCGGTTTAACGGTTTCTGCTGCGCTGCTGCTGGGCGCGGTGAGTATTACAGGATGCGGTGCGAATAACTCTGCAACAGGCAATACGGTGGAAACGAAAAATGTACGGGGGACGGACGGACGTATTCACGTCAACGCTGCTCAGAACGGAATGCGTGCGAATTCCTTTGACAGTATGGAGATGAGCGAGGAACTGGCGAACCGTGTGGCGGCCATGCCGGAAGTCCGTTCAGCTAATGTAATGCTGGTAGGCAAAAGCGCCTATGTAGCCGTAATGCTGGAAGATGCGTCCGGAGGAGTCCATGCCAAGAATACCCGGGGAATCCAGTCGTACAGCTATGGCAGTACCGGCGGCAGCGGCACATCCGGGATGCTGAGCGGTACGGGCAGACCGGCAGGCGGACTGGAAACAGGGATAGGCGCCGGAATGGGTGGAATGGATAACAGTATGCGTACCGGTAGAGGAACTGCAGCCGGTAATCCGGGCATGACAGGAACAGGCGGTTCTATTGCCGGAATTCCGGGAAGCATGACAGGTACGGGTACTGTAGGTGGTACGGGCATTGCAGATCCGGAGAATTATCTGGGGAACGGCAACAACGGTATCATGTCCCGCAGCAATATGGTCGATGGACGCCAAATGAAACGCGACATCGATGAAAGCCTGGGCAATACCATCGGAATCCGCAATGTGGCGCCGGGTAACGGAACCGCGATTACGGATAAAGACACGCTTACCCAGGACATGAAGGATAAAATCGCCGCAGAAGTTAAAAAGGGGAAGACAGACCTTAACAATGTGTATGTCTCGGCCAACCCCGATTTCGTTGAGCGGGCAGATTATTACGCGCAGGAATTCCGTGCAGGGCATCCGCTTAAAGGCTTTGCGCAGGAATTCCGCACGATGGTCGAACGGATTTTCCCTACACGCAGCGGGTATTAAGTATTAAACATTAAGGGTGAAGCGTTAAGCATTAAGTAAACTGCCCTGTCTCAATTAGGCTAGTATTCCAGAGGAATATGATGCTTATTCAGCATGAGGGCATAGCATAGCACAGAAAACAAACAGCCAAGCAGCCACCGCTTCCGAATCCGGGACCGATGTTCTGCTTGGCTTGCTTATACATATATAGAATGGATCAGGGCAACAGCAGAAACAGCTCGCAGCTTACCCGATTTCAGCCTCAGCCTCCAGCTTGCGTCCGCCAATCCACACTCCGCGCAGATTCAGCTCATCATCCAGCAGCAGGATATCGCCGCGTTTGCCTGCCTCCAGCGAGCCGATAGACCGCTGCATGCCGAGCGACACCGCAGGGGTAAGGCTTGCTGCCTGTGAGGCCTCCTGCAGGCTTAGGCCGATCTCCTGAACCAGATAGCGGAAGCCGCGGATCATGGTCAGTGTACTGCCGGCGAGCGACTCAGGATGCTCCTTCAGCGTGGCAATCCCGCCGCTGACAATAACGGGCAAATCGCCGATGGCGTATTCCCCGTCGCTGAGTCCGGTCGCCGACATGGCGTCTGTGATCAGCAGCAGGTTATGTTCGTGCTTAAGCCGGGCGATAATACTGATCGTTGCCGGATGAACATGTATGCCGTCGGCAATAACCTCCGCGCGGATGCGCGGATCGAACAGGACGGCACCTGCAGTTCCCGGCTTCCTGTGATGCAGCGGCGTCATGGCGTTGAACATGTGCACAGCCTGGTTTAGGCCGGCATCTGCAGCGGCGATAACCTCTTCGAACGAGGCATCCGTATGGCCGAGCGCTGCCGTAATTCCATGCTTCCGCAGCCACTGGATAGCTTCCAGAGCGCCCTCACGTTCCGGGGCCAGTGTAACTTGGCGAATCATCCCCGGATACCGGGCTTCCCATTCCTCCAGCCATAACGTATTGGCCGGAACAATATGCCCGGGATTCTGAGCCCCGGGCCATTTCGGGCTGATGAACGGACCTTCCAGATGTACGCCTGCCAGCTGGGCATAAGGCATGCCGCCTTCAGCGGAACGATAAGCATTCACTTCAGACAGCACGCGGTCAATGTCATCCTTGGCGGCAGTCATAGTTGTAGCCAGCATAGATGTTGTGCCTTGCGAAGCATGGAAGCGTGTAATGGTATCCAGTGAATCCGCATCGCTGTACATGAAGTCATGACCGGCTCCCCCATGCACATGTACATCAACAAATCCGGGAATTAGCAGTCCTTCAGGCTCAGGTGAAGTCCCCTTCTGCCAGTTAGCATAGGCTGCCGGAAGCCAGGCGGCCTCCCCGGCATATTGGATCAGGCCTTCGGAGACGGCGATTACGCCCTTTTGGATGACTCCGTCAGGAGTAAGTACTTTGCCGTACAGCAGTTCAGCGGATGAAACGTTTATTTCAGCCATTTTGCTGCTCCCTTATCAAGCAGGACCACTACATTCGGATGACTCTGCAGCAGCGAGGCGGGGCATTGGGTAGTGATTGGACCCTCCAGCGCATTTTTTACCGCTTCCGCCTTCTCTTCTCCGCGCACCAGCAGTACAATCTGCTTGGCCTTGAGAATACCGCCGATCCCCATCGTTACGGCCTGCCGGGGCACATCCTCCAGCTTATCGAAGAAACGGGCATTCGCTTCCAGTGTTTCCTCCAGCAGGTCAACGACATGCGTGCCGCTGCTTAGGCTGGCATCCGGCTCATTGAAGCCGATATGGCCGTTGCTGCCGATGCCGAGAATCTGCAGGTCCACAGGACCGTTATCTTCCAGCATCCGGTCATAAGCCAGACATTCGGCATCCAGATCCGGCGAATTTCCGTTAGGGACATGGGTGCGGGCCAGGTCAATATCGATATGATTGAACAGATGCTCGTTCATGAAGCTTCTGTAGCTCTGCGGATGATCTACGGGCAGACCGACGTATTCATCAAGGTTATAGGAGGAGGCTTTGGCGAAGCTCACAATGCCCTTGCGGTGCATCTCCACCAGCTTCGCGTATACGCCCACCGGAGAGCTTCCGGTAGCCAGACCCAGCACGGCCTTGGGATTGCTCTGCAGCAGGCTGGCAATCAGGTTCGCCCCGGTTACTGCTAAATCTTCTTCGTTCTGGAATTTCAAAATATTCATTAAGATTGTCCTCCCCGTTTATGACGGTAGTGTTGTACATTCAGATACGACTGCTCCAGCTTGGGAATGAAATCCCCGAACCGGGTGCTGACCATGCCGGTGAACAGAATATCGATGATATGCAGCTGGGCAATTCTTGATGCCATGTCGCCGCGCCGCATTCCCTGCTCCAGCGAGGAAGAGAACAGTGGGATATCGGCAAGTGTTGCCAGTGTGCTGCTTCCGTATGAGGTTAATGAGACAGTCGCCGCGCCGCTTGCCGCAGCACAGGTTAACGCATCGATCGTCTCCGGGGTTTCACCCGAATAAGAAACCGCAAACGCGACATCACCGGCCGCGAGCGAGGAAGCGGAAGTAATCTGCATATGCGAATCGGCAAAAGCCGTGCAGTTCACGCCGATGCGGATCAGCTTCTGATAGAAATCCTGGGCGACAATGGATGAGGTCGCCATTCCGTACAGATCCACCCGCCGTGCCCGGCAGAGCAGATCGATCACGCTCTGCAGCCGTCCGAGATCAAGCAGTGAGGTGGTATCCCGGATGGAGGCCAGATGATTGGCCTGCATCGCCTCCACAATGAACGGCAGCGGATTGCCGGCCACGATATCCTGGTAAGAGGAGCCGCCATCCTGCGGCGAAGCGTCGCTATGGGCGAGCTCAGCCGCCAGCTTGACTTTGAAATCAGGGAACCCTTTGAAATGCAGCACCTTGCAGAACCGCGTAATGGTTGCCGGGCTGATGCCGCACTCTTCGGCCAGATCCGTAATCCCCATATGAACAATTTCCCCAGGAGAAGCCAGTATGCGCTCTGCCAGCTTGCGTTCCATTTGCGACAGCTTGGGCTTGTCATGCTCCAGGGCATGCAGAATTGGAGACAAGTACTCACCTTCTTTTCTTTCTTTTCTTTCTTTTCTTTCCTTTGTAATCCTGTAGTTTGTTTGTACTTATGTTGCGCTAAAGCTGACGCTGATTTCTGTGTGTTGCGGAATAGATGAGCAGTGAAGCTGAAATGATATCTGAAATTATTTTAACAAATATACAAATAATAAAGAAAATTATTTTCATAATCAGAATAAAACAAATCGCTCAAGGATGCAATAGTGAGTTTGCCCTAAGTGCGCGGGAGCCATGCCGGGCTGGAGATATGTCCGCCGGAGGGGAGCCAGTTGGAAATGTATCTGGCGTAGACGCGTATGCCGGGACGCACCTAGTCGTAGACCTGCCTGCCGGAGGTCGTCTGATGTAAGCGTGTCTGCTGGAGATATGTCCGCCGGAGATGCGCTTGTCTGGGGACGGCTCTCCGAAGAGGGCGTTTGCTGGAAATGTGCCGATAATGCATCTGCTGGAGACACGACCGCCCGCCGGGAAATTAGTTGGATTTTCGTTATCTAAACCAGTTATATTCTGCTTTTTTTTGAATTTAAGTGGATTTATGTTACTTAATTCTACTCATATCTTCGTTGTTTCCTATTTGAGTGAAATTAAGTGTTGTTATTCCAACTATGATACTGCAAACAGGGTTGCTTCCATTATTAGATGACGTTTTTCCACTTAATTCTCCTTTGCAGGCAGGGTACAACAGGAGGGAGGGCTGAATGTACGTTAGAGTAAACAATTGCGGAGGAAGGATAGGCAGAAAGTAAGCAGAGCGTGGCAGAGGGCAGGGGCAGAGAAAAGAGGGTAGGGCAGAGAAAAGAGGGCAGGGCAGAGAGAAAGAGGGTAGAAGCAGAGAACAGAGAGCCGGTTAGAGATTAGAGGGGGAATGTAATGTGCCGGACTGGAAAATTAGGAACGGCAAGCCCCGGTGCTTCTGTGCTTGGTTCGCGGGATAATCTGATAGGGCAAACCGGAGAATCAAAAGCCGCAAACTGCGTGTTTGTGTTTGAGGTCACTCAAGCAGTTTGCGGCTTTTTAATTCGTTTGTTTATTTGGTTAGCCGGTTTGGTGTGCGCATTCTGCGGGAAGCTTGTCTGCCGCGAAGCAGCTCCCAGAGGATGAAAGCGAGAATGAGCATTTGCGGCACAAAGGTCTCCCAGGTCGGGTACAGGCCGAGCCAGCCGATGGAAGGCAGGCTGCTCTCTGCATGTGCGGGTATTTTGCCGGCTACCTGGAGCGCATGGATACTCTCACCCAGGAAGCGGAACACGAGATAATAGATCAGCGCTGTGGCGGTACGGAAGAAGGCGGCTATCGGCAGTTTGGCGCTCAGGGCAATGATGGCATAGCCCAGAACGATCAGTACCGCAAGTGCGCCGCCAATCCCGAGCAGCAGCTGGGATGTGGCAATGGCCGGGGCCATGCCTGCGTAGAAAATCGTTGTTTCCGCTCCTTCGCGCAGGATGGCCAGCGCAGCGATGAAGAACAGGTACCATAGATTGCCTTTGGCGAGCGCACCCTGCATCTGGCGGTCCACATACTTATTCCAGGCAGCCGTATTGGATTTACCGTGCAGCCAGCGGCCGACGGTGAGCATCATGACCACGGCAACCAGCCCGGCAATGCCTTCGATCAGCTCACGTGCTCCCCCGGAGGCTGCCTGCGAGATGGTATAGGTCAACAACACGGCGATGCCGATGCTTCCGGCCAGCCCCACAGCAGCCCCGGACCAGACCCAGCGCCGGGCTGCGGGCTCTGCTTCCCTGCGCAGATAAGCAAGGAGTGCGGCGAGCACAAGAATCGCTTCGAGCCCCTCACGCAGCAGAATGAGTGCCGCATCCCACGCGGTATACGTCTGTTCTCCGGCCAGCGGAGTCAGCTCGGCGAGCATATTGTCCATGATCTCCAGCGCACCGGCAAGCTTCGGAGGATCGGAGAGCAGATAGCCGGTGACGGCGGTGCTCTCATTCTCTATATTGGCATAGACCTTGGGTGAGGCGAGTTGTACGGCACCTTCTGCTGAAGGCCAAGCCGTGATGAACTGCTCCATTACCGCGGCTGCTGCCGGACTGTCTCCGGCTTTGGCTGAGGCTGAAGCTTGGTTCAGGTAGCTGATCAGCCCTTCAATGGAGGCGGGCTCCGCTGCCGCACCACCGGTATCGACCGCCTTGCCCTCGCTGTAGCCGGACAGCAGCGCAACCAGCGCCTCAGATTCCGCAAGCGCGGCTTCTTCGCGGAGCGGCTCAGCCTGCAGCGCAATGCGCAGTAGGCTCATCTTCGTCTCCAGCAGACCGTAGACGGCGGGATTGTCCCCGCGGATGCCGCGCTCCGCCGGCGTCCAGCCGTTCACGACGGCGCGGTAGGCTTCCGCCGCCGCCGTCCAGTCGGCGCTGCGCGCCGCATCCCGCGTGCGCTCCGCCGCGGGCAGCAGCTTCGCCGCCGCTGCGCGGCCGGCGGCGCCCGTGTCACCGCCGCCCCCGCCTGGGGCGGCGGTGACGTACGCGTCCACGCTTCTGGCGAGCGTGGACAAGGCGGCCTTGGCGGGCGCTCCGCCGCCGGCCGCAAGGCCTGCGCCGCGGCTGCCAGCGCGGCGTCGACTTCAGCTGCCGGACCGGCGAGTGCCGGGTCCGGCGTGCCTTCGTTCGCGCTGCGCCACAGCGCCGCGAACGATTCCACATCGGCCGCCGCCGCGTCCCAGCGGCTCTGGCCGGCTTCCACCAGCGCGCTGCCTACAGGCGGCAGCAGCTCATCGAGCGGCGCGCCTGACGCAGAAGCCGGCGCGCCGGTCAGCAGCAGAAGCAGGCAGATCAGCAGCAGCGCTGCCCGGATCTGCCGCCATGGACTGATTTTAACCGTTATGATCATCGGGATCATTCCCTTCGCGAATAAGCATGCTATTATCTTTCCTCTATAGAAGGCGGACTTAAGAGTTGAACCTGAAGCGTGGTTGTTACTGCAGTGAACAGTGGGACTTCGGGGCGGCAGCAGCTGTTGTACCTGATTCTCCGCTAACAATCCTGCACCAAATACAACATTTCTTTTCAAATATTGCCCCTAAGCTAAAATTGTTGTATGAAATGCAGCATTCCACCGGTTCCAGGCTGGTAAACGAAGCGATTGTTGTATTTCATGCAGGCCTGTTGATTCCCCATATTATGGGATGGATATAATCCCCAAAACCCCTTTGTTCCTGAGCAGACTAAGTTGAACCTGCCACTCCAGCGGAAGACTAAATATACGCCAATGCTGCATAAATTCCCAAAGGGTCAGTTGAGCAAAGGCAGGCACGTTGGGGTGGATTTCATCATAAACGCGTTTCAGAAGCACATAGACAGCAAGGGCCACAAACAATTGGCTGTATACCGCATTTTCGGTGGTTCCAAATAGACATGGCACGTTCAGATGCTGTTTAATCCAGCGGAAAAAGACTTCAATTTCCCAGCGTGCCTTGTAGATTTCAGCGATCACATGAGCGGACTCTTTTCTCAAATCGGTCACGACCCGTACGACTTCACCCCGGTCATTTTCAAATTCTACGACCCGGTGGCGCTGAGCAGATTGGCACTTCCCTTGACCGATATAACAAGTAATATCACGAACAATTTTCGTTTCTCCCTCTGCGGGTCGCTGGAGTTCTCTTGGCTTCACCAAATGGAGATTGTCTTTGAGCCGAATCACAAACGACTGGCCCTGGAGCACATATTGATCCAATCTGCTGATTTTTCCATACGCCCGATCCTGTACCAAAATGTAGTCCGTATCTGCCAAGACTTCTCCAAACGGAGCGTCATTGCGCTTCGCGATCGATTCCTTCACGTTCAGGGGTGAACGCTGGCCATGCGAAAGAGCAACATGCAGCTTAATACCCCCTCTGAATTTTTTGTACGAGGCCCAAGGCATTCGAGAGTTCGCTGCCGTGACCGTAGTCGAGTCAATCAGCAAAAGATCTTTAGGAAGGTTCAAATGCCGCCGGGTTTGGCGGTTACATTTCGTGACGAGCAGTTGAAAGATACGTTTGAAGATTTCGTAAGGGACTTCACCGGCCTTGCCGGAAAGGGTGGAGTAATGAATTTCTGGCAAGTCAAAGCGTGGGCCTAAGCGGGCACTCTGCCGGAATCCGTCCCATTTGTGGTAGCAGGCTTGGACAAAGTAATCGAGCAGCAACCCGACGGTCATTTTGGTTCCTCTATCCACGTAGTCCTCGGTTTGTCCGGTCACCATTTGGACTTCTTCCGGTGTTAACACTTGTTTGAAAACGGCTAAAAATGGGGTATATTTATTCATGAGGTCGCCTCATTTCGGTTTGGTTTGGTCGTACTTACCATTACCCGAAATGGCGGCCTTTTTCGTCCCTTTTTTTGGGAAATCAACACGCCTATATTTCATGCAACAATCCGTCCAAATTGGCAGGAAACTCGGTATTCGAGTTGTACCCAGTGCAACATTTTGCCTGATTCCGTTTGCCGCCGTGCCAGCTGCCAGCCGCCCCTCCATGTACTCAATCCCGCCGCTGCTCCGTTTCTTTCCGCAATTTCCCCGTCACACATCCTGTTCTCAAATCTCCAGTCTGCCCTGCATTATTTGTCCCTGAACATCCGTCCCTGAACGTCCGTCCCTCATCGTTCATCCCGCTGTTTCTGGTCACACTGCGCAACCTTACGCACCCGGATATATCCAGCACCAAAATTCAGCGTTTATCCCACATACTGAATCCGGGCAGTGCTTCCAATGTACCTCACCCCAGCAGCGACTCCCCGATATACCCGCCTTCCCGTACACCGGGGAAGCAGGCGAATACGGCGCTGCCGGTATGGACCATATATTCATTCAGCCGGTCATTCTTCGAGAGGCGCTGCTGAATGCTCACGAACTGCTTCACCAGATCCTTCTGGAAGCTGATGAATACCAGTCCTGCATCCAGCTGTCCAGTCTTGAGATCCATTCCGCTGGAATAGGAGTAGGAGCGGCGCAGCATTTTGACCGAACCATCCCCATGGGCGAGGGCCGAATGGGAATCCGGGGGGATGACAGGCTTGCCGCTGGCATCCGCCGCCTTCAGATTCAGCTCGGCGAATTCATCCCGGGCTCCAATCGGAGCGCCGCTCTGCCGGTGACGCCCGAACGTTGCTTCCTGATCGCTCAGCGTAGAGCGGTCCCAGACCTCAATGCGAAAGCGAACACGGCGCAGTGCGAGGTACGTGCCGCCATTCATCCAGGCGGGGCCATCGCCGCTTCCGCTCCAGACGACACTCCGCATCTCGGAGTCATCGGTGACGTCGGGATTGCCCGTGCCGTCCTTGAAGCCGAGCAGATTACGCGGTGTGCCGCCTGCCGGGTCGGCGCTGCCGGTGCGCTGGAAGCCCTCCTGCGTCCAGCGCAGTACGGCTGTGCCCCGGGCGATGCGGGCCAGATTACGGATGGCATGGAACGCCACCTGCAGATCATCGGCGCAGGCCTGCACACAGAGATCGCCGCCGCACCACTGCGGCTCCAGGCTGTCTCCCGTGAATGCCGGGAGATCGGTGAAGGAGGCTGGCCGTTTCGGAGCCAGCCCGAACCGGCTGTCAAAGAAGGCAGGACCCGCCCCGAAGGTAAGTGTACATTTGGAGGGGGTAAGGCCATCTGCCTCGCCTGTGTCGGCAGGCGGAAGATTGGGATTGTCATTCACGCTGCCGATCAGCGTACCGGAAGTAAGGGCAGCGGCGGCGGTAGTCCAGGCCTCCAGCAGTTTTTTGACTTCGCTGAGCTTGGTTGTTGTCAGATCAAATGAAGCGAAGCACAGGAAATTCTGCGCAGGCGTAATGATTCCCGCCTGATGATTCCCGTGGAATGGAATAATGTCCGCTCCCGCGTATTGCGGGGAAGAGACTGCTTGTCCCGGCTGCCCGGCTGCTTTGCGTGCCGCCAGAATGCCGCCTACCCCGCCGCCGCCCAGCAGCAGGCCGAGGCCGGAGGCGCCAGTAAGCCGCAGCATATCGCGGCGGCTCAGTTTTTTATCGAATAATAGCTGATCTTTAGAAGCATCCTTGGAGAGACCGCTCTCTGTAGCGGGAGTTTCCCTGGAAGTCTTATCTTTCTTTATCATAACGGTCACACTCCCAGAATAGTTCCCATGTTGGATAGAGGCTCAGCTAAGGCATCCAGATTCTGGCTTAACCTCCGAACCTCATCTTCTTTCAGCGTTTCGTAGGAAACGTAACCATCACCTGATTTGAACGGCGCCAGCTCATTCAGTAGTGCGGTGAACCGTTCGCCAATCGTTTGCTCCAGCGCAGGGTCTTTTTTGGCCAGCTCGGGTTTCAGCAGCTCATAGATCTTCTGGGCACCTTCCACATTGGCGACAAAATCATACAAATCCGTATGGGAGTAACGTTCCTCTTCACCGGTTACTTTGGAGGAGGATACTTCATTCAGCAGCTCTACGGCTCCGGTAACGAGCAGATTGGCATCAATCTCAGCGGTTTCCACCTTGGCGCGCAGCAGTTGCGCATCTTTCAGCAAACGGTCCGCAACATCAGTCATTCCATCTGTGGTATTGTTCTGCCAGAGGGCCTGTTCAATCTTATGGAAGCCGCGCCAGTCCGCAGCGTCAACATCGTTCTCGCGGGCATCAATATTGGGATCCAGATCTCCGAGCGCTTCAGCAATGGGCTCAATCCGTTCATAATACATGCGTGCCGGAGCATACTGTGCTTTGGCTTCTTCAAGCTTGCCTGCTTTCACCGCATCGGTGAAGCCTTCAGTCTGTTTCACGAATTCGTCGCATTGTTCAATTACATATTTCCGGTACTCGTCGATAGCCGTGGTGAAATCCGCCGTAGCGGCAGCAGTTGAAGCTGCAGTTGCGGCCGGTGCGCCGGTTGACCCATTGCCCTTCTGGGCAGCAGCATTATTCCCGGAGGTATTGCTGTTATTGCCGTTGTTGCCATTATTATTGTTATCTTTGGCTGCACAGCCGGCAAACAGGAGGGAAGCCGCAAGCAAACCCGCGGGTACTGCATAACCAATCTTCATTCTGTTGGAACACCCCTTATTCTTTATGTAAATGATAATCGTTATCAATGATGGACCTATCATAAATCTCTATACCGTACCTGTCAATAAAAATGTGATAATTATCATATTCATGCGGATTCGCACAAATAAAACACGAAAAACGCCTCCCGACAGGCGGAAGACGCAGCTTGTTTATTTGAAACAAAAGAGTGTATATGTTTCACCGGATAACTTATCCTTCTATTTCTCGTTGAAACGGTACCGTCCTCTAAACGGACAGCGTTACTGTTTCTACTTGATTCCTGCACGAAATACAACAATTTACTCATAACAACGGCCGAACTCAAGAATTGTTGTAGAAAAGGCAACAATTCCTCTTGTTCCAGCAGAAGATCGGGGGAATTCCTGTATTCCGTACAACATTCCTCCCGGACACCCGGGCATTCATGAACCGGAGTTGCATTACGTACAACATTATGCTTTTACAGGCTGAAGCAAAACTTAATTATCTTACTCTAAGCTCGCTCTGCTGCCGGGTGTCCCAGAGACAACAGCGTAATCCCCGGCGTGGTATACGCAATTTTTTTAAACTTTCCGCACATTGAAGTTTAAAGCATTCGTGACAACGCTGGATTAACTCAGCACGAATTATTCCGCCTACCCACCGGCAATTGACCGCTTGGCTAGGACGAGTATAACTTTGAGCGCGTGTTGGATATGCCTATCACAACTATTGCGGCAACAAGCAGTGATCGCAGATTACTTATTCTACACCGTGGACCGCTCAATAATCCGGTAATCCAGCTTGCGGTAGACCGGGTCAGGGTTGTCTGAGCTAATCTGCTCATGAATAATACGGAAGGCGGATGCACCCATCTCATACAGGTGGTTATCTATGGTGGTGATCCCGAGCAGACGGCCGATCGGCTGGTTATCGAAGCCCATAACCGCGAGGTCTCCGGGGATGCTGAGCCCCGCTTTGCGCGCCTCAATCATCAGTCCGGCTGCAACATGATCACCAGTGATGATCATAGCTTCAGGCCGCTCCGGCATCTCCAGCAGCAATCGTGCCACGGCCGCACCGTCTTCTTCCGTCGTACAGTCATAGATCATCCATTCCTCCTGAAAAACCAGCTTGTGCTCAGCAATGAATTCGCGAAAAGCGGTCTGCCGGATAGAGGCGCTGCTGCCATTCTGCCTGCCTTCACAATAGCCGATGGTGCGGTACCCTTTGCCCTTCAAATACTGCAGCCCCTGCCGGAAAGCCGCATAATGCTCAATATATACAGAGGAATAACGGCGCTGCCCGCTGTCCTGGCAGGTTACAACCGGACCGTACGCGGTATACTCCTCAATCGTTTCGGGCTTCAGCGCAGTCGATACAATGATCACACCATCGATTTCTTTATTGCGCAGCATCTCCAGCACTTTAATCTCTTCTTCTGCCAAATAATTGCTCTGGCACAGGATCAGCCGGTATTGCGCGAGCAGCGCCTCGTGGGCAAGACCATTCATAATAATCGAGAAATAAAAAGCATTAATATACGGAAGGATCACCGCCACTGCACCGGTACGTCCGGTAATCAGGTGGACGGCATTCATATTGCGGGTATAGTTTAACTGCTCAATCGTATCCAGGACGGCGGCTCTTTTGTCTTTGCTGACATAAGGATGATTATTCAGCACCCGCGAGACGGTCGTTACGGAAACTCCGGCAATCCGGGCGATTTCTTTGATATTAGCCATGGCGTATGCTGCCCCCCCGAGTCAGGATAAGAATGGTTTTATTTTACCATAGAAATTTTCACATTTTCGCATATAAAAAAGCTTGCTATGGAATCCATTTCATAAATTACACTGGGGTTGTTAGCAGCCTTACCGGATTAAGCCGGCGTGACCGAAAGGGCGTGACGGACCGGTAAAGTTTGCGGCTTAACGCTGCGGGCGGACGGATTTCCAGCAGCATTTTCTGCCTAATCATTACTTAACAGCGTGCTTTCTATAGACTTTGCCCCGACGGATGACGCCCTTAACGATAGGAGCTGAAGCCGTTTTTATTATGCATTTTGGTCAAGAACGCTTTGGTTGTCCATGATCCGCGTCTGTCCCCGCCCAAATTAATGCTGCAACAGCACCATTAACTGCCCCCCCACATAGTATGGTTTGACTGTATCCCTTTACCTTGTTATACCAAACAAACCCAGAGCAAGGAGGGGTGACACCATTGAAAGGGAACGAACATCATAGCAAATTTCTGTTGACGCATCGTGAGCGCGAAGTATTCGAGCTTCTAGTGCAGGACAAAACTACACGGGATATTGCCGGACTGTTATTCATTAGCGAAAAAACTGTCCGCAACCACATCTCCAACGTCATGCAAAAATTAAACGTAAAAGGCCGTTCGCAAGCGGTTGTCGAGCTGATCAAGCTTGGGGAGCTGAAAATATAGCTGCCGTGCTTCAGAGGTGACGCGTTTAAGCCTTCTCTTATCCTTCTGGGTGAGGGGAGGTTTTTTGTTGTGGAGGAAGGGTGACACGTGATATCGATGGCGTATTCCTTTTTATATGGCAAGATCTGATTTACATAAAATTAGTGGCAGGCTAGATTAGCTTTAAGTATTCATTAGCAAAATATCGGAGTTTAGTGTGGGCTAATTGGATAATTGAGAAATGAGCTGAATTTACAAAAGTTAGTTGTTCCGCTAACGGGCAGAATAGCGTGGTGGATACAGGTTTCTTAAATGTACTATAGGGCAGTTTCGAGAGTTAATTCCTATAACTGTTGAATACCAACCGCAATGAAATTTTAGTGGTAAAATAATACTGTTTCATGTTTGCATGTCAAAATTAAAACGCCAACTGTTAGGGGAAGGTATATGGGAAGTTCGAATTTATGGGATGCAGATTGGGAAATTTCAGAGGAATTGGCCAAAAGATTAATAAGTAGTCAGTTTCCACAGTTATCGTCTAAAGAAATCAAAAGACTAGGTTATGGTTGGGATAATACAGTTTTCCTTGCTGGAGACGAATATGTTTTTCGTTTTCCAAGAAGAAAAGTTGCTATTGATTCGTTAAAAATGGAAGTGAAGATACTACCGAAGCTTGAGGATTTTATTTCTATCCCTTACTCGAAACCACTTTTTTTAGGTGAAGGGAATAGTGACTATCCTGCACCATTTCTTGGTTATCCATATTTATCGGGAATGTTTCCAATTGGATTAACTGATGAGCAACGCACATTATCGGTAGCAACACTCGCGCATTTTTTAAAAAGATTGCATGCATTTCCAGTACAGGTGGCTCAAGAACACGGTATTCAACATGACCACAGGAATCTCACAGATATAGCATTACGAAAGGAAAAAATGCTAAAATTCTTGTCCGATCTGAAAATTCATATTAAGGAGGAAGAACATTCTGCAATTGCTGATTATTTGGTGCAGCTTAAAACAGACCAAGTAAAACAAAGGAACGTATTCCTTCATGGTGATCTTCATTTTAAAAATATGTTGGTGGACGAGAATGGAAAAGTTTCAGGAATTATTGACTGGGGAGATATGAATATTGGTCACCCTGCCTGTGATTTGAATGTTGTTTATAGCTTTTTGCCTTATCATGCTCGTACTGAGTTTTTCAGAGAATATGGGGAAGTGGATGAAGAGACGAAGTTATTAGCTCGTTTGATTGCTGTGTATATTCCGATGTTAATATTAATGCAAGCAATTGACGACAAAGATGAAAGAGTAGCTGATGAAGCAAAAGCGAATATTATACGAGCGCTCGCTGATTAATAGAAGTTATCTTAATATAGTGTTTAATAATGAACCAAAGGATTCTTGTTTTGTTTTTTATCAACATTCAGATTATGCATTAATTTTCGAGAAGGCATTTATGTTTACAGTTGATGACATATGTAAAAACTCATGAGACTGGATGATGTGGGCCTTACTTTGGCCGAAAAAGTGAAACGTCATTGAAGTAACGGGGAACGATAGGTGAGGTGAGGTTTTTTGTTTATAAAAAGACCGTCTGCCAATGGACGAGCAATGTAGACGATCTGTCGTTGTAATGTTGTAATATAGTACACTCCCCGGTTTCGGCCGTGGAACACATTTCACAGATTAAGGTGATGGTATGAGTTCACTGAGTACAGACGAACTTACGCTGGTTTTAAAATGTAGGATATACTCAAGTTCTTAACTATCGGCAGAAACCAGGCTTAATGATTTATGAAACCCTGGACAGTTCGATGTAGTCAAAATAAGAAGATCAATATAGATACCGTGTGAGCCGTTTATGAAATGGTTTCTTGGAGAGAGTGCAGAAAAGCAGGGGTAATTAACCCCTGCTTTTCTTGTTAATTATTAAGAAAAAAAATATATTATTGTGTTATTCTGTAAATAATAAATAACAGAGATTGGTGGACTGAATTTACTATGGCAGAGATATGTTTGTTAGATATCGAATTCGAAGATTATTTGGATGGAGTTACTGAAATCTCATATGAAAGTGGATACTCTTTGTTGGGATATGAAACAGTGATTTGGAGACCTAGCACTCTCTTTTCACGTTATTATGATAATGATGATGATGAACTTCAATATCATAATGGATATCCTATTCTTGATGTTTTTGCGTCTACAAAACTACAGCAAGATATTGAAAGAAGAAAAAGAGAAATGTTAGCATTGCTAGACAAAGGAAAAAATATTTTTATAATTGCACCCATACCAAATAGTTGTTATATTCGTCGTTTTGCAGATGAACTATATGAATTAAAAGTATTGGATGCTTTACCAATAGGGGTAGAACTTGAGCATACGGAAGGCTACAATTTTGAATTTAAAGGGGATGAGGTATTTAAACCTTTTGTTGAACTTAATAAGAATTATATGAAATATTACGCTAACATTCGTTTACCTGAAGGCAGACCTTTTTTATACATAAAAGACACTGATGCAGTCGTAGGTACATATACAAATTATTTAAATGGAAAAATTGTTTTTATCCCAAATATAATAGATGCGTACGGAAGAATGCATGATCATGACAGGAATTATGCTGAAAGTCTATTTATCAATTCGATTTATCGGATCAATGAAGATCTTACTAAGGATATTGAAGTTGATGAGCTCCCAGACTGGAGTCGAAATTACATTTTGCCAAATGAACGTGATGAATACGCCAGGCTCTTCGAAATTCAAAAGCAAATAGAATTATTAAATGCTCAGAATGATGAACAAGTCAAATTAATCAAAGCGCTTGAAAAATATAAAGTATTATTTACTGGTACAGGAAAACCCCTTGAACAAATAGTGAAACAATTGTTAATTGAACTCGGTTTTGAAGTGACTGAAGGCTTGCCTGGTAGAGATGATTTAATTTTAAAATATAACGATAAAGTTGCAGTCGTAGAAGTGAAAGGGGTAGGTAAGAGTTCAGCTGAAAAGCATGCAGCGCAGTTAGAAAAGTGGGTAAGCGGATATATAGAAAAGTTTGGGATTATACCCAAAGGGGTTCTTATTGTAAATTCTTTCTGCAAGCAACCTTTACTTGAAAGAACAGAGGATACATTCCCTAATCAAATGCTAGTTTATTCTGAACGAAGAGAACATGCTTTGATAAACACACTACAATTATTAGGAGCTTACATTGATGTACAGAAAAATCCGGATAATAGAGAGCAATTAATCGAAAGGATATTTGCAACAAATGGAAAGTTCGAATTGTACACAGACTGGAAAGAATTTATAGAACTAAGGGACGAAAATAACGGGCTTTAAATTGGTGTTAATCCTGGTGCTAAACGAGAAAATACATGTAGTAGTACAAAAAACGCAAAAGGAACAAAAAGCTGATAAACATTGTACTGACTCCTATTTCAAGGGAAGAAAGGGGATCATAACACACAGTCAAGGATAGGATTATATTACCATTGAAAGGGAACGAACATCATAGCAAATTTCTGTTGACGCATCGTGAGCGCGAAGTATTCGAGCTTCTAGTGCAGGACAAAACTACACGGGATATTGCAGGACTGTTATTCATTAGCGAAAAAACTGTCCGCAATCACATCTCCAAGGAGATGTGGTTTGAAATGCACTTGAAGTAGATCTGGACAGTCAAAAGTTCTACAACGCTAAGAAACCAGCGAATCACGCCCACATCAGCGTTTTCCTGCTTTAATTATTTTCGTTATAGATAAGTGAGGATTTTGGGCAAACAGGCGAAAAATAGACTTGCGTAAATAAGCGGCAACGCTGGCCTCTGAGACCACGGTATGGGAGGGCGTTCGCAGATAGCTGAAAAACAGCCCCGAGGTTCGGCCTGAAAACTGCAAGTCGACGAGTTGCAGAAGTCCCATCGCAATGCACTGGCACGTCACGAATCCCTCGATGGCCTGGATCGTTTTCTGGATGCGCTGCCGGTCGTGCTCGTTTGTTACGGTTTCAAGGGGATGTACTTCCTCTTTTCTCAAAAACCGGTTCAGTTTTGGCATGGACTTGCTCCAAAAACGGTAGCCGAAGGCGTGGGTGACCTGTTTCATTTCTTGAAACGTGCACTCGATCTTGAAGCGATAACTGTACAATCGGATGATGTCGGTGGCTGCCAGACTCAAATCCGTACTGACCAAAATGGAGCAGCATCCCTCATGCACCACCAGCACAAAGCGCAACTCCTGATACAAGCCCTGGCCCCAAAGCAGATCCAGGCACAGGAATTGAATCGTCTCTTCTTTGCCGTACAGCGCAAGGGTTGTGGTTTGAAAATCGGCAGCGCGAGTCGCGAACAGCTCCTTCAGTTTGACCGCCTGGCCTCTTTTCGGCGGTTGGCCCAGTCCTGGCTTCTTCGCAGGGGGACGTTCGTAGGCGACCACGTTCGATTTGGCTTTGGTCACCAGGTGCATGCGGGTTTCGGAAGCGAGGTGGCACGCATTCAGCCGCTCCAAGGCCGGAACCGACAAGAAGTATCGATTCAAAAGCAGCAGCGCTTGACCGAAACTTTTCGCGACCTCGAAGCCCTGCTCAATCATCTGAACGACATTGGAAGGCGTCTGCGATTCGCTTGCAGACTTCTTCCAGCCCAGAACGGTTTGGACACCGTCTTGTAGATTCATGAACAAGGGCAAGCAGAACCACTTCCGGGAATCGCCAGCCAGAATGCCGATGGCGCCGAATAAATGACCAAAGATATACTCACCTTTGGCGACATTTTCGGATTCCTGATGAAGCTTCTTGACCCCCGGCATTCGGCGACCTTCCTTGGCTTGTTTCATGCCATCGCCGACGAGGACCACACGATTCTAAATCACCAGCAAAGGCGCATACTGGCGCACCACTTGAATCCACCTCTGCCGCATCGATGAGGTGGACCAAGCAGAAGAACGGAAGAAGTGAATCAGTGTCTCGTAACAGCGGCCATTCAGCGAGAGATCCCGAATGACCGAAGTTACGCCCAGATGGTCGGAGCGCAGCATAAAACCCACAACGATAACGACAAACCACTCGAACGTCGCTTGTCTGGAAAAACAGGAACGGAAAGGCTGTAAAAGGTTGTTCATATATTTGAGCATAGGTATGTTCAATCGCCTGCAAATAGGGTAAACTGCTTGTTGTAACCCATTTGGCGATTATTCCTTTCGTGTGAGAACTAAAGGATACCATAATTCGCTCAATTGGGTTATTTTTCTTTGCGTCAATTTTTCGACAAGAACTTTTCACTGTCCAGAAACATATAGGATCGATTAAAAATAACAATATACAAAGTGATGATCAATTGAAATACATTCAAAAGCAGATTGAATCAAATCGAAAGATGATTATTTTCCATCTGTTATGGTAAATAATCATACAAAATATTGACTTATGACGAGGTGACGATCGAATTGACAGTTGAAACTGAAAATACCGTAGAACAATATTTGAATCATAAATTAGATATATATTGCGCTGAAAATAATGAAACTATTTCAAAAGAAGATAGAAGTGCATTTTTAGAATGTATTTTAAAGAGAGAACCAAGAAATCTAGGCGGATTAACCGCATTAAGAGGTTTTATCTATCAATATTATGTTACAGCATACTATGTTGTTGAAATGATTCACTCTAAGGAAGCATGGTGGAATGAAGTCATTTTTGAATTATTAGATGATATAACCTTATTTAGCAGTTCAAAAATAAGGTTTGTTCAAGTAAAAACAGTAAAACAAATGGGGGAAGATAATCATCTAACTCCATATGATTTATATAACAGAAAAGGCGGATTAAGTTGGTTACATACTTTGTTTTCGAATTTTTCTGATTTTGAAGTTAGACTTAAAGATTTAAACAAACTAAATGTAGTCCCAGAGTTTGATTTTCAATTTGAAATTGCAACAAATGCACAATATGATAACACAGTGTTGAAGGCTTATTCAAAAAATGAAAAGTTTAATTTATCGGAAGAAGAACTTCATAAAGATGATTCATTTAAAGAAAAACTAAACGAACCATTGAAAAAAAGAAAAAAGATTGAAGACAAGGATGTTGAATATCAGGTTGACTTTGAAGAATTAGTTGGTAAAAATGTGGAATGGTGCATGAAACGGTTTTGTATTAAACATTTTGGAAGCTTTGAAGAGTTACATAGACAAATAGTTGGTAAATTATCAGATATTATTGATACTAAAAATAAAGTGATTCAAGAAGCAGTTGCAGAATATATATTTGATCAGTTAATTCTGGAAGTAATAATGAGAACACATCGAGATGATTTAACAGAAGATAAGAAAAATAGTTTAGTATTCACTCGTGAAGAAATGAGTGATTTGATAAAACATTGGGAACAAGAGTCAAGATATTCAATACATCAAGCAATAAATAGTGAGGTTCTAAAAGAGGAGTTTAATCTACAGTTTAATCAATTAAGACAAGAAATAAAAAATGATTGGACTCAGCCTCAATTAAGGAAAGAACTAATCGAGACAACGTATTGGTTAGAAGAGCAACTTCATGAACAGTATCGGGAGAAAAAAGATATCTATGTATATGAAAGATTTTTAAATCGATTATTTTTTATGAGAAATTCAGAAATTCATATACGCAACAATAATCCTAGGGACTCAGTTTATCTATTAGAATCTTTAAAACATATCAATTTCTGTTTAACATTATATAACCAGAAAAACACACCTTTAAATAACGGGAAATTATTATTTAAACAGGGGAAAAACAAAGATTCGGATTGGACTACATTTGCCTTTTATAACTCTAGACATCAAGGTGACTTTAATAAGATGATTAGATTTTTAGTTGGAACTATTGAGAGTTGTTCATATTCTCAAAGTATTAAAAATGAGTATATTTGTTTTATTAGCCATTCTAAATATGATATTGCAAATCGATATAAATTTACTAACTCATCAGTAATTGATTCTAGTGATGAAAGTAACTCCAGTATAACTGACATTTCAAAACCAGTTATATTTCAGCGTATTGCTACCCTAGAAGAATTATCATCATCTATTTGTGATCAACAAAGTGAAATTGAATCTTTCAATAATGATCTTATACTAAATGCCTGGAATCAATCTCTTAAAGAACAATGCGAATAAGGAGAACAATAATGAATATTAATGCTGTAAGATCAAGATTAGAGGAAAAGAATTTTCATTATTATGAATTAAGTGAGAATATATTCAATAAATTATCCGCGAATAATTTAGAAGTATGGTCTAATGATAATAGAGTTATGGTTTTAAAGGAATATACCAGTTACCATCATTTATTAAATTGGAAGGAAGACCAATTACAAATTTCTTTTCTATATGATGAGCTAACGAGGAAGTATAAAAATAATCTATATTTTTTATTAGTTCTAAATTGGTCAATTGAAAATTTCTCAGAATTGGTTATTGAAACAACTATAATTGAAAAAGATCAGAGACTATCTAGGAAATATACAATTTATGATGAAACAGATATAGAAAGAGTTCCTTTTTTACAAACGAATAACTTAAAAGAATCTATATCATTTGCCTATGAAAGTGAATTCAGAAAAAAAATTATCATTGATACTCAAGACGATTCGATAAACCAATATTTATCAAAAGTAATTAATTATTATTTTAAGAATTCTAATAGTCTTGAAATAGTAGATGGCAATGAGGAAGAAATTTCCGAGAAAATAAAAGAAAATATTGAAGTTAGTATTAATTCTCTTGACCAAGGAGTCCAAAATGAAGATTAAAAGATTAATAATTGAGAATTTCAGAGTTTTTAATGGTATATACAATTTTGATTTCAGTGATAAGAAAATGGTTTTGTTTTGTGGTCCAAATGGAAATGGGAAAACTTCAATCTTTGATTCAATTCAATGGTGCCTTACTGGTAAAATACCACGATTCTACTCTTCTAAAGAAAGGATGCTATTTAATTATTTAATTAACGAGAAAGCTAACTTAGCTTCTCAATTATTTATGAGTGTTGAAATTCATTTTGAGACAAGTAATAAAGAAATAATAACTATTTCCAGAAGTTTATCGAGATATACAGAAAATAGTGCCCTGGTTCATAAAATAATTATAAATGGAATGACTTGGTCCTCATTAAAAGAGGGCGAAGAGATGATTGAAAAATTAATATCAAAAACGATGGTATCAAAAGAGGAAAATAAAGAAACAGCTGATGTAAATATATCTAACTTTTTTTCGAATACTCAGATTTTATCTCAAGATTCACTACAAGATTTTATTCATTCTAATAAACCAAATGAGAGATTCAGATTATTGGAGAATGTGTTAGGACTTAAAAAGTTTGGTGTGAATTTTATCGAGTATCTAAACACTGTGAAAAAATTAACTAAAGAAGAACTTGATAAGCTAGAGAGTAAGAGAAAACCCTTAGAAAGAGAATATTTAGACATATTAACAAGACTTGATGAGAAAGAAAACTTATTATTAAGAACAGGTCAATTAAGCGAAGATACTTTATTAAAGAATATTAATGTCACTTCAGGTGAATTAGTTGCATTAGGCATTTTTCAAGAACCTTTACATTTCACTTCACTTAACGAGGACGTAAAAGATAAACTTCTTAATATAATTAATGAGGTTAAAAGTAAATTAGAGATTCTTGAAATTCAAGATCAAACATTAAAAGAAATTCAGATATCAAATATTTCAATACAAGACATAGAGAAAGAAATTAGTGAAAACAAAGAAACTTTTGAATTGAAAACAAAATTAAATATCAAAGCAATAAAATTATTAGATAATATTGATACAAAAATTTCTTCAATGGAAGTAATCAAAGAAAGAGGAAAAGATTATAATTCAGAAATGGAGAAAGTCTCCTCTTTTGAAGAATCCATTCAACAAGTAGAAAGTAAAATAAATAAACTACTTAGTGATCAACGAATAATTCAAGTGCTTGATGAATTCCATAATCAAAAAAACTTTACGGAATTTTTTGAGAATATTGAGAAGAAAAAAATTTTTTATGAGATAAGAATTGAAAAACTTGACAATGAGAGCAAAGTTAATGAACTAGTAAAGGGATTTGCTGTTTTAGAGAAGGATTTGCTTTACAATGAAGCAATAATTGAAAACAAAAGACATAATGTAGATAAAATAAATACAGAAATAGGAACGTATTCTAATGATCTGAATAAATATAAAGATTCCACTATTAATCAAATGATTCATGATGTTCAACACTTTTTAGTTAAAGAAAAAAGGAACAAATGTTCTATTTGCGGTTCTCATTTTAGTACAAGCCAAGAACTTCAAGACGAAATAAAAAAACAATGGGAACTATCAAGTGTCTTAATGACTGATTTGGAAAGGAAATTACAAGAATTAACAACAAATAAAACATTGAACCAAATTGAAATAGAACAAATATCAAATTCGATTACCAGTATTAAAGACAGTATGAAACAATTAGAAAATGAAAAAAATGATTTAGAATTTAAAATAGAAAAGCTATTTTTTTCTCTTGATGATGAATCTAAAAAGCAAATTGAAGAAATTAGTGAAATGAATTTGGAGAGTGAGTATTTTCAAGTTTCCCACTTTTTGAATGAAAATAAGATAATATATGAACTATTTAATTCTCTAGATTCACTCAAACAAGAAAAAGCTTTGATAAACCAACACCTAACCTTATCACAAGATTTTCTAAATAAATTAGTATCAATGTCAGGCTCACAAGCTAAATTTTTGATATCTGGTGCGGAAAATAAAATTCTTCGATTAAGCATATTAAGAACAAAAATATATGAGAAACTAAGTGAAATTAATAAAGAAATAGCTACCTCTCAAAATGTGTTGAAAGAAAAGGAAAAGCAGTTAATAGTGCAGAATAAAAATATTGATATTATAAAAAAATACAATCCTCAATACATAGATGAACCAAAATTCAGAGCGGAGTTATGGGAGTCAAATTTAAGTGTGAAAAAAAGATTAAATAATATCAGTAGATTAATTATAAAATCTCTAGAAGAAATCGAAAGTTATTTTTCGATTATACCCATTTTTGAATTGAGAAATAAAAAGGAATTTCTTGAATTATCAATAAAAGAAATTCAACAAAAAATCAATTTCCAAACCAAAGTTATAGAAGGACTAGAAGAACTGAAAACACAACACAGCAAGATACAAAGTAATTTGATGAGTGATTATTTAATTAATTATAGTGAATTAATTGACCATTTATTTATGCAGATATGTCCTCATGCTCTTTATCGTCATGTTCACCTGATACCGAAAAATGGAGATTTATTTATTGTTATGAAGGAGAAAAGTGCAAAAGATATTAGGCTATCTGGACTAGAAATAAATGAACTGAAAAGAGAATTTAATGCGAGTTTGAATTTCAGCTCTGCGCAGTCAAATGTGTTGGCCTTATGTATTTTTCTTGCTCTTAATTTGTCACAAGATTGGTCGAAACTAAAATTATTGGGGATAGATGATCCATTTCAAAATTTGGATGATATTAATGTTTATTCATTTATTGATGTATTAAACAGGATTGTCCTTGAAGAAGACAAACAAGTATTCATTAGTACCCATGATGAGAATTTTGCTAATCTAATGAAATTAAAAATGGGAATTGATGATAAAGAATTGGGGTATGTAAATTTTATTAGCTACAGTGATCAAGCAGTGCTTTTAGAAACTAATTGTGAGTAGTACTACATGTTTTCAAACCATATCTCCAACGTCATGCAAAAATTAAACGTAAAAGGCCGTTCGCAAGCGGTTGCCCTGGCTGATCAAGCTTGGGGAGCTGAAAATATAGCTGCCGTACTTCAGAGGTGACGCGTTTAAGCCTTCTCTTATCCTTCGGGGTGAGGGGAGGTTTTTTGTTGTTGCTATTCCCGGCGATCCAAATTCAAAAATATTAAGATTGGCTGCATTTTATAGATTGACGGATATTGGGAATGGTTGTATATTCGTATTAAAGTATAAACCTTTAAACTTTAAGGACGGTTTTGATGATTTCGATAAAGAGAAAACTCACATCTAATGTTCGATTTCCAGTTAGGACGCAGTTTCTGCGAGATGAGTTACACTTTTTTATTTTCTCTGAAAGTTAAATCGATTAAACTTTTAAATTTGGAGGCATAGATGCTTAGATGAACATTCATGATGTAGCCAAAAAGTCAGGGCTCTCTGTAGTGACCGTATCCAGAGTTCTAAACAATTCACCCTCTGTACGTGAGGGCAACCGCCAGAAAGTGCTGAGTGCTATTGAGGAGTTGAATTATCAGCCCAATTCAGCAGCGCGGAGTCTCGTTCGTGGCAAGACAGGAGTCATTGGGATGTCGATTACCAACTTTAACGACTCTTTCTATGACCGCGTGATCCGCGTGGTGAACCGGAAGCTGGCAGAGCAAGGGTACTTCCTGGCCTTGTCTATCGCTGAGAATGACGATGATGGGGTCAACTTCCTGTTCCAGAAGGACCGCGTGGACGGGATTATCCTGTTGTCTCCGCTGGAGGAGAAGGAATATGTGGAGGAGCTGAAGCGAAAGAACATTCCGGTGGTCCTGCTGGATAACCAGTACGAGCATGAAGATGTTCCAAGTGTGCTCGTTGATAACTATCAAGGAGGATATGAAGCTGCCGGGCACCTGATCAGCCTTGGACACACAAAGATCGCCTATATCGGCGGCCCGCCGGAGTTCCTCAGTGTAACGGAGCGCAAACGGGGGTATGTCCAGGCGTTGAATGAAGCGGGGTTAACGCCCTTCGGCACGGAATATTGCGGATTTACGGTAAGCAGCGGGTATGAGGTGGCCCAGAGATGGATTCGTGAAGATAAGCTGCCGACAGCCATTTTTTGCGGAGACGACTTTATTGCGCTTGGGGTTGTTCAAGCTCTGCGGGAGGAAGGGATTCGGGTGCCTCAGGATATCTCAGTGGTTGGCTTTGATGATCAGCAGTTTGTCGGTGAATTCTACCCGCGGCTCACGACAGTCAGGCAGCCCGAGGCGCAGATGGGCAATATCGGTGTTGACATCCTGCTGAAGCTGATCCATGGGGAGGTGATGCCGCCTGCGGTAACGAAGCTTGCGCCTCAGCTTCTCATTCGTGAATCTACCGCTTCTGTTCGATTAACTTGAAATTTAGGAGTGAACTATCTGTGAAGTATTTTTTGGGAGTGGATGCAGGGGGCAGTAAGACCTACGCAATGATTGCAGATGAACAGGGGAAGATTCTTGGTGCGGGCAAGGGCGGGAACGGGAATCATCAGCTGAACCGTGAGCAGGCGGAGAACAGCTTGAAGCAGGCTGTATCGGAAGCCATTATGGCCTCAGGGCTGACCAGGGATCAGCTGGATTACTCCTGGTTCGGCCTGGCGGGAGCAGACAGAGAAGCTGATTTTAGAATTTTGCGGCCCATCATCGGCAGCCTTGGCCTTCCCCGGACGGAGATTTCCTGCGATACCTGGAATGCGTTGCGGTCAGGTACAGAGAAGAACTATGGGATCGTGTTGATTTGCGGATCGGGCGTGAACTGCAGTGGACAAAATCCGGCTGGTGCTACCTACCAATGCGGCGGCTTCGGTTACCGGTTCGGGGATTTCGGCGGCGGCTATGATCTGAGTATGGAAGTGTTCCGCAGCGTCCTCAGGGCGGATGACGGAAGAGAAATGGAGACAGTGTTAAGCAAACGCTTAACTCAATTGCTGGGCTATACCACCGTTTCAGAGTTAAGAGAGGATTACCTCGATCATTTCAGAGACTTGCCTCCCCAAATTGCGGAGCTGTTGTTTCAGGCCGCAGAGGAAGGAGACCCGGTGGCCACCGGGCTGCTGGTCAAGCAAGGGGATGAGCTGGGTCTGGCTGCGGCTTCGGCAATCCGCCGGTTGGCCATGGAGGAGGACATCTTCGATATCGTGCTTGCAGGCAGCCTGCTGACCAAGGGAGACCGCTCGGGCATCATCCGGCGGGCCATTGAGCGAAGAGTGAAGCAGGCGGCTCCGAATGGCACATTAAGGATTCTAACCCGGGAGCCGGTTGTAGGGTCGGTCATTCTGGCGATGGAAAGCAGCGGTATGCATGTGAATCATGAGGTTCTTGATCATCTATCACAGGGTAAGGAGGAGCAATTATCATGGAGGAAACATTGAAGCTGGTTGTTATCGGAGCGGGGTCATCGTATACGCCTGAATTAATTGAAGGGATCATCCTGCATCATCAGGAGCTTCCTGTCCGCGAAATCTGGCTGGTGGATATTGAAGAGGGAAGAGAGAAGCTACATACGATTGCGGAGCTGAGCAAGCGCATGATTGCAGCGTCCGGACTGCCGATTACCGTAACCCAGACGCTTGAACGCCGGGAGGCCATTGCCGGAGCGGACTTCGTCTGCACGCAAATCCGGGTAGGGATGCTGGAAGCACGCAAATGGGACGAATTGATTCCGCTTGAGTACGGTGTCATCGGTCAGGAGACGACCGGTCCCGGAGGAATGATGAAGGGCCTGCGGACCATCCCGGTCATTCTGGATATTTGCAAGGATATCGAGGAGCTGGCTCCGGATGCCTGGCTGCTGAATTTCACGAATCCGGCCGGGATGGTGACTGAGGCTGTCCACAAATATTCATCGGTCAAAAGCGTAGGCCTGTGCAACTCACCGATCGGTTTCCAAAAGTGGCTCTCGGGGTTCTTCGGACTTCCTATGGAGAAAATCTATGCGGAGTTTGTCGGCATTAACCATCTGCACTGGGTATCCGATGTCGTGATTGACGGGAAGAGCAAGCTGCAAGAGCTTATTGATTACCCCGAGAGCTATAAGGCAAGTAATGTGCCGTTTGATGCCTGGGACCACCGGTTTCTGAACAGTTTGCAGGCCATTCCCTCTTACTACTTGAGCTATTACTATATGACAGACGAGATGCTGGCGGAACAGAAGGAAGCAGCAGCAACGACCGGATCACGCGCTGAAGTCGTGAAGAAGGTGGAGGAAGAGTTGTTCGAGCTGTACCGGAACATAGAGCTGAAGGAGAAGCCGAAGCAGCTGGAACAGCGCGGCGGAGCCTATTACTCGGAGGCGGCAGTGCTGCTGATGCGCTCCATTCATAATGATTCCCGCGATATCCAGACGCTGAATGTAAGGAATAACGGAATTATTGATTTCCTGCCGGACGATGCCTCGATTGAAGTGAACTGTATTGTCACCAAGCAGGGTCCGCTGCCGATTCCGCTGCGCAGAGTTCCCCAGTCCGTCAGAGGCCTGCTGGCTGCGGTCAAGCAATATGAGAGCCTCACCATCGAGGCGGCTGTTCACGGAGACCGGGATGTGGCTCTGCAGGCTATGGTCCATCATCCGCTCATGCCATCAGTCACCGTAGCTGAACAGCTGCTGGATGAAATGCTGGAGAAGAACAAACCGTTTTTACCGTTGTTTCACTAGAATCGTCCAGAGGAGGTAAAGCGGATGAACACGGCCGGAAAAGCGAGCAGGTGGAAGAGATTTACCAGTCAGTTGGATTTGCAGTCCATGGTTTGGCCGGGCATTATCTTTGTATTCATTTTTAGCTACATTCCGATGTATGGCGTGGTGATGGCGTTCCAGCAATACGATATTTTCGGCGGCATGATGAATAGCCCCTGGGTTGGTTTTATGCAATTCAGAATGTTCTTCGAGGCGCCGGAGTTCTGGAATGTGATGCGAAACACCCTTGTGATTAGCCTGCTTAAATTGATTATTTCTTTTCCTGCCCCGATACTGCTTGCGCTGATGCTGAATGAAGTCGGGCATATGGGCTTCAAACGCGTGATCCAGACCGTCAGCTATTTACCTTATTTCCTGTCCTGGGTTATTGTATCCGGTTTCGTATTTTCGCTGCTATCCGTAGATAACGGAACGGTGAACTACGTGCTGGAGCGGTTCAATCTGGCCGGGGAGCCCATTAACTTCCTGGCGGTACCCAAGTATTTCTGGTCCATTCTGGTAAGTGTGAATGTGTGGAAGGAAGTCGGGTTTGGAAGCATCGTCTATCTGGCTGCGATTGCCGGCATTGATCCGACCCTGTATGAGGCTGCATCCATAGACGGAGCAAGCCGGTTTAAGCAAATTCACCTGATTACACTCCCCAGCATTACCCCCATTATCGTCATCTTTATGATTCTTGCCATCGGCGGTCTGCTCAGTGCGGGCTTCGAGGATATTCTGCTGCTGGCAACCAATCCAATCCTGCGACCCTACTCCGATGTTATCGACACCTATGTGTACCGCGTCGGGATATTAAATGCCAGATTCTCTTATGCGACAGCGGTAGGGCTGTTCAAAGCGGTGATCAGTGTCATTCTGCTGGTGACAGCCAACACAATCGCCCGCCGGGCAGATGTTAGTCTCTGGTAGGTACTACTATAGCGAATGCTTCCGGGTGCAAGTTTTATTGCGATGTATCGACTGTAAGTAATGCTCCATAAACCTTTTAGGAGGGGTGAACATTGAGACTAAGCCTGGGCGATAAAGTGATGCAGCGGACTATTTATATCCTTTTGACACTGCTGGCGCTACTCATGCTGTACCCGTTTTGGAATGCGCTCGTCATTTCCTTTAATCTGGGGAGCGATACGGCGCTCGGCGGTGTAACCCTGTTGCCAAGAGCATTTACCCTGGAAAATTATTATATTGTGTTTCAGGATGACCGCCTGTTGAATTCGTTTCTGATCACTATTCTTAGAACGCTAAGCGGCACGGCATTATCCGTCTTCTTCACGGCCCTGTTAGCCTACGGCATGTCCAAGAAGACCTTGCTTTTCCGCAAACCATATATGGTGTTCTTCATGATTACAATGTTCTTCAGCGGAGGGCTCATCCCCAGTTACTTACTCATTCGCTCTTTGGGCCTGCTGGACACCTTTTGGGTTCTGATTATTCCCGGCATCATCAGCGTCTGGAACATGATTGTCATCCGCACCTTCTTCAGCGCTTTACCTGAGGGACTGGAGGAATCCGCCAAAATCGATGGCAGCAGCAACTACGGTATTTTCTTCCGGATCGTGATTCCCGTCTCCGGCCCGGTGCTGGCCACGATATCTTTATTCACCGCAGTAAGTTACTGGAACGACTGGTTTACGGGAGCGATCTATATTACCAAGGATCACTTGCTTCCTATACAGACGCTGCTGCGGCAGGTGATGAACTCCAACATTATAACCCAGATTGGCTCCTCGAATGCGATCGCGCTGGATCATATGAACCGGAACCGGACGATTACCACGAAGTCACTGACTATGGCTACGATGATGATCGCTACCATTCCGATTATCCTGACCTACCCTTTTCTCCAGAAGTACTTTGTTAAGGGTGTAATGGTCGGTTCATTGAAAGAATAGCACTCCCCATCTTACGTAGAAAGAAGGAAAAAGAATGCGCAAACGCCTAAAATGGGTAGCTCTTTTGCTGACTTCGCTGGTGCTTCTGCTTGCTGCTTGCAGCGGAGGGGGAAATTCTGACACTTCGCAGAACAATCTGAATTCTGGGGCCGCCACAGATGACGGCAGCGGGATCAAGCCTGTCACCTTCAGCTTCTATGGCAACTACGACTGGCTTACGACCTCACCTTGGGGGGAGAACGAGGCGACCAAGTGGATTCAGGAGAACCGCAAGGTTACGGTTGAACCGATACAATCCGGAGGAGCAGCCGGAGAAAAGCTCAACACGATGATCGTCGGCGGTGATTTGCCGGATGTTATTTTTACGGACCGGGGGTCCTCAGTAGAACGGCTGGTGCAGGCAGGGCAGCTCGTTGCACTGGATGAATATTATGAGAAATATCCGAACTTCAAGAAATATGTGAAGGAATCGACCCTGAATCTGCTCCGTTCAGATGACGGGCAAATCTATCAAATTCCGAACTGGTATACCTCCGGGCAATTCGGAAACGGCGGGTGGATGGTGAATAAGGATATTTATAACGCACTCGGCAGACCGGTGCTGGAGACCTTTGATGACTTATATCAGTATTTGCTCATGGTGCAAGACAAGTACCCGGATGTAGTCCCTCTGGAGGTTGGGGAGAAGGGGGCAGGTCTGGAAATTATGTATGGCGGTTTCAGGGAGAACTCCACCAGCAAGTTCGTTACACTCATGGGGCATCCGCAAGGCGACAAGCTGACATCTATCCTGGACGATCCCGCTTACGAGGAGATGGTGCTGTACATCAATAAGCTGTACCGCGAGCGGCTGATTACACAGGACGCGCTGCAGCAGACCCAGGATGCGGTCAAGGAAAAGGTCAATACCGGCCGGGTAGCGGTCATGGTCGAATCCAATATCACTACGTATGGAGCCGAGGGACACCGGGCATTGACGGCGAACAATCCGGACAGCGGTTATGAAATTATCTGGCCTGTCCACAAAGCAGGAATAGACAAGACCAAAGTATTTGTAAGCGGCTTTGAGACGCTGGGCTGGAACGTCAGTGTCATTACCAAACAAGCCAAGGACCCGGAGGCTATCTTCGCTTACTTTGACTGGATTACGGGTCCAGAGGGACAAAAGGTGCTGTTCTTCGGCCCTAAGGGCTTATACTGGGATGAAGAGGACGCAGATGGAGCGCCTATTCCGAATGAGAAATACAAGACCACCCCTGCTAACGAGCGTACGGATACGATGAGAAAATTCGAGGACTTTAACTGGGCGGGAAATACGACCTTCATTGATACGGCGAAAATGAGCCTCGAGGCGCTGCTCTCGGCGAACCAGAAATCATGGGAGACCGTGGCGCAGTCTACGGTGACCTGGAAAACCGCGCTCGACATTACGGAATTCGTAAATACCGACCCGCTTCCCGATACGGAGACCGGCATCATCGCACAGAATGTCGCGGATATCTATACCCTTGCTTACGCGCAGATGGTTCAGGCGAAGTCGGATGAAGAGGTGCTGGCGGCACTGGAGACGGCTAAGAAGAACACCGCAAAGGCAGGGCTGGATAAGCTGCTTGAGTTCAGAACTGAAAAATGGCAGGAAAATGTTAAGAAAATCAACGCTACGAAATAACTCTTGTTAGAAGTTCAATAAGACTATGATGTGGAGGCGAGATTATGACATTTGCACGGAGATCGGGGTTCAAGGCAGTGCTGGGTATCGTGTTGGTTTCTTCGGTAGCGGGTGGTTCCCTTCCCCTTCCGGCCCAGGCCGAGGACCAGAGCAATCCCCCTTTCGAGACGGAAGTGATTGTACGGACCGTGAACCAGTTCAAGAACATGGCGGATGTGCAGAATTTCATCGGGCTGTCCACAAGCTACGGGGTCGATGTCATCAGCATGAACGTGAAGCAGGATGAAGATGATGAGGTTCCGTCCGGCAGTGTATTTTATCAGAGTAATATCGCGCCCATTGCCCAGGGCTACCAGAATTTCGATGCCCTGCAGGCTGTCATTACGGCAGCCCATGCTGCAGGCATCAAGGTTCATGCCTGGATTCCCCAGTTCCATGACCAGCAGGCCTTCCTGGCTCACGATGAATGGCAGATGCAGGCGCTGGTGGACGGGGTTCAGACTCCGTTTACAGGCTCTAACGGCAACGAATATTTCGTCAATCCAATTCATCATGAAGTGCAGCAGTATGAGCGTTCCATCATTCAGGAAGTGATTGAGAATTATGATGTGGACGGGGTTGTGTTGGACTGGATCCGCTTCGACAATTACAACATGGACGTTAGTGATTACACGGTTGCGAAGTATCAGGCGGAGTTCGGGTATTCGCCGCTCAGCATTGACTTTGATACGGATTCGCCGCAGCGTCAGCAGTGGAACGAATGGAGAACGGAACAAATTGGACAGTATGTAGGCGATATCCGTGAGGATATTGCTGCATCCCCGAATCCGGATGTGCAGCTTGGTGTGTATATTTTGCCGCCGGAATTTACAGAGGTTGGACAGAATGTAGCCAAGTTCAAGGACGAGATCGACTTTGTCGCACCAATGGCGTACTTCGATGACTGGGAGTTCAACAGTGATTGGGTATACAGCACTTCCTACGGCATCCTGAAGGATACGAGCGACCGGATCAGCGGCAGTGCTGCGGACATCGTAGCCACCTTGGATAATGACTGGACCGATGATCAATATCAGGAGGTCTACAAAGGCATCCGCGAGAATTATCCGGACGTGAAGCGCCTGGCGTTCTTTGCCTACGGGGCCTGGCCGGAAGATGAGCTGGCGAACATCCATGAACGTGAGACCTGGCCGACACCAGGCTGGACGGCTCCGGTAGAGCAAGACTATCCGGCCCAGCTGCCCGCTGTGTGGAAGGCGCGGAATATCGGTTCCATGCCGGGGAACGCCACCTACAATGCTTCCAATAAGCAATTTACACTCAGCAGCAGCTCGACGGATATTTGGGGGAATGCGGATCAGCTGAATTATATATACCAGCCCGTGAGCGGCAATGCGGAGATTGTTGTTAAGGTGCAGTCCACCAGCTGGCTGGACGGCTGGGCCAAGGCTGGCATTATGATCCGGGAGTCCCTGGTCCATAATTCGAAGCACGCGGATATGATGCTTACCCCCGGGAATGGGGCGACCTTCCAGTATCGTGCTGAAACCGCAGGCGATATGACCGACCATACGGCGGCCGCCTCGGCTCCGAAATGGCTGAAGCTGACCAGAACCGGAAATACGTTCAAAGGGTCGATTTCGGCAAGCGGGAGCAGCTGGCAGACGGTCGGAACGGTTCAGATCCCCATGAAACGTAAGGTGTATATCAGCATAGCGCTCAGCAATCCGGGGAATGATTCGCGGGGCAAGGCCGTGTTTGGAAATGTGAAGGTTACGGACTAAGCCTAAGCATAAGAGCCGCAGAACCAATATGAGCTATATAGTGAGGCCGAAGGAGGCGTGAATATGACTATGCCGCTACGGGAACGGCAGTATTACTTCCGGGACTACTACGATCAGGGTGAGGAGCTGGTGCTGGAAGGGCAGCAGCTGAGAATCGGGCTGACTTCAAAGTTCTCGATGATCGAGAAGTGGGAGTGGCCGCTTGCTGCGGATGGCCAGATTGTAATTATTGAACCGCTACAAGAAGGAGAGGCACCCGCACCGGGCAATGCCACGCTGGAGCTTGAATATGAGGGATCGCTTAAGGCGGATGGCTACCGGCTGGACATCCGTAAGGACGGAAAAATTACAATTGCAGCCTCCAATAAGCGGGGACTAAGGTATGGGATGGATGCTCTGCACCGGCTGCTGCGCGTAGATGAAGGGAAGTGCCGGTTGCCCGTGGCTACCCTTCACGATGAGCCTTCTTTTCCGGTCCGCGGCATTATTGAGGGCTTCTATGGCACGCCGTGGAGCTTTGATGACCGGATGGATGCTGTGCGCTATATGGCGGCTCACCGCATGAACGCCTTCATGCATGCTCCCAAGGATGATCCCTATCACCGTGAGCTGTGGCGTGAGCCTTATCCTGAGGCTATGTTTGCCCAGATACGTGAGCTGAAGCAGGAATGTGACGTCCAACTGGTAGACTTCTATTATTGCATTAGTCCGGGGAACGATCTGCAGTTTCGCAGTGAAGATGATTTTGCCAGTCTGGAAGCGAAGCTGAGAGCGATGATCGCCATCGGTGTCCGGCATTTCGCTCTGCTCATGGACGACATCGACTACGCATTGTCTGGGGAGAACCTCCATTACCTGGAGCGCTCCGGACTGGCGCACGCCTATGTGGCCAACCGTGTCTATGACTATTTGAGCCGTCAGTTGCAGAAGGTTACTCTGGTGATGTGCCCCTCTGAGTACTGGTCCTCCTGGGATACCGAATATAAGCGGGATATCCGCGAGAAGCTGCATACGGACATCAAGGTATTCTGGACCGGCTCTGCCGTCTTTGCCCGGCAAGTCGGAAGCAGGGATGCACGGAATAATTACAGCTATTACGGACATGAGCTGTGGCTGTGGGACAACATACCCGTCAATGATGCCGACTACGACCGGCTGTTTCTGGACCCGGTTCGCGGACGTTATTCGCAGCTTGATCAGACCGGACACCAGGCAGTGGTAGCGAATCCGATGGTTCAATGGGAATGCTCCAAGATTACACTGAACACAATGGCCCACTACATGTGGAACAGTGAGCGTTATATGCCGGAGCTTTCCTGGGAGCTGTCGGTCCGGGAGTTCGCCGGAGAGCTGGCAGACGATATGATGTTCTTCTGCAGCCAGAATCTAAATAGCCAGCTCTATAGCGGTGGATATGAGGAACTGAAAGAGGCCTTGCAGAGCAAGGATATCCCGAGGCTTGATTTGTATTTCGACCGCCTGGAGAGCGTCTCCTACCGGTTACTTGAAATGGAGAATTCCAAGTTTAAGGAAGAGGCAGGGCCCTGGCTGCAAAGAGCGCTGGCGGATGTAGAGCTGTGGAGAGCCTTGCGGCAGAAGGTTGCCGGCACGCCTCTGCCCGGAGCCGATGAAGAATTGCGCAAGCGGGCTGAAGCCTGTCAGGCCTTTGAGGTCCGGCTGGGAAGTGATCCCGCCTGGAAAGCCGCCGAAGCCTGGGGATTTGCTGTCAGGGAAGGAAAGGACGGATACCGGCTGACGGTGGATGCGGAGGCTGGAATATAATCGGCAGAGCACAGTGCCAAGCAGTAAAGTAATAAGCCAAGCGTAAACGTCTCCCCTGACTCATCATGCTTGGTGAAGCTGGAAATATAACGGCCGTGCTTCGGACGACACGTTTAAGCCTTCCCTTACCCTTCGGGGAAGGGGAGTTTTTTTGGTATTTGTATTTTTGTAATGTGAAAAGTGAATGAAATCACAATCTATTTTTGCCGGAGTGGTAAATTAAAGCTATCAAGTTAATCCGGGAGGATTTGTTATGAGCAGATATGAACAACAAAGAAATTTTCTGAAATCCAATTTTCATGAATTCAAACATATTAAAACAGACAAGATCAAAGGAATGGCCCAGTCGCCAATGGTTAAGCCGTTTGATCCGGAATCACTAATTATTGATCTGCCGAAGGTCAGCAGAGATGTAGTGAGTGAAGAGAATATCTTTGATTGTATCGGGCAAAGAAGAAGTACACGCTTCTATTCTGCCGACACTTTGAGTCTGGAGGAATTGTCCTATTTATTATGGGCTACCCAAGGGATTACCGGCATGAGCAAGAACGGGCTTACGCTGCGGACCGTGCCCTGCAGTGGGGCAACACACACCTTTGAAACCTATTTAATGATTATGCGGGTAGAGGGCATTCCTCAAGGGATCTACAGATACCTTCCGGTGGAGCATAAGCTCTTGTTCATGTTTGAATTAGATCAGCTGGAACAGAAGATTGATGCGATCACTTTGGATCAGCCCTTTGTCCCTAACTTTGCCCGCAAAGCTTCCGTGCTGTTTGCCTGGAGTACCACACCCTACCGCTCCGAATGGAAATATGATATTTCCGCCCACAAAAAAATCCTCATCGATATAGGACATGTCTGCCAGAACCTGTATTTAGCCAGTGAATCCATCGGTGCAGGCGCCTGCGCCATTGGCATCTATGATCAGAAGCTGATTGATGAGGTATTGGAGTTAGACGGTGATGAGGAGTTTGTTATCTATCTTGGCGCAGTGGGGAAGAAACGGGAATAGCTGCCTTGGCGAATTGAAAGTATAGCTGCCGTCTTCTGGGGCGATGCGTTAAACCTTCCTTTACCCTTTGGGGTGAGGGAAGGTTTTTTTCAAAATGAATATAAGCCATTTATTAAGTGATATTGGAGCTGATAAACTATGCCGGATATTAAAAAACCGGATTGGATCACCGCCAAAGTAAATGATTTTACAGTTAATGATCTGAAGTTAATTACGGATTTCAGATATTGGGTTGAAGTGGATACGGTGCAGCTGTTTGATGAATACAATATTCCCATGCTGCTGATCAACTTTATTTTATTGTCTAAAGGGGATAAACGAACATATAAGGTCACCATTCATTTCAAAAAAGTAGGGAGTCTTCAACTAGCTGCTGGAGGAGCAGTAATCCAATTAAGCTTGTTTGAGATTTTGAATATTTCGGATAGGGGCTGGGAATCGGTTAAATATCTTGTCAGGGATTTTGAGAATGAGGACCGGTTTAACTTCTATTGTAATGACATTGAAGTCATTGCTATTGAGGAAATCGATTGGATTATCGGCTAGATGTTATCATAAAGGCAATCTGGGTAATGCATATATGTTAATCACACCCTACTTGCATTAATGTTGTACATATTGCAACTCTGAGGCCTAGATATCCGTGTATTCGCTAGGATTGGATTATGGCCGAGATGAGTAGGGGAATGTTGTATTTTGGGTAGGATTTTCACAAAAGGAACAAGTGAGGCCTGTGAGTATTATCTATACTCAATAATATATTGGAAGTAGTCCGCTGCGCTCTGATTGATTTCTTCATCACTAGCCTGAAAGGAGGCTCCGAAGACGGCGAAATAGGGTAATGCGATCGCACCCACATGCGCGGCACTGGCTTTAAACGGGGCTATAACCTCATCTACTGTAAAAGAAACGGAACCGGCTGTCTGGTAATTTTCCTGCTTATCACCGATTGACATAGCTATTCCCAGCTTCTTTCCACTCAGCTTATTCCCGTTTGAACCATACGCCCAGCCGTGGGTGAAGACGTCATCCAGCCACTTTTTCAGTAGAGGCGGGTAACTATACCAATATAAAGGAAATTGAAAAATAATATGGCTGTGTGCTTCGAGTAAACTTTGCTCTTTCGGAACATCAATGCTCCAGTCCGGGTACTCCTTGTAAAGCTCATGGACCGTAACTTCCTCTGGATGCTGCAGCAGCTCTTGTTTCCATCTTTTGTTTACTCTTGAAGCTTCGATATTTGGATGTGCTAGGATCACAAGGGTTTTCATAATCAGTCACCTTTCCGGCGGGGATTTGCTTTATGCAGCTGTTTATATTATTTTGGAAGCCAGTAAAAATGTAAATACACACAATAAAGTAACAGGGTTACCTCAAAGTGTGCATTGGACTAAGGTTCGTTATATGGCATGATAGAAATCATAAGATAAGTTAGGCTAAATTAATTAGGGTGTGATGAGGTGGCAGGAATGAAAGAATATCATTTAGGCATAGAAGCAACGCTTGAAATTCTCGGAGGAAAGTGGAAAGCGTTAATCATATGTAATCTAATGTCGGGTAAGAAACGGACAAGTGAATTACAGCGCATTATCCCGGGCATCTCGCAAAAGGTTCTGATCCAGCAGCTCCGCGAACTCGAAAGGGACGGAATGATCGGCAGACAGGTCTATCATCAAATGCCGCCCAAAGTTGAATATTATATAACGGAATATGGAACAACAGCCAATGGAATTATTGACGTAATGTGTTCATGGGGCAGAGCCAACATTGCAATTCGACAGCAGCAGGGTGAAGAAGTGATGTTGCTGGAAAATATTCCGAACGATTAGTAAACCTGCGTTCCCTCACTATATAAAATGACCGCCATTGACAATAGTTTGACATCAAACTATAATCCATGTATGGAAACTAGAGATGTGATTTCGCTGATCTCCAAGATCAGAGAGAAGGTTAACCGGTTCATTGCCCAAGAGATGGTGAAGCAGGGCATAGAGGGGATAGGCACTTCGCACGGGGACATTATTTATGCGCTGCTGCAGAAGCCGAGGCTTACTATGGCAGAGATCTCCGCCAAAATTAATAAAGACAAATCGACCGTCACGGCACTGGTGGATAAGCTGGTCCGGCTTGGTATGGTGACGAAAGAAAGGGAGAAGGAGGACACCAGGTTTGTGTACGTTGCTCTGACGGGGAAGGGGAGGGGGCTGGAAACGGTTTTTGAGGCGATATCCGCAGACATGCTGGAGCAGTTTTACCTCAATGTCACCGAACAGGAGAAGGAGGCGCTGCTGAGCATTTTAATTAAAATCAATAACAACTTCTAAAAAAATATATTATATAGTTTGATATCAAACTAAAATTCAAAGGAGGAAATACTTGTGAGAGATTACACGACAGAATTGCCGCCGCATACAGAGAAATACATCGGAGAGAACGATCTGTATCTGCAGATATTTGCAGGAAGGAACCTCCCGGAAGACGCTGACCGCAGGCCACCTTTACTATTCGTGCATGGTGCCTTTACCGGAAGCTGGATGTGGAGCAAATACATTCCTCATTTTATCCGTGAAGGCTGGACCTGTTATGTCATGAATCTGAGAAGCCATTACAGAAGCAGAGTGCTGGATATGACGGAGATAACCTTCGGGGACTATCTGGAGGATATCAGCGAGGTTATCGCTGAGTGCGGGGCTCCGCCTATTGTGATCGGGTTCAGCATGGGCGGGATTCTGAGCCAAAAGCTGGCGGAAACGGCAGTTCTAGCTGGGCTTATGCTGATCGACTCAAGTATTTGTAAGGAGGTTCATGACCGGGTGCCTTACCGGGACATCGTCCGGACACAAC
This sequence comes from Paenibacillus sp. FSL R7-0297, assembly GCF_038009025.1. Lineage (NCBI taxonomy): Bacteria > Bacillati > Bacillota > Bacilli > Caryophanales > Paenibacillaceae > Paenibacillus > Paenibacillus sp. FSL R7-0297. The sequence continues at coordinate 2,516,799 of NZ_JBBPAQ010000001.1, forward strand.
CTGGCCTCGTAGTGCCTGCCCCGGTTCGTGAGGAGCTTACAAGCATAGATGAATCGGCAGAGGATATAGCTTTCCAAAGGAAGTACCTGACCATGGAGTCTGCCAAGGCGTTTAGCGCTTTTTCTTATCATTACGGTGCGGACGGAATTCCGGTAGACAGCCGGTCCATTACTTGCCCTTGTCTGGTTATCCATGCTGTTAACAGTGCGGAGGACGACCGCAGGGGCAAAGTAAACGCAGAGCATTTTCATGCAGAATATAAAGGCCTGTGGAACACCACCCATACCGGTCTGCTCGTAGGGCAGCGGTATCTGGAAGCAGTGGAGACTGTTCTGGAGTGGCTGAGAAGATTATTTTAGAGCGGAGGAAGAACGGAAGACCTCCTATACGGACTCAGGAGTGCTTAATTCTCCGAAAAGGAATGAATTGAGCAGAGTAAATAAAAAGCCGCATGAACCGGATGATCCGGTTGCTTGCGGCCTTGTTTGAGTGTGGATTTTCAAGTTGAAAAATAGTTCAATCTATATACATCCGGTTAGATTAATGGAATTTGACAGTCTTGATCCGTGATTCCTGTTCGTAAGTAAGCGGGCTTGGCGTTTGCGGTGTGTGCAAATGGCGCTCTACGCTGTATTCCATTTTCCGGTAGTCTTCTTCCCCAGAAGCCATCCCAGGCTGCCACATTCCGGTTACCCAATTCTTCAGTTCCTTAATTCCTGCCAGCATTGCATTCATCCTCCTTGGCGATGAAATCCGATGGTTAATAGGGTTTCGATCACTTTTGTTTACGCTTTCATTATAACACGGATCAGTTGAAAATCAAAGGTGTGTCCGTGTGAAATAGACAACAAAAGAGTACAAAGTGTGAATTGGAGAGGGTTTGTGCTTTGTGAAAGGAGTTATGTCCTTGTGGGGGAGACAATAGGCAATGAGGAATGGTAAAAGAACAAGCGACTGCCGGAAATGGCGGTCGCTTGCAGCAAATTCCTGTATGGCAAGCTTATTTTATACGTTTCAATGCGGCTTCCTCATCAATAGAACGTCTGGCCAGCATGTCCAGTGTAGAATCATGTATGGTTAATGTTTGTCTAACCGCTCGAGAGTGTCCCTGGTTGCAATGACTTCAGCATTGACTTCGGATACAGCCTGCTGGATCAGCGGGATCAGCTTCGTGTCTTCTTTGATGCTGTCAATATCAGCCTTCATTGTGCCCAGATCGGACTTAACCTCGCTCAGATCAGATTTCATTCCCTGTAATTCCGTAAGAATCTGTTGCAAAATCGGATCGCTCATCGTCACAGCTCCTCAAATATGGATTACATCAGAAGCGGACTTTTTGGATTATGTTTAATTATTATAGCATAAGCCGGGGGGACAGGCCGAGGAAAAAGAGCAAACTAGCTGAAGCGCGGCAACCCTGCCTGGAGCAAAGAAAATCTCTAATAATGAATGTTTTAACCAGAGGATGTCTAAGAGCCTTCTTTTATCCTGCGGGATGAAAGAGGGTTTTTTATTGCGGCAGCCTTAAATATCCAAGAAAATCTTGGGTATACTATACCAAACGAACGGGGAAGGAGGGCATCTATGGAACCGGACACACAGAATATTCCTACCCTGCGGCATATTCTTAATGAATTCGATCAGTGTGCGGATCTCAGCCACCGGCGCTTTCCTGAACTCTCCGCCGATATTGTGTATTTCCCGCATACGGTGGATAACAATCTGCTAATCCAGGAAATATTGCGGCCCTTTGACCGGCTTCAAGCGGATGGGCTGGATAAGTTGTTCCTCCAGTCCCAATTTGTTGAGACAAGGGAGTCCAAAGCTGTGGTGGTCGGCATACTGGAGGGCTGTGTAGCTGTCTTCCACGGGGAAGCTGTCTACTTACTGGACGCCTACGGCCAGGAAGGCCGCAGTGTACAGCAGTCGGAAACGGAGACGGTAATTGCCGGCCCTCACGATGCTTTTGTAGAATCCGCTCCTACGAACCTGAGCTTAATCCGCCGCCGGATCAAAAGCTCGCATCTGAAAATTATCCAGTGTGAGATCGGAGAAATTTCCAAAACAACTGTGTACATCCTTTATATCAAGGATATTGCCAATCTTAAATATGTCCGGGATCTGCAGAACCGGATCAACCGGATTGAGACAGATGCGATTAATGACGGGGGGACGCTGACCCAATTCATTGAGGATATGCCGAATTCGGTCTTCCCGCAGTTTCTGACTACGGAAAGACCTGATGTGGCTGTGTCGAAGCTGGCCGCCGGACGGATCATCACCATCGTTGACAATAGTCCCACAGCGATCAGTGCGCCATCCTCTTTTTTTGAATTCTTCTCATCACCGGATGATTACTACCAGCGCTGGGCACTGGGAACGGGACTGCGGCTGCTCCGGTTTCTGGCTCTTGTAATAACGATTTCATTCACAGCGATGTATGTGTCGGTAACTACCTTTCATTATGAGATGATTCCGGAAGCACTGCTCCGAACGTTGGCCGAATCACGGAACAGGGTGCCGTTTCCTCCTGTTTATGAAGCGCTGCTGATGGAAATCATGATCGAGCTGCTGCGGGAAGCCGGAGCGCGTCTGCCAACCAAAATTGGCCAGACGATCGGGATCGTAGGCGGGATTGTGATTGGTCAAGCGGCTGTACAGGCTGGTCTGACAAGTAATGTGCTTATTATCGCAGTAGCCTCATCTGCCATTGCCTCTTTTGTAATTCCCAGCTATATGATGAGCGCCTCCATCCGCCTGATCCGCTTCGGAATCATAATACTCACCGGAATATGGGGCAATATTGGACTTGTAATGGGTATAGCCCTGATCGTAATTCATTTATCCAACCTGACGAGTCTGGGCTCGTCCTATCTGACCCCTATTGCTCCTATGAAGACGGGGGACTGGAAGGATGTATTTATCCGTGCTCCTTTCTCGAAGCTGAACAGCCGTCCGTCCCAGAGTAAGACCATGAATTCTATCAGGCAAAAAAACAAAAAGTAGGAGTATACGTTATGCCCGAAAAGCTGCGCCCCTTTCATATTGCCGTTCTAATGCATTTGACCCAATCCGGAATTGTAATCTTCACATTGCCCCGCAATCTGGCTGACTATTTCGGTACCAACGGATGGCTTTTTCTGGTGCCATGTATCGTAGTCTCTACCTTCAATATCTATTTAATTTCACTGGTCTTCCGGCTTGGTCAAGGGAGGTCTGTATTTGAAATTATGGAGCAGTCGATTCCAAGGGCGGTGCTGTATCCTTTTTATGGCGGTCTGGCTGCGGTCTGGCTTGTTTTTGGCTGCATGATCGGCAAGAAATACGTGCTAATCTTCCAAATGCTGTCCTTCCCGACAACGAATCCCATGGTGTTCAAGCTGGCTGTGGACATTCTGGCCTTTCTGATGATTACCAAAGGAATCTATTCCATCTCCAAAGCGGCTACGCTGTTCTTCTGGCTGTCCGCCTGGATGTATCTGCTCATGCTGTGGTTTTTTCCGTCGTTCCGCTGGGAACGCCTGACTCCGTTTATTCTTAAAGGCGGGCATGATCAGCTTAAAGGAGCCATGGAGATCTATTCCGCTTTTCTCGGTTACGAATTATCGATACTGCTGTTTCCTTACGTGAACAAGAACAAAAAGGCTATGGCGGGTGTCCATGCGGGAAATCTCTATTTAGCTGTGCTATATATCTCGCTGGCGATCATCTGCTTCGGGTTCTTCAGTCTGGGGCAATTGAAAAAACTGCTCTATCCCTTGCTTGATTTGCTGGCGTATATCCAATTCCCGTTTATAGAGAGGCTGGAGAATCTGCTGTACGGTCTGTTTCTGTTCCCGGTTCTGGTCACTGTTGTAATGTACTGGTGGGCGGCACAAGAGTCGGTGCGAAGAATACTTCCCAGGATAAAACTATCCTTGCTCACCTTCCTGCTGATTGCGATTTCCTACAGCATCTCTTTTATTCCGAAGACACTGGATGCAGTGGGGGTCTGGATCACTAATCTGGGGTATGCGGTGACCGGGATTGCTTTCGGATTTCCGGTACTATTGCTTCTATTGCTGCTGATTCAGCGGAAAGGGGGAGAGGTCCGTGCATAGACAGAACTATAGCATGGCAAGGTTGTTCCTGATTCTATTGCTTCTGCCTCCTCTGCTGCTGACCGGATGCAAAAGCGACGAGAGAATCCTTGAGAAGCTGGGCCTGGTGCAGACGGCGAGCTATGATCTTGCAGAGAATAACAGGATCAAAGTTACCTCCTGCGTCCCGGTCATTGACCCGAATTCCTCCGTACGCCGCGAGTTGCTGTCTACTGTCTCGGATAGCATTAAGGAAGCGGGAATCATGTTCTCCAGACAGACAGATTTGACGGTTGTCAGCGGGCAGCTCAGAGATGCATTGTTTGGCCTGAAGCTGGCCAAAGCCGGACTCGGGGATTACATTGATACCCTGCTGCGGGACCCCTCTATAGCCCTTGGCGTCAAGGTTACGATTATTAACGGGGATGCCGGTGAAATTCTGGCCAAGGAGTACAAGCCGCATACGGATACCGGAAGATATATCAATCACCTGCTGGAGAAAGAGGCGGCCGGCAACAGCATTCCCAATACCACACTGTATGAATTCTCCCGCGACTATAATGACGATGGCATAGATCCGGTGGCACCGATAGTAAGGGATAGCGGGGACAAAGCCGTTATTGACGGTATTGCCTTATTTCAGGAGGACCGTTACAGAATGAAGATTCCGGCTCAAGACGGGATATTCTTCGGACTGTTCCGTGATGATCTAAGACAGGGAGAGGTTGCTCTCCATTTGGGCGAAGAGGCCGGACGGCCGGCGGTAGTGATGTTCAGTTCATTATTGAATTCACGCAAGGTGAAGGTTCATCGTCTGGGGGCAGACCGGTTCAAAGTCGAGCTTCTGGCGAACATCCAGGGCTCTGTGCTTGAATATACCGGACACCATTCTCTGAATAAGGCCGGGATAAGGCAACAGCTGGAGCGGGATATCGCAGACGTGATTATGGCCAAAGCCAAAGAAATGGTGCTGCAAATGCAGCAGCATAACGTGGATAGTCTCGGAATCGGGATACAGGTAAGGAACTCTTTGAGTTATAAAGAGTGGAATCAAATGAATTGGCGGGAGGTTTATCCGCAGGTGGAGATAGCGTGCAAGGCCAAGGTGACAATCAAGGATTACGGGAAATACATGTAGGCACTACCCTAATTATTTCAATTTATAAATATACAAAATAGGGCAATGGGTGTAAAATTGCATTACTTAGGTCTTCCCGGAGCATACGACTTGAATAGATGTACACCAGAAACGAGTGCCGCCCTTGGAAGGGCGGCTTCAACGTTTCTACTTGTATGCCTATATGTGAATAAATGCGCATGGACCTCTGGCCTGAGAGGCAATGCCGCACTACACCACTGGATGATCCTGTTCCCGGAAGCAGAAGCGAAGCAACAGCAAAATGATGAAGCGAAAAGAGACGGAGGAATTAAGATTCATGGAGAGAAAAAACTGGAAGAACCTTATGAAAATAGTAATGTTGACTGCTGCGGTTGGTCTGGTAGCGGCTGGCTGCGGAAATTCGAATAATGCAGGCAATGCCAAAAATGCAAGCTCCGGAAATGCTGCGGAAGCTCCAGCTGAGCCGGTTACCATATCGCTTGGACTGCTGCCTTCGATTGATGCCATTCCGTTTATTATTGCACATGAGCAAGGCTTCGATAAACAGCATAAGGTTAACCTCGATATCCAGACCTTCAAGAGCGCCAAGGACCGCGATGTAGCTTTTCAAGCCGGCAAAGTGGATGGCCTCAGCGCAGATCTCGTAGCAATTTCGATCTATAATGAAGCTGGACTGGATGTCAAAATCACCAGCACTACAACGGGTGAATTTGATCTGCTGACCGGAAATGATGAAGTCAAAGAGGTTAAGGATCTGAAGGGCAAGACGGTCATACTGTCCAAGAATACCTCGACCCAATATACCGTGGCGATGATGCTGAAGCAGGCCGGCTTGACCGAAGACGATATTACGGTAACCGAAGTGCCACAGATTCCAACCCGTCTGGAGCTGCTGAAAAGTAATAAGGCTGATGCAGCCGTCCTTCCGGAGCCGTTCGTGACGATGGGCAAAACTGCAGGCCTGCGCGTTCTCAGCTCGACCCATAGTGCAGGGATTAACCCGTTCGTGCTGGCTTTCCCGCAGAGTGCGATTGATGCCAAGGGACAAGCAATCCGTGATATGTATGCCGCTTATGATGAAGCTGTAGATTATATGAAAACGCATGACCAGTCGGAATATATCGATCTGATTATCAAGGAAGTGGGTTATCCGGACACCCTGAAGAATGAGATTCAAGTGCCGGAATACCTGCCTGCTTACCAGGTGGATGTGAAGGAAGTGGAGGCTGCCTTCGCCTGGGCGCGTGAAAAAGGATTGCTCACCAAAAATATATCGGCTGAAGAAGTGATCTCCGATGTCCAGTTTAAAGAATAACGGACTGCGGATTCATAACCTGCATGTAGCTTACACCAATGGGCAGCTCGCGCTCGGGGATATGAATCTAACCCTGCCGGAGCATGGGATATATACAGTAATAGGTCCTTCGGGCAGCGGCAAATCCACGCTGCTGCGGGCGATTGCCGGCCTGCTGCCGGGGTATGAGGGGGAAATGCTCTTCAACGGCAGATCCGTCCATGACAAGGACACGCTGATCGGGCTGGTGCCGCAGAATTATGGGCTGCTCCCCTGGAAGACAGTCCGTAACAACATCCGGATTGCCATGAAAATTGCCCGCCCCGGCGGCGTGAGCCAAAATAAGCAGGAGCAGGACGGGCAAATCATGCATTGGCTTGAGTCCATGGGTATAGCCGGACTGGCCGGCCGGTTTCCGCTCTCGCTGAGCGGCGGGCAGCAGCAGCGGGTGGCTATTGCCCGCGCGTTCGCCATTCTGCCGACCCTTCTGCTGCTCGATGAGCCGTTCTCAGCGCTGGATGCCATTACGCGGGAAGGGCTGCAGCAGATTTTTATCGACAACTGGCAGGCTCATCCGGCAACTACGCTGTTCGTCACCCATGACATAGAAGAAGCGATTCTCCTGGGACAGAAGATTATCGTGATGCTGCCCGGGCAACAGGAGCCTCCTGAGATTCTCGATAACTCTGCTGTGTTTGCAATGAAGCATGTGGACAAGCGGGAGAGCGATGAGTATTTCGAGCAGAGTAAGAGAATCAGAAGGGTAATGATGGAGAAATGGTGAAAAAACGGCATCTCCCTCACCTGCTGCGGCTGCTGTTCGTTTTTGCAGGCATGAATGTAATCTGGTATATAGCCTATCTGCTGATGAATCATTCCATTCTGCCAAGTCCGGGTGCAGTCTATGAAGCTATGTTTCATCTCGGGGCGCGTGATGTGGCGCTGAACGTCGGCTACAGCCTGCTCCGGATTTTCGAGGGTGTGCTGCTGGCACTGCTGCTCGGACTGATGGTAGGCCTGCTGATGGGCCGCTCTCCGCTCTGGAACAGGCTGCTGGATCCGGTGGTGTATCTGACCTATCCGATTCCCAAGATTGCGCTATTGCCTGTAGTGATGCTGTTCTTCGGCCTCGGGGAGATCTCCAAAGTGCTGATGATCATGCTGATCCTGCTGTTCCAGATAATCATATCCGTACGTGATGGTGTGAAGGCAATCCCTGAGAGTACATATGATGTTCTGACGAGCATCGGCGCCAGCTCCATGCAGAAGTTCTGGAATGTGACGCTCCCCGGCGCACTGTCGGTCATTCTCAGCACCATTCGTATCTCTCTTGGAACGGCAATATCGGTGCTGTTCTTCACCGAAATTTACGGTACAGAGCATGGCATGGGCTTCTTCATTATGGATGCCTGGCTGCGGCTGGATTATCCGGAGATGTATGCGGGAATTATGCTGTTCAGTCTGGTAGGCTTTGTCCTTTTCCTGCTGGTGGATCTGCTGGATTACCGGTTTATGAAGTGGCGGAGGTAGTCTGTACACGGGTATTGTCCGCATAAGGACGGTGCCCGTTTCTTTTGAAATATAAGAATTTATATGTTTCACACGATAACTTATCCTTCTATTTCTCGCTGAAACAACACCGTCCCTTAAAAGGACGGCAAAGCCGTTTCTACTTGTTTGAGAATGCTGTAATTTCCTGTCGCAAATATAAGATGGTAAATATATCTAAATATAATTATAATTAGAATATCCATGTTGCTTATTTGAGGAGGATGAAATGTTTTGAACAGTAAACGTAATCAATTTATTCAGCAAACCGCCCGGACAGCCCTGATTACTTCGGTAACGCTTGCATTACTGCTGCCTGGCGGGCTGGCTGCTGCGGATTCCAGCTACACTTCGGTGACGCCGCCTCTCTCTACAGCAGCTGCCGGACAGGCCGCCAATTCCGCAGCCCCGGACCCGGCCAAGGCCAAAATCACACAGGAGCAGGCCATTGCCAAGCTAAGAGAGTGGTTTCCCGTTCTGAAGGAAGCGACGGTATCCAATGTACGGCTTGGCACGGATTCTTACCCTCCTTCCGGGAACCAGATGGTGTGGAATGTCCAGTGGCAGTATCAGCTGGGCAGCTCAGGTTACGGGTTCTCCAGTTTGGTTGATGCGATGACAGGTGATCTGGTGAATACGTATATTTCTTATCCTATGTTGAGGGAGAATGCTTTTTACCCTCCGGAATTCTCCCGGGAGGAGGCGCTGGCGAAAGCCCGCAGCTTTATTGCCATGGCCGCACCATCCCTGGCAGCGACGGACCTTGTACTGGATGATAACGACCCGACTTATATGGGCAGAGACGCGCTCTTTGGTATATTTGAATATAGGTTTCATTTCAGAATCATGAGAAACGGGCTTCCCTCAGCAGCGGATATGCTGAACATCGCCGTAGATGGAAACGGGAATATCGTTCAATTCAGCAAACCGGCTACAGACTTAGTGTATCCGTCAGCGAAGCCGGCGGTCTCCCTGGAATCAGCAACCAAGCAATTTGCCGGGAACTTTAAGATTGGGCTCTATTATATTCCTCTATATAAAGACGGCGCGGCAGTGCGCTGGATTCTGGGCTGGCGCCCTGAGAGTGAGTCCCTGTTCCTTGTAGATGCCCAGACTGGCAAAAGCATAGATAACGAAGGCGAGGCAATTACGGCAGCTGTTACTTATGAGGCGGTTCCAGAGCGGAAGAATGCTTTCCAGCCGTCAAGCGCCGCCGGGCTAACCGCAGCTGCAGCGGCGAAGCTGGTACAGCAGGTCGCCGCGATTCCTGCAGAACGCAAGCTGTCAGGCCAGAACTCTGGCGTGAATTCCCAGAATGATAAGCAAAAGCTCTGGAGATTATCCTGGGAAGCAAGCCGCACGGCTGCTAATATGGCAATGCCGGAGCGTACGTACGCTGAAGTAGACTCCAGCACCGGAGAAATCATTCAATTCCAGCTGGATCAGTATGGAGGCCAGGCATTGAAGGAACAGCCTGCACCTGCAGGCGGAACCAAACTGACGCAGGCACAAGCCAAGGAGAGGGCGATAGAGCTTATCAACCGTCTGTATCCTAAGGCTAGCGGAAGTCTTAAGCTGGTTGAGCATGGAGGGAAGTGGAGTATCCTTGAAGATGGGAAGGGGTACCGTTACCAGTTCTTGCGCTATTATCAGGGTATTCCGGTTAGTGACAGTAATATAGTCATGACTATGGATGTTTACGGCAGACTGCAAAGCTACACGAATACAGGCAACACCGGTTATGAAGCGCTCAAAGATAAGCCTGTTCCGGCAGTTTCCGGGGCGGAAGCACTTCAGAGCTATCTCGCTAGATACGATCTTAAACTGCAGTACAGCAGTATAGGCGGATATAACATAAATAATAAGTATGTTGAACAGGTAGTTAAGCTGGTATATGCTCCGACTCCGGCAGATTCTCAGGATACCTATAAGGTACTGGATGCGCAAACTAAGGAATGGGTCACGACCTACGAGAGCCCGTTGCAGTCACGGAGTGGAGCGGAGGCAGTTGATCTTAAGGGGCATGCAGCAGAGCAGGCGTTGACCGAGCTGCTGAAATACGGCGTGCTGAGCACAGATGCGGACAAGAAGGTGAATCCGGACCAGGAGATAACGGCCGGAGACTGGTTTACCCTGATTGCCAGATCCTCAACACCGTATTATGCAGGATATTCGAATGGTTCTGAACCTAAAGCCGTGGCTGGAGTGAGTCCGGACAGTCCTTATTATGAAGCTGTCAGCTATGCGGCAGAGCGTGAATGGATCAGCAGAGAGGCTGCGCTGCAGCCTGAGAGTAAGTTAAGCCGCGAACAGCTTGCTGTTCTGCTTGCCTCCTTCCTGAAGTACGATAAGCTTTCAGCTTTTCTGGGTAATGATTCTGTCATAACCAGCTTCAGTGACAATGCGGCCATTCAGGATAAAGGGGCAGTGGCGCTGGCTGTGAAGCTGGGATTGCTGCAGGGAGAGAGCGGAAAGTTCAATCCACAGCAGATTGTAACCAAGGCGCAGGCAGCTAATGTAATCATGAAGCTTGTAGAGCTGCAGGGCAGAACCGATCAGGTGATCGGCCAATAGAGAATGAAGCACAGCAAAGCCCGTTTCCGCCACTATGGCAGAAACGGGCTTTTTGACGTCTCATATGGAGTGAAGAAGCTTATTTGCCGAGCTGTTTGTCGACTTCCTTGACGGGATTCTCGCCGACATTTTCTTCGGTCTTGATGCTGCTCATGAACCAGCCTGTAGCCGCAATAATAATCAGAACCACGTAGAAGGTCAGTTTCCACCAGGTGCTATGCGCGAAGTCTTCAGACAATACACCCAGCGAAGGATGTGCAAGAGTGATGACGGCAAGCTTAATCCCTACCCAGCCGACAATGAAGAAGGCGGCAATTTCGAGACCTGGACGTGTGTGGAGCAATTTGACGAAGAAAGAAGCGGCAAACCGCATAATGACCAGGCCGATGAATCCGCCCGCAAAGATTACCAGGAACTGTCCGCCGTCAAGTCCGCCAATGTGGCCGATTCCGCTTGGCGGAAGAGCAACGGCGAGGGCAACAGCTGCGAGGATGGAGTCTACTGCAAAGGCAATATCTGCAATCTCAACCTTAAATACGGTGAACCAGAAGCTGGATTTCTTCTTGTTGACAGCCCCGGAAGTGCCGCTTTCAGCTGCTTCATCCGTGACTGGTTTCTTGAACAGCAATTTTCGGAAGATGTGATTCCCCGCGATAAATAATAGATAAATTGCGCCGATGGCTTGTACCTGCCAGATGTCGACCAGATAAGAGATGACGAAAAGTGATCCAAACCGGAACACAAACGCTCCTGCCAATCCGTAAAAGAGCGCCTTCTTACGTTCCTCATCAGGAAGATGTTTAACCATGATTGCCAATACAAGTGCGTTGTCTGCGGCAAGCAGCCCTTCCAGTGCGACAAGAACGAGCAATACCCATCCGTATTCTAATAATAATCCCCAATCCATTGCTGTTTCCTCCTCATGTGGCTCTGGGTACTTTTCATAAAAATACCCTTATTACCATTATTGTAACCAAAACTATATAAAAAAGACCTTTACCAAACAGATTAGCCTTTGGAATAAAGGTAACCTGATTGGTAAAGGTCTCGCTAACAAAATGAATTGCCGATAAAACCGGAGAATATCCTCATATTCTCGTATTGACGATTTTATCTAACAGCTACTCCCCTTTACGGGATATATGAAATTTTAGGATTTACGTATCTAACTAAAAGTATCATATATGAGTTGAGAGGCGTTGTCAATGTTTATGAGAATAAATATCATCAGGAAATGATTGTTTTGAAAACGGAACCATGGAATGTATGGGTTATATTACTTAACATCTGATATGGCGAATCTGCAAACTTAAGGAAATAAAGGGCGAATTAAGCTTTAACCTAATTGACGATACCCTGTTATGAAAATATGATGAGACTAATTAAAGCAGCCAAGCGAGGTTGACGTTATTAAACATAACACAACTAAGCGAATATCCAATTGACTGTCGCTGATGGAATGTCAGGGAAGCTTAGCTCACAAAACTTAAGCAGATGCTTCCGAAGCGAGTTTTACTGCGAAGTGGTTTCGAAGGAGTAGTAATGCTCCGTAAAACAAAGCGGATGCTTCCGAAGCGAGTTTTGTACGCAGATTGTACAGGAAGCTAAGCTCACAAAACTTTTAGGAGGTGGGAAATGATGCAGCCGTCATGTATATCAAGTGAAGCGGAGGAGGAGATTAGCCGCCACCCTTGCTACAGCGAGGAGGCCCACCGGTTTTATGCCCGGATGCACATCCCGGTTGCTCCCGCCTGTAACATCCAGTGCAATTACTGCAACCGCAAGTTCGACTGTGTGAATGAGAGCAGGCCGGGCGTGGTCAGTGAAGTGCTTACTCCGGAGCAGGCGGAACGCAAGGTGAGAGGCGTTGCCGCTCAGCTGATGCAGCTCTCGGTAGTGGGTGTGGCCGGACCCGGAGATCCTCTGGCGAATCCGGAGCAGACGTTTGATACCTTTGCCCGGGTCAAGAAGTATGTGCCAGACGTTTCCCTTTGCCTCAGCACCAACGGACTTACACTTTACCGGCATGTGGATGAGATCATCGAGCTTGGCATCCGTCATGTCACCATCACCATCAATGCCATCGATCCTGATGTCGGCCAGGCAATTTATCCCTGGGTATTCGATGAAGGTGTCCGGTACGAAGGAAGAGAAGCAGCCGAGCTGCTGATCAGCCGTCAGTTGCAGGGACTTGAAAAGCTGGCAAAGCTGGGGATTCTGGTTAAAGTGAATTCCATTATGATTCCGGGGGTCAACGATCATCATCTGCCCGCAGTGTCCAAACGAGTAAAAGAACTCGGGGCCACGCTGCATAATGTAACACCGCTGATTATCGCACCGGGCAGCCAGTACGAAGCGGATGGACGCAAGGCGCCCCGTCCGAAGGAATTGCTTAATCTGCAGGAGCTTCTTGGCCGTGACGGCATGAAGGTCATGCGCCATTGCCGGCAATGCCGGGCTGATGCCATCGGGCTGCTGGGCCAGGACCGTAATCAGGATTTCCCGCTTGAAGCGATGGAAGCTGAACCGGTCATTAATGAAGAAGCCAGGGCAATGTTCCAGAGTGAACTGGATACCAAAATCCGCGAGCGCGTCAAAGCCAAACAGGCGAGACGTATAGTGGAGGGCGGACCGAAGACACGGGTTGCGGTTGCTACAAGAGGCGGCGATAAGGTCAACCAGCATTTCGGGCATGCCACAGAGTTCCTTGTTTATGATACCGACGGAGTTGATGTACAGCTGCTCGGTGTCCGCAAGATACAAGCTTATTGTCATGGCAAAGCAGACTGCAACGGCGATAAAGCCGCCACGCTGCAAGAAATCATATCTATTTTAAGTGATTGCCGTATTCTTCTCTGCTCCGGTATCGGCGATGCCCCGAGGGCCAGCCTGAACAAAATCGGAGTCCTGCCACTAGTCCGCAAAGGCGGAATTCAGGAAGCCATTCTCGAAAGCGTCAAGTACAGCTCTTATTTTGAAAATATAAACATTTCGAAGGGATGATGAACAATGAGACAAATAGCTTTCTACGGTAAAGGCGGTATCGGTAAATCGACAACTTCACAAAACACCCTGGCTCAGCTGGCTACAAAATTCGGACAAAGAATAATGATCGTAGGTTGTGACCCTAAGGCAGACTCTACCCGTCTTATCCTGAACACGAAAGCCCAGAACTCGGTGCTTGAACTGGCAGCTGAACTGGGTTCGGTAGAGGATCTGGAGCTTGAAGATGTACTGCAGACAGGGTTCGGCGACATTATCAATGTAGAATGCGGCGGACCAGAACCAGGTGTAGGCTGCGCGGGACGCGGGATCATCACCGCCATCAACTTCCTGGAACAGGAAGGCGCCTATCAGGATCTGGACTTCGTATCCTATGACGTCCTTGGTGACGTTGTATGCGGCGGTTTCGCAATGCCAATCCGTGAAGGCAAGGCCCAAGAGATCTACATCGTCTGTTCCGGTGAGATGATGGCGATGTATGCGGCGAACAATATCGCCCGCGGTATCCTGAAATATGCCACCAGCGGCGGTGTAAGACTGGGCGGCCTGATCTGCAACAGCCGTAACACAGACCGTGAAGATGAGCTGATCATGGAATTGGCCCGCCGCCTGAACACACAGATGATTCACTTTGTACCACGCGATAATATCGTTCAGCATGCCGAGCTGCGCAGAATGACTGTTGCCCAATATAACCCTACCCATCAGCAGGCGAAAGAATATGAAACACTGGCTGAGAAAATCCTCAATAACAAAATGCTGACCATCCCTACTCCGATTTCCATGGAAGAGCTGGAAGAGCTGCTGATGGAATTCGGGATCATTGAAGATGAAGAAGCTGCGATCAAGAAACTGCAGGCTTCCGGTCAATAAGGCTCTATGCCGTAATCTATAGAGTGAACCGGTGAACGGGAGTGGAGAGACGGCCTTCACCGGTTCATCTCCAGTGGCATTAGCCACGCAGGCGGCCTGGGCGTCCTGCATCAAGAATAAGGAGGGTCAATACATGGGACTGAATATCGAAGACAATAAAAAACTGATAGAAGAAGTTCTTGAAGCCTACCCGAAAAAAGCGAAGAAAGACCGCGAGAAGCATTTTCAGGTGGCTACAGATAATGCCATAGATTGCGGAACTTGTGCAGTGAAGTCTAACATCAAATCCCGTCCGGGTGTGATGACGCCGCGCGGATGCGCTTATGCAGGGTCCAAAGGGGTGGTATGGGGCCCGATCAAGGATATGGTCCATATTAGTCACGGCCCTGTAGGCTGCGGACAATACAGCTGGGGTTCGCGCCGTAACTTTGCCAACGGTACGCTGGGGATCGACAACTTTACGGCTATGCAGATCACCAGTGATTTTCAGGAAACGGATATTGTCTTCGGCGGAGATAAGAAGCTGGCCGTAATCATGCGTGAAATTACCGAAATGTTCCCGCTTGCCAAAGGGATCTCGGTTCAATCCGAGTGTCCGGTCGGTCTGATCGGTGATGATATTGAAGCGGTATCCAAGAAGATGTCCAAAGAGCTGGATATGCCGATTGTTCCGGTACGCTGCGAAGGGTTCCGGGGGGTCAGCCAATCGCTGGGTCACCATATCGCAAACGATGCGATCCGCGATTTCGTCATGGGCCGTGCGGAACTGGCGGAGACCGGTCCGTACGATGTCAACATTATCGGCGACTATAATATTGGCGGTGACGCCTGGGCCTCCCGTATTCTGCTGGAAGAAATGGGCCTGCGCGTAATTGCCCAGTGGTCCGGCGACGGTTCCCTCAATGAGCTGGAAGTGGCTCACAAGGCGAAGCTGAACCTGATTCACTGTCATCGTTCGATGAACTACATGGTGGATCATATGGAGAAGGCATACGGCATTCCATGGCTCGAATACAATTTCTTCGGACCCACCAAGACTTATGAGAGCCTGCGGGCGATTGCAGCCCTCTTCGACACTACGATTCAGGAGAACTGCGAGAAGATGATCGCCAAATATAAGCCGGTAATGGATGCCATTATCAATAAATACAGACCCCGCCTGGAGAACAAAACCGTCATGCTGATGATCGGTGGCCTGCGTTCACGCCATACTATCGGAGCATATGAAGATCTGGGTATGGATATCGTGGCTTCCGGTTACGAATTCGCCCATAAGGATGACTATGAGAAGATGCTTCCGATGCTGGAAGAAGGAACGATCGTGATGGATGATCCTACCGCCTACGAGCTGGAAGAGCTCACCCGGAAAATGAACATTGATCTGGTAGGTTCCGGTGTGAAAGAGAAGTATGTGTATCACAAAATGGGTGTTCCGTTCCGTCAGATGCACTCATGGGATTACAGCGGTCCGTATCATGGCTTCGACGGCTTCAAGGTATTTGCCAAGGACATGGATATGACGGTGAACAGTCCGGTGTGGGATCTGGTGACCCGAAAAGAGAAAATGGAGCCAGAGGAGGCGAGCATATGAGCAAGGATGAACTGAACATTAAAGATAATACCAGCTTGTTTAAGGAAGAACGCTATGTTCAGCAGCGGGAGAACAAGAAGCAGTTCGAAGCGCCTTGCAGCGAGCAGGAGACTGCCGAAGCGCTCGCATACTCCAAATCTGCTGAATATATGGAAAAGAATTTTAACCGCCAGAATGTTGTCATTAATCCGCATAAAGCCTGTCAGCCGCTCGGCTCAGTGATGGCCGCACTCGGATTTGAGAAAACATTGCCGTTTGTTCACGGCTCGCAGGGCTGCAATGCCTACTTCCGCAGCCATCTCAGCCGTCACTTTAAAGAGCCTACACCTTCTGTTTCCACTTCAATGACTGAGGATGCTGCCGTATTCGGCGGGATGAACAACCTGATTGATGGTCTGGAGAACAGTGTCGCGCTCTACAAACCGGAGATGGTTGCGATCTGTACCACCTGCATGGCTGAGGTTATCGGGGATGACCTGAACTCTTTTATCGGCAACGCCCGGATTAAAGGGGTTATCAGTGAAGAATATCCAGTAGCTTACTGCAATACACCGAGCTTCGTCGGTTCGCATATTACAGGCTATGATGCCATGATCAAAGGCATTCTGAGCTACCTCTACACCCGTTCAGGAATCGAGAGTAAGCCGGGAAGCGGTGCAGAAAGCGGGGAGAAGCTGAATGTAATGCTTGGTTTCGAGCCTTACACCGGTAACTTCGCGGAACTGCGCAAGATTCTTGCTGCGTTTGATACCAAGTACACGATCCTGGGGGATCACAGCGGGAACTATGACTCACCGGCCACGGGAGAATACGAATATTATTATGGCGGCACGAAGCTTGAGGATGTTCCGCAGGCAGCCAATGCGCTGGGGACTCTGTCCCTGCAAAAGTATACGCTGAAGAAGACTCAGGAATATATCAGCGGAACCTGGAACCAGCAAATCTCCGCATTATCGACGCCGCTTGGCATTAAAGGTACCGATAAATTGCTTGAAGCAATCAGTGAACTGACGGGTCTGCCCATTCCCGCCTCACTTACCGAAGAACGCGGCCGCGTAGTAGACGCGCTCATGGACAGTCATCCTTACCTCCACGGCAAGCGTGTTGCGCTTGTAGGTGATCCGGATCTGCTGATCGGCCTGATCGGGTTCTGTCTGGAAACCGGGATGGAGCCGGTGCATATCGTCTGCTCGAACGGTGATGTTGATTACAATGAAGTGAAGTTCAAGGATGAAGCCGAGGCGCTTCTGGCGGCAAGTCCGTACGGTTCCGAAGCAACTGTGCATGTGGGTAAAGACCTGTGGCATATGCGCTCGCTGCTGCTGAATGATACGGTTGATCTGGCAATTGGCAGCTCGCATCTGAAATTCGCCGCCAAGGATGCCGATGTGCCGCTGATCCGGGTCGGATTCCCGATCTTTGACCGTCATCATATGCATCGTTATCCGATTATCGGGTACCAGGGAACGTTGAATCTGCTTAGCTTAATTGTGAACACGATTCTCCAGCAGCTCGATGATAATAATTCCGGATTTAATTTCGAACTGGTGCGCTAAACGCATATTTATCAGCTATCTAAGGTAATTTGATCACGCGAAGTGATGAGAATTACTGAAACTTTCTGAAATGAAATTTATTATATAAATACAACCATTTGAATAAATGTAAAAAATACCTCGCCTGGTCTCTCAAGTCCCCGGAATATTCGGCAACGGTTATTGTAACCGGCATCCGGGGACGGCGGAGGGCCGGGATTCTTGCCATCAGGTGCAAATGCCGCCTCAGGAGCAGCGCAAGATTTGCGTGAAATACAGCATCTTAAGCGAAGGAGATGAAGAGCCGATGGACCCTGTTCGAAAAAACGAATTTGATTCCGAGGCTTGCGGGAGCATAGCCCCAAAAGCAAAGCCCTGTCCACGGCCCAAACCGGGTGAAGCAGCTGGAGGCTGCTCCTTCGACGGAGCCCAAATTACGCTTCTGCCGATTATGGACGCTGCACATCTTGTCCATGGACCGATTGCCTGTGCCGGAAATAGCTGGGAGAGCAGAGGAACGCTGTCAAGCGGCCCCTCCCTGTCCCAATACGGCTTCGCTACGGATCTTACGGATTCCGATATTATTTTTGGCGGCGAGAAGAAACTGAAGGACAGTATCGACTATATTGCCGAGCGCTTTGCGCCTCCGGCAATATTTGTATATTCAACCTGTGTGACAGCGCTGATTGGCGAGGATATGGATGCTGTCTGCCGGGCGGCGGCTGAGCGGATCGGGATCCCTGTGATCCCCGTGAACAGTCCCGGCTTCGTCGGCAGCAAGAATCTCGGCAACCGTCTGGCCGGAGATGCCCTGCTGCAGTACGTTATCGGTACAGGAGAACCGGAGCCGATGTCGCCTCTGGGTGTGAATCTGATCGGTGAGTATAATATCGCCGGTGAGATGTGGGATATCGAGAAGCTGATGAACAGCGCCGGGATCACGGTAACCTCGCGGATAACGGGCGACGCCCGTTACAAGGAGATTACCTATGCGCACCGCGCCAAAGTGAATATGGTGGTCTGCAGCCGGGCGCTGCTGGGCCTTGCCAAGGAAATGGAATCCAGATACAGCATTCCTTATTTCGAAGGTTCGTTCTATGGTGCTAAGGAAACGACCTACTCGCTGCGGCAAATGGCATTTCTGATGAATGACCGTGAGATGGAGCGGCGGGTGGACCGGCTCACCGAACGGGAAGAAGCCAGGTTAAGCCAGGATCTGCGGCCGTACCGCAAGCTGCTGAAAGGGAAACGGGCAGTGCTCTATACCGGCGGCGTCAAAAGCTGGTCGGTGATCTCGGCGCTGAAGGAGCTTGGCGTCCAGGTAGTCGGGGTAGGTACGAACAAAAGCACTGAGGATGATGTGCGGCGGATTGCCGACCGGGTGGGCGATGATACGGAATACATTCCCGAAGGCGGAGCAAGCCGGATTATTAAGACCGTAAGGGAACGTAAGGCGGATATTATGATTGCCGGCGGACGAAATATGTACGTGGCGATGAAAGAGCAGATTCCTTTTATAGATATTAACCAGGAGCGGCACAAGGCTTATGCGGGGTATGAGGGACTGCTGAGGCTGGCCAAAGAACTGACTTATTCCCTGGCCAATCCAATCTGGAAGCTGGCCGCAAGCCCGGCCCCATGGGATAAGGAGGCTCCGCCGTATGACCGTTAACCGGAGAAAAAAGCCGGCATCGGTCAACCCGATGAAGATCGGGCAGTCGCTGGGTGCCGTGCTGGCACTGCAGGGCTGTTACCGGGCCATGCCGCTGATTCACGGCTCCCAGGGCTGCTCCGCTTTTCCGAAGGCGCTGCTGACCCGGCATTTCCGGGAACCGATTGCCGTACAGACCTCGGCGCTCCAGGAGATGGATGTCATCTTCGATGCCAACCGCAATCTCGAAGAGGCGCTGAATCTGGTGCTCAGTAAGCATCGTCCGGATATCATCGGCATTATTGGAACCGAATTGACCGATGTGGCCGGAGTGGATTATCAGAACATGCTGAAGACGTATAAAAGAGAGCGGAATATGCGCGGGGGTCTTGCGTTCTCCGTCGTGCTGCCCGATTTTCGCGGATCACTGGAGTCGGGCTTCAGCTCTACGGTAGAAGCGATGATTGACGAAATGATCCAGCAGGTTGGACACCGGGGCTCAAGAAGCGTGAATACCCGGCAGATCACCCTGCTGCCCGGATCTTTCTTAACCCCGGCCGATGTAATGGAACTGAAGGAGATTATCTCCTCGTTCGGGTTCGAAGTGATTGCACTGCCGGATATCTCGACCTCCTTGTCCGGCCATCTGCTCACCGGCTTCTCGCCGCTGACGCGGGGCGGAGTGCCGCTGGATTCCATGCTGCAGAGCCTGCAGTCCGGGCTGACGATTGCGGTCGGCGGCAGCATGGAGCGTCCGGCCAGACGGCTGCATAATGCGCTGGGCACACCGTATAAGGTATTCGAAGGCGCAATGGGACTCAAAGCCTCGGATGAACTGCTGCATTTCCTGCATCAGATCAGCGGAGAGCCGGTGCCGCTGCGTTATTGCTGGCAGAGGGAGAATCTGCTCGATAGTATGCTGGATGCCCATTTTCAGTTCGCCGGCATGTCGGCTCTGACTGCACTGGAACCGGATCATCTGTATTCCGTCTCGGGATGGCTGGAGGAGCTGGGGGTAGAGCAGAAGGCGCTGATAACCTCATACGAAACTCCGCTCGTTGCCGGAATGGAACGCGAGGTATGGGTGGGGGATCTGGATGATGCCGAGATATTGGGCCAGGGAGCGGATTTGTGGATCAGCAATTCCCACGGGCTCGCAGGTGCGCAGCGGATCGAGGCAGCATTTATGCCGGCCGGATTCCCGGTCTGGAATGAGCTGGGTGCTTATATGTCTGTCTCGGTCGGGTACCGGGGCGCTATGGAATGGAGTAATAAAGCAGGGAATTTGTTAATGCAAAGGGAGGCAGGACACCGTGAAAGTAGCGTTCGCCACAGATGATGGAAACCGTGTGAATGCCCATTTCGGACAAAGTCCGATGTTTGCTGTATATAATGTAACGAAATCCGGGGCATCACTGGTTGAGCTGCGTAAGCTAACGGCGGTGCTGAACCAGGATGAAGCAGGCAGAATCGACAGCCGTCTGGATGCGGTAAGCGATTGTACATTGATCTTCATTATGCAGATCGGCGCATCAGCGGCTGCGCGGGTGACGCGCCGCAAGATTATGCCGGTCAAGGTCCCTTTCGGTAGTCCTATAGAGGAACAGCTGAAACGGCTGGTGGAGATGCTTCAGGGCAAGCCGCCTATGTGGCTGGCTAAGGTTCTGCGGGCGGAGGAAACCGGCGAGAGCGAAGGGGGAGAAGCAGATGGAACCCATGGCTAATGAGAATGCTGAGCTGCAGGATACAGGAATTCCGGAGGCTGCGGCAACGAGACTGCGCGGCCGGAAAGCGCGTAAGGAGCTGAATCAGGAGACAGCGGATGCTCTGGTCCGCCGGTTATGCCATCTGCTGGACGCCGGAGATTTCTTCGGGCGTAGCGCCCTGCTTCCGCCGCAGGAGAAGATCGGGAAGCTGTTCCTGGCTTCCGCCGAGGATAAGGATCAATCTGAATTCAATTGTGCGGTGTCGCCTAAGGTACGCCAGCAGGTGCCGCTGCTGTTTCAGGCAATGGCGGGAGTGATGGAAGAAAGAACCGGCCTCATGATCCAGAGCACCGCCGAGATTAACGGCGAGGGCTTCGGAAGGGGACTGCTCTACAGCGGCAGGGTTATTCTGGTGCTCAAAAGCCTGCGGGCCGGCTTTCCCTTCCCGTTCACTTCCACGGAGAAGACGATCCGTTACGGGGTGGAGTGCATAGAAGAGGGGCTGGCTTTTCTTGAGAAATATAATGAAATGACTTCAGAGCACGGCCTGCTCAGCCTGGAGGGCTGAAGCAGAATCAATTCACAGTCACAGGGGGATTCAGGGATGGAGCAGCTTGCCGGAGGTTTGGAGCTGGAACGGTATGCCCGGCAGCTGAAGCTGCTCGGGGAAGACGGGCAGAAGGCGCTGAAGGATGCGACGGTCATGGTGGCCGGAATCGGCGGCCTTGGAGGAACAGCTGCGCTCTATCTGGCAGCGGCAGGCGTGGGTAAGCTTATTTTGGCCCATGAGGGAATCATTCTTGCACCGGATCTTAACCGGCAAATTCTGATGGACAGCGATCATCTGGGGCAGGAGCGGATGAGTACGGCAATCGCTCAGCTGAAGCGGCTGAATCCGCATGTGGAGCTTGAAGGCTATAATTCCAAAATTGAATATCACGCGGCCAGACCTTGGGTGGAGGATGCCGATATTGTAATTGATGCCCGGTATGATTTCCCTGAACGGTATGCGCTGAACCGTCTGTGTGTGGATACGAATACACCTATGGTAGAAGCTGCAATGTATGGCTTTGAAATATCACTGACTACTGTGATTCCAGGATTAACGCCTTGCCTCGAATGCCTGTATCCGGATGTGCAGCCGCAGTGGGAGCCGTTTGGGTTTCCTGTTCTGGGTGCGACTTCCGGGATTGCGGGTTGTCTGGCAGCGCTGGAAGCCGTAAAATGGATTACAGGGGTAGGGACAACTTATGCGGGCGTAATGCATCGCTTCAGCTCACTCGACTTCGCCTGTTACAGCGTCCATATTACCCGTAATCCGAATTGCGCTTGCTGCGGAGAAGGAGGTACACCGTGAAAAGTCTCAAGCTATGTGACACGACACTGAGGGATGGTGAACAAGCGGCTGGAGTTTCATTCACGAGGGCGGAAAAGCTGGAAATCGCAAAGTTGCTGTCGGAGTGCGGAGTAGAGCAAGCAGAGGTTGGGATTCCTGCCATGGGCAAACGGGAGCAGGAGGATATTGCGGCCATCGCTGAATTGGGTCTGCCCATGAAGCTGATGACGTGGAACCGCTCGGTCCCCGGTGACATTGACAAGGCAAGGGCTACCGGAGTGGGCTGGAGCCATATCTCCATTCCGGTCTCGGAGATTCAGCTGCAGGGCAAGCTGGGGCTGTCGCAACGGGAAGGTCTGAACAAGCTGCTTCGTACAGTAGAATATGGGCTGCGGCAGGGAATGACGGTGTCGGTAGGCATGGAGGATTCCTCCAGGGCGAATATGGATTATCTGGTCGAAGTAGTGAATACCTTGTACCGGGAAGGCATCCGCAGGTTCCGTTATGCGGATACCGTCTCCGCACATCATCCGGGGCAGATGGCAGACCGGGTGAGCCGGCTGCTGGGTGCAGTGCCTGGTGATGTGGAGCTGGAGGTGCACTGCCATAATGATTTCGGGCTGGCCTGTGCCAACACGCTCAGCGGCATAGCTGCAGGGGCGTTATGGGCCAGCACGACAGTGGCAGGCATCGGCGAACGGACCGGCAATGCGGCCATGGAGGAAGTTGCCATGGCCTGGCGCTATTTGTACGGCGGGGAATGTGCGGTCCGGCTGGATTTGCTCAAAGGCTTGGCTGACAAGGTGATTGCCGCTTCCGGCCGCAGTGTCGGTGACGCGAAGCCGATTGTGGGGCAGCTTGCCTTCACCCATGAATCGGGAATTCATGTGGACGGGCTGATGAAGGAGAAGTCCACGTATCAGTCCTTCGATCCTGCGGAGGTGGGCCGGGCCCACCGCTTCGTGCTCGGCAAGCATTCCGGCAGCGGCGGTGTCACGCATGTGCTGGAGCAGCGGGGACTTGAGGTCAGCGCGGACACGGCCGGGCGGCTGCTGGAGAAGGTCCGTGAATACGCGGAAGCCCGCAAAGGCACTGTGCCGGAATATATGCTGGTGCAGTGGCTGATGGAAGAGCAGCAGCGGGCTCAGAATGCTGTCTAAGAGAGCATTACGGGGCTGCAGATGCTGATAAGGCTGATGATTATAGAAGCGGCGGCGGTTTTCCTTGCGGAAGGCTGGCGCCGCTTTTTTGAAAATATAAGAATTTATATGTTTCACACGATAACTTATCCTTCTATTTCTCGCTGAAACGGTACCGTCCTTAAAAGGACAGCAAAGCCGTTTCTGCTTGTGTGAATTTTTACAGTGCAAATGGAATTTTCTGAAAAGAAGCTTGCATCGTTTGCAGGAAGCATCTACAATCTGAGCAGGATGTTACTTCGGAAGAAAGCAAGGAGAATGGGCAGCTATGACTTTGAAGAAAACGATTTTTTTTGATATTGACGGCACGATCTATGATGATGACAAGAACATCCCCGCCTCCACCAGAGAAGCGATAGCCGAACTGAAAAGACGCGGCCATAATGTGGCGATTGCTACCGGCAGAGCGGACTATATGTTCGAGGAGCTGCGCGAGGAGCTGGGAATTAACTCGTATGTTTCGCTCAACGGGCAATATGTAGTCTATGAAGGAAAGCTGGTATACAGCAATCCGATTGACAAGTCTACTCTGAAGGATATTACCTTGTTCGCAGAGAAGCTGGATCATCCGGTAGCTTACACAGATACTGTAGGGATGAAAGTGAACGTAGCGGATCATGAGTATATCAAGACGAGCATCGGTTCGCTGAAGCTGGTGTTTCCGACGCATGATGCCGAATACTTCCTGAAGAATGAGACTTACCAGGCGATGATATTCTGTCCGCAGGAGAGTCAGGTTACATATACCGAGCGGTATCCGGAGCTGAATTTCATCCGCTGGCATCCGCTGTGTATGGATGTGCTGCCGGGCAATGGCTCTAAGGCTAACGGGATCGCGGAAATGCTGAAGGTAATCGGCGTGGAGAAGGAAGATGTGTATGCTTTTGGCGATGGTCTGAATGATGTGGAGATGCTGGGTTTTGTCGGTTATGGCATTGCCATGGGCAACGGGGAGGCTGAGGCAAAGGCTGCTGCCGCTTACGTAACGAAGCATGTCAGCGAGGACGGGATTTACGAAGGCTTGAAGATGGTTGGACTGCTGTAAGGCAGGGATGATGATGTAAGCGGAAGCCGGGCGTTACCTGGCCTGAGAGCGGTACCTGAGGAGTATTCTAATGCAGACAGTGCAGTAGGATGCTCTTTTTTGTGTGCGCCCGACTTCCAAAGGGCAGGTTGTCCGCCATTAGTATATGTTTTTGGTGGACGGGGTGTGATAAGGCGGGTGAACAATTTTGGCCCTCCCGGGTTGAAATCAGGTTGTCCGGCCGGTACAAACAACCCGTTTTTCCTAAAATAAATATTTGCCTACGGGATGAATGTCCATGCCCTATCTGGGTAAACGGAGTAGGATACATAAAGTCTATTGGAGGTGCTAATTATGGGTCGTCCGGAACTTAAGAGAAAAAAACGTATTTGCAAAGACGATGTATTGGAGTGCCCGCTGCCAAAAATTAAACGTCCGAAAAGAAAACTGCATAACAACAAATGCAGCTGCAAGAAGATTATTGTTAAAAAGCAGATCGTACGCGTTAATATTCCATTAGGGGCACTGGGAGCAGCCGGGGCAGCAGGTGCCCTGGGTGCTGCCGGAGCTGTAGAAGCGCTGGGAGCGGCTGGCGCTGCAGGTGCGGCAGGTGCGCTTGGCGCAGCAGGTGCAGGCGGAGCGCTCGGTGCACCGGGCGCCGCCGGAACACTCGGCGCAGTCGGCGCGGCCGGAGCGCTGGGCGCTGTAGGCGCAGCGGGTGCCTTGGGTGCCCGTGGAGCAACCGGCACATTGGGCGCCGTAGGAGCCGCCGGGCTGCTGGGAGCGGCCGGAGCCGCTGGAGCGCTAGGCGCAGTTGGAGCCACAGGCGCACTCGGCGCTGCGGGAGTCGCTGGCGCCTTGGGTGCCGCCGGTGCAGCGGGAGCGCTGGGCGGGATCGGTCCGGCGGGAATTGCCGGACTGGTCGGCCCAGCAGGGCCGGCAGGACCTGCGGGACCTGTAGGACCGGCAGGCGCAGCCGGAGCAGTGGGACCAGCGGGACCAGCAGGCGCAGCCGGAGCAGTGGGACCTGTAGGACCGGCAGGAGCAGCCGGAGCAGTAGGACCAGCGGGAGCAGCAGGCGCAGCTGGAGCCACAGGTGCCACAGGGGCAGCTGGTCCAACCGGAGCGACGGGCGCCGTCGGTCCGGCTGGTGCAACAGGTGCAACCGGAGCCACGGGGGCGGCTGGCGGAATCGCAGAGTTCGGTTATGTATATAACCTCGGCGCGCAGGTTGTGCCGATTGAGGCGGATGTGTCGTTTGATACGAATGGTTTTCTTACGCCGGGGATTACGCATGCTCCGGGGACAACAACCATTTCGGTAACCAATGCGGGTATATACGAGGTTAATTTCTCGGTATCCGGCGTGGAGCCAAGCCAGTTTGCTTTATTCGTGAACGGCGCAGAGGTTCCAGGGACGGTATACGGTTCGGGTGCAGGCACTCAGCAAAATACCGGGCAGGCCATTTTTGCCCTATCCTCAGGAGATGTGCTGACGCTGAGAAATCACAGCTCGGCTGCTGCAGTCACACTGCAGACACTGGCCGGCGGAACACAAGCGAATGTCAATGCGTCGATTGTAATTAAGCAGCTGGCCTAGCAGTAACAGGAAGCAGAGTGAATTGAAGGGTTACAGAACAGGTTTGGAGGGAGGCGGGGTACCGGTTCTAGGGTATCCTGTCTTTTTGTTGTGCAGGGAATTACAAAATATAGGGTATCGCCGCAAGCTATAACCCTAAGGCTCCGTTAGTTAGAGAGGTTCCGTAAAGGCATGATGCAGGAATAGTGCAATAGAGCAATTTTCAGCTGCAATTGAACGGGCGTCAACCGCAGGTATATTCCATGGACGAAGTGGAGCTGTCGCTATATTTCTTCGCTTCAGCAGAAGAGCGGGCTGAAGACAGCCATACGGGGAATGAATGCGGCGGAGTAGGCACATGCTTTTTGATTAAATTGTTATCCTCTTCCTTCGGTCTGGTTAAGATATATTAATATGTCTTACAGAGGCAGGAACCAATAGAAGCGGAGGGAAGCTAAATTGAACCCCAAATGGTGGAAAGAGAGCGTGGCCTACCAGATTTATCCGATCAGCTTCATGGACGCTAGTGGTGACGGGAAGGGCGATCTGCGCGGAGTGTTATCGAAGCTCGATTATTTGCAGGACCTCGGCGTAGATGTGATCTGGATCTGCCCGATTTATAAATCACCGAACCATGACAACGGCTATGATATCAGCGACTATTGCGACATTATGAAGGAATTCGGCACGATGGATGATTTTGACCTGCTGCTGCGCGAGATGCATACCCGCGGGATGAAGCTGATGATGGACCTGGTGCTGAATCATACTTCGCATGAGCATCCGTGGTTCGTCGAATCCAGAAGCTCGAAGGATAATCCCAAACGAGACTATTATATATGGAGAAAAGGGAAAAACGGCGGTCCGCCGAATAACTGGGAATCCTATTTCAGCGGTTCGGTGTGGGAGCTCGATCCCCGTACGGATGAATATTATCTGCATTTGTACTCCCGTTTTCAGCCCGATCTCAACTGGGAGAATCCCGCAGTGATCGACAAGCTGCATGAGATGGTGGAGTGGTGGCTGAAGAAGGGGGTTGACGGCTTCAGGTTTGATGCGATTGCCCATATTGTGAAGGCCGAGGGTTATCCGGATGCCCTGAATCCCGGCGGCACGCCGACCGTGCGCGCGTATGATATGTTCTCGAACCTGGAGCATGTGCATACGCTGCTGCAGAATCTGCATGATCAGGTGCTCTATTACTACGACATTATGACGGTGGGAGAAACCTCGGGCCTCGGGCCGGAGCAGGCGCTGGATTATGTCGGCGACGGCCGCCGTGAACTGAACATGACCTTCCAGTTTGAGCATATGAATCTGGATGCCGCCTCACCGGGCAGCGGGAAATGGGATGTCGTGCCGTGGAAGCTGAGCGAGCTGAAGAAGATCATCAGCAACTGGCAGACCGTTCTGCATAACCGGGGCTGGAACGCCAACTATCTGTGCAACCATGATCAGCCACGCTCGGTGTCGCGGTTCGGCAATGATCTGTTCTACCGCATCCCGTCAGCCAAAATGCTGGCAACCTTCATCCACATGCTGGAAGGCACCCCCTACATTTATCAGGGTGAAGAAATTGGGATGACTAATGTTGCCTTCGAGTCGATTGATGATTACCGGGATGTAGAGACGTTGAACTTCTACGAGGAAAAGCGGACCGCCGGCGTTCCCGAAGCCGACATTATGGCCGCTATTCATACGAAAAGCCGTGACAATGCCCGCACACCGATGCAATGGGATGATAGTGAGGATGGCGGATTTACGACGGGCGTTCCCTGGATCAGGGTGAACTCGAACTCCCGGGAGATTAATGTGGCTAATGCAGTCAAAGACCCGGACTCCATCTACAATTACTACAAGAAGCTGATTCATCTTAGAAAACAACATCAGGTGATCGTCTATGGCGAATATGGTCTGCTGCTGGAGGAGCATCCGGAGATCTATGCCTATACCCGGACGCTTGCGGACCAGCGTCTGCTGGTCATTCTGAATTTCTATGAACGCGAGCCGGTATTTGAGCTTCCGGAGGAATTTCAGGCGGCGGAGAAGGAGGAGCTGCTGATCTCTAATTATCCTGCAGCCAAAGAGGATGATCTGCGCAATCTGAAGCTGCGTCCGTTTGAAGCGCGTGTATATCTGCAGCGCTTAAGCGGCAAACCGTAGGCTGGACTGGATTCCGCAGTCGGCAGGCTGAAGAACACAAACAGCAGTCCGGGAGCGCTCTCCAGGGACTGCTGTTTTTTTTAACGAAAATAAATAATTATTCAATCTATGTTCCGGCTGAATTGTGATCCTGACGCTTTGTTTCCACAGTAAAAGACGGTACAATAAGCGTTATTAAAGAGAGGCATAAGACTGTACTGGGAAAAAGGCTGTGGAGGGAGTAATAGAGAGATGAGTGAGTGGTACGAAACTAGCTTTGGCGAGGACTATTTAATCGTTTATAGACACAGGGACTTCGGCGGTGCACGCCATGAGGTGGAGACGATGATCGGCTGGCTGGACTTGCCCAGAGGTGCCAGGGTGCTTGATCTCTGCTGCGGTATGGGCCGCCATTCACTGGCTTTGTCGGAGGCCGGTTATGAGGTGACCGGGGTTGATCTATCCGAGGCGCTGCTGCGTGAAGCACGTTCGCAGGTGGGTGCGGAAGCCGTAACCTGGCTGCGGTCTGATATGCGTGAGCTTTCCCTGGAGGGCGGATTCGATGCAGTGGTCAATTTGTTTACTTCCTTCGGATATTTCGAAGAAGACGAGGAGCAGATCAAGGTGCTGAAGGAAATCTGCCGGATGCTGAAGCCGGAGGGCAAATTTATTATTGATTTTCTGAATCCGGCTTATGTCATCCGCCATCTGGTGCCCCACTCTGTCCGTGAGGATGGGGATACTCTGATCGATGAATCACGCCGGATTGAGGAGGGTTACGTGAAGAAGGATATCCTTCTGATCTCGAAGGCCGGGGGGCCGCCCCGGAAATATCATGAACGGGTGAAGCTCTATTCGGTAGACAATTTCCGCGAGATGATTGCTGCTGCCGGGCTGCGGCTTGAAGCTGTGCATGGCAGCTACGATGAAGAAAAATATGATGCTGAGTCCTCAACACGGATGATCTTCACAGGAGCTAGACCTTAGATGGCGGCGGGAAGAAGAGCCGGAGGAGGAGAGAGGATTTTGCACAAGGCGGATATTCAATCTTGGGATGGCGGAGTTCTGCAGGTATCTGTACCGATGGGGCTGCCGCTCCGTCAGGTGAACAGCTACATTCTGCCTGACCGGGATGGCAGGGTTACGGTGATTGACCCGGGCCCTCACACCCCGGATGCAGAGCTTGCCTGGCAGGGTGTGCTGGAGGAACTGAATTTGTACTGGTCCAAGGTGAGGGATATCGTCGTTACCCACCATCATCCCGACCATTATGGTCTTGCCGGCTGGATGCAGTCGCGCAGCGGGGCGCGGGTCTGGATGTCGGAGCGGGCTCATGCTGAAGCCGGCCTGGCCTGGGGCAGCGGGGCGATTCTGGATGAGGCTTTGCCGCTGTTTTTCCTGCGGCACGGCATGCCGGAGGTCTGGATTCAGGGCGTCCGGGAGCATCTGGAGAGCTTCCGGCCGGAGGTGACCCCGCAGCCGGAGGTCACCTATATCAATGAGGCGGAGCCGTTTGTGATGGGCAGCCGCAAATGGCAGGTACTAATGACCGGCGGGCATGCGCCGGGTCATGTGTCGCTCTACCACGGCGGCAGCGGGCAACTCTTCTGCGGCGATGCAGTGCTGCCGCAGATTTCGCCCAATGTCGGGCTGCAGCCGGGCAGCGATCCGCAGCCGCTGCGGACGTATCTGCAGGGGCTGCGGGAGCTGCGCAGCCTTGAGGTGGAGCTGGCGTTCCCGGGCCACCGGGAACCGTTCAGCGGGTTCACGGCGCGGGCGGACAGCCTGCTCCGGCATCATGAGGAGCGGCTGGATACAACAGCCGCATTGCTTGCCGGCGGACCGCTGAGCGGATTCGCCGTCTGTGAGGGGCTGTTCCGCAGCCGGATCGCGACCGCGCATCAGATGCGGTTCGCGATGAGCGAGGCGCTGGCCCATCTGGCCGAGCTGGTGCGCCGGGAGCGGGCGGCCGAGACGGAGGACGGCCCCGGCGGGAGTATATTGTTCACGGCGGCGGTGTCCGGATAAGCTGCAATAGGATGCTTGTTGCAGACATAAGTCCATCTGTGTACGTTGCCGACTCTCTTGAAGCGGTTCTTACAACAGTCGCGGGAACCTTACCCTTTCCTGTTACCACTACTTCTACCACTACAATTACTATTACTATTACGACTACTTCCAATACCAAAGAACGACCAGAATACAGCATACTTAAGAGAAACGGGCACCATCCGCCAAGGAGGGTACCCGTTTTTAGGTGTTAGTTAGAAAAGTACCAAGTTACTCTGAGTGGTGGGAACAAGAAGTACCTCTGAATCCACCGGAAGCGGGTGATAGGAGAAAGTGAAAGGTATAAATCCCTCTAAATCCGCCGGAAGTGGGCATTTGGGCCAAATGTATGCGAAAAATCGAATACATTAGGC
The DNA here is from genome assembly GCF_038009025.1 of Paenibacillus sp. FSL R7-0297. Taxonomy (NCBI): domain Bacteria; kingdom Bacillati; phylum Bacillota; class Bacilli; order Caryophanales; family Paenibacillaceae; genus Paenibacillus; species Paenibacillus sp. FSL R7-0297. Next base: position 2,547,475 of record NZ_JBBPAQ010000001.1, read on the forward strand.
TACCGCGAAGGTATCCAGGCCCAATGTATCCCGTTGTGCTGAACCGCTGTGCGCCAATAGCGCAGTATGGTGGTAGGGCATAGCACGGTGTCACATGCACACTTGTTGATTTATTGACATCTGTTAAATATAATAAGTGCAACTAAGCAACTGGACGACAGATGAAAAGGAGAAGCATATGGACAGACGTATAGGCAAAACGCGGGAAGCTATTTTTGAGGCTTTTATCAGCCTGATGGCCGAGAAGAACTTTGAGCAGATTACGGTAAATGAGATCGCAGCGCGTGCCAATGTAAGCAGAGGTACAATCTATCTCCATTACGTAGACAAGTACGATCTGCTGGATCAGTGTATCGAGACACAAATGGAGCAGCTGTGCGAGAGCTGCCTGGCCGGCGGGGAGAACGCCCATATCGCCTCCGGCGGTGCGCTGCTGCGCACCGCCGAATATCTGGAACGGCACGCAAGGGTCTTCACTACACTGCTTAACAATAAAGGCGTTCCGGCCTTCCGGACCCGTCTGCATGCAATTCTGCTGCAGGGTCTGAGTGAGCAGATCGACATGAACGGACTGAACCGAGGGATGAACAAAGAGATGCTGATCCAATTCCTGGCATCGGCTGTAGTAGGTGTTATGGAGTGGTGGATCACTCATTCGATGCCATACCCGGCCAAAGAAATGATCGAAGACATTCTGGCTCTGATGGAGCGCAATCAAATGGCACCACGGCCGCTGGATACTGTGCAATAGATCTGTAGAAGCTGGTAGGTTGCAATATTATTCCGAAAAAAATACTCACGCTGTTTATATGCAGCAATTGATATAGTAGCTCCGAGTGGAATTCAGTGATAGTTGCAATTAAGCATACCGACTAATTCGGATATCGGGTCACTGCAAATCCTCAGTAAGCGAATCCGGATCGATTTTTTTTATTTTGGACGGATTGTTGACCTTGTATTTAACCGGATGCTGCGTGAGCTTCTTGGCAACGATTTTGGCTTCGAAGGATACTTTATCACCGGGATTAAGCTCCAGCTTCTTCAGCGTAGCGCTGTGGCTGGACCAGACCTCCTCAATCGCCAGATCATGGCCTTCTACCGAAACGGCTTCATATATAATAACTTCATCATCGTTGTCTGAGAAATGGTTGGGGACGGTCGTGAACTCTTTGACCCTAGCGGTAATCGCGAGCTTGTCTTCAGGCAGCTGGACAGCGGCTTTCTTTTTGGAGGAGGCTGCTTTTTTCTGCGGAATTTCCGGTATCGCTTGCTTTGGTGAATCTGAATCTGCGCTTTCCGGAGCAGACAGAATCTCCCCGCTTGCTGTTTCTGCCTCTGGTACTTCCTGACTTTCCTGCTCCTCCAGAACGTTCACGGCTGGAAGAGTCTCTTCCGTTACCTCTGCGGAATCATCCGCCTTGGCTGCTTCAGCCGCCGCAGCGCGTTGTCCGAAGGCAGCGGTCTGCATTTCTTTCAAGTAGGCTGGATGAATGCAGTGCTGCTGTTTATTCTCAAACTGTATCACCACGGTCTGACTGTCCACGTACCCTACAATTTCTACGGGCAATGTCAGGCCGTTTCTTTTATACTGATAAGTTTTGACCCGGGTGGCTGTAGCGGGCAGGAGATTCCATTCCTTACACCGGTCAATCAGTTCATCTTCACTGTCAAAGTCAAGAACAGACACAGGCTCAACTACAAACGAATAGGTCATTCATACTTCGCACCTTTCAAAATAAAATCAATATAATATCGTCTTACTCCGGCTCCTCACTCTCCTGAACCTTTCTCCGCGCGGCTTCTTCAACATCCTCCGGCGCATGGGGCAGCCCAAGCTCCTGTTCACGTTCTGCCTGCTTCCGGTGGGCAATGCGGCTGCTGGCAGCTGCGGCCACGGCACCTACGATGTCATCCAGATACGTGTGGATTTGGCCGGTCGTCTTGTCATTCAGCCGCTCCAGCACTCCGGGCTTAAGCTTGTCCACATAGCCGTAGTTGGTGAAGCCGATGCTGCCATATACATTCACGATGGAGAACGCCAGAATCTCATCTACCCCGTACAGCCCTTCATCATTCTCAATCATATCCTGCAGGGGAGCGAACAGCTTGCCTTCCTCAGCCAGTACATCAAGCTGGATACCGGTCAGGACCGCATTCTGCACCTCCCTTTTGCTCAGTACCATCTCCACATTATGAACGCATTCCTCCATGGTCAGGTTCGGATAATACTTCTTTTGCAGCAGCATGACAAGCTCGGCAATCTCAAGTATGGTTACCCCGCGTTTCTGCAGCCAGTACCGGGTGGCTTCGGCGACAGCTTTGCTGTTGAGGCTGTAAGGGATTTTGGCATCAGTCATGAGAAATCCTCCATTCGTAAGTCAATTAGGATAGCTGTTTGTACTAAATTGTACGCAAGCGGCAGGCTGATGTCCAGAACCGAGCGGATTCGTGAGCTGTGTCTGGCCGTATCGGTCCGGACTTTGGCTGCATCTGTCCACCCGGACAGAACTTCTGCAATTTAGGATAAGCTGTTGTTATTTTTTGGACTAAGGGCTCGTATACATAGCAGTACAAACTGATCTTAGCGTTGAAAGGGGTAATGAAGATTGAATAAGCCTATGAAACACATCCGCGGGGTTTCCGCGGCTTGCCTGCTGGCCGTTCCGATTATACTCTCCGGCTGCAGTCTGTTCGGTTCGGAATCGGCAGCGGTAGACCCGCCTCCGGGTGAAGTTGAAGCACAAATGCTGCAGGTCAGCGGAGAGGGCACACTCGACACCGGGGTGCTGGGACCGGTCTCGCTGGATGAGAGTGATCTCGCAGCAGGGGTTAAAGATGCGGCAGCCTCCGCTGCGGCTGGAGAACGGACAACCGTATTCCTGGAGGATCAGCACGGCCTGCTGGCACCGGTGTCTCTGGCCCTTCCGCAAGGGGGGGGCACAGCAATGCTGGAGGATTCTCTTACTGCGCTAGTCAGCAAGGGGGCATACAAATCTGTACTGCCTGAAGGCTTCCAGGGTGTACTGCCCGCAGGGACGGAAGTGAACAATGTATCTATCGGCCAGGATAAGGTGGCCATCGTTGAATTCAACTCGGCATTCAATGACTATGATCCGGCGGATGAACGCAAAATTCTGGAGGCAGTCACTTGGACCCTGACGGGTCAGGAAGACATCCAGGGCGTACAGCTCTGGGTCGATGGCAAAAAGCTTACCGAAATGCCGCTGCAGGGTACTCCGTTGGATCGGCCGCTGTCCCGCGCCATGGGCATTAATCTGCCGAAGCAGAGTGCGCTCATGATGAACTCCAGCGCAGTGACCGTCTACTTCTCTGCTGCTTCGCCGGATGGCATTCACCAGTATTATGTTCCGGTTACGCGCTTTGTACCCGCAGGGGGAGATTCGGTGAAGGCAGCTCTGAACGAGCTGATTGCCGGTCCACAGTCCGAGAATGGCCTGGAGATGGTCATGACGCAGGGCACGGTGGTTGATTCCGTGGAAGCAGGCCAGAATGGGGTAGTTACCGTTTCCCTGAAGGATGAGATGTTCGAAGGCAGCACAAGCGTACCTGAGGAAATGCTCGAATCGGTCGTGCTGACGGTTGCACAGAATACGGACGATGCCCTGGTGCAGATCCGCCTGAACGGTAAAGAAACAGTTACGGGAACCAATAATGTCGATTACGGCCAGCCGGTCTCGGCACCGGAATATGTGAACGAGCTGCCGCTGTAGAAGGATATGCATGCTTAAAAGATGCTTTTGTGCCTACTCTTTGATAGAATAAAGGTTCATTGATCCGGATATCTTGACAGGAATAGCGGTGCCGTTCTCTGAAGCAGAGGACGGCACCCGTTTCTGCGTAAAAGATAAGGGATGGATTCGTGTACACAAACTTAGGGCTATACGATGTAGGAGGCAGAAAAGATGAGATCAAACGGGCGCCAAGAAGACCAGCTCCGGCCGCTGACGATAACCACTGGGACCAATAAATATGCAGAGGGCTCTGTCATTATTGAGATGGGAGATACCAAAGTCATCTGCACGGCAACCGTGGATGAGAAAGTTCCGCCGTTTCTGAAAGGACAAGGCAAAGGCTGGGTCACTGCCGAATATTCCATGCTTCCCCGGGCCACCCAGACCCGTAACCAGCGCGAAGCAGCACGCGGCAAGCTTACCGGGCGGACGATGGAAATTCAGCGTCTGATCGGACGGGCACTGCGTTCCGTAGTGAATCTGCAGGCGCTGGGCGAACGCAGTATTACGCTGGATTGCGATGTGATTCAGGCAGACGGGGGGACACGGACAGCTTCGATTACGGGCGCTTTTGTAGCGATGGCCTTTGCCATTAATAAGCTTGCGCTGCAGCACAAGCTGGCGGTATTTCCGATTACGGATTACTTGGCGGCGATCAGCGTCGGTGTCGTCGGCGACAGAACGCTGCTCGATCTGAACTATGAAGAGGATTCCAAGGCGAAGGTTGATATGAATGTGGTTATGACCGGCGGCGGTGCGTTTGTTGAAGTGCAGGGTACCGGCGAAGAGCGGCCGTTTACACGCCAGGAGCTTGACCAGCTGCTGGGTCTGGGCGAGAAGGGGATCTACGAGCTGATCGCCGTTCAACAAGAAGTGCTGGGCCCGATTGCGCTCAAAATTCCTTCCGGCCAGTCTGGCCAAGAGGTGTAATATGAAGTCCGGCAGCGGGATTCTGATTGTCGCGACGAAGAATAAAGGCAAGGTGCGGGAGTTCCAGCACGCTTTTGCTCCCCTTGGACTCACCGTCAAAAGCATGTTCGATTACCCGGATCTGCCGGATGTGGTGGAGGACGGGGTGACTTTTGCCGAGAATGCCTTCAAAAAATCCCGGGCGGTAGGGGATGCACTCGGATTTCCGGTGCTCGCGGATGATTCCGGTCTATGCGTGGAAGCGCTGGACGGCAGTCCGGGAGTATACTCGGCCCGCTACGCCGGGGAGCCTGCAGATGATGAAGCGAACAACCTGAAGCTGCTGAGCGAGCTGGAGAGGCTGAAGCAGGGTGAGGATACCGGCCAGCCGCTGCTCAGTCCGGCCCGTTTCGTCTGTGCGCTGTCACTGTATGATCCGGCGGACGGGCGCGAGCTGACGGCGGAAGGAACAGTGGAAGGCTGGATTACCTCGGAGCCTGCGGGCGGCGGCGGTTTCGGCTATGATCCGCTCTTCTATCTTCCGCAGTTTGAGAAGACGATGGCGGAGCTGACCCTGGAAGACAAGCAGGCGGTCAGCCACCGGGGCGCGGCACTGCGCCTGCTGACGGAGAAGCTTGCTGCCGCGCAGCGGGACGTGAAATAGAAGCTGCAACTTATCCGGAAGCCTCCATGCATGCGTAACATGCACGGGGCTTCCGGATTTTTTTATGGAAATTAGATGATAATCCCCCTCAGTATGGAAATTTCCCCCTGGCGCAGCGGCGTGCTTTGTATGAGAATAAGAGTTGACTTCACCCCTTTCGAACATTCTGCATTCTTCCGCTACCCCATTCCTTTCACAAGTTTTGCAAACAGAGGCAGCCTAGCTGAATGACGCAAAACTTACTACACAAGCATAAGCCATAGTTACAGGTACGCACCCTTCAAGAGAGCACGAGATCCGCAGGTATGCAGCTTAGCTGCGTTTTTTTTGGGCTGGAGTATAGCTTTCAGCCTGCTAGTTATGTATTTAATAGATTAACAGGGTGTGGGTCAATAGGGTCCGGGAGGTGAGTGCTGAAGCTTTGTGTTGGGTAACGCATTGAACCGGGGAGGTAATAACGAAATGGTCTTTATCAAAAGTAAATCTCGTAAACCCTTTGTACTTGGCTTGGCGGCAGTTCTTTTCCTTGCTCTTTTTTCGGCTTTCGGTACAAATACCAGAACGGCTAATGCAGCTTCGGATTACAAGCTTGTCGGGTACTATGCTTCCTGGGCCGCTTACGGGCGGGCGTATAATGTAACGGATATTGATCCTAATAAAATGAATGTAATCAACTATGCGTTTGCGGATATTTGCTGGAACGGGATACATGGCAATCCAGACCCAACCGGTCCGAATCCGGTAACCTGGTCCTGTCAGAACGAGCAAGGCCAGACAATTAGCGTCCCGAACGGCACCATTGTGCTGGGTGATCCCTGGATCGATGCCCAGAAAAGCTTCGGCGATGATAAATGGGATGACCCGATCAAGGGTAACCTGAAGCAGCTCTGGAAGCTGAAGGAGAAGAATCCGAACCTGAAGACAGTCATCTCCGTCGGCGGCTGGACATGGTCGAACCGCTTCTCGGATGTAGCTGCGACTGCAGCGACCCGTGAGGTATTCGCCAATTCCGCCGTAGATTTCATCCGCAAATACAAGATGGACGGCGTCGATCTGGACTGGGAATACCCGGTTAGCGGAGGATTGGCGGGCAACAGCTACCGTGCAGAGGATAAACAGAACTATGTTCTGCTGCTGCAGAAGATCCGCGAGAAGCTGAATGCTGCAGGAACTGCCGATGGCAAAACGTATCTTCTCACCATCGCTTCCGGCGCAGGACCAGCTTATATCCAGAACAATAACCTTAGCGGAATCGCAGCAGTGGTGGACTGGATTAATATCATGACCTATGACTTCAACGGAAGCTGGAACACGACTACCGGCCATAACGCGCCGCTCTACTATGATCCGGCTGCAGCCTCCTCGGGGCTGACCGAACCGGCGAATTACAATATCGACAAAGCGGTTACCAGCTATCTGAGTGCCGGCGTGCCGGCAAACAAACTGGTGCTTGGCATGCCGTTCTACGGCAGAGGCTGGGGCGGTGCTCCGGCTGCGGGGAATGGCCAGTACCAGGTCTCGGCGGGAATCTCCTCCACAGGCACCTGGGAGAAGGGAAATTATGATTTCAGTGATCTGGAAGCCAACTATATCAATAAGAACGGCTATACCCGCTACTGGAACAATACTTCCAAGGTTCCTTATCTTTATAATCCTTCAAACCAGACATTTATAAGCTATGATGATGTAGAATCCATCGGCTACAAAACAACTTATCTGAAATCCAAAGGCCTTGCCGGAGCCATGTTCTGGGAGACCAGCGGCGATCGTAACCGGACACTGCAGACGAAGCTAAGCGCTGATCTTGGCGGCGGAGTGGTGACTCCTTCACCAACGCCATCGGCAACGCCAAGCCCTACGCCAACAGCTACAGTGAAACCATCGGCAACACCGAGTGCAACCCCATCGCCTACACCTACGGCAACGGTCAAGCCGAGTGCCACACCGACTGCAACAGTTGCACCTACTGCAACGCCAGGCCAATGTACGGCAGCGGCTTGGAATTCAACCGCTGTCTACACTCAAGGACAGCAGGCCTCCTACGGCGGACTGCTCTATCAAGCCCAGTGGTGGACGCAGGGCGACCGGCCGGATCTCAGCGGTGCCTTCGGAGTCTGGAGGGTTATCGGCACTTGCGGCAACACTACGCCGCAGCCTTCTGCTACAGCCACTCCTACTGTAAGTCCTTCGGCTACGCCGACAGCGGCACCAACCGCCACACCTGTGGTGACGGCAACCCCGGGTGCCTCAGCCTGGGCTGCCGGAATTGCTTATAAAGCGGGTGATGTTGTAACCTACAGCGGGAAATCGTACACCTGTCTGCAGGCACACACCTCGCTGGTAAGCTGGGAGCCCTCTACTACACCGGCTCTTTGGAAGCTGAACTGAACCTGAACAGGTATTGGCAGCAATAGCAAACTCACGTGAAGGGGCGGTGCCGGCTTAAGGCTGGCACTGCCCCTTCATGCAAGATCCGGCAACGCTGCTTCGTTTGAATAATTAAATGTTTACATATACTTAGGCGGATATTATGCGTTGTAATACATAGAAGTACTGCCAGCGTTCATAAGCTTCCATAAGCTGAAATATAATGAAGAGGCAGGCTGCTGTCCCTGTTTCATTTTATTTATGAAACGTGATGCCGTTTATTTCGTTATAGTAGTATATAGCGGAAGGTGGTGGATTCACCGATGGTTGTTTGGGTATTATGGTTGATTGCCGCTGGCGTCTTGTTTGTTGTAGAAATGTTTACGTTCACATTCTACTTATTATGGCTTAGTCTTGGAGCTTTGGTTGCCGGCGGGGTCGCGCTTCTGCTCCCGGATGCATTGCTCTTGCAAGTGGTGGCCGGTTCACTGGTGGCCTTGATATTGACAATTTTCACCAAACCCTTGGCAGAAAGATTACGCAATTCCAGGGGCTTCAAGGATACCGGTACCGATATTGTCGGCAGAAAGGGTCTGGTTGTCGAACCGATTGAGCCGGGCCGTTACGGGCAGGTCAAGGTTGGCGGCGATACATGGAGTGCAACATCTACAGTAGCGCTGGGCAAGGATCAACAGGTGATAGTCGTTAGAAGAGGCACCACAATTATCGAAGTAGAACGATGGGGGGATATGTACTGATGGAGTTAGCTATTATCGGAATTATTGTTGTTGTTGTCGTAGTATTTATCGCACTGACTATCAAGATTGTTCCGCAGCAACGAGTGGGGGTCGTGGAGCGTCTCGGTAAATTTAACCGCCTGCTTACACCGGGTCTGAATATTCTGATTCCGGTAATTGATCAGGTGCGGGTCTATCATGACCTGCGGATTCAACAGGCGAATGTACCGCCGCAGACGGTAATCACGAAGGATAACGTGCAGGTACAGATCGACACGATTATTTTCTATCAAGTGGTAGGACCGGAAGAAGCAACTTACGGAATTTCCGATTATGTCTATGGTGTACGTAATATCTCTACAGCAACCATGCGGCAGATTATCGGTAAGCTGGAGCTGGATGAAACCTTGTCCGGCCGTGAAAAAATCTCCTCGGATATCCGTCTCGCGCTGGATGAAGCTACTGAGAAATGGGGCGTGCGGATTGAGCGTGTAGAAGTTATCGACATCAAGCCGCCGCTGGATATCCAGGAAGCGATGGACAAACAAATGAAGGCTGAGCGCAGCAAGCGTGCGATTGTACTGGAGGCGGAAGCCGCCAAACAGGATATGATCCTCCGCGCTGAAGGGGATAAGCAGAGTAAGATCCTGAAGGCTGAGGGGGATAAGGAAGCGCGTATCCGTCAGGCGGAAGGTCTCGGGCAGGCGCAGGAGCTGGAAGCCCTCGGCCAGGCCAAGGCGATCGAGGCAGTCGCGCAAGCCGAGAAGATGCGGATTGCCCTGATCGCCAGTGCAGGACTGGATGAAAGAGTCCTGGCTTATCAGTCCTTCGAAGCATTGACTGAAATCTCCAAGGGACCTGCAAACAAAGTGTTCCTGCCGACCAGTGCAGTTGAAACGCTTGGCAGTCTCGGAGCTATTGCAGAAGTATTCAAGGCAAGCAAGGACGGCAAATAAGCGCAGGGCTATTTTACAATTGCGGCACATTCCGTTAAAGTTAAAAGCAAAACTAAGCCTATGCTTACGAAGCATGCTACGCAAAACTAAGCCTATGCTTACGAAGACAGTTTTGCTACGCAAAACTTTAAGGAGAAGATACTGTGACGCAAAAAGAGATTTCACCGCTCGTAGAAACGCTGGGGCTGCAGCCGCATGTTGAGGGCGGATGGTACAAGAGACTTTGGAATTCATCCTTCGAGATTCCTAAGGAGACTCTGGGCGGAAGCTATTCGGGGCCGCGTGCTTCAGCTTCCTCGATTTATTTCCTGCTTCATGCTGACGAGACTTCGGATTGGCACACTGTGCTGTCCTCCGAAATCTGGCTGTATCATTCCGGCAGTCCGATTGTGCTTAGCCTGGGGGGCAGCGGTGAACAGCCGGAGAACGTGACGGAAGTGATTCTGGGGCTGGACATCGCCGCAGGCCAGCAGCCGCAGGTAGTCATCCCTGCAGGAGTATGGCAGGCAGCCCGTCCGCTCGGTGAAGAGCCGGTGCTGGTCTCCTGCATCGTGTCACCGGAGTTCCACTTTGATGATTTCAAGCTGATTGACAAGAAATAAGGGCAGGAATGAAATGGAGTACAGCCGTAGGATAGGCTGTACTCCATTTTTGTATCCGAAGCAGCCAACGATGATCAGACATTCTTCTGTCACTTTTGGCGGCTTCTCACCGATCTTCTATACTGATTCTGATTTTGGATGATTATGAAGGCGCTTTTAAGGTTAAGGATGCTTGATGAACTCAAATTAGGCTTGGAGGGTAAACATATGAGTCAATTGAACGCACCATTTACAGGCGGGCCTACCTTGAACGACGGAGTGACCATGCCCTGGCTGGGTCTTGGCGTATGGCAGACCCAGGATGGCGATGAAGTTATCCAGGCAGTGAAAGCTGCCGTGGAGACCGGTTACCGCAGCATTGATACGGCAGCCGGGTACAACAATGAAGAAGGCGTTGGACAAGCCATTCGTGAATGCGGGGTACCCCGTGAAGAGCTGTTTATTACCACTAAAGTGCGCAATCCTGATCAGGGCTATGAATCTACGCTGAAGGCTTTTGAAGTCAGCCGGAAGAAGCTGGGTCTGGAGCAGATCGATTTGTATCTGATTCACTGGCCGGTGGCCGGCAAATATAAAGAGACCTGGAAAGCGCTGATTCATCTGCAAAAGGAAGGCCTGGTCAAATCGATCGGCGTCAGTAACTTCCAGACCCATCATCTGCAGGATATCATCGATGATACCGGAGTTGTGCCTGTCGTAGACCAGATCGAGTTCCACCCGCTGCTGACCCAGCGTGAATTGCTTAAATATTCACGGGAGCATGACATTCAGCTGGAAGCCTGGAGCCCGCTGATGCAGGGGAACCTGGATGTGCCGCTGCTGAAGGAGCTGGCGGAGCGGTATGGCAAAACCGTGGCGCAGATTGTCCTGCGCTGGGATCTGCAGCAGGGTGTCATCACGATTCCGAAATCGGTGCATGCTGAGCGGATCATCGAGAATGCCGGCTTCTTCGATTTCACCCTCAGCGATGACGATGTCAAGGCTATTGAGGACCTGAATCAGAATCACCGTTTTGGCCCGGACCCGGATAATTTCAATTTCTGAGGATGATAGATTGAACAAGAGCAGTTTCCAATTTAGATGGTAGTCGTAACTGCGGAGAATATTTGGACTTCCGGCCGCTGTTGTTCCCGGATTTCTTGATTGTTACCGCTATAAGCGGTGGAAATCCGGGGACAGCTTATGCTTCCGTTGCGAGCTTTCCTTCGGAAAGCTTTCAGGCGGTCGCTGACGCTCCTACAGTTCCAAAATTCCCCTCCGTACTTTCATCTTGTATTGTCTTATTCTCAGTGCAATCTATATAGGTGGAGGCGTAAAGCCATAAACGCAAAGAGCAGATCCTTTCGGGTGATCTGCTCTTTGCGTTTGGCGATAATCCGCCAAGTTACTAGGCGCTTAAAGCGCATCGACATCCGCAGCCCCGGCTTTTATGATGAGAATAGAAGGAAGCAATGGGAGGGCACAACTGTTGGAATTGACAAGAGATCTACCGGAGAATCACGGATTATCTTCGCAGGCATTAAGTCGTTTTTTCATGGAGGTCAGGGAACAGGGGCTTGAGGTTAACAGCTTCATGCTGCTGCAGGGCGGCAAGGTCACCGCTGAATTTACCCGGATGCCTTACCGCCTGGGAACCCCGCAGCTGCTGTATTCGCTAAGCAAGAGCTTTACCTCCATAGCGGCTGGCATTGCCTGGGACGAAGGGCTGCTGAAGCTGGAGGATTCGGTGATTTCCTTTTTCCCGGACAAGCTGCCGGAGGTTGTGACGCCTAATCTGGTGCACATGACTGTGCACCATCTGCTCTCGATGAATGCGGGCCACCATTGCGATATTTATCCGGCTGTGGTGAAGGAGCAGGACTGGATCACCGCCTTTCTCGCACAGCAGGTAGAGCATGAGCCCGGCAGCTATTACCGCTACAGCACCCCCTCCAGCTATATGCTGGCGGCCATTATCGAACGGGTCACCGGGCAGAAGATGACCGATTATCTGATGCCGCGCCTGTTTGAACCCTTGGATATCCCGCGGCCTTCGTGGGAGACTTGTCCACTGGGCATTACGGCAGGCGGGATGGGACTCAGTCTGTCCACAGAGAGTATAGCCAAATTCGGCCAGATGCTATTGGACAAAGGAATATATAACGGGCGTAGAATCGTATCAGCGCAGTACATAGAACGGGCGGCCAGTGAGCAGAGCGATAACCGTGCAGGAGTGGAAAGGATCGACTCTGCGCAGGGCTATGGTTACCAGTTCCATCTGTGCCGGAGAGGCTGCTACCGGGGGGACGGCTCTTTTGGCCAGTTATGCCTGGTGGCTCCGGAGCAGAATATTGTCATTGCAGCAACCGCCGGCTTCGGGAATATGAGCCGCCTGCAGGTATTGTTGGATCTGGTCTTTGAGTATATTTTCGATGCGCTTGGCCCGGCCCTGCTGCCGGATTCCGGGCATCAAGCCAGCCTGCAGAAGCTGCTGTCCGATTGGAGCACTTCAGCCTTACCTGTGCTGCAGCCGGCGTTTCCCGGGAAATGGCCGGTTACCGGTTTCGGCGGCATATATCTGATCAGCGATAACCCCCATGGGCTGAAGAGGATTACTTTTACTGTAAAGAACAAGCTGAAGATCACGCTTCAAATGGTATACGGGGATGAACGGGACAATGTGCTGCCCTTCGATCTCACCAAGCCGGTATGCGCTGAGGATGTGTTCTATAAAGACCTCGCTTTGCACCGGCAACAGGTAATCACTTACGCTAGCTGGCTGGCAGAGGAGACCCTTAAGCTTACGCTGTTCTACATCGAAACCCCGTACATGGTCACATACATAATAGGATTTACAGACGACCAGCTCCTTGTCAGATTCAATATCAACGTCTCGCTTAACATTTCAGAATATAGTGCAGCGGGAAACAGAGATGTTAATACCCCGTTTATAAACTGTTAAGAGAAAATTAATAAAACTATTATACAATATAAATAGCCAAAAAAAGGAAAAGTTGTCCCTGTAATTAGGTTTCACATGCAGTGAAGGCAGAGGAGAGCTACCTGTGAGAATTCTTATAACGACTGATTGGTATGAGCCTGTTGTAAATGGAGTTGTAACCTCAGTAGTAAACCTGCGCAGAGAGCTTATGAAATTGGGTCATGAGGTACGGGTATTAACACTTTCTGAGAATGGATTATCCTACTGCAAGAATGGCATCACCTATATCGGCTCGCTCGGGGCTGGAATGATCTATCCTGGAGCACGGTTCAGAACAGCCCTGGCAAGTAAATATTTGGAGGAATTGACGGGGTGGAAGCCGGAGATCATTCACTCCCAATGTGAATTTAGTACGTTTGTCATGGCACGCAGAATCGCCAAAAAGCTGAATATTCCCATTGTCCATACGTATCATACGGTGTATGCAGACTACACTCATTATTTCCTGCTGAATGAGAAGTGGGGCAAGGCACTGGTCGCAGCATTCTCCAGGAACATCCTGAAGCGGACACAGTGTGTGATTGCACCGACCGGGAAGGTATTCACCTTGCTCAAGGAGTATGGGGTAACCCAAGATATCAGGGTCGTACCTACAGGCATAGATCTAGGGTGTTTTGACTTGCCTGTGCAGCAGGCTGAGACAGAAGCGGCCAGACGAAGACTTGGCATTCCCGTTACAGATAAGGTACTTCTGTTTGTAGGAAGATTGGCACAAGAGAAGAATTTGGGAGAAATCATAGATTTTGTGGCTAGAATGAATAACAGCAGGATTACGCTCCTCGTTGTTGGGGACGGACCCGACCGCGCGAATCTGGAGAGCCTTGCCCAGGCAAGGAACGTGGCACACAAGGTTATTTTTACCGGAATGGTTCCACCGGGGGAAGTGGCTGCCTACTACCGCATGGGCGATATCTTTGTAAGTGCCTCCCAGAGCGAGACCCAGGGGCTTACTTATGTCGAAGCCCTGGCCAGCGGTGTGCCGGCGCTGTGCAGGAAGGACGCTTGTCTGGACAAAGTCATACTCGATGGTGTGAACGGCTGGCAATATACGTCCTTCGAACAGTTTTGCGAGAAGCTGGATGCTATTTTTGAGAGTGAGGAAAGGTACAGGGAATTATCTGCAAATGCCAGAACTCATGCTGTAAACAACTATTCCTCCGCAGCCTTTGCGGCCAAGATAGAGGAAACCTACACGAAGCTTGTAACCGAAGCACCACAGGAGCTTGAACCCTGTTTTGTCATGACCCCAGTCCGCTAAATCCAGTCTCCCGAGGTGCAGGCCAGAATTTTTTACTGAGAAACTGCGCTGCAGGGCTTCTTCGCCCGTTTCGGCGCCAACTGTACCGTAAATATATGAGTTGGACGGAGAACAATAAGAACTTTGATAAAATGTCACGATCGCTATTTTTCTGCCCGTCGCACCGGATGATTTCTTATGCTACATGGCAGGAACAACCAAGATGACTTTACAAAAATCCACGGCAGTTATCATATTCGGGAAACCTATAGCCATTGCACTCTACAGCTTTGGGCTAAGTCTGCTATCCCACAATATCATGGCACTGCTGCACGGGTGAGGGATACGATCATGAAGGTTCTAATCTATTCGGGGCTGCTGAAGCTGGTAGCAGCAAGCGGTATCGGACAAGCCATACGCCATCAGCAAAAAACTCTGGAAATGATGAATATCCCCAGCACAATGAATGCCAAGGAAAGCTATGATGTGGTTCACTTGAACACGATTTTCCCGGACTCCTTGCTCATGAGCAGACGGGCGAAGCGGAAAGGCAAAAAGGTAGTGTATTATGCACATTCCACGATGGAGGATTTCCGCAACTCTTTCCGCGGCTCCAACCTGGTAGCACCGTTGTTTAAACTGTGGATTAAGCTCTGTTACAACAGCGGTGACATCATCATTACACCGACGGGTTATTCGGAAAAACTGCTGGAGGGCTATGCCTTGAAGCGTCCTATCTACAGCCTGTCCAACGGTATAGATACGGAGTTCTTCAAGCCGGATGAGGCGTCGCGCTCCAGATTCCGCAGTAAATACAAGCTGAGGCCTGACGAGAAAGCCGTTATCTCCGTAGGGCATTATATTAAGCGCAAAGGAATTCTGGATTTCGTGGCACTTGCGGAGCAGATGCCGGAATACCAGTTCTACTGGTTCGGCTATACCAACCTGAACATTATACCGAGGGAGGTAAAGAAGGCGATTTTCCGCAAACTGCCGAACCTCCATTTTCCCGGATATGTGGACAGGCAGGAATTAAAGGATGCTTATAACGGAAGCGATCTGTTTCTGTTCTTAAGTCATGAGGAGACAGAGGGGATTGTGCTGCTTGAGGCTCTGGCCAGCCGAATTCCCATCCTGATCCGGGATATTCCCATCTATTCAGAGTGGCTGACAGCGGATGAAACGGTCTATAAGGGCAGGACGAACGAAGAATTCCGGAATAAAATTGCGGCAATCGCAGAACGGAGATTACCCAGTCTGACAGAGAACGGCCATCAAGTGGTGCTGGATAACGATCTAAAGGTGATCGGCAGCAGGCTGCAGGCTATATATGAACAGGAATTGCTCTAATATTATGTCATGCTCGAAAAGCCGCTCAGACCCTAATAGATCCGGGTCTGGGCGGCTTTGTTTATAAGCAGTGAAGCACTCGGCCCGGGCGGGATACAGAATAAGCATGATCAGGTGGTGGTGACATTTGCTTCCGCAGCCAGAGATCCGCCTGGACCGGATAAGCAAATCTTTGCGGGCCGGACATCAGCTCGCCGAACCACGGCAGTTTGCTATGCTCTGCGTTTGCCCAGTATCTTCATCAGCAGAATACCGTGGATAATGACCAGCATGCTGCAGACCATAGCCATAATCTCGGCTGCCTGGTCGCTGGCTGTCAGCAGATCAAAGATGCCATGCCACACAATCACCGGAACAATGCTCCAGCGGCTTCCGGCGCAGATCCAGGCCAGAACGACCGAGCCGTAGGTGAGGCTGATCGCCCAGCCCAGCACACCGAAGCCCATACCCAGGTAGCTCTCATTGAACCAGAAGGCCGGAAGATGCCAAGCCATCCAGATCACAGCAACCAGCAGGGCGGAGGTGAATAGCGAGTAGCGCTGGTGCAGCTGCGGAAGCAGGTAGCCGCGCCAGCCGCTCTCTTCCCCGATCCCGAAGGTGAGCATCCACACGAGCGAGGTCATCCAGATGCCAAACTGCGGAGGAAGATCGGAGGTGAGCCCGAACTGTCGCATATCCGGCGGATGGCCGGTAATTAAGGTATGCACCAGAATGGCTACCGCTCCATATGCAAGCGGCAGTCCTGCAGCCAATATCAGCCATTTCTTTGGGAAAGACAGCGAAAATGCAGTTCTGCACCAGGAGGGAAAACCCTCTTCTCCAGGCTGCTTTAAGCTGGCCAATGTACCAAGCAGCGGTCCGAAGGATCCCAGATAGAATTGTCCGGGCAATACCGGCAAGCCGGCTTCGAACTGCTTATTAAGCAGGAGCGGCAGCCAGCAGAGCCAGGTGAAGCCGAAGGTCACGAGGATAAAAACAATCAGTTTTCTTGTAGAGGAAGAATCGGATTTGACTAAGGAATGCATTGGATAAAACCCCTAAGTTGTAGGATATACTTCACCTATAGTTGTAGAGGTTATGCTCCATTTGGTCTGTGGCAAGGATCACAATATTCCAGACGGAATCCCCATAATTTGACGTTGTCCTGAAACTGTATCAGCTGATGGAGACATTATAGGTCCGCAGCCACAGATTCACCTGGGCCAGATAAGCAAATAATTGCGGGCCGGACATCAGCTGGCCGAACCACGGCAGGTTGCTGGAGGACTCCGGCGAGGCGGCGATTTCCCGGATTTTGGCCGGATCAATCAGCGGCAGGATTGGAGAAGAAGGATCATCCAGGATGCCCAGCATCTGCGAACGCACCTGATTCAGGTAAGCGGGATTATGCGTTTTGGGATACGGGCTTTTTTTGCGGTAGAGGACATCATCCGGCAGCACGCCTTCGAGCGCTTTGCGCAGAATGCCTTTTTCACGGTTGCCTACGGTCTTGATCTCCCAGGGAATATTGAATACATACTGCACCAGGCGGTGATCACAATAAGGAACACGGACCTCCAGGCCCACGCCCATACTCATCCGGTCCTTGCGGTCCAGCAGCGTAGGCATGAAGCGGGTAATGTTGAGATAGGACATCACGCGCATCTGCGCCTGTTTGCCGGTCTCGCCGTCAAGCTTCGGCACCTCGGCCACAGCATCGCTGTATCTGTCGCCCAAATACTCCAGCGGACGTATCCACTCATTCATTTCCGGTGACAATAGACCTGCACGCATCTTGGGTGCTACCGACCAGGGGAAGGTGCCGGAAGACAGCATCTCCTCACGGTGGAACCAGGGGTAGCCGCCGAAAATTTCATCCGCAGCTTCGCCGGAGATAGCGACAGTCGCCTTCTTTTTAATCTCCTGGCAGAATAAATAAAGTGAGGAATCCACATCGGTCATCCCCGGCAAATCGCGGGAGTAGAGGGCGTTGTCGAGTGCTGTTACCAATTCTGGAGTGTCAAAAGCAACAAAGTGATGGTTCGTGTTCAGCTCATCAATCATCCGCTGAATCCAGGGGCCGTCTGCTCCGGGCTGGAAGGCATGGCTCTTGAAATGCTTATCGTTGTCTACGTAATCTACAGAGAAGGTATCGATCCGGCCCTGGCCGGTCCGGTTGTAATAATCTACGGCGAGCGCAGTCAAGGCACTGGAATCGAGTCCGCCGGAGAGCAGGGAGCAGACTGGAACATCGGATACCAGCTGGCGCTCCAGCGTATCCTGGAGCAATTCCCGCACCCGGGCTGCAGTTTCATCCACGTTATCCGTGTGCTGGTCGCTCTCCAGCTTCCAATACGCATAAGTGCGGATGCCGCTGCGGCTGTAAATCATGGCATGACCTGGACGAAGCTCGAATATATCTTTGTATACACCATGTCCCGGTGTACGGGCCGGACCGATGATGAAAACCTCCGCAAGGCCTTCCGGTCCAACCTTCGGCTGGACTTTGGGATGCTGGAGCAGCGCCTTGGGTTCAGATCCGAATACGAAGACATCGTCCACTTGGCTGTAAAACAAAGGCTTCACGCCCAGGCGGTCACGGGCGAGGAATACCTGATCGCGCAAGCTGTCCCAGACGGCAAAAGCGAAGATACCATTCAGCTTCTCCGTGCAGTCCGGTCCCCATTCGATATAGGCATGCAGGAGTACCTCAGTATCGCATTCTGTGAGGAAATGATGGCCGCGCTGCTTCAGCTCTTTTTTGAGCTCAGGGGCATTATATAGCTCGCCGTTATACACAATTGCATACACCTTATCGTCATGGCGGGCAATCATCGGCTGTGCGCCGTTCTCAGGATCAATGACGCTGAGTCTGCGGTGTCCGAAGGCAATGGGTCCTGAAATCCAGGTTCCGGCTGCATCCGGTCCGCGGTTCGCTAAAGTTTCAGTCATTCTGACAAGCAGTTGCGAGTGCCCTGTAAGATCACCGCGCCACTGGACAAATCCGGTTATTCCGCACATGTCTGGTTCATCCTCTCTTTTGTGCGATTGTTGTCTGTCCTTTCTTTTTTGCCAAGTAATACAGATATATGCCGATTGAAGGGATAAAATGTATGTCCTTATCCGAACACTAGGGGAGAGGGAAATTTGCCAGGAGGGATGGATGACAAGTGTATTACATTAAAGACGCCAAAATCCGCAGAATGACCGAGTATGACGGAGCACCTTGTGCAGAGGTTGGCGTATTGCCTGGAGCTGTGGGCGATTCCGCACTTTTGGTGTATATTGTTGAGGACCAGCGCGAGGAGGGATACGAAATTGTCCGGATATTGACGAACGACGCGGACACCGCCACCGATTGGTTCGATAACAATCTGCATGATGCTTTTAAGGACGTGACGGTCAGCGGCTTCACCGGCAGCACCGTAATGAGTCCGGAAGATGAACGGTCCAAATTTCAGCGCGAGCTGCTGATCTTCGGAGAGCTGAAGAAGCAGCTGGGCGAACATTTCAGGCAGTACTCTTGATTCCGGCGGGACCTCTTGCAACGAAGATTCACTGCACGATCACCAACCAATAACCTATAGGATGGACCATAGAGCAGGAAGCTTGCCGCATTCAGGATGCGGGAGGCTTCTTTTTTATTGGGGTTCGTATATCAGGACATCCACTGGATCGCTCAGAAGTGGCCTCAACGGTGGGGTGTAGGGGAGCTCATTTGCCGGCTGGGAGAGTTTAGTCTTGATAAATTCTGTGAATCAGGTATAATAAGTAACGTTGCATTAATACATATGATCTTTATAGCATGTTTCTTCATTTGTCCCGGTAGCTCAGTTGGATAGAGCATGCGCCTTCTAAGCGCACGGTCGGGGGTTCGAATCCCTTCCGGGACGTCAAGTAACAGCCTTCCTTCGGGAAGGCTGTTTTGTCGTCCGGAGGATGAGAAGCCTAGGCGCCAGCCGGGGACGTTGGAGGTTAAGCTTCGTGAGCATACGCTTCGCAATCAGCCGAAGTTTGGCTGCATCCCTTCCGGGACGTCAAGTAACAGCCTTCCTTCGGGAAGGCTGTTTTGTCGTCCGGAGGATGAGAACCCTAGGCGCCAGCCGGGGACGTTGGAGCATACGCTTCGTGAGCATTCGTTTCGCAATCAGCCGAAGTATGGCTGCATCCCTTCCGGGACGTCAAGTAACAGCCTTCCTTCGGGAAGGCTGTTTTGTCGTCCGGAGGATGAGAAGCCTAGGCGCCAGCCGGGGACGTTGGAGGTTAAGCTTCGTGAGCATACGCTTCGCAATCAGCCGAAGTATGGCTGCATCCCTTCCGGGACGTCAAGTAACAGCCTTCCTTCGGGAAGGCTGTTTTGTCGTCCGGAGGATTACTTTGAAGCGAGAACATCACGTATAGAAGCAGCGTTGCGGACTGAGGTGCTCTTATTTCGGCGGATCACATCATTTCGCAATCCATGCGGACTCAGATGCCGTTAACTAACCCGTTTCCCCTCATTTTGAGCTCCAAAGTACAATATAAGGGCCCCTGAGTCCGTATCGGTCAAAAAAACAGGATTTTTCACCAAATAGCGTCATCTGAGTCCGCATAGCTTAGCAGAATATTTCGTCTGTACAATGCAGACAATTATCCTGGAAATCCCTGCTGTCTGAGCATTCAAGTCACTCTTTGTAGAGCGATCCGCTAGACTATTGTTACTCAAACCCAAACCCCCGCTCGCCTACAGCGATCCCCAAGTAACCAACATCATTTTCACCCAATGAGTACAGTTATCTACTATAAGCCCTACTTGAACTATGCGGGACTCTGTACAGCTTCTTCGCCCCAGCTTACATCCGCTCCGGCTTAGGCAGCCCGAGTACATCCAGCGCCTCTCCTAAAGTATCGGTGAAGCTCTGGGTCAGCCAGAGACGGAAGGCGATGCTGGAGGCCTCTCCTTTGAGGATCGGGCAGGCGGAGTAGAAGTTGCTGAACAGCGACGCCAGACTGTACGCGTAGTTACAGATCGTATTCGGCGTAAGCTCCCGGCTTGCCGTATATAGGGTGTCTTGCCAGAGGCTGAGCTGTCTCAGCAGGGCGAGCTCGGCTGCTTCAAGGTGCGGCGGAAAGAGCGGAAGCCCACCATGTGCGCTGCTCCCGCCAAGCCCGCTGCTCGAGGCATACGCGCTGCTCTCGTCAAGCCCGCTGCTCGAGCCATGTGCGCTGCTCCCGCCAAGCCCGCTGCTCGAGGCATACGCGCTGCTCCCGTCAAGCCCGCTGCTCGAGCCATGCGCGCTGCTCCCGCTATCCCCGATATTCCCGTGCCCCCCATACTCCCGGCTCCCGTCAAGCTCGTTACCTTCGCTATTCCCGGTACCGCTCTCCGCCAGGGCGCTGCCTTTACTGAGCACACGGCTTGCCCGGGCAAAGGCATACATCAGATAAACGCCAGTGTTGCCGGAAATCTCCATGGCTTGTTTGAAGTCAAACACAATCTCAGTACCCAGATTGAAGCGCAGCAGATAGTAGCGGATGGCAGCGGTGGCGATGAGCCGGCTGGACAGGCCGTTTTTGTCGGAACGGGTAGCCTCGATGGAATCCTCCATAAGCCGGACTAGCTCAGTGACCTTGATGCCGATGCCCTGGCGTCCGGACATGGCATAGGAGCTTTTACCGGAGGATGTATCCAGACCGAGCCCGGCAGCGGAAGCCGGACTTAGCGAAACCACACCATAACTTACATGATGCAGCCGCTCCGCCTGCTCGTGGTATCCCAGTGCCTGAAACGCCTGCTTCACCATCGCCTGCGGATATTCTTGTCTGTAATCGATCACGTTAACGACCTTATCTGCATGTCCAAAAGGCAGCACCTCACCGCTCAAGCCAGTCGTCCACAGCCCACTGCTAAATTCGAGGTAGGCGAAGTCCTTATCTAAGAGGCCGAATTTCCACAGATGATAAGCGATATCCTTGGCCGTATAGGTCAAAATCCCGTTCGAGCGCACCAGCACCTTATCCTTCTGATGCTCCTCTTCTGTCTCCGGTGTCTCCAGTGCATCCTGTGCGCCAGTGCCAGCGGATTGCTTCAGAATCCAGCAGCCGGCCAGCTTGCCTTCACTCTCCTGAACGAACACATCTGTCTGCGACAAAAGACCGAAGGCGGAAGACCAAAAGCCTCCTTTCAGAATACTGCTCTCCCAGACCAGCAGGTCATAGTTAATCCCGAAGTTGCGCATTTCCTCCACATGCTCTTTCACAATTTGACCGGCGACAAGGTTGCCGATCCATGCGGTGTTGCCGTCACCTTGTTCCAGCGCGTGAAGTATTTCAGTCCGCTTATGTACAGACTCCGGATGCTCCGCGTACTCCTTGTTGATCTCAGCGTAAATATCCCAGCAGTAATCTCCGAAACGGACATGCTCTCCGGCCAGCGGGACATTCAAGAGGCCGACTACAGTATCTGCAAGCTGATTGCCCAGATCATCCACGTAGTTATGTACCTCGACCGTGTAGCCGGTTTTTCTCAGAATTCTAACCAGCGCATCCCCGATACAGGAGTTTCTCAGGTGCCCGATATGCATGGATTTGTTCGGGTTCACCGAAGTATGCTCCACAATAACCTTCTCGCCAGCTGCCAGTGGCAGCTTGAACTCAGTCGTGGCCCATACCTGCCAATCGATGTACATATTAATGAACCCCGGTGCGGCAACCTCGATTCTCTGCAGCAGGCCGTTTACAGAACCAGACTGTTTAAGCTCAGCGATAATTAGTTCAGCGATAGCAATCGGGGCTTTGCGCAGAGTACGGGCCAACTGCATGGCAATATTGCTGGAATAATCACCATGCTCCGCATTGGCCGGCTGCTCCAGAGCCGCCTTTACCGGAGTGCTGCCGGGAACTCCCAGGTCTTCAGATACTTTGTGAATACATTGTTCCAGACTATTCTTGATAAGCTGGCTTAGCATTAACATGAGTAAATACCTCCTATAGTTGTGAAAAGTGTAAGCGGCGGCTAAAGCCCGTAGGTTAGTGCAGAATTCTAATGAACAAAGAATAGACGACAAAAAAAGCCTTCGTCTCAAAAGAGACGAGGCTTATGCGCTCGCGGTACCACTCTCGTTGCCGAACCTGCAGTTCAGCCACCTTACAGGTTAACGGTCCTTGGCCGGGGCTTCCTACTCTTAGTTCAGAAGTCCATCTCACGGGTGCGCTTCATAATCCTGATCTGTACCGGCTTACACTCTCCCGGCTCGCTGGGGACTAGGGTTCAGGGCCATTACTCTCCCGGTCATTGATTCAATATGATTTTTATCAGTATAGCGAATTTCTGGAAGAAAGCAATAGCGGAATGTCAAGCTGAACCTTGTTTCCGTAAAATGCTACCCATAACATCCGGTATTTGCAATAGATATCCGGCTTTGTCCACACCTCCAGTGATGGCTCGAATATAGTAAGTTGTTGTCACAATTAAAATATTCGGAGAGGAGAACTCAAGATGAGCTTTTTATCTACAGGACCGATTGAAAATAATGCGGTAGGCGGGCTTAGACCTACCCAGCAGGTCACGGTCAAAATCGATAACCGAAGTGATACCATGTCTTCCTTGGTGACGGTAGAGGGTTACTATCTGGATGGAACCCGCACGCTATATGTCAGTGAAACGTTGAATGTACTGCCCAATCAGGTAGTGACAACCACGTATTATGCGGATTTGGATGCATTTGAGTTTATTTTTGTCACTTCGGGAACCATTGATGAACAGGTGCAAGTCTCAGTCTGGGGAAAAAATAGCTCAGGCGGCTTAGTAACGCCACACCGACTGGTTTCTGCTGAACTTCTGGGAACTACCACAGGCGAAGGAGGCGCGACTGGGGTTACGGGAGCGACGGGAGCGACAGGGACCAGTCCGGCTGGTCTTTCCGAGTATGCGTATATTTATAATTCGGCTGCCCAAACGGTTCCTTTGGAGGCCGATGTTACTTTTAGTAATAATGCTCCTATAATTGGGGCAATTACATACACGGCAGGAAGTTCTGTGATTCCTATAGGTACTGCTGGAGATTATGCAGTTTGGTTCAACGCAACGGGAGTTGAGCCCAATCAATTTTCACTTTTTCAAAATGGTACTTCTGTTGCAGGCGGCATATATGGTTCTTGCGCCGGAACTCAGGCCAATCCCGGAATGGTGATTGTTGTAGCGGCAGCGGGAGATTCCCTGACTCTGCGCAATCATTCCAGTTCAGCGGCAATTTCGCTGCAGACGCTGTCAGGCGGAACACAAGTCAATGCCAATGCCTCAATCCTGATTCAAAAAATAAACTAAGCTTGGCAGAGTAGAATTCAGATAAATTCGGATTCCAGTGAAGCTAAATAGCCCGTCACCGATGGATTTTCGGTGACGGGCTGCTTAAACTTGCCAGGCATTTTGATCCCTGCCTCACAAACAGGGTGCTGTCCCCAGTATAGTTAGGGCAGCTTTATTTATCATAAGTAATCACATAGATGCCGCCTGGCAATGGACTACAAAGCCAGCTCGGCAAGCAGACCTCTTCAGAATCTCTGACAGAGGAAATGCCTAGTCCGCAGTAGGCGCACCGGTCAGATTCTTGATGTCCGTAGAACCATAAATCAGCAGGGCAATTACAATTACCAGCAGCAGACCGCCAGCGAAACCCTCTCCGTCAAAACTGTCCATATCCCCGCGCCTCACTTTCACTTTCTAATTAGGTGGTCAGGAGTTTTCAGCTTTCTTTTTCAAAGCGGTCATAATCTCGTTCAGGGTGAGACTGCTGTTGTCATCAAGGAAGCTGACCAGCTTATCGACGTTGTCGTTGCTAAGATCACTTAAGGTTTTATATTTGCCTACCAGACTGACGAACATCGATGCGTCCGTGTACATCTGGATGGAGTCTACTTTCAGCTTGCCGGTCAAAAGAAGAGCAGCTACCGCGAACTCAAGCCCTTTTGGAGTTTGTGTTTTGGAGCTGGCCGGTGGTTTTTTGGCGGCAGGTCTTTTTCCTCTTCCAGGAGGGGGCATAGGACTCCCTTCTTCCGTTGGGCATTCTTCGGGAAAGCGGCAGCAAGTGCGGTCTCTCCTTAATAAAAAGATATGCGTCCCAACAGATATTGGTGAATGGAACCTGTCTTATGTACACACTGACTAGAGGACGCACGAATATTATTATATTGTGCGATTAATGATCAACCGTCGCTAGTAACTGAGTTTCACGCCGTAAATGCTAGATATGGAAGGAGGAATGAGACGGGATGCCGATTTTATCAACAGGACCTATCGAGGTCTGCTGCTGGTCTTCTCGGCAACGGTATCAGCCGGAATTGATGTAGCGACAACGGTTGACCGTTATGCCAGCGGCGGAATTACAATTGTCTAAACCCAGCACTGCAAGCCAATAGAAATAAATAAAACAGGGACCTCCCAAGCCTATAGGCTCAGGAGCATACCTGTTTTATTTTTGGCGTAGAGGATAGGATCTTCAGCATATTTTCACTGAAAACCACCAGTTTCACTGAATTCTGCTGTATCAAGTGCAATTAGAACGGAGGCTCTAAGAACGTAGACGCTTGGCATACCTTGCTCGCAGCTTGCCCGCAGTTTAAAACGCCTAACCCGTACCTGCCCGCGGCAAAACGTCCTACCCCGCAGTCAGCCTCCGCTCCATTCGCCCACAACTCACGCTTCGCCTCCGGTCATATCGCAAGTATCTCGCGGATATCCTGCTCGCTCAGGCTGGACAGGGCTTCCTGTCCCGGCTGTATCACTTCATCAATCAGATTCTTCTTCTTCTGCTGCAGCGCGTACATCTTGTCTTCTACGGTTCCCTGCGCAACCAGGCGGATGACCTGCACGACCTTCTTCTGTCCGATCCGGTGGGCACGGTCGGCAGCCTGCTGCTCGACAGCCGGATTCCACCACAGATCATAGAGAATGACCGTGTCGGCACCGGTCAGATTAAGACCGGTGCCGCCCGCCTTCAGCGAGATCAGAAAAAGATCGCGTTCCCCTTCATTGAAACGGGTGCATAGCTGGGTACGCTGGGAAGCCGGTGTTTGTCCGTCCAGATAGAAGTGCGGGATACCCAGCAGGGCCAATTCGCGCCCGATCATCCCCAGCATTTGCGTGAACTGTGAGAAGATCAGCATCCGTTTGCCGGAGCTGCGGCATTCATCGATAATCTCCAGCAGCTGCTCGAATTTGCCCGATCCACCAGTGTATCCTTCCACGAACAGGGAAGGGTGGCAGCACAGCTGGCGCAGCCGGGTGAGACCGGCGAGGACTTTGATCCGGCCGTTGCCGAAGCTGTCGCTGTCCAGATGCTTGAGCGCTTCCTTGCGCAGTCTGGCCAAATAAGCGACGTAGAGCCTTTTCTGCTCCGGCAGCAGCTCAGAGGCCTGCAGTGATTCGATTTTGTCCGGCAGTTCCTTCAGGACATCGCTTTTGAGGCGGCGCAGCAGGAAGGGGCGGGTACGCTTGGCCACAGTCTCCCGGGGAAGGTCATGGAAGGCCTTCTTGCCGGGGAACAGCCCGGGAAATACCACGCCGAAGATTGACCACAGGTCCTCCAGCGCGTTCTCCACCGGCGTTCCCGTAAGCGCGAAGCGGTACCGGGCTTGCAGGAGCTTAACGGCCTGGGCAGTCTGCGTCTCATGGTTCTTAATCATCTGCGCTTCATCCAGGATGAGGGTATGGAAAGACCGCTTTGCGTATTCCACGGCATCTCTGCGCAGCAGCGGATAAGAGGTAATGATGACATCATGGCCGGCTGAATTCCGCAGCGTCCGGTTGCGTTCGTCCGCACTGCCGTCGGCAATGGCTGCCTTGATATCCGGCGCGAAACGCTTCAGCTCATTATGCCAGTTGTAGAGCAGCGAAGCCGGGCTGACAATGAGCGCAGGGACTCCGCCCTGACGGATATCCGCAAGCTCGGAGAGCAGGAAGGTGATACTCTGCAGCGTTTTGCCGAGACCCATGTCATCGGCCAGAATGCCGCCGAAGCGGTAGTGGGCCAGCGTCTTCATCCATTGGAAGCCGTACTGCTGATAGTCGCGGAGTACAGGAGCCAGACTCTCCGGCACAGGGAAGTCCAGGTTCTCGGGACTTGCCAGATTGGCCAGCAGCCGCCGGAACGACCGGCCGATCTGGACGGAATCGCCTTTGCCGGTATCCGCATGCAGGCGAAGACCCCGGACCAGCGGCAGGGAGAACTCTGCGTGATTGAACTCTCCGTTCTGAACGCCAAGCTCATTCATCAGGGCGATAATTTCCAGGAATTCTGCAGTTTCCAGCGGCAGCAGCGCACCATCCGGCAGCCGGTAATATTTACGCTTTTCCTGCAGGGATTTCAGCACCAGCACAATATCCTTCTCCGGAATACCATCCATGCTGAACTTGAAGTCCAGCCAGTCGGTCTTCTCATTCCAGCTCAGGCTGACCTTGGGCATGGCATGCTCCGTAAGCACTCTTTCCTTGACGGCAGTAGTGGCATAGACCTGAAGCAGCGGCTCCAGCAGCGGAATGGTATGGTGGAGGAAATCGAATTCCCCGTCCTCATCCCGCATGATATATCCGCTCTCCGTCCGCGCGAACGACTCATGGGCCATCAGGTCGAGAATCCGCCGTTCGGCCTCCCCGTCCCGCATCAGAATCACCTCATTGCTCCGCTCATGCGCCTTCTCCTCCAGCGGATTGATGACAATCCCGCCATATTGGAATTCAAGTCCGGCGAGCAGCCGGTCTCTGACCCGGTCGAGATAGAGTCTGGCGTGAAGCTGGGCCTGAACGATTCTGTCCGCGATGGCATCGGCAATAAACACCTGGCCCAATTTTTTGAGTCCGGGAATGACGCCCTCCATGAATGGCTCCATCTGCTCCGGGGCAATGGCAATTCCATCCTGCCGCGAGGGGTTCAGCAGCTTTTTCAGCTCAGCGAGACGCCCGCATTCCTGCACCGGCAGCTTCAGTAGCTTGCCTTCTGACAATACCAGCCCGTAATCTTCCAGAATCGTAAGCTGCTGAAGCCCCTGGACATCCAGCCGGTACCCCTCTCCTTGCGCCTGATCGAACTGGAAGCTCAGCGGAAGAGCCTCGGCGGAGAGAGACAAGCGTTCGTGCAGGATCTGGCCGTGCTGCAGACGGGCTGCAGGGGCGGCCGTGAGTGCTGGCAGCAGGCCCTCCCAGAAGAAGGGGGGAATAGCCAGCAGCCGCTCATTTCCCGAGGTGCCGGTATGCGGAGTGTAAGTGCTGATGCTGCTGCGGTATATTTTTTCATTCAGCATGATTTCAATCAGCTTCATGAGCACCTCATTATCTTCCTTCGAGAAGCTGTGCAGGGCGGGATCATAACTGAAATGTCTGGAGAATTCAAAAGGTTCACCCCGGTGAACACGTTCCAGAAACCCCCGGATTTTGGGCACGATATAGAGGCGCTTAGGACCAACCTTCAGTTCTATGCCCAGCATTGTGCTGCCGAAGCTGTAAGAGAAAGGTTTGCAGATGAACTCTACCTGAAGCGGTGTCCGCAGATCCATATAAGTTCCGGCTCCACTCGGCCGCTGCCGCACTCCGGTGAACATCCCGAGCATGCTGCTCACCAACTGCCGGTCACCGCTGCGTCCGGTGTATCCGTCTCCGGCAGAGCCGGAATGGCGGGGCGTAAGTATACCGGTCTCTCCCGTGAACGCCTCCGGCACTTGCCCATCCGAATCGGGAGTCTGGTCCATGTCCCTATCTTTGCCGAGATAAAGGACACTAACCAGTGCAGCTGCAATATGTTTGCAAAAAGGTCCGCCACGGTAGTAAGCCGGGCAGGTACACTCCCCGTTAACATCACCGTCACTATCTATGGTTAGCACTACTTCATGGCTCTCCAGTCCATGAACCGCAGCGCGGTATTTCGAATATTCCCCGTCATCGTTGTGCTCAGAATAGATAAGATCAACCTTATGAGCGTGATAATAAGCTACCCCCTGATCAAAAGCGGCTCTGCCGCACAGCAGCTTGATTACCCGTTCCGGTACCTGGAAACCCAATGTAATCCTCACTTCCTTCTATTCCTGATGGCTAACTTGCTCTCAAGCTAAGACCTGTTTTGTCCCGTTGGACAATCGTTATAGTACCCATAATAACAGAACAGGCGTACGCCTTCAAAAGGGGAATGGGTAAAAAACAAAGCAAAAACCCGGCGGGGATTGTATATTGCCCCGCCGGGTTACATATGGCCTGCGCTTTTACCTTGCCCCGCCAATTCCGTGCATGATGAAGCTGACGGTCTGCTCAATCTCTTCCTCGTCATTCCAGTCATGGTCCGGCATCAGCAGCAGGCGGGCCAGCAGATAGCCGATGACCGAGGAAATGGTGAAGCGGATGATCGCAGGAGTGGGAGCATCCGTAAGCTGGCCCTGCTCCTTGAAATGATCCGTGATTACAGTGACACGCTCCAGCACCTGGCTCAGAATATTCTCGACCAGCTGTTCTCTGAGCGCGGGCTGGAAGGGGATCTCCTGGATAAGGATTCTGATAATTTTGAGATTCTTACGGGCGAAATCGAGCCGGTTCACCATGAATGCCTTAAGGAAGGCATCATAGCTCTCAAAGGGTACATCCAGCACACCGCTGAAATTACGCATCACAAACGGAGCGATCATCCGGCTCATGGTGGGGACTACGATGGCCAGCAGCAGATCTTTTTTGGTTTTGTAGTAGCGGAAGATCGTTCCCTCAGCCACGCCCGCCTTCTGGGCGATCTCACTGGTGGCGGCTGCTGAGAACCCCTTCTCCGAGAATGTATCAATGGCCGCCTGCAGAATGGACCTCTGCTTGGGGGTCATTTTTTCCTTTTCACTGAGGGCCAGCAGCTCTTGAATCCACTGCTCCTGCCCCTGCTGCTCTGCAGCCTTGTCTTTCTCCATAATGGACCCTCCAACTCTCTTGCTCTTACCTTCAAGTGTACCACAGCCCATACTGCGAATTCGAAGTTACATTCTGCGGTGCTTGCGCAAGGCCAGCACATTCAGCAGCATGAACAGCAGGGAGAAGCCGATCAGCACGAATACATCAAGAGCGATATCATTCCATCCCTTGCCGCGGATCATGATATCCATCAGTGCCTGGGCGCCGTAGTAGATGGGGGTTGCCAATCCTACGCGCTGCAGCCAGAGCGGAAGGGTATCCATCGGAAATAATCCGCTCAGGAAAATCTGCGGCACAATGACCAGGGGAATGAACTGGATCATCTGGAGCTCATTAGCGGCAAATGCCGAGAGCAGGGTGCCGAGTGTCAGTGCCGACATCGAGAGCAGCAAGGTTATCAGCAGAACGTAGCCGAAGCTTCCGGCCATCATAATGCCAAGCACCTGGATCGAGAACCAGGAGATCAGCAACGCCTGAAAGACGGTGAAGATACCGAAGCCGCAGACATATCCTAGCACGATTTCCCAGCGTTTCAGCGGAGTGGAGAGCAGGCGTTCCAGTGTTCCTGTGGTCCGCTCGCGCAGGAAGGAGACGCCCGCGATCAGGAAGACGAAAAAGAATACAAATACCCCGATCATAATCGGGCCGAAACGGTCGATCGTCTTCATATCCTCGGCGCCGTACAGATAGCTGATCTGCGGCTGATGCTGTACGCTGCCAGCCGCTGACGGCTGCAGGCTCTGCATAGCTTCCTGCATGGCCATCATCACGGCACGGTTAGCGGTCGGGTTGCTGCCTTCCAGCATGATCTCAGGAGTGGTTCCCTTCATTGTAATATAAGCATCAATGTCCCCGGACTGAAGGGCGGCGTTGCCGGATTCATCATTATCATAGCTGGTAACTTCAGCCTTCTGGGCTTCCAGCGCGGTACTGAACACTGCAGCACCGGAGGCTACGCCAATCTTCGGCTTATAAGCGTCGCTGTTAAAGACCAGGCTCATCAAGCTGAGCACCAGCAGGGGGGCGATGAACATCAGCGCCATGGTTCTTTTATCATGGATGAATTGCTGCAGAATTCTCAGGGTAATCGCACGGATTCTCATGAGCGCACACCTCCATAGTACAGGAAGGCTTCTTCAATGGTAGCGGAGCCGGTTGCCTGCAGCAGTCCGGCGGGCGTGTCTACAGCGAGCAGAACGCCATCCCGGATCATAGCCAGCCGGCCGCATTTCTCCGCTTCATCCATAACATGTGTGGTGAGTACAATCGTGGTGCCTTTACGGTTCAACGCCTTAAGTTCCTTCCAGATCGACTGGCGCAGCACTGGATCAATCCCGACTGTGGGTTCATCCAGCAGCAGCAGCGGCGGCTCATGCAGCAGCGCGATAGCCAGGGACAGCCGGCGTTTCATGCCTCCGGAGTATTGGTCTACTCTTTTGCGCAAATGCTCCTGCAGGTTCACCAGCTCCATTACATCTCTGATCCGCCGTGTCCGGTTGCCGCCCTTCAGACCGTAGAGGGAAGCGAAGAACTCCAGATTCTCCTTGGCGCTCAGTTCAGTGTATAGTGCATCGGACTGGGCCATATAGCCGATCTGCTGCAGCATGGCAAGCTTCGGCATCCGTACCCCAAGGACGTTAATCTCGCCGGAGGTAACTTCGTCTATGCCCGTGAGCAGCTTGACCAGCGTGGTTTTGCCGGAGCCGGACGGGCCCAGAATTCCGAAGGTTTCCGCCTGCTCCACCTGCAGCGTAATATCCTTCAATACCTTCTTGCTGCCGAAAGCCCGGTCAACATGGGTTACTGTAATCACTGGGGGGGCTTGCTTCATTGTGATCTCCTCAATTCTTAGCATTATGAGTGAGTACTCACTCATTATCATAATGATTCTCTTGGTAAAAGTAAATCTCTTTTCCAAGTACACAAAAATATAAATCTGACGTGCGAATGATATCCTCTATTGCGGACAAGACTGCGGTTAGCTTGGGAATCTGATGTTTTGCCCGCAATAGCTGATTGTCAGTCCGCCTGACCGGCGGACAGATTATGAAAAAGCTGTGTCAGGCTCCCGCAGGGCACATGCACCACATGCACAATGTCTTAAGGACGCGGACCCGTCTCCGCCTGCCGCCGCATAAATCATATTAAATTTTAGGTATTCCCCGTTTCCACCTGCCGGTTATCAGGGTAATAAGGAGAATACTGGAGATTACCGGCTACTTGAACCCATTCCATTAGAAGGTGGTGCGAATCATGGCAGGACATAAGCTGCTCCTTACTCTGGGAGTGCTTCTCGCAGCGGCCGGACTTAGCGGCTGCAGCAGTTCAGACGGTGCAGAAGCGGACAGCGGAGCTTTTCATACCCTGGCGGAAGAGAATGCGGACGCGCAGCAGTATTTGCCTGACGATCTGCCAATACCGGAAGGCGCGGGCATCACTTTTACTCAAGGTGAGGTGGCAGAAGGGAAGAAATCCTCTATGCTGATCTACGAGACAGAGGAAAGTATGACCGCTCTTGGAAGTACATATCAGAAATATGTAAGGGACAAGGATCTGGAACGCGGAACAGAGATTGTCGACAGCAACAACATTCTAATTAATGGCAAGGTAAGCGGTTCTTATTCATATTCTATTATTGGCAGCAGCTCGGACTCTAAGTCCGGCGGTAATGAGATTATCGTGACGTGGATACTGAATTAACATAACTTTTACAAACGGCGGGTCCTGGAGTTATTCCGGGGTCCGCCGTTGTATTTTCCTCCCCATAAACATTTTTGCTTTTTTTAATAGATTGGATGGACAAGTTGAGAAAGAAAAGGAGTGACGGAGGGGAATTTTGGAACTGTAGGAGCGGGAGCGACCGCCTTTGTCCCCGGATTTCCACCGCGTATAGCGGTAACAATCAAGAAATCAGGGAACAACAGCGGCTGGAAGTCCAAATATTCACCGCAGTGGCGACTGGTTTTTTCTCGAAAAGGTTAAAGTTCAATCCATTTAGGAGAGCGAAAATGTGATTACTTTTACAATTAATATTTCCATAACATTCCTCTGCAACAGAATTGACATTCGTAGATGAAAATAACATTAGCAGTTACCTATAGGAAAAGGGTGAATCTAATTGACAAACAGTAAATGGATCGGTGCAGCATTGGCTTCAGCACTTCTCGTAACAGGGGGATCAGTAAGTGTTTTGGCTACAAGCAGCAGTGTGAGCGCCGCCGCCGTCAAGACAGCCGCAGTTCAAGAGGGAAGTACTACATGGAGTATCAATGGTACGCCGGTTGCGCTCAGCACAATCAACAGCGGTGGATATAAACTCTATTCGTTAAGCCAGGTGGCAGGGGAGCTTGGAGCAGGACTTGTGCTCGGCAGCAGCGGATTTCTATTAAATGACAGCAAGGGCCTACATAATGTACAGATTCAGGCGGGTGTAAAAAGCTATCAGGTTGATGGTGAAGCACAGGAATTTACAGTAGCACCTGTCGTTCATAACAACAAAACCTATGTAGAACTCACGAAGCTGGTTACCGCACTTGGCGGTGAGCTGCAGGCGGATACCAGCAGCATCCTGAGCTTCGCCCGGCCGACAGGTCAATTTGACACCCTTCATTGGAATGCCGACGGCGCACTGATCGCGAACCAAGGCGATGCTGAATCGACAATGATCTACAAATTTAGCCTGGTGCCAGGCAATTATGACTTGTTCTCTTCCAACAGCAGTGTAATGGATTATGCAGTATCTCCTGATCAGAAGTGGGGCGCGTTCAGCAATGAGACAGGCATTATGCAACTGATCAACCTGTCCAGCGGAGTGATCACTACCCTTGGCAAAGACACCAGCGTGAAGACGGACCTCGTATGGTCCAGCGACGGCAAGACGATCTACTTCATTCAAGGCGACAAGCAGGAGAAGCTGGCGCAGATTTCTGTAGAGACCGGAGAGGTCAAAGCGCTGCTTGAGGATAAAGTGGAGAATAAATCGGAGCTTCGCGTATCGGCGGACGGCAAAACTGCTGTGTACATTGTCAATGTAACAGGCACAGCCAAGAATGATGCCGACAGTACTGAAGATTCACTGACTGTAGACTTCAGCAAAGCCGGAGAACAGCTGTACAAGCTGGATCTGGCCACCAAAGGCGCGAAGCCGGCAGCCCTGACTACAGCGCTCGACAACAAGCTGTATCCGGAGATTCTTGCGGGCGGCAGCGTAGTGTACCTGAGTGCAGATCCGGAGGGCACTGCCGCCAATACCCTGAAGTCGATTACAGCAGACGGTACCAGCACAGATATCACCTTGAGTGCTGAAGCCAACTGGGCTGCTGGAGTGAGTACAGGCTTGGTGGTTGCAGGCTTGGCAGCGGACGGCAGCACAGTAATCTACTCTATTGCGGGCGGAGCGGCTCCGGTTGAAGTATTCCGTACGGCAGAGGATGTGTCCGAGGTGTCTGTATCGAATGACGGCAGCAAAGTGGCAATTGTGAGCGACGGCAAAATCCTTGTCATTCAGAACGGCAAAGCAGTACAGCTGTCCAACTAATAACTAATACTGAGTAACAATGATTCATAACAACATTTATCGGCGCTGGCCGCCGGGAGGAGATTTTAGACATGAAGGTTTTCAGAAAATTAACAGTAACAGCGCTCACCGCGGTTATCGCGGTTACCGCAGCTTTTGCAGGGGTTGCCGCTGCTGCGGACAGTCTCAAGGGTAAAATCACCGTTAACGGTTCGACCGCACTGCTTCCATTGACGCTGCAAGCCGCCAAAGAATTCCAGAAGCTTCACCCTAAAGTGAAAATCGCAGCTTCAGGCAAAGGCTCCGTAACCGGCCCCCAAGCCGTGAAGAAAGGCATTGCGGACATCGGCGCCTGCGACTGGGATGCCAGTATGGATGTTCCGGGCTTCAAAGCCTTTGAAGGACAGGTAGCGAACAAGGTGGCGGTCATTCCTTTTGCAACCATCGTGAACAAAAACGTAGGTGTAGACAACTTGACTACAGAACAGCTTAAAGGAATCTACTCCGGCAAAATCACGAACTGGAAGGAAGTCGGCGGTGAAGATGCCAATATCGTGGTTATCACCCGTGCCTTCGGTTCCGGTACCCGGGTCAACTATCAGGCGAAGGCACTTGCCGGCGGAGATATTGTGAAGAAAGAGAAGAATTACAAGGAAGCCGGCTCCAGTGGCGATATGAAAACAGCTGTGGGCACTACTCCGAACGCTATCGGATACATCGACCTTGTCTACGTGACCGGCAGTGACATCAAAGCCGTGAAGTTCAACGGAGTGGAAGCGACTACGGACAATGTTATCAACGGTTCGTACAAGATTTGGGCTTACGGCTACTACATGACCAAAGGCCAGCCTACCGGCGCTACTAAAGAATTCATCGAGTACGTGCAGAGCAAGAAGTTCCAGCAGGGTTCACTTAAAAAGCTTAAATTCATTCCGATTGCCGCCATGCAATCCTAGGATCAATCCTAGTACAAGGTAACAGACTGATAGGTAACAGCGGCCAGCTCCGGAGCTTCATGCGGGGTTGGCCTCTTACAGGAGGGAAAGTATGGGGGCACCGGTTCATAGACTGACAGCACAGACACAGAAGAGCCTTGAGGAAGTTAAAGTAAATACCAGAAGACATAAGAGACATCTGCTAGGCAATACGATATCCCGTTATTATTTCTTATTCAGTATCCTTGCGCTGTGTCTGGTGCTTGGACTAGTTATTGTATTCATCGGCAAAACGGCACTGCTGCTCTTCGGGAGCATCTCGCCGCTCGATTTCTTCTTCTCGTTCAACTGGACACCGGAAGAGGAGGCCTTCGGCGCCGCTGCCTTTATTGTAAATACATTATCGCTGACGGCACTGACCCTGGTCATTGCTGTACCGATCTCGGTAGGCATGGCCGTGCTTTGTGCGGAGATCGCCCCCAAATGGATGACAAGCTTCATCCGTCCGGTACTGGATCTGCTGGTCGGCATACCTTCTATTGTATACGGCTATCTGGGCTTGACCGTACTGCTTCCCTTCCTGCGTAGAGTGAGCGGAGAAGGGCTGGGGGACGGACTGCTCGCTTCAGCCCTCGTGCTGGCGCTGATGGTCCTGCCGACCATTTGCCGGATCAGCGATGATGCGATTGTGTCCGTTCCGCGCAAATACCGTGACGCCGCGTATGCGCTGGGCTCGACCCGTCTTCAGGTCATTATGCGTGTTGTGCTGCCGGCAGCGAGCCGGGGGATTATCTCGGCTGTTATTCTCGGTATGACCCGTGCGATCGGCGAGACCATGGCGGTGGTTATGGTGATCGGCAATACGCCGCAGCTGGCGAAGACCCTGTTCACGCCGACCTCTGTGCTGACCAGCAACATCGTAATGCAGATCTCCAATGTTGAGTTTGAGTCTACCTGGAACTACTCCCTGCATATGATGGCCTTCCTGCTGCTGCTGATTTCCTTTGTGCTGATACTAATTATCCGCGTGCTGGGCCGCAAACGGAGGGATGCCTGATGAACGGATTTACCCGTACCCGCCATTCGGCAAGGTCGCAACGCAATAACAAGATAGCTACTATCGCTTTCTATACGCTGGGAGTTCTGGTGATGCTGCTGATTTTCTGGCTGCTGTTCACCATTCTTGGCAAGGGACTGCCCGCGCTGCGGCCGGAGTTCCTGATCAAGCAGCCGGAAGAGATGGATGCCGGCGGGGGGATTGGCCCCGTGCTCTTCAACTCCTTCTATATTCTGATCATCTCGCTGCTGATCTCCGTTCCGATCGGGATCGGGGCAGGCATCTATATGGCGGAATATGCGCCGGATAATGCCTTCACAGGCGCATTGCGCATCTGTGTAGAATCCCTGGCCTCCGTTCCGTCCATCGTGTTCGGCCTCCTGGGCCTGGCGATCTTCGCCGAGTACTTCGGTGTCGGCCTGACGATTCTCGGCGGAGGCGTCAGCCTGGCGCTGCTGAATCTTCCGACACTGGCCCGCGTTACCGAAGAGTCCATCCGTGCGGTACCCGGCGAGATCCGTGAAGCCGGCTATGCCCTCGGCATGACGAAGTTCCATGTCATCCGCAAGGTCGTCCTGCCGGTAGCCCTTCCGGCAATTGTTACCGGCGTCTGCCTTGTGGCCGGACGCGCCTTCGGGGAATCGGCGGTTATTATCCTGACCGCCGGACTCAGCACCTCCGGTGAGATGTGGGATTTCAATCTGTTCTCGCCGGGTGAGACGCTGGCGGTACATCTGTGGTACGTGCAGTCCGAGGCGATTGTCGAGGATGCGCAGCAGATCGCGGACAAATCCGCTGCGGTGCTGGTGTTCATAGTCCTGCTAATTAACTTTATTTTCCGCTTTCCGCTGTGGCTGGGGAACCGCCGCCGGGGGCGCTGAGACTTAGACTTGAAGCCTGAATATCTGAATAACAGGCTGCCTTGCTGTGGAGGGTCCACGGCAGGGCAGTTTGTTTGACGTGACAAGCAGCGGAGAGAATCGCAGCCGCCGGGGGCTTTTTTCACGGCGGAGCCTATCTATTTCCATTGCTTAAAATTATAATAATACTAGAATGAAAGCGGTTATAGGAACAGGGGGTATGCCGAATGCCTGACCGTATGTCCGAGCAGGAACTGAATAAGCTGATTAATATGCTGGAGCTGTCACAAGGTGACGGTGATATAGAGTTTGATATTTCATTTATGGTATCCGATGACCCGGATCATGACCACGGGGGGCGGTTGCTGGTCCGGGCTGACAAAATCTTCGTACAGGACCCGCTGCCCGGCGGTTCGCCCGCAGTGATTATGGGAGTTCTTCCGGTTAAACTATATATCAACGGCGAGCCGCTTTCCGGCCCGGCCGAGGTGACTTCGGAGGATACTATAGAGTGGGAAATCTCGGAGCCGCCGCTGTACTCGATTACCGTGTCGGAGGATCGTCTGCTGGCTTTTTTCACCCTTCATTCCACGAAGAAATTCTCCTGGAAGCTGAATGATCATTACTCCGCCGGCATGGTGGAAGTAGACGCCGTGATGAATACGGAGAATGTTGTCGGAATTCTGGGCCTGAACCAGATTATTTCCGACTTTGAGCGTCGGGGAATCATTCAGAACCTGAATATCTCCGGAATTCATGCTGAACTGCAGAATCCGACTTATCAGCCAATTCCCGCTGCCCGGGGCAGAGCGGCTGTGCCGGGGGAGAATGCGCATCTGGAACTGTTTTTCTCCGAGACGATTGAGAATGAATTCAGCGAGATTGAAGGCCAGGTGGATTACCGCAGCCATCTGCGTATTCCTTCCGCGATCCGCGGTGAAGTGCTGGCGCGCAAAATTCCGGTTATCGAGGGGATTCCCGGCTATGACGTGTATGGAGAGATTCTATATCCGCCGCCACCTGCAGACCTTTCGATTCTCGCCAAAAATAATACAGTCCTGCTGATCGGCAATGAAATCCGCGCCCTGCGTGAAGGCCGGCCCCGGGTGACCGGTGACCGGATCAAATATTTCGACATCTGCACGTCCTACATTGTTCCCGGCAATGTGAACATTAAATCCGGCAATATTGTATTCTCGGGCGATGTCATTATACGGGGCGATGTCGAGGACAATATGATCATTGAATCGCTGGGCAATGTCTATATTGCCGGCAGCATCTATAACTCCACCATCACAGCCACCGGCGGCATTCTAGTCAAAGGCAATGTGGTCAACAGCAATCTGTACTCGGGGTATTTCGGCGTGATGTATAACCGGATCTACAACTGCTCCAAGCTGCTGATTGAAGAGACAAAGATCCTACAGACAGCGGTCCGGATGCTGGTCCAGGCCGTTCAAGGCCGGAAGCAGAGCGTGAAGTACGGACAGGCTGTGCTGCTGCTGCTGGAGAGCAAGTTCCAGAAGATCCCGCAGCTGATCAAGGAGCTGCTCTCGGTGCTGGCAACCGTTCAGGCCTCTTACCATCAGGATCTGGAACAGACGCTGCATTTCCTGAATCTGTTCCTGAAGCCGGCCCAGTTGGTGGATTATATGAGTGAAGCTTCGCTAAGCGGAGTGATCAGTATGCTGGAAGAGCTGCATAGGGGGGTGGCCCGGATGCAGGAGACCAAGGTCGAGGTTAA
Source organism: Paenibacillus sp. FSL R7-0297 (assembly GCF_038009025.1). Classification (NCBI taxonomy): domain Bacteria; kingdom Bacillati; phylum Bacillota; class Bacilli; order Caryophanales; family Paenibacillaceae; genus Paenibacillus; species Paenibacillus sp. FSL R7-0297. The sequence continues at coordinate 2,586,029 of NZ_JBBPAQ010000001.1, forward strand.
CATTGGCAAATGCCAGAACAGCACGCTGAAATCCAACGGCGACATCATCATCCACCGGGACGGGATCGTGCAGAGTGAGCTGTTCTCTTCGGGCAATATTACGTTTCTCCAAACATTCTCCGTCTGCCGCGGCTCCAAGCTGGAGGCCGGGGGCAGCATTGCTGCCTTTTATGTCGGCGGGGAGAGCGGCGCACAATCCTACCTCAAGGCCAAACAAAGTATCTCTGTGCGCAAAATGTACCTGGGTAAAGTCACCATTGACCGCTATACCGCAGACATCACCGAGCCGGTGGAGAACCTGGTCTTCGACGCCGAGAGCCTGCGTAGCATGAAGCTGTCAGCGGAGTCCGGGAGAGGGTTAGTATAATAAAGGGAGCGTCCCGTATGCCTTGTGGCTGCGTGGGCGCTCTTTGTTGTGGAGCAGTGTGCGCAAGGTGCCACGTGAAGGAGAACGTCAGAGTGCGGGGATGCGGGTGCGGGTGGCAGGGATGAAGGTAAGTGAGGGGAAGTGGCGGGAAGTGAGGGTAAGCGGCAGGATGATAGATATAGGTTGCAGGGAGTAACAGGCAAGATAGAAGAAGCGGTGAGGGGTTGAGGTGGAAGCAGTGAGGAGTGAGCTGAGAGGAATGAGGAGGGGACTGATAGCAATGAGAAGTGCTCTGTGATAGTATGCGAGGAAACAGAGGGTTCCGCGGACCTATGCGGACTCAGGAGCGCTTATATTGTCTTTTGGAGCTCAATATGCGGGGGAACGGGTTACTTAACGGAATCTGAGTCCGCATGACCTGCGAAATGGCGTGATCCGCCCCACATAAGGGCCTTCCAGTTCGCAAGGAGGCATCCGGATCGTGACGATTCACTTGTCTGGATATGCTATAATCTTATGTGAAAATTGATTTTACCGTGATAGCACGCATGAGCAGATTGTGGAGAAAGTAGATGAACTGATTGCTGCCGATTATCTGCGAACCGAGTACTCCGGCAAGTTCCCGATGATCGTGTTCACTCCGCGCGGGTGGGCGGTTGAGCGGGAACGGCGGGCGGAAGAATTTCTGCGGGAATGGGATCAATGGCTAGATAACGGGATTACGCCGGTCAGCATGGAATATTTGAAGGAACGAAACCGTGGCATGATCTTCATACTCTTGTTTAAAATTTTATGTTCAGGTGATAAGAAGTACATACCGTATTTGCAGCAGTGGGAACCCATTGACTTCAACGCTGTTACAAGGAGGATGGGCTTCATTTTCCGGAGAAATGTTCTTATTGCAGGCAGGAGGAGAGGGAATCGGTGTGAATAGGCTAGAGCTGCGCAAGAAAGTACACGGAATAGTCAATGACCTCATTTCGGAGAAGGGCGTTGTCAGTCCGCTGGATGTATTCTTAAGGCTCGGGTTCCGGGGATTACAATATTGAAACAAGCTACGCTACCCATTATGTGCTGAAGAAGCCGGAAGAATCATAATAAGAGAGGGACATGCTGATGTTTACAACTGAACAAGTAAAAGGTTTCATCCTCCATCCGGAGCCAATTGTAAGTAATACTGCCCTGCAATACTTTGCTGACAGCTTTTTATATGAGAACGATACTACTCTAATGCCGCTTGTGCTAGAAAGGATGAAGCAATCCGGGGATGCCGGGACGGTTCACCTGCCCCATACCTATAAATTCCCGCTAACTGAAGAAGCGATCCGCGAGCTGCTGGCTTTATACCAGTCGCCTACTATCGATAAGAATACGAAATTTCATTTGCAGATCATCTTGCGTCATTGCAGTCCTGAGCAGTCCATCCCCTTTATGGAGTTAGTCGAGCAAGATCCGAGCTGGCAAAAGCTGCTGGTTCAAAAGAGTAATCTTGCGAACATGGATGACCAGGAACTGTTGGATGTCTTCAAAGTGTTTATTGAACAAAGCACAGGGAAAAGTTGGGGTGAGTTTGATACGGCTTACGGGGACGAAATCATAAATGAGCTGTCCCGCCGCAGATGTATGGATACCGAGGCTGTGCTGCAGAGGCTGCGCGACAATGATCCTCACGACCCAAGCTATGAAGTGCCTTATCTTATCCAGCTGGCAGGCCTAATGAAGCTGGAGGCGGCTATTCCTGTGCTGTGCGGTTTTTTCGGTTCTCAGGATGACTTGCTTCTGGAGAATGCCAAAGAGGCGCTCGTTCGTATCGGGACAGCCGGTGTGGTTACGACGCTCACTGAGCAATATTCTATTGCTGAAGGGGAGAGCTACCGGCTGTATGCCTCTGGTGTGTTCGGTAAAATCAAGCTGCCCGATTCAGAGGAGGCAGTGCTCAGATTGTTGCCGGGAGAACGAGATCTCACCAACGCGACTATATTGGCTGAAGGTCTTTGTGAACTTGGTTCAAATAAGGGGCTTCCTATAGTCCAGGCTATGCTGGAAGGAGACTACGACCGCGGATTATTGAATCTCACGGAGTCGATATATGCTTACTGCGTAATCTCGGACACACTACATCCTTCATTACAGGATTGGAAGAAGCAGCTTGATCAGGAGGAGGCTAGGCTGGCCAAGCGTAAGGCAGAAGCGGACCGGATGTTTAGAACTAAAGCCCCCATAGGAACTTATAACAGATTAAACGGAACTGAAAAAACATATATAAGCCCGGAAAAAGTAGGCCGCAACGATCCTTGTCCTTGCGGAAGCGGGAAGAAGCATAAGAAATGCTGCGGTGCTTAGTGGGAACATAATCGTGCCGGGAGCGGGAAATATTATTGTGAGTTCCACGGTGGGATACGAGTAGTGAGAGTTTGTTAGGATCTGCGCGGAGTATTGCTGTGAGTGATATAGAAGCAGGGTGGGAGAAGTGGGGGGAGGCGGCAGAACTATGCGGACACAGATGACCTTATTTGGCGAAAAAGGCTGCTTATCTGTCCGATGCGGACTCAGGAGCGCTTAAATTGTATTTTGGAGCTCATAATGAGGTGGAATTGGTTACTTAACGGAATCTGAGTCCGCATGGCCTGCGGAATGGCGTGATCCGCCCAAATAAGGGCTCTCCAGTCCGCAAGGGTTACGCTATGTGCTGGCACAGACGTCCCGGAAGGGATGCAGCCAAAATTCGGCTGATTGCGAAGTAAATGCTAACGAAGATTATGCTCCAACGACCCCGGCTGTCGCCAAGGATTCTCATCCCCCGGACGCACAAACAGCCTCCCCGAAGGGAGGCTGTTCTATGACGTCCCGGAAGGGATGCAGCCAAAATTCGGCTGATTGCGAAGTAAATGCTAACGAAGATTATGCTCCAACGACCCCGGCTGGCGCCAAGGATTCTCATCCCCCGGACGCACAAACAGCCTCCCCGAAGGGAGGCTGTTCTATGACGTCCCGGAAGGGATTCGAACCCCCGACCGTGCGCTTAGAAGGCGCATGCTCTATCCGGCTGAGCTACCGGGACATGGTGCCTGACTGAAAAGCAAGCAAAAATTATGTTATCATACATAGATTATTTTTTCAACTTGTTTTTTTGAAACCGTACGGGGATATGCTATAATCTACAATTGATTAGGGTTCGGATGAAGAGGAACGGAGAAAAGGAGGTGCCCTCATGAATCAATTCAATTCCCCTGCCAAAGAGAATATCGTGCTGTTCCCGAAGACGCTGGATTATTACCAGATCCAGCTTACGGTAATGCTGGAAAGTGAACGTTACGGGGAAGCGATGGAACTGCTGCGTTTTCTGCTGCAGTGCCAAGGACAGGAAGAGCGGCACTACGAGGAGTGGCAGTCGCTGCTGGATTGGCTGGAAGCGGCTTTTCCCTACGCCGCACAGGGCGGGGATGCGGATGGTGCCCCCTCTGCAGAAGAGAAGGATCTGAAGGAAGAGGATATGGCCCGGATTCTGGCCAAATCCAAGCTGGAGGAGGATGCGGATTATCCCGATAAGCTGCTGAAGCGGATCATGAATGAGCCGCTGTCCGAAGCGACCGTGCTAGCGCTGGAGCAGCTCTCCTACCTGGAGGGAAGCCATGTAGATGAAGCGCTGACCGGCTGGCTGCAGCAGGCTGAGGTGCATCCGCTGCTGCAGTTTCGCACGCTGCAGACGCTCCGCCGCCGTGGGGCCCAGGGGGCGGTCAGGCTGAGCCGCGGCTACGAAGCTGCAGAGGTGGAGATCGAGGCAGTGCCGCTGCACAATGACGAGTTCCCGCCGCAGGTAAGCCAGGTGCTGGAGCGGGTGGCGGAGCAGGCCGAGGTGCATGAGCCGACGCTGTACTATTTTGCCCAGGAGCTATGGGGGCAGTTCATCATGTCGATTTATGGAACGAAGGAATACCGCGAGCTGCTGGACGGAGAGTATTCGCTGCTGGATATTTGGGCCGGAGCCTTGCACCAGATGGTGTCGGAGAGCCTGAACGGAAACCGGAATGAAGAGGAAACACGGAGTATGTACGGGATCACGGACAGCATGCGCTTTCAATTCGAAGGGGCCTACCGTTCGCTCAAAGGATTTGTAAAGAGTTCTCTACTTGATAAATAAAGTAATGTTGTATATAATATAATGGTTATTCTGTGCGTGAATTGTATGACTTTTTTTAAGTAAACATGTAATCAATTTTGGAGGGAAAAGTATATTATGAAAGCAACCTGGGAAAAAATAGAGAAGAACCTTGGAGTTCTTGAAGTCGAAGTAGAAGCAGACCGTGTAGCTGCAGCACTCGACAAAGCTTTTAATAAAGTGGTTAAGAAAGCAAACGTACCTGGATTCCGTAAAGGTAAAGTGCCGCGGCCGATTTTCGAATCCCGTTTTGGCGTGGAAAGCCTGTACCAGGATGCCATCGACATTCTTCTTCCTGAAGCTTATGGCGAAGCCGTTGAACAAACCGACATCTTCCCTGTAGACCGTCCTGAAGTAGACATCGAGCAATTCGCCAAAGGCCAGCCGTTCATCTTCAAAGCGAAGATCACCGTTAAGCCAGAAGTGAAGCTGGGCGAGTACAAAGGTCTGGAAGTTCCTGTACAGAAGGCTGAAGTAACTGATGAAGAGCTGGACGCTGAACTGACACGTCTGCAAGAGCGTCATGCTGAGCTTGTTGTTGTTGAAGATGAAGCAGCAGTTAACGGCGACATCACTGTAATTGATTTCGACGGTTCCGTTGACGGCGTTCCTTTTGAAGGCGGACAGGCTGAGCGTCATTCCCTTGAACTGGGAAGCAACTCCTTCATTCCAGGCTTCGAAGAGCAAGTAGTTGGCATGTCCACCGGAGACTTCAAAGATGTTGAAGTTACTTTCCCTGAGGCTTACCATGCTGCTGAGCTTGCCGGCAAAGTAGCTGTATTCAAAGTGAAGCTGCACGAAATCAAACGCAAACAGCTTCCTGCACTGGATGATGAATTCGCTAAGGATGTAAGTGAATTCGACACTCTGGAAGAATACAAGGCAGATCTGAAGGCACAGCTGGAGTCCCGCAAGCAGGAAGAACTCAAAGGCGTTCGCGAAACTGCAGTAGTTGATGCAGCTGCTGCTAATGCTGAAGTTGAAATTCCTCAAGCTATGATCGCCAGTGAAGTAGAGAACATGGTTCGTGATTTCGACACCCGTCTTCGCCAGCAGGGCATGAACATGGATATGTTCCTCAGCTTCTCCGGCCAGACACGTGAAGACCTGCAGGAACAAATGAAGGGCGATGCCGAGAAGCGCGTTCGCAACAACCTTGTTCTGGAAGTCATCGCTAAGGAAGAGAAGATCGAAGTTTCCGAAGAGGAAGTTACGCAAGAGCTTGCTACTATGGCAGAAGCTTACAAACGTACTCCTGATGAAATCCGCAGCATTCTGGCGGCCAATGGTTCCCTGAGCAGCCTGAATGACGAAATTTCGCTGCGCAAGACTATTGATTTCCTCGTTAGCAATAGCGTAGAAGTTGATGCTCCGGCTCCTGCTGTGGAAGCACCTGTTGAAGAAGCGGCTGCAGAAGAAGCAAGCGCTGAGTAGTTTTCTGCTGAGTAGTCTTCTTTAGAAATTTTACCTAGTACGGCCATTTCCATTAGGCCTCCATAAGAGCAGATAAGGCACGTAAGTTTTTGTTACGTGCCTTATTTTTATCGGGGCGGACGTTATGTGAGTACATACCACGAATCAGGAATTGGCATTGCCCGCGGAATTGCGATATAATGGCATGCACATGAGCAGTGCGGCTGTGAGAGCAGCAGTGAATAAATGACATCCCGCTTTGAACGTGTTAAAATATTTCTGAAACGGAAAGACTAATCTGTATAGAGAAAAGAGGTTGGTGGCATGAGTCTGGTACCAATGGTTGTGGAAACGACAAGTCGGGGAGAACGCTCATACGATATCTATTCCAGATTGCTCAAGGATCGCATCATCTTCCTAAGCAGTGCGATTGACGATGATGTCGCCAATCTGGTTATTGCACAGTTGTTGTTCCTGGCAGCAGATGACCCCGAAAAAGACATTCACTTGTACCTCAACTCGCCCGGTGGTTCTGTCACAGCCGGCATGGGTATATATGATACGATGCAATATATCAAACCGGATGTTTCAACGATTTGTGTAGGGATGGCTGCCAGTATGGGATCATTGCTCCTTACAGCTGGAGCGCCTGGCAAGAGATTTGCGCTGACCAACAGCGAAGTTATGATTCATCAACCGCTTGGCGGCGTTCAGGGGCAGGCATCCGATATCTGGATCCATACCGACTGGATTCTGAAGACGAAGGCGAAGCTGAATCAGATTTATGTAGAGCGCACAGGTCAGCCCCTTGACAAAATCGAACGGGATACGGACCGCGATAACTTCATGAGCGCGGAAGAAGCGAAGGAATACGGGCTCATTGACCAGGTACTCTCTTCACCGATCATATCTTAAAGGGGTGGTAAGATGTTTAAATTTAATGATGAAAAAGGGCAATTGAAATGTTCTTTTTGCGGCAAATCGCAAGAGCAGGTTCGTAAGCTGGTAGCGGGACCTGGCGTTTATATATGTGACGAATGCATCGAGCTGTGCACGGAAATCGTGGAAGAGGAGCTCGGTCACGAAGAAGAATTGGATATGAAGGATATTCCGAAACCGAAGGAAATCCGCGATATTCTGGATCAATACGTAATCGGCCAGGAGCAAGCGAAGAAATCGCTCTCCGTTGCCGTATACAATCACTACAAGCGTGTGAACAGCCAGAGCAAGATTGAAGATGTGGAGCTGACGAAGAGCAACATTCTGCTGCTCGGACCTACAGGCTCCGGTAAGACCCTCTTGGCGCAGACGATGGCGAAGATCATCAACGTGCCTTTTGCCATTGCAGATGCCACTTCCCTTACGGAAGCAGGTTATGTCGGTGAAGACGTTGAGAACATCCTCCTGAAGCTGATTCAAGCGGCGGATTATGATGTGGAGAAGGCCGAACGCGGCATTATCTATATAGACGAAATTGACAAGGTAGCACGTAAATCCGAGAACCCGTCCATTACACGCGACGTTTCCGGTGAAGGTGTACAGCAGGCTCTGCTGAAGATCCTGGAAGGTACAGTGGCTTCTGTTCCACCGCAAGGCGGACGTAAGCATCCTCATCAGGAATTCATCCAGATCGATACTACGAACATTCTGTTCATCGTAGGCGGTGCTTTTGACGGCCTGGAGCAAATGATCAAACGCCGTATCGGCAAAAAAGTCATCGGCTTCAACGCAGCGGTTGAAGGCCAGAAGGATCTCAAAGCCGGCGAATACCTCTCCATGGTATTGCCTGAGGATCTGCTCAAGTTCGGCCTCATTCCTGAGTTTGTCGGCCGTCTGCCGGTCATCTCGACCTTGGAGCCGCTTGATGAGAACACCCTGGTACGTATCCTCTCCGAGCCGAAGAACGCGCTCGTGAAGCAGTACGTTAAGCTGCTCGAGATGGATAATGTGGCGCTGAAGTTTGAACCGCTTGCCCTGGAAGCTATTGCCAAGGAAGCGATCAAACGGAACACCGGTGCCCGCGGACTGCGTGCAATCATCGAGAGCATTATGCTCGACGTGATGTATGAGGTGCCTTCGCGTGATGACATCAAGGATTGTGTCATTACCGAGAAGGTAGTCCAGGAGAAGTCCCTGCCGGAGCTTAGTCTCAAGAAAGACAAGAAAAAAGAAGAAAGTGCCTAAGCAATGAGTAATCATCTGCTCAGTGCAGCTTAACAATACAATTCAGGGTCTCCACTTTCTCCCGCACACCCCGCAGTACCTGCGGGAGCGGAGAGGGTGGAGCTTTGATCGTTATGGGGGAGAAAACCATGTTCTTGAGACACCAGACCCGTCCCGTCAATGTCGGCGGGGTTATTATTGGGGGAAACAACGAGGTTGCTATCCAAAGCATGTGCACGACCAAAACCGCCGATGTGGAAGCGACCGTAGCCGAAATTCTGCGGCTGGAGGAAGCGGGATGCCAGCTCGTGCGCGTGACGGTCAATAATGAAGAAGCGGCGGCGGCAATTAAGGAGATCAAGGCGCGGATTCATATCCCGCTGGTAGCGGATATTCATTTCAACTATAAGCTGGCCCTGCTGGCGATTGAGAACGGCATCGACAAGGTGCGGATCAATCCCGGCAATATTGGACGCCGCGATAAGGTGGAAGCAGTAGTTAAGGCCTGCAAGGACAAAGGGATTCCAATCCGTATCGGAGTCAACGCCGGTTCTCTGGAGACGCATTTGCTGGAGAAATACGGCTATCCTACACCGGAAGCTATGGTCGAGAGTGCACTGTACCATATCGGCATTCTGGAGGAGCTGGACTTCCACGATATCATCGTGTCGCTGAAGGCTTCGGATGTGCCGATGGCTATTGAGGCTTACCGTAAGGCGGCGGAGGTTATTCCTTACCCGCTGCATCTGGGCATCACAGAATCCGGCACGCTGTTCGCCGGAACAGTGAAGAGCTCGGCCGGGATCGGCGCGCTGCTCTCTATGGGGATTGGCAGCACGGTACGTATCTCCCTGAGTGCTGATCCGGTAGAAGAGGTGAAGGTGGCACGTGAGCTGCTCAAGACCTTCGGTCTGATCTCGAACGCCCCTACGCTGATCTCCTGCCCGACCTGCGGACGCCTGGACATTGATCTCTTCTCTATTGCCAATGAAGTAGAAGAGTACATCTCCAAGCTGAAGGTGCCGATTAAGGTATCTGTACTGGGCTGCGCAGTGAACGGACCGGGTGAAGCCAGGGAAGCCGATATCGGCATCGCCGGCGCACGCGGGGAAGGTCTGCTGTTCCGTTACGGCAAGATGATCCGTAAGGTTCCTGAGGCGGAGCTGGTCTCCGAGCTGAAGAAGGAAATTGACATCATTGTAGCCCATTTTGAAGAAACCGGCGAGATTCCCGGCCGCAAGCATGCGGGACTGGCTCCTGCGGTAGTTGTTGGTAATCCTGAGGGTAGCAAGTAACTGAACTGATTCTATCGTATCCTATTCAATTAGCAACAATGTTTATATACATGAAGCGCCCCGCTGCAGCGGTCTGTTCAATCAGACATTCTGCAGCGGGGCGCTTTTTAAGTGCGTCCCTGGCGGAGAGCCCTTTTCAGCAGGGTTATCGAAAAGATCAGGAACGGAATCAATACCTGGAAGATAAAGGAGAATTTCCCCCATACCTTGGCAATAATCTCGTTGACATAGACGGTGTTGATATATGTATTCCAGGCGATGAGAATGAACAATACGGCCAGCGGATAGATCAGGTAATTCGGTGCTTTGAGCTTGAAGACGATTTGGATACCTCTCAGGATGGAAAGGTAGAGCAGTGAGATTTTGATGAAAAAGGTTAATATCCAGAGGGTGATCAGTATTCCCTCGACGCGCTGCAGAGTGTTCCCGATATTAATCGTTTTGGCCAGTGCGTATGCCGGGAAGGTATTGTTCTCCGTCTGTTCAATGCCCAGGACAAGGATGCTGAGCAGCACGATAAGAGAAAGCACGATACCGCCTGTGACCGCTCCCCACAGTAATGCTTTTTCCCCGCCTTTTCGCTTGCCCACCAAGGGCAGGAAGGTCATGAGTACAATGAGCTCCTGGTACATGGCGGAATGAAGGCCGGCTCGAAGGACAGGACCGAAGCCGTCCTCCAGTATAGGCTTGATATGATTCCATTCAATTTGCGGGCTCAGCGTCAGAACCAGAAGCAGAAACAGGAACAGCACCCAGGGAAACATCAGTTCCCCCACTCTCGCGAGTGCGATAATCCCCATACTGGCACTCATGACGGCGGCAATCAGGAATATAATCTGGATCGCCTCAATCGGCGTTTCCGGCATGATCTCACTGGACATGAAGAAACCAAGGTCACCCAGCAAAGTACCAGTGAGAATCATGAAGTAGAACAGATACAGCAGCGAGATTATTTTACCCGGCCATTTGCCGCAGGCAGCTTCATGAATCTCGAAGATATTCTTTCCGGGATGAAGCCGGGCGATGAAGATATACAGCAACGCCATAACCAGATTGACCGCCAGGCTGAATAACGAGGCAATCCAGGCATCCTCCCTGGCTGTACTCGCAAGTCCGCTCGGGATGACCAGAATCGAGGTTCCGATGGTTAAACCAAATGTCATAATATAGAACTGCCTTGGAGCAATGCCAGTGCGGCTCTTCACCTCTGTCTCACTTCCTTTCCCGGGTAAAATGTTCAGGACATCAGCTCCATAACGCTGCGCACCCAGTCTAGCGGCCTAAGCTGAGGCCAATCTGCCCAATCCGCGAGAGTAACTATGACGGATAGCGTCCAGGTTCCATAGAATGCAGCGGCATCGCGCACAGAGTGCAGCTTAAGAATGCCGGGTGTCTTCAGGAATAGTACAAACAGCAGGAAGAAGAGTAACAGCAGATTCCAGTTCATTTCTCATCAAGCTCCCCTTTGAGTGGCTGTATGATAGAGCCGATACGCCGGACTGTAACCTTGGAGTGAACATCGATTTTGACGGTTTTGAAGCTGTCTTCCCAATGCCTGCGGTATTCGTTCCAGAGATGGGGATACTGCCGGTGCAGCGCTTCCCCGAAGCCGAAGATATCCGTATTATATTGCTGCTGGATTGTCCGGATATCACTGGACATCTTTATGTTATATTTGTTCACCAGAGCCTCCTCGATAGCCTGGATACTGGACGGCTTATTGAGATCAAGCGAACCCTCCACCGTTGTCAGATCGGCTTCGATTTTGAGCTTAATGAGGAATTCAGGTCTGCCCTGATCATCAAGCCTGATGTCCACTGAGCTATCTGCCCGTGACACGGTGAAGCCTACGGTACCTCCGCCGGGGATGGTTACACTTCCGGCGGTTGTATTCACGTCAGCCAGCACATAATTTACACTCTTGCTAAGCGCTTCATCCAGCCACCCGACAAGCTTGTCCTTTTTGAACATGGCGATCCCGGCATGCTGAATCAAGGTCTTCGGACGGATGCCCTGCACATTCCCTGGCGTACCCCCATCCTTCACATCTCCTAGCAGCTGGACCCCTGACATTATGGGATTCGATCCGCCGCGCTCAAGCTCGGTAATGAATTGCTGGAGTGTGACTTTTCCGGTAGCTGCCCAGTTCTTATGGGAGACCAGAATTGAAGAATACAAGGAATTCGCCGGAATATGCTCGAAGGGTGTGATGATCTCCAGGATATCCGAAGCTTTCATATTCTTGGCTACCAGCAGATAGAAATCGTTGCGCAGCTGATGATCCCGTGAGATGAAGTCCAGTGCATCGCTGACCCCTTCACGGGCCAGCGCTTCCCCGAACACAAGTATGCGAATATGGGCCAGATACGGCATACGGGGAGTCATGCTAAGCATCCGCTGCAGCGCGTCGGGGATCGTTCGGCCCACCGATTTGTAGGTGACGACGGGAAGACTTCCGGAGGAGGCACCCTTCTGGGTGCCAGTCTCGCTGGGATTCATAATCTGGACAGATACCTCATACCCTTCCGGGTGCAGATCAACGCCGAGCGCCATGACGAGCGCCAGATCATTTAACTCTTTGCGGCTCCAGCATCCGGTAAGAGAGGTAAGACATAGAATTAGGAGGAGGGTTAAGGCGCGTCTTCCCCGCATCAGGCAGCATTCCTTTCGTTATAGATTCACGGGCGGCAAATCCTAGTTTCGTCCGAAATACTTCTTCATGCTGCGCCGCGAGAAGCGGATGAAGGTATCCTTCTGGCTCTGCCAGCGGAAAGGCGCAAACGAGGTCATGTAAGGAACGCCCATAGATTCCAGGCTGCATAAATGCAGCCCCAGGATAATCAACGCAATAATCATCCCGTATAAGCCGAAGGAAGCGGCGATTGCCATCAGCACAAACCGCAGCATCCGTACAGAGATTCCGACATTGAAGGCAGGCAGTGCGAAATTGGCAATCGCTGTTATGGACACTACAATAACCATGGCAGCCGAGACCAGTCCGGCATCAACCGCAGCTTGACCGATAACCAGGGTTCCGACGATGGATACGGACTGGCCGATGGATTTGGGCAGCCGGATGCCGGCCTCGCGCAGAATCTCGAAGGTAATCTCCATAATGAACGCTTCAAGGAATGCCGGAAAAGGAATCCCCTCACGCTGGCCGATCAGACTGATCAGAAGTGTAGTAGGGATCATCTCCTGATGAAAAGTAGTGATGGCGATGTAGAAGGAAGGGGTCAGCAGAGCAATAGCGAAACAACAGAACCGGAGCAGCCGCACCAGACTGGCGAAGTCGCTCCGCTGATAATAATCTTCGCTGGACTGGAAGAATTGCACCAGCAGCGCGGGAACCACGAGCACGAACGGGGTCCCTTCCACCAGAATGGCGATCCGCCCTTCCAGCAGTGCCGATGCGGTGACATCCGGACGCTCTGTATTATAGACGGTAGGGAAAGGACTATACCGCTTGTCTTGAATTATCTCCTCGATGTAATTGCTCTCCAGTACGCTGTCAAGCCTGGCATCATCCAGCCGTCTGCGCAGCTCCTGAAGCACTGCGGGATCAGCATTGCCTTCAATGTACATTACCGCGATATTCGTCTGGGTCTGCTCCCCCAGCTTACGTGATTCGATTCGAAGCTTCGGGTTCTGAATACGCCTGCGGATCAGAGCGGTATTGTCCCGTAAGGATTCGGTGAAGCCTTCTCGGGGCCCGCGGACTACCGACTGGGAGACCGCATCCTCCACCGCACGCTGCTTGAGAGCCTCTGTACCGGCAGACAGCGCCGTAACGCTGCCTTCAATGAAGAGAATCGTGTTGCCCGCCAGAATTTCCGTTTCAACCTCTGTATAGTTGCTGATCTCTCCAACCTTGCTCAAGGTAAGCGTCCGTTCCTGTAGCAGCTTGAGGCATGTCAACGGCGTAAACTCCTCCAACTCAAGGAATAGGCTGGCATCCTCGTGAATCCCTTGGATGAGACACTGCGGATCAGCCATTCCCTCAATGTATACAAGTACAGCGGACAAAGGGCCAAGCTTGATGAACCGGTAGATGATATCTGTACTTTTGCCCAGGCGGACTTGTAACCCTTCCTGGAAAAGAGACAACGATTCCGGCAGCTTCTCCTGTGGTGCTCCTGCATGCTCCAGCTGTGTCATATGGGCCAGCCTCCTTTCATCCGGTATAGTGTTTCCCTTAATGGAAATCGTATGCAATCTGCGGACCTCTTCTGTTTTTTTGGCACAAGCGTTTACGAATGATTGAAACGGCTATACTACCTAGTAGTAGTTAAATACTGGACAGGCAGACGGAAGGAAATAGGAGGGTGTGCTATGCAACTAAGTATATTGCTGATGATCGTGCAGCTCTTTTTCGCGCTGGTCATCGGCGTTTATTTTTGGAATCTGCTGCGGGGACAGAAGACCAACAAGACGGCGGTAGACCGGGAATCACGCAAGGAGCTGGATAAGCTGCGCAAGATGCGGATGATCTCACTGACCAAGCCGCTCTCAGAAAAAACACGTCCGGCCTCCATCGATGATATCGTCGGACAGAAGGACGGGCTGCGCGCGCTCAAGGCCGCGCTCTGCAGTGCCAATCCGCAGCATGTCATTATCTACGGCCCGCCCGGTGTGGGCAAGACAGCCGCTGCGCGTGTGGTTATGGAGGAAGCGAAGAAGAACGCGCTGTCCCCGTTCAAGCGTGAGGCCAAATTCACGGAGATCGATGCCACTACCGCACGCTTCGATGAGCGCGGAATTGCCGATCCGCTCATCGGCTCGGTGCATGATCCAATCTATCAGGGTGCGGGGGCCATGGGGGTGGCCGGAGTTCCGCAGCCTAAGCCCGGAGCGGTAACCAAGGCGCATGGCGGGATTCTGTTCCTGGATGAGATCGGAGAGCTGCATCCGATTCAGATGAACAAGCTGCTGAAGGTGCTGGAGGACCGCAAGGTGCTGCTGGAGAGTGCCTACTATAATTCAGAGGACAGCAACACGCCTGCGTATATCCATGATATCTTCCAGAATGGCCTGCCCGCCGATTTCCGGCTGGTGGGCGCAACGACACGTTCGCCGGACGAAATCTCGCCTGCGCTGCGTTCGCGCTGTATGGAGATCTATTTCCGGCCCCTGCTGCCGGAGGAGATAGCGGTGATCGGAAGGGATGCCGTCCAGAAGATCGGGCTGAAGCCGAGTCCCGAAGCTGTAGAAGTAGTGCAGCAATACGCCACGAACGGCCGTGAGGCCGTGAATATGATCCAGCTGGCCGCCGGACTGGCCTTGACGGAAGGGCGGGATACCCTCAGCGCAGCAGAGGTCGAATGGGTAGCCAGCAGCAGCCAGCTGCCGCTGCGGACGGAGCGGAAGATTCCGACGTCTCCGCAGATCGGGCTGGTTAACGGCCTTGCCGTCTACGGGCCGGGCATGGGTACGCTGCTGGAGATCGAGGTCTCCGCTGCCCCTGCTGCCCATGGACAAGGCAGACTGAATATAACCGGTGTGGTTGATGAAGAGGAGCTGCGCGGCGGCTCACGGACAACCCGGCGCAAGAGTATGGCCAGAGGCTCCATCGAGAATGTGCTGACCGTACTGCGTACGATGAAGCTGGAGCCGGACCACTACGACCTGCACATTAACTTCCCCGGCGGCACGCCGATTGACGGCCCGTCCGCCGGAGTGGCCATGGCGGTCGCTATCGTCTCCGCCATCCGGCAGCTGCCGGTGGATAACACGGTAGCGATTACCGGGGAGATCGGCATCCATGGCCGTGTGAAGCCGGTTGGCGGCGTGGTCGCCAAGGTCGAGGCCGCGTTCCAGGCCGGGGCAACCACCGTGCTGATTCCTAAGGAGAACTGGCAGTCGCTGTTCGCCGACCTCGGCCCCCTGCGGGTCATCCCGATGGACACCGTCGAAGAAGTCTTCCGCCACCTGTTCGGTGCGGAGACGGCAGACGTGCGAATGCCTGCCGTGTCGGGCGAGACCTTCTCTTCGGCGCCTTCGCTGCTGAAGGCGGATGCTTCGGGGGAGAGTATGCCGGGATAGCAGCATTCTATTATGAAGGAGGTCCCTCAGATCATATACTGGGGGACCTTTTTTTGCGAAACTTGCTGGAACGGTGCCGTCCTTTGGAGAATGGCGGAGCTGTTTCAGCTTGTTCGTTATGTATTACGGAAATAGATGGATTTTCTACACTTGCTAAGGAACGAATGAACCCGGCGAGAACAGCAGTTGGATAAACAGCACTTAAATCATCGCATTTCACCCAAGTAGCAGAAATCATCCGAATTAAATGTTGTTTTTCCACTTGCTTGCTCCCGATCCGCCGAAATCAACAAATTAAGATACCTTTATCCACTTGCTTGTGGCATCAGCTGGTATCCCTGCGGCATCTCCCCTTTTGTCCGCAGAATGTAGCTCTTGGGGGCCCCCCCGTAAAGTACTTGATTCACCGTCCAAGCAAAGATCCTTCCATTCATGTGGCCGACGGATTTAATGCCAGGGTTCTCCTGAATATTTTATCTAAAAAAGCTGAGAATACTCCACCCTCGATAGGGTGGGGATGAATCAGTAGTTTTCGATTTCAAGACGAACGTATGTGCTATAATATGGATGAGATCACTAAAAGGAGGTGTTGCACATGCTCGTGTCTGCGCAGGAGGTTTCTTCGAAACACCTGGTTCATCAAGCCTATAAATATCGGATCTACCCCAATACAGAGCAACAGCAACTCATTCGTCGAATGTTTGGCTGCTGCCGTTTTGTGTTCAATTACTTCTTGGGAGCTTGGAATCAAAGCTATGCGGAAACGGGAAAAGGCTTGTCTTATCACGCTTGTGCAACACAACTCCCCGGTTTAAAAGCACAATACGACTGGCTGAAAGAAGTCGATAGCATCGCTTTGCAGTCGGCTGCTCGTCATGTGGCGGATAGCTTTGATCGTTTTTTCAAGAAGCAAAATCAAGCGCCACGCTTCAAGAGCCGAAAGCATCCGATTCAAAGTTACACGACCAAATTCACCAACGGGAATATCGCCATGGAGGGCAGTCGCTTGAAGCTCCCCAAACTCGGCTGGATACGTTTTGCAAACTCCCGGAAGCTGGAAGGCCGGATATTGTCCGCTACCGTTCGTAAAAACGCCAGCGGGAAATTTTTCGTCTCGCTCGTTTGCGAAGTTCAAAAGAACCCTCTGCCCCAAGTGGATACACCTATTGGCATCGACTTAGGCTTGAAAGAATATGCAGTATGCTCAAACGGCGAACATATCGCCAATCCTCGCTTTTACCGTCAATACGAGAACAAGCTGGCGCTTTGGCAGCGGCGGATGGCTCGGCGTACTCCGGGCGGCTCCAACTGGAAGAAAGCAAGGCAGCATATCGCTCGTATTCACGAACGCATTGCCAATAAACGAAATGACTTCCTCCACAAGCTGACCACGAGACTGATTCGTGAAAACCAAACGATTAGTATCGAACATCTGCGTGTGGCGAATATGATTCAGAACCCCAAGCTTTCAAAATCCATTGCTGATGCGTCTTGGGGCGAGTGGGTGCGACAGCTGACGTATAAAGCGAAATGGTATGGACGAAATCTTCGGATCGCCGACACGTTTGAGCCGACCAGTCAGCGTTGCCATGTGTGCGGCACAATCCACCCCGAGGTGAAGAACCTGTCCATTCGGGAATGGACGTGTACGGCCTGCGGGACGATCCATGACCGTGACGAAAACGCCGCTCATAATATTAAACAAGTAGCGGTTTAACCCCCACCTAACCAAACAATAGAATTCAAGATTTCCCTAGCGTCAAAAATGTAAAACTGCGGGAACGCAGGGATCGCTTGCTCCATAAGAAGAGGGTACTCTTCTGTTCGCAAGAATCCGCCACTTCAAGCGTTAGCTAAGTGGGGGAGAATTCAATGAATGCTACCGTATGATCGGTTTCACTGTCGGTTATTGGATAGCCTTCTGGATTGAACAGCTGATTGCGCAGCCGATCGCAAGATTGGCAATGAAGACATTGAAGACATTGCATGCAAGGCAGGACCGTAAGGCACAAAGTGTAAATGCGTAATTAGGGCTAATCGTGCAAAATAACAATACATTCGGGGAACGTCCATGCCGGGCGTTCTTTTCTTTTCTTTTAATTAACCAGGCACCCTTTAAGTAAGGGCAACGGCATAGTACACTTAAGTTTAGCGAATACTAAAAGACGACTGCGCCACAGCATTTGCCGCGGCACAAGGCTTGTTGGTGTTTTCATGCCGCTTTTGTTAGAATGAATGCATATGACACTACTTATGAACCATGGGAGGTGCGAAAGCGATGATACAAAGCAAATCCAAAGGTCGTCGTTTTCCTTTATTACCGCTCCGAGGTCTTCTTGTATATCCCAGCATGGTTCTGCATTTAGATGTAGGCCGCGAGAAGTCCGTCCGGGCACTGGAAAAAGCTATGGTTGAAGATAACCTGATTCTTCTCTGCTCCCAGTCGGAAGTGAATATAGAGGAGCCGGGTCGGGAAGATATTTACCGGGTGGGTACAGTTGCGAATGTACGGCAGATGCTGAAGCTTCCCAACGGCACGATCCGTGTGCTGGTCGAAGGCGTGGAGCGGGCAGAGATTATTCATTATACAGACAACGAGGAGTACTACGAGGTGATGGCGCGTGAGCTGCCGGAGCAGGAGGATGTCGATCAAGAGAGCGATGCTCTGATGCGTTCCGTGCTGAGCCAGTTCGAGCATTATATCACCTTGTCCAAAAAGGTGACCCCCGAGACGCTGGCCGCTGTCTCCGATATTGAGGAGCCGGGCCGGCTGGCCGATGTGATCACCAGTCATTTGGCGCTTAAGATTAAGGAGAAGCAGGAGATTCTGGAGACCATTGACGTCAGCAAACGTCTGGAGAAGCTGCTCGATATCCTCAATAATGAGCGTGAAGTACTGGAGCTGGAACGCAAGATCAGCCAGCGCGTGAAGAAGCAGATGGAGAAGACCCAGAAGGAGTATTACCTCCGCGAACAGATGAAAGCGATCCAGAAGGAGCTTGGCGAGAAGGAAGGCCGGGCAGGCGAAGCAGATGAGCTGCGCGCCCAGATGGAAGAGAAGAAGCTGCCGGAGCGTGTGCAGGAGAAGATCGAGAAAGAAATCGACCGCCTGGAGAAGATGCCGGCAAGCTCGGCTGAAGGCAGCGTCATCCGCAACTATGTGGATTGGCTGCTGGGTCTGCCGTGGAGCGAATCGACCGAAGACGATCTGGATATCAAGAAGGCGGAGCAGGTGCTGGATGCAGACCACTACGGTCTGGAGAAGCCGAAGGAACGCGTACTGGAATACCTGGCTGTACAGAAGCTGGTCAAGAGTCTGAAGGGGCCGATTCTGTGTCTGGTAGGTCCTCCGGGCGTTGGTAAAACATCGCTCGCCCGCTCCATCGCCCGCTCGCTGAACCGTAAGTTCGTCCGTATCTCGCTGGGCGGCGTTCGGGATGAAGCGGAGATCCGGGGTCACCGCCGTACCTATGTCGGGGCGATGCCGGGGCGCATTATCCAGGGGATGAAGACTGCGGGCAGCATCAACCCGGTCTTCCTGCTGGATGAGATCGACAAGATGGCAGCGGACTTCCGCGGCGATCCGTCGGCGGCTCTGCTGGAGGTGCTTGACCCTGAACAGAACAATACGTTCAGCGATCACTTCGTAGAGCTGCCGTTCGATCTCTCGAATGTCATGTTCGTAACGACAGCGAATGCCGTGCATAATATTCCGCGTCCATTACTGGACCGGATGGAGATGCTGTTCATTCCGGGCTATACGGAGCTGGAGAAGCTGCAGATTGCCAGCCGCTATCTGCTGCCGAAGCAGCGCAAGAATCATGGGCTGGAAGAGGAACAGCTGTCCATTGAGGACGATACGCTGCTGAAGATTGTGCGCGAGTACACCCGGGAATCTGGGGTGCGGAACCTGGAACAGCAGATTGCTGCCCTATGCCGCAAAGCCGCTAAGCAGATTGTCTCGGAAGAGAAGGAACGCGTAAGCATTCTTCCGGAAGAGATCAAGGATTATCTGGGCGCCTCCAAGTATCGCTATGGAATGGCGGAGCTGGAGGATCAGATTGGTACCGTGACCGGGCTGGCCTGGACCGAGGTTGGCGGCGATACGCTGCTGATCGAAGTAACGGTTGTGCAAGGTACGGGCAAGCTGACGCTGACCGGACAGCTGGGCGATGTCATGAAGGAGTCGGCGCAGGCCGCCTTCAGCTATACCCGCTCTAAGGCGGAGGAGCTGGGACTGGCACCGGATTTCCATGAGAAGAACGATATTCATATCCATATTCCCGAAGGTGCGATCCCCAAAGACGGTCCGTCCGCAGGGATTACGATTGCAACAGCCCTGATCTCCGCCCTGACGAAACGTTATGTCTCGAAAACTGTGGCGATGACCGGCGAGATTACGCTGCGCGGGCGTGTGCTGCCGATCGGGGGCCTCAAGGAGAAGTCGCTGGCTGCCCACCGTGCAGGCTATAAGAAGATCCTCATCCCTAAGGACAACGAGCGTGACCTTAAGGATATTCCCGAGAGTGTCCTGAACGATGTGGAGTTTGTGCCGGTATCCCATATGGATCAGGTGCTGAAGCATGCACTTGTGGATCACGGCGCCGTCAGCGGCAGAGACACAGATAAGGATACAGAAATAAGTATTGAAGCGCCTAGTAGTGTGCATTAGAAAGGAAGTCCTATGAAAGTTAACAATGCCGAATTTGTGATCAGTGCCGTGGGCCCTGATCAGTACCCTGAGGATACCTTGCCGGAGATTGCTCTGGCAGGGCGCTCCAATGTAGGGAAGTCCTCTCTGATTAACCGAATGATTAACCGCAAGAATCTCGCCCGCACCAGTTCTACACCGGGTAAGACGCAGCATATGAACTATTATCGTATTAATGAAAGTATGTATTTCGTCGACTTTCCGGGTTACGGCTACGCCAAGGTCTCCAAGACACAGCGCGCCTCCTGGGGCAAAATGGTTGAGAAATATATGTCCGAGCGTGAAACGCTGAAGATGGTCCTGCTCGTTGTAGACCTTCGTCATCCGCCAACCGGTAATGACAAGATGATGTTCGACTGGCTGAAGCATTATGATCTGCCGCTCTGTGTAGTGGCAACCAAGGCGGATAAGATTCCGAAGACCCGCTGGCCGAAGCATATCAAAGTGATGAAGCAGGAGCTTGGTGTGCTGCCGGGTGATAACTTCATTGCCTATTCTTCAGAGATTGGACTTGGCAAAGACGAACTATGGGAACTTATCGATAGACATACTCTTCCTACCGAAGAAGAACCTCCGGCAGAACCGGACGATCAGGATTCCGGGGATGAACCACAGCACGAAGACTCTTCTGAGACTTAAGGGTTTGTCATAGAATTGAGGGATGGTTATGGCTCAGCGTCTGGCTATGGAATATGTGAATGCAACAATGCAAATGACCGAATTTCAGCTGAACCAGTTTTTGCTTACCGCCGATACCAGCTATATCAGTCACCGCGTGAAGATCCTTGGCGCAGGTGAACAGGAGATTGTACTGGAAGAGGCCGGGGGCGAGGAGGTACATCTGTCTTTTGAACGCAAAGGCGGCATCTATATTGGTTCCTTGTCCTGCAGGGTAGTGAATCCTCATCTGATCAATGCGGTCCGTAAGCTCTTCTTCATGTATAAGGGCACGGGAACCGTGAACCGGATTTATAAGGAATTAACCATGATGTATTACTATGAGGGTGGCTCGGTGCGCCGGATCTCGGAAGTGAGACCCGGCGGCACCAAGCTGATCTATCAGCATAAATATTCATTGGTAGAGATGATGTCTATTTACAAGCTGCAGACGGTAGAGCAGGAGATAGAGCAGGAGCGCCGGAAGATTAATAGGTTGCTGGATCTCCGCAATACTTATCAGCAGGTAGCGGACATCCGTGAAGTAGATGAACAGCTTAAGAGGGCAACTTATCGGCTGTTTCAGTTAGAAGCTTAGTGATAACTAGTATTAAATTAGCAATCATTTCCTAGTGAAATGGTTGTATTTTTTTGCGAAAACTATACATATCCTTTACGAAAGGACCGATAAACTACATATGATAGATATCCATAGCCACATTCTACCCTTCATAGATGACGGAGCCGCTGATGTTGACGCCGCTCTCGCCATGGCGCAAGACGCCCATAACGATGGTATTACAACTGTAGTTGCTACGCCACATCATGCGAACGGAGTCTATATGAATCCGGCTCCGGATATTGAAGCAGCCGTGCGGCTGCTGAACATGAAGCTCCAGGAGACTGGCAATCCGCTTCAGGTACTGCCCGGACAGGAGATTCGTATCTACGGGGATCTGCTGGATGATCTCGAGAAGGGACAACTGCTGACGCTTGCCGGTTCCAGATACATTCTGCTGGAGATGCCCTCTTCGCGGGTGCCGCGTAATATGGAAGAGACCTGCCATGAGCTGATTATCCAAGGTTATGTACCGGTGATTGCCCATCCGGAGCGTAATGCCGAGGTCGCCGAGAATCCGTCCAAGCTGGAGCGGCTAACCGAATTGGGGGCACTCGGACAGCTGACGGCGCAGAGTCTTGCCGGAACGTTCGGAAGTAAGCTGCAGAAGCTGTCACTAGACTTGTGCCGGCGGGGGACTATACATGTGATTGCATCAGATGCGCATGATTCTAGTAATCGTCCGTTTGGTTTAAGCGAGGCTTACGAAGTCGTGAAGAAACATTTGGGAAATGAGACATTCGACTTTTTTCTACAAAATGCGCGTAGAATTGTTGCTAATGAGGAGATCATTCGAGTTAATCCTGTTCAATCCAACAGCAAACTTCATAGATTGTTCGGATTTTTTTCTCGTAAGGGATGACCTTCCTAGTTTTTAATGGTAGAATGGGTATTACTGGATTAAAGCTATAAATTTTATAAAACTACATACAAAGAGGTGGATGACAAGTGACTTTGAAGAAAAAATTAGCAGTATCTACATTAGCAGTAAGCATGGCGGCGGCATCCGTTGCCGGATTCCCGTTCAGCAGTAAAGGCCTGGCCCAGCATCTGGGGATCGTAGGAACGGCTTCTGCGGCAGCGGTTACCCACGCAGACGCGAAGACAAAAGTGGAGAAGATTTATGCTCAACTCACTCCAGCAGACAAGCAAAAGCTTCTGGCTTATGAATTAGAAGCAGGAAATATTAGTCTTTCGACTTTCGGAGATATCTTTAAGCCAGTACTGGACAAGCTTGCTTTGAATGAAGCTGATGTTGCAACTGCCCATAAAGCATTCAAGAGCGTATCCAGTGTAGTTTATGATGTATATGCTAACGATTTTGCTGAGATCAAGGCTATCCGCTATGATGTAGACAATGTGGACCTGCTCAACAGAATCGCAGCCAAAGCTGGCGTGGCTGAGCTTACATTTGACGATCTGATTGAATTCCTGCTGGGTGACAATGGTGTGGAAGCAGAACTCCGCAAACTGGTCAGCAGCAAGACAAGTGCCCAATTGCTGGAGATTATCGCTAATTCTACAAGCCAGGACGCTTTGCTGGACGATGCTATTACAACTGTGCTTAACCACAGAACAGGTGCAGGAGCCCTTACAGTTAGCCAAGTAGTATACAATCTTAATATTACTCCTGCTGATGTGAAGCTCAGTCTGAAGAACCTGAATGCTACACTCCCAACAGCGAAGCCTGCAGTGAAAGCCCTTGCTACTGCTTATATCAAAGCTTACGGCTTCAGTGGCAGTGATGGTGGAAGCGGCGGGAGTGGTGGCGGTGGAACTGTAGTAACAACTCCGGTTACCAACCCTACAGCGACACCAGGCCTGTATGATGTATCCAAGCTGGTCACTATTGTTGGAGATAAAGCTACTTTGAAGCTGGCTGATGCAGATGTATTGAAGGCATTTGATGCCTTAGTTGCTGCTAATGCCGGTAAGACAGGTCTTACACTCACCCTGAACCTGGGTACAGTGAATGCTGCAACAGTGGAAGTTCCATTGTCCAAAGCAATCATCGAAGCTGCCAAGGCTAAAGGTATTGCTAATATCGCAATTACTTTCAACGGCTTGACCGTAACGATTCCAGTAGGTCAATTCAGTGAAGCTATTACACTTACAGCATCCACAATTGCTGATTCTACAGTGACTTCGATTTCCAGCCTGAAGCTGGCATCCAGCGTATATGAATTTGATCTGACGGTAGGCGGCGTTGCAACAACAACCTTCCAGCAGCCAATCACTATTAAGCTGCCACTGAAGAATGCAACTGGCCTTGACAAAGAATTGCTCTCCGTGGCTAAGGTTGTATACGGCGCGCTGCAGTTCCAGGGCGGTGTTGTAGACGGTGACTATATCGTAGAACCACGCGACACTTTCTCTTCCTACGCAGTAGTTGAGAACAAAGTAAGCTTCAAAGACATTGCAAGTGTACAGGCTTGGGCTGGAAGACAAATTGCCGTTGTAGCTGCCAAGGGCGCAATCGAAGGTGTCGGTAACGGAAACTTTGCTCCGAAGAGCAATGTGACCCGTGCTGAATTCGCCAAGATGCTGATTCGTGCACTGAACCTGGAGAACAACTCCGCTAAGCAGAGCTTCGGCGATGTGAGCTCCACTTCCTGGTATGCTCCATACGTAGCTGTAGCTGCTGAGAAGGGGATCATTACCGGACGCAGCGCGGCTAAGTTCGATCCTAATGCAACGATTACCCGTGCAGAAATGGCGACTATGATCTCCCGTGCGATTAAGTCGGTTAACCCTGCTGCAACTACAAGCGCAAGTGCACTTAGCAAATTCTCTGATGCTGCTAAGATCAGTGCATCGCTGAGAGACGGAGTTGCCTTCGCTGCCAGCAACAACCTAGTTATCGGTAACGCCGGTAAGTTCAATCCTAACAACACTGCTACACGTGCAGAAGCAGCAGTTATTATCTACCGTACAATCAACTTCAAGTAAGTAAATAGTAAGTGTGGAGAGCCTCCTCTCGTCTATTAGAGAGGGGGCGCTTTTTTAAGTGGGACGAAATATTACAGAAACAGCTTGGAGGGAAATTCACTTGTCAGCACAAGAATTGGATCTGCGCGATTATTTCCAGATTGTCAGGAAGAGACTGTGGATGATTGTTAGTATTGTTATCGTGGCATGTGTTCTTGCAGGGGTCTACAGCTTATACATCAAGAATCCGGTGTATGAGGCTTCAACGAAGATTATTGTTAATCAGACACCTACTCAATCTACAGTAGGGCAGCTGGATCTTAACCAGATTAATACGAATATTCAGCTTATTAATACGTACAAGGAAATTATTAAGACACCGGCAATCCTCGATGTTGTGGCCAAGGACTATCCGCAATTCGCTATTACTGCAGAGGAGATGCTGAAGAAAGTTAACGTGAGTTCCGTAAATAATACGCAGGTGATGACACTTGTCGTTCGAGATAATTCATACCAGAGAGCCGCAGAAATCGTGAATGCCATATCACTTGTGTTCAAGCAGGAGATTCCTTCCCTGTTCAATGTGCAGAATGTGTCCATCCTCAATGAAGCTAAGCTTAATCCCCCGGTTGCTCCAGGACCGGTAGAACCGAACGTGGTGATGAACCTCGCGATTGCCTTCATTGTATCCTTGATGATCGGTCTGGGAATTGCCTTCTTGCTGGAATACTTAGATGATACGCTGAAGACCGAAGATGACATTAAGAAATACCTTGGACTGCCAACGATCGCAATGATTACACGGCTTGGACAAGAAGAAACGAAGACCACAGAACAGCAAGTACAGACGCAGACCAGAAAGGCGGGGGAACTCGAACATGTCACAGCAGCCAAATAAACAACGCCATCTGATTACAGTGACGAACCCGCGCTCACCTGTATCTGAAGCCTTTCGGGCACTGCGCACGAATATTGATTTCTCTTCGGTAGATGAACGGATACAGATTATTATGGTCACTTCCTCCGGACCAGAGGAAGGAAAGTCTACAGTGACAGCTAACCTTGCCGCTGCCTATGCTCAAGCGGATAAGAAGGTGCTGCTCATTGACGGTGACTTGCGTAAGCCTACCGCACACAAGACCTTTTCTCTTAGTAACCGTTATGGCTTATCTTCATTACTATCCCAGCAGGCGGATTTGTCTGAAGTCATTCAAGAATCCGGTGTAAATAATCTTTCCCTAATGACGTCTGGGCCAATACCTCCAAATCCGGCCGAGATGATGGCTTCCAACCGCATGAGTGCTGTTCTGCAGGAGCTGCGCCAGCTGTTCGATGTTATTCTGATTGATACACCGCCACTACTAGCAGTTACAGATGCACAGATTGTGGCCTCTAAGAGCGATGGAGTTATTATGGTCGTTAGTTATGGCAAGGTTAAACGGGATATTGCCGCTAAGGCAAAGGCAGGTCTGGACCGGGTAGGGGCAAGAATGCTAGGCGTAGTTCTGAACAATGTTAAGCGTAAAGCCAGTGAAGGCTACTACTATTACTATTATGGTAATTGACTTGTTCATAGAGAAAATTGTTATTTTTGGAGGCACTAAAAATGACAGCGAAAACTAGAGTGTTAATGTTATTTATGATCGATATTGCGATTATTTGGTTCAGTGTAGTCACTTCCTACATGTTTCGCTTCTTCGATGGTATTCCTCATGAGTATGTTGTTCAAATGCTGCAATTTGGATCAATTTCGACGGTTGCTATCGGGGGGACCTTGATCTATTTTGGGCTGTATCGCCGGATGTGGCAATATGCCAGTATTGGAGAAATAGTATCCATACTTAAAGCTATTGTCTTCGGGGCTATCATTGCTTATGGTATATCTTTGATAATTCTACCGGCACGGGTACCGTTTGGAGTTGAAGTCCGGGTTATGGAGACAACTCTGGTTCTTGTTGGCGGTATTCGTTTTCTCTGGAGATTTCTTCGGAAGGAACGAATGAATGATAAAGATACAGAGACACATGCATTAATTGTTGGAGCTGGGGATTGCGGAATGTTGATTGCCAAGGAAATGATGGGACCTTCATTTGCGCATACGAAGTTAGTAGGCTTCATCGATGACAGCCCGAATAAACATCATATGTCTATCTTGGGACTGCCTGTGTTAGGGAACAGATATGATTTGCCTCGTCTGGTGAAAGAGAAGAATATTCATGAGATTATTATTGCGATGCCTTCAGTCTCCAGAACTGAAATATCGGAGATAATCAACTTAGCTAAGACAACCGGCGCTAAGCTGAAGATTATTCCTGCCTTGAATGATCTAATCGCTGGGAAGATTTCTGTTAAGAAGCTTCGTGATGTTAGTGTGGAAGATTTACTAGGCCGTGAGCCGATAGTAGCTGATATGAACAGTATCCTTGGATATGTTCATAATAAGACTGTGTTAGTTACTGGAGCAGGCGGTTCAATCGGTTCAGAGCTATGCCGTCAGATTTCTCCCTTTGCACCTGATAAGCTGTTAATCCTTGGACATGGAGAGAATAGCATCTATACCATAGAGATGGAACTACGCAAGAGCTTTCCTTATCTGAACATTGTTACAATTATTGCTGATGTTCAGGATCGTACTAGATTGATGGATGTTTTTCAGAGTTACAAACCGCAGGTTGTCTTTCATGCGGCAGCACATAAGCACGTTCCTCTGATGGAGCGCAATCCTTCTGAGGCGATCAAGAATAATGTCTTCGGTACACGTAATGTAGCGGACTGTGCTGATAAGTATGGAACAGAACGCTTTGTAATGATATCTTCGGATAAGGCGGTTAACCCAACCAGTGTTATGGGAGCAACGAAACGAATTGCTGAGATGTACGTGCAGAGTTTAAATGCATCAAGCCATACGAAGTTCTCAGCAGTGCGATTCGGTAACGTGCTCGGTAGTCGCGGCAGTGTAATTCCAGCTTTTAAGAAGCAGATCGCAGCCGGAGGTCCAGTAACCGTTACACATCCCGAGATGGTCCGTTATTTCATGACGATACCGGAAGCAGTTCAACTGGTGATTCAATCGGGTTCTTTTGCCAAGGGTGGCGAAGTATTTGTACTGGATATGGGTGAACCGGTAAAAATATTGAATCTAGCAGAAGATTTGATTACTTTATCCGGTTATGAGCCTTATACAGATATCGATATTACTTTCTCAGGTATTCGTGAAGGTGAGAAACTGTACGAGGAGCTACTGACGGACGAAGAGAATCTTGGCTCCACTCAGCATGATCGTATATTCATTGGCAGACCTAACGTTATAAGTCAGAATCAATTAGAACTGGAATTCAAGCGATTGGAACGAGTTCTTACTGAAGAGCCAAGTGCAATTCGTGAGGTAATTAATCAGATTGTTCCAATGCAGCCGGTTGCCCAAGCCGCCATTAGTTAACTAACATTAACGGAGGATAACGATGTTCAACAAGAGATGGAAGAAAGTGCTAGTGTGGTCTCTGTCCGTAGTTTTAGTAATAGTGATTGGTGGATTGTTCGCTGCAAACTATGCGGTTGATAAATTAATGACCTCAATGGCTGGTGGATTGGATTTAGAACAGGATAACACTTCCGATAGCGAGAGTGTAGTTATTGAACCTATTGTGGAACCTACTACTGAACCGGCAAATACAGCTACTATTGGGAAGAATGATATTGAAAAGATTGTACCCTCAGCATCATCGGTTACAAATGAGGAGAATATGCCTATAAGTTCTCCTAATACTTCAGGGGGGAGTGTGAAAACGGCTACTCCCGCTTCAACTACTCAACCTGCTAGTACTCCATCTTCTGAGAAAGTGACAGAAACCGGAGGATACTCTGCGCAGGTCTCAACTGATAAAGCTAAGCAGATTCAAGAAAATGTTACTGTGAAAGAAAAAGCGGATGTTGCTTCGATTGTAATGGGTCAATTAAGTGTATCGGATATCAAACGATTACAGGAATTGGCCTCTGGTGGATTAACCATTGAAGAGAAACGCGAAGCACGCAAGATCATTCTTGATAATGTCTCGGCGGATCAATATAATGAACTTTCGTCAATTGCAAAGAAGTACGGAGTGAGTGAAGGAAAGACACAAGAACAGGTTATAGCAGAAGAAAAAGCTGTGGAAGAAGGAAGTGAATAGCAATGAACAAAATTAAAATCCCGGCAACAGTTTTGCTGTTGCTTTTATTAATAGGGGCCGCTCCATTAACAGCATCAGCGCCTTTATCTGCCTCAGCTGCATCAGTAGCGGCAGTAACAACTCCATCTGTGAAAACTGACTTAATTAAAGTTCGAAATATGGATGTTAAGATGATATTTGATGGTGTAGGTATGGTTCCGCCGTCAGGACAATTAGTATTTATCCATAAGAATACAACCTATGTACCCGTAAGATTCATGTCTTACGCTCTTCAAAAGAGCGTAACATGGGATGCTAATAATCTTAAGGTCTCAGTAAACGAACCAAACAGTACGGAGTTAGTCATAATTAAAGAGTATTTAATGAATGCAGCGAATATCCAAAGAACTTTGGATACATCCAAGAGTGTTACATTATCTGAGGTGAAGGCTAGCTATGTTTTTAATGGAGCTGCCAAAACAATTCCTAACAGCCAGTCCAGTTATATAATAAATGGAACTCTATATGTGCCACTTCGATTCCTTTCAGAGTCGGCAGGGAATTCGATTAAGTGGGATCAGAAGGCAAAAGTCATTACGGCTACCTCTAAGGCATATCAAGCACAAATTGGAGAAGGTAATAAAGAAACAGTACCTTCAGCTACTTCCACGCCATCACAGACGGATACTTCAAAAGAAAAACCTGAGAAAGTTTCTTATGAATCTATAACCAGTGCAACAGAAGCCAGACTTAATACCCTGAAATCGCAAAGTGAGTCAACGTTATTTGGTACCGCTATGGAATATCTTGCTGCTCAGGACGATGCTAGTAAGCAGAACATTATTGCAAAAGGGAAGCAGCAATTGGCATCCTTCACAGCAAGTTTTAATAGTATCGTTGCAGATGCCGAAGTACAACTCAAAGCAAATGGATACAGTACAGATATAATTGCTCAATATAGAAGTGTTTTTGAGTCAGAGCTTCAGAATGGCTTACAGGCAGTTGCAGGTATGGCGGACTAATCTCCGCCTCTTATTCTTACATAGAAGAGGTTGAGGGTAAAATGAAGCCGTATTTAATTGTAAAAAGAATACTCGATTGTTTGTTTGCTTGCATACTACTCATCATTACTTCTCCTATTATGCTAATAGCGGCAATAGCTATTAAAGTCAGTTCTAATGGTCCTATTCTCTTTAGTCAAAAGCGTCCCGGAAAACATGCCAATATTTTTACGGTGCTAAAGTTTAGAACGATGTCATTAGAAAGAGATTTGCATGGTGATTTATTACCTGACATAGAGAGAATGACACGGATAGGATCTTTTTTAAGAAAAAGTAGTATTGACGAGTTACCTCAGTTAGTAAATGTGCTAAGAGGAGAAATGAGTTTTATTGGTCCGCGTCCTTTATTAGTTCAATATCTCACAGTTTATACTCCTGAACAGGCCCGCAGGCATGAGGTTACACCTGGCATTTCTGGATGGGCTCAAGTTAATGGTAGGAATACGATTAGCTGGGAGGAGAAGTTTGAATATGATGTTTGGTATGTAGATAATATATGTTTAAGTATGGATCTGAAGATAATTTTCAAAACAATTAAAAATGTTCTCATTAGAGATGGTATAAACAATTCGCAAAATGCTACAATGCCTGTTTTTAATGGTAATCAAATGGAAAGTAAATGAATCTATAAATAGAAGGTGCTATATTGTCAAGACTATTGATATTTGGTGCTGGTGGTCATGGAAAAGTAGTGGCAGATACAGCAATCGCTACTGGGAAATGGAGCGATGTAGCATTTTTAGATAATAATATTAACCTGCTTAATGTACAAGGCTTCCGGGTTTTAGGTGATTTTGAAAGCTATAAAAGTCATCTTAAAGAATATTCAGCTGTGTTCGTTGCTATAGGTAATAATAAATTGCGGATGTACTGGTTAGAGAGGTTGGAAGAAGAAGGCTGTAGTGTAGCGACAATTATTCATCCATATAGTGTTATTAGTAGTTTCAGTAGCTTAGGCAAAGGTAGTGTAGCTCAAGCTGGTGTAATAGTAAATGCTAATTCATCTATTGGTAAAGGAAACATACTTAATACATCCAGCACAATTGACCATGATTGTGTATTAGGAGACGGAATTCATATTTCTCCAGGAGTTAATATTAGTGGTTCTGTGATAATAAAGGATTACACTTGGCTAGGCGTAGGTTCGAAGGTTATCAATAATATTTCCATTGGTAGGAATGTCATAGTCGCTGCAGGTGCCGTAATAATAAAGGATATACCAGATAATGTAATGGTTGCGGGGGTTCCCTCGAAAATAAAAAAGTACTTTGGAGATGAACAATAATGCAAGAACGGATTTATTTATCCCCTCCTCATATGAGTGGGAATGAAATGAAATATATACAAGAAGCATTTGATACGAATTGGATAGCACCATTAGGACCAAATGTAGACAAGTTCGAAGAGGAAATTTGTGAGTATGTTGGAGTAGATCATGCATTAGCAATATCTTCAGGTACAGCTGGGATACATTTGGCTTTGAAGTACTACGGCGTTGGTCCAGGAGACTACGTGTTTTGTTCTGATTTAACTTTTGCTGGTAGCTGTAACCCCATCTTATATCAGTATGCGAATCCAGTATTTATTGACTCGGAACCAGAAACTTGGAATATGTCTCCGGTTGCTCTTGAAAAAGCATTTGAGTGGGCTTTAAAAGAGCATAAGCTACCTAAAGCTGTTATTATTGTTGATCTTTATGGACAAAGTGCCGACTATGATCAACTTCTCCCTATTTGCAAAAAATACGGTGTTCCAGTCATTGAGGATGCTGCAGAAGCTTTAGGTGCATCCTATAAAGGGAAAAAGTGTGGCACATTTGGTGATATTAGTATTTTTTCATTTAATGGAAACAAGATCATTACTACCTCTGGTGGAGGGATGGTTGTCTCAAATGATGAGGCTGCAATTAAGAAAATGCGTTTTTGGGCTACACAATCTAGAGAAATAGCTAAGCATTATGAACATAAAGAAGTGGGCTACAATTATCGGATGTCAAATATTTGTGCTGGAATCGGAAGGGCTCAGCTACAAAATTTAAATAAATTTATTGATAATAGAAAATATATTTTTGAACAATATAAAATTCAATTAAGTACATTGCCGTTAGTTTCAATGCCTATTAATGCATGTGGTACCCCTAATTTTTGGTTATCAGTATTTATTATTGATGAAGGGGTAAAATACACCCCTGAAGATATTATTGAAGATTTAGAAACGGAAAATATTGAGTCGCGGCCTTTGTGGAAACCAATGCATATGCAAGAACTATTTAGTGAGTATCCATTTTTTAGTCATTTCGATATGGAGGCAGTTGGAGATCGCTTATTTAGATATGGCTTGTGTTTACCTTCAGGATCTTCAATGAATGAATCACAACAAAACTTAATTGTTAAAACAATTCAAGAGATGCTCTCTCCCTTAAACTAATATAATACACCATAATTTTAACTTGTTTATGTAAAATGTAAGGGGAAAATATATGAAAATATTGTATGTAACAACAATATCTAATACGATTAATGCTTTTTTAGTGCCACACATTAAGATGTTGATTGCACAAGGTCATGAAGTGGATATAGCTTGTAATATAAAGAAAAATGTCGACTCTAATTTAATAGATCTTGGTTGTAAAGTTCATAATATTCCTTTTCATCGATCTCCAATTAAAAGGGATAATTATACTGCATTGTGTATGATTAAAAATATAGTTTTAAAAGGTAAATATGAAATGATTCACTTGCATACTCCAGTTGCTTCTTTTTTAACTAGATTTGCATGTAGAAATAACAAAGAGGTGAAGGTATTATATACTGCACATGGGTTTCATTTTTATAAAGGAGCTCCAATTAAGAATTGGATAATATACTATACTATTGAATTTTTGGCTAGTAAATGGACTGATGGAATTATTACAATTAATGAAGAAGATTATTCTATTGTGCAGAAATTAAAATTAAGAAGAACGAATGCTGTATATAAAACATCTGGTGTAGGCCTAGATTTAAATAAATATTCCATTGCTAATTCTGAGGAAAAGCGCAAATTGCGTGAGGAATTTAAGTATGGGAACAATGATTTTATTTTATTTTATGCAGCCGAATTAAATGATAATAAAAATCAAGAGCTTCTAATTAATACAATGTATTTATTAAAGGATAAATATCCCAATATAAGATTAATGCTTGCTGGTGAAGGGCCATTGAAAGGGAAATATGAAGAAAAAATCAGTAAATTGGGATTATGTGAAAATATCGAACTTTTAGGATATAGAAATGATATTTCCCAGTTGTTAAAAATTTCCGATGTAGTAGTAGCTTCATCTAAAAGAGAAGGTTTACCAGTAAATATTATGGAGGCTATGGCAACTGGACTCCCACTTATTGTTACCGATTGTAGAGGACAACGTGATCTTGTGAAAAATAACAT
Organism: Paenibacillus sp. FSL R7-0297; assembly: GCF_038009025.1. Taxonomy (NCBI): domain Bacteria; kingdom Bacillati; phylum Bacillota; class Bacilli; order Caryophanales; family Paenibacillaceae; genus Paenibacillus; species Paenibacillus sp. FSL R7-0297. Next base: position 2,619,018 of record NZ_JBBPAQ010000001.1, read on the forward strand.
AAATGGATTTATTATAGGTGTAGATGATGCTAATAGATTTGCAGAGGCAGTAATTGAATTGATGGAATCTAATAAGATAAGAAAAGAATTTTCCCGAAATAATCTAATTGATATACAAAAATATTCTTTAAACAACGTAATATTAGAGATGAATTTAATTTATCAGTCTTTATTGAAAAATTAGGTCAAGTAATAAGGTAATTTATTTTAGTATAAATTAGCGAAATACCATATAAGCAGAACTTAAGAAGGATGGCTAACCAATAGGGAATCACAGTGAGGGGTAAAGATTTCGTTCATGCGGCAAGCTAGATTCTTGATTACAATCTATATAGATTAAAATTTGAATTGTATTACTGGGGGTATGGATTATCCTATATTTATATATATGCTGTATTGTTTTGTGTATTATTTACTTTTATAAAGTTATTCAATCAAAAAAAATGCTGAATAATTTTCATTGGTATTTATTGGGCCAGGCATTGTTTATTTTATTTCCATATACAATGATAAAATTACTGGACTTAGAGTTTAGATTAAACAATCAAGCTAAGAACGTAGAACTTCTTGGATTTGTAATAATGATTTTGTCAGATCTTATTATATTTCTTGTTTATAAATTTGATTTACGAAAAGAAAAAAACTACGTAATTCGTTATAACAATATTATGAATAAAAGTATTATTTTTATTGTATATATATTTTCTTTTTTTTCATTTTATTTTGCAATTACAAATATTTTAAAAGTCGGATTGTCGAATATTACTAATAATATGATTTTAAGAATTCAATTATCTACACTTGGACCATTTGCTATTATTCTTATGTTCCCATTAGGAGTTTCCACTTATTATTGGATAAGATTAATCAATGGTGATAGAGCGATTAGTACCAAATGCAGTTCAGTAACATTTTCCCTGATGGCATTTGTTGTAGCATTTTTTAGAGGACAAAGAACTGATATTATATTAATTATATTGTTGCCTCTGCTTTATTATTTTTATAAAAAGAGAAAAATATCTATTCTCATATTTAGTTTTATTGGACTTATAGTGTTGTCTTCTGTTTATGCGATTTTTTTTAAAGTAACTACAAATAGTTTGGGATTGAACATTGGGGATGCTATAAAAGGAGTATTTACTGGAGACCTGGATAGGAACTGGACTTATTGGATGAGTGTGCAGCATTCTCAATTCGTTTCAAATAATATAATGAATGAATCCTTCTCAGGATATTTATATACCCTACTTACTTTTATACCTAGAAGTTTAATAGATTCGAAAGGTTATTCCACAGAAACATGGTTCGTTTATTTTATGGGAAATAACGTGTTTTATGAATGGGGCGTAGCTTCCCTCTCAGATATTAATTGGGGCATCACTTTAAGTGGACTTAGCGAAGGCTTTATAAATGCAGGGTATTTAGGAGGAATTATTTTTAGTGTAATTACTGGATATATATTACGAAAACTGGATCTTATGGTTGTGAAATATAAATATCTTAGTTCTTGCATTCCGTTAATTTCATTGTTGCTGTCTGGTTATACATTTTATAATATAATTGTTATTTATCTACCGGTTGTACTAACATTAATAGTCTTGAATAAAAGAGATATTATAAAAGGGAGTTAACCTAGTGCTGAAAAAAGTTTCAATAATTATGGGGATATATAATTGTGAGAAAACGTTGACAGATACCATAGATTCAATTATTAATCAATCATATGACAATTGGGAACTAATTATGTGTGATGATGGTTCGATTGATAAAACTATTAAAATAGCTAAAAAATACTCTGATAAAGAGAATAAAATTAAATTAATTGTTCATGAAAATAATTATGGATTAGCTAAGTCTCTTAATGATTGCCTTAAGTGGGCAACAGGTGATTTCATAATGAGACATGATTCAGATGATTTAATGGTAAGGGATAGAATTGAAAAACAAGTTTCTTATATGAATCGATATAAATGTGATGCTTGTGGATCGGGAGCATTTATTTTTGATGAATCTGGAGTATGGGGATTAAGACAGCCTACAGAGTTGCAGAATAAATACTGTATGATACAAAAAGCTCCTTTTATTCATCCTACAGTTATAGTCAAAAGAAGTGTGTTGAATGATGTAGGGGGATATTCAGATAATGAATTAACAAGAAAACGATTGGAAGATTATGATCTTTGGATAAAATTATTTGAAAAAGAGTATATTCTTCGTAATATACAAGAACCACTAATTTACTTTAGGGAAGATAGGAATTCATATAATCGAAAAAAAAGAATATTCAGACTTACTGAGACTAAAGCTAGGCTTGAAGCATGTAAGAGATTAAATATTCCATATTTAAAAAGAGTTGGTGCTTTTAAGCCGTTACTAATTATGTTCTTACCTAAAGGAATATTAAGAAAACATCATATTAATAAATCAAGTGAGAATTTGAGAATCCTTAACAACATTTCTAAAAATAACGATATTTAATTACTTTGTTAATAACTAAATATTAAACTATCATGTGAATTGAAAAGGGGTATTGATTAGGATGGACAATATACCAAAAGTGGTGCATTATTGTTGGTTTGGGAGAGGAGAGATGCCTGAGTTAACTGAAAAATGCATTAAGAGTTGGAAAGAAAATTTACCAGATTACGAAATAAAAATGTGGAGTGAGGACAATTTTGATATTCAATCCAATATATATGTAAAAGAAGCGTACACTGCAAAAAAATACGCCTTTGTTGCAGATTACGTAAGACTTTATGCTTTGTTAAATGAAGGCGGTATATATATGGATACGGATGTTGAAATTATAAAACCATTAGATAGATTCTTAGAACATGAAGCATTTACAGGTTTTCAAACTGTTGATGAGCTCCTTACAGGTCTAATTGCAGCGAAACCAGGGGATAACTGGGTAAAAGAAAATTTTGATGTGTACAAAGATAAAAAATTCATCAAGAGTGATGGAACTTTTGATATGACCGCTAACGTATTAGCAATAACGAATATATCTAAAAAAATGGGATTTAAAAGAGGGAATGATTTTCAAATTTTAACAAGTGGATTGGCAGTTTATCCAATAGAATATTTTTGTGCTAAAGATTATGTAACTAATAGATTATGTGTAACTGAAAACACATATGCAATTCATCATTTCGCAGGATCATGGTTACCGACAAAAGAAAAAGTAAAATTGAAAATAAGAGGAATTATTGGAGCAAGAATGTATGAGAAATTCAAAAAAGTATTATTAAACAAATGAGTGAAAGATTCTTAGTAAGAAGGTGATATAAAGTATGCTTTATAATATTTTAATTCCAGATTTTTTGAAAGAATATATTCATTTAACTAAACTGAAAATAAAATTTCGCAATTGTGAGATTCATTCTTTTAGGATAGCAAAAAATGTATACTTAGGAGAATCGGTTATTATTATGAATAACACTGTTATTCATGATAATTGTAAAATATCTGATTACAGCTATATTAATGCGAATACCGTTTTAGGATACGTTGAAATTGGGAAATTTAGTTCTATCGGGTGTAATTGTCAAATAGGAGTTCCGATTCACCCTAGTGATTACATTAGCACTTCTCCGTTTACATACGGAAATAATAATATTTTTAATGTGCCGCGTTTTTATGAAGAATTTCAGTCAAAAACAATGATCGGAAATGATTGTTGGATAGGAAGCAATGTTGTCATTATGCAGGGTGTAAAAATAGGGGATGGGTCTATCGTAGGAGCAGGTTCAGTAGTTACTAAAGATGTTATACCTTTTAGTGTAGTTGCTGGTGTTCCTAGTAAATATATAAAAATGAGATTTAATCAAGAAAAAGTTGATACTTTAATGAATCTTAAATGGTGGGATATGGATAAGGAGAAACTAAAAGAATATAAGCATTCTTTTCTCAATAGAGATAATTGGTACTCTAATATAAATTAAAAGCTTTTATTTAGTGTGAATACTGATGATTTAATGGTAGGTAGGTATAATATGAGAAAAACTGCAATATTTATTATATTAATAACAGTAGTTTCAAATGCACTTGGTTTTTTACGAGATATTGTTCTTTCATATTTTTATGGAACTACAGGTGTAAGTGATGCCTATTTAATATCTTTAACTATTCCAGGTATCATTTTTACTTTTATAGGTGTAGGGCTGAGTACTATATTTATACCTGTATATAGTAGTGCATTGAGTGAAAAAAATCAAATTTCAGCAGATAAATTTATGAATAATACTATAAACTTTTTGTTAATAGCATGTAGTTTTATCGCTATAATAGGTCTGGTGTTTGCTGAAGAAAGTGTAAAGCTATTTGCCTCTGGTTTTAAAGGGGAGACGCTGAGGTTAGCTGTTTCTTTTACTAGGATTAGTGTATTTGGAATTTATTTCTCTGGGTTAATATATATTTTAAATGGCTATTTACAAATGAAAAATAAGTTTATTATTACGGTTGCAATGGGATTGCCTTTTAATATAATTGGAATACTTTTTATATTTTTAGGGCATAAGTTCAATATTATGCTTCTTTCATTGGGTAGTATTGCTTCAGTTGCAGTTCAATTCTTATTTTTACTTTACTTTGCAAAGAAGCAAGGGTTCAGATATGAACTCATACTAAATAAAGATGATGAATATTTTAAAAAAATGTTGAATTTATCTTTACCTGTCATACTAGGGGTTTCGGTAAATCAGATAAATTCCCTAGTAGATCAAATGATAGCATCGAATTTAGTTGCAGGCGGGATCTCTGCTCTTAATTATGCAAACAAAATCAATTTATCAGTTAACACTATTTTTGTAATGTCAGTAGTTACAATGCTATATCCTAAAATTTCAAAATTAGCGGCTGAGAAAAATTTTGAGGAATTGAAAAAATCAGCCATAGAGACAATAAATATAATAATAATAATAATATTGCCAATAACAATGGGGATTTTAATTTTTTCTAAACAAATAATCACCTTATTATTCGGCAGGGGAGCTTTTAATAGCTTAGCAATTGAAATGACTTCAGAAGTATTAATATATTTTTCTATTGGTATGATTGGATTTGGATTGAGAGAAGTTTTATCTAGGGTCTTCTATTCAATGCAAGATACTAAGACACCTATGTTAAACGCAGCTATTGGATTAGTTTTAAATATTATTTTAAATATTATACTTTCAAAATTTTTAGGCATTGGTGGATTGGCATTAGCAACCAGCATCTCAGCAATTTTTACTACAATTTTGTTATTTATAAGTCTGACTATAAAAGTTGGTGATTTTAGTTTTAAGAAAATAATGGGTGATTTTACGAAAGTGCTTATTTCATCTGTAATAATGGCACTAGGATCGCAACAACTATTTTTATATTTTTCGTCTAGGTTTAGTTCAAACATATCCTTGGTTATATCAATTCTTTCTGGAGTTTTAATCTATTCATTTTTAATATATATATTGAAAATTGATATTGTAACGAATTTAGTTAAAGATTGGAAATCTAAATTCAATATTTGAAAGGTGTGAAAGTATATGGCAATATTGGTAACGGGAGGAACTGGTTATATTGGTAGTCATACAATTGTCGAATTGCTCAATGAAGGATATGATGTTGTAATTGTTGATAATTTAAGCAATAGTAAAATAGAAGTATTGCATAAGATTAAACAGATAACGAAAAAAGATTTTAAGTTTTACGAAGTTGATATCCTTTGTAGAGAAGCTTTAGAAGAAATTTTTAAAAAGAATTCTATTGAAGCTGTTATTCATTTTGCTAGTCTTAAATCTGTAGGGGAATCAGTTGCTAAGCCGCTTATGTATTATAATAATAACATTGTTGGGACATTGGTTCTTTGTGAAGTAATGAATAGATATAACGTGAAAAAAATGGTTTTCAGTTCATCAGCAACTGTTTATAAAGGAAGTGATTCTCCCCTAACTGAAGATTCAGAACTTGGGGCTACTAATCCGTATGGTAATACAAAACTAATGATTGAGCAAATATTAAGAGATATATATATGTCAAATAACTCATGGGGCATAACCCTTTTAAGATACTTTAATCCTGTAGGAGCTCATGAGAGTGGCTTAATTGGTGAAGATTCGGTAGATACTCCAAATAATTTGATGCCTTATATAACACAAGTTGCAATAGGTAAAAGAAAGCAGTTAAATATTTTTGGTGATGATTATAATACATATGATGGTACTGGGATTAGGGATTACGTTCATGTTGTAGATATTGCTAAAGGGCATCTAAAGGCTCTCGATGAAATTTTAAACAAAAACCAATGTGAAGTTTATAACTTAGGCACAGGTAAGGGTTATAGTGTTTTGGATATAATATATCAATTCACTGAATCTACAGGTATTGATATACCATATACAGTCTGCAACAGGAGACCAGGAGATGTAGCTATTTGTTATGCAGATTCAACAAGTGCTTATGAAAAATTAGGCTGGAAATCCGAACGTAATTTGGACGATATGTGCAGGGATTCATGGAAATGGCAAGTGTTAAATCCATTTGGTTATTAACAATAATAAGTATTTGATAAGTATATTTTATGGTTTACAGTTGTTAGATAGCAAAATTATTCCAGTCCACATATCCACAAAATGACAAACAAATAGTGCATCCCGGTCTATACTTAGAAGCAAATCTATTTATAGTCAAGGAGAGATGGACCATGCCTAATTATCATTTTAGGGAAATATGGACACCTTTGCGATGGATACAGATCCGGTTCTACCGGGATGATGCGGATCGGCTGTGGGTGAAGCGGGGTAAGCAGCGGAGGCAGCTGCTTCGCAAACGGGATATCGACACGACAGAGACCTTACGAGACCATTAGGGTCTCTATTTTTTTGCTATAGCCGGGAATGGCAATCTATTCACAGTAAATCCAGTGAGAATGGCAATTAGGTTGCCAGCAGTTCACGGATTCGACTAATCTGCAATATTCTAGACTATTGACCATTGGAATAATGTGACATATTATTACATCTATAAACAAATGTATAATATTTGGATTCCAGTTAGGTGGTGTTTGCGTGGTCCCTACTACAACTATGATTCGCGATGCACTGGCGATGTATCTGTCGCAGAAGGGAATGTCCATTAATCAATTCTCCGGACAATCCGGAATTAATTCAGGAACGCTCAGCCGGATACTTAGCGGTCAGCAGCCGATTGCTATGGACCATCTGGAGCGAATCACTAAGGCGATGGATCTGCCGGAGGACTATTTCTACAGCTTATACGTGGATGAATGTTTCTATTACTCGTCACCAACCTGGCGGCGTCTAAGGCCCTTTCTTGTGCGGTCGGCTGCACTAGGCCGTCTGGATTGTATTGAACAGGTGGTTCAGAATCTGCTAGAGAATCTGGTCTATGCTCCCATGCTGTTCGAAGTAGCTGAAGGACTGTTTCAAGAGGGGCTGTGGCAAGCTGCCGAATTGTTGTATAAGAATGTGAGTGCCAGTGAGAAGTATCAGAATTCCGAGAGACTCGCGGTATGCCAATATCGTCTATTCCGAATCGCCATTGGTGACGACCAGATGCGGAATTTGCAGGCGGCGCATCTCTTCGAAGGTTACCTGGAACGTCTGGATGAAGCGGATCAATTGGACGGGTTGAATCATTTGGGTCATGTCTACGGTTCAATGAATCGGTGGCATAAGGTGGATGAACTGGCGAAGAAGATGCTGCAATTAGCAACTCTTCGTTATAATCTCCAGCAGCAGTCGAACCGTAGTGAGAGTAACGAGAAAAAAACTGAGAAACCTCTGTACTTCTATATCCTGTACGCGCAGCTTATTCGTTCAGCTGTGTGTAAGGAATTAGGAGATTTCAATTCGGCATTAGATTGGGTGTCCCTCTATATGGATGGGAGCTGGATACAAGAGGACAATGAAGAAGTGAAGCGGACTATGGCTCAGTTCCAGGAGTGGGGTACCGCGAACAGACTGCTCTATCGGGTGCTGGGAGGACAATTCGAAGTACTCTCAGCATATGTCGAATATATCTCCCACCGACCAGATGAGATATTCATAGGGTTATACAATATTATCTTGTCGGCTAACCGTTATGACTGGAATGTTGATTCTATTCTGGAGCGGTTTGCTGCCTATATTCCTTACCGGACGTATTCTACAGAATTTGGCGATTATAATAGGCAGGTTATGTTGGAACAACACACTCAATTCCTTGCTGAAATGGCAGCATATTGTTTACATAATGAGCGTAAAGAAGGTATTAGATTCATCCTGCAAAGTTTGGAATCATCTGCTAGAATCAATAATGAGAGCAATATTCTCAAATGTGTTGATCTGTTCGAGCAGCATCGGCATCTGGCAGATGAAGAAGAGAAAGAGCAATACAAACATCTAATTAGGGAGGTGCAGGATTCACATGAAAAGAAAATTGTTCAAGCTACTTGCTTCCTGTAGTCTGGCTATTGCAATTATTATAACTGTTGGTACTGCTGAGCCTGTAGCAAACATCAGTACTCAAAGTCTTATTCAAATTATGAATCATGGTTATGGTGGCGGTTGATGCTTACCGGGCAGCAATAATTTAATCCGCAGACTAAGCAACGTTCCCGGAATACTGGGAACGTTGTTCTTTTATACAGAAATTAATATTCTAGCCTCACCATCCACAAACCGACAAACAAACTAGGTATCCCGGTCTATAATTAGTAGCAAATCTATTTATAGTCTGGGAGAGATGGACCATGCCTAATTATCATTTTAGGGAAATATGGACACCTTTGCGATGGATACAGATCCGGTTTTACCGCGATGATGCGAATCGGATGTGGATTAAACGGGGGAAACAGCGGAGGCAGCTGCTTCGCAAACGGGATATCGAAACGACGGAGACCTAACGAGACCTGAGGGGTCTCTATTTTTTTGGTTTCAAGTGCAATATCATTCCCTGTACCTTACACATATACGCAAAAATATTATGGAAGGCTTGAACGGGTGTTCCAGATTGTTGCGGGTGTGGCCCCTGTCCTGTTCTTCGCGGTCTCAGGTGTGACTACTACGTTGCAGGTGAAGCGGCGCAGCTTCAGTTCCCTGCTCGGCTTCTATGTGCTGTTCGCGGTCATCGGGTTCGCCTACAATCTGATGTGGAGACCGGATGTACAGGCTTTTCGCATCATGGATGTTCCCCAGATCATCGCGCTTGGCGTCCTCAGTGTCTATTTGCTGGAAAAATATCTTAAGCCCCCGCTCTATCTGTATCTGCTGCTGTCGCTGGCTGTGTTTGCTTTACGTATTTTCCTTGGCTGTTTGCTTTCTTGGCGGGAGTCTTTGCGTACCGGGCCAGTAACCGGGTGAACCTCATCATGACTTTGGTTGCCGCCGCACTGCTGGGGATTGTAAGTTACGGTGGCGTGAGTGAGGCAGATTACGTGAAATATAATATGTCCATGCCCTATCTGCTGTTGTCTATGACTGTGCTGTTCGGGGCGTTCTCTCTCTTCCGAAGTATCAACAGCTATGCTCCCGCAAGTCCGCTGCTGTATGTCGGCAGGCATTCGCTGCTGTTTCTGTTTACCCATCTGTTCCTGATCCTCGCGTTTGACCGGCTGGGTCTGGGTCGTCTGCACATTGTGCTGATATGGGGGCTGGTGCTGATCTGCACCTATGTTGGCATGCATATCCTGCTGTGGCTTAACCGCTTCATAGCGCCGTATTTGGAACACCTCCTGCCTTGGGGGATCATCGTCATTAGTGTGATTGCCATTCCGCTCGTGATCCCGAACAGAGACCTCATCATCCTGATGGAGGCGGCGCTGGGTATGCTGTTCGCTATGAATTATAAGCAGCTCTCCAGCCTGATGTCGGCAAGTACATCGGCGCGGCGGGAGGCAGCACTGAAGGAGGTTGTGCGGGAGCGGGCTTGATTGCTTTTTGCTAAGTTTAAGCGGAATTGCTCTGTTATAGTATAGAAACGATGGGGACTTGAGAGGTCTTCGTCGTTTTTTTGCGTACTCATGGTGTGAATTGCAGACAAAATGTGACAAAACCGTAGTAGTAAGGATGTTTTTCGACACCTTATTAAGGAATTAATAGACATATTCGTTAGAAAAATGTAACATCTTTGTTATGAAACTTTTTAATAGAATTACTTGGGAATGGAGGGATATTGTAGTTCTGATTAAAGGTTATGATGAATGAACTAGGGAGAAGGAGACAACGTATGATCTCGAAAAAATTAAGAACTACGGTTTCGCTGATGTTAGTACTATTGTTATCATTTATGAGTGTACTTGAGGTATCTGCAGCCTCGTTTAAAGCGGGGGTAGTCTCAAATGAACGGTTGCCGGACGGCAAACAAAAGATTACGGTCAACAGTGTGGTAGACGTGACTTATAGCGATCTTAAGGTTCTAACGGGGGTTAAGTTCGTACTTAAGAAGGACGACATCGAGATAGCCAGTCTGGCGAAGGCGAGGAATGTAGCCCAGCTTACTGTGCTGGATTCAGTTTATACATCTATGACGTACAACAATCTTTCTTTTGAAGGTCTGGCAGCCGGTGAGGAATACTTCCTGCATGCAGAATATGCAGGCGAGAAAGGGACGATTGTGACACCATCCCAGAGCATCCGTGTACCTTCTGCTACAGGAATTGATATTTCGCTGGAACGAATGACCAAAGATTCTAATACATATGAAAGTTCCTCTACTTCGGAAATCCGCAGTGATGATAAGAATGTAAGACTTACCATCCTGAATAATGGTGTTCCGCTTGCGGGTGAATCTGTTGCAGTGTGGAGTAATTATAGTTCGTACTATTATACTACGGATGCGAGCGGGCAGATCCAGCTTAAGGATAATACGAAACTGGTGCTCAATAAATCGGTTATGTTTGTATTACTGAAGCAGGGAAGCGAGCAGTACGAAGCTAAGCCTATCTATATAACCGATCTTCAAAAAGCAGGTACTTATACTGTAGCTATTCGTTATCTTGATGCCAAGGGAAGATTGTTCCGCGATCAGAGCAGAAATATCTACGGGTTAAGCGGACTCGACGATCAGAGTGCTGTCCCGGGGTATGCTATGCTGGTACTCAGAACTGGAGAGGTATCAGGGAATTACAGCTCTTATGTACTTAATAATAATGAAACGTATTTGTTCCAGACACCTGTTTCTTCATTGTACTCGTCAGTAGACGGGGTTCATAAAGAAGTTATTGAGGATGCGAGCGAGTTCAGCCGTGTGAATCTCCAGTACACCTGGGATGATAAACCTGTGATTGTGGACTATTACTCCTTAATTGATAACAGTCTGTACAAACAGATTAATAGTACAAGTGGTGCTCCAACTTTCTATGGAAACACAGTCTACCTGAAGAAGAACAAAGAATATGAATTTACAACGCTTGGAAGAGTCGCCGGTGTGGAAGGTAAGATTGTGTTCCGGAACAAATTCAAGCCGGTGGAAGCCAGCCATGAGGTAGCGCTTGCTGCGAAATCCAGTGATTTCAGTAAGCTGAATATTCAAGCACCTGTTATGGATGGAACTCAGGCAAAAGTTCAAGTATCTTATCTGAATGGAAGATTCAACTACAACCAGATCAGTATGTATGCTCCTGCGGCTGGCAGCGATGTATACGTACCTAAAGGTGAACAAATTCACCGCCTGACCACAAACGTTGCTTCGGGAAGTTCTTATGCCAGCGACACTAATACGAATGCCGTTGCACTGGATTCGTATTTCACTCCGACTGCTGATGCTTATGCCTTCCATGGCGGCAGCACTTATAAGACTCAGATTAGCTTCAGGGTGCAGGATACTAGTTATTATTACAGCGAAGCCGAAATGCGGAGTCAGATTGTCCTGGGCGAGAGTGTAGAAGCTTTGGTTAAAGTGACAGATGAGCATGGCAATAGTCTTGATGTGAGCAGTAATTATAGGCTGGTAATTACGGATGAGAGTGGCACTGTCATTTCGAACGAATACCTGAGCTGGACTAGTGAAGAACAGGAAGGTAATCTGCAGCGCATAAACAAGCGGGATTGGAAGCCTGCTAAATCGGGAACTTATAAGGTTCAATTATTCCCGTATGTATACAAAGATGGCGGATATGTATTTGGGGCGCTGTTGGGCGAGGCTGAACTGAAGGTTCTGCCGAAGAACGAGCTTGATATCGAAATTAGAGGCGCAGACGGCAAACTGGTTGACCTGGTAGACAAGCCATACCTGACCGTTGACCAGGCGCAGAAGGTAACGATTACAGTACGCCAGCATGATACTGGTGCACAGGGACAACCGGTGGCTGGAGTAAAGATCAGCCGTTATGATGAAGTGCTCGGTACCACCGATGAGCAGGGAACGTTCACGATTCCTGATGACAAGGCTTATTATATTGGTGAACTGTACTTCAACAAGACTGATTATTTAACTAAAAAGGTATATGTAGCGATCATTAATCCGGAATCTCAAGCTGTAATCCGTGTGCGGGGCTTGGATAAAGCTGAAGGTACTGGCTATGAGGGCGGGGTTCCACTGGATTATGCCAACATCCAGGCTACAGTTAGAAGAAGTGACGGATCTTATTCAGTTACATCTGATTACCTTAGCACTTCTGAATCACAGGGGTTTCTGGTGGTGGATTCTCCTTCAGTGGTAGGCGTTGACTTCATGCGCTACGACAGAAGCTATACCGGAGTAGAGGCCAAATATGGTTACTACATGTATGGTTCCATTAGCACAGAACCCGGCAAGGATTATTCGCTGGTGCTGGACGCAAGACAAGAACTTCAGGAAGTCAGCAAGGTTATTCTGGATAAGCCGACAGAAGAACTGTATGTGGTGCGGAGGGATTTAGCCGGGGCTAGTTATGTTCCCCATGTTATCGACAGCAACGCTGTAGATGAGAATTATTTCTACGCTACGCAAGGAACTTACAGTATGATGGCACAGACCCAATCGGGCACTTTTGTATACCGTGATAACGTTGTAATCAATGCAGGAGACAATAGCTTAACCATGGATGATTCTGCTTCCGGGCTGGCTTCCTTGGTGTCACCAGAATCCGGAACCATCTATGCTGTTGAATATACCACAGCCAACAAATCGAAACTTCAAGGCTATGCGTACAATGCCAATCAGGTACAAGTGACACCAGGAGATGTAACGGTGTATGTAGACCAAATCATGGGTGCTATAGAATACCAGTATAATATTCATTTCGCACCTGGAACTTTGCAGGCAGGTACGCTCACTCAGCTTGCACCACAAGCCTTGCAAGGAATAGATATTGTAGGACTGCAGAACGGCAAATTGATACGCCCGGCCGGTGCGACCTCGCTGGAGATTGGACTGGTCGATGCGGCAGGCAATCAGATTGCACAAATTAAGAAGCCGCAAATTCTGGTTGCCAATGGGGGCTGGAGCAGTGGAAGCAAGAGTCTGTATCCTGAACATGCTTCTTATGAACTCCAGAACGAAGCGGGGGAAGTGCTGTCCTCACAGATCTCACTAAGCTACCCGCTAACGGCAATTACTTATAATTATGCAGATGGCAGATATTTGACTGACGGTACGTACTTGATCAAAGCTTCCCTGACCATTGACGGACAAATCTATACACTGGACAAAAAAGTAACTCTGGAGACGGCTACAGGCACTGTGGTTGATCCAGGTCAGAATCCGCCGGGAACAGATATTGGAGGTGGTGGAAACGCCGGTACTACTCCAACGCCAACGCCAACGCCGACACCAGCTCCAGGGGGATCCGGGTCAGGAACTTCCGGTTCTGCTGCCACTCCGGCTGCTTCCTCTCCTGCAGCAACAGCAGGGGGTAATGGGAATGTACAGCAGCAGAATGACAAGCTGCAAGACCTGTTGAAGAATACTTCAGGTTCAGCAGCCGAGAAGGCTTCGGCAGCACAGAATGCGCTGTCGAGCATTGCGGAGTCACTCAAATCGGTTAACACTCCTGCACAAGCTGAACAGAACAGTAAGAGTCTGTCTCTGGCTATGGATACGGCAGCACAACTCCTGGAAACCATTCAGGATCCTGCAGAGAAACAGAAGATTGTAAGTTCTATTACAGAGTTGGTAGGCAGTGCTCCGTATTTACTGAACAAACTGGACAGCTCTGACAAGGCAGTTGAAGTCGCCCATGCACTTATTGAGAATGCGGCTGCAGTGCTGAATCATGCACAGGGCATCACGGCGGAAGAAGTTCAGAAGTTAAAAGACGCTGTCATTTCTTCCAGTCAGGCTGCACTTAACAAAGCTGGTGAGGTCACGATCGCCAAAGAAAATGTAACCGTGGAAGGGAACGCCGTCTCTTCACAGCTGGATTCGGGATTAATCAGTGCACAGATTGAAACGGCGAAGCTGGCGTTGGTCTCTGTCTCTGGAGATTTGACAAGCAAGCTTGGAGCCGGGACCGCTGCTGATCTGAAGCTGAGCCTAACGGTTAAAGTACCTCCGGTGAGTGAAGGGATTCATAAGCTGAATACCACACTTCCATCAGAGATTCTTACACTGGTGAAGGAGAATGATATTGCCGGATTGAAGATCCAAATGGACCAAACGGCATTCACCATCGAGCCTGATACCTTCGGTAAAATTGAGGCAGGCCAGAAGATTAATCTGGCAGCAGAAGTTGTAGAGAATGCTGTTATTAACAAACCTCGTCAGGCAGAACCGCTGGCAAACATCCCTGTGATGGAATTCAGTGCATCTGTTGGAGGTCAACCGGTTAAAAGTTTCGCCAAGCCGATAGACGTGACTTTTGATGTATCCTCTATTGATACTTCGAAATACTCAGAGGCTAATCTTGAGAATCTGACCGTGTATGTCCTTAATGAGGAGAGTCTTACTTGGGAAGCCGTTGGAGGTAAATATGATCCTGTTACTCAAACTGTAACTGCTCCGAGAGGACATTTCAGTAAGTACACAGTGATGCTCGGATCCGCTGCCTTCTCGGATGTTCCTGCTACTCACTGGGCAGTTAAAGAGATCAATTATTTGTTGACCAAGGGCGTCCTGGATGAGGGCGGAGTGTTTGCTCCATCCGACAAGATTACCCGCCAGCAGTTTGCGGCAATGATATCCAGAGCCTATGGATTGAATGGGGAAGGCGTAGCCTTGCCTTTCAAGGATATTAAGCCAACGAATCCATATGCGGATGAGATTGCGGCTGCTTATGCAGCGGGGATCATTAACGGCAAATCGGCGGTTGCTTTTGACCCTGAGGCAACCATCACGCGTGAAGAGATTGCAACGATGCTTGCACGGGCAATTACAACGTATAACGGTAAATCGGCTGTTGCCCAGCCGGCAGCAGTGAATGCAGCCTTTAAGGATGCAGCCAAGATATCGAAATGGGCTGCTTCAAGCGTGGCGTTGACTAAGAGCATTCATTTATTCGAAGGCTTCGAGGATCAGAGCTTCCGTCCTGCTCAAACCGCCAGCAAAGCAGAAGCCGCGGCCTTAATCTATCGTTTGTATCAGCTGAAATAGTAACTTGCAAGTCGAATTATAAGTAGAGCCCGAAGAAACTGACCCGCCGTTGAGGTGAAGTCGGTTTCTTTGGGCTTATTGTCAAATCGAACGTTTGTTCTTTTTATAATATACGAATCCAGTAAAATGGAATATGATCGCATGGAATAAGCTGGATTTCTCGAAACGGGAGGCGACAGAAATATCCATACCGCATGATGAAGCTTTTAAGAAGCTGCTGGAGCCGCAATCGTATAGAGACACACAGTTTCACGAACGGATGTTTATTTACTTCAGCCGTCTATTCGAGCGCTACCGGAAAGAGCATAAGTTGATTATTCCAATTGCGATTTTTACTTCAGACGAGATCAGGGAGGAGCAGGACATTTTGGAAATGAGTATTCCGGAGCACCAAATCCTGCGCTTCCAGTTTCTAAAGGTGGAGCTCCGTAAGCAGAACTGGCGCCAATTTATTAATTCGGATAATGCAGTGGCTGCTGCGTTGCTAGCCAAAATGGGTTATACTACAAGAGAAGCGAGAGAAGTACGCGGGGAGTTCCTGCGAATGTTCATGCAGCTAAAAGCACGATTGGATCAGGGACGGCTGGCGCTCATTATGTCCGTGGCAGATTTGTATTTCAAGCAGGATCGTGCACAGGATGAAGAGATTCTAAGAGAATTAATGAAACAATACCCGGAGGAGGGTGAAGCAATAATGGAGTTGATGCCACACTGGAAACGTTGGGGATACGAAGAAGGAAAAGCTGAAGGAAAAGAAGAAGCCCAAGCGGAGATTATCCGTAAATTGTTGCTTCATGGATTTACTCCGGAAGCTGTATCCAAAGCCGTTGAGTTACCACTGGATGAGATTAAGAAGCTGATGTAATTCTGGATAGTTATATACCTACAATAATCTAAAGAAGACCTTGGTACTCAAGGTCTTCTTTTCGTTGTATAGGAAAATCATTACTTTTATCCACCCGTTAGTGTAATAGCATTTCTGCCATCAGGCTCAGAGGACGATGGTCTACTACCCTTCCCCCTCCTCCCGCTAATCAGCAAGCTAAGCACCGGGACCTTCTGAATCACCAGGTTCAAGGCGAGCGACCCGGCTACCGCAATTATAGTGGTCGGCAACCAGCCCAGATAGGTCCCCAGCACATAATGTTCGAGGAAGTTCAGCAGCAGGATGAAGACGCCGTAATGGAAGATCAGGATGACCAGGGACTCTTGGCCGATGTAGGTCAGGAGGGCCGCGAATAATTTGGACTTGGACAGCAATTGGGTGCCTTTGATGGCCAGCAGGCTTCCGGCGATGCCGGCGAGGTAGAAGAGGAGCAGGTTGCCGTACACCCGGTTGTTCATGTCGACATAGGAGTTGAAGTAAGCGGCAGCCAGGAAGATGAACAGCAGGATTAGGGTATTGAGGTTGAAAATGCGGATATTGCTCAGTACCTGATGCTGCTTCAGCTTATAGCCAATGAACACATAGAGCTGGGCCACTAGGGCCACATCGATGTTCCAGGGCAGGAAGATGACCCGTCCCAGGCCATAGCCGGTCAGGCTTAAGGTAAGCATGATCCCGAGCTGGAGCTGCCAGGAGCGTGTGTGTATGTAGCGCATGGTGATGCAGAAGACGATCTGTGTGACGAACAGGCAGGTCAGGAACCAGATGGGGATGTTCAGCAGCAATCCGTTGGAATAGTTGCCGTAGAGGAGGGCGACCAGCGGCTGGACCCATCCAATATCCGGACTATGGTCGCTGGCGAGCATCCGCAGGAGTGCCCAGAGGCAGTAAGTCAGCAGCCCGGCTGTGAAGTAGGGGAGGACGAGAGTCAGGAGCTTGGTCCGCAGTAATAGCTTAAGATTGTCAAAATACCTGGAGGCGCTGAATAAGTAACCGGAGACGATGAAGAATAGCGGAAGACGGAAGTCTCTGAACATATCGTTCAGTACAGCTGGAGTCAGGCCGGCATGTCCAACGACGACCAGCAGGATGGTGATGCCGCGGACCATATCGATAACCTTCAACCGTGTGGCCTTCGGCGTACTGCTATTTCCTGCGGATAATGATGGTTGTGATGCTTGCATGGGGTGACATCTGCCCCTTCCATAGGTGTGTTATAGCCTACGATATCGGATATGAGTGGCAGGGACAATGGTACAAAATAGTTATTTCAATATACTACCTCAGCTGGTTGTATATTCTTTATTGATGGATATCCGTCCTGCTCGGGGCAGTGAGGAACAGGATTTGCAGCCGTTGTCCCCCCTAAATAGCTCGAGCCCCCAGCCAATTTTGTATATAATAAAGTTAACATAGTGTTGGTGAGGTTCTGATTATAAGAATTCTATTATGGATTAATGCTGAACTATAGGGAGGCTGGAAGATGAAAGCAACAGCAAATCAGCAACCATCCGGTACCCGGACGAGCAGCAAGCCGGTTGTGGTTGAGACAGTGAATTACTACAAGCAGCTGGGTGTACGGGTGAATGCTACGCCGAAATCGATTGAAGCGGGTTATGAGGCCAAGATTAAGGAATTTCCTCAAGAGCAGTATCCGGAGGAGTTCCGTAAGATCCGCGAGGCTTATGATAACTTGAGTGATCCAATCCGGCGTGACGAATATGATTTCACCCGCAAGAACGGCAGCACACAGAAACTGGATACCCTCATTGATAAAGGCACGGATGCCTTCGCTGCAGGGGACTTCCGGCTGGCGGAGGAGCTGTACCGCAAGGTACTGGAACTCAAGCCGGATCACTCCGGGGCAAGCATTGCATTATCCGGAGTGTATCTTGCCGAGGATAAGCTGAGCATGTTCGATGAAGTATGGAAGAAGGTAGAGGCGCTCAGTCCCAGCACGCGGTCAAGTGTTATTGGTACGATGCTGCAAATCCGTGTTCTGCTGCAGTACGAGCGATATGAGAAGGCTCTAAGTGTTGCGCGTGCGCTGGATAAGAAGCACCGTGCCTGGCGGAGAGTCTATCTGACGGACTATACCGATGTGCTGATGATGAATCAGCTGGGAGATGAAGCCTGGGGAATATATGAAGAGATGGCTGGAGAACTGAAGGAGGGCCTGGATGAGGACCTGAATGAGAATAATGATGTTGAACTGAAGGGAGATACTTTACAGTTCTATTTTTATTGGATCAAAATCATGGTCTACACGAATAAAATGCAGTTCTGGCATAAGGTTAAGCAGGAAATAAGGGCTTATCTGCGCTCCTTGCCTGAGGGGGCAGAGAGAGAATCAGCGGTGGAACGTCTGCTGGAAGAGAGCCGTGAGCTGGCAGAGAACAGAGCCTACAAAGAAGCGCTGCTCTTCGCCGAGCTTGCCCACTATATAGATCCCGGCAATCCGGCTGTGCAGCAGCAACGCACGCTGGCTCAAGGGGGAAATAAGCTGCTCCTGGAAACCGACCGGCTCATCAAAGACAAAAGCATGTATCCGGGCGTACAGGCCAAAGCCAATGATTTCTTCACCTCGGAAGGGTATAGGCATCCGGCAGAGAGGCTGGATCAGGCTCCTCCAGATGGGATGTGGCCGTCCGGCGGGGCAGAACACGGTGACTATTTCATGACTGAAGGCATCCGGATCATGAAGCGTAAGTACCCGCACGTGTATAAGTCTCATCAGCAGCTATGGGACAAGCTGATGTCCTAAAAGCATAAAAGGGCCGCGGATCAATGCTGATCCACGGCCCTTATACGTTCTGGTGAATTGAATTCTAAGAATTCAGATTCACCCGCTCCGGAATTACAAAAGAAACGGTGGTGCCGGCTCCAAGCTGGCTGCGAATGACCAGTCCCTGGCCATACAGCTGTGTCAGCCGCCGGTTGGTATTCAGCAGTCCGATGCCGCGGGAAGGCAAGCCGAGTCCGCTGTCGTCCAGCAGATGACGAACCTGCTCATCAGGCATCCCTTTGCCGTTATCCTCTACTTCAAACGATGTGTACCCCTGCCGGCGGTGAATGCGGATATGCAGCCTCCCACCGGCCTTCCGGCTCAGCAGGCCGTGTCTGACCGCATTCTCGACCAGCGGCTGGAGGGTAAGCGGCGGGAGGAGCAGCTCAATCCCTGGTTCGACCTCCCATTCGATCTGCAGGCGTTCGTCAAACCTGGCCTTCTCAATAAACAGATAGGACTCTACCAGCTCCAGCTCATGGGACAGTCCGACCCGCTGCTGTGAGTTCATATAGTCGAAGCTGATTCGCAGATAGGAGGAGAACGCCTCTCCGAGATCACGCATCTTCGGGAGGTCGAATTCACTTAAGGCCAGCAGTGCGTTCAGCGTGTTGAATAGAAAGTGCGGCTGAATTTGCGCCTGCAGGTAAGCGGCCTCCAGCCGCAGGCTCTGATTAATGGACTGCTTCAGTCCGGTCAGGGAGCGGACCCGGTATTTCAGCTCCAGGGCGTCCACAGGCTTCGCGACATAATCATTGGCTCCGGATAAGAATCCCGTATAGATATCCACCGGCTGATTGCGGGCAGTGAGCAGCAGGATCGGCAGCTCTGAGACAGAGAAGCGCTGCCGGGCGATCCGCGTTAGCTCGTAGCCGGACATGTGGGGCATCATGACATCGGCGATCAGCAGGTCCCAGGGTTCGGTGCCCAGCAGATCCAGAGCTTCCTGGGCGCTGGTGACAGTGACCAGCTGATGCTGTTCATCCGAGAGTATGCTGGCGAGTACCTTGAGATTGACCGGATCATCATCCACGGCGAGAATTAGAGTCTTGGCCGTCATGGAGGTCTCCTGCAGCTGCATCTGAGGGAGAGAAGGGATCTTCTGTGATGCAGCTGCAGAGATACCGCTGGTATCAGGCTGCGGGAATAACAGTCCCCCCTGTTCAAGCAGCAGGTCTTCCATGTTCAGGCTGCTATTCATCCTTGCAGCAGCGGCCTCTTCCGGCACATACCGGACCTCAGAAGCTGATGCGAGGGGAAGGGTGAAGGTGAACACGGACCCCTTCCCGGGTTCGGATTCCACAGTAAGGTCTCCGCCGTGAAGCTTTGCCAGCTGCTTGCTGATGCTTAAGCCCAGCCCGATTCCGCCTCCATCATTGATGCCCTTACTGCCTCGCTCATAAGGCGAGAAGATCCTCGCTTGTGTCTCCGTGTCGATCCCTATACCGGTATCGGACACGCTAATCCTTGCAGTCTTGCCGGTAATCCCGGCAGAGACGGTGACTGTTCCGGCCTGCGTGTATTTGATGGCATTGCGCAGCAGGTTATAGAGAATCTGCACAATCCGCTTCTCATCGCCCCAGACGGGCGGCAGGGAAGCGGGTAATTCGTTACGCAGCTGCAGCTGTTTGCTGTCTGTCATGAATTCAAACATATTCAGAATTCCGGTTACCAGCGGCCCGATGGCCAGCGGTTCACGCTGTAATACAATCCGCTTCTCCTGCAGACGGGTCACATCGAGCAGATCATTCAGCATATGGGACATCCGGCGGCTGATGGTAATGAGCAGCTCCAGATCCTGGTAGCTTTGATGATCCTGGAGGGAATTCTCCTTCGCTGTTACAGTTTGGGCGATGCTGATGATGCCATGCAGCGGCGTTCTGAGTTCATGTGCCGTATTCGCCAGGAACTGATCCTTCAGATGATCGCTTTCCTTCAGCTGCTGGTTAAGCAGCCGGTTCTCCTCTGCATTGCGGAAATACCGCTTGAACCAGTATGCGGAGAAACAGATGATGGCTGCGATGACATCTACCGGATAATACAGAATACTTGCTTGGCTTCTCGATTCGAAGGATCCGCCAATGACACTGGAGCCGATAGCTGAGGCAGCAAACAGCAGAAATACGGAGTCCTGCTCCTGCCGGACAACCATGCGGCCAATGGAGTATACGACGCCTGCGATCGGAAGCAGGTAGAGCACTGTGAAGAAGGGCCTTGCATACAGGGCGTACTGCGCAGGCATCACCAGGATATAGACGGTATAGAGGGACAGGAGAAGCAGGTACCCTCTGAGTAAGCGGACAGGCCGCTTCTGCGCGGAGAAGCTTCGGGTCAGCAGCAGCATGAACAGGGAGACCGCAAGATAAGCCAGCATTTTGAGCTTCAGCGCCCAGGTATAATTGATCGGCAGCCAGAGCAGCAGCAGGGTATCGTTATCGGTCACTATAGAAGCGGCTACCGCCAGCAGCAGCAGGCAGAACACCAGAAACGCTTTTTGCCGATTGAAAAAGAATAGAATTCCCGCATACATCGCATGCAGCAGCATGATCACAAAAGTGACCAGCTGGAAGCCGATAGAATACATCCTTTCCGTATCTACCGCTGCCTGGGAGCCGAAACGGATGGATCGGACAATCCCGCCTTCAATCGGGTGGTCGTAATTGGCCGCACGGACCAGCAGCGTGATCTCCTGCTGCCCTGCCGCATTATAGGCTGCTGTGTAGGAGACTGCCTTAGGTGTATAGTCCTGACGGTTTGCGGCCAGCTGCCCGAAGCTGCCTTCGGTCTGCCCGTTAACCTCAATGCTGGAGGCCGCCTGGATACGCTGAATCCAGAAGCCGTAAGGCTCCTGCAGCCCCGGGTCTACCAGTATACGTAGCCTGTAAGTACCGTAGCCGAAGGAGGAGTGCCCCTCCTCAGGGAAACCGCTGCTCCAGTCGCCGGGAACCTGCACAACCTGCTGCGCAGCCGGGGGCTGCCCCGCGAAGCTCTCATAGGTGAGGAACTGGCCGGGATAGAATTCCCATTCACCATCCAGCCGCACAGACCGGGAGTTCTCGAAGTCCCAGCCCCTCATATCGAGGACGCCCTGCTTCGCTTCCTGATGCTCAGGCGCCTCATACGCGTTGAACCACAGATAACGTATGCTAATCAGGAGGGTCAGATATAACAGCAGCAACAGAGCGTGCTTGAGATTCAATATGCTTGTGGTATTGATCATGGTTTGCTTCGGTAAGTTAGTCTTCATCATACGTTCTCTATTCGACATGTTTCGATGTTATCCTGCCGGGAAATGGCGGGTTCCTGCTCTACCCCCATACCCCGACAAGCAGAATGCCTCCAAAGATGACTACAGAGCACAGAATGCGCCGCAAGCCCTGCTGTTCTTTGAGCAGGAGGATACCCAGGAACGTAGCGAATATGGTCCCAATCTCCCGCAACGGGCTGATATGGGCGAGCGGCGCCTGCTGCAGTGCGAAGAGGAACAGCAGATACGAGCCCGGATTCAGCACACTTCCCAGCAGGATGGTGAACTTGTTGCTCTTCCACTCCTCCAGCAGCTTGCGCGATTTCAGAACCGCCGGAGTCAGACCGGCGACAAAACCGATATTGGTGACCTCAAGCAGCGCCAGCGGAGACATGTGCTGGAGATTCAGCTTATCGACGAATACATAGCAGGTTGTGCAGAGTCCCACGCAGAGTGCCATAAGAATCGGTGTATACCCGGACTTCCGGGAGGCGGTGGATGCGGAAGCAGATAGGGATGTGGTTGAGCTTCTGGAGCCCAGTCCGCTGAGCACTGCGAATCCGCCGAGCATGAGGGCAATACCGGCCCATCCATAGACAGACAGCGATTCGCCCAGAAAAAGAACACCGATCAGCGGGATAAGCAGCGTGCTCGTCCCCCGCATCACCGGATATATCTGTGATAAGTCACCCATCTCATAGGTTCTGGATAAAAGCCAGGAATATAAGGCCTGCAGCGCCACAGACAGCAGCAGCAGGGCATAAGCTCCGGCTGCAAGCGGGTGAGTCCACAGCTCGGTTATTAGGATAGGGAGCAGCAGAATAGTAGAGATCATCATGATCGACCACAGGAAGATGCTTTTGTCCCGGCTTCTTTTGGTGAACATGCTCCACACCGCGTGACACATCCCGGAAGCCAGAACCAAAAGAATTGGCAGCAGCATTAAATTTCAACCCCTCAAGGAAATCATTAGTATTCTGAATCAGCGGCAGGTACAGGGGGATGGGAGGGTTGTTCCAGCAGAGCCGAGCCATCCTCAAGCCGGAGCCAAGTCTCGAACTGCTTATCGCCCTCAGTCAGCCGGATGACACGCGCTCCCCGCATGAAGCCTTCCCGCCCGTATGTATTGTAGCCGGTGGCCCGGCCATAGCTGAGCCGGATGCCATGCAGGCTGCCGGTGAAGTCGTTCACATGATCATGTCCGCAAAAAGTACCTGCCACATCGCCCATTTCCACCATAGCTGTGAAGAGTCCCGAATTAAGCACCGGAGCACAGACCTGCTCGAATTTATGGCCGTAGCAGGTCTGCGTGGACCACATCTCGGCATATTCCGGCAACGGGATATGGAAGAATGCCAGCGCAGGCAGCTTGGTTTCACCTGTCAGGGGATTCAGCCGGGCCGATTGCTCTGTCAACCAGCGGATTTGGCTCTGCCGGACCCAGTTATAGCCGGGAATCTGCGCAAGCCCGGAATAGGCACCAGTGTCCAGCATATAGAGAACGGCGCCCGCCCTGGTGCCGGTGCCCGCAATCTCAAGCGTATAATTACCAGAACCGGCCAGCTCTGCCGGACCTGCTTCAGCCAGGCAGTGGGGATGCTCTAGTGCAATGTCCATCAGCTCACTGTAGGAGACACCTTGCTCGGTATCATGATTGCCGAAGACGAAGGCCCAGGGAGTACCGCTCTTCTCTACAGCGGCCACGGCCTCCCGGAACGCCTGCTTGGGCTGCTCGCATGCCTGTTCTCCTTCCGGGACAGGTCCGGTATAGATCAGATCTCCTGTGAAAATAACGAGGTCCGGCTGCTCCGCTTCCATCACGCGTTCCATAAGCTCCCGCGTCCGCTGATCCTCAGCTCTTCCATCCATCCAGTGAAGATCGGTGAACTGTACGATGGTAAAGGTTCCATCCTGGCGGAATGATAAATTGTGCTTCATGTGAAAATCCCCTCTCTGCCTGAATAAAGTTATGAATGTAGTTCATTGGGTATTCAAGTGCATTCATGTTGTTTTATATTTCTTTATGTTGTTTCATGTTGATTTTAGGATCATAATCCGTTTCTGTCAATCTATAATTGGATGGATTGCACTTTCTGCAATAGAATTCGCTCAAACCGGCATGAAATCTCATTCTGCTGTATTTCATACAACTGATTCCTCCAATTTCACCCTAAAAGACTCCTTTTACAAAATTCTAGTGTACAGAGTGCAATAGATTCTATTTTTCGGCGGATTTAGGGGTTATCTGCTGCAGGAAAGTGCAATTGAACTATAATTGGAACTGCAACCGGTGCGAAACCTTACTCCTGCTTGAAGCAGAGTATTTTCTCGCTTCGCAGGCTTTAACTGTATTTTGTACCACTAAAGTTGCCGGATACGGTGCGCCAGATCATTTTAACTGCACTCTATACAATTAAATAGACCGCCGCCATTCCCTGAATGGGTCGCTATACGCTATGGTTAGTTGTACAGAATACAGTTATCGCAATAAATTCACGCTTTAGCTAACTTTTAATTGTACGAAATACAACTATTCAATTATTCGCCAGCTTCGATACGCACGCAAACCGCAGGCATATGTGTGAACAGAAGATAATGATGCTAAGTACAAGGGAGCGGTGGTGGAGCAAGACAATTAAGGAATTAAGGAATTAAGGTTGTGGTACGTAAGCGTAAGGAGATACACTTGTCCACTAGAGCAATCTTTTGATAGAAACAGCTGCATTGACAAGTGGAATTCGGCTCCATATACTGAGGAAATCAACATCAATACACTCAAAACAACATTACATATACATAGACACCTGTATTAAATGATGCAATTAGCATTGACGAGCAGACTATAACTGGAGGAATCATACATGTCCCTGACCTATGAAGAACGCAGGCATACCATCCTCTCCCAGCTGGATCTGGAGGGGAAAGTGCAGGTGCATTTTTTGGCTGAGCGGTTCGCTGTAACCACAGAGACAATCCGGCGTGATCTCGACCGTCTGGAGAAGGAAGGGCGTCTGCGTAAGGTGTACGGCGGGGCCGTGCGGATTCGTTCCGGGAATAATGAACCCACCTTCATGAAGCGTTCCCAGATGAATCTGTTGGACAAGCAGGCCATTGGCAGGCTAGCGGCTTCGCTTATTCAGGATGGCGAGACGGTAATCCTCGACAACGGGACGACCACGCTTGAGATTATGCGGCAGCTCAAAGACCGCGCCCATGTGACGGTCATTACCAACGCAGTCCCGGTCCTGAACTGCGCGCTGGAACAGTTTCAGGGGAAGATTATTTTTGCCGGGGGCGAGGTGAATGCCGTTTATCAGGCGGCTGTGGGCATCACCGCTCATGAGCTGCTGGACCAGTTCAAGGTGAACAAGGCTTTTATCTCTGCCGGGGGTCTGTCACTCTCGGAAGGAATTACCGATTATCATCTTGAAGAAGCGCTAATCTCCCGTAAAATGATGGAACGGGCCGAGGAATCGATTCTGGTTGCGGACCATTCCAAATTCGGAGTGACTACCTTTGCCCAGATTGCTCCGCTGGAACATATCTCCATGGTCCTGACCGACAGCGGCTGCTCAAGTGAATGGAAGGATACCTTTGCCCGGCTGGATATAGAGCTGCTGACAGGGTCATAACATACAGGAGCATAACTTACAGAAGCCGCATAGAAAAATCAAAAAAGCGCCAATCCTCTTACACCCTAAGGTGAGGAAGATTGGCGCTTTCTGGTGTGCCGCCAGCTATATGCGGCTTTCTGGTGTACAGCTAGCTGGCTATAGGCAGCTGCCTGAAGCAGTGCTCACCTGTCTGAAGCATACACATCTAGACGCATCTAGACGCAGCTAAATGCAGCTAAATGCAGCTATACACAGCCCAAATCAGCACCTCAGCCGATCCAGATCCGCTGCGTAGCGTGATCGCCGGAGTTACGGCCGATCATTATATCGAACTCTCCAGGCTCGAACACAAGCTCATCGTTCTGGCCGTAGAACATCAGCATCTCGCGGGTGATCTCGAAGGTTACAACCTGCTTCTCATGCGCGGCGAGGGTAACCTGCTTGAAGCCCTTCAGTTCCTTCACCGGACGGACCACACTTGCTGTAACATCGCGGATATAGAGCTGGACGGTCTCCTTGCCTGTAACCTCCGAAGTGTTCTCTACCTCAATGGAGGCGAGCACCGGGGCATCAGCAGCAGCTTCAACGTTGAAGCTGCTGTAAGCAAAGCTGGAGTAGCTTAGCCCATAGCCGAAGCAGAACAGCGGATCATTCGGGATATCCAGATACCGGGTTACGTAACGTACATTCGGATACTGGGGATCATAAGGGCGTCCCGTCTGATAAGCATTATAATACACAGGAATCTGTCCTACAGAGTAGGGGAAGCTCATGGACAGGCGTCCGGACGGATTATAATCGCCGAACAGTACATCTGCAATGGAATTCCCCGACTCGCTGCCCAGGAACCAGGCTTGTACAAGCGCGTCGCTGGCATCAAGTACAGGGGCAAGCTCCAGCGGACGGCCGCTGAATATGATAGTGATAACAGGCTTGCCGGTATCCTTCAGACGCCGGATCAGCTTCTCCTGGTTCGCGGACAGCCGCAGGCTGGCTTTGCTGCCGCCTTCCCCGGTATCCTGCTGATTCTCGCCGACAGCGGCAAGAATGACATCGCAATCCTTCAGCTGTTCGAAGGCTTCCTCAGCGTGGTCTTCCACATCGAAGACACCCTCCAGCATGCTTCCCAGCTCGCCGGTCATTGCAGTAATAATATCTGCTGCCGGGATTTTGCCGGTGATGCCGGTGTAGAGGGAGACTGCCGGATCTTTCTCAGTTCCGGCCCAGCCGCCCAGTACATGTATGGAGGTGGCGAAAGGACCGGCCAGACCGAGCTTCATTCCCCGCTTCAGCGGCAGCACTTCATTCTCGTTCTTCAGCAGTACTACCGAGCTTGCACCGAGTTCCCGTGCAGCCTGCAGATGCTCAGCGCTGGGCTTATCCGCTTCGTCTGCCACCGGATCGGCATCCTTGAACGGGTTGTCGAACAACCCGAGGGCATCCTTCAGCTCCAGTACCCGGGTGACCGCTTCGTCGATCAGACTGATATCGAGCAGCCCTTCTTCAACCAGTGCGGCCCCGTGGTTCAGATAGTGGGTGGACATCATCTCGATATCCAGGCCTGCGGCCAGGCTTTTGTGGGCAGCTTCGCGGCCATCCTGCGCAGCGCCATGGGGCACCAGCTCATTGACAGAGTTGAAGTCGGCGATGGTGACGCCGCCGAAGCCCCATTCCTCCCGCAGAATACCGCGGAGCAGCTTGCTGTTGCCGCTGGCCGGAATACGGTCAATGGTATTGAACGCGGCCATGACCATTGCGACACCGGCATCTACTGCAGCTTTATAAGCTGGCAGATAGAATTCGCGGAGTACACCGGTGGACATATCCACCGTGTTGTATTCACGGCCGCCTTCAGGCGCGCCGTAGCCGGCGAAATGCTTCACGCAGGCTGCGATCCGCCCCGGCTCCTTCAGGTCTGTCCCCTGATAGCCCCGGACCATGCTCTCGGTCACGCGGGCGTTCAGGTAAGGGTCCTCACCGGAGGTCTCCATCACCCGGCCCCAGCGCGGATCGCGCACGAGGTCAGTCATGGGGGAGAAGGTGACATGAATACCGGCAGCGGCGCTCTCTCTGGCTGCAATTTCAGCGAAGCGTTCGATGGCTTCAAGGTCGAAGCTGCTGCCCATCGCCAGCGGAATCGGCAGGATAGTCCGGTAGCCGTGAATGACATCCGCCATGAAGAGCAGGGGAATCTTCTGGCGGCTGGATTCCAGATGCCGGGTCTGCAGCTCAATAACATTCCGTGCGCCAATGCCGTTCAGAACGCTTCCGATGTTCTCCATTACCTGCGGCTTGATATTCAATTCTTTGAATGGACCCGTTAAATCCACGGTATCATCCAGACCCCAATAGTAAGGACCGAGCTGGGTTAGCTGGGCCATCTTTTCGTCTAGTGTCATATCGTTCACGAGATCTTGGATAAACGGTTTAGTCATAGCTAACTCCTTCGTTAAGCGTACTGAAAGTTATCGTCTGTATATATTATTGTGCCAAATAGATATGCAGTTCATTGCCGGGCAGCGTAAGCAGGTTGTTCTTGGCAATGCTTACGGCACCCGGGCGGTACGGATTGGACAGGACCTGGCCGGTAACCGCAACTCCTGCTGCATGCAGCTCCGGAGTACGGGCCGGGCCTGAGCCGATGTGATAGACAAAGGTTAACGGACGGCCGAAGCACTCATAAGTGAAGCGCAGTCCGTCAAGGCTGGCCGGCAGCACCGGATCAATGATCAGCTCTTCATCGCTGAAGCGGATACCCAGAATAGCTGAGATGAGCTGATTGAGATAGATTCCGGGGCCGCTGGAATACAGGCGCCAGCCGCCTTTAACCTCTACGCTGCCATCGCGCAGCTGATCGAAGTTCTGCTGATAGCTGTAACGGTCAGGGAAATTCCCGTCCGAGCTGCTGAAGTACATATTGCTCTGGCGCAGCTGGGCATTCGGGACGCTCTGCCGGATGTTGATCGGATTGATCTGGAACAGGCCTTCCCAGGCGCGGTCAGCTTCGCCAAGCTTGGCGGAAGCTTCGAGATAGCGGATATGGGCATGCACATACTGCAGGCTGATCTCGCGGCCGACACTGGCGGCTTGCTCGGCACGGCGGAAGATCGTACTTACGCCGCCTTCATAGCGGGCGGGACGATCCATCAGACGGACGCCATCCGGGTGATTCAGATGCTCGTCAATCAGGCGGAAATTGGCAACCGCCTGTTCCGGGGTCACCAGCTCAGCAATAATGCTGCGTGTCATTGGCAGCAGGCGGTAATGGATGCCGGTCTGCTGATCCAGCGGGTGAAGCATATAATCAATGCTGCCGTCCTCCTGGAAGTAGGCGAAGCCGGCGATGACGCCATCCTTGATCAGCAGCGTCTGGAAGGATTCCTTCATCTCTTCGGCCATTACAGCAAGGCTGGCGGAGAATTCGGCATCGGCTGTAGTGACCTGCGACAGGTTGCGGATGACCTGGAAGGCCAAAGCGACGGTCCAGGCACTCACGAGCTTGGTCTTCAAGGCTTCATCAGCAGGCTGCAGGGTATCATCCCAGTCGCCCCCGGCATAATTGATCAGGGACGTGCCCGGTACGAAGCGTTCACGGATCGTCTCTACAGCAGCTTTGACATGCTCAAGCACGGTTTCAGTCCGCTGGCTTGGCAGAGCATCTGCCAGGTGATGATAGCCAACCTGTTCCTCAAGAATCGAATAGTCTCCGGTAGCCGTAATATAATCGCTGATGCATTTCAGCGGCCAGAGTACGACATCGCCATGCCATTCATGGGCTTGTACCGGATGCTGGTCGAACATGAACCATTGCGGCCATTCCTTGCTCTCCCACAGCTGATGGGAGTAGATCTTCAGCATTACATTTCTGGCCAGCTCATAATGCTGGGTCATCAGGAAATACTCCATCGGTCCCTGGCATACATCGCGTGTGCCCCATGCGGCTCCGCCCGGCTGTTCAAGGCCATGCGGCATAATGAAATGGGTCATCGCATTATGGGTGTACCACCATACCGTTTCGTTCAGAATATCAATCCGTGACTGCTCTTCTCCATCAAGCTGGAGGTGGAAGCCCGAAGTAAATGTTTCATAGAAGCCTTTAAACAGCGCTTCCTCGGTTTCCGGAGTGTAAGGAGAGACCAGGGGAAGACTGTCGGCCTGTGTGAGCCGGCCTTGGATTACAAGCTGGAAGCTTGCCGACTGCGTGACGGAAATCGTCAGCAGCGTTCCGTTGCGCGGCTGTCTGTCCGTATAGAACATCCGGTCATCGCTGTACGTATAGGCAGTTCCCGGAAGCTGGATATCGAAATGCAGACCCGGATAAGGAAGCTGCTGCACGGACGCTTCGTCAGGAAGAACCTGCAGAATACCGTCCCTGGCTTCAACTCTTACCGGATGCTGGAATTCATGCTCACCCATAACAAGCTGGTTCGTGATCAGATAATCATAGGATTTGCCGAGCTTCGACTGAACCTGCAGGGCAACATCCGGCTGAGCTGCTGCGGCAAAGACGGTAATCGTGAGCAGATCATCCTCAACCTGGTAATGCCATCTGGCAAAGTTAACGCCCATTTCGTAAGCTGCCGGCAGCGTAAGAATCCGGTAGACCCCATCCAGGCGGATATAGATCCGCTGTCCGCTGTTCCGCTGAATATTCAGCAGGCCGCGTGGTGTGGAGAGCAGTTTATGGAAAGAGGTATTGCCGACAACCGTCTGGCCGTTGAAGATTCCGTACATATAGTTAGTGGAAGAAATTAGGTTGTTATCGACTTGGCTTTTATCAAGCAGCGTAGTGATGATATGGCCGTGCGGACGCTCGACCAACAGCTCTTTGGGCTGCAGTACAACATGGACATGCTCATCCGTGAAGAAGGAGAGCAGTTCCCCGTTCTCGATTTCTTCAAGCTTCCGGTTAGGGTAAGCCGCATCAATCTCAGCCTGGGTCCACTGTGCAGAGACATAAGGTGCGCCAATATCAGTACTTAGCACAGGCACATCTCTGCTCGGCACAGCCTCACCCGCGCTCCAGTCGATTTCATCGTAAGCTGCCTGCAGCTCGGCTTGGAACTCAAGCTCTGTAACAGCAGCCGGATGAGTAGGGCGGAAGAGCCCGTAGAAGGCGAATTCAGCTGGAGCGGACAGCGTCATAAGCTCTGTCTGCAGCGCGGTATAGGCCAGCTCGTATTGATAATTGCTATTCTGCAGATTGCCGCTAAGCACCTCGGGCACATAGCTGCCTTTGTAGGACACGCCGAAGAACTGCATACCGTCAGTAGAATAGCCTACTGCACGGGTACCCACTACACCCTGCTGCAGATAAGGGAAGGCCATTCCCTGCGGCTGGTTCTGGCGGGAGCACACGGCGTAGCCGTTCGTGCCTTCCCAGATGCTGTGATCTAGATATTGGCTCATGTACAGCTCATTGGCCAGCACGCCGCCTTTGCCTGCGACACCGATATCCTGTCCGTAGACCACATCCACGGTCTCACCGCTGCCGGAGAGCTGAATATGCCAGAACCAGATTCCGTCCCGGGCCGGCGCGAAGGTGACACGGTAGCTAATTGCTTCTATAGAACCTTCAAAAATCAGTTGGTCTTGACTATGGGACAGCTTGGAGCCCGAGCGGATTCCGAGTAAAGGATAGCTGCTGATTCCTTGCTCCGTATGCACGCGCAGATAGATATTATTAGCTGAACCATCTACAGGATTGCCTTGGAACTGATTAATGAGAGTAGACTCATGGGTGAACTCGAAGATGTCTCCTGTTGGCAGGAACGTATAACTAAGGTCATCCCGGGTTAAGGTAATCATGTTTGATTGTTGTTTGAAAATCATAATAACCCTCTCTTTCCAGTACGTGATTGGGACATGAATTAGGTTAGGGGGAATTCATCATTAGATGGTGACATGTCCGTGTAAAGAATAAATAGAAACGTTTCCATAAGTGATACATCTCGATATTAGTCTGAAGACGAAAAAAAGTCAATTATCTACGAAAAAACGACCTAATTATCATCTTTGCGATGCAGAATGTAATTTTTTTACTTGTAATTCGAAAATAAAAAATGTTTGACAGCGTATACAACTTGGGAGTATGCTCTGAGCAAGGGGAAACACAAAGAAATAATGGAAACGTTTCTATACTGTCCAATACGGTTAAATATTAAAGGTATGCACGCAGTTGTCATTCAGCTGCAGGGACAAGAAGTGAAACAAAGATATGCATGCGGTAAGAATGCATCGTTCAATTTGGAGGTGGGCTCATTGGCAAGATTTGTACATGCGGGCGGAAATATCGTCCGGGAACTATTTAAGAACAAAGTGCTGTATCTCATGCTGCTGCCTGTCATTGTGTATTTCGCGGTCTTTCACTATGCGGTAATGCCCGGCGCTTATGTTGCATTCGTGGATTACAAGCTCAACAAAGGCATCTTTGGAAGTGATTTCATCGGTCTGAAGAACTTTGAATTCCTGGTGCAGACCGGAGAACTCTGGAATATCACCAAGAATACGCTGCTCTACAATCTGGTATTCCTTGCTTTAGGCAATATTATTCAGATTGTGTTTGCCATCATGTTGTCGGAGATTACCGGAAAATGGTTCAAGAAGATCTCCCAGTCCGTTATTCTCCTGCCAAACTTCATTTCGATGGTTATCGTTGGTGTGTTTGCTTACAATCTCTTCAACTTCAACTCCGGATTCATCAATACGATGATCTCGGGGGCAGGGCTGGACCGTTATGAGTTCTATAATGATCCGGGCATCTGGAAATACATTATTGTGGCCTTCAAGATCTGGGCTGGTACCGGCTACGGTATGATTGTCTATCTGGCTGCGATCACAGGGATCAACCATGATCTGTACGAGGCTGCCTACATGGATGGTGCTACTACCTGGCAGCGGATCCGCTACATGACCCTACCTATTCTGAAGCCGACCTTTATACTGCTCCTGCTGTTCGGTATGGGCGGGATTCTCAAAGGCTCCTTCGACCTGTTCTACAATCTCATTGGCACAAACTCCGTGCTGTATCCGCAGACGGATATCATAGATACGTATGTCTTCCGCTCCCTGGTGGGACAATTTAACTTCTCGATGGGTGCTGCAGTAGGATTCTACCAATCCTTATTCGGCCTGGTCCTGGTGCTTGTGGTTAACTTTATTGTACGCAAGGTTGAACCGGACAGCGCGTTGTTCTAAGACATGACACGAAACAGGGGTGATGAAAATGGCAAGTACATCTATTAAAATCAAACAGGATTCCGGCAGTGTTTTCATAAAAGTGATCAGTTACATCTGCATCTCGATCTTTGCACTGTTCTGTGTGTTTCCTTTTGCGCTGATGATCTCCTCCTCCTTCATGAATGAGCAGGAGATTGTCCGCGAGGGATATAAGCTGATTCCGAATGAAGTTTCCTTCAAGGCCTACGAATTGTTGCTCAGTAACTCCTCCAAGCTGGTGGATGCTTATCAGGTTACGATTTTTATCACAGTCGTAGGTACGGTGCTCGGGCTGTTCATGATGTCCATGGCCGGATTTGTCCTGAACCGCAAGGATTTCAAATACCGTAACTTCTTCTCCTTCCTGATCTATTTCACAACCTTGTTCAGCGGAGGATTGATTCCGACTTATATTCTGATGGTCAAGCATCTGCATATGAAGGACAACCTGTTCGCCATGATTCTGCCGGCTGTGGTAGGGGCGTGGTCGATCTTCCTGATGCGTAACTTCATGAAGGCGATCCCGGATTCCCTGTATGAATCAGCCACGATTGACGGCGCGGGCGATTTCCGCATCTACTGGCGGATCTTCATGCCGCTGGCGGTTCCTTCACTGGCGACTATCGGGCTGTTCTCGGCGCTGGGCTTCTGGAATGAGTGGTACAACGGGATGCTGTACATGGACTCTCCGACCAAGTTCCCGCTCCAGTACTTCCTGCAGCGCATGATCAACCAGGCGAATATGGGCAGTCTCATCAACTCGGGAGCGGTCATTAATACAGCCGATCTGCCTACCCAATCCATTAAAATGGCTACAGCCGTACTGGCCACAGGCCCGATCATTCTCCTGTATCCATTCATTCAGCGTTACTTCGTAACCGGTCTTACCGTCGGTGCTGTTAAAGGTTAATGGACGCCTGCTTCAATAGAAGGGTGTTTGTTATAGATGCAATATCCATAATATAGAAAAGAAAAGGGAGGCTTACCGAATGAAAGGTAAAAAGATTGCTTCTTCTCTAGCTGCTGTCCTCATGCTTACTGGAGTGCTATCCGCTTGTTCGTCAAGCAATAATGCAAATGGAAATAATTCAGGTTCGTCGAACACTCCATCCACTTCCACCAATGCTGGAGGAGTAGACACCTCTAAGGAAGCAAAGCTGGTGTACTACCTGTGGGGCAGTGAAGGAGTTACCAATAAAGAAATTCTGGCTGAGATCAATAAGAAGCTTAAGGCTGATCTGAATACTACACTTGAAATCAAGTATATTGACTGGCCGGACGTAGCTACCAAGTATCCTCTGCTGTTCGCTTCCGGCGAATCGTTCGATCTGTCGCATGCTTCTCCGGGTGCCGCTGTGTCTTACTACACCCTGGCTACTGAAGGGGCGCTGACTGACATTACCGACATGCTGGACAAGGTGGCGCCTAAGCTGAAGGCGGAGATTCCTGAAGCCTCCTGGCAGAACACCAAGGTCAATGGCAAAATCTACGGCGTACCGAGTCTGTTCAGTGAATACACGCCTGCCGGTTATGCATACCGTACGGATCTGCTGAAGAAATACGGCATGACCGAAATTAAGACAATCGATGATATGGTTAAATACATGGATAATGTGGTTGCCAACGAATCCTTCCCGCCAATTAACGGTAAGGCTGAGGATGCACAGAACATGTACAGAATGCTCGTAGATACTACAGACATGTGGCTGAACGCACCTGGTATCTCGTTGAATGAATTGAATCTGGTCACCAAGAGCCCGGAGGATTACAAGACCGTATTGCATCCAGCCTTCACCCAGGAATTCGAGGATTGGGCTGTGAAAATGCGTGAGTGGGGCGACAAGGGCTATTGGGGCAAAGACGTTCTGTCCGCTTCCCTCGGCAGCAAGGACAACTTCAGAGCAGCGAACTCTGCGGGTTATCTGACTCATGCCCAGGACTGGATCGGGCAGTACGGCGGAGATATCAAGGCACTGCCTGACTCTCCTACAAGCTTCTATACTTTTGCTGAAGCGAATAAGAAAATCAAGCGTAAAATGGGTGTAGACAACTCGACAGTAATCAGCGCGAATTCCTCTAATCCGGAGCGCTCTCTGATGGTAATTGAGAAATTCATGACCGATGAAAGCTACTACAACCTGATGCAATACGGTATCGAAGGCAAGCACTACGTCATTGAAGATGGCGTGAAGAAGCAGCCGGAAGGCTTCAATGAAAAAACAGATGGCGGAGGCTTCTCGGCCTGGTCCCTCAGAAACGACAAGTTCGTGATTCCGAGTGATACTGAGAACCCGATCCGTAAAGACCTGTTTGCTGAATGGGATAAAGAAGCAATCGATGATCCTTACAACGGCTTCAGCTTCGATCCTTCGAATGTAACAACTGAAATTGCTTCGATCTCGAACGTCAATGCACAGCTCGGTATTCAGCTGATGCTGGGTAAAACAAGCAAAGATCCAAAAGCAGCCGTTGCAGAATACCGTGACCAGCTGACAAAAGCAGGAATTGACAAGGTCATTGCCGAAGTAGAGAAACAATTGGCAGAATTTGTACCCGTCAACTAAAGGAATGTAGAGGTACCTGGGAGCTATAGTCTATAGCTCCCTTACCTATAAATGGGGGAGTAGTGTGGACGTTAATATTAAGGATATCGCGCGGATATCCGGAGTCGGCATCTCGACTGTATCCAGGGTTATTAATAATAAGGGACTGGTGAGTGATGCGACCCGCGAGAAGGTTCTGAGTGTCGTGAAGGAATACAATTATATTCCGAATTCCAACGCACGGAATTTAAAAACCACGCAATCCAAGAACATTGCACTCATGGTCAAGGGAATTACCAATCCGTTCTTCGCCATCATGATCAAGGAAATTGAACGGCAGGTCAATCTGCGCGGCTATCCGTTTCTCATCCATCAGGTAGAGGATGGAACCGATGAGATCAATGCGGCGATTCAATTGGTGAAGGAGAAGAACTTAAGCGGGATTATTTTCATGGGCGGTACGTATAATCATTCCGAAGAGAAGTTTAAGCAGCTGACGGTTCCGTTTGTACTGACGACGATTACTACATCCCAGGAAGTGGACCCGGCCATATTCTCCAGCGTAACCATCAATGAATCGAAAGAGGCCTATAAGGCGACCAGTTATTTAATCTCACTTGGACACAAGAACATTGGCTTCCTGGCCAAATCACCTTTATTGGATGAAACTACGGGCAGCCGGCGGCTTCTGGGATATAAGCTGGCATTAGAAGAAAATAATCTGCCTTACAATGCCGGACTTGTAGAGGATTGTGAATACAGTCCGAGCTCGGGCTTCAACGCTGCACGCAGACTGCTTAACCGGGACAGAGCGGTGACCGCAATATTTGCTGCTTCCGATACCATTGCCATCGGTGCGGCCAAGGCTGTGCTTACCGCCGGCTTGTCCATCCCTGATGATATTTCGATTATCGGCTTTGACGGCATTGAGATGGCAGAATATTATCATCCTGCGCTGGATACGATCAGCCAGCCGGGTACGGAAATGGCTCTATCCAGTGTAGGGGTATTATTTGACCTTATTTCGAATCGCACGAACCATCAGCATATTGTCTATGATGCGGTATTGCTCAAACGGGGCTCTTGCAAAATGATCAAGAGCCGATAACAGCAGGGCGCTGACTATAAACGTATTGGAGTTGATATCCAGGATGCAAGAATCTTTGAGAATAGGCACTTTGGTCCGGGGCGGTGAAGCCGTCCAGGTCATTCCGCAGATGGTGAAGCATGGCTTCGAATCCTTCCAACTGAATTTCTGGCAGACGATTGGTGATACCGATCTGGCGGAGACAGCGGCCCGGATTCAGGAGCTGGCGCTTAAGCATCACTTCGTGATCTCTGCTGTCGGGATCTATGGTAATCCGCTTGGCGGCAACCCCGAGAGTGGGGATACCCTTGCCGGCTGGGAGCAGTTGATTGAACATGCCCACTTGTTCGGCACGGACATTATAGGCGGATTTACCGGGCGGCTGCCGGGCTCCTCGATTGACGAGTCTCTTCCTAGATTCGCAGAGGTATTCGGAGGATTGTCGAAGCGGGCCGCGGACAAGGGTCTGCGGATTGCTTTTGAGAACTGTGCGATGGGCGGCAGCTGGCAGAAGGGCGACTGGAATATCGCGCATAACCCTACAGCTTGGGAGAAGATGTTCAATGCAGTAAATGCGGACAATCTGGGACTGGAATGGGAGCCTGCCCACCAGTTGACCGCGCTGATTGATCCGGTTCCGCAGCTGCGCAAATGGGTGGATAAGGTATTCCATGTGCACGGCAAGGATGCCACAATTGCCTGGGATATCGTTAAGGAATACGGGATTCATGGTCCGAAGCCTTATGTATGGGACCGCACGCCAGGCTTCGGCGATACCAACTGGACGGATATTATCACTATTCTCCGCCAGGGCGGCTACAAGGGCACGATCGACATCGAAGGCTGGCATGATCCGGTCTACCGTGATGAGCTGGAGATGACCGGCCAGGTGCATGCCCTGAATTATTTGAAGAATTGCCGCGGAGGCAGCTTTGTGCCGAATCCGGTGATTTGACTTTGACGACAACAAGACCTCGTTATCCACGCATGTGGAGGATGGGGTCTTTGTTGTATTTGGAACTACTCCCCCTGTAGGGGAGTGAAAGCGGGCTGGCCGGGAGCAGGACACGCCAGCGCGGGAGTGAGGCGGGAATGACGAGGGAAGGAGGGGAGTATAGGTCACCGCCAGGAATCTTGCAGAAAATACAACAATACAGGACTTCAAGCTGCCCAACCGTCAGAAATTTCGGCGTACGGAGGGAACATGGACATCGGATTCGGCTCATAATGAGTCCGGCGCGGCAATCAGAAGCGTAAATACCCCTGATTCATCCGCCAAAACCAAAAGTGTGTCCGGCGAAGGAAACAGAGGCAGATCCTTTATTATGATGACAGTTCCCGGAAGCTGGTCCTTAAACGAAACGCTTGATTGTCCAGTAAGGAACAGTGAAGGTGCCTTTGTTCGTTGCGATGTGCAGTGCGTCTGATGAGTGATCTATTTTACATACTCCGGTGTAAGTTTCTCCGCTGATCAAGTGAACGCGTTGGCACAGATTGGAGAGGAGCGCATGTTGAATGTCCTTTTTTATCATACTCGTTCACTTCCCTTAGTTGCTACTAGTTGCTGTATGTTAGAAAGCTTCTGTACTTATTATTTAAACCATAGAGGAATAACGTAACAGTTCAATTGGTTACAGTTTTGTACCATTTATTATATTACATTGAATTGTCAGGAGTTCTACGCTTAATATACTCATAAAAGTGGCGGACAAGCAATTACATAGCGCGAAGTAGCAGTCCGCATACAGGGTATATATATTCTAGGAGGTGTCACCAATGAATGGGACAACCAGATTGCAGAAGATCACATTAACTCTCCTTACCGCTAGTCTAATTACTCTACTGGGCTGGGGGACCTCGGCTTCTCCGGTGCAGGCAGCGGCACCGGCACCAACCCCGGCTTCGTCCTGCGGCACGGGAGATCATGGACTGCTTCAGGAATTGCAGGCAGCACACAGCGGAGCAGATGCGATCCCGCTTAGCTTCTCTGATGTAGAGTTTCTGAGTGCTGATACAGGGCGGGCAGCCGGGAACGGATTCCTGATTGGAACCTCGGACAGCGGATGCCATTTCCAGAAGATTTATGAAGGGCAGTGGAGCTTTCAGCAGATCGACTTCCCTGATAATGTTCATGGCTGGGCGCTTGCCGCGGTCAATGACGGTCAGGCTAAATATCTGATCCGGACCACGGATGGAGGCTCTACCTGGACAAGGCTGTCGAATAAAGCCGTGACCTTTGAAAGGGTAGAGTTCCTGGACAGCAGCAAGGGATTCGGCTACAACCGTGCGTCCACCTATTATACGAATGACGGCGGAGAGAGCTGGAGCCTGATTAAGACACCAGCGAATACACGCGGAGCTTATTTCACCAGCCTGAGCAGCGGATGGGCCGTGGTCGTTGTACCGGGCAGCGGGTACCGGGTGATGCGGACGGCAGACGGCGGAACGAACTGGAAGCTGATGCTGAAATCTTCCTACGCAGAACCCTCATACGGACAAGTCTATGCGAACGGCAGTCAGGTGTATGCCGTACTGTACGGCGGTTACGGAATGTCGCAGACTTCGTATTCGCTCTACGGCAGCGCTAACTCCGGCGGCAGCTGGACCCGGGTGATTGCTCAAGAGACGGCCGGAGGCGGTCCGGCTCCGGGAAGCGGTGCGGCCAAGGTGAAGAAGGGGCCGGCTTCGGGCAGCCCCGGCAATCTGGTGGTGATCGGTACAACAACCGCTTTCCTGGTGGGATTCCAGCCTGCAGCGGAACAAGTGGGGATCGGGGTCACCAAGAATAACGGGCAGGCCTGGAGTAACCGGATGACGGTTCACGGTTTCGAAGGGACGATCTCCTTCACCGATCATAATCAAGGCTGGCTAGCGGTGAGAGACCTGAACAGCTCGGCACTTTATGTGACGAAGGATGCAGGTGCCACCTGGACGTCCAAGTTTTCCTTTGAGACTACGGGGCGGTAAGGTTTCTAATAAATGAAGGAACGGGTGTCGTCCTGGCGAGGGGCGGACCCGTTTTTTAACTGGAAACCGGCCAGCTGGGTGGGGTACATAGGGCCTTAATTATTATTGCTGCGTTGCTGTGGATCGCGGGCTATCTGTTCTTTATTGCACGGCTGGCTATATAGAGGGGCTGGATACAGGGGAGGGGGTATGGAAGTGGATAGTCTTTACGATCAGGGTGAAGAAGCGTATGCCAGCGGGGATTTCGTTCGCGCGCTTGCGCTGTTCACGGAGGAGTGGGAGTTAGGGCATTCCGGTGACTGTCTGAATTATATGGGTTGCTGCCACTTGTCACTGGGAGAGTATCGGGCGGCGGTTTCCTGTTTTGAACGTCTTCAGCAGAAGAGTCCGGAGTGGGAAAGACCTGTGTTTAATCTCGGCCGGGTGTATTTCAGACTGGGGGAGCTGGACAAAGCCTTCCGTTACTATGAGACAGCTCTGAGAATGAATCCGGCCAGTGAGGATGCTCTTTATTATATGGGTACCTATTATTATGAGATGGAGGACTATGCACAGGCGCGGCAATGTTATGAGCAATCCTTGAAGCTCAATGAAGCGCAGTCTGAAGCCCATCTGAACCTGGGAATGTGTTACGCAAGGGTGTCTGATTCTAAGTCAGCCCTCAAGGAGTTTGAGAGAGCCTATGAACTGGATCCGTCCTGTTATGATGCTGTGCGTAATAAAGGTCTTGTTCTTCTTGAAATGCGTGAATTTAAGGCGGCGCTGGATGCATTCGGGCTGGCGGCCAAAATTCAGCCGGATGAAACGGAGTGCATGACCAGCATCATCTATTGCCATGCTAAACTGAAAGACTACGAGACGGCATTAAGGATAGCCCGTAAACTGCGGGAGCTTGAACCCGGCAACAATCAGGCTTTGCGCTTTATTGAGAAGCTGGAAGTCTCAGTGGCCAGGCAAATTCATAGAGAGAGTTAACCAAGGGGAATTATTGAGAACGACCGGTAAAAATAATACTTTACCGTTCGTTCTCAATATGCTAAGATTGCAAATGTGAGACGGATAAATTTTTTTGATAATAATAGAACGTTCGGTCTCAAAACATCAGCCAGAAGCTTGATTACACAGTAACAACAAATAAACTTATAACTTAAGGAGTGTTCAGAATGGGAAAGCTTGAGGGTAAGGTTGCTTTGATTACAGGAGGGAATAGCGGAATCGGGTTGTCTGCCGCCAAACTGTTTGTTGCTGAAGGTGCCAAAGTCGTTATTACCGGCCGCAATCCGGGATCTTTGCAGGCGGCGGTAGAAGAACTGGGTGCGGAGCATGCCATTGCGGTTCAGGCGGATGCGACAGATCCGCAGAGCGCTGTGTCGGCTGTGAACGCAGCGATTGAGGCCTTCGGCAGATTGGATGTTGTCTATGCCAATGCAGGCATAGCGGCTTCAACACCGCTCGGCAGCACAGACTTGGCGACTTTCGAGGAAGTGCTCAAGATTAATGTGACCGGTGTCTTCTTCACTGTTCAGGCCGCACTGCCTCATCTGAAGGCCGGTGCATCAGTCATTCTGACCGGCTCCGTGCTGGCTAAGGCTGGCAGACCCGGCAACTCTGCATATGCCGCCAGTAAAGGGGCGGTCAGCAGCATGACCAAAGTGCTGGCTTCGGAGCTCTCCCCGCTGGGCATCCGGGTTAACAACATTGCCCCTGGCGTGACGCGCACACCTATCTGGGGACAATCCGCGATGGATAACTGGAGCCAGGTGGAGGCAGGCATGTCGCGTTCGATTCCGCTGGGCCGTGCGGGTGATCCGGAAGAGATTGCCAAGGTGGCGCTGTTCCTGGCCTCGGATGATTCCTCGTATATCCAAGGTGCCGATATCGCTGTAGACGGCGGAGCGGGCAGCTCTCCCCTGGGTGCACCGGTTTACCAGCAGAACGCATAAGCGCGTTGTAATGTGAGAAGCACCTTAACCGGTGCTTTTTTTTGATGTTAGCCTCACAAGAGCCATTATGCTAAAATGAAAGTGGATGTAAAAATATGTTATTCTATCGCATATTTGAAATTCCAGTGTGGAACGGAGGCTCTCCTTTGGGGTTTAAAAACAGGACTTCAATTATTGTGTTAGTGGTAATGACTATATTGGCCGGAGGGATATATATATCGCTTACCGGATTTCCTCATAAAAAAAGTCAGATGGCTAGTGAAGTGAAAAAATATCTGGTTCATACAAGATTGTACCCGGTTGCCAATATTCAGGAAATCCGGGGAGGTTACAGCTTCAAATCGGGCGACTATGATGCGGACGTACTGTTCAAAGATGAGCCAGATGTGAACTATACGTATGCCAAAGTAAATGGGGAATTCAGACTTGTCGGAACCTCCAGCCTGTACGGCAAACATATGGACGAAACATTCTATTGAACAACCTTTTTCGCTTTTCCAATAAGAGGGAATGGGTATACATTGTCGAATAAGACATACATATACAAAAGTATTCACTTTGTGTACGCGGCTGAAAGAAATGTAAACGCTCACAATAGACCCGGGAGGCGAATGGAAGATGGACGGAAGCAAGTCGTTGATCTATCAGATTCTCAAGACGATTGAAGAGGGCAAAGAACCGGTGCTGGAGAACCTGGAGGGAGTGACAATCGGGGGCTTTCACAGCGCATTGGAGCAGATCGCAGAGAACAAGCTGGCGAGTAATATCAGTTTCTCCCTCAGCGGTAAAGGCAAGAAGGCGGTCCGAGTCGCAAATATAAGCGGCTCTAAACTGACTGCGCAAGGCGTTAATTATATTCATGTTCAGGACAGCCGCAGCTACTAGCTATAAGCAAGATATACGATAACACCCGCAGAATGGAGATGCGATAGATCTCCTGCTGCGGGTGTTATTTTCTATGGATTAATGGGGCTCAGTTGAATAGTCATCCCGCATCTTTAGCATTAGATAGAGAGAAGCACAAAAATAGAAACCTCAAAATCACAAATAAAGCAGACCGTCACAAAAGGTGCAGATAACACAAAACGATGCCAGATGGTAGGTTATAGGTGCTTTAGACCCTGAAAGAAAGGAGGAGCATCCGGAGCTCCGGACGGAGAGCGAGAATAAGCGAAGCCAATAATAGCTACAAAGGAGGCATTCGATTTTGAGAACCCAAAGGTACTCCGCAAGAGTTGCTGCCGTACTGCTCAGTGTGCTGCTGATCGTGGGCAGCGGGATTAACATCCCTCCTGCATATGCCGCATCTGCGCCGATCGCCAATATTCCAGACTGGCCAACAAGCTACAATAACAATGGGGTGGACGGGGAAGTCTACATCGACCAAACCGTATTCAGTGCGGGTCAGGCCTCGTTAAAAATAGTCAACCGGACGCCCAAGGCCAGCAATGTGTTTCTGGCGATCCGGCAGCATGTTCCGGTGAAGCCCAATACCACCTATCAGGTGAGCCTGAAGGTCAAGGGGA
This sequence comes from Paenibacillus sp. FSL R7-0297, assembly GCF_038009025.1. Taxonomy (NCBI): domain Bacteria; kingdom Bacillati; phylum Bacillota; class Bacilli; order Caryophanales; family Paenibacillaceae; genus Paenibacillus; species Paenibacillus sp. FSL R7-0297. The sequence continues at coordinate 2,662,323 of NZ_JBBPAQ010000001.1, forward strand.
CTCAAGCCTCGTACTCAAGTATCGCACTAAATGCCGGCTGGTCGCTAAAAAAGGCTCTGCCGACGGGAACCTTCGATTGGCAGTCTATGGTGTTTAATATTACAACAGATGCCTCCGCCACCTCTTACCCGTTCACCGTTCTCTCCGAGGGCGTAACAGGGGCGCTTTGGCTTGATGATTTGACGATGGTGGAGGCAGGAACGGATACCAATCTGCTGCAGAACGGGGACTTTGAGACTGTGCCGCAAGCTGCGGCCGTCAGCGCCGATCCTCCTTCTGGACCCGTGGAATCAGGCACAACTGTCAGCTTGGCTACAGCAACCGTCTCTGCTGCCGTTTATTACACAACAGATAGCACGGACCCTGTTTTGTCTCCGACAAAGCAATGGTACACCGGGCCGGTCGCCATCGATCGTTCATTAGTTTTGAAAGCGTATGCAAAAAGCCTAGGATATGCAGACAGTCCTGTCTCAACCTTCAGCTATAGCGTAAACGGAGCCGGGGCAGGCACGGTGATGGATGAACAGACTTTCCTTGGAAGTCTGGCGGAAGGAAAGGCGGTGCCTGTCTATTATGCGGACGGGATCATCCTGGACGGTGATTTAAGTGAATGGGACGAAGCCTCCTACATCGAATTGCCGCTGCCCGGAAGCGGCCAGGCCAATTTGGCCAGCTGGCAGGGACCTGACGATTTATTAGGAAGAGTATATTTTGCTTATAATCAGGATCACCTCTATTTTGCCGCGAAGGTGCGTGATGATGTGCAATCCGGTGTGGCCGGAGCAGCGATGTGGTCAGGGGACAGTATCCAGTTCGCTTCGGGAACAAGTGTGTTGTATGGTCCAGAGTATGGATTCGCCCAGGTGAACGGAGCGCCTGAGGTATGGACATGGAATCAGGGAGATACGCCCGCCGATAAGCAGCCTATCCGGTTGCAGACCAAACGGGTTGGCTCCGAAACCATCTATGAGGCTGAAATTCCCTGGAGTGCGCTCCATGCGGATGAACCGGGGGCATCCATGCCTTTCAATTTTGTGCTGAATGACAATGACGGAGCCGGACGGAAGAATTGGGTGGAATGGACGCCGGGCATAGGGAAACTGAAGGACCAGTACAGCTTCGGGAATCTGTTCTTCATCCCGCAAAACAGTACGTGGGCGGCATGGCTGGACCGTGATTATATGCAGCCGGAAGAGAACCGCTACACAGCGGAGCAGAATGAGCCGCTGGACTTTCAGCTGAAGCTGGTGAATTCCACAGATCAGGCGAAGCAATTCCAGACAAAGATAGCTCAAGTGGACCCGGCATGGAGGAATATTACAGTACCTGCGCATTCCGTATTGCAGTATCCGATTACGGCCTCCTTTGCCGGAACCGGAGAGCAATCGCTCACGGCAGAGGTCAGGGAAACGGGAACGGGCGAGGAGAGGACACTGCATTGGGAGCTCGACATTCTTCCTTCCGGCACTCAGATTGAACAGGATATAGAGCAGCTTGAAGAAGATATGGGTGAATTGAAAGCGCTGCTGGAGCAGGTGGAGGCGCAGGGGATCGCAGTGGATTATGAAAAGCTGGATATCGCGGTCATCGATAAATTTATTCCTTACGGCAAGGAAGATATTGCCCAATATAAACTGGAACGGGCGCAATATGTCAGGGACCAGCTGTTGCTGTTGTACCAGCAGACCGAGGAACGCCTTGAGGCTTATTTGGCTGGGACACAGACCAGTTTCCCGGTTCCGCATTATGTTACCGGCGATGTGACTATCGACCGGCAATCTTTCATTGGCAACACGATCAATTCGCAGACAGGGGCAGAGGAGTCAAGACCGATCTTCTTTACCGGTTACGGGCATTTTGCCCAGGTGAAAAAGGATATTCCTGTTCTGTCCCAGCTTGGGTCGAACATGATCCAGATGGAGACCGGACCTAACCGTATCCTCAAATCGCCCAATACGATACTTGGGTGGAGCACGGAAATCAGGGGGGGAGCCAAGGCGAGCTTTTCTTACGGGACAGAAGTGGTTCACGAAGGAAGCCGGGCCTTGAAGATAGTCAACCTTACGCCCAAGGCTGCAAATGTGTACGGAACGGTATGGCAGAAAATAGCCGTCAAGCCAAACACCAATTATGAATTCAGCATGTGGGTCAAAGGAGCCAATGTAAACAACGTCTGGTTCGGGACCTTCGCAACCCGGCTGGGTATCCCGGCAGGAACCTATGATTGGCAGAAAATTACCAAAACCTATCGCACGGGCAGTGCCGAGACCTCACTCGATTTCCGCATCGTGTCCGAGAATATAACCGATTCTCTGCTGATCGACAGTATTGGCATTGTGGAAAGCGGGACCACCGCCAATCTGGCGGCGTATCCCGGATTTGAGGATGACGGTACTGTAGTGAAAGAGGATTATCTCATCTCTACGGCCACCATCCGCAATGATATCCAGCAGGCGCTGCAAAGTGCCGGTGAACATAATCAGGCGGTGAGCCTGCTGCTGTCACCGCATTATTTCCCGGAATTCCTGCTGCAAAAGTACCCTGAAATCCGTTCTACTAACAGCGGCTTCATCAAATTCAACTTTAATCATCCGAAAGCAAGGGAGGCGATTGAGGATTATCTGCGCACCCTGATTCCCATGGTCAAGGATTATCCTGCTCTCCAGAATATCGTATTGTCCAATGAGCCGGTGTTCATCTCTTATAAAGATCCTGCGCAAAAGCCCGCATGGCAGTTTTATCTGAAGCAGATGTATTCGGATATTGGACAGCTAAATGCCGTGTACAATACCGCCTATGAATCCTTTGAGCAGGTTGCGATGCCGCAGGCGGAGGAACGGACAGCACTTTATTATGACTGGATCAGCTTTAATGACCAGCTGTTTGCTGAGTGGCATGAATGGATGGCAGATATTATCCATGAAATGGCGCCGGATATTCCTGTAAGTGTAAAAATCATGGGTGGAGTGCTGGCCAAGTCCCAGTTGGCCAAGTCCCCGTTATCTTGGGGGATAGATCCGGAGCAGATATCCGGCCTCAGTGATCTGAATGGTCTGGATGCCTGGAATTATCTGCATGACGAGGGAGCGACGATTATAGAGAAGCTTAAATATTATGATCTGCTGTCCTCCTTTAAAACGGCACCTGTGTTCAATTCGGAAGACCACATCATTCCCGACCGCGACAGCCGCTATGTGCCTGAACAGGCGTCCCATGTGCGCAACGATATATGGCAGGGAGCTATCCATGGACGAAGCGCTTCCACCATTTGGGTATGGGAAAGAACCACTGATCCCGCCAGCGATTTCGAGGGCAGTGTATTGTACCGTCCGGATGTCGTTTCGGCTATCGGCACAACAGGCATGGACCTGAACCGTCTGGCCCGTGAGGTGACCTCCTTCCAGAACGCTCCCGCAGAAACGGCCGTTCTGTATTCTAAGGCGTCCAACCTGTACCGTCCGGCTTATCTGGAGGCGGTGGACCGGGCCTATTCCGCTCTGTCCCTCTCCGGGCAGAAGGTCGGCTTTGTCAGTGAGAAGCAGATCGGGGAAGGCAAGCTGTCTTCCGTCAAGCTGCTGATTATTCCGGATGCCCGGAATGTGGACGCAGAGACTATAGAAGCCGTCAAAGCCTATATTGAGCAAGGGGGCCAGGCGGTTGTGCTGGGCCAGGATTCCTTTATCCGGGATGTTCATAACCAGACGCATCCGGAAGCGGCCAGAAGCTACATTATGGCGCATGCTGCAGTTATTCCTGTAACAGGAACTGCAACCGCGTTAACTTCGCCGACTCTCCCGGCATTGCAAGCGCAGCTTATTCCGTTGCTCAGACAGCAAAATTTGCTTCAGGTGGAATTGACGGATGCTCAAACCGGAGAAACAGTCTCCAATGTGGAGTGGAGAACCAGTGTATACGAAGGCAGACTGCTGCTGAATATCGCCAATTACAGCTGGCAGGCCAAACAGGTAAATATACTTCTCAATGGACAGGCGCCGGAAAGCATACAGGAATTGATCCAGGGCAAGAGTCTTGGAGCATCGGCCGTAACACTTGATGCCTTCTCACCGCTGCTGCTTGACTTGGGAACCGTAGAGGGCGGGGAATCTTTACAATGATTGCATGGGCGGCATTCCTTCGGGAATGCCGCTATTTGTGCTATATAAACTTCCAAAAAAGGAACCAAATGTACTGCCGGCTTAAAAAATGAAGGTTGGAACAAATGATGAAGGGTGCCGGATCGGGAAATGGTGTAGAAAACGGGAAAGTGAAGGTTTCGAAAGCTCCTCCTTTCATGCTAATTTGAGGGCAGCCGTTCAGATAGGGGATGCGCTTACTGAACGAGCCTTTAGCAAGAAACAAGAAAGGAGAGATTAACTTGTCACAATCCGCAGAGCCCTATATTCCACCGGCGATGCAGAAAGGCTCCGGAGCCGCAGTATCCAAAAGCCGATTCCGGAAACAGCTGAAGCGGGATAAATATTTGTATTTCATGCTTATTCCGGTTGCTGTATTTTTTGTGCTGTTCAAATACGCCCCATTATTCGGAGAAATTATTGCATTTAAAAATTACAGGCTGGCGGATGGAATATGGGGGAGCGAATGGGTAGGTCTGGAGCAGTTCAGGAAACTGTTTGTCAGCCCGGAATTTTATACAGTATTGCGCAATACGCTGCTGCTTAATTTGTACAGTCTCGTGTTTGCTTTCCCGGTGCCGATTATTCTGGCTATACTGCTCAACGAGGTGACCCGGAGCAGCTACAAGCGTGTGTTGCAAAATCTGCTGTACATCCCGCATTTCATCTCCTGGGTGGTTCTGGGGAGCATCGTCATCGCCATCCTGTCCCCATCCACCGGGATCGTGAATCAGCTGCTGCAAATGGTTGGTCTGGAGCCGATTTATTTCATGGCAGACACCTTCTGGTGGCCGGTATCCTTCATTGCTTCAAGCATATGGAAAGAGGCGGGATTCGGAACGATTCTGTATCTGGCGGCTATAAGCGGCATTGACCCTACCCTGTACGAGGCGGCCAAAATCGACGGAGCCAGTAAATTCAGACAAATCTGGCATGTCACCTTGCCGGGTATCCGCGGTACCGCCGCAATTCTGCTGATTCTCCGGGTAGGCCAAATGATGGACGTCGGCTTTGAGCAGGTCTACGCCATGAAGAACAGCGCCGTCAGCCAGGTTGCCGAGGTTATCAGCACTTATGTCTATACCCGCGGGATCGAAAATCTTCAATACAGCTATACAACGGCCCTGGGGCTGTTCCAGTCACTTATCGCCTTTATCTTGGTCATTTCGGTCAACCGGTTAATCAAGACTATGGGAGAGCGGGGCCTGTGGTAGGAGGAATCATGCTTACAGAAAGAGGTCGATTACATTTATGAAAGCCAAAGCCGAGTTCTCATCCGTATTTTTCCGGTGGCTGAATTATATCGCGCTTGCCTTGTTTGCCGCGGCGACAGTGTTTCCCTTTATCAATATTATCGCCACATCCTTCAGCGGCAGCCGGGCGATCAGCGGCGGGGAGGTTTTCCTCTGGCCGGTTGATTTTAATCTGGACGCCTACCGCAATCTGTTTGACGACGGGCAACTGGTAGTAGCCATGAAAAATACGGTGTTCATCACCGTTGCGGGGACTGCTTTTAACATGCTGTTCACCGTGCTGTGCGCCTATCCCTTGTCCAAAAGCAGGCTGCGGGGAAGAAACGCTATTCTGATGGCTGTATTGTTCACCATGCTGTTTGGCGGCGGGATGATTCCCCATTTTCTGTTAATTAACGCTCTGGGGCTGGTCAACACGTATTGGGCGCTCTGGCTGCCTGCATTAATCAGCGTCTATAACATGTTTGTCATGAAATCCTTTTTCGAGGGACTCCCGGAAGAGGTGGAAGAATCCGCCGCTATCGATGGAGCCAATGAGTTGACCATACTCTGGAGAATTATCCTTCCCTTGTCCATGCCGGTCATTGCGGCTCTGACCCTGTTCTATGCAGTGGGCTGGTGGAACTCTTATATGAATGTGCTGATTTATATCCAGAGCACCGACAAAATGTCCCTGATGGTCAGATTGTATCAGATGATCGAAATGGTCAGTCCCGAACTGCTGAAGAGCGGGGAAGGCGTAGGGCAGATTTCCATTACACCGGAGGGAATACGCGCGGCATCTATTGTTTTCTCAATCACGCCGATTCTCTGTGTCTACCCGTTCCTGCAAAAGCATTTTGTCAAAGGCGTTATGCTGGGTTCGGTCAAAGGCTGATATCACGAGCTTACCACAAGCTTGAAGATATGCTAGATTAATAAGGGAGGTTATTTAAAAATGAAAATGCACAAAACCAAATGGCTGTCCTCAGCGTTGACGCTGGGGATAGCGGCGGCCACGCTGCTGAGCGGGTGCGCGAACAACACGGACACGGCGAATACCAAGACAGATTCGTCGGCAACCACCAGCCCCGAGGCGACAAACAGCAAGCCCAAGGCTGTAAGCGTTTCAATGTTCGACCGCGGCGGCGTTTCCAGTGATGAGGGTACGTATGAGGACAACCGCTGGGTGAAATGGATCAAGGAGCAGAGCGGGATAGACGTGAAGATTATTCCGGTTCCCCGGGCACAGGCCCAGGATAAATTAAATGTGCTGATCGCTTCCAACCAGGCGCCGGACCTGATTTGGGAATATGACCGCAGTTATATCGGAAAGCTGGTTACTCAAGGGGCGATCCAGCCGATTGATGAATATATCGAGAAGTACAGCACCTCTTACAAAGCCTATCTGGAAGCGCATCCAGAACTTAAGCCGTACCTGACGTTCGACGGAAAAATGTATGCAGTCGCCACGGAGCGGACCATGAATTCTGTTGCCAATCACGGCGCCTGGATTCGCCAGGACTGGCTGGATAAGCTTGGACTGGCCATGCCGACCACCATTGACGAATTGCTTCAGGTCGCCCAGGCCTTCAAGGATGGAGACCCGGACGGCAACGGCGCCGCGGATACGACGCCGATCGTAGGCTCAACCACCTTTGACTTCTATTCGGCCATTTATGCGGATATGAACAACCAGTGGTATCTGGAAGACGGCAAGATGGCGTATGGTGCCCTGCTTGACCGGTTCGGCGATGTCATGTCCCTAGAGAAGCAGGTATACGAGCAGGGGCTGGTCGATAAGGAATATTTGACCGACAAGAACAATCAGCGGGCCATCCAGCTCTGGACCACCGGCAAGGCAGGCATCTATATCGCCAACTGGGGCGGCGGAACAATGGAATCTCAACTGAAGGATATGCTGGCCAATGTGCCGGATGCGCAGCCTGTGCCGCTGGAGCCGGTATCCACGAAATACGGGAAATTCGGCCTGTATCAGGAGACTTCCCCGTTCATTTATGTTGCCTTCAACAAGGATATGGCCGATCCCGAAGCGGCTGTGAATTATCTGGACTGGATGGTGGATGAAGGCTGGAAGGCACTTAACAACGGCATTGAGGGCGAGCACTACACCGATGTGAACGGAGTCGCCAAGGTGATCGACGCTGACAAATTCAAGAAAGAAGTAGGATACGCCGCAGAATACGCCATCCTGCGCAACAATACGTTCAAACCGGAAGATTTGCTGGTAAAGGCCGCTTCGGACGAAGTTTCCCAGCGCCTCGCCGCGCTCAGCCAGCAGGGGCTTGAGCTGGCGATGAAGAATGAATTCAGACGGGATATTCCATATCAGCCAAGCTTTGTGGAATTCAATGAAATCCAGACATCTATGACGCCTTATATCAATGAGATCCGCGCCAAGGTTACCACACAGGGAAGCAAGTATACCGGTGTCTGGGCGCTTGAGGAAATCCGCAAGGAATGGAAACGGCTCGGCGGAGAGCAGGTAGAGATCCAGGCGCAGGAATGGTACGAGCAGAACAAGGCCAGTTTTAAGTAACGGCTGAGATCAGTCGGGAACTAAAGGATGGGGAGCTTTGCAGAATAAATGGGCAAAAAAACTGATGGCGGGCTTGCTGATTCTTTTGTTCCTGATTGTGTGCATATCGGGGCTGTTGTTTTATTTCATCTTCACCGGCGATCTTAAGGACCGCCTGACGCGGACGAATATGGAGCTGCTTGAGCATATGAACCAGAAGCTGGAGCTGGTGCTGAAAAGTGTGGACAATGAGTCCGTGCAGCTCGTTCAGTATGATGAGGTCCGGAAGTTTTTTGATGAAAAGCTTCCCAGTGAGGAAGCGGCGGGCAATGATTTCCGGCTGGGCGGACAGATCGACAGGCTCATTCGCAGCGACGATTACATCTTCTCCATCGATATGTATTCTTACAGCCAGAGCAGGCTGGTTTCCGGAGATGTGCTGACTGAGGAGCGCAAGCTGGACGATTACGGCTGGATCAATACGTTCGAGACGTTCGATGGCTATTTTGAGTGGCTGCCGAGCCGCCAGCTGGTCATTAACCGGTCCACCTCGCCGATCTACAGAAATGTGGTCACGCTGGTCCGCACCTATCCGCTGCTTCATTCCGTGGGTGCCCGCAAAGGGGCGATGGCACTGAATCTGAAGACGGAAATGCTGCTTTCGCTGATTCACAATGAGGATGAGGATCTTGGGGAGACCTTTATTGTGGATGCGACAGGGCAGATCGTGCTTCATCCCGCCGAGAACAAGCTGGGGCAGAACATCGGCCAGTCCTCATACATTCATGAGGCGCTGAGCCGCAAGAGCAGAACGGGGAATTTTCACTCACAGGTGGATCAGAAGCCGTCGATGGTCTTCTATACGGACTCTCCCTACACCGGATGGACGCTGATCCGCACCGTTTCCGATCTTAAGCTCAACCAGCCGCTTATTGCACTCCGCAATACGTTGGCCGTGATTTCGGCGATGATCCTCATTGCCGCTGCCGCCATGGGCCTGGCGCTCGGCAAGTGGACCTTTAGACCGCTGAACCGGTTTTTGCACACACTCTCCGTCAAATTGAACGAATATTCTCCGCAGGTGAAGGAGACAGACCGGGCAGATGATCTGCAATTTCTGGAGTCCGCTTTTGAAGGGATTCTGGTCCAGAGCGACCAGCTGCACAAGCAGATGCAGGAGACCCGCCCCATGCTGAAGTGGCAGCTGCTGATGGAGCTGCTCTCCAACTATAAGATCAATATCTCCAACGTTGTGCAGTATATGGAAATGCTCGGAATCCAGTTTCATCCGAACCGTTTTGTCGTGCTAAATGCGGAGCTGGACCGGCGGGAGGAGATTGCCGCGATCCGGGATGTGCACCTGTACAATTATGCGCTCTGCAATTTGGCCGAGGAGCTGATTCTGGCTGAGGGAAAGGGCGCTGCCATTGAGCTGGAGAATGGCACCTGTGCGATCATCATCAGCTTTGCCGACGATGATGCCGATGCCGAGCTGCGGGCGGTGGCTGTGGCGGAACTGATCAAATCGTATGTGGAAGAGAATTTCCGGCGCACCATCTCCATTGGGGTGGGGGGGCTGGTGGAGTCCATGACAGAGCTTCACAAGTCCTTTAAGCAGTCCAAAGAGGCCTTGTCCTACCGCCTTGTCTTCGGCGCGAACTCGATCATTACCCGTGAGGATATTCACAGCGATCTTTCTCCCCGCTTCTACCGTTTGGTGGCGATGACGGAGGATATGATGGATTCGCTGAAGCTGCTGGACGGCACGAAGCTGCGCGAGCAGGTGGAACGATGGTTCGAAGCCTTCGCCGAATATGGCGTGCCGCCCCAGATCATCCGGCAGCTCAGCCTTCAATGCCTGATGAAGGCGGCGGAGATCGCCGAGGATGTTGGCATCGGCCACAAGAATATCCAAATGCCCCAGGAGCTGCAGGAGTCGCTGAATCTGCACAAAAGCCTGGAAGAGATCAAGGAATTTCTAATGAAGACCCTGCAGGGGCATATGGAAGCCATCAAAGAGAAACGGAGCAGCAGGGAGAAAAACGGCCTGATTCTTAAGGTGCTGGATTATATTCATGACAATTACAGCCGAACCGAACTGTCGCTGAACTTGCTGGCTGAGGAATTCCGGGTCAGCGTGTCCCATCTGAGCAAGCTGTTCAAGGAGCAGACCGAGGGCAACTTCATCGACTATCTGATGGCGCTGCGCATGGCTGAGGCCAAACGGCTGCTGGAGGAGACGGACGGCAAAATTATGGGTATTGCCGAAGCGGTCGGCTACGGCAATGTCAACAGCTTCGTCCGCATTTTCAAAAAGTTCACCGCGCTGACGCCTTCCGAATACCGGGAGCAGCGGCGCAAGTAACAGGGAGCGGGAGGAGCTGGGCATTGACGGCTTCTCCTTCCTATATGAAGGGTAGGATCACAATGAACAATATGCTTGAAGAACAGGCTCTCCTGCGGTGGAGGCTTGAACAATTGGAGAATCAATTCAGCCCGTTGCATTCGATGATCAAAGAGAAATATACAACCAACGGCTATCACACCGCACTTCAGAATGTGGAACAGGTGCATTCCATACGTTCTTCCATTGAATATGCCCAAGGGCTTTTGGATACCGGGCTTACGGATGCTGAGGATAGGGCTTTTGCCGTGATCCGGCAAATCGTTTCACTTCAGGACCATGATCCGGCCAGCGTGACTTATGGCATCTGGTCGTATTATCTGGAAGAGCCCTTGTCCAGCATGAGGCCCCCGGATTGGAACTGGGCGGATTTTATCGGAAAAGTACTTCTAACAACAGTAATCCGGCATAAACACCGGATGCCTGCGGAGCTGCTGGAGAAGGTGCGGGAATCGGTATTTCACGCCTGCGAATCCATCATCCGGCGCAACATGGGTCCGCATTATACGAATATTGCCATTATGGGATCGTTTGTGACGCTGCTCGCGGGAGAAGTCTTTCAGAATCCGCGCTATCTGGATTATGGCTTGCAGAAATTCGAGGCCTTCCATCAATATGCCAGCCGAACCCGGACGTTTCAGGAATACAACAGTCCGACGTACACCAAGGTGGCGATTATTGAATTATCACGCATCCGCTCCGCGACCAAGGTTAGCCGGGCGCTGGAAATATGCGAGGATATGCTGAATTTGGCCTGGGAGGGGGTGGCACGGCATTTTCACGCATCCACAGGGCAATGGGCGGGACCGCATAGCCGCTGTTATTCCACCTTGCTGCCGGATGCAGCCAGGGCGTTCCTGCAGCTGGCGCTGGAGGGAGAACTGGATTTTTGTGCTCCAGCGGATATGTTCTACGATCTGGAATGGTACAACCTTGGTATTTCCTGTCCCGAACCCTACCGCGCCTTGTTCAGGGAAGCCGCTGAAAGGGAAGTACGCGAGGTGTATTACCGCAGTAAAGACGGCTATGAAAAAACCGCTGTTACTTACATGACTACGCGCTATGCGCTTGGTTCGGCCAGCAAGGAAGTCATGTGGAATCAGCGGCGCAATCTGCTGGCCTATGTAGACGGTCCTGGCGGAACGGTCTATGCGGCGCTGCGGATGCTGCATGACGGCTATGATTTTTCCGCACCCGTCTTTTCCGCCGAGCAGCGCAAGGGGAACGTGCTGTGCGGTCTTCAGCTCTCGCTGAACGGCGGGGATACGCATATCGGTCTGGACCGGATCGACGGCGGCATCCAGGCAGAGGATCTGCGCCTGCGACTGGAAATCGGCGGCAGTCTTGACGGTGTAACCGCCAATGCCGTGGACGGAGGGGCGGTGGTATCCATAGGCGGGGTGAAGCTTTCCCTTCGCGGTTTGTATACCCGGTTTGCCGGAGGGGCAACTTCGCTGGTCCAGAATCCGGAATGGGAAGTTGTCCACAGCGGCGATACCCTCTGCCTTGATCTGGTGCTGTACAGCGGTGAACGCCGGAGAATTGATTTTACGGCTCTGGACGAGGCAATGGTCGTCTTTACCTTGTCGGTACGCGAGGATGAGGGACGGGACAGCAGCCCGGACTCCTTCTGCGTAACCATGTCGGCCGCAGGCAACGGGGAAGAAGTTGCTGCAAGCTGGAGTACGGAGGATGGGGAACTGGTGCTTAACCTGCGGCTGAAGCCGGACATGGTGGAAGCACTCAGAGGACAGGACTAAGGGGTAGGCTCAAGGAGGCCCGGAGACTGATCTTCGGTATCTGAACATTTAGTGCTGCGGTATACAAGCCCGGCACAGACCAAAGGCACCGCAGGATTGCGGTGCCTTTGGTCTGGCTTCCCCCCCGCATAGGCAGGGTCTTGTGAACGGAGTCAGCCTTCACTTCATGGCTTCGGCCAGAAGAATGAGCACCAGTCCTTGACCGTAGAGAGTGGGTATGCAGGAGATTTCATTATAGTCCTCCACAGTGGGCATAACCGGAGTGCCGCCGGAGACGCCGCTGACCTCCCCATCGGCCTTGATCGTGCCCAGCACCGCTTCAAGTGCAGCTCTGGCAGGTCCCAGAGCTGCTTCGCCGAGCAGGCCCATCCGTACAGCCTTGAATATCCCGGCTGCGATGCCGGCGCTCCCGGAGGTTTCAAGATAGAAGTCTGTCCGGTCCATGACTGTATGCCAGAGTCCGGATGGACTCTGATAACCGATTAAGGCCGCCATCAAGCGGCGGTATCTCTCCGGAATGGAGGCAGGCACAGGCAGCAGGCCATCCACCTCCTGCAGAATCATGGGCGCTGCAAGGGCAATCCAGGCGTTGGCTCTTGTCCATCTGGCTGCAGACATATGGTCACCGGTGATACAGTTCCAGCCGTGAAACAGCACGCCGCTCTGTTTATCCTCAAGCAGTCTCAGGTGAAGCTCCAGCTGGCTGAGGGCTTCCCGGGCATACCCGGTTTCTCCGGTCAGCCGGGCCAGACGGGCCAGGAACAGCACAGCCATAAACACGGTATCCGCCCAGACCTGCTCCGGAAAGCTTGCCTGTTCGGTCACCGTATGCTCGAAAGCGCCTTCCCGGGTTCTTGGCGCTTCATGCAGCATGTATTGACCGGTACGGACCGCGCTCTCCTTGAAGACAGGATTCCCTGTGACGCTGTACAGTGCGGGAAAGATGGCAAACGGAGCCATGGAGTTAATAACCTTTGCATGCCCGGATTGGTGCAAATGCACAAGGGCCCATTCTGACAGCCGGCTTATAATCTCATCGCCGCCGTCCTGCTGATAATATTCCAGGATAGAGGCAGCACCTACGCCGGGAACCCAATCCCAATGCGCCATGTCCATTCCCCAATTGCCGGAATGTTCCAGGAGCATATATGAATATACCTTGCTTGCTGCATGCTCAAGTGTTTGTGATGAAGGTAAGGTTGTCATAATCTACTAGTCCTCCTGTGATCTAGAGTTGAACTTATATTAAGCAGTATAAGTGGCTTGCCTGTATGAATTCTTGGGTGATCCTGCCCAATGTATTGGAGGATTGTACACTTATACTGATGAGGAAAGGAAGCTTGGCATGTCTGGAATGAGATCTGTAAATGAGTTGAATTCTGCTTCTTCAGCGGGATTGAAGAAGCAGAATTCCTATATGATCGATGATATGACGAACAGGGCGCTTGTAGATTACCCGGTTCAATGTGTACAGCGCATTAATGGCATTCAGCAGGCGGAACTGCACTCGCATCACGGTTATGAATGGTACTTCTGCCTGGCAGGAAGCGGGGAATTCATTGCAGGCGATCAAGCCTACAGGATCTTCGCGGGCAGCCTGATTATTGTGAGGCCGTCCGTGCTGCATATGCCCAGACCGGCCAATGGCCAGCTGCTGCACCGGCAGATTCTTTCAGTAGACGAGAGATATCTGGACAGGCTTTGCGGCGTAGACCGTTTCACGGCGGAGCAGGTCTGCGAATGGCTGCCCGATGGAGCGTCTGCTTCTGTGCTCTGGCAGCTAAACACCGGACAGCTGGAGAGCGTCCGGGCTATTTTGTTCGAGCTGGAGAGCGAGCTTACAGGCAAGAGGGAAGCGTATACCCTAGAAGTGCAAAGCCTTCTGCTCCGGCTGTTCGCTGTGTTGACACGGGAGAAGGCTGGTCCGCCTTCCCGGCAAGCGGAGGAGCGCAGGAAGCTGCTCACGGTGCAGATGACCGGCTACATTGCCGACCACTACGAGCTCCCCTTCCGGATAGAAGAGATGGTCCGTTATTTTCATTTCTCCCGCTCCTATTTGCACCGGATCTTTAAGCAGGAGACCGGCATTACGATTCTGGAATATTTAACACATTACCGGATCAACCGTGCCAAGGAGCTGCTGGAAGCTGAGAGTATACCGCTGATCGAGGTTGCGGTGACAGCCGGATTTCAAGATCTGTCTTATTTTTGCCGCAGCTTCAAACGCCTGACAGGTGTACCGCCGGGCCGTTACCGTAAGCTGCTCCGGCAGGGCGGTGGTTAAAGGCTTATAATTTCCCGGAACATTCAGGGGCCACCCGCTGGCCGTTGTTCCCGGCAGACAGCACAGTTCCATGAAACTGTACGCCATGCTCAGCCAGCAGCTGATGCAGCCGCAGTATTGAAATATCCGCCATATGGACGGTGCCCTCTTCCTTGGCGACAGCTGCTGCAACTCCGGCCGCCTGACCCAGCGCATAGCAGGTGGCCTGCACGCGCATGGAGGACATGGCTACATGAGTTGCCGAAATGCTTCGTCCCGCTACCAATAGCCCCTGTACACCGGCAGGTACCATACAGCGGTACGGAATATCGTAGCTTCCCAGCTGGCGCTCCTCCGTCGTTCTTTGCCCGTCAGGGCTGTGAATATCGATTTCATAATTGGTCTGCGCCACGACATCCCCGAACCTGCGGGCTTCAAGCAAATCCTGTTCGGTCAAGGTGTACAGGCCAACGATTTGCCCGGTTTCCCTCACACCGGTCTGGCCGGGAATATGGGCAATAATGTAATTCTCAAAGCCGTTGCGCTGTAAATAATGGGCCGTTGAGAAAACCTGGCGCAGAGCCTCGCGCTCCGCGAAGTTGACGTCTTCAATACGGGCACCGTTGCCCTTAACGCGGGTCATATTGACCAGAAGCCTGCCGTCATCATTTTTTTCCCAGTACAGGTGGCGTCCCTGCGGCAGATCGTCTACGGACTCATATATCTCACAGTCCTCAGGAAGATAAGGGACAACTGGCTTGCCGGTATTCTGCATGGTGAACATAAGGGTCATAGGCTGTGTTAATCCGTCCTTTTCCCGGCCGTAGCGCATAGGCACTCCGGCATCCCTGGCCACAGCGGCGTCCCCTGAGCAGTCCAGCACAATCCCGCCCATGAAGGCCTTCAGCCCTTCGCGGGTCCGGGCTAGTACTCCGCGTACCCGCTGCCCCTCCATGACGGGCTGGACATAGACGGTGTGGTAGAAGACCTTAACCTTCTCCCGGTGCAGTTTTCCGTTCAGATAATGGCGCACTGCAAAGGGGGAATACTGGTCCTTCCGGGAGTGCAGCGATATCAGGTGGGAGCCGGGAACGGCTTCGGGAGTTGTCTCTTCAAGCATTTCACGGTAGATGCCGGTCACGTTGCCGACACTCATATAGATGCTGACATTAGCCAGTGTTCCCATCCCTCCAAGCTGCCCTGATTGCTCCAGCAGTATTACCTTCTGTCCGCAGCGGGCGGCGGAGATCGCCGCCGCTGTCCCGGCCGGACCGCCCCCGATCACTATGACATCGGCCTCCTCATATATCTCTGCGGCCACCTGCAGATTTATCTGTTCTTTTTTCACCATATTCATCCTTTCTATATAGAGCTTACCTTTATAATAGATATATGGAACAAGGGATTATAGCTTGATTTTAGTTGTACTTAGGGGATTGTGGGGTTGCATTGCAGGAGAGCTATGGAAGAATGGAATGGCCAAGTAAAAGGGGGAAGTCGTGTGTCAAAGAGAAAAACGGTCACGCTGCGGGATCTGGCGGACCGCCTGGGGCTGAGCGTGTACACAGTATCCAAAGCGCTGCGCGGGCTGCCGGGCATGTCGGAACCGACCCGCAGGCTGGTATTCGCTACTGCCCGGGCAATGAATTATGCGACCAAAGCGCAGGAAGCGGGGCTTGCCGCTGAATCCATTGCCTATGCGGCGGGCAAGCCCCGCCGGTTCGTCATGCTGATGCCTGCAGACCACTCTCTTCTGAATCTGCAGTTCCATGGTCTGCATCAGCGCATGGATGAGCTGGGCCATCAGGTACAATCCGTATTGCTGCCGTTTGAGGGACACCAGCCGGACAAGCTGGCGGACTGGCTGGAGGAGAGCGGCATTCTATACTGCGACGGACTGTTTCTATCGCCGCTGCTGCCCGTCTGGGCGGAGACCATTCTGCTGCAGCTTGGTCTTCCGAAGGTAATGATCAATTTCCCGCCCGAAGGGGCCGAGGTGGACAGTGTAATCTGGGATGTCCAGCATGCGATCATTCTTGCGGTAAATGCGCTCTGCCGCAGCGGTCATCGCCGAATTCTGTACGTGGGTGAGCCGGACGGACAGAGGGGATTCCGCTTGCGCTATCAGAGCTTCAGGGCCGCCTGCGCAAGCCGGGGAATTTCCGCTGCTGAACAGATGTATCATGTGAACCCCGCTGATCCTCAATGGCTTGCTGACTTATCGGCCATTCTTCAGACAGGAAGCCCTACGGCTATTCTCTCGGCGAATCATGGACAAGCCTGGCCCATTCTGCGGAAGGTGCAGGAATGGGGACTTAATATTCCGGAGCAGATATCAATTGTTGCGATGGAGCATGGGGAACTGGAGGCTTGTCCCGGCTTGTCGCGCCCGGCGCTGCTGGTCCAGGAGGCAGGGGAGCGGGCGGCAGAGCTGATGCTGCGGCGGATTGCCAATCCGCTGGCACCTTATGAGCAAATCCGGCTGCTGGGACCGTTTCTGACAGGGGAGACAGTTGCGGAACCATCTCTCTGCTGAACAAAGAAACCGTCAATTCTCCAGCTATAGGAGAATTGACGGTTTCTTAATCCTAGTCTAATCGCCCGTCTCCACAATCCATACCTCAGGAAGATTGCGGAACTGCTCGGCGTAATCCAGACCATAGCCGACAACGAATTCATCGGGAATGTCAATGCCGCAGTATTCGACCGGAACTTCGACCAGGCGGCGGGAAGGTTTGCTTAGAATAGTACAGATACGGACGCTTGCAGCTTCGCGCAGGGCGAACAGCTGCCTCAGATGCTGCAGAGTCAGGCCGGTGTCGATCAGATCCTCGACGAGCAGGACATGCTTGCCGCGGATATCCATGTCGATATCCTTCTTGATCGTGATGACACCGGAGGAGGTGGAGCTTGCACCGTAGCTGGACACTGACATATAGTCGATGCCGACCGGGAAAGTGATTTCGCGCATCAGGTCGGACATGAATACAGCGCCGCCCTTGAGAATGCCGATAAGTACAAGCTCTTTGCCTTCATAGTCGCGCGATATTTCAGCGCCCAGTTCTTGAACTCTTTGCTGCAGCTGGTTCTTGCTGACCAGAACTTTGGTAATTTGTGTCATGGTTGACGCTCCTTATGGATTAGGATGTGATCAGGAGGATGATCTGTCCTTTTCCTTCAGCATAACATCATGTGCGCCTCCTTCAAAGATGGTTGTGGAGGAAACCAGTGTTATCTTCGCATGCTTCTGCAGTGCCGGGATGGTCAGCGAGCCGCAGTTGCACATGGTTGATTTGATTTTGCTGATACTGAGATCCAGATTATCCTTGAGCCGTCCGGCGTAAGGAATGAAGGAATCCACGCCTTCCTCGAACTCCAGCTTGCTCTCTTTGTCAGCATTGCCGAAGTCATAACGCTGCCAGTTGCGGGCGCGGCTCGACCCCTCACCCCAATATTCCTTGACGAAGTTCCCGCCGACCAGCAGCTTGCGTCCGGGGCTTTCATCGAATCTGGCAAAATAGCGGCCCAGCATCACGAAGTCAGCTCCCATCGCCAGCGCCAGCACAATATGGTAATCATGGACAATCCCGCCATCGGAACAGATCGGGACATAGATGCCGGTCTGCTCGTAATATTCCTGGCGGGCGGCTGCGACTTCAATGACGGAGGAGGCCTGGCCGCGTCCGATCCCTTTTTGCTCCCGGGTAATACAGATGGAACCACCGCCGATGCCGACTTTGACGAAATCCGCCCCGGCTTCCACGAGGTACAGGAAACCTTCCTTATCGACGACATTGCCCGCCCCGACCTTCACTTTCTCCCCGAAAGTATCCTTAATATAATGGATGGTTTCGGCCTGCCATTCGGAATAACCGTCAGAGGAATCAATGCACAGGACATCTGCGCCGGCTTCCACCAGCGCCGGTACGCGCTCTTTGTAATCCCGGGAGTTGATACCTGCGCCGACAATGAGCTGTTTGTTGTCATCATGCAGCTCCAGCGGGTACTCCTGATGGCTGTCATAATCCTTGCGGAACACAAGGTGAACGAGATGACCGCTGGCATTAACAATCGGCAGGCAGTTCAGCTTATGATCCCAGATCATATCGTTGGCTTCAGTTAAGGTGATGCCTTCTTCGGCATAGATTAGTGAAGATAACGGCGTCATAAATTCAGTAATTAGGCACTCCGGCGGCAGACGGTTCTCGCGGTAATCGCGGCTTGTGACAATGCCCATCAGCTTGCCTGTCGGTTCCCCGTTGTCCGTAATGGCAATGGTGGAGTGGCCGCTGCGCGCTTTCAGCGCCAGTACATCCTGCAGTGTATCCTCCGGCTTCAGATTGGAGTCGCTGAGGACGAAGCCGGCTTTGAACTTTTTGACCCGGCGGACCATCTCAACCTGCTGCTCGATAGACTGCGAGCCATAGATGAAGGAGATGCCGCCGCTTTTGGCCAGGGCAATCGCCATGTTATGGTCGGATACCGCCTGCATTACCGCAGAGGTAACAGGCAGATTCATCGTCAGCGCCGGAGTCTCACCCTTGCGGAATTTGGTTACTGGCGTCCGGAGATCGACATTCCCCGGGATGCATTCTTTGGTGGTCAGGCTGGGCACCAGCAGGAACTCACTGAAGGTTCTTGAAGGCTGCTCATAATAATAAGCCATGGCTTGTCACTCCCCTGTTATAATTTCATCAATTCTGCGATTGCAGTTCTATAGACTTCATACCTGGGATAGAAACCTTACCGGCACTCCAATGTCCGTTTCCAGCTGCTTGTAGTGTTCACCTTTAGCCAGAATCGCCTGCACACCTACAAGCTCAACGCCCATAACGGACATTTGCTCAGCGATGCAGCAGATGGTAGCGCCTGAACTAATCACATCATCCAGCAGCAGCACCCGGTCACCGGAAGAGAAGCCGTCAAAATAAATATAATTCTCGTTATACGCCGTCTCGCGTTTGATGCTGACCTCGTAATTCTCATACAGCTCTGTACTGAGGCGCAGAATGTTCATCGGCTTCATCAGCTTGTAGGCCGCAAGCATGCCCCAGGTATGCCCGCCCGGTTCAGGCGATACGATGTAATCGAAATCCGGGAATTGTTCCGTAACGGCCTCTGCCAGACTATCGGTAATCTCACTGATCAGCTCAGGGGCAATGTAGGTTCCTCGTTCTCCGAAAGGGTACAGCTTAAAGTCATAGGCGGTATCTTTATTCTTGTAGATCCTCACATTCTTGGCTTGACTGATCGATTCACTTAACCGTGCGTAGGATGCACTCATTGCCCTCACTCCTTCTATTATAAATGCCAAATATAAATGCCAAAAACCCCAGGACCAAGAGGCGCAGGACAAGACAGGTACGTCAGGAGGAGAAGACCGGCTTAGCCGTGTTCCCTTCACTGGTTGCTCCAGTGTCTTATCTGGCCTCTTGTAGCCTGGGGCAATTTACGGTTGCCTGTAGATACGCTCATTCCAAATTAACGAGCTTATACAAGAGAGGTTTAATTAGTGAATCTTACATATTAGTGACTCGGATGGTTTCTGAATGATTTTTTTCAATGTTCGTGTTATATAATATTACGCATGTGATTTGTTATATGCTATCATTCGCAATAATGTGTGTCAATATTTTGTTTCTATGTTATATACGGTGACATTAAAGTATTTGAGTTATACAGATAACCAGCGGATTCATAAAAAAACTCTAAATAACCCATTCTAAAGCATGGTGCTTTGGCGGATTTTTATTTATAATAATTATTATCTGTAATTCATAAATAGTTCAAAGGTTTTGCAAAAAGCCGTATTTTGATGTGATATACTTAACACAGCGATTTGAGATCTTGTGAAATTGATACTAATACATGCTAATAAGCAGTAACAGTGCCTACACCAATGAATAGAGATTAGGATGGTGAACAAGCGATGCATATTGTCGTCGTTGGCCTGAATTACCGTACGGCTCCCGTAGAGGTGAGAGAACAGTTCGCTTTTGCCGAGAAGGATCTGCCTGCTGCGCTTCATCAGCTGATGCAGACGAAGAGCGTTCTGGAAGGGGTCGTAGTCGCCACCTGTAACCGGACGGAAATTTATGTGGTCGTGGACCGCCTTCATATGTGCGGATATTTCATCCGCAGCTACATGGAGCAGTGGTTCGGTGTAAAAAGTGATGTATTTGCACAGCATATGTATATATATGAAGACGAGCAGGCGATTGCCCACCTGCTGCGTGTAACCTGCGGCCTGGATTCCATGGTGATCGGCGAGACGCAGATCCTGGGACAGGTACGCAGTGCTTTTTTGACTGCCCAGGCGGAGGGCGTAACCGGAACGTGGTTCAACCGGCTGTTCAAACAGGCGGTGACGCTCGGCAAACGTGCGCATAGCGAGACTTCTATCGGTGAAAGCGCGGTTTCGGTCAGCTACGCGGCGGTGGAGCTTGGCAAGCGGATTTTTGGCATGTTTACCGGCAAAAGAGTGCTTATTCTCGGCGCCGGCAAAATGAGCGAGCTGACGGTCAAGCATCTGTACAGCAGCGGCGCGGCGGAAGTGATTGTCGCCAACCGTACGTTGTCACGGGCCGTAGAGCTGGCCGAGAAGTTCCTCGGCAAGCCAACCACGATTGAAGAGGCACTGAAGCGTCTGGATGAAGTGGATATAGTCATCAGCTCCACGGGAGCGGACGGTTATGTGCTGACGGCTGCCCAAGTAGCTGAGGGGATGAAGCGCCGCCCGTCCCGGCCGCTGTTCATGATCGACATTGCCGTGCCCCGCGATATTGATCCGGCTGCGGCAAGTGTGCCAGATGTCTTCCTCTATGATATAGATGATCTGGAAGGCATTGTGGAGAGTAATCTGGAAATGCGCCGCAGTGAAGCGGCCAAGATTGAAGTGATGATTAGTGAGGCAATGGATGAATTCCAGCTGTGGCTGAAGACGCTCGGTGTCAGACCGGTGATCCGTGCGCTGCAGGACAAGTCGAACGGGATATATGAAGAAACGATGGACAGCCTGTTCAACAAGCTGCCTGAACTGGATGAGCATCAGCGCAAGGTTATCCGCCGCTTGACCAAAAGTATTGTGAACCAGATGATGCATGATCCGATTAATGTCATTAAGGAGTTGTCCGGCGGGAAGCAGGGGAATGAAGCTCTGGAGTACTTCACCCAGATTTTTGCACTGCAGGAGCAGCTGGACCCGAGTCCGGATGACCGCAGTGCTGTACCGGTTGAGGAGGCGCCTGCTGAAGTATCCTCCGGCGGAAAGTTCGCGGTGCCGGGGAACGTGTTTGCTCCGGCCGGCCTGCTGGGCGGGTGAGCGACATGCAACTGCTGAACGGAATATATGATGCCGCTCTGCTGCTATATGCCCTGAGCCTGCTGTTTGTTTTCTCGGATTGCCTTCGGCGCAATCCGGGCGGAAAGCGGCTGGGCACAGGGCTTCTTGCTGTTGTGGGCCTGCTGCAGCTCACGGGGCTGGCGATCCGCTTCTCCCAGGAGGGCGGTCTGCCGATCTTCACACCGTATGACTTTCTGTTCTGGTTCTCCTTCAGTATGGTGGTGATCTCGCTTGCCGTTGCGTACACGCGGGGCGGCGAGTTTACGATTCTGCTGCTCAGCATGGCAGGGTTCAGCGTGTTTCTGCTGAACCGGGTATGGCTGACCGCAGAGGATCATGCCTTGCAGAGCTGGAGTGCGGTGCACGGCTGGCTGGCGATGCATGTGATTTTGGCCAATTTGAGCTTTGCCGCACTGACACTGGGGACCGTATTTGCGATAATGTATTTGTTTCTGCATACCAAGCTTAAGAATAAGAAGTGGGATGACCGTGTCCGCAGGTTCCCAAGTCTGGAGACAATGGACAAATATTCGTATACCGCTATCCTTGCCGGTGTGCCGCTGCTGCTGGCCTCGCTTATTCTGGCTGGCTTATCGATTATTGCAGAAGGGCGGACGCCGCTGTTTCAGGATCTGAAAGTGCTGACTACGCTTACCGGCCTCGGAGTCTACATACTCTATATAGTACTGAAGGTTTCCGGCCGCAGAAGCGGCACTGCGATGGCACGCTGGGCCATCACCGGCTATGGTTTTATTATTCTTAATTTCCTGCTGAATTCATGGTCTGAGTTCCATGGCTGGGGCGGGTAGTAAAGTTGGCGAGCCGGGTGCTGGAGTGCGGAGGCGCCCGGTGTGCTGAAGTGCGGAGACGGCTGGTGTGCTGAAGTGTAGAGGCGGCTGGTGTGCTGGAGTGTAGAGGCGGCTGGTGTGCTGGAGTGTAGAGGCGGCTGGTGTACTGACGTGCAGAGGCGGCTGGTGTACTGACGTGCAGAGGCGGTTGGTGTGCTGAAGTGTAGAGGCGGCTGGTGTGCTGGAGTGCTGGAGGCGGCTGGTGTGCTGGAGTGCTGGAGGCGGCTGGTATGCTGGAGTGTAGAGGCGGCTGGTGTGCTGACGTGCAGAGGCGTTGGTGTGCTGAAGTGTAGAGGCGGCTGAATTGTGCTCGAGAGCACAGGTGGATGAGAAGCAAGAGGTTATGCTGGAATGTACAGGCAAGAAACGGGAAGTTATGCGGGCATGTTGTGGCAGCTAAGGAGCGCAGGCGATTGCATGGAGTACTATAGTGGCTATGGAGCCAGTGATTGAACTAAAGTGTTATGGTGGATAACGAAGCGAGCAACTGTGCTGAAGTGATAATGGGCGGTTAATGAGTAAGTTAATCTAATGCGCGCCGGACTGCTGTCCTGCATTAGTGGCAACCTGGGACGGATTTCTTAGTTGAGCAAGCTGGATTATTGTGGTGTGGAGTATAGTTGATATTCAGATGCTGGAGTGAGGCGGGATGAGCAGATATTTGCCCATTATGCTGGATGTTCAGGGCAGAATGGTGGTAATGATCGGCGGCGGAGCTGTGGCTGAACGTAAAGCGGCTCCGCTGCTGGAGGCAGGAGCGGAGCTCGTGATTGTCAGTCCTGCGCTTAGCGGGACGTTGTCCGCAGCGGCTGCGGAGGGGCGGCTGCAATGGGTCAGCCGCCCCTATGCTCCCGGAGATCTCTCGGGAGCTGTCTTGGTCTATGCCGCCAGCAGCGACAGGGCGGTGAATGAAGCGGTGGCCGGGGAGGCCCGGGTGCTGGGCTTGCCGGTCAATGTGGCCAGCCACGCCGAGGCGGGCAGCTTCATCACGCCCGGTATCCTTCGGCGGGGGCGGTTGACGGTTGCGGTCTCGACCTCCGGGGCGGGACCGTCCGCTACTGCGCAGATCACGGCGCAGATCGCTGGACTGCTGGGCGAGGAATACGAGCCTTATCTGGATTTCCTGCACGAGCTGCGCACCGAAATCAAGCGGCTGGAGCCTGTAGCTGAGATTCGCGCCCGGCTGCTGCGGAGGCTGGGGAAGCTTGATGTGTTGGATGAGATGCGGCAGGGCACCTTTATACCATGGACAGCTGGAGAGGTCGAAGCCTGGATTGAGTGTAACCGGGAGAAGTAGGCGGAATGATCAGGTGGAGTCGGCCATTGGGAAGTGTAGATGGAGTGAGTGGGTGGAGCAGTTCATCGGGAGGCGTAGATGGAACGAGCGGATGGAGTAGTAAACGGCGTAGATCAAACCAGCAGATGGAGCAGGCAACAAGTATAACTGCTGCGATTTCGGATTAGTTTGCATCTGCTCTGGCTGCTTTAAAACGAATTCGGCAATCATTAAGACTGCTTCAAACTAAGTCTGCAAAGACATAAGCAGCGGCAGAAATTGACTCAAGTTGTCGATTGAATCGTGCTACTGAAGTGTTCCCTAACGAAATGTCGATGCTGACAGCCCACATATCGAATCGACGATTGAATGGACGAACGGCCGAATGATAAAACTTATGGACGAATAAGTGGACTAATTGAATGTGTTTATAACGTTGAACAGGACGGATTCGCTGGAATGTGACTGGAATGGCAAAAGCCTACTGTTGTGCAGTGAATTAAAGGTATATATCCCTTTGAGTCGGTCAAATCCGCCGAAATGAGCAAATTAGTGGTATAAATCCCCTTGATTTCAGCAAAATTGGCGCGAATGAGCAAATGAAGGGCAAAAGTGCCCTTGATTCCAGCAATAGTGGCTCAGATGAGCAAATGAAGGGCAAAAGTGCCCTTGATTCCAGCAATAGTGGCTCAGATGAGCAAATGAAGGGCAAAAGTGCCCTTGATTTCAGCAAAATTGGCTCAGATGAGCAAATGAAGGGCAAAAGTGCCCTTGATTCCAGAAAAATTGGCTCAGATGAGCAAATGAAGGGCAAAAGTGCCCTTGATTTCGGCAAAATTGGCGTGGATGAGCGAATGAGAGGTATGGTGCAGGAAACAGGGCGGGCAGGTGCAGGTGCAGGTAACTTGAACAGGGGGAATGGTTCATGCGGAAGATTATTGTGGGCAGCAGACAGAGTGCGCTGGCGCTGACGCAGACAGGGCATGTAATTGCCGATCTGGAGCGGCTTAGCGGGGAGCATGGCTTTGATTTTACTTTTGAGGTGCATAAGATTGTTACCAAAGGCGACCGGATTCTTGATGTCACCCTGTCCAAGGTGGGCGGTAAGGGTCTTTTTGTGAAGGAAATTGAGCAGGCCATGCTGGTCAAAGAAATCGATATGGCAGTACATAGTATGAAGGATATGCCTTCCGAATTGCCGGAAGGCTTGATTAACGGTGCAGTGCCGAAGCGTGTCGATCCACGTGACTGCCTGATCTCAAGCAGCGGAGCCGGCCTTGAGGATCTGCCGCAGGGCGCACGAGTAGGCACAAGCAGCCTGCGGCGCTCCAGCCAGCTGGCGGCGCTCCGGCCGGATCTGGTTATTGAGCCGGTACGCGGCAATATTGACTCGCGGCTGAAGAAGCTGGAGAGCGGCGAATACGACGCGATTCTGCTGGCAGCGGCTGGCTTGTCGCGGATGGGCTGGCAGGACAGGGCAACGGCGTATCTGCCGCCGGAAATCTGTCTGCCCGCTGTGGGCCAGGGAGCTCTCGGCATCGAATGCCGTGAGGACGATGAGGAGCTGCGCAAGCTGCTCGCGCTCTACAATGATGAGCGCACCGCTCTTACGGTGACGGCGGAGCGCACATTCCTCGGCGCCCTGAACGGCGGCTGTCAGGTGCCGATCGGCGCCTACGCTGTGCTGGAGACGGAGAAGGCCGGGACAACGGGAACAATCGGGACTATTCATTCCGGCGGGACTTCTGAAGACCGCGGCCTGTTAATCACTTTAACCGGAATGGTGGGAACACCGGACGGGTCGGTAATCCTTAAAGAAACCTGTACCGGGAAGGATCCGGTGCAGCTCGGTGCGGAGGTTGCACGCAAGCTGATTGCCAGGGGCGCAGAGAAGATTTTGGCGGATGTAAAGGGACAGGATGTTCAGGGATAAGGGGATAAGGGGATAAGGGGATGACGGAGATGGCGGGGAAGGTTTATCTTGTAGGTGCAGGTCCGGGGGATGCCAAGCTGATTACGGTCAAAGGTCTGGAGTGTATCCAGAAGGCAGATGTGGTGGTCTATGACCGGCTGGCGAGTCCAAGGCTGTTGAAGTGGATGAAGCCGGGCGGGGAGAAAATATACGTAGGCAAGCTGCCGGACCGCCAT
The DNA here is from genome assembly GCF_038009025.1 of Paenibacillus sp. FSL R7-0297. NCBI lineage: Bacteria > Bacillati > Bacillota > Bacilli > Caryophanales > Paenibacillaceae > Paenibacillus > Paenibacillus sp. FSL R7-0297. The sequence goes on from NZ_JBBPAQ010000001.1 coordinate 2,688,268, forward strand.
ACGATGAAGCAGGAGGACATTAATCAGCTGCTGGTTGATCTCGCTCTGGAGGGCAAAACGGTAGTGCGTCTGAAGGGCGGGGACCCGGTGATTTTTGGCCGGGTAGGTGAAGAAGCGGAGCTGCTGCGCCGGCATGGCGTCTACTACGAGATTGTGCCGGGTATTACCTCGGCTATCAGCGTCCCGGCGTACGCCGGTATTCCGGTAACCCACCGGGAGGCTGCGTCTTCCCTGTCGATCATTACCGGACATGAGAGCCCGGATAAGCTGGATCATTCCATTCATTGGGATAAGGTGACGAACGCCACAGGAACCCTGGTGTTCCTGATGGGCGTCGCCAAAATCGGATATATCAGCGCCCAGCTGATGAAGCACGGGCGTCCGCCGGAAACGCCGGTGGCGCTGGTGCGCTGGGGGACACGTGCCGATCAGGAGACACTGACCGGCACGCTTGCCGACATTGAAGCGAAGGTCAAGGCGGCCGATTTCCAGCCGCCGGCCGTTATCGTTGTCGGCGATGTAGTGCTCCAGCGGGAGCATCTCATGTGGGTTGAAGCGATGCCGCTGTTCGGCAAGCGGATTGTTGTGACGCGGGCCCGCAGCCAGGCCAGCGAACTGGTAGACCGGATCGAGGAGCTTGGCGGCGAACCGTATGAGTTCCCTGTCATTGAGACGGTTATGCAGCGTGATGCGGACAAGCAGGCAGAGATTGCTTCAGCGCTTGGCCGGCTTCCAGAGTACGACTGGGTGTTCTTCACCAGTCCGAACGGCGTGGACTACTTCATGCGGCATCTGACGCAGCTGAAGACGGATCTGCGCGGTCTGCACCGCGCGCGGATCTGCGCGGTGGGACCGGCTACGGCTGAGGCGCTTGCCGCGCGCGGGCTGCTCGCCGAAGAGCTGCCTGGACGGTTCCAGGCAGAAGGGCTGATTGAAGCCTTCGGCGATCAGCTGCAGCCGGGGCAGAAGGTGCTGCTGCCGCGCGGCGATCTGGCGCGCGAGTGGCTGCCCGGCAAGCTGAGGGAGCTGGAGCTGGAAGTGACTGAAGTGGATACGTATGAGACTGTGGTTACTGGTGAAGATGATATGGAACTGGTGAAGCTGCTCGAAGAGAAACGGATTCATGCGGTCACCTTCACCAGCTCTTCCACGGTGCGCAACTTCATCTCTATCCTGAAACGGATGGGCCTGGGAGATCCGCTGACGCTGCTGGCGGGGGTCAAAATCGCCTGCATAGGTCCGGTAACCGAACAGACTGCTGTGGAGGCCGGGTTGACTCCGGGATTGCTCCCGGATGAAGCAACGATCGAAGGGCTGGTGCAGGAGCTCTGCCGCTGGAATGAAACAACGAGGCTCAGATAACCTGCAGCCTGGTTTCCGCTATTCCGTTAATGCAATCTGAGCACTGCAATTGAGCGCATCATTTTAACGCTGCATTTTGTGACTTCATATTCGAATAATGCTTGAGACAGATAGATGTGTTTAAATACTTACTGTACAGGAGGAAACAGCAATGAGCTTTCCAATGACTAGACACCGCCGCTTGCGCGGTACAGCCGGAATCCGCGGAATGGTGCGGGAGACCGTCCTGAACGTGCTGGACTTTATCCAGCCGATATTTGTGACCTACGGTACGGGTGTGAAGAATGAGATTGGCTCCATGCCCGGCGTGTACCACTTCTCGCTGGATACTCTGAAGTCGGAAGTGGATGAGATTGTCTCCCTGGGAATTCCGGCCGTATTGCTGTTCGGCATTCCCGAAACGAAGGACGCCATCGGCTCCTCCGGTTTCGCTGAGGATGGCATTGTGCAGGAGGCTACCCGGCTGATTAAGCAGTGGTACCCCGAGCTGCTGGTTGTCGCCGACACCTGTCTGTGTGAATTCACCGACCACGGCCACTGCGGTATGGTACATACCCATACAGTTGACGGCGTAGTACATGGCGATGTGATCAACGATGCTTCGCTGGAGCTGCTGACCCGCACGGCGGTATCCCAGGCCCGGGCCGGTGCGGATATTATCGCGCCTTCCAATATGATGGACGGGTTCGTGCAGGCGATCCGCAGCGGCCTTGACGAGAATGGATTTGAGCATGTGCCGATTATGTCCTATTCGGTAAAATACGCATCCGCCTTCTACGGCCCCTTCCGGGAAGCAGCGGATTCTGCGCCGCAGTTCGGTAACCGCAAGACATACCAGATGGACCCGGCCAATCTGCGTGAAGCGATCCGTGAGGCCGATTCAGATGTGCTGGAAGGCGCTGATATGCTGATGGTTAAGCCGGCGCTGGCTTATCTGGATGTCATCCGGACGATCCGCGACCAGTTCGATCTGCCGCTGGTGGCGTACAACGTGAGTGGTGAATATTCAATGGTAAAAGCGGCCGCACAGCAGGGCTGGATCGATGAGCAGGCAGTTGTCCTGGAAATGCTGACCGGCATGAAGCGCGCCGGAGCAGATATTATTATTACGTATTTCGCCAAGGATGCAGCGCGCTGGCTGCGCGGCTAGACTATATTCAGCTGTATAAATTCAGCAGAGCAGGAGTGAAGAAGTATGGGCAATGTGCCGCTTACACGCAGGGAAGAGGCTTCCCGCATAGCTTTTGAAGAAGCAAAACAGTATATCCCGGGAGGAGTGAACAGCCCGGTCCGGGCATTCAAATCCGTAGGATTGACCCCGGTTTATGTAGACAGAGGCGAAGGCTCACGCATCTACGATATCGACGGCAACAGCTTCATCGACTACGTCTGCTCGTGGGGACCGCTGATTATGGGCCATGCCCATCCGGAAGTGGTGAAGGCGCTGCAGGAGACTGCGGTTAAAGGGACAAGCTTCGGCGCACCCACACTGCTGGAGACGGAAATGGCCAAAACCGTGGTGGAACGTGTAGCATCGGTGGACATTGTGCGCATGGTGAACTCGGGAACGGAAGCTACGATGAGCGCCATCAGGCTGGCCCGCGGATATACAGGACGCAGCAAAATCCTCAAGTTCGAGGGCTCCTACCACGGCCACGCCGACAGCCTGCTGATCAAAGCCGGTTCCGGGGTAGCTACTTTGGGTCTGCCGGATAGCCCCGGTGTGCCGGAGGGCGTAGCCATTAACACCATTACGGTGCCATACAATGATCTGGAAGGGGTCAAAATCGCGTTCGAACGTTACGGCAATGAGATTGCCGCTGTGATTGTTGAGCCGATTGCCGGGAATATGGGTGTAGTGCCTCCGCTTCCGGGCTTTCTGGAGGGTCTGCGCAAGGTGACGACGGGGTACGGCGCGCTGCTGATTTTTGATGAAGTGATGACCGGTTTCCGGGTGGACCGCGGCTGTGCGCAAGGGCTCTTCGGGCTGGACCCTGATCTGACCTGCTTCGGCAAGGTTATCGGCGGCGGTCTCCCGGTGGGTGCTTATGGCGGTAAAAGAGAGATTATGGAGCAAATCGCCCCCTCTGGTCCGATCTACCAGGCAGGCACACTCAGCGGGAATCCGCTGGCCATGGCGGCGGGTTACAGCACGCTGAAGCTGCTGACACCTGAAGTGTATACCCGTCTGGAGGTGCTGGGTGCACGTCTGGAAGCCGGCCTTAAGCGTAACGCGCAGGAAACTGGCATCCCCCTCACCATTAACCGTGTGGGCTCTATGGTCTGCCCGTTCTTCACTGAAGGACCGGTGGTCAACTTCGAGACGGCCAAGACCAGCAACCTGGATCTGTTCAAACGTTATTTCGGCAAAATGCTTGATCAGGGCATCAGCGTTCCGCCATCCCAGTTTGAAGGCATGTTCGTATCCGCTGTGCACAGCGAGCAGGATATTGATGATACGATTGAGGGCCATTATAATGCCCTGAAGTCGCTATGACAGGCGGGCCGGAGGAGTTGTCCGGCACAAATATCCCTGGTGGAGCGGCTGCAGATACAGGGAATACTGGCGCGGTCATCAGGAACATCACCGGCGGCGGCAAATGGATCCGGCGCGGAGAGTGGCTTCAAGTCATGCCCGGCCGGGTGATTACGGCTGCGGCCGACAGGCAGGCAGCCATTGACGCCTGGCTGCTCGGCACGGCCGGGATGCCGGAGAAGCTGCATGCGCGGCTGCGCCGCGAAGGCGGCATCCAGTGGAAGGGCGACCGGCTGATGCTATCCCTGTTCCCTTACCGGGAAGCGGGTATTGAGCCGGTATGGCAGGAGCTTGTAGTACTGTACGAAGATGACTTCTGCCTCGTGGTCCATAAACCGGCGGGCATGGCGGTTCATCCGGATGGCAGCGGAGCAGGCGTAACGCTGGATCATATCGTCGCAGCACATTATGCCGCTTCCGGTGGAGGGGTAGCCGTCCGCCATATTCACCGGCTGGATAAGGATACAACAGGACCTGTGCTCTATGCGAAGAACGAATACGCCCAGCTTGTACTGGACGAGGATATGCGCGACAAAACCGTATCCCGCCTTTACGCGGCGATTGTGGAAGGCAGTGTGCCGCCTGAGCTTACCGTGATTGATGCCCCGATCGGCCGTGACCGCCATCATGCGGCGCGCCGGCGGGTCTCGCCGGGAGGACAGGCGGCGGTCACGCGAATCATAGGGCGGGAAGCGCTGCCTGGCGGAACTGTGCTGAAGGTGCAACTGGAGACGGGGCGCACGCACCAGATCCGTGTCCACCTCAGTCATGCGGGCCATCCGCTGTACGGGGATGACCTCTACGGCGGACCCGGCTGGCATACGGCCAGTGTCCGTGCGGGTGGCAGCAAGAACGATAAGCTGCCGCTGCGTACAGAGCCGGGTAAGGTGAAGTCGGCCATTACAGCCTGGTTCGAAGAGCAGGAGAAGGCGGGCATTACACCGGGACTGTTGGAGCCAGGTAAGCTGGCTGGTCCGGGCAGGCCGGAGGTTAAGCTTAAGGCTAAGGCGAAGCCGGAAGGTGCAGACCGGCAGGCGCTGCATGGCGAGAAGCTTATTTTTGCTCACCCCTGGACCCGGAGCAGGGTCGAAGTATCTGATCCGTGGCCGGAGGATATGCGGAAGCTTCGCGTGCAATTAGGCGGGGAGCCGCTGAACTAGTATAATGCCTAAGGTACGCAGTATGGCTTAATTGTACTTTGTACAACTAAATCGTCTAATTAGCAACTGGTTACCCTTTTAGTTGTATTTCGTGCAATTAAACTGCCGGTTATAGAAGGTTTCCGAGTTTCCATTTGAAATGGAATTTCATATAGCAGCTAATCTCCATCCGCTAAGCTATGTAAATTAAGCAAAGCAGCGATTCTCTCATAGGAGGGGCGCTGCTTTTTTTGCTTTCTGCAGAACAGTTTGATAGAAGCGACAGAGATTGGCTGAATAAGGCCAACGCTGCTATTTCTTTTCAAGCTCTTGCTGTTCTGTTACCCAGGCCTATCCGGCTGTAAATATTCTTGCGGAGCGCAGGGCGGCTGATACATTTCCGCGATGCAGTTCGTCTTACTGTAAAGGAGATGAGTTTATGAGAAGCAATCGCAGAGTAGTCCTGGCAACAGCACTGGGTACAGCGGTTATTGCCGCCGTATTTATACTGGCCGCACAGGTGAACAGCAAATACGGCATTTTGAGTATGGCTGCCCAGTTCCAGAGCTTCAGGGTGACAGTAAACAATGAGTCCGATTTTGATCTGAGCATCCTTGAGACTGGTGTGGTTACGGGCGCAGCTGCCGGCGCTTCCACAGATGAACTCGGGAAAACGCTCAGCAGCGGAAAAACAATCAAAATTAGACCCCGGCTTAGCTTAAGCGGTGAAGGGGGCATTTATCTGAAATATACAGATCCCAGAGCGCCGGATGTCCTTCAGACCATAGGGGTATGCTCCTACACCGAATCTTTATCCGGATATTCCAAAGTTACGATAACAAATAATAAAGTGACTGTGAAAGAGAATTGCAGCTGACATTGTTGCTGATTTGATGGAGGGGAATTTGTCTTTTATTGCGTTTCACCTCCATTTATCCCTTCATTTCCCTGTTAAAAATACATATCCCAATTATTTGCAGTTAACTAGTAACATTTGTAATAGACGTGTATCCAATATATTGATAAATATAGTATGTAAGCGTATCTCATAACATTAACTGGGGGAATATTTGTGAAAAAAGTAACAAAACTAATGCTCGTAGCTGGCATCTCTTTGGCACTTGTAGGGGTAGGCAACAGCGGCGCCCTGAACAGTGTAACATCTGCAGCGAGCGCACCACTTAAGGTAGGCCGGGTGGAAGCGGCTGCCCATGGTACCAAATGCTTCACAGTAGCTGTTGCTGTAGTACAGAACGGCGTAATCGTTGCAGCTTCGCTGGATGATTATCAATTCCTGGGTACAGATGTAGCAACTGGCGTTCCTAACTCGGATAAAGAATTTGGTCTGAACGGCTACAAAGACCCTAACGTGGTTCTGGCTTCCAAGAAAGCTAACACTAAATACTACAGCGAGCATATGGCTGAAGCCGCAGGCTCCACAGTTTCTTATGACAAGAACCTGGCTGCCGTTGAGAAATTCGCTACAGGCAAAACTATCAAGTCTCTTGAAATGACTCTTACACACAAGACCGCTGAGCAAGTAGTTGATGCTGTAAGCGGTGCTACTCTGGTGGATACCCAAGGTTACCTGAAAGCCATTTTGGAAGCTGCTAAAGCTGCGAAATAGGCTGCCTTTTTAATAATCCGATTAGAAGACTTCTTCACGGCTGCGGCTGCGGAGGGGTCTTTTTTTTCAAGCAATTTATACCCCGGCGAGTGGGACCCCTGCGTTTATGGGTATAACAGTATTAAGATGAAATACATCCTGTAAACCGGAATTCATAACTGGGGGTTGGGCCATGAAATGGCAGGGCAGAAGAGGCAGCTCGAATGTAGAAGACCGCAGAGGAAGCAGAGGCGGAGGCGGCAAGCTGATTGGCGGCGGAATTAGCGGGATTATTATTGTGGTGATTGTTACGCTGCTGAGCGGCGGGAATATCGGTGACATTATGGGCAATCTGACTTCCACAGGCTCCAGTACCAGCTCTAATGTTCCTTACGAGCAGACCGCACAGGAGAAGGAGTTGTCGGAATTTGTCTCCGTAGTATTGGCCGATACCGAGGATGTCTGGTCTGAGGTCTTCCAGGAGCAGGGAAAAACGTACCAGGATCCTACGCTGGTACTCTATAGCGGCAGTGTGGACTCTGCCTGCGGAACCGCCAGTTCGGCAGTCGGGCCGTTCTATTGCCCCGGGGACGCCAAGCTGTATATCGATCTCAGCTTCTACGACGAGCTGCAGCAGCAATTCAATGCGCCGGGCGATTTCGCCATGGCTTATGTAATTGCCCATGAGGTGGGTCATCATGTGCAGACACTGCTGGGGGCTTCCGAGCAGCTAAATTCGCTGCGCCAGAGCCTGAGCGAGACCGAATTTAACAAATATCAGGTCCGATTTGAGCTGCAGGCCGATTATTATGCCGGGGTATGGGCGAAGCATGCCCAAGGAATGAACCTGCTGGAGGAAGGGGATCTGGAGGAAGCCTTAACCGCGGCGAGCGCGGTGGGTGACGACACGATCCAGAAACGGGCACAAGGCTATGTGGTGCCCGACAGCTTCACTCACGGTACCTCCGAGCAGCGCAAACGCTGGTTCTACAAAGGGTTCAACTCCGGCACTATTGAAGGCGGAGATACCTTTAATGCCACTGAGCTGTAGAGGCAAGCGGTATCCGTCCCGATGTTGGTTTATACTGGCGAAGACAGGCCCTTTATCCTCTCAAAAGCTTTAAATGTCAATAAAGCAGCGATTCTCTTATTATTGGAGGATCGCTGCTTTGCGTTTTTGTTCTTTTGTTGCAATGCACAGCGCTCCCGTACCTGATCTTCACCGTTCTAAAGTCCGGCTACGGACGAAGGTCATTGCGGTACGAGAGCCGGTTCCGGCCGAGTTTTTTGGATTCAAGCAGAAGCTGATCGGCGTAGACATACCCTTTTTCCATAGAAGTCTTCTGGCCGGGGTCTGCCTTGTAATAATATAGTCCGAACGAGGCGGAATATGGCACGCGGATCATCTGTTCCTCGAATTCTGCGGTTACGCAGTGTCCGTGAAGGCTGTCCAGGATTGCCTGAATCTGTAACTGGCAATCCTCAAAGGTTCGGTTCCTGAGAAACACAGTGAATTCTTCCCCGCCGCTGCGGAACAGGATGTCTTCCTCCTGCAGAAATTGCTTCAGTGTATCGGCAAAATCAATAATGACGCGGTCACCGACGGCGTGGTTGAAGGAGTCATTGATTTTTTTGAAACGGTCGATATCCGCCACTACAATTCCGATATATTCCCCGCTCTGGTTCAGCTCCTTCATCATCTTATCCATGTGAGCCCGGTTATAAGTTCCTGTCAGGAAGTCACGGTAAGCCATCTGCTCGAACTTGTCGCGTTCATATTTGTGCTGGGCGCTCTGCGATTTGGAATAGAAGGAGAGGCTGACGATGTAATTGAGCAGGAAGAGGGCAATCAGCATTTCCCATTTCTCCATTTGCAGCAGGCGCAGGAGCAGTGCATTGGTCAGAGCTACCTTGCTGAAATCAAGCAGGTTACGGCTCCGGAACAGCAGGTGACGGGCTTCCTTACGTGTCTTGATGTCTCCTGAGAGCGCGAAGGTTATGATCAGGAAAGTGGAGGACAGCAATGTGGTGACACAGACGACCAGGAGAAACAGGAGCCAGTATCCGAGCGGAAATCTCTCCGCAAAAGGGTGAAGCACAGTGTACAGATAATACGCGGCCGAACCGCCCAGTGTAAAGGACCCAATGTTGTAGAACGTATCCAGAAATTCGCCCGGATCGGCGGTTTTTGTCAACTTTTTATAGAAAAATACAATGAAGCGGTATACGGTTTCGAACAGAAGGGTGCCTAGCGGTCCGGCAAAAATTCCGAACGAAGAGGTATAGCTTATAGCATAATCTATCGTAGAATTCCCGCTCCGGGTCACGATGCGCAGTTGAAAGTAGAAGCTGGAGAAGATCGTATAGAGCACCAGCGCCTTGATATATGTATCGTCCAGAACTATAGCATGTTTGGGAATGAAAGCTATAGCAACGGAAGCGGCAAACAGGGAAAGGTCAAATACCCGTGCTTTAGACATGACAGAAGTTTTCCTTTCAGGATGTATACCGATTATAACCGAAAAGACGTTTTTTGATTATAAAGTTATTTTGAAATTATTATAGATTGAACCATACACCCATGTCCTATATCCGGCAGCGCTCATATAATACTTTGTTAAAGTGGAGCCGTCTGCTCTCGTGCAGAAGTGAATCTATTAGTCGGGGAGAGGAAGTTATGAGAATATTGCTGGTTACCTACTGGGGCCTTACCAATATGGGCGGGATCTGGACGTATATGAGACAGCTTGCCGATAAGCTGAGCGAACAGGGACACTCCGTTACACTCATGGGAAGCCATGTGGAGAACAACACCTTGTACTTGCTGGGGCAGAATGCTTCTTTTGATAAAAAAGCCTTCTATACCCTGCTGCTCCCGCACCTCGATATTACTTTATTCCCGCATCTGCATCTGGAGCATGGCATATTCAGCTTTGAGCTGGGGCGTTATGTATTTGAGGGTGGAGCGGCGGTTCTGGGGCTGGAGAATTACGATGTCATTCATGCCCAGGACCCCATTGCCTCCTATGCGCTGCGGCGGATTATGCGCCGTCCGGTTCCGCTCGTCTCCAGTGTGCACGGGGCACTGTCCCGGGAGGCTTATTATGAATACAAAGGGCTTGTGCCTGGACTTACCCGCGAGGAATATGAGCAGCGGCCGATCTGGCGGTATTTCCGGCGGATGGAGGCGCTCGCGGCCCGGTCGGCCGACTTGATTATGGTCTCTTCGAATTGGATGGGTCAGCTGACCCAGGAGCTCGGTGTAAGCAGGGAACGGATTCATACTTTGCCGTATGGAGTGAATCTGGAGCAGTATGCGGCCAGGGCGGCGAAGCCTTCACCGCTTAAGATCGGAGGGGGAACCAAAGTAATCATGTATGCCGGACGCCTCGAATATATCAAAGGCGTGCATGTGCTGATCGAGGCTCTAGGAATGCTGCAGAAGCACCGTACAGACTGGACCTGTGTAGTGGCCGGCATAGGCAGCCTGCTGGAAGAACTCAGGGAACAGGCGCGCCAGCTTGGGATTCTGGAGCATATCCGCTTTGCCGGTAAGCTGGATAATATTCCGACAACCTTAAGCGAGGCTGATATTTATGTGCAGCCTTCGCTGCAGGATACACAGCCGTTCTCGGTCACCGAGGCTCAGCTTGCCGGCATTGCCCCAATTGTTGCCGGCACTTCAGGTATGCCGGAAATGGTCCGCCACGGGGAGACCGGCTGGATCGTTCCTCCCGGTGATGCCACCCTGCTGGCCCGGCTGCTGGAGCAGCTGCTGGATAATGAGGAGCTGAGAGTACGTACCGGCTTCCAGGCAAGGGAGTGGGCGCAGCGTAGCCGTTCACTGGATGTCATGGCGGCCGGAACGCTGAATGTATACCGTAAAGCCATAAGTATGCGTGAGAGCGTACAAAGCCCGGCTGTCCGTTCAATCTTGGGAGCAGAGCCGGCGGCCGGACCGGTTCCCGGAGCCTTCCATCCAGCCGATGTGCTGAATGCGATGTATCCCGGCATTCCGCTGGCAGCGAGCATGCGGGCTAGGCTCCCGCACGATTATTCCATTCCGGACCCTCTTACAGTACTCACCGATCCGAAATAATCTCCTGTCCGCCGAAGTAGGCGGCAAAGTTTGTCATGCCTTCCTGATTGAAGCATATACATGAGTGGAGTAACATTTTGGGCTTATGCTCTGGGCTTGTCTCAGGGATAGATTATGCCAAGAAGGAGGACATTTCCCGTGTTTGACCAGTCACACGGCTTGCGGTTTGATATTTATGAACGCATTCACCTTTCGGAAGAGCTTCCGGGAATAGCTGAACTGGAGGAAGTCGAGCTGATTCCCGACATCCAGGTAATCCAGCGGGAGGACCGGGCGGAATTGCACGGGCAACTGCTGCTCACCGGACTCTACCGGGGGGAAGATGATCGTACACAGCGTCTGGAGCACGCGATTCCTGTTGAAATTACAGTCCCGCTGACCCGGGTCAGCTCACTTGAAGACATAGGGGTTGAGATCGAGAATTTCGATATTGACCTGCTTACGATGCGAACCGTCAACATAACAGGGGTGCTCTCGCTGCGCGGAATCGGAAACGCGGATACCCAGCCGGCCTGGCAGCAGGAGGAGTATACAGTAGCCTATTCCCCTGAGGCTGAAGACCACAAGGCGGAAGAGGGTAACCGCGGGCCGGAGAATGATGCGCTATATGAAAATTCGCTCTGGACCTACGGGGAAGGTGTAGCGGAGGTTTCTGTGGAGGATCAGGAATATGCGGAATCCGTGGAAGCTGCAGGTAATCCGCTATTCCTGGAAGGCTCTTTGTACACTCAGCCTTCGGCCTCAGTATCCGCCCAGTTGAAGGACAAGGAAGCCAAGGTAAGGACGCATAGCCTGGATTCCTCGCCCGCAACCGCTCTATCCGGAATAGCGGATTCCGGGGAGAATCACAGCAAATCTGCGGCTGAACCGGTCTCCAGTCACTTTCTTCCTACCCGCGAGAAGACAGAAGAGCCTGCTGCGGTGAATGATTCGTTCAAGGCAGGTACGGAGGAGGCAGGGCTCCCGGCAGGGACAACCGCCTTGAATACCGTTGATCATTGGGGTACTGCCAATCTTCATGCAGCCAATCAGGCAGAGCCGGTATTCACATCCGCAGCCAGTGACGATGCTGCGGTGCTGGCCGAGAATGAAGAAGTGCCTGAAGAGGTTCAGGCTATAGACAATGAGAGCTTCGTGTCCGAGGAATTCTTACCTCCACAGGAGGAGAAGCAGGATCTCAAGATTGCGCTGGGCAGCAAAAAAGATCCGGCAATTGCCGAACAGGAGCCATTGACCTTCTCTTCGCTGCTCAGCTCCAGCCGCGCGCGCAAAGAGCAGGAGATTCTCCATTCCGAGGAGGTGGCCTCCAAAGCGGCGGTTATTCCTGAGGCAGGGAATGATACCGAATGGAAAAGCCGGTTCATCGGCGGCCTTGGCGGTACAGAGCTGTTCCGCAAAGTTCGGCTCTGTATCGTTCAGCGGGAAGAAACACTGGATACGATTGCCGAGAAATATCAGCTTAGTACCAGAGAGCTGTCCATGTACAACCGGCTCTCCGGACAGAATGTAGAAGAAGGCCAGGTTTTGTATATTCCCTAAGATGGACCGGGGGATGCTAGCAGGAAGTTGCGGGGGGCTGTCCCACAAGCCATGTACATGGCTGTTTGGGGCAGCCTTATTTTTACATAGGGTATTATCGATGCCAAGAAAGCACATTCTCCGTTAAGCTGGAAGCCTACAACTCCTTTAGACAGTTTTTTGAACCGGGTGGTATAAACTCTGCCCTTTGTGTGTATGCTGGTTGACTAGGATTAGGACTGAATGTATTATTGAAATAAGTAATAACTAGCATAAAGACTGGGAACGGGAAGAGTAGGCGGTCAGCCCTTCAGAGAGCGGAATTGTAGTTGCTGTGAATTTCCGCAGGATGCAGCCCCCGAAGTCGCCCCGGAGTCGCCCTTCTGAGCTTGCCTCCACATTTATGGAGACCAGGTTAGGATGTGGCCGGACGCAGCCGTTATCTGCATGAGTGTCGCGCTAAGCTTCCGGACCTGTAAAAGGGCCCTGAGGCAGGGGGTTATTTTTGAAATACAAGAAAGTATAGGTTTTACATTATACATTATCCTTGTATTTCCTCTGAAACGGATACCGTCCCATGAAGGACGGCGCAGCCGTTTACACCTGATTAGCGCGAAACAAAGGTGGTACCGCGAAAGAATGGCCTTTCGTCCTTTGAGACGAAGGGTCTTTTTGTATTTAAATATAAGGATTTGTATGTTTCACTCGATCAATCATCCTTATATTTCTCGCTGAAACGGTACCGTCTGTAGTAAGGACGGCAAAGCCGTTTCCTCTTGTCAGATCGTTACAGAATACAAAAAGCTTCTCATCATTTTCTCTAATGGAGGGTTCACAATGGCTGATAACAACAATACAGCAGCAGAGCTGACGAACCAGCTGGAAGCGGCAGAAGACACCGCTACTGCGCATCACAAGCAAAGCGATATGCCGACTACCTATGATCCGGGGTCAGCGGAGAAGAAATGGTATGCTTACTGGATGGAGAACGGCTTCTTCGAAGCAGGCAAACGTCCGGATGCGCAGCCTTACAGCATTGTTATTCCTCCGCCGAATGTAACAGGAATGCTGCATATCGGTCATGCGCTGGATTTCACACTGCAGGATGTTCTGATCCGTACCAAACGGATGCAGGGCTTTGACACGCTGTGGCTGCCGGGAACGGACCATGCGGGTATCGCCACGCAGACCAAGGTAGAGCAGAAGCTGCGCCAGCAGGGCATCTCCCGCCATGATCTGGGACGCGAGAAGTTCCTGGAGCAGGTATGGGCCTGGAAGGAGCAATATGCGGAGACGATTCACGGGCAATGGGCCAAGATGGGCTTGTCGCTGGACTACTCGCGTGAACGGTTCACCCTGGATGAGGGAATGTCCAGCGGCGTCCGCCAGGTATTCATTCAGCTGTATAAGAAAGGTTTGATCTACCGCGGCAAACGCATCATTAACTGGGATCCGGCTGCACGCACGGCTCTGTCGGACATCGAGGTTGAATATAAAGAAGTGAACGGTCATCTGTATCATCTGCGCTATCCGCTTAAGGACGGCAGCGGTTACCTTACGGTAGCTACAACCCGCCCGGAAACGATGCTGGGCGATACAGCGGTTGCAGTACATCCGGAGGATGACCGTTACAAGGATCTTATCGGCAAAACGCTGATCCTGCCGATTACCTTGCGGGAAATTCCGGTTATCGCTGATGACTATGTAGATAAGGACTTCGGCAGCGGCGCGGTGAAGATTACCCCGGCACATGATCCGAACGACTTTGAGATGGGCGTGCGCCATAATCTTCCGCAGATTAATGTGATGGATGAAGGCGGAATTATGAATGCGGAAGCAGGCAAATACCAGGGACTGGACCGCAGCGACTGCCGCAAGGCGATCATTGCTGACCTGAAAGAGCAGGGCGTACTTGTATCCATTGAGGACCACGTACATCAGGTTGGACACAGCGAGCGTTCGGGAGCCGTAGTTGAGCCTTACCTGTCCACCCAGTGGTTCGTAAAGATGCAGCCGCTGGCAGAAGCGGCCATCGCAGCGCAGAAGGATGGCAGCGGTGTTAACTTCGTACCGGACCGCTTTGAGAAGACTTACCTGAACTGGATCGAGAACGTACGCGACTGGTGTATTTCCCGCCAATTGTGGTGGGGCCACCGCATCCCGGCCTGGTACTCCGAATCTACCGGTGAGATCGTTGTTGCGAATGATGAAGAAGAAGCGCGCAGAATCAGCGGTCTAACGGACCTGAAGCAGGATGAGGATGTTCTGGATACCTGGTTCAGCTCGAACCTCTGGCCGTTCGCCACGCTGGGCTGGCCTGATGAGAGCAGCAGCGACTATCAGCGTTACTATCCGAACAATGTGCTGGTTACCGGCTACGATATCATCTACTTCTGGGTAGCCCGCATGATCTTCTCGGCGCTGGAATTCACCGGGGAGAAGCCATTCTCTGATGTGCTGATGCATGGTCTCGTACGCGATGCGGAAGGACGCAAAATGTCCAAATCGCTCGGCAACGGGATCGACCCGCTGGATGTTATTGAACAGTATGGTGCGGACGCCATGCGCTACATGATTTCTACAGGCAGCACGGCCGGCCAGGATCTGCGGTTCCGGATGGAAAAGGTAGAGCAGGCGCGCAATTTTGCCAACAAGATCTGGAATGCTTCACGGTTTGCACTGATGAATCTCGAAGGTGTTTCTTTTGAGGATATCGACATTACCGGTGAGCTCAGCACGGCAGATCACTGGATTCTACACCGCCTGAACGAAACTTCCCGCGATATTACGCGTCTAATTGACTCGTACGAGTTCGGCGAGACCGGCCGGCTGCTGTACAACTTCATCTGGGATGATCTGTGCGACTGGTATATCGAATTCGCCAAGCTCTCGCTGTACGGAGCGGATGCGGCTGCCAAGGCCAAGACACAATCGGTTCTGGCCTATGTACTGGACCGCACGCTGCGCCTGATTCATCCGTTCATGCCGTTCATTACGGAAGAGATCTGGCAGCATCTGCCGCATCAGGGCGACACAATCACGCTGGCCGAATGGCCGAAGTATGAACCTGCGCTTGAGAATCCGCAGGCAGTGGCAGAGATGAATCTCCTGATGGATGTTATCCGTGCCGTTCGTAATATCCGTGCGGAAGTGAACGTGCCAATGAGCAAGAAGGTAGAACTGATTATCAAAGCCGGGGGTCAAGAAACCCTGGACATTATTTCCCGCAACGACAATTACATCGGGCGCTTCTGCAACACCTCTTCCTTCGAAGCAGGCCTTGCGCCGCAGACACCGGATAAAGTGATGTCCGCTGTGGTTACAGGAGCCGAGCTACTTCTGCCGTTGTCAGGACTGATCGACATTGAACAGGAAATTGCCCGTCTGGAAAAAGAAGTCCAGACACTGAACAGCGAAGTTGAACGCGTGGAGAAAAAGCTCGGCAATCAGGGCTTTGTAGCCAAGGCGCCAGCGAAAGTCATCGAAGAGGAGCGGGCGAAGCAGGCGGACTATTCGGATAGACGCGAGAAAGTGCTCGCCCGTATCGCAGAGCTGAGAGGATAAGGGATATGGAAGAGATCACCCGGAGCGGAAGTACCGCTCCCTTAAGTTCTTATACAGAAGCGGTAGACTGGATCAACAGCCTGATTCCTTTCGGTATCCGGCCAGGGCTGGAGCGGATAGAGCTTCTGATGGAGAAGCTGGGTCATCCGCACCGCAAGCTCAAGTTCATTCACGTGGCGGGGACGAACGGCAAAGGCTCTACCTGTGCATTTCTGACCCATGTACTGATTCAGAGCGGGTACACGGTGGGGACCTTTACGTCTCCTTATATCACGAAATTCACCAACCGTTTCCAGTACAACGGGATCGATATACCTGAAGAGACTTTGCTGGAACTCGTTAATAAACTGCGTCCGCTGGTTCAGGAGATCGCAGGCGGCGAACTGGGTTCGCCGACCATGTTCGAGGTGTCGACGGCACTGGCCATTCTCTATTATGGCGAAGTCTGTTATCCGGATGTAGTCGTATGGGAGACAGGTCTTGGGGGAAGGCTGGATGTAACGAATATTGTTACTCCGGTAGTGTCTGTAATCACGAATGTCGGACATGATCATACCGATGTACTCGGGGATACACTGGAGCTGATCGCCGGTGAGAAGGCCGGAATCATTAAGCCGGGCGTTCCTGCAGTCAGCTGCGTGAGCCAGCCGGAAGCCATTGCTGTATTGAAGGCTAAAGCGGCGTCTACCCGTTCTACTCTATATTTGGCTGGAGAAGATTTCAGCTATAGTGGCGTAGAGCTCAGGGACGGCCACCAGCATTTCACCTTCGTGGGTCCATTCCGCTCGCTTGAACTGGAAATCGCTATGAAAGGCGAACATCAGCTGGAGAATGCAGCGGGAGCTATGATGGTCCTTGAGGTGCTGCGGCAGTATATGGCCTTCATGCTGGAGGACGAGGATGTGCTGGAGGGATTCCGCGGTACATTCTGGGCCGGCAGGCTGGAGGAAGTAGGCACTTCGCCCAGAATTATTCTGGACGGAGCGCATAATCCGGAAGGTGCAGAGAGCCTGGCCAAGAGTCTTCCGCAGTTTGGGCCATACGGTAAATTAAATTTGCTCATGGGGATGCTGGCAAATAAGCATCACGAGTCGTATCTCAAGCATATACTGCCTATAGTGGATACGCTCATCCTGACCGAACCGGATTTCCGGAAGAAAATGGACGCGGAAGATCTGCAGGCCATCGCAGAAAGTCTGCGGAATAAATATGCCAAGGAAAACTTGGAAATCATAGTAGAACGTAATTGGGGCCAAGCGCTGCATCTGCTGCAGACGATCACAGCGGACGATGACCTTGCGGTCGTGTCCGGAACGCTGTATTTGATTTCTGATGTACGCAGTACGCTTTTACGGCAACCCGATTCTGAAAAAGGCTGGTGACGAACTGTTGGATACTACTGAACGTGTGCATTTTATAGGGATCGGCGGCTACGGTATGAGCGCGATTGCCCGGGTGATGCTGGAGATGGGATATACAGTTACGGGTTCTGACGTAGCTGCCCAAGAGTTAACGGAGAAATTGATTGCTAAGGGTGCCAAGGTCTACATCGGACATACGGCCGAACAGGTCAAAGGCGCGGATCTGGTCGTATATTCTACGGCGCTTGCGTCGGATAACGTAGAATGGGTAGAAGCGGAGCGTCTCAAAATACCGATTCTTCACCGTTCGCAGATGCTTGCCCGCCTGCTGAATGAGCGCAAGGGTGTAGCTGTTGCGGGTGCGCACGGCAAGACGACTACCTCGTCGATGATTGCTCTGGTTATGGAAGACTGTGGAGTGGACCCTACGTATATTATTGGCGGGGAGATCATGAACGTCGGTACGAATGCCAAGGCAGGACAAGGGGAATTCGTTGTAGCCGAAGCGGATGAGAGTGATGGCTCATTCCTGCAGTATCATCCTTGGCTGGGGATTGTAACGAATATTGAAGCCGACCATTTGGAGAACTACGGCGGTGATTTCGGCCAACTGAAGAAAGCTTATGTGCAGTTTATGAACCAGCTGCGTGAGGACGGAACGGCTATTGTGTGTGCGGATGATGAGAATGTGAAATCTCTGCTGCCTCAAGTAAAAGGTACGGTTATCACCTACGGAATTCATTCGGAGACTGCAGATTACACGGCGACCGACATCGTTCTGGGCGACCGCCAGGTGTCGTACACGATGAATCGCGGTACAGAGGTTCTGGGCCGTATTGAGCTTTCTATTCCGGGGCAGTACAATCTGTATAATTCAATGGCGGCGGTAATTTCCTGTCTGAAATCCGGCATTGCCTTTGAAGCGATCGCTGCAGCAATCGTGAAATTCCACGGTGCCAAGCGGCGCTTCCAGGTGCTGGGAGAGATCAACGAGATTCTCGTCATTGATGATTATGCGCATCATCCAACGGAGATTCAGGCTACCATTAGTGCTGCCAAGGCTACAGGCAAACGGATTATCGCCGTGTTCCAGCCGCAGCGCTACACGCGTACCTTCTTCCTGCTGGATGCGTTCAGCCGTGCGTTCAGCGAAGCGGATGAAGTGATTATTACCGATATCTACTCGCCTGCCGGAGAGAAACAGATCGAGGGAGTCACCTCTGCGAAGCTGGTAGAGCTGATTGTGCAGAACAGCAACGCCGGTGCACGGCATCTGCCGACGAAGGAAGCTGTGCTGGCTGACCTGCAGAACCGCATTGCTCCCGGTGATCTGGTGATTACAATGGGTGCGGGTGATATCTGGAAGGTCGGGTATGCTCTGGCGGATGATCTGAAGAATCGTTAATAGGATAGGTAGGTATTTTAACAGAAACGGTTTCCGTTCCTTGAATAAGGACAGCGAAGCCGTTTCTTCTTTTTATGTCTGGAGGCATCTGGCCCGTCTGGAAAATTAGAAGTGAAAATTAACCGCCATTTTGCCGATATAGCTTGTGAATGATATGTTCCTCCATAAAAGAGAAGGTATTCCCGTATATTTGGTGGTGTACTCATGAGCTTTCAGCTTGATATTAATACACTGTTGTACTTGTTCATCTTGGGAAACTTGTTTTCCGGTCTGCTGATTACCTTTTACCGCTACCATTTCGCCAAGGATACCGCCTCGGTCCTGTTTATTACTGCAAAGTGGCTTCAGGTCGTGTTCTGGGGCTCTATTCTGCTATGGGATTATATTCCCCATTGGATCGTCATACCTGTGAGCAATGCACTCATTCTGGCTGGAGGAGGTCTGGAAATTTCGGCCCTGCTGATGATGATGGGGATGATGGACCGTAAGGCGAAGCTCTATTATTGGGGGCTGGTTGTGGGCAGTGTTCTGAGCTTTTCTATCGTCGCGCTATTCTTCAACCATGCGAACCTGAGGGTGGCCACGACCTCGCTATGGGTAATGCTGTTTGTGATCTACCCTGGTTACCGTTTGACAGCGGGTAAAGAACGTTCTCCGCTCCAGCGAATAATGGGAAGCGTATTTTATACCATTGCTGCCGTGATGCTGTTGCGGTCCTTTGTCGCGCTGATTCTGGAGCCGGAGATGGGACCGCTGACAGGTAATCCGGCACAGTACTTGTATTACCTGGGGATGTTTTTGATGCTGATCGTGGGAATTGCAGCGTTCATCCTGCTCTCCAATGAGCATTCTTATGAGAAGCTGAAGCGCATAGCCGCTTATGACAGCCTTACCGGAATCCTTGGCCGCAGGGCTTTCCTGATAGAAGCTGAGCTGAAGCTGGCAATGGCAGCAAGAAAGCGTGAATACTGCTCAATGCTGCTGCTGGATCTGGACCATTTCAAAATAGTGAATGATACATATGGACATGACAAGGGCGATGTAGTACTCCAGGATTTCGCGCTTACCATTGAGAGCCAGCTGGGAATCGGTGACTTGTTCGGCCGGGTTGGCGGCGAAGAATTTGCCATTATGCTCTATGGGCAGGATGTGGAGAACAGCAGCCGCAAGGCGGAAGAACTGCGCCAAGCCGTCAAGGCAGCTTCGGGAGACAGTCTTGCCGGCGGGTATACCGTAAGCATCGGAATGATTACAATACTTCCTGAACAGCAGACCGCCTTGAATACTCTGTACAAGCTTAGTGACAGAGCCCTGTATCAGGCGAAGCAGGACGGACGGGACCGTGTGGTCAGAGCCGGGTAAAAGAATGGGATTATACACATCATACATATGACATCGATGAGCATGGGGGTGCGACGCTATGGTTGCCAGTTTGGATTTCAAGACACTGCTGGCGTGTCTCTTTTTTGGTAATTTCTTTACGGTTATGCTTACTCTGGCTTACCGGTCGCATTCTCCGAAAGATGGTACATCCCTGCTGTTCCTGACCGCCAAAATTCTGCAGCTGGTGATTATGATCCTTCTGTTGTTAAGGGAATATCGTGTATTTATGACTGTGCTCCCCTGCATTCTTCTCTTGAATCTGGCCGGAGGAACCGCAGAAATCTTCGCGCTGCTCAAGATGCTGGAGGACTATTCCGAACGGATAAAACGGATTTATTATACACTAACCGGATGTGCCGCGCTTGGTCTGCTTCTACAGTATCTGCTGTCTCCGGACGAGCCGCGGCTAATTGCGTCTGCCTCGCTTGCTGGGGCACTGCTGCTGAGTTATCCTGCGTATATACTATGCTGGAAAATGAAAAAAACACCGCTTCAGGAAATTATGGGCCTGCTATACGGAATTGTTATTCTCTCGATGCTCTGCTATGCAAGCAGACTGGTATATCTTCCGCCTGAGGGCTCACCCGTTGGTGAGTGGATTCAAGTCTTTTTCTATATTGGAATATACCTGCTGATGTTTCTCGGAACTGCCGGCTTCATGCTGCTCTCCAGGGAGCAGTCCTATGCGGAACTGGAGCGTGCAGCCACATACGATGAACTCACCGGCATCCTTAACCGCAGAGCATTCGTGCTGCGTGTCCGGCCTCTGATTGCTGCGGCTGCCAAGGAGATGGCGCCCTTCTCTTTCCTGCTGCTGGATGTGGACCATTTCAAACAGGTGAATGATACTTATGGCCATGATACAGGCGACAAGGTGCTGCGCGACTTTGCCCGCAGAATTGAGCGTCAGCTCGGCAACGGGGACCTGTTCGGACGGTTCGGCGGCGAAGAATTCGCTGTGCTGCTGCACCGGTCGGATGAGGAAGCCAGTGAGGAGGTGGCTGAGCGGCTGCGCCGGTCCGTGCTGGACGCCACCATTGATGGCATAACACTCTCTTATACCGTGAGCATCGGTCTGATTACGATTGTCTCGGGCGAGCGCGTCCCGCTCAATACTTTGTACAAGCTGAGCGATACCGCCCTGTACCAGGCGAAGCAGCGCGGACGCAATTGTGTGGTCCGTAGCCATGGCTATGCAGCGAGGGAGTTTGAAGCACATTCCTGAATGTGCAAGGGTTTCACGGGTTCAACCCGCTGTTACAACATTTTTGATTAGTTGTCATCTAAAATGCGTTTTATATAGAACAACATATCTAAGCAGCGCAGCGCTTCTCCTGTTATTGGAGCAGCGCTGTTTTGCGTCCGGGCTTCGTAAAATTACAGTTTTTTGAAATTATTTTTGCATTAGCCAAGAAACGACAAAACTTCTTAGAACTTTGGGGTAATATATGCTAGATACCTGGCATTGCCAGAGACAGATAGATAAATGGAGAGTAGGAGAAGAAGCCATGAGGGAAAAATTGCTGTTCATATCTGCAGAGAATCCATTTCCGCAGGATAGCGGTGGCAAGCTGAGAACGGGCAATATTCTGAATATTTTACTCGCCAAATACGATGTGGATCTCTTAACGTATTCAGGTTCCAAAGATACGGAGGCCATACCGTCCCTTACCGTGCATGAGGTGAAGCGCACAATGAATTACCGCAAGGCGATGCTTCGCTCCTTGTACAAATGGCGCAATTGCTCTTATATGAGCCATGTAGATGTGGATATGAAAGAGAAGATTACAGAGCTCTGCGGACAGCATGCATACAGCCATGTCTTTATTTCCCATAGTCTGCTCGGCTGCTGCATTGACATTGTGCGCCGTTCCCTGCCTGGCACAGTTATTATTACAGACGCGCATAACTTTGAGAGCGGATTATCTGCACAGCTTGCCCGCAGGAAGAGGGGGATCGCCAAACTCTTTTATTCCCTTAATGCGGTATGGACGCGCAGAGATGAGCTTAAGCTGATGGACAAGACCAATCTGCTGCTTACAACATCCGAACAGGATGGGCTGAGCTTTAAGGCACTTTCTTTTACAAATTCTATCAAGGTCCACGTAATCCCTAACTTCATCCGGATGGGCGATTATCGGACAAATACGCTTTTTCCGAAAGAGCCGTGGATTATCCTCCCGGGCAATATGAACTACTTCCCGAACATTAATGCAGCTACCTATTTCTACCGTCAGATCTATCCGCTCATCAAAGCCAAGATTCCGGGCATCAAATGGTATATCGTCGGCCGGGATGTGCATCCGGAAGTTGCTGCTCTGGCGGACCAGGACCCTTCCATCATCATCACCGGATATGTCGACAGTGTGGCGGACTATATACGGAAGGCGCAGGTTGTGATCGCCCCTCTGCAGGAGGGCAGCGGAACACGCCTGAAGATACTGGAGGCCTGGGCGCTCAAGACTCCTGTCGTTTCAACCACCAAAGGAGCAGAAGGGCTGCTGTATGAGCATTCCGCGAATATTATGATTGCCGATGATCCGGTTACGTTTGCCGAAAGCGTGACTCAATTACTTCAGGATCACGAAAAGGGAGTAGTGCTTGCGGACCGTGCCTACCAGACCCTGCTGGCTAACTATGAGGCGGAAAGTGTCCGGGAAAAGCTGCTAAGTCTTGTCTAATTGTAAGGGGAATACAAAAAAAAATTATTTCATCCCATAAATCGACAATCTTTTTCCGGGAACTGCGTTACTATTGATCTACATCTAAAGATTCATAAATGAAGGCTGGATGTAATCCGGCCTATTTTTCTTTGTATACAACAATAACCATTTACATAGAACCAAGGAGCTATAGCCATGAGAGAGAAAATGCTGTTCCTATCAGCCCAGAGTCGTTATCCCGAAGATTTAGAAGGAGAAATAAGAACAGAGAATTTTCTTGATATTCTGCTGGAGCGGTTTGATATTGATCTGCTCGAATATTGTCATTGCCGCCGTGAGCTGGCGGTAGAGCCTGGGCCTGCACTTACGGTGCACCAGGTGAAGAGGTCTTCTGCTTCACAGAGGTCACTGCTGCACCCGCTGAGCAAGCTGCGCTCACACTCTCCGCTGATCGGTAATGATAAGTCTTTGCGGTCTGAAATCACGGAGATGTGCCGCTTGAATACATACAGTCATGTGTTTATTTCCTATTATATGCTGAGTAATTGCCTGGATATTGTATCCTCATTGCTTCCGGAGGCAGTCATTATTACAGATGCCCACCGTTTCGGGAGCGGAATGCTGGAGAATAGGGCGGCCGGCAAACGCGGAATTAGCAAAAGCTATCATAAGCTGAATGCTGCACTGATCCGCCGGGAAGAGCGGAGATTAATGAACAAGACCAGTCTGCTGCTGACCGCTACAGAATGGGATGCCCTTTCCTTTAAGGCGTTATCCTTTGCGGATGCAGGCAAGGTTCATGTAATTCCGCCTTATATTGACCTGAAGGAGCCTGCTTATGCCTCCGGTGAGACAGTAAACAAAGAGAAATCCATTGTCCTTCATTGGAATATGAATACCAGCCAGGGCAAGAATGTGGCCTTATTGTTCTTAAAGAAGATATACCCTCTGGTCAAAGCCGAGGTGCCGGATTTCCGGTGTTATCTGATCAGTGAGGAAGTCCATCCGGAGGTTGCCGCCTTAGCCCTTAATGATGCTTCTATGGAAATTGTCAGGGAATATGAACATACAGCCGATTACATCCGGCGGGCCAGCGCTGTGGCAGCTTTTTTGCGCGAAGGCTGCGGGGGGCAGATTAAGATCCTGGAAGCCTGGGCGCTGCGGACGCCGGTCGTCTGCAGCCTGAGCGGTTCGGAGGAATTAATCTGTGAGACGGGACGGGATATTCTGCTCGCAGGCACGAGTGCAGTCTTTGCGGGCCAGCTGGTGAAGCTGCTGACAACGCCGGAGCTCGGCTACATTATTGCGGATCAGGCTTACCGGACACTGCTCAAGCACTACGCGGCGGAAGGGGTTAGGGAGAAAGTACTTAGTCTGGTATAAATATATTAATATAGCATATCTATCTCACCTCTATCATATGTTTCAGTATAGAACTGAAGATAGCGAGGTGTGAGCATTGAATAGCGGAAGAATGACATTCCGGTTTGATGAGGAGACGGCAGAACGTAAGGCAGAAATGGCAGACCGCCGTATAGTAAGAGAACCTGTTAGAACTCTGGAAGTTGAGGACAGGGAACAGCGTGAGGAGATCAGAGCGGCCCTCGATCTCCGTGCAGCTGAATACATCGTTGATCTGGAGCGGGTGGAAATCCCCCGTGCAGCTGAAGTATCTTATATGAAATCCTCTGGTCCGCGCCGCCGGAACTGGGATGATTCAGATGGAGAGTATGATACTGGACAGTATCCATATCTTCCAGACTCAAGAACACGCACAATTCCAGTTTATGCGGAGGTTTACAGGGACGATGATAATGCACCGCCAGGTGAGAACTACCCGCTGTTTGAGGATGAGCGGGGCGCTGAGCAGGAGCGGTTTGGGCAGTTCAGCACGCACGGGAATCTGTATGGAGGCTCCTACCATACCCGCCGCCCATCTTATTGGTGGAAGTTTGCTTTGTCAGTAGCGGGAGCATTAGGCACGGGAATCCTGCTCGGCTATGCAGCGCTGTCCTTCATCAGTGGCGGAGGGACGGGCACCGGGAATGGAAGCGGCAGTTCTGCTGTTCAGACGGGGGCCGTTCAGAGCCAGAATGATACTGGCGGTGGAGTGGAAGCAGATATCACCGGCGTGCCGGTTGAAGGAACCAGTGAGGCGGTCGCAGCGCATGTTCCGGTACAGATTGCGGCGCAAAGCTATTATCTGCTCCAATACGGCGTATTCAGCACACCGGCTGGTGCTGCGCAGGCTCAGCAGGAGCTGCTGGCCGCAGGGCTTGCCGCAGGTCTGGACCCGGCGGACGGCAACCGGGTGTACGCCGGGATGTCGCCTGAGCGTGAGCAGGCCAAGCTGCTCAGCAGCGGTCTGAAGAATCAGGGGATCGAGCTGTATGTAAGGGAAGTGGCCTTACCCGCTGTAGATCAGGTCAGCTTTAACGGAACGGCGGAAGTGGTGGACAGCTATTTTGCGGTCAGCAGCCAGTTGTTGAGTGAGCTGAGCGGCCTGTCTGCTTCGCTGCTGAGCGGTGCGGCCAGCAGTACCGACAGCTCAGCGGTAAGTGATCTTCATATGCAGTGGACCCAAGCCGTCAAGCAGCTGGAGTCGGGGCTGTCGACGGAAGGGAAGAATTTTGCCGCCGGGCTGGAGAAATCCATGAGCCGGGGAATATCCGCACTGAACGAGTACGGCAAGAATAAGGCAGAGGGCTTGCTCTGGGAAGTGCAGGAGGCTATGATGAGCTTTTTGACCGGCCAGAAAAGTCTGCTGTCTGCGATAAGCTGAACATCCACCCAATTGTATAAGGTGTTGCCCATCCCCCGTACCGGCTGTTTGCCGGACGGGGGATTGCTGTGTGGCTCGCCAGTATAGCTGCTTCATGATAAATCAGTTGCCTATTGTGCCGGAGTCGGATAATGTTAGTGGACCACACCCGGCGGAGACGGTGAAATCGGGCTTTATGCGGCAAGGCTGTGGTAAACATTCCCTGAACGGATTTTGCGTTTGTATTGAACTCCGTTTCACCGTATAATAATTAGGGTGTCAAAAAATGGCGAGGGAAGACCAAAATGAAGAAGAAAAATGTAGGAACACTGCTGTTATTTCTAATTCTGGGCTGGCTGGCCGGAGCCTGGATTGCCAAGCTGCTGGAACCTGTGCAAGCTCTGTCTTTTCTTACAACCTCGACTGTACTCAAGTGGTCGCCGCAAGCTGATTTGGACATCATAACCTATGACATCACTATCCATTTGAAATTGTGCCTGCTCAGTCTTGCCGGAATGATAACAGCTGTATGGCTGTACCGCAGACTGTAGCGTTCGCTGCCGGCATCTAGAAGGGACGTTTATTACAGTGGAGCATGACAACACGCGATACATTATTCTTGCTTCGGGTTCGCCGCGGCGGCGTGAACTGTTAGCCTCGCTTGGCCTGCCTTTCGAGGTTCTGGTCAGTGAAGCTGATGAGACTACGCCGCCGGAATGGACGCCTGAGACCATCGTGCGTAATCTGGCCGTGCGCAAAGCGGAGGCAGTAATCCCTGCAGCCGGAGACCGGGATGCTGTTATTGTCGGCAGCGACACGATTGTCGTGCTTGATGATAAGGTGCTCGGCAAGCCGGTGGACGAGCAGGACAGCGCTAAGATGCTGGCCATGCTGCAAGGAAGAACACATCAGGTATATACCGGGGTGGCCTGTATCGGTCTTGCAGAGGGTCGGACCCTGGTAGATCACAGGGTAACCTCTGTAACTATGAGAGCAATGAGCGAAGATGAAATCTGCGCCTACATCGCGACCGGGGAGCCTGCCGACAAAGCCGGCTCTTATGCAATACAAGGGCTTGGTGCCACCCTGGTGGACGAAATTGAAGGCTGTTATTTTAACGTGGTTGGTCTGCCGTTGTCGCTGCTAAGCGGCATGTTGTCCGGGTTCGGCATTTCTGTACTGAACCGGCAAGGATAGCGGAAGAAAGAGGGTTAGGGATGGAGTCGCAATCATTTATGCTGCGTGACCTCCCCCATGAAGAACGACCACGAGAGCGCATGATGCATTATGGGGCGGAATCATTAAGTCAGGCGGAGCTGCTGGCTATTCTGCTGCGCACAGGTGCGCAGAATGAATCGGCTATTCATATCGCCCAGCGGTTGCTGGGGATTACAGGCGGCCTCCGCGGGCTGGCGGACCTGAGCATTGAAGAACTGACAACAATCAAAGGCATTGGCCCTGCCAAGGCCGTGCAACTGAAAGCAGGCATAGAGCTGGGAAGACGCATGGCGAACTCCCGGCTTACAGAACCGGTTATCATCCGCAGTCCCCAGGACGCGGCGGAGATTCTGACCGAGCAGCTGCGTTATTTGCAGAAGGAGCATTTTATCTGCTTGTTTCTGAATACGAAGAATCATGTTATTGCGCAGGAAACATTGTCCATGGGCAGCCTTAACGCCTCCATTGTGCATCCCCGCGAGGTGTTCCGGGCAGCCATGAAATGCAGCAGCGCAGCTATTATATGCGCACATAATCATCCGAGCGGTGATCCGACACCGAGTCCTGAAGACATCTCCTTGACCTCAAGGCTGATGCAGGCAGGTGAAATCGTCGGCATCGACGTGCTGGATCACCTGGTTATTGGTGACAGCAGCTTTGTAAGTTTGAAAGAAAAAGGTTATATGTAATACAATTGTCTAGATCCACAAGGAAAAGGAGCATACAAGATGTTAGGTGGTTTTACGAAAGATTTAGGAATTGACTTGGGGACAGCGAATACGCTTGTCTACGTGCGCGGTAAAGGGATTGTTGTAAGAGAGCCTTCCGTGGTAGCCATTAACACTGATACTAAGACGATTGAAGCTGTAGGGGAGTCCGCCAAAAAAATGATCGGACGCACACCGGGCAACATTCGTGCCATTCGTCCGATGAAGGACGGGGTCATTGCCGATTTTGATACTACGGCAACAATGATTAAATATTTTATCCGCCAGGCACAGAAGCAGCGCTCGATGTTCCAGCGCCACCCGAATGTCATGGTCTGTGTACCATCCGGAATTACGGCTGTTGAACAACGCGCCGTTGAAGATGCAACGAAGCAGGCGGGAGCGCGTGAGGCCTATATCATTGAAGAGCCTTTTGCCGCTGCCATCGGAGCGGATCTCCCGGTATGGGAACCTACAGGAAGCATGGTTGTGGATATCGGCGGCGGAACTACCGAAGTGGCGGTCATCTCACTCGGCGGTATCGTAACAAGCCGTTCTGTCCGTGTAGCCGGCGATGAAGCGGATGAGTCCATCATCCAATATATCAAACGCCAGTATAATCTCATGATCGGGGAACGCACTTCGGAGCAGCTGAAGATGGATGTGGGTTCTGCTCTGCCGCTCGAGAAAGCCGAAACGATGGAAATCCGCGGCCGCGATCTGGTAACGGGACTTCCGAAGACGCTGACTATCACCTCTGATGAGATCTGTGAAGCTTTGTCGGATACAGTGAATGCTATTGTTGAAGCTGTAAAAGTAACGCTGGAGAAATGTCCGCCTGAGCTTGCTGCCGACATTATGGACCGCGGTATTGTGCTTACAGGCGGCGGTGCGCTTTTGCGTAACCTGGACAAGCTGCTGGCGCGTGAGACCGGAATGCCGGTTATCGTTGCCGAGAATCCGCTGGACTGTGTAGCTATTGGTACAGGTAAGGCACTCGAGAATATTCATTTGTTCAAGAGCCGCAGCAGTTCGAGTCTCCGTTCCAAACGCTAAGACAATTCTGACCTGTGAACGTCAACCCCTGATGTGGGAGAAATTCGGTTGTTAGAGGGTGTTGAAACTGTTTAAGCTGTTTAATAATAAACGTTTATTTATATTGCTGATTACACTGGTTATGTTTATCGTGGTGATGGGCTTCAGCCTGGGACAAAGGAAAAACTTGTCCTGGCCGGAGAACTTCCTCAGAGATACGACCGGTTTCGTGCAGAATTTGTTCTACAAGCCCGCTGGATACGTAGCGGGCTTGTTCCAAGATATCGGGAACCTGCATGATTTGGCTGAAGAGAATAAGCAGCTCAAAATCCTGGCAGCGCAATACGCCCGGGATAAGGCGCAGTATAATTTTATCAAGTCCGAGAATGAAGGCTATAAAAAAGATCTTGAATTTACTAAGGCACAAACGAATCTATATAACTATGAATATCATATCGCTAATGTAGTCAGTCTGACGACAGAGCCGGGTAACAACACGCTTGTTATTGATCTCGGAGCGAAGGATGGAATTAAGCTGAACATGTCTGTAACTTCTGTCGAAGGGCTCGTCGGGGTAATTAGTAATGTGAGTAATTTCACCTCTACCGTTAAGCTGATGACGATGATGGATATCAATGATCCCAACTCCCAGCCGCCGATTTCGGCTACTGCTTTCAATAAGGAAGGTGAGACCTTTGGGATGATAGAGAGTTACGACCAGCAGACCGGAATGCTCATGATGAATAAAATTCCCGCGGGTAATCCGATTGCCAAGGAAGATCTCATCATCTCGTCCGGCATTGGAGGACTGTATCCGCGTGGAATGACTATCGGTACGGTTGAAGAAGTGAAGACCGGGGAGTTTGGGTTGACTTCTACAGCGATCATCAAGCCGGCGGCAGGATTCCAGGACTGGAAGGAACTCTTCGTTGTCTTTACGGAGGAGCGTGGAGAATAGTGAATATGCGCAGATCCGTGCTTGTTTTATTGCTGTTACTCTTATTTATCCTTGAAGACACTATTCTCCCCTGGCTGATTCCGAATGCCTGGGAGATGCGGATTATCCCTGATCTCGTGTTCATCGTAATCCTGTTTGTGACGGTATACCATCACCGGCATACGGCACTTATTCTTGGTTTATCCTTCGGAATGCTGCATGATGTGGTGTTCTATGGCCGCATTCTTGGGGCACATTCTTTTGCAATGGGATTATCCGCATATCTGATTGGTCTGATATTCCAGATTCCGCGTGCACCGCTGCCGCTGATGATGACGGTGGTACTGCTGGGCAGTCTGCTGGAGGACAGCATGCTTTTTGCCATCTACAGCGTCTTTAATCTGAGTAAAGAACCCTATAACTGGGCGCTTCTGCACCATATGCTGCCTACTATGCTGTTTCATTTTGCTATCGGCTTGCTTCTCTACATCCCGCTCCGGCGCCAGCTGGAGCTGCTGAAGAAAGAGACCCGCAAAGAAGAAGCTGCTTAAGCCGCTGCTGCATTTTCTTATCCTATAAAGAAGGAATTTGCCCGGCCCGGCACGAATGAATGAGGATGGGGGGACAGGCATATGACAGTTAAATCCAAGCATGTAAGGATTAAGGGCATCAAGGATGGCCTGGTATTCCTGCTAGACGACAAGTGTCCCTTTGAAGATCTCTTAAGCGAGCTTCGCTATAAGCTGGAGCACAGCCATCAAAATATCCTGACCGGACCGATTGTGCATGTGGACATCAAGCTGGGCAACCGTCCTGTTACCGAAGAAGATAAAGAGGCAGTTCTGGAGATTCTCAAAAGCCAGGGAAACTTATTAATCCGTTCCGTTGAAGCCTTGGAGGACCCTGAAGAGAAGGATACGGAAGCATTATTTATGATGAGCGGAATGCTCCGTTCCGGCCAGGTGCTGCATCATGAGGGCAATCTGCTGTTTCTCGGCGATGTGAATCCGGGAGGAACCATTACCTGCTCGGGGGATATCTATATTCTTGGAGCGCTTAAAGGGATGGCACACGCCGGAATCAACGGCAATCAGGAAGCGATTATTGCGGCTTCGCTGCTGGCTCCTACCCAGCTCCGGATTGCTGATATTATCAGCAGGCCGCCGGATGAATGGGGAACGCGGGAGAGCAGCATGGAATTTGCCTATTTATCAGGTGGTGCTATGCAAATCGACAAAATTCATAATATAGTCAAATTACGTCAGGATTTAAATGTGTTTAAAGGGGTGTAGCCTCCATGGGAGAAGCGATTGTCGTAACCTCGGGCAAAGGCGGAGTTGGCAAAACAACCACAACAGCCAACATTGGGACCGCACTTGCATTGCAGGGCAAAAAAGTATGTCTAGTAGATACTGACATTGGACTGCGGAATTTGGATGTAGTCATGGGGCTGGAGAACCGGATCATTTACGATCTTGTGGATGTGGCGGAAGGCCGCTGCCGTCTAAATCAGGCGCTGGTCAAAGACAAGCGTTTTGAAGAGCTGTATATGCTGCCTGCAGCCCAGACCAAAGACAAAACCTCAGTCACACCGGAGCAGGTCAAGGATATTATTCTTGAACTCAAGAAGGAATACGAATATATTCTGATCGATTGTCCGGCCGGGATTGAACACGGCTTCCGCAATGCCATTGCAGGGGCCGACAAAGCTATTGTGGTCACTACTCCGGAGCATGCTGCGGTGCGGGATGCGGACCGGATCATCGGTCTGCTGGAGCAGTCACATGTGGAATCACCGAAGCTGGTGGTCAACCGTATCCGTCCGGGAATGGTGAGATCCGGCGATATGCTGGATATCGAGGATATTCTGCAGGTGCTCAATATTGATCTGATCGGGATTGTACCTGATGATGAGCTGGTCATCAAGGCGGCGAACAGCGGTGAACCTACCGTGATGAATCCGAATTCTTCAGCAGCAATTGCTTACCGCAATATTGCCCGGCGTATTCTTGGCGATGCGGTGCCGCTCATGCAGCTGGACCAGAAAC
Source organism: Paenibacillus sp. FSL R7-0297 (assembly GCF_038009025.1). Classification (NCBI taxonomy): domain Bacteria; kingdom Bacillati; phylum Bacillota; class Bacilli; order Caryophanales; family Paenibacillaceae; genus Paenibacillus; species Paenibacillus sp. FSL R7-0297. The sequence goes on from NZ_JBBPAQ010000001.1 coordinate 2,719,610, forward strand.
CGGGTGCTTTTAAGAAGTTCAAGAAATTTTTTGGAATGGGCTGAACCGTGGCCAGGCACTTATTTATAGCGATCTTTCGTTTTGACCCGCCTGCTGAGAAATGCTTGGCGGGTTTTTTTGTGCGAATATACGAAATAAGGCCGGTACACCACTTCTGCTTGATAGCTATCTCCCCACAGGGCTTGTTCTAAAGCACCTTCCGCTACTCATAAAATGGAAGTAAAACAAGCCCGCCCGGAGGGATCAATATGGAATACGAGAGAGATATCAAAAATCGCCGTAAGAAACGTATACAGAGCTTATTAGAGGATCAGACCGAAGCTGGATCAGCGCCAGCGCTTTTCACGCTGCCTGACAACAATATTCCATTCAGGGAATGGGGGGCTAGTTCCCGAAATGAATTCACTGCTTCAACGGAACCTGACCCTGAGGTAATGTGGAAGAAGCAGCGCAGCAGCTGGGAGGACGAAGGCGGGGATGGGCCGCGCTTTGGCGCAGGCTTCATGCGGCGGACCGTAGCCAGCCTGCTTGTCTTTGGAGCGGTGTGGGGAATCTTCGCAGTGAGTGAGCCATGGGCAGTGAAGTCGCAGTATTTCATTACTGGCGCCCTTAGTAATGATATGGATTTCGCCGCAGTGCAGGTATGGTATGAGGAGCATTTCAATGGAGCCCCTTCGTTCATTCCGATCTTCGGAGATAAAGAGGTGCCGGCAGAGAAAGTGACAGCCGTTCATGAACTGAGCGCCCCCTTGGAGGGAAGCATTGCGCGTCCCTTTGCCGAATCCCTTAAGGGGGTAGAAATAATACCGGCAGATGATTCAGGCTCAAGTGTCACGGTGGATAGTGTAGATACGGGCCGGGTATTGTCCGTGTCCAAAGAAGCCCAGGGAGGCATCCGGATCACCGTCCGCCATACCGGAAATATAACGGCGGAATACGGTCATTTGAGCGGGACGCGGCTCGCGGTGGATGACTGGGTACAGAGCGGAGATACGGTGGGCTGGATTCAGGGGACAGAGGATGCACAGATTCCGATGCTTTTTTTTGCGATTATGAAAGACAAGTCTTATATTGATCCTGCTGAAGTGGTATCGTTTGATTAGGATCTTCGGTGTTGAACTGTCACTGCATCCGCTCTTCGTGCTGATTCTTTTTCTCTCCGTGCTTACCGGACAGTTCCTTGAAATTATTACTCTGTTTTCGATTGTATTTATCCATGAACTCGGACATGTATGTGCGGCACTATTGACCGGGGTTACCGTCAAGTCCGTGCAACTGCTGCCGTTCGGGGGAGTTGCGGTCATTGAGGATCATGGGCGGCTGACAGCCGGACGTGAAATGGGGATTGCCCTGGCCGGACCGCTTCAGAACGGAATTATGATCCTGATGGCGCTGGCCCTCAAGCAAGCGGAGTATGGCAGCAGCGCTTATCTGGATTATTTCATCGGGGCCAATGCCATGATCGCGCTGTTCAATCTGCTGCCGGTGCTTCCGCTCGACGGAGGCAAAATCCTGCAGGCCGCTCTAAGCCTGCTGCTTCCGTATTATTACACCCTGCTGTGGATCGGCAGAGTCAGTATTGCAGCCAGTCTGCTTGTTGTGGTGTTCGCCCTGCTTCCGCTGGGAACCGGCGGCGGACTCCGTCTTAACCTGCTGATGATTGGTGCCTTTCTGCTCTATTCCAATATAACGGACCAGCGCAACCTGCCTTACCGGTTTGTTGCTTTTTTGATGAACAGGGAACAGATCTATGAGCGGTATCTGCATTCAGAGGGCGCTGCCCGGCCAATAGTTGCGTTCTCTGCGAAACCTTTGGATGATATATTGCGTCTATTTAAACGTAACCATTATCATTTTATCTATGTAATGAACGATGACAGGGATATAGTGGCTGTTCTCCCTGAGCAGCGTCTGATTTCTTCTTATTTCGGAATATAAAGCTAGAATGATTCAAACCAGAGGTGAAGCCATGAAACAAATGATCGTTCACTGCACACAACATATTACTCGTATGGCACTTCTGGAGAACGGGAGGCTGGTGGAATATGCGGCTGAACGCGATCAGCAGCAAGGTCTGGTCGGGAGTTATTATAAAGGTCGGGTTATGAATGTGCTGCCGGGTATGCAGGCGGCTTTTGTAGATATCGGACAGAAAAAGAATGCCTTTCTATATGTAGACGATGTACTGCATCCCCATCTGGAGAAGCAGCCGGAGGTGAAGCCCTCTATTGAGACGCTGCTGCAGCCCGGCCAGGAGATCGTTGTCCAGGTGAGAAAAGAGCCGCGTGGCGGCAAGGGAGCGCGGGTGACTACTCATTATACCTTGCCCGGACGCTGGATGGTGTATATGCCTTTTGCCGAGTATGTCGGGGTTTCCAAAAAAATCAGCCGCGAATCCGAGCGCAGCCGGCTTAAAGGAATCGGCGAACGGTTGCGTCAGGGTGAAGAAGGAATCATTATGCGTACAGTCTCCGAGGACGAGCCTGTGGAGGCTGTTGAAGGGGATCTGGCCTTTTTGCGGGCCCAGTGGGAAGTAATTACCCGGCGGGCCAAGGAACTGGAAGCGCCGGCGTTGCTGCATTGTGATCTGAGCATCGTTCAGCGGTTTATCCGGGATGCCTTCAACCCGCAGCGTGATGAGCTGATGATTGATTCGGGCAAGGCGGTTAAAGAGGCGGAAGCATTCCTTACAGATATGGCTCCCGAAGGGTACAAGCCTGTAGGATTCTACCGTGGACAAGAGTCCATCTTCTCGGCATATGGTGTAGGGGATCAGCTCCATAAGAGCTTCAGCCGCAAAATCATCCTTGAAGGCGGGGCTACGCTCATTTGGGATGAGACAGAGGCGCTCACCGTTATTGATGTGAATACGGCTCAGTACACCGGCGGGACAAACCTCGAGGATACGGTAACACGGACCAATCTGCTGGCGGCGGAAGAGATCGGGCGGCTTGTCCGTCTGCGGGATACGGGCGGCATTATTATCGTTGATTTCATTGACATGGAGCGGGAGGAACACCGGAAGCAGGTCATCGCGAAGCTGGAGAGCATCATCAGCCGTGACCGCACCAAGACGCATATTCTCGGCTGGACCCATCTGGGCCTGCTGGAAATGACCCGCAAGAAGGCAAGGCATGATTCGGCCGGATTTGCTCCGGTGATCTGTCAATGCTGCGGCGGGACTGGCAAAGTAGGGACATGGCTGGAGTAGGCCAGTTTTTCACGCTAAGAGGGTACCGTCTGTTAAAAGGATGATAAAGCCGCTTTCTACTTGACTTGGACTAATAAGTATGATAATATCTTCAAGTATGTGTTTGGTTATTATATTCCTGCACATGCTGTAACCGCTCCGATCGGGTATATCAAGTGTAATTCCTCCGGGGGTTGCCACCTAGACTAGGCGAGTCTGAGACATGAGGAGGTGCAAGTACAATGTATGCAATTATCGAAACTGGCGGTAAACAATACAAAGTCCAAGAGGGCGACGTGTTGTTCATTGAGAAGCTGGAAGCTGAAGACGGCGCAAGCGTAACGTTTGACCGTGTCTTGGCTGTTTCTAACGAAGGTGGTTTGACTGCAGGAACTCCGCTGGTAAGCGGCGCGTCTGTAACAGCCAAAGTCGAGAAACATGGTAAAGGTCATAAGGTTGTAGTTTACAAATACAAACCTAAGAAGAACTACCACAAGAAACAAGGCCATCGTCAACCGTACACCAAAGTAACTATCGAGAAGATTCAGGCGTAAGAAGGTGCGTTAATGATTAACGTGCGGATTACACGGGCTTCTGCTCAAGGTGTCATTGTCGGTTTTGCCGTCAAAGGGCATGCGGAATACGCAAGGAATGGTAAAGACATCGTCTGCGCGGGCGTTTCGACCGTTACGGTTGGAACAGTGAATGCGATTGAAAGCCTGACCGGTGTAGTCCTGGATACTTCGATGAAGGATGGATTTCTGAGTGGAACCCTGGTTCCCGTGAATGATCCTGAAGTCTCCGCCAAGGTGCAGCTTCTGCTGGAATCCATGGTGCTGATGCTCAAAGATATCGCTAAATCTTACAGAAAATTTGTTCAGATACAGGAAGTCATTATTTGAAGAAGGAGGTTGACAACATGTTGAAATTGGATCTTCAATTATTCGCATCGAAAAAAGGTGTAGGTTCCACAAAGAACGGACGTGATTCCCACTCTAAACGTCTTGGCGTGAAACGTGCTGACGGTCAAGCAGTAACCGGCGGCAACATCTTGGTTCGTCAACGCGGAACAAAAATCCACCCGGGCACTAACGTGGGCATCGGTAAGGATGATACACTGTTCGCACTTGTGGACGGCGTAGTGAAGTTCGAACGTTGGGGCCGCGATCGCAAAAAAGTGAGCGTGTACCCGGTTGATGTCGCTCCGGTAGCAGCGGCACTGGAAGCGTAAGCTTTCGGAACCTATTTAGATGAGAAGCCTCCGGCATGAGTGCCGGGGGCTTTTTTTGAAAATATTCGCACCTATAGAATTCAAGTCAAACGCCCGGCAGGAATGCTGGTGATTGCAGAGAAAGCCTGTGTTATACTGTAAAATGGAAAATATCGAGCAAGATGAGCAATAGCGACATTGGAATCAATTTTGCGAACCGAGGGACGGGGAGAAAGAATGAAATCCTGGAAAAGTATCGTCTGGGCTGTCATGTTATCCGCAGTGCTTCCTTTAGGTCTCGTGTATTGGCAACCCTCCCTTTTCACATGCCTGCTGCTCGGTGTATGGGTAGCGGCAGTGCTTGCATTCAGCTTTCTTTACAACCGGCGTCATTATGAAGAGGAACTGCGTATACAGGAGAAGACTCTGCAGCAGGCGGCAAACCGGACACTGAATCACCATCGTCATGATTGGATGAACGATCTGCAAGTACTTTACGGATATATCCAGCTGGGCAAGCCTGATAAATCCGTGTTATGTGTGGAAAGAATAAAGGAGCGTATCGCGCTGGACAGCCGTATCGCCAAGCTGGGGGTTCCTTCACTGGTATTCTACCTGCAATCCTTCCGTACCTACAGAAGCAGCCTGGAGCTGGAGATCGAAGTGGAGGAAGGGCTGCAGCTGGAGGACAAGCTGACTCCCGAAACAGGTGATGAGCTGACATCTGTGATTATGCAGATCATAAGGGCGTATCAGTACAGCGGACTTGTTCCGCAAGGAGAAGCGCGGAAGCTTCGGCTCGGATTTTCACAGGAGGGAAGAGACATTCTTATCTCTTTCGAAGGTGAAGGAGATCATGGCAATCCTGAACTGCTGCAGGGGCAAATTTATAATATAGTACAAGGAAAAATCATGAAGGCGGAGCAGTTTCAGCCGAGCACAAGCTCTGTAGAACTGCGTTTACCGCTGGAGATGTAAGGAAGGTGAACATTAATGTTCGTAGATAAAGCTAAGATTTATGTTAAGGGCGGCGACGGCGGAGATGGTCTCGTGGCGTTTCGCCGTGAGAAGTATGTGCCGGAGGGCGGTCCTGCCGGCGGAGATGGCGGCCGCGGCGGAGATGTGATTTTCCGGGTAGATGAAGGCTTGCGTACACTGATGGATTTCCGTTATCAGCGACATTTCAAGGCCGATAAGGGAATTAAGGGACGCAATAAGAGCCAGCACGGGGCTAACGCCGATCACATGATCGTGCGCATTCCTCCGGGAACTGTGCTGATCGATGATGATACCCAGGAGATCATTGCCGATATGACCCGTCATGGACAACAGGTCGTTGTGGCACGCGGCGGTCGTGGCGGCCGGGGGAATACCCGGTTTGCGACGGCAAACAATACTGCGCCAGAGCTAGCCGAGAACGGCGAAGAAGGCCAGGAGCGTTATATCGTAATGGAACTGAAGGTAATGGCAGACGTAGGTCTGGTAGGATTCCCGAGTGTGGGTAAATCTACATTGCTGTCGGTAGTATCTGCTGCCCAGCCGAAGATTGGTGCCTATCACTTCACAACAATTACACCAAACCTTGGTGTAGTTGACGTTGGGGATGGCCGCAGCTTTGTTATGGCGGATCTGCCGGGCCTGATTGAAGGTGCGAGTGAAGGTGTGGGGCTTGGACATGAGTTCCTGCGCCACGTTGAACGTACACGTATCATCATTCATGTCGTGGATATGTCCGGTTCTGAAGGCCGTGATCCCTTCGAGGATTGGGTGATGATTAATGACGAGCTGAGGCAATACAACGCTGCCCTGATTGACCGTCCGCAGATTGTTGCGGCGAACAAGATGGACATGCCTGATTCCGAAGAGAATCTTGCGGCCTTCCGTGAGCGTGTGGCGGAGCTTCGTCCGGATCTTGAAATCATGCCGATCTCCTCGCTTACCCGTCAGGGAGTGCAGGAACTGCTCTACCGGGCAACGGACGTACTGGATAGTATTCCTGTCGCACCGGTCGTTGAAGAAGTGGCTGAAACTACTGAGCGCAAGGTGTATAAGCTGGAAGCGGAAGAAGATAATTCCTTCACCATTACCCGCGACAATGAAGCATTTGTGGTCACCAGTCCGCGTATTGAGCGGATGCTGAAGCGGATGCAGCTCAGTACACATGATGCTATCCTCAAGCTGGCCCGTACCTTGCGTCACATGGGTGTGGATGCCGAACTGCGCAAGCGCGGTGCTGTAGAAGGCACCATTGTGCGCATTGCTGATTTTGAATTCGAGTTTGTTGAGAACAGCAGCTACTATTAAATATCTGCGCTTGCTGCTGAGCGTTGTCAAGCAGCTTCGAATATGCCGGCTGTGTTTCCCGTGAGGGGACACAGCCGGCTTTTTTAATAGACAGGGCATAAAAGAACGGCTTTGTATAAAGTCTGCTTTAAATATTTGGCTAAATTTACTACAATCATATGTGTGCACTAATTTCCAGCTGAACCAACCGATAATATAAATACATACCTGTCATGAAAGAGGGAATAGGCAGATGGCAATTATTGAAGTAGTCAAATATGACGGGCCTGCAGGCGTCTTCGCCTGGAAATATCCTAATCAGGAGCTGGGGACATGGACACAGCTGATTGTGAATGAATCCCAGGAGGCGATTCTGTTCAAAGGCGGTGAGGCACTCGATTCCTTCGCAGCAGGACGTCACACGCTCAGCACGGCGAACATCCCGATTCTGTCGAATGTAGTGAATCTGCCGTTCGGCGGCAAATCACCGTTTACAGCGGAAGTATGGTTCGTGAACAAGATGAACTCTATGAACGTCAAGTGGGGGACAAGTTCGCCGCTGCAGCTACAGGATCCCAAATACCAAATCATGATCTCTGTCCGCGCCTTCGGCCAATTCGGAGTCAAGATTGAGGATCCCCGCAAATTCCTGCTGAAGCTGGTAGGGACGCTGCCGCTATTTGATCAGGACACTATGGTGAGTTATTTCCGCGGGCTGCTGATGTCCAATATTAATGAACTGATCTCTTCTTATCTGGTGCACAAAAAAATCAGCATTCTGGAGATCAATGCCTATGTCGTAGAAATTTCGAAGCATATCCAAGGCCGTCTGGCGTCGTCCTTCCTGGATAGCGGGATCGAGCTGAATAACTTCTTTATTGATTCCATTAACATACCTGATAATGATCCGGCCATACTCCGCTTGAAAGAGGCTTTAGCCAAAAAAGCAGAGATGGACATCATCGGCTTCACTTATCAGCAGGAACGCAGCTTCAATACCATGGAGGAAGCCGCAGGAAATCCGGGTAATTTAGGCGCCGGGATGATGAACACCGGCCTGGGGCTCGGTATGGGCTTTGGCCTTGCCGGACCTGCGACTGATATGATGAACAGGATGACACGCGGCATGTCACTGGACGGCGGTACGGCGGCAGCACCGGGAGCAAGTTCCAAATCCTGTGCAGGCTGTGGAACGCTTAACCCGGCAGATGCGCGGTTCTGTATCGGCTGTGGTCAGAGCCTGCAGCCGGTGCCGGCAGCAGCTAGCAGTACTTGCCACAGCTGCGGGAAGCCGGTAATTCCCGGCGCCAAATTCTGTCCGCATTGCGGGGAGAGTCTGATCATCAAATGCACGGGTTGCGGGCATGAACTGCAGCCCGGCCAGAAATTCTGCGCGGAATGCGGAACAAGGGCGGCTAATGGGTGAGCCGGATGAATAAACAGAGGTCTTACACAGGGCTTATCACTGTCATTTATGTTGCTGTTCTGGCGGTCACTGTTTTCTCCTTCTTCATGCTTGGATTCTCTGAGTCGCTGGTGCGTTTCATAGTGACCCTGCTTGCCGTATGCATTGCTGAGACTGCCGTATATGGCTATTGCGTATTTTGGCTGCGTTCCGCTCCTGATGTCAGCAGGACTTCACCGCTACTCCTGAGCGGGGCTTGGATTATTGCCCTATATGTATCTGTGGTAATTGCGTTAGCTGTGCTGCTTGACTGGATTCTGGAACTGAGCCCGCTCTGGTATGCGGGAGTGCAGCTAATCATGTTAGTTACTGCTGTGTCTGTTCTTGAAGCGATAAGGTTATATGGCCGGAATGCAGCGTCGCAGGAACAGAGGGATGCCGATGCCTCAAGGAATCTGCGGAGTTACCGGCAGGAGCTGCGTGAGATTAGAGCGCTTGCGGGGAGCTGGAAGCATCCGGAATCCATTCGTTTGACTGAACTGGTGGGTTCCCTGGAGGATAAGTTCCAGTACAGTGATCCGGTTTCGAATCCGGAATTGGCCGCAACCGAGGATATGATAAGCCAGCAGATTTCTCTGCTTCATGATCATGTTGCCTTATTGCTTGTACTGAAGGAGCTGCCAGCCGGCTGGGAAGCGGAAACACAGGAATTGGCGGATAGTATTGCCGGCACGCTCCAGCGGCGTAACCGGGAGCTGGCGGCACTTAAATAGGAGGAAAATTACGGAATGGGTATCGTGAATGAGCTAGAGGGACTGCTGCCGGGCCGGGAAGGCCAGCCGTCTGACGGTCTGCCCAAATATGAGCGGACAACATTTGACTATGTAACTATCGGAGTGGGCTACCTTGTGATGCCGCTCGGGCTTGTGCTGGCTTTGATCCGCTTCTTTGGAACACATTACAAAAATTACCGCAAACCCGTCAACTACAGCCTGCTGTATCATGTTTTTGTAGGGGGATTTGTGCAGATGATGGGCTTTATCCTTTATTCGATATATAGTGACGACGGGATCGATGTCATGACGCTAATTATACTGTTAATCCTCTTTGCTGTTGTTCTGCTCCTGCCCGCGTCAGCTTTTGCCAAAAGGGCGGCCAAAGCCAGATTCCGTTTCTCCCAGCTCGCCAATCAATATGTGCAGCTAATCACTGCCGGCAGAGTGCGTTATATTGGAAATCTGGCTGACCGTACCGGGCAAAGTGAGGGGGATGTGACTAGGGATCTGATCTACCTCAAGAAGTATGGGGTGCTGGACTCCGGGCTGCTCTTCAGTGAGGGCGCGGATACTGAGCCTGATGCTCCGGTTAATCAAGCGGACTCATCGCCCTTTTCTTCCCCGGGCGGACAAACGGTGTATCAGCCGCCAAGACCGCAGCAGCAGCCGAAGGCCATACGCTGCCCTGGCTGTGGTGCGCAGAATACCGTCTCCCCTCTCCAGTCCAAGAGCTGTGACTACTGCGGTACGACCGTCTCTTACAGTTAAGATAAGGCTGTTCCTCCTGATTAACGGGCGGAATAGCCTTTTTTGAAAATTGAAGGTCACTTGCCTTCAGAGGAAAAAGTGTTGCAATTTAAGTCTTCAATCCCGTATAATGTCCACTATGTACATACAAAAGTCTTTGGGGTGAGGACGTTCGTGAAAGAACGCTATTATTTGGTCCGGGAGGACATATTGCCCGATGCTGTACTGAAGACCATGCAGGTCAAGCAGCTGCTGGAAGCAGGAGATGCCAAAACGGTACACGAGGGCGTGGAGCAGGTTGGACTTAGCCGCAGCGCTTTTTATAAATACAAAGATGGAATTCATTTAATTCATCAGCTGGAACGTGAGCGTATAGTAACCATCTCGATAGATCTGGAGCACGAATCAGGTATGCTCTCTAAAGTGTTGGGTTCTGTAGCTGTCCACGGGGCCAACGTGCTGACGATTCACCAGAGTATTCCGCTGCAGGGGCGGGCCAACGTGGTCATCTCTGTCGAAATTTCTCATTTAAATGAAGAATTAGGCGATTTACTGGATAGTCTAAAGGCAATCTCGGGTGTGAAACGGGCGTTAATTATCGGACAGGGCTAGTATTGCTTCATAAAACTTAAGCCTATGCTTACGAAGTGAGTTTTGCTTGAAGTGAATATAAGGAGCAGACGCTCGCAAAACTTTTAGGAGGATGCAAATGAAGCCGGTTAAAGTGGGATTACTGGGTTTAGGTACAGTAGGTACGGGTGTAGTCCGTATCGTTGAAGGGAATCAGGAGGATTTGAGCAGCCAGGTAGGCTCGCCGATCCTGATTGAACGTATAGCCGTGAAGAATACGGAGAAGCCGCGGGAAATTGAAGTCGATCCATCCAAGATCACCGATGACCCTTGGGAGGTTATCCGCGACCCGGAAATTGATGTCATTGTCGAGGTCATGGGCGGTATTGCGGGAACGAAAGAGTACATTCTAGAGGCACTGGAGCGCGGCAAACATATTGTTACAGCCAACAAGGACCTGATGGCCCTGCATGGCTCGGAGATTCTCGCCAAAGCTCAGGAGAAGCAGTGCGATGTGTTCTATGAGGCCAGCGTGGCGGGAGGCATTCCGATTATCCGTACACTGATTGAAGGATTCTCCTCCGACAAGATTATGAAGATTATGGGTATCGTTAACGGGACAACTAACTACATACTTAGCAAAATGAGCCAGGAAGGCGCGTCTTATCTGGATGTGCTGAAGGAAGCGCAGGAACTCGGGTATGCTGAATCGGATCCTACTTCAGACGTGGAGGGGCTGGATGCAGCACGTAAGATGGCTATCCTGGGTACCCTTGGCTTCCGGACCAACGTTGAACTGAGCGATGTCAGTGTGAGTGGCATTTCCGGCGTGAGCAAAGAAGATATTGCTTTTGCCAAACGGCTGGGATACGAGATGAAGCTGCTCGGCATTGCTGAACGGCAGGATGAAGAATTCAGCATCAGTGTGCAGCCTACGATGATCCGTGCGAGCCATCCGATTGCATCCGTGAACGGAGTGTATAATGCGGTATATGTGTATGGTCAAGCCGTAGGGGAAACGATGTTTTATGGTGCCGGAGCAGGCGCGATGCCTACCGCAACCTCGATTGTGGCAGATCTTGTAGCTGTGATCAAGAATCTGAAGCTGGGTGTGAACGGACTCAAGCAGATTGTCCCCTATAAGCAGAAGAAGCTGAAGAGCGATGAAGATATCTTCTACAAGAACTTCCTCCTCCTGCACGTAGATGACAAAGCGGGTGTGCTGGCGAAGATTACTCAAGTGTTTGCCGAATATGATGTCAGTCTGGATTCCGTTGTACAGCAGGCTAATGCCAATAACCCGGATGCAGAAATCATTATTGTAACGCACAATGCCAGCAAGGCGAGTATGAATAAAGTATTGCGGCATTTAGAGCAATTGAATGTCATTCACCGCATCAAAAGCCATTATCGTGTAGAAGGCTGAGTACCGCATTCCGAGATTCATCGGCTGCGCGCAAATATAACGAAGGAGATTTCCCACGCCATGAGTATTTACGGAAGGTCTAGAGTAAAAGTCCCTGCCAGCACCGCCAATCTCGGTCCGGGATTCGATACACTGGGCATGGCACTGTCACTGTATGCCTGGATTGAGATGGAAGAGGCGGCAGAAACGGTTTTTCACCTTTATGGTGATGAGATGAAGGGTATCGCCTGTGACAAAAGCAATCTGCTGTACAAGGTAGCCCAGATGGTGTTTGCAGAAGCCGGGGTTTCGGTCCCCGAACTATCCATCTCGATGTATTCAGAAATTCCGCTTACCCGGGGTCTCGGCAGCAGTGCTTCCGCGATTGTTGGCGCATTGGCCGCAGCGAATGCTATGATTGGTTCACCGCTCGGGTCTGCGAAGCTGTTTGATATGGCTACAGCGCTTGAGAAGCATCCAGATAATGTTGGAGCCTCCATCTTCGGGGGGATTATCACAGCAGCATGGGATGGGCAACATGCCGATTATATCCGGATAGAGCCTCCACAGGCGCTGGAAGTGCTGGTGGTTATTCCTGAATTTGAGCTGGAGACAGTCAAAGCAAGGGGACTACTGCCTGCCGAAGTTACAATGGGCGATGCAGTCCATAATATCAGCCGTACCTCGCTGTTAACTGCAGCACTATCCGCCGGCCGGCTCGATATGATTGGCAGAGCGATGCAGGACCGCCTGCATCAGCCGTACCGTGCACCCATGGTGCCTGGGATGGAGAAGCTGCTTGCTGAGGCGCCCGGGCGTGGTGCTCTGGGGATTGCGCTAAGCGGCGCAGGCCCTACATTGTTATGTATGGTGGACCGCAGCAGCGATAAGAAGCAGGAGCTGGAGCATTTCCTGACAGAGACGATGCAGGAGAATGGGATTCCTTCCCGGACTGTATGGCTGTCGCCATGTACTTCAGGTGTTACTACGGAGCTGCTTGAAAGAAACGGGATGCAAAACGGATCATTTTTGGATATGATAAAAGGAGAATTACAGTCATGAAATCAATAGCGGTATTGCCGCAGGGCTCGGTGTCACATGAAGCGCTGCTGCATTTATTTGGGGGTAACCCGGTAAATATTGAGCATCATAAGCTGATATCCGATGTCTTTCTGTCTACGGCGAACGGAGTTACGGATTACAGTGTGATTCCGATTGAGAATACGATTGAAGGCTCCGTCAGCCTGCATATTGACTGGCTCATTAATGAGGTGAATCTGCCGATGCAGGCGGAGTGGATTTTTCCGTCGGTGCAGAACCTGATCGGTAATCCGCAGGAATTCACGGATGGGAGCGGGCATAAGGATTATGCGAAGATTGTCAAAATCCTGTCCCATCCGGTTGCTATGGCACAATGTCTGCAGTTCATCCGCAAAGCCGCACCGTGGGCGGAGCTGGAATCGGTGGGCAGCACTTCCGAAGCTGTTGAAATTGTAAAGAATAATCCCGGCAAGGGCTGGGCCGCCATCGGTACGTCACTGGGGGCAGCAACGCACGGGCTGGAGATTGTGGAGCGGCAGGTTACAGACCATAACAACAATTACACGCGTTTTGTACTTGTTGGCCAGGAGAAGCTGGAGCTCCCGCTAGAGAGCAGTGGAGACAAGACGAGTATTCTTGTGACGCTGCCTGAGGATTTCCCTGGTGCGCTGCATCAGGTGCTGGCTGCATTTTCCTGGCGGAAGCTGAATCTGTCGCGGATTGAATCACGGCCGACCAAGAAGAAACTGGGTACTTATTATTTCTATATTGATGTGCTGGAACCGATAGAGTCGGTACTGCTCCCGGGGGCAATTGAAGAGATCAAGGCCTTGGGCTGTCAGGTACGGATTCTGGGGTCCTATCCCACATACACCTATGAGGAAGAGAAAGCGGAGGTGCAGTAAGTTCATGGCTGAACAATGGATCTATCTGGATGGACAACATGTAACGAAGGACAATGCTAAGGTATCGGTATTTGATCACGGCTTTTTATATGGAGACGGTATTTTCGAAGGAATCCGTATATATAACGGCAACATTTTCAAATGCAAAGAGCATCTGGACAGGCTGTATGATTCGGCCAAATCGATTATGCTGGAGATTCCGCTGACCTATGATGAGATGCTGGCGGCTATGGCTGAGACAATCCGTCTTAATGAAATGCGCAACGGGTATATCCGTCTGATCGTTTCGCGCGGTCCTGGTAACCTGGGGCTTGATCCGCGCCGCTGTCCCAAAGCGAGTGTCATTATTATTGTAGAGCAGCTGGCGATCTACCCGGAACAGGCTTATCTGAACGGACTCCGTGCCGTATCGGTATCCCAGCGCCGTAACATCCCGGATGCGCTGAATCCGAAGATCAAATCGCTGAACTATCTCAACAACATTCTGGTGAAGATCCAGTCTAATCTGGCGGAAGCCGATGAAGCGATTATGATGAATGCGCAAGGATATGTAACCGAAGGATCAGGCGACAACATCTTCATTATCAAAAGAGGAGTAGTCTACACACCTCCCTGCTATTTGGGCGCGCTTGAAGGAATTACCCGTCTGGCGATTATTGAGCTATGTGAGAAATTGGGCTTGCCGCTGAAGGAAGAGCCGTTCACAATGCATGATGTATATATTGCCGATGAAGTTTTCTTCACCGGTACTGCAGCCGAAGTTATTGCAGCCCGTGAAATCGACGGACGGATTATCGGTTCTGGTCATGCCGGTCCGATTACCCTGCAGCTGCTTGAAGAATTCCGCAATGTTGTGGATAAAGACGGTTATAAGGTGTGGGAATAGTTCCTTAATAGTTATTACGCAAACCAATGAATAAATAAAGCAGCAATCCTCCCATGGAGTCATGGGAGGATTTTTTTTGTATTAGGGATGTCATTCGCCCATGGGCTGCATAAGATGTAGTAACGAAGGAGGCGGCTGTACCGCATATACCATGCTGGAGTGCAGTAATCCCTGAACTAGGGGCAACGTCGATAACAGATAATTATTAGGAGGTAAATGCTGCGTGAAAATACACATTGTTAAGCAAGGCGATTCGCTGTTTGCGTTATCGCAGAAGTATGGAGTGCCGCTGCAAAAAATAATCGAGGCCAATCCGCAAATCACGAATCCAGATGTGCTTGCTGTCGGAGATAAAGTCAAAATACCGGCAGCCCCGATACCTGTACCAGATAACAGTGAGGTCTACTACAAGCATACCGTCAAGCAAGGCGACACCTTGTGGAAGCTCTCCAAAGCATGGGGAATTACGCTGAAGGACATGATTGATGCCAACCCCCAGCTTAAGAATCCCAATGTTCTGATGACTGGGGAAGTTGTAAATATCCCTAAGAAAGCTAATGCTGCTTCTCCTATTCAGGCTCAGTCTGTCTCTCCGGCAAAAGCTAATACTACTCCCATTCAGGCACAATCTACAGCACCTGCAGTCGTAGACAAAACAGCTATTGGCGGAAAAACCTATACTGGGCCCATAGAAAAGCCGGCTCCTGTCGTGTCCCCTGCCGCAGAAGCAGTCCCGGTTCCCATTGCTGCTCATGTACCGGCACCTAATCCTGCACCCAATAAAGCCCCCGAAGTGATGCCGATTCAGGAAATCGTTCATGAGAAACAAAGCTTATATGTACAGATCTCAGTTCCTGCACAAGAAGCCATCACATATGAGATGCCCAAAGAAGCACATAAAACTGAGGTTCAGCCAGCGGCATGGAACGATGGTAAAGTCTCTCCCTGCGACCAGACCGAAGGTTATCCCGGTCTGAATGAGAACCCGTATTTCATGAATTGTCCGCCAGTGTATCCTGTGTATGAGCCAATGGGGATGATGGATATAAACGCTGCACCTAACTACATTCAGCCTGCGGCTTTTATGCCGGATTGCCCGCCGTCCTATGCTTATCCTGCCAGTATCTATCCTGCGAATGAATATCCCGGAGGCTGGTACCCTAATGCTGCGCCAGACTATAATAATGCGGCAATGTCCGCAGTGAGCCCTATGAGCGATAACTCATTTGTATCTCCGCAGTATAGCGGCCAGCCGGTCAATCTTCCTTGGCCTTCCTGCGGCTGCGGCGGAATGTCCATTCAGCCATATTCGTATGAACAGGCGATGCAGCCAATGTACAATATGTATCCGATGTATGGCATGCCGCAGCCGGGAATGATGGGTTCACCGTATTCAGCGGGAATGAATTCAATGCCTAATGCAGTGTCGCCGATGTACGATCAGCCGATGGTATCGAATATCCCACCTTATCCGTCCTACCCTGGTATGGAGAACTATGCCCATAATCGTGTGCCGGAAATCCAGGTGCCGGAGCTTGCAGGACAGGAAGCGGCAGAGGCTCCTGAAGCAGGACGCGCCGAAGCACAGTCGGTTAAGAATTCCAAGGGCGGAGCTTCCAAAGCGGCAGGGGGAAAAGTGAAAACTTCCAGCCAGACAACCACAGCCAAAGCTAAGACTTCTTCCAAAACAGGTTCAAGCTCAAATGAACGTTCAAGTACAGCCAAAAAGAAAAAGAATCCATGGATATCTAACTAAGTCTGAAACGATCGATTATGGAGTGCATGCAGGTCACGCATAGGATGCGGGCTTGCTGCACTTTTTTAGAGTTTTGCAGGTACAAAGACTCGTATAGTATAACTATGGAGTTCTATAGAACCATCATCAAAATGGTAAATATTGAGGGTTGTCTTTAGTAATGAATGCGTGGTATATTATAAATCCAGTCACAGGGCGAAAGCCCTTTCACAAGATTGGACATATTTCTCTCAAGAGTATGCAAACAGCTTCTGAAAAATAAGTGTTGCATCCAGATGATGAATATGATATATTATAAGAGTTGCTGGTGACGCGGTAGTCGTCGCTGACAACGAGCTTGATCTTTGAAAACTGAACAACGAGTGAGTGGGAGATCGCTTCGGCGAGATCCGAAATAGAGAATGAAAATTCTCGTCAGATGTTTCAAAATGAGCAATCGCTCTTTCTAAAACCAATTTGGAGAGTTTGATCCTGGCTCAGGACGAACGCTGGCGGCATGCCTAATACATGCAAGTCGAGCGGAGTTCATTTGAAAGCTTGCTTTCAAATGAATTTAGCGGCGGACGGGTGAGTAACACGTAGGCAACCTGCCCTCAAGACTGGGATAACTACCGGAAACGGTAGCTAATACCGGATAATTTCTTTCCTCTCCTGAAGAGAGAATGAAAGGCGGAGCAATCTGCCACTTGGGGATGGGCCTGCGGCGCATTAGCTAGTTGGTGGGGTAACGGCTCACCAAGGCGACGATGCGTAGCCGACCTGAGAGGGTGAACGGCCACACTGGGACTGAGACACGGCCCAGACTCCTACGGGAGGCAGCAGTAGGGAATCTTCCGCAATGGGCGAAAGCCTGACGGAGCAATGCCGCGTGAGTGATGAAGGTTTTCGGATCGTAAAGCTCTGTTGCCAGGGAAGAACGTCCGGTAGAGTAACTGCTACCGGAGTGACGGTACCTGAGAAGAAAGCCCCGGCTAACTACGTGCCAGCAGCCGCGGTAATACGTAGGGGGCAAGCGTTGTCCGGAATTATTGGGCGTAAAGCGCGCGCAGGCGGTCATTTAAGTCTGGTGTTTAAACCTTGGGCTCAACCTGGGGTCGCACTGGAAACTGGGTGACTTGAGTACAGAAGAGGAAAGTGGAATTCCACGTGTAGCGGTGAAATGCGTAGATATGTGGAGGAACACCAGTGGCGAAGGCGACTTTCTGGGCTGTAACTGACGCTGAGGCGCGAAAGCGTGGGGAGCAAACAGGATTAGATACCCTGGTAGTCCACGCCGTAAACGATGAGTGCTAGGTGTTAGGGGTTTCGATACCCTTGGTGCCGAAGTTAACACAGTAAGCACTCCGCCTGGGGAGTACGGTCGCAAGACTGAAACTCAAAGGAATTGACGGGGACCCGCACAAGCAGTGGAGTATGTGGTTTAATTCGAAGCAACGCGAAGAACCTTACCAGGTCTTGACATCCCGATGAAAGCATTAGAGATAGTGCCCCTCTTCGGAGCATCGGAGACAGGTGGTGCATGGTTGTCGTCAGCTCGTGTCGTGAGATGTTGGGTTAAGTCCCGCAACGAGCGCAACCCTTGACTTTAGTTGCCAGCAGGTAAGGCTGGGCACTCTAGAGTGACTGCCGGTGACAAACCGGAGGAAGGTGGGGATGACGTCAAATCATCATGCCCCTTATGACCTGGGCTACACACGTACTACAATGGCCGGTACAACGGGAAGCGAAACCGCGAGGTGGAGCCAATCCCAGCAAAGCCGGTCTCAGTTCGGATTGCAGGCTGCAACTCGCCTGCATGAAGTCGGAATTGCTAGTAATCGCGGATCAGCATGCCGCGGTGAATACGTTCCCGGGTCTTGTACACACCGCCCGTCACACCACGAGAGTTTACAACACCCGAAGTCGGTGGGGTAACCCGCAAGGGAGCCAGCCGCCGAAGGTGGGGTAGATGATTGGGGTGAAGTCGTAACAAGGTAGCCGTATCGGAAGGTGCGGCTGGATCACCTCCTTTCTATGGAGAATCGTTTCCTGCAACGGAAACATTCAAATCGGAAGCTAAAGCTTCCACAACGAACCTTAGGGTTCAAACACTCACTCGTTGGTCAGTTTTGAGAGTTTAAGCTCTCATCTTTAAACTGTCTGAATTTTCGAACATCACAGTCGTGATTGTCCCGAAATTTCAGCACCTTGATCCTTGAAAACTGGATACCGAAACGAATTTGCGTTTTAGAACATCTTTTAGCTGAAACTTGTGTAAGCAAGTTGAAATAGTTATTAGTGCAGAACGAAGGTTTTCGATTGTGCAGCGACCTTTGGCTTTGAATGTGTTGGTGAATGGAGCAATCCATGAGCAGTATTCAAAACAAGATGAGCAAGCAAGCGAAACACCGGAGTGACGGTTAAGCTAATAAGAGCACACGGAGGATGCCTAGGCGCCAGGAGCCGACGAAGGACGTGGCGAACAACGAAACTGCCTCGGGGAGCTGTAAGCAAGCTTTGATCCGGGGGTGTCCGAATGGGGAAACCCAGCTGTGGTAATTCGCAGTTACTCGTATCTGAATACATAGGATACGCAGAGGCAGACCAGGGGAACTGAAACATCTAAGTACCCTGAGGAAGAGAAAACAATAGTGATTCCGTCAGTAGCGGCGAGCGAACGCGGAACAGCCTAAACCAAGGGGCTTGCCCCTTGGGGTTGTGGGACGTCTCACATGGAGTTACAAAGGAATATGGTAGGTGAAGAGGTCTGGAAAGGCCCGCGATAGAGGTAAAAGCCCTGTAGCCTAAACTGTGTTCTCTCCGAGACGGATCCCGAGTAGTGCGGGGCACGTGAAACCCCGTATGAATCCAGCAGGACCATCTGCTAAGGCTAAATACTACCTGGCGACCGATAGTGAAACAGTACCGTGAGGGAAAGGTGAAAAGCACCCCGGAAGGGGAGTGAAATAGAACCTGAAACCGTGTGCTTACAAAAAGTCAGAGCCCTATTACTGGGTGATGGCGTGCCTTTTGTAGAATGAACCGGCGAGTTACGTTTAACATGCAAGGTTAAGTCGAGAAGACGGAGCCGCAGCGAAAGCGAGTCTGAATAGGGCGAATGAGTATGTGGACGTAGACCCGAAACCGTGTGATCTACCCCTGTCCAGGGTGAAGGTGCGGTAACACGCACTGGAGGCCCGAACCCACGCATGTTGAAAAATGCGGGGATGAGGTGGGGGTAGCGGAGAAATTCCAATCGAACTCGGAGATAGCTGGTTCTCCCCGAAATAGCTTTAGGGCTAGCCTCGGTGAATGGAGTGGTGGAGGTAGAGCACTGATTGGGTGCGGGGCCCGCAAGGGTTACCAAGCTCAGTCAAACTCCGAATGCCATTAACTTCTTGCCGGGAGTCAGACAGTGAGTGCTAAGATCCATTGTCAAAAGGGAAACAGCCCAGACCATCAGCTAAGGTCCCCAAGTGTGTGTTAAGTGGGAAAGGATGTGGAGTTGCACAGACAACCAGGATGTTGGCTTAGAAGCAGCCACCATTGAAAGAGTGCGTAATAGCTCACTGGTCGAGTGACTCTGCGCCGAAAATGTAACGGGGCTAAACACACCACCGAAGCTATGGCTAGATACTTTGTATCTGGGGTAGGGGAGCGTTGTATGTGGGTTGAAGGTGTACCGTAAGGAGCGCTGGACAGCATACAAGTGAGAATGCCGGTATGAGTAACGAAAAGATCAGTGAGAATCTGATCCGCCGAAAGCCCAAGGTTTCCTGAGGAAGGCTCGTCCGCTCAGGGTAAGTCGGGACCTAAGGCGAGGCCGAAAGGCGTAGTCGAAGGACAACAGTTTGAAATTACTGTACCACCGTAATCCGCTATGAGCGATGGGGTGACGCAGGAGGGTAGTGACGCGGACTGATGGATATGTCCGTCTAAGCAGTGAGGCTGATGTGTAGGCAAATCCGCACATCAATAAGGCTGGGCTGTGATGGGGAGCGAAAATTGTAGTAGCGAAGGTCATGATCTCACACTGCCAAGAAAAGCCTCTAGCCAGGAGAAGGTGCCCGTACCGCAAACCGACACAGGTAGGCGAGAAGAGAATTCTAAGGCGCGCGGAAGAACTCTCGTTAAGGAACTCGGCAAAATGACCTCGTAACTTCGGGAGAAGAGGTGCCTCGGTAGGGTGAATAGCCCGAGGGGGCCGCAGTGAAAAGGCCCAAGCGACTGTTTAGCAAAAACACAGGTCTGTGCGAAGCCGCAAGGCGAAGTATACGGGCTGACGCCTGCCCGGTGCTGGAAGGTTAAGGGGAGTGGTTAGGGGCAACCCGAAGCTGTGAACCGAAGCCCCAGTAAACGGCGGCCGTAACTATAACGGTCCTAAGGTAGCGAAATTCCTTGTCAGGTAAATTCTGACCCGCACGAATGGCGTAACGACTTGGGCGCTGTCTCAACGAGAGATCCGGTGAAATTTTAATACCTGTGAAGATGCAGGTTACCCGCGACAAGACGGAAAGACCCCATGGAGCTTTACTGCAGCTTGATATTGAATTTGGGTACGATCTGTACAGGATAGGTGGGAGCCGTTGAGGCAGGAGCGCAAGCTTCTGCGGAGGCGCCGTTGGGATACCACCCTGATCGTATCTAGGTTCTAACCTAGTACCCTAAGCGGGTACGGGGACCGTGTCAGGCGGGCAGTTTGACTGGGGCGGTCGCCTCCTAAAGAGTAACGGAGGCGTTCAAAGGTTCCCTCAGAATGGTTGGAAATCATTCGCAGAGTGCAAAGGCATAAGGGAGCTTGACTGCGAGACCTACAAGTCGAGCAGGGACGAAAGTCGGACTTAGTGATCCGGTGGTACCGCATGGAAGGGCCATCGCTCAACGGATAAAAGCTACCCTGGGGATAACAGGCTTATCTCCCCCAAGAGTCCACATCGACGGGGAGGTTTGGCACCTCGATGTCGGCTCATCGCATCCTGGGGCTGAAGTAGGTCCCAAGGGTTGGGCTGTTCGCCCATTAAAGCGGTACGCGAGCTGGGTTCAGAACGTCGTGAGACAGTTCGGTCCCTATCTGTCGTGGGCGCAGGAAATTTGAGAGGAGCTGTCCTTAGTACGAGAGGACCGGGATGGACGTACCGCTGGTGCATCAGTTGTTCCGCCAGGAGCATGGCTGAGTAGCTACGTACGGACGGGATAAGCGCTGAAAGCATCTAAGCGTGAAGCCCCCCTCAAGATGAGATTTCCCAACTAGTAAGACCCCTTGAAGACGACGAGGTAGATAGGTTGGAGGTGGAAGTGCAGCAATGCATGGAGCTGACCAATACTAATCGGTCGAGGGCTTATCCAAATTTCTTAGAGCGCAGATTCGTTTCGGATTCAGTTTTCAGGAATCAAATTGTAATTTATAGAGCTCAAGCAGTTCTATAGAGAAAATTTGTTTTCAGCATTTGGCGATGCTGACACCTGAATCATAGCATTTGTATATCAAATGCCCGTTTGGTGGCGATAGCGGAGGGGTTCCACACGTACCCATCCCGAACACGACCGTTAAGCCCTCCAGCGCCGATGGTACTTGGACCGAAGGGTCCTGGGAGAGTAGGACGCCGCCAAGCACTTAAGACCACTGTTGATTAGCAACGGTGGTTTTTTGTTTTAGATATGCCGAACAAAAAGATTCACATAAAACTTAACGTTCATCACGGTAAATAGTGGACTTTTTTCTGTTGAGAATGCAAGAAGCTCACGATTTTAGCTTGCGTCTTAAGGTGAAAATCTGATTGCCTTTCAATAATCCTGCACATAATACAACATTCTCCTCATGATTTCAGCTATAATCCAAAATTGTTGTATGAAAAACAGCATATTCCCTCCTCTAAGCACCTTCAACGTAACAATTGTTGTATTTCATACAGGCCTGTTGATTCCCCATATTATGGGATGGATATAATTCCCAAAACCCCTTTGTTCCTGAGCAGACTAAGTTGAACCTGCCACTCCAGCGGAAGACTAAATATACGCCAATGCTGCATAAATTCCCAAAGGGTCAGTTGAGCAAAGGCAGGCACGTTGGGGTGGATTTCATCATAAACGCGTTTCAGAAGCACATAGACAGCAAGGGCCACAAACAATTGGCTGTATACCGCATTTTCGGTGGTTCCAAATAGACATGGCACGTTCAGATGCTGTTTAATCCAGCGGAAAAAGACTTCAATTTCCCAGCGTGCCTTGTAGATTTCAGCGATCACATGAGCGGACTCTTTTCTCAAATCGGTCACGACCCGTACGACTTCACCCCGGTCATTTTCAAATTCTACGACCCGGTGGCGCTGAGCAGATTGGCACTTCCCTTGACCGATATAACAAGTAATATCACGAACAATTTTCGTTTCTCCCTCTGCGGGTCGCTGGAGTTCTCTTGGCTTCACCAAATGGAGATTGTCTTTGAGCCGAATCACAAACGACTGGCCCTGGAGCACATATTGATCCAATCTGCTGATTTTTCCATACGCCCGATCCTGTACCAAAATGTAGTCCGTATCGGCCAAGACTTCTCCAAACGGAGCGTCATTGCGCTTCGCGATCGATTCCTTCACGTTCAGGGGTGAACGCTGGCCATGCGAAAGAGCAACATGCAGCTTAATACCCCCTCTGAATTTTTTGTACGAGGCCCAAGGCATTCGAGAGTTCGCTGCCGTGACCGTAGTCGAGTCAATCAGCAAAAGATCTTTAGGAAGGTTCAAATGCCGCCGGGTTTGGCGGTTACATTTCGTGACGAGCAGTTGAAAGATACGTTTGAAGATTTCGTAAGGGACTTCACCGGCCTTGCCGGAAAGGGTGGAGTAATGAATTTCTGGCAAGTCAAAGCTTGGGCCTAAGCGGGCACTCTGCCGGAATCCGTCCCATTTGTGGTAGCAGGCTTGGACAAAGTAATCGAGCAGCAACCCGACGGTCATTTTGGTTCCTCTATCCACGTAGTCCTCGGTTTGTCCGGTCACCATTTGGACTTCTTCCGGTGTTAACACTTGTTTGAAAACGGCTAAAAATGGGGTATATTTATTCATGAGGTCGCCTCATTTCGGTTTGGTTTGGTCGTACTTACCATTACCCGAAATGGCGGCCTTTTTCGTCCCTTTTTTTGGGAAATCAACACGCCTATATTTCATACAACAATCTGTACGATCTCCTATGAATCCAAGAAGTGAAGTTGTAATATGTACAACAGTTTAGCCTAAACAAAAACGAAACTTATGAGCTCAGGGTTATATAGTTTTTTGTGTATAGACTATAGTTGGGATATATAACAGGGAGGTATCTATGTGATTATCTGGCTGAATGGAGCCTTTGGTTCAGGATAAACGCAAACGGCAATTGAGCTCCACCAGAGTATTCCACATTCGTATATTTTCGATCCGGAGAATGCAGGCTTTTATATCCGTGAGAACCTTCCAGCAGGCATGTCAAAAAACGATTTTCAGAGCCATCCGCTCTGGCGTGAGCTCACGTATTCAATGCTTAGATACATAGATTCAGAGTATAATGGAACGATTATTGTACCTATGACCCTAGTAGATCCAGACTACTTTATGCAGATTGTGGGCAGACTAAGAAACGAGGGGATAGTAGTTCGTCATTTTACGTTGACTGCTTCCCCTGAGGCCCTGCATAGCAGACTGAAGGGCCGTGGTGAAGGCAGGGGATCCTGGGCTGCTGTACAGATGGAGAGATGTCTTACAGGGCTGGAGAACAAGGTCTTTGAGTGTTATGTGGACACTGAGCAGATATCCATTCCAGGGGTAGCTGGAATTATTATGTCTCTGTTGGAGACCGGGGAATAGAAAAGGGGGATCTGCAATGGCGGTTCAGATTAGTGTTGAAGTGGAAGGATAATAGATTTTAATAATTATTGTGTTTTCTATTGCACTATACTAATATATTTGATATAATATTTTTTGTTGTCGAAACATTGTTTGTTGATATGGCTCGTTGGTCAAGGGGTTAAGACACCTCCCTTTCACGGAGGTAACATGGGTTCGAATCCCATACGAGTCACCATATTCTTCTTCAATCTCTAAGGTTGAAATAAATAATGATTGTATATCTCATGAGAATGTGTTATGATCATTAAGTTGCTTCTTCGATGGAGGCTTAGCTCAGCTGGGAGAGCATCTGCCTTACAAGCAGAGGGTCGGGGGTTCGAACCCCTCAGCCTCCACCATGGAGACTTGCAAGATAGAAGAGAATACATTTATTACTGACGCGGGGTGGAGCAGCCCGGTAGCTCGTCGGGCTCATAACCCGAAGGCCGCAGGTTCAAATCCTGCCCCCGCAATTAATTTGGAACCGTGGTGTAGTTGGCCTAACATGCCTGCCTGTCACGCAGGAGATCGCGGGTTCGAATCCCGTCGGTTCCGCCATTATTACTTAATTAACATATTGAATACATACCGTGTGCGGACGTGGCTCAGCGGTAGAGCATCGCCTTGCCAAGGCGAGGGTCGCGGGTTCGATTCCCGTCGTCCGCTCCATATTTTGCGCCCTTAGCTCAGCTGGATAGAGCGTTTGACTACGAATCAAAAGGTCGGGAGTTCGAATCTCTCAGGGCGCGCCATATTTACTTATTGAATAATCAAAGTGTCCGTAATGGATTTATACTTATAATTTGCCGGCGTGGCGGAATGGCAGACGCGCTCGACTCAAAATCGAGAGGGAAACCGTGGAGGTTCGAGTCCTCTCGCCGGTATCATCATAAATAGGCTTACAGATTTGCTTTCGGGCAAATTTGTAAGCCTGTTTTTTCTTTAAGGTAATTATACAGGTTGAGCTATTGTCGATTACCTTTAACTTGGCTCCAAATAAGCCAGTTATTCCAAGCGGTACAATCCTCAGATTCTTCCGGCATCCGCCGCCGGTTTTCTTCATTGTTATGACTACTCGGTTATGACGACCCTCAGTAACTAATAAGAGCCCGGTGACTGTGACTACTTATGCAACCCACGGAATTCCTTGCTGAAGCGGACTTGGAAGTCGTTATTTTGCCGAAAACTTGCCTCCTAAGGTGAAAGAGGACTGAGAATCCGCTATGTTGTTCATTTGGGCTTAAAATGTGGCATATCAGAACACTTAACGGAATCTCTGGACCTCTGTCAACAAAGTGGACGTTCACGCGACCGATTTTCTGTTAAATTGCTCGGCAAAACGGGCAGGCGAAAGATACCCTAGTGCACTGTGGATTCGCTTGCGGTTGTAGTAAAACTCAATATATTGAAAAAGAGCCGTGTACGCCTGCTCCTTGTTTTTGAAACGCGGATTGCAGTAGATGAGTTCTTTCTTTAAAAGGCTATGCCAGGACTCCATACAGGCGTTATCGTAGCAGTTCCCTTTGCGGCTCATGCTTGCTTCCATGTGGTAAGCCTTCAATTGGTCACGGTACTCGTGAGAGGTGTACTGGGAACCCCGGTCCGAGTGGTGCAAGAGTCCTTTTCCCGGCCGTTTAGCAGTGTAGGCATCCTGTAAGGCATCCAGGACCAGACGGGTTTCCATATGGTCGTATAAACGCCATCCTACAATTTCACGCGTACACAGATCCATGACGCTCGCCAGGTACAGCCGGCCCCCACGGCATGGAATATACGTAATGTCTGTCACCCATACTGTATTGGGTGTAAGGACTTTAAACTGCTGGTTCAAGGTATTCGGGGCAATCGGATGGTTAGGGTTGGAGCTGGTAGTCTGGACACGATACGTCTTGGATACAATGGAGCGGAGCTTCATTTGCCGCATATACACACTTACGGTACGTTCCGTAATGGTAAAGCCCTCTTGGTGCAGCAGCCGGGTGATCTTGGGACTCCCATATCGCCCCTTCTGATCCTTGAAGTGATAGTTTATTCGCTTCAGGATCGCCGCTTTTCGAAGCTTATACGCCGTTGAAGGGGATCCTGTCCGCCACTTATAGTATCCGCTCCTGGACACCTGTAGGATTTTGCACATCTTCTCCAAGCGGAACTCGGAGCGATGGTTCTCCATGAACTGGAATTTCAGTTCCTTGGTTTGCTGAAGATGTGCACTGCTTTTTTTACGATTGCGAGTTCTTCCTCTACATCGGATAGCTTGCTCTCTTTCTCTTGCAGTAACCGGTTCACTTCTTTCAACTGGGCTTCGAGTTCCCGGACCCGATCCATGCTGGCTGCCGGTTCATGCTTCAGTTCCCGGTATTGGCTCATCCACTGATGCAGCGTGCTTTTGGGGATATTCAGTTCTTCCGCCAAATCCGCCACCGTTTTCGTTTGCTCTTGAATGAACTGCACGGTCTGCTTTTTGAACTCTTCGTTATAGCGTTGCCGATGTTCTCCCATTGAACACACCTCCGTTAGTCTCATTATCGGCCAGTCTGTTAACGGGCGTCCACCTTTTATTCTAACTGCACTCAGTCCGGATACTCCGCGATTTCGCCAGATCTGTTCAAGTAACGGAATCTCAGTCCGCATGATGAGCGGATAATTCATCTAGAGCCCGGTAAAATTCAGGGGAGGCGATACACACTCAATAAGTATGATCTGGATTCACCTGTAGGGTGAATTTTGTTTTTTAACGGGCCAGCTCTATCACTGCCATCTGGTGATTCTCCAAGTAAGGAATTGTGTATGAGATTTCACCCTCCGGACTTACCGTAAACGGCAATTCAGACATAGAAGGGGCCAGATAGACCCGCTGGACCAAGGCGGAAGACGGAAGATTCAGGCTGACAGAAATGTCCCGCAGCGGCACGATGTCCTCGATGACTTCGATACGGCCTTTCAGTGCAGGGGCGGTATAGAGCAGATGGTGCACATAGCGCTTCTCCGCCGGCTGGTACTGCAGGGTCGTTATTCCCCGGGCCGGCAGACAAGTGCGCAGGGTGGGACGCGGCAGCAGCCGGGACAGTGCATGCAGCACCATTTCTTTGAGGATAAGGTGGCCGCCTTCCGCATAGTCACTGAACACATCCCAGGCGATGTAGATTCCGCTACTGCTCTCAACCATGGCCGGTCCATTATCTTCTCTGGTACCTGGTGTATGCTGGTGCGAACAGAAAGTAAAGACATCGCGGTTGAAATACGGGTTCTCCAGGTGACCCAGCAATTGTCCTTCCCGCAATTCTACCAGCTGACCTTCACCATACATTACATAGGAAGCAGGCAGGAGGGCGCCGGGAGTGAAATACGGCTTAAAGTAAGAAGGCCGGTAGGCATTGGCTCCCAGCCAGCTTATTCCCAGATTCAGCGCAAAAGCATCACCTGCCGTATTGAGTCCTGAACGGCCAGTGGCCAACACTTTGCCGCCTTCAGCGGTAAAGGCTTCGATAGCGGAAGCCAGTTCCGGCCATACGGGCACTTCATCCGGCAGAATCAGCACTTTGTACGCGGCGAAATCACTGAGCGTATCCACGATATCATACAGGTAATGTCCTTCACTCAGTATACGCACTGCTCCTGCATCAGCCAGATTCCGCTGTCCCTTCAGCGCCTGTCCGTCTGGGCAGGCTTCACGTGCCGCCTCCAGGGACAGGACAGCGATGTCCGCAACGGACTTCACTCCGCTGCACCACTGCTCCTTCGCCTCTACCTCGGCATAGGCAGCGCCGATTAGGGCATAGGTCGCTTCATCCATGAAGCCCGAAGGGTGAAGCTGATCACCGATGGAGCATTTTGCACCGTGGGCAAGGCTGAGCGCGGCCTCATACCGCAGCGCGTTCGGGTGCTTGTAGCCGCCGAATTCGCCCCAGGAGGTATGGAATTTGCCGGTCATGCCGAGAAATTCCATGCCCAGGGTCTGGGCGTACCGTGCTGACAGCGGGAAGTGATCATAGCCCCAGCCTCCGGTCGGAAGTGACTCCAGCTCGAGGTGGCTGTTAACCTGGACAAGATCACGGCGGCCCCGCTGCTGATGACCATTGTTATGATAGACCGGAAGGCCTGGCTTTACCGCGTCAATCGTCTCCCGGACACGGCGTGCATAATTCAGATAAGTCTGTTCACCGAGGGCCGTGACGGCTGCTTCATCGCGGGGATCCTGGCCGGCTGCCTGCATTGCCGAGACGCAGTACTGGCAACGGCATTTACGGCCGCCGACGATATCGAGGAAGATACCGTCAGCATCATAACGGGAGACTACTTCATGGATTTGCGCCAGCAAAACGTCCAGATAAGGTGTATTCATGCAAAACTCATGATAACCCGGCGTCATGAAGTCCTTCACCCAGCGTGTGCGGTCCTCTGCATCACGGATCAGCCACTCGGGATGGCGGCGGGCCAGCTTCTCATCAAGGCCAGCGGACAGATATACCGGCGTCTTGACTCCGATTTCGTGAGCTGCACTGATCATGTCCCCCAAAAGGTCGAAGGAGAGCTGCGGATGGATTTCATTGGCTTCACTGGGATGATAGGCCCAGCCGTGATGGCATTTGGAGAATACCGTAACAGAGTCAACATGACCGGCGCGCAGCATGGACTGAAATTGGGATTTGGAGAAATCTTTGCCGATGCCGGGAATGAATTCAGAAGTATGGAAGTCCAGGTGAACCTGACGAAAACGCATGGATACACAACCCCTTATACGATTTGGATGAAAAGCGGATTCCCAGTCAATGTACCTCTTTTATGCCGGGGCAGCCAGTGATATTATAGACTTTGAATAGCACAAAATCGACTTGGACAGGAGAGATAGCCAGTGCTGTGTCTGGAATTAGCGATTCCGCCGCTGCCGCAATTTGTAACGGTGGGACATGCCGTCTGGCCTCCGGGGGACCGGCATTTCGCCCGCACCTTCGGTGTGTATGATCTGCTGCTGGTGAAGCGCGGAACGCTCTATATGAGAGAAGAGGACAAGGAGTATGCGGTGGGTCCGGGTAAGCTACTGGTGCTGGAGGCGGGACTGTCACATGAAGGTTACCGGGCGTGTGAGGAGGATACAGAAATATACTGGGTGCACTTCATCCATGAATCTAAGCCGGCGTATATCCGGCGGGAGGATATTCCCTGGTCATCCCTGCTGGCCAAGGGAACGGTGGAGGATGAGGAGCCCTCTGCACAGCAGCGCCTGTACATGCCGAAATACGCCACTGTCGATGTAGGGGCGTTGGAGCCGATTCTACATGAGATGAACGAGATACACAACCGGCTGAGTGCAGAAAATGCGCTGCGTCTCCACCTGCTGCTGGCCGGGCTGCTGGAGGCACTTCAGACGGAATGCATACGGACTGCACAGCCGGAGCCGGCGGTCCGGCTGGCCCGGGCGGCGGCAGGCTACCTGGATGTCCACTGGAGACAGCCGTTCAATCTTGCAGGACTTGAAGAGGAGCTGCATTTCCAGGCGGATTATATTACGAGGTGCATGAAACAGCATATCGGCACCACGCCGCTGCAGTATGTACTCCATCTGCGCCTGGAAGAAGCCAAAAAGCTGCTGGGAGGTACGGTGCTGGGTATTTCGGAAATTGCCGAACGGGTAGGCATTCAAGATCCGAACTATCTGACACGCCTGTTCAGTTCGAGGTTTGGGCTGACTCCCGGAGCGTACCGCCGGCGGCTGCGTCAGAGGCAAGATACGGCTGTCTCTACCGAAACGGAGGAAATCTAAGGGCCGCTTCGGGTGCTGCCAAGAGCGCTGCATTTGATAGCAGTACTAGATTGGAGCAAATAGGCTCAAGTCGAATGCGCTGCGTTATTATTAACACGGTCATGTCGATATCATGCTAAAGAAAGTCGGGATCGTTAAGGCGGGAAAGGGCAGGGGGCGCTACCATTAGATTGCAGGAGAACCGCTTGGCATAGGCTAAGCCGGGGAAATAGCGCAATGATCAGGAGGGAAGATATGCTGCCTTTAAATATTAATACGATTATCGATAGCGTGACAAAA
The DNA here is from genome assembly GCF_038009025.1 of Paenibacillus sp. FSL R7-0297. Taxonomy (NCBI): domain Bacteria; kingdom Bacillati; phylum Bacillota; class Bacilli; order Caryophanales; family Paenibacillaceae; genus Paenibacillus; species Paenibacillus sp. FSL R7-0297. The sequence continues at coordinate 2,749,659 of NZ_JBBPAQ010000001.1, forward strand.
AAATCTGCGAATCTCAAGATTCTGTTCCTCGGGGACAGCATTACGGCGGATGGCCTGTATATCCGCTTAATCCGGGAATGGCTGAAGCAGCACCGTCCGGATCTGGCGGTGGAGCTCATCCCATGCGGTGTCCCCAGCGAGACGGCCTCGGGCCTGAGTGAAGCGGCGCATCCGTTTCCGCGTCCCTGCATCCATGAACGGCTGGCAAGAGAGCTTGCGGCAGCGTCACCGGGTGTGGTCGTAGCCTGCTACGGGATGAATGACGGGATTTATCATCCCTTGTCGGAAGAGCGTTTCGCAGCCTATCAGGCGGGGATGCAGCAGCTGAGCACACAAATCCGTGAAGCCGGCGCCGCAGTTGTGCTGATGACACCGCCGCCATTCGATGCCCCGTCAATGAACGGCCAGCTGCAGTCGGCGGATGCGGCTGATTTCAGCTATCTGGCTCCTTACCAGAATTACGATGAAGTACTGGAACGTTATGCGGGCTGGCTTCTGTCCGGTGAATGTCCTGCGGAGGGCATCATCGATGTGCGCACACCGCTGCTGGAGCATATCCGGCAGGAGCGGTCACTCCATGCCTCGTATAGATATGGCGACGGAATCCATCCGGACGCAGCGGGACACGGGGTAATCGCACAGACACTTCTTCGGAATGTATTCGCAGCAGAGCTGGATACGCTGCTGGGTGCGGAGGAACTCGGGGAGGCGGCCCCCAGACAAGCGGATTGACAATCAAAATGGCGCGGGATTATATTAAGGTCACCCTATGAGCCGGGAGAGATCACCTATGAATGTATTGCAGACGATCCGCTCGCGGAAATATTTACAGCGGATTATACTCAGCTTTATGCTTGTTGTCGCCACGCTGGCTGTGGCTTCGCTATTTGTGAATTCGAATGCGCGCGGCAAGGTGCTCAGCCTGCAGAACGAAGCCGACCGCAAGCTGCTGACCCAAATCAATTACAATATAGAGAACATGAATGGTATCGTGAAGGATTTGGCCGTTTCCCTGTACAATGACGAAGAGCTGCTCGCGCTGAAGTCCGGTGCGGATTACAGGCAGAGCATTCTCAAGATTGAGCGCCTCAACCATACGGTGGCAGCTTCCCCGTATCTGCATGCTGCCGTTTTTTACAACGGGGCCCAGCACCGGTTCTTCTCGTCGCTCAATCATGAAATTAATAATAGTCTGCTTTACGATTCCCTTAAGGACTACATGGCCTCCCGGGCGGATCTGCCGAAGCTGCAGCTGATTCCGCTGGACCTTGACGGAAAGGATGAGGGGATAGATGTATTTGCGATCTTTATATATGACGGGGACACCCTCGGTTCTATTAATGGCAATGTGCTGATTCTGACAGTGAAGCCGGGATGGATGCTGGACAACATGAAAGCGCTTAATCATGTGGCGGAGCGGGAAGAGGATGTACTCTTCATTACGGACAGTGACGGTGAGGTGCTTATTTCAACCGACGGGCTGCTTCCTGCGGGTCTTAATATCAAGGCGGACCTGCTGCCGCGGATTGCTTCTTCGTCTGCGCCGCTTAATTCTTTTAACGAAACGTTTGGAGACAGGAAATACAAGGTCACTTATCTGAGCAAAGCGCTGAATAACTGGCAGATTGTCAGCATGCAGGATTATGATGTTGTGCTGGGCAGCGTCCGGCAGATGAAATGGACGGAGATAGCGGTCACGCTGTCTGTTGCTTTGCTCGCTATCCTGCTATCCGTGTTCTTTGCCTTGCGGCTGTATAAGCCGGTGGGCCAGCTGCTGACGCTGGTGCCGCAGGATGTACGCGGTGCTCCGCAGGCGAAGGATGAGCTGTCGCTGATTGCGGCGAATGTAACCGAGATGATCAGCAAGCTGAAGGGGCTGGAGCTGGAACGGGCCTCGCAGTCCAATATTGCGAAGCTCTACCAGCTGCGCAGCCTGATCGGGTCAAGCCAGAGCCTCGATGAACAGGCATTCCTGCAGATCAGGGAGCAGCACGGAATAGACATCGCTTATCCGTCGCCGCTGCGGCTGGCGCTGGTGCAGATCGACAATCTGCAGGGGCTTGCGGCAGATCCGGGGCTGCCGATGGAATCCCTGCTGTACTTTGCCATTGCCAATATCGGCCAGGAGCAGCTGCGGCTGGAAGGCACTTGTGAAGCGGCAGATATGAAAAGCGGCCATCTGGTCTTCATCACCGGCAGCGGAGCCGGGACACTTGCGAAGCTGGAAGAGCGCTTCCGGGAGCTTCAGCAGACGATTTTTGACTACTACCATATTACCTTTACGGTTACACTGAGCGAAGTGTTCACGGATTACCGCTGTATCTCCCGGCATTACAATCTGGCCATGCGTCACTCGAACTACCGGATGGTCTTCGGCAAGGGAGCCGTGATTGAGCCTGAAATGCTGCGGGAGAATGAGCGGAATGAATCGCTGCGTATCCCGCAGGAGCTGGAACGGCAGCTGACAGAAGGACTGAAGGGCGGGGATCTGGCAGAAACGGAGCAGACGATCCGCAAATGGAGGGAATTGCTCGGCAGCTTCAGCTACGAGAATATGTTCTCGGCGGTTCTTCATCTTGCGGTTACCTTAAGCAATACGCTTGGCGAGATGAATAACCGCAACGTCAACCCGGTATCGGTCAACCTGCAGGCCATTAACCGGCGTATTCTGGAAAAAGAGACGCTGGATGAGATTGAGGCCGTACTTCTGGAGGTTGTGCGCGAGGTGGCAGAGCAGCGGCGCAGCGGACGGGAGGATAAGAACCGGCTGCTGGCAGAAACAGTGAAGGAAATTATTGATAAGCATTACGCCGATCCGGATCTGAATGTACAGCGGATTGCTGATATGCTCAAGATGAACCCGGTCTATCTGGGCCAGGTGTTCAAAGCGCAGGAAGGCACGACAGTGGTGGATCAGATCAACTCAGCCCGCCTGGCCTATGCCAAAGAGTACCTGGAGCAGAAGGACCTGACCGTTACAGAGATTATGGAAAAGGTCGGCTTCGGCAACGAAAGCTATTTCTACCGCCTGTTCAAACGCCGCTACGGAACGACACCGAAGGAATACCGCCTGAAGTCTGCCATTGAGCGCAGCAAATAAAAAAAGAAAATAAACAAGTTTTTTCAGCCTTAAGCCGGGCCCGCTAATGGACATTGTTCCTATAGCGGGCTTTTTGCTGCGCCACATATGGCTCCGCCCGGCCGGAACAGGAAACTGGCAACAATACAGCCCCTCTTTACAGCAATCTTGCAATTGTACAGTAACGACGAAGCCTGATTCACGCTATTGTTAGTCATGCAAAGCCTGATACACAGGCAAGCAGCTGCAGCTAAGGAAGGAAAGGAAGGGGCTTTGGTTATGTTGAATAAGGTTCCACTAGCGGAACAAAGAGGAAGTTCAGGTGCGCCGCCAGGAACGCGCAGAAGAACGTGGATTGGAAGAGAGCTTCACCATTTCCGGAACAACCGGGAGCTGTTTCTGCTCTCACTGCCGGGACTCTTGTACAAATTGATTTTTGCCTATATTCCAATGATCGGCCTGATTATCGCCTTCAAAAATTACCGGTACGATCTCGGCATCTTCGGCAGTAAGTGGGTGGGACTGGATAATTTCCGTTATTTATTCACTACGGATACGGCGTGGCGGATAACCCGTAATACGGTTCTATATAATACCGCCTACATTGTGGTAGGTACCTCGGCAGCGCTGCTGTTGGCGATTCTGATGAACGAAATCAAGGCCAAGTGGAGCAAGTTCTACCAGACAGCCTTGTTTCTGCCACACTTCCTTTCCTGGGTACTTGTGGGTTATGTGGCCTATGCCTTCTTGAACCATTCAGATGGTTTTATCAACCGCACCCTGGAATCCTTCGGGCTGAATCCGGTGAGCTGGTACCAGAATGCGGGGCCATGGCCGGTGATTCTCATTCTGGTTCAATTATGGAAAGTGGTGGGGTTCAACACGCTGATTTATTTTGCCGGCATTATTGGCATTAACAGTGAATATTACGAGGCAGCGCGGATCGACGGGGCGACCAAACGGCAGATGGCGTTCAAAATCACAATCCCCCTGATGGCCCCGATCATCATCATTATGCTGATCCTGTCTATCGGCAACATGTTCCGCGGCGACTTCGGCCTGCATTATTTTATTCCGAACAACTCAGGTTTTCTCTACGGCTCTACGGATATCATCGATACCTATGTGTACCGTGCGCTGCGTGAAGTCGGCAATGTAAGCATGTCTGCGGCTACAGGCTTTTACCAGTCGGTTGTGGGTCTGGTGCTGGTGCTGACGGCAAACGGAATCGTACGCAAAATTGATTCTGATAATTCCCTGTGGTAAGGAGGTGCCCTTAAGCGTGGGCAAGAAATTCGAATTTTCCAAGCTGTTCATTAATCTGCTGTTTACGGTGCTGTCGATTGTGGTCGTCCTGCCGTTTCTGCTGGTCATCGCCGTGTCGCTGACAGATGAGAAGTCGCTGACCGAAAACGGGTATCAGTTTATCCCCAAAAATTTCAGTCTGGATGCCTACCGCTATCTGCTGGATGCTCCTGACATTCTGCTCCGCGCCTATGGAGTGACCTTCACGGTGACCATTATTGGTGCGCTGGCCGGCTTGCTGCTGACCGCGATGACTGCATACGTGATCTCTCGGCAGGATTACCGGTATAACCGGGCGACGACGTTCTATGTATTTTTCACCATGCTGTTCAGCGGGGGACTCGTTCCTTCCTACATTCTCATTACGCAATATCTGCATCTGAAAGACAGCCTGTTGGCGCTGATTCTGCCCATTCTGCTGTCGCCGTTCAACATCATGGTCATGAAAGGCTTCATGTCCAAAATTCCGCTGGAGATCATTGAATCGGCGAAAATTGACGGGGCGCGGGAATTCCGCATTTTCTTCAAGATTATCCTGCCGCTGTCGACGCCTGCGCTGGCTACTCTGGGTCTTCTGATTTCCTTTACGTATTGGAACGAATGGTTCAATGCGATGCTCTACATCGACGATCCGAACAAAGTGCCGCTGCAGCTGCTGCTGGTGCGTACGCTTAACAGCATCGAATTTCTAACTACGAACTCTGAATTTACCGGACAGCTGGGCATCGATCTATCGAGTTTCCCCAACAGCTCGGCGCGGATGGCGATTGCCGTACTGGCAGGCGGACCGATGCTGGTGATCTTCCCGTTTTTTCAGCGGTTTTTCGTCAAAGGGCTTACGGTTGGCTCCCTAAAGGGTTAACATACAATTACATGTACAAAGTACAGGAGGTCACTTACATGAAAAAGAAGCTGTTTGGAGTTCTGGCATCTGTATTGCTTGTTGGATCGGTGCTATCCGGCTGCGGAGGCAACAATAACGGCGGCAATAGCAATGCCGGGAAGGGCGCGGAAGGAAGCGGAGCGGAAAGCACGCAAAGCGCGGCTCCGGAATCAGGAAACGCAGGCGAGCTGAAGCCGGTCGAACTGACCTGGTATTATCCGCTGTCGCAGCTGCAGGCCGATCAGGAGAAGGTGCAGGAGGAAGTCAACAAGCTTGTGAAGGCGAAGATTAATGCCACAGTGAAGCTGATGCCTGTTGCGATTGGGGACTATGTGCAGAAGATGAACACGGTGCTTGCAGCGGGCGAGAAGTTCGACATTCTCTGGACCGGCTACATGCTGAAGCCCGAAGAGCTGGTGCGCAAAGGAGCCATCCAGCCGATGGATGCCCTGCTGGATGAATACGCACCGGAGCTGAAGGCGGATGTGCCGCAGGTGATGTGGGACGGTCTGTCGGTCGACGGGGAAATTTACGGTATCCCGAACCAGCAGATTAACGGCTCCCGTTACGGATTTATTATCCAGAAACGTTTCGCTGACAAGTACAATCTTGATACCGCTTCCATCAAGAAGATAGCGGATATCGAACCGTTCCTGGCTCAAATCAAGCAAAATGAACCGGACATCATTCCGTTTGGCGTATTCGGCACTTCCTTCATCAATCCGCAGTCCCATGACGACAAATATTGGGTAGTTCCGGGGCTGGATGACCATTTCTATATCAAAACGGATGATCCTACGTATACGCTGCAGCGTTATCCGGAAGAAGAGCTGGACAATTTCCGGCTGGCCAGCAAATGGTATAAGGAAGGCTATATTTACAAGGATGCCGCTACCGAAAAAGCGAATGATTACCTGGCCAAAGGCCAAATTGCAGTCGATTTCAACGTTACTCTCAAGCCGGGTGTGGAGGCTGAGGTGAAGGCCAAAAACGGCGGCAACGATGTTATTACTGTACCGCTTAGCGACTGGTTCTCCAACGGCTATTCGGCTACGACTAACCAGTCGATCAGCCGTACGGCCCCTAATCCGGAACGTGCGATGATGTTCCTTAATCTGGTGAATACCGACAAAGAGCTGTACAATCTGCTCTGCAATGGTGTTGTCGGTGAACACTATGACACAACCAATGGGGATTACATCAAGGCAAAGGCGGATTCCCGTTATCTGCCGAATATGGACTGGGTTTTTGGCAGCGTATTCAACTCCTATCTGAAAGAAGGTCAGCCGGAGAATGTCTGGGAAGAGACCAAAAAGATCAATTCCAATTCAGAGGTCAATCCTGTAGGTGCCTTCAAGTTCAATTCCGAACCGGTGAATACGGAGATCGCCAACCTGAATGCGGTCTGGGGTGAATATAAACGGGGACTGGTTACCGGAACACTCGACTTCGAAGAGACCTGGCCTGCATTATACGGCAAGCTGAAGGAAGCGGGCGAAGAGAAGTATGTAGCAGAGGTAACCAAACAATTCGAGCAATTCCTTAAGGATAAAGGCCTGAAGAAATAAGCCTCATAGAGAATATACTGCACCTTTGGAGGAGATCACAGGAACCTGCTGCTCATGGACGGCTTCGCCAAGATATAATACCGGCGGAGCCGTTATCATTCCAACCGGAAAGGAAGAGGAGCCTTGGTGAAAAAACGTTTGCTTGCAGCCCTTGCCGCCAGTATGTTGTTCACGATCAATCCTGCCCCGCCGATTGCGGGTACTATATCGGCGGAGGGAGGGTCTCCAGGGGCGGTTATTTATGTCGCCATAAATGGAAGCGATTCCAATAGTGGGACGCAGAATGCCCCGTTTCTGACTTTGGAAAAAGCCCGTGATACCATCCGGACGCTGAAAGCGGAGGATGGCTTGCCGGAGGGCGGCGTCACTGTGTATTTGCGCGAAGGAAGGTATGAACGGACGTCCAGCTTCGAGCTTCGGCAGCAGGATTCAGGCGAAGCCGGCAAGCCAGTCACTTACACGGCTTATCCGGGTGAGTCCGTGACTTTGTCAGGTTCGGAGCAGCTGGCCAAGTCAGCGTTCGTTCCGGTTACGGACACATCGGTGCTCAGCCGTATTATAAGTACAGAGGCTAGAACCAAAGTGCTGGAGGCGGATCTGGCAGCGCTCGGGATCACCGATTACGGCCAGCTCAGCCGTCATGGCTATTATCTGGCCAATGATCTGAGCGGGGTGCCGCCAATGGAGTTGTATGTGGCCGGACAGGGCATGACGCTGGCCCGCTGGCCCAATGAAAGCACTGTCCAGATGGATGAAATCCTTGATCCCGGTCCGACAAGGAAGGACCCGAACGGGGAGGTGCATACGCGCGGCGGCACCTTCACCTATACGTATGACCGGCCCCAGTACTGGACGCAGGCAGACGATATCTGGCTGGACGGGATCTTCGGCTACAGCTGGGAATGGTCGTATAACAAGATTGCTTCCATTGACACGGCTGCCCGAAGCATCACCCTCCGTTACGGGGAAATGAGCGGCATCTTCAAAAACTGGTACCCTGATTTCCATTTTGCGCAAAATCTGCTGGAGGAAATCGATATGCCGGGCGAATATTACATCGACCGCCAGGCGGGCAAGCTGTATTTCCTGCCGAACGCTGAGTTTGCAGCGGATAACCCGGATATTGAAGTGACGATGCTGAAGAGTCCGATGATTAACGCGCTCAATGCTTCGTACATTGACTTCTCCGAGCTTGTGCTTGAGAATGGCCGCGATTCTGCTGCAGTGTTCATGGGCGGCAGCCATATGCGTATTCTGAACAGCGAGATCCGCAATTTCACCAACAGCGGGGTACTGGTTAACACACAGAGCCGGTTCTATTACAACAACTTTGAAGGGGCACCGGGAACGGACCACGCCATCATCAGCACCCATATTCACCATATCGGCGGCACCGCCGTCACGCTGACAGGCGGCAACAAAACGACGCTTGCGCCAGGGAACAATGTGGTGGCGAATTCGCATATTCACGATTTTGCCTACTATCACAAAGCCTACAATCCCGGGGTGCTGCTGTCCGGCGTCGGCAACCGCATGTCGCACAATGAGCTGCATGATGCGCCCCATCCGGGCGTGCTGATCTTCGGGAATGATCATACCGTGGAGTATAACGAGATCTATGATGTATGCACCACCTTCTCGGATCTCGGGGCGATCTACATGAATGCCGGCGAGCAGCCCCATGAGCGCGGAACGTTCATCAGGCGCAATTACTTTCATAACATCGGCGAGAGCAAAGCCGGAGTGGAGGGCATATATCCCGACAATTTCACGATGGGATTGACTATCGACGAGAATATTTTTTACAAGATGGGCAATTCGGCCATTAAAAACAATGGCGGTGCACATATCCTGACCCGCAACAATATTTTTATCGACAGCAAAATTCCTTATGATTATGCGGATATGTTCCTGGGCGATGAGCCAGATGATCAGGTACCGCTGAACTACATGCCGAAGTGGCAGGCGCTGTTCACGGCGAACAATAATTTCACCGGAACCCCTTATCTGACGAAGTACCCCGAGCTGGCGGATTTCTTCACGGAGAACCGGTATTATCCCGACACGAATACGTTCCAGGGGAATGTGGTCTACAATCCGTCGGTTCCGCGCAGCGTAACGACCAATGTGTACGGGGCATACGACAAATTTGGGCTTGTGCAGTACGCCAATAACTGGGTGAGCGCAGCAGATCCCGGCTTCACCGACCTAGCGGGAGGCGATCTGTCGCTGCGGCCGGATGCGGATGTCTTCGATATCATTCCCGGGTTTCCTGACATCCCGTTTGCAGAGATCGGTATAGCAGGGAAAGCCGGTACAACGGCAGGAACAGACAGCTATCCTGTGCAGGGGGTAGCCGTCTATGACAGCGAAGTTACCGTGGACCGCTGGAAAACGCTGAAGCTGCGCACGGCGGTGCTTCCGTGGAATGCGGATCATCCCGTCCTGACCTTTACTTCGGCCGATCCCGGCATCGCGTCTGTGGATGTTGCTGGCGTAGTTACCGGTCAGGCGGTCGGCAGCACAGTCATCACGGTGGCTTCGGCGGAGAATCCGCTGCTGACTGCCACGGTTACGGTGAACGTGGAGGCAGGGGACGGCGTGATGGACTTCACGGATTTCGAATCCGGCGCGAACGGCTGGCTGCAGGATGCGAACCGCAGCATTGAGAAGATTGGGCCAAACCGCTGGTACAAGATTCTGAACGGAGCCTCAGCGCTCAGTCCCAAGACCTTCTCCGATTACGAGCTGAGCTTCAAGCTGAAGACACCGGAGGTTATAGGGGATAATGCGACCCTGTATATCTTCGACCGCCAGGCCGGCAGCGGCTCCAGCCGGATTGGCTACAAAACCCGGGCGGATGGAAGCTCCGCCTGGCTGCTGTACAATTCAGCCTGGACGGTGCTGAAGGAGGTGAAGCTGCCGGGACATGACCTGCAGCCGAATACGGAGTATGCAGTCAAAATGCTTGTTAAAGGCGGCGACATCAGCGTCTACCTGGATGGAGCCTTCCGCCTGAAGGGCAATGATCCGGGGCATAACACAGAGGGCAAGGTCGGCTTCTATGTCAGCAATGTCAGCCAGATGCATTTCGATGACATTCAGTTCAAGGCACTTACGACTACACTGGCCGGAATCATTCCGGCGGAGAGCAAGGTGCGTCTAGCCGCCGGGGAACAGCGGCAATTGCAGGTGGCCTTCGACCCTGCGGAAACGCCGGATACAGGCGTATCCTGGCAGTCGGCCAACCCGGCGGTGGCTACGGTGGATAGCGCGGGAGTGGTCCACGCCGTATACGAAGGCGAGACCCTCATCTCTGCCGTGTCTACGGTAAATCCGCTCATTAAGGCGGACATTACAGTAACCGTCTCAAGTATCATGCATGAGACGGACTTCGAGAACGGGGGCAACGGCTGGCCGGTGGACCCTAACCGCAGCATCGCCGCTGATCCGGACGGCAACCGCCGCTATAAGCTGCTGAACGGTGCTACCGGCCTGCTCGACCGCAGCTTCACTTCTTATCAGCTGGAGTTCAAGCTGAAGACGCCATCCGTGATGCCCGATAACGGCATCCTGTACATCTTCGACCGCCAGGACAGCACTGGCTCCACCCGGATCGGCTACCGTACCCGGGCAGACGGATCTTCCGGCTGGATACTGTACGACACAGCCTGGCAGAAGCTGACCGAGACGGTCCTGCCTGGACATGACCTGCTGCCGGATACGGAGTATGACGTGAAGGTGACGGCCCGGGACGGAGATATTGCCGTATCTGTGGACGGCTCGCCAAGGCTCTCCGGCAGTGATCCGGGTCACCGCCCGTCCGGCAAGGTCGGCTTCTATACCAGCGGCTTCGCTTATATGCTGTTCGACGATATTATCTTCTCGGTATTGCCGTAAATGGTAAAAGGCGCTCTTCCTGCGGGAAGGGCGCTTTTACAGTTGAGCAGGCTGGGAATCTAAGAGGAGCGTTTATGTTAACGAGCCACCAAGGTAAAAAAAGAGCATCCGAGGCTGCGCCTCAGATGCCTTGTATTTAGTATTGTTCTATGACTGGTCTTCTACACCGGAGGGTATGTTTTTACCCGCTACATTTGGCTTTGTGTACATTTTATTGAGTATGATCGTTTGCACGATAATGAATATACCGCCCACCACCCAATATAACGGCAATGCGGCGGGCATCTGAAATGAAAATACACCTATCATGACCGGTGATAACAACCCGATAAAAGCCATTTGGTTATTTTGCTTTTGCTGAACCTGCGCTGAAACGGATTGAGATACGCGGAACTGAACGTAATACACCGCAGCGGCAATCAGCGGCAAAATCAGATCTGTTGTCCCCAAGTTAAACCACAGAAAATCATGAGCGGCAATCTCCGGGGTACGGCGAATGGCATAGTAAAATGCGAGGGTGATCGGCCATTGGAGAAGCATCGGTAAACAACCCATGTTTAAGGGATTGAATTGATGCTTCTGGTAGAGCTGCATCATCTCGGTTTGCTCTTGTTTTTTGGCATCCGCACCGACGTCGTTCTTATACTTCTCCTTAAGCGCAGTTAATTCCGGCTGGAGGACGGCCATCTTTTCTTTCATAACTATTTGTTTCTTGGTTTGATTCATCATGAGCGGCAGGATCGCAAGTCTGATGATGAAGGTCATGAGCACGATCGCTAACCCGTAGTCTCCATGAAAGGTATCCGCAAAGAATTTGATTAAGAGCGAAAATGGATAAATAAAAAAATGGTTAAATATCCCTGGTGAACCGGCATTAATCGGGTTGGATTGGGATGCTGCCGAACACCCGCTGAGCATAATGACCGGAATAACTCCAATCAAGATGACGAGAATGGGCTTGGCCCATTTTTGTAGCAACATAATCTTTTTCATCGTTGTCCTCCCTAATTGAAAGTATGGAATTCAATGTGGGGAAGGACTATGGTCTTCATCATCAGGTGCTTCTCTTCGTCTGACGGTACGAACTATCCACTTCTGAATGCTGTTCGGTTGAGACAGTCTGACAGCCACATACCAGGTTGAACCGGCTGCAGCAAGTGTTTCATGACCCCAGTGTACCTCTTGTAAAGAAAAATGGGCGAATGGAATTAACACTAAGGAAGAGATGAGAGCAATTGAGAAAGCCAATTGAACCAAGTCATAAAAATGCTCCAGTCAAGTTCACCTCCGTATGAGCCGTATTGGGAAAATTTGAATAATGGTTATACGATTCGAAGAACGGTGAGGTTTCATTAACCTGCCTGTTAGCTTAAAACCCCTTAAAGCGGTTCACCGCGTTATAGATTCAATGGATGCTGTTCCTGTATTTCTCCGGGGAGATTCCTTTATTCTTCTTGAACATCTGGCTGAAATAAGACGGGGACAGATTGCCTACTTCTACCGCAATTTCTCCGATGGATTGGCTGGTGTTGGCGAGCAGGATACAGGCTTCTCTGACACGCCGCTGCATCAGATATTCGGACAGCGTGATGCCGGCATATTGTTTGAATACATGCGAAATATGGTAGGGAGACAGATGCAGGCTGGCAGCCAGCGCCTCAAGGCTGAAGGGCTCCTTGTAATGTTCATCCAGCCATTCGGTAATCCGCTGGACATGTGAGCTGCCGCGTGAATGAAGGAGATTGTCTTCGGACAGGACATCAGGCAGCCGGGTATGAAACAGCCGGATAAGCTGGAGGATGAGCAGTCCTGTGTTCTCTTCCTGTCCGGCAGCAGCGTGCTCGGTACACTGATGCAGCTCTTTCAGCACCTCGGGAATCCGGGTGTCATTCATGCCATAGAATACCGGCTGCCGCAGACTGCCCCTCCACAGGTTCCGGAAGAATTGCCCCAGGATAGGAAACGCGGAAAGATAATGGTCCATGAAACCAGGATCAAAGGTCAGATTGGTCCGGATATAGGAACGGCCTTCTGCCGGAGGAACCATTACACGGTGCAGCTGATAAGGCTGAAACAAGACCAGTGTATGATCCTCAATAGGGTAGGTCTGATTCTCCACCATAATCTCACCACAGCCGCTGTAAATGTACAGGATTTCAATTCCCCTATGCGCATGAAAATAGAGGGATTCGCCGTCAATATATTTATATTTGTACATAAACAATCCGGGTTCCATTCGCTGGGTCGGATGATTGTTCCTATTTCTGTCCATGCTCATGCGACGCTCCCTTATCAACCATAGTTCACTGCTATTAATTCCATTACTGCTAACTTCAGTATAAATAGAAGGCTGCTAAAAATAAAACTGCGACTTCGGCCACAATTATAAGACTACAATCGCCAACCAAGCAACGAACGAATACCAACGAACCAACCAAGCAACAAACGAACCAAGCAAGTATGCAACTAACTAAACAACGAACGAACCAACAAAGCAAACATCCAGCCGATCCGATCAATGGCTCTGACACCAGGGCAATTGTGAAAATCCCATCCTCTATTCCAAAATGTTGTAAGTAATACAGCTTTGGTTCCCAGATACCTGGGTGTTCGGGAGAATTGTTGTATGATGGGACGATTTGATGAGGAAAATGTTGTATTTCGTGCAGCAAAAACCGGCAGGACTCTGTAATAGAGCCTGCCGGTATAAAGGGTATCAACCGGGTGCCACAGTTGATGCTGTGCACCAGTAGATCAGAATCTAGTCAATGAAGATGCAGTACCTGCTATCCTCGTTCGTACCAATACCCCGGAACACCCTGCTGCAGACGCAGCAGCGCCTCCAGGAAGAAGTAATCCCCCCAGATCATGAAATCATCCGGAGATGAATTCCCTCTGACTGAATAGGAGCCATGGCGCAGAAAGCCTTCTTCCGACGGGCTGCCGGCGGTAAAGTAGCGGTTCAGCAGGGAATCCATCGACTTGTTGATGGATTCTTCAAACCATGCCCGGTCCGGATCTTCCTCAGGCAGGTGCTCCAGCAGCTCAAGAAGACCGCATACAACGATGGCGGAAGCTGAACTGTCGCGTGGAGTGGACTCCTCCTGCGGGGCATCGAAATCCCAATACGCGACATGGTCGGCGGGAAGATGCTCCAGGAAATAGCGGGCCATTCTTCGGGAGACTTCCAGATAATGAGGCTCTTTAAAATAGCGGTATGCTAAGGCAAAACCGTAGACCCCCCAAGCCTGTCCCCGCGTCCAGGTGGAGCCGTCCTGATAACCTTGTGCGGTTCCTCCGCGCAGGGCATTTCCCGTCTGCTGGTCAAAATAAAAAGTATGGTAGGAGGAGTCATCTCCCCTCACCAGGAAGCGGCGGCTTTTCTCGGCGTGAATCCGGGCATGCTCGGCGTAGCTGGGATCTCCGGTCTGTTCGGTGGCCCAGCAGAGCAGCGGAAGATTCATCAGGCAGTCGATAATAATCCGGCCCCCGTTGTCTGCATCACCTTCCGGTCCCCAGGCCTGAAAGAGCTGTGGGGCAGAGCGCCAGCGCTTCATCAGTACATCGGCTGCCTGCAAGGCCAGCAGACGCGAAGCCTCATCCTTATCGGTGATCCAGCGTGCCTTGGCAGACAGTGAATATAGGAAGCCGATATCATGATGATCGAGCTCTTTCCCGGCAATCATGCGATTGTTGAAGGACTCAACCGTCCGGATGGCTGCGGCGTGAATCTCAGGATCTTGGCTGTATTCATAGCTCAGCCACAGGATACCGGACCAGAAGCCTTCCGTCCAGCTGGTATGGTCCGTCAGATGATATTTGCCGTCGCCCAGGCTGACAATTGGAGAACTGTCACCAAAGCGCTTGATGTTAAGGCGGGTGGTTGAGAGCGTGTGCTCAATCGCATTTTTCCAGTTCATAATAACCTCCATAATATCGCTATATTGTTCTTATGTTCATTATAATCCTACTGATATGTTGGTTTGTTGCGCAAATTCATAGGTGAATTGCGGTTTAGAAAGAATGGGGTCCGGAGCCTGTTACGCGGGGAGAGTGGAGTTTGTCACAGAACTTCGTCCCAGTTTGTCTACAGGATGTACAGCAAAGAAAATAGGACGGAGGCAGAGCGCCCGTGGCAGGGCGGTTTGTGTCTGTTGCAAAGCGTTTACCAAATACCGGCCTATGGATATAGGCTATAAACCAGGAGGAAATAGACATGAAAATTGTAGTGGTTGGCGGGAGCGGACTTATTGGAAAGCAATTGGTGAGCCGGCTGCAGGGGCTGGGTCATGAGACTGTGGCTGCATCCCCTTCTCTGGGCATCAATGCTAGGACTGGTGAGGGTCTGGCAGAAGCGCTTAAAGGCGCTGATGCCGTTGTTGATGTAGCAAATTCACCTTCGTTCGCAGACGATGCTGTGCTGGAATTCTTCGCGACAACGACCCGCAATCTGTTAGCAGCTGAAATTGAGGCAGGAGTGAAGCATCATGTGGCATTATCTGTAGTGGGTACTGACGGCTTGCTGCAGAGCGGTTATTTCCGCGGAAAAATGGCTCAGGAGGAGCTGATCCAGGCTTCCCCCATTCCTTACACCATCGTGCGTGCGACTCAGTTCTTCGACTTCGCCGAGGGCATTGCCTATACCGCTACAGAAGGGGATGTCGTCCGCCTGCCTTCAGCCTGGGTACAGCCCATAGCCTCTGAGGATGTAGCAGCTGCGCTGGTTGATTATACCCTTGAAGCCCCAGTGAAAGGGATAGCCGAGCTGGCCGGACCGGATAAGCTGCCTCTGGATGAATTCGTCCGGCAAGCGCTGAAGGCTAAGGGGGATGTGCGTCAGGTGGTCGGCGATACGGAGGCGCGTTATTTCGGAACAGAGCTGCAGGATCACTCGCTTGTTCCGGCCGGGAACCATCCGCGAATTGCGCCGACACGGTTAACGGACTGGCTTGCAGCTTCCGTATCAGAAGCATAATAGATCTGCAAGAAACCGCCATCCTCCGGGCAAGTTTGCAAAAACTTCAGCCTGATGGGAATGGCGGTTTTTTTATGAAAGACAGGATCGATATGTTGTGAAGCGGGTACCAGCGGGCTTCTAGCGGATCTGAGCATAAACCTTCCAGCTGTTCACCAAATGACCCACGGCAAACAGAAAAGCGGGGATCAGGAGCAGCCAGGACTCAAGCCAGAATCCAAGCAGCATGAAGTAGATTGCCGGAAAGACGGCCATAGGAATAGGAATTCCAAGCCAAGGCGTGAATAACACGGTGAATTCTCTCTCATTCCAGTAAAAGCGGGCCCAGCATATATAATAAATCAGCAGGCAGACAGCCATCAGTCCGGCAGACAGGCCAAGGGGCTGTTCTGCAAGCTTGCGGCCCAGGACAATAGGCATCATGAAGCAAGTGATCTGGCCTGCCCGCTCCAAGATCGTGAAGATCAGGGGGGGAGAGGCCAAAGAATCAGGAGCATTCCGGGGCGGGAAGAAAATGAAGATCAGATTCGGCAGCAATACTAATAAGGGTATGATGAATCCTTTAATGTGCAGACCCATGTGAACTCTCCATCCTATAGTTCCAAAGTAGATTGATGCATTCTGGCATTGCGGAAATGAAGTTTGTCTTTGCCCGATACTACGATTGCGTTCCGCGGACAGTTCGCCGCACATTTCATACAGAAATCACATTTGTACCCGTGGTAAGGCAGATCATCGACCACTACTATATTACCGGTGGGACATTGCAGAACGCATAATTCACAACTGATGCATTTGGAGGGGACCGTCCGCAATCTGAGCATCAGCCGCATTGACATCCAGGGCAGCACAGTTTTTCTGGAAAGAACGGAGACGGCCTTCGACCCCGGGTACTCTGACTTCCAGGCGGATTCACCGGCAAGTGCCTGATGGACAAAAGTCTCAGCTTTCTGATAGGCCGCGCTCAGCCGGGCCTGATCATCCTCCGGATGGGCTACGGCATCCAGCATATTGTTAGGCATACTGATCTCGCAGGCGGAGACAGGGATATAGCCCTTATTCTTCAGCAGGGTATAGAGCGGCTCCAGAATATGGGCTGAGTTATTGAGCGTAGCGATCACATATACATTGGTTCCCTGGCTCTTCGGGAGCCGCCGTAGGAATCTCCAGATGAACGGGGATACGGACTGCGAATTGACCGGGAAGGCCAGCCACAGGTCATTAACCGGACTGCTTGGCATAGATCCGCTGCCGATCAGATTCAGGGAGGTGCGGATGTTATAGGTCTTAAGGGTTCTGACCACGAAGTCTACGATAGCTTTCGTATTGCCCGTGCCTGAAAAGTAATACAAATCCACGGTCTTATTCATTCTGCGGAGTCCCCTGTTCTGAAACTTCCTGTTCCAGCAAAGCTATGGTCTGCCCGCACCAGTCTGCATAAGACTCCCACAGCTTCTGGCCAAAGGACAGGACCATCAGAATGCGGCTGTGATTACTATGGACATCCAGATTCTGCTTCAGCTGCGCCTCGAATTTGTCGAACAGCTGCTGCTGCCGCCGGTGGTTGATTTCAAACTCCCGGACATGCTCCAGCATGGTGGCGGAAGAGGAGGAATTGGAGAAGTACAGCTTGAGCAGCAGCTCGTAGCGTACGGTTTCTTTTTCCACCGGTGTCTTGAGCCATTCCTGTAATTCGTACCTACCGGATGCGGTTATCTGATACTTGATGCTTGGTTTGCTGTTCTTGCCCTCTGCAGAAACAGGTTCTTCACACACAGCGATCAAGCCCCCCACAGCCAGCCGCTTCAGTTCCGGATAGATCTGGCCAAAGCTCTCACTCCAAAAAAAGGAAAGCCGGGTATCTACAATCTTTTTGATCTCATACCCCGTTAAGTTCTCTTCGTTTAATAGTCCCAGTAACACATATCCTGTCTTGCTCCTGTTAGCAGCCATATGCACGCATCCAATCTGTAAGATATATCTTTTAGATATAAAATACTGCAAGGATCACATAAAGTCAAAGCTTATTTAATGAAATGAACTGTTGGGGGAGCTTATGCGCTTATGCCCGAATTGGAGCGATAACCTGGAATCTGCACGCCAAAAAGCCGCTCCCGGTGAGGGAACGGCTTCATGTATTAGACGGAACGCTTATACCATATTGGGAATAGCGACAGCAGGATCAGTCTCTGCTTCGTAATCCACGCCTTCGGTACGGAAGCCGAACAGATGGAAGAAGTCATCCTGGTAGCCCTTAAGGTCTGCAAGTTCAGGAACATTATCCGTTTCAAGCTCGTTCCAGCGTCTCATGACCTCGATCTGCACATCCTCGCGCATCTCCCAATCATCAATCCGGATCAGGTGGCTGCCATCTGCTGCCGCTTCGCCGCCGTTATACAGGTGGTCTGCGAACAGGCGGTACATCTGCTGAATGCAGTTCTCGTGCAGTTCTTTTTCCTTCATTACTCTATAGAGTGCGGAAATATACAGCGGCACCACAGGGATGGCGGAGCTGGACTGGGTAACCAGAGCCTTGTTCACGGATACGTAGGCCCGTCCGCCTGTAGCAGAGAGCTGCTCGTTCAGCGCGATCGCCGTCTGTTCCAGATGGTTCTTCGCCTGGCCGATGGTTCCGTCCCGGTAGATGGGGTGGGTGATCTTAGGTCCGATATAGGAATAGGCCACGGTTGTTGCACCAACTGCAAGCACGCCTGCTTCCAGCAGCTGATTGATCCACATGCCCCAATCTTCTCCACCCATAACAGCGATTGTCTGGCGGACTTCGTCATCCGTTGCCGGCTCAATAGTAACCGTGGATACTTCCCCGGTGTGGAAGTTCATCGTCTTGTTCGTATAAGCATCCCCCACTGGCTTAATAACCGAGGAGAAGACTTCTCCTGTAACGGGATGGGTGCGGCGCGGGGAAGCTACGCTGTACACAACCAGGTCAACGGTGCCGAGTTCAGCCTTGATCAAGTCGATGGTCTTAGTCTTAATGGCATCCGAGAAGGCATCGCCAACGATGCTGAACGATTTCAGCCCCTGCTTGGCCGCTTCCTGCTCAAAAGCAGCGGAATTGTACCAGCCTGCGGATGCTGTGCGGGCACCTTCAGCAGCTTTGTCGAAGAATACACCGATGGTATTGGCACCTGCGCCAAATGCAGCCGCAATTCGGGAAGCCAGTCCGTAGCCGGTAGAAGCGCCGATAACCAGCACGTTGGCCGGGCCGGTAAGTTTCTTTTGTGCCCGTACATAGTCAATCTGTTCCTGTATTTGTCCGGCACATCCCTCCGGGTGAGCAGTCGTGCAGATAAAGCCGCGTGTTTTTGGCTGAATAATCATCAAGGATATCCCCTTTGTTTTAGTTTTTAACTTTTTTCGCTAATATAGAGTATAGCAAATGATGGCATAGAAAGATAAGCTAGAATCTTTTTTTGAAAAGATAAGAATGTACATGCGTTATCAAGAATCTGGGAGGTTCTAAATGTGCTGATGATAAACGGGAAGGAAGTTGCGGAGATTCTAACCATGGAGTCCTGCATCGCTGTGATGGAGACCGTCCTCGCTGACCTGTCGGAGGGGGAGGCCGTGCAGAGTCTCCGCCAGGTCCTGCCGCTGGAGGAGCGGAATGTGCTGGGGCTGATGCCCGGGTATCTGCGGCGTGAAGGGGTCGCTGGTGCTAAGATCATCAGTGTATTCCCTGGCAATCACGGGAGCGGCCTGCCGTCGCATCAGGGGATGGTGTCTTTGTTCGACGCCGCCAACGGCGTGCCGCTGGCCATGGTAGACGGCCAGTCGATTACAGCCATCCGCACGGCGGCGGTCAGTGCGGCAGCGACGAAGCTGCTCGCCAGGGAAGAGGCGGAGTCCCTGGCGGTTCTTGGCACCGGGGAGCAGGCCCGGAGCCATCTGGAGGCCATGCTGCAGGTGCGCGGGATCAAGCGCGCCAAAGTCTGGAGCCGAACGCCGGGCAAGGCCCAGGCGTTCGCCGATGCCATGAGCAGCCGGTGGAACGCAGAGATCACGGCAGCGCTGTCTGTAGCGGACGCGGTGGTGGACGCGGACATTATCTGTACGGCAACGGCTGCGGGGGAGCCGGTGCTGCAAGGCGCCTGGGTGAAGCCAGGCGCGCATATCAATGCGATCGGCGCATGCAGGGCGCATGAACGGGAGCTGGACACGGCGCTTGTAGCCGGGGCGAGGCTCTATGTGGACCGGCTGGAGTCGGCGGTCCATGAAGCGGGGGATTATCTGATCCCGCTCAGCGAAGGGGCGATCACTGCGGACCATATCATTGGCGAAATTGGCGGTCTGCTGAAGGGGCATGTTCCGGGCAGGGGAAGCAGCAGTGAAATTACGCTTTTTAAGGGACTAGGGCTTGCCGTTCAGGATCTTGCCGCAGCCTTCTATATTTATAAACAGGCGGTTGCTCTGCATAAGGGTGTGGAAGTTGTATTGTAACCAGACCGAACCTGACGCTGACCGGCTCCGCAGAGCACGGCGTGTACAAGTCATATTAGGAGTAACGTTAAGAGTAACTAGTCCAGCATCAGAAATAAAGAAGTGAGTTGATTCAATAATGCAGCAAGTGGCAATGGATGTATTCAGCTCCAAGTGAAACTTCAGTGATAGTTGTAGAATGTACAATTAAAAACAGCGAAAAGGGCTGCTTGCCGCTTATAACTGTAGTCTGTACAACTAAATCTGCCCGAATGGGTGAGGAACCTTCTACAATAAGTCAGTTTAATTGCACGGAATACAACTAAACAAATAATCGGTTGAAAATCATACGGTTTAGTTGTACAAAGTGCAGTTAAGCTTACAGTAATCGGGTCACTGCGAACTTTCAGCAAGCGACAGCGTCCGACTTTGTCTGCGGATTTCCACCGCGAATAACGGTACAAATCAAGAAATCTGTAGACAACAGCGGCCGGAGGGCCAAACATTCTTTGGAGTTACGGCAATCCCAGAATAGAAAAAATACAAGTTCAATCTATCTAGTTTAAATCTGACAATATATTAACTATGGAATATATGAACATTGCAAAAACGATAACGGACAGATATCAAGTTGATATCTATTGTTAATAGAGGAGGGGCTGGATCAAGTGAGCTTACAGGAACGGGAAGGCTGGTATGAGTTCGGACTGAGTGCTGAACAGGAGGAGCGGGCGAAACGCCTGCATGAGGAGAATATCAATATTGATCTGCTGTTCCAGGGGCCGCTGTCCCCAAGCGCTATCCCGGAGAGCGTCTCGCTTAAGGTGAAGGAGTTGTGCGAGCCGTACAAGGATGAACCGATGGTCTACAGCGCCTTGCCGGCGCAGATCATTACCCGGCTGTCGGCCGGCGGTGAGATTGCGGAGTACAAAGAGGAATGGTACAAGTCAGGCATTACGGCGGGCAACCGCGAACTGCACCTGAATGATATAGAGAGTATGATTACCAGCATGGGCGAGGTTCAGCTGCAGTTCGATTCCGCGGACTGGCTGGTGAAGGCACTGACGGCAGAGGATATCCGCAGGGCTAAGCGTGAGGGCAGGAAGGCCGGTATTGTAACGGCACAGGAAACGGATGCGCTTGGGAAGAATCTGGAGCTGCTTGACGCGCTGCATGGCTTTGGTCTAAGGATTCTGCAGTTAACGTACAACAACCAGAATCTGATAGGTTCCGGCTGTGCGGAGCCGGGCAATGGCGGGCTGTCCAAATACGGTCTGCGGTTTGTGGAGCGGTTGAATGCGCTGGGAATTATCGTCGATACCGGACATTGCGGCAGACAGACCACCCTGGATGCCTGTGCAGCCTCGAAAGCACCGGTTATCGCCTCGCATACCGGTGTGGAAGCCCTCTACCCGCATATGCGCTGCAAAAGTGACGAGGAGATCCGTGCAATTGCTGCCACCGGCGGGGTGATTGGTATTTTTGCGATGCCGTGGTTTGTGCATGAAGATCCGGACCATACCACGATTGAGCATGTATTGGATCATATTGAATATGTGATCAGGCTGGTAGGCGTAGAGCATGTGGGCATCGGAACGGACTGGCCTATGAGTGACCTGGAGTGGTCACTGGTCTTTTTTAAGGAGCAGATTGCACCTAAGCTGGGGTTCGTCAAAGGGGATGGTCCCTCCACGGAAACCGTAGCAGGGCTTGAGAAATACAGTTATTTCAGCAATTTCACGCGGGGACTGGTGGCGCGCGGGTACAGCGATGAAGAGATCGCTAAGATTATGGGCGGCAACTGGCTGCGTGTGTTCGAACAAATTTGTGGATAGGGGACTCATATTGATGAATACGTACTTACAGCAGACAAGCTTCAACTTCTATTGCTCGGGAATATATAGCGGAACAATCCGTTTCACGGACAAGGAGGTTATGCATGCCAAGGTTGACACCCGCAGACGCACACAGATGCAGGAGAATGTGCTGGATGCTGGCGCGAAATATGTTCTTCCTCTGGCGCGGATCGCGGGGCAGCTTCATGTGTACACCGATGCGGAATGGGCCGGGGACGAGGTTATCCTGAGGAACGGGGACAAATATCAGAAGCATATTACCTATCAGGCGGAGATTGCCGGTATCATGCGGACCTCACAGGTATGGGCTTACCGCGGGGGCACGGCGCTGGATATTGTAACGCTGGACGGGGAGGTAGTCGCTTTTCTGACCCCTAACCGCTATGGCATTGAGCTGATCGTTAAGGCAGGATATGAGGAGCTGACCCCGCTCGCCCTCTATGCTGAACCGCTGCTGTCGCAGCCGGAATACGGGGTGAATGATCTGGGTACGTACCTAGTGCCGATGCGGGAGGGCGTGAAGCTGGCTACGGATGTGTTTCTTCCTGAAGGGCTTGAGCCGGGAACGAAGGTGCCGACTATTCTGGTACGAACCTGTTACGACCGGAATGGTAAAAAAGAAATCTTCATGCGCTGGGCGAACAAAGGCTACGCCGTGGTCTCCCAGGATGTACGCGGCCGTGCGGACTCGGAAGGGGAGCTGATTCCCTTCTATAATGAACGCGATGACGGCTACGATACCATTGACTGGATTATCGCCCAGGAATGGTCTGACGGCAAAGTTGGGATGTGGGGCGCCTCCTATCTCGGCTATGTCGTTGTAGCAGCAGCTACCAGCGGCCACCCGAACCTGCTGGCGGTTGTGGATGAGGTTAATGTAGGATCGCCGTTCGTGGACACCGCGCGCAAAGGCGGGACGCTCTGCTCCTGGCCGCTGCTGTCCTGGACGCTTGCGCAGTCGGTGGGGACGCGGACGGACTTTGATATTTTTGGCGGCATTACAGTGGACCCTGAAGCGGCGGTCGATGCCAGACCGATCAGGGATATTCCGCAGCAGATGATCGGCTGCACTTCCGGGCCGTGGGAGCTGTGGAGCCAGCATCCTGAGTATGATGATTTCTGGAGAAACTGCACCTTCACTGAGCGCGGGGATCAGGTCAAGGTTCCAATGTATGTGATCTCCGGCTGGTATGACGGTGACAGTCCAGGGGTATCGGAGACCTGGCGGATGCTGACGGAGCATGATGTAAAGAGCCGCAAAATCCGTCTCGGCGCCTGGGAGCACGGACCGAACCGGGCGCGGGATCTGCTTGGCGTATCCTTCGGCAATGATGCAGTGGTGTACGATTATGATATATCTGTGCTGCGCTGGTTCGACCGGTTCCTGAAGGATATTCCGAACGGCATCGACCAGGAGCCGCGGGCTTCCTATTATGTGGTGGGCGAGAACCGCTGGAGAACCTCGGAGGACTGGACACCGGCAGAAGCAAAGGTAACTCCGTTCTATCTGGGTGGAGACGGCCGGGCGAATTCATCCCTGGGCGATGGACGGCTGGTTATGGAGCCGGAGGAACATTCAGCAGCAGACACTTACATCTATAATCCGGCTGACCCGGTTGCCGACAGCGGAGAGCGGGAGCCGGAGAACATGCGGAAGCATGAGCTGCGCAGCGACATTGTCGTCTATACCAGTGAGCCGCTGGCAGAGCGGCTGACCATTGCCGGAGAGCTGTCTGCGGTCATCTATGCGGCAAGCTCGGGGCTGGATACGGACTGGGTCGTGACGCTGAGTGATGTGAATGAACAAGGCGATTCCATCCGCCTGTCCAATTACATCGTGCGGGCGAAATACCGGCATGGGCTGGAGCAGCCTCAGCTGCTGGTGCCAGGCCAGGTGGAGCGGTATGATATTTTCCTGCAGAACATTGCCCACTCGTTTGCCGCAGGACACCGGGTCCGCTTCACAGTCACTTCTTCCAGCAAATTCGTGGCCTTTCCTAACACAAACACCGGAAACAATCCGTATGAAGATACGGAAGCGGTCATTGTGCAGCAGACGATCTACCATAACCAGGAGTATCCGAGCCATATTAAGCTGCCGGTGATTCCTAATTTCTATTAGAGGGGACTTAATCAGCTGGTAATTTGCAACTTTTCCCAATTGGGGCTCCTGCTGATACGCCTTTTCAAATGACGGTCAACCGGGCGTTTTTGTTCATGATCAAGGAGGTGCAGACTCAGGTGGTCCTGTTCCTCGGAGCCATTGAGAATCCGCTGGACACAGATTAATTCCGCTTGGAATGAATTTCAAGCAAATACGCATAAATGCTCCCTTCACAGGTCACAATAGGGAAAAACCAGAATGAAGGGATTAACGTGAATGCTTTTCGCTTGAAAAAACAACTGTGGCGGCGGTGGAGACGTTGGAAAAAGGCTCCCTGGGTGGGGGCTGCATGCATTGCGCTTACGCTGTTGGCCTGGCGTGGCATGAAGGTTCCGGAAGAGATCAGTCTGCTGTTGGAGCATACGGCCTGGACATTGCCTGGAACATTAAGCGGAACAGAGGAGCAGAACCGGGAACCCGGCAGCAGTATTCCGGCTGTGGCAGCCGTTTATAACCATACAGGGATTGAAGCAGAAGATGAAGCTGCTGTGATGGACAGCAAAGAGCTGCTTGAAGCAGTCAGCCGGGATGCGGTCAGCAGAACGGTGCACCTGAAGATAATTTATGTAGCCGGTGAAGAGGTTCAGACATTGCCCGGCAAGCAGACACCGGCCCAGCTGAAGATGATGATCGGACAGCATTCCGATTGGAACGGCTGGCTCAGCAGGGAAGGCGACTTGTGGCTGGAGCAGAGAGTCAATGATCTGTCGCCGCTCACCAAAAAAGAGGCCTACTTCGGAGTGGATGAGCAGGGGAATCTGACGCTGTTCAAAGGACCGCCGACGTCGGAAAAGGTGATGAAGACCTTCTTTCAGCTGGATATGGGCTCAATGAAATCCTCTTTACCGG
This sequence comes from Paenibacillus sp. FSL R7-0297, assembly GCF_038009025.1. Lineage (NCBI taxonomy): Bacteria > Bacillati > Bacillota > Bacilli > Caryophanales > Paenibacillaceae > Paenibacillus > Paenibacillus sp. FSL R7-0297. Next base: position 2,774,678 of record NZ_JBBPAQ010000001.1, read on the forward strand.
AGGGGATCTGGGAGCAGCTTCATCAGGGCATCCGGGTACAAGACATGGAGGAGTACAACAGTGTACTGTCTACCTTCAGCGACTATGCGCGGGACTCGGCGGAACAGGTGATGCATGCGGAATGAAGTGAAGGACATAACTGTTTGAAGACTCGTGGGCAGGAGGCTCACGGGTTTTTTTGTTTGAAATAGCCGCTTGATTTTAATTTCCCCTGGACAAAGATTTTGTCTCCCCGGGGATTTTTTTTTGCTATAATGGGTAGAAGGAATACATATGTTCGCTTTAGGGCGGATTCATGGATGAACCAGCAGGGGGTATTCTACCCTGGCATAGAGGAGAGAGAAGGATCTTGCGCATCTTAGGGATTGATCCGGGTCTGGCGATTGTCGGCTTTGGTTTTGTAGATAAGGTTGGAAACAAATTGACTCCGGTCCAGTACGGCTGCATCCAGACTGAGGCACATACTCCGGAAGAAGAACGTCTGCTGCATGTCTATGAAGGCATGGTGCAGCTGATTGACAAATATAAACCGGATGCGGTTGCGGTAGAGAAGCTATTCTTCAGCCGCAATGTGACAACGGCCCTGCCGGTGGCGCAGGCGCGCGGAGTGCTGATTCTGGCGGCCGTGCAGCGCGGGCTGCCGGTGGCGGAGTACACCCCTATGATGGTGAAGCAGGCAGTAGTAGGGTACGGCAAGGCGGAGAAGAAACAGGTTCAGGAGATGGTCAAGCTGCTTCTTAAGCTGTCGGCTGTACCGAAGCCCGATGATGTGGCGGATGCACTGGCGGTGGCGGTATGCCACGCCCATTCCGTGAGTCTTAATTCCAAATTAAATGAGGTATTGCGAAAATGATAGATTTCCTAAGAGGACCGGTTGTACATTTGGAGTCAGAATATGTAGTACTGGATGTTCAAGGCGTAGGATACCGGGTCTTCTGCCCGAATCCGTATGCTTTTGCCAAGGTGGAGGGTCCGGTGACCATCTTCATTCATTATCAGACCCGTGAGGATGCGACGCTGCTGTTCGGATTCCCGACCCGTGAGGAGCAGAAGCTGTTCCGCAAGCTGATCGAGGTGTCAGGCATCGGCCCGCGTGTGGCGCTGGGCATTCTGACCGGCGGAACGCCGGATCAGCTGATCTCGGCGATCTATCAGGAGAACATCACCTTCCTGACGAAGCTGCCGGGCATCGGCAAGAAGACGGCGCAGCGGATGATTCTGGATCTGAAGGACAAGCTGGACGGCTTCGGCGGAGCTGCCCTGCAGACCGGGCTGTTCGCAGTGGCGGCTGAGGCCCAGGCTAAGGTGGAGGCCCTTCCATGGGAAGAGGCTCGTGACGGCCTGAAGGCACTGGGTTATACCGATGCAGAGCTGGACCGCGTGTGGCTGAAGATGAAGCAGGAAGGTACGGATACCGGACCGGTTGACGTGCTGATGAAGAAGGCGTTGGGGCTGTTGTATATTGCCAAATAGGTCCCTGAAGAACGGAGTGAGGAATAATGGATGACCGGATTATATCAGCAAATCTGATGATGGACGAGCAGGCGGTTGAATTAAGTCTGCGGCCTCGTTATCTGGGTGAATATATCGGCCAGAACCAGGTGAAAGAAAACCTGAAAATATATATTGAAGCAGCCAAGATGCGCAGCGAAGCGTTGGATCATGTCTTGCTGTACGGGCCTCCGGGTCTCGGCAAAACAACGCTGGCGAATATTATCGCCAATGAGCTGGGTGTGAATCTGCGGACCACTTCCGGTCCGGCGATTGAGCGGCCCGGCGATCTGGCGGCGCTGCTGACCAACCTGCAGGAAGGCGATGTGCTGTTCATTGACGAGATCCACCGCCTGCACCGCACGGTGGAAGAGGTCATGTATCCGGCGATGGAGGATTTCGCGCTGGATATTATGATCGGCAAAGGTCCAAGCGCCCGCTCGGTGCGGCTCGACCTGCCGCCCTTCACGCTCATTGGAGCGACGACACGCGCGGGGCTGCTATCCGCTCCGCTGCGCGACCGCTTCGGCGTAGTCAGCCGGCTGGAGTACTACACGATCGATGAGCTGAGCTTCATAGTAGCCCGTAACGCCGAGCTGCTCAGCATCGAGATTCTGGGCGATGCTGCGGAAGAGATTGCCCTGCGGGCCCGTGGGACTCCGCGGATTGCCAACCGTCTCCTGAAGCGGGTGCGCGATTATGCGCAGGTCCGCGGCGACGGTATTATTACGCCGGAGATTGCCGCTGAATCGCTGAAGATGCTTCAGGTAGATCCGCGCGGACTGGACAGCATCGACCACAAGATGCTGCAGTCGATGATCAGCTCCTTCCGCGGCGGACCGGTCGGGCTCGATACCATCGCTGCTACGATAGGAGAAGAGAGCCAGACTATTGAGGACGTATACGAACCCTATCTGCTGCAGATCGGTTTCCTGCAGCGCACGCCGCGCGGGCGCATAGTGACCCCGGCCGCCTATCATCATCTGGGACTCCCGCTCCCTCCGCAGCAGAACTGATGCTGCCCATAATACAACATTTTTCGTATGTTCCCGGCTATATTCCCGAATTGTTGTATAAAAGGCAGCATTCCTTCTCCTCCAAGCGGTTTGGCGGGACAAATCTTGTATTTCATACAACAATCTGTCCCAACCGCCAGATATCTAGGGGATCAAGTTGCAATACGTACAACAATTAAGCCTATACAGGTGAGAAACTTAAGAATTTGAATGCTCTTTGCAATGGATTAGATGCGAGAAGTTGAATAAACCACTCGTCACATAAGTGCATTCTAAAGTTCGTTTTATATAACACAATTAAGAGTATGCTTCCCAAGCGGGTTTGGAACGAAGCCTAGTCAGGCAGCAGATACTCTCAAAATTTTTAGGAGGCCTACAATGAATCTTGCCAGGTGGAAAGAAACAGGGTTAGGGCTGCTGGGCCGCGGAGTATTGGCCGCATCACTGGTAGCAGGCAGCCTTCTGACCTTTGCGGGTACCACTCACGCCGATACCGGCGGGGCGATCCGGGTTGCACTGTATGCCGATATTGGCAGCAAATATAAATCTACCGTACCGCTGGTCACACTGCAGTCCGATTTGGGCTTCAGCCTGCTCTCGCAGGCCGGAACACCTCTGCTGTCGGTTCCTCCCCAGAACAAAGTACGTGTCAGTCTGGACGGCTACCGGGTGAAGGTGCTGGAAACGCCAACCTGGCAGGTGGCAGCGGATGCAGCCAAGAAGCTGCAGGCTACCTCCGATAAACCCCAGCTGTTTATGGCATCACGGGGCGGAGCCAAGGTGTATCAGCTCTACACTGGAAGCTATGCCAGTGTAGCTGCCGCCCAATCGGGGCTGACCTCCGTGATGAAAGCCGGAGTAAGCCTTCCGGAAGGACAGACACCGGCGGTTGCCGGGACCAAACATCTGTCCGCAGGTTCCTACGCGACGCTGGAGGAAGCGCAGGCGGTTGTCGGCAGCCTTACTGCTGCCGGGTTCGATGCCTGGCCGGTATTCGTGTCCGGAGAAGGCGGCAGTGCACGGACTGAAGTTTGGGTAGGCGAAGCGGCGAACGACAGCGATCTTGCAACAGTCTCTGCTGCGGCAGCTGGATTGCTCCCGCAGCTTGTTCTGTCGCCGGTGGCGGCAGGTACAGCGGGACTAATTATCCGGATGGACGCAGGACTTGATTTCAGCAGTGAAGTGCAGGCCTTTCATTATCTGTTATCCGGAAGCGACGCGAAGTTCACAGCCGCCGGCAATGAGAAGGGGATTCTGCTTACGGAGAGATCCAAGCGTACTTACCGCGGCAATCTGGAGCTGGGCAATCTGAACGGTTCATTGTCTGTAATCAACGTAGTGCCGCTGGAGCAATATCTGTATGCGGTTGTCGGCGGAGAAGTTTCATCCGGCTGGCCGCAAGAGGCGCTCAAAGCCCAGGCCGTTGCGGCGCGCAGCTATGCGCTGGCCCAGGGCAACCGCTTCGATGTAGCCAATGTTGTCGATACCACGCTGAGCCAGGTGTATAACGGCATAGGCGCTGAGGCTCCAGTCATTACCAAGGCAGTGGATGCTACCGCAGGCGAAGTGCTGATGAGCGGCGGCAAAATAGTAGAAGCCGTGTTCTCCTCCAACGGCGGCGGCGTTACCGCAGACCCGTCTGAGGTGTGGAACAACGGCGGCGATACCTTCGTCAGTGTAGTCAGCAGCGAGGATGCTGCGGCAGTTGCTTCATCTAAAAAGTGGTATTATGTGCTGCTGAACAGCGGTATTTCCGGATATGCCCGTGAAGACAATATCAAATTAACCGGGAACACAACGGCAGCCGGACTTCCGCTGGCTACGGCAACCACCAAGGATGTGAATATCCGGCCTTTGCCTATTATTGATAACAGTGCCAATCCGGCAGGCAAGCTGAATCCCGGCGATACCGCAGTAGTGCTGGGCCAGGTCTACGAATCCGGCAGCTACAGCTGGATCAAAGGGCCGTATACCTCGGCAGAGCTGCTCAAAAGCCTGTCCGGCAAAACAAGCAACGCTCTTCCGTCTTCCATAACCAGTCTCCAGGTGACTAAGCGCGGCCCTTCGGGGAGAGCGGTGGAAGTCAAGGCTAACGGCCAAATTCTGCAGGTGAAATACCCGGATCTGTTCCGTTCTTCCTTTGGCGGATTGCCCAGTACTTTGTTTGATATTGTCCCGGCAGGCAGTTATACTGTACTAGGCGCTGACGGCACTACAGCCACTATAGGCAGTGTGGCAAGCGCCGGAGTGCTCTCTGCAACCGGCAAAGTAACTGCAAATGGCAGCGGAACCGTAGTCATGGGTGCTGATCAATCTTCCAGAGTGGTCACCAGCAGTCCAGGATTCTATTTCATCGGCTGGGGCAACGGGCACGGCCTGGGCATGTCCCAATGGGGCGTAAAAGGCATGGCGGATAGCGGGTATGATTATCGTCAAATATTGCAACACTATTTTAATAACGTTACTATAGTTAAGGAATGAAGATCCCATCATGAATGTAGATAATTATGATTTTAATTTGCCGGAGGAACTGATTGCCCAGACTCCGCTTGCTGACCGCAGCTCTTCCAGACTGCTGCTCGTAAACAAGGAGAATGGTCAACTGGAACACGGGCATTTCACAGATATACTGCAGCAATTCCGTCCGGGAGATACATTGGTGTTGAATGATACGAGAGTTATTCCGGCCAGACTGTTCGGTGTCAAGGAAGATACCGGGGCGAAGGCAGAGGTTCTGCTGCTGAAGAATCTCGGTGAAGACCGCTGGGAAGCGCTGGTTAAGCCCGGCAAAAAGCTGAAGACCGGAGCGGTGATTATCTTCAGCGAAGAGCTTAGCGCCGTAATAGAGGACCAAGCGGATATGGGCGGCCGGACGCTGCGCTTTATCTATCAGGGAATCTTCCAGGAAATACTGGACAGGCTCGGATCGATGCCGCTTCCTCCGTACATTAAGGAAACTCTGGATGACCGCGAACGTTATCAGACCGTCTACGCGCGGCACGAAGGGTCGGCGGCTGCGCCGACGGCGGGGCTGCACTTCACCCAAGAGCTGCTGGAGCAGATTGCAGCGGCCGGCGTGAATATCGCTTATATTACCCTGCATGTAGGTCTTGGCACATTCCGTCCGATGTCGGTAGAAACCGTGGAAGAACATGTGATGCATGCCGAATATTACGAATTATCCCAAGAGACGGCAGAGATGCTGAACTCCGCGAGAGCCAGAGGCGGAAGAATTATAGCTGTCGGCACAACCTCCTGCCGGACCCTTGAGACGGCCGGGAGACAAGCGGCGGGCGGACCGCTGAAGGCATCAAGCGGCTGGACGGATATTTTCATCTATCCCGGCTACGAATTCACTGTCGTCAATGCATTGATTACCAATTTCCATCTGCCAAAGTCAACTTTGGTCATGCTGGTGAGCGCTTTGGCCGGTCGGGAGCATATTCTCGCCGCCTACGAAGAAGCGATTAAGCAGCAGTACCGGTTCTTCAGCTTTGGCGATGCAATGTTCATTTATTAAGCAAGAGGAAGGGTTAAACCTATGGCAGCAATCACTTATGAACACATTAAGACCTGCAAGCAGTCCGGAGCACGGCTTGGAAGAGTGCATACTCCACACGGAATTATTGAAACACCGACCTTCATGCCGGTAGGCACACAAGCCACCGTCAAAACAATGAGCCCCGAAGAGCTTAAGCAAATGAATGCGCAGATTATTCTGAGTAATACCTACCATTTGTTCCTTCGCCCGGGCCATGAGATCATCGGCGAAGCCGGCGGTCTGCACAAATTCATGAACTGGGACCGGCCCATCCTGACTGACAGCGGCGGCTTCCAGGTATTCTCTCTGAGCGACATGCGTAAGATTACCGAAGAAGGCGTTCATTTCCGCTCCCATTTAAACGGGGACAAGAAGTTTCTCTCGCCGGAAGTAGCGATGGAAGTTCAGAATGCACTCGGTTCCGATATTATGATGGCCTTCGATGAATGCCCGCCTTATCCGGCAGAATATGAATACGTCAAAAAGTCACTTGAACGCACCACCCGCTGGGCAGAAAGATGCCTCAAGAGCCATGCACGTCCTAATGATCAGGGGCTGTTCGCAATCGTACAGGGGGGCATGCATGAGGATCTGCGCCGTCAGAGCGCGGCAGATTTGACTTCCATGGATTTCCCGGGGTATGCTATTGGAGGGCTCAGCGTCGGAGAGTCCAAGCAGCTAATGTATGAAGTGCTGGATTATACAGTTCCACTGCTGCCGCAAGGGAAACCGCGCTATTTAATGGGCGTAGGTTCACCGGATGCGCTGCTGGAAGGGTCAATCCGCGGAATAGACATGTTCGATTGTGTTCTGCCTACCCGTATTGCCCGCAATGGAACGACGATGACCAGTCAGGGAAGACTCGTTGTACGCAACGCGCAGTATGCCCGTGATTTCGGGCCGCTTGATCCGGAGTGTGATTGCTACACCTGCCGGAATTATTCCCGCGCTTATTTGCGCCATCTGATCAAAGCCGACGAAACCTTCGGCTTGCGGTTAACGACATACCATAATTTACACTTCCTGCTGGAATTGATGCGTAAAGTGCGTGAAGCCATCATGGAAGATCGGCTGCTTGATTTTCGCGATGAGTTTTTTGCACAATACGGATTATATGATAATCTAAAAGGCTTCTAAAAGTACTGAGTGATATGTTAAATTTTTTGGAAAGGGGGGAATGATATGTCACATTTTCAACTGGCAGCAGCTTCAGGCGGCGGAGGCAATATTCTTGGCCTGGTAGGTCCATTTGTACTTATGTTTGTTGTCTTCTACTTCCTGCTGATTCGTCCGCAGCAGAAGAAAACCAAAGCACGTAACGGAATGCTCAAGTCTTTGAAAAAAGGCGATAAGGTAGTTACTATCGGCGGTCTTCACGGAACAATTATGGAGATTTCTGATGACATCGTTGTATTGCGGGTTAATGACGTGACCCGATTGACCTTTGACCGGGGTTCGATCAGTCACTCTGTCGTGGAAGTAGAAGACAAAGATTGATTTGTCTGCATTAAATTACATAAAAACCGGCGTCTCTCGTGAGAGAAACGCCGGTTTTTTTACATTATACAGTTCAAAGGTTGATATTATCGCACATCCGTTGCCCGGCTTCGTACTCTCAGCCGTTCTTCCCCGCTACGAAGGGTAAATTTGGCAAGCTGCACTGCGACAGTTGTGGACAGAACGGCTAGCAAAGTGCCGCCGAGCATATCGGTCAGCCAGTGGATACCGAGATAGAATATTCCGAAGACGATAGCAACGGCCGAGATTGTACTAATCACCATCCAGCGGCGGTTGCCGGAACGGTAGGCCAGCAGCGCCATGGATACGGAAATGGCAGTATGCAGGCTAGGGAAGCAGTTGTTAAGGCCCGATAGCGGCCGGTACTCCTCTTCAAACTTCGGAAAAACATCCAGCATGGTAAATCGCACCCCTGCGGGCAGATAGGACCACACTTCATTTACCGGGAAATACAGATAGAATGGAATAGCAACGGCATAGGTTATCATGATCGTGTAGCAGGTCGCATAGAGCATCACGCGGTTCTTAGCCAGCAGATAGATACCGAGCGAGGCGGCAAGCACTGCTTGCAGCATGAAGATATAGAAGAAGACGATAATTGGGGTCAGCCAAGGCGTATAGAACAGCTCTTGCACATGTCTGACAAAGTGGCCTTCAAGACCAAAGACAAAGGCAGTGTAATCCGAAGTCAGGTGCATCTTCTGCTCGATCTGCAGCTCATATTTATTCACAGCAAGCACGCTGAACATTCCTATAATAATCAGAGTGAATTTATAGGACCGCAGGAGCTCTCTACCGATTTCAACTAGGGCCATTAGCGGATTGCGCCGGGCGCCGATCCAAATCAAAACCACTACAATGGCAACGGTGTATACAACTACAAGATTTATGGACTGGTAAAGCAAAGCATTCAAAGCCTCCTTGATAAATCCCTCATATGAAGTCAGATGCATTTAGTGTAACATATTTTCAAGGATAGGTTTCAAATTTCGAAATTATATTAATTAGGATTTTTGTAAATTAACCCCAAATATTCCCCCGAGTGCACCAATGCCTGCTGCAGCCAGTACCCAAAGGAAATCAATCCCTGCCGGTGCGCTGTCCAGAGCCAGGAATCCGATCAGCAGAACAATCAATCCATAGAATGCGCCGGTCAGTGCTCCTTGATACCAGCCTTTGCTTGTAGCTCTGCCGCCTGCGGTCAAGCCTCCGAAAGCGGCAGCTATGCCGTGTACAATATAGGTATACATGGTAAGATCCTGTTCCTGCAGTCCGCTGCCCCAGAGCAGCAGGGAGAGAACGAATGCGCCCAGCAGCATCCACAGGAACGACCGGCATAAACCCGACAATACAGGACTAGATATTTTCCATGAGAATAGACGCCTAATTAACGACATGGTAAAACCTCCTAAAAGTTTGTTTGCGTTACTTCCTGGACGGACTCCTTACAAACGGGCTTGGAAAGCATACGCTAAGTTTGTTTGCGATACTTTCGGGCTGGGCTTTGAAAAAGTGTCCTGCCTGAGCTGGTACTAATCATTGTATGGGAAGGCTTGCCCCAATAGTACAAGAATGGCAGACTGGACTTTTACCAGTAATTAATCAGCAGGCCTCCGAATGTTCCCTTGGCAGGCAGGTCAGAATAGGGGTACATTAATCCACCCGTTACGGCTCTCAGCTGCCGGGTGAGAAGCGGAAGGGGAGCGAAGAGAATATGTTCCAGCATATTACTACCCACATCTTTCTGACCGTGCTGATGTATATCTTCATTTTCCTAAGTATGCGGATCATGGGCAAACGGGAAATCGGTAAGCTGTCGGTTTTTGATCTCACAATTTCCATTATGATTGCCGAGATCGCTGTTTTTGTGATTGAAGATATCGAGCGTCCCATCTATGACGGGTTCGTGCCCATGGCGACCCTGGTGCTGATTCAGGTATTGGTTGCACAGCTCAGTCTGAAGAGCCGGAAGCTGCGCCTGCTGGTGGACGGCAAGCCGAGTATTCTAATCTCGGATGGTAAGCTGCACCGGGGCGAGATGCGTAAACAGAGATATAATATAGATGATCTTCTGCTGCAGCTCCGGGGGCAGAACATCGACAGTCCGGCAGATGTGGAGTTCGCCATTCTTGAAACCAGCGGGCAGCTTACTGTAATTGAGAAGAACAAAGGAGTATCCTCGTCCAACCAAACAGGCAACAGCAGCTCAAGCGCTGAGCAGAAAGAACAGAACAGCGGAGACCCGCAAAGCTCCCGCAGTTCAGATAAATCTGACAGCTCCAGTACGGTTAAGCTTCCTAAGCATAAAATCCGCTACGAAGGTCTCCCGATTCCGCTGATTATGGACGGAAAGGTGCAGGACGACAATTTGGAGATGATCGGCAAGAACCGCTTCTGGCTTAGAACCCAGATCCGCCAGAAGGGTGTCTCCGATTTCCGTGATGTCTTTCTATGCTCGATTGATCATAAAGGGCAGATTTATATTGACCCGATCAGCCCCCGATAAGGAAGTGAGGTCTAGTTCCGCCAGCGTCTGAAGAAGGGCACACGCTCCAGATCACGCCCGGAAATCAGGCCCGATAACAGGCAAATGCTAAAGTATACGCCCATCCCGCAGGCAGCGGCAGCCAGAAACTGTATCCACTGTGAGTAGGAGATTTGAACTGAGGTATAGACGTAAGACATTCCGGCAGCCATGATGATCGTAGCCGCTATAATTTTGACCGGATCCGACCATCTTAAGGACATGGCTGTCAGCCGGATAACACTGTATCCATGCAGTATTGTCACGAGGAGGCTATTGACAATAATGGCGATGATGGCTCCTTGAATCCCGTATTCCGGCCTGGAGGCGAGCAGCAGAATCAGCAAAATTTTGACGACCGCACCAATCAGTGTATTAATCAGTGCCTTGCCGGGGCGGTCCATTGCCTGAAGTGCAGCCTGCAGCGGGGCCTGGACATAGAGGAATAATGCGAACGGTGCCATCATCCTCAGCATAGGTGCCGTATCCGCTGCATTGCCGTACATCAGTGTACATAAAGGTACGGCAAGAACGTACATAACAGCAGCAAACGGAGCGCCTGTTACCATAGCCAGCCGCAGAGCCTGATGCATTCTTTTATGAATCGTGGGCAGGTCATTTCGGGCAGCTGCCTCGGATAAGGAAGGGACGAGGGAAACGGCCAGCGAGGAGCTGAGCACACCCGGCAGCAGCAGCAGCGGGATAACCATTCCCTGCAGAGAACCGTATTGTGCAGTTGCGGCTGCGGCGGCTATTCCGGCAAGCGCCAGGCTGCGCACGGTAATAATGGATTCCAGCAGATACGAGAAGGAGCCGATCAGGCGTCCGGCGGTTACAGGTACAGAGATGGCGACCAGCCGCTTAAACACACCCCCGGGTGGTCTCTGCGGTTCATCTCCGGACTCTGCAGAACTACCCGGAACAGCCGTGCCGGCAGGAGGCGGAGCCTCATTCTTGTCCTTTTTGACGATATAATAATATTGCAGCAGCAGGGCCAGCATTCCGCCTATTTCACCTACAGTAACGCCCAGCATCGCACCTGCCGCCGCAAAAGCAATTCCTTTTGGGAGCAGCAACCAGGAAAACCAAAGCATGAAGAAGATCCGGATGACTGATTCCAGCACAGAGGAGAACGCCGAGGGAAGCATATTCTGCCTGCCCTGGAAATATCCGCGGTAGATGGACGAAACGGCCACGATTGCAATCATTGGAGTCATGCTGACAAAGGTGTAATATACCCGCTGGTCGGTCAGAATAACGCTTGATACCCAAGAGGCGCTGAGCAGAGCTACAATGGTGAAAAAAATTCCTAGTGTCAGACTGATTGCCAGGCCCGTATGCAGGATTTTGCGGGACTGCTCCGGCCGGTTCTCTCCTTCTGCTTCAGCAACCATTTTGGCAATTGCCAGCGGCAGCCCGCCGGTAATGACGGTTACCAATACGATAAAGAACGGATATCCAAGCTGATATAGTCCTACTCCTTCGGCGCCGATGATTCGCGGCAAAGCAATCCGGGGAATAAAACCAAGCATCCGGTTAATGATGCCTGCAAATAACAGGATTAATGTTCCTTGTATAAAGGTCTGTTTCCTCAAAGGGCACTCCTTCTTCCCAAATTAGATGAAAACTTCCGGTGAATTTGTTCCTCTCCCAAGCAGGCTTGTATAAGGATATGCTGCTACAGGTCAACTCCATGACAAGCTTTCCATATGACAAGTTTTTGGCCGAAAGAAGGAAAGAGTGGCAGAGGGGGCGAATATTAATCTCTGAGCATACGTAACGGGGAATCTTTGGAGGTGTCAACACGTGGAATCGGAACAATGGAGATATGACGAGCTTAGTGAAGAAATCGAAGCCATGTGCATCAGCAAAGCGGAGGAATTCCGGCTCCTCGGCTATGAATATGTAACCGGTAAGGATATTTGGGATTGCGTCAGCCGTAATTATGTTAAGGAAGGAAGACCTCCTCTGCATAAACTGGTCAATGATATTTATTCGCTGAAATCGGGCAGTTACATGAATTATCTGACCATTGCAGCCTACCGGGGGTTGAACTGACGGCCTAATTTGCCCAAAAGGAACGATTTTCTTTTGCAAACGGCTACAGGAAGCAGTAAAGTAAGAGAAGAGTAATTCAACAGTTCCTATTCAAACGGATGGTTTGCGCCCAGAAGCAGAACCGGCCGTTTCTTTGTGTGGATCCGGCACCGTCATTCCTCTTGAATTGACGGTGATTTCGCACGTAGCTATAATAGGAATATTGAGTAATGAAAGGGGAACTAGCTAGAGCATGAAGAGAATGTTGAGCTTTATCATCACCGTGGTCGTTCTAACCGGCGTCATGGGATTTACAACTCCCGGGCTGCTGGACAAGGTCCGTCTAGGTCTTGACCTGAAGGGCGGATTTGAGATTCTGTACCACGCCGAGCCCATGGATACGGGAGGAACCCTGACCCGTGCTTCGCTGCAAAAAACAGCGGAGAGCCTGGAGAAACGGGCGAATGCACTCGGAACAAGCGAGCCTGAGGTTACAACCGAAGGTACGGACCGCATCCGTCTGAAGATTGCGGGCGTTACTGACGAAGCCGAGGTCCGCAAAAAAATGAAAGAACCTGCAGTTCTAACCTTCCGCAGTGCCGCTGATGGTGATGCACCCGGAGTCTTCAGCAAGATTGAACTGGTAGGCAGTGATTTTGTTGAAGGCGCGGCAGACGTGCAACGCGATAACCTCAACCGTCCGGAGATCAGCATCTCTATTAAGGACAAGGATAAATTTGCGGAAATTACCGAGCGTCTGCTGGGTAAGCAGCTCGCCATTTATCTGGATGAGACATTGTTGTCCGATCCTCCTTATGTTAGGGCAGTCCTGACCGATGGTAAAGCTTCTATTTCCGGAGGATATACACTAGATGAAGCCCGAGAGATTGCAGATACGATCAATCTCGGTGCATTGCCGCTGAAGCTAACGGAGAAATATTCCCAGAGCGTAGGGGCAACACTTGGTAAACAGTCTCTTGACCAAACGGTTAAAGCAGGTATTGTAGGTTCCCTGATCATTCTGGTCTTCATGATGTTCATGTATCGTCTTCCGGGTGTACTGGCCAGCTTCGCGCTGATTCTTCATACCTGGCTGCTGATTCTGGTGTTCGTTATAGCTGATTTCACCTTGACCCTTCCCGGTATTGCCGCGTTCATTCTCGGTATAGGGATGGCAGTCGATGCCAATATCATTACCAATGAACGGATTAGAGAAGAAATGCGCAGCGGTAAGAGTATTTTATCTTCCGTCAAAGCAGGTAACAAGACTTCATTCCGTACCGTTATGGACGCGAATGTCACTACGATCATTGTAGCGGCTGTCATGTTCGCCTTCGGTACAGGTGCCGTTAAAGGCTTCGCGCTGATTCTGATCGTGGAAATTGTACTTAGTATTGTAACAAACCTTTATTTTGCCCACTGGCTGCTGACAGTGCTGGTTAAAGCCGGCGCACTCAAAAAGCCGAAGCAATTTGGGGTAAAGGAGAGTGACATCAGTGCGCTTTAAGAAAGAGCTTGATTTCGTACATTTAAGCAAGTTTTTCTATATCTTCTCAATCGCCATTACAGTGGCGGGTCTGGTCTTTCTGGCAACCTTCGGCCTGAATTACAGCGTTGATTTCAAGGCCGGGTCCAACGTGGACGTTGCCCTCTCCAAGAGCATCACCCTGGCTCAGCTACAGCCTGTATTGGATGAAGCTGGGATTGGGCATGATCCGACAATTACCATCGGGGATCAGCGTGTCAACATCCGCTACGATGAAGAACTGGATGATGTACAAAGTGAAACCCTTAAGAAGTCAATCAACAAGATTGATGATAAGGCATCCTTTGAGATCAACACAGTAGATACAGAAATGGCTAAGGAACTGGCCCGCAATGCAATCTATTCAGTGCTTCTGGCCAGTATCGGGATTATTATTTATGTGAGTATCCGTTTTGAATGGCGGTTCGCAATGGCATCCATCGTGGCGCTGCTCCATGATGCATTTATGGTTGTAGCGATCTTCTCCATCTTCCGTCTGGAGGTAGACATAACCTTCATTGTCGCGGTGCTGACCATAATCGGTTATTCCATTAATGATACGATCGTTATCTTCGACCGGATCCGCGAGAACTTGCGGTTCGGTAAACAGAAGTCGTATGAGGATCTTAAGTCCCTGGTCAATAAGAGTGTGACCCAGACCCTTATGCGCTCCCTGTATACAGCCTTTACGGTATTTATTGCCGCATTCTTCCTGCTGATTATGGGCGGAGAGTCGATCAAAATGTTCTCGCTTGCCATGGTAATCGGCTTGCTCTTCGGAGCCTATTCCTCGATCTTTATTGCAAGTCCGCTCTGGCTGCTGCTCAAAAAACGCCAGAAGACGCCGGTAAAGAGCAATCCGGCCAAAGCCTAAAACTTAAGTTTCAGGAAAGCCGCGTCACAAGCGACGCGGCTTTTCGGAATCTTTGGATCAGCATCTTAAGCCGGTTTCATCATCATGAGATTACTTGCTAGTGGTAAGGAGGGCCTCGTTATGAATGACAAACAATTAGCTGCAAGAGACACCGTTGCCTGGACCGGAATACTCAGTGATATTATGCTGGCTCTGGCCAAAGGCGCCTTCGGCTATCTTTCAGGCAGCAAAGCATTGATGGGGGACGCCATCTATTCCGGAGCAGATGCCGCCGCCAAACTGGCAGGGGTTATTCCGTGGAATTCGAAGCAGAGTCACAAGTATGCAGGATCATCGGGCAGCCGGGCCGGTCAACGAAATAAAGAGCCGATGGCGGCCATTCTTTTTTCTGTGCTTATTCTTATGGGCGGGCTGCAGATTGCTTTCTCGGCCATTCGTGATTTAACCCGAGGACATTTATCGGCACCTGGGCAGTCGGCACTTGTAACCGTCTTGATTTGCATTGTGTTCAAAGAGGCTATCTTTCAATATCAATACCGTTATTATAAAAAAAAGAACGATGGCAGTCATGCCGCGTATGCGGATACCCACCGTTTCAGTCTATATACTTCCATAACCGTATTTATTGGTATTGCTCTGGCCATGACGGGCGGGTATTTCAATTGGCATCCAATGCTTTATATGGACCCGATTGCCGCACTGCTGACCGGATGTCTGGTTATCCGCAAAGGCTATTCTCTAATTACTTCCTCTGTCTACAGCAAAAAGATTCAGGAGCTTCCTTCCGAGGAAGCCGCCAGCTTCATTGAGACCGTCCAGCGTGTGCATGGAGTCATCCGGGTGGAGCAGCTTAAGGCAATGGAGGAAGGCAGTTATGTGAATCTTCATGTCACGATCAGCGTAAATCCGCGGATTAGCGTGCTGGAAGCTCAGGATATCTCGGAATGCGCCCGGAAGCTGCTGCAGCACCGGTTCGTTCATGTTGGCGAGGTTCAAATGGATGTTGTGCCGTATGACCCGGGTTATCCCTATAAAAGCAACCATGAGCTCGTGGATAATGATATTCCCACGCTGCTTCAGTAGTCTGCAAGGTGAGAGAAAGGTGAGCTGTATTGCTTCATTCAAAAACAAGATGGCAATCTCCGGCAGCCGATCCCGAGAAAAACCGGGAACTGGCCCGGAGCCTTTCTATTTCTCCGCTTCTGTCCTCACTGCTCGTGCAAAGAGGCATGGATACTGCCGATAAGGCGCTGGTATTCATGGATGGCGGAGTGGAGGATAGTCATGATCCATTCCTGCTCAAAGGAATGGCCGAGGCTGTGCCGCGGATTCGAAAGGCATTGCAAGATGAAGAACATATTCTGGTGTATGGCGATTATGATGCAGACGGGGTGTCCAGTACTGCGCTGATGATCTTTCTTCTGCGTCATCTGGGTGCTTCTTTTGACATTTATATCCCGCATCGTTCCAATGAAGGCTACGGTCTGCATAATCATGCGCTCGATTGGGCGCTGCAGCAGGGAGTATCTCTCGTTATTACTGTGGATACTGGTATTAGTGCCTACCATCAGATTGCTTACGCTTCAGAGCTGGGCATTGATGTCATAGTCACGGATCATCATGAGCCGCCGGAGCTGTTGCCTGAGGCTTATGCACTCATTAATCCGAAACTGCCGGACTGCCCGTATCCTTTCAAGGGGCTGGCCGGAGTGGGTGTAGCTTACAAGCTGGCGGAGGCCCTTCTGGGCAGCGGAGTTCCTGAAGAATGGTGTGAGATTGCCGCTATCGGTACCGTTGCGGATCTGATGCCGCTGCTTGGGGAGAACCGGAGTCTAGTACGCCGGGGGCTAACCAGCATGCGGAATTCGCCGTTTCCGGGAATTCGGGCGCTGCTCTCCGTCTGCGGAATTACGATGAGTACGGTGAGTGCTGTTAATATTGCCTTCGGCATGGCTCCGCGCATTAATGCCAGCGGAAGGCTGGACCATGCCGGGCGGGCGGTTACACTGCTCACTACCGCAGATGCTGAAGAGGCAGAACAATTTGCCGGAGAGCTTGACCTCCTGAATAAGGAACGTCAACTGGTCGTCGAGAGAATTGTAGGGGAAGCTACGGAGAAGCTGGAGCAGAGAATCAGTCAAACCGGGCTTCCAGATATTATTGTGTTGGCTGAGCAGGGCTGGAATGTCGGCGTTGTTGGGATTGTGGCTTCTAAGCTGCTGGAAAAATATTATCGTCCGGTTATTATTCTGGACATTTACCCGGATACAGGGATGTGCAAAGGCTCTGCCCGCTCGATCCCCGGACTGGATATCTATGCGGCGTTATCCTCATGTGCCGGATTAATGGACCATTTCGGCGGGCATCCGGCTGCGGCCGGAATGAGCCTGCCGCAGGACAAGCTGGAAGACTTTGATGCAGCGCTTAATGCATATGCTGCATCTATCCTGACACCAGAGGACTTTGTAGCCGTGACGGCTGCAGACGGTGAGGTCTCGATTGCTGATTTGTCACTGCAGGCTGCGCTTGAACTGGAGCGGCTTGCCCCCTTCGGGATGGCTAACCCGCTGCCGAGATTCATTCTGCGCGGAGCTGCAGTGAAGGAGACCCGCAAGATGGGCCAGGACGGCAAACATCTGAAGCTTGTCCTGCAGCAGGATAAGGTGACGATCGAAGCGGTTGCCTTCGGTAAGGGTTCCCTGGCTGATCTGCTGCCTGATGGTACAGTCATTGATGTACTGGCTGAGCTGTCGGTCAATGAATGGAACGGCTCACGCAAGCCTCAGCTGATGCTGCAGGATCTTGCAGTGCCTGCCACGCAGCTGTTCGACCTGCGCGGTGCTGCTGACGCGGTTAAGCAGGCGGCGCATATTCAGGAGCTGCTCCGTTCGTACAGCGGCAGCAGCCCGGTTAAGACAGCAGCGGTCTTTCAGAACAGCCGCAGGTCTCCACTGCGCGAGCTGAAGGGCATGTCGCTGTGGGTCTACGATGAGGATGCCGGAATTTCACAGGTGCATCAGGGTGAGCCGGGGAATGACGAAGCAGAGATAACACTGCTCTGTCTGCTGGATATGCCGGAAACGCCGGAGCAGCTGGAAGCACTGTTCACTGCGTTTCCCCGCACAGAGAATATTGCCCTGCTGCATTCGATCCGCGACGGCCGTGACCGGCTGCAGGTTCCTACGCGGGATCATTTCAAGTCGTTATATAAATTGATCGCCTCGATCGCAATAACCGCAACCCCCGAGCATGAAGTGCTGCTGCGGCTCAGCCGCCAGTCTGCACTGGGTGTGCGTATGCTGGGCAGGATGCTTGATGTGTTCGCTGAGCTTGATTTCATTGAACGCAGCGGAGGAAGCATTACCTTTGTCAAGAAGCCTGCCGCCAAGAGCCTGACGGCGTCAGAGCACTTCGTCAGGCTGGGCAAGACTGCTGAAATGGAGCAGTATTTCATGGAAGGCAGCCGCGGCGAACTTCAGGAATTCATGCTGTCACGCCGGCTAGGCGCCTCGTAAAGGGTGTAGCGTGCTTTCGGAGTAAGAGCTTTTACAGAGAATTCAGGTGAGGATATCCTATCCTCATAACTTTTAGGAGATGATACTTTTGGATTTCAAAGACAGTATTCGTGTGATTCCGGATTTCCCGCAGCCGGGAATCAGCTTTAAGGATATTACTACCCTGCTTAAAGACGGCGCCAAGTACCGTGCGGCTATTGATGAGCTTAAGGCTCTCGTTGCCCATCTGGAGATTGATGTCATTGCAGGACCGGAAGCGCGCGGCTTTGTAGTAGGCGCACCGCTGGCGTATGCACTGGGTGTTGGCTTCGTGCCTATCCGCAAAAGCGGCAAGCTTCCTTACGAGACGATTGAAGTGGGATACGATTTGGAATACGGCAAAGATACCCTTGCTGTACACACGGATGCTATCCAGCCGGGGCAGAAGGTTCTGATTGCCGATGATCTGCTCGCTACCGGCGGTACTATCGCTACTTCAGTAAGCCTCGTGGAACAGCTTGGCGGACAAGTTGTCGGCGCTGCCTTCCTGATTGAACTAACCGCTCTGGCCGGACGCAATAAGCTGTCGGATATTGAAGTGGTTACCCTGTTGACTTACGAGGATTAATTCACCCGGATAACTTTTCCCGGGAAATAAAAAGCGGACTGCTGTCGATTTAAGGACAGCAGTCCGCTTTTTAGATTAAATATGAGAAGCCATTTATATTGCATTTGCAGAGCTGCAAAAGTACTGTATAATCAAGTTTCTTCTATATATAAGTATTCAGGGCTTAATGAGCGGATTTATCTGCTTCCTGTTCATTGGACAAGCCGAGAACTTCAAACAGCTTGAAGAGCAGGGAGAGGAGCATACCGACGATAGTTGCCAATGCCATACCTTTCAGCTGTACACCGCCAACCGTTAATGTGATGCCGCTGATACCCACCACCAGTACCAGAGTAGCCAGAATCATGTTGGTGGCTTTGGAGAAATCGACCTTCTGCTCTACGAAAATACGCAGACCCGATGCGGCAATTACACCGAACAGCAGTAGGGATACACCGCCCATGACCGGCTGCGGGATATTGGCAATGACGGACGAGAACGTACCGGAGAACGAGAGCAGGATGGCAATCACTGCAGCGCCGCCGATTACATATACCGAGTACACCTTGGTCAGCGCCATAACGCCGATATTTTCACCATAAGTGGTATTCGGGGTGGACCCCAGGAATCCGGAGAGTACCGTGGAAATCCCGTTACCCATCAGTGAGCGGTCCAGTCCGGGATCTTTGGTCAGGTCTTTACCGACAATGTTGCTGGTAACCAGCAGGTGGCCGATATGCTCAACGATAACAACAAGCGATACAGGGATGATCGTCAAGATAACCTGCCAGTCGAAGGATGGGGTGATAATCGTTGGGTGGGACAGGAAATGGGCTTCAGAGATAGCACCAGTATTTACCTGACCCAGGATATAAGCGAGTACATAACCGGTAACGATACCGATGAGGATGTGAATGATTTTGGGGAAGCCGCGGAATAACACGGAGCCGAGTACGGTAACGCCAAGCGTGACCATTGACAAGGTAATAGCTTTGCCATCCGGAATCCAGTCTGTGACGGCCACACCTTCAGGAGCAATCAGTCCGGCCATGCGTGCTGCAACAGGAACGAGCTCCAGTCCGATGGTGGCTACGATAGCGCCCATAACTGCCGGAGGAAATACGACATTAATCCAGCCGGTGCCCGCATAACGCACGATCAAAGCGACTAGAATAAAAATAACACCGGTAACAATAAATGCGCCAAGTGCAAGCGAATATCCATGCTCATGATCGTCTGTGTGTTTAGCCAGGACCATAAGTACCGGCGAAATAAAAGCAAAGCTTGAGCCAAGATATGCGGGGATTTTGCCGCGGCAGATCCAAATGTAAAGCAATGTGCCGATACCATTCATCAGCAGGATCATGCCGGGATCTACCCCGAACAGGTTGGGAACAAGCACTGTGCTGCCGAACATGGCGAACAAATGCTGAAGACTCAGGAGGAAACCCGGGCCCCAAGGGAGTCTTTCGTTAACTTGAATTTCGCGTTGCAATGGAGTTCACTTCTCTTTCTGATCTAATTTGATGTAAGCCTGGCGCTAAAAAACCGCCTTTACTAGATTAAATAGATCGGCGCCTTTTTACAACAACATTTTTGCGCGCGCCACAAAATTGTCTTTTCTTGTCCCTTTCCCTTACAGGAATACCACGCTATGGCAAGTGTTGACGTAATCCTCCGTAAGCGTCATAATTATAGACAACTTTAATCTGTGCGTAGTGCAGTTTGGAACATATGGAACCTGCAAATTCTGCACGGCTTGCGGGTTCATTTTATTATAGAAGGGAAACGGATACGACGAGAATGGGCATAGAGCAATTAACCGAAAAGGCCGGCGCCTATATAAAAGAAAAAGATCTTCTCCGCATCCGGGAAGCTTATGAGTTTGCCGATCAGGCTCATCACGGGCAGGTTCGGAAATCGGGGGAGCCATACATTCTGCATCCGCTGGCGGTCGCAGATATTGTCGTCAATATGCAAATGGATGTTATATCTATTATTGCAGCGCTGTTACATGATGTTGTAGAAGATACGACGGTGTCACTGGACCAGATCCGCGCGAAATTTGGCGATACCTGCGCAATGCTGGTGGATGGTCTGACCAAGCTGGAACGCATCCGGTTCCGCTCCAAGGAAGAGCAGCAGAACGAGAATTACCGCAAAATGTTCATCGCTATGGCTCAGGATATCCGGGTCATTGTGATCAAGCTGGCGGACCGTCTGCATAATATGCGCACGCTCAAGTACCAGTCGGAAGAGAGCCAGCGCCGTATTTCCTATGAGACTCTGGAGATTTTTTGTCCCATTGCAGACCGCTTGGGGATCTCTGCGATTAAATGGGAGATGGAGGATATTGCCCTCCGTTATCTGAATCCGCAGCAATACTACCGGATTGCCAATCTTGTACACAAGAAACGGGCAGAACGTGAGCAGTTTATCGACAGCGTTATCGGGCGAATCCGCGCCAAGCTGGATGAAATGGGCATCGAAGGCGATCTTTCGGGACGCCCGAAGCATATTTACAGTGTCTATAACAAGATGAGCACCAAGAACAAGCAGTTCAACGAAATCTATGATCTGCTGGCCATCCGCATTATCGTCGACAATATTAAGGATTGTTATGCTACGTTAGGAATTATCCATACTCTTTGGAAGCCGATGCCTGGCCGGTTCAAGGATTATATTGCCATGCCCAAGGCGAATATGTATCAGTCTTTGCATACAACGGTAGTGGGTCCGGGCGGGGAGCCTACAGAAGTGCAGATCCGCACCTGGGAGATGCACCGTACTGCTGAATTCGGGATTGCCGCGCATTGGGCGTATAAGGAAGGCAGCAGCAACAATGTGAATCCGGAGAACCGGATGCCATTCTTCCGCGAGATTCTGGAGCTGCAGCATGAAGCCAAGGATGCCGAAGAATTCGTGGAATCGCTCAAAATGGACTTTTTCTCCGACCTCGTCTTCGTGTTCACGCCTAAGGGTGAGGTTGTAGAGCTGCCTGCAGGCTCTGTGCCGCTTGATTTCGCGTTCCGTATCCATACAGAGGTCGGCAACCGGACGATCGGCTCCAAGGTCAACGGGCGCATCGTACCGCTTGACCATAAGCTGAAGACCGGGGATATCGTGGAGATTCTGACCTCGAAGAACTCGTACGGGCCGAGCCGGGACTGGCTGAAGATTGCCCAGTCTTCACATGCACGCAGCAAGATCAAGCAATGGTTCAAGAAGGAGAAGCGGGAAGAGAACGTTGAAAAAGGCCGCGAAGCGATCGAACGCGAGCTGAAGCGCCTCAACGTGGAGATCTCTGACTGGCTGACGGAAGATAAATTGTCAGAAGCGGCGAAGAAATTTGCCTTTAATGATGTAGAGGATATGCTGTCCGCAGTAGGTTTTGGCGGGATTACAGCCGCGCAGATTGCCTCCAAGCTGACCGAGAAGCTGCGTAAGGACCAGGAAGAAGCTGCCGGTCATCTGGAGCTTACTTCTGAGATGAAGGAGATCAAATCCAGCGGAGAGAAGCGCAATCAGCCGACCAACGGCGTGCGCGTTAAGGGGATAGATAATCTGCTTGTACGCTTCGCGCGATGTTGTAATCCCGTGCCGGGCGACGATATTATCGGTTATGTAACCCGCGGACGCGGTGTATCCGTACACCGTGAGGATTGTCCGAACATTCCGGGTGAAGGGGACGGCGAGGAATCAGCCCGCGTCATCGAAGTGGAGTGGGAAGGCAGCATGGAGGCTAACTATAGCGTCGATATTGAGATTACGGGTCATGACCGCAACGGACTGCTGAATGAAGTGCTGCAGGCCGTATCGGAGAGCAAGACCAATATCTCGGCGGTTACCGGACGCTCCGACAAGAACAAGATGGCAATGATTCATATGACGATTCTGATCCGCAACACCGATCATCTGCAGTCTGTGGTGGATAAGGTCAAGCGCGTGAAGGATGTATATACGGTTAACCGCATTATGCAATAAGGCTAAGGCATGAAGGTAACCAGGCAAGGAGCTGAAGGATGTTATGAGAGTGGTTGTGCAGCGCTGCAAGAATTCCAGTGTGACGGTAGACGGAACAGTGACCGGAGCGATTGGAGAGGGCCTGATGCTGCTGGTCGGCGTAACCCATGGAGATACGGAGAAGGATGCCAAGTATTTGGCTGACAAGGTAGCCGGACTGCGGATTTTTGAGGATGACGCCGGTAAAATGAACTTCAGCGTAACGGATGCCGGAGGCAGTGTCCTGTCCGTGTCCCAGTTCACCCTGTACGGGGACTGCCGCAAAGGCCGGCGGCCCAACTTCATGGCTGCGGCGGCTCCGGCGGAGGCAGAGCGGCTCTATGACTACTTCAACCAGGAGCTGCGCAGAGGCGGGCTTCAGGTGGAGACCGGTATTTTTGGAGCGATGATGGACGTCTCCCTGACGAACTGGGGACCGGTTACCCTGCTGCTGGACAGCCGGGGCTAGGCATTGAAAGAGGCGGCAGCAGAACGGACATGATATGCCGGTCTAATTTTACAGCTAGATGTGAGGACTCCACGTTGTGGGGTCTTTTTTGATATAGGATAACGGTCTCCCCTGCTGGATAAACTAGTGATGAACCAATAATATTCACAAGTTGCGGGGAGTCAGTAGCATGAGACAATCACAGAAAGCATGGATATGGAACAGTATACAGGGCCATACGGCGGGGTCGATGACGGAAGCTTCTGTAACGGCAAGAGGAGCCGGGGATCAGAGGGATCTGCCGGTGCTTAAGGGAACAAGCCGCAATCTTCTGCCGCGAACGTAATGAGTGCAGGGAAGGCGGCTTATTTATCTGTTTTTTGGAGCGTACAAATGGTGTTTAGCCGGCGGGAATTTGCGAAACCTGTGAGGGCTCGTTAGAAAGCCGGGGAATGCGGGTAATAGAATGACGAGAACAGAATAGCGTAGAGAGGAGAAATTAATCTCAATGAGTAAAGTAGCATTTCTGCTCGCTAATGGTTTTGAAGATTCCGAAATGAAGGTGCCTTATGAAGAAGTGCTGCAGGCAGGACATCAGGCAGAGATTATTGGTCTGAAGAAAAATGAGACTCTGCTCGGTAAAAAAGGCAGCGTGTCTTATGCCGCCGATAAAGCGGTCAGCGAGGTGAAAGCCGGAGATTATGATGCTGTAGTCATCCCGGGCGGATCTTCGCCGGAGAACCTTCGTCTTGACCAGGATATCCTGCAATTTGTAAAAGATGCGGACAATGCCGGCAAGCCTATAGCTGCTATCTGTCACGGGCCGCAGATTCTGATCAGTGCCGGTCTGGTACAAGGCCGTACGCTTACCTCCTACCCTCCGCTGAAGGATGATCTCATCAATGCTGGTGCGGAATTCAAGGATGAAGAGGTCGTCGTGGACGGCAATTATATTACTTCACGCACACCCAAGGATGAGCCCGCATTTGTGCGTGAGCTGCTTAAGGTGTTGTAATACATTTAAACAAACCACTGGGAGGGATTTACAATGACTAAAAGAATCCAAGCCTATTTCAGCACGGAAGATGCAGCGGAAGGTGCCAAGACTGCACTGATTCCATACGGTGTGGAAGGAATTGAAGTGTCGGCACTGACGGATCCTCTGGATACCGGCGGAAACAACCGCCGCAATATTCTGATGCCGCTGGCTCCCTATAATACTTCGGCTACAGCTGCCGGAGGGGTCTACGCAGCAGGGGGCGCGACAGGGCCGCTTACAGGAGCAGCCATTGTGCCTGGAGTTACTGTTGATGATGATCTGGGCCGGACAGATGATGAACGAACGGCGGGTGAGGTTCACAGGGACTCTGATTTGACAAACAGTGATCTGGAGAACCTGCATTACGTCATGGATCTCAAAGTGGCTGAGAATCATTACAATGAGGTTGTGGAGGTTCTGCGCGGCAAGCAGGCCTATGTGGAGATTTTTGATTAAGCAGAAGGCTCTGCTTAATCCGGGTAACCAATTCAGCTCCAGTCCTCCCCTAAGGAGGGGCTGGAGCTATTTATTTGCCCGCAGGGAAGCGGGAAGGGCATGAATTCTCTAGACAGGGAATAGGGTTGTAGTGTAACCTAATTTGTAGAGTTCAGGCACAGGCATGTACGACTCAATAAAACGCTTTCTTTTCTGTAATGCAACTGTAATATTACATTCATGATTCCTTAATATAGCGTGTTTATAATAGAAGCATGACCCCCTTTTTTATAATATATGGTGATGGACCTGCAGCAATCGGCTGCAGGTCATTTTTTTTGAAATCTAAGAATTTACATGCTTCGCGCTATAAATAGCTCGAAATGAGGCATCTCTGGACGCATAACGGAATCTGAGTCCGCTTGCCCCGCGAATTCGCCGGATTTGTTCAAATAGCGGAATCTCATTCCTCCTGTCGGGCAGTAACCTGAGGAGCTGCGCCCAGTACTTGCGCAGGCCATGTGCGCTTGCGCTGCTCCAGCTGACTCACCCTGGCTGCGAGCCGGGATACAAACTGAATTCAATTCATTCCTTGACTTTAGCGCAGTGGTTCAGTAGAATCTAACAATATACGGTATGTTATATTGTTTTGATGACGGGACCAAGTAATCCGTAACCCACAACCCCAGAGAGGAATCCCGCTGATCCGGCGGCTGTCCAAGTGATGGACGGCAACACCTGATCCGCACGGCTGTAAGGATTCTGTTGATGAACGGATGAATGACCTCCCCGAGAACGCACGGCGAAAGCAGGCAGCAGCAGGTTGCCTAGAGTCAGTAGCCGATTGCGCGTAGGCGGGCGTTAACCGCTTAGAGCGGATTTGGAACAGCATAGCTGCTTAAGTCCGGAATGTGGGTGGTACCACGGGTGAATTATTGGTTATGATAATCCCTCGTCCCTGTTTGTAATTAAACAGGGCGGGGGATTTTTTGTTGTTTTTAGAAGCAGAGACAATGGGTTCCATGAGGAACAAGAGGGGTTATTTTCAGGAGGGATAGGCTGTGGCTAAAGAAAGATTCGAGAAACCAACCGGTACGCAGGATGTGCTTCCGGGTGCAGTAGAGAAATGGCAGTACGCTGAGGGCAAAGCAAGAGATCTCTGCCGCCGCTTCAACTACCGGGAGATCCGCACACCGCTGTTCGAGCACACCGGGCTGTTTGAGCGTGGTGTAGGCGAGACAACGGATATTGTAGAAGGGGAAATGTATACCTTCAAGGACAAAGGCGACCGCGATCTGGCACTGCGTCCCGAAGGGACAGCAGGTGTCGTACGGGCGTACGTGCAGAACAAGCTCTATGGTGAGCCGGATGTCAGCAAGCTGTATTATATCGGCCCGATGTTCCGCTACGAACGTCCGCAGGCAGGCAGATACCGCCAGTTCCACCAATTCGGCATCGAAGCCTTCGGTGCAGTGGACCCGGCAATCGATGCGG
Organism: Paenibacillus sp. FSL R7-0297; assembly: GCF_038009025.1. Lineage (NCBI taxonomy): Bacteria > Bacillati > Bacillota > Bacilli > Caryophanales > Paenibacillaceae > Paenibacillus > Paenibacillus sp. FSL R7-0297. Next base: position 2,800,723 of record NZ_JBBPAQ010000001.1, read on the forward strand.
AAGTGATTTCGCTCGGGTACCAGTTCTATCTTGATCTGGGGCTGAAGGATGTGAGAGTGGAGCTGAATTCCGTGGGCAACGCGCCTAGCCGCGCGGCGTACCGGGAGAAGCTGCTGGATTTCCTGAGACCGATGAGAGAGAGCCTGTGCAGCGACTGCCAGCGCCGGATGGAGCGTAATCCGCTGCGCGTGCTGGACTGCAAGGTCGATCAGGATAAATTCGGCGGTGCCCCGTCAATTCTGGACAGTCTGGATGAGGAGTGCACAGAGCATTTTGCCAAGGTGAAAGGCCATTTGGACGTGATGGGCGTGGAGTACAGCATTAACCCCCGTCTGGTACGCGGCCTGGATTATTACACGCATACAGCGTTTGAGTATAAAGCGGCAGGCATCGGCTCCATCGACACGGTGGGCGGCGGCGGCCGGTATAACGGCCTGGTGGAAGAGATCGGCGGACCGGATCAGCCGGGTATCGGTTTCGGGATCGGCCTTGAGCGTATTCTGCTGATTCTGGAGAATCAGGGGGTTGAGCTGGAAGCAGTGAAGCCGCTGGATGTGTACTTTGTCGCACTTGGTGAAGCCGCAGATCTGGAGATCACGAAGCAGCTGTTCCATCTGCGCAGCCTGGGCTTCTCCGCAGAACGCGATTATCTGGGGCGGAAGATGAAGGCACAGATGAAGTCGGCGGACCGCATGTCGGCCCGGTATACGGCGATTCTTGGCGAAGACGAGCTGAACAGCGGCGTGATCGCCCTGAAGTCGATGGAAACCGGCGAGCAGCGGACCGTCAAGCTGGAAGAGCTGGCGCAGGCGCTGAAATAGAATTTAAGTATGGATATATCCGCGAGCAAGCGGCAGTCAGTTACATGTAATTTTAACCATGAAGGGGTAGGATAAAAGATGACCAGAAGCCATAACTGTGGACAATTAACAACGGCGAGCATCGGCGAGACAGTAACACTGAACGGTTGGGTGCAGACCCGCCGTGACCTTGGGGGCGTGCTGTTTATTGACCTGCGCGACCGCACAGGGATTGTACAGATTGTATTCAACCCCGACTATTCCGGAGAAGCGCTGCAGATTGCCGATAAGGTGCGCAGTGAATACGTGCTTGCCGTAACGGGTAAAGTGGTTAAACGGGATGATGAAACCATCAACCGCAACCTGCCGACCGGCGAGATTGAAGTGCAGATTACAGATATTGAAGTATTGAATGCTGCCAAGACGCCTCCGTTCTTCATCGAAGACGGTGTGGAAGTGGATGAATCGCTGCGAATGAAATACCGTTACCTGGATCTGCGCCGTCCGGAAATGCACAAGACGCTGCTGCTCCGTTCAAAAGCGGCCAAGATCTTCCGCGACTTCCTGGACAGCGAAGGCTTCATCGATGTGGAAACGCCGATTCTGACCAAAAGCTCACCGGAAGGCGCACGTGATTATCTCGTGCCAAGCCGTGTGCATGAAGGGGAATTCTTCGCGCTTCCGCAGTCTCCGCAGATCTATAAGCAGCTGCTGATGGTCGGCGGCATCGAGCGTTATTACCAGATGGCCCGCTGTTTCCGCGATGAGGATCTGCGCGCAGACCGCCAGCCTGAATTCACCCAGTTCGACATCGAGACCTCCTTCATGCCGCAGGATGAATTGCTGTCCATGATGGAAACCCTGATGCAGCGACTGCTGAAGGAAACCATTGGTGTCGAGGTTGCTACTCCGTTCCAGCGGCTGACCTATGCTGAAGCTATCGGCAAATACGGCTCGGACAAGCCTGACCTGCGGTTTGGCCTGGAACTGGTAGAGATGAACGATATCGTTGCTGCCAGCGGTGTGAAGGTGTTCGCTTCCGTGATCGAAAAAGGCGGAGAAGTGAAATGCCTTAACGCCAAGGGCTGCGGCACTTGGACCCGTAAGGAAATTGATGATCTCGGACCTTACGCTGCACGTTACGGCGCCAAAGGCCTGGCCTGGATTCAAGTGAAAGACGGCGAGTTCAAAGGACCGATTGTGAAGTTCTTCTCCGAAGAAGAAATTGCCGCCGTGAAGGAACGCACGGGTGCTGAAGAAGGCGACCTGCTGCTCTTCTCCGCCGACACTAAGAAGGTCGTTGCCGATGTACTCGGCGCACTCCGCCTGAAGATCGGCCGTCAGCTTGGCCTGATCGACGACAGTGTGTTCAAATTCGCCTGGGTTACAGAGTTCCCGCTGCTCAGCTATGACGAAGACCAGAAGCGCTACATGGCGGAGCATCATCCGTTCACACGCCCGATGGATGAAGACCTCCATCTCTTCGATACGGATCCGGGCGCGATCCGCGCACAGGCTTATGACATCGTGCTTAACGGCTACGAGGTGGGCGGCGGCTCCCAGCGTATCTACAAACGTGAGGTTCAGGAGAAAATGTTCGAAGCTCTCGGCTTCACACAGGAACTCGCGTATGAGAAATTCGGCTACCTGATGGATGCCTTCGAATACGGCACGCCTCCGCACGGCGGGATTGCCTTCGGCTTCGACCGTCTGATCATGCTGCTGGCCGGACGCACGAACCTGCGTGAAACCATTGCCTTCCCTAAGACCGCAAGTGCAACCGACCTGCTGATGGACGCTCCGTCCCCGGTAGATGCTATACAGCTCGAGCAGCTGCATATCAAATTGGCGCCAAAACCGGAAAAAGAAAAGAAATAAAACATAAATGGCTGACGGGGCATAGAGCGGACTTAAGCGGCTATGCCCCGCAGGCTTGTTAAAGGAGGCTGACATCATGCTGAATCAGTTCTCGCGTACGGAACTGGCGATCGGACCGGAAGGTCTCGAGATCATGAAGAACAGCACAGTGGCTGTGCTGGGGATTGGCGGAGTGGGAGCGATGGCAGTAGAGGCCCTCGCCCGTACTGGTATCGGACGTATCATCCTGATTGATAAGGATTCGGTCGATATCACCAATATCAACCGCCAGATCCATGCGCTGACGACGACCATCGGCCAGAACAAAACCGATCTGATGGTGGACCGCGTCAAGCTGATTAACCCGGACTGCGAAGCGATTGCCCTAAACATGTTCTATACCGAAGAGACCTATGAGGAGCTGTTCAAATACAAGCTGGATTATGTCATTGATGCTTCGGATACGATTATCTACAAAATTCATCTGATCAAGGAATGTCTGACCCGGAAGATCCCGTTGATCTCCAGCATGGGAGCGGCGAATAAGATGGACCCTACCCGTTTCCAGGTAGCCGATATTTCCAAGACGAGTATGGACCCGATTGCGCGGGTGATCCGCACAAAGCTGCGCAAGGAAGGGATCAAGAAAGGCGTTAAGGTTGTATTCTCGACCGAAAAGCCTGTGAAGCCGCGCGAGGATGTCACCGAGCAGATTGTTCCTGCCAATGCGCCGGACCGGCGCAAAGCGAAGCAGCCTCCGGCCAGTACGTCCTTCGTGCCTCCGGTAGTCGGTCTGATTATGGTTAGTGTTACGGTACGTGATTTGCTGGAAACCGGCGGTATCACGTTTGAATAAGGGTTTGACAGGATTCAAGGGCGTGCAGCTGATTCCCCGCTGCATGCCCTTTTATTGCTGCCTGGAGCAGCATACTCGTGAGATGGCTGATTACAGATCAGACAAACGGGGGTAATAGCCAGCGGAACTTAACATCATAATAAGAAAACTTAAGAATGGAGCAGTGGGGCTGCAATTAATACCTGATCTTAAGGCATTATTGAAGCATCTGTATAACATTCTTAAGTTCAGGTTCTATAGTGGAGGTTTTTAGATGAAATCGAATTTTTGGCGGAATAGCGTGGGACTTACGCCGGGCGACAACTGGAAACGGGAGTGGGCGGCAGGCATCCTATCGTATTTCGCTTCGGTATATATTGTTATGGTCAATGCGGCGATTCTGCATGATGCAGGCATGCCGCTGCGGGCGGGGATGGTGGCCACACTGCTGACAGCGATTACAGGCTGTCTGCTGATGGCTTTTGGCGGGAAAACGCCGATTATCGTCGTCCCGGGCATGGGCATCAATGCCTTTTTCACCTATACATTGGTGCATTCCATGAAGCTGGATTGGCGTGAGGCGCTTGCCGTTGTTGTAGTGACGGGTGTGCTGTTCGCTATTGTAGCGTTCACTTCGCTCTACCGCATACTGAGTGATGCCATACCCCATAATCTGCAGCATGCGATAACTGTCGGAATCGGTCTGTTTCTGACGTTTATCGGCCTGCAAAAAAGCGGGATTGTCATTGCCCATGCCACGACATTTGTCGCCATCGGGCATTTCAGCGATCCTGCGGTCATTACCTCGGTGGTGACGCTGTTGCTCGCCCTGGTCCTGTTCATCCGCGGCACGCGCGGCGGCCTGCTGATCAGCATGCTGGCGGGGACAGGCCTGGCCTACCTGCTGGGAGCGGCTCATGCGCCTGAGAATACCGAATCCGGACATGTGTTCAGCGGATATGGCGATGTGTTCGCCAGTATGCAATGGAGCGGATTCATCAGCCTGGTCTTCTGGATCGCCGTATTCCTGCTGCTGCTGATCGTTGTCTTCGAGAACATCGGCCTGATCTCCTCGCAGACGCTGATGATAGGCCGTCCGGAACGCTTCAAAAGCAGTCTGCGGGCGCTATCCATCGCTAACATCGCGGCAGGCCTGTTCGGCAGCAGTCCCGTAGTAGCCGCTGCCGAATCTACAGCCGGCATCGCTGCCGGCGGACGCACCGGCTTAACCTCGCTCGTCACCGGTCTCTTGTTCGGGGCGACATTCCTGTTCATTCCGCTGCTGGCTTATGTGCCGGACAGCGCAATTGCGCCGATTCTGATCGTGATCGGCGGACTTATGGTCCAGAGTGTGCGCGAGATGGATCTCAGCGACATGACGGAGCTGTTCCCCGCATTTCTGATTATGGTGATGATTCCATTCACCTACAGCATCGTGGACGGGATGGCGTTTGGGTTCATCACTTACCCGGTTGTGAAGCTGGCTACAGGCAAAGGCAAGGACGTCCCGCCGGCGCTGTACGGGATTGCCGGGCTGTTCGTAGCGAACTTTGTGCTCCATGCGCTAATGGGCTAAATACGCATCATAAAGGGCAGGTGAGCCGTTCTATACGGCAGTTTGAAATATATGGCTTTCCCTGTCCTCTTGTGATATGATGTACTGCTCACATCACTTTTAGGAGGTAACTGAAATTGGAAGACAACTTTCAAAGTGCCTATCAAGAGGAAGAAGACAGGCTGAACCACGCGCTTATAGAGATTGACTCTACCCTTGAGCGGTTGCGCAGCACTCCGGTGTACACGGGACATGAGTATACGGAGCAAGTGCTGGAGGACTCCAGGGAACAGAAGCGCAAAGATCTTGCCAAGCTTAGGCAGGAGCCTTATTTCGGACGGCTTGATTTTCAGGGCAATGACGAGGAAGAACGCAAGGCACTTTATATTGGTAAAATCGGCGTAGACCGTGAGCAGGTAAGCGACCGTCCGCTGGTCATTGACTGGCGGGCACCGGTGGCAAGCCTGTTCTATTCGTTTACAGGAGGGACAGAAGCGGCCTCCTATGAAGCACCGGAAGGGCTGATTGAAGGGCTCGTCTACCTCAAACGCAACGTGGTCATCCGCAAGCAGATTCTGGAGCGGGTTGCGGATACGTATAACCGCGACAGTGATGCACCGGCGGTGTCGGATGAATTCCTGGTGTACCGGCTCGGTGAGAACAAGGACAACCGGCTGCGTGATATCGTCTCGACGATCCAGGAGGAGCAGGACAAGATTATCCGGGCAGCGAAGAACACGGCGCTGATTATTCAAGGGGTAGCGGGAAGCGGTAAAACTACCGTCGCGCTGCACCGGCTGGCTTTTTTATTGTACCAATACAAGGATCAGGTCTCGGCGGAGAAAATGATTATTTTCGCTCCGAACCGGATGTTCCTGGATTATATTTCAGATGTGCTGCCGGAGCTCGGTGTCGGCAATATTGCCCAGAGCACCTTCCCGGACTGGGCTGCGGATGTTCTGGGTGTGACCTTGCCGGAGCAGGATGCTTCGGAAGCGGTGAGCCGCTGGTTCGAAACAGCGGGGGCGATGCCTGTTATTACGGAAGAGACTCCGGGGCGCTTCAAAGGCTCCACGGTGCTGATGAGTGTCATTGAATCCAGCATTAAGCTGCTGGAGACCAGCGCCGTGCCTGAAGGGGATTTCAGCCCGTGGGACGGGGCTGTGCTGCGCCGCTCGATGATTCTGCGCTGGCATAATGAAGAATACGCTCCGTATCCGCCAGCCAAACGCAAGGAACGTGTGATGGCGCGGATTCACCGCTGGATCGAGATGGAGCTGAAGAAGAGCCCGTCGGCCGCTGCGCTGAAGGACCGCAAGAAAAAAGGCGCGGCCCGCGAGAAGGCGTACAGCGCCAAGTGGCCGAAATATGATCCGCTGGCTATCTACAAGCAGATATTCCGCGCGGCGAAGACTCCGGAGGACTGGCCGGCTGAGGCGCCGGAAGAAATTCCGCAGGCTGTACTGAAGGAAACGGTGAAAGAGCTGAAGAAAGGCATTTTGCGCGAAGAGGATCTTCCGCCGCTGCTCTATATCCATTATCTTTTGAACGGCAATGAGGGAACCGAACGCTTCGATCATATTGTTATTGACGAAGCGCAGGATTTCTCCCCGTTCCAGATTGCCGTACTGGATCTGTATGTGAAGGGCCATTCCTTCACCATTCTGGGTGACTTATCCCAGGGGATTCATGCCTACAAAGGGGTACATGAGTGGAATGAGATGCAGTCGCTGTTTGCCGGGGAGTATACAGCGTATCATGCGCTTACCCGCAGCTACCGTTCAACGATGGAGATTATTGAATTCGCCAACGGGATTCTGTCCGCCGGCGTCGGCAGCGCCCTGCTGGCCGTGCCGGTCTTCCGCAGCGGTAATCCTGTGCGGCTGATTTCCTATGAGGATGCGCAGCCGGAACCGGCTGCAGGCGGCAGCCAGCGGCTCAGCGCTGTCAGAAGCGCCCTGTCATCGCTCTCCGGGCGCGAATACCGCACTGTGGCTGTATTGACCCGTAGCCTACGGGAAGCCGCTGAGCTGTACGCTGAGCTTGCCGGACAGTTCGAGGATATTCATCTCATTGACGGCAGCATCACCGAATACCGCGGCGGCTTGTCCATACTGCCTGTATATTTGTCCAAGGGACTGGAGTTCGATGCCGTCATCCTGGCGGACGCGGATAGCGCGCATTATGGAGGGGCGGCCTGGGACGCCAAGCTGATGTATGTAGGCTGTACACGTGCCCTGCATGAGCTGTGGCTGCTGCATAATGGCGGGCTTCCGGCTTACGTGCAGCTGCTTGGAGACGAGACGGTCTCCGGCTGGCCGGTACCCGAAGGGAATTAAGGTTTACATTATCTTGGGTAAGGGCAGCCCCTGTTTTGGAATGGGATAGAGGGTTGCGCTTGGTGAGAACACTCGGCAAACGGAACGTTATTCCAGTCGATCCCTGGTCCAGATTTTTAAATTCCCTTAGCGGTGAAAATCCATACACAAGGCGACCGCTAACGCTTTTCCGCGGGTCGTCCTGTCCGATCCACTGTTTAAGCGGGAAACGTGTGCAATCTTAATAAACGCAAAAAAGAAACCTCTCTTTGGTGAAATGTGTTAGGGACTGCCCCCCGTTCGTGAGACAGGGATCAAAACACCCTGCAAGTTCAAGCAGCCAGTCGCCGGAAATCCACCGGTGACTGGTTATTTAGTTTCGCCTGAATCCGAATTGAGTTATAGTAAGTGATGTAGTCTCGAACGGTCTGTTCAACGATTGCCGTCGTTGTACACATGAGATCTTCGAGGTAGAACGTTTCAGACTTTAGGGTGGAATGAAACGATTCGATGGGGGCATTATCGGCGGGCGTTCCCTTGCGGGACATGCTCATGGTAATGCCTTTTCCTTTGACTGCAGTCTGGTACATCTGAGACGTATATACACTGCCCTGGTCGCTATGAAGCAGCATATTTGCCCGTTTTGGAAGTTGATTCAGTGTATGCAACACTAAAGATGTGTCTTGCTTGTCCGCTATACTGTAAGCTACAATCTCCCCATTGTATAGGTCCAGAATGCTCGAGAGATACAACATCTTCCCTCCAAACGGTAAATAGGTAATGTCCGTGACGAGCTTTTGCAGATGCCCCTCTGCATGAAATTGCCGCTTCAGCAGATTTTCTGCTGGATGTGCTGGCTGCCCCGGGGCCTTACGTTTCTTCCTCCTTACACGGCATTGTAGCCCTTCACGCTGCATAATCTGTTGAACTCGTTTGTGGTTTATGGGTTCTTCTGCCCGAAGGAGTGCGGTGATTTTCCGGTACCCATATCGGAATTTATGCTGTACGCAAAGCTGCCTTATCTTCTCCGCTATAGACTCTGAAGGCTCGGTTTCTACTGCGGCTTTCCAGCGGTAGTATGTGGCTCTTGCAATCCCAAGCCATGCGCAAGCCTCTTTCACCGTTACTTCTTCTCGAATGGACTCGATCCAGGTAATAACGACTTGCGGTTCCACCTCCTTTCCAGTTCCCTGTACTTTTTTAGCACGTCTAGTTGCTGCTTTAAGAAACGATTCTCCGCCTTTACTCTTTCCAGCTCCGTAGAGTGTTCTGGACCTTTTCCGTAGCTGTACTGTTTGCCCACGGGCTGCTCCAGACGATGCACTTCGCCTTTTCGATACCACCTCATCCATGTCTTTAACTGTGTGTTATTCCGTATCCCTAGCTCCTCCATAACCTCTCTGACCGGAACTCCTGCCAACCTCATCTCAATGGCTTTCATTTTGATTTCTACCGGGTAACTCACTCTCGTTGCCAACGCAAAAACACCTCCAAGATTATCTCCCTATCTTACGACAGGGTTTCATTTTCTTGTAGGTGTTTTGATTTGTCTCACGTTATGGGGTCAGTCCCTTAAGATCAACCATTTCAAAGGAGAGGTTTTTTTGTACATATATAAGGATTTATTTGTTTCACTCCATCAATTATTCGGAAGCCGCCGGGAGTCGGCACACGGTAAGATCAAAGGGATCAATCCTTCTGATTTTGCCGAGTGTGGCTGAAGGAGAGTAATGAAGAGCATTAATGCCCCTGAATTTACTGGACGGGTGCCGAATGAGCAAACGAGGGGCATAAGTGCCCCTGAATTCACTGGACGGGTGCCAAATGAGCAAATGAGGAGCATAAGTGCCCCTGAATTCACTGGACGGGTGCCAAATGAGCAAATGAGGAGCATAAGTGCCCCTGAATTCACTGGAAGCGGGCCAAATGAGCAAATGGGGGGCATAAGTGCCCCTGAAATCACTGGATGCGGGCAAAATGAGCAAATGAGGGGCATAAGTGCCCCTGAATTCACTGGACTGGTGCCAAATGAGCAAATGAGGAGCATTAGTGCCCCTGAATTCATTGGAAGCAGGCCAAATGAGCAAATGGGGGGCATAAGTGCCCCAGAAATCACTGGATGCGGGCAAAATGAGCAAATGAGGGGCATAAGTGCCCCAGAAATCACTGGATGCGGGCAAAATGAGCAAATGAGGGGCATAAGTGCCCCTGAATTCATTGGAAGCAGGCCAAATGAGCAAACGAGGGGCATTAGTGCCCCTGAATTCACTGGACGGGTGCCGAATGAGCAAATGAGGGGCATAAGTGCCCCTCATTACGCCGTATGCCCTTAAGCCTTGCCCTTCGGCTCGAAGTGAAACCGTTCCACCTGTCCCTGCATATCCGATGCCATGGCGGAGAGCGCAGCGGAAGATGAAGTGATCTCCTCCATGGAAGCAAGCTGCTCTTCCGTCGCTGCTGTGACACTTTGGAAGGATTCGAGCGCCGCCTGGGCGATCTTGGCCATCTCCTGAACAGACGCTGCTACTTCTGCGCTGCTGGCTGACATTTGCTCGGTGATCGCGGATACTTCATGAATTTGCTCGCCTACATGCCGGGTGGACTGCTCGATCTGGCGGAAGGCCTCGCTGGCTTCCTGTGTAAGCTCCATTCCTTGCTCCACATCCCCAACCACTTTATACCGCATCACATCATAGGCACTGGCAATCAGGTCCACCATCTCAGAGATCGTCTCCTGGATTTGTCCTGCACTGACATTGGAAGCTTCGGACAGCTTGCGCACTTCACCGGCGACTACAGCGAAGCCTCTGCCGTGTTCTCCGGCCCGTGCAGCTTCAATGCCCGCATTCAGCGACAAGAGATTGGTCTGCTTGGCAATGGCAGAGATGGCCGTGCTGGTCTCCGCCACCTTGGCACTTAATCCGTTAAGCTCAGCAATCAGCGTACCGGACTGGTGTACGGATTCGCGGATCGTCTTCATCTGTTCTCCGACATGCTGCATCTTGGCACTGCCGGTGGAGACATCCTGTTCCGTCTGTACTGCGGCGCTGACAATCATCTCTGAGGCGGAGGCGATTTTTTGAATGCCGGTTGACATTTCATCCATCGTTATGGCCACCTCGGCGGAAGCATAAGCCTGGGTTTCCACACCACGGGTGGATTCCTCGACCAGCTCGGTCACGTATTCGACCGCTTTGCTGTTCTCGCCGGTGCTGGCTGTCAGCTGTTCACTGGCTGCCGCCAGGTGGCCAGACGTTTCAGCGACCTCCTGAACCATTTTGCGGAGCGAAGACACCATTTCATTATAATTGCCGGCCAGCTGACCGATCTCATCTTTGCGGTTTGTCTCCACAGACTCATCCAGATAACCTTCGCTTACCCGTTTGGCTGAACGGTTCAAGCGTTCCACAGCGCCGGTAATGCGGCGGATGATAAGGAACGTTACGATCGAAGCAAGCAGCAGAGAGACGACAAGGACGATACCTGATTTGTACAGAATCGGATATACAGCCTTGGTGTATTCATTCTCCGGCAGCACGCCGGCCATTTTGAATCCGGTCAGCTCGTTCGTAATGTAGAAGCCGTCCATTTGTGTATTGGCTGTATCGTCCTTGTAGGAGATTTTGCCTGCTGGGCCTTTGCCCATTTCAGCCAGCATCTGGCTTGTTGCTTCAGAGGCCACCTCCATGGTGGGGTGATAGATTACCTTGTTATTGCCGTCTAGAATATATACATAGCCGCTGTCACCCAGACTGACGTTCTTGGTCAGCTCCATGAGCTCGTTCATGCTGATGCTGATTGTAACGGCCCCCTTACCGTCCGGCAAAGCCCGGGAAACCGGCAGGATATAGCTGTTTGTCACTTTGGAGAAAATAGGGTCAATAACCGATGTGCTCTCCGGTGTCTTTAGTGCATCTATGTACCAGTCGCGCGTACGGGGATCATAATCCTCCGGTTGTGAATCCGGAGCGAACATGTATTTACCCTGGTCGTTGCCCAGAGCTATGATATCCACTTCCGGATGCTCCAGCTTGAATTTGTCGAGCAGACTGCGTGCTTTTGCAGGGTTGCCCGTGAGATCAGTGCTGCTAATCTGGTAGGCGAGCTCGTTGACGCCTGCGCTCTCCAGCTGAATTAATTGCGTGAGGGTTTTATCGAGAATATGGATGCTTGAGTTTGTGGTTTCTTCCATTTTGGAGCGCAATGCCGACTCTGAGGTTTCCGTGGATATGACAACCAGGGCAAGTGAGGGCAGCACAATAGCTATGATGATTAGCAGCATCAATTCAGTTCTCAGCTTGGTGATGTGAAATACACGCTTTAAGGGATTCCGTGGGGTTGTCATAGAAGGTTCCTCCTGAATTTCTGAATGGATGGGGTTAAATTAAGTTCCATATCTCGAAGTAAATAGATAATTTAATATATATTTCGACATTAATCGACTAAAAATTAGTTTTTCGTCAAAATTTTTTTGACTGAAATTAACGCTATGCCTTCCTCCTGAAAGTTATGATTAACGTGAGCTCAAGGTGGAGAACGATTATAACTATTCTTGAACTTGTAACCTGCGGATACCTGTGGCTTAATAATAAGTGTCCGGCCGGGCAAGATTACTTCTGGAAGGAGGCTGATGGCAATGTTTTCAGAATACGAGGTGGTTTCCGTCTAAGACGGAAGCCTGTTTAAGGGGAGGCCGCGAGGCCTCCTTATGTATAGATAGCGGCTATATATTTCAGGCTTAGCTAAAATATATAGAAGTACACTGACAAACCACTGATAGGGTACTGATAAACAATGAATGTAGACGCTAACCGCAGGGTTTAATATAATGAATTTAGGTTATTTACCAAATTTGAGGAGAAGAAAGGAGGCAGGTGGCATGATTATCAAGAACAGCGCAGTGATCGGACTTAACGGAACACACCTGTTGAAGGAGGAACCAGAACGTGAGTTACGTAAATGGAAAGGATGTGCTCCCCCCGGGATTGCTCGAAGAGCTACAGGGCTACATCCAGGGTGAATTGCTATACATCCCGAAGAAGACGGAAGAGCGGGTACGATGGGGCGAGAACAGCGGCTCCCGGCAAGAAATTGCGAACCGCAATGAAGAGATCTTCTGTAGTCACAGCAGTGGCTGCTCGGTGAACGAGCTGCAGAAGAGATATCATTTATCCGAAGAAAGCATCCGCAAAATCATTTCAAAAATGCGGCTGGCGCTGAACAGCTAGCCTGAATATTTGAAACAACCCCACAACATATAAGTTCTAAGAATAGAACAAAGAGCATGCTCCCGCCGGTGATGGCGAGGTCATGCTCTTTTTAATGAAAGCTGCGGGTATGGTATGATAGAAGGCAGCCAGTTATTTCTATCGAAGAAATAGCAAAATACCAGATTACTAGCAAGGAAGTGGAGTTATGGATTTATTCTCGCTGGGTGAAGATAACGGGAATGGGAGCGGAAGGCTGCTTGCAGACCGGATGCGGCCCGTGAATCTCGATGAATATATTGGACAGGAGCATATTGTAGGCCGCGGCAAGCTGCTGCGCAGAGCCATAGAGGCTGACCAGGTGTCTTCCATCTTGCTGTATGGGCCTCCGGGCTGCGGCAAAACAACCTTGGCTCATATCATATCGCATCATACCCAAGGTGAATTTGTCCGGCTGAACGCGGTGGAAGCCTCGGTGAAGGATGTCCGCGAGGTTATTGAACGCGCCCAGAGCAACAAGGCGCTGTATGGATCGAAGACGATTCTGTTTCTGGACGAGGTACACCGTTTCAACAGCTCCCGGCAGGATGCGCTGCTGCCGGCGGTGGAGAAGGGAACGATTACCTTCATAGGCGCAACGACGGAGAATCCGTTCCATTATGTGAACGGGGCGCTTATGAGCCGCTCCACGCTGTTCCAGCTGGAGTCTCTGACCAGCGAGCACAGCCTGATTGCCATGAAGCGGGCGCTCGCCGATGAGCAGCGGGGCCTGGGGTTCATGGATCTGAAGGCGGATGAGGACGCGCTGCAGCATATTGCCACGATGGCTAACGGCGATATCCGGCGCGCCTTGAACGCGCTGGAGCTGGCGGCGATGACCACTGCCCCGGAGAGCAACGGCAGCGTGCATATCACACTGGAGGTGGCGGAGGAGTCCATCCGCCGGCCGATTGTCAAAGCGGACGAGTCTACGCAGTATGATGTGGTGTCCGCTTTTCACAAAAGCATCCGCGGCTCCAGCGACGCTGCCCTGTTCTGGTTCCTCTACGCCGTGGAGAAGCTCGGCATGGACCCGATGACCTTCATCCGCCGTCTGATCGCCGCGAGCAGCGAGGATATTGGCCTGGCTAACCCGCAGGCGATGGTCCAGGCTGTCAGTGCGCTGGATGCCTACCGCAACAACGGCTGGCCGGAGGCGAAGCTGAATATTGCGCAGGCGATCCTGTTTGCGGTGGAGAGCCCGAAATCAAACGGCGTGGTGATGGCAATCGCGAACGTCATGGATAGCCTGGAGGATCTGAAGTCGGCTGAGGTGCCGCTGCATTTGCGGGATACACATTATAAAGGCGCAGCCCAGCTGGGGCATGAGGGATACCAGTATCCCCATAATTTCCCTGGTCACTATGTGAAGCAGGACTATCTTCCGAAGGCGATCTCCCGGAGGGTGTTCTATCAGGCGACCGAGCAGGGCAACGAGGCGAAGATCCGCCATAACCAGCAGCTGCGGCGCGGGCAATAGTGCCTCACTCAGATGCATGGGAAGACCAATAAATGAAGAGAAGTAAAGGGAGACCACTGCATTGCACTCCATGGCGGTGGTCTTTTATTTGCGTATCCGCTTGTGCATCTGAAATACATTAGCGTATTTTTCGGATGAGGGCACGGTAAATATGATAAAAATGGAAATTATTTGACAAAATGAGTTTGTTTTCGGTGAAATTAATTGTAAATATATAGAATTAAATTACTATATGTGGTATATGTGTAGATAGGAAGATTATTTCCTTAATTTGTAAGTGGGGGTGGGGATGGAACGTACTGAATAGAATGTCTTATGAAATGTCTTCAATGGACGCTGGGGAGGTATCTGCGCGTGAGTCACCCGATCGGGCTGAAATGTAAAAATCGAAGGGAGATGAGTTAAGGTGAAGCAAACGAGACGGAAGACAGGCTGTATCGCAGCACTGAGCTTAATGCTAACCTGCACTGTTGCTTCAGGGACTGTTATTCATCCGCAAGTCAGCAAAGCCGCAACCGCCGGGATTAATTATGCAGAGGCACTGCAGAAATCTATTTATTTCTATGAGACCCAGCGGTCGGGTGATCTGCCGGCGAACAATCGTGTGGAATGGCGGGGAGATTCGGGGCTGCAGGACGGTGCGGATGTCGGCCACGATCTGACGGGAGGCTGGTATGACGCAGGGGATCATGTTAAATTCGGTTTTCCTATGGCGTACACCTCCACTATGCTGGCATGGTCGGTCTATGAATACAAGGATGGCTACGTGCAATCGGGGCAGCTGGATGAGATTCTGGACAATATCCGCTGGGCAACAGACTATTTTGTGAAAGCGCATACCGCTCCTAATGAGCTATGGGGACAGGTCGGCAACGGCACGGCGGATCATAACTGGTGGGGACCGGCGGAGGTCATGCAGATGGCACGTCCTTCCTATAAGATTGATGCCGCGCATCCAGGCTCTGATCTGGCTGCGGAGACCGCTGCCGCACTTGCCTCAGCTTCCATTATTTTTAGGGATTCGGATGCCGCATATGCGGACAAGCTGCTGCTCCATGCCAAGCAATTATACAATTTTGCCGATACGTACCGCGGAGCTTACTCCGATACAATCACTGACGCCAAGCAGTATTACAATTCGTGGAGCAGCTACGCCGATGAATTAAGCTGGGGCGGTATCTGGCTATACTTAGCGACCGACGAGCAGACCTATCTGGACAAGGCGATTGCCGCAAGTGATCTGTGGGGCACCAACCAAGCCGGAGACTGGGGTTACCAATGGACCCAATCCTGGGATGACAAGCATTACGGTGCGCAGCTCCTGCTGTCCCGCATTACGGGTGATCCCAAATTCATTCAATCCACTGAACGGAATATGCAGTTTTGGACTACCGGGGTGAACGGTACCTCTGACCGGGTAGCTTACACTCCCGGGGGGCTGGCCCATCTGGACCAATGGGGGGCGCTGCGGTATGCGGCCAACCAGGCATTTATGGCTTTTGTCTATGCGGACTGGGTTACTGACCCGGTGAAGAAGAGCACAGCCCAGACCTTTGCGGAGCGGCAGATTACCTATATGCTGGGTGATAATCCGCGCAATAGCAGCTATGTGATCGGCTTCGGCGCAAATTCGCCTGAGCATCCTCATCACCGCACCTCGCACGGCTCCTGGAGTGACAGCCAGACCACTCCTGCGAACCACCGGCATGTGCTGTACGGCGCACTGGTCGGAGGACCTTCCAAGACAGACAGCTACACCGATACGATCAGCGATTATGTCTCCAATGAGGTTGCGACTGATTACAATTCAGCCTTTACCGGCGCGTTGGCCAAAATGATGCTGCTCCACGGACAGGGCCAGCAGCCGCTTGCGAGCTTCCCTCCCGCCGAAACGCGTGAGGATGAAATGTTCACTGAGACTTCTGTGAACGCCAGCGGCAGCAATTTTGTGGAAATCCGGGCCATACTTAATAACCGCTCGGGATGGCCTGCCCGCTCCAGCAGTCAAATGTCCTTCAACTACTATATGGACATAAGTGAGGCTGTGGCTGCAGGGTATGGGCCAGCAGATATCACCGTCAAGGCGGGAGGCTACAACCAGGGTGCAACCGTCTCGCAGCTGCTGCCTTACGATGAAGCCAATCATATCTATTACACCAAAGTAGATTTCTCCGGCACACCGATTTATCCAGGCGGACAATCCGCTTACCGCAAGGAGGTCCAGTTCCGGATTGCCGGGCCGCTGAACACCACCTTCTGGGATAACAGCAACGACTTCTCGTTCAAGGGAGTGGCACCAGGTGCTTCCTCGGCGACAAAGAATCCGTATATACCTGTATTTGATGCGGGTGTCAAAGTATACGGGGAGCTGCCCACTGGCGGCGGAACACCCGGCGAACCCCAGGTTCCGGGCCGTCCGTCCGGCTTGCAGGCGGTACCCGGCAATGCCAGCGTGGCCTTGAGCTGGAATGCGGTCAGCGGCGCCTCACAATATACGATTAAGCGCTCTCTGGTGAGCGGCGGACCGTACACGGTGATTGGCACGGCAAACGGAGCAGTCTACAGCGACAGCGGGCTGACGAACGGAGTGGACTACTATTACGTGGTGACCGCATCGAACAGTGTGGGGGAGAGTACGGCGTCTGCACAGGCCACGGCCCGGCCGCGCGAGGCCACCACGCCGACGACAGGAGCCTTGCGTGTGCAGTATCGCACCAATGACACAAGTCCTGGCGATTCGCAGGTCCGCAGCCAGTTCCGGATTGTCAATACAGGAACCGAGAGCATTGCGCTCAGCGGTCTGAAGCTGCGCTATTATTACACCGTGGACGGGGACAAGCCGCAGGAATTCCACTGTGACTATGCTGCCATCGGCAGCGGGAACCTGAGCGGAAGCTTTGTGAAGCTGGACGCGCCGGTGTCCCTGGCTGATTCTTATGTTGAGATTTCCTTTGCCGCAGGAGCAGGAAGCCTGGCTCCGGGGGCGGATAGCGGGGAGATCCAGGTGCGGTTCAACAAGGCAGACTGGACGGCCTACAATGAGAGCA
This sequence comes from Paenibacillus sp. FSL R7-0297, assembly GCF_038009025.1. NCBI lineage: Bacteria > Bacillati > Bacillota > Bacilli > Caryophanales > Paenibacillaceae > Paenibacillus > Paenibacillus sp. FSL R7-0297. The sequence continues at coordinate 2,817,861 of NZ_JBBPAQ010000001.1, forward strand.
ACGACTATTCCTATGGAGGAACCCAGCAGACCTTCGCGGATTGGGAGAAAGTTACACTTTACCGTGCAGGAACGCTCGTATGGGGCTTGGAACCCTAAATCATTCCAGAGAGGAAGTATGCGGAAATGATGAAGTTAAGTTCATTCAAGAAACCGGCCTCCATAGTTATGACGGCCATTCTGACCCTTTCCCTCACCAGCGGGATCTTCAATTTCAACCCGGGGACAGCCAAGGCGGCATCGGTGGAGAAGACAAGATTTCTGCAATTATATGACCAGCTGAAAAACCCGGCAAGCGGCTATTTCTCGGCTGAAGGTATCCCGTATCACGCGGTGGAGACCCTGCTTAGCGAGGCGCCCAACTATGGGCATATGACCACCTCCGAGGCCTACAGCTACTGGATGTGGCTTGAAGTGCTGTATGGCTATAATACCGGAGACTGGAGCAAGCTTGAAGCCGCCTGGGATAATATGGAGAAATACATCATCCCGGTTAATGAAGGCGACGGTGTGCAGGAGCAGCCGACAATGAGCAGCTACAACCCGAACAGTCCGGCAACCTACGCCTCGGAGCATGCCCAGCCGGATCTGTATCCAAGTGCGCTGAACGGCAAGTACACCCCGGGCAAGGACCCGCTGGATGCGGAGCTGAAGTCCACCTACGGCAATAACCAGACCTATCTGATGCACTGGCTGGTGGATGTGGACAACTGGTATGGCTTCGGTAATCTGCTGAATCCTGCGCATACCGCTGCCTATGTGAATACCTTCCAGCGCGGAGTGCAGGAATCCGTCTGGGAAGCGGTGGCGCATCCTTCACAGGATGACAAATCGTTCGGCAAGACGAATGAAGGCTTCATGAGCCTGTTCACCAAGGAAAATAGTACACCTTCCGCCCAGTGGCGTTATACGAATGCTACAGACGCGGATGCACGCGCTGTTCAAGCGATGTACTGGGCCAAGGACCTTGGATACACCAATACGGTCTATCTGAACAAAGCTAAGAAAATGGGCGACTTCCTGCGTTACGGCATGTACGATAAGTACTTCCAGAAGGTCGGCAGTGCTGCTGACGGCACACCTGAAGCGGGAACGGGCAAGGATTCCAGCCAGTATTTGCTGGCCTGGTATACGGCTTGGGGCGGCGGCCTGGGAACCGGAGGAGACTGGGCCTGGAGAATCGGCGCCAGCCATGCGCACCAGGGGTATCAGAATGTAGTTGCAGCCTATGCGCTGTCGACCGCAGCCGGAGGGCTGATTCCGTCTTCGGCAACAGCCGGAACGGACTGGGGCAAATCGCTGACCCGCCAGCTGGAATTCTACAACTGGCTGCAATCCTCTGAAGGGGCCATTGCGGGCGGAGCGACCAATAGCTATGGCGGCTCCTACAGCGCTTATCCAGCCGGCACAAGCACCTTCTACGGCATGGCCTACGACGAGGCTCCTGTCTATCATGACCCGCCATCCAACAACTGGTTCGGGATGCAGTCCTGGAGCATGGAACGGGTAGCAGAGCTGTATTATATCCTGGCTTCCAGCGGGGATACCACCTCGGCTAATTTCTCAATGGCCAAACGGGCCATTGAGAACTGGATTGACTGGTCTACAGATTATGCCTTCGTGGGCAGCCGTCCGGTATCCGATGCCGCCGGTTATTATCTGGATCAGCAGGGAAACCGGATTCTGGGCGGAGATGATCCGCAGGTTGCCACCGTATCCGCACCCGGCGAGTTCTGGATTCCGGGCAATGTGGAGTGGCACGGACAACCCGATACCTGGAGCGGATTCAGCTCGTTTAACGGCAACAGCGGCCTGAAGGCAGTGACCAAAGATCCGGGACAGGATAGCGGCGTGCTGGGCAGTTACATTAAAGCGCTCACTTTCTTTGCCGCAGGGAATAAAGCGGAGCATGGCAGCAATACTGCGCTCGGCGGAACCGCTTCACAATTAGCCAAGTCCTTGCTGGATACGGCCTGGGGCTATAATGACGGAGTGGGCATTACCACACTGGAGAAGCGTGCAGATTATTTCCGGTTCTTCACCAAAGAGGTCTATTTCCCTGCGGGTTGGACGGGGACCTTCGGCCAAGGAAACACTATACCGGGCAGTGCGACAGTACCTTCTGATCCGGCCAAAGGCGGAAACGGAGTTTATGCGAGCTATACCGATGTGCTTCCCGATATTACAAATGATCCCAAGTGGAGTTACCTGGAAGGCAAGTACAATAGCTCGTACAACAAAACAACCAAAACATGGGATAATGGCGCACCTGAGTTCACCTACCACCGCTTCTGGTCACAGGTGGACATCGCTACAGCCTATGCGGAATACGACCGGCTAATCAATAACGGCAGCGGTCCAATACCGACAGCTACACCGACTACAACGCCAACGGCCACGCCAACAGCAACGCCAACGGCCACACCGGCAGCAACGCCAACGGCTACACCGACAGCTACACCAACGGTCACGCCGACAGTTGCACCAACGGCCACACCAACATCTACGCCGACGCCAACGGCTACGCCGACGGTCACGCCAACGGCTACGCCTGCTGCAGCGGACCTGGTGGTTCAATACCGTACAACGGATACGAACGCCACCGATTCGCAGTTCCGCCCGCAGCTGCGGATTGTCAACAACGGGACGACAGCGGTAGATCTCAGCAAGGTCAAGCTCCGTTACTATTACACGATTGACGGAGAGAAACCTCAGCAGTTCAATGTCGATTATGCAACACTCGGCGGCAGCAATGTGCTCGGCAGCTTCGTGAAGCTCGATCCTGCGGCTACAGGAGCGGACTATTACGTGGAGATTGCCTTCAGTGCCGGCGCAGGCAGCCTGGCACCCGGCGCGAACACCGGTGAGATTCAGCTGCGCATCAACAAATCCGATTGGAGCAATTACAATGAGGCTGATGATTATTCCTATGATTCAACCAAAACGGCTTATACAGACTGGAACCGGGTACCGCTGTACTTGAATGGCGTAAGGGTATGGGGGGTTCAGCCGTAATAAGCTGAAATCCGGTAAAGTTAAGGTAATTCTGTCTGAGCATTATTCCGTACAATAACGAACTAAAAGAACCTTCAGCTCCACGATCCAGTGGTGTTGAAGGTTCTTCTGTATGCATTAGGGGCTCGTCTCCGGCAGGTGATGCAGTTACGCCTGCGGCAGCGGCACGACCTTCTCGGCAGCCTCAATGGTTCCGCCGCCGAGACATGTTTCACCAAGGTAGAACACCACAGCCTGTCCCGGCGTGATCGCCTTTTGCTGAACATCAAAAGCAACATGCACGGTTCCATCTGCCTGCTTCGTCAGCGTAACGCCCTGATCCGGCTGGCGGTAACGGAACTTGGCGGTACACTTCAGCGGCGTATCACCAAGTGTAGCTGCATCGATCCAGTTCACGCCTGAAGCCGTGAGGCTGGTGGAGTACAGGCTGACATGCTTCTCGCCCTGCACAACATACAGGGTATTGCTTGCCAGATCCTTCTCGGCCACGAACCAGGGTTCGCCTGTGCCGGAGCCCCCGATACCAAGGCCCTGACGCTGGCCCAGCGTGTAATACATGAGTCCGTCGTGACGGCCCTTAACTTCGCCGGTGGCGATATCGACCATATTGCCAGGCAGTGCAGGCAGGTATTGGCTTAGGAATTCACGGAAATTGCGTTCTCCGATGAAGCAGACGCCAGTGCTGTCTTTTTTCTTGGCGGTGTAGAGTCCGGCTTCCTCGGCAATTCTCCGCACCTCCGGCTTCGGCAGATGCCCGATCGGGAACATGGCCTTGGAGAGCTGATACTGGTTCAGTGCGTTGAGGAAATAAGTCTGGTCTTTGTTGTTGTCCACGCCGCGCAGCAGCTTGAACATGCCGTCCTCTTCTATGACCCGGGCGTAATGTCCGGTAGCCACGTAATCTGCGCCAAGCTGCAGCGCTTTGTTCAGGAATTCCCCGAACTTGATCTCGCGGTTGCACATCACATCCGGATTCGGTGTCCGGCCGGCCTTATATTCTTCGAGGAAATAGGAAAAGACTTTATCAAAGTATTCCTTCTCGAAATTAACGGTATAGTAAGGAATATCGATCTGCTCGCACACGCGGCGCACATCCTCGGCATCGGTCTCTGCCGTACATACGCCGAACTCGTCGGTATCATCCCAATTCTTCATGAAGATGCCGATGACGTCATAACCCTGCTGCTTCAGCAGAAGCGCTGTAACAGAGGAATCGACCCCACCCGACATACCGACGACGACACGGATATCCTGATTAGCTTTTGTCATCGTGATCACCATTTTCTATGCACAAAATACCGGCGTTCTGACTGAACACCCGGCTCATTGTGTATTATAACATACCTGTCTACCCCAAACAGGAGAAGGCTGTTATAAAATATAGCGAAAAACGGTTCAAAATTGACAATTTGTCCACCACTGGTGAACAAAATCGCGAATTATTCCCGTTGGGTGTTCCAAATGTGTCCAAAGATATGATAACATAAGCTGAGAGCAAACATCGGAATACGTTGATATGACATATCTCATGTCTAACCAGCGAAACAGGAACCACAGAACCAGCAACTAAACCGAAAGAGGTGCCCCTTTGAAAATATCAACCAAAGGACGTTACGGATTAACCATTATGATGGAGCTTGCCCTGAGATTTGGCGAAGGGCCAACATCACTTAAGAGCATTGCCGAGAAAAACGGACTCTCCGAGCATTACCTGGAGCAGCTGATCGCCCCGCTGCGTAATGCCGGACTTGTAAAAAGTATCCGCGGCGCATACGGCGGGTATATTCTGTCCCGCGAGACCAGCACCATTACTGCCGGAGACATTATCCGCGTACTCGAAGGCCCGATTTCTCCTGTGGACTTCACAGAAGAAGATGACCCGGCCAAGCGCGACCTGTGGCTGCGCATCCGCGACAGCATCGCCGATGTGCTGGATTCCACCACTTTATCCGACCTGATCAACTTCAAGGAAGAGAGTCAAGCGGATAATTATATGTTTTATATTTAACAGGGGCTTGCAACCTGTTGATTTCAAAGGGATTGTTGAAAAACTTAATCGCTCACTCAACTGGATAAAAGCTTCTGACAAGTCTTTTCAAGAAATTTGGAGAGACTTGTTTTTTATTGTTGGCGTGCCCAGAGGCACGCATTATCTAGTTGGTGAAAGTCCAACCAAAGGAGGGACCAAGCCACCTTTGTAGCTAGGATGCTTGCGCATGGCGAAATCTGTGTGTAAAAGCGCATCGACAAGAAGGTGGATGGGTTCATTCATTATCCGAGGTAAAGTATATTGCCAGACAATATGGACTAAAAACGCTATTGTAATCTGCATGCCCATGAATGACAGACATCGGAAAGCCGTATGAGGGAAAACCTCACGTACGGTTTGATGAGGAGGGGCTGGTTGAATCCAGCCCTTTACTCTAGTTTAGGAAATTATAGTTTTCGTCTGCTGTGGATAAGGTGATTTTGTTCTTTTTTCGAACATGCTTGACATGCGTTATCTCCCGCCCAGCAACCGATGAAGCCGCGCTGCCAGCTTTTGGCCTGCATTGGCTTCCATGAGTGTAAGGTCCCACAATACCGCATGGGTTCGGGGGTCGGCAGCATCGGTGATGACTGCAATGGTCAGCTCCTGTCTGCCTTCAAGCGGCACCTGAAAAGACAGCGGCGGATTCTCGCCCGGTGCGATATTCACATTCAGGGAGTAAAGCTCTTCTCCGTCGGCACTGATAATGACGCTGCTGCCGCCGTTGCTCTTAGCAAATATAGCATCGTCAGGGATGCCGAAATTCCCGGCAAGCTCCTTATACTGTCCGTCAAGGCGCAGTGAGAATTCGTGGCGTTCCGGATTATCCGGGCTATACAGGTTGATCGCCGGTTCGATCTGCTCCTGCGCTACCGTGAAACTGTTTAGCTTCTTTTCCCACCGTACTTCACCACGCTCAAGGGAAAGCCGGTCCATTGCCCTGATCTCTCCGCGGCCATGATCCAGATAATAATTGAGACCGCTCACGGCGGAGTAGACGATCAACGTCAAGACCGCGCCGGAGGACAGGAGCTTGAGTAAACCTCTTGGCGTTGTCCGATCGCGGCGGATCAGCCGCTGGGCGCCGTAGCCGACAGTCGCACCGAGCGTATTAATGACGATATCGTTGATATCGAACGCACCCAAATGCGTTACCATCTGAATCAGCTCAACCCCGGTAATGGCAGCTAAGAAGACTAAGAGGAACGGCAGGAAGCGGCAGCGAATCAGTAGCGGAACCACCAGGCCGAACGGTACGAACGCCAGATAGTTACCCAGATTGAAGACCCAAAGATTCGAATAACCCCCGCCCGGAAATTGCAACGGAATCCCGTCAAAGACCAGGCGATACCTTAAGTCCGTCTTTGGCAGAGCCGAAGAACGGTTGAAACCGGCAAACAAGAAAAATAGGGTGAGGCCCGTGTACAGGCCCAAGCCGATCCAGGCGGCAGACCTTTTTTTGCCTTGAAGCATGATGGTTGACCTCTCTTTATCACACAGTTTAGTGTCCCTTGCAGGATAACATAGTATAAGCGATCCTCGTCGGTCCAGCAAGGCGGGCAGCGGCCGTGCAGGTCAACATACTTGTAATTCATCCATTAGCCGAGACTGGAATAGCTGCCGTTGCAAACAGGGTTGACCCTCTCCGGCTTTTTTTTACCTCTAAATTCCCTTCCCGGTTCTACCGATTCCCCTTAGCTGCATATACTGTTCCAATAAGAACAAATGTTCTATTTTACCATTGCTTAAAAATCTCAATCCTGGTTATAATACAAACAAATGTTCTTATTCTACCGGAGGCGATCAGTCATGAAAATGAGCATCGGCCAAACGATTGAAATGATATACCTGGACAAAGCGGGCAAGATTACGCAGCGGAAGATTGAAGTGCACGGGATTCGTGACGGCCGCATACGGGCTACCTGTCTGAGCACCGGCCTGCCCCGTGTTTTCCTGACAGACAGCATCTTGTCCTGGCACCCGGTACGGGGGCAGAAGTATGCCTAAAGACCGGATCATTCTGCTCTCGGATTGCCAATCCTTCTATGCAAGTGTCGAAAAGGCTGCGCATCCCGAGTATAAAGATAAGCCTGTCGCAGTCGGCGATCCCACGCGGATGAACGGTATTGTCCTGGCTGCCTGCCCCATCGCCAAATCTCATGGTGTAACCACCGCTTCACGCGTGGGTGAGGCCATGACCAAATGCCGGGATCTCATAGTGATCCGCCCGCGGATGAGTACGTATATCAAGATCTCGCTGATGATTTCAGAAATCTACAAGGGGTATACCGACCAGGTTGAGGCCTTTAGCATTGATGAGCAGTTTTTGGATGTGACCGGTTCCTTGAGTGTTTTTGGAGGAGATCTGCCAGATATGATTCACTCCATCCAGCATCATGTCCTGTTGTCAACGGGGGTGTGGACCCGGGTGGGAGTCGGACCGACCAAAATTCTGGCCAAGATGGCTAACAACTTTGCCAAGAAGAAGGAAGGAGGGGTCTTCAGGCTCGATTACAGCAATATAGACACAGAGCTCTGGCCGCTGCCGGTGCATGAAATGTTTATGGTGGCTGGACGGATGACCAAGAATTTTTACCGTATGGGGATTACTACGATTGGAGATATTGCGCGGATGGAGCTGGGGGAATTCAAGCGGAGAATGCGCACAACCATGGGTAAGCAGAGCGATATTCAAGCGGAATATTATTGGCAGACGGCGCGCGGGATCGATCCCAGCCCGGTTGTTACCGGGATTCGGCACCAGATCAAGTCGGTTGGACACGGGAAGGCGCTGCGCTGGAACCTCTATACCCGGCTGCCGGAGATTGAAGTTGTGTTGCTGGAACTGGTGATCGAGGTGTGTCAGCGGGCGCGGAAATACCGGTATATGGGGTCGGTGGTGTCTATCGTGGTGGCAGAGACGGACGGTAACAAATCTAACTCCTACAGCAGACAAATGACACTGCCGGAGCCGTCGTCTTTAACGCATGAGGTGGCAGCGGCTGCCTACCGCTTATTTGTGGATCATTGGACGGGGATGCCGTTAAGCCGGTTAGCGATCTCTATCTCCCAGCTGACCGATGACAGTGTCATACAGCTCACCTTATTCGATGACCGCATCCGCACATTGAGCAGAGAACGGGCAGTGGATCAGATCAAAACCAGATACGGCAGCCGGGCGCTTATCCGCGCATCCTCGTTGCTGGAATCCGGGGTTGCACTGGAACGGGCGCAGCAGATTGGGGGCCATTATAAATGAGCAAATTAAACGGAAATGAGCGGTGGAAAACTAAGATGTTGATGAGTGAGCATGTGGATCAGTTTGAGGAGAAGCAGGAGGATACGGTCAGAAAAATGATCACTGTCGAGGAGCGGACGATGGTGCGTGACCTCATTTTGCTCCCCTACATAGATACTATGGTCAGCCGGAGCCTGAAGGAGATCGAGCTGTCCGGCAGCATCCTTAAGCGCGCCTTTGTGATAGCGGGGCAAGCGATACAGCGCCGGATCATGCAGGATACCTACCAGCTGCAAAAAGAGCTGAAGCAGCGCAATATCAAAGTGCTGCCCGACGAGCAGGAGGAGTTCCTGGTGTATCACAAAATCTTTTGCCGGGGATATCAGGAACGGTTCGGACTTACGCGTGATGTGATGCGCACTGAGATCAGCTTACGGCTGACCAAATATACAGCGGAGCTCGGGGCAGCACTGAAGGATCATCAGAAATTATAACAGCAGCTTAGCCGGTGCTGTGGTGCTCCAACGTTTTTAGGTCCCAAGGAGTCAGAACAGTCTTTTTGCCACTTCATTGCATGTTGAAACTCTTGTATACTGAAGCCCTGCCTCCTTCGAGTATAGTAATCTCATGTTATATTACAGGTCTCTAAGGAGGCCTTTTTTTCTTGCCCATTAATTTTGTCGTCAGACCCTTTGAAGGCATCGTGGGCAATCTGGAGCAGCGCTTCCATGAGAACAGTATTGGTTGTCACACTATTTTCGTCTGAGGTAATACTTTAAAATAATAATTCAAAAGAACCTCCGGTTGCCACTTTGTGATGGCAGACGGAGGTTTTTTTTAAAACCAAAAATATTGAACACAGGATAAAGAACTTGGAATATAAAGCGCTTTCTTAATGTTATATACTCAAGGCACGTTAAAAGAAAGGGGTTGCAAACATTGTCGAATTTGTTTTACAGGCCGGCAGGAGCCTGGGTGGGAGATCTCATTCCCTACTATAAAGACGGTACATTCCGTTTGTTCTATCTTCATGACTGGAGGGAGAATAGGAGTATTCATGGGGAGGGAACTTCCTGGTTTGAGCTCCGCACAAGCGATTTTGTACACTATGAAGAAATGGGCGAAATGCTGAAGCATGGAAGTGTGAGCGAGCAGGATCTCAACTGTTACACCGGCTCGATCATCGAAGCCCAGGGAGAATATCATCTGTTCTACACCGGCCTCAATCCGAATCCGGAATTCGTAGAGAACGGGGTGCCGCTCCAATGCGTCATGCACGCCGTGAGCACAGATATGGAGCAGTGGCGGAAAATCCCCGAGGATACCTTCTATTCCGACGGAATTCAATATGAAAGGCATGACTGGCGCGATCCCTTTGTATTCTGGAACGAAGAGGCGGGGGAGTACTGGATGCTTCTCGCCGCAAGGAACAAAGAAGGTCCTTCCCGGCGCCGGGGAAGCATCGGGCTCTGTGCTTCGAAGGATCTGAGGCAATGGGAAATCCGCGAACCGTTCTGGAATCCGAAAATGTACGTGACGCACGAATGCCCGGACTTATTTCAAATCGGGGAATGGTGGTATCTGGTTTACTCCACGTTCTCGGAGCGGTTTGTCACCCATTACCGCATGAGTAAATCTTTAAGCGGTCCTTGGACGGCACCGAGAAACGATGCGTTTGACGCCAGGGCGTTCTATGCCGCCAAAACATGGAGTGACGGGAACAAGCGATATGCTTTTGGCTGGGACCCCAGCAAGGAAAACGAGGATGACTACGGTGATTGGCAATGGGCGGGGAATTTGGTCGTGCACGAACTTGTTCAGGAACAGGATGGAACATTAACGGTTCGTATCCCGGAGACAGTCTCCCATCATTTTTCAAATGAACAGGCTGCCGTGTGGGGCTCCCGGCTTGGGGATTGGAAGGAGTCAGAGGGAGGCATAGCGGCGGTGGCTGACGAGACCTTCTCTTGCGTATCTGCGGGTTCCATGCCGGAAATCTGCAAAATTTCGGCCCGGTTATCCTTCTCCGAAGGAACCAGAAGCTGCGGTATTATGCTTCGTGTTAGCGAGGACAACGACGATGCCTATTATGTTCGCCTTGAACCCATTCATAACCGCCTGGTGTTCGATATGTGGCCTCGCCGGATAGAGGGTGAGATGCAGTGGCATATCAAAGGAGACCACCCGCATGCGGTAGAGCTGGAAGTACCCATAGAGTTGCATGCCGATACGGATTATAATATCGAGATCGTTGTGGAGAATTCGGTTTGCGTCGTATACTTGGCCGACCAGGTCGCCTTGACTACACGTTTGTATAATTTAAAAACCGGCAACTGGGGCTGTTTTGTTCAGGAAGGCCGGGCGAATTTTGAACAGGCATCCATTTCGGTTCCCAACTAACAGGAGGTCTTATAAATGAAACGTTATGTCAAATGGCTGACTCTCTCGTTATCACTGGTTGTCCTAGCGTCGATGGTGAGCGCATGCGGAGGCAAAAATACTAATAACGGCGCTTCAGAAACCGGATCGGCGAATCCGCAGAAGGTGGACAAGAAAACATACAAGTGGTTCGTGGCCCGCGGCGTAGACAGCCCTCCGGCTGTTACTGTAAAGGAGATTGCAGATGAGTTCTCAAGGACGCATCCGGAATTCGAGCTGGTTCTGGAGGGCACGGGTGATCGCCCGTCCTATCTGCAGAAGCTGCGGACATTGATTGCGAGCAATGAGATGCCCGCCATGTTTGATACAGATCCGGATGCCTATGCTTCCAAGCTCGTGGAGCAAGGCAAACTGGTCGATATGAAAAAACTGCTGGAGGAGCTGGGGAAATATGAAGATTTCCGTCCGGTGGCCCTGCAATATCAGCAGTTCGCAGACGGCAGCATGTATACTTTCCCGCTAGAATATGGAATCGAGGTATTCTGGTACAACATCAAGATGTTCAAGGATCTTGGCCTGGAGCCGCCGAAGACGTTCGATGAGTTCATGGAGGTTGCCGAGAAGCTGAAGCAAAGCGGGGTTACGCCGATTGCCGTCGATGGCAAGGATAAATGGCCGGTTCTCCGGTACCTGGCGTACAAACCGTTCCGCATGACAGGCAATGATTTTATCGAAAATGTAAAGCAAGGCAAAGCATCCTTCAAGGACCCGGCCGGCATGGAAGGGATTAAGTTTGTTCACGATCTGGGCACCAAAGGGTACTTTCAGCAAGGATTCACTGCAACGGATTACACCGCAGCGCGCGATTTGTACCTGAGCGGCAAAGCCGGGATGTATTACATGGGTTCATGGGAAACTATGAACTTTGTAAATGATAAAGTAAGCGCAGAAATGAAGGACAATATCGGGTTTTTCCGGCTTCCCATGATGGAAGGTGCCACAACGGCTGACAATGATTATTTTATCAACTCGGGTATCGGCGTTGCCTTCAACCAGGAGACCTTCGATGATACGATGAAGGAATTCGTCAAATTCCTTCTGGAGCAATACCCGAAGGCCTATACGGAAAAAGGCCAATTCTCGCCTTTCAATTATTCACTGGATCAAGAGCAGGGGATGCCGGAGCTCTTCTATAAAATTCAGGACGAAATCGCGAAATCCGGCAACGTCTTTGCGGTCCCGTGGGATACGCGCCTTGATCCGGCCACGAATGAGCTGCTCGGCAATGAATTGAATGCCCTGGCTCTGGGAGCCCATACTCCGGAAGAGTTTGCCGAACTAATGGATCAGGCGATTAAAGAAAACGCGCCGAAATACTTCAAATAGCGATACTAAACATGGCGGCCAACCGAAAGCCGGTTGGCTGCTGTAAGTACAATAAAAAAACTAAAATTAGGGAATGAGCAAGCATATGGATAAAGTCCTGCGCAACCGCAAAGCCGCTCTCGTCTTTCTGCTGCCTGCATTATTGGTGTATTTGCTCACCGTGCTGGCGCCTATCCTTTGGTCGATGTATTTCAGTTTCTTCTCCTGGGACGGAGTTTCAGATATGCTCTATATCGGCTTTGACAATTACACCAAGATGTTCGGCGGCGACAAGACATTCTGGAAGGCATTCAGCAACAATCTGATCTATGTTTCCATTATTGTAGCCATGCAGGTGTTGCTCGGTTTGTTGGTTGCCATCTTGCTGACCAATATCACCAAAGGGAGAGAATTGTTCAAAACCTTATATTTTGCCCCTGCCATCATCACCTCAGTAGCGATAGCACAGTTGTTCCAAAATGTGTACTCGTTTGAGCCGGTCGGAATTCTGAACTTTTGTCTGCAGCAGATCGGTCTTGGAGACTGGAGCAAGCCTTGGCTGTCCGACCTGAATTGGGCTCTGAGTGCGGTATCGGTACCTGAAGGCTGGCGTTATATCGGTCTTTATATGATTATCCTGTATAGTGCGTTAATTTCCATTCCTGCCGATATCGAGGAGGCGGCCAGAATTGACGGAGCTTCTTCGTGGAATCTGTTTCGTTCGATCAAAATGCCGCTAATCAAGCCGGTTCTGATGGTGTCGATCATTATGGCTACTACGGGGGCGCTGAAAGGGTTCGACATCCCGTATATCATGACGAACGGGGGTCCTGGCCGCGTAACAGAATTGTTGCCAACCTATATGTATAAAACCGCATTCTCCAGTCTGGACTTCGGCTATGGCAGCGCGATGGCTGTATTTATCGTCATTGAAAGCCTCATTGCAGTTGCCTTTATCAGACGGATGATGGACAGTAAGGAGACCTGATGATGAAAATTTCTGGCTATTCCAAGGCGGTTCTTCTAGTTGTTTCCTTTGCTCTGCTTGTCATTCAAGTGTATCCGCTGGTCTGGGTGTTCATCTCCAGTTTTAAAGGGCCTAATGATTTTTCAGGGGATAATCCGCTCAGTCTGCCAAGCCAATACACTTTCGATAATTATTTCAATGTGTGGAGCAAAGGGAACCTGGGGACTTATTTTTCCAATAGTTTCATAGTCGCTGTGACGACCATCGTGCTTGTGATCTTATTCAGTGCCATGGCCGCTTTTGTGATCGAGAAGATGTCTTTTAAATGGAGCCAAAGTGTGTTGTTCTTATTTCTGTGCGGCATTATGATTCCGATTCAGGTCGTGCTCATCCCGCTGTTCATTCTTTATAACAAAATAGGAATTATCAATACGCTCGCTTCTCTTATTTTGCCACAAGTAGGTTTTGCCCTGCCGATCTCGATTTATCTGTTCGTAAGCTTCTATAAATACATTTCGAATGAGATCATGGAGGCCGCTGTAATGGATGGCTGCGGTGTGTACCAGGTGTTCTGGCGGATGATTTTCCCTCTATCCCGGAATACGATAGTTACAGTTGTCGTTATGAATCTGATATTCGTCTGGAATGAATTTATTTTTGCCAATACGTTTATTCATGATCTGAAATCACGGACCATTCCAGTTGGCTTAATGGATTATATTGGACAGTACGGTTTGACGGATTGGGGAGCGACCTTTGCTGCCATCAGCATCACGACCATTCCGACGATGGTGGTCTATTTCATGTTCAACAAGAGCGTTATTTCCGGCATGACCGCAGGAGCAACGAAAGGTTGATCTCCCGCATCCCTTGGCCAGAGGGTATACTGAAAGTACCAGGCTGCAACTTTGCTGGGTCAGGGGGATCTCATGAAAATACACCGGCTGTTCCTGTCGATCAGCATCCGAAGCAAAATCATTATACTGTCCATCGCCTGTTCCTTGCTGCCGCTTGTCCTGATTGCTTCCTTAACCTTCGTCTATTTAAGCAAAGTGATCGAAAACAAGATGTCCGATACTACCTCCAATTTGCTGGGCTCCATCAATTGGAATATCCAGACGTTCGTGAATGATGTGGAGGCGATCTCGAAGCTGATGTTGTCCTCCCGTGACGTTCAGAATTTCCTTTCCTATACTAAAAATGATTTCAAGGAGATCTATGACCTTCAAAATGCGACCCGCAGTCTGATCGTCAATATTACCAACAACAAATCCTATATACGTTACGTTTACGTAGGCAGCGGGCAAAGGGAACTGATTACCACGAACCAATGGGACAGGTTAACGTACGACAATATCTACCAGGCGGTCTCACGGACGAAATGGTATCAGCAGGTGGGAGGTATGGGCGGGCGGGGCTTGTGGCTGAACAGCGATGAAGTCCGGCTGGTCAAGGACAGTCCGAACCTGCTGCTGTACGGTAAACAGTTAAACAACCTGGAGACGCTCGAACCGATCGGCATGTTAATTATTTCAATCGACAGGCGGGTCTTCGATGAAATGTTTCGAAATATTTCCAATGCGGAAAACGGGAATTTGATGATCCTGGAGCAAAATAAAGTCATTTATTATAATTCCCGCACTGCCGGCCTGAAACAGCTTCCTCCCAAAGAAATGAATCTGCTCTATGGCTTGCCTGAACGGGGCACCCGCATCGAAACGATGGGCGGAGAACGGTATGTCATCACCTTCGATACCAATCCGGTAACCCAGTGGAAAGTGGTCAGCATGATCCCTTATTCTAACATCAATTCGGAGATTGTCTGGATACGTAATGTTACGCTCACGCTGACAATGGTGGCTTTCCTGCTGGCCGCTTATGGTTCGTATTTGATCTCGAAGCGTATCACGAAGCAATTGACTTTACTGTCCTCCGTCGCCAGAAAAGCGGCCAAACGGGAGATGATCGAAGGAATCCTCTTTCAGGAGGAAGATGAAATTGGGAAAATAGGCAATCAGTTCTTGAGGACCTTCCGCACCAACTCCGAATTATCAGACAAATTAATAGAAGCCAGGCTGAAGGAGAGGGAAGCAGAGCTGCACGCGCTGCAAAGTCAAATCAACCCTCACTTCCTGTACAATACGCTGAATTCCATATATCTAATGGCTGAACGAATCGGTGCCAAAAACATTTCGAAAA
Organism: Paenibacillus sp. FSL R7-0297; assembly: GCF_038009025.1. Classification (NCBI taxonomy): domain Bacteria; kingdom Bacillati; phylum Bacillota; class Bacilli; order Caryophanales; family Paenibacillaceae; genus Paenibacillus; species Paenibacillus sp. FSL R7-0297. The sequence continues at coordinate 2,833,052 of NZ_JBBPAQ010000001.1, forward strand.
TGGTTATGTCGCTGTCTAACATGTTTAAGTTAAGCTTGAATAATGGGGACTATATTACCACTATCCGCAATGAGATCGACCAGGTGAAAAATTATTTGGAGATTCAAAATATCCGCTATAACGGAAAATTCGAGGTGACCATTGAGCTCGAACCGGAAATTGAACATATCCGCATGCTTAAGCTCCTGATACAGCCGCTGGTGGAGAATGCGATTTTTCATGGAATTGAGCTGAAGGAGAGCCAAGGGAATATTTACATTCGGGGACGAATCGAAGGAGATACGCTTGTATTCGAAGTCGAGGATGACGGAGTAGGCTTTGATCCTGCGGTTACGAAGCCTAAGGGCTATGCATTAAGGAATATCCAGGAAAGAATTCAATTGCATTATGGCCAGAACCACGGGCTGCGCATAGACAGCATTCCAGGCATCGGAACCAAAGTTACTCTAAGGATCGGAATAATGGATTAAGACCGGGCTATATGAAGGTGGGATTACATCATGTATAAACTTTTTATAGCGGATGATGAGCAGCTGGTGGTGGAGACATTGTCGGCCGTGATCGACTGGAATGCTTATGGGATAGGGATCGTGGGGACGGCAACTAACGGCAAGCAAGCCCTGGAACGGATTCTTCAGTCCGATCCGGACATTGTGCTGACAGATATTCGGATGCCCGGCCTGAATGGGCTGGAGCTGATCCGTGCCTTGAAGGAGAAAGGCCGTAAGGCGGAATGTATCATCATTAGCGGGTATTCCGAGTTCGAATACGCCAAAGAAGCCATTGAGCTGGAGGCGGTGGATTATCTGATCAAGCCGGCAGAGCTGGAGGAAGTAGCCAAGACTGTCTCGAGAGCGCTCAAGCGTCTGGAGCGTAAAGCGGATCCAACGGAGAATCGCCCTGAGCTTCGGAATGTGGCAGCCTTGGACCGGGCGGCGTTTACAGATCTAATCGTCCATGCCAAACGCCCATCGTTTGATCAGACCCCCTACGAACGATATAACCAGTTTGCGGTCCTCGTGATTGGAAGCACGGAGACGCTGTGGCTCGAACGAATGAAGAACAATGGCGCTACGGATGCTCTCCTTAGCTTTTTGACGAATCGCGGAATCGTTGTGGAGCTGCTGTACGAGCAGCAGAAAGTCATCTTATTATGCATGGCGGCCATGGAGGACAATGAGCCATTAACAGAAATTTTGCTGGCTGCAGCCGAAGCCTTCTCGAATGACAGCTCAGCGGACGATATTTCATTGTCGTTTGGACTGGGGCCGGTGGTAACAGGAATCATACAGGCAAACCTCTCTTTTGCGGCAGCCGATAAGGCATGTGAAATGGGGGTATTCTTTGGGGTTCCGGTTATGGAGGGGAGCGGCTTAGAGGAGATTACCCGCGTATCTGAGCAGTGGCTGACCCATTGGTCTGAGAACATCCAATCCTTCGTCCGTTACGAACAGAAAGAGTTCGAGGAGATGCTTGAACGTTGGACGGAATGGGGGACGGGACGGCTGATGGCTCCTGTTCTGCTGAAGAAGGCAGGCATAGAGTGGGGAAACCGGATGCTCGATCTGATTGAACAGGACTATGGAATCAAGATTGAGAAAGTGATCGGAGCCCGCACGCAACTGATGGACAGGATACTGGAAACGCCGGATTGGGCGTCTTTGCAGCAACAGTTGCAGGATTTAGCGAAGAGTGTGCAATTTTATTTGAGTGTAACCAAGACTACCATGAAGGAAAAAGTGGTTCAAGAAATCAAAGCGTACCTTGAATCCCATTACCATGAAAATATTGGGCTGGATCAATTGGCAGAACGATTCGGGCTCAATTCTTCCTATGTAAGCAACTTATATTCCAAGTCGACCGGACAGACCATTCTGGAATATGTTACATTGCTGCGCATTCAGACAGCGAAAAAGATGCTGAGAGAAAGCAGCTTCAAAATCTTCAAAATATCCCAAAATGTCGGATATGATAACCAGCGGTATTTCTGCCAGGTGTTCAAGAAGGTTGTGGGCGTAAGTCCCGGCCAGTATAGAGAAGAACATATGATGAAAAGTGAAGAGTCGTAGCAAACCTTCATTGTTAAACGGTAAATCTCAGCAAAGCAGCGATTCTCCTGGTATTTAGAGGATCGCTGCTTTGCGTTTTTATAAATATTGTCCATTTCCCGTTTAAACAGCGATTGGAACAACGGTCCGTTCGCGCAGCGTCCACTCAGGTGCTAGAAATACCGAACATTTTGAAAGTTTAGTGCAGAGGATAATGAATTTTATCATCGGGTATGTCTGATAATATTCAGTTGTAAGCGCAGACAGTAGATGAAAGGGGAGGGCATTATTGAACAGTAAGAGTAAAGTGGTACTAAGCGCGATGTTGGCATGCGGACTGCTCGCCGGATGTGGAAGCAAAGGGGATAACGCGCAGCCGGAGGCGGGAGCTTCGTCAGCACCCAAAGAAGAGAAGGTATCTCTGACGTTCTGGAGAAACTCGGGCAATGACACCGAAAATTCAGCCTATGACAAGCTGGTGGCCTCGTTTAATGAAGCGCATCCTAATATCAAGGTTGAGATGAGTCCGATTCCGTATGCCGATTACGACACCAAGCTGAGAACATCTATTGCTTCGGGCAATCCGCCTGATATTATGGCCATCGACGGCCCGAATATGGCTTCTTACGCCCAGGCGGGTGCCTTACAGCCGCTGACCACCTATTTCAAGAAGGACGGTAACCTGGAGGATATTCCGGAATCGACCATTGCCACGTACACCTATAATAATGAAATTTACATGGCTCCGCTCACCGAATCCTCCATTGCTCTTTTCTATAATAAAAAAATGTTTGAAGCGAAGGGAATTCCTCTTCCCTCCAAGAACCCGGAAGAGCCTTGGACTTGGGATCAGGTGCTGGATGCAGCTAAAAAGCTTAACGACCCGGCCAAAGGCGTGTACGGCATTGATCCGGCACAAGGCTTCGGTAATGCTGGAGCAACAGCATACTTTAAATATCCGATAATTTGGCAGTTTGGCGGCGATATCATGAGCCCGGATGGAACAACCTCCAAAGGCTACCTGGATAAGCCAGAGACCAAAAAGGCGCTGCAATTCTTCTCCGACCTGTATAATAAAGATAAAGTGTCCTCTCTGGAATACCCGCCAGATCCGTTCCCGAACAACCAGCTGGCGATGACGGTTGACGGCTCCTGGTCACTGGGCAATTATGCCGACAAGTTTCCTAATTTCAAATTAGGCGAAGATTATGATATCGCGCCACTTCCGAAGGAAACCCAGCAGGCTGTCGCGAATGGAAGCTGGTCGCTGGCCATTTCCTCGAAGAGTAAAAATGCCGAAGCTGCCTGGCAGTTTGTAAACTGGGTGACTGGTTCTGAAGGGGCTAAGACCTATTGCTCTATCACAAAAGATATTCCGGCCCGCTATTCAGTAGCCAAGGAGTTCCCTGAGCTAGGTCAATATCCGAAGAATATCTTTGTCGTACAGAATCAGAAATTCGGCAGACCGCGTCCAATTACACCGATCTTCCCGCAAATGTCCGAAGCGGTAAACAAGATGATTGAGGAAGTGACCATCGCCGGACGCAACGTGGATGCATCCGTTGCCGACGCCATCAAAAAGATTGACAAGGCGTATGCAGATCTACCGCAAAAATAATAAAATTACCAAACATTGTAGAAACGGCAGCCGCCCTTTATAAAAAGGGCGGTAAAGCTGTTTCTTCTTTCAGCTTAAAGAAGCTTCAAGATTTAGCTCCACGTTGTGGGGTACTTTTGAATTTTTGGACCATAATGATAGCAAGGGGCGCGGTTGTCATGTTCTACTCGTTACGCAGCAGATTGATGCTGGCTTTTTCGATCCTGCTGATCCTTCCGATTACGGCGGTTGTCTTTATTCTCAGCAAGGAATCGGCGGAGCAGATCCGAAAGTCTACCCAGACTTCCACTCTGCAGACCATAGACCAATTTGCCTCCCATGTCAGCACGCTGCTGACGCAAATTGAGGATATGGGCAACCAGGTGCTGAGCAGCGGCATCACACAAGAATGGATAACCGCCGATCTGAACAATGAGAGCACTAAGGGTGAAAAGTATCTGGCCAAGCAAAAGCTGCGTGAGCTGTTATCCTCCTATGCGATCAATAATTCGAATGTGATTTCCATTTCCACCTTTGCGAAGGATAAGGGCGGGTTATGGACACAGGACCTGAGCTATTTGAAGAGCAGCTGGTACAGTCAGTTCAAGGAGCAGGACGTACGCTGGACACAGGCTCATCAGGACAGGGATCAGGCCGACGACAGCATGCGTTCGCGCGAGATCAATAGCCTTGTGCTCCCTTTGGTGCAGCTCCAGTCCCTTAAGGATGTCGGAGTGATCAAAATCAATTATCCTACGGAACTGCTGCGCCAGGATATGGATAAAATCAGCTTCGGCAAAAGCGGCAAAGCCTTTTTACTGACGGCTGAAGGCCTAAGTGTACTCCATCAGGATCTGACAGGAGCTGAGCAGGTGCTTAGCGGCGGACTTGCTGCTTTGCAGAAACATAGTGAAGGTCAGACCAGCGGCATTTTTCCGCTTCGCCAAGGGGGGACCGACTATCTGTTCTTTTACCGCAGGCTGCCTGCACAGAACTGGCTGATCGTCGGCGAGGTGCCGGAGGCGGAGCTGTATGCCACCATCACCAAGCTCAAAGAAACGCTGCTCCTTGCCAGCTTTGTTCTACTGATCCTTGTGATTATTGTCGCGCTGTGGCTCTCCACCGGCATAACGAAGCCACTAAGTGCCATGGCCCGGGCCATGCGGCATGTCAAAAACGGGCAGTTCGAGCTGGCGATGAAGGATATGCCAAAGGTTAGATCGCGGCAGAGCGAAGTGGACTATGTGGCCGGTGTATTTGAGCAGATGACCCATCAGCTGAAGTATCTGATTGAGACAGAATTCGAGACCAATCTGCGCCGGAAAAATGCCGAATACAAAGCACTCCTGCTGCAGATCAATCCACATTTTTACAACAATACACTGGAGATCATCAGCGGTCTGGCGGCGATGAAACGAGAGGATCTGGTCATGGACGCCACGGAAGCACTGGGTAAAATGATGCGTTATTCGCTGAGTCTCGATACGGATCTGGTACAAGTCAGCGAGGAATTGGGCTACATCCGTGACTACCTGTTCCTCCTAAAGCTGCGGCATGAGGATCATCTGATGGTGACGGTCCGGCAGGATTCCGCCGCGGATCAGCTGCTCATCGCCAAGTTTATTCTGCAGCCGCTGGTAGAGAATGCGGTGAAGTACAGCCTGGAAAAAGGGGGGGTCGCCGAGGTGGCGATCACCTCCAGTGTGTGTGGAGAGCGCCTGCACCTGCAGATACAGGATAACGGTCCAGGAATGACACCGGAACTGATCGCCAGCATTCTTGCCGATACGGAGCTTAGGAACAGTGTGGGAATCTTAAATCATAAAGGGGACAGCATCGGATTGCGCAATGTGCTCTCCCGCTGCCGCCTGTATTACGGCGAGCAGTTTGAAGCCGTGCTTGATTCGAAGCTAGATACAGGAACAACCATTACACTGAAGCTGCCGCTGATAGAGAGGTGATAATCATGTATGAGATTATGCTGGTGGATGACGAGAAGGGGGTCCGCAACAGCATCAAAGCCAAAATCGATTGGGAAGCCGCCGGCTTCCGGATTGTCTCGGAGGCCTCAAGCGGCAATGAAGCGCTGCAGCTGCTGGAGCAGGGACCGCTGCCGCAGCTGGTCATCTCCGATATCCGTATGCCACAGCTGGACGGCATTGAATTTATCCGCATCTGTAAAAAGAAGTATCCGCTGCTGAGGACGGTTGTGCTGTCGGGATACTCCGACTTTGATTATCTGAAATCGGCCATACAGCTTGGAGTGAAGGATTATTTGCTGAAGCCGGTAGCCCGCGCAGAACTGAATGAGCTGCTTGGCAAGCTGGGTGAAGAAATTAGACAGGAGCAAAAAAACCTGCAGGCCTCCCGGCAGGATCTGCTGCAGAAAAATGAGCAGCTGCGGCTGCTGCAGGAGAATTTTTTGCTGCAAATGGTCAAGGACGAGTGGTACAGCTTGGCAGCTATCAGGGAACGACTGCAGCAGCTCCAGCTGACCCCGCTGACGGCGGATGATCTGAAGCTGCAGTTTGTTGCTGTGGAGATGAGAGTGCCGGCGGGGCGGATGGCGGACCGGCAGGAGCGCCGGGATCTGCTAAATTTGGCTTTTCAGATGTTATGCCGGGAGACGGCTGCTAAGCGGAAGGGAATCTATCCATTCAGCGATGTCGCCAATTCTGCGATGATGTATTTTCTGGTTATTATGAAGCCGGGGCCGGAGCATGCGGGTCGAACGGACCGGTTCGTAGAAGAACTGAAACGAAACATCGCCAGTTACCTGAAGCTGGAATGTGTAACGGGGATTGGCGAGGAAGTGAAGGGACTCAAGCGGCTGAAGAACGGTTATGCTTCGTGCATGCTGTCCTGGAGCCAAAGCACCGTGTATAAAGATGGAGAGGGCGAACGGAGCCGGGTGATGGAGCTTACGCAGGCGTTTACCCCGGAGATGGAGCGGAAGCTGGTACAGGCGATTGAAAATTTGGACATGAGCACCTTCCGCCAGCAGCTTGACACCATTTTCAGTAGCGAAATAGATACGCCGATGTTTGCTTTTACCTTTCTGGCCCTGCGGATGCTGTTGATGTTCAGCTCCATCGCCAAAAAGTTCGAGCTCGGCGGCTCCGCCCTGCAGAAGTATTTGTGGAACTGTCAGATGACCATTGCCGATTACCAGTCGCGTGAAGGCGTACGGGGGCAGATCGATGAGCTGGCGCAGCTTGTCATGGATGAAGTGAAGAAGCTCCGCTTCTCCAGCGGACAGCATATGGTCGAAGCGGTCAGAAAATATGTGGAGGAGAATTTCTCCTACGAGTTGACGCTTTCTTCCCTCGCCGAAATGTTTCATCTGAATGAGACCTATTTATCCGGGCTGTTCAAGCAGCATGTGGGCATTACGTTCAGCGACTATGTCACCAGGCTGAGAATGGCCAAGGCGGAACTGCTTTTGCAAGAGAACGAACTGAAGCTGACCGATATCGCTATGCTTGTCGGCTATTCCAGCTCCAGCTATTTCAGCACCTCTTTCAAGAAAAACAGCGGCAAAAGTCCCAAAGATTACCGTGAATGGTATTTGAAGAATCACCCCTGAAAACATCACAACTTCTGAGCCGATCATATTGAAATGATTTCTCTAGCCGTTCAGCTACAATAGGGTCAACTAAACAAGGAATAGGAGTATGCAGTATGAATGTTTCTGGAGAGAAGCAAGCACATAAAGAGATCAAAACTACAAGCAAACTGGCAGGTGTGGCTGTTGTACTGCTGGTTATCGCTGGGTGCAATATTGGCGGCAACAGCAATCATACCAGCAATACTTCTGATTCTAAAACTCCGTCCAATGCTATCTCTAATACTGCACCTGCGGCCTTTCAGTTTTCTGCGATTCCCAATTACTACACGGAGCTATACCGTCCGCAGTATCATCTGTCGCCGGAAAGCGGGAATATGAGCGATCCGAATGGAATGGTTTATTTCGAAGGTGAATATCACCAGTTCTACCAGAACAGCGGCCAGTGGGGTCACGCCGTCAGCACGGATCTGATCCATTGGCAGCATCTGCCGGTAGCGCTCCTGCGCGATTCGCTCGGGGAGATTTGGTCGGGCAGTGCCGTGGTGGACTGGAAGGATACGAGCGGTTTTTTTGGCGGAAAAGCGGGACTGGTTGCGATCTTCACCCATTTCAAAGGAGGAATGCAGTCGCAGAGCCTGGCGTACAGTTCTGATAAAGGACGCACCTGGATCAAATATGAGGGCAATCCCGTGATTCCTAATTCAGGACTCAAGGATTTCAGAGATCCCAAGGTGTTCTGGCATGAGCCTTCACACGCTTGGGTGATGGTTGTCTCGGTGGACAACCGGGTGAGATTCTATACCTCTCCAGACCTGAAGACCTGGCAGCTGGCCAGCGAATTCGGCGCCGATCAGGGCTCACATGCCGCCGTCTGGGAATGTCCGGATCTATTTGAGCTTCCCGTGGAAGGCAGCAAGGAGACCCGGTGGGTGCTGGCGCTCAGCATCGGCAATAACAGCTCAACCCGTGGCTCGGCGGCGCAATATTTTATTGGTAGCTTTGACGGACAGACATTCAAGAACGAGAATGAGCCCTCCAAAGTGCTGTGGACCGATTACGGAAAAGACTTCTACGCCGCAGTGTCCTACTCTGATATTCCGCAGACGGACGGGCGCCGGATCTATGTCGGCTGGATGTCCAATTGGCGCTATCCGTTCTCTATGCCAAGCGCTCCGTGGAAAGGGAATATGTCGCTGCCACGGGAGCTGAAGCTGCGCGACATTCCCGGTGAGGGATTACGCCTCGTCCAGCAGCCGGTGCAAGAGCTGGGAGCTTTGCGTGGCCAAGTGGTCAAGGTGGGAACCCAGCGGCTCGAGCCAGGCAACAATCCCCTGGCCAGTCTGCACGGGACTTCCTATGAAATCGATACCGAGTTCACCGTGAAGGGAGAGGCGGAATTCGGATTCAAATTGAGAAAAGGCGGAGATCAGGCGACAATTATATCTTATAACAACGTTAATTCAACACTGACGGTGGATCGAACTAAGTCCGGCGACAGTTCATTTGAAGCCGGGTTTGCCGAAACGGTTCAGGCACCCTTAAGAGCGGTAAACGGTAAAATCAGGCTGCATATCTATGTAGATGAATCAACGCTGGAGGTGTTCGGCGCAGACGGCGAGACTGTGGTTTCCAGTATTCTGTTCCCGGGGGCTACCAGCAATGGATTGGAGCTGTATGTGAAAAAGGGGGACGTGACGCTGGACAAGGCCGTCTTTTATCCGATGGCCAGTGTATGGCGGAATGAGGATCCGGATAGCTCGGAACCGCTTCGCGTCCTGCTTAGCCAATCTAGTGTGGATGTTCCGCTTGGCGGCACTATGGAAGCGGCAGCGGCGGTCGTTCCGCTAGCAGCTCCCCAGGATCTTACTTGGGTGTCGAGTGATGAGGCCGTTGCACAGGTGGAGAGCCGTTCCGGAACAACCGCGGTCGTAAAGGGGCTGAAGGAAGGCCAGACGGAGATTAAAGCTCTTGCCCCGGGTGGGCAAATATATGCCGTAATGAACGTGTACGTCTATAAACCGGATTGAAATGGAGTGAAAAGATCATGACAAGCGTTACAGCGGCAGCTAAGTCTGCCTCCAAAACTGCCCCATCAAGCAAAAAGCCCCGCCGGTTTCTGCGGGGAGAAGAAATAACCGCCTGGTGGTTCGTGCTGCCTTCTTTTGCTTTGCTGCTCATCTTTGTGTTCTATCCGATGCTGCAAGCCTTTGTGATCAGCTTTCAGAATTATAACCTGGTAGGATCGACCCGCAGCTTCATCGGGCTGGACAATTACAGGTCTCTGGTGACGGACAGGGATTTCCTGGCCAGTCTTAGGCATTCGTTTCATTTTGCCATCATTGTTATTCCGATTCAGACCGCGATTTCACTGGGCCTAGCACTGTTAATCCAGAAAAAGTTCAAGCTTACCGGTCTGTTCCGCACACTCTATTTCATTCCGGTTGTCATTTCTACGGCAGTGGCCGCAACGGTGTTCAAACTGATCTACAACAAGGAATTTGGGATTCTGAACAATGTGCTGAAGACGCTTCATCTGCCCACTACCAATTTCCTGTCCAACCCGGATACGGCGATGAACGGCGTGATCATGCTGGGAATATGGAAAGGCGTAGGCTTTTTCATGATTATCTTCCTGGCCGGACTGAACAACATTCCGCAAGATTTATACGAGGCGGCCCGGGTAGACGGTGCTACAAAAATACAGCAGTTCTTCCGCATTACGCTTCCTTTGCTGAATCGTACCACGGCCTTTGTTGTGATTATGACGACAATTGATGCCATTAAGCTGTCCGGCCTTGTGTTTGTATTGACCAGTGGAGGACCCAACGGGGCTACCGAAACCGCAGTCTATTATATTTATAAAATGGCCTTCCAGCAGATGCAGATGGGCTACGGCACCGCTGCCGCCTTTATTCTGTTCGCGATTGTTCTAGCCATCTCGCTCGTGCAAATGAGACTGTTCCGGAACGCAGAACATTAATGGAGACGCTTCTGTAGTCAATTTTGCTGCAGGGGAATTTTAAGGAAGCGGCTGTTCGTAAAACTACTAGGAGGAATCCACATGAACCGCTTTGCAAGCATTGCCAAGTATACGGTTATGACCGTCCTGGCTGTCATTTCAATTATCCCGATCCTCTGGATGATTTCGGGTTCACTACGCCCTTATGAGGAATTGTTCAAGTACTCCTCCAGCCTGAATATTCATTTGTTCGTTCCTGTCCAGCCGACGCTGGCTAACTTCAAAGAGGTTATCTTCAGTGAGGGCAACCCTTTTCTCCGCTATATCGCTAATACACTGTTTGTTGCTGGGATTGTAACCCTGCTGGTGCTGCTAGTGAATTCGATGTCGGCGTTTGCTTTTGCCAAGCTGCGTTTCCGTGGAAAAGCGGTTGTCTTCGCACTATTCATGTCGGCGATGATTATTCCCGGTGAAGTAACGCTGGTCCCAAACTATCTGCTGATGAATTATTTCGGCTGGCTTAACTCCTATAAGGCGCTGGTGATTCCTTCGATGCTGTCTGTGTTCGGAATCTTTCTGCTGCGGCAGTTCTTCGCGGAAATTCCAGATGAGATTCTGGAGGCGGCCAAAATCGACGGGGCCTCGATGTCCCGGACCTTTTCCAGTATTGTCTTGCCTGCGGCTGTCCCGCCGATGATCACCCTGGCGCTGATGACCTTTCTTGGCAACTGGGATTCATATCTGTGGCCTCTAATCGTTATCAATGACGAAAAGAAACAGATGATCCAGGTAGCCATTGCCACGTTCTCCTCGGTGGAAGGAACAGATTGGTCTAAGATTCTTGCCGCAAGTACCATTTCCACGGTTCCGATTCTGATCCTGTTTCTGTTCCTGCAGCGCTATTACATTCAGGGGATTACGATGTCGGGTGTGAAAGGGTAATGAAAGGAATGGGAATAACGATGAAATACGGTACAGTGGCGCTCGGTTAATGGGTTTGGTATTGCTCATATTTCAGCAGTCTCGGCCAAAGTTGCTCCATTAGTATATTGAACGTACAAAAGAAACCTCTCCTTTGAAATGGTTGTGGTCCCCAACTCCATTTTCCAAAGGACGGTTTCTTTTTGTGATTTTAGCCAGTTGAGTGCGTGAAACGCGTGAAACAAGAAACTGAAAGGGCGGCTTGTTTAAAGGCCGTCTTCGCGAATAGTTCTCTAAGAGGAGACGCACACTATTAGGGTGATTTGCCATCCAGCCTCATTGCAAGCAGTTACAGATAAGCTCCGGCTACCCGGAAACTCGGTGAGCGGCTTTGAATTGCACAATCATTAGAGAATAAGATGAGGAGGCCCTAAGTTAATGTCCAATAAAAAAAGCTACTATGCATTTGCGGATCCGCTTGGCACTACAATTGAATTTCAAGCTACAAGCTTACAACAAGCCATGGTGATTAAAAAGAAGAAGGCTCATGAATTGGGAATTCCTAAAGAGGCATTTGAACTCACAAGCATACGTAAGAAACCCACTCAGAGCACATAGCCTTTCTTCGGGTAGCTTCCTCATACCTTAGATTTAGCGTGCATAAAGCTATGACAATTTCATCGTAAAGATCAACCTGTAATTACAATTCACTAGGCATAAGCCGAAAATCAAAAGCCGCTTATTTGCGGCTTTTTCATTTAACAATATAGGACAAGAATATAGTTACCCGCAATTGAGGGGCTTGTGCTTGTATCTGCTGCATGCGGGAGAACGTCCCCGCCTGGAATCTCCAATTCGTTAAATTCGCCTATAGGAAAACGAAAGAAATGCTCCGCATCCCCCGGCATTGGCGGAAGGATGACAGTCATGGACGATCTTGGCGTATTTCCAATGGTTCAGATTAATCCGGGCGGTGGCGACAGCGTGCTCATTCTCCTCCGGCACCAAGGCTATGGCCGGAAGCTGATCGGGGCCGCCGAGCAATGGATCAGGAAGCTAGGCATTCAGCGGAGCGTAATTACCAGCCAAAAGCAGGTCGTAGGCTTCTATGAGAGCCTGGGTTATACCGCGAGACCGGAGATCAATAGCGCGGATGGGGTTTATATAAGTAGCGCTATCTGCGCCGGGGAAATAAGTGGATAAACGACATCTAAAGTTGGGGGATTTGCTGTTTGCGCAGGATTAGTTGGATAAACGACACTTATATTCACTGGCGCTGCCTAATAACAGGGAATGGGATGGAAATAAGTGGAATTAATCCACTTGTTACCCGTAAAGTGAGTTCCAAGAGATGAATAGATGCTGAAAATCCACTTATTTCGGGCAGTGTGGCAAAACTGGCGACCAACAAGTGTCTACGGTGCGTACGGCGAACTTGAGTCGCGAAACGGTATACGAAGTGCAAGGCGACTATATGATTGTCCAGGCAGTAAGGAGAATCGACAAAGTGAGCAACCGAATAGTGTGCGCGAGTAGGGAGACGAAGGCGTGAGCGGTCGGAAGGTCCCTGCGATTACAGTGCGGAGGCGTTCATAGCCGCATACTTACCTGTAATCACGCAAAGGAGGTGTCCCGGACAGCCAGTAATGGCTTCAGGAGCACCTCCTTTTTGGGCAGGCTGCCCAGATCAATTAATTCTCAGGCTTCGCACTGTCATCCGCAGCCTCAACCACGCTCTGCAGTATCCTGAACCCCAGCGGCTCCAGCGTAAGTCTGATTCCTTCACCATCCATCGCCACTGGTTCACCGCTGAAGGCATCCTGCCAGTTGCCCCCGGTGAATGACTGCTGAAGGGTTAACGGTTCGCTACAATTGTTCATCCAGACGGTAAAGCGGCTGTTGTCATTGAAACGTTCGTACACGAGGCCCCGGCTATCTGCATCACTCTGCAGGAAACGGAAGTGGCCGGTACGCAGTACCTCATGGTTCTTGCGCAGGGCAATCATGCGCTGATAGAAGCTGAATAGCTCACGGTCCTGACGCTCCTCCTCCCAGATCATACATTTACGGCAATCCGGGTCATCTTCTCCCGTAAGTCCGATTTCATCTCCATAGAAGATACACGGCGTTCCGGTAAAGGTAAGCAGGAAGGTGACTGTCAGTTTCAGTCTCCGGGTATCCCCGCCGAGCCGGGTAAGGACTCTGGGGGTATCGTGGCTGGCGAGAAGATTGAACAGTACTTCATTTGCCTGCCGCGGGTAACGCATCAGCAATCCGTAGATGTGGGAGGCGAAGGCCTCCGGCTCCATCTCATCTCCCTGGAAGAACTCCAGCAGCCGGTCAGAGAAAGGATAGTTCATTACGGAATCGAACTGATCCCCCTGGAGCCAGCTAAGGGAATCGCTCCATACCTCACCGATGATGAACGCCTCCGGGTTAATCTCTTTGACCGCCTGGCGGAATTCGCGCCAGAATACATGGTCTACCTCATTGGCCACATCCAGCCGCCAGCCGTCGATATGTACCTCACTGAGCCAGAAGCGGGTAATGTCCAGCAGATATTCTTTGGTTTCCGGGTTGGCCGTATTCAGCTTGGGCATCCCGCCGAAGAAGCCAAACGTATCATAATTGGGGGTGTTACCTTCCGCCTTAACCGGATAATCATAGATATGAAACCAATTGGCGTATTTGGAGTCTGCCCCATGTTCAATTACATCTTTGAATGGCGGGAACTCCGCGCTTGTATGGTTAAAGACGGCATCCAGCACTACCTTAAGCCCTTTGGAATGAGCCAGGCTGACCAGTTGCTTCAGCAGCTCCACATCTCCGAAGCTGGAGTCGATCGTTCCGTAGTCTACCGTATCGTATTTATGGTTGCTGGGTGCCTCAAAGATCGGAGTAAGATACAGCGCGGTCACTCCAAGCTCCAGAATATAATCCAGATGATCAATGATCCCCTGCAGATCCCCGCCAAAATAACTGTCGGTCGTCGGTGTGCCGCCCCATTCAAGCGTTCCTTCCGGATCGTTCCCCGGATCTCCGTTGGCGAACCGGTCCGGCATGATCTGATAGAATACAGCCGATTCAGCCCACCCGGGAACATGCAGCAGATCCACCTCGTGAATATAAGGCATTTCATAATAGCCTCCGGGAGGCGCGGGCTGCTCTTTCCTATAGAAGCCGGATTCCACCATCCATACCGTCTCGGCATCCGTTTCCAGACGGAAGCCGTAGGAGAAACGTTTGCGTTCGGGCGTTACCTCAGCTTCCCAGTAATCGAAATAGGCATCTGCACCCACCTTGAGCATTTCCAGCTCTTGATGATAATGCTCCCAATCGTATTTATCGCCCGTTAGCGCGACTACCCGTTTCACATTGTTCTTTTTGCTGCGCAGACGAAGGTGAAAGGTAGTGCTGTTATAAGCATAAGCCCATTTGCCCTGCGGAGAATGATAGAGGCACTCAAGCTCAATGGAGGTGCCTGGTGTAGTTGTTGATGTCAGTGCATGTCTGCTGATAGCCACGTCTATTCCTCCTTGGATCAATGTTGTGGATGGATAATGAGCAATAATGAATGAATTATAAGCTTTAGTTAATACCCCGACTACATAGGACCTAAACACCAGATAGATGACCTGGAGATAATGCCGGGATAGAGCGCTGTAACACTTATACCGCATCTGCCCCGGCTCTGTTAATCAGCTCCCGGTAGTCATTACGCACATTGCCTACGGCTGATGATACGGGATAAGCCAGCATCTGCCTTGCATCATAAGGCTGAAGCAGCTTCATCAGTGAGGGGATGTCCGGGTTGCTGCGGTCCAGCCACTGCGCTTCCGCGTCCTTGCCCAGAATGACCGGCATTCGGTCGTGAATCTCTTCCATGAGGCTGTTCGCAGCTGTGGTGATGATGGTGCAGGTGGCGATTTTGCGGCCGCTGGGATCTGTCCAGATATCATACAGGCCGGCCATAGAGAAGAGCTGTCCATCCCGCAAGGTGACGCGCAGCGGCTGCTTGCCGCTCTCCTTGACCTGCCAGTCATAGAAGCCGTCTGCCGGAATAATGCAGCGGCGGGACGATACAAGCCTTTTAAATGAAGCTTTCTCCAGCAGCGATTCACTGCGGGCATTGATTAGCTTCGCACCGTTCTTATCCTCCTTAGACCATGAAGGCAGAAGCCCCCAGCGCAGCTGGCCAAGCTTATTGCGCTTGCCGTCATGAATAACCGCCGGAATGTACTGCATCGGAGCGGCGTTGAACTTCGGTGCATAATGGTCGAAGGAAGGATCGCCGGTGAAGTATCTGGTCATCAGCTCTTCCAGTGTTACGGTAATCGTATATCTTCCGCACATTTTGCCCGTGCCTCCCTTTAGTGGCTGTCAGTTTACAGCATGGCCGCTTCGTGCTATGCTGCCTATATTTCACATGATAACATTACAGTATAGAGGAAGAAACTCAGGGATTGTGAAGGAGGGGCGGCGGCTATGATTATCGTAAGTTCCTGCCTGGCCGGAATGAAGGTTAGATATAACGGCACGGATTGTCTGAATCCGGCCATCCAGCACCTGCTGGACAATCAGCAGGCGGTTGCCATATGCCCTGAACTGATGGGCGGCTTCTCTACTCCCCGGGAACCGGCGGAGATCATAGGCGGCGAAGGGCGGGATGTGCTGGAAGGCCAGGCCCGGGTGATCGACAGAACAGGCAATGATGTAACTGCAATGTATATAGAGGGAGCCTATGCCGCACTGGAGCAGGCAAGGAGCTTATCGGCAACTCTGGTGGTGCTCAAGGAGAACAGCCCGTCCTGCGGCAGCTCCATGATCTATAACGGAGAATTCGCCGGTGTGAAGGTGCCGGGAGAAGGTGTGACCACTGCGCTCTTGCGAATGCACGGGATTGAAGTGATCTCCGAGGAGCAGCTGGCTGCGCGGTTGCCGGAACTCGAGGCTGACGAACCGGCCAAGCCATAGTTTTTCCCAATAATACTCCATGGACAAATGTTACAATATTGTGTTTATTAACAGGTGGTAAAAGGGCTTGTTCAGCAGTATAATTGAGTAGTCCTGCAAGTGGAAACGGCCTTGCCGTTCTCTCAAGGACGGTACCGTTTCAGCGAGAAATAGAAGGATAAATTATCGTGTGAAGCATATAAATTCTTATATTTTAAGAAAATCCTGAATTTCTAGAAGCGGAGAATCTCGTCATGAAACCCATCTATTTGGACCACGCCGCCTCAACACCGGTTCATCCGGAGGTGGCTACGGTTATGTACAATATGTTATTGAACCAGTATGGCAATGCGTCCAGTGTGCACCAGTTCGGACGGTCGGCCAAAAGAATCGTAAATGGAGCGCGCGACAGGATCGCGGGCTTTTTGGGCTGTTCCCCTGATGAGTGGGTGTTCACCAGCGGCGGTACAGAGAGCGATAACCTCGCTCTGTTCGGCGCAGCCTATGCTTCTATTCATAAGGGTAAACATATCATTACCACAGCAGTAGAACATCATGCGGTATTGCATACGTGCGGACAACTGGAGCAACAGGGCTTCGAGGTTACTTATCTTCCCGTAGATTCCACAGGACTTGTCTCTCTGAAGGATGTGCAGTCTGCCCTGCGTGAGGATACAGTATTGATTAGCGTAATGTTTGTGAATAATGAAGTGGGAACTGTACAGCCTATAGAAGAGATTGGCAGATTAGCGGGCGGGCGGGGCATTCTTTTTCACGTGGATGCTGTACAAGCCCTGGGCACGCTGCCTATGGTGCTCCGCGAGCTGCCTGTCGACTATATGAGCTTCTCGGCCCACAAGATTGGCGGTCCGCAGGGGATTGGCGGATTGTATGTCCGGCGGGGAGCGCCGCTGCAGCCAAGACAACATGGCGGACTTCAAGAGCGCGGCAGACGCGCGGGTACGGAGAGCCTGGCAAGTACAGCCGGCTTCGCCACAGCAGTAGAGCTGGCGGTAGACGGACTTGCGGAGCATCATGAGCAGGCTGTCAGACTGCGGAGTACACTGCTGCAGGAGCTGGACAAGCATGCCGGAGCCGGCGGATATGTAATTAACGGGAATGAACAGCAGACGGTGCCCGGAATTCTGAATGTAAGCTTCCCGGGTGCGAAGACAGATGTGCTGCTGATGAATCTCGATATGGAGCGGATTGCGGCCGCCAGTGGTTCAGCCTGCACCTCGGGCTCTCTGGAAATCTCGCATGTCCTGCAGGCGATGAAGCTTCCGGAAGAACTTTTGAACTCGGCGATTCGCTTTAGTACAGGTTTGGGTAATACTAATGAAGAAATGCAGGTTGTTGCCCAAAAAGTTGGAACCATCTTAAACCGGCTGCGTACTAAAGACTAGGCATTTTTGCGGTCTGGCATCCGCTTGGAAGGTTTCTAGCTTCAGGGAACTCGTAAGCACTATTTAAGGTGAGGGGACTTTGAACGCCATGAAACTTCAAGATATGATTGGCCTCACCGTATATGAAGTTGAAGAAGGTACTGAAGTCGGTGAAATAATCGATATTGGACTGGATTCAAACTGGAACATTACGGGTATTGAACTGGAAAGCAAAACTTTTTTCTCCAGTCATGTGAAAGTTGTGGCATGGGATGATATTGTCGCTTATGGCGAAGATGCTGTCATGATCCGCAACAAAGAGTCGATTGTTAAGACCGACGCTGACCATATACCGTATACTTTCCTCTTGGGAAAGAACAAGTTGAAGGATTTGCAGGTGCTTACAGCATCCGGAACGATACTTGGACGAATATCCGATGTTTATTTTGACCAAAAGATGGGAAACACAATAGTAGCGCTGGAAATCAGTGACGGGCTTGTAACTGATTTGATCGAAGGCCGCAAATGGCTGCCTTGTTCTGAAGGAATGTCTATCGGGGAGAATTCGGTACTGGTTCCTGCGATGAGCGAAGAACGGCTTCAAAAAGCCATTAATATTGTTAACGGATAGGTGGAATGTATTATATGAAGTGTCCAAACTGCAACTCCAAGGATATCGGCAAGATCGGTTCCCACCAGTTCTATTGCTGGGGCTGTTTCATCGAACTTACGGTCAACGGCGAGAAAATGTCGGTTTATCAGGTTGAAGAAGATGGCACGCTCAGTTCGCTTGACGATCTGTTCTCGGGTGAAGATGTTGCACAGGATTTCCCGCAGATCCATGCATCCTCCTGATCATTAGCCTGATTCATTCCCGGATAAAGTTACATAGATTCGCCGTGGGGCTGACCTCAAAGCATCGAATGGATGCTTGGGTCAGCCTTGTTTGCTCTTAAGCAGTTCATCCGCAAGCCTGCGGTGGATGTTCCACGAAACGGGTCTTCAATCTTCTACAACACAAAAACCAGCCAATCCTGGTCCAGGATGAGCTGGTTTTTGTTGTGTGTGGACCCTGGACAGCGTCTGTTTACAGGATAACTTCTCCTATAAATGAGGAAGTTGCATCTTTGTTATATGTGCTAACGAATTGGTATGTCGCCTCCGGGATACGGGCTCTATACTGAAATCGACTGGCGGCAACGCCGGATTCTGCAAGGTTCTGCATAAGGGGGATTATTGAATGTACCGTAAAGGAATATCCAAGCTGCTGATTGCCGGTATGCTGCTGTCAGGGATTCAGCTTCCGGGAAACACGGGAGTGGCAGGAGCAGAGAGACTGGAAAAGCTTCCCGTATCAGCCGCAGGCACAAGCACAAGCGGCGCTATTGTAGCCGGAAAGGCAGCATTTGCCGATATGAATCAGCACTGGGCTTCGCCAGCGGTGGACAGGCTGGCAGCCGCCGGAATCCTGCAGGGGAATGGGCAGGGAAGATTTGGACCAAGCCGTGCAATCTCGCGCGCAGAGATAGCGGTTATCCTGGGCCGTGTGTTTCGTTACTCAGCTCCGGGAACGGCTGTGTTCAGTGATGTAAGCGCTTCTTCCTGGTATGGCAAGGATGTGGGCGGGATTAGTGCAGCCGGCATAATCCAAGGTTACGCGGACGGACGGTTTCAGCCGGGAGCGGCTGTAACCCGGCAGGAGGCCATGACGATGCTGAGCCGGGCTTTCGGCCTGGAGGCGGCTTCGCCAACTACGCTGGCCGCGCAGCCTGACGGATCAGCGGTCAGCGGCTATGCCCGGGAAGCAGTGAGTGCCATGCTTGACGCAGGCTACCTGCACGGCGGGCCGGATGGCAAGCTGAATCCGCAGACGCAGATGACCCGGGCTGAACTGGCGGAGCTCCTGGGCCGGATGATCGGGTGGATCAGTTCAGGCGAAGGAAGCTATTCGATTGGCGGGGTGTCCGGCAATGTAATTGTGAACCGGGCGAATGTACAGATCGAAGGCGGACCGGTTAGCGGGAATCTCTATGTGACTGCCGGAGTAGGAGAGGGAGAGGTATCGTTCTCGGGAATCAAGGTGCAGGGAACCACTCATATCTCGGGAGGTGGTGACCATTCGGTAGTTTTCCGTAAATCTTCACTGGGACAGATCAAGCTGAACAAGCCCAAAGCCCCGGTACGGCTCGTGCTGGAGGATAGCAGCTCCGTAGCCCGGATTGAATTGCTCCAGCCGGCCAAGGTTGAGATTGGGGCCGGCACAAGGGTGGAAGCACTGATTATCGGTCCCGGCGCTGCCGGATCAGAGATTATGAACCGGGGGGACATCGGCCTGCTGGAGACCCAAGCGGATCGTGTGCTGCTCAACGGCCTAGCACTCAAGGCTGGTGAGACGCTTCGGGGCTTGTCCGGTAATGGAGCTTCGCCGCAGGCAAGCGCAGCCGCCACCTTTACGGGGAGCGGAGGGGATTCAGGCGGAGCGATGCCAACGCCTGCACTTATGACACCTGCCCCAACAGCGACAGCTGGGGCAACGCCGACTGCAACACCGGTGGTTACTCCGCCAACCCCTGACAATCCATGGGAGCTGGTCTGGAACGACGAATTCGACGGTAGCTCCATAGATAAGACCAAATGGAATGTGCAGGATACCGGAACGGTATACAACAATGAACTCGAATATTATCATCCGGACAACGCTTCGCTCGAAACCGAGAGCGGACAGGGTGTGCTGGCACTGGAAGCACGGAAGGAAGCATACGGCGGGAAGTCGTATACTTCCGGCAAGCTGACCTCCAAGCTGAAGGGCGACTGGACTTACGGCAAATTCACGGTGCGCGCCAAGCTGCCGATTCAGCAGGGCATGTGGCCGGCCATCTGGATGATGCCAACCGACGAAGAGAAGCAGTACGGACCTTGGCCGGGAAGCGGCGAGATGGACATTATGGAATTAACGGGACCGGTGGCCGGTGATGCAGAGAAGGCTGATCTGTACCCGAGAACGGTTCATGGTTCGCTTCATTACGACATCCCGCATACGTCACAGTCCAAGACCTACATTCTGCCGGAGGGCACGACGTTCGCTGATGCTTATCATGACTTCACACTGGAATGGCTCCCGGGACTGATCCGGTATTATGTGGACGGTAAAATGTATTTTGAAACAAGCGATTGGGGAACGAAGGCTGAAGGCCAGCCGGATTATTATACCTATCCCGCACCGTTTGACCGGCCGTTCTATATGATTCTTAATCTGGCAGTGGGCGGCGATTGGCCGGGTAACCCGGCAGCTGACTTCCAGTCGGACAAAATGTATGTCGATTATGTCCGGGTCTACAAGTACAACAAGCTCGATCAATGGCCGGACGTAACAGGACAACGGCCGACAAAGCCGGAGCTGTCGACTCCGCAGCGCCCTGCCCTTGCCGACGGGAACCAGATTTATAACGGTGACTTTACGGGTGCAGAAGCGGTTCAAGGCCCGCCGGAATATTGGGAATTGATCGAGAATGCGGGGGGTGAGGGAACAGCTTCCGTCGTTGACGATATAGAAAAGGGTAAGGCGGTGAAGGTGGCTGTCAGCAAAGCTGGAACCCAGAACTATTCCATTCAGCTCGCTCAGAAGCCGCTTCTGCTGGAGAAGGGCAAGTCCTACAAAGTCACATTCGATGCCAAGGCGGATGCGGCCCGACCGCTGATGAGCAAGCTGACCGAATTCGGCGGCGGATGGACGGCTTATTCCATGGAACGCAATTTCCAGCTTACGCCGAACTGGCAATCGTATGAATATACCTTCAACATGTCGAAGAGTTCCGATAACAATGTCCGTTTCGAGTTCAATCTTGGTCTGAACGACATTGCAGCCTATTTCGACAATGTCAGGGTGGTAGAGACGGAGCCCCTGCCAGTGGTACGTACTCCGTTGCCTGACGGCAACCTGATCTATAATGGCGGATTCGAGCTGGGAGAAGGGCGGCTGGGCTACTGGACCTTCGCCGTTAAGCCGGAATCGGGCGCTGCTGCGAAAGCCAGTGTAACCAATGCTCTGGAACTGCCGCTGATGAAGCGTGAATTCAAGGTAGATGTCCAGACAGCCGGAGGCTCGGCTGAGGATGTGACGCTGATCCAGACAGGAATCCCTGTGACAGCCGGGGGAGTCTATCAGCTTACGTTCGAGGCGAGATCGGAGCAGGAGCAGCCGGTCGGCATCAAGCTGGACGGCGGCGATGGGAAGACCGTCTATCCTGACGGGGCAACATTCACTCTGACGCCGGAGTGGAAGAGCTATACAGCGGAAATAGAGCTGTCCGGCGCGTCCGGAACTGAAGGTACATTATCGTTCCTTCTGGGCCAGGCTCCGGGGCAGACCGAGATTGACAATGTACGTCTGGTAAGGATGATTGATCCGCCTGTATTCACTAACTACCTGCATCTGCGGGGGGACCAGAACTGGAGATCATCGGGTACCGGCCTGATTCCGAGCGGCGAAGGCGGCAAGGACATCACGGATATGGACCAGGGCGACTATGTAGAATACAAAGTGGTGCTGCCTCAGGCTGCCAGCATTGTTCCCGTGGCCCGGGTATCCAGTATACAGGCAGACTCCGGGCTGGAGCTGTCGGTTCTGGATGCCGGCAAACAGAGTGTAGTGACGACCTCTGTCTATAGTACGGCAATCGGAGATACCGGAGGACTTCATTCCTACCGCGCAATCATCGGGGCACCGCTTGAGCTGCCTGCCGGAATCTATTACTTCCGTCTTGGCGGCAGCGGCTATAATCTGGCCTGGCTGGATCTGACCCGCGAGCTGGTGGTGAACGGCCGCTTCAAGGGCGATTCTACCGAAGGCTGGACGCTGTACAAGAGGGATTGGGACAGTAATCCGGTGAAGAACACCGTAATGAACGCTGTGTATGGTGCACTGCGGGTTGACCTTGGCGGCACCGGTGATGAAGACTGGAACGTACAGGTGAAGCAAGGGGGAGTACCGGTAGAATTGGGCAAGAAGTACCTGCTTCGCTTCGATGGGGAGGCATCAATAGCCAGAGATATCCGGGTGCTTGTTCAGCATGACGGTACTTCGGACAATAATTGGACCCCGTATACGAACGAGACAGTAAGTCTGAGCGAAGCGGGCGGACATTATGAATTTCTGTTCACTGCTCCGGCAAGCGATCCCGCTGCTGTGCTGCAGTTCAGTCTGGGCAAGGTTAACGGGCTGCTGGGAGAGCATACGGTTAGACTGAGCAATATTTCCCTGCTGCAGGTGAGCCCGGTCATGGCGGGTGAGGCGTATGGGGAGAATCTGATTCCAAACGGAGACTTCTCGGCTCCGCTTAAGGGCTGGAGCAGCTATTCCTCCGACAGCGGCGAGCTGTCCATTGACAATGTGAATGGGGCGCTGCAGATCCAGGTCGGTTCCACAGGGACGAACAGCTGGGACCGGCAGGTCTATTACGAGGGAGTAGCCTACAACGATGGCAATCATTATACACTTACCTTCAAAGCTAAGGCAGAAGCAGCGCGCAAAATGAACATCAGCATCGGCTGGCTGGATGTCGCGAACAATTACACCTGGAACGGGTATACGAGCAAGGTGGTAGATCTTGATACGGAATACGCGGAATATACCCTGGAATTCGATGTTGCCGGAGGCAGCACCTCCATCGGCCGGATTTCTTTTGAGCTGGGGAATATAACGGATGGCGGTACAGGCCATCTTGCGGTGGACGTCGATGACATTGTGCTGACGAACAACGGAACCGTAGCTGCACCTTGAACAAGCTTTAGAATTTGTTATCCAGGCTTGCGATTTGGTATTTAGACCGGCAAGAAACACTTTTATAATCAGTACATGGAGGACGGGCAGCCGTTCTCCATGATTTTCAGACGACAATGGGGGAGATTTATTGTGAAAAAGACAGCAGTATCCATCACCGCACTACTCATGGCATTTTCAGTAGTGGTCAGCGGATGTGGAGGCAATAACAACCAATCAAGTTCGGCTAACAACGGAGGAAAGAAAGAAGATTCCAGTGCAACTGCCGCTCCTGCTACGCCAAGCACAGACCCTGTTACCCTAAACGCCTGGGTGATGCCGAACAGTCCCAAGCCGGATGCAGACTTCCTGAAGACGCTTGAACCTTACCTGAAAGAGCATCCGAATGTCACCATGAAGGTAACGGTACTTGACTGGGGCTCTGCCTGGACCAAGATTACGACAGCGGCTACAAGCGGGGAAGGTCCGGACCTGCTGCAGCTTGGATCAACCTGGGTACCGGCAATCGCCAGCATGGGCGGTATTGACAAAGTGACGGACAAAGTAGCCGATGTAGGCGGTGCTGAGGCTTTCCTGCCGGCCATCTGGACGACTACCTCTATCGCGGGCGACAGCGAGGTATACGGGGTGCCGTGGTTCGTGGATGCGCGGGCAATATACTACCGGACAGATGTATTCAAGCAAGCCGGTGTGGACACAGCAACAGCCTTTAAAGATTGGGATTCCTTCAAAAGCGCATTGCAAGCGGTCAACGGACAGACCGTTGACGGCAAAAAGATCGCTGCACTCGGACTTCCAGGTAAAAACGACTGGAACGTAGTGCATAATATCTTCCCTTGGATCTGGGCTGCAGGCGGCGATGTTCTCTCGGAAGATAACAAAAATGTTGCCTTCAACGAAGAGAAGGGGCTTGACGGCGTGATGTTCTACACCGGACTTGCCGCTGAAGGCCTTGTGGATAAATCTTCGCTTGAGAAGAATTCGTCGCAGATTGAGAGCGACTTCGGCGACGGTAAATCGGCGGTCATTATCTCCGGCCCTTGGCTCGCCAAGAACTTTGCGACACCGAAAGCAAACGGCGGTATGGATGACAAGAAAGCGGCCAAGAACTTCGCGGTGGCTCCGCTTCCTGCAGGTCCGGGCGGACAAGCTACCTTCGTCGGCGGCAGCGAGCTGACCGTATTCAGCGGCTCGAAGAACAAGGAAGCGACTTGGGATTTGATTAAGTACCTGACCGGCGATGAAGCGCAGAAGGCTTATGCTGCCGTATCCGGCCAGCTCCCGGCTCGACTGTCACTTCTGGAATCGCCTGATCTGGATGCCAGCATGAAAGCATTCTCGGAAGCCACGAAATACGGAAGAACCTATCCATCCATTCCCCAATGGGGACCTACGGAAACGGCGCTGCAAAAGCATTTTGCCAACATTTGGGATATTGTTGCCGGTGTGAAGGGCAAATATAGTGAAGAAACCGTCAAGCAAGAGCTGGATTCTGCAGCGGCCGAAGTCAAAGCAATTATTAACCAATAATGATGAGGATTAGGGGGATGCCGCCGCGCGATAGGGTGCGGCGGTTCTTCCATTAGTAAAGTGAGGGATAAGAGATGGGGCTCCATACTGAAAAAAATCTGCCTGCGAAGGCTGCTTCCGACAAGCGCGGACTATGGCGCAAACGGGTCAGAGAGAATAAATTTGCTTACATGCTGATGGTGCCGACCATCATTTTCATGCTGTTGGTGCATTTGCTCCCTATGATTCAGGGATTCTGGATGTCATTCCTGAAGCTGAACCAATTTACACTGGGCAAATATCTCAAGGCGCCGTTTGTGGGGATCGACAATTATATTGGCCTGTTGTTCAACACCGATAACCCGGTCCGCCAGGGGCTCAATTTTGCCATCCGCAACACCGCGATTTATTCGGTCATTGTGACGATCGGTGTAATGATCATGGGCCTGATGATGGCCTTGCTGCTGAACCGTGATTTTCCCGGACGCAGCATTGCCCGCACAGCCATGCTGCTCCCATGGGTCGTTCCGTCTTATGTGGTCGGTGTGCTCTGGGGTTTCATGTGGCAGAAGGAAGGCATTATCAACTATTTCCTGGTCGATGTCTTGCATCTCTTCAATGAGAAGCCTTTCTGGCTGCTGGGGCCGAATACGATCTGGGCGATCATTATCCCAACCATCTGGCGCGGCTGGCCGTTCCTGATGGTCATTTTCCTGGCTGGACTCCAGACCATTCCCGAAGATATCTATGAAGCTGCAACCATTGACGGTGCGGGCAAATTCCGCCAGTTCTGGAACATGACGCTGCCGATGCTTAAGCCGGTTATTGCGGTACAGCTTTTATTCCAGATTATTAACAATGTCTACTCCTACAACATCGTCTCCACGATGTTCGGCAACGGTGCCGGATATCCGGGGGAATGGGGAGACCTCCTGATGACAGCCTTGACCCGCCAATCCTTCGGTTATTGGTCCTTCGGTTCGGGCTCTGCCGCTTCAATCATGCTGATGTTTGCCATGCTGATGGTCGTCGGTGTCTGGTACCGCGTCTTTAGATCGGAGTTGAATGCCCAATGAGTACACACCGTAAACGTTCCGTCAGTTCGTTCCTGCTGACTTCACTGACCTGGGTTATCGTTGTATTGACGGTATTTCCCATTCTGTGGATGATCTTCACCTCTTTGCACTCCAATGACCAAATTCTGAACGGGATCACTACCTTCAGCCTGCCGAAGCCGCAGTGGGTCAATTATATCAATATGTGGGATACGGTGAATTTTGCCACCTATTTCCGCAACAGCCTTCTGATCTGCGGTGCGACAACCCTGCTTGCCGGCTCCTTTGCCGTTCTGGCCGGATATGCGCTGGCCCGGTTTGATTTTCCCGGATCGAAGCTGTTCAGCATGAGTATCATATCCACCCAGCTGATCCCGGGGATTATGTTCCTGTTCCCGATTTACCTGATGTTCCTGTGGATCAAGAATACGTTCGGTTTGCCGATGATCAATACGTACTGGGGAATGATTCTCGTCTATACGGCGTTCTACACCCCAATCAGTATCTGGATTATGCGAAGTTTCTTTGTCTCAATTCCAAGAGACCTGGAAGAGTCGGCCACGATTGACGGCTGTACGAAATTTCAGGCTTTTTACAAAATCATTCTGCCGTTGTCTCTGCCCGGCATTATTGCGACAGGCATATTCATCTTCCTTACGGCGTGGGATGAGCTCCTCTTCGCCTG
This sequence comes from Paenibacillus sp. FSL R7-0297, assembly GCF_038009025.1. NCBI lineage: Bacteria > Bacillati > Bacillota > Bacilli > Caryophanales > Paenibacillaceae > Paenibacillus > Paenibacillus sp. FSL R7-0297. The sequence continues at coordinate 2,859,511 of NZ_JBBPAQ010000001.1, forward strand.
GGTTTTGACAACCAGCGCTGATGTACAGACGATTCCGGTCGGTATCCGCTTGTTTGTCGGGCAATATAATACCCGCTACGACCTGCTGATGGCAGCCTCCACGGTGGTAACCGTGCCAGTCATGGTCATATTCTTCATGACCCAAAAATACTTTATCAGCGGTATGACCGCGGGGGCCGTCAAGGGCTGACCCGTAGCATGCCAGGAAAGGTGAGAGCAATCATGCTGAAATTTACTACCGCAAGAGAAGCGATGGCTTCGGCTGAAGAGATCCTGAGACAAGCCTTCGCAGACCGGATTGGCCCCGGGGCGCACATCAGTGCCCTCTTTACGGATTCGGAACGACGGGGGGCCGTAGGCATAGCCGGTCTGCCGTTTCGGCTGCCTGCCATTCAGGAGCTGCTCAAGCTCCCCGCTGTGGCAGCGCTGCTGCCGGGTGAAGCGGGTGCCTCCGCGTTGTTCGCCGTAAACGAAGAAGCCACGGAATTGTCACTGTATATCCGGCACGCCGGAAGACAGGAGCAGACTGTTGACGTACCGGAGGCTACCGCAAGCCTGGCTTTGGCGCAATTGCAGGCCGCTCCGGGCTGGGCAGGGGCGCTTAACGCTGAGGGCGAGCACGTAATTGATCTGCGTTCACCTGTGCCGGGTCCGCATTTCGCGGTCAATTTGCTTATGGGCAACCGTCTGAGCTTTCCCCATCCGCTTCAGACTACCCCGAAGAGCGTTGTTGACCGGCTGGGCGGCGGCAGCTTCCGTTCACATGCGGCCACCCAGGTGCTGGCCACCCGCTGGGATATGCGTCAGGAGGAGAACGGGTTCCCGGCTAACCGGCAATTCTATCTGTTCGAGGACGGGAAGCAGATCTTCTATTCCGCGGACCCCGGAGATGAAGGGATAGAGTCGGCGGTCTGCCGGCATTCGCAGAATGTAACCCGAATCACCTGCCGGACGCGCTGCGGACTGGAGATTACACGAATCATCTCTATTCTGCCTCAATACGAGGGCCTGCCTCTGGCTACCGAATTACAGCGGATTGAGATTGAGAACCATGGAGAAGCCGACCGAGTTCTGCGGATCGTCTACACGGGAATGTTCGGCTCAGCGGCTCCGGGGGCGCTGTTCGAGGATGTGCTGTACAGCAACGTCATTATGCAGGGCGGCGTGCTCCAGGATAATACGGGAGCCGTGGCAGCCATCAGTCCGGATTATTATCCCGAAGGCGGCCGTCATGATCTGCGCTTCCACACAATGATCGTTCACGGGGCAGAAGGACCGGTGCTGCCGCGTGAATACTGCGTCAGCTACAATGAATTTGTCGGTACAGGTTCGCTTCACCGTCCGTCCGGCGCGCTCAGACTGAGTAACATTCTGCACCGTAAGGGGCCAGGGTTCTTCGCAGTAGCCGGGGAAATTCAAGTGGCTGCGGGAGCTAAGACAGCTGTTGACCAGTTGACCGGCCTAGTCTCCGACAAGAGCGGGGCGCCTTGGAATGACACGGTGCTGGCGGATGAAGTGGGGGCGTTGGTCACCCGTTTCTCCGACCCATGCGCGGCGGAATCAGCGCTGGCGGAATCAGCCGGGTTCGTGCGGGATTACAGCAAGTTCCTGCAGGTATTCTCCGATGACAAGAATTTCGATGTATTTATCAACCGCAATCTGCCGTTTCAGGTGCTCTATCAAAGCTTTGTCTCCCGTTCCTTTTGCCAGACACAGAAGGGCTACAGGGAGATTGGCTTCCGCGAAATCCAGGATTTATACGCATCGATGTATTATTTTGTCGGTATGGGACAAAGCGCTCTGGTGAAAAGTCTGCTTAAAGAATGGACCGGTATGGTGTTTGAACTGGGCTATGCCTATCATAACTTCTTCTGGGCCGGCAAGGAGCCGGGCAAATGGTCCGACGATGCGTTATGGCTTGTTCAAGCCGTCTACCGCTATGTAATGCTTACCGGCGATCTCGAGTTCCTGGACGAGTCTTGTCCGGTAGCGGGACAAGAAGCCAGCCGGCCGGTCTTCGAGACACTCAAGGCGATTATTGTCTATTCAGGGAAGATTTCAATCGGCCGCCACGCTCTGCCCTTACTGGACTTCGCAGACTGGAACGACTGTCTTAAGCTGGATGACACGTATCTGAACGGTCCAGCTAAGGAAAAGCTCTACCGGGAGCAATTGCAGGCAGGCGGGGTCTTCGGGGATTCATTGGACAGCGATTATTCCGAGAGCGTTATGAACGCCTTCCTGCTGAAGGTAGCAGTAGATGAACTGTCCGCTCTGGCTGCCCGCAAAGGGGAGCAGGATGATGCCGATGAGCTGAACCGCTTCGGATCCAAGCTGCGCGAGCGTATCCAGGAGCATGCCTGGAAGGGCGATTTCTTCGCCCGCGTGCTCTTCAACCGGTACCAGAATGGCGAATATACTTATTTGGGAGCTGCCGGAGACGGTCTGTCAGCAGATCCGGCATCCGAGGGTTCTTACTTCTTAAATTCCTTCAGCTGGAGCATCCTGTCGGGCTGTGCCGATGAGTCGCAGATCTCGGTGATGCTGGACACTATGAAGTCGCATCTTATGACTCCTTTCGGATTGAAGCTGGTTTCCCCGGTTGCTTTGGGCCGGGTCTCTACCCACACAGCTTCGGACGAATACTTCCCGGGTGACCGGGAGAACGGCGGCGTATTCAAGCATGCCTGCATGATGGCCGCAGCTGCGATGTTCAAGGGTGCCAAGGAAGTCTCGGATTCAGGGCTTGCTGCCGAGCTGGGCCGCCTCGGCTATTGGCTGCTGGACCGGATCATGCCGTTCAAGACGATGGAAGATCCGTTTGCAGTCTGCGGAAATCCGCGATTCTGCACTCAATATAATAACAGCGAGACCGGTGAGAATATCGGTCCGATGCTAAGCGGCACCTCGACCTGGCTCACCCTCTCGCTGATGGAAGCGCTAGGCATTGAATATACGGCGCAGGGCATCGCACTGAGTCCGATCCTGCGGGAAGAGCAGACAGAATTCTCTTACACTCTGAAGCTTGGCAAATCTTCGTACTGTATCCGGATCAGTAAACCGGAAGGCTTCCGCCGGATGAACGGCGGTGATGCCCGTCTGACACTGGATGGCCGGGCGCTAGAGGATGGGTTTATTCCGACTCCGGATGACGGGCTCACCCACGAGGTGGAGCTGCGATTTGAAGAGTAAAGATGTTATAATGCCCGGTCACGGAACTCATGCGGGGTCATCCCCGTGTACTCCTTAAAGAGCTTGATAAAGTAATGGGCATTGGAATAGCCCAGCTCGGCGGAAACCTCATAAATTTTCAGCGGCGTATGAATGAGCAGATACGCCGCTTTTTCCATCTTAACCTGACTGATGTAGTCGCTGATCCGCTTGCCTGTCTCAAGCTTGTACATTTTGGACAGATATACCGGATGCATCTGGACATGATCGGCGATGGCCTGGAGTGAGACATAATGTATATTGCGGTCGATATATTCATGTACGTTCCGAATCAGGACTGTCCGGCTGTCCCGCCGCTCAGACTCAAAATGCTCCTTCAGCAGCGTAACCATCTCCAGCGCCCATTCCCGCAGCTTGTCAGCCGTCTGGAAGGGGGCCTGCTTCATCAGCGGATTGCCCACGATCTCGCCCAGCATCTTCTTATTCTTATGGGCGAAATAATAGAAAGCCGTTTCCAGATGCAGACGGGCTTCATGGATATGCTCCAGAGAGTGGTCCGGATTCCGGGCCAGCTCCGAAGCGATGGCATTCAGCTTGTCTTCGATCCCCTGCCAGTTGTTCGCCTCAAATAAATGAAAGAAAAGCGGAGGCTCGTAGAGCGGCTGGAGAATTTCTACAGGGTTAAAGCTGCTGTTGTCCGTGGCATCCAGATAGATGCCTGTTTCGCTGCCGATATGCTGGCGGATAGCGGAGATGCCGGATTGATAGAGAGTGTACACCTGATCCGGGAATCCGCCCCAACCCGTAGTGACCACAGAAAGGCCGCCTCCAATCAGCGTGCTGACATGATTCTGCAGCTGATAGGCGGCCTGGGTGATATCATCTGCGAGATTCAGGCGGGGTTCAATGTCTTCCCTGGGCTGCAGCAGAAATACAAGATAATCATGGACATCCTTGCTTGACCAGATGTGGAACCGGTCTTGAAACAGCTCTTGCGCGATATTAATAATGGCGTATTCGAACAGCAGCATGCTGCCCATGTCCTGACGCCGGAAGAATTCCTCCGGTCTGACGATTACAAGACATACCGGCAGATTGGTGGAGAACGGCAGATCGAATTGGGAGAGCCGCTCGTGCAGCTGCGGCCTGGACATCTTCCGCCCCTGCAGGAGCTCGCCGAGCAGCCGGTCCCGCAGGAGCGGAAGATGCTCGCGGAAGGTCTGCATTGTCCGCTGATAGGAGGACCGAGTCTCCCATTCGCCGCGCAGCTCTTCCTGGAGCTTGCCAATAACGGCAATCAACTGGTCATTGGCAATTGGCTTGAGCAGATAGGCACTGGCTTGCTCTTCTATCGCCTTGCGGGCGTACTCGAACTCGGCATAACCGGTCAGCATAACGACCCGGATGTGCTTCCAGCGGCTACGGATGGAGGCGATCAGTTCGATGCCTGAAATTTCAGGCATGTTGATGTCAGTGACAACAATGTCGATAGGATAACGCTGAAGCAGTTCCAGTGCCTCGTATCCGGAATAAGCCGTGTGAACTTGTTCAAATCCCATTTCCGTCCAAGGAAGCGAAATGGATAGGTCGTCAACGACATAAGGTTCGTCGTCAATCAGAAGAATTTGATGCATAGGGTTCCTCTTTCTTCTCCATGCGAAGAGTGATTTTTAAGCCGCCTTCAGGTGAAGGGGCGATCAGAAGGCCGGATGAATCACCATAATGGGACCTGAGGCGCTGCTGGATGTTCCATAGCCCGCAGCCTCCGTCCTCACGCGCCGTTTCGGAAATTCGGGCCTGCAAAGCGTTAACTGCCTCATCCGTCATGCCAGCTCCGTTGTCTGCAACAGTGACTATGACACTCTCTTGCGTATGGGAGGCGGTGATCCGAATGGAGCCTGGGCCGATCTTTTTCTCAATACCGTGAATGATGCTGTTCTCCACCAAGGGCTGGATCAGCAGCCGGGGAATCTGCAGACCCAGCAGATCTTCCGCGATATCCATCTCATAGCTGATGCGCTGTTTCCGCAAATTCTGAATCTCCAGGTAATTCTCCAGCAGCTTCAGCTCGTCCTGCAGCGTAGTGAGGGAATGGTCTGTCTTGGTGATGTAGCGGTAATATTCTCCGAGGTTAAGCGCCATAGCCTCCACCGAATCGGTGTCGCCGACAACGGCCTTACTCTTAATAAAGAACAGGCAGTTGTAGAGGAAGTGCGGATTAATCTGCGATTGAAGCTGTTTCAAGTGGGCATCCTTGGCCCGGAGCTGCTCCAGGTAGACCTGTTCAATCAGCAATTGAATTTTTTCTGCCATTTCATTGAATTCTTCGTTGAGCATTGTGAACTCAGGATTGGACTTGGTATGAATACGGGTAGACCATCGTCCTTCCTTCATCCTGTTGAGCGAACGCAATAAAAGGCTAACCGGACGCTGCACTTGACGATATAGCTGCAAAGAGAACAACAGGCTCATGACCAGGAGAAAAGCCGATCCGGTCAGGAAGAAATAACGGCTGCTGCGGATCGGCTGAAGAATCTGCTTCAGCGGCGAATAATGCACGACCCGCCAGTTAATGGCCGATGAAGGAACCGAACTGATAAGAAAGCTGCCCTTCTTAAGGTTGAGGATCTCCGATATGCCCTGTCCGTCTGCGGAATCAAGCGTTGCGGTGATCCGTTCAGCCATTTCCCGGTCGGTATTGCGGGAGAGGATCATCCCGAAAACCGGATGGAACAGGAAGGTATCGCCCTTGTTCTGCGACTGGTAGGCATCGAACATTCGTTCAATGTTGGATACTGGAAAATACATCGATAACAGCAGTTCCGCCTCTCTTGGAGGGCTGCTTTCTGTAGCGGGATCTGACAGCAGCAGGCGGAAGCCCGCTTCAGTGCTGCCCCTGTCCTCTGAAATATACTCCCAGCCGGCCGGGAGCGGTTTCTCCAGTACGGAGGAATCAAAGGAGAGTGAGGAATCAGACCCCAACGTCTCACCGCTGTGCGGCTTGTACAGGACAATCCGGTTCTCCCACGTACTGGAGCTGGTCTGAAGGGAGAGCTTCTCCAGCACGGTCATAATGGTCTGGGCGGGGTCAATAAGATGGCCCAATTGCCGGATCTGCTCGTAGTCACGGATGGTCGGGTCTCTCTGAAGAGCATACATGCTGCCCGCCAATTGATTGATATTGTTGTCCATCTGCTGGGTCAGGAACTCCAGGTGATTCAAATCAGTTGTTTTGATCTGACTCGTGATGACTCCGATATCCTTGCGGTAGGATAATCCGTAGAATAAGAGTGTGGTTGATATAAGGGATAGCAGGATAGCAACCATTTTAATAAACAAACTCGGACGCCAGGCCATAAAATCATCCTTTTCAGAAGCTTTCACTGTTAGCCGTAATAAAAGAAGTGTACCATGGGATGCGGAAGAAGTTTATGATACAAGTTGTCCGGCCCTCCAGAACATTACGAAAAGCAGGTGGTTCCATGAAATTCAGATTGCCGTTGTTCGCGCTGGTCCTGATCTTATCGGGCTGCACCTTCCGCAGTTCCGGGGCCACTCTCCCGGCAGCTTCCCCGGAGAGCACGGCGCCTCACTTTGAAGTCAAAGCAGGTAAATATAATCCGCCCATAGACCTGTACACAGTGGGCTCCGTGAACCCCAATTTGACTTTTAAAAAAGGCGAGAGCCTTGAGCATAATGTGCATACGGCCTGGGCGGAGGAACGGTTGGGAATCCGTATCCGTTATCTCTGGACTATCTCCGGAACCTCCGAGAACTATGCCAACAAGCTGAGGCTTGAGCTGGCCAAAGGCAATATGCCCGATGTTGTCACTACACGGGATGCAGCCATCATTCAGGAGCTGATTGACTCCGGGCAATTCATGGAAGTCGGCAGTTTATTTGAACAATATGCCTCCCGGGTGTGGAAGAAGGCTGTTGCCGAGGACACTTCGGCATGGAATGCCTTCGTGCGGGACGGTCATAAGTATGCAATTCCCATCATGGATTACGAATACAACTCCGATCCGCTGCTCTGGATTCGCCAGGATTGGCTTACCAAGCTGAAATTGGAAACACCGCGGACGCTGGATGAGCTGGAACAGGTCATGGACGCTTTTGTCAACCAGGACCCGGACGGCAACGGATTAAAGGACACTTACGGCCTTGCTTTAGGTTTCCGTAACGGTCCCAGTACCTGGATGGGGGACAGCAGCTGGATATTTGGAGCGTTCGGCACGGTTCCCGAGCAATGGAACCGCCGGAGTGACGGAACCCTGGAATATGGCTCCGTGCAGCCCGGCGCCCGGAAGGCTGTCGCGCTTATGAAGCATTGGGTTCAGCAGGGGTACTTGTCGACCGACAGTGCCTGGCTTGATGAAGAGGGCGCCGCCAACCGTTTCGTCTCCGGCAAGGCCGGCATGATTGCCGGCCCGTATTGGATGCGCGGCTGGCCCTTGTCTTCCCTGACTGCCGCAGATCCGCAGGCGTCTGTCAAGGCTGTTGCGATACCCTCCGGACCGGAAGGTACCGCTATGAGAAGAGGCACCTTACCTGTTAACGGAGCCATACTGATTAACAAGAAAATGAAGCACCCCGAAATCTTTTTTACCTATCAGAATTATATGTTTGATTATTATGCTACCTCCACCGGCGAGTTCATTAATGGTCTTGCAGAGGGCTATGACTGGGCAATGGCGGGTGGCAAGGCGACCATTGAGCCCTCTGCGCTGCCGATGGGCGTGATCCGGGTGGCCTCCTACACACTGACCTTCGACGGGGCGAGAATTCCTTCCGAAGTCATTAAGGAGATTCCGGAGGATATTGCCCCGGTGCTGCTGGGCCAGAAGGAGGCTTCCCGTAAGGAACAGTTCACGGGACCTCCCACCAAGACGATGAAGAGCGACGGTGAGCTGCTGAAGAAGCTGGAACAAAAAAGCTTTCAAAACATAATCTTTGCGGACAGCGGTATCGAGGAATTTGACGAGTTTGTCGGCAAATGGAAGGCGTACGGGGGATTGTCCGAAACCTCGGAGGTCAATGCCTGGGACCGCAGCCGCCGATGAGTCCACAGGGACAAGAAACCGCCTTGCTGAAGGCGGTTTCTTGTCGGAGAGGCGCTGAAGCTTCTTACTCGCCCCGGGCTGGCGTATAGCGGAATTCGTCATAATAAGCATGTAGCGGAGCCTTGCCGTCATAAGCCTCCAGCCAGGAATCCACGCCTGTTCCGTTCCAGAGATTCATCATAATACGGCCCGGAGTAAAGGGGATACTCTCGGTCGCAGTATGAACAGGGCGGCCGTCTACATACCAGGTAATGGAATCCCTCTTCCAGTCGAAACTATACCAGTGAAATTCTGCTGACGCGTCAAAGCCGAGGTCAATCACCTTTTCATGTCCTCCGATGCCGTCTGTGAAGTAGTTCAACTGCATCTGGCGGGTGTTTTTACCCAAAAATTCAATATCGATTTCGTCCCAGGGCTCACCTTCCGAAGGGCCGGTATACGTGAAGAAAGAAGAGACTACACCGGGATTGGCCGCCGGCTTCATACGGATTTCATACTTGCCATAGCTGTACTTTTGCAGCGAACGGTATTCTGCGCCGTCGAACTCGTCGGGGGACCGGCTGGTAAGAGACAGGGTCATAAGATCATCCCCGGCAAATGAGATGTTATCTTCTCGCCAGGTGCAGTTGAACATGTCTCCGTTGGAATAGCCATCCGTTTTCTTCCAGAACTCCGCATTGAATTCTGTAAAATTGTCCTTCGCACCTCCTGCTTCGGATCGGGGTGCTGAAGTGAAGGCCCATAGGCCCCATACTGCTGCTGACAGAGCAGCTACGGCTACGGATGCTTTGATTAACCTGTTGCGTATCAATTCTGTTCCTCCTGTGATGATGTTTCTTGCTTTTATCGTACAGAACCCAGGCTCTAGCCGCTATACCAATGTGTCAATCCGGATAACAAATTCTGAAGATAACGGCTTCCGGGCAGATGTAAAAGGACTCCGGCAGGTGCGCTCTGTGCGCCGCCGGAGTCCAAATTTCGTTTTTAGTTGCCTGTAAATTTCAGCCAGTCGTAGTAAGCGTAGAGCGGATTGGCTCCGTTATAGGAACCGAGCCAGGAGTCCACTCCCGTTCCGTTCCAGAGGTTCATCATAATTTTACCGGGATGGGACGGAATATTGCTGGTGGCCGTATGCTTCAGAACGCCGTCCACATACCACTTAATGTAGCCCTGCTGCCAATCGAAGGCATACGTATGATAACCTTGGGAGGCGTCGAATCCCAGATTCACGATCTTTTCATGACCGCCAACCCCGTTTGTATAATAATTGAATTGAACTTTAGTGGTGTCCTTGCCCAGAAACTCGATATCAATTTCATCCCAGGGCGTGCCGTCGGAGGGTCCGGTATAGGTGAAGAAGGAAGAGACGATTCCGCTGTTCTTGGCAGGCTTCATGCTGACTTCATATTTACCGTAGCCGTACTTGTAGACAGACCGCATTTCTGCACCGTCAAATTTATTATTGCTGGGGCTGGTCAGTGCCAGACGAAGCTGTCCGCCACTTGTAAATGAGATATTGTTAGCGCGCCAGGTACAGTTGAACATCCCGCCATTAGAATAGCCGTCGGCTTTTTGCCAGGTGGCGGAATTGAAGTAGGTCAGAGGCTCATCAAAGATGGTGGCTGCCGAAACAGACGGAGCTCCAGCGAGCAATCCGGCAAGCAGCAACGTCATACCTGCACCGCATAATCGTTTTAACCTTTTCATAATAAAAGTACCCCTCCTCGGAATGAAAGCGTTTTACAATATGATTTTAGCGGACCTTGATGCCGGCCACTATACCAACTTTCCAACTCAAATAACAAAAAACCAATTTTTTGCAGGCAAGAGTATTTCATTACCCTCTCACACATACTAATATTGCATGACTGTTAGAGGGCTGTACATGTTCAGGAGGGGTATTATGGAGCAATGGTCCCAAAATAAATGGTTCCGCTGGATGATCGGCGTGCTGCTCTCCCTGATCATTCTGTATTTCGTCTGGCTGCTCCGCCCCATGCTGGAGGGAATCTTCCTGTTTCTAAAAGCGATCCTCGCCCCGTTCCTGGCGGCAATGATCATCTCATATGTGCTGAATCCCGTGGTTTCCATGCTCTCCAGGAGAAAAATGCCGCGCAGCGTGGCCGTCCTGCTGATCTATGCCGTATTTCTCACCTCACTGGCGGTCATTCTGATCAACCTGATTCCAATGTTCATCGAGCAGCTGGAGGAGCTTAACGAGCATCTGCCGGAGATGACATTGCATGCGCAGGGCCTGATGCGGGGCATGAATTCCAGACTGATTCCGCCCGGTGTGGAGACGGGAATGAATAACTGGTTCTATCAGCTGGAAAACCGCCTGGCCGAAGGCATCTCCCACTTCCTTGATAATATTGCTTCAACCATTGGCATCCTGTTCAATGCGTTCATTGTGCCATTTCTGGTGTTCTACATCCTGAAGGACTTCGATGTGTTCGAACGGACCGTTGTGTCGTGCCTTCCCCGGTCCCGCCGTAAGTCGATTGTCACCCTGCTCAAGGATATTGATGAGGCACTTGGCAATTATATCCGCGGGCAATTTCTTGTCTGTATTATCATTGGTGTGCTGGCCTATATCGGTTATGCCATTATCGGCATGCCCTATGCGCTGCTCTTCGCCTGTGTAGTAGCGGTATTCAACATAGTTCCTTATATGGGTCCGTTTCTGGGCGCAGCTCCGGCCATCGTGATGGCCTCGACCCTCTCATGGCGCCTTGTCCTGATGGTAGCAGTAGTAAATACGCTATGCCAAATGCTGGAGAGCAACGTCATTTCTCCGCAGGTCGTTGGGCGGAAGCTGCATCTGCATCCGCTGCTGATTATCTTCGCGCTGCTGGTCGGCGGGGAGATCGCCGGAATGATCGGGCTGATTCTAGCGGTGCCGTTTTTCGCAGCCGGCAAAGTGGTCATTCAGCATATCGTCGCCTATTATATCCGCAGAAGGCCGGCATAAAGGGATATATATCGTTAAATCATTGACTGTACATGTATCTTTTGGTTATAATGTGGTGAATATTACGAGTAAAGAGCAGTGCACATAGCAGTACGATGAAGAGGAGTATTAATTCGTGAGACCGTTATTGCAGAGAGCCGGCACCCCAGGTGCGAGCCGGTTAACGGACCGCAGTGAACTCACCTCGGAGTAATGGCGCGAGCCGCAGGGTTCCTTAAGCTTCATTAATAAGGGGACCGGCGTGTGAACCGTCGTCGCCTCACCCCCGCTAAAGGGTGTCAAAGTGAGTGCCGGACAAAGAATGTCCGCCGCTAACTAGGGTGGTACCACGGGAATTCAAACCTCTCGTCCCTAGCGATAATACGCTAGGGATGGGAGGTTTTTTTGCGGTTAGCTTGGCGGACGGCGGGATCAAGGATGTTCCAGCAGACCGGCGAATCGGAAGCGGGTTATGGGTCTTGCGGATTCTGCCGTCCCGGCGAATTAACCGCGTATTTAGGCTTTGCAGGCCCTAACGGCCCAGCTAATCATTGTGGGTTCTTGGACTTTGCTGGTCCGCCAGGAGAACAGATGGGGTTTATAAAAGTTACAGAGAACGGAACGGAGAAAATTTTGGAGCTGGAGCAACGTAGTGGCCGCCTTTATACTCGGATTTCTACCGCGATAAGCGGTTCCAATCAGGAAATCCGAGTATAACAGCGGGTGGAAGCCCAAAACTTTTTGCAGTGGAGACTATCTCTTAACTCTTTTTTAAAGACAATAGTACGATCTAAGACAGCAACACTCCAAGGAGGAGCATAAGATGAGCGACAACATTGGCACACCGGCCCAAGCCGGCTACCGCGCCCAGACCATCGAGCCGAAATGGCAGAAATTCTGGGACGAGAACAAGACATTCAAGACAAGTGAAGAAGCAGGCAAACCGAAGTTCTACGCACTGGATATGTTCCCGTATCCTTCCGGCGCAGGGCTGCACGTAGGCCATCCGGAAGGGTATACCGCTACAGACATCGTCTCCCGTTTCAAACGGATGCGCGGCTACAATGTACTGCACCCGATGGGCTGGGACGCTTTCGGACTTCCGGCTGAGCAGTATGCGATGGATACCGGACAGCATCCGCGTGACATTACCTTCAAGAACATTGATAATTTCCGCCGCCAGATCAAGTCGCTGGGCTTCTCCTACGACTGGGACCGCGAGATCAGCACGACTGATCCGGGTTACTACAAATGGACGCAGTGGATTTTCATCCAGCTGTACAACCGCGGTCTGGCTTATGTAGCTGAGGTTTCCGTGAACTGGTGTGAAGCGCTGGGGACCGTCCTGGCGAATGAAGAAGTGATCGACGGCAAAAGCGAGCGCGGCGGCCATCCCGTGGTCCGCAGACCGATGCGCCAGTGGATTCTGAGAATTACCGAATACGCAGACCGTCTGCTCGAGGATCTGGATGAGCTGGACTGGGAAGAGAGCATTAAGGATATGCAGCGCAACTGGATCGGCAAATCGACCGGCGCTGAGGTGACTTTTGCCATTGAAGGGCATGAGGCTACGCTTGAAGTGTTCACCACCCGTCCGGACACCCTGTTCGGAGCAAGCTACTGCGTTGTGGCACCGGAGCATAAGCTGGTTGATGTAATTACAACAGAAGAGCAGAAGGCTGCCGTTGCGGACTACCGCGACAAGGCTTCCCGCAAGAGTGATCTGGAACGTACGGATCTGGCCAAAGAGAAAAGCGGTGTCTTCACCGGTGCTTACGCAATCAATCCGGTGAACGGCGCACAGGTGCCGATCTGGATTGCCGACTACGTGCTGGCCGGCTACGGAACCGGAGCGATTATGGCTGTTCCGGGTCATGATAGCCGTGACTGGGAGTTCGCCAAGCAGTTCGGCCTGAACATTGTGGAAGTCGTACAGGGCGGCAACATTGAAGAGGAAGCGTATTCCGGCGACGGCCTGCATGTGAATTCCGGATTCCTCGATGGCCTGTCCAATACTGAAGCCATTGCGAAAATGATTGCCTGGCTGGAAGAGAAGGGGAGCGGCAAGGGCAAAGTAACCTACCGCCTGCGCGACTGGCTGTTCAGCCGCCAGCGTTACTGGGGTGAGCCGATACCAATTCTGCATCTGGAAGACGGCACCATGAAGACCGTTCCTGTGGACCAGCTGCCGCTGGTACTGCCGGATGTGGATGCGATCAAGCCTTCGGGCACAGGTGAATCCCCGCTGGCGAATGTAACCGAATGGGTCGAAACGATTGATCCGGAGACTGGCATGAAAGCCCGCCGCGAGACCAACACCATGCCGCAATGGGCCGGCAGCTGCTGGTACTACCTGCGTTATATTGATCCGCACAATGATCAGGAGCTGTGTTCACCGGAGAAGCAGAAGGAATGGCTGCCGGTTGACCTGTACATCGGCGGAGCCGAGCATGCGGTGCTCCACCTGCTGTATGCCCGCTTCTGGCACAAGGTTCTCTATGATATCGGCGTAGTCGATACGAAGGAACCGTTCCACAAGCTGGTGAACCAGGGGATGATCCTGGGGAACAACAATGAGAAGATGAGTAAATCCCGCGGCAACGTCATCAACCCGGATGAGATCGTAGAAGCGTACGGCGCAGATACACTGCGTGTCTACGAAATGTTCATGGGGCCGCTGGAAGCTACCAAGCCTTGGAACGAAAAAGGCGTGGAAGGCATCCACCGCTTCCTCTCCCGCGTATGGCGCCTGTTCGTGAACGAAGACGGCAGCATCAGCGCGAAGATCTCGGCAGATGGCGGAACCGATGAATTCAAGCGGACCTGGCACAAGACACTGAAGAAGGTAACCGAAGACTTTGAACATCTGCGGTTCAATACGGCGATCAGCCAGCTGATGATTTTCATCAACGATGCCTACAAGCAGGAGAGCCTGTCCACGGAAGCAGCAGAACAGTTCGTCCAGATGCTGTCGCCGCTGGCACCGCATATTGCCGAAGAGCTGTGGCAGCTGCTGGGTCACGAAGGAAGCATCAGCTATGTCGCCTGGCCTGCTTATGATGAAGCCTGGACCGTAGACGCGGAAGTGGAAATCGTCGTGCAGGTTAACGGTAAAATCGTTCAGCGCGCCCTGATTCCGCTGGATATGACTCAGCAGGAAATGCAGGATCATGCACTGGCTCTGCCGAACGTGAAGGCGGCCGTCGAAGGCAAAACTGTACGTAAAATTATTGCCGTTCCCGGCAAGCTGGTAAATATAGTAGTGGGTTAAGCGAAGAACGCAACAGTGCCCGCAGCAACGGATGACTCCGTGCTGCGGGTTTTATTGGTTTCCGGCAGTGCTCCGGAAGCGGAGAATGGAGCGGCAGAGCGTAGCTTAAGGCGGGAATGGCAAGAGGGGAAGGACGATGGCAAGGCATACGGCCCTTGCAATAAGCTATGGTCAATGGACGTTGGCAGCAGGCTATAGCCGCAGCTGCCTTAGCGGTCAAGAGGGCTCTGGACGATGCTGCTGCGCCCGAACAGCTCGTCGAGCTTTTCCACATCTTCATCGTATTTGTCATGCGTAGTGGTGATCAGGCGTTCGAACACCCCTTCCAGGCTCGTGCGCAGGTGGTTCAGCGCTTCCGCTGTAATGCCTCCCCGGACGGCAACCCGTTCCTGCAGCCCCTGCGGGGTGAAGGAGCCTTCCGTTAGCAGCTTGCCTGTACCAAGCAGCATTTCACCGGCCAGACGGCTGACCAGGGCCTCATCAATGCCGGTTGCTTCTACAGCCGCTTCGATCCACCGTTCCAGGAAATAGCTGATGAACGCCGGGCCGCAGCTGGAGAAATCAGAGGCAATCCTCGTATGGTTCTCCGGGATTTCCGCAGGAACACCAATACATGAGAATAGCCGGAGCAGGACCAGCCTGTCTTTTTTATTTAATCTGCTTCCGAAAATGCACAGAGAAGTCCCGCTTTTGACGGAATGGGTGATGCTGGGAATAATCTTGGCAATTTTGGAGGGCAGTACGGATTCAAGATGGTACAGCTGAACTGGACTAGTAATGGATACGACAATCTGCTCGCTGCGCAGGTAAGGGGCAATCTCATCGCTTAACATTTTGAACTGCAAAGGTTTGACACACAGAAACACGATATCGCTCTCGGACGCGGCTTCGATGTTGCCCGAGCATACAGTGATTCCGGGATGAAGCTTCTTCAGCTCCCTCAGCTTGCCCGGGCTGCGGTTGCTGGCCAGCACATCACACGGATCAAGGGCTCCCGAACGAAGAAAGGCGTCGATGAGCAGACCGCCCATGCTGCCTGTTCCGATAAATCCCACTTTCATCCTGTGGTTGCCTCCTTTCTAATGTTGCTGGGTTCTGGGCTTACAGGAATACTCTTCGTTCAATGTATGCACGGCAGTCTTGGACAAATGACAGGTTTTAAGCTTGTTTTTGAATAAAATTCCAGTTTACTGAAGGAGGACAGCTTCATGGGCAAAAGAATGATCGGCTGCGCTATTGCCGCTGCCCTGCTGGGCGGCGCTCTAGTCTGGGCTGCAGACCACAGGGCGGAGGACGGCATCGCCGGGTGGGAGACCCTGAACGCCGGGATGGCACAGGCGCTGGGGGTGGCGGATGGCGGGGCGGGAACAGCAGGGGAGAGTGGTGAAGAGGGTGGGAGCGGCGCTGAAGGGGCAGCGGCTATTGGTGGCAGCGGTGCCGGGAGTAGTAAGGCGCTGGCAGCGCCCGGAGGTGAAGGCGGTGCTGTAAGTGAGGCCGGAGGTAAGGGCGGTGTTGTAAGTGATAAGGCAGGAGGTGAGGGCGGTGCTGTAAGCGATAAGGCCGGAGGTGAGGGCAGTGCTGTAAGCGATAAGGCCGGAGGTGAGGGCAGTGCTGTAAGCGATAAGGCCGGAGTGGTTAATGGCGCCGGGATTGCTGCTCCGGCGGAGACAACCGGGGCAGCGGCAGGTGGGGCAGTGGCAGGTGGGGATGACGGGAATGCGAACGGTAAGGCCGGAGCGGCGGTTGGTGGCGGGATCGCAGGAGTAGCTGGGAGTGGAGCCGCTAATGGAGGGACTGCTGGAGCAGTTGGGAGTGCTGGAGCAGTAGCTCCAGCAGTGGCTGCTGATGGCAGGATCAACGTGAACATTGCCGATAC
Organism: Paenibacillus sp. FSL R7-0297; assembly: GCF_038009025.1. Lineage (NCBI taxonomy): Bacteria > Bacillati > Bacillota > Bacilli > Caryophanales > Paenibacillaceae > Paenibacillus > Paenibacillus sp. FSL R7-0297. The sequence goes on from NZ_JBBPAQ010000001.1 coordinate 2,875,842, forward strand.
CGCAGCCCTGATGGATCTGCCGGGTATCGGGGAGAAGAAGGCGCAGGCGATTATCGAGTACCGCAGCAGCAAGGGAGCGTTCCGCAGCCTGACCGATCTGGGCAAGGTCAAGGGAATCGGGCCGAAGCTGCTGGAGCAGCTGAAGCCGCTGGTGGCATTTTGAGTCCAGGGACACGCTGGATGATTCGAACGGGCGGCAGCATTCATACTGAAGCTTGTATACACTACAATTGGCAGGGAATTACCGGGTTGTTGTTACACAAAGTTGTCTGATGGAGCCGAGTCTACACGCCATGCCCAACCGTATGCTCCGCCAGTCAGATAAGTGTATTTGGTACAACTAAAAACTGTAAAACTACTAATTCCTTAAAGTTAGATGCACTTCGTACAACTAAAATACGTTGTGTGGCGATTTTAGCTCAGCAGATCGTGATATAAGTGTACGAAATACAGTTAAACTGATTTTCCGGTTCGGCCCCTTAATTATGGAGTCATTCTCTTGAAATCTCTGGTTCTTGCAGTTTCTTAAAGTGAGATGTTTACCTCTGCCACTTGGCCTGCTCTCCATGCCGCATGGTATTGGTTAGGACTCAATCGGTTTAAACTGCCGTGAAAGCGGCGTTCGTTGTAAAATTCAATGTACTCCGTGACAGTCTCGTAGGCTTCTTCAAAGGTTTCAAAGTACATTTTGCTGTAGAGATCTCGTTCTAAAATGCTGTGGAAGGACTCAATATATGCATTCATATTCGGCGTTTTAGGCGGAATCCGTTCATGAATCAAAGGTTCATCCGGGTCCATACACATCTCTGCAAAAGCATGACTGAGAAATTGAGGACCATTGTCTGAGCGAAGAATAGGCCTAGCCCCTCCAGGCTGTATACGGGCCTTCAACGCCTGCTTAATGGTCGTGCAGATCTCCTTTGCACTGCAACTTGCACCCAAGTGGTAGCCGACAATACAGCGGTCAAACACATCAATCATGTCAAAGATAAAAAAGAAGCGGTCGTAGCCATGAATGTATCCGTACTTAATATCTATTTGCCAAAGTTGGTTGGCTCCGGTAACCACGCGGTTTTGGGCAAGCCGTCTTGGATATCTCACTTTCTTGTCAGGTTTCTTTTGGAGCAGCCCTAGCTTTTTACAAAGCCGGTAGGCCTTCTTGTGGTTCAGAATTAAGTCATGCTGGATGTAGAGGGCATGCGCTAAGTTACGGTAACCGTAGCCGTGTTCCTCGCCTGCAACGAGTTCGCTAAGCCATTCTTCGATCTGCTCGTCGCTGACCTTCTGGCCGTCTTTCGTCAACGAATACGCTGGGATCGGTCTTCCGGCTGTCCCTAAGCTTACCGTAGATTTGGTGTTCTCCTTTTGACGCTGTTTGCGGGCATAGTAGGTCGATTCCAGCACACCCACCAGCCGAAGTACCACCGATACCGCATAGCCCCGCTTAATGCTTTCATCGGCTATTTCAAGTCTGTCTTGTAAGCGGGGTTGGTCTTTTTTAGCAGTTCACGCAGGAGTTCGATCTCCAAATCCTTTTCGCCCAGCAGTTTAATCGCAGTGTCCATTTTGGTCTCTAACTCTTGGACACGTTTGGCATCTTCAATACGTTCGTTAACTGAAGGTGTCGCTTGCTCACCAAATCGTTCTTTGTAGAACTTCACCCAGTTCGTAATCGTGCTGGGAGAAACTGAATATTTACGGGCGAGGAAAGAGAGCTTCGTCCCATTAATCGCTTCCTGGGCAACTTTAATCCGTTGTTCATCGTACAACTTGTTACTTTTCATGTCCTCATCCCCTTCTCTATTAGTGTACCTTATGCATCTTTAGGACTCCAATTCGATTAGGGGGCTTAAGAGTTTCATCCGAATTTCAGTCTTTTTAGTTGTACAGAATACAGTTAAGTCCAGAAACTGAAAAGGAATAGTAACAGTAACAGGTCAAGCTTGAGCCTGCCGGAAATTGAGCTTAACGCCAGAATCGACGTTTCTATCAGCAATTGCGGTTTAGGCAGCATGATGCTGTAATGAAAACGGTTGGCAGGCTAGTGTTAGGACAAGCTGTATAGTGAAAGAATGCTGCATTATGTTACAATAATGAACAACTATCTAAGAGGAAGTGGAGATTGCTGATGACTGTGGCTTACCGCAAGAACTGGGATACATACTTCATGGATATTGCCTGCATGGTCTCCACCCGTTCGCGCTGCCCCCGCCGTCATGTCGGTGCTGTGCTGGTGCAGGGTAAGAAGCTGCTGGGCACCGCCTATAACGGCGCACCGATGGGTGTTCCGGACTGCTCGGAAGCAGGCTGTATGGTCTCCGAGCAATATGAGCGGGAGATCATTGACGGCGTAGAGACCATGGTGAAGAAGCAGCGCTGTATCCGTACAATCCATGCTGAGCAGAATCTGCTGCTGTTCACAGACCGGAGTGACCGGGAAGGCAGTACCGTCTACGTCACGGATGAACCTTGCTGGACCTGTGCCAATATGCTGGCCAACAGCGGGATTGTAGAGATTGTCTATCTGCGTCCGTACCGCAAGGATATGGAGAAGGTGGAGGCCATGCTGTCCTCCAAAGGAATTGTGTTCCGCCAATTGGAGAACTATGAGCCGCCGAAGGAAACGATGATCTCGGTATCAGAATAACCGGAAGCATACCGGAGGACTTGCATCACCACACAGAATAGGGACAGGTTAGTGTTATGGATAGCTTCAGATCTTCAGGGGAAGAACCTCTGCTTACGCATGTGTTTGCGTTTGCAGGGGTTCTTTGTCGTTGCTGCGGCAGCGGGACAGGAAAAGAGCTCCATTTTGACGGAAGAAGAGAGTAGATCCATGATTAAAGGAGAGATGCAGATGAACAGAAGGCCGCTCTTAAGCTTCACGATCTGCTGGATTGCCGGAAGTGCGGCAGGCTGTATGTTTTCCGGCCGCAGCTTGCTGTTCTACCTCGCAGGCCTACTGCTGCTGCCTGCAATCTGGGCGGTCAGCGGCGGCATACGCTGGAGAACGGCTGCTGTGTTCGGGCTGGCGATTGCTGCGGCAGTCCTGTATTGGGAGTGGAGTGAAGCGCGTAACGTGAGCCTGCTGCGGGAGCAATTGGGGCGATCGGCAACCGAACTGAATGAGGCTAACGTTACAGCCGCAGGCGTTATTGCTTCCCCGGTGGAGCGGGACGGGGACCGGGTTGATTTTACGTTGAAGTTGTCACGGATCGGACTGGAGCGGCAGGGAAGTCAGGAGACCGAAACAGCGGCGAATGTAGAAACGGGAGCTAAAGTAGCTACAAAAGAAAAAGTAGCTGTCGTGGTAGCGGCAGGGGCGGCAGCAGATGCAGCAGCAGATGCAGAAAAAGGAGGAAGCGCAGCAGCTGAAGGGGCTGAAACAGATGCAGAAGCAGAAGCAGAAGCAGAAGCAGAAGCAGAAGCAGAAGCAGAAGCAGAAGCAGAAGCTGAAACAGGAGTAGGGGCAGACGCAACAGGAGCAGAAGAGGAAGCAAAAGGGGAACTGGTTGCCGTTCAAATCAAGCTTCAGGAAGAAAGCGAAATCGCTGTAGCTGCCCTATGGCAGCGGGGAGACCGGGTAGTCATTGAAGGAGAGCTGGCCCAGCCGCAGATAGCGCGTAACTTCGGCGGATTCGACTACCAGGCCTATCTGCTCACGAAAAAGACTCACTGGCTGCTGAAAGGGGCCGGAACTGCGAGTGTAACGGCTAAACCTCCGGCATCGTGGCAGCTATCCGGCATTCTGCGCTGGAATGATAGGATGCGCGCCACCCTCGGCGCAGAGATGGAGCGCTTATTCGAGGAGCCGCATGCCGGTTATATGAAGGGACTTGTCATCGGTATCCAGGAGGATCTGGACCCGGAGACCTTCAAGCAGTTCTCACAGCTGGGGCTGACTCATATTCTGGCGATCTCGGGAATGCATGTTGCGGTTTATGTCGGGGTGATCTTATTTCTTCTGCGCCGCTGCCGCTTCACGAGAGAAACAGCACTCACGGTAACATTACTGCTTGTACCAGCCTACGTACTGCTGTCCGGTGCCGGACCGTCAGTGGTTCGCGCCGGGATAATGAGCATGATTGCTCTGCTTGCCGCAAGGCTCGGTATCCTTAAGGATGGAATGAACATTCTGGCTGCTGCCGCGCTGATGATGCAGGTCTGGAACCCGTATCTGCTGCTCAGCGTCAGCTTTCAGCTGTCCTTTCTGGTGACAGCAGGTCTCATGGTATATACGCCGCTGGCCGCGCCATTGTTCAGACGTTTACCTTCCTGGATGGCGGGTGCGCTTTCGGTTACTTTTATTGCACAGCTGGTCTCTTTCCCGCTGACTATTTATTACTTTAACCAATTTTCACTGCTGTCCTTTGCCGCCAATCTGCTGCTGGTGCCTTTCATCACGTTCCTGGTGCTGCCGCTTGGTACGCTGGCTCTGCTGATTGGACGGTTCTGGAATACTGCAGCCCTCTTAACTGTGCAGCTTGCAGAGCTGCTGAATAATGCTACGTTTGCGGCGGTAGAGTGGGTAAACGGGTTTACGGCAGGTGTGCTGATCTGGGCTTCACCTTCATTACTATGGATTTGCCTATACTACGGGCTACTTTACGGCTTGTTGTATGCGTTGAAGAGACGGACAGAGATTACGCTTGTTCCCCAGTATATGGAGGATGAGACCCGGCCGCTGGCCGAGCTGGAGCTGCCGGGAAACAGCCGCGGTAAGGCCGGCAATACCAGCAGCAACAAGGCGGTCCCAGCGGCAGCTGCGAACAGTAGAAGAGCCGCGCTGGCCCTCCAGGCATTTCCGCATTCAGACGTTACGCGCTGGAGCAGCCTTGCCGCTGTGCTGTGCGCTGCCAGTCTGGCGCTTCTGCTGTACAGAGGCTACAATGCGGAGGACCTGAACAGGACGGGAGCGATCAGCTACCTGGATGTGGGGCAGGGAGACAGCATCCTGATTACCACGCCGGGCGGAGCCCATATTCTGGTGGACGGCGGCGGAACGGTGAGTTTCGGAAAGAAGGAGGCCTGGCGAATCCGCCGCAGTCCGTTCGAGGTCGGGGCCAAGACGCTGCTGCCGCTGCTGAAGCAGCGGGGCATCCACCGGCTGGATGCGGTGATCCTGACACATGGCGATCAGGACCATGCCGGAGGGCTGCAGGCGGTGCTGGAGGGAATGCCGGTGTCGGCGCTGCTGTTCAACGGCTCGCTGGCGGATACGGAACCATACACTAAGCTGATGACTACAGCGCTTGCCGCAGGAGTCCGGCTGTATCCGGTACAGCAGGGCATGGTCCTGACTCCGGATGAGGCGGCGCAGCTGCATTTTCTCTGGCCGGAGCCGCCTGCGGACGGGCAGAATCTGCTAAACGAGGTGGAGGATCAGAACCACGAATCGGTCGTGTTCCGGCTGGAGATGAACGGCCGCAGCTTTCTTTTCACAGGCGATATGGACCAGGCGGCGGAGGAAGCGATATTGCAATCCGCACAGCAGGCTGGAATACAGTCAGGTAAGCCCACCGACATCCTCAAGGTCGCCCACCACGGCAGCAAAACCGCCACCAGTGCGGACTGGCTCACCTTCTGGAATCCGGCAGCGGCTGTAATCTCAGCAGGGGTGAACAACCTGTACGGGCATCCGAACGGCGATGTACTAGCCCGGCTGGAGGACGCAAATACAGAGGTATACCGGACCGATCAGCAGGGGGAGATTCAGCTTATGGTGGGTAAGGAAGCGATAATAATGAGACATAAGCTTAATATGAAGGATACGGAATAAACTATTTACGATGAACAAAACAAATACATCAAACCCTTTTACATTCCTTGGGTACGTCATCTTTATGCACCCATATGTCGACCATTTGATTAAAGAAGTCAGGCATCGCCAGAGAGACCCCGTGTCCAAGGCCAGGGATGATCACGCCATTACAATTGGAGCTCGCAGCAACAAGATCCTTAGCAGATTGCTTCATCACAGCTTTTTCTTTCTCACCTACTGTAACCAGTATCTTGCCTGTGGCCTCACTGAAACCGGATGGAATAGTGAACGTCATATTCTCTTCCAGCACTGCGATCAAGGCGACAGGCTGTATCCGGCAGCTCTCGGCATAATATCGTTCAAAGTATTCATCGCCTAGATATAGTGTCTTAGCCTGAAGCCTGGAGAACCATCTCTGTTTAATTAAAGGGAAGGTTAGTCTGACTGCCGGTCGAATCCACTTTTTAGCATACGACATGGGTCTGACCAGAGCACTGTTTATTATGGCAAAATCAATGAGCTCAGGTCTCAGGCTAACCATCTGGACAGCAACCTGTGCACCTAAAGAGAATCCGATCAGGACGACTTTCTTTCCGCCTGCTTGTTCTCCGATTATTTGGTTTAATTGTTCTGCACTGCTTTGAATTGAAAATATAACGTCATCATTACTTAACCCGTGTCCGGGCAAGTCTGGAACCATGCAATGATAATGGGCGAAATATTCCACTTGTCTATCCCACATCCAGCCGCTCACTCCGCCACCGTGTAAGAATACCATCAGATAAGATGCGCTTTGATCTCCATACTCCTGAACATGCAAGGCCACACCGGCACACTCCTCTTCGACAAAATCAAATTCACTTCTACTGGTACGTTCCTACATGGATTTAGTCTCAAAAAAAAGCACCCGACAGCTTGTCTCTCAGCTGACGGGTGCTTTTCTTACATACAACATAATAGATTGAACTTGGAAAATAAAAAATTAAGGGATGAATGGCGAAAGAGAAGTTTGGAACTGTAGGAGCGGTAGCGTCCGCCTGAAAGCTTTCCGTAGGAAAGCTCGCATCGGAAGCATATGCTCGGTTTGGATTTCCACCGCGGGCAGCGGTATTAATCAAGAAATCTGGGGACGGGCAGCGGCCGGAAGTCCAAACATTCTCTGTAGCCATGACTATCCTAGGATAGAAAAATTACAAGTTCGATCTATTTAAAACCGGAAATCCTCATCCCGCAAAGGCTCCACGTTCATCGCGCGGACGTAGCCGTTGCCTTTTTTGGAGAAAAAGTCATGCTGCTTGGTGTGGGTGCTGATTCCGTTCTGGACGATCGGGTTGATCTCTTCCTCTTCGAACAGCGGGTCGAGTCCCAGGTTCATCATCGCCTTGTTGGCGTTGTAGCGCAGGAAGGCCTTCACTTCATCTACGAGCCCGATCTGGGCATAGATTTGCTCGGTATACTGCTCCTCGTTGGCATGCAGCAGACGCAGCAGTCCGACCAGAGTCTGGTAGACATCGCGCTGGTCGTCTTCGGACAGCTCTTCGAAGATCTCCTGGGCGAGCACGCCGACGTAGACGCCGTGGATGCTCTCATCGCGCAGGATCAGGTCGATGATCTCGCCGCTGCAGGTCATTTTGCCCTGGCCGGCCAGATAGAGCGGGTAGAAGAAGCCGCTGTAGAACAAGTAGCTTTCCAGCAGAACAGAGGCAGCCATCGCCAGATAGAGGTCTTTGGGCGACTCAATCTTCTTGTAATATTCCGAGATGGTCTCTGCCTTGAATTGCAGGAACGTATTGTCCTCCACCCAGCGGAAGATGCCGTCGATCTCCTCGGTAGAGGCCAGTGTTGTAAAAATACTGCTGTAGGACTTGGCATGGATCTGCTCCATCATCCCCATGAAGCCGAGGACCGCCTTGCGCTGCAAGCCGTCCACATGCTCCATAATCTGCGGCATGCCAACGCCGCCCTGGATGGTATCGAGCAGGGTCAGTCCGCCCAGCACCTTCATATAAGAGTCCTTTTCGATCTCGCTCAGCGTGAGCCAGGACATTTTGTCATCGGATAATGGAATTTCGTCGTCGGTCCAGAACTGCATAATATTCTGATTCCAGAACATCAGCGAGTAGTCGTCGTCCGGACGGTTCCAGTTCACGGCTTTGATTGCGCTCATAATGATAGATTCTCCCTTTCTGTACCTGTGCTCGCTCTTAGATGGAGCAGGACAGGCATTCCTCGACAGACAGTTTATTGGTCCGGGTGTAGTACAGGGATTTCAGCCCTTTGTGCGCCGCATACAGGTAAGAGCGGGCCAGCTCACGGGTCGTTACATCACTGTTCACATGCAGGACCGTTGAGATACCCTGGTCAATATGAGGCTGAATTTCCGCAATCAGGTCAATCACCTTGAACTGGTCCATCTGGTATGCAGATTTATAGAAGAATACATTATCCGGACGCAGGTAAGGCATCGGATAGTAGGTTGTCGAGTTGGCATAGGTGCGGGTCTCGATCTGTTCTACAATCGGCATAACGCTGGACGTGGCATTCTGGATGTAAGAGATGCTCGCAGTCGGCGCAATCGCCAGACGGTAGGCATGGTACAGGCCGTTCTTCATGACGTCATCACGCAGCTGCTTCCAGTCCTCGGTTGTAGGAATGTAGATGCCCTCGAACAGCTCCTGTGCTCTTGCAGTAACCGGACGGTAATCCGTGGTCAGGTAACGGTCGAAATACACGCCGGACGCATAATCCGATTCTGCGAAGCCATGGAAGGTCTCGCCAGTCTCCGCCGCGATCTGCATACTCTTTTCAATCGAATGGAAGTTCATCGTCATGAAGAAGGTCCGGGCGAAATCGCGGGCCTGCTCACTCTCATAAGCAATCTTGTTCTTGGCGAAATAGCCGTGCAGGTTCATCACGCCCAGACCTACGGAGTGCATTTCTTTGTTCGCTTTGGCCACGCCTGGGGCGTTGGAGACCGTAGTCATGTCGCTGACAGCAGTCAGTGCCAGCATGCCTTCATGCACAGATTCACGGATCTTGCCGTGCTCCATTACATTCACGATATTCAGGGAAGCCAGATTACAGCTGATGTCACGCCGGATCGCGTCCTGCTGTCCGTAGTCGTTAATCTCCGAAGTCTCCTGCAGCTGGAAAATCTCGGTGCACAGGTTCGACATTTTGATCTGACCCACATTACGCAGGGCGTGGGCGTTATTCGCATTGCTCTTGTTCATAATATACGGATAGCCCGATTCGAGCTGGATCATGGCGATTTTGGTCAGCATGTCGCGTGCGCTCATGGCGATTCTTTTCTTCACACGCGGATCGGCGAGCAGAGTGTCGTACATGACGTCCAGATCCATGTCATCCAGATGCGTACCGTACGCCTGGTAGACCGTATAAGGTGCGAACACATGCAGCGGCTGATTATCCTGCGCCAGCTTGTAGAAGCGGTTAGGCACGATCAGGCCGATAGACAACGTCTTCAAGCGTGTCCGTTCGTCGGCGTTGATCTTCTTGCTGTCCAGGAATTCGAGTACATCCCAGCCGAAAATATTATAGTAAGCCGCACCCGAACCCTTGCGCTGACCCATCTGGTCCGCGTAGGAGAAGCCGTCTTCCATGAGCTTCAGAACAGGCATGATGCCCTTGGCAGCATCCTCTACACCCTTAATCGTCTCGCCGCGCGAGCGCAGCTTGGACAGATTGACCGCAACACCGCCGCCGATCTTGGACAGCTGCATGCAGGTGTTCAGTACATAGTTGATCGAATTGAGCGAGTCGTCCATTTCCAGCAGGAAGCAGGAGACCATCTCGCCGCGGCGGCTCTTGCCGGCATTGAGGAAGGTCGGGGTAGCCGGCTGCAGACGCTGCTCCATCATCGAGCGGGCCAGCGTGCGGGCTGTCTCCACGTTGCCGCGTCCCAGATGCAGGGCCACCACAGCTACGCGGTCCGGGTAATGCTCAAGATACTGCTTACGGTCATTGCTTTTGACGGCATAATCTGTGTAGAACTTGGAAGCCGCCATATAGGAAGGGAACTGGAAATTATATTCGTGGGCAATCCGGTAGACGTCCTCCATCTCAGCTGCGGAATAACGGTCATACAGGTCCTCGTAGTAATCATTGGCAATCATATAATCGATCTTCGCTTTGGTAGTTGTGAACGTCAGGCTACGCCGCTCCACATCCCGCATGAACTCGGCTACTGCTTCCTGGTCCTTATCCAATTGGAAAAAGCCGCTTTCGTCTCTCTTCATCAACATGTTGTTCAGTTCAATATGCCGCAACCCGGTCCACCTCCTGTTTTATGCGCTGTACATCACCAAATGTTCCCGACAACTCAAACTTGCCGACCACCGGTACGTTGTAACGCTGTGCAATTAAATCTGCGCTGTGCGCGTATAGCTCACCCCAGTTTTTGTTGCCGCTCGCGGCGATGCCTTTGAGCCTGGAATGGTTCTTCTCTAAGAAAGAAGCTACCTTCTCTGGAATCTGTCCAAATCCGGTGGTGTATGTAACAAGCACGTAAGGCTCGTCGATCGTCATATGCTCTTCGATTTGAACAGCGGGAAGCTTCAGCTTATTGATGAACCTTCTAACGTTGCCGGTCTTGGAATCGTAAGCAATCAACATGGTCCCTAACCTCCTATAACATGTAGCTATTTCTACTTGACAAATGATGACGGGCAATTTCACTAGATTTATTGGCTTTTCTATTATATACACTATATTTAGTAACGTTTAATCATTTTACTACCATATATTGAAAAGTCAATAGACCAACAGGTCCTTCTCCCCCCCTGATTTACTGGTTAAAAAGGGATAAAACCACGCCCCGCCTGCGTTCTTTTCTCTTATAATTTATTAGTATTTTTTTTAAGTATTTTGTTGCGCCTGTATCCGGCGGAAATTGTACCTGAAGGAGGGGGAGCTGCCCGTGACAGCCGCTGATTTTTGGCTGCCCCGGCAGCGGACAAGTGGGCAGACCAGTCCCCCGGGCGGTAAGCCGCCCGGGGGACTGGTGGCGTGGAGTTTTTCAAATGCTGATGTTGGCTAATGGAGTTCGGACAAGGCTGGATTCTGATTCTGTTGCACTTCATACATTAGATGAACCCGGAATCCGCAGGAAAATCGAATCTGTAGCATTTTGTACATAAGAATTCAGTAAATGAGGGACTCATGGGCAGAATTCCAGAATTCAGTTGTACGAAATACAGCAGAATGAGATCTAGCTTAGCAAATTGCGGATTCTATTGCAGAAAGTGCAATTAGCAGACTCCGAAGGTTACGAATGTCTCACGAACTCATAATATGATTTCGGCTCTCCTCCAGCAGCTCGGCATAATAGCCGCCCCGCTGCCGCAGCTCGCGCGGATGGCCGGATTCGGCGATCCGGCCTTCCTTCATCGCAATGATAAGATCCGCACCGGCAATCGTAGACAATCGGTGGGCGATGATCAGCGTCGTTCTGCCGCTGGCGACGTTGTCGATCGCCTTCTGGATCAACTTCTCTGTATGCGTGTCGATGTTAGCGGTGGCTTCATCGAGCACGAAGATCGCCGGATCATGGGCGATGGCCCTGGCGAAAGAGATGAGCTGCCGCTGGCCGGCAGACAGGGTGCCGCCCCGCTCGGTGACAGGGCCCTCCATCCCGCCGGGAGAGCCCAGCACGAACTCTTCTGCGCAGGAGGCCTGCAGCGCTTCCAGCACGTTCTCCTCGGCAATATCATCGCCAAGGGTGATGTTGTCGCGGATGGTGCCGGAGAACAGGAAGACGTCCTGGAGGACAACGGAAATATTCCGCCGCAGATCATCCAGCCGGATATCGTTCACATTGACACCGTCAATCAGAATCTCGCCTTTCTGCACGCTGTAGAAGCCGTTGATCAGACTGATAATTGTAGTTTTGCCTGCACCGGTCTCACCGATGAAGGCGGCGGTCTGCCCTTTAGCAATCACGAAGCTTACATCCTTCAGCACCCAGTCGGCGTCGTTATAGGCGAACCAGACATGGCGGAACTCAATGGTTCCATGCAGGCGGTCCATGGATAAGCCGCGATCCGGCTGCTCCAGGCGGTCCTCCTCACGGATCAGCTCATAGATACGCTCTGTGGATACGAGGGCAGACTGTATGGAAGTGTACTTGTCAGCCAGATCGGAGATGGGGCCAAAGAACTGCTTGATGTACGTCGTGAACGCAAACAGCACGCCGATCTGCAGGTTTCCGCCGGAGATCCGGCTGATGCTGTACCAGACCAGAATGGCTACAGCCAGACTCTGGAACATATCCGAGGCAGGCTTCAGCACACTGTTGAGCCGGACCTGAATCAGGGTGGTTTTGAAATATTCCCCGTTCAGCTTCAGGAATTGATCCTCTTTTTCCTTTTCTGCGCGGAAGCTTTGGATAACCCGCATCCCGGAGATACTCTCAGCAATGAACCCGTTGATTTGTCCAATGTAATGCTTCATATGGAAGAAGTTCTTTTTGATCCGGTTCTTAATGAAGAGAACCAGGAAGGTCATCACCGGAATGACGGTAAAAGAAACCAGCGTTAAGGACGGGCTGAGCAGCAGCATGGCGTAGATGATCCCCAGCAGCAGCAGCACATCCTTGACCAGCGAGATGACCACATCCGTGTATAGCTCGCTGATCTCAGCTGTATCGTTGGTGGCCCGGGTAATCAGCCGCCCGGAGGAGGTCCGGTCCAGATAAGGTAGGGGGAGCCGTTCAATGATGGAGAACACTCTGACCCGCAGCTCATGGATCAGGCTCTGTCCCGCTTTGCCGGCAATCAGCGCCTGAAGATACGAGAAGATCCCGCCAGCCGCAGCTACGGTCACATACAGCAGGGCTAAGCCTCCAATCGAATTCAGTCCGCTCTGAGCGGCGCCTCCGATCAGGAAGTGGTCGATCACGCGCTGAAGAATCAGCGGCTGGATCAGAAAAGCGCCATTTACAATCACCACGCACAGACAGGCAAGCAGGAGCTGGAACTTGTAAGGGGCAGATAACCGCAGCAGCAGCCTCACTGCACCAGCTTCCGATTTGTCCCGTCTAGCAGACCTCTCCTTCTTCAAGCTGTTCGGTATAGATGTCATAATACATGCCTCCTTTCTTCAGCAGCAACTCGTGGGTGCCCCGTTCGGCAATACGACCTTTATCCAGCACGATGATCTCGTCGGCTTCCATGATGCCCGATACCCGGTGAGAGATCAGGATATTACTCTTCCCCTTGCGGGTCTGCCGCAGGCTGTTCAGAATCTGTCCTTCCGTTACCGCATCCACCGCTGACAGCGCATCGTCCAGAATCAGGATGGCCGGTTTCCGGATCAGTGCCCGCGCGATTGCGAGCCGCTGCTTCTGTCCGCCGGACAGGTTCACACCGCGTTCACCCAGCAGAGTATCATAGCCCTCCGGGAACGCCTCGATACTTCCGGCAATTTGGCTGAGCGCTGCGGCATGCTGCACATCTGCGTCTGTGTAGCCGTCTTTGAACAGGACAATATTGTCCTTCACGGAGGCGGCGAATACGAAGGTATCCTGCGGCACAACCCCAAGCCCCTCCCGCAGCGGGTCCAGGGCATAATCGTTGATATCCCGCCCATCGAGTAGAATGTGACCAGGCTCCACGCCAAAGAAGCGGAAGAGGAGGGAGGCCAGGGTGCTTTTGCCGGAGCCGGTCTTGCCGATGATTCCCAGCGTGTGTCCTTTTGGCAGAACGAGTGAAATATCCCGCAATGCCGGAACATCGGAACCTTCGTAACAGAAAGTCAGCTGGCGCAGCTCCATAGATCCTTCCGGCTGAATAGGGAGAGCGTGCGGGAGATCCATGATTTCAGGCTGAACCCGCAGAATATCATTTAATCTTCCGAGGGAAGCCAACCCGCGCTGGAATATCGTCACGATCCGTCCGATCGACACAATGGGACTTACAATCAGACTAAGATATCCGTTAAAAGCGACAAAATCACCGATGCTGATCTCCCCCCGCAGCACCATCCGGCCCCCAAACATCAGATTCATCACAAAGCAGACGGCGAAGCCGAATTCGATCATCGCAGGAAGTGCGGCAGAGACTTTAATCAGGTCCAGGTTGGCCTGCTTCATCCGGCTGCTCAGCTCACTGAATTTCTCCATTTCCGAGCGTTCCTGCACATAAGCCTTGATGACACGGATGCCCGAAATGTTCTCCTGAACCCTGTCAGAGACGGCGCCGAACTGATTCTGTACGATTCTGAACCGGGTCTGAACCTTGCGGCCGCTGAAGAGCATCAAGAGGATGATGAAAGGGAGCGGGGACAATGTGATTAGAGTGAGGCTGGGGCTGACTGACGCGAACATGAAATAGACCGAGGAGATACAGATGACAATTCCGTTAAAAGACATCGCCGTAGCCGGACCGAAGGTCATGCGCACCGCTGAAATGTCGTTGATGGCATAAGCGATCAGGTCACCGGTCTTGCGGCTGCTGAAGAATCCGGGAGAGAGCTTCAGGAAATGCCGGTACAGCTCCTCGCGGATGTAGCACTCCAGGTTCCGCCCATTCGCGATGATGATATTTCTCCAGAGGAAGGTGCAGAGGAAGACTACAGCCGCAATCAGCACCATCCACAGAACCTGGGTTAGCACCTGCCGTGGCTCAAAACCGTTATCCTTCATCAGATCGACCGCGCTGCCCAGCACTTTGGGAAATAATGTCTGAATGAAGGAGGCGGCGAACATGAAGGCAAAGCCTATGATATAGCTGAGCTTGCGGGACTTGAAGAAACGCAGTAATACAGATGAATTCATCGGTTCCCCACCTTTACAGTACCCTTGTAAAATATAGTACCCATGTTAAATAAAGTGCCTGAGTTTACAAAATTACAGTTCACGCACGGAGTCACGCTCCACCAGTGTGCTGAGAATGGCGATGTTCTCGGCAGGTTTGCCGGGCTCAGCGATCCGTTTGAGCAGTGTGGCGACAACGGTGCGGCATGAATATTCGATATTCAGATCCATCGTGGTCAAAGCGGGCAGCGAGAAGGCCGAGACCTCGGTATTGCCGCTGCTGAGCACCGACACCTCTCCAGGCACTTTAATGCCCTGCTCCTGAAGCTCACGGATGAGTTCCACCGCGGTGAAATCATGATCGCAGATGAATGCGCTGGGCAATTGGCCTTCCGCAATAAGGCCGGACAGTCTCATGTGAAGAGTATCATCCCGCCCCAGAAAAAGCTTGTCATCCACAGGCACCCCGTGCTCTTCCAATGCAGAGGTGATACCCGTTTTCTTTTCCTTGTTACGGTAGGCACTGGGATCTCCGATGAAACCAATCCGGCGGTGCCCCCGGTCCAGCAGATATTTGCACTGCTTATAGCCGGCGCCCAGGAAGCTGAACCATACGCTGTCGTAGTCGTAGGCTGGCGAATAACCGGTATAGAAAATCAGATTCGGAATCTGCTCATGGATAAACGAGGCGTATTCCAGATTAAATCTGCCGATCAGAATAACCCCGTCGAACTTGAAGCCCCGGCTCAGGCGGTAAGGGAGGATCAGCTTATTCTGATTCTCCTTATCCAGAAACTCGATGCTGTAATCGGTCTCCGCCTTCTGCAAAGCGAGCTCAATCCCTTGTACCATATAGCTGAAATTGCTGTTATCATGCGAATAGGGCTTCTGGTGCAGCACCAGAATTCGGGCAGGCGTATGCTTTTTGGGCTTAATATAGCCCATTTCCGCCGCTTTCCGCACAATGGCCGCCTTCAGCTCGTCGCTGATTCCGGCTTGATTGCTGAGTGCCCGGCTGATCGATACAGGTGAGAGGCCCATGGCCTGGGCGATATGTGTGATCGTTACTTTTTTAGTCTTCAAAAGAATCCCCCGCTTTATCGTGCTGCCGCTGCATATCACTTCCGGCACTGTTATTATAATCATCCATTCAATGGGAATCTACGATAGAAAACGTAAAAAACAACGTAAAAAATAAATTTTTTTAACGTAAATTTGAGGACAATCGTATGCATTCCTTATACGTAAATAATTTTTGACATGAATATGGGGTTTACTGGGAACCGTTTCTGATCTGCTGAGTCTAATTGGGCGAGAGGGGAGAGAGAAGCATGCAAAGTAGAGAGATGCCTTATAGCGTGACCATCGCTCCGTCCATGACCCTGCGGGAAATGATGGAGACTTACGGCCCGGATGTGTGGAACTATGCTTTTTTCTTAACCCGCAGCCGGGAGCAGGCGAGTGACATCAGTCAGGAGGTATTCCTTAAGGCATATAAGAGTGTCGGCAAGTACCGGGGCCAGGCCACTTTGAAAACCTGGCTGCTGACCATCACGCGCAACACCGCGTTCAGCTGGAGGCGGAACAGCTTCTGGCGGAAATTTGCTCCGCTAGGTAATCATCAGAATACTGGAGCAGCCCTGTCTGCTGAAAAAGAGGCCATCGGCAATCAATATGTGAGCCGTATCTGGGAGATCATTATGGAGCTGCCGGATAAGTACAGAGAGGTGCTTGTGCTGGATATTCAGCAGGACTTATCAGTAGCGGAAATGTCCGCTCTGCTCGGTATCGCGCAGGGGACCGTCAAATCCCGGCTGGGCCGGGCCAGAAATAAAGTGAGAACGGCGATAAAGGAGGAAGACCTGTGAAGAGAGAGTACGGGGACGAACAAGTACATGTGATGAGCGGGACGAAGGACTGGTATGACAAAGCTGGACGCAACCCGCTGGCCGAGCCGGGCTTTACACCACAGCTAATGGCGCGGATCGAACAGGCTGCCGAGAAGCGTTCTTCGGGAAAAAGCGGGCAGCGCCAACGGTTCGGGCGTATAGCAGGCTTGGGAGGACTGGCAGCGGTCCTGCTGTTCGGCGTGCTGCTCTGGCCGTTCGGACAATGGGGGGACAGCAATCCGATGGGGCAGCTGGCGGCGATCTTCAACCAAAGTTCTGGTGCAGCGGCAGTTCAGCCTTCGGCATCTCCTGCAGCCACTTCTTCCGCATCGCCGCAATCTTACAATCCGCCGATTGGCTCTGTGGAATTTGAGTTTGGCGGGATGAAGTATTACATGCCGCTGCCTTCGAACAGAGATAAGACAAAAGCGCATGCCATCGAGACATCAGCCGGAATTGTCTGGTCGCCTCCGCCGCCAATGGTAAATTACAGTAAGCCCAAATACACACATCCTACTGAGCCTTACACATTATATCTGTCTCCAAAGGGTCAGCCTGAGCTATCAGAAGCTACGTCTAAGCGGATCTATTCCTTTCCGCTGTATGCGGGAGGTTCGCAGAGCTATTATGAATTAGGCGTAATCTTTGCCGGCGGCGATCATGTGGTTATGACCAGCAGCACATATACGTTAGGCAAGGGCGGAATCAGAACCCCGGTAAAACTCTCAGCCGTTAACGTAACTGCGGCCGCAGCCGGTGAGACCGTTACGCCGGTTGATCTGTTTACTTTGAAGAATGAACACTTCGAATACAGATCTTATCTTGCAATCGATAAAGTGAATGATAATATGTTGCTCGTCTATTATAGCGAAAATAGTCATAACGGTTACGACGTCCATGGCCGGCTATACGACATGGCAACAGGCGGAATTCAGGACGTGGACAGCAAGATCGGCATGGACATTCAGGGGCAGCAGCAGACGGCTACTTATGAAGTGAACGGGACAAAACGTAAAGCGGAAGTAGCGATCCTCCTCGGCCGGAAGTGGTATTCCGACTCCGAATGGCAGAGCATGGTGTACGGACATTGAGTTGCACCAGCCCAAAAAGGAAATTGAGCATTTATGAATTGCGCGAGTTGGAGCTTGGTGCTGCCTTAGATGTCGACTGATGCTGCCCGAGGCTCCGGAGCTGACGCATGCGAGGAGATGCAGGAGGAAGCCCGGTGAGATTACGGGGGACCTCTTCTTTTTGCTCCCAAACCCCTAATTTCCTAAATTATCCAAAATTTCAAGCCCCAACTCCTGATATCCGGATTTTCAGATTTCTAGCCCCCAGCACTTCAGCACCCCAGCTTCTCACATTCTGCGGTTTGCTCCCAAACTCCTATCCCTTACGGACTGTAAAGCGCTTATTATCTCTATTTGGCACATTTGACCACTCTTGCGGACTGGAGTGCGCTTATTGTTTCCCAATTGCGCAGTTTTTGGGTGACTTACAGTGAATAAGAGCACTGGTGCAGTTAGAATAAAAGGTGGACGCCCGTTAACAGACTGGCCGATAATGAGACTAACGGAGGTGTGTTCAATGGGAGAACATCGGCAACGCTATAACGAAGAGTTCAAAAAGCAGACCGTGCAGTTCATTCAAGAGCAAACGAAAACGGTGGCGGATTTGGCGGAAGAACTGAATATCCCCAAAAGCACGCTACATCAGTGGATGAGCCAATACCGGGAACTGAAGTATGAACCGGCAGCCAGCATGGATCGGGTCCGGGAACTCGAAGCCCAGTTGAAAGAAGTGAACCGGTTACTGCAAGAGAAAGAGAGCAAGCTGTCCGATGTAGAGGAAGAACTCGCAATCGTAAAAAAAGCAGTGCACATCTTCAGCAAACCAAGGAACTGAAATTCCAGTTCATGGAGAACCATCGCTCCGAGTTCCGCTTGGAGAAGATGTGCAAAATCCTACAGGTGTCCAGGAGCGGATACTATAAGTGGCGGACAGGATCCCCTTCAACGGCGTATAAGCTTCGAAAAGCGGCGATCCTGAAGCGAATAGACTATCACTTCAAGGATCAGAAGGGGCGATATGGGAGTCCCAAGATCACCCGGCTGCTGCATCAAGAGGGCTTTACCATTACGGAACGTACCGTAAGTGTGTATATGCGGCAAATGAAGCTCCGCTCCATTGTATCCAAGACGTATCGTGTCCAGACTACCAGCTCCAACCCTAACCATCCGATTGCCCCGAATACCTTGAACCAGCAGTTTAAAGTCCTTACACCCAATACAGTATGGGTGACAGACATTACATATATTCCATGCCGTGGGGGCCGGCTGTACCTGGCGAGCGTCATGGATCTGTGTACGCGTGAAATTGTAGGATGGCGTTTATACGACCATATGGAAACCCGTCTGGTCCTGGATGCCTTACAGGATGCCTACACTGCTAAACGGCCGGGAAAAGGACTCTTGCACCACTCGGACCGGGGTTCCCAGTACACCTCTCACGAGTACCGTGACCAATTGAAGGCTTACCACATGGAAGCAAGCATGAGCCGCAAAGGGAACTGCTACGATAACGCCTGTATGGAGTCCTGGCATAGCCTTTTAAAGAAAGAACTCATCTACTGCAATCCGCGTTTCAAAAACAAGGAGCAGGCGTACACGGCTCTTTTTCAATATATTGAGTTTTACTACAACCGCAAGCGAATCCACAGTGCACTAGGGTATCTTTCGCCTGCCCGTTTTGCCGAGCAATTTAACAGAAAATCGGTCGCGTGAACGTCCACTTTGTTGACAGAGGTCCATGGAGTCCGCAAGCACGGCGAAATGATGATTTTTGAGAATATAAGCGCATCTCAGTCCGATCCTATCGTGCTGGCTGCGCTTTTTAGTAAGTTCGCCCTTTGTCTTCTACCTCAAGCCGATCATCAATATCACGCCACTGGCCCATACCGGCCGCCGACCCCAATATCACACCATCTGCTACCCGCAATCACAATCGTAATGTTTCACTGCTAGCCCACTCTCTTTAGCCAATCGCCATCGCCTGCCCGCCGCTAATGCCCCGGCACTATCCACCCAATCGCGAATCGCCTTTCCTAGCCTTCGACACCGCATAGTTCCAATTTTCGCGCCCTCAGCTCAATTCCTCTAGATAATTTACTAAAAAAAAGCTATACTTTTTGGTAATATCAGAAAGTAAAGTTTTTCTCCGTTTATCACTAGGTAATCTTAGTGGTAATGTAACAACTAGATCTGGTTCTATATAGAAGAGTGGGGCGGGGTAAATGAAAAAGCTGACCATAGAAGATGTGGCCCAGAAAGCGGGCGTATCGAAAAGCACAGTTTCGCAATTTTTGAATAAACGGTTCAAATATATGAGTGAAGCGACCAGACAGCGTATCGCTGAGGTTATTGATGAGCTTAACTACCAGCCGAATGGACTGGCCCGCAGCCTGAAGCAGAACCGTACGCATATGGTGGGTATTATTGTGGCCAATATTGATTACTCGCTGTCCATCCAGTGTATCCGGGCGATTGAGAATGAGCTGCAGCGCCACGGAATTCAGGTCATTATCTGCAACGCTGACGAGAATGCGGATAAGGAGAATACTTATGTGGAGACCCTGGTCGCCCGCCAGGTGGACGGTCTGATTATTTTCCCGACCGGAGATCAGCCTGCGCCATACATTAAGCTGATTGAAGCGGAATACCCGCTGGTCTTCATGGACCGGCTGGTAGACGGGATCTCGACCCAGAGCCTGCTGCTCGATAACGAGATGGCGGTGAAGACAGCGGTCAGGGAGCTGACCAAGCACGGGCATGAAGCAGTCGCCATTTTGTCATTGCCGCTTGGCCTGAACGCTATTACCCCGCGCAAAGAGCGGATGAGCGGATACAAAAAGGCTATGGAGGAAGCAGGCCTGCCGCTGCAGGATACCTATATGCGCAGTGTGCCGCGGGAAGAAATCGCCACCGCACTTGATGAGCTGCTGCGGCTTCCCCAGCCGCCGACAGCGCTGATTGCCGCCAATGATCTTGTACTGGGCGAGATCCTTAAGTACGCGAACCGTAATGCCATTGCCATTCCCGGCCAGCTGTCCGTCATCGGGATTGACGATGCTGAGTTCGCCCGGATCTATAATCCGGACATCACTACGATCCGCCAGCCGGCTTATGAGATGGGCATGCAGGCTGCGAAGATTATGCTCTCCCTGATCAACGATGCGGACGGCTCTGTGCCGATTACCTACCGTTTTCCGCCTTCGCTGCAGCAGGGCCAGTCGGTCCGCCCGCCAGTGCTGAAGAAATAAAACGGTTTATAAACGATTGTACCAAAAGGAGCGTCCTTTAAGCCCTGTGGCTTCATGGGGCGCTTCTTTTTTATTGGCTATGTTAAATTCTAATGTTGATATTTAACCATAAGAAAACCGCCTTCGTTGAAAGGCGGTTTATTGCTATCGTTCCCCGTTGAATAAGCACGCTTTCTTTTATTACAGAATATCTTCGTACTGTGCAACGATCACTATGACTCTCGAGTCGATGAAAGATCTTCTTTAGCGAACGGGGAGTATAGTTATATTCTATTTGTTTTTTATTTCCAAACTTTTGATTTCAATGTTAAAATGGAATTAATTTAACTACTAAGGAGTATTGAAAGAATGGACAGAGGTAAAATCGTATTTTTAAACGGTGTTACAAGTGCTGGAAAAACATCAATAGTAGATGCTTTACAGTTAAAATCGAACGAATTTTTTTATGTTGTTGCTAATGACCTTTTTGAAGAAATGATAGGTGAACGTTATCTCCGTGAAGATTATTGGAAGTATTTAAGTGAAGCAATTATCATGATGTATCATACAGCTAAATTATTTTCTGACCATGGGAAAAATGTTCTTATTGATGGCATTATGGTAGAAAGACCTGAGTTGAAACCACATTATGAAAAAGTGAAGAATATATTTTCTGAGCACCCACTATTCATTGTTGAAGTATTTTGCCCTTTAGATATTTGCCGTCAGAGAAATATTGTAAGAGAAAATAGAACTGAAGATCAATCTGAGTGGCAACATAAAATCATGGCAAAAGATATCCAATATAATTGTACTGTCAACACTCATTTAAACACCTCCGAAGAATGTGCAGATTTGATATTAAAAAGTATATTTGCAGAAAAAATATGAATTTCTTTACTCAGAGCCGCACATTCCACTAAAGGGAAACGTTATTTCAATAAACCAACAGTTGTCTAAACTTTATGTATCAGTTTAAGACAGCTGTTGGTTATTATATTGGGTCCCTCAAAACGAGCTCTCTTTTGGAAATCACTAGTGAGCAATATGCGTCAAATGCGACATAAAACCTCCACTTCTCTTGTTCAACTAAATGTCCTGCCCTTTAATTGAATAAAAGCAGCCGATCACATGAATCAGCTGCTTTCTTGGTATTATTGAGCTATCGTTCTCCGTTAGCGCAACTTTTTATAGGGTCGTGGAGTTAATTCAGGTTTCTCTTTTCTCCACCATTGTGACTCATGTCCAAAATAAATAATACACGCCCAGTCTTTCGGATGCTCATGATATCTTAAATCATAATTTTCGGATTCGATATCATCATTCCAGTTGACTCCTTCCCACATATCATTTATCCTGTCGACAGCCTCTTCCTCCGAGATACCAAACTCCTCAATCATGTAGCAGACTATTTCCAAACAGAAACTTTCTGATTCTTGGGTTGTCTTAAAATGAAATCGAACCAACGCATATCTCTCCCCAAAGTGACGTTGCCATCATGTCGTGGTGCTCTCGTTTCCCTTTAGGTTAATGCACCTTTAGAAGAAGTATTGCTTCATGGTTATAATTCTCGAGATCATTTTCTTCATTCAACCAGGTAACTTCCTCCGGTCTTAGCTGATAAAAACGAGCAACAGCTTCTTTACCATCAGGTTCACAAGTAACTACAATATTAAGTTCTTCCCCTGCGAAGTTACGACGGAGTGTCTTTTCCCATACGTCAATTAATTCTAATGCTATAGAGAGGTTCTCCAAGTGCAAGTGGTTTATCGATGTCTCGCAGTCTGTACGGTCTGAGTAAGTTGTTTTATCGAAACTACTCGGTAAATCTCTTGCAAAACAACTAATTAAAATACAGCCATCCCATTCAACAAAATGGGCGTATTCATGGTTATTACTAGCCCCTGAAGGTTTGGTTTTAAGCAATAGTGTAGACATCGCTTCATTAGTTATCATGGTAACCTCCAAGGTAATTGAATGAATAAATGTATTGAACAAACGTTTCCTGTTAGTTGATTAATAAAACGGTACCTTGACATATTTTATTCTAACTGCACTGAGTCCGTTAGGTAAGCGGAATGGCCGGAATCGCCGGAATCGCCGGAATAACGTCTCTCCAGTCCGCAACGATACTGCTTGGGCGTGATGCCGCCATTTCATAGCAGCTGCCGCAATCCCGCTCTGCCAAACAAGGGTGCCCCAAGCCATTAGCCTGGCTCCTGGGCACCCTTGTTTGCTGTATCACACTTCTCTGGGGGAGGCTGTTCTGGCAGCTTCAGATAACTGCCTATTATACGCCAGCGTTCATGAATTTCTCCAGCCCGTCACGGGTTGGAAGCCCATCCATATCACCAGGCGACATTACGGCGAGCGCGCCGATCGCATTGCCGCGCTTCACAGCTTGGGCTACGCTCAGCTTCTCCAGCATGGCGCTGATTACGCCAACGGCGAAGCCGTCTCCGGCGCCGACTGTATCCACAACCTGCTCCACCTTGAAGCCGTCCACATAACCTTCTTCACCGGTGGACGTTTTGTAATAAGCGCCTTCAGGACCGAGCTTGATGACAACCAGGGATACGCCGCGTTCCAGATAATAACCGGCAATCTCTTCCGGAGTATCAAGGCCGGTCAGGATTCTGCCTTCACCGTGTCCCGGCAGGAACCAGTCGCAGCGGGTCGCCAGGTCATTGATGGTATTGACCATGGTTTCTTTGTCCGGCCAGAGGGTCGGGCGCAGATTCGGGTCGAGCGAGACGGTTTTGCCGCGCTGCTTCATGAATTCCATGGCATGCAGCGAGAACTCATGGCAGGAAGCCGAGAGGGCGGAAGAGATACTGGTCACATGCAAATGACCTGCAGAAGCGAAATAATCCTCGTTGAAGTCAGCCAGGCTCAGCTTGGAGGCGGCGGAATTTTTGCGGAAATATTCAACCTTGGGATCTCCGGTCAGCACTTTGGATTTGATCAGCATGCCGGTGGAGAACTCCTTGGTTGTTGTAATGCTGTCCGTATCAATTTTCTCTTTATTCAGCGCCAAGGCGATGAATTGGCCGAAGTTGTCTTCGCCAAGCTTGGTCACATAACCGGTCAGGTGCTCCAGGCGTGACAATCCGATGGCCACATTGCTCTCCGCGCCTGCCAGCGCTTTCGAGAAAGAAGTAACCTCATGCAAGGGGCCGGCTTCATTAGCGTAGAACATGGCCATAGGCTCCCCGAATGTGACTGCATCCAGCTGTTTACTCATTAATAGTTCCTCCTAAAAGAATGAACCCCGTATAAAGGTTTGGGATAGAATATAAATTGAAATTATCACATAAAACGGTTTTGTACAATATGGCATTACTCATTCAGCGGTCCTATTTTATTAGGAAGTTGCGTACCTTAAGCCATAATTCCTTGATATATAAGCTTTTTATACGTTTCCTTAGAGTGTAATTCCGTTGTTCACATAAATATATATTGACTGATGGCAACAATATTATTACTATTTTCTTAGAAGGATAAAGCCTGTTGTTAGTAAATTAGATAAATTAGTTTATCTAAATAAATATTCTTATCAGAATGTACCCAGAGAGGAAGTTTCTAAATGAAGAAAATCAAAGTATTGCAGAACATCACGTCTGTTGGCGTTGTGGCCGTTATCCGCGCGGATAATGCCGATGATGCTTATAAAATGTCGGCAGCCTGTATTGAAGGCGGACTGAACAACATTGAAGTAACTTTCACGACTCCGGATGCGGATGTGGCGATCAAGCGCCTCGTTGCCGAATATGGAAGCCGCGCTGTGATCGGTGCAGGTACAGTACTCGACCCGCTTACCGCAAGAATCGCTATTCTGGCCGGTTCGGAATTTGTAGTCAGCCCTTCTTTTGAAGAAGATACCGCCAAGATGTGTAATCTTTACGGCATTCCTTATATGCCGGGCTGCATGACGCTGAATGAAATGAAGGAAGCCCTGAAGCTGGGCGTGGATGTACTGAAGCTGTTCCCTGGCAGTGCGTTCGGACCGGATTATGTCAAGGCAGTTAAGGGCCCGATGCCGCATGTGAACATTATGCCTACCGGCGGCGTGGATCTGAACAATATGGAGAAGTGGATCAAGAACGGCTGTATCGCTGTCGGCATCGGGGGTAACCTGACTGCACCGGCCAAAGAAGGCCGTTATGACCAAATCACAGAACTGGCTGCGCAGTATGTGGCGAAATTCAAAGAGATCCAGGGTCTGTAAGCTGGCAGAGCCGTTCGCGGATCTGAAGCTTTATACCATGTGAAATGCCTTGCCTCTATTGGGCGGGGCATTTTTTTGGTCTACTTGATTTCCCGGATGTGTAAATGATGGAAAAAGGCTGATCAGGGCAATACTTACATCTAGGACTGGGGTGCTGAAGCACCTGCCGAAATTGATGAGCTTTCCTGAAAGGTGATGCCATGCCGGGCGACGATATTCGTAGCAAGCTGTATCCCACTTTGAATATGGAAGAGGCGGAGTATATAGAAATCCGCTCCGCTGTACACGGCTGCAGGGTGACTGCAGGGGCTTTTTATAAGCTGCACCGGAACTATAATCATCCGCAACTTTTTACGCAGGGTGAAGTATATGTGCTTGATGATGATTCCAGAGAGAATTATGCCGTCCTCCTGCTGTGCGCAGCTACACTTTATAAATTATAGGGCAGTCTTCATTCGCGGGGGGTTATCGCGCGGGTCTGCCTGTTTTCCATGTCATTTTTGTAACAAACTTCTATAAAAGAGTATTTGAATGATTGAAGCATCCCCTGTATGCTTAGTAAGGATTATGGACCGGTCTGCGGCAGCCGCAGGAAACGGAAACCAGGTCTTCCTTATGGCGTTATTATCCAAGTTTGGTATTCCAAAAATATTGATTACAGGCTTGCAACAAATTCGCAGTCTTGCGCGTCAGTAAGATTGCATAGAGAGGGGGAACCTTCGTGGTGGAGCAGGGACTCATCAGAGCCGCTCAAGCGGGCGATCGCGACGCTCTAATCACCCTATTGCGAGAAATTGAAGGACATGTGTATAAGACGGCCTTCTACATTCTGCATAATGAACAGGATGCTCTGGATGCATCCCAGGAGGCATTAATCCGGGTGTATACCAAGATCGGCTCCTATGAGGAGAAGGCCCAGTTCAAAACATGGGTTCAGCGGATTGTGACGAACATCTGTATTGACAAGTTCCGGAGAACGAAGCCTACTGTTTCTATCGATGAGCACGAAATGGTGTTCCAGGATAATAAGCATAACGTAGAGCGCGAAGTGATGTCGGGGTACCTGGCAGAGGATATCCGCGAGGCGATCGATCAGCTTCCTGAGCATCACCGGACGGTGATTGTACTCCGGTATTTACAGGATTTTTCTTACAACGAGATTGCAGACTGTCTGGATCTGCCTTTAAACACGGTGAAATCCTACCTGTTCAGGGCCCGGGCACAGCTGCAGAATAGACTTCAGGAGTATCAGAAAGGTGGTGTGTCAGGATGAAGTGCGCGGAGGTGATGGAATGGATGCACCGCTATTTAGATCATGATCTCAGTCAGGAAGAAATGCTTGAAATGTTCCGTCATATCGACGATTGTCCTTCCTGCGCGGAAGTCTTTGACCGGCTGACGATGCTCTCCCGGCAACTGGAGGAGCTACCGGATGTGAAGCCGCCCTTCAGTCTGGTCGACTCTATCCTGCCGCAGCTAGAACAGCTGGACCGCGGCGTCCGGGAGGAGCCTGTTATGGTGGGATCCGAAGATCCCAAGATTGTTCCCTTTACACGTCAAAGCACCCGCGGTAAGAAATCCAAGGGCGCTTCAATAGCAACACGGACAGGCATCGGCGCTGCTGCGGCAGCGGTGATTCTGTTATTCGCTATCTTCAACCTGCCGGAGAGCATGCCGGGTGCGGATATGGATCAGGCGTATAATGCAGCAGGAAGTGAAGCTTCCTCTAAGATGATAACGGGAGCCGCAGACAATGCAGCTCCGGCAGATGCAGGACAGAACAACAGCACTGACGGCGGCGCTGAGATCTTCTTCTCAGAACAAGCCACGGCGGAGCCGAATGCTGAAGAAGATGCTCCTCTGAACAGTACAGGGCCTGCTGCCGGGGATAGTGCGGATGTTGCAGACAATGCTGACGGAGCAGACGCAGGTCCGGCTCCGGCCAAGGAGCCTCCGGCAACGCAAGCTCCTTCCGCCAAACGCAATGCCACAGCACCGCCGGCAGAGAATTCCCGGAAGGCCAGCAGCGGGAATAATGACCGTGCTGCTGATCCGGCTGCCCAGAGCCAGATATTCATGGGCATGGTCCAGGAGGATGCAGCGGCTGATACCGCAGCACCGGAGGAAGGTGCTCCGCAGGACCCGAACGCAGCGGAGCCTGGACCAATCGGTCTGCTGCCTGCGCTGGTAGCTTCCCAGCCTTCATGGTCTTCTCCGGATGGACGTTATACGGCAGAGCTGGCAGGACAGCAGGTTGTGATCTACAGCGCTCCGGCAGGCAGTGCAGAGGGAGGACGGGTTGCGCTGAATTCTCTGCCCATAGAAGGGACGTGGGTCTCCGGCGTGTGGTCGGAAGATAGCAGCCAGTTCACCTATGTAACACAGCTGCAGGATGGTACGCAGGCAACGAAGACATATACGGTTCCGGCAGAGACATCAGCACCGGTTCCTTCCGTTGCTCCATCAGCTTCCGTTTCCCCCCAGTCCAGCCCCGTGATTACTCCGGACGCGGCAACGTCCAATAAATAATCGCGAACTGGAACTTTTTAAGCACCTGCGGAATATGCTAGGGTATGAGGATAGGAATTACTGGATTTGCGAGTATCATCGGTATGACCGGCGGATGGTAAGTTTCTAGAGCTTCCCTCTCCGTCGTTTATATAGATGCGCCGCTGAAACGGAGCAACTTTGGCCCTGGCTGCCGAGGTTGCTCCGTTTTTGTCTATGTTTGCAGGCGTTTTTTTGTTAAAATGTATGAATGTATGTGTTGTACGTTGTACACAACCAGGCAATGAAATGGAAAAGGAAGTGGCGGGATGGATGCCAAAACGGCGGCCAAAGACATCAAACAGGGGAAAATTTCACCGCTGTATGTACTGTATGGCAGCGAGAAATTCCGGATGAATGAATTCACGGCCATGCTGGAGGAACACCTGATAGCCAAAGAGGACCGTGACTTCGCGGTGATTCCCTTCGATCTCTCCGAAACGCCGGTGCAGGCCGTCATAGAAGAAGCAGAGACGGTTCCGTTTATGGTAGAGCGCAAGCTGCTACTGGTAAGGGATGCCGCCCTATTCACGGCAGGTAAGGAGAACACCAAGATTGAACACCGTGTAGAGCTGCTGAGCGATTATATGCAGCACCCTGCCGAATTCAGCGTAATTGTATTTATGGTGAATAATGACAAGCTGGATGAACGCAAAAAAATCGTCAAAACCGCCAAGGCCTCCGGCACCGTCTTAGCCTTCAATCCGCTGGGTGCGGAAGAGCTGCTGCGCTGGGTGGAAAAGGGCTTCCGCGACCGGGGCTGTACGGCTGCTCCGGGCACAGCTGAGGTGCTCATTGCAAGTGCCGGAACCAGCCTGCAGGGCCTGTCGGCTGAGATGGACAAGCTGTGTCTGTTCGCGGGTACTGGCGGTAAGGTAGATGCTGCAGCAGTAGAGAGTCTGGTCCACCGCGGCACGGAGCAGAACATATTTACGCTGGTGGAGGATATTGCGAATCTGCGCCTCGATAAGGCACTCAATACACTCTATGAGCTGCTGAAGCAGCGGGAGGAGCCGATCAAGATCGCGGCACTGATTGCGCGGCAGTTCAGGATCATCCTGCAGGTCAAGGATCTGTCCGGTCTGAGCTATTCGCAAGGGCAGATTGCCTCCCAGCTCGGGCTGCACCCGTATGCAGTCAAGCTTGCGGGAGAGCAGGCCCATAAGTTCGGCAGTCAGCGTCTACGGCAGATTCTCAGCATACTGGCCGATCTTGATTATCAGATGAAGACAGGCGCAATTGATAAAGTGCTGGGGCTGGAGATGTTTATGCTTCGTCTTGGCGTGTAATCAGGTACAGGTTAGGGTAGCCCAAGAGCCTGTCCGCTCCGTATGAATGCGGGTGGACAGGCTCTTGGGGTGTTCCGGTATATGAAAAAAGAGCACAAAAAAACCTAACCGTATGCAGCATAGCGGTCAGGTTCTTCAAGTGCTCGTTATGATTGTCGCCCGTGGCTTAAGCTTGAGCCTTCAGAGCGTTCAATTTCTTAGCCAAGCGGGATTTTTTGCGGGCAGCCGCATTTTTATGAACCAGGCCTTTAGTTACAGCCTTGTCCAGCTTTTTGGAAGCAGCTTGGAAAGCAGCGTGAGCAGTTTCCACTTCCGTACCTGTCAGTGCTACATCAGCAGTTTTCACAGCTGTACGAAGCGCGGACTTCTGGGAAGCGTTCAGTGCACGGCGTTTCTCGATCGTCTTGACGCGTTTAACCGCGGATTTGATATTTGGCATTGCATTCACCTCCTGGAAGACATTCGAAATCATCATATGATTCACAACTTAAAATAGTTTAGCATGAAGGGTAGCAAAAAGCAACACTAAAAGCTTTTGAATTATAGCACCGGGGATTGTATAAACAGCGGCTTTCTCTCGCACACTATCGGCAATATGCTTAAGGAGGCTGAACTAATAATGGAACTGGATCTTCAGCTGTATTCGGTACGAACGGATTTGGCAGTGGAAGCAAAGGAAATGGCTCAGGCGCGGTCCAATGTGCCCATTCCCGGCGTCAATGAAGAAGTGCAAGAAGCAGATGGCATCAAGGTTACCCGGCTTGCTGTAGCAGACAATGCCGGTTCCCAGGCGATCGGACGGGCCATCGGCAACTACGTGACGCTGGAGGTTCCTGCACTGCGCGGAGGCGATACCGGCCTGCAGCAGAAGGTTTCCACTGTGTTTGCCCGTGAATTTGAGCATTTTCTGGACAGGATCGGCATTAACCGGAACTCCTCCGTACTTATTGTGGGGCTTGGCAACTGGAATGTAACTCCGGACTCTCTTGGGCCGCTGGTCGTAGAGAATTCGCTGATTACCCGGCAGTTCTATGAACTGGTTCCTGATCAGGTCTCCCCCGGCTACCGGAATGTGAGTGCGATTGCCCCTGGTGTGCTCGGCCTGACCGGCATTGAGTCCAGTGAGGTTGTACAAGGGATTGTAGACCGTACGAAGCCGGATGTGATTATAGCCATTGATGCCCTGGCCTCCCGTTCGCTGGAAAGAATCAATACAACGATCCAGATTGCCGATATCGGCATCCATCCGGGTTCAGGCATCGGCAACAAACGGCGGGGTCTGACCAAGGAGGTGCTAGGTGTTCCCTGCATCGCCATCGGTGTCCCTACTGTCTGCTACGCCTCTACCATCGTCAACAACGTGCTGGAGATGATGAGCAATCATTTCGGGAATATGGAAGGCGGCGGTGCCCATACCAAAGAGATTATGGGCTTGCTGGATGATATCTCCGAGCAGGAGCGGCTGGCGCTGGTTAAGGAAGTGCTTGAACCGCTGGGGCATGACCTGATCGTCACCCCCAAGGAGATCGACGAGTTCATTGAAGAGATCGCCAATATTGTCGCCAGTGGACTCAACGCTGCACTGCATGAAGCGGTAGATCCGGGCAATGTTGGAGCCTATACTCACTAATCTGCACCGTTCTTCATAGGCCCGCACAGTCTGCCGCAAGGCAGCACTGCCTGCGGGTCTTCTCTATGTCCTCTCATTCTAAGGTTCTAGCATTACTCTTTCGCTCATAGATTTGGAGTATGAGAGATTACAGAGGGCTTAGAGGAGGACATAACAATCATGAACAGAAAATGGTTTCAGCTATGGAATATTGGCCGGCTGCGGGGAAGGCTGCTAGATGTTCTGTCGCTGGGGAGAACGATGCTGCTGCTGGCCGGAGGTTCACTTGTATTTTTCATGCTGCTTGGAGCCGGCGGATTGGCCGGACAGAAGCTGAACTCTTCACCCATTCCCTCTATGAAGGGCTTGGCTGCATCACTCTCCAGCGGCTTCTTCATGGAGCTGCTGGGCATGGAGGTTCCGCATTTGCCGCAGGGTGAGGAGCCTTCAGCATTCTCGGGCGACAAGGTCACCTCCTTCGTATTCCGGCTGCTTACCAGTGTGGACCCGGGCGATCCCAAGAGTCTGGTATCGCGTGAGATGCCCGGCCTTGCAGCAGATGATCCCTTCCTGCTCCGGGAAGGCTCCGGGGGGACAGGTACCGCGGGGGCGCCTGCGGATTATCATCCCGGTGTCGATGAGTTAGCGGCTGGTGGGGAATCGGGAACCAGTGCTGATCCGGGAACGGACCTGGGCCCAGGCACAGAGGCGGGGACCAATGATCCGCCTGCCGGAGGCGAAACGGACAACCCGGGCCGAGAAGTTGTGCAGCCGGAGGCTACGCCTGCACCGGATTCAGGCGGTACGGTTACAGACCCTGGTGAGAGTGAAGGTTATTCCGGGAGCGGAGATGCGGAGAACGGTACCGGGGATACCTCGATCAAACGTATCCTAATCTATCATTCCCATCCCCGTGAGGCCTATAATCCTCTGCTTGGCGCAGTAAGCGATAATCCAAGCTCTGCGGTTCCTTCCAAGAATGTAATGCTGGTAGGATCATATATTGCCAAGCGGCTGGAAGCCCGTGGGATAGGAACTGTCCATGCACAGGAGGATTACGCCACGGAGGTGCCGGATTATAACTGGAACTTCTCCTATAAATATTCACGAATGACTGTTAAATCGGCGATGGCCGCCAATCAGGAAATGAGCGAGCTGATCGATATCCACCGCGACTCGCAGCGGCATGGCAAAACCACTGCAGAAATTAACGGTAAAAATTATGCGCAGGTGTATTTCATCCTCGGGCATGCGAATAAGAATTGGAAGCAAAATGAGGCCTTCGCCAATCAGATTCATCAGCTGCTGGAGAAAAATTATCCGGGAGTATCCCGTGGCATATGGGGGAAATCCTCAGGAAACGGGAATAATGGGGAGTATAACCAGACACTATCCCCGAACAGCGTGCTGATTGAGGTAGGCGGAATCGATAATTCTGCCGAAGAGCTGAAGCGGACAGCAGATATTCTGGCAGATGCCATCGCTGATGTGTACTGGGCCAGCCGGGATGCAGAGAAAGCGGCGGCGCCTGAACAGGGCGATGTCAAACTGGAGGGCACGAGCGCGAAGACATCCGCAGGCGGTGCTTCCTAAGCTAATTCACTTGAAAAAGGAGCGGAGAATATGACGCGGTTCGGTAAAAAGCTGGTCATGGTCGGGATATGGGCGGGAGTCGGGCTTCTGGTGGGTCTGCAATTCGGCGGGGGCAGCGGTTCAGGAGTCTCCGGCGTGCTGCCGGGCTGGAACACTATGGCCGGGAATACTTCTTCGGCCGGTGGACAGCTCCAGGCTGGGCAGAGCAGTACAGCGGGAGCCGCGTCTCTTCCGGCCGCGGGTAGGGCTCAGGGCGGGCAAGCCTATGTGTATGTGCCGGTTGTCATTGATCCGGCTACCGGGGCCTACAAGGTACTGCCTGTGCAGCAGCCAGTTGCAGCTGGTACGGATACAGCAGCCGGCACGGGGAGCCTTCCGCAGCAGGAAGTGAAGGACTACACTACCCTCAGTCCTGAGCAGATTCTGATTCCTGAGGAACAGAAGCCGACCGTAGATGTGCTCGCGGACAAGACGGCCGGCCTGCTGCAGCAGGCTTCGCAGAAAAGCATCCGCTGGGTAGTCTCCCTCTTCGATTCATCGGAGGAGTGAAGGGGGCCCGTGTGCAGCCGGACAGACTTTGGAGGTTAATATATCATTATGCAACGGTTGCCGCTGAATTGGAGCGTGCAGCCGTTCTTTTTTACGGATTCTCCTGTGATTTTTGGCTGCCCCGGGTGTTTCTTTATTTTCCCGCAGCTGGCGGGATTGATGGGTGAAGCCCGTACTGTTATAATAAGAGGATTAACATTAGGCTGTCTGTGGGGGTAAGGAATGACTGACGTTCAGAAACGACAACAACAAATTCGCAATTTCTCGATTATTGCACATATAGACCATGGCAAATCGACACTGGCTGACCGCATTCTGGAGTATACAGGTGCGCTCACTTCGCGTGAAATGCAGGAGCAGGTACTCGACCAAATGGATCTGGAGCGCGAACGCGGCATCACCATTAAGCTGCAGGCTGTACGCCTGACCTATCGTGCCGACGATGGACAGGATTATTATCTGAATCTGATTGATACACCGGGGCATGTCGATTTCACCTATGAGGTATCCCGAAGTCTTGCCGCCTGCGAAGGCGCACTGCTGGTAGTGGATGCAGCGCAGGGGATTGAAGCCCAGACCCTGGCTAACGTGTATCTGGCACTCGATAACAATCTGGAGATTCTTCCGGTGCTCAACAAGATTGACCTTCCGAATGCCGACCCTGACCGGGTGAAGCAGGAGATTGAGGATGTAATCGGGCTGGATACGAGCGAAGCGGTTCTGGCTTCCGCCAAAGCCGGCATCGGCATTAAGGAGATTCTGGAGCAGGTCGTTAAGCAGGTTCCGGCGCCGACAGGCAACTCCGAAGAACCGCTCAAGGCTCTGATCTTCGATTCCCACTATGACCCGTACAAAGGCGTTATCGTCTATGTCCGCGTTATGGACGGAAGTATCCGTGCCGGTTCCAAGATTAAGATGATGGCAACCGACAAGACCTTTGAAGTTATCGAAGTCGGGGCATTCATGCCGCGTATGACCATTGTGCCTGAGCTGAACATCGGCGATGTCGGGTTCATTGTGGCCGGGATTAAGCATGTTGGCGACACGCGTGTCGGTGACACGGTAACGGATGCCAAGAATCCGACGCTTGAACCGCTGCCGGGCTACCGCAAGATCAATCCGATGGTCTATTGTGGTCTGTATCCGATTGAGACCTCTGATTATAATGATCTGCGTGAAGCGCTGGAGAAGCTGCAGCTGAACGATGCTTCCCTTAGCTTCGAGCCGGAAAGCTCCAGTGCTCTGGGCTTTGGCTTCCGTTGCGGCTTCCTTGGACTGCTGCACATGGAGATCATTCAGGAGCGGATTGAGCGCGAGTTCAATCTGCCGCTGATTACTACAGCACCAAGCGTTATTTACCGCATCAAGCTGACTAACGGTGAGACCATTCAGATCGACAATCCGTCGCATTATCCGGAGATCGGGACGATTGACTTCATTGAAGAGCCATATGTGAAGGCAGGAATTATTGTACCGAACGACTTCGTGGGTACAGTTATGGAGCTATGCCAGAACAAACGCGGCGAATTCGTTAACATGGAGTATCTGGATACGAACCGTGTAACCATTACGTATGAGATTCCGCTGTCCGAGATTGTCTATGACTTCTTCGATCAGCTGAAATCGGGAACAAAGGGTTATGCTTCCTACGATTATGAGATTTCCGGGTACCGCCAGTCGAATCTGGTGAAGATGGATATCCTGCTCAACAATGAGCAGGTCGATGCATTGTCCTTCATCGTTCACCGCGACCGCGCTTATAACCGCGGCCGGGTCATCTGCGAGAAGCTGCGCGGCATTATCCCGCGCCAGATGTTCGAGGTGCCGATCCAGGCATCCGTCGGTACGAAGGTGGTTGCGCGCGAGACCGTTAAGGCGATGCGCAAGAACGTACTGGCCAAATGCTACGGCGGTGACATTTCGCGTAAGCGGAAGCTGCTGGAGAAGCAGAAGGAAGGTAAGAAGCGCATGAAGCAAGTCGGCAGCGTAGAGGTGCCGCAGGAAGCGTTCATGGCTGTGCTTCAGATTGAGTAGCAGTGTGCAAGCTCCTTGGAGCTGACAGCTGGGTTATAGACCTGCAAGGGAAGCCGTAGGGCTTCCCTTTTCTGGGAATATTATATTTCCCGGAGGAACAGGATTAAGATAATAATCATCGCTTATTTCTCGCAGAAACGGGTGCCGTCCTAAGCAGGGCGGCGCAGCCGTTTCTTCTTACTTTTCAGCAGCAGAGGCTGCAAACAGCTTTTACATTAAATAGAACAAAGGAGACAGCTATGAACACAGCACACAATGGCCGTCCCCCTGAGGCCGTATATATTCATATCCCCTTTTGCACCAATAAGTGCTTCTACTGTGATTTCAATTCCTATGTCCTGAAGGATCAGCCGGTCATGGAGTATCTGTATGCCCTTGACCGTGAGATGGAGTTGACCGTGAAGAACACGCCTCCCGGTGTAATCAAGACCATTTTTGTCGGCGGCGGTACGCCTACAGTGCTTAAACCGGATGAGATGGCCTATTTCCTGCAATCGGTCCGCAGACACTTCCCGCAATGGGATGAGAATATCGAGTTCTCTATGGAAGCTAATCCCGGCACTACCGATATAGATAAGCTCAGAGTAATGAAGGAAGGCGGCGTCAACCGGGTCAGCTTCGGCGTTCAGGCGTTCCAGAACGAGCTGCTGAGCGGAATCGGCCGCATTCATGATGTGGATGATGTCTACCGCAGTCTGGAGAATGCCCGCGCGGCCGGGCTTGATAATCTTTCGCTGGATCTGATGTTCGGCCTGCCGAACCAGACGGTGGATATGCTGAGAGAGAGCATCGACAAGGCGCTGGCGCTGGATCTTCCCCACTATTCTATCTATAGTCTTAAGGTTGAGGAGAACACGCTGTTCCACACCCTATTTAATAAGAACAAACTTCCCCTGCCGAATGAAGAGGATGAGCTGGCGATGTATCTGCTGCTTATGTCCACCATGGAGGCTGCGGGTTATACGCAATATGAGATCAGTAATTTTGCCAAGCCGGGGCTGGAGAGCCGCCACAATATTACCTACTGGCGCAACGAGGATTATTATGGCCTCGGTGCCGGGGCGCACGGATATGTGGGCCGCCAGCGGCATATGAATATCAAGGGCGTTAATCCGTATAATGAGGCTACGCGCAGCGGGCTGCCCCGTCTGGACAGCTTCCCTATCTCTGAGCAGGAGGCGATGGAGGATTTCATGATGGTCGGCCTGCGGATGCGCGAAGGGGTGTCGGATACGGCATTCCGCTCACAATTCGGGAAGTCGCTGGAGGATATTTTTGCAGGATCGCTGCATAAAATGCTTAAGGCCGGGCTGCTGGAGCAGGCCGGGGACACCTATCGTCTGAGCAAGCAGGGAATCCTGTTCGGCAACGATGTATTTGGAGAATTTGTCGGTGCTTTGACAGAAGTTTAATTTTAAAATACCCCTTGAATTGTAATTCACTCTGTTGTATATTTATTCATATTAACAACGAGGGGTGAGTCAAAGTGCTTGTCAAAACGGATGTGTTCCGCCAGTCTTCTCCTGCGGGAGATGAGCAAGTGATATGCAGAAATGCTACAGTGGAGGATGTAGAGCCGCTGTATCTGATGATAGAGGAATACGCTCAGCGCGGAATTATGCTGCCCCGTTCCAGGCAAGCACTGGCCCGCCAGATCGATCAGTTCGTGATTGCCGAAATCGGCGGCAGATTTATCGGCTGCGGATCCTTGTTCAGACTCGGAAACGACCTCGTAGAGGTACGTTCGATCGGTCTGCGCGATGAAGGCAAGGGCAAAGGCGTAGGCTCGATGATTCTGGAGAAGCTGACCGAAGAAGCCAGACGCCAGAAAATTCCGAAGATTATGGCTTTGACCTATGCTGTGGATTTCTTCCTCAGAAACGGCTTCGATGTGGTGGAGAAGGAGATTTTCCCCGAGAAGGTTTGGACAGATTGCGTGAACTGCAAGAAGCAGCATGCCTGCGATGAAATCGCTGTGCTGAAGAGATTGGATTAACCCGGGGGCCACAGGTTCTGCGGCAACCTATATAATAAGAAACCACTGCCTACGGATCGGAACCTGGGACTGACCCCATAACGTGAGACAAATCAAAACACCTACAAGAAAATGAAACCCTGTCGTAAGATAGGGAGATAATCTTGGAGGTGTTTTTGCGTTGGCAACGAGAGTGAGTTACCCGGTAGAAATCAAAATGAAAGCCATTGAGATGAGGTTGGCAGGAGTTCCGGTCAGAGAGGTTATGGAGGAGCTAGGGATACGGAATAACACACAGTTAAAGACATGGATGAGGTGGTATCGAAAAGGCGAAGTGCATCGTCTGGAGCAGCCCGTGGGCAAACAGTACAGCTACGGA
This sequence comes from Paenibacillus sp. FSL R7-0297, assembly GCF_038009025.1. Lineage (NCBI taxonomy): Bacteria > Bacillati > Bacillota > Bacilli > Caryophanales > Paenibacillaceae > Paenibacillus > Paenibacillus sp. FSL R7-0297. Next base: position 2,912,765 of record NZ_JBBPAQ010000001.1, read on the forward strand.
AAAGGTCCAGAACACTCTACGGAGCTGGAAAGAGTAAAGGCGGAGAATCGTTTCTTAAAGCAGCAACTAGACGTGCTAAAAAAGTACAGGGAACTGGAAAGGAGGTGGAACCGCAAGTCGTTATTACCTGGATCGAGTCCATTCGAGAAGAAGTAACGGTGAAAGAGGCTTGCGCATGGCTTGGGATTGCAAGAGCCACATACTACCGCTGGAAAGCCGCAGTAGAAACCGAGCCTTCAGAGTCTATAGCGGAGAAGATAAGGCAGCTTTGCGTACAGCATAAATTCCGATATGGGTACCGGAAAATCACCGCACTCCTTCGGGCAGAAGAACCCATAAACCACAAACGAGTTCAACAGATTATGCAGCGTGAAGGGCTACAATGCCGTGTAAGGAGGAAGAAACGTAAGGCCCCGGGGCAGCCAGCACATCCAGCAGAAAATCTGCTGAAGCGGCAATTTCATGCAGAGGGGCATCTGCAAAAGCTCGTCACGGACATTACCTATTTACCGTTTGGAGGGAAGATGTTGTATCTCTCGAGCATTCTGGACCTATACAATGGGGAGATTGTAGCTTACAGTATAGCGGACAAGCAAGACACATCTTTAGTGTTGCATACACTGAATCAACTTCCAAAACGGGCAAATATGCTGCTTCATAGCGACCAGGGCAGTGTATATACGTCTCAGATGTACCAGACTGCAGTCAAAGGAAAAGGCATTACCATGAGCATGTCCCGCAAGGGAACGCCCGCCGATAATGCCCCCATCGAATCGTTTCATTCCACCCTAAAGTCTGAAACGTTCTACCTCGAAGATCTCATGTGTACAACGACGGCAATCGTTGAACAGACCGTTCGAGACTACATCACTTACTATAACTCAATTCGGATTCAGGCGAAACTAAATAACCAGTCACCGGTGGATTTCCGGCGACTGGCTGCTTGAACTTGCAGGGTGTTTTGATCCCTGTCTCACGAACGGGGGGCAGTCCCCCTCCGGGGGGGAGTGGTTTTTTTGCGCGGATATGTGGATGTTACACTTCACTCTATATAGTGAATATTTGGATCTGTGCTGCTGTTGTCGCAAGAACTTCTCGATGAGAAATCCTGCACATTATACAACATTTACCTCATAATCTTGCCCATAATCCGAAATTGTTGTACGAAAGGCAACAATCCTCCGCCTTCAAGCGCTTCAGCGGGACAATTCCTGTATTTCGTACAACAATCCGCCTAAACACCTGCCTATCTAAGAGTCCAAGTTGTAAAACATACAACAATTCCGATTCGCGCACACATGCTGTTGACCGGTTACCTGGCATAAATAAGCTTGCGCTGCTGCTCTATCAGCTCGGCCAGCTCCGGAGTGGCATAGGCAGAGTGAAATGAAGGGAACATTGTATTATAGGTAATCCTTCTGGTGGACCCGTCTTTCATTTCGATTTCCATCCAGTACAGATTGCCTACCCAGCTCTTGGTCTGTTTGGACAGCTCCTCATGCGGGATGTACTCCAGCTTAGGGAATTCACGGATAAATATGGCGTTGGCCTCCGGAGTAAAGTCCATCAGGTCTGAACCGTCATTCCCGCTGATGAAACGGACGGTTTGTATTTTGCCGGTGACATCCAGCAGATCGTTAAGGGTTCTGGCTGCAGGGTTGCTGTACGCCTCATAGAGCTGGCCACCCGCCCAGATTCTCGCCGAAGGTTCATATCCATTCACTTCATAGAGCGGTGTACCTGTCTTCAGATTCGTGGCATCTCCATCCTGCATCTTCTTACGGGGACACCTATGCTCGATTTTGCTGTAGGTAACCTTGCCGATAGCATTCCCTCTGCTCAGTCCGCTGAGATCACTATCCGTATCACCGCCATAGAGGACACCATTCCATTGCAGGACGGATGCATAATCCACTTCGCCAAAGTAACACTTGTTCTGAGTAGTTTTCACTGTATAGGCCGTAAGCAACAGCACACATAGGATCACTGCGGATATGGCAAATAACCATGATTTCATCAAGCGCATTTCATCACCCCCTGTTCTATCTGACGATGAAGCGGATGAATGGTTGCGGGGGCATATCCGAAATAATGGTTTTATCTTGAAAAAAATGCATCCGGCAGTGCTTTGTGATTTGTGAAACTGACTTGACAATGCCAAGGTCAGTTTGGTATTTTTGTAATAGTGGTTAGCACTCATCTGACTAGAGTGCTAACGAATCGGAGCCACAGCCGATAGGAGGGAATAACATGTTAACTGAACGCCAGAGAATGATACTGAATGCAATCGTAGATGATTATATTCTTTCCGCTGAGCCGGTAGGCTCGCGCAGTATCTCGAAACGCGGCGATGTAGGCTACAGTCCTGCAACGATCCGCAACGAAATGGCTGATCTTGAGGACCTGGGATACCTGGAACAACCTCATACTTCGGCAGGGAGAATCCCTTCTCATAAGGGCTACCGCTATTATGTGGACCATCTGGTACCGTGGAATTCCGCCGAAACGGCCGAACTGGGCACGATCCGCGCTTTTTTCGCCGAGAAGCTGAATGCGACAGAGCAGGTTATCCAACATGCGGCAATGATTCTTTCCAATATGACGAATTATACTTCCATCCTGCTGGGACCGGAGGTTTTTCATACTTCATTGCGCCACTTTCAGCTGCTTCCGCTCGATGACAACACTGCGGTGGCGATTATCGTTACCAGCACGGGGCAGGTGGAGAACAAGATCGTCAACCTTCCTCCGGATATTTCTGTATCCGAGATGGAGAAGGTTGTCAATCTGCTGAACAGCAAGCTGGTGAATGTACCGCTCTATAAGCTGAAGAGCCAGCTCTATTCCGAGCTGGGTGAGGAAATGCAGCGTCACATCTCCCACTATGAAGAATTAATGCAGGTGCTGGACACGGCGCTCGAAAGTGACCATGAACAGCGCATCTATCTCAGCGGTGCAACGAATATGCTGACCCAGCCGGAGTTCAAGGACGTCGACAAGGTGAAGAATATTCTGGACCTGCTGGAAGAGACGCCAACCCTGCTCAAAATGCTGACCCCGGCAAGCGGCGGAACAGGGATGCAAGTGCGCATTGGTACAGAGAATAAGCATGATGCTTTTGCGAACTGCAGTCTGATTACCGCTACCTATTCGCTGGATGGCAAGGCGCTGGGGAGCATCGGTATCCTGGGTCCGACCCGGATGGAGTATGCGCGCGTAATGGGCATTCTGGGGATTCTGTCCCGGGATTTGACAGCGATGCTGGCACACTGGTATAAGTGAACAGAGCGTAATTGATTACGGTGAATGATGATAAGGAGGTGAAGACAACTTGAAAGAGGAAGAGGTTCAGGAAATGAAAGAACAGAATGATCCCTCCATAAATGAGAACCAGGCTGCTGATGAGGCGGAAGCTGCAGAAGGCACTGGCACATTTACGGCTGAAGAGGCCGGCGAGGCGGCTTCAGGCAGTGGAGAGGATTTCGGACGGCTGCAGGAGCTTGCGAATGAACATCAGGCGCGCGCACTGCGTGTACAGGCTGATTTCGATAACTTCCGCCGCCGCACACAGAAGGAAAAGGAAGAGCTTGCGCAATATGCGACTTCCAAGCTCGTAACTGAATTGCTTCCGGTACTCGACAATTTCGAGCGTGCATTGGCTACATCTCCGGCAGGCGCAGATTCCGAGGCGTTCACCAAAGGCATCAATATGATTTTCCGTCAGCTGGACGGGGTACTTAAGTCTGAAGGACTTACAGCTATGGAAACGGTGGGACAGCCTTTTAACCCTGAATATCATCAGGCGATCATGCAGGTGGAGAGCGAGGAGCACGAGGAAGGCATCGTGACAGAAGAAGTCCAGAAGGGCTATCTCCTGAAAGATAAAGTTCTTCGTCCGGCCATGGTCAAAGTCAGCATGTAGTTCTGTCTATATAAGTGAGCATTATTATATGAAAACAACGTTACACCACAATAACAATATGAATGGTTGAAGCCCCGGGGCTTCACCTTATGTCTGAGGAGGCAAATTACAGTGAGTAAAGTTATCGGTATTGACCTTGGAACCACCAACTCTTGCGTTGCCGTTATGGAAGGCGGCGAAGCCGTCGTTATCCCGAATCCGGAAGGCGCGCGTACAACCCCGTCGGTGGTAGGCTTCAAGAAAGACGGCGAGCGTATCGTCGGTGAAACAGCGAAACGCCAGGCCATTACGAACCCGGACCGTACCATCGCTTCCATTAAGCGCCACATGGGTACGAACCACAAAGAAAGCATTGACGGCAAAGACTACTCCGCACAGGAAATTTCGGCGATGATTCTCCAGAAGCTGAAATCCGATGCCGAAGCCTATCTGGGCCAGACAGTAACCCAGGCGGTTATTACGGTTCCTGCATATTTTAATGACAGCCAGCGTCAAGCTACGAAGGATGCGGGCAAGATTGCCGGTCTCGAAGTTCTGCGTATTGTCAACGAGCCAACGGCAGCAGCACTTGCATACGGTCTGGAGAAATCCGAAGACCAGACGATCCTTGTCTATGACCTTGGCGGCGGTACATTCGACGTATCGATCCTCGAACTGGGCGACGGCTTCTTCGAAGTCAAAGCTACCAGCGGTGACAACCGTCTGGGCGGGGATGATTTTGACCAGCTGGTTATGGATTATCTCGTGGCTGAATTCAAGAAAGAGCAAGGCATTGACCTGAGCAAGGACAAAGCGGCTGTACAACGTCTGAAAGACGCTGCAGAAAAAGCGAAAAAAGAGCTGTCTGGCGTACTGACAACTACTGTATCGCTGCCGTTCATCACGGTTGTTGACGGAGTACCTCAGCATTTGGAGGTCAACCTGACCCGTGCCAAGTTCGACGAACTGACTGCAAGCCTGGTAGAGCGTACGCTGGGACCAACCCGTCAAGCGCTTAGCGATGCCGGTATGACGCCTGCTGATCTGAACAGAATCGTGCTGGTCGGCGGTTCCACTCGTATTCCTGCCGTACAGGATGCAATCAAGAAGCTTACAGGCAAAGAGCCTCACAAAGGCGTTAACCCGGATGAAGTAGTAGCCCTTGGTGCTGCTGTTCAAGCGGGTGTGCTGACTGGTGATGTTAAAGACGTAGTCTTGCTTGACGTAACTCCGCTGTCCCTCGGTATTGAAACTGCAGGCGGCGTATTCACGAAGATGATCGAGCGCAACACTACGATCCCTACAAGCAAATCGCAGGTGTTCTCGACCTTCGCTGACAGCCAGCCAAGCGTGGAAATCCACGTGCTGCAGGGTGAGCGCCAGATGGCGAACGGCAACAAGACACTGGGACGCTTCATGCTGAACGAGATTCCACCGGCACCGCGCGGTGTACCGCAGATCGAAGTAACCTTCGACATCGATGCCAACGGTATCGTTAACGTATCTGCTACGGATAAAGGCACCAACAAGAGCCAGAAGATCACTATCACTTCTTCCAGCGGCCTGAGCGATGCTGAAGTAGAACAGATGATGAAGGATGCCGAGCTGCATGCTGAGGAAGACCGTAAGCGTAAAGAACTGGTAGAAGCAAAGAACAACGCTGACCAGCTCGTATACTCCACGGACAAAGTCATCAAGGACCTGGCTGACAAAGTCGATGCTTCCGAAATCGAGAAAGCCAATGAAGCCAAAGACAAAGTGAAGGCTTCCCTTGAAACCGACAACCTGGAAGAAATCACTGCCGCTACAGAGGCGCTGAATGAGATCGTACAGCAGTTGTCTGTGAAGCTGTATGAACAGGCTGCACAAGCTGAGCAAGGCGCTGAAGGCGGCCAGGGAGCTTCTGAAGGCAATGCCAAGAAAGACAACGTGGTAGACGCTGATTATGAAGTGGTTGACGATGAGAAGAATCAAGGTTAACCTTAAACGATAAGTTTCTATTTGGTGAGAGGGGAAGGTCAAAACCGGGGCATCCCGTGTTTTGGCTTTCCCTTTAAAATGTAAGGATTTATGGGTTTCCCGTCATAAATTTCTTCTTACATTTCTCGAAGAAACGGTGCCGTCCCCGCGGGACGGTGTAGCCGTTTCTACTTGCCATGTTAAGGGCAGAAGAATAACGATGTACGGAGGTGAAAGCAGTGGCAGATAAACGCGATTATTATGAGGTACTGGGCCTCGGAAGAGATGCTTCAGACGAAGATGTGAAGAAAGCGTACCGTAAGCTGGCGCGCCAGTATCATCCGGATGTGAATAAAGCGGGCGATGCAGAAGCCAAGTTCAAAGAGGTTAAGGAAGCTTACGATGTCCTCAGTGACGGGCAGCAGCGGGCTCGTTATGACCAATATGGACATATTGATCCTAACCAGGGCATGGGCGGCGGCTTTGGCGGCGGCGGCGGAGATTTCGGCGGTCTTGGCGATATTTTCGACATGTTCTTCGGCGGCGGCGGACGGCGTGATCCCAATGCACCGCAGCGCGGCGGCGATTTGCAGTATACGATGACCATTGAATTCAAGGAAGCGGTATTCGGTAAAGAAACCGATATTACCATTCCGCGCACGGAGACCTGTGATACCTGCTTTGGCTCCGGTGCCAAACCTGGAACGAAGCCGGAGACCTGTTCCGTATGTCACGGCAGCGGCCAGCAGGAATTCGTGCAGAATACACCGCTTGGACAGATGCGTAACCGCCGTCCCTGCTCTCATTGCAGCGGCACCGGCAAGATCATCAAAGAAAAATGTACAACATGTGCAGGCCAGGGCAAGGTTAAGAAACAGCGCAAGATTCATGTGCGCATTCCTGCCGGTGTCGATGACGGCGCACAGCTGCGCATGACCGGTGAAGGCGAAGGCGGCACACGCGGCGGCCCGGCCGGAGATCTGTACATTGTCTTCCGCGTCAAGAATCACGATTTCTTCGAGCGCGAGAACGATGATATTATGTGCGAGGTTCCGTTGACGTTCGCTCAGGCGGCGCTTGGTGACGAGATCGAAATCCCTACACTTACCGAAAAAGTGAAGCTCAAGATTCCGGCAGGCACACAGACCGGCACGTTCTTCCGCCTCAAAGGCAAAGGTGTTCCGCATCTGCGCGGCAGCGGAGTCGGCGATCAGCATGTCCGTGTCATCGTGGTCACGCCGAGCAAGCTCAGCGATGAGCAGAAAGACCTGCTCCGCCAGTTCGCCTCCCACAACGGGGAGAACACTCATGAGCAGGAGCAATCGTTCTTTGACCGCGTGAAGCGTGCGTTCCGCGGGGACTGATCTTCATAATTGTATCAATCCTGCGGCCCTACGGAGCCGCATAGCAGCGCCCGCCTCCAGGGAATTGGAGGCGGGCGTTTTTTTTCTCCTTTAATTCAACGATGCCGGTTATTTGTTATTTCCCAATGAATCATTCCATCCTTTATTCTAACTCTGGTCATTTCCAATTTCTCCAGAACTTTAATGGAAGGAAGGTTATCTATAAGGCATTCTGCCACAATTTTCTTCACTTGTCCTGAAGAGAATGCCCATTCCATTATTGCTTTCACCGACTCTGTAGCTATCCCCTTATTATGCATGTCCGGAATTATTCCATATCCGATTTCTACAATTCCTTGAATATCCGGTCTCCCTTTATATCCAATGTCTCCGATAATTTGGTTATTATCAGCTAATGTTACAAACCACACTCCCCAGCCCAGCAGTTCAGGGTCTTCCTCAAGATGAGCTAAATATCCGGCGGTATGCTTCCCGATAGGGTACGTTTCAGATACCTTCTTGTAATTTTGTTGGTCAAATGCAGTAATGATTAGCCGTTCAGTTATGATTTGCAGAGTTATTTCCTCCTCATAAATTAACTATTGTTCCGTTAGCTTAGCTTTCTGGTAAGCAGTATTTTCAATGGTGTGATTTAGGCCGTTTTTTTTCAATTAAGTATCCCGGCTGCTCCAAAACATCCTGATATTATTCTAATTGGATCCTATCCTATAGGGTCGATATAATTTGTCTATAATTAAAAATTACTGCCTGTTGGCTGAATTTATTGTCTAAGTCACCTGGCAAAGAGGCAGGCAAACTCGGGTTTGTTTACCTTAACGATTTGAAATCAGCACAAAGACGACGGCAGCATCCACAAATCAGGATGCTGCCGCCGCTTTAATAGGGCATATTAGTTACGATACAGATTACTTGCTTACTGATTACGTAGATCCTCGAGCACACGCTCCAGGATGACAGCAGCCTGGGCACGGGTCAGGGTACCTTTCGGGTTGAAGGTGTTGTTACCCACTCCCTGTAGGTAGCCTTTGCTTACTGCATAAGCGATTGCGTTCTTGGCGTTAGCCGAGATAGAACCTGCATCCTTAAAGGTCAGCGTTGAGGAAGTAACATCGGCACCGAGTGCCTCAGCCAGAATTACCGCTGCTTCTTCGCGGGTCAGGACATCGCGGGAGCCGCTTTCCTTGATGTGTGTTGTCCAGGTGTCACCTTTGCCGAGCAAACGGTCGAACAGAGTCAACAGCTCAGCCTGATTTAGGCTGTCAGCAGGCTTGAAGCTAGCGGTAGTTCCTTTACCGGCTACGATACCGTGAGCGGCAAGAACTTCGACGGCATCCTTGGCCCAGTGTATCCCTATATCGGAGAAGCTGGTATTACGGGCGGCAGCAATGTAGGTACCGTCACCGGTAATGCTGAACTGCAGCAGGCCGTCTGCCGGAATAGTTCCGGACTGCAGATAACTCCAAGAGTTTTCAGCAGACTCTTTATAAGCCCCTGTCTTGCGGGCATCCTTCAAGCCGTCAGGGTTCAGGGCAAGCTGTACAAATACAGGCTTGCTTGTGGTCCAGCCGTTCTTGAGGGTCAGTGAGGAGGAGCCGATATCAATACTTCCGGTAATGCCGCTTAGCGGAGCGGTATCCGCTTCCTCATGCAAACCGAGTGTGACGGTTAGGCCAGTGGCGGTAATGAAGTCCGGAAGTGTGCCAGCCGGAATGGTTAAGGAGAATCCCTTACCGTTCAGACTGAGTGCACTTGCGGAACTCTTCAGCTTGTCCGCCTGGGCAGATGTGAGCACAATGCTTACTTGTCCGTATTTGGAGAAGTCTACATCAGTGATGCTCAGTACGACATTGTTATTCACCGCACTCTTCAATGACGCATCCAGAATGGAGTCGGAAACAGCCAGGCTCGCTGTAGGCTTACCACCTGCAGGATCAGCTGTTACAGTAAGCTGTCCGGAAGTCGCAGTTGTGCCTGAAGCTGCTGCTATTGTACTTGGAGATGGTGATGGATTACTTGAGCTTGATAATGGTTCTTTCACGACAACACTCACAGTCGATGAACCTGCCGGAATTGTCGCCGAGTAATTGTCGCTCCAAAGCTTGATATCCGATAATTCAAAGGTGTAAGTTCCGGCTTTAGTCGGAGTAAATGTGAACTGTCCTAATGATCCGGTACCAATTCCATCATAAGCTCCGTCTGTTACATGAACGCCATACTGCTGGACATCGCGTCCATCCTCCAAATGAATCAGGTTCGTATACTCAAGCAATGGTACACCAGGAAAATGAGTTTCCTGATATGTTGCTAATTGTACGCTTGATTTGATATTTGGCTGAGCCAGGCTATTACTGTAGAGCAAATTGAAAGTGGCTCCGTAGATACCGTACACATTCTCAGTTACGGAGAAGCCAGCGTCGATGGTGATTGAAGTGCCCAACTCTACAGTTGCACTGGAAGCTGTAGGTGAGACCGTAGCAACTGTCTGATCTGTGTTGTAGCGCAGAAGCTGGTTATAATCGATCCAACCGTTTGAAGCGTAATCGTAAGCGTACAGATAGAACTGATTCAAGCCCTCGGTCAAAGGAACCTCAATTTCAAAATAACCGTTGGAATCAATATAGCCATCCGCTTCTTTTACAGTGCCATCCGGTTCTTCATAGGCTGCAGATACTGCAAGCAGTTCATTCGGATCCGTCTCTTCATCGATCAGCTCGAACATCAGATCGTAAACAATGACGCCACTAATGGTTGCACCTCGTGGTTCCTGCTCATTCGTCCGGGCGTGCTCCGTTATTGTTGTACCGCTGACTTCCGGTGCTTCCCGGTCAATAATAACAATAGCAGATAGATCATCGAACCGGGTCGTTCCGCCGTCCAGGACAGGGGTTATGGAATATATGCCGTCAGGCAATACATAAGACTCACCCTGAACATCAACGATGCCAGTCCATTCAGGTTCTTCATAGAGGCCGGGGTAGAATTTCTGCCCTGTGGCGTATACGTCTCCGACAACGGTTGTAGAACCATCCAATGAAACAACTTCTAACGCTAGGTTTTCTACGGTTTCATTTACAGAGAAGGTCAGGTAGGTGCTCTCCAGAAGTCCGTCACCGTTAGGTGAGATGAACTCGAAATTCTCTGCACCGACTTCGAAATTCGTGATTGTATCAGGTTTGTACTGCACACCTACTACCACGCTGAACGGCAGAGTCAGAGTCTCTGTACCTGAAGTTAGCGTCAGTACACCTTCGTACTTTCCGCTTACAGCTTCCGCAGCTACCGTTAGCGGTACCTGGAAGTAATCATCTGCTTCAACAGAGGTTTCAAGATTGGCAAACTCAATACCTTTATGGGTTGGAGTACGCCATTCCACACCAATAGTGAAAGTGTTGGGTTCCTTAGCCAGGGAGTCTACATACACGGTCTTAGTCACAGTGGACGCCGCAGTCACCAGTCCGAAGGACAAGGAACCTGTGTCGTATTTAACCTTAGGTATTTCTGTTTCCGGACGCTTAGTGTCAAGCACCTCAGGGACACGTGCGATGGCTGAAGCTTTCAGCACCTTAGGCAGGTTAATCAGCCCGGCACCCTGCTCGTATACACTGTAATATTTATTATTACGGTCTGTAAGCGAAGTGGCATTATTGGCTAACAGGATTTTTACCTGATCCGGGGTTAACGCCTGTCCATTAGCCTCTTTACCTGAGCTCAGCAGCAGCGCAGCTGCCCCGGCCACATGGGGGCTGGCCATACTGGTTCCGTTGAACTTGGCGTAGCCGGTTTCGCTTTCCCATACCGGTACTGATGAATTCACGGCTACACCAGGAGCCGATACATCCGGCTTGATGGTGAAGTCCGGAAGTGCAGGTCCGCGCGAACTGAACCCGGCGATGAGGTTGTCTTTATCTGGACCCACAGAGAATGAGAGCGTATTATGGCCCGCTGCCAGTTCAGCCCTGATCGCCTTGCCTTCGTCCTGGGTAATGCCGTAAGTAGGGACTCCGGTAGCATCAGTAGCGGCATTGAGCTCACCTGCTCTGTTGTTAGCGATCAGCAAGCCGACAGCCCCTGCTGAGCGGGCATTTGCTGATTTGTTCACGAAGGTGTTGCTTCCGCGGTCAACGATAGCAATCTTACCTTCTACATCTGCATTCATATAATCATCTACAGTAAGTCCAAGTCCGGCATAGACAACTTCCAAGCCGTTGGCTTCTTCGGGAAATCCAGCTTCGGACGCCTGGATACCATAGACAATGTCGGTAACACCCACCTTAATAAAAGTAACATCAGCAGGTGTCGTAGAAGCGGCGACTGATATGGTGCGGTGTGCACTACCAGGTGTTCCGACAGTTTCAGCCTCGGGACCGGCGTTCCCTGCGGCCAGTACAACGGTGACACCGGCGTCAGCGGCGTTATCCACTGCAATGGCATCAGGCGAATACTGCTGGTTCACATCTGAACCGAGCGAGAGGTTGATAACGTCAGCACCGTCAGCAACGGCTCTTTCAATGCCGTCAATAACGTCGTCCGTACTGCCGTTTCCATATGGGCCGAGTACGCGGTACACATAAAGCTCAACATCCGGCGCTACGCTCTTGATAATACCAGATACGTGTGAGCCGTGAGCCGTCTCATAAGGATTGCCGTTGATTGGCTTGTAAGCAGGGTCAGGTTCTGTTTCGTATGGCTGAGAATCACCATCGACGACATCATAACCGTGACCATCCTCATAAAAATCCTCAAGGTAAGGATGAGTGGGATCGATACCGGTATCGATTACGGCAACCTGAATTCCTTCACCAGTGATGCCATCCTCATTCAGTTCATCAGAACCGAAGATATCCCCGTTGCCGACCTTAGTGGCATCCACGGTATCCTTGAGAGTCTCAGTAAGAGTGGAGGAATCTGTTGCAGTCTCCAGCGCATGAACCTTCTGGTTCGGGAAGACCGCCTTCACGCCCGGCAAGGTGAGCAGCTTGTCCACTTGATTACCTGGCAGAGTTACGGAGTAGCCGTTGAACACTTCCGTATATTCATGGCCGGTGTTTGCACCAATCGCAGCGGCAGCGGCAGCGAAGCTGTTATGCTCCGTACGGAGAATATTACGCTGCAAAGCAGGTGTCTTACTCTTGGCGCCCTGATTCTCAGCTACTTTGACCGGGTCATTCTGCAATTGGACAATGAAAGTTACAGGCGCTGAAGTAGTGATGTTGCCCGCATAATTCTGCGGTTTGGAGTTTAATACTGAAGTGTAATTCTGGATGGATGATTTTAAGGAGTCCGGGGTGTTGCCTAGCCTGGAGTTAAGCAGAGAGATATGATTCTTGAGATCCGGTGCTGCCGGTAAAAACGAAGTGCTGCTTGCGAAAGATGCGGAAGGAAGCAGAAGGGAAACCGCTAGACTAAAACTTGCAGTGGCTATGCCAAATTTGCGAATGGAGCGTCTGAACATTTAATATCCTCCCCAGTAGTATTTGATTTTCATTTCAGCAACCGTATAAACCGGTTCTCTCCCTTCCGAGTGGCTTAACTGCTTTGAAGAAAAATAATAGTGAAAATTACATTTATTTTACAGTCAATTTACAGATTGGAATATACTACTTTAGTACCATATTACGGTAAAGTGCTGAATAAATTGTCGAAATCCGATTCATATACTCGGCTATTGAAATAAAAGCATAAAAATGGCGTTGCCAAGACAACATAAACATGTACAACTAAGAGCTTGAATCTCAAGAGAGCGGGGATACGGTCTTGGAAAGATATATACTGGCGTACTTTAGGGCTCCGGAAGAAGCGGAAGGGGTCTCCCGCAAGCTTCAGGCGCTGCGGGTAGAAGAGGTCTCCATTGACAGGTTCAGCAGATTTGGCGGAAGCGGGCTGCAGTCCGGAGTGAATCCGGTTACCGGCAATTTGGCAAGTATGGATTCCATGACCGCAGCCAGTGAGCATACGGGCATCCTCTCTGCATCGCATACGAGCGGCAGCGGGATGAGTCACGGCGGGGATGGCGGACCGACAGGCAGAAATATTTTGCTGACTGTAATTGTAGATTCGACCATTTATGATCAGGCGCTGTCACTCATTGAGGAAGCCGGCGGGATGATTTGATTGTCAGATAACACTACTTGGGAGGCTGATTAATAGTGGACAGAGAAAACTCGAAAATTTTCTCCAAGACGGAAAAGTTGAAGATGCTCTATGAGGCAAAGGCAGAGGATGTTGAATTCTCAGCGGCTGAAGCGGATCACGATGATATAGAGGCAATGGATCGCTCCCGGGAGGCTGATAAAAGACAGATGGAGGAGATTCTGAAGAAGGAATAGCGGAAATCTTCCTTAAAATGTGAACTTGGCGCGAGTTTAAACAGGAGCTTTTTCCAGCATATAATTTGGTCAGGCCATGATGTAAATGTTGTAGCGGATGCCCCACAGAAGTGGGGTATTTTTGTGCTCAGCCGTGTATAATGAAGAGATATGCCAAACCGGGAGGGTTACTTACGTGGATACTGTTATTTTATGGGTTGGACTGGCGTTACTGGTTGCGCTGCTAACCTTCCTGAACCAGAAGCAAGTCTATTCTTCCAAAGTAAAAAAGGCTTACCGGGAGCTTCGGGAGCTTACTGCGAAAGTCCGCACCGGGCAATCGGAGGCTGCTGATCTGGAAGCTTGGGAGACTTCACTTGCCGAAATGGAGAAGCACCCTAATGAGTTCAATAAGCTGGAGAATGAGATCGGTCTGCGCCGGGCTTTCGTCCAGTATCTGGAGCGCCATTATCCCCAGGATGCCAGACTCCCGGATCTGCAGGAAGCGGCTGCGTACCACAAGGATAGTGTATGGGGAATTAAGATCGGGGATTACGGACCCAGGAAATAGTGCGGAATCTGTACATATATGCGGATGGCCACATCGGTTAATGTCTCAATAGACTCATAAGCCCATTCTAAGAAAGATAGTCCCATTCTCCGCCAGCCGGGGGGCGGGGCTTTCTGTGTAGCTGGACCGTGACTGGCATCGGGAGGCCTTCCTTGTGCAGCTGCTTCATTTACGCTGATTTTTTTAATTCATTAGTATAATCCAAACTGCCCGGATATCCGTTAATATAAGTAAAGTGAATAATACCAAAACCAATAAAAAAGCCGGATAAAATAAAAATTGAGATTTATAGGGAGTAGTCATAATGGAGAATCTATCAGCCCAAGTAGTTACAGACGAATTGGTTGTCAAAGCATTGGAAAAGAATCTCGCTATGATCCGATTTGATCTGGACCGCCGTGTCGCCTATGTAAATGAGGTCTTTGCCAGCTCGGTGAAATATAGGGTGGAGGATATGTACGGAATGCAGCACAAGCAGTTGTGTTTCCCCTCGTTCGTGAACAGCCCTGATTATGAGATATTCTGGCAGAATCTGTTTGCCGGCCGGAGCTTTCAGGATAAAATCGAACGGATGGACGCGGACGGGGAATCAGTCTGGCTCGAAGCCACGTATATGCCGGTGTTTGATGAGACAGATACGCATGTCATTGGCGTGTCGAAGGTGGCGACCAATATCACTGGCAGACAGAATAATATGAACCGTGTAGTGGAACAATTGCAGGAAATGGCTGACAGCCTGAATCAGCGTGCAGAAAAAGGAATTGAGCGGAGTCAGGAGCTGCTGGTGAGTATTGATAAAATCGCTGAAGTATCGAGCGAAAATACGGATACGCTGCTGAATTTGCAGACGCAGGCAGCGGCCATTCACGGCGTGGTGCAGACGATCCGTAATATTGCGTCACAGACCCACCTGCTTGCGCTTAATGCGGCAATTGAGGCTGCCCATGCCGGTGAGTTCGGCCGGGGATTCGACGTAGTGGCCAAAGAAGTAAGAAAGCTGTCCGCAATGGTTCAGGATCAGATCACAGAGGTTCGCGACAGTGTCCAGGCCATTACAGAGGAAGTAGGAAAAATATCTAACGGACTTAATCTGGTTCAGGAGAATGTGGCTGTGAGCCAGCAGCAGATTCAGGTAGCCTTGAATGAATTCACTTTGATTGCATCCTCCGCACAGGAACTGGACAATCAGGCGCGTGAAGTAATGAACATCGTCTGACGGTGGCTTTCTCCGAATGCTGTTCCAGTTCAACATAGAATTTCCTTTTACAGCATGTATCCCGGGGATTTACGTGGAGACATGCTTTTTTTGCTTATTGTTAGTAGAAAATGAACCTTTTGAAGCCCACGGTTGTTATAAAGGTATTCCAAACAATAAGGCGTGGATTATGAAAGTCACGGTTAATACCTGCCTGAATCACTTGAAACGCAGGAACAGTCTGCAGCAGAAGCTGATGGCTAATCTGCATTTGTTCAAGGGGAGTCCGGAACCCCCGGTAGAGAAGCTGGTATTCGACAACCGGGGACAGAGATCTGACAACCCTGCGGTTCGAACGACCGGCAGATCTTGAGATTTCAAAGACGACGCCAATGACGCTTGTAGGGAAATATAAGGTTACCCGGCATGAGGATGATAAGACACCACTCCAATTGACCAACATCTCCAGCGACAAGCAGACGCTGATCCGGGAAACCGGCGGTTATCCGGTACAGTGGACCTACTATATGCAGGGGGCGGATCTCTATGTGGAGACGAAGAGCGTTGATCCCCATTTTGGCGGCGTGAATCAGACTCATATCGGCACAGGGAAAGACCGGATCTTAGGTAAAATAGTGATAGTAAACTTCCGGGGAGAAGGAACGAACCACAGCATTGATGTGTATAAGGACTTCAAAGGAACAGAAGCTTCTATATACATGTTCTTCTACTCTATCTACGGGCCGGACAAAGAGACGCGGGTGCAATTGCAGCCTTAAAGGCAGTCCAAACCTGAAAAGGGGCGGACGCCTTTTTTATTAGGAGACGCCTGGGAATTCATTGGGCTGAATATTTATTGTGCTTACATTGCGATGATCTCACGAATACGTTGCCGCGTTATGCTGGAATAACTTCTCCTTTAAAATTAAAATTTTAAAATTGTGATTTAGAGGTGAACAAGAACAGACAACGAGGAGCGTGGCAGGCAGTGAGTAAGCAGCATCCGCTTGTAAAGAGAGTATTAACCGGGATATTGGCAATGTCGGTGTTGATCCCGTTCATTCCACCTTCCTTCTCTTCATCGACCGTGTATGGGGATCCAGTTGAGCCTGGCGGTATCGTTATGCTGGAGGATTTTGAACAGGTGAGTCTGGCAGACTTGAAGTTTGACAGTGCGCGCATCTACAGCGGCAATATGGCGCTTGAAACCGATCCGAAATACGTCCGTGACGGGGCAAAATCCTTACGGATTGATTATGACTTTATCGGCATAACCGATAATCCCTCCCAGGTTGCAGTCGGGCCTGCAACGCAGTTAGCCTTAACAGGCAGAACGCCCCACAAAATCGGCATGTGGATTTACGCCAATAACGAAGGGCATGGTCTGACCTCCAAGTTCTATATCTCAGCCACCGGGAAGTCCAAGACGTATGAAATGAGGAGCGAAGAGACAGGGATAGACTGGAGCGGCTGGAAGTATGTTGAGGCCGAAATAGGGAGTGATCTGACGCTGCCCGGTACCGTAGCGTTCTACTTCCAGATGAAAGAACGCCAAATGAGCAAAAAGAACAAAGGCTCCATTTGGATCGACGATGTCAGACTTATATATGATGAGCCGGCGGATGAGGATATGGATGTTCCCGTGCTGGCTCCAGTCTCGCCCGCACCGGATCAAACCTTGACTGCTCCTGTATCCGATATCATCCTGTCGGCGGATGATGCGAAGTCGGGCATTGATCCAGACTCGATCCAATTAACTGTGGATGGCCAGTCCGTTGCACCGGCCGCTTACGCTTACGATCTGGACACTAAGGCAATTACTTATCACCCTGAGGTGCCGCTGGATGGCGGTTATCATCAAGTGGTTGCCGAAGTGAAGGATCTGGCCGGCAATCCGGCTTCAGCAGAGTATGCTTTTACTATTGAGCATGGGGCGATGCTCACCTTGGAAGGGCCGGAGGAAGCGGTCAGCAACGAGCCTTACCGGTTGAAGCTGGCGGCGAAGGGTGTCGGCGAAGCAACCAGCGTGCTGACCCAGATTAAGTTCGACCCGCACACGCTTCAGGCTGACACTGTGCATGCACGTGACGGTCTAAGCAACGTCCAGAGCACCATCGACAATATAGGCGGCTATGTTGAATTTAGCGCAGAAGGACTGCAGGGAGATTCTGCGGATGCTTTGGCCAGCATCGATTTCGCCGTGAGCCGGTCCGCAAAAATGGAACGTGGCGAGACCTACAAGCAGTTCAGCATGGCGGAAGGCAGCTTTGGGTATGGCAGCGGGACTGCCGTAAGCTCTTTTGCCTCTCCGGTTAATTATAAGATTGGTTTCCCGTATGCCTTAACCGTCAAGGGATCGGGCCTGCAAACGAAGAATATCATTACCGTTACTACCCATGCAGGAGCTCCGGTAGAAGGGG
Organism: Paenibacillus sp. FSL R7-0297; assembly: GCF_038009025.1. Lineage (NCBI taxonomy): Bacteria > Bacillati > Bacillota > Bacilli > Caryophanales > Paenibacillaceae > Paenibacillus > Paenibacillus sp. FSL R7-0297. The sequence goes on from NZ_JBBPAQ010000001.1 coordinate 2,930,480, forward strand.
CGGAGATCGATTTTACCGATGCAAGCGGCCCTCAGACCTATGTGACGGTAACAGCCGCCAATTCGAGTATATATACAAGCGCTGATCATTCGTCCGCTGTGCTGCTTACAGCAGAGAACAACGGGCAATTCTTCGCTACAGCAGGAAGCAACGCCGGATTCGTCAAGGTATATCTTCCGGATGGAACAGGGACAGGCTACATCGCCTCTGCTGATGTACAGCAGAAGAGTCTTACCGAAGGATTGGGACTGACGGATGCCAAGGGCGAAATTCATACTTCGCTGGCCAATCTCGCGATCGGCACCTGGAAAGTGCAGGCGGTCAAGGATGGCGGTACCAGTGAGAGCTTCAGCATGAACGTTGTAACCCAATTCGGCGGAGATGATCCGAAATATGTCCAGACCTTTGTTACCGAAGATATGAGTACGATGCTGAGCGTGGGCTGGCAGACAGCCCCCAGAGTTCAAGCAACTTCGATTCAATATGTGAAGGACAGCGGCCTGGTAGACCAAGGATTGGGCAATGCTGAGCAACAGGCGGTAGAGCAGTCTGCGCTTACTGAAGTGGAGGTCATCCATGAAGTGGAGGGCGGACCGCTGGGTGAAATTAAGTTCCACAAGTCATTGGTTACCGGCCTGGAGCCGGGTACGGCTTATCATTACCGGGTGGGCTATGAAGGTCATTGGAGTGCCTGGTATGAATACAAAACTTTGGCTGCAGCTCCGGACACCCCTGTTTCTTTTGTATTCGTAACCGATTCGCATACCAAGGGAGATAACGGGCTTGAAATCTATCAGCAGCTGATCAGTGATTCCTTAACACGTTATCCGGACACCCAGTTTATTATGCATGGCGGCGATATGGTTGACGACGGAGGAATCCTGAATGAGTGGAACCAGTTCTGGGAAGCTTCTTCAGTCTATGCCTCCTCCCTTCCTTCAGGCTACACGATGGGGAATCATGATGTTAAAGGTGCAGGCAAGGAGATTTTTGCCAAGGGACTTGATCTGCCGGAGAACGGCCCGGACGTTCAGAAGGAGTACGCCTATTCCTTCGATTCGGGTGAGGTACATTTCATTGTGCTGAACTCTGAGGCGGACGAAGTAACCATGGCTAAGCAAGCCGAATGGCTGCGTGCGGATCTTCAGGCAAGTGATAAGAAATGGAAGATTGTGATGTTCCATAAGCCTGCTTATCATACCGAAGATGGACGCGGGAATGTAATTGAATACACGCAAACGTATTTTGCACCTGTTCTGGAGGAACTGAAAGTAGATCTGGTGCTGGAAGGCCATGACCATGTGTATGCGCGCACCTATCCGATGAATGGAGGAAAGCCGCTACTAAACGGCGAGCGCGGGACAGTCTATCTGGACGGGGGCGCCTCCGGCTGGAAATTCTACGATGGTAAGCAGTATGAGTATCTTAATTTCATGTTTGACGAGGACGTTCCGGTGTATTCTGCCATTCAAGTCAGCCATGACCAAATCACCATCCAGGCCCGTACTACAGAAAGCGATGCATTAATAGATAATTATATTATTGAGAAGAAGGATGAGCTTACCGTGACTTCCGTGGCGGTATCGCCTACGGAGCTGACATTGCAGGCCGGGGAGAAACGCGCGACAGTTCTCACCGCTACGTATAGCGATAAGTCCACGGCAGAGGTCACGAATGAAGCAATTTGGAGTTCCTCCAATGGCAATGTAGCTACGGTAGATGCCACAGGCGTGATTCACGCAGTAGCAGCAGGCGGTACTACAATCGAGGCACAATATGGGAACTTGCCGGCTGTCAGCATTGCTGTAACAGTTCAGACGGAAAGCACGGTTCCTGTTCTGCTGAAACTGACAGCTGATCCAGGCACTCATAGGCTCCAAGTGGGCCAGTCTGCAGCTTCTGTAATAACGGCAGTATATGATCATGCAGAGAATCTGGTAGTTACGGATCAAGTCATTTGGCTATCTTCTGACCCTGGGATTGCTTCTGTATCGGACAAGGGGCTTATCACGGGCGTTGCGGCAGGCGAAGCAGCGGTCACGGCTTCGTTCGGAGGCAAGTCCGTTGCGGTTCCGATTGTGATTACGGAGGTTTCCGCACCGGCAGTGGTTGATTTGGCGGTTACGCCAGCTTCGGTTTCCCTGACAACAGGTCAGACGCAAAGCCTGTCAGTCACGGCGAAATATTCTGACCTTTCTACAGCCCTCAAGACCCTGGAAGCGAAATATGCCACTGGCAATCCTTCGGTTGCAGCTGTGAGCGAAGCGGGGGTAGTCACAGCAGTGGGTACAGGAACGGCAAAGATCACAGTTTCATACGGAGGAGTAAGCAAGGAGATTCAGGTTTCCGTAACGGCGGCTACAGGCAACAATGACGGAGGCACGGTACCTGAAGCAACTCCAAGGCCAACGTCAACTCCGGCTGCAACGGTAACGCCCACACCAGCTGCAACAGCAACGCCTACACCGGCTGTAACTACGGGGCCAACATTGCCAACCGTGACGAAGCCTGTGTTCAACGACAGAGTAGATCTTGATAAGGTAAAAGCGATCATGGCAAAAGGGGAAACCGCTCCTGCAGCTACATTCCCGGATACCCCTGTGGCTCTGTGGAGTGCCGCATTCATCGAACGTGCGGCCCGGATGGGGATTATAACCGGCTATGCGGATGGTTCCTTCCGCTCTGACGCCAAAGTAACCCGCGCTGAGTTTGCAGCGATGTTGTTCAAGGCCTTTGGTCTGAGCGCAGCGGGCGGCACCGGCTTCTCCGATACGCAGGGGCATTGGGCATCGGAAGCTATTATTGCCCTTCAAGGCAATGGAGTGATCACCGGGTACGCTGATGGCTCCTTCCATCCCAAGCAGGAGATCACCCGGGCGGAGATGGTGACGATGCTGTCCCGTCTGACGAATTATGTGAGCAGCGATAGTGTTCCATTCTCCGATGTCACAGCGGGCTGGGCGGCAGGACCAATCAATGCCTTTGCTGGAGCAGGTATCGTAACAGGAAAAGGCAATGGACAGTTCAAGCCGGCGGAACCGGCTTCCCGCGCCGAATCGGTAGTGATGATCCTCCGCCTTATGGATAAGCTCATGGAATAATCGGCGCATTTTATAGCGAGTATAGGAATAGACAAGTCCAAGTCCAACAGGAAGAGCAGCCCGGCCGGGGCTGCTCTTTTTATGCTGAAGGCTCTCAGGCGTCATCTAGTGGATGGATTTCGCAGTAGATATATATAGTGGGTTGGCAGTGACCCGATTACGGGAAATGCGGTATACTGAATTGCACTTTGTACAACTAGAACGTCTGATTTACAACCGATTATCCGTTTAGTTGTATTTCATACAATTAAACGGCTCTATGTGGCGGGTTCTCGGCCATTGGGCATATTTAGTTGTACAGACTACACTTATAAGTGGCAAGTATCCCTTTTCGCTGTTTTTAATTGTACATAATACAACTATCCTGAATTTCCATTTCAATGCATAAGGAGAGAACAATACTTGACGATAACACGCTGCGCCTGGGTGAATGAGGACCCTGTTTATATTGCTTATCATGACGAGGAATGGGGCAAGCCGCTATATGATGATCTGAAGCTGTTCGAGCTGCTGATGCTGGAGGGCATGCAGGCCGGACTGAGCTGGTATACGGTACTGAAGAAGCGGGAGAATTTCCGCGAAGCCTTCGACGGTTTTGATCCGCAGAAGATTGTGCTGTACGGGGAGGACAAGATAGCCGAGCTGATGCAGAATGAGGGGATTATCCGCAACCGGCTGAAGATTAATGCGGTCATCCGCAATGCGGAGACCTATATGCAGATTGGCCGGGACGAAGGCAGCTTCGGAGAATATCTCTGGAGCTTCATAGGCGGAACGCCGGTGGTGAATCAATGGAAGAGCAGATCGGAGGTTCCCGCTACCACTCCGCAGTCTGACAACATGAGCAAGGCGCTGAAGCGCAAGGGGATGAAGTTTGTCGGTTCAACCATTTGTTATGCATTCATGCAGTCCTCGGGGATGGTGGACGACCATGTCCTGGATTGCTTTTGCCGCAGCGGTGTGACGGATTAAAGGATCTGACCCGCAGTTTGGCGCTGCACGGGTAAGAAATGCTATACTATCCTAGATATGCTTCACACAACTAGGCCCGCGCTTTCGAATCCAGTTACGCGGAGTGATTTCAGGGAGACTGGGCTCTCATAACTAAGCTTATGCTTTCGAAGCAAGTTTTGCGAAGCAGAACCAACGGAGCATATGCTACAAAACTTTCAGGAGGATTTACTAACATGCTATGGCACGAATTGACGGTACATACAACGGAGGAAGCACAGGAGATGATATCCAATCTGCTGTATGAGGCCGGTGCGGGCGGTGTTTCCATTGAGGAATCCGGGACGCTGAATAAAATACGGGATACCCGTTATGGTGAATTATACGATGAGCCGCTGAATGACATCCCCGAGGGGGAAGCGGTAATTAAGGGCTATTATGCCGAAACCGTGGCAATGGACGAGATTGTGGCGGAGGTAACGCCAAGGGTGGAAGAGCTGAGAGGGTTCGGGATCGATCCCGGCAAAGCGCTGATCTCCTGGAAGACGGTGGATGAGGATGAATGGGCCCATGCCTGGAAGCAGTACTTCAAGCCGCTGCGCGTATCGGAACGGCTGACCATTAAGCCTACATGGGAAGAGTATACCCCGGCCTCCCCGGATGAAAAGATTATCGAGCTCGACCCCGGTATGGCCTTCGGAACGGGGACGCACCCTACGACGGCGCTGTGCCTGCGCGCACTTGAGAAGCATGTCGCCAGCGGCGATGAAGTAATTGATGTCGGCACTGGCTCCGGTATCCTTGCCGTAGGCGCGGTGCTGCTGGGCGCGAAATCCGTCCTGGCCCTGGATCTGGACCCGGTGGCGGTGGAGAGCGCCCGTGAGAATGTGGCACTGAACCGGCTTGAAGCTGCCATCACGGTTAAGGAGAGCGATCTGCTCTCCCTGCTCGGCGGTGAACGGGCGGCAGATACCACAGCCGGAGATATGTGGCCTTCGGCCAGACCAGGCTATACTGCTGAACAGGCTGGACAGGCTGGACAGGAAGCTGTTCCTGCCGCTGCTCCGGCTGCCGGCGGACTGGGAGTTACCCTGCCGGTGAGGGTTGTCGTAGCGAATATTTTGGCCGAGATTATTGTGCTGTTCACGGATGATGTGTACCGTGCACTCCAGCCGGAAGGAATCTACATCACCTCCGGTATTTACAAGGATAAGGAAGGACTTGTGGCGGAAGCGCTGAAGTCTTCCGGTTTCGAGATTATAGAAGTAACCCGTGAAGAAGATTGGGTGGCGTTCACAGCCGGAAAGAGGTAGAGATGGAATTTCTGCAGAGCTTTATACGAATGCCGCTGGAACAGCTTCCGTTCCTGCTTATTACCCTGCTGATCGCCTTTACAGTACATGAGTTTAGCCATGCTTACTTTGCGAATAAGTTCGGTGACCCGACAGCACGCCTGCTCGGCCGTATGACCCTGAACCCGGCGGTACATTTCGATTTCTTCGGAATTATCCTGCTTGTGGTCGCCGGATTCGGCTGGGCGCGGCCGGTTCCGGTCAACCGTGACAATTTCAGCCGCCCCCGTCTGATGGGCGTTATCGTATCTGCTGTCGGTCCGATCAGCAATCTGCTGCTGGGGTTCCTCGGAGCAATGATTTATTCGGCTCTGGCGGCGACCGGAGTGCTGGAATCTATCAGCAATGACCGCGTGCTTCAGGCTATTTACTGGTTCTTCGGCATTTTCATTCAACTTAATTTCTTCCTGTTCCTGTTCAACCTGATTCCACTGCCGCCGCTGGATGGTTACCGGATCGTGGAGGATCTGGCTCCTCGTCCGATCCGCGGGAGACTGCAACAGTATGAGCAGTGGGCAGTCTTCATCTTCTTGCTGATTCTGTTTATCCCGGGTCTGCGTGCCTACACGATTACACCGCTGGATAACTGGGCCAATCAAATGAGCGCCGGAGCCGTGCAATTCTTTTACGGATTATTCGGCGGCTAGAATTCAGATTGAGGGATGTTCATGCAGCTCTAAACGTTGTACAATATAACGTGGTATTTTCGAGGTTTAATCATGTGAGTGAAGCGGCGGCCGGGACCTGATTTGACGGGAACGCCGCCGCTTTTACGCTGAATAAGAGACAGGATGATGATAAAAGATGCAGCGTTATTTCGTAACACCGGCGCAGTTCGGCCAAGACAAGGTAAGCATTGACGGCGAAGATGCCCGGCATATCGCCAAGGTAATGCGCGGCAAGGCAGGGGATAAGCTGATTGTCAGCGACGGCGTTTCCCGCGAGGCATTGGCTGAGATCGCTGAAATAGAGATTGGCCTCGTAACCGTGAGCATACTGGAGAATCTGGCCATGACCCACGAGCCGCGGATTAAGATTACTGTAGCCCAGAGCCTGCCGAAGGGGGACAAGCTGGAGACGGTGATCCAGAAATGTACCGAGATCGGTGCGGTTGCCTTCACCCCGTTCCTCTCCGAGCGGACAATTGTGCAGTATGATGAACGCAAGGAGAGCAAGCGGGTAGAGCGCTGGCGCAAAATCTGCAAGGAGGCCGCTGAACAGGCCCACCGGAATATCGTTCCGGAAGTGCATTCGCCGCTGAGCTGGAAGCTGCTGCTGAAGAGCTTCAGTGAGTATGACGCGGTGTATTTCTGTTATGAAAAAGAAGAAGGGCTGCAGCTCCGCAGCGCAGCCGCGCCTTGGCTGTTCTCGCTGCCGCAGGATTCTACTGCCAAGGTAATGATTGTTGTCGGACCGGAAGGCGGCTTCAGTCCGGAGGAATGCCGCGCGGCCGAAGAGGCCGGTGCGGTCTCCGTAGGTCTGGGAGCACGCATTCTGCGCTGTGAAACCGCAGGTATGGTCGCCGCCGCCTGCATTCTATATGAATCCGGAGAAATGGGGGGAGCTTAAACAATGCCATCCGTAGCTTTTTATACATTAGGCTGTAAAGTCAATTTCTACGACACCGAAGCCATCTGGCAGCTGTTCAAAAATGAAGGGTACGAGCAGGTGGATTTCGAAGGTTCCGCCGATGTCTACCTGATCAATACATGTACTGTTACCAATACGGGTGACAAAAAAAGCCGACAGATGATCCGCCGCGCGGTGCGCCGCAATCCTGAAGCCATCGTTGCGGTAACCGGCTGCTACGCGCAGACCTCGCCCGGAGAGATACTCGATATCCCCGGCGTCGATCTGGTCATCGGTAACCAGGACCGCGAGCATATCATGACCCATGTGAAGAATATTCAGGAATCGCGCCAGCCTGTGAATGCGGTCCGCAACATTATGAAGACCCGGGAGTTCGAGGAGCTGGACGTTCCCGGATTCGCTGACCGGACGCGTGCATTCATGAAGATTCAGGACGGCTGCAATAACTTCTGCACCTTCTGTATCATTCCCTGGTCGCGCGGGCTATCGCGCAGCCGTGATCCGAAATCGATTGTCGCCCAAGCACATCAGCTTGTGGAGGCGGGATATAAGGAGTTTGTCCTGACCGGGATTCATACCGGGGGCTACGGCGATGATCTGGAGAATTACCGTCTGGCCGATCTCTTGTGGGAGCTGGATCAGGTGGATGGCCTGGAGCGGGTCCGCATCAGCTCGATTGAAGCCAGCCAGATTGATGAGAAGCTGCTTGAGGTGCTGAACCGCAGCTCCAAGATGTGCCGCCATCTGCATATTCCGCTGCAGGCCGGACATAACGACGTGCTGAAGGCGATGCGCCGTAAATATACGACTGAAGAGTATTATGCCAAAATGCAGCTGATCCGCCAGGCGATGCCGGATGTAGGCATTACAACCGATGTTATCGTCGGCTTCCCGGGCGAGACCGAGGAGATGTTCCGCGCCGGTTATGACTTCATGAAGGCGGTCAACTATTCTGAGATGCATGTGTTCCCGTATTCCAAGCGGACCGGTACGCCTGCAGCACGGATGCTGAACCAAGTGGATGAAGAGATCAAGAATGCGCGTGTCCAGCAGCTGATTGATCTTTCTGAGGAGATGCAGCTGGCTTATGCGCAGAAATTCGTCGGCAAGACCTTGTCCGTCATTCCGGAACGTGCAGCCAAGGGATCACCGGGACGCAGCATTCAGCACGGCTTCAGCGACAACTATCTGCAGATTCTGTTCAGCGGGGATGATTCGCTTCAGGGCGAGCTCTGCGAGGTGAAGGTGACAGAAGCTGGCGTGAATGAATGCCGCGGTGAGCTTGTCAGCGTAAGCAGAGCTGCAGCAGAACCGCGCCGCGCGTAAGCGTACACAAGGATAAACAACACCAAGGGGGATGCCTTTAGGAGCCGGTAACGGCTCTATGGGTTCCCTTTTTGGCTTCCTGATCTATAGCGGATAAGTCTACAGGCTTACCGCCCGCCGGCAGAGGCTCATCAGTTCAGTTCTGCCTGCTGGAACTAAATGTATAGATATAGAGCGCAATTTATATAGTTATAAAGACCTGAATTCGGCTGAAACTGAAAATAGGGTAAAGACTTGGGCTCTATTTGTCGATATAGTGGAAGAGTGTGGTAAAAGGCCACCGATAATAAGACCGTCTAAGGAGAGAACAGATGACCGTGTACAGGAAAATGACAAAAACGCTCCTCATTATGATATTGCTCGTTGCTGCAGCTTTTCCGGTAAACGTCTTTGCCGCTGCTGGAGACATCAACTCTATTGAAATCGACAGCTCTGACAAAATAGAGCTAACCGTGGGCCAGACACCGAAGCAGCTTAAGGTATATGCCAGTGTTGAAGGTTCTTCTTCCAAGAGGGATGTGACGGCAGCCGCCACATGGACCTCCTCCAAGAATGAAGTTGTCAGCGTAATTAACGGTCAGATCAAGCCGCTTGCTTACGGGACGGCAATGATTACAGCTACTTACAGTAATAATGCGGTTGATACTGTTGAGGTATCTGTTACGTATCCGTATAAAGATCTGAAACTGAAACGCAGCACGGAGGGCAGCTACAAACTGGGAGACAAAGAAGCCTCACTCCTAGTTACCGCAACGGCCAAGGGCGGCGAATCCGCCACTGAAGAGAAAGATGTGACGAAGGATGCCGACTGGAGCAGCTCGAATTCAGGCGTACTGACGATTACAGCGGGTAAGATTACGCTGGTTGGCGAAGGGACGGCGACAGTTACTGCCAAGTACAAGGGATTAACTGAGACTTTCAAGGCGGATGTGGAGCTTCCGTATTCGGCAATCATGCTTAAAGACAAAGTGAGCGGTGTGGAAGTCAAAGAGCTTGAAATGCTGGTTGGAGACAACCCGGTGCAGCTGAAAGCAGTAACCAAAGCTACAGCGGTGAGTGATGAGCTCCCTATCGAGAAAGAGGCAGATTGGAGCAGCTCAAGCGAGAGCGTAGCTACAGTAAAAGACGGCATGATTACTATTCTTGGCGTGGGTAAGGCTGTCATTACAGCAAGCTACCTGGGTGTGGACCAGTCCGTTGACGTCTATGTGCGGGCGCCTTATGAAGCGCTTCTACTGACACCATCCGGCGACCAGTCCATTTTCCTGGGAGAAAGCCTCAATGTAACAGCAACGATGCGCAATGCGGTCAATTCGACCACGAACCAGACGGCATCGGCTATCTGGACCTCTGATAACCTGATGACAGCTTCGGTGACTCCAAATGTTGCGGATGCCAGCAAAGCCTTTGCTACAGTGACAGGCAAAGCGGTAGGATCTTCTGTCATCAAAGCAGATCACCTCGGAATCAGCAAAACCTTCAAGGTAACGGTCTATCCAACCCTGACAGAGCTGACCCTTGAGAAGACGGAACAGGAAATATACACAGCAGACTCTGCCGGCTTGCCGAAGGTAAACGGAACCAAATATGACGGAACCAAGCTGGATATCAGCGATGAAATCGTGTGGACCTCGGCCAATGAAGAGATTGTCTCGATTAAGGACGGGAAGCTTACCGGCGGCAAGGCAGGCACAGCTACCCTGACGGGCAAGATCAAGGAAGGTGCAGTAACTGCAGGTTCTGCGACTGCGATCCGCTCCAAGACCGTTGAATACAAAGTAACCGTTCAGAATAAAGTGCTTGTGCTGATTGGACCGGAGGATGCGCTGGGTCTGGTCATCGGTGAAGAAACGCCGCTCCCTGCGGTTCAGGCCGTACTGGAGAACGGTGATGAGCTCGATGTGACAGACACCATTGTCTGGGAACTGGGCGGAAGTAACGCGGTTCTCAAGCAATCGGCAGCTGCCAAGACCATTAAAGGTCTGGTCAAAGGCTCGGCAACACTCAAAGGTACGTATTCCAATAAGACAATCAGTGTTCCGGTAACGATTGAGCAGAAGGTTGTGAAGCTCGTTGTGGAACCGGCTGTACTTGAGATGAATATCAAAGGCTCCAAGACGATTAAGGTCACCGGATATTTCTCAAATGGCAAAACTGCGAACTTCTCGGGTGGAATGAACTGGGTATCGTCTAATCCGGATGTGGCTTCAGTGAAGGGGACGTCGGTCAAAGCGATCGCTGAAGGCACAGCAACCTTGAGTGGTACCTACCAGGGAATTCCTGCTACTGTCAAAATTTCAGTGGTGCCGAAGCTGATGAAGATTACGGTCAGTGAGAATAAGCTGATTCTTGCACCGGGTGCAGGTAAAAACGTAGTTGTAACCGCGCTGTATGATACAGGCAAGAGCGCTGTTGTCACAGGAAGCGTAGTCTGGACCAGTTCCAAACCTTCTGTGGCTAAAGTGAATTCCTCCGGGCAGATTACAGCGGTAAGCAAGGGAACCACTTCGGTTAAAGGTAAGCTGGGCACCAAGACAGTTACGGTATCTGTTTCAGTGAAATAGTATTGTACTGGCTGCTGCTATAAGTAAGATCATTAGACCTGGACATGGCCTCTGCGGCGGTGTTCAGGTTTTTTAACGTATTGGTGGATCAGATAATTTCTTCTCCACTATAGTAATCCCGAGTAAACCAATGTATAATTCGGAAAAAGCGTACAATAAAGTCCATTAAGGGAGATGAAGCAGATGACTAAGCGCAAGGCATTATCCATTCAAACGATTGTGGCAATCGGCATCGGTTCGCCGTTGTTCGTAATATTGGGGAGGTTCGGTTCCATTCCTTCAGGTATTCCGAATACCAACATTGAGACTACATACGCACTTCTGGCGCTGTTTGCGCTACTATACGGACCGGTTGCGGGGCTCTTCATCGGACTGATCGGGCATACACTGAAGGATGCAATCTTCTATGGCTCGCCTTGGTTCAGCTGGGTCATCTCCTCGGGACTAGTCGGGCTGATTATCGGGCTGCTGGTGGCCAGAATCCTGATCAGGGACGGTCAATTCGGCCGGAAAGAGATCATAGCCTTCAATCTTGCGCAGATTGCAGCTAACGCCATTGCCTGGTTCGTGGTAGCGCCGCTGCTGGATATTCTTATCTACGCGGAACCGGCTAACAAGGTCTTCACCCAGGGGCTGATCGCCGGAGCGTCCAACATTGTAACGGTGGCGGTCATCGGAACACTGCTCGCTATAGCCTACTCCAAGACGAGAACGAAACAGGGTAGCCTGAAAAGACTACAATAATATATAATTCAAACAGAAAGGCCGGTGCCCGTCACCGGCCTTTCTGTTTGAGCGGGTCAGTTATGATACGTAAATCAGCATATGAGGAAGGTTACCCATGAGCAAAACGGTTATAGAATTCACCGATTTCACTTTTAAATACCGGGCCCAGCAGGAACCTACACTGCATAAAATTAACCTGAAGATTCATGAAGGTGAGAAGATTCTGATTGTCGGGCCCTCCGGCTCCGGCAAAAGCACCTTGGCCCATTGTATCAATGGCCTGATTCCTTTTGCGTATCCCGGTGAAATAAGCGGTACCCTGACCGTTAAAGGCAGAGACACGAAGGAGCTGGGGATTGCCGGCCTGTCGGAGGTGGTGGGGACTGTGCTGCAGGACCCGGACGGGCAGTTTGTCGGCCTGACCGTAGGCGAGGATATTGCCTTCAGTCTGGAGAACGCAGCGGTTCCGGTGCGGGAGATGCATGAGCGGGTGGAAGCTGCGGCAAGAGCGGTCGATATTCAGGACCTGCTGACAGCCTCTCCGCAGGAGCTGTCCGGCGGACAGAAGCAGAAGACTATGCTGGCCGGCGTGCTGGTCAGCAATGTGGATGTCCTGCTGTTCGATGAGCCGCTGGCCAGCCTGGACCCCTATACGGGAACCGGGGCGATTGAGCTGATCGACCGGGTGCAGCGTGAGACCGGCAATACGGTCATTATCATTGAGCACCGGCTGGAGGAAGTGCTGCACCGGCCGGTGGACCGGATCATTGTCATGAATGAAGGAATGATTGCGGCGGACCTGCCGGCTGCGCAGCTGCTGAGTTCACCGCTGCTTGCAGAGTCAGGCCTCCGGGAGCCGCTCTATCTTACCGCGCTCAAATATGCCGGCTGCGAAATTACGCCGGAGATGAACCCGCAGCATCTGGACGGGATTAAGCTGGAGACAGGAGCTGCCAAGCTCCTTGCCTGGTATGAGGCCAGCGAAGTGCCGCAGGAGGAGGAAGCAGCACCTGTGCTGCTAGAGCTGCGGAATATTACCTTTGGCTATGACAAGCAGGCTCCGGTGCTGCAGGGACTGTCCTTCAGCGTCCGCCGCGGCGAGATGCTCTGCATTGCCGGGAGGAACGGAGCGGGCAAATCAACGGTGTCGAAGCTGATTTGCGGGTTCTACCGGCCGTCAGCGGGAAGTATTCTGCTGAACGGGCGGGATCTGGCAGCGGATACGATCAAGGAGCGGGCAGAGCATATCGGCTTCGTAATGCAGAATCCGAATCATATGATCTCCATGACGCTGCTGTATGACGAGGTTGTCCTCGGACTTAAGCTGCGGGGCTTCGCGGAAGAAGAAATCCGCGAGCGGGTACATAAGGTGCTCCAAGTTTGCGGACTGTATGAGTTCCGCGAATGGCCGGTTTCAGCGCTCAGCTACGGGCAGAAGAAACGGGTGACCATTGCCTCCATCCTGGTGCTGGAGCCGGAGGTGCTCCTTCTGGATGAACCGACCGCCGGGCAGGATTACCGGCACTATAACGAGATTATGGAGTTTCTGCGCGGACTCTGCAGCTCCGGGATCACGGTGATTATGATTACCCATGATATGCACCTGATGCTGGAGTACGCGGAACGGACGATTGTGCTGGCGGAGGGCAGGAAGCTGGCGGATGCCCGGCCGGAGGTGATTCTGACGGACAGGAATATTGTGAGCAGCGCTAACTTGAAGGAGACTTCACTGTTCAAGCTGGCGGTGAAGGCCGGAATTGACCAGCCGGTAGAATTTGTCCGGCGGTTTATAGAATTTGACAGGGGGAACCGCCGCAGATGAAAGCTAAGATGCTAACCTATACCAGGCAGGATTCACCGGTGCACCGGCTGACGGGGGCAACGAAGCTGATTATTTTTGCCGTATGGTCGGTCTCTGCCATGATTACCTACGATACCCGCTGCCTGCTGCTGATGCTGCTCTTCAGCCTGGCCGTATTCCGCATTTCACGGGTCCGGTTTCAGGACTATGCCTTTGTGCTCTACTTCATTCTGCTCTTCTTCCTGCTGAATCACATCGCGATCTTTGCCTTCTCACCGCTGGAAGGAACACGCATCTACGGCACCCGGCATGATCTGCTGCATCTCGCGGGACGTTATACACTGACTGCGGAGCAGCTTTTCTACCAATTCAATATCGCTCTGAAGTATGCCGTGGTCATTCCGATGGCCCTGCTGTTCCTGCTGACGACAGATCCGAGTGAATTCGCCGCCTCGCTGAACCGGGTCGGGGTCAATTACAAGATCGCTTATTCCGTTTCGCTGGCCTTGCGCTATATTCCCGACATCCAGCAGGATTATGAGAACATCTCATTCTCGGCACAGGCGCGGGGCATTGATATCTCCCGTAAGGAGAAGCTGCCAAAGCGGCTGAAAAACATCGTATCCATTCTGCTGCCGCTGATTCTGACCAGTATCGAGCGGATTGAGAAGATCAGCACTGCAATGGAGCTGCGCGGCTTCGGAACAGGCCGCAGCCGGACCTGGTACCAGGCCCGGCCGTTTACCCGCAGCGATTATACTGCGCTGTGTCTGATGGTGGGGATAGCCGCAGCCGCGACGATTATTACTTTTTATGACGGCTCGCGGTTTTATAGTATTTTCTGAGGGGGATGCTGGAAGTGGAGCTTCCGTAGAACTGCGGAGCGGATTGAAGTATAATAAGACAGTTGTAATCCTGGCCGGACGTTGTGGATTACCGCTGAAGCCGCTGCTCCAGCCTGGTCCATACGGGCAGGTAGCATAGCGGCAGTACCCCAAGCGAGCACACGACATTGAAAATGGTCTGGGCATGCGCAAGCTGCGCTGCAGGCCCGCCGCCGATCCAGGAGGACAGGCTTTGCAGCGGCCCGATGAAGGGCAGGAACAGCAGGGCGCCGCCGACATTGAGCGCCACATGCGACCAGGCAACGAATACGCCAGACGGCGTGCTGCCGATGGCGGCGATTACGGCCGTGACGCAGGTGCCGATATTCGCGCCGAGCACGATGGCGATCCCCAGCTCCGGCGGCATGACGCCGCTGGTGGCGAGGCCCATCGCCATGCCGATCACCGCCGCGCTGCTGTGCACCATCGCGGTCAGCACGGCACCTGCTGCCAGTCCCCACAGTGCGCTGGTGGAGGCATGCCCGAGGAACCAGCGGAACAATTCGCTGCCTTCAAGGGAGGGGCCGATCGACTGCATGACCGCGATGCCCCACAGGACCAGGGCGAAGCCGGCTACCGCGAGGCAGATGAATTGAAGCGGCCCCGAGATCCGGCGGCAGGCTTCAACCAGCCGCCATGCCTGCGGGGATAGCTCGCCGGCCATCACTGCGGCCGCCCAGAGGCATAATGCAGCGGCCAGCAGCGGCGCTGCCAGTGTGCTGATCTGCAGGCTGATCAGCTCTGTAGTCAGGCAGGTGCCGATGTTGCTGCCGAGGATAATGCCAAGCGTCCGGGCATACGTCAGCAGCCCGGCATTAACCATGCCGATGGTCAGCACGGTTACGGCCGTGCTGCTCTGCAGCAGTGCGGACAGCAGGCTGCTGGCAATCAGGCCTTTTGCCGGTGTAGAGGTTGCCTTATGCAGACTCCGGGTTAGCAGCGGGCCGGCGAGCCTCGACAAGCAGGCTTCCATCACCTTCATGCCGGCGAGAAATATGACAAGGCCATAAATGACAGGGAACAGCAGGTCACGGATCATAAGGACAGGCTCCTTTTTGGACGGGGGTTGTACACCAATATATGAAGGCATTGCATAGGACATGTATACAAATCCAGCAACAAGAACAGGGAGTTGAAGTCATTGGCATCGGTAATTCTGGAACGAAACCGTAAGAAAAGACTGGAACAGGGACATCCGTGGGTCTACGCCAGCGAAGTGGCCTCGGTAGACGGAGAGCCGCTGGCAGGGGGAATTGTGGATGTGCTGAATCACCAGGGCCGTTATCTGGCCACGGGTTATTACAATCCGGCCTCGCAGATCCGGGTAAGAATTCTGTCGCAGAGTAAGCTTTCAGCGATGGATACTGCATTTTTTGCCGGCCGGTTCGCAACCGCCCTGCAGCACAGGGAGCGTTTCCTGCCGGGTGCGGATGCTTACCGCCTGGTGTATGGGGAAGCGGATTTCCTACCGGGGCTGATCATCGACCGCTTCGGGGAGGTTCTCGTCGTGCAGCTCCTGACCCTGGCCATGGATCAGCACCGCTCCGAGATCGTGGAAGCGCTGGTGCAGGTAATGGCTCCGCGCGGCATTTATGAGCGCAGTGATGTCAGCGTCCGCGAACTGGAAGGCCTTGAACAGACCACAGGCGTACTCTACGGGGAATGCCCGCGCCACATCACGGTGAGCGAGAATGGACTGAAGGTCATTGTCGATATTGAAGAAGGCCAGAAGACAGGCTACTTCTTCGATCAGCGGGAGAATCGAGCTTCCATCGCTCCGCTCATGAAGGGCTGGGGCGGGCGCAGCGGAATTACGCTGCAGGAGGTAGCGGCACAGGACGGTACGCTCCAGATGCTGCCGGTCAATAAAAGCGGCAAGCCGGTCACCTTCCCATTCTGGGACGGCGCAACCGTGCTGGAATGCTTCGCGCACACCGGCAGCTTCACCCTGCATGCCTGCAAATACGGCGCCAAGAAGGTAACCTGCCTCGATGTGTCCGCGCATGCGATTGAAAGTGCAAAAGCCAATGTGGAGATCAACGGATTCAGCGACCGGGTGGAATTTGTAGTGGATGATGCGTTTGCGTTCTTGCGCAATCAGGTTAAGGGGCTGGAAGAACGCTCCGAGCGGGCGACAGGCCCGGCGGCAGAGAGCAAACCCGGCGCTAAACCGGCTGCCAAGGCGGATACCGCGAAGCCGATGACGGCAGGCGGCGGACGCACGTGGGATGTGGTTATTCTTGATCCGCCCGCTTTTGCCAAAACCAAAAGTGCTGTAGCAGGCGCCGTCCGCGGCTACAAGGATATCAATCTGCACGGCATGAAGCTGGTTAACGAAGGCGGATATCTGGTTACGGCCAGCTGCTCGTACCATATGCAGCCGCAGCTGTTCCTGGAGACCATTCAGGAAGCGGCCAAGGATGCCGGCAAAGTGCTCCGGCTGATCGAGTGGCGGGCCGCAGGCAAGGATCACCCGCAGATCCTCGGCGTGGACGAAGGGCATTATCTGAAGTTTGCCATCTTCGAAGTGCGCAGCAAATAATGATGTTAGTTCAAGCCGGAGGGCTTGTCCGGGAGAGTCTCAGCTACTGAGGCTCTCTTTTTCTTACAGAGAAGTTGCTGGTACTGTAGCAGGGAGCCGTCAGCAGAGAGAAGCGGACTGAGGGGCCTCTATTTCTCCAAAAAACCTCAGAATGGGGTCTAGGCGGACTGGAATTCCGTTATGTTGCTTGCTGGATTCCATTAGGAGCTCTGACTTGTCCTTTAGCGGAATCTGAGTCCGTCTGCCCGGCGAATCCGCCTGATCTGCTCATATAACGGAATTTCAGTCCGCTTCCCGGGGTGGGGATCATGAACAAAGCAGAGGAACCGCGCGGAGTGCTGCAAGAATGGCCGAATAAGACGGTACGAAGTGCTGCTGAGTTGCTGGCTGCTAAAGGGCTGTACGCCCGGTTATGGAATCAGCGGAGGAGTGACTCTGCTGATTTTATTGGATTTTCTCCATTTAATGATCCGGTTTATCCTTCATCCAGGCTCTCCCAACCAGCCGATCCATGGCTTCGGGAGAGTCTTCTTTGCTGTTGCCAGGTAGCCGTGGCCTGAAAAAAAGCGGCAGGTATTTGCAAACAATGGCAAACGTACGTTCTGGAGCGCGCGGTGGAGGTATGCTATACTATTGGGACGAGATTATTCATAGATTCTGATATTCATCAGGCAATCCGCTTCTGTGTGTGCAGCAGCAGGGCGGCCTGCATTCTAATTCTCCGCCACGGAAGGAGTCTGCTGATATGACGGTTAACTTTTTGATCGGACGCTCGGGCAGCGGCAAGACAACTACAATATGGGAGACTGTATCTACGCGGCTGAAGACAGAGCCGCTTGGAGCGCCGATAATTATACTTGTCCCTGAACAGGGATCATTCGGTGCGGAGCGCGGGCTGCTGGCTGCGGGCAACGTCAAGGGCAGCATCCGCGCTCAGACACTCAGCTTCTCCCGGCTGGCCTACAGGGTGAAGCAGGAGACCGGCGGCAGTGCGAGTCTGCCGATCAGCGAGGAAGGCAAGAAGATGCTGATCTATAAGATCGTCAACCGGCGCAAGGAGGAACTGAAGCTGTTCGGCGCCTCCTCGGACCGGCCCGGATTCGTGGAACGGCTCAGCAGCCTGCACACGGAGCTCAAGCGCTGCTGCCTTGGAGCGGGTGACCTAGAAGAACAGCTCGGCAGAATGCGGGATGCGCTGGGAGGAAGTCCGATTCTGGCCGGCAAGCTGGAAGATCTGCACTTGGTCTTCAGTGAGCTGGAGCAGGAAATGTCACAGCTGTACATGGATCAGGAGGACAGGCTTGCGGAGCTGGCCGAGCATATTCAAGATTCGGGCTATATCCGGGGAGCCGAGATTTGGGTAGACGGGTTCCACGGGTTTACCAATCAGGAATTCATCGTATTGCGTGAGCTTATGCAATATGCCTCGGGGGTCAACATTGCCCTGACGCTGGACCGGATCTATCCTTCGGGCCAGGCACCGCATGAGCTGGAGCTGTTTCACCCGGCTGCGGTTACGTATATCAAGCTGCGGGGAATGGCTGAGGAGATGGGCCTTACAGTCTGGGACCAGCTTCTGGCCCCGCCTGTACTTCCAAGGTTCAAGGACAGTCCGGCTCTCGCCCATCTGGAGCGCGGATTCCAGCGCCGGCTGCGCTGGAACGGAGCAGCCGGGCAAGTGGAGGAGGCAGTCAGTATCCGGGCTGCGGCCTCCCGCCGGACCGAGGTTGAAGGCGTGCTGCGCGAGATGCTGAGCCTGGCCAGAGATTCAGGGGCCAAGTATGGTGAGATGGCTGTATTCATGCGGAATATGACGGATTATGAGCCGCTGATTGCTCCGCTGTTCCAGGACTTCGGCATTCCCTTCTTCCTGGACCAGAAGCTGAATGAGCTGCATCATCCGCTGGTGGAATTCATCCGTTCCGCTCTGGATGTAGTCCGCCGCCGCTGGCGCTATGAGGATGTGTTCCGCTGCGTGAAGACCGAGCTGCTGCTTCCGCTGGACGGAAGTATTACGCGCGCCAATATGGATGAACTGGAGAATTATGTGCTGGCCTGCGGTATTCACGGGTACCGGTGGACTGACGGCCGTTCCTGGAAAGGCATTCCCCGTCTCTCGCTGGAGGGCAGTGAGGCCGTAGATGAAGCCATGCTGGCCAGAATGGAAGCCTGCCGGAGCGCGATCACAGGACCGCTGCAGGCTTTTGAGCAGAGGGTCAAATCAAGCCGCAGCGGCCTGGAGCTGTGCAGAGCAGTATATCTGCTGCTTGAGGACACAGAGGCAGCGCGTAAGCTGGAACGGATGGGGGCGGAGTCTCTGGAACAGGGACGCCCGGAAGCTGCCCGTGAGCATAACCAGCTGTGGGGTGCTGTGCTGGACCTGCTCGATCAGATTGCCGAGATGATGGGCAGGGAAAAAATGGAATTTGAACTGTTCTCCGGCGTGCTGGAAACAGGGCTGGCTGAGCTCAAGATGGGGCTAGTCCCGCCTGCCCTTGATCAGGTGCTGGTGGGAACGATGGACCGTACGCGGGTGTCTGGAGTGAAGTATGCCTTCCTGCTGGGCTTCAATGAAGGTGTGGTTCCGGCACAGTTCAAGGAAGACGGGATCTTGTCCGAGGGAGAGCGTCTGCTGCTGGAGAATGCCGGTATGGAGCTCGCCCCCGGTTCATCCCGCAAGCTGCTGGATGAGCGCTTCCTGATCTACAATGCGCTTACAACTGCCAGCAGGAAACTGTGGATTAGTTACGCAACGGCTGATGATGAAGGCAAAGCGCTGCTGCCCTCGGAGATTATCCGCCAGCTGCAGGGCATGTTCCCTGAAGGGCTGGATGAGAAGTATCTGTCAGGGTTCCCCCAGGGAGGGGAGGCAGCTGATGAATGCGCGTCTGCGGAAGCGGTCCACATGAAATTTATCGGCCATCCTGAGCAAACCCTCCGCATGCTGATGCTTCAGCTCCGGCAGTGGCGCCAGGGGGTGGAGATTCCCCGCCTGTGGTGGGATGTCTATAACTGGTTTGCGGCCGATGAGCAGGCGGAAGTCTCAATGAAGCTGCAGCTTGAACGGCTGCTGGGCTCGCTGTTCTACCGCAACGAAGGGATCAGGCTGAAGCGGGAGACCAGTCTGCGGCTGTATGGCGGCTCCACACTGCGCGGCAGCGTGTCGCGCATGGAGAAATTTGTCGCCTGCTCCTTCTCTCATTTCGCTTCTTACGGGCTAAGGCTGAAGGAACGCCAGCTCTATAAGCTCCAGGCCCCGGATATCGGGCAGCTGTTCCATGCGGCTCTAAGCCAAATGGCGCAGCGGCTGCAGAAGGAGGGCCGCAGCTGGGGCAGTATGACGGCCGAAGAATGCCGCCGTGAGGCGGGCGAGACGGTAGACCGTCTGTCCCCGCTGCTGCAGGGCGAAATTCTGATGAGCAGCAAGCGTTACAGCTATATCTCACGCAAGCTGAAGAATATTGTCGGCCGCGCTTCAGTGATCCTCGGCGAGCATTCGCGCAGGGGGAGCTTCGAGCCGATAGGTTTGGAGCTGGATTTCGGCCCCGGGAAGGATCTGCCTCCACTGAGAATTACACTGCCGAATGGCTGCGTAATGGAGGTGGTCGGCCGGATTGACCGTGTGGATATGGCTGAAGGCGAGCAGGGTATACTTCTGCGGGTCATCGACTACAAATCAAGCCAGAAGGATCTCAAGCTGCATGAGGTCTACTATGGATTGTCGCTGCAAATGCTGACCTATCTTGATGTGCTGCTCACCTATTCCGAGCAATGGCTTGGTCAGGCTGCACTCCCGGCAGGCGCGCTCTATTTCCATGTTCATGATCCGCTGCTGACCTCGGCCAACGGGATGAACCGGGAGCAGGCGGAGCAGGAACTGATGAAGCGCTTCAAGATGAAGGGTCTGCTGACGGCAGACCGTGAAGTGGTCTCACTGATGGATACCACACTCGACAAAGGGTATTCCTCAATTGTTCCGGTAGCGCTAAAGAGCGACGGCAGCTTTTACAGCAGCGCGTCTGTAGCTACCCCCGAGCAATGGGGTCAGCTGCTGTCTTCAGTGCGCAGCACGATTTCGGATATCGGTACGCGTATTACGGAAGGCGATGTGGCCATTCAGCCTTACCGCATCCAGCAGGAGACCGCCTGTACCTTCTGCTCCTTCCGCCCGGTCTGCCAGTTCGACGAGGCTGTGGAGGGCAATGGCTACAATAATCTGAGTAAGCCTGGCAAAGAAGTAATCTGGGATCTGCTGTCCCGCAAAGGAGGAGAGAAATTGTGAGCATACATCCTGTAACGGAAGCGAAGCCGGAAGGGAGTCTGTGGAGTGACGACCAGTGGCGCGCCATTGCCGAGAGCGGCAGCGATATTCTCGTCGCGGCAGCAGCAGGTTCCGGTAAAACAGCTGTACTCGTAGAGCGCATTATCCGCAAAATCAGCAATGAGGAAGCAGGCTTCAGCGTGGACCGGCTGCTGGTAGCGACCTTCACCAAGGCTGCAGCCTCCGAGATGCGGCAGCGGATCCGGGAGGCGCTGGAGCGCAAGCTGGAAGAGGACACAAGCGGTGAGAACGAATATCTGCGCCGCCAGCTTGCTCTGCTGGGCAGAGCCTCTATTACTACGCTGCATTCCTTCTGTCTTGAAGTGATCCGCCGGTATTATCAGCTGATTCCGATTGATCCGGGCTTCCGTATACTCAATGAGCATGAGGCGGAAATGATGCGCCAGGAGCTGCTGGAAGAGCTGATGGAGGAGAAATACGGTGAGGTCACTGAAGACGGGGACGATAGCGTATTTGTCCGGCTTGTGGACTGGTTCAGCGGTGAGCGCAGTGATGATGCGGTGCATTCGCTGATTCAGCGGCTGCATGATTTCGCGCGCAGCCATCCCTGGCCGGCGCAGTGGCTGCGGGATACCGCTGCCGACTTCTCTTTGCCGGATGCGGAGGCCTTGAGCCATACGCCATGGGTGCAGAGCATTCTTGCCGAAGCCAGGCTGACGCTGGATGGTGCCATTAGCCAGCTGCTGCAGGCCCGCGAGATCGCGCTTCAACCCGGCGGACCGGCTCCTTATGCGGATAACCTGACGGCCGATCTGGATATGGCACAGGGGTTACGGGATGCGGTAGAATCGCAGCCATGGGCTGATCTCTATGATATTTTCATGGAAATCTCTTTCGGCAAGCTGAAGCCCTGCAAGAAGGATTCCACTGATCCCGGCCTGCAGGAGAGTGTTAAGGCAACCCGTGATCAAGTGAAGAAGAGCTTGCTGGAGTTGCAGAAATCCTTATTCGGGCGCCCGGCGGAATCTTTCCTGGGTGAACTCCATGAAGCGGCACCGCTGATGCACGAGCTGGCGGAGACGGTTATCGGGTTCGGTGAACGTTACCGGCTGGAGAAGGCGGGCCGGGGGCTGGTGGATTTCAGTGATCTGGAGCATTACTGCCTGCAGATCCTGCGCCATCCGGACTCGCATCCGGGACATTCCCTGCCCTCGGATGCGGCGATGGAATACCGCAGCCAGTTCGATGAGGTGCTGCTGGATGAATATCAGGATACCAACAGCGTACAGGAGGAGATCGTCCGGCTGATCTCCCGTGAGTTCCCCGGCAACCGCTTCATGGTCGGGGATATGAAGCAGAGTATCTACCGCTTCCGCCTGGCTGAACCGGGGTTGTTCCTGGACAAATACCGCAGGTTCAACGCTGGGCCGTCTGCTGAAGGTAACGGCAGTAGCCTGCTTGCCGGTGAAGCGGATGCCCGGACTGAAGCAAGTCCCGGGCAGAGCTATAATGCCGGCGGCTCAGTCATCGATCTGGCCCGCAATTTCCGCAGCCGGCTGGAAGTCGTGAATGCCGTAAATATGATTTTTCGGCAGATCATGGACAGCAATGTTGCGGAGATAAGCTATAACCAGCGTGCAGAGCTGGTCTATGGAGCCAACTTCCCGGGAGCGGCGGAGAAAGGGCCGGATACTTATTTTGCGCCGGAGCTGCTGCTGATCGATAAGGGGACCTCTGCATCCGGACAGCCCGAGGAAGCCGGGGAGGACGATGAGCTGCCCCAGCAGGAGAATGAGGCAGTAGAGAGTGAGACTGCACAGCTGGAAGCACGGGCCATTGCCCAGCGCATCTCGCAGATGACAGGAATGACCGGTGGGGAACCGCTGATGATCTATGATAAGGCGCTGCGCATCATGCGTCCGGTAGTATACGGCGATATCGTTATTCTGCTGCGTTCCGCCCGTGTGTGGACGCCGCTGATGATTGAAGAGCTGCGGAATGAAGGCATTCCAGCATACGGCGACCAGAACAAGGGGTACTTCCAGGCTACCGAGGTGGAGATCGCCCTTTCGCTGCTGCAGATTGTCGATAATCCCCGCCAGGATATTCCGCTGGCCGGTGTACTGCGCTCGCCGGTGGTGAATCTGCGCGAGGAGGAACTGGCTAAGGTGCGCCTATGCAGCACCGGAACGTTCTATGATGCGCTGGTTGCGGCATCAGAAGCTGCGGATATACCGGGGGACAATCCTCTGGCGATGGGTTCAGCGGGTGCGGCCCTGCGGGTAGAGCAAGGCGGCGATGCAGGCGGTGATTTAACGGCAGAGACTGCTGCAGCGTATGATCTTGTCACAACATCAGAGCAAGAGACTCTGCTTGAAGACAGGGCTGCCGAGACAGAAGCCTCTGCAGCGCTGACGGCTATTCATCCGCAGCTACGGATGAAGCTGAAGACCTTCCGGGACATGCTGGAGGACTGGAGAAACGCCGCCCGGCAGGGAAGCTTAAGCGAACTAATCTGGCGTATTTACCGGGAAAGCGGATATCTGGAATGGGTTGGCGGACTTCCCGGCGGATTTCAGCGCCAGAACAATTTGAAGGCATTGTATGACCGGGCTGTTCAGTTCGAGAATGAGACCTCAGCCAGAGGATTGTTCCGCTTCCTTGTGTTTATCTCACGGCTGAGAGAGAACGGCGGGGATCTGGGCGTTGCCGGGGGCAGCGGCGAGGAGGCTGGCGGCGTCCGGATTATGACGATCCACAAGTCCAAGGGTCTGGAGTTCCCGGTTGTATTCCTGGCAGGCATGGCCAAAATGTTCAACCGGCAGGATCTGCATTCCCCGTTCCTGATGCATAAGGAACTCGGCTTCGGCCCCCGCTTCGTGGAGAGGGAGACACGGGTCAGCTACCCGACGCTGCCATACCTGGCCATTAACCGCCGTTCACGGCTGGAGCTGCTGGCTGAGGAGATGCGCGTGCTCTATGTCGGACTGACCCGTCCGCGCGACAAAATGATCCTGGTAGGCACGGTCCGCGATTTGCCGCGCACAGTATCTGGCTGGACTGCTATGCAAGGCCGGGAGGAGCTGCTCCTGGCAGACCATCTGCTGGCCCGGGGCCGCAGCTATCTGGACTGGGTGGGACCGGCGCTGATCCGCCATCCCGCAGCAGCTATTCTGCGCAAGGTTGCGGGAAGTGAGGGCACGGTGTCTACGGTACTTCACGGCGATGAGTCCAACTGGAGCATTTCGGTGCTCGGCGCTGCGGAGCTTGGCTCCGGAGCTTTTCTGGCAGCAGACGGTGACAGTGACAAGAATGAAGAACGCCGTATGGCGCTTGAGGCGCTCCGCCGGGGCAGGACTGTGCCTTCGCTGGGAACTGCCTCAGCAGGGGAGATTGCAGACAGGCTGCAGTGGACCTATCCGTATGCGGCTGCTTCAGGCATTCCCGCCAAAACATCAGTGACCGAGCTGAAGGCACTGCTGTCCATGCAGGAACAGCCCTCCCTTGATCTGCTGGAAGATACCTATATTCATGGGGAGCAGAACGCAAGAAGCGGCGGTGTCGGATATGGTGACAGCCTGCATCTGCAGCGCCCGAAATTTATGGAAAAGCGGGGACTTACCTCTGCTGAGCGCGGAACCGCGTATCATACCGTTATGCAGCATATTCCGCTGGATGAGCCGGTGGACCGGTCTGTTCTCGAGGCCACGCTTGCACGACTTGAACGGCTTGCCATACTCAGCAAGGAGCAGGCAGACGCGGTTGAACTGGGCGAAGTAGAGGATTTCTGTACTAGTGAACTGGGCCGCAGACTCTTTAAGTCTTCCTGGAAGACCAGAGAGCAGCCTTTCAGTTATAGCGTTCCTGCAGACGAGGCTTACCAGGGACTTGCATACCTGGACGAAGCGGCAGCGGGACTCCCGGCTGACGGCGCCAGCGGAGCCTTCAATGAGACCGTTCTGATTCAAGGGGTAATCGACTGTCTGTTCCGTGAGGAAGGGCGCCTGATTCTGCTTGATTACAAAACAGATTTCGTCCCGGTGCAAGAGGGAGGGCTCGAAACGCTGACTGAGAAATACCGCTTCCAGCTGGAGCTGTACAGCAAGGCGCTGCTTGATATTCTGGGCGAGCCGGTCAGCGAGGTCTGGTTGTACTTTTTCGATGGCGGACATGCTGTGAGGCTGTGAGAATATGGATTAGAGGCTAAGAGGCTAAGAATGAAATTAGACTAAGAGACTAAGAAATTAAGAGATTAAGAGATTAAGAACCTATATAGTTTGAACCTGAAAATATATAGATAGAGGCAAACGTGGCAGGGACAATTTTGAGAACATAGAAGTGTCAGCGTATGGCTTGTCTGCGGATTTCCACCGTGAAAAGCGGTTTAATTCAAGAAATCTGCAGACGGGTAACGGCCGGAGAGCCAAGGGTTCTCTGGAGTCACGATATAGACTGACCTGATAGACTGACAAAGAGTATCTATATAACCAACGCTTAGTCTGTAAACAAACAAGTAACCGGCCACCGATGATCTGTCACCCCGAATCTTTCAATTCTTATACTTGATTTGCAGGTGGCAGCAATGAGATCTTTATATTTACGCTACACACAAGCAAATGTTGTACGTTATACAACTTGAATTCTTATATTCACAACTATTCGAAAGATTGTTGTACGTAATACAAGAATTGTCCTGCTGATCCGCTTGGAGAAGCAGAATTGTCTTTAATACAACAATTCCGGATTAGGATCGATATTATGAGGAAAATGTTGTATTTCGTGCAGGATTTCAACAAAATACGCGGATGGTCAACACAAACGGCAGATTATCCGAAATTGCTCTGGCTACAGCAGCAGGCAATCCAAACATCTATATCTAAATCTATGATTGCCGCGGATAGGCGGGGAAAAGAGGGCGGAAATGCGCATATTGCACACGGGGGACTGGCATCTGGGGCGGACGCTGGAGGGCAGAAGTCGGCAGAAGGAGCAGGAGCAGTTCGTGGATGAACTGGTGGAGATTGCAGATTCCTCCGGGGCGGATCTGATTCTGATGGCGGGAGATGTCTATGATTCGGTCAATCCTCCAGCTGCGGCGGAGCAGCTGTTCTACGAGGCTGCGGCCAGACTGACGGCAGGCGGCAGGCCGCTGGTTGTCATTTCGGGCAATCATGATCAGCCGGAGCGTGTAGCTTCCGTGTCTCCGCTTGTCCGCAGCCAGGGGATTACACTTGTAGGGATGCCGACCTCAGAGCCGGTGACGGTGCATGCTGCAAGGACTGGTGAGATTGCCAAAATCGCTGCGCTCCCTTACCCCTCCGAAGCCCGGCTTGGCGAGCTGCTCGCCGGTGACGGAGGAGAGGCTGAACTGCGGCTGGCTTACAGCGCACGAGTCGGCAGGCTGATGAATCTGCTCGGCCGGGAGTTTACGCCGCAGACCGTCAATCTGGCGATGAGCCATATTTATGTGCTGGGCGGGGTGGAGAGCGACTCTGAACGCCCGATCCAGGTAGGCGGTGCCTATACCGTAGATCCTTCGGCGCTCTCCTGCGGTGCACAGTATACGGCACTCGGGCATCTTCACCGGGCCCAGCGGGTCAAGGGCGACGGAATGATCCGCTACAGCGGATCGCCGCTCGCCTACAGCTTCTCTGAGGCAGGGCAGGCAAAGTCTGTTGCCCTGATAGATGTTGCGCCCGGCGGGGAGCCGGTCTTCGAAGAAATCTATCTGAGCTGCGGCCGTCCGCTGGTTAATTGGAAGTCAACCGGCGGATTGCAGGAGGTCTACAGCTGGCTGGATGAAGGCAGGGATGCGGGGGCCTTCATCGATCTGGAGCTACGTCTGACGGAAGCGATGTCGATGAACGATATCCAGCGGCTGCGCAAGTCACGGGAAGGCATCGTACATATCCGTCCGGTTTATCCGCAGATGGAGCAGGAGCTGGAAGAGATGGCACGTTCACGCATGCCTGTGCAGGAATTGTTCCGCAAGTTCTACCAGCGCCAGACGGGCGGTGCGGAACCGGACGACAGCCTGATTGAGCTGTTCCTGGAGCTCGCTGAAGAAGAACAGCAGGAATCTGCGGAAGGGGAGGAGATGCTGAAGTGAAGCCGATACTACTGAAACTATCTGGACTGCAAAGCTATAGAGAGCAGCAGGAAATAGATTTTACCAGTCTTACCGAGACCGGGCTGTTCGGGATCTTTGGTCCGACCGGCAGCGGCAAATCCAGTCTGCTGGATGCGATCACGCTGGCAATGTACGGGAAAGTGGAGCGCGCAGTAAACGGGACTCAAGGCATTATGAACCATTCTGAGGACCAGCTCAGTGTAGCCTTCACCTTCGAGCTGACCTCTTCTTCCGGAGTGCGGCGTTACCGGGTGGAACGCAAATTTAAGCGGACCGGAGAGCAATCGGTCAGTAATACCATCAGCCGGTTCATCGAGGTTAAGGATGATGGCTATGTTGTGATGGCCGATAAGCTTGCGGATGTTACCCGCTGTGTGGAGGAGCATATCGGGCTGAAGATGGATGACTTCACCCGGGCGGTGGTGCTGCCGCAGGGCAAATTCGCCGAGTTCCTGTCCCTGCGCGGTGTAGATCGCAGGCAGATGCTTCAGCGGCTGTTCCATCTGGAGCAATACGGGGACGGGCTGGCCCTTAAGCTCAGCCGCCGCGTCAAAGAGAACGAGGCGGCACTGCGCGCGCTGGAGGCCGAGCAGCAGGGACTGGGCAGCGCGGGCCAGGCAGACGTGGAAGCGGCAGCTGTCCGGGTGCAGGAGGCAGTCCGGCATGCGGAGGAATGCCGCAAGCGGCTCACGGAAGCGGCGGCGCGCGCAGAGCGCTTCGCCCGCATCCGTGAGCTGCAGGAGGAGCAAGCCCGCCGGGGCCAGCAGCGGCAGGCTCTACAGGCCCAGGAGGAGCAGATTCTCCTCCTGGAGCAGAAGCTCGGCAAGGCTGACGATGCCGAGAAAAGACTGCCCGCGCTGAAGGCCTGGCGAAGCGCGGAAGAGGCCTGGAAGAGCCGTCATGCCCGCGCGGAGGGCCTGGAGGCTCTGGCATCCGCCGCCGGACAGGAGGCGGCGGTAAAGGCGGAGGCGGAAGCAGCGGCACAGGCCGCGCTTACCGCCGGGGAGCCGGCCCTCCGTCAGGAGGAGGGCCTGTTCCGCCGCGCGCTCGAGCTGGAAGCCGAGCTCGGCGGGCTGCGCCGGGAGCGCGCGGCGCTGCAGGCGCGGGGGGACGAAGCCGCCCGGGGCCTTGCCGCCGGGCGGGAGAGCCTGGCCCGGGAGCGTGAGCTTTTGGCCCGTGGCCAAAAGAAACAGCACGAGCTGCAGCAGAGCCTGCAGCCGCTCGCGGTCCGCTCCCAGGAGCGGCAGTCTCTGCAGGAAGCCATGCAGAGACTGCAGGGGCTGCGTTCTGCCGAGCTCCTGCGGGAGTCGGCAGAACGTGAGCACCGCGAGCGCGCAGCGGTGCTCGCGGCGGCGCAGGCGCGCCTGGCCGCTGCTTCTTCGCAGCGGCAGGCGCTTGGGGCAGGGCGCGGGGAGCTGCTGGCCGCCGCTGCCCTGCACCAGGAAGAGCTGCGGGCGGCCGAAGGTGCAGCGGGAGCCGCTGCCGGCCGCCTGGAGCAGCACACCAGCGCGCTTGAAGCTGCGCTGAAGGAGCAGGAGGTTCACAGGCTCTCGCTGGCGCTCGCCCGTGAACTCCAGGAGGGTGTGCCTTGCCCGGTGTGCGGCAGCCAGCACCATCCCTCCCCTGCGCTTAAGCAGGAGCAGGGGGAACATGAGGAGCTGGACCAACGGCTCCGCCATGTCCGCGTTCTGGCCCTACAGGCGCTGGAGACGCGCCATCTGTTCCGCAGCCTGCTGGAGCAGGACGGATCATGGCTTGCCCAACTGGGCGGAGCAGCATCCGAAGAAGCGATGAACCAGTCTGCTGCCACAGTTGCCCGCGACTCTTTTGCACCGCTCGAGTCCTCAGTTGCCCGCGACTCTTTTGCACCGCTCGAGTCCTCAGCCGTGTGTGACTCGCTTGCACCGCTCGAGTCACCTGGAGCCCATCAGTCTCTTGCAGCCGCAGACATTCCGGATGAGGCAGCATTATCCGGACTGAATGCCCGGCTGTCCTCGCTGAAGGCGCGCTCCGGAGAATTGCGGCGTGCGGCCGCAGACTGGCAGCGCTCCATGCAGGAGCTGGAGCAGCTGTATCACAAGGAAGCGGCCGGTGCCGAAGCCGAGCAGACCTGGGTGCAGGGACTGGCCGCCAAGGCGGAGGAACTTGCTGCCTCGGCGAATAAGCTTAGGAAAGAATGGAACGGGCTCTTTCCGGAGCTTGCGCCTGAGGAGGCGGAGAAAGCCTATCAGGAGCTGCTCGCCAAGGATGAGCGGGCCGAGGAGATCCGAAGCCGGCTGGAGATCAGCGTCAAGTTCCTGGACGAGAAGAGTTTAGCTGTACAGACGCTGCAGGAGCAGCTGGCCGGACTCGACAAGGAGCTCGCGCAGTGGGACGCCCAGCTTGAAGGCAAAGAAGCGCTCGCACGTGACAAAGAGCAGCTGCTCCGGGAATGGACCGGCGGACGTCCGCCGGCGGCGCTGCTGGCGGAATGCGAGCGCAGGCTGCTGGAGCTTCAGACTGCGCTTGAACGCAGCCGGCAGGAGCACCGCCAGGCGGCGGACAACGCCCAGCAGCAGACCCGGGAAGCAGCGGTTGCCCGTCAGGCTGCAGAGTCTGCCCATGAGCATTATACGGCAGCCGATTCCCAGTGGAAGGAGGCGCTGCAGACTTCGGCGTTTACTTCAGCCGCTGAGGTTGAAGCTGCGTCGCTGGAGACCTCTGAGCGGGCTCAGGCGGCTGAACGGGTGCGGGCTCACCGCGAGGAGGAAGCGGAGTGTGCATTGCAGCTGAGGAGCATAGAGGAGAAGCTGGGTGGTGCTGTGCTTAGCGGTGAGGCGTGGCAGGAGAGCCAGGAGTCACTGCAGAAGTGCAGGGAAGAGGATGAGAGTTCACTTCAGGCCCGCGCACGTGCGGAGCGTGATCTGGAGGATCTGCAGCAGCGGCACATCCGCTGGATGGAGCTTGAAGGCCAGCGGGCAGGACATGCTGCTATGCAGGATCGCTTGTCCAAGCTGCAGACGGTGCTGCGCGGCAACGCCTTTGTGGAATATATAGCGGAAGAACAGCTGATGCAGGTATGTCAGGCTGCCTCACAGCGCCTGCGTTTCCTGAGTAAGCAGCGTTATGCGCTGGAAGTGGACTCCGGCGGAGGTTTTGTCATCCGTGATGATGGGAATGGGGGGATGAAACGGCCGGTATCCACGCTTTCCGGAGGAGAGACTTTCCTGACCTCTCTTGCGCTGGCGTTAGCTCTGTCAGCCCAGATTCAGCTGCGCGGACAATACCCGCTGCAATTCTTTTTCCTGGATGAGGGCTTCGGTACCTTGGACCCGGATCTGCTCGATACCGTGATAACCTCACTGGAAAGATTGCACAATGACCAGCTGTCCGTAGGCATCATCAGCCATGTTCCGGAGCTTCGTGCCCGTCTGCCGCGCAAGCTGATTGTAGTACCGGCAGAGCAGGGCGGCGGGGGTTCAACCATTCTTTTGGAAAAAATGTGAAAGTCGGGGTTGAATGTGACAACGATCACAGATACACTTTCAACCCCCTGTTATAATACAGCTAAGCCGACATCATTTGAAACACCTCGGCGGACGTATGACAGGGAATTTGTTCCTTCTCATACGTCCGCCGCCGAAGCAGCTCATATGAGCTGTGAAGGGTGTTTCTTTTTTTTGTCTTTTTTTGAATGAAATTCCTATGCATTACACCCTCACTCCACCGCACCAGAATTATGCTGCCTGTTATAATACAGCCTTGTCCTCCTTGTCCTTATTTCATTTTCTTCTCCCTGGAGCAGCCTGTATGCTTGGACTCCGCCTTTCGTTATCGTTCAATTTCCTGTATGATTAGAGTCATAAACTATATTTGTCGCGAAGCGGATCAGGCCGGAATAACCAACAGATTCAGGCTAATGTGCCCCGCCGGCCAAAAGCTGAGCTAATGATTACAGGGTATGCCCCTGTGAGCGGTGGATTTTTATGGAGGGAAATGGACGTGAATACGCCTGTTTTTACAACATAAGAACTGCCGGTGCTACAGGTTTTACCGCGGAAAGTGCCGGATGCAAGCTTCTGCATTACAAATTTTGGGGAGGAAGCGTTGTATGGAAACTGTGTTCAGCAAAATTATCGAAGGTTCTATCCCGGCGAGCAAAGTATTCGAGAATGAACGGATTCTGGCGTTTTACGATATTGAGCCTGCAGCCCCTGTGCATGTGCTGATCATCCCGAAGAAGTTCATTGCTTCGATGAATGATGTCACGCCCGAAGATCTGCCGCTGATCGGCGAAATCCATGCTGTAGCACAGCAAATTGCGGTAGAACTGGGAATCGCTGATTCCGGATACCGGCTGATTAACAACTGCGGACCGGACAGCGGACAAGCGGTGCCTCATCTGCATTATCATCTGCTGGGCGGAGCCAAACTCGGTGCCCTCGTCGGGAATTCTGCTTCCCACGCATAATCAGGAATTCAATATAACAGACCTGCTAAAAAATAATAGCACGAAGGTTGACACCTTATTTAGGTTTGACCTATAATGAAATTTGATGAACCGTGTTGTTATGCTCTTGGACGGTCTGGTCGGAGGGAGGGAAAACTGGTGTCTGAAACGAAAGTTCGCAAAAACGAGACAATTGATGCTGCACTTCGTCGCTTTAAACGTTCCATTGCTAAAGATGGTGTCTTGGCTGAGGTGAAGAAACGCAAGCATTATGAGAAGCCAAGCGTAAAGCGCAAGAAGAAGTCTGAGGCTGCTCGTAAGAGAAAGTTTTAGGAGGATTACCCACGCATGAATCTTAGCGAACGATTAAACGAAGATATGAAGCAAGCGATGAAGAGTAAGGACAAGTTCAGACTCTCCACCATTCGAATGGTTCGTTCTACAATAAAGTATCTTGAAATAGATTTGAAGAGAACATTAGACGACAACGAAGTGCTTGATATCCTTAGTCGTGAAATCAAACAGCGCAAAGATGCCCTCCAAGAATTTGAAGCAGCGGGTCGCGAAGAGCTTGCCGCGAGTACTAAGGCAGAAATCGAGATTATCATTCAATATCTTCCCGAACAGCTTTCCGAAGAAGAAATTAAAGTAATTGTACAGCAGACCATCCAGGAAACCGGTGCTTCTTCGAAAAGTGAAATGGGTAAGGTGATGAGCGCACTGATGCCTAAGGTCAAAGGTCGCGCCGATGGTAAACTCGTGAACCAGGCGGTTCAGCAATTTCTGCAATAATATAACGCTAGCACCCCTTTAATTAGGGGTGTTTTTCGTTATGTGGAGAGTTGCCGACTCCACGTAGTAATAGCTTCGAAAATATCAGCCTCTCAATATCTATCACCCCCTATCTTCCCTCATCAAAGCAAAATACATTTATTTCTTCGCTTTTTGCCATCGCTATTTATCATCCTAAATTACCTGTACGGTTTGCCCGGCAGAATATAGTTGTACAACAGGCTGTTGAAACGCCTGTGCAGAAACTGGCGTACTAAGGATTATATGCTGCGTTTTATTATATGATAAGGATGCAGGTGGTTTTAATTCGTGCAGAAGGGAGGCAGCAAGCTTGAAAAAGTTACGCATAGGGGTCTTGTCCTGCATTGCCGCGATGATGATTCTGCTGGTTCTGCCGTTAGCGGGCAGGGTCCATGCAGATAATGAAGCGGTCCGCGCGCCGGCTGCGGGTACGGTTGTGGGCGGGCCTGTGTTCATCATTCCGGTGGATCAGGAGATTGAGCGCGGATTGCAGAGCTTTCTGGAACGCGGGTTTCAGGAGGCTGCCAATTACGGCGCGGTTCTGATTGTGCTGGAGATTGACACACCGGGCGGCCGGGTGGATTCAGCTGAACAAATCGGCAATATGGTCAGGGACAGCAAAATTCCTACCGCGGCCTATATCAAAGGCGACGCCGCTTCCGCCGGCAGTTACATAGCGCTTAATGCTGGCGCCATTATCATGAAGCCGGGCAGTATGATCGGTGCCGCTTCACTGGTAGACAGGAATGGCAAGAGCGTAGATGACGCAAAAATGGTATCCTACTGGAAATCCAAGATGGTAGGAGCCGCATCGCTGAACGGGCGTGATCCGGAAGTGGCTGCAGGGATGATGGACATCAACCTGGTGGTGAACAAGCCCGAGCTTGGCGTGTCCAAGGGGCAGGGGGAGATCATCGCTCTGAGCAGTGAGGAAGCGCTCCAGGCAGGTTATGCCGACCGTATTGCGGGTACAGCCAATGAGGCCATTACTTGGCTGGGTTATTCCACAGATGACATTTTTCGCGTAGAGCATACCGGTGCGGAGAAAATGTCGCATTTTCTGACGAATCCAGTTATTATGACGATTCTGCTCTTCGTCGGCATCGCTGGGGTGTTCATTGAACTGCTGGTACCCGGCTTTGGGGTGCCCGGAATTATCGGGACGCTGGCGTTCGCTCTCTATTTCTTCGGGAACTATGTGGCTGGCTTCGCTGGGGCGGAGACGTTGCTGCTGTTCATTCTGGGACTCGTAATGCTGGTGCTCGAGCTGTTTGTGCCCAGCTTTGGTATTCTGGGGCTGCTGGGCTCCGTCAGCCTTGTGGCCGGTGTTGTAAGAGCTGCTTACAGCTTTACACATGCGATGTTCAGTCTGGGCATTGCTTTTTCGGCAGCGGCAGTGGTGATTGTGATTGTGGCTGTGGCCTTCAAGGAGCGGGGGATCTGGAACAGGTTCATTCTCCAGGATAGCCTCACCAAGGAGCAGGGGTTTGTGCCTGTGGCAGAGAAGCTGAGTTTGATCGGAGCTTCCGGAATCAGCGTAACTCCGCTGCGCCCGGCCGGAACTGCCGCCATTGGCGGCGAGCGGATTGATGTGGTGACAGAGGGCGGATTCATCGACGCGCAAACCGCTATTTCGGTGGTAAAGGTCGAAGGCGGCCGGGTGGTCGTGAAGGAATCCGTGAAATAGCTGTACCTCTGTTATGAGCTGGCAGCAACGTGTAATACTGTATGGAATAAGGTTAATCCCAAAAATAACGGAGGTTGTAAAGCGTATGATGGAAGCATCTATGATTACTTTTTTGCTGATCGCGGTTGTCGTGATCATTGTACTAAGCGTCTTCTTCAGCTTCTTCCCGGTCATGCTGTGGGTATCGGCCTGGGCATCGGGCGTTCGAATCAGCATTATTACACTGGTAGCGATGCGGCTGCGCCGGGTAACGCCAAGCCGGATTGTCAATCCGCTGATTAAGGCTACCAAGGCAGGGCTGGGGCTGAATATCAACCAGCTGGAGAGCCACTACCTTGCCGGAGGGAACGTAGACCGGGTAGTTAATGCGCTGATAGCGGCACAGAGAGCGGATATTCCGCTGGAATTCACCCGTGCTGCAGCCATCGATCTGGCGGGACGCGATGTGCTGCTGGCGGTTCAGATGAGCGTTAACCCAAGGGTGATCGAAACTCCGATTGTTGCGGCTGTGGCTAAGAACGGGATTGAGGTCAAGGTCAAAGCGCGGGTAACCGTCCGGGCCAATATCGACCGTCTCGTCGGCGGTGCCGGTGAAGAAACGATTATTGCCCGAGTCGGCGAGGGGATCGTAACTACAGTGGGCTCCAGTGATTCGCATAAGGATGTGCTGGAGAATCCCGACTCTATCTCGCGGACGGTATTGTCCAAAGGTCTGGACTCTGGTACGGCTTTTGAGATTCTGTCTATAGATATTGCGGATATTGATGTTGGGAAGAATATTGGCGCGTACCTCCAAACCGAGCAGGCAGAGGCGGATAAACGCATCGCCCAGGCCAAAGCGGAGGAACGCAGAGCCATGGCTGTCGCCCATGAGCAGGAAATGAAGGCCCGGGTGGTGGAGATGAAGGCGCTGGTGGTTGAATCCGAATCCCAGGTTCCGCTAGCTATGGCGGAGGCGCTGCGCTCCGGGAAGCTTGGTGTAATGGACTACATGAACCTCAAAAATATTGAGGCCGATACGCAGATGCGCGGCTCCCTCGGTAAATTAAACGACGGGGACGACAGCAGCCGTCCGCCCCACAAATAAAGGGATGTGATTCCCCATGAGCAGCATAATCTACATCGTGGTCATTGCGGTAATTGCGATATTCACCAACTGGAACAAAAATAAAGGCAAGTCCTCCACGCGCGGCGGCATGCCTACCTTTGGCGGCGGGGGCGAAGGCAATCCGCTGCGCCGCCCCCGTGTTCCCGCCGAGGCAGCGGATAGCGGACGCCCTGAACGCCCGGGCAGCGGATTTCCGGAGCCCGGCGGGCGTCGGGGGGCTTCGGGTCGGCCTGACTCCGCGTCGGAAGAGCGGGAGTACGACGCTTCGCCGGCTTGGCCGGAGCGGGCTGAGCTGCCTTCGCCTGACTATGAGACAGGCGAAGGGGTGTCCTTGGAGCAGACCGGCAGTATGGACGGTGTGCAGGCGCGGACAGAACGCATGCAGCGGGAGCTGGAGCGGCTGCAGACGGCTTTTGACGGCGTGGCGGCTGCAGTGCCGTACACAGGCGCAATGAGTGACGCAGAGGGTGCCAGCCCGTCTCAGACGGGTATAGGACAGCATCCGCTGGCGCAGGACCGTGAGGCGCTGCGCAGCGGCCTGATATGGGCGGAGATTCTGGGACCGCCCCGTTCCCGGCAACCGCATGCCTCTGTCCGCAAGGAAGGCTGAACCCCCGGCAGATGAGCGGTTACTCTGCACTGCGGTTATATCTATGCTCTGCCTGAAAGCCCGGATTTGCTCTTTAAGAGGAGCAGATCCGGGCTTTTTGCCGCGTGGTTCCGTGGACTTATCCTGCAGAATCTGCTGCATCTACCGCTGCCGGGCGGTTGGAGCCGCAGGTGTGTCCCGGCACAAATGATGTGAGTTCTTCTCATAAAAAAACGCCCTTCCGCATAAGGTGTACAGAAGGCAGGAAGGGGGAGCGTCTATATATGACCCGTATTGGCCGCAGGCTGCGGGGATGGACAAACGGGGTACTGGATCTTCCGCAGGATGTATTGCAGGAGATGCCCCGGATCACCCTGATCGGCAATAAGGAACTGTATATTGAGAACCACCGCGGCGTGCTGCATTTCTCATCGGAGCAGCTCAGGCTGGCGTTGGCCAAAGGATATTTAGAGATTTCCGGTGAAGGGCTGGTCATCCGCAATATTCTGGGCCAGGAGCTTGCCGTTGAAGGTATTATCGGTGAAATCAGGTATAAGGAAAGTGGGGAGAATCCATGAAAGAGCCGCCTCTGTCATCGCTGCGGGGGTTCGTTACACTGCATGTGACGGGACCGCAGGTGGAGATCTTTATCAACGCTGTAACCGGAGCAGGCATCGTCATCTGGGATGTGAGGCCTGCCGGGGACGGCGCTTCGCTGAACCTGCTACTGGATGATTTTTTCAGACTCCGTCCGCTCCTTAAGAAGACAGGCTGCCGCATGCATGTTACGGCCCGTAACGGAATTCCTTTCCGGGCGGCCCGCTTATGGAAGCGGAAGTTTTTTGCCGCAGGACTGCTGGTCTTTGGTGTCGGGCTGCTGCTGCTGTCCTCTATGGTGTGGAGCATCAAGGTTGAAGGGAATACCCGCATTCCCACCGAGGACATTCTCGAAGCCGCACGCAAGGAGGGGGTGTACCCTTTTCAGTGGATTTGGCGGATGGAAGAGTCGGACAAGCTCTCCAGGGAGCTGACCACCCTTGTTCCGGGGCTGACGTGGGCAGGGTTTCACCGGACGGGGACGAGCATTACGATCCAGGTTGTCGAAGCCGACCGCCCGGAGACTAAGCCGCTACTCAGCAAGCGCCATCTGATCAGCAGGACGGATGCGGTTGTCACCGAAATCTATGCGGAGCAGGGCAGACCTGTGGTGAGCCGAAACTCCCGCGTCAAAAAAGGGGACATCCTCATCTCCGGAGCACTGGGGGACGAGGAGAATATAGAGTTTGTAGTAGCAAAAGGCGATGTTAAAGGCCTGGTATGGCATGAATATAATCTTGAGGTGCCCCTCAAAAGAACGGGCAGTTCCTATACAGGAGAACGCAAAGACCGCACGTATCTCGTTCTCGGCAAATGGGCGGTGCAGCTATGGGGGTACGGGGATTCCGGCTTTGAGAAGTCACGCACGCTTACGGAGCCCGATATGCTGTCCTGGCGGTCCTTTAAGCTGCCGCTGGGCCTGATGACCGAGAAGGAAATGGAAATTAAATATACCACTGAAATGCTGACTCCGGAGGCCGCGCGGGAGGAAGGACTGAGCCGGGCCAAGCGTGATATATTCGCACGTTACGGCACTGACAGCGTCATCAAAAGTCAAAAAATTTTGCATGAGAAGAAAGAGAATGGTAAAGTTTATATGAAAGTGCTGTTTGAAGTGGAAGAGAGAATCGCGGAAGAACTTCCGATAGTAAACAATTGAGGAGAATGAGGCTACTTGTCAGAACAGACTGCAAGCATTCGTATATCTTTGCAAAATGCGGGAGAAGCTCAATCCCTGTTCGGCCCGCAGGACGGATTCCTGAAAATTATCGAGAAAGAAATTCCGGCGGTGATCGACTCGCGTGAAGCTGAGGTTACTATACGCGGAGCAGAGCGTGAAGTGGACATGCTGGGCCAGTTGTTCAATGTGCTGCTGTCCCTGGTACGGGGCGGTTACATACTAAGTGAACGCGATGTGCAGTATGCTGTAGAGCTGGCGAAGGATTTCCGTGCCGATCAGCTGCTTGACCTGTTCAAAGGTGAGATTACAACAACTTTCCGCGGTAAACCGATCCGCGTCAAAACCATTGGCCAGAAACATTATGTGACAACGATCAAAA
The DNA here is from genome assembly GCF_038009025.1 of Paenibacillus sp. FSL R7-0297. NCBI lineage: Bacteria > Bacillati > Bacillota > Bacilli > Caryophanales > Paenibacillaceae > Paenibacillus > Paenibacillus sp. FSL R7-0297. The sequence goes on from NZ_JBBPAQ010000001.1 coordinate 2,968,511, forward strand.
AGCGTGATATCGTCTTTGGCATCGGGCCGGCAGGAACGGGTAAGACTTATCTCGCTGTTGTGCTTGCTGTCACGGCGCTCAAGGAAGGCTCTGTCAAACGAATTGTGCTGACACGTCCGGCAGTGGAGGCAGGCGAGAACCTGGGCTTCCTTCCCGGAGATTTGCAGGAGAAGGTAGATCCTTATCTGCGGCCGCTCTATGACGCCCTGTACGACGTTATGGGGCCTGATCAGGTAGCCAAGGCGCTGGAGCGCGGACTGATCGAGATCGCGCCGCTTGCCTATATGCGCGGGCGTACGCTGGAGGATGCTTTTATTATCCTCGACGAGGCCCAGAATACCACACCTGAACAAATGAAAATGTTCCTCACCCGGCTGGGCTTCGGCTCCAAGATGGTCATTACGGGCGATGTTACCCAGATCGATCTGCCGCGCGGCAAGAAGTCAGGGCTGATTGAAGCCAAAACGATATTATCCGGTATTGAGGAGCTCGGCTTTGTCTATTTTGCAGAACAGGACGTAGTCCGGCATTCCCTGGTGCAGAAAATTATCGTTGCCTATGACCGCTCTGCCGAAAACCTCCAATAAAAAAGGGGATTGTCTTCATGGCCTCAAAGCAACCATCGAAATTAAGCGGATTTGTATATAGCTCCAGCGGATGGAAGTATAGCGCGGTTTCGCGCTATGCTCTTTTCCTGTTATTGGGGCTTGTTTTCTACTTCAGCCTGTCTTCTGATCTGCTGCCCAAAAAGTATGATATCAAAGAGGGAACACGCAGTGCCAAGGAAATCACAGCACCCAAGCAAATCCTGGACACCAATGCCAAGCTGAAAGCCCAGGAAGAAGCGGCTGAGAACGTAGCCAACCGGTATGCAATTATTCCTATGCGGGCTGAGAATCTCGTAACCCTGCTGCTCGACCGGATCGACCGGCTGAATCAGGATGATACGATATCCCAAAGCGATAAGACGGAGATATACCGCGAGGAGATTCCACGGCGTGCCAATGATTTTATACTTAATTTTGTTGCTGCCAGCAGTAAAGCGGGAACGTATTCAGAGCATTTGCTGACTGAAATGCAGTCGGTCATCAAGGATCAGACGTATGTGATTCCGGAAGAGACGTATATTAAGATTCCGCGGCTGACCTCTCAGGATATCATTGAAATGAAGCCGGTTGCCCGGGATATTGTCACCAAGCTGATGAATGATCAGATAACCGATGCCCAGACCGCCCGCGCCAAGGTGGCTGAGCAGGTCAGCGTCAGTTCGCTGAGCCAGCGGACCGCCCGTGAGGTGGTGCAGGAGCTGGTGCGGCTGGTCATTACCGCCAACAAATTCTATGACGAGGATGCGACCAAAGAAGCGAAGGTGCAGGCCCGCCAGAATACACCGGATGTGTTCATTGAGCAGGGGGACGTGCTGGTTGCCAAGAATCAGGAGATTACTCCAGAGCTGTATGCTCTTCTGGACGAGAATGGTCTCTTGAGCAAGGAAGTCAACTACTGGCCGCAATTTGGACTGCTGCTGCTCTCAGTGCTGCTGTCCTTCGGGCTGATGACATTCATCCGCTATAATGGCGGTACCTCGGGATTCAAGTATAATAACTCCCAGCTGCTTATGCTGGTGCTGGTATTTATAATTACCATACTTACAATGAAGTTGGCGGCGTTCCTGCAGACGGATGTCCGTTCATATATCGGTTATCTGGCCCCGGTAGCTATAGGTGCGATGCTGATCACCATGCTCCTGGATATGACTTTGGCCTATTTCTGTTCTATTTTATTCAGTGTTCTTGCCAGTATTATTCTGAATGTGCAGCAGAATACCCTATTTGATTTCACCTTCGGGTTCTTTGCACTGATCGTATGCTATGTTGCTATATTCGCCACCCACCGTGCTGGTCAGCGCTCTACGCTCCTCAAAGGCGGAATTATGGTTTCCCTGTTTGGCACTCTCACGGTAGCTATACTGACCATGCTGGGAGGGGGAGTCTGGAATGAGACCCAGACGTTGTACGCTCTTGGCTTCTCGTTTGCAAGCGGTCTGCTGACCGCTGTATTGGTCATTGGGCTGATGCCTTTCTTCGAGGCTACCTTCGGCATCCTGTCTGCGCTGAAGCTCGTCGAGTTATCTAACCCGAACCATCCGCTGCTGCGCAAGCTGCTTACGGAGACACCGGGAACATACCATCACAGTGTTATGGTCGGGAATCTGTCTGAGGCTGCGGCTGAAGCGATCGGGGCGGACGGCCTGCTGTGCCGGGTGGGTTCGTATTATCATGATATCGGCAAGACAAAACGGCCGTTCTATTTCATTGAGAACCAGAACAATATGGAGAACCCTCATGATTCGATTGAGCCGAAGCTGAGCAAATCCATCATTGTGGCCCACGCCCGAGACGGGGTGGAGATGCAGAAGGAGTACAAGCTGCCGAAGCCGATCCGGGATATCGCGGAGCAGCATCACGGTACGACATTCCTGCATTATTTTTATCATAAAGCACTGAAGATTGCGGAGGAGAAGGGTGTAGAGCCTGACTTCACGGAGGAGGATTTCCGTTATCCGGGGCCGAAGGCACAGTCGAAGGAATCTGCAGTGGTCGGTATCGCCGACAGTGTGGAGGCCGCGGTCCGCTCCCTCCGCAAGCCTACCGTTGTGCAGGTAGAAACGATGATCGAGAAGATTATCAAAAGCCGGCTGGATGACCATCAGTTCGATGAATGCGACCTGACCATCAAAGAGCTGGACATTATTGCACGGACACTTAAAGAGACTGTAATGGGTATTTTCCATTCCCGGATTGAGTATCCCGAGGATGTGCGCAAGCCCAAAAAAGAGGAAGGGGCCATCAAAAATGAGCCTGAGCGTCGTTTGGAGCAATGAACAGGAAGAGCATGAGATTAACAGCGATCTGATCGCCCTGCTGGAGATTATTCTGCAGAAAGCGGGTGAAGCTGAAGGGATCGATGAGGGGGAAGTGGATCTTACCTTCGTTAATAACGAACGCATCCATGAGCTGAATCTGGAGTACCGGGGAATCGACCGTCCAACGGACGTGCTGTCCTTCGCGATGAATGAGACCGGAGAAGATGAGCCGGAAATTATATATGCTGTGCCCGATGGTGAGGGGGAGGAACTGGAGGAAGTACCTAACGTGCTCGGAGATATTATAATCTCCGTAACGCGTGCGCAAGAGCAGGCGCTGGAGTACGGTCATTCGCTGGAGCGCGAGCTGGGCTTCCTGTTCGTTCACGGATTCCTGCATTTGCTGGGATATGACCATCAGGATCCGGAATCTGAGGCCGAGATGATGTCTAAGCAGGAGAATGTTCTGGCTCAGGTCGGGTTGACACGCTAATGGTCAAGAACACGGCGGTCGGCCACAAAAAATTCTGGCATTCCTTTCGCTTTGCGGCTCATGGCATTGCTGCGGCTTTCCGGTCGGAGCTGAATATGAAGGTGCACAGCGGCCTTGCTGTTATAGTGCTGGCCGCCGCCGCTGCATTCAGGCTCCCTGTGTCAAGCTGGATGCTGCTGCTTCTGGCGATTACGCTGGTGCTGACCGCCGAGCTGCTGAATACGGCGATTGAAGCGACGATTGATCTGGTGTCGCCGGAGATTCATCCCTTGGCCAAGAAGGCCAAAGATACCGCCGCAGGAGCTGTACTGCTTACGGCGGTGTTTGCTGTTATTACGGGAATCTATGTTTTTTATCATCCCGTGATGGACTGGATCACAAGTCTTATGTCATAATCAGTTTACAACTTCAGCTTAGGGAGAGGCGGATCCGCTTTGTGCGCTCCGTCATCTTTACTTAGAACCACAATACCAGGCCATGCTTAAGCGCCGGTAGTGTACGAAGAATAATGGATGCGGTGCATGCTTATAAAGCGGGTTTTATACGAAGAATAACCGAAGCGGTGTATGCTCACAAAACTAAGGTTATGCTTACGAAGCAAGTTTTGTACGGAGGACAATCGAAGCAGTGTATACTCACAAAACTAAGGTTATGCTTACGAAGCAAGTTTTGTACGGAGAATAATCGAAGCAGTATATGCTCACAAAACTTTTTAGGAGGACAACTATGGATTCAGCCCTACTTCTTCAGGAAGCGATCAAGGCAAGAGCCAATGCATATATACCTTATTCCCGTTTCGGGGTCGGCGCTGCACTGCTGGACCAGGACGGGAATGTTCACCACGGCTGTAATATTGAGAATGCTGCCTACGGCCCGACCAATTGCGGGGAACGGACTGCTATGTTCCGCGCGATTGCCGACGGGCATAAGCCGGGTACCTTCCGGGCTATCGCTGTAGTCGCGGATACGGACGGGCCTGTATCGCCTTGCGGCGTCTGCCGCCAGGTAATGGTTGAGCTGTGCGGCCCTGATATGCCGGTCATTCTCGGCAACCTGAAGGGCGACATCGTGGAGACTACCGTGCGTGACCTGCTGCCCGGCGCTTTCGGTCCCGCGGACCTGGAGCAGGGCCAGGCTCCGGAGTAGGCAGCAAGACAGGTGAAGTATTTAGTTGGGGTTAATTATGCCTGTATTCATAGTTTAATTGTATTTTGTACAATTAAACCTGTAATGGTTCTGAGTCTAAACAGAATAAGTGCACAAAATACAATTAAGTTTGTTTTCGAGGTTTAGGTGTCCAAGTAACCAGTCTTTCCAGCGCCGCAGTCAAGCGTGTTCCCGCAGGGAACGTAAGCGCTCATGCTCCAACCCCGCTTTCTCCGTGCCAACACTGTGCCCACGCCAGTTCCGGGTGTCCAGAGGGCCGGGGCCCTTGGGGTCCCCCTTGGCGAAGGGGGAATTAGGGGGATCGAAGCGCTTTTGACCTAGTATCAAGGTTTCCAGCTTGACCAAGTTGTAAGATAAATAGGAGGATTATATGAAATTCAAATCAGGGTTTGTCGCCATTATCGGCAGACCGAACGTAGGCAAATCGACACTGATGAACCAGGTGATTGGCCAAAAGATCGCCATTATGTCGGACAAGCCGCAGACCACCAGAAACAAAATTCACGGGGTATATACCGCTAATAATTCACAGATCGTATTCCTGGACACACCGGGCATCCATAAAAGACAGTCGAAGCTGGGCGATTACATGAACCAGACGGCGATGAGCACCCTGCATGAAGTGGAGGCTGTGTTGTTCCTGGTGGATGCTTCTGAGGGCATGGGCGGCGGTGACCGTTATATCGCGGAACAGCTGAACTCCATCAAGACACCGGTCATTCTCGTGATGAACAAGATTGACAAGATCGAGCCGGAAGCGCTGCTTCCGATGATTACCGAATACAACAAGCTGCATGAGTTCGCCGAGATCGTGCCGATTTCTGCCAAAATGGGCAGCAATGTCAATACGCTGCTGGAGCAGGTGCAGAAGTATCTGCCGGAAGGCCCGCAGTATTATCCGGACGACCAGATTACCGATCACCCGGAGCAGTTCGTCTGTGCGGAGCTGATCCGCGAGAAGATTCTGCATCTGACCCGCGAAGAGGTGCCGCATTCCATTGCGGTGGCGATTGAGGACATGAGCGTTGAACCGAATGGCGTAGTGCATATTTCAGCGGTTATTTTTGTGGAGCGCGATTCCCAGAAGGGGATCATTATCGGCAAGCAGGGTGCCCTGCTGAAGGAAGTCGGACGGCGTGCGCGGACGGATATTGAGAACCTGCTGGGTTCGAAGATTTTCCTGGAACTATGGGTAAAAGTGAAAAAAGACTGGCGCAATCAGGACCGCGTACTGCGGGATTTGGGCTTCCATAAAGACCAATAAACCTTCCCTCCGCTGCTGCATTGAAATATAAGAAAGTATATGTTTTACTATACGTTAACCTTATATTTCTCGCTGAAACGGTACTGTCCTTGAACTGGACAGCAAAGCCTCTTGTACTTGGCAGGAATTGCAAGGATAGATCCCTGAGCTTCGTACATCCTACTTCTGAAGAGACATCGTGTTTCCGAAGAAAGGATGAATACGAATGCGGAACTTTTCGTGGAAGTATTTTGCAATGACTGGAGATGTCGATGCTTATTTGCTGTACAGAGAAGCTGGGGATTCGCCGGAGAGCAGCGGACCGCTGCCGGCGGAGGAAGAGATGGTCACTGATGAAGAAGCACAATAAGGACTGGTTGCTTGCCGAGTGGTTGGGAGAAGAGGCATGCTATACAGGGTGGAAGGGATCGTCATCCGCAGCATGGACTACGGCGAAGGGAACGCAATTGTTACGCTTTGCACCGAGAACGCCGGTAAAGTAGGGGTTCTGGTACGGGGCGCCAAGAAGGTGAAAAGCCGCCATGCTGCCCTGATCCAGTTGTTCACAACAGGAGAGTTTGTGTTTTTCCGCAACAACGGCGGACTGGGAACACTGAATGCCGGGGAGATTACGAAGTCCCATCATCCGCTGCGTGAGGATCTTGTCAAAGCGGCGTATGCATCCTATGCCTGCGAGCTGCTTGACCGGGTACTGCATGATGAAGAAACGGGAAGCTTTTGGTTCCGTCAACTAAATGCCTGCCTGAATGCACTTGAAGAAGACAAAGAGCCCGGCATCATCATAAATGTTTTTGAAATGAAAGTGCTGCAGGCGGCAGGCTATGGCCCGCAGCTTGATACCTGTGTAGTCTGCGATATGGACAAGCCGGATGAGGAGCTTAGAATCAGTCCGCGTCTTGGCGGTGTAATCTGCCGCAGCTGCCGGCATAATGATCCTCCCGCGATGGAGATTTCTCCGCGTGCACTGAAGCTGCTGCGTCTATTCGCGCTACTTGATCTGACCAGACTTGGCAATGTGGATGTGAAGCCAGAGACACGCGCAGAGCTCAAGGCCATTATGCGGGCATTTATGGATATGCAGTTGGGGCTCCGGCTGAAATCGCAGAGTTTCCTCGATCAGCTTGATAAATACAATATTTGACGAAATGCGAATTATCCGTTACTATAAGTTCAGTTTCTTTTTACATCAATTTATAGGAATGCCGTGATTGCTCCAGACATGGAGAGAGTGCAGTGATCGGGAAAGTAATGAATCGAGTTGTCGCTTCAGCGAGCCGGGGGTAGTGGAAGCCTGGCAGGACAACGTTCATGAACATGGCGCCCGGGAGTACGGAAGCGGCAGTATGAAAAGTGGATTTCGCGTAGCGTAATCAAGTAGGGTGGAACCGCGGGAGAAGAATTATAGGCTCTCGTCCCTATGTCTGTTAATCAGGCATGGGGGCGGGAGCTTTTTTGACTTGCGGCGGACTTATGAAGGATATACTCTCCATAATCTGCTACAGGGATACATAAAGCTGATGCCGCCTCCATCGCGCAGCAGCAAGAGCCAGTCATAAGTAAAGAGGCAGTACACACTTGTAAAGCGAAGGAGTCGGTAGTATGAACTTTCAGCAGATGATTCTGACCCTGCAGCAGTTCTGGGCAGCCCAGAACTGTATTCTCGTCCAACCGTACGATACGGAAAAAGGGGCGGGCACGATGAATCCCATGACCTTTTTGCGGTCACTCGGTCCGGAGCCCTGGAAGGTCGCTTATGTCGAGCCTTCACGCCGTCCGTCAGACGGCCGTTACGGGGAGAACCCGAACCGCTTGTACCAGCATCACCAGTTCCAGGTCATCATCAAGCCGTCCCCGGACAATATTCAGGAGCTGTATCTGGATAGCTTGAAGGCACTGGGCGTAGATCCCCTGCTGCATGACGTGCGGTTTGTCGAAGACAACTGGGAGAATCCTTCTCTGGGCTGTGCGGGCCTCGGCTGGGAAGTGTGGCTGGACGGAATGGAAATCACGCAATTTACCTACTTCCAGCAGGTAGGCGGAATTGAAGCCAGCCCGGTAGCGGTTGAGATTACTTACGGTATGGAGCGTCTTGCCTCCTACATTCAGGATAAGGAAAATGTATTCGACCTGGAATGGGTAGACGGAATGACTTACGGTGATGTGTTCCATCAGCCGGAGGTGGAGCATTCCACGTATACTTTTGAAGTTTCGGATGTCAAAATGCTGTTCACCCTGTTCAACACCTACGAAGAGGAAGCGCGCAGAGCGATGGACAACCATTTGGTTTTCCCCGCCTATGACTATGTGCTGAAATGCTCGCATACCTTCAACCTTCTGGATGCGCGCGGAGCGATCAGTGTAACCGAACGTACGGGTTTCATCACAAGAGTGCGCAATCTTGCCCGCACCGTAGCGGCAACATATCTGGAGGAACGCGAGAAGCTCGGCTTCCCGCTGCTGAAGAAAGAAGGTGCTGACCTTGTCTAAAGACATTTTGTTCGAGATCGGTCTCGAGGAAATACCGGCCCGCTTCATCCGCGCCGCCATGGAACAGTTGAAGGATAGAACAGCCAAGTGGCTCGAAGCCTCGCGGATTAGCCACAATGGCGTTACCGCATATGCAACACCGCGCCGTCTTGCTGTACTGGTGAAGGATGCTGCTGAGCGGCAGGAAGATGTGAGTGAAGAAGTCAAAGGCCCGTCCCGCAAAATCGCAGTGGACGCAAGCGGTGAGTGGAGCAAGGCGGCACTTGGTTTTGCCCGCAGCCAAGGCGTAGCACCGGAGCAATTTACGTTCAAGGAACTGGCCGGCGTAGAATATATCTATGTAACCAAGAGCAGTACCGGAATCGAAACGGCCTCCCTGCTCTCTGAAGGGCTAACAGGTATTGTCAGTGCAATGACTTTCCCGAAAAATATGCGCTGGGGTGCTTATGATTTCAAATTTGTCCGTCCGATCCGCTGGATGGTCGCGCTCTTCGGCCAGGAGATTATTGACCTTACGATTACCGGAGTCAAAGCCGGCAACGTGAGCCGCGGCCACCGTTTCCTGGGCGAGGAAGCTATGATTGCTGAGCCTGCCGGGTACGTGGAAGCTCTGCGCAGCCAGCATGTGCTGGTAGATGTGAAGGAACGCGAAGAGCTGATTCTGAGCGGAATCAATAAGCTCGCAGAAGAGAACAGCTGGAAGATTGCGATCAAGGAAGATCTGCTCGAAGAGGTATTGTTCCTGGTAGAAACACCGACCGTCCTGTTCGGAACATTCGACCCAGCTTTCCTGAATATTCCACAGGATGTACTGATCACTTCCATGCGCGAGCATCAGCGTTACTTCCCGGTGTTCGGGGAGGGCGGCAAGCTTCTTCCGTTCTTCGTAACTGTCCGTAACGGGAATGCCGTATCGCTGGATGTAATCGCCAAGGGTAACGAGAAGGTGCTGCGTGCCCGGCTTCAGGATGCCAAGTTCTTTTATGAAGAGGATCAGAAGCTGCAGATTAACGATGCGCTGGCCAAGCTCGAGAATATCGTGTATCACGAAGAACTGGGCAGCGTAGGGGATAAAGTACGCCGTATCCGCGCGATTGCCGACCGCCTGGCAGTGAAGCTTGCGCTGCCGGCAAGTGCTGCCGCTGAAGTCAGCCGGACAGCGGATATCTGCAAATTCGACCTGGTAACGCAAATGGTGGGTGAATTCCCTGAGCTGCAAGGTACAATGGGTGAAGATTATGCCCGCAAGGCCGGTGAAGCTGATAATGTATCTAAAGGGATCTTCGAGCACTATCAGCCGCGTTTTGCAGGGGATGCCGTTCCTTCAACGGAGGCAGGTCTGGTAGTCAGCCTTGCCGATAAAATCGATACAATTGTAGGCTGTTTCTCGATCGGGATCATCCCGACCGGTTCCCAGGACCCTTATGCGCTGCGCCGGCAGGCGGCAGGAATTGTACAGATGGTGCTGGAGCATCAGCTCAGCCTCAGTTTGCAGGAAATTTTTGCTGCAGCGCTGGAAGTTCATGAAAGTTTACGTTCAGAGAAACATTTCACCCCTGAGCTGCGTATAAACCTTTACGAGTTCTTTGGTCTGCGCGTCAAACGCCTATTATCCGACAACAATGTCCGCTATGATGTTGTGGATGCAGCTACTGCTGCCGGTTTCGATGATATCGTTGATGTGGTAGGCAGAAGTCTTGCGCTTATGAATGCAGTAACAGACGTAGCTGATTTCAAAATCACTGTGGATTCCCTGACCCGCGTCAGCAATCTGGCGGCCAAAGCAGCCGAGGGAACGGTAATCGCCCCTTCTCTGCTCAAAGAAGAAGCCGAACAGAAGCTGTATCAGACTTGGCAGAGTATTCATGATCCTTACCGCGAAGCTCTGGCTGCCTTGCATGCCGCAGAAGCACTGCAGATTCTGTCGGGGCTGAAGGATGCCGTTACCGGATTCTTCGATTCCGTTATGGTTATGGCTGAAGACGAGGCGGTTCGCGCTAACCGTCTGGCACTCTTGTCTGCGATTAACGTAGATTCCAGATTATTTGCCGATTTCGGCAAGCTGGTGTGGTAATCAAGGGTTGAAATTCAATTATTGTTTGTAACTTATGGTATAGATCGAGGGTTTAGGGTATAAATATACGGAACGGTGCCAATGTGTAAGTTGACACTCGTTCCGTATTTATGCTTTACAAAGAAGGATTTCTGCCAAGCGGAGCGTATATATATTACACGGGAATTTGGTGAGAATCATGGTAAGGTCCCAGGAAAGAAAGATCGTCGTTGATGGGGATGCTTGTCCGGTCAAACAGGAGATTAATACCGTGGCCCGCAGCTTTGGCATACCGGTGCTGATGGTTTCTTCTTACGACCATGTGCTCAAAGCTGAAGAAGGTGTCACGGTTGTCCAGGTGGACCGCGGAGCTGACAGTGCCGATTTGTATATCGCCAATCATATTTCTGCGGGAGATGTCGTAATTACGCAGGATTATGGACTTGCGGCGCTGGCGCTGGGCAAACGCTGCAGGGTGCTCTCGAACCGGGGGCAGGAGTATGAGGATTCCAAAATGGATTTTATGCTGGAGGGCAGGCATGCCCGGGCGGTAGAGCGCAGGCGCGGCCACTATTCCAAGGGTCCAAAAGCGATTACCGCAGAGGAAAAAATTTATTTTCAACATAAACTGACAAAACTTTTAACTTTTTTGCAGGAGAATGTACAGCTATAGCGAATTATATTTATTTGTTAAGAGATGAAGGTGGCTAATGTGGCTAGCGGACACGGTAATATTCCGGAAGAGGTTATCGAAAGCGTGCTGGCGCGGCATGATATTGTCGATACAGTCGGTAAGGTTGTCCATTTGTCCAAGCAGGGGAAATATTTATGGGGCCTCTGCCCGTTCCATTCGGAGAAATCCCCTTCCTTCACCGTCACCCCTGACCGGGGAGTATTTCATTGCTTTGGCTGCGGTATGGGTGGAAATGCCATCAAGTTCAGGATGGAGATCGAAGGATTATCCTTTCCCGAAGCAGTCAGAATAATGGCGGAAGAAAGTGATATACCCGTGCCCGAGGGCAGAGGTGGAGCGCTCGCTCCACCCGATCCAGAGCGGGATCGGCTGATTCAGGCGTATGATTTATCGGCGAAGTATTATCATTATCTGCTGAAGAACACGGAATACGGCACAGCCGCCATGGATTATTTAAGAACCCGGGGGTTCAGCGATAAAATGATTGACCAGTTTCAAATTGGCTATGCGCCGGACCGTTGGGATACACTGCTGCAGTTTCTGGAGAAACGGAGCTTTGATCTCGCCGAAATGGAGAAGGGCGGACTGCTGTCTGCCCGGGGGGAAGGCAAGGGTTATCTGGACCGTTTCCGCGGCCGGGTCATTTTTCCGATTGCTAACCGCATGGGCAAGACCATCGCCTTTGCCGGAAGAATATTCGGTGAAGGGCAGCCGAAATATCTGAATTCCCCAGAGAGCCGGTTATTCAACAAAAGCCGGATCCTGTACAATTTGCACCAGGCCAAAGCATCCATCCGCAAAACGCGGCAAATCGTCCTGTTCGAGGGATACGGTGATGTCATTTCGGCTTGGGATGCAGGTGTGCATAACGGGGTGGCAACCATGGGTACATCGCTCACCGAGGGCCATGTGGCGCTGATGAAAAGCCTGGGGGATGAGATAGTTCTCTCCTATGACGGAGATAAGGCGGGACAAGCTGCCGCACTCAAGGCCATTCCGCTGCTCGAAGAAAGCGGGCTGAGAGTTAAGGTTGCGCTGCTCCCGAGCGGCCTGGACCCCGATGAATTCATCAACCGGCATGGCGGGGACAGATTCAGGGAGCAGGTGATTGACTCCGCCGTATCCTCCATAAAATTTAAGCTTATATATCTGAAAAAAAACCATATACTCCTAGAGGAAGACGGCAAAATTGCCTATGTCAAGGAGGCTCTGGAGATTATTGCCGGACTCCATTCTTCGACGGAGCGTGAGGTATATCTGAGGGAAATCGCCTCCGAGCTGGAGCTGTCCTATGACAGCTTGAAGCAGGATTGCAATTTACTTCGGGCGTCCATGCAAAAAAACATTCCCGAAGGGGATAATAACGACAAAAGGTGGAATAATGGTAGGCATAAAAAAGGGCAGGTGCAGACACCTACGCTGCTGCCTGCTTACCATGTTGCGGAACGGCGCCTTTTATCACTGATGATTCAAGATCCGGAGGCGGCGGCCTATGTGGGCGAACGCCTCGGGGAAGAGTTCAATATTGATGATCATGCGGCAATTGCTGCTTATCTATATGCCTATTATGCGCAAGGCAAACCACCCGGCATCAGCCGGTTTCTATCATCGCTTCAGGATGACCGTCTGGAGAAGACTGCTACGGCGATCTCCATGATGGATACCCCTCCGGACTGGAATACCCAGGTTCTGGACGATTGCATTCGTGAAGTGCAGAAGTATCCTCTGCAGCGCAAAATCGAACCCAAGCGTGAAGAGATGATTCAGGCGGAAAAATCCGGTGACTTTTTGCGTGCAGCACAAATAGCAAGTGAAATTTTAGCCCTAGAGAGACAATGAGACATTGACAGGATGTACCTAGGGAGGAGGGAGTCGAATTATGGCGAACGATCAGCATACTGAACTGGAAGCGGAATTTACTCTGGATCAGGTTAAGGATCAGCTTATTGATCATGGTAAGAAAAGATCATCACTCAACTACAAAGATATTATGGAGAAATTATCGCCGTTTGATCAAGACCCCGAGCAGATGGAGGAATTCTACGAGCAGCTGAGCGATCTGGGGATCGAAGTTGTCAATGAGAATGATGAAGAGGTCAACAGCCTCCGGCCCAGTGAGGATAATGAGGACAAAGACAGTGATGATTTCAGCTTCGACGACGATCTGTCGCTGCCTCCGGGCATCAAGATCAACGACCCCGTCCGGATGTATCTGAAGGAAATCGGGCGTGTTCCGCTGTTATCGGCTGACGATGAAGTGGAACTGGCAATGAGAATCAAGAATGGTGACGAGGAAGCGAAGCGGAGACTTGCAGAAGCAAACCTGCGTCTCGTAGTCAGTATCGCCAAACGTTATGTCGGACGCGGCATGCTGTTCCTGGATTTGATTCAGGAAGGCAACATGGGTCTGATCAAGGCCGTTGAGAAATTTGACCACAATAAAGGCTTCAAATTCAGTACCTATGCAACCTGGTGGATTCGTCAGGCGATTACCCGCGCGATTGCCGACCAGGCACGGACGATCCGTATTCCCGTGCACATGGTGGAGACCATCAACAAATTAATCCGGGTTTCCCGCCAATTGCTGCAGGAACTGGGACGTGAGCCTTCGCCGGAAGAGATTGCGGCTGAGATGGAACTGACCGTAGAGAAGGTTCGGGAAATCATGAAGATTGCCCAGGAGCCGGTATCACTGGAAACACCAATCGGTGAGGAAGATGATTCGCATCTGGGAGATTTCATTGAGGATCAGGAGGCGCTTGCGCCTGCGGATGCAGCGGCATATGAGCTGCTGAAGGAACAGCTGGAGGATGTGCTGGACACGCTCACCGAGCGTGAAGAGAATGTACTTCGCCTGCGCTTCGGACTGGATGACGGACGGACGAGAACGCTTGAAGAAGTGGGTAAGGTGTTCGGCGTTACCCGCGAGCGTATCCGCCAGATTGAAGCCAAAGCACTGCGCAAGCTGCGTCACCCGAGCCGCAGTAAGCGGTTGAAGGATTTCCTCGAATAGACGTATAGGGCCGGACCTTCTGCTGCACGGTGGCAGGAGGTCCTTTGTGTATATTCTGGGTCCCCGCAAAGTACCTGAGTCATCATCGAAGCTAAAGCCCCACTTTGCGGGGAGTTTTGTAACAGGCCGGAGGCAAGATCTGGAAAGAGGGATGAGCCGTTGAATTTGGAGAAACGTGACACTATTTTAAGAGAAATTCAGTACTGGAGAAGAAGCAAGCTGCTGCCGGAGCAATATTGTGATTTCCTGACCAACCTGTATGATGATCAAGCAGAAATTAAGGATAGCAATCCGGTGTCGCTGCGGAATCTCCAGCAGGGAAGCATCAAAATATGGCTGTTTGGTTTTGGAATAATTTCCTTGATTTTCTTGATTAGTCTTTATTTTAGCGTTTTTCCCTGGCCTTTGCAACTTGCCACGGCGCTCTGTGTATTAATTGTTTGTTATGGCTATTCGGCTATTTATCTGGACCGTAACAAGATGATTAGTCTGGTACTGGCGGGAATCGGCAGCGTGTTAACCCTTGGGTTCGGGTTGTGGCTAATTGCACTGCATGATCTGGATCCCGATTTTTGGAGACCTTTGCTGATTGCAGCCTGCGGTCTCCTATGGTGTGTACTTGGATTCTTTCTGCGTATCGGACTCCTTCATTTTTGCGGTTTTGCTTTTTGGGCGCTGCTGTATGCCGGATTCTTTGGCCAGGCGAGGCCGGATGCTTCCATTCTCATGCTGGAGCTGCTCTGGCTTCCGCTCTGTGTGCTGATGATCTGGCTAAGCTGGCTTTTGTATCATCGGGTTAGCGGGGTCTCAGGTGTATACCTGGGCGTCGGCGCTTCACTCTGGCTGATGCCGGAAATCGATGCGCTATGGCTCAGATCGGGATTCCCGGAATGGACTTCGCTTGTATTAATACTGAAGATCGCTGTTGGCTTAGCGCTGCTGTTCATCTTCAGAAAAAAATGGATAACGTGGGTGGCCTCATGAACAATATAAAATTATCAGACCGGCTTCAGCTTCTGCTGGAGCAGGTACCGGAAGGAAGCAGGCTTGCCGATATCGGTTCGGATCATGCCTTGCTCCCTGTAGCCGCAGTGGAGAGCGGGCGTGTGCCTTCGGCAATTGCGGGGGAAGTAAACCTGGGACCGTATGAAGCAGCAGGCAGAGGCGTAGCTGAAGCTGGCCTCAGCCGGAAGATTGCCGTGCGGCGCGGGGACGGGTTGGAGGTGCTGGAGCCGGGAGAAGCAGACTGCATCACGATTGCCGGTATGGGCGGATCGCTAATCGCCGCTATTCTTGATCGCGGTCAGAAGCAGGGGAAGCTGGCCGGGGTGAAGACACTTGCGCTGCAGCCGAATGTGGGCGAGGATATTCTGCGCCGCTGGTTGCTTGGTAACGGCTGGGTGCTGATCTCGGAGCATATTTTGGAGGAAGACGGCAAAACTTATGAGATCCTGACAGCGGTCCCTGAAGGCAGTGAAGCTGGCCGGACGAATGAACAGCTATACCGGGAACAAGCGCTCGCCGGCGGCGGGGTGGTCCTTGATCAGTCCCTGCTCCTGCAGATGGGGCCTTGGCTGCTGCAAGCGCCGAATGAAGTGTTCACGGCGAAGTGGCGGGGGGAAATCTCCAAGCTGGAAGGAATTCTGGCCTCACTGTCGCGTTCTGAGCAGGAGGCGGCAGAAGAGAAGCGCAGCAAGATCAATGCACAAATCAAGCGGATAGCGGAGGTGCTGGAATGTTTGCCAAAGGACAGACTGTAATTGGATATATGGAGCAGCTTGCCCCGAAGCATCTGGCGGAGGAATGGGATAATGTCGGGCTTCAGCTGGGCAGCCTGCAGAAGGAGATTATCGGCGTACTGGTGGCACTGGATGTCAATGACAGTGTCGTGGACGAAGCGATTGCCCAAGGCTGTAATCTGATTATCGCCCATCACGCGATTATTTTCCGGCCGGTCAAAGGCATTCTCACAGACACTCCCATGGGCCGGCTGTATGAGAAGCTGATCAAAAACGACATTGCCGTCTATATCAGCCATACCAATCTGGATGTGGCGGAAGGCGGAATGAACGACTGGATGGCGGAAGCGCTGGGTATTGAGAACGGTGCACCGATCAAGGATATTCATACGGAGCAATTGTCCAAGCTCGTTGTTTTTGTGCCGAAGGATCACCATCAGAAGGTGCTGGATGCGATTCTGAATGCCGGTGCGGGCTGGATCGGCAATTATAGCCATTGCAGCTTCAACATCGAAGGTTATGGCACCTTCATTCCTCAGGAGGGAACAGACCCTTATATCGGCAAGCAAGGCAAGCTGGAACGGGCTGAAGAGATCCGCATTGAGACCATTGTGCCGCATCCGATCCGCAATAAGGTTGTGCAGGCTATGCTGAAGGCTCATCCGTATGAAGAGGTGGCTTATGATCTCTATTCCATGGACCTCAAGGGACGCAGCCTCGGCCTTGGAAGAGTGGGTAAGCTTAAGGAGCCAACTACGCTGGGAGAGTTCGTGGAGACCGTGAAGAGCGGTCTGGATGTTGACCATGTGCGTGTCGTTGGTGATTTGAACCGGCCTATCCGCAAGGCAGCTGTTATGGGCGGGTCCGGTGCCAAGTATTACAGCAGTGCCATCTTCAAAGGAGCGGATGTGCTGGTGACTGGTGATATCGATTACCATACGGCGCAGGATGCACACCTGGCAGGCATCGCACTGATTGACCCGGGGCATAATGCAGAGAAGATCATGAAGGAGAAAGTTGCGGAGTTTCTTACCGGCAAGCTGACAGAGCATAAGTGCAGTACTGTGGTGTATGCCTCCAAGCTGGACACCGAGCCTTTCAATTTCCTCTAAGCGGCTGTAATTGAAATTATTAACACTTGTGTCCGCTGGTGCAAGTCTGTATAATATACAATGTTGTTCCGGAAAGTTTGACAGACAATCGCCGGTGTGCGTGAGAACGCCGCGGGAGGAAAGTCCGGGCTCCATAAGGCAGGATGCTGGATAACGTCCAGTCGGCGCGAGCCGAAGGATAGTGCCACAGAAATGGACCGCCGATGGCTGCTTTCGGGCAGCACAGGCAAGGATGGAACCGAGGTGTAAGAGACCCCGAGGAACGCTGGTGACTTCGTTCCTGGTAAACCCCATCTGGAGCAAGACCTAATGAGACGCAGCATCTTCCCTAACCGGGAGAAGCAGCCTTCGCCTGAGGCGTGTCTAGGTTGGTCGCTGGAGCTGTGCAGTAATGTATGGCCTAGATAGATGATTGTCGCTTATGGTGGGAGGGTAGTTCCCGTTTGAACCACAACGAGCACAGAACCCGGCTTACGGCAAACTTTCCTAACTGACAACGAATAAGCACTGTGCGGTAACTCAATACACTTACAGACATTAAGACGGCGGCCTCCTCAGGGGGCCGCCTTTTGTATATAGTTATAGGTAACTTTCGGAGCAATGGCTACATAGGAAGCAGACGTTCCTCATACCGGGACATGGCTACTTCCAGCCGCTGCACCGCAAGGGGCAGCAGCTCCGGCCGCGTATGGGTGAAGTTGAGGCGCATCGCATTCTTCAGCGGCCCGGCGGAGTAGAATACCTCGCCGGGAACGAAGGCGACGCCCTGCTCTACGGCAAGCGGCAGCAGCTCAGCAGTATTAATGCGGCCGGACAGGGTCAGCCATAGGAACATGCCGCCGCGCGGCTCAAGGAAGCTGGCCCCCTCCCAGTTCCGTGAGGAGAGCTCGGCCGAGAGCAGCTTCATCCGTGACTGATATTCACGGGAGATCAGGCGGATATGTTCTTCTAGGTCAAACCTCTGCAGAAGTTCATGCAGGGCGCGCTGATCAATGGCGCTGGAATGCAGATCAGCAGCCTGCTTGGCTTTAGCGATGATGCGGATCAGCTCTGAAGGGCCGATGATCCAGCCTGTGCGCAGCCCTGGTGCCACGATTTTGGAGAAGGTGCCTGTATAGACCACACAGGAACTACCATCCAGATTTCTGTCGATGGAGGCAAGTGTGGGCGGATAAGCTCCAGGAATTTCATCGAAGGTAATCTCCCCGTACGGATTGTCTTCCAATATCAGCACGCCGTATTTCCGGCATAGCCCTACAACCTGTTCGCGGCGTTCTTTGCTCCAGGTCGCACCTGAAGGATTGTTGAACGTAGGGACGGCATACAGGAGCTTAGGCCGGTGCTTACGGAGCTGTTCTTCGAGATGCTCAGGCAGCATACCTTGTTCATCGCTGTCCACCACGCGGATGTCTGCGCGGTAAGTTCCCAGCACCTGCAGGGCAGCCAGATAAGTAGGAGCTTCCACCAGTACGGCATCACCCGGATCAATAAGTATTCTGCAGAGCAGATCTATAGCCTGCTGGGAACCGGTGGTGAGGAGCATTTCCTGTGCGGACACCGGAATGCCCTGCTGTCCCAATCTTGCAGCGACCGCTTCACGCAGCGGAAGGTATCCCTCGGTTAAGCCGTATTGCAGCGCTGAAACATCACTGGCGAGTACACGGTTATAGGCATCGCGGACAGCCTCTACAGGGAACAGCTCCTCAGCAGGCAAGCCGCCCGCCAGCGAGATAATATCTTTGCCCTGCGTAATTTTGAGAATGTCACGGACAGCTGAGGACCCCAGGTGATTCGTCATCTCAGCATAATTAATCTTCATGGTTCATGCTCCCCGCTAATCTGAATTTTGTTGTATCATAACGGTATAGCAGTATAACAGTAAAGCGCTAAATATAACAGTCAAGGGGGAAACGGGATGCGTATTGATTTACTCCGCAGCGGCACTAAATCTCTGCCACAGCAGATCAGTGAGACCATAGCCCAGCGGATCACTTCCGGACTGCTCCAGCCGGGGAGTAAGCTGCCCTCCGTAAGAGGTCTGGCCTCCTCCTTGAAGGTAAGCCAGGTAACCGTCAGCAAGGCTTATGCTGATCTGGAAACCCGCGGTCATATTATCTGCAGCCAGGGCAAAGGCTGTTATGTAGCGGAGCGGCAGCGGAATGTGCCCGATACTTCAGCCGGATGGCAGGACGCTTATGACGACTACCTGCCGCGGGCACAGCTGTGGCGCAACTTCAATTATTCGGAAGTGCAGTATCCCTTCCATCTGGCAGCGATACACAGCAGCCTCCTTCCGCTTGAACCGATTGGTGCC
Organism: Paenibacillus sp. FSL R7-0297; assembly: GCF_038009025.1. NCBI lineage: Bacteria > Bacillati > Bacillota > Bacilli > Caryophanales > Paenibacillaceae > Paenibacillus > Paenibacillus sp. FSL R7-0297. Next base: position 2,987,713 of record NZ_JBBPAQ010000001.1, read on the forward strand.
ACTATGGCGGCTCTGGTACAAGAAGAGCCAGAGCTGATGGCCTCCTACGGGAATTTCCAGGGCGATCAGGAGCTGCGGGAGGTGATGCGCAGGCATCTGCAGAGCCGGGGCATAGCGATTGGGTCCAATGACTTAATGATTACCAGCGGTTCACAGCAGGGAATCGATCTGGTGGCCCGGACCTTCGTCGGTCCCGGGGATACCGTATATCTGGAGGCGCCTAGCTATACGGGTGCCATTGATGTTTTTGCCGGACGGGGGGCAGAGATGATCTTCGTTCCGATGGATGAGCAAGGGATGCGGGTGGACCGGCTTACTGCAATGTGTGACCGCAGACCGCCGAAGCTCATCTATACGAACCCTACCTTTCAGAATCCCAGCGGCGCTACGATGAGCATAACAAGAAGACAGCGGCTGCTGGAGCTTGCCCGCAGTTACCGCTGTCTCATTGTGGAGGATGATCCGTTCAGTGATCTGTATTTCCATCAGCCGCCTCCGCCGTCGATCAAATCGATGGATGGCGCCGGGCATGTAGTCTATATGAAGAGCTTCAGCAAAGTGCTCGCGCCCGGATGCCGGATCGCCTGCGTTGCCGCTGAAGGCAATATCCTGTCCAGGCTGATTGCCGCCAAGTCGTCGAGTGACCTGGGCAGTCCGCTGCTGACCCAGCGGGCAGTATTGCCGTTCATCGACCGCAGGTATGAGGCCTACGCGGCGAAGCTGCGGACCGCCCTGCGCCTTCGCAAGGAAGCGGCGGCGATGCTTCTGAAGCAGTATGCCCCGGCCGGAGTCAGCTGGACGCTGCCTGAGGGCGGCCTGAACTTATGGCTGCAGCTGCCCGAATCCCCCGGGATAGACAAGCTGCATGCGCTGGCTGATCAGGAAGGGATATCCTTCCTGCCCGGAGATGTCTGCTATGCCGGAGACACGCCTTCCCGCCATATCCGGCTCTGTTATTCGCAGCTTACGCAAGAAGACATGGAGCGCGGGCTCAGACAGTTCCTGCGCCTGCTGGACCGGCATCTGCGTTCAATCCGCCAATAAGCCTCACGCGTCTGGCCGGGCGGACAAGCGTGTAACTCATTGCATAGATTTCAGCTGTTTACCGACATTCTGAGGGAATAACTGCAGGGGAACTTGGCCTCCGCCGGCAGCCTGAAGGGTCTGGTAGATATCTACCTGACCCCAGCCAAAGTATTTATCATGTCCGGCATCACCCAGATCCACCGCATTTGAGGTCAGTAGCTCGGTTACTTCCTTATTGGTCAGCCCGGGGTTCAGCGAGCGTACCAGCCCGGCGAGCGCTGCCACATGGGGGCTGGCCATCGAGGTACCGGATAATGCCGCATACTGATTATCAGGATAGGTACTGGCGATACTTTCCCCGGGGGCGGCCACATCGATATAATCCCCGTAATTGGAGAAAGACGCTCTCTCTCCGGTGGAATTGGTTGCGGCCACGGCAATTACCTCCTCATAGGCCGCCGGGTAGCCCGGCCGCTCGGTATTGTCATTGCCGGAAGCGGAGACAATGACAACGTCGCGGTCATAGGCATATTTAATGGCATCATGCAGGAACTGGGAGTCGGCATAATTGCCCAGGCTGAGATTAATCACTTTGGCGCCATGGTCGGCAGCCCAGATAATGCCTTCGGCAACAGAATAAGTGGTGCCAGCCCCGGAGTTGTCGAGCGCTTTTACCGGAAGGATCTTGTTATACCAGCTGATGCCGGCCACACCTTCCTCATTATTGGTCAACGCTCCGATGATGCCTGAGACATGCGTGCCGTGCCCGACATCATCATCCGGCGCTCCACCGTTAGTTATCGCATTATATCCGGCCAGCAGCTGGCCCTGCAGATCGGGATGGTCCGCCTGAACTCCGGTATCCACCACGGCTACAACGACTTCCTTGCTGCCTTTGGACAGATTCCAGCCCAATTCTGTTTCAATGGCCGGCAGATTCCACTGATAGGTGGAGAAGAGCAGATCATTAGGCGTTATAACATTGGCACCTGTATTTTCGCTCACTGTATCATTGGTTAAATACATATAGTGAGGCTCGGAGTATTGCGGGTGCCATTTATAAGCGAAGTAGGTTTTGAGCTGGGAATAGTTCATCTTCTCTGAGCGGAAAATATAGGCATACCCCAGCTTACGCGGCTCCTTGCACTGAATATCTGCGGCAATGGTCTGAAGCTGGCCTGCTGTAGGATGCCCGTTAGGGAAGCGGACGACGATCTCGTTCTCGTAGTAATGGCTGGCATTCTCATTGTCATGGCCTGTCTTGACAGTGAGATCCTGCAGCGTATCGGCATGAACGGATTCTACGCGGTACTTGCCTTCCTTAGGGTAAGGGATCAGACGGAGATTCTTCAGCTGGTGCTGGGCTACCCGGTCAAGAATCTTCTGATTGATCAGGGCAATGACGCCGAGCTGGCCCTCCTGGTCACGCTGTGCCACGAAATAATATTTCTTGCTGCCGATTACAAAAGACGGGGACTCATAGGCTTGATGCCCCTTGATGGCCGACTTGGCTGTGTTCAGGTATTTGAGCAGCTGCTTGTTCTCCTGGTCCGTTCCTTCCGGAAGAGAGGATTTATAGGTAGTTGTCTTCTGCGTGCGGAAATCAATCAGCATCAGCATGGTGATATGACCGTGTCCCTGCTGTAAGTTCCTGGCATATGCTGAGATATCCTCAGGCGAAGCGCCGTGGGTATCCGATAGCATAGTTCTAAGATGTTTGCTTACATCCACGCGGTTCAGGCGGTCAGTAGCACTCACATCCTGTACCAGGGCTGTTTTCTTGATGATTTTCTCCTGAGAGGGATTCGGCACAGAGGCTTGTCTGAGGGTACTGCTTATGGCGCTGTCTTCCGGCCGCAGGGCAAAAGTAAGCAGCACCACCGTCAGCGCAGCAGTGACCAGACCGGCGACGGTTAAGTTTTTTCGTGACATGGTTTCCGCTCCTTCCTGGCATTGTAATACCTGTTAGGTTTAGAAGAGAGGGCTGGTTTTATGCATCGGAGAAAAGGATACCGCCGTACAGGGTTTTATGTTAATATCAGAAAATAAGCGCTTTCCGGGGCTTGTATCCGGTCTGCTGGACCGGGATGACTCTCCTCACCTGCGGTGGGTGGAGACCGGTGAAGTTTTGTGATACTATCAAGATAGAACTATTCGAAATGATTATGTCGTAACGACTACAAAGCAAGGACTAATAAGGGGGAGCAATCGCCATGTCAGCAGCTAATGTGCAGAAATTGTGTGTATCGACGAGAGAAAAACTTAAATCCGTAATCGGAAAAATGGAACTGTTCCTGAACGAGCATGCGCTGCCGCAACTGGTTGCCGAAGAGGGTGAAGAAACACTGCATTTCTATCAAGGGTTCTTGTCCGATCTCCGCCATCTGCTGGTGTTCTCGGAGATGTCTTATGAGAAGCTTGGGGTTGCTCTGCGCCGCGCCACTTTTGATGAAGCCTTCGCGCAAAAAGCGCTATATAATGTATATCATTTTGGAGTGAACAACTTCTTCTATCCTAAGAATGAAAGCTACTCCGAAGATGGACGCTATGCCTACACAGGTCAGGATGCGATCCGTTTCCGCAAGAAGCCGGTTCGTCCGGCGCGCGATATTATTATGGAGATTACTAAGGTCTATGAAGAGCTGCGCGATGATCTGGCTTATTATGAGAACGATTATTTAACGGAGAAACGGATGCAGAATCAGGTGTAGTACCGGATCTGCCAGTTTCGGGTAAAGGACCGGGTTTGTCATGAGCAACATGACATCCTGGTCTTTTTTTGCGTGCACATTTGCGTGTGCCTATATGAACGGCGCCGTTTCATCAGCTGGAAACCATTCAGCCGCATAGCAGTAAAGCGGAGAGGACATAATGAAGCCGAGGTGATCATTATGACAAACGCAAAACCGCTTGTGAAATGCAGTGTGAGCAACTGTCATTATTGGGGAGAACAGAACCTGTGCCGTGCCGAGGAAATTGTAATTGAAATTGACAAGCATGCAGGCAGCCACTTCAAAGAAGAATATGCTGAAGAGCTTACGGCGAACAATCATCATGATCATGCCGGAACTTCGTCTGCAACCTGTTGTCTGACGTTCAAGCCGAACGCTTAGAGGAGGCCCTTATGGACAATCAGAATGATGAACCCAAAGTGGACCGTTCGGAACGCAGGAAAATTATTTTGCGTCCGCGCAGAGTGGATTACCCCCGGCGGGACAGAAGTCACAACGAGGAATATGCTGCTGAAATCAGTCCGCTTCCCGTGCAGGTCCACAGTACCGCCAACAGGGAAACAGAACGTACAACCGGCAGTGTAAAGGAAAGTGATGAACGGACAATCGGTTATATTGGCCTCGGTTTTGGTGTGGTTTCCTTATTTATCTGGTCAATAATTATGGGGCCTATTGCTGCAGTGCTCGGGTATTATGCCTATGCCAGGGGACAAAAAACTGCTGGCGCCTGGTCCATGGGACTGGGAATTGTCTCTACCTTAAGTTATTTTGTCTTAATTCCTTTTGCCCGTTAGAGTAAAATGCATGCAGAAATTTGGTTTCAAAACAGGCTTTCAGACCTAACTATGCGGGTCTGAGGTCTGTTTTTTCTGTTTGGCATATAGTAATTACTGCAAATAAATTGTAAAATAAAGCCGTATTTCAAATTTAAATAGAATGCTTTATTTTATTTATATAGATTTATTATGGAAGAGGGAATGGGAGCATGGCAATCGACCCCGCTGCAGCAAGCGGAACCGGGCAACTGAAATGGGTTGATCTGAGGAGTTCAAGCATGAAAGGCGGAAGCGGCAAGGTTTCATCCGGGGTAACAGGTTCTTCGGCAGCGGAATTCGCCGCTTTACTACAGCAGGCGGCCCTGCAATCCGCAACCGGCGGCGGCAGCGGAAGCACTTTAACCTCACTCACGGATACTTCTTCACTAAGTAATCTGCTCTGGCAGCAGCTCGGTGGAACAGCTGAAACGTACGACAGCATTTCCGGGGAAATAACGCACACAGTGCCGACGGATTACGAAGAGCTGATCCAGACGGCCAGTGCGAAATATGGCGTTCCTGTTGATTTGATCAAGGCTGTAATTGATACGGAATCCTCGTTTAATCCTAATGTTGTTTCTTCTGCTGGGGCCAAAGGGCTGATGCAATTAATGGATGGAACGGCGAACGGGCTGGGGGTCTCCGATCCGTTTGATCCCGCCCAGAATATTGACGGAGGCGTGCGTTACCTCTCATATCAGCTCAAACGTTACAATGGTGAGGAGAATATGGCACTGGCCGCTTATAATGCCGGGCCGGGCCGGGTTAACAAGCTGGGCGTCAATAACGACGCAGAGCTTATGGCGAATCTCTCAGGGCTTCCGAAGGAAACTCAGGCCTATATTGCCAAAATAGAACGCGCCCGTGCGCAATACGCGGTATAATATAAAGGATCAAACGGAATCTGCATCAAGCCGCTCCGGCGGCAGCAGCCCGTTTGATCCTTTTTGCAACATATAAATAAAGTATGAATTTTGCTATACTTATTCTTTCTCGCTGAAAGGCTACCGTCCACCAAGAACGGCGTAGCCGTATATGCCTGGCAGAATGGGAATGCTGAAACGATAAGCAAAGGAGAACGCCGATATATGCTGTATTGGGATTATGCCGCTGCTGCTCCGCCGTATGAGGAGGTAGTTCAGACTATGGAACAAGTCATGAGGCAGCACTTTGCCAATCCCTCCTCTCTGCACCGTGCAGGGGCGGAGGCGGATAAGCTGATCAAGCGTGCGCGGGAAGTGTGTGCGGCAGCGCTTGGCGTGCAGCCGCAGGAGATTGTGTTCACTTCGGGAGCTACGGAGAGCAATAATCTGGCCATCAAAGGAGCTGCGCTGCAATATCAGGGCAGAGGGCGCCATATAATAACTACCGAGCTGGAGCATCCTTCAGTCTATGAGAGCTGTCTTCAGCTGCAGCAGTTGGGCTGGGAGATTACCTTTATTGCACCGGACAGCTCCGGAGTCCTCGAACCCTCGCGGGTTGCCGCTGCGGTCCGGCCGGATACTGTGCTGGTCAGTGTAATGCATGTGAATAATGAGATTGGCACGGTGCAGCCGCTGCAAGAGATCGGACGGCAGGTCAAGGCTGTGAACCGCCGGACACTGTTTCATGTCGATGGGGTGCAGGGCTATGGCAAGCTGGAGACCCGGCTGAAGGAATGGCAGGCGGATCTGTACAGCTTGTCAGCGCACAAAATCCGCGGCCCGCGCGGAACAGGAATCCTGTATGTACGGGAAGGCGTAACCTTGTTCCCTCTGCTTACCGGGGGCTCTCAGGAAATGGGCAACCGCGCCGGAACAGAGAATGTGCCGAATATTGTAGCCACAGCCAAGGCGGTGCGCATGAGCGGCGAACGGCGGCAGGAATTCACCCGCTGTATTACGCCGCTAAAAAAACAGCTGGAGGATTATATATCAGGAATTCCGGAGCTTGTGCTGAACAGCAGCGGAGACGGGGCGCCTCATATTGTCCATTTCTCTTACCCCGGAATGAAGGGGGAGGTTATGGCCCGGAAGCTGGAGGAACTGGGAATGGCCGTTGCCACCCGCTCCGCCTGTTCGTCACGGCTGGCCGAACCGAGCCGGGTTCTGCTGTCCATCGGGAGGGACAGGGCTGCTGCGCTTGGCGGCATCCGTATCAGTCTGGGTGACAGCCATACGAAGCAGGAGGTGCAGCAGCTGGAGCAGGCGCTGCTTGCCGCTGTCCAGTCTTTGAAGATTGCTGAAGGAGGCGTGAAATAATAAATGACAATTATAGAGTCTGACAACGGAGCTAAGGCTGCGGGAATTGGAAGCAGCATTGAATATGCGGATATGCTTCTGCTGCGCTTTGGAGAATTTATCTTAAAAGGAAAAAACCGCAGCCGGTTCGAAAAAACAGTGCTCCGTCATGTGAAGGAGATGGTTAAACCCTATCCCGGCGTGGTGCTGAGCAAAGAATTCGGGCGGATATATGTCGAACTGAACGGTGAGCCGGCGGGAGAGTTAACGGATGCACTGAAGAATGTATTCGGCATCGCTTCAATTAGCCCGGTGAAGGTATCCAGGTCGGAATTTGAAGAGATTCTTGCAGCCAGCAGAATATTCCTGAATATTATTGCCCCGGCGGCAGGAACAACCTTCAAGGTTAGTGCCCGCCGGGTATGGAAGGACTTTCCGTATGGCTCCATTGAGATGGGCAAGCTGATTGCCACTCCTCTGCTGCAGGGGTATCCCGGGCTGCTTGTGGATGTGAAATCTCCGCAGATGGAGCTGAGAATTGAGATTCGTGAAGGGCATACCTATATTTTCTGCGAGAATATTGCCGGTGTCGGCGGGTTCCCGCTCGGTACGAACGGCAAAGCAATGCTGCTGCTGTCCGGCGGCATTGACAGCCCGGTTGCGGGCTGGTCATCCATGCGCAGAGGACTTGAAGTGGAATGTGTGCATTTCTACAGCTACCCGTATACCAGCGAGCTTGCCCGGCAGAAGGTTGTAGATCTGACGCGGGTACTGTCGCGTTATGCCGGAGTGATTAAGCTCCACCTGGTTCCGTTCACGGAGGTCCAGACGTCTTTTACCGGAATTGGTCAGGATAATCTGATTATTACACTAATGCGCCGGGCCATGCTGCGGATTGCTACCGCTCTTGCTGAACGCGAAGGGGCGCTGGCCCTGATCACCGGTGATAGTCTGGGGCAAGTCGCCAGTCAGACGCTGCCAAGCATGAATGTCATTGGCCGGGCCACTGAGTTGCCGCTGCTGCGTCCGCTGGTGATGATGGATAAGAGTGAGATTGTCGGAATCTCACAGAGCATCGGCACCTATGACCTGTCCATCCTTCCTTATGAAGATTGCTGCACGCTGTTCGTGCCCAAGTCGCCGACGACGAATCCGAACATGCGGATTGTGGATAAGATTGAAGCTACACTGCCCGGGTATCAGGCACTCCTGGAAGCGGCGGTTGCCGGAACAGAGACGGTATCGATTACACCATACGGTGATGAGAAGCCGAGTGATGTGATCCCTGCACAGGCAGGTTTACAGGAAGAATGGTTCTAGAATAGCTATAGATGAGGTGCCCTGCAGCCAGTAATAATGGTTGGCCGGGGCACCTCTTTCTAATATATGGGGATATATGCATTGCATTACCGGGTAGAGTTGCCGCTATGCGGAATTCTGCCCTGAGCGCGGTGGCGCTGCCAGAGGCCGGCGGCAAGGATGCCTGCAATCACCAGAGCAATAAACAGATAGTGGAGCAGCGGCTGCTGTTCGAAGAAGGGGGCAATCCGCTTCTCACTGGTAATCATACTTGCTGCGGTGAAACCGAGCACGGCTGAGCCGATATAGATAATCCAGGAATATCTGTTGATCAGCTTGATGAACAGCGTGCTGCCCCAGACCACAATCGGCACGCTGATCAGCAGCCCGAGCACCACAAGCGTAATATTGTGCTTGGCTGCCCCGGCGATCGCGATTACATTATCCAGCCCCATCGCCGCGTCTGCGACAATGATCGTCCGTACGGCCGACCACAGTGTTCCTCCTGCCTGTATGTCCGTGTCCTCCGTATTTCCCCCCGTCAGCAGCCTATAGGCGATCATAATAAGCAGCAATCCGCCGAATAGCAGCAGCCAGGGCACTTTGAGCAGCCACACGACAAGAATCGTTGCGATAATCCGCAACACCACGGCGCCGCCAGTGCCCAGCAGGATCGCCTTCTTCTGTGAACTTCCCTGCAGGTTCCGCGCGGCCAGGCCGATCACAATGGCATTATCACCGGCCAGAATCAGATCGAGGAAGACAATATTCAGCAGGGATAATATGAAATCCGTAACGGATGGATTCAATAGGGGTCACTCCTCGAATTTGTTGGAAAGATATACGGGCTTTGTTGACATGCGGCAGGCAGGCTATAATTTTGTATACGCTGGAACAGCCCCGCTCATGCGTAGTTTCTGAAAAAGCCGGACAGAATGCATAGCTTGTCACCCTGAGGCATACATGTATTTACATGGAGTTCAGGGAGGTTGAAGAGAATGGATTCTTTATTGCTGCTGGGTGAAATACTGATGATCAATCTGGTGCTGAGCGGAGACAACGCGATGGTCATTGCGATGGCCAGCAAGAATCTCCCGGAGAAGCACCGCAGGCAAGCGGTATGGTGGGGAGCTGCCGGGGCAGTGGGTCTGCGCTGCATCCTGACTTTTGCTGCAGTGCTGCTGCTCAAAATTCCTTATATTGAAGCCGGAGGCGCGATACTGCTGCTCTGGATCTCCTTTAAGCTGCTGCTGGAGGAGGAGGAGGAACTTAGGATTGAGGGGAGCTCCAGCGTATGGAAGTCGGTGCGCACCATTCTGCTCGCGGACTTCATCATGAGTCTGGACAATGTGCTGGCGATTGCAGGCTTGGCCAAAGGAGATCTGGCACTTATCGTAATCGGGATTGCCATCAGCATTCCGATTGTAGTCTGGGGAAGCGGCATCATCGTGGGCTGGCTGCACCGCTTCCCTGTGCTGGTCTTCATTGGAGCCTATATTCTGGCGTATACGGCCGGTAATATGCTGCTGCAGGATGCCAAGTTTGGTGCGGTCATTTCCTTCATGCTGCCTACATTCCACTCCATGCTTCCGATGGTGCTGGGGATTATTGTCGTAGCAACAGGTATGCTTAAGCGGAGGATGGTATCTGCGGGATAAGAAGCGGCAATACTAGAGGCTGTGCCAAAAGCTGGAAAGCTTTGGTTCAGCTTTTTTTGTGCAGTTCCCCCGAATGCACGAAGAATGATGGTGTTTTAATTATTTTTCAGATAAAATATAAAATGACGAGGGCCAGAGAAAAGACGCGAATTTTGAAGGGATGGGTGAAAGATGTCTTCCAAAAACGACATGAAACTGGGTGTGTTCATCGCCGCCGCCGGCATTGTGATTCTGCTCGGGAAGCTGGGGGTGTTCGGATTTCTTGGACATGCCTTGTGGCCGCTCGTAATTCTGGTTCCGGGCCTGTTCCTGCATGTGCTATTCTTCACCCGCCGTGCTTCTGCATCTGTATTAATACCTGCGGGCATATTAACGGTATACGGTCTGCTCTTTGGATTATGTAATACATGGGGCTGGGACCTGATGAGGCATTTATGGCCTATCCTGCTGCTGGGCATTGCGGTTGGACTTTATGAATATTCGCTGTATTCTTCAGCCAGAACCAGAGGACTAACAACAACCGCTGTTATCCTGGGGCTGCTAAGCATTGTGTTGTTCATCTTCACCCTGCTCGGGACCGGAGCCTTGTATCTGCTGGGTGCCGTTCTGGTTGCCGCAGGCCTATGGCTGATGCTGGGCCGGGGCAGACCGGGCGGGCGCAAGAAGTGGAACGGCGGCTGGTAAGACAGCCGGGCATACGGCACCGATTGAGGGAATGGACACCGCAGAATTTGACTTAAGGCAAAATTAGAAAAATTAAACGAAGTTGGTAACGTTTTTTTCAGAAAAAGACTTGCTTTTCATGGTGCTTTCACGATACTATTAAGGATATGTTGGAGCGTCGGGTTTCTGCCTGGCGCTTCTTTTGTGAGACTGCCGTGACATGCTATAAATTTAAACATTTTTAATTTGATAAATGAGAGGATTTGGATACAAATCATGCATTCAAGAAAAGATATTCGCAATATTGCGATCATTGCCCACGTTGACCATGGTAAAACAACACTCGTCGATCAGCTTCTGCAGCAATCAGGAATTTTCAGCGCTCACGAGCACCTGCAAGAACGGGCCATGGACTCGAACGACCTGGAGCGGGAACGCGGAATCACTATCCTAGCCAAAAATACAGCAATTACCTATAAAGAGTTCCTGATCAACATCGTAGATACCCCTGGACACGCCGATTTCGGCGGTGAAGTAGAACGTATCATGAAGATGGTTGACGGCGTACTGCTGGTTGTAGATGCTTATGAAGGCTGCATGCCGCAGACTAAGTTCGTTCTGCGCAAAGCACTGGAGCAGCACCTTACACCTATCGTTGTCGTGAACAAAATTGACCGTCCGGCTGCACGTCCAAAGGAAGTTATTGATGAAGTTCTGGATCTGTTCATTGAGCTTGAAGCCAGTGACGATCAGCTTGAATTCCCGGTTGTTTATGCTTCAGCGCTTAACGGCACATCGAGCATGGACCCTGAGAAGCAGGATGAAACGATGCTTGCCCTTTACGAAACCATTGTTGAACATATCCCGGCTCCAACTGAAAAAGTTGAAGAGCCCCTGCAGTTCCTGGTAACTCTGATGGATTACAATGAATACCTTGGCCGTATTGCCATTGGCCGTGTTAACCGCGGTGTAATCAAGCAGGGCCAGTCCGTAACTGTTATTATGCGTGACGGCAAGAGCAAAACAGCGCGTATCGAGAAGCTGTTTGGTTTCCAGGGCCTGAAGCGTGTTGAGACTGAAGAAGCGGGTGCAGGCGACATCGTAGCGATTGCCGGTATCAAGGACATCAACATCGGTGAGACCATTGCCGATCCGCAGCATCCAGAAGCGCTGCCTGTTCTGAAGATCGACGAGCCTACAATGCAAATGACGTTCCTCGTGAACAACAGTCCGTTTGCCGGTAAAGAAGGCAAGTGGGTAACTTCCCGTAAGCTGCGCGAACGTCTGTTCAAAGAGCTGGAAACGGATGTCAGCTTGCGTGTAGATGAAACGGATTCCCCTGATGCATTTGTCGTATCCGGCCGTGGTGAGCTTCACCTGGGTATCCTGATCGAGAACATGCGCCGCGAAGGTTACGAAATGCAGGTTTCCAAGCCTGAAGTTATCGTCAAGGAAATCGACGGAGCCAAAATGGAGCCGCTTGAACGCCTGATGATTGATGTTCCGGAAGAAAGCATGGGCGCTGTTATGGAAAGTCTGGGAACACGCAAAGCAGAAATGGTCAACATGATTAATCATGGTACGGGCCAGGTTCGACTGGAGTTCCTGATTCCTGCACGTGGTTTGATTGGTTACAACACCTACTTCCTGACCCTGACCCGCGGTTATGGCGTTATGAACCATGCGTTTGACAGCTATGCTCCACTGATTGGCGGACAGGTTGGCGGACGTCACCAAGGCGTACTCGTATCCAGTGAAACCGGCAATACGACTCTATATGGCATGATGGGCGTAGAAGACCGCGGTATTCTCTTCCTGGAACCGGGAACTGAAATTTATGAAGGCATGATCGTAGGTGAGCACACCCGCGATAATGACATCATTGTAAATATCTGCAAAGAAAAACAGCTGACCAACGTTCGTTCTGCAACGAAGGATGAGACTGTTAAAATGAAGACTCCGCGTATGTTCTCTCTGGAAGGCGCGCTTGAATACCTGAATGATGATGAATATTGCGAAATTACACCTAAATCCGTTCGTCTGCGCAAAAAGATCCTGAACAAGGGTGAGCGCGAACGTGTAGAGAAGCAGCGTAAAGCGGCACAAGCCAGCCAAGCGTAAGCTGTAACCCATTCAAGCCGCCGGATGAAGAATCCGGCGGCTTTTCTTGTTATTTAACCGGACAGAAGATCGTTCAAATTGCAGGGATTAAAAGAAGTATAAAACTGCTGAGGATGATATAATGTAAACGATACTTATATCCGGGAGGAGTGACGAGCTGTGCAGAGCTGGTTCGCTGAGCATCCAATTGTCGCTTACATTGTCATCTTTATTCTACTGACCTATGTGTATAACCGTGTATTTCGCGTCAACCAGAAGCTGCCCATCGGCAAAGAGATCGTACTATATATTATGATGGCTATAGGCTCGGGGATGCTGCTCATCTTCCAGCATGATAAACTTCCGATCATCCAGTGCCTGCTGGTGGCGGTAGGGTTAATGCTGCTCGTGCGGGTCCGCTACCTGGTAGAGGCCCGGCAGAAGCGGAAAGCTGCAGCTGCTGCGAAACGGCACTAGGCGCAACTTTTAGTGCTCCGGATCGTCTAAGTTATTATAAAGTTATCTAATTCTACCTGAATGAAAAGGACCTAATTCAATTATGAATACAAGCAAGGGCAGTCTGCCACCCAGATCGAATGGCCAGCAAGGAACCAACAGACAGCAGTCCAGACCCGCTGCCTCAACCAAATCAACGAAATCAACCAAATCTACGAAACCTAATAAGAAGAAGCCTAAGAAACGCGGGTTTTTCGCCCGGCTGATGAAACTGCTGCTGATCCTCCTCCTGGTTGCCGTAATTGCGGCGCTGGGCTACGCAGGGTACTTGTACTGGAAGTTTGATCAGGGAGGATTCGGCGTGGACCAGCCAGTTCAGGCGGGGCAGTCTGCTTCAGAGAAGCCGCTGACAATGCTGCTGCTAGGCACTGACAACCGTCCGAAGCACCCGTCCAATCTGACGGATGTCATTATGGTTGCGGCGCTGAACCCGGAGACCCAATCGGCAACCGTAGTTTCACTGCCGCGCGATACTTACGTAGAGCTTAGTGGCTATAAGAAAACCAAAATCAATGCGTTCTACTCCCGCTTCAAGAGCAAGGAGAAGACCTCAGGGATTCTGGCCGGGGATGAAATGAAGACCATGATGAGCAAATATCTCGATATTCAGGTCGATTATGTCACTGTGCTTGATTTCCAGGGCTTCCGGGATATCGTGGATGAATTCGGTGGTGTAGATGTCAATATCAGCGAGAATATGTGCTACACGGACAGTGTGGACGGAACCGATATTAATCTCAAGAAAGGCCAAGCCCAGCTAAACGGGGATAAGGCGCTTGATTATGTACGTTACCGTAAATCCAATTGCAGTCCGGCAACGAAGCCTTCTGACGATTTTGACCGCAATAAACGCCAGAATGAAGTGCTTAATTCGCTGATCGCACAGATGCAATCACTCGGAGGGGTGCTCAAAATCGGCAAGGTGCTGGATGCCGTGGACGATAATCTGGCAAGCGATATTGAGAATGCCCAGATCAAAAGCATGATAGCTACTTACTGGAATATATCTAAGGAGAATGTAGAATTTGTGCCGGTGACAGGAACCTGGCGCAGTCCCTATGTATATATTGACGATAAAGAGCTGGACGCAGCCAAGAAAAGCCTTCAGGACCAGATATCCGGCCTCTCTGGCACCGCTGCTTCTGCAGCCGCAGACAGTCCATAATCAGCAGGAAAGAATCTACAAATTGAATGCAAGTTTCATCCTGTGCTATAATATAATAAATTGAATGCACTCACGCTGCGATTGGGGGTCTGTACTTATGTCCGAAGCCGTTGCTCAGCTGGGCGAAACACTGCTAGCTATGCTGCAGTCGGAAACCTTTGTTCTTCTAAACACTGTGGATGCTGAATCCGGTGGCCCTACCTCTACTGCGATTTCCTGGATCTATGCAGTGAGCCCTTCTATTGTGCGCTTATCGGTAGATCACCGTTCCAGACTTGTGAACAACATGAAGGTCAATCCGCTGGTAACCATTACTGTGTTTGGTGAGGGAACGGTTCATGCCATCAACGGGCGTGCTTCTGTGAAGCAGGACCCTCTGCCGGATGTTCCTTTTAAGATGTGCTGTTTTGATGTTGAGATTGAAGCGGTCCGCAATGCGCTGTTCTACGGCGCTCATCTGGAATCTGCTCCGAAATATGCGAAGGTATACGATGCGCGTGCGGCTGAGAAGCTGGACGGACAAGTATTTGCCGCCATGCAAAAAGCCTAGTGTGCCGTCACTAGGCTTTTTTTGTCTCCAGATCCAGTGCTTTGTACAGGAATGTTCAAGCTTATTGTCCGTTACCTTGCGGTTTGATATCCTCTGGCAGCTGCGGGATGATCCGGCCGATAATGTCGGCCATTTCTGAGGCGAAGCCGGATACCGGGTTTCCCTTAGTAATATGCTTTCCCATCTCGGCTAACCTGCTGGTGAGGTCCATGTCGGCAGTAACGAGCGTTCTTACACCCCTCGGGTCTTTGCGGATAGCTTCCGCTACCGTGTATTTCACGCTTCCGACCCGTGAGCGGGTAAGCGATCCGTCGACATCAATGCCGACAACGGCAATGTTGTTCATTACGACACAGTGGGCTCCGTTTACACCGGGAACTCTTTTGGCTAACTGTTCAAAATAATCCTTAAGTGCAACATCGCTTTCGCCCTTAACGTTAGAAGGTTGTCCGTTCTCTGCTGTAGGTTCAAGTGCTGTACCATCTTCGGACAATGTCCGTACTCCGCGATTCCCCTGGCTGCTCAAGGCCTTTGACGATTGTTTATCCTGAGGAGAGGGTGATGTCTCTTTATTAGCGATACCGCAGCTTGTCAGCAGCAGCAGTACCAGCAACAGACACATTGATTTTCTCATATGTGCTTACTCCTTTCAGCCATAGTTCAGTGGTTTACTTTATCTTGCCCTTGCTGAATAGAGTTATGTATGATCAATCAAACCAGGCGCTGTGGAGGGGATACCATGAAAAAGATATTCGTACTAGACACTAACGTGCTACTGCACGACCCCAATTCGATTTTTGCTTTCAAGGCGAATGAAGTTGTCATTCCCGCTGTAGTCCTGGAAGAAATCGACTCCAAGAAGCGTAATGCCGATGAAATCGGCCGCAACGCCCGCACCGTGTCACGTTTGTTAGACGGACTCCGGGAACTGGGCCACCTGCACAGTGGTGTGGTACTGGAACATGGAGGCACGCTGAAGGTAGAGCTTAACCACCGCAGCTTCGTAAAGGTACAGGAGATGTTCGGGGAGGTCTCGAACGATAACCGCATATTGGCTGTTGCCCTCAATTATCTCCATGAGGAGAATGAAAAGGCTGACCCCAGCCCTGTGGTACTCGTAAGTAAAGATGTACTCGTCCGCATCAAAGCGGATGTGCTTGGCATAACACCGGAGGATTATTTATCCGACCGAACCGGAGATTTGAATGAGCTGTATTCCGGCTGCCAGTCGCTGATGGTGCATCCTTCGCTGATCGATGAATATTATAGTCACCGTTTCTTGTCTATCAAGCAGCTGTCGTTGTCCTACCCGCTCTACCCTCATGAATTTGTCATTCTGAAGGATGAGATTGGCAGCGGCAAATCGGCACTGCTCAAGGTGAACAGTGATGCCAGCCGGCTCGAACCGCTGTACCTCGGCAATGATGCGGTGTGGGGCATCAGCGCCCGGAATGCCCAGCAGCGGATGGCGCTTGAGCTCCTGCTGAATGATGATATTCCGCTGGTGACCATTACCGGTAAAGCGGGTACAGGGAAGACGCTGCTGGCGCTTGCCGCCGGACTGTTCAAGGTGGAGGACGAACATAAATACAAGAAGCTCCTGATCGCGCGTCCTGTAGTCCCGATGGGTAAGGATATCGGA
The DNA here is from genome assembly GCF_038009025.1 of Paenibacillus sp. FSL R7-0297. NCBI lineage: Bacteria > Bacillati > Bacillota > Bacilli > Caryophanales > Paenibacillaceae > Paenibacillus > Paenibacillus sp. FSL R7-0297. The sequence continues at coordinate 3,004,098 of NZ_JBBPAQ010000001.1, forward strand.
TATTTGCCGGGGGAGAAGGACGAGAAGCTCCGTCCCTGGATGCAGCCGATCTATGATAACCTCGAGTTCCTGTTTGATACCAAAAAAGCCGGAGATATCGATAAAATATTGATGGGCCTGGGCAGCATCCAGGTAGAGGCGCTCACTTATATCCGCGGACGTTCGATTCCGTCGCAGTTCATCATCATTGATGAGGCGCAGAACCTGTCCCGGCATGAAGTGAAGACGATCGTCTCCCGCGCCGGTGAAGGCAGCAAGGTGATTCTGATGGGAGATCCGGAGCAAATCGACCATCCTTATCTGGATGCCGCGAGCAACGGGCTCAGCTATATCGTTGAGAAATTTAAGCAGCAGGGCATTAGCGGCCATATCACGCTTGAGAAGGGTGAGCGTTCGCATCTGGCTCAGCTGGCTGCGGATTTGCTGTAGCTGCTTAGTTTTAACTCTTTATGCACTATGGTTTTATGCACTACAGCTCTATCAGCTTCATTAGCCGGCAGTCCGCCGGTTGATAAGCACAATCACGGCCGGGAGATGACCACTCCCGGCTTTTGTCTGCCCCGCCCCCGGAACGGTGGGGGGTCAGGCTGTAAGAGCTGAGCCGATATGGCGGGAGCACCGGAGGGGGATTTTGGAACTGTAGGAGCGGGAGCGTCCGCCTTTGTCTCCGGATTTCAACCGCGCACAGCGGACTAATCGAAGAAATCTGGAGACAACAGCGGCCGGAAGTCCAAATATTCACCGCAGGTGCGAATACCGCCCAACCGGCGACCGGTTCATCAGACTCACCCCCTCACGCCGTTCACACCTATATAATAGAAAGAGAACGTTTTCACAAACGCAGACAAGCACGTATATGTCTGCTAAAATGAGGAAGACGAGGATCGCGGGAGGAGAGAGAAGCACGTGCTGAGACGCAAAAACTATTGGCTGCTGTTTGCTGTTCTGCTGCTGTCGCTGACAAGCCTGTCACCCGGCATGGAGCTGGACACGGATGAGGGAAGCTATCCGCCCAGACAGCCGCTGGACCAATCGAAGCGCCCCCCTTCAGGTGAACTTGGGGACGAGCAGAGCTTGACCATCCGCGTATCACTCAGCAGTTTGGAATTTAGTGTACTGCAGCGGATCAGCCAAAATTACAGCCTTTCGAGCGGGGTCAGCGTACAGCTGACCAATGTGGATGCTGAAGAAGACGGGGCAGCTCAGGTACGCGAGGAACTGACGGTCGGGGATAGTCCGGATATTGTGATGCTGGACGGCCACAGTATTTTTGATCTGGCTTCCCGCGGATATTTGCTGCCTGTAGATATATACCAGAGTGTTCCCGGGAGCACCCCTCTTACCATGCTGATCCAGCAAATGCAGTGGAACGGATACGACTGGGGCGTTCCGCTCGATATTGATCCCTATGTATTGGTATATTCTCCGCAGCGGCTTGCGGAGTGGGGTCTTTCCGGGGCACCTTCAAGTCTGGAAGAATGGAATGGACTGCTAGGCCGGCTGAACGGGGAAGAGACGAAGGAACATTATCTGCTGGCAATGGATACGCGGAATCCTTATGGTTATGCTGCTGTACTGCATAGCATGGGAGGGAGACTGCTGTCTATGAGTGAAGCGCAAGCGGCGTGGACCGAAGCTGTCCGAGGATATTTTTTTCTGACCAGCCGGTTTAATCAGAATATCTGGGATATGCTGCAGGATGGTAAGCTTGCGGTGGCCGTAGTGCCGCTCTCCGAATGGAAAAAATATGGAAACTCCACACTGGCGGTCCAAGCGCCGCTGGAACAGACGGGCTACAACATCTACGAGGCAATCCATAGCCGCTTTTTTGCGCTCCCGGCACAATCCGGCAGCCCTGAAGCAGCGGTCAAATGGCTGGCTTATGTGACTTCAAGCTCGGCTCAGCTGGAATGGCTGGAGAATACCGACCATCTGCCTGCACTGGATGAGTTGTACCGCTCCGGATTGCCTGAAATCTCCCGGCTTCCGTTCGACTCCAAATTATTCCTCACCGATGACAATGCCCCCGAGTCAGACTCTGAGGGCGAGTGGAGCCGCAAGGCGGAAGCGGCAATCCTGCTCTTGACCGGCAAGCTGGATGCGGCGGGATACCAAGCCGCGGCCGCAGCCTCAGAATGAGAGGGACAGCTTGACATGGAGCACGCCGTCCGAGCTGAATACTTCCGTGGCATGCAGGAATGAGACGATTTTTGACGGATAGAATCCCAGATCGAACTCTTCCTCCAGCGCCTGACGGGTGGTATCCGGCAGCTCCAGTCCATTGAAGACCACATGGTCCACATGGAACATTAATCCGTTGACCGGTTCCTCCTGAATGGTGTAATGACCGGTCAATGTCAGTGACAGCCCGCCGCTCTTGCCCGTGGCTGTAATCTCGTTATCCTTGAAATGAAAAGCGAAATCCTTGAACAGCGTATTCTGCGTGACCAGGAATTCGTTCAAATCCTTTTCCTTCAGCGCAAGATTATAAGTCATCCCCTTACGTACCAGCACACCGTCCCGGTCCTGGACGAACTGCGGCAGATGCTTCATCGCCGAGGATAACGCCTTGAAATAAGTCTTAACCTCATGTATTCCGATATTCTCCCAATATTTACTGAATTCCTCCAGCAGTACCCCCATGCGCTCAGGATCTGTACTGGCCTGAATACCGCCCTCAATTTCTTCATTCAAAGCAAGCACACGCTTTTGCTGCTCCTGGAGTGCTGTTTTGAGCCCGGCAAGCTCTTCAGAGCTGCGCTGTACGGCCGCAATTGTTTTTTTCAAATCCTTGTATTGTGTTTCATACTGCGACAGCGTGTCCCGGTCCTGCCCCATAATAATCTCATAATAATCATAAAGAGCGAGTACTCTGCTGATGCTTTTGGCGGACAGTAAGGCTGCAAGCAATCCATCGCGTTCCCCCATATAATAAGCCCGCACAACTGCGCCTGCGCGTTCCTGCTGATCTGCAATGGCCGTTTGTTTGGCGGCCGACTGCCGGGTCAGCGTGGCGACTTCACTTTCAAGTGCTTGTTGTTCTGCCGTAATCCGGACAATCTCCCGTTCAATTTCCCCTGAGGACAGAGTCTGTTCGAGCAGCTTGCGGGTTTCTTCATTATCCGGAACGGCAGGTGCTGAAGCACTGAGGCCGGAACCTGGGTCGGCGGACAGATATACCGGTGAAGCCAGCGGCAGAAGTGTGCAGGTGAGAAGGAGTAGAGCTGCAAATAACCGGCGTAAGGAACTGCGGAATAACACCACATCACCACCTTGAACAGAGTTGAGTAATAGGTATGTACTAATAATATGTTTCTGCCTGTTAAAATATCATACCCTGTTTCGGCATCCGGGAACTACATTCGGACAAACAAAATTACCCCACAAAGTGGGGCCTAGCTTCGGGGATTACTCAGGTACTTTGCGGGGACCCCAATTCTCAAAATAAAAAAACGGAGTATGCTCCTTGAGATAAAGGAACACTATCCGTTTCAGTACTGTATATTCGTTACAGCGGCAGACCCATCTGAAAGACTGTCCAATAGCTGAAGCCCGAGAAGGTCAGGATCATATAACCCCAGAAAAGCAGAATGTAGGTCTTTTCCGTGAATTTCATGTAGCCAAGGATCACAAAAAAAGCGGTTTGTAAAAAGAATAGCAGGGCCATTTCTGTAAGATCACCGGCGAAAGCCATAAGTCCGATAACGAGTGTGAAAAATCCCAATACGCGAAACATGCGGTCCAAGAGAGAGTCCCCCTTCCAGTATGAATCCGGCTACTGCTGCTTACCTTTCATTATAACGGCTCGGCAAAACACTGTAAACGAATTCATTGAAAAAAAAGCAGGAAATCATAATATTTATGATTTTTATAATTGACACAAGCTTTTCTCGTGAAATTAAAGAATTTATAGCATTGTAAGTATGATGTTCAGCCAAAATGGCAATACAATTTAGTATCAAATAGATTCTATGAACTCTAATAGAGGCATAGAAATGGAGTAAGCAGCTTTTATCCCTATTCACTACCCGGCGGAGCTGCCGGTTCTGAAGATGGTTATTTCATGATGTTGTTAGGAGGGTTAGGCTTTATGACAGCCGTTAGACAGGATGCTTGGAGTGCGGAAGATGATCTGATATTGGCAGAAATAACGCTGCGTCATATCCGTGAGGGCAGCACACAGCTTGCTGCTTTTGAAGAGGTGGGTGAAAAAATCGGCAGAACCTCGGCTGCCTGCGGTTTCCGCTGGAACAGCTGCGTACGCAAAAGTTACGAGGATGCTATCGGGATTGCAAAAGGCCAGCGTCAGAAACGAAGTTATTTGAAGAAACAGCCGGCTTCCAGAGGTGCGCAGGTAGCAGGACTGATTCTCGGAGACATTGAAGAGGATTACGGACGAAGCGAAGGGTTAAGCGAGAACAGCTTATCGATTGATGCGGTAATCCGGTTTCTGAGACAATGGAAAGGCACGTTCCAGGAGGCTGGGCGGCAGCTGAAGATGCTGGAGCGGGATTTGCGAGAGAAGGAAGATGAACTGACGGAGCTGAGAGCAGAGAATGAACGCTTATCCAAGGAAGTTAATCTAGCCCAGAGCGATTACCGTGTAGTCAATGATGATTACAAAGCGCTGATCCAGATTATGGACCGGGCCCGCAGACTCGCATTTCTAAATGAAGAAGAAGAGGAAAAAACCCGCTTCAAAATGGACGCGAATGGAAACCTGGAACGGATCGAATAGAACATGAATCCCGCAAATCCTGCATCCCAGTGCCTCACGGCACCGGCATTGCAGGATTTTTTGTGTTTTGCTTTGAGCGGAGGTGCAGGATATAATTAGGAAAATTACCGGCGGCAGGAGGAGGCGTATGCATGAAGATTGATATCATAGGGGCGGGGGCGCTCGGCCTCCTGCTTGCCGGCAAGCTCATCAGTGCGGGGAGCGAAGTCAGACTGTGGTGCCGGAGTGAGCAGCAGTGCAGAGAATTAGCAAGCAGTGGTCTAACAGTCAGCTATGAGGACGGCGGAGAGGCAATATTCGTTAAGGGTGACCGCTTCTCGGCTGAACCAGTGAGTAAGTATACGCAACGGCAGCTGGCTGATCCGGGAGAGGTTACGCTGATAACGGTCAAACAAACGGTGCTGCATCATGAGCTTCCGGAGATTCTGCGGCCGCTTCAAGAACGGAATCTTACAATGATATGTTTCCAGAACGGCTGTGGACACTTAGAGCTGCTGCAGGAGCTTCTGCCGGAATCCTCCCTCTGGGTGGCGGTAACCACTGAGGCTGCCAAGAGGAAAACATTAACAGAGGTTATTCATGCAGGTAGAGGGGAAATCTGTATAGGGAAAAGCAATCAATCTCTACATCACAATGAATCAAACGCACAGGATTGGGGTAATGGCGGCACAATAAGTTTTGCTAAGGCCCTTGCAACAGCAGGATTCAACGCCTCTCTGTCGAAAGAAGTGGATACCATCATTTACCGGAAGCTCTTGATCAATGCTGTAATTAATCCTCTAACCGCAATATGGCGGGTCCCAAACGGCGGGCTGTTGGCTTCACCTGAGCGTGTACAGATCATGAAGGAACTGTACACAGAGGCTGTACAGACCTATGATGCCTGCGGGATTACCTATGAGAAGCATGTCTGGGAGGCCATTCTTGAAGTTTGCCGGGCTACATCGGGCAATATTTCATCCATGCTGGCCGATGTGCTTGCTTCAAGGGAAACGGAAATCCGCTGGATTAACGGAAGCATTGTGAATATGGGGCTGCAGCACGGGGTGGAGGTTCCGCTGCACCGCTGGATCTGCGGACTGGTAGAGGGCATGACTGTGAGGGAGAGGTGAGGCTGTTTGGAATTTTTGCGGAATTCGTTCGGCGTATTAAGCGTTATTCCGATTGTTCCTTTTTTAATCGTATATTTCGCGGGCATCGGTCTTAAGCAAGAGAAGAGGAAAACTTTTCTGCTGGCGATGGACGTGACTACTTTATTTTTACTGCTGTCAGTTTCAGGATTATTTAATACGATCTTTCATTCGAATTTCGGGTTCTTTCTTATACTACTTATTGTATTAATATCCGCTGGACTGATTGGAGGCGCGCAAAACCGGCTTAAGGGATCGGTCGACGGAAAACGGTTATTACGGGCAGTTTGGCGGCTTTCGTTCTTTTTTATGGGGACCAGTTACGTAATATTTATGATTGTAGGCCTCATACGATACATATCACAAGCGATGTAATGTTCCACTGCTCCGGTGAAGCGTCAACGTCACAAAATTTTAAAGAATTAAAAAAAAGTCGTTTTCAGAAAATATTGCTCTAGATTTTTTTGACCACTGGTTGTATAATCATAAACCATATACCACATTCTATTTAGGGGGAACTGCTAGATGAAGAAGAGTAAAAGTCTATTGCTCATGTTCGCATTAGTTTTGGTTATCGGCACAGTGCTTGCTGGCTGCGGCGGAAACAATAACAATGCTAACAGCGGCACCAATGCTGCAGCAACAAATGCAGCCGGTAATGAAGGTAGCACGAACACAGGAACAACCGGTGACGAGAAACTGGCTGCTGACCAGACACTTAGAGTCAACCTGACTGCAGAACCACCTACTTTTGACCCTGCTCAAGCTCAGGACAGCCAAGCGAATACCGTCCTGAAAACTATGTATGAAGGTTTGACCCGCATGAATGACGAAACTGGCCAAGCTGAGCCGGGAATTGCCGAATCTTGGGAAATTTCCCCTGACGGTCTGGTATATACATTCAAACTGCGTGATGCACAATGGAGCAACGGCGACCCTGTAGAAGCTGCTGACTTCGTTCGCGCCTGGAAAATCGTGCTGGATCCTAACACAGATCCAACTGCACCTTATGCTTACCAATTGTACTACCTGAAGAACGCTGAAGAATATTATGGAAAGAAAGTTACAGATTTCAACGAAGTGGGCGTAAAAGCTGTTGATGCGAAAACTCTTGAAGTTACGCTGAAAGCACCAACTCCATACTTCCTTGGCCTTCTGTCCTTCTATACTTATTACCCTGTACACAAATCCGTTGAGGGTAATACTAAATGGGCAACAAACAAAGATACTATGATCACTAACGGTGCGTTCACATTGACTGAGTGGACTACCGGCCAATCCCTGCAAGTAAGCAAGAACGATAAATATTGGGATGCTGCTAACATCAAGCTTGCTAAAATTGACTTCTCCCTGGTAAACAGCGGCGCAACTGAACTGCTCAGCTACAAGAACGGTGAGCTTGACCGTGCTGGTGCACCACACGGTGAAATCCCGCAAGAACAGATTCCAATTGTACAAAAAGAGCTTCCTAACGAATTCCAGAGAAAAGGTATCGCAAGTACCTACTACTATGAATTCAACATCACTGAAAAACCTTTCGACAACGTTAAAATCCGTAAAGCCCTGGCGATGACTGTTAACCGTCAAGCGCTGATCGACAACGTAACACTGGGTGGACAACTTCCAGCATTCGGCTTTGTACCTCCGGGTATCGCTGGCGCTGACGGTGAATTCCGTACAGCAGTTAAAGACAGCTACTTCACAGAAGATACAGAAGCCGCTAAGAAATTGCTGGCTGAAGGTCTAGCTGAAGAAGGTCTGACTGAACTGCCACCGGTTGAATTGTCTTACAACACAAGTGAAGGCCACAAGAAAATCGCTTTGGCTGTAGCTGATATGTGGAAACAAGCCCTGGGTATCACTGTAAACACTGTTAACCAGGAATGGGCAGTATTTATCGACAACCGTCAAAACCTGAACTACCAGATCGCACGTGCCGGCTGGACTGCGGATTACAATGATCCAATGACCTTCCTGGATATGTGGGTAACAGGCGGCGGTAACAATGATACTGGTTACGCTAACCCTGAATACGACAAGCTGATCAATGACGCTAAAGCAAGCTCCGACCTGGCAGCACGCCAAGAAATGTTTGCTAAAGCTGAAAAAATGATCATTGAAGATGATATGATTCTGATTCCGTTCTACTACTACACAAACAACTCCCTGACTAAAGAGTACCTCAAAGGTGTAACTCTTGACTTCAGCGGTGCAATCGACTTCACTCGTGCTTACCTGCTTGAGCACTAAGAATTGTAGAACCTTCGGTTAGCTTAACTGAATAGTGGTTGTCTGAAGGTAGCAATATACTTCGGGATATATATGTGGAATTCCATATATATCCCTTTTTTTTGCATTTCAGGCTTTTTGTTAAAGATTTCACGAACTTACAAAATAAGAAATTAGACAAATGGCCATTTTTTTCATAAAATCTAATTATGTGTCTCAAAAAAAATGTCGAAGGAGGTGTTGATGGGGATGGTTCGTTATGTTGCCAATAAGTTCTTCTATATGCTTGTCTCGCTGTTTGTGCTAATTTCAGCGACCTTTTTTCTGATGAAAGCCATTCCGGGGGACCCGTTTACTTCTGAAAAGAAAGTTCCGCCGGAAATAAAAGCGCGTTTATACGAGCAATATGGATTGGACAAGCCGCTCTATCATCAGTATTTCAAGTATTTGGGTGAAATTGTCCAGGGTGATCTGGGTGTATCTATGAAGCGTCTGAATCAGGATGTAACTCACTTGATCGGACAAACGTTCTCGGCGTCTCTAAAGCTGGGGGTTATCGCAATTATAGTGTCGGTTATTGTCGGAGTCTTTCTCGGCATGATGGCGGCACTCTATCACCGAAAGTTTATTGACAGCGCGGCCATGGTGCTGGCGGTGCTGGGGATTGCAGTTCCGAGCTTTGTAGTCGCCTCGCTGCTTCAATATGTGTTCGCCTATAAGTTCCACATGTTCCCGGTTTCCGGATTTAAGGGTCCGCTGTATTATGTCTTACCTGTAACCGCACTCTCGGCACAGCCGATAGCCTTTATAGCGAGGCTAACGCGCTCAAGTATGCTGGAAGTGCTGCATGCAGATTACATCAAGACGGCTAAGGCCAAAGGCCTAAGCTGGGCAGCAATCCTAAGCCGTCACGTACTGCGGAACGGAATTCTGCCGGTTGTAACCTACATGGGACCTATGACGGCTAACATCGTAACCGGTTCTGTAGTTATCGAGCAGATCTTCGGAGTCGGCGGTATCGGTAAGCAATTCGTCGAAGCGATTGGCGTGCGTGATTATACCGTTATTATGGGGATTACGATCTTCTATGGCGTATTGCTCATGCTAGCACGCTTTATCACGGATATAGCTTATGTGTTTGTAGATCCGCGTATCAAACTAAGTGGTGGAAAGGAGGGCTAAAATTGGCTTCTGACAAAAATGTGGTATCGCAGGATGCGAACCTGAAACCGGAAGATTTCCGTAAAATCGGAATTGATGAACGGCAAGCTGAAGTCATTCAGCGCGAAAGTCTGTCTGCCTGGCGGGATTCCTGGGAACGTCTGCGCCAGAACAAAATGGCAATGACAGCACTGGGTATTCTCGGACTAATTATCCTTGCGGCGCTTATCGCTCCGTTGTTCTCAAAGTACAATTACTACTCCAATGATTTGCTCAGTACCAACAAGCCTCCTTCATCCGAGCACTGGTTTGGTACAGATGATCTGGGTCGCGATATCTTTGTCCGTACCTGGTACGGTGCACGTATCTCACTGATTGTCGGCCTGGCTGCCGCTGCCATTGACCTTTTGATCGGGGTTATCTACGGCGGAATCATGGGTTATTTCGGTGGACGTGTAGACAATATCATGAACAAAGTATCTGAAATTCTCTACTCCATTCCTTACCTGCTGGTTGTTATCCTTCTCCTGGTTGTGCTTGAACCAAGCCTTGGGACGATCATCCTGGCGCTGACGATAACGGGCTGGATTACGATGTCCTGGATTGTCCGCGGAGAGATTATGCAGCTGAAGAACCGTGAGTTCGTTCTGGCTTCGCGTTCGATGGGTGCAGGGTCAAAAAGACTGTTGTTCAAACACCTTTTGCCGAATGCGGTTGGTCCGATTATCGTAACCATTACACTGTCTGTACCAAATGCCATCTTTGCTGAAGCGTTCCTGAGTTTCCTCGGACTTGGTGTACAGGCTCCTGTAGCTTCCCTCGGATCGATGATTAATGATTCACTGACTGGCTGGCTTTATTATCCGTGGCGTTTCCTGTTCCCGGCTATCCTGATCAGCTTAACGATGCTTTCCTTTAATATTTTTGGTGACGGTCTCCGTGATGCACTGGATCCCAAGCTGAAGAAATAGGAGGTGAACAATGATGGAACCCATTCTGCAAGTCAAGGATTTGCAAGTTTCCTTTTTTGTAAAAGGCGGAGAAGTTCAGGCTGTACGCGGGTTGAACTTTGAAGTAGGCAAAGGCGAGACCGTTGCTATTGTCGGTGAATCCGGCAGCGGCAAAAGTGTCACTGCACAGTCGATTATGCGGCTGCTGCCTGCCCCGCTCTCCAAAGTGAAGCAAGGCGAGATTGTTTTTCAAGGAAAGAATCTGCTGGACCTAAGCATGAAACAAATGGAATCGATTCGCGGCAAAGATATTGGCATGATATTTCAAGACCCGATGACTTCTTTGAACCCAACTATCAAAGTGGGCAAACAGATAACCGAAGTTTTGATCAAACATCAGAATATGTCAGCGGCCGAAGCGAAACAGCAAGGTATTGAAATGCTGCAATTAGTAGGCATTAAAAATGCGGAGGCTCGCTTTAACCAATATCCCCACGAATTCTCCGGCGGGATGCGCCAACGCGTAATGATTGCCATTGCTCTGGCCTGCCGCCCGGCTCTCCTGATTGCGGATGAGCCGACAACGGCGCTTGACGTAACCATTCAGGCGCAAATCATGGAAGTTATGAAAGAGATGCAGCAAAGACTAGGGACCTCCATCATCCTGATTACACATGATCTCGGCGTGGTTGCCGGCATGTGTGACCGGGTCATCGTAATGTATGCTGGTGAAGTGGTCGAAACAGGGACACGCTGGGAGATTTTCAAGAATCCCCAGCACCCTTACACCAAAGGTCTTTTGCGGTCGATGCCGCGTCTTGACCAAAAGAAGGGTGAGCCGCTGATTCCGATCATCGGTACTCCCCCGGATCTGATTAAGCCGCCGGTCGGTTGCCCGTTCACAGCGCGTTGCAGCGAAGCAATGCATGTTTGCGAACAGATCGATCCCGGCGCCACAGAGTTCAGCGAAACGCATATGGCGCGCTGCTGGAATCTGCATTCGATGGCCAAGGAGGTGCAGTTCGTTTGAGTAAGAATCTGATTGAAGTAGAAGGTCTTAAGAAGTATTTCAATGTAGGTAAAGGAAGAGTTCTTAAGGCTGTTGATAATATTAATTTCTCGATTCGCGAAGGCGAAACCCTGGGTATGGTAGGGGAGTCCGGTTGCGGTAAGACTACTGCAGGCCGTACGGTTCTCCGCTTGTACGAGCCGACTGCAGGAAGCGTGAAATACAATGGTGTAGATATCTACAAATTGTCCGGCAGCAAAATGAAGGCGATGCGCCGTGATATGCAAATGATCTTCCAGGATCCGTATGCATCGCTTAACCCGCGGTTCACGGTATCGGACATTATCGGTGAAGCCCTGGACATTCATGGTCTGGCCGGAAGCCGGCAGGAACGCAAGAAGCGGATTGAAGAGCTGCTGGATATGGTTGGACTTAACCATGATCATGCCACCCGCTATCCGCATGAGTTCTCCGGCGGACAACGGCAGCGTATCGGTATTGCCCGTTCCCTTGCGGTTAACCCTAAGTTCATCGTCTGCGATGAGCCGATCTCGGCACTGGACGTGTCCATTCAGGCACAGGTAGTCAACCTGCTCAAAGAACTTCAGGATCGTCTCGGACTTACTTATCTCTTCATTGCGCATGACCTGTCCATGGTTAAGCATATCAGTGACCGTGTAGCTGTTATGTACCTGGGTAAAATGGTTGAACTTGCGGAAAGCGAAGAATTGTACGCTAACCCGATCCATCCGTACACCAAGTCGCTGCTCTCGGCGATTCCGGTTCCGGATCCGGAAGTGGAAGCGAACAAGAAACGCATTCATCTGCATGATGAGCTGGGCAGCCCAATTTATAGTGCAAATGAAAAAACCAATGATAGCGATTATGAGCTGGTCGAAGTGTCCAAGGGACATTTTGTTGCTAAACAGTTCGCTTAAAATTTAACAGCATTATCACCGTAGGCGGGAGCGTTTAGCTCTCGTCTATTCTTTCAATATATGCTTGTATAGTTCCATGCCGGCGCTTCTTCTTTGACGCCGCACCTAACTTTGGATACAATCATAAAGGGTTTACCGATTTATGATTACATACAGCAGGTTATAGTAGAACAGGAGGCAAATGCATATGAATGTTGTACCGGAACCACTTCCGGGCGGATCTGCGCTCGCCAGTGACTATATACATCAATATGAAACTGTAGGACATTTGTACGGCGGGGATTTCCGCAACCTGGAGAGCCGGGTTAAGCGCGCGGAATGGCTTGATGGAACGGCAAGCCTCCGTGCAGACCGTACCGCGGTTGTTTCATACTTACGCAGTTATAACGCAGAGCATAATGCCCATGGAGCGGTAATGCGCTCCCTTGACTTATTGGAGCAGCCGGATACGCTGGTGGTCACAGGCGGCCAGCAGAGCGGTTTGTTCACAGGTCCGCTCTTTGTAGTATATAAGGCAATTACTACAATTCAGGCTGCGCGGGAAGCAGCAGCCCAGCTTGGGCGCCACGTTGTTCCGCTGTTCTGGATTGCCGGTGAAGATCATGACTGGGATGAAGTCAATCATACGTATGTACTGAACCGGACGGGCGAAATTACGCGGATTAAGCTGGATAAAGGCGAAGGTCCGCGTTCTTCTGTCAGTGAAATCAAGGTGGAAGCAGAGAGCTGGCTTCAGGCTGTAGGGCAGCTGGACGGACTGCTGCAGGATAGCGAATTCAAGCCGCAGGTGATGGAGTTTGTCACAGCAGCTTCGCTGGGTGCGGACAATATGACTGCCGCTTTTGCCAAGCTGATGGGTTCTCTATTTGGTCAATACGGGCTGATTCTGCTGGATTCTGCCGATTCCGCGCTGCGCAGACTTGAAATGCCAATGTTTGCTGCAATGATCGAGCGTAATGACGAGCTCGAGGCTGCCTACACCGCAGCGGCTGATCGTATTGCTGCGGGCGGTTACGTGCTGCAGGCGGATGTGACACCCGGGAATGCTAACCTCTTTTATATACATGAAGGCGCACGGCTTCTGCTTCATAAGGAGGGGGACAGATTCGCAGACCGGAAATCCGTGGTATCTTTTTCCCGTACAGAGCTGCTGGAGCTGCTGGAGAGCCATCCTGAGCGGTTCAGCAACAACGTGCTGACGCGTCCCTTGATGCAGGACTATATACTGCCTGTGCTGGCTACGGTGCTGGGACAAGGAGAAATGGCTTACTGGGCGATTCCGCATCAGGCCTTTAAGGTAATGGGCGGACAAATGCCGCTGATTATTCCGCGCATGTCTTTTACAGTCATAGAGGGAACGCTTAACAAGCATATGGATAAATACGGACTGTCCTTCACGGATGTGCGTCTTGGTCTGGATGATAAACGCAAAGAGTGGTTAACTGCACAGGATGAGCTGAAGATTGAAGAACGGTTTGAACAGACCAAAGCCGCATTCTCCGCGATGTACGAGCCGCTGATTGAGCAGCTTGGCGGAATTCAGGCAGGTCTGCTGAAGCTGGGGAACAGCAATAAGGACAAGATTATAGATCAGATTTCCTTCCTGCAGGGCAAAGCACTGGATGCGATGGAGAAGCAGAATGAGGCGGCGCTGCGTCAGTGGGAACGGATTGAGCTGTCCGTTATGCCTCTGGGTAAACTGCAGGAGAGAGTATATAATATGATGTATTATCTGAACCGTTACGGCCTTGGCTGGCTGGAGGAACTAATGGCTGTACCAGCCGATTACAGCGGAACACACCGCATTATTTATATGTAGGAATATATTATAGGAGGTTATAACATGAGTTCATTGTCCAAGGAAAATAGTATCGTAACCGATATGTCTCTCGCGCCCGAGGGGCATCTCAAAATCGACTGGGTTCGCCAGCACATGCCGGTACTGAACCGTATCCGCGAGCAGTTCGAAGCGCAGCAGCCGTTCAAGGGCCTTAAGGTATCGATCACGCTTCACCTGGAAGCCAAGACCGCTTATCTGGCCAAGGTAGTACAGGCGGGCGGGGCCGAAGTTACGATAACCGGCTCGAACCCTCTGTCTACACAGGACGATGTGTGTGCCGCGTTAGTTGAGGACGGCATCACCGTGTTCGCCAAATATAATCCGTCTCCTGAAGAATTCAAGGCGCTTAACATCAAGGCGCTGGAGAGCAAGCCGGATCTGATTATCGATGACGGAGGAGATTTCGCCACCCTGCTGCATTCCGAGCGTCCTGACCTGATGGAGAATATCCGCGGCGGTGCTGAAGAAACAACTACAGGAATTATCCGGCTGAAGGCGCTGCAGAAGCAAGGCATGCTGAAGTTCCCGATGGTGGCTGTAAATGACGCCTATTGTAAATATTTGTTCGATAACCGCTATGGCACAGGCCAATCGGCATGGGACGGCATTGTTCGCACAACCAACCTGATTGTAGCCGGCAAGACAGTGGTTGTGGTGGGCTACGGCTGGTGCGGTAAAGGTGTAGCGATGCGGGCCAAGGGTCTCGGAGCGAACGTGATTGTTACTGAAGTGGATGCGATTAAGGCTGTAGAAGCCCACATGGACGGATTCCATGTGATGCCAATGCTGGAAGCAGCGAAGCGCGGCGACTTCTTCGTAACCGTAACCGGAAATCGGTATGTTATCCGCGGCGAGCATTATGATGTCATGAAGGATGGTGCGATCCTCTGCAATGCCGGACACTTCGATGTTGAAGTGAACAAGCCGGAACTGGCTGAACGCTCCACCTCCCAGCGGACGGTGCGGAAGAATATTGAAGAGTATCTGCTGAAGGATGGCCGCAAGCTGTACCTGCTGGCGGAAGGACGTCTGGTGAACCTGGGGGCAGCCGATGGCCATCCGGCAGAAATTATGGATACCACCTTTGCGCTGCAGGCCTTATCCCTCAAATATGTGAATGACAATTATAAAGATATCGGCGTCAAGGTGGAGAATGTTCCGTATGAGCTTGATGAGCAGGTTGCGCGTTATAAGCTGGAGAGTCTGGGAATCGCCATTGACAGCCTGACGCAGGCACAGGTGGACTACCTGGACAGCTGGAATCTGAACGACTAAGGAATGGATCTGCAATAGCCCGGAGCCAATCAACTGGCCCGGGTTTTTATTTTTTACGGAATATTGCAGAGACACTTGACAAACAAGAAAAAATTACCTTGCTTAGGAAAAAGGTTTTTGATTTTTAATGGCGAATCTATTATGCTTAAGTGGTGAAAAGTGGGGCAAAGTGGGGAATCGGTACTTAGGGGTGGGGAAAGATCATGTTTATGGGGGAATACCAGCATAGCATTGACGACAAAGGCCGGATCATTATCCCGGCTAAATTCCGTGAATTGCTCGGAACCTCCTTCGTGGCGACCCGTGGCCTCGACTCCTGCCTGTTTGTTTATCCCATGGAAGAATGGGGAATCATGGAGCAAAAGCTTAAAAGCCTATCACTGATGAAATCGGATGCCCGTGCCTTCAGCCGCTTTTTTTTCTCGGGAGCGACCGAATGTGTATGGGACAAGCAAGGCAGGGTGAATCTGCCGGGGAATCTGCGGCAATATGCCAAGCTGGACAAGGACTGTGTTATTCTGGGCGTTTCGAACCGGGTGGAGATCTGGAACAAGGAGCTATGGGAGCAGTACTTCGAACAGTCAGAGGAATCGTTCAACGAGATTGCCGAGAAATTGGTTGATTTCAATTTTGATCTATAAAACATACAATTCGAATTACTGCCTTGGAGGGATGCAGCTTGTTTCACCACATCACGGTGCTTAAGGAAGAAGCGACAGAAGGGCTGCACATCAAGAAGGATGGTATATATGTGGACTGTACGCTCGGAGGAGCCGGGCACAGTTCGCTTATTGCATCCAAGCTTAGCGGCGAAGGCCGGCTGATCTGTCTGGACCAGGATGACTGGGCATTGAACAATGCCAAAGAGAGAATGGCCGAGTACGGAGACAAAGTGGTTACGGTTAAGACCAACTTCCGTGACCTCGAGCAAGTACTGAAGGAACTGCCTTTTGTTCCGCAAAAGGACGGAGTTCCCCAAGTGGACGGGATTCTGTTCGATCTGGGGGTATCTTCTCCGCAGTTTGACGAAGGGGAGCGGGGGTTCAGCTACAATCACGATGCTCCGCTGGATATGCGGATGGACCAGTCGGCACAGCTGACTGCGGCCGATATCGTCAATACCTGGAGCGAACAGGAAATAGCCCGTGTGCTTTTTCAGTATGGAGAAGAGAAGTTCTCACGGCGGATTGCCCGCAAAATTGTGGAGCGCCGGGAAGAACGCCCGGTGGAAGGTACCGGAGAACTGGCTGAGCTGATTAAAGAGGGCATTCCAGCGGCTGCGCGGAGGACAGGAGGACATCCTGCCAAACGCAGTTTCCAGGGTCTGCGGATTGCTGTCAATGATGAGCTGGGAGCTTTTGAGGATGGACTGCATGCTGCAGTACGCTGCCTTGCACCTGAGGGAAGAGTATCCGTAATTACCTTCCATTCGCTGGAGGACCGGATTTGCAAACAGATTTTCAGCAGCTATTTAAGCAGATGTACCTGTCCGCCTGATCTGCCCTACTGCGTGTGCGGCGCCAAAGGAACCCTGAAACTGATTAACCGCAAGCCCATCGTACCCGGAGAAGAAGAACTGGAGCTGAATTCACGTGCCCGTTCAGCCAAACTGCGCATTGCAGAGAAATTGTAAATGACGATAAAGGAGAGTCAGAGATGGCCTATACCCGCGGCAATTTAGCAGTTCAACCCAAGAGAAAAGAAGAGGTAAACCCGCTTTACCGTGAGAAGACAAAAGTCGTCACCAGGCGGAGAGTGCTTCCGCTGAAGGAGAAGCTTTTGTATATGATGACGCTGGGAGCCTTTATCCTGGTATCTGCCGCCCTGATCTGGCGTTACGTCCATATTTATGATTTGAACTTGCAGGCACAGAAGCTGGACAGCGAGATCGCGAAGAGCAAGAAGCAAATTGCAATTTATCAGATGGAGAAGCAGACGCTTGAACAGACGGTGGTCAAGCGGGCAGAAGAGATGGGATATAAGACTCCTCCTGTAGATTCAACAATCCATGTACTGCTTAGCAACCAGGTCACTGACAAAGCTGGAAAATAATCAGCGATTGACTTCAATCGCAATAATAGAATCTGTGAGGTTTGCTATGGTAAAAAGAATAAAACTTCGCACGCTGTTTATAGGAGGGTGTATTACCCTCTTTTTTCTTGTTTTAGTCGGCAGAGTTTTCTGGATTCAGGTAATGCAGAGTGAGAAGTGGCAGAAGGAAGCAGCTACGCAGTGGGCACATACTTCAACCATCAAGGCGGTCCGCGGCGTGATTGAAGACCGTAACGGCAGTGTTCTGGCCAGTGACGTTCCTGCCTATACCGTTGTGGTTGACCCCGAGGTCATTGCGGAGAAGGGGATCGGCCAAGAGGTCATCCAGGGACTGCATGAACTGCTTGGCAAGCCTGTAGATCAGTTGAAGAAGCTGGTAGAGGCCAAAGACGATAAGGGCAATTACTACAAGAACCGGGAGATCCGCAACGAAGGCTGGAAGATTAATCAGGAGCTGGCCGATAAGGTTACGGCTTTTGTGGACAAACTCAAGAAAGAGCATGATACCCTGGAAACGGGCGTAGGCCTCGTGAGAGAGCAGAAGCGTTATTATCCGAAGGATTCGCTGGCTGCGCATATTCTGGGCTACACCGACAGGGACGGCAATGCGGTCATGGGTCTGGAAAAGTACTTCGACAAACAGCTCTCCGGTACGGATGGCAAGCTGAATTATCAGAGTGACGGCAAGGGAATCAAGCTGCCCGATTCACAGGATAGCTACCAGCCTGTAGTGAACGGAAGCAATTACAAGCTGACCATCGACAGCACCATTCAGCATTATATCGAAGAGGCGATGAAGAAGGCTTATGCCGAGTACAAACCGAAGTCGATAAGCGTCATTGCTGCCGATCCGAATACGATGGAAATTCTGGGACTGGCAAATATGCCGACCTTCAATCCAAATGAATATTATGACCTTAATCAGGATGCGGCTGGCTTCTATAACCACGCGATCATGTCGAGGTTTGAGCCGGGCTCCACGTTCAAGATTGTACCGCTGGCCGGAGCCGTTCAGGAGAAGCTGTTTAATCCGGAAGAGACCGTCCATTCGGGCTCTATCCGGATCAAAGGGTACAGCAAACCGATCTATGATATGAATAGAGCCGGTTATGGAGATATCACCCTGCTTCAAGGGGTTAAACGTTCAAGTAACGTAGCCTTTGTCAAGATTGGTTATGAGCTGCTGGGCCAGGAAAAGCTGCTGAAATATATCAAGGATTTCGGCTTTACGGAAAAGACGGGTATTGACCTCCCGGGCGAAACCACCGGTATTGTCAACCCGAATCCGAACAGGCCGATAGAGAATGCTACCTTGGCCTATGGCCATGGCAAGCTGCTGGTTACACCGATTCAGCAGCTCACGGCGATGGCTGCGATTGCGAACGGCGGCAAGCTGATGGTACCGCATGTAGTGAAGGAAGTTACCGATCCTAATACAGGCAAGACTACGGTGACTCAGCCGGAGGTTGTACGGCAGGTGATTTCAGAGGAAAGCGCCCGCGAAACCGGCAGCTACCTCGAGCAGGTCGTGGCAGACCAGGTAATCGGAACCGGACGGCATGCCTATATCGAAGGGTACCGCGTAGCCGGCAAGACCGGGACGGCGATTAAGCCTGACGGCAAGGGCGGGTATGACCGGGATAAAGTACTAGCATCCTTCCTCGGTTACGCTCCGGCCAATAATCCGAAGATCGCGGTATTCGTCGTAATTGATGAGCCTGCGGATGCTGCCGGCGGGGGAGCCGCAGCGGGACCTATTTTCAAAGAGATTGTCTCGCAGTCCCTGCAATATATGGGCGTACCCAAAACAGTTGAATCAGATAACGCAGTGGGAAGCAAAACGTCAGTCAAGCTGGCGGCAGACTCCTCAGAGCTGCGCAGTACACCTGATCTCGTGAACAAAACGGTTAAGGAATCCAGACAGCTGCTCCTTAATCAAGGCTTTGACTTCGAGATTGTCGGTACAGGGGCAAAGGTAATCAGCCAATATCCGGATAAGAGCACAAAACTTGCCGCCGGACAGCGGATTTATCTGCTTACCCAACAGGATGAAGCAATGACCATTCCCGATTTGAAGGGAGAATCTTTGCGCGATGCTCTGGAAATTCTCAATCTGCTCAAAGTAGGGATTACGGTTGAGGGCGAAGGTTATGTCACAGAGCAGACGCAGACCAAGAATAACAGCAAAACGCATATTTCTCTGAAGCTCAGTCCCCTGAATGAATACGGGGAGAATATCCCTGTGGCCGTCAACGTTGACCCCGATGCAGAGGAGACTGCGGAGTAGCGCGTATACAGGCTTGTTCTAACCCCTGTTTGTCCCGAATAGTCATGAAGATAAGAGATCATGTCTATACGAGCGAAAGCGGGGAGAACGGAATGAAGGTTTCGAAAGTCGTAACTCGGCGGAGAATGCTGTGGACGCTGCTGGGACTGGCCGTGTTGTTCGGTTCGCTGGCCGTGCGTCTTGCCTATGTACAGCTATCACAAGGGGAGAAGCTGAGCGCCAAGGCTGAGGAATCCTGGCGGCGGAATATTCCCTTCACCGCCAAACGCGGCGAGATTCTGGACAGAGAGGGCGTTGCCCTGGCATATAATATCAGCTCGCCAACGATCTATGCCATTCCTGTGCAGGTGAAGGAAAAGGAACAGACCGCGAAGCAGCTGGCTCCGCTGCTCGGTATGACCGAGGAGAAGCTGGTCACTCTGCTGACCCAAAAGAAAGCCTCGGTGAAACTGCAGCCCGGCGGCCGCAAAATTACGATGGAGCTTGCCGCGAGCATCCGTGATTTGCAGCTGCCGGGCATCGTTGTGGCTGAGGATAACAAACGGTATTATCCCTTTGGTGATTTAGCCGCACATATTCTCGGCTTCACGGGCATCGACAATCAGGGAATCACCGGGATAGAGAGCATCTACGATAAGCTGCTTCAGGGCAGCGCAGGCAATATATCGTATCTGTCCGATGCCGGAGGACGGCTGATGCCGGGCTCCTCGGAGAAGTATACAGAGCCGCAGGACGGGCTGAGTCTGCAGCTGACGATTGATAAGCAGATTCAGTCAATCATGGAACGCGAGCTCGATCAGGCCATGGTGAAGTATCAGGCGCAAGGTGCCTGGTCGATTGCGATGGACCCCCGCAATGGTGAGATACTGGCCATGGCGAGCCGGCCGGGTTATGAGCCGGGCTCCTATAAGGAATACGATGCCGAAGTATATAACCGGAATCTTCCGATCTGGATGACGTATGAACCGGGCTCCACCTTCAAGATCATTACCCTGGCTGCTGCTTTGCAGGAGGGGAAGGTTGATCTGCAGCATGAGCATTTTTTCGATCCGGGATATATTGAAGTGGGCGGGGCCAAGCTGCGCTGCTGGAAAAAAGGCGGACACGGAAGCCAGACGTTCCTTGAAGTGGTGGAGAATTCCTGCAACCCCGGGTTTGTTGCCCTGGGCCAGCGTCTTGGCAAGGATACCCTTTTTAAGTATATCCGTGATTTCGGGTTTGGCACGAAGACAGGGATCGACCTCAACGGTGAAGCGAACGGAATTCTGTTTAAGCCGGCGCAGGTAGGGCCGGTCGAACTTGCCACCACGGCCTTTGGCCAAGGGGTATCCGTAACACCGATCCAGCAGATTGCTGCGGTGTCTGCAGCGATTAATGGCGGCAAGCTGTATACTCCGCATGTTGCCAAAGCCTGGATTAATCCGGATACCGGTAATGTCGTATCCGAGGTAGAGCCGGAAGAAGTGCGGCAGGTGATTTCTGAGGAGACTTCGAAGAAGGTGCGGGCCGCCCTTGAGAGCGTAGTTGCCAAAGGCACAGGCCGGCCGGCGTTTATTGACGGCTACCGTGTGGGCGGCAAGACTGGGACGGCACAGAAGGTTATTAACGGCCGATATTCTCCTACGGAGCATATCGTCTCTTTTATCGGATTTGCACCAGCGGATGATCCGCAGATCGTGGTCTACACCGCAGTTGACAATCCCAAGGGAATTCAGTTTGGGGGTGTGGTAGCGGCTCCGATCGTCCAGAATATTCTTGAGGATTCGCTTCATTATCTGAAGGTTCCGCAGCGCAAGGATCAGCTGCCGAAGACCTATAAATATGGGGAGACTCCGATTGTGACAGTTCCCGATTTAACAGGAGCTACTGTTCAGGATATCTATGAGGATTTGAACATGAATTTCATGCTGGCCCGCTCCGGATCAGGCAATACAGTGATTAATCAGGCACCCAAAGCGGGGGCAAGAGTGGAGCAGGGTTCAACCATCCGGATTTATATGGGAACTTCCAGTGAATAATAGGGTAGTCTGACAAATGTAGAGTGAGGGATTACTATGAAAATTAATGAATTGTCATCCTGTCTTGCCGCTTCGCGTCTATACGGGGAGGGTGGGACCGAGATTATGGATTTGCAGGTGGATTCCCGCAAGGTTAAGCCGGGCGATTTGTTCATTTGCCTGCCCGGTCATACAGTGGACGGACATGATTATGCACCGCAGGCAGCCGCAGGCGGTGCGGCTGCCCTAGTCTGTGAGCGGAAGCTGGAGATCGATCTGCCGCAGATCGTGGTAGATGACTGCCGGTTTGCGATGTCCGTGCTGTCGAATGCGTTCTTCGGCTCACCCAGCAGCCGGATGAAGATGATTGGGATTACCGGGACCAACGGCAAAACCACGACTACGTATCTGATTGAGAAAATCATGCAGGACCATGGCGTGAAAACGGGGCTGATCGGGACGATTCAGATGCGTTATGACGGACAAAGCTATCCGATGTCCGGTACTACGCAGGAATCGCTTGAGCTTCAGCGTACTTTGAACGATATGGCGTCCAAAGGCGTGCAGTGCTGTGTGATGGAGGTATCCTCCCATGCACTTCAGCAGGGACGGGTGAAGGGAACGGATTACCGCACGGCAATATTTACTAACCTGACTCAGGATCATCTGGATTATCACCATACGATGGAGGAGTACCGCGCGGCTAAGGCACTATTCTTCTCGCGGCTTGGCAATGTGATCTCTCCGTGGAAGGAAGAACGTAAATATGCAGTTCTCAACACGGATGATGCAGCAAGCAGCTATTTTGCTGACCAGACCGCTGCGGAAGTGATTACATATGGTATCGACACCCCTGCAAATGTCCGGGCCACTCAAATTTCGATCACGTCCAAAGGAACTTTTTTCCATGTGGATACGTTTAAGGGGAAGACAGATATTTCGCTCCGGATGGTCGGTAAGTTCAATGTCTATAATGCACTAGCGGCCATTACTGCTGCGCTGCTGGAGGATGTGCCGCTGGAAGAAATCAAAGCCAGTCTGGAGTCCGTAGCCGGTGTGGACGGACGTGTCGAGTCTGTGGATGCCGGACAGGATTTCGCGGTCATCGTAGACTACGCGCATACGCCGGATGGTCTGGAGAATGTGCTGAAGGCTGTCTGTGAATTCGCTGCCGGCAAGGTCATTACCGTCTTTGGCTGTGGGGGAGACCGGGATACGACCAAACGGCCGCTGATGGGCAAGATAGCTGCCAAATACAGTGATCATGTCATGGTTACTTCCGACAATCCCCGGACAGAGGATCCGCTGCTGATTCTGCGCGATATTGAAGCGGGCCTTCTTGAGGACGGCGTGTCACAGGAACGGTATGAGATGATTCCCGACCGGCGGGAAGCGATCAGAAAAGCTATTGAAATGGCAAGCCCCGGCGATGTAGTATTGATTGCGGGGAAAGGTCATGAGACCTATCAGCTAATCGGCGGAGTCGTTCATGATTTTGATGACCGCATTGTAGCCAAAGAAGTGATAAGGGGCCGAAGCTATTGATTACAAGAACGCTGTATACTATCGCGCAAATGTGCGGAGGAAAGCTGTCCTCTGCTGAAGATAACAATATCGAAATTGCGGGGGTCGTAACCGATTCCCGCAAAATCACGCCTGCCTGCCTGTTCGTTCCTCTGGTCGGAGATAACTTTGACGGCCATGATTACGCTGCTGCTTCTCTGGCGGCAGGAGCGGCCGCTACGCTCTGGCAGCGGGATAAGGGGCCTGCGCCTGAAGGCGGTCCTGTCATTCTGGTGGAGGATACACTGGCCGCTTTGCAGAGACTGTCCTCGGCATATCTGGGCGAGCTCGCACCGCGTGTAGTCGCCGTGACAGGCAGCAACGGCAAGACAACGACCAAAGATATGGTTACCGCTCTTCTTGAAGTGCAGTACAAGGTACACAAAACACAGGGGAATTTCAATAACCACATCGGTCTGCCGCTTACGATTCTCTCCATGGACAGTGATGTTGAGATTGCTGTGCTGGAGATGGGCATGAGCTCGCGCGGGGAGATATCCCTGCTGTCAAGGATAGCTGCCCCTGATGTGGCTATGATTACCAACGTGGGTGAATCCCATCTGCTGCAGCTCGGGTCCCGCAAGGAAATTGCCCGGGCGAAGCTTGAGATTGTGGACGGACTTAAGCCGGGCGGCCTGCTCATCTATAACGGGGATGAACCGCTGCTCGCAGAAGTTATGGCAGAGCCGGGGTTTAATCCGCCGGAAGGGATGCTCAGCTTCCGTTTCGGGCAGTCCGGAGACAATGATGACTATCCTACAGGTCTCATGACTCATGGAGCAGGAATGTCCTTCACTTCGCATCTTCATGCCGAGCGTGCCTTCACGCTGCCTCTGCCGGGGCGTCACAATGTCATTAACGCACTCGCCGCACTGGCGGTTGCGCGCCACTTCCTTGTGACTGATGAGAATATTGAGACCGGATTAGCCGGGCTTAAGCTGACCGGAATGCGGATTGAAGTGATACAGGCGGCGAACGGGCTGACGCTGCTGAACGATGCTTACAATGCCAGCCCTACGTCCATGAGAGCAGCGATAGATGTGCTGCAGTCCATGAAGTGCAGTGGGAGCAGAATCGCGGTGCTGGGGGACATGCTGGAACTTGGGCCTGATGAAGTTCAGTTCCACCAGCAGATCGGCAGCTATCTCGATCCTGCACTGACGGATGCGGTATACACTTACGGACCGCTCGCTGCTCATATTGCTGCGGCTGCGGCGGAGAGATTCGGGGCCGGACATGTATTTGCTTTTGAAGACAAAGAAGCATTGATCACGTCCTTGAACACCAAATGTGGTTCCAGGGATGTAGTACTCTTCAAAGCGTCCCGGGGGATGCGTCTGGAGGAAGTGCTTCACCGCCTGAAAGAATATTCTGAAGCTGACTTAAACTAATGGAGGGGGTGTACCCATGGATTATCAATTACTTCTACTGACTATTGCTGTGTCCTTTATCCTTGCGGTCATTGCCGCTCCGCTGATTATCCCGCTACTGCGCCGGATGAAGTTCGGACAACAGGTTCGCGATGACGGGCCTCAGACGCACCTGAAGAAGGCGGGAACGCCTACGATGGGCGGAATTATCATCATGGTGGCGTTCACATTGTCTTTTCTGAAATTTTCAGTGATTAATTCGGATTTCTACGTCCTTCTGGTAGCTACGCTGGGTTACGGTCTGATCGGTTTCCTGGATGACTATATTAAGATTGCCTTCAAACGTTCCCTAGGACTGACTGCACGCCAGAAGCTTGCCGGCCAGTTGCTGGTCGGTATCGTTCTCTGCGCCCTGCTCATTTCCGGCGGACATCATACAAACATCAGCATTCCGGGAACATCGGTGAGCTTTGACTGGGGCGGCTGGTTCTACTATCCGTTTATTGTCCTGATGATGATGGCGGTAACCAATGCGGTTAACTTCACGGATGGTGTGGACGGACTGCTGTCCGGTGTCAGTGCGATCGCGCTCGCTGCTTTTGCTGTAGTTGCCATGCAGGCAACCTCCATTGCTGCCGGTGTCTGCGCTGCGGCGATGATTGGTGCAGTACTTGGCTTTCTGGTATTCAATGCCCATCCGGCCAAAGTGTTCATGGGTGATTTCGGCTCCTTCGGGATCGGCGGTGCCATTGGCGCGATTGCCATTGTAACGAAGACCGAGCTGCTCTTCGTGGTGATCGGCGGTGTCTTCGTAGTCGAAATGCTGTCCGTAATTATTCAGGTCGCTTCGTTCAAAACACGCGGCAAACGGGTGTTCCGAATGAGTCCGATCCATCATCACTTTGAGCTGGGCGGCTGGTCGGAGTGGCGTGTGGTTGTCTCCTTCTGGGCGGTGAGCCTGGTGCTTGCGGCTGTTGGACTATATCTCATCAAGGGGTTGTAACATATGAAGCATCCGGATTTGTACCGTGGTGAAGAAGTGGTCGTCCTGGGGCTCGCCAAAAGCGGCGTCCAGGTGGCCAAGGTGCTGCATGAGCGCGGCGCGGTTGTGACGGTCAATGATAAAAAGGAAAGAGATCAAAGTCCCGAAGCTTCCGAACTGGAATCTTTGGGAATTTATGTTATATGCGGCGGGCATCCGGAGGGGCTGATTCATGAGGGTGTTGCACTTGTTGTCAAGAATCCGGGGATTCCCTATTCCGTGGCTCCGGTGCAGCAGGCTCTTGAGCTTGGCATCGAAGTCGTAACGGAGGTAGAGGTGGCTTACCATCTCTGCGCCGCACCTATGATCGGTATTACGGGCTCCAACGGGAAGACGACTACAACGACCTGGGTTGGCCGTATGCTGGAGGCAGCGGGGATGAGGCCTATAGTTGCCGGGAACATCGGTACGCCGCTCTGTCAGGCCGCTCAGGAGGCTGACGTGGACAACTGGATGGTTGTCGAGCTCAGCAGCTTCCAGCTCAAGGGGACGGAAGCCTTCCGGCCTAAGGTCGCTGCCCTGTTGAATGTTGCCGAGACCCATCTGGATTATCATGGGGGGATGGAGGATTATGTGGCCTCCAAATCCAAGCTGTTCGCGAATCAGGGGCCGGGCGACACTGCTGTACTGAATTGGGATGATCCGGTCTGCCGCGAGCTGGTTCCTTATATCAAAGCAGGCATCCTGCCCTTCTGCATGACCGAAGAGCTGGTTCAGGGCATCTTTGTCCGTCCATCCTATCTGCCGGAGACAGAAGATGATCTTAAGCGGGTCATCATCTACCGGGATTATACGGAGAGCGAGACTGAAATAGCCGATGTGGATTCGATTGGCCTTCCGGGCCGCTTCAATGTGGAGAATGCGCTGGCCGCCTGCGGCATTGCCATTGCCGCAGGCGCGGACCCGGCTGTGCTTGGCGGAGTGCTGGCTTCCTTCCGCGGTGTGGAGCACCGGCTGGAATATGTGACAGACAAGGCGGGGGCCGCCTACTATAACAATTCTAAGGCTACCAATTCCAAAGCTACAGCCATGGCGCTGGGGTCCTTCAAGAAGCCGGTCATCCTCGTTGCCGGAGGTCTGGACCGCGGTTCTGATTATATGGAGCTGCTGCCTGTCCTCGGAGGGAACGTCAAGGCCCTGGTGGCCCTTGGGGAGACGAAGGACAAGCTGGCCGTGGTTGCGCAGCTGGCAGGAGTAAAGACAATCATCTCCGTCGATAATGGGGAGAGCGCCGCCGCCGTGCTGCAAGAGGCCGTGCGGGAGGCTTCCGCTCTTGCGGAAGCAGGAGATGTAGTTCTCCTCTCTCCTGCCTGTGCCAGCTGGGATATGTTTACATCCTATGAAGAGCGCGGGCGTATTTTTAAAGAGGCGGTGCATAACCTTTAAGTAGGGGGGTGGATAAGCCCCTACTACGGATGCAAGAGGTGTGCTCCTGATGAACAAATCCCGTCATGCGCCCGATATCTGGCTGCTGCTTCCGATATTGGCTTTGCTGGCCATCGGTATGGTAATGGTATACAGCGCCGGGTCCGTTTTAGGCTTCCGCAATTATGGCGACTCGTTTTATTTTGTCAAAAGACAGCTGCTGTTCGCAGGCCTGGGTCTTATCGCCATGTTCATCACCGCGAATACGGATTATGTGGTGCTGAAGAAGTTCGCCAGGCCGGTCTTGCTTGTCTGCTTCGTACTGCTGGTGTTGGTGCTGGTTCCCGGCATAGGGGTCGTGCGCGGCGGTGCGCGCAGCTGGCTGGGGATCAGCTCCTTCGGCATCCAGCCCTCGGAGTTCATGAAGATGGGGATGATCCTCTTTCTGGCCAAATGGCTCGGAACAGAGGATTACGATATTTCCAGCTTCACCCGTGGACTGCTTCCGCCGCTTGCGCTGATCGGTTCCGCTTTTGCGCTGATCATGCTCCAGCCGGATCTCGGTACAGGCACTGTCATGTTCGGGGCTGCCTTGATGATGGTCTTCACGGCAGGGGCCCGGATGAAGCATCTGCTCTCCCTGGGCGCGCTGGGTATCGCAGGGTTCGTGGGGCTTATTGCCGCCGCACCCTACCGTCTGCAGCGGATTACGGCCTTCCTGGACCCCTGGTCCGATCCGCTCGGGGCCGGATATCAGATCATACAGTCACTGTACGCGATTGGACCCGGCGGACTGGGGGGCTTGGGTCTCGGCATGAGCCGGCAGAAGTACAGCTATGTGCCGGAGCCGCAGACCGATTTTATTTTCTCCATACTGGCTGAGGAGCTTGGGTTTATCGGGGGGCTGGCAGTGCTGCTGCTCTTCCTGATTCTGATTTGGCGCGGAATGAAGGTAGCAATGAGTCTGCCGGACCGTTTCGGCAGCTATCTGGCCGTAGGCATCGTATGTATGGTCGCTATTCAGGTGATCATCAACATCGGTGTGGTTATCGGCCTCATGCCGGTTACCGGCATTACGCTTCCGCTGATCAGCTACGGAGGCTCATCGCTGACCCTGATGCTTACAGCCCTTGGCATTCTACTTAATTTATCCCGTTATGCGAGGTGAAAGACATGCGTATTGTATTAAGCGGCGGCGGTACGGGCGGACATATCTATCCGGCCGTAGCCGTAGCCAGACAGCTGGAATGCGAAGAAGAGAAATCCGTCTTCCTGTATATCGGGGGTAAACGCGGTCTGGAGAGCAAGCTTGTTCCGCAAGAGAATCTGCCCTTTAAAGCGATAGATATTACCGGCTTCCGCCGTAAGCTCTCGATGGACAATGTGAAGACGGTAATGCGTTTTCTGAAGGGGGTGAAGGCCTCCAAAGCCATGCTGCGGGAGTTCAAGCCGGATGTCGTCATCGGCACCGGCGGATATGTCTGCGGGCCGGTAGTGTACGCTGCATCCCGGCTAGGCATCCCGACCCTTATCCATGAACAGAACGCGATTCCGGGCCTGACCAACCGTTTCCTAAGCCGGTATGCCGATACGGTCGCCGTAAGCTTTGAAGGCACGGAGCCCGCTTTTCCAGGGGCTAAGAACGTAATCTACACGGGCAACCCCCGGGCAACTACGGTAATGACTGCCAACCCGCAGCGGGGATTCGCTTCACTTGGGATTCCTGAAGGCAGTACGGTTGTGCTGGTAGTCGGAGGAAGCGGAGGCGCCAAGGCAATTAACCAGGCGATGATTGAAATGGCTCCGTTTGTGGGTAAGGGTAATGGTGTTCACTATGTGTATGTTACCGGAGAGGCTTATTTCGAGGAAACCCGTAAAGCTGTGCGCGAGAAGCTCGGAAGCTTGCCGAACTCCCTGCATATTCTTCCGTATATTCATAATATGCCCGAGGTGCTGGCCTGTACTTCACTCATCGTGAACCGGGCGGGGGCATCGTTTCTTGCAGAGATTACTGCGCTTGGCATTCCTTCTGTGCTTATCCCTTCTCCCAATGTGACGAATAATCACCAGGAAGCGAATGCCAGACAGCTTGAACGTGAAGGGGCAGCCGTTGTGCTGCTGGAGAAGGATCTGAGCGGCGAGGCACTATTCGCAGCGGTGCATAAGATTATCGGAGCGGACGCTGCACGCCGCAGTATGTCTGATGCCTCAAGGCGGCTGGGTAAAAGAGATTCCGCCTCGCTGGTTGTCGCCGAGCTCCGCAGACTGGCTGCAGGCCGGAAACGCTAGAATCCGGGCTTACATTGTCACACACGAGAGGTCACGAACATAGGATGATCCTATAATCGTGACAATCACCCAGAGCACTTCCAGTTCATGAAATGTGGAGCGGGCAGCTTCCCGGCCTATTTCTGTTGATCTGTGTACAGGAAGTGCCCAACGGTGGGTGAGCGGTAATCTCGGAGGTGATACATTGGACAAATTGGTGATTGAGGGTGGAAATCCCCTGTCAGGCACCATACGTATCCATGGAGCGAAAAATGCGGCCCTGCCGATTCTGGCGGCAAGCCTGCTGGCCGAAGGAGTTCACTCACTGCATAATGTGCCGAAGCTGCTGGACATCGAAACTATGCTGGATATTCTGGAAAGGCTGGGCTGCAGGGCCGTGCATGAAGACGAAACGGTTACGGTCGATACAACCTACGTCGCAACCTCGCATGTTCCGGAGGATTTAATGCGGCAGATGAGATCCTCCATTTTTCTAATGGGACCGCTTCTGTCCAGGTTTGGTGAAGTGACGATTTATCAGCCGGGCGGCTGTGCCATCGGGGAACGCAAAATTGATCTTCACCTGCAGGGTCTGAAGCTGCTCGGGGCGGAGATTGAGGAAACCAGCGGGATGATCTGCTGCCGGGCTGCCAAACTGACGGGCTGTGATATTCATCTGGATTATCCAAGCGTTGGAGCCACGGAGAATATCATGATGGCAGCCGCTATGGCGGAAGGGACAACGACGGTGTCTGGGGCGGCCAGAGAGCCGGAAATCCAGGATCTGCAGAATTTCCTGAATGCGATGGGTGCGCAAATCATCGGTGCAGGAACAGATACGATCACCATCCAGGGCGTCTCCAAGCTGTATCCGTGCAATTATGAGGTCATTCCCGACCGGATTGTCGCCGGGACCGTAATGATCGCTGCGGCAGCTACAAGGGGGAATGTGACGCTGACCCACACCAACGCAGGACATTTGACTTCTCTGATCCATGTTCTGAGGCGTGCCGGTGTTCAAATTACAGTTTGCAATGATATAATTAATATCAGCTGTATGGGGCGTCCGCGTGCAGTAGAAAGAATTGTAACCTCTCCTTATCCTTCGTTCCCTACAGATCTGCAATCCCAGGTGATGGTCCTTTTATCCCTGGCTGACGGATTCAGCGTGATTAAAGAAACTGTATTTGAAGGGCGCTTTAAGCATGTAGAGGAGATGGCGCGGATGGGAGCCGACATTTCCATTGACCTGAACCGGGCTTTTATACGCGGAGTGCAGAGATTGTACGGAGCTACGGTAGAAGCTACCGACCTGCGTGCCGGAGCTGCCCTGGTTATCGCCGGACTTGCCGCTCAAGGGACTACCGTTGTTGAGCAGGCGCATCATATTGACCGCGGATATGATGGCATTGAGGTACTGTTTCAGAAGCTGGGTGCACGGATTAGTCGCAAGGTACCTGTGCCGGACCCTCTGGATTTGGCCAATTAAAGCTCCCTGTCTCCTTCGGCCCGAGTGCGCGGGAAGGAGACAGGGCCTTATTACGGAGATATGAGAATGCCTAAAACCCGAATGCCTCTTCTTAAAGAGGACAAGCCCAGTAAGAGAATGAGCCGTAAAATTACCATTATCCTGCTACTGTTGTTTATTGCGCTGCTGGCCGTGATATTTTTCCGTTCGTCCGTCAGTAAGATTACAGCTATCCATTTCCAGGGGGATAAATATACATCCCGGGAGGAATTGCTTGCCGCAAGCGGTCTTACGATCGGCGGACAGTTCTTCGCAGTCTCCGGAGATTCCGTGGAAAGTGCATTGACAGAACTGAAGACGGTTCAGGAAGCGGCTGTGGACAAGAGTTTCCCCGGTGTGATTAACATCAGCATTAAGGAATTCCCCGCAGTGGCATACGAGCTGGATGAGGCTGGATCGCTTGAGGCGATTCTGTCCAGCGGAGCTGCAGTATCTGTCAAGGATACAGGGATTGCCGTTGAAAAGCCGATATTAACCAACTGGAAGGCTGATGATCCGTACAAGACGAAGCTGTGCCAGGCGCTGGCTGATATTCCGAATGAACTGACCAGTGATATATCCGAGATCGTCCCCTCCCCGACTTTGTCTTTTCCGGACCGTATTAAGCTGTATACACGTTCACGGTTTGAGGTCATTACGGCAATTTCACTGCTTAAGGACAAAGTGGAATACCTAAATCAAGTAATTGAAAATGAGCAGCCGGGATTGATCAAGATGCTTGAGGCCGATTCTTATGTCCCATTTCATACGGAAGCGGAGGATTCCGGGGAGGATGCAGACACACAAGAGTAAATAGTCCCTACTAATAGAGCGGAAAAAATGCTACAATCGGTTTTACGGGCAATAAGCAACCTCCCTCTTTTTTCTGCGGATTTTTTGAAATACATTCATGGATATAGCTGTCATTTCTTAAAAGGTAGAACTTATATGCTTTAGAAAAAATTAAAAGCAGTTGTTTGCATGCCAAAAGGCTGTTATATTATTCCATTCAAAAAATTTGTAGAAAAAAGAGGGAAAGGATTAGGGATGTTGAATATGTACAGAGAAGTTTCCCGGGACCGGGATCAAAGCGCATTTTCTATTTATTTGGCTTCACAATTCATTATGATTATAACAGGAGGTGCCATAGGGCTTGAGCAACAATGACATCATTGTTAGTTTGGACATCGGTACATCCAAAGTTCGGGCAATAATTGGGGAAGTTACCAATGGAACCTTTAATATTATTGGCGTTGGATCTGCTGATTCGGAAGGAATACGCAAGGGTGCGATTGTAGACATCGATCAGACTGTGCAATCGATCAAGAGTGCCGTAGAGCATGCGG
Organism: Paenibacillus sp. FSL R7-0297; assembly: GCF_038009025.1. Taxonomy (NCBI): domain Bacteria; kingdom Bacillati; phylum Bacillota; class Bacilli; order Caryophanales; family Paenibacillaceae; genus Paenibacillus; species Paenibacillus sp. FSL R7-0297. Next base: position 3,036,165 of record NZ_JBBPAQ010000001.1, read on the forward strand.
AGCAAATGGTCGGTATTCAAATATCCGAGGTGTATGTCGGTATATCCGGTAATCATATCGGCCTGCAATCCAGTCACGGTGTAGTTGCCGTGCAGAATGAAGACCGTGAGATCGGCGAAGAAGATATCGACCGCGTAATCAAGGCTGCTGAGGTCATAGCACTGCCTCCTGAGCGCGAAGTCATTGATGTTGTCGCCAAGCAATATATCGTCGACGGGCTTGAAGGAATTCAAGATCCGCGCGGAATGATCGGAGTTCGCCTCGAGGTTGAAGCAACGATCATTACCGGGGCTAAGACACCAATACATAATCTGCTGCGCTGCGTGGAGAAATCAGGTCTGAAGGTTAAAGATCTTGTGCTTATGTCTCTCGGGGCAGGCGGATTAGCGCTTTCCAAGGATGAGAAATCAATGGGAGCAGTACTGGTGGATATCGGTGCCGGCCAGGCGACGATAGCCGTATATGAAGAAGGTTCCTTGTGCGCAACCTCTACGATTCCGATCGGAGGAGAATTTATAACCAATGATATTGCATACGGTCTGCGAACGCTTACCGATCAGGCTGAGAAGGTCAAGCTGAAATATGGCTGTGCCTGGATTGATGACGCCGCCTCGGATGTCGTGTTCAAGGTTCTGCGGATCGGCAGCAATGTTGAGAAGGAATTCAACCAGGAGGATCTGGCGGCGATTATTGAGCCCAGAGTTCAAGAAATCTTCCATCTGATCCGCCAGGAAGTGAAGCGGCTTGGTTACAATGAGCTTCCGGGAGGTTATATACTAACGGGTGGCACCGTTTCGATGCCGGGTGTCCTGAAGGTCGCCCAGACTGAGCTGGCAGCCTCCGTACGTATTGCCGTACCTGATTATATTGGAGTACGTGACCCCGGGTTCACCGGCGGTGTAGGTATACTCCATACCGTTGTGCGCAGATTCCGCGGACGAAGCAGCGGCGGAAGCGCCAATAAGAAGACGGTTAACCGCAGCAAGCAAAGTGCTGCACCTAGCCAGGATTCTTCCAAGAAGCCGGGGCTGGTAGAACGTCTAAAGAATATGTTCAGCGAGTTCATATAAGTGTAAGTCCAGATATACTTGGACTGGCCATCCAAGCACTACTCAAGGGGGAGATGGAAACAATATGTTGGAATTTGATTTTGAAATGGAGAGCTTAGCCCAAATAAAGGTCATCGGCGTAGGCGGCGGCGGAAGCAATGCTGTAAACCGGATGATTGAAAATGGCGTTCAGGGTGTTGAATTCATTACGGTTAATACAGATGCCCAAGCGCTGCATATGGCCAAATCGGAGCATAAACTGCAAATCGGGGATAAACTGACCCGCGGACTTGGCGCTGGAGCCAATCCTGAGGTGGGGAAGAAAGCGGCTGAAGAATCCCGCGATCTGATTTCAAATACGCTTAAAGGTGCAGATATGGTATTCGTAACCGCAGGTATGGGCGGGGGTACCGGAACAGGCGCAGCGCCTGTAATTGCTGAGATTGCCAGAGAGTGCGGAGCATTGACGGTTGGCGTCGTGACCCGTCCGTTTACTTTTGAAGGCAGAAAACGTTCCAATCAGGCAGAACTGGGAATCGAAGCGTTGAAAGAAAAAGTGGATACGCTGATCGTGATTCCGAATGACCGCCTGCTGGAAATTGTGGATAAGAAAACACCAATGCTGGAGGCTTTCCGTGAAGCGGATAATGTACTCCGCCAGGCTGTGCAAGGGATATCTGATCTCATTGCCGTTCCCGGCCTGATCAACCTTGACTTTGCCGATGTGAAGACCATCATGACAGAACGCGGTTCGGCGCTTATGGGCATCGGAATTGCCACCGGCGAGAACCGTGCGTCAGAGGCGGCCCGCAAAGCCATTATGAGCCCGCTCCTCGAAACCTCGATTGAAGGTGCGCGCGGTGTAATCATGAACATCACAGGGGGCTCTAACCTCTCCCTGTACGAGGTTAATGAAGCGGCTGAGATTGTTACTTCTGCTTCGGACCCCGAAGTGAATATGATCTTCGGTGCCATTATCGAAGAGAGCATGAAGGACGAAATCAAGGTTACGGTAATTGCTACCGGCTTTGAACATAAGCCTTCCCCTGTAGCGCCTGCTCGCCGTCCTGCATCCAGCAGTGAGCCGGCAGCGGACAAGGATAAGAATGCGAATCTGCGTCCGTTCGGCAATCAGACAACCTCTGATCAGCTGGATATTCCAACCTTCCTGCGCAACCGGACACGCGGCAACAATGATTAAGAACTAAGAGCAATGAACTGCATAGCTTTTTACGGAAGCACCGTATTCAACCCGCCTTGAGCCGGGACGAATACGGTGTTTTTTTGTTTTTCAGGCTGTTATAATAACGATAACGGGAGACGATGGAATGGAGCTGCTGGACCCCCGGGTGGATTTTGTATTTAAACGGATATTTGCAAGCGAGAGTAACAAGGATGTGCTGCTGGCTTTTCTGAACCGGATATTCATGGATGCGGGAGATCCGCCGCTGGAGGAAGTAGTGCTGCTCAATCCTTATACAGATAAGGATGATCCGCTGGATAAGCTATCAATATTTGATATTTGGGCGAAGTCTGCAGACGGCAAGCTGATCAATATTGAAATGCAGCTGTTCAACAAATATGATATTGAGAAAAGGACCTTATATTACTGGAGCAAACGTTACGCGGGCCAGCTTCAGGTAAGCGGCAAATACACAGACCTCAAGAAATGCGTAACAATCAACATTCTGAATTATAAGGTGCTGCCTAACGAACATCCGCATAGTGTGTTTCACTTACGGGAGGATGCAACCGGAATGCCGCTCACGGATGATATTGAAATTCATTTTCTGGAATTACCCAAGCTGAATCAGCCAGCGGTTCCCGGCCAAGGCGGCCTGGTGAACTGGCTGCTGTTCTTGAAGGGAATAAACCACTCGGATTGGGAGGTGCTGTTGATGAACGAGCCTGCTTTGAGGAAGGCGATGGAAACCCTGGAGTTTCTGAGTCAGGATTCGGAAGCCCGGCGTAAATATGAGGACCGCCAGAAGTTTCTGCTTGACGAAGCCTCGCAGAGAGACGGTGCACAAAGAGAAGGGTTTGCTAAAGGCATAGCGGAAGGCAGAGAAGTAGGCAGAACAGAAGGCAGAGCAGAAGGTGAGCTCGAGGCAAAGCTGGAAATAGCCAAGAATCTCTTGGCTATGGGGATGGATCTTCCTTCTGTAATGAAGGCAACCGGACTGACTGAAGAAGAATTGAAATCTATTAGTTAAATAAATATTCGAACTTGAAGTCAGCCTCTACAGGCTGGCTTTTTGTTTTATCCTCTTAATATCTCTGCTGACCTATAACTCGACAAAAAAAACGTAAGTACGCCCCCCAAGTTTAGACAGACTTTGAATGCGAGAGTTCCTATACTAATCTTATCGTCTAAAAAGAGAGCCTTCACCCTGGCCTCCGGCTAGATATCCGTTACCAGGCAGGTGAAAACACTGGTTGTTTATATTGACTTGATCTTCGCCGCCAATCTGCTGATCGACGGAATTCTATTGTGGCTGACCAGCTGGCTGGTCAAGCTGAAGGTGTCCTGGTGGCGCCTGTCTCTCTCTGCGCTGGTTGGCGCGCTCTATGTCGTGATGATGTTTGTACCGGAGCTGTCCTTCATGTACACCTTCCTCATCAAGTTTGGGTTGTCGGTAGTGATGCTGTGGATCGCGTTTGGATTTAGAAGTCTGCAAAGCTATCTTCGTGCATTGGGGGCATTTTATATCATTAATTTTGCGGCGGCAGGAGGTATAGTAGGGATTCATTATTTGCTGCAAAGCTCAGGCGACATCTGGAACGGCATTATCTTTACTTCTTCAGGCGGCCAAGCTTACCGGCTGAAGATTGGATTCTGGTTCGTACTTGCGATGCTTCCGCTGGTGCTACTTCTCTTCAAGCTGATTCAAGCCTCACGCAGGCGCAGGGAGCAGCTGGAGACATATATCGGTGAAGTGACTGTGGAGATTGACGGTGTTATTGTTACTTGCCCCGGGCTGCTGGATACCGGAAACCGGCTGAATGATCCGCTTACGCGAATTCCGGTCATGGTTATGGAATCCTCATTATGGGAAGGCCATCTGCCGGCCTCATGGAAAGGGAGGCTGACACAGACGGGGGCAGATACACTTGTGCTGGAAGCGGACGGGCAGTCGTTCGCCTGGCAGGACAGAATACGGCTGGTGCCGTACAGAGGCGTTAACCGCGGGGCATCCTTCATGCTCGCGTTGAAGCCGGATTCAGTGATGATAAAGCTTGGCGGCGAAACCTTCTACAGCAAGAGGGTTCTCATCGGGCTGGATGGCGGGACACTGTCGGGAGACGGGGCGTACCGGGCGGTCATACATCCTGACCTGACCCACAATGAGAGCGCTGTAGAGGCGCCGGCAGACAAGGCTATGAGTTAAGGAACATATAGGAGGAACAATAAATGGTCAAATTCAAACTTGTGCTGCAACTGCAGTATTATCGCATGCTGTTTCTGCTGGGACTGAAGAGCCAGGAAATATATTATATCGGGGGCAGTGAAGCGCTGCCTCCTCCGCTTACTCGGGAAGAGGAAGAATTCCTGCTGCAGCGGCTCTCGAGCGGTGATGCAGCGGTCCGGGCCATGCTGATTGAACGCAACCTGCGGCTGGTGGTGTATATCGCCCGCAAATTTGAGAACACAGGGATCAATATCGAGGATCTTGTTTCCATCGGGGCGATAGGACTGATTAAAGCCGTCAACACCTTCGATCCGGAGAAAAAAATAAAACTGGCCACCTATGCCTCACGCTGTATTGAGAATGAAATTCTGATGTATCTGCGGCGCAACAGCAAAACTAGAAGCGAGGTTTCGTTTGATGAACCTCTGAATATTGACTGGGACGGCAACGAGCTGTTGCTATCGGATGTGCTGGGAACGGAGAATGACACGATTTACCGGAATATCGAAGAACAGGTGGACCGCAAGCTGCTGCAGAAGGCGCTGGAGAAGCTCAGTGAACGGGAAAGATTAATTATGGAGCTGCGGTTCGGACTGCGCGGCGGTGAGGAAAAAACCCAAAAGGATGTCGCTGATTTGCTTGGCATTTCCCAATCCTACATCTCGCGGCTGGAGAAAAGAATTATCAAGCGGCTGCGCAAGGAGTTCAACAAGATGGTGTAAGCTGAGGGAACCGAGGAATAAAATGCCGGACCGGGGAGATAATGTACAGTAATGTTTCTCCTTGGGAGGTAAATCATCATGACCCGAAATAAAGTCGAGATTTGCGGTGTGGACACCGCTAAGCTGCCCGTTCTTACGAACGTGGAAATGCGGGCATTGTTCACTTCGCTGCAGCAGCAGGGCGAGCGATCCGCCAGAGAGAAATTGGTAAATGGTAACCTTAGACTTGTTCTTAGCGTAATTCAAAGGTTCAATAATCGTGGGGAGTTCGTGGATGATCTGTTTCAGGTAGGCTGCATCGGACTCATGAAAGCCATCGATAATTTTGATTTATCGCAGAATGTCAAGTTCTCTACCTATGCGGTGCCGATGATCATCGGAGAGATCCGCCGCTACTTGCGTGACAACAACCCGATCCGGGTATCGCGCTCGCTGCGGGATATTGCCTATAAGGCCCTTCAGGTCCGTGACAGCCTGACCAATCAGAATTCGCGGGAACCGACGATCCTCGAGATTTCAGAAGCGCTCGGTGTACCTAAAGAGGATGTCGTCTTTGCCCTTGATGCTATTCAGGACCCGGTATCCCTGTTCGAGCCGATCTATCATGACGGCGGTGATCCGATCTATGTGATGGATCAGATCAGCGATGATAAGAACAAGGATGTATCCTGGATTGAAGAGATTGCTCTTCGTGAAGCGATGCAGCGGCTGGGACAGCGCGAGAAACGTATTTTGTCCATGCGGTTCTTTGAAGGTAAAACCCAGATGGAGGTAGCGGATGAGATTGGGATCTCACAGGCGCAGGTATCGCGGCTTGAGAAGTCGGCTATCCAGCAAATGCAAAAGCATGTGAAGTCTTAAACAGCAGGCTATAGATAAGCGGGGGATATTCCGGAAGGCGCGTAAGCGGCTGCCCGGGGTATCCTTTTGTATGTAACAACGAATGCCGGAAATGAATTAAGACATGTTGCCAAGCCTTAAGGACATATACTGGAGCTATAGGTCTGAATGTACAGGGGTGGCAGGATGAATGAAGATTCCGTAGGGTCAGGCAAAAAGATGAAAATCTCTGATTTTCAAACCAAGGATGTTATTAATATTGTGGACGGCAAGCGGCTCGGACAGATTAGTGATCTGGAGCTGGATCTGCGCCGGGGGGTTATTGATGCCATCATCGTACCGGGATATACAAGGTTCATGGGACTGTTCGGAGGCGGTGCCGATCTGATTATCCCGTGGCGGAATATCGTCAAGATCGGTGCCGATGTCGTCCTGGTAAAGATTGAGGAATCCCGGATGCCTCAGGGCCAGGAAGAGCGGGAGATGATGTATTTGGAGCGGCCGGAACGCAGCGAGCGGCGCACTTATTGAACAGGTGCGTCTTTTTTCTGCGTATATGGGTAAAGGCATAGGGTGGGCTCAGGAGAGTGCAGCGTTACATCACTTTGTGGGGTAGAGTTTGTGGGGTAGAGTTTATGGGGCTGAGTTTATGTTACACTTAAGCGGAGGTGAAGATATGGAACCGTTTATGCGGATTGACGGAACGCCTAGGCTGCTTCATCTGGAGCCGTGGCGTGAGAAGTATAATGCAATCACAGCAGGATTCACAGGCAGAGAGGGCGGCAGCGGTACGAAGCCGTATGACAGCTTCAACTGTGCGCTTCATGTCGGTGATGATCCGGCTATTGTGCTTAGCAACAGGAAGCTGCTGGCCGAAAGTCTTGGTTTCGGGCTCCAGTCCTGGACCTGCGGAGAACAAACCCATGGTAAAGATATAGCTGTAATTACAGAACAGGACCGCGGAAGAGGCAGCCTGGACCGGTCTACAGCTTTTCAGGCTACCGACGGGCTTCTGACTAATATGCCGGGTGTGCTGCTGACTTCCTTTTATGCGGATTGTGTGCCGCTATACTTCTATGACCCCGTGTACAGTGTTGTGGGGCTGGCACATGCAGGCTGGAAGGGGACTGTGGCAGAGATCGCAGCAGCGATGGCGGACAGAATGGAACAGGAGTATGGAAGCCGTCCGGAGGATATCCAGGCTGCTATAGGCCCTTCGATTGGCGAATGCTGCTACGAGGTAGATGATTATGTAATGGACCATGTCCGCCGGCTGGAGGCCGGGCTGAACCCGCTGATGATGGTGGAAGGGGCGCCGGACTTATATAGAAGCTCGGATAAGGACAGCAGCAAAAGTATGCTGAACTTGAAAGAAATGAATCAACGCATTATGATAAAAGCAGGAATATTGCCGACTCATATCGAATGTACATCTTGGTGTACAAGCTGTAACAGTGATCTGTTCTTTTCGTACCGCAAGGAAAATGGGGTTACAGGGAGAATGACGAGCTGGATCGGAATAAAGGAGAGTTGAATGTTGGCCTCATTACAGGAAAGAATCGCCATCACCATGGAACGTGTCGCACAGGCCTGCGCGGTCAGCGGCCGTGAGGTGAGTGACGTCAAGGTTATCGCGGTGACGAAATATGTACCTCTGGACACGGTAGCTGCTGTACTGGAAGCAGGGCTCACGGAGATTGCGGAGAGCCGCTGGCAGGATGCAGAGCCTAAATGGAATGCGCTTGGACACAAGGGAATCTGGCACTTTATCGGGCATTTGCAGACCAATAAGGTAAAAGACGTTATCGGTAAATTTGAATATATACACTCGCTCGACCGGCTATCGCTGGCACGGGAACTCCACAAGAAGGCGGACGCCGCCGGACTGGATGTTAAGGTGTTCCTGCAGGTGAATATTTCCGGAGAAGATACAAAGTTCGGTTTACCGCCCGAAGCGGTGGAGGGGTTCCTGAAGGACATCGCCCCGCTAAACCGTGTGAAGGTAATCGGACTAATGACCATGGCCCCGCATGAGGAAGATCCGGAGCTTACCCGTCCCGTATTCCGGGGGCTGCGTGAGCTGCGTGATTCACTTAATCAGCTTGCTTTGACACCTGAGCCTATACAAGAGCTGTCGATGGGAATGTCGAATGATTTTGAAGTGGCGATACAGGAAGGAGCCACCCGGGTGCGCCTGGGTACGGTACTAGTAGGTCATTAGGAGGGAGATTGATGGGCGTGATGAACCGGTTTATGAGTTTCTTGGGTTTGCAGGAGGAAGAGGAAATAGTGGAGCGGGAGCAAATCTCCCGTGATGAGGATGAATACGAACCCGCCCCTGTAGAAACACGCAAAAATCAGCGGGCTAACGTCGTCAGTATCCATTCGCAAAAAAATGTGAAGGTTGTGCTCTACGAGCCGCGTTCATATGACGAGGCCCAGGAGATTGCCGACCATCTGCGTGCTCACCGCACGGTAGTTATTAATTTGCAGCGGGTGCGTAACGACCAGGCAATGAGGATTATTGATTTTTTAAGCGGAACAGTTTATGCCCTGGGTGGAGGAATATCCAAAATTGGGGGCAATATATTTATGTGCACTCCAGATACAGTGGAAATCCAAGGCTCCATAACAGAAATTCTTGGTGACGATCAAGACTACAACAGAATGAGGTGAGCAGGTTTTGGATCAAATATCTTCGATTATAGACATGCTATTTACAATTTACTATTACATGATTATCGTATACATTCTCATGTCCTGGCTGCCTAATCTGCGTGAGAACTTTATCGGTGAACTGCTCGGCAAGCTTGTCGAGCCGTATCTGACGCCATTCCGGAAGATTATTCCTCCGCTATTCGGAACGATCGACATCTCCCCGATTATTGCGATTGTCGTGCTCCGGTTTGCGGTAGGCGGGCTTCATTCCATTGTGGCCCTGGTGTTCGGCTAATCACATGAAGAATGAAATTTACGGCCACTTCCACCCGGATGAACGGCAATTTGTGGACAAGGCCTGGGAATGGGTTACGAATGCAGGAGAGTACCATGAGACCAAGCTGACCGAATTTCTCGATCCCCGTCAGGGATATATACTGCAGAGCCTGGTGAACCGCCATCCCGATGTCATTGTACGCTGGGAGGGCGGTTCTGACGATGCCGAGCGGAAGCGGGCTATGGTTGCGCCGGATTACCGTGATCTCACGGGTGAGGACATGGAGCTGAAAGTGCTGGCCATTACCTCGGGGGAGCAGAAATTCCTTGCGCTGGAGCATGGTGATTATATGGGCGCCATCCTGGGACTCGGCATCAAAAGAGGCAAGATCGGTGATATTCATGTGCTGGAGGACGGCTGTCACGTTGTGGTAGCTGAGGATATTGCCGATTATCTGTCCATGAATCTGACCGGTGTGCACCGGATCAGCGTTAGTACAGAGATATTGACGCTATCCGGCTTACGCAGCAGCCAGGTTAAGCTCGAAACGATGGATTTCACTGTGGCTTCTCTGAGACTTGACGGAATTGCAGCAGATGTGACCCGGCTAAGCCGGAGCAAAATTCTGGCTCCTATCAAAGCCGGACGTGTGCGGGTGAACTGGAAAGTGGAGGAAGATCCGTCCTGCAGTCTGAAAGACGGTGATGTAGTTTCTATCCAGGGTTTCGGACGGTTCAAGGTGCTGGAGATCGGCAGCTTGACGAAGAAAGGCCGTTACCGGATTCTGGTAGGCAAATTTGTCTGAGTTCTTTGCAGGATTACAGGCGTGCTTGTCGAAATTGATATTCTCAGGGAAACACCCCCCTTACACTTGGGGATATCCAAGCAAGCAGTCTTTCATCTTTGTCTTCCGGACGGAATATCGTTCAGGGACAATGGATGTCCGAAATTTCTAGGAGGTGCACAGCATGCCATTAACACCGCTCGATATACATAACAAGGAATTCTCTCGGAGAATCCGCGGTTATGACGAAGATGAGGTCAACGAATTTCTGGATCAGGTCATTAAGGATTACGAAAGCGTTATTCGAGAGAACAAAGAGCTGCACAACCAGCTTTTATCCATTCAGGAGCGACTTGATCATTTTGTCAATATTGAAGAAAGCCTGTCCAAGACCATTATCGTGGCTCAGGAGGCAGCAGATGATGTGAAGAACAACTCCAAGAAAGAGTCACAGCTGATCCTCAAGGAAGCGGAGAAAAATGCGGACCGGATCATCAACGAAGCGTTGTCCAAATCCCGCAAGGTAGCGATCGAGACAGAGGAGCTGCGCAAGCAGGCTTCCATCTACCGCACCCGTTTCCGGACCCTGCTGGAAGCCCAGCTGGAGCTGCTGTCGCAGGATGACTGGAATGCGCTTGAGAGCCGCGAGGTAAGCGAGAACGCGCTTTGAGCGCGGATACAGTCTTATGATCCGAACCTCCGGGACGATTCGGAACGCATGTGAGTAAAAAACTCCTTAGTAGAAGTGATCTTGTTTGTTTTAGAATAAACAAGACTTCTACAAAGGAGTTTTTTTGTTTGGATTTTTAAGCAGGTGCATATACTTTACCAGTGATACTCACTGGGCCTGTTATAGTGATGTCTCCCTGAAGGTCCTCCTCGTTTGTGGCAAACACTTGAAATGCATGGAATCCAACGGAGACATTCGTAAGAATAGTCTGGAACGTTGTGGTCATTTCAAGTGGTCCATCTTCATCGTTTGAAATGGACTCATGTTCAGTACTACCAACTGCCACTCCATCCATAAGGACTTGAAGTAATAGTATCGGCTGATCTGGTGGTGTAGCAAAAACGTTTGTCACCTGCCAACCTACTATAGTAGTGAGTTCTACAAAATTGGTTGCAGTAGGAACATTCATACCAAATGCTAATATCAAGGTTGGTGTTGCATCAATTGGGACAATTACTCCGTTGTGTAAATTGGTCTGTAGACTTCTAGCAAATTCAACTAAAGTATGTGCCATAAGTTCACCTCCACATATTTCATAGAAGCATTATATGGTGATTATTATTTTATGCTTGTGGCAATATCCTATAAATTAAAAAAAATCTTATATTTTCAAGGGAGGAAGATAAATGAAAATTCTTTTTATTACTTCGGGTTTTCGAGCAGTGTATTCCTTTTTTGAGCAAACTATAGTAGAAGCATTACATAATGCAGGTCACTATTGTGAATCTTTTACATTAAATAATGGCTTAAATGCATTAAAGCTTAAGAAGCAATCCTTGCAGCCAGAGCTAATATTGGTCATGGCCGGCTTGAAAATCTCCAAACCTATGCTGGAATTCATAAAACAAACAAAAGTAAAGTCAGCCATCTGGATGACGGAGGATCCATATTATATGGATTGGACCGTTCCGTTAATCCCTTATTTTGACTACATTTTCACCATTGATCAAGCTGCATTAGAACAATATACACAACTTGGGCATCCACAGGTGTATCATCTGCCACTGGGAACAGATCCGGAAATATTTCATCACGTACTAGTCTCTGATGAGTTCACAAGTGATATTTGTTTAGTGGGAGTGCCTTACAGTAACCGGATTGAGCTTATTGATTTCTTGCTGGAGAGAACAGATTATCAAATACAAATCGTTGGGAGAGGGTGGGGGAAGTATTATAATGAATGGGTTAAAAAAAACCGGGATTTAGATTTGGTGAATGCATGGGTAAAGCCTGAAACAGTTGTTAATTACTATAATGGTTCCAAGATCGTTTTAAATTGTCACCGTCTTTCTAATGAGAAATACAATAAAAATCGTATAGGTATTATTGCTAAAAGTATCAACAACCGTACCTTTGACGCTGCCAGTTGTGAAGCATTCCAGCTTACAGATTTCAAAGAAGAGCTGGCAAATCATTTTGAGGAAGGGAAAGAAGTTGTTTCTTACCAGGATAAGCATGATTTACTTGAGAAGACTCATTATTATATTGCACATGACGAAGAACGCAAACAAATTGCTGAAGAAGCTAGAAAACGTGTTCTGATTTCACATACTTTTCAGCATCGGATTCATCACTTGTTGCTGAAAGTTCAATCTTAAAGATCATAATTTCCCGGGATAAAAGAACGTTTGACAGGAAAACTGTTAAGCGTTTTTTTACTATGCGACTGTATATGCAAAAAAACATTATGTAAATCGTTGAAAATTTAGTCTTCTAACCTATTACGTTTTTGTTCTCTAGTCATATTATAGGGAGTAAACAGCAAGGGAGGTTATATGTTGGGTACCTATAATCATGACTAGTAGAACGCTCATAAAATAACGTTCGTAGGCTTAATGCTCTAACCCGTATTTCCAATGATGCGGGACAGGATTATTGTTGACCTCTTCAAGATACAACTCAATTCTTTGTTTGAGCTCTTCCTTCGATTTGACACGAAGATGCCTTAAAACTTGTTTTGTCATTTTTGCAAAGAAGCTTTCAATTACGTTTAGCCATGAACCATGTTTTGGTGTGAACGTAAATTCAAACCGTTCAGGTAAGGTTGCTAGATAGGCATTGGTCTCTTTGGAAATATGGGCAGAGTGGTTATCCAGTATGATTTGGATGCGTAATTCATGGCTATAAACAATTCACAACTCCGGTGACGCTCCTGCATTCATACCCTTCAGCCACTGCATGTTCTCGAACGTACTTAGCCAGAAGACGCTGCGTCCAAACCTCATACGAATAGCCAATCTTCCTAGGCCTTTGACAAACCAGTGAGATAACCCATGCCTTGGCTTATGGGGCTTGTGGAACGTTATGCTAGTTACAATATGCTTGTTATATCACGCAATCCATTCAATCCATTTTAACTAAAAAATAATGTAATTATAAGTGAAAAGTAGAAAGAAGGAAGGTTTTAGAATTGGAGAAGAACTCACCATATTCTAATTTAAAAGAAAAATTAATTTCTCTAAAGGCTAAAGTTGGCGTAATTGGACTTGGCTATGTAGGGATGCCTTTAGCAATTGAATTATCAAAAAAAGGTTACCAAGTTTATGGAATTGATATTAATGTAGAAAAAATCAGTAGATTAAAGAACATGGATTTCTATATGTCAGGAGTAAATAAAGAAGATTTACACGAAGTGATAAACAGTAAAAAATTTATTCCTACAAATGATTTTTCAGTAATTTCATCTTTAGATTCTATTAACATTTGTGTTCCTACTCCTTTAACAAAGGATAACATCCCGGATATGTCGTATATAAAATCAGTAGTTGAAGAAGTAAAACAATATATGCATAAAGAATTACTCATTATTTTAGAAAGTACTACTTATCCGGGTACAACAGAGGAATTGATCGAATATGAATTGACCCAAAAAGGATATAAAGCTGGCGAGGATTATTTTCTTTGTTTTTCCCCAGAAAGAGTAGATCCTGGTAATGGAAAATATAATACAAAAAACATACCAAAAGTAATTGGAGGAAAAACAAAATTCTGTACTGAAATAGCAACCTTGTTATATAAGGATGCCATTCAATCACTTGTGACTGTTTCTTCCCCTAAGATAGCCGAAATGAGTAAGCTTTTAGAAAATACATTTCGCAGTGTGAATATTGCATTCATTAATGAAATGGCCATGTTATGCGAAAAATTAGAAATAAATATATGGGAAGTAATTAAAGCGGCGAGTACAAAACCCTTTGGTTTTATGCCCTTTTCTCCTGGCCCTGGTGTTGGAGGACACTGCATTCCTCTTGACCCTATGTACTTATCATGGAAAGCAAGAGAATTAAACTTTTATAGCCGTTTCATTGAATTAGCACATGAAATAAATCATTATATGCCGGAGTATGTGTTAAATAAGGTTGAAATAGCGCTTAATAAGGTTAATAAATCTGTCAGAAACTCTAAAATATTATTACTAGGCATGGCGTATAAGCCGAATATTGATGATTTACGGGAATCTCCTAGTCTTTCGATCTATCATACATTAAAAGAAATGGGCGCTATAGTTGAATACAATGATCCTTATGCAACCCAGTTTACAGATAATGAAGGAAATATTGTACATTCCATTGAATTGGATCATCAAAATCTTCGTAATTTTGATTGTACTATCTTATTAACAAACCATAATGTTTATAACTACCACGAGATTTCGGAAAATTCCAACTTAATTATGGATACAAGAAATGCCTTTAAAAATATAGATAAACCTAACATTGTAAGGATCGGAGATTCTCATCCAGGTTGCTGAGCTTCATTCAGCATAACAGGTACCTGGCTCAGACTTTTGCGTTAGCAGACGCTGTGTAAGTGGTACACGTTTAGATTAGCAAACATACTGGAGGTATTTACTAATGGAGCAAAACAAAATAATATATCAATCTGAAGTAGGTACTTCAGTCGGTCAAATTAATAAAAATAAAGTTGTCGTTTATACTGCTATCACAGCTAATTATGACAATCTTTATGAACCCCAGTATAAATCCGATAAATTTGATTATGTATGCTTCACTGATAATCCGGATATAAAATCAAATTTTTGGAAGATAATACCCTTCCCGCGTGAGAATCTTGATTCGACAAGAAAGGCAAGATATGTAAAAATACAACCTCACTTGTTTTTTCAAGACTATAACTACAGTGTATGGGTAGATGCAAATATTACTATCGTTGGAGATCTACACGAGTTGCTGCAAAATTATTTGAAGGAATCTTCACTTGTCTTTTTTAGGCACTCTGATGGAAGAAACTGCATATATAAAGAGGCAGAAGTTTGCATACGGAGAAACAAAGATGACAAAAATGTCATTCTTGCCCAAGCTGAAAAATATGAAAAAGAGAGATATCCAGAAAATAATGGCCTTATTTCTACTGGAGTAATTCTAAGGAGACACAATGATCCAAAAATTATAGAAACAATGGACGCTTGGTGGAATGAAGTTGAAAACTTCAGTAAAAGAGATCAGATGAGCTTTAATTATATCGCTTGGAAGTATAATACCCCTTTTTCTATTCTCGATGATTACATTAGGGATAATAAATACTTCAAATGGAGAATTCACGACCATGAGACAAATCGAAAAAAATCTTTGATCTAATGTCAATACGAAGTATTAAAGTCACGAAGAATGAATATTTCGGTGGGATAGAGCCATTGAGTTAATAAGTGAGAGCCAGCCGGGGAGGGGGCTCTCTAAGCGAAAGTGACAGTTACTTGCATGGACAGCTCGATGCAATGCTAATGGTCAAAGAAAAAGGGTGATAATAAAATGAGGTTCGGTGGTAGCGATACATTAACCATTCAATCCATATTTAAGGAAGTAATGAATAACTTCACATATGAATTCTGGGTTAAGCCTGAAGCAACTCATCAAATTAGAAAAGAGTCAGTTATAGGTGCTTCAGGTATTTCAGATCAAAGGTATGTTATTGCAGCTGGTTATGGGGGCGATAATGAGTCTGCTGGAACAGGAGTGTCAGTAGGGACGAATGGTATTTCAGTTTTTGAACATACAGCAAATCATCTGCCAGCTACTTTAGTATATGAAACAAGGATTACTGACTGGACTCACATTGCAATTGTTTATCGTGATAAAACCCCATATCTTTTTATTAATGGTGAGATTAGAAAAATGGGTTTGAAAAGCCTGAAAACAAATGTTTTTGCTTCAGGGATAATCGGGGGTCTGAGTAATTACGGTTTTTTTATTGGTGAAATTACTAATGTTAGAATTTGGGATTATGCTAGAACAAAGAGACAAATTTACGAAAATATGAATAATGGAATGACTGAAAAAAAACCGGGCTTAATAAGTTTGATTTTAGAAGAAGACAGACTGAATAAGCAAAATCTAATAAGTAATGATGAACGTAATGAAACTAATATTGAAGAAATTGATGTAATCATTTGTGTGCATAATGCTTTAGAGGAAGTAAAAGTATGTCTCGAGTCATTAATTGCTAAGAGAACATTAAGCTTTAATATTATTATAGTTGATGATGGCAGTAACAAGGAAACAAGTAGATTTTTAAGGGCATATGCTGAAGTCTATAATTGTAAGCTTATTAGAAATGATTATGCACAAGGATATACAATTGCCGCTAATATAGGGTTGCTGGCATCCTCTTCTAAATATTGTGTGTTACTTAATAGTGATACAATCGTTACACTTCGCTGGTTAGAAAAGCTAATTGCATGTATGGAATCTGAGAAGGCTGTAGGTATAGCAGGTCCTCTTTCCAATGCAGCTTCTTGGCAATCCGTACCAAAATTGTTTGATCAAAATGATTGGGCAATAAATTCACTCCCAGAAAAAATGAACTTGGAACAAATGTCAAATGTAGTGGAAAACCAGTCCGATAAATGTTATCCAGAAGTTCCACTTTTAAATGGATTTTGTTTAATGGTTAAAAGAGAGGTTATAGATAAAATTGGTTATTTTGATCAGGAGACTTTTTCAGAAGGATATGGCGAAGAAAATGATTATTGTATCCGAGCAAAAAATGCTGGCTTCAAACTAAAAGTAGCCGATGATTGTTACTTGTATCATTATAAATCTAGTAGTTACACGAGTGACCAAAAAAAATTGTTGAAAAAACAAGCAGATAAGCTAATTTGCAGAAAGTATTCCAGTAAAAAAATAAGAGATTGTATGACAGTTTTAAAAGAAAATAAGGAACTAAACACTTTGAGGGAAAAAGTTGAAAATGCGATAGAAAACGGTGAAAAGTTTAAAAGAAGTAATATCTCGATTTTATTTATTTTGCCAACAAAAGGAGGAGATGGGGGATCACACTCAGTTGTACAGGAAACAATGGGACTTCGTACATTGAATATAAATGCAAAAATAGCCAACAATCTTAACCATAAGATTCCATTTTCCGAAAAATACTTAAATGTTGATGAATTTTGTGTTTATTATAAAAATAAAGATGAATTAATTCGCCTTTCTCAACACTTTGACATCGTAGTAGCTACCGTATTTACAACGGTGAAAATGTTAAAAAACATCATCGAATGTCACCCCTATATAAAACCCTCCTACTATATACAAGATTATGAACCATTGATGTTTGATAAAGATCATCATTGGTATAAAGAAGCGATAGAATCTTATACATTAATTCTAAATAATAATGCTTTTGCCAAAACGAATTGGATCCGTAATATAATAAAAGAAAATCATGGAATTGAGGTTTATAAAATTGCTCCGAGTTTAGACAACATGCTTTTTAAACCTGCAGTGACAATAAATAATAGTAAAAAAGATGTTGTTCATATTGTGGCAATGGTCAGGCCAAAAACTCCTCGAAGATCGCCTAAAGAAACAATGAATGTGTTGAAAGCGATAAAAGAAAAATATAATTCAAAAATAGAAATTTCTATATTTGGTTGCTCTGATAATGAATTGAACTCTTTAAATGTTCCTTTGAATTTTGATTTTAAAAATCAGGGGATACTCCATAGGGAACAAGTTGCAGAGCTTTTACAAGACTCCAATATTTTTATTGATTTATCAACTTATCAAGCTTTTGGACGTTCAGGATTAGAGGCAATGGCAATGGGGTGCTCTACTATCCTTCCAAAGATAGGAGGAATATATGAATATGCGGTACATGGATACAACAGTTTTTTAGTGGATACTGCTAATAATGAAGAGGTTATTCATTTTATAAGTTATTTAGTAGAAAATAAAAGCATAAGAAATAAATTTTTCTTCAATGGAATAGAAACTGCTAAAAATTATTCGATAGAAAAAGCAAGTCTTTCGCTGTATCAGTTTTTCGATCATATGTTAAATAATAAAGAAAAAGGGAATTGACAGAATACACATAAGTCAATTCCCTAATTCATGTCCACTTGATTGTAATATTGATTATACCAGGTTATAAATTTGTTGATACCGTCGTCAATGGATGTATTTGGTTTAAAGCCTACATCTTCAAATAAATTTTTTATGTCAGCATAGGTTTGGTACACATCCCCAGCTTGCATTGGATAATATTCTTTAATCGCTTTTTTACCAGTTGAATATTCAATCGCTTGAATTAAATCTATTAGTCTTTCAGGTTTATTATTCCCAATATTATAAACCTTGTAGGGTAAGGTTTTATTAACTATTGCAGGAGAGTTTTCTATAAGTCTAGTGACACCTTCAATAATATCATCAATATAAGTAAAATCCCGGTACATATCTCCATTATTAAATACTTTTATCATTTTATCTTCAATAATAGCCTTTGTAAAAGAGTAATATGCCATATCAGGTCTTCCATACGGACCATAAACTGTGAAGAAACGCAATCCGGTTGCAGGTATTTTATAAAGGTGACTATAAGCATGTGCCATTAGTTCATTAGACTTTTTTGTAGCTGCATATAAACTAACGGGTTGATCAACCATGTCTTCTGTTGAAAATGGTATCTTTTGATTAGAACCATACACAGAACTTGAGGAAGCATAAAGCAGGTGGCTTACTTTGTGGTGTCTACACATCTCGAGAACATTGAAGAATCCCACAATATTGGATTGTATATAAACATGTGGGTTCTCAATGCTATATCTTACACCTGCTTGTGCCGCCAGGTTGATTACTATATCAATATTGTTTTTTGAAAACAAGTTTTCAAGATAGTCCCTGTCAATTAAATCTGCTTTATGGAAAGTGAAATGATCAAATTTCTTCAATATGTTTAAACGGCTAAGTTTAAGGTTCACGTCATAATAATCGTTCATGTTGTCGTATCCTATTACTTTGCAACCCATGCTCAATAACTTTTGGGAAAGGTGCATACCAATAAAGCCGGCTGCACCTGTAACAAGATATGTTTTTGTGCTATCCACAGGTTTTAAATTCATTTTACACACCTACACCATAGTATTTAAATCCTTTTCCGGTTAATTCTTGTTTATCGTAAATATTTCTAAAATCAAAGAAATACTTTCCACTATTCAGTTCATCATATTTATCAAAATCCAGGTTTCTGAATTCATTCCATTCAGTGAGAATCAAAGTAGCATCCGTATTTGTAATAGCCTCGTAAGTTTCTTCACACCAAATCAGGTTATCTTTTATATCATGAAGACGCCATGTACCTTCTTCACGTCCTTTTGGATCATATACCTTTAGCTTTATGCCATACTTCACTAATTCTGGTAAGATGACTAATGAAGGTGCTTCCCTCATATCATCTGTATTAGGTTTAAAAGTAATCCCTAGAACCGCTATAGTTTTCCCCTCAACTTCACCCAGAGCATCCACGATCTTATCTACCATTCTAAGTTTTTGTCTTTCATTAGCTTTTATAGTAGCTTCTATTAAAGAGAGAGGTTCACCGCTATCTTGGGCAATTTTGACGAGAGATCTGGTATCCTTTGGAAAACAGCTTCCTCCATAACCAGGACCTGCATGTAAAAATTTGGGGGAGATGCGTCCGTCCTTTCCCATTGCTTTAGCTACTTTTTGAACGTCAGCCCCCACCTTTTCACAAAGATTAGCTACTTCATTAATAAAGGTGATTTTCATGGCAAGAAAGGCATTTGATGCGTACTTAATGATTTCTGCCGTTTCAATGTTCGTGATGACAAAAGGAGTTTCATTGATATATAGGACTCGATATACGTCTTTCATTAGATTGATAGCTTTTTCATTCTCAGCACCGATAACTACTCTATCGGGATGAGTAAAGTCTCTAACTGCAGAGCCCTCTCTTAAAAATTCAGGGTTTGAAACCACGTCGAAAGTATAGTCTACCCCTCTTTCGTTTAGAGCATCTTGCACCAGTGACTTGACTTTTTGTCCTGTTCCTACGGGTACAGTCGACTTATTGACAATCACCTTATATCCATTCATGTAAGTCGCTATACTCTCGGCAACAGTAAGAACATATTGAAGATCAGCACTTCCGTCATCTGCTGGCGGTGTTCCAACCGCAATGATGATAATGTCATTTTTTTCTACAGCATCCTGGATATTAGTTGTAAAATATAGTCGTTTATAATAATAATTTTTTTCGACCATTGTTTCTAATTCTGGCTCATATATGGGCATAATCCCTTGTTTTAAACGAGCAATTTTGTTTTGATCAATATCAACACATGTAACTTTATGGCCAAAGTCTGACAGGATTGCTCCCGACACTAAACCAACATAACCTGTACCTACTACGGCAATTCTGGACATTAATTACACCTCTTATATACCTTTTAAGTAGTAGAGATTTAATATCTGATCAAACCTTTTTGCTACAGCATTATAATTGTAGTTCTCTAAAATATAAGGCTGTATCTCACTTAAATACTTTTGTCTTTGTTCCTCATCACTAAGGATGGAAAGAGCCTTTTGTAATTCATTTTCATTATTGACAATGGCATAATCTAACTTGAACTTACGAAGTAACTCAGAATAAGCAGCAGAATTTGATACAATTGTGGGAATACCATTTGCAATCGTCACTAGCAATCTGTTATTGCTCTTTTGTTTTTCCAAACTATCGTGAGACAAAAAGCATAGACTATAGCGTTTTAGATTATTAATAAATCCTTCATATTTCCATTCTATTAACTCAACATTGTCTAATTTAATGTCTTTATTGCCTATAACACCTATTGAATATTTAGGTTGCGCGGATATATAATCAATTGCCCACATGGCTGATTCTAAATTACCTAGTTGGTGATTACCAAACCAAACTACTTTTCCGTTAAACGGTGAAAGGGAAGGGTTCAATTGTTCAACATAATCGATACCATCATTCAAAATGCAACAAGGTTTACCTAGCTTCAATTCCTCTATCCGCGCTTTTTGAGTTTCATTTGCAACAGTAATTAAATCAGCTTGCTGCGCAACTTGGTTAAATGATTCTCTGGCATCATCGTACTGCCGCCCTACCACATCATAGATGAGAAAAACCTTTCGTTTCTTTTTTTGATCTAGAATTTTTATTAAATTTTCTTGTGAAGCGGTTTGATTCACAACAATAATGTCAGCATTCTCCGGATCATCAAGATTAGCTATATACTTGTTGGGAAATAACTTTTGAAGATGATCTATTAGATATAAAGCCCGAAGTCTTGATGTGGCATTTTTTATAAAAGGCCTTCTTTTTGGGATGAATGTTATCTTAATCGGATTTATTCCCACTTTTACTCCCCTCCCAAAATAGTCTTATATAATAATATGCGTTAAATTTTGTTATGCTTAATTAAAATGCCTAAACGGTCTGCAAAATATATTCAAGAATTTTTTGAAACAAAAGGTTTTTTTATGAATTATTTTTATGTTTATACCCAATGATATAGGGATTTATACGAATTTGTTGGCCAATTTTGATTTCATTTGCAGTGATTCCCAATTTCCACAGACAATACACTAGAGAACACTGATCTCGTTCGCTTCCAGTAGCGATTTCGTTCCACCAAAGTTCATTCAACTGGTTTATTTTTTCCGTGTTTTTTCTAATAATAAATCCACTCTCAAATAATCCATAATCACGAGGAAATCCTTCATTTAGATACTTTATTTTTACACGGTCCGCAATTTCGGTGCTTACTTTGTTGACTTTTAAACAGTGTTCTAATTCTTGATAGGTGCAGCTTCGTCTTGGATGCTTGTATAAGGCAATATCTTGGCCCTCTAGACATTCCACTATCATCTCATAAATATCTTTTGCTTTTAATTTGAAATTTGCATCCAAATAAATGCTTAGGTCATGTTCTGGTAGAAATTTATGAGATAACAATTTGATTAAACGAGCCATTTTTCTTGGGCTTTCAAATTGGTTTTCCAATACTTTAATCGTCCATTTTTCAGACTTTATGCTCGGGTCATCCGTAAACAGAATATAATCCACACTTTTATCTATACATAAGGGTTCTTTAACGGAATCATGATCACCAAATAATGAAGTATAAACAACTACCTTCATAGTATGCCCTCCTCAAGTCTATTAGCGAATGATCGCTTAAGATAACTTACGTATCACATAATGTCCAAAAGAGGATGGGGCGGGTTGTCCGAAAATAGCTGGAGTAGTTGTCCGGGACCGTAAACCCGTCAAGGCCACGAAGCGTTCATTTAGCCTTGACGGGTGTTTTCAAATAGAAGAAATCGGCAGCCATCCCATTGGACTGCTTAATCCTCGAGAGTCCTCACATATTTTTCTATTATGTTGCTAATATATTTGTGATCCACGTTATCATAACAAGGAAGAGTTACGGTATTTTTTTCAAGATATTTTGCAATTGGCTGAACACTATTATACTTGTTCTTATAATAAGTTGTGTTGCTCAGGCAATACGTTCCTATTGTGGATTCAATTCCATTTTCCGTTAAATAAGCGATTAAATGATCTCTATTCATCCCTTCGGGAACCCTAAAAACGAGGGATTGAATATTATGAATCACATTGTCCAGTGAATTTTGCCTTTTAAAACCTAAAAGATGGAGTCTCTTTTTATACTCGTCAGCTATACAGTTCCTACTTTTCACAATTGATTCTAATTTAATTAATTGTTGTATTCCCATTGCTGCCTGAAGCTCCGATAGTCTGTAATTATATCCATAATTAATGAAGTCAGCCATTCCATCTCGGACAATCGCTCCATGGTTTAATTTAACACTCATAATTTCCGCGATTTCTTTCTTATTGGTTGTAATCACTCCTCCTTCGCCAGTCGTAAGCAATTTCCGGGGATGAAAACTAAAACAGGTAAGATCTGCGATTGTACCTACTTTGACTCCATTTTCACTGCTCCCGATGGCACAAGCAGCATCTTCAATCAACGGTATTTGATGTTTTTCACATATCCCTTTTATTTTAGATATTCCGCTTGGGTTTCCGAACGCATCCACGAATATGACTGCTTTTGTTTTTTTGGTTATTTTCCTTTCTAGTTCTTCCGGTTTCATATTGAAAGTATCCTGATCCACATCCGCAAAAATTGGCATCGCTCCGATATCCTCTACAACATTTACGGTTGCCGGAAAAGAAAAGTCGGATACGATCACCTCGTCTCCCAATCCTATTCCGAGTGATTTTAAGCACATTGTCAATGCTGTAGTCGCAGAGGTGGTCAGGAAGGCATGATCGACTCCTATATAAGTTTTTATTTCCTGTAAGAATTTGTTTGCATATTCTCCTTTGGTAAAAGTTCCAGATTCAAATATTCTTTTGAAATCTTCTTCAACTTCTTGAAAGGTAATATAAGGTTTTATTAATTTTATCATTTAAGAACATTCCTCTTGTTATATATTTCTTTATACCATCGCACCGTTTTTAATAACCCTTCATCAAAATCCACTACATTAAAATCAATCATCGACTTGATCTTTTGATTGCCTGCATGATGACAGGCTACATCTGCCGCTCGACAATCTTTATATAATATAGGACCTTTATAATTGAGGATTTTTGATATTTTTAAGATAATGTCTTTAATGGAAATGTGATTACCGGCTGCAATATTTACACAATCTCCACGTTTAATCACATCATAAACCTTGATTATAGAATCGATTGTATCTACTACATAAATATAGTCTCTACTTTGTAGACCGGTTCCATGGATTTCCGGAGCATCACCATTTAACAATTTCATAATCGTTGCAGGAATCACTCCTGATAGAGGGCCTTCATAATTTTGCCTAGGACCATAATTATTAAAGGGTCTGACGATAAACGCATCCAGACCGAACATGTTAACATAACTGTGTAACATGGTGTCAGCAGCGGCCTTGCCTGCAGCATAGGCCGTAGTTGGAAGTATCGGATGCTGTTCATCCATCGGCTCATATTGTGCGCTGCCATAAACCTCAGATGATGAAAAGTGACAGAGTGTTTTAAATGCTCCTTTTCTCTGTAACTCAAGCAGATTATTTAAAACGATCACATTTGTCATATAGGCATTCGATGGATTGATAAAGGAATAATTCAATGCCTTGGTGGCACAGTTGAAAACAATATCAATCTTATGTTTTTCAATTATATATTCCAGAGAGCCTTTTAATTCAGCATCATCTACATATAAGACCATTCCCTTGGACAATGCGTCTGATAAGTTTTCTCTGTTTCCTAAAAACATATTGTCAACAACTATGATTTGTTTCGCTTCATTCATCATTAATTGTTCTACCAAGTGACTCCCTATAAATCCCGCACCGCCGGTAACTAATATCGTGCTATTTTTTATTTTAGGCCTCATAGTCCACCTCCACTTGTTACTTGTTCCCCTCGATGTATGCTCTAATCATCTGTGCGACTTCCAAGGCTTTGGATGCTTCTTCAGGTCCTACAATGGAACAATGCTTCATTCGAATGGATTGTACAAAATGATCGATTTCAGCCAAAAGGGGTTCAGTGTTGGGAACGATGATCTTTTCAACTATACTTTCTTGTCGGTAGGATAGATTTTTTTCTATAACAGAATCCACTTTTTGATAGATAAATAACTCTTTGGTCATATAGTCAGATTTGATCAACCGATCTCTTTCGGTGATTGTCAACGTCCTTACTTTTTCCTGGGATAAGCGGTTGGCTACCAGATTTGCTATGACCCCATTTTTGAAAGTAAGCACAGCATTAGCCACATCCATCTGCCCAGATTCCGTCAGGCTATAACCTACCGCAGAAAGGCTTTGAATCGGACTTCCGACCAAACTTAAGACAATATCAATGTCATGGATCATAAGGTCGAAAATAACATCTATGTCTATCACTCGGTTGAGGGACCCTAATCGCCTCGTTTCAATGGAAATCATTTTGGGGCGATTGATAATTTTGTTTAGCTGTTGAATTACCGGATTGAATCTTTCCACATGTCCTACCTGAACAATGACATTCTTAGCCTTGATTAATGGTTTGATTTGTTCCACCTCTTTCATCGAACTGACGAATGGTTTCTCAACCAAAACATGTTTTCCTTCCTGCAATGCCTGTTGGATGAAAGTGAAATGTAAACTGGTTGGAACAGAAATGATGACTGCATCCACTTTTTTTAATAATTCACTAAATGACGCAAAAGGAAAAACATCGTACTCATTAGCTATTTTCAGGCACCGTTTCATATCGTTATCATAAACACCAACAAAATGGACATTTTTCATCTTATCCAGGGTCCGGCAATGATTCATGCCCATAATTCCGACTCCGGCTACCCCAATATTAATTAATTCCATTACTATCACCCTTAAATTCTTTAATTGAGGATATTACATCATCTTGTTCGTATTCTTTTAACGTTGGATAAATCGGCAGGGCCAGGATTTTTTCCGAAACCTTTTCTGCTATTGGAAAGTCTCCTTTTTGATAATCGAGTTCCTGGAAGACAGGTTGAAGATGAAGGGGTAGGGGATAATAGATGCCTGTAGCAATTTTTCTATGGTTTAGGTATGAGGCTAATTCGTCGCGATTGTCTGTTTCAATGCTGTATTGGTGAAAGACGTGTTCCCGATTCTTAACCGTAATAGGGGTTTTAACCAAACCTATCAACTTTTCTGAGTAGCGGTTCGCAATTTCTCTCCTTTTTTGATTCCAATCATCTAGTCTCTTCAATTTCACTTCTAATATGGCTGCTTGGATTTCATCTAACCGGCTGTTTAAACCGATATCAGAATGTATATATTTTTTTTCGCTTCCATGATTTCTCAATACTTTAATTTTTTCATATAAATCCTTATCACTCGTTACTACCATACCTCCATCTCCATATGTTCCGAGATTTTTGGAAGGGAAAAACGAAAAACAACCTGTATCACCAAATGATCCTACTTTTTTTCCATTAAAAGTGGCTCCGATGGATTGGCATGCATCCTCAATAACCTTTAAACGATATTTTTTGGCTATTTCCATAATCTTTTCCATATCTGCCGATTGTCCGAAAAGGTGTACAACCATAATTGCTTTCGTTTTTTTTGTTATCGCTTGTTCAATCAAAGCGGGGTTCATATTATACGTTATGGGATCAATATCGACGAAAACAGGCTTTGCCCCGACACGAGCAATAACCTCTGCTGTGGCAAAGAAGGTAAAGGGGGGAGTAATGACTTCATCTCCATCCCCAATAGACATGGCTTCCAATGAAAGAAGGAGTGCATCTGTCCCATTCGCAACCCCAATGCCATAAGAGGTCCCTACGTATTCGGATAACAATTTTTCAATTTGCTTTCCTTTATTCCCTAAAATATAGGATCCACTTTCCAGAACTTCATGCACTGACTTCTGTATCTCATCCTTTACACTCTCGTATTCCGCCTTCAAATCCAATTGAGGTATCATTTGTTTTCATTCCTTTACAAGGTAGTTTCATCCGGTACTTTTCTTGCCGGGTTTCCTACAACTGTCTCAAAATCCGGCACATTTTTTGTCACAACGGCCCCTGCACCAACTACAGTATTCTTACCTATAATGATGGCAGGTAACAATGATGCATTATTGCCTATTTTTGCTCCTTCCTTAATATAAGGACCTCTCAATGTATATTCTTTTGCTCCCATATATTTATCATTGGACATGGAAACGCAGGGACCAATGAAGACGTGATCTTCAATCGTAGTATCTGCCGTAACATAAGCTAAGGTTTGGATGGTGCAATGCGAACCAATGGATGTATTTAATTCAACCATGGCACCTCGACCTATGACAGTATTCGCTCCAATCCGTACTTTTTCACGGATACTTGCTTGATCCCCGATGAATGCTTCTTCAGAGATTATAGTTCCCGTGTAAATCGAAACATGATTTCCTATTTTGACATTAGATTTGATCTCAAGTGGAGGTAAAGTAGTCTCCGTTTTTCGCATATTTGCATTTCCACCGGGATAAACCCCGATAATACAATGAGATCCTATCGTTACGTTATCCCCAATTCGGGTATTTCCCAAAATAGCCGTATGATGCCCGATAGAAACGTTTTTCCCTAATACGACATCCTCCTGAATTACGACCATTTCACCTATATTTGCATTCTCTCTAAATCTATCAATCATTTGTATCCCTCTTTTTGGTATCAAATTAAAAAAATGTAACTCCACTTTCTTATATCAATTGTGAGTACCTAAGATACCCTTAATCATATTTACTAACTCTAAGGCGCGTACCGTCGCTGAATGTTTTGTATGAACCATTCTATAACCCTCATTTGCCATCTTTGCCCGTTCTTGATCATGGGTTAAATAGAACTCAATCTTCTCCATGAAATTCTTTTCATTAATAGAGGCAAAGTGTACATCCGGTATAAATCCTATATCCTCTAGCTCTTGTAAGGGGGGCGCAAGCAAAAGAGTGTTGCAAGCCGGAACTTCAAAATACTTTGCTAATGGATAATGGAAAGTTGAATCACATGTTAAAAATAATTTTGCTCGATTAATTTCCTTAGCATATTTTTCTCCTATAATAATATTTTTTCTGGTTTCATCCTGGTTTTCGTAACCAGGGTGTGGATGATAAACAAAAAAAGGCTTATCTATTAAAGCATCATACATGACTTTTCTTAACGGATAATACCGCCTTGCTACCCCCATCATTAAACAATCGATGTCTTTAGGTAACCCATAATCTTTAAAGACCTCTTCATTGGCAAAGTGAGGCAGCCACCTCATTCTTTGGAGATATTTGGGATACCTATTTATAAAGTAATCTCGACAAAGTGTAAAAATATATGGAACCTGATTCTGCTCAATAAAAAGGATACGTTCTTGCACGAGTCGATGAAGATCATACATGAAAACACCGAATGGGATATTAAGAGAGGAGAGTCCGGTGATGACGGGAGAACGATTGTCGACCGGATCATTGATCAATATAAAATCCGGCCTAAACCTGATATGATTCAGGATATTTTGAATATCCCCTGGCTCACTCCATAGCACTAAATCGCTTACCTTAGACAATGCCTGAGAGAGATAATATGGATGTTTTTCCGTCTTTTTGGAAAAATCACGGCTAATATATAATATCTTGAGTTTTTCCATAAGCTACTCCTTTCAAATTAGTCAATACAATCCACTCATGAAAAATCCATCTACAAGTTTCAAAATTATAGTATGCATTGGATGTTTAACATTCCATAGACATGAATGGAATTTCCGATAAAACACATTTTTAATGCCTCATACATTAATATAACTAATCGAATTTCAAGGAGGGTGTAATAATGACAATCAGACCCATTGTTATCTTAGGTACAGGTGGAAACTGTATTGATATTTTGGATACAATAAATGACATTAATGCTATTCAATTAAAATATGAATGTGTCGGATTTCTTGATGATAACCCAGATCATTGGGGACAAAGGATTGCGGGGTTACCCATTCTTGGCCCGCTTCCCACTGCCATAGATCTTCCTTCATCGCATTTTTTTGTGAACGGTATAGGAAGTCCCCGGAATTTTTGGGAAAAAGAATCTATTATAGCAAAGACGAAAGTCGGTATCGAAAAATTCGAAACTATTATTCATCCTACTGCCCATATATCAAACATGTCTGATATTGGTCGGGGGACGGTTATTTTCCAGAATGTCACGATCACATCAAATGTTAAAATTGGTGATCATGTAATCATCCTTCCAAATACAGTGATAAGTCACGATGATGTTATCGGCGATTACTCCTGTATTGCAGGTGGAGTTTGTATTTCCGGGGTTGTTGCAATTGGTAAATCATGCTATATAGGAACAAATAGCTCAATAAAACAAAATGTATCCATAGGTGATTTTTCACTTGTTGGGATGAATAGTGCCGTTTTGCGTGATGTTCCGAAAAACAATGTAGTTGTTGGTAACCCAGCAAAATTTTTAAGATATACCCGCTGATGTGGCCGGGGGGGATACAATCAGTAGCCTTTTTTTTCAAATGAAGTGACAATGATTAAATTTGAGACATAAGTTAATTGAGGATGTGAGTGGAAAATCTAAGAACGAGTGAGTAAACAAGAGTATTTATTATTTTATAGTGGGAGGAAAGGAGGGGATATAATTTTGTTGAAAATAGTTAGCGTAATTGACCAGATCGGTTCAGATATAGATTATCTAGCTAATGGTTTATTGCCCTATATGGATCGCTATGATTACCAAGTTTTCGATGTACATCCTACAACCCCAAGTACTTCTCAACTTATGCGATTCGAAAAATACGGTAAGGATGCAGACATTATTGATTTTCAACATCCTCATACTGCGCTTTTGCTATTAAACAGGTATTCCTGGCTTTCAGAAAAGAAAAAAATATTAACCAACCATATTCCTGATGATCTAAATAACAGTCAATATAGCATGTTTGATAAAGTAGTCTATTCAAATAAAACGATGCAAAGAAGAATACGTGGCAGCGTGTTTATTTCTTTAACAGTGGATACTAATTTCTGGACTTTTAATGACAAGTGGACGAAGAATAAAAATTTGATTATGGTTACCGATGAAATAAAGCAAGAAAAGGGAGTTTTTGAAGTAGCAGTTGCATGCCGTAACCTTGGGCTAAACCTTTTATTGGTTGGTCGAAAATCGGATGAAAGCTATTTAACTAAAGTGTTAGAAACTGGAAGTGTTACTTACCGACAAGAGATGAGTAAGGAAGAACTTCAACAATTGTATTATCAATCTACCTTATTCGTTTGTAATTCGGATGAAAGTGAGATTGGACCTGTTTCCATATTAGAGGCCATGATCTCTGGGGTGCCCATTCTTTCCCGTTTAGTCGGACATGTGCCAGAACTTAACAAAAAGAATTGTATGCGATTATTAGAGTCTCCATTAAATGATGTCGCTTCATTGACAAATGCTATTGAGAATCTTCTGAGCAACGAGCAAGAGCTCTTAATTATGCGCGAGAGAGCTTGGCAAATTGGCTCAAAACAAGCAGACGAACGCAGAGCATACAATTATCAAAAGCTTTACCGTTCCCTTTTTCCTGGAACCCCAGTCTCTGTAATTGTAACAATTTATGAATATAATCATACAATACTTAATTGTTTACAATCTATTGCTGCCCAAGATTATGTTAATAAAGAGTTAATTATCTGTGATGACAATCCGAATAGTGAAAATCAGTCAGTAATAGAGGAATTTGCACGTTCAGTCTCTTTTCCAGTTGTATATCGAAACACATCCCGAAAGGAAAATGATTATGGGCTAGCTAGAGCTCGTAATGTAGGGATCATAGAGGCAAGTGGTGATATTTTAGTATTTTGCGATCAGCGTATAAGTATGCATTCCAATGCTATTAGTGAATTTGTCAAAAATCTAATGCCTAAAAAATGGTTATTTGGTACAAAAGGAACAATAAAAGGATTTGTTGAGAACTTCTCCTGTGTTTACCGAAATGATCTAATAAAAGCTGGCATGTTCTGTGAGCGTGTTGATGAATATGGTGGGGCAACACAAGAAATATTTAAACGCACTTATTCACAGGGGTTTAAGCATGAACTAATTCCAACTGCTAATTCAACTTTTATTGTTGATTCATTAAGTCTTTCAAAAAGACGTCCAGATATTATTAAAATGCGAAATCGCTTATATAGAATGAACTTTTAGTCTTTAAAAGGGAGAAAAAATAGAGGTAGAGGTGAGATTATTGGAAAGTGGTAATTTAAACAGATCTCATACTATAGATGTAATAGTCTGCGTATATAACGCGTTGGAGTATGTCAAATTGTGCTTAGAATCCTTGATAGCCAAAAAAACCATTCCATTCAATTTAATTATTGTGGATAGTGGGAGTGAAAAAGAAACAAAAGACTATTTAGCTTCTTTCGCAAATAAATATGATTGTAAATTAAAAACTAATCACTCAAAGACTGATTACACAATTGCATCAAATCAAGGACTGAAATTGTCTACATCAAAATATTGTGTGTTATTAAATAGTGACACAATTGTATCTATTCATTGGTTAGAAAAACTGATGGATTGTATGGAATCTGAAAGCAGTACAGGGATTGTTGGACCTTTATCCAATTCGGCCAGCTATCAGTCAGTACCTAAGGATGTTAATGGAAATGGAGGCACGGTAAACGAATTAGAGAAATTAGGCGGTAAAGAGCTAACCATTGAACAAATGGCATATTTTATAGAACAACAATCAAAAAAAATATTTCCGGTTGTTAATCAAGTGAATGGGTTTTGTTATATGATTAACCGTTCCGTCATTGAAAAAATAGGTGATCAGGATGAAATAAACTTTCCTTGCTATGGGGGAGAGGATGATTATTGTATTCGGGCAGTCAATGCAGGGTTTAAACTAAAGGTTGCCGATGATTGCTATATTTATCATTATAAATCCAAAAGTTATATTACTGAAGAAAAAAACGAGAAAAGGAAAAATGCAGGGAGACTTCTACGGGAAAAACATACACCAACAATTGTTAAACATCATTACACTGAAATAAAAAATAACATTGAACTTGCAAGAATAAGGGAAGAAATTGATCTAGCGCTAACTAATAGCAGTTGTATGTATGATTACAATAGGGCTATTTTGCTTTTCTGCTCTGATCCGGAAAAAAATAGCGATCTTGAAACGATGATAAAAGAAACCAAAAGAATGTATAAAGATAATATACTTCTAAAATTGGCTGTACCTTTTCATTTTAAAGAATATCTTACAAAAATATATCCACATCAAGCAGTTCATTTTATATTTTACGAAAATAAAAGTGAATTGATTCGAATTAGTCAGCATTTTGATACCGTAATTGCCGCTGATTTAAAAGCTAATGATACTTTACGGCAAATTGCAGCAAATTATGACCATATTAAAGATGTTTATTATACCGTAGAAAAACATTGAATTTTTAGAAACCCTTCGAAAATAATGATATCCCTTTATTAAGAAAGGTCACATCAAAAGGAAAGCCGATGATTATTTCAACAGGGATGGTATTGGATCCGAAAGAAAGCAAAGTACGAAGAAGCCCCTTGGTATGCCCTCAATATCCATGTACATATGGATGTTGGGGCTTTTTTCTGCTTGCAGCCCGATTGTTCCCCTGATTTGCATAAGGCATATGCCTTCCGGATCAAAGTTTAATAGGTTATTGCTGCTTAATATGTACCCAAGCTCTTTCATAGTTTGTGCATAAAATATATATATATATCATTTGCACCAAGTCTCGCAGTTTGCTAATTTAATGAGTAGGGGGACGTTTATGAAAGGACTAATCTTGTGCGCCGGCCGGGGGACGAGACTGCAGCCTTCGACTTATACCAAACCAAAGTGCATGCTGCCTGTTAACGGGGAGTATATTCTTGTCTCAATTATAAAAAAACTTGTTGCGGCCGGAATTTCCGATATTGGAGTCGTAGTGAACCCTTCTCAAGGAGAGATCCGGGAAATGATTGGGGATGGGGAGCGGTGGAACGCCTCTTTAACCTTTCTGCTGCAAAAAGAAGCTAAGGGACTGGCGGATGCGGTCAAAAGCGCGCGGCCTTTTGTGGAGGATTCCATTTTTTTATTGATGCTTGGCGATAATTTGTATGAGGGTGATATAAAGCCATTAATCCGATCACTGGACGCAGATAAGGCTGCGGCGTCGATACTGCTTCAGCAGGTTAAGGAACCTGGTCAATTTGGAGTTGCCGTCATTAATGATGGGCAAATTGTCAATCTGGAAGAGAAGCCCCGCTATCCCAAATCCAATTTGGCTATTGTCGGCGTGTATGCTCTTACTGCAGCTATCTGGGCGGTAATAGACAGGCTAGTGCCTTCCCCGCGAGGAGAATACGAGATGACGGATGCCATCCAAATGTTAATTTCAGAGGGCGGGCATGTTGCGTACAGCATAACGACCGCAGCGTTTTTTGATATCGGGACCCACGAACGCTGGCTTGAAGCGAACCGCTACAAGATGGATCGAGATACACAGAACTTTGCGGATCCATCCTGCATTCACAGGTCTGTTCTATGGATTCCTCCAGTTAGGGTTGATCCGACCGCAAGCGTAACGAACAGTGTAATTGGGCCTTAT
Organism: Paenibacillus sp. FSL R7-0297; assembly: GCF_038009025.1. Classification (NCBI taxonomy): domain Bacteria; kingdom Bacillati; phylum Bacillota; class Bacilli; order Caryophanales; family Paenibacillaceae; genus Paenibacillus; species Paenibacillus sp. FSL R7-0297. Next base: position 3,069,093 of record NZ_JBBPAQ010000001.1, read on the forward strand.
GTGTATATTGGTCCGAATTGCGTGGTTGAAGATAGCATTCTGACCAATAGCATTTTGACCGATCAGGTTAAATTGTCCCATATTCATGCGGAGGGAAGTGTTTTTGGATCATATGTTCATCTGGCTGAACAAGAAATTCAGGAGCAGCCAGCCCGTCATATCCTAGGCGATCATGCGACGGTCACAAGAATCTAAGCTGACTTGCAGAACGATTCAAAATAAATAGAATACGTACTAGGAAATAGTCCACTCCAGTCACCAGGGTAAACATACCTTTTAAGGGTAGGTGGTCCTTGAGAAATAATTGAGCTGGTTTTGACGATTAAGAATAAAGGAAGGAGTTATACGGAACATGCGGGTGTTGTTCTTGCATCAGTCTTTTACAATACCCAGCAATCGATCAATGTGCACATTGTGCATGGCTTAGCTCCGAAATACTATGACCTGCTTTTGGGAAAACCAATGAAAAAAGATTTGAAAAGCTGGGAGCAGTTATTATAGTGAATCTTGACAATTTGATCGAAAAAGTCTATAACTATAGCATATATCCCATTGAACAGAACTTCGATGACGGGACAAGTACGATAAGGTAACGTTCTCCAGAGAGTCGGTGTTTGCTGCGAGCCGATCGTTCACGCCTTGCCGGAAGATCCTCCCCTAGAAGCTAAGCTGAAGCGTATATGCATACGTGTGTAAGCTATGCCGTCTGCCGGACGTTATCCCGGACCCGTGTGGCATTTCTGCATGCGGAACTGAGATTGTACTGAATACACTCCCCTTAAGGATGTGCGTGAGGTGCAGAATTAGGGTGGTATCGCGAGCGCTGTCTCGCCCCTGTGGGGGCGGGATGGCGCTCATTTGTGTTTACATCCCCCTAAATCCCCCTTTCCAAGGGGGACCCCAAGGGCTGGCCGCCCTCTAGACACCTGCAACAAGTGCTCCGAATGGGGAGTGACGATGGCGGAAGGGGAAGGATTACTGCGGCGGAGGGCGCGGCCCTTCTTAGGCTGCCCTGACGGGTACGCCTGCGGGGCCTCAACTACACCGACAGACCCCGGGCCGGTAGCTTGAGGTAGAGCGTGCCGCTTGCGGCGTAAGCGGGCATTACAACAAAATTAACTTACCAAACCCCTTTCCCCTGGAGATCGACAAACTTTCCGGGTGTCCAGAGGGCGGAGCCCTTGGGGCCCTCCCTTGGCGAAGGGAGGGTTTGGGAGGGATCGAAAAGCTTTGAAAGGTTTTGATAGGTTTGAAAGCTTTTAAAGAAGGCTCGGATGAAATCCGAATAAGGTTTAAAGACTAAACGGAAGGATTGACCATCATGCATAAAGTAGATGTCAAAGAAAAAGCACGGGCCAGAGATGTCCGGATATTGAAGAAATGGAGCGACGAGAATACGTTCCGCAGATCCATGGAGAACCGCGAGGGAAGCCCGAACTATGTGTTCTATGAAGGACCTCCGACGGCGAACGGCGTGCCGCATATCGGGCATGTGCTGGGCCGGGTCATCAAGGACTTCGTTGGACGTTACCAGACGATGAAAGGCTTCCGTGTGATCCGCAAAGCGGGCTGGGATACCCACGGCCTGCCGGTTGAACTCGGTGTGCAGAAGAAGCTTGGAATCTCCGGCAAACAGGATATTGAAGAATACGGCGTGGAGAAGTTCATCAAGGAATGTAAGGAAAGTGTATTCGGCTATGAGAAGCAGTGGCGTGAGTTCACCGAAGCGATCGGCTACTGGACGGACCTGGATAACCCTTACGTTACGCTGGATAACACCTACATCGAGAGTGTGTGGAATATCCTCGCTACAGTACATGACAAAGGCTTAATGTACCGCGGACACCGCGTCAGCCCGTACTGCCCGAGCTGTCAGACGACACTGAGCTCCCATGAAGTGGCGCAGGGCTACAAGACAGTCAAGGATCTGAGTGCTACAGCTAAGTTCAAGCTGGACGGCAGCGGCGATTATGTGCTGGCCTGGACGACCACGCCTTGGACACTACCGGCGCATATGGCGCTGGCAATGAACCCGAATATGGAATATGTGCGTGCCCAGCAGGAAGACGGCGTATATGTACTGGCCAAGAATCTCGTGGATGAGGTGCTCAAAGGCGAGTATACGATCCTGTCCACCCATACAGGTGCGGACTTTATCGGCCAGAGCTACACTCCGCCGTTCGATTATATTAAGGCAGAGAAGCATAATGTGATCGTAGGCGCATCGTTTGTTACAGATTCCAGCGGTACCGGGATCGTGCATATGGCTCCGGCACATGGTGAAGATGACTACAAGAGCTGCCGCGAGAATGGCATCAGCTTCGTCAACGTGGTGGATACCTCCGGTAAATATACCGGTGTAGTGAGCGATTTTGCCGGACGGTTCGTCAAAGACGTCGACCTCGATATCGTGAAGGTATTGTCCGAACGTGGACTGCTCTACAGTAAAGAAAAATACGAGCACAGCTATCCGTTCTGCTGGCGCTGCGATACTCCGCTGCTCTATTATGCAACAGACAGCTGGTTCATCCAGACGACAGCGATCAAGGATCAGCTGATCGCCAACAATAACAGTGTGAACTGGTATCCGGACCATGTGCGTGAAGGCCGCTTCGGCAAGTTCCTGGAGGAGCTGGTGGACTGGAATATCAGCCGTAACCGCTACTGGGGCACGCCGCTGAATGTCTGGGTCTGCCAGGACACCGGCAAGGAATTCGCACCGCATAGTATCGCTGAACTAAGATCGATGGCGATCGGCGAAGTAGCAGAGGATATCGAGCTGCATAAGCCGTATGTGGACAACATCAAGCTGCGGAGTCCCTTCAGTGAAGGCGGCGTAATGGTGCGCACACCGGAAGTCATCGACGTATGGTTCGACAGCGGCTCGATGCCGTTCGCCCAGAGTCACTATCCGTTTGAGAATGAGGACAGATTCGCAGACCAGTATCCGGCAGATATGATCTGTGAAGGGATTGACCAGACACGCGGCTGGTTCTACAGCCTGCTTGCCGTATCGACGCTGTTCACGGGCAAAGCGCCTTACAAAGCGGTAATCGCCCACGGTCATATTTTCGATGAGAACGGCCAGAAGATGTCCAAATCCAAAGGCAATGTCATCGACCCTTGGGAGATCATGAACGAATACGGCACCGACGCGTTCCGCTGGGCCATTCTGTCCGACAGTGCGCCATGGAACAACAAACGGTTCTCGCGCGGTCTGGTGGGAGAGACGAAGTCCAAGGTTGTGGATACGCTGGTTAACACGCATGCCTTCCTGACGTTGTATGCTGGTATCGACGGCTACGATCCTGCGGATCACCCGTTCAAGCTGCCTCGGCATAAGCTCGACCGCTGGATTCTGTCCCGATTGAACAGCCTGATCCTGCTGGTGGATAAAGGTCTTGCCGTTAACGATTTCGTGAATACGTCCAAAGCAATTGAGAATTTCGTGGATGAGCTGAGCAACTGGTACATCCGCCGTTCCCGTGACCGGTTCTGGGGCAGCGGGCTGGGCGAAGAGAAGCTGGATGCATACCGCACACTTACGCATGTACTGCTGACCACAGCTACGCTGATGGCACCTTTCACACCGATGCTGTCCGAGGATATCTTTACGAACCTGGGCGGAGGAGAAAGTGTGCATCTCGCAGATTATCCGGTAGCCGATGAAAGCCTGATCGATCTTGCACTGGAAAAGGATATGGAGAGCGCCAGAGGGATCGTGGAGCTGGCACGCAACGTGCGAAACGAGAGCGGCATCAAGACCCGCCAGCCTTTGTCTGAGCTGATCGCCTCGATTGACGATAACTTCAATGTGGCAGATTATGAAGAGCTGATCAAAGACGAAATCAATGTGAAGCATATTGTGATCGAGCACAGCGACAGCGGCTTTGTAGACTTCACCCTGAAGCTGAATCTGAAGGTCGCAGGCAAGAAATACGGCAAGAACGTTGGCTTCCTGCAGGGCTTCCTCAAAGCCATGGACAGTGACGCTACCCGCAAAACCGTACAGGACGGCGGACTCGCCATTGTATCGCCGGACGGGGAAGAGCTGCAGATCACATCCGAGGAGCTGCTGGTCGAGAAGCAGGCCAAACCGGGTTTTGCCTCGGCTTCCGGTTATGGACTGACGGTGGCGCTGAACACCGAAATCACACCGGAGCTGGTGCAGGAAGGCTGGGTACGCGAGGTGGTCCGTGCCGTGCAGGATTACCGTAAACGTCTGGATCTGCCGATCGACAAACGGATTGCTCTTACGCTGCATGTGGATGACGAGCTGAAGGCTGCGGTTACCGCATTCGAGCATATACTGCGCGAGAATGTACTGGTGACTACGGTTGATTTTGACGGAGACTATACCTATGAAACTGTGGATGCCGGCGGCAAGAGCATCGGAATTCATATCGGCGCTTAAGTAAAACCTGCACCCTGCATCACTTGTCCCTATATGGCATATACTAGCTGCAAAGAAAAGATTCTATGGGTTAGAATGCAAAATGACGAGCCCCGTGCTTAAAGAGAGAAGTCTCTTTAACCGGGCTCGTTTGCTTTGCGGGTCATAGAGATTCGAGGGAGGTGCCGAGGCATGGGCGGATGGAAAGATGGAGATACGGAGGGCGGGAAGCCGGAGAGGCCGGAAGGGCCGGGCAGAATTTCAATTCAGACCTCGGGAGTAGACAGCAGCATGGATACCGGTAAAGTACCGGAGGAGAAGCGCCAATTCCTGCATTCCGGGGAGCGTATACAGACACCATTTTCTTCTCAAAAGCCTGCAGCCGCGCTCGCAGCAGCCGGTGATCCGGCGGATCTGCCGCAGGAGGAAAAGCTGAACGCGCTGTACCGGATGACCACCCAGCTGGCCCAGCAGATGGAGAAATCGCGGATTGCAGAATATACGGAGCTGCTGCATTCGCCGTTCCGGCTGATATGGCTGAATATTTTTTCCGGAGTAGCCCGGGGGCTGGGGATTGCGCTCGGGTTTACTTTTTTTGCGGCGACGATTATTTATGTGCTTCAGGTGCTTGGGGCATTGAATCTGCCGATTATCGGGGACTATATTGCGGACATTGTGCGGATCGTGCAGCATCAGCTGGAGCTGAAGACCTTCTGACCCGGGTCCAAATTAAAAAAGAGCAGCACGGGGCTACTCCCTTTCTTTTTTGAGCGGGTCCAGCAGGTAGTCACCTTCCCCGTCGTCCATGTAATGGCGGTAGCTGTTGCCTTTGATGATGGTTAGATGATTTCCCGTAATGTCGGTAGCGACGAAATTCTCCCACGGCTCCACGAAGCCTTCGGTTTCGTCCGCTTCGATCTCCATATCATTGTAGGAGCTGATGTTGTTGCCTTCGGCCATGGCAGGGGAATCGGAATTGCCCCAGCTCTCTACAATCTGCCAGGCATCCTCCCCGTCGAAGCCGTTCTGGTCCTCCCGCTCATCCAGGCTGGTCCGTCCAAAAGGTGGTGACAACAGCTCCTCCTCCACCGGGCGTGTAAACGGAGCGCTCTGGCGTGGTGCATGCTCTTTGGTGTAGCGGGTGGATGGAATCGCGGCCAGACGTTCATAAGGAATCGGTTCGCCGCTGGCTATACAAATGCCATAGGTGCCTTCATCCATCGCCCGCAGCGCCGCTTCGATATCGTCCAGCTCATGCTCGTCCCGCTCCAGCAGGGAAATATCCATGGAACGGTTATATAGCTCGGTGGCGGCATCGCCGGGATGGTTGTCGATCTCGGACAGCTCTCCGGTAGTATCGCGCATAGCTTCCTGCAGTCCGTAATGCTCATTATTTTGCAGCCTGTGCTTGATGTCCTCCTGCTGCTGTAGCAGTAATGCGCGCAGCCCGGAGAGCTGGGTTGATGTCAGATGGCTCATTGCTGTGAGCTCCTTTCGGTGGCTTAATCCTCGCTGAAACGGTTCCGTCTTTATTAAGGAGGGCAAAGCCGTTTCCGCTTGTATAGCTTGGCCGCAGGGGCCCTTTTTTAGCGATGGAAAATAGTACCCGTACTTTGGAGGGTTTAGAGTGCCATGCAATGGACTGTATCTTGAGGCCTGTGCTACAATATACAAGTCTTTATACAGTATTCGTACCGCGGACCGCGGGAAAAATAAGAACGGAGTGACAACTTCTGTGGTGTACTTTCTGATTGCGCTAATTGTATTTTTGATTGACCAGGGTACCAAATATCTGATTGCTACCCGGCTGGAGATCGCAGAGCAGATTCCGGTTATAAAGGATTTCTTCATTATCACGTCCCACCGCAATCGTGGAGCCGCTTTCGGAATTCTTGAAGGACAACAGTGGTTCTTCATTGTAATTACGGTTATAGTTGTTGCCGGTATCGTCTGGTATCTGAACAAGGCCCGGAAGACCCGCAAATTGCTGCCTACGGCGTTGTCTCTGGTGCTTGGAGGAGCCATCGGAAACTTCATCGACCGGATTCTGAACGGTGAAGTTGTGGATTTCCTGATGTTCAATTTCGGCAGCTATACCTTCCCGATCTTCAACGTAGCCGATTCCTGCATCGTGGTAGGGGTAGCCCTGATCATTCTTGATACGCTGCTGGATGTGAAAGGCGAGCAGGAAGTCACCGAAGTTAAGGAGTCACAGGAAGTCAAAGAAGGGAATGAATGATTTTGAATAAAGACGTCAATGAGCAGGCGGTGTCTGGCGCCCTCGAAGAAGAAAGAGACGTCACCGAATGGATGGTTGCCGCGGAGAATGCCCGGGAACGGATTGATAAGTACATTACGGAGTCTTGGGAAGAAGAGGTTTCCCGCTCGCAGGTTCAGCTGTGGATCAGCGGCGGACATGTGACGGTGAACGGCGCGCCTGTCAAAGCAAACTACAAGCTGTATGAAGGCGATAAGGTGGCTGTTACGGTGCCGGAAGCCGAAGTTACGGATTTAATTGCGGAGAATATCCCGCTTGAGGTTGTATATGAAGACAGCGATGTTATCGTGGTGAATAAGCCGCGCGGTATGGTGGTGCATCCGGCAGTAGGACATCCCTCAGGCACCCTGGTCAATGCGCTGATGTATCATTGCAAGGACCTGTCAGGTATTAACGGCGAGATTCGTCCGGGCATTGTGCACCGTATCGACAAGGATACCTCCGGTCTGATTATGGCTGCTAAGAATGACGCCAGTCATGCTTCACTTGCCGCCCAACTGAAGGAGCACAGTGTAACCCGCCGCTACATCGCAGTGGTGCATGGCAATCTGTCTCATGATAAAGGCACAGTAGATGCCCCAATCGGCCGTGATCCGCATGACCGTAAGCTGTATATGGTCACTGAGAAGAACAGCAAACGTTCTGTGACGCATTTTACGGTGCTTGAGCGGTTCGGCGACTGTACGCTGCTTGAGCTGCAGCTGGAGACCGGACGGACGCATCAGATCCGTGTGCATATGAAGTTCATCGGCCATCCGCTGGTCGGCGATCCAATCTATGGACGCAGCAAAGGTACGACGATGACTGGACAGGCTCTGCATGCTGCTGTACTGGGATTTGTGCATCCTGCCACAGGAGAGTATAAGGAATTCAGCGCGCCGCTTCCGGCAGATATGGAAGAAGTGCTGTACACACTGCGCAGCAGATAAGTACAAATGAATAGATTATAAGTCCATGGCTTCTAAGGCAGCTTTGCTTCATATTTAGATCATGGATTCACAACAAAAGCCAGGAGATGAGACGAAGATTATGAGTATTGAACACTATCAGGATACATTCATTCAGACTAATTTTGCGGACCGCATCGGCGGCGCCGGATATGGCAAGGACACTTCCATCTACAAATTCGAGAAAATCAAACGCGCCAAAGCATCGGCGAAGCAGGATTTTCCTAACATTGAATTGATCGACATGGGCGTCGGTGAGCCGGACGAAATGGCGGATGAAGGCATTGTGGCAAGACTTGCCCTTGAAGCTGCCAAAGAAGAAAACCGCGGATATTCTGACAACGGGATTCCTGAATTCAAAGCGGCTGCTGCTGTTTATCTGAAGGAAGTGTTCCAGGTAGACGGCATCGACCCGGTAAATGAAATCGTACATTCCATCGGTTCGAAGCCTGCGCTGGCGATGATGCCGTCCGTCTTCATTAATCCGGGCGACATCACGATCATGACCGTTCCGGGTTATCCGGTGCTGGGCACCCACACCAAGTATTTGGGCGGACAAGTATTCTCCGTTGAGCTTAAGAAGGAGAATAACTTCCTGCCTGACCTGAACTCCATTCCGGAGGATGTAGCACACAAGGCGAAGCTGCTCTACCTGAACTATCCGAACAATCCTACAGGCGCAAGCGCAACTCCTGAATTTTTCAGCGAAGTAGTAGCCTGGGCGAAGAAATACGATGTAGTTGTTATCCATGACGCTCCTTATGCAGCACTGACGTATGATGGCGTGAAGCCGCTGAGCTTCCTGTCCGTACCTGGGGCCAAGGATGTCGGCGTGGAGCTGCACTCCCTGTCCAAGTCCTACAATATGACCGGCTGGAGAATCGGTTTCGTTGCCGGCAACCCGCTGATCGTTAAGGCTTTCAGTGATGTGAAGGACAACAATGACTCCGGCCAATTCATCGCGATTCAAAAAGCTGCCGCATACGGTCTGTCTCATCCAGAGATTACCGAAGCGATTGCTGCCAAATACTCCCGCCGCCACAACATGCTGGTGGATGCACTGAACAGCCTGGGCTTCAAGGCAGAGAAACCGAAGGGGTCCTTCTTCCTGTATGTAGCTGCTCCAAAAGGTGTCAAAGGCGGACGCCGCTTCGAATCCGGCGAGGACTTCTCGCAGTTCCTGATCCGCGAGAAGCTGATCTCCACCGTGCCTTGGGATGATGCCGGCGCGTTCGTGCGTTTCTCCGTGACTTTCGTCGCCAAAGGTGAAGAAGATGAGAAGCGTGTGATTTCTGAAATTCAAAGACGCCTTAGCGACGTTGAATTCGAATTTTAAGTTTGGTTGATGAGACCGCTGCAGAGGAATCTGCGGCGGCTTTTTATTATGGCAGCCGATCGCTCCCGAGCCTCACTATCCACTTCGGTCTGGTCAAATGTTACAAACTGCAACTTTACTCAGACGAAACAGGCACTGAAAGCGCAAATCCTGCACTTTTTACAACAATCCGCTTCAGAGGTAAGTGCATATTCATACTAAATGCTGTAAAAAATACAACATTAAACCCAATGATGCATTTACGGAGCAAAAATCCTGTAAAATGTGCAACATTACTTGGACAGGCCGGTAACAGGGGGGGACAGTATGCATGTGACGGTGAGAGTAAGGTGGAGTTAGCAGCCTCGAATATAAAGATAAGCCAGCCGGAAACTCACGGCTGACCTGGAACAGCAGCCTAACCTTTCCGGTAGGCCTTGCTGTGAAAGGCATTAATATAACGGAATAGCGCTTCGCCATCGTCCGGTACATTTCCGCTACCATCCAGTGGCAGCAGCATCGCCTGATAAGGCTCGGGCACCCAGACATACTGGTGGACATAGGAGGTCAGGACGAATCCGTTCCGCTCCCAGAAATGAATGCGCTCCTTGTGTGTATCCGAGGTTCCGGATTCAGCTTCGATGATGATTCCCCGTACGTTGTGTTCTTGAACAGCCCAGTCCCTGATCTGTACGAGGAACCAGGTTCCCATATCCGCCCCGCGCAGCTCCTTATCGACCGCCAAGTAATCTATGATCAGTACCTTATCGTCAGTCTTTCCCACGACCCCAGTAACGGCCATAGCGACAACCTGCCCCTGCTGATCAAGTCCCGCATGTAGATAAGCAATCTTCCGCTCCAGCATACTGCGGAGAATCCCTTTTGACTTAGCGCCGCTCGGGAAAGCCTCCCGGTACACCGGCTCCATCTGCTTCCAGAGCTGTTCATCCCATTTATCTACTGTAATAAACTCCAGGTCCATGATCTGTTCGCCTCCATTTTTATCATAGCAGAGGCGGGGCGGGAACGAAAATATGCCAGCGGGCAGGATAGTTCAATCATTTCACGAATTTTTTATAAGCTGGATAATTCTGTGAATTTACGCAATGATTATTTTTTGAAGGTATGATTAAATTGAAGCAACCGAGTCATCAAGTTGTCTCTCAAATAGTTGATGATTCCATATTAAGCAGATACCATAATCAACACTGTAACTAAGAAATTACATAAAAGAAACGCACTATAAGGAGGAATGTGAACGAAATGAAGTTCGACCTTCGTGAATTAGCGTTGTTTGCAGAGCAGGCTGTAACAAAAGCGGGTGACAGAATTTCCAAATTGCGCATCCGGGAAAAAATTGAAGTGAATTACAAGGATTATGGTGAACTTGTGACATCCGCTGATTGGTTATCGGAAAAAATCATTCAAGAAGCCATAATGGATAAATTTCAAGGTCATCGAATTCTTTCTGAGGAAAATGGAGTACATAACTGGGATAATTTCAAGTTTGACGGTCCGGTTTGGGTAATTGATCCCTTAGATGGAACAGTTAATTTTGCTCGCAACCTGCCGCATTACGGCGTTTCATTGGCTTTTGCCCTTGATGGCGTAGTGCTGGCAGGAGCAGTATATGCGCCAGATTTGCACTGTACTTATGTTGGGATTAAAGGAGAAGGCTCTTATTGCAATGGTGAGCGTTTACAAATTCGTACATGTACTTCGCTGCTAGATGCTGTCATAGGCACAGGTTTTCCGCATGATCCAGCAAAAGTGGAGCCAGCAATCGAAAGAGTGAACCGACTCAGAAGGAACTGCCGCGACATTAGGCGTTTTGCCGCACCAACAGTAGACATTTGTTATGTGGCGTCCGGTAAATTAGATGCGCATACGGAAAGTCTTTCACCGTGGGACGTAGCCGCCGCAGGCTTGATTGCACGGGAGGCGGGAGCATTAAGTTGCAATGTACATATGGTGCCTGATCACATCCCTAATGAACTCAATGGTGAAGAGGCCGTATTCGCTACACCCGGAATCTTCGATGATCTCTTGACATTATTGCGGAAGGAATCTGAATAAAAGGTTCATTCGCTTTTCAGCATAGCTTTAGTTCCGAGTATGCACTATCAGCGCAGCGCTATAGTACCGCCTTTCCTGCCCCACCCAACTCGGGGTGGGGTGGAATCTTTCACCCTGTTTAGGTGGAAGCGGCGGAGGGGATTTTGGAACTGGAAGGAGCGGAGCGTCCGCCTTTATGTTTGGATTTCTACCGCGGCGGCGGTAATAATCAGGAAATCCAAACATAACAGCGGCCGGAAGTCCAAAATCACCGCAGCCGCGCCCTTCACCAAAACAAATCTTGCAGAAAGTTTGACACCACCCTTTTCTTCTGTCATAATTCCCTTTAGTTGAATATGCGCCTTTAAATCAGTCCCGTGAGGCTGGCAAGGTAACGTGAATCGAGGTTCGCGAACATGGAAGCAGGAATCCGTATAAGTACGGAGGGCCTTTTTATGCGCGCGGACACGCCATCTTTTTGAATCTGCGGATTTCACTCCTTGCCTGTTTCGGGCAAGGAGTTTTTTGTTTATCCGGGAACTTGAGCAGGCGATCAAGCAGGAGGATGGCACGATGATGGTTACTGAAAAAAATGTCATTATGGACGAAACGGCGATTCGCCGGGCACTGTCACGCATTGCACATGAGATTTTGGAGAAGAACAAGGGTATTGAGAATTGTCTGCTGGTCGGCATCCGTACGAGAGGGATTTATCTGGCCCAGCGGATTGCGGAGCGCATCAAGGAGATTGAAGGCGTGGATATACCTTACGGTGAGCTGGATATCACGCATTACCGCGATGACCGCGAAGGCGGCGACAACAGGGAGTCGATGGACAAGGCTGTGGTCAACAGCAATCTGATCCTGCCCCCGGGCAGCAGCGGCATCCAGGACAAGAAAGTGATTCTGTTCGACGATGTGCTGTACACCGGCAGAACGATCCGGGCAGCGATGGATGCGCTGATGGATTGCGGACGGCCGCGGATGATCCAGCTTGCTGTACTGGCTGACCGCGGACACCGGGAACTTCCGATCCGCCCTGACTATATTGGCAAGAACGTACCCACCTCCAGGCATGAGCAGATTGAAGTGTCACTGACCGAATTCGACGGCAAGGACGAAGTGTACATTATTTCAAACCGGGAGGAACGATAACAATGATGACGGCAACCAAAGTGAAGGAACGCAGTCTGCTGGGGATTAAGGAACTGGACGCTTCGGAAATCAGCCAGCTTTTGAACAGAACGGCTTACTGGGACAATCAGAGCGAGAAGCTCACGCCGGTGCTGAGATCGCATTTTGTTGCCAACATGTTTTTTGAGAATAGCACACGGACCCGCTTCTCCTTCGAAATGGCCGAGAAACGGCTGGGCGTTCAGGTCCTGAACTTCACGGCGGCAGCTTCCAGTGTAGAAAAAGGCGAGTCGATCTACGATACCGTACGCACCTTAGAATCGATGGGGATCGATGCCGGAGTTGTGCGTTTGAAGCCTGCAGGCGTGCTGCAGCAGCTGGCCGAGAAGGTAAGCATCCCGCTGATCAATGCCGGAGACGGCAACAATGAGCACCCGACACAGGCGCTGCTGGATCTGTACACGATGCGCAAGCATTTCGGAGAACTGAAGGGCCTGAAAGTGTCGATTATCGGAGATATTATGCATAGCCGGGTGGCACGCTCCAACCTGTGGGCATTGACCAAGATGGGCGCAAGCGTCCAGTTCTGCGCACCGGCGAATATGCAGGCTCCTGAGCTTGCCGCGTACGCTCCATACGTTTCAATGGAAGAAGCGCTGAAAGCGGATGTGGTTATGATGCTGAGAGTGCAGCTGGAACGGCATGCCTCCGGTATTATTTTATCGGCAGCAGAGTACCGGGAGCACTTCGGACTTACGGAAGAACGCGCTGCGAAGCTGGACAAGGGAACGATCATCATGCACCCGGCGCCGGTCAACCGCAATGTGGAGATCGATGATGCAGTGGTGGAGAGCAGCCAGTCACGGATTTTCCCGCAGATGGCGAATGGAGTCCCGGTACGGATGGCAGTGATGGAGAGAGCACTTCAGTAGCAAGATTCCGTAAAAAAACCTCACATAACTTTACTAATAAATATACACAAAGATGAATTTTTATTATATAATAACTAAAGAGCTTACGGCTGCGGCCTGAGGCACAAAGGAGAATCATAACCGTGATCATTAAAAACGCCAGTGTACTGGGCCAAGAAGGCGTGCTGGAGCGCAAGCATATTGTCGTGTTGAACGGGGTAATCTCTAAGATTCTGGATGCCGCTGAAGCGGTAGATGAAGCAGGAGAGATCATCGAAGCGGAAGGCAAGCTGCTGATCCCGGGACTGATCGATATGCATGTGCACTTACGTGAACCGGGGTTTGAACATAAGGAAACGATTGAGACCGGCGCACGTTCGGCGGCCAAAGGCGGATTCACGACTATCGCCTGCATGCCGAATACACGCCCGGTAACAGACAGTGCAGAGATCGTCCAACTGGTAAAAGATAAGGCGCGTGAAGCCGGACTCGTGAAGGTGCTGCCTTATGCGGCCATTACGAAGAATGAGCTGGGACTTGAGCTGACTGACTTTGCGGCACTGAAAGCGGCTGGAGCGATTGGCTTCACCGACGACGGTGTAGGCGTACAGAGCGCACAAATGATGAAGGATGCCATGAAGCTGGCGGCAGGAATGGATATGCCGGTCATTGCCCACTGCGAGGACAACTCGCTGGTTGAGGGCTGCGCGGTAGCGGAAGGTACGTTTGCCGACAAGCATGGACTTAAGGGAATTCCGAATGAGTCGGAAGCCATCCATGTAGGGCGCGACATACTGCTGTCTGAAGCTACGGGCGTTCACTACCATGTGTGCCACGTCAGCACCGAGCAATCGGTACGGCTGATCCGTCAGGCTAAGCAGATCGGCATCAAGGTGACCGCTGAGGTGTGCCCGCATCATCTGCTGCTCTCGGAGGAAGACATTCCGGGCATGGACGCGAACTGGAAAATGAACCCGCCGCTTCGCTCGCGCCGCGATGTGGAAGCCTGCATCGAAGGCCTGCTGGACGGCACGCTGGATATCATCGTTACCGATCATGCACCGCACAGTGCGGAAGAGAAAGCAAAAGGCATGCAGCTTGCACCGTTTGGCATCGTCGGTTTTGAGACAGCCTTCCCGCTGCTGTATACCGCTTTTGTGGCCACTGGCAAATGGGATCTGTCCCTGCTGGTCCAGCGGATGACCGCTGATCCGGCCCGGGTGTTCAGATTGAACACTGGCAGCCTTGCAGTAGGCGCGCCTGCCGATCTGACACTGATTGATATGAATGAAGAGAAGGAAGTGGACCCGGCAACGTTTGCCAGCAAAGGGCGGAATACTCCTTTTGGCGGATGGAAGCTTAAGGGCTGGCCGGTGAAGACTTGGGTAGACGGCAGAGCCGTATGGAGTGAAGTATAACTGACGGTTACTGGCAGCCAGGCTGCCGGCCGTGACATAAGCATCAGACTACAGAAACAAGAAGGAGTGGAAGGGAATGCAGGCGAGATTGCTGCTTCAGGACGGAACGCTGTTTACAGGCACCGCATTTGGCGCGGAAGGCGAAAAGACGGGCGAGGTTGTATTTAACACAGGAATTACGGGATATCAGGAGGTGCTGTCGGACCCTTCGTACTGCGGCCAGATCGTCACCATGACGTATCCGCTGATCGGAAATTACGGCATTACCCGTGATGATTTCGAATCTGTGCGCCCTTTTGTGCACGGCTTTGTGGTGCGTCGTCACGAGACTGTGCCCAGCAACTGGCGTGCTGAATACAGTGTAGACGATCTGCTGAAGGAATACGGCATTCCCGGAATCAGCGAGATTGACACCCGGATGCTGACCCGCATTATCCGCCACCACGGCACGATGAAGGCGATCCTCACCACTTCGAATAAACGTGTGGAAGAACTGATGGAAATGATGGGCGATACTACAATTGAAGAATTGCGCAATCAGGTAGCACGTACCTCCACAACCAAGACATATAGCAGTCCCGGTAATAAGGAACGTATCGTGCTGGTAGATTACGGCGCGAAGACAGGCATTCTGCGCGAGCTGAACAGCCGCGGCTGTGATGTGGTTGTCGTGCCTCACGATGTGACTGCAGATGAGATCCGCCGCCTGAATCCCGACGGAATCCAGCTGTCGAACGGCCCTGGGGACCCTAAGGATGTGCCATATGCAGTTAAGACCATATCCGAACTGCTCGGCGAATATCCGATCTTCGGCATCTGCCTGGGTCATCAGCTGTTCGCGCTGGCATGCGGCGCTGACACCGAGAAGCTCAAATTCGGACATCGCGGCGGTAACCATCCGGTCAAAGAGCTGGAGAGCGGACGCTGCTTCATCACCTCGCAGAACCATGGCTATACGGTTAATGAAGAATCCGTAGTGAACACGGATCTGGAAGTTACGCATATTAACAACAATGATAAGACCGTCGAAGGACTGAAGCATACCCGTTACCCCGCTTTTTCGGTGCAGTACCATCCGGAAGCGGCGCCGGGACCGCATGACAGCAGCTACTTGTTCGACCGTTTCCTGCAGATGATCGCAGACCACAAGGCGAAACTGCCGGCAGGCTCGCGCCAGGCGCAGCTTGCGGCCAATGCCAGAATCACGGCACCGAAACCTGCAGCACAGCTTGAAGCCGTGAAAGGAGCACTATAACATGCCTAAGAACGATAAACTCAAAAAAATTCTGGTTATCGGCTCCGGTCCGATTGTCATCGGCCAAGCCGCCGAGTTTGACTATGCGGGCACACAAGCCTGCCAGGCGCTCAAAGAAGAAGGCGTAGAGGTTGTGCTGATTAACAGCAACCCGGCTACGATCATGACCGATACCAATATGGCTGACAAAGTATATATTGAACCGATCACACTGGAATTCGTAACGGCGATTATCCGTCAGGAGCGTCCGGACGGACTGCTGCCGACACTGGGCGGACAGACTGGCCTCAACATGGCAGTGGAGCTGGCCCGTGCAGGCGTACTGAAATCCGAGAATGTGAAGCTTCTGGGTACACAGCTGGAATCCATCGAGAAAGCAGAAGACCGTGACTTGTTCCGCGAGCTGATGCGTGAGCTGGATCAGCCTGTTCCTGAGAGTGCCATCATCACAAGTGTGGAAGAAGCGATGGGCTTCGCCGCCGGCATCGGCTATCCGCTGATCGTCCGTCCGGCCTACACGCTAGGCGGAACAGGCGGCGGGATCTGTGACAATGAGGAAGAGCTGCGCGAAACCGTCAAAGCAGGTATCCGTTACAGCCCGATCGGCCAATGTCTGGTGGAGAAGAGCATCGCCGGCATGAAGGAAGTCGAATATGAAGTGATGCGTGATAAGAACGACAACTGTATTGTAGTCTGCAACATGGAGAACTTTGATCCGGTTGGCGTACATACAGGCGACAGTATCGTAGTGGCGCCAAGCCAGACGTTGTCTGACCGTGAGTACCAGATGCTGCGCAGCGCTTCACTGAAGATTATCCGCGCGCTGAATATCGAAGGCGGCTGTAACGTGCAGTTCGCACTGGACCCGCAGAGCTATCAATACTATGTCATTGAAGTGAATCCGCGCGTAAGCCGCTCGTCGGCGCTGGCGTCGAAGGCGACCGGGTATCCGATTGCCAAGATGGCTGCCAAAATCGCCCTCGGCTACACGCTCGATGAAATCGTCAATCCGGTTACCGGACAGACCTATGCCTGCTTCGAGCCGACACTGGATTATATCGTCAGCAAAATCCCGCGCTGGCCGTTCGATAAGTTCATCTCTGCGAACCGTAAGCTGGGTACCCAGATGAAGGCAACCGGAGAAGTGATGGCCATCGGGCGTACCTTCGAAGAGTCGATTCACAAGGCGATCCGGTCGCTGGAGATCGGTGTGCACCGTTTCCGTCTGCCTGGCGCAGAGCTGCTTGAAGACAGTGTACTGCGTAATAGACTCGCCAAAGCGGATGATGAGCGCCTGTTCCTGATCGCAGAAGCGTTCCGCCGCGGCTACGGGCTGCAGGATATTCAGGATATGACGAATATTGACTGGTGGTTCCTGTCCAAGATCGAAGGCCTCGTGAGCTTCGAGGACGAGATCCGCGCGGAAGAAACCTTGTCCGCAGAAATTCTCTATCAGGCCAAGCGCAAGGGCTTCACCGACCGGGCGATTGCCGAGATCCGTGCCGAAGGGCGTCCGGGCGGGGCATTCACCAAGGAATCCGAAGTACGCGTGCTGCGTCTGCAGCAGGGTCTGGTTCCGGTATTCAAAATGGTCGATACCTGCGCCGCCGAATTCGAAGCTTCAACGCCATACTACTACTCGACCTATGAGACCGAGAATGAAGTGATTCATTCCGATAAACAGAAGGTTATCGTGCTCGGCTCCGGTCCTATCCGTATCGGCCAGGGTATCGAGTTCGACTACTCTACCGTGCATGCAGTATGGGCGATCCAGAAAGCCGGCTATGAAGCCGTCATTATCAATAATAATCCAGAGACGGTGTCGACGGATTTCAATACATCAGACCGCCTGTACTTTGAACCGCTATTCTTCGAGGATGTGATGAACGTGATCGCCCAGGAGAATCCGATCGGGGTTATCGTACAGTTCGGTGGACAGACAGCCATCAACCTGGCTGCGCCACTCGCCGCAGCTGGTGTGAACATTCTGGGCACCAGCCTGGAGAGTATCGATGAAGCGGAGAACCGCAAGAAATTCGAAGCGCTTCTGGCCCGTCTGGATATCGCACAGCCAAAAGGCAAAACGGTTATCAACATTGACGAAGCCGTTGAAACAGCCCAGGCGCTGGGCTATCCGGTGCTGGTTCGTCCATCTTATGTCCTCGGCGGCCGTGCGATGGAGATTGTCTACAACGATACAGAGCTGCTGAGCTACATGGTTGAAGCGGTGAAGGTTAATCCGGAGCATCCGGTGCTGATCGACCGTTACATGCTGGGCAAAGAGGTTGAAGTCGACGCGATCTGCGATGGCGAGACCGTAGTGATTCCGGGAATTATGGAGCATGTAGAACGCGCAGGGGTTCACTCCGGTGACTCCATCGCCGTCTATCCGCCGCAATACCTGGATGAAGGCCTGAAGCAGAAGATCTCTGAGATCACGATCAAGATCGCTAAGGAACTGAAGACGATCGGACTGGTTAACATCCAGTTTGTCATCTATCAGAACGAAGTGTATGTGATCGAGGTTAACCCGCGCTCTTCGCGTACGGTTCCTTTCCTGAGCAAGGTGACAGGCATTCCAATGGCTAATCTGGCAACCAAAATCATCCTCGGCGGCAAGCTGAAGGAAGACGGGTATACAGAAGGGCTGTGGCCGGAAAGCGACTACGTTTCTGTAAAAGTACCTGTGTTCTCTTTTGCCAAGCTGCGCAGAGTGGAACCGACTCTTGGACCGGAAATGAAATCGACCGGCGAAGTTATGGGCCGCGACAAGCTGTATGCCAAAGCGCTGTACAAAGGGCTGATCGGCGCAGGAATGAAGATTCCAGCTACCGGAGCAATCATCGTTACCGTTGCAGACAAAGACAAGGCTGAAGCGGTTGAGCTGATGAAGGGCTTCCATGCCATGGGCTACAAAATCATCGCTACCGGCGGTACAGCAGCGGCACTTGAGCAGGCCGGGCTGAACGTGATGAACGTTAACAAGCTGGATGAAGGTGAGCCGACCATTCTGGATCTGATCCGCGGCGGTCAGGCGAACTTCGTCTTCAATACACTGACCAAAGGCAAGACGCCTGAGCGTGACGGGTTCCGTATCCGCCGGGAAGCAGTAGAGAACGGCGTTGTATGTATGACTTCGCTGGATACCGTAACCGCACTGCTGAGAATGCTGCAGACGATTAACTTCTCTTCACAGTCGATGCCTGCTTTTGTCGGACAATAACATATAGGGTGAGGGCAGCCGCTACAGGCTGCTATAGGAACGGTTTGCGTTAGCGCAAGCCGTTCACCTATGCCCGGGACCTTGCAGAGCTTGTTATCACTTGAACAAAGAAAGAAGGCTGGCAAATGGATGGGACCGCAGCACAGCAGCAACATGAACATGAGAACATCGGACAAGTAGAAAAGCGTAATGAAATGGCCGGACGGCTGATGGTTGCCCTGGACTATCCGGACGCAGCACAGGCTAGGGTTCTAATGGAACAGCTCACAGGTATCCCCTGCTATATGAAGGTCGGCATGCAGCTGTTCTATGCTGCCGGGCCGGACTTCATCCGGGAGCTGAAGGAACGCGGCTATTCGGTCTTCCTGGACGTCAAAATGCATGATATCCCGAACACCGTACGGGGGGGGGCTGAGAGCCTAACCATGCTGGGCGTTGATATGTTCAACGTGCATGCCGCCGGAGGAGCTGCCATGATGTCTGCTGCGCTGGAAGGTGCCGCCAAGGCCGTCAGCCTGAATCCGTCGCTGCATATTCCGCTCATTATTGCGGTGACCCAGCTGACCAGCACCAGCCAGGAGGTTATGAACAGCGAAATCGGCATCAACGGTACGGTGACAGACACCGTAGTACGTTACGCCAAGCTTGCAGCTGAAGCCGGGCTGCATGGCGTGGTGGCATCGCCGCAGGAATCAGCGGTGATCGCAGCAGCCTGCGGACCGGATTTCCGTACAGTGACCCCGGGTATCCGGCCTGCCGGTGCCTCGCTGGACGATCAGTCCCGGGTTATGACGCCGGGACAAGCTATACGGCAGGGCAGCCACTACCTGGTAGTGGGCCGGCCGATTACAGCGGCGGCAGATCCGCGCGCCGCAGCACTTACCATTATTGAGGAGATGAGCGAAGTATGAGCCCATTAGAGAATAAAAGTGAACAAGTTGCACGTTATCTGCTGGAGATTGGAGCGGTAGCCCTGCGTCCGCAGGAGCCGTTCACCTGGACGTCCGGCATCAAATCGCCGATCTATTGCGATAACCGCCTGACCTTGTCTTTCCCGGTTGTCCGGAGCTACATTGCCAACGCCTTCGCAGAGCTGATCAGAGGCAGCTATCCGGATGCTGAAGTGATTGCCGGAACTGCAACCGCCGGAATTCCGCACGCGGCCTGGGTGGCCGATAAGCTCGGTCTGCCGATGGCTTATATCCGTGATAAGGCCAAAGGCCACGGCAAGCAGAACCAGATCGAAGGACTGATCGCTCCCGGCCAGAAGGTGATCGTGATCGAGGATCTGATCTCCACCGGCGGCAGCTCGATCAAGGCCGCGCAGGCTGTGCAGGAAGCGGGCGGCGTACCGCTGGCCGTACTGGCCATCTTCAGCTACGAGCTGGACCGCGCCGTAGATGCCTTCGCCGCTGCGGATATCCCGCTGCAAAGCCTGTCCAATTACAGCACACTCATTGATGTGGCGCTAGCTCAAGGCACGATCGCCGATTCGGATGTAGCGCTGCTGCAATCGTGGCGCAAAGATCCTGCAGCGTTCGGCGTATAAGCGGGATTCGTGGGCTGTCAGCAGGTTCAGGACGGCTGAATACTGTTATTCCTCACACTTGATTTGTTACTTGCCCATTGGAGTTTTCTTATTGAGCGGTGTGGACACAAATATTGTACGTTTTACAACTTTGACTCATGGATAGCCAGGTGTTCAGGAGGATTGTTGTATGAAATACAAGAATATTCCCGTTAAGCTGCTTGGTGAAGAGGAAATGCTGCATTTTCTACAACAATCTTCGATTTGGGCCGAAAGGATGAGGGAAATGTTGTATTTTGGGCAGGATTTTGTGTAATGATAACGGATCTCTACCATAGAAGGCGGATGAATCGGGAAATTCATGCGACAACAGCCGCCGCCCGGAAGCAGGCCAGAAATACAGCAAGAAGCCCCGTGCCTTCACATGAACTGTGACCCAATTTGAGGACGGTTTAAAAGAAATACCCTAGAGCTAGCTCGCAAGGAGATGACTTCTGAATTCGTCAGGAGTCATCTTCTTTAATGTCCATTGGTATCGCTCGGAGTTATAGTAGGCAATATATTCCGAAACACGAGCCCTGACTTCTGTGAGATTCTGACAATCTCGAACGCTCATTTCATCTTTCATATGCCCAAAGAACGACTCCATCGATGCATTGTCCCAACAGTTCCCTTTACGGGACATAGACTGTTGAAAACCTGCCTGCTCAATTTGGAGACGAGTTTTAGGATGTGTGTAGTGCATGCCCTGATCGGAGTGGAAAATGGCTTCTGGATGAAGATTTCCATCAAGCCGTTCCAGCAGACGCCGAATGGTTTTTTCAACGAGTGGTAACTCTAGTGTCCCTGCTACACAGTCAGCAAGAATTTGCCGGGTTGCTCCATCTTTTATGCACGAAAGATAAGCCCACTGTCCGTTTCCGTACCGCAGATAGGTGATATCGGTTAGAAAGACTTTCTCCGGCTCTTTCTGGTCAAATTGGCGTTTCAGTAAGTTTGCGCAGGTCTGATGCTCCTGCGTTGCCTTTGCCATCTTACGGTACGGATTAGCTTGCCGTAAGGCTGCGACAAGGTTAAATTTACGCATTAATCGGCGAATCTTCTTGTGATTCATGGTGACACCGCTGAGATGCTCCAAACGCATCTTAATCACCAAAGCGCCAGCTCTTCCTTGTAATGCGTTGAAGTGTTGCTTAATAAGAACAAGGTCGCGCTCGTCGTCGGCTGCACGAAGTTGACGCCTTTGCTCGGCGCCCAGCCATCTGTAATAGCCACTGGTGCTCACAGCGGCGACTCCACATAGATAACGAGTCATACGGCTTAATCCATGGGCTCTCAGGGTGTGATAAATGATTTCGTAGCGCTCCGAAGGTGTTAAGGTTTTCCTTGGTTCCGTTCGAGCGCTTCGAGCTTTTTTAGAAAGTCGACCTCAGCTTCTAGTAATTTAATCTTCGCCTTTGCGCGCTTCAGTTCTTCGTCAGCAGACAAGGCACATGCAGGCTTTCGTCCAGCGCTGCCTTTGCCACGCCGTTCTTCCAGTAGTCCCAGTTCACCATATTTAGCAAAGCTATCTCTCCAGCGTTTCAAACTATGCTTTGGTTTTTTAGAACCGATGAGATTTAGGTCAAAGCCCGCCTTAAGAAATATTTCTGACGGGGGTGTCCCCTCGTTGTAGGCCTTCACTGCCGCCAACTTAAACTCAGCAGTATACGAAATATTCGTCTCGGATACTCGCTGAACATTTGGATTCTTCTCTAATCTTCTGATGATATCTTCCGTAAATAGGGTTCGATTTAAATTTCCCACAGTCTTATCCCGCTCCTTTTCCAATATTCTGATTAAAACACAAAAGACCCACAAGAAGGTCACTTTTTTCAAAGTGTCTTTCTTGTGGGTCACAGTTCAACAGGTACAGCAGGGCTTCTTTTTTGCGTTAGACAAAAGCAGTCTGTGCCAAGGTGAACAAACTGTCTTTTTAGTTTAAACGGGATGTCACTTCCGATATTCGAATAGGCTATATAATGCTAAATAAAGGAATGCTCTGCCGGTTGTCCAGGTGTATGATATTTCATTAGGGGGCTATAAATATGGCTAAATCAACGATTCATCTTCTGCTCAGGCGCGGGCTTCCGCTGGCACTCTGTACGGCGGTACTGCTGCCTGTTATTTCGGCTGAAGCGGCGGCAGCCCCTGTCAGCTCTGCCACTTCGGCCAAACCCTTGACGGCATCCGTGGTGACGCAGCCATCGGACGGACAGCGGGTCCTGCGGATCGGCAGTCTGTGGAGTAGCAGCGATGATACCTATCTGCGCCAAAATCTGACTGACCTCTATGAGTTCACGCATCCGGACGTGAAGCTGGAGTTTGTTCCGGCGGTGGATCAGGAGCAGTTCCGCTTCACCAACACGTACATGGTGGAAGGACCGGAAGCATTGGGGCATATGCGTGACATCATGCTTGGCAGTAATCCGGTAGATGTGGTCATAGGAGACAGCAGCCTGATCAGGAGTCTGGCAGCCCAGAACATGCTTGAGCCTCTGCAGCCGCTGATTGACCGTGACGGCTATGATATCAGCAATATGGCACCGACGATGCTGTATGGTGTACGTCAGCTTGGCCGGGGCCACCTGTTTGCGCTGGCACCTACTTTCAACGCAAGTGTAGTTTTCTATAATAAAGGGATATTCGATGCTGCCGGAGTGAATTATCCAACGGACGGGATGACCTGGGATGAATTCTTCAAGCTTGCAGGTATGGTGACGAAGACCTCCAAGCAGATGGATGAGCGGATATATGGCTTCTCAAGGAGCCGTTATGCCGGCGATCCGTTCGCGGATATGCAGGCGTATCTCTCTCCTCTGCAAGCTGCTATGTACGATAACCAAGGCAGGGCAATGACAGTGAACAATGCGCTGTGGAGTAAAGGCTGGACTACCTTCAGCAATCTGATTCAGAAGAAGATTATCCCCGGCCCGGATGATATTGAAGCCGCAGCCGCAGCTGTTGCCGAACCTGCAGAGACCGGATTTAACCCGTTTCTGGGTGACTGGTTTCTGACGGGCAAAGCGGCAATGGTCATCGGAGAATATGGTTATATCAACGAGCTGGCTTCCGCGGACCGCAATGCGCTCCTGATTAAGAACATTAATTTCAGACATGTGGATTGGGGAATCGCCGCCGTACCTACGTTTGCCGAGAAGCCGGGCGTGGCCGTCGGTGCTGGACTGGATCAGCTGCTGGCCATCAGCAGTACCGCGCAGAATGAAGAGGATGCCTGGGAGTTGATCAAGTTTGTGAACAGCAACGAAGTAGCCAGAATCAAGGCGGCCAATCCTTATCAGCTTACCTCCCGTATGGATTTCAACCGTTCACAGAAGGCTGGAGTAAGCCTTGAACCTTTTTACAATTTGAAGCCTGTGCCGCTGACGGACGCTAATGTGGAGAGTCTGGCTTACAAGATGCCTAATATTTATCAGATTAATCTGGCCGGACAAATGCTGTTCAGCGAAGTCATTCAAGGCAAACGGACGGTAGCGAATGCCCTCAAGGCCTGGGAGCAGCAGGGCAACCATATGCTTAACGCGATGCGCAAGGATCCCACAGTCTTGTTCAATCTGGACAACGGCTGGCTGGAGCGAAGTGTGAAGGGCAAGTAGGATAGCATCAGATTTAAACAAGTGAGAACCACTTTGGAGAATCGTTTGCCAATGGTTTGTAGTAACCCAATTATGGTATATCCGATCCGGTATGATTAAGTGTACTTTGTACAACTAAATCGTCTGATTTATAACCAATTAATTGTTTAGTTGTATTTCGTGCAATTAAACTTCCTGTTTCAGACGGTTTTCCCTGATTCGGACAGAATTAGTTGTACAGACTACAGTTATAAGAGGCAAGCATCCCTTTTCGCTGTTTTTAATTGTACATTATACAACTATCCTCTGAATTGTTGGGTGGAAAATAATCACAGAATTGCGTTGCAGAATTTGCCAACCGTTCCGCAGGACTTTTTTCCTGTTATTAATGAAAAAATGGGCATGATAATGATCAGAGTAGCATACATGAATACGAAAAAGGAGAAGGGCATCATGAATTGGATATACTTCGCAAAATTGTTCAGGACAAGATTTCAAGCGGGTTGTCTGGCCAAAAGACTCGAGCAGGACGGCTGGATCTACGGCTATCATGATCCGCGTTTTGTGGAAATTTACCGTTCGCGTAAGGGCCGCTACGGTGTGCGTTTTCTGCCATAAATAAATTAACCAAATTCATCCTTGACTTTATCCATGCTTATATTGTATATTATCTATTGTCGCTGTTTGAATATGATTACTGACGCGGGGTGGAGCAGCCCGGTAGCTCGTCGGGCTCATAACCCGAAGGCCGCAGGTTCAAATCCTGCCCCCGCAACCAATTTTATTTCATCAGACAGCACTTGTAAAATACGGATATCCTAGTCCGGGCCCTTAGCTCAGTTGGTTAGAGCGGTCGGCTCATAACCGATTGGTCACAGGTTCGAGTCCTGTAGGGCCCACTTCAACGAAACCCTTACCCTGTAAGGGTTTTTTGCTTTTTATGGGCTCGCGAGCAAAATAAGATCAAGTTTATCTGAAGGGGCACTAGAGTGCGAAAACTTAACTGGTTAGGAGGTGAATTGTTTTTTTCATACAGATATCGGCCTGGTCGCTGTAGATCGAGAAACGGGGAAATTCGATTCCAAGGATTATAAACAGATTTTTCTATAAACTGTGTGTGATTCATGGTTGACGCAAACTGCGCAGTGAGGGAGAGGAATCGTTAGCCCAAAATTTTTATCGATGGTTGCTCAGAACTAGAAATTAGAGTCATACACTGTCGCTGTATTGTTGAACTAAAGTTTCTGTTAGTTGAAAGAACAGTTCATCAACAAATTATCACTTCACTCTTTCGGAAATATTTTTACTTATTTCTTCAGGATTTTCAACACCAATGATCAACTTTGATATTTTGAACTTACCAACTTTAAAGCTATTCAAATCTAAATGAAGAGTTTCGAGCTCATTTTCAAAAAAGTGCAGTTGATAACCACCATTTGATCTAAATAACCCATTTCTCATTCCTCCTAATAAAGCACCATATAGTTTAAAAGCATTTGGTATCGGTCTACCTGTTGTTATTCCTATGATTGAAGAGTATGGAATTTGCAACCCTTTATCTAATTTTAAAAAGGGTGAGTTTCCAAGGTCGATATTTACGTAGGTTTCCATTAGTTGAATTTTACGTTCCATATTTTGATTCCCCCATTTTGAAAAAATCCATTTATTTCATAACCCATAATTACAAATAATACCACAAACACCGCTTTTCTTCATAAAAATCTAAACTGCCCATTAGCTTAATAAATCTTTTTCATCGAGAGTCTTAACGATTGTTGCACAGTACGAAGAGATAACACAGCGGAGGATGGCGAACATACCGGCAGAGTAATTAGTAGGGTTTGTTATAGCTCCTACTAATTACTCTGCTTTTTAAGACCAACTAATCCACCAATAACAATAATAACTGAAACTATAAAAATCCAATAAGCAATGCCCATTAAAATTAACTCCCTTACCAGTTTTACGCTAATAAGGGCATGTACAATTGATCATCAATTCAAAATAAAGAGAGATAAATAGTGGCTTTAGTATATAACCAGGCCTAATTCTTTTTCTTTATTCTGATACTTAATCCACTGATTGAACCAAACGCCCAGAAGTATCAAGTGTGGTTGAGTACCTTGCTCCACGAGTTGGAAATGCAACAGTTCTGTTTTTCAATAACTGTTGGCAAGATCCTCAATCCGCTATTCAGCCGATTCCGGTCAATCAAATTGTTTTTGGCTTCCCCGGTGGTGGGGCGGATTTGAAGGAAATACTCTTTACGGTGGTGTTTACAAGACGGTTCAGTTTGGAACATTTGAATCCGAGCCTACCCAAAGAGATTTAGAGGTTCGCAAGCTTTTTGTTGAGGCAGGCTTCAAGATAAGGGTTCAAAAGGATCCGCATAGTTGGCTCTGGAATCACTTCGCATTAAACGTTGCAATGGAAATCGAAGTATTAAAAAGTGGCAGTTTTAAAAAAGTCATTTCTTCACCCGAAGCCCTCGCTGGAATAGGTCGTAATATGAAAGAATTGATCCCTATTTTGAAAGCAAAAGGATCAAAACTTGATATTTTGACAAGGGTGGTGAGCACCCTACCGCCGAGTGTTGTTGGATTTCTTATGAGTAACATTGTTTATTCACCTAAAAGCATGCCCTATGCACTTGTGGAGCATAACCACTTTAAGGTTGGTTATGCCGTACAGGAAGTTATATCAGAGGCCAGAAAGCACGGCATAAAGGCACCACGGCTTTACGCTGTAGATAGCCTAATTACGGAATGATGACTTAGATTTGTTTATTCGATTTAATAAGGGAGAGAACCATTACAGTGTCTACATTATTGTACAAAGTGGGCAAATCAGCCTATAACAAACCATGGCCGTTTATTATCAGTTAGATCGCAATTCTTGGAGTTGTAGTAGCCTTGCTCATTACGAACGGAATGCATGTAAATTCCACGATGAAAATTGAGGGTTTTTCATTTCCCTTAGCGGTGAAAATCCGGAGACCAAGGCGAACGCTTCCGCTTTTCCGCGGGTCGTTCCGTCCTCTCCGCTGTTTAAGCGGGGTACGAATACACCAACTTCAACAAAAATACAAAAAAAGGAATCGCCTTTTTAATAAAATGGAAGTACCACCAACCATCCCAAAAGGAGCGATTTCCTTGTACATTCAATAGTCCATGGACCCACTTTGCTTGCCAATGGACTTGGAAGAAGACGTTCCAGAAAACCACCTCGATCGCGCTCGTTAACGCAGCCGTTAATTGGCTTGACGATACCATCTTTGACGCTGCCTACCCCGGCGGTGGCCGTGACAGCTACCACCCTAAAATGCTCACCAAGTTATCATTTATGCCTACACTCAGCGTATCTATTCCTCCGAGCGGATGAAAGATGTTCTCGAAACCGTATTCACTGCGGTTATTCAGTTCCTGGCCGATGAAAAGTACATCTCTCTTGAGCATTTTTTTGTGAACGGTACCAAGATAGAGGCCAACGCGAATCGTTATACCTTCGTGTGCGGCAAAGCGGTTAGTAAGCATAAGGCCAAATTCCAAGAAAAGGTACATGCTTTGTTTGAGGGCATTGAGGCCGCAGAGAAACAAGAAGAACATGAACACCGTGGCCAGGATCTGAGTGAACTTGGCGAGTCCACCGAGATGAGCAGCGAGAAACTCCATATTGTTAGAGTATTTGCTGAATAGTATGGATAAGTTATCTTAATGCAATCTTAATGCAATGGGTGAAGTCATAACACGATCATGATATGGCCCATGATATACTTCAAATAAATCTCGAAAAAATGAAAGTGGAAAGCGGGATTACAATGGCGGTCATGGGAAAATTGAAAATTTTTATTGGCTACGCTCCCGGCGTCGGCAAGACATATACTATGCTGAGTGCGGCTCATGAAGATCAAAAAGAGGGGATGGATGTTATTGTTGGATATATTGATTACCATGCCCGTAAGGATACCCTGAATCTATTGAAGGGATTGGAAGTTTTGCCTTCCATGGATAGTACAAGCAATAATTCAACCATCACAGAATTTGATTTGGATCGTGCCCTTCAGAGAAACCCTGAACTTGTTTTATTGGACAATCTGGCACATGTAAATGAGGCGGGAGGCCGTCACAAAAAAAGGTATCAGGATGTGGAGGAGCTTCTTCGCGCTGGAATCCATGTATATACCACCATTAACGTCCAGCAGATTGAAAGCCTGGCAGACATTGTGTACTCCATTACAGGTATTCCGGTTGAGGAGCGAATACCGGATAGTGTGTTTGACAGTGCAGATCAGGTGGAACTGGTTGATATAGAACCTGATGATTTAATTGAGCGCTTGAATAAGGCAAGCATGTATCGTCAGGACGATCCTAGGATTGCCGGCTTATTTACCAAAGAGAAGCTCACCGCCCTGCGTGAAATAGCTTTGCGTAATACAGCAAGCCAGTTAACCCGAATCGCGATGCAGATCAGTGAGCAGACGAAAACAAGCGAGCTTGATATTAAAGATCATATTTTGGTCTGCTTGTCTTCTGCTGCTTCGAATAAAAAAGTGATCCGGGCAGCAGCAAGAATGGCTGAGGCGTTTCACGGTCATTTTACAGCGCTGTTTGTTGAAACACCGGAAACCCAAAAATTGACTCAAAAGAATAAAACAGAACTGAGAGAAAACATTAGACTTGCCGAACAAATGGGGGCACACATCGCCACTGTATACGGTGAGGATATTCCAGGGCAAATTGCGGAGTATGCCAAAACAAGTTATGTGTCAAAAATTGTCTTAGGTCGTTCTCCGAATAAAAAGAGGGGATTTGCAAAATCCAATGTTGTGGATAAATTAACCGCCTTCCTCCCCAATATTGAGATTTTTATTATTCCGTATACCGATTCCACTTTTTATAAAAAACGTCCTTTATACAACCAATATCCGAAGCTCTCCTTGGTCGACACCGCCAAAGTTCTTACCATACTGACTGTCTGTACGATCATTGGTATCTGGTTCAAAAATTTGGGGTTTCGGGAAGCGAATATTATTACGGTGTACATTCTTGGTGTTTTATTAAGCGCTTTAGTCACTAAGGACAGAGTATACAGTGTTATTTCCTCTGTCATGAGTGTTCTTGTATTTAATTACTTTTTTACAGAGCCCTATTACTCTCTGCTTGCGTATGATTCCGGATACCCTATTACATTTCTAGTCATGCTGTCCGCCTCCTTAATCATGAGTACTTTGACCATGCGTGTTAGAGAACAGGCACGCCAATCCGCGCAAAAAGCCTATCGTACTGAGGTGCTTTTGGAAACAAGCCGGAAATTGCAGCAGACGAAGGATTCACAGGAGATTATTGATGCTATGGCGCAACAGATGGTGAAGCTCCTGGACAGAACGATTATCTTCTATCCGGTTCAGCGGGAGGGGCTGTCCGCACCTCAGGTATTTCCAAAGAGAGGAGCTGCATTCGATTCGGCGGCTTATACAGGAAGCAATGAACGTGCAGTTGCAGAATGGGTATTTAAGAACAACAAACGTGCCGGAGCTACCACGGATACTTTTTTTGGTGCGAGTTGTCTATACCATGCCGTGCGTGGAGGAGATACTGTTTTTGCAGTAGCGGCCATCGTCATGGAAGAGGAGGAGCCACTGGAGGTCTTTGAAAAAAGCCTGATGATTGCCATGCTTGGAGAGTGCGCGTTCGCGCTGGAGAAAGAAAGACTGAATGAGATACAAAAAGAGATCTCGCTGCAAATCCAGCAGGAGCATCTCCGGGCCAATCTGCTTCGTTCAATCTCCCATGATCTCCGCACTCCACTTACCAGCATCTCGGGCAATGCAGGAATTCTTGTTGCAAACGCAGGGGTGCTGGACGAAGAACAGAAAAAAGGGTTGTACTCCGATATTTATGACGATTCCATTTGGTTGATCAATCTGGTGGAAAACTTGCTGTCCATTAGCCGGATGGAGAATGATAAGCTGAACATGAATTTCCAGGCGGAATTAATGGAAGAGGTCATTTCGGAGGCTCTGCTTCATGTGAACCGGAACAGTGAGAAGCATATCATTCGAACCCTATTGGATGATGAACTGATGATGGCCCGGATGGACTCCCGGCTTATTGTCCAGGTGCTGATTAATCTTGTGGATAACGCAATCAAGTACACCCAGGAGGGATCCCAGATCTCTATACATGTAAGGAGGAGCCAGCTGTGGGTTGTGGTGGAGGTTTCTGACGATGGTCCCGGTATTTCAGATGAAGATAAATCAAGGTTATTTGAGATGTTCTACACGGCAAATAATATACGCGGAGATGGCCGCCGCGGACTCGGTCTGGGTCTTTCCCTGTGCAAATCGATTGTAAATGCCCATGGGGGTAATATTAGTGTCAAGGATAATGTTCCGAATGGTACAGTTTTTTCCTTCACCCTGAAAGCTGAGGAGGTAGATGTTCATGAATAAGCCTTTTATTGAGAAGGTGGATATCATAAAAAAAGCTATGCTCTTTTTGGGAGCATAGCTTTTTTTATTCAACGTGAAATATCCTTCTTAAGGTGATCTTAATACATTCATTTAAACCCTAATCCTAAACTAATGCTGGAAATGTTACGCTGAAACAGGAATGAAAACGAAGCATTTTGCGAATAAACAGTCGCTGAAAGAGAGGAAAGAAGGTATGGGGGATGGACTGTGGTGAAACTCGTGAAAAAAATGATTGACTATGCGGATATGCTATCAGTGCAGTGCTGCTAATCTCAGAAAGAAGGGAATGGTATGGGTCGCAGTGATGCCATGATGTTAGTGTACTCTCCTAATGTGGCAGAGAATCAATTTATACAGGCGCTAGGAACAAGTGAATGCTTTGCTGCGGTGTCCTGTAGCCCTGTACAAAAACAACATCTGCTTGAATTGGGAGTAAAAAATGTTGTTGAAGTGGATATTAAAGAAAAGTGCTTGATCAGCATTCCGGAGAATGAGTTCAGCAAGGTATATATTTTTGAAGAAGATCTGGGTCAATGCTGCGGGCTTATTGAAACTCTCCGGAAATGGACGTTAGGTACGATTTTCGTCATTACCAAGAACCGGTACCCGCAAATGATCTATAAGGCACTGGGTGCGAATTACGTTATACGAACGACCAGCGATAATCTTTCTTTTCTGCTGGATAAGTGAAAATGAATTAAAGGGGGCCATTCACATGCTGGATATATATATGATTGCTGCTCTAGTAATCCTTACCCTACTGATGATAGGGCTGGGCCAATGGGCGTCTGGAACTGTTGACAAAGGAAGTGACCAAGGATGATGTGGGTACTTGCAATCCTTATAGCCGCTCTTTTTGTGTACCTGACCTACGCGCTTCTTAATCCGGAACAATTCTAGACGATTTCAGGAGGGATTCAAGTGACAACGATGTCTTTTATCGCTATTGCAATAACCTTATTACTCTCTCTGCTGCTTGCGCGTCCTGCGGGGCTGTATATCGCGCAAGCCTTCAATTATGAGAAAACAGGGCTTGACCGCTGGTTCGGCTGGATCGAAAAACCTATCTATGCTATCGGGGGAATACGTAAGGAGAATTATAGCTGGAAGCAATACGCTTTGGCTGTGGTGCTCAGCAACTCAGTGATGATTCTACTGGTATATCTGATTTTCAGATTTCAGGGAGCCCTGCCGTTAAATCCAAGCGGAGTGGCTTCGATGGAGCCGACACTTGCCTTTAATACAGCTATCAGCTTCATGACGAACACCAATCTTCAGCATTACAGCGGCGAAAGCGGACTTTCATATTTGTCGCAAATGCTAGGAATTCTGTTTATGATGTTTGCCGCTCCGGCTTCAGCGCTTGCGGTAGCGATTGCCTTTATCCGCGGTTTAGCCGGGAAACCACTCGGGAATTTCTTCGTGGATATGATTCGAGGAATTACACGCATTCTGCTGCCGGTATCCTTTGTCCTGGCCTTTGTTTTTGTAGCTCTCGGTGTACCGCAAACTCTGGAGCCCACAGCTGTGGCCAATACGCTTGAAGGTGTCAAACAAGAGATTGCACGCGGGCCGGTTGCCTCGTTCCTATCTATCAAGGAACTGGGCAACAACGGGGGCGGATTCTTCGGTGTCAACTCTGCCCATCCTTTCGAGAATCCGGGTGCAATCAGCAATCTGCTGCAAATTTTACTTATGATGCTGCTGGGTACGGCACTGCCGTTCACTTATGGGAAAATGGTCGGCAATAAAAAACAGGGCCGGGTACTATTCGTATCCATGGCAATGATGTTCATTGTCTTCCTGGGAATTTCGCTAGCCAGTGAAAATGCCGGAAACCCGGTAATGAATGCTCTGGGCATTCAGCATCAGCAGGGCTCCATGGAAGGCAAGGAAATGCGGTTCGGTGTGGCGCAGTCTGCCCTTTACTCTGTGGTCACGACGGCAACGGAGACCGGAGCAGTCAACACGATGCATGATACGTTAACGCCTATAGGTGGTCTAATAACGATTGGGAATATGATGCTGAATACCGTCTTTGGCGGTGTCGGAGCAGGTTTTGTCAATGTGCTCATGTATGCGATGATTGCTGTATTTCTATCCGGGCTAATGGTAGGGCGAACACCGGAGTTTCTCGGCAAAAAAATTGAAGGTAAAGAAATGAAGTTGATTGCGATTACCTTGATAATCAATCCTCTGCTTATTCTATTGCCTACGGCCCTGGCTCTTATGACTCAGTCGGATACCCTCTCAAATCCCGGATTTCACGGACTGACACAGGCGCTGTATGAATTCACTTCATCTGCCGCCAACAATGGCTCTGGCTTTGAGGGACTTGGAGATGCAACGCCGTTCTGGAATATATCCACTGGGATTGTAATGTTTATAGGCCGGTATTTCTCAATCATTACAATGCTTGCCGTAGCCGGTTCGCTGGCCGTCAAGAAATCTGTACCGGAGACCTCTGGGACATTCCGTACAGACAATGCATTGTTCGGCACTGTTTTTCTTGGTGCAGTGCTAATTGTCGGAGCCTTAACATTCTTTCCGGCGCTTGCCCTGGGACCTATTGCTGAATTCTTGACGCTGAAACCTTAAGAGGCTATGGATGGAGGAATATGAAATGAGTACAAAAAAAAGTGCATTAACTAGAGATATCGTCATGCAGGCTACCAAACAGTCCTTTATCAAGCTGGACCCGCGCATTATGATGCGTAATCCAATCATGTTTGTGGTGGAAATGGGGTTTATCATTACCTTACTTCTTGTTTTTGTACCTGGGGCATTTGGCGGAGATGTATCCTCTGGATTTAATCTGGCTGTTGCGTTCATACTGCTGTTCACCGTGCTTTTTGCCAACTTTGCAGAAGCACTGGCAGAAGGCCGTGGTAAAGCGCAGGCAGATTCGCTCAAGAAATCCAAAAAAGAGATCACGGCAAACAAGGTCAGTGGAAACTCGGTCAAGCAAGTGCCATCCACAGAATTGCGTAAAGGTGATGTTGTAATTGTAGCCCAGGGTGAAATGATCCCCGGGGATGGGGAAGTGATTGAAGGCTTGGCCTCGGTCGATGAATCGGCCATTACGGGTGAATCTGCTCCGGTCATTAAAGAAGCCGGCGGAGACTTCAGTTCAGTAACCGGAGGAACCAAGGTAGTCAGCGACCGGATTAAGGTCCGCATTACCAGTGATCCCGGCGAGTCATTTTTGGATCGGATGATTTCATTGGTAGAAGGGGCCAAACGTCAAAAAACGCCAAACGAGATTGCTTTAAATACGGTACTGGTCAGTTTGACGATTATTTTCCTGATTGTAGTGATTACCCTTCCTTTCTTTGCGGATTATTTGGATATCCGTCTGGAGGTTCCAGTACTGATTGCACTGCTGGTCTGTCTGATTCCAACCACTATTGGTGGATTGCTGTCAGCGATCGGTATTGCGGGAATGGACCGGGTCACTCAATTCAATGTATTGGCTATGTCCGGTAAGGCGGTAGAAGCCTCCGGGGACATCAACACGATTATTCTGGATAAGACAGGAACGATCACGTACGGTAACCGTATGGCCAGCGAATTTATTCCGGTCGGTAAGCATTCTATTCAAGATGTGGCCGCCTGGGCAGCCTTAAGTTCGGTCCGGGATGAGACGCCAGAGGGGCGGTCTGTGCTGGAGTTGATTAAGAATCAGAATCTCTCTTTTGAGGAGTCCATAGCTGAAGGTGCGGAGTTCGTTGAATTCAAGGCAGAGACCCGTATGAGTGGTATTGACCTCCCGGATGGACGCCATATCCGCAAAGGAGCGGTAGACGCAGTAAGACAATGGGTTACCGGTCAGGGAGGGATGATCCCGGATGATTTGCTGGCAAACAGCAATGCTATTGCATCGGCGGGGGGGACACCGCTTGCTGTAGCTGTCGATCAGACGATGTACGGCCTCATTTACTTGAAGGATACGGTAAAACCAGGGATGAAGGAACGTTTTGAGCAGATGCGGAGAATGGGAATCAAAACGATTATGTGTACGGGTGACAATCCGCTGACTGCCGCGACTATAGCGGCTGAGGCCGGGGTCGATGATTTCATCGCTGAGAGTAAACCGGAGGACAAAATTGCCGTGATCCGTCGTGAACAAGCGGAAGGCAAACTGGTAGCCATGACCGGTGATGGCACCAATGATGCTCCAGCATTGGCTCAGGCAGATGTAGGGATTGCCATGAACAGCGGAACAGTTGCTGCCAAAGAGGCCGCCAACATGGTGGACCTTGATTCCGATCCATCCAAAATCATTGAAGTGGTCTCGATCGGCAAGCAGTTGTTGATGACCCGCGGAGCCTTAACCACATTCAGTATTGCAAATGATATCGCCAAATATTTTGCGATTATCCCGGCAATGTTCATGGTGGCCATTCCTGAAATGGAAGTATTAAATGTGATGAGACTGCATTCCCCTCTCTCTGCTATCCTCTCGGCCTTGATTTTCAACGCAGTCATTATCCCGCTGCTGATTCCTCTGGCTATGAAGGGGGTTGCTTACAAGCCGATGAGCTCATCGCAGCTCCTGAGCCGCAACCTGATTGTATATGGCTTGGGCGGCGTAGTTGTTCCATTCCTTGGAATCAAACTGATTGACTTGATTGTCCAATTTTGGGTATAGAAGGGTGAATGAGAAATGAAGAGCATAGCTGTTACAATAAGAACAAGTATCATACTCATGGTCATCGTTCTGGCCTATCAGCTGGTTGTGACCGGGATCGCCCAGGCAGTGATGCCGAAGAAAGCGGATGGCAGCTTAATCTATAATGATAACCATGAAATCATCGGCTCTAAGCTGATCGGACAGAATTTCACTTCTCCCGGTTACTTTCATGGCCGGGTATCCAGTATTGAATACAATGCCGCATCTTCCGGTACACCAAACTATGCGCCTTCCAATCCCGACATGCTGGACCGTACGAAGGCAGCCGTAGACGCCTGGAAGATGGAGAACCCTAGTGTGCCTGTATCCAAGCTGCCGGTTGACCTGATCACCAATTCAGCATCCGGATTAGATCCGGATATCAGTGTGGAGGCTGCTCAGGTTCAAATCCCGCGTATCAGTAAAAGTACGGGTATACCGGAAGCTGAGTTGAATGCGCTGGTCGCACAACATACCAAAGAAAGAGAGCTTGGAATCTTTGGTGAACTGACCGTCAATGTTCTTATGCTCAATATCGATGTGCAGAAGACGGTTAGTGGAAAATGAAATTAATAAGGGATTAATCAAGTTATACACGAAGACGCCGGCAAGTATTTCTTGCCGGATCTTTGCGTATATTGTGGGGGGAAAGGCCAAGTGGAGAACTTCAAACGGAAAAGTCCAGAGGAAATATTGTTGTCCATCTCCAAGCTGCATCGTGGACGGCTCAAAATATTCATTGGTGCTGTAAGCGGATCGGGTAAAACGTATCATATGCTGCGGGAAGGTACGACGCTTCAACAGCAGGGAATAGACGTGGTAATCTGTGCGGTCTCTACCCTGCAGCGCCCGGAAACTATTGAACAGGTGGGTGAACTGGAACGGATCCCAAGTATTCATTGGACGAAAGCAGGCATGGAAAAAAAGGATTTGAATATAGAGGCTATCCTTAGCAGGAATCCTGAGGTCGTGCTGGTAGATGGTCTGGCTCACCGGAACCGGCAAGGTGCAGAGCGGCCGACAAGATTAGAGGATATCCATTTCTTGCTGAGTCATGGAATCAGCGTCATGACGACTGTCAATGTGTATGAGCTGGAAGACGTCAGGGAGCTTGTTCAGAAATTCATGGACATTCGGGTAGAAGAAACCGTGTCTGCGCACACGCTGGAGATTGCAGATGAGATCAGACTGATCGATGTTACCCCGGAAACGCTGCTTCAGCGTGTATCGGAAGGACATGTGCGAAACAGCAAGGCCTCTCCCCTGTTTCAGCGGGGAACGCTGGGCGTGCTGCGGGAGCTTGCCCTCCGGCTGGTAGCCGAAGGGGTGAATGACTCCCTGGAGAAGCACCGGGAGCAGATGGGTATGCTTGGACCTTCAGGAGCGGCGGAGCGCATCCTGGTATCTACCCAATATCACTGGAATGGCTCCATTTATGTGCGGCGGGGTCAGCAGGTCGCCAAGCGGCTGAACGGAGAGCTGATTGTGGTTACCTTTGTGAGCAGGAAGCATCCGCTGACGAAGGAACAGGCTGCCTTTAAGGATTCGCTCGTTAAGCTTGCTAAGAAGGTTGGGGCAGACTTCGAGGAGCTATCCTTCCATTCAAGGAGACGATTGCCGGACCGTCTGATCCGCTACGCTCTTGAGCACAATGTGACCCGGATTGTATTGGGACATTCCCGTCAATCCAGGTGGCAGGAGTTCTGGCAGGGCTCAGTCGTCAATGATATCCTCCGCAAGTCCACAAATATGGATATCTTTATGGTTGCCGACCGGGCAGAACATCAGGGGGAGAGGATCATGCCGGCCAAGCTGGCAGCTCCGGTGGATAATTCGAGGTATCACCGGCTCAGCTCGCGGGAAGTAGATGAGAAGATTGGGCGAATCAAGCGGGGGCGGTTCAAGGTTTTGATTGGCGCAGCTCCTGGTGTCGGCAAGACGTATACCATGCTGCGGGAAGGCAATCACCTGCTGAAGAAGGGCGTAGATGTGGTAATCGGACTTCTGGAAACCCATGGCCGGTTGGAGACTGGACAGCAAGTAGCCGGACTGCCTTTCATTGAGAGAGCCCAAATTAAATACTCAGATACGGTGCTGGAGGAAATGGATACAGAGGCCATTATCCGGCGAAACCCAGAACTGGTTCTCGTGGATGAGCTGGCCCACAACAATGTCCCAGGGAGCGCCAACAGAAAGCGTTATGAAGATGTCATTAAAATTCTAGATGCCGGGATCTCTGTGATTTCCACCGTCAATGTTCAGCATCTGGAGAGCCTCAATGATGCTGTAGCACAAATTACAGGAGTTCGGGTAAGAGAGACGGTGCCGGATTCCATTCTGCGTCTGGCGGATGAGGTCGAGCTCATCGATGTGGCGCCTCAGGCGCTGCAAGCCCGAATGAAGGAGGGAAAGATCTATGCCCGGGAAAAAATAGATCAGGCGTTGGGCAACTTTTTCAAAATCGGAAATTTAATTGCCTTAAGGGAACTTGCACTTCGGGAGATCGCAGATGATGTAGATGAGCGTCTGGAATCATGGGAGCGTAAAAATTCATTGCGTGGACCATGGAATAAGCAGGAGGTGATCTTTGTCTGTGTCAAGCTGAGTCCGAATGCAGAAAAACTTATCCGCCGGGGGTTCAGATCCGCCTTTCGCATGAAAGCTGAATGGATCGTGTTGTACGTACATGCAGGCAAAGAGATGACAGAAGAGGAACGAAAGAAAAAGGATTCGATTGAGAACCTGACACTACGGCTGGGAGGAAACTTCGAAATGATCCTCTCGGCTCCTTCCGCCAAGCTGGCTGAAGTGATTCAGGAGAAAGCTGATAAGCACCGGGCCACCCAACTAATTATTGGTCAATGTGACCGCCCAGTGTGGAGAAGAATATGGGAAGGAACGGTTATTCAAAAACTGCTCCGTACGGCAAGACATATGGATATTCTGATCGTGGCTAACTACGATCCTTATATCAAGCGTGAAGATCTGTCTGCTCATGATTTATAACAAGCAGGGTGCTTATCACTCCATGAATACAAGAATGATCAATGTGACAAATATGTCATGCTGAATGGAAGAATGTAAGGTCAATCGATTTGGAAATAATGATGTCCCCCGTATACTGGTAAATTAAACATCATTCATATGATATTAGCCGTGTTGCCTGCATTAATCCTGTATCTCCTCTTCAAGGACACGATAAAAAGCCGTTTATTCAGCCCTACTCCTGTCGTGATCGGTTATGATGGATGGGATTAGCTATAAACAAGCCTTCGGAATCGGACTGTTCCAATGCCTGATTTGTTGAGTTCTGACGATTTACTTCTAATGTTAATTGGCTTCGCGGCATCCTTCATAGTAGCAATGATTGCAGTAGTGAATTTTATCAAACTGATTAAACGTCTTCGCTTGGAATGGTTCGCTCTCTATCGGTTTGTTTTAGCATCTAATGTGAGTTTCTGGAGAAGGTTCAAATTTTCACAATATATTTTTGTTTCAAAATGCGATACACTGGAATTACATAAGATTGTGATTGCTAACTGATGGAATTTTACAGCAGCGGAAAATCACATCTTCTTATCTATTTGGGAGGTGTCTTTTTGGAAGACGTAATTGATTTTGTCCAAACTTTCAAAGGTTTAGAGGCGCGGATTAATGAATTCATTAACGAGGATTCGTCTCTGGAATATGTGGAGGGATCTGAAGAAGTAGTGGCTGGAGGAGCTTAAGCCTGGTCTAAATTAAAACCCGCTGAAATAAATAAGCAAGATCACATTGACTCTGATTATATAGAATTAGCAGATAAGATCAGAAAAGTTTTGAAAAATGAGCACAGCCCCCATATTGAAAAATTTGAACGGAGTTGCGCCTTAGTTTTAAACTATATTCGGCAAGATACATTGCTCTGGGTTCCTGGTTTGAAAAATGTGATTGAAAATATAAAATCCGAATTGGATTTACAGCAGTTTTTCATGGAAGTGACACGCTAGTCTATTATATTGTGGCCCGTCAACCGTAATCCGTTGGCGGGCGTTTTTCATTACCAGACATAAACACCATTTACATCGAGAAACTCACCGTTATGCCGTTTACCATCCGTTGCGTAGCCGACAATAATAGCTGCACCGTCAGCTTTGGATTTGCCGCCTTCGGCATTGCCGTTCAAATCCGTCTTGGTGAAACCAGGTGTGACGGCGAATACTTGAGTATTGCTGTCCTTGCATTCAATCGCCATGGCCACGGTCATTGCATGGTTGGAGGTTTTGGAGGCGTTATAGTCAAAAGCATTAAGATTTATAGTCATGGGCCCCGCCTATCATTATATGGTAGTATTTAGTAAATGGAGGGGCTTAAATGAAATTAATTAAGAGATTGGGTTTGTGGTTGCCGGTCCTGTCTGTAGCGGTAAGTATGATTAATCTGTCAGGACAAGATGATAAAAACCTGCTGCTTTTTTTGACAAGTCCTTTGCTGTTATGGCTTAATCCTCAGCTGACAGATCTGCATTACAACATGGATAATGAACTTCTGTTCCAGTGTATACTATACGGCATTCACTTCTTCTTCTGGTTAGGGTTTGGTTTATTGTTCGATTGGCTATTAGCGCGCAGAAGAGCAAAATAGAGTTTCGGTTGTCATTTATGGAACGAAGATCTTTGATGTGCTGTTTCCGTGGAGGTAGCCCATTGCTTGCCGTCCGGTGAAGTCCAAAGGGCATGGCCAATACGGATTTCCCAAGAATAATGCTCCTTATCCTGAATTTCAGCAGCGTCCCAGGACAAACTGTTCCATGTACCCGCGGTAGGGTCAGTTATAGCATTCCAGTGCTGCCCGTAATCTTGGGTTACGAAAAAAAGGAAAAACGAAGTGTTTCCGCCCTGTGCATTCTGTATCTCCGGGTGATCCGGAATCATGATTCCATAGGATGTTGAGCTGAAGAAAACAGGCGGTGCAGGATCAAACATGGAAGAGGCGTACTGATCAGGCACTTCAAGCTTCTCTTGGGTCCAGTGCGCTCCGCTATCTCCGGTTGTGTACAGCCGCTGCGTCCCTGGCTGCGGAGTGTTGATGGTTAGCCAGCCGTTATCCGCACTACTGAATGTAAATGCTCCAACCGGTCCGGACGGTAAGGTTCCGTTCTCCGAATCACTGAGCTTATCCCAGGTCTTGCCGCTATCGGCCGTCTGGTAGATCGCATTATCAGCTCTGAACATCCCGGAACCGGCAGAAGTGACCTTCCAACCGTGCATCTCATCCAAATTATATTGATAAGTCTGAATGTTCTCTGTAGACACAGAAGCACCTGTATCAGCGGCTGGTGCGGGCATAGAATTAAATGTGACCCCCCAAAGACCAGCTACAAGTTGCAGCATTAACCAAACACTTCTTAGAATTTCCACTACAAACACCTCCCTTGTCCATAGTAAGGGAAGGCAACTGGATATAAGTTACAGAATCATGATGAAACAATTAAAAATATATAACCAAAGGAAAGGAGGAGAGAGTGGCAATGAGCGAAGCAGAGGATAACAAAACTGAACTGGAGAAGCGGGTTGCTGCGCTGGAGAAACGGATTGCTGTGATGGAGAACTATAACCCGCCCCCGCAGTCCACCAAAAAGGTAGTCTGGATCATGCTTGCGGTAATACTCGGAATCTTCCTGGCAATGGCGGGTATCGGGATTATCCAGTTTGTCAGCAGCGGCTAGTCGTTATTCTTGTCATTAATCAGCAGAGAAGTGCAGACCAGCGCTACAATAAGCATGATGCCCATTGCGATCATTTGAAAGATATTATTATAGGGATCTGAGAACGTTATGTATTCGAATACGACCTTGGATAGTAAATAGTAAAGAATACGCAATAGGCTTAGAAAGACTAGAGCGGCTACGATCCATTTCTTGATTGTGCTGATAGTGATAGAATCACTCCGTCCGCGGGGATAATAAATTGCAGTTACTCCCATTATTGTACAATATGGTAGCACAAGAGAAAACTGAAAATTGCAGTCCCCTGACCCTTTGCCCATAATCAGAACCTGCTCAGCCTAATTTAAGTTTGGTTTAAGCAACGGTGAGTATATTGTATACATACCCCTGATAGAAACCTCAGACCCTGCCGGACGTTGGCGGGGTCACTTTTTATAGGGTGAAAGGTTACAGACTGAGCGGTGCTGGCTATATGCTGATTATTCTGCTTAGAGGATTAATCGTACTCCTTGGGTTCCTGCAGTAAGATGGAGAAGGTCTGCGTTTCGTGGTCCACTTCAATGGTCTCGATGCCGACAAAATCCGGAATTTCGGGATGTACTGCATCTACGCTGTATTCCGGATGGGTCAGCAATAATTGAATGACTTTTATGGCTTCCATGTCGCTCCCCTTTACGGTTGAAATGTCACCATGCATAGAGGTACATCTGTTGTTCTTATGTCTATGCCGGTATTATCCCCGCAGCGCTTAGCGAATATGTCTATGGATTAATTTTCTGTCTTCGTTTCTTTCCATTACGGCCATTAATTGCCCCTGGAAAATACGCCGTTGGATCTGGTCAATCCGCTGCAAAGCCAGCTCCACAGGTACCTGAAAGGTGCTGGAAAGCTCAGCCACGGCATCCTCACGCAATTCAGGCAGTGTCCGTGCAGAGATCATGGAATAGGGCATGGCGGCATACAGAATAAACCTCTCTGATTCATCCTCCTGCGACTGTGTGAACTGTTCAGGCATAAGAGTATGCTTGCCGGCATGGCGGAGCAGATGACACAGCTCATGGAGGAACTCCAGCCGCTGCAGTTCGGGAGGGAGCCTGTTGTCGATGAACATGCTGTACATTCCGGCGCTGGCCTCAATGCTCTTGCTTCGGACATCCAGATAATGAATCCAGATATTCAGCCGTTCGGCTATGTATTCAATAGATATGTCTGACGGCTGGCGGACACCGATACGCTGATATAAATCCTCTGTCCATTTCTCCAAGGCAGTCATCTGATAATAGGATTGCATAATCAATCACCTCAATATAAGATCGTATGTTCGTATTGATGGTCAAAAGAAAAGCCCTGAAGGGCTAAGCAATCAGCACACTCAATAGTCAGCAGCTGAATGGATATGGAACGGGTGTTCCTATGTATGTAAGCATAAAGCAATCAGGCGCGAATATCAAGTGTTTTTCCCAAGGTGGGGTGTGCGCCCTGACTCAGCATCTGGACCATATTCTGGGCATCGGTCTGTGCCTGATCTTTGGCAATACTCATGACCTGTAATCCCGCAGCCTGCAGTAAAGAGGACTGGTTCATGACTACCGATAGTGCAGCAATATCCATTTTTGTTCCTCCTCCAAAATTTTTTGAAGCATCGCATCCACCTTTTATATCGACCGGTTAGGGCTTGGCCGTTAGGTGGATGGCATTTCTTTGCCGATTGGCCCATGCCAGGGGTTAGATTTCCACATATTCTGTGCTGTATTCAATATTCAAGAGGAGGAATTAAATTATGGGAGCAGAGTATGGTTGCGGTTGTGGAAATAACGTCGGTGGAGTTAATCAGGGTCCCCCGATTGTTCCGGTTGTAAGCCCTTGGACTTCGACTGGTGCAATTCTGGTTCTGTTCATTCTACTGGTTATTATCACTAAAGCTTGTTTGTTCTAGAACCGCATTGAACAAGTGCTGCCCTGTCTGGCCTGAGGCCGGATGGGGCTATTTCTTTTTTTTACGTGCCGCCGGACCGATCTGGCGTTTGATTCTGCCTGTATGCTCATCCGTTTCAATGATATACAACTCCTTGACTGTACCTGCAAGTGCAAACCATTCCTGTAAGGCTTCAGCCTCGGACATAGGGCCGTACAGCCTTTTCCCCCGATAACAGATATAGAACACTCCCGGCTCTCCGTCTATGGAATAATATTCCACACTATTTTACGCTTTATCCGGGTGAAATTGCATAAAGAACTTTCGTTCGCATAACAGGCATGCCAAATGTCCTTATATGACAGAGAGGAGAGCGGGTGCTTCGAGGTCTGTTTCAATTTCAGGAATTGTTTGCGGTAGTGCGGGAGTAGTCAGGCACTCTGCCTATTTAAACATGAACTCTACGCGGGTACCGTCTGCGAAGTCCTCCAGCTGATTGCCGACCCAGCTTCCAGCCCCGCGGTTATCGCTGGGGGTTATGTATTCAATATCTGCGCCGGCTCCGCCTTCTGCACACATCGCCATCGGCCATTCGTCGCGGTCATAACCTTTTTTGGTGGGTACGCCCTTCAGGGATTCCTTACGGTTCTCTTCGGCTTCATTCCGGTCAATTGTGCAGATGGAGGACTCGCCGTTCCTGATCGCTTCCTGAATATGTCTGGCGGTCTCCGGATAACGGTCAGACGGGAATTCCAGCCGGACAACCTCCGAATTGTCAGAAGACGGTGTCTGGGACGGGAGCTGACCGTTCTCCTCGAAGTAATAAGCAGCGAGGCTGAGCAGAACAACAATAATGAGACTGGTGATGAATTTTTTGGCTTTCATATCTGCTCCTTAAAAGTTTTGTTAGCATAGCTTCCAAGTGATAAGCTCCGGCAATACTCGCTTCGGAAGCCTAGCTCACAATAGTATAGCGTATGACTGCGGAATTGGAACAGACCGGATTCTTGTCTATCCGCCGTGCTGATGTTACATAATTCGCCATAAAATGTACAAACAGGTGGAAAAGGATGGTGGGAAAAGTGGAACAGCGTGTACTCAGAGATCTGCTGGATTCCGCGTCACGGCTGGTAGGGGATGTACAATGGCAGGCTGCCTTCCGCAGTGTGCTGATGAGTCCTGCGGATGCGGAGCTGGCCCTGCCGGCGCGTAAATTGCTGAACACCTTATACTGGCTGCAGGGGCAAGGCGTGATCAGCGGACAGCATGATTATCTGGAGAGCCCGGATGAATTCAGCGTGAAGCTGAAGAATACCGGCGGGAGCTATGCGGGCCTTCACGGCTATGAGATGGGTGCCATCAGCAACCAGACGGAGCAGCAAATCAGCAGCCAGCGGCAGGCCGTCACGGACAGTGCAATCCGCTGGCATCAGGCCGGGGGAATCGTAACGATGAGCTATCATGCCAATCTGCCGGGAACCGCTCCGGTCTGGGCGAATGTCTCAATGAGTCTCAGCGAAGCAGATTTCAGCAGCTATATTACTCCGGGAACGGCCCAATACACAGCGATGATTGCAGAGCTGGACAAAGTAGCCGTCTATCTCAAAAAACTGAAGGATGCCGGTGTACCTGTGCTCTGGAGACCTTACCATGAGATGAACGGCGGCTGGTTCTGGTGGGGGCAGAAGTCTTCCTTCAGCACCCTCTGGGAGATTATGTTCGAGCGGTATACTGTGGATCACAAGCTGCATAATCTGCTGTGGGTGTGGAGTCCGAATGCGAAGAACC
Source organism: Paenibacillus sp. FSL R7-0297 (assembly GCF_038009025.1). Taxonomy (NCBI): domain Bacteria; kingdom Bacillati; phylum Bacillota; class Bacilli; order Caryophanales; family Paenibacillaceae; genus Paenibacillus; species Paenibacillus sp. FSL R7-0297. Next base: position 3,113,739 of record NZ_JBBPAQ010000001.1, read on the forward strand.
AGTGGTGTGATGAACCTGCGAAATATTACCCGGGCAGCGGGAGAGTGGATGTGCTGGCGCTGGATATCTATGACGCGGATTTCAAGGGGAGCCATCATGACAGCCTCTGGGAACTGGGGCGCGGCAAGCTGATCGCTATTGGCGAGAATGGGGAGCTTCCTCCGGCAGCCCTGCTGGCGGGTTCCCAGAACAAATGGAGCTACCAGATGACCTGGGGCAAGCTGCTGTATGAGAAGAACAGTGATGCGCTGATCAAGGCCTTCATGAAGGATCATTTCGTGCTCACCAGAGATGAATATGCAGCGAAGGCGGCAGCAATAGATCCATCAACAGGCGTCATGCCAAAGCCGGGTTTGTATGGGCAATACTACAATAACCTTACGCTTAGCGGTACGCCCGCTCTTACCCGGACGGATGCCAGCATCAACTTCATCTGGAGACAGGCAGCACCTGATCCGGGTATTCGTGCAGATTTGTTCTCGGTACGCTGGAGCGGCAGGCTGAGTGCGGTATACAGCGAGACTTACAGCATTTATACTTCTTCGGATGATGGCATCCGGGTATGGATCGACGGCAAGCTGATTATTGACAGCTGGATGAAGCAGAGCGGGCAAGAGCGGCAAGGCAGTGTGAATCTGATTGCGGGTAAGCTGCATGAGCTGAAGGTGGAGTATTACGAGAACCAGGGGGATGCGCGGGCCGTGCTGATGTGGGAGAGCCCCAGCCAGGTCAAAAGCGTAATTCCGGCAAGGGCTTTGTATCTTCCTTAACAGGGGAAGGTATTAGGTCAAATTTGTTCGCGGTAGCTGATGTTGTTGGCGACTTTTTCGTTGCGGACGGCTTGGCGCAGCACGTCTTTTACGGTCTGAACCTTGCGGATTTTGCGGAAAGGAAGCTGCGGTGACGAGGCGTCATCCGAGAGGATCGTAAGGGTTCCAATGCCTAGAATACGGTCCGGAATCGACTGCGTGACGGAAAAATCATTGACCCGCAGCAGCTCGATTTCTTCGACATCCTTGCCGATCAGTCCGCTCTTCACCATAATCCGCTGGGTTGTAATAGTGTATCTGGTATTATTGAGTCCAATAAGCCCCTTGAGCCGGTCGGATATGCCCGCAGGCTTACCCTGCCACAGCTCGGTTTCTGTGCTTGTTCCGGAGACCCGATCTGCCGCCGGACGGCGTGCTGCTGCCGGAGCATTATTGTCCTCTGTACCTGCTCCGCATTCTCCGCAGAATTTGGCACCTTGCTTGTATTCCGCACCACAGGCTGTGCAATAAGGCATAGGATATCTTCCTCTCGTATAACGGATAATTTGATTATAGTATAACAAGAATTCCCGGTCACTACCGGGTTCTTCTTGTGTTTCTTTCTGTGAATACGCTTTATCGCAGAAAAATGTTTCATCCCAGGCCATTTTACATTAATTTCATTTGCACTTAACAAAAAACGATATTATTCTGTTAAGTGGAGGGATATAAAATATGAGACGATTCTTATTTGCAGGATTACTTATGATCGTAGTAGTGCTAAGTGCCTGCAGCAATGACAGCGCAGAACCTGCTTCGCAGGAAGTAGTGCAGGATACAGTTCAGAGCTTTTACAATGAAATGACAAAATTCGATGAAATGGGTAAATCCTCGCTGGAAAATTTCAACACCACCCTAACTTCTTATTCAACCGGAGATGCGACCGACAAGGAGCTGCAGAAGGCCGTGGACGAGTTCCAGGATACAGCCTCTGATATTGCCAACCAGGTTAGTGACGTGAAGATTTCCAAGAGCCTGCCGGACACGATCCAGACGCTGCTCAGAGATTCTATTATTGCTTTTAAAAGTGCGTATTCCATTAAAGAGCAGGCCTCCAAAAGCGCGGTTTCTCCCGATGTAACTGCCGAGGAATTCAATGAGATGAACCAGCAGGCGGATGTAGCGATGCTGTACGGCATCTCCAAGCTGAATGAAGCCAGAGCGGCCGCAGGACTGATTGACCCGGAAGAGAGCACAGAAGGCCTGATTGTCAACCCGTCAGAGGCGGACACCGCTGCGAAGACGGGTACGGGAGCTGCAACGACAGAGAGCACGTCAGGAAACACGGCCAATTAAAAAGTATTCATCCCCGTTTAGTGCCTAAGTAATTATCAGATCGAATTCAAAGCTAGCCCCACTGCTGTGGGGTTATTTTGCTGTGCGGGCGGAGTCTGGTATGGTTCCTCCCAGGTCTTGGTGCTTACATATATTTCTGCTTGCTTAAAAAGTAAGATCACGGATATAATACAAACATACGTTCGGTACATGAGCGGACAACGTATTGCGGTATTGTATATAGACCATAGATTGGGGGAGCGGCAATGGGCAAAAAGCTGGAGGGCAATAACCTGTGGGACAGTAACCGGACCGTACTGCCGGAGCAGATGCGTATAATCAGCAGAGGTGAACGGGAGACGTGGCAGAGTGTCAGGCCGGTTCCGGATGAGCACAAGCTGGAGGAGATTGAGCATACGCTGGCTTTGTCGCTGCGGAGTCATGTGCGGGTTACTATAGTGTTGTTTGACCCTCTTGAGCACAAGCTGCTTAGCGGATTTGTGACCTCCATTCACACCCACTCGCGCGAATTCAAGCTGCAGTGGGCGGAGGAATGGAAGTGGCTGAACGTGGATGATATTATAGACGCCTATATCGTCTGAGTGTGCAGGCGAAGCTGGCTAGAGCGGACTGAGCGGTTAATCTCTCCCGGCGGGTTCCGTCTTTTCATAAGCAATCAGCGTGACTCCGGGGTTCCCGGTCATCCGGGCAATGGCCGACTCGGCCTCGCGGATCACTTCGACAACAGCCTCCTGATCGCTAAGCGCGGCCACCTTATAGCTGTCACTGTGAATATCCATGGTTGTCCACCTTTCCTTGCAGGATTAAGGATTAAACGGTACTCAATGTTATTCTGGCCTGTTGTGCAGCAATTCATGCTTGCTGGCTCTCTTGTTTACGCTAAGCAAGATCATGCCTTATTCAGGCCCTCAGGACTCCCTGGGGGCTTATTTCGTATGCTTCAGGGAAACGGCGAACTTGGGCGGATGCAGGGGGGAAGTGTACAGGCAACATAGTACAAGGGGGCATTTACTATACCAGGGGGTGAGTATATGCTGACTTTGGATCAAGTAAAGAGTAAATCGGCAGGGGAGCTTGGCAATCTGCATCCGGTACTGCTGGCGGGTGCTACTGAACTCATCCGGCGGAGTTATGCCAGAGGGATTCCGATCCTTATTACCCAGGGAATGCGTACCATTGCCGAACAGAATGCACTATACGCACAAGGGAGAACCAAGAAAGGCGCTATTGTCACCAATGCCAGGGGCGGCAGCAGCTATCATAATTACGGACTGGCGATTGACTTCGCACTGCTGCTGCCGGATGGCAAAAGCGTATCCTGGGATATGAAGCGTGACGGAGACGGGGATAAGGTAGCGGACTGGCTGGAGGTTGCACAGGAGGCGAAGAAGCTTGGTTTCGAGTGGGGCGGGGACTGGAGTTCCTTCAAGGATTACTCTCATCTGCAGATGACCTTCGGACTAACCACAGCTGAGCTTCGGGCCGGTAAGCACCCCACCGATCAGCAGGTGAAGGACGCATTAAGCCGGATGAACGGAGGTGACCCAGAGGTGAATACCGAGGTTAAAGTAAATATCACATTGAACGGACAGAAGCTCACGACCGGCGTGTTGGATAGCGTCACCACGTATGCTCCGGTACGCGCCATTGCCGAAGCGCTTGGAGCCAAAGTGACCTATGATGCGCTCAGCAAGACCGTGAACATCATAAAGAAATAATCTGCGTTGCATAGATGATGTGCCGTGTGGGGAAATTATCAGCGATAAACCACAACTACAGAGGAGGCATACCATCTTGAACAAGCTGATTACAAGCCTTGCATGCGGCACAGTATTATCCATGAGTCTGCTCGGGGCCGGTTACACATCTGCTGCGGCTGGCACGACAGGAATGGGCGGAACAGCACCCGTTACCAACAGCACAACATCGGATACCCGAATGGGCACTATGGGCAACAACATGGGCAACATGGATGGCCGGAGCACACCAATGATGAACGGCCGGGGCAATACCATGATGAACCAGACCACAGGCACCATGCACAGGAACGAGACGATCATGAGGGATAAAATCCGTACCGGAGACAACAGCTCCGTCTCCCCTCTGAACAATACTACACCAACCGGCATCTACCGGGCACAGAGCACCACAGACGATAACGATAACGGCTCTAACTGGGGCTGGCTCGGCCTGCTCGGACTTCTGGGGCTGGTCGGTATGCGGAGCAGAAGCGGCGAGCGCGAACGCCACTAAGCGGGTTAATGACTGCAAAGGGCCCGTATCAGTTTCGGCTGATCGGGCTGTTTGTCTATATGCAGGAATAATTAATGGCAATTATTTGTTGCGTATCCCCATAATACGTGATATTATATTTCTTGTCGCGTTAACCACGCACATACCATGCCGGGGTGGCGGAACAGGCAGACGCACAGGACTTAAAATCCTGCGGTACGTGAGTACCGTACGGGTTCGACCCCCGTCCTCGGCACTACAACAACAAGGGTTTCAGCTCATTAGAGCTGGAACCCTTGTTTCTTTTTAAGCAGGTTTGCTAACATTTTGCTAACGGCGTCTCATTTTTGAAAGTGGCGGATATATTTGGCATACAACAGGCTCGGGAAAAACGCTTACGAGTTTTAAAGCAGCTCGTTCGGCTACTGAACTTGATTTTATAGATAAAGTATTTTTTGTTGTAGATAGGAAAGACCTGGATTTTCAGACGATGAAAGAGTATCAGCGTTTTTCTCCTGATAGTGTTAATGGTTCAGAAAGTACCGCAGGATTAAAGCGTAACATTGAAAAAGATGATAATAAAATTATTGTGACGACGATTCAAAAACTGAATAACCTAATTAAAAGCGAAACAGAGTTACCTATATATAATAAGCAAGTGGTATTTATATTTGATGAAGCCCACCGTTCACAATTTGGTGAAGCTCAAAAAAATATTAATAAAAAGTTTAAGAAGTTCTATCAATTTGGATTTACAGGTACGCCTATCTTCCTAGAAAATGCATTAGGTTCTGAAACGACTGCTTCTGTCTTTGGTCGAGAGTTACACACTTATGTAATTACGGATGCCATTAGAGATGAAAAAGTTTTAAAGTTCAAAGTAGATTATATCGATGTACGTCCCAAGTTTAAAACGATTGAAAAAGAACAGGATGAGAAAAAGCTATCGGCAGCAGAAAATAAAGAAGCATTACTACATCCTGAACGGATTAAAGAAATATCTCAATATATTCTTAATAATTTTAAAATAAAAACCCATCGTTTAAATGCGAATGGAAAAGGATTTAATGCTATGTTTGCTGTGAGCCATGTTGACGCAGCCAAACTTTACTATGAATCATTAAATAACTTACAAAAGGGAAGCAGTAAACCCCTTAAGATTGCGACAATCTTCTCCCTTTACTGCTAAGGAAGAGCAAAATGCTATAGGTGAAATTCTTGATGAAACTTTTGAACCTTCAGCAATGGATAGTAGCGCAAAAGAGTTTTTAAGTTTAGCCATTAAAGACTATAATGCCATGTTTAAAACCAAATATGGCGTAGAAAGTAAGGAATTTCAAAATTATTATTGTGACCTTGCTAAACGAGTAAAAAACAAAGAGATTGATTTATTGATTGTTGTAGGAATGTTTTTAACTGGTTTTGATGCACCTACACTAAATACTTTATTTGTTGATAAAAATCTTAGGTATAATGGTTTAATGCAAGCTTTTTCGAGAACAAATCGTATCTATGATTCGACTAAAACCTTTGGAAATATTGTTACTTTCCGGGATTTAGAACAAGCCACTATTGATGCGATTAAATGTTTTGGGGATGACAACACTAAAAATGTGGTGCTGGAAAAAAGTTATAGAGAGTATATGGAAGGATTCACTGATGTGGCAACGGGTGAAGCTCGTCGTGGTTATGTAGACGTTGTAAAAGAGCTACAAGAGCGGTTTCCTAATGTTGAAGATATTGCTACTGAAAAGGATAAAAAAGAGTTTGCGAAACTCTTTGGTGAATATTTACGTATTGACAATATTTTGCGGAATTATGATGAATTTTCAGGTCTAAAAGCTTTACAAACAGTAGATATTAATGACCCTGAGGCTTTGGGGGATTTTAAATCTAATCACTATGTAAGTGATGAGGATATAGTTGCAATGAAAGAGATTAAAGTACTAGAAATACAGGATTATCGTTCATCATATAATGATATTCGTGATTGGCTTCGTCGTGAAAAAAATGGAAAGGAAAAAGATAATTCCTCTATCGATGGGGATGATGTTGTCTTTGAAGTAGATCTTTTAAAATCCCAAGAGATCAATTTAGATTACATTCTTGAACTTATTTTTGAAAATAACAAAAAAGTAAAAGATAAGGTTTTATTGGTTGAAGAGGTACGTCGTTTAATTCGTTCTAGTGTGGGGAACCGTGCGAAAGAAAGTTTAGTAGTCGATTTTATCAATCAAACGGATTTAGACAATATTCAAGATAAAGCGAGTATTATTGATGCCTTCTTCTCATTTGCTCAAACTGAGCAAAGGCCTGAAGCAGAAGAATTGATTAATACTGAAAAACTTAATGAAGAGGCTGCAAAAAGATATATTTTAACTTCATTAAAAAGAGAATATGCCAGTGAAAATGGAACGGAGCTTAATGAAATTCTTCCTAAAATGAGTCCTCTTAATCCTCTGTACTTAACAAAAAAGCAGAGCGTTTTTCAGAAAATCTCTGCCTTTGTAGATAAGTTTAAGGGAGTAGGTGGAAAGATTTAATAGATCTAAAATAGAAAGTACAATGTGGAGAAATGGCAGAATTCAAATATAAAGCAACTCAAATAGACGGCAGATTGTCGGAATCTTCAAGGGTTGGACAAAGGAACTAAGAAGGATAAGCTGGAATGATAAAGAAGCTAAGTATGATATCCGTGAATTGTCGCCAGATCATGAGAAAATGGGCAAGGGTATCTCGTGGACTAAGGAAGAGATTGTTACGCAGCGGGTTTTGTTAATGGTTTGGGATTGTAGCTATTGAATCAGGAATATAACAATATCAAAAAAAATGAAGCTTATATAGGCGGATACTTTGGATCGAGTTACGAGTTTGAAGCTGACTTAGTGAATGGTTACATTTCTTGGAACACTGAAGGCGAGTATTTTGAACCTCTGATCATCTTGATATGGATGCTTCGGACGATCATTGGCGGTTCGAGATCCGTAGAGATGGAATCAAGGTACACTTCAAACTGCGAATCAGTCAGTTTATTGGTACGATGGGTGTCGAGGCTGGCGGTCTAGTGGATTCGGATAAAGTGCTAGAATAGGGTATATAAAACTAGATTGAGATGAGGCTCCTGGCGGCTTGCAGGGGTCTTTTTGTTTGTCGATTTTGGGAATATTTTCTGGAATTTTGATGGAAGATAGGATATGATTAACACTGACTTATAGGATGTTCATTTATTCACATTTATATATCCTAAGTTAGGTTCGTATTAAAAATGGAGGAGATAATATGGGTAAAGCCATCGAATTAGCTGTTTTGGGAAGATCGAATGCTGGTAAATCAACACTCATATCAGTTCTATTAGCTGATATAGACTTAGGAAATAGTTTACATCAAAATAATGATAAAGGAAAAACTAAATTAAACGCTAAATATTGTTTATATAAAGAATGTGATAATACCACATTTGAAATTAAAAAAAATGAAAAGTTGTTAGACTATTATTTGAAATCCGAGTTAAATGTTGATGAAGTTGAAGAAATGGGAGTAGCTTTAAAAAAAATCGAAAAAAATTTTGCTGATATAATACCAGAAGTGAAAAACTTACATGAAAGTAGTCTAATTGATTTGCCAAATAATTTTAATGAAATTGTAAAAAAATATATAGATGAACTGAGTCAACGAAAACTAGTAGAGGTTTTAGCCTTATCTGAACAATCTCCTCATTTGCGAGACTTAATAGAACTAATTGTTGTACATACACAAGCATCTGATATTGCAAAGCGAATCATTGATAAAAATAAGCTGGACTATTTTTCTATTATTGATACTAAAGGATTTGGTGATGCAACCTCATTAATTCATTATGAAGTCCCAAAAGCAGATGCGACTATATTTATGATATCAGACAAGTACATTGATTCTGATTATAAAGATATGGAATCTACAATTACTGATCAAGTAAAGAAAATACCAACTATATTATGTGCAAGAGGACAAAAATTAAGAGAAAATGAAATAAATGAAATAAATGAAAGCAATAATGTAGTTAGTTTCTTTAATGAAAATTATGCTGATGCTTTTTCAGAGGAAACAACTCCAGCGGCAAAACTCAAAAAATATTTAAAAGAAACAGGAATTATTCAAACTAAAACAAATTCAGATAAGTCTATGATGGAACTATACCTTTTAGATGACGACATTTTCAGGACATTACCTCATATTTTGGGCAAAAACGAAAAAACAGGTAAAACCATTGTTACTGAACATATGTGCAATAATTCCAAAGATATTTATTGCAAAATCGTTGAAGATATATTACAACGGGCTGTTTATGCAAAAATTAAAGAGGATGAGTCCGTTCAAGGTTTAATCGAGAAAATGACTAATGAAAAGACAAGTACGGAAATTAGAAATTATATATTGTCAAAATGTAATAAGTATATTATGCAAGCAAGTATTTCACCAGTAGTTAATGATAAGGACTTGCAAAGAGTATATTTCGACAAGACTGTTCAAAGTGTTTCAAAGTTCATTGAGACTGTTCATCGATATATACATGGTCCACAAGGTGGTACAACGGGGCACTATGCATACAACTATGATAGATTAGCAATTTCCAGCTATGTGTGTCTCGAAAAATGTTTTGAAGAACTACAGCGTGATGGAATTCCCAATTTGGACTTCGCTCAAATTGAGCTTATTATAAGGAAAGTTCGTAGAGATATTTGTAGGTATGGTAAATTAGCAGGATATCAAGAAGGTTATACAGCGTATATTGACTATGATAAACTGTGTTTGGCCTATGATAAAGAATCAGATAAAGCTGGCCCTTGGAAAGGTAATTTTTACGCATGGGAGTATTCTTATGAAAATGTTAGAAATGAAATAAATAATAACGCCATTTTCGGTGTAGATTTAGGTAAGGCTCAACATGCTGCATCCATATATTACGGCGTTATAAATCGAACAGTGTCAAATGCAGTTAATGGTCTGCTTAGTACGATGCCTCAAGAAATTGATGAATTTATAATTAAATAATAAGGTTCTAACCAGAAATCAGTAATTGACTTCAACCAAGGTGAGACGCGGCGGGACAAAGAGTTCTTCTGACCGCCGTTAAAGTCCGATTCCTTCTATTTTATGGGGTCTATGGTTGGAATCGGTCTTTAAAGCAAACACTGAAGTTTCTTCAGAATCTCTCTGCCCCTCCACTAAGCTCTGTTTTCTGTCAAATAATGAATATTAGGTTGAGCCCTATTTTTACATGGTTGTTTGCTGAAATTTGTTTTATGGTAATATGAAATTAATTCTGGAAGCATCTTTTTTTTGCTTAAGCCTAACCAGTACTTTGCAGCTCGTATGTATCACACCGAGAGACATAATGTGTTCAGCTTATTTACTATTAAATCGAAGCTACCTCACATTTAATAGAAAAGGTTGGTGTAATATGAGTCAAGAAAATATTTTATCTGTTACTATTCCACCTTTGATTCCATCTGAACTAATGGAGGAATATAGGGATTTTATTAATCCTGCATTAAGAGAAGTAGTTCAAGCTACTTGTTTGCGTCGATATTTAGAGGGCGCTATTGATTTACTTCTGAAAGATAGACTTTTAAGTTTGGCTGACATCTCAGAGAGCGAATGGAGAAAGAGTGACCTTGATGACAAAATTGTTTTGGTTAAGGAACATATTGATAAAGATCTAGCTAATAAGTATTTTAAAATTAAAAATATTGGAAACAAAGGCGCTCATTATACTGCTAAAAGAATTACTCCTAATGAAATTAGTAACGCCGTTCGTCATGCGGTAACCATATTTGAAGATTTGCTTGTCGTCTATTTTAAGAAACATAGAATAGGTACTGAAGGCCCAGTACTTACAATACTCAGTTCACTACCTCCAATAAAACGTGTCTACATTCTTGAAAAGATTTGGAAGCAAGATAGGAGCAATGTATGGATTATTGATAAATTGTCTATGGCCTATTTAAAAAGCGGAGACTTTCAAAAAAGCATGAATTTCCTAGAGTCTGTAAAGGACAAAATAGATGAGGCTTGTTATGAAGATTTTGTGTGGAAATTAGAGAATTTACAGAAAAATTTACATATACTTGACATTTCAGGAAATGTTGATGACGCAGCAAGAATATTTAACATACTGATTAAAGATGAGTACTTCACTAAATATCCAGAGTTCACTAATTTATTTTGTGTATTAGTTTCAGGGTACAACTATAAGTAAGTGTTGCTAAAAGGTATGGCTTGTTTTCATACTATAGTCTTTCTTGTTCTAAGAGCATAGCCATATGCTTTATGGGTGTGTAAATGACCATCCGTGGGAGAGCGCATCGCTGAGGTCAGGGGTTCGATCCCCCTAGGCTCCACCAAATTTCATATTATGGACTCTTAGCTCAGTTGGTAGGACAGTAGACTTTTAATCTATTTGTCCAGGGTTCGAGCCCCTGAGAGTCATCCTAAAAAACGGCAGAAATGCCGGGTTTTTTCTGTTTATGAATTTGCAATGAGAGGGCGGAGCGTAGGAGAAATAGCAAACTTAGAAGTCAAAGGCTATCTGAATTATTAACGTAGCTGCTAATGTAATCACATATTTTGTAAGGCATTACTGAAGCTGAACAGAGTCTGTCAGACTGGCGTTGAAGATTTTTCTGCACCCAATTCCGATCCGTATCGTGTATTTGGCTTAATCACTAGGAGTGTGGGGAATTTAAATTCCTGAATTGTCCTGTATTGCTCTGACTTGCTCAATATGAACACTACGGACTGTACAGGTACAGCGCTTATTTTAGGTATTTGGCTCATTTAGCAATGCATGCGGACTGTAGAGCTCTTATTGGTTCTTCACCAGGTATAATCGGGGTGGAATTGAGCAAATAGTTGCATAGGGTCCGTTCCAAACTTATCTGACTCATCATCAACAGTGAGTATACAGTTAATTCACCTGATTTACTGTATGCTTTATCCACTGTATATTTTGCTATATTCTAAGCTGTTATGTTTGGTTAAGATTTGCCCTCCTACGATATTCAATAAATGTTGATTAACAAACTCATGCAAAATACGTCTGGCGTGTTATATCGGTAGCGGCCCAAAGAAATTAAACCTAAACCTTTTCCAGAAATCACCTTCGTCTTGAGTTATCCTCTATGTTACTTTTCAACCTCGTACTACTGCTCAAACCGCGGCATCGTCCAAACTCTGTCTCATCAAAAAGATAATCAAGTCTAGTCTTAGAAACTTATACTAAAATCTGTAGTAAAATCTGTAGTTAACTAAATATAAGTAGATATTGATAGGCCCTCAGGATCACTAGAGGGCTTTTTATCATACCAAGAATACCCATTATTATGATATAGTAGAGAGGATAATGCATGATTTTAGAAGTTATAGAAGAATGATCAAATATATTGTCAATAAGTTTTAGGTACATAGTCCTCTAGGGTTCGGTGGCTCGATATATATTAAGCATGGTGTAAGTGGTAATAGCTAGAACTTATTATGCAGAACCGGTAGAGATTTCGAGTGATTAATGGAGCTATATTACATAGATCAAGGATATATCTTACAACGAGTCGGCGGTTCCGGCGATCACGAAGTCGATTTAACCCTGAAAAGGTAAATAGGGGTATAAAATAGCTGTGCAGTATAAGCGCTGGAAGTAGGATGTTGGAAATGACATTGTACTAAGATTTTAGGCAGGTAAGCAGGTGCATGGTTGTTATGATACTTGGATTGTTACAACGAGTAATTTTACGAAGGCGGCGAAAGAGGCTGCGGATAGACTAAATATTAAGTTGATTTATGGGTTGTCGTTGGTTGATAGGTTAAAGAGATGGAGAAGCGAATATCACAAATATGAACCAATGGAGAGGCACAATTTGAGCGAAATATTATTTTCTCCTAATGAAATACCACTGCACTATTATTATTTTGGTTGGAAAAAGGCTAAGAGTTTTGTTAAGCAGCAAGGTTTTTACGATCCAATCGAAATTAAAGAGTTTGAGCTTGAGTTGGAGATGAATCTTCTAAGTATTAAGGATGAACTTAGTTCTTTTTCCTACAGCATGACACCTCCGATTATTTATGGTTTTCCTAAGGGAGCTAAGGGTGACGATCTTAAGTTGCGCCCTATGTCAAAAATTTCTTTTCGTGACCAAGTGGCGTGGGCCACGGTTGTTTTAACGTTAGGTGAATGGTTTGATACTAACGAATATTCATTAAATTCAGATGAGAATAATTCAAATATTAATAATTTGCAATGGATGGTTAATTGGAGTTGTAATAATCGGTTGCGACGGAAATATTATCCTCTTGTTGACAATGGTTCCAACACCTTTCAAAGACTTATGATTAATTACACGCATAATGATTTATATGAGAGTTTCCAAAGAAGTCTTCGTTTACAACGGAAAAAGCAAGAAGACTATTTTAAACATGTGCTTGATGTCTTTCCGATTGCATATTATGGACAAGCTGATATTACAAAGTTTTATCCTAGTTTAAAAATGAGGGTAGTTGAGAAAGTTCTAAAAGTTCGATTAACTGAATTATGTAAGTATGGCGTGATAACACTCGATACAAAGAAAAATTGGTTTAAAGTTCTGAAGCGAATCTGTCATATTCAATCTGATCTTACTTATCTAGAAGATGATGAGATTAAGGGTATAGGGTTAGATATGAGTAATAAAGATTCTATATGTGATACATTACCAACAGGGCTGGTCGCCGCTGGATTCCTCGCAAACTGTGTATTAACTGAGATTTTAGATCATCCAATGGAAGAGTTTATGAATGAACAGACTGAAAAAGGTCATGTTACTTATTTAACTCGTTATACTGACGATATCATGATTATATCTTCTGATGAAACAGTTATTCGTGAAGTTATAGACAAAATTCAAGAGCTAATTCAACCTATCGACTTAAAAATTTCTGAAGACAAAACAAAACCAAGGTTGAAGGGCGATCTAATAAAAAGAATAAAAGAAAGTGTAGAAGGTATATCCAATAAGCAAGCCAATGAACTGATAAATAGCATTTTTCAGGATGAGATTTATTGTCCTAGAGTGGGCCGTTTTGATACCTTGCCGAGTTCTACAGCATTGATTGACAAGCTATCGCAATTAGGTGACCAACAAGTTAGAGCTATGAGAGGAGAAGAACTTGAAGGATATTTGTCTGAGCTAATGGACTTAGTTAACACTGAGTTTGCTGATGCGGAAATTAGGGGTGATACAAAGTCATCGTTTGCAGCTTGGAAAATTCGAAAAGTGGCAAAAGATACACAATACCGAGAGTTGGACGCTAATGAAAATGTAACGCAAACCTTAAGAAGATCTTTCATGAAGTTTCCGTACAAAATATCATTACTCAATTGTTATGTACTTCATTTGATGGAGATACCCTTTGTCAAAACTACTGAGGCGCTAATTATTGAAATGTTCAAATCAGCAAAAAAAACTAATGATATAACTCAGCCAGGTTTTTATGGTGCATACATCCGCACACGAATTTTATTTGCTATTGCTGAAAATTGGAATAATGTTTCAGAAGAGAACCGTAACCGGATGAGAGATATTATATTTGAACAAGTATCAGGATGGTATCAAACAAATATTCCAACATGGCACGAACAATATGCTGTCTATTGGCTATTTGCAAACACTAAAATAGTTACTGATTTAAAATTGGTTACAAAAAGCTCAATGAAAAGTGTTAGACGTGCCCATAGTCTGTTTAGAATTATGAATAAAAAAGCCGGACATGGTAAGGATGCTGTGTTAATTGCCACTATGAGTGAGATATGGAGACGTAATCGTCCAAGAGGAATAAGAGTGGGAGAGTATCTAGACGAAGAAAGCTGGATCGGATGGGTCTGGGAGAGGCTGGACTCGACTAATACTCAGGCTTGGGATTGGAAACAAAAAAGGCATGGACGTGTCTGGATTGAAATTGCTGGTGGACGTGAAGGGAAAATTACAACTTACGGTTATCACAAATTAATTGAAATGGCTGAACAATACTTATACACTTTCTATCAGGATAATCATCTACTAAAAGAGAGTTCAATTGACGTTATACCTATTTATAACGGAGTTATGGAAATACTTAATCAAGCAATCACTTTATTAGCCAGTCAATCGGATGTCTTAACAGCCAATCGTTTATCAAGTGCCTTGGGAAAAGTATCAACAGAACATCGTGTTAGAAAATACTTAAATTCACGTATTGAAAATATTAACAAAATAAAAAAGGCTTTTTCATTAGATAGAGAAACTCATGATGATATTCCTTCATCTGCAGTGGACCTAGATGTGGAGGATATCCCGCTTCAGGATTGGTTGGAAATCATTAATATTCTCCCGCAATGGTTAGAAGTAAAAGATATACCTCCAGTGTTGTTACCACTAACCGAAGGAGAAATCACCTCTTTGTTAATCTCTATTGGTGGAGTGTTATCTATTGAATTAGAAGAACGTAACAGTGAACAGAATGAGTTGCTGGTGTCTATCTTTAATATTCAGAATCCTCTGATTTCTAAAGTGAGTTTAAACCGTATTGCATTTAATATAAATGACTGGAAAAATTGGAGAGCAGATAAAAATTTATGTAAATTTAAATTTTCTGAAGATTTCGTGATTTTTTCAGAGTATTACTTAAGTGCATGGGCATACACAGAAGTATCTTTTGCAAAGAATGACGAGTATTTACTTTGCTATTCTTTTTCTATGTTATTACTGAGACTTATATCAAACAGACACTTCAAGTCCTGGTCTGCTGGTATAAGCCAACTGAAGGGGTGGAAAAGAATTTCAGATATTATTGCTCAAGCGGAATTCCCTTCTACCGAACTGGCTGAAATAATCGCAGGGTCTTTGAACTATCAGAAGTCATTTTATAAAAACACTTTTTTGGAACTCGGAGAAGAACTCCCTTTACTCCCCCTTGAAAAAGAGCCAATAGAAAAATTTTCAGACTATCTTACGCGTTTAAAAATACATCTTTCTATTTTAGAAAATAGATTTTTTATTGGTGATACAGGATTACGTGAAATTCGCTTCATTGATATTGATAAGTTGACAAGGGAGTAAGTTGATGGAGAATGAATTATTAAAAGAGATAATTGTCACTATTGGACAGTCCATACACGAACACCATATACTTTATTATCTTGATCATAATGATGGATTCAAATTTTCAGAACCACATTTACAGTTGGACTCACTTGATTCTATACTAAAAGTATCAGAACAGGACGGCGCTCATTTTGTGATGCTACCTGAACTCTTTCTTCCCCGTAGGTTCTTATTTAGCCATATTAAAGAAAGGGCCGTACGATATGGTAGTATTATTATGGGCGGATTAGAATATAGAGCAGAGCCTTATCCATCTCCAACAGGGAAAATCCGCTTGCACAATGAGGCTTTTGTTGTTATACCTGATAATCTCTACCAAAAAAGAAAAATTAAAAATGGGAATGCGACCGTAATTACTATTCCCAAATTACATCCTGCTCCAGACGAAAAAAATCTTCTATCGGGACATGGTTTTGAATTTATCAACGGTAATCGAATATATCAGTTCAATAGTAGTAAATTAGGGAATTTTGCAGTGCTCATATGTTTTGACTTTCTTAATCTCCCAGTTCAAGCTATTTTACAAAGTCAGATTCAAACACTTTTCGTATTAACATATAATACAGACGTTGCAGGGTTTATATCGATAGCTGATACTATGCAACGAATGTTGTTATGTAATGTAGTAATTTGTAATACAGGATATTATGGTGGATCTGTGGCTTTCACTCCGCTGCGAGATCGCAATAAACGGCAGGTGTTTCAAATAAACGGCAATCACATTCAGGCTGCAGTATCTGTACATTTGCCTCTGAGTGAAGTTGAAAAGGTTCAAGAAACTGGTGTTACTAAACAAGGAGATAATAAGTATTTTCATAGACCTCCTGATTTTGGAAGGTTGGCTTCTAAATAGTCTCTATTTAAGATTTTTCGGGCAGTGCCCCTGACCACCACGCCAGAGCGCATCGCTGGCAGCGATGATGTCAATTGTCATATAAAGGGCAGAAATACAAAGTTTCTACCCTTCATATTGCTAACATTTTTGCTAACATAAATCTGTCCGACATATCTTGGACTTAGAAGATGAGGAACACAAAAAAGTGCCTTTAACCCGCATGGATAAAGGATTTTTATTCGAGAGTTCTATGGTTTTAAGAAATGGTTAAAAAGCCTGTTTCAGGACTTAAAATCCTGCGGTACGTGAGTACCGTACGGGTTCGACCCCCGTCCTCGGCACTACAACAACAAGGGTTTCAGCTCATTAGAGCTGGAACCCTTGTTTGTTTTACAAATCGCCGGAATTAGAAAGAATATGTCCCGACACGTTTAATACTCCTCTTCTGCCAACGCGTAGTCCACGGCATTCTTCTACTGTCTACTCCTCATGACCCGTCGATTGACGGAAAACCGGCATCGTCTTAACATGCGTAACCAGTGGAGGTCTGCCGGGATTTTCGATTTTGGAAAGAAGCATCTCGGCCGCAAGAAAGCCCATTTCGGATCGGTGGATATGAACGGTGGTCAAGTGGGGTTCCACGATTCGCGACTCTGGAGAATTATCGAATCCGCAGACCCTAACCTCACCAGGAATTTGAATATTTAGGTCCTTTAAGATACGAATGACATTAATAGCGATGTAGTCATTGGCGCATACGAACGCGGGTGGAAGATTAGTCATGCTTGCTAGTCGCTGCTTAAGCCACTTATAGTCATCGATATGCCGGTCGTCTTCGAGAATGCAGAAGGATTCATCAAGATCAATCCGAGCGGCATACATGGCTTTGGTGAACCCATCCCAACGCTCGTTGAAGCTCATGCAATGGCGGGAATCGCCGATAAACCCGATCTCCGTAATTCCTTCATCAATGAGCTTCTTCGTTAGACTGAAAGTACTGTGAATGTTCTCCATCAGCAGTAGATCTGCCTTCATCTCAGAAAATGTCAGTTCTGCTGAAGCGTCAATGAATAAGGTCGGGATCCCGAATGACGTAATAAACTCCGAGTAGCTCTTGTCGAACAATTCGATACAGACAATGCCATCTACTTTACTTTTGTCGAAATTCACAGGAAGAGCCGACGAATCGAGTTCATTCTCTCGAACGATATGTATCGACAAATTGAAGCCTTCGGAGCTGATTTTTTGTTCGAGGCCGCTTAGCAGTGATGTGCCAAAATGTGAATTGTTCGGCATATTTGCAGTAAGCAGGGCGATATTACCGGTTTTTTTGGCAGGAGTGCCTTCTTGTTCAAACAAGGCGAACTGCTTGTAATTCATATCGATAGCTTTCCTAACCACTTTGCTGCGTGTCTCATCCGGTATAGAGGGATTATTATTTAATGCTTTGGATACAGTATTCCTAGAAAGTCCAAGCGAATCGGCTATATCTTGAATGGTTACTTTTTCTTTGTTCAAAGATAATGGCTCCTTTAGCAGAAGTAATGCGTTCTCAACCAAAATAATCGTAGTATAAAATAATGTAATTGTCAACTTAATTGTTACAAATGAACAATTAGATAAAAAGTAAAAAGAGAGATTAATAAGGTTTGCATTTTGTTCAAAAGTAAACAAATGCACAATAAAAATGGGCGGTGTGCATTTATCACGTCATGGCTTTTTCATAATAAAAAACTACTATCTTGTTGGTTTAAGTAGAAAAACCAATGAATTTTACGTTATTAAAATGAAATGGTGTTTTTGTTGTGTTCATATGTTTACTTTTATAGTCATAAAAATTCTTGACGAAGGAATCATGATGTTGTAAATTGAATTTGATAAGCCGTTGACAGTGACTTATGGAAGCACTTACTTTCGCGAGAGGAGTATCCAAAATCACATTTATGTTTTGCAAATGAGTATTATGGGGAGGAGTGGGAGAAACATGAATTATACAGAGAAGTTCCGTCCGCAGTATCACTATTCGCCACAAAAAAACTGGATGAATGATCCCAACGGAATGGTGTATTACGAGAATGAGTACCATCTATTTTATCAGCACACTCCGTTCGCAAGCCAACCTGATTTCGGGAGAATGCATTGGGGGCACGCAGTAAGCTCCGATCTGGTCCATTGGGAGGAGCTTGAACCATCCTTGCCGCCAGGTGAGGACGGTGCGATTTTCTCTGGAAGCGCGGTAGTCGATAAACAGAATACAAGTGGTTTTTTTGATGAGGATGGGTCAGGGCTTGTGGCGATCTATACGAATAACGACAACAAGGTGCAACCAGGTAAGCCGCAGGTTCAAAGCATCGCCTACAGCAGAGACAAGGGACGGACTTGGACGAAATATGAAGGGAACCCGGTCTTGTTTCCGGAGACGACGCTTGATTTCCGTGATCCGAAGGTATTCTGGCATGAGGATACATCTAGTTGGATTATGACTCTGGCTGTTCAAGACCGTGTGGAATTCTACACCTCTCCAAATTTGAAGGAATGGGCATTTGCTAGTGCATTTGGCGCCGATGTCATCGGAACGCATCGTGGCGTTTATGAATGTCCGGATCTATTCTCGATGAATGTCGATGGTGATCCAAATCAGAAGAAGTGGGTGCTCATTCTAAGTGTGGGCGATTGTAATGGAGTGAACCCGAGTGAGCCTGAACCACCGGCAGGAGGCTCCGGTATGATGTACTTCGTCGGCAGCTTCAATGGTAAGACATTTACACTGGATGAGCCTATTCTTTCGATTCATGATGTGAAATGGATTGATTTCGGGTCTGATTTCTATGCAGCCGTCACCTGGAGCGATATACCGGAAGGAGACGGACGTAAGCTATGGATCGGCTGGATGAACAACTGGCGGTATGCCGGGACGCTTCCGACTGACAAGTGGCGGGGAAATGCATCCATTCCACGAGAGTTGAAGTTGAGAACCTATCGGGAAGGCCTTCGTCTGGTGCAAGAACCGGTTGAAGAATTGAGAAGGATAGGTTCACCGCTTATGGCTCTGGAGGATGTGACCTTGGTTCCGGATACGAATCCGCTGGCTGACATCACCATTAATAAAGCGGAATTGATCGCGGAATTCGAAATTGGAACCGCAACGGAGTTCGGAATGAAGGTTAGAAAGTCTGCAGATGAAGAAACGGTGGTCGGGTACGATACCCTAAAGATGGAGTTGTTTGTCGATCGCACGAAATCAGGCACTACGAATTTCCATCCGGACTTCGCAGCTAAGCACCAGGCACCGCTGCCGCCTGTGAATAACCGTATACGCATGTCCATCTTCATGGATTGGTCTTCAATAGAAGTGTTCGGTGGTGAGGGTACAGCGGTCATCTCGGACATGATTTTCCCCGCTTCCGAAAGCAACGGACTTGAGCTCTACGCGGTAGGCGGAAACGTAAAGCTGGTATCGCTCCAGATCAATGAGCTGGGAAGCATATGGAGAGATGAGGTCAAGGAGGTAGCTCATGCGTATCGGGGCAATTGAAGCAGGCGGAACAAAGTTTGTCTGTGGTGTCGGGAATGAATTAGGGGAGATTGAGGATCGGATTCACTTTCCAACGCGTCGACCTGAAGAGACGATGGAGAATGTCATCGCCTACTTCCGGGATAAGAGAGTCGATAGTATAGGGATCGGATCGTTTGGTCCGGTCGACCTCGAACACTCCAGTCCGACTTACGGTTATGTGACGACAACGCCAAAATCTGGCTGGTCCGGATATAATTTCGTGGGTACGCTGAAATCGGTCTTCGATGTTCCAGTCGGTTGGGATACGGACGTTAATGCTGCCGCGCTGGGCGAAGCCACATGGGGTGCAGCACAAGGATTGAATAGCTGTGTCTACTATACGATCGGGACTGGCGTAGGAGTCGGCGTATATACCGAAGGTAACCTGGTACATGGACTTGTTCATCCAGAGGGTGGACATATCCTCACAAGGCGGCATCCGAACGATGATTTTGGCGGCAATTGTCCCTATCATGGTGATTGTCTGGAAGGAATGGCCGCCGGCCCGGCGCTGGAAGCAAGGTGGAAGGCTAAGGGCGATACACTGCCGGAAGACCACCCGGCATGGGAGATGGAGGCGTTCTACATCGCGCAGGCCATATCGAATGTCATCCTGACGTTATCCCCTAAGAAAGTCATTCTAGGCGGGGGCGTGATGAAGCAAGTCCAGTTATTCCCGATAATCCGAGAGCAGGTAGGCAGCATTCTCAATGGATACGTGAGTGCCAAGCCTATTGTATCGGATATCGAGCATTACATTGTCGCACCTATGCTCGGCGATAATGCCGGCTTGTGTGGGGCCTTAGCACTTGGGATAAGAGCGTTAGGATCACACACAACGGTACAAAAATTAGGGGGAGTTTAGAGTATTAAAAGGCTCAATCCCAAAGTCAGTACATTCGATCAAACCTAGCAATAATTAGAAATCCATTATCAAAGGTCATTTCAAACAACGTGTGCACAGATAGTAGTGCGCACGTTGTTTTCACAGGACAGCATTGTAGGAATCTAGGATTATAACCTCTCAGGAAGTGACGCTTAGGCCTGCAAGGTTTGACAAGGTAGGTCAATGAACGGCTGCTCTGGAAGCTGGAGAATGGAACTCCTCTCCAACATGCATTCACACCCAATTGGCGACAAGAGATTATGTAAAGAAGAAATTTGATGTTTTTGATGAAATCCAGGTATGTAATATTGGGATTGGAACTGGAGATTGGGACGACTACCTTGGATATTCAATCCTGTGCTGGATGCGGCCCGCGTGCCGTATTCCGCCGCGCTTGTCTTCAACGCGGGCGTCGCCAAGTTGGGCGGCCGCTACGTCATGGTATTCCGCAACGACTACGGCTCGCTGGAAAAGCAGACCCTCGAGCCGTCTCATACAACGGATCTCAGCATCGCCTTCAGTGATGACGGCATTCACTGGACGGCGGGGCCGAAGCCGGTCTTCAAGCTGCGCGACGAATCCTTTGAAATCTTGAGCTTGTCGACGTCGGACTTGCGCAATATGGTGCTGTTCCCGGAGCGGATTCACGGCAACTATGTCCGGCTGGAACGGCCGTTCACCGTCTACAGCCGAGGAGGAAGGGACCCGTTCGACGCCTGGATCTCGGAGTCGCCGGATCTGATCTATTGGGGCCGTTCCGAGCTGCTGCTGGCGGTGGAGCAGGTGCCGTTTGCCAATGACAAGATCGGCCCTGCCGCACCGCCCGTGAAGACGGACATGGGGTGGCTCACTACGTTCCATGCGGTGGATATCGATCCTGCAAGAGGGAAAAACGGCTGGGAGCCATCTTGGAAGAAGCGTTATACTGCCGGCATTATGCTGCTTGATCTCGACAATCCGAAGAAAATCCTTGGCATGAGCGCATCGCCGCTGCTTGCGCCTGAAGCGCCCTACGAGATGGAAGGGGGCTTCCGCAATGACGTCATTTTCCCCGGCGGTATGGTGCTGGAGAAGGACGGTGAAGTGGAAATCTATTACGGAGCCGCCGACACGGTGGTATGCCTGGCTACCGCCCATGTGGACGATCTAATCAAGCTTTGTTTGGGGGAGTGAGTTCTTTATTCAAAGATCAGCACGTTGCTTGAGATTGATGACTTTCTATTCACATATAAAAAACTAAGACGATTTATTTCAAAAGTAAACTTCATTCAAAAAGGACAAAGCAGCTACCTTTACCAAGGTGCGGTTTTGTCCTTTTTAATAAGGTGAAGTAATCGGATGGTACAGAAATATTCTATCCCTGCTTTTTCCTACGGAGGGCGCTCTGCTCTACACGTTCCAGTACCTGGATCAGCATGCATCCTTCTATGCCGCCGCACTCGCCAACCAAGGGGTTCCTGCGTTCAGAAACCGTCTGCAGGCCGTACTGCTGCGGGGGTTCGACAAACAGATGGATATGAGCGGGATTAACCGGAAGATGAATAAGGGGACGATACTAAAGTGATCTTCGACCCTTCGTTCTAGCTCTGGCGTTGTAACAACCTGATTGGTCATGTTGAACATTGCTGGTTAACCGAGTAGCTTCAGTTCTTCGGACACTTGGAAGCATGATAAACATATAAAGAAGTGCAACACAACCAATAGAGAGATATGAAAGTTTGAGCCCTATGGCATCGGTCAGAATGCTGCTGCTCACGGGCCCTAAAATCATTCCGAACGAATAAGCTGTGTTATAGATGGCAAAGGTGATCCCGTAAGAAGGAAGACCACTTTTCTCCGAAATGTCCGCAAGTGCGGGAAGACAAGGTGCAAGGACCATGCCCATACTGAGGCCTAGTAGGACTAAAGAAGCTGCCTGCATCCACATGGAGTTGGGCAGAGCTGAGAGCGGCAAACTTATCGCAACCACTACAAGTCCAATTAGTACTGCTTTCTTATATCCTATTTTGCTGGATAACTTACCGATCCAAGGGGTGGCGAGCCCGTAAGATAATGTAGGAATAGCGAATAACATTCCGATAAAACCAGGCTCGGCGTTGAATTTCTCTTGCAAATGCAGTGGGAGGGTTGGTTCCAATACACTAGGAATAGCCGCACCAATAATAACAACACCACTAATTAGCAAAAGACTTCGATTTCGAAGTAAGCCGAAAGATGAGAGAAACGCACCGGACTTTTTCTCCGGTAGATCACGTAACAGAAAGATCCTAAGCATTCCGTCGGCTATAGCCAGAGCTGCTGCAAACAGGAAAGGAAGTTTGTAACCGCCTAACTGGTACATCCAACCGCCTATAGTTGGCCCAAGAAGGATTCCAGCGGCCTGTCCTGACAATGCAAGTCCCATGGCTTTGCCGCGTTCTTTGGAAGGGTAAAGATCAGCAAGTATGGCTAATCCCGATGTCCAGGTCACGGCTGCGGCAAGCCCTTGCAAGGTTCTTGCTACTATCAGCATCCAATATTCTTCTGCAAATGCAAACAATAGTGTAGCTGCAGCCAATCCAAGTAATCCCCAAAGCATAGGGGCACGTCGGCCAATTCGGTCCGATAAAGCGCCAAATATAGGTGTTGCTATAAACAATGCGATTGCGTAGCTACCAAAAAGCAATCCGATCTCAGTTTGGGATGCCCCCAGAGAGCTGGCATATTTAGGGAGAATAGGTACCACAAGTCCATAAATCAACATATCCAAAAAAATGGCTATCCCGACAACTAACAGAGCTGCTTTTTGTTTTGACTTGGTAATCGTGTTCATTAGACCCTCCTTGAGTTTTAGTGATTAGGATACTAAATATTTAATACTAAATATTTAGTATGTGCTTTCTGAATGGATTATAACAACTAACTCTTACTGTGTAAAGGGAGATGCAAATTTGTAATGAATTATCTTTACAGATGATAAGTTCAAATGTTGTATTAAACAGTATCAATAAGTATTATAATTTAAATACTATAAATTTACTGTCTGAATGGGAGTGAAGATTATGACAAATGAAATGGTTCTTGGACTATTATTAAAATTTGGTCCGATGTCTGGCTATGAAATTCAACAAAAGATGATATCTGCGAAAACAGATAAATGGGCATACGTGCAACCTGCATCTATTTACCATGCTCTGAGGAAGCTTGACAAAGATGGATTAGTTTGTTTGGAAAGGCTTGAGCAAACGGGGAACCGCTCAAAGGCCATTTATTCGATCACATCTAAGGGGAAATTTGAATTTGACAGGATGTTGATTAGCTCATTTAAGAAAGCTTCCGTTGTTTTTCCAACTGCTTTGTATACAGTTCTTACATTCATGGATGAAGCACCGAAAGAAGACATCATAGGAGCAGTGGAGGTTCAGCAACAGGCGATCCAAAATATTTATGATGAAATGAAAGCGGGGCAAAAAGAAAAGGAAAAGTATTCCGAAATTTCGAATAATGTGCTATTAATTTTTGAAAATATGTATAAACAGTGCGAAGTACAATTACAATTTTTAGAGAAGATAAAGCAGGACTTATTAAGTGATTTGTTTTAGTCGGCATTGTCCGAATCTCTGGATGCGAAATAATGTAACCAAGCAATGCCCCACGTTGTGGGGTTATTTTTGGTGCGCCCTGTACTGGGTCGGAGTCAACCCCAGCTGTTGCTTGAACTGCCGCATGAAGTGGATCTCGCTTGCGTAGCCGCTCATTTCTGCAATTTTTTTGATAGAGATATCGGTAGCGGTAAGCAGGTATTTCGCATGTTCTATCCGGCTGGCAATGACGTCCGCCATCGGGCTCACCCCGAAGAAGTCCTTATACAAATGCTGAAAACACGATCGGCTCATGGTCAGCTCATGGGATAGTCCTTCAATCGTCCAGTTCAGGAACGGCTGATTATAGATTTTGGTGCGGATTAGGGACATCTTGTTGTAATGTGTATTGCCGACTTCCTTCTGGGCGGAGTGAATTCGGTTGCTGAGCTTGATGAAGAATAATTGCAGATATAATTCCATCGTCTCCTCCTTATGCGGGCTCAAGGAATAAGCCTCATAGCACAAATTGTTAATGATGATCGACAGCTCATTCAAATCGCCAACCGGGATCACCTCATTCTTGGGAATAGCCAGCCTGTCCAGCAGTGCAGCGTCGCCCGGCTTGTCCAGCCGGAAATGGAACCAGTCATTGGTGAACTGCGGCCCGTAAGCCCGGTAGAACTGAGGGGTGTAGTCACTGTACAGAATGAAAGAACCCGGTTCTGTTACCTGGTTCACCCCTGCGAAGGTGAAGATTGCCGGGGTCTTCAGCAGCAGCAGCATGTAGTCTCCGGACCCTTGGGGCCGGTTGATGATGAAATCCGCGTCATGGCTATGGTTGTAGCCGATATTCTGTATATTCATATGAGCCTCCAGTGCAGCAGATAGGTCTATTGTAGAAGCCGGCAGGCCGGCTTGTAAAGAAGGATTGCACAATAAGTTAGTATATACGCACGATGTGTAATTGTACTGCCAGCGGGGTTTATCTATGCTTAATAGAAGCAGCACCGGAAGCAAATGATGAAGGCGGAAGCCGGAAAGGATGATAGGTTATGAATGAATGGATCGGTTATTCAAGAGGGGTTAATCTCGGAGGCTGGCTGTCCCAGTGTCCGTACCAGCAGGCACATTATGACACCTTCATTACGGAAAAGGATATCGAAACGATTGCCTCCTGGGGCCTGGACCATGTCCGGCTGCCGGTGGATTATGAAGTCATTGAAGAGTCCTCGAACGCTGAGGCCTATGCAGGATTCAAGCATATTGACAATTGTATTCGCTGGTGCGCTGCCAACGGGCTGAATCTCATTATTGATTTGCATAAGACGCCCGGGTTCTCCTTCGACAGTGTGGCCGCAAATTCTCTGTTCGACGATCCGGCGCTCCAGCTCCGGTTCCTGAATTTGTGGAAGGCGATCTCTATCCGTTACGCAGCTTATAAGGATACTGTGGCTTTTGAATTGCTGAATGAGATTGTGGAGCAGGACAGCAGCCGCTGGAATGCACTGGCCCGCCGGACGATTACCGAGATTCGCCAGCATGCGCCGGAGACCAAAATCATTGTCGGCGGCATTCAATGGAACAGCGTACATACCCTTAAGCTACTGGATCATCCCTACGATGACAATATCGTATATACCTTCCATTTCTATGAGCCGTTCCTGTTCACTCACCAGCGTGCAGAATGGGTGGAGCAGATGCCGGAGAGCAGCATGGATTATCCGGGTGAACTGGCGGTGTACCGCAGCACTTCGGCCGCCATCGGCGCTTTCGGATCGGGGCTTCAGGGAGACGGCGTCAGCCAGATGGGGCCTGAGTACATCACCAGCCTGATCCAGACGGCCATCGACGTTGCAATGGAGCGTAACGTGTATCTGTACTGCGGGGAATACGGAGTCATTGAACATGCCCCCTCGCCTAGCGTGGTGAACTGGTATAAGGATGTCCATGCTATTTTTGAAGAATATCATATCGGCCGGGCAGCGTGGACCTATAAATCCATGTCCTTCGGCATCTCGGACCGTTACGACAGCAGCATTACGACGGAGATTATCTCTTATTTGTAAATGGCTAATAGAAAGTATAATTACTTTTTTCTAAGCGAGGTCCTATAGATGAGAATCCAAATTACTGATAAACCCGGAATATCTATTCACAAGGGGATGATTGGCCTCTTCTTCGAAGATATCAACTACGGCCTGGACGGCGGGCTGCATGCGGAGATGATCGAGAACCGTTCCTTCGAGTTCATGGAAGCGAAGGGGGACAAGGGGCGCTTCAGCGAGAGCTATGACGGCCTCTATGGCTGGACGGCTTATCCCGCAGAGTCAAGCGGGGCAACGCTGCAGATTCAAACGGAGCATCCCCGGAATGAGGTGAATCCCCATTATCTGGAGTTTACGGCCACCGATCGTCAGAATGCTTGTACCAATAAAGCCTATGATGGAGTCTCTCTGAAGCCGGGGATTCAGTATCAGGTATCCTTCTATGCCAGAGCAGAGGGGTATGCAGGCGGAATTGAAGTTTCGGTTGAGAAAAATAGCACGGTTATGGCACAGGCTGTCATTGCCTCAACGGTAAGAGGGGAATGGACACGCTATACGGCGCAGCTTAGCTGTAGTGAACCTGTGTCTTATGGGGATTTCGTCATCCGGCTGGATACTCCGGGTACGGTATGCTTTGATTTCGTATCCATGATTCCCTCCGATGCGGTGCTGGGCTTATTCCGCCGGGATCTGGTTGAACTGCTGCAGGAGATGAAGCCCGGCTTCCTGCGGTTTCCGGGAGGGTGTATTGTAGAGGGCTATTCGCTGGATAACCGGTACCAATGGAAGCAGAGTGTGGGTGCCGCCGAGCAGCGCAGGAATAATAGCAGCCGCTGGGCGATGCATGGAAACAATGAAGAGAATCACTACACCAGCGAGTATAGCCATTATAATCAGAGCCTGGGGATTGGGTTCTTTGAGTATTTTCTGCTCTGCGAATACTTGGGTGCGCGGCCGATTCCGGTGCTGAACGTCGGGCTGGCCTGCCAGTTCCAGTCTACTGAGCATGTGGGCGTGCATGATGAGGATTTTCAGGAGTATATTCAGGATGCCCTGGATCTGCTGGAATTCGCCAATGGGCCGGTGGATTCGCAGTGGGGCGCTCTCCGCTTGCAGATGGGCCATCCTGCGCCGTTCGGGCTGGAGCTGATTGGGCTAGGCAATGAACAGTGGGAGACGGAGCATGCGGATTTCTTCACCCGGTACGACCTGTTCGAGCAGGCGATTCATGCGCAGTACCCGTCCGTACAGCTCATCGGCTCCGCAGGGCCGGATGTCAGCTCGGAACACTACACCCGGGCGTGGGAGTATTACCGTAAGCGGGCCAAGGCTAACCCTAATTTCGTCTATGCTGTCGATGAGCATTATTATGTGAAGCCGGAATGGCTGTGCGACAATGTACATTTCTATGATCAGTATCCGAGAGACATCAAGGTGTTCGCCGGGGAATATGCGGGTCACTATGGCAACGGGATGAATGCGCCGCACTTCAACAGCTGGGGAGCGGCGCTGGCAGAGGCCGCATTCCTGACAGGCCTTGAGCGCAACGCCGATATTGTGGTGCTTGCTTCCTATGCACCGTTGTTCGCCAGACTCGGCTACGCCCAGTGGTCGCCTGACATGATCTGGTTCGATGGGGAGAACAGCTATGGCACGCCAAGCTATTATGTGCAGCAGATGTACAGTACACTAATGGGAACGAAGCTACTGCAGACTGTGAATGAGCAGGAAGAGATCCCGTTCACTGTCTCTTACGATGAAGAGGCGCAAGTAATCTACGTGAAGCTGGTGAACACCTTGGAGCGCAGTGTAACTGTGGAACTGGAGACCGGGATGCCCTTGACCGGATTCGGTGAGGCGTATGTCATGCAGGGGCAGGAGGAGGATGTGAACTCTATCGGGACTCCCCGCAGCATCGCTCCGCATTCCTATCCGCTGGAGACCGCGGGCTCCATGGTCTATGAGATCGGGCCTAAGTCCTTTCATGTGCTGAAAATGTATTGCAGGGCATAATAGCCCCTGACCTAACCCCCGTGAGGAAGCGTTATGACGCTTCCTCACGGGGGTTTTTAATGTACATCAACAATTTGACACCAGCTGCCCACCAGTATAAAATAATAATAAATGATAGATAAGTATATCATTGTATTCATAAAGATATCACTTAATCCACCGCAAAGGCAGGTCTATGTTCATGAAACCCAGTGTTAAGGACAATAAACGAAAAGCTATTCTGGACGCAGCAACAGAGCTGCTGGCGTTGAAGCCGACGGCTACGCTACAGGAGATTGCAGATCATGCACAAATCGGGATTGCCACGTTGCATCGTTATTTCTCCACAAGGGAGCTACTGCTGGATGCACTGGCGCTGAATGCCATCGGGCTGGTGGATGAAGCGCTCGAAGGAATCATGAATGATGACAGCGATATGCTCCGCTTCCTGACGGAGGTGTTCGAGGTGCTGATTCCTTTGGGCAGCAAGATGTCTTTTCTAAGTTTCGCGGCATCGGTTGACGAGAATCCTAATATTCTTGCCGAGGAAGCCCGCATCAAGCAACCGCTGCGGGAAGCGGTGGAAGGGTGGCAGACTCGCGGTCTGCTGAATGCCGCGATGCCCGCCCACTGGATGATCACCGTCATGTATAATCTGCTGTTCGTCGCCTGGCAGGAGATCCAGAATGGCAACCTTGCGAAGAATGATGCTCCGCAATTGTTGGTATCCACCGTCATTCAAGGCTTCGGTGCCCCGGGACGAAGCGGGAGCTGAAGCACATTAAGGAGGAAGCTGTATGTCAATGTTAGACGTAGAGATTGTCAACCGCCTGGACGAAGTGCAGAAACGCGAGGTTGCCAGACTGTTTTATCAGGCGTTTGCCTTGAAGTTCAATGCCCTGTGGATTTTTACCCGCAATGAGAAGCAAGTCGTGGAGGTGCTGTGCCGGAGCCTGCGTTATGACAACGGTCTGTATGCGGTACGCGAGGGAAGGGTAATTGGATTCATTGGTCTGGAAAAAGGAGAAGGATTCTTCGCAAAACTGGGTTATGGGGCTCTACGACATTCGTTTGGCTTAGCGGGCGGTGCGTGGCGTTATGCAGCTTACGGTCTATATCGTATGTTTCATGGCGGCGTTCCGAAGGACTCCATTCATATTGATCCGCTTGTCGTCTCCAGTGAGGCAAGAGGGCTGGGAATCGGAACCCGGCTGCTGGAAGCGGCCTTTGCCATAACCCGTCAGGCGAACCGCAGCAAGATGCTGCTGGAGGTCGTTGATACCAATCCGCAAGCCAAGAAGCTCTATGAGCGGCTCGGCTTCCGAACCTTCAAGGTGCAGAATATCCGGCTGTTTACGGCAAAAGCGGGCTTTGCCAAAGTGCTGCATATGGAGAAGCTGCTGGACTAGTGCGCCGCCTTCCCGATCCGCTTGAGGATCGGGAATTTTTGGTTTCTACCGCAAATGATGATAGCAAGCCGGGAGGTTAGGGGCGGAGTTATAGTCGGGTTGTAAGTGCTGTTTATCCACTTGCTTGCCCATTCTCTTCGGAAATGGGAGAATTAAGCTACATATTTCCATTTGCTTAGTACAAGAGGGGCGCGGGTGCTCCTGCACTTCGTGTGGACGAACGAATCCAGGCAGAACAGCAGAATTGGAAGGAAGCCGGGGACTGGATAAATCGTCTAGATTTATGTATATTAAGTTAGTAAACTTAATTAACTATATATAGAACGGAGATGAATCATGAAAATTCAAACTGCAGGGACTCCCAAGGTCATGCGCAATCTGAATGAATTTCTGATTCTGGACCGGATGATCGCCGGTGGACCGCAATCAAGAGCGGATCTTAGCCGGTACACCGGCTTAAGCAAGCCTACTGTATCTTCGGCTATTGCCCATCTGCTCGAACGTGGACTGGTCAGAGAGACTGGCAGAGCCGGGAACGTCCAGGGCCGCAAAGCCATACTGGTTGAATTCAACCCGAAATGCTTCTATATCATAGGAGCTGAGCTGGGGGGGAGCAGACTGCGGATGGCGCTCGCAGATATGAGCGGACAGATCTGCCATTACAAGCAGCTCTCAATGCCGAAGGACTCTTTGACCGAGCAGGCATTTCAGGATTTTCTGGTACAGGGTATCGAAGGGCTTCTTGCAGACTCCGGGCTCTCCTGGGAGAAGATCCAGTCAGCGGCTTTCGGGATTCCTGGCGTTGTGGACCCGGCAGACGGTGGAGTGTCTGATCTTGTTGCACCGCTGCGGGGGATCGAAGCAGCTCTGAGGCTGGCTAATCTGGCGCAGCTCTTCCCTGTGCCTGTCGTGACGGAGAATGATGTCAATCTTGCCGCCCTGGCGGAATATACCTCATCCGGTATGGCAGCAAGCGGTTCTCTTCTGTACTTCTCCATCGGCGAGGGAACCGGAGGCGGGCTCATTATCCATGGGGAGATATACCGGGGCCTGGGCGGCGGTGCAGGAGAATTGGCTAACCTGATGCTGAGCGCAGGCAGACTGGAGGATGTGCTGTCCGCAGACGGATTCCTGAAGTTGGCCGCACGGTTGGTAAGGGAGCATCACGGAGACGCGGAACATGTGCTGACCGCTCCCGGGGTCACGGCGGAGCGGATATTGGATGAAGTACGCAGAGGCCAGTCTCTGGCTCTGATGATCATTGAGACTTATTGCAGTCTGCTTGCAGAGGCGCTTGGCAGTATTTGCACGGTGATGGCTCCCGATACTGTTGTTCTCGGTGGCGGGCTTGGCAGTCACGGGGATGTACTGCTGCACAGGCTGGAAGTCAAGCTGGACGGGCTTCACCGCATGCCGCGGTTGTCTGCTTCCGGCCACGGGGACAAGGATGTTGTCCTTGGAGCCGTTCAAGTCGCAGTCCAGTCCGCGTTCCGGCATATGCGTGATAATAGAAACAACATAAGCTTATAAACTACAGAACTGCTGGAGGGATCCTAAATGAATAGGTGTACGGCTGGAATTGATGTGGGCGGAACCAAAACGCTCCTGTGTCTAACGGATGAGGATGGAACTGTTCTTGAACAGTATAAGCTGGAGACACAGCTTAGCCGGGAGCCGGAGGTGTTCTTCCGCTGGTTATTCGGTGAACTGGAGCAGTTCTGCAGACGCAATGGAACTACGCTCTCCTCCTTGCAGGGAGTGGGCATCGGGTTCCCGGGAGTCATGAATGAGCGTACAGGCACGCTGACCAGCGCACCGGCCTTGAATTGGCCTGCAATGACCGATATCCGTCCGGTTATAGCGGCGCATTATCCGGGACTGGTGGCGCTTGACAATGATGTGAACATGGCTGCAATGGGAGAATATGCTGCCGGATCGGCTACCGGTTCGGAGCATTTCATAATGATCACGGTAGGGACGGGAGTAGGAAGTGCACTGTTCCTGAATGGGCAGCTGTACCGGGGGGCCAGCTTCGCCGCAGGCGAGATCGGCTATCTGATCGTTGAGCCTGGGGTGGTCTCTAACGCTACTGATCCTGAATACAGCGAATTTGGCCCCTTTGAAATGGAGGTATCCGGCACGGGAATTGGGGCTAAGGCTGCTGCCGAGCTGTACAAGAACAGCAGTAACTCGCTAATCCGGGAGCTGGCGCAAGGCGGCAGGATCCGGGCGGAGCATGTATTTGCTGCAGCGCAGCGCAAGGACGAGACGGCAATGAAGCTGCTGGATCAGGCGTATGAGCAGATGGCGGCGGCTGTGAAAAATATAGCCCTCACCCTGGATCTGGAGCTTGTCATTCTGGGCGGCGGAGTCGTGGAGAAGAACCCGGGCTATGTGCAGGAGATTGCGGCAAGAGTTAGCCGTTACACTCCTCAGCAATCCCTAATACTCCGGCAGGCTGTGCTAGGCAACCAGGCGGGAGCGATAGGAGCCGCAGCTGCGGCAAGAAGCAGACTGGCTGCGGGCACAGGAAAGAACTGAGGGTATGAATATGAAACCTGGAACAAGTATAATGAGATTCTCTGTTAGCAGCAGGGAGGGCGAAGTGCTCCTGAAGATGTAGTACACAGACGCCCATTGCCGACTCGTATGCAGTAAATGCTGCTTCTGCGGCAGGAACCTCCTTTGGGACCATCCGGCTGTTCGGCAGTATCGGCACTGCACTGGGAGGGTATTTTGGCGGGATGTATCTGAACTGGATGGGAGTTACAGATCTTTGGGGTCCGTTTCTTCTCTTTAATCTGATTGCCCTGTTGATTGCTTCCATTACCAGTGTCCCTGCTATGCTGGTTGCATCCAGAGTCTTGAAGAGATACGGTTATGAAAAAACGCTGATGCTGGCTTCCGCGGTCTACATGCTCCGGTGGACGATCCAATGGCTCATTCCCATTCCTGGTGTTATGATGGGAGTCCAAACGCTGCATGGCTTGTCCTTTGGTTTCTTCTATATTGCTGCCGTGGAGTATGTAGCCTCCATAACGGGCAAGGAACTGCAGGCCACAGGGCCAAGCCTGTTCAATATGGTGTTCGTCGGACTCGGAGGCATTGCCGGAAACTTGCACAATGGCTATTTGCTTGAGACCGGTGGTGCGGGGCTAATGTACTTCTCCTGCACGGTCAGTGCCGCGCTTGGTGCGCTGCTGATGTACAGGGTCAAATCCATGTCACAGAAGCAGTAATATCATAAATAAAAGGAAGGGGAAGATCTATGAAGCGCAGTTGGTATAGTCGGATGCTATTTTCATACTTCCCTGTCTTTCTGCTTGTAGTTACCGTACTTATATTTCTGGCCTTTATGATTGTTACAGAGTTGTCCCGCAGCGAGACTGCAAAAGCCAATTACATCTCCACCAGCTATATTGTCGATACAGTGGAGCGGACCTTAAGCGATGTAGAGCTTGGGGTACTGCAGGAGATCGGGAATAATTATTCCTATAATGACTTCCTGGATGATTCCGCCGGTAATGCCCCGCCGGTCAATGGCTCCTATGAAGTGGTTCAGAGTATGAACCGTCTCGCGGAACGCTTCAGTCTCATTGATTCCATCTATGTCTACCGCAACAAGGACAAGCTGATGCTGGGCCAAAGCGGGTATATGAATTCGGAGCAGACGCTTGAGGATACTTACCTGGATGAACTATCCGCGCACAAGGAGCAGCAGGGCTGGAGTGCTGTACGGATGTACCAGCCTAGGAACTCCCAGGATCTGCGACCGGTCATCAGTCTGGCCAGCAGGCTTCCGATACCTTGGGGCTCCGATGGTTATATCGTGATTAATGTCAGCGTACACCGCATGGAGCGTCTGGTGGACAGCTTAACAAATGGAGAATTGTCATTCTTACGGATCAAGGATGCGGCAGGTACTCCGATCTATGATTCCTCTCCAGCCGCAGACGGTGAGAATAACAGAACACTCTCGAAGGTCCAGGCGAAGAATCTGGGCTGGACCTTCGAGAGCGGACTCCAGGCTGGCCGCTTATTCGATTGGATCTCTGTTATTTCTTATGTCTGGTTCATCCTAGGGCTGCTGACCATTGCACTGGGCGTGTTCTATATCATCTATATCACAAGGCGTAATTACCGGCCGATCCATCAACTGATGGTGCGGATTCAGGCATTACAGCCGCAAGTCCAGCATACTGCTGCTGCCGTTGATTCGGATGAGCTGGTCCTGATGCATAATGCGCTGGACAGGCTGGTGCAAATGACTACGGATTATGAACGGGAGCGCTATGAGAATCTGGTTATTCAGCGCCGGGAGCTGTTCCTGGATTTCCTCGGGGGTGAACGGCCGAAGGAGGCAGCGGAGCGGCTGGCAGCACTGGACCCTTTCGAGGGCAACTACGAGTTCGAGGGCTTTGTTGTATTTGTGGCAGAGCTGAACCGGGAGAAGGAATGGCATGCCTTATCGCTGCAGGATCAGAATCTGCTGAAATTTGCATTGACCAACGTACTCAGGGATCTGCTGGCGGATAAGCAGCTACAGGCATGGTCTGAATGGATAAGCGGGCAGCGGCTGGGGATCATTATTGGTCTCCGGTACCGATCTGCAGAGGATAACCCGGATACCATGCTTGAGCTAGCAAAAGGCTGCCATAGCTGGATTCTCGATAATCTGCGGATGCCCCTTACCTTCGGGATTGGTTCGGTGGTGGAGTCCTGGCAGGATATCCAGTACTCTTATGCAGCGGCTGCTGAAGTGCTGAGTCACCGGCTCGCGATGGGCACAGATATAGCGGCGGTCCCTATGGACCGGCAGAATGACGACTCTGCACTACAGAGCTACAAGTATTTTGGGAGCTTTACACAGCTTGTCCGGGAATTCCGGCTGTCAGGCGAGAACTGGAGAATCCGGCTGGACGAAATTTTCGATTCCTTCCGTAAGGATCATATGAAGGATGAAGAGATCTACATGCTTCTGGAGGTTATGCTGCAGGCACTGGAGCAGGAGCTTAAGGGGATTTCGGACACGCTGGACCGGCAACTCGCGGCAGAATGGACTGGAGGACTGCGGGAACGCATCCGGGGATGCACTGATCTGGAGGAGATCAGGCTGCTGCTGACCGGATGGCTGAATGAAACCTATCATGTCTATGTGTCGGTCAATGAGCTTAAGAGCCACCGCGTCATGATCATGGAGGTTAAACATTATATTGAGGAGCACTATGCCAACCCGGATCTTTCTTTGAGCCATTTGAGCGAGCGGTTCCAGATCTCCGCGAAATACGCCAGCTATCTGTTCAAGGGAGAATTTAATATGAAGTTTGTGGACTTTCTGGCGGAGCTGCGGTTGAAGAAGGCTAAGGAGCTGCTGGATACGACCTCGGACAGTATTCAGGATATCGCGCTGCAGATTGGATATGCTAATTCCATCAGCTTCGGAAGAGTCTTCAAGCGCATTACTGGAATGACGCCGGGAGATTACCGTAAATTGAAGCTCTATAAAGATGAAGATCAATAGTGATTGCGCAAACCCAATTCTGATTATCCCGGGTTTGCGCTTTTTGATTTCTAACTGTATATATAACTTAATGTGTTATGTATAAGTTATGTATTTCTGATGTTTCTGTTTTTTTAGAGCTGAACATTCACGATAATTGTATATTTGAAATGAAAAATGCTGTATTTTGATTGATTTTTCATGAAAAAACAACTAGAAACATGTTTATTGTACATTTCAGAACAAAATGTAATAATTCATCCCATGATCAAGCCTGAAACATAACATAATAGAGCTAAAGGCTGATCAAACAAGATTTCGAAAGGGATAGGTGATAGGAAATATGACAATTGATAGCGTTAAAGGAAAAGTGGCTCTGGGTCTCGGAGCGGTTATGATGTCATCCCTCTTATTATCGGCATGCTCGTCAGAGAATTCCGCTGCAAACAGCGGCGGGTCAGAGCAAGCGGGCAGCTTGAAGATCGAAATTTTTGACCGTGGCAATGCTCCTGCGGGTCTGACAGCTTCTGACAACTTTTTAACCAATTACGTTAAAGAGAATTTCGGTAAAACTAACAATATCAATGTGGAATTTATTCCTATCCCCCGCTCGGAGGAAGTGACGAAGCTTAACGTCCTGATGGCCAGCGGAACTGATGTCCCTGATATCGTCTTTACTTATGATTCCGGGACTTTCAATAAATATGCTGAACAAGGCGGACTGACAGATCTGACACCGCTGCTGAAGGAGTATGGTCAGAATCTGACAAAGTTCCTTGGCGAGGATACACTCCGCTACGGCCAATATGATGGTGTCCAATACAGTATTCCGGCCAAACGGTCTACAGTGGGCAAGTATGCATCCTTTGTCCGCCAGGACTGGCTGGATAAGCTGGGGCTTCCGGTTCCGGCAACCACGGAGGAGCTATACAATACACTGACGGCATTCAAGGAGAAGGACCCGGGCGAAACCGGCGGCAAGGTGATTCCGCTGGGCATGACGATTGCTGTGGCACAATACGACTCTCTGGTCTGGTCCTTCATCAAGCCGGTCAGCGAGCAGGAACGCTTCGAGCTTACGCAGAACCTGAGCTCCCGTGATTTCCCGATTCTGCTGCCCGGATTCAAGGAAGCCGTCCAATATATGAACAAGCTGTATAATGAAGGGCTGATCAGCAAGGATTTTGCCTTGG
Organism: Paenibacillus sp. FSL R7-0297; assembly: GCF_038009025.1. NCBI lineage: Bacteria > Bacillati > Bacillota > Bacilli > Caryophanales > Paenibacillaceae > Paenibacillus > Paenibacillus sp. FSL R7-0297. Next base: position 3,150,205 of record NZ_JBBPAQ010000001.1, read on the forward strand.
ATGAGAATAAGGAGACCCTTACACAGAACATCGGCAACGGCCTAGTGGGTGCATTCAGTGACGATAACGACGCGATCTTTTACCCAGACGGTACTTATGATGTGCTCTCGAAGAACAATCCTAACGCTGTGCTGACGGCCATAGATCCGTTTACGAACAGTGAAGGCAAGAAGGCGAAGCCGGTGTCTGCTCCGAACGGGATGTATATCATGATTCCAAAATCCAGTAAACATGCCGTAGAAGCGGTCAAATATCTGAATTGGATGGCTTCGGATGACCATCTGAAGTACATTCAGAACGGGATTGAAGGAGAGCATTATAAGCTGGAAGATGGAGTGCCTGTCTCCATACCGGATCTGTCTGTAGAATCTGCCAACAAGCTGATGGGCGGCGGGGATATCGGAATTATTGCCAACGGCCGGATCTTCGAGAGTCAGGAGAAGAACAATGAAGCGTTTGTGAAGAGCTTCAGAACTCAATATCAGGACATTATTGCGAAATCACTGGCCATTTCAACTACCGATGTAGTTGAGCCTGTGTTCACAAGCCGCCCGATTGAAGCTGAGAGCAAATACGGTACTACGCTTAGCGATAAGGCGAAGCAGTTGATGGTGAAGTCGATTATGGTGTCACCGGGTGAGTTCGAAGTCACCTATGAGAGTATGCTGAAGGACTATATGTCAAGCGGCGGACAAGCTATTCTGGATGAACGCAAGGCTGCCTACAGCGAGCAGAAATAATGAATTAGGGTTCGGGAGGGAGAACGGCGGGGCAGCAGGTCTTGCCGCTCCCTTTACAGCCCAAGGCACAGTGAAGGAGGAATCGTTGTGGAACACACCCGTTATTTCCGCAGAAATTGGCAGATGTACGCATTGCTGGTGCTGCCCATTATGTTCTTTATCATTTTCAAATACGGTCCAATGTATGGTGTGCAAATTGCGTTTAAGGATTTCAACTTTTTCAAAGGCATCGGCGGAAGTGAATGGATTGGTTTGGATGGATTCCGTGAGGTATTTGCGAATCAGGATTTTTATGTAACCTTGCGTAATACATTGATGCTGAATTTTCTTGATCTGATCGTCTCTTTTCCCGCACCCTTGATTATTGCCATTATGCTGTTTGAGCTTAAGGTGGTCTGGTTCAAGAAGCTGTCCCAGACGATTCTGTATGTTCCGCACTTTATTTCCTGGGTAATCATCGGCGGCATCGTATACCAGTTGTTCGGGGTTCAGTCCGGGATGATTAACAACCTGTTAACAAGCCTGGGACTGGATGCGATTCCTTTTCTCTCCGACAAAAATTACTGGTTGATTACGTACCTGCTGACGGGTGTCTGGCAGAGCGCAGGCTGGGGGACGATTCTCTATCTGGCGGCACTCACCGGGATCAATAAGGAGCTGTTTGAGGCTGCTGAGGTAGACGGGGCGGGAAGGCTGAAGCGTATTCTGCATATTACGATTCCGGGCATCAAGCCGACGATCGTTACCTTGCTGATTATTAATCTGGGCAATATGATCTCCATCGGCTTCGAACGGCCGTTTGTCATCGGTAACCTTGCTGTTATGGAATACTCGGATGTGCTAAGTACCTTTGTCTATCGGATCGGCCTGGAATCCGGGCAGTATACTCTGGCTACGGTAGTCGGATTGTTCCAGGCGGTGGTCGGATTGATATTCCTGCTGGTGGCGAACTATATCTCCAAGAAGCTTACGGACGAGAGCATCCTATAATCAACCTTTGGATATGGAGTGAACATTATGAGTGGAAGAGCAGCTAACAAGGCGTTTGATACATGGATTGTGATCTGTCTAACCCTATCGGTGCTGGCATGTCTGATTCCGTTTCTTCATATTCTGGCTGTATCCTTCAGCGGAACGGTGCCGATCACTTCGGGAAAAGTAACTTTATTCCCTTTGGACTTCAATGTTGAGGCGTACAAAAAAGTGTTCAGTGATGCCGCTATGATCCGCTCGCTGGCCTTTACTATATTTCTGACCGTGCTGTTTACGGTTCTGTGCATGGTGATGACGGTTGCGGCCGGTTATGCGCTGTCGAAGAGAGATTTGAAGGGCCGCAAGGTCTTCATGTTTGTGATTGTGGTTACGATGTTCTTCAGCGGCGGGATTATTCCTGAATATATTCTGACGCGTGAGCTGCATTTGCTCAATACAATCTGGGCGCTCATTCTGCCCGGGCTGATCAGCCCCTTTTATATGATTATCCTGATCTCATTTCTGGCTGGTATTCCTGATGCGTTGAAGGAGTCCGCAGAGATCGACGGCAGCAGCCAGTTCGGTACACTGATCCGCATTATTCTGCCCCTGTCCATGCCGGTGCTTGCCACCTTGAGCCTGTTCTACGCTGTGGGCAGATGGAATGGTTTCCAGGACACGCTGATGTATATTACGAAACCGGAGCTGTACCCGCTGCAGCTTAAGCTCTATCATATGATCCAGAACAGCCAGGTGTCCGACCTGATGAGGATGGAGGGGAACGCGATCAGCACGGTTGTACCTGAGAGTCTGAAGGCAGCAACGGTGATGTTCGCAACCGTTCCTATTCTGCTAGTCTATCCTTGGCTGCAGAGATATTTCGTCTCGGGTGTAATGACCGGAGCCGTGAAAGGCTGAGGCTCTCGCCTGGAGCAGGTGTTGTAGTATTCATACCCAAAAATGGCTGACGGATAGGGGGAACAGGCAGATGTTCAAGAAGGTAACTGCCATTAATGACAAATGGACACAGGAATCCATGGAGCAGCAAATTGGTGACCGGGAGAGCCGGTATTTCGGGGGCGTGCGTGATCCGCTAAGCGGTGTTGCCTGGCCGAATCACACAGGTACGGCCCAGTACCTTGCGGCATGGGCTGCTGCGCTGGTGAATCCTCTGTCGCGATATTACCAGGATCTGGTGCTGCTGGAGCAGTTGCATGTGGCAATGGATTTCATGCTGCGGTTTCAGCATGACGATGGTACGATATCACCGGGCTGGACGAATTATCATTCCCCGCCGGATACGGCGTTTGTTGTAGTCGGATTAACCAATATCCTCACGCTGCTGGAGCGGCAGACCTGGCAACCGCTGATGCCGGTGGCTGGGCAGATTAGAACCTTCCTGGAGCGGACGATTCCGGCGATGCTGAGCGGCGGCGTACATACACCTAATCACCGCTGGGTGCTGACAGCGGCATTGGGTTCTTTATACCGGATATTTGCGCTGGAATCACTGCAATCCAGGGCCGGAGAATGGCTTCAGGAGGGGATGGATATCACCCCGGATGGAGAGTGGACAGAACGGAGTAACGGAATCTATAACACGGTCAGTGACATAATGCTCTATTATGCTGCGCAGGATTTGAGCCGGCCTGAGCTGCTGGAGCCGGTCCGCCAGAACCTTGGTATGATGAAATATCTGGTTCATCCGGATGGGGAGGTAGTAACCGATTATTCGGGGCGGCAGGATTTCGGCAGTGTCTACTCGCTGGCAGATTATTACCTGTGCTATAAGCTGATGGCTGAGCATGACGGTGACCCTGAATTCGCTGCCCTCGCCGAACTGGCGGGCCGCTCGATTACACATCCGGGTTCGCTGCCCAATCAGATTATGCTGGGCTTCCTGCTGTATCCGCAGATGCAGGCCTCTTCTGTTCAACCGGGACAATTGCCTGAGCGGTACCGCAAGGTAATCAATGGCATGTGGGGCCGTCAGGAGTTGTTGGGCAGAATCGGGCAGGACGGTTACGGTGGCCCTGTCCGCCACAGCAAGCAGCATACGGAATTCGGCGCACCGGTCGCCCGGGTCCGCAGCGGAGCGACAAGCGTAAGTGTGATGACCGAAGCCTCCTCTCTGTTCTCTCTGCGGCATGGCCGGGCAAAGCTGCTTGGGGTTCAGCTGGCTTCGAGCTTCGAGCCGGGACTGATTACCATGGACTCGCTTGCGGAGATGGAGACCGGCTTCCGACTTGAGTCAGTCGCTGAGAAGGGCTACTACGGTACGATTCCGGCGGACAAGCTGCCTTCCCGATCCGGTTTTCCCTGCAGTCCCTGGTATCTGCTGCCTCATGGAGAGAGAGCGCTCACCCATTCTCAGGTAAGCGGAGTCTCCGTCCAGGTAAGTGAGAACGATGCCGGTTGGGATCTGCACTTCATTGCACCATCCCCGGTGGATGTGCTGACCCAGATCGTCCTGCTCTTTGGGAGCGAGGGCAGACTTGAAGGTTCTGCGCTGACGCCGGTGCCGGGAATGAACGGGGCAGCATTCTGGACAAACGGCACGCTGCGCTACAGCTCCGGTGAGGACTGGATGGAGCTCGACCAGGGCTGCCATGAGCATCACTTGGCGGACATCCGTGGCATGAGCTATCCGGACGGCTGTCAGAAGGTCATTGTGACACTGATAACACCGCTGGATTATACACTGCGGATTCGTCTTTCCTGATAGAAGCTTATATAATGATAGTGTTGTCAGGATTGAAGGGTTCAGCAGTATAGAAATTAAGGTGTATGGAGGTAGTCTGCGCAATGAATATTTCATTTAATACGCCTGCCACTTATTGGGTGGAGGCGCTTCCAGTCGGGAACGGAAGACTGGGAGCGATGATTTTTGGCGGTATCGAGAAGGAACGACTGGCTCTGAATGAGGATACCCTGTGGTCAGGATATAAGACAGACTGGAATAACCCCGGGGCCAAGGAGATTCTCCCTAAAGTAAGGGCACTGATTGCAGAAGGCAAAAATGAAGAAGCAGATGAGCTGTGCAAGCAAATGATGGGTCCGTATGTACAGTCGTATCTGCCGTTCGGGGATCTGCTCCTTACGATGGAGCATGGACAGGTCATTCAAGGAGACTACAGCCGGAATCTGGATCTGTCAACGGGTATCGGCACCGTCTCCTATGAGATCGGCGGTATCCGGTATAGCCGTGAGGTCTTTGCCTCTCATCCCGATCAGGTAATTGTTGTCCGTCTCTCGGCAAGCAAGGACCATGCGATCAGCTTCCGGGCGAAGCTGGACAGTCCGCTCCGCTTCCGCTCGGAAGCAGAGGGGGAGCATTACACGATCATGGGACATGCCCCGGAATATGTGGCACCGAATTACTACGATGTGGATGAACCGGTCGGCTATGGCGGGGAGTCTCCGCGAAGTCTGGAGTTCCACGGCCGCCTGGCCGCTGTGCAGACCGGGGGAACCCTTGAAGCCACAGCAGAGGGTATCCGTGTAACGGGAGCGACGGAAGCCGTTCTCTATTTCAGCGCAGCGACCTCCTTCGATGCGGAATCCGGCACAGTGAAGGCGGATTACGACGTGCAGCAGCACACTGCGCAAGTTGTGCAGCGCATTATTGATGAGCCTTATGCCGGGCTGCTGGGCCGTCATGTTGCCGACCACCGTGAGCTGTTTGACCGGGTAGAGCTGCACCTTGGAGAGAGCCTGGCCCCGGAGGGTATGCCGATGGATCAGAGAATTGCCGCCTACGGAAGCAATGATCCGGGTCTGGTAGAGCTCCTGTTCCATTATGGCCGCTACCTGCTGATTGCAAGCTCCCGTCCGGGAACGCAGCCGGCGAATCTGCAGGGCATCTGGAATCAGGATACCCGGGCGCCCTGGAGCAGCAACTATACGCTGAATATCAATGCGGAAATGAATTATTGGCCGGCAGAGGTCTGCAATATGGCGGAGCTGCATCAGCCTCTGATTGACTATACCCGGAGGCTGGCAGTCAACGGCAGGGAGACCGCCCGCACGAACTATGGCGCCCGCGGCTGGGTAGCCCATCATAATGCGGATCTCTGGGCGCAGACGGCTCCCGTTGGAGGCTTCGGCGATGGCGATCCGGTATGGGCATCCTGGGCGATGGGCGGAGTATGGCTAACCCAGCATTTGTGGGAGCACTACGCATTCAGCGGTGATCTGTCCTATCTCCGGGAGAGCGCATACCCTGTGATGAAGGAATCGGCTATGTTCTGCCTGGACTGGCTGATTGAGAACAAGGACGGGTATCTCATTACTTCCCCATCCACTTCCCCTGAACACAAAATCGTAGACGGGGACAAGCGGTACGCGGTCAGTGAAGCGGCGACGATGGATTTGACGCTGATTGCGGAGCTGTTCACAAACTGTATCCAGGCTGCGGAATTGCTCCAGCTTGATGGAGAATTCATTCAGACTCTGCAAGCTGCCAAGGCGCGGCTGCTGCCGCTGCAGATCGGTGCGCAAGGCCAGCTTCAGGAGTGGTCGGTTGATCTGCAGGGCGAGGATGTGCATCACCGCCATGTCTCCCATCTGGTCGGGGTCTATCCCGGAAGATCGATTACAGAGAAGCTGGTTCCCGGACTGTATGAAGCGGCCAGAACCTCACTTGAGAATCGCGGGGACGGAGGAACAGGCTGGAGTCTGGGCTGGAAAATCGGACTGTGGGCCAGATTCAAACAGGGTGACCGGGCCAAGCAGCTGATCTCCAATCTGTTAACACTGGTCAAGCCGGAGGCCATTAACAATGAACGCGGCGGTGTCTATCCGAACCTGTTCGACGCCCACCCGCCGTTCCAGATTGACGGGAACTTTGCAGCTACGGCAGGGATTGCCGAGATGCTGCTGCAATCGCACCAGGGGTATCTGGAGTTCCTGCCCGCCTTGCCGGCAAGCTGGGGTGAGGGAAGGGTGAAGGGACTGCGGGCACGCGGCGGCTTTGAAGTAAGCCTGACCTGGACTGCGGGAGCCCTAGGGCAAGTTGAAATTACGTCTCATCACGGGGGAATATGCTCTATTCTGGCAGAACGCCCTGTGAAGGTTATGAGCGGGGAACACCAACAGCGCCTGGAGCTTTCTCCGGACGGGCTGATTAGTCTACAGACACAGCCGGGGGACCGTATAGTCGTACAGTATGGCGAGCAAATAATGCAGAGTAAATAAGGCAGAGTAAATAATAGTCCATACAGATTGCAGTACACTTCAGGTGGATGGAGTGTGCTGCTTTTGTGTTGTAGCGGACACTGCCCGGATTCCACCAGACAGGCCAAACGATAAACGAGGAGCCCAGGATGTACGCGAAAAACCGAATACAATGTGCAGGCATGCAGGCAAGTGGGCCGAATGTACGCGAAAAACCGAATACAATGTGCAGGCATGCAGGCAAGTGGGCCGAATGTATGCGAAAAACCGAATACAGTGGGCAGCGTGTAGGCAAGTGGGCCGAATGTACGCGAAAAACCGAATACAACGGGCAGCATGTAGGCAAGTGGGCCGAATGTACGCGAAAAACCGAATACAATTGGACTGGGTGCGCCGCGTAGGCCAAATGTAATCGAAAAACCGAACACAATTGGACTGGGTGCACCGCGTAGGCCAAATGTAATCGAAAAACCGAACACAATTGGACTGGGTGCGCCGCGTAGGCCGTGCGTTTATCGCAGTGCCAGACGTATTTTCACAGAAAAACCGAATACAATGAGCTGCTGTGAGGGTAACCAGACCAAATGTATGCGAAAAACCGAATACAATCGCAATGTGCTGGAGTGCGTGGGCCGGGCCGGTTTTCGTTCTACAAAACACACTTATAATGCAGAACAGGTCTCCCCGTCGCCCGCTTTTCCCCCTCGCAGGTTAATTTCCTCTCTCCGCTCATCATTTTGTTATCTATCCATCCATATTGTTATTTGTAAACGTTTTCCAAACGGCTATAATTCAATCAGGAATCCGCTGGATAGGGATGAACCGAAGGAGGATACGAATGTTTGGTCGTAAACAAATCATGATAGGGGCTCTTGCGCTGATGGTCTTCGCTGCTTCAGTGCTGCCCATGCGGACTCCGGTCCATGCTGCGGCTGAGGGAGGCCCGGCCGTTATTCTTGCTTCTGATTATGAGGACGGCACCGTACAGGGCTGGACCAAGAAAGGCGACGAACAGCTTACAGTAACGAAGGCGGTCTATCATGGGGGCGCCTACAGCCTGTATGTGGATGGACGTACCAAGGATTGGGAAGGGCCCAATCAGGTTCTGACGGATCACATGGCTCCGAATACAGCCTACACCGTGGGAGCTTGGGTGAAATCTCCGGCGCCGGTCAAATTTACGGTGCATACCAAAATCGGTGAAACCGAGGACTGGAAGCCAGTAGCGGAATTTAACGGAGCGAAGTGGTCGGAGGAATGGACTTATCTTGAAGGTGCTTTTATTACAGGTAGTAATGTAGGCTTCACGGAGATTTATGCAGAAGCCGCAGCAGGAAACGCATTCTACGTGGACGATGTCAAGATCTCTGCCGCAGCGGTTGACATTCCGGACGGGGAGGAAGGGCTACGCACGGACTTTGAAGATGGGACGCTGCAGGGCTGGAAGAACCGGATTGGACCGGAATCGCTTACGGTGAGCCAGGAAGCCGCTAACACCGGGACTCACAGTATGCTGGTAGAGGAGAGACAGCGCAGCTTTTATGGCCCAAGCCTGAGTGTGAAGGAGCATCTGCGGCCGGGCAAAAGCTACCAGATCTCTATGGCTGTGCGCCTTAAGGAGAAGCCGGAGGTAGACCAAAGCCTGCAGATGACCGTGTATAAGAAAGCCGGCTCCGAGAGCTGGAATGCGATTGATAAGGTTAGTATTAAGGCGGATCAATGGGAGCAATGGCATCTGCTCAAGGGCAAATTCCAGTACAGCGACCAGCCGTCTGAAATGAACCTTTTCGTGGAGACTCCCTACATTACGGAGGATACCGTAGATACCTTATCCTTCTATGTCGATGATGTATTGATTGAGCCTGCCCCGGAGATGAGTATTGAACAGGATATTCCCGGGTTAAAAGAGGTCTTCGCTGACGACTTCGCGATCGGAGCCGCTGCGTATTCCTGGCAAATGGAAGGGATCTACGGGGAGCTGCTGAAGAAGCACTTCAACAGTATCACGGCAACCTATGAAATGAAGCCTAAATTTATTGCGCCTGAAGAGGGTACCTATGTCTTTGACGGGGCTGATAAATATGTGAATTTTGCCCAAGCGAACGGAATGGGGCTCCGGGGACACGCGCTGCTATGGCACACTGATGCCGCAGAATGGATGTTCACCGATGCCGGGAAGCCGGCAAGCAGAGAGCTGTTGCTGGAGCGTCTGCAGAGCTATATTGAGACCGTCATGCAGCGCTATAAAGGCAAGATCTATGCTTGGGATGTAGTGAACGAAGCGATTGCCGACAATGGCGGCGGTCCCAATGGAATGAGACTGACAACTTGGTATAACCTGATTGGTCCGGACTATATCGAGAAGGCCTTTGAATTTGCCCGGGCGGCCGATCCGGAAGCGAAGCTCTATTATAACGACTATTACACCGAGGTACCGGAAAAGCGTGAGCATATCTATCAGTTGCTGAAGCGGCTTAAGGCGAAGAATCTGATTGACGGTGTGGGCCTCCAGTCACATCATGGTTTGTACTCCCCGAGCACTCAGGAGATAGAAAAAACCATTCAAATGTATTCGCAGCTGGGACTGGATATTCAGATCACCGAGCTGGATGTGGATACAGGCATAAGCCCTGACTCGCCGCTACCGGCCGGTATCGCTGCGCAGCAAGGGAAACGGTATAAGGATCTGTTTGAACTTTACAAGAAGTATAAGGACAACATCTCCTCGGTCTCCATCTGGGGAGTGCAGGATGAGAAAAGCTACAATAACCATGCCATGTTATTCGACGAGCAGTTAAAAGCGAAGCCGGCCTACTGGGGCGCAGTTGATCCTTCCAAGCTCCCGGCCTTGCATAATGTAGCTTTGGCTCTGGAAGGCACGCCAAAGTTCGGCGAAGCCGGGAAATCGCTGTGGAACAAGACAGCGGCGGTTCCGCTTGAACAGGGGAGTACTGTAACTGCCAAGGTTCATACCCTGTGGGACCCGCAGAACCTATATGTGAAGGTAGACGTTACCGACCCAAGTCTGAACGGAGAAGATAAGGTTGAAATCTTCCTGGATGAGAATAACAGCAAGACCTCTGCCTATGAGCCGGATGACCGGAAGATTACACTCCAGCGTTCAGGCACCGGGACAGAAGGGATCAGCTTCGTAAGCACCGGGCAGGGGGGTGGCTATACGATCGAAGCGAAGATTCCGCTCGTATCGGTCAGCGGCTCCGCAGGCTTGGAGATGGGTCTGGATATCCGGGTGAGCGATGCCGGTGTTCCGGAGGCCGTACCCGCTTACTGGAATGACAGAAGCAGATCCCAGGATACGGATACGAGTCATTACGGGGTCATCCGTTACACCGCGATGCCTAATTCTGCGGAATCGGTGAAAGGTCAGGTGAAGATCGACGGACAGATGGATGCGGAATGGGAGAAAGCGAAGCCTTTTCAGGTAAAAATGTCTGCCGCTCCTTACAGCACCACCGCAGAAGCGAGATCGTTGTGGACGGAGGACAGCCTATATCTGATCTTAGATGTGAAGGATGCCTTGCTCAAGGCAGATGCCGTGTATCCATGGGACCAGGATTCCGTTGAAATCTTCATTGATGAGAATTTCAACAGAACTCCGTACTATGAGGGGGACGACGGTCAATACCGGATTAATATCAATAATGTGGCTTCCTTTGGAGGAGGGGCCTCGGTGAGCAGATTAACCAGCGCGGTCGTTCACACGGACACCGGGTATCGTGTAGAAGCCAAAATTGATTTCGGAACGGTCAAGGCAACACCGGGCAGCTCTATCGGGCTTGATATCCAGGTCAATGATGATCAAGGTGCTGGGAAGCGCAGTACAAGCAAATGGAATGATAAGGGAGAGGATACGTGGCGGGATACCTCCCATTTCGGGATTCTAAGCTTTGTGTCGCCTACGGCGGCACCGGAGGCTCCGCCTGAAGGGACGTCCCCGTCCCCATCTTCAGGCTCTGCTCCAACGTCCCGGGCCCCTGCTCCGGCCGAGACCTTCACCGAAGGACTGATTGTTGTTCAGCCCGTAGCGGATAAGGATGGCATCCTTCATGTGAAGCTGTCGCCTGAGGCTGTGCAGCAGGCAGTGCTCCAGTCGCTCGGAGGCGGCATCCTGAAGATTGCGGTCAAGCCGGCTGCAGAAGCCGGAGAGCTGCAGCTCCAGCTTCCGCTGCAGAGCCTGAGCACACAGCCGAATATTACAGAAATTCAGATTGAAACCGGATTGGGGGCTGTCCTAAGCCTGAACCGGCAACTGCTGAAATTGCAGGATATACAGGCCGGAGATTTCCTTCTGCTGCAGGTGAAGCGTGCGGGGCAGGACGGATGGCCTGCGGCAGTTAAGGACCGCTTGAATGGAGCCGATGTGCTAGACTTCGCACTCACTATCCATGGAGTCAAGACGACTAAGGTTGACGCTGCTACCCTCACCGTGAGGCTCCCTTATGAGCTTAAGGCAGGAGAACGGGCACATCAGATTGGGGTGTATCAGGTTCTGGAGAACGGCAAGCTTGTGATGGTGAAGGACCGTAAATATGATTCGGCCACAGGCTATGTCTCCTTCCAGGCGAAAGTACTGGGCCAATATGCAGTCGCTACAGTGAAGCTGACAGATCAGAAGGGCAGCAAGTGGGCCGCCGAGAGCATTGAAGCTCTGGCTGCAAGAGGAATACTTCCTCTGGGAGCAGAGGCTTCCTACGAGGCAGGTGCGCTGATGAACCGGGCAGAATTTGCCCAGCTGCTGGTCAATGCCTTTGACCTTCAGACTGCTGCTGATGCTTCAGGCTTCAAAGATGTCAGCATGGATTCCCCTTATGCCAAAGCCATCGGCATTGCCGGAGCTTTGGATATTGTCAAAGGGAGAGCAGACGGGCTCTACGGTCCGAGCGATACGCTCAGCCGTCAGGAAATGGCGCTGATGATGTATCGGGTTGTCCAGTTGCAGCAGATCGGGCTGAAGGGTGACTCCGCTGCTGTTCAAGGCTTCAAGGATCTAAACTTGCTGACCGGGGAGGCTTCGGCCGCAATAGAGAAGCTGCGGACTGCCGGAGTGATTCAAGGCGCGCAGAACGGCTACTTCCTGCCAAAGGCCCGGATGACCAAGGAACAGGCTGCTGTGGTGGTGTACCGGATAATTGCCTTGAATCCGTAGATTAGTGTCAGCGAGCCTATAGGATCTTTTGAGCAGAGCAGCGGTCTCCCGATAGGGGCCGCTGCTCTTTGTAATGGGGTGAGTGTGACACTTGAAGTAGAGGGTGTCACCTGAAGCTGAGAGAGACACCTGAAGTAGAGTATAGCACCTGAGGCATGCGGGTACCGATGGCGTGAGCAGCGTGAGCTTATGGCGGCTGCACCGGCATTGGAGTTGGCATTGGAGTTGGCATTGGAGTTGGTGTCGCGTTGGCGTCGGTGTTGGCGTCAGGAAATAGTTGGATGTTCAACACTTGTTGACGGGCAGAATGGCCATGGCCAGACAGTAGTTGGAAAAACAGCACTTACTATACCTGTATTGGCACAAAAAAGAAGATTTCCACGAAAATAAGATACATATCTCCAACTAAATTCCTCTAATACACCAATTCAGACAAATTAAGATACGTTTTTCCAACTAATGCTGCCAGAGGGGAGTGTAACTCTTGTTCCAGGCTCAAGTTGCTCGAAACAGCCCAAGTATCTCGAAGCAACCCGGAGCGAGCCGGAGCGTCCACCCAAGTGCCAGCATTTATACTTCTTCCAAACACAGGGCCGCCCCGATTCGCTGTGTCATGGCTGTAGGGTAATCTCGCTCTGCCTCATGTACCCACAATTATCATGGTTATCAAATTGTTATCTATGCTCTGGATTTATTATATATCTGAAAGTCTCTACTAGTTATGATAAATCTATAAACCACAGTAAAGAGATACATGTTGACCAGCAAAGGGGAGCAGAAGCATGAAAAACTTGGTTACGCCTGCCAGCGTGAAAGGCGAGAAACTGGATGTGAGTGCGGGGAGTCCCCGGAAGAAATCAAAATGGAGAACAAGCCTTAGTCTTGATCTGATGGTCATGCCGGCGTTGATCTTAACCCTGATCTTTGCTTATATTCCTATGACCGGCCTTGCCATTGCCTTCAAGAATTACAAGCCGGGATTAGGATTCAATGCCTCCAAATGGGTGGGGCTGGAGCATTTCGAGTATCTGTTCAGCATTCCCGAGAACGTTCAGGTGATCTGGAACACGCTGATTATTGCCGGTCTGAAGATGATTGCCGGCCTGATCGTTCCGTTCCTGTTCGCGCTGCTGCTTAATGAAGTTAGGAAAATGGCATTTAAGAAAATGGTGCAGACCATAGTCTATATGCCTCACTTTCTATCATGGGTCATACTGGGCGGTATCCTGTCCGACCTGCTGGCGAGAGACGGAGGCCTCATCAATCAGGTGCTGGTGAGTGTCTTCGGAATCAAACCGATATTTTTCCTGGGCGACGGGAATTGGTTCAGATTTGTCGTTGTCGTAAGTGATGTATGGAAAGAGTTCGGCTTCAATACCATCGTATTCCTGGCCTCCTTGGCCGGAATCAATCCGGCTCTGTATGAAGCCGCTGAAGTGGACGGAGCGGGGCGTTGGCAGCAGACGCGTGCGATTACGATGCCGGCCATGCTGCCGATCACGATCGTTGTTGGAACGCTCGCACTTGGAAACGTTCTCAACGGAGGGTTTGATCAGATCTTCAACCTGTATAATGCGCTTGTGTTTGACAAAGGCGATATCATTGATACGTTTGTCTACAGACTGGGAATTGTCGACGGTAAGTTCAGCTTCTCCACAGCGGTCGGACTGTTCAAATCGGTTGTCAGCTTTGTCCTGATCGTGTCAGCTTACCGCATTTCGTATAAATTTGCTAACTACCGTATTTTCTAGAATGGAGGCCAACGTGGCATGTATCATAAGACAAAACCATACCGTATCTTCACCGTGTTCAACTATATCCTGATGATTGCGATTTCGGTCTTGTGTGTTATTCCGCTCATTCATGTCCTTGCTGTATCCTTCAGCGGAAAGGCGGCAGCCAATGCCAATCTGGTAGGTCTGTGGCCGATAGATTTCACCGTGGATGCCTACACGAAGACCATAGCCAATGAGAATTTCACCCGTTCCATCTGGGTGACGCTGCAGCGGACGGTGCTGGGAACCGCGTTCAGCATGGGAGTAGTTATTCTGGCCGCCTATGCGCTATCCAAAGAGAATGCCCGGTTCAGACGCCGGAATCTGTATATCTGGCTGCTGGTGTTCACCATGCTGTTCAGCGGCGGTCTGGTTCCGATGTACATTCTGATTCAGAAGCTGCATTTGATGAATACGTTATGGGTGCTGATTCTGCCCGGAGCCGTCTCGGTATGGAACATCATCCTGCTGCTTAACTTCTTCAGAGCGGTCCCCAAAGAGATGGAGGAAGCAGCCTTTATTGACGGAGCCGGTCATTTCAGAACATTGTTCAGCGTGTATCTCCCGGTCTCCATGCCGGCGATTGCGACCTTATCCCTGTTTACGATTGTGGGGCATTGGAATTCCTGGTTCGACGGTTTGCTCTATATGACCAATCACCGGAACTATCCGCTGGCCACCTTCCTGCAGACGGTCATTGTCCAGCAGGACTTCAGTAAGGTGACGGTACGTCCGGAGGATCTTGAGAATATCTCGCAAAGAACAGTCAAAGCAGCCCAAATCTTCATCGGAATGGCACCGATCCTCATCGTCTACCCATTCCTGCAGCGTTTTTTTGTGAAAGGAATTGTCCTCGGGGCGGTTAAGGAATAGCTGCCTTTCCTATAAAGGGGGTGATGCAAACGCTAAAAAAGATGTACTCATCCATAACTTTTGCTAAAATTTGATTAAAGGGGTGCAAGATTAATGATAAAGAAAATGAAATTCTCTGCTATGGCGGTGTTATCTACAGCCATGCTCGCGAGTCTGCTAGCGGGATGCGGCGGCAACACCAATAAGGAGAAGGCAGAAGGAGACAACGAGCCGGCAGCTAGTGAAGACTCCATGTATTCAGCTCCCTTTGAGAATGGTAAATATACAACGCCCGTGACCATCACGACTGTATTTCCCATTGCGAGCAGCCTGAAATTCAAAAATGGCGAAAATATTGAAAATAACGTGCACACCAAATGGGCAAAGGATACAATGGGAATCGACATCAAGTATCTCTGGACCGTCAGTGACCAGAATAACGCCTATGAAACCAAGCTGCGTCTGATGCTTACATCTGGGGAGAAAATGCCGGACATTATCTCTTTCCGGGGTAGTCCATCGCTTATATCCGATCTGATTGACAGCGGCCAGTTCACGGATGCCGGCGAATTATTCGACAAATATGCCTCCGATATCTACAAACAAGCGATGGCAGAGGAGCCAAGCGTATGGAATCCGTACATGAGAGACGGTAAACGTATGGGGATTCCGATTCTGGAGAATGCCTATAATAATGATCCTGTTATGTATATCAGAGAGGATTGGCTGAAGAAGCTGAATCTCAAGGCGCCGTCTACCCTCGCGGAGCTGGAGACTGTGCTGGATGCCTTCACGAATCAAGATCCGGACGGCAACGGAAAGAAGGATACTACAGGGCTATCTGTAGGATTTAAGAATAACCTGAATACCTGGATGTCTGAAGCCGGCTGGGTCTTTGGAATGTTCGGCGCCATGCCTAACCAGTGGAACAAGACGGCTGATAACCAGCTCGCTTACGGTTCTGTCCAGCCGGAGATGAAGCAAGGGCTGGCGACGATGCAGAAGTGGATGAAGGAAGGATATATCTCCTCCGAATCCGGCCTGTATGATGAAGCCAAAGCAACTGAAGCCTTCACAGCTGGCAAGTCCGGCATTATTGTCGGCCCTTACTGGATGACCGGCTGGCCGCTCCCGGATCTGCAGAAGAACGTTCCGGATGCCGAGTTCAAGGCTTATCCGCTTCCGGCAGGACCTGATGGCAAGGTAGGCAGACACGGCACGAAGATTGCCTCCGGGGCCGTTCTCATCAACAAGGATATGGAGCATAAGGATGCCTTCTTCGTCTATCAGAATTATCTGTTTGACAACTGGGCGAATCCGGACAGCACGACCTTCGTCAATGGCTTCGCCAAAGGCTATGACTATGATATTGCTCCAGACGGAACCATTCTAAAAGAGCAGGACAGCGATAAGATTCCAGGCGGCTGGGTGGATGCGATCCGCTATACCTTAACCTACGACGGAGCCATTATTCCGAACCTGATGATGAATACGCTGGCTAAGCTGGCAGAAGGTGCAGAGCCGTCGAACCAATATGAGAAGAATCTGTCTGAGCGGATTCCTGAACAGATCAAAGCGGCCAAAATCATCATCGACCAAAAAGACAGCGTAATGCCGGAGATGTTCACGGGTACGCCTACTGAAACCCAGCTGTCCCGTGGCGATATGCTGGAGAAGCTGGAGAAAGAAATTCTGAACAAGATTATTTATGACAAAGCGCCGGTGGATGAATTCGATACCTTTGTAGAGAAATGGACAACAACGGGCGGCGATAAAGTGACCAAAGAGGTCAATGAATGGTATCAATCCATTCAGAAATAAAGAAACAGGAGACAAGGGCGGCCCCTAAGGCCGTCCTTTCATTCGGAGGAGCCAAGGTGAAATATCGTCTGTCTATCTTTCAGTGGCTGTCGTTTGTCCTGATGTTGATGCTTCTGATCATCGTTGGGGCTTTTTGGATCATATACAGATTGAACGTTAAGGACATTCAGAGTGAGCTGAGGAAGAATAAAATGTATGAGGTTGAATTCATGACCTCCCAGCTATCCACGCAGTTTGAACAGGTGCTGGCCAACACAATTACGTTGTCGCAGGATCAGTCCGTGCGGGGTTATCCGTATATTCTGAAGTTCGGGGATCAGTATTCCAAATATGAGATGAAGCTGACCATCATTGATAAGCTGGCTTTGAACACGGCTTCCACCACCTGGAAGAACACGGTTATCCTGTATTATGAAGATGAGAAGGAGACGGTATCCTCGGACTCGTCGTTCTCCTTCAGCTCCTTTGCCCCTCCGGAGCAAACCTACAACCGCTGGACTCTGCATATGGATAAGGAGGGTAAGGGGTATTACTCCAATATCATGCGCAGTCATATCAGCTCGCTGTTAATTGAAGTGCGGATTTCTCTGGATAATCTTGTGAAAATGATGGAGCAATATGTGTCGGGGATGCCGATCCTATATGATGCCTCTCAGCAGGCGTTCATTCAGACCGGTGCAGTGTTTCCCGAGGAGTTACTGCAGTCTATGATCCCCCGGATCACCGGGAATAGCGGCACGATTTCAGCGGATGAGCATCATGCAGAGTACTTGATCAATTACATGAAGTCGGACATGCTGGATCTATATTTCATTGACGCCTATCCCAAACGACAGTATATTGAGCCGATCAACCGCAACAACAGGCTGTTCCTCTATGCGGTGCTGATTGTGCTTGTGGGTATTATGTTCTACACGCTCCTGCTTCGCAGGCAGGTGCAGAAGCCCGTGATTACGCTGCGCAAGGCCATTGACAGATTCGACAGGGGCGACTTCTCCAGCCGCGCCGTTGATCTGCAGGTCAATGAGTTCAGGGTGCTGGGCAATTCCTTCAACCGGATGGCGGAGAATACCCAAATTCTGATAGAGCAGGTCTTGGTAGGGGAGATTGAAGTCAAGGAAGCGAAGCTGAAGCAGTATCAGGCGCAGATCAACCCGCATTTTCTCTATAACTGCCTGAATTTCATACAGAGCAAAGCCAGCATTGAAGACCATCAGGCGGTTACTGCGATGACGCTTCATCTGGCCTCGTACTGCCGGTATATTCACAAGATTGAACAGCTGGACTCAACCCTTCAGGATGAGCTGGAATTTGTAGAGCATTACCTTCATATGGTCCATCTGCGCAAAAAAGAGATTGCCTTTGAGTTCAGTGTCACGGCAGAGGCGGGGAAATACCGTCTGCCCCGGATGATTCTGCAGCCGCTTGTTGAGAATTGTATTAAGCATGGAATTGAACCGAATTTAAGTCCCGGAATTATCTCGATTACTGCGGAAGAAGTGGATTCGTATCTTCTGATTACCGTGAAGGATAACGGAATCGGCATGAGCGAGGACAGGCTCGGCACAGTCCGCCGCCATATCGACGACAATCTAATGAACAATAAAATGCTGGGAACCGGACTGAGGAACGTGAATCAGCGGCTGCGCTTATATTTTGGCAAGGACTCCGGGTTATCCGTGGACTCTGCGCTGTCCGAAGGCACCAGTTACCGGATACGGATTGATAAGGAGGGAGAAGCGCATTCTGCAAATTCTGCTGGTAGATGATGAACAATATGTCGTAGATGACCTGGAGCTTGCTTTTCCATGGCAGGATTTCGGGATTGAAAAAGTATACAAAGCCTACTCAGGCGCCCAAGCCATGCAGATCGCTCTGCAATACCCGATTGATATTGTCATTACCGACATTGCGATGCCCGGAATGAACGGGCTTGAGCTGGTGAAGCAGATGCGGTGGACCCACCGGAGAGTCAAGTGTATTCTGCTTACCGGCTATGCCGAGTTTGAATATGCCCGGGAAGCCCTTCAATACGGGGTGGTGGAGTACCTGGTCAAGCCGCTCGATCATCATAAGCTGCGTGCTGCACTGGAGAGCACGATTAAGATCATTCAGAAGGAGATTGACACAACGGCGTCCTATGAGCAGGCGATGCTGGCCTTCCGGGAGCATCTTCCGGCACTACGGGACAAGCTGCTGGCCGAGCTGATTCAGGGCAAAGCTTATCCAGAGCAACGGCTGAAGGAGAAGCTGAGCGGATATCAATTGAATTTTCAGGAGAAAGACCGGATCTTCCTGATCCTGATTCGCCTGGAGGAGCATTTCACGAACTTCGGGCTGGATAGCCAGCTGCTCTTTGAATATGCGGTTACCAATATCGCTTGTGAACTGCTGGGTGCAGGCTTTGAGGTGTGGCACTGCCGGGATACATACGAGAATCTGGTGCTTCTTGTGAAGAGCAATGATGAGGAAGCTATGGACGCGGACAAAATATTGAAGCAGCTAACCCATAACACCCATCAGCTGCATAGCAGTGTGAACGAATATCTGAATGGCGGGATCTCGGTCATTCTGTCTTACCCGGGGGGATTTCCGCTGGATATACGCTCCATGTACGAGGATTCCCAGTCGGCGCTGAGACAGCAGGTGGGGAATGACAAGGGATATTTCATCTCCTTGACGGATAAGCAGAGGAGCTCGCCGGTACAGCCGCTTAAGGACTTATATGCTTCTCCGACGCTGATGCATCTGCTGGAGACCGGCCAGTGGCAAGGCTACAAAGAAAGACTGCAGCAGATGAAGGAGCTCAGCAATAATCTGCCGGCCTATAATGAAGAGTATATTGAGGAGATCCGCAGTATGATCTTGGGCTCTTTTCATTATATTGCCCATAAGAATCATTCCCTGCTGTCAGACCTGGTTGGACGGGAGCTTCTGGATAAAACACTCTTCCGCTCCGTATCCCAGCTGATCAGCTGGGGCGAAACGCTGGTGGATACCCTGCAGGTCAAGCTGGAACGGGATACCCAGAATAACCGGCTGGGCATTATCAAAGAGATGCAGAGCTGCATTGCCGCCAATCTGGCAGAAGCCAGCCAGCAGTTCGTAGCGGACGCCGTCTCGCTTCATCCGGCTTATGTCTCCAGACTGTTCAAGCAGGTCAGCGGAATCAGCATCAGCGAGTATATTCTGAACATGAAGATGGAGCAGGCCGTAGCATGTCTCCGCAATTCCGATATGAAAATCTATGAAATCTCCGAGCAGCTCGGCTATGCCAACAGCCAATATTTCATTAAAGTGTTCAAAGAACAATTCGGCATGACGCCCCAGGATTACCGGGGGAAGCTGTGATTGTATGGATGAAAGAAGCCGGCAAAAGCTGAAGCACTTGAATTCACCGGGTGCCGTTTCTACTTGCAGAGGGATGGGTCAAAATTTGGCGACCCAAGTTGTCCATAGCCAGCTAGAGAACAATGTGAATAAATGAAATACAAAGTAATCGTAAACAGCAGATGGATAAATGCACTTCGTCTTATAAGCTGCACGCGCCGCATAAGTCCTTACCTCAATCACCCCGCAGGGTGATTTTTTCTTTTAAAAACAACAGCCCACACCATATTTGTAATCCTTTGTAATAGATTAAATTTAAATATGATAACCGATTGACATAAATATGTTAACCGGTTATCATAAAGTTGCATCCGAAATGAATGCGCATTCAAACCATTATTGGTAAGGGGGAATTCATTTGAAATTGAGAAAGCTTGCAAGCTGCGTTATGGGTCTAACGGTGGCTATGGGGCTATTGGCCGGTTGCTCCAAGGGTAATTCAGGAACCAGCGCTGTCAAAGGGGAAGAAGGCGCAGCACAGACACAGCCAGCCGCCAAAGACGTTAAGCTCACATTCTTCAATACCTCTGCAGAAGTCAATACAGTGTTTGAGGAGATGTTTAAGAAGTATCACGAGCTGAATCCGAAGGTAACCATTGAACTGATTCCTACGCCGATCGGAGGGGCACAGCTTGAAAAGTTCCAATCCCTGCTGGCTTCCGGTAATCCGGCAACGATTGTTAACCTTGATGCAGGAACGATACTTCAATATAAGGACGATTTTCTGAACTTGGAGCCGGATAAGGCGAAGTATGAAGCGCTGACAAATCCGGGAGCCATTGATGGAGCGTTGCTGGACGGACAATTCCTGGGTATTCCATGGACGGCCCAGGGCTACGGCCTGCTGTACAACAAACGTGCGGTAGAGGAGGGCATTGGCGGTACCTTTGATCCTGCATCCGTGAAGACCCGCGACGATCTGGAAGCGGTCTTTAAGAAAATCGAAGCGGCAGGCAAGGCACCGGTGATGGTCCACGGAGCAGATTGGTCGCTGGGTGCCCACTATCTGGGACTGACCTATTCCTTACAATCGCAGAAGGTGGAGGACAACCGTAAATTCGTGGAAGAGCTGAAGAACGGGCAGGTCAATCTAACCGAGAATCCGCAATTTACCGGTCTGATGGATACCTTCGACTTGCTGAAGACGTACAACGCCCGTAAGAGCGACCCGCTTGTATCCGATTATAACCGGGACAGCGCGGATTTTGCCAAAGGGGACGCGGCCTTCTACTTCATGGGAGACTGGAGCTGGGCGGTCATTGGACCGCTTGAAGGCCGCGACGAGGAATTCGGCATCCTTCCGTTGCCAATCAGCAATAACCCTGAAGACTTCGGCAACGCTCAAGTGGCTTACAGCGAACCTAAGCTATTCGCCATAGATGACTCGAAGTCCACACCTGAGCAGCAGGAAGCCGCCAAAGCGTTCATCGAATGGATGGTAACCAGCGAGGACGGGCAAAAGGCCATTATTACCGATATGGGGCTGTCCATGCCGTATAAGGATCTTAAGGCACAGAGCACCAACATCATGTCCAATGCCGTCAGCAAATACGTAGAGCAAGGGAACATCATCAATATCGGTGTGATTAATTACTTGCCGCAGGATTACTGGGCCAAGACCGGCGCTGCGATGCAGAAGTATCTGGTAGGAAATACTGACCGCCAGGGACTGGCGCAGGAAGTTCAGGATTATTGGAAATCTTATGCGGGGAAATAAAGAGGCCGCTGGTTTATGATAAAAGATTGGATGGGACTGGGGCGGCGCCCCAGCCCATCTTTTATGGAGGAAAGGGGGCAGCACTATGAACAAAAAGTTATCATTGAAGAACACGGGGACCTTCTTAGTCTTCGGAGGTCCCTCCATCTTTGCCTTTACCGCCGTTGTGATCATACCGTTCATCGTCGGCTTATATTTGACCTTTACGAATTGGGATGTCCGTACAGGGGACAGCAGCCTAATCGGCTTCGGGAACTATCTGGAAGTGTTCCGGGATAAAGTCTTCCTCAGCCAATTGTGGTTCACGCTTAAGTATGTATTCTTTACCGTGGTGATTGCCAATGTGTTTGCCTTCTTCATTGCGCTGGCACTGACCCGGGGAGGGAAGGGGGAGCAATGGCTGCGCACCGGCTTCTTCACCCCCAATCTGGTCGGCGGGATCGTCCTCGGATATCTATGGCAGACCTTGTTCTCACAGGTGTTGCCTTACCTGGGCAATAAGTACGGTTGGGATCTGTTCCAGACCTCCTGGCTTACAGACACAGGGACCGCCTTCTGGGCACTGATCATTGCGACAGCCTGGCAGCTCGTCGGATATCTGATGATCATTTACATTGCCGGCTTCACAGGCGTGCCGGGTGATGTTCTGGAGGCCGCCAGTATCGACGGAGCAGGGCGGTATGCGGTAATCCGCAGAATCATTCTGCCACTTACGGTTCCTGCGATCGTCATCTGTATCTTCATCTCACTGTCCCGCTCCTTCCTTACGTATGATATCAACCTTGCCTTGACCAAAGGCGGGCCGTTCAATTCGACGGAGCTTGCCACCTACCATATCGTTCAAAAAGCCTTTCTGTCCAATCAATACGGTGTCGGCCAGGCAGAAGCCGTGGTCTTGTTTGCCGTCGTAGCGATTATAGCCTTGACTCAGTCCTATCTGCTCAAGAAACTGGAGGTGGAATCTTAATGAATGGTAACCAGCGCATCCTCTCCGGACTCAAAACAGGATTATTATACCTGTTGCTGTTCGCCTTTTTAACGCCGTTCCTGCTGATTATTATGAACTCATTCAAGACCACCCAGCAATTCTTCGAGAGTCCTTTGTCCCTACCGACAACGATAGATTTCAAGAACTATGCAAGCGCCTTTGAGAATATGGACTTTATGCAGGGCTTCATGAATTCCTTGATCATTACAGGGATTTCGGTATTTGTCATTATTATCTTCTCGGCCATGACCGGGTATTTATTCGTACGTTACAAATGGAAGGTGAACTCCATCCTGTTCTTCCTCATGCTGGCCTCGATGGCGCTTCCTTTTCAGGTACTCATGATTCCAATGGTTATGCTATACGGGAATATGGGGCTGCTCAATACCAAGCTGACGCTGCTGTTTATGTATTTGGGCTTCGGGGTTCCGTTTGGCGTCTTCACCTTCCACGGATTTATCAAAGGGATACCTTATGAGCTGGAAGAATCGGCCTTTATCGAAGGCAGCAGCACACTGCGGACCTTTTTCAGTATTGTGCTCCCCTTGCTGAGGCCGGTATTCGTAACGCTGCTGGTGCTCGATGTGCTCTGGATTTGGAACGACTATCTTCTGCCCAGCCTCGTGCTGCTGTCGCCGGACCAGAAGACGCTTCCGCTCTCGACTTACACGTTCTTCTCCTCCTATTCGGTAGACTATGCCCCGCTGATGGCCGGGCTGATCATGACGATTATCCCCGTGCTGGTCATCTATCTGTTCCTGCAGAAGCAGATCATCAAGGGGATTACGGAAGGTGCTTTGAAATAAGAGGTAGAACGATGTAGCTGTAATGCAGGCAGAATTCATCTATAATTGAAACTAAAAACAAGGTGGTTTCTATGCCGAATCTAAGAGACGTAGCCAAGCAAGCGGGCCTGTCTGTCAATACCGTCTCCAGAGTGCTTAATAATAGAGGGTATATCAGTGAGAAGACGAAGGAGAAGGTCTACCGGGTGATGAAGGAAATGAACTATCAGCCGAATGAAATGGCCCGGGCCCTGTTCCGCAAAAAATCCAATATGATCGGGCTGATCATACCGACGATCTCGCATCCTTTTTTTGCCGAGCTAACCTCTTATCTGGAATATTATGCTGATCTTAAGGGCTACAAGCTACTGCTGTGCAATTCCAACCGCAACGTAGCCAAGGAAGTGGAATACATCGAGATGCTCAAAAAAAATCAGGTCGATGCCATCATCATGGGCAGTGCGGTGCTGGATGTCCAGCATTATCTGAACCTGGATCTGCCGATTGTCTCCTTCGACCGTATAATCTCGGTGGAGATTCCTGTGGTCACCTCCAATAATCTGGAGGGCGGCAGACTTGCTGCCCGGTTATTAATCGGCAAGGGCTGTCTTCATCCGGTCTATATTTACCGGGGAATTGACGGTCCCCAGCATCATCTGATGCTGGCGGGCCAGAGAAGGGAAGGGTATGAAGCGGAGATGGAGCGCGCAGGACTGCAGCCGCTGCATTTGCAGCTCGATGCTGAAGGGGGCAATTACGCCGGAAGCAACACCGACATTACCGCCTATTTGCAGGAGCATCCTGAGATCGACGGTGTTTTTGCCAGCAGTGATGTGATTGCCGCCGATGTGATTCATGCCTGCAACCTGCTGAACAAGAATATTCCCTCGCAGGTCCGAATCGTAGGTTACGATGATGTACAGATCGCCTCGCTGATCTCACCGCGCCTAAGCACGGTCCGGCAGCCGGTTCAGGAGATGAGCGAAGCTATCATTAAGCTGGCTGTTCAGCAGATTGAAGGCGAAGCCGTTACGATGGTGAACACGTTCCCGGTGACAGTGGTGGAACGAGGTACGACATAGAAACAAGCTCCCGCTGAAACGGATACCGTCCTTTTAAGGACGGCGAACCCGTTTTACACTTATATATTAACCGGTTAATATAGGATCTCTCCCGTTCCCTTAACGAAGGAGGAGAGCTGATTCCGGGGAGGAGGGTACGGATGGCTGTAACGATCAAAGATATTGCAGAGAAGGCGGGCGTCTCCGTCACAACCGTTTCCCGTGTGCTCAATAACCGTGGATATCTGAGTGACAGCCTGAAGCAAAAAGTGAACGATGTCATGGAGGAGATGAACTACCATCCGAGTGAGGTAGCACGCTCCCTGCTGCGCAAGAAATCCAATATTATAGGTCTTATCCTCCCGGATATTTCCCATCCGTTCTTCGGAGAGGTCACCAAGCATATTGAGGCTTATGCCTACGAACACGGGTATAAGCTCATGCTGTGCAATTCCCTGCACCATAAGAAGAAAGAGAAAGAATATATTGATCTGCTGAGAGCCAGCCGGGTCGATGGGATCATCATGGGCAGCCATACAATGAGCGTGAACGATTATAAGTCGATTAACCTGCCGCTGGTCTCCTTGGACCGGCAGATCTCCAGGTCTATTCCGTTTATTGCCTCTGATAATTATCAGGGAGGCGTACTGGCTACCCGGTTACTGCTGCGGAAAAAATGCCGGAATATAGCCTACCTCAGCGGGAATTTGCGGCTCAGTCTCCTGGCTAAACAGAGACATGAGGCCTTCCTGGAGCAGGTCAGCGGACAAGATGTCCAGTTCATCGTGAAACAAACGGATCTGAACGGTTTCAAGTATAAGGAGTATGAGAAGCTGGTAAGCAGCCTATTTCAGGAATGTCCTGAGCTCGACGGTGTATTTGCGAGCAGTGATATGCTGGCGCTGCAGGTGCTCAAGCAATGCCGGAGGCTCGGCAGAACGGTGCCTGAGCAAGTGAAGGTGATAGGCTATGATGGGATTGCGGCAGGAGATGCTGAGGATCTGACGACCATCGTCCAGCCGATCAAGAAGATGGGCGAATTAGCGGTGCATTATCTGCTTCAGCAGATTGCCGGTGAGCAGGTCCCGCTGGAGACGATTCTTCCGGTCCGATTAGCGGAGAAGAGAACCACTTAAGCTTGAGGAACCTAAGATTCATTCACATACGAACAATAATGGAGGAAACATAGATGGAATTCATTCACCGGGTAACCCCGGAATTACAACAGGGGATTGCCGAATTACCGCCGTTTCATTTGCCGGAGGATCTGGCTGCCGCCAGAAATAACATTCCACTGCCTGCCGTGAAGTCGGAGCGCGTCCGCATTACAGAACAGGTTCTGACCGTTGCCGGTGGCCATCAGATGCAGGTCAGAATCTACGAACCGGCGCAGAGAAAGGAACAACATGGGCTGCCCGCTCTGCTCTGGACCCATGGCGGAGGCTACATTCTGGGTCATCCCGGCGGGGATGATGGGTTATGTGAGAGCTTCGTAGAGACGGCCAACTGTGTCGTTGTATCGCCCGACTACCGTCTCGCTCCTGAGCATCCGTTCCCGGCAGCCATAGAAGACAGCTACGCGGCGTTAGTGTGGCTGGCGGGTGCCGCAAATGGTCTTCATATTGATGCTTCCCGGATAGCAGTCGGCGGAGCGAGTGCAGGCGGGGGACTGGCTGCTGCCCTGGCACTGATGGCAAGGGATAAGGGCGGTCCATCTCTCTGCTTCCAGCTTCCGCTGTACCCGATGCTTGACGACCGCAATCTTACACCCTCCAGTCATGAGATTACGCATCCGGCAGTGTGGAACCGGGCCAACAACCTGATCGCCTGGGAGATGTATCTGGGCGGACCTGCCGGAGGCGAAGCTACCTCCCCTTATGCTGCGCCCGGCCGTGCGCAGCATCTGGCGGGGTTGCCGCCCGCCTATACTTGCGTCGGACAGCTGGACCCGTTCCGCGATGAGACGATTGAGTATGTCACCCGGCTGGCACAGGCCGGTGTAGAAGTGGAATTCCATCTCTATCCCGGGGGCTATCACGGCTTCGAGCATGTCGTTCCGACAGCCGGAATTAGCCGCAGAGCCAGGGAAGAATATATTCATGCCCTGGCAAGGGCCTTGAATTCGTGAGGGATGGCCGGACATCTGGAATCATTTTTCGCTGAAACGGTACCGTCCTATAGAAGGACGGCAAAGCCGTTTCCACTTAAATTGAAAAAAGAGAACGGTTTTTTGAAAGTAAACCAGCTACAGAAACCATAGAATGGATATGAAGAAGGGATATTGTAGGGCAAGGGGGAGTACGGGTGTTTAATCTCGGTGAGGCAATACCGTTTGAAGATCAAACGAACGATGTGTTAACGGTGGGGGAACTGCTCGTTGATATGATTGCCAATGAGTATGGCGAGGACACAGCTTGTAATGGATATACCAGATATTCCGGCGGATCGCCATCCAATATTGCCATTAATGTCCATAGGCTCGGCATCCGGTCTCATGTCGCTTCGGCGGTGGGGAAGGATGGTCTGGGCGGGTTTCTGATCAGGGGCTTGCAAAGTGCGGAGATGGATACCAGCGGAATCCAGCAGGTAGACGCGTCTACCAGTATGGTGGTGATTACGAAGAGTCAGAGCACGCCGACTCCGATCTTTTACCGCGGGGCGGATTACGGGCTGGAATATAATAATGAGCTTGAGCAGGCGGTCATTCATTCTAAAATCATTCATTTCTCCTGCTGGCCGATCTCAAGAATCCCGTCGCGTGATACGGTTGAACGGGTGATTGAGGTGGCCAGGAAGCATAACCTGCTCATCGGCTTCGATCCCAATTATCATCCCCTGATCTGGCAGCAGGGTGAGGACGGGGTGGCCTATGTCAAAAGCATGATCCCGAAGGTGGATATCATCAAGCCTTCGGAGGATGATGCCGAGCGTCTGTTCGGACCCGGAACTCCGGCAGAGCAAGTCGGGAGATTCCTGGCGCTTGGAGCCAAGCTGGTAATTATGACGCTGGGCAAAGACGGCGCTCTGGTGTCCAATGGAAGGGAAACGCTGGCGTTCGCTACCAGAGCTACCCGGATCGAAGATACGACAGGAGCGGGAGATGCCTTCTGGTCCGGCTTCTATGCGGCAGTCGTTAAAGGGTATACGCTCAGAGAATCGCTGGAGCTGGGGTTTGCCGTCAGCGCGTACAAATTGAAATTTACAGGGGCCGTAGTAAATCTGCCTGCCCTGGAAGTCATACAACAAGAATATAACCTGTAGGAGGAAGAAGATGACACTGAAGAATCAAGTCCAATTGATTACCTATCCCGATTCGCTGGGCGGCGACCTGAAGCAGCTTCATCAGGTGCTGCGCGGGCCGTTCGCGGATCTGTTTGCAGGCGGAATTCATATTCTGCCGCCCTTTCCTTCCTCCGGGGACCGCGGGTTCGCTCCGCTGACTTATCTGGAGATTGAGCCGGAGTTCGGCACGTGGGAGGATATCCGCAGCATAGGGGAAGAATTCGATGTGCTGGTAGACCTGATGGTGAATCACATCTCCAGGCAATCGCCTTATTTCCAGGACTTCCTGGAGAAGGGGCGGGCTTCCGCATATGCCGATTTATTCATTACCCTGGACAAAATATGGGCGGACGGCCAGCCTGTCCAGGCGGATATTGAGAAGATGTTCCTGCGGCGGCCTCTGCCCTATTCCACCTACTCCACCCCGGGGAGCGGGGAAGAGAAGGTCTGGACAACCTTTGGCAAAACTGATCCCTCCGAGCAAATTGATCTCGATATCCATTCACCGCTCACCCGGGAGCTGCTGCAGCGGTTCTTTGAGAATTTCAAAGCGCAGAATGTCAAGATCGTCCGGCTTGATGCGGTGGGATATGTGATCAAGAAGCTGGGCACCAGCTGTTTTTTTGTGGAGCCGGAGATTTATGAATTTCTGGACTGGATCAAAGCGATGGCGGATTCGCTGGATATAGAGCTGCTGCCCGAGGTACATGCGCATTACAGTATACAGAACAAGCTATCGGAATACGGCTGCTGGATCTACGACTTCATCCTGCCCTACCGGGTGCTTGAGGCACTGACCGGCAGATCCAATAAGGAGCTGTACTCCTATCTGCAGACCCGCCCGCATAAGCAGTTCACGATGCTGGATTGTCACGACGGCGTTCCGGTGAAGCCGGATATGGATGATCTGATTGATACGAAGGAAGCACAGAAGCTGGTGGATCTCTGCGTGGAGCGGGGGGCGAACCTGAGCCTGATTCTGTCGGAGGAGCATAAGGCTCCGGACGGCTTCGATGTCCATCAGATCCGCTGCACGTATTACAGCGCGCTGAAAGAAGATGACGATGCTTATCTGGCGGCCCGGGCGATTCAATTCTTCGCACCGGGTATCCCGCAGGTCTATTATGTGGGCCTGCTGGCCGGCAGTAATGATCTGGAGCAGGTAGCCTTGACGGGTGAAGGGCGGGAGATCAACCGCCATAACTATACGCTGGAGGAGATTGAAGCAGAAACTCAGCGGGAGGTGGTGCAGCGACTGATGAAGCTGATTCGTTTCCGCAATACCTACAGTGCCTTCGTAGGAACGTTCCGGGTGCTGGAGGCGGCAGACCATGAGATCCGGCTGATGTGGGAGCATGGCGGAGACTACTGCCGACTGTTCATTGACCTGCAGAATTACCAGACTGTGATTGAATATGTGGATGAGCAAGGACAGGAAGCGGTTTACCGGGTCTAATCCTAATCATGTTAAGGGGGAATGATTATGGCTACACTGCAAATAAGCCTGCAATCGAAATGTCTGAAGCGGGAAGTGACGTTCAATGCGTTATTGCCGGTGGATCTGCCTGAGGGTCTGGGGCTGCCGGTATGGGCGGGCCAGCCCTTAAGATCCCTCTATCTGCTGCACGGCTTCTCCGGGAGCCATAGTGATTGGATGAGCTTCTCACGGATCAGGGAGCTGTCGGACAGATATCAGATTGCGGTATTTATGCCTGCCGGTGAGAATGGCTTCTATGTGGATGATGAGAACAGAGACGCATTCTACGGTGAATATGTCGGCAGGGAACTGGTAGAGTTCACGCGCCGGATGTTCCCGCTGTCTGCGGCGAGCGAGGATACATGGATCGGCGGTTTATCCATGGGCGGCTACGGAGCGATCCGCAACGGCCTGAAGTATGCGGAGCAATTCGGCAGGATTATAGCTTTGTCCTCGGCGCTGATCCCTTACCGGATTGCGGGCATTCCCCCGGACTATAAGGATGGCATCGCCAGCTATTCCTATTACGCAAGTGTGTTCGGTGATTTGAGCCGGCTGCTGGGCAGTGATAAAGACCCGGAGCAGCTTGTGCTGGATGTGAAGGCGAAGGGGCTTGCGCTGCCGAAGCTGTACATGGCCTGTGGAACAGAGGATATGCTGCTGGATGTGAACCGCCGGTTCCATCAGTTCCTTGAGGGTGAAGGGGCCGGACACCACTATGTGGAAGGCCCGGGAGACCACAACTGGGAGTACTGGGATAAGCACATTGAAGCTGCGCTGGAGTGGGCGGATAATTAAACAATATAGATAACGGTTAAAATTTAAAGAAATCTGGGGACAGCAGCGGCCGGAAGTCCAAATATTCACCGTAGTGACGACGGAGCTTCAAGTTTGGATCTTAAGTTCAGTTTATCTAACAGCAAATTGCATACTTGCACGCCCCTGGGCCCATCGAGTTCGTATCGGCTTCAGGGGCTTGCTGAATTCCGGGGGAAGGAGGAGGTGGGGATGATCCGAACGAACAGTATCATTTTCAAATTTTCGTTGCAGATGACCGTGATTCTTGTGATCCTGCTGTCCATCCTTGTGCTGAGCAATATATACTCCCTGGAGGTGGTGCGAAGTAATGCGCTGACCAGCTCGCGGAATACACTTGCCCTCTATCAGGCGAATATTCATAACAACTTCAACAATTTCTCCAAGGATCTGATTGAGGTGTTCGACCATAACATAGATACCGCTGTCAATACAGCGGGTATGGATGAGAGCAGCCGGTATTTCAAGGTCCAGCAGCTCAAAACCAACCTGCAGGCGAAAATGGCGGGCGGCTATTCCAGTGACGGCATGTTCATCAGACTCTCCGGAGAACTGGTGCTGGAGCAGTTCAATAGCCGGATGGAGTCCGGGGATAAGCTGTCTCTGGTTGATTTTCTGAATATGCACAAGTTCGATACGGCTCCGGTAGCGCAAAGCGGGGAATGGAAGGTGTTCCAGATCCGGGACGAATATTATTTGTTCAAATACATTACCTATTCAGACGTCAGCTTCGGAACCCTGGTGAAGGCGGACAACCTGTTGTCTATGGTAGACAGAGGGGCCAATGATCAGAACCGGTATGTACTGAGTGATGCAGAGGGGATAATACTGGCTGCCAATAATATCTCCCTGAATGAGGCGGACACAACCCTGGAGAGCTTAACGGAGCAATATCAGAGCAGCTTCCTGATTGTGTCTGAACCGATCGGCGAGTTTGGCCAGATGACCAATATGGTCCCCAAGGGCGGATTGTTCTCGGGCCTCCAGCTTATTCAGTGGGGGATCGCCTTGCTGGCAGTGCTCTCGGCGATTGTTGTACCGCTAGTGCTGAGATTCTTGACCAGGGATGTGCTGAGGCCGATTCTGGAGCTGGTGAAGGCGGCCAAGGCCGTCGAGCAGGGTCAGCTTGAATACCAGATTCCCCAGAATACACCGTACTCCCTGGAATTCATGAAGCTGTTCCATGCGCTGGAATCCATGGTCAGTGAAATTAAGGATCTGAAGATTCAATCTTATGAAGAACAGATCGAGATCAGCCGCGCAGAGATCAAATATCTGCAGATGCAGATCAGGCCCCATTTCTTCCTGAATGCGATCTCGACGATCACCAGCTTAACCTATCAGAATAAGAATGAAGAAATCCGGCGCCTGATCCACTGCCTGTCGGAACATCTCCGGTATATGTTCAGAGGCGGGCTGATGGAAGTTACGATGGAGGAAGAGATCCGGCACACTGAGAATTACATCCGGATGCAGGAGATCCGTTACCCGGATCAAATTTTCTTCATGATCGAGATCCAGGAGGAAGCCCGGCAGGTACCGATACCGCAATTCATGATTCAGACCTTTGTGGAGAATACCTTCAAGCACGCCATGTTCTATCAGGAGATGCTGTCCATCTTCATCAGGGTGCGGATAGAGACCAGGGACGGGCGTCCGTTTGTCAGTATTGTGATTGAGGATAACGGAGCAGGCTTCACTGCCGAATGGCTGAATTCGCCGGAGTCCGTACAGGTGACGGAGGATGGAGGCCGGGTCGGAATCGCCAATATCCGCAAAACCCTCAAGCTGCTCTACAAACGCGATGATCTGCTGAAGCTGTCCAATGCAGAGTCTACAGGCGCAAGAGTAGAGCTCTGGATACCTGTGAACCGGGTGGACCAGCCCATATCAGAGGGGGGATAAATATGCGTTGTATGTTGATTGATGATGATATTCCAACCGTAGAAGCCCTGCGCAGGATTGTCAATTGGGATGAATTCGGGATTACGGAAGTGCAGGCCGCCCATAATATACAGGATGCGAAGCAGTTATTCGGGCAAGCCGAGCCGGATCTGATCATTTGCGATATCGAAATGCCGCGCGGCTCAGGGATTGATATGATCCAGTGGGCGAGAGACCGCCAATATGAAGGCGGGTTCATCTTCCTGACCTGTCATGAGAGCTTCAGCTTCGCCTCTAAGGCCATCTCGTATGATGCCGACTCTTATCTGGTTAAGCCGCTGGACAAGCAGGAGCTGGAGGCGGCCCTGCGCAAGTCCATGGATACGCTGAAGAACAAAATCATGATGGGTGAATACAGCAAAATGGGTCAGGCATGGCTCAAGAATCAGGATCTGATGGAACGGAGCTTCTGGAGTGAGGTCCTGACAGCGACGATATCTCCCCGAATCCGGCTTATTCAGAGTGAAGTGCAGAAGCGGGAGCTGCCTGTCTCCGTACTGGCGGATTATAGGCTGCTGCTGATTAGTGTTCCCCGCTCCCAGATTGAACGGGAGTGGGACGAAAGTATCTTCCATTACGCGCTCTCGAACCTCGTCTCTGAAATTCTCAGCAGCCAGGTGAGCGGCGGGCGGATCATCGCCTACCAGGTCGATAAGGTGTTCTATAATGCAGTTCTTGCCGAGAGCCAGGTGGATAAGAAGTGGCTGGAGGCGAGTGCCGGAGAGATCATTCGGCTCAGCAGACATTATCTGAAGTGTACCGCCACCTGTTATTTCAGTGAGCCATCGGCCATCTCCGGTCTCTCGCAGCTCAAGGCGGAGCTGGAGCAGGCGGATGAGTCGAATCTTATTTTCAGGGGAAGGGTCCATCTGCCGAACGAACCCTTCTATGTTGATCTAACCGAGCGCTATACCCTGGATACCGAGTTGTTCACCCTGCTGTTCGTCCAGAAGGAGAAGGCGCAGATTGTGAACCGGCTGAAGAAGGAGCTGGAGCTGCTGACCAGCCGGAACAAGCTGGATTCGGCAACCCTCCATGCCATCCGGGAAGATCTGCTTCAGGTGGTCTATTCGCTGCTCTCCCGGCATCATATTCAGGCACACCGGTTGTTTGCCGATGAACTCAGCCAGCAATTGGCCCAGGATGCCGAGAGCAGTGTGTTCGACTTCATGAAGTGGGCGCAGGTGCTTACGGAGAAGACGGTGGATTCCATCAGGGAAGTGCTGCAGTCGGAAGGCGTAGTCGAGCGGGCCAAACGGTTCATCCAGGACCATTATACTCAAGACCTCAGCCGTGAGGATGTTGCCGCAAGCGTCTATCTGACAGCGGACTATTTGGCGAAGGTCTTCAAGAACGGGACCGGGCAGACGGTCAAGGAATATTTGAACGATTGCCGCATCCGGGCGGCGAAGCAGATGCTCCTGGAGAGTGCGGCCAGCATAGGGGAGATCGCCATGGATACCGGGTTTGATACGATTTCCTATTTCTCGACAGTATTCAAAAAATGGACCGGCGAAACACCGGCAGCTTATCGTGCCAAGCACAAGGCTGTTCTATAGCAGGAAGCTCCGTATCTCCCCGTGAGAAGCGGAGCTTCTTGCTATAGAGATTTTAGTTGGATTGTATACAGTTGTTGCTGAATAAACAACACTTAATTCGCGGCATTTCCTGTAAAGTTGAAAAATTTCAAATAATAGATGCTGTTTGTCCACTTGCTTGGGCATCATTCGTAGAAATGGAGAAACGAAGCTGCCTTTTTCCACTTGTTTGCTTGGCCGAAGCAGGGCGGTCACGCCGCCCGCCAGAGAATCACGCTCCAGTACGTTTTTTTATAAAAACAGCCCGTCTTTTTGAAAGCCTGCCCCCCTCCAGGACCAGTACAATGAGAATGTAAATATAGAACAGGAGGCATGATCATGAATAATAAAAAGGGGTTAGGTTCACTGCTGTTGTCTATGGTAATCTGCGGTTCCCTGCTCTCCGCCTGCGGCGGCAATTCCAATACAACGTCCGAGGGTTCCGGGAATACAGAAGCTAAGGCCAAGGCTGCTGAGATTGTGTTTGCCTTGCCGTCCTTCAACCGGATTCCTGATGATCTGAGCAAGGTGACGAATGCGATCAATGCCATTACAACCGAGAAGATCGGTGTCAAAGTAGATTTCCGGCTCTTCGGTCCGGCGGATTATGCCCAGAAGGTCAATCTGGCGCTCCAGAGCGGAGAGAAAATGGATATCTTCACCACGCTAGGACAATTCTCCAACTATGTGTCCAAGAGTCAGGTAGCTCCGCTCGAAGAGCTGCTTCCCGAACATGGTAAGGAGCTATCCGCCATTCTGGACAAGGATTTCGGTCCGGATATCCTAAAGAGCACTACAATGGATGGGCATATCTATGGAATTCCAGTAAATAAAGGGATGGCTTTACCTACGAATATCATCTACAACGCAGATATGCTGAAAGACGCAGGAGTCTCGGCTGACACGATCCAATCGGTGGAGGATCTGCCCGCTGTCTTCGCTGCCGTGAAGAAGAAGCTGCCCGATGTGGTTCCGTTTGGCCCGATTAATGTGAACCCGACAGATACGGGACTTGTGAATTGGATGAAGGGTGCCAGCAAGGTGGATTACCTGACCGATACCACCGGAGTCGGTGTGGTCATCGGCGACAACGGCAAGGTCGTAAACTTCTACGAATCCGATGTATTCAAGAATGGGATACAGATGATGCGGGAGTGGTTCAATGCGGGATACTTGCAGAAGGATACTGCGACTACGACGATTACAGCGATGGAGATGGTCTCCTCCGGGCGCGGATTCTCCTTCCTGGGAGGGTACAGCGGTATGGAGGTTGGCAAGCAGCTGAGTGCGCAAGTCGGGAAAAACATTGAGACCAAGCGGATCGCCCCGTTCTACTTCGATACAAGTGCCGTGAACTCCGTAACCTGGATGGTCTCCAGTACCTCCAAGGAGACGGAAGCTGCCGTCAAGTTCCTGAACCTGCTGTACACCGACAAAGAGCTGATCAACACCATTCTCTTCGGAATCGAAGGGGAGGATTACCTCAAGGTGGATGAGCATCATGTGAAATTCCCTGAGGGCATGGACGCCAATACAGTCCCTTACACAGCTATGCTTAGCTCCGGGATCGTAGGCTCCGAGTCCCTCCAGTATCAGATGGAGGGAATCAACTGGTCGGATGTGGAACTGAAGCTCCAGGAGAACAAGGATACCACCAGATCCCCGTATTTCGGATTTATCTTTGACCAAGGCCAAGTGAAGACGCAGATGAGTGCTGTGAACAACGTAGTGAATCAATTCCTGCCGGCGCTTGTCAGCGGATCGGTAGACCCTGAGAGCATTATTGCGAAATTCAACAGTGCGCTGAAGGATGCGGGTGCACAGGACATTATAGACAGCAAGCAGCAACAACTGGATCAATGGCTTGCCGCGCAAAAACAGTAATTTAATTAAGCCTGCTGAAGGTTGAGCCGCTAACGGAGGCTCAGCCCTCGGCAATGGAGGTGAATCCGGCATGATAGCCAAACCTAAATCCAAACCACTCAAAAAAACACTTCCTTTATTAATTCTGGCGGGCCCGGGCCTGCTGTACTTTCTAATCAACAGCTACTTCCCCATGTTCGGGGTATTCATCGCGTTCAAGGATGTCAACTATGCGAAGGGCATCTTCGGCAGTGACTGGATCGGCTTCAAGAATTTCACCTTTCTGTTCCAGACCAGCGATGCCTGGATTATGACCCGGAATACACTCTTGTATAATCTGGCCTTTATCGCGCTTGGAACCATAGTTTCAATTCTCATCGCCATTCTGATGTCGGAGCTGCTGAACAAGCTCTATTCGAAGCTGTTCATGACCGGACTGATTCTTCCGAATCTGATCTCGATGGTCGTCCTTTCGTTACTCGTCTTCGCCTTTCTGAACGCCGACAGCGGATTCGTGAATCATTCGATTCTCCGGCCGCTGGGGATTCCGGAGATTAACTGGTATTCGGAGGCGAAATATTGGCCTTATCTGCTGGTGCTTATTCAGATCTGGAAGACGGCAGGCTACGGTTCCATTATCTATTTCGCATCTATCGCAGGCATCGACAAGAGCATCTACGAGTCTGCCAAAATTGACGGGGCCGGGAAGCTGAAGCAGATCCGCATGATTACCTTGCCGCTGCTGAAGCCGACCATTATCGTGCTGGTGCTGATGTCTATGGGACGGATTTTCAACTCCGACTTCGGCCTGTTCTATCAGGTGCCTATGAACTCCGGTGCGCTGTACAGCACAACCC
Source organism: Paenibacillus sp. FSL R7-0297 (assembly GCF_038009025.1). Classification (NCBI taxonomy): domain Bacteria; kingdom Bacillati; phylum Bacillota; class Bacilli; order Caryophanales; family Paenibacillaceae; genus Paenibacillus; species Paenibacillus sp. FSL R7-0297. The sequence continues at coordinate 3,186,464 of NZ_JBBPAQ010000001.1, forward strand.
AGACGATTGATACGTATGTCTACCGCGCCTTGATGCAGCTGAATGATATTGGAATGTCGGCGGCAGCCGGTCTGTATCAGTCGCTGGTCGGCTTTGCCCTGGTGCTTACGGTCAATGCCATCGTCAAGAAGGTTAATCCAGAAAATGCATTGTTCTAGGAGGAAATACAGATGATCCAAACAAGAGGAGAACGGACGTTTACTGTGTTTTCTGCGGTCGTGATGTTCCTGCTGACGGTTTTTGCTTTTTTACCTTTCCTTCTGATTGTCATTGCCTCGTTCACCGATGAGACGACCCTGATCCGCAACGGGTACAGCTTCTTCCCTGAGCATACCAGTCTTGAAGCGTACCGGTATATTAAGTCCTCGGCGTACATCTTCATCAGAGCCTATGGCGTTTCCTTTCTGGTTACGATCCTGGGAACTGCCATTGGACTGCTTATAACAAGTATGCTTGCTTATCCGATGTCGCGGTCCGATTTCAAATATCATAATGTGCTGGCGTTTGTCGTCTTCTTCACTATGCTGTTCAGCGGGGGAATCGTGCCTTCGTATATCATGTGGACCCAATATTTCCATATCAAAAATACCATGTGGGCGCTGATTCTGCCCAATCTGCTGGCGAACGGTTTCAACGTGCTGTTGGTCCGTAACTATTTCAAGAATAATGTTCCGCTGGAGATTATCGAAGCTGCCCAGATCGACGGGGCTTCAGAACTGCGGACCTTCTTCCGCATTATGCTTCCCCTGTCCATGCCGGTGATGGCTACCGTGGGGATGTTCATGGGCCTGGCCTATTGGAATGACTGGATCAATGCGTTATATTTTGTATCGAAGCCGCAATTATACGGCATTCAGAATCTGCTGATGCAACTCATGAGCAACATTCAATTCCTCAATTCCGGTCAGGCCGGCAACGTGTTGGGTGCGGAGTCCGTATCGCTTCCAAGCACAGCCGTGCGGATGGCAATGGCGGTGCTGGGCATTGTGCCCGTGCTGTTCGTCCTGCCGTTCATGCAGAAATACCTGACCCGCGGCGTGATTATTGGTGCTGTCAAAGGCTGACAACTGAAATGAAAAGGAGAATGAGCGATGAATGTCCAGGAGGTTATTGACCGGATTCTACTCGATTGCTGCGGAGGACGCAAGCTGGAACAGACCTGTGATGTGCTTGCCAGCGGCAAGGAAGACATGGAGGTCACAGGGATTGTCACAACGTTCATGGCGACTGTGGATGTGATCAAGGAAGCCATTGCAATCGGAGCGAACCTGATTATTACCCATGAGCCCACCTATTTTACCGGAATGGATTCGCTGGACTGGCTTCAGCAGGACCCGGTATATCTGGCCAAGAAGAAGCTGATTGATGAACACGGAATGACGATCTGGCGGTTCCATGACCACATGCACCTGGCCGATACGGACCGGATTTATGACGGTCTGCTCAAGGAGCTGGATTGGGAGGACAAGAAGCTGGACGATAAGGATGCCTGGGGGTATCAGATTGAGGAGACCACCGTCGGGGCGCTGGCCGGCTTCCTGAAGCAGCGGCTGGGCATGAAGGTCATTCAGATTGTCGGTAACCCGCAAGCAGCCTGTGCCCGTATCGGCATCCTGGTGGGAGGCGGCAGCCTCGGGCTAGGCAGGGAGCAAATGCCGATGGAGCTGATGCAGGAGAAGAACCTGGATGTGATGATCTGCGGCGATATTACGGAGTGGACCTTATGCGCTTATGTGAATGATGCCGCCATGCTGGGCATGAACAAAGCGATGATCGTAATCGGCCATGAGCGGTCCGAGGAGTGGGGCATGAAGTATATGGCGGAGTGGCTGACGCCGCTGGTAGACGGGCTTCCGGTCACGTTCGTGGATGCGAAGGAGCCGTTTGTGTATTTGTGAGGTAAGGGGAACAGCTTCATATGCCCCAAATAAAAAGCAGCCATTGCCCATTGACGGGAAGATGGCTGCTCTTTTGCATTTTTCACTTCTTCCAATTCTCCACAAAATGATCTACTGCTGCCCGCTCAATGGCCAGTCCTTCCGTGTAACGCTCCATAAACAAGGCGAAGCCATCCACCTCAACGCTGCCCGGAGCTACCACCTGCCCTTCTTCTGCATGGAACACTTTGGTCGACAGGTAATCAGCCAAGCTCTCCTGCGGGTTCTTATGAATCATGTAGGTCTAGGGGCATTCTCAGCGGGCGTTCATTTTTAGGACATGCGCATGGCAATGCCCTTTCTTTGACTAAGGTCTAGTGCACCAGTGAAAAGGAAAGTTACGTCTACAAAATATGGATTTGAATTATTTTTTGAGTACTTCCGCTTCAATCTGCTGTTGCAAAAATGCAATTTACGCAATATCGGAAAAATATTTTATTTTTTTTGGACAGATACGGAATAACTTAATTTCGGTTCTGCATCAATTTGTATTATCCGCCGGATAGGAAAGGCCGCCTCCGCGTTGTTGTCACTAACGGCCAGACTAAGAGGGATGAAATAGTGTGGTTATTTTGCGACTCATACCTCTAGACCGGGTGGGGGAAATTCAACCGTGTATTTCAGCTGTTTAGTCAGGCCTGCATATCAGGCATTGCAGAAAAAACCTGCTTGAAAAGGGTGTGTTCAACAGAGCAAGTCGCAAAAAAACAACAGAAAAAAACCTTTAATTAAAGCCGTTTTGGGACGGTTGACCGGTCCTTTTTTCTGTAATACGATGACATTGCGAAATATTTCACAATACATTCAAGGCGTATGAAGCAACCGTTTTATTTTTTTAATCACCGAAGTGAAATTATTCACATACAAGGGAGCAGATGAAATGACCAAAGTAATTTCAGCCGCCAAAGCAGCGGAACTCATCAAAGACGGAGATACAGTGGCAGCCAGCGGATTTGGATTATCCTGCTGGGCAGAAGAGATGGGGATAGCCATTGAAGACCGCTTCATGCAAACGGGGCTGCCGAGAAATCTGACGGTCATGCACGCCAGTGCAGTCGGCAACCGCCGCGACAAAGGGATGAGCCATTTAGGCCATGAAGGATTGATTAAACGCTGGATTGGCGGAATTGCCATTGCTTCCCCCGGGATGGCGAAGCTGATCGAAGAAGACAAATGTGAAGCGTACAATTTGCCCCAAGGTGTAATTACTCAGCTCTACCGGGAAATTGCAGCCAAGCGTCCGGGTGTGATTACCAAAGTAGGCATGGAGACGTTCGTTGATCCCCGGGTCGAAGGCGGCAAAATGTCCCCGTCCACGAAGGAAGACATTGTAAAGGTTATCGAACTTGATGGCGAAGAGTGGTTATTCTATAAGTGTTTTCCCATTCATGTCGGCTTGATCCGCGGAACCGTGGCTGATGAGAATGGCAATCTGACGCTGGAAAAAGAAGGCCTGCATATGGAGGTCCTGCCCATCGCCCAGGCAGTCCGAAACTCGGGAGGTATCGTGATCGCCCAGGTAGAGACGGTTGCCAAGCGCGGCACCCTTAACCCTAAGGATGTTAAAGTTCCGGGGATTCTAGTAGATTATATTGTCGTGTCCAAGCCGGAGAATCATTACCAGACAGAGAACACCCAATATAATCCGGCATTCTCCGGTCATGTTAAGGTACCTACCGAATCTATTGAATCACTGCCGCTGGATGAACGCAAAATCATCTCCCGCCGCACAGCAATTGAGCTTCAGCCGAATGCGATCCTGAATCTTGGGGTTGGAATTCCGGTAAATGTTGCCAACATAGCAGAAGAGGAGGGAGTAAGTGACCAGCTGATTCTAACCACGGAAGCCGGTTCTATCGGGGGTGTTCCCGCAGGTCTGAAGGACTTCGGTCATGCTTATAACTCTGAGGCCATCGTAGATCATGACGCACAGTTCGACTTCTATGATGGAGGCGGTATCGATTTATCTGTCCTTGGCCTCGCTCAAATGGATGAATCCGGGAACGTAAATGTCAGCAAATTCGGTACCCGGGTAGCCGGATGCGGCGGATTCATTAATATCTCTCAAGCAGCCAAAAAGCTGGTATTCGCAGGTACATTTACCGCCGGCGGTCTCGAGATCAAGGTTGAAGACGGGAAATTGCACATCCTTCAAGAGGGAAAAGTGAAAAAGTTCATTAAGAAGGTGCAGCAGATCACGTTCAGCGGTTCTTATGCGGCCAAAGTAGAGCAACCGGTTGTATATGTTACGGAGCGCGCAGTATTTGAACTGCTGGATGGAAAAGTAACCTTAACTGAAATCGCACCGGGTGTTGACCTGCAGACACATATTCTGGATCAGATGGACTTTGTACCGGTGATCTCACCCGCACTCAAGCAAATGGATCAAGCCATGTTCCACGAACACTGGGGGAAGCTGAAATCTATTATTGCCGAGAAAAACCGGGTCTTATTGGAAGTATATTAATCTATCAATGCTTCAATACACTATGAAAAGGGATGATCTCATGAATATTCAGTTAAACCGCTGGAGGATACTGATCGCATCGGCCATTATTAATATCTGTGTAGGTGCAATATACGCATTCAGTATTTTCGCCCTTCCATTAACCAAAGTGTTTGATGTTTCGATGCCGGATATTATGATGGCTTTTACGATCAATGCAGCAATCTCTCCAATTCCAATGATTCTGGGAGGGAAGCTGGTCGATAAAGGGGGAGCGAGGAAGGCTATCTTTATTGGCGGAGCCATGTTCGGGATCGGCTTCATTCTATCGGGACTCGCAACCGCGCCCTGGATGCTGTATATCACTTACGGTGTTATTACCGGGATCGGCCAGGGGATCGTATATTCCTCGACCATCGGCAACAGTGTGAAGCTCTTTCCGGATAAAAGAGGCCTGGCTGCAGGAATTGTTACAGCGGGCTACGGCGGCGGAACCATTGTTATCGCACCTATAGCCAACGCGTTAATCAGCGGTCAGGGTGTCCAGCCGGCATTGATCATGCTCGGTGCCGTCTTCCTGGTAATTATTCTGAGCCTGGGTCTGCTCGTTAGACCTGCACCGGCCGGTTATGCCCCTGAGGGCTGGACGCCTCCGGCTGCCGGAGCTGCCAAGGGCGGCGTGAATGTACAGTGGCATGAAATGATCAAGAAGCCGCTTTTCTATGTCATCGCCTGCCTGTTCCTAATCGGTGCCCTGTCAGGCATGATGGTAACCGCCAATGCGTCTGTCATCGGACAGAAGATGTTTGGCCTCTCCGCCGCAGCCGCAGCACTATATGTAAGTCTGTACTCACTCAGTAACTGCATCGGCCGTGTATTCTGGGGCGCTGTATCCGACAAAATCGGCCGGGTAAAATGTCTGCTCATGATCTATCTGGTCATTGCGGCCATGATGCTGACAATAGCATTATCGACATCCATCGCCGGATTTGCGGTAGCCATCGCAGGCATTGGCTTGTGCTTCGGCGGAACCATGGGCATCTTCCCTTCGATTGTCGGCGAGAAATTCGGGATGAAATATTACGGTGTCAACTATGGTGTAACCTTTATCGGTTATTCAGGAGCTGCCTTCTTCGGACCGAGAATTGCCGGTAAAGTGGCAGCAGCCAATGACGGAATGTTCACGAATGCTTTTTACATCGCGCTGGTGATCTCTTTGGTGGGCTTTGCCCTAACCTTTGTGTACAAAGCAATGGATAAACAACAGCCGCCGCAGCCTGAAGTTACCCAAGCCGCTTAAGAAACTGAGTTACATTAATGAATAACTAAGTTACATTAACGAACAATATAAATGGAGGTTAACACAATGTCGATTACACAATTATTAGGGATTAAATATCCGATTTTTCAGGGGGGCATGGCTCAAATCGCAGTTTCTCCTCTGGTAGGTGCTGTGTCCAATGCGGGAGGGCTGGGCATTATCGGTTCAGGCGGATTTACCGCGGACCGTCTTCGTGATGAGATCCGTAAGGTGAAAGCAAGCACCGATAAACCCTTCGCTGTAAATTTGATGCTGATGATGAACAATATCCCTGAGCTTATTGAGGTCATTATCGAAGAAGGCGTGAAGATTGTGACCACAGGTGCAGGCACGCCTGCTCCATACATGAAGACGCTCAAAGAGCATGGCATTATCGTTATTCCGGTAGTTCCTTCGGTCAAAATCGCCAAGAAAATGGAAGCCTTAGGTGTGGATGCAATTGTTGCCGAGGGAACCGAAGCAGGCGGACATGTGGGTGAAACCACGACGATGGCTCTTCTGCCTCAAGTCGCCAGTGCAGTGTCGATTCCGGTAATCGGAGCCGGCGGGATTGCGGATGGCCGTGGCATCGCGGCTGCATTTGCACTCGGAGCACAGGGTGTTCAGGTTGGAACCCGGTTCCTGGCTACAGTGGAATGCCCTACTCACGAGAACTTCAAACAAGCCGTCATTGCTGCAGATGACACTAGCACAACGGTGACTGGCCGCAGCCTGGGCGGTCCTGTAAGAAGCATCAAGAATAGTATGATTGCTGAATTCCTGAGACTTGAGAATGAGAAGGCTTCGCGCGAAGAGCTGGAGAAATTAAGCCTCGGATCTTTGCGCCGGGCCGTATTTGAAGGAGATACAGATACGGGCTCCGTAATGGCTGGACAGATTTGCGGGATGGTGAATAAGATTACTACGGTTGAAGAGATGATTACCACTATGTTCGAAGAGGCGCAGGAAACCCTCGGGAAGCTGGGACATTTACAGCTGGGGCCATTATCAGTTGTAGGCGCATAATAAAGTGTCATATCATAAGCCAAGTGGTATCATTTACGTAATGATATCGTTTGGCTTTTTTCTATATAAGGATGTAAGCGTTACTATAATAGTATAGGACTGATAAATTTGACCAAAAGAAATAAAAAATCAGGTAAACGTACGATAGACGAAATTATGGAAGAGCTGCCGTCCACTTTATTTGTTACCGATCCACACGGAAATATATTAATCTCCAATGAATTTACCGCTTTAACCATCGGAGTTCAATTGGAGGAGCTGCTGAAGGCGAATGTCCAGGACTTGGTGAAGGCCGGCTATTATCCTCATTCAATTACGATGGAGGCCATTCAAAGTAAACAAAAGGTTTCGAAGAATGTCATCACCTCAAGAGGATTTCATATCTTCTCAACAGCGATTCCTATTCTGGATAAGGATGGGGAGGTGCAGCTGGTAGTCACCACTTCTAATGAATTCAAGCAGGAGCACGCCTATTATGAAGCAAATGTACCTGTAACCCAGCAGATCAACAAGCAGCTCGGTGAAGCAGCAGCGGGGGAAGGCAAAGGGATTGTAGCTGAAAGCCTGGCCATGAAACAGATCATTAAAGTCTGCAACCAGATCGCGTCCTACGACAGTAAAGTGTTAATCTATGGTGAATCCGGGACCGGTAAAGAGGTAATAGCCAAATATATTCATCTAAGAAGTGAAAAGTGGAAGGGGCCCTTCATTGCGATTAATTGCGCAGCTATTGCTCCGGCTCTATTCGAATATGAATTGTTTGGATACGAAAAAGGAGTCATGGAAGGACAGACGGAAGTGAAGGCGGGCATGATTGAAATTGCGAGTGGCGGGGTTCTTTTTCTGGATGAAATAGCGGATTTGCCGCTTGAGATGCAAGCCAAGCTACTGCGGGTTCTGGAGAATAATGAAGTAAGACGCGTCGGCGGCATCGTGAATATACCGGTCCATTGCCGTGTGATCTCAGCTACGAACCGGGATCTGTGGAGTATGGTGAAGAAAGGGCTATTCCGCGAAGATCTGTATTACAGGATTAATGTGATCCCGATTCATATTCCTCCGCTCCGTAACCGCAAGCTGGACCTTGTAGGACTAATCTCCAGTTATATCGCCAGCTTCAATCAAATGTACGGGAAGAAATATGTCTTAAGTGCGGAAGAGTTTGAGAAGATGCTGAGTCAGCCCTGGCACGGGAATGCGAGAGAGCTGAGGAATTATATCGAACGGCTTGTGGTTACGGAATACATGGGAATTAGCCAGGAGGAAGAGGATCAGGTAGCGGACTGGTTTGCAATCGACCACTTCATAGCCAAGAACAAACATCACCTGTCTGCGCTGAAGGATTTCACTGCAGTAGCAGAGGGACGTTATATTGTAAAAGTGCTGAAGGATTGTTATGGAAACGGTACAGAAGCGGCAAAGAAATTAAATGTGGACCGCTCGGTTATTTACAGAAAGCTGAAGAAAATGGAAGAAGTGCTGCGGAATTTTATTTATAATCCCGAATGATCTTGAGCTTGGTGGAAGCATATAAGGCGAACAGGAACAGCAGCAGACCAATGGAACCCATGACAGGACCCGGGCTGAAATAATCCGAGAGGTAGGAGACAAGAGTTAGACCGATCGACGGAGCGACACTCATAATCGACCCAAGTACTCCGAAGACCCGGCCCTGAATCTCTTCCGATATTTCCAGCCTGAGGATGATATTGATCAGCAGCGTGCAGAACGAGAACATGAATCCAATCAGGAGAATGATAGGAATGGCTGTGGCCGCAGAAGGGATGAATGATAACAGGATGTACATCGGGCCCAGACAGAACAGGCCGCTCATAATAAATAATCCTCTCCGTCTGATTCTGGAGCCCAGGATCATAATTATGCCTGAGCCGATCATATAGCCGAGCGGGATACAAGCTTCCATGAGTCCGAACTGGAACGGGCTTGCCTTCCAGACGTTGACGGCCATAACCTGGGTCAGCATCAGCGAGGGCATGAAGAATAGAGTGAGCGTCGGAAGCATAATGATGACGGCCTTGGCAAAAGGGAATTTCCAGATATACCGTATGCCCTCCCCAAGGTCCTGAATAAAATTCCTCTTCTGCCCGGGCTCGGAATTCACGCGTGTCGGCACGGGAAGGGAACGGACAGCAAGAACCAGCAGGAAGGAGACCAGAAACGTGACTCCATCGAATAAAATGGCATCCGCCGCACCGAAGCTCGCTACAAAGATTCCGCCCATGGAAAAGCCAACTGTCCGGCAAATATTCTCTGACAGGTTAAGCATGCCTACGGCTTGTTGGACATGCTCTTTGCCGACCACGGTGATAATGGAGGACTGGTAGGCGGGGGACTGGAACAGGGCAGATACAGTAGTCAACGCAGTAAGCAGGGCTACGATAATGAAGGAAGCGGAAGAGAGAGAGAGGACCAGGGCGAGCGTTACTACCAGTATGCAGCTGATCAGATCCGTGACCAGCATGATTGTTCTGCGGTTGATCCGATCTGCAAACGTTCCTCCAATGGATCCGAGCAGCGAGCTGAGCAACAGATTAATGACCGTCAGTACAGCCACCAGCTTGGCACTGCCGGTGGTCTGAAGCACCCAGAGACTGAGAGCGATACTGTGAAAGGTATTGCCGAACAGGGAAATGGAAAAGGAGCAGAGCAGCAGCATGAATTTTTTGTTGGCCCACAGTTTTGGATAGGAGTGTACCGCAGGGGCCGCCTGGCTGGCTATAACGGGTTCTGGCATAGTTACTCTCCTTTCAACTTAAACGCTTAAGTTAACCCTCAAAAAAATTAGTCGACATAATAACAGTTATTCACTTGCTCGGAGTAGTCCGGATGGTGCAATAGCTCTTGCATGAGTTCATAGGCAACCTCCGCTTTATCTCCTTGAAAAACAATCTTCTTCACATCTTCACCCAGCATTTCCGGGGAATTACTTGTGCAGATGACCGTAAGATGCTCGAACTTTCCAGACTTCTCCACGTAGCTGCCAATGAATTCATTGATCACAATTGCCTGCTTGAAGCGGTGGTGCTCCATGGCCGGAAGCAAATCCTGAAGTTCATGGATCTCAAATACGGCATCCTCAGCCAGAGGAACACTGCTGCGGATATAGCGGGTGAGGAGCGAATTATTAAAGCCCTCCATAATCAAGCAGACCTGCGACAGATCTTCGGGAAGAGCTTTTTCAAGCGCTGATCGGAAATTAAACACCACCTGCTTGAAAAGCTTATCCTCTATCATGCTGTCGATCAGAATCAGGGGGATGCCTTCGACAAAGTGTCTGGAGATCGAGTAGAAGGAATTATCTTGTGCATCAATGAGGAACACGGCTTCCAGCTTGCGTTCAACGATAATATCCAGCGAAGGGGTGTCGGTATCCAGAGAATAGAGGAGCGTATGATAACCGGCCGCTGTAAGCCGCTGCTCCAAAGCATGAATGAAGGCGAGCTGGGCATGCAGCTTCCAGTAGGGCAATGACTTGGATTTGTGGACCAATACACCTATCAGACCGGTTTTTTGATTTGCCAGTGAGCGGGCTGCTAAGTTTGGAATATAGCGGAGCTCTTTAGCCAGTTCCATAATCTGGCGGCGCGTCTTCTCAGGAATGGTCTGATTATCCACACGATTCAGCACATAGCTTACGGTGGCAACGGATACGTTAGCACGGATGGCGATGTCCTTCATAGTCGTTTTTTTCAACGCACCAATCTCCTGTCTGTTGATTTCCTAAAGATTAACATTAGCTGGATCAGTCGTCAATCCTGGATGTGATGTGTCATAATAAACCTTTTATTTCTTGTTGTTGATATAATATGTAAAATATTGTAGTATCAGCTTAATCGGTTAAGTCTACCGATTGTTGTCTATTCTTTACTCTATTATTGGGAGGCGGTTATGTATGGACAATGTAGTGTTGTATCCCTTCAATAAGATTACGCAAGGGATCATCAGGTTCAGGGATCTAACGGATTTTACAGTAAGAGCGGTTGTTGATTTTGTCCTGCATAAGGGCAAAGATGCAGCAGAGCTGGTGGAAGGGCGTGCGGCGGGCATTCCGGTCACGGACAATTTTGAAGAGGTGTTTGGCTTAGCGGATACTCTTATTCTGAATGATCCAGGAACTTCCTTCGGAAATAACGAGGGTGTGTACGGTGAGCATAAGCTCAGCCAGCTGTGGAGAATGCTCGTTGTCTCTGCCCATGAGCACAAGCTGCGGATCATCAGTGTGCACGAAATCATTGACCGTCCGACCCTGGAATGGCTGCTCGAGAATGGAATCATGATTGAAATTCTGCCTCAAATCCCCGCAAGTCTGCAGCGCCGGCTTCATACAGAATATGTTTTTCCTTCCCCTGGAGATGAAATAGCCACTTACTTATCTTATTTTGATATGGACGTACAAATAACCGCTTATAACCGCAATATATGCAAGGTAGGTATATTCGCAACAAGAGGATGCCTCGGGAAATTCACTGCCCAAATGTCATTATTCCGGGCGCTTAAGCAGGCAGGAGAGAAGGTCCAGGCGATTATAACCGAGCCCACAGCCGCACTCTTCAATCAACCGGGCGGCGATATAATGAAATTTATTGCCAATAAGCCGCTGAGCCAATATCCGTATTACATTCACGCGGCAGTCCGGGAAGCAGAGAGGGAAGGCTGTGATTACGTCCTGCTGTCAGGTCAAGGCTCCTTGCTTCCGAATGAGAATTTCGTGATTGCAGCGACCAAGGTCTCCTATTTGCGCGCTTTACAGCCCGATTTGACGATCCTGATCGCAGGCTACGATGATGATGAGCAGATTAGAGACAGCCTCGATATTCTTCGCGTTTACGGCAATAGCAGCCGGCCGTTTGCCATTCTGATTCCGGATAAATACGAAGTTGATTTCGGAGAATACATCTCGAAGACCCCGGAAGAAATAGAACAGCGCAAGGAAGAGATCCGCAGCCGGTTTGCAGCCGAGAATGTTGAATCGGTGCTGGACATTGGCAGATTGGCTGCCAAGCTGGCTGGCTATAAGAAGACTGTCAAATTATGATCCGGGCGGAGGCGGTGAACATGGAAAGGGTTGTCCTGTATCCCTTCAATAAAATCACGCAGGGTCTGCTTCGCTTTCGTGACCTGTTGAGCGTGGACATTGTGTCGGTGATCGACTTCGTGCAGGAAGACGGACAAGATGCCGGAGAGCAGGTGGACGGGAAGCATTCGGGAATTCTTATTCATTCGTCTATGGAAGCTGGTCTGAAGGATGCGGACACTCTGATTCTCAATGATCCCGGCACTACTTTTGGGGGGAACAAAGGTGTATTCGCTGAGCATGATCTGGCGGAATTATGGCGGAAATTGGTCTTGTATGCTTCTGGCCGGGGCTTAAGGGTAGTCAGTGTTCATGAAATTTATGACAGGGATACCCTGAACTGGATGGCAGAGCAGCAATTAAAAATCGATGTGGTTCACAGTCCTCAGGAGCAGCTCTTTCAGGAGATGGATGAGCGTTACAGCACGGGCGGAACAGATATTGAGTGCTATCTGGGACAGTTTGAGAAGGAAGCCTTGATGTTCGCCCGCCCCAGAACGATTAAGAGAGTGGGTATTTTTGCTACACGGGGGTGCATTGGCAAGTTTACCGTGCAGATGAATCTCTATCGGCAGTTCGGAGCGCTGGGCATTCCGGCTACAGCCTTTATCACAGAGCCAACCGGATTCCTGTTCGGGCAGCCTGAAGGGGATATCTTCAAATTCCTGGCGCACCGTCCGTTGGAGCAGTACCCGTATTATATCGATACTGTTATTCATCAAGCCCAGCAGAGTGGCAGCGATTGGATCGTTATGGCGGGGCAAAGCTCCATTCTCCCCACAATGAATATTGCTTTCAATTCTCTGCGATACGCGATGCTGCGGACATTTGATCCGGAGTATGTTCTGCTGATTGCCGGTTATGATGATGACAGCGCTATACTTGATGCGATTGAAATCTTAAGAATCTACTCCAGGCGGCCGATTGCCCTGCTGCTGCCGGATAAGCTTGAAACCTCTTATGGGCATTATGAGATCTATCCCCTTGAACAACGATTGGCCCGCAAGCTTGAACTGGAACAGAAATTTCATATTCATGTCCTCTTTACCGAACAAGCAGAAGCAGCGGTGAATCTTATCTTGGAGGAAGCGAATGCTATTCCGGCCGCTTCTGGTAAGTAACCATGCTGAATCCGGGCGAATGCATCTATCAGATTGTCACCGACCGGTTCTGCGAAGGCAACCCTGCCAGCCGGCCGCGAGCGGAGCTCTTCAGCTCTGGAGCAGGCAATCTGCGAAAATATCTCGGCGGCGACTGGGCAGGAATTATTGCCAGGATTCAGGACGGATATCTTACCGGTATGGGGGTCAGCGCGATCCTGATTTCCCAGCCGGCAGAGAACATTCATGTGTGCACGGACGATGAAGAAGGCACGGCTTCCTATCATGGATATTGGCCCAGAGACTTCCTGAAGCCCAATCCTTATTTTGGTTCTATGGATACATTCAGCGCCCTGCTGAGCACAGCGCATGAGCACGGACTTAAGGTAATTATTGATTTTACACCGAATCATACGTCCCCTGCACTGGAACTGCGGCCGGATTATATGGAGAATGGCGCAATATACCGCGCGGGCCAGCTGGTAGCTACTTATTCGGGAGACCTGGAGCGTGTATTTCTGCATAATGGCGGCACTGCTTTTCGGGATGCCGAAGATTCGCAGTACCGGAATTTGTATGACCTTGCCGGATTGGATCAGATGAACCCGCAAGTGGATGAGCTTTTGCGGGAAGGGATTGCCTTCTGGCTGGATCTGGGGGTGGACGGTGTGAGGATCGATGCGGCCAAACATATTCCCCCAGGCTGGCTAACCTCCTTGAGCGGCTTCATCCATGCCAGGAAACCGGCCTATCTGTTCGGGGAGTGGTTTCTTGAAGCACATGGCCACACACAGGACAATGCAGCCTTTGCCAATGGGAGCGGGATGAGTCTGCTGCATTTTATGTTCACCCATGCGATCCGCGAGGCCTTTCATGGGCGGCAGGGCTTCGGTGCTTTCGCTGAAATGCTATGCGAATCCTCCGGCAGCTATAAGCATTTGAATGACCAGCTTATTTTTCTGGATAATCATGATATGAGCCGGTTTACCCGGGATTCTGATCCTTTGCTTACGGATTTGGCGCTTGTGCTGCTGTTGACTTCCGCAGGCCTGCCTGTGGTGTACTATGGAACCGAGCAGTACATGAGCGGCGGGGATGATCCCGGCAATCGTGCTATGATGAGCTCCTTCAGCAGGGAGACTACGGCCTACCGGTTAGTGGCTCAGCTTAATCGTTTAAGAGCATGTAATCTTGCGATTGGTTACGGTAATACGAAGCTGCTGTATTTGAATTCGGGAGTGCTCGTATTCGAGCGCAGCTACAAGAAGGATGTTGCACTTATTCTAATTAATCAGGGTGAAAGCGGACATACACTGCCTCCGCTGGTTACTTCCCTGCCGCAAGGCGCTTACTCCAGCCTGCTTAAGGACATTTATCCAGACCGTCAGGCAGTTGCCGGAGCCGAAGGGGACATACAAAATGTGATACTGGCACCTCAGTCTGCTTATATCTATGTTCATGAGTCAGATCTGGAGGAGCTGGATGCGTTGCACTTCTATCCCAAAGCAGCGGCGCCGGGAAGCGAGCTTATTATCCGGGGCAGACATTTAGGGGACAACGGCCGTCTGAGGGTTGGCGGTTATGAGGCTGATGTAATCTCATGGCAACCGGAGAAGATCGTAGCCAAGATTCCGGCGGTCCCGGCGGGAACACATTGTGTACAAGGTCTGACAGGCGGGGAGAGCGAGTTCCAGCTGGCGGAAGAACTGACGGTGTGGACAGGAACGCTGGTCACGGTAAGGCTGGTAGTCAAGAATCTGCATACCGAATATGATACTCGGGTCTATGTGACGGGAAACGTGTATGAGCTTGGAGAATGGCAAGCAGAGAGGGCCGCAGGGCCGTTTTACAATCATATTGTCTACCGGTATCCAAGCTGGTATTGCGATATCAGTCTGCCCGCAGACTGCCGGATCGAGTTCAACTTTCTGCTAAGGGGTGACTCTGGTATTGTGCGCATGGAGCAAGGGGAGGCTCATTACATTCATACGCCTGCGGAGGGTGTATCGGAAATGATAGTGGAGTGGCAGGGATGTCACCAGGAAGCTAATCTGTTATCCGAAGGAGATGCTGCGTATGGATGAGAGATTGCAGTTTGACGGGACGCGTCTGATCTTCCGAACGGTACTGGACGAAGAGACAAGGCGGCTGATTGCCTGGCATTTTAAAAGCGGCTGGCTTGAGCTGCAGCAGGCTGTCCGGCTAACCACCCTCTCATCCGATAACAAATTTGCCCAGTTCCTGTTCCCAGTGTACAGGCCGCTCGGGCAAACGCTGGAGATGCAGATTCCCAGGCCGCTAGACCGTTACTATTATGCTGATTTAGGGATTATTAAAAAAGTGCAAACGTTTGTACCAATTTTAAGATCTAATGTGTTATTTGTTTGTGATGACGGCAGCCTTGAGTATTCCGACTGGCTTTCCTTCCAGAGAGACCATTCTTCACCTCCGCTGCTGGAGCAAAATACATGGTGGGAATTCTTCACAGGATATTCACTATCTACACATTGAGAGATTAGGAGGGGACAACCTATGAAGTCCAGCGCATCTGTCTTAATCCTGTCCTGGGAGTATCCGCCTATGGTGATCGGAGGGATGGCCCCGCATGTCTATGAATTGTCCAGGCATTTGGCAAGCGGGCAGACCGAGGTTCATGTAATCACCAACAGCGCTCCCGGGCGGCCCGTTCTGGAAGTGGAGAACGGCGTATACGTGCACCGTGTGAATTCTTATGAGAACTTGACCGATTTCGAGGATTGGGTGCTTGAGTTCAATCTGGCGATTGTAGATTACGTTGTATCCCGGCTAATCGGGAACGTAAGCCTCGATCTTATTCACGCGCATGATTGGCTGGTCGGCTACGCAGCCCTTATACTCCGTCAACGTCTGTCGTTACCGCTTGTTACAACAATCCATGCTACGGAGTTTGGACGGAACCAGGGAGTATTCACGCCTCAGCAGCACACGATTCATGCCCTTGAGAATGAACTGGTCTCAACATCGGACAAGGTTATTGTATGCAGCCTGCATATGCAGCGGGAGGTCTGCACTGTGCATGGTCTTGAGGAGTCAAGGACGGTGATTATTCCGAACGGCATTGATCTCCGTTCACTGGAGCTGATTCCCGCACATTCCTTCAGACGAGAGCAGTATGCGCAGAACGGCGGAAAGATTATTTTGTTCATTGGAAGACTAGTGAAGGAAAAAGGAGTACAGGTGCTGCTGCAAAGCATGCATGAGGTAGTGCGGGAATTCCCGCACTGCACCTGTATTATCGCAGGCCGGGGACCGATGTTCGCCGAGCTTGAGGCCAGTGCGGCTGAGCTGGGTACAAGCATTCACTTCACCGGCTTCGTGGACAGCCTGGAGAAAAGCTATCTGTTCCAAATTGCCGATGTCTGTGTCTTTCCCAGCTTATATGAGCCCTTCGGCATTGTGGCACTGGAAGCGATGGGCAGCGGTACACCGGTAATTGTGTCTGAAGAAGGGGGACTGGCCGAGATTGTCGAGCATGGGCGGACCGGACTCACCAGCATATCCGGGGATTCTGGCATGCTTGCAGGCCGGATTCTACAGTTGCTCCGTGAGCCTGATGAGGGGAGCCTGCTTGCAGAAGCAGCCCGGCGGGAGGTGCTGCTCCGGTATGACTGGACCCCCATTGCTGACAGAACCAGAGAAGTCTATTCCGCGCTGAGCGGCGTGAGATTATAAGGAAGGGAAGATGCCGGTATGACATCTTTTATAACGCTCAAGGAAGAGATTCTAGATCTATCGCTATGCGCCTCTTGCGGATTGTGCGCTGCAGTGTGTCCCCAAGGTCTGCTTGCGATGATCGGAGATTCCATCTCGCTCCCGGTCTTTCAGGGTCTGGAGAGCCAGGCGGCCGACACCTGCGGAAGCTGTAATCTCTGCTCGGAGGTGTGCCCGGGCTATGATACAGGCGTTATGGAATCCGAGCGGCGCATCTTCGGCCGCAACCGTTCAGAGCTTGAACGCTGGACCGGCATCTACTTGTCTACCTGTCAATTGTCGGCGGCAGACCCGGAGATTCTCGGGCGGGCGGCAGCCGGCGGGGCAGGGACAATCCTGGCGGTTACCGCGCTGGAGGAGAAGCTTGCTGACGCGGTGATTGTTGTGGGAAGAGATAAGGAGCGTCCCTGGGTGCCGAAGGCCTACCTTGCCGATTCAGTGGACCGGATTATCGAATGTGCCCAGACCAGCTACTGTATCACCCCCAATCTGGATCTGCTGCAGGATCGCAGATATGACAAGATCGGCATTATAGGCGTACCTTGCCAGATTCAAGGCATCCATAAGCTGCTAAATCTGCCGGAACACTCGCCGTCCACTGTATTGGCAGACAAAGTGGCGTTCACGATTGAGCTTGGATGCGCCTCCAACACTTCACTGGGGGGGACCGAGCATCTGATTACGGAGATCTTGGGGATCGAATTGGCTGACGTAGTTTTGATGCGATACCGGGAAGGGGAATATCCGGGACAGTTCATGGTCAGGACCCGTCAGGGGCAGGAGCATTATCTGCCCTTTTACCGGCTGGTGGAGGAATTCAAAAAGTTTAAAACCTTTCGCTGTCTTGCTTGTCCGGACTGGTGGTCAGGCATTGCTGATATTTCGATTTCGGATGGAGATCCTAATATTTTTGATTCCAGCAGGGAAGGGATATCTGCCAAAGCCTCTTCCACGGTAATGGTGCGAACGAAGACAGGAGCTGACCTGCTTGAGCTTGCGGTGCGCCGGAACGCGGTCAAGCTGTACGATTACACCTTTGAGAATAACCTTGGACTGGAGCGGAAACGGCAGCGGTACCGCAGCTATGCAGCAATGGGCGACCGGAGGATTCCGCTGGCTCCCGGAAGAGATATGGATTACTCGCAAATACTCTCGGATGACGAGGTGATCAGAATTGGAATTGGGACGAAGCAGGGTCGGGCTACCGGCCAAATGTGATTTGCGGATTAAGGCGAAGCAGGAGTTGGGTTCCTTCCAATTCGATTCGGTTCCCGGAGACAAATCAATTTCCCAGCGGGCGATCGTCCTGAATGCTATCGCTGAAGGCCAAGCCACGGTGTATAATGTGCTGCGTTCCCGTGACACTCAGAGCTGTATCGCGATTCTCCGCCAATTAGGTGTAACGTTTGCATGGAATGGGGATGATCTGTCTGTGAATGGAAGAGGGCTTCGGGGCTTGCAGGCACCGGCGGGCAGACTTGAGGTCGGGAATACGGCCACATCGGCCCGGTTGATGTTGTCCGTCCTGGCAGGACAGTCCTTTGCAGCGGAACTCGGGGGAAACTCACTGCTCTCGGCAAGACCGATGGACTGGGTTGTTCAGCCGCTTACAGACATGGGGGCTGTGATTGAATATCTTGGGGTGAAGGGCTGTCTGCCTCTGCGGATTCAGGGGGCATCACCCTTGTCCCCCATAGAAATGGAAGCCACCGTATTCAGTGCACAGGAAAAGTCCGCCCTGCTGTTCGCGGGATTATATGCGGACGGAATCACATGTTACCGGCAAAACTGTCAAAGTCGGGATCACACCGAACGCCTGATGCAGTATTTCGGCATAGATATTCATTCTGATAATGATGTTACCTTCCTGAAGGGAGGAAGTGCCTTTTCCGCCAAAGATGTAAGGGTTCCGGGGGATCTGTCCTCAGCGGCTTTTCTGCTGGCTGCCTATGCTATCCGGGGAATGGAGCGCAAGGGCAGCCTGTTGATTAAGGGGGTGGGTGTTAATCCAACCCGGAGCGGATTCATCCGTCTGCTCACAGAGATGGGGCTTCCTTTGACGCTGCAAGCGGAACAGGAGCTGATATCCGGGGAGCCCATCGCAGATATCTGTTGCACGCCGGGAACCCGTTTGTCCCCTGTCTGTGCTGAAGGCAACGGGCAAATACAGAGCTTGATAGACGAGGTTCCTCTGCTCGCTGCGGTATCGGTATTCGCTGAAGGGGATTCTGTGATCAGGAACTGCCGGGAATTGAGAGACAAGGATACGAACCGGATTCAGACCACTGCAGGGGTGCTAAGAGCATTCGGCGTGGAAACTACCTGCAGTGAGGACGAAATGGTCATTCATGGCGGACAGCGTCTATCGCCTGCCATTGTAGACAGCTGCGGCGATCACCGGATCGCCATGACCGCCGCTGTATTGGCCAGCAGCCTGGAGGAGCCTTCGATCATCCGTAACTGCGGCTGTATCAATATTTCTTATCCAGGCTTCGTAGAGGATCTCTCACAGTTTGCGCATATTGATATTTTGCATCCATTGTAGGGGAAATAATTGAACCCATTTCCATGAAATGGCGTAGAAACAACTATGCCTGTTAATTCAATGGAAATGGAGTGATGTTAGTGAAGTTGTCTATATTGCGTAACCGTTCGGCCTTTTGGACGAGGACAGTGCTTGCTGCTGCCCTGATTCTAACGTTGGCGGCCCCGGCGGTACAAGCGTCTGCCGCTCCTGCGGTATCTGCACCTCCGGCGTCTGTAGCCGGACAAGCCAAGCCCCTAACAAAGGAGAATGCCGCAGCATTCCTCAAGCAATTCTTCAGCTCGGATGAGGTGAAAGCGCAGCTTGCCGGCGCGGTTGTCATTGTGGTCAAGGATGGCAAGACGGTGATTGAAGAAGGCTTCGGCTACGCAGACAAGGCTGCCAAAACAGCGGTAGACCCGGATGAAACGGTCTTCCGCATGGCCTCGGTATCCAAAACCTTCACTGCCGCTGCTGCCATGCAGCTGGTAGAGCAAGGCAAAATCGATTTGAAAGCGGATTTTCAAGTCTATACCGGACCTATTGTCTTCGACAATCCCTTCGGCGTTCCGGTAACGGTGGAGGATCTGCTGACCCATACCACCGGCTTCCGGATTCAGGACCCGCAGCCGGAAGATATCAACGATGATTTCGAAACCAAGGTGTCGATCGAGGATTATGTGCTGCGGAATATGCCGCCGGTTGTCCGAGAGCCGGGGACTTCCTACATGTATGACAACTTCGCTTCAATGCTGCTCGGTCTGGTGGTGGAGAAAGCCAGCGGCGAGCCCTATGAGGATTACTTGGAGAAGCATGTGTTTGCCCCGCTGAATATGGATTCAAGCGGCTTCCTGCTGGAAGGCAAGCTGAAAGATGAGCTTGCTACCGCCTATGATGCCACCGGCAAGGCGCTTGATCTGTATACAGTAACTCCGACTGTTATGCCGCAAGGAGGGATGCTCTCTACTGCGGATGATATCGGCAAGTTCATGACGGCTTTTCTGAATGGGGGCGTTTCCGGGAATAACCGCATTCTGGCTGCAAGTACCGTAGATGCCATGGAGGAATACCGTTCCTCCATCCACCCGTTGCTGCCGAATACCACCTACGGCTTCGAAGCACCGATTCAGCTTCCCGGTGCCGGCAGCAGCTCCAAGATTATCACCAAAGCAGGCGATTTAATCGGCTTCAGCACTTATATGTTCCTGATCCCGGAGCAGAACACCGGGGTGTTCATTGCCTATAATCAGCAGAGCGCACTGCGGGAGCTGTTCTACCCGGCGTTCATTCAGGCATTCTTCCCGCAATATGCCGCACCGGCGAAGCTGGACGCCTTCCAGCCGCTGAGCGCTGAAGCTCTGGATGCGTTCACCGGATACTATGCGGATCTCCGGCTCAAGAGCCTGGTCTCTACAGTTGCTATGCAAGAGGGTGCACTTACCATTAGTGACGCCTTCCTTGGCACCCGCCAGCTGCGCCAGGTAGATGATAATCTGTTCATCGATGAGCTTACCAAGAAATTTACCGGCTTTGAATTGACGCCGGGCGGACAAGGAGCTTATCTGAAAGAGCCGTACCTTAATCCATACGGCTATGAGCAGAAAGGGCCGGACGGCGTTGGTTATTCCGATGTCACAGCAAGCCATCCTTATGCGACCCCGGTTATGATGCTGCAGTCGCTGGGCTATCTGCCGAATGATGCGGCGCTCAGCTTTCAGCCTGAGGCGGGAATCACGCGTGCCGAGTATGTGCGGCTGATGCTGGAGAGCAGCGGTGTCAAAGAAAGCAAGACTACCAAGCTGGCGTTCCCTGATCTGCAGGGACATCCGGATGCCGGCTATATACAAATGGCTGTAGAACTCGGAATGGTGGAGGGAACAGCGGGCGGAGAATTCCAGCCTGACCGGGTCATCTCCCGCCAGGAGGCGGCGGTCATGGTATGGAGACTGCTAAGTGCACAATACCCGGATAAACTGTTCCAGGATGTGAAGCTGGCGGGGAATACGGATAAATGGGCAGTTCCGGCAGTGAAGATGGCTGTGGCTCTGGGATTATACGGACCGGACATCAAGGCGGATGCCAAAGGCGCTGTTGACTTCAAGTCCAGAGAAGCCCTAAGTAAACAGGAGAATGCTGCCATTCTGTATGCCCTGTTCACGAATCCGATGAATCAGATCGTAGCCGGACTGGCGGAGAAATCCGGCGAAGCGGGTAAATAATCTTGACTCAAAGAAGAGCACATTCTAAGGGATGTGCTCTTTCTTTGGGTTCGCAAAGTCTTTCAACTATCCGGAAGCTCAACTCTTTCCCCATACCTTCAACAGCGGACCTGCCTCACCATAAACAGGATCACTATCCGGCAGCGGCACTTGGCCGATTTCAGGGAGCGCCGCTTCGAAGTCGTCCGGCGTGGCCCGGCGGGTGTTGTAATCTGCTCCGCCGGGATAAGCACCGGCGATGCGGAAGTCCTGCGAGGAGGTGAGCCGCTTATGCGCCGTACCGGCAGGCAGCACCAGTACGTCTCCGGCCGATACCTCAACCCTGCGGCCGGCATCGCCGCCCAGCTGCAGGCTGGCGCTGCCGGACATTACGCCGAGCACCTCATGCGCATTGCTATGGTAATGGTGATAGCTGAATACCCCGTTCACCCAGCTGTTCAGCCAGCCGTTGTCATTGAAGATCTGTTCTGCGCTTTCCGGATTCTCCTGAAATGCACCTTTATACAGAACTGCCGGAAGCTCCGGATTATTCGGCAGCAGCTTGTCGGCTTTGAAGGCGAAGGTTTCTATGGAGCCATCCTGCTTCGGTCTGTCATGATGAGATTCTGGCAACCCTAATCATCTCCTTGTCCTTGTCTTTAGTTGTCATTACCCAAACTCTTTCCTGGCCTATCCTGTAGTTCCCTCTTGCTGATAATTTTCTCCCGGGTCTTGATAATCTGAGGGTCTATCTGACAACTATAGGGTAATTCATGGCATACAGTGTAATATATCTGTTGTAGATGGCGTGAAAGGGAGGGTTCATTATGATACGTAAAATAGGTACACTGCTGGCTGCCGCGCTGCTGCTGCCCGCACTCTTCATTATCCCGGCGGCGGCTGCCGCTCCGGTACAAGACAAGGCTGCTCCGGTTCAGGTCGCAGCGGCGACAACCCAGAGTCCGGCCACGAACGGACTGGTGCCGCTGACCGGCGCAATTAACGGGAATCTGCCGATTCATATGTCGGTCAAGATTGAGAGCAGCGGGAAGCTGACGGGCAGTTATTATTACGACAAATACAAAAAGACGATCAAGCTCTCAGGTGATGTCAGCGGCAAAATAGTCAATATGTATGAATATGATGCCAAGGGCAAGGAAACGGGCCGCTTCGAGGGCTGGTGGATTGCCGGCACCGGTTTTGCCGGGGTATGGAGCAATCCGGACGGTACCCGCCAGCTGCCGGTAGAGGCGTTGACGGCAACAGCTTCCAAGAGTGTCAAGGTTCCGGCAGCTGCTGAGTGGAACGGCGAATGGTATATGGCGAGCAAATCGCCTTTCTATGGGGGATATGCAACATTCAGCAACGTCAAGAGCGATAAGCTGACCTTTTCCATCGATGCGTTCGATGGCGGCCATTCCGGCCAGCTGTATGAGGAGTCGGCCGTGGTCCGCAAACGGATGGCTGTATATAAGGAAGAGGACGGTTCTGTTGTCTTTTTCTACCTGCTGAACGGCCAGCTGTATGTAACCAGCCCTTCGCCAGTGTACTCTGCGGGAGCGAATGTAACCTACACCGGCGAATATGCCCGAGGTCCCTACAAAGAGGGTGTCTACACGCTGAAGGATACAGGTGTCTTCAAGACAGCTGCAGCAGACAAGGCCTTCCGCACAGTGGTAGGCGATGATTATGATCTGTTCTTGTACAGCATGCAGCTGCTGGATAAGCCGAAGGATCTGGATGGTCTGGGTGCAAGCGTAATCTCAGGCGGCGTGCGCGGACTGTTTACACTGACAGAAGCGATTATTATGTATGACAAACAGGGCCACTATTGGGCAGCGGTGCTCGACACGGATGAGGAGAACAGCCTGGAGGAATTCGATATTGCCATTGTCCGGTTCTACACCAACGTGCCGAATACAACTGAGCTGCCGAAGACGATTGCCAAATGGACGGAAGACTTTCCCGATTACGAGGTTGTCTTTATGAATCCTTAGTATGAAACAGTCGCAGAGTACCGTCATCATGCCGGTGCCCTGCGACTGTTTTGATATTGCTCGCTTAGAGTGGAACTGTCATTTCATATTAATCTTAAATACATCTCCTGCTTGACCGCCAAAGACAACCATACCGCCTTGCGGCAAGACTGCCGAAGGGTTCTTGGTCACCACAGAGAAGTTTACGATCATTCCATCGGCATCGTAGACAGCGAAGCCGCCGCTTGCCGGAGCCGTCACAGTCATTGTTTTCCCGGCTGATTTCTCACCGATCTTGAACCATATCCCTTGACCATTAGCAGATACCGTACTGATTGATGACCGGCCCCCATAGATAGGCTGAACCGCATCTTCGCTGATATAAGCATTGCCATCAATGCTTAAATACTCAGCTTCATTCTTCGTATAGAAGTTCAAATCAAACGCATCTCTTCCGTTCATGACCGGTATTTCAGCCGCATTGACAGCTTGGTGCTCATCCACAATCCGGGTGCCCGAGGCATATCCCTCATCCACAGCGATATTCTTCGTTAGGATCGCAGGGGACAGATAAAATAATGAATTGATTTTCTCATCCAAAGCATAGTAATTTTTCCCGTTTCTCTTTTCCCAGGCCTGCTTCGTCACGGGGGTTAGAGGATTGGACTCCAGCTTCTGATATTCGTAGGTTACCATCACCATCTGGCCGGCTCCGGGGAAATCCAACTCGGCATTAAGCTTTAGGTAGGTTTTGCCGTTCTTCTGCGGATCGAAGCTTACGGCGGAACGGCCATCGCTGCTCTTAAATTGCCCGTTGCCTGTATAAATATATTTCTGTGCGGGGATCAGTCCGCCTTCCAGAGCAGGCAGGTCAAGCTCTCCATCCTTAACTGCTATAGCAGTTGTTGCGCCCACTGTACCGTATAATCCGGAATAGGATTGTAGCTCAGCGCGGGCATGGCCGCTTTTACCGGGGGCACGAAGGTTGGGGCCGGCAGGAGCTTGTCAATCTTCCCGGTATCCTTCAAGTACTCCAGCAGGACATTCGAGGCGAAAATCGTATTGAAGATCGAGCTCCCGCCGGAGGAGAGTACAGCAATCGAAATATCGGATTCGGGTATTGCAGTTAGCGCAGCATGATACATAATGGTATCCCCGCCTTTGGTTAGTGCGGTGATTCCGTAATCGCTGAACGGGGCCAGGCTCACAGCATCCCAGCCCAGACCATAGCTGAAGGTATTTCGTTCATCCGGTACCCAGATTCCATTCTTATATTCAGGCGCCTGCATAGCCTTGGCCGAGGCTTCGGATAAAATATCCGTACGGTTTCCGATCAGCACTTCAGCAAACTCGGTCAATTCTTCTGCCGTGGAATAGATTCCACCTGCTCCAATGACGTTGGCATTCTCAACGGGCAGAGCCTGCTCCAGCCCCGGGAAATAGGTTCTGGCCAGTTGCTGTCTGTCAAACGTATCGAGCGGCGTTTGGGTCGAGCTTAACAGCAGCGGACTGCTTAGGTACCGGTCCAGGAATTCGGAATAGCTTAATCCGCTCACCTGCTCAATCATGAGCTCGAGCAGCTGGAAGCCATCGTTGCAATAGACCGAATATTCTCCGGGATTGGATTTCAGATGTTCGGACTCCAGCCTTGACAGTAATTCATCATGATTCTGTGTGTCGTTGTCATCCAGCAGCATGCTGTTGCCATAGTGGCTGCCGTAAAGACCTGACGAATGATTCATTAGCATCCGCGGTGTAATGTCCTTATATCTGGCATCGGCCATCTTAAACTGCGGTAAATACGTAGTGAGGGGCTTGTCGATATCAATAGCCTTGGAATCCGCCAGGATCATCGCCCCGGCAGAGACATGCATTTTGCTGACCGAGCCAATCCCAAACATCGTATCCTTCGTTACCGGTGCCTGAGTGGCTTTATCGTACACACCGGCACCCCCGGACAGGGTGATAGAACCTTTATCCCTGATGGCATACTGTAGTCCGCTTACCCCATAATTGGAGATGATCTCCGAAGCCAGCGCGCGGGCCTTGTCTTCCACGGTTGTCCCCTTCTCCTGTGCCGAGGCCTGAGCCATGGGGATTACTAACACCGAAGCCAATACGGCTGCAATCAACTTCTTCATCCTTATTTCCTCCTCCTGTTGCTGCTCGAAATTTAAATCTGGGTTCATCATACAAGCAAGAAGGAGGGAGAAGATCCGAAGTACCCTGAAACGAAAAAAACAATCCCTAAACAATAGTATTGTCTAAGGATTGTCCGTGTGAAAGGGGAGGACGACCATATTGTTAAAGACTTTATGTCCGGACTCGATGGTCATGTTGCCGCCGTACTTATCACATATTCTGGCTATATTGGTTAAGCCGATGCCATGATACTCCGGGTCCGGCTTCTGGCTGTGCAAGGGGGCGGTCTCTTTGTCCATATGATTAAGGATGTGGATGAACAGCGCCGATTCATTCGAATGAATCTGGATGAGCATGTACCGGTCCTCTGCCACCCTAACCTTCTTAGAGGCTTCTATCGCATTATCCAGCATATTTCCAAGAACGACACATAGGTCATAACGGTCAATATTCACTTCCAGCGAATAGAGCTGAAGCCTGGTATCCATTCTGATCCCGTTGGCCTGTCCAATATTAAGGGTATTCGTGACAAGCGCATCTATAACGAGATGTCCGGTGTTCACCCGCTGGTAGGCGTCCTCGACTTTATTTAAGGTAACGCTGATATGCTCCAGTGCCGCCGCTGAATCATTACGTTTAATACATTCTTCAATGTAGAGAAACTGCTGGTGGGTGTCGTGAATAATCCGCTTAATGGATTTGAAGCTGTGCACCGTTTTCTCATAATTCGCATCCTGATAATTCATCTGGTGCTGCAATTGCGTATTCTCATGCATGAATTGAAATTTATCAATAATCGTATCGAAAATATAGACGACCATCACATTCAGGAACAGGAATCCGATAATTGCCATGAAATAATAGATGTTTTTCTCACTGGTGACAGTAAGTACATTGATCTGATAGATACTGATCAGGGGGACGATCAAGAAGAAAATGTAGTAGCGGTAAGGCAAAGAGAAGCTTCTGCGTTTGGAAATGAATCTGATCACCTGAATCACAGCAAACATAATCACACAGCTAAGGCTTAACGCCTTCGTAAAGGTCAGCCGGTCCTGCCCGTTACCCGAATCCAGGGTAGTGAAATCTATGGCATCCAAGGTTGAGAAAATATAAAGCGAGATAAAACTGACCATCGTCATCAAAACCGCATACAGGATAGAAAAAATGACCTTGGTCTTAATCTCCACCTCATAGGATTGCGCCAAACCAAAGATCATCAGCAATGCGACACAAGAGGCTGCATAGGAATTCATCGGAATGACTAAATAGATAAAACAAAGCAAACCGTAAATGATGAAGTAAACGATCCGGTTAGTCTTCCTGGCGGACTTGTCAAAGACGGAAGTGAAGAAAAAGTTGGTTTGAAAGCACATCACCAGCAGCACACAGAGGACTATAGGCAGGTTATATAGAATCATACGAATTACCCTTCATGATCATAAATTTGGTGTAGTAATCTTTAACCTCTTTGATCTTGGACCGGCCTATAGGAAGCTCCATCCCATTCGACATGAGAACGGAGCCGCTGGCGAACTTCTTCACATGCAGCAGGTTGATAATAATCGAACGGTGGATGTGCAGGAAGTTACTGTCTTTTAGAGCTGCGGCATAATCTGCAATAATACCCTTGCTCTCATAGATTTGGGCTTCGGTGATCACATGCAGCTTGCTTTTTATCGTTAGGCTTTTGGCAGCCTCAATCGCAAGGATATCATCATATCTTAATACAACTTCATCATAACCGGATTTAATGACCATGAATTTCTTATCTTGGGCCTGAAAATATTGGCATAGCTTGGCGATCTTCTCTTCCAGAAGGAGAGGCGCTACCGGTTTGATTAAATACTGGAATGTGATGACATCGAAGCTCTCCACCATATATTGAGGGTAGCTGGTAAGGAAAATAATCTGTTCATCAAAGTGCTTCAGCTCCCTGATTCTCCGTGCCGTCTGAATCCCATTCATTCCACCCATCTCCACGTCAAGAATAAGAATATGGAAGGGCGCTTCGCCACGCTCAAAATGAGCAGCCAGTTGCTCGCCCGAGTGAAACAACTCTATCTCGAATTCAATATTTGTCTTGATGGATAAGCCTATCAGAGTCCTCTTAACAAGCTCTCGCTGCTTCTCCTCATCATCACATATCGCTACTCTATACATGAATGCCACCCCTTTCGTTCCGGCGCAATGTCCTATAAATAGATTCACAACAGTATATAGCATTTTTAAAGAGAACAAACAACCATGGGGATCAAATGCAAAATGGAATCCTTGGAATGCAGACGGATGCGGGCTCTGGGGGGAGATTGTAGATATTGGGTAATAACTATTATCCAGATGGAGGAGGTATACAATGAACAAACAATTAGTTACGGCAGCTGCCACTATTATTCTATCCGCCTCAATTCTAGGCGCGTGCAGCAACAATGAAGCTACAAATGAGACAGAGCCAACAGCAACAAGTGCAGCGACTATGCCTGTGGCCGAAGCTACAGCCACTCCTGTACCATCGGCCACTCCTTCAGCCACGGAGGCGGCGTCTGCCGCTCCTGACCCTACTGATCCTCAGACCTCTGAACGGCCAGAGACCCGGGAATTCAGTGAACAGGAGGGCGGGGTTAGCGGGCAAACGGCTACACTGGAGCAAGGTGATGGATACTCCCTATATATCACTGGGGATTTCACATTGAATGTACAGACTAACCGTTTATCACTTACGGAGGATCCGGCCTACTATGCGGAAATTGAAAGCTTGGCTTCTGAATACGATCTCACTGCGCTGAAGCAACAAGGTGAAACTGAGCTTTCCGCTACAGGCAGTGCTAAAGATTATAGCGGGGAATTGGTTGAACATCCGCTCGGGTTTGCAGAATTGTATTTGCAGGCTACAGGTGATAAAGGAGTTGTGGATTACATGGTATGGAAGAATCAGGCGGGGGAAGCTTTTCTTTTCCGGATACACAATCCTAAGGGCACTTTATCCAATAAGTTTTCTCCCTGGGTAATGGTTTCCTTGGCGACACTTGAAAGAAATTAAAAGGTTGCTCGGATAGACAGGGTTCTTCCATGAGGAAGAATCCGAGGGGCCTGCAGGCAAAGTCCAGCCCGGAATGCAGTGAACCAGAGGTGGCGGCGATGTCGGGCGACCCGCCCGAAAAACGGAGCCTATACAAGAACGTATATCTTACAGGAAAACAATCAAAGGGAAATTACCTGTAGGGCTCATCGACGTGATTAGGGTCAGGATGGATGGAATAGAAGGTGCAGATAACTGAGAGAAGCCTCGTAGTCTCCTTGACGATTACATTAATAACGACCACCAAATGCATTTGGACTAACAGCATCAATACGGTCAAGTGCCTTGATATTATCCTCCAAATAATTACGGCGTTTCGTACCAGGAATCGGCAATGTGCCTCTTTCTACTGTCCATGCAATTGTTAGTTGAGGTACCGTACAGTTCTTTTCTTTGGCGATTTCCGCTAGTTTATCAACGATTTTAATATTCTTTTGGAAGTTCTCACCTTTGTTGATGCCGAAAATAGAACATTTAACTCAAAAAGTGACCAAAAGCCTTTTTTAACATTTACCATACCCATGCTGAAATATATGAATGAAGTCAGGCTGCAGAAGATCATTCCTGCAGCGTCACTTTGAAGCTTCGATCCTAGGAGGTAACCGATTTCCGCCTGAAAATATAAACAGCATTATCAGGCGAAGGGGGTAACAGGAGGGAGGACAATCGTTCGCTGAGCTCCATGGTGAACTTATCCGCGCTGTAATAAGCGTCGAAATCTCCAGTCACCGCAGGATCTTTTGTGCCAAGAACGATATATAAGTCAACCGAATCGGTTTTAAATACATGTTTTTCATACGGGTTTTTGGGTACAGGCCAAGAGCAGAGTACTACTACCGGACTGTATTTATGAAGGGCAGCTTTGGCATCTGCCTGTTCCACGAAGCCGGGGTAATCGATATAGTGCTTCCAGCTATAGTCGTCTGTTGCTGTGCAGTTGATGTTTTTTTGGTTCAAAAACTTGGTTAACGTACCATCGCCTGCAGCTATTTCAAGACATTTTTTATCGCCTATCAAGCTTGAGAGTTCGTTAATTAAAGGTTTTGAATAGAAACAATAGATGCCTTTTTTATTGACAAGTGGCATTAATATCTTTTTATTTAGGAGAATCCTCCAACACATCCTGAACAGGCCCAGAGAAACCGGCTTTCGTTCAAGCCCCTTTTTGAATAAAAGCTTTTGTAAGATCACGCCGTCCCAGAGGTTGAACTTTACATTTCCGGCAGGAGTTTTTGAAGACGCCGTTATATTTAGCTGCTCCAGCAGATGGATGGCAAACCGGGCCTTAATCACATTAGGCAGAAAGGCATTTACGGTTTTTTCATTGAAGCCGCTTTTGGAAATTTTATGATTGGCCATCTTTGCACTTGCCGTATATTTATCAAGAATGGCAGGGATAAGATTAGAATTCCTGGTGCTTTTCAGTATACTTAGTTCTTGTAGTACCTCCGCCTGATACTCCGGATACTGTTGTAATAATGTTTCTACGCTAATTTCGTTGGCTAATATTTTGTGGGCGGTATCATTCGTGAAATTTCTCATTCTATTCTCCATTCTCATTGCATTTCGTGCAGCGCATCATTAATAATGTATCATAAAATCCCGGCGAATACGTTCTGCATTGCCAATATGGATAGCCTGTCTACCAAGGTGCTCAAGTTATTTAACCGTTATCGATCATGCTGACCTTTGTGAATGCTTCAGATGGATATTACCAGATTTAGCTAACCCTATCGTTAGCGGTGTGGTTTTATATGTGAGCACTGTAATAAGATGAAAAAAATCGCCCACAGCTCTGGCTGGGACGAAATAAGATTGTTTTTTGTATGAACATATACTACCCTTCAGCACTCATGGCAATTGCCTTTGTTTCATGAACTGTACCATAGGGATGCTCAGGTGGGGCATAGATAACGTAAATTTTAAGGGGTTTGTTTCCTGTATTCGTTAAATTGTGCCATTTTCCAGCAGGTATCATTATTGCATAGTCATCATTGGCCATCACTTTAAAATCTAGATGGTCTTTCCTATCACCCATCTGAACAAGTCCCTGGCCTTCTTCAATACGTATGAATTGATCTGTTGTCGGATGGACTTCTAAACCGATGTCATCGCCAACATTGATGCTCATTAGAGTCACTTGGAAATATTTCCCTGTCCATAAGGCCGTACGGTAATTTTGGTTTTGACGTGCTGCCTGGTCAATATTCACTACAAGTGGACATTGTCCATAATCTCTTAATTTTATTTTTTCATCAGGGTAACAATTATTATAGTATTGAGGCTGATAACTTTGATTGCATGAATTAGGGTACATACTCAATTCTCCTCTTACGATTTAGTGTGTACTTTAATCATATGCATCTGCCTATATAAAAGATTGCAAAGCTTGCAAAAATGGGCTATAGCCTAAAAACTGGAAGCAGATATTGATTGAAAGTAATCATTATAAGACTCAGATAGTAGGTAATGAGCTCAAAAACTTATTCATTTCCGTGTCAACGCTCCGGGCTCCACTGCCCAGCCATATCAAATGTCCCCATGAGTCAAGAAGGCATAGTGTGGATTGGGGGATATGGTGATGAGCAGACAATGCATGCTCCGGTAAAACAGCCTTATCATTTTTACTGTGCATGATCAGGGCCGGACACAGAATTTTCTGTAGTTTGGAGGGGGTAAAGGCTGCACTCTGTTCAAGATCAAGTATAAACCCATGGCCGGAGCGCTGGCGCTGATTCATGGCGATAAATTGTTCGATATCCTCTTGGCTGAACTGTTGCAAGACCTCAGGTACAGGAAGGATACTGAATGAAGGTACCATCTGTTTTAGAATGAAATTTGGAAATGTACGGCTGAAGAAGGAGACAAGTTTCCAGGTATATTTTTCTGTGGCCGGATGGAACAATAGTTTGGCCATTCTATAAATAGTGTCTTTAGGAGTATGCCATTCTTTGGATACGGCAGATTGAAGGACAAGACTGCTGACGC
Organism: Paenibacillus sp. FSL R7-0297; assembly: GCF_038009025.1. Classification (NCBI taxonomy): domain Bacteria; kingdom Bacillati; phylum Bacillota; class Bacilli; order Caryophanales; family Paenibacillaceae; genus Paenibacillus; species Paenibacillus sp. FSL R7-0297. The sequence continues at coordinate 3,218,025 of NZ_JBBPAQ010000001.1, forward strand.
GGTGGGGGTAGAGGGATGCGAAGGTTAGGCCGCTGGGTCCGCCAGCGGATACAGCAACGACATGAACTGTACATACATCAAGGTGATTGATCAATTGCAGATAAGCCTCACAAGCCGTATTTAACGAAAGCCCTAGTTCTTTGCTTGTTGTGCCGTAACCAGCCCGCGAAGGAGTAATAATCGAATAGCCCTGCTCTAACAGATTCTTGTATCCAAACTCTTCATGACAATTGGAGTGCCCACCGTGAAGAAGCAAAATGGGCTTCCCTGATCCGGCTATTGTATATTCAAGGATTGTCCCATTTTCTAGCTCTAATATCCGGGTACTTCTTCTCAGCATATCTCTCTGCTCCCATTCTATTCAAGGGTTAACCCCTATCTTACCCGAAATAAGTGAACAGAGGGAAGCATAATCACTTTATCTTAGCGTACGTCTAATTCTCACATATTCCCTGGGGAGATAGGGTACGCTGATTGGGGGCGGATCAGTAAAGCTTTCGGTATGGAAACTAAATTCTTCAACGGAAAAGCTGCTTATTTGTGATACTGCCGTATGAGAAATTAATAAATTTTCCATTTTCCAGCCAAGTATCAACATGGCGGCGAACAGGGAAATGCAGCATATTATTTTACGTATTAACATGAGGGATTCCTCCTTTTCACACAGGCTCCCCTGATGCTTCCCGGATTATTCACTGCAAATTCCTTTACATTCTCCTCCGGTGACTATATAATTGCAATAATTGTATACGGAGTTAACCGGAGGAGCCTGCCAACAGCGGGCTCTTTTTGTGCTTTTTTTCTGGAATAAATTTACTGTCACGGAGGTTTTGAAATGGAAATGAACAATGAGAGCATCATGGTGTGTGTGCATTATGGCCCCCACGGGCAGCGGTTAATACAGCGTGGAGGACAATTGGCTAAATTGCTCAATGCTCCGCTGATTGTGCTTACAGTAGATGCATCCGGAGACAATGAATATAACCGGGAGAAGCAGCAGTACCTGTCTGGCTGGGAGAAACAGACCCAGGAGGCCGGCGGACAATTTGTGATCCGCAAATGTAATGGCAAGAAAACGGCTGATGTGATTGTGGAGACTGCAAAGGATAACAAAATAACGCAAATTGTACTCGGACAGTCAAGCCAAACGCTGTGGCAGGAGATTACGAGGGGAAGCTTCATCAATGAGCTGCTGGAGCGGATGGGACCGATTGATCTTCATATCGTTGCGGTGCAGCGTTATCCGGAGCTGCTCGAAAAGTCCCATGAGCAAGGATTCTCTGCTTATCTGGTCAAAGAGGGCGACCGTCATATCCTTATGGATGAACCGGATGGAGATGAAGCCATGAAGGGGGTCTTCTTCCGTGAGCTCGATACGGATTTCAATACCGGCCTGTTCAAAATCGTCAAAAACGGTGAAGCGCAATATTTGAGAATTGTTCAGAACGAATGGGTTAAGCCCCGTTAAGCGGATTATACCAAAACTAGAAAGGGGGATTAAGCCTTGCTGCATATGATTATCCTGCTTCCGTTTTTGCTGGCTGCGCTTCTGCTGCTGATGAAGCGAAATAAACGGTTTCACCTGGGCTGGATCGCTCTGCCCCTTCCCGCGGCTCTCTTCATTTATTTCCTGACGAGAATTCCAGCCATTCGGGCTGGAGAGCCTATTGTAAACAATATCACCTGGATGCCGTCCTTTGGGGTAAATATATCTCTGGTGCTGGACGGACTCAGCTTGCTCTTTGTTCTGCTGATCACCGGAATGGGTGCCCTGGTTGTGCTCTATTCCATTTATTATCTTGATAAGCTGATGGAGGGAATCCGCCAGTTTTATATGTACCTGCTCATGTTTATGGGAGCAATGCTGGGCGTTGTCCTGTCAGATAATCTGATGGTGCTGTACGGATTCTGGGAATTGACGAGTGTTTCTTCGTTCCTGCTTATTGCCTTCTGGCACCGCCGGGAAAGATCCTCTTATGGGGCAATGAAGTCCATGCTGATTACTGTGTTTGGCGGTCTGGCGATGCTTGCCGGATTTAATCTGCTCTATGTAATGACCGGCACTTATAGTATCCGCGAGATTGTTGCACAGGCAGGAGCCTTGACAGAAAGTGCCATGTTTATCCCGTCCATGCTGCTTATTCTCCTGGGTGCCTTTACGAAATCCGCCCAGTTTCCGTTCCATATCTGGCTGCCTGATGCCATGGAAGCGCCGACTCCGGTCAGTGCGTATCTTCACTCGGCTACCATGGTTAAGGCGGGGATCTATCTGGTAGCACGGCTCACCCCTCTATATGCCGGACAATCCGAGTGGTTCTGGCTCGTTTCTGTCACAGGGCTAGTAACTCTAATCTATGGGTCGTTCAAAGCCATCCGGCAAACGGATCTCAAGGCCTTACTGGCGTACTCCACGATCAGCCAACTCGGCTTGATCATGTCTTTGCTGGGACTCGGGTCGGCGGCAGCCTTCTTTAGCGGTACGGGGAATGCGGTTTTCTACACGATGGCTACTACAGCAGCGCTCTTTCATCTCATTAATCATGCTGTATTTAAAGGCAGTCTGTTTATGGTTGTGGGCATTATTGACCACGAGACGGGTACCCGCGATCTGCGCAAGCTTGGAGGGCTCATGTCTCTCATGCCGGTCACCTTCTCTGTCGCATTGATCGGGGCGTTCTCCATGGCTGGATTGCCGCCATTCAGCGGATTCCTCAGTAAAGAAATGTTCTTCACCTCTGTGCTCAATATCCGGGAGTTTGACATCCTGAGCTCAGGATACTGGATGCAGCTCTTTCCGGTAATTGCCTGGATTGCCAGTGTGTTTACCTTTGTATATAGCATGATCTTTGTCTTCAAGACCTTCCGCGGCAAGCTGAGGGAAGACAAACTGGATAAAGTTCCGCATGAAGCTCCACTGGGTCTCTTGCTGTCACCGGTGATTCTAATTTCACTTGCTGTAGTGTTTGCTTTCTTCCCTGACCTGGTCTCTGCTACGCTGATTGAACCGGCAATGTCTTCCATCCATACGGGATTACTCGCACCGGAAGAAGCCTTTGAGGTATCTATTCATTTCTGGCATGGCTGGACACCGGAAATCTTCATGACCCTCGGCGTTATAGCAGCAGGTACGCTGTTATTTAGAATCTATACCCGGCTGCGGGTACTGGACCGCGAAGCAAGCGGACGCAATACGCTGAACCGTATCTATGACTTCTCGCTAAGACTGCTCGAGAATGGTTCAAGACGTTTGACCGATGCTTATATGACAGGTTCCAATCGCCATTACCTGCTCTATATATTCAGCTTTTTCATCATTTCTTTACTCACAGTTCTGCTGCGGCAGCCAGGCATAAGCTTCGGCATGGAGCAGTATGCCTCATTGTCTTTTTATGAAACGGCTGTTGTAGCAGCAATGCTGCTGGCTGCCTTTGCGGTTCCATTTGCCAAGTCACGTGTCAACGCGATTCTATTCACCGGTGGTGTAGGGTATATGGTGACGCTGCTTTTCGTTCTTTTCCGGGCACCGGATCTTGCACTCACCCAAATGATTATAGAGACCGTATCGGTCATTCTGTTCCTTCTTTGTTTCCGGTATTTACCGAAGCTGAAGAAGCAGAGGGAGCCGCTGCGCTTTAAGCTGCCTAATCTGATCATTGCGCTTGGAGCCGGTATTACAATGACGTTGATCGCTCTGGCGGCTATGGGTACCAGTCCTTTTGAACCTATCTCCGAGTTTTTCCTGAAAGAAAGCTACAACCTGGCTGGCGGCAAGAATGTTGTCAACGTCATCCTGGTAGATTTCCGCGGGTTTGATACCTTGTTTGAAATCATGGTGCTTGGCATCGCCTCACTGGCCATTTATGGTCTGATTCATTTGAGAATGGAGGAGGAGTTGCCGCCGCTCCAGCCCGCCAAGAAGGGGACGTTACCGCTGCGCAGCAATGACGTGATTCTGCAGACGATGTCTAAGGGGATTGTCCTCATTATTCTGATATTCTCCCTGTATTTGTTCTTTGCCGGACATAATCATCCGGGTGGAGGTTTTATTGGGGCATTGATGACTTCTGCTGCGCTGATCCTCATTTCAATCGCATTTGGAATGGATCAGGTACGCAAGGTGCTCCCTGTGAATTACCGGCTGCTTACAGCTTCCGGACTCCTGCTGGCGATTCTAACAGCGTCAGGCTCATTCCTGTTTGATGCTCCTTTTCTAAGTCATGCTTTCGGCCATTTTCATCTGCCTGTGCTTGGTGATACGGAGCTGGCGACTGCCGTCCTGTTTGACCTTGGCGTATACCTGGCTGTAGTCGGCGTGACGATGAACATCATTTTATCGATCGGAGGGGAAAAGAAATGGAACTCCTAATGGCGGTGGCGGTCGGCATTCTCTTCACGATCGGTGTATACCTGATTCTGTCCAAAAGCCTGCTGCGCATTGTGCTGGGAACCTCCCTGCTGACGCATGGTGTCCATCTGCTGCTGCTCACAATGGCCGGGCTCAAAAAGGGTGCAGCCCCTGTACTGGGCAAAGCGGATACTTATGTTGATCCGCTGCCGCAGGCACTGATTCTAACCTCCATAGTAATCAGCTTTGGGGTTACCGCCTTCTACTTCGTACTCGCGTATCGGTCTTATCAGACGCTGGGTACTGATGAAATGGACAGCATTAAGGAGGACAACGAATGAGCAATCTATTGGTACTTCCGATTCTCATTCCGCTGACTACGGCTGTCATCCTGATTTTTTTCAAAGAGAAGATCCGGCTTCAGCGCGTGATTAGTGCGCTCAGCGGTTTGCTGAACATTCTGGTTGCGGCGCTGCTGGTTTCACGTGTCCACTCTGAGGGCATACAGACCCTGCAGATGGGGGGCTGGGCTCCTCCGTATGGCATTGTATTTGTAGGTGATATGTTTGCAGTACTGCTGGTTATGATGGCTTCGATCGTCAGTTTTGCGATTCTGTTGTATTCTTTCGGCAGCATTGGAGAGAAGCGGGAGCGGTTCTATTACTATACGTTCTTTCAGTTTTTGCTGGTCGGGGTATACGGCTCGTTTCTTACCGGGGATATTTTCAACCTGTTTGTCTTCTTTGAGGTTATGCTGATTTCTTCCTATGCGCTCATCTCACTCGGAGGGACCAAACTTCAGCTAAGAGAAACGTCGAAATATCTGCTCATTAATATCGTATCCTCGACACTGTTTGTAGCAGCGGTAGCTTATCTCTATGCAGCAGTAGGAACACTCAACATGGCACACCTGTCCCAGCGTATCGCTGAAGCGGGACAAGGCGGTGTGCTTAATGTGATTGCTGTTTTGTTCCTGATTGTATTTTCCCTAAAGGCAGGGCTGTTCCTGTTCTTCTGGCTTCCAGGGTCATACAGTGCGCCTCCGCCGGCTGTCAGAGCATTATTCGGTGCTCTACTGACCAAAGTTGGACTCTATGCAATCATCCGCACCTTCACGCTGCTGTTTGTTAACGATCCCGGCTTCACCCATGCCTGGATCGCCTGGATGGCTGCTGCTACCATGATCCTCGGTAGCCTGGGGGCAGTCGCGTATAAGGATATCCCGCGGATTCTGAATTATAACGTCATTATCAGCGTTGGGTTTGTAGCCTTTGGACTTGCTGTTGGGACAGCAGATTCATTGAATGGGGCGGTCTTCTATCTGCTGCACGATATGCTGGCCAAGGGACTCATGTTTATTCTAGGCGGGATAATTATATCCGCAGCTGGAACTGACCGGCTAGGCAGTATGGGCGGGATGATTAAAAAGTATCCGTTCATCGGCTGGATGTTCTTTACTCTTGCGCTTGCCCTGACAGGTATTCCGCCGCTGAGCGGGTTTGCCGGCAAAATCCTGATCATCCGCGGAGCTCTGGCTGAGGGAATGCTGACGTTGTCCTTAATTGGACTAGGATCGAGCTTACTGGTGCTGTATTCCCTGATGAAGGTGTTCAGGCTGGCATTCTGGGGAAATGAACCTGTGAAAGAGCTGCCTAAAGTGAGCTTGAAGGCTGCATCGGCTGTTGCCGCCGGACTCCTGCTGCTTGTGATTGCAATGGGGGTTGGTGCCGAGTCCGTGTATACTTATGTATCGCAGGCTGGAGAGGTATTGGCTTCACCTGCGCTATACATTGAAGCCATAATGAAGGAGTAGAGAAGATGGCCCTACAATTCCTGTTAAATCTGTTGATTGCCTTTCTGTGGATGGCGATAAATAACAATGGCTCTGGTTCAAGCTTCATCGTAGGCTATGTGCTCGGTATTATATTATTGCTGATTTTGACGAAATCCCTGGCCCGGACCCGGCCATTCTATCTCATACGTATATGGGCTATACTGAAGCTTCTGCTGATCTTTGCCCGTGAACTTACGGTCTCGAATTTCGTGGTCATCGGCCATATCATCCGTCCGAAGCTGGCTATACGTCCCGGCATCTTTGCTTATGAGACTGCCTTGACCTCGGCTTGGGAGGTTACGCTGTTATCGTGCCTGATCTGTCTGACACCGGGAACCCTGACCCTTGATGTTTCGAAGGATGGCAAGACGCTGTACATTCATGCTATTGATATTAAAGATGCAGAGCTGTTGGTCACGCAGATTAGAGGCACTTTCGAACAGGCAATTATGGAGGTGACCCGGTAATGATCCAAGTTATACTAACTGTGGCCATGATCATTCTGGCGCTGGCGATGCTGGCATGCCTGTTCCGTCTCCTGAAAGGGCCAACCCGTTCAGACAGGGTTACCGCACTCGATACGATAGGCATTCATATACTCGCTATGATCACCGTTTTCTGTATGCTGCTGGATACCCAGGATTTTCTAGAAGTCATTCTGGTTATCGGTATTCTTACGTTTATTGGAACAACGGCACTGGCCAGATATATTGAACGGGGAGCCGTTATAGAAGATGGAGGGAACCCGAATGACAGGTGAACTGATTAGCTCCATTATTGTGGTAATTGGTGCAGTCTTCTGCGGTTTAAGTGCCTTCGGCTTAGTCCGGCTGCCTGATGTGTACCTGCGTTCACATGCGGCTACCAAAAGTGCAACCTTCGGGGTACTGTGCTTGCTGACAGGAGGCTTCCTGTACTTTTGGTTTAAAGACGGAACGGTTAATGTCAAGCTGCTGCTGGCGATTGTTTTTGTATTCATCACTTCACCGGTGGCAGGCCATTTAAATGGCCGGGCAGCCTACCGTTCCGGAGTCCCCTTGTGGAAGGGGAGCATACAGGATGATCTGAAGGTCCTGGGGGAAGAAAGTCAGGAAACGTCTGCAAAATAATACTTAATCGCTGAATTCCTTATAGGAAGCGGGGGAACCAGGTTATATGGGGTGAATCTCGGATAAACGAGTAGGGCTACTTTCAGGGCCCGAATCCGGCAGCTAACCCCGCAAGCGTTCATGAGAGGATGCATTGGTTATGCCGCAACGTCGCTGTATTACGAGATGTCGGGCAGCGGTCTGCCCATTGTTTTTATTCATGATTATTCGACCTCCCATCATCTGTTTGACCCGCAAGCGGATTATTTCAGCAAGCGTGCGAAAGTGGTCGTATTCGATTTAAGAGGGAACGGACAATCGGGGAAAATGGATGTGGAGATTAGCCGGATCGTAGACACACAATGTGAAGATTTGAAGCTGTTGTTGGACGCTTTGGCTGTAGAGAGGGCTGTTATCGTAGCTTGTTCCAGTGGTGCTGTGCTCGCCCAGAAATTCGCCTATCTGTACCCTGAGCGGGTGATTAATATGGTATTGGTGGACAGCTATTTCCAGGGAGAATACACAGCTAGAGGCGGGAAAGTGAAAGGAATCTTCGAGGTCTGCGCATGGGCCGCCCATTATCTTCCTGCCGAAATGTTTATCCGTTCTTTACGCATCACCTACAATAAATGGCTCTCAGCTTATCATATTCTCAGGAAAGAGCTTGTGCATGAACGGACCACTGAATTAATTATGCAGCGGCTGGCACTTAGACAAACGGACAGCTACGGATTCGCGTTACGGCTGCAGGTTCCTGTTCTTGTTGTATCCGGGAATCAGAATGAATGGGCATTGGAGCAGGTGAAAAGAACAGCCGGCAAGTATCCGTCTGCCCGCCTGGCGATCCTTGAAGACGCCATGTACCCGAGTCACCTGTGTCAACCCCAGCTCTTCAACCGTATATTGCTGGATTATCTTAGGGAACAGCATAGTTTTCAGCGGGCGGCGGCCGGCAAGTAGGAGGGAGATAGATGATTATTGCCAGCTGATTTGCTAATAATAGAATAGATGTGGATACTGATTCGCTGAAGAAATCTTTCCTCTAAAAAACAATATATGGGGTGTTATATGAATCAGTTTGATGATGTATTTATTCAGATATTAATTCTGCTTGCCATATCCATGGGAGTCATTGCAGTTGCCAAAAAAATGAATCAGCCCTATTCCATCGCGCTTGTAGTGGTGGGGCTGCTGCTGGGGTTTGTGCATATTCCTATTTTGGTGGAAGCAGAGGCTTTCATCACCCAGTCGCATGTCTTTCAGGCGATCATCATCTCATTATTCTTACCGATTCTCTTGGGGGATGCCACCTTAAAGCTTCCTTTCTCCCATCTTCGGGAGCAACATAAGCCGGTGCTGGCTTTGGCTTTTGGAGGAACCTTGTTGTCATTTCTCATCATCGGCTTGGCTGTGTATTGGGGGCTGGGCCTTCCGCTTATTGTTTCCTTCACCTTTGCTGCGCTGATGAGTGCGACAGACCCCATTAGTGTGATTTCGATTTTTAAATCTTTGGGTGTCCCGAAGAATATTGTTACTATTATAGAAGGAGAATCTCTTTTTAATGATGGGATTGCTGTAGTGCTGTTTCAAATCTCTTCGGTGTACCTGCTGTCTTATATGGAAATGGGCTGGGTAGGGGTTGGCAGCGGAATTCTGCTGTTCCTAAAATTTTCTTTAGGCGGTATCCTTATCGGAGCGATAATGGGATATTTGTTCTCGCAATTAATTCGTCTTTATGATGATTTCCCGTTGGAGATCGGATTCTCCATGCTGCTGTTTTTTGGAAGCTATTTTATCGCGGAGCACTTTCATGTATCCGGAGTTATTGCTGTCGCGGTAAGCGGGCTGATCTTTGGAAATTACGGTTCGCGGATAGGTATGTCAGAGACCACGAAGGTAAATATCAATTCATTTTGGGATGTCATCACCCTGGTGGCTAACTCATTGATCTTCCTGATGATTGGACTTGAGATTAGAAATATTGATTTTACCGATAAATGGCTGCTTATTGTCGCTTCGATTCTTATCGTACTGGCAGGACGGACCATTGCGTTGTATGCCAGTCTCAGGTTTCTGAAGAATTTTCCGGCCTCCTGGAAGATTGTTTTGAATTGGGGCGGATTAAAGGGAAGTCTCTCCATTGCACTCGCATTGAGTCTGCCGGCATCATTTGAAGGCAGGGAGAATATCCTGGTCTTAACCTTCAGTATTGTCTTGTTCTCCCTGCTGGTTCAAGGGTTGACCATCAAGCCGCTGGTAAAGAAACTGGATTTGACCCAGGATAATGTAATGGAGAAGTGAAAAATGCTCATATCTATTATGTTTCTGCCATTGGCGTGATCGATAAGTTGGTTATTAAACACCGGGAGAACGGTACAATTAAAGCAGTTTCTCCATAATCATCACGTCAATAAACTCTCCATTCAGAATCCCCTGCTTCTCAAATACACCAACCTGCCGATAACCCGTTTTCTTGTATAGCCCTTGACCGCTTTGGTTGAACGGAAAAGTAAAGAGAACAATTTTATAAAAGCTGTTTTCCTTGGCTATCTTGTGTAAGGACTCTAAGAGAAAACTACCCACACCCTGCCCACGAAAGCTGCGGTCAATGTAAACGGAGAGGTCAGCGACTCCATGATAGGCACAGCGGTGCGAATAAGGATTTAGGGAGGCCCAGCCAATGACTTCACCCTCTAGTTCAGCGACCACAACACTAAAGCGGCCTTGGTGATCGTTGAACCATGCCTTCATATAGGAGGAGTCTTTCGTCTCCGTTTCGAGCGTAGCGATCCGGTCCTCGATCCCCTGGTTGTAGATACGAAGGATGCTTTCCGTATCCTTTGAAGTGGCCTGACGAACAGTTAATGTAGTGATCATATGAACAGCCTCCAAATGCTTACTTTCTCGCTTTAATTACAGCAGATACAATGAATTGGTCAACGTTCGCACCGGGAACCCAATCTTTGATGAATGCTCTGGATTCATCTTTGGGCTCAATGCTAATCTCAGAGAAGCCGCTTTCCCGAAGCATCTGCTCTACATCAGCGATGGAAGAGGCTCCGGAGATACAACCAGAATATAGTTCGCCCAGGTCATTTTTGATCTCAGGGGGAAGCTCAGCTGTAGTTACAATATCAGAGATCGCCAGACGCCCGCCAGGCTGAAGGGCACGATAGGCCTCACGGAATACTTGCTGTTTGTCTGGTGAGAGGTTAATCACGCAGTTAGAGATAATCACGTTTATTGAATTGTCAGCGACGGGGAGATGTTCAATTTCGCCCAATCTGAATTCCGTGTTGTTGAATTTTCCTTTAATGGCATTATCTCTTGCACGGCTGATCATTTCAGGTGTCATATCCACACCGATAACATGGCCTTGCTCACCTACCTGCCGGGAAGCGAGGAAACAATCGAATCCACCACCGCTCCCAAGGTCCAGAACATGTTCACCCGCCTGCAGTTCAGCAATAGCCTGAGGGTTACCGCATCCAAGGCCTAAATTTGCGCCTTCAGGAGCTGCAGACAGATCCTCGCTGGAATAACCCAGCTTAGCGGATATGGCATCAAAATCAGATGGGGAGTCACAGCAACTGCTGTCAGCAGGTCCGCAGCAGGAAGAGGCAGCTTCGACCTTTTTTACAGCGATTGTCTGATAGCGCGCCCGTACATTCTGGCGGATCTGGTCATTAGTAAGTTTGTTCATGATTAAACACTCCTTGTATAGTGGAATAACTTGCAAATTGCAAATATAAGACTAGAGAAATCACCCTTTTACAGGTGCGCAGCAATTGCTGGATTTCCCCATGGCTTCATTGAAAAGCTTAATGGATCGTAGTAATGTTTCTACTTCAAATTCGCTCATGTGTGAGAAGGCTTCATTCAGGTATTCATTCATTTGTTGATCAATCGTTGTAGCCACCATTTTCCCTTCGGGAGTAAGCGACAGGTTATAGACTCTTCGATCCGCAGGGTCAGGTGTCTTCTTAACTAAATTCATTTTCACCAAAGACTGGACTTGTCTGCTAAAGGTAGTAATATCTGTCCCGAGTGTTTCGGCGACCTGTTGCATGGAGGGATTGTGGCTTCGATCAATTTCATACAATAGATGGCTTTGGGTCGCAGAGAGATCACATCCGCCTACGCTGCAGCAATCCTTATTGAGTAGTCCCAAACGCCTGCTCATGATTTGGAGTAATTCTCGTGGAGTTTCCATTGTTTTCACCTCATGTATTAGTTATAACTCAGATACTTGCAAATTGCAAGTTAAATATCATCTGATTGGAAGTTTTACATTACGGAAACAAAAAGAATGACTTGAATATAAACATTCAATTATATAATGAACTATAAATAGAAAGGGGCCTGAGAAAATGGAACAACCCATTCGTCTGTATTTCCTCTGTATCCAGAATCGTTGCCGCAGTCAAATTGCCGAGGCTTTTGCCAGACATTATGGCGGTGAGCATGTGATCGCTGAAAGTGCAGGACTTGAATCCGGAGAGATTCATCCCTATACGGTCAAAGTCATGAAAGAAGTAGGGATTGATATTTCAGGCAACAGCTCCAAAACGATTGATATGACAACATTTATGCAATCGAAAGTCATTATTAAATTATGTGAACAAGTTAATGAAAAATGCCCGATTGTTCCTTTTGCCATCAAGAATGTACAATGGGATATTACGGATCCATTAACCCATGAGGGCCGTCTGGAAGATGTGAGGGCTGCACGTGACCACATCCAGCTGCGGGTGCTTCAGTTACTAAAGGAAATGAATGTCCCTGTTAACGAATAAGGCTTTCTTGCCAAACTACTTTCGCCTTTCTTGATTTTAAACGAAATGAACTTTAATATATGATTATATATTTATGTATCATTTGGTTTGTACTCTGGAGAGGACTGTGCCTATGTTCAATAGTGAAATGGCAGAGAAGCTGAAATTATTGGGTGACAAAACCAGGCTAACGATACTTGGATTGCTTAAAGATAAAGAATGGTGTGTATGTGATTTAGTCGAAATCTTAAATATGTCTCAACCTGGTGTGAGCCAGCACTTGAGGAAATTAAAGGCACAGGGGCTAGTGAAGGAGACGAAACGCGCTCAATGGGTATACTATTCCTTGAATATTGAAGAGGGTTCCTTTATTCAACCCGTTCTAAGTGCATTGCCTGACACCCAAACGCTACTGTCCTTGTTAAAAGGGGAGTACACGGAATGTGCTTGTGATTAAGGATTGAACAGAAGGGAATCATATTCTCACTTGATTATATAAGCGTATAGTTATATAATGATGTGGTGAAAGGGGGGCTGAAGATGAGTTTTGATCTGGATGAGCTGGATGAAGTATCACAGACGTTGAAGCTACTGGGGGATAAAACTAGGCTGACGATGATGAAGCTTCTGGAGAAGCAGGAGTGCTGTGTATGCGAGCTTGTTGATATTTTCAAGACTAGTCAGCCATCTGTGAGCCAGCACTTGCGGAAGCTCAAGGATGCGGGGCTGGTCAAGGAGAACCGGAAAGGCCAGTGGATTTTTTACTCGGTGAATCCAAACAGCATCCAGCATGAATTAATTCAGAATCTGATTGCCTTCGTTCCTTCACAAGATCATGAATTAGAAGAGCTCGATAAGAAAGGCTTAAGAATTTCATGTGACTAAATGGAGGTTAGCGGATTGGTTTCTGTATTCTTAGCGGGTTTCATTTTCATTGTTACCTTAGTATTTGTCATTTGGCAGCCTAAAAACTTGTCCATTGGCTGGTCTGCCTGCGGCGGAGCGGTACTCGCTTTACTTGCCGGAGTAGTCAGCTTTAGTGATGTTAAGGACGTTACCTTGATTGTATGGAATGCCACATTGGCCTTTGTTGCGATCATTCTGATCTCGATCATCCTCGATAAAATCGGATTCTTCGAATGGGCTGCCCTACAAATGGCCAGAGCTGCCCGGGGGAATGGAACCCGGATGTTCATCTATGTCACCATTCTTGGTGCGATTGTAGCCGCGTTCTTTGCCAACGACGGAGCGGCGCTCATTCTGACTCCAATTGTGCTGGCTATGGTCCGTGCGCTGAATTTTGATGAGAAGAAGGTCTTTCCGTTTATCATTGCCAGCGGGTTCATTGCGGATACTACGTCTTTGCCGCTGGTTGTAAGTAATCTGGTGAACATCGTATCGGCGGACTTTTTCGGGATTACCTTTATGGAATACGCTGGACGGATGCTGATGCCTACTCTGTTTTCCTTGGGGGCAAGTATTCTGGTTCTGTACTTCTTTTTCCGTAAAAGCATCCCTAAGAAATTCGACAGCTCCCAGCTGAAAAATCCGCAGGAAGCGATCAAAGATAAGAAGATGTTCAAACTGTCCTGGTGGGTATTAGCGGTTCTGCTGGTAGGATACTTTGTGAGTGAGTTCCTTAACATTCCGGTGTCTGTGGTAGCCGGGGTTATCGCAATTTTCTTCCTTCTCATGGCAAGAAGAAGCCCGAATGTTCCCACGATGGAAGTCGTGAAGGGTGCGCCCTGGGCGATTGTATTCTTTTCCATCGGGATGTATGTCGTCGTATATGGCCTGCGCAATGCGGGGCTGACGGACGTCCTTGCCGATGTCATCCAGGCTGTGGCTGATCAGGGGCTGTTCGCCGCAACGATGGGGATGGGCTTTATTGCTGCAATCATCTCTTCCATAATGAATAACATGCCTACGGTGATGATTGATGCGCTGGCCATTGATGCTACGCATACCTCGGGACTGATTAAGGAAGCCTTGATATATGCGAATGTCATCGGCTCTGACCTGGGACCGAAGATTACACCGATTGGTTCACTGGCTACCTTGCTGTGGCTGCATGTGCTTTCGACCAAAGGGGTGAAGATATCCTGGGGAACGTATTTCAAAACAGGTATTATCCTGACGATCCCTACACTGTTTATCACACTGCTTGGCCTCTATATAACGTTAAATCTATTTTAAAATCAAAGGAGATTACGACTCATGGATAAGAAAACCATTTACTTTTTGTGTACAGGAAACTCCTGCCGGAGCCAGATGGCCGAAGGCTGGGCTAAGAAATACTTGAGCGAGGAATGGAATGTGTACAGTGCAGGTATAGAGGCTCACGGTCTGAATCCGAAAGCTGTTCAAGCGATGAACGAAGTAGGAATTGACATCTCAGCTCAAACGTCTGATATTATTGATCCGCAGCTGCTTAATAATGCTGACCTTGTGATTACATTGTGCGGAGACGCTGCAGATAAATGTCCAATTACTCCGCCCCAAGTGAAACGTGAGCACTGGGGATTTGATGACCCTGCGAAAGCGCAAGGAACAGATGAAGAGAAGTGGGCAGTCTTCCAGCGGGTTCGTGATCAAGTGGGCGAGCGCATCAAGCAATTCGCTGAAACAGGAAAATAAGACAGAGTAACAGCCGGGGCTTCCCGGCTGTATTTCTAAGGAGGAGATGGAGTTCATGAAAAGAATTGAAATCTATGATCCGGCGATGTGCTGCTCCACCGGTGTATGTGGGCCTGTAGCTGATCCTGAATTAATTCGTATATCTGCTGTAGTTCATAACTTGAAGAAGCAGGCTGTAGATGTATCCAGATATAATCTGACCAGTGAACCGGATGCCTTTGTTACGAATGGTGAAGTCAGACAATTGCTGGCTGATGAAGGTCCTGAAGTATTGCCTGTTACTTTTGTAGACGGGAAAGTGGTTAAGAAACAGGGCTACCCCACGAATGAAGAGTTAGAGCAGTGGACAGGGATTGCCGCAGCTGAATTGACAGCCAAGCCCCGCATCCGTCTTGAAATCAAGACGAAGTCATAATGAAAGAAAGAAGGCATACCATGTCTAAACTCTTTGATCCACTGACTATGCTGCCGACACCTTACCTGTTCTTTACAGGGAAAGGCGGGGTGGGTAAGACCTCAACAGCCTGTGCGGCAGCAGTTGCGCTGGCAGACTCCGGCAAACGGGTTCTGCTGGTGAGCACAGACCCCGCCTCCAATCTACAGGATGTTTTCGGTGTAGAGCTGTTTAACCATCCCACTCCCATTGAAGAGGTTCCCAATCTTTTTGCGGCTAATTTAGATCCGGAGACTGCCGCCGAAGAATATAAGGCAAAAGTGGTTGCTCCTTACCGGGGAGTATTGCCTGATTCGGTCGTCGCGTCGATGGAAGAACAGTTATCAGGAGCATGTACGGTGGAAATTGCTGCTTTTGATGAGTTTACAACCCTGTTGACGGATGAGAAATTGAAGGCACAGTTCGATCATATTCTGTTTGACACTGCGCCAACAGGACACACGCTGCGGCTGTTGCAGCTGCCTTCAGCCTGGAGCGGATTCCTGGATGAAAGTACGCATGGTGCCTCATGTCTGGGTCCACTGGCGGGTCTGGAAGGTAAAAAAGTTCTATATCATGAAGCGGTTAAATCCTTATCGGACAAGGATCTGACTACCCTAATCCTGGTTACCCGTCCGGAGCTTTCTCCCTTAAGGGAAGCCGCACGTGCATCATCTGAACTAAAAGAAACCGGGATAAAAAATCAGCTGCTTGTGGTTAATGGGGTACTTACTTCATCTATCAACGAAGATGAAGTTGGGAAGAGCTTTGTAGAGCGGCAACAGAAGGCGCTGTCACATATGCCTGCTGAACTACAGGCTCTAGCAAGCTACACAATCCCCTTAGCTCCCTTTAATGTTACAGGCATCGCAAGCTTGCGTGCATTCTTCGCTCCAGTCCAAGGGAATCCAGATCATGTACAACAGGTAGAGGTAAACGCTGACATCCCCTCACTTGAAGCCTTGATCTCCGATTTGGAGGGTAGCGGGATTCGGGTGATTTTTACGATGGGTAAAGGCGGTGTGGGGAAAACAACTGTAGCCTCTGCTATAGCTGTCGGCCTGGCCGAACGGGGACACCGGGTTCATCTCAGTACAACAGATCCGGCGGCTCATCTGGAATATGTATTCGGTGATCATTCCGATCAGATTTCCGTAAGCCGGGTGGATCCGAAGGTGGAACTAGAGAAATATCAGCAAGAGGTGATCCGCCAGAATGCAGATTCCCTGGATGAAGAGGGGCTTGCCTTCCTGGAAGAGGATTTAAGATCGCCATGTACCGAAGAGATCGCCGTGTTTCGTGCATTTGCTGACTTGGTAGAGCGCTCTGAGGAAGAGATTGTAGTTATAGATACAGCACCAACCGGACATACGCTGTTATTGCTGGATGCGACTCAGGAATACCATAAGGAAATCGCCCGTTCTTCCGGCGTCATTCCGGATTCCGTGCAGCATTTACTGCCGAGACTTCGTGATCCGAAGGAGACAAGCGTCGTTATTGTCACGCTGGCGGAGGCAACGCCGGTCTATGAAGCCTCCCGCCTGGAACAGGATCTGAAGCGTGCGGGTATACCAACGAAATGGTGGGCGATTAATCAAAGCTTTGCTGCTGCAGGGACAACAGATCCAGTGCTTAGCGGGCGGGCTCATGCCGAACTGAATTGGATTCAGAAGGTAGAACAAAATGCTGAGGGGCATGTGGTAATCATCCCTTGGAAGTCTAATGAAGTAACCGGGTATGAGCAGCTTAAAGAACTCTCGTGGCGGAAAGCAACTGCTGCTAGAGAATAGAGATAGGGGAGAACTATAATGGCGAATTATCATGAATTGATCGAAGGTAAAGTATACATCGGCGGGGAGAATGCGCTACTAGAAGCCCTGCAGGAGCAAGAGATTACCGATGTGTTTGACTTAAGGGATACCGGCACGAAGGCAGAAGGCTTCCCTGAGCATGTAACCCGTCATCATTTTCCGATCGTGGAGGATGAGGGCGGACAGGAAGATTCTGTTCAAGCGGCAATCCAGGCAGTTACGGCAGCAGTAAATGATGGGAAAACTGTGTATTTCCATTGTGCCGGCGGACGGAACCGTACAGGAACTGTGGCCACAGGAGTCCTGCTTGAACTTGGCCATGCTGCGAATGTAGAAGAGGCGGAAGCCTTGGCCAAAGAAAAGCGTCCGGATATCAACATCAAGCAGGATATGCGTGATATACTGAAGGGCTTTTATTCATCCAAGTAAAGTGAAATTCATATTCAAAAGAGCTATTTCCTAAGGGGGATGGCTTTTTTGTTATGGAGTTGAAATACATGCACTTACAGCAGCTTCTTAATTTCCTCAACCGATGCCACTCTACCCATAATTTTCACTTGATTGTCAACAACCAGTGCTGGTGTTTTCATGACTCCATATGACACAATCTCCTTATAATCCTGAACCTTTTCGAAAGTCACATCCAATCCAAGTTGTTTAACTGCTTCTCTAGCATGCCCCTCCAGTTTCTTGCAGTTTGCGCATCCAGACCCTAGAATCTTGATAATCATTAATAAATTCCTCCCATGTTAGATAATAATATTACTTGTTCTTGTTTCTACTGTTCTAAACAATAAGATTGAACAAATAACCGACCAGAATAATACCAATACCAGTTATCAGTACAAAAGCGGCGATTAGTTTCGGTTTGATCACCTTTCGCAGCAAAATCATCTCAGGTAATGACAGCGCAGTGACCGCCATCATAAAGGCGAGTGCGGTTCCCATTCCCACCCCTTTATGAATTAAAGCTTCTGCAATTGGGATTGTACCTAAAGCGTTGGAATAAAGGGGGATTCCTAGAACGACGGCAATAAATACCGCAAAGGGATTATCAGGTCCGGCGTATTTGGCAAGCATCTCCGCAGGCGCCCATCCGTGAATGAATGCTCCCACTCCGATCCCGATGAGCAGATAGATCCATACCCGTTTGATAATATCTTTAACACTATCCCACGAGAGACGGACTCTATCCAGCCTTGTTGGTTTCTGAATTTCGATCTCTGCTGCAGCAGCCACTTGATATACATATTCTTCAACCTGCTTTTCCATCTTGAGGGCTCCGATAACGATGCCTCCGACAACTCCAATCAACACGCCAAATGCGACATAGAGCAATCCTATCTTCCAGCCAAAGGATGCAACAAGCACTGCAAAAGCGGCTTCATTGACGATTGGGGAGGTTATGAGGAAGGAGAACGTCACCCCGAGGGGGATTCCAGCCTCCACAAAGCCGATAAAAATGGGGATGGAAGAACACGAGCAAAATGGAGTAACGATTCCTAACAAGGATGCCATGAAATTCCCTTTCACTCCGCTGAATCGCTCCAATATTTTTTTGGTCCGTTCAGGGGGGAAATAACTGCGGATATACGTGATAAGAAAGATCATGATGCCGAGTAAAATAATGATTTTTATGGTATCGAAAAAGAAGAAATGTACGCTTGATCCAAGTCGTGTATCCATAGAAATACCAAAGACGGACTCCACCAGCCCCTGAATCAAGAAATCAAGCCAATTAAACATGTTTTATCACCCCTAATCCACAATTGATGCAAGATACATATCAAATCTGGGATCTTGAACCAGCGAGAAAATAGTGAATTTCTTTTCTTTTCTGGATTTCACAACACCACCCCGTTCTAAAATTTGCAAATGATGAGTTAGTGTGGAGGAGGGAACCTCCAGGCCTTCAACCAACTCACAAAGGCATGCTTCTTGAATTTTTAGAATGCCAATGATTTTTAATCTGGTCTCATCTCCGAGCGCTTTGAATAGCTGAGCTTTGGTTTTCAATTCTTCTCCATTGCCTAATACAGGAAGAACCTCAACCGCTTGTTTGGCAATTGCCATCATCTCAGTGTCGCTTCTTGGCTGCCAACCGTTTATTATCTGGTTCATCATCAGGTATCCCTCCATATGTATTAATGTCATGACACAATTATAAAACTAAATATGTAGTTTTGAAATGAGCTAATTTATGTTTCACATGACGATAATGTGACGATTATGCTTATTTGGGTAACATAGTGGTTGATATAGAATTACATGGGACTCTGACTCTCCTGATCAGTTTGCACCTGCAGATTGACAGAAAATCAGTGGAATATATTATAGATGTATTAAGTCTTTTAAAGGAAATTAATGAATTTCGGTGACTTTCAA
Source organism: Paenibacillus sp. FSL R7-0297 (assembly GCF_038009025.1). Classification (NCBI taxonomy): domain Bacteria; kingdom Bacillati; phylum Bacillota; class Bacilli; order Caryophanales; family Paenibacillaceae; genus Paenibacillus; species Paenibacillus sp. FSL R7-0297. The sequence continues at coordinate 3,237,333 of NZ_JBBPAQ010000001.1, forward strand.
AGATATTATTTATCTATGATGGTTATTGAAAAATTTTAACTAAGTTATAATTTAGTTTGTTGCAAATTGCAAGTATTAATTTCTAAAGGACGAAAAAAACAGAGCAGCGATTCCTTCAATGTTGAATTGCTGCTCTGTTTATTTGTGTATATAAGGATTACTGTTTTTGGATTCTCCCGCCAGCTTCTATTGGAACTCCCGCGGATGTCGCTTCATAAGCTCAGGAATTGCATGACCGCGTCCGGTTTCCTCCAGCCGATGTGCATAGGCTTTGAGTTGTCCTTTGGCATGGTAAGGGCCACCTTCCTTCATCACCGTCCACAGCGGGTCCGTGTCGTAAGGCATGGTGCGCATCATACCGTCATGCCATTCATTCAGGCGGTACACGGCTTCACGGCATACCTCCGGATGTGCGGCGGCGACATTGTGCTGCTCATGCGAATCTTCCTCCAGATGATATAGCATTTCGGTGTCGAACAGATGATAGCCATCATGATAGGTGCGGATATACAACCACTGATCGAAACGAACGCTACGCTGGCAGACATGGGCGCATTGCGAGATGACCAGCGTCTCTCTTCCACAATCCTGGCCTGTCTTGAGCGCCGGCGCGTAACTTTGCCCATCCCAGCTCGGCATCGGCTCGCGGCCCATGAGCTCGGCCAATGTTGGAGCGAGATCCAAATGATAATGCAGTCCATGATCTACATGATTTTGCTTCATGCCGGGATAACGGATAATCATTGGAATTCGGCAAGTTCCCTGGTCAGCAGTGCCATGTTCACCGTAAATTCCAAGCTCACCCATATTCTCACCGTGATCAGCCGTGATAATAATAGCCAAGTCGTCCATGATGCCTTGAGCTTTTAGGGCGTCGAAGATAAGGCCGATGTGTTCGTCCATGTAGCGGATGCCGCAGTCATAGCCATCAATCATTTGCCGGAGGCTGTGCATGTCGGTAATCTTGCCGGGAAGGCGCGGGTATTCCTCCTGCGTCTGATCGTTGAACATGTTGACCTCGCTGGCGCTGTGCGGACCAACCTTCCGCTTATGCATTTCAAGAATCTCTTCGGTCATCCAGGGAGGCAACGGCTCACCGGCAAACGGATTGCCGAATGATTCCGGAGCACGGTAAGGAGTATGCGCGTCCCAGTAATTTACATACAGCAGCCAATGGTCATTCTCTGCGTTTCGAGAGATCCAGTCCAATACAAGAGGCGTGACCTCCTCACCCGATTCTGCGCCGCTTCTTCCGGTATTGTGAATCTCATTAAAAGCGGCATAGAAGGGCCAGGCCGAATGACGTTCCCCAAAAGGACTGATCAGGGTGGTGTGCATGCCTTCTGCACGGAAAAGCGCCGGAAGGCTCTCCCGGTTCAAACGGCTTTGGAAGCTGCGTTCTTCTCCTTCCAGACGAAGGTCAGCGGCGGTACCGCCGTGTCCAACGACGCCGTTATGAATGCCGAAGCGGCCTGTCATGAGCGCGGTACGGGAGGGGAGACAAGGTGCATCAGAGGTGTAATAGTTGGTAAACCGGACGCCTTCCCGTGAAATCTGGTCGATATTGGGGGAAGTGTCACGGTGGTAGCCATAACAGCCCAGGTGACTAGGCGATGTCGAATCCAAATCAAGCAGCAAAATTTTCAAATGATTCCTCTCCTTCTGTATGTTTATCAGCGTCATTGCAACTTTAAAAAGTGCGTGGTAATGTTTCAAATGCAAAGCTTTGCTCTTAACGTTGCCCTAATTATAGATTTAAGGCATAAGGCAAGTCGATGTATGTTGTTAAGATTACATGTACAATTCTCATCTTAAACTTTAGTGAAACGTCGATATTCTCAGTATTCAAACGTGAAAGGGAGGAGGAGGTTATTTGTTTACCGTAGATTCGGTGCATCATGATTTAATGATTCCGGGATGGCGCACAATGCAGGAACGGATCAAATTTAATGTGCTGATTTTGGTTATCGAAGGGAAGGTGGTTTACTATATCGAGAGAAAGCGGATTGTCCTGGAGCAAGGCGACTTGTTAATTCTCCCCTACCGCATTGATCGGGCGGGAGAGGATCATGAGAGCGGACCACACCAGAAATATACGATTCTGTTTACCTCCGGAGAAGAAGCGGAGCTACTCCCCTTTCTGTGCCAAGGCAGGCATACCATAGTCAAGCCGCGCAGTTTTGAAGCCCTTCGTCGACGTTTTGAGAAGTTATTTATGGAAATGCGTGGAGTCAAGAGCTTCCGCTCAATGATCTGTCAGGGGATTCTTCAAGAACTGCTCGGCATTACCGCCCGCGAGATGGAACAGCCGGAAATCGCGCCAATGAAAGTCCAGTATGCTCGGACGATTCAGAATTATCTTTTGCGCCATTATCGCGAATCCATAGAGGTTGGGCAACTGGCCAAACTTATTGGATGCTCGGACAATTACACCATCTCGGTGTACAAGGAAGTGACTGGACAGTCGCCGATTAAATATCTGCATCGGCTTCGCATTTCGGAGGCGTGTTATCTGCTGCTTAACACCAAAACAACGGTTGCGGCAGTTTCCCAATATTTGGGATACTATGATGGCTCCTATTTTTTTCGTATGTTTAAGCAACTGACCTCCATGTCGCCAAGTGAATTTATCGCTATAGGCCAGCCGCTGGACATGGAGGATTTTTTTGGATAATGGCACCTGAAATACCGAAGATTATTTCCAAATGAGTATAGGAGGGTATTATGACCGGTACATGTTCAACAACCGATTACGGAAATAACGGGAACGTTGGCGTATTGTGGAAGACCGTTTCAGAGGATTGTAATTTGGCCTGCGATTATTGTTATTACAGCACCTGTGGAGGGAAGCCCGGTCCACGGATCAACCGGATTGATTCCGCTGTCCTGAATACATTTATCCAAGAATATATGGAAATGAGCAAGGGAAGTGCCTCCTTTGCTTGGCAGGGAGGAGAACCTCTGCTCGCCGGACTGGATTTTTTTGAAGAGGTCGTGATGCTTCAAGCGGCGTATGCCCCTGCACATACAGAAATCAGTAATGCCCTGCAAACGAACGGCACGCTGATCACAGATAAATGGGCTGCTTTTTTCCGGGAATACCAGTTTTTGATTGGCATTAGCGTGGACGGACCTAGAGATATTCATGATGAGCGGAGGGTGGATTCCCGAGGGCAAGGGAGCTTTGATCGGGTTATGAAGGGTATTGATTGCCTGCGTCGGCATCAAGTGGATTTTAATATTCTTACAGTGCTTCACCGGGGGAATATCAATAAGGCCAGAGAGCTGATTGAATTCTATGAGCGTGAAGAATTTACATATGTACAATTTATTCCTTGTATGGACTTCCGTTCTCAGGAAACAGGCATGCCTGGCAGCTATGATATCACACCCGAGGAGTATGGACAATTCCTGTGTGAAGCTTTTGATTACTGGTATAATGACGGGCAGCCGCGGACATCAATTCGAATCTTCGACAATATGCTTAGTGTCTATACGGGCCGAGAGGCTGAGTTATGTGTTCACCGCTCCGGATGCAGCACCATGCTGGTACTGGAACAGAACGGGGACGCCTATCCCTGCGACTTCTATATTCACGATGACTGGAGGCTCGGCAATGTGGCCGAGGACAGCTTGAACGAATTGCTGTCGCATCCCGCACGGAAGTTATTTCTTGGAATGAAGCAGACGCTGCCTGAAGCTTGCCGCAGCTGTGAATACAAGCCGCTGTGCCACGGAGGCTGTCCGCGCAACCGCAAATGGGCAGATGATCTGAGTGTATCGGACCCGGATTATTTCTGCGCCGGCTACAAGCGCATTTATGCTTATGCCGATGAGCATATGAAGACGCTGGGAGCATCGCTACGGCGGCAGCTGTTCGCGGAGAATGTACAGCGATACTTTAAAGGTCGTCTTCCGGGCCGCAATGATCCTTGTGCATGCGGCAGCGGCCGGAAATTCAAGAATTGCTGTGCAGACATTGCCGTGTCCTAGCCGGGAGTTCATTGATCTGCCTAATTTGATTTATATGAAGTGTGCCTATTAAGGCACGCTTTTTTTAATCCAATAAAAAACCTATACATTTCATAAAAATGTGAGTTAGAAGCTGGAGCCGTAGGATTGTATGATTATTGGTAAGGAATTCCTTATTAAAATTCATCATGCGAGGGGAATTGTGATATGCAGGATACCATTGTGCGGATCTTGAGTGAAATTAAGAACAATCCGGAGCTGTTGCTCACAGCCACTGAAGCCACCGATATTGTGAATGATGTAGGTCTGGATTCCTTGCAAATGATTAATTTCATTCTCCGAATCGAAGACGAATTCGAAATTGAGTTTGATTTTGATCATTTTGCCTATGAGGATTTCCAGTCTATCGGGGATTTCATGGGGTTCATCACAGCCACGCAAACCGCTTCTTAAGGGGGCTTCATGGATGAAGTCAACCGTGGTTCTAGGCACCTTTGATTCAGAGGCGTGGTGGCGGAGTCCGCATGGATCTATGCTTCCTTCTATGAACAGCAGCCAAGCTGTGACGATGGGTATGGATGAATTGTTGTTTCCGTTATGCAAGGAGCAGGACATTCTGTTCACCCGGCAGCCCATGGACGAGCTTCTTAGAAGCTATTTATCGCTGCTCGGCTATACCTTCACCAATGTTCATTGCAGAAATCCCGTTCATGCGGATGACTACAGGCTGCATGTGTTTGATCTTCTAATGGCTGATGCAAGCTACTACCAGCAGCTACTCCCGCAAGATGCTCTGATCTCTCCCTATTCTATTCTTTCTGATACCAGTGAGTTAGTGCGCAGGTTCAATTTCGGTAATCAGTTTCCCTCCTTAGATACAGTTCGAGCTGTGAATTCAAAGATTTATTCTCATGAACTAAGACAAAGATTGGGCATTCGCAATAGTTCCTCGATAGCTGAAAGTTCTGAGGAACTGCTGACCTACGGGCTTCAGCTGCTACGGACCGGACAAGTGCTGGTGAAGGACCCGCTGGGTGTCTCAGGCAAAGGCAATATGTTAATTTCAAGCGAGAGAATGCTGAGAAGAATTGCGGCCTATCTGCAAGAGCAAGAGAATAGAGGCAAACAAACACAGTTCATTATCGAACCCCTGCTTGATAAAACGGAGGATTTCTCCTGTCAGCTGTTCCTAACAGAGCAGGGGGAAGTGGAATTGTTGTCTGTTCAACGAATGGTGAATGAAGCCTTCTCTTATGTAGGCTCCTATCCTGCCGGTTCCGGGTTTACCCGGATGCTCCGGGACAAGGGTTATTTCAGCATTATGGAAGATGCCTGCAAGGACTTGTTCGAGACAGGCTATCACGGCGAGGTGTGTATAGATTCCATGCTGCTGGCAAGCGGTGAGCTGGTGCCCATCGTTGAGATTAATGCCAGAAAGTCCATGGGGCTGATTAATCATCATCTCAATAACTATTTACAGCAGTATTCCTTGTCCAGCTTTTTGACCTTTATCTCGGCAGGCTGCTCCACGGAAGTGACCATGCTGCAGATTCTAGAGGTTCTGAGAGCAGGCGGATTGTTGTTTACGGAAGAGAACAGGCAAGGAATTATACCACTGGGTGCAAACACGCTTTTCGGCTCCGGCAATACAGCATTTCCTGACGCGGAGTCTGAATGGCGGAAGGGGAAGTTTTATGTAGCTGCTCCCTATGCCTCTAATGTGAGTGAAGCATTAACTCTAATCCACCGGGTAAAGGATGTCTTGAAGTCTCTGGCGATTAAGATTTATAACTGACCAGTCTTTATTGTAAAACGAGGGAGCTGACAAATGATTACCATTTTATGCTCATCTGTCGCTTTGGGAGTCTATACGCCTGCGGTCCTGTTACGTGACGAGCTAAGCAGGTCATATGAGGCCGATCTGGAAGTGCTGGAAAGCCTGTATCCGCCCGAAACAAGACTGAAATTAACCGAAAACAAGAAGGTTTTCTCTACGAGGTTTGAAGTAGCCAAGCTGGGTCACAGAATGATCAGGGATATCACACCGAATCTGGACCCGCATCTGGTAACCCGGCTTTTAGGCAAGTGGGCTGAAGAGAACCGGAGGGTGTTTATGGTTTTCTCAGGATTCTGGATGCCCGTCGTAGAGGAGTATGCGAGGAATTACCGCAAGGATGTCCATGCAGAGCTGATTCATATGGATGCGTTTATATCTCCTTCGTGGAAGCTGTATTCCAACAATATCCGTAATGATCTGTTTACGGTGAACGATGTCTGGTTTTTTGACGGGGCGGCTGGGCGGGTGAATTACAGTATTTCGATGGGTCATGCTGCCCCTAAGTACTATAAGGAACGTGACAACCGGTTCGTTATCCATGGCGGCGGCTGGGGAATGGGGACCTACAAGGAGACGGCAGCAGAGCTGAAGCACTCCCTGGAATTGAACATCGTCATTCACGAGCTCACGGATGATCAGGCTTATGGAGAAGAGCACCGTTATTACATGGTGAAGCCGGGCTGGTCGCCCTGGATGAAGAACGAAGAGCATGAATATACCCTGCCGCCGTTCGGTGAAGTTATCAATCATTGTTTTTGCGAGGATACCGGGGTGAAGCATAGCTTCTATCAGCTGATCTGTAACTCGAAGGCTATTATCAGCAAGCCGGGGGGAGGAACCCTGCTGGATTCGCTGGAATCCTTCACGCCGGTTATTTTCCTGGAGCCGCTGGGTGAGCATGAAGCCTGCAACGCGGAGCTATGGGAGCGGCTGGGTTTTGGAATAAGGTATGAGCGCTGGATGAGTATGGGTTGTCCGCTTGAGATGTTGGAGTTATGTAGTGAGAACTTAAGAAGCTATAAGACTCAGGTGTTACATTACGGGAGGTGCTTTCATGAGACAGCCGCAAACATCCGTAGTTCTGGACCGGGATTCCTTTGAGCGCTTGAAGAAAACCATTAAACATATGTCGGTAACGCACAAGCAGGTTCATCTTGACCCAACGTATTCTACGAATCTTCCGGTCGAGGTCGGGCTTAAATTAACCAATGGCTGCAATCTGCGCTGCAAGCATTGCTTTGAATGGAACTCTGAGGGGTATCACCGGGATTTAGGCAGAGCCGAGCAGAGAGAAGAACTGGATTTTGCAGTGATTGAAAAAGTGTTCCGGCAAACAAGGGAAACGAACGCCAATATGTTCCTTTGGGGAGGCGAGCCTCTATACTACAGCCGGTTCAATGAACTGGCCGACCTGCTGGAGCAGGACCCCAGATGGACGGTGTTATGCACCAACGGAATTCAAATCATAGAGAAGCTGGATTCCATCCTCAAAATGTCCAAAAGTCTGGTCTGTCTGATCAGCCTGGAAGGCTTCGAAGCGGAGAATGATGCGATCCGGGGAAAAGGCACCTTCAAGAAGGTTATGGCGGGCATTGATAAGCTGCTGGAGCTGGAGAAGGAGGGTATCTATCAAGGAAAAATCTCCATCCATCTGACCATTAGCGATGTCATGATCGATAAGCTGTATGATTTTGTTGAGTTTTTTGAACAAAAGGGGATTGACTCGGTGTATATTACCTTCCCGTGGTATTTGCCGGACGAAGTGTCCAGTAATATGGACCGCTATTTCAACGAGCATTTCAAGTGGCTGGCAGATGATCTGGAGGAAGGGCACCGCAACAGCTGGCATTCGTTCAAGTATCGCATCTCCCCTGACAGGATTGATCCGCTGCTTGCGCAGATGGAGAGGATTTACCAGCGAACCTGGAACTTAAGAACACGGTATCAGCCTGCGCTTGAAATGGATGAAGTACGGGACTTTGTATTGGGTTCAGAGAAGCCCGCCCAGAATAAAACGCAATGCTTGTCGATCCGCACCAGACTGGATGTGCTGGCTGACGGTGAAGTCAGTGCCTGCAAATTATTTCCAGAGTTCTCCTTGGGGAATCTGGCGGATCAGGATCTTAAAGAGATATGGGATGGCGAGAATTTCGAAAGAGTCCGGGAAACCCTGCAATGCGGCCTGATGCCGGTATGCTCCAAATGCATTCTGCTGTATCTTCACGGGAAGTAAGGATGGAGGCTACAACGAAGAATTCTGCTGTAAGCCGCGAGCTGATGGATTGGGTGGTTCCCCTGGGTCCTTATGATTGTTTATTGAATACGGTTACATTCTGTCTGTCTAGGCATCATGCCGATCCGAATCCGCTGTACAGGTATAATTTCTCCATTAATTATTATGCAGGCTATGACTGGTTCGACAGTACGGTGCCGGTGAATGAACTGTTTAGCTTTATCCGGCGTGCTTATGGAGTTAGATTGGAGCCTTGCCGTTTAGACTCGATGGTTAGTGGACGTATGTATTTGCTGCCGGTGGACGCCTATTATGTGCCTTACATGAAGGAATTCTACGGGAAGGGCCATATGCTGCATTATGTGCTGGCTGAAGCGGAAGACGATCAGAGCCTGAGAGTTACAGATCCCTATTTCGCAACAAGCCTATTGGCAGACCGAACTTGCGTGGAGCAGGCATGGCGCACCTTCAGCGAACCGGTTATAGAAATCAGCCCGCCCCTCAGCCTGAATCCTGACCTGAACTCTATCCGGCCTTACTTAACTACACAGCCCTATGAAGAGCTGCTCCCCGTCACCTTTGCCCGAATTTCGGAACGGATCATGGATGTTGGGGCTTATAGGGAGTCGGAGAATTTAATGGATAACCCTGTGTTCAAACAACAGTTTGGCTGCATCCGCACGATTGCTCTATCGCGGTTAAGGCATTTCGGCACCTGCAGCACCATGGATTACGCTCATCTCGGCTCAGCCTGGAGGAAGCTTGAAGTGAGCTTCATGAAGATGACGATAAGCTTGGACAGAGGGGTAACGGCTACCGTGAATCATCTGAAGCAGATTGCGGAGGATGAGCTAGCTTATTTACATTCCTATGCAACAGGAGGCCGATGATGCCGGAAGAAACCAGGTACGAGCAGATCCAGCGGATGTTTTGGGAGAAGAGGGTCGAGGCTGTCCAATTGCTTAGACGGGTGCTTAAAGAGCAGGTGGAGCAGATTGAAATTCATCAAGCGGAGACCCGGATCAGGCTGACGGACGGGAGACGGTTTCTTTGGGATACCGGGCACTTGAACAGTCTTGGTTTTCTCATGCGGGATGGATTTGTGGAGCGCGAAGAGAGCCGGTTATTGTCCATTCTGATCCGTGAAGGATTTGAAGTATTGGATATCGGGGCGAATTATGGATGGTATTCCACGTTATTCGCACAAGCGGTAGGGCAGGGGGGCAGAGTTCATAGCTTTGAGCCGGTAAGCCCCACCTTCGCTGAACTGGCAAGAAACATCCAATTAAATAACCTGCAGAATGTAGTTCTCAATCAGCTTGCGCTGTCTGACTATAACGGGGAAGCGGAGATCTACCTGCCTGTACGAAGCGGATCGGAGGATGCTGCGTTGGTGATTGACCGGGCCTTGCAGCATGAAACCTACCGTTGCCGGGTGCAAACTCTGGATACGTACATTGAGCAGCAGCATATCAGTCACATTGACCTGATGAAAATCGATATTGAAGGCGGCGAATTAAAAGCATTAAAGGGATTTGAACAGTATTTGCAGCAGCATCATGAGAAGCCCATGCTCATGCTGGAAGCGACGGAGGCTCTGGCAATGCGGTTCGGAAATTCGATAAGTGATCTGTTCCGGTTTTTGCAGCAGTATCAGTATCAGCTCTTTCAACTGGCCGCAGAGGAGCTTGTGGAGCTGGACAGTGCTGCGGAGCTTACGGCACAGAATATATTTGGTCTTCAGCCGGAGCATATCCGGATATACAGCCCGTTCATCAGATTGATAACCATTGCAAAGTAGGGATGCCGGTATGGTCATTCATGTGGATCAATTGAGCAAGTCCTTTGATTACTACAAAAAAGAAACGGGAATCAGAAACTCCGTCAAGAATCTGTTCCACAGGGAGAAATTAACGAAGGATGCCGTGAACAAGGTTTCGTTTGATATTCATGAAGGCGAGATGGTTGCGTTTCTGGGGCCGAACGGAGCAGGCAAAACCACCACTTTGAAAATGCTCTCCGGCATCCTGTATCCGAGTGGCGGCAGTGCGGAGGTATTGGGCTACACGCCCTGGGAAAGGAAAAATGACTTTAAGAAGCAATTTTCCATTGTCATGGGCCAAAAAAACCAACTGTGGCTGGATCTGCCGGCAAGCGATTCCCTGTATTTAAACAAATGTATCTATGAAATCGGTGACCAGAAATATAAGGATACACTTGACGAGTTAGTTACGCTGATGGATGTCAGGCACCTGCTGCATGTGCAGGTCCGAAGACTGTCCTTGGGGGAGCGGATGAAGATGGAGCTGATCGCAGCTTTGCTGCACCGACCCAGGATTATTTTTCTGGATGAGCCGACGATTGGCCTGGATCTGGTGTCACAGAAGAACATCCGCGAGTTCCTCAAGGCGTACAATCATGAATTCCGCACAACGCTGCTGCTGACGAGCCACTATATGAAGGATATTGAAGACCTGTGTAAGCGGACCATCGTGATCAATCAGGGCAAGCTGGTGTATGACGGGGAGATCCGCAAAATCAACGAGGTCATGAATGAGAAAAAACGAATGAAGCTGACCTTCTCGGCCATCGTCGACCGGAAGGATCTGGCCGTTATGGGTTCTATTAAAGAATATAGCGGCTATGACGTCATTCTCGAAGTGGAGCGCGCGAAGTTCAAAGAGTATTCCAGAATGGCCATGGATCACTTTCCCGTCATTGATCTGAATCTGGAGGACATTCCCCTGGAGGAAGCCATTGCACGTTTATATGAACAGCCGGAGCCGCGCGGATGAACAATAAATTTGCCGTCAGCTTTTCGCTGGGAATCCAGAACTCCATGGAATACCGCTTTAACTTTTTTATGGGTTTTGCCAGTCTCTTTTTCCCTATCTTCATCCAGCTCTTCCTGTGGAAGGCGGTCTATAGCCATGCCTCCAATATGAACTTGTATGGCTATACTTACCACCAGATGATCGTCTATACCATCGTAGCTGCCCTGATCTCGCGGCTGGTGGCTACGGGTCTGGAATATGACATTAACCATGATATCAAGAGCGGGGGGCTCAATAAATATCTGGTGCGGCCGGTCGGTTATTTTCCTTATAAAATATGTGTCTACCTTGGGGGGAAGGTCCTCTCGTTTGCCATTACGTTAATCATGCTGCTGGGCGTGGTGCTGTTCATGGTTTATTACTTCAAGGCGCCAATCAGCGTATCGCGTATACTGGTTTTTGGTGTCGTGCTTATGCTGGCGGTTGTGCTTAATTTCATGATCTCATTCGCGGTCAGCGCGATTGCCTTCTGGTTAACCGATGTCTCTTACTTTTTTCATGTTACAGCGTTATTGATTCAGATATTTAGCGGCGGGATTTTCCCGCTCGATATTTTTGGGGCGACATGGCTGGCTGTCTTCGATTACCTGCCGTTCAAGTATACGATCTACATGCCGGTGAATGTAATCAACGGCAAGCTGACCCTGCTTCAGGCGCTGCATGTGATAGAGCTGCAACTGCTATGGATTGGACTCATTATGTTGCTTACGCGCTATATTTGGAAAGTGGCGATCAAGAAATATATTGCCGTAGGGGGTTAAGTGAACCCGATGCTCAGATCACTTCGGAAGTACGGTTTCATATATACCTTGTTCATCAAAAATTCCCTGATGTCCCAAATGGAGTATAGAGTTAATTTCCTGATGGGCCTGCTGGTGGAGACCTCCTATCTGTTCGCCAAATTCCTGTATGTGATTATTGTCTATGAGGCGGGATTAACGCTGGATGGAGTGCCCATTGATGCGATATTGCTGTTTATTGGCACTTACACCTTGATGACGGGGTTATATTGGGGACTGTTTGCCATCAACTTCGTGCAGATCCCGGAGCATGTAAGAACCGGGTCACTTGATATTTTGTTAACGAAGCCGATTTCCCTGCAATTTATGATGACGTTACGGAATGTGGACTTTGGTCTGGCGATTCCGAATGTGCTGGGCGGCATGACCATGGTTGTGGTGGGCTGGAGAAGACTGGGGCTTCCGGCTGATGCCGCTTCAATAGGCGGGTTCATCTGCTTCCTTGTACTGGGGCTGCTCATGACCTACACCTTGTTCCTGATCCCGCAATTATTATCGTTCTGGTTTATTCAGATTGGTGCTGTCAATGACATCTCAAATGGCCTGTTCGAGCTGAATAACATGCCAATGATGATTTACTCCAAATGGATACAGCGAATAGGGATATTTGTTGTCCCTGTTCTATTGATTACTAACTTCTCACCCTTATTCGTGCTGGACCGGTTACATCCGGGCCTCTTCCTCTGGGCTATTCTGTCTCCCATCCTGTTGCTGGGAATCACGAGATGGATCTGGTCCAAAGCGATTCGTAATTACAACAGCTCTGGCGGCTAGATATCCGGAATCACAGGAGGTAAGGATATGAATACTCAGAAGCCATATCGGATTGGTATTTTGGGCTGCTCCACAATCGCTCCGTTCTCGATCATTAACCCGGTCAGGGAGCTTGATCAATTTGTAACGTATGGTGTAGCGTCGCGTGATTTGGACCGGTCTGCAGCCTATGCGCTGAAGCATCAGATTCCGCATGTTTTTGAAAGCTACGATAAGCTGCTGGCGTCGGCGGACATTGATGTGGTCTATATTCCGTTATCCAATTTCCTGCATAAGGAATGGACGCTGAGGGCGATTGAGGCTGGCAAGCATGTCTTGATTGAAAAACCGATAGCCTTGCTTGCCGATGAGGTTCTGTTCATCAATGAACGGGCCAGGGAACAGGGTGTGCATGTCCTTGAAGCGCTAATGGTGCAGCATCATTCGTGGCAGCAGGATATAACGGACATGATTACAGCTGAAACCTACGGCAAATTGAAAAAAATCAAAACCCGGATCTCCTTTGAAATTCTGCAAAGCAACTACAGCGCGGATAATTACCGGTTCAAGCCTGAGTACGGCGGTGGCTGCTTCATCGACGAATGCTCGTACTGGCTGCAGTTTATCCAAAAGATTATCGGCTTGAAGCCGCAGACACTGGACGGATTCTCGACATTCTCCGGCATCAATCAATGCGACTGGACCTTTCACGCGGCGCTGCAATATGAGGGGGGCGTCGAGGCAGAGTTCCTGGGTTCCTTTGAAATGCCGAACAATGCCACCCACTGGCTGGAGTTTGAGCGGGCTAGGGTAAGGATCAGCGGCTTTTTTAAGCCTTGCTATGGGGATTACAAGATCATCATTCAGGTTGAACATACGGAAGAAGGAACAACAGACAAGCTTGTATACTCTCCGCAGAATTACTATGTGAACCAGCTCCGGTTCTTGGCAGAGGTTCTTGGGGGCACCAGAGAGAATATCCCCTTATCCGAATCCTATGAACGGGTGGCAACTATGAACGCCATCTATGAGATTGCCAGGAAAAAGCATGCTGGGCAGCCTACCCTGGAAGATAGACCGGACGGGGAGGCTGTGAATTATGGATGACAGAGAACAGGAGATTCGTAAGCTACTCGCTCAATTGCCCGGCGGTTCTCCCCACCTGAAGAATGCAGGTATGGACGCGGATTTGCGAGGTTATGGCATGGATTCTTTGTTGTTTATTCATTTTGCGGTGGTCCTGGAAGAGCATTTCTCAATAGAGGTGAGCCCGGAATTTCTCGATATAGATAAACTATACAGTCTTCAGAAGTGGAGAGAATATATTGATTCACAGGATCTTGTATGTTAGTAGCCCTGGAGATGGACTATTTCAGCGAGGGCTACCGGACCATGCACTCCAATTGTGTGGATTTGCCCATGGCAGGTGCCGCAGGCTTTCATCAGTATGAGAACTATTTCTACTATACCTTCCTGTATGCCGTCATGATGAATTGGGGAGAGGCAGCGGGCGGGGACTGGGTGGCCTCCAGACGCAGCATTCTTAACAAGCTGGGCTTGACCCTTAAGGTAACTGAGGTTCTGGATGCTGCTGGGCTGCTGTCTGTGATTCACATGAACATTGATCAGCAGTGCCCGGTCGTGATGATTGCCAACTACAACTATCTGTTTTTTTTGAGCCAATACGGGACGGTCATTGATGATCATGCCGTGTTAATCACGGAATATGATTCAGCCAGAAGGCTGATCGTGATCCGGGAGAATCAGCTGAACAAAGAGGTAACCTTGAATGTGATGAAGGGGGAGCCTTTTTTCAAGCTGCAGCTGACCGAGGAGATGATAGCGGATATCTGGAATAAATCCAATGCTTCTTTCAAGGAAATCAGGAATTATTGTTATAACAAGCTGTTTAGCGTAGCGAAAATAGGCGAATCGGAGGTTCACAGCTATCTGGAGCTGGTTGAGGATTTCGCACAGTGCTATAAGAACCGTTCCAGCCATTTAATAGAATCTGTGGAACGGTTCAATGACAATGTCTCTCTTATGGAGGGGCTTAATGATGCAAATGCCATTGCGGTTGAATTTGAAGGCATGCGCAGGAGTTATCACGGCTCGGCGATCATTATGTTTGATATCTTCGAGAAGGCGCTGCCCTGGGTATCCGCTCATGAAGAATGGGGGCAGATATTCGGCGGGTTCCGGGATCAATATATCAAATTCAGATACCATCTGATCTCCAGTCTCCATGCGGATACGCTGAGACGGAAGCTGATGCCGCCGGATAGAATTCTTCAGCTTACAGAGGAGATTAGACAACTGGATACGGAGTTGTTCTCTCTATTGGAGGAACTGATCCTACATCACTCACAGCACCATAATCAGCAGGTTCTTGGCAATGCCGCACAGGCTTTAATTAACTATGCGGCTTGCGCCGAGGTATCGGCAGATAGTGAGTATAGCCCTGATCCGGAAACCGTATGTAGAGCAAGCCAAGCCGTAAATGGCAGGCGGGAGAATTGGATCACGGATTCCTGGCATTCAGACAAATCCCAGCCAGTCCATTGGCTGATGCTGGATCTGCTGAAGCAGAGAGAACTTCTGAGATTTGTGATCAGGCATTCGCCTGCCCCCGGCTATATCACGATGGATTATGAGCTTCAGGGCAGCAACGACAAGGAGCAATGGGAGCAAATAGCGGCTGTACGGAATAATGAGTCTGTCTTAACCGCGCATGAGGCTGACGGCTGTTCGTTCAGATACATCAGGCTATATATCACTTATCCGGCCCAGAATGATTTTCAGGCTCGGATTTTTGAGCTTGAGGTATGGGGGCCAGCTGTAACCCACGCCACAAAAAACTGACATGATTCAAAAGAATGTAATATATCTTTGGATTTAGCCTGGTAGCTATAATAAAAATGTAAAAAATACATGCCATATTGAATGGAGAATCTACAATGAACAACAAGAAAAAATGGAAAATATTTGTTATTCATCATTCCCATACGGATATTGGTTACACCGAGCGGCAGGAGAAGATAGAGCAGTATCACGTAGATTTTATCCGGCAGGCTGTTGCTATATGCGAGGCTTCTCATACGGAGGCCCGCAAAGAATGGGCGGGCTTTAAGTGGACCTGCGAAACCTTCTGGGCCGTGGAGAAGTTTCTGGAGGAAGCCACGGAAGCAGAGAAGGAACAATTTGCAGCCGCGCTCAGACGCGGGGATATCGAGTTATCGGGCACCTACTTGAATATGACGGAACTGATCAATTTTGAGCTGCTGGGCAGTATGCTTGCACGGGCAGGGCAATTCGCCCGGCCGCTGGGGCTTCAGGTGAAGTCGGCCATGACCGCAGATATTAATGGATACAGCTGGGGTTATGCACAGGCTTTGGCAGACGCAGGAGTCGAGAATTTGCTGTCCAGTATCCACACACATCACGGGATGTTTGCCATCGGGCGCAAGCAATTCCCCTTTTATTGGGAGACACCCAAAGGCAACCGCCTGCTGGTATGGAGCGGCGAGCATTACATGATGGGGAATGATCTGGGGATCAATCCGGATGGGGCATTATCTTATACCATCAAAGACGAAGACCCGGTATGGGGGATCTCTAAAGATCACTGGAAGCTGGCCGAGACCCGGATTGCCCGCTATCTGGATCAGCTGGAGAAGGAGCAGTATCCATACGATTTTGTATTGGTGAATGTCATGGGGCTGCTGCGGGATAACTCGGCGCCAAATCCAAGAATCATGACCTTCATCAAGGAATGGAATCAGAAGCACGGGGACCATGTAGAGCTTGAAATGACAACGCTTAACCGGTACTTCGAGCGGTTGCGGCAGCAGGAGGCCGAGATTCCTGTCTATAGCGGTGACTGGCCGGACTGGTGGTCCGATGGCGTGGCTTCGACCGCGATGCACACCCAGATCTTCAGGAATGCCCAGCGAACCCTGGACGTAGTTAAGCGGCTGGACCCGGAGCGCAAGATGGCGGCATCAAGCGATATTGCCCAGGCAGAGCAGCAGTTAATGATGTATGCCGAGCATACCTGGGGATATCACTCCTCCATCTCGGAGCCCTGGCACATCATGGTGCAGGAGCTGGCAGTCCGCAAAGAGGCGTATGCCGCCAATGCCAGCAGACTGGTTCATGCCTCGCTGGATGCGGTTCTGAAGGCGCGGGGCGATGTGCTGCTACGGGCAGACCGGGCATTCACCTATAAAGTAATCAATTCCTTCGATTACCCCGTAGAGGATCTGGCTCATTTCTATCTGGAGGAGCAGTGGGAAGCGGATTATTTCCGGCAGGGGCTCGAGGTGGTCGATGAGCAGAGCGGAGAAGTGGTCAGCCATCAGCAGGAGAAGGTAAGCAGAGGATACCAGATTGCGGTCATGGTCAAGCTTGGCGCGAAGGAAGAGAAGCGGTTCCGTATCCGGGAAGCCTCGAAGACCGTCCCGGTGACGACAAGCAGCACCCGCTTGCGGGGAGCCGACCGGATTCATGATATACGGGATATCTACCCTCCTGTGCAAGAGGAGACCCCACGGCTGTTCATCACGGAGAATCATATTGAATCGCCTTGCGTACGTATTGCGTGGAGAGCCGGTGAAGGCATCGTCTCCTGGATAGATAAGCAAACCGGCCAGGAATTCATTGATCCCCGTCAGACGCACGGAGCCTTCACACCGGTGTATGAAGTGACCCCCGGCGGCGGAGACGACCAGATGACCGTGCGGAGAATCATGGGCAGGAACCGTAAAGGCATGAATGTTCAGCGTTCGGAGGGTGTCCTCTCAGGTGTGAAGGAAATAACGAATGGACCGGTATATGGCATCATTGAATTGAAATATCAGGTTCAAGGAATGAGCCACTATTCATTATTCCTGAAGGTGTTCAAGGACCGGAAGAGAGTCGATGTCTCCGTCCGCATCCATAAGGATAGTGTGTGGGACCCGGAGAATGTGTACGTCGCCCTCCCCTTTAGTGCAGGCGGCAGCAGTGAACTGTGGTTCGAGAAGGCCGGGGCTGTCCTAAGGCCGGGAGTGGATCAGATCCCGGGCACCTGTACAGATTTCTATTGTATTCAGGAAGGGCTTGCGGTTATATCCCCTCATGGCGGGCTGTCCATTGCGACCCCGGATACGCCGCTGATGCAGACCGGACCTTTGGAATATGGCCCAAGACTCGTGCAGGGCCAACAAGAAGAGAACGCCCATACCTCATTGTATGCCTGGGTGCTGACCAATTATTGGGAGACGAACTTCAAGGCGACCCTCGGGGGATTCTACGAATTCCGGTATATGCTGCAATGGGGAAGCGAAGCAGATACGGCAGAACAAGCTATTCAGTTGTGCCACAGTGCCAATGCAGGCACGGTTGCATTCAGAACCACATAAATTCCGGCGGGCATAAGAAGGGCTGAATCTTTAATAGAGAAGCCCTTTTTTTGTCTAGTTAATAGGCTTCAAGCAATATAGATTGAACTTGGAAAAAATACAGACAGGGAAAAGTGACGGAGGAGAATTTTGGAACTGTAGGAGCGACAGCGTCCGCCTTTGTCACCGGATTTCCACCGCGAAGAGCAGTTTAAAATCGAGAAATATGGGGACAACAGCGGCCGGAGGGCCAAACATTCTCTGGAGTCACGGCAATCCCGGATCATAAGAAATACAAGTTCACTCTATATAGAAGAGAGCCTTGTGTAAAAAAGGGAGGTGTGCGCTGTGTACCGTATTCTGATTGTGGATGACGAACGCATTGAGAGAGAGGGCATTCAGCAATTAATACAGGAACACCATCTGGAGCTGGAGACACTCCTTGCGGCGAATGGCGAGATTGCGCTGGAGATCCTTGGGAAGCACAAGATCGATATTCTGATTACAGATATCAAGATGCCCTTTATGGACGGGCTGGAATTGTCGGAGAAGGTCAGCAGCCTGGGCCAGGATATTGAAATGATCATCTTCAGCGCTTACCATGAGTTTGAATATGCGAGAAGAGCCTTGCGGACCAACATATCGAATTATTTGCTCAAGCCGGTTCATATCCCGGAGTTTCTCAGTGTGGTAAGCGAGGCGATCCAGGCCTGTGAAGACAAAGCGGCAGAGAAATTGCGGAACGAACAGCTGGTGGAGGGGTATAACCGGGGACTTCTGTATGAGAAGGAAAAAATGCTGCTGGACTCTCTAAACGGAGTGAAAATAAATGCGGAGGCATGGATGTCTCCGGAACTGCTGGAATATGTCCATCACAAGCATTGGCTGCATATGATTCTGGTGGATTGCCGCCGGAAGTTTTTTGATATTCACAATGATGAATTCATTAGGCTGTTACACGATAACCTCAGCTACGCCTTCGATTATGTGAACTTGAGCGAGCATCAAAGTATGCTGTTCGTCAAGCACCCCCGCCCCATCCCCAAAGAGACGCTGCGCATGCTTGGAGATCAGATCATCCGCAGCACCGCCGGGAGCCTGGATCTGAATGTGGGTCTGGTGATCGGGAGAGCGGTGAATCAGCCGGAACAGTTGTATGAGGCCTATACCGAGATGGAGCAGATGCTGGAATTCAAATTTTTCATGGATGAGTATACTCTTCTATTTGCCGATGAACCCTTTGAGCAAGCGGGCTTCAATGAGATCGAATTGAAGCCGATTCTGGATAAGGTCTACCAGTGTCTGGAGTATAACGATTTTACCGGTGCGAAATACAGTATAGAGCTGCTGTTTACCTACCTGAGAACCAAAGGGCAATTCTCGTCCCTGTACACCAAGTTCATCTGTTCGGAAATTATGAAAAAGGTGGTGACGAGAGAGAAAAACCATGAGCCTGCGGAAATGAATCATTACTTGGAGCAAATTCATAAGACCGTTTCCCTTCAGGATCTGAAGGATCATATGTTTGCGATCCTGTCCCTCATGGAAACCGGCAGCGGAGCGAGCCCCAAGAAGGCCGCCAATCTCAAGCTGATCCGGACCATTACAGATGTAATCGACAAGGAATACGATCAGGACCTCTCTTTGGAGGGCATCGCGGAGAGGGTCTATTTGACCCCCAGTTATCTGAGCTATTTGTTCAAGAAGGAGACGGGCCAGAGTCTCATTCGGTACATCACGCAGGTGAGAATGGACAAAGCCGTCGAGCTGCTGAATACAACGAATATGAAGATCGTCGATATCTATAAGAAGCTGGGCTACAGAAGCTCGACCTACTTTATCCAGACCTTTCGTAATTATCATGGAGTCACTCCGGCCAAGTTCAGGGAAGGCTCTCCGTAGGTTAGCGCCCTCACCATGATCCAACTATTTCTCGCTGTAACGGATACCGGAAATAGTTGGATTTTGTACACTTGCTGATGGACGATGGAGCCCTGCGGCGGCAGTAGTTATGATGAACGAAAGGCAGCCCCTGTTCGCACACCTTAGGTTAAAATGGGAGTAAGGACAACCATTTCAGAGCTAAATGCGAAAGGAGCTGTTACTATGAAGAATACCATAAAATACGTAGGTTTGGACGTGTCAAAAGAAAAAATTGCAGTGGCGATTGCAGACGAGGGACGGGACCCCGCACGGTATCACGGAGCGATTGCCCATACGCCAGATGCTGTAGGACGACTCATTCGGAAACTGAAAAGCCCGGAGGTTACTCTTGAAGTCTGCTATGAGGCAGGACCCACCGGGTATGATTTGTATCGCTGGCTGACCAAGATGGGAATTTCCTGCACGGTCATCGCCCCCTCACGTATTCCTCAGCGTTCAGGCGATGCCATTAAAACCGACCGACGGGATGCAGAGCGGCTCGCTCAGCTCCACCGTGCGGGAGAATTGACGGGCATTCATGTACCCACTCCGGAACTCGAGGCTCTTCGGGATCTCATCCGAGCCCGGGAGAATGCTCGGGAAGAACTGCACCGGGCCCGGCAGCACCTCGTTCATTTTCTGTTACGGCACCAGATCCACACCCCGGAAGGGATGAAAAAACGCTGGACGAAACGATACCGGCTGTGGCTCTCTACCTTGACGTTTGAGCATACCGCGCAAGAACGGGTATTCACCGAGATGCAACAACAGTTGCGGGAGGTGGAGGAGCGCATTAAACGGCTAGAGGAGGCCATGCGGAAAGAAGCCGAAATCTGCCCGTACGCCTCTGTGATTCAAGCGCTCCAGGGTCTTCGGGGGATTGCCCTGCTCACGGCCATGACGCTCGTCGTTGAAATCGGGAATTTTGAGCGGTTCCGTTCGCCTGCGCAGCTGATGAGTTACCTGGGACTGGTTCCGCGGGAATCTTCTACAGGACCCAAGACAAGACGGGGCCGCCTGACTAAAACAGGAAATGCCTCCGTAAGGCGTGCTTTGGTGGAATCGGCCTGGAGTTACCGTTACCTTCCGGCGGTCAAAGGCGATTTAGAAAAGCGGTTAGAAGGGCAAAGGGCTCATGTCCAGGAAACGTCATGGAAGGCGCAGGAGAGATTGCACAAAAAATATGTGCAGATGGTCAAACGGGGAAAACACCGAAACTTGGTGATCGCAGCGGTGGGACGGGAATTGGTCGGATTCATTTGGTGTGTTGCGGTAAAGGCAGAAGCAGGAATCGCATAATATAGAACAAGAAAAAGCCTGTCCCCAAAGGATGAATCCTTGGGGCATGGAGACAACGAGAAAGGTTCGAGGAGAATCCACGAAATCCAACTGCACAAAACCCGGATGGGTTTGACGTGCGACAATAGTTTAGGGAAGCTCCTTCGACGTAGGCCTAACATGTGGAACCAACCCACGGATAGCAGTGTGCCAGCCGACGACTCGCATGTTGTCTCCATGCCCAAGGGATTGAAAAAACCTTTGTTAAAAAGGGAAGAAACAGGGGGATTGACAAATTCGTTCATAGCAGTTGGATAAACAGCACTTAAATTCTCCGATTTCACCCCAAGCAGCGAAAACGCACAATAGCAGATGTAGTTTATCCACTTGCTTCCGTACATTCCCTGGAAATGGACAAATTAAGATACGTTTTTCCACTTGTGATCCTGAGCTGGACGGGTGCAACGACGAAGGGCATGGCGAAAGCGCACAGCGAAAGCACATGGCGAATGCACATGGCGAAACGCCCGGCGAAGCACATGACGAAGCAATGGCGAAGCCCTCGCCTATACCTCGCTGAACATCCGGGCAATGCCGCGGAAGGTATAGGCAAGCACATGCTCTGCCGTGCGGACCGTCAAGGCAGGGGAAGAAGAGCTCTGCAAGCGGTTCAGCAAGGCAGGGCCGAACAGGTCATGGCTTTTGGAGATTTGCCCGCCCAGCATGATGAAGTCAGGACGGTAGCCGCCCACATAAGGCTGGAGCAGCTCTCCGAGCCGGGCTCCGAATTCGGCGAATACCCCGCGCGCGGAAGCGTTCCCCTGCCTGGCTTCATGAGCAAGCTCCTTCACATCCATAGCCGTCTCCAGAATGCCCGCTTCACGGGCCAGCTTCAGGATGCCTCTCCTGGAGAACAGGTCATCCGCCCTGCCGTCAAGATAGGGCTGGTCATACAGCCAGCCGTTCGGCGGGATACCCGGCCCGGATTCCATGATCCGGGAGCTGTCGATGAAGGCGGAGCCCAGGCCGGTTCCGAGCGTCAAGGCCATGAACCGCTCCCGGGGGAACTCGGCGCTGACACCAAGCGCAAACAGGCGGGCGTCATTCTCGAAGCGGATATCCATGTCCGGCAGCGGGCCGGCCTTCCCGGAGCTGCCTGCGGGCCAGCGTTCACGGAAGGCATGGAGCAGATTCAGCCCGTAAATCGCCTCGAATTTGCTGAGCCCCTGAATAAGGCAAATACCCTGCCTGTAATCGAAGGGGCCGGGAAAGGCCATCCCGATATGATAGAGGCAGTCCGTTACCGCGTCCCGGCGCTGGTGCTGATACAGGTCGTACTGGGCCTGAAAGATAGATATAAAATGGTCAAGGATCGTTTCCCGGTCCCGGTCAGCCAGGGCGGGAAACTCCATTTCACTGCCTTGCAGTGGAAGGCCGTCCTCCAGCACGCAGGTCTTAATAAAGGTTCCGCCCACATCCAGCGCAAGTACAATATTACGGCTCAAGGAAACTCACATCCCA
This sequence comes from Paenibacillus sp. FSL R7-0297, assembly GCF_038009025.1. Lineage (NCBI taxonomy): Bacteria > Bacillati > Bacillota > Bacilli > Caryophanales > Paenibacillaceae > Paenibacillus > Paenibacillus sp. FSL R7-0297. The sequence continues at coordinate 3,259,865 of NZ_JBBPAQ010000001.1, forward strand.
TGCTTTGGAGACACCAGCTTTGATCAGTCTGCAGGGGGCTGAGCCCAAATTGATGATCGTATATCCGCCAAGCACAGCCGGGAGAATATAAGATTCGGCGTAGTGCAGTTCAACAAACACCGCTTCGTCCGCAGCAGAGACAATCCGCACGGCCTCTCCTTCAACCAGATTATACATGGTCATTTCGCCATGTGTATGATCGCGCCACCGGTCCCGCAGGTGGAGCCGGTGAACATAGAACAGCAAATCGGCGCGTTGGCCCAGGACATATTCTTCATTCTCACCCTGCTGGTGGAGAAGTACCGGTGAGGGCATGAGCTGATCTTCAACCCAGGCGGTCTTCTTGGTGAAGTCAATATTATCGAAGGCGTAGTCCATATTGATCGGGCGGGGTTTGCCATCCAGGTCCTTGCGCAGAAAGTCATAGATTTTAAAGGTAAACCACCAGGTGGTCGAAGAAACCTCCAGCACCAGATTGTCTTTTCCAGCGGAATGAACCGTTCCGGGAGGGATCAGGAACAGATCTCCCTTCCGTGATTCGTAACGGTTCACATAATCGGTCAGCGGCAGCGGGATACCCGTCTGCTGGGCCTTAAGCACATCATGGCGGAACTGCTCCGGTGAGCAGGCCTCCGTAAGTCCCAGATATACTCCGGAATCTCCCTGCTGCTCCATGATGTAATAGGATTCCTGCTGGGCCATGAATTCATTGAACCGGCTGCGGATATAGTCCTGGGTGGGGTGGACCTGGCAGGATAAGTTGTCCCCGTCCATCGTGTCCAGATAGTTGAAGCGGATCGGGAAATAATCTCCGAACAAGCCGGTCAGCCGTTCCCCCAGGATCGTTGTATGTTCATTCTGCATGACCAGCAGAAAGGGAATCTCTATCTGCTTGCCTTCATATTCCAAAAGGATTGAATTCTCCGGGGCAATCGGCTCAAAGCTCCAGGCACAATTCACCCAATCTTCCGGCAGATCAGCCAGTTGTTTGAGGAATTGCCCGCCCCATACTCCCGGTGCATAAAAGGGCTTCACCCGCAGCGGCGACTTTGCGATATCCGAAATCATATGGCGCAAGGCCGTTACGGCAGTCATGACCGGCTGCTTCGGCTGATTCAGGTCCATATAATAGTCCATTTGCTCCAAGATTTGTTTACGGTACGTTTCCAGAATGGGCCATTCTACGAAAAGGGCGATTTTATATTTCTCCACGGCATCCCGGTTCCAGTTGAGTCCGAAATTGAGCAGCTCCTGCCGGTGGCCGGCCTGCTGGTATTCACGCGAGACATCCAGATAATAGGAAAGATCGAACCGGCCCTCTCCAAGCCAGTAAGCCCCCGGGCCAAAAACAATGCAGAATGAAGCCCGATCCGTACCCGGCGCCGCTTCATCCAGCCTGCGGGCGGCTTCTTCCCTGGCCCCGGCCCGGAAATAGTCCTCCAGGCTACCCTCTGTAAAATAACCAAAGGCGCGGTTATCCGTAATATTGGCGGCAAAATGTGTCCGCAGCTCTTCGCTCGTCTTGAGATAGCTGCCCGAGCCAATGAGGGTCACCGAATGGCCCCCTTGCTCCAGGGCATCGACGGCTTTTTGCAGAACAGCCTGAAACGGGGCGCCATGTGTTCCGTCAAAAGCAACATACAGCCTGTCGCTTCCCGTCTCACCGGCGAGTTGAAGCAGGGAGGCGGCAATTGCGGAATAACCTTCCCGGAGCACCGCAGGGGGTTCAGGCAAGTGTAAGCCATCCTGGGGAACAGGGACGGGACTGCGTACTAGGTTGACCGGTCGTTTCTCAAACATTTTAGCACTCACTCCTTCTATGGGTTTACAACCATTGTAAGGAGTACGGCAGGGATTTTCTTTGGAAAGGGCGTCTGATTTTTTGTACAATCCGGACATTTGGCGGTTTGGCTACAGGTTTTGCCTTCCGTCCGCAAACTGCAGTCTGCGGAACCGGGCGGGGGAGACGCCCAGCTGTTTGGTGAACACGCGTGTAAAATAGTGCACAGATTCGAAGCCGCAGCGCTCGGCGATGTCTTTGATGGGGAGATCGGTGTGCAGCAGCAAATCCTTGGCTTGTTGGATTCTCCGTTCCTGAATATAATGGACAAAAGTCTGGCCCAGCCGAACCTGGAAGATTCTCGACAGATGGCGCGGGGAAATATCCAGTTCCCGGGCAACCTGGGCCATCTGCAGTGGGGAGGACAAATTGTCGCGGATATAAAGCTTGGCCCGCTCAAAATGGCGGTGCTCCCCGCTGTCTTCCTCCATGGCTCCGGCCTGCGGATTAGATTCGGGAGAGAACGCCTGCGTGAAAGAATGCAGCAGGGCAAGCGCCAGATGGTTCATCGGCAGCCTGGACACTGCAGCCTCGCTTTCGGCAAGACTGAAGAGGGTAAGCCAGATTCGGGCAGAAAGCGCGGCATTCTCATGCGAGGCTATGGCTTGTCCACTGGCGGTGATATCCTGAAACAGCTTGCGGCAAGCCGCAGGGGTCCGGGATTCGTCAATTTCAAAGGCGATGAAGAACAGAACGAGCCCCTGCTCGCTGCGGATCTGGTGCCAGATACCTGGGCGCGAGCAGAACAGGGCTCCCGGCTCCAGGGGGTAGAGGACATCGTCATCCAGGTAAGAGCCCGTGCCTTGCTGGACATAGCAGATTTCAAAAAAAGAATGGCGGTGGAGGGAATTATTATAATGATTCGGCATGAAGCCCCAGTAGTGGATATGAAATGAGGTTTGTCCGTCACTGAGATTTGAGATATGCTGATTGAGAAGTGCATTGGCTTTCCGGTACGCCTGACGCATGGCGGGACCTCCTCATCATGTAGGCTTCAACGAATAGAAAACGTTTGCTTTTGATTCTATCAGAGATCAGGAGGGAACTCTATGTATACCATATTGATTGTGGATGATGAGAAAATTGAACGGGATGGTATCAGAGGGCTGATAGCCGAAATGAAATATGAGCTGCACGTCATCGAAGCAGAGAACGGGGAGAAGGCGCTGGAGTATCTTCGCCTGAACCCGGTGGACATTCTGCTCACAGATATCAAAATGCCATTTATGGGCGGACTGGAGCTGGCGGAGCAGGCAAGCCTGGCTCAGCCATCCCTGGAAATAATTATATACAGTGCTTACGGGGAATTTGACTATGCAAGACGTGCTTTGTACACCAATGCTTCCAGTTATCTGCTGAAGCCGATTGATATGGATGAGTTCGCCGGGGTCATGTCCGGCGTGATACAGAAATGTTCCGATAAGGCAACGCAGCAGCTACGCACTGCCGAAATTATGCAGGGGTATCAAAAGGGTCTGGAATATGAGAAGGAGAAGTGGCTGACAGATTTGCTGAACGGGATTAATGTCATCAGCGATGCCGGCACGCTGCCCTTTGGAGGGGGGCCGGCTGCGCTAATGCTGATTGATTTCAAAGAGCGTTATTTTGACCGCAATTATGAGGCTTTTGAGGAAATCGTGCAACAGCTCACAGCCGGTGAATATGAAATGCTGAATTTGAATGAATATCAGAGCGTGCTCATTGTCCCTTGCCCGCCCAGTGGCGGCCGGGAGAAGATCAGGGGGTTGAGCGAACGGATGGCGGAGCGGATCGCGGAACGGTTTTACCGGCATTGCTGCATCGTATTCAGTCCGGTGATCTCCGATTGGCAGGAGATTTCAGCCTGCTACGAGCAGATGGAGCAAACCTTGGACTATAAATTCTTTTTTGAGGATACGGTGGTACTGTTTGCCGGGGATGACTTTGCAGGCCGTATCCCGGATATTGTCAGCGCCGAGACGCTGATTGCGGACATCAACCAGTTTATTAATCTCGGAGAGCATGCGGGCGCTTCCAGAAGCATTGAGCTTCTGTTCAATCACTTGAGCAGAAATGGAAGCTCCTCCGCGATATACGTCAAGTATCTATGTTCCGACCTGGTGAGAAATGCGTTTGAACAATCGGGCCGCAGGCAGAAAACCGATTTTCAGCAAACGGTGGAGCGTATTTTCAAAAGCGATTCCATTCTCGATGTGAAGGAAGTGCTGCTGCAGGCACTCTCTGAGATTGAACCGGAGGGCGGCGCTCAAGGTGAAAGCAAACGCCATCTTGTACAGCAAGTCATCAGAATTGTGGAGAAGGATTTCAGGGATGATCTCAGTCTGGAGGCCATCGCCGGACGGGTATCGCTCAATCCGACCTACCTGAGCCATGTGTTCAAGAAAGAAACCGGGCAAAGCCTGATCAAATTCATCACCCTGCAGCGTCTGGAACGTGCACAGCATCTACTGGGCAGCACCAATATGAAGATCGTCGATATCGCTGAGAATGTCGGCTATTGGAGCTCCTCCTACTTCTGCCTGACCTTTAAGAAATATTACGGAATCAGTCCGCAGAAATACCGTGAAATGCTGGACGAATAGGATCATTTCAGGAGTAATCACCGAAGCTGCAGCCCTAGTTTGTAGGGCTGTTTGGTGTGAATTTTGCTTATGGATCTAACCGGTCTGCTTGTTGTTCCAAATTATTTGACGCAAATCCAAAAAAATTATGATATCACTCCATCCCGCGCTAATTTACAATTTAACTGTAAGCATGAAAGCGTTTTATAATAAAGATTCGGGAGGGGCATCTATGAGATTGAAGAAAATTCGTGTTATGGCTTTGCTGCTGTCCATGGTGATGATGCTTGGATTGCTGGCAGCTTGCGGCAGCAGTCCAAAGGAGGAGAAGGCTGCTGCGCCCGCCGGCAGTGAATCCACGAATGCCGGAGGCAATGAACCATCCGCCACCGCCAAGGAGAACGATGGACCCTTCAGCAAATATGAAGAACCCGTTACCGTGTCTCTGGGGAGACAGGGGGTATCAGGGAACAATCTGCCGGCAGGAGATACGCTTGAGAATAACAAGTATCTGAAATATGTTGAGGACCGCCTGAACGTAAAAGTGAAATACGATTTCTCGGTGGAGGACCTGGACGCCTACAACCAGAAGGTCACGCTGGCGATCTCGAGCAATTCCCTGCCTGACATTCTGGTTGTGGATGAACAGCAGTTCAAGCGGATGGCAAAAGCGGGCATGCTTGCCGATCTGACCCGTATATACGATCAATATGCCTCTCCGCTGATCAAAGATTACTACAGCTCCTACACGGGAGACCGGGTGCTGAACACCGGAAGAATTGACGGCAAGCTGATGGCTCTGCCCAATACCAATATCGACGGTAATTACCAGCTCCTGTGGATACGCCAGGATTGGCTGACCAAGCTGAAGCTTGAGACGCCCCGTACCATGGATGAGGTTAAGACTGTGATTAAAGCTTTCAAGGAGCAGGACCCTGACGGAAACGGGAAAGCGGATACCGTTGGTCTTCTTGGCGATAAAACGGTGGTCGCAGACGGCGGCTTCTTCACCTTCGATCCGATCTTTAATGCCAATCATGCCTATCCAAAGAATTGGTTCAAGGATGAGGGCGGAAACATCATTTACGGTTCCACGACTCCAGAGACCAAGCAGGCGCTCTCCGAGCTGAGAGAGATGTATGCGGACGGGTTGATCGACAAAGAGTTTTTGACCCGGAAATACGAGGATAATGCCGGGCTGGTGTCCGGCGGCCGGGCAGGCATCCTGTTTGCCCCCTGGTTCGGAGGCTGGGCGTTGTCTGATGCAGTGAAAGCCAATCCGGAAGCGGACTGGGTTCCGCTGGCAGTACCGCTGGACGGGGACGGCAAACGGAATATCGTGCCTTCCACACCGTCCGGAACCTTCCTTGTGGTGAACAAAAAGGCAGAGCATCCGGAAGCCGCCTTGAAAATGCTCAGTGTGGAGTATGAAGGTATCCGCCTGATTGATCCGGTGGCGCAGGAGCTGTATAAGGATTTGGGTGTGGGCTGGCTCAATTACCCGATCAATGTGCAGCTGGATTATCAGGATTCCCTGGCACGCGATGTTCCGATTTATGAGAAGGCGATTCAGGATAAGAAGCTGGACGGTTTGCCGGCCCGTATCCTGCCAAGAGTCAAGGCCGTATTGAAGAATAATGAAAATCCGAAACAGGACATTCCCGCTTATGCGGATTCACTCGCCTTCTATACAGCGGCCTCCATCACCGGAGCGAAAGAAATTGTGAAGGTGGAGCCTATTTTCTACGGCAAGACGGATGCCATGCTCAAAAAGGGAGCCAATCTGGAAAAACTCGAAAACGAAACCTTTTTGAAAATCATCACCGGTACTTCTCCGCTTGAAGAGTTCGACAAGTTCGTCGAGACCTGGAAAAGCATCGGAGGAGAAGAAATCACCAAAGAAGTTGCTGAGGCAGTTGAGACACCATGAGAAACAGAGCTTCTATCTGGAATTACCACATCATGCTGCTGCCCGGCATATTGTTGCTTGTAGCGTTTAGTGTAATTCCTATGTTCGGGATTGTGATTGCCTTTCAGGATTTCCAGCCTACGCTTGGCATATTCCACTCTGAGTGGGTGGGATGGGAGAATTTCGCTTACATGTTCAGCCTGCCTGACAGCAGGCTGATTCTCGGAAACACCTTAACCATTGCTTTGCTGAAAATTATTGCCGGATTGGCTGTTCCCTTTGTATTTGCGCTCATGTTCCATGAAGTGGCCAACGTGAAATTCAAACGGACCATCCAAACGATTGTGTACCTGCCCCATTTTATGTCCTGGGTCATTCTCTCAGGAGTTTTGATTAACCTGCTAAGTCTGGACGGCATTGTCAATCAGATGATCGGGTGGTTCGGCGGCGATCCGATTATGTTCCTCCAGAGCAATCATTGGTTCCGCGTCGTTGTCGTGTCAAGCGATGTATGGAAGGAATTCGGATTCAATACGATTATCTATATCGCTGCCCTGACTTCAATCAACACCAATCTCTACGAAGCGGCCGCCATCGATGGAGCGAACAGATTTCAGCGGTTAACCAATATTACGATTCCGGGTTTAATGACAACAGTTATTCTGCTGGCGACCTTAAGCCTAGGTAATGTGCTTAATGCAGGCTTTGAGCAAATTCTCAACTTATATAATCCGATTGTCTATGAATCGGGAGATATCATTGATACTTATGTATACCGTTCAGGATTGCTTGAAATCCAGTACGGCCTGGCAACAGCGGTAGGTCTGCTCAAATCGGTAGTAAGCTTTATATTGATTGCCGCGTCCTATGGTCTGGCCGCCCGGTTTGCCAACTACCGTATTTTCTGACAGAGGTGATTTGCTGTGATCCGAGGAACCAGCCGGACTGTTGATATTGTGATTTATTGTATTCTAACCGTGATTGCTTTTCTTTCATTGGCCCCGGTACTGAACACCTTGGCTATTTCGTTCAGCGGCAAAGTGGCGGCCATGTCGGGGGAGGTCTTCTTCTGGCCGGTTGATTTCAATCTGGCCGCCTATGAATCCGTAATCAGGGACCGGAACTTTTTTATATCGTTTGGTGTATCCGTACAAAGAGTGCTGCTGGGCGGGGTCATCAACCTGCTGGTTACGGTGCTGATGGCCTATCCGTTATCCAAATCGAACAAACATTTTCCCGGCAGAAATATCTATATGTGGTTCGTAATCTTCTGTATGCTGTTCAACGGCGGGCTGATCCCATGGTATATGACGATCAATACGTACGGGCTGCTCGATTCCATCTGGGCGCTTGTGCTGCCTACCGCGGTTCCTGTATTTAATGTGATCTTACTGATGAATTTCTTCAAGGGCGTTCCGAAGGAGCTGGAGGAGGCTGCCGGAATGGACGGGGCAGGGGCATGGAGAACGCTGGTGACGATTTTTATCCCCATTTCCCTTCCCTCACTTGCAACAGTCACCCTGTTCTCGGTCGTCGGACACTGGAATTCATTCTTTGACGGGATGATCCTGATGAACCACAAGGAGAATTGGCCGCTGCAAACCTATATCCAGCAATTGATCATCAGCATGAATTCGATCATGAACACCACCGATCCGGAAGAGATCAAGCGTCTGTCCAATATGTCCAGCCAACTGCTGAATGCCGCCAAGGTCATGGTCTCGATGATACCGATTATGCTCATTTATCCGTTTCTGCAGCGGTATTTCGTCAGCGGAATCGTACTTGGTGCCGTCAAAGAGTAAGCGGAAATTGCATGTAAACGGGTGTCCCTTAAGCCGGAAATGGCTGGGGACACCCCTTTGTTGTTTCGGCCTGTGGATTGTTATTTGACGGGGGCAATGCTACTTTATAAGGAAAAGAGCTTAAGACAGGAGGGGTAGATCTGGAGCGCTTGGGCCGGTTCATCAGGGATCTAAGAATTAAGCATAAGCTGTTTGTCTCTTATTTACTCGTTATCATTGTTCCGCTCAGTGTGCTTGGCTGGTATTCGTATGATCAATCCAGGAATCTGCTTGTTCAGCAGGCCCGGCTGACCTTAACCGACAATGTGTCGGAAATCGCCGCCAATCTGGATTATAAGTTCGGCAAGCTAAGTGCCGCGCTGGACTCGTTCACTTTTAACTCCAGTGTGGTGTCCGTCTTCAACAATGATTACTCCGATAATTATTATTATATGTACAATGATCTGAATACCATCGTGGAGCCGTTGTTCAATACGCTTATGTTTCTGAACGAAGAAATCAGGCAGCTGACGGTTTATACAGGAAATAATATTACGGAACGCAAAAATACAATTTTGCCGATTGGCAACATATCCGGGGAGCCTTGGTTTGAAGCAGCGATGGCAAGCGGGCAGACACAATGGATCAAGGAAGGTCCGGCGTTGTCCGCCGTGCGGAGAATGGTGGGTGGTTCGGGAACGCAGTATGACAACCTGATTTATTTAAGATTTGACAGCCAGGATATTTTTGCGGGCCTGACCAATGTAGTCTCCGGTGATTACGGCGTTCTGGTGGAGAATGGAGCGGAGGAGCCTGTTTTTGCTTATCAGAATGGGCTGCCGCCCTTTGAATCGGCCCAGGCGGCGGAAGGCAGAGCGAATGATTTCATCGTGATCTCCCAAGAGCTTAGCGCAACGGGCTGGAAGCTTGTCTTTTATATGCCCAAGGACTCGATCGGCGTCGACGCCAAGACAATTCTCCGCGCCACCATACTCACGGTCGGGATATGCCTGCTGATTCTGGTGCCGGCGGTCTGGCTGTTATCGAATGCTTTTGTGCGAAGGATCTACCGCTTGAACCGCACGATGAAAAGGGTGACCCGCGGGGATCTGCATGTAGACATTATTGTGGATTCGAATGACGAAATCGGTGAGCTGACGTCGCGTTTCAAGGATATGCTGCAAAGCCTGAATGAGCTGTTCAATGAAGTCTACCGCAGCAAGGTTGTGCAGAAGGACGCGGAGCTGAAAGCGCTGCAGGCCCAGATTAATCCTCATTTTCTCTATAACTCCCTGTCGCTGATCAACTGGAAAGCTATAGCTATCAAAGCCTATGACATCAGTAAAATCACCACGACCCTCTCCAAATTTTACCGGACGACCCTGAACAGAGGGCAAGATGTAATCAGCGTTCATGATGAACTGGAAAATACGAAATCTTATATTGATCTGCAGCTGATTATGCATGACCACAGCTTTGATGTGGTGTACGAGGTGGATCCGGAAGTTCTGGGCTGTCAAATGATTAAGCTGATTATGCAGCCTATTGTGGAGAATGCGATTGAACACGGTGTAGATAACAAACGGGAAGGACGCGGCAGGATAAGCCTGCGGGCTTGCTTTGAGGAAGACACCATTGTATTCGGCATTGAAGACAACGGTCCGGGAATGACCCGGGAAACCATGGATACGGTATTAAACAGGCAATCCAAATCGTACGGACTGTTCAACGCCCAGGAGAGAATCCGTATTTATTTTGGCGAAACCTACGGGATTACGATCAAAAGTGAAATCGGCCAGGGTACAACAGTTGAGGTGAGAATCCCCAGGAGGGAAAAGTAAAGAATAGGCAAAGTATGTCATTTGAGAATTCCTGATTCGTTTTGCGGAAAGGCATCTACCGCCAAAGAATTTGTGCACAAATAGCTGCGAATGGATGAGGCATCCGTTTGCGGCTTTTTTGCTATGTGGCGGGCTGCGGTAGTTTGCTTTGGGAATATCAGAGAATTTAAGAAAGTTTTAATCTTTACCCGACTTCTTCTTAAACAGTTTTTCCTATTCTTGAGGACAGGGAGGGAGTAGCTTGAAGAATTGGGCCCGTAAGGATTCATCGATTGCATGGTTATTTCTGGCACCCAGTGTGGCAGGGTTTGCACTGTTCTACTTGATTCCGTTTGGGATGGGCGTGTTCTACTCCTTCATGGACCGCACGGTGGGCGGGCAGTATGTGGGACTGCAGAATTACCGGGAGCTGATTGCGGGCGATTCCTTCCGGAAGGCAGCCTCGGGTACTTTCTACTTCAGCCTGGTGAGTGTTCCGCTGCTGATTGTACTGTCGCTGGGGTTGGCGCTGCTGCTCAATAGAAGCTTGTATGGTCAAAAATGGCTGAGAACTGCCTATGTACTCCCTCTTGTCGTTCCTGTCGCCTCCATTATCCTGGTCTGGCAGATCCTGTTTGACTGGAACGGGGCGCTGAATGCCTGGCTGAGCGGCTTCGGTCTGGCGCGGGTGGATTGGATGAAGACAGAGGCAGCGCGGAATGTAATCATAACGATGTATATATGGAAAAACATCGGGTATAACGTGATCCTGTTCTTGGCCGGACTGCAGCAGATCCCGAAGGATTACTACGAAACCGCCCAGATTGAAGGGGCTGGCCGACTAAGGCAGTTCCGGAGCATTACGCTGGTCTATTTAACATCCACGATGTTTTTTGTCGTCATTATGTCGATCATTAATTCCTTCAAGGTATTTCGGGAGACATATCTGATTGCCGGACCCTATCCGCATGACAGCATCTATATGCTGCAGCACTTTATGAACAATATGTTCCTGTCGCTCGACCTCCCGAAGATGACGGCTGCGTCCACCTTAATGGTTGGCGGCATTCTTATCATCGTACTCGGGTTGTTCGCCATGGAACGCCGCTACCGGCGATATATGGAATAGAGGTGGAGAGGTCTTGCCAGTTGGTAAAGTCATACACAAGCTAGCGTTAACCGTCATGATGGGGGCGATTGCTCTCGTAATGTTGTTCCCGATTGGGGTGACCCTCATTAATTCATTCATGAGTACCCGTGAAATAGGGATCAATTACGGTCCTGTCGGACAAATGAACAAGGTTATGGAGGGGAGAAATGATCTCTTTGCAAATTTGAAATGGCTGCCGGATCAGGTATCCCTGGAGCAATACGGCAAGGTGTTGATGGACAGCCCGTTGTACCTGTCGTTGTTCTGGAATTCGGTATTCCTGGTGGTGCCCATCATTGCCGGACAGACGCTTATAGCTGCGCTTGCTGCCTATGCGTTCTCCAAGCTGAGATTCCGGGGTCGGGAATTCATGTTTCTTATCTATGTCCTGACGATGCTCATGCCCTTTCAGGTGACTCTTGTGCCCAATTACATCATGGCGGAACGGCTGGGGCTGCTGAATAGCTCAGTTGCCATTATCCTGCCCGGTATTTTTGCGGCCTTCGGTGTATTCATGCTCAGGCAGTTCATGCTGGACATTCCGTATGCCTATATCGAAGCGGCCAAGATGGATGGCGCCGGACATTTACGGATTTTCTATACCATTATTATTCCAATGGTTCAGCCGGGCCTGGCCGCACTCACGATTCTGTTATTCGTCGATTACTGGAATATGGTGGAGCAGCCGCTGATCTTCCTGGACGACCCGTTAAGGCAGCCCCTCTCGGTCTATCTGTCCAATGTCAGCAGCGAGAAGGGGCTTGCCTTTGCCGCTTCTGCCATCTATATGGCTCCGATGGTCCTTCTCTTTCTGTATGCGGAGACGTATTTCATTGAAGGTGTCCAATTGTCTGGGATTAAGGGGTAATGCCCGCGTGTGAGGGAACTTTTAAGGAAGGAGGAGAAAGACGGGATATGGAGATTACAGGGGTGCCGGCAGACCGCAGGCGCAAAAAAATAATCAGAAAGGCCTTCCTTCTGCTCTTGGGCGTGCTGCTCTTCTTCACCTTTTTCAGCAATACGCTGCAGTCCTTGACCTTGCCCAAAGTGACGACGGTCAAACCGGAGAGCCGTAGCCTTGAATTCACGCTGGAGGGCAGCGGGATGCTGCGGCCTGTGAGCGAAGCGCAGCTTCTGAATTCCAGCGGATGGAAGGTCCGGCAGATTCTTGTGAAGGAGGGGGACAAGGTCAAGAAGGGGCAGAAGCTGATTCTCTATGACAGCCAGACTGCTGAATCAGAGCTGCAGGATGAAATCACGCTCCTGGACAAGCAGAAGATCGAACAGCAAACTCTGCAGGATCAGTTCATTCAGACGTACCTGGAGGGGGATGAGCTTCAGATTCGCAGGGCCAGACGAGAGATTGAGGCGGGCAAGATTGACCAGGCCATGCAGACGCGTAAAATTGCTGATCTGAGAGAAAAGTTAACCAGTGAGCAGCAACTGAAGGCTCCATTCGACGGGATTGTAACCACGGTGAATGCCATTCCGGAGATGCTGTCTGCGGGGGAGCCGGATCTGGTCATCTCCAATAGCAGCAAGGGGTATCAATTTGATTTTACGGCGGATGCGGAGCTGTTATCCAGTCTCGGGGTCTCCTTAGGAGAGAAGCTAGAGGTGGAGGTTCAGAGTTCGGAGGGGCCACAGGTCCGCTCCGAACAGGGGAAGGTTACGGAGATCAAGGATGTTCAGGCGCGTATCGGCAGCTCACCTGCTGAGGAGAACGGCAAGACGGAGGAAATCCCTCAAAAGAATGTTTTTATGGTGCTGGAGGATGATTCGCTTAAGGGGGGGGAGCAGGTTCAGATCAAGCTGAAGAAGCCGTCTCTTCAAGAGGGGCTGGTGGTCCCGAGTAAGGCTATCCACCAGACAGGGGAGCGCAGCTATGTGTACAAGATCGAGGAGCAGAGGGGGGCATTAGGCAATGTGTTTGTTGCCCGCGAAGTTCAGATCCGGTCCAGTACCACCAATGGTATAGACAGCGTCATCCAAACGGATAGCCTGTATGAAGATGAAATGATTATTCTGGAGAGCAGTGAGCCCTTACAGGACGGGAATCGCGTACGTCTCCAGTAAGCAGCAGTTGTACGACATACAATACGAAGAATCTTAGGAGGTATTTATAAATGAAGATGAAGAAGAGTTGGCTGGGCATGAGCCTTGCTTTTACCACCCTAATGACTGCATGCAGCCCTGGGAGCAGCGGGGAAGCTTCGAGCACAGGCGGGAAGACGGTCGTTACGTTATCCGTTGAGCTGGACACTGAATTCTACCGTGCTGTAGAGCAGAAGTTTGAAAAGGTCTATCCTGAGATTGATTTGCAGATTCAGGCTTACAAGGGGATCGGCGAGACTATGGAAGGGCCGGATTATGAGAAATATTTGAAAAGCACCGCTACGGCCCTGCTCTCGGGAAAAGGAGCCGACATTTATGAAACCGGCAGCCTGCCTGTCAGTGAATATGTGAACAAGCAGCTATTTCTTAATATGGAGGATTACTTGAAGCAGTCGCAAACCCTGAAGCAGGATAATCTTGCAATGAATGTATTGAATGCCCTGAAGCTGAATGGCGGCACCTATATCATTCCTTCGGGGTACAATCTGAGAGCGTTCATTGGAGATGGGGAAGCGCTCAAGCACACGAACGTAGACGATAAGAGCTGGACTTGGCAGGAATTCAATGCGATTGTCAAATCAATGATTGAAGCCGAGGAGAAGGCAGGCTCCGGTCATCGCTATGCGATCTCGGAGAATCCGCCGGAGGTCCTTCTTCAGGAGATGGTGGTGGACGGCTATAACCAGTTTGTAGATTCTGCTGCGCGGACAGCCAAGTTTGATTCCCCTGCATTCATATTTATGATGAGGCAAATTAAAGAGATGTATGACGATAAAGTGATGACCTCGAAGCCGGCGGAAGCCGGGAATCAATTGTTCTATTCCGCCGTTCTGCAAACCCCGGCCGATTTCGTCAATGTTCCGTATACTTATTTTGCCAATCCAAAGCTGCTGCATAAGCCACATAGCGGAAGCTCCGGCGCCATGCGGATTATTCCGACCTCTACATTTGCGATACAGGCCAAATCGCCGGTTGCAGATCATGCCTGGAAGTTCATAGAGTTCCTGCTCTCTGAGGAAGCGCAGTCCCTCCAGAGCAGAGAAGGCTTCTCCCTGCTCCAATCGGTGAATGACAAGCAGCTCAGTGAGCTTCAGCAGCAGGTGAAGAGCAGAACGTATAAGCTCCCAAGCGGCATGCCTGTAAGTGTGCCTGACGGGCAGTTCAAGGAGTTTCAAGAGCTGATGAATACTGCGGATAACTTCGCCATGCTGGATTTCAAGATTCTCTCCATTCTCGGAGAAGAGATGGGCGCCTTCTTCAGCGGACAGAAGACAGCGGAGGAAGTGGCGAAGCTGATTCAGAATAAGGCGACCACATACCTGAACGAATAGATCTAGGCCTAGGAGGGTTCCGGTATGAAGAGAGTCACTATTCTGATCGCAGAGGACGAGAAAGATATTGCCGACCTGGTGGCCCTGCATTTGCAGAAGGAAGGGTATCACTGTATCAAAGTATCTGATGGCCAAGCGGCGGTGCAGGCAATTCAATCACAGTCCATCGACCTGGCGATCCTGGATATTATGATGCCGGAGCTGGACGGGTACGAGGTCACCCGCCAGGTGCGGGTGAAGCATAATCTGCCGATTATTTTTTTGAGTGCCAAGACCTCTGATTTCGATAAGATTACCGGTCTAGTGATGGGAGCTGACGATTATATGATTAAGCCCTTCAATCCTATGGAGCTGTTGGCCCGTGTCAATTCTCAATTGCGGCGTTCCCTGCAGTTCAGCCAGCCTCCGGCGGCCCATCTGACTTCAGTTCTGGAGCTGGGCGGGCTCATCATCTCCCCTGACCGGCACACCGTTACGCTGTATGGAGAAGAGATTGACCTCACACCCAAGGAATTCGACATCCTCTATTTGCTGGCGAGCCACTCCAAGCAGGTGTTTAGTGCAGAGAGCATATTTCAGCGGGTATGGGGCGAAGCGTACTATGAAAGCGGCAATACCGTGATGGTACATATCCGCACCCTGCGCAGGAAGCTGGGAGAGGATCAGAATAAGGACCGGTTCATCAAAACCATCTGGGGTGTCGGGTACACATTCAATGCCTAAGAGACTCCGGGGCTTCAGAGCCAGATTGGTCCAGTTACTGGGTGTAAGCATGCTCTTGTCAGGCAGTATGATCTATGGACTGTTTAAGCTGCTCCAGCTCTATTACGCCGGGGTCCGGTGGGAGGACCCGGAGGCAGAATTACGCCGGATGATCTTCAGGATCGGAGATTTCAATGTGTTCCTGATGCTGTTTATCCCCTTGATGCTGATATTCTTCTTCAAGTTCACCCAGCCGTACATCCGCTATCTTGACGAGATATCCAAGGGCATTCATCATCTGGCTAACGGAGAATTTCAGAATCAGGTGCAGATCGCCTCCAGGGATGAGTTCAGCGCAATCGCCGAGGATCTGAATGTGGCAGGGGCTAAACTGCAGGAGGCGGTCAAGAGGGGCGATTTCGCCGAGAGCAGCAAGGACCAGCTTGTCGTCAATTTGGCGCATGATCTGCGTACACCGCTCACCTCCGTGCTCGGGTATCTGGATCTGATTCTTAAGGATAAGCAATTGCCTATTGAGACGATCAGACATTTCGCTACCATTGCCTTCACCAAGTCCCAGCGGCTGGAGAAGCTGATTGACGGGCTGTTCGAGATCACCAGGATGAACTATGGCACGCTGCCTATGGTGAAGACACACCTGGATCTCAGCGAGCTGCTGAGACAATTGAACGAGGAGCTGTACCCGGTATTCGAGCGGAATGGCCTGACCTCCCGGCTGAATGTTACTCCGGGCTTAAGCGTCTATGGAGATGGGGATCTGCTGGTACGTGTACTAGGGAATCTGCTGACCAATGCCGCCCGTTATGGACAAGAAGGTGTGTATGTGGATATTAAAGGCCGTCTCGATTCAGGCGTAGTAGTGGTTGAGGTGATCAATTATGGAAATCCCATTCCGCCGGAAGAGCAGCCGCATATCTTCGAGATGTATTATTCGGGGGACCGGGCGCGGACACATCAGGAGGGCGGCACCGGTCTCGGTCTGTTCATTGCACGCAATATCGTAGAGCAGCATGAGGGGAGTTTGTCTGTAGAGAGTAATGAAATATGGACAAGGTTCGAGATGCGGCTGCCGCAAGCTTAAGCGAAGTTAAGGGAGGAGAGAATCATGTATCATTCCACGAGAAAATATGCTGTCGCCATGCTAAGCCTGGCGGTTCTTAGCCAATCCATCGCCTTCGGAGCCTATACGGCAGCGGCCGGACCTTCAGCGGGAACCGCGGCTTCAGCCGCCGTGTCCACGCTGGAGGGACTGGGGGCGGTCTCATTGAAGAGTGGCGTGAGTGTGAAGCTGCTGGACGCATCTCTTCAGCCCCAGGAGAGCGGGAATATTCTTACGTACACCTTGAATTACCACAACGGGAGCAGCAGCAACGTAAGCTTAATCGATTATTTCTCCAAGGTCACCACTTCAGGCGGCGCTGTTATTCAGGGCAAACCGGTGACAAGCAGTGCTGCAATCAAGTCCATTCCGGCGAATAGCAGCCAGCCGGTGACGTATTACGTCAATGCGGGTCAGGCTGCCAAAATAAACGGAGTCAGCATCTCCCTATTCGGCTGGGACTTCAGTCAGGCGAATTACCAGAAGAAGCTCGGGATGTTTACAATTCCGGGCTCCTACTCCACGGTAATCGCCAGAGGCCAGAGCAAGAAGCTGGTCCTGGGAGAGATGCCGGTTATCAGCAAGGCGGAAAGCCTGCAGATTGTTAAAACGAACGGAAAAGTGTACGCCAGGGTTGGGATGACCTTGTCCAATTTGGGTGCCAAGGTTCTTAAGGATACAGGCCTCAAGGGATATCTGGTATCCTCGGGCGGTTCCAGGTTTGAGCTGAACGCTGACCATGCTGATTACCCGATTCAGCCCAAGGAGAAAAGAACCCTGTACTATCTGGCAGACCTCCCTTCCTATACGAAGCTGGATAATATGTCCCTGCAATTTGTCCAGGAAGACAGCACGCTGCAAGTGAAACTTCCAGTTGCTCAATATAAGCTGCCCGCAGCGGAATTGCCTAACTTCACCGTACCCGTTAACGCAGTCGCCAAGCTCAAGGTGGGTAACCATACGATTGAGACCGGACTGGCAAGCGCGGCGGTGTATGCAGAGGACAATTTGGCAAAATGGAGCCTGAAGTTCCGTGTGCGGAACACAGGCAACCAGGCGGTGACCCTGCCGGATTACCCGTTCAGCCTAATCGCTTCCGAGGGATATAGCTATCCTGTGAGTAATGAAGCGCTTACGGGTCTGACGCTTAAGCCACTGGAAGAGCAGACGGTAGAACTCAGCGCAGAGTTGCCTCTGAAGCTGAATCAGGGCGTTCTCCAGCTACAGATGACTGAGCCGGCTGAAGCGAACCGGATCGCCTTCCCGGCGGCCTATTTTCAGATTCCGTATTCCTTGCAGCCGGATCACCTGCTGGCGACTGAATATCCTGTGCAGAATAGTCTGGGTAGCTTCGTAGTGAAGCTCGAATCGGTAGAACGCCTGCCGTGGTCGGACCAGGATCAGATAGTGACCAAGGTCAGCCTCCGGAACACAGGTGTGGCGAGTGTACAACTCCCGGCGCTTACAGCTCTTCTAAAGGCGGGAGATATGGATATCAGCGGCACTTCGCAGATGGTGATCGACGGTTCAAAGAGCCAGTTGGCTCCGCAGGAAACAGCGGTGCTGTATATCGCAGGGAACCTTCCTTATTCCTATAATCTCACGAAGCTGAAGATTATCCTCCAGTATGCTTCGGGAGAGGCCAAGGCGAATTTCCTTACACTTTTCACCAGCCAGTTGGGTAATACCTTAAGAACCGTTGCGGCCGGAGAGCCGTTCCAGTTTGAGCTGACCGGGAAGAAAGCAGAGGTTCTGGAGAGACAGACACGGATATATCCCGGCGCGGATTCCAAGCTGGTCTATACCGAGCTGGTGATGACAAACGAGGAATTACGGAGAACCCAGCCCGCGCAATTGGTGGGCTATTACCGGACCCCGGATCATCAGTATTTCGAAGCGGTAATCTCGCAGTCCGCCGCGGCCTTGAATGCCAAGGAGAAAAGTCTCGTGACTGTCTGGAGCAAGCTTCCGCCGGAGATCAATGCTTCGGAGCTAACCCTCTATCTCGGGGAAGGAATCTCTGGAGGCAAGCTGACCGCACCCGGGGGAGCGCCGACCGCCTACATTCATACCGTGGGCCTTGAGCTTAACCCGGCGAATCCCGCACCGCAGCCGTCCCTTCAGAAGCTGGAGCTGTTCCCGTACTCCCTGTCCGTGACCCAGGCTACAGCCACGATGCCCGAAGACCGGGAGTCCATAGAGGCACAGATGAACTACCGCGTAACCCGCAGTGAGCAGTATGTTACTGCAGCGAACGAACATAAGCTTGTGGTCCAGCTGATCGATCCGTTCGGACAGCCCTCGGAGAAGCTTCTCTCTCTGGGCGAAGAACCGGCCGGAGCCTTAGGCAGCTTGTCCTTCTCGCTGAACAACAAAGCGTATAAGACCCTTACCGGCGGAACGGTGCGGGTGAATATCTATGATGAGTTCCAAGGGAAGCGGATTCTGCTGGGAAGCCAGAGCTATCCTGTTACTTATGAGCGGACTGCTCCCCGGAGGACAGAGGTGGTTCAGGAACCCTCTTTCCCCGTTAACTGATGAATCGTTCGAAAATAAGGGATGTCGGGTATAGAAAGATGGAGTATCTGGAACTGAATCAATAGCATAGATGACAACAGCGGCAGTCTAAGACTTTATTTATTAAGTCTTGGTCTGCCGCTGTTTTTTATTAGAAGATATACACAATTTATCATATACGAATTGAATTAAATAATTTTAAGACTATTAATTTAAAACATTTATGATATAATCGTAAATATTACGATTAAGGCTTTGGAGTTGAACGCCATTAAACAATATCTCTTACAACGCGTATTGCAGCTCATTCCCGTGCTGCTGGGCATCTCTGCCATTACCTTTGCGCTGATGCACTTAACACCCGGGGATCCGGCGGAGATCATGCTGCGTGCTGACGGCATTAAGCCTACACATGAAGCTATTGAGGCAACCAGACATGCTCTGGGTCTGGATGGGCCTATACATATGCAATATTTTCAGTGGTTGAACCGGGTGCTCCATCTCGATTTAGGTATATCTTACAGCAGCAGCCGTCCAGTGTTCACAGAGCTGATAAGCCGATTTCCGGCTACGGTACTGCTAAGTAGCTGTTCTGTATTGTCTGCTATTCTTATTGCCCTGCCTCTTGGAGTGGGATCTGCACTTTATCCCGGTAGAATGTTTGACCGGCTGGGAAGAGGTTGTGCACTGCTCAGTGTCTCCATGCCGGGATATTGGCTTAGTCTGCTCCTGATTTATTATGGTGCGGTGAAGTTTAAGCTGTTTCCTGTGATGGGAATGGATGGGGCAGCCAGTGTCATTCTGCCTGCATTTACATTGGGGTTTGGAATGGCAGGCGTCTACATCCGCTTGATCCGTTCTAGTCTCCTGGACGTTATGGGCAAGCGTTACATCACAGCAGCCAGGGCTAAGGGACTCCAGGAATGGAGAATCATCCTTCGGCATGCACTGCGTAATGCGCTTCTTCCGAGTCTTACCCTCCTTGGGGTTAATATAGCGGGATTATTGGGCGGTTCTGTTATTGTTGAAACTATTTTTTCCTGGCCGGGAATGGGCAAGTATGCCATCGAGGCGATTTTTGCCAAAGACTATATTGTCATTCAGGGTTACGTATTATGGATGGCTGTTGTCGTTGTCCTGATTAACCTGACAGTAGATTTGTTACATCTCCTGCTGGATCCGCGAATCAGGCTGCGGTGACGCTGTAGAAGGAGCGGATGATCATATTTCGTATTCCCTTATTTAAGAATAACGGAGCAAAGGTAGGAGCGGGTATCGTACTTGTGTTCATATGTGCCGGGCTCTTTGCCCCGTGGCTGTCTCCCTCTGATCCGCTGCAGATACATATGGAACATAAACTGGGTATGCCTTCCTGGCAATACCCGCTCGGTACCGATCATCTGGGACGCTGTGTGTTATCCCGGTTAATCTATGGGACCCGAACGTCCCTGTATTATTCGTTCATGGTGTTGATCGTTGTTTTTGCAATTAGCATCCCTGTCGGGCTCCTGGCAGGCTACGCCGGCGGCCGGATCGATCATTTGATTATGCGTATCATAGATATATTGCTTGCCTTTCCCAGCTTAATTCTATCCCTTGCCATTACTGCCATGCTGGGTCCCAGTATGAAGAATCTGTTAATCGCATTCGCTGCAGTCTGGTGGACCGGGTATGCCAGAGTGATACGCAGCATGGTGCTTCAAATCAAGGAAAGTGAATATATTACCGCCGCCAAAGCGTCAGGCACTTCTCATTCACAAATTATACTCAGGCATATTCTGCTGAACGCTGCCCGGCCTATTCTGGTTCTTGCTTCTATGGAAGTGGGTACGATTATGCTCTCCATTGCAGGTTTGTCCTTTCTGGGTTTGGGAGCTCAGCCGCCTGCACCGGAATGGGGAGTTATGCTGAACGACAGCCGTGCCTATATTCAGACAGAGCCGCGGCTGATGCTCTTCCCGGGTGTGATGATCATGCTGGCGGTTCTGGGCTTTAATCTGTTGGGAGAAGGCTTGCAGAGCTCAGAGCATAATATCAATGCTGCAGGGAAGCGGGGGTCCAGAACATGAGTGCAGAGACTGCGCTGCTGAAGGTCAGTCATCTACGCACCTGCTTCCACACAGGGAGTCATACCCTTGCGGCCGTAGATGATGTCAGTATCGAGGTGAGATCCCGGCAGATTGTCGCGCTGGTAGGCGAGAGCGGGAGCGGTAAAAGTGTTACGGCAATGTCCATCCTAGGCTTAGTAGATCCTCCTGGCATCGTTGAGAGCGGGGAAATCTGGCTTAAGGGCAACAATCTTCGGGAGTACTCCAGCCGTCAGTTAAGGAAGCTCCGGGGAACCGAGATGGCTGCTATCTTTCAAGATCCTATGAATGCACTGAATCCGGTGCTTACCATCGGCAGGCAGATCATGGAGACGATTAAACTGCATAAGCGGGTATCGGGAAAAGAGGCGAAGCGGCTTGCCATGAGGCAGATGCAGCAGGCAGGTCTTGGCGATCCGGAGCAGCTTTTCAATCAGTATCCTTTTCAAATTAGCGGGGGGATGTGTCAAAGGGTAATGATCGCCATCGCACTGGTTACCGGTGCACACTTGCTTATTGCCGATGAGCCTACAACGGCCCTGGATGTAACCATTCAAGCCCAGATTCTTGAAGAACTGGACAGAATCAGATGCACGAATGATGTCGGCATTCTGTTCATTACGCATGATCTCGGTGTGGTTGCAGAGCTTGCAGATTATGTGTATGTGATGAAGTCCGGGAAGATCGTGGAATCGGGCAATGTGTTTGACATTTTCTCTAATCCGGTGCATCCCTATACTAAATACTTAATGGATTGCAGATAACAACGATAATATTACATCGACGAAATGGATGTGGTGAACTTGAGGCTGTTGGAGGCGGTAAGCCTGAATAAAAGATACGGGACGGAAAGGGGGTGGTTCACACGTAATGCCAGGAGTGTCCATGCCGTCAACAACTTGTCCCTCCGTCTAGAGAGCGGCGAGACCCTTGGACTAGTAGGGGAAAGCGGCTGTGGTAAGAGCACTTTGGCCAGACTCCTGCTGGGACTGGAGAAACCGTCCTCCGGAAGAGTTCTATACAAGAACGAGGATTATACGGACTGGAGCTTCAGCGGGATGCGCATGATCCGCAGGAAGATGCAGATGGTATTTCAGAATAGCCTGGCTTCATTTAATCCAATGTTTACAGTGGAGCAGATTATCGGGGAGCCACTTCGGAATTACGGAGAGCGTAAGGCCGGAGCCCGCAGGGCCACGATAGCAGACACCCTTGAGCTGGTTGGACTTGAACGGCAGCATATTCACCGTTATCCGCATGAACTCAGCGGCGGACAGCAGCAGAGGGTTGGAATTGCGCGGGCGATTGCGCTGCGGCCGGAGCTGATCATCTGTGATGAACCGTTCTCGAGTCTTGACGTTACCTTACGTAAGCAGATGATGGATCTGCTGCTGGCGTTGAAGCACGAGCTGGGATTATCCTATGTATTCATTACGCATGACTTGTCAGTTGTAAACCGGTTTTGCGACAGTGTGGCTGTGATGCATCAAGGGGCAATTGTGGAGAAGCAATCGGGCGCACAAATGTTGCGTCAAGCAGACCACCCGTATACAAGAACATTGCTCTCTTCGGTACCTGTGCAGGACCCCCGTTTAAGGAAGAAGAGACCAGGGACAGAGTGGCATACCAGCCATGACTTTGATGTTAAGTAAAGAAAGGGTGTACCATGAATGAGAAAGAATCCTAAGACAACAAGCCTATTATCCAAATCATTATTCTTCCTGCTTCTTGTAATAATTATGGTGATATCCGGGTGTAGCAGTAATAACAGCCCGTCTACAGCTGATGCCAATCAGCCTGCGAATAACGAGGCCGCACAAGATCTTGCTATCCAGGAGAAGGTTGTCACTGTTGCCATATCCTCTGATCCCGGTATAGACCGCTTAGATGCCGGGGCCTATGACGGTTCGATGAATGTGCACGCGATGATCTATGACGGATTAGTGGAGTATGGTGAAAGGGGCGAAATTCTGCCAGCGCTTGCGGAGTCTTGGGATATTTCTGAAGACGGAAAAGTATATACGTTCCAGCTCCGAAAGGACGTCAAGTTCTCTGACGGTACGGCGTTTAATGCCGCTGCGGTTAAATTCTCCTTCGAACGCTGGATCAAGGATCCGGCCAATTCATTAAATGTGGCTACGGCAATGGAGTCCCTTGACGTTGTGGACGAACATACGATTACAATGACATTCAACAAAGCCTATTATCCGTTCTTAACGGAGTTATCCTTTGCCAGACCGGTGCGGATGATCAGCCCTTCTGCTGTGGAGCCTGCCGGGGATATTACGGGTACATTTATCAAAGCGATCGGAACTGGCGCCTGGATGGCAGAGAGCTACACAACAGATCAGGAAGCCGTACTTGTCCGGAATCCGAATTATTGGGGAGAAATGCCGAAGCTCTCCAAAATTATCCTGAAGGTCGTCCCTGACCCGCAGTCCAGAGTACTGGCACTGCAAAGCGGGGATGTTGACATTGCTGGAGGCCAATTGGGTAAAATCCCGGTGGAAAGTGTGCCGGTAATCGAAGCAGCTCCCTCATTAAGTCTGCAAAAAGCACCAGGAACTAACTCTCATTTCATGATCT
This sequence comes from Paenibacillus sp. FSL R7-0297, assembly GCF_038009025.1. Taxonomy (NCBI): domain Bacteria; kingdom Bacillati; phylum Bacillota; class Bacilli; order Caryophanales; family Paenibacillaceae; genus Paenibacillus; species Paenibacillus sp. FSL R7-0297. The sequence continues at coordinate 3,283,387 of NZ_JBBPAQ010000001.1, forward strand.
TTAATTATAATACGCCTGCTCTTCAGGATCTGAATGTCCGCAAAGCGATCAATCTGGCAATCAATAAAAAAAGCATAGTCGAAGATCTCATGGACGGCATCGGCAGTGAAGCCCAAGGCTTGTTCCCGCTGACGGTCCCTTATGTAACGGAGTCCAATAATACCTGGTACGGCTTCGATCCGCAGGAAGCGGAGCAGCTGCTGGCAGCAGCCGGCTACACGGATACGGACGGAGACGGGATTGCCGAGAAGGACGGATTACCGCTAGAGCTCAATTTCGTGCTGCAGCAGGCTGAATATCCGGAATGGAAATCCATCAGTGAGCTGATTCAGTCTGAGCTAAGGGAGATTGGCATTGCCGTCAATCTTCAGATGCTTGAGCCGAATGCCTACTACGATGCGTTGTGGACAAGCAAAGCCTATGATCTGATCATGTACCGGACTTATGATGATGCCTATAATCCGCATGCGTTCCTGTTGTCCCTGTTCCATGCAACAGCTGAAGCCCCTGCAGTGGTATGGTCTGATGCTGCATTGGAATCACAAATTGACACCGCAGTAGAAGCAACCGACCTTCAGGAACGTCAGAGCGCATATGACTCTATTTTCTCCAAAATGTATCAGGAGGCTATGTTTGCAGCTATATATTTCCCTGATGATATATTGGCAGTAAATAATAGAGTAACCGGATTCCGGCCGGGGTACACCACCTTTACGCCAATCTTCTGGAACCAGCTGGACATAGGTGAAGAATGATGCTGAAAGAGATTTCGAAATACTGGACTTCAAGCTCGGAGAGTTATGACAAAGTCATACAGACGCAATTCCGCAGCCCCAAAACCATCAGCCTCTGGAAGCAGCTGCTTATGAAAGGGCTGGGGACAAAACCCGGGCAAAAGGTGCTGGATGTAGGAACAGGCCCCGGATTTTTCTCCATCCTCTTATCACAGATGGGTCATCTGCCTACAGCCTTGGATGCTTCTCCGGGAATGATTGAAAGAGCTTCACGGAATTTCAAAAGTTACGGATACCAGGTTCCGGCTTATGTCGGTGATGCTGCCGGCTTGGATATGGAGCTAGAAGATAGCTTCGATGCAGTGGTCTGCAGGGATGTGGTATGGACGCTGCCTGATCCGCAGCGGGCATATGCCGAATGGTACCGGGTGCTGAAACCGGGCGGGACCTTGATTATTTTTGACGGCAACTATTTATATAAAGAGAGCAAGACTGTATTCCGCAGACTTTGGTATGCCTTATCCTGGACACTGATCCTGCTTACAGAACAAAGAATCCGCCAGCGGAGCAGTCAAGATAAGGAGCTGTTAAGCGGGCTGCCCTTTGTTAATGTACTGCGGCCTGAAGCTGATGTGGCCGCGCTGGGACAGGCCGGGTTCCGCAGCATTGATGTTCAGCGGAACTTTATCCCTGGCCGTGCGATGCCGCTGAATTATTTGAAATACGGCTATCAGAATGTTAACCGGTTCATGATACTTGCCAAGAAGGAGTGAATGATTGATGAGTATACAACAAGAGGTGGAAATGTATTGGGAAGGCGAAGCGGGGCTATATAGTGAAGGTATTCAAAAGGAGCTTAACGGATTCCAGCGGGAAGCCTGGCTGAAGCTTATCCTCGCCCATGCACCACAGAAGGAAAGATTGCATGTACTTGATATAGGCTGCGGCCCCGGCTTCTTCTCGGTGATTCTCTCAAGTGCCGGGCATCTGGTTACTGCGATTGATTGCACCGACAATATGCTGGAAGAAGCGCGGGCCCACACCAGCCGGGAGGGTGTGACGGTTACTTTCCGCAAGATGGATTCGCACAGGCTTGACTTTGCTGCGGAGAGCTTCGATCTGATCGTGTGCCGCAATGTCACCTGGAGCCTCACCCATCCGCAGTCAGCCTACAAAGAGTGGAGAAGAGTCCTTAAGCCGGGAGGACGGCTGCTGGTCTTTGATGCCAACTGGAATCGTCATCTTTGGGACGAAGAGATGAAGCGGAAGCACGCAGAGGATCAGCAAGCCTATGTGGATAAGGGTTTCGGTGAGCTTCCGCATCATAAGGATATAGAGGAAACTGACCGTCTGAGCCTTGTTTTGCCCCTGACCAGAGAGTGGCGTCCAGAATGGGATATACGGACCCTCAAGGAAGAAGGATACTCCGTTATCTATGCTGAAGAGAATCTGAACGCCAAAGTACTGGACGAGAAACAGCAGGTCCTGAACCGGTCAACGCCGATGTTCATGATCTGTGCTGAGAAGTGACAAAGTACTCTTCAAACACCGATATGAAGGCACCTCAGGGTGCCTTTTTGAATACCCAAAAACCTTTCTCGAATGTTAGACTCAGACACTGCCCCCCGCGTGATCTCTTCCAACAGCCTGGAGGTAGTATTGTTCAATTGGATGAAGCATCTTCTGGTATCAAGTGCATCTGCTGCTGTGATGAAGGGACTATTCCACCTTCAACAGTTTGTTGCCCCTGTTCATTCGGATTGAATATTCGGGCCGTGGTTTCATCATCCATTCCTACTCCTGTATCCGTAATACTGACCTTAACCCGGTCACCAACAGTAGAGGCTTCAATAATAACCTCTCCTTGCTCCGTATACTTAATTGGGATAATCTTTTCTCATCTGCATATACGTGTGAGAGTATTGAAACAGTGTAAACGTCTTAACTGAACAAAAAATGAACGAATTTTGATTGTTGAAAAATGTGATAAAAGTCCAGAAACGCATTCCGGGAAGTGCGCTCACTTCGCGGATGCTGAATGCTCTAGAGAAAGAGCAGCTGAACAGCCTGTACACCAAAATAGAAACCAAATCCGACCAGTGACAGACCGGAGCATACAGAGATTGCTTTTAGCACCCGGACGGTCAGGAATTTGCGGAAAATGCTGGAGGCCGCTGCCATGGTGACATCCCAGAGCAGTATCCCCAGCACGATGGCTCCGCTGTACAGCAGCAGCTGGTGCATCGGGTACTGGCTTGCCGCTTCGGCCAATATTGATCCGTAAATGCCTAGCCAGAACAGAATAGAGAGGGGATTGAACAGTGACATCAGAAACCCGGATAGAAAGGATTTGAACAGGGAGGCTTCACTTCCTCTCAGTTCTGCTACCGAAACTTCACCCGAACTCTTGATGCTCTCCACCCCTGTGTAGACAAGGACAAAGAATCCGAACAGCCACAGAAAAGCCTTGACAAACGGAGCATCCAGCAAATGAATCATGCCGAAATAGACGAGCAGCATGTAAATAATATCTGCGCTGACTGCACCAAGGCCAACCGCCCAGGCGTGCAGAAATCCTCCGCGGAGACCCTTGTCCAGCTGTGCTGCGTTAATGGGACCGATGGGCGCCGAAAGGGATAACCCCAGAAAGATATAACCTACAAAAATGTTAATATTGTCCACCCCCGTTATACCGTTAGTTTATTCTGATAAAGGAGTTTGTAGGACAACCAAAATTTAAGGCCTGCGGAATCGCAGGCCTTAAATTTGTAAAATCAGTTTTGGAGAATCCAATCCATTGAGAGGGGTAACAAGAAGTTATAAGTAAGCTCCTTTATCTTTGAAATGGAAACAGGGTTAGCATTCCCGATAATCTGCAAAAATTGCAGAAATATTATCCCTTTGAAATTCCGTTTACACTTCAATAATGATAGGGAGAATCATGGGACGGCGTTTCGTCTTCTCATATAGAAATTTGCTTAATGTGACCTTTAGGGTCTGCTTAATAATATTCCACTGACCTAAGTCAGCCTCGCTCATCTTCTGAAGAGTTGCCTTGACCAACTGATTGATCTCATCCATCAGATTGTCTGAATTGCGGACATAAATGAATCCCCGCGAAATCGTATCCGGCTCGTTCAACAGCCGCCCATCCGATTGACTAAGAGTAATAACCGTGATCAGTACCCCGTCAGCAGATAATTGGCGCCGGTCCCGCAAGACTACATTGCCAATGTCGCCAATTCCAAGGCCATCCACAAAAATCTGCCCGGCAGTCACCCTTCCTGATTGGCGGACAACTCCTTCTGCCGACTCCACCAGCTCGCCATTTTTGAGCAGGAAGATATGATCTCCCTGTACCCCTACAGCTTCGGCCAATAAGCGGTGGTGATGCAGCATCCGGTATTCCCCATGAATCGGAATGAAGTACTCCGGCTTCATTAAGGTCAGCATCAGCTTTAATTCCTCCTGGCTGCCGTGGCCGGACACGTGAAGCTCGCTGCGCGATCCATAAATCACCCGTGCGCCGAGGAGATACAGATTGTCTACAATCCTGGATACATTGCGTTCATTGCCCGGAATCGGATTGGCTGCAAGGAGTACGGTATCTCCGGCACCGATTTCCATCTGCCGGTTGCTTGAATTCGCCAAGCGGGATAATGCCGCCATAGGCTCGCCTTGACTTCCCGTACACAGGACAGCTATTTCATGCAGCGGCAGCTTGGCAGCCTCCGCAGGTTCGACCAGCATTCCCTCAGGAATGGTCAAGTAACCCAGCTCCCTAGACACAGCAACAACGTTCACCATACTCCGTCCAAGCAAGGCAAGCTTCCGCCCCGTGAGGATAGCGGCATCAACGATTTGCTGCAGTCTGTGTACATTGGAGGCGAAGGTAGAGACAAAGATTCTGCGCTCTGCTTTTTTGAAAGCCTCTTCTAAATGGGCGCCTACCAGCTGCTCGGATGGAGTAAATCCGGGACGTTCAGCATTTGTGCTCTCCGAGAGCAGAAACCGGACACCCTTTTTGCCAATGTCCGCCATTTTATGTATATCCGGATATTGTTTGTTGACCGGGGTCATATCGAACTTGAAATCGCCCGTGTGGACAACAGTTCCTTCGGGGGTATCAAAGACAATACCCAGGCAGTCCGGAATACTGTGATTGGTATTAAAGAAGCTAGTGGTGATTTGGCCGAACGTGAGGATGGAGTCCGAATTGATGCAATTCAGGCTGGCTTGACGTAGAAGCCCGTGTTCTTTGAGCTTATTCTCGATTAATCCCAGGGTCAGGCGGGAGGCGTAGAGAGGAATATTTAATTGTTTCAGCAGGTAAGGGATGCCTCCGATATGATCCTCATGTCCGTGAGTTACAACCAGGGCCCGTACCTTATCGATATTTTCTAATAAAAAAGCTACATCCGGAATAATTAAGTCGATCCCAAGCAGGCTCTCGTCAGGAAATTTGGACCCGCAATCAATAGCCACGATATCATCCCCATATTGCAGGAAATACATATTTTTGCCTATCTCGTGTACACCGCCTAATGCAGCAATCCGTAGCCGTTCTTTTGACATTGTGAGCACCCCTTCCATATATAAATCATCTTTATTATGTTTGGGTGTGCAGGATATTATCCAGATATCTATTCATATACTAGACGCATTAGCAGACCTCCGGTATATTCTGTGAAGGTCTGCGCATCCATATCCTATTTTTGCACAAACTGGTTTATAAGCTTCAGAATGACTTCACGCTTTACAGGCTTACTGACATACTCGTCCATCCCTGCAGCCAGGCACTTTTCCCGGTCCCCCTTCAGCGCATTGGCTGTAACCGCGATGATAGGAGGACTCTTCTCCTTAAGCTCCTCTCTGATCCTCTTTACCGCCTCGAAGCCGTTCATAATCGGCATATGCAGATCCATTAATATGAGATCAAACGGCTGTTTACATGCTGCTTCGACTGCATCTATCCCGTTTGTTACGGTAGTAATCCTGTGACCTATTTTTTCAAGTGTCTTGGTCATCACCAGCTGGTTAATATAATTGTCTTCGGCAAGGAGGATGCTCACCTCGCGTGTGGCAGGAAGTTTGTTCAAGGGAGTCTCTTGGCTGTAACTGTCTTCAGCTTTCTTGGGCTTGATCGTGAAGGTGAAGGAGGAGCCTCTTTTGCCGTCACTCTCTGCATAGATCTCGCCGCCCATCATGCCGATAATTCTGCGGCTGATAGCAAGGCCAAGGCCGGTGCCTTCATGTTGGCGTGACATAAAACTGTCAATCTGCGCGAAGGGCTCAAAGATCTCGTTAAGCCGGGAGGGATTAATTCCAATGCCTGTATCTGTCACTGTGAAGGCCAACATGAACGGAGCTTCCCGGACAAGCTTCACTTTTACCGATATACTGCCGCTCTGCGTGAATTTCACAGCATTGCCGAGCAGGTTCAGAAGTACCTGCTTTAGACGTTCGCTGTCGCCGTATATATGGTCGGGAACATCATGATTTATGGTGCTGGAGAGTTCCAGGTTCTTTTGGGCAGCACTCATGGAAATGACAGCAAAGCTGTCCTTGAGGCATTTGCGCAGATCAAATGTATGCTCCTGAAGTTCTGTCCGGCCTGCCTCGATTTTGGACAAATCAAGGATGTCATTGATAATATTGAGCAGGGTTTCTCCGCTTTTACGGATAATTTGCACATAGCTCTGCTGCTCTCCGGTAAGCTCCGTGGTGTCGAGCAGGATATCCGTCATGCCTACAACCCCGTTCATCGGAGTACGGATTTCATGGCTCATCATAGCCAGAAACTCGCTTTTCGCCCTGTTTGTGGATTCGGCGGCTTCCTTGGCAAGCAGCAGCTGTCTCTGCTCGGAAATGTCTTTGCATATAAGGTAGAATCCGATATTTTGATTATTCACGTAAATTGGTGCAATACTGGTAAGCACTTCTATGACTTCTCCATTTTTGGTGTAAAGCGTGTTGATATGCTGATCAACCGATTCATCATATAGAGATCTGTCCAGAATGTTCTGGACACTCTCCTGTCCAATCAGAAGGGCCAGCTCCATACAGATCAGATCAGACTCGATGGAGTAGCCGGTTATTTTTTCAGCCATACGGTTGGCGTTAATAATCCGGCCGTCCAGGCCAAAGGAAATGACGGAGTCATGGTTGTATTTTTTTAGCGATGTGTACCGCTCTACGGACTCCTGAAGGCGCTGCTCGGATTCCTTTTGCTTAGTGATGTCAACGATTTGACAAATGTAATACGATGGATGATCCGCCTCTCCGCTGAAAAACTTGAGAGTGAGCATTCCCCACATCTGATCCCTTTTTTTTGAAAGAAACCGCGTTTCAAGCTGTATATCCGTTCGGTCACCCAAGAGCTCCCTAAGATCATGTATATTTCCGAATTCATCATCGGGATTGAAAAGTTCTTGCAGCTTCATTCCGTCAAACTCAGCCTTGGAATAGCCAAAGATCCGTTCCATGGCGGGGTTAACAGTCAATATCACACCTTCTGATCCAACCAGTGCGATTCCAAAGGAGGCATTATCTATGACCTGCTGGTTGAACCGTTCCTGATTCAGGTTTACTCGATGCATGGCGTCCTCCTTAAGTAAGTTTTTATTGTCGTGAAAAATAGACCTTCCGCTTTGAAGGTCTTTTCGATACTTAAAATATAATGGATATAACTTCGGATTAAATTTACCCCTTTGGTTTCTTATTGAATCAGAATGGTTGGCTTTGCCAAAAAGAGGGGCTTAGATCAATTTCCGGTATTCTACCGGAGTCATACCCATTCAGCCTCATCCCAGACTGGCTGCTCGAGGAACATACGGATAAATCTCGTCCGGATTGCAGAGTGGTTCTGCGAGACCAGCTTCTGCATCTGGAGGTAATTATTCTGGGAGATCATTCTGATCTCCAGCCGGGAAACCGCCTCAGTCAATACTGAAATGACCTGATCAATTTGCAGGCTTTCTTTCAATATATATTCGGCAACATTCAATTTCACTGCCTGTTGGGCATATTCGAATTCCCCGTGGCAGGACAGGATAATCGCCTGGAGCTGGGGATTTACTTCCCGGGCCTTCCGGATTAATTCCAGTCCGTCCATCGCCGGCATGCCGATATCTGTGAGCAGAATATCAGGCTGATGCAGCTGGCAGGCTTCCCAGGCTTGTTTGCCGTCAGAGCAAGAAGCTGACAGCTCCAGGCCTAAGGTATCCCAGGGAATACTGGCGCTCAGATATTCCAGTACGGGATAGTGATCATCGGCTAATACTACTTTGTATAACACGTTAATCCACTCCAATCCGCTTCACAGGCAGTACTAATTGTACGATTGTACGGTGTCCGTGAAGGCTCTCAATATTGCCCCCGCCTTGTACGAATCCGTGCTTATAAGCATTCTCAATAATCGGCTGGAGAATAAACCGCGGAACGGTCTCCAGCAGCAAGTCTTTATTCACATGACAAGTACAGGCTTGGTAAATCTTCGCAGTAAATACGTTAACGCGAACAAAAAACTGACCGCAAATACGGTTTGAAAGATCAGGCCGGTCCGGTTGATCACGTTCAATCTTTCCGTCAGCTGTTCATAGGGGGCTACGCTGACTAACCTCCATTTGGCATATTTAAGCGGCAGCGAGAGGAGAAGCTGGTTCTCGTTCTTAAATTCTACGATATCCGGGAACGCCAGCTCATCGATCGGCAAAAGGGTATTGAAATCAGATCCTATCAGGGCCTGGTTCCGGTTGGACAGAATCGTATCCTTATCATTCAGCAGATAAACATCTTCCTCTAATGAAGCAAACCTCTCACGAATGGAGGCTTCACTGCGGCTGACAATAAGGTATGCATAGGGCGGAGCGGCAATCCCTTCTCTTAATGCCCGGGCTCTCATGAATACAAACGGCTTCTCAGGCTCAAGGGAGTTCAGATAATTAGCTTCTGCCCCATGAATAAAGTGTCATACGGGAAGAGCTTCTCCAGGGTTGGGAACCAGCCTTGTCCAATAAATTGACGCGGATCATAGTCGTAGAAGGAATAATCAGAATAGGCATGTCCTTCCTTGTCCAGAAGCGTGATGCGTAAGTCGAGGGTATCGCCAGCCACCTGCTCCAGCCGGCTGGTCAAGGTTCTTGCGGCGACCGGATTGGTCTTGGCATCCTCAAGCAGGGTCTTGATCTCCGGATCAAAGTGGACAAAATTCGAGACCGAGACCATCTCTTCGAAGATCACATCAATCTGTGACTGCACAATCGTTAAGGATTGCGTGGCTTTTTCCAGAGAGTGCTCCCGGATAATTCTGACCATAACCCTGGTGATCATTCCGATTCTCTTATCCGGTGTGATTAGCTTCTCGGATGGGGATTTTGTGTCCGGGCTGGAAGGGTTTCATTTTGTCGGCCTGGACAACTACACCAGGCTGGTGCAGGATGAATCCTTTCACCGTTCGCTGATTAACAACCTTATTATGATTGCCGTGGTCCCAGTAGCGATGTTTCTGGCGTTGGTGCTGGCAGCATTAATTAACAAAGCAACGTATTTCAAAACCTTTTTCAAAGTGATTTATTTCATGCCCTTCATTTCGAGCTTTGTTGCTATAGCCCTATTATGGAGAGTACTGTACCATCCCAACAATGGCTTCCAACGAAATGGAATATGGTGGAGAATTACAGGCAGGTATGGGCTGGAGCCGTACCGTTCTCACTTTATTACTGGAATAGTACGAAGGTAACGTTGATGTCGACAGCGCTGTCATTGATTATTTCCGCCATGGCAGCCTATGGATTCTCGAAGGTTATTTTTAAGGGACGGGATATGCTGTTCCTGGTTGTCTTAGCCACCTTTATGATTCCAACCCAAGCCATTCTCGTTCCGCAATTTATTATGTACCGCTGGCTTGGACTGTTTGACAGTCATATCGGGCATGTGCTGCTTGCCGCTTCAGGTGTGCTGGGAACCTTTTTGCTGAGACAGTTTTTCCTCGGCATTCATGATGAGATTATTGAATCCGCCCGTATTGATGCTGCCGGCCACTGGACGATCTTTAGCCGGATCGCCCTGCCGCTTGTGCAGCCGGCCCGCTATTCTAGTAAGCTCCGAAGCCATGGGCATTGTACCAGCCGGAACGGCAGCTGCCGGTTGGGCACAGGATCACGGCCTCCAGTCTGCTGAACAGCCGTTTGAACCTCCTTCCAGAAGGGTAAAAAGAGAGAAACACCCCTCGAGGAGAAAGGCGGTAAGCTTATGCTGTGGGGATTAATCGGACTTGTTGTCGTAGTATGGCTGTTCGGCTTTATCTTTGATGTTATGGGCAATCTGATTCACCTTCTGCTATTTGTCGCTGCGGTACTGTTTGTGATTAACCTGTTCCGGGGACGATCCCGGAGTTAACAGGACATAAACAAGAGCGGGTTCAAATACTTAATTAAACAGTTAACACACAAGCACGCGGCACCCTCATAGGGACGCGTGCTTTCGTGCGTAATCCTTGAATTCTCCCGCAAGGGAGACTTTAAGGATTAGTCCTGCTTCCGGCAAGTCTGGACACGTTCCCTCCGGATGCCTATAATGTAATCACTATGCAACCTGGAGGAGAATCAATGAATAAACCGATCATCGCCGTCGATATGGATGATACCATCTGTCATCTCGTCAAACGTGCGATATACCACAACAACATTGAGTTTCCTACGCATCCGCTCCGCTACGAGGATATGATGGACTGGAATACAGACCACCTTCGCCATCCGGACAGCACGATGGACCTTTTCTTCGGCAGACCCGGCCTGTACGAAGAGCTGGAGCTGTTCGATGAATATGTGGTCGAAGAGATGGAGAAGCTTCACAACGCTTATGATGTCATTATTGTTACAGCCGCTGTTCCCAAAACAGTGCTTGAGAAATGGAACTGGATGCAAAAGCACATGCCGTATATCCCGGCCGAGAACTTCTTCACCTGCAAGCGCAAGCATCTGATCGGCTTCGATCTGCTGATTGATGACGGTCCGCATAATTTGCTGCCCGCTGTACAGGCAGGGAGGAAGGTGCTCTGTATCCCGCATCCCTGGAACCTGCGGGCCCGGGAGGAATATGCCTTTCCGCTGATGACCTCCTGGCAGGGGGCGAAGGAGCGGGTGGATGAAATTTTGCAGGCACGGCAATAGCCGTTGACTGCATCTGCTATAAGGGGCTAACCCAGAAAGCCAAGAATGGCTGCTTGGGATAGCCCTTTTTAAATTTAGGATGACCTTGAGTGTAATTCTGCTAACCTCGGGTATTCATCTGGGCCTGCCTTTGTTCGTACGATTAGGAAGCCTGCTCAAACTGGCTGTTGTACAGCTCCGCGTAGAATCCGTTCTTCGCCAGCAATTCTGTATGACTGCCGCTTTCCAGGATATCGCCGTCCTTCAGGACGAGAATCACATCGGCATTCTTGATTGTGGACAGCCGGTGGGCGATGACGAAGGAAGTTCTGCCCTCCATCAGCTGATCCATCGCCTGCTGGATCAGCAGCTCAGTCCGGGTATCCACGGAGCTTGTAGCTTCGTCAAGAATGAGCATCGGCGCATCCTTCAGCATCGCACGGGCAATGGTCAGCTGCTGCTTTTGTCCGGCGGACAGGTTGACCTTATCGTTCAGGACGGTATCATATCCGTCGCTAAGGCTCTGAATGAAGCGGTGCAGCCCAACAGCCTTGCAGGCTTCTACGAGCTTCTCGTCCGTGATATTCTGCTGATTGTAGATCAGGTTCTCCCTGATTGTGCCTTCAAACAGCCAGGTTTCCTGCAGCACCATGCAGAACAAATCGTGGATGTTCTCCCTCGTCAGACTACTGATCGGTGTGTCATCGATGTAGATTTCTCCGCCGGTCAGCTCGTTGAAGCGGATGAGCAGATTGACGAGCGTGGTTTTGCCTGCGCCGGTCGGTCCGACAATGGCCACCTTTTGCCCTGGCTTCACATCGGCCGAGAAGTTCTTGATCACCAGGTTCCCGGAATTCTCATAAGCGAATTTCACCTGGTCAAAGCTTACTTTACCTGCCGCAGTTGCCAGTGTGTTCTCTTTGCGGCTCTCGTCTTCCAATTCTGCTTCTTCGAGGAATTCAAACACACGTCCGCCTGCGGCCGATGCCGATTGCAGGTTCTGCGCGGCCTGGGCGATCTGGGATAACGGCTGGGTGAAGTAACGTACATACATAATGAAGGCGACGATAACCCCGAAGGAAATAGTTCCATCTAAGGCCAGTACAGCACCAACGACACAGACGGCAACGAAACCAAGATTACCGATAAAGCCCATTAGCGGCGGCATCAGTCCGGAGAGGAATTGCGCTTTGAAGGCGCTGTTCTTCAGCCCCTGATTCAGTTCCTGGAAGGTGCTGCGCATCTGCGCTTCACCGTTATAGGCTTTTACAACATTATGTCCGGTATAGACTTCCTCAACATGACCGTTGATTTTGCCCAAGAATTCCTGCTGGCTGGCAAAATACTTCTGCGATTTCTTCATAATAACCGCCATCAGGCCGAAGCCGATGATTGTTGCCACGATAGCGGTAAGGGTCATAATTACATTGGTCCGGAGCATCATGAGGATTGAACCGATGAACATGGCTATGGCGGTTACCACTGTACCTATGCTCTGATTCATCGCCTGGCCGATGGTATCCACATCATTCGTTACCCGGGAGAGGATATCCCCTGTGGCTGACTTATTATAGTAGGAGATTGGAAGCCGGTTCATCTTATGAGCCAGATCGGTTCTTAATTTCTTGGAGACCTTCTGGGTAATATTCGACATGATCAGGCCCTGGGAGAGCGATAATACCGCACTGATGGCGTAAATCACGACGAGGGTGATGCCGATGGCAGCAATGCCGTCCATATCGATCCCGCCTGCGAGACCGGCAGTGATTTTGTCCGTAATCTCGGAGAGCATATCCGGACCGAGCAGGGTGAGCACGGTTCCCGCCGCCGCGCAGATCAGCGCAATGATGATCACCGGAACGTATTTCCGGCAGTAACGGAGCAGCTTGCTCCAGGTATTCTGTCCTTTGGTCTTGGTTTTCATCTTCATTAGGCAAGCTCCTCCTTGGTCAGCTGTGAGTAGGCAATTTCCTGATAGACGCTGCAGGTCTGCATTAATTCGTCATGCGTGCCCATTCCGGCAATTTGTCCGGCTTCCAGTACGATGATTTTGTCGGCGTCTTTAATCGTACCAATGCGCTGGGCAACGATCAGCATCGTGGATGCAGAAGCAACCTTCTTCAGCTCGCTGCGCAGCTTGCGGTCCGTCTTATAGTCAAGCGCCGAGAACGAATCATCGAAGATCAGAATTTCCGGGCGCCGGGCAATTGCTCTGGCAATCGAGAGCCGCTGCTTCTGTCCGCCGGACAGATTGGAGCCCCCTTGGGCGATGTGGGCATCGTAGCTGCCCTCCAGCTTTTCCACAAATTCAGAGGATTGGGACGTGTAAACCGCATCTACAATATCGGAGCTGAGCACCTGACCGGCACCATTCTCGCCAAAAGCAATATTAGAAGCCACCGTTCCGCCGAACAGTACCGCCTTCTGGGAGACATAGCCCATTTTATTCCGCAGCGCCTGCTGGTCGTATTCTTTGACATTGATGCCATTCACGAGCACTTCGCCTTCGGTAGCATCATAGAAACGGGGAATGAGATTAACAAGCGTACTCTTGCCGCAGCCTGTTGAGCCGATAAAAGCAACCGTCTCCCCCTGCTTCGCCGTGAAGCTGATGTTCTCCAGCACATAATCCTCTGCGTCCGGATATTTGAAGCTAACCCCTCTGAATTCAAGCTCATCCACACGCTTCACAGGGAAATGAGTAACTGATCCGTTCTTCAGGCTAGGCACGGTTTCCAGCACCTCATTAATACGTTTGGCCGATACCTGGGCGCGGGGCAGCAGAATGAAGATCATGATCAGCATCATGAAGGCCATAACCACCTGTATCGCGTACGATGAGAAGACAATCATATCTGAGAACAAGCCCATCTTGGCGGTGCCGTCAGCCGCTTGAATAATTACAGCACCAATCCAATAGATGGAGAGGCTGAGTCCGCTCATAATCAGGGAAATACTCGGCATCAGCGTTGTCATTACATTGTTGGCAAACAAATTGGTGCGGGTTAGCTCGTTGTTGGCGGAGGCAAATTTCCCTTCCTGGTATTTCTCGGCATTGTAAGCCCGGATGACCCGCAGACCGTTCAGATTCTCTCTGGAGACACGGTTCAGATTGTCGGTTAACTGCTGCAGTTTCTTGAATTTAGGAAGAACGAGAGTGATGCAGACGGCGACAATCAGCACCAGCAGCCCAACAGAGGCGCCGGTCGCCAGCGTCCACTGCCAGCTTTTCCCCGTAATCTTGAGGATCGCCCATACGGCAAGGATGGGTGCTTTGACCAGCAATTGCAAGCCGATGACAATCAGCATCTGCACCTGGGTGATATCATTCGTGGACCGGGTAATCAGGCTGGCGGTGGAGAAGTTGCTGATCTCCTCCATCGAGAAAGACTGCACCTTATCAAACAAATTAGCGCGTAATCTGGCTGACAGGTCGGCCGCGATTCTGGCGGCAATCCCTGCCACGACAATCGAGGTGGCCAGACTGCCGAGTGCACAGAGCAGCATCCAGGCTCCGGCGGTCAGGATCTCACTCATTTGGCTGCCCGGGGTCTGGATCAGTCGGGTAATATCACTCATGTAGTCAGGCAGCTCCAGATCCAGCCAGACCTGCGCGATAATGAACATGAGGCTGATGCCGAATAAGAACCATTCTTTGGGCTCCAGGTTCTTCAGTAATTTCAACATAAGAATGACTCCTTTGCGTGTTTGTTGCTATGATCGTACCGGAGAATGATAAACTGAAAATTAACTTTTGCTGAAACAAGCAGAAAATACTATGACAAAGAGGCCGTCCGGGAGCAGCCAGGAGACTTGCTATGAAAAAGAGGCCAACCCGGGAGCAGCCATGAGGTGGCCGTTCAGCTTGGGATAGCCTCTGGTCTGGTAAGAGTCATCAAAATCCTGTACAAAATACAACAATTCCCTCATTAAATCGGCCATAATTCGAAATTGTTGCAGCGATTCTACATTCATCTTCTGGTAGCCCCCTTAAGTCTCGTACATTTAGTGTAACATGAATAAGAGGGTGGGTTAATCAGAGCAATCACCTGGAGGCAGATAAATCTTGTACTGGTCATAGCTGGTTATGATCAAGAAATTCCGGGTAATGAACGGGAGATTAAGGGCTTGAATGGGCCAAAAATACATAAAGTCGAATACGGAGGGAACCAAAGTGAGCGAAGAAGAAGTGGAAGCAACCGGCTGGGATGCTATTGAGGAACAGATGTCAGGATTGTATGGACAACAGGAGCCGAAGCATTATGCTGCCTTGTTGCCTTACATGCTGGGTGGGAAGGACCCGCTGAACGGAATCAGTGCCTATAAGGCGGAGCTGCCTTATCCCCATTGGCACTTTGTAACTTTCGGATTCTCTGAGCTATATGACAAGGAATCAGAGGACCCGGAATACAGCGGCTACGGATTTGAGCTGACCTTCCGTCTGGCACGTACTGCAGGAGAAGAGGAGCCTCCGGCCTGGGCGATGAATCTGCTGCAGAATATGGCCAGATATGTGTTCAGCAGCGGCAATATTTTTGCTTCCGGACATTATCTGGATGCGAACGGTCCTATCTGCCTGGGTGCAGACACGAGGCTGACTGCTCTGGCTTTTACCGGTGATCCGGAGCTTCCGGCTATTGATACCCCGAATGGGCGGGTAGAGTTTCTGCAAATGGTGGGGATTACAGCCGATGAGCTGGAAGCCATGATGTCTTGGAATACCAACGCATTCCTGCAGGCCAGCCATGAGGTGCTTCCCGCTTACATCACCGATCTTGGACGGGATTCACTGCTGCAGCTTCCGGTTATAGAGGATGCAGTGCGGCAGGGGATTGAACGTGACGGGTCTCAGACAGGTATCCTGTATGTGGATCAATTGGACTGGGAGCCTGGGAAGAACCGTCTGCTCAGCAAAGCGCCGGCCGTCCTGGCCATGGGGGCGCAGCAGGCAGCAACGGTAGCCAGACTGCTGCGCGGCCGCCTGCTGAAGGGCAAGAAGCTGACGCTCACCAGCCCTAAACTGCAGGTTGTGTTGGAACTGGCACAAGAGACCGGCTGCAAGGAAGACGGCGGGACCGTCCGCATCAGCCTAAGTGAAGCTGCTGTTCTGGAGCTGGAATCGAAGCTTAGGCCTAAGGAGAGTGAGCTCAAGCTGTCCACGGCCAAGGAACTGATGATACGGGTGAGAAAAACGTATATCAAAGACCAGGAAGGCAATGTTGTGGATACCATCGGCTAATAGGGGGGCGGTCATGTGGACCGCCCTTTGTTGAGTAATCACCGAAGATAAGGCCCCACTTTGTGGGGATCTTTTATTTGGTGGACGGAAGCTTCTTTACGGCAGGGAGCAGCAGCGTAAAGGTGGTCCCTTGCAGCGGAACACTATCACAAGTGACGGTTCCGCCGTGTAGCTCAGTGATTTTACGGACAATGGTAAGCCCCAGCCCATTACCGGCAGTGGAGTGGGAGGTATCCTGCTGATAGAACTTGTCGAACACCCTGGGAAGTGCAGCCGCACTGATGCCGGCACCGTTATCCCGGAAGGTGATTTCGATCTTGTCTTCGGCCTGCCTCATCGAAACTTCGATTTCGCCATGCTCCGGAGTGAACTTAATGGCATTGTCGAGCAGATTCAGCCAGACCTGATTCAGCATCTCTTTATTTCCCGGCACCTCATAGTCCTGCACGTTGGCTGTAATGGATATATGCTTTTTCTCCATTTTGGGATGCAGAAGCAAGACACACTGGCGGATCTGTTCGCCGACATTGAAGGGTTCGCGGCCCGTTAATATCGTCTGGGCCTCCACTTTGGACAGGCTCAGGACGTTGGAGGCGAGGGCGGCCAGACGGGTGGATTCCTCAATGACAATATCCAGATATTCATTCCGTTCTTCCTTGCTCAGCTCATCATCCTTGAGGATTTCGGCGAACCCTTTGATCGACACAATCGGGGTGCGGAACTCATGCGAGAAATTGTTGATGAAATCCGTGCGCAGAATCTCAATGCCGCCCAGCTCATCCGCCATCCGGTTGAAATTGGCAGAGAGAATCTTGAATTCGGGCGGATTATTGAGCCGCAGCCGGGTGGTGAAATCTCCTCCTGCCAGCTGGTTGGTGGCATCGATGAAGGTGCGGATGGATTTCAGCATCCTCCGGCTGGCCAGGCCCGAGGTGACAGTGCCGATCATGATGCAGGCAATTAATGTGATAAAGGTGAGGACTTTGAAATCCTGAATGATGCGTTCATTGAGTACACCGAAGACCATCAGCAGATAGACCAGTATGCCGGTAATCAGAACGGTAATGAGGAAGATGATAAATACAGCAAGCGAGAAGTAGAGCGACAGGCCGATTTTACCCGTCAGCCTCTTGATCATGTTCATGTTCTCACCGCCTTATATCCGAGCCCGCGGACAGAGACCAGCTCGAACTCCGGATAGGCTTCAAAACGTTTGCGTAGGCGGTTGATATGCACATTCACCGTAGTATCCGTGCTTTCGCTGTCCATGCCCCAAATCTCGTCCATCAGCTGGATGCGGGTGAAGATGCGCTCCGGATAGGATAAAAGCTTATAGAGCAGATAGAATTCCTTCTGCGGAAGCGTCTGCTTGTCCTCGTCCCGGGTCACGGTTAATGTGTCATAGTCCAGATGAACCCTGCCGATCACCAGCTTACGGGCACTCGCAATCTGCGAGCGGCGGAGAAGGGCCTGGATTCTCAGCAGCATTTCTTCTGTATCTACAGGCTTGGTCATATAATCATCGGTTCCGAGCCGGAACCCTTTTTTCTTATCCTCAGGTAGCTGTTTGGCTGTGGCCATAAGGATGGGAATTCGATTGTCCGCTTCCTTGAGCTCTTCGGCAAATTCATACCCGTCCATCTCCGGCATCATAATATCCAGAATAATCAGATCGATATGTTGGACTTCAAGAACCTCCAGAGCTTCTCTTCCATTCTCAGCCGTTACCACGTCATAACCTTCCCGTTTCAGCACAGCGTTCATCAGCTTGCGTACATGCTTATCGTCTTCTACAACAAGGATCTTTATCATGGTTTCACTCCATAGGTTGTCGGATTTGACCGCGTTTCCCCATCATTCTAATGTAAAAAAAGGCTAAAGACAAAATCTTTAGCTTTTCTTTAGGCTTTGTTTAGTCTGAATTAAGAATGACGCTCTATATTATAGGGAAAAGAACCACCGGTTCAAATATGAAAACAGGAGTCACTCATGGCCAAACTGAATTTGTTTATCCGCATTTGTATTGCAGTGCTGCTGGTGCTGGGAATTATCTATGTAAGCTCACTGGTGGACTTTATTTTCACACCTATTATCTCGCTGTTCAGTGTGGTCATTGTGCCGTTAATGCTGGCCGTCTTCTTCTATTATCTGCTGCGTCCCTTAATTGATTACCTGGCCTCCCGCAAGCTGAACCGGACAGTCGCTATCTTGCTGGTCTATCTGGTTATCGCGGTGCTGCTGCTGGGATTCACGGTAGGTGTCTGGCCGTCGCTGCAGACTCAGCTGCTGAATCTGGCTAATAATATGCCTGGCGTGTTCAATGCCGTGGGAGAGCAGTTGACAAAGCTGGAGGACAGCGATCTGTTGTCGAAGCTGATTCCTGCGGACATGAATCCGGCCAGCCAGCTGATGGATTATTTGAATAAAGGCTTTTCGCTAATGACGGTCTATGTGTCGGGGTTATTCTCCTTTGTCTCTAATTTCGCCATTGTGCTCTTTACCTTTCCGATCCTGCTGTTCTACATGCTCAAGGAGGGCGGGAAGTTCGGCGATAAGCTCGTGAGCTTCTTTCCGAAGCGGTATCATGAGGAAGGTGCTGCAGTTATTGCTGAAATCGACGGGGTGATGAGCAGCTTCATCGTCGGGAGGGTGCTGGTCAATCTGGCGC
Organism: Paenibacillus sp. FSL R7-0297; assembly: GCF_038009025.1. Classification (NCBI taxonomy): domain Bacteria; kingdom Bacillati; phylum Bacillota; class Bacilli; order Caryophanales; family Paenibacillaceae; genus Paenibacillus; species Paenibacillus sp. FSL R7-0297. Next base: position 3,302,179 of record NZ_JBBPAQ010000001.1, read on the forward strand.
TGGGGGTGCTGATGTATTTTGGTTTCCTGCTGATTGGGCTACCGTATGCGCTGCTGCTGACACTGATGGCTGTGCTGATGAACTTCATCCCGTTTATCGGGGCCATTCTATCCACTGTACCGATCTTCATCTTCGGTCTGATCGAGTCGCCGTCCACGGCCATCTGGTCGATCGTGGTTGTGCTGGTCGCGCAGCAAATTCAGGATAACCTGGTGGCGCCTTATATCTTCGGGAAAAGCATGGATATCCATCCGCTGACCACGATCATTCTGGTCCTGGCCGGAGGTGATTTCGGCGGTATTATCGGCATCCTGCTGATTATTCCCGTCTACATGATGCTGAAGATTATAACGGTCAAGCTCTATCAGCTGTTTGTCCGGCAGCGCTGGGATAAGGAAGCGGAAGTCCCTGCGGAAGCGGGGGATTAAATGGAATACGGGAAGGACCGGGAGGCCGTCATTAGGCTTTCCGGTCCTTTTGGATTTGATGATGCTTATTAACCGAGCCGGAAATGAATGGCCCAAATGGTGAAAATAGAGGGCTCCCTCTGAATCCATCGAAAGTGGCTCATAGCACCAATTTAAGGTGTAAACCCCTCTGATTTGTCCCGAGGGAATAAATGAAAAATAGGGGCGAAATGCTGTCTCTCCGGGTCCAAATATACAAGCCAAATCTGACTCTGAATCGGCCGGAAGTGGGAAATATGCGGAGGTAAACGAGCAAAATGTATGCGAAAAACCGAATACAATGTGCCACTGCGGAGTGAAACGACCCAGATGTATGCGGAAAACCGAATACAATGTGCCACTGCGGAGTGAAACGACCCAGATGTATGCGAAAACAAACATGTCTTTCAAGGCACAACTCCAGCATGAAAATGAGCAGCGTGGCTAAAAAACAGAACGTCGTCTGTTCATCTATTTAACAAATTTTAACGGAAAACCGAACACAATTAGACCGGGTGGGTAGCGTAGGCCGAATGTAATCGAAAAACCGAACACAATTGGACTGGACGTGCCACGTAGGCCAAATGTAATCGAAAAACCGAACACAATTGGACTGGGTGCACCGCGTAGGCCAAATGTAATCGAAAAACCGAACACAATTGGACTGGGTACGCCGCTTAAGCCGAATGTAATCGAAAAACCGAACACAATTGGACTGGGTACGCCGCTTAAGCCGAATGTAATCGAAAAACCGAACACAATTGGACTGGGTACGCCGCTTAAGCCGAATGTAATCGAAAAACCGAACACAATTGGACTGGGTGCACCGCGTAGGCCAAATGTAATCGAAAAACCGAACACAATTGGACTGGGTGCGCCGCGTAGGCCAAATGTAATCGCAAAACCGAACACAATTGGACTGGGTGCGCCGCGTAGGCCGTGCGTTTATCGCAGTGCCAGACGTATTTTCACAGAAAAACCGAATACAATATGCCACTGCGAAGGCAAACGAGCCAGATGTATGCGAAAAACCGAATACAATGTGCCACTGCGAGGGCAAACGATAAGAAAAAAGGGACCGCCCCAAGTAGCCATTGTATGGCTAGTGGGGGCGGTCCCTTTCCTGAATCCACTCCCGTTACTCCCGGTTCAGAAATGTCCGGGTCCGCTCCAGCTGCGGGTTGCCGAAGATCTGCTCCGGTGTGCCGGATTCGGCGATTTCGCCGTTATCCATGAAGAAGACGCGGTCGGCCACATCGCGGGCAAAATTCATCTCATGCGTGACGATAATCATCGTCATGTGCTCGTCCGCAAGCTGGCGGATGACCCGCAGCACCTCGCCGGTGAGCTCGGGATCGAGCGCCGAGGTCGGCTCGTCGAACAGGAGAATGTCCGGACTGAGCATCATCGCCCGGGCGATGGCGACCCGCTGCTTCTGCCCGCCTGACAGCATGGAGGGATACACGTCTGCTTTATCGGCAAGACCTACTTTGGAGAGCAGCGCCTCGCTTTTGGCCGTGATATCCTGAATACTCTCCCGCTTCAGCGTTCTTGGGGCAAGCTCCAGGTTTCCCCTTACGGTGAGATGCGGAAACAGATTAAAGTGCTGAAATACCATCCCCATGGTCGAGGTAATTTCCCTAATGTCCGCATTACTGGCATATTTGCCATTGTTCACGAGCGCTTTGCCGCAGATCAGGATACTTCCTCCGGTAACCTCCTCCAGATGCACAAGACTGCGCAGCATGGTGCTTTTGCCGGAGCCGGAAGGTCCGATCACCGCAACGACTTCCCCGGGGTTAACGTCAAAGGTAATCTGTTTCAGCACATCGAGGCTGCCGAAGGATTTCTGCAATTGCGATACTTCAATCATACAACTCATAGCCAAACAGCCCTTCTACTCAAATTTGAAACGTTTCTCCAGTGTCTTGAAGAACAGCGTAAGCACCAGTGTCATCAGCAAATAAATTACGCCCGCTACGACAAAAGGGGTAACCGTGAAATCACGGTTTACCGCCGTTTTGGCGAAATTGAGCAGCTCCGGTACGGCTACGGCATACAGCAAGGCAGTGTCCTTGACCAGGGTTATGGACTCATTGGCTACCGCCGGCAGCGCCACCCGGAACATCTGGGCCAGAATCACCTTGCGCAGCGTCTGCCATTTGCTAAGCCCGAGAACCTTGGCCGCCTCATGCTGGCCTTTATCAATCGAGAGCATTCCCCCGCGGAAGATTTCGGCGAAATAAGCGCCATAATTAAGAATAAATCCAAGGCTGGCCGCAACGAACCGGTCCATGACCAGATATTGCCCAATCACGGGAATCTGCGGCAGGCCGAAGCAGAAGAACAGCAGCTGCAAGAGCAGCGGAGTGCCGCGCATCACATAAATATAAGTATGTGCAATCCAGGCCAGCGGCTTGACGGAGCTTTTGGCCATCAGGGTAACCACCATCCCGAGCGGAATGGACAATACGATCACGATCAGGAATAGCAATACCGTTGTCCGTGCCCCCTCCAGCATCGGTCCGGAAATTTTAATAATATAGTCAATATTCATCTCTTCACCCGACTCCTAAAGGAAACCATCTAGTTAAGTACTTTGTTCTCTCCGAACCATTTCGTGGAGATCTCGGCCGCCGTTCCGTCACTGCTCAGCGCGTCCAATGCCTTCTGCAGCTCCGTCAGCAGGTCCTCATTGCCCTTTTTAATCCCTATACCATACTGCTCTGGGGCCAGCGATTCATCCATCAGCTTGTACGTGTCCGGCTCCTTGGCTATGTAGTATCTGGCCACCACTTCATCAATGACCACTCCATCCAGACGTCCCGATTTCAGGTCTGTCAGGGCAAGCACATTATCGGTGAATTCGGAGACACCTTTAAGCTCTGCCTTAATCGGATTAGCATCCAGGGCATCGGCAGCAGAGGAGAGGCTTTGCAGTCCGACCTCTTTGCCGGCCAGATCCTTAAGCGCAGACAGCGCTGAATCCGCAAGCACGACTACAACCTGGCTGTTCTCCAGATAAGGCTTGGTGAATAACACTTTTTCCTTGCGCTCGTCCGTGATGGTGTAGCCGTTCCAGATCATATCAATGCGTCCGCTATTCAGCTCCGATTCCTTGGCAGACCAGTCAATCGGCAGGAAGGTAACCTCTTTGCCCATTTTCTCAGCAGCCGCTTTCGCATAGTCAATATCGAACCCGACAATTTCATTGTTATCATCCCGGAAGCCCATCGGGGCAAACTTATCATCTATACCGATCACCAGCTTACCGTCATTGCCTCCAGAACTGGAGCAGCCTGCTATTATAGCAATCGCCAAAATTACCAATAAACTCAATATTCCTTGTCTCTTCATCTCTCTATTCCCCCTAGTAGATTACACGCAGCAGCCTGCGCTTTAGTTCGTTAATACGTTATCAGTTTATCATAATAACATATGATGTGAGTTACTGTCGATAGAGTAGGGGAATACATTTGTGTCCAAAATAAATCAAATCCTGCCGCTACGCAGACTCTTATTTTATTTAATTTTTCCATTAGATCTCAATTCGTAATCTGATACGATTCCTGTAACAGGTACACAGGCGGCCTGAAATAAGGAGGAATGTGATAGGTGATAGAATTAAATAATGAGCAATGCGGTAAGGCAGAGGAGCTGGTAACCAGTCACAATGAGCTGTCAGTGTTCACGGCTCTGGAAGGGCTGATGGAGGGCGAGGTTCATGTGGATTCGGCAGAAGGGGGCTTATCTGCAGCAGGCTTCACAGAAAGAGCCCCGGCTGTACCTGGAGTGCCTGCACTGTTATGTCAAGGCGAATGCCGTGGAGAAGGCACAAGAAATCGTGCGGGAAATGACTAAGGCAGAGATCGAATGCGATCTGGAAGAATTGAACGGAGCCATTGCGTACTACCGGAGCGAAGGATTATGTTCGGCCTTCAAGGCTCCGGAGCGGACGATATGATCAACGTCTGGTGTACTTCTTCCGTTTATCCCAATTCGCTCTGTGAATAATTCAGCTTATATTCCTTGGGGCTCATCCCTGTGTATTTGGAGAACACATGAGTGAAATAGGCGGGTGTCTCAATGCCAACGGCTTCCGCGACTTCGAATACTTTACTCGCCGGATTCCGGAGCAGCTTCTTGGCCATGTCAATCCGGTACTTGTTGATCACATCGATGATGGACTCACCGGTGACCTTCTTATACAGGCGGCTGAGGTAGCTGCTGTTGATATGGATATGGTCGGCAATAATCTGCAGGCTCAGATTCTGATTGTAGTGCTCTCTGATATATTTCTGGCATTCAATTACGATGTAATTAGGCTGTCTGTCACTCATTGCCACTGCCCTGGAGCAGCTCAGAATCAGGCGCCCCAGGATATCTGCCAGCAGCTGGATGCTTTTGCTCTCCTGAATCTGCTTATACACGGCGGATTGGCTCTCCTCCATCTCCGGTGCGAAGGGCTGGCTTGTGCTCAGCAAGCGGAAGCAATAGGAGCTGATCAGCAGACAGGCTACCTTCACATTCTCAATCGGCTCTTTAATGCTTCTGTAGTTCTCCAGCAGCTGGTCCAACTGCCGGATGGCCGACTCGCTGTCTCCCTGCTGCAGATGTCCGGCAATCTGCTCGGCGGCATGATGGGGAGGGGCTGCAGGCGTAAGGGCTTGGTTCGCATGAGGGATATATACAGCCACATAATTATCATTATAAAAGCTGCCCTGCAGCGCCTCTCTCGCTTCAAAATAGGCCGTTGACAGCGTCGATATATCCCGGTGCAGCAGGCTGATGCCGATATTGACATGATACTGCCTGAAGTTCTCCGCCATGGCGAGAATTTCATTGCTGATTGTGAGCAGGGCCTGGGTGGAGACCGCGGTATTGCCGCCGGTCATGGAGACAAGCGCCAGCAGGGTGTTTTTCTCCATGGCCATAATATAAGAGGGATGCTCCCCGAAGGCCAGGGCAAGGAATTGGCGGATGGAGGCCAGGAAGCGGTAATGGTCATTCGCCGGGTTCACGGCAGAGCCGTGGGGTCCAGGTATATCTTTTACCTCCATATAGATAGCGAAATAGTCCTCCAGCTGCAGCCCCAGCTCGCTTGAGCGGCTGAATAGACCGGCTTCATCGCTAATCAGGCCATAGACGGCTTCCCGTAGGAATTTTTCGCTGATTTCGGACAGATTATCGTTGATTTTACTCTCCAGCTGCCGGACCTTCTGCTTCTGCTCCCGTTCTTTTTCCAGCAGCAGCGTGGCTTTCTCAATCGCCCGGGGAATCTGCTCTGTGGGATTGGTCTTGACTACAAAGTCTACAACTTCATATTGAATAGCCGTTTGGGCATAGGAGAAGTCTGCGAAGGCCGTAAGAATAATAACCTTCGTCTGCGGAAAGTGCTGGTGCAGATAATCCGATAAGGCAAGGCCATCCATTCCCGGCATGCGAATATCCGTGACAACGATATCGACATCGTAATAGCCCAGCAGCTCGACCGCCTCCAGGCCGTTCGACGCCTCACAAACAACCTCGCACTCAAGAATACTCCAATCGATGAAGCACTGCAGCCCTTTTTTGATCACAGGCTCATCGTCTACAATCATAACCTTATACATGTGTTAGTTCCCCCTGATCTTCCGGTATATGTAGAGTGACTCTCGCGCCTGCCCCAGGCTCGCTCTCGACCTCAATTCCATAAGGCTCGCCGTAGAGCAGCTTAACCCGTTTATGCGTGTTGATCAGGCCGATATTGTTGTGGCCCTGCTTGCGCATCGTGTCGCTCTCGAAATGACTCCAATTCTTGGGCATATGCTCAAACCCGTTGCCATTATCGGTGATCTCGAAATAGACCGAATCGTTCTCGCGGTATATGCGGATGTTGATGTTTCCTTTGCCGAGCTTCCGCTCCACCCCGTGCACGACAGCATTCTCGACCAGCGGTTCGACACTCAGCTTGGGCAGCAGCAGATCCAGTATGGCCTCATCCTCGATCTGGATCGTGTATTCCATTTTGTCCTCGAACCTTTCCTTCTGCAGATACAGATAGAATCGGATGAAATCCAGCTCCTGCCGGATCGGGATTTTGGCCAGACTGCTCGAATAGATGCTTGCCTGCAGCAGCTCGGTAAGGGACGTTACCATCTTGTAAACGGTCTCATCTTTGGACAGCTTTGCCTTGTAGCCGATGGTAATCAGCGTATTGAACAGAAAGTGAGGATTCATCTGAGCCTGCAGAAATTTGAACTCTGACTCTTTGACCAGCAGATGCTTCTCATAGACTTCCTTGATCAGATAGTTGATCTCGTCAGTCATGTTGTTGAAGGTGGAACTGAGCTGGTTGAGCTCTGCATCCTTGAAAGCGGGCATTCTGGTGTTGTAATCCCCTTTCTTGACCTTACGGATACTCCGCAGCAGATCGCGGATAATCCGGGTGAAGCGAAGCGATAGCAACACACCTGCTGCAAGCGAGACGAACGCGATCAGCGCGATAAACCAAATATAATTGTGCATGCTGCCGGATAATTTGGCGAGTACCTGCTTCCTCGGAATACCGGCAATGAAGGTGAGCCCGGTTGTACCGATGCTGCGGGAAGCGGCTAGATAAGTCTCCTGATTAAGCTTGACCTCACTTACTTCCGTATGATCCCTCAGCGCAAGCACATCGGGAGGAGCAGTTGAACCTAATTCCTGCTTACCCGCACTAGAATAGATGACTCCCTGGTTATCAATGATGTAGGCCATGGCGCCCGGGTATTCGAGCAGTCCGGAATATTTCTCCGCTAAATCAGCTTCATTCGTGCCGAAGATCAGCACCAGGCGTTGCTCGGGAAGATTAATATTGGACATCACCCGGGTGAAATAGAGCGTGGGATCGCCGGGACTTGGTGTCAATATTTCTTTGCCGCGGACCATTCTGCCGTTAACCGACTGATAGACTGCGAGATTATTCCGGTTAATCTGCTCAATGTTTGGCGGGGACTTCAGAACGGATACATAGTTGTCGTTATCAAAAAATACATAGGCCGTTGACAGCAGGCTGATATTCCAAGCATTGTTGAACATAAGGCTGTACTTCAAATCCTCTTCCATTTCACTTTTATTGACGAATTTCTTGTAGAAGTCATCGCTTAGCGACATATCGTCGATTAACCAGCTTCTTAACATTTTAGTAGAGAGGAAATGCAGGGAGGTATTATCAATAATCTGAAAGGACTTCTCGATATTGTCGTTGGTCTGGCGGATCAGCAGGGACAGATTATCATTGGCATTCCTCGTTAGAATCTGGGAGATGCTCCAATAGAAGTAGCAGCCGGCGAACGTCATCGGAAGCAGAATTAGCAGGAAGATAATAATGACCATTTTATTTCGTACCGGAATTAGGGAGAAACGTCCGAGTAGGGGACGAAGGCTGATCCGCTTCAGGATATGCTGATTGGACATGTTGGTTGCTCCTTGCTGATGAGTCTGTAGTACAGCCATTATATATTCATTTCTTGACAGCGAATAGCAGAGCCGGGTGAAATCGTGCCGTTTCCGGCCAGATGGTAAAGATAACGATACAGAGTTAAAGAAATCTGAAAACCCTTACACCAACCTCGCTGCCAAATCACATTTGCTCAAGATATTATAAAAGATCATGCAGAAAAACGAATTCTATCCTTTTTTTCTTTGGTCTACAATGAGAGCTGTAAACAACTGTAATTGGCTGCAGGGGGATGCCCTGGCTTAAGCCATCATTCTAAAGGGGGATTTATTGTGCGAAAGTCTTTGTACAAAGCGGGCTGTACCTTAGCAGGCATGCTGATGCTGACCATGTCCATTACGGCATGCGGATCAGGAAATTCAGCAGAGAATAATGGAGCAGCCGCAACGGCAGGCTCAGGAAATGCAGCAGCGCCTGCGGCTAAAGCTCCGGTCAAAATTTCTTATCTTACCTTCCGGGTCGGCACGCATGCGTCAGCCAAAATGGAGGAAGAGCAGATCAAGCAGTTCAATGCCAAGTATGGCAATGAAGTGGAGGTTGTGGTTGAAGAAATTCCAAGTGATGCCGCATACGTGGATAAGATTAAGATTCTGGCAGCCTCCGGGGATGTGCCGGATGTCGTTATGGGCAAGGACGGAATTAATGATGTCCTGATCAAAGGAAATCTTGCAACCCCTTTCAATGATTATTTAGACAAGGACGCGGAATGGAAGGCAGCTATCGGAGAAGATGCACTTGCTTCCAATACCCGGGACGGGAAGATCTGGTCGATCAGTGATCAGAAGCAGAATATCGGCTACTTCTACAATAAAGAAATGTTTGACAAGGCAGGTATTAAGCCGGCGGAGACTTGGGATGAATTCATGAGCAACAACGAGAAGCTGAAGGCGGCAGGCTTCGTTCCCCTCGCCCTGATGACTGGGGAGAATGCCTGGACATCCAATCTGATTCTTGCTGCGATGATCGGCACTAACGGGGAGAACGGCAAGGCGTTCATGAACACCCTGCACCCTACCGACTTCAATACGCCCGAAATGATTCAGGCGCTTAATATGATGAAGGAGCTGCTGGAGAAGTATACGACGAAGGATGCGCTTGGAGCGGGCTATGCCAATGCAGCGAACGCATTCAGCCAGGGCAAGGCAGCGATGATTGCCAACGGTCCCTGGATGATTGGAGACTTCAGCGATCCGACCAAATCCAGTGAAGGCTTCGATGCAAAGGTGGGCGTTGCCGCGTATCCGAATAACAGCCTGATTTCCACTTATGAGGTTGGATATATGATCGGAGCCAAAACGCCGGAAACCCGCGATGCGGCGGAGAAATTCATCAAGTTCAAAACAGGGCTTGAAGGACAGACCCTCGCGCTTGAATACGGCAATGTCATGCCGGTATCGAGTGAAGTTCAGCCATCAGATGCACTTAAAGAGAAGTATCCGATCATGGTCGAATCGATCACAGTCGCTCAAAAGACACAGCTGCATTACCGGACCCTGGACTCCATCGTCTATCCGAACGTAACGGATGCCTGGAAGAACCTGTATCCGAAGCTGGCGGCGGGCCGGGCAACGGCTGAAGAGATTGCCAAGGAACTGACTGAGATTGCTGCTAAGAATAAATAAAGAGTAATGTAAGCTGAGGATTGGGGAGGACCATATGGATGGTTAGGAAAAATAGAGGGTATATCACGCTTTTCCTGTTGCCGACTGTAGCATTGTTTATTATTGTCTATGCCGTCTCACTTGTCATTTTGTTCGGCACATCCTTTACGGAATGGTCGGCCGGACGCAGCCCGGTGTTTACCGGTCTCGCTAACTATATCAAGCTGTTTACGGACGATGCCGATTTTCGCCAAAGCGCTCTGAATACGGGGATCTGGGTCGTTCTGCAATCTACGATCCACGTTGCCATCGGCACCCTGTTCGCGGTTATTCTTAGTATGAAGGAATTCTACTGGAAGTTTGCCCGCACGGTGTACATGTTTCCGAATATTATCTCAGGGGCAGCTGTAGGTATGCTGTTCCTGTGTATGCTCAATCCTGAATTCGGTGCGGTGAACAGTATCGTCCGTTTATTCGGCAATGCGGATTACTCCCAGAACTGGTTCATGGATTATGCCACGGCTTTTCTATCCGTCACGATGACCTGGCTGCCTTATGCGGCAGTTGTCACGATTCTTATTCTGGCCGAGATTGCGGCCATTCCGGAAAGTCTGTTCGAATCGGCACGTATCGACGGGGCCAGCAATTTCAAGATCAACCTGTACATCATCATTCCTATGCTGCGCAATATTATCGGGACCTGCGTGATTCTGTCGGGAACAAGCATGCTGCAGAAGATGGATATTATTCTAATGACAACAGGCGGCGGACCCGGCAATCAAACGATGAATTTGCCCATTTACATTTACAAAACCGCTCTCATGGACAATAACTTCGGTTATTCCAACTCCGTGGGCGTTTTCCTAATCGGCTTTGGCTTGATCTTTGTCCTGCTATGCCGAAATCTGTTCAGAATAGGCAGCTCCCAAAACTGAATGGAGCGGATGGGGTGAGAATGTTGAAAAAAAGTTTGGGTGTACTTAAGTATGGATTTGTAATCCTGATTGTCCTGTTGTCGCTGGGTCCGTTCCTGTGGGTGCTGCTGGCTTCGTTTAAGACGAATGCCGAGATTCTGAGCAATTCCCTCGGCTGGCCAAGCAGCTTCCGCTTCTCCAATTATACGAAGGCCTTCCAGATCGCGCCGATATCCCGATTCTACATCAACAGTGTAATTGTGGGGATTTTTGGAACACTGCTCAATCTGCTTTTGCTCGGAATGGCAGCCTATGTCCTGGCGCGCTTTCAATTCCGCGGTAAAAAGCTGCTGATGGGAGCCTTCTCCCTCTCGCTGCTGATTCCCGGCGCTGCGATGCTGCAGCCGCTGTACTTGACGGTTAACGCGCTTGGGCTGTATGACAAGCTGATCGGACTTATTATTGTGTATACCGGCTTCGGATTGCCGGTCTCGCTCTACATTCTATCCAGCTACTTCCTGACGATTCCCAAGGAGATGGAGGAATCGGCTTACCTGGATGGGGCCAGCTTCATTCAGACCTTCTTCCGGATTATACTGCCGATCTCGAAGCCGGGCTTCGGCACGGCGGGAGTCATGCAGTTCCTGCTCTGCTGGAATGAATTTCAATTCGCGATCATTCTGACGACAGGCAATCAGAGCCGGACCCTGCCGCTGGCGCTCTATTATTTCAAAAGCCAGTTTGCCAGTGATTACGGCGTTATGTTTGCCGCTACGATGGTCGTCATCATCCCGAGTATTGTAGTCTATATCCTGCTGCAGGAGCAGGTAGTATCCGGACTTGCTGCGGGAGCGGTCAAGGGATGACGGAGCGGACAGGAATGCCATGGAAAGATACAAGAGAATTGGGGGGTTGCAGATGAATGAAGAACACCTGTGGTGCCTGAAAGAAAACGGGTATGAGGCCGGACTGCATAAGCATTATGAGGGGTTGTTTACCCAGGGGAACGGCTATATGCATGTCCGTGGAAGCTTTGAGGAGGGATGCAGCGATGCCCCTCAGGATGAGGAGTATCTGCGCTTTCCGGATAACGTCACGCTGGAGAAGCCGCGGCATCCGAAGTCCAAGCAGGGAACGTTCATCCCGGGTATTGTCGCAGAGCATCCGCTGCTGAAGGAGGAGATTGTTAATCTTCCTTATATGCTGGGGCTTGAATTGCGATCTGCAGGCGAGAGCCTGGATATGGACCGCTCCCGGATCAGCGGCTACAGCCGCTGGCTGGATCTGAGGGATGGATGTCTTCACCGTTCATTGATCTGGGAGACAGCAGAGGGCATGCAGCTTCAGTGCATCTTCGAGCGCTACATCAGTATGGCGGACACCCATCTGTGTATCCAGCGCATACAGGTTGAGGTGCTGGCAGGGGAAGGCACACTGGAGGTTGCTGCTTCCCTTCGGGGAGATGTACGCACCAATGGAATGAATCATTTTGATAGTGTGGTTCCCACTGCGGAAGTTGGGGGCAGCCTGTCGCTTGAAACGCTGACGGAGCAGGGTAACCGGATCTTCATGCACTCTGCGCTGGACGCCTCTGAAGCGGTGATCTGGCAGGAGGAGAATAGCCTGGCGGCGGCGGCTCTCCGGGGTGAGTTCGCTGTGCAGACCGGGGACCGGCTGACTGTCAGCAAGCTGACGGCGGTGACCACGGACCGGGATATGGAGGAAGGCGGAGCCGGCAGCAGAGCGCTTGCGCAGCTCAGCCATGCATGTGAGATAGGCTGGGACCAGCTGTATGAACGGCATGCAGCTTGCTGGAAGAGTAAGTGGCAGGAGGCCGATATCATCATCAAGGGAGATGATCTGGCGCAATTAAATGTCCGGGCTTCACTCTATCATCTGCTTCGTGCCAATGCACCGGAGGATGCCCGGGTGGCGATTTGTGCTAAGGGGTATGCCGGTGAGGCCTATTTCGGCAGGTATTTCTGGGACACGGAGATCAACCTGCTGCCCTTCTACCTGCATACCAACCCGCAGGCGGCCCGCAATCTGCTTCTGTTCCGCTACAATACGCTGGACGGAGCCAGACGCAATGCGCAGAATTATGGCTACCGGGGAGCAAGATATGCCTGGGAGTCCTCGTTAAGCGGGGATGAACAATGTGCCAACTGGCAGTACGCCGACCATGAAATTCATATAACAGCGGATATAGTGTATGCTCTCTACCATTATGTGCGGGCAACAGGCGATGAAGATTTCCTGGAGCACTACGGCATTGATATTCTGGTGGAGACGGCACGGTACTGGTGTGACCGGGTAGACTGGAACCGGGAAGGAGTGGGCGAGTTGCTCGGCGTGATGGGACCGGACGAATATCTGCCCTTTACCCGCAACAATGCCTTCACCAACCGCATGGTCAAGTTCAGTCTGGAGCAGACCGTAACCTGTCTGGACCGCCTGATGAGCAGCAAGCCAGCCAGCTATGCGGCTGCGGCAGAGCGCCTGAACATTCTTCCGGAGGAACGGGAGCTGTTCCGGCACACGGCGGAGAAGCTGCGGCTGCCCTATGACAGCAGAACGGATATTGTTCCGCAGTCTGACGATTTTGCTTCTTACGCGGATTTAGATTTCGATAGCATCTGGACCGACAGATCCAGACCCTTCGGCCATTTCATCTCCCAGGAGCGCAATTACCGGTCCAAGGCGCTTAAGCAGGCGGATGTGCTGGAACTGATGCTGCTGTTCCCGCAGGAATTCTCCCGGGAGCAGCTGAAAGCGGCCTATGACTATTATGAGCCGATTACAACCCATGATTCCTCCTTGTCCGTGGCAGTTCACGGCATTGTGGCCTCCTGGCTGAATCAGCCGAAAGCGGCGGCAAATTTCCTGCAGCGGGTGATGGATATCGACCTTTCGCTGGAGAAGAAGGGTGCTGCCGAGGGAATACATATCGCGAATTGCGGCGGCTTGTGGCAGCTGATCGTATACGGGTTAGCCGGACTGAAGAGTGCGATGTGGAGCAAGGACATTAAGCTGGAGCCGCGGCTGCCTAAGGGCTGGACGAAGCTGAGCTTCCAGCTTGCCTGGCAGGGGGAGCGCTACCGGATCACGATTCATCCGGATGCTCATGCAGTGCACAAGCTGGAAGGGAGGGGCTATGTTGCGGGCACAACCCTTTGAGGCAGCTATCTTTGATCTGGATGGTGTCATTGTCGATACCGCGAAATTTCACTATCAGGCCTGGAAGCGTCTTGCCGGTGAGCTCGGCTTCGATTTCAACGAGAGCACGAATGAGCAGCTGAAGGGCGTTAGCCGTATGGAATCGCTTGAACTTCTGCTGCGGTCCGGCGGAATAACAGATCTGACGGCGGAACGTAAGGAGGAGCTGGCCTCCCGCAAAAATGAGTGGTACAAGGAGCTGCTGGAGACACTTACTCCGGACGATGTATTACCCGGTGTAAGCAGCTTTCTTGGGCTGTTGCGCTCCCGCGGGATCAGAACAGCGATTGCCTCGGCGAGCAAAAATGCTCCGCTGATTCTGGAGAAGGTGAACATCAGGCCGCTGTTTGACGCAGTGGCGGACGGGAACACCATCGGCAGGGCGAAGCCGGACCCGGAGGTGTTCCTGCAAGCAGCCAGGCTGCTTGATGTGGCCCCGGCCGCTTGTCTGGTCTTTGAAGATGCGGCCGCCGGTGTAGAAGGGGCAATCCGGGCGGGCATGCGCGTGATTGGCATCGGAGACGGAAGGCTGCTTGACCGCGCCGACCTTACCATCGCCAGCTTTGAACAGCTGGAACCCGTGTTTCTGCTTAGCCACATTGACTTAAACGGTGACAGCGGAAGGGGGGAGGTGGATGAATGAACGGTGAGCAAGTAGACAACGAGCGGAAAAGCGATGAGAGTATAAGTAATGGGCGAGTAAGCAATGAGCAGAACGGCAATGAGCTAAATAGCAATCAGCGAGTAAGCGAATTGACGCTGGAGCAGCTGCAGCCGGGCACTCGCCAGGTGCTGCCTGGAGGAGGCTTTGTCACCCTGACGCTTGTTACAGACTCCTTCGGCTCGCACATACACCTGTTGACTATATCCAATGGCCGGCTGGTCTTTACGGTGATACTGGAGCGGGGGATGGACATTGGGGAAATCTGGCTGGAAGCGGAGAAAATCAGCTGGGAGCGTGACGAACGGTATCTGCTCCATCCGGATCATGTAGATCTATCCGACAATGAGCATTCGGGCTGGGATTCAGGCTTCTATGCAGCGGTAGCTGCCATTGGGCCAGAAATCTTCGGCACTCCGGATGAGGTAAGAACCGTCCACGGGACGGGGTCTTACTCCTCCGCGCAGCCGGGATCGGTGAGGCTGACCTGGGATGAGCAGCAGATCTGCCTGGAAGGTAATGTTCCGGTGAGAGGATACGGGCCGCTGCCTGTATATGCCAAAACAGTCCGGATCGTAATCCGTTACGGGGCAGCTACGCTGTTCCGGGAGGATACGGTGCTGAATTTAACGGATGTCGCCCAGCCAGTGGATGACGGGTATCATATTCAGCTGGCAGGAGCTTATATGTCAGGTGGGGGGAGTTATGTCCTGCCGGTCTCCACCGCAAAAATGCTGCTCCGCGACTCTGCCCCGCCTGAGGTGGACCCGTTAATCATCTACGATGCCGAAACGAGGCTGGACCCGATCCGCTGTTATCAATACGTTCCTGAGCCGGTAGAGGGGCTTGCGGATCTGCCGCAGGTCCGCGACTATTGCGCAGACGGGGGCGGTGAGCAGCTGACAGCCGAGATGCTGGTGAACGCCGGGCAGGATACGGCAGCCTATGTCATTCGTTCGCTGCAATGTTATCCCCGGTCACTAATCGCCAAGCGGGCGGTCAGTGACCGGATGTATGCGCTGGAGCCTTGCAAGACCAGACCCAATTCACTGGAGCAAAAAACGATAGATGGTGAAGTGATCTATATCGGCCCCCACGGCCAGAGCACCGGCTGGATCATCATAGGGGCAACACGTGATCCGCAGGAAATCACAACCCTTACGCACATGATCCGTAGCGCAGTAAATTAATTGATGTATGCCAGTAGCGCGGACACCATCCACATTCAAATGAAACTACAAATAACCAGCCGCCGGAAATCTACCGGCGGCTGGTTATTTTCTTTTGGTTTCTGTCGGGTTGGGCTTCTGATCAAAGGTTGCTTGCTTTGCCAGCTGCTGCGAGGTATGTCAGGCCAAATGTATGCGAAAAACCGAATACAATGTGCTTCCACGAAGGTAACCGGGCCAAATGTAAGCGAAAAACCGAATACAATCGGTGCGACCCCCTTATCCCGGAGTCCTCCGTATAAAATCGGTACTTGTCGTAGCCTTGCTCTTTATTTCGCTTTTTCTCTCGGCCAGAAGAAGCAGGACTGGTCTTCTAGGGTCAGCACCCACTCCGCAAAGGTAGCTGGCGGCATGTTGCGAAGACTCGTATGCATTCTGCGGTTATTGTAAAAGTCCATGTACCGGTCCACGGCTTCATAGGCCTCTTCGAACGTGTCGAAGGCCTCTTTGCGGAACAAATCCCGATCGATATTGCTGTGGAACGATTCAATAAAAGCATTTAAATCCGGCGTTCGAGGCGGAATGCGTTCATGGGTCATCTCCCAGCTTTCACACATGTCGCCAAACAGATGGCTGATGAACTGGGGGCCGTTGTCGGTGCGGATCACCGGGCGCGCGCTGCCAGGGGCGCAGTGTTGCTCCATGGCGCGTCCCAGCGTCTGGCAGGCGTGCTTGGCCTCACACGACGATCCTCGGTGATACCCGACGATAACCCGGGTAAACACATCGATAATGCTCAGGACGAAGAAATGCCGGTCCCGGCCCGCCACATACCCGTATTTAATGTCCATCTGCCAGAGCTGGCCCGCTCCGGTAATGACTCGGTTCTCCGGCAGCTTCCGGGGATGCTTAAAGCGCTTCTGACGCTGGGGCTGCAGGATCTCCAGCGCCTGACACAGCCGGTAGCTTTTCTTGTGGTTGAGCCTCAGCCCGTGCTGGTTCCACAAGCACTTGGCCAGCAGTTTGTACCCGTACACGTGCTCTTCTCCAGCGACCAGTTCCAGGAGCATTTCCTGGATCTGCTCGTCGCTAATCTTCTCTCCCGACTCGGTCAGGGAGTAGCCGGGTAGGGGTCTTCCACGCCCCTGGGGGACGGCCTGCGCCTCCTGCTTCTTGCGTTTCTTACGGTCGTAGTACGTAGACTCTGCTAGCCCCACGAGACGGAGCACCAAGGCTGCGGTATTCCCCTGCTTAATGAACATATCGGCTACCTCGATTTTTTCGGATAAGCAGGGGTTGGCTTTTTTAGCAGTTCACGCAGAATCTCAATCTCTAACTCCTTTTCACCGAGCATCTTGACGGCCTTCTCATATTTCTGCTCGACGTCCAGCAGGCGCTTCCGTTCCTCCACCTGGTCCTGGGGATACGGATGATCTTGCTCCCCATGGGCTTCCCGGTAATCCCTCACCCACTGATTCACCGTTGATGGAGTCACCCCATACTTTCGGGCAACCACCGCCGCCTTAATGCCAGACAACACCTCTTGCGCTGCCTTCTCTCTTGTTCCTGTTAAGTGTCCCATTCCGTTCATCCTCCTCCTGTATCTAGTCTACATTTTTGTGGGGGAGGACTCCAACTTCTTTAGGGGGCTGTGGAGCAATGTGCTACAGCGAAGGTAACTAGACCAAATGTAAGCGAAAAACTGAACACAATGTGTTATAGCGAAGGTATCAGGGCCAACTGTATGCGAAAAACCGAACACAATGTGCTACAGCGAAGGTATCAGGGCCAAATGTATGCGAAAAACCGAATACAATGTGCTACAGCGAAGGTAACTAGACCAAATGTAAGCGAAAAACTGAACACAATGTGCTGGCGTGAAGGCCACCGGGCCAAATGTAAGCGAAAAACCGAACACAATGTGCTTAAACGAGGGTAAACGGGCCAAATGGAAGGTCGCTGTACAGCCCGAATAAGCTACAGGTGAATAATTACAGGGTAAACAAAAGGCGCTTCCCCGGACAATGTTCCAGGGAAGCGCCTTGTTTATGCCTTGCAGCAGAACCGGTAATATCCGCCTCTCATTTCCTTACTTCAAATAATTCAGCAGAAGCTGTGCAGCTTCTGCACGGGTGGCAGCAGCCTTTGGAGCAAAGGTCCCGTCCGCCCGTCCGTTCACGAAGCCCAGTGAAGCGGCTGAGGCTACCTGTTCTGCTGCCCAGCCGGAGATCTCCGCTGCATCCTTCATAGAAGTGATGTCTACAGCGGCCGGGATTGCACCTGCACCATGCTGGAGCTTGTAAGCCCGCATCAGAATGACGGTCATCTCTTCACGGCTGATCTCTGCATTCGGCTGGAAGGACACCGGACTCCGTCCGGCAATCAGCCCTGCCTGCACCATGCCGGAAAGAGCATCCCTGTACCAGGCATCTTGCGGAACATCAGCGAATGCGATGCTGCCACTGCTGGCGCCGTTCCCGCTGATGTTCCCGCTGGCACCGCTACTATCGTTCCCGCTGGCACCGCTACTATCGTTCCCGCTGTTGCTGCCAACGTTTCCGCTGCCGCTGCCACCGCTGTTGCCGCCGCCCAGTTGCAGCACACCGGACATCAGCTGCACGAATTCAGCCCGGGTAATGTTCCGTCCAGGCTGGTAAGCCTGCTCCGTCACTCCCCGGATCAGATGTTTCGCAGACAGCTCATGCAAGGCTTCGAAGGCCCAGTGTGTAAGCGGAACATCACTGAATTGCTTGGAATACTCCAGCAGCGCGTACGTACCGCTGCCGTCAAGAAGTCCCTTCAGCCCGCCCGCTTCGGCTGCCCCGCCCAGATAAGTGAGTGTACCGTCACTGCTCACACGGTACAGGCCAAGCAGCCTCGAATCAAGCCCATCCGCTGGCCAGCTGACGCTTACCGGAACCGGATAATCCTCCAGATGGAGCGCTGTCCCGTCTGCGCTTACCAGACTCAGGTCATAATCCATCAGCTTGCCTTTCAGCGCTACGCCGGCTTCTGTCTTCAGCTTCACGGCTTCCAGTGCCTTAGGCTGCGCCTTCAGCACAATCTTGGCACCGCTGCTCCCGGCAGCAGGCACGGCTTCGGCCAGCTGCTTCAGCAGCTCCGGCGCCAGCACAAGCTCTATTCCGTCTCCCTGTACACGGAGGGAATGGGTTCCCAGCAGCGTCCCGGCATTCACCGGAAGCTCAACCGCAGCCGCTTGCCCTACCTGGACTGTAACCACACCGTTCACCGCAGGACTGCTCAACTGAGCGGCAGTAATGACTGCAGCCGAAGGACCCGGCGTTGCGGTAGGCTGTGGTGTTGCCGCAGGCTTCGCCGTAGATGACGGCGGACTGGTTGTCACCGGCGGGTCCGTTGGTGTCACCGGAGGATCTGTTGGCGTTACCGGCTGACGGCTGACAGTCAGCTCAATCGTCTCTGTAGGGACCGCATCCACATAAGCATACTCCCCGATCATACGGGTGTTCGTAACCTCAACCTTGTATGCCCCTGCATCAGTTATTGCAGCCTTATCCAGTGTCAGACTGCTCCCGGCGGCACCGTCCAGGACAAGGTCGTCCTTCAGCCAGCGGTAGCTCAGCTCTCCATACACAGAATGGGCTACAACGTTAAAGGTAACGGAATCCCCTTCCTTTACCGGATTTACACTTGCCGTGAACGACTGGATCACCGGAATTTCATGTGCCGGATAGACCTTGAGCACCAGCTCTGTTCCGGTGATACGTTCCGGATGCACCTCCGATTTGCCGGTCAGCACAACTCGGTAAGCTGTCCCGTTCTCTTCCATTCCCGGTGTGAAACGGTATACTGCACCGGTAACACTCGTTAGCGGCAGCCAATCGACGCTGTCTGGCCGCTTCATTTCCCAGCCGATAGACTCCACGTCACCTGTTGCATCAACAAGCAGCGTCAAGGGTTCGCCCTCAACGGCGTCCATCGCAGAAGGTAAATCTACCGCGAAGGCAGGGGTAATCCACTCTACTGCAGCCGGGAGCACTTGCAATATATATTCCTGCTCGCCGGTTAAGCCGCTATCGTCTGCCACAACCGCCTTATAGCGGTAGCCGCTCATTGCTTCCGTCAACGCCGCCAGCGTCAGGCTATCACCCGAACCGACCGGCTCGCCATAACCATAGCCATCGCCCTTGTCGAGGTACCAGGTGAAGGAGAGTGTTCCTTCACCTTTACCAGCGGCGCGGAGCATACCGTCCTGCCCCGCGCGCATCAAGCCCTCACTGACAATCTGTACCTCCGGCGCCTTTTGGGTCCATTTCGCCGTCAGCGTCATTACACCCGGCACGGTCTGATTGGCAAAATCCCATTTTTCTGAATCGTTGTACCAGCCCTCCAGCACATAGCCTTTATTCATTACGGCCGGAGCCGTTAACTGTTCGCCGTATGCAGCCTGAACGACTGTCTGCGCCGGACTTCCGCCATTCGCGTCAAAAGTAATATCATAGCGCCCGTTTAACTCGGTCAGAGCACTGATTTCGCTATTGCTGAGGTTGCGGATTTCAATTTTCATGCGCTGATTATCCTTCGCCTGGTCATCGGCTACTCTCACTACTGCACCGTCACTCTTGGACGCTCCTTCTACAGTAATTACTTTATTATTGCTTTTGTTAACGATCTTGTAGTAATCTCCGTCCTTCTCCAGCTTCCACTGCTGCGTATCCGGTATCGTTCCGGACGCTTTGATATTCTGACACAGCTGCTGGATCGCTGAACCGGGAAGAATATCGAGCACATGGCCGCTTTGGACCGATTGGATCTGATAATATCCTGTACCGAGATCCAGGAATCTCCACAGCTGATTATTGCCGTCGCCGTTGGACCACTGGTTAATCACCGCCAGCGGATCACTGGAGACTCTGTCCACATCCAATGCTTTTCCGCTGTGCTTGGGCTGGATTTTGACCATTTTCTCCGGAATGATCTTCCCCGCAATCGAGCTCATGAACCCGCCGCTCGTCTTATCAATTGTGAGACTGTCGACATTGAATCTGCCGGTATCTCCTTGTTCGCGGATGAATTCAATCGTATTCTTACCGGCTTTGAGATTCACGGACTCCGTACTGTTAGCCCAGATATCCCAATTCGCTGTCGGAGTTAAGGACACTTGCTTGATTCTCTGTCCGTTAACCATCATCGACAGGGTAATATTTGAGCTTTGTACACCGGAATACCGCAATGTCGACGTATAGTCAGCCGTATTAGGGACGTTCACTTCAAACTTCAGCGTGTCCCCGGTCTGCTCAAATCCGCCTACGAACCCGTTGCCCTCATACCATAAATGATCCCTGACAACCTTGAGGCTTCCTTGCCGGGTGGCATCTTCGGCCTGATACCTCCACGGAGTACGCTTATTAAGATGAACACTGTCCATATTTAGAATGCCGGAGTTTCCTGTTTCATTCTTATAAGTAATTGTGTTTTTACCCGCCTTCAGGCTTAATGTGTCAAGCTGCTCCTTCCAGACGGTAAGTCCGCCGGTAGAAGGGAGGGTGATATTCTTAATCTTCGTGCCGTTCAAATACAGGCTATAGGTCGAACCTGCAGCTTCTTTGGCATATCTCAGCTTCACATCATAGGATGCCGCATTCTCAACATTTACCGCGAACTCTACGGACGAACCCGCTTTGGACAGCCCGGTAACATAACCGGTTCCCAGATTTCCGTCTTTGGCGTAAACAACTGCAGCATCGTTCCCGCCAGCCAGCTTGGCATCTTCAGCTCCATAATGCCAGGTTGTGGCTTCTGTTACGGTTATAAAGTCCAGATTGACGTTGCCGGTGTCGCCTTCGTCATATTTATATGTGATCGTATTTTCCCCTTCTTGAAGGAAAACATTGTCATAGCGGTCGGCCCAGCGGTCCCAGCTTTTTAGGCTGAAGAAATCGACCTGCTTAAGCTTTTGCCCGTTCACATACATAGTCAGCGTCCGGTCATCGTTGAATCCCAGGCTGTAGCCCAGCTTAACCGAATAGCTGCCGGCAGCAGCGGCATTTACCTTGAAGGTAACTGCAGAGCTAGAGGTCCAGAGCCCTCCGGCAAATCCCGTTCCGCTGTAACCCGGATGATCTGCATCAGCCTTTGCATTTCCGGACAGTATGGCATTTTCTGCTTCATACAAGGTGCTGCGCTTGATAATCATGGCATCCAGAGCCAAAGCACTCTTGCCGGACAGGCGGATTGTATTGCTTCCGGCGTTAAGCGGAAGGTTATAAACGGATTTCAGATCGAAATTCGCCTCAAATCCGGCATTTGAAGGGAAGGACAGATCGCGGGTTGCTCCCCCGTTAACGCCTAATTTCATAGTAACCGGATTCGCCGTATTATTGTTGTATCGGAAATCCAGCGAGTAGGTCCCGCCAGCGGTAGTGTTAACTGTAAATTCTATATAGTCATTAGCGCTGCTGTTATTGTATTTTTCGTATACGCCGCCCGAAGCATAAGCGGTTGCTCCGGGGATTCTTGCTACTCCCGACAGCTTTGCCTCCTCGGCTTCATAGATTTCGCTTCTCTCTTCTCCGGAAGGTCTGTTCAGGACTGTGCCGGGATTGGAAGGAATGCCAAGATTGATGAAATCATTATCATCCCAATGGATCCGCTGCGCTCTGATTCCTCTGTTCCCGCCGCCTTGCCCGTGGGTCGGTATCCCGTGATACAGAATCCAATCCTCGCTGTCGTCTTCGGACTTCAGGAACAGGGGAGAGCCGGGGCCATACGAGCTGTTCTCGTCCGATCTTTTCATCGCAGGCTCAGGATATTTGACCCATGAATCCGCATTCATCACATCCGAGGATGCATCCGCAACGGATACGCCTACCGCATAGTTATCATTCATGAAGCTGCTGGCCGAGTATGCAAAATAGATTTTACCGTTTCTTTCGACTACCGCAGCGCCTTCGTTGATATTATCGTTTTTCTTTTCCCAATCATATTCCGGTTTGGCCACCGTGCCTTCCGGCCCCTCCAGGGTCCACGGGTTCTTCATTTTGACAATCGTCGGACTCTCATCGAATTTCGTATTATCCGGATTCTGCGGGTCCTTGAAATAATAGTATTTGGTATAGGTGAAGTAGGGTTCCCCTTTAATGGAGACTACGCCGCAGGCCAAACCATATCCCTGCGTGTTCAGCAGCCCCTGCTTGACCGTAACCTGCCCGTTGCTGTCTTCATTGGCGGATTCGCCCTTCAGCTCCCAGGTTCCTTCAAAAGGATCGGGCGATGCGTTCTCCAGAACATAGGAGCTTGGATGCCCATATCCGAAGCTGTTCTCCGGGCCGGAAGAGAAATACAGATACCACTTGCCGTCCAGCCGGTAGATATAAGGACCCCACACATAGCCGAAGTTATCGGGTTTCTTCCAGACCACTTTGCTTTTGGCCGTAGATACGCCGAGAATGGTTTCATGCCTCTTCAAGGTGATGTTATTATCGCCTGAAGATGCAGAATAGTAATAACCGTCAGCAGCCCTAGCCACGGTAGGATCAGCACCGCCCATCAGCGGGTTAACGTAATTAGAGGTTACATCCGCGTAAGAGATGCCTGACAGCAGTAATGAAAGTATCAACACCAGGGGGAGTAGCTTTAAGCTTTTTTTCCTCATATGAATCTCCTTTTCTAAGCAATTTCTGATCATTTTGACAATAAATATGTTCACTTGCCCTCCTCCGCAAAGATATGATCCCCGCTTTTCTTGAAACCGCTTACCATTAATTGCAGCGCTACGCATCCATTATAAAATAAGAGTGGAACTGTTTTTCCGCATCATGTTTTGCGATATTTTGAGGGATTGGCTGAGCCGGAGAGGGGGCGGGGACCGGAACACGGTTTTCTTGCTATATTTTTGGCTTTCTTATGTTATTTTGACTGGTCTTTATTGTAAAATTTGTTCTTAATAGAGGCAGGGAAATTTGGAGTCCTGGGTATGCTGATTATTTTTTGTATCCTGGCTGTTTATAATTTATACGATAACCACCAAGAGACGAATTCTGCATTAGTACTGTAAAATTCAAGCTGTTTGTAATCTTTTCCCCTTCAGCGGTTAATAATGCTTAGGACTAGCAGGCTGGAAAGGGGCAAGGGATGAATGAAACGCAAACTTTTACTGACCGGAGCGGCTGGAAGGATCGGCAACGCACTCTTCAAAGGGCTGAAAGAAGACAGCAGATATGAAGTAACCGGCGCAGATATACAGGCAGACGAAGAGCAGGGGATCGCCCAACTGGACATCAATGATGAAGCACGGCTGGCGGAGCTTACTAAAGATGTCGATACGGTGCTCCACTTTGCCTGGATTAAGGATGAAGACGATTTCCTCGGTAAAGTGCTTCAGGGGAATGTAGCGGGTGCGTATAAGCTGTTTGAGGCGGCGGTGCAGAATGGGGTGCGGCGCATTATATTCGCCAGCTCCAATCATGCGACCGGTTATTATAAGTCGGATGAGACAACGGGACCGTCTGACCCTTACCGGCCGGACAGCTTCTATGGATTAAGTAAATGTTATATCGAGCTGCTGGGCCGCCTCTATTCGGACCAGGGCAAAATCTCCTCGCTGAATATCCGGATCGGCAACTTCCCCGGGGACGACCGGCCCCATTCGGAGCGGGCAGGGCATATCTGGATCTCGGAGCGTGATTTGCTGCAGCTTGTCAACTGCTGTATCCAAGCGGATGAGGAGCTGCAATATTTGAATCTGTACGGGACCTCGGCGAATAGTGACAACTACTATACCATCGGTTATCTGGAGGAGCTGATCGGATACAAGCCCCAGGATGATGCGGCGGAGCTGCTCGAACAGGCGAAGGCGGAGGGCCGGGAAATACGCAAGGATGAAACCGAATATCAGGGCGGGCAGCAGGAGTAGGAAACAGCGCAACCCGCGATTTTCTGTTACCTGTATATAAAGAAGGCATGCGAAGATTATCTTTCGCGTGCTTTTTTTGTGCAAGCCATATACATACCTATACATACAAAGAAAAGGCTGAAACCCATCCCGAGCAAAGCACTGCTGTCCAGGGCTCCGGGGGATTGCTGCATAGTCAGCAGGGTGTATTGAGTGACTACGATGGAGACTAAGGCGTCGGTGAAGCTGAATATTTTGAGTGTGGATACAATGGGACCCTTCAGCTGCCGGTTAGCCGTCATGCTGCAAACCGCCATCCCAAGCTTGGTGAATGAAACGGCAGCGACGAGATAGACAAGGTTTCCGCTGAAAATAAGGGCATCCCCGAGGACATACATCCGCAGGGAAACGAGCAGATAACTGATGCCCAGCAGGCAAAGGAACAGGCCGCTGCGCCTGTAAATGTTATGCTCCAGCTGGAGCCTCTCGCCGGGTTGTTCGATTTGTTTGACGGCTGCGAACTTGTGGAGCGCCTGACCTCTTGCCGCACTGAGAATCAAATAATAAATGGCGTTGGTGATCAACCAGCCGGAAAGGAGGTACACGCCAAGAATCAGCTTGCCTGCGCCAATCACCGCATTAACAGCAAGCGATACAGTATTGACCATGGCGGTACGCTCCTGATTTGATATGACATTTAGTTTCAGCACCACGGACCTGCGGTATCCCTTCATCGGGTCGGATGAGCTTTTTTCGTATTTCTCCCTATGGTAAACTTTAGGTAAATTATCTAGGGGGCTGGACATGAGAAAGAGTATAATGGCATTATTATTTCTGTTCTGTTTGACTGCTTGTGGATCTTCAAATGGAGGACTTACCACGAAAGACTTAGGCATAAAAAAGGCGGATGATGATAAAGCGGTTGTTCAGTATGGAATGAGTCGTGTGGATGCGGAAAAAGTGCTTGGTGAAGGCGAAGATATAAAAATCGGCAATTCATTCGCTTACAGCTCCGGAGTAAGGATTATGTACCGTGAGGATAAAGTGGCGGGTATTAATTTGACTGAAGAATCGGAGGATATGTATGAGACGGTCGGCGGTTTGAAAATCGGAATGTCCAAAGAGGATGTTAAGAAAATTTATGGGGATCAATATCTGGCGGATCTTGAGAAAAATTTGGATTATGCTTACGATTCAGACAGCAAACAGTTTGTAAAAGAATCTGAGTGGGCTAAAAATATTGAAGATAACACAAAAATTCATCTCATTTCAGTTATGTTTGATGGTAGCGGAAATGTACGTAATATTCTGTTAACAGATAAGCAAATGGCCATAACGTATAGATGAATTGATAATGGTGTGTTCCCCTGCTTGCATTCAGTGGGGGTATTTACCTGCGAATATACATAATGTTCCAAGTGATTTGTGGTTCTGGATTGTACCGAGAAGATCCATACTCTATTCGCCAACTCATGGATTATGGCGGAGTAGTAAGGGGATACACGTCGCAATTATAATAGCCGCTGCCCGTTTTGTTCGGCAATTTGAATTTAGAGCATACATAAAGTAGCCCATTAACTTTTAATGATACATAATAAATAATCCCTGCTAACCCATCTGGTCGGCAGGGATTATTTATTGTCTGGCATGTTCAATTCATCCAATATCCTCAAGCAATTCCTTAGAATTATTCCGTACATTCCCCACAGCCGAAGGGACTTTATAAGCCCGCATTTTCGCTGCATCGTAAGGCTTCAGCAGTTTTAATAAGGACTCGACATCGTCATTGTCTCTTCCCAGCCAATCAGCTTCATCCTCAGGACGCAAGATCACGGGCATGCGGTCATGAATATCCTCCATCAAACTGTTCGGGGTAGTGGTAATGATGGTGCAGGTACTTAGTTTCTTTCCCTCCGGATCTTCCCAGGTGTCATACAATCCGGCGAAGGAGAAGAGGCTGCCATCACTCATGAGGATCCGATAGGGCTGCTTGCTGGTCCCGTCCTTTTTCCACTCATAAAATCCATCAGCTGGAATGATGCAGCGTTTAGATTTAAGCAGCCGTTTAAAGGCAGGTTTTTCGGATACCGTCTCCGCGCGGGCATTGATCATCTTACTGCCGATCTTATCGTCTTTGGCCCAGAACGGCACCAATCCCCAACGCAGTTCCCCAAGGCGTTTCCCCTCGTCACTGGCGATTACCGCCGGAACATTATGCATGGGAGCTACATTATAATTGGGTTTCAGTGTAGCTAATTTGCTGTCATCGATTAAGTAGTGCGTAATTAGTTCTTCCAGGGTGACCGTAATGGTAAAGCGTCCACACATATAATCAACCTCCTCATCCAATTATAGCGCTTGGCTTCTATGGATAGAGGAGGTAAGTGTTGGATTGATTATTCGGTTGCAATTATGCCAGCTGACTTCACCTTAATATTGCGTGTTGCCCGACTGGCTGGTTTTACCTGAGGCAAAGCCCTTAAACAAGGTGGGCACATTGTGATAGCGGGTGTTGGTGATTTTTGCGGCGCTGCTGCTGCTGTCTGTACGGAAGATGGAATCTTTGGCATTCGAGATGTCAGAGCTGTCCAGTGTGAAGTTCACGGCGTAGGAGGTTCCGCCGTTCTGGCGGGCCAGCTTGCCGATGTCGTCGGCTCTGAAGTTCTTAATGTTGATTGTGCCCGAAGCGTTTGCCTGAAACACTTTATCGTAAGCTTTATATGCACCTCCACCAGTAATATTGACTGTACCGGAGGCTTTCAGCGTCAATGCATCCTCGCCCACATCCTGCCAGGTTACATTAGAGATTGTAGCGTTTCCATAACAGTGCACCCCGTCTGCGCCGGGAGCACCGATAATTACATTTTTGAGTGTAGCATTCTTCTCCAGCCGGAAGATTGGCTTCTGGTTCTCTGCCTGGCTGCCATCTCCAAGTGTACTTGCATTGGCGACATAAGTCTGGCCATTGCCGTTAAAGGTCTCTCCTGCTGGAACAACAATCGTTGTACTGACAACAATTGGCGTTGCAGCGGATACCTTGGCCGGACTGGCAACATAGAACGAAGACAACATGACAACCGACAGGAGTAAGCCCACAACCTTTTTCAATAATATTCCGCCCTTCAACTGTAGAGTATAGATCCGGCGAACCGGTATCTTGCAGGTGTCCTGACCAGATGTGCACCTCTGCCCGCACCCGATATATAGGATATTCGGAACACGTGTGCATAGAACAAATTAGTTCTACTGAGATCAATTACCATATTTCCGACACAATTTGGAGGGAGCTGCAAGCTCGGTTATAGTGTATAACAATAGTAGAATGGAGGAGATTACATTGACGCAGGAAGAACTTATCCACGAGATTATGAACAATAATATGACAAGAGAGAAAGAAGAGAAAGTCAAAAAGGTTAAGATTCTGAATACATATGCCAAGAAAGGACAGACCGTAATGGCCGGCTCCTCACTGATGGAGTACTTCCCGGTTAATGAATTACAGCAGACGCTGGAGAAGCAGACGATTATTTACAACCGCGGAATTGCAGGCTATGTAACCAGTGAGCTGTTAAATTCCCTGGAGGAATGTATTGTTGAGTTGGAGCCTTCTAAGCTGTTCATTAATATTGGCACCAATGACATCAGCTCAGCAGACGGCGAATATCATGTCGGGCATCTGCTTGCGAACTATAATGAGATTCTGACGCAGATCGGAGCAAGGCTGCCGGAATGCAAGGTGTATGTCATGGCGTACTATCCGGTGAATGCTAAGGCTGATTTCAGCGGAGTGGATCAAGAGATGAAGGCGGGAATGTTCAGCACCAGAACAAATGCCGCGTTACTCGAAGCCAATGCCGAAGTGGAGAAGCTAGCAGCGCAGCATGGATATGCGTTCATTAATGTGAATGAAGGGTTGACGGATGAGGAAGGGAATCTGAACGAAGAGTACACGATGGACGGGATTCATATGTATGCGAATGGTTACGCGGTGGTCCTTAATAATCTAAAAGAATATCTATAAGCGTAGGATAGAATGCAAAGCAGCGGTCCTCCGGAGCAGGAGAGCCGCTGTTCAGTTATAACGAGCCCTCAGATCAGTTCCCCTCTCCGCTTCAAATACACATACAGCACAATTCCCGACACGGAGCAGACCGCAGCACATAACCCGATGAAGCCATAGCCCGCCTGCAGGCCGCGCTGCAGACCAAGCTCGCTTGAACGGCCATAGACCGTCTTAACGAGTTCAATCACCCAGCCGATAATATAGTTCCCGATAACACTGCCGAGACCCATCAGCGTGACTACAAAAGTAATCGCAGTATCACTCCCGTTAGGATAGCGGCGGGCAATAAAGGCCATGACGGTAGGGTAGATGATCGCGATCCCTGCCCCGGACAAGGCGAACAGAAAAGCCAGGCTTTCCCCGCCGGCCAGCGCTACAAAGGTACAGCCTGCCGAGAACATTGAGAAGATAATCAGCGAGAGCACGAAGCCGATCCGGTCGGTCAGCGGTCCGATTACGAGTCTTCCCAGCGAGAATAGCAGGAAGAAGGCGGATAGCATGCCGGAGGCCTTGACGGTATCCCAGGCGTAGGCTTTTTCCAGAAAATTAACCAGCCAGCCGCCCACGGCGAGCTCGGAGACAACCCCGAAGGACAGGATCAACACCATCATCCAGAGCGCAGGATCGCGCATTAAGGTCTTGAAGGAGGTACGGTCCTCGTGCGGCAGATCATCTCCGGGAAACGTACTGCGCAGCGCCGACACAATCGGCAACAGGCAGAGCGACAGCATCACCAGATACATTCCGCGCCAGTCCAGCATATGTCCAAACACACTTAGTGACATAACCCCGGTGGCCAGTAGCGGCGCTACAGTCGAACTCAGTCCATAGAAGAAGTGGGATAAATTCATCATCATCCCCGTGTTTTTTACAAAAATACGTGCCCCCAGAATCGCCAGGCCAATCTCCAGCATCCCGTTGCCGATGTACATCAGGAAGTAGGAGGAAGCGAATAAAGGGTAGGTATGCGACAGGAAAATCAGTACTCCGGAGAGAACCATTGAACCGAATGAAATAATGCTGACCGCCTTGATGCCCCATTTGCGGACGAGAATAGCAGTGAACGAACAGGCGATCAGGTAGCCCAGCGCATTCAGCGAGAGCAGTGTACCCAGCTGTCCTTCATCCAGATTGAAAGCGAGCTGAATCCGCGGGATTGCAGGTCCTTTAATATTCTCCGAGATCCCGAAGACGACAAAGCCCAGAAAGATCGTTACGAGCTGCATGATATAGATCGTGTTGCGCTTGCCTGTAGAATTGCGTGCTTGAGCCTTCAAAGGGATGCCTCCTGAATGATGATAAAATAATGTTTGGCTTACTTCCGTTCCACCAGCTGGAACCGGTAGGTCAGGCTTTCCATGGTTGTTGTAATCAGTCCTGCCATGTATTCCCGGCGGGTGTCATTCTGGATGATCAGCTCAGGCATATGCTCGGGCGGAATAATCTCCCGGCACCCGCTGCGCAGATCCTCCAGCATCTCTGGGGATATATTGTCACCGGTGACAACGATCGCAGCAGGGTTAATGATGCTGATAATGGATACCAGTGCATGTATAGCCAGCTTGCCGGGATCTCCGCCCTTTTGCAGGAGCTGCAGCTGTTGCTCCCTCGGAATGCCATAAGGCAGGTAAGACACTTCTCCGCTGAAAAAGCTGTTCCCGTTAAGCAATCGTCCATTCACCATAAAGCCGGCCCCCGGGAAATGGTTCTTGGGGAAGGTCAGCACGGCAAAATGGCTCTCCTCATCCGGAAACAGCCGCTGATACAAGCCGTAAACCGTCAGATTCATATCGTTCTCGATAATAATCTCAACCTCTTCATAGCGCTCCTTCAGCAGAATGCCAAGAGGCTGATCTGCGAGCGCCGGAACATCACAGATCCCAATCCGGTCCTGCTGGACTACACCGGGAATGCCGATGCCGACCGCCTGAACATTCGGGTGAGCCTCAATAATCTGATCCAGCCAGTCCGTGAGGGTGTCTACGGTAATTTGCTCATGTACCTTATCCGTTTGCTCCAGGATCTCACCATTCAGATTCGCCAGCGCATAGCTAATGGATTGAATCCCGCCCTCCGAACGCACGATCATACAGATCATAAGGGAATAATTGGCGTTGAACTGATATTTCCGCGCCGGTCTGCCTCCGCTGGATTCCTCCCACCCAAGCTCCAGAATCTCCCCGGTCTGAACCAGTTCATTGAGAATGGTGCCGCAGGTGGCTACACTCAGCCGGGTCTGCCCGGCGATGGATGCTTTGGTGCCTGTGCCGGATGTGCGGAGTATATTTTTAACCAGTTCCACGTTTATTTTCTTGACCAGCTGTGTGTTATGAGACGGATTTACCATATCGTAACCTTCCTCCCGGATGATTATAATTCTATTATTAAAAGAGTTGTAATAAGTGTATTGTAGTGACTTCCCGGTAAATAAGCAAGCGATGATTAGCAGAACCGCAGCATTCACTCATGATCAACGCAGTTCACTCGGTGTCCGCTGCTTGACCTGTTTAAATACACGGTTGAAGGTGCGGATGTTGGAGAAACCGCATTCCAGCGCGATATCGAGTATGCTTTTGCCGGTATTCAGCAGCAGCCGCTCGGCCTGGTTGACCCGGATACTATTGAGATAGGCGACGTAGCTCATGCCCGAGATGCTTTTGAAGAAGCGGGAGAAATAGAACAGGCTCATGTTGGCGTGATTGGCGGCGTCGGCAAGGGTGATGGGATGCATGTAATTGACGTCAAGATATTCCAGAACCTCCTGCATGATCTTCATATTCGTAATGCGCCGTTTATCCTTATGAGGATTGACTACTCCCAGCGGCATATGCCGCAGAATCAATGCGCACAGCTCGTGCAAAAGGCCGGTCATCAGCTGCTCGTGATGCGGAGGCTTCAGAAGATGCTCCTGCAGCAGCTCCTGCATAATCGCGGACAGACGCCGGTTAATGACCTCATCCTCCGGTGTAGACGGCCGGTTCTCCCGGAAAGGGGAGGTGAGCTGCAGATTCAGGGGCCAGCCTGCAGGGAAGCCGATCAGCGCCGGGTTAAAGATGACAAGAATAAGCTTCGATGTGTTGTCCTTGCTGTCATAGTAGTGAATATCTCCGCTGCTGCATACGGCCAGATCGCCTGCATGCAGTACCCGTGTCTCCGAGTTGATCCCCATCCGGATTGAGCCTTCCAGTACATAGATGATCTCCAGATCATTATGCCAGTGGGCCAGGAAATCTATATTTTGACACACAAATGCAGTGAAGGGAAAAGCTGTTCCATACGTTCTGTTCTCGTGAAAAGCTCTCATGATATCTCCTGTTCTGATCTTCCGCTATTTAGATTTAAACATAGCAAAAAATGACCATTCATACAAGCAAATTGGCGAGCATCCGCCACCGGTTTGGATTACAATTTCTTCAGGGTATAGACGTGCTATTCATTCCAAAACCAAATTTGATTTCAGGATAAAAAGGAGAACTTGATATGGCGAAGAAGGCATTGATTGTAAAAGGCGGATGGGATGGTCATGAACCGAATGAGGTTGCAGCTATTTTTGCCGGTATTCTGGAGGCTGAAGGGTTCGAGGTAGAGGTGTCGGATACGCTGGACAGCTTCAACAACGCCGAGGCGCTTAAGGAATTGAGCCTGATTGTGCCGGTATGGACAATGGGTGAAATTGCGGGTGAACAGGTGGCATCGGTGCTTGCAGCAGTGGCTTCCGGGGTAGGCATTGCCGGTTGTCACGGCGGGATGTGCGACTCCTTCCGTAACAATACAGAATGGCAATTTTTGACCGGGTCACAGTGGGTGGCTCATCCCTTCAACGACGGAGTGGATTATGAAGTGAATATCGTAAGATCCGGCTCCAGCCCGATTGTGGAAGGCATCCCGGATTTCAAGGTGAAGTCAGAGCAGTATTACCTGCATGTAGATCCGGCGGTAGATGTACTTGCTACTACAACTTTTGTGCTGAGCGAAGGCGACCATTCGGCGAATGGTGTAATTACCATGCCGGTTGTTTATACGAAACGCTGGGGCCAGGGCAAGGTATTCTATAATTCGCTTGGACATCATGCGGATATCTTCGATATTCCTGAAGCCAAGGAACTGATGCGTAAAGGCTTCATCTGGGCAGCAAAATAAACCGGGATAAGGTGGGACTCATTGTGCGTAAAGTGAAGGTAGGCATCGTCGGCTGCGGGAATATCAGCGGCATTTATTTTGAGAATTTGACCGGAACCTTTGTGAATACAGATGTCTACGCCTGTGCTGATCTGGACCCTGAGCGGGCCGCGCAGGCAGCGGAGAAATATGGAGTTCCTCATGTATGGACGACAGAGGAATTGCTGGCTTCGGAAGAGATAGAGATTGTCGTGAATCTGACGACGCCTAATTTCCACTTCGATGTCTGTAAGCAGGCTCTGCTGGCCGGAAAGCATGTGTACGTGGAGAAGCCGCTATCACTGACGCTAGAGAATGGAACCGAGCTTGTTAAGCTGGCAAAAGAAAAGAATCTGTTCGTCGGCTGCGCACCGGACACCTTCCTCGGAGGCGGCCTGCAAACCTGCGCCAAGCTGATAGCGGACGGCTATATCGGAGAGCCGGTTGCTGCAACCGCCTTCATGCTCTGTCATGGTCACGAGAGCTGGCATCCGGACCCTGAGTTCTACTATCAGGCGGGCGGCGGCCCGATGTTTGATATGGGGCCGTATTATCTTACGGCGCTGGTATCCTTGCTTGGCCCGGCGAAGACGGTATGCGGGATCACCAAAACCTCATTCGCATCGCGGACGATCACCAGTGAGAAGAAGTTCGGCAAGGTAGTTGACGTTGAAGTCCCTACACATGTGGCCGGAACCATCGAATTCGCCAGCGGTGCCGTGGCTACGATGATTACGAGCTTCGATGTCTGGCACAGTACGCTGCCACGGATCGAAATCTACGGATCACTAGGCACCTTGATCGTGCCTGATCCGAACACCTTCGGCGGTCCGGTCTTGCTGCGTCCGGCGCACAGCACGGAATTCCAGGAGATTCCGCTGATCTACAATTATGCCGGGAACAGCCGCGGCATTGGCGTAGCGGATATGGCCCGCTGCATCGGGACAGGAGACACCCCGCGCGCTAACGGCGAGCTGGCGAATCATGTCCTAGAGATCATGCATGCGTTCCATACCAGCTCGGACACTAAGCGTTACGCGGAGCTGTCCACCAGCTGCGAGCAGCCGAAGCTGCTGCCGCTGGGTTTGGTTAAGGGGTATTTGGAGTAGTTAATATACGGGTTTGAAAGCAGCGGTCTGTTCCCGGGTTACCAGGGATAGGCCGCTGTTTTTGTGCGTGGTTCATCTACCCCGCTCGCCGCCGCCGCGCCAGCAGTCTGGCCAATCCGCCCCGCAGCCCGTCGTGCAGAAGTGTGACTAATCCGCTCCGTACCTCGTTGCTCCAGCAGTCCGGCCAATCCGCCCCGCAGCTCATCCCGAGCGATCCCGCGCGCCGCCCCGATGCTGGCCAATCGAATTAAGTGGAAAAAGTACATTTAATATCTCATCCAATACTAAAAAGAGGATAATAAGTGGAAAAAGAACAACTAATTCTGCCGAATATGCCTTCCGCAGAGAAATGGAGTGAATTAGATGCCCTTTATCCACTTATTGTTATTAATCAGTTTGGTTCTTGAAATTTAAATGTACATTTTCCACTTAATTAATACTGGGCTAGAGACAAACCTATCAAAACGGGCCATTACTGCGATAAATGTCCAATTCCCCGCTGCAGATTGCTCACGCACCCTTAATTTAACCAAATATTACTATTATTTATGCATAACGAGGGGCTTTCCAGCGCAATGCGGTCAATCAGTGGCTAAAGCTACTATTACAGTAACTAACACCGCTATTAATGCAGTTACCGCTACGCTTCTGTTAACGGAGTTACCGCTACGCTTCTGTTATCGCAGTTACCGCAATCATGGCGTTGCTGCTGCACCCCCCCCCCAGATACACATTATCGCCTGTCTTAATATCATTTATCTGTACTGCGCAAACACCAATACTGCACAAACAGCTGTACTTCGCTTACATCCGTACTTCGCTTACCCGTGCTACGCAAACATTTGTCCTACACAAGCTATTGGAGGATTACCCCTATTGACAACCTGTATATACAGGTTTAAACTGTTTGGAGTGTTTGAGCTTGTATATACAAGTTTAATGATTGAAAGACAGCAATTCTTTTGGAGGTGCTTAATTTGACCCAGTCCCGGTATTCAGAATGGTGGCGCCGGTCCACAGTGTATCAGGTGTATCCGAAGAGCTTCAAGGACACGACAGGCAATGGAACAGGCGATATAAGAGGCCTTACTGAGAAATTGGATTATTTGCAGGAGCTTGGGATTGATATCGTCTGGCTGCAGCCGGTCTATGTCTCGCCCCAATATGATAACGGTTACGATGTTGCGGATTATGAGAATATTAACCCTGATTATGGCACGATGGAGGATTTCGATGAGCTGATAGAGGAGCTGCACCGGCGCGGCATGAAGCTGATGACCGATATCGTGGTCAATCATACCTCGACGGAGCATGAATGGTTCAAACAGTCGATTTCAGGCAAGGACAACCCGTATCGTAATTATTATATCTGGAAAGACCCGGCACC
Organism: Paenibacillus sp. FSL R7-0297; assembly: GCF_038009025.1. Taxonomy (NCBI): domain Bacteria; kingdom Bacillati; phylum Bacillota; class Bacilli; order Caryophanales; family Paenibacillaceae; genus Paenibacillus; species Paenibacillus sp. FSL R7-0297. Next base: position 3,337,255 of record NZ_JBBPAQ010000001.1, read on the forward strand.
AGGCGGCGGCCTGCCGAATAACTGGCAATCGAAGTTCGGGGGGCCTGCCTGGCAGTTCGATGAAGCTTCAGGACAATATTATCTTACCTTGTTCGACAAGACTCAGGCCGATCTGAATTGGGAGAATGCAGAGGTCCGCAGAGCGGTTAATGATATGCTGCTGTTCTGGGCACGCAAGGGTGTGGACGGCTTCCGGATGGACGTTATTAATCTAATCTCCAAGGACCAGCAGTTCCCTAATGATGACGGAAGTGTGCCGCCGGGGGATGGACGGAAGTTCTATACAGACGGACCGCGCGTTCATGAATATATCAAAGACATGTATGATGAGGTGTTCGGCCCGTTTGAGCTGGTGACGGTCGGGGAGATGTCCTCCACTACCCTTGCGCATTGTATACGCTACTCGAACCCTGCAGAGCGGGAGTTCTCCATGACCTTCAATTTCCACCATCTGAAGGTGGATTATCCGGACGGCCGGAAGTGGGAGCTGATGCCCTATGATTTCGAGGCATTGAAACGGCTGTTCAGTGAGTGGCAGACCGGGATGCAGCAGGGCGGTGGCTGGAATGCTCTATTCTTCAACAATCATGATCAGCCGCGGGCTCTCTCCAGATTCACCGATGATGATGTTTACCGTGAAGAAAGCGCGAAACTCCTGGCTACAACGCTGCATGGTCTTCAAGGAACGCCTTATGTCTATCAGGGCGAGGAGATCGGCATGCCGAATCCGAAGTGGAAGGGCATCGAAGAATTCCGCGATATTGAGTCCCTGAACATGTACCGCATTCTGCAGGAACAGGGCAAGAGCCCGGAAGTGGCCCTCAGCATCCTGCAGGAACGTTCGCGCGACAATTCACGTACGCCGATGCAGTGGGATGACAGCCCAAATGCCGGATTCACCAGCGGTACACCATGGCTGAAGGTCGACGAGCGGTACCGGGACATTAATGTACAGAAGGAGCTGGAGCGGCCGGATTCGATCCTCCATCATTACCGCAAGCTGATTGCGCTGCGCAAAGAGCATGCTGTATTCACCCGAGGCGTATTCCGCAGATTGGATGAAGGTCATCCCGAGGTGTTCGCTTATGCCCGGACAGGGACCGGGGAGACACTTGTGGTGGTCTCGAACTTCAGCAGTAAGGAAATTAGCTTCCGGTTCGAGGACAAGTATTGGGCAGACTTAAGCCAAGCTGGCACGGACAAGCCTCTAATCGGTAATACAGCCGATGCCCCTGCATTAACACAAGAGCTTCAGCTCAGTCCATATGCTTCCTATATGTGGTTAACAACATCTAATACTTAAGGAGTGATGATATGGCTATTGACCGCAAGAATGTAGAGGATATTGTACGGGCGGTTGGGGGCAAGGAGAATATTGAGGTCGCGACGCATTGCGTAACCAGGCTAAGATTCTCGCTCTATGACGAGAGCAAGGTCGATTCAGCAGCACTGGACGCCAATGACCTTGTCAAAGGACAATTTTCCAGCCAAGGCCAGTTCCAGATCGTCATCGGTCCGGGAACCGTTGATAAAGTGTATGACGAAATGATTCAGCTGACCGGCGGTGCCCGTTCTTCTAAGGATGAGGTGAAATCGGCAGCGGCCCGTAAGCAGAATCCTCTGCAGCGGGCGATCAAGACGCTCGCCGATATTTTTATTCCGATCCTTCCGGCCATCGTGACCGCAGGTTTGCTGCTCGGGATCAATAATATACTGACCGGCCCGGGTATCTTCTTCAGCCAGTCGCTGGTCGATGTCTATCCGCAGTGGAAAGATATTGCGGCGATAATCAATACGATTGCCAGTACGGCCTTCACGTTCTTGCCGGCCCTGATCGGCTGGGCGGCAGTGACCCGGTTCGGCGGCAGTCCGCTGCTCGGGATTGTGCTCGGACTCATTCTCGTTCATCCGGATTTATTAAGTGCCTACGGTTATGCCAGTGCTTCCACGGAAGGAACAGTTCCGACCTGGAATTTGTTCGGCTGGCATCTGGAGAAAATCGGTTATCAGGGTCAGGTATTGCCGGTGCTGGTCTCGGCCTATATTCTGGCCGGCATTGAGAAGTTCCTGAACAAGAGGGTACATGACTCGATGAAGCTGCTGGTTGTTGCGCCAGTGACTCTGCTGATTACAGGTTTTCTGGCGTTCACAATCATTGGACCGGTTACCTTCGGCATAGCCAATGCGATCACTTCCGGACTGGTCTACGTGTTCGATCATTTCGCGATTCTAGGCGGCTTAATCTATGGCGGATTCTATGCGCTGCTGGTCATCACGGGGATGCATCATACCTTCCTGGCCGTTGACGTTCAGCTTATCGGCAGTGAAGGCGGCACATTCCTCTGGCCGATGCTCGCTCTCTCCAACATTGCACAGGGGGCTGCGGCACTGGCGATGATGTTCGTCATCAAAGAACAGAAGACCAAGGGACTTGCGGTGACGTCATCGATCTCTGCCTTCCTCGGAGTTACGGAACCTGCGATCTTCGGGGTTAATATCCGCTACCGCTATCCGTTCATCTTCGGGATGATCGGCTCTGCACTGGGTGGGGTTCTGCTCACGATTAACCAGGTCCGCGCCTCTTCCATTGGCGTTGGCGGGGTTCCCGGCTTCCTGTCCATCTTCCCGAACCAGTGGGGTGTATTCTTCGTGGGTATGGCGATTGTGCTGATCGTACCGTTTGTGGCTACTGTGCTGTATGGCCGTGCCGTCGTCGGCCGTGCCGAGAAGAGTTCAGGGGCAGCAGCAGCTGCAACCGCACCAACAACGCTCAGCCCCCCGGCTGGAAAAGATGAACTCAGCAGCCGCCGGTCCGTTCAAGGCTCACAGGAGCCGGTGAACATATTGGAGCTGGCTGCACCGCTCAACGGGACGGCAGTACCGCTTGCGCAGGTACCCGATCCTGCTTTTGCCGAGGGGCAGATGGGTCAGGGGGTTGCGATTGAACCCTCCGAAGGGAAAGTATATGCACCGTTTGATGCGACAGTCGCCCATGTAATCAAGAGCAAACATGCGCTTATACTGGAGCATGCCAGCGGCGTGCAGGTACTTATCCACGTAGGGATTAATACGGTGTCGCTCAAGGGCAGCGGGTTCACCCAGCTTAAGAATATTGGCGATAAGGTGAAGGCCGGCGAGCTTCTGCTGGAATTCGATATGGATGCTATCCGTGCAGCCGGTTACCCGGTGATTACCCCTATCATCATTCCTGCGGGGCAGGAGATGGTGGAGAAGATTGAGGAGAAGATAGGACCAGCGGCGGCGAAGCAGACCAGTATTCTGACTATTCATCTTAAGGGTTGACCGGACCCGCCCCGCCCCCGAATTGAATCCATGCGTCCAGAGCCATGGCGTGATACAATATAGGGCGGTGATCTATAATGAGAGAAAATATATATTTGCAAATCTACAATGAATACAGTAACCAGATCCATTCCGGCCAGCTGCTGCCGGGGACCAAGCTGCCTTCTGAAAGTGAGCTGGCCGAGGCGTACTGCACTTCGCGGGAAACGGTGCGCAAAGCGCTGAATCTGCTGTTCCGTGAGGGCTATATTCACAAAATCAAGGGCAGGGGCTCGTTTGTGCTGGATATGACCCGGATGGATTTTCCCGTTACCGGTCTGATCTCGTTCAAGGAAATGGCAGGTACACTCGGTGCTCCCTCACGGACACTGGTAGAGGAAACGGTGATGGAGCCGGCCGGCTCTGCGCTGGCCAGACAGCTGCAGGTTCCGGAGGATACTCCGGTATGGAAGGTGATCCGCGCCAGAGAGATAGAAGAAGAACGAATCATTCTGGACAAGGATTATTTCCGGGCAGATATTGTGCCGTTCTTAAGCGCAGAGATCGCGGCAGGCTCGATCTATGAATATCTGGAAGTGGAGCTGGGGCTGAAAATCAGTTATGCGAAGAAGCTGATATCCGTTGAGCCTGCGACGGAGGAGGATCACCGCCTGCTTGATCTGAAGAAATATACGCATATTGTCGTAGTGCGGAACTATGTGTATCTGGAGAATACGGTGCTGTTCCAATATACCGAATCCAGACACCGGCTGGATAAGTTTCAGTTCGTGGATTTTGCCAGACGGGTGCGGCGGTAATACTATGAGGTAAGCGGCAACGAAAAGAAAAAAACATTGCCGGCACCCGGCAGGGTGTGAACTCCGATGTCCCCGCCATGTGCTTCAATAATGTATTTGCAGATGGCAAGCCCCAGGCCGGCTCCCCCCCATTGGCTGGAGCGTGATTTATCCCCGCGGTAGAACCGCTCAAAGAGATGGGGCAAGTGCTCGGGTGCGATTTCTGTACCGTTATCACTCACACTCACATTCAGCCGCTTCCCGGTACGGGAAGCGGCTATGGTTATATGTGCCTCTTCACCTGCGTATTTGGTGGCATTGCCGACTAAGTTGTTAAATACCTGTGTGAGGCGGACCGCGTCTGCCCGCACCCTTCCAGCCGGAAAGGGCCGGACCACACTTAATCTGGCCCTGCCCTCAGCAAATTCATATTCCAGCGGCCGCACGATGGACTCCAGCAGAAGATCGCATTCGATCTCTTCGTAGTTCATTTGCAGCTGCCCCGACTCCAGCTCCGAGAAGCGGAACAAATCCTCAATCAGATCGTTTAGCTTGTCTGTCTTGTCCCGGATGATCGATAAATAACGCTCGAATTTGACTCTATCCTGTGCGACGCCATCCTGCAGACCTTCCACATATCCCCTGATGGAGGAAAGAGGGGTTCGGAGATCATGGGAGATGCTCGCTATGAGTTCATTGCGTGCTTGTTCATAAGCGTCCTGGTTCACCTTGGATTCCAGCAGACGGGTTCTCATTAGCTCGAACACAGTGCTGAACTGGCCCATTTCGTCGTTGGCCCGGTAAGTGATCGGGCAATCCATGTTGCCCTGCACAATCTGTTCAGCCGCGAGCGTAAGCTCCCGGAGAGGCAGTAGAATTTTGCGGGTTATCGTTCGGGTCATCCAAATTGTACAGCAGATCAGCGGAAGAGACACCAGGATGACCACAGGGATCATTCCAGTGTAAGCTTTATCTGCAGGTGCGTTATTACTGTAACTGGTACCGATAAATATAGAAAAGAGAAGCAGCGGAAGCAGGATAATGATAAACATCGAAGTAACCATTTGAAAGCGGAGGCCCGGTTTCTTCATATTTATATCCCCCCGTAAAATTTATAGCCTATGCCTCGAACAGTAAGAATGTACCGGGGATTGGCCGGATCTATTTCGATTTTTTCCCGTATCTTTTTGACATGCACTGTTACCGTATTCAGATCTCCGTATTCGTGTATTCCCCAGGCACTTCCGAAGATCTGTTCACGGGTAAACACCTGATTGGGATGGATCGCAAGAAAGCGGAGCACCTCGAATTCCCGCGCTGAGAAATGAACGGTCTCCTTGCGTACCCGGACCTCATAGGCTTTGAGATCAAGCTCCAGGCCGGGATATACGACTATGCTTTGTTGCTTTGAAGGTAGGGTTAACCCGTTGAAACGCCTCAGCTGAGCTTTAACTCTGGCTACAATCTCACCTGGACTGAAAGGCTTCACCACATAATCATCCGCTCCCAGACCTAGGCCCAGAATTTTATCGGAATCCCGTTTTTTTGCGCTGAGCATAATGATGGGAACATCGGACTCCGTACGTATTCTGCGGCATACCTCCATTCCATCAAGCAGCGGCAGCATAATATCAAGGACTACCAGCTGCGGATGAAACTGTCCGAAAGCCCGGAGCGCTTCTTCACCGTCAGGACAGATGATCACCTCATACCGCTCGATCTCCAAATAATCCTTGATCAGCTCGGCGATCTCCAGCTCATCTTCGACAATCATAATCCGTTCACTTGCCATAGTAAGGACACACCCGTTTTCATAGGATTGTTGTTCTAGTGACCATCATATATGATTTGGATATTTCCGTAAATCAGGACGTTTCAAAACCGATCATGGATAATAAGATTAAAACTGCGCCAGCAACAATGATCAACAGATAGAGAATGCGTTTTTTCATAGTCAGGTCTCCTTGGATTTAATGTATTGATTATTTGATTTCCATGTTCCGGAAGCTCATGATCCCAAGCCAGGCAAATACGAGAATAGTCGCAATGGGAATCAGGATTAAGAGAGTAAGCTCATACGTTGTCGGCGTTGGGGTTGCGATATCCATACTAAGCTTAAATACGGAATGCTCATAAAATTCTCTGTACACAGCCCATTTGCCGCTCAGCCACTCTGAGAGGGTGTCGAAGAAAAGCATTACCAGCAGCACCGCGCCAATCGTTATGCCGCTTATTGTTGTTGTGACAGCGAAGACGGCAACCATGGAGGCAAAGGCAGCTGCATACAGTATCGTGAAGGCAAGTGTACGAAATAAATATAGGGCGGCATGAATTTCCCGGAGGCTGCCGAAGCCATTCAGCAAACTACCGGCTATCACACATATGACAGGGACGATTAAGGACAAAATGATGATTCCGATAGCATAGGCCGTCAGCTTGGCAGTGTAAATCTGTCTGCGGCTGTACCCTGAAGCAACCGAGATTTTCATAATCCCAAGGCCATGCTCACCTGAGAGAAAGAAGCCTCCTACTACGGCTAATGAGATTTTAAGCACAAGCACATTCACTTGTACACCTTGGCCTAGCCCGGATATCCCGCTGAAAACCTTCTGATCTGAGCCCATATAATGGATAACTCCGGATAAGATGACCGCCACGAAGATAAAAGTGAAACAGAGAATCCGGAACGAGGGCTCTTTGTATAATTTGTACAGCTCAGACCGTAACAGATTTGCCATTTGCCGCCCCTCCAATCAGCTTGGTATAATACCGTTCCAGCATTTCGCCCTTCGGCATGAGCTGCTGGACTTCCAGACCTGCTGCAAACAGCTTAGCCGAGAGTGCGCCGGGAGGGCCGAACGGTTCATACAAGCGGATGATACCGTCAGCATCTAATTCATATTCCGTTGTCTGCCATTCTTCTTGTATAATTCCTATGGCCTTCTCTGGTGAGTCTACCTTAATGTGCAGGTATTGCCTGCACTTGGCCTGAAGCTCGCTTACAGACAACTGCTCCAGCATTCGCCCGTTATGAATAATCCCGTAATCCGTTGCCAGCAAATGAAGCTCGCTCAGAATATGGCTGGATATCAGAATACTAATGCCCTTGTCCCTGTTTAAATGAAGCAATAGTTCCCTTAATTCAACAACTCCCACAGGATCGAGTCCATTGGTAGGTTCGTCAAGAATAAGCAGCTCAGGGTGGCCGAGCAGTGAAACCGCTAGTCCCAGACGCTGCTTCATACCCAAGGAGAAGTTGGCAGCGATTTTGCTGCCGGCCTGCTCCAGTCCTACCAGTGATAAGGTTTGGCGGATCTGCGCCTTGTCGCGGATTCCCTTTTGCAGCCGGAATACCTCCAGGTTCTCTGCGGCTGATAGATGAGGGAAAAGGGCGGGTGTCTCAATAGTCGTGCCCATCCTTTTTCTCGCCTGTACAAGCTGTGCGCCTTCCTTATATCCGAATAATTCGATTTGACCTGAGGTTGGCCTGGAAAGTCCCGCCGCTATCCGCATAAGGGTTGATTTCCCGGCACCGTTCTGGCCTATGAACCCATAGATGCTGCCCCGGCGTATCGACAGATCGACACGGTCCAGTGCAGGGTGATGCTTGTAATGCTTGGATAATTGGCGTGCCTGAAGCACATATTCGCTCATGCGTTCTCCCACCTCATTTGATTTCTACGTACTTAAATTATCTGCCGGCTTTCTCTCATTCTAGCGGCGCGTTATAAACGTTCACCGCAGCTAATCTGAACAGTCCATAAAGATTTCATTAACATTTGATAAACATTCAGCAAAAAATGACCAATCCTTCAAATAAAATGGCGAGCAGTGGTCCCCAGTTTGAATTACAATTTCAATAGGATGGCAATTCTCATAATTTTCGGGGGAAGTCCTTTATTCTGCGTATGGGATAAAATAATTTCGGCTTGTAGAATGGTACTGAGGATTTGTAAACGCTTGCGCACCATTTCAGGGAGGCTATTATGTACTCAACAAATGTCAGGAACCCCGTGATCTCCGGCTACTATCCAGATCCGAGTGTAGTCCGTGTAAATGATGATTTCTATTTGATTAACAGCTCTTTTGAGTATTTTCCCGGCGTCCCTATCTTCCATAGCAAGGATCTGATCCACTGGACGCCCATAGGACATGTATTGACCCGGAATTCCCAGGTGAACCTGCGGACATGCCGTAGCTCTAGCGGTATATATGCCGCTACGATACGCCATCATGCGGGCCGTTATTATATGATTACTACGGATGTGAGGGGGATCGGTAATTTCTTCGTGACCGCGGACAAACCGGAAGGTCCCTGGTCGGAGCCGGTCCTGCTGCCTTATGGGGGGATCGATCCGTCCCTGTTCTTCGATGAGGATGGGCGCGCTTACGTGACTGTGCAGAATGGAGCCGGCTATGAATCCCATATTATCCAGTACGAGATTCATCCGGAGTCCGGTGAAGTGCTGTCTGAGCCTGTGGAGATCTGGCGTGGGGATGAGGGTCCATGGGTAGAAGGGCCGCATCTGTATAAAATCAAGGGCGTCTACTACCTGATGACGGCATCGGGCGGCACCGCCCGGGATCACCGGGAGATCATTGCCCGCAGCAGCAACCCTTACGGGCCGTTTGAGGATAAGCCTGAACCTATACTGACCCACCGCGGGCTGAAGGAGCATCCGGTTCAATGCCTGGGCCATGCGGATCTGGTAGAGGATACGTCCGGGAAGTGGTGGGCCGTCTTTCTGGGCATGCGTCCGGTGGACGGCAAATACTCTCCGCTGGGCAGAGAGACCTTCCTGGCTCCGGTGACCTGGACCGAAGAAGGCTGGCCGGTGATTGACAACAATGAAGGAACCGTTGTCTCCGCTGAAAATTCCAGTCCGGATGACATTGTTCAGCGTTTGGAGCTGAGCGGCAGCTTCGGCCCGGAATGGGCTTTTCTGCGAAGCTATGAGGAGGAACGGTATTCCTGGACGGAGCATGAAGGTAAACTCGCTATCCTGGGGAATGCCTATACGCTGGATGACGAGGCGCCGGCAGTGTTGGCCTGTATCCGCCAGAAGCATCACCGGATGGAGATGGGCGTAAGTCTGGAATTTGATCCGGCGAAGGATGGGGAATATGCCGGACTGGCCGCCCGCCTGAACAACCGGGGCTATCTCTTCTGGGGACTCTCGGGCCGGAGTGGCAGACGGGTTATGGAGCTTACCGTCAAGGACGGGGATCAGAAGCAGATATATCATTACCCGGTTGGGAGCTCGGGAGAGATTCGGCTCCGCCTCCGTTCGGACGGTGAGGTCTATACCTGCTCGTATTCTGAGGATGGCCTCTCCTGGCATGACGCAGAGCAGAAGGTACATGTATCTGTCCTGTCACCTGAGGTGAACGGCGGATTCACCGGTGTCTGCCTGGGACTTCACGCCTCGGGAGAGGGTGCGGATGCTGCGGCTCCAGGTTATTTTGCCGAATTCTATTACACAAATACAAAAGGAGATGTCTTATGACACATTTGCCGAAACCTAATGAAGCGCTCGTTACCCACATCTATACTGCGGACCCGTCCGCCCATGTCTATGAAGGAAAAATCTATATTTATCCTTCCCATGACCTGGATCACGATGGACCGGATAATGATAACGGGGACCAGTATGCGATGGAAGACTATCATATTCTGTCACTGGATAATTTTGAGTCACCGGTAGTGGATCACGGCCAGGCGCTCCATCTGGATCAGATCCCCTGGGCCTCGAAGCAGCTCTGGGCTCCGGACGCAGCCTATAAGAATAATACCTATTATCTGTTCTTCCCGGCTCGTGATCACGACGGAATATTCCGGTTGGGTGTGGCAACCTCTGCTTCACCGGCAGGCCCGTTTGAGCCGCAACCCGATTACATCGCCGGCAGCTATAGTATTGATCCGGCTGTATTGGTGGATGACGATAACCGGGCTTATATCTATTTCGGCGGTCTTTGGGGAGGGCAGCTGGAGAAATGGCAGACAGGCACATTCGTGGCGGATGCGGAAGGGCCTGCGCTGGATGCGCCGGCGATTGGGCCGCGTGTGGCGCTGCTGAGTGAGGATATGCTGTCTTTTCAGGAGCAGCCTTCTGAGATCTCAATTGTAGATGAAGAGGGGAACCCGATTCTTGCCGGTGACGAGCAGCGGAGATATTTCGAAGGACCGTGGGTTCACAAATACAATGATTATTACTATCTCTCTTACTCGACTGGAACTCAGCACACGCTGGTATATGCCGTCAGCCGGAATCCACAGGGTCCATTTACCTTTAAGGGAGAAATTCTCTCCCCGGTCATTGGCTGGACCACTCATCACTCCATCGTTCAATTCGAGGACAAGTGGTATCTGTTCTATCACGACAGCTCGTTATCGGGTGGCGTGAACCATAAGCGCAGCGTGAAATATACCGAGCTTAAGTATAATGAAGACGGAACAATTCAGAAGATTGATCCATACCCGGCCTCTACTGAATCAGCGGAGTAATCCGCAAGCCCAGCAGCATGCAGTACAGCAGCCTGTATGACAGCAGAACAAACGGCAGCTTCCCCGCGGAGGCTGCTTTTTTGCTGTATGTAGAGTGAATAATTAATCAGAGCATGCCTCAGGACTATTGGAGATGTGCTCTATTTGGTTATGGGCTGTTGCAGACTTTCCTTTAATTTGACCAGTGTATCTTTAATTTCGCTTCTACTTGGACTGGTAGTTCCTGCTATATATTAAATTTGGACAGAGAATAGAAGGGGGGGACAGCAGGGTTTTTATGAATGCGTTTCCAATATTGCGCCGTTTGAGCAAGCAGAATCCAAGAACATCCCCATTACATGAGGAGAGTGGACCATGATATCTCATACCCAAACACGAAAACTTCGCAGGCTGACTTCAACCGTAATAAGTGCGGCGCTACTTGCAGGCTTGCTGCCGCAGACTGTCCTGGCCGGAGATACCTGGCCGTTCAAAGGGGGCAGCGCGCATGGAGCTAACCAGCCGAGTGTACATGGCTATACCAGCAATCAAATTGCGGGTTGGAGTCCTGAGACCGATCCGGATGCGGAACTGCTTCGTTCCCGCGTGCCTTTACAGAAGCGGATTGCATCTTTCACGGCTACACAGGCTAATCCAAAGCTGAGTCCGGATGTCAAAATGATGAATGTCGCAGGCGATTATGGAAATGCTTTCATTGAAAATGCTCCTTATACCAACAAGTTTGCCCAATATCACTTCAATTTCTGGCAGTATGTTGATTATTATTCGTATTGGCATGGTACGGCAACGGCATATACACCGCCGGAATATTACGATGATCTGGCCCAGTCCGACTGGCAGCAGAAGTGGTTTGAGTTCGGCATGCTGAATATTCCGAATCCAACCTATACGGATGCCGCGCACAAGAATGGGGTCATGTCGCTGGCCGGTGTGTTTTTCTCCAACAATGACCGCGGACAGCAAACGTACAAACAAATGATTGTGAAGGATGAGAACGGTGACTTCCCGGTGGCCAGGAAAATGATTGAAATGGCCAATTACTTCGGCTTCGACGGCTATTTCCTTAATCAGGAAGAGCTGAATCCGAACGTTGCTCCAGCCGATATTCCCGATTACATTGCTTTCATGAAGGTGCTGCAAAAAGGCGGGTTATACGTCCAGTGGTACGATTCTTTAACTACGAACAACGGTTCCAATACCTTTACAAGGACCTTTAGTAATAACAATATTTCGATGCTGTATGATAAAACGGCAAAAGAGCCGGTTTCAAACTCCTTTTTCTTCGATTACGGAGTGAATAGTACCCATATTAATACAGCGATAGGCTATTTGACTGGAATGAATGAGGATGAAGGGACAAATTACAATCTGTATGATATTGGCTTTGCAGGACTTGAAGCAGGCCGTGACCGTTTCAAGAGCGTACAGGGAACAGCTCTGAAAGACAAGTTGACAGCAGGCGGAGCTCCGCGTTTAAGCATCGCTACGCTCGGAGCCGATTTCGTCCATGCCGGTCTTGACGAGGATATGGGACAAGCGTGGCCTGTCTCGAGGCGTACAGACAATGATTACCAGTGGATGGCCAATCTGCGGGAGCAGCTCTGGTGGTCAGGTCCGAATGTGAATCCCGGCAATACAACTGTTTCGCCCGCGAATACGGTGTCGGATGTCTATGCGGATAACCGCTACTGGCCGGGAATTTCTTCGGTCATTGCGGAACGCTCAGTGGTACAGAATTCCAACTTCTATACGAATTTCAATACCGGACATGGTATCTCCTATTATGTTAACGGGGAGAAGTCAAATCAGGAAGAATGGTCCAACATGAGCCTTCAGGATATTCCTGTAACGTGGCAGTGGTGGCAGGATACCCTGGGCAACCGCTTGACGGTTGATTATGACTACGGTCCGGAATATACAATGACAGACAATTCACGTATGAGCTATAAGCAGATCGGCGGCTTCAACGGAGGCAGTTCACTGGTTGTGAACGGGGCGCTGGACAAGGAGAATTTTCTCCGTTTGTACAAGAGCAACCTGTCTGTACAGGCAACGTCCCAACTGTCGATTGCTTATAATAAGACTTCAGCCGACGATGCTTCTGTCTTGAGTGCAGGCCTGATCTTCAAGGACAATCCGTCCAAGGTAGTCAAGGTTCCTGTGGAGAACAGCGGTAAACAAACCATGGGCTGGGTAACGGCAGAGGTAGATCTGGGGGCTTACGCAGGTAAAGAAATTGCGGCCTTTGGCCTGGTGTTTACACCGGGGGCAAGCACAATCGCCGATTATCAGGTAAACATCGGTCAAATCCGCATCTCGGACGGTTCAGCCGTGAAGCCGGCCGCGCCAACCCATCTGGTGGTTGCGCAGGCCTTGCCGAATACGAATGAAATGATTTTGAAGTGGGATCTAAACAGCGATTATTCCAAGGTGAAGCAATACAATGTATATGTGAACGACATCTTTATGGGTGGCAAATATGACGAAACGTTCTACATCAAACAGCTGCCAGCCAAATCCGGTATAATTAAAGTCATTCCTGTAGGAGCGGACGGAGTAGAAGGGGAAGCGGCTACAGTGTCCTTTAATTTGGACTCGGCGGTATCGGGTATTGAAGCCGAATCAAGCGAGAACGGCGATCTCCTGGTCAAGTGGTCCGGTTCAGACGCTGCCGGGAACGTTAAGGTGACGGTGAAATCGGTAAACTGGATTACAACCGCAGAACCTGTCTCCAGACAATTGATCCTGCCGCAAGGGACAACCTCGGCATTGTTCGGTGATATGCCAATTAATGGAGACGAGTACACTGTAACCATCCAGGCAGGCAACTCCGATATTGTAACCTATAATGGTAGGTTCATTGACAAGCTGTCGGAGCCTTATGCCGAAGCATGGTCCTGGAATGGAAATACACTGAGCCTGCCAATGCCGAACACACGGGACTGGAGGTACATGTACGTCTATGAAGACGGAGTTCCTAAATCTTTTGCGGTAACCTATTTCTCAGGGGCAGCAGCGCAAAAGCCGATGATTATCCGCGGACGCACCACGAAGGCGAGCCTTAGCCTTACGTCGACCAAAGCAGTAACAGTGGTGATGGAGGATTACAGCGGCAACAAATCCCAGCCGCTGCAGCTGGATAAGCGGTACAATGTAACCCTTAACAGTAACGGCGGCCAGCCGAATGCGAAGGTTGTTCAGGTTATGAACGGTGCGCTTGTGACTGCACCGAATGTGGCGAGAGAAGGTTATGTGCTGGAAGGCTGGTATAACGGTAATGTGAGATGGCACTTTGCCTCTGACACGGTGAATGGTCCGCTTACGCTTCAGGCGAAATGGACCGCGCTGCCGTCGGATGTACAGGTGGTCAGTGAAGGCTCGTTCCGGGCAGGACAGGATGGGGTGCTTCGCGCTGTTGGTAAAGGTTCCGGCACATTAGTCTATGCCTGGTATGTCGATCAGGGAGAAGGATACGGTGAAGTTATTGCCGCTGGCGACACGCTGACACTTACAGATCTGACAGAAGATATGAGCGGTTACCGCTATAAGGTCATTGTGACCGGCGAAGGAGGCTTGACCGCAGAGAAGGAATATAACCTGCAGGTGCTTCCGGCGGAAATCCAATGGATGACCCCGGCCTTTGTGATGGACTTGCCATCGGTACTTGAGACTGTTGGCGGGGAGCCGATCGCGCTTGCCGTCGATACATCAGGAGATATTGCCTCGATTGAGTGGGAAAGAAAGCGTGCTGCCGATGAGGAATGGCAGACGGTTCCGGGCGTTACCGGTGCGGTATACCGGTTCAATCCATTATTTGAAGAGGATGGAACGAATTATCGTGTTGTGCTGACCGGCAAAGAGGCCACAGACCCGGCGCGTATCGTTGGCTCACCGCTGGCACTGAAGGTCTATCCGCAGCATGAAGCTCCAGCGATTGCTTCATTTACGGCGACAAGCCAGTCGGTAATGGAAGGTAACGATGTGACCTTTACAGTTGTTGCCGATTCCGTTTATGGTGAAATGGGCTACAGCTGGTTCAAAGATGATCTGGTTATAGAGGGTGCTCTTGGCAGCAGCCTGACCCTTGCCAAGGCACAACTTTCTGATACGGGCGTTTATAAGGCGCGTGTAGAGAATACCCGCATCGTTGGCGGCCGCCCTTATGTGGACGCGGCGGATACAGAGGTTATTACTCTGACTGTAAACCGTCAGCCGGTGACGCCGACGAATCCCCCGTTGACGGCAACCTATCCTCCGGTGGCTGCTCTGCCAACAGCAACACCTGTACCGGCTGTAACACCGGCGCCTGCGACTGCAGCTGCAGTGATATCAGCCGCACAGTTGGGCAGTCCGGCCGTGAACGGTGTAGTTACCGTGCAGATACAGCAAGCGGTTAGAGTTGAGCTTCCGGTTAACGCCGGTGAGCTGCTGGGAACCAATTCCCTGCGTGTGCAAGGAGACAGAATCGGGCTGATGCTGACACCAGACCTGCTGAAGCAGCTGGCCGAAGCCGTGCCTGCTGCCCAGGGCAACGGTGCAAAGATCGTGCTGCAAGCAGAATTCAAGGCACTTGCACAAGCTTCGCTGAAGACGGAAGCCGGTGTATCGCTTAAGGGACAACTCCTGGACTATGATCTGAGCCTGTCCCTTGCAGATGGAACCGTTAAGCGTCCCGGCAGTTACGCTTCTCCTGTTAGGATAAGCTGGCCAGCCGGTGAAGGACTTCATCCGAAGCTGCTTGGCCTGTACCGTGTAGGAGGTGACGGCGCACTCGCCTATCTGGGCGGAGCGGCTGAAGACGGTGGATTTACGGGACTTCTTGACGGCAGCGGCAGGTACGCACTGCTGGAGTATACGAAGCAGTTCAACGATGTTCCGGTTACGCACTGGGCCTTTGAAGCCCTGCGTGAGCTGTCTGCGAAGCATCTGATCAAGGGGATATCGGAGCAGGCTTATCAGCCGGGCCGGAATATTACCCGGGCTGAATTCGTGCAGCTGATGGCCGGTACGCTGCAGCTAAGCGGTAACGGCACCACTTCCTTCGCTGATGTTCCGGCAGGCGCCTGGTATCAGCAGGCACTCTCTGGCATGGTCCAGGCCGGTCTGATTACCGGCCGTACGCCGGAGTCCTTCCAGCCGGCTGCAGCAATCAGCCGGGAAGAGATGACCGTCATTCTGATGCGCGCTTACCGGCTGCAGCAGGGTTCAATCCCGGCCGCAGCGGGCAGCCTGTCTATTAAGGATGCTGGAGACATCTCCGGCTGGGCAGCGGATCAGGTGGCTGAAGCCGCTGCGCTTGGCCTCGTGAAAGGGCGGGCTGATGGAACTTTTGCACCCAAAGCTCCCGCCACCCGGGCAGAAGCTGCGCAGATGCTGCTGAATTATTTGAATTAAGCCTGGCGGGCGGTAAGGAAATACCGCCGGCTCAAGCCATAAACAAGGCGCTCACCCCCTGAACAGCATTTAGGGGGGAGCGCTTCTTGTGTATCATAATGATAAGCGTAAGCTGACATACTTTAAGGAGGTGGACTATGCGGAGTAATTCCCTGTACCGCAAGTATTTTAAAGATAATATGTTTATGCGCTTCACTCTTATTGTCTCCTGTATCTTCATTGCAACGATTATTGCCTTCTCGTATCTGGTGCTGATGCTGATCTCGGATTCTGCGGTGCAGCGGCAGATGGATATCCAGCGCAAGACGATGGAGAGTATCAGCAACTATGTGGAGAACAAATACCAGTCCGTCCAGGATATGATCCGTGATGTGTACCGGGACGGCAGCCTGGCGAGCAATACCACCTTTCTGCTGGAGCACCCCTTCGGCGAATATGTCGAGCACAGGCTGGACCGCTACCTGCTCGGGGATCAGACGACCTCTAACGCCGTACAGTATTTCCAGAACAAGATCGACGATGATCCGGATATCCGCAGCCTGATGCTGTACAGCGCCAATCAGCAGGTGATGTACTATTACGACAACCGCAGGCAATTTGACCGGGTATCCACCAATGCGGCCCATTCCTTTGTCCCGGATTCGATGGTTCTGGATGAAGAGAGCCTGGTTTCCGTGCCGAATATATGGGTGCTGAAGAGCATCGGCATGCCGAGAGCCCCTATGTTCTCGGTGAAGATTCCCATTAACAATAAGTCGTCGCTGCTCAATATCGGCCAGATGCTGGTCTACTTCGACTCCGAATCCATCTGGCAGTCCATGCATAACTATAAGCAGGATTTCAAAGGCGAGATTCTTGTGCTCTCCGCCCAGAATGAAGTCATCTTTGACACTTCGGGTCAAGGGTACGGCCGGAAATATATGAAGCTGCAGGGGGCGAACTCCGGGGAGGAAATCTCTATGGACGGAATGGTGGTCACCAGCCTGACCCAGAGCCAGGCCGGCTACACGGTGGTCAGTCTGATCTCCAAGAAGGAGCTTGCCGAAACCTATAGCAGCGCACGCAATACTATTGTTACGATTGCCCTCGTCTGTATCCTGTTCGCCGTGCTGCTGCCGGCGATGTTTATTTCGAATTTTGCCAAACGGACGCACCGTATTATCCGCTTCACCCGGAAAGTGAAAAACGGGGATTTGAACACCCGGATTATAGACAACCGTGAGGATGAACTGGGCCAGATTGCCAAGAGCTTCAACAGCATGCTGGATGAACTGAACCAGTACATTGATCAGGTGTACAAAGCTGAAATCAAGCAGAAGCATACGGAAATCGCTACGTTGGAGGCAAGGGTGAATCCGCATTTTCTCTACAATACGCTGGAGGTTATACGGATGCGGGCGATTTCAAGCGGGGCGAAGGATGTGGGCGAGATGATCTACAGCCTGTCTGTGCTGTTCAAATCGTATGTTCGTCCGAAGGCGAAATATACGTTCAAGGATGAACTCGAAGCCTGCCGTATGTATCTGGAGTTGTTCCGGATCCGTTACAAGGACCGGTTCTCCTATACCATTGAATGCAGTAAAGAGCTGGAGCCTATTCCTGTACTCAAAATGTCCCTTCAGCCCGTGATTGAAAACTATATTCTGCACGGCATGCGCACCGGACAAACCGGTAATGTGATCAGCATCAGGGTCCATCCGGATGATCACAACAATATAAGGGTTGTTGTCTCGGACAACGGCCTGGGGATTGCCGGGGAGAAGCTGAACCAGCTCCGGCTGGGCCTGGAGGATAACCGTGAATTGTCCGGATCAGAGTCATTCGGGCTGCGGAGCATTCATGAGCGGTTAAGGCTGATGTACGGCAAGCCGTACGGGGTTGAGCTGGCCAGTGAAGCAGGAGCCGGAACCGAGGTCACTATAACTTTTCCATATCCCGTCAAGGAGGAGACAGATCATGTATAAGGTGTTTATTGTTGATGATGAGCCGTTCATTCTTAGCGGCCTGCAGGATATATTGGACTGGGAGCAGCTGGGCCTTGCGATTGTGGGACAAGCCGAGAACGGGCAGGAGGCGCTGGAGCAGCTGCGGGAGGTGCCTGCCGATATTCTCATTACCGACATTTCAATGCCCGTGATGACCGGCCTAGAGCTGATCCGTGCGGTCCGGGAATTCCGTCCGGAGCTGAAGGTGGTTGTGCTGAGCGGATATGATGAATTCATATATGTCAAAGAAGGCCTGTCACTGGGGATTGAGAATTATCTGCTCAAGCCGATCAATCTGGAGGAATTCCGGAGCACGCTGGAAACGATTGTGGAGAAGCTTGATGTCTCCAGGCTGGGTACGCAGTGGTGGGAATATACGAACTCTGTGCTGAAGGATAATGTGCTGCTGCGCTGGATGCGGGGGCAGATTGATCCTGAAGAGCGGTCCGAACGGCTGAATCTGATCGGCCTGCCGCTCGGCGGGCGTTATGTTCAAGTTGCCCTGGTGCAGGCAGAACCGGCTACGGAAGCCTTCAGGAAGAACGTGGAGGAGCTGGTCGGCGCACAGACCTCATTCTTCATGTTCTGGGATTCCGACAATGATCTGGTGCTCATACATAATTATGAAGAAGCCTCCAAGGGAGCGGAGCAGATGGCAGTCATGCTCCAGGAGATCACCGGCCTATGCGCTACAGGCCAAGGTGTGCGGGCGGCCGTAGGCTCGGCTGTGGAGGGAGTGGATGCTGCACCCTTCAGCTATGAGCAGGCGAAGCAGACCCAGGAATTCATGGAGATCCATCCGGCACGGAGCCTCATTTATTATGAGCAGCTGAAGGACCGGAAGGAGGATCTGGGGGCGGTTTTGCCGGAGGACTGGAGCGAATATTCCAAGCTGATTATGGGCAAGAATCTTCCAGCATTGACAGAGAAAATTGAATTGTATTTCTCCGGGAAAGCTATGGAGTCCCTAACACCCGAGCTGCTCCGGGAGATTTCCCTGGAATGGATTCTGTATTTCCGCATGCTGATTAAGGAAATCCGCAGTGAAATGGAACGGGAGCTTATTGCACAGGGGCTGACCGCGATCCACAGGACGAATTCGCTGCCCGGGCTGTCCGCCGCAGTCATGCAGACGGCCGGAAGCATCATCGAGCTGCTGGACCGTGAGCTGAAGAGTCCAGTTGTGAACCAGGTGCTGAATTACATAGAGAAATCCTACAGTGAGGATCTGTCACTGAAGAAGCTGGGCTTCATGTTCAATATTCACCCGGTGTACCTGGGCCAGCTATTTCACAAAATGACCGGTGAATCGTTTGCGGAATATATGAACCGTTACCGGATTGAGAAAGCAAAGGAGCAGCTCCGCTCGACAAACAACAAGGTACATGAGATCGCACGAAGTGTCGGCTACTGGGAAATGGGCTATTTTTATAAACAATTTAAGAAATACGTTGGCATCTCACCGACAGAATTCAAGGGGCTGCTCTAAGCAGCTCCTTATTGATAGATATATGTTATGTTTGGGGTTTAATTTCTTTATTTCATACCTGAATATATATAGTTTCTCTTCTATTTGAAAATGCTTTCATCTTATAAAGTAAAGGTATAGCTCATGGAAACCTGCAGCCGGGAATGCCCGGCAGGCCTGAATTTCCGGACGGCTAATTAAAAGGGGGTACGGCAAATGAGTAAGAAAAAGAAACACTTCTCCTTGTTGTTGACAACGCTTTTAACCGTTTCACTTGCGCTTAGCGCATGTGGGGGGAACACTAAGAACAATGCAGGCGGGGAAACGGCTTCAGGAGGCAACAAAGCTACGGAGTCTACGGAGAAGCCTGTAGAGCTGATCTGGTACACTATCGGGCCGCCGCAGAAGGATATGGATAAGGTGCTTGCAGAAGTCAATAAATACACGCTTGAAAAAATCAACGCAACACTCGATATCAAAATGCTCGACTTCGGGGACTATACGCAAAAAATGCAGGTCATGGCTGCTTCGGGCGAGCCTATGGATATCCTGTTCACCTCTTCCTGGGCCTTCGATTATGTGCAGAATGCACGTAAGGGCGCCTTCCTGCAGCTCGATGATCTGCTGAAGAACCAGGGCAAGGGCATTGTAGATACGATTGATCCGGCATTCATGGAAGGCTCCAAGGTTGACGGCCATAACTATGCCATTCCGGCCAATAAAGAGCTTCCGGCTCAAGAAGTCTTCCGCTTCAATAAAGAGCTGCTGGACAAATACAAGCTTGATCTGACCAGCGTGAAAACGATGGCCGATCTGGAGCCGCTGCTCAAAACCATCAAGGAAAACGAGCCTGGAGTGACCCCGTACGCTATGGTCAAAGACTTCATGCCGATTATGCCATTTGACTATGTGATCGAGAAGATGCCGATGGCAGTATATATGGACACCAAGGACTACAAAGTGGTCAACATCCTTGAAACTCCTGAGATCAAGGAAGCGCTTAAGACGGTCCGCAAATTCTATCAGGCGGGTTACATCTCTCCTGAAGTAGCCACTACATCATCGGTGGATGACTTGTACAAAGCCGGCAAATGGTTCACTGACCGCGCATCTACCCAGCCGATGGCCGACAATCTGTGGTCAGTAAGCTACGGGTATCCGGTTGTGTCAACACCAGCCAGTCAGCCTTATATCTACAACTGGTCCGTCATGGGCTCCATGCAGGCGATCTCCGCCAACTCCGAGTATCCTGAGAAAGCCATGGAATTCCTGAACCTGCTGAATACAGACCCTAAGCTGCGCAACATGATTGACTCAGGCATCGAAGGCGTACATTACGAGAAAATCAGCGACAACATGATCAAGAACCTCCCGGATGCGAAGAACTACGATATGCCGACGTTCTCCCTGGGTAACATTATGATCAACTATCTGAATGAAGGCGACCCTGAGAACAAATGGGAAGAATTCAAGAAGTTCAATGATGCCGGTATCAATGCACCGCTGCTCGGCTTCAACTTCGATACTTCCAAGGTGACGAATGAAATCGCCGCCGTTCAGAACGTGAAGGAAGAATTCTGGGCACCGCTGATGACCGGATCTGTAGATTCGGAAGAATACCTGACCAAGGCCAATGAGAAACTAAAAGCCGCCGGTCTGGATAAAATCATTGCCGAAGCCCAATCACAGATCGACGCCTGGAAAGCAGCGAACAATAAGTAGCATTCTATTCAAGGATCGGGCGGGTGATTAGACTTTGCCCGGTCTTTTTGTATCAACGGAAGAATTTTCCGGTATAGGAGGAACTAGGAGTATGGGGAAAATAGGAAAGTCCGCCAAAGATGTGTTGAGAAATAAAGTGCTGCTGTTTATGGTTCTGCCGGGCACGCTGTGGTTTTTATTCTTCTCCTACCTGCCGATGGTGGGTACGGTCATTGCCTTTAAGGAGTACCGCTTCAGCCGGGATGGCTTCTGGGCCAGCATCATCAATAGCAAATGGGTCGGCTGGGATAATTTCAAGTTTCTGTTCAGCACCAATGATGCCTATCTGATCACACGTAATACTCTTTTGTATAATTTAGCCTTCATCATCCTTGGCCTGATCCTGTCGGTGGTGATGGCGGTGGTGCTGTCCGAGATTGCCAACAAGAAGCTTGCCAAGTTCTATCAAACAGGCATGTTCCTGCCATACTTTCTGTCCTGGGTCGTTGTGGGATACTTCGCATTCAGCTTCCTTAGCTCGGAGCGGGGGCTGCTCAACGCCATGTTCGGCAGCAATATCTCCTGGTACTCTGAATCGAAATACTGGCCGTTCATTATTATATTCGTGTTTCTATGGAAAGCCGTCGGCTATAACAGCGTGGTCTATCTCGCCGCAATTATGGGTATAGACAAGTCCCTCTACGAAGCGGCCATGATCGACGGGGCCAGCAAATTCCAGCAGATCCGCGGGATTACGCTGCCGATGCTGAAGCCGATCATCACCATTATGACCTTGCTTGCTATAGGGAAGATATTTTATGCCGACTTCGGACTGTTCTATCAGGTGCCGAGAGATTCGGGGACGCTCTACAGCGTGACCAACGTAATTGATACGTATGTGTACCGTGGACTCAAGACTACCGGCGAGATCGGAATGAGTACGGCTGCGGGCTTATATCAATCCGTTGTAGGGTTCGTGCTGGTCATTACCTCTAATTACATCGTGCGTAAATTCGATAAGGACAGTGCATTATTCTAGGGAAAAAGAAGGAAAGTGAGGTCATCCAAATGTCTGCTAATCCAGTGAAATCGCGCGATTTCCACAAGCTGTCGCCGGTGTGGAATATTATCTTCAATTGTATCGCCGGGGGCTTTGCCATCCTGTGTATCTTCCCGTTCCTGTTCGTCGTACTCATCTCGTTCACGGACGAAGGGGCGCTTGCGCGGGACGGCTATCAATTAATCCCGGCCAAATGGAGTCTGGAAGCCTACAAATATGTATTCGGCTCTGGGGACACGCTGCTCCGTTCCTATGGGGTGACCATTGCCGTAACCGTCATTGGCACGCTTGTCAGCCTGATCATTATTTCACTTTATGCCTATGCCATTTCACGTAAAAGCTTCAAATACCGCAATTTCTTCGCGTTTTTCGCGTTTTTCACCATGCTGTTTAACGGAGGGCTGGTTCCTACCTATATTGTAGTGACACAGATGCTCGGTTTGAAGGACACCATCTGGGCACTGGTGCTGCCGCTGGCCGTCAATGCTTTTTACATTATGATCCTGCGTACCTTCTACATCACCAGCGTGCCGGATGCCCTGATTGAGTCGGCCAAAATCGACGGCGCCGGAGAGTTCCGCACCTTCCTGGGAATCGTGCTGCCGCTGTCCTTGCCGGGCCTCGCTACAATCGGGCTGTTCAGCACCCTGGGGTACTGGAATGACTGGTTCAATGCCCTGCTCTATATTGATAATCCGAATCTGGTGCCGCTGCAGTCGATGCTGATGCGGATTGAGACCAGTATGCAGTTCATTATGCAGAACTCGCAGAACAGCTCGCTCAGCCTGGAGGCACTCCGCAATATGCCGCAGGATACCTCGCGTATGGCGATGGTGGTACTGGCTACCGGGCCGATTATTTTTGCGTATCCGTTCTTCCAGCGTTACTTCATCCAGGGTCTTACCGTGGGTGCGGTTAAAGAGTAGGGGTCTAGAGGAGTACAACAGGAGAAAGGGTGTGGGAGCCGTAATGTTATATAAAGACTCTGCGAAGCCCGTCAAGGAACGGACTGAACATCTGCTTGGGCTGATGACGCCGGAAGAGAAGGTAGGCCAGCTCGTTCAGCTGTTCGGGTGGCAGACCTATGATCATACAGAAGGAACGATAGAACTTACAGAAGACTTCAAACGCCAGATCCGCGAAGGCGGCATCGGTGCATTATACGGCACATTGCGGGCAGATCCCTGGACAGGGGTCACCCTGGAGAGCGGACTTGGAGCGCGGGCCGGAGCCGAAGCGGTGAATACCATCCAGCGTTATGTGCTGGAGCATTCCAGGCTGGGTATCCCCCTGCTGATCGGCGAGGAATGCTCGCATGGGCATATGGCGATCGGGGCGACAGTATTTCCGGTTCCCCTGCTGATCGGCAGCACATGGAATGTAGACCTCTATCGGGAGATGTCCCGCGCGGTAGCGCTGGAGACCCGGGCACAGGGGGGAGCGGTAACGTATTCCCCTGTGCTTGATGTGGTGCGTGATCCGCGCTGGGGCCGAACCGAGGAGTGCTTCGGCGAAGATCCGTATCTCATCGGTGAATTCGCTGTAGCTTCTGTGGAAGGACTGCAGGGCGACCGGCTTGACAGCGGGTCCAGTGTGGGGGCGACACTGAAGCATTTTGTCGCTTACGGCAGCTCGGAAGGCGGCAGGAATGCCGGTCCGGCGCATATCGGCAAACGGGAGCTGCTGGAGGTCGATATGTACCCGTTCCGCAAAGCGGTGGAAGCCGGTGCGGTATCCATCATGCCGGCTTATAACGAGATTGACGGAGTGCCTTGCACAACCAATCAGGAGCTGCTAGAGGATATCCTGCGCGGCGAATGGGGCTTCAAGGGCATGGTCATTACCGATTGCGGCGCTATTGATATGCTGGCCTCGGGCCATGATACAGCGGACGGCGGAGAAGATGCGGCAGTGCAGGCGCTCACCGCCGGGATTGATATGGAGATGTCCGGCGTCATGTTCGGAGGATATCTGCTGGAGGCGCTCCGTTCCGGGCGGCTGGATGAGAAGCTGGTGGATCAAGCGGCTGCACGTGTGCTGGAGCTGAAGTTCCGGCTGGGCCTGTTTGAACAGCCGTTTGCCGATCCGGGCCGGGCAGAGCAGGTGATCGGCAATCCGGAACATGCGGAGCTGGCACGGAGCATTGCGGCAGAAGGAATTGTACTGCTGAAGAATAACGGTATCCTTCCATTATCGAAAAACAAAGGCACGGTTGCCGTGATCGGCCCCAACGCAGATATCGGCTACAATCAGCTTGGGGATTACACCTCGCCGCAGCCGCGTGACCGGGTAGCAACGGTACTGGCCGGAATACGGGCCAAGCTCGCCGCTGAACCGGAACGGGTACGTTATGCGCCGGGCTGCCGGATCAAAGACAGCTCCACCGAGGGCTTCGAGCTGGCGCGCCAGGCGGCAGCCGAAGCGGATACGATTGTGCTGGCGCTGGGCGGGTCGAGCGCCAGAGACTTCGGCGAGGGCAGCATTGATCTGCGGACCGGAGCCTCGAAGGTAACGGAGAATGGCCTTAGCGATATGGACTGCGGTGAAGGCATTGACCGGATGTCGCTACATCTGTCCGGCGTTCAGCTGGAGCTGCTGAAGGAGCTGAAGACGCTCGGCAAGCCGGTAGTTGTCGTGTATATCAACGGCCGTCCTATTGCTGAGCCTTGGATTGACGAACAGGCGGATGCCATTCTGGAAGCCTGGTATCCCGGGCAGGAGGGCGGTCATGCCATTGCGGACATCCTGTTCGGCGATGTGAATCCGTCCGGCAGATTAACGCTCTCCCTTCCTGCGGATGTAGGACAACTACCCGTATATTATCTGGGCAAACGTTCACGCGGCGCACGTTATCTTGAAAGAGATTCGGAGCCGCTGTATCCCTTCGGCTTCGGACTCAGCTATACCGAATTCAGCTATAGCGGACTGAAGGTAGAGCCTGCTGAAATCCAGGCGGACGGGACGGCTGAGGTTACGGTTGAAGTAGAGAACACAGGCACCCGCAGCGGTGCAGAGGTCGTGCAGCTCTATATATCTGACCGGGTCAGCAAGGTCACCCGGCCGGCCAAGGAACTCAAGGGCTTCCGCAAGATTGTTCTGGAGCCGGGTGAGAAGCAGACCGTTACGTTCAAGCTGAGTGCAGAGCACCTGAGCTATATCGGACCGGAGTACAAGCTGGTGGTTGAGCCGGGGATCTTCCGGATCGGAGTCGGCCGGAATGTGACCGATACGCTGGGTACAGATCTTGCGGTGATGGAGGGTTAGATATGGAACGATTGAATACGGAACGAATAGATAGATTTATCCGCGAATGTTCGCAAGCGCAATGGCTGGAATACCGGGCGATTGAAGACTGGAAGGTCTTCTCCACAACCTACCGCCAGCCGGGGCATTATGACGAATTACAGCCTTATGCGGGCAGCGAATCCTTCGGATTGTTTCCCAGTGTGCAAGGAACGACTTATTTCTTCCGCACCACGCTTGATATTCCGGCGGACTGGACCGGTGCGGATACAGGGATCATCTTCCACTCCGGCGGAGAAGGGCTGCTGCGTGTAGGCGGAGCTTCCCGCCAGGGGCTGGACCGCAATCATACCTTCGTTTCACTTGACCCTGCCTCCGACGGAAGAAGCCCGGAGCTTGAGATCGAGCTCTACGATCCGGTTCCCGAGCCGGATGATCCGCTGAACAAGCAGGCGGTTATTCAGCCGCCAATCCGGTTCATCACTGCTGCGCTCGTCAGGGTTAACCAGCCGGTACAGTCGCTGATGTATACAGTGACCGTCATCCGGGATTCGGCGCTGCTGCTGCCGGAGCAGGACTTCCGGCGTGTCCGTATCCTTGAAGCGCTACACCAGGCGATGGATGCGTATGTGTCTTTGGGACGACCTGAAGATGGGGGCAGCAGCGGCAGGATCAGAGACATTGAGCAGGCGCTGACCGCAAGTGTGCGGGCCATCGGCGGTAACAGCGAGGGCTTCATTCATATGATCGGGCAGTCACATATTGATATTGCCTGGTTATGGCCCACGAGGGAAACGGTGCGGAAGACCAGTCGTACCTTCTCGACGGTTCATGCCTTGATGGAGGAATATCCCGATTACCGTTATGCCCAGAGCCAGCCGCAGCTATTCGCTTATCTGAAAGACAATGATCCTGAATTGTACGGGAAGGTGAAGGCGCGGATTCTCGAAGGGCGCTGGGAGCTGGTTGGCGGTATGTGGGTGGAGCCGGATCTGAATATTCCAAGCGGCGAATCCCTGATGCGGCAGATGCTGTACGGGCAGCGGTTCTACCAGGAGGAGTTCGGACGGCAGTCCGAGATTGAATGGCTGCCGGATACCTTCGGGTATTGCGCTTCCCTGCCGCAGATCCTGAAGCACGGCAAGGTCCGTTATTTCATGACGACCAAGCTGGGCTGGAATGATACGAATCTGTTCCCTTATGATTTGTTCCACTGGGTAGGCATCGACGGAACCGAACTTCTGTCTTATATGAACCACGGAGTGAATGAGAGTACGCTGCCGAAGGATATTCATGAGCACTGGCAATCTTACCGTGAAAAAGCCGTGCACAGCGAACAAATGCTGCTCTATGGACACGGCGACGGAGGCGGCGGAGTGACCCGGGAGATGCTCGAATATCTCTCACGCTCCGAGCTGATGGTGGGCCAGCCAGCCTCCGGCTACAGCACGGCGGCTGATTTCTTCGCAGGCATTGAGCAAGCGAAGCCTGAGCTGCCGGTCTGGCAGGGCGACCTCTATCTGGAGCTGCACCGGGGAACCTATACCACACATGCCCGGAACAAGCGCAATAACCGCAAGGCCGAGATTCTTTATAGGGAGGCGGAACTATGGCAGACGCTGGCCGGACACCATCTGCAGCCGCAGCGGCGGGAAGAGATCTTTCATGCCTTGCATGAAGGCTGGAAGCTGATTCTGCTCAACCAGTTCCATGATATTATTCCCGGCTCGTCGATCCCCGAGGTCTATCAGACCTCGGATAAGGAGTACCAGAGCATCTTCGCCCTTGGAGGGGGCAGCCTGAAGTCGGTCATGGAGGCTGCCGTAACGGATATTGATACCCGTGGAGAGGGACAGCCTTATGTCATTCTGAATGGTCTGGGCTGGACCCGGGATATGGTGGTAGAGCTGGAGCAGACCGGAGTGGAGCATACCGCTTCAGCCGTATATGACAAGAGCGGAATACGGCTGGAATCAGAGCAGGTTACTGCTGGAGAGCAAGCCGTTCTCCGTGTCCGGGTGCCGGCGGTTCCGGCCTTCGGGTATGTTACGGTGTGGCTGAGACCAGAGGAGCAGACGGAACCGGCGGGGAACGGTGGAGTTCGCGGTAACAGTGAAAACAGCGGAGTTCACGGTAACGGTGGAAACAGCGGAGTTCACGGTAACGGTGGAAACAGCGGAAACAGCGGAGCTGTCGCTAATTCCCGAAATGGTGGAGATAGCGGAGTTGTCGGAGAGGGCACGCATGACGACAATGGCGGAGATGAGCCAATATCGGCAGCCGCAGCATCGTTCGATCTGGAATGGGAGACCGGTTATTACCGTCTCCGGTTCAATGCTCTGGGCGAGATCATCAGCCTGTACGACAAGGAAGCCGGGCGTGAGATTGTCAAGTCCGGAGAGCGCCTGAACCGGCTGCATTTCTTCCATGACCGCCCTATCCTATGGGATGCCTGGGATATAGACAGCCGTTATGAAGAGCAGCCTGCCGGAGAAGCAGTACTGCTGGAGAAGAAGCTGTTGTCCTCAGGCCCCGTCAGCGATGTGCTGTACTTCCGCTGGAGCATCGGTCAATCCGAAATAGAGCAGGAGCTGATCCTGTATCACAGTGACCGGCGGATCGACTTCAAGACGAAGGTGGAGTGGCATGAAGCCCATAAGCTGCTCAAGGTCGGCTTCCCGGTAGATGTAGTGACCAGCAAGGCGACCTATGAGATTCCGTTCGGCGCGCTGGAACGGTCAACGCACCGCAACACAAGCTGGGAGCAGGCGCAATATGAAGTCTGCGGGCACCGCTATGCCGATGTGTCGGAGTATGATTACGGCGTAAGTCTGCTGAACGACTGCAAATACGGCTATGACACGCAAGGCAGCACGATCCGTCTGTCGCTGCTACGCGCGCCGCGCTGGCCGGATCATTCGGCGGATCAGGGCGCACATGAATTCACGTATTCACTGTATCCGCATACCGGCGACTGGCGCGGGGCGCATACCCTCCGCAAAGCCACTGAGTTGAATCACAATTCCTATGCGGTCGCCTGTGATTCAAGTACGGGCCAGCGCCCGCCGGTCGGCACCTTCCTTCCCTATGAAGGGAAGCAGGTTGTGCTGGATACGGTCAAGCTTGCGGAAGACGGAAGCGGCAGTATTCTGCGGCTGTATGAATCCGCTGGCGGACGCGAGACCGTCAAGCTCGGCTGGCCGCTGCCGCATTCGGCGATCTATCTGTCCAACGCACTGGAAGAAGAGACAGAGCTGCTGCCGGGTGAGGCTGGAGAGCTGACGCTAGACTTCCAACCTTTTGAAATCAAGACCCTGAAAGTTATTCATTCTAAATAAGCTGAATAATTGAAGATAACAAAAGCTAGAAGGAACGGAGGGGGATTTTGGAACTGTAGGAGCGATAGCGACCGCCTTTGTCGCCGGATTTCAACTGCGAAAAGCAGGTTAAATCAAGAAATCTGGGGACAACAGCGGCCGAAAGTCCAAATATTCATCGCAGTGACGAGCGAGCTTTAAGTTAATAGCTTCAGTTCAGCTACACTATAGATTAAACCGAAGGAGACTATCATCTTGGAACAATTCAGACTTCCCCGCATTCAGATGCCGGAGCTGCCGCTCCCGTCATCCATTCAGGCCGTATTGGCCGAAGCCGAACAGAAGCTGGCCCACCGGCCCAAGCTGCAACGTCTGTTCCGGAACTGTTTTCCGAACACGCTGGAGACTACCACCAAGCTGCTTGACGATGGAACTACATTTGTCATTACGGGCGATATTCCGGCCTGCTGGCTGCGCGATTCCGTGGAGCAGGTCATTCATTATGTGCCTTTTGCCGCAGAGGACCCGGACCTACAGCGTATTATCGGCGGGCTGATTAAGCGTCACACGCAGTATGTGCTGATTGATCCTTACGCCAACGCATTCAACGAAACGGCTAACGACTGGCACTGGAATGCCGGGGATGTGACGGAGATGTCGCCCTGGGTGTGGGAGCGCAAGTTCGAGATTGACTCGCTGTGCTTCGTGATCCGGCTGGCCCATGCGTACTGGGAAGAGACGAAGCAGACCGACTTCTTCACCGCGGATTTCAAAAAAATGCTGCGTGTCATCACCGATCTGTTCAAGCGGGAGCAGCATCACGCCGAGCAGTCCCCTTACCGCTTCACGCGGAACAACGGGATTATGGAGGATTCAATCCGAAATGGCGGCCTTGGGATGCCGGTGAATTACACCGGAATGATCTGGTCCGGCTTCCGCTCCAGCGACGATGCCTGCGATTTCCACTACAACATTCCAGGGAATATGTTCGCCGTTGTGGCACTGCGCCAGATGCAGGATTTCGCCGAGTGGGTATTCCGGGACCTGGATTTCTTGGCCGAGCTGAAGGAACTGGAGCAGGAGGTGGACCACGGCATCAAGCTGTACGGCACCTACCGCCACCCGGAATTCGGGCCGATCTACGCATACGAGACAGACGGCTATGGCAACTACAGCCTGATGGATGATGCCGGAACACCGGGCCTCATGTCCATTCCGTATCTGGGCTACGTGACGAATGACGATCCGGTCTACCAGAATACAAGACGTTTTGCGCTGAGCAGCGAGAATCCGTTCTACTTCGAGGGCAAAGCCGCCAAGGGAATTGGCAGCCCGCATACCCCTCCGGGCTATATCTGGCATATGGCGTTGTCCATGCAGGGAATCACGGCGGACAACAAGGAAGAACGGCTTGCACTTATCGCTATGCTTGAAGCAACCGACGCCGATACCGGATATATGCACGAAGGCTTCCTCGCCGACGATCCGTCGGTCTTCACCCGCAAGTGGTTCGCCTGGTCGAACAGCCTGTTCTCCCAGCTGGTCTGGCGGGCGCTGCAGGAAGGGATTCTCTAGGTCTGGCCTGCATACAGAAGCATAGTGAATACAGGATGCTAATTATTGTGTAAAAGCACTTTTCATATACAAAGGAGACCTGATCATGAATACAATTATTGGAGAACCCTTAGCAAACATCCCTTGGCAGGAAAAACCGGCGGGCAGCCATTCGCCTGTATGGAGATATTCCGCTAACCCGATCATTAACCGCGATGCCATCCCGAACTCGAACAGTGTGTTCAATTCGGCGGTTATCCCTTTTGAAGGCGGCTTCGCAGGTGTGTTCCGCTGTGATTCCAGGTCGGTCAGCATGGATATCTTTGCCGGCTTCAGCGAAGACGGTGTGAACTGGAAGATCAACCATGAGCCTATCGTATTCGAGGGCGATGAAGAGATCATCAAGCGGGAATACCGCTATGATCCGCGCGTATGCAAGATTGACGACCGTTATTATATCTCCTGGTGCAACGGCTATCACGGGCCTACAATTGGACTTGCATATACATTTGATTTCAAGACCTTTCATCAGCTGGAGAATGCCTTCCTGCCGTATAACCGTAACGGCGTACTGTTACCCCGCAAGATTGGCGGGAATTATGCCATGCTCAGCCGTCCAAGTGATACTGGACATACGCCGTTTGGCGATATCTTTTACAGCGAAAGTCCTGACCTTACCTTCTGGGGTAAACATCGTTATGTAATGGGCACAGTGAACGGCGATGCCTCCGCCTGGCAGTCCAAGAAGATTGGCCCCGGTCCGATTCCGATTGAAACCGACAAAGGCTGGCTGCTCATCTACCATGGCGTAATTAACACCTGTAACGGGTTCGTCTACCGCATGGGATGTGCGCTGCTGGATCTGGATCAGCCTTGGAAGGTGAAGGCCCGCTCGCGCAACTATATTCTCGGCCCGGAGACGTTGTACGAATGTGTAGGCGATGTGCCGAACGTAACTTTCCCTTGCGCGGCATTGACCGATGCGGCTACTGGACGTATTGCCATCTATTACGGCTGTGCAGATACAGTTACAGGTCTGGCCTTCACCACTGTGGATGAGCTGATTAGCTATATGGAGGAATATCCGCTGGAGATTGAGGGGTAAACAGCTATGACAAAACAACAGACAGCGCATATTATCTCACATACGCACTGGGACCGGGAATGGTACCTCCCGTATGAACGCCATCACCTCCGGCTTATCCGGCTGGTGGACAGCCTGCTGGACACACTGGAGCAGAACCCGGATTTCCGGAGCTTCTTCTTCGACGGACAGACCATTATCATCGAGGATTACCTCCAGGTCCGCCCGGAGAACCGGGAACGGCTGGAGCGCCATATCCGTGAAGGCCGGATCTATATCGGGCCATGGTACATCCTGCAGGATGCGTTCCTGACCAGTCCGGAAGCCAATGTGCGCAATCTGCAGATCGGCCATAAGGATGCCGGTGTGTACGGGGAAGTCTCCAAGATCGGTTATTTCCCTGACACCTTCGGCCTGACCGGACAGATTCCGCAGCTCATGGTGCAGGCGGGAATTACCAATGCCTTCTTCGGGCGCGGGGTGAAGCCGACAGGCTTCAACAATACGGTCTCCAGCGACGGCTATGAATCCTCCTTCTCGGAGCTGGTCTGGGAAGGGCCGGACGGGTCGCAGGTGCTGGGTATCCTGTTCGCCAATTGGTATTCTAACGGGAATGAGATTCCGGCAGGCTTAGAGGAGGCGAAGAGCTTCTGGGAGCGCAAGCTGGCAGATGCGAAGCAATATGCGGCCACGGATCAGCTGCTGTTCATGAACGGCTGCGATCATCAGCCGCTGCAGACCGATCTGCCGGAAGCGATCCGTACTGCGGAGCAGCTGCACCCGGAGATATCCTTCGTTCATTCGAACTTTGCCGATTATATTAAGGCTGTGCAGAACTCTCTTGCCGGCCGTAGCCTCTCCACCGTTAAGGGCGAGCTGAGAAGCCAGCGCACTGACGGCTGGGGCACACTGGTCAATACCGCCTCCGCCCGGGTGTACCTGAAGCAGCTGAACCAGCGGGGCCAGGCGCTGCTGGAGAAGGTGGCTGAGCCTCTGGCTGTTATCGCCAAGCTGCAAGGCGGGGAGTATCCGCATCATCTGTTTACCTATGCGTGGAAGACGCTGATGCAGAACCATCCGCATGATTCCATCTGCGGCTGCAGTGTGGATGAGGTGCACCGGGAGATGGTTACCCGGTTCGACAAGAGCTACCACACCGCCGAGGGCATTGTGGCGGACAGCATGCAGGCCATCACCGCAGCGGTGGACACCTCGGGCTTCGCCGCCTATGATGAAGCTGCAATTCCGCTCGTTGTGACCAATACAAGCGGCTGGAGCCGCACGGGGACAGTGACCGTGGAGCTTGATGCGGTCCGGTTGTATCTGCGCGAAGGGCACACGCTTGAAGAGACCGCCCGCCGGATGAAGGCGGTGGACCTCGGCGGACGGATTCTAATCGATGAACAAGGCAATGAGATTCCTTGTACGGTTCAGGATCTGGGCCTGTCGTTCGGCTATGATCTGCCGGATGACCGGTTCCGGCAGCCTTACAGCTGCCGCAAGGTGCAGCTGACCTTCGAAGCGGCGGCAGTGCCTGCGCTGGGCCTCCGCACCTATGCCTGGGTTCACCCGCTGGCAGAGGCTGCTGCCGGGCGGTCCGGCCAAGACCCGGCAGTGGCCGGAGCCTCAGCGACGCTTGTCCACGGCGGGCGTATTCTGGAGAATGCCACGCTGCGGGTTGAGGTGATGGCAGACGGTTCCTTCACACTGGAGCATAAGCCAAGCGGCAGAGTCTACCGCGATCTCGGCGTCTATGAGAACACCGGTGACATCGGCAATGAGTATATGTACAGACAGCCTGCGGGTGAAGTTCCGCTGACTACCCGGGGGCTGACGGCTGCGGTCAGCGTCATTGAAGATACACCATACCGGGCCTCCGTAGAGATAGTCCATGAATGGGAGATTCCCGCTTCCGCTGACGCCATGCTGGAAGAAGAGCAGCGTGCGCTGGTCTATTATCCGGAGCGGCAGGCGCAGCGCTCCTCGGAAACAGTGCTGCTTAAGCTGCGGACGGTATTAAGGCTGGAGCGCAGCGGCCAAGGCCTGGAAGTGAAGAGCTACATCGACAATACAGCGAAGGACCACCGTCTGCGGATGCTGTTCCCTACCGACCTTGAAGCGGCATCCCACCGTGTGGACTCGATGTTCGAGCTGGCCGAGCGTCCGAATGAACCGGCGCCGGAGTGGCTGAACCCGAGCAATGCGCAGCATCAGCAGTGCTTCGTAGATGTGTCCGGGGAGCAGGCGGGACTTACGGCCGCCAATCTCGGACTCCATGAATACGAGATCCTGCGCGACGGCCGCAATACCATCGCCGTGACTCTGCTCCGCAGTGTCGGCGAGATGGGCGACTGGGGCTGGTTCCCTACGCCGGAAGCCCAGTGCCTGGGTGAACAGACTGCCGAGATGCTGCTTATTCCGCATCATGGAGATGTTGTGGCCTCTGGTGCGGCGGCTATGGCCTACCAGTTCCAGATTCCATGGACCTGCTCGCAGGCGGAGCTTCACGCTGGAACCATTCCTGCCGTGTACTCGGCTGTCCGCTGGAGCGGCAAGACGGCAGCGTTCTCCTCACTCAAGCTGAACGAGGACAGCGGAGATCTGCTGCTCCGCTGGTTCAATATGACCGGCGAGTCCAGTATACTGAAGCTGGATACCCCGCTGCCGGTTGCCGCCTTCTATACATCGAATGTGCTGGAAGCCGAGGGTGAATTGCTGGAGACTGACCGGGACGCTGCCGCGCTCAAGCTTCAGCTTGGCGGACATGAGATTACAACGGTCGGCATCCGGCTTGGCTGATCCATGGATAACGAAGATGCAGAAGATAAAGCTGTAGTAGAGAGGTGAACCGCAGATGGAGAAGCTAACCGGTGATCCAAGCCCGTTCCCGGGTGTGCAGCAGTATATCAGGGCCTCTCAGGGGCAATGGAGACTGTCGGCACAATCCCGGGTTAGGATCGCAGACAATGCCAGTTCGGATGGAAACAAGGTTCTGTATGACACAATTTTTATTGTTCTCTCGGAATATGCGGGCAGTCTGACGCAATCTGAGCGGCTCATGCCTGTAGTATATGGAGAAGGTGAGACACCGGATTCAGGAGACATTGTCATTGACCTGAACAGCAGCGGACAGAGCAGAGGTATGGACAGCCTGGAAGGTTATGTCATTGACATCGGGAGCTATGCGAGGATTACCGCGCCAAGTGAACGTGCAGTGATGTATGGACTGCGGACGCTGCTGCAGATACTGGAGGCTGACGGCTTCGTGCCCTGCGGAACCATTACCGATTATCCTGCGGTGGCGGAGCGGTCGCTGCATATTGACATCGGGCGGAAGTTCTATACCGAAGAATGGATCATGGACCGGGTCAGGGAGATGTCCCGGCTCCGGCTGAATACGCTGCAGCTGCATTTCTCCGAGAACGAAGGCTTCCGGCTGATGAGTGAGAGCCATCCTGAGGTGATGTCGGATCAAGCTTTAACCAAGACAGAGATGAAGGCTATTATCCTTGCGGCCCAGCGATATCATGTGGATATCATTCCTTCACTGGATTCACCGGGGCATCTGGCCCAAGCGCTGCTTACACATCCGGACTGGCTGCTCAAGGACTCGGCAGGTAATGCTGCTCGGGGGGCGCTGGATATTACGAGCCCGGCAGCCCGCAGGTTCGTTCTGGACCTGATGGACGAATATGCGGAATTGTTTGCGGGCAGCCGCTATTTTCATATCGGCGGGGATGAATTCATCGACTTTGCGGAGTTCGACAAGTATCCGCAGCTCGCCGAATATGCGCGGAATGTACTGAACATCAGCGGCGGAACAGGCGTGGATGCCTACATTGACTACCTCAACGGAGTTGCTGAGCATCTGGAGTCCAAGGGGTGGATTGTCCGCGCCTGGAATGACGGGTTGTACCGCGGCGACCAGACCCAGAGAGTGGCACCCAAACCCTCCATTCAAATTACGTATTGGACGAAGTGGCACCCTATGATGGCCCCGCTGGACGCGATTGTGGCCAAAGGCCATCAGGTGATTAACTTCAACGACGGTTATTTGTATTACGTGCTGGGCGAGCATGCGGGCTACACGTACCCGACGGCAGAGAAAATCCGCGCTTCCTGGCATCCGGGATTATTCTCGGCCCGTACCGGGGAAGCCAAGCAGGAATACACCGGAGATTATCCGCGTGAATTCATCGGCTGCACGTTCTCTATCTGGAGCGATAAGCCGGAAGCGCAGAGCGAAGCCGAAGTGGCGCAAGGCATCCGCGGGCCGCTTGGCGCGATGGCGGAGTTAGCGTGGCTGGGGAAGCAGAAGCCGCACGGTGACGCGGAGGTTAGCGAACGAAGTTAATAGTTTGAAGCTAAGTGCTGTCCCACAAGCCACCAAGGCTTGTCGGGGCAGCTTTTTTAATGGAGGGAGGCAGAGATGGTGAAAACAGAGTATTCCCATCTTGGATTTTCAACAATAGTAAAAAAATGGTTGTAAAAAGCGATGAAATGTTATAATTTGGAAAAATGATCGGCAAATGTAATTGAGGTGATTTGTTTTATTAATTACGAGGTTTATAAATGAAAAAGAATAAAAGGTTTATAATTAGCCTTTCATTGGTTTGTTTAGCTGTCTTTATGTAAGTACTACTGTTTTTGCCCAAATGGAACCGTATAAATGGAAGTGTTCATTCTGGTTCAGAAGCTCAGGCTCTTCAAGAATTTAAGAGTTTGGATGCGGAAGCTTTTATTGATAATATAAAAAAGGAATTAACGGATTAATTATAATTAACAAAAAGTATATCCAGTGTTACATGGATATACTTTTTGATCTTTAAGGTGGTGATCCTATGAACTATAAAATTTTGTTAATTAGCATACTTACATTTTGTATATTAATTGTTATGGGGAATTTCAGGTGGGAATACCGCGAATCAGATGAGATATTCACCTATAAATATGATAGATGGACCAAACAATTATGGGTTGAATTCACTCCTGAAATTGGTACAAATGACATTACTGACATTCCGTTAGTATACGTTGATAAACTTACAACAAAAGAACTAGAACCATATCTAATGAAATTAGGAGTAACCGGACAAGGAGTTAAAAAATGGGTGTTTCGAACTAGAGCATCAGATGTCTATATTGGGATGCTAATAGCAAACGTAACTACTATTTTGTTTAGTTGTTTTAAAGCATATGTCCAATATATTCGTCGGAGACATAATAAAGTCAGCTAATTTTAGGCAGTTAATTATAACCCATACAACGAATCATCCTTTTAGAGTGAATCTTGAGGATACCTTAATTCGCTTGATTGGGTTGTTTTTCTATGTGACAATTTTTCACAAGAACTTCTGACTGTGCTCTCCCTTACCGTAATTCAACCCCGCCTGATAAGCCTGCTCCAGCAGCACCCCATAATGCGACGGGTCGGAACTCGTAGTCTCGTAGAGGAACTCCACCCTGGAGTCTGTGATTCCGCAATAATCGGCAATGCCCACGTTAAGCAGCTGCATGATGGCTTCATCATAATTACGCTTCTTCATCTGCTCCTGCGTTACGCCTGCCAGAGCCAGCCACAGGGCATGCTGATGGGGAAGCTGGCTTGTGCCGTAAGCGAATCCGTTATTGAGCACACGGTCCACATATCCCTTCAGCATTGCAGGCAGATGCCACCACCACACCGGAAACACAAACGCCAGGGCATCATGCTCCTTCATCCGCTGCATTTCCCGTTCTACCTCAGGTGAGAAGGATTGCTCCGCAAGGGACAAGTCAGGTTCGTCTCTTTCTCTTAAAATAGGGTCAAACCCGATTTCGTGCAAATCCAATATCTCATAGCCGTGTCCGGCTGCGGTCAGACCTTGTGCAAAGCGGCGGGCAACCTGGAAGGTCAGGGAATCCTGCCTCGGGTGCGAAACAACAATTAATACGTTCATCTCTATCTTCACTACCTTTCTTAAGCTGCAGGTTTGTAGCCATGTTCAGTGGCTGATGCTATTATAGACAGGAATCTAATAATCCGGAAGTACGCACTTTCATGTGCTATAGGAAGCTCGAAGTGCCACAGGAACATTGAAGTTCCCTACATAGGCTAATCTTGTCCCGGCATTAACAACCGCGGTAACGGAGGAATCGGAAATGACTGAACAGAATGGAAATCGTGAACTGAGCGGGGAAAAGATAACTAATGCGCCGAAGAAATATAAGGTGGGCGTTGAGGCGGCATTGGAAGTGATGGGCGGCAAATGGAAGCCGCTGATTATCTACCATCTTATGACCGGACACAAACGCACCTCCGAGCTGATGCGGCTGATCCCCGGTATTACGCAAAAAATGCTCACCACCCAGCTAAGAGGCCTGGAGAAGGATGAGATTATCTCGCGGAAGATGTATCAGGAAATCCCGCCCCGGGTGGAATATGAGCTGACGGCCTACGGCTGGGGACTGAAGCCTGCCCTGGATCTGCTCTGCTATTGGGGTGAGGAGCATCTGGACAAGGTGTATGGCGACAAATCCAGAGTGCTGGAGGAGTTCTAGGCCGGACTTCACGGACGTACGAAAGGGGACAAGTCATGGAATTTGCAAATATAACGACAGTGGTTACATTGATCAATATCATTCTGGCATTGGGCTTTCTGTTCATTGAACGCAGGGAGGCGGGATATACCTGGGCCTGGCTGATGGTTCTATTCTTCATTCCTATTTTGGGATTTATCCTGTATATCTTTTTCGGGCGTAATCTGAAGAAGAAGAATTTCTATAATCTGTTTATCGAAGAGCAGGAATATGTCCAGGCGGAAGC
This sequence comes from Paenibacillus sp. FSL R7-0297, assembly GCF_038009025.1. Classification (NCBI taxonomy): domain Bacteria; kingdom Bacillati; phylum Bacillota; class Bacilli; order Caryophanales; family Paenibacillaceae; genus Paenibacillus; species Paenibacillus sp. FSL R7-0297. The sequence goes on from NZ_JBBPAQ010000001.1 coordinate 3,375,450, forward strand.
GGACAAGCAGCTGGCGGTCCTGAACCAGGAGGCTGACGATGCGCCGCCGCTGCTGCAGAAATATGCAGAGCTGATCACCATGAACATCAGATCGTCGCATGGCCTTTTGTCCAGTGATAATGAGCTGGTCATCTACAGTGACGGCCATCAGAAATTCGCCGCTTTATTCGAGGATATCCGCTCGGCCAGGACAGAGATCAATATTCAGTATTACATCATTCAGCCGGATGCGCTGGGGACGAGGCTTAGGGATGAATTAACGGCAAAAGCACTGGAAGGCGTGAAGGTACGTCTGCTCTACGATGAGGTTGGATCCAAGCGGATCTCCAGGCATTTTCTTCAGGAATTGCGTGCAGCCGGAGGAGAGGTTGAGGTGTTCTTCCCGTCTGTGCTGAAGCCGCTGAATTTCCGGATCAACAACAGAAATCACCGTAAGCTGTGCATTATCGACGGAAGAATTGCGTATATCGGGGGGTTCAATGTAGGGGATGAATACCTTGGGCTGGACAAGAAATTCGGCTATTGGCGGGACACCCACCTCAGGATCACCGGGAATGCAGTCAATCATATTCAAGGCAGATTTGTTCTGGACTGGCATCAGGCCGGGAAGCATACGCGGGGGGATTACGAGGAATTCGCCTTTTACACTGAGCAGCATTCCGGGATAAGCCCGGTCCAGATCATTACAAGCGGCCCCAATTCAGAAACTGAGCATCTGAAGAACATGTACATCAAGCTCATTCTGTCGGCCAAACAAAGCATATTTATCCAGACCCCCTACTTCATTCCGGACACGAGCTTCATGGATGCCTGCAAAATCGCCCTGCTCTCCGGTGTGGATCTGCGGATCATGATTCCTGACAAGCCTGACCACCCGTTCGTGTATTGGGCGACCTGGGCGTATGCCGGGGATTTGCTTAATTATGGAGCCACGATCCTGCTCTATGAGAACGGCTTCCTGCATGCCAAGACCATTGTGGCAGACGGGGAGGTGGCTTCCGTAGGGACGATGAATATCGATTCGCGCAGCTTCAGATTGAACTTCGAGGTCAATGCCATTGTGTATGACCGGAAGATTGCTGCACAGCTCCAGGATATGTTCCTGAGCGACAGCAAGCTAAGCTCTGAGCTTACGCTTGAGCGCTACAGGGAGCGGTCGCTGATGATTAAGCTGAAGGAGGGAATCTCCCGGCTGCTGTCGCCGATTCTGTAAAGAGAGTGAAGAGTAAGCAACTGCACTTCGTAGAAGGAGGAATAGCTAATGGGGATGCTGGGCCAATATGTCATGGTAGATGAGGACACCCTGGAGCGTATGATGGAGATGGATGGAGCCAGGCTACTGGACTTCTACAGGAAGGCGCTGGCCGCCGGGAAGCATGTCATCTTCAGTATAGTCTGAAATCCGATCGCGTGAAGCGCCGGGCCGTCTCAGGAAGGAGAGGACCCGGTCTTCAGGCTTTTCTGGAGACAATATTTCGTGTGGCCTTCCTGCGGACAATCTTTAATTTCCCCGAAGATCTCATAACCCTTAAGAGAGCTGGCCAGCAAGTATGGCGAAGTATTGGGTTATCCTGATCTGGAGGCGCCGGAGCGTAAGGCGGTTATGTACGTAAGCCAGAGCAGCGGGGGCTGGGTCAGTGTGCTTCACGAATATTTGGTATGGGGTACGGTGAAGAAGGTTGGCAGAATGTCATCCGGGCCGAGCGAATCTTCTGTGAGCCCTGGACCCGTGAGGAAGTTGAACAGCTCCGGGAAGAGCGTATAGCTGACGGTTATCTGCAGCAGGTGCTCGGGATGCAGGCATGGCTGACGGAAGCGGCAGAACAAGGCTGGCAGTGTCCAAATTTTGCACGAAACCGGAGGGAATAATGTATGTATATCGTGTCTGAGCCGGTAAGTCTGTCTGAGCGTCACAAGCACAGGCTTGAAGCGGAGAACGCGGTCAGCTTACGTTTAGCAAGTGAAACAGAGCCTGCGGACAATCCCGCAGGCTCTGTGTATTTCGGGGCGGACGGCGGGGATGCCGCCCTTCCCGCTGAAACGGTACCGTCCTGGAAAGGACGGTCAAGCCGTTTCTACTTGTTCTGTCCGCTCTCGGCATTCAGCCTGGCGATCAGCTTATCGCCTTCAACATCGAGATTCGGCAGCAGGCGGTCCAGCCATTTCGGCAGCCACCAGGCCTTGTCGCCGAAGACGGCCATGACAGCAGGAACGAGCGTCATGCGGATGATGAAGGCATCGATCAGGATGCCGAAGGCAAGTGCGAAGCCGATCTGCTTAATCATCGCATCAGGGGCGAAGATGAAGCCGAAGAAGACGGAAACCATGATTACGCCTGCGGCAAGTACAACGCGGCTGGCGAGATCGTAGCCGTGAACGACGCTGTCATTGCCGCGGCGGCCGTGGACATAAGCTTCACGCATGGAGCTGACCAGGAACACCTGATAATCCATGGCCAGACCGTACAGAATGCCGGTGACCAGAATCGGCATGAAGCTGAGCAGTGGTCCTCCTGTATCGAAGCCGAACAGGGAATGCAGCCATCCCCATTGATAGACAGCAGTGGTCACACCGAAGGTGGCAAGGATACTGAGAACAAAACCGATGGTTGCCTTAATCGGTACAATAATCGACCGGAAGACCAGCAGCAGGATGATCAGCGAGAGAATAACAATGATGCCGATGTAGACAGGGAAGGCATCAGACAGCTTGGAGGACATATCAATATTGATGGCGGTGAAGCCGGTCACGCCCAGGTTAATATTGTTGCCCGAGGTCAGGCTGGAAGACGGATCGCGCAGCTCCTGCACGAGATCTCTTGTTGCTGTATCGGTCGGACCTGTCTTCGGGATCAGGCTGATAATGGCGAGTTCACCGGTGGCATTTACCCCCAACGGAGACACCTGTGTTACGTTATCATGCATTTGCAGCTCCTGGGTCAGCTTGCCCAGCAGTTCCATTGAGATTTTGTCAGACGGGTTCTTCGGCTCCGCTACCAGCAGCAGCGGTCCATTGAAGCCTTCGCCGAACCCTTTGGAGATCACATCATAGCTCTGGCGTGCCGGAGTGTCCAGGTTCGCCGAGGCGCCGGACGGAATGCCCAGCTCCATCTTGGTTACCGGAATCGCTGCTGTTCCAAGCACCAGTATCACAAGAATAATGATGGCCCAGCGGTATTTCACGGTAGCATTGGCCCAGCGGTGAGAGAAGCTGTGCTTTGCTTTTTTGCCTGCTGCGGTATTCTTCGTGCGGGCTTTGGCGGTGACAATCCGCTCGCCGACCAGTCCCAGCAGCGCAGGCAGCAGAGTCAGCGCCAGCAGAACGTTGATCAGCACGCTGGCTGCGGCGACAAGGGCCATGGTCGACAAGAAGCCGATGCCGATAACGAGCATGCCGCATAGGGCAATAATGACGGTCAGACCGGCGAAGAATACGGCGCTGCCGGCAGTACCCAGTGCCCGGCTGGCGGATTCACCGGCGCTTAATTTCTCATCGAGAATCAGGCGACGCTGACGGTTGACAATAAACAGCGAGTAGTCGATACCTACGGCCAGGCCGATCATCACGGCAAGAACCGGTGTAATGTCATTCATCTGGATCAGGCTGCCGAGGGCAAACGCGCCTCCGACACTGATTCCGACACCGAGGAGGGCGGTAATCAGCGGCAAGCCGGCGGCAACGACCGAGCCCAGCGTCATGAACAGTACAACGGCCGCAACGACAACACCGACAGCTTCAGTGGAGCCGATGGCCGGCATACTCTTCAGCGAATCGCTCGGAATCGCAGTGATGCCGGAGCCAGACTGTTCGACTTCAGTCACGGTATCGATGATGTTATCCGGTACATCCGACGGCAGAGAGGTCTGCTGCACGGTGAACTGGAACTGGAACAGCGCAATATTCCCGTCCGCAGACAGCATCACGCCGGGAACAGGAGCGCCGTCTGCCATCAGCGGGCCGTAAGGAGCGGACTGTGCAGCGGCAGCTTGGCCCGCGGCGGCGGCAGCAGAAGGATCGGCAGCGGCGGAAGGATCAGCAGCGGCGGCTTGGCCGGCAGCAGCGGAAGGATCAGCAGCAGCGGCTTGAGCGGCGGCGGCAGCCTGTGCTGCCAGTTCCATAGGATTGATGACGTATTCCATATTGTAGACGTCATTGATAGCTTTCTGGAGCAGAGCTGCACGCTCCGGCGTATCCAAACGTTCTCCGTCTGGTGCGGTGAAGGCGACGCTCGCCTGGCCGCCGGCAGCAGCAGGGAGCTCCTGGGTGAGCTTATCCAGCACTTTTTGCGATTCGGTGCCTTCAATTTTCATTTCGGAGCTGGACTGGATGCCATTGACACCAAGCAGGGCTCCTATAACACCGAGCACGACGATCCACGCCGCGATGAAATACCAGGGCTTGGAATAGGCCGACTTTCCTAGGCGGTACAGAAATGTTGACATGTAATGGTTTCTCCTCTTTATCTGTGAATTTAATTAGAAGCCGTTGCGTAAGTAAGCAAACATGGAATTCAAATATTGATCAAACGGCATGGCACTGGAGGGCTCATCCTGTGTTTCGCCCGGCAGCATGACGTTGAGGCGTCCGTCCAGAATAGGGACGAATGCCCCGTAGACAGCACCGGCGAGAAGGTGGGTATATCCGTCATCGTAACGGCCCCGGGAGAACAGCTCCAGCACTTCCTCGGCTGCGATCTGCAGGCGGCGGAATACGCTCAGGATGTAAGGCTCCAGTGAAGGGTACTGATTCGCCAGGGATACGAACTGCCGCAGCTTATGCAGAAACTCGGAGGTGAACTGCAGCTTGAGCAGATTGTACATGGCTTCCAGAGGTGTAGCATCCTGAGGCAGAATGTCGAACAGCTGGTTGTCATGCTCATGGGCAGCGCTGCTGATGAAATAGGCCGCCACTGCCTCCTCTTTACAGGAGAAGTAATTCGCAAAGGTCCGCCGGGAATAACCAGCTTTATGGACAATGTCATCAACGATGAAGCCGTCCATGCCTTGCTCAACCGCAAGCTCGAAGGCGGCAATAGCTAAAGCGTAGGCGGTGGCTTCTTTTTTTTTGTCCCGCAGTGTCAGTTTGGGATTCAAGTTCTATGCTTCCTCCTTATCTTTCCCGCTGAAACGGTGCTGCCCCTATGGAAGGCAGCCATGCCATTTCCACTTGGCTATTGATATCATCTATAGTCTATATTATTGCCCAAAGAGAAAGATTGCACAATGAGCAATTAGTGTCTGAATAGTGAATATTTAAAATTTTACAAAAAAATCGCTTTCCCTCACCTGGTTAGTTACTACTGAGGGAGCAGAAATGCTGCATTTCGTACAACAATTTCAGTTGATGGATGAGATATTGCGGGAGCCTCGCCGACCCATATAACCAAAAGGCTTCAGTCCCCGGGGAGACTGAAGCCTTTTCAAAGTTTAGGATTGGCGCTGTACCGCTCTTAATCGATAGGTGCAGCTGGCGTAATCCCCGCGCAGGTCGGAGACCACAAGACCTATTTGCATCAGACGGTCGCCGCCGAGCGGTGTGCCGTCGAAGGCGGTCTGGAATGGAGCGGAGCTGTCGCCTTCTGCAGGTGCAGAGGCTTCTGCGCCGCCGTGGACATGCGCGATACTGCCTTTTGCACCCGTCTCAATGACATAATCCAGCTCCGGATGGAGTCCTTTGAGCGTAAGGCGGGAGATCGGTGCGTTAGGTATGGCAAGCACCCGGAAATAGGCTACGAAAGCTTCTGTCTTATCTTCACTGACGAACATCCAGGCGGTATCACCGCTGCCCTCAAACGGACTCAGCAGACGGTACATATCACCCTGCTGCACTAGCGTGCGGATCTCCTTGTACTGGGCAATCTGCCGGGCAGCCAGATCCTTCTCGGCTTCCGTGAACTTGGTAAGATCCATCTCATAGCCGAAGTTGCCGCTCATCGCTACATCCCCGCGGGTGGCAAGGGAAGTGATGCGGTCCACCTGATGGTTCGGTACCGCTGACACGTGAGCTCCCATGCTGCTGGCCGGATAGACCATACTTGTACCATATTGAATAGCCAGGCGTTCAATCGCATCGGTGTTGTCACTGGTCCAGGTCTGCGGCATATAGAACAGGATTCCCGGATCGAACCGGCCGCCGCCGCCGGAGCAGCTCTCGAACAGAATGTGAGGGAAGCGGGAGGTCAGGCGCTCCAGCAAATGATACAGACCGAGCATATAGCGGTGCGCGGTTTCTTTTTGCCGCTCAGGGCTGGCTTTGGCGGAGGCGATCTCCGTCATGTTGCGGTTCATATCCCATTTGACATAGGTGATGGGTGCGCTGGAAAAGACTGCGCTGAGTGTCTCATACAGATAATCGCATACTTCCGGGCGGGAGAGATCCAGGATCAGCTGGTTGCGGCCTTCCGTGCGGCGGCGTCCTGCGGCATGCAGGCACCAGTCCGGATGCTTCCGGTACAGATCGCTGTCCGGTGAGACCATCTCCGGTTCGACCCACAGTCCGAACTGAAGGCCTTCGCTGTTAACACGGCTGGCGAGATCGGCCAGACCTTCAGGCAGCTTGCGGCGGTCCTCGAACCAGTCGCCGAGCGAGCTGTTGTCCCGGTCACGTGTGCCGAACCAGCCGTCGTCGAGTACGAACAGTTCAATCCCGAGCGGGCCTGCTTCTTTGGCGATCGCCGCGATTTTGTCAGCGTCGAAATCGAAATAGGTCGCTTCCCAGTTATTGACGAGAATCGGACGGGCTTGGTCGCGGTGAACGCCGCGGCACAGCCGGGTCCGGTACAGACGGTGATAGGTGCGTGACATGCCGCCGAGTCCTTCACTGGAATAGACGAGCACAGCCTCCGGGGTCTGGAACGATTGGCCCGGTTCCAGCAGCCAGGAGAAGTCGAACGGGTTAATCCCGATGCTTACCCGGGTTTGTCCGAACTGTTCAACCTCTGCAGTTGCGGCGAAGCTGCCGCTGTAGACCAGATTGAAGCCGAACACATCACCCTGATCTTCATCCGCACCCGGTCGGAGCAGGGCGAGAAACGGGTTGGTCTGGTGACTGCTTGAGCCGCGGCGGCTCTCCAGCGACAAGGCTGCGCCCGGGGTAAGCGGACGGCGCTGAACATGGCGTTCTCTCGCCCATGCACCGCTCAGGTGCAGGGTATCGTAGGAGGAATCGGCGAAATCAACGGATGCGCTAAGCGCCTGTTCCAGCCGTAGCGGTGCCTCACCGTTATGCTCAAAGCGGACAGAACGGGTAATCGCGCTATGGTCAGCGAAGACGGTATACATCAGCTTAACGCTCAGACCCGCGTAATCATCCTTCAGTGTAAGCTCCAGAGACTGTGCTTCTGCTTCATTCTCGACATAGACGGCAGGCAGTCCTTCGAGTACAGGCTTGCCCGGTGTAATGGCATAGCCGGCATATTGGAGTTCAGAGATCCGCGTGCCGTCAGCCAGCTGAACCTGATAGGCAGGGCGGCGGAAGTCGCTTGTTCCATACTGCGGATATTCCTGGGGCAGAGCATCCAGAGAAAGGGTGGGCTTCTGCAGCAGCGGGGTTGGGGAGAAGGATGCGCGCTCGCGCAGCTCTAGCGCCCCGGTCAGGCTGTTGTCATGGCGGAGCTGTGGACCCCAGTATACATGGGCGGGATAGCCTTCCACCAGTTGGATAATATAGCTGGTATCTTTGGATTGAAGGTGGAACAATCCCAGTGTTTCGTCTGCATAAATGTTCATATTCATATACTCTCCTTGTGAAGTGAGATACGGTCCGGATGTCTGAACCGTCAGAACCTTCTGTACTGGTGATATGCATTACATGATTTCTGTGTGTACCGGGCTACTGTTACTCTGGTGTCCCGCCGCTGGTCTCCCTGACGATCAGCTTCGTGCCGATAATCGTATGCGATGGCACTTCGCGTCCTTCGAACCGCTCGGCGAGCAGCTGGACAGCCGCTTTGCCCATCTGTTCGGGATAGGCGCGCACCGTTGTCAGCGGGGGCTGGACGTAGGCGGCCATCTCGATATCATCGAAGCCGACAATGGCCATCTCTGCAGGCACCTGCACGCCGTGGTCGTGCAGGGCGCGGAGGGCGCCGACCGCCAGCGGGTCACTGGCCGCGAAGCAGGCGGTTGGCCGCTTGCCACCTGCCAGCAGCTCGTCCATCATCCGGTAACCGTCAGCACTGCTCCAGCTGCCCTTGCGGACCAGTTCCGGATCGTAGCAGCCCTGGCTCTGCATCATACGGCTGAAGTGATGCGCCCGGCGCTCGCCTTCACTGCCGCCGCCGATGAAGGCAATATCCCGGTGGCCAAGGTCCAGCAGATGAGTAAGCGCCTGACCGACAGCCTGACGGAAATGCGTCTGCACGGAGTCGTACTCCAGGTGTTCCTCGTACTGGTCGACCAGTACGGTCGTGCTTTTGTCGGCATGCAGCCTCTCGAATTCCTTGGGGTCGAAGCCGCCTACGACGATAAGTCCATCATCGGCCCGGAGCGGGGGCAGGAGGTTACGTCCGCGCAGCGTCTGGCCGAGCACAATCCCCAGCTCCTCACAGCGCAGCTCAACCCCGCGGCGGATTGAGCCGTAATACGGATCTTCCCGTTCTTCTTCCGCCGAGCACCAGAGCAGAAGCGTAATAGCTTTGCTGCTCAGCTCAGTCTCCCGCTTCAGCTGCCTTAACCGTGAGGGCTTGTAGCCAAGCTGCTCTGCGACTGCAAACACACGGCTCCGCGTGTCGTCACTGACAGCCAGGGACAGGTCATTATTTAGCACTCTCGATACGGTTGCGGCTGATACACCCGCCTCACGGGCGATGTCTTTAATCGTTGCCAAGCTGCTTCACGCCTTTTTAGTTAATATATTTACTAAAACTTCGCTTTTATCCTACCACTACTTTCATGTTCTTTCAAGTGGATTTTTGAGGCGCTTACATTAGGAGGGCGTCGATGAGAGCTCCTCCTGCCTCAACTGTGCAATGGCCTTAGTTTGTGCCTTAACCGGGTAAAAGTTTCGTTAACTATAAAATAAGAGATTGCCCCAAGGCGCCATTACATGGCTTTTGGGCAATCTCTTTCAGGAGCAGGCTCGTTATGAGACATGATGGACATGAGCCCTCATGAAGCAGTTTTATGTTATGTCACGCTACACAGCAGATTCCTGGCGGATTGGAGAGCCGTTATTTGCATGAATATCGCCATTCGGCAGGCATACGGACTCAGATCGCTTCATGTACTTCAACTCCGTCATCCGCCTAACCAAGTTCAGCTCAATGACTCCGCACATCCTCCGTACCTGATTCAATCTGCTGCATGTAATCCCGGGGGGAGAGACCGGTGACCTTCTTGAATACCTTGCTGAAGTAAAAGGCGCTCTCGTAGCCGAGCTTCTGCGAGATCTCGTAGATCCGGCCTTCCCCGCGGACCATCATTTCCTTGGCGGTGGTGATTTTGATCTCTGTGATATACTCTACATAGTTTACCTTGGCGACCTTGGAGAACAGATGGCTCAGATAGTTAGGACTGAAATTGAACACATCCGCCACCTGATTGAGCGACAGCTTACTGCCAAGATTTCTTTTGATATATTCCTGGACATTCTTCACGACCTGCTCCTTGTAGCTCTGTCTGCGGGTGGAGAGGATACCTTCGCATCCGTCCCGGAACTGGATCAGCCAGCCGGCGATTTCTTCTATAGTATGCATCTGATAAATGGCCCGGTAGCCCTCCGGCTCATTCTCAAATATCTGCTCCACAATGTTCTCCCCGTCCGCAAGCAGGGAAGTGGCCATATACAGGATATTGCAGGCGGCATCGGTGGCGGGAACCAGCAGGTCGGACCGGCCGTCGAAGATTTCGATCATTCTGGAGATAATGGTGTACAAGGCCCGGGTATCCATCTCTTCAAAAGCACGGCGGATCTCCGAACGTGATTCGGAGAAATCGAACATCAGATGCTCCTGCAGAAGTGTCTCGCCCTCTGTGAAGAAGACGAAGGAGCGCTCTTTAACCGCGGCCGGAAGTGCCTTCCGGGCGGCAAGATAACTCTCCCGCAGCAGATAAGGATCTTCGACGGCAAAGCCGATGGCACCGATGATCGTCACATTGAAGTAGTTGTGCAGCACAGAGGCCATGTCTCCAAGCAGCTTCTGGATGTCAGGCATCCAGAGCTGTGGATCGGTGCCCGGGAGAGGCAGTGCTACGGCGAAATTGCGTAGATCCAGACTGGTTACATAACACGGGCTGACGGAAGAGAGTGTATCCTTAGCCATTTGTACGGTACTGGAGCATAAGGCAACCAGCTTATCGCCGCGCGGTGGAACCGTATCTGGACCCAGAATGCGGCAGGTGCAGACGAGATAGGCGGCCCCTGGCAAATCCAGGTCCAGATCCTCTTTCTGCAGGAGATACTGGTTCTTGTTCTCGAACAGGTTGTTGAACAGGCGGATGAAGAATTTATCGCGCTGGCCCTGGATATTCCCGCGGTGGACCAGCTTCGGGTAGCTCTCCATCGTCTGGTAAGTCTCAAGCATGCCGATCGCTCTGCGGATGGATTCGGACAGCGCCTCCGGGGTCAGCTCCAGCTTAACCAGATAATCCGTGGCCTGCACTTCAATCGCTCCGCGGGCGTATTGAAATTCTTCATAGCTGGTCAGCATTATGAAGAGCGGCAGCCGGCCATACTTTTTGCGTACCGAGCCGGCAACCTCGAGACCGCTTTTAATCGGCATTTTGATATCGCTGATGACGATGTCAGGGCGGAGTGTATCGATCATCTCCTCTTCCTGGGCGCCGTTGTGGGCAATGCCTACAATCTCAATATTGTACTGGTCCCACTTCAGCATGGACTGCAGGCCGATACAGACCAGGGCCTCGTCATCTGCGATTAATAATTTGATCAAGCTCATCACATCCTTGCTCAGTCTGCTGAAATATAAGAGTTTATATGGTTCATACGTATGATAGCAGTTGGATTTTCTCCACTTGCTGAGGAGCGAGGGAGCCTTGCAATTACAGCAGTTGGATAAAAAGCACTTAAATGATCTCATTTCTTTCAAAGTAGCTGAAACCTCAAGTCGTAGATGTCATTTTTCCACTTAATTGCCCCTAATCCTGCGAAACCGAACAATTAAGATACATTTTTCCACTTGCTTGAGGGAACCGCTGGTTTCTAGCTCTTCAGCCAGCCGCCAGCTCTTCAGTCAGCAGTCAGCTCCAGCCGCCAGCCCCCGAATCTACAGCAGCTCCCCAGCTTCACAGCCAGGGCGGTTCTGCTTAAGCATAGCGGCACTTTTATATACAGTTACTGTTACTGGGCAACGTCGGGCGGATGAGGTATAGTCCTAAAAGGGACGGTAACGCAGTCTGTACTTAGCTACTCTCTCTGCAGGAAGGGCAGGAGCAGCTTCATGATGGTATATTGTCCAAGCTCACTCTCAATAGATAGGCCGTAATTCCCGCCAAAAGCCAGCTGCAAACGTTCATTCACGCTGCGCAGTCCGACATTCTCCAGCATTCCCTTGGATTCGTCCTCAGGAACGGATAGAATTGTGGAGATTTGCTCTTCTTTCATGCCGACACCATTGTCTTCGATCGTGACCAGGATATCGGCGAATCCGCTTTTGGAGACCGTGATGATAATATCGCCACGGCCCTTGGGCTCAATGCCATGGAAGATCGCATTCTCTACCAGCGGCTGAAGCGTGAAGCGGGGAATCAGGCCGGTGAGCAGCTCTTCATTCTCAATGTCTTTGACCATGGTGACCGTGCTGCCATAGCGGTATTTCTGGATCAGGAAATAGTCATCGAGCAGGCTCAGCTCATCCTTCAGCGGCATCAGCCGCCGGTTATCCTTGGCGATGCTGCGGAGCAGTCTGGACAGTGAAGTCGTCATCTCTGCAATGCCTGTAGCATTCTGGATCGTGGCCATCCATTTGATTGAATTCAGTGTGTTGTAGAGAAAATGCGGATTGATCTGGCTCTGCAGCATCCGGTATTCCAGCTCCTGCTTCTGCTTCTCGTCCGCGAGCCGGCTGTCCATGAGGGCCACGATATCCTGAGACAGGCGGTTAATGCCGCGTCCGACGTCGCCGAGCTCGCTTTTCCACTCAATATTGCGGTCAATCAGGAAATTACCCTGGGCAATCTTATCGATGCGCTTCTTGAGCTTCTCTACTGGAAGACTGATCGTACGGGTCAAATACAGCGTAATGATAGCGCTTAAGACAATAACCAGAAGGACAACGCCAAGCATCACCAGAATCCATATGTTTGCCTTGGGCGCGAACTGGTCGTTCGATAAAGTCTGTGACAGAATGACTCCGCTGCGTACGGGATAAGATACCACAATATGTCTTTCTTCATCATCCGTAAGCTTGACCATGGACAGCTCGGTTTGCGGGCCGACAGGTTTGTCATTGGTATAGGCTACCGGTACATAAGGTTCTGTAATGGCTGTGACCTGATCGCCGGTAAGCTGATAATGATGATTGCCGAGCGTGAGCAGCAGCCGGGAATTCTTCGGCAGGGAGTATCCCTTCAGCTTGTCGGTGATAACAGAGGTATTGGCTAACATATATACCGTTCCAACCCGTATAGCTCCTTTGCCGTAAATCGGAAACACAAACGGGATTCCATTCGTGTTGGAGAGCGGGTCCTTGATCACCTGATCCCATTGCTCCTCGGCATCTGCATTAAGACCGGCGATATGACCGATATTGTGTATGGTAAGCGGAACGGAGGTGCCGGTGTTATCCACCTGCAGAAACTTTCCGTTGTTATCCGTAACAATCAGGCGGCGGGCATAGCTGTTCGAGCGGTTATTCAGGAATTCCTGTTGCATCGAGTTGAAGACGTTAATGGCTTCCTTGGAGCTGGGGTTCTTGGACGCGAAATAATTCGTGATCAGGGTATTGGTGGACGAGTTGGTGCTGCAGGTCATTGCCAGGCCAGACAGGTTAATCAAATCCTGTTCAATAATATGGGAAACCAGCTGCAGATTGAACTCGGTCGCCTGAATGGTTGTTTTACGCTGATAATACGTAATCAATTCATAACTGAAAAAAGACAGCAGCGACGCAATCAGCAGTGCGAATACGGCCATGAGCAGAATGATGCGGCTTTTAATAGTAGATTTTCTTACCGTTGAGAACACTCCTTTGTAAATGTTGAAAACATATTAAGCGTTTTCATCTACCTTATCATATTCCTGCCGTTCAATACAGACCAAGGAGAAGAAGCTAAGAATTTTACATGTTTCGGATAGGATATTACAGGTTTAGGCCGGACGAGGGGAAGAAGAGCACAGAAAAGTGAATGTTCTGTGTTTGATATTGCATCCCAATCCCGTCTGAAAAGGCTTACACTTTGAACTAAGGCCGGTTGAGCCGGTCGCGGATTGACCATAAGAAGGAAAAGGGGATATTTAAATGAACTTAAAAAGATTCTATGGCATGACCCTTAGCGCAGCGCTCTCCGTGAGCATGCTGGCCGGATGTTCCGGGAACAACGCCAATAATGAAGCTGCTGCAACTACCGCACCTGCGGCGGGTAACGCTGCAAACGCTTCCGCTGAACCAAGTCAGGAGCCTGTGACTTTGAAATGGGCGCTGTGGGACTGGGAAGCAACCGCTTACTACAAGCCGCTGATCGATGCTTATAAAGCTGCACATCCGAATGTAACGATTGAATATGTAGATCTTGGCTCCACGGACTATATGACCATGCTCAGCACACAGCTCTCCGGCGGTGCAGACCTGGACGTTCTTACCATTAAAGATATTCCCGGTTATTCGAACCTGGTGAAGCAGAATCATCTGGAGCCGCTTAAGAGCTACATGAGCACAAATTCCATTGATCCTTCCTTGTATGGCGGTACTGTGGAGCAGATTGAAGTGGGCGGCGAGGTGTATGCGCTTCCTTTCCGCAGTGACTTCTGGGTGGTTTATTACAACAAAGCTTTGTTCGACAAAGCAGGCGTGGAATACCCGAGTAATGATATGACCTTCGACCAATATGATGAGCTCGCCCGCAAAATGACCTCCGGCAGCGGTTCCGAAAAAGTATACGGTGCCCACTACCACACTTGGCGGAGCGCGGTTCAACTGTTCGGTATTCTTGACGGCAAGAATACGGTGGTCGGCGGCAACTATGACTTCCTGAAGCCTACCTATGAACGGATTCTGAAAGAGCAGGAAGACGGTATCGTGATGGATTACGCTACATTGAAGACTTCCAGCACGCATTATTCCGGCGTATTCTACAACAACTCCGTTGCCATGATGAACATGGGCAGCTGGTTCATTGCTACCCAGATCGAGAAAGTGAAGAGCGGCGAATCCCAATCAACAGAATGGGGCATTGTGAAATACCCTCACCCTGACGGTGTGGAAGCCGGTACAACTCTGGGTACGATTACTTCCCTGGCTGTAAACCAGAAATCCAAGCACAAAGAAGCCGCACTGGAGTTCATGAACTTCGTAACTGGTGAAGAAGGCGCGAAGGTTATTGCTTCTACCGGAACCATTCCGGCCATCAAGAACGATGAAGTTATCAATTCCATTACTTCCATCGACGGTTTCCCTGCAGACGAGAACAGTAAGGCTGCACTAAATACTGTTCAGACTTATCTGGAAATGCCTATACATGAAAAGAGTGCAGACATCGAGGTTATCCTGAATGAAGCACACGATAACATCATGACGAAGAACGCTTCGATTGATGAAGGCCTGAAGGATATGAACAAACGTGTAGGAGAGCTCTTGAACAATTAACCGTTCTGAGTAGGGCGGTCGCTAGTAAGGGCGGGCGAAGGCCCGCCCTCTATATGACAAAGGACAGCTTTGGGGTTCCCGCAAAGTACCTGAACAGGCATCACAGTAATTCATACTTTGCGGGGATGTTATATAAGGTTTGGAGGAGAAACAATGCAGAACGAAACCATATTGCATACAAATAAGAGCCCAAAAAGACGTATGTCAAGAGGGGTTAAAGATAACCTGATTGCCTACAGCTTCATTGCGCCGAACTTTATCGGATTTGCCCTGTTTACACTGGTACCCATGATATTTGCCTTTGTCCTTGCGTTTGTGAAATGGGACGGGGCCAATCCGATGAAGTTCATCGGGCTGGACAATTTCACCCGGCTGCTCAAAGATTCAACCTTCCACAAAGCCTTGTGGAACACCATTGTCTACACCATCGGAGTCGTACCGCTGACCATGATTGTGGCGCTGGCGCTGGCCATTCTGCTGAACCAGAAGATTATGGGCCGTAATTTCATGAGAACCGTGTTCTTCTTCCCTTATGTAGCCTCCCTGGTAGCCGTTGCGGCGGTATGGAACTTCATCTTCAGCCCTACCATGGGTCCGATCAACAACATTCTGCATACCCTTACCGGTATCCCGCTGGAGGATCTTCCCCGCTGGGCGGCGGATAAGCAGTGGGCCATGTTTACCGTAGTTCTTTTCACAGTGTGGAAAAATATGGGTTATTATATGGTCATCTATCTGGCAGGACTCCAGGGAATTAACCCTGAGCTCTACGAGGCTGCTGAGCTGGACGGCGCAGGCCCGTGGAGAAGATTCCGCAATGTCACCGTGCCACAGCTGGCACCTACAACCTTCTTTGTTCTGATGATTCTGGTCATTAACTCGTTCAAGGTCTACGATATCTTTATCAACCTATTTGCCGGCGCCGATAACCAGCTCAACGACTCTACGAGGGTTATGGTCTATCAAATCTACAATACGGCATTCCGTTCACTTGATTACGGATATGCCAGTGCCATGGCGATTGTACTCTTTCTGCTGGTACTTGGCATCACCATCGTCCAGTTCCGCGGCGAGAAGAAATACGGACAATAGGAGGATTCAAAAGATATGGTTGGAAAAAGTAAAGGACTCAGAATCAGCCTCATGGTTCTTGTGTATATGTTGTTGTTTGCGACCGTGCTGGCGATGCTGGTTCCGTATATATGGATGCTGTCCTCATCGCTCAAGCTGAACAAGGATGTCTTCTCCTTCCCGATGCAGTGGATTCCGGCGAACCCCCGCTGGGAGAATTTCACGGATATCTGGACGCGGATTCCGCTCGGACGGTTTATTTTTAACACTGCGAAATTATCGATTATCGTAACGATTCTGCAATTGCTGACTTCAAGCTTTGCGGCCTATGCGTTCTCGAAGCTGCATTTCCGGGGCAAGAACTTTATCTTCCTGGGGTATATCGCAACGATTGCGATCCCTTGGCAGGCTTACATGGTGCCGCAGTTTATCCTGATGCGTTACATGGGACTGAACAATACCCACCTGGCTATCATTCTGCTGCAGGCGTTCTCGGCATTCGGTGTGTTCATGATGCGCCAGTTCTATCAGGGAGTACCTGATGAATTATGTGAAGCAGCCCGGATCGACGGACTCAGTGAATACGGCATCTGGGCAAGAATCATGCTGCCGCTGTCCAAGCCGGCATTGTCTACACTCACAATCTTCACCTTCGTCGCCACCTGGAATGACTTCCTGGGGCCGATGATTTATCTGACAGATACGAAGCTCAAGACCATTCAGATCGGTCTGCGGATGTTCATCTCGCAGTATTCTGCGGAGTACGGTCTGATCATGGCAGCAAGTGTGGTTTCCATTATTCCGGTAGTGATTGTATTCCTGGCCCTGCAGAAGTACTTCGTGCAAGGTGTTGCAGCATCGGGGATTAAAGGCTAGAACAAGTAACGCGCCTGGCAGTTGCATCTTTTCGTGGCTGCCGGGTTTTTTATAACCACTATGGAGGTAAGGCAAAGGTCTGTCCAAGTAAATATTCTTCTAACAAGGCAATGTATACGATTATTTGTTGAATAAGAGGAGGATGAATGAATGAACAGCACAACCCGTGTCAAGAAAAGGCTATTCTCTGTGTTGATGTCAGGGGCACTTGTAGCCGGAATGTTTCCGGCACTAGGTATGCCGGCCGTATCTGCGGCCACTGTAAATACGGTCTATGCAGCGGCCTATATGGGGGCAAAGACAACGGCAGGTACGACTCTGCCTGCAAGCGTCGATGTTGGCGGCCAGAGTGCACTTGTGAACTGGAGCATTGGCGAAGATACCTTTGATGTGCCGTATGACACCGTAACCGTGAACGGAACCGCGAACGGCGGGCCGGTGGTGGCGAATGTGGAAGTAATTCCGCCGGCCGATAGTCCGCTCGTCTACTTCGTGGACAGCGGCAGAGGCGGCGATTCCTTAGGGAATCCTCCTGGAGACTCGCCCCTGTACGAGGCGGTCAAAACCTTGTCCGGCAGCAGCCTGCTTAACGGGTTACCGGATCAGAAATACGTCAGCGGAACGACAGACTGGGGCTTCGATGATACCGGCAATAAGGTAAAGAACTCTAAGGACGGAGGACTAGCCGATCCGGCCACCGAACCGTCCATATGGAAGGTAGGCCTGCGGGCAGATCCGTCCGGCGCTAATATCGTTTATAAATTGAAAGCGCTTAATGCGGGCACGTATACACTCAGCAGCGGTTTCTATGAATGGTACTCCGGCACGCGCAACCGCGGGATAGAGCCACGCCTGGAGTATAAGAATACCGCCGGGGACAGCAAGACGATCACGTTCACGCAATTGGACACCTATACGACCAAGTTTATTTCCGGTGAATTCACCATTCCCGGAGATGTTGATGTCAGCAGTCCTATGACCTTGACCTATGCTTCAGTATCCGGGGAGAAGCCGATCCTGAGCTGGTTCGCTGTTGCCGAAGGTGCGATCAAGCAAGAGCTTGAGGATGCCCGGCAGACCGCAGCCTCTACGGTCAAAGTTCTGCTCGACGGCAACGATATTAAGGAAGACAATGTTAACGGCCTGACGTTCAAAGGCTTCGGCGTGCTGAGCGGCAACAGTACCAGCGCCCTGCTGATGGACTATAAATCTGAGCAGCCAGAGGCTTATGCGCAGCTGCTGCAGGTTCTGTTCGGCGGCGACCGTCCGCTGATCGACCATGTCAAGATTGAGATGGGGAATGACCGCAACAACTCGACAGGTCCCGACCCTTCGACGATGCGTACGGAGAATGATGAAGCCAATGTTACCCGGCATCCCGGCTTCCAGCTTGCGGCTGATGCCAAGGCCATCAATCCTGCGGTTAAGGTAAGCTTCCTGCGCTGGAACGCTCCGGCCTGGGCGAATAACAACGACAAAATATATACCTGGTACAAAAATACGATTCTGTCCGCTTACCGTGAATACGGGTATATGGTCGATTACGTCAATCCTGATGTCAATGAGCATGCATCAGATTTGAACTGGATCAAGCAATACAGCGCCAAGGTTAAAGCGGATACTGTAGGCTTCGAGAGCACTGAGGAGGAGGCGCTGTATCACGACATCAAGCTGATTATTTCCGACGAGGTCGGAATCGGCACCTTCGGCGATGCTATGGTGAGCGATCTTTCGCTGCGGGAGGCGGTAACGGCCGCAGGCTATCATTACAACACCGATGATGACAGCAAAGGCAACTTCAAACGGCTGGCCGAAGAATTCGACAAGGAAATCTGGAACAGTGAGGCGCAGGCGACCTTCAGCAACTCGGCCTTCCGCCCGAACAACAATATGAAGGACCCGTCAGCGGCCGGAACGGGCATCGGCGGCACCGGCGGTCCGCTGGAGATGGGCAATACCATCATTAAGGGCTTCGTGAATTCCCGCCGGACACACTTCATCTACCAGCCGGCGATCGGCTCTTTCTATGAAGGCGGACAGTATTCCTTCAAGGAGCTGGTCAGCGCGCGGGATCCGTGGTCGGGCTTCATACACTATGACGCAGGGCTGGTTATTCTCCAGCATTTCAACGGGTTTGCCAAGACGGGCTGGGAGAATGGGGATAATACAGCAGGAATCTGGAGAGCGGTTCCCAAGGCCAGCAATACCGGTGCATCCGGCACGAACCCTGTCAGCGGACGGAACGGGACTCCGAGCTACATGACACTTGCTGCTCCGGGCAAGCAGGATTTCTCGACAGTCATCATCAATGACAGCGAGTATGAGAAGATCTACAAGCTTCAGGCGGTGAACATGGGCTATACAGGAAACCCTTCCCTGGAAGTATGGGAGACCCGTGCGGCTGATGAGGGTCAGGCTTTTAACAGCAATTATATGAAATATCTAGGCGATGCGGCGGCAGACGGCAGCGGTGTATACACGGTGAGAGTGAAGCCGTTCTCGATTGTAACTGTAAGCACATTGGATAATCACGCTACAGCAGAGTCGCCGGCACCGCTTCCGGTTGAGGGAGAACGTACGGTGCTGGATACCGATGCAACAGGTTCCGTACAGAATACGGAAGACGGAATTCTGTATGCGGATGACTTCAATTACGGCAGCAAAAGCGTTCCCGTCATCGGCAAAGACGGAGGGATTGCCGGCGAGCAGAGTTATGTCAGCTCCCGCGGCGGTGAGCAGAGCGTCATTCCGCGTTATACCCAGGACCTTAACGGAGCCTTCGAGGGGTATCGTATCGGCGATACGGATAATTATGTCCTGCGCCAGCAGCTGGATCAGATTACAACAGGAGTTGGCGGTGCCTGGAACGGCGGAGACCCGGTCACAGTGATCGGTGATAACCGCTGGACCAACTATAAGGTCAGTGCCGATGTGTCTTTTGAGCAGAACAGTACTTATAGCGGCAACAATTACGCAGCAGTCGGAGCCCGCTATCAGGGCGGGTCACAGACGCTAAGCGGAACGCCATATGCGCTGAAGTTCTGGTTCGATGGCGGCTGGCAGCTGCTGTCCAGCGGTACTGTTGTCGCCAGCGGCAATGCTTCCACTGGCACCGGCGGTGTGAGGCTTGAGGGTTACGATACCGCACACGACGCATGGCATAACATTGCTCTTCAGGTTGCAGGTGATAGAATCACTGCCTATCTGGATCATGTTGAGCTTACAACTTATACCGACCCGAATCCGAAGCTGTCCGGACGCGTGCAGCTCGCGAGCGGCTTCTATCATGTCTGCTTCGATAATCTAAAGGTGGAGAAGGTAGACGGCTATACTCCTTATTATTCAGAGCTGCTGGATAATCTGGAGATGCACGATCTGGCTGCGGTTCCGCAATCCAAGCTGGTGTACGAGGGGGCATGGGCCCATGAGAATGGCAAAGGGATGTATGTGTACCAGCGTTCCCTTTCGACCAGTCAGGCTGCTGGTGCGGTGCTAAAGTATACTTTTACCGGCACCGGATTGGATATTCTCGGGCCTAATGACGGCTCCGCCAAGCTGGAGGCGAGTGTGGACGGCCGGACTGTAGTGCTCTCGGGCGCTGCTGCGGCATCGAAGGAGCTGTATCAGACCTTCATGCTGCGCGGGCTGGAATACGGAGAGCACACGGTCCAGATCAAGGTGCTGAGCGGGACACTGGCAGTGGATTCCGTGGGAACTATCTCCGGCGGAGCTGCAGGAAACGTGAATACTGCTGCGCTTCAGCAGGCGGTGAAGGACGCGCAGGAAATTACCCGGCAGGATGAATTTCCGGAGAGTGACTGGAAGTTGTTCGCAGATGCGCTAGGTGCAGTTGAGGCAGCATTGAATAATCCTGTGCTGTACAGATTGGATCAGGAAGGAGCAACGCACCTTGAAGCGCGCTTGACCTCGGCCTATATCGGACTGGTTGTAGGCGATGTGAGGGAGCTTGCCGCTCCTCAGGATACGGCCACTTATGCCAGGAAGAAGCCTAACCTGCCGGCCATGCTGGAAGCAACGCGCGCTGACGGCTCCAAGGTGCAGGTGGCTGTGAAATGGAATGTAGACGCAGTCAGCTTCGATACTCCATATGAGCGGGTAGCTGTAACCGGTACTTTCGGAAATTTGAAGACAACAGCGTATGTGGAAGTGGTACCTGCTGGCCTCGTATATTTCCTGGACCCTGGTGTCTCCGCTGACGGGGTAACACCGCCATATACAACCATCAAGAATTTCTTCGGCGACAGCCTGCTGAATGACAAGGCGGATCAATTGTCGACAGGGGATGCGGTCTGGGGACATACCAACAGTACGGCTAACTACAGTCCAAAGGGACTTGGCGGAGCAGTAGTTGCTACAGACAAAGCACAGACTGGAGTATACAGCTTGAATACGAAGAATACGCCTCTGGTCTACAAGCTGCCTCTGAATGCAGGCAAATATACGATTTCGTCCTATCATCTGGACTGGTGGAACAACAGCAGCCGGACGATGGATGTTACTCTTAGCTATTCTGATGCTGAGGGGAAAGCCGTATCTGAGAAGGTTCGTACCGGCCTGGTTGCAGGTTCTGCGGGTACAGCGGTCAATCATGACTTCACGCTGCCGGTGAGCGGTACCGTGACCTATGCAGTGTACAATACGTTCAGTCAGGCTGCAGTAATCAGCTATGTAGCTGTAGCCAGAGATAAGGTCAGCGTTGCCAATGAGCAGGCTGTCCATGAGGCGAAGAGCATCATTGAAGGTGCGGCCTACAATGTGAAGAAGGAGACAGCGAATAGTGAGGAGGCTGTCCAGACCTGGCTGCAGCAAACCATAAACACACTGCCCGGCTTCAGTGCTACCGGAGTTGCCATGGGTGACATCATTTTGTCGCCATTCCAGGAAGCAACGAAGGATACGGATGGCAGCTTCACCTTCTCTGTTACGCTGAGCAAGGGAGAGGCGAAGGCGGATAGCTCGGCCAGCGGAGCAATTACGCTGCCGGTACCGGATACGGTTCTGCCGGTAATTACCCTGAGTGGCGAGGCGACCGTTAATCTGCCGGTTGGTTCGGAATATACGGATGCCGGAGCCACGGCTGTTGATGATCAGGACGGCGATATAACGGGCCGTATCGTTACAACAGTGACCAGTGAAGTATACGGCCTGACAGAGCTGGATACGGCGGTAGAGGATATTTATACCTTCCATTATAACGTCAGCGATACCGCAGGGAATGCAGCGGAGGAAGTAACAAGAACCGTAGTGGTTGCCATTGATCCGGATGTAACGAAGCCGGTGATAACCCTGCTTGGGGAAGCATCCGTTCAACTGGAGAATGGCGCAAGCTATACCGATGCCGGAGCTACTGCGGCAGATGACCGTGACGGCGACATTACGGAGCGCATCGTGGAGACGATTACGAAGGATGGGGAGTCAGTATTGACGCTGGATACATCGGCTGCAGGCACCTATTTGTACCATTATAATGTGACGGATACAGCGGGCAACGCCGCTGCTGAGGTGACCCGGACGGTGACTGTAGGCGAAGCAGAACAGCCGCCGGTGACACCAACACCTACGCCGACGCCGGAACCGGAGCCGACAACAGCACCAACGGCAACACCGGCCCCTACAGATGCGCCAGTGTCTACGGTAGCACCAACACCAGCGGCTACGCCATCACCGGCTCCGCAGCCGCAGACCGAGAAGGTTCTTGCCCCTGGTGATTTCGCGGCCCCGGCTGGCGGGACAATAACGGTTCAGCTCACGGATGCTACAGAATCCGTGCTGCTTCCGGCAGGATTATCGGGAATTACAGGAGAGAATACCCTGCGTCTCGCCTGGAGTACGGTTGCGGTCGACCTGACACCGGAAGTGCTGAAGAGCATTCAGCAGAAGGTTGCGGGTGCCGGAGGACAACCGGAGGGGGCGAGAATTAAGCTTTCAGCCGTGAAGACTGCGAAGGCTGCTGCGGAGCAGCTGATGAAGAATCCGGCTGTCAACGGTTCCGTTCAGCTATCGGCGGCAAGTGATGTAATCAGCTTCAGCCTGGAGGTACTTGCTGCGGACGGCACGGCCATGCCGGTAACCGCTTTTGACAAGCCGCTTACCCTTACATTCACTGTAGATCCTAATGCGAACCGCAGCTTGCTCGGTGTCTACTATATTGCTGCCAGCGGTGCCCTTGAATACATGGGCGGAACATTGACAGATGGTAAATTCACCGCCGAAATCAATCATTTCAGCCAGTATGCAGTGCTGGAGTATGACAAGACATTCTCGGATGTCAGCAGCACCAGCTGGGCCAGCGGTGTCATTAAGTCTATGGCTGCGAAGCATATTCTCGAAGGCATTTCGGCTACAGAATTCAATCCGCAAAGTGAAGTAACCAGGGCGCAATTCGCCGCTATAATTACACGGGCACTTGGCCTTAAGGCGGGAAGTACACCGTCATTTGCTGATGTGGATTCCAAGTCCTGGTATGCCGGAGCTGTTGCGGCTGTAAATGAAGCGGGGATCGTGCTCGGACGCAGCAAGGATGCCTTCGCTCCGAATGAGCGTATTACCCGGGAGGAAATGGCGGTCATGATCGTCCGCGCTTATGAGTACTTACAGGGAAGCCGGGTAAGCCAGGCAAGTGATACAGCTGCAGGCGCGTTCAGTGATTACTCCCAGATTCATAGCTGGGCGAAGAACGCAGCCGGCATCGCCCTACAGGCCGGGCTGATCAAGGGCCGCGGCAATCAGCAATTCGCGCCGCAGGGGAGCATGACCCGCGCCGAGAGTGCCCAAGTCATCGCTAATTTAATGGGGCAGCTGTAACACCAGCGAGGCGGTTCATGCCCCACACCATATCGTTCAAACAGAGCAGCGGATCTCCAGTTAATGGAGATCCGCTGCTCTACGTTTATCTAAAAAAGCTGAGAATACCCCACCCTCGATAGGGTGGGGATGAATCAGTAGTTTTCGATTTCAATACGAACATATGTGCTATAATATGGATGAGATCACTAAAAGGAGGTGTTGCACATGCTCGTGTCTGCGCAGGAGGTTTCTTCGAAACACCTGGTTCATCAAGCCTATAAATATCGGATCTACCCCAATACAGAGCAACAGCAACTCATTCGTCGAATGTTTGGCTGCTGCCGTTTTGTGTTCAATTACTTCTTGGGAGCTTGGAATCAAAGCTATGCGGAAACGGGAAAAGGCTTGTCTTATCACGCTTGTGCAACACAACTCCCCGGTTTAAAAGCACAATACGACTGGCTGAAAGAAGTCGATAGCATCGCTTTGCAGTCGGCTGCTCGTCATGTGGCGGATAGCTTTGATCGTTTTTTCAAGAAGCAAAATCAAGCGCCACGCTTCAAGAGCCGAAAGCATCCGATTCAAAGTTACACGACCAAATTCACCAACGGGAATATCGCCATGGAGGGCAGTCGCTTGAAGCTCCCCAAACTCGGCTGGATACGTTTTGCAAACTCCCGGAAGCTGGAAGGCCGGATATTGTCCGCTACCGTTCGTAAAAACGCCAGCGGGAAATTTTTCGTCTCGCTCGTTTGCGAAGTTCAAAAGAACCCTCTGCCCCAAGTGGATACACCTATTGGCATCGACTTAGGCTTGAAAGAATATGCAGTATGCTCAAACGGCGAACATATCGCCAATCCTCGCTTTTACCGTCAATACGAGAACAAGCTGGCGCTTTGGCAGCGGCGGATGGCTCGGCGTACTCCGGGCGGCTCCAACTGGAAGAAAGCAAGGCAGCATATCGCTCGTATTCACGAACGCATTGCCAATAAACGAAATGACTTCCTCCACAAGCTGACCACGAGACTGATTCGTGAAAACCAAACGATTAGTATCGAACATCTGCGTGTGGCGAATATGATTCAGAACCCCAAGTTTTCAAAATCCATTGCTGATGCGTCTTGGGGCGAGTGGGTGCGACAGCTGACGTATAAAGCGAAATGGTATGGACGAAATCTTCGGATCGCCGACACGTTTGAGCCGACCAGTCAGCGTTGCCATGTGTGTGGCACGATCCACCCCGAGGTGAAGAACCTGTCCATTCGGGAATGGACGTGTACGGCCTGCGGGACGATCCATGACCGTGACGAAAACGCCGCTCACAATATTGAACAAGTAGCGGTTTAACCCCCACCTAACCAAACGATAGAATTCAAGATTTCACTAGCGTCAAAAATGTAAAACTGCGGGAACGCAGGGATCGCTTGCTCCATAAGAAGAGGGTACTCTTCTGTTCGCAAGAATCCGCCACTTCAAGCGTTAGCTAAGTGGGGGAGAATTCAAAGTCGTTGCCTTAGATAATGATGATAGTCGTTTGTTGGATTATATCTGTCTTTTGTTGTTTAAATATGTTGCTACATCAGGAATTGTGCGGAGTCCATTGGCTGTGGACGGCAGGCGGTTGGCTTTGCGTGGAAATCAAACGGGTAAATCCCTCAGAGTCCGCCAAAAGCAGGCCCTTTGGTCTGTTCGCAGAGT
Organism: Paenibacillus sp. FSL R7-0297; assembly: GCF_038009025.1. Classification (NCBI taxonomy): domain Bacteria; kingdom Bacillati; phylum Bacillota; class Bacilli; order Caryophanales; family Paenibacillaceae; genus Paenibacillus; species Paenibacillus sp. FSL R7-0297. The sequence goes on from NZ_JBBPAQ010000001.1 coordinate 3,400,663, forward strand.
GCCTCTAACCTAAATCCTGCATCAAAAAAAACAAGAGCTGCCCCAAGCCATCTCATGGCTAAGGGGCAGCTCTTGCTGCACAATGGGTTGCCGGAACCGCTAGGTATTCTGCCACGGGTTACCCCTTGACCGCTCCTGCGGTAAGGCCGCTTACAATATACTTCTGGCAGAATACGTACAGGATGAGTACGGGCAGCGAGGTCAGCACCAGATCCGCAAAGATCAGATTCCAATCCCGGCTATACTTGCCGTAGAAATTGTATACTGACAGAGGCATGGTCCAGTCCGAGCTGTCGGTCAGGAAGTAGAGCGGAATGGTAATATCGTTCCAGACGGACATGAAGACCATAATTGCTACGGTCGCGTTGACCGGAACGATCAGCGGGGTGACGATTCGGAAGAACACATCGAACGTATTCGCACCCTCCAGGAAAGCCACCTCATCCAGAGCTTTGGGAATGGAGCGGATAAATCCGCTGTAGAGAAACACGCTGAACGCGGTGTTGAGCGAAGCATAGATCAGGATTACGCTGGTGATGCTGCCATAGAAGCCCATCCACTGGACCACACGGATTGTGGTGATGGTGGACATCGGGGCAATCAGGCCCATGAAGAAGAACATGTACAGAAAATTAGACCACTTGGTCTCCCTGCGGACCAGAATGAAGGAGGCCGCCGACGAGGTGAAAATATTCAGAATCGAAGACACGCCGGTAATCAGCAGCCCGTTCAGGAACGCGCGCCCCAGACCGCCCTCACGGAAGACCGTGGAATAGTTGGAGAATACCCATTTGTCCGGGAGACGAAGGGAGAACTTCAGCACCTCCGTGCTGGTCATGAAGCTGCCAAAAATCATGATCAGCAGCGGCAGGATAATCAGCAGGGAGGCAAGGATCAGGAAGCCCTCTACCAGATAGTTGCGCCAGGCCATTTTGCGTGAAAAGCTCATTATTCCGATACCTCCTTACGCCGCATGAAGATGAGCAGTGGAATCGCGATGATGGTTACAGCGGCGAACAGCAGGGTGTTGACTGCCGTGCCAAGTCCCCAGCTGCCTTCCCCGAACGAGCGCAGGATGATGGTACCGACCACCTGGGAGGCATTGCCCGGTCCCCCGCCGGTCAGCACGAATACCTCGGAGAACACCTTGAGTCCGCCGATCAGGGTGAGCATCAGATTAATGTTGATCGCAGGAAGCAGAAGCGGAATCGTGATGCTGCGGAAGCTCCGCCATGATCCGGCCCCGTCAATCGTAGCGGCTTCATAATATTCTTTGGATATGGACTGGAGTCCGGCCAGGTAGATCGCCATCTGGAAGCCGGTATGCTGCCAGATGGACACAAAGGCAACGGTCCAGATGACAATGGCCGGGTTGGTCAGCCAGGCCTGGCTCAGCGAAGGCAGACCCACAGCCTCGAAGATACGGTTAATCGTACCGTCAGAGCGCAGCATAGGCGTAAAGACAATGCTGATGACCAGAACGCTTAAGATCGACGGGGAGTAGAAAATAGCCCGCAGCAGATTTTTGGATTTCAGCTTCATATTTAAGCCGACCGCCAGCGCGATCCCGAGCAGGTTTTTGCCGATGACGGTGACTACTGCGAAGATCGCTGTATTCTTGATGGCCAGCAGCAGGGTTCTGTCGGTGAAAATACGTTCAAAGTTGTCCCAGCCGACAAACTTGATCGCTTCCCGGTCCAGGCGCCAATCCGTGAAGGAATAGAAGAGACCCGTTAGCGCCGGGAGCACGAAAAAAATGGAATAGATCAGCAGCGCAGGCCAGATGAGGTAATACGAGTATAGTTTCTTTGATATTTTCATCTCTTCACACTCCTATATAGCCCAGGACAGAATAAAGCCCTGGCCGGACTTTATTCTGCCTGTTGTAATGGTTATTTGCTGTACATTAAAAGCCCTCGACGCCTTTGTCCTTCATCAGCTGGCTGAATTTCTCATCCCAGGCCTTGAGTACGCCCGCAGCGTCCAGACCGCCGGCGAACTCATCCTGAAGCAGACGGTACAGCTCGCTGCGGTCTACGATCATGTAAGCATCGGTAGTCAGTGTAGTCTTCTTCGGTGTGATATATTGATCGACAATCTCCTGCTTGTATTCCGGAAGCTTCGGCGTAGTGACATCGCTGAAGTTGGAGACGGAGCCTTGGCTGTCAACCATTTTCTGTGCGACTTCTTTGGTGGCGAGGAACTCCAGGAATTTCTTCGCTTCATCCATATGCTTGGCTTTCTTCGGAATGAACAACTGGCCGCCCAGCGGGCTTGCGCCCAGACTTGCATCTTCAGAGGAAGGGATGGCGAACAGGCCCAGATGCACATTCGGATCTTTTTCGGCCACGTTCACAATCAGCCAGTCTCCCATGAACATCATCGCGGTTTCCTTGTTCAGGAATTTGCCCACGGCCATATCGTAGCTGTCGCTGAGGATGTCAGCGTTGGTGTAGCCTTTCTTGTAGACCTCGTATTGCTGCTCCAGGAAGGTAGCGAATTCCGGAACATCGGACCACTTCTTGCGGCCGGCATTGATGTCCTCGAACAGGGAAGGTTCGTTCTTGGCAGCCCAGTCGGCAAAAGCGGCAGCCGGCCAAATATTCGCCGCCCAGTTATCCTTGAACGGCATGAAGACCGGTGTAATCCCGCTGGCCTTGATCTTCTCGCATACGGCCAGGAATTCCTCGTAGGTATTCGGAATACTCAGCCCCAGCTCCTTGAAGATATCCTTGTTGTAGACCACTCCCTGCATGCCTGTATCCTGGCTATAGTGGAAGCTGTATACATGACCATAGGCGGAGAGAACGTCCTTATTCAGCAGCCGGCTCACCCAAGGCTCATTGTCCAGAATTTCGAAGTTACGCTCCAGATTGAGATCCGTGGTGGCACTGGCCAGATTGTACTGAATAAGGTCGGGAACCTCGTCAACCGCCAGCTTGGTCTGCAGCACGGTGGCGGTCTGTTCTGCCGGAAGCAGCTGGAGATTGATTTTGATATTGGTTTTTTGTTCGAACTCATCCAGTACATCCTGGGCCACAAACGCCGAATCCTGCGAGCTTTTGGAGATGGCCAGCTCAATGGTTACCTTTTTGCCGCCACCGCTGCCACTGCCGCTGTTCCCATTTCCACCGCTGTTGGTAGCCGCAGCATTGCCGGAGCCTGAATTGTCAGAGCCGCATGCCGCCAGGGATAGGGTCATTACACCCGCCAACACGCCTGTTGCGATTTTTTTCATTTTGCCATTCATGTGATCGCCCCCGTAGTGATTTTTTTCTGGTGCCTTTGAATCCGTTTACATTTCTGATTATAGATTGATGCCTGTGCAAGGTACATGTTTGTACGTGACTCTTTCTGTGTAATATTCTGAACTCGTGGGCCGCTTGTCCAATTGCCGGTTTGGTTGTAAAGTAGGGACATCAAACGGTTCAGGGAGGATTCAACTTGGCTAACCTTCTCAACAAATTCGGCAGAGGCAGGGTTCAGGCCAGTCTGCAAACGAAGTTTTTCTTAACCTTCATGCTGCTCCTGCTGATTGTGCTGGGCTGCTTCCTGGTCTATGTCAACATCATGGTCATCAAGCCGCTGAAGGACAAGACCGAGAATGAAATGAAGATGGCCGCCGCCAAAGTCAGCGATCAGCTCAATCTCTATATCAATAACCAGAACCAGCTGTCCCAGCGGATTCTGTCGAACAAAGACGTCTTCACGCTGCTGTCCGCCGGTGATTACTCGCAGCTTACCCTTGAGGGACTGACCCGCAGCCGCAGGCTCAAGGATATCATGTTCCAGGCACTTGGCCCGAGTCTGAACATTGAAGATATGATTATCTATGACCTGAAGGGGGCAGAGGTAGCCTCCTATATCGGATATGCCGGCAACCAGACCTCACTTGTCCCATTCCTGGAGGAGAGCGGGAGGCTGGCGACTTGGAATGCAAGCGGTTACGCCGTGTACCGTCAGGGGGCGGATGTTATCTCCTTTGTGCGGGCAATCAGGAACCAGAACGGTCAGGTGTTCGGCTATCTGGCGATTCAGCTGGATCAGGAATATCTGACAAGATCGGCGGCCGGCATTGCAGGCGGCAAGGTATACATTGTTGATCCGGACGATCAGCTGATCTCAAGCTCCCCGGTGCTTCAGGAAGGGGAAGCGGCTCCGGAATTTGCCCCGGCTTCAGCGGCGAGCGGAATCTATTTAAGCAGCAGCCAGAGCTATGTGGCCTATCATAGATCTGCCGAGACGGGCTGGACCACCTATGTTGTGACCTCGAAGCATGTGGTGCTGGGTTCTGTCAATTCGGTGAAATACATCTCTATTCTGCTGATTACAGCGCTGATTCTATTCTCGTTCATCTTCATCTACTTCTCTACGAAGAACCTGCTGCTCCCCATCCGTAAGCTGCGCAGCCAGATTCTGCGGATTAATTACAGCAATCTGAATGTAAAGGCGGATACGCGCACCCACAACAATGAGCTGATTCAATTGAACGGGGCTTTTCAGGAGCTGCTAGAACGGCTGCAGGAATCCATCGAACGGGAGAAGCTTGCGCTGCACGAAGAGGTGAAGTCGCGGAATTCTGCCCTTCAAGCGCAGATTGCCCCTCATTTCATCCACAATGTTCTGTATCTCATCAGTATCGCCGCACAGGAGGGGAAGAATGTGGTCGTAACCGATATGTGCAAGCATCTGTCGGACAGCCTGCGCTATATTGTGTCCTCCCCCTATCAGCATGTCACGTTAACGGAGGAGCTGAAGCATACCCAGCATTATTTGTCTCTGATTCAGCACAATTTCGAGGACGACCTTGAATGGGAGATCGACGAGGATGAGGTGTTTGACCGGATCGAGCTACCCCGTCTTGTCATACAGCCGTTCGTGGAGAATTGCATTGAACATGCTTTCAGGAACACGGATCCGCCATGGAATATCAAGGTAAGGGTGAAGGTGTACAACGGCCTGTGGGCCATCGAAATCCGGGATAACGGAGAGGGCTTCGAGCCAGGCAGAATCAAGGAAATTCTGGATAAAATCGACGGCTCGGATTCAGGGGTGTACGAGCTTCAGCATAATACTTCGGGGATCGGCAATATGGGCATTGTGAATACAGTGAACCGGTTGAAGCTGATGTACAAGAACCGGCTGTTCTTCAACATCTACAACCATTCAGAGGAGGGCCGGGGAGCCACGGTTCAGATTATTGCATCCATGAGTAAAGACTTCTACTAAACCGGGAGGGACCGCAATGTATACCGCTATTATTGCAGAAGACAGCAAGCCGATCCTGCGGAATATCAGGGCTCTGATGCAGTCAATGGAGCTGCCCATCGTCATCACCGCCACGGCGTCGAACGGGCTGGAGGCATTGGAATATATCAAGGCTCATTCTGTCGATATCCTGCTGACCGATATCCGTATGCCCAAGCTGGACGGGCTTGCGCTGATCGAACAGTGCAAGCTGGTGAATCCGAATTTGAAGGCAGTACTTATCAGCGGGTACAGTGATTTCGAATATACGCGCAAAGCCCTGAACCTGCAGGTATTCGATTACCTGCTGAAGCCTGTCGAGCGCCATCAGCTGGCCGAGGTTATGCAGCGGCTGATTGCCCATCTGCAGGAGCAGCAGGGCAGTATCAAGGAGCTTCTGGAAGGAATCGCCGAGCCGAGGTTCCTCATGGCGCTAGCGCCTGAGACCTGCTTCGCTGCCGGGGACAAAATTATGCTGATCCTCCGCAGACAGCCGTTCACACCCTGGCCGGGACCGGACCGCTGGAATCCGCAGGTCATTCGGTCTTCTCTGAACGAGGCCTGTGCACCCTATGAATGCCTGGTATTTCCTGCCCTGAAGCCCGCTCAGTATCTCGTTGTTTTAAGCAGCCAGGTGCTGGAAGCACACCCGCCTGTTCATGAATGGATGAAGAGAATCTATACGCTGCTGCAGCTTCAGGGCATAGAGGTGTCCATAGCGGTGGAGCCACAGCCTGCAGTGAACCGGGCGCTGGGCAAGGTCTATGAGAGGCTGGATCAGCTGATGAATGAGCAACTGTCTGTGTCCAGCCGCCTTATGGACACGGCGTACACATTGCCAAAGGGAATACTGCCCGGTGGTGACTTTGTGCGCTTGACGGCGCAATTCACAGACATGATTGCACAGCGGCAGAAGGAGCGCTGTATGCTGCTGCTGGAACAGCAGCTGATGCATTTTAGAACGGCCAATATCCGGATTGCCGAGCTGGAAAGGTTCATCTGGTCGCTGGCAGAAGCCTTTGGCAGCATAAGCTCCGATCAGGATTCAGAGGACGGGCTGAAGCTGGAGGAGGATGTCTGGCAGATGCTGGAGAGTGAGGACTATGATGCTTTCACGGAAGCGGTGCTGGACTGGACGGAGCAATGCTTTGACTGGCTGAACCAGCAGAGGAAGAAAAGTGGCGAGGAGCTGTTCCGGCAGCTGGATCAATACCTGCAGGAGCATATCTACTCCCAGATTTCCATTGCCGAGGTGGCGCTCAAATTTCATGTGAGTCCATCTTATATCAGCAGGGTCATTAAAAAATATTCGAATAGGACCTTCGTGCATTACTATATGCAGCTGAAGATTGCCGAAGCCTGCCGGCTCCTTACAGTGAGGCCGGAGATGAAGGTGAAGGAGCTGTCGGAGGTGCTGTCGTTCGGAGACCAGCACTATTTCTCCAAAGTATTCAAGGAATACACGGGCGCAAGTCCCACAGAGTACAAGGAAGGACAGACGGGCGGGAGCTAGGAGGGCGTGGCTGTCCTGATGGGTCGGTGATTTTGATAAGAATATGTTCCAAACCCCAAAGGTACTGATTCTCTAAAAGAACGGTACCTTTGCTATTGGCTGTATTTGCCGGGCGGGGTGCCCGTGATGTTCTTGAAGGTGCGGATAAAGTTGGCGTAGTCATTGAAGCCGGACAGGTAGCAGGTATCAGATACGGAGTTTCCGGCAGCCAGCAGCTGCTTGGATAACGCTATCTTTTTGAGCAGGACGTAACGGTAGATGGTTCCTCCGGTCTGCTGCTTGAACAAGTGGCTCAGATAATATTTATTGACGTTCAGTTCTCCGGCTATATGCTCCAGGGACAGATTCAGATGCAGGTGGTTGTCGATGTAGCTCATGGCCGATTGAATATGTGAGGAAATAATGCTGGGTACGGCAGAGCGGGTCCGGCTGTATAGCTCATTAACGATTACCAGAATCTGAATCAGGTAAGTCAGAGCCAGCACCTCGCTGCCGTATTGCTCACTCTCCAGTGCCGCAATAAGAAGTGAAGCTAGTGTCATATATTCGGTTAGCAGCGGTTCCTCCATCTGTGCCAGATTATTCTCTCCGGGCTGACGGTTCTGGAAACAGGCGAGCAGATTGGTCGTTGCCGTGCAGAAGGGATAGATCAGCGGAGCTTTGAAATGAATCGTGAGCCGTTCATAAGGCTCTGGGGATAGATTGATGATCTTATGAATCTCGTGATTGTTGAACAAGAGAACATTGCCCCGCTGCAACGGATAGCTGTATTGGTCGACGAATCCGTTCACACTGCCGCCGAGAAACAGGAAGATTTCATAGTGGTCATGGATATGGAAGTCCCTGGTCGGGGAGATCGGGGAATTGCCGATTCCGGCCAGAATATCGCCGTTGAATGTTTGATGATACCGGGCATGCTTCATAGTCATTGCCCCTTTCAGATTAATCGCAACAAACGCAATAAAACATCATTATTCGCAAAGACATTGCAATAATACCACACTACACTAGAGAAGAAGAATACCTGAAAGGGTGGAATTGTGAATGAAGGGTAAGGAACAGCGAAAATACTGGCTGGACACGATGCTGCTGATCGGAGGGCCTGTGCTGGAGGCTTTGGCCAAGCGGCAGCTGAAAGAACAGCTGCCTACGGAGTTTCACAGTGACCGGAGCCAGTTTGCCCATCTGGAAGCCTTTGCGAGACTGGCCTGCGGGATGGCCCCATGGCTGGAGCTTGAGGGCCTGGAGGGAGAAGAAGAACAGCTTAGAGCCCGTTATACCGCGCTGATGCTGGAAGCCCTCGATGCGGCTGTAGATCCGCAGTCGCCTGACTATATGGAGTTCAGGACCGAAGGCCAGCCGCTGGTCGATGCGGCCTTCCTGGCCCATGCATTGGTGCGCGCACCGAAAGCGATTACAGGCCGGCTGGATGAGCGTGTCAAAGGCAATCTGATACTGGCGCTGAAGCAGACGCGCCGGACTGCTCCAAGCGGCAGCAACTGGCTGCTGTTCAGTGCAATGGTGGAAGCGGCTTTGTATATATTGGGTGATGCCGACTATGACCGGATGCGTGTCGGTTATGCGGTTCATATGTTCATGGACTGGTACAAGGGTGATGGGGTTTACGGGGACGGCAAGGATTTTCACTGGGATTATTACAACAGCTTCGTGATTCAGCCGATGCTGGTTGATGTCGTGGCTGTCTTTGAACAGGAATCGGCGCAATATGCTGCACTTCAGCCGGTGATTATGGAACGGGCGCAGAGATATGCCTCCGTGCTTGAACGCAGCATTGCCCCGGACGGCACCTATCCGTTCCTCGGGCGCTCGATCGTGTATCGCTTCGGCGCCTTTCAGCTGCTGTCGCAGGCGGCGCTGCAGCATTTCCTGGAGGAGGCACTGCCTCCGGCACAGGTGCGCAGTGCTTTGACCGCCGTGATAGAGCGGATCATGAATGCTCCGGGTACACTGAATGAGAACGGCTGGCTGCGGCCGGGGATCTACGGCTATCAGCCGGAGCTTGCGGAGAGCTACATCAATACAGGCAGCCTCTATTTATGCGCTGCTGTATTCCTTCCGCTGGGGCTGCTTCCGGCAGATCCCTTCTGGTCGGGTGAAGCGCTGAAATGGACTGCGCTGAGAATAGCAGACGGTGAGAATGTCATGCGGGATCATGCGCTGGAATAATGGATATTCACCCGCTTTAGGTGCTTTAGCGAGAATGAGGTGCGGCTCTGATCAGAAGGTGCACCCATAAGGAGGAGATAACGGGCATGAACAGACAGGAGCTTGCCGGAATTGTGCAGGACATGAAGCCGGCGGATTGGAGCTTATATTATCCGCAGGGCGATTCGTCTGCTTTTTGGACCAGGGCGATATCATCCGGAGGATTACAGGCAGACATTAGCGAGATTCGCGCAGAAGCGCAAAGGCTGGACGGTCAGCCTATATCCGCGCTGACGTATACGTTATTTTCTATTTTTGCGCGTACAGGCTCGAGACTGGAATATGAACGGGTCTATTTCGAACGGAGAAGAAGACTGAATACCTATGCATTCCTAAGCCTGCTGGAGCCGGATAATACGGGGGCTCTGGAGAAGCTGGAGGATATCCTCTGGGTCATTTGCGATGAGTACACCTGGTGTCTTCCGGCCCATCTTCCCGCAGACCCTGACGCTGCTGAGATCAGCCGGCATATTGACCTGTTCTCCTCCGAGACGGGATTCACTTTAAGTGAAGTATTATTGCTGCTGGGGGACCGGCTTTCGCTGCTGCTCCAGTCCCGGATACGGCATGAGGTAGAGCGCAGAATCTTCCGGCCTTTTCTTGAGCAGGGGCCATATTTCTGGGAGACATCACGCCATAACTGGGCGGCAGTCTGTGCGGGCTCCATCGGGGCAGCTGCGCTGCTGCTGGTGAAGGAACCGGCCATGCTGACGGATATTCTGCTGAAGACAGAGAGCAGCATGAGTTATTATCTGGAAGGCTTCGGGGACGACGGCGCTTGTCTGGAAGGGCTGGGCTATTGGAATTATGGTTTTGGCTATTTCACTTATTATAGCGATCTGCTCCGGGCAAGAACCGGAGGCAGGCTGGACTGGTTCAAGCAGGAGAAGGTATCGCAGATTGCCCGTTTCCAGCAAAAATGCTTCATTGACGAAAGTCATGTCGCCAATTTCTCGGATTCGGTGCCTCAGGTACGTGTGCATATGGGCTTGTCCCATTATCTGGCTGAGGCCTGCACGAATGTCCTGCGTCCCCCGTCTGGGCTCCGCGCTCCGTTCACTGAAGATCATTGCAGCCGCTTCGCACCGGCTCTGCGGAATCTGATCTGGACCAGAGCGGGACGGGAGAACGAAGCCTGGGAGGCTGCCAGTTATTATCTTCCGGATGCCGCATGGATTGTCTCGCGTCATGTGCCGGCAGCAGGCTCCTTTGGGTTCGCAGCCAAAGCCGGCCACAATGATGAGCCGCACAATCACAATGATCTGGGCCACTTCATTCTAAGCGGCCGGGGAGAGATCTTCGCTTCTGACCTGGGCAGTGGAGAATATACCGCTGATTATTTCGGTGCCGGACGCTACAGCTATGACTGCAATGGATCACAGGGACATTCGGTGCCAATCGTAGGCGGCCAGTACCAGGGTGCAGGCCGGGAGTTCAGCACCGCAGTGCTGCATGCATCTGCGGCGGCGGAGAAGGATGAGCTGACACTGGAGATGGCACAGGCTTATCCGGTGTCAGGCTTGCAGTCCTTAGTGCGTTCGCTGGTCTGGCATAAAGAGGACCTGCCCCGTCTGGAATTGACAGACACCTACCGGTATGAGGGAGCTCCGGCGGGTTGGACAGAGCGGTTTGTAACCTCGCGTAGACCCAAGCTTCTTCACCCGGGCAGCGTACTGCTGCCGGGCACTGCGGCGGGTCACGGTGTTGAGGTCACTTATGAACCGGAGGCAGTCCGGCCGGAGATTACCGCGCATGTGTACCGGGATCACTATGGCCAGGAGACGCTGTGGCATAGTCTGGACTTCCATGTTCTACAGCCCGGGGCGGAGGGCACATTAGCATTCACTTTTCAATTTCTGTGAAGATTGAATCAGGCGGCCCGAATTCCAGGTACCCGCATCCGCCGCAGTTACCGCTTCTCTGGTGGGGCATATAACCCGCATAGTAGACGATTCCAACAAAGCGGCCGGTCCATCGCTGGTGTTCAGACGGACTAGGTCAAAATGTTGTATTTTATGCAGGATTGTACAATGGGGCGGGGAACCGGGTGATTTTTGCGGCAACAGCAGCGCCGGAAAGCTGCCGCGTACGCCGCCGGGAAGCAGCAGCGCACGCCGCCGGAAAGCTGCGGCGCACGCCGCCGGAGCTCCTGCGCCCCCATCGGAAAGCGCCGAAAGCCCCCTGATTTGCCCTGGTGAAAGCTAATTCTTTGGCAGATGTGTTTCGTTTAGCTTATATAGATATGCAATTCAATTCAAACAAAGGCGGGATTCAGATGAGTGGAACAATACAGCAGGCATGGGTAGATGAGGCTTGGAGCAAGGCACTGGAGAAAACGCGAGCAAACAGCTTGAGAATCGGCGCGGAATTCCCCCATGCCAGCCAAGGCGGCAAGTATGTACTGGAGACACCGAGCTGGTGGACCGCCGGCTTCTGGCCGGGCATGCTCTGGCAGCTCTACGCCGGGAGCGGAGACGAGAGCCTGAAGGAGATTGCCGAACGCTGCGAGGAGCGGCTGGACGAGGTACTGGATGGATATGGGAAGCTGGATCATGACTTAGGGTTCATGTGGCTATTGACCAGTGTAGCCAACTACAAGCTCACGGGCACCGAGGAATCACGGGTCCGGGCGCTTAAGGCTGCCAACTATCTGGCTGCCCGCTTCAACCTCAAAGGCCGCTATATCCGCGCGTGGAATCCATGGAGAGAAGGAGAGGACAACAGCGGGGTCGCTATTATCGACTGCAGCATGAATACCAGCCTGCTCTTCTGGGCTTCTGAAGTAACCGGAGACCCGCGCTACCGGCATATCGCCGAGGCCCATATGGACACGGTGCTGGAACATTTCATCCGGCCGGACGGCTCTGTCTATCACATTGTCAATTTCAACCCGGAAACAGGCGAAGTGGTAGAGAAGCGCGGCGGTCAGGGTTACGCACCGGAGTCGGCCTGGTCGCGCGGCGCGGCTTGGGCACTTTACGGGTTGTCGCTGGCCTATCATCATACCGGCAAGCAGAGCTACCTTGATGCATCCAAGCAGGTTGCCCATTTCTTCCTGACGCATCTCCCCGAGGATCAGGTTCCGCATTGGGATTTCCGGGCTCCTGGTGAGATCGGAGAGATTCGTGACAGCTCCGCCGGTTCCTGCGCGGCGAGCGGCTTGCTGCTGCTGGCAAGCCAGGTGGATGAATCGGAGGCGCATGTGTACCGGAACGGCGCGCTAAGAATTACGGAATCCCTCTACCGGAATTATGGGACCTGGGATAATTCGGAGGAAGAGGGGCTGCTGCTTCATGGTACAAGCAACTACCCGGAGAACCGGAATATCGATGTTCCGCTGATCTACGGTGATTTCTTCTATGTCGAAGCGCTGGCACGGATCAAAGAAGCCGGCCCGTTCTACTGGGAGTAGGGAGATTATGATGACTAACGGCAAAGCAGCATCCGAAATATTATCCTCGCGGATTGCAGACAATCCGCTGAAGACGCGGGCGGACCTGGTGACTGCACTTGAACAGCTTACGGGTCCGCTGTGTCCGCTCTACAGCAAAGGCGGCGCAAGACTTGAGATCGGCAGAACCGGAGCGAGCTATCCGGCAGCAACTGCCGGGATGGAAGGTTTTTCCCGGGTGTTATGGGGGCTGGTTCCCTTGCTCGCTGGAGGCGGAAGCAGCGAAATCCGGGACATCGTGCTGGAGGGTATCCGGCATGGCACCGACCCTGCCCATGAAGAATATTGGGGAGATGTACGGGATTACGACCAGCGTCTGGTCGAGATGGCGGCCTTCGGCTTCGCGCTTGCAGCGGTTCCGGAGCAGATCTGGTCACCGCTTGCTCCTCAGGAGCAGCATCACCTGTACAACTGGCTGAATCAGATTAACTCCCATCCCTGTTATGACTGCAACTGGCTGTTCTTCAATGTACTTGTTAATGTTGGATTCCGCACCATCGGCCGCCCGTATGATGCGGTGCAGCTGGAGAACAATCTGCAGCGGATGGATGCTTTCTACCTGGGCGAGGGCTGGTACAGTGACGGTGTTGACGGGCACTGCGATTATTACGGGCCGTTTGCGATCCATTACTATTCGCTGCTCTATGCGAAGCTGATGGAGCAGGAGGATCCAGAGCGTTCCCGATTGTTCAAAGAACGGGCCCGGTTGTTCGCCGCCGGTTTCCTAGGCTGGTTCGCCCCGGACGGCTCCGCGCTTCCTTACGGGCGCAGCCTGGCATACCGCTTCGCCCAATCGGCGTTCTGGAGTGCCTTGGCTTATGCGGATGTTGAAGGCTTCCCTGCCGGTGTGGTGAAAGGCGTTGTTCTGCGCAATCTGCGCTGGTGGTTCAGCCAGCCGATCTTTGATGCGGCAGGCGTATTGACCATCGGATACACGTATCCGAATCTGGTCATGGCGGAGAATTATAATGCTCCCGGCTCACCCTACTGGGCCCTGAAGACCTTCCTGCCGCTCGCACTTGGTGAAGAGCATCCGTTCTGGAACGAAGAGGAGCTTCCCCTGCCGGAAATCCCGGCAGTTATGGTTCAGAAGCCTGCACATCTTGTCCTAGTCCGCGAGCCGGCCTCCGGTCATGTGGCGGCGTTCAACAGCGGCCACCAGTACACGAATGAGCATACCCATACCTCGGCCAAATACGAGAAATTCGTCTATTCCACAGGCTTCGGGTTCAGCGTGCCCCGTTCCGAGTGGGGACTGTCACAGGGAGCATTCGATTCCATGCTTGCGCTTAGCGAAGGCGGGGACAATCTGTATCGCGTGCGGCGCCGGAATGTGGAATCTGAGATTACGGACAATGTTCTGCGGTCTGTCTGGAAACCTTGGGCCAATGTGGAGGTCAGAACCTGGGTTGTAGCGGGACTGCCGTGGCATATCCGGATTCACCGGATCGAGACAGGCCGGGCACTAGACGCCGCAGAAGGCGGGTTCGCCCTGGGCCAGGAAACGGAGCTTGCGCAGCAGATTAGCCGATCTGGTGCAGTTGCGTCTACAGCTTGGGGAACCAGCGGAATCAAGGGGTTGAAGGGTTACGGGAAGGCAGAGCTGATCTGGCCCAATGCCAACACGAATGTACTTCGTCCCCGGACGGTACTGCCCACATTGACGGCTACACTTGAGCCCGGAATTCACTGGCTGGCTTCGGCCGTCTACGGTGATCCGTCAGCGGATCCTTCAGATCGGCAGGCGAACGGAGTCAGTAATATTCTGGAGCAATCTCCCGAGTCCTTGCTGACGGTTACTTTTGCTGAGGATGGCATCACGGTTCAAACTACGGGCGAAGCAGAAATTTTTATCCCGATACAATAGAAAAGGGCTGCATCTTCAAGTGATTGTGAGGGTGCAGCCTTATTTGATTATATGCATCTCATATGACCTCATCTAACGCGTTTGGAAATCGAGTGAGCTTCATTCATCTGCAGCAAGTCCCACAAATTACCATATAAGTCCTTGAACACAGCAACCATTCCGTAGGATTGTTCTTTGGGCTCTCTAACAAATTCGATGCCTTCAGAGACCATTTCCTTATAATCTCTCCAAAAGTCGTCGGTGTTCAGAAATAGAAATACACGACCGCCTGTCTGATTGCCTATAAACTGTTCTTGTTCAGTTTTCGACGCTCTGGCAAGTAAAATTGTCGTACCGGAAGAGCCGGGGGGGGCAACCACTACCCACCGTTTATCTTGCTCTGGCTGATATGTATCCTCAATCAATGTGAAGCGCAGCTTTTTTGTATAAAAATCTATTGCTTCATCGTAATCTTTTACAACCAAAGCGATGTGTATAATAGACTGAATCATTTCTTAGCACCCTCCAATTCAAGTAATAGATCATCTTGTGTGTACCTGTATTATTCTATATTACTGATATTAACTGGTGAAAACCACTTTGGCCAAATGTTTGCTGAGGGTTTGCAGTGACCACATTACGGTATGAGATAGGCTTAAATGCACTAACTCACTTCTTTAGTTCTGATGCTGTACCAGTATCTCCCCCAGCAGCTCCCGTGTATCTGCCCACAACCTGCGCTGCATCGCTTCATCGCCGCCAGGGGATACCGGTACAATGGACTTTCCTGTGCCCACGTTAAAATAACCTCCGGTTACTGTCCCATAAAACGGGTCCACGATTAACCGGGTGATAATCTCTGCTCCTCTTCGCGGGTCTCCGAGCCGGATGAGCTTCAGGATCCGCTCGATCACAGAAGCGAACCGCAGCTCGCGTCCCAGTCCGGTTACATTGAAGCCCGGATTCAGGGCATTGACGGTTATTCCGCTGCCTGCCCATTGCCGGGCCACTTCTGCCGTGAACATGATGTTTAGCAGTTTGGTTTTGCCGTAGACAGGAGAGGAGCCCCGGGCAGTAAAAGCAGCAGTATCCGTTAAGTCCCCGGGCAGGCGGAGTATACCATGACGGCGCGAAGCCTCTGAGGCTACGTTGACTACTCTGGCCTTGCCTGCATTGCGCAGTGAAGTCTCCAGTCTATGAGTCAGCAGCCACGGTGCCAGATAGTTCACAGCCATCATCTCTGGCAAACCTTCGGTAGTGGTGCGGGGCTCGAAGGCGTGGATTCCTGCATTGTTCAAAAGTACGTCGATGGAAGGGCAGGCGGCAGTAATTTCAGCGCTAACCCGGTTCACATCCTGCATCAGCGACAGATCCCCATAGACAAAACGGATATTTGCAGCAGGCTGACGGGCCTCAATGATGGTTCTGGTAGCCGCGGCACGTTCTTCACTGCGGGCAGTCAGGACAAGCGCATAGCCTCTTTCCGCCAATTGGATGGCAACAAGCTGTCCCAGTCCGCTAGTGGCTCCGGTGATGACAACGGTTGGTTGTTTAGGCATGGTTATTCTCCTTTAAGTGACGTATAATTGATATATGTCCACTATAATTATATGATGGATATATGTCAACTATATCAGTAACTGTTATCTTTGAAGATAAGGACAGGTGAATGAATATGAAGCAGGGCCCCATAAACGATAACCAAGTAAACAATGACCCGATAAACATTAATCAATCAAAGCTTGACTCAAGAGAACAGCTGGAGCTGGCGCTGGGAGAGCAGCTTAACGCACTGATCAGCGCAGCGCATGCGCTGAATGTCAAAGCCGCCGCGCGCTTCGATTCCTCGTTGCAGCCGGCTGCCTTCCATATTGTCCGCTGGCTCTATTCCTATGGGCCGGCAAGTGCTGCCGCCATTGCGGAAGCAACGGCTATGGACCGCAGCGCGGTCAGCCGTCTGATCAAACAGCTGGAGTCTCTGGGCTATGTGAGCCGGGAAGCCTCACCCGATGACGGCCGGGCCATCCTCCTCTCGCTGACGGAGCAGGGACAGCAGCAGACAATATCAGCCCTGAACGAGAAAGGTTCCGTGTTCTTCGGGCGGACTGCGGTATGGAATGACGACGAGCTGCATCAGTTCATTTACATGCTCAAGCAGTTCAACGGGTTATAAGCTGGTGAGCGGGATAGCACCGGTAATGCTTGCAGCTGGAGCAGTTGGCGGAAACAGCAGTCATCGCCGGCCCCATAGGCGGAAATGAACTGATCGACAAGCTGATTGCAGAAGGCGTCCTCAACGTCACATCGATTTAAGGCAAGCGGGAATGCTACCGGCTGTAGCTGGTTGAAGCTCCAATGCCTGTCGTGGACCGGGCGCTTGTCATTGCCGGCAGCGATAAACGCGGGACAATTTATGGCATCTACCGTAGCAGATCAGAAATTCCCTTCGTGCGTATGGACGGGCGGGCGAGCAGCTGCTTGAATTTATCCGTGACTATCTGGGACCGGCTTTTGAACAGCATGGCCTGGATACAGAGATTTGGCTGGGTACGATTAATGCGCCGGAGCCTTGGGATGAGTGGATGAAGCAGAAGGACAGCGGATTCGATGCCTATGCGCACACGGTGTTAAGCGATCCTGAAGCATACAAATATGTGCAAGGCGTTGGCTACCAATGGGCGGGCAAATATGGCATTCAGCGTACGGTGCAGGCTTATCCTGAACTGCGCTACATGCAGACGGAGAATGAGTGCGGGGATGGGGTGAACACCTGGTTTTATGCCAAATATGTGTTTAACCTGTATCAACATTACTTCACCAATGGCGTGAACGCCTATATCTACTGGAACATGGTGCTTCAGCCGAAAGGCCGCAGTACTTGGGGATGGGAGCAGAACTCCATGATTACTGTAGATCCGGATGAACCGAAGGCCGTGCATAATCCCGAGTTCTACGTCATGAAGCATTTCGCTCATTTCATTGGCCCCGGCTCCCGCAGAATCGGACTGAAGCGCAGATGGACAGGCAACGCGCTGGCATTCGGGACGCCGGAAGGCAGGCGGGTGCTGGTGATCGCGAATCCGTTCAAGGAAGCAAGAACGATTCTTTTGGCTAAAGATGAAACGCAATATATGCTCAATTTGGATGCAGAATCTTTTAATACCATTGTTCTGTAAAATAGAATCACATGACTCCATCCGCCGTCATTTCAAAGCAGCTGACGGCGGATACCCCTTCATGCTTTTGAACACATTGCTGAATTACGCCACATCATGATATCCGCAGTGCTCCGCCACCTCAGACACATTGAACCCGCCCGCAGACAGAATCATCTCGGGATTATTGACCCTGACCCTGTTCAGGAATTCTTTGCAGGTGGAGCCGGTATTCTGTTTGAACAGCTTACCCAGGTAGACGGGATTCAGTCCGATCCACTCCGCCAGATCTTTAATTAAGGGGAATGATAGATAAGAGATTATCAATTGTAGGCTCCGCAATTTCCTGCTATACTTTTGGCATGTTATTGGATAGGGGGTTACACTGATGGCAACGAATTGCTCATTAGCTAGGAAGTCCTCATGCAGAGCCTGATCTGGGGCGATACTTTGCGTGGGGTGCGGCAGGAAGATCTTGATCGCCCAAACTGATTTTATCGTTTCTAATTAGCAGGCTCTGCACCTTATTGGATTGACCAATATGAATAAGGGGCTGAAGAGCTGTGACTACAACATTTATTAGAAACCATCAATATAATTATATTAAGAAACAATCGGATTTCGTGCTGAAAACACTACGGTCTGTAGCAGATCGCCGTGTCCTGGAGACCGTACGGTACAGTGCTGAGGTGAATGTGAATGAGGCATTTTCTTCGCTGACCACCGAGCAGGAGCAGATGCTGAAGCCTATCTCCACCCTGGAGAAAGCCGAGGATTTCCAGCAGTATATCAGCGGCTTCGAGCCTTATCTGGAGCCATTTCCGCCGATTACACTGAAGCAGATTCAGAAGCTGTTTCCTAAGAATAAGAAGATGAAACTACCTGATTTACAATCATTTGATTTTCGTTATGTGACGTATCTGGCCTGGGCAGACATTGCCACGAATAAGCTGTTCATCGTCTATCCATACGAAGGACAATTCATCGGCGTAGAGGGCAGAATAATACCGACCCAGAAGAAAGGCTATTGCCTGTTCTGCAACCGCCAGCAGGAGCTTGCCTTCCTTACAGTCAAGACCAAGCCTGAGCTTGCTTCAGCCGATAACATTGCTTCTGTGGGGCAATACGTATGTATAGATAATCATGGATGTAATCAGAGTATCACCAATATAAGCTCGCTGGAGAGGTTCGTGCTCTCGGTGCAGAAATAGCATGATATAGCTGCAAAGGGACTGCCCATAGGAATACGGGTCAGTCCCTTTGTCTTAGTCCATGCCTCCAGCACTTGCATGGCTTACTTAGATGGCTGCTTTGCACTAAACCACTTACCCGTTTCATCGTCAGCGCAATCGGCTAAGTGATAGACACCATCGTCATTTGTGATACTGCTGCACAGAGTATTTGCCTGCAATTTATCTCCATTTTCATCCTCGCTGTTATCATAGGTATAACTGATTTTTTTCTGATCCCGTTTATATTCAAGCGTGTGGAAGATAGGATCTCCTTCATCTGTATATTTTGCGATTTTAACAGTGGCATCCTGACCATTGTTGTAATTTTCCACGAATTGTTCGAAATACGTATAGTTAATAATCTCACCTTGAACATATACAACATAACCTTTCTTTGCAGCCGCTTCATAATGCATTGAATTTGAGCAAGCTACTATAATTAACGACATCAGCAACATATATATACATACTCTTAACATCTTCATTCTGTAGCCCTCCATTAAACCGTTTAACAAAAAGACGATAGAACGTCAAAGAATGTTTCTGACGTTCTACCGTAAAATTGTACTAATTTATCCTATTCCAAATTCAAATCTGTTAGTGCTCTGACTTCTTTTAGTTCCTCTTGATCTACGGCAGCAGGAATCAATGAACCATTAGCTTCATCAATTTCAAATTTCCCTTGATAGGCACCTGTAACTACATATGTTCCTTGTGCTTCGGGGATGGGTCCTTCATATTTCTCCAAATAAACTATAGCTTTATCTCCAATTTTCAAAACACTTGAATCCTCGAACACATATTCCGTATTGTTGTAATTACCACCAGTTTCCAGAATATTCACTGTGTCAATGGAACCGCCTTTATAATGTTCATTTACATTGGCATTTGATACGGTAAATATTACACCCTCATATTCAAAAGATTTAGAATCATTCACCTCAACTTCATAAATAGCATCTGAACCATAAGTGAGTTTAGACACTGTATTGAAATTTTCGGCCAGGTCTCCATGATATTCTACAACCTCTTTTGGGGAAGCTGTAGAAGTTACTTTATCCGTTACATTATCTGTTAATTTCTAAAATTATAAATATTTTTAACGATAAAATGAAAATTTAGTATTTTATTGTCTAAAAATGTTTCTTTATCTCTGGAAAGGTAGCATCATTGATGGTACAAGTTACTATACCTGCTATGTCTCCTCAAGGAGTTACGCCCCGGCCTGCTCCACCTCTGCATGAATTCCTTGCTGCTCATCAGCATTACTGCTGATTAAGCCTCTCCGCCCGATCAGAGTTACCGCCAGAATAGCCGCTCCGGAGGCCAGCAGAATAATGGAGCCCGGAATCCAGTCGAGGAGCACTCCGTAGAGCAGCATGCCCAGCGGAGCGATGGAACCGGCGATACCTTCAACCAGCCCGAATACCCGCCCGCGATACTCTTCTTCTATACTCTGCTGTAAGTACACTTGAATCGGAATATTGATGATCATAATGACGACACCGACCAGAATCAATAGCGGCAGGAAGAAAAAGAAGGTAACGGCAGCGGTGAAATGAAGCAGCAGCGGAAGCGCCATCGCAAGGAACAGCAGCCCCAGTGCGCTTAGACCTCCGATAATTGTATTTACCGGATTGTTGCTCTGGCGGAGAACGGTGAGGAGCAGGGACATCAGCAGCATGCCCGCTGCCAGCATGGCTTCAAGTATACCGTACTGCTTAGAAGACAGCCCCAGGGTCTGTACGGCCACAAAGGGCAGCACGACATTCAGCGCGACTACAAAGAAATTAATCCAGAACACGATAATTAGGAGGGAGCGGATAACGGGACGGCGGATTACATAGGAGAAGCCTGCTTTCAGATTCGTGCGGACCTCGGCAGCCACGTTGCCCAGGCGTTCGCGAAAGGGCGGATTTCCGGTTTCGGCAGCCCCATCTGCAAGGCCAGCTTCAGATAAGGCTTCTGGAACCGGTCTAAACTTCAGCATGCAGCCCATCACGGTCGAGAGGGTAAGCCCTGCCGCGTTCAGCAGCATGAATTCTTCAAGCGGGAGGAAGGCGTAGAGCATACCGGCAAGAATGGGAGCCAGCAGGTGGCCGACAGAACTGGCAATTTGATTCAGGGAGCCGGTACGTTGGATGGAATCACGGTCAACGAGCATCAACATGGAAGAGGAGGCGGAGATACTGTAGAAGGTAGCGCAGATGGACAGAAGGATCAGTGAGATATAAATCGGTAAGAGGGACATTCCCCCAATGGAGACGGCGGCAAAGGAAAGCAGCATAATCAAAACACTTGCAGCATCTGAGCCGATCAGCAGCTTGCGGCGGTTCACCATATCAGCCACCACGCCGGCGAAGGGCGACAGAATAATACTGGGCAGCATACCGCACAGCAACGTAACTGCAAAGCTGCTTCCTGAACCGGTGAGCTGCAGAATATACAGGCCGACAACAAAGGTGTACATACTGGAGCCGAGAACAGAAGCGAATTTTCCGCTGAAGAAAAGAATGATATTGCGGTTGGATGCTGCTGACACCGGTGTTGGTTCAGACATTACAAACACTCCTTTTTCCGAAAAAGTTAAATTATATTAAACTTATTGTAGCGGTTGAATCTGATTATCGCAATGAAAAGTTTAATTATATTTAACTTTTGTCTTGATGCGGCTTTTTCTCGCTTGAATATTAGGCTATACTGGAAGAAAAGCAACCAAAGAAAGTTGGCACAGCAGATGACGACTAAACTGACAATCGGCGATAAAGTCAAGCAGTTACGTAAAGCCAAGGGCCTTACGCAGACTGACCTGGCCGGGGAACATATGACCAAAAGCATGCTCAGCCAAATCGAGAACGGACGGGCTCTGCCTTCGATGAATACGCTGCAATTCCTTGCCGGGCGTCTGGGTACAGATGCCGGTTATTTCCTGGAGGGCGAACACGAAGCGGAGCTGGGTCCGCTGGTCCGTAAGATTGAGCAGCAGTACAAGGCGAAGCAGTATAAGGAGATTGTCACGGAAATCCAGCCGCTGATGAAGGATACGCTTCCGATGGCAGTGGATGCCGCACGGCTGATGGAGTTTTATGTGGGCTCCTGCTACCATACCGGAATAGAGGGCGGAGAAGAAGGAATCGAACGGGCTGTTGAAATCTATGAGCGTTTCGGTTTATTTGTAGAGCGTGCCAAGATTCAGTATTTGGCTTATGCTTTATTGTTCGCCAAAAGCAGATACCAGGATGGCCTGGAGCTGATTCGCCGTGTCCGTAAGGAATATGTGAACAATAAGGTAGGCAACGATTTTTTATTTGAAATCGATCTTTATTATGCGGAAAGTGTTACGTTGTCTGCACTGGCAGAGTACTCCGGCAGCCGGGAAGCTGCCTTGGCGGCACTTAAGCTGTCGCACGAAGAAGGGGTCTACTCATTGTCGGATCATCTGTACCGTCTACTCTCCCATCTGGCCCTGCTTCACAATGACCTTGAGCAGGCAGAGGCGTACCTAAGCAAGGCAAAGCTGTTCGCACAGTTCACGGAAGCTGCGGAGTCACTGGAGCTGGTGCATCTTGGCGAAATTAGACTGGCTCTTGCGAAGCGGAATTACGGGGAGGTGCTGATACTGGCGGAGCATTATCCGGCGAAAGACAGCCAGTTCATGCCTTTTGTCCATATGATGACGGGGACCGCTCTCTACCATCTGGAGAGGAATGAAGAGGCACTGGCGGACTTGTCCAAAGTAGTCTTGAACGACCAGGTCTATCATCCGCTTGACCGGGTCGACCTGCTCACTGCCTATGCCTACAAAGCGAAGATCTTCGCTATGCAAGGCCGGATGGAGGAAGCCCGCCACGAGGTGGAGTTTGCCTATGATCAGGTAAAGGATTATCCGCCTTCTGAATATGCGGAACTAATTAGACAGACTTACCACGAACTCCACGATCACCAAAACTAAACAATCACAAACAAAAACCAACCGTGCAGCTTCTCGCACGGTTGGTTCTGCATGTGAACTATTGGTTGAACTCTAAATCTTTAGAGAAAGGAAAAAGTACTATAGAGATTAACAAAAAGCGAAAAGGAGCGAAGGGGAAATTTGGAACTGTAGGAGCGATAGCGACCGCCTTTGTCCCCGGATATCAACCGCTAACAGCGGTGGAAATTGAAGATATCTGGGGACAACAGCGGCCGGAAGTCCAAATGTTCACCGCAGTAACGAATAAGCTTTAAGTCCATCTCTTAAATAGTACAGGCTCCATATCTTTAATCATTTGTGGCTCAAGCAATAACGAACACCCTATTTTGAGCTCCACAGCTCCACGCGGTCCTGCACGTATTTGGTGTAGCCTGCTTCCATCTTCTTAACACCGGCTTTCTCGAGGTCGGCCATGTAGTCATCCCAGATTTTATCGAATTCAGCCGGTTTGGCCAGAATAGCCTGCGGGATGCGTTTCCATGTAATATCCTTCATTTTATTGCCCAGAATGGAGACTTCATCCTCGCCGGGAATCGCAATGTTCCAGGCTGCCCCATATGCTTTTTCTTTAAATTCTTCTTCTTTTGGGAACAGATCTTTCCAGGTAGTTGCTTTGTAAGCGGCCAGCGTCTCATTCTCAACATCGCTGTAGCCGAGTACCAGCTGCTCAGGGAAATTCTTGGTGTAATAATTGCCGGTAGAATCCTTAGCTCCGTCACCGTAGTGGACCATCATATTCCAGTAGAAGCCGATGCCGGTCTCCTTGGTGAAGGCCGTGTTGTCATTGTTAATGCGGTCCTGCACTTCGGCAGGGACAACGCGCTTGCCGTTCTCAAGCACATAATGTTTGCCTTCAATGCCCCAGTTGTTGAGGATCTGTCCTTCATCGGAAGCCAGATAATCCAGGAACTTAATCGTCCGGACCGGATCAGGGTTAGTGGTCGAGATCGAGATCCCGTAGCCGCCCATGAAGCCTGTAGGCCAGAAGCTGGTTTCCTTATATTCACTGGTCAAGGTCACAGGATAATGGCCGTAGGTTTGATCAAATTTACCGGCAGTTTTCAAAGCCTGCTGTGCGTCATTGTAGTCCCAGTCCTGGTCAATCAGGCCAAGAACGCGTCCAGTTGCCACTTTGGCTTTGTATTGGTCGTATTTCTGAACGAAGCTTTCTTTGTCGAGTAGGCCAACATCATTCATGTGATTCAGCCAGCGGAAATATTCCTTCTCTTCCGGACGGCGGAAGTGGTAGATCGCTTCATGCGTCTCCTGATCGACATAATATTCCCCGTCATCGGAACCGCCGGTAGTTGCAACCGCTGGATTCGTTACGGAAATGTACATATGCCAGTCATCTGCATTCAGGGATACGCCGATATTCTTATTGCCGTTCTCGTCAGTCGGATGCTTCTCCAGGTAGGCCTTGATTACATTCTCATAATCCTGGACCGTCTTGATCTCCGGATATCCGGCTTCCTTCACTACCCGGTGCTGCAGCTCGAAGCCGCCGCCGGCTACGAATTTCTTCTCATCTACAGCTGCCCAGGTAGGAATCGAATAGATGGATTGGTCTTCATTTGTGTATTTCGCCCGGGCCAGATTGTCGCCGAGCACCCGTTTGATGTTGGGCGCATATTTATCAATCAGTTCAGTCAAGTCAATGACAGCACCGGCATCGACCAGCTTGCCGATATCTCCTTTGGCCGAGATGATGTCGGGATATTCCCCGCCGGCAGCAATCAGTGCGATCTTCTGCTGCGGATCGCCTACGGCGAACTCGGCATCGAGAGTGACACCTGTCTTCTCCGTAAGGACCATGCTGACTTCGTCCTTCATGTTATTCCAGTTCGGATTAGGATCTTCCGCGAAGAAGGAAAGTGTCAATGGACTCAAATCCTCGGCTTCTGCCGTAGCCTCAGCAGTGGCGGCCGCATTCCCGCTATTGGTAGCCTTGGCACCGGTATTCTCCGCTGTATTCTTGTTGTTGTTATTATTCCCGCTGCAGCCTGCCAGCACAGTAAGCAGTAAGGTCAAGATCATCAGCAGCACATACGGTTTCGCTGTCTTTCTTGTCATGAATAGAAACCCTCCCTTTATCTGGTGAGAATATATTGTATACACAGGCTTTGCCTGGCGATACCAGTGAACGAACTAGCTTTTGACCGAACCGAGCGTCATACCTTTGACGAAGTAGCGCTGCAGGAACGGATAAACAATTAGAATAGGTACGGTGACAACAATCGTGATTGCCATTTTGACCGATTCCGGGGAGATCTGGGCCATAACCTCAACCATATTCCGGCCACGGAAATTATCCGCATTGGTCGTGGTACTCTGGATGACCTTCATCAGCTCGAACTGAAGTGTCGTCAGCGCGTCATTTGAGCCGTTGTAGAGATAGGTATCAACCCACGCGTTCCATTGGCCGACGGCCAGGAATAAGGCGATGGTAGCGAGTGCAGGTTTGGTCAGCGGCAGAATTACCCGCCAGAAGATGGTGAAGTCATTGGCCCCGTCCAGCTTGGCAGATTCCTGCAGGGCGTATGGCAGGCCGTCAATGAAAGAGCGGATGATGAATACATTGAATGCGCTTACTAGACCGGGAAGGACGTAGACGCCGAAGGTGCCCATCATATGCAGATTCTTGATCAGAATGTAGAAAGGAATGAGTCCGCCCGAGACGTACATGGTCAGCGCCAGGAAGGTGGAGACGAATTTGCGGGCTTGAAAGTCTACCCGGCTCAGGGTAAAGGCCAGCATAGAGGCGCTGATCAGGCCGAGCAGGGTCCCGATGATGGTGCGCAGCACAGAGATTTTGAATCCGGTAATGAGACCGGAGAAGGCGAAGATCGTCTCATAGTTCTGGAAGGTGAACACCCGGGGGTAGACCGTAATACCGCCCTTGATGCTATCCGTGGAGTCATTGAATGAAATCGCCAGCACATTGAGAAAAGGGTACAGTGTAGCCACAGTCACCACCGTAATTGCAATATAGACAACCAAATCGAAGATGCGGTCCGACCAGGACGCGGCGGCCAGTTTTTTGATCAGCATAAGGGCCTCCTAAATGATGCTTTCCTTGGTTATTTTTTTGAAGATACCATTGGCCGTAAACAGCAGAATCACACTAACCACCGAGTTGAAAATATTAATAGCGGTCCCGAAGGAGAACCGTCCCATTCCGAGCCCGTAGTTCAGCGCATATAGATCCAGCGTCTGCGAGTAGTCGCGCACCAGATTGTTGCCGAGCAGGAATTGCTTCTCGAACCCAATGCTGATGAGATGGCCGATGGAAATGATCAGCAGAATGACGATCGTCGCCCGGATGCCCGGCAGTGTAATGTTCCGCACCTGCTGCAGCCGGCTTGCCCCGTCGACTCTGGCGGCTTCATACAGCTCTGGACCGATCCCTGAGATCGCGGCGAGATAGATGATTGTGTTCCAGCCCGTTTCCTTCCAGACATCAGACGCGGTCACGATTCCCCAGAACAGATTGCCTTTGGCCATGAACTGGACCGGTTCACTAATAATATGGAGACTCAGCAGCAGGTCATTGACTGCGCCGTTGTCGGTGGAGAGCATCTTGGTAATGATCCCGGCGGCAACCACCCAGGACACAAAGTGGGGCAGATAAGATACCGTCTGGACGAACCGTTTCAGCACCTGCAGTCTGACCTCATTCAGGAGAATGGCGAATAGGATAGGAATGATGAATCCGGCCAGCAGGCCCATGAGGCTCATCGCCAGAGTATTGCGCAGGGCATTGAAGAATTGTTCATCCTGGAAGAGCTCCCTGAAATACTGCAGGCCGACCCATTTCTGCTCCAAAAAAGATTTGCCCGGCTTATACTTCTGGAAGGCCATCATCCATCCCCATAACGGCAGATAGCTGAAGACAAAGGCCCACAGGACAAAGGGAACCGCCATCATATAGAGATATTTCTGCTGCCGGAATTTGGCCCAGAAGCGTGAAGCTGGTTTCTTGAGCTCCGGCTTCATTGCGGGAGTAATCGCTTTCATTTATGTCCCTCCTTCGATATGGCTTTATCATAATCTTCCGGGAAACGGGGAAACACCCGAAGATTTACGCGGAAAAACAGGGGGAAATCAGTCCTTTTCGTAAGCGCTTTCTGAAAAATCATCCTCCTGCAGTGAATCTTTCCGCCGGTAGACAGAGGGGGAGAGGCCTGTGATTTTTTTGAACTTCTCACGGAAATAATCCACATCGCTGAACCCGACTTCGCTAGCGGCCTGATGGATTTTGCAGCCCTGGTCCAGCAGTTCTTTGGCTCTCCCGATGCGAACATTGTCCAGATAGCTGTTGAAGGAGCTGCCCGTACTGTTCTTGAACAGCTTGCCGAGGTACGCACTGCTGTAAGAGAACACATCAGCCAGGGTTTCCAGCTTCAGATTCTCGTCATAATGCCGGTGAATGAGGTCCAGCATCCGCTTCATTAAGACATTCATCTCATCACGGATAATTCCGCCAGCATATTGCTCCAGCAGATCCGTGATATAGCGCTGCAATTGGGGAAGCGAGGTATGCCTGTAGATTTGCTGGATTTGCCCGTCCACCCGGCTCTGCGCCTGGACCAGCTCCTTGAATTCCAGGGAGAGCTTGTTGAAAAGGCCCGTAACCGTCCGGACGTAATAGGATTTCACAGCCATCTCCGATAAGCTTGCGGCAGTCATGATATCCCAGGCTTCCTGGATCAGGGAAGGAATCACTGTGAGGTTCCCGGTATCCATGGCAAAATACAGCCGATCCATCACAGGTGCGAGGCTGCTCTCCGCATCCGGGAGGTTAACGGGAAGTCCCGATTTCATCTTCAGCGAGTCTGGACCGATCATCCCCGGCTCATCATAGAAGAAATGATCCTTCATCCGGGCCAGCGCCGATTGATGGGAGACGGAGAGTTCATCCAGGCTGTCCACCATGTCTCCGGCGGTAATAATACATTCCAGTCCCTCGGCGGCGGATGCTTCGCGGATATTCTGCACGATTAATTTGCGGACCAGCTCCTTTTGGTAAGAGGGCTGCAGCAGCACGCCCAGATAAGAATCCAGCGAGAAGACGATGCCCCAGCTGTTGTTCTCAAAGCTTGCCGTAAGTCTGGCCTTGACGGCGGTGGAAGGTCCGTTATCCGCATGATCCTGGAGCAGCAGCCGGATCAGGACTACCTGATAGGAATCCCAGAGCAGGCCGGATTCCAGTACCGGGTCCATCATTACGGGCGCTGCTGGGTGCAATCGGCTCTTCATCAGCAGGGACTGGACGAGCATCTCCCGGCTCCATACCTTGACGGCGGCATGATTCCTGCGGTCTATAGTCCGTGCATTCAGCACGTCAGACAGGCTGGTCAGATACTGCTGCAGTTCATCTTCATCGACAGGCTTAAGCAGATAATTATCGATGCCGTAAGACAGCGCACGCTTGGCGTAGCTGAAGTCGGCATAGCCGCTCAGGATGATAATATGCATATCCGCCTCTTCCTCCCGCAGCTCCCGGATCAGCTCCAGTCCGTCCTTCCCGGGCATGCGGATATCGATAATCATCAGATCCGGGGTATACAGCTCATATTTATGCCGGGCTTCAACCGCGTTGGCCGCGGTATCCACCACCTGGTAGCCAAGGCTCTCCCAGTCCAGCAGGGTGACAAGTCCTTCACGGATAGACAATTCATCATCAACAATTAATACACTATACATAGGAATCACTCCTTAGGGGGATGTCGAAGCTGATCTGCGTGCCGTATCCGCTCTGACTGGCCAGGTTCAGGCCGCATTCCGGGCCATAGGTCAGCTGAAGACGCAGGTGGATATTGCGCATTCCGATATTATTGGTGTCATAATCATCCTTGTTGTCCAGCATCTGCCGGATTTCAGCGATCCGGTCAGCTGAGATCCCTACTCCGTTATCCGATACCTCCACCTTGAGCAGGGCATTCTCGACCCTGATGTCTACTCTGACCATTCCGCCGTCCATCCGGTTTTCCAGTCCGTGTATGACACAGTTCTCTACCAGCGGCTGAATAATCAGCGGCGGTATCTGCACTGCATTCGCTGCCGGATCAACATACAGCTCATAGGCGAGCCGGTCATTATAGCGGAACTTCTGGATGATCAGATAGGAGCTTACGGTCTCCAGCTCACTTTGCAGCGCTATTCTTCCATTACCGACCTCCAGATTCTTGCGCATCATCTTACCGAGCAGCCTTACCACCTGGGAGATGTCGGTCTGGCCCCGGGAGTGGGCTTTCATCCGGATCGATTCCAGGGCATTGAACAGGAAATGAGGGTTGATCTGGCTGGCCATCATCTTGAATTTAATCTCATTCTGCTTCAGCAGGGTGGCGTTCTTCTGGCGGTTCGATTCCTGCACCTCGCTCATCAGATCGTTAATATTCCTTACCATATGGTTGAACTGCCTTGCCAGCTGGCCGATCTCATCCTTGCCGTCTATCACCAGCCTCGCCTCCAGATTCCCGGACGCGACCTTGGAGATATGCTTGCTTAAGTGCAGCATGCGTCCGGTGAGCAGCCGTGAGAAGTAGTAGATCAGGATAATTGCTAGAATCAGAGCTGAGATAATGACCATAGACGCCAGTGAGATAATCCGGTTGGGCTCACCCACAATGCTCTCTACCGAGAAGATGGAGATAATCCGCAGGCTGTTCAAGCTGCCCCCGGGATGCCAGTCATCGAGCAGCATTTTGGAGGGCATGCCGCCAATCATTACATCGGCCGGTCCTTGTCCGGCAAGGGGAGACAGCGGTTTGAAGTCGATGTCCTCCAGCGTCTTGCCCAGCGAATCTGCACGGTTCGAGGCAACAATGTTGTCGTTCTCATCAACGATAATGGTCTCGAAGGTCTCCTGATCCAGAATGGCGTTGAGCCTCTCCGTATTCACATTCACAATCAGCACGCCGGTCGTCCGCTGCTTCAGGAAATCGATCTTGCGGATCAGGCTGAGATAATACTGGCCGTTACGGTTGTCACGGATATAATTCCAGCAGACCAGCCCTTTCTGGGCAAGGGCGGTCTGATACCAGGACTCCTGCGTTACTGCAGCATCTGCCTGGAGGAATTCCCAGTTGTCCAGCACCGTCGGGTTGTCAATATACAGCCGGATGCTCGAGATTTCTTTGTATAGCCTAACGAATTCCCGGAAGTCCGGATAATCCCGGTAAGCCTGCACCACATCATAGACCGATTCATAACGGTGGTTGGCAGCCTCCTCCAGCCGGCTGTCATTGGACAGCCGGTAGGCGATATCGAGCGGGACATTCAGCATCTCGCCGGTTCTTTTTTTGACCCGGTCTACATTGGCTGTAATCTGCTCCAGTGCGTTATCCAGAGCCATATTCTGCAGTTCACTTGTCAGGAACACCCCCACAATCAGCACCGGAATCAGGACAACACAACCAAAGGATAGAAAGAGCTTGGTCCTGAGCTTCAGATTGTTCATCAGGGTGATGATACGGGTATACACGAATACAATCCCCTCCGTCAGTCCTTTATTGTTGACGCTTACATAAGAGTATATCTGCAAACTGCAAAGCAATATATGTAATTTATTTTTCCACGAAATAAGGTCATCTGAGTCCGGATAGCTCTGCGGGAGGACGTGTTCGTTTACACTCAGCCGGTAAATCTACTCCTCACACACATAAGCTTGTTGATGGAGCTTAACTTCCACTTGTTTTCTGACGTATCGTTTCGTTTATTCATAGGCATTAGCTTTGATTCAAATTTTGACGCCGATAAACCGATTCAGGAGAACTTTAGGCAGCAGCTAGAAGCTTTGGGGGGGCTGGCACGAAATTTCCTTCATTCTCAGCCAAGTTTGGCTATCTGGGATTTGCAGACAGACTTGCTGCTAATCAGCCGGACCTACCATGAAATTATGAACCGCAACCGCAAAATGATTATGATCAGCGTGAAGGAAGCGGATAATCTACCGGGGTTCAGGGAAAGAACATTGAAGCATCCCAGACAATTTATAAATATTTTGACGAATTATTTCACGGTGATGGCCGGCAAGGGGAAGCTGACCGATATCAATCCGGAGATTCAGGCTTATTCCTTCATCTCGATGAATTACGGGGTATTCGCCAACAACCTGGATATTGGTACAATCTCACTTGAGGCATTCATTAAGGAGAGTGTGCAGACCTTCACCAGGGGTGCCTATAAAGGTTTTCATCAGCGGAGCCGGAAGAGGTTAGAGAGCGGCTGGCCCAGCTGGAGCTGGTTTGGATGGATCACGGTTTTCATGCAGTAATGATTAAACATGCCGGGGATTTGCAGGCACTAGGGTCGATGACCTTTAAGGCGCAGTTTCAAGTGTTAATAGAACAGCTTCAGCCTGCATTTCATTTTCGCTTTGTGCGGTTTTTTGACCGGAATACGCAGGCTGTTATCCTGACGGAAGGGATGCATGCTGCTCGGATAGTAACAAGGCTGCTGATGCAGGCAGATTCTCACCTGAATATCTCCGTAAGCGGGCTGAATTATGGGATGGAGAAGCTGTACTCTGCTTATGAGGAGGCGGCTGTTTCTTTGAAGCATACTTTCATGCTGCCCGCACCCGGTATCGTAACATTCGAAGAGGTTTGCCTTAAGGATAACGCCTATCAGGTGCCGGCTGATACAATCAAAAGGGTTGCAAATATGCTGGGTTCAGGGCGGGAGAAGGAGCTGCTGGGCCTGCTGCGTGAAATATTGGACGCTGCGGATATCAGCCCGAAGAATATCGGGTATCTTGAGGGAATTAGCAGAGCCTTGAACGAACTTGTATTTGATCAAACCTTTCAATCGTATGGTAAAGAAGAATCAACGGAAATACTCCAACAGTACAGCAAGGTTAGCGATTTATATCAGTTCAGCTGTTTCCAAGACTATTCCTGTGAAGTAGAGAGCCTGTTCCTGCTGCTGGATGGCAACCTCCAAACCCTGAAATCCGTGCAGATCGATAATAAAGAAATGAAGAAGGCGATCCAATACATTCACGAGAACTATGCGCAGAATATTAATATGACCATTATTTCTAATCTAGTGTCCTTTAACTATTCTTATTTTAGCCAGGTCTTCCGGGAATACACGGGAGAGAATTTTGTGAACTATTTGAAGAAAGTCCGGATCGGTAAGGCCAAGCAGCTGCTCCAAACAACAGATGATATGATTTACGAGATCGCCAAGAAATCCGGGTTTGAGAACACGAAGAACTTCAACCGGGTGTTTAAAGAAAGTGAAGGTGTGAGTCCGGTAGAATACCGTAATCAGCAAAAAGTACTGTCTGCGTCAATAGATCAATAGCCGAAGTGTTTACCATCCCTTACTCTTTCATCTCAATGGTTATCTCTTAAATTTATGGAAGATTAATCCGATAAAGAAGGAATCTGCATAACAATAATGGATATATATTGACAAGGAAGCAGGGATGATATTGTCTTCCAGGAAGCTTATATTTAATGAGAATGAAGTCCAGCGCCTGCAGACCAGAATAGGCCAGGTA
Source organism: Paenibacillus sp. FSL R7-0297 (assembly GCF_038009025.1). NCBI lineage: Bacteria > Bacillati > Bacillota > Bacilli > Caryophanales > Paenibacillaceae > Paenibacillus > Paenibacillus sp. FSL R7-0297. The sequence goes on from NZ_JBBPAQ010000001.1 coordinate 3,432,820, forward strand.
AGCCAGGACACTAACCGGCTGTATTTGCAGCTGAAGGGCCAGTCCAGCGGCTGGGGCGGAATTCCCCTGGGAGACCACCTCGTGAAGTCCCAGGTCATGATCAATGAATTAACCGTAGAAGCAGAGAAATTGGAGGATATTATCCGGACCGCCCTGAAGGGGGTTGCAGGACTCCAGGAGGAGAATAAACGGCAGGCCGACAAGCTCACGCAGCAGTTTAGTCTTCTCGCGGGTGTATTCGGAAGCTTTGGGACACAAGGTCCTGCCGGGCGGGTTTCCATTCCAGCCTTTGTGCAGAAGAGTGTATCGCATCTGATCACTTCGGTTACCGTCCTGCTGGGAAAGGATGAGCTGAATAACGATCCGGCAGTGCAGAAGCTGCGGAATATCATCCAAACGTCCGGGCTTTTGACCGTAGAGGGTATTGCGGCCGTAAGCAAGCTGAAGGATATCTTCGCGGCGCGGGATGGGATCGCGAAGGCGCAGATGGCCTTCAAGGTCTATGAAGCGTTCGGGAACAAGACGCAGATGGAGGCTGTCCATGCGCAGGCCGAGGAAGCACGCCGGAAGCTGGTTTCGCTGGGTGTAGCCAAGGTCCAATATGAACCAGGGAAGGATCTAAGCGGCTATTTCAAGCAGCCGGCTGTCAAAGCCTGCGATTATGATCCGTCGATCACGGCGGAGAGTGTACCGCTCATACATAACGAAGAATATCTCCTGCTGCTGCGGCTGGCGATGGAGAAGAGTGCCGCTGGGAACTATGCGCGAAGCCAGCTGGAAGTGAAGCGGGAGGAGATCAGGATCGCTGAGGCTGTGAGGCAGGTCCAGGAGCAGATCGAAGCTGCAAGACGGCTGAACGGTCCGCCGCTGGAACTGCCGGATGGCACTCCGATTACCGCTAGCAACAAACGAAATGAGACGACCTTTAACTATTATATGGAGCGGATTTCTGATCCCAAAGTAACCAATCAGGTGCTGGCCTATGAAATGTGGCTGGAAGACACGTACGGTATGACGGAATGGCGGAAAAAAGTCGTACAAGCGGACGCGGTAGTAAGGGCTTTTGGGGAAGGCTTGATCACAGAGGTCGTCATGGGTGTGGCGGATACGGCTACATTTGCCTTCAAGCTTGTGGTCCACCCGGTCAAAACAACAACGGAAATGAAGAATCAAGCGGTGTATATCATGGAGCATCCGGAAGTACTGGTGGAAGCGGCCAAGATGGCTTATCATAATTTTGACGAAGGAACCCCGGAAGAGAAGGCAGCGATGCTGGGCTCGGTAGCGTCCATACTGGTTCCGGGACTGCAGGTCACCAAAATTGGCAAAGCTGGGAAAGTGTTCAGCGGGGTGGAAGACGTCGTCAGCCAGGCGGCGAAGGATGCCCTGAAAGGAATCAAGTCGAAGCTCCCGGAGCTGGGTCCAGTCTTACAGACACCGGAGGGGTTTGCCTTCAAGGCAGGGGAAATACCCGATACCCCAGCGTTGCCGAAGACGCCGGTGCAGCAGCAATATATTGATGCGATGGATGAAATGGGTGGCAACGGCGGTAGGGTTGAGGGGCCGGGTGAAGTACCTGAAAAGACTTTTGCTGATAATCCTTTTGATGATACAGGGAAACTAATACCTAATGCGAAGTATAAGGCCGGTGAGCACCAATATAATTATGAAACAGATCAGTTGGGTAGAATTGAAAAGTTTAGTACGGATGAGCTAAAATTAACGGCAAGAGATGAAAGATTACCGCATGATGCAAATACACCAGGCAAAGTAACTGGAGACCATGCAGGTCATTTGGCAGGAGACAGATTTGGAGGGTCACCAGAGATTGATAACCTTGTATCTCAGTCAAGTAATGTGAATTTGAGTAAGTATAAAAAAATTGAAAATCAGTGGGCGGCAGCAATAAAGGAAGGAAAGCAAGTAAAAGTAAATGTTGAAGTGAAATATGAGGGAGATAACTTACGACCATCTAAGTTTATTATAGATTACGAGATAGATGGAGAATTTTTTTCTAAGGATTTATTGAATTGAAAGGATGATCAATCAATGAATAAGGTGTTTGAAGATTTTTTTAGTGAATTGCAAGCGGATATGGTCTCTATATGTTTGGAGTATGTTAGTAATAATGCTGATACAATATTTATCTATTGCTCATTTGAGGAAAAGGTCATTTCCAGTGATTTTTTCTTCTTGATTAATGGGAAAGTTGTTAGAAAAAATAAATTAAATGATGCTTTGGAAAAAAATGAAAATAAATTTCAATATAATACATCTGTAGACCGGCAAAGAGGAGTAATGAGAATAATAAATGGAGACATCGAAAAAATATATAAATTATGCAATGATTACAACAGAGAAATGCCCACTGAAATTAAACTAGTTTACAAAGTAGATAAGAATAGTCTTAATGCTGAATATAAATATGATTTGATACATACTAATGATCCTGTTAAAACTGCAGATGACATTTCTATGGAATGGTTTGAACAAATTAAAATGGGACTAACTAATAATAAAGTCTGAACCCAATGATTTTGTTTCTTTTTTGGAAGTGACTAACGTTGGTCACCAAACTGCCTAATTGCAAATGAAACAGAAATTATGTTCGTTCAATTAGGAGGGAGAGTCAAGTTATGACCTAAGTCAATTACTTGAAGTATTCTTTTATGATGAAGAAAGTGTCGCTATTCTATTACACAGGACAGGTCAATTGTGGTCAGATGCCCCCATGATTGACTTGTTTTTGTTGTTTTCGTTTCTCATAGGGGTTCGGCAGTACCGGTTAAGAAGAAAAGATAATATTCATTCTTAATGGTCTTATTAAAACCGTTGACAACAGATTTGTTAATCAAGCAAGGATACTACAATTGAGTTTTTCGGAGGAGAAGTCAATATTGCTTTGATGGTAGATGGTGAAGAAGATGGCGAATTTAGTGAAAAACAGTATGCTTCATATAATACTTTTAATACTTTGAAAGAAAATTGGGGGGGCTATTCAGCAAAGTATTCTTTGTCAAAATATTTCTATTTCATTTACAGACCGACTATAAGTGGATTCCACCAAAGTTGACCTGTTTTTTCGTCAGGCATCAGAACAAAAGAGATAAATACAAATTAACATGGCACGAATTAAATGATGTTAAAACAATGCAGCTTGTCCCAACAAAGATAAACAATACATTTGAACATCTTGGTGGTGTTGGTGGAACGCGGGTGCGTTTGAACCTGAAGGATTTGCGGATAAATAGTAGGGAGAGATTTAAAAAGGGAAGGACAAGATATTGGGATTCTATTTAAGAGTACATGGGATCAGGAAAATGGCCTGGGACTTCGTTTATTGGATGAAGCTGTAGTTGATGTTGGATATCAGGATGTTGTAATTTAGCAGCAAAATAATCGGAATGGGGAGCATCTATATTTTTTGACGGCGCTTCTTCTCCTGCTTATAATGAACAAATATAATGCAGCAACAACGACGGGAGACGCGGAATGGATCAATATACGGAAGATATAGGTTATATCATGTGGAGAGTCACGAACAATTGGCAAAAGTTAATGAAAGCTGAGCTGCGGGAGGTGGATCTGACACATGTCCAATTTGCGCTGCTGCGTTCCTGCCATGCACTGAATGAGCGGGAAAGCGCGTCCGGTGTGACGCAGATTCAGATTGCCCACAATTCTGATATCGATCCGATGATGGCTTCAGAAGTGCTGAGAACATTGGAGAAAAAAGGGTATATCAGCCGTGTGCCGCATCCGCAGGATACCAGAGCCAAGCTGATCTCACTGACCGAATCCGGTGTAGCTGTTATGGAACGTGCCAGCCGGATTGTTATGAGCGCGGACCAGATGTTTTTCTCCAGACTGGGGCCGGATATGCATGATTTCATTGCCCGCCTAAAGACGCTGTCGACATAGCTCTGGAATGAATTTGCCAAAAGAAAGTTTAAAGAAAAACCTTGACTCCATTTAATAAGTGAACATATAATAATCGAACATATAGATAATATGGTTAGGCAATTCGAGAGGAGAACGTTAGTACATGAATGAGGCAACACAAATCAAGGTGAAATACAAGGTAATCCCTGTGCTCGTTGCGCTATTATTAGGGGGATTCATCGGGTTGTTAAGTGAGACCATGATGAACGTGGCCCTGCCCGTGCTTATGGCGGAGTGGAATCTTTCCGCTTCAACCGCACAATGGATCACCACAGGTTACATTCTGGTCATCAGCATCATTATGCCGGTCTCAGCCTTACTGCTGCAGTGGTTCACAACTAGAAAACTATTTGTGACAGCGATCAGCTTATTTATGCTCGGAACCTTGGCCGCAGGGCTTGCCCCGGGCTTTGGGATGCTGCTTATCGGGCGTTTGGTTCAAGCAGCGGGTACCGCAATCTTGATGCCGGTCATCTTCAATACGATCCTGACTATTATTCCACCCGCTAAACGCGGGGCGGCTATGGGTATGGTAGGTCTCGTGATGATGGTAGCTCCGGCGCTTGGACCTACCGTGTCCGGGCTGATCATCGACAAGCTGGATTGGCACTGGATGTTCTGGGTGCTGGTTCCTTTCCTGGTGATCGACTTTATTATCGGGCTGCTTAATATTGAGAACGTGGCAACGATCACCAAACCGAAGATTGATATTTTGTCGCTTGTCCTGTCCACCATCGCCTTTGGAGGTATCGTATACGGGCTTAGTGTTGTGGGCGAAGGAGACGGAGGCTGGGGCAGTCCGAAGGTTATTGCCTGCCTTGTTATCGGACTTGCAGCGCTCTTACTGTTTATCTTGCGCCAGCTCACGATGAAGCAGCCGATCATGAATCTGCGGGCGTTCAAATATCCTATGTTCACAGCAGGTACGTTGTTTATTGTTATCGGCTTCCTGACGATTTTCGCTACATCGTATTTGCTGCCGATCTTTATGCAGGGCTCACTGAGATTGTCAGCGCTGTATGCCGGACTGCTCATGCTTCCCGCAGGGCTGGTCAATGCCATACTGTCACCCATTATCGGACGGAGCTTTGATAAAGTCGGCCCCCGGGTACTGGTTATTCCGGGTATGATCATTCTGTCCGCTGCCATGTGGATGTTCACCAGCGTTGACGTAAATACTCCAGTCTACATGATCATTCTTATGCACTGCTGCATGACAGTGGGTCTGGCGCTTACCCTGATGCCGGCGCAGACGAACGGGCTGAATCAGCTGCCACGGGAACTGCATCCGCATGGTACAGCCATCATGAATACCCTGCAGCAGTTAGCCAGTGCAGTCGGGACAGCTCTGATTGTAAGTGTGATGACTGCCGGCCAAAGTACTTACATCAGTACTCATTTGGATACCGCAGCAGCGGATATGGGATCACTAAGTCTGGCGGCAGGCGTGCATAATGCGTTCATTCTGGCGGCAGTCATCACGCTGATTGGTGTGATTGCCGGATTCTTCGTGAGACGGAGTATCGTTCACAGCCATGCTGCAGCACAGCCGGATACGCCAAGACGGCAGACGGCTTCCTAATATTCGAGAGTTCATAAGGGGATTTCCGGCAGTTGCCGGAGGTCCTCTTTTAACAATGGAGTACAAATATAGCGGGTTTCTATTGGTCACTTGCACAATGCATTTCGTCCGATCATCAATATTCTTTTACTGCCCCGAGACCGTATAATGAGAGCGTGTTCAACAAGTACTTAGGGGGATATTCGAAATGGAAGGATTAATCATTGGTTGGTACGGAGCACTGACAGGACTGGCAATTGCCATTATTCTGATCCTTAGAAAATTGAATCCGGTATACGCACTGTTCCTGGGAGCCATTGTAGGGGCGCTTATTGGCGGAGCCAATCTGGAACAGACGGTAAGCGTTCTTGTAAGCGGTACACAAAGTGTAATGGGCACGGTTCTGCGGGTGCTGGCCGCCGGAGTCCTGGCTGGTGTCATGATGGAATCGGGGGCGGCTGAAGCCACTGGCCAGACTTAAAGTAGATGCGCTTTATATTCTGCCGCTGGCCGGAATTATCGGTATGCTGGCGATGGGGCAGGGGAACAAGGTTCTGCAGTATACTTCCTCCGGTCTCCATAAAATGACAGCCACCGTCCTGATCCTGATCGGGGCAGGCGGAATTGCCGGCTTGATCTCTGCTTCGGATTTATCGAATCAGGTGGTTCATCTCATTGAGCTGTCCGGAATCTCCGGCACGTTCCTGGCACCGATCTCCGGTATTCTGATAGCAGCGGCAACTGCGTCCACTTCGACTGGGGTTATTGTGGCGACCGGTTCCTTCGGACAGGCCATTCTGGATATGGACACGGCTCCGCTGGCGGCAGCCGTTATGGTCCATACCGGGGCGACGGTCATCGACTCGCTGCCGCAGGGCACTTACTTATCACGTTACTGCGGACAGTATGAAGATGACGATCAAACAGCGTATGGGGCTCATCCCTTACGAAGCGCTTGTCGGCGGAACGATGACGATTGTGGCTACGCTGGTTTACGGATTTTCATTCTAATATCAATATCATATACGGGGTGTGGAAATGAGAGAGAAAACCTTTGTACTGGCACCGGATTCCTTTAAGGAGAGTATGACTGCGAAGGAAGTCTGTCTTGCGATGGAGAGCGGACTGCGGAAGATTTATCCGGAAGCGGCTTATATCCATGTTCCCATGGCAGACGGCGGAGAGGGGACGGTACAGTCTCTTGTCGATGCTTCCGGCGGGGAGATTCATTATAAAAAAGTCGTGGGGCCGCTGGGACAGCCGGTTACGGCGAAATACGGGATTCTGGGCGACGGAGAGACTGCGGCGATCGAAATGGCTTCTGCCAGCGGCATTCAGCTGGTGGACAAGGCGGAACGGAATCCGCTGATCACAACGACTTACGGTACGGGTGAGCTGATTATGGAATGTCTGGAACGGGGAATCCGCAAGATTATCATCGGCATCGGCGGGAGTGCGACCAATGACGGCGGCGCAGGCATGGCCGAGGCGCTGGGTGCGAGATTCATCGATGAGGCGGGGAAGTTGCTGCCGCGCGGCGGCGGCAGTCTGGGCCGGCTGAGCAGCGTCGACATCAGCTCACTTGATGCAAGACTGCAGCAGATTCAGCTGATTGTGGCTTGTGATGTGACGAATCCGCTCTGCGGTGATCACGGGGCATCGGCGGTATTCGGCCCGCAAAAAGGTGCTACACCTGAAATGGTGCAGCAGCTTGATGCCAATCTCGCTCATTATGCGGCGGTGGTGAAGCAGCAGCTTGGCAAGGATGTGCGGGATCTTCCCGGTGCCGGTGCGGCCGGCGGTCTGGGGGCAGGCCTTATGATCTTCACGCAGGCCACACTCCAGAAGGGGATCGAGATCGTGATTGAATACACGGGTCTAGGCCGGAAGCTGGCGGATGCGGATTTCGTATTAACCGGTGAAGGCGGAATCGATTTCCAGACGAAATTCGGCAAAACACCATATGGTGTAGCCCGTACCGCCAAGGCCAACGGCAAGAAGGTGATTGCCCTGGCCGGCTACATCGGCGAAGGAATTGAAACGCTGTATGCAGAAGGCATTGATGCCATCTTCGGCATAGTCCCGGGCGCTTCCAGCCTGGAGCAGTTATTGGCTGAAGGCCCGGCTAATGTTGAGCGGACCTGCGAGAATATTGCGAGGTTGCTGAAGCTTAGCGAATAGTGGAGCTGGACGGGTAGTGCAGCGAGGTGAATAGTGGAGCTGGGCGAATAGCTGAGTTGAATTGGATTGAGTTGAGTTGAATTGAGCCTGATTGAATAGCCCCTGGGATAATTCCCAGGGGCTATTGATTTTGTGCGGGAGATAAGACTATAAATAATCCCCGCAGAGGTGAAATCCTGCACGAAATACAACATTCTTCCCGTGATATCGGGTCTAATCACAGATTGTTGTATTTCATACAACAATCGTTACGAAACCGCCTGAATTTACGCTTCCGAGTTGTATTACGTACAACATTTGGAAACGCGGGGCAGTAATTCAACGCACGGGAGGCCCCGCAATCCGCACCCGCCCGCACCCGAGCCCGAGCACCCGCCTGCCTACACCCGCATCCGCCCCCTCGCACCCGCACCAGCACCCGTACCGGCACCGACACCCGCACGGGACGCCCGCGCAACCCGCACCCCCTCCCTCGCCCGCATCCTCGCCCGGGCATAACAACACGAGAAGCCGCTCTACTTATAGAGCGCTAGCAATTCATACGTAAGCTCGAAGAGCTGCAGTTATGGTTGATGAAGCTTCTAAGTGTCTCCAGCAGATCGGCGGTATCCTCCAGCTTGATCGCCCTGCCGGGTTTGTCCGACAGCTTCGCATGGCTGAGCTTCACCAGAAATTCAGCTTCTTCGAAGGTAATGGCTTGTGAAGCAGGCTTCAGCGCAAGCTGTATACCCAAGGCCAATTTGGCCTGAGGTATCCCTCGGCAATGCTGGGTTCCAGTCTGCCGGAGGCCAGCAGCAGGAGCGGCTGGTTATGCAGCAGCTTCTTTTCTTAATTTCTGGGAATACGCTCCCAGATGGGCGAGCAGCATTTCCAGCATAGCCTTCTTGCGGTATACCTCATTCGCGAGATTCTCCAGTGTGTTCCGCTGTTCGATGAGCAGGAGGGATACCGTTGTTCTTACGATGTTGCAAAAAGGCCGGACTTCCTCAGGGCTCCCGGAAATTCCGATCACACCAACGCGGGTGTTGACGATGACAATCGGTTCGTTGGTCCTTTTTTCTCATACAGACCATCCTCCAGCACCTCGACCATTTGCCCGGTGGACAATGCCTTGACTGCACCCTGGTGAACGGTGCCGACCCGTTCTTTCTTTCCGCTGCCGACAATAATCCCCTGATGATTAATGATGATGATGTTATAAGGAATATCCATCATCATTTTACAATTTCCTGTGCCTGCTTCTCGGATAGCTGAAACAACCGGAATTTCCCCCTTCGCCGTGCCCGGAGGGCTGCCTAGGCAGCCTCAGTCTCTTTCATTGTGCATCTGAACAAAAGTATAGAGCTTCTGCACGGAGAATAAAGGCTGAACCGGTGTACCGGAGCTAAGGGGGCGGCCAAACGGTCCAGGCAGAGTAGCGTAGCGGTGTTTTACGGGTTATGGGGACTATGGACTAGATAGAGATTTGGGAGATTCCCGCCCGGCTGAAAATCTCTTTCAATTTAACCTCCTTGTCAGCATTCCAGGGGGTTACGGGTGCAAGACAGAAGGTGGACACCGGCACACCAGCCAGACGAATGGCTTCTTTTATTGAAGGAATGAAAGGATCATCAATGCTATACAGCGCAGGGATCTCTATGATTCTCCGGTGCAGCTCATGCACCTCTGCCAGATCATTCTTCAGGAAGCTGCTGAGTAACCCGAGCATCAGCTGCGGTGCGAAGTTGGCACTGGCGGCAATCGCCCCGTCTCCACCGGCAGCAAGCGTAGGCAGCAGATATTCATCGAAACCGCAAAATACCGAGAAGTCCGGTTTGACCGCCTTCACCTGCATAATCATCTGCCGGATATGGCTGAGCTGGTCTACGGTTTCCTTAATTCCAGTTACATTTGTGTATTTGGCGGCAAGGCGGCTGACGAAGGCCGGACTCAGATCCTGGCCAGTCAGTGCCGGGAAGTTGTACAGCATCAGCGGCACATCAACGGCTTCCAGAATTGAGGCATAATGCGAGAACAAAGCCTCCTCGCTAAGCTTGTAATAATAAGGATTAATGACAACGACGCCTGTTGCTCCTTGCTCCGCAGCATGCTTGGTAAGGCGGAGGGTCTCTGCTGTCGTATTGCTGCCGGTACCAATCCATACGGGAAGACGGCCATTCGTGTATTTAACGCATACCTCAGCGATTTCCTCGCGCTGCTCGGTGCTGAACAAGCTGAATTCTCCGGCTGTCCCGAGGAAAAAGAGTCCCTGAACCCCTTGCCGGATCAGGCTGTCGATCAGCAGCTTCATTCCGCTAGGGTCGAATTTTCCGGATTGATCCAGAATCGTCGGAACCGGGGGGATGATGCCTGTATGATGCGGTCTCATGGTCATGTTAGAAATTTTCATTTTATTCCGCCTCCAAGTTTGTTATTATAAACATAAGATTATTATAGTGAACTAAGGCGGCTTAATCAATTGATTTATGAGAGGGGAATGAAGGTTTGGACCGGAAATATTGGGTTCCAGCTTTAGAACGGGCCGATCTGATTCTTACGGCAATCTCCAGGAAGCCCGGAGAACATAAGATGACCGACCTGTGCGATGAAACGGGCATTAACAAAAGCTCCATGTTCTCGCTGCTACGCACGATGGAAACCCTGCAATGGGTGGTGAAGGATGACAGGGAGGCTTACGCACTGGGGGCTGGGGTTTCCTACTATAATACGGTTTACAACGAATCCCTTAAGCAGAATACGAATCTGGTGGAGCGGTTCCTGGTAAGCTCTGCACAGAGTGTCAGGGTAATCGGGGAAACCTTTCAGTTATCGGTTCTTGACCGGGATGAGATTATCTATCTGGCCAAGCAGGAAGGGCCCTCACTTGTGAGGCTGGAGTCCAGCCCAGGGATGCGGTTCCCGGCACATGCGACCGCCATGGGCAAGATGATGCTGGCATTGCTGCCGGAAGCCGAGCTCCTAAGACGTTACTCCGGCAAAACCTTAACTGCGGTTACGTCTCACACGTTGACGAGTTGGGCGGAATTCACGGCTGCATTGTCTGAGATTCGTGAGGCCGGTTACGCCGTGGACCGGGAAGAAATTATTCAGGGCATCAGCTGTGTGGCTGCGCCGATTCTGGATGCTACAGGAAATGCCGTTGCCGCTGTAAGCACCACGATGCTGCAGCATGCTTTTGCCGATAAACAGGAGGCTGCGGTCCGGGAAGTGATAGAGCTGGCGAGGAAACTATCCTCGTGTTAATCGTCTGGGCAAGTTCATTCTGAAGGAAAGAAGGGTTAAGTGTGAAGCTGACATTGCATGAGATTATGAAGGAAGCCATAGATGATACTATTCCTGTACATACCGCTGCGGAGGGTCCCGCAGGCAAGCTGCCGATTACAGGAGAGCAGCTGCGAAGTGCACCAAGCGGAGAAATCTTCGGCATGACTCAGAATGCGGGCATGGGCTGGAATCCGCTGCTGCTGAACAGACCGCAATATCTGATTCTCGGCACAATGGGCGGAATCCGGCGGGAGGACGGCAGTCCGCTAGCGCTCGGTTACCATACCGGACACTGGGAAATCGGCGTGATGATGGAAGAAATTGCTGAGGAGCTCACCGCCAATCAGGGGATACCGTTTGCCGGTTATGTCAGTGATCCCTGTGACGGGCGTTCCCAGGGGACCACGGGCATGTTCGATTCTCTTCCTTACCGGAATGATGCTGCCGTGGTTCTACGGCGGCTGATTCGTTCCCTGCCTACCCGCAAAGGAGTTCTGGGCGTAGCCACCTGCGATAAAGGTCTGCCCGCCATGATGCTGGCGCTGGCCGGAATGCGGCATCAGCTTCCGGGGATTATCGTGCCTGGCGGCGTTACACTGCCGCCGGTTAACGGCGAGGATGCCGGCAAGGTACAGAGCATCGGAGCGCGGTTCAGCAATGGTGAACTTTCGCTCGAGGATGCAGCAGATCTGGGCTGCCGGGCCTGCGCGACCCCGGGAGGCGGCTGTCAATTCCTCGGCACCGCCGCAACGGCCCAGGTGATTGCTGAAGCACTGGGCATGTCACTGCCACATTCGGCTCTGTCACCATCGGGGCAGCCGGTCTGGAAGAATATCGGCCGCCAGTCGGCCCGCGCACTTCAGCATATGGAGCATAGCGGGATAGTGATGAGTGATATTCTTACAGATCAGGCTATTAAGAACGCGATGGTACTGCATGCTGCGTTCGGAGGCTCCACGAATCTGTTGCTGCATCTGCCGGCCGTTGCCCATGCCGCCGGGTTGAAGATTCCCACAGTAGATGACTGGAACGAGGTGAACCGCCAGGTTCCCCGGCTGGTCAGTGTGCTTCCGAACGGTCCGGTGCCGCATCCGACGATCCGCGTGTTCCTGGCAGGCGGTGTCCCTGAAGTCATGCTGCATTTACGGCGCCTGGGACTGATTGATGAATCCGTACTGACGGTAACGGGGCGGACACTGGGCGAGAATCTCGACTGGTGGGAGACTTCGCAGAGACGGACGGACATGCGCAGGAGATTACAGGAAGCGGACGGTATTGACCCGGATTCTGTGATCATGAGCCCGGAAGAGGCCAAGCGGCAGGGTATGGCTTCCACGATGACGTTTCCCACCGGGAACCTCTGCCCTGAAGGGGCGGTGATCAAATCGGCAGCGATTGACCCTTCCGTCTTGGACAGCGAAGGAGTCTATAGGCATACGGGAAGAGTGAAGGTGTTCACTGCCGAGAAGGATGCGATCCGTAGCATTAAGGACGGCAAGGTGAAGGCTGGCGATATCCTAGCCATTATCGGCCGTGGGCCGAGCGGAACAGGAATGGAAGAGACCTACCAGCTGACATCCGCGCTCAAGCATCTGCCTTACGGCAAATATGTCACGCTGATCACGGATGCCCGTTTCTCCGGTGTGTCCACCGGTGCCTGCATCGGGCATATGGGACCGGAAGCGCTGGCGGGCGGTCCCCTCGGGAAGCTGCGGGATAATGACTGGGTAGAGGTGCTGATCGATACTGTGAAGCTGGATGGGAGCGTGAATCTGGTCGGGGAAGGCGGAGAAGGGGGACAGCCGCTGTCGAAGGAAGCAGGCACCTTGATTCTGGCTTCGCGGACTCCGCATCCGGGTCTTGCCGTTGATCCGGGACTGCCCGATGACACCCGGCTATGGGCCGCACTGCAGGCAGCAAGCGGAGGGACCTGGCAGGGCTGTGTCTACGATACCGACAAAATCATTGCCTTACTGGAAGCAGGACGGCAAGCATTGGGGGAGAAAGCATGAGCAGAAATCTGATTCATAATCCGATTCTCCGCGGGTTTCATCCGGACCCGTCGATCTGCCGGGCGGGGGAGGACTACTACATTGCCACCTCCACCTTCGAATGGTTTCCCGGCGTACGGATTCATCATTCACGCGATCTGTTAAACTGGCGCCCGCTTACGTATGCGCTGACCCGCAAATCGCAGTTGAATATGGAAGGTGATCCGGATTCCGGAGGCGTATGGGCGCCTTGTCTCACTTATGATGCGGGACTCTTTTATCTGATCTATACCGATGTCAAAAGCAGACAGGGGGCGTTCAAGGATACGCCTAACTATCTGGTAACTGCTAAGAATATCGAAGGTCCCTGGTCTGAGCCTGTGTATCTGAACAGCAGTGGCTTCGACCCTTCGCTGTTCCATGATGAAGACGGGCGCAAATGGCTGGTTAATATGCTGTGGGATCACCGCACCGGGAATAACAGCTTCGCCGGCATTGTGCTGCAGGAGTATTCGGCAACTGAGCAGCGGCTTACCGGTCCGGTCATTCCCATTTATAAGGGAACGGAGCTGAAGCTCACGGAAGGACCGCATCTGTACCGGAAGGACGGCTGGTATTATCTCATTACGGCTGAGGGCGGCACACAGTATAATCATGCGGTAACCGTGGCGCGGTCACGGCAAATCGAAGGGTCTTACGAAACGGCCCCTAATCATCCGCTGCTGACTTCTGCCGGAAATCGTGAATTGGAGCTGCAGAAGGCGGGACACGCCAGTCTTGTCCACACGCATACAGATGAATGGTATATGGTGCATTTATGCGGCCGTCCCGTGAAGGACAATTATTGTAATCTGGGCCGGGAGACGGCTATTCAGCGCTGCGAATTCACGGATGAAGGCTGGCTCACCCTGGCCGGCGGCGGGAACGCCCCGGCGCTTACTGTGCCCGGTCCGGCCATTCCGGAGCATCCATTCTCCGCTCCGGCTCCCCGTGATGATTTCGATGCCCCGCAGCTGGATGTCCGCTGGAGCACCCTGCGTGTGCCTGCTGAGGAAGCGTGGCTATCGCTACAGGAGCGCCCCGGGTATTTGCGCCTCCGGGGCAGAGAATCCATGAGCTCCATGCACCACCAGAGTCTGGTTGCCCTGCGCCAGCAGGCTTTCAGCTGCAGCGCCGAAACCGCCATTGAATTCGAGCCGCAGCACTTCCAGCAGATGGCCGGATTAATTGTCTATTATGATACGAAGGATTATCTCTACTTGCGGATTACTCATGATGAGACCCTCGGGAAATGCGTGGGCATCATCCGCTCGCGGGACGGGGTCTATGAGGATACCCTAACTGCGGATGTCCCGCTGCCGACGGGAGCAAGCGTAGCATTAAAGGTAGTGATCGACCGGGAATTCGCCCAATTCCACTATCAGTCGGGGGAATCCGCTTGGGAGAAAATCGGCGGGCCCATGGAAATCTATCATCTGTCCGATGATTTCCCGGCCTACATCCGCTTTACCGGGACTTTCATCGGAATGTGTGTGCAGGATTTGAGCGGAACGCTTCATGCGGCGGATTTTGATTATTTTGAGTACCAGGAGTTTGATGTGTAAGCGTAGTTAATATTGATTGAAATACGATAGGACCAGGCGTCACTGAAAGAGCGGTTGTATATCCATTACATCGTTCTTTCGTGCCGTCTTTTTTACATTTCTGACTAAGTCATTGACCTTAGGTCTGGCCTAAGGTATATCATTGAAGCATAGGCAGGGAAGTGAGGAGGGATGAGTGTTGGGGGCGGAAATTACAATTGGCGAATTGGCCGAGCTGATGCAGGTGTCGGTTCATCAGATCAGGTATTTTGAGGAAAAAGGGGTGCTTCTCCCTTCCTATACGGATACGAACCAGTATCGCAAGTATGGCATAGACCAGATCTATCAGCTCTCGCAAATTATGCTGCTGCGCAAGCTGGGGATGCCCGTGCAGGCGATAAAAGAAAGTATGGCGGAGGACGGAGAGCAGGTAATGGAAGAGAAGCTGCATCACTCGCTGGGGGAGGTAGGCAGAGAGATTGCCAGGCTCCAGCAGCTGGAGCAGCTCCTCTTGAAGGTTCTGCATGAGCAGCGTGATTTTCAGATGGACAAGCAGAGCTACAGCGTGAAAATGCGTGAAGCATTGCAGCTGCAAAAGTGGTTTGACATGGATTCGGCAGCCGCTCTTGATGCAAGAACACTGGTGGAACAGTCTGCAGGCGTAAACCATTTGTTCGAAACTGATATTCATTATGTTTATGACCGTAAGGATACTGTCTCATTGTATACGGCTCTGGAGCGGGGCAGAGGAACCGGACGGATTTTACCGGCGGGCAACTATCTCTCTCTTAAGTTACAGGTGAAAGATGAATCCGGGCTTGAGAAGGCTATTGAACAATTCAGCCGCCATGCTGAGCATGAATATGGTGAACTTCCGGGTCCGCTTATTCTTATCGAGAAATCCTACCTCTCTTTGTTCAGCCAGGGCATGCTCCATTATGAGATATTGCTCTGCATTGAAACCGAAGCCGCTTCGGGCGTAGATCCTTTATGACCCATTCTTCTGTTCCCAAAACGATTACCACTGTAGACATACAGCCGGAACATAATCTTGAGGTCAGCCGGATCATTGTGCATGGATTCCAGAGTAAGTTTATGGCGCTAGCCAAGGTTGATCCAGGGGAGTTAGCCGTGTTTTTTGAGCAGCTGCTGGAGCATTCAGCGGAAGGTCTGTGCACGAAACGGGTGGTGGCGCTGCGAGGCGGGGTAGTGGCGGGTACCCTTAGCCTGAAGTGGCACAAGAACTCTGTAAGTATCACCGGAAAGGCGGCTGAATCCGCCAAGCTTTCTGCATGGAAGCAGATTACAGCGATTGGCACAAGAAATACACTGCTGCTGCTGGCCACACTCTATGGCTTGAACTATGACCCATTGCCGGGAGAATGCTATATCGCAGATCTTGCGGTTCATCCTGAACATCAGGGTAAAGGTGTAGGGCAACTGCTGATAGGCCGGGCACAACAATTTATGCAGGATCATCCGCGATTAACATATTTAAGCCTGCATGTCTCTGGAAACAACAGGGCTGCCAAGAGTTTGTATGAACGGCTTGGATTCAGCACCCAAGCGGAAGAGTATAGCCTGTTAAGCAAATTTCTGTCCGGTGAAGTGAAGTGGGAGTATATGATCAGCAGGCAATATGGAGGTTCATATGAACAAGAAAATCGTAATTAGCTTAATCATCGTGTTAGGTATACTGCTTGGTGCGGGTCTTTATATTGTGCGTCAGAATACGTTTGAAATGATAGAGCAGTCCGTTGAGATTCCCACCCCGCAGGGCAAATTAACGGGGATACTGACGCTCCCTAAGAACGCCGCAGGCGGACTGGGTTTAGTACTATTCATCCATGGCGACGGACCGGTCGATGCTTCACATCATGACGGATACAAACCACTCTGGGAACGGCTCGCCTCGCTGGGGTATGCCTCTCTGTCGCTTAATAAAAGAGGAATCAATGGATCCGCAGGCAGCTGGCTTGAGCAGAGTATCGGGGATCGGGTGGAGGAAGCCGGACAGGCACTGGCCTGGGCCAGAGCGCAGACGTTCGTGGATAGCGGGCGGGTTGGTGTATGGGGAGCCAGCCAAGCGGGTTGGGTGATTCCGAAGCTTGCGGCACAAGAAACGCTCGCATTCAGCATTCTGGTCTCACCGGCCATCAATTGGCTGCAGCAGGGGGCGTATAATACCCGGCAGCAGATGAAGAAGGACGGGTATACCGCCGAGGAAATTAAGCGTCAGATCACCTACGAGCAGCAAGTGGACGAGCTTTTGCTTCAGGGAGCAGACTATGAAGAATATACACAATTGACTCATCCGAAGGAGGCAATGTCCGCAGAACGCTGGTCATTTGTCCGCCGGAACTTTCTGTCAGACGCTACGAATGAGCTACAGAACTTCAAATCCCCGGTGCTCCTGCTGCTTGGCGAAGAGGACTTGAATGTAGATGTGGAGCAAACGGAGTCGGTGTACCGTGAGAACATCAGCCCTGCCTCACTGCTCACGGTTAGGCTGTTCCCGGACACCGAGCATTCTATGCTTCGGGTCCAAACGGCTGATTCTGCTCTGCGTGCATTGATGATCAGTCTCTTTGCCCCTCGGAAGATTACAGTTGATGGTTATATGGAGCAGATAGAACAGTTTCTTAGTAAACAAGGCTGAAGGGTGGAAGGAAGAACGGAGGGGTTGGATATAAAAGAAGACCGGGACCAACCGTCCCGGTCTTTCGGTAAGTACCTATCTCGTATCACCTGCCCATCAGGCGATATATTTCTCCAGCGTAGCCCGCACAGCACCGGGGCCCGCCAGCATCTCAGTGAACATCCCTTGGATGACTTCACCCAGTCCAATGGCGTACAGGTCAACGCCGAAGATGGCTTGATCCTCGAGAACCGCCCGCACCTTCGCTGCCTGCTCTGCATTCGCGCCTAGCGTAATTCCTTCCAGCCGCGCCTGTAAAGCTTCCAGTAGCGGGTCGGGACTCAGCGCGAACACGCCGCCTTCATCGTTCACGCCGAGCAAATACCGGCACCAAGCTGCAATTGCCAGCGGAATGGCCGTAAGCTGCGCCGGATCGAGCTCCTCACGGCGGATGTACGACTTGATCGTCTCGCCGAAGCGGATGCCGACCTTCTGCGAAGTATCGGTAGCAATCCGCTGGGGGGTATCCGGAATGAACGGATTGGCGAAGCGCTCCTGCAGCACTTCATCGAGGAACTGCTTCGGACTCAGAATGCCCGGGTCTACAACCACCGGCAGGCCTTCTTTGTAGCCAATAATCTCCACGAGCTTCCGCAAGGTATCATCCTTCATCTCATCGGCAATCAGCGTGTAACCGAGCAGACAGCCGGTTACTGCCAGCGCAGTATGCAGCGGATTGAGGCAGGTAGTTACCTTCATGGTTTCGACATTGTTGACCGTATCCCGGTCGGTGAAGATGACACCGGCTTCTTCCAGCGCCGGGCGGCCGTTGGTGAATTTATCTTCAATCACCAGGTACTCGCTGATCTCGGCGTTGACGAAGGGGGCGGTGTACGTATTCTTGGAGGTGACGATCACATCCATGCCGCCGATTCCCTGCTCCAGCAGCGCCGCCTGCACCGATTCGGACGGGCGCGGCGTGATTTTGTCAATCATGGACAGCGGAAAGGTAATCTTCTGCTCATCCTCAAGATAAGCAACGAAGCCTTCTTCTACATGGCCTTTGGCCGCCCATTCTTTGGCGATCGTAACCATGCCGTTCTTCAGCTTATCGCCGTTATGCGAGCAGTTGTCCATGCTGACGAAGGTCATCGGATGCTGTCCCTTCAGATAACGCCGGTAAGCGAAGGAGCAGACGATGCTCATCGCATGGACCGGCTGCTCCGGACCGCCGGCGATATCCTTCTCGACGATACCCAGATACTGGCCGTTCGGTCCGGTGAGGGAATAGCCTTTTTCCGTAATCGTGAAGCTGGCCATCTGCAGGCTGGGATTCTCGAACACTGCGGTCAGGCGGCTGTAATCCGCTTCGCGGGTCTTATCCGCTGTGAGACCTTCCACGATGCTGCTGACGATTCTCTTCTGGAAGTCGCCGCGCGCATTCATCAATACCAGCAGAGTCAGATTATCATAAGGCTTGTAGACCTTGTCGATCATCTCGAAGTCGAAGGTCTCGGCAGCAATGATACCGGTATCTGCCTTGCCGCTGTCGAGCAGCTTCTGGTGGGCATTGGCCACGAAGCCTCTGAAGATATTTCCGGCTCCAAAGTGAACCCACTCCGGCTTATCCAGTGTATTCTGTGCTACCGCTGCGAAATCGAACTGCGGCAGCTCTACACCTGCGGCTTCCCAGGCTTCACGGTCCGCAATGCTGCTTCTGGTGAGGCTCAGCATTTATTTCGCCCCCTTGGCATTCTCCAGGCTGTCCCATACGCCCAGCAGATACATAATGCCCATCGCTCTGTCGTACAGGCCATAACCCGGACGGCAGTTTTTCTCTTCGCCCCAGAGATGTCTGCCGTGGTCCGGACGCACATAGCCAGTGTATCCGTTCTCGTGGTAAGCTTTGACAACCTCAGCCACATCCACGCTGCCATCTTGCCCCCGGTGGGATACTTCAATGAAGTCGCCATTGTCGAATACCTTCACGTTGCGAATATGGGCGAAATAAATCCGGTCGTGGAATTCGCGGATCATCGCCGGAAGATCATTCTGCGGGTTGGTTCCAAGCGAACCTGTACAGAAGGTAAGGCCGTTATACGGACTGTCGACCATGTCCAGGAAACGGCGGATGGAATCGCGGCTGCGGATGATGCGCGGCAGTCCGAAGATCGGCCAGGCCGGATCGTCAGGGTGAATCGCCATACGGATATCCACTTCTTCACACACCGGAATAATGCGCTCCAGGAAATACTTCAGGTTGTCGAACAGGATATCCTCGGTGACATCGGCGTAAGCCGCGAACAGATCATCCAGCTTCTCCAGCCGCTCCGGCTCCCAGCCCGGCATTGTGAATTCTCCGGCACCCCTCAGAATCCGGTCCACCATTTCGCGCGGATTATCCGTAATGGCAGCCTTTTCATAAAAGAGTGCATTCGATCCGTCCGGCAGCTCCTTATACAGCTCAGTACGGGTCCAGTCGAACACCGGCATGAAGTTGTAGCAGATGACCTTAACGCCGACCTTGGCCAGCTTGCGGATGGTATCGATATAGATGTCAATGTATTTGTCGCGGGACGGCAGCCCGATCTTGATATCATCATGAACGTTAACGCTTTCTACAACCGCTGTGCTGAAGCCTTTGGCTGTAATCTGATCGGCAACCTTCTGGATTTCTTCCATTTCCCATACTTCACCCGCTACCTTGTGATGCAGCGACCAGACGATGCCCATTACTCCGGGAATTTGACGTACATGGTCAAGGGTAATATTGTCGTTGCCCTCGCCATACCATCTCCAAGTCATATTCATTGTCATTTCCTCCTTGGTATTAAACATAAATACAAATACAATCATTCTGAAGCCTTGTGACAATTGACCATACGGATAAAACGTTTTGTGATATGATTATCTTGTATACAAGCTAGGATTCGTATTGATCATAGAATAAGCTTTATGCTTTGTCAATGTAATTCCTATCTGTTTTCTATATAATGAGTGGAGAAGAATATCGTACAGAAAGTTGGTCCATTCCATGACTTCCAAGAAAGAAATAATGTCGTATCTGAAACAGGAAATTCTCTCGCTTGCGCTGAAGCCCGGGTCGATGATCAGTGAGACCGCGCTTTCCGAACGCTTCGAGCTGTCGCGGACGCCGATCCGGGATGTGCTGAAGCAATTGTCCCTGGAGCAGTACGTGGACATCTATCCCAAAAAAGGCAATCTGGTCTCGTACATAGATCTGGAGTCGGTGGAGCAGATAATCTATCTCCGCAATGTGCTGGAGAAGGAAATTATGAAGTCGCTGGCCGGTAATATTCCGCTGAAGGGGCTGCATGAGCTGAGGGGCAACCTTGCGCAGCAGCAGAAGTGTATTGAGCAGGCCGAGGGGGCCGAGGTTTTCCTGCAGCTGGATGATCAATTTCACCGCACCATGTTCGGCCTGGCCGGACGAGAATTCCTGTGGGGGGTGCTGCAGCAGTTCAATGTGCATTACATCCGCTACCGGAAGCTGCATATGCTGAAGGACGAGAAGCTGGCTACGATTCAGCAGGAGCATCAGCAGCTGCTGGATTATACCCTGCAGGGGGACACGGCGGGGATCGATGAGCTGCTGCATCATCATCTGCGGGCAGATATTGATTCGACGAACTTTCAGGAGCATTTTGCCACTTATATCAAGCAATAAATCCGTATTCTGGACCGTCTGGCAGATGCCAAATATCCCTGCACTCATGTGACATGAAGGCAGGGATATTTGGCATGGAGGCCTATAGTCCGGACTCGCGGTATTCGCGCGGTGAGGTGCCGTGCCAGCGCTTGAACTGCCGGCTGAAATGGGCAATATCGCGGTAGCCGAGAATGCCTGATATCCGGCTGACGGACAGGCTGGGATCATCCAGCAGGACCTTAGCTTCATGGAGCATCTGTTCGGACAGAAACTCCCGGGGCGAGATGCCGAACACCTGGCGGAACACCCGGTAGCAGTGCGAGGCGCTGATCCCGAGCTCCGAGGCAATATCATCAATTCCGTAATGGCTGTCATAGGGCAGCTCCAGCTTGAATTGCTGGTAGACCAGCCCCTGAAGGCGGCCGCGGATCTGGTGGGCCAGCTCAATCTTCTCATAGGTGGCAGGGGAAGACAGATCAGCTTCAATAGAGAAGGCTTCCCACAGCTGGGCGAACAGATCGAAGACGGCGGACTGCAGCCTCATGCGCTGTGACATGGTGATGTCTCCCGAGATAGAGCCTGAAATATCCACCAATTTGGAGAGGATGGGCCCTAGCTTATGGGCAATATTGCTTGCGGAAGGGAAGAGTACGTGATCCAGGCGGCTGAGCAAGGAGATCAGGAGCTTGTCATCGATATCAAAATGAATGCAGAAATACGTAAAAGCCTGGCCGTTTCCGCTGCGGCTGGCATGAGAATCTCCCGGCCGGAGCAGTACTAAGTCTCCGGCCCGTTGGATATAGCTGCGGTTATTAACGGTAAACAGTTGCTCCCCTTCGAGCACATAGTTGAATTCATATTGCGGATGGGCGTGCAGCGGATAATCCCATTCCCCGCTGACCTTGCGCAGATGCATACCAAACAGGTTAAGCGTGGTTTTCACATCCGGGATGATCGTTTCACTAAGGCATTGACCCAATACAGGCGGTAAAAAAGCGGAAACCAATAGATTCTCCCCCTGACACTTGCGTTAGAATTAACGAGTGTATTCGTTTTACGCGATCCATTATCTCGTTTTTAGTATAGCTGAAACCTGCTTGATTTGGGTAAATAATTGCTTGATTTGACAATGTTCCCGTCCGGCGGCAGCGTGGTAGGATGAACCTGAACAGGAACTAGTATACAAGATGGGCGAAGAAGCCTGAGCTTCACGGCTGTGTTAATAACCGTGGCTCAGCGATACCTGCCCGGTCATACGCCCGCTAAACATGATTAATACACTGGAGGAGATGTTGGCATGAGACAACAACCGGACAATCAGACTGCCGTAGTAGCCGGCAGCGGATACGACGCCTGGTTAAGCTACCCGAAGCTGCCGCAAGGCAATCTATATACGCAATATGTGAAATGGTGCGGAGCCGTAACCGTGACGGAAGAGCAGGAGACGGTGCAAGCGGCGCTGCGTGAATGGCAGAGAGGGATTGCCTCGATGCTGGACATTGAGGCAGGGGCTTCACCGGCTGCGGGCGGATTCACCATAGCATTCGGCACCTTCCATGGTGGCAATCCGCTGATTCAGGATGTATTTGATGTGAAGACGATTCAAGGGGTAGGACCGGAAGGATTCGCGATCCGCACCAGCCTGACCCAGAAGTGCATTGCCGTAGGGGCTTCCGCACCGGCAGGTGTGCTGTATGGTGTCTTCCACCTCCTGCGCCTGATTGGAGGTCTGAAAGACATTGAGCGTCTGGATGAAACCGTGAATCCGGTGAACGCGCTGCGCATGATCAACCATTGGGATAATTTCGACGGCAGTGTAGAGCGGGGATATTCGGGGAGATCCTTCCTCTATGAGAATAACCGCTTCACGGATGATTTTAACAGAATTACCGATTACGCTCGGCTGATGTCTACCGCAGGGATTAATGCCATTGCGATCAATAACGTGAACGTTCATGCGCTGGAAACATTGTTTATCTCCACCTACCTGCCCGATGTAGCGAGAATCGCTGATGTATTCAGAACCTATGGTATCCGGCTGTTCCTGAGCGTGAACTTCGCGGGCCCGATGCATGAAGGTGAAGTAGGAACTGCAGATCCGCTGGACACCGGAGTCCGGGAGTGGTGGAAGACGAAAGCGGCTGAAATCTATACGGTGATTCCTGATTTCGGCGGATTCGTGGTCAAGGCCGATTCGGAGAACCGGCCAGGCCCGTTCACGTACGGGCGGGATCATGCCGATGGCGCCAATATGCTGGCGGAGGCGCTGGAGCCGTTCGGCGGCATCGTTATCTGGCGCTGCTTCGTGTACAACTGCAAGCAGGACTGGCGTGACCGCAAGACGGACCGGGCGAGAGCAGCCTATGATCATTTCAAGCCGCTTGACGGTAAGTTCCATGATAACGTAATTCTGCAGATCAAGAACGGCCCGATGGATTTCCAGGTCAGAGAACCGGTATCTCCGCTGTTCGGGGCGCTTGAACAGACCAATCAGGTAATTGAATTTCAAATTGCCCAGGAGTATACCGGACAGCAGCGTCATGTCTGTTATCTGGTTCCGCAGTGGAAAGAGATTATGGAATTTGATACGCTGGCCCAAGGCGGAACGGCTCCGGTGAAGCATATCGTTGACGGCTCGTTATGGGGCAACCGTTACAGCGGTGTGGCCGCGGTATCCAATGTGGGCAATGACCGGAATTGGACCGGTCATCTGCTGGCTCAGGCGAATCTTTACGGATTCGGGCGGCTGGCCTGGAACCCGGAGCTTAGCGCGGAAGAAATAGCTGCGGAGTGGATCGCCCTGACGTTTGGTGCAGAGGCTGCGGTTGCCG
The DNA here is from genome assembly GCF_038009025.1 of Paenibacillus sp. FSL R7-0297. Lineage (NCBI taxonomy): Bacteria > Bacillati > Bacillota > Bacilli > Caryophanales > Paenibacillaceae > Paenibacillus > Paenibacillus sp. FSL R7-0297. The sequence goes on from NZ_JBBPAQ010000001.1 coordinate 3,456,481, forward strand.
GCGTAATCAGCCGGATTCTACTGGATTCCTGGGAGATTTACGAGTCCTATACGGCACCGCTTGGCGTGGGCTGGATGATTAACCCTGAGCATCACTATGGACCTAATGTTGACGGCTATGAATATTCACAATGGGGTACCTACCATTATGCCGATCATCAGGGAATCGGTGTAGACCGGACTGTGGCTACAGGCACCGGATACAGCGCCCAGTATATGGGCAACAATGCGCAGCGCTATGATTCGCTGGAAGAATGTCCGGATGAACTGCTGCTGTTCTTCCATCATGTGCCTTACACCCATGTGCTGCATTCCGGCAAAACTGTGATTCAGCATATCTACGACACCCATTTTGCAGGTGCGGAACGTGCTGACGGGCTGCTGGCTGCCTGGAACGGATTGAAGGGAAGGATCGCAGAGGGGTTGTATGTGCAGGTAGAGGAACGTCTGCGGGGACAGGCTGCGCATGCCAAGGAGTGGCGCGACCAGATCAATACTTACTTTTACCGCAAGAGCGGTATAGAAGATTCCGGAGCACGCAAGATTTATTGAGAGTTAATAGGGAACTATTAGGAGGGGCAGGTTCATGACGCTCACTTTCGGACAGGTTATCGGACATTTAACAGCAGGCATCCGCAAGCCGGATGGAACGGTAGACAGGCTGGAGCCGGGTGCTCCGGAGTCGGAAGTGCAGGGAATTGTGACCGCCTTCTCGGCTTCGCAGTATGTAATTGAACAGGCGGTCTTGCTTGGCGCGAATCTGATCATTACGCATGAAGGTGTTTTTTATAGCCATCAGGACAACCGGGAAGGATTGGAGAATGATCCTGTATACCGGCAGAAATCTGCATTGATCGCCAGCACCGGGGTAGGTATCTACCGCTTCCATGACTATGTGCACCGCTATACACCGGACGGGATCATAGAAGGGCTGCTGCGGGAGCTGGAATGGGAGCCGTATGTCGAACGGCATCTGCCCCATGTGTCTATTCTCTCGGTCCCTGCTGCGTCAGTTTCAGAGATTGCCGGATATTTGAAGCAGCAGCTGCATATCCCCTATGTCCGCGCAGCAGGCAATTTATCCGCTGTATGCAGCAGAGTGGGCGTGCTGGTTGGCTACAGAGGCGGTGGTGCAGCTACCATTCCCCTATTTGAGCAGGAGTCACTTGATCTGATTATCGCCGGTGAAGGCCCGGAGTGGGAGACCCCGGAATATATCCGGGATGCCGTCCGGCAGGGCCGAAGCCAGGCATTAATTATGCTGGGCCATGCGGAGAGTGAAGCGCCGGGGATGAAGCTGCTGGCGCAGCGGCTGGCCTTGCAGTTTCCGGATGTACCGGTGCATTATATTCAGGAACAGCCTGTGTATCAAATTGTATAACTGGAGAAGCCTCTTTGAAGGTGTGAAGATCAAGGGACAATGGCTGTCCCTTCAGGTCTTCTGCCGGCAAAGGGGGGACAATCGGCGGGAATATCCAGCCGGATTCCGCATTAAGAATATTGTTTGTATACAAGATTCGGCTTACATTGTAGAGGCAGCAAGCCGTCAACTGCACTTATATCGGAGGCGGTCCGTATAGCAATCAGGGATATTCCAAACAGCCACCATCTGGCGTTTGAGATATCCCTTTTTGTTTGTAGCGGCGGATGCGAAGAACAAGCCTTGAAACTTCTTATCAGCTGCCATATACCCGCCTCTCATCGCCTGGATCACTGATCCGTACCTCAATAAGCTTCAAGGTGCTGACAGCCCTGACCGCATGCCGGTCTCCACGGGCTATAGTGAATATTCCCCCTGCCGATGCTGCGGCTGCGGCTCCATTCACCGTGACCTCACCGTGGCCCGATACAATCATCCATGTCTTGGCAGAATGCTGACAGTCCATTTCCGGGATGTCATGCTCCGGCAGCAGTGTTAGCATCATCGTAAGTACAAGGCGGATGCCATTTGCTGCCTGGTCCAGAAGGGTATAGCTGCCCCAGCCGGTCTCACCGTACCTCGGTTCCTGAACAGAATGCTCTTGCAGGATGTCCTTGATCATGTTTGCTTCCTTCCTGGCTGCAACCAGGATGCCTTCGGGGCTCGCTATGGCGACTATGCCGGGTACACCGATTACATGCAGCGGAACCTTCAGCTCGTTGACGATATGGGTATCCCGGCATTCCCCCCATAAGCCTCCTTCGCCAGTCAACGGGGAGTCCAGCCGGGCAGTCAGCATATCCCAGCTTCCCAGATCAGACCACTCCCCCTTATGCCGCACAACGACTGCTTTGGTGCTGTGCTCCGCCACTTCCTTGTCAAAGCTGCGGACCGGAAGTCCGGCATATTGAGCAGCAAATGCCGCATGATCAGTGGGCAGCCCCATCCTCTGCAGATGCGACAGCAGGAAGCTTAGCCGAAACGCGAATACCCCGCAGTTCCATAAGGCATGCTCCTGCATCAGCTCCCGCGCTTTGGCGATATCCGGTTTCTCTGCAAAAGAGAGCACCTGAGCATACGCCTCCATGCCTCCTTGTGCCGGGACAATATAGCCGTATTGATCCGAAGGATGGGCAGGTTGAGTTCCAAGCAGGAGGAGCTCTGCCTGTGAGGCTGCCAGAATATCCGGAAACTTAGGAAACAGCCGGAAGAAGTCTTCGTCCGCATACATATCAGCCGGAGCGATGCAGATGATGTCCTCCAGTTTAGCCGTTCCTGCGGAGTACAAATGCAGGGCGCCATAGGCGGCTGCCGTAAATGTGCCGCGTTTGTAAGGCTCCCCGATCACCTGGAATTTTTTTCCGGTATAGCGCCGGGTGATGGCCAGCTGCTCCTGATGCGCAACGAACAGCACGGATCCGTCAAGTCCCGCTTGACCGAGCTGCCGGCATACGCGTCCGATCATGGACTCTGTGCCCCCGTCAGGTGCAGGAAGCAGCGGCAGGAACATCTTGGAACGGATGCTGCCGGAGAGGGGCCATAGCCGCATACCGGAGCCCCCGCTTAGAAGAATAGTATGCAAGGCGGTCTGCCTCCTTAAGGTTTGGGCGGAGTGGAATATCCCTTGCGCTGATGGAAGGACAGCGAACGGTACGTACGGGCATACTTCTGAAGCTGCGCTTTGCCCAGGGAGGCCGCCGGAGTCTTCAGAGCTTTATTGTTGGCGTTCCTGAGCAGCACAGCGGCGCTGTTCCTGCTGTACACATAGTTGGCATAGGTTTCGAATTCGGAGAAGCCGAACTGCTTCGTTTTGTCGATGGAGCGGAGGATAGCGGCATGCCAGGGCATCCCGTGCCGGGCTTCAATCATTCTTTTGAGACTGGCCAGCTTCGCGGACTCGAACAGCATATAGTGTGTAACAAAAGACTTAGGGGAAGGAGCGGCGGCGCCGAGCAGCTTCCGGTAGGTGCGGAAATATTCCGGCTGGCTCCAGCTGCGGCAGTAAAAGATGCTTTTCCCGCCGGAACGGAAACGATGGGGGCGAATCAGCACCGTATCCGCATCAACCACCAGGAAGAATTTCTCGCGGCAAATATGATCCCCGTTCATCTTAAGCAGCTGCTGGTACAGCCAGCCGGAACGGTTCCAGCGGGAAGAGGAGTAGCGGATAGCTTTCTTAGTGAACGGCAGAACGGTGGTTTCATCGACAAAGACACAATTTTTGCGGGAGCATAGCCTTCTGATCTTGCTGCTGTTCGGCGAGACAATATAAATATGGCTGATAGGGTGGCGGACGTAACGGCGGAGACTGTCGATTACATGGGGGAGGGTGGCAAGATCCTTTTCAATAGCCGGGATCAGGACATCGATTGGAGGACCATTTTTCGTTACATTTTCCGAAGCATCTGACATGGGTTCATCTCCGTACCTATATTGACACTTGAGCGCCTGCACTAGGGTATGCCTGCGGATTAACGGTTGACAGGGCAATGATCCTGCTGAAAGATAATCTTCCCGTAGGGGGCAGATGCTTTATTCAAATACGCCTTCTTCCGCATAGAATGCAGCGACTATGCAAATCAAGGGAGGATGGAAAGCTCCTTCCCGGACAGGAGAGTGTATGCGTGACAGCCAAGCAGGTTCAGTCAGGTCAGAGCAAATGGTACAAGACCCGATTATTGCTTAAGAACCAAACCATTTCCCCGTTCATTCCGGATACCCGGAGGTTTACCAGACGAAATCTGGAGCAGATGATTCACAGCTATGGAATGATTTATGTCAAGCCGGAACGGGGAACCTATGGCAATGGAGTGATCCGCGCTGAGCGGGGGGAACGGCAGGGGTATACGTACCAGTATGAGGAAACGCGGCGCCATTTCGATGCGTTTGAAGCTTTTCATAAAAGTCTGGCGAAGAAGATCGGCAGAAAGAGCTATCTGGTTCAAAAAGGTATCCATCTGCTGAAGCAGGGCGGGCGCCGCTTTGACCTCCGGGTGATGGTGCAGCTCAGCCCCAAGGGCGTTTGGGAGGCTACCGGGATCATTGGCCGGCTGGGCCATCCGCGCAAAATAGTCACCAACTACCACAGCGGCGGCAAACCGACCGCAGTGGAGCAGTTGCTCTCTACCCATCTGTCGGCCCACCAGCTCGTACAGCTGAAGGGTGAACTGAACCGTCTGGGCACACGCATCGCGGTTCAAATGCAGAAGACCTATCCTCACCACCGGCAATTCGGTGTAGACATCGGTCTTGACCGGACGCTCAAGCCGTGGATTATTGAAGTGAACATGAATCCAGACCCGTATATTTTTAATCAGCTTAAGGATAAATCCATGTACCGCAGAGTGATGAGGTACCGGCGTTTTAGCCTGAAGCCATAGAGCATACGAAGAAGGCCTGCCAGCGTGCGAGGCCTTTCTTTTGTAATAATTATTTATATAGGCTTACGCTTAGCTAGCAGGAGTCAACCAGACGGCTTGGCCGATTCGTCATTGACGCTGTTTAAACTCAGTTTACATTCCCTAAGTACATTAGGTCTGCAGCGGATCATGGCTATGCCGAGAGGAGGAGAGGCCCGGGCTGCTTCGATATCCAGTTAATTAGAACCTTGACAGTTAGAATTCTATCTAATATGCTTACTGTATTACTTAGAATTCTATCTAAAATGACAAGGGGAAATGAAGATGGCCGAACCCATTTTGCATACACCGTATTCAGATTTGATCCGTGAGATTGGACTCAAGCTTAAGAGCTCTGCCGATGCCCGGCTGAACGAGCTGGGACTGAACTCCGCACAAGGCAGGATGATCGGATATATCTATGAGAATCAGGACAAAGGTGTGATCCAGAAGGATCTGGCGGAGCAGTTCAAGCGGCGCGGGGCCAGCATCACCAGCATGCTCCAGGGCCTGGAGAAAAAAGGCTACATCGCACGCGTCACCCATGAGAAGGATGAGCGTCAGAAGAAGCTGACCGTATTGGAGAAGGGAGTCATCCTGGTCGAGGAGTTCAACCTGATGTTCTCGGATGTCGAAGCCGGTATTACCCGGCAGCTCAGCAAGGAGGAGGCAGCAACCCTATTGTCGCTGCTGTCCAAAGTTAATCAAAGCTTGTAATGGAATGAATTTGATTATGAAGATACACGTTCGGAGGAATGAATATGAACAAGGAAGTATCCAACCAATATTACCTGGAATCCGCTCCAATGAAAAAGGCGATATTCCATTTGTCAGTTCCCATGATGATCGGCATGTCGGTCGGAACGGTCTACAATGTGATCAACGCGTATTTCATCGGCCTGCTGCATAATACGGGGATGCTGACGGCGATTACGCTGGGCTTGCCGATTTTTACCGTCCTGATGGCCTTCGGCAATGTGTTTGGAGTAGGCGGCGGAACCTTCGTCACCCGGCTGGCCGGAGAGAAGAATACGGAGAAGGGTAAGCGGATCGCCGGATATACCTTCTATGCAAGCATCATCGCCGGAATCGTTATCGCCCTGCTGGCGCTGCTGGCGATTAATCCGCTCACCCGCCTGCTCGGTGCGGATGCGGCAACCTTCGATTACACGAAGACCTATGCCCTGACGATGTTCGCCGGCGGCTTCGCGATTGTGCTTAACTTTGCGCTTGAACAGCTGGTCCGCGCGGAGGGGGCCTCGAAGGAGTCGATGTACGGCATTTTCATCAGCACGGCGCTCAGCCTGATCTTTGACCCGCTGTTTATCCTGATTCTGGGCTGGCATGTAGCCGGAGCGGCGCTGGCCATGTGTCTCGCTAACCTTGGTTCGGCACTCTATTATCTCTATTATCTGGAGAAACGGAGTCAGAATCTCAGGGGGTTCCTGAAGCATTTCAGAATATCCCTACAGGATAAGCTGGAGATCTATAAAGTCGGCATCACTGAGCTGCTGCAATGCGCTTTTCTGATTGTGACCACACTACTGCTTAATAACTATTCCATCCAGTATGGTGATAATGTCGTAGCCGGGTTTGGGGTGGCGCTGAGAATTGTGCAGATTCCCGAGTTCCTGTCGATGGGACTGTTCCTGGGCCTGATTCCGCTCTTCGCCTTTAACTATGCCAGCAGGAACAGAGCGAGACTTACCTCCAGCATAAAGTATGCTTTTGGCTATATCGCCAGCATTGCGGTGGTATTTGTCAGTCTGGTCTATGTGTTCCGGGGACCTATCCTGCATTTATTTTCCAGCGATAACTCAGTGATCAGCATGGGGATTTATATCCTGGCAGCCATGCTCATCTCCGCGCTGTTCAATGGTTTTACCGGTCTGTTCATGAGCATCTTCCAGGCCACGGGCCAAGCCGCCGAGGCGGGGATTATGGCTGTTACGCAAGGTGTGCTCTATATCCCGGTGATTATCGTGCTGCATTATTTCTTCGGACTGCATGGCGTGATCTGGTCCATGACGGTTACCGAGGTGACGACAAGCCTTCTGGGCGCGATCCTGTTCATCGGCTTCAAGCGGAAGCTGAGAAACATGGCTAGTGTAGATGATCTGGATGCTGCTCCGGCGTTGTCGGTGTGACGCTTCCTGAAGCTTGAAGCCCTGAAGTCCTAAGTGAATTACTTAGATTTCTTTAAAAACCTTGAATCTATATAGGGTAAACCTAGAATCTGAATTGCTACATGGACGAACCCTTGCTCTGCAGGAAGGTCGTCCATCGGCTGGTCAACATTCTTAAGTTAAACTATATACAAGGTTTTAATTATACGATGAATCCATCGGCCCCCCCCCCCCCCCCCCCCCCCCCCCCCGAGAGTAGGCAATGAGAGGGAATGAGGGGTAAGAGTGATTCCGGTGGAAGTCGGCTGTGAGAGAAAATGAGGGGTAAAAGTGCCCTGATTCCGGTGGAAGTCGGCTGTGAGAGAAAATGAGGGGTAAAAGTGCCCCTGATTCCGGTAGAAATGGGGCTGAAGAGGGAAATGAGGGGCAAAAGTGCCCCTGGTTCCGGTGGAAGCGGTGCGACCCCCTTATCCCGGAGTCCTCCGTATAAAATCGGTACTTGTCGTAGCCTTGCTCTTTATTTCGCTTTTTCTCTCGGCCAGAAGAAGCAGGACTGGTCTTCTAGGGTCAGCACCCACTCCGCAAAGGTAGCTGGCGGCATGTTGCGAAGACTCGTATGCATTCTGCGGTTATTGTAAAAGTCCATGTACCGGTCCACGGCTTCATAGGCCTCTTCGAACGTGTCGAAGGCCTCTTTGCGGAACAAATCCCGATCGATATTGCTGTGGAACGATTCAATAAAAGCATTTAAATCCGGCGTTCGAGGCGGAATGCGTTCATGGGTCATCTCCCAGCTTTCACACATGTCGCCAAACAGATGGCTGATGAACTGGGGGCCGTTGTCGGTGCGGATCACCGGGCGCGCGCTGCCAGGGGCGCAGTGTTGCTCCATGGCGCGTCCCAGCGTCTGGCAGGCGTGCTTGGCCTCACACGACGATCCTCGGTGATACCCGACGATAACCCGGGTAAACACATCGATAATGCTCAGGACGAAGAAATGCCGGTCCCGGCCCGCCACATACCCGTATTTAATGTCCATCTGCCAGAGCTGGCCCGCTCCGGTAATGACTCGGTTCTCCGGCAGCTTCCGGGGATGCTTAAAGCGCTTCTGACGCTGGGGCTGCAGGATCTCCAGCGCCTGACACAGCCGGTAGCTTTTCTTGTGGTTGAGCCTCAGCCCGTGCTGGTTCCACAAGCACTTGGCCAGCAGTTTGTACCCGTACACGTGCTCTTCTCCAGCGACCAGTTCCAGGAGCATTTCCTGGATCTGCTCGTCGCTAATCTTCTCTCCCGACTCGGTCAGGGAGTAGCCGGGTAGGGGTCTTCCACGCCCCTGGGGGACGGCCTGCGCCTCCTGCTTCTTGCGTTTCTTACGGTCGTAGTACGTAGACTCTGCTAGCCCCACGAGACGGAGCACCAAGGCTGCGGTATTCCCCTGCTTAATGAACATATCGGCTACCTCGATTTTTTCGGATAAGCAGGGGTTGGCTTTTTTAGCAGTTCACGCAGAATCTCAATCTCTAACTCCTTTTCACCGAGCATCTTGACGGCCTTCTCATATTTCTGCTCGACGTCCAGCAGGCGCTTCCGTTCCTCCACCTGGTCCTGGGGATACGGATGATCTTGCTCCCCATGGGCTTCCCGGTAATCCCTCACCCACTGATTCACCGTTGATGGAGTCACCCCATACTTTCGGGCAACCACCGCCGCCTTAATGCCAGACAACACCTCTTGCGCTGCCTTCTCTCTTGTTCCTGTTAAGTGTCCCATTCCGTTCATCCTCCTCCTGTATCTAGTCTACATTTTTGTGGGGGAGGACTCCAACTTCTTTAGGGGGCTGTGGAGGAAGTGGGCCTGAAGTGGGAAATGAGGGGCAAAAGTGCCCCTGGTTCCGGTGGAAGTGGGCCTGAAGTGGGAAATGAGGGGCAAAAGTGCCCCTGGTTCCGGTGGAAGCGGGCGTGGAGAGGTAAATGAGGGGCAACAGTGCCCCTGGTTCCGGTGAAAAATAGAGGGATAAATCCCACTAATTACGCCGAAAGTAGGCAGAATGAGAGGAATAGAGGGATAAATCCCATTAAATGCACCAAAAGTAGGCGGGACGAGTGGAATTAGAGGGATAAATCCCTTTAATTCTGCTGCAAGTGGGCTAGTGAGTGGAACGAAGGGGGACAGCGTCCCTCAATTCGCCTCCATCGCCTGTACCCTATAACACTCCGTCCCCACTCACCTCCCAACTTGTGCTTGCCCCTGCATCCGCGCTGTATCCGCGCTGCATCCGCGCTGTATCCGCGCTGCATCCGCACCGGCACCCCCCGCCCCCGCCTCCGCCAGTACCACCGTCAGTCACCGGCACCCCCCGCCCCCACCAGTACCACCGCCAGTCACCGGCACACCCCTCGCCCACGCCAGTACCACCGTCAGTCACCGGCACCCACCGCCCTCGCCGCCGTGTGACCGTGAAACCGTGCTACTCCACCGGCCCGCTGTCCGCCGCCGCGCCCTCCCGCACTCACCGCCCCATCCGCCGCAGCCACTCCAACTCCTGCATAGCTAAAGCCCGCTGCTTTATAGTAAAATGAGATAAATTTAATCACAGAGGAGTTACTGTATGCTGGACGTGAATGAAATTCAGGCGCGGGTTCCCCACCGTTATCCGTTTCTGCTGGTAGACCGGATCACCGAGCTTGAAGAAGGCAAGCGGGCGCGGTAGGAATTAAGAATGTGAGTATAAACGAACCGATCTTCCAGGGGCATTTCCCCGGATACCCGGTGATGCCGGGTGTATTGATTGTAGAGGCGCTGGCTCAGGTAGGCGGTATAGCCATGTCCAAGCAGGAGGAGAGCAGAAGCACCCTCGGACTGCTCACGGGAATAGACAACTGCCGGTTTAAATGTCAAGTGAAGCCGGGAGATCAGCTGCGCCTTGAATGTGAGGTCACCCGCATCAAAGGGATGATTGTAAAAGGAACCGGGACCGCCACTGTAGAGGGTGAGCGGGTGTGCGAGGCAGAGATTATGTTTGCGTTCAGCGGGCAATAACTAGCGGAAAAGGTGGCTGGAGAAAGATCATGAGAAAAAGTGTTGTATTTAAAACGGTTTCATGCTATTTTATAAACTATAAAAACGTTTTTATTGCAGAGGAACAATGATATGGGAAAGATAACAATCAAAGACGTGGCCAGAGAAGCGGGCGTCTCCATCTCCACGGTCTCCAACGCCTTGAATGACGTGGATGTACTCAACCCGGAGACCAAATCCCATGTGCTGAAGGTAGCGCAGCGCCTGAATTATGTTCCGAACCTGAACGGTAAGCTGCTGAAGTCCGGTACGACCAAGATGCTGGGGTTTTTCACCACAAGTGTGTCAGGTCCATACTTCTACAAGCTGGTAGAATCCATGGCCCGTCAGTGCGACCGCCTAGGCTACGGGCTGAATGTATTTGTCACCAAGGACAAACAAGTGGTCATGAGCAATATTCTCGGGCGGCGCGTGGACGGTGTCATTATCTATGAAGAGCTGGGCATCGATGAGAAGGACATTGCCGCGATGAAGAAAGACAAGATTAAGGCAGTGTTTCTGGACCGGGTGCTGGAGGACGAAGGGATGGGGAGCATCATTTTTGATTCTTTTGAATCAGGCTATGAGGCTACCAAGTATTTAATCGGCCTGGGGCATAAGAAAATTGCCTATATCTCCGGCGTAGATACGATGTTCGACAGCGTACAGCGGCGGGAAGGTTATCTGGCAGCGCTCCGCCAATATCAGCTTCCGGAAGATGAGGATTATATTCTTCAGGGTTATTTTGAGGAAGACAGCACCTATAATGCCGTGAAGTCCTTTATCCGCGTGCATCCCGAGAAATTACCTGATGCCTTCCTGGCCGGTAATGATATCAGTGCGATCGGCTGTATCCAGGCGCTTAAGAGCTACGGGTATGAGGTGCCGGAGGATGTCAGCGTAATGGGCTTCGATGATATTGATATCGCTCCATACTACTCGCCGCCGCTCACGACAGTGCGGAATCAGATCGCAAGGCAGGGCATGCTGGCAATTGACCATCTGGTGCGCATGATTCAAGAGAAGGAGCAAGGCGCCGTACAGAAATTGCAGGGTGAACTTGTTGTAAGAGGCTCAAGCCATGTAAAGATGGACCGGAATGACCGCCCTTAGAGAGTAGAAGTGGTCGTTTCCAGATATAAGCATCCATATGTTTTCACACGATTAGGTTTCCTTCTGTTTCTACTTCATTGTTATATAAAAATATGCACAGCAGGGGGGCTTTTTTTTGCGCAGAAATAAAAACGTTTTTATTGATTTAAATATCTGATTTCTTGATTTGGAGGGGAGAAGAACGTGAATAAAACAGCTGTAGTACCGGCAACTTCAATGCCGCCGAACGCCAAGAAGCCTATGGGGCAGCGGATCAAAGAATTTGTAATCGATTACAAAAGGCAGTGGGAGATTCAATCCATGATTCTGCCGGGCATTATTTTTATGATTATTTTTTGCTACATACCGATTTACGGTCTGACAATTGCCTTCAAGAACTACACGGTCATAGACACACTGTCTACTGCACCCTGGGTGGGACTGGATAACTTCAAGATTATTCTGTCTGACGAATACTTCTGGGATGCGGTCGTGAACACGCTGGGCATCAGCTTCCTGAAGCTTGGGATCGGGTTCGTCATTCCGATTATTCTCGCCATCATGATTTACGAGCTGAACATGGGGCGCTTCAAAAAATTCGTCCAGACCATCTCCTACCTGCCGCATTTCCTGTCATGGATCGTACTCGGCGGAATGCTGATCACCTGGTTCTCTACTTCCGGCTTGTTCAATGAGCTGCTGCTGAATCTGGGACTGATCTCGAAGCCGTCCAACATTCTACTGGATTCCGGAAAGTACTGGTGGATTGCCACGTTGTCCGATATCTGGAAAGAAGCCGGGTGGGGCACAATTCTGTATCTGGCCATTATGTCAAAAATCGATCCGACCTACTACGAGGCGGCCAAAATAGATGGAGCCAGCCGGCTCCGGCAAATCTGGAATATCACTCTTCCGAACATGAAGTCAATTATCAGCCTGAATCTGATTCTGACTGTAAGCGGTTTACTCGGCTCCAATCTGGATCAGACGCTGGTCCTCATGAACTCCCAGAACCGGGCGAGAGCCGAAGTTATCAACTCTTATGTATACCGTATGGGGATGACGCAAGGTGATTTCTCGTATGCGACCGCCGTTGGTTTGGGTGTCTCCATCGTATCGGTGATCCTGCTGGTTACGGCGAACAAAATCACCAGTAAATTGAATGATAATCAATCCGTGTTATAAAGGGAGGCATGTGCTGTGAACCGAAAGGTGGTTAAAGAAGATATCGACAGCCGGATCTTTGACGCGGTCAATATGGTTCTGCTGATAATCTTCATGGTTATTATTCTCGTTCCCTTATGGAACGTCATTATTTCATCCTTGAGCTCAGGCAAGGCGCTTGCCGAAGGCGGATTTATCTTCTGGTCCAAGGAATTCTCCCTGGAGAATTACCGCGCCGTATTCAATGACAGCAGCATCGGGCAGTCCTTCCTGGTCTCCATCTCCAAAACCTTTGTCGGGGTTTTCACCCATGTGTTCTTCTGCGCCATGATCGGCTACGGTCTCAGCAAAAGATACATCCGCGGCCGCAAGCTGTATGTGACGATGGGCGTGATTACGATGTTTTTCTCAGGCGGGATGATTCCGACCTACCTGCTCATTAAATCGCTTGGACTTCTGAACAGCTTCTGGGTGTATATCATACCCGCATTATTCAGCTATTACGACGTTGTCATTCTGATGAACTTTTTCCGGAATGTCCCGGATTCGCTGGAAGAATCGGCCAAGATTGACGGCGCAGGCGACTGGCATATTTTCCTCAAAATCTTCATTCCGCTCTCCATGCCTGCGATGGCGACAATCGCCCTGTTCAACGGGGTGGGGCAATGGAACGACTTCATGACAACGAAGCTATATATCACCAATCAGGCCCTCTATCCGCTACAGATGAAGCTGTATGAGATTATCGTGCAGTCACAGACCCAGTCGATGCAGAACATCGGGGGCTCCGCCGTGATTGAAACCACCACCAAAGGGGTTCAACTAGCAACAATTGTCATTACTACCCTGCCGATTGTTGCGATGTATCCAGTTCTTCAAAGGTACTTTATCTCCGGCATGATGATGGGGGCGGTCAAAGAGTAGAGAAGAAGAGGGGGCGTATTTCTTAAAAAAAGGTTTCTACATCATATTATAGGAGGTTTATCAATGATTAAGATGAATAAAGTCCTGGGGAATAAGGGTGTTAAGCTTGCGCTGCTGCTGATGGCGGCAATGCTGGTGGTGGCAGGCTGCAGCTCAAACGGCGGTTCGAAGAAGGGCAGCGATGTCTCAATAGAAGACCGCTACACGGTGGACCCGGAAACCCCGGCCTGGCAGCTGGATAAGAAATCGGAGACTACGGAATTGACCTGGTATGTCAACGCGGACTGGTGGAACACCGATTTCGGCAAGGATGTAGTAACCAAGAAGATCAAAGAGGATCTGAACATTGACATCAAGTTCATTACGGGGGACGACACCAAGCTGAATACGTTCTTCGCGGGCGGTGATATGCCGGATCTGCTGACGATCTTCGACTCGAACTCCCCGGTCGTGCAAAAGGCCGCTACCTGGGCGCTCCCGCTGAATGATCTGGCCGAGAAATACGATCCGTACTTCAACAAGGTCGCTGCGGCCGACACACTGAACTGGTTCCAACTGAAAGACGGCAAAACCTACGGTTATCCTAACTATTCCAATACACAGGCAGATTACGACAGCGGCAACATTCCGGCCAAAACCGCTTTTGTCATCCGGAAGGATGTCTATGAAGCACTGGGCAGCCCATCCTTCGGGACCCCGGAAGAATTCAAGAGTGTCCTGAACCAGATCAAAACACAGTTCCCTGACATGATTCCTTTCGGCTTCAACTCCATTGGGGAAGGCACCGGATCGCTCGGGGATGTGCTGCAGGATTTCATCGGCGTTCCGCTTGAAACGGAAGATGGCAAGTTCTACAACCGCAATCTGGATGAGGATTACCTGACCTGGCTCCGGACGCTGAATGCCGTATATAGAGACGGGGCGATCAGTGACGACAGCTTCGCCGATGACGGTACAGGCTTTGAGGAGAAAGTGAAGTCCGGTAAATATGCCACGATGCTGCTCGACGGGACTCCACAGCAGGGCGGTAATCTGCAGATCTTCATGAGTGCTAATCCGGGAAAAGAGTACATTGCCATCGATGGCCCGCAGAGCACGGTTGGACATCAGCCTACACTCAATCAGTCCGGAATTACCGGCTGGATGATCAGCTACATCACCAAAGACTGCAAGGACCCGGCTAAAGCGATTCAAATCTTCACGTACCTGCTGAGTGAAGAAGGTCAGAAGCTGATGAACTATGGTATTGAAGGCGAGACCTACAAGGCAAATAGCGACGGTACGGTTGAATTGCTGCCGGAAGTGAAGGATCTGCAGCTGAATAATGCGGATAAGTTCAAGAAGGATTACCGGATGGGAGAATTCATGTTCTTCGGGCATGACCGCCACAAAGCGCTGAGCAAGGATGCCTTCCCTGAATCGATCAAGCAAATGCAGGAATGGGGCCAAGGCAAGCTGAAACCGCATTTCATTCTGGAGAACATTAATCCGGATCAAGGTACGGCCGAAGCCCGCGGTCTGACGGCGATTAACACCACCTGGAACACAACAATGGTAAGCATGATCCGTGCCAAGGATGATGCAGCCTTTGACAGTACCTTGGCTGACTATAAAGCCTTCCTGGACAAAAACAGCTGGGATAAGATCGTAGAGATCCGCAGCGGGAAGATGCAAGCCAACAAGGATAAACTGGGCATTAAATAAGCAAGGCACAAGAAAGGGCCCGCTTTGGGCCCTTTTCTATAAAAAGATGGAGGGATAACACATGCGGGAGATTATCATGTATCAGTCTAACGGAGAAGACGAGCTGTTTGTGGAGCAGTCTGTTGCACAGCTGCCGCAGATTTCAGCGGATGCGGTTACCGCCACAGTTGAGATAGATGCCAGTCAAACCTACCAGGAGATGGATGGGTTCGGGGCCTCTTTCACGGATTCGGCCGCCTATCTGATTCATCAGGTGCTTGACGAGGAGCGAAGAACGGAAGTAATGAGCAAGCTGTTCCACCCGCAGGACGGGATAGGGTTGTCCTTCCTGCGGAATCCGATGGGGGCATCGGATTATGCCAGAACGGTCTACAGCTATAACGATCTGCCTGAGAACGAGACCGATCCCGAATTGTCCGGGTTCTCCATTGCCCATGATGAAGCGGATATTATCCCTTTATTGCAGCAGGCGCTGAAGCTGAATCCGGAAATCAAGCTGATGGCTTCGCCCTGGAGTGCGCCGGGCTGGATGAAGACCAGCGGGTCGATGATTGCCGGCCAATTGAAGCCGGAGCATTATCAGGTGTATGCGGATTATTTTGTCCGCTATATCCAGGCCTTCGCGGCTCACGGTCTGCCTACCTATGCCGTCACTGCGCAGAATGAGCCGCTCTATGAACCGCAGCACTATCCGAGTATGCTGATGCTTCCGGAGGAGCAGCTGGAGTTCATCCGCAGGTTTCTGAAGCCAAGCTTCCAGAAGCACGGACTGGGGACTAAAATCCTCTGCTATGACCACAACTGGGACCGGCCGGACTATGCGCTGTCTGTTCTAGCGGAGGCTGCAACTGAAGTGGATGGTGTAGCCTGGCACTGGTACGGCGGCGCACCGGCCGCACAGTCCGAGGTGTTAAAGGCTTATCCCGGCAAAGAGGTACATTTCACCGAAGGCTCGGGCGGGGAATGGATTCCGCCGTTTGAGCAGGCGTTCTCCAATGTAATGCGTACGGGAATTGAGATCCTGAGGAATCACAGCAAGTCGTTCGTGCTGTGGAATATGGCGCTGGATGAGCAGAATGGCCCCACCGTTCCCGGCTTCGGCAAGAGTACCTGCCGCGGAGTAGTGACGGTCAACCAGCAGACCGGGGAGCTTACGTATACCCTGGATTATTACGCGCTGGCACATTTCAGCAAAGTCATCCGGCCAAAGGCGCTGCGGCTTGCTTCTGCCGCGAGCAATGAGCAAGTACGCTCCGTTGCCTTCCGCAACAGTGACGGATCGGTTGCGGCGGTTTTGTTCAACAATGGGGATACGCAAGAGAAGGTAGCTGTGAAGCTGCAGGGGGGAGAGGTGCTGACCTTCTCCATGGCACCAAAAAGCGCTGTTTCATTGAAGGTGGACGGCAATAGGGAGTAGGCAGGCGTTAAGCTCCGGTCACATGCGTATATTGAATGCAGAGAAAGGACAGGGACACCTGTCCTTTTTCTAATGGCACAGCCTGCGTTAAGATATAAGCAACTAAGAAGCCTCATACGAAGAAGGAGCGATTCATCCAGTGAGTACGATCAAGCTTTGTTTCATCGGGGCAGGCTTCCATGCCGCCACGAATATATATCCTGCGGCAGTGGAAGCGAAGGCGGACATTCAGGCTATTGCGACCCGCAGCCTGGAGCGTTCGGCAGCTGCGCTTCAGCGTTTCGGGAGCAGCGGGACACCATACGGGGATTATAGAGCGATGCTCCAGAATGAAGCCTGCGACGGCGTGGTTGTGGTAGCCCAGCCCGGGGATCAGCCTTCACTTGTGCTGGACTGCATCCGGGCAGGCAAAAATGTCTATGTAGACAAACCGCTGGGCTGGAATGCAACGGAGGCGCTTGTGATGGCAGAGGCTGCGGAGAAAGCAGGGGTTGTTCTGATGGTCGGCTTTATGAAGCGGTATGCTCCTGTGTATCAGAAACTTAAAGCACTTATTGAGGATGGAAGTCTGGGTGCCGCCAGATCTTTTCAGGTGAAGTTTGCCGTGGACAGTACCCCCTTCTGTAAGGATGAGGAACAGTTCATTAAGCTGGCGGCCATTCATATGGTCGATCTGACCCGATATTTGTTCGGAAAGGCCGCTCAGGTGTCAGGCATGTCGGGCAGCAGCGGGGAGTGTATCTCGCAGAGTCTCTCCATAAAGTTTGCCAGCGGTGTAGTGGGCAGCCTGTCTTTCTCCGGCATGAGCGCATGGTCCAGGGAGAGCGAGAGTGTGCTGGTTACTTTCGACCAGGGGTTTGCCCTTGCCGATGAGCTCAACACGCTTAAGATCCACAGATCGTATTCCGGCAGCAGGCTGCCGTGGCAATCGCTGGAGGAGCAGGATACCGTCCTGACACCTTCGGCTTCGGCGATGTCCGGCGGTCTTAGAGATCTGTATCTCCGGGGTTTTGTCGGGGAAATGGAGCATTTCATGGACTGCTGCCGGAAGGGTCAGGCTCCGCTGTCCAGCGGAAGGGATAATGTACAGACGATGGAATTATGCGATCTGATCTTATCGGCACTGGCTTAAACTGGCGAAGAACCAGCAAGCTGATGAAGCTGAACCGGTTAGATGAATGAGCAAAGGGATGTCCCGGCCGTTAGTTGGCGGAGGACATCCCTTTCTTGATAGGCTGCATCTGGATGAAAAGTTGTGTTATTTGGTCCCCGGACTACTAAAGATACTGGTGATCTCATCCAGCAGCCTGTCCAGCGTAATCGGGTCGTCGAAGTTGTACTTGCTGTCGAAGGTGTAGACGCGGCCTTCTTTGACGGCAGGAATAGCTTTCCATAAGCCGCTATCTGTAAGTGCCGTCTGTCTCGCTACGGTTTCGCTGCTGTTGTCGGTCAGAATGAACATGTGTGTGCCGATATACTGCGTCAGCACCTCGTCGGAGATGTTCGCGAACCGTTCGTCGGCATCAATCAGCTTCTGGACACCTTCTGTCGGTTTGAATCCGAGCTGTCCGTACAGCGTTTCGTTCAGGCCTTTGTTGCCCATGATATACAGATCAGAGCCCAGGACAAGCAGGGACGTAGCGGTTTCGCCTTCTGTTAAGTTCAGCTGCTCCTTCACGGAGGAAACCTTTGCTTTATAAGCGTTGAACCAGGTATCCGCCTGTTCCGTGCGGCCGAACAATTCAGCAATCTGCCGTACACGCTCTTCCGTCGGGAAGGTGCCGTCAAGGCCGACTACTACGGTCGGTGCAATTTGGCTTAACGCCTCAATCCCGGTCTCATCCCAGTCGTCAAAAATAATCAGGTCCGGTGATAGGGCCAGGATCTTCTCAGGAGAGAAAGGGTATCCGATATCTTCAATGCCTTCGAGCAGATCGGGGTAGGCAACCTGCGTCCCGATGACGCTAAGCGAAGCCCCTATAGGCTTTATTCCAAGCGCCAGAAGGTCACCAGGATTGCTGCCGACATATACAATATGCTGCGGATCGGTCGGGATTTCTACCTCTCTCTTTTTATAATCCGTGTACAGCCGTGTTGCAGCCGTAGCGGGCTCAGTTGCCTCCGGAGTGGCAGCAGGTGCTTCAGTAGCAGCCGCCGTTGCAGCCGCAGAAGCTGGAGCTGCGTTGTTACTGTTGTTCGATTGTCCGCAGGAGGCCAGGATTAACATTAGTAGAAGGAAGGTTAATGGAAGAAATATCTTTTTTGTGCTTAGCATGGGTGACGCTCCTTTATGATGGTTTGTTTTGGACTTGCGGGAGAGGGGTTCCGGCCTGTAACGGACTGAGCAGATCTTATTTCTTGCAACAACCTTGTTTGTTGCTAACTGGCCGTTTGGCAAAAAAAGTAGAAGCTCTCGCAGCGGTTTTGCTCCGTGTACTTGTAGTGAACTTAAAGGGGTATATCCCACTAACTACCACATCCCGCTATTTACAACGGATTTGAATGGTTCGCAGAGGCTGGAGGCGGTGGGAAAGGTTGGAGGTAAGCGCAGCCGGTCCTCAACTGTGAAAATGCCCTTGCACCTAAATGAAGATGATAATCATTATCACTAGATTATAATTTATTATAATAGAGAGGAACAAGAGAGTTGTCAATCCTCAACAGGTACTCTCTAAAGCTACTCATTAAGTTACTTATCCAAGCTACTCCCCAAAGGTACTCATTAAGTCACTCCTCGATACCCGCACTCTATCAGCAACAGCACAAAGATGCCGCTGCACCATCCAAGTGGTGCAGCGGCATCTTTGTGCTAGAGTTGGAAATGTAGGGGCTACAGCACCGATTGAGAATGCTGATCCTTCTTATATTCATTCGGCGGCAGGCCGACCTCCTGCTTGAACAGCTTGGAGAAATAAGAGTAGTTAGAGTAGCCTACCTTGTTCGCAATGGTATAGACGGAATGGTGGGTCGTTTCGAGCAGGTGCTTGGCAGCGGCGATTCGGACCTGAATGACATAGCTGCCTAAGGAAATGCCGGTCTCCTTCTTGAACAGCCGGGCCAGATAATCCGGATTCAGGTAGACAATCTCTGCCAGATCGCCCCGGGTCAGATCATCGCCGTAATGGGTATGGATGTATTGCTTGATCTCTTCGGCTACCGACTGGGGCTGCGAGGTGAAGTCCCGGTATTTCATCGCCGTGCTGACCAGATAGTTCAGGTATTCCTCCATATCTTCAATGGAAGCCAGCGAGTGCAGCAGCAGCTGGTCATGGGTTTTGCCAGTATATAATTTGTGAACCTGAATGCCCTTCATTTTGAGGAAGGAGTAGACGAGCTGCACGATATCAAGCCGGAACAGGCTGAGGACAGAGGTATCCAGCGCCCGGCCCCGGAGCATCCCCCGCAGGTATCCAGTCACCTCGGCCAGAAAGGCGGAAAGGTTGTTCTGGCTGAGTAGCTCCTCCAGCTGCGTCAGATCCGGCGGAAGATAGGCGGCTTTGCTATGCTGCAGATAGGTCTCCACCAGGAAGGTATGGTTGCGGCTGCGGGTAATCTCCTCATCCATCGTGAGGGTGGATTTGAAGATACTGCCGACCTCGCCAAGTTCACCAGATAAGCCGATCGTACAGCAGGCATCGCATTTTAAATACGGATTGGCTTTTTGAATAAAAGAACTACACAGCCCTTCCAGTAGGTGAAGCTCAGGTGCGCTGTTCCATTTCAGAATGGCGATCCAGTTCGATTCCTTATATTCAAGGATGCTCTCGATCGAGAAAAGCGGGCTCATGAACAGCTCATACAGCACATTCAGCAGTGCGAAATCAAACAGGTACTTCTCTTCCTTGCCCATGCTGCCGTTATGGGGGAAGAGATTGAAGAGCACAGGCTGGATGATCTCATTCATCTGATAGCTCAGGTTCTGCTCCTCCATGGCCTGGAAGATGGCAGAGGTCCGGATAGGGAAGGCCGTGCTGTCATTGACCAGCTTGCGCCAGAAGTGCTCGAGAATTTTCGCCTGATTCTTTTGCCAGTATTGCCCTTCCTGAATGGCCTTCTCGTTATGCTGCTGCTCCCGGGCACGTAATATCGCTTTCTGGATAATCAGCATCAGCTTGTCGAATTCGATCGGCTTCAGGAAGTACTCGAAGCTCTGCAGCTCAATCGCCTTCTGGGCATAGTTGAAATCGGCATAGTTAGTCAGCAGGATCGTCTGGATCCTGTATTGCCGCTCTCTGATCCAGGCCAGCAGCTCCAGCCCGCTCCCCTGCGGCATCTCGATATCGGAGATGAGAATCTGCACAGAATGGTTCTCCAGGATGTCCTGGGCCTGTGACACATTGCTCGCAGTGAACACGGTTTCGATCTGAAGCAGCGCCCAGTCCATTCTCTTTTGCAGCGCGGCAATTACATAGTAGTCATCATCAACCAGCAAAATATTCATAAGAGTTGCTCCGTTCCTGTTGAGAGTTCCGGCAGATCCGGTAGGCAAAGGGTGATGCATGCGCCGCCTTCTGCGGGATTGGAAAAGCTGACGGCTGCTTTGCTCAAATAGAGGTATTCCAGCCGTTTAAGCGTATTCATAATGCCAATCTGGTTGCCTTTGGACTGGTCCAGCGGCTTACCCTGCACAAGCTTATCCAGCACCTCTGCGGGGAATCCGGGACCGGTGTCGGAAATCTGGATCATGGTCATCTCTTCATTATCCATTCTGCGGCGTTTCACAGTAAGCCTGATCTGCACCTCGTTAGCTCTGGAGATCGCGTATTTGATTGAATTCTCGATAAAGGTCTGCAGCACCAGCGGAGGGATCTTCATGTCTGTAGTCTGCGCTTCCTGTTCAATCTGATAGATGAAAGCGTCCCGGTACCTGCTTTTCTGAATATCGAGATAGATCCGCACATGCTCAATCTCATCCTTAAGCAGGACAAAGTCCTCGCTGCCTTGAAAAATATATCTGAAATATTTCGAGGTGGACATCGCCATCTGCTCAATCTCCTCGTACATTTGAATCTGCGCCATGCTGTAGATACTGGTCAGGCAATTCAGGAAGAAATGGGGCTTGATCTGCTGCTTCATGAAGTCCAGCTGGATACTCTGCTTCTCCAGTTCCTGCTCGTACATGGCGATTTTGTAATTGCGGATCTGCAGGGCCAAATCCTTGAACTGCGCGCTGGCCTCTTCCAGCTCGATGATTGTGCTGCTCTTGAACCCGGCGGGCTGGCCGTCTTCATTCAGGTGCGTCAGACTCTCCGAGAAGCTCTGGATCGGTCCGAGCACCTTGCGGTTGAAGAACAGCATGACGGCGCAGAGCGTAGAGGTGACCATGAAGAAGAGCAGCATGATGAGCAGCTGGGCAATCATAATTTTCTCGAAAGCCCCGAATTTGATTACCATCTTGGCGCTGAAGGCTGTACCGGAGAACTCACTCTCAATGGTTGTGCGCGACTGGAACAGGTTCCGGATGCCCGCCTCTTCCTGCAGAGGCTTGCCGCTGTTCGAGACCAGAGTGGAGAGGTCTGTCCCGTTCTCATCAACAAGTGAAGCATAGCCGTTCGCACCCAAATTAATCTGGCGGAGCGGGGTAATGAGATTATCGGCCGAGATCATCCCGATGAAATAACGGTTGTGGTACGGAACAATGTTGATAATGTAATATTTACCGTTCACGAGTATAGGGGTCCAGCGGGAATAGAACTTCTCATACACCTCTTTATCATCAATAAAAGAAATAATCTGCTTCTTCAGCTCCCGGTAGACGGTATAATCGATGCTGATGGGGGCGCAATTCAGGAAGAAGGATTGGTTTTTTAAATAGTAGAAAAAGTTATATTCCTGCCCGTAATTCTTCTGGAGCTCTGTAAACCGTTTGTGCAAATCCTCGTTTGAATTAATAAACTCTTTGCTGGTCTTGTCGTGGGCATTCATCATATTCAGGCTCTCATCGTTCGCGAGCGTCCAGCCCATATAATGATTAATGTAGGCAAAATCATGATTAATCCGGTTGATATACAAATCGGCGGTATCCTGCAAATACCGGGTGGACTGCTGCTTGACGATGGAAATGGAAGCAACGCTGATGACAAGATCCAGAATAAGCACAATGAATGAGATCAGGATCGTGACTCTAACATAATGGCGTATCGGGTAGGGTTTGTTTCGTGCCGTTTTTTTGACCATAGTTGTCTGGTGAAGTCCTTTCCTGTATGTCCGTTTCCGGACGTACTACTTGCGAGTAGGTAACACAGTCATTATAAAACCCCGGGATCAAAAAAACATGGGGAAATCCCGGCTTTTCACCCCAAAGTCCGGATACCGCAAGTAAAAGTCTGAATAGCGTCATGAAAACTGCCTAAAACCGGGGGCTGGCTTCCCTAAATAATGTAAGCGGATGCATAGGTCCGAATAACAGGGCGTTATTGTCCGGAATGCGGAGAAGCAAGAAGGTATCATTAGGGATGTCAAAAGGATCTAATACATCGAAACGGGGGATTATGAATGGTTAAACAGAACAGGAAACCGGTGGCCAAGACGTGGGCGATCTCACTAATGGCGGCAGCGATGCTTGTCGGACTGGCCGGATGCGGCAGCGGCAACAAAGAGAATAACACGGCGGCTGTAGACACGGACAGCTTCAATAAAGAAGGCCTGCCGATCGTCAAGGAGCCGGTAACGCTTAAGGTACTGACGGTACGCTGGGGCAGCATGGGGGATACCTTCACCAAGAACCAGTGGCTGATCGATCTCGAGAAGAATACCAATGTCAAAATCGACTGGCAGGTCATGTCCTCCAATGACTGGGCCGAACAGAAATCCATTCTGCTGGCCAGCGGCACACTGCCGGATGTCGTGCTGGGCGATCAGACCTTCACCGACTCCGATATCGTGAACAATCTCAGCTATTTCCGTCCGCTGGACGATTATATTGATCAGTATATGCCTAATCTCAAGGCCGCGATGGAAGAAACACCAGATATGAAGAAGATCAGCACCTTCCCGGACGGTAAAATCTACTCCATGCCGACCCGGCTGCCTTCGCGTCCGAAGAGCTCACGCCAGCCGGTCATCAACAAAACCTGGCTCGACAAGCTGGGCCTGAAGGTTCCGGAAACGATTGACGAGCTCTACACTGTGCTCAAAGCCTTCAAGGAGCAGGACCCGAACGGAAACGGCAAAGCGGATGAAATTCCGTATATTGAAGTAAGCAATGATATGATCAGTCCGTTTGGAATTGCCGATCTGAATACCAACAACATGCTGGTTAAAGACGGCAAGGCTGTGTATTACCCGATAACGGAGGAGTACAAGGAAGGCATGAAATGGGAGAATAAGCTGTATTCCGAAGGTCTGCTCGACAAAGAGCTGTTCACCCAGGACGCTACGATGATCTCAGCCAAGTTCCAGAACCCGGATGCGCCGATCGTCGGCTTCACCTACCAGTGGACACCGGATGCCGTATTCGGCAAATGGAGTGACCAGTATGTAACGATTCCGCCGGTTGCCGGACCGGATGGTAACCGCTACACCATCGGCAATCCGATCGGGATGAGTCTGAACCGCAACGAGCTGCTGATCACTTCTTCCTGCAAAACACCGGAGATTGCCGCACGCTGGGCGGACCAGTTCTACACGAACGAAGCGAGCATTCAGAACTTCTGGGGAGCAATCGGAACGGTTATCCAGAAGAATGATAACGACACCTATACACTGATGGACCCTCCAAGCGGAACCAGCGCAGATGCCTGGTACTGGGATCAGTCCCTGCGGGACTTCGGACCGAAATATGTCAGCCCGTCCTTTGAACAGAAGATCGTACTTAACCCGGAAGCGGGCGACGGTCTTAAGCTGGAGCTCGACAAGCTGGGCAGTGAATATGTAACGACACCGTTCCCTAACGTAATGTACACTTCCGAGGAGTTCGAAGAGCTTCCGACGTTGACCACGGATATCGATACTTATGTGAACACCATGCGTGCACAGTTTATCAGCAAAGGGGATATCGACGGGAACTGGGATGCTTATGTGAAGAAGCTGAACGATATGGGTCTGGATAAGCTGGTGAAGATCCGCACGGATGCATACGGACGTTACAACAGCGTGAAATAAAGACCATAGCTCTAAAGATTCCACTGATCCGCGGAAGGAGGCTTCTATAATGACGGTTACGATGGCAAAAGTCGCCCGGAGAGCGGGAGTCTCCATCTCCACGGTCTCCCGGGTGCTGTCCGGTCGGCCGGTGGTCCGGGAGGAAGTCTCCCGCAAGGTGAAGCAGGTGATGGAGGAGCTGGGGTATACGCCGAATATCATCGCGAAGAGCCTGGTGTTGAAGTCAGCCCGTTGCTTCTGCATTCTGCTGCCGGGACCTTCAGAGCAGGCCATCTTAGGTCTGATGTTCATGGAGACCCTGCGCGGAATTATAGCGGAGGCGGGCCGCTTAGGATATGACACGATCATCTGTTCAGGTGCGGATGAGCAGGAGGAACTGAAGGCTGTCTCCGGTCTCTTGAAGGGGCACCGCGCAGACGGAGTCATTCTGCTGCCATCCAGCGGGGAAGAGGCTGTGATGGGGTATTTGCAGAGCAGCGGCTACCCTTTTGTCTTGGCAGGCCGCTGCGGCGGTGATGAAGGGATCATAAGTGCGGGTACGCAGCAGAATATGGCAGATTTTGAGGCTGCGCAGCATCTGGTCAGGGAGGGATATGAGCTGGGAACTCTTGCTGTCCGGGCATTAACCGGGAAGATCAGGCTTCCAGAGCATCTCAAGGCAAGCAGAATCGTGTAACCAATAGGAGTGTAAGTATGGCTAAATTAACGGAAGTAACCCTGCGGAACCAAGTGGTCTATTCCATCTATGTGCGCAATCACAGCGAAGAAGGAACCCTCAAGGCGGTAGAGAAGGATCTGGAGCGCATCAAGGAGCTTGGTGTGGATATTATCTGGCTGCTGCCGGTGCACCCGATTGGCCTTGCGGCCCGCAAGGGCGGGCTTGGCAGTCCTTATGCCAATCAGGATTACCGGGAGATGAATCCGGAGCTTGGCAGTCTGGCGGATTTCCGGAGTCTGACGGAGGCCATTCATAGGCTCGGGATGAAATGCATCATTGATGTGGTCTATAACCATACTTCGCCCGACTCCTGGCTGGTGGAACATCATCCTGAATTCTTCTACAGGACTCCGGAGGGCAAGCTTGGTAACCGTGTTGGCGACTGGGGCGACATTGTGGATCTGGACTATAACAATCAGGAGCTGTGGGATTATCAGATCGAATCGCTGAAAATGTGGGCCGGAATGGTAGACGGCTTCCGCTGTGACGTAGCCCCTCTGCTGCCGCTGGACTTCTGGCTGAACGCCAGGGAAGAGGTGGCTGCGGTTAACCCCGGCTGCCTATGGCTTGCCGAATCCATCGAACCGGACTTCACGATGCATCTGCGTTCCCGGGGCATGGCCAGTCTGTCCGACAGCGAGGTGCTCCAGGCGTTTGATGCCTGCTATGACTATGATGTGTACCCGTATTTCACGGGCTATCTGAACGGCAGCGTTACGCTGGGCAGCTATATAGAGAAGATCAATGCGCAGGAGTATATCTATCCGGGCAATTATGTGAAGCTGCGGTTTCTGGAGAACCATGACCGGCCGCGGGCCAAGGCACTGTTCCCGGAGGAGAATGAGCTGATCAACTGGACGGCATTCATGTATTTCCAGAAGGGCATGCCGCTGATCTACGGCGGGCAGGAGACGGAGAATGAGGTCTGTCCCGATCTGTTCGACAAGTGTACTGTCAGCTGGAATACGGGGAAGGACCTGTCCTGGCTGTTCAAAGCGCTGTACCCCATTAAGCACAAAGCAATTATGGCCCATGGTGTCTGTCAGTTTACGGCACATGAAGAAGACGGAATGGTCTGCGGCATGCATACCTGGGGTGAGCAGAAGCTGGCTGGTGTGTTCAGCCTGAGAGGCAGGCAGGGAGATGTGGAGCTGGAGCTTCCGGATGGAGCGTATGTCAATTTGATTGACGGCAGCGCGGTAAACGTGGCCGAGGGCAGATTGCACTGCAGCGGCCGGCCGGTGATCATCGAAGCATGAAATAAGCAGTGTGAGCAAGCTTCAGGCTGCCTTTTGATAAAATGCCGTCCCGCAACGATGTCTGCTGCAGGGCGGTATTTTTGTTGACGAAGGGAAAGTCCCTTTGCTCCCTCCGGAAGTGGGCGGAAAGAGGGAAATAAAGGGATAAACCCCTTTAATTCCGCCGTGAACGCTGGATGGGTTAAGCCTGATTCGCAGTATGCTGCAGGATTTGCCTTCCGGAAGCATCCGTTCCCTGCTCAGGTGTCCGACATATGGGTTTATGCCCCAAAAGTCCGGATAACGTTAGCGGAAGTCTGCATACCGTCTGGCTTAGTGTCTCCCGGGTAACGGGCCGCGCGAAGTTCTCTCCTGCGGACAACGAAAGTCCGGTTTACGCTGTGAGGAGGTCCGGCTGGCGCGGCGGGGGGCAGGTATACTGAATGAAAATATAGATAAGCGTAGGCTACCGGAGCGAGTTTTGCCGAAGTCGATCATGAAGCTTATGCTAACAAACTCAAACTTTTAGGAGGGGTCACAATGAAATCCGGTCAGTCCAGTCCGGCAGCAGCCATCGGACAGATCAAACGAAACTGGGGACTGTATCTATTGCTGCTTCCCGCAGTTGTGCTTACGTTATTGTTCGCATACAAACCGATGTACGGGGTGCTCATCGCCTTCAAGAATTACAGCCCGGCGCTGGGAATTGACGGCAGTCCGTGGGCGGGATTCAAGTATTTTGACAAGTTCTTCAATTCCTATCAATTCTCGAACACGATTAAGAATACGCTGATTATTAGCGTGTACAGCCTGATCACCTTCCCGATCCCGATTATCCTTGCGCTAATGGTCAATCAGATGCGGCCGAACCGGTTCAGACGTTTTTTCCAGACCGTGTCATATATGCCGCATTTCATCTCCACAGTCGTAATGGTAGGCCTGATGATGATTCTGCTCTCGCCAAGCACCGGGCTGGTCGGTAATCTGTACAGCCTGTTCGGCGGGGAGGCTCCTGATCTGATGGGCTCGACCTCGCTATTCAGCAGTGTGTATGTCTGGTCGGATGTGTGGCAGCATGTCGGCTGGGACAGCATTATTTTCATTGCCGCGCTCTCGTCGGTCGATCCGAGCCTGTACGAAGCTGCTACGGTGGATGGGGCCAGCCGCTGGAATAAAGTCCGTTATATCGATATCCCGATGCTGATGCCGACGGCGATCACGCTGCTGATTCTCCGGGTGGGCGGTCTGCTGGGCGTAGGATTTGAGAAGGTCTATCTGATGCAGAATGATCTGAATATCACCTCCAGTGAGATTCTGTCCACCTATGTTTACAAAATCGGCCTGCTCAGCAGCCAATACAGCTTCTCGTCAGCGATCAACCTGTTCAATACGGTCATCAACTTTATTCTGCTGATCATGGTGAACCAGCTTTCCAAAAAACTTAGTGAAAACAGCCTGTGGTAGAAAGGGGAGCAGCACAATGGGAGTACTAGAGCCTGCAGCCAGCAAGAGAACTGGCAAAATCAAAAATAACCGGTCCTCGGATTCGGTAATGGAAATTATTATGTATGTTATCGCTGTCCTGTTTCTGATCATCCTGATCTATCCGCTGTATTTCATCGTCATTGCTTCATTCAGTGATCCGTCTGCGGTGGCGGGCGGCAAGGTCTGGCTGTTCCCGAGGGGGTTCACGCTTGACGGTTACCAGGAGCTGCTGCGGCATAAAAACATCTGGATTGGCTACCGGAATACCATCCTCTATACGGTGGTGGGGACGGTCATTGGTCTGGTTGTGAATATATCGGCAGCCTACGCACTGTCCAGAAAAGACCTGGCGGGACGCAAAATCCTCTCGCTGTTCTTCATCTTCACCATGTTCTTCAACGGCGGGCTGATCCCGACCTTCCTGACGATCCGGGACTTCCACATGTATGATACCTTCCTGGTTATGGTGCTGCCGTTCTCGGTTGGCGTCTACAACATTATCGTAGCCCGGACCTTCTTCCAGACGAGCCTTCCCGGAGATCTGTGGGAAGCGGCGCAGATTGACGGCTGCGGGAATCTGCGTTATTTCCTGCAGGTGGTGCTGCCGCTGTCCAAAGCGATTATTGCCGTGCTCGGCCTATGGATTGCCGTCGGGTATTGGAACTCCTACTTCAACGCGCTAATCTATCTGAAGAATCCGAATATGTATCCGCTGCAGCTGATTCTCCGTAACATTCTGATCACGAATCAGATGCAGTCGGGCATCGGCAGCGGTGAAGCGGCACAGATTGCCCTGCGTCTGGCTAATATGATGCGCTATTCCGTTATTATCATTGCTACAGTTCCCATTATGTGTGTGTATCCGTTCGTCCAGAAGTATTTCAATCAAGGCGTCATGATTGGTGCCGTGAAGGAATAGACAGATTGCTTATCTACGCAGAAATGAGGTTTATCGATGAAAACAACAACTCAAGAGCTGCTGCCGCTGCCGGAGCACTTACGGTTCGCATCTGAACCGGCCGCAAGTGCTGGGGCAGTCATTCAAGGCGAATGCTACCGGTTCACAGTGCTTACTCCGGCGCTGATCCGGATGGAATACAGTCCTAAGGGAGGCTTCGAAGACCGGGCGACCCAGATGGTGATGAACCGTAAGTTCCCGGTTCCTGACTTCCGGGTGACCGATCTCGGGAACAGGCTTGAAATTATGACGGACCGCCTGCAGCTCACCTATGACAAAGCGCCCTTCTCCCGGCATGGGCTGAGTGTGAAGGTGAGGAATGAATCCGGACATTTGCTGAGCGTTTGGCACTATGGGGATGAGGAGCAGGATCTCGGCGGTACCGCGCGCACGCTGGATAATGCCGACGGTGTCATTCCGCTGGAGCCGGGGTTGCTGTCGCGTGGAGGCGTTACGGTGGTGGATGACAGCCGTTCTCTGCTCCTGGAAGCAGACGGGACGGTGCAGCAGCGGGAGCAGGAGGGAATCGATCTGTACCTGTTCGGCTATGGACATGAATACCTGAAGTGCCTGAAGGATTTCTACCGGCTGTGCGGCAGCACTCCGCTACTGCCGCGGTATGCGCTTGGCAACTGGTGGAGCCGGTATTACCGGTATTCCGAGGAAGAGTATATTACGCTGATTGAACGTTTTGAACAGGAGCAGCTTCCGTTCTCCGTAGCGGTGATGGATATGGACTGGCATCTGGTCGATATTGATCCGAAGTACGGCAGCGGCTGGACCGGCTACACCTGGAACCGGGAGCTGTTCCCGGACCCGCAGCGTTTCCTGGACTGGCTGCATGGCAGGGGCTTGCGCGTAACGCTAAATGTCCATCCCGCTGACGGGGTACGGGCCTTCGAGGAGCCGTATCTGGCAATTGCGGGGGAGTTGGGCATGGACCCGGAGCAAGGGGAGGCAGTGGAGTTTGATATTACCGATCCGCAGTTCCTGCAGGCCTACTTCAAGTTCCTGCATTATCCGCTGGAGGAAGAGGGCGTTGACTTCTGGTGGATCGACTGGCAGCAGGGCGGGATGACTAAGGTTCCGGGTCTTGATCCGCTCTGGATGCTGAATCACTATCATTACCTGGACAGCGGCCGGCGGGGGAAGCGGCGGCTTACCTTCTCGCGTTATGCAGGTCTTGGCAGCCACCGTTATCCGGTAGGGTTCTCCGGCGACACGATCATCACCTGGGAGTCGTTGGACTTCCAGCCGTATTTCACGGCAACGGCGTCCAATAGCGGGTATGGCTGGTGGAGTCATGATATCGGCGGCCATATGGGCGGGTATCTGGATGATGAGCTGGCATTGCGCTGGGTGCAGTTCGGCGTATTCTCCCCGCTGCTGCGGCTGCACAGCTCAGCCAGTCCGTTCAACAGCAAGGAGCCATGGCGGTTCAATCGAATTGCCGGGGAGGCTATGAAGGATTCCCTGCGTCTGCGGCACCGCCTGCTGCCCTATCTGTATACGATGAACCGTTATGCCAGCCGGGAAGGACTTCCGCTGGTGCAGCCGATGTATTACCATCACGCGGAGCAGCGGGAAGCTTACGGGGTGCCGAATCAGTATTATTTCGGCACCGAGCTGATCGCATGTCCGATTACCCGGCCTGTACATTCCAAGACAGGCGTGGCGGAGTTCAAGGCCTGGCTGCCGGAAGGGCTGTGGACCGACTTCTTCAGCGGAAGAGTCTATGACGGCGGCAGAAGGCTGTCCTTGTACCGCACGCTGGAGCATATTCCGGTGCTGGCGAAGGCGGGGGCCATCGTGCCGCTGGCCGATCTGACGGAGTATACGTCATCGGTGGCCAACCCGGAACGGCTGGAGGTACGGGTGTTTGCCGGAGCGGACGGCCAGTTCCAGCTCTGGGAGGACGCAGGTGACACTGCGGAAGACCTGGACGGGAACTGGTGTGTTACCGGGATGGCCCTGGCATGGGGACAAGCCGGACAGTCGGCGGTCTTCACCATTCAGCCTGCGCAGGGTAATACTGCGATGGTGCCGGAGCGGCGGAGCTGGAAGCTGCTCTTCATGGGCTGTGCAGAGACAGAGGTGACAGTCATGGCTGGAGGAGGAGCGGTTGCGGCCGAAACTAAGTATGATGAGGCTTCGCATACCCTGACCGTTACTGTGCCGGAGCTTGAGGTGACTGAGGAGCTGGCGGTAATGCTCACTACGGCGCGGGTTGCGGTGAACAGGGTGGAGGAGGAGGTATTTGCGCTGCTAAACCATGCGCAGATCCGGTTCGACCATAAGGAGCAAATCTACCGGCTGGTGAAGGAGAACGCGGGTCCTGCGGCGGCACTTGCCGCGCTATCCTCGCTGGAGCTGGAGCCTGCGCTGTATGGGGCGATATGTGAGATTGTGACGGCCCGGTTGTAAGCGGCCTGCGTCTCCGGATGTGAAGCAAGGAGTATAACGTGAAGCGCGAAATGTGAAGCATGGAGCATGAGGCATGAGTATTGAGCATAAGCATTCAGCATGAACATGAGTATGAGTATGAGTATGAGTATGAGTATGAGTATGAGACATAAGCATGAAGCATGGAGCGTTCAGTGTTGTCCCCCTGAGAATTACCCGTCTGCATAAACGGGGAATTCTCAGGGGGACTTTTTGAAGCCGAACAGGTGGAGCATTCAGGATGGAGAATTAGATTCTGATAGGTGGATACGGAAATTCTTACAGTTTCTAGCATATATTAGCGGCTTTATCGCATGGTACACCTGTTACGGACTGAGGAGACCTTATTTCCTCGAAAAGCACCTTTTTTCTGTGCTAACGGACTCAGATGCAGCTATTTGCCAGGATTCACCTGAAATCGGCTCCGTGGCGAGACAATAAGCGCGCTGGAGTCCGTTGGCCTGGCGAATCGTGCCCAGGACTGAAAATAAGCGCGGTACAGTCCGCAAGGAACAGGTTAAAGACCTAAGCAAGTCAGAAGCAAGTCAGAAGCAAACCAGAAGCAAACCAGAAGCAAACCAGAAGTAAACCAGAAGTGAACAGCCAAGCTAGCGATATGTATTCCAAGGAGATTAAGGCCTAACCACCTCATCATACCCGGCATCCGTCCCGGCAGCGGTCCCAGCAGCGGTCCCGGCATCCTCTCCATCCTCATGGATTCCCTTCAAATGGCTGTTGAAGAAATCCAGCACAAGCTGATTCACAATTTCATTGCTTCGCCCGCCGTCAATGCCGCCCGTCATTCCGGTGTACTTCAGCAGGCTTGAATAGAGCTGCAGATCTGTAAAGTTGAAGTGTGCTGTGCCTTTGATATAGAGCTTGCCGCCCCCGCTTAGCCTGGCGTTATTCATTATTTTTTCCTCGGCATCGATATCCGGATCTGAAATCTGCTTCTTCCGGTTATTGTAATCCTCTGACTCTATGAACAAAAACGGTTTACCCAGGGACGGACCTGTGAGGGTATACAAGCTTCCATCCAGATCAATTCCCGCTTTAAGCTCAGGAATGGAGAACATCGCCTCGTACGCAGCTGCTCCACCGAAGGAGTGTCCTGCTATCCCGATGAGATCAGTATCTATGTAATCTGCGAATTGCTGCTTCAATTGGCTGAGGACAAAGCGGTTATCGTCGTTCCATACGTTGCCCAGCTGCGTTCCTGTTGCTATGAAATGATCACTGCTTAAAGACTCGCTGAACTCGGTAACTGTGCCGTCTGGAAATAAAGTAGCCGCTGTACTGTAAGTATGATCTACGGCCGCTACAATATAACCGTTCGCTGCCAGGTTCTCTGCAAGTGTGGTATGCAGCAGACTTGAGGTACCGAGGCCGTGATTGATCAGAATCAGCGGATAAGGTCCCTCTGAGCGCAGCCAGTCCGCATTCCGGTAAGCATTCGTATGAATATATGCCCAATAATCGAGGGAGAAGGATGGGATTCCTAATGATCCGGCAAAAGCGGACATAACCTTCCGGTTGCTCTGTTTATCACCAGGCAGCAAAGGTGCAGTCTGGTGACCCTTCTCCGCCGGGGCCGGATACCAGACATAAACCATCAGCTCCCGTGAGTCCCCGGGGTCAGGTGTCTGAGATTCAGGCCGGCTGCTGTCGGTGAGATGTAGAGTCTGCATGCCAACGGCAAAAGGCCCTGAAGGAGCGGGTAACTCCACAACCGGGATCATGGAAGAGAGCACTGCCGAGCAGATCACTATAAGTATACCTGCTGCGGTACCTGCTATTGCCCAGCCGCGTTTCAACCGGCGGAATGCAGATTTCCTGGTTTTTTGGCCAGTGGACAACAGCTTCCGCGAACGGCCGCTAATTATTCCTGCAATGCGGATGATTAGGCCAAGCAGCACAATTACATACACGCCCGCCATTTGCCAGCGGTACCCTTCGAGCCCAAGCTGTGCTGCGCACAATGTGCCGCTAACCGCAGTTAAAGCTATTTTCACCTTGAGAACGCCCTTGCCAGACACGAAGCTGAACATTAATAATAATGCGGACACAGTCAAAATAATCTCCAATACTCTCATATGTACCTCCTATATTTACATCCCCAGTAAGACCGCATGTTTCATAGATTCAGCCTATCTAAAGTGTACATATGGAAGGTTAAATACCGGTAGCTGCCGGGTTTAAATTTGGGTTAAAAGGGTTCTTCGGACAGGCGTTTCCAATGGAATCACCGGCAAATGTCGGCACAGGCGGCTGTGAAATGGTAGAATAGTAGTCATAGTCTTTGACGGGGAGTGAATTTCTTATGAAAAAGATTGCTGCCGGATTCATTGCCGGGGCGATACTGATGGTGGGTGCGCAGGCGCTGGGCGCTTCGGCAACACTGGTAGGAAAGGCAATTCAGGCGGAGTATACCGTGAAGGTGTATGGCAAGAAGCTGGCCGATCCGGCCATCGTAATTGACGGCAAAAGCTATGCACCCGTCCGTGCAATCGGAGAATTAGCCGGATTCAAGGTTTCCGTAGAAGGTAAAACGATCAGTCTGGATGAAAAGACAGAGGGAGGCGCTTCTTCCTCAAGCGATAAGAATGCCATTCTTGGTCCTGTGCCGATTGTTACGCCTGATCCCGCCTTGAGCGTGACCAAGAGCAGAATCGAAGTTATCGACGCTAAAATTGATACGGCGGTCAATAATATCCTGGCCACCAGCAGCCTGCTGAAATCGAGTCCGGACAGCGCCGATTTGAAGCTGAAGCTGGAGCAGTACAAAGCGGAATACGCTGATCTGCTGAAGCAAAAGGATCTGGAGCTGCAAAAATAAACAGAGGCAGCTGTGAAAAAGCATGAAGAAGCAGGAAAAATTGAGACAGGATGTCCCTAAAGCCGAATGTAATGGATCATGGGCTTGGGGCATCCTTTTTGCTGTGCATTCGATCGAATAAACAGTTATCTGGTACGGCCTTAGCCAGCTCTTTCAGCGGCTGAAGAATTCCCGTTAGGCAGGGCCAGCCTGCGGACGAGCGGAGGCAGGGCGAATCCGTAATACACGCTGACCAGCAGGGTGCATAGGCCCAGAATGTAGTGAAGCCAAGTGATCGACACGACAGCCGGAAATGCAATAGCGACAAAACCAAGCGCCAGGGAATGGCCGAGCATCATCACCGGCTCAATCATTGCATTCACCCGCCCCATGTTCTGCGGGATGACCAGCTCCGGCAGCCAGCTGCCCAGCGCGATATTCACCGGCGCAATGCAGATGCCTTCGATCAGAACGAGCGGGAGATAGATCCAGAGGGTGTCCGCCGAGCCCAGGGCAACAATCAGCAGGCTGGATAACAGCAGTCCGAAGATCAGCACCCGGGGGCGTGTGAACCGGCGGATCAGCGCGGAGCCGGCGAGGCTGCCGATCAGGAAGCCGGTGCCCAGGCAGAGGGTGATCAGCGAGGCGTGAAGCATATAGTTATCCGGGCTGAGCTTGTATTTCATTGCAAAAATAGGCAGGACGGCAAATACGCCGTTGACGATGCCGAAGAACAGGAAGCCGGAGATGAGTGTAAGGAGCAGCTTGTGCCCGAGGATATAACGCAGCCCTTCACGGAAATCTTTAAGCAGCTGCGGAAACCGGATATCCCGCAGTGCGTAGTGTCCGCTGGGCATCCGCACTTCAGCTGTGAACCGGCAGCTTAGGATCAGGAGTCCGGAGATGAGGAAGCTCGCCCCGTCGATAAGGATAGCACCTTCAATCCCGAGAAAGCGGTAAGCCGCCGCGCCAAGGCTCATGCCGAACAGCATAAACAGCCCCATAATCATCTGGTTCAGGCCCGCTGCCTGAACATATTGCGCCTGCCCGATGCTGCCCTGCAGCAGGCCCATCTCGGCGGGGCCGAAGAACTTCGCAATGGCGCTGCGCAGGAACAACACCAGGAAGCATAAGGTAAGCAATTGACCATGTACGCATACCAGGAGCAGCAGCGTTAATCCGGCCCGGATCCAGTCGCTGTAAGCGGCAATCTTCTTGCGGTCGAGCAGGTCGGCGATGACTCCGACAAGCCAGAACACGGCAAGGGTGGGCAAGGAATACATCAGTTCAGCCGTTGCCGCCAGTGCCGGACGCGTGCTGAAATGGTCCACAAGGTAATAGGCAAAGGCCATGTTCCCGACAACTGTCCCGAGCTGTGAAGCGAAGGCGGCCAGGAACAGCCTGGTAAAGACGGGATTGCGGAAGAGTGCGGACATGTGGCGGGGCCTCCTATTCTTCAGCCGGGCGGCGCCCGGGCTTCAGTAATTGCTCCAGATAATTAAGCAGCGCGTTAATCTGGAATTCCGTGTGAGCGAGCTCCGGGCCTACGGCAAGAGTGTGGGTCATGATTCCTTCCTGGTAAGAGGCTGTAATTCTCGCCAGCTGCGCAAGCGGCATAAGCGGGCTGAATTCCCCCCGCTCCACGCCTGAGTGCAGCAGTGCCTCAAACCGGGCAATTCCGGTCTCGTACCGCTTCAGCAGCAGGCTTCGCCGCCGTTCATCCCTGGAGCCGCCCAGGAAATACTCATAGAAGGCCGGAAGGAAACTTCCGCCCGGCATGCGCAGCAGCTCTGCCTGCTGATCGGCGTACATCTGCCGGATGACTTCCCACACCCCAGGGTGTGCCGATAACAGGGCTGCTGTATAGGCCTCATATTCACTATCCTGCTGATCGAGCAGCGCTTCAAATATTTCCTCCTTGGTCTGGAAATACAAATAGATCCAGCCCCGGCTCATCCCTGTTTCCTCCAGGATATCTGTGAACGTAGCTGCTTCATAGCCCTTGGCGGTGAACACCACTTTGGCGGCACCGAGGATCTGCATCCTCCGCTGTTCTTTTTGCTGGTCGGATATTCTGGGTGACATCTCACTTCCCCCTCTCAAATAATGACACGCTTGTCATTAATATTATAATGACATCATTGTCATTTAACAAGTGGCAGTTGAATCGGCCGCTATATCCACTCCCCGGCCAGCAATATTCTCAGCACCGTATTGTCTGGCCTGATCCGGCATGCTATATTTTGACGGTAAAAGCAATCCAGCTTCGCAGAAAGGAATCAGCCTATGATGAAGCGGACAAGTCTCCGGGTCCGGCTCCTGGTCATCATGATTTGCCTGACCACATTGCCGGTGCTCACTGTTACCACCATTGCCACGTACAATACGCGGCAATCCGTGGAGAAGGAAATGATCAATGCGAATAACTCCCGGATGCAGTGGGCGGACCAGTATCTGGATGAGCTGATTGAGCAGCTGGATACCCTGTTCTACACCCTGCAGATTAACCCTCAGCTTATGGCGGGGTTAACGGGTACGGACAGCCCGGACATTAGTGTCCAGTACCGTTCGCTGAACAATATCCGCGAAGCCATAACCTCGCAGTTCTATACGAACTCCCGGAAGGTAGACGAGCTGACACTGTACATGCATGACCAATTAAAAGCCATCTCCGTTGACTTCGTGAATAGTGGAAGCGTTTCCCCGCTGGATATCGGTGAGGGCCCCTGGAGCCGGCTGCCCTACGGGCCGGTCAATATGTATTTCAAGCAGAACGGCACCGGCATCTATGCCTACCACGGCATTAACCGGTTCGAGGATCACCGGCTGCTCGGAGGCATAGGCGTGCGGATCAATCGGGAGGTATGGGAGGAGGTCAGCCATATACTCCAGTCCGAGGACGAGAGCTCGGTCTTCCTGCTGAATGATGAGGGCGAGCTGCTCTCCGGCTCGAGCATTTCCGAGAGCTCCGGTGATATCGGCAGGCGGCTGCAGAATCTTGCCGTCTCTGAGCATGAACTTGAATTCCGGCAGGAGGACGGCTATTTCTTCTTCATGAAAAAAGTGGCCGATGGTCAGCTTACGGTCGTGAAAGCCATTCCCTTGTCCACTGTCGCCAAGAGCGCACGGCCTACGATTGCTGCCGGTTTTCTGACCGGAGGCTTGTTCATGATTGCCTCCATTCTGCTGTCTATCCTGTTCTCGCTGCGGATTACCCGCCCGATTGTCAGTCTGGCGGTGTCGATGCGCAAGGCGCATGTCAGCAACTTCGAACAGCACTCGGTGCAGAGCCGTGATGAGATCGGGCTGCTGGAGCG
The DNA here is from genome assembly GCF_038009025.1 of Paenibacillus sp. FSL R7-0297. NCBI lineage: Bacteria > Bacillati > Bacillota > Bacilli > Caryophanales > Paenibacillaceae > Paenibacillus > Paenibacillus sp. FSL R7-0297. Next base: position 3,493,858 of record NZ_JBBPAQ010000001.1, read on the forward strand.
CGGCTACAACTCGATGATGGAACGGATACGGGAGCTGATTGAGGTGGAATACCGCCAGGAGATTGAGGTCAAGAATGCCCAGCTGCTCGCTCTTCAGGCCCAGATCAATCCGCATTTCCTGAACAATACGCTCCAGCTGATCGGGGGGATGGCTTTGTCGAGGAATGCTGATGATATTTATAACATCACCCGGGTGATTGGCGACCTGCTGCGTTATTCGATCAGCAATGAAGGCGGGCTGGTGAAGCTGGAGGAAGAGCTTAAGCATGTGCGCAACTATGTGTTCATTCAGGAGAACCGCTTCCTGGGGCGTTGTACAGTGGTGACTGAGGCGGATGAGTTCTCCCGGGCCAGCCTGCTGCCGCGCTTCACGCTGCAGCCGCTGGTGGAGAACGCTTTTGAGCATGGCTTGCAGCCACAGCGCGGGCAATGGAGGCTGCTGATCCGGATCCGGACCGTTGGCAGCCGCACTGTATTCATGGTTAAGGACGAAGGCGTAGGCATGACGCCGGAGCGGCTCGAGGAGATCCGTGCGGCACTCCGGGGGAATGTCACGATGCTGGCCGATCCCGGAGCGGGAGAGCCCCGGCGGAGAAAGGGCATCGGCCTGCACAACGTCCATTCACGGCTGGTGCTGCAATTTGGAGAGAAGTATGGAATGCGTATATACAGCAAGGCCGGGGCGGGAACACTGGTTGTGATCCAGTGGCCTGCGGCCGCAGAGGGGGGAGAGCGGAATGCTGAAGGTTCTGATTATTGACGATGAGCCCTGGTCCAGACAGGTCGTGAAGTCGCTCGGCGCCTGGGAAGAACACGGAATGCAGGTGATCGGCGAAGCGGAGGACGGAATCGAAGGACTTGAGCTGGTGGAGAAGCTTCATCCGGGGCTAGTAATTACCGATATGCGGATGCCCGGACTGGACGGGGTCGAGCTGCTGGAAAGACTGAAGCATCAGTACCCGGAGGTGCAGATTATTGTGATGAGCGGATATGATGACTTCGTCTACCTGAAGCAGGCGATCCGCTCGAAGGCGGTTGAATATCTGCTGAAGCCGGTGGACCGGGCAGAGCTGAATAACGTGCTCTCGGAGTGCGCGAAGGAGCGGGAACGGCAGCGCTTAACCGGATCACCGCTGATGCTCATGGATCAGCCGCTGATGGAGCGTTATCTCGCCTACCGCCAGCGGATCTATGATCAGCTGCTCGCGCTGAACAAGCCGGCGGCAAGAGAAGAGCTGGAGAAGCTGGGACGGGAGCTGGAACGCTCGGTGCCGCAGCATCAGCTGGAAGCAATGATCGAGCGGACTGCCCGTGATCTGCTGCTGCTAGCCGGTGAAGCTGCGAAGACAAACGGGGGTGTCACGGCGGCGGATACGCCGGATACGTCCGATAGGCCCGATAAGCCATGGCCGTCAGTTCAGACCATGGTAACGGGGCTTGGGGATCACTTCACAGAGCTGATCAACACGCTTCTGGAGCAGCGCAAGAACCGCGTTAAGCTTGATCTGGCGGAGGTTGAGGATTATATCCGGAATCATTACCTGGAGCAGGTGTCGCTGGAGGGCATCGCCGTACATTTCCTGGTGACGAAGGAGCATCTCAGCCGCGCTTTCAAGGCCGCAACGGGAGACACGGTACTCGACCGGATTACCCGGCTGAGAATGGAGCGGGCCAGAGAGCTGATCGCAGGGCGTGACATGCCGATCAAAGATGCTGCTGGACTCTGCGGGTACGAGGATCTGGCATACTTTTACCGTGTCTTCAAGAAGCACTACGGCATTACCCCCGGAGAGCTGCGGAGCGAGAAGTGAATTTTGCGGATGATAAATAAAAATGAAAGCGTATCAATATAATGCAACTCCCGATGTTAATATCCTTAAAAGACGCTGCCCCTTATATCCCCTAGACTAAAGAGGCAGACATAACAGAAGGGGGTAACAGAAATGAAGAAAGCGCTTAATACAGCAATGGCACTGATGCTTGTTCTGGGGATTGTATCGGGGTGCAGCTCCGGTTCAAATGGAAATACGCCAAGGGAGAGCGCAAGCAGCAAGCCGTCAGAAAGTGCGGCAGCAGCAGCGACTGAAGGCCCGGCCCAAAAAGTGGAGCTGAAGGTATTCATGAGCTTCCCGCGTTTTAAGGATCAATTCGATAAATATTTCGAGCAATTCAAGGCCAAGGAGCTGGCGGAGAAAAATATTGATGTCACCGTCAAGCTGGAGATGCCGAACCCGGATCAGGCCAAGCAGATTCTGGAGACCCGGATGGCCTCAAATGATGCGCCGGATGTATTCACCCTCCATGCGATTGCGGATGTGCCCCGGTATTACAAGGCCGGCTATCTGAGCGATCTGTCGGATCAGGACTTCGTACCGAAGCTGTATGACAGTGTCCGGCAGACCGTTACCTATGATGATAAAGTTGTAGCTTTGCCGCTGGAGAGCCTGTCCTGGGGATATCTGTACAACAAGCAAATCTTCAGCGAGCTCGGCATTCAGCCGCCGCAGACACTGGATGACATGCAGGCAGCGATTGACAAGCTGAATGCAGCCGGGATTAAGCCGTTCGAGCTGAGCTTCCAGGAATCGTGGATTCCGCAGCTGATGATGGCGCTGTCTCTTGGAGGCATCGTATCCTCCGAGCATCCGGACTGGGTGGAGAAGATGAACAAAGGCGAAGCCTCCTATGCCGATGTGAAGGATGTCTTCAACATTATTGATCTGATTATGGCGAACGGCACGGATAAACCGTTTGAGGTGGGCAGTGCGGCAGGGTCCACGGATTTTGCGAACGGCAAAGCGGCAATGTGGGTGCAGGGACCGTGGCAGGCGGAATCCATCCTCAAAGCCAATCCTGATATGGAATTTGGTGTGGCTCCGCTGCCAGTCAGTAACGATCCCGCGGCTACACAGATTAATCTGGCGACCTCGACATCTCTGGCGGTATCCCCTAACAGCAAGAACAAGGCTGTGGCGCTGGATCTGGTGAATTATGTGCTGGATGACCAGGATTCTTCGGCGCTGTTCGAGGAGCTGAAATTTAATCCGGTGGCGAAGCAGCACACCTACAATACCTATCCGTGGGTGACCGAGGCCAGCTCTTATGTCTCCGAAGGCAAGGCTTATCTGGATCTGTCGCTCCCGAACGGCGTAACCGATGAGACGGCCAAGCTGCTGCAGAGCTATTACACCAAGGGTGTAACTCAGGAGGAATTCATTAAGACGCTCGACAAGACCTGGGCCAATGCGGTAAAAGCAGGTAACTAAGGAAACCCAGAAACAGCATAGGAGTGATAGAGATGAGTGGAAGCAGTAAAAGCAAACAGTCGCTCATTCTGCTGGCCTTCGTGTTTCCCGCCCTGCTGTTCTACGCCGTATTCATGCTTGCTCCCGCCTTCGGCGGGGCATGGTACAGCTTCACGGACTGGAACGGATTGAATCCCGCCTACCATCTGGTGGGATTCGCCAATTACATCGAAGCGCTGACGGATGATGCTTTTTTCATCGATTCAGTCTGGTTTACCCTGAAATTTGTAGTTTTTATGGTCGTGCTGCAGAATGTGCTGGCGGTGCTGCTGGCTGTGCTGATCGAATCCCGCCGCAGCAGCAAGGCCTGGTTCCGGACGATCTTCTTCATGCCGAACATGATCAGCATGATTATCGGCGGATTCATGTGGCTGTTTATTTTCACCAAAGCACTGCCTTATATCGCTGAGCATGCGGGCCTGGCTTTTCTGGACCAGTCGTGGATCGGCGACCCGAAATATTCTTTTCTGGCGATTGTCATTGTCTCCTTGTGGGGCGGCGTAGGTTACCTGATGGTGATCTATATTGCGGCGCTGCAAGGGGTGCCGGATGCGCTCAAGGAAGCGGCTGCCATTGACGGCGCGAATAGCTGGCAGACCTTCCGCAGCATTACACTGCCTATGGTCTATCCGGCTGTAACGATCGGTATCTTCGTGACGCTGAACAGCTCGTTCAAGGCTTTTGACGCCGTGTTCGCGCTCACCGGGGGTGGACCGGGAAGAGCGACCCAGGTGCTCGCGCTGAATATTTTTGAGGAAGCGTTCAAGATGAGCGGCCGCTACGGCTACGCCAGTGCCAAGGCGATGATCCTGTTCCTGGTGGTCCTGGTGATCACGCTGATACAGCTGAGCATTATGAAACGAAGAGAGGTGGAGGCATGAGTACCGTCCGGTTGAATTCAACATTGAAGTCCGGTATTGCGGGGCGGCGCAGATTGTCTTCGTTTATCGTCTTTCTTTTCCTGCTGGCAGGTGCCGTAATTACGCTCTTTCCAATCTACATGGGGGTGCTCAACTCTCTGAAGACGGAAGGGGACATGATGAATAATATTCTGGCCATTCCGAGTAAGCTGGAATTCGGCAACTATAGTGATGCTTTTGAGAAAACCAATTTCCTGCGCAGTCTCGGCAATACGGTGGTAGTCGCGGCTACTGGTCTCGTCGGTATTATTCTATTCTCGTCCATGGCCGGCTATAAGCTGTCCAGAACACCCGGCAGACTGAGCACGTTCCTGTTCAACCTGTTCGTCCTGTCGATGCTGATTCCGTTTCATTCGATTATGATCTCGCTGAACCGGATCTCCATGAAGCTGGCGGTGCAGGGCACCACGGTCGGCCTCGGCCTAATCTATATCGGGCTGGGTGTGTCGATGGCCATCTTCCTGTATCACGGATTCGTCAAATCGGTCCCCCGGGATCTGGATGAGGCTGCGGTAATCGACGGCTGCGGGGAGGTCAGGCTGTTCACTACGATTATTTTTCCGCTTCTGCTACCGATTACGACAACTGTGGCGATTCTCAACCTGCTGTGGATGTGGAATGACTTTCTGCTGCCGCTGCTCATGCTCACGGATGCCGATCAATATACGCTGCTGCTGTCCACCAATATGCTGTTCGGGCAATATGGCAATAATGACTGGTCGGCGATTCTGTCTTCGCTGGTGCTGACGATGCTGCCCGTTGTGATTCTATATCTGCTGCTGCAAAAATACATTCTGAATGGCATTGCCGAAGGCGCCGTCAAAGGGTAAAGGGAGGAAAAACAAATGATTCACCCGGACCATCATGAAGTAAGCGGGTTTCTCTATGCAGACGGGCACCGCTTAAGAAACGGGGAAGGGCGCGAGCTGCTGCTGAGGGGTGTGGGGCTTGGCAGCTGGCTGCTGCCTGAAGGGTACATGTGGCGTTTCCCGGAACAGGGAGACCGTCCGCGCCGGATCGAAGCGATGATTACAGCGCTAATTGGTGCTGACGGGGCGGAGGCGTTCTGGGAGACCTATTATGACCGCTATGTGGCCGAAACGGATATTGCGCGGATTGCCGCAGAAGGCTTCAACTCGATCCGGATTCCGATTAACGCCCGCTATATCCTGCGGGAAGAAGAGGGAGTGTCCGGCTGGCATGAGGAGCATCTGGTGCGGCTGGATCAGATCATTGGCTGGTGCAGGGAGCACAGAATCTACGCCATTCTGGATCTGCATGGAGCACCCGGAGGCCAGACCGGAACGAATATCGACGACTCCGCGCGGGATCTGCCGGAGCTGTTCACAGATGAGCGTAACAAGCAGCTGACCATCGCCATCTGGCGGATGCTTGCGCAGCGGTATAAGGACGAGTGGATCGTAGCGGGTTATGATTTGCTGAACGAGCCGCTGCCGGACTGGTTCTCGCAATACAATGACCAGGTGATGCCGCTGTACAGCGAGATTATTGCGGCTATCCGGGAGGTCGATGCCCTGCATATGATTATTCTGGAGGGCGTGCACTGGGCGACGGACTGGTCGATCTTCGAGGGATTGCCTGATAATAAGTTGCCGGATGATAATGTAATGCTGCAGTTTCACAAGTACTGGAACAACCCGGATACGGAGAGCATTCAGAAGTATCTCGACGTAAGAGAGCGGCTGAATGTGCCGCTGTTCATGGGGGAGGGCGGGGAGAATAATAAGGACTGGTATGCCGGCGCTTTCCAGTTGTTTGAGGATCACGGCATCTCCTGGAACTTCTGGACCTGGAAGAAGCTCGACACGGATAACTCCCCCTGCTCCATCGTTCCTCCTGAGGGCTGGCCTAAGCTGGTCCGCTATCTGGAGGGAGGTGCGAAGCCGGAGCGTGTGGAGGCTCAAGAGATTCTGGACGAATATTTGCTCAATCTGAGCCTGGACAACTGTGTGTACCATTCAGAGGTGGTCCACTCGCTGTTCCGGCGGCTGCCGGTGAGGATTCCTGCTATATTTTATGGCTACAAGGGGAGCGGTCTCAGCTTCGGGAGAGCTTCCGGCAGACAGGCTGCGGTAGGCACGGGCTTCCGGGAGGAGGACGGAATGAACTTCCGCTTCGTGGAGGGAGACCGGACGGTACCCAATTTCCAGCACGGCCGCGGCCAGGCCTGGCTGCCTGAGGAGAGGCTGTGTGTGGATCTGGCGGAGGGGGACTGGGCAGCGTATGAATTTACGGTTGCGGTTGCGGCTGGGGATATGGAGCTGCTGAAGCTGGGGGACTTGGAGGGCTTGCTGGCTCTGGAGCTGCGGGTCCTGATGAGCGGCTCGGACAGTGAGCTGATGGTGAAGCTGGATGGTCAGGAGATCGGCCGGATTCACGGTAATGCCTCGGACTCCGGGCAGGACTGGCAGACGGTGCGGATTCAGAGTGGTCAGCCGCTGGAAGCTGGAGCACATGAGCTGACAGTCAGCGCTGCATCGGGTGCGGCATCCCTGGAGTGGCTGGATTTGCGGTAGTGCAAAGGTGCTGTAAAGGTACAACATGAAGGTACAGTATGGATGCAGAGAAGGAACGGCGAGGGTGCAGTAAAAGTAGAGTAAATGGTAGGGTAGAGGTAATGTAAGAATAGAATATAGTTAGAGTGCAGGAAAAGTAGAGGTACAGCGAAGGTACAGCGAAGGTACAGTAAAGGTACAGTATGGGAATGCAGACAAGCATGCCCGTCTGCGCTAACAGGATCATTCAGCTAATGTGATAAGGCTCGTGAATTGCGTTTCCGCAGTTTACGGGCCTTTTTGTATGCAATAATACTTTGTTACCTTTGTTACCTCAGGAATTTCCTCATTCATCCGCTTTCCGTGGCAGGTAGCGGGTGACTTTTTGTGAAATCCTACACAAAATACAACATTTTCCGCCTAATATCGATTCAAATCCAATATTGTTATATCAAATGCAACATTTTTCCTGTTTCAGACGGCTTAGCCGGATTTTTCTTATTTTATACAACAATCCTCCCGAACACCGAACTATCCGTGAATCAAAGTTGTAAAACATACAACAATTATGATTACAGGGCTTCCTGGATGTCTCCATCAGGGGGAGTAGATTTTCAGCCGGTACCGAATTAAGTGAAGTGTGGTTATGGAACGCGGATAGCAGATAATTGTATGCAGCGAGCAAATAACTGTATTTCGTACAATTAAAAGCCGGGAAAAGCCGGTTTTATTCCGCTAACTGTATTCTGTACAACTAAAACCGGCAAATGGTGATGCTCTAAGGAATAACTTTAAATATAACTGCAGAGAGAGAGTGCAACTATAGTACTCGTCTGACAAAATCTTGCTGTTTTAATTGCACTAAATACAGTTAAAGCCCGAAAGCTCCTCTGCTTTAGGCAGAAGTCCGATTCGTTCCGAAAGCTAGCACAAATTCATCTGCGCAATGCATAAGGCGAAAAGTCAGCAGGCATAAAAATGAAAGAAAGCGCTATACAACTTTTGATAACACGTGTTATACTCTCGGTGAGGTGCTGATATATGGGCAAAAAAAGAGTGACCAGCTTTGACGTAGCCAAGCGGGCAGGCGTGTCCCGCAGTGTAGTATCTGCGGTGCTGAATGATACTCCCGGCATCGGGGTTGGAGCGGAGACGCGCGAAGCCGTGCTGGAAGCCATCCGCGAGCTGAATTACCATGTGGACGCCGGAGCGCGCAGCATGAAGACGGGAAGAAGCATGACGCTTGCCGCTTTCGGTGATACGCGTCATCCGCTGTTCACCCGGCTACTGGAAGGCATGCAGCGGGAGTGTGAGCTCAGCGGGTATCATATTCTGCTCTGCTCTCCGCGCCATAAGGGGAACGCCAACGGCAGGACCGAGCTGCTGGAGCTATATCACCGGCGGAAGATCGACGGGATTGTGACGCTGGATCATACCAGCTACCACGATGAGGAGTGGGCTTCCCGCATAGGGAATGCCGGAATCCCCTATGTTTCTGTGGAAGGGTACGCAGAAGTGCCTGGTGTGTTTTCCGTGCTGGCCGATTATTCGGGCAGTGTGGAGACGGCGCTGAATTATTTGCTGCGGGAGGGTACACCGCAGCAGCCCGGCCCGGTCTATGCCGAGGTATACCATGAGCATAGCGCGGATAACTGGGCGGAGCGGAACCGCCGCGATGCCTATACCGGCTGGTGCAGCGCACATGGGATGGAGCCAATCGTGATCCGGCTGGAGGAACACCATGGCGACTGGACAGCGTGCCTGCAGAGGCTGGCGGATAGCGGGCCGCAGCATGTGCCGCTGCTGGTCAACTGGTCAAGCGCAATTCCCGATCTGTACCGGGCGGCTCACAAGCTTGGCCTGCGTATCGGTGAAGATGTGCGGATCATGGCGGCAGATAATACGATTCAGGGTCACCGTCTTAGCCTGCCGTCTCTAAGCTGCGTAGAAATCCCTTATGTGAGTATGGGGGAAGAGGCGGTACGCTGCTTACTTACGCAGATGAACGGCAGGAACGAAGCAGGACAGGCGGACAAAATCTGGCTTCCAGCAGTATTAAGGGCAGGAGAAAGCGCGTAACCGCGCTTGGTATGAAGGGGAGGCTAAGCCATTTAGGGTGTTGCACTTGCTGCCGGCACAGCCTGAACAGCTTCTGCTGGGGGACGATGTAGCTTTAGCTTGCACATAGTCTGAGCCGGCTGAGCTAACAGGCAATATGCCTTAAGCAGCGATTCACTTTGTAGTGGCAGCTTATCCTAATTAGCAGGGAACGGTACCATCCTTACACGGATGGACCGTCTTTCTGCCCATTTTATAACACGTGTTATACAAAAGGGAGGAAAATCGGAATGGGAATGTTTTGGACTGAAGAGAAGCTTGCACTGCGGTTGAAGGAGCTGGAGGGTTACCGGTACCGTGAGGTTATTACGCTTGATGAATGGCTGGTTACAGAGGATCAGGAGGGTGACAATGGTGTCTATCCATCCGCCCCGGAAGGAGACAAGAAGCTTCGTATAGGGGATTACTGGACCGGCAGTGATGTGTATTTGTGGCTGCACCGCAAAATAACCGTACCCGCAGCTTGGCAGGGGAAACGTATTGTAGGTATATTCGATTTCGGCCGGACAGGCGGAGGGAACAACAGCGGCTTCGAATCCCTGCTGTTTCTGGATGGCAAGCCGTATCAGGGCGTGGATTCCAATCACCAGGAGGTGTTTCTTGAGGATGCCGCTGGCAGGGAGCTGGACTTCACCTTCCGCTTATGGTCAGGCCTGAACGGAGACGGCCAGCTGATTGCTCAGGAACACCGGATCAAGCAGGCTGAGCTGGCATATCTGGATGAAGCGGCCGACAATCTCTATTATACAGGCCGGGCGGCACTGGGTACATTCAAGCAGCTTGCCGACAGCCAGATCGAGAAGCATGAGCTGCTGATGGCATTGAACCGCTCGTTTAACAAGCTGGACTGGTCAAGGCCCGGCAGCGCGGATTTCTATGCTTCAGTCCAGGAGGCCGAGAAGAGCCTGCTTGAGGCCCTGGTCTTGCTGGAACAGCAGCATCCGGTTACGGTAACCGCAATCGGCCATACCCACATTGATGTGGCCTGGTTATGGCGGCTTACCCATACGCGGGAGAAAGCGGCCCGCTCCTTCTCTACGGTGCTCCGGCTGATGAAGGAGTTCCCTGAGTACATCTTCCTGCAGACCCAGCCGCAGCTCTATGCCTACATCAAGCAGGATTATCCGGAGATTTATAGCGAAATTAAGCAGCGGGTGGAGGAAGGGCGCTGGGAAGCCGGAGGTGCAATGTGGCTGGAAGCGGACTGCAATCTGACCAGTGGCGAGTCGCTGGTGCGGCAGATTCTGTACGGGACAAAATTCTTCCGCGAGGAATTTGGCGTAGACTGCAAGTACCTATGGCTGCCGGATGTGTTCGGCTACAGCTGGGCGCTGCCGCAGATTCTGCGCAAGTCGGGCATTGACACCTTTATGACGACCAAGATCAGCTGGAGCCAATACAACCGCATGCCGCATGATACGTTCCACTGGAGAGGGATTGACGGCAGCGAGGTACTGACCCACTTCATCACCACACCCGAAGCTCCTGATTCCAGCGCCTGGTACTATACGTATAACGGCCTTATCGAGCCTTTCTCTGTGCAGGGAATCTGGGACCAGTACCGCGACAAGAACCTGAACCGTGAGCTGCTGCTCTCCTACGGGTATGGAGATGGCGGCGGCGGTGTGAACCGCGAGATGCTGGAGATGCGCCGGAGGCTGGATACCATGCCGGGGCTGCCGCAAGTGAAGCCGGGCCGGGCGGATGACTATTTCGAGCGGCTGCATGAAACTATAGAGGGCACCGATCAATATGTGCATACCTGGGACGGGGAGTTGTATCTGGAGTTTCACCGCGGGACATACACCAGCCAGGCTTATAACAAAAGAATGAACCGCAAGCTGGAGCTGCTGTACCGCGAGGCGGAGTGGCTGCAGATACTCCTTGCTGCGGAGACAGGCGGATATGCACAATATCCTGCAGAGTCGCTCCTGGAAGGCTGGCAGATTATTCTGCGCAACCAGTTCCATGATATTATCCCTGGCTCCTCGATCCATGAGGTCTACCAGGATTCACGGCTGGAATATGCCGAAGCAGAGCAACTGGGCCGGGCTGCGCTTAATGCTGCGGCTGCGGGACTCGTCAACCTTAACAGCCCTGATGCTGCATCAGCGGGTGAGGATGACCCGGCGTCTACCGATTCACACAAGGAGTACACGCTGTTCAACAGCTCCCTCTTTGGAGGTCCCCGTCTGGCAGCCGTCCCACACAGCGCAGAGAATGCCGTCTGGAGTGATGCCGCCGGCAACCCGCTGTCCGCCCAGCGCTCCGGCGGCCAATGGCTGGTTGAGGTAGAAACCGTTCCGGCGATGGGCAGTGCAGTGATCCGCGCTGCACAACCCGCCGCTTCCGGAGAGAATACGGAACCCTCCGTTCCTTTTACCTGGCAGGATTCTACGCTAACTACCCCTTATTACATTCTGGAGTGGAATGCAGCCGGACAGCTGAGCCGGATCTTCGACCGCAGAGAAGCCCGTGAGGTGCTGGCGCCGGGCGAATGCGGCAACCTGCTGCAGGTATTCGAGGATAAGCCGAAGATGTATGATGCCTGGGATATCGATCTGTATTACCAGGAGAAAATGCGGGTGGTGAGCGATCTGCGCTCTGTAGAGCTGACCGAATGCGGCCCGCTGCAGGCGGTGCTTGAGTTCACCTGGAAGTACATGGATTCCTCGATCACTCAGAAGGTTAGGGTATATGCCGGAAGTGCACGGATTGATTTCGAGACCCTGGTGGACTGGCATGAACAGCATCAGCTGATGAAGGCAGCTTTCCCGGTTGCGGTTCGCGCGACGGAAGCTACCTATGATATCCAGTTCGGGAATGTGAAGCGGCCGACCCACTGGAATACGAGCTGGGATTATGCGCGGTTCGAGAGCGTCGGCCACCAGTGGGCGGACTTGTCGGAGCGGGGCTATGGCGTCAGTCTGCTGAACGACTGCAAATACGGATACGACATTAAAGATCACACGATGAGGCTGTCGCTGATCAAATCGGCAACCAGCCCGGACCGGCTGGCTGACCAGGGCGAGCACCGCTTCACGTATGCCTTGCTTCCGCATAAAGGGGATTGGGCTGCGGCAGGCACCGTGCAGGAAGCCTGGGCGCTGAATAATCCGCTCCTCGCTGCAGAAGGGGGTTATGCCGCCGGTAACGGCAAGTCGCTGATCACCTGTGATGTGCCGAACATTGCCGTCGATGCCGTTAAGCTGGCCGAGGATGGCAGCGGATGTATCGTCAGACTGCATGAGTATACGGGAACACGCAGCACGGCGAATATCGGCAGCGATTACTCCGCCGTCTCCTGGCAGCTGCGCGATCTGATGGAGCGTCCGCTGGAGACTGAAGCGGTGGACGGACCGGCCATCCGCCTTGATTTCAAACCGTATGAGATTCATACGCTGCATGTTGTCTTTGCCTGATGTGAGCGTTAATTATGCATTGATTGACCGAAAGATCCCCGGACTCCGGGGATTTTTTGCTTTTTTGCGGGAGAAAAGCCGCCCTGCCGAATAATGGTAAGCCGGACCAAATCAAACCCAAAAGAGGCGATCCCCTGATGTTCAAAGGACAAAAGTATTAGATTGCGGGTACTTTCATTAAGCGCAGGATTGTTTAAATACTAAGCGAATACCCTAGATATGATGGGTTTTACAAATCAATTGGTGGTTTTTTTATGAGGAGGAGGGCAAATGTCAAAATTAATAACCGCATCCTTAGAGGCTTTAAAGAAGGTAATTTACAATAACAAAAATTTTTCTATACAAAGAAATTTAGGATTCCAGCTTACATGTAGATTTTCATTTTCTAAGCCCGTCTTATTGAAAGAAATCAAGGATTTTGAAGCGGAGACGGAGTTAAAGCTGCCTGAGGATTATAAGTTCTTTTTGTCTCTTCATAACGGAATGGAATTATATAAGGATGTTGAAGAATCGGCACCTCATTGGCATATTTTTGGAGTGGATGAAATTCTAGATGCATTGGAAAAGTTTCCAACCCCTGAGCATGTATACGTTATAGCAAAATTCAGTGAGACTTTAATATGTGTAAATAGCGATTATGTAAAGCAAGGCAGAAAAGACTATCTGTTTGACCAGTCAATCTATACCTCAGCTCGTGATAATGGTGAGCCGCTTAATTTAAGCTTTGAACTATGGCTCGATCGATTACTTGTATCGCAAGGGGATCAATTTTGGTTATGGAACGGCATCACACCAGAGAATCTTAATAAATATTTTCCATAAAACAGCAAAAGAAACCCTAAATATAAGGCTTCTTTTGTCGTTTTTTTCTGACAGGTGAATCCTATTTAGTTATCATTTACAGCTGTTTAATCAGCTCCTCCAGCTCATCCATCAAACCTTGTGCAAGTTCGAAATTAGCAGCTTTCAAAGCCAACTCGATTTTCGTTTCAACAGCTTTTTTATTTTGTTCCAGTTCCAGATAGTCTTTATCGAAATGCCGGGCATATATCATCTTTTTGAATTTCTTGATCGTCATCTTTCTAATCGTCTTGCCGTCAATGATCAGAACATAATCCATCCCGTTTACCACCGAATAGAAATCATGCGAAATCATGAGAATCGCACCTTTATAGTTCTGGATAGCGTTCTCCAGTGCGATTTGTGTATAGGTGTCCAAATGGCTTGTCGGTTCATCAAGCAGCAGTACGTTCGCTTTACTGGCCGAAACTTTAGCTAACTGAAGCATGTTTTTTTCGCCGCCGGATAAGGATTCTATTCTTTGCTCAAGGATTTCCCCTTCAAAGCCGTAGCTTGAAAGATGCGATCTAATCTCATCATACGTTGCGAACCCGGCATCGATGAATTCCTCCAGGATGGTATTAGAATCCTTCAGCATTTCACCTTGAAGCTGAGATAAATAAGTCACTTTAGCATCCGGATTTACTTCAATTGCCTCATGATTATTCCTATAAATCTCCCGGAGTAATGTCGTTTTCCCGGTGCCGTTTGCACCGATAAGGGCTACTTTATCCGTAGATTTGATCTCAAAGTTAATATTTTCTAACAGCAGCTCATCAAAGGAAACGCTATAGTTATTAACATTTATAACAGTTGTGTCTTCCAGTTCTTGATCGAACCCGAAACGGATATCCGGCTGCTTAATCTCTACGAATGGAGCTTTAATTCTGCGCGCTTCCAGTCTTTCCTGAAATTTAACTCTGGCTTTTAGCGCTCTCCCTCTGGAGGCCTCAGAATTATAAGTTGCGATTGCTCTAAGGTTATTGACGATGTTCTCGTTTCTCGCAATTTCTTCCTCTTCAGCGATGGCGAGCTCCTGCAGCTCAATTTTGGTTTGCAGCAAGGAGAAGTTGTAATCCATATACCGCCCGTCAAACTCCTGGATCTCCTTGTTTTCAAGGTGCAGGATTTTGTTGAAGCAATGATTGAGCAGATAGCGGTTGTGCGTAACCACCAGCAGTATGCCTTTGTGGGCATTAATAAGATTCTTAAGCGAATTTAGGTTGTCAAAATCTAAAAATACATCGGGCTCGTCCATTATCATGAAGTCCGGACGGCTGAGCATTTCCTTCATTACTTGAATGAGCTTGAATTCCCCGCCGCTCAGGTCAGATACCCTGACATCCTTTAGCTTCATGAGGTTTGCCAGATTTAGCTTCTTATTAATATTGCTTTCGTAATCATTCCCGTCCATAGCATCGAAGGCGTCTAGCGCCAACTGATACCTTTCCAGCAGCGAATCCATATCCGAGGAGGTTTCCATTTCAGCCAAAATAGAATTTATTTCAGTCTGTACCTTAATAAATTCTTCGCCGATATATTCAAAAACGGTTGTATCTTTAGTTTTTTCCGGTTGGGAGAACTGGCTTACATACCCGATGCTGCAAGTAGGATCTATCTCTAACCTGCCCTCAAACAGATATCTTTCCGGGTCCATCAGAATATCGGTCAGTGTACTTTTGCCGCTGCCGCTTGTTCCAATGAAAGCACAATGCTGTGCGGCTTCAAGCGTAAAGGAAATATCTTTATATAGTTCTTTTTGCGGGAATGAGAAGGATAAGTGTTCTACTTTTATCATAGTGTTACCTTTCTTTCTAACTAAATTTGTGACTATTTTAGGATGTATTGAAGAGCACAGATGTTGAGTTTACCGTTGATAGCCTAACACTATTTACAAATAACATCAATCATTCTGCGTTAAAGTTGTTCCTCCCGGCTCCGGGCCCTCCAAATGTTTCTTGCCGGACGCCTGCCGGTAGCTCCCCGGAGTGGTGCCGATAATCCGCTTGAACACCAGATTGAAGGTCTTCGGGTCATGGTAGCCGACCTGCTCCGCAATGAGCTGAACGGGCGCATTAAGCTGCTGAACCAGCAGCAGACAGCTTTGCTGAATCCGGACATTCTGCAGGTAATGATGGAAGGTCTGCCCGGTATGCGCCTTGAACAGCCGCTGAAGATGTCGTTCACTCCAGTCAAAACTGCGTGACAGACGCTTCAGGGTGATTTCCTGCGCGTACTCCTGGTTGACATAATTCAGAATCTGCAGGAATTGCGTCTGCTTGTTCAGCGGAAACTGGATCTCGTCATGCCTGAGCCGGTAGATACTTATCAGCAGTTGAATGAACAAGGTCAGCAAATAGCTGCCCGCGCCGGTCTGCGGAAGATGAACCTCCCGGTGAAGCGCCAGAAACAGGCTCTCGATAGAGCCGTTCTGGTCCGTCACAGAGAATGCGGGCAGCTGATGATTGCGGATCTGCTCCAGATAGGAGGCAATCGGCGGGTCCGGAACAATGGAGGCAAGGCTGTCCAGCAGCTCCGGCTTGAACAGACAATTGTAGACTACGAGCGGTTCCCGGAGCGGGCTGGGTGAAGACGGACGGAAGACATGGGAGACTCCGACGGGAATGTAATACAGCCGACCCTTGCCGGTCTGCTGAGCCTGCTGCCCGATATAATGAAAGCCCTTGCCTTCGGCAACGAACGTCAGCTCTATGAAATCATGGGTGTGAAGCGGAAGATCATAGTTCTCGGTAGCGCGGTTCACATATAACTGGAGATTGTTCTGGAAGAAATACTCTCCTTTTAGCGTATGATTGGCCGAATGCATCAGCTCACTCCTCCAAACAACAAAATGTCCTTTTTACCCCGGTGAAATGTCCATATTGCAGGTCATGCATCGAATCTTTAGTTCTATAATTGTAATAGAAAGCGTTTCATATTTATAGGGTCATTATTAGAAAAGACGGGGTGGAGTCCATGATAGAAGTCCGGAAATTACGTGTGGAGTACAAAGACAATCCGCTGGGACTGGATGTCCGTTATCCAAGAATCAGCTGGCAGCTGAGTGCGTATGAGCGGGATGTCATGCAGCAAGCGTATCAGCTTCAGGCAGCAATAGATCAGGACTTCGTAAGCACGGTATGGGATTCGGGCAGAGTGGAGTCCGGACAATCCCTTCATATTGAGCTGAAGGAGCTGGAACTGCAGCCTAAGCAGCGCTATTATTACCGGATTAGAATATGGGATCAGCAGAACCGGCCTACAGAATGGTCGGATACCGCCTGGTGGGAGACGGGCCTGCTCTCGCCGGAGGATTGGGAGGCAGAGTGGATTACAGCGCCGCTGGCTTGCCTGGATGTCCAGGCAGAGCAGGCTCCGCTGCTGCGGCGGAGCTTCCATGTAGACCGGCAGGTCACCCGGGCCAGAATGTATGTGACCAGTCTCGGTCTCTATGAAGTGGAGCTGAACGGTACAAGAGTCGGCGAGGATTATTTGACCCCCGGCTGGACCAGCTACAGCACCCGCCTGCAGTTCCAGACCTATGACATCACAGGGCAGCTGGCAGTGGGGGACAATGCGGTTGGCGCCTGGCTGGGGAACGGCTGGTACAAAGGAAACCTGGCCTGGGATAACAAAAAGCATGTGTTCGGCGACCGCACGGCCTTGCTGATGCAGATTCATCTCATCTATGCGGACGGGGTGGAGCAGATCATCCGGACGGATCAAGAGTGGATGGTATCGCCCGGACCGCTGCTGATGTCGGAGATCTATCACGGCGAAACCTATGATGCCCGTCTGGAGCAGACCGGTTTCAGCAGGGCGGAGTACGATGACCAGTTATGGACGCCTGCGGAGATCCTTCCGTACACCAAGGATATTCTGCTGGCCCAGGAGAATGTTCCCGTAAAAGCTATTGAAGAACTGTCACCCATCGCACTCCTGCGCACTCCGGCCGGGGAGACCGTGCTGGACATGGGTCAGAATATGGTCGGCTGGATGCGGTTCTCCATGGAAGGGCAGGCAGGACAGGAATTTCAGCTGCGGCATTTCGAGGTGCTGGATCAGGAAGGTAATGTGTACACAGACAACCTGCGGGCAGCCAAACAGACAGTTACTTATATTGCCAGAGGCGGAGTACGGGAGAGCTTCCAGCCGAGTTTCACCTTCCAAGGCTTCCGGTATGTTCAGCTGATAGGCTTCCCGGAGGACCTCAATCTGCAGGATTTCGCAGGGATTGTCTTACATTCGGATATGGAGCCGACCGGCAGCTTTACCTGTTCCAATCCGCTGCTGAATCAGCTGCAGCATAACATTCTCTGGGGGCAAAAAGGCAATTTCGTCGATGTGCCGACAGACTGCCCGCAGCGCGATGAACGGCTCGGTTGGACCGGGGATGCGCAGATGTTCATCCGTACGTCGGCGTATCTGATGAATGTGGCCCCCTTTTTCAGCAAATGGCTCAAGGATCTGGCTGCCGATCAGCTGGATAACGGCGGTGTTCCGTTCGTAATTCCCCACGTGCTGGATGAGAATTCCCATTCTTCCGCTGCCTGGGGCGATGCGGCTGTCATCTGTCCGTGGACGATTTATCAGTGTTATGGCGACAAGCGGATTCTGGAGCAGCAGTACAGCAGCATGCAGGGCTGGGTGGAGTATATCCGCCGGCAGGGGACGGATGAATTCCTGTGGAATACCGGCTTCCATTTCGGAGACTGGCTGGGCCTGGACGCGAGGCCTGACAGTTACATCGGCGCTACGGACAGGGATTATATCGCGACTGCCTTCTATGCCTATTCTGTAGAGCTTATGGGCAAGACGGCGGCAGTGCTAGACCGAACAGAAGACGTGCAGTATTACTCGCAGCTGCATGCGCGGATCAAACAAGCTTTTAACCGGGAATTCATCACGCCTGCCGGACGGATAAGTGTAGCTACACAGACGGCCTGTGTGCTGGCATTAATGTTCGGACTGGTGGAGGGGAAGGCGGAGGAACGTACAGTTGCCAAGCTTATAGAACTGCTGGAAGAGAGCAAATATCATCTTACAACGGGCTTCGTCGGCACACCTTATCTGAATCTGGTATTGGCCGCGGCGGGCCATTATGATGCTGCCTACAAGCTGCTGCTGCAGACCGATTACCCTTCCTGGCTGTATCAGGTAACTAGGGGAGCAACGACCATCTGGGAGCATTGGGACGGAATTAAGGAGGACGGCAGCTTCTGGAGCAAGGATATGAATTCGTTCAATCATTATGCGTATGGGGCGATTGGCGATTTTCTGTACCGCTGTGTTGCCGGCATCGAGCAGGTGGAAGAGTATCCGGGCTATAAGCAGTTTCTGATTCAGCCGCATCCGGGAGGCGGACTGACTTCGGCTGCTGGCGGGCTGGAATCCATGTATGGGAAGATCCGCTCCGAGTGGACGATAGCTTCCGGCAAAATAGAGCTGGTGACCGTAGTTCCGCCGAATACCTCGGCTACTGTGCATCTCCCGGACGCTGTGCTGGCGGGTGTGCTGGAGAACGGGCAGGAGCTTCAGCAGGTCCGCGGCATTCATGCCGTAGAGCAGCTGGAGCAAGCTGTGAAGATTACGCTCGGGTCCGGTGAATACAGATTTGAGTATACCCTGCGGACGATATAACATTACATTATGCAGAGCTCCTAGGGGACAACGGGCTCTGTTTTTTTCAAAATTGATATGCTCCGCGCATAAATTGTCCTTATCTTTCTCGCTGAAACGGTACCGTCCTAAAAAAGGACGGTAAAGCCGTTTTCATTTGTTTGGTCAGCGATCATAGAAGGAAATGGAAAAGGGCTGCCCTCTTGTAGCACCCGCTTGCATTCTCTCCTTATAGGGGTTATTATAGATCAATAAAGTCCGTGATTGAGGTGAGATATGTACGATGAAATACTCAAAGGCAACGAACTATGCGTTGCATACGATGCTGTTCCTGGTAGCGCACACCCCTGATAAGCCGGTAGGCGTACAGCAGCTTGCCGAGCGGCAGAATGTATCGCCTACTTATTTGTCCAAGATCCTTACGAAGCTGGTAAAGGCGGGGCTGGTTGAATCGGCATCCGGTGCGAACGGCGGGTACCGCCTGAGACGCAGGAAGGAAGAAATATCGTTCCTCGATATTATTCATGCGATCGAAGGCACGGCTTCGCTGTTTGACTGCACGCTTAATCATTCCAGCGAGTGTCTGATCCAGCAGGAGATGGTGAAGGCCGAGGGTCAGATGGAGGAGTATTTGCGCAATAAGATGATGTCGGAGCTTGCCGATAAGATGATGCAGAGTCACTAAGTCTGAAACGGTATCGTCCTTATTCAAGGACGGCAAAGCCGTTTCTTCTTGGGGTTTTGTAGATATTCAAAGTCTGTAAAGTCTGTAAAATAAGAGAGGATGAATCAGAGATGATTAACGGATTATTTGATGCAAAAGTATGGGAACAGGCCTGGAAGGAAGATCCCAAGGCAATGACCAACAAGTTCAAAGCAATGGGAATGAACCCGCACACCAGCTTCGATCATAAGGCGAAGGTGTTTAATGAAGAGGTGTTCAGCAGCGCGGGGAGAGACAGAAGTGAGCGGATTATCAGCTGGATGGAGGGCCAGGGAGTAGATTTCAAAGGGCTGACTGTCCTGGATGTTGGCGCGGCTTCTGGCGGCTTCACCGTACCTTTTATCGAGAGAGGGGCCAAGGTAACAGCAGTAGAGCCTAACATTCCACTGTCTGAACTGTTTCTGCACAACACCGCAGGCTACGCCCCTGGTCAAGTGGAACTGGTGCGCGAACCGTTTGAGGATATTGATATTGCGGCAAAAGGCTGGCTGAACGCCTTCGATCTTGTATTTGTGTCCATGTGTCCGGCGGTATTTGACTGGGAGAGCACGGAGAAGGTCATTAGCTGTGCCCGGCAATACTGCTATATCAGCACATCGGCGGGGGTTCAGGAGCATAGCCTCATGAATGAAGTGCTGCCTCTGCTGACGGGCCGGGCAGTGCATGCGGAATCTTCGGATATGGCCTACCTGATGCAGCTGCTGTATTTGAAGGGGTATTCCTATGAATCGATTGTGACCCGCGAGACGAAAAGCAAGGAGCTATCCGTTGAAGCTGCGCTTGCTGAAGTAATAGAGATGCTGCCTATGCATCATTTGGACGGGAAAGAGGCTACCCTGAAGGTCGTCACGGATTATTTGCATACTGCTTATTCTGATCAAAAGGTAGTGATACGCCAAGGCGGACGGTTCGGCAAGGTACTGATTAAGCTGCAGGATCTCAATATGTACAGCATTGCAGCTGCAGCCAAGCAGTAAATCACAACAGCATATATACATGACATTGTCTTTCCATAGAAAGATGCTATCATAGAGAGTAGATCCCCACGCGGGATCTATTTTATTATTTGGGAGGACTGAGGGCTATGAGGTTGAGTAAGCGTATTTTCGAGCATGACCTGATGAAGAAAGTGGGTGAAATCTACTATGAGCCATAGTCTCGTTACGATTTCCCTGCGCCAGGAGCTGGTGCAGCAGCTGGTCTATCTCGATGAGCATAAATTTGTTATTCTGGACCGGGGAACATGGGAGTCACCGGCCGAACGGGCGGAGATTCAGTCCCTGATCAGGAAGTATCAGGAGGCGGTGGAGCAGATTCTGTCCGGCGGGGATGAAGCGCTGGAGCAATCCACTGTTCTGGTCGGGTCGCGGGTATCGCTGCGGATCGGCCAGGAAACGCTGAAGGATGCCTATAGAATCGTAATTCCCGGTGAAGCCGAGCTGGATGAATTCTGCATCTCCCTCTGGTCTCCGATGGGCAGGGGGCTGATTCTGGCACGTCCCGGCGATACCGTCACAATCCAAACCCCGTTTGGCAGCGATGAAGTGCTGATTCTGGATAATGTGTATGATTGAACGGGCAGGAAGTGCAGTAACTGTCTAGGGCGGTTAATAAAAAAAGGCGAAAATCAGCAGAGCAGCGATCCTCCAATAACGCGAGGATTGCTGCTCTGTTTTAAGATTGAAGATACGATTCCCGCTTAAACAGCGGAGAGGACAGAACGATTGTGTAAAAGCGGCAGCGGTCGCCTTTGTCCCCGGATTTTCACCGCTAAGGAGAATGAATAAAATCTGGGGACAACAGCGATTGGAACAACGGTCTGTTCGCGGAGCGTCCTCACGAGCGCCCGGGCGGTGATTACAATTCTTCGATTTCCCGGAGCCAGAGTGCAGCGGAAGCATCACTCGGCATGCGCCAGTCGCCGCGCGGCGAGAGGCTGACGGTACCCACCTTCGGTCCGTCCGGCAGGCAGGAGCGCTTGAACTGCTGGGTGAAGAAGCGGGTGATGAACACCTTCAGCCAAGCGACCAGCTGCTCCTTAGGGTAGGCCTCACCGAAAGCGTGCTGCGCAAGGTAGAGCATTTTGCCGGGAGAAGCCCCTGTGCGCAGCATGTAATACAGGAAGAAATCATGCACAATGTAGGGCCCCAGAATATTCTCGGTGAGCTGGACGATCTCTCCGGTTGCCGATGGCGGCAGCAGCTCCGGGCTGATTCCGGTCTCGATGATGCTGTACAGGAACTTGCCCACCGTCTCATCGGCTTCATGATCCGCATACCAGGCGACGACATATTGGATCAGTGTCTTCGGAATGCCTGAATTCACGCTGTACATCGACATGTGGTCGCCGTTATAGGTACACCATCCTAGCGCCAGCTCGGATAAATCGCCGGTTCCGATGACAATGCCGCCGTTTTTGTTGGCGAGATCCATCAGAATCTGCGTACGCTCCCGGGCCTGGACATTCTCATAAGTCAGGTCATGTACATCTTTGTCATGGCCGATATCCTCGAAGTGCTGGAGGCAGGCAGCCTTGATATCAACGACCTTAAGCGAGGCGCCGAGCGCTTTGATCAGGCCGACGGCATTGTCGTAGGTCCGGTTCGTCGTGCCGAAGCCAGGCATCGTGACGGCAAGCACATCGCTGGCCGGACGCCCGAGCAGCTCCATAGCACGCACAGCTACCAGCAGCGCAAGCGTAGAGTCAAGGCCGCCGGAGATGCCGATTACGGCTTGCTTGGTGCCGATGTGACGGATACGCTTCATCAGGCCGGAGGTCTGGATGGAGAGGATTTCCTGACAGCGTTCGGCGCGCTGCAATGGATTGCCAGGGACAAACGGATTGACACCTACTGTACGCTTCAGCTCCCGCTTACTATTCTCGCGGACTGGAGAAGTGAAGAGCAGCTCGCGGTAATTGCGGCCGCCTTTGCCGGCCCGGAAGGTGCCCATCACGGTGCGGGAATACTGAATCCGCGGCAGGTCGATGTCGGCGGTGATCATCCGGCTCTCGTGGGTGAAGCGTTCAGACTCGGCCAGCAGCTGGCCGTTCTCCGCGATCAGCGAGTGCCCGCCGAAGACAACATCCGTTGTAGATTCACCGGTATTGCAGCCGGCATAGACATAACCGGCCACACAGGAAGCAGACTGGCTGCCCACCAGCTGGCGGCGGTAATCGGCCTTGCCTACCAGCTCATTGCTGGCAGACGGGTTGAACAGCAGCGTGGCCCCGGCCTGGGCCAGGAGACTGCTTGGCGGAACAGGAACCCAGAGATCCTCGCAGATCTCAACGCCGAAGGACAAATTCCCGTTACTCTCGCAGGCAAAAATCAGATCATTACCGATCGGTACTACAGCTCCGCCGATCCGAAGTTCTGCCACTTCCAGCTCTTCAGCTCCCGCGAACCAGCGCGGCTCATAGAATTCGCTATACCCGGGAATGCAGGTCTTCACGACAATCCCGAGAATATGACCCTGCTGGATGACAGCAGCGCAGTTGAACAGCCGGCTCTTGATGGAGATAGGCAGACCGGCAATAACGATCATTGTATATTCTGCCGTTGCGGCAGTGATCCGGAGCAGAGCCTCCGTTGCGGCATCCAGCAGCTTGGGCTGCAGGAACAGATCGGCACAGGTGTACCCCGTGATGCACAGTTCCGGGAGTACCAGGTACTCAACCTCCTGTGCCGCGGCATTATTTATCACTTCAATAATTTGTTCGGAATTGAATACGCAGTCGGCCACCTTAAGCTCGGGGGAAGCGGCAGCGACTCGCGCGAATCCGTGATTCTGCATGCATTTCACCTGTCCTTTACCTGTCCTTTAGTAGAAGTACACTATCTAAATATTGTACCCATGAAATGGCATCGGTAACAAGCGGGGATTTGCAGCAATAAGCAGCAACCGAACGGGACGCGCTTTTTGATAGATTAGGAAATCACAGCATTGGCAGTTGGCAGGAGTGAGTGTGGTAGCGTTGGCGGCAGGCAATAGGTGGATTTTCTCCACTTGATCATGAACGGAGGCGCATTTGCCGGGCAGCTGCTAATTTCAATGCGGGATTCAGCCGGTACCTAACCATTAATTTTTGGGGTGGACTAACGGACCGGGGGGCTCCCCTTCTCAAATCCATAATCTCTTTCCACCTTGCAGATTCTTGTTTTATAGGTCAGATACCAATCCTCAATCCCTTTGCTCTGGGCGACCAGATGCCGTTCGTTGTGCTTCCATTGCTGGATAGCTTCGAGCGAATCCCAATAAGAGACGGTGATTCCTAGACCTTCTCTGGCACTTTCTGCTCCGAGATATCCAGGCTGGGCGGCTGCGAGTTTATCCATTTCCTCGGCCATCTCCGCATATTGGTTATCCCCGTCTGTCCGTTCAGATGTGAAAATCACGGCATAATAAGGGGGCTCTGGTGTGTTGGCAATTTCACTCATGACTTTCCCTCCATTTGATTGGAATGTTGCTATTTCATTTATCTATTTTATTATCTAATTCTTTATCTATAGTAGTGCATCTATGATCCGGATGTATAGCCTGGCGGACGAACCGGCCTGTCAGAGCTTCATGAAGCAAGCGCCGGTCCACAGAAGCGGGATGTCAGGGAAGGGATTATGCAGCGGTAAGACAACGGGCGGAGGAGCAAAATCCGCGATTGAAGCCACGGGCCTGCTCGCTGCGTTTGCGTGCACGCTGGTTTTGGGGTAGAATTTTGCCGAGAAGAAGGGAGGGCATGTACATGCCGTTAACAGGAAAAGAATTGATCGAGGAAGTCTGGGCGACCGAGGTGCCCTATGGCTGTCTGGCCGTCTGGTTTCTGGGACAAGCCAGTGTGATTATCAAAGGGGCAGAGGTGACCGTTTATATTGATCCTTATGTCTCTCCTGACCCGGACCGGACGTTCCCGCCGCCGATTCCGCCTGCGGAGATTACCAATATGGACGTATGTCTGATCACCCATGACCACTCGGATCATCTGGATGAGCGGGCATTGCCGATGCTTGCAGAGCACAATCCCGCAGCCCGGTTCATGGCTCCGGCGGTCTGCCTGGAACGATTGCAGGGACTAGGAATACAGAAGGAGCGCCTAACCGCAGCATTGCCTGCTCACGCAGCAGAGCCTGCACCCGGCCTGCAGGTGTTCCCTGTTGCCGCAGCGCATGAACAGCTGGAGCGCGATGAACAGGGAAACCCCAAGTATGTCGGCTACATCCTGCAGCTGAATGGGGTCATGGTGTATCATGCCGGAGATACGGTTCTGTTCCCTGAGCTGATTGAGGAAGTCGGCAGCCGGAAGATTGATCTGGCGCTGCTGCCGATTAACGGCCGTGACTACTACCGGGGAAGCCGCAATATTGTCGGCAATATGAACTACCGGGAAGCGGCGGAGTTTGCGGCGACCAGCGGGTTTGAGACGGTCATTCCACTCCATTATGACCTGTTCGCCGGAAACGCTGAGAATCCGGGATATTTCGTCGATCACCTGTACCGCCACTTCCCGGAGCAGAAATTCCATATGATGGCCAGAGCCGAACGGTTTGTCTATGTATCGGCGCAGGCTTTTAAGAACAGCACTCCAGACTTCAAGTGAGCGCATTCATAAAATCAGCCCGATTTCTTGAATACCATCCACAAAAGCGAAATCAGACACACACCGACGGCGGCGAGAACCAGCGGAAACCACAGTGGAGCGGAGGTTGCAGCAATCTGGATCATCCCCATTCTGTGGTTCACCTCCTTCCGGTGCAGAGTGTGCACTACTGCAGCGCAGGATAGAGCAAAGACACCTGATATTTGCTTAAGAATTCAATCCATTCTTCGGACGGCCGCTGATCGGTGACGATATAATCGACCTTGTCGAAGCTGAACAGCCGGATGAAGGCGATCCGGTCGAACTTGGAATGGTCGGCCAGGAGCACAACTTTGTTCGCCTGCTGCTGCATCAGCACCTTGAGTTCGGTCTCCGCTTCGTTCGAATCACTGAGTCCGCCGGTCATGGAGAGCGCCTTGCAGCTGAAGATGGCCACATCCACATTATATTTCAGGATCGTCTGCGACGCCGTCGGCCCTACAAAAGAGCTGGTCTCCGGCCCCAGGATGCCTCCCGTAGAAATGAGCTTCTGTCCGGAATGCTGGAACTCTGACAATACCGCCAGGGAATTGGTGATGATTGTCAGATTTTTTTTGTCCTCCACGATTCTCCGCAAGCCTTCAAAAGCTGTTGTGCTGGTATCAGTCATCACACTGTCCCCGTCACTAATCAGCTCCAGCAGACATGCGGCAATCATCCGCTTCGCTTCAATGTTGACCTGATGCCTATGGGAGTAGGAGGGGTCCTCGTTGGTATGGGCGTTCAGAATCGCCCCGCCGTAATTCTTCTTGGCAATACCCTCTTTATCCAACCGGTCGAGATCACGCCGGATGGTCTCCTCCGATACACCAAATTTCTGCGCCAGGTCCGCTACGTGAACCTTCTTATGCCTGTATAGCTCGTTGATTACCAGATCCCGCCGTTCAAAAGCCTTCATCCCGTTGCCCACCCTTGATTAAATAGTTCTAGCCATAGTATATCAACTAGTTTACTACATATTTCTGCAAAACTTAAATAATTAAAACGGGTATAATCCCACACTGTATTTGAATTATATCACACAATACCACATAAATATCAAATAAAAAGTGTGGAATATTGTTGACTTTATGGGTTTAGAAATCTATGATGGAGAAGAAAATGATTAGTCGGCGGAGGATGCCCATAGTTTGCAGACATTTGCGGGCTGTATTTGATAGCGCTTACTAATCGGAGTATGCAGCTCCTATGTAATTATTTAATCCATTATTCATTCCGGGGAGGAACAGCAGTGACAGCAAATTATCCGAAGATTGGCATCCGGCCTACGATTGACGGCAGAAGACGCGGGGTGCGTGAATCGCTTGAGGCCCAGACGATGGGCATGGCGGAGCGTGTGGCAGCATTTCTACAGAAGAATTTATTTTATCCGGACGGTTCGCATGTGGAATGTATTATTGCAGATTCTACGATCGGCGGTGTGAAGGAAGCTGCTGCGGCGGCGCAGAAGTTCGCGGGTGCAGGTGTAGGCGTATCGATTACGGTGACACCGTGCTGGTGTTACGGATCGGAAACGATGGATATGGATGCCTCCATTCCGCATGCGGTCTGGGGATTCAACGGAACGGAACGCCCGGGGGCGGTATATCTGGCAGCAGTGCTGTCTGCTTATGCGCAAAAGGGTATTCCGGCCTTCGGCATCTACGGCGAGGATGTTCAGGAATCCAGCAGCGAAGAGATCCCGGCGGATGTGCAGGCCAAGCTGCTCCAGTTCGCGAAGTCGGCACTTGCAGCTGCATTGATGAAAGGGAAGTCTTATCTGTCGATGGGCTCCGTATCTATGGGGATCGCCGGTTCCATCGTCAACGAGCAGTTCTTCCAGGAGTACCTCGGCATGCGCAATGAGTATATCGATATGTCTGAATATGTCCGGAGATTCGAGGAAGGGATCTATGATCCTGAGGAATTTGGGCGGGCGCTGGCCTGGGTGAAGGACAACTGCCGGGTGGGCGCGGACAATAACCCGCAGCATCTGCAGCTCAGCGAAGAAGTGAAGGAAGAGCAATGGGAGACCTGTGTCAAAATGGCGCTGATTGCCCGCGATCTGATGATCGGCAATCCGGAGCTTGCGAAGCTTGGCTTCGAGGAAGAAGCAAACGGTCACAACGCTCTGCTGGGCGGCTTCCAGGGCCAGCGTCAATGGACGGACCATTTCCCGAACGGTGATTTCATGGAGACGATTCTTAACTCCTCGTTCGACTGGAACGGCAGACGGGCGCCTTATATTGTCGCGACCGAGAATGACAGCCTGAACGGGATCACGATGCTGTTCAATTATCTGCTGACGAATACGGCGCAGATTTTTGCCGATGTCCGTACCTTCTGGAGTCCGGCTGCAGTGAAGCGTGTGACCGGATACGAGCTGGAGGGGGCAGCGGCAGGCGGTCTGCTGCATTTGATTAACTCCGGTTCAGCGGCACTGGACGGAACCGGTGAGCAGAGCATTGACGGCAAGCCGGCGATCAAGCCATTCTGGGACATCACGGATGAGGAAGCGGCTGCCTGTCTCGCACAGACCCAGTTCCGCCCGGCCTCGCAGGAATATTTCCGCGGGGGCGGCTTCTCGACAGACTACCTGACCAAGGGCGGAATGCCGGTCACCATGGCCAGGCTGAATCTGGTTAAGGGCCTCGGGCCTGTGCTCCAGCTGGTGGAAGGCTTCACGGTGGAGCTGCCAGGAGAAGTGCATGATACGCTGGATCAGAGAACGGACCCTACCTGGCCGACAACCTGGTTCGCACCTAAGCTGACAGGCAAGGGCTCGTTCCAGTCTGTATATGATGTGATGAACAATTGGGGCGCCAATCACGGAGCGATCAGCTACGGGCATATTGGAGCCGATCTGATTACACTGGCCTCGATCCTGCGGATTCCGGTCAGTATGCATAACGTGGAGGAATCGCGTATTTTCCGGCCGCGTGTCTGGTCGCTATTCGGCACAGAGGATCTGGAAAGTGCTGACTACAGAGCCTGCCGTAACTTTGGGCCGCTCTACTAAATCTTCAAAATGAAGCGGGTGCGGAGAACATGGGCGAAGAGATAATCAAGCTGCTGGCCATCGATCTGGGTGCCAGCTCCGGCAGGGCCATGCTGGGAACGTATGCTGGAGGGAAGGTGGAGGTGGAAGAGATCCGCCGCTTCCCTAACGGGCCCGTAGAGGCTGACGGGCAGTTGTACTGGGATGTCCAGCAGCTGTTTCATGAGATGAAGCAGGGGATTCTGGAGGCCGTGAAGTCCCGCGGCCCATTGCAGTCTATAAGTGTCGACACCTGGGGAGTCGACTATGGCTTCCTGGATGCAGAGGGAGAACTGCTGTACTCCCCGCATCATTACCGGGATCAGCGGATGGAGGGGATTGCTTTGGCGTTGGAGACTGCCCTGCCCCCTGAGGAGCAGTTCAGGCTGACGGGCAACCAGTCCAGTCCGATTAATACGGTGTATCAATTATTTGCCGATCTTCAGGCTAATCCGGAGCTCCGGGGGAAGGCGAGTCAGCTGCTGATGATGCCTGACCTGTTCAATTATATGTTCAGCGGCACAGCTGTGGCGGAGCAGACCATCTGGAGCACCAGCGGCCTGCTGAATCCGGATTCGTCTGCTCCGGCAAGCGAAGTGCTGCGCAGGCTGGAGCTCCCGGTGGAGCTGGTTCCCCGGCTGGTGCCGGCAGGCACTGTAATTGGCGAACTTCGGCCAGGCTTGCAGGAAGAGCTTGGTTCCGGCCCGCTCAAGGTCATTGCCGGGGCTTCGCACGACACAGCTTCCGCTGTGGCTTCCATCCCTTACGGACTTGGAGGCTTCTCCAGTCCGGCAGGTTCCGCCGGCTTCATCAGCTGCGGAACCTGGTCGCTGGCCGGGCTGGAGACTGCGGAGCCCGTACTTAGCGCCGAGGCCGCCGCCTACGGCTTCACCAATGAGAGCTGCTTCGGCGGCACGAACCGCCTGCTGAAGAATATCACCGGCCTGTGGCTGCTGCAGGAGACCCAGCGCGGCTGGGCAGAAGCGGGAGAACCGCTCAGCCATCAGGAGGCGGCAGAGCTTGCTGAGGGGCTGGACCGGTCGACAGCGCGCATAGCCGTTCTGGACCCGAACGATCCCCTCTTCAGCACCCCGGGGGATATGCCGCTGCGGATTGAATCGTATTGTATCCGCACAGGCCAGCCTGTACCGCAGAGCCGGGCTGAGATCATCCGCACCATTCTGGAGAGTCTAGCCCAGTCTTACGCCAGCACGATCCGTGAACTGGAGACACTTACAGGCAGCCCGGTCAGCTGCATTCATATGGTCGGCGGAGGCATCCAGAACAAGCTGCTGTGCCAGCTTACAGCGGATGCCACAGGCAAAGAAATCATTGCCGGACCGGTAGAGGCAAGTGCAATCGGCAACGTATTGGTGCAATTGACGGCACTGGGAGCGATTGAAGCATCCGAAGCCAGAACAATTGTAGCCCGTTCCAGTGCCCCTGTCCGGTATCAGCCGGCTTTATCAATTATCCATAGCGATCAAGGAGGACAATGATGAATACGAAGGAAGAGGAATTGCGCCGGCTTATCTGTGATATCGGCCGCAATCTGTTTAATAAGGACTTTATTGCCGCCAATGACGGCAACATCTCGGCACGACTGTCGGCTACAGAGGTAATCACCTCACCAACAGGAGTCAGCAAAGGCTATCTGCAGCCGCATATGCTGGTCAAAGTGAATCTGCAGGGAGATATCCTTGAAGCTGCGGAAGGCTACCGGCCATCCACAGAAGTGAAGATGCATCTGAAGATTTACAATGAGCTGCCGCAGATGGGCGGTGTAGTTCATGCACATCCGCCATATGCGACCGCTTTTGCCATCAAGGGTGAAGCGCTCGACAAGATGATGATGCCTGAGTCTGTGATTGCCATGGGGGACATTCCACTGGCGGTATACGGGACGCCTTCAACTGAAGAGATTCCGGATTCGCTAATCCCCTTCCTTGGCAAGAAAACCGCTGTACTGCTGGAAAGTCATGGTGCCCTGACCTGGGGCAAGGACGTAATGAGCGCATACATGAATATGGAGCGGCTTGAGTATACAGCGAAGCTGACCTTCCTGACCCGGATGATTGGCGGGGAACGTGAGCTGCCACAGCACCGGATCGAGGAACTGGTAGCTTTGAGATCATTCTACGGCATGTAAGCTGCTTCGACTCAGAAATGAAGGAGGATGCTTATGCTCAAAAAAATACCCAAGCTGCTCTCCCCCGAACTGGTCCGTACCCTGATGGAAATGGGCCATGGGGATGAGCTGGTTCTCGCAGATGCTAATTACCCGGGCCATGGGCTTCATTCAAGAGTGCTAAGAGCAGACGGAATCGGTATTCCCCGGCTGCTGGATGCCATCCTGGAGCTGCTCCCGCTGGATCATTATGCCCCGGCCCAGGCCGCATTCATGGCTGTAGTGGAGGGAGACCCCACGGTTCCGGTGATATGGGAGACGTATAAGGAGATCCTGGCCAAACATGACGCTGCGGCTCAGGTAGAGTTTGAAGAGCGTTTTAAGTTCTATGACCGCTCGAAGCGGAGTTATGCCATCTTAGTTACTGGAGAAGAGGCGCTGTACGGGAATATTATTCTCAAAAAAGGCGTAATTCCGCCTGATGCCGGGGTATAAAGGTTCAAGTCTGCTTAATGTCGCAGGATAAAGGATACACGCTTAGGACCGGAGCGAACGACCGATTACTGTTAATTGCTCATTTCTAGTATTGAACCAGCCCCTAAACCGGATTCAATATAAACAAGTGCCCCGTACGCTATATGGCGGGGCACTTGTTCATATTTCGTTATACATCCTCCGCAGCAGCTCTGCACTGCCGCACATATGCTCTTCGGGGGTGCTCTCCAGCAGGCCCTGAATATGGGGACGCTTATATTTCATGTAATGGAGCAGCGGAGCGAAGTTCAGTTGTCCCTCTCCTGCTGGGACGATCTCAATCCTGCCGTCCCTGAGCGTGAAATCCTTCAGATGCAGAACGGCAATCCGGTCACCCAGCAGCTCAAGAGCCTCTGCAACAATACTCTCCTGCTGTAAATAGTTATCCGGCGTTATCAAATTAGCGGCATCGAATATAACCTGCAGATTATTGGAGGCCACTTCGTCCAACAGCCGTCTGGTCAGCTGAGCCGTATGAAGCGGGTGGTTAATCCCTGCCTCGATGCCGACCGTTACCCCGAAACGCTCTGCTTCCGCAACCATTGCTTTAACAGAAGCCACAACTTGTTCAAAAGCTTCCTCCGTGAAATTATCCGGCGTATATCCATTTCCAACACTGCCTGTCTCGGTACCTACCAGACTCGCCCCGAAATCACGGGCCAGCCGCAGATGGGCATGAAAATCGTTCAATGCCTGTGCGCGCCGTTCGGGATCAGGATCGATGATGTTTACATAGCAGCCGAGCACGGCAATCCTGATGCCGGCCTGCCTGAAGGCTTCGCCATAATAGGCAGCCGTTCCGGGACTGAGTGCGCTGAGTCTGGGCGCACTCTCCGGAAAGGACTTATGCAGCGCGAACTGAACAGAGGAGAAGCTGTACTCTTCCAGCTTCTGAATCAGCTGCGGCAAAGGACACGGGTTGAAATCATGGGCGCGGACGCCGAGATGAAACGGAACGGTCATATGGTTTACTCCTTTGTTCTGCAATTTTCCCGCAAATAAGGCCGCCTGTGTCCGCAAAGGCACATGGCGGCCAATTTGAGTCATCAAGTGAAGCGGCTTACTTGCGCTATACCCGCAAGTAAGGCTGCAGTGCTGAGAGTCCCGCAGTCTGTTCCATTGCTTCCGCAACCAGCGAGGCGATCCGCTGTGCGCCAGCCTGCGAGAAATGAGTGTCATCCGCGATCCCGTCCGGGTAGTTGGGATGACTGCCCGGCGGCAGATGCATGAACAGCTGTATCGAAGCGTGTACTCCCATTGAGCGATAGAGCTGCTGGGAGGAGGCGAAGATATCGAGCAGCGGTGTTCCGGTCTCTGCTGCAACTTCGCGCATGGCCTGCGGATAAGGTCCAACAGCCTCAGGATCAGGGTCACCCTCCGCTGTGAAGCGGCGGCGGCTCACAGAGGTTAACAGCAGCGGGAACCCGCCGCGGCTGCGGGCGGAATCGATGAACACCTTGAGATTCTGGCGGTATTCGGTATCCGGATCCGTATAACGCGCCGGATCTTCGATCTTCTGGTCATTATGCCCGAACTGGATCAGCAGGAAGTCTCCAGCCTGGAAGTCCTGCTCGATCTTTGCAAGCCTGCCTTCAGCCAGGAAGGAGCGTGTGCTCCGTCCGTTCACTGCCCGGTTTTCAATCCGCATCTCCTGTCCTACATGCCTGTGCAGAAATTCTCCCCATCCGGTCATCGGCGATTCGGAGGCCGCCTTCCGGGCTGCGGTAGAATCGCCGGCAATATAAATAGTTGGCATCTTCAGCACTCCTTCACCGGGTGGTAACCTCCACAGAGCTGCCGGAGGTCTGGAAGCCGAAATAGCCTGCTGCATTATTGTAGGAGATATCCTCTACCATAGCGCCCAGTAAGTCTATGTCATCCGGTGCCTCGCCGCGTTCCACCAGTTCCCCGAGCAGCTCACAGAGCACCCGGCGGAAATATTCGTGCCGGGTATAAGAGAGGAAGCTGCGTGAATCGGTCAGCATGCCGACGAAGTTCCCCAGCAGGCTGCCCTCAGCCAGCAGGGTCAACTGCTGGCGCATACCGCTGCGCGTATCGTTGTACCACCAGCCGGAGCCGAGCTGGAGCTTGCCGGCGGTATCCTTCTGGTAACAGCCCAGCAGGGCCAGCAGGGCTGGGTAGTCGCCGGGATTCAGCGAGTACAGAATCGTCTTCGGCAGTCCGCTGCCGCTCTCAGCACGGTCAAGCAGCTTCGACAGCGGTGTGGTGAGCGGCAGATCATTAATGCCGTCGTATCCGGTATCCGGCCCGAGCTTCCGGAACATCGGCGTGTTGTTGTTGCGGTATGCATGCAAATGAAGCTGCATGGTCCAGCCTTTGGCCTGGTAGAAGCCGATCAGTGCAGTCAGCAGCTCTGTACGGTAGAGGGTAATTTCCTGCGGTGACAGGGAAGCGCCCTGAAGTCTTTTGGCGAAGACCGCCTGGGCAGCTTCCGGTTCACCAGCCTCGTAACGCAGCACATCGAGGGCATGGTCCGACAAGCGGCAGCCATTCTCATGGAAGAAGTCCACACGGTTACTCAGTGCCTCAAGCAGTGCCTGATAGGTCTTGACCTGCTGGCCTGCAGCTTCCTCCAGCTTGCCGATCCAGGCGCTGAAGCCCTCGGCATCGATGTTCAGTGCCTTGTCGGGACGGAAGGTCGGGAACACCTGGAACGCAGTCTCAGAGTCTCTGAGCAGCTTGTGGTATTCCAGCGAGTCTGCCGGATCATCCGTAGTACAGATTACCTTGACGTTCGAACTGCGGATCAGACCACGCCGGGTGAATGACGGTTCGGCCAGCTTGCGGTTCACCTTCTCCCAGATTGCCGGGGCTGAAGCTTCGTTCAGGAGATCATTCACTCCGAAGAAGCGGCGGAGCTCCAGATGGGTCCAGCTGTACAGCGGGTTGCCGATGGCTTTCGGGAGTGTACGGGCCCAGGCCAGAAATTTATCATAATCGGAGGCGTCCCCGGTAATATGCGATTCCGGCACACCGTTCGCGCGCATCAGCCGCCATTTGTAATGATCTCCATAGAGCCAGGCTGCGGTGAGGTTCTCGAACGGTTGATCTTCATAGATTTCGCGCGGGTCCAGATGGCAATGGTAATCGACAATCGGCATTGCTTTGGCATGCTGATGAAAGAGCTGGCGTGCGGTATCGCCGGATAACATGAAATCTTCATTAAGAAACATGGATAAGATCTCCCTTACATGAATTTGGACAGGGTTTATAGCGTAACGCCGGTTTTGAAAATAGCCAGCTCACGCACTTCGTTCTGCTCGTTCCGTGTTTTCTGGCCGCTGGCGACATCAATGATATAAGTGATGAATTCCTCCAGCACATCGGCCATCGGTGTTTCCAGCAGAGGACCGGCGTTGAAGTCCATCCAGTGGCCTTTTTTGGCAAAAAGATCGTTGTTGGTGGCCACCTTCACCGTAGGCACGAAGCTGCCGAACGGCGTTCCGCGTCCGGTAGTGAACAGCACCAGCTGGCAATCCGAAGCAGCGAGAGCGGAGGCGGCTACCAGATCGTTGCCGGGAGCCTGCAGGAGGCTCAGCCCTTTTTTGCGCAGCTTCACGCCGTATTGCAGCACATCCACCACCGGCGAGGTTCCAGCCTTCTGGGTGCAGCCCAGCGACTTGTCCTCCAGAGTGCTGATGCCGCCGGCTTTGTTGCCGGGGGAAGGATTCTCGTATACAGGTTCGCCGTAGGAGAGGAAATACTGTTTGAAGTTATTGATCAGCGAGACGATCTCTTCATAGACCTCATGGCTTTCTGCACGCGCCATCAGCATTTTCTCTGCACCGAACATTTCCGGCACTTCCGTCAGTACCGAGGTTCCGCCCTGGGAGATGATGAAGTCGGAGAACGCCCCCAGCAGCGGATTAGCTGTGATCCCGGAGAACCCGTCAGAGCCGCCGCATTTCAGGCCGATGTTCAGCTCACTAAGCGGAACAGGCTCACGTACATCGTTCTTCGCAGCTTCATACAGCTGCTCCAGCAGCTCAAGACCGGCTTCTACCTCATTGCCCACCTCCTGGGCAACCAGGAATTTCACCCGCGACTCGTCATAATCGCCCAGCATGCTGCGGAATTCGGAGACGATGTTGTTCTCGCAGCCGAGTCCGAACACGAGCACCCCTCCGGCATTCGGATGGTTGACCGCGTCGAGCAGAATACTGCGGGTCATGCGGTGATCATCGCCGAGCTGCGAGCAGCCGTAAGGATGCTTCAGTACCGTGAAGTTATCGAAGCCGCCGAGATCGGGATGCTCAGCCTTGAACTCCTGCAGCATTTGCTCGGCAATCCCGTTCACACAGCCGACGGTCGGGATAATGAACAGGTCATTACGGATGCCGACTTTGCCATTGCTCCGGCGATAGCCCTGGAAGGTCAGATCACGGCGGGGATACGTAACCTGATGAACATCCGGCACATACTCATATTCCTCTTCGCCGGACAGATTGGTCTTGATATTATGCGTATGAATCCAGTCCCCTGCGGCAATTGGAGCGATGGCATGGCCGATAGGATAACCGTATTTGGTGATAACCTCATCAGTCTGGAAACCGGTCAGGGCAATCTTGTGGCCCTGCGGAATATCCTGGGCTGCCTGAAGCGTCAAGCCGTCTATGGTAAGCTGCTCCCCGGCCGATATCGGCCGCAGGGCTACAGCTACTGTATCTCTTGGATTCATTTTCATTAAGTGCTTCATGTTGACCCTCCTAAGTTTGATAGTTATTCCTAGCCGACAAGCTGCTGCAGAGCGGCGCGGGAATCGTGCTGCTCCAGCTGCTGAAGATGGGCGTTAATCTCAGCTGTGAGTCCGGACAGCAAGGACAAATCCTGTCCCCACAGGCTGGTGTTGCTGAGAATGGTGCCTGCGAAGCTTGCCGGATCACTCCATGCCTGTGTGAAAATCTCCAGGATTTCCTGACTGTCCTGCAGCGGCACTCGGTCACCGCGGTAGCTGAGCAGGAGGGCGGCGAAGGCGAGCGTAATCCGCTCCGGAAGCTTGCCGCGTTCCTGCTGGTAGCGGAGCAGCACTGGAAGTAGCCGGGTTTTGAATTTGGAGATGCTGTTCAGCGAGATGGAAGTCAGCTCATGGCGAATGAACGGATTTCTGAACCGTTCCTGCACGGCATCCGCATAGGATAGCAGCTCTTCAGCAGGCAGATCCAGCATAGGAATCAGTTCGTCTTCGATCAGCTGCTTCACGAAGCGGGAGAATGTTTCGTCATTCATAACATCCTCAACGGTTTCCAGACCCGTCAGTAACCCCAGTGGAACCATTGCCGTATGCGGCCCGTTCAGCAGATGAACCTTGCGTTCGCGGTAAGGCGTCATATCAGGAGTGACTATAACGTTCAGTCCGGCCTTGGCCAGCGGCAGGCGCTCAACCAGTGATTCCGGCCCTTCAATGACCCAGAACAGGAAAGGCTCGGCAGTAACCATCACATGGTCCAGATATCCCAGTTCAGCTTCCAGCTCAGCGGCCTTATCGCGCGGATAACCCGGAACGATCCGGTCAACCAGACTGCAGCAGAAGGTATTCTCCTCCTTCAGCCATTGCAGGAATTCCCCGCCCAGATTCCAGTCAGCGGCGTATTGCTGTACAATTTCCTGCAATTTCTCACCGTTGCGGTCGATCAGCTCGCAGGGGATGATGACGAAGCCTTTTTTGCCTAGCTCGAAACGGCGGTGGAGCAGCGCAGTCAGCTTGCCAGGGAAGCTCTTCGGCGGCGTGCCGTCTGCACGGTCGCCCGGAAGATAGGCAATACCGGCTTCCGTAGTGTTAGAGGTGATGAATTCCAGCTCATCATTCTCTGCAAGCGCAAGATAACTCCCGTAATCGCTATAAGGGTTAATAACGCGGCTGACCGAAGAGATGATTTCCCGCGTGTTGACCGTCTGGTTATCCATAATGCCGTTCAGCAGCACGGTGTAGAGATTGTCCTGGGCGGCCATGAATCCGCCGACTCCCCCGGGTCCTTGTTCAATCGGCTGAATCAGTACGGCGCTTCCGTTAAACAGGCCAAGATTGTTCATTTGCTGCAGCTGCCAGTCAACAAAGGCGCGCATAAAGTTGCCTTCGCCGAATTGGATCATCCGTTCAGGATGCAGGGTTAACCCCGGGTGGGTACTTCTGGATAAACGGTTTGTCATAATGGTCATGATCTCCTTTTAAAGTATAATATCATAAATGCACACGTTAACATTTTATTTAGAGCAAACCCTGAAATGCGTCATTGTAAGACGTTATTCGTGTCTGCTGAAAATACAAAGCGGGGCAAGCCGGGGAGCCCGGCACGTGCGGGTAATTCACTGCGCAGAACCAGCACTCAACTCAGATCTTGGCGACAGTATCGCGTACCATGAGGCCGGTCTTGACGAATAGCTGCTGCGGCTCTGTTTCGGGCTGCTGCAACAGCTGAATCAGCATTTTCATACCGAGCTCACTGATCTCCGCAATGGGCTTGCGGACGGTGGTCAGGGCAGGATTCGTATAACGGGCGAACATAATATCGTCGAATCCAATCAGGGATATCTGTCCCGGCACATCTACCTTATGGGCATAACAGGCGTTCATCGCGCCAATGGCCATATCATCGTTGGAGCAGAATACAGCCGTAGGCTGATCCTCAAGGCTGAGCAGCGCGGTCATTGCCGCATAGCCGCTCTCGATGCTGTAATCTCCTGAAGCGAAATAATCGGGATTAAGCGCCAGACGGCCTGCAATCAGGCTGTCCATGAACCCTTGCTTGCGTTCGCTTGACGATTTGAAGCCGGGCTTCCCTTCAATAATGGCCAGCTTCCGGTGCCCTTGAAGCACAGCGTAATCAATCGCTTCCTTTACGCCTTCGCGGTCATTGGCTACAACATTCATAATGCCCGGGTCCTCCAGATGGCGGTTCAGCACCACAAGCGGTATGCCCATCTTCTTCACATGATAGATGAAGGCATTATCCTCATCACTCTGGCTCATGACCAGAATGCCGTCGAAACGCTGGGGCTGAATATTGCTGAAATTATGGACACCGTCTATTCCGTTAACGGTCAGATTGTAGTTCTCATCCAGGATATGCGTAATGCCTTTGACCGCATCAACCAGGAAGCTTGCTGAAGTACCCTGCTCAATGCTTGAGAAGAACAGCCCGATGGTGAATGATCTCTTCGTAACCAGACTCTTGGCGCTGTAATTCGGTACATAATTCATTTCCGCGGCGATTCGCTCAATCTTATCCCGGGTGACTTTCTTGATCAGCGGGCTGCCGTTCAGCGCTCTGGATACAGTCGTGTGGGAGACGCCGGCGACGCGTGCAATATCTTTGATAGTAATCATAATATCTCTCCGGGAAAATAGAATTGTTAACGATTTCAGTTTAGTGCTACAACCGCATCAAGTCAAGACATTATTGAAATGCACACGTTAAAATTTATCTGGAATATTACTGTGAAGTGGCGGTATAATTTACGTGACAAAGAATGCCGGTTTGAACAGGACCTGTTTCTTCAGGGGGGACGAAGCAATGCTGGTGGGCAAGCGGGACTTTTGCGATTACCAGAGTATCAAGGGAGCGGTGGATGAACTTGAACGGGATCCGCTGGAGAAGCCGGTGACCCTGTATATTATATCAGGTGTGTATGAAGAGGCGGTAAGAATATACCGGTCCAATCTTAATAGTGGGCATCGGGTAAGTGGTAATGACCATGAACAGACAAGCCAAGGCGCTGCTACACCCTACACTGTTCCTCGGCGGCCGGAAGCTGATGCTTGAGAACCTGATTATAGCGAACAGAGCAGGGCAAGGAAATGACATCGGGCAGGCTGTAGCGGTATCGGCCCATTGTGGGGAAACCAATTGGAATTCACTTCCCCCAAGCAGGAGAACTCCGGCCCAAAGGGGAAAGTACATCATAGACCTGTTAGCGGCGTGGGGCTTGATTGTGCTGGAATTTGGTAATATCGCGGGCATAATGCGAGACAGTGCCGTCGAATCTTTTGAGCCGCACATATTCCTCGGAGAACTTCTCTACAATTCCGACTCCAACCTGGGAGTACATTCCATCGGGGTCAAGCTGCAAGGCGGACACGAAGGTCTGCGATAAAGCGGCAACCCAGAAATCAGCATTTTGGACCAGTGTCTGCGGCATAATCCCAGCCCCTTCCATTTGTAATATGAATATAACGTTGAAGAATCTTAAGCACTATTCTACGACACACAGCGGGTTTTGAAAATAGGATTTCTTTTCTGAAATAGTTGAAAATTTTCCCGGAATTGTGCTTGAAGGCCGGACGAAGGATGAAGGTGGCTGTTCCCTCGTGAGTGTTGGGAGAAAGACGGTTTATACTACCCTGGCGTTAATGGTTATGGTGAACAAAAAAATATAGCAAATAAGGTGGAGGGCAGTATGGAAGCAGAAACGCGGCAAGCACGGGAGATATTCATCCGGTATCTGGGCAGCCCGGCCCAAATGCACCGTGAAGGTGCCCTTAAGCAGTACAAACAATATGGCATTGTCCGGGAAATGGAGCTTCAATGGTTTCAGGAGATGATCGCGGAAGGGTGCGGGCGTCTGTCGATCAGGGACTGGGAGGCTGTTGCCGGGCTTGAAGCCTTGTCCAAGAACTATCAGGACCCGGTCATTGTGGACAAGACAGCTTCTTTCGCCTCCCGCAACCTGATGAGCGCAGACAGTATAGTCAGACTGATGTATGCAGAAGCTCTGGTAGACATCATCCGCGCCCATAAAATAGTAATTACCCGCGAACTGCTTTTCAGCGCCTGCCGGATCGCCGTGCAACTGCTAGAAAGTGTGGTAACACAGCCGCTGGTGACAGACCCCGGCCATGAGCTGCAGCAGCTCGGACTCAAGGACAAGCGGGCGCTGAACAGCCGGGCGAAGAAAAGCATTGAAGAAGTGGAGCGCCTGATTAACTGACCGGCATAACCGTTATTATGGAAGGGGAAACTCAGATGCAGATAAGAACCGAGACAGCGGCGCAGGATTATAGTCAAGTATTTGAACTGAATGTCAAGGCATTCGGAACCGGGAGGATGAATCCAGGCTGATTGAGCGGATCAGAGCTTCGGAGGAGTTCGTGCCGGAGCTGTCCATTGTTGCCGAGCAGGATGGCGCTGTCGTTGGGCATATTTTATTAAGCCGTGCCAAGGTATTGGACGGGAATCATTTTAACGTGACATAAGGCTGTCCAGTTTGTTATGTTACGCTGTTCTGACAAGTGATCTGAACACAATCAGCAGGAGGAATCATAGGATGGCGGAACCATTAAAAGCAATGTACAACAAGGAATTCCTGCGCAGCCTCGGCACTAAGATCCATGCCGTATACGGTTCATTTGATGCGGAGGACTTCACCGCTGCGGCAATGAAAGAGCCTTGGGAGGAACTGGAGCTTAAGGCGCGGATGCGGCGGATCACAGAGACTCTGGGGGCATTCCTGCCATCGCGTTATGAAGAAGCATTAGATATTTTGTACGCCATCGATAAAGACTGTGTCGGGTTTCCGTATCTGATCTTCCCTGATTTCATCGAGGTGTTCGGCGGCAGGGAGGAGCACTGGGAGTTGTCCATGGCGGCGCTGGAACGGTTCACGCCGAAATCCTCGGCAGAGTTCGCCGTCAGGCCGTTCATGCTGCGGGACCCGGAGCGGATGATGATTCAGATGCTGGCCTGGGCAGAGCATCCGGATGAGCATGTGCGGCGTCTGGCCAGCGAAGGCAGCCGGCCCCGTCTCCCATGGGGCCAGGCGCTGCCGATGTTCAAGCGCGATCCGTCCCCGGTGCTGCCGCTGCTGGAGAAGCTGAAGGCGGACCCGTCGCTCTATGTACGCAAGAGTGTGGCCAACAATCTGAACGATATCGCGAAGGATCATCCGGCTGTCGTCATTGAGACAGCCCGCCGCTGGAAAGGCAACAATGTGAATACGGACTGGATTGTGCGGCATGGCTGCCGGTCGCTGATCCGTAAGGCGGCCCCGGAGATTATGGAGCTGTTCGGTTATGCTCCTGAAGAGAGCGGTGCGCCGCTGGTCACCGCTGCTGTCCTCGCGGCAGAACCGGCTGAGCTGCGGATCGGTGACCACTGCGAACTGCAGTATGCCCTCACCATCCGGGAAGGTGAACCGGTGCGTATCCGCATCGAATACGGGATAGACTTCGTGAAGGCAGGAGGAAAGACCTCCCGCAAGCTCTTTCTGTTGTCAGACAAAACAGTCCCCGGGGGTTCCAGACTGGCTGGTGTACGGACGCACCGCTGGGCCGACCTGACCACCCGCCGGCATTATCCCGGACAACATACCGTGACGCTGCTGGTAAATGGCCGCGAAGCGGCAAGCACATCACTGCTTCTCGAACCTCAGAATGAAAGGGGAACGGTTTAATGATTACGAACAATCTGTTAATCAAGCTGAAGGACAACAGCCCGGAGCGCATTGCTGAAGCCCGTGAAGTGCTGCTGGGCATGCGTGGTCAAATCGGCCAAATCCATGAATTGAAGGTGGAGGTGGATGTCCGCAGCGGCTCTTACGATCTGATGCTGATTGTGCAATATGAGAGCATGGCGGATCTGGAAGCCTATCTGGTTCATCCGGTGCATGTCAGGGTTTCGGAGTACATTACTGGTGTTCTGCAGTCGGCAGCTTCCTTCTGTTATGAATCCTGATTCGGTAAAAGTCAGGGATTCAGCGAATCTTGAGGGATATGCGGATAATCCGCAACCTCCTCCTGCACCAACCTGCACAACAAAGCGGATGTCCATGCAGCCCTCTCAGGGCTTCCGGAACATCCGCTTCTTTATTTCAGCCAGCCTGTGTTCACCGCATAAAATATACGCCAACACCAGCCCTGTCTAATCTTTGATATTGCCTGCCATCTTAAGCCGTTTGGCAATCTCCTTGAATTCCTCGGCCGAGATTCCCGGTGCGAATTCCTCCTTGGACTCGGGAGCCTCGGGGATCGGTACACCTTCAGGCACGCCTTGAATAACCTCAAGCGGAAGCCCGTCCTCTGGATGGGTGCCCTTCCAGATCTGGTCAATGGAGCTGAAATCCTTATCACTCCAGGTGTACAGCTTCGTATGCACGCCTTTTTCTTCATACTTTCTAGCTTCATTGAACGATTTGTTGTCAAGGGAAGGGATCGGCACAAGCTTGGTTACATTGACGCCTGTGGCAATCTCTAGTGCCTTGGCATAAGCGACCACATGAACGCCTCCACGGACAAGGAGGAAGCCGACAACAGCACGTGCAGCCGGATGGTCGGTCATTTCGTAGACCTTCATTTTATGTGTTCTGGCCCCGCATTCCAGGAAGAAGTTATGCAGCAGATCTTCCACGAGGTTGCCGCTGTTGAACACATTGGCCCCGGTCCAGGGGTTACCCATGGAATCGAACGGCATGGCACCCTGGGCTCCGGCCAGGAAGTGATAGGACAGCCGGGCATCTTTTACAGCATCCAATGGAGTAGAGTCCGGCTTCTTATAATCCGTGGAACCTCTAAGACATTTGTTAACCGCGTGGGAGACGAGTTCGACATGGCCTAACTCCTCTGCGGTAATGCTCATTACCAGATCGTAGAAGGGCTTCAGCTTCTCCTTGGAACGGAAGTTAAAGGACTGATACAGATAGTTGTTGAGTGTTGACATCTCACCAAATTTACCGCCAAGCAGTTCCTGTACAGCCGCAGCAGCATTCGGATCTGGTTTCTCGACGTCCGGAATCTCAATCATAATCTCATCCATGCGTTTGAACATTGGCTTGTCATCCTCCTTAGCGCTTCAGCAGTCATGATATTGCTGTACAGCCCTAAATTAAACGCAATCCTTCATGCTCAAACATCAACGGACCGGAAGCTGTACATGCAGCTGGTGGTTGTTCTTCTGCTCCCGTGCAGCCATGCTCAGGACATAACTTCTAGTCCCGCTGGCGGGGGCCTTCTGCCAGAGGCGGTAGCCTTCCGTGTTGATTACAGCCGCATTGTCAGTACTGGCGGTCCCTGCAAAATAAATCTCATTCAGCCGGCCGACCACATCCGCCATCGCTTTCAGCTCGGTATCCGTGTAATTAGCATAGGCTGTGTCCGCGGTCAGCCGGGAATAACTGCGGGTCGCGGAGCGCTTGCGGAAATTCGCTTCGCTGTAAGTGTTGAACTGTAGCAGATTCTGATCTGTGCTGCCCGAGGCTGCGGCCCACAGCTCCATCCCTAATTTAGCCGTATTGTAATCCAGGGTCTGATTGGCAGCTGAATAGTTTAAGATGCCGTATTGATGCGGGAATACCGATAAGGCACTGTCTGCGATGTCAAAGATGCTGTTACCGTCCTTCTGATATTCACTTATATCCTGAATATGAATGTGGCCGCTGAGTGTGGTATGGATATTATTGCGCAGCAGGGCGTCAATAACCTGCCCGTTATCATCGACAGTGAAGCCCTCCTGGATGAAATCGCTGTGATCCAGCAGGCTGTGATGCATGACTGCTACGATCTGAGCATCATGTGCCGCAGCCATTTCACCGCAGGTATCAATCCATTTGAGGGTCGAAGCGCTCACCTTGCCCTCAAGCTGCGGATTTCCCAGAATTTTATTATTCTTGTACTGCGCGGTGTCGAGCATAAGCAGCCATAAATCATCCGACGGGGCGGCGAGATAGCTCAGCGAATCCTCATCCTCCAGCAGCGCTTCATCGTAACCGAAGCTGCCATAGAATTTGCGGAATTCTTTGGCTGTAACGGAATCCGCAGGGGATTGGCGCGGGCCTTTGAATTTGCGGGCCCAGGGATTCTGAATATCGTGATTGCCGGGAGTCACATATACCCGGGTCCCGGTCTCCTGTTCAATGGTCTTCAGATGTTTGGCCAGGTCCTTATGGCTGGCTTCTTCACCATTGTTGCTTAGATCCCCGCTAATGATGACGGCATCCGGCTTACGGATGCCAATGTCGTATCCGAGGGCTTCCATCATTTCGTTGCTGTATCCCAGCTGTTTACCATCTCCGGCAGCCAGAAACTGATTGAAGGCAGGCCCGAGATCCCGCAGGCTTTGAGATAAATAGTGCGTATCGGTAGTCGTAAGAATACTAAGATCATGGCCGGACTGTATACGGTATTGCGGTTGTTGATTCTCTTCTTGCCCGCTGCAGGATGAGAACAGCAGCAGCAATAGGGAGAGTATGACGGACTTACGGACGGATAACATGGGTTCTGCACCTCTTTTCCTGGTAGAAACCGCAAAAAGGTGTCCCCGGCAAGATTGCCCTGAAGGGAACACCTCCTGTACAGAATAACTTATTTCTTGACTTCAGTCACACCGGTTACCTTGCCTTGGTCAGCTGCTGTGTAGGTAGCCTGGTATTTGGCATCCGAGAAATAGACATTGCCTTCGATGGTAGCATTCACAACAGCGAAGCCGTCAGCTTCAACGTAGACATCCCCAACAAAGGTACCGCCCTGAATACGGGCATTTTCACTGCGGATTGTC
Organism: Paenibacillus sp. FSL R7-0297; assembly: GCF_038009025.1. NCBI lineage: Bacteria > Bacillati > Bacillota > Bacilli > Caryophanales > Paenibacillaceae > Paenibacillus > Paenibacillus sp. FSL R7-0297. The sequence continues at coordinate 3,538,134 of NZ_JBBPAQ010000001.1, forward strand.
ATTTTTGGAGCGGTAAGTGTGAAGGAATTGGTGATGTTGTGATCTGCATCCTGGGTATAGAGCGCGATTTTGCGGGCCGGCTCTTCCTTATTGATGAACTGTCCGTCTACCACAAGCTCTTCCGTGAAGGTCAGGTCATTCAGGACTGCGGCGATCCAGTGGCCGTCTTTGCTGATCGCCTTCTTGAAGGCTTCATTATTATCAACGACGGAGACTGATGTTACAGCATCCGGTGCTTCGGTGGCCGTGGCCGTATTGCCGTTATTTGCGGACGTGTTTGTATTTGCCGCATTGTTGTTGGCCGAGTTGCCGCATCCGACGAGCAGGGTCAGAGTGAATACGGCTGCTATTGCTGCGAGCTTTCTCATGTAAATAACCTCCTTATGGTGTGTGTTGCTGTAGATTTATTTTTCCTTTAAAATTAATATAGAATGACTAGTGCGGAATTAATGTGATTCAATTCACAATTGTTAATTATATTTACCGATCGTTCTATAAATGGTAAAATTGACTCAGAAAGGAGCATGGTGATGGCGAGAAGCAAAGAATTCGAGATTGATGATGTACTGTTAAAGGCGATGAATATCTTCTGGCAGCAGGGCTATGAGAAAACCTCGATGCAGGATCTTGTAACTGGCATGGGGATTCACAAGAGAAGCATGTATGACACATTTGGAGACAAGCATACTTTATATATAAAAGCACTGGAGCGGTTCGCAGCCATCAACGCCTCCCGGATGGAGAGCCGGATCGAAGGTATTTCCTCGGCTAAAGCTGCGATCACCCTGCTGTTCGAAGCAACGATTCACAGAAGTGAAGACGAGCCCAAGGGTTGTCTGCTGGTGAATACCGCAGTGGAGCTGTCCAATCATGATCCGGAAGCAGCAACCAAAGCGAATGATGCTTTTCTGAATACCGAACGTCTCATTGAACGGCTGATCCAGCACGGACAGGCTAGCGGTGAGCTCTCCGGTCGGTATCAGGCCTCCGCGCTTGCTGCTTATCTGCATAATGCCCTCGTCGGGCTGCGGGTCATGGTCAAAACCACCCGGGATATTAACAAGCTCCAGACTATCGTTAACACTACGCTTGCCGTATTGGAATAATGCGACCCTAATAGTATGAACACGCCTGCTGGTAATTATCCAATTTTAATTTAGGCTCACAGCAGTGGTGCTGAGCTTATTTTCACTTCAATATCGCTGCTGTTTGGATTACAATATGTTTTTGATGATTCATCAGCGTGCAGGAAGGAGACGTATTCATGGCTAAGCAGAAATACTATGTGGTGTGGGAAGGCAAGCAGCCGGGAGTGTACAGCACTTGGGCAGAATGCCAGGCGCAGACCGATCACTATACCGGAGCGAAATATAAATCCTATGAGAGCAAAGCGGCGGCGGATACGGCCTATAAGGCGGGCTGGAAAGGCAACTGGGGAACAGGACCTACATCATCCGGCGCAGGTGCCAAGAGTAAAACGGCAAACAGCTGGAGCCGCAGTGCCTCGGTAGAAACGTCAGAGGAGATTGATTATGACAGCATCTCTGTAGATGTCGGCACCCGCGGCAATCCCGGACCGGTAGAATACAAAGGCGTAGACACGCAGACCGGAGACATTATTTTTTCCTGCGGTCCAATCAGTAAGGGAACGAATAACCTCGGGGAATTTCTGGCGATTGTCCATGCGCTGGCTCTGCTTAAGAAGGAAGGCAGCAGCCGTACGGTCTATACCGACTCCGTGAATGCTATGAAGTGGGTGAAGCAGAAGAAGGTCGCTACTACCTTGCCCCGGGATGCTTCCACAGCGGAAATCTGGACGCTGATTGACCGGGCGGAGAGCTGGCTGCGCAGCCATACATATGAGAATAAGGTGCTGAAATGGCAGACTAAGGTGTGGGGCGAGATCAAAGCAGATTACGGGCGCAAATAAATTCTGCGGGTTCTGGTTAATAACAGGTAATGAATGAATACTACAGGGAAGCAAGCAGGAGGAGAACGGGATGTTTGGCAATGATTGGGATGAGGTACTGCAGGAAGAAACGCATAAGCCCTATTTTGAAGAGCTGCGTTATGCGCTGGCACGTGAATATAAGCAATATACAGTCTATCCGCCAAAAGACAAGCTGTTCTCAGCGCTGAAGCTGACGCCTTACAGCAAGACCCGGGTGGTCATTCTGGGTCAGGACCCGTATCATGGGGCGGGACAAGCTCATGGCCTGAGTTTCTCGGTCGAGCCGGGAGTGCGGATTCCTCCGTCACTGCGCAATATTTATACCGAGCTGCATAATGATCTGGGCGTACCTGTGCCGAACCATGGTTCTCTGCTCCACTGGGCAGAAGAAGGGGTGCTGATGCTTAACGCAGTGCTGACCGTACGTGAAGGCCAGCCGAACTCGCATAAAGGCCTGGGCTGGGAGACGTTTACAGATGCCATCATGGAGAAGCTGAATGAACGGACAGAACCGATGGTGTTCATCCTGTGGGGCAGTCATGCTCAGCTCAAAGGGGCTTCGATTGACCGCAGCAGGCATAAGGTTATTCAGTCTCCGCATCCAAGTCCGTTCTCGGCCCACCGCGGATTTCTCGGCAGCCATCCGTTCTCACAGGCTAACTCCTATCTGGAGTCGCACGGGCTTACAGGAATCGATTGGTCCATACCGAATGTATAAGTAGCACGGACACAGCGAAGGGGGTGGAGCCATGAAGCATTGGGTAGGCAGACCGGTCATTATGTACTGCGGAGAAGAGCCATATACGATCATGAAAGGCGTGCTGCGCAGATGGGACCCTGCAGCTTCGGTAGCCGTAATCGGACATCAGGAGATTGCCGTCCCTTTTCGTGACATTGTGTTCATCAAGGCATTGGCTCCCAAGGAGAGGGCATTGCCCCCGGTCCTCCATTCTGTAGGGTACGTGATGAGGGAACGCCAGCAGTTTGACAACGCAGTATATTTCAAGTCGGCGGTCACCATCTGGAAAGGTGATCAGCTGGTTGCCCTCAATACGACCATCGTAGCGCACACTAAGGGTTCAGTCACGCTCCGCGACGGGCAGAACCTGCTGAAGGGCAATCACATTTTTGTGGTGCGCTCTCTGCGGGGCTGAGATTGCGGAACGGAAGGCTTCGGAAGGTACAGCAAAACGGGCAAACCTCTAAATAAGAGATTTGCCCGTTTTGCTGTTTTTGTTATTTGGATATTATGATATTTGACTGTTGTGGATAAGATCTGCGTATTAGTTATAGATAAGATGCTTTCGAATTGTGGCGATCCGTTTGTAGAATGAATTAATTCTTATTCTTATATCAGAAATCCCTCTGTTCCCGCCGATAGTAAGCGGAACAGGGAAATTAAAGGGATAAATTCCTCTAATCCCGCCGAAAGTAGGCGGAACGGAGAAATCAAGGGGATAAATCCCTCTAATTCCGTCGAACTTTGAGCAAATGACCAAATGAGGAACATTAGTGCTCTTGATTCCACCGGACGCAACCCAAATGAGCAAATGAGGGGCATTAATGCCCTTGATTTCACCGGACGCAACCCAAATGAGCAAATGAGGGGCATTAATGCCCTTGATTTCACCGGACGCAACCCAAATGAGCAAATGAGGGGCATTAATGCCCTTGATTCCCTCGGACGCAACCCAAATGAGCAAATGAGGGGCATTAATGCCCTTGATTCCACCGGACGCAACCCAAATGAGCAAATGAGGGGCATTAATGCCCTTGATTCCCCCGGACGCAACCCAAATGAGCAAATGAGGGGCATTAATGCCCTTGATTCTACCGGACGCAACCCAAATGAGCAAATGAGGGGCATTAATGCCCTTGATTCCACCCCCTGGTATCCCAGAATTAGTCTACTTGGAGCAATGTGAGGTTGCCTTATAAGCTTTATTGCCTGTATGAGCTTATATTAGTTCGCACATGCCCCATCTGCTCCAGCAGAATTCGCCCTTGGGCGAATCAGTCTTGAAATATAACACTCAAACCAGGTTTAACTGAACTACAACTGCTCTTCCTTAACTATCTCGACCTCAATCCCTTCCGGTGCTATAGGCCCGGGACCGCCCGGATCATCCTCACGCTCAGCGATAATGATTTCATAAATTCGCAAGAAGAGGATTTTGAGAATCATATATACAGGCAGCGCAATGAGCACACCGATAATGCCGAAGAAGTCGCCGCCTATCAGGACAAGCACAACGGTTGTCAGCGGATGTACATCCAGGGATTTACCGTAGATAATCGGTGACAGAACATTATCCTGAATCTGCTGGGCAACGACGATGATGACCAGAGACCAGAGCGCCATCGAAGGTGATTCAATGAATCCTACGATAATAACCGGGATTGCCGCTAGCAGCGAGCCGACATACGGAATGAAGTTAAGCGGAATGGAGATGACGGCCAGCAACAGGGAATAAGGCAGGCCGATTACCAGGAATCCGATGTAGAGAATAATGCCCAGCACCACATTCAGCAGGACGCGCGTAACGATGAAGCCGCTTAGCGCACTGTCGATATCCTTCAGCATATCCTGGCCTTCCTTGCGGAACTTTCTTGGTATCAGGCCCTGAAGAATCGGAGACAGCTTATGTCCATCCTTCAGCATGTAATAGAGAATAATCGGCAGCGTGGCGATGACTACTACGATGCTGGAGATGACACCGATCAGATTGGACATGGAATTGGTCACCCAGGTAATAGCGTCATTCAAGTACCCGGAGAGCCGGGTAGCCAGATCGGTATCGCCCTTGAAAAAACGGGATAATGACGGATCATTCTGCAGCTTGTTGAACTGATTCTGCAGTCCCTCTACCAGATACGGCGTGTTGTCAATGAAATTCTGGATTTGCTCGCGCAATGTCGGCCAGACCAGCACCCAGAACAGGACGAACAATCCGATAAAGACGAGATAGATTAGGAGAATCGAGAGTGCGCGTCCAAGTTTTTTGGTCTCCAGAAAGTTGACGAGCGGGCGAAGCAGATAAAACATGAAGCCCGACAGCATCATTGGCACAAGCAGAAGATTAAAGATGGACACGAGAGGCGTGAATAAGAAGATAACTTTGGAACCCAGATACAATATCGTCAAAAAGGCGATAATGGCCAGGCTTGTCCGGAAATATTTGCTTTGAAGCACAGGAGCCCCTCCAATCTTATAATTTATGTTTATGTATACGCATCAGGAGCAACAGCGTTCTATCTTATTTTATAAGACTGCTGTATATCAATTTGCCTGATTCTATCTTTATAACCGAATTAGGAGAGATTGATTCACTACTGGTGAGTCTTGCCGTCAGGTTCAAGCTGCAGGCAGAGTGGTAATATCGCACTAACAGGAGGGATGTTAGATGCCTACATTGGTACTCGGGATTTTTGGCCATCGGACCGATGCTGCACTGGCGATTGGGGAAATGAAAGAGAATGGAATCAATTCGAAGAATATATCTGCAGTAACCAAGCAGAAAAATACGCTGGAGATCATCAGCCACGATACCGGAATTGGTACTGCGCAGACCGGGGAAGGCAATGAGGGATTATTCGGTACAGCCCGCGGGTTAGGAGTTGGACTCGACATGCTGGCCGATACTGCTGTGGCTGCGGGTCCGGCTGCACGCAAACTGGCTGGAGCGGATATTGAAACGGATGGTCTTACTGTAAGTCTGATCGGTATTGGCATTCTGCAGGAGGATGCGGAGGCTTATGCCAGGCATGTAGAGCTGGAGCATATTATAGTCATTGTTTTCCTTGATGAGGAGGAGCAGCGAGAGAAGGTGGACTCTATATTCGCGAAGCATCAGGTTCTGCCTTTGAAGATTTCTTAAGCACAAGAATATATCAACGCGGCCGGCGGGATTTTCGTCTGGCTGCTTTTTTTTTTCGTGACTGTACGAATAGGATAGGGTCCACTTCAAAGCCTGCCTGTCCTCCGGTTTCTTTGGTGACCTGTTTGGCTTTGACCAGGGAGAGAAAAGCAAAGATTTCACCTAGTGCCCCAAAACCTGCGGCAATGATTGCATAGTCTTCGGCACTGAGTTCTTCAGCTTCTGCAGGGGAGGATTTGCCCGCACCTCCGTTAGTGTTATTGTTGTTACCGCCTGTATAGCCGGATCCATAATTATTATTGTTATAGGCCATCTCCTGTTCACCCGCTTTTCCCCATATGTAATATAAAATATGTCGCTGACCGCGTTTGTGAAATAGGCGTTCGGGTGGTTATTTGCTGCAGCCGGTATTTGCCCCTTTCAGGATGAAATGAGCAGAGATGAGCATCCATTCAGCCATTCGATCAGCGGATAACGAAAAAAGCCGCCGCATAAGGCATAGTATAAGCTTTTTCCGTAAAAAATAAGCGGATAAAAAAGCACTTTACAGTTTATGAAAACGCTGTTACAATCATAAATGAGCAGAAATGATCAATATCAGTCACGAATGAGCTTTTATTTAAATTCAATTAACAATAAGCCCGAACACAAATAGACGATTGTGTATAAAAGGAATCCGGCAGCAGGTGCTGCAAGTCCGAGGAGTGAAGCGCATGTTTGAAGAAGAACGGAAGCTGAGTATTCTGCAGTTTATTGAGAATCATACAAGAGCATCGGTTCAGGAGCTGAGCCAGGAGCTGTCCGTTTCAGAATCAACGGTCCGCCGCGATCTCAAGGAGCTTGAGGAAGCACGGCTGCTGAAACGTACGCATGGCGGGGCGGTATCCCTGCAGAGTGTGAACTTTGAAGCGGCTGTTCCGGATAAAGAAGACCGGTTCCTTGATGAGAAGCTGCGGATTGCCCGCAAGGCCGTGGAGATGATTGAGGAAGGCGATGCAATTCTTCTGGATGGCGGAACGACTACGCTGCAGATTGCCCGGGCGCTGAAATCCTTCCGTAATCTCAAGGTCATCACCAACTCGATTATGGCGCTTAATGAGCTGAAGGATTGCCGCCATATCGAAGTCTCGATTACAGGCGGAATGCTGCGGCCGGACACGATGGCTTTTGTCGGACCGATGACAGAACGCTCACTGGATATGGTTCGGGTAGACAAAGCCTTCCTTGGAACCAACGGGCTGGATATACATGAAGGCATCACGACTCCCAATATGCTGGAGGCTGCAACCAAGCGCAAAATGATTGCTGTCGCAAAGCAAGCCATTCTGCTCGCAGACCATAGCAAGATCGGGCAAATCTCCTTTTGTAAAGTCGCGGATCTGCAGGAGATGGATCACTGCATTCTTGATACGGATACGCCGGATAACTTCCGCCGGGAGCTGGAGAAGATGGACGTTGATTATACATTGGTGTGAGTGTGAGAAGAAGACAAACATTATAAATGAGGGATGAATGATGATTTATACAGTGACACTTAATCCTTCCGTCGATTATATCGTGGAGGTTGATGAGTTTACACTAGGCGGGTTAAACCGGATGAAGCGGGATATGAAGCTGCCCGGTGGGAAGGGAATCAATGTATCCCGCGTACTGAAGCAGCTGGGGGTCGAGAATACGGCAACCGGATTCCTTGGCGGTTTTACGGGCGGATATATTGAACAGTGGCTGCGTCAAGAGATGATTGCAAGTGATTTCGTTCACATAACGGATGATACCCGGATCAATATCAAGCTGAAAGCCGGGGAAGAGACGGAAATTAACGGAGCCGGACCGGAGATTTCGCAGCCTGAGACCGCTTCTCTGCTGCACAAGCTGGATGCCCTGAAGCAGGGTGATGTTGTTATTCTGTCGGGAAGTACTCCACCGTCACTTGGCGGAGATTTCTATAGCAGGCTGATCGCAGTATGCAAACAGAAGGGGGCAGAGTTTGTAATTGATACAACGGGACAGGCGCTGAAAGACGCGTTGCCCTTGGGACCGCTGCTTGTCAAACCGAATCACCATGAGCTGGCAGAGCTGTTCGGCGTTCAGATCAGCACAAGGGAGGAGATTATTACCTACGGACGCAAGCTGCTGGAAGCAGGGGCCAGGCATGTGCTGGTATCGATGGCCGGTGAAGGGGCATTGTTTATTTCGGAGCAAGGTGTCTACCATGCAGCTGCTCCTGCAGGGCAGGTGAAGAATTCAGTAGGTGCAGGAGATTCCATGATCGCCGGGTTTGTGGGGAACTTGTCGCTGACCGGAGATGTGCTGGAGGCATTCCGTGCCGGCGTCGCCTCAGGAAGCGCAACGGCATTCTCGGACGATCTGGCGGACAGACAGAAGATAGATCAGCTTCGGCCGCTCGTTGTAATTTCCCAGCTGTAAACAACATAACGAAAGATTTTAAGTAAACCGGGGAGTTGAGATTAATGAAAATTACAGATTTGATGATACAGGAAACTATGATTATGGAGCTGAAGGCTACAACGAAGGAAGCGGCGATTGACGAACTGATTGCCAGCCTCGCAGCCAGCGGACGCATTAATGACGTGAAGCTGTTCAAAGACAAGATACTGGACCGTGAAGCCCAGTCCAGTACGGGAATCGGCGGAGGCATCGCTATGCCTCATGCCAAGACCAAAGCTGTGAATGAAGCAACGGTTGTGTTCGCCAAGAGCAGCGCCGGACTAGATTTTGCCTCACTGGATGGAGCGCCGGCTCATTTGTTCTTCATGATTGCAGCGCCGGACGGAGCTGGAAATATGCACCTGCGCACACTGGCTGCATTATCAAGGCTGCTCATTGAAAGCGAATTCATCGAGCAGCTCATGAGTGCCAAGACTCCTGCTGAAGTAACACGCTTGTTCGATGCCAAGCAAGCTGAGGCCGAAGCTCAGGCGGAAGCGGAAGCTAAGGCAGCTGCGGAGCATGAAGCCCGGAAGACAGCGGCGCCGCAGGCTGAACCTGCACGGATGATCACCGGGAACCCGGATTCGCAGAGCTTTGTTGTGGCTGTGACAGCATGTCCTACGGGAATTGCCCATACCTTCATGGCTGAGGATGCCCTGAAGAAGAAAGCCAAAGAGATGGGAGTTAACATCCGTGTAGAAACGAACGGTTCAGAAGGTGCGCAGAATGTGCTGACTGCGGATGAGATTGCCCGGGCGAGCGGAGTTATTATTGCTGCGGATAAGAACGTGGAGATGGACCGCTTCAACGGCAAGCCTGTACTTCAGCGTCCCGTAAGCGATGGAATCCGCAAGTCAGAGGAATTAATCCGCATCGCGGTCCAAGGCAATGCGCCAATCTACCGCAGCTCCGGCCGTAATGAGGATGGTGCCGCATCGGCGAAGTCCGGTACAATCGGAAGCAAAATTTATAAAGACCTGATGAATGGCATCTCCCACATGCTGCCGTTCGTAGTCGGCGGCGGGATTCTGCTGGCGATCTCCTTCTTGATTGAACAGGTAGCCAGTGTCGATAATCCGCTGGTGAAGCTGCTGCAGACGATTGGCGGAGGAGACGGGGCGTTCCACTTCCTGATTCCAATTCTGGCCGGATTTATCGCACTTAGCATCGGCGACCGCCCGGCGCTGATGCCTGGTATGGTCGGCGGTATCATGGCTCTAAATGCCAATGCGGGCTTCCTGGGCGGCCTGGCTGCCGGTTTCCTGGCCGGTTATGTGGTGATTATGCTCCGCAAAGCCTTCTCTGGCCTGCCGCGTACGCTTGACGGCCTGAAACCGATTCTGTTGTATCCGGTGTTCAGTTTGCTTATTACCGGCGCGGTCATGTTCTATCTGTTCAATCCGGTATTCAGCTGGATTAATGAAGGTATGATTGATGCGCTTAACCACCTGGGTACTGGCAACAAAATACTGCTGGGATTGGTGCTTGGCGGTATGATGGCTATCGATATGGGCGGTCCGTTCAATAAAGCAGCATACACCTTTGCTATCGGTGTGTTCACCTCAAGCGGCAATACAAACGGACTGATGATGGCTGCCGTCATGGCCGGAGGGATGGTGCCTCCGCTGGCGATTGCCCTTGCAACTACGTTCTTCAAGAATAAATTCACTGAAACTGAACGCAAATCCGGATTAACCAACTACGTGCTGGGCTTGTCGTTCATCACCGAAGGTGCCATTCCGTTTGCTGCAGCAGATCCGCTGCGGGTGCTCACTTCCTGTATCGTGGGTTCAGCCGTAGCCGGCGGACTGACCCAGCTGTGGAATATCAATGTACCTGCACCGCATGGAGGTGTGTTCGTAGCCTTCTTGTCCAGCAGCGCGCTGCTGTTCCTGCTGGCTGTGCTGATCGGCTCCGTTATTTCCGGGCTGATGCTGGGTCTCTGGAAGAAGCCGCTCGCATTGAAGTAACGTAATCATTTCCTGTCCTTAACCGTATGGAAGCAGAGCAACATTCTGCATTCATACGGTTTCTTTGTTTGCACGCTCCATTTTATCTAAAAAAGCTGAGAATACCCCACCCTCGATAGGGTGGGGATGAATCTGTAGTTTTCGATTTCAAGACGAACGTATGTGCTATAATATGGATGAGATCACTAAAAGGAGGTGTTGCACATGCTCGTGTCTGCGCAGGAGGTTTCTTCGAAACACCTGGTTCATCAAGCCTATAAATATCGGATCTACCCCAATACAGAGCAACAGCAACTCATTCGTCGAATGTTTGGCTGCTGCCGTTTTGTGTTCAATTACTTCTTGGGAGCTTGGAATCAAAGCTATGCGGAAACGGGAAAAGGCTTGTCTTATCACGCTTGTGCGACACAACTCCCCGGTTTAAAAGCACAATACGACTGGCTGAAAGAAGTCGATAGCATCGCTTTGCAGTCGGCTGCTCGTCATGTGGCGGATAGCTTTGATCGTTTTTTCAAGAAGCAAAATCAAGCGCCACGCTTCAAGAGCCGAAAGCATCCGATTCAAAGTTACACGACCAAATTCACCAACGGGAATATCGCCATGGAGGGCAGTCGCTTGAAGCTCCCCAAACTCGGCTGGATACGTTTTGCAAACTCCCGGAAGCTGGAAGGCCGGATATTGTCCGCTACCGTTCGTAAAAACGCCAGCGGGAAATTTTTCGTCTCGCTCGTTTGCGAAGTTCAAAAGAACCCTCTGCCTCAGGTGGATACACCTATTGGCATCGACTTAGGCTTGAAAGAATATGCAGTATGCTCAAACGGCGAACATATCGCCAATCCTCGCTTTTACCGTCAATACGAGAACAAGCTGGCGCTTTGGCAGCGGCGGATGGCTCGGCGTACTCCGGGCGGCTCCAACTGGAAGAAAGCAAGGCAGCATATCGCTCGTATTCACGAACGCATTGCCAATAAACGAAATGACTTCCTCCACAAGCTGACCACGAGACTGATTCGTGAAAACCAAACGATTAGTATCGAACATCTGCGTGTGGCGAATATGATTCAGAACCCCAAGCTTTCAAAATCCATTGCTGATGCGTCTTGGGGCGAGTGGGTGCGACAGCTGACGTATAAAGCGAAATGGTATGGACGAAATCTTCGGATCGCCGACACGTTTGAGCCGACCAGTCAGCGTTGCCATGTGTGTGGCACAATCCACCCCGAGGTGAAGAACCTGTCCATTCGGGAATGGACGTGTACGGCCTGCGGGACGATCCATGACCGTGACGAAAACGCCGCTCACAATATTGAACAAGTAGCGGTTTAACCCCCACCTAACCAAACGATAGAATTCAAGATTTCACTAGCGTCAAAAATGTAAAACTGCGGGAACGCAGGGATCGCTTGCTCCATAAGAAGAGGGTACTCTTCTGTTCGCAAGAATCCGCCACTTCAAGCGTTAGCTAAGTGGGGGAGAATTCAATGTCGTATTTCGGTATAATTAAAAATATATATAAAGAGAAAGCAAAGGAGAATGCGAAATGATTCTGCACAAAGGGGAAGTCTTGTTCCGCCAGGGCGACGGCGGCGAGAACCTGTACCGGGTGAAGAGCGGGCTGTTCAAGGTGACAAGACTGCACGAGAACGGGAACATGGTACTGTTCAACCTGCTGTATCCGGGTGAGACCGTCCCCCATCATTCCCTCATTTCGCCGAAGGAGGCGCATGGAACAGCGGTGGCAATGATGAGAAGCGAGGTCGAGATCGTTCCCGCTGCGGAATGGTACCGCGAGCTGCGGGAGAATCCTGAGAAGGTGATGGAGATCGCCCTTTTGCTGCAGGAGAAGGTGCGGTTTATGCAGACACGGCTCGACCACCTCACGGTCGGATCACCCGCAGAACGGATGGCACTCCTGACCGACTGGCTGAACGAATACTCTCATGGCGCACAGCTCACAGATCTGCTGACACAGGAAGAGATCGGACAATTAATTGGTGTACGCCGGGAAACAGTCAACCGCTTATTGCGAAATCAGGGCTAATTGCTTATTTTTACTGGAAACTGTTTAGAGTGGCCGTTCCGCGTGGTATAATCTATTCAGAACATATCAAACTAAAGAAAGGATCAGGATACCATGTGTCCCCGAAGGACGATTCCCCAAAGGACGATTTGGAAACGTTATGATCTGTCTTATACTTAGCTTCCCTGTAGAATGTGCGCGAACCGTTGTTAATTGACGAACCGCCTCTGCGAGGGAAGGGAGTATTGTATGCGAAGGAGCAACACCTCCGGTTTAACCCGTCGTAGAGGCTGGTGGGACGTCTAGCCGCCATATACGATAAGGGGAGACCGAGTAATGAGGAAACAAGACAGTGGCATGAGTTTGCCGCTCCGACTAGCTGTTATTTTGTCCGGAACACTATTGCTTGCATTTACGTATTATCACATTAATTATCAGAACCATTTGACCGAGGGCGGATTCGTAGGATTATCGCTGCTCGGCAAATATGTACTAGGGATTTCACCATCACTATCGATCCTGATCTTAGACATTCCAGTGCTCTTAATCGCCATCATCTTCAAAGGAAAATCGTTCGTTGTGAACACCTTCATTTCTGTAGTAGCCTTCACGGTATTCTACGGACTTATGGAACGCTATTCCGGATGGGTTATTGATCTGCAGGGCAATCTGCCTGTTGCGGCGCTGTTGTCCGGTGTACTGACAGGTCTAGGAGCGGGAATGGTCCTGCGTGGTGGCGGGGCGAGCGGCGGTGATGATATTTTGTCGCTATTGATTAGTGAATGGAAAGGAATTAAGGTAGGAACCGTATTTATCCTGATGGATGTAATTGTACTGGCATTGTCCCTCTTCTATATGCCGTTAAAAGAGACCCTGTACACAGTGATGGCTGTAGTTGTGGCCGGATATGTGATTACTTTTACAACCTCTCTGGGCAGACCGAAGCTGGTCAAGGCTCCGAAGATTCCATCTCCACTAGCCAAGACTCAGGATGGCACGGTGAATGTGAACAATGCAATGTGAACCCCTATACGGGGATGATGAAAGGTCAGCGGACTTAAGTCCAGCTGGTCTTTTTTTTGAAAAAATCCTGCATTTCATACAACATTCCGCCCGTAATATCGACCGTAACCGGAAATTGCTTTATGAAATGCAGCATTCTGCCCCCTCCAAGCCGATTAACGAGAGGATTCTTGTATTTCATACAACAATCCTTCCGCACACCCCGGTATCAGTGAATCGAAGTTGTAATATTGCAACAATTTTACATATCATCCTCTGTTAGTTTGTTTTCGGTAAAATGTGTATTTCTTCGTTTGCGCCACAATTCACACATTGACCTCCCAGGTGTTCCTGGATACTGAAACCGTGAGGCGTGAGCGCGCGTATATATTTCATTCAAACTGCAAGGCCCGAGGTTACACTATGCTCAGAATGTAGAGGAGGATGTACGAGAATGAGTGCTCACGAAATTGATTATGCGATTATGGGTGAGGAAATTCAGTGTGTGGAGGTGCAGCTCGACCCGGGGGAGAGTGTCATTGCTGAAGCGGGCAGCTTCATGATGATGGACCCGGAGATTACGATGGAGACGATCTTTGGTGACGGCAGCGGCAACTCGCGGGGCGGCGGCGGACTGATGGGCATGCTGAAGGGTGCAGGCAAACGGCTGCTGACCGGGGAGAGCCTGTTCATGACCGTCTTCACGCACAGCGGGGCATATGGACGGAAAAGCGTAACCTTTGCCGCCCCATACCCGGGCAAGATTATTCCGCTGGATCTTCAGCAATACGGCGGCAAAATCATCTGCCAGAAGGATTCCTTCCTCTGCGCAGCCAAAGGCGTGTCGATCGGCATTGAATTCCAGCGCAGGCTGGGGGCGGGCTTCTTCGGCGGCGAAGGCTTCATCATGCAAAAGCTCGAAGGAGACGGACTCTCCTTCGTCCACTCCGGCGGTCATGTGCTGGAGCGGACGCTGCAGCCTGGAGAGACTATAAAGCTCGACACCGGTTGTCTCGTCGCCATGACATCCTCTATCGATTATAATATCGAGATGGTCAAAGGTGTGAAAACTGCACTTTTCGGCGGCGAAGGCCTGTTCTTCGCCACCCTGCGCGGACCGGGCAAGGTGTGGGTGCAGTCGCTGCCGTTCAGCCGGATGGCCGACCGTATTCTGTCAGCCGCCGGACCTTCCGGGCGCAAGGAAGAGGGCAGCATCCTTGGCGGATTGGGTAATCTGCTGGACGGCAAGTAAGTGGAGCGGCGACAAAATAAGCCGCCGCTCCAAATTCAACCGTAACAAATTGCCGCCTCGCGGGATTGAGCGGAATGCAGCCGCTGCTTCACGGGATTCCCCGGTAAGTGCAACAGCCGCCTCGCCGGATTCCCCGGGAGGCGGCTGTTTGGTCTGCGGAGGGAAGCGGACTGAGATGCCCTTATTTCCTGGAAAGACCTTTTTTTTGCTGATGAAACGGACTGAGATTCCTTTATCCTGTTGATTTCAGCTCAAAAGGAGGGATAATCGGCCCCATAACGGAATCTGAGTCCGCTTACCCTGTGAAATCACTCGATTTGCACAAATAACGGAATCTCAGTCCTCCCCACAAGCTGATGAGTGAGTTATGAAGAACCCACCGGCCACTGCTGGAGCAAATACGCGCATACTAAGCTCCAGCCAGCCTCGCCCGCGAAGCCTCACCCAGCCTCGCCCTCCAGCAATTTTGTTTCTCAAACGCACGCTATATACCGGCTAATTCTTCACCGCAGACAGCAGCAGGAACATCGGACGCCGGGTTTCCTCCTGCCAGGCAGCATTATTCTCCAGCATAGCTGCAGTCGGCTGCAGCTCGGAGATCCGGGTCAGGGTGAAGCCGGAACCGATCAGCGTATTAATGTAGGTGGCGGTATTACGGTGGTACTTCGTGACTGCATGATCAAGGAAATTGGCTTGCCTCGGTCCTTCGAGATGATAATTGTCAACAGGCCAATGCTGCTTCCCGCCTTCAAGACCGTAATGCCAATCCTGCGCGGCGAGCGCGGTGAAGATGGGATGCTCGACCGAGAACACGAAGGCTCCGCCAGGCTTCAGGCAATAGTAGACCTGGCGGCAGAGGCTGGCGATGTCTTCTACATAGTGAATGGCAAGTGAACTGATGACTGTATCGAATTCATCCGCACCGAAAGCGGCATCTTCAATTGCCAGCTGGAGGTATTCAATCTTCGGATCGCGGGTCATCGCCCTGGCCCGCTCCAGCATATTCGCGGAAAGATCGATGCCCACTACAGATACGGCCCCCTGCTCACGGGCATACCGGCAGTGCCAGCCGAAGCCGCAGCCCAGATCCAGTATCCGCTGACCCTGCAGGTCAGGCAGCAGCGTGCGGAAGGTTCCCCATTCTCCGGCGGACTCAAGTCCGCCTGTGGAGCGCGGCATCCGGCTGTAATTTTCAAAAAAGCTGGTCTCATCATATTTGTTTTGCTTCATGCGGGGTACCTCCTTAACGGCTTTAAGCCCGTTATTTTTTCGAAACAGGAATTGTACTGGCATTCACCGCTTCCCGGAAAGTATACCGCAGATTTGACTGGAACGCAGGTACTGTATATATTATGGGGCAAACCCCTTAGACTACTTAAGGCGGCAACCGGAGGGCTATGATGTTCAAAATATTTATCATTGAGGACGACAAGGGACTGGTAACCCTGCTCCAGGACTACTTACATAAGTTTGGATACGAAACAATGGCGGTGCATGATTTTGAAGCGGTACGGACCGAGTTCGAGACGTTCGCCCCGCAGCTGGTCCTGCTGGACGTGAACCTGCCCAAATTCGACGGATATTATTGGTGCCGCCAGATCCGTGCGGTCTCGACTTGTCCCATTCTGTTCATCTCCGCGCGAGACGGGAAGATGGATCAGGTCATGGCGCTGGAGAATGGCGCGGATGATTATATTACGAAACCCTTTGATTACGAGATTGCGATGGCCAAAATCAAAAGCCACCTGCGCCGCGCTTACGGCTCCTACGCCGGGGGCGGCACTGAACGCAGCCTCACCGTCTCGGGACTGATGCTGGACGTAGAACGGCTGATCCTGACACGGGGCGGAGCCAGAATCGACCTCAGCCACACCGAGGCCAAGATTCTCGATGAGCTGATGCAGAAATCCGGTACCCTCGTTACGCGTGACCGGCTGCTGGAGAAGATTTGGGATACCGAAGCTTTTGTGGATGACAACACACTGAATGTCTACGTAACCCGGGTACGCAAGAAGTTGGCTGCGCTGGACATTATGGAGGGGCTGCAGACGGTGCGCGGTCAAGGGTACAGGCTCACCGGGAATTGGGAGGAGGGGTGACATGAAGCTGTTCATGCGGGAACAATCGCCTTTGATCATCGTCTATCTGGCCCAGCTTATCATAATTACGCTTGTCTACCGGCTGGACGGGGGGAGTGGAGTCACAGTGAGCCTGTATGCGGCGCTGCTCAGTACAATTCTGCTGCTGGGTTATCTGGCCTACCGTTATCTCACAAACCGTACATTCTATGAGCGGCTTTTGACGGTGCCGGCATCGCTCGAGGAATCCGGCGGGCCGGCGCAGAACACGCCTTTGGCCGGGAGTCTGCGTATGTTGCTGGCCCAGCAGTTCCGGCTGTACCAGAACGACCTGCACAACTACCGCCACAAGTTGGAGGAGCATATTCACTTCATCAACCAGTGGGTGCATGGCATGAAGACGCCGCTTTCAGTGATTCATCTGATGATACAGGATAAAGACGGGGCTCCGTTCACGGCCATTGGCGATGAGCTGGACCGGCTGAAGAAAGGGCTGGAAACGGTGCTCTACACCGCCCGGCTGGATACCTTTGAGCATGATTTCTATGTCGAGCGGCTGGAGCTCTCGGCCGTGGTGCGGAGCGTAACCTCGGAACAGAAACGGCTGTTTATCCGCAAGCGGGTGTTTCCGGTGATTTCTGTGGAGAGCGGGATTTCGGTTACCTCGGACGAGAAATGGCTGTCCTTCGTCATAACCCAGCTGATAACCAATGCCCTGCGCTATACAGTGGAGGAGGGGAAGTTTGTGCATTTCCATGGGTATCTTCAGGAGCAGGGCAGGGCTGTGCTGGAGGTGCGCGATGAAGGCGTGGGCATCCCTCCGGGTGACCTGCCGCGGGTATTCGATCCTTATTTTACCGGCGTCAATGGGCGCAGCTTTCAGGAGTCTACAGGCATGGGCTTGTATCTGGTGAAGCAAATCTGCGGCAAGCTGGAGCATGAGGTGGAGATAAGCTCTGAGGTAGGCAAGGGGACGGCAGTGCGGATTGTTTTTTGACACAGGGGGCGGCATTTCTGCCTATTTACTGCTTGCCCGGTAGCGGATAATCAGGAGGACGACCGTTGTTACAACCGCCAGCGACAGGGTATTGGTGATCAGAAAAGCGAGCCCAACCCCGTGAGCGGCCAGATTTACCGCATAAGCCTCCATCAGGGCGATGCCCAGCAGCATCAGCAGGTAGGATTTCAAGCTAAGGTCTGTGACAGACCGGGTCTTGATGATTTGCAGAATCTGTGGAACCCAGCCTACAGAGAGAATGATACCGCCAATCAGCTGCATTACTGTGAACAACATGCGTACACCCCGCTATTCTTCGTTTAGTACGTTGTATGCTCAGGGGGCGTATCAGGTTCGGTGCTGCATATCAAAAACCCGCCGCCCCTGTAAGGGACGGCGGGTTCACCCGGCAGGCGCTCTGCCCGGGTCTATTGCTGTTTCAGCTGCACAAGCTGTTCCAGCAGCTGCTGTATATCGGCTACAGGAAAGGCTTCCTGCAGCACTTCATTTACGGTCACCTGCGCCCGGTCCACCTTATTCTGACCGATGTCAGTCAAAGAGGTATAGATGCTTCTGCGGTCATCATCACAGACCTTGCGCTCCAGCGCGCCGCAGCCTTTGGCTTCGAACCGGCTGACCAGCCGGGATACGGCGCTCTGGCTCAGCCCGACCATGGACTCAAGCTGCTGGAGCTTCAGCTTCTTCTCGGGTGCCTCGGACAGAAACAGCAGTACGTAGAACTCCTTGAGCGATAACTGATAGTTCTCCACCAGCTTTGCTTCAAGTGCAGCGGCAACATTCATTTGTATATGAGAGAGTGACAACCAGCTGGATATCAGGTCATTTGCAGGGGTGTTCTTCATGTCTTCAATCCTCCCGGTGCATGCCATTCATGAATATAAATTTCACTTTAGTATATCATCTGGAAGATGAGAAGGACACCGCAGGGAATACTCAATTATTTGGCGGCGCGGGGAAACCCGAACTCATACTGCGTGGGAACGCCCGCGTCTTTGCCGAGTACTACACCAGCTTCCAGCGTCCAGTAAGGATTTCTCAGCATGCCCCGTCCAACCGCTACGAGATCAGCCTCTTCATTACCGATGACCGCATTGGCGAGTACCGCTTCATCCAGCCGGCCGACGGCAATCACCGGAACATTCAGCTCCTGCTTGATAGCTCTGGCCAGCGGCACCTGATAGGCAGCATGGGTGCCCGGTCTGCCGGCTGCAGCTATCGGGCCTTCACCGCCTGCACTGATGTGGAAGATATCCGCTCCGGCTTCCTTATAAGCTCTGCTGATTATCAGGCTCTCGGTGAGTCCATAGCCGCCCTCAACGTATTCCTGCGCGGAAATGCGCATGATCAGCGGCATACCCTCAGGCATTACGCTCTTCGCGGCGGCAATCACTTCCCGGCCGAACAGCGTCCGGTCCTGTCCGTATTCATCCGTTCTCTGGTTGGTCAGTGGTGAGTGGAACTGGTGAATCAGATAGCCGTGGGCACCATGCAGTTCAATGACATCGAAGCCGGCCTGAACAGCCCGCTGCACACCCAGCTTGAATTTGCCTACCATAGCTTTCACTTCTTCCGTAGTCAAGGCATGCGGAGTAGTGGACTTATCGTCAAAAGGAATAGCGGAAGAGGAGACAGGAAGCACGGCATCCTCGGCCTTGCGTCCGGCATGGGCGACCTGAATCCCCACTTTGGCACCGTAGGCATGGCTGGCCTCCACGATCCGGGCCAGGGCAGGGATCTGTTCATCGGACCAGAGTCCCAGATCATAGTCGGTGATACGGCCATCCGGGTCAACATCAGCCATCTCTACAATAATCAGTCCGGCACCGCCGACTGCACGGCTCACATAATGGTTATAATGCCAATCTGTAGCGATTCCATCTTTATTGGTGACCGAATACTGGCACATAGGCGGCATAACTACCCGGTTCTTCAGCTTCAGGCTCTTATACTCATAGGGGGTGAACAGATCCTTCATTATTCGTCGCGCTCCTTCGTTCCATCTGGAATTGGCATGCGGCAGGGGGAGGATTATGGTAAAAATCGGCTCTCCATAAAATACATGCATGCTCATGCATTTAAATATAAGGCTTTATTTCTACACTGTCAACTATCAACTACAACTGTGCTTACAATACTGTAAGGTAGCTGTAAGTTTCAGAAATAGCAGCATTAGTTTACAGTTTGTATAATGAAAGCAATCCAGGTGAAAGAGGAGCGGTAGCCCTTGCCCCTATTAGACGTACACAATTTATCCAAAATATATGAAGGCAAGGTATCCATTCACGCGCTGAACCATATCCGGTTCGCCGTAGAGAAGGGGGAATTCGTCGGAATTATGGGCCCGTCCGGCAGCGGCAAAACCACGCTGCTCAATGTTATCGCGACGATTGATGAACCCACCTCAGGCCAGGTAATGATCAGCGGCCGGGACCCTAACCTGCTGGGCCGTAAAGAGAAGGCGCTGTTCCGCCGCAAGGAGCTGGGGTTTGTATTCCAGCATTTCAATCTGCTGGACACGCTCACGGTAGAAGAGAATGTAGTATTGCCGCTGACGCTAAGCGGGAGTTCCGTTGCGGAAATGGAAAAGCGGCTGGCCGAAGTGGCCTCCAGGCTGGATATTGCCGGGCTGCTGAACAAACGCACCTATGAAATCTCCGGCGGCCAGATGCAGCGTGTAGCCATTGCCCGGGCGATGATCCACCGCCCTTCGCTGATTCTGGCGGATGAACCCACCGGCAGTCTGGATTCCAAGGCATCGGAAGAAGTGATGGGGCTGCTGGCTGAAGTGAATGAAGCCGAGGGGGCCACTGTGCTGATGGTTACGCATGACGCGGTGGCAGCGAGCTTTTGCCACCGGGTGATTTTTATCAAAGACGGCCGTTTCTACAGCGAGATGTACCGGGGCAGCAGCAGAGCCGCATTCTTCCAGAATATCATCGACATGCTGTCGCTGCTGGGAGGAGCCGGCCATGACCTTTCGGCAATTCGCCTATAGGAATGTAACCCGGAGCAAGCGCAAATATGCCGCCTACTTCGTCAGCAGTGCCTTTTCGGTGATGATTTTCTTTCTGTGTGCCCTGTTCATCTTTCATCCGGTAATCTCAGGAGATCTGATCCTGGATACTGCGGCTAAGACAATGATGATGGCGGAAGGGATCATCTATGTTTTCTGCTCATTGTTCGTACTGGTATCCGTCGGCTCCTTCCTGCAGTCCCGCAAGCTGGAATTCGGTATTCTGCTGATGCATGGCATGACCAAGCAACAGCTCAACAAGATGGTGTTTCTGGAAAATATGCTGATCGGCGGCTCGGCCATCGTCACCGGCACACTGCTCGGGATGCTGCTCGGCAAGCTGTTCCTGATGATCGGCTCCGCCTTTCTCGGCATTCCCCCGCTGGATTTCCATCTAAGCTGGCAGGCACCCGTGCTGACTATTATCAGCTTTGTGCTGCTGTTCGTACTGATCTCGCTGTGCACCTTCTTTTTTATCGGCAATGAGTCGCCGCGGGGAATGTTCCAAGGCGGACGCAGAGGAGATACGGAGCCGCGCGTTCGCCGCTGGCAGGCGCTGCTCGCCGCTCTGCTGCTGCTTGGCGGTTATGTGCTGGCAGTGCTCACTACAGCCACAACGGTTGAGGTGATGATGTTCCCGGTAGTGGCTATCACGGTTGTGGGTACCTACCTGTTCTATACACAGCTGAGTCTACACGTGGTGGAACAGCTGAGAAGAATCCGGCGCTTCTATTGGCAGCGGATGCGGATTATCACCTTCTCGGGTTTATCCTACCGCTGGAAGGATAACGGGCGGATGTTCTTCATGGTGACCATTGTCTCGGCGGTATCCTTCACTTCGGTGGGCGTTTTCGCCTCAATCCATACCCTGTCCCGGGAGCTGAAGCTGGATTATCCCGCAGCCGTAGGCTACGTCGCCAAAGGCGGAGCGGCCAGTTCCACGGCAGTGCAGGATTTGGACGGCATCGAGTCGGAGCTGAAGCAGTTGGGACTAGCGTATGATACCTTGTCGATCCCGGTGAAATATGCCGATGTGGCCGCGCAGAGCGGACCGGACCATACCGAACGGTTGCCGCTCATGGCTTACAGTGACTATAGGCTGGCTCTCCAATATGCCGGCTTCGATTCCTCTGAACCTCCGCTGGCAGGACACGACGGTCTGGTGATGATCGGCTCTCAGCGGGACCGCAGCCTGATCAGTGAGCGTGTCAAAGCCACTTATACGCTGGAGCAGGGAACAGATATCCGGGAAATTGGCTACACACAGCATGTGCCGGTTGCCGAATATCTGCTGCCGGAGCTGGACGGGCGGGGGGGCGGAGATTTCAGCGGCCTGGTGGTCAGCGACAGTCTCTATAACACCATAGTTCCGGTCCAGCAGGACATATACTACGGCTTTTACATGGAGGATTTCCCCCAGACGGTAGGCATTGCTTCAAGTCTTGCGGACGGCGGCAAGGTCGCCTATGAGCAGAAGGCAAATTACGCTGTCGTGGTCAGCGGTACACTGTTTGAGATTCAGCGGACACTGTACAGCACCATGCTGTTTGCTTCCCTCCTGGTGGGGACCGTCTTCTTCATCGCGGCAGGAAGCTTCCTGTATTTCCGGCTGTACATGGATCTGGAGCATGACCGTTTCCAGTATTCTGCGTTGTCCAAAATGGGCTTCACCGATCAGGAGCTGGACCGCAGCGTCACCCAGCAGCTGGCCCTGATGTTCTTCGTTCCGGTGCTGCTGGCCATATTGCACAGCGTCTTTGCTTTCATTGCCCTGCAGCGCCTGTTCTATCTGTCGATTGCGGCCGAGACAGGGGCAGTGCTGGCCGGATATCTGGCAGCCCAGGGAATCTATTTCTTCTTCATCCGCAGCCGTTATTTACGTAATCTCAAGAAAAATCTGCTCTAAACAGGAGGCCCGCATATGCAAACATGGATTACGGATTTTATGGAGCAGTTCGGATACTTCGGCATCTTTCTGATGCTGGCGCTGGAGAATGTTTTTCCGCCCATTCCCTCAGAGGTCATTCTCCCCTTCGGCGGATTCATGACCACTACGACTGACATGACGATTCCCGGAGTGCTGATCGCTTCAACCGCCGGTTCACTGCTGGGAGCAGTGATTCTGTACTGGATCGGACGGATGCTGGATGTGGACAGACTGGAGCGGATCGTAGACCGCTGGGGCGGCCTGCTGCGGATCAGCGGGAAGGATATCCGCAAGGCGGACGCCTGGTTTGACAAATACGGCTACTGGACCGTGCTTTTCTGCCGGATGATTCCGCTCGTACGTAGTCTGATCTCCATTCCCGCAGGGATGTCCGGGATGAAATTCGGCGTGTTCATGCTGTTTACAACGATCGGAACCTTAGGCTGGAATGTGCTGCTGGTGCTGCTGGGGGCCGCGCTTGGAGAGTCGTGGGAGGATATTGCCGGTATTATCGGCACCTATTCCAGTGTAGTATATGCCATCATTGCTGCAGGACTTTTGTTGCTCGGATTCCTGTATTACCGTAAAAGACTGAATGCCGGCAAGGTCCGGGGATAATTTTCCAACAACATTCAAAGGAGGATAACCATGGAGCTGCTGACCATTGTCAAAGCAATCATACTGGGAATTGTAGAAGGACTAACTGAATTTGCTCCGGTATCCTCAACAGGCCATATGATCATCGTTGATGATATGTGGCTTAAATCGCAGGAGTTTCTGGGAAAATATACGGCGAACACGTTCAAGGTTGTTATTCAGCTGGGCTCCATCCTTGCTGTAGTAATTATTTTCCGTAACCGGTTCATCGATCTGCTCGGACTGAAGAAATTCAGCCGCAAGGAGCTTACGGTGGTGCCTGAGGGGCAGCCGCAGGCACCTGCCGAAGGCCGTCTGAAGTTAGCCCAGGTAATCGTAGGCCTGATTCCGGCCGGGATATTCGGTTTTTTGTTCGAGGACTACATTGATGAGCATTTATTTTCCACTTCTACAGTGCTGATCGGACTGGTTGTAGGTGCTGTATTTATGATCTGCGCCGACCGGTTTGCACCCAAAACCATCACAACAGAGAGTGTGGACCAGATTACATATAGGCAGGCGCTATCGGTCGGATTGATCCAGTGTGTCTCCCTGTGGCCGGGGTTCTCGCGGTCCGGCTCGACGATATCCGGCGGTGTTCTGCTGGGGATGAGCCACCGCGCGGCTGCCGATTTCACCTTCATTATGGCTGTGCCGATTATGGCCGGAGCGAGCCTGATTTCGCTGCTGAAGAATTGGCAGTACTTCACACTGGATGCCCTGCCGTTCTTCATTGCCGGCTTTATCAGCGCCTTCCTGTTCGCGCTGTTATCGATGCGTTTCTTCCTGAAGCTGATTAACAGAATTAAGCTGCTGCCCTTCGCCATCTACCGGATTATTCTCGCCGGTGTAGTCTATCTGATCTGGTTCTGAGCCGTCTGCACGGTTGCCACAGCCGCACCTCCTTCATTGGAGACTGCGGCTTTTATTATGTTCGGGGTCCCCGTAAAGTACCTGAGTGATCCCCGAAGCTATCCCCCGCTTTGTGTGGGGATTTGCTTTTGTTATAAGGAATCTGTATAGCCAAACTCCCCGGAATCTGTTGCGGACCGCGGAAAATGTGAAGTAAGATGGCAGCAGATTAAGGATGCAGCACCTAACTTAACCCAAGAGGAGCGGACATAAATGAGCAAAGGAATTAAGACAAGCAGCCTCGGCTATCCGAGAATCGGCAAGAACCGCGAATGGAAAAAAACATTGGAGGCTTACTGGGCCGGGAAAATAGATGAGCAGAATTTCCGCTCGCAGATGGAAGAAATTCAGCTACAGCATTTACAAACCCAGCAGCAGGCTGGCATAGAGCTGATTCCGGTGGGCGACTTCACCTTCTATGATCATGTACTGGATACAGCAGCGATGTTCGGAATTGTACCGGCGCGCTATGGTTATCAGGGTGGAGAGATTCCGCTCGACTTGTACTTTGCCATGGCCCGCGGCAATGCAGGGGCTACAGCCTGCGAGATGACCAAATGGTTCAATACGAACTACCATTATATCGTGCCTGAGATTGGCAGCATTACACCTGTCCTGACAGAGAATAAGCCGCTGGCAGCCTACCGGTTCGCTAAAGAGCGGGCGGGCATACAAGGCAAGCCTGTTATAGTAGGGCCCTATACCTTCCTCAAGCTGTCCAAGGGCTTCCCGGCTGCCGAAATATCCGCAGTTGCTGCCCGCTTCCTGCCGGTATACGTGCAGCTATTGCAGGAGCTGCTGCAAGAAGGCGTGGCCTGGGTACAGATCGATGAGCCGGCAATTGTAACGGGTATAACGGCAGAGGACATCACATTGCTTAAGACAATCTACGGGGAGATCGCCGCTTCAGTACCGGGCCTTAATGTTATTGTGCAGACGTATTTCGAAGCTGCCGAGCCGCTGGAAGCCTTGCTGGAATTGCCAGTGCAAGGTCTGGGCCTGGATTTCGTCCATGATGGAGGCAAGAACCTGGAGTCCATTGCCCGGCTGGGCTGGCCGCAGGATAAGACCTTGGCTGCCGGAATTATCGACGGACGCAATATCTGGCTTTCGGATATAGATGCCAAGCTGGAGCTGGTTGCTGATCTGCAGAAATATGTGCCACAAGAGCAGCTGATTCTTCAGCCCGCCTCGAGCCTGCTGCATGTGCCCGTTACAGTCGAAGGGGAAAATAAACTGAAATCCGCGGTCAAGAATGCATTAGCCTTCGCCAATGAGAAGCTTAAAGAGCTGGTTCTAATTGCGGCAGCTGCAAACGGGGGGACTGAACGTTATGCAGCGGAACTCGCTGCAAATCGTGAGATGCTTGCTGTATTCCGTGCCCTTCCGGAACGTGGGCGTGAGGATGTAGCTGAGCAGGTGCGCTCATTGGAGAAGCTGCCGGACAACCGCAGTCTTCCTTTTGTAGAGCGGTTGAAGGTTCAGCAGGAGAAGTGGCGGTTACCGCTGCTGCCTACAACCACTATCGGCAGCTTCCCGCAGACAGCTGAGGTCCGCCAGGCCCGGCTGAAGTGGCGCAAGGGGGTATGGACCCAGGAGCGTTATGACGGGTTCATCAAGCGTCAAATCGCTGAGGCTATCACCCTTCAGGAGGAGCTTGGGCTTGACGTACTGGTACACGGGGAGTTTGAGCGGACAGATATGGTCGAATTCTTCGGAGAGAAGCTGGCCGGTTATCTCTTCACCGGAGGCGGCTGGGTTCAATCGTATGGCTCACGCTGCGTGAAGCCGCCGGTTATCTATGCCGATGTTGCTTTTATCGAGCCGATGACCGTCAAAGAAAGCCTGTATGCCCAGTCGCTGACGAAGCTGCCGGTCAAGGGGATGCTGACGGGTCCGGTCACGATCCTGAACTGGTCCTTTGTCCGCGATGATCTCAGCCGTGAAGCCGTTGCAGGGCAAATCGCACTTGCGCTGCGCCATGAGGTAACAGCCCTGGAGGAGGCGGGTATTGAGATGATCCAGGTCGATGAACCGGCCATCCGCGAAGGCTTGCCGTTGAAGGCGGGAGATCATGAGCACTACCTGAACTGGGCTGTGAAGTCGTTCCGGATCGCGACGAACCATGTCAAGGATACGACCCAGGTGCATACGCATATGTGCTACAGCGAATTCAACGACATGATTGGTTCGATCTCGGCGATGGACGCGGATGTTATCTCCATTGAGACCTCCCGCAGCCACGGGGAGCTGATCGTCAGCTTCGAGGAGCAGGAATATGACAAGGGCATTGGACTTGGAGTGTATGATATCCACAGCCCGCGGGTTCCGGTCGTAGAGGAGATGACTTCGGCCATCGAGCGGGCGCTGCGCGCTCTTGATGTGCAGCAGTTCTGGATTAATCCGGACTGCGGATTGAAGACTCGTGGATGGGAAGAGACCACAGCCGCGCTTCGTAATATGGTGAAGGCTGCTCTCCTTGTACGGGAGAAGAGCGGAGCAGTCACCCGATAAACGATTTAGCTAATCTGTGGTAGCTGCCGGACACAAATAAATCACTATATCCGGGGTAATTCACTCTGGTTAAAGTGATTTATTTTCATTTTTTGAAAGAAACACTTGATAATAATTATCATTCTTGATAAAATGAGAAAAAGAAAAGAAGGAACCGTGGAGGGTCCCTTCGATATTTTTCAGACCTTATTTGCTTTCGAAGGTTTTGCAATCTGTTTCTTCAGAATGAGTAGGTTCTTTGGAGCTGTGGTAAGCAACGAAGATGGACTCAGCGTTGCATTTGTTTTCTTCAGCCCAGTAAGTACAGGAGTTAACTGCACACAATACGTCTTTTGCCATGAGGGTTCACCTCCTCTTATAGTAGTTGGCATCATAAATCAGTTAGCAATTGAATAGATCTGTCCGGCAAGGTGGAGCTTGTCCGAACAGCACCTTACCCTTATTCCTTGAGAATGGAGGGTATTTGGTTTTTTTTGTCTTTTACAAACACTATAATTGTAACAAATAAAGAGCTATTACGCAAACGGGATCATTCAGCTGTTGAGTGGTCCTGTTTGGCATTTTACCGATATGGGAAAAAACACAAAAAAAGGCTGCTATCCTCCTAATTGTCTGCAACCTTCCAGCTTTTGGAACGTCAAAGGTATAAGTGCGGAAGAGATCTATAGATATAACGGCCTTTCGCAATTACACTTTTGGAGGAATGAACATGCGAAAATGGGGTCTGCATTCTTTGTTATGTTTAATTGTTTTGGCAGTGGTTCTGGCAGGTTGCGGGGCTGGAAACAACAATTCCAATTCGGCGGCAGATACAGCGGGTAATGCGCTGACTGCTGAGTCCGCGGCGGCAGTGGAAGAAGGCTCAGCTGCCAGTGTGCCGGCAGCGAAGGAAATGACCGAAAATTTCAACTCCACCACCGCGGTGGCTGTGAATGATCAGAATGCAGTGCAAGTCAGTGGTGCGAATCCTGCGGTCCCTAATCCGGGAGCAGAGCAGGCGGCAGACGCTTCAGCCGGGTTCACAGGAACCGATGTAGTGGCAGGACTGAACAAAAAGCTGATCTATAAGGCTAACCTCAACATGGAGGTGGCCGATTACGGGGCGGCACAGACCGAAGTACGGAATATGATTACACTGGCAGGCGGTTACATTATTGAATTTTCAGAGAATATGTCTGAGTATGAACAGGGCGGAACCTTCATCCTCAAGGTACCGGCGTCGGGTTTCTCTTCTTTTCTGAACAATCTGGAGAAGGTCAAACATGAGAAGCTGCAGAGAAGTATTCAGGGGCAGGATGTCTCGGAAGAGTACGTAGATCTGGAGTCACGCCTCAAAGCCAAGCAGATGATGGAGACCCAATATATCGATTTTATGAAAAAAGCGACCAAGCCGGCAGATCTTGTGCAGTTTGCCAACCAGCTGGGTGCAATTCAGGAGCAAATCGAACAGATCAAGGGCAGAATGCGTTACATCGACCAGAACGTATCCTTCTCAACCGTGGAGCTTCGCCTTTACCAGTCAGAGGAGAGCAATGCCGTCACACAGGTAAAAGTACAGGGGCCGCTGGGTGAACGTGCTTCGGAGGCGCTGCAGGGCAGCATGAAGGCATTATCTGTGATGTTCCAGTGGCTTGTAGTTGTGCTGGCGGCAGCGCTTCCGGTGCTGATTGTGGCTGGAGTGGTTGTGGCCATTGTGATCTGGGTCCGCAGAATCTATAAGCGGCGGGAGCGGGAGCACCTGGCAGGGGTACGTCAGGGCAACCGGGAGCAGAACCGGGAGCTGCTGAACCGTGACGTTGAGGCGCCTATCGCACCAGCTGAAATAGAGAGTGATACTGAGAAAGACAATAAATAAGCAGTTGAATAGTCATGTTCAGAGTTTGAAGTGATTAAGGGGGATGTAGAGTGGGCTTTACTTACCGCACAGATATTCCGGACATGGATGAGTATTACAGCTTATATCAGTCCACCGGCTGGAATGCAGACGGGCTCTGGACGAAGGAGCATATGCACATGGCGCTGAAGAACAGCTGGCATGTTCTCACGGTGTATGAGGATAACCGCCTGGTGGCCTCCGGCCGGATCGTGTCCGATGGTGTAATCCAGTGTTATGTATGCGATATGATTGTGCTTCCGGCTTATCAGAAGCAGGGGCTGGGACGCGTAGTTATGGATCAGCTGATCAATCATTGCCGCAGCCGGGGAATCCGCTGGATTCAGTTGTCATCCGCCCAGGGGAAATCGGGCTTCTATACTCAGTTCGGATTTCAGGAACGTCCTGCCGGGGCGCCGGGGATGACTTTGTTTTTATAGGAGCGATAGCGTCATTACACAAAGCCTCCAAACCCGTTGTAACCGGGCTGGAGGCTTTGTGCTGTAGCTGTAACTGTCTATGGGTGGATGAGACGGCCCTTATTCCCCTGCATCAGGCATGCTGAAAAAGAACGCGGTACTCGCCGTAGCCTTCCTTCTCCAAATCTTCTTTGGGAACAAAACGCAAGGCCGCAGAATTGATGCAATAGCGCAGCCCGTTTGCCCCGGGACCATCATTAAAGACATGGCCGAGATGGGAATCGGCTTTTTTGCTGCGCACTTCGGTACGGATCATCAGATGGCTGAGGTCAGTTTTCTCCTTGACCGCATAATCGCGGATCGGACGCATGAAGCTCGGCCAGCCGCAGTCGGAATCGAATTTATCCTGTGAGCTGAACAGGGGTTCACCGGAAACAATATCCACATAGATTCCATCCCCGTGATGATCCCAGAATTCGTTGCGGAAAGGAGATTCGGTAGCGCTGTTCTGCGTAACTTCATACTGCAGCGGAGTCAGACGCTCCTTCAGGCTTTTTTTGTCTTCCTTGTGGGTCCAGTGGGTTTCGATAAAAGCTTCCCTTCCTGAGCCCTTGCGGTAACGCTTGTAATGGCCGGGATTCTTGTGGTGATATCCCTGATGATATTCTTCAGCCGGATAGAATGGCTTAGCCGGAAGAATCGGAGTCACAATAGGAGCAGAGAAACGTCCGCTGGCTTGCAGTGCTGCCTTAGATGCCTCAGCCTGCTGCCGCTGTTCTTCCGAATGGGTGAAAATCGCTGTTCCGTAGGAGGTTCCACGGTCATGGAATTGTCCTCCGGCATCAGTAGGGTCAATCTGCTGCCAGAACAGCTCAAGCAGCTTGGTATATGGGAAAATATCCGGATTAAACGTAATCTGCACAGCCTCGACATGTCCGGTCGTTTCCGAGCAGACTTCCTCGTAAGTCGGATTCGCGGTATGACCGCCTGTATAGCCGGAGATTACCTCGACAATACCGGGAAGTTCTTCAAACGGGGATACCATGCACCAGAAGCATCCGCCGGCGAACGTAGCTTTTTCCGTCTTGACGTTTATAGAATCAGATTGAACTTCACTCATTAATATCCCTCCATCTATAGAATGCAATTAAATAGATCACAATTTAATTATAAATCAAATAGCTGCACTCTGCCAGCTTGACGGGTCACGCTCAGATTTTAGCGGACCGCGGACGCAGGGAGAATCCGGCAGCTGCAAGCACGGCAACGTATAGAATCACGGCAATGGCAGCACTGCGCGGATGCTGGAACATCTGGCCGCCGAGGAAGGCGTACAGGGTAATCCCCGGGATTTTACCAATGCCGGTTGCTGCAAGATAACTCCAGAAGGGCAGTCCGGCAGCACCGGCGTAGATATTTACGGCCATTTGTGGAATCACAGGCGCCAGCCGGGCAAGGACTACAGAGGCAAACGGACGCCGCTGTACGGCCCCGGTGAATTTATCCAGCGCCGAAATCGAGTTCAGATAAGTCATGGATTTATTCTGGAACATAAATTTAACTAGACCATACACGATCGCTGCAGCCAATGTGGTTGCGCTCCAGCATAGTAACGCTCCCGCCAGGCTTCCATAGGCGTATCCGAACAGACCGATGATCAGCTTGTAGGGGATTACCGGAAATAAGGCCAGAACAGTGGCGGCGAGCATGGACAGCAGCAGATTATGGTCCTCTTTGAGCCAGGCCAGAATGTCATACCTGTAGATAAACGCAAGGATTATAGACGAAACATACAGAATTACGGTCAACCATTTTCTCATTTTACTATGCCCCTTCTTCACTCCATACATTTCATCATACTGAAAAAAAAGTGATTATTGAAGCAAAGATCATTGTCGAAGCCGCTTGTCACGGTATAATACACCTATAAGGGATAGAAATCCCCCAATATTTAAGGGAGATACCTCAATGAATATACCTG
Source organism: Paenibacillus sp. FSL R7-0297 (assembly GCF_038009025.1). Taxonomy (NCBI): domain Bacteria; kingdom Bacillati; phylum Bacillota; class Bacilli; order Caryophanales; family Paenibacillaceae; genus Paenibacillus; species Paenibacillus sp. FSL R7-0297. Next base: position 3,569,029 of record NZ_JBBPAQ010000001.1, read on the forward strand.
TACGCAAAAGAGTAGCATTAATTGGCATCGGCGATATTGCCCGTAAAGTCTATTTGCCGCTGCTCTCCCGTCATGATCAGGCAGAAATTGTAGGGGTACTCAGCTATTCCTCTGCGACGGTGCAGCGGGCAGTTCAGACTTATCGTCTTCAGAAAGGGACAACAGAACTGAATGAGCTGTTATCCTGGGATCTTGATGCTGTATTCGTGCATAGCCCTACACCTACACATTATGAACTTGTTACCCGTTGCCTGGAACATGGGGTGTCCGTATATGTGGATAAGCCGCTGTCGTATAATCTGGAAGAATCCCGGCGGATGGCTGAACTCGCGGAGAACAAGGGTCTGCTGCTGGGTGTCGGCTTCAACCGCCGCTATGCTCCGATGTACATGGCGGCCAAGTCCTGGCTGCTGAAGGCCGGGGGCATTAGCCAATGCAGTGCAATCAAGCACCGGACGAAGCTGCAGCAGGGAGCAAGCCGTGAGACTATTCATGATGATCTGATCCATATGCTGGATCTGCTCCTCTGGCTGTGCGGCGGCGATTATGAGCTGCTTCACAGCAGCCTGAAGACAGATGCGGAGGACAGATTGTTACAGTCATTGGGACAGCTGGACTGGAAGAGCGGAGCAACCGGAATATACAGCATGGTGCGTGATGCCGGTGCTGATCTGGAGAAGCTGGAGCTGCACGGAAACGGCAGATCAGTCGAAGTGACGGATATGGAACGGGCGACATTATATGAGCAGGGTTCCCTGCCGCGCACGCAGAATTTCGGCAGCTGGGACACTATACTGGAGCGCAGAGGCTTCAGCGGAGCCGTCAGCCATTACCTGAGTAATATCGCGACTCCGGAGCAATGCGGCATTTCCGCTTCAGCCGTATTGCCGAGCCATGAGCTGGCAGCGAAGCTCAGCCGTTGAATTATCAGATGAGCAGCAGAGAGGAGAACAACATGGAGGATCAGGATTACGGCAAGTCAATGGAAGAGAGAATTATCGAAAGCTACAAACGGGATGAGGAAATGATGATTCTTGTTTTTGCCCAGTGGTGTGTGAATAACAAGTTGGACCCGCACGCACTGTATTTACAGGCATATCCGCAGCAGGAAGGCAATCAGGCGCTGAGCAATGCCCTGGCACTGACTGTATCCGAGGAAGAGGCCGGTTTTATCTCCGATGACACCGTACTTGGTGTACTGTCGCTATATAGCAATGATGACCTCGCTTACGTGGTAACTGAAGCGATTCATCAGCGGGAGCAGAAAGCAGACACAAGGGATTGACAACGAAGATATAATAGTTATGGTTAATGAACTTTTTTTTGGTAAACGATGTTCATTACAGAATAAATGTGGTAAAATTATATATACTAACTAATAGTAAGCTTCACAAGTGAGAGGTGAAAAACAATGGAAGAACATCAACTGACGATGTGCCCGAGATTCGAGACGGCCTTTTCTTTTTTAGGCAAACGTTGGAATGGACTTATTATTCAGACATTGATGAGCGGCCCTAAGCGGTTCAAGGATATTTCCGGACTGATTCCGACAATGAGCGACAAGATGCTGTCCGAGCGTATGAAGGATCTGGAATGTGAAGGCATTCTGGTACGGCATGTGTACCCGGAAACACCTGTGCGCATTGAGTATGAATTAACGGTCAAAGGCCGGGCGCTTGAGCCGGTTATGCAGCAAATTCAGTTCTGGGCCGAGAGCTGGGTTGAGTAGTTACGTTTCATATTCCTAATGACAGCCCCTTACCCGGTCTCCGGTTTAAGGGGTTTTTGCTTCGGTTCTGCTAAATAAAACTTGCACTGTGTCCAAACCTGTGTAATATAATAGAACAAACTAAAGTTACGGATGTGTGGAAGCGCTGACAAAACTGGGAAAAGCCTAAGGAGGATGTGAATAAGCCAAAGTTAAGGCAAGCAAACTAAGACGAGGCTTTCGGGGCAAGTTTTGAACGATGTCTGATTCAGGGATGTTTAGGCTCACAAAACCAAGCGTATGCTTTCGATGCAAGTTTTGAACGATGTCTGATTCAGGGATGTTTAAGCTCACAAAACTTTTAGGAGGCGAGGATCATGACCATCACCTTGTTTTCCCGCGAAATAGCCTATGGAAAAAAGGATGTCGCTGAACTGGAGACTGCTTCAATTAGAGTGCAGCTGATTTATGACAAGGTGTTGTTTATGCTTCATAGCCATCTTCCCGCTTCATTATGGGATGCCTGGATTGGCGTGCCTTATGAGATCATATCCTCTCTATATAAAGGGGACAATGATGGCGGCAGTGTGTTTCAGAAGTGGATTCAAAGCCCCTCCGGCTGGAAATGCATCGGTTGTGAACGGCATTGTCTGGAGCCTGTCGCGGCTGAGGCTGGCGATCTGTCCGGCCCGAAGCGCCGATTCACATTTCATAACGGAATTAGCCAGAGCATGGTGCTGCAGGCGGTCATCTGGTCGATGTATGAGAATACACTGCTCCTCCAGCCCTACCTGGGCGGAGAGGCTTTTCTAAGCGAGGACGATTTGGAACTTATAGCTGCCTATTTCGTGCCTACCTATCTGACACAGACCCCGCTTATGGAGAGGAACAAGCCTGCTAAAGAATATAAGGACAAGAATATTAGAGTCTATCAGGAATGGATCTCCGCCCCCGATCTGGTGCTGGAGTGGAATGGAGGTCTGACTGAAGGCAGATGGATGACGGGTGTGTACGTGGACCATTCGCGCTTTGCCGGACTCGGACCCTATCTGAAGGATGCACAGGGTAAGCGGACGTATATGCAGGCGACTGTTCAATAAATCATATTATGCATACATTGAAGAGTTAAAGGTGGCTTTGAGAATGATTCTAGAGGAAAAACAAGAATGAAAGTGCTGCTGAATAACTTGTTGAGCTCCTTGATGCGGCAGCACTTTGGGAATGATTGAGTATCATTAGGAATCCGCCAGGTACTTTTTACGCCTCATCCCGGTTATTCCTTCTTCTGATCCAATAAACCAAACTTAAGATCACCACTCCAACTGCTGCAGATATGATCAGAATTGCGTTTCCGCTTGCACTACCGTCTGGTATTATCGGGGATGGACTCATGCGCGCGGTAATAATGATGCATACTGCAATCAGAATTGCTAGAAGGATAACGGCTGCGCTTCTGCTATTAGCTGTCAGGCCCTCCCGTCCAGGTCCTACATAGGAACCGTTCCAGATCAGACGTACCAAATAGGAGCCGACACCAATCATAAAAATAACATAATTACTCAATGGATACTTGAGCCAGTCTATTCCGTAATTATGCAGGCCCATATCTGCCAACAGCAGGAAGGCCAGTAAAATAAATGACTGATTCCCCGCTTTGTTCCGCTTCAACAGTTGTCTTTCGTCCAGGTTAGCTTTGCTCATGCTCAGTTCCCTCCCAAAAAAGTTGATCCAGCGTCTTACCCAGTGTTAGGCAAATATCAATACATAACCTGATTGTGGGATTGTAGTCACCGTTCTCAATCGCAATAATCGTCTGTCTGGTGACCCCCACAGCATCCGCCAGCTGCTTCTGCGACATATCTTTTGCCGCTCTTGAGGCCTTAAGCCTCAGGTTTTTCCCCATTCCCTCACCTCGCGTAGATTGTAATATATATTTAACATTATGTCTACTATATTATACACAGTGGATTTTATCATAATCATTCCGTTCAATAAAATTTTATATATCCAGTGCGTACAATCACTAGTCCGACTTCCTGCCGGTGTTAAGGTGTAAAGGTGATCAGCAACAAAAACCTATACCCATAACATGAGGAGGGGCCACAATGGCGTCCAATCAATTAAACGATATAACAATTCAATCAGGTTTTACCTCTGAAGCAATGGTCAGAGACATCGTCCTGCAGTTCCCTAAGTCTGCGGATTATTTCAAGGCTAAGCGCATTGATTTCTGCTGTGGAGGCGCGAAGCCGCTGGCTGAAGCTGCTGCCGAGAAAGGGCTTGATCCGGAAGCGATGATTCAGGATCTGAACAAGCTGCAGGAAGAGCATCCGGTGCTGGAAGAGGATACAGCCTGGAACGAGGCCTCCTCTGAAGAGCTGGTGAATTATATCGTGAACAAGCATCACCGCTACCTGCGTGAAGAGCTTCCGTTAATCAGCCAGAATGTGACCAAGGTCTTCCGCGTTCATGGCGAGGATTCTCCGCATCTGGGTGAGATGCACCGCCTGTTTAATCTTTTGCGCGAAGATCTGCTTCAGCATACGGCGAAGGAAGAAGAGAGCGAATTCCCTAAAATGCTGGCCTACACACAGAACCCGACTGAAGAAGGCCTATCGGAGCTGCGCGGCCTGCTGCATAATCTTGAAGCTGAGCATGACGGTGCCGGTGAGATCCTCCGCGAGCTCCGCAGGGTAACCAACGATTACACACCGCCTGCGCACGCCTGTACGACTTACCGCCTGACCTATGCACGCCTTGAGGAGCTGGAGGGTATGACCTTTGAGCATGTGCATCTGGAGAATAATATCCTGTTCCTGCGTTATCAATAAAATGTAGTGCTACGGAAAGTCCCTCCGGGGACTTTTTTGTTATAAAGAACGTTAGGTTTAGAGCAGAAATAATTTGAGAACAGGTCTTCTATGCGGTATCCTTAAAGGAGTCAGGGATATTACATAAGAAGGCGGTGCCGTGGAATGTCCACGAAATGGATGGGGCGCTTACTACTGTGCCTTGTTTTTATACTCACAGCCAGCGGCTGCAGCTCGGATCTGGGACCGGGAAATACGGGCGGCAGCACAGGACTATCTTTTTCAATTCTGGTGGGTGAACGTGAAATGGCCGGAACCTCCGGCAGACTGCTTAACGAAGCTTATATTGAAGGTAATTCCATTATAGAACTGCTGAGAAAGAGCGGGATCGTTACTTTTGCAGCAGACGGCTATAGTATTCTTGAGGTCAATAGGGTTGCGCTCAGTCAGGATATGATGTGGGAAGTACAAGTGAACAGCAAGAAGCTTACGGACTGGAACAGTAAAATCGAGGCTGGAGCAGCGATTGTCTTCTCAGCGCAGCCGGCCGCAGCCGGGGCGTTATTTCAACCGGTTATCCTTATGGTGAATGGCGGGAGTGAACAGCCTGAGCTGACACATTCGCATGTGCTGTCCTATACGGAAGATTTGTCAGTGAAGGGACTTATGAAGAACAGCGGAATGATTAAGCTGGCAGAGAATAACAAGACGGTTCTTACCGTAATGGATTACACACCACTCAGCAGTGAGGAGTGGAAACTGAAGGTTAATGACAAAGCGCTGCTGGGAAATGGTGTGGATATGAAGCTCAGACCGCAGGACAAGCTGGAGATATCACTGGTTCTGAGGTAATTACGATAGCGGAATCCGTTTTATCGGATACAAGGATTTCTGTGCCGAGTGCGCAGGGGTCCTTTTTTTGTATTTTACTTTATGTGAAATGTTTCACATTTAATGTGACTGGAATCACAAATGCCGGGGAATTTTGGACAGTATAATTTCAATATCAAGCAAGTTTGTGAAGAAATCTGAGTTTCGAAGGAGGGTTCTACCAGTGACAGCGAACAGAGAAAAGTTAGTGCTGATTGGCAATGGCATGGCGGGTGTAGGCACTATTGAGCAGATTTTAAAGCTGGGCGGGGCTTATGATATCACGATTATCGGCAGTGAGCCGCATCCCAATTACAACCGGATTATGCTGTCCTATGTTCTCGAAGGCAGTAAAACCATTGAAGATATTATTCTGAATGACCGCCAGTGGTATGAAGATAACAATATTACCCTGCATACTGGAACGACTGTGATCCGGATTGATGAACAAACCAGGCAGGTGATTACTGATAACGGACAGGCGGTTCATTACGACAAGGTTATCATTGCTACGGGTTCTAATTCGTTTATATTACCTGTTCCTGGCAGTTTAAAAGACGGGGTAGTCGGCTTCCGTGATATCGCAGATTGCGATGCCATGCTGGCTGCAGCGAAGCAGTACCGCACGGCAGCTGTGATCGGCGGAGGTCTGCTTGGTCTTGAAGCAGCCAAAGGCCTCGTGAATCTGGGGATGGACGTTACCGTTGTGCATCTGCTTGAGGATCTGATGGAACGGCAACTGGACCGTACGGCATCTTCTATGCTGCAGGCGGAGCTTGCGCGTCAAGGTGTGAAATTCGCCATGGGTAAGCAGACGGTCGAATTGACTGGAGAAAAGCGGGTTACGGGGCTGCGCTTCAGTGACGGCAGTGAGTTGCCCGCAGAATTTGTGGTAATGGCAGTCGGAATTAAACCTAATGTTCAGCTTGCCAAGGATAGCGGCATCGAGGTTAACCGCGGGATTGTCGTCAATGACTATCTGCAGACCTCCATGGCTAATGTGTATTCTGTCGGTGAATGTACGGAGCACCGGGGCACCTGCTATGGTCTGGTAGCGCCTCTCTTCGAGCAGGGGATGGTACTGGCCAAGCATTTGTCTGGTGTGCAGACTCCGGGATACGAAGGTTCGGTTGTCGCGACGAAGCTCAAGATTTCCGGTGTTGATGTTTTCTCGGCCGGAGAGTTCACCGAAACAGCGGAGCATACCGTCATATCCGCCAAGGATGAGTGGAAGAGAACCTATAAGAAGATTCTGCTCAAAAACAACATTATTGTCGGCGCGGTTCTGTTCGGTGATGTAACGGAAGCAGCGAGCCTGCAGAAGCTGGTGAAGCAGGGAACAGAAATGACCGATGAGATCTATGGAGAGGTCATGGGCACAGGCTGCTGCGGCGGAGGCGGAGCCAAGAAAGGGCTATCGGTTGAAGCGATGGCCGATGAAGAAATTGTCTGCGGCTGCAACGGGGTAACCAAAAAGGCGATTGTTGATGCCGTTACGGAGAATGGATTCACTACAGTGGATGAGATCAAGGCTTGTACAGGCGCAACCCGCTCATGCGGCGGCTGTAAGCCTGTAGTTGAGCAGATTCTGCAGTTCGTTCTGGGAGATAGCTTCCAGCAAAGCGCCAAGCAGGGGATCTGCAGCTGTACCCCGCTTAGCCGGGATGAGATTGTAGCCGAAATTACGGCTAAAGGCCTCAAAACCACCAAAGAAGTTATGCATGTGCTGGACTGGAAGCAATCAGAAGGCTGTTCTAAATGCCGTCCTGCTGTGAACTATTATCTGGGTATGATCTATCCGGACACCCATGAGGACGAGAAGGAATCGCGCTTCGTGAATGAACGGATGAGCGCCAATATTCAGAAGGACGGAACTTATACGGTTGTTCCGCGGATGTACGGCGGGGTTACCACTCCAGAGGATTTGAAACGCATCGCCGATGTTTCCCTGAAGTATGATGTGAAGGTTGTGAAGGTGACCGGCGGGCAGCGTCTGGACCTGATCGGTGTCAAAAAAGAGGATGTGCCGAAGGTGTGGGAGGAGCTGGATATGCCATCCGGCTATGCCTATGCGAAATCCTTACGTACGGTCAAGACCTGCGTTGGTTCACAGTTCTGCCGCTTTGGCACACAGGATTCCATGGGCATGGGCGCTATGCTTGAGCGCAAGTATGAGCGCCTGGATATGCCAGCCAAGTTCAAAATGGCGGTTAACGGCTGTCCGCGCAACTGCGCAGAATCCTGCACGAAGGATATCGGCATTGTTGGCAACGACGGCGGCTGGGAAGTATTCATCGGCGGCAACGGCGGGATTAAGCCACGGATCGCAGATGCCTTCTGCAAGGTAAGAACCGATGAAGAGCTGGTCGAGGTCTGCTCCGCCGTAATGCAGTATTACCGTGAAACCGGAAATTACCTGGAGAGAACTTCAGAATGGGTAGAACGTATGGGCCTTGAGCATATCCAGAACGTTATTCTGGGCAGTGATGACAACCGGAAAGAACTCGCTGCACGGATCGACTTCGCCCTGGCACAAGTCAGCGATCCATGGAAAAAGATGCTGGATGACAACAGTACCCGCACAGCACTGTTCGAACAGACACGGGTCTAGCCTGAAGGGAGAGGGAGAGAAAATTATGGAACTCAGTAATCGAGAGTATGCAGTAGGAGCCGCAGACGATTTCATGCTGCAGATTGGCCGGGTAGTAAATGCAGGCGAGGTGGAGTTAGCGATATTCCGCACATCGGATGGCGCTTTCTATGCCGTGGAGAACCACAGTCCCCACCCCAAGGGCGGTCCGCTCGCTGAGGGGATTGTATCCGGCTATTATTTGTATGACCCGCTTCATGACTGGAAAATCGATCTGCGGACCGGAGAAGTTCAGGCTCCGGACCGCGGTCAGGCAGTAGTCCATCCGGTTGTTGTGGAGGACGGAGTCGTCAAGGTTAGTCTGCCTGCGGCAGTGGCAAGGCTATAAATTAAAAGAAGAGCAGGTGTAGATATGTTTACGCAGAGCGTAGAGAATATCGTTGAGACAGCCGTAGGCAAACGCGACAAGATGAATGAGAGCCTGCCCAAATATTTCTTGGCGGCACTCCTGGCAGGAGCTTATGTAGGTATTGGTATTATTCTGATCTTCTCGCTGGGGGCGCCGCTGGCAGCGATCAAGTCACCGTTCCAGCCGCTGATTATGGGTGCATCCTTCGGGATTGCCTTGACCCTGGTTGTATTCGCTGGCTCGGAGTTGTTCACAGGAAATAATATGTTCTTCACGGTAAGCACGCTTGCCGGGAGAACTACGGTCTGGGATACCGTGAAGAACTGGGTTCTCGTCTTCTTTGGCAATGTAGCCGGAGCAATAATCTTGGCCCTGCTCATTCAGGGTTCGGGACTGTTCAAGGCAGCTCCGGTGGATCATCTGATCTTCACTGCAGCAGCCAAGAAGATGAGCCTGCCGTTCTCGGAGCTGTTCTTCCGCGGTATTCTGTGTAACTGGCTTGTCTGTCTCGCACTGTGGATGTCCTCCCGTGCCAAGAGTGAAGCGGCGAAGCTGGTGCTGATCTGGTGGTGCCTGTTCGCCTTCATCGCAAGCGGCTACGAACACAGTGTAGCGAACATGACGCTGCTCAGCGTGGCAGTGCTGCTGCCGAATCACCCTGAGACCGTGAGCATTGCCGGCTGGCTGCATAACATGATTCCTGTTACGCTCGGCAATATCATCGGCGGCGGTGTATTCGTCGGCATGGCATACTGGCTGATCTCACCTGTGCGTAGTCCCCGTAAAGTATCAACTGCCATGCAGACTAAGAAAATAAGTTAATTTAGAAGCCCCGCAGTTTAATTACTGCGGGGCTTTTTTGTCACTGAAAGGAGCATCTATCTGTGGTAAGCTGTTTAGGACTCGAATCAGGGAGTGGACAGTCATGAAGAGCTTTAACCATTTTGGCGTATATGGAATTTGCCAGTGTGACCGCAAGCTGCTGGTAATTCATAAGGGAAGAGGGCCATACACGGGAAGATACGATCTGCCTGGTGGAAGACTCGAAGAGAACGAATCACTGCTTGACGGCCTGGTCAGAGAATTCAAGGAAGAGACCGGATTCACAGTCAAGGTAGAACGAAACCTGGGCATATTCGATTTTTTTGTCCGTTATCAGGAGGAAGAATTCACGCATATGCATCATTTGGCAGCGTTGTACCAGGTTGAATTGGACGGGGAGCAGACGCCAGCAGTTATTTCAGCTTTTGCGGAACAGGATTCGAGCGGAATGGAATGGGTGGAATTAGCACGGATCACGCTGGATTCGGCTTCACCGGCAGCTGTACTGGCAGCGAAATGGCTTAGCGGGGATGTGCTGACTATGGGGACGGAATACTATGATTCTTGGGAAATAAAGACCTTGTAGAATTGCTGGCAGCGCGGGAATCTCTTCAGCAGACAAGAAAAAAAGACGCCGGACAAGGCGCCTTCGACCACTCTATTAATTTATTGGGTCATATATGTTTCATTGAGGTGAATAGAGGGTATTATTATTAGGAATTAAATTCGGCAGATTTCGTTAGGGCACAATTCACAATGGCAGATGTCTTGAAGCATCGACAGATCCTTAATGACAATCATGCCGTTCTCATACTCTACAGCGTCTTTTTTACGCAGATCACTCAGCATGCGGTTAACACTCTCACGGGTAGCGCCGATCATGTTGGACAGGTCTGTATGCGTGATTTTTTTGTTGATCAGAATGCTGTCGCCTGTCTTCTCGCCATAGGTGTTGCCCAGACGGATCAGCGTAGAGCAGAGTGCACCTGGTTTGCCGTACATCATCAGATCGCGGAATTTCGTCTGCGTGAGACGGTGATGAATCCCCATCCATTTCATGAAGTCAATCGCGAAATCACAGTGCTGGCAGATCAGAATCTCCAGATCCTTCTGCTCGATGACGCCGACTTCACTTTCTTCAATTACTTCGGCAGTAAAGCTATGCTTCGTGCTGAAGAAGGGGTCTGCCTGACCAACCATGTCACCGGCCTGATACATATACAGGATTAGTTCCTTGCCTTCGTCAGTTGATTTGGTTAGTTTCACACGTCCACGTTTGATATAAAACAATTTATCCGAATAGTCGCCTTCCCAGAATAGGTGAGAGCCTTCAGGGACCATGCGCTCCTTCATTGTGACCAATAGCCGGTTAAAGTTCTGTTCGGAGAAACAGTTTGTATTGCCGCGGGCTTCGATAACATTATAATGTTCCTTTATCATAATCGACATCCCCTTTATTCCCTCAGTTTTTCAGTAAATTTTAAATTAATTATACATGTTAATTCCTCTTTATGGTTAAAAAATTTCGCGAAAAAGTGTCGATTTTTTTACATTGTGATAATTTTCACTTCGTTTGTGTGAAATATGATATGTTTTCGCACCAAAAGTGGGTCCATAACCTGTATTACAGGATATTATAGCAGCTGTCTCCTATTCTGGATAGATCCTGGGAGCTTGCGGCTTTTTTTGTTTTTGCTGGATCTCCCCATTTCCGTAAAAATGCACATAACTCCGTTATAAGCAGACCTTGGTCCTGAAGGTACTTAGAGATACTCTGGAACTGAGCGTCCGTACCTCCGTGGACAACTGCGGGAAGGGCGGAACATTCCCTTAGAGAAGGAGAAATCAAATATGGCAAAAGTGGCGGACAAATATCTGAAGGTCGATCCGTGGGCGATAATAGAAGAGGGCTTTGATCCGGAGCGTAACCGGACCTCGGAATCGATTTTTTCACTGGGCAATGAGTATATGGGCGTGCGGGGGTATGCCGAAGAAGGGTACAGCGGAGATTCACTGCCTGGCAGCTACTTGAATGGGCTAAACGAGCAGATGAATGTCGGCAACCATTATAAGGGCATTATCCGGACACTCCGTTATATGGTGAATGCGGTGGACTGGCTGTATACGCGAATATCCGTTGATGGCTTACAGCTCGATCTGGCTCATAGCAAGGTTACGAATTACTCCCGCAGACTGGATTTCCGTACCGGGACATTCCGGAGGGAATTCATCTGGCATCTGCCGGACGGCAAACAGCTGCAGATCAGCTTCGCGCGCCTGGTAAGTATGACAATGTCTCATCTGGGTCTGCAGCAGATCACCTTTGAGCCGCTTAACTTCACGGGGAGTGTAGATATCTGTACGGGTCTTGATTTCAACATGATCCACGAAGAACACGGCCAGAGCATGTGGAAGCAGCTGCGCAGCGGAGACGTAGAGGCAGTTACAGCTATCCTGGGAAGTACGCTGACAACCGGGAACAAGCTTTTCTCCGGGTTTATACTTCAGTCCTCCCAGCCACTAAATACAGAGCTTGTGGAGCGTGACCGGTTCATCGGACGGAAGTTCTCTCTTGAACTGTCTCAAGGAGAACCGGCTTCCTTCACCAAGCTCGTCGTGAATGCGGCGGACAACAAAGCCTCCCGTACGGAGGATAGCCTCTGGGCTGAAGGTATGGAGCTTGCGGCCGGGGTAAGCGGGCTGGAAAAGCAACAGGTGTTTGCTGACCAAGCCTCTTACTGGAGTGGTATCTGGGCAACCAGTGATATCACTATTGAAGGCGATCCCGAGAATCAACAGGGGATAAGGTTCTGCATTTTCCAGCTGTATCAGACCTATCATGGAGATCATCCGGGCTATAACATCGGTGCCAAAGGGCTGACGGGAGAAGCATACCGCGGTCTGGCCTTCTGGGATACGGAATCCTACTGTCTGCCGTTCTATATGTTCAATAATCCGAAGGCGGCCCGCAGCCTGCTGGAGTTCCGCTATAAGTCACTGCCGGAAGCCATGCAGCGCGGGAAGGATGTGGATTGCGAAGGTGCTTTTTATCCCATTGCCACGATTGACGGGACTGAGAGCTGTGATCTGTGGCAGCACTCTAACCTTCAGCTGCATGTTGGAACAGCTGTTTCCTACGGCATCTGGCATTATGTGAAGAATACAGGTGACCGGGAATTCCTCTACAGCAAAGGTGCTGAGATGCTGATTCAGATCAGCCGCTTCTATGCAACCCGCGGCCAGTGGGGTCAGCGCAGCGGAGAATACGGTTATTTCGGAGTAATGGGACCTGACGAATTTCAGCTGATGGTCAACAATAACTGCTATATCAATCTGATGGCTAAGAAATTATTTGAATTCACACTCGAAACCATTGCCGAGATGAAGGTGAAGACGCCTGAAGCATATGCAGCCGTTGTTGCCAAAACGGAGCTCCGCGAAGAGGAATTGGCGGATTGGGACAACAAACACGAGCATATGAAGATTCCGCTGGATACGGAGAGCGGGGTGTATGAGGAGCATGACGGATTTTTTGATATGCCTCATATTGATATTCACTCGATTCCGGTATCCGAATTCCCGCTCTACTCGAATTGGTCTTATGACCGCCTGTACCGCTATGACATGATCAAGTAGCCGGATGTGCTGATGTTCATGTTCTTATATAACGGACAGTTCTCCAGAGAAGCCAAGCTTGCGAATTATGAATACTACGAATCCAGATGTATCCATGAATCTTCACTCTCGCCGTCCATTCATTCCATTCTGGCCAGTGAAGTCGGCAAACATGAGGAAGCGTATCATTTCTTCGAATTCGCTACCCGGCTGGATCTGGATAACTACAACCGAAATACCAGAGAAGGATTGCATACAACTTCGATTGCAGCAGCCTGGATGAACATTGTGTACGGCTTCGGCGGCATGCGTTCTGATGGTACCCGTCTGTCCTTCCAGCCTACACTGCCGCAGCGCTGGACCTCCTATAGCTTCCAGGTGAGGGTTGAGGGCGTGCTGCTCGGAATTATTGTGAACAAGGATTCGGTTAGCTTCAGAGCCATAGAGGGTGGAAGCACTGAGGTTATGATTTACGGACGGCTGGTGAAGGTGGATGTTGCAGGTACGAAGCTTCCGCTGGGTGAAGGGATGATGGCATAATGAACTGGACCGTAAGCGAAAGCAGCTTCGAACCTGGCAGGATTACAACCAACGGGAATAAATATATGACCGGTAACGGGTATATGGGCTTCCGGGGTGTGCTCGAGGAGTTCGGCAAGGAGCAGCTCACGGCGGTTACTTTGGCCGGGGTATACGACAGAGCGGGAGATAAATGGCGCGAGCCGGTGAATGCCCCGAACGGTATGTTCACCGTAATCAGCTGTGACGGGAAAGTGCTTAGCGTTCTGGAGACGGAGCCGCAGGCTCATATACAGAGCCTGGAACTCCGCGCAGCAGTCCACCGGCGGGAGACGGTGTTCAGTGTCCGGGACGGTGGACAGTTGACCCTCACAGCGGAGCGGTTCGTCAGCATGGATCAGCTGCATGTGCTGGCCGGTAAATGGACAATTCATAGTACGGTGGATTGCCGGATAGAGATTGAAACAGGGATTGACGGTGAGGTCTGGGATATCAACGGCCCCCATCTGTTTGAGCAGCGGAATCAGCTGAAGGAAGGCGTGCTCCTGGCAACGGCTGTTACGGGTGAATTACAGCTGCCGGTCGCGGTTGCTGAGCAGGCGGATTTCGCGTTTGCGGAGCAGCGTATCCATGGGGAGGCAGCGCTCCGGACGGTTTCTTTTGACGCCAAGGCTGGAGAGATCTATGAATGGTACAAATATGTGGCCGTCTTCACCGGGCTGGACATGGAGGGGGAAGCTGCTGTACAGGCGGTACGAACAGTCAGGACTGCGGCTGCGGCAGGTTATGCAGAGCTGCTGGCAGCCCATTGCCGGAAATGGGAAGAGCGGTGGTTAAGCAGCGATGTGGTGATCGAAGGAGATAATGATGCGCAGTTCGCTCTCCGGTACAGCATTTATCAGCTGCTGATTATTGCGCCAACGTTGTCTGAGAAAGTATCCATTCCTGCACGCGGCCTATCCGGCCAAGTCTATAAAGGAGCTGTGTTCTGGGATACGGAAATGTTCATGCTGCCGTTCTTCCTGCATAGTGATCCCGGCATTGCCCGCAATCTGATGATGTACCGCATCCATACACTGGACGGTGCCCGCCGTAAGGCAGCAGAGTATGGGTATCTGGGTGCTTTTTATGCCTGGGAGAGCCAGGATTCGGGAGATGATGCCTGTACACTGTTCAATGTGAATGATGTGTTTACCGGACGGCCAATGCGGACCTATTTCCGGGATAAGCAGGTGCATATCAGTGCAGATGTCGTGCACGGGATCTGGCAGTATATCCAGTTCACCGGAGATGACAGTATGCTTGCGGACGGCGGAGCTGAAGTCATCTGGGAGTGTGCACGTTTCTTGTACTCGTATGCTTATTATAATCCGGTGAAGAAACGTTATGAGATTCTGGATGTTACCGGACCGGATGAATATCATGAGCGGGTCAACAATAATGCGTTCACCAATGCTCTGGTGCAGGAGACACTGGAAATTGCACTGCGGACAGCGGGTCTGCTGCAGGACAAATACCCGGCTGTGTATGCGGAGCTGGCAGGGCGGTTTGCTGAGGGGCCGTTCCTGGCTGAGTTCACAGATATGCTGGAGCATTTCTATGTTCCGCAGCCGGACCCGGACACCCTGGTTATTGAACAGTTCGACCGCTATCTGAAGCTGGAAGAGGTTGCACTGGCTGAGCTGAAATCACGGGTGATCAACAAACATGAATACTGGGGTGGAGGCAACGGGCTGGCCACCTCCACAAGAATATTGAAGCAGGCTGATATCGTGCTGATGCTGAACCTGTTCAAAGAGAAATTCAGTAAGGAAGTGAAGCGGGCCAACTGGGAATTCTATGAGCCGCGAACCGAGCATGGTTCCAGCCTTAGTCCGTGCATTTACGCACTTGTCGCTGCCGATATCGGCTTACCTGACTGGGGATATCCGTACTTTATGCGTACAGCCACTGTAGATCTCACCGGAGAATCGAAGCAGTATGTTGGCGATCTCTATATCGGCGGGACCCATCCGGCTGCGAACGGCGGCGCATGGATGGCAGCGGTGCTCGGCTTCGGAGGTCTTCAGTTTGATGGTGTGACCGCTGTGATGAATCCGGCGCTGCCTAAGGCGTGGACAGCTGTGGAGCTGCCGGTTGTGCTGCGAGGAGGCAGCTTCCGGCTGCAGATCAGCCGGGAAGAGATCACCGTCACCGCGGCGCCGGACAACAGTGAAGCTGTAGCATTCGCCGGCTTCGGCGGCGAACCGGAGCTGTGCCGTCCGGGCATACAGCTGCGGCTGCGGGCTCAGGGTAGAGTGGAAGGGGCTGCAGAGGAGAATGCGGACTCCGGAGTCACGACAATTCGGCAACATTAGAATTAATGTTGTATGCTGGGCAGGAATTAGATAATTTACCGGATCTTCACTACAAAATAATCAAGCAAACAAGAAGCAATAAGGAGGACATATAACAGATGCTGGAGCAAATGAAAGGTGCGATTTTTGATCTGGACGGTGTAATTGTAGATACCGCCAAATATCACTATCTTGCGTGGCGCTCGCTGGCAGAAGAGCTTGGATTCCAGTTCACGGTAGAGCATAATGAACGGCTCAAGGGTGTCAGCCGGATGAGGTCACTGGATATCCTGCTGGAGATTGGCAGGCTGGAATTCAGTGAAGCTGAGAAGCTTGTCATGGCAGATAAGAAAAACCGCCTTTACGTGGAATACATCTCCGGACTGGATGAATCGGAGCTGCTGCCTGGTGTCAAGACATACCTCAGCGGTCTTAGAATGCGCGGTGTAGGGGTTGCCCTCGGTTCAGCCAGTAAGAATGCCGTATTTATACTGGATAAGCTGAATATTGCTGGGCTGTTCGATGCCGTTGTTGACGGCAATAAGGTATCCCGGGCAAAACCGGACCCGGAAGTGTTTCAGACTGCCTGCCGGGAACTGGGCCTGCAGCCGCAGGACTGCGTGGTATTCGAGGATGCCGAGGCCGGTGTAGCCGCCGGGAAAGCTGCGGGAATGCAGGTCGTTGGCATCGGGAAACGGGAAGTGCTGAAGGAGGCAGATCTGGTAGTATCCGGATTGCATGATCTGTAAGACCTTGATAGAATTGCCTAGAGGAACTTATTTCCTCTACTACCTATTCTATTATAGAAGGAAAGCTTGAGGGATGATGATGGAAACGTTATTGCTATGGCCTGAGGGTGCGCCCGGAGCGCTGGGAAACAGTGATGAGGACCGGCCCGCGATTACACCTTATTTAGTTGAAGGCAAGCAGAATGCCGCTGTTGTGATTTGTCCGGGAGGCGGCTATGCGATGCGTGCCGATCACGAGGGAGGGCCGGTTGCAGAATGGTTGAACACACTCGGGATTTCAGCGTTTGTGCTGCGCTACCGTGTTGCACCTTATAAATACCCGAGTGCGCTGCAGGATGCGCAAAGAGCGCTGCGGACGATACGCTTCCGGGCGGATGAATTCGGAATTGACCCGGACCGACTGGCCATTCTGGGCTTCTCCGCCGGTGGACATCTGGCTTCGACGGCCGGGGTGTTATATGATCTGGGAAATCCCGATCATCCGGAGCCGCTGGAGAGGCTGTCCAGCCGGCCGGACCGGCTGATTCTATGCTACCCGGTCATTTCCATGACCGAAGGGGTAACACATCAGGGCTCGAAGACCAACCTGCTGGGGGATAGTCCCGGTGAGCAATTGACTCAGCGGCTAAGCAGCGAGCAGCAGGTGACGGCGGAGACTCCGCCAGCGTTCCTCTGGCATACCTCAGATGACGCTTCCGTTCCCGTAGAGAACAGCCTGCTGTTCGCCGCAGGGCTGAGCCGTCACCGTGTTCCGTTCGATCTGCACATTTATGCACATGGGATACACGGGATTGGTTTAGGAGCCGATGAGCCGCATACACGGACGTGGACCGATGCCTGTGCCTCCTGGCTGGAATTGAACGGCTATACCAAAGCATGAGCGTCTGCTTCGATGTCCGCGCCCAAAGGAGGTACATATTATGAAACTTAGATTTCCACATGTGCATACAGCGGAAGAAACCGCTGAAGTTGCCCGATTGGCGGCAGAAATATGGCGCGAATATTATGTCTCCATTATTACCGCCGAGCAGATCGAGTATATGCTTGATAAGTACCAGTCGGTTCCTGCAATTACGCAGCAGATCCATCATCAGGGTTATGAATATTACTTAATCCATAACGGGGAAGGCGCCACGGTGGGGTATATGTCGGCGAGACAAGAGGAAGGAAAGCTCTTCTTGAGCAAGTTCTATATAGGCAAGGAGTACAGGGGGCGCAGCTATGCCAGCCAAGCGTTGGCCTTCCTGGAGAAGCTGTGCCAAGAGCGGAACCTGACTCATGTTTGGCTAACGGTCAATCGTGATAATGCATCCAGCATTGCAGTCTATAAGAGAAAAGGCTTCCGGACCCTAAGGGAACAAATGGCGGATATCGGGAATGGATTCGTCATGGATGATTTTATTATGGAAAAAGAAATTCCGGTCCCCTGAGAGAGGAACGGCATATTTATGAACAAGGATTCTTCCTATAATCAATCGGTGACCTATTGGAAACAATATCAAAAGTTTTTCCCTGATGACATGCAGATCAATGAAAGTCACTTACCCACAGAAGAGTGGATGACCTGGAACAATGCTCATATTCACCTGGATCGTATGCCTGTTCCTGATGCACAATTGAAAATTATTTTCATTCATGGAGCTGGCGGCAATGGCAGGTTGCTCGCTCCTTATGCACGAATGCTGCAAACCTACGGTTATGAAGTAGTGTCGCCGGATCTGCCGCCTTATGGTCTAAGCTATACCGATTCAGCGGAATCATTGGATTATCAGCTCTGGATTGACATCCTTAATGAATTGATCGAACAGGAGCTGAAACGGGACGACAAGCCTGTCATTCTGCTGGGCTCAAGTATTGGAGGCATGTTAGCTTATCACACGGCTGTACAAAGTAAACGGGTCAAAGGGTTAATTGCAACAACATTTGTGGATACGAGTGATTCAAAAGTTCGTGATCAGTTAGCTCCTAACAAGCTTATTAGCCGGTTAGGGGGATGGTGTATGGATCAATTTCCTTCCCTATTAGACTCCTTGCAGATCTCTGTCAATAAAGTATCCCGGATGAAATGGATCACGAACAACGCTGAACTGACCAGACTCATTATGAATGATCCTCTTGCGGCAGGCACATCTATTCCCATACGCTTACTAAGAACGTTCTTAAATATGAAACCTGTGATTAAACCTGAGAACTTTGAGGTTTGCCCGGTATTGCTCGTTCATCCTCATTTAGACCCTATGACTCCTTACCGCTTCAGTAAACCGTTTTATGATAATCTCAAAAGCAGAAAAGAGTATGTGAGTTTAGAGGGTGCGGGTCATTTTCCGATTGAACAACGGGGGCTGGAGCAGATGATTGTTGCTGTGCTTGCTTTTTTGAGAACGATAGAGAACGAACTCGAGAGAGAATGATTGTGATAATAACCAGTCTGACACGGTAGCTTCGTGTTATGGCTGGTTTTTGTTTAAATATAATAATGGTGAAACTCCATACAAATGAACATAAAGAACTTTGAAATAAACATATGTAAGCGCTTGTAGGTTTGTTATATTATTGAAACTGGAGGTGTATCCAGATGTTGTCGATGCTTATTAAACCTATCGTGAAGCTGAACGTCAAGCAGCAGCTGATTCTGCTGTTCCTGATTATGATCTCGCCCATCCTGATTCTGAACAGCTACGGCAACTATAAGGCAGAAGAGATTCTTAAGCGCCACGTCACCAATGCTTATGTGGAGCTGAACAAGCAGAATTTCGCCATCATTAACAGAGATATTGATACGGTTAACAAAATAACAACGACCGTCATCCAGAATCCGATCCTGCAGCAGCTCAATATGAGCGGGGATGATCCAGTGCTTGAACGCGTTGAGCGGTACGAAACCATTGAGAAGCTGCTGGGCAGCTACTCCCAGGGAGCCGAGCGGGGCGACGGGATCTATTACTCGCTGTATGTGTATGATCCGGATAACTATTACTTTTTCGCTCCCAATTTTCCTCAGGTGAAGAAGGCGGGGGTTTATTTTTTCTCCAAGGGTGAAATGCCGTATTGGTTCGAGCAGGTGGTGCAGCAGAAGGGCCACGGTTATCTGATGTTCACCGAGAAGCTGAGCCCGCAGGCCGAGGATCTGAAGACACTCACTTATGTCCGGGCAGTTAATAATATCTATAGAGGTGCTGGGACGATCGGTGTGCTCGTTGTGACCAAGATGGAATCGAAGATCGGTGAATCGCTGAAATCCATCTCCCTGCCGGACGGGGAAATTTATCTGACCGACATGAGTAACCGTGTGCTTGCCTCTACTACGAATTCAACGGGGGAAGTTATTGCTCTGCCTGAGGGATCTGAAGCCGGTGACCCGGAGGGGACCGAGGATATCATCACGGATGACTTCATATATGTAGTCAACAACAATCACGCCTTCGAGCAGAAGCTGGTGTATAAGGTTCCGGTCAAGGCGCTGCTGCAGCAGCAGAACGAAATGAAACGTGTCATTCAATACATAACCGTTGCGTACGCACTGTTTGGGCTGATCATCATCACCTACTTCTGGCGTTCGCTGATGACTCCTTTGCAGAAGCTGGCTTTTTTTGTGCGCAAGTATGAGCCTGGCAACCGCGTTCCCGAGACTCCCCGGAGAGGCAGCAATGATGAGGTCAGTGTGCTGATCGCTTCCACCTATGATATGGCCCGCAGGCTCAACAGCCTGATCATGTACAAATACCAGATGGAGATCAAGCAGAAGGAATCTCAGCTGCAGCTGCTCTATCAGCAGATCAATCCGCATTTACTATACAACACCCTGGAGAGTATTTATTGGAAAAGCTCGCTGGAAGGCAATATGGAATCCGCGGAAATGATCAAGGAATTATCCAAGCTGATGAAGATCAGCTTAAGCCGGGGCAGGGAGCTGATCACGCTTGAAGAGGAGCTTGAACATGCCAGTGCTTATATCAAGCTGCAGCAGCACCGGTATGACTATGTATTTGCTGTGATTTGGAATATCGCTCCTGAGACCAAAAGCAATCTGATTCCCAAGATCACCCTGCAGCCGTTAATCGAAAATGCCATTATTCACGGTGTCAAAAATATGGATGAGGACGGCGAAATCATCATCACCTCCGTTCTGCAGAATGACAGGATTCTGATTACCATTGAGGATAACGGCTATAAGCAGGTCGACTACAAGGCAATTGATCTGGTGCTGAATGATGAGAGTCCCAATCCTGTCAGCGGATATGGCATCCGTAATATTAATCAGCGGGTTCATCTGCATTTTGGCCCGGACTACGGAATCAGCTATGGCCCGCGTGCCGCCGGAGGAACCGTCGTGACAGTAACCCTTCCGAAATCAGAGACTATAGAGTAGAGGAGATATCCTGATGTTCAATATATTAGTTGTTGATGATGAGCCGCTCATTTGTAAAGGACTCAGCAATCTGCTGGCTGCCTCCGGGCTGGATATCGATCATATTTTCACCGCGAACAGCGGGTTTGAGGCACTGGATTGTATCCGGATGGAAGAGATCGATCTGCTCGTCACGGATATTCAAATGGGTGCAATGAGCGGGATCGAATTGATGCAGCATGCCAAAATGACCAAGCCCTGGGTGCAGACGATTGTCATCTCTGCGCACGAGACCTTTCAATATGCCCAGATGGCCGTCCGGCTGGGAGCCAAGGATTACCTGATCAAGCCGCTGAACAGCGAGCAGTTTCTGGACTCGGTGCGGAGTGTTGTGCTCAAAATGGATAAACCTTCCCCCGAGCTGGTCACCTATATGGCCGATATCAGTGAAAGCTTCCGTCTGGAGGAGCCGCTTCCGGAATACAGCAAGCTGCTGAATGTACTGCTGGCCGAAACGGCTGCGGTGCTGGGAACGGAGGAAGAGCTGCGCAAGCTGGACGAACTGAAGCTGCAGGGGCCGTTCTTTGCTGTAATCAAGATCAAGCTCCCCTTCCTGGAGGAGCACCATGCACAGAAATATACCTCCCGTGACCACGGACTGCTGCGTTACGCTGTTCTTAATATTGCCAAGGAGCTGCTGAATCAGGAGTGGAATTCCACAGCATTCTATTCCCCCGATGAAGAGATTACGGTCATTATTCAGTGGGATGAGAAGAGCTACGAGGAATCGGCGACAGGCCAAGTGAGCAGGCTGGATGCGCTGGGCCGCAGTCTGCATTTCAATATTCACCGTTATCTGCATCTGAATGCTGTAATAGGGATCAGCCAGATTCTGAAGGGAATCAGTTTCATGGATGTGCTGAACCGGCAGGCTTCGAAGGCCATTCTCTGGAACAAGGAGCATGCGGACCATTATGTGTTCTACTACGGGGATTTCAACTGGAACAACTATGCTGCCGATCCTTCCGCCGAGGAGCTGCATACGCACAGCAATCTGATTGTGCAGAAGGCGAAGGAATATATCGATGAGAATTACGCCCAGAAGGGCTTGACCATCCATGAAGTAGCCAAGAAGAATCATGTCAGCCCCAATTACCTGAGTTATCTCTTTAAGAAAAATACAGGCCATAACCTGTGGGAATATGTCATCAAGCTGCGGATGGAGGACAGCCGGGAGATGATTCTGAATACCGATCTGCGCCGTTATGAGATTGCCGAGCGGGTGGGGTATGAGTCGCCGGAGCATTTCAGCAAGATTTTCAAAAAATACTATGGAATCAGCCCCAGCGAATTGAAGAAGTAAAAACGCTTACGATTGCCATAGATATAGACATGTTCAGTCCCTCCCCCATTTCCTACAATTAAGGTAGGAGGCGCTTTGCGAAAGTGCTGAAAGACGAAAGGAATGAGGGAGCCAGAATGAACCAGTCTGCTGCGTTACACGATCAACTTCCAGCGGAACTAGAGAGCAAGCCGTATAAACAGAACCGCTGGAAAAAGAACTTTTGGGGCTTTATGTTCCTCGTCCCCGCAATCATCATCTTTATCATGTTTATGTGGGTGCCCATTTTCAAAGGATTTCTGTACAGCTTCTACACGGTGGATTTCGTCAAAGGAAATACATTCGTAGGCATGGACAATTATGCCAGAGCGCTCACGGATTCGGATGTGCTTATCGCTGTGAAGAACACCCTGTACTACATGCTGCTGTGTCTTGTAATCGGTTTCTGGGTTCCGATTGCGTTTGCGATCGCGATTTCGGAGCTGAGAAAATTCGGCGGATTCGTACGTGTAGCAGCGTATTTGCCTTATGTCATGCCTGCGGTTGTCTTGTACGGACTGTGGAGATGGCTGTATGATCCCGTCGGACCGATTAATGCCCTGATTGGCAGCACGGGGGCGGACCAGATCGCCTTCCTGACCGATACCAGGTGGTCGATGATCTCGCTTGTCTTCATGGAGACCTGGCAGCAATTCGGCTCGGGGATGCTCATCTATCTGGCTGCCGTGCTCAGTATTCCCAGGGACTGGTATGAGGCCGCCGAGATTGACGGAGCCGGAGTCTGGGCACGCATCCGCCATATTACACTGCCTTCGCTGCGCAATCTGATTCTGCTCATGCTGATTCTGCAGATCATTGCTACCTCTCAAGGGTACCAGTCGCAGATGGCCCTGCTCGACGGAGGACCGAACAATGCTACGCTGACCTATGCGCTGCTCATTGTGAAATATGCTTTTACAAGACTGGATTATGGTACGGCGACTGCGCTGGGAATGCTGATGTTTGTTGTTCTGGGCGGTTTGGGCATTTTACAGTTCAAGCTTAACAAGGAGGACAACTAGGATGAAGAGCGCAGACAGAGGGATTCTCTCCGAACATGATCTTAAGAAGACCGGCAATAAAATCGTATATGGAATCATGGTGTTTTTCATTCTGTTAATGATTTTTAGCATGCTATATCCTATATTGATGACCATGTTCAACGGACTTAAGTCCAATGTTGAGGTTAACTCATTCCCGCCGCATTTTTTCCCGCAGGAATGGCATTTCAGCAATCTTAAGGATGCGCTGGATTATATCAATCTGCCGATGTTTCTAAGAAACACGCTGTACATTTTCGCCGGGAACATGGTAGCTACCCTGGTTGTACTGGGCCTGGCCTCCTTCAGCATCTCGCGGATGAATGTGCCTTACCGCAAGGCCTTCTACTTCTTCTTCCTGATGACGCTGTTTATACCGGCCACGAGCTATATGATTCCGAACTTTGTCAATCTCAAGGAACTCGGACTCTTGAACCAGTATGCTGCTTTCTGGCTGCCGGCAGGTGCGAATACCTTCTTCTTCCTGCTGCTCAAGAACTTCTTCGACGGAATTCATCCTGAGATTCTTGAAGCCGCACGGATTGACGGGGCCTCGGAGCCGAGAAGCTTCTTTACCATTGCTGTTCCGCTGTCCATTCCGATTTTTGCGACACTCGCGATCTTTATCTTCTCCACAGCCTGGAACGACTGGTTCTGGCCGTCGCTTGTCATGCACAGTGAGGAGAAGTACACTCTCGCAACAGCGATCTATAAATACGTTATTAATGTAAAAGCACTGAATACGAATATCAAATTTGCCATTCTGTTCATTGTCTCGCTGCCGCCGATCCTGGTTTTCCTGATCTTCCAGAAGTTTATTATGCGCGGTGTCTCGTTGTCGGCTGTTAAAGGGTGATCAGAATTATGCTGCAGAAGGATATGGATCGTAAACCTGCACATGAAAGGAATATAAATACACCTCGTTTGTAAACAGTTTCTCTTTTATGATGAATTTGTAAGCTAATTATGAATTGAAAAGGGGAGTTTCAATGCGTAAATTTTCCAGTGTATTAGCATGTCTCCTGGTGACGGGATCGTTATTGTCCGCTTGCGGCGGCAATAATAACGGGAACAAACCGGCGGCAAATGGAGGAGAGGCGACACCAGCACCAGCAGCTACTAATGCAGCAGAAGAGACCACGGCTCCTACAGAAGCACCGGTAGATGATATCACCCAGAGAAAAGTAACGATCAAAATTCACTATCCAACTCCTGACCTTACCGAAGTAAGAGCACAGGAGGATGACAAGATCAAACGGTTCCAGGAAGTCTATCCGAATGTGGAGATTGTCAAGGATGACTGGCAGTACAATGTAAGTGAAATCGGTGTGAAGATGGCTGCGAACGAAGCGCCAACCTTCTTCAATACGTACGCAACAGAAGCGAAATTCCTGGTCGAGAAGGGCTGGGTCGCTGATGTTACGGATCTGTGGAATAACTATGAATTCAAGGATCAGATCAACCCTGTACTGCAGAACCAGTTCATTATTGACGGCAAAGTGTACGGTGTAACGCAGAAGGGCTATGTCACCACGACGATGATCAATAAGAAGATGCTCGATGAAAAAGGTGTAGCTGTCCCTCCAATGGACTGGACCTGGGATGACATGCTGAATACAGCCAAAGGCGTAGCAGATACCAAGAAAGGGATCTCCGGTATTGCTCCAATGGGTAAAGGCAACGAAGCAGGCTGGAACTGGACCAACTTCCTGTTCGAAGCAGGTGGTGAAATCCAGAAGATTGAAGGCGGCAAGGTTGTAGCTACATTCAATTCGGATGCCGGTGTGAAGGCGCTGGATTTCTATAAGAAGCTAAGATGGGAAGCAAAAGCTGTTCCTCAGGACTGGGCGCTTGGCTGGGGCGATGCTGTAGGCGCGTTCCAGCAGGGACGTACTGCTATGGTAATGGCCGGATCTGACGGTGTTATCGAGCAGGCGCTCAACCAGGGCGGACTCAAACCTGAAGATGTACTTACTTACCCGATGCCTGCTGCTGAAAAAGGCGGCAAGCATACCGGCGTACTCGGCGGGGACTATCTGGTTATCAATCCGAACGCCAGCAAAGACGAGCAGGAAATGGCCTTCCGCTATATTACTTTCGATTACTTCTCTGACAAAGGTCTTGAAGCTCTTGACGCGATTATCAGCCAGCGCAAAACGGACGGCAAATACTACATCCCGCCGCTCCTTGATTACTATGCTGCCGATTCCGACTTCGGCAAGAAGACCAAAGCTGTCTATGACAAGTACGACATCGTCTATCAATATAGCCCTGAAATCATGGCGCTGCTTGATGGTAAACCTGAAGCGCAATACAATACTCAGGATTACTACGCCACCATGTCTAATGTAATCCAGGAGCTATTCTCGAAAGAGGGTACAGATTCCAAGGCCCAGCTCGACGCTGCAGCCAAAACTGTGCAGGAGAAATTCTTCGATACTATTAAAGTGGAGTAGCAGCGGGTTTCATAAATGAACGGTTCAGGAGTATTGAACTGAGCAATATTACTTAAAGGCAGGGGGCCTTAGTCTCCTGTCTTTTTGCTATATTATTTATATTATAACTAAATGCAGGAATGGAATTTGGGGGTCCAGAGCCGAGTGGAGCATATGACAGAGGAGATCCTGTTCAGAAATTTAGAGCCGATAAGAAGGCCTCCAAGGATGAATGCGGCTAAAACAGATGATCTAGGCAGTACCCCGTTAGCAGAAAAGACAAAATTCGAGCAATTATAACACATAAAATGGTAAAATAACCTGATTATGATCGAATGAAAGCGCTTTGAAAACAAATCAAAAAAACTTTATACTTTGTGAAAGATTTCACTATACAATGCGTAGAGAATATGATAAGATAAATGTGTAGAGAAAAACAACCTAAAAATTGACAGGAGGACGAGGGAGATGGCAGTTAAAAACGAAGTCGCCGCCCAAGTGAAACAAACCACCGCTGAAGAATATATTCAGACTTTGGTGGATAAAGCAAAGAAAGCTCATGCAGAGTTTATGGGGCTGGATCAAGAGCAGACAAACACAATCGTTCATGCAATGGCGTTGGCCGGACTCGACAAGCACATGTACTTGGCTAAGCTGGCTGTTGAAGAAACAGGCCGCGGTGTCTATGAAGACAAAATTACGAAGAATATCTTCTCAACTGAATATATCTGGCACGGAATTAAGTACGACAAGACAGTAGGCGTTATTGAGGATAACGCTTATGACAACTTCCAGAAGATTGCTGAACCAGTCGGAATCATTATGGGTATCACACCGGTAACCAACCCAACATCCACCACGATGTTTAAAGCGTTGATTTCCGCCAAGACACGTAATCCTATTATATTCGGTTTCCATCCGTCAGCGCAAGAGTGTAGTGCGGCAGCAGCCAAAATTCTACATGATGCAGGCGTAAAAGCCGGCGCTCCTGAGAACTTCATCCAATGGATCGAGCTTCCGACCATGGACAAAACAAATGCACTGATGAACAATCCTGACGTTGCACTGATTCTGGCAACCGGCGGATCGGCAATGGTTAAAGCAGCTTACAGCTGCGGCAAACCGGCACTCGGCGTAGGTCCTGGTAACGTACCTGCCTTCATTGAGAAGAGTGCTGACATTGATCAGGCAGTAACTGACCTTATCCTTTCCAAGACTTTTGATAACGGTATGATCTGTGCTTCTGAGCAAGCGGTTATTATTGAAGAAGCGATTTTTGACCAAGTGAAGAAAAAAATGATTGCGAACGGCTGCTACTTTGTAAACAAAGAAGAAGCTGGCAAGCTGACAAGCGGCGCAATGAACGTAGAGAAATGTGCGGTTAACCCTGCTATCGTAGGCCAATCCGCTGTGAAGATCGCTGAAATGTGCGGTATTCAGGTTCCTGCCGGAACGAAGATCCTGGTAGCTGAGCTTGAAGGCGTAGGTACTAAATATCCGCTGTCTGCTGAGAAGCTGAGCCCGGTTCTGGCTTGCTACAAAGTGAAGAATGCTGACCAGGGTATTGAACGCGCAGCTGAAATCGTTGAATTTGGCGGCATGGGCCACAGCTCGGCCATCCACTCCAACAACGAAGAAGTAATCATGAAGTTCTCCAACCGTCTGCAAACCGGACGTATTCTCGTCAACTCGCCATCTACACACGGCGCAATCGGCGATATTTACAACACCAATATCCCTTCACTGACACTGGGCTGCGGATCTTATGGACGCAACTCTGTATCGCAAAACGTGACTGCAATCAATCTGATCAACGTGAAAAGGGTGAACCGTCGTACCGTGAATATGCAATGGTTTAAAGTACCTGACAAGATTTACTTCGAAAAGGGATCCACACAGTATCTGGCCAAAATGCCTGACATCACTCGTGTAGCAATTATCACCGACCCTATGATGGTTAAACTGGGTTATGTAGAAAGAGTTGAGCACTATCTGCGTCAACGCCAGACTCCTGTAGCTATCGAAGTGTTCTCGGAAGTTGAACCGGATCCATCGACAACTACTGTAGAAAAAGGTACTGCCATGATGAACAGATTCCAGCCTGACTGCATCATCGCACTCGGCGGCGGTTCCCCAATGGACGCAGCAAAAGGAATGTGGTTGTTCTACGAACATCCGGATGCAGACTTCAACGGCCTGAAACAGAAGTTCATGGATATCCGCAAACGGGTATACAAATTCCCTAAGCTCGGCAACAAAGCGAAATTCGTTGCAATTCCAACAACTTCCGGTACGGGTTCCGAAGTAACATCGTTCGCAGTAATCACAGACAAGACAACGGGTAATAATACAAAGTATCCGCTGGCCGATTATGAGCTGACTCCAGACGTAGCGATTATCGATCCTGAGTTTGTATATAGCTTGCCTAGAACTGCTGTTGCCGATACAGGTATGGATGTATTGACACATGCAATCGAAGCTTATGTATCTGTAATGGCTAGTGACTATTCAGATGGTCTGGCAATCAAAGCGATTCAACTGGTGTTCCAGTGGCTGGAGAAATCCGCACTGACTGGCGACAAGCTTGCCCGCGAAAAAATGCACAACGCATCTACACTTGCCGGTATGGCCTTTGCAAATGCATTCCTGGGTATCAATCACAGCTTGGCGCACAAATGGGGCGGCCAGTACCACACAGCGCATGGCCGTACTAATGCGATCCTGATGCCGCACGTTATCCGTTACAATGCTAAGAAACCTACGAAGTTCGCTTCGTTCCCTAAATATTCGCACTTTGTAGCTGACGAACGGTATGCTGAAATCGCCCGTATCCTGGGATTGCCAGCACGCACTACTGAAGAAGGCGTAACCAGCCTGA
Source organism: Paenibacillus sp. FSL R7-0297 (assembly GCF_038009025.1). Taxonomy (NCBI): domain Bacteria; kingdom Bacillati; phylum Bacillota; class Bacilli; order Caryophanales; family Paenibacillaceae; genus Paenibacillus; species Paenibacillus sp. FSL R7-0297. The sequence continues at coordinate 3,597,539 of NZ_JBBPAQ010000001.1, forward strand.
TCAATGCAATCCGCGACATGAACAAAAAACTCGGCATCGAAGAATCCTTCTCGGCTCTTGGTTTTGATCCTAAGGACTTCGAATCCCGTGTAGATTACCTGGCTGACCGTGCATTTGAAGACCAATGTACAACTGCCAATCCAAAAATGCCGCTGGTATCTGAGCTTGCTGATGTATACCGCAACGCATTCTACGGAAAATTCGACAACTAATCTAAGATTGCCTGGTAAAGTATAAGGTTAAAGGTTAATATGGAACTGGATGGAAGTGACAAATATCACTGAAAGAGTGATATTTGTCACAGTCCTTTTTCAGAAAATAAACTAAAATGTTTATATAAACAACGATCCCAGTTATGAAGTCGCGATTGTGAATTTTATAACAACCGAGTAGCTATGGGATCACGAGACACGGGATTAACCTTCAAGCCCGCGATCTCTACAAATATACTAAATATAAATGGAGGGATTTAGCATGTCGGTGATTGAAAAAGAAGTACAAGAGGTTAAGTCGAGTTGGAGAAGTTTTACTAAAGGTACATGGGCCAAGAAAGTTGACGTTAATAACTTTATTGCCAAGAACATCAATCCTTATGAAGGAAACGAAGAATTCCTTGTAGGTCCTACCAGCAATACTACTGAATTGTGGAAGATTATCTCCCAACTGAGTAAGGAAGAAAGAGAAAGAGGCGGCGTATGGGATGTTTCCCTCGATACTGTCTCCACCATCACTTCCCATAACCCAGGTTATATTGACAAGGACAAGGAACAAATTGTCGGCGTTCAGACTGACGCCCCTTTCAGACGTTCCATTCAACCGTTCGGCGGTATCAAAATGATGATCGATGCTACTAAGGCTTACGGCTTCGAACTTCCGCAAAATATCGTTGACATGTTCACGAACATCCGCAAAACGCATAACCAAGGCGTTTTTGATGCATATACACCAGATATGAGAGCTGTGCGTAAATCCGGCGTAATCACAGGTCTTCCTGATGCATACGGCCGCGGACGCATTATCGGCGACTATCGCCGTATTGCCCTGTACGGTATCGATTTCCTGATTAAAGACAAGAAGCAACAACTAACCGAGCTTGAAGTGGATTCCATGACTGAAGATGTAATTCGTCTGCGTGAAGAGCTGTCCGAGCAAATGCGCGCTCTGGGCGAATTGAAGCAAATGGCTGCTGCTCATGGTCTTGATATTTCCAAACCTGCTAATAACTTCAAAGAAGCTACTCAATGGGTATACTTCGGTTATCTTGCAGCAGTTAAAGAGCAAAACGGTGCCGCAATGTCCTTGGGACGCGTATCCTCTTTCCTTGATATCTATGTACAACGCGATTTTGAAGAAGGTACTCTTACTGAAGAACAAGCGCAAGAAATCGTTGACCATTTCGTAATGAAGCTGCGTATCGTGAAATTCCTGCGTACGCCTGACTATAACGATCTGTTCTCTGGCGACCCTACTTGGGTAACTGAATCCATCGGTGGTATGGCTGAAGACGGAACAACTCGCGTAACCAAGAACAGCTTCCGCTTCCTGCATACCCTGTACAATCTGGGTCCTGCACCAGAACCAAACCTGACTGTACTGTGGTCTGAAAAGCTGCCTGAAGGCTTCAAAAAATATTGTGCCAAGGTTTCCATTGAAACCAGTGCTATCCAATATGAGAACGATGATGTAATGCGTCCATACTGGGGTGAAGACTACGCGATTGCTTGCTGTGTATCCCCAATGCGTATCGGTAAACAAATGCAGTTCTTCGGCGCCCGCGCCAACCTTGCAAAAGCCTTGCTGTATGCGATCAATGGTGGTGTAGACGAGAAGTCCGGTGCCCAGGTAGGTCCTGAATATCCTGCTATTACTTCCGAATATCTTGATTACAACGAAGTAATGAAACGCTTCAAACCGATGATGGAATGGCTGGCTAAGACTTATGTCAATACCCTGAATATCATCCACTATATGCATGACAAATATTCCTATGAACGTATTGAAATGGCGCTGCATGACCGCGACATTCTGCGTACAATGGCTTGCGGTATTGCTGGCTTGTCCGTTGCTGCTGACTCCCTGAGCGCAATTAAATATGCCAAGGTTAAACCGATCCGCAACGAACAAGGTATTGCAATCGACTTCGAAACAGAAGGCGAATTCCCTTGCTACGGCAACAACGATGATGCTGTTGACAATATCGCAGTTGAACTGGTTGAAACCTTCATGTCGATGATCCGCAAAAACAAAACTTACCGTGATGCTGTGCCGACTCAATCGGTATTGACAATCACTTCGAACGTGGTATATGGCAAGAAGACTGGTACTACTCCTGATGGACGTAAAAAAGGCGAACCATTCGCACCTGGTGCTAACCCAATGCACGGACGCGACAAGAAGGGTGCACTTGCTTCCCTGAACTCTGTTGCTAAACTGCCTTACTCCGATGCACAGGATGGTATCTCCAACACATTCTCGATCGTTCCTAAGGCTCTGGGTAAAGACGAAGAATCCCGTAAGTCCAACCTGGTATTCATGATGGACGGATACTTCCACAACAACGCTCAGCACTTGAACGTTAACGTATTTAACCGTGAGCAGCTGATTGATGCAATGGATCACCCTGAGAACTACCCGCAATTGACCATTCGTGTATCCGGCTATGCTGTTAACTTCATCAAGCTGACCCGCGAACAACAGTTGGATGTTATCAACCGTACGTTCCACGATTCCATGTAAGAATTGTTCTTGCAGATCAAGAATTGAAATAAATCAAAGAGCTGCCGCCCTTGCAAGAGGGCGGTACACTCTTGTTTAAAAGTAATTAAAATTTTAAGATTTTTTTCGAAAGGATGACATCTCATGCTTAAAGGACATATCCACTCCTTAGAAACATTTGGGACGGTGGATGGCCCCGGTATCCGCTTCGTGCTTTTTATGCAGGGCTGCCTACTTAAGTGTCAGTATTGCCACAACCCGGATACCTGGGGACTGAATGAAGGCAAGGAAATGACCGTTGAAGAAGTGCTTGCGGAAATTGAACCTTACCTGAATTATTATAAAACTTCCGGCGGCGGGCTTACCGTATCCGGCGGTGAACCCACACTGCAGGCACATTTCGTCAAACAGCTATTCACCGAAGTGAAGAAACGCTGGAATTTGCATACTACGCTTGATACTAACGGCTATAATGATGGTTCGAAAATCAGCGACTTGCTGGATGTTACCGATCTTGTGTTGCTGGATCTGAAGCACATCGATGATGAAGCTCATATTAAGCTGACTGGCAAATCCAACGACCGTACCTTAAAGCTTGCCCGCTGGTTGTCAGATAATAACCGTAAAATGTGGATTCGCCACGTATACGTTCCCGGCATTCATAATAAGGAAGAGGATTTGCGGAATCTCGGCCGATTCATTGGTACGCTTAATGGAGTAGAGAAGTTTGAAATTCTGCCTTATCACGTAATGGGAATTTATAAATGGAAAGAGCTTGGCCGTCCCTACGAGCTTGAAGGGGTGGAGTCACCGGACGAAGAAGAAGTGCAGCGTGCATACCGGCTGATTGAAGAGGGCCGTAAACAGTCTGCTTTGGTATAAATTCATACACGATATAACGAAAGCGGAGCTTCCAATTTGAGGAGTTTCGCTTTTTTGATGTACGGTGTAGTGAGTTCAACATACATAGCAACGTGTGAAATTGATAATTGTAATTTATATGTATAGGTATTCTGACGTGAAAGTATTGGAATTTCTTTTTTGAAGCTTTTGTGTGATGAAATATAACTTAATGATGTCACTAAACACAACTGAATTCGCTTACATTAGAGTATTTTATCCCTATTGTAGATGAATCTTAACCTTACGATTACAATCAGGGTTTTCTATAATAAGAGTTGTAAGGGAAACCATTAAATAGGGAGGGTCACCCGTAATGAGAAAAAGCTTAACTATGCTGTTGTCCCTGATGTTCGTTACCTCAGCGCTGCTGGCAGGTTGTGGAGGCAACAATAACAATGCTGCTGCAACGGAAGAACCGGCTGCAACGAATGAGCCTGCTGCAACCAATGCTGTCGAAACCGAAGAACCGGTTAGCGCTGAACCTTTTGAAATGACGGTCCGTCATACTCAGGTAGGTGCAGATAAACAGAAACGCCTGGCGATCCTGGAGGATGTAGTCGGCAAGGTGCAGGAAGAAGTACCGGGATTGACCTTCAAGCTGGATGGAGTCGATTCGGATGTGAACCGTAAAGAGAAGCTGCGCGGGGAAATGGCGGCCGGGAATCCTCCGGAGATCTTCGACCTGTTCGGCAGTCCGGATTCCAAGATCTATGCCAAAGAAGGTAAGCTTCTCGATCTGACCCCGATCCTCGATGAACTAGGCATTAAAGACAAATTCTCCAATCTGGATCCATTTACTTACGAAGGTAAAATCTACGGTCTGCCAATCGGCGGTTCAGGTGAAGGGTTCTTCTACAATAAAGAATACTATGACAGCAAGGGCTGGAAGGCTCCGGCCACCTTCGCTGAGCTGGAACAGCAGCTGGCTGATATCAAGGCTGACGGCAAAGTGCCGCTTGCCGGGGCTTCCAAGGCTGGCTGGGTACCGCTAATGCTTGCCAACCATCTCTGGTCACGTTATGCCGGACCGGATGTTACAGCGAAGTTCGCTACGGGTGAAGCTAAATGGAATGATCCGAATGTAGTCAAAGGCTTTGCGAAATACAAGGAATGGGTAGACAAAGGCTACTTCAAAAAAGGCGAACTCGGCTTCGAGTATGCTGAATATACAACCCAGTTCACCAGCGGCGAAGCAATCCTGATGTATGACGGCACATGGAAGTCCTCTGTATTCAAAGCCGGACAATCCGGTGAAGGTCTGATTGGTAAAGTCGGATTCTTCAATATTCCGGCGGTAGACGGCGGAGTGGGCGATCAGACGGCACTCATGCGTGATGTGAACAACGGCTATGGCTTCTCGGCATCTGCAGGTGAAGATGAACGTCAACTCGCTGCAGTCAAATCATTCATTAAGAATATGTTCAATGAAGAAATGCAGCTGCGCGGTCTGGTGGAAGATGGAGTACTGCCGGCTATGAAGATTGATCAGGCGGTACTAAATGAGAATATTACCGATGATCTGATGAGTGAGATTGTAGCAGTACTCAACAGCTCACAGTCCTCCTTCCCGGCATTTGACTCTCTGGTGCAGGCAGATGTGACTACCGAGATCAGTAATATCCAGATTCAAAGCTTGATTGGCGGACAGACCACTCCTGAGAAGATGGGAGATGCACTGCAGAAGATTCAGGAAGAAGCGAACGCAGCAGTAGAATAAGAGGCGGTAAATTGAATGTACCCTGGTGCTTGCTCCAGGGTACATTTTTAAAAGACAAGACTTTATATGTTTCGGGGTCCCCGCAAAGTACCTGAGTAAGCTTCGAAGCCAAAGCCCCACTTTGTGGGGTTATTTTAAAGTGAGAGATGTCTAAGCAACTTGGAGGTAGTCATGAATAAGGCACTAAGAAATCCTCTGGTGTTCATTCTGTTCGTTATACCGGCACTGGTTCTGTTTATTATGTTCTTCATTTACCCCATTTTCAGTTCACTCTACTATAGCTTCACCAGTTGGAACGGTGTATCCGATACAGTGAAATACGCCGGACTGGACAACTTCAAAAAAGCCCTGGGAGATGAACGCTTCTGGGTTTCTGTTAAAAATAACGGCTGGTTCATTCTGTTCTCCGTATGCATTCAGGTGCCGCTGATTGTCTTCTTCTCCTTATTAATTGCTAATGTGAAGAAGCTGAAGGGCCTTTACAAGACAGCAGTATTCATGCCATCCATTATGTCTACTGCAGTTATCGGTATTCTGTGGGGCTTCATTTATGAGCCGAATATCGGCTTGTTCAACAAAGTGCTTGGTCTTGCCGGCATTGAGCCTGTCTACTGGCTGTCGGATGAACGCTTCGCCATGCTGTCGATTCTGATTACGAATGCCTGGCAATGGACCGGATTCTACATTGTAATGGTGCTGGCGGCTATTCTCTCCATCCCCGGTGAACTGGATGAGGCTGCGGCCATCGACGGTGCTACGGGCTTCCAGCGTGCTACACGCATCACTTTGCCGCTGATCGTTCCCATTATCTCGGTAGTAATCATGCTCTCTATTGCCGGAGCGATGAAGGCCGCAGATATCGTCATTGTTATGACCAAAGGCGGCCCGGCAGGTTCAACTGAGGTTATGGCCACATATATGATTAAATATGCGATCACTAATTTCAAGTATGGGTACGGCAATACGATTGCAGTTCTGATCTTTATGTTCACGCTCGTGGTTACAGCTCTCTATCAGCTGCTGTTTGCCCGTCGTAATGAAAGGATTGAATACTGATGCCGCGCCTGAAGAAAAGCTTACCTCATGTTGCTCTGCTGGGATACCTGATCGTTGTACTCTTTCCGTTTCTCTTTGTCCTGTTCTCCTCGGTGAAGAAGGATAACAATGCGATCGCCCTGAATCCGTTCGGGATTCCGAAGACATTCGAATTCTCGAACTACGTTGAAGCATGGGTGAACGCTAAGATCAGCACATACTTTTTTAACAGCTTATATATTTCGATCCTGTCATCGGTGGTATCCATTCTGCTGGCTTCTATGTTTGCCTTCGCGGTTACGCGGATGCGCCAGGGGAAATGGAACAAGATTCTTTTTTCGCTGGTCCTGATCGGCATGCTTATTCCGAACAATGCACTGATGCTGCCTATCTACACGATTGTCCGCAAGCTTCATATTCTCAATACACACTGGGCACTGATTATTCCTTATATCGCCAATGCAATTCCATTCACGATTATTATCCTGGCTGCATTCATGCGCTCACTTCCCAGTGAAATTGAAGAGGCGGCGGTCATGGATGGCTTGAAGGCTCCAGGTATCTTTGCTAGAATTATTGTACCTTTGACAGTTCCCGCCATGGTTACGGTCTTCATTGTTAATTTCCTGGGAAATTGGAACGAGTTCCTGCTGGCTAACTATTTCCTCTCTAATGACGAGCTGCGCACCCTTCCGGTGGGCATGGTTCAATTCCGTGATCAATATCAGATGAACTACGCGCAAATGTCGGCGGGTATTGTCTACAGCGTGGTCCCGGTTATCATCATTTATGCTATTTTGCAGGAGAAGATTATTGAAGGCGTAACGGCAGGCAGTGTAAAAGGATAACCCTATTCATGTCAGGAGCATGGGCCGATGAATTTGCGCTACAAATTATTTACGGCATTTCTGGGCCTGATTATCATTCCCTTATTCATTCTTGGCATGATTATGTTCTTCGTCACCTATAATTCGATAGAGAAGAAGTACAGCCAGCAATCTGAATATTCACTTAAGGCGATCAGTTACAGCATTTCGAATGTATTTAAAGATATGGACAACGTGACAGATAACGGAATTGCCACCTCGGTGTTTCACATGGCGCTCAGTGCGGATGATCCCTCCAAACAGGATTTGACCGACGCCGAGCAGCTCAGCCTGAATGCCAGCCAACGCAATTTCCGTAGTCTGCTCTATAATCATCCGTCGATCAGCTATGCGTTTCTGTATAATTTTAATGGAAAAGGCAGCTCGGAGATCGTATCGGTATTCACCAAAGAAAATTTCCGCACACTCCCTTACGATAAGTTCAAAGGAAGTGATCTCTACCAGGAGGTTATGAAGCTAAACGGGGTTCCGAAATGGCTGGCTCCGCATGAGTATCCCGAACTGACGGGAACGGAGGCTGTGTTTACCCAGATCCGGCTGATCAAGGAGCTAAGCTTTTTTCAGAACATCGGTATTCTGGTAGTCCAGATCAAGAACTGGGAGTTCGAATCGATATTCCGCAATCTCAAGATCGGGGACAGCAGCCAGAAGGTATCTTTTATGCTGGTCAACGATGACGGGATGATCCTGCTTGACCCCGACAGGCAGCTGGACGGACAGGATTTCCGCGACTTTACTACGAAGGATATTACCTTTAACCCGGGCTTCCAGAGCTACAAAACCCAATTTGACGGCGAAAAGAGCATTCTGTCAGTCTACCACCTGAAGGACTATCCCTGGAGCCTGGTTTCTGTGACCTCCTGGGGCTCGTTGTCCCATGAAGTAACTGTGTTTGCCCGTTGGTTTGTGGTGGTTATATTCCTGTGCCTGCTCGGTGCAGTGATCTTCAATCTGTTCTTCATGAACCGGATTACAGGGGGGATTGCTGTGATCGTCCGCTTCATGCGGCGGGTGGAGGATGGAGACCTGACAACCCGGGTCGAGGAGAAGGGCAGTGACGAAATGACGCTGCTTGCCAGAGGCTTCAATGATCTTATGGACAAAATCAATTCATTATTCAACAGGGTCAATGAAGAGCAGCGGCGCAAAAATCAGGCGGAAATGCGCGTGCTGCAGGCGCAGATCAAACCGCATTTTCTGTTCAATACGCTGGAATCCATCAATGTGCTGGCTGTGCAGAATGAAGGGCGCAAAGTCAGTGAGATGGTCTACAGGCTGGCCAGTATTCTGCGGATCAGTATCCAGGACAGAGATGAAATCACGCTGGAAGAAGAGGTTAAGCATCTGCGCAACTATCTGGATATTCAAAAATTCCGGTTCGAGGACTTGTTCGATTACCAGCTTGAGGTTCCGGAGGAACTGCTGGGCTGCGGGGTTCTGAAGCTTACACTGCAGCCGCTGGTCGAGAACAGCATTCAGCATGGCTTTGAAGGGATCAGCTACAAAGGACTGGTAAGTGTCAGGGTCTGGGAAGAACGGGGGAATCTGATTCTGCGGATTCAGGATAACGGGATCGGCATGACTCCGTCCCAGCTGTCCATGTTTCAGTATATGGTTAACGATCCGGCGGAGCAGAAGCCTGAAGGTAAACCGGAACACGGAATTCACCTGGAACGGAGGGGGCTTGGCGTTCGCAGTGTAGCAGACCGCATCCGCATAGAGTACGGCGACAGATATGGGATTTTCATCTGTGCGAGTCCTGGTGAGGGGACAATTATCCAGTGCGTCATACCTAAATACGGGCAGGGGGAAGATCATTATGCTAAAGGTATTATTGGTTGACGATGAGGCGCCTATCCTGAACAATCTCAACAAAGTGCTGCCTTGGCATGACATGGGGATGGAGGTTACGGGGATGGCCCGCAGCGGAATGGAAGCTCTGCGTATCGCTGAAGAGGCGACGCCCGATCTGGTGCTCTGTGACATCCGTATGCCGGTGATGGACGGACTTACATTCATCGGCAAGCTGCGTGAGATGGGGCTGGAGAGTGAGGTTCTGCTACTAAGCGGGTATCAGGAGTTTGATTATGCGCGTGAGGCCATCCGCCTTGGTGTGAAGGAATATATCTGCAAGCCGATACATTATGAGGAGCTTGGCAACAAGGTGCGGGAGATTGGAGCCCTAATCCGCAGCAAACAGTATAAGGATAAACTGTATAACAGTATTCCCTTGTTTCAGGAGATGCCTGTACCCGAGGATTCCGCCAAAAAAACTCCGGATCAATTGATGAGCCAGGCGGCGAATTATATTACCGAGCGGCTGAGCTATGACCTTGGCATTGAAGAGGTAGCGAACCGGATCGGCATTAGCAGCAGCTATTTCTGCCTGCTCTTCAAGAACCGCTTTGCGATGACCTTTGTGGAGTATGTAACTTTGCAGAGGATTGAAGCCGCCAAATTCATGCTGGCCAGCAGTGACAAAAGCATTACTGCGATCAGCTCGGGAGTGGGTTATCAGGAGCGGCGTTATTTCACCAAGGTATTCCAGAAACAGACGGGGATGTCCCCTAAGGAATACCGCGATAAATACAGGACAGCTGAGGCACGGTAAGTCTGCCTTCATATCATTTGAGCTTGCGGAAAAAAGAAGCCAGCGGCTAAGCAACCGCTGGCTTAAGTATGTTCATCTGTCGGGGGAATTCATCAGTCTTCTTCATTAAAGGCTGTTCTCTTCCATACCACGCCGATTTCCTGTTCCCAGGCCAGCAATTGAACATTCTGAATCAGAGCGGCAGTTGCTGCCAAGGCCTCCTCCCAAGCCTTTTGGGGAAGGGCGCTATTCATAATCACGAGGAGGTGGGCTGGAATCCGCCTGCAATACGTATCATAGATCTGTGCTCCGTATTGTTGAATGAAGGCTTCTGGACGTGTTTTCAGAACGGCGTCGGCAAATTTCTTCCGGCCGGACCCGGCGAGCAGGATGAAGCGCCAAGGCTCTTTTTTGGAGTGAAAGGGTGCCCAAACCGCGTTGTTCAGCAAGCCGAGAAGTGTGTTCCGGGCAATGGGAACGCCATTGAATTCCTGTATGGTTCTTCTGCCGCGTATCGTCTGTATGAGCTGGCTGTCAGGAGAGGTCATAGCTTGTCCCTCACATTTCCGGTACGTAGGCACCCGAGATTTCGTCAATGACCTTGCTGAGTCCAATGGGGCCATAGCCTGCAAACCACAGATTTGCATCTCCGATATATACATGGTTATTCTTGACTGCTGTAAGGTTAGCCCAGATTGAAGTGTTCATAATGTTATCCAGAGCCGTCTGATTACTGTCACCGGGACGGAGAATGATGAACATACGGTCAGGATTCAGCTCGGGGAGTACTTCTTCAGAGATGGCTACATTCCATGAGTCCTTGAAATCTATGCGCTCTGTGGAAGCAGGGGTTCGTCCGAGAGGACCGAACAGCGTGAAGTTATCACCCGGTTGGATCAGCTGCAGCTGCTTGTCCTGTATCCGCATATAAGCGACAGTTTCATTAGGAGCAGCAGCAGCCAATTTGTCTCTTACCTTGGCTATCTTCGCTTCATAATCGGCATGGATCTGGTGAGCCTCGGCTTCTTTGCCGAAGATCTCTGCCGTTTGCCGGAATCTTGTCCAATCTTCTTCGTTCTCATTATCGAAAAGTATCGTTGGTGCTATCCTGGACAACTGCTCATAGTTTTCCTCATTAAGTGTCTTTGAAGCGAGAATGAGATCCGGCTCCGACTCGAGCAGTGCTTCCAAGTTAGGGGCTTCTCCTGAGCCGATAGCGATAGTATCCTTCATCTGGTCCGCCAAGTATTCGGGGAATCCCAGGTCATTGTATGTAACCATGGCATGCGGTTCAATTCCGAGTGCCAGCAGATGGTCTGCAAAAACATATAGCATGCCCGCAACCTTTTTTGGATGAGCCGGAATTTCTATATCCCCTTTAATGGTTGAGATAATCCGGGTTTCTGTATTCTCTGCCAAGTTGGCAGCTGCTGGTGAAGGAGTGGCGGCAACCGCTGAACTTCCTTTATTTCCGCTGTTGCTGCATCCAACGATTAATCCCAGCATGAGTACTCCAAGCAGGCCGATGACCCCCAGGTTAAATTTGTGACTGAACTTTTGAGTACTAGGAAACACAAGCCACACACCTTTCATAATTGAGTTTGATAATCATTATCACCACCTAATTATAAGGAGCTGCCTACCTGGGTGCCATGGATAAAAATGCTCATCGTCTGGACATATCGCTCATGAGCAATGAACTTGAACGACGCAGAAATAATTCATGGGCCAGCGAAGTATAGCAGGAATAGAGGCTTGAATCACCGAGCTCGTAGACATTTCCTTGCTGTACGGCGCGTAATTCCTTCCAAGCTTCCTGTGAAGCAAGCGAGTGATGGATCATGTTACGCTGTGCGGTGTTACCCGATGTAAATAAAATCAGATGGTCAATACTATATTCCGACAGCTGATCTGCAGTAAGAAGAGCAGAATGCGCTACATTCAACAATTGCCGGGGTCTGGCCAGCTGCAGATCGTTATACAGGACGGTACCCAAGTTACGGTTGCCGAACAAACGGAAGCGGCCCTGCTCATATTGTGCTACAGCAACGTTCTCGTCTGCCAGCTTCTCTCTAACATTGACCCGCAGTCTCTCGGCGAGCTCTTCGTATGCCGCCAGCCACTGCTGCGCGATATCCAGGCGGTTCACCGCTCTCGCAATTATCCGGAAATGTTCACGCCACTCCCCTTCGAATGGAACAGTACACGTTGGCGCAATGTGGGGGAACAAGAAAGCTTTGTCCGGTTCCGCATAATCCGAAGGCTCGAAGCTGATTATCAGCTCCGGACGGGCATCTGCCAATCTGTCTAGGTCGGGCTGGTCATGTCCCAGGCTGATTATGTTATGCAAGCCGTGGCCGGACCCGCGTGAATTGTTCAACAGCGCTGCATAAGGTGTTAAACCGAGCGCCAGCAAATGAGAAGTGTAGGGATGGGCCATAGAAGCAATTTGTGTGGATGTGCGCTGTTTTTTGATATACACAGATGGTGAAATGCCAGTGACTGATTTGAACTTACGGCTGAAATAGAATTCATCCTGATAGCCCACACGGTTCGCAGTATCACGGAGGGTGAGTTCAGAGCGGAGCAGCAAATCACCCGCATGGCGTATGCGGATAGAATTCAGATACTCCATCGGACTCCGCCCCACATATTTCTTGAACAGCCGGGAATAATGGGCAACGCTCATTCCTGTCAAACCGGCAAGCTTCTCTCTGGTCAAGGGCTGCGCAAAATTACTGTCGATATAGGCTTTGGATTGATTAATCGCTCCGCTTGCAGCATTGTTATCCCTAGTTCCTGATTGGGCTGGTCTCCATAACTGAAGCAGCAGTTCCTGAAAACGGATTGCCGATTCCATCTGGTCCCAGTGGCTGCCCTGCCAGCAAGAGTAGATCAGGCCAGCCTTTTCTGACACTTCAGACCAATGTGCGGGCGGGAAAATAGCGGCCTCCAGCTCTCCGCGCTGAAGTGTACCCTGTCCGTCCACAGCATATGCATCAAAAGTGAAAGAGTAATATTTCAGAGAAGGATTCTCCTTCACGAACATACGCCATGGTGTATCAGGGAGCAGCAGCACTACATCGCATGAACCAAATTCAGAGTGATAACCATCAGCTTCAACTTCCCCGTTGCCTTGAAATGCTATAAGGAGGGTATGCTGATCAGACTTATGGATTTCAGATTCAGATGGAGCTGCATTAATGCGCCGGACGTCAGTAAGTTTGTATAACCCGTCAGTTGTGTTCATATCGTCAGCTTAAATGCTCCTTTCACATGAGGTCTGCTTCCATTATACTCTGCCGTTGACAGCAGTCACATTTCTCATGAGCGAAAGTGTACTTAGAGCATTCAGAGCACATTAGCTTGGTTTGGTTACCCCAATGAAAATGGAGAGATATGGATTTTATTTGTTCTTTCTTTACACTAAATGAAACTTTTCGGAGTGGGGTGCGTCTAATACTATGTTTTGTAAAATGAACGTGGCAAAAAATTCTGCCGTCCTGTAGAGGGCGGTTGCGTTTTTGCGGGGAATATAAGGTGAAGAAAGATAATGCCTTATACACTACAATTGGGAGCAGAAGGAGTCGTACAATGAATTTGAAAAAAATGATCTTAGTGGCAGTATTGGCCGTTTCACAAACCGCAGCAGCGGTTCCGGCCTTTGCAATCCCTGCCAGCACACAAAGTACCACAAGCAACGTTGCCGCAGCGGTGAATACCACCCAGACGGATGTAACGCAGGAGGAGCCCTCGGCTACAGATCCATTGCCTCCATTGGTTACTGAGGCGCCTGCAGGTACAGTTACGCCAACACCAACGCCAACACCGATCCCGGCAGCAACGGAAGTTCCAGCAGTGCCGGCAGCAACAGGAACACCCATTCCGGCAGTAACTCAGGCTCCTGTTAATGGCGCTGTTTCAACAGACGCTGCTGTTCCAACGGCTACTCCGCTACCCGGCAGCACCCCGGCAGGGCAGGCGCTTACAACTTCAGGCCTGACCACCTCCGCTACTGGCGGCGGCCAGCTCATCCTGATGATGAACAGCAACAAAATGTACAGAAACGGTACACCGTATACTGCCAACCAGCCGATGGCTGTCAAGAACGGCGTCTCGTATGTATCGATCCGTGCAATGGTGGAAATGGTCGGAGTAAGTTATACCTATGACTATAAAACCAAGGAAGTTATTGTTACTAAAGGCACCAGTATTATGCGGTTCAAAACGGACAGCAAAGTATATACGATCAATGGGACCAAATATACCATGAAAGGTCCAGCCTACCAGTTCAAAGGCACTTTCATGATTCCTTTAACCTCCATTACGTATGCGCTGAATATTCCCTATACGGTGGACAATGTGCAGAAGCGTGTCATTCTTACGCTGAACACTAAGCCGACAGCATCCTTTACGGTCCAACCGACTGAGATATATGCAGGTCAAACGACTGTGAATTATGTTACTTCGTATTCTTCACCGAATGGTACACCGATGGCTGAAGAACAATGGGGCGGCAATAAACTGGATATGTACGATCAGCCGGGATTCTATACCGTAACTTATTCTGTGCGTGATGCGAATAATTTGTGGAGTGATCCTTACTCTGTAACGATCCAAGTGCTGCAGCCAAATCAGCCGCCGGTGGCTCAATTCACGACTGACAAAGATGAATACAAAATGGGTGAGCCGGTAATTCTGACAGATACCAGCTACGACCCCGAGTACGAAGAATTGACGACCACTTGGAGCAACCGTGGCCTGGCCTATTTCAACCCCGGTCCTACGTCCATCCAGTTGACGGTAACCGATAAGCATGGTCTTAGCAGTACTTTTGAGAAGACCATTAACATTACAAGCGAACAACTGTACACCCAGGATGAGGTAGCGAAGCTGTTCACTATTCCCGGGGATGTTCTTACATTTGACGGCGGATTAATCCCGGCGCTTCCTAACCTGCCGTACAATCTTTCTTCTGACAGCTATACGCTGATCCGCAGTAACAGCCCTGAAACAGTTAATACAGAGGGTGTGCTGTATCGTGAGACTTCCGTAGGGAAGACACGTTTCCTGGTACATCATATGAACAATATGACTACACGACAGAAGCTGTATGTGATCGCCACGAACAACGGCATATATCCAGCAACGATAACGACGGAATACTCAGGTATTGCCGGTCCGGTAACTTCTCCGGAATATACAGGCAGAATTTCCATTCAGAAATACTATAATTCCATGATTACAGGTTCAAGCAAATCTCAAATCACCCTGCAGCCGGGACAAAGTGTGCCGATCATGACGGATCTGAATAAGATTGCCATGAAACCGAAAGAGGTGCTCTCACTCAGCGCCGATCTGATTAGTGATTATCCTATTCTATATAATGTGGTAATGGTTGAGCAGACTAAAGATCCGGTAGCTGTGCTGCCGACACTGCCAATTCTTGACCGCGACGGCGTGCATAACCGCGGAACGTATCCGGATTCAACACGCATCATCAACGTAACTGATGTAGTAGGCACAACGCAATCCAAGCTGATCCTGGGGGATAATAAAAATGACCTCAATCTGATTGGTATTGATCCGATGACTGGAACGGAGGCTTCTAATTCCGGGAACTTCGGCGTCTTGTACAAAATCGTGCTGAACCGTGTGGCAGCGAACACACTGATCACCTTCAACCCGCGTGGAGGTAATTATCTGGGTTCGTTACTGGTGAACGGAACGATTGTGAATCTGCCGAACAAGGGCAGCTTATCCAGCTCGGACATGAATGCAGTTATATTCCGTACCGGCGAATACGAAGGTCCGGTAGATATCACCTTCTCCGTAGCTTCCGGCAGCAATCTCCCTGTAAACTTTGTGTTTACTCCGCTTCCGGCCAAAAAATAAATATAACTTCAATGCAAATGCAAACGGCAGCGTTCCTGAGGGGACGGCTGCCGTTTTTTTTGAAAGTTAAGAATTTATATGTTTCGGGAATCAGTAATTAATTGTGAAATCAGGGGATATAAGCTTCTGCTTTGCGGGGATTTATTTTATGCAATGCACCCGCAGGAATGTGGGGCAGGCTGCAGGACAGGTACACTTCATTGACGGGGCAGTACTTTTGGGGCATTATAAAGAGAGTGCAATACAAACGACCTATGTTATGGGAGATGAGCGAATGCTGTCGACAGAACAAATACTGGAAGCCATGTCGGGGCAGGGACTGCGAATCACCGATCAGCGCAAAACGCTTGCCAGGTTATTCGGCGAGAATACGGGATATTTGTCTGCGAAGGATGTATATGAGCATATGGGCCGCAAATACAGCGGACTCAGCTTCGATACGGTCTACCGCAACCTGCGTGTCATGGAGGAGCTTGGTGTGCTGGAGCAGATTGTCTTTGAAGACGGTGTCAAATTCAAAGCAAGCTGCAGTCAGGACCACCATCATCATCATATGATTTGTCTTCAGTGTATGAAGACTTACCCGATTCATTTCTGTCCGATGAATTTAACAGATACACCGGATCAATTCCGGGTGGTCAAGCATAAATTTGAGGTGTTCGGTTACTGCAAGGACTGTGAACAGGGCCGCGAAGAAGAGTCCGCCGTAGCTGCTCACGGCAAAGAAGGCCGCTGAATATGGCTATCTTAAGAAGAACAGTCCAGGCTCCAATCCGGGTCTACCGCAGGTTCATATCGCCGCTTAAGCCGGCAACCTGCAGGTTCTATCCGACTTGTTCAGCCTATGCGCTTGAAGCTATTGAGGTCCATGGACCGCTGAAGGGTTCATGGCTGGCTGCAAGGCGGATCGCCCGTTGCCATCCTTTTCATCCGGGTGGGCTGGACCCGGTGCCACCGCGCAAAGAGCAATCACCAGGAGATAAGCCTGTTCATACGACTTGACATGAGCCTCTGTGATGGGTATATTTTGAATAATAAGCAATATTCCGAGGAACGGATGAGTAAATGTGGACAACCATTACAGAGAGCCGGGGCTGCTGAAAGCCGGTATGGGATGCCAGATTGAATATGGTCCGGGAGGAACTGTGTTCGAGCAGAAGCCGGTAGTTGCGGCTTGCGTAAGATAACGGCGTGTTCCAGCGTTAATGGACAGTTCCGTAAGGGACTGGCGAAGCCTGTGCTCTGTGAGGAGCCGGGGAACTTTGGGTGGTATCGCGTGAGTTTACTCTCGCCCCATATAGGGGCGGGAGTTTTTTGCGTCAATATGAGAAGGTATACGAAGGGATGACAACGTAATGAGTGAGAACAAAACCTTTTATTTAACTACACCGATCTATTATCCAAGCGATAAGCTGCATATTGGTCATGCGTATTCAACGGTGGCCGGTGATGCGATGGCCCGCTACAAGCGTCTGCGCGGCTATGAGGTCCGCTATCTGACTGGAACGGATGAGCATGGGCAGAAGATCGAGGAGAAGGCTGGTAAGGCCGGTAAGACCCCTCAGGAGTTCGTTGACGGAATTGTCGTAGGCATTAAGGATCTGTGGCGCAAGCTTGATATCTCCAATGATGATTTCATCCGTACCACTGAGGAGCGTCACAAGAAAGTGGTGGCGGATATTTTTGACCGCCTGCTGAAGCAGGGCGATATCTACAAGGGGGAATACGAAGGCTGGTACTGTATTTCGGATGAGACCTTCTACACCGAGACACAGCTGGTGGACATTGAACGGGATGCTGACGGTAATATTACCGGCGGTAAAAGTCCGGACAGCGGACATCCAGTTGAACTGGTTAAGGAAGAAAGCTACTTCTTCCGCATGAGCAAATATGCTGACCGCCTGCTGCAGTTCTACGAAGAAAATCCGGAATTCATCCTGCCGGAATCGCGTAAGAATGAGATGATTAACAACTTTATCAAGCCTGGCCTTGAGGATCTGGCCGTATCCCGTACGACCTTTGACTGGGGCGTTAAGGTAAAAGGCGATGAGAAGCATGTAGTGTACGTGTGGATTGATGCACTTACCAACTACATTACGGCTCTCGGCTATGGATCGGAAGACCGCAGCCTGTATGATAAGTTCTGGCCGGCGGATGTGCACATTGTGGGTAAGGAGATTGTCCGTTTCCACACGATCTACTGGCCGATTATTCTGATGGCGCTCGGTGAACCGCTGCCGAAGAAGGTGTTCGCGCATGGCTGGCTGCTGATGAAGGACGGTAAAATGTCCAAATCCAAAGGAAATGTCGTTGATCCGGTTACTTTAATCGACCGCTATGGTCTGGATGCTCTGCGTTATTATCTGCTGCGCGAAGTTCCGTTCGGTTCGGACGGAACCTTCACACCGGAGAGCTTCGTGGACCGCATCAACTATGATCTGGCCAACGACCTGGGCAATCTGCTGAACCGGACCGGGGCGATGGTAGAGAAATATTTCGCCGGTGAGCTTCCTGCTTATGCAGGCCAGGTGACAGCATTTGACGGGGAACTGGAAGTGGTAGTGCAGAGCACCTATGTCAAAGTAGAAGAAGCGATGGAGAAAATGGAATTCTCCGTAGCCCTGACCGCGATTGGCGCCCTGATCAGCCGGACGAACAAATATATCGACGAGACCCAGCCGTGGGTGCTGGCTAAGGATGAGAGCAGAACCGGCGAGCTGGCTTCGGTGATGAGACATCTAGTAGAGGGACTGCGCACCGCGTCCATCCTGCTGCAGCCGTTCCTGACCGGTGCTCCGGCGAAGATCTGGGAGCAGCTGGGCATTCAGCCAGGCGAGCTGACCACCTGGGAGAGCGGCAAATCATTCGGCCTGATTCCAGCGGGAACCAAGCTGGCCAAGGGCGATCCGATCTTCCCGCGCCTGGACGTGGCGCAGGAGGTGGCGTACATCGCCGAAGCGATGGGAGCCGGCAAGCCTGCAGAAGCAGCTGCTGAAGCTGCGCCTGCAGGGGCTGCAGTGACGCCGGATGCGGCTGCGGAGGGTCCGGAGGAAGAGGAGCATAAGGAAGAAATCGGCATCGACGATTTCGCCAAAGCGGAGCTGCGTGTAGCCCAGGTCATCGCCTGCGAGCCAGTGAAGAAGGCGGACAAGCTGCTGAAGCTGCAGCTCGATCTTGGATACGAGCAGCGACAGGTCGTATCCGGCATTGCCAAGTTCTACACACCGGAAGAGCTGGTGGGGCGCAAGGTCATCTGTATCGTGAACCTGAAGCCGGTGAAGCTGCGCGGCGAGCTGTCGCAGGGTATGATCCTGGCAGCCTCCAAGGGCGACCAGCTGACGATTGCAACTGTACCGGACAGCATGCCGAATGGAGCCATTGTGAAATAAGCCAAGCTGCATAGTTGAATGATAGGAACAATCCCCGTGTGCTTAATGCAGCGGGGATTGTTGTAGTGTAAATAGAGAATATACGTTATCAGGTGCTGGCCTTAAGCATAAGCAGCTTTAGTCTGACTACCGGGAGTCTGGCCAGAAGATCAGAGTTGACTTATCGTAACGATTACTATTATAATTCTCATAGTAAATTTTACGATTTAAGGGGTCGATTGAGAAATGTTATATAGAAGCTTGCATAAAGGGCTTTTGCTCGTTGTTGCCGCTCTGCTGCTAATGATGCTTGCCGCTTGCGGACCTAAGAGCAGCGGAAGTATCGTCGAGGGAAAAGTGAATGTCATTACTACTTTTTATCCTATATATGAATTTGCCAGTGAAATCGGCGGGGAAGATATCAATGCGATCAATCTGCTTCCGGTTGGGGTAGAGCCGCATGACTGGACGCCGCGCAGCCAGGATATTATTAATACCTCGAAGGCACAGCTGTTTCTGTACAACGGAGCAGGATTGGAGGGCTGGGTGCCCAATTTCCTCAAAAGCCTCGACAGTGACAGTGAAGCCAAGGCTGTAGAAGTCAGCCAAGGGGTTGATCTGATTATGACCGACGAGGAAGATGGCCATGATCATGGTCATGAGGATGAAGGTGCAGAACACAGCGATAGCCTACACACGGACCCGCATACTTGGGTAAGTCCGAAGTCGGCGCTCGTGATGGCGAAGAATATTAAGGAAAGCCTGCAGTCCGTAGATCCTGAGCATTCCGCTGGTTATGAAGAACGGTATCAGAAGCTGGTTGAACGCTTGAGTGCGCTCGACAGCAAGTTTACCGAGGAACTGGGCAAGCTGCCGAATAAAGAGATCGTTGTCTCTCATCAGGCCTTCTCTTATCTGGCTCGTGATTATGGTTTGTCACAGCACGCTATTATGGGGCTGTCACCGGATGCTGAACCAAGGGGACAGGATCTGCTCGATTTGGCGGCATTGGTCAAAGAAGAGGGCATCCGCTACATTTTCTTCGAAGAACTGGTATCCGATAAGCTGGCCAAAACACTCGCTAGTGAAACCGGCGTGTCCACGATGGTGCTGAATCCGGTAGAGGGTTTGACTGAAGCCCAGGAGAAGAATGGCGACAACTATTTCACGCTAATGGAGAAAAATTTGCAAAATCTCATTCTGGCTTTACAATAATAAGGAAAGTATAAGTTGAAAGGTGGTACTTCACATGCAACCGGTATCCCTGGACTGCCATCAGCATATGATCGAAATACAGGATTTGTCCTTCTCCTATGGGGAACAGAAGGTAATCTCTAATTTGAATTATACAGTGAAAGAACGTGATTTTCTCGGCATCATCGGTTCGAACGGTGCCGGCAAGACTACTCTGCTCAAGATGATAGTCGGCCTGCTGCCTGCTACCAGCGGGGAGATCAAATTATTCGGCCAGCCGGTCCGGAAGTTCAAGGACTGGGAACGGATCGGTTATGTTCCGCAGAAGAATGCCTTCAATCCGCTGTTCCCCGCTACCGTGCGTGAAGTGGTATTGTCAGGCTTGTACAATAACAAGAATCTGATCCGCCGCGTATCCAAAGCCCAGCACCGCCAATGTGAGGATGCGCTTGAAGTGATGCGGATTCAGGATATTGCGGAGAAAAGAGTTGGCCAGCTTTCCGGGGGCCAGCAGCAGCGGGTTTTTCTGGCCCGCGCCCTGATCAACCATCCGGATCTGCTGATCCTCGATGAGCCTACCGTTGGCATTGATGCCGAGACGCAGGCCGGATTCTTCGACCTGATCATGCATATGCATGCCCATCACCACATGACCTTTCTGATGGTGTCGCATGACATTGACATGATTAAGAACTATCTCGGCAACGAGCCAGTGCAGAAGAACGGCAAGATCAATTTCTATTGCCGCCATTCTCATGATGTTCAGGACTGCGTTGTTGATAATTTGCAGCATACACTGTCTTAAGTAATCGGGACTTTCGGGCTCGACTTAAGCTTCAATTGTATTTAGTACATCAGATTGCTCGCAAAAACGCTCAAATCTCTTAAGCCCCCTAATCGAATTGGAGTCCTAAAGATGCATAAGGTACACTAATAGAGAAGGGGATGAGGACATGAAAAGTAACAAGTTGTACGATGAACAACGGATTAAAGTTGCCCAGGAAGCGATTAATGGGACGAAGCTCTCTTTCCTCGCCCGTAAATATTCAGTTTCTCCCAGCACGATTACGAACTGGGTGAAGTTCTACAAAGAACGATTTGGTGAGCAAGCGACACCTTCAGTTAACGAACGTATTGAAGATGCCAAACGTGTCCAAGAGTTAGAGACCAAAATGGACACTGCGATTAAACTGCTGGGCGAAAAGGATTTGGAGATCGAACTCCTGCGTGAACTGCTAAAAAAGACCAACCCCGCTTACAAGACAGACTTGAAATAGCCGATGAAAGCATTAAGCGGGGCTATGCGGTATCGGTGGTACTTCGGCTGGTGGGTGTGCTGGAATCGACCTACTATGCCCGCAAACAGCGTCAAAAGGAGAACACCAAATCTACGGTAAGCTTAGGGACAGCCGGAAGACCGATCCCAGCGTATTCGTTGACGAAAGACGGCCAGAAGGTCAGCGACGAGCAGATCGAAGAATGGCTTAGCGAACTCGTTGCAGGCGAGGAACACGGCTACGGTTACCGTAACTTAGCGCATGCCCTCTACATCCAGCATGACTTAATTCTGAACCACAAGAAGGCCTACCGGCTTTGTAAAAAGCTAGGGCTGCTCCAAAAGAAACCTGACAAGAAAGTGAGATATCCAAGACGGCTTGCCCAAAACCGCGTGGTTACCGGAGCCAACCAACTTTGGCAAATAGATATTAAGTACGGATACATTCATGGCTACGACCGCTTCTTTTTTATCTTTGACATGATTGATGTGTTTGACCGCTGTATTGTCGGCTACCACTTGGGTGCAAGTTGCAGTGCAAAGGAGATCTGCACGACCATTAAGCAGGCGTTGAAGGCCCGTATACAGCCTGGAGGGGCTAGGCCTATTCTTCGCTCAGACAATGGTCCTCAATTTCTCAGTCATGCTTTTGCAGAGATGTGTATGGACCCGGATGAACCTTTGATTCATGAACGGATTCCGCCTAAAACGCCGAATATGAATGCATATATTGAGTCCTTCCACAGCATTTTAGAACGAGATCTCTACAGCAAAATGTACTTTGAAACCTTTGAAGAAGCCTACGAGACTGTCACGGAGTACATTGAATTTTACAACGAACGCCGCTTTCACGGCAGTTTAAACCGATTGAGTCCTAACCAATACCATGCGGCATGGAGAGCAGGCCAAGTGGCAGAGGTAAACATCTCACTTTAAGAAACTGCAAGAACCAGAGATTTCAAGAGAATGACTCCATAATTAAGGGGCCGAACCGAAATTCTGCTTCTGTTGTACTTTGTACTTTAGAATTGAGTAAATTCCCCTTATCACAACCTAATTTCCAATTTCTATTGCACGAAATACAGTAGAATCGCATTTAGCAGGCAATATTGGAGAATCTGTTGTATGTTCTGCAATAGAGTTAATTTGTGGTCGTCCATTGTACAACATCGGACGGCCTTCGTTCTTATCTTTTGCACTTGATCTTTTGCACTTGATCTTTTGCACTTGATCTTTTGTACTTGATCTTTTGTACTTGATCTTAAAATGTAGATAGATCCTGCATAAAGTTAAGCGCATCCCGCAGGGAGGAAAAGCGGTCCTGCTTCAACATCTCTAAGCAGCGAAAGTCTGCCGTCCCACGCCAATTGCACTTAACGGGTGTCCAGAGGGCAGAGCCTTTGGGGCCCTCCCTTGGAAGGGAGGGTTTGGGTGGGATCGAAAGGTTTGGATCTAAAGGTTTTTGATCTAAAAGGTTTTTGATCTAAAAGGTTTTGTCCTAAAGGTTTAGATCTAAAAGGTTCACTCGAAAAGGTTTGATTCATAAAAGGAGAAAAATATCTTGGAAATTCTATTTAGTGACTTTTTTCAGCGGGCGCTTGCAGGCGGGTTGATGATTGGGATTACCGCGCCGCTGATAGGCGTGTTTCTGGTGCTGCGGCGCCTGTCCATGATCGGAGACACGCTGGCCCATGTGACCATTGCCGGGGTGGCGCTTGGCTTCCTGACCGGCTTCTACCCGCTCGGAGCGGGGCTGATCTTTGCCGTAGTGGCCTCGTTTGCGATTGAGAAGCTGCGCAAGGCGTACAAAAGCTATGCCGAACTCTCCATTGCCATCATCATGTCGGGCGGGGTAGCGCTGGCTTCGCTTTTTTTCACCCTGGGCAAAGGCTATAATGCGGATGTGATGAGTTACCTGTTCGGCAGCATTTACACGCTGAATAACACCGATCTGATTGTAGTAGGTATTGTTACCATTGCGGTTGTGGTTGTAGTTTCGCTGTTCTTCAAAGAGTTCTTCCTGCTCAGCTTTGAGGAGGATGCAGCCAGTGTCAGCGGATTGCCGGTGAAGCTGCTTAATATGCTGATTACCGTGTTGACCGCACTTGTAATCAGCACGGCGATCAAAATTGTCGGCTCCCTGCTGGTATCTGCACTCCTGACCATTCCCGTGGCGATCAGCTTGCTGCTGTCCCGAAGCTTCAAGTCTTCAGTCATTCTATCCGTGATTATCGCTGAGATCGCCGTAGTCGGCGGCCTTGTCATTGCCGGGGTGTGGAATCTGGCTCCCGGAGCCACCATTGTTCTACTGCTGATTGCACTGCTGACGTTAACACTGATCGGCAAAAAAGGCTTGCCAGCCTAAAGCCTGAAGCGCCCAGTGGCCTAAACTACATATGCTTGAATGCTGCCTTCGTGAACTGAACCCGATTAGGGAAGGAGAGATGCGCCAGTGTCCAACCTGAATGCAGGAATCGCTTTTGCCGCCGGAGTGGCGTCGTTCATATCGCCTTGCTGTCTGCCGCTCTACCCTTCCTATCTATCTTATATTACCGGCTTATCGGTACAGGAGCTGAAGAGTGGAGGCAACAGCAAAGAGGTCCGTTTCCGGACCCTCTCGCATACGCTGGCTTTTATCTTGGGCTTCTCGGCGGTGTTCTATACCCTTGGTTTCGGGGCCGGACTGTTTGGTGAATTCTTCAACGGCCAGCGGGATCTGATCCGCCAGTTGTCGGCTATTCTGATTATTGTGATGGGGCTGTTCCTGCTCGGTATTTTTCAGCCGCAGTTTCTGCTCCGGGAGCGCAAGCTGGAGCTGAAATGGAAGCCTGCGGGATATCTGGGCTCGTTTATCTTCGGCATCGGCTTCTCAGCGGGCTGGTCACCGTGCATTGGTCCCATTTTGACGGCGATTATTGCGCTTTCTGCCAGTGATCCGGGAACCTGGTTTACTTTGATTACGGCATACAGTATCGGGTTCGCGCTCCCGTTCTTCGGACTTGCTTTTTTCCTGGGCGGCGCGCGGAAGATCCTGAAGTATTCCAATCTGCTGATGAAGCTTGGCGGCACACTGATGGTGTTCATGGGCATTCTCCTGTTCACCGACCAGATGTTCCGGATAACGATCTGGCTGCAGGGGATTACGCCGGAGTGGCTGATTTTCTAAGCCTAAAGGTTAAGTGAAATAATCAATAGCCGCTTCCGGAAAATGTTCAAAAATCCGCTCTGTGATGAATTCGCGCAGGGCGGTTTGCTGTTCATCAGGGTAGACATATTTGTTCTGGCCCCATTTGCCCCATTTCTTCTTGCGCTTCTCGATATCCATCTCCAGCTTGGATTTCGGATAACGTTTCTCGATCACAGTCTTGGCCGTTTTGGTGAACCTGTGCTGGATCATTTCAAAAGTTAGACCCTTGCCAATTCCCGTCGGCAGTGTATGGGCCAGCTTCTCCAGCAGCTCGGCATAGCCTTCTTCCCAGCCGTCATGCCAGATGATCGGAGCAATGATGAAGCCGAGCGGATAACCGGCACGGGCAATCTGACCGGCAGCCTCAATCCGCTCCTCAAACCGCGAGGTGGCTGGCTCGAAATTCTTAATTACATAATCGGCGTTCACGCTGAAGCGTACGCGGGTATGGCCGTTATGCTTCAGTCCAAGCAGAGGCTCCACATGCTGGTACTTCGTCACGAAGCGCAGCCGTCCGAGCGGCTCTTCGGCCATGAATTCGATCAGCTCGGTCAGTGAGCCGGTAATATGCTCCAACCCCAGCGGGTCAGAGGTACAGGCAGCTTCAAATGTAGTAATCTCCGGGGCGCGCTCGCCGATATATCTTTTGGCCGCATCGATGATGTCTCCAGTGTTTACATATACGCGAATGTAAGGCTTGGAACCCAATGTAGTCTGAAGGTAACAATAATGACAGTGGCCCATACAGCCGGTGGCAATCGGAATCGCATAATCGGCAGACGGCTTGGACTGGTCAAAAGTCAGCGTTTTGCGGAGACCGACGACAAGTGTTCTTTTAGCGATTTTGTATTGCTCCACTTCGGTTTCGCCGGGCAAATTGGTGATCCGGTTATGCGAAGTGGTCATACGGAAGGGGATGTTACGGGCCTTAACCCACTCCATAATCCGCTCCCCTTTGGGGTAATTCAAGGCATCCGGTTCGAAAAAAACCAGCTCCGGAATGAAGAGACCCGTCGGCTTCCGTGGTCTTTTGGCAGGAGGGCGTTCAGGGGTGACTACGTTCATGAATTCACGCTCCTTATAGATGAGGATACCGTTATTGTGCCGTTAAGCGGGTGAATGGAATCATGGTAAACATCGCTAAGCAGAGAAGCGGCGGACCTGTAGGACTTGCCAAGGAGCGGCAGAAACATGTATCATTGTTAGAGCAAGGCCCGGCCCCATCGCCACGCTCAATATAGAAAAGAGGTAAAGTTAATGCCAACACCCAGCATGGAGGATTATTTGGAGCGCATATACAAGCTCATCGATGAGAAGGGTTATGCGCGGGTCTCGGATATTGCCGAGGGACTGGAAGTACACCCCTCCTCTGTGACCAAGATGATCCAAAAACTGGATAAGGACGAATATCTCATCTATGAGAAATATCGTGGGCTTGTCCTAACAAGCAAAGGAAAAAAAGTGGGAAAACGTCTTGTGGACCGCCATCAGCTGCTGGAGGAATTCCTCGGGCTTATTGGAGTTCAGCAAGAACATATTTATAAGGATGTTGAAGGCATTGAGCATCATTTGAGCTGGGATTCTATCACCCGGATCGAGACACTAGTGGAGTACTTCCGCCGGGATGAAGCGCGTTTGCAGACCTTATACGATATTCACCATGAAATGGTCAGTGATTCATAATTTTGGCTGTTTTTGTTTGATTAGCGCAACCTTTCCAGTTTGTTTACGTCAAAACGGATACCGTTCCTTTTTCACCTAAGGAAGGACTCCGTTTACTAAAGAAACGGCCTTCTCCCTGATTCAAGGATGAGAAGGCCGTTTCTTTGTTATATCACTACAACATTTGGGAGGAATTATGAATTACCGTAAATGGATTTTTGGGTTGCTGGTAGTTATGCTATGTCTGCCTGTGTGGACAACAGGGGCACGCGCTGCTTCGGTGCAGATTACCATTGAACTGGATGGAGAGAGCTTAAGCACGGATGTTCCGCCTTATATTACGCGGACCAATGTTACTATGGTCCCTGTCGGGGTAGTCAGTAAAGGAATAGGTGCCGGCGTGGTCTGGGATCAGGCCAGTAAGACGGCTACAATCAGCAAGGGGAATAATGTGCTGAAGCTGACTAGCGGAAGCAAAAGTGCAATCGTTAACGGTGATTCAGTCCCTCTGGATACCTCTGTGCAGATTACACAGGGCAGAGTGATGGTGCCGCTGCGGTTCGTCAGCGAGCAGCTCGGGCTGCAGGTGGTCTGGAATCAGGCTGCGAAGCATATTGCCTTATATTCAAATGTAGAGATTGGCGGGCCGTCTACACCTTCGACACCGTCTGTTCCGACAGTGCCTACACCATCCGTACCAACGCCTGTGGTGCCGGCACCGACCGTGCCAACGCCAACCGTACCTTCCATTCCCGGGGCTAAGACCGGAAAGGAGATGAAGGGCGCGTGGGTGTCCACCGTATTTAATCTGGACTGGCCGTCAACAGCTTCGGCCGGTAATGGAGACAAGCAGAAGAAAGAGTTCGACAGCATGCTGGACAAGCTGCAGGCTGCCGGTTTCAATAGTGTATTCGTACAGGTCAGACCCGCCGGAGATGCCCTGTATTCCTCACAGCTCGTCCCCTGGTCCAAGGTGCTTAGCGGTACCCAAGGGAAGGAGCCCGGCTATGATCCGCTCCAGTATATGGTTAGCAGCGCCCATTCACGCGGCATGCAGCTGCATGCCTGGTTCAATCCGTTCCGGGCAACTACCGATGCCTCCACTACAGGGCTTGCCGCCAATCATGTTGCCAAGCTGCATCCGGAGTGGATTGTCAAAGCTGACAGTAAGCTGTACATAAATCCGGGTATTCCGGAAGCGCGGCAGCATATCATTGACACCGTAATGGAAGTGGTCAGAGGGTATGACATCGACGGTGTGCATCTGGATGATTATTTCTATCCTTCCAACGTAACTTTTACCGATGACACGGCATTCAAGACCTACAACGCTCAGGCAATTGCCACCAAGGGAGACTGGCGCCGGGATAATATCAATCAGTTCATCCGGCAGCTGGGTGCAGAGATTCATGCGGTGAAACCGGCAGTTTCGTTTGGCGTTAGCCCCTTTGGGGTATGGCGCAATAAAAAAGCTGACAGCACCGGCTCGGATACCACGGCAGGCGTGTCTGCGTATGATGATATGTATGCGGATGTACGCACATGGATTAAGAGCGGCTGGGTCGACTATGTAGCTCCGCAGATATACTGGAGCCTCTCTTTCAGCGCCGCCCGTTATGACAAGCTGGTCGATTGGTGGGTGAATGAGGTCAGTGGCACGGGTGTCAAGCTGTATATCGGCTTGGCCTCCTACAAAGTAGGGGACACCAAACAAACCGCGGAATGGCAGAGCGGCGATCAGATTATCAACCAGCTGAAATATAATGAGAAATACGATGAGGTTTCCGGCAGTATTTTGTTCCGGGCCAATGATATTGTGGTCCGTGATCCATTTGGCCTGGCCAGCCTGCTCAGCTTTTATTTCAAATCATAGTCAGTCATGAATAGTCCCCCGTGCTCATAGATAAGCAATAAGATCTATGGAACGGGGGACTCTTATGTATGGAGATTAACGCAGTTTTTGAAGGCGGTGGAGTGAAGGGGATTGCGCTCGCAGGTGCGGTGGAGGCAACGGAGCGGGCGGGCCGGACCTTCGGGAGAGTAGCCGGAACCTCTTCAGGCTCCATTATTGCTTCGTTGCTGGCCGCCGGATATGACGGGGAGGCGATGAGCCGGATCATCAGGGAGACGCCCTTCACATCCTTTCTCAAGCGCGGAGCGCTATATAACACCGCTGTAATAGGACCGGCAATCCGTGTGCTGATCAAAAAAGGCCTTTACTCGGGCCAGGCTCTGGAATCCTGGATCCGCGGCATTCTGCTGGAGAAGGGTGTGGTTACATTCAGCGATCTGCCGCGCGGCAGGCTGACCGTTATCGCATCAGATATTACTAACGGGAGAATTGTCGTCTTGCCGGATGATCTGGAGCTGTACGGGATTTCACCGTACTCCTTTGAAGTGGCCAAGGCTGTGCGGATGAGCTGCAGCATTCCCTACTTCTTCGATCCGGTGATGCTGCGGCTGAATGGGGAGGCAGCCCGGAGAAAGTCTTTTGCCGAGCAGTTTGTGTATATGGTGGACGGGGGGATGCTCAGCAATTTTCCGCTGTGGCTGTTTGATGAGAAGAAGGATGGCTTCCAGTCCCCTGAGCGCCGTACGCCCACAGTAGGCTACCAGTTAATCGGTAAGACACAGCCGCAGCCTTACCGCATTACCGGGCCGTTCAGCATGCTTCAGGCCATGGTAGGGACGATGCTCTCCGCCCATGATGAACGTTATATCGAGACGGATAAATTCGTACGCACTGTCAAAATTCCCACGCTGGGCATTTCCACCACCCAGTTTCATATCTCCCCGGAACAGAGTGAGGCGATCTATACTGCGGGGCTGACGGCTGGAGCGGATTTTTTCAAAAATTGGCGGCCGTCGCTTAGAACGCGTCCATACATTCACCCGGCCTAAGCGCGCCGGATCTGAATTATAACCAAAAAGGCATCCCGCATGTCGTAACGACAATGCGGAGATGCCTTTTGTTGCTTGAATCTTAGCGGATAGCCGGGAGTTCAATGATATTTGGGAAGCTGGTCGTCGTTCTTACCTTTGCTGCCTTCAATCACCTGGAATGGATAGGTTTTACGCTTGCCGGGTGAGGCGGCCTGGGTTTTGCGGATACCCGCAACCTTGGACATCGTCTTGGCCGATGGCTTGACTTTGGTGCGCGGCCGGCCGGGACCGTCGTTTGTTCTTCCGGGAACGATCTTGTACGCATAATACAGCAGCGCCAGCAGAACTAGCGGAAGAATAAAGACAGATAGTGCAGCAAGGCCGCGTATCATAAATTCCGTTACCAGCCCCCATGCTGCGAGAGCTATTGAAATCCAAACAATCAAAGTATGTCTGATCATGGGCTAATCATCCTTTCGCAGGATCCAAAATGCCGCCTGACACACTTGCCTCCGAATATCCTCTTGCTTCAATTGCGGCATCCAGCTCCCGCATCCGGTTGAACGAGGCGATGGACACCTCAACCATGTCGTCTTTAGGCTCTTTGGTCGTCAGCAGCTGCAGCCACAGACCCGGATACCCCAGATACTTGAGCCCGGGAATATCTCTCACGGCATTGGTGCCCTTCAGCACCTCAAAGGAGATCCCGATGACTACCGGCAGGAGAATAATCCGCTGCAGTACCCGTTCCATAAGATTATCCCATGGGACAACAGAGTAGATAATCACACCGAGGATAATGGTCAGCATCATGAAGCTGCTTCCGCAGCGGTAATGCAGACGGCTGTATTTCTGTACATTCTTAACAGTCAGTTCTTCGCCGGCTTCAAAAGCACTGATTACCTTATGCTCGGCACCATGATACTGGAACAGCCGTTTGATCACCGGAGTCTGTGAAATCGCAAACAGATAAACGAGCAGGAGAATCAGCTTAATGCCGCCTTCAACAAGGTTGTGCAGAATATAGTTATCAAATGCATTCTTGAATAAAAAATCTTCTACGAAAACCGGCACCAGAGTAAAAATAATCTTGCCGAAAAGGAAAGAAAGAATACCCATGACAGCTACCCCGAAAATCATACCGAGGCTCCAGCCCTCATCTTTCTTCTTGTCTTTATCTTTCTCTTTCTGCTTAGCAAGCTCTTCAGGCTCTGTCTCATCCTCGGCATAGGATTCCGCCGAATAATTCAGGTGCTTCGAGCCTTTGGCGCTGGAATCTATAATACTGACAATGCCGCGAAGCAGCGGAATCTTGCGCAGTTTAAGGACCCAGCTCTTATCGCTCTTCGGCACCTCCAAAAATGTAATTTCCTGATTCTTCCTTCTTACGGCTGTTACGTTGATATGCTTGCCGCCGAACATGACGCCTTCAATGACGGCTTGGCCGCCGTAACTGGGAGTTTCCTGGGACAACCAATTCACCTTCCCGTATTTTAATGTGATTTATATAATACATTGTAACTAATTTTTAAGCACATTACTAGTTGGATTGCCGTTTGCTGTACATACTAGTCTATAGAGAGCGGAGTGGAAACCGGATTAACCCTATATTGAAAGTGAGGCTGCTCTATGAGTTCTTCTAACAAGCAAAAGTCAGTCCATACGAATCCGTTTTATTTTGCCATTGAACTGGGTTTTTTCGCCGGCATCATTTGGGGAGGAGCCCGCTGGCTGATGTACGTCCTGCATTTTACCAAGGTGATTCCGGGATTTTTGGCGGAGCCCTTCTTTAAACATGAATTTTTGGTGTCGCCTGCCGGGCATCTGCTCGGATATTTATCCTTTATCGTCTTCTCGGTGATCGTTTCCCTGATCTATGTGCTTATTTTCCGCAAGCTAAAGGGGCCTTGGCCGGGTATGATTTACGGTGTGCTCTGGTGGTCGGCCCTGTTCCTTGCCGGCTCCTGGCAGTTCCTGATGCAGCCGCCTTTCAAGCTGCCATGGAACTCTGTGATCAGTGAATTCTGCCTCTTTTTACTCTGGGGATTATTCATCGGATATACTGCGGCGATGGAGTATACGGATGAGCGGAAACGGGAGCAGCAGACAAAGCTGGCCTAAGCGTCCGAAAAAACTTCTCAGGTGGCATGCCACTATGTTAAAATACAATGTGGCTATTTCGAGAGGAGAATGAAAATGAGCAACAAGCGCGTCTCCAAGCTGCGTAAGGTTTTGCAGGAACAGGGACTGGATGCGATGTTAATTACCAGCGGCTATAACCGCCGCTATTTGAGCGGATTCACCGGCTCCTCCGGGTATGTGCTGGTTACCGGTGATGACAGTTATCTGCTGACTGACTTCAGGTATATGACACAGGCCTCGGAACAGGTAAACGGCCTCCAGGTAGTTCAGCATGCTTCGAAATTCATTGACACCGTACGCGAGCTGCTGCCGCATGGCGGACAAGTCCGGGTTGGATTCGAGCAGGATGATGTAACCTTCAGCGCGTACACTGCCTATGCGGCGGCTCTGCAGCCGGCTGTCATGGTGCCGGTATCCAAAGCCGTGGAGAATCTGCGCATGTTCAAGGACGAAGAAGAGCTGGCTGTCATGCAGCGGGCGGCCGATCTGGCCGACGCCACGTTCAGTCATATCCTGAATGTGATCAAACCAGGCATGACTGAACGTGATGTCGATCTGGAAATGGAATTCTACATGCGTACGCATGGTGCAACCTCGTCTTCGTTCGATACAATCGTTGCTTCCGGCGAACGCTCGGCCATGCCGCATGGCGTAGCCAGCAGCAAGATCATCCAGAACAACGAATTCGTAACCCTCGATTTCGGCGCTCTGCTGGACGGTTACTGCTCAGATGTAACACGTACGATTGCTACGGGATCGCCAGATCCCAAGCTGAAGGAAATCTATGATATTGTGCTTGAAGCGCAGCTTCACACACTGGCACATATCAAGCCCGGCATGACCGGCCGCGAATGTGATGCCCTGGCCCGCGACATCATCACCCGTTACGGGTATGGTGAGTATTTCGGCCACAGCACAGGCCATGGTCTGGGCATGGAGGTTCATGAATCCCCGCGTCTGTCCAAGCTTGCCGATGAAATTATGGAGCCGGGCATGGTAGTTACCGTAGAACCGGGAATTTATCTCTCCGGCCTCGGCGGCGTGCGGATTGAAGATGATATTGTCATTACCGAAAGCGGCATCGCGCTGCTGACACATTCGTCTAAGGAATACACGGTACTGTAAGACACACTTATTCAGTTAATTCATCGATTCCAGGAGGGATTTTTTGTGATTTCAGTTAATGATTTCAAGACAGGCTTGACCGTAGAAGTAGAAGGGGATATCTTCACCGTTATCGATTTCCAGCACGTGAAGCCGGGTAAGGGCGC
Organism: Paenibacillus sp. FSL R7-0297; assembly: GCF_038009025.1. NCBI lineage: Bacteria > Bacillati > Bacillota > Bacilli > Caryophanales > Paenibacillaceae > Paenibacillus > Paenibacillus sp. FSL R7-0297. Next base: position 3,630,264 of record NZ_JBBPAQ010000001.1, read on the forward strand.
GGCATTTGTCCGCTCCAAGCTGAAGAACCTGCGTAACGGCAATACCGTTGAACGTACATTCCGTGCAGGCGAAACGATCGGCCGTGCGATCATCGAGAACCGTGGAGTACAGTACCTGTATGCCAGCGGTTCAGAGCATGTATTCATGGACAACGAAACTTATGACCAGTTCGAGTTGACTGCGAAGCAGCTGGAATGGGAGCTTAACTTCCTGAGAGAGAATATGACTGTCAATATCGTCAGCTACCAGGGCGAAATCCTCGGAATCAACCTTCCTACAAGCGTTGAGCTGAAGGTTACCGAAACAGAACCGGGCGTTAAAGGCAACACCGCTCAGGGTGCAACTAAAGCGGCTGTTCTGGAAACCGGCCATACGGTACAGGTTCCATTGTTCATTAATGAAGGAGACGTTCTCCTGATCGATACCCGCGAAGGTAAATACATCTCCCGCGCGTAGGAGCTGTCTTAGCTCCGGGTTCAACGTTATTTAAGACGGCCTCCCCGCACTATGCGGCGGAGGTTTTTTGTACAGCTTCAGCTGAATATAATTTGCCCTGCCAGGCTTAGAGGAATGGACATGTTCGGAAAATTGGGCGCTTTTTTTGTGAAACTATTAACGCATGTCATGATTTTCGTATTATACTGTGTTAAAGCGAAAACCAAATAAAAGCTACTACTTACAGCGAAATAGGGAGTGAATGGGACTTTGTCACTTTATGTTATGAAATTCGGAGGCAGCTCCGTCGGCGATATTGAACGTATGAAGCGTGTCGCCAAGCGCATCGCAGATAAGCAGGATGAGGGACATCGCTGCGTTGTGGTTGTATCCGCTATGGGGGATACGACAGATGAACTGATCGATCAGGCGAAACAGCTGAACGGGCAGCCTCCCGCACGGGAAATGGATATGCTGATGACTACGGGGGAACAGATCTCTGTAGCGCTTCTGTCCATCGCTCTTCATGGAATCGGGCGGAATGCTGTATCCTATACAGGCTGGCAGGCCGGGTTCCGTACCGATGAGACCCATGGCCGTGCGCGGATTAGTGAAATCGTTCCACGCCGTGTTCTGGAGTCGCTGGAGCGTGAGCAGATTGTTATCGTTGCCGGGTTCCAGGGAATGACACTGGACGGTGAGATTACCACGCTGGGCCGCGGAGGTTCGGATACAACGGCGGTTGCGCTGGCTGCTGCGATCAAAGCGGATGTCTGCGAAATCTATACCGATGTGGACGGCATCTATTCCACAGACCCGCGTATTGTGAAGACTGCGCGGAAGCTGAAGGAAATTTCATATGACGAGATGCTGGAGCTGGCTAATCTCGGTGCAGCCGTACTGCATCCGCGCGCGGTGGAGTATGCCAAACGATATCAAGTGAAGCTGGTCGTCAGATCGAGCTTTAACCATAATGAGGGAACTGTTGTGAAGGAGGAAGCAAGTATGGAGCAGGGTGTAGTAGTTAGCGGCATTGCGTATGACAAGAATGTGGCCCGGATCAGTATTCTGGGAGTTCCGGATGTTCCGGGTGTACTTGCCCAGGTCTTCGGCAAGCTGGCCGAAGAGGGTGTGGACGTTGATATTATCGTACAGAGCGGCGTTCAGAATCAGACCGCAGACTTCTCCTTTACCGTAGCCCTTAGCGATCTGGAAAAGGCTAAGCAGGTAATTGAAGGATTGCACAGTGACTTGCCGTACCGTGAAGTGACTTCCGAGGATAGTCTGGTCAAGGTGTCGATTGTCGGCGCCGGCATGGTCAGCCATCCGGGGGTTGCGGCCCAAATGTTCGAGGTGATCTCGAACGAAGGTGTGAGCATCAAGATGGTCAGCACCTCCGAGATCAAGGTTTCCTGCGTCATTGAATCCGGCAATCTGCAGCAGATTATTCAGGCGTTGCATACCGCTTATAATCTCGACACCGCAGAGCAGGCCTTCGTGGGAGGCCCGCAGGACCGCCGGTAAGCTTCTGGACTGTAATTCTACAGCATGACCATTGGGGATGTTTCTTCAGCCGGAAGGCTGGAGGACATCCCTGTTTGGCGCCATGTGGCAGGTGAACCCTAAATTGAGTTGGAACTTGAGCGAAAAACCGGATACATTGTGTATGCGAAAAACCGAATACATGTGCCTGTGATTGGGTAGATGAGCCAAATGTATGCGGAAAACCGAATACATTGTGCTGACGTGGATGTAAAGCGGATAATGTATAAGACAAAGAGACAAAGATCTATTAGAACCAACAATCATTAGTCAAAAAGAGTGCTGTTCCCTGCGCGAGCGGAGAGCAGCACTCTTTTTGTATAGTAAATGTGGCTAGCAACGGTATAGGCGATATGCTTAAAATGTTCGCATCTCTTTTCGCTGGTTTTAATTGCACATTATACAACTATCCTCTATCCTCGTTTAACTCAATCGTCTGAACCGGCCCATAATCTCCACTGTCTCCAGCACGTTGACGAAGGATTTCGGATCGGTCTCAAGAATCGTCTTGCGCAGGTCAGCCAGCTCGTAGCGGGTCGTTACCGTCATCAGCATCGTATTACCCTCATGGCTGTATCCGCCCTCCGCATTCACGACGGTGATGCCGTGCGGCAGACAGGTCAGGCGGTTCAGCATCTTCTCCCGCTCCTTCGTAACGATGAAGCAGGTCAGCTTGACATGGCGGATATGGATCATATCGACCACACGGCTTTTGACGAAAATACATAGCATCGCGTACAGCGCCGAATCCCAGCTTCTGAAGAAGCCCAGGCTTAGAATGACCAGACCGTCCATCACGAACAGCACAGTACCCATCGGAATATCCCGCTTGCGCGTAATGATGGAGCCCAGAATATCGAATCCCCCGGAAGAGCCTCCCGCCCGCAGCGAGAAGCCGACACCGCCGGCAATGATCACACCGCCAAAAATACTGGCCAGAATCGGGTCCTTCGTCAGCTTGACCAGCGGAATCACATTCAGAAACCATGTGGTCGATACGACGGACAGCAGGCTATAACAGATGTATTTCTTTCCCACGGCTACGAAACCCCAGATCAGGATCGGCAGGTTAATGGCGAAATAATACAGCGAGATGTACTTCGGATTCGTTACATAACCGATGATGGAGGCCGTTCCGGCTACGCCGCCGCTGAGCAGCTGATGCGGAATCAGGAACAGCCTGAGCCCGCTCGCTAACAATAGTGCCGAGAATATAATGATGGCTACTTCTTTGACCTGTCTGGCTACTGTTCCCGATACGAGCGGTACTACGAAATTACGAACTTGCATGACTGTGATCCCCTCTTTTTCCGATGTCTTTATCTGTATTTCTGCGGCGCTCGAACCCACTCCAGAAGCGTTTAGGAAGGCTTAGTTTCTCCAGCGGCCTGCCCTTCTATTTTCCAGAGCTCCATTTTTTTGCACGCGCAAAATTAATTTTATCATACCGATGATATTTTTTTATAGAGGAGAGCACTATGATTTCTTTCACATCTGCTTAAATCTCTGCTAGCTTCCTGCATTTCTTCTTGTCTAAAGTGGACCTCTTCTGCATATCCATGGATAACAGCTTGTTTATTCGCAGCGGATTCTTTGGTATCCATAGATTTGTACAAGGGAGTTGAACAGATTGGACAAGTATGTGAGCTGGATGGCGGGACTTCGGCTGCTGTCAGGCAGTGTGGAGATTGCTGCTGCACTGATTATGCTGAGGCTGAACCAGGTGGATAAGGCGCTCGCGGTTAATTCCGGGCTGGCACTGGTCGGCCCGACAATCCTGATTCTGACCACAGCAATCGGCCTGACGGGGATGGCCCAGCAGCTGTCGTGGGGCAAGCTCGGCTGGATCGGCTGCGGTGTGGCCTTTCTCTTAATCGGCATTCTGAAGAAATGATAGATGATAGTCATAAAGTACAAGTACAAGCATAAATATGGAATAAAGCTATTAAGTAGAGGACAACTTGGGGGTACTTTGTATGGCAAATGATTGGCTTCTATTGTTTCCCGAAAAAGTAAGAGCGCTGCTCGGCGGCCTCCCCGCTGCGCTCCTGGACAAGGTGGAGGAAGTGCGCGTCCGTGAAGGACGGCCGCTAGAGATTAATTACTCCGGCAAATATCATTTTGTCGGCGTGAACGGCAGTCTGACACAGCTTCCCGTTGAAGCCTACAAGCCGGACCGGGAGGATACGCACCGGCTGCTGGACCTGATCAGCAATCATTCGCTGTATACGATGGAAGAGGAGCTGCGCAAGGGCTTCATCACGATTCCCGGCGGGCACCGGATCGGCTTATCCGGCCGGACGGTCTTAAGCGGCGGGGGGGTTGAGCATCTCCGCGATATTACCGGCTTCAATGTGCGGATTGCCCGCGAAGTGCACGGGCTGGCAGACGGCGTGCTGCCTTATCTGCTGGACCGGGGACGGCAGCGCATTATGCATACGCTGATCCTCTCGCCGCCGCAGCATGGCAAGACCACGCTGCTGCGTGACCTCGCCAGGCAGATCTCGTCCGGAGGGCAGGGCGGACGCGAGGGCAGCCGCCCCGGCCTTAAGGTCGGCATCGTCGATGAACGCTCCGAGATCGCCGGCAGCCGCCGCGGGATTCCAGCCTTCGATGTCGGCCCGCGCACGGACATCCTGGATGGCTGTCCCAAAGCGGAAGGCATGATGATGATGATCCGCTCACTTTCACCCGATGTGCTGATTGCCGATGAGATCGGCCGCCTGGAGGATGCGGATGCAGTAACCGAGGCGCTGCACGCCGGCATCTCGGTAGTCGCTTCCGCCCATGGCAAGGAAGTGTCCGAGCTGGCCCGCCGGCCCGGCCTTGGCGGTCTGCTGGAGCACCGGATGTTCGAGCGGTACGTAATCCTGCACCGTTCGGAGGTTGGCCTGTCCTTCCGCATCCTGGACGCCCAGAAGCGCGGGCTGCTGCTGATCTCTCCAGAAGAGCGGATAGGCGGTGACCGGCATGCTTAAGCTGCTCGGGGCAGTGCTCATCGTGCTTGCGGGCACGCTGGCCGGCTTCAAGCGGGCTGCCCAGTATGCTGAGCGGCCCCGGCATATCAGAGGCCTGATCGCAGCGTTGCAGCGGCTGGAGACGGAGATCCAGTATGGCTATACCCCGCTGCCGGAGGCGCTGCGCCGGATCGGGATGCAGAGCAAGGAGCCGCTGAGAGCATTCTTCCTCACGGCAGCGGAAGAGATGAGCCCGCCGCATAACTACAGCGCCGAGGAAGCTGTGCAGCGGTCCATGGAGATTCACTGGAGCAGCGCCTCCCTGAAAGGAACAGAGAAGGAAATTTTCCGGCAGCTCAGCTGCACACTCGGAACCAGTGACAGATCGAATCAGAGCACGCATATTGCACTGGCTCTGCAGCAATTGAAGCAGGAAGAGACAGCGGCCAGAGAAGATCAGGGCAAATATGAAAAGGTGAGCAAAAGCCTGGGTCTGCTGCTTGGAGCATTGATCGTCATTTTGATCTTTTAGCGAGGTGCCAGGAATGAATATTGAAGTTAACGCGATCTTTCAGATTGCCGGCATCGGCATCATTATCGCCATGATCCACACGGTGCTTAAGCAGATGGGCAAAGAGGACATCGCCCATTGGGTAACGATTGTCGGTTTTATCATCGTGCTGTTCATGGTGATCCGCATGCTGGACGGACTGCTTCAGGAAATCAAAACGATCTTTCTTTTTCAATAGGCTGGGGTTATGGAAATCATTCAAGTAGTGGGAATAGGGATTCTGTCGACCGTCCTCATCCTTGTCCTGAAGGAACAAAAGCCGATGTTCGCTTTTCTGCTGACTACTGCGGCAGGCATACTGATTTTTCTGTTTCTGATCGGCAAGATCGGAACGATTCTTGGCACGCTGGAGCGGGTGGCAGAATCCTCCGGGATGGAAATGATCTACATCAAAACCGTGTTTAAAATCATCGGCATTTCGTATATCGCGGAGTTCGGGGCACAGATCGTGCGCGATGCCGGACAGGAATCGATCGCTTCCAAAATCGAGCTGGCCGGCAAAGTGCTGATCATGGTGCTGGCCGTACCGATTATCAGCATCATTATTGAAACGGTGATGAAGCTGCTGCCTGCTTGAGATTCAGAAGGAGTAGCGGAAGGCCACAGGAAAGCGGGGTGAGGGTATGCAGGAGCGCAGTATTTTTCGTCCGCCAAAATTAAACAGGCTGCTCGTTCTGCTCCCCTGTCTGCTGCTTCTGCTGTGTGCAGGAACCGCTTATGCAGCTCCGGCTTCTCAAGCGCAGACACAGACGCAAACGGGAGGCAGCGGAGGGTCCTCATCCCCTGTAGACCAGTGGGTGAAGGGGCAGGTCGAGAACCTTCCGACAGACGGGGTGGAGACGTACTGGGATCAGCTGATGAAGGACTACGGGGGATTCTTCCCGGAAGGCAAAACGCCTTCGCTGATGGATATGCTGCTGCCCGGAGAAGACGGTTTAAGCTTCAAAAGCGTATTGTCCGGCTTGACCCGCTTCATGTGGCATGAGGTGCTCTACAACGGCAAGCTGCTGGTTACGATTGTGATGATCAGCGTGCTGAGTATGATTCTGGAGACGCTGCAGACCGCTTTTGAACGGAAATCCGTCAGTAAAATCGCTTATATGCTCTGTTACATGGTGGTACTGGTCATAGCCGTGAACAGCTTCAACATCTCGATGGGCTACGCCAAGGATGCCATTGACCGGATGATCGATTTCATGATGGCGATGATTCCGCTGCTATTCGCGTTGCTGGCTTCAATGGGCAATATCGTAACGGTGTCAGTGACCCATCCGCTGATCGTGTTCATGATCCATACGGTGGGCACGATGATTCATACCATAGTGTTCCCGCTGCTGTTCTTCTCGGCGGTGCTGCATCTGGTGAGTGCGATGTCGGAGAAATACAAGCTGACCCAATTGGCCAACCTGCTGCGCAATATAGGGGCCGGATTGCTCGGAGTACTGCTTACCGTCTTTCTCGGGGTAATCTCGGTCAGAGGAATCACCAGCTCGGTCACTGATGGAGTAACCATCCGCGCCGCCAAATATATCACAGGCAATTTCGTGCCGGTTATCGGCAAAATGTTCGCTGATGCCACTGATACCGTAATCTCGGCATCACTGCTGGTGAAGAACGCTATCGGGCTCTCGGGGGTCATCATCATCCTCTTCCTCTGCGCCTTCCCGGCGATCAAAATCCTGGTGCTGGCCCTGATCTACAACGTAGCCGCCGCCGTTATGCAGCCGCTGGGTGAAACGCCCATTGTGACCTGCCTGCAGACGATCGGTAAAAGCATGATCTACGTATTCGCCGCGCTGGCTGCCGTATCTCTGATGTTCTTCCTGGCCGTCACCATCATGCTGACTGCCGGAAATGTCACCGTAATGATGCGGTGAGGCGAATAACATCCTGGTCCGTTTGTATGAGGTATGAGGCTGGTTGTGTGAAGAAACTTTCAGGAGGTGTGCCATGAGCTGGCTCAGCGGATGGCTCCATGAACTGATTCTGGTGGTGCTGATGGCCGCGTTTGTCGAGATGCTGCTGCCCAGCAAATCCATGGAACGTTATGCCAGACTGGTGCTCAGTCTGCTGGTTCTGCTGACCATGCTGAGTCCGATCGTCTCTATGCTAAAGGGTGACGCCAGCAAGGAGCTTAGTCTGGCCATGGAGCAGCAGGAGCGGAGCGGCGGGCTGCTCTCAGGTGCAGGAGACGGCGCGGACTCGCTGGAGAAGATTCTGGCGGACGGGCGGATGCTGGCAGAGGGCGCGCGCGATCAGAGCCTGAAGCTTGCCGCCGAAGAAATAGCAGGGCAGATGCGTGATCAGATTGCCGGCAGCACCGGCATCCGCGGCGCAAATGTTACGGTGACGCTGGGCATGGGGCAGAATCCGAGTGCGCCTCTGGGCGAAGAGGTGCCGGTGATCTCCTCGGTCACGGTAGATATACCAGTGTCGGGAGCGGTTGCTGCAAGCGGCATACCGGGTTCAGCAGAGGGCTCACAGCCTGCTGCAAGCCCGGCATCCGAACCGATACTGATTACCCCTGTAGAACCGGTCCAGGTCAGCCTGGACAAGGACGGGACGGCAAGTGAAGGTTCTGGAGCCGCAACGGGTGTTTCGCAGCCTTCAGCCACAGGAAATGGGGCGCAGGAGGAACAGGCAGCAGCGGTTGTAGAGGCCGAATCGGTCAAAAGGCTGCTCGAGCAGAACTGGAACCTGGACCCGGATTCGATACATGTGCTGAGCGGCGGCACCAGCGCCGTGAAATCATAAGACAGTGACCAGGGAAATCAAGGCAGAATGCCATAAACAGAAGGAGGGAAATCAATGGCCAATTGGCTGAAAAAGCTTGAGCAGTGGGCCGGCGGCGGAAGCGGCAACCCGAAGAGGAGTCATACTTTCCGCTGGCTGATCATTATTGGCTTGCTGGGCGTTGCTATCATGCTGTTCAACTCCTTCGTGAATGTGAAGAAGCTGGACAGTGAGAATACGGGACGTGAACCACCCGTAAGTGAGACCTCTCAGGCGGTCCTGCAGCAGGAGGCGGTGCAACCCAATTCTTTTGACAGCATCGAGCTGGCGATGGAGAACCGGACGAAGGAGATTCTGGAGAAAATCGTCGGGGTCGGGACGGTTGACATTATGGTCACCGTGGATTCCACAGAGGAAATAGTCGTGCAGCGCAATATGAATGATTCGCAGGCGCAGAGTGAGGAAACCGATGCCAGCGGTGGTAAACGCCATACCACACAATACACCAGGGACGGCGAAATCGTAACCTACAGCCAGTCCGGTGACGAGACCCCGATTATCACCAAACGGATCAAACCCCAGGTGCGCGGTGTGCTGGTTGTCGCCAAAGGGGCAGAGAATAAAGTGGTGCGTAACCTGATCGAGCAGGCTGTCGAGAAAGGGCTGAACGTGCCGAGCTACCGGATCTCCGTCGTTCCGCGCAAGCAGGAATAGGCGTTCAGCTTACAAGCCAGACATACGCAAGCGAATTCGTAGAGGCATATTTAATAAAACTTTTAGGAGGAATCACAAATGAAGGGCAAAAGACAAACGATTTGGCTGGTTTCGATGCTCAGTTTAATGGTGGTGCTCTCGGCTTATTATCTGTTCACGGAGGACACAGGTGCTTCCATTCCTAAAGAAACTGCAGGCAGCATTCAGGTGGACACCGTGAAGGATGGGACGGGCGGCGGGACAGCTACTACGCTTGACAGCGGGCTCGTGATCAACGAAGTAACAACTGATGATTCCGTTACTGCCGATGCGGGAACCCAGACAGAGGACAGCAAAACTGCTGCTGTAACTGAGGATGCCGACAAAGCTGTTGCAGACGATACCGCAGCCGCTGCCGTGACGGATGATACCGCAACTGCAGCAGTAACAGATGACAGCAGCGCAGCAGCTAACAGCTCCAACGCTGACAAGGAAACGGCCGCAGCAGATACAGCGGGCAAGACAGACAAACCGGCTGCAAGTGCCGACAAATCAGCAGCAGCTTCCACAGATAAGACTCCGGCCAAGGATGATGCGGCTATTCTGGATGAAGTAGCTTCAGAGAGCGTGTCGGCCAGCAGCATGTTCACGAACTACCTGTATGAACGCGAGCAGCAGAATCTTAAGGACCACAATGATCTGCTGGCCCTGATTAATGACATGGATAAGACACCTGCGGAGAACGCGGTTGCCCAGGAACAACTCAGCAAGCTGGAGGAAAAAGAATCAAAGATCACCGGAATTGAGGAACAGCTCCAGCAGAAATACGGAGAAGCTATTGTGAAAGAGGAAGCCGGAGATGCGTACACGATCGTAGTGCTCAGCGATAAGCTGGATGTGAAGCAGGCCGTGGGCATCGTTGACCTTGTAATGAAAGAACTGAGTGTGTCCCAGGACAAGATTAAAGTCCAATACGTATCGGAGCAGTAAGCCCCCCTGAATTAATTGAAAGAAAATAGAATAAAATGCCGAAAGAGTCCGGGCACGTCCCGGGCTCTTTCCATTTCTAGCGTTTGTGATATAATACATAAAGTTATCTTGAAATATAAGAAGAATACGCAGGCAGCGGTTATCCTGAAAGCGATTCTAAAGAACCGCAAGCAGGCCGAATCACAGGTTACCCGGGAAGAACGGAATATCGTACCCTGCTTATCTGCGTCCAAAATGGCTTTGAGAGAAAGCTGAAGGAGTGAACTACCCAATGTTCAAGTTAAGCGAGATTAAGGAATTAATTAAATTGCTGGACCAGACCTCTTCCGTACATGAGCTGGAGATTGAAAGCGAAGGTATGAAGCTGGCTATCCGCAAACCGGATCGCCCTGAAGCTGATGGAACAGCAATCCAGGCGACTCCTTATGCCTACCCCTTTACGCCAGCATCGCAGCCGCAAAGTCCGCAGCATGTTGCTCCTCCGGTTGTCAGTGAAGTTCCTGCTGTAACGCAGCAGCAATCACCCTCCGCTGAAGGCGCATTACATAAAATCGTCTCTCCGATGGTAGGGACCTTCTATAGTGCTGCTTCTCCGGAAACACCGTCCTTTGTAAGTGTGGGAGACCGGGTTCATGAGAAATCAACGGTCTGTATCATTGAAGCCATGAAGCTGATGAATGAGCTGGAAGCGGAAGTGAAAGGCGAAATCGTCTCCGTCCTGGCCGAGAACGGCCAGTTAGTGGAATACGGCCAGCCGCTGTTTCTGGTGAGAGCGGAATAATTGCCGCGAGAATCATGAGGAGCCTGCAAGCTTCGCTAAACTTTGGGAGGAAAAGCATGAACATTCAAAAAGTGTTGATTGCCAACCGCGGCGAAATCGCGGTCCGCATTATCAGGGCCTGCCGTGAACTGGGCATTTCCACCGTAGCAGTCTATTCGGAGCCGGACCGGGATTCACTGCATGTCCGTCTGGCTGATGAAGCGTACTGTATTGGTCCGATGCCCGCCAAGGACAGCTATCTGAACTTTACCAATATTATGAGCGTAGCCACGCTCACGGACTGCGATGCCATTCATCCCGGCTACGGCTTCCTGGCCGAGAATGCGGATTTCGCGGAGATTTGTGAATCCTGCAATATTACATTTATTGGCCCTTCTCCGGATGCGATCACACGGATGGGTGACAAGGCTGTAGCCAAAGAAACCATGAAGCTGGCCGGAGTTCCGATTATTCCGGGCTCTGACGGGCTTGTTGGCGACATCGAGGAAGCGGTTATGCTGGGCCGTGATATTGGTTATCCGATCATCGTCAAGGCCACAGCAGGCGGTGGAGGCAAAGGCATCCGCATCGCCGAGGACGAAGCATCACTGGTGAAGCAGATTACGGCTGCCCAGCAGGAAGCGCAGAAGGCGTTCGGCAACGCTGGTGTGTATCTTGAGAAATTCCTGACCGGCATGAAGCATGTGGAGATTCAGATTATCGCCGATAACCATGGCAATGTAGTCCATCTGGGCGAACGGGACTGCTCCGTGCAGCGCCGCCGCCAGAAGCTGATTGAAGAAGCGCCTTGCTCTGTACTTACGCCGGAGGTCCGTGATGCGATGGGCCAAGCGGCTGTACGGGCTGCTCAGGCGGTTAATTACTCGGGAGCGGGTACACTTGAATTCCTGCTGGGGCCGGACGGACAGTTCTACTTCATGGAGATGAATACGCGTATCCAGGTTGAGCATCCGGTAACGGAGATGGTCACCGGCGTGGATCTGATCAAGGAAATGATCTCTGTGGCGGAAGGCAACCCCTTGTCCTTCACCCAGGAGGATATTGTGATCAACGGCTGGTCAATCGAATGCCGCATTAACGCTGAGGACCCTGAACGTAATTTCATGCCGTCTCCGGGCAAAATCGGCTTCTACCTGCCGCCGGGCGGTCTTGGAGTGCGGGTGGACAGCGCGGCTTATCCGGGCTACACCATTTCACCTTTTTATGACTCGATGATCGCCAAACTGATCGTCTGGGCGCCGACGCGCTATGAAGCCATTGCCAAGATGAAACGGGCTTTATCCGAATTCGCTGTGGAAGGCATACATACAACCATACCTTTCCATCAGAGATTGCTGGAGCATCCGGTATTTTTGGACGGGAATTTCGATATCAAATTCCTGGAAGAGTATGAAATTTAGGACGACTTCTCATTGTTTGTCATAAAGTTCGTCAAATGATATAGTATGTTTAATAAGAGACGTGCTGCCTGCTTGAAATGTCCGAATAACTTTTTTACTGGAAAGGTGTGAAGTCCAAAATGAGTACATTGCCCACAGAATACGAACGTACGGAAATTGGTGAGATCCAGATTGCTCCCGAAGTGATCGAGGTTATCGCAGGTTTGGCAACCGTAGAGGTTAAAGGCGTGGCCGGAATGAGCGGCGGTTTCGCCGGAGGAATCGTGGAGCTTCTCGGACGCAAGAACTTGTCTAAGGGCGTTAAGGTTGAAGTTGGACAACGCGAAGCTGCAGTGGATGTATCCGTAATCATTGAGTACGGCAACCGTCTTCCTGAAGTGGCTGCTGAAATTCAGCGCAACGTTAAACGTTCCATCGAAACCATGACCGGTCTGACTGTTGTAGAAGTGAATGTGCATATCCATGATGTGCAGTTCAGAAACGCCACAAGTGTTGACAAAAGCGAAGATACAGATGCGGTTATCCGCGTGAAGTAAGAGCCTTTGTTCTTCCATAAACCCCCGACGTACGTCGAGGGTTTACCTTAATTTAAGGAGGTTATGTGACTCGTGGCCAAAATTCTGGACAGGCTTCTGCTGTTCCTTTACAGCTTAAGTATCGGAATACTATCTGTAATTGCCATCCTCCTCTTGAGCGGCGTCATTCCGGACACGTTTGAGATTCCTGACGGGCCGGGGGCCTATATCGCTGCGATTACAGCTGCGGTTATTCTTTTCCTGCTGAGCATCCGTTTCTTCTACATCTCTCTGCGCCGCGACCGTGCTTCCCTGCCGTCCGTTGATCAGCGTACAGAGTATGGGGACATTCAGATCTCCATGGAAACCATCGAGAACCTCAGCCTCAAGGCTGCAGGCAAAGTGAAGGGCATCCGTGATCTGAAGTCGCGAATCCGCGTCTCGCAGGCCGGACTTGAAATTATGATCCGTGCAGTTGTGGACGGCGAGCATTCCCTGCCTCTGCTTACTACTGAGGTGCAGCGCCAGGTGCATGATTTCGTCCAGGAAACAACCGGAATTCCGGTAGCGGATGTATCTGTATATATTGCTAACCTCACACAGTCACCAAGCTTCAAAAGTCGAGTGGAATAGAGGTGAGTTTCCCTTATGTCTTGGAGAGAAGTATGGGAAAGTCACGGGGGTAGAATTGCCGGAGTTACCTTCGGGGTCGTTCTCGGTTTGATTTATCTGATTAGCGGTTTTTGGGATATGCTGTTCTTTGCACTGGTAGTGTTCATCGGATATACGCTTGGCAAAAGAAAGGATACCGCGCAGGCTCCCCTGTTTCAGTGGCAGGAGCTCGTGAGCCGGCTGTCCGGACGCTGGCGTCCCTTCAAATGAACCGCGATAGTCTTTCTCCCGGAAGCCTGGAACCCGTTACTTTGAGTTGCTGACCTGCGGAAGAACGGCTGCGCGGTTTTTTGGTAAGAAGATTTAAGTAATTCAAATACAAAGTATGCTAGTTAAGACTGTAGGAGGAACAAATGAAAAGACGTTTAGCGAGAGAAATTATTGTCCAGAGCCTGTACCAGATGGAAATGAATGATGTGGAAGTTACCGAGGCTGTAGAAATGCTGATTGAGGAAGCTGCAGATGAGAACGAAACCGAACGCGTCATCACTGACGAGACCGAGCTGAAGGCTTATGTGATCGCCCATGTTAACGGCGTGTGGGAGCACAAAATGGCCATCGACGATATGCTGGAGCATTACCTCAAAGGCTGGCAGATGAGCCGTCTGTCCCGTGTTGACCGTCAGATTCTGCGTCTGGCCACGTTCGAGATGATCTTTGCCAGCGATGTGCCGGCCAAGGTAGCTGTCAATGAGGCGATTGATCTGGCCAAGCATTTCGGCACCGATGATTCCGGTAAATTCGTTAACGGCGTACTCGGCAAGATGATTCAGGATGTAGATACGCTTAGAGCGGATCTGTAATCGTTAAATAGACAAAAGGGGAGAGACTTACATGACAGCAGCGATTATCAGCGGTAAACAGGTATCGGACGAAATTCGGATCAGCATTGCCCGGGAGGTTGCAGAGCTTACGGAACGTGGCGTTAAGCCCGGTCTTGCTGTCGTTCTGGTCGGTGAAGATCCGGCTTCTCAGGTCTATGTGCGCAACAAAGAGAAATCATGTATTGAGCTGGGCTTCCATTCCGAGGTTCACCGGCTGGATGCGGCAACCAGCCAGGAGGAGCTGCTGGCACTGGTGGCTGATCTGAACGGCCGTGATGATATTGACGGCATTCTCGTGCAATTGCCGCTTCCCAAGCATATTGAAGAGAAGGCAGTCATTAATGCCATCTCCGTGGAGAAGGATGTTGACGGGTTCCATCCGGTCAATGTAGGGAATCTGGTGATCGGTGATGACAGTCTGCTCCCTTGCACTCCTGCGGGTGTCATCGAATTGATCAAACGGACAGGTACTGATATTTCCGGCAAGCATGCTGTGGTTATCGGCCGCAGCAATATTGTCGGCAAGCCGGTGTCCCTGTTGCTGCAGCGTGAGAATGCCACGGTAACCATGTGCCATTCACGCACCGCGAACATGGCTGAACTCAGCCGCCAGGCGGATATTCTGGTTGTTGCCATCGGCCGGGCTAACTTCATCGATGCTTCCTTCGTGAAGCCTGGCGCCGTTGTTATTGATGTCGGAATGAACCGCCTGGATACCGGCAAGCTTGCCGGTGATGTTGATTACGAGAGTGCCCGTGAAGTCGCCGGGTTTATTACGCCTGTGCCGGGCGGAGTAGGGCCGATGACGATCACCATGCTGATGAGCAACACGCTGATCGCGGCCAAACGCCGCCACGGCCTGAAGTAGGCTAAGCTTATGGCGGCAGAGCGGCAAGTCTACTCCATAAAGGAACTTAACAAGTATATCCGCATGAAGCTGGATTCGGATGTAGTGCTCTCCGATGTATGGATCCGCGGTGAAATATCGAATTTCACCCACCACGGAAGCGGGCATATGTATTTCACGCTGAAGGATGAGAGCAGCCGGATCAAGGCGATCATGTTTGCTTCACATAATTCGCGGCTGCCTTTTGTACCGAAGGAAGGCACCAAGGTCATTGCCAGAGGCAACGTGACGGTCTATGAACGGGACGGGCAGTATCAATTCTACGCCACCCACATGCAGCCGGACGGAATCGGCAGCCTGTATCTGGCTTACGAACAGCTGAAGAGTAAGCTGGAGCAGGAGGGGCTGTTCGCAGCGGCGCGCAAGCGTCCGCTGCCGCGGTTCCCGCGCGTGATCGGTGTAGTTACCTCGCCGACAGGAGCGGCGGTGCGGGATATTATCATCACCCTGCAGCGCCGTTATCCGCAGGTGGCGGTAGTGCTCTATCCTGTACTTGTACAGGGTAAAGGCGCTGGCCCTTCCGTTGTGAAGGCCATCGAGAACCTGAACGCCATGGGCGAGGCCGATGTGCTGATCGTAGGGCGCGGCGGCGGCTCCCTGGAGGAGCTCTGGGCCTTCAATGAAGAGGCCGTCGCCCGCGCGATTGCGGCCTCCAGGATTCCGGTCATCTCGGCTGTCGGCCACGAGACCGACTTCACGATCGCCGACTTCGCCGCCGATCTCCGTGCGGCAACCCCTACGGCGGCAGCGGAGCTTGCCGTGCCGAGCGCAGCCGAGCTCGCCGGGCAGCTGCGCACCGCCCAGCAGCGGCTGCGCCAAGGGCTGCTGCGCCGCTCCCAGCGCAGCGGCGAGCGCCTCGCGGCGCTGCAGCGCTCGCTGGCGCTGGCCGGCCCGCGCCGGCAGCTGGCCCAGCACGCGCAGCGGCTGGACATGCTGCGCGCGGCCCTGGTCCGCGCAGCTGAGGCAAGGCACAGCCGCGCGCAGGGGCGCAGCGCGCTGCTGCATCAGAGCCTGCAGCGCTTCCATCCGCAAGGCAGCATCAGCGCTGCCCGCCGGCGCACGGATAGCCTTACCCGTGAGCTGGCGGGAGCCATGCAGGCGCGCCTCCAGGATAAGCGCGCGCACTATGTGGCTGAGCTGCGCCATCTGGATGCGCTCAGCCCGCTCAAGGTGATGTCACGGGGCTACAGCCTCGTGTACGATGAGAAGGAAGAGCATTTAATCAAATCGCTGAAGGAAGTTGAAGTAGGCGATAAGGTGAACATAAAGCTAAATGACGGACAGCTAAACTGCCAGGTATGGGGAATGAAGGAGGATGTTGAAACGAATGGCAAAGGAAGCGGAACTGGATTTTGAGGGAGCCATGGAGCGCCTGGAGGGAATCGTACGCGAGCTTGAGCATGGCGACGTTCCCCTGGAGAAGGCGATTGATTTATTCCAGCAGGGGATGAAGCTGTCGCAGCTCTGCGGCAGTAAGCTGGAGCAGGTAGAGCGCAAGATCGAGATGATTACGGTAGAGGATGGCGAGCTGCGCAAGAAGCCATTCGGAGCCCGGCTGGAAGGCGATGGCGATGAGTCGTTCTGAGCTGGAACCGGGCAGCAGTGAATCGGAAGCACACGGGCGCGCACCGCTTGAGCAGTATATTGCAGAGGTGGGCCATTGGGTCGCCGATGCGCTGACGGCAACCCTGCCAGCGCAGTGGACTGTGCCTCAGGTGCTCAGGGAGGCGATGGACTATTCGCTGCAGGCCGGAGGCAAACGCCTGCGCCCGCTGCTGGTCATCGCCGCCTGTGAAGCGCTTGGCGGCAGCCGGGAGGCTGCGCTGCCCGTAGCGGCAGCGATTGAAATGGTGCATACCTATTCATTGATTCATGATGATCTGCCGGCCATGGATAATGACGACTACCGGCGCGGCAAGCTCACGAACCACAAGGTCTTCGGGGAAGCTGCGGCGATCCTGGCCGGGGATGCTCTGCTGACGCATGCATTCTATAGCGTGGTACAAGCTTCGCGTAAATTTGGCGTTCCGGCAGAGAATGTGCTGTCCATCGTTGAGGATCTGGCCGAAATGGCCGGGCCGCGCGGAATGGTCGGCGGGCAGGTTGCCGATATGGAAGGCGAGCAGGGCTTAACCGATCTGCATCAGCTTCAGTATATCCATCTTCATAAGACAGGCGATCTGATGATCTTCTCGCTGCTGGCGGGAGGCAGGATCGCCGGTGCGGATGAGCGTCAGCTGGAGGCGCTGCGCCAGTTCGGTACGCAGATTGGCCTGGCTTTTCAGATTCAGGATGATATCCTTGATCTGGTCGGCGATGAGAGCAAGCTGGGCAAAAAAACCGGCAGTGATATCAAGCAGCAAAAGGTGACCTATCCCTACTTCATCGGCCTGGAAGCCTCGCGTGAAGAGGTGAAGCGGCTGACCGCTGCAGCGCACAGCGCGGTCCTTGAGGGCGGATTTCAGGATCACACCCGGCTGCTTGAAATTGCAGATTATTTGATGTCACGCGATCATTAGGTACATTTCGGAAACGGCTGTGTTTCGACAGCCGTTTCGTTTGTGTTATAATGGGGTTTATATTTTACAACATCTAGGAAAGCGGGGAATACTCGTGCTGCTTCCACAAATAAATGATCCTCACCAACTTAAATCTTTGTCAGTCGAGGAGCTGGCAGCCCTTGCGGAAGAAATCCGCCGGTTTTTAATAGACAAACTTACAGTAACCGGAGGGCATCTCGGATCCAACCTGGGGGTAGTGGAGCTCACGCTGGCCCTGCATTACTGCTATGACAGTCCCCGGGACAAGATGATATATGACGTCGGTCATCAGGCGTATGTACACAAGATACTGACTGGCCGCCAGGACCGGTTTGATACACTGCGTAAGCAGGGCGGCTTATGCGGCTTTGTGAAGCGTTCGGAGAGCGAGCATGATGTCTGGGAAGCCGGACACAGCAGTACCTCTTTGTCTGCCGCAATGGGTATGGCCATGGCCCGGGATTTGAAGGGCGAGGACAATAGGGTCATCGCTGTGATCGGCGACGGTGCGCTTACCGGGGGGATGGCCTTTGAGGCGCTGAACCATATTGGACATGAACGCCGCAAGCTGATGGTTATCCTCAATGACAATGAGATGTCTATCGCACCGAATGTAGGAGCCATGCATAATTATTTGAGCAAAATCCGCTCGGACCGCCATTATCTGCGTGCGAAGGATGAAGTGGAAGGCCTGCTCAAGAAAATCCCGGCGATTGGCGGGCGGCTGGCCAAGACGGCGCAGAATGTGAAGGACGGCCTGAAGAACATGCTCGTTCCCGGTGTTCTGTTCGAAGAGCTCGGATTCACGTATCTGGGACCCGTGGATGGTCATGATCTGGAGAAAATGATTGACACCTTCCATCAGGCAGATAATGTGTCTGGTCCTGTGCTGGTACATGTGCTGACGACGAAGGGCAAAGGCTACAAGCCGGCCGAAACGGACTTCTATAAATCACATGCGATCTCACCCTACAAAATTGAATCCGGCCAGTCCCTTAAGGCTGTGAAGGCTGTCAGCCACCCGATGTATACCGAGGTATTCGGGGAGACGCTGATTGAACTGGGCCGTCAGGATTCAAGACTGATTGCGGTCACACCGGCAATGCCGGGCGGCTCGGGCCTGTTCCCGTTCGCCAAGGAATTCCCGGACCGGATGATCGATGTGGGTATCGCTGAGCAGCATGCGGCCACGCTGTGCGCCGCTCTGGTCATGGAGGGGATGAAGCCGGTCTATGCCGTCTACTCCACTTTTATGCAGCGTGCCTATGACCAGATTGTCCATGATATCTGCAGACATAACGCCAATGTAATGTTTGCCATCGACCGTGCCGGTTTTGTCGGAGCAGACGGGGAGACCCATCAAGGGGTATATGATATAGCGTTCATGCGGCACATCCCGAATATAGTGCTTATGATGCCTAAGGATGAGAATGAGCTGCGCCACATGATGAAGACGGCACTGGAATACAATGACGGACCTATCGCTTACCGTTATCCGCGGATTGAGGGCACCGGGGCGGCTGTAGATACCGAACTGCGTTGTCTGCCTATCGGCTCCTGGGAGCGTCTGCGTCCCGGGGATGATTACGCAGTGCTGGCCTGCGGCCCTATGGTTCAGTTAGCGGAGGAGGCAGCTGAGCTGCTCAAGCGCGAAGGCATTCAGGTTAGCGTAGTGAACGCCCGGTTCCTGAAGCCGCTGGATAATACCATGCTGCTTGAACTGGCTCATGCCGGAACCAGCATGGTTGTGCTTGAAGAAGCCAGCCAGGCAGGCAGTCTGGGCAGCGCAGTGCTCGAATTCTATGCGGAACATGAGATTTATGATGCACGTGTCCATTTGATGGGCGTGCCGGATATCTTCGTTGAGCATGGTTCGATCAAGGAGCAGCGCCAGGAAACCGGCCTCACCGTTGAAGCCTTGTGTGCGCGGATCAAGGCGATGAAGGCGTTGAGCACTTATACTTACAAGTCGACTTCCAATTCCTGAGTACAGGGTGGAAGCCGGACCCAAGTGACCAGGAGATGAACATGGAACACCCTAAAGAACGTATAGATGTACTGTTAGTAGAGCAAGGCTTCTACGACAGCCGTGAGAAGGCCAAGGCAGCAATCATGGCGGGTCTTGTGCTGGCGAATGAAGAACGGATTGAGAAGCCGGGAATGAAGGTGCTGCGCAGCTCTGTCTTAAGAGTCAAAGGAGCTGTGCATCCCTACGTCAGCCGGGGCGGCCTGAAGCTGGAGAAGGCACTGCGGCAGTTCGGCATTGACCTGAACGGGAGGAATATGCTGGATATCGGCTCCTCTACAGGAGGCTTCACCGATTGTGCGCTCCAGAACGGGGCAGCACATGTGTATGCTATTGATGTCGGCCATAACCAGCTGGACTGGAGCCTGCGCAACGACGAGCGGGTAACCGTAATGGAGCAGACCAACTTCCGCTACATGACCCCGCCTGACCTGAAGGGGCCGGTACCTGATTTTGCCAGTATTGATGTGTCCTTTATTTCACTGAAGATTATTCTGCCGCCGCTGATGGCGCTCCTGAACCGCCCGGCCGATATCGCTGCGCTGATCAAGCCGCAGTTCGAGGCTGGACGGGAAAAGGTGGGCAAATCCGGTGTAGTCCGCGAATCCGCCGTTCACAAAGAGGTGCTTGTTAATGTGCTGTCTATGGCGGCCGGGCTGGGCTATAAGCTGGAAGGGCTGACCTTCTCTCCAATTACGGGAGGGGAAGGCAATATTGAATTCCTGGCTCACTGGAAGCTGCTGCCTGAAATAGTGGACAACTCTCCGGATGAACAGCACGAACAGCAGCTTTTACCGGCTGAAGCACAGCCGAATCCTTTCGCCGCGCTTGCCGAATCCGTAATTAAGGAAGCGAATGCAACCTTTAGCGCTACGAACAATGGAAACTCATCTAAACGATGAGTTTCTTTTGCTGCAAAAATAAAGAATTAAATCATCTGCCGTTTTCTGCCTGCAATATACATGCTTCAAGCGGTGTTATACGTTATAATTAATGAACTTGAGCAGGCAACGCTTCATCTGCAGTCAGCTTCAACCTTTTGCTGCCGGATCAGGCTCTGTTGTTCCCCTCAAGCAGGATTTCGCTTGCCTTCACGCGAATAGATTCACCGAGGTGATGGGAGTGGCGAGCTCTGACAAGGCCGTTGTGGCACTCATTGGACTGGCGGCGGCAATCTTTATCGTTTATCGGATCTACATCTGGCTCCAAGGTTCCCCAAGATCGTTCATGAAGGACCGGGTGCCGATCAATACCATTATTCAGCCTCATCCGTCCATCGGATTATTAGAGGATGCCGGTTACGAGGTTATTGGCGGCAAGCTGAAAATTCCTTTGTCCTTTCAAGTGAACGGGGCACCGATGTACAGCAGGCTGTTCATTGATTATGTGGCCAGCAAAGATGAGGAGCATTTCTATCTGGTTATTCTGTCCCGGCCGCGCAAAGGGCTTGAGTTCACCGGCAGCGGACTCCGCGACACCTTGCTTCCTTATCTGCTGATCTATCCGGATTGCAGCGGAGTGCTGTACGTAGATACGGTGAATTCAGCAATTCATGTGATTAAGTTAGGCAAAGACGATGGTGAATCCAATTGAGATTAACTTATTAATACGGGAGGCAACAATGAAGGGACACAGGCACATCAAAATAAGAGAAATTATTACGCAGAGGGAGATCGAGACCCAGGATGATCTGGTGGAGGCTCTGCGTGAATCCGGATTTCAGGTTACCCAAGCCACAGTATCCCGTGATATCAAGGAACTGCTGCTGATTAAGGTGCCGATGGATGACGGGCGCTACAAATACTCCCTGCCGACTGACCAGCGCTATAATCCGACCCAGAAGCTTAAGCGGGTGCTGGTGGATAATTTTGTGCAGATCGATTTCTCCGCCAACCTTGTGGTTATGAAATGTCTTCCGGGAACAGCCAATTCTGTGGCTGCACTGATTGATAATATTGACTGGCCGCAAATTATGGGCACCATCTCGGGCGATGACACTATTCTGATTATCTGCCGCCAGCCTGAGGACAGCAAAGGCGTTATTGCACAAATTATGGGTTACATCTCGTAACTTCATCACACTTTTACACTTAAATAAGGGATCATCTTTTCGGAGGTGCTGTATTCGTGTTAGACACGTTATCAATCCGCAATCTGGCCGTCGTTGAGGCGGTGGATGTGCATTTTTATCCCGGCTTTCATGTTCTTACAGGGGAGACGGGGGCAGGGAAATCGATTATTATCGATGCGCTTGCACTCATTGCCGGGGGCCGCGGTTCTGCGGACTCTATCCGGTATGGGTGTGAAAAGGCAGAAATGGAAGCGCTTTTCAGCCTGCCGGGAACCCATCCCGTCTGGGATACGCTGGAACGGCTTGGCATTGGAGCAGAACGCGAAGAGCATCTGGTGATCCGCCGGGAGATTACTTCTCAAGGCAAAAGCACTTCACGGGTGAACGGCCAGATGGTCAATCTCAGCATGCTGCGGGAAATCGGTGAACAGCTGGTGAATATCCACGGGCAGCATGAGCATCAGAACCTGCTGAAGGCTGAACGTCATCTGGGGCTGCTGGATACTTACGGCGAAGCTGTGATTGGCCCGCTCAAAGCTGACTACCAGGAGAAATATACGGCCTTCGCCAAAGTGGAAAAAGAACTCCGGGAACTTCAGGAATCCAGTCAAAAAGCGTATCAAATGCTTGATTTGTACCGTTTTCAGCTGGAGGAAATTTCTGCTGCAGGATTAAAACCGGGAGAAGATGAATTACTTAACGAAGAAAGGGTCAAACTATCCCACAGTGAGAAAATGATGGATTCAGTATCCGGCGCATACGAGCTGCTGTATGACAGGCAAGGGCTGGAATCCATCGGGAGTGTCATCTCCAAGCTGGAGGATGCGATCCGTTATGACGAGAAGGGCCTGAGGGCTGTGTTCGAGCAGCTGCAGTCGTCGTATTACCAGCTGGAGGATGCGGCTTTCCAGTTGCGTGACTACCGCGAAGAGATCGAGTTCAATCCGGCGAGGCTGGAGGAAATTGAGAACCGTCTGGATCTGATCACAGGGCTGCGGCGCAAATACGGGGATAGTGTAGAGCAGATTCTGGCGTATTATGAGCAGATTCACCGGGAGACCGATCTTCTGGAGAATAAGGACGAATACATTGAGAAATTGACGGCCAAACGCGATGGCCTGCTCGGCACTTTAATGAAAGCTGCCGGAGCACTTAGCGCGGCACGCCGCCAGTGTGCTACGGATCTCGCTTCGCAAGTGGAAGGTGAGCTGAAGGATCTGCAGATGGAGCGGACTTCGCTTCAGGTCAAAATGGATACACTTGAAGACCCGCGTGGTATTGAGTATCAGGACCGCCGTTACCGTCTGACCCGGCAGGGGATCGACAGCGCGGAGTTCATGATCTCCCCGAACCCGGGCGAGCCCCTGCGGCCGCTGGGCAAAATCGCTTCCGGCGGTGAGCTGTCGCGGATCATGCTGGCGATGAAGAGCATTTTTGCCCGGCATGATGCCATTCCTGTCCTGATCTTCGATGAAGTGGATACCGGTGTCAGCGGGCGCGCGGCTCAATCCATTGCGGATAAATTATACAAGCTGTCCTCCACCTGTCAGGTGTTCTCCATTACTCACTTGCCGCAGGTGGCCTGTATGGCGGATCATCAATATCTGATTGTCAAAAAAGTCGAAGACGGACGCACGATGACCGAAGTGGACTCCCTCTCGGCAGAGGGCCGGGTCCTTGAGCTGGCCCGTATGCTGGGTGGTGTGGAAATTACCGAAAAAACATTGCATCACGCACAGGAAATGCTCGGTTTGGCCGAGGCCAGCAAAGCTGCTGCTGGGTAAGCGGGACAATGATTGACAGTAATAAAAGCCTGGGGGCAAGGTTATCTTATAGGTACGCAATTGGCGACCACCTTTTTCGTCAAGCGAAAGAAGCAAAAGGGAGCGTGACAGCCATTGAAGCCGAACCTCAGGAAGTTAATGCCCGGCCT
Organism: Paenibacillus sp. FSL R7-0297; assembly: GCF_038009025.1. Classification (NCBI taxonomy): domain Bacteria; kingdom Bacillati; phylum Bacillota; class Bacilli; order Caryophanales; family Paenibacillaceae; genus Paenibacillus; species Paenibacillus sp. FSL R7-0297. The sequence goes on from NZ_JBBPAQ010000001.1 coordinate 3,653,855, forward strand.
TTTATTTGCCTTCTTTCTCAGTTTAACAGGCATAACGGGACCTCAACAGAGCTTTGCAGCACCGCTAGAACATCAGCCGCATAAAGCGGTTCAGGGGAATGACAATGAGCTTAGAGTCATCCCGGGAGGTCAGACGATTGGTGTGAAAGTGAAGTCAGCAGGGGTTCTGGTCGTGGGCCATCATCTGATTGAAGTATCGGAGCAGTCCAAGATTTCACCCGGCGAGAACAGCGGACTGATGCCTGGTGATCTGATGATCTCCATTAATGGAGTCAAGCTGGATGAGGTATCCAAGGTAGCAAAGCTTGTGGAACGTGCCGGTAAAAGCAATGATTCCTTAAGTATTGTGTACAAACGCAGCGGCAAAGAGCACAAAGCTCAGCTAAAACCCGCGTATGACCGCAATGACAAGGTATGGAGACTGGGGCTCTACATCCGCGATTCCGCAGCAGGTGTGGGTACCCTGACTTTCTATGCTCCGAAACAAGGCGTATACGGTGCTCTGGGGCATGTCATTACCGACATGAACACCGGTACACCGATCGTTGTCGGCAGCGGCCATATCGTCCAGTCCAGTGTCACCTCCATTTCCAAAAGCCAGGATGGCGATCCTGGGGAGAAACGGGCTCATTTTCTGAAGGAAAGCCAGGTTCTTGGTAATGTGGAGAGCAATACGGATTTCGGAATCTTCGGCAAAATGACCCGTAATCCAGAGCACAGCCTGTACCAGGAACCGATACCCGTTGCAATGAGCGCAGAAGTGAAGGAAGGCCCGGCACAGATTCTTACAGTAGTCGATGGTCAGCAGGTGGAACGTTTCAATGTGGAGATCATTCATGTGGCACGCCAGCAGACTCCGGCGACCAAAGGAATGGTGCTGCGCATCACCGATTCCCGTCTGATTGATAAGACCGGCGGGATTGTTCAGGGGATGAGCGGCAGCCCGATTGTCCAGAATGGCCGGCTGATCGGTGCAGTGACCCATGTATTCGTCAATGATCCCAAGTCGGGTTACGGCTGCTTCATCGAATGGATGCTTCGTGACTCCGGTGTGGTGCAACAAGAGAATTTGCTTCCCTACAATCTTAAGGCGGTTTAGCCTTAAGATTTTTTGTCGAAGGCCAACGAGAAACATCGAATCGTGAAACAAAATATTTAATTATAAATCAACGCCGAAAAAAAATAAAGAAAAATAATTTTCGACAGAAGGATATTCAATCTTCATGTCGAAAACTTAAGGGAGAGAAGATAATAAGGAGGAAGTAGCCAGTGCAGAATATTGAAGTGTTGTTGGCCGATGATAACAGGGAGTTCACTAACTTGCTTGCCGAATACATTACCGAACAGGAAGATATGACCGTGACAGGCATTGCCTATAATGGTGAAGAAGTGCTTCAAATGCTGAGCGGAGCACGCAAAATTCCCGATGTCCTTATTCTTGATATCATTATGCCGCATCTGGACGGCCTCGGCGTTCTGGAACGCCTGCGCGATATGGATCTGAACCCTCAGCCGAAGATCATCATGCTGACCGCTTTCGGCCAGGAGAACATCACCCAAAGAGCGGTTCAGCTCGGAGCATCTTATTATATTTTGAAGCCTTTCGATATGGAGGTTCTGGCGAACCGTGTGCGTCAGCTTGTGGGTGCCCAAGGCAGCATGAGCACTTCTGCCAGCATGTCCGGCTATTCGAGTTCCAGATCTTCCAGTAATGTGGTGCCTTTGTCCAAAGGAAAGAATCTGGATGCCAATATTACATCGATCATTCATGAAATCGGCGTACCTGCGCATATTAAAGGTTATCAGTACCTGCGTGAAGCCATTACCATGGTCTACAACAATATCGAGATTCTGGGTGCTATCACCAAGACACTCTACCCTGCCATTGCCGAGAAATTCAAGACAACGCCTTCACGTGTGGAGCGCGCCATCCGCCATGCGATCGAAGTCGCCTGGACCCGTGGCAACATCGACAGCATCTCCCTACTGTTCGGCTATACCATTAATATCTCCAAATCCAAGCCAACTAACTCGGAATTTATTGCCATGGTAGCCGACAAGCTGCGCATTGAGCATAAGGTGTCTTGAAAGGGTTAGGATTAGGATACGTGAAGATTTAACGGGGAACTGATGAGTCAATCAGTTTCTGCTGAGAATATGTACAAAACACTCCTTCATGGGTATGCAAATCCCTTGAAGGAGTTTTTTTAAAGTAATGTTATAAAATAAAATAATATAAATGGAAAATATTAGATTGAATATATATTATGTAGTCTATGCGGCCGATCTTTGAGAAATATGGAATGAGCATTGAATGGGGTAATGTTACGAAAACAGTAACTGCAACGAAAGAGGGTACGGTCATTAAATTAACGCATAATTCTCATGATGGAGTTATTAATGGAGAAAAGGTTGCTTTAACTCAGGTTCCGACCTTAGAACCGAACAACAATATATTTTACGTTAATCTGAGATTTATCTCTGAAGCATTAGGGGCAGCGGTTCAATGGAATAAAACAAACGATGATGCCTCAATCTACATTAGCTTTCCTGAATAATTGTTAAAATTAAAAAAGGTGATCCCCAACTCAACCGGTTAGGAATCACCTTTTGTATGTTTTTTTAGTTAATCGTCTGGTTAGACAAGCCGTTCAGGTAAGCATCTGCTTCTTCATAGGTCGGGTAGTGGACAGCGAATTTGCCGAACAATCGCTTCATCTGCATTTTCCATACCGGGGAATCTGCAACGTAGACCCAGCCGCCAACACCTGAGGCAATCGCCAGGTCGCCCGTCGGAGCAAGCAAAGCTGCTACTTCCGGAGACAGTACAGTAGGGGAACCCGTTACATCGGTTACGCCGGTGAATCCCGGTTTCAGTTTCTTCAGAGCACTCTCGAAATCGGCTATGTATGCAGGCACATCACCTTCGGTGAGGCCATAGGCTCTAACAATCACCTGATTTTTCGCTACATTTACTTCCATGGTGTAAGACATAATAATTCCCCCAGTAGTGATTTTGATTATACATTAGTCTTTATCGGATAATAATGCAGTGTATTTGAGAGAATAAGGAAATCAAATCAGATCCGTTCACAGTTATGGGAATTACCTCCATTTAAAGCGGATTTAGCCTTAAGTTTAGCTGCCCTTGAGTGCTAATGTTGGATTTTTTATTGATTCTGCCTAAAGAATTTACACAAACAATTGTTATAATGAAACACAAATTGTTATCTTGTGTTATGATATAGGTAGAGGTGGCTCCTATGAACGATTTCGATAACTATCCCGATGAGCTGGGGAATTTCATCCGGCACTTCCGCAAAGCTCGAGGTTTGACCTTACGAGGGCTTGAAGAGAAGAGCGGCATCAGCTATTCACAGCTTAGCAAGATTGAACGGGGAGAGAGTATTCCGCTTAAAGATAACCTGGACAAGATCATTGAGGCGCTCGGAGGGGATCTTAAGAACCGGATGTATCATTTGGCAGATTACATGCCTGACATTGAATACATTAAGACTCTCAAGCAGGGCTACAAGCTGCCGCAGCATAATCAGTCCCAGGATTACATCTATGAAACGGCGTTTAACAAGCTGAAGGAGTTCCGGGCTAAGGAAGACAAAGAAACGTCATATGTTTCGTTTGATTCTGACGAAGTTATCGTTTATGAAACGGAATATGGGGCAGGAATGGTAATAGAGAAGATCGAGAAATACAACCTGACCGACGTCCTGAACGATATATTCGAGGGAAGTCTGGATAGCCTCCGCAAACAGCCCCGCAAAGGGCGTCAGGCCTATTTGTTCGGAGAGTGGCTCCGCGAATGCATCTATGAACTGAAGGAAGAAGAGCAGGATCAGGTTATCCAGTCATTGAAGGAATTCACTCAGTTCAAAGTCCAGCAGATCAAGGGCGTGTATAAGTGAAGAAGGACCTAGCTCAGCTTGTTGTCAAAAATGAATAATGTTGCCCTTTCTTGCAGCCATCTATTCATCTTGATCCATAAACAACTACAAATGGTTAGACAGAAAAGGGGATACGAATCATGAGAATCAATATGAAGTTTACCAGCAAAGGTAAAGCTGCAATCGAGAATTTCAATAACGATGAGCTGTTGGAGATCTTTGCAAGATACATCAAAACACTTACTAAGAAATACGATATTGAAGTGGATGTGCCTCTTGAAGTGAACCAGAATATCGTAGGCGACGGTACGATCATCGCCCTGGCGCAGAATGTGAAATGCGATGTGGATACTTTCTTCAAAGAGCTGGGCCGTGATATCAAGGTTCCACTGAAGAAGAGACTCGGCGGCAAGCTGGAGAATGTCTTCAAGACAGAATTCATCGAGTAGTCCCTTGTGTACTAACATAAAAAGCCATCCCCGCACGTATGTGGAGGATGGCTTTTTTGCGTCTGTGCATACTGTTCAGTATAGCCTTTCAGCGCTCACAGCTGAGGGTTACTCTACAGAAGCAGACAGCAGGCTGGAGATTACTTTGGCGGCTTCAGCGCGTGTGGCAGTAGCCTTAGGGGCGAAGCTGCCGTCTGTGCGTCCAGCGATAATCTTCTTATCGACAGCGACGGCTACAGCGGATGTTGCCCAAGCGCTGATGGAAGCCGAATCGCTGAAGCTGACTGCTGTGGAGGCAGTCAAGATTTTACCGGCACGAAGATCCAGCCCCTGCTTCACCATAACCGCCATCTGTTCACGGGTGATGGATGCATTAGGTGCGAAGGTATCGGCGGTTAGACCGCTTACCAGCTTGTTCTCATGAGCTGCTGCAACGGCACCTGCATACCAGGCGGATGCGGGTACATCTTTAAAGGCTGGAGATACGTTGACTTGTAGCTTCAAGGCTTTGGTCAGCAAGCTGGCGAATTCTGCGCGGGTTACCAGGCCGTTCGGATCAAAAGTATCGGCTGTTTTGCCGGAAATGATCTTATCCGCAGTGAGGCTATTGATGTAACCAGCCGCCCAGTGTGACACGGGAACATCCTTGAATACTGCAACGGCAGGCTGTTGCGTAACCGGATCGGCAGCGGGTAGAGATGGCGTTACAGCCTTGCTCACGTCCAGTGTGAAGACACCAAAGCCCTTCTCATCCACTTGACCTGTATAGGCAATGTTATCCGTCGATTTGGCATAGGCCTCTGCTTTGGGAGATGAGGTGAAGGTGACCTTCACATTCCCGGAGATTGGTGCAATCGACCAGTTGTTGTCGGCGGACGGATTAATGGTCTTGCTGGCCGTGATATAATCCATCAGGATCTGGCGGTTCTCATCCGGTGAGTCGATGATGTATTTGCTGCCTTTGACACCAGGGAAGTTACCGCCGCCGCTTGCACGGTAGTTGTTGGTTGCCATGATGAAATCCTGATTCGGATCAATCGTTTTGCCGTTATACTGCAGATTGATAATCCTGGTGGAGGAGGCGTCATTCACGGTACCATCCGGTTTGTACTTGGCTGGTTTGGTAACATCGACCTGATAAGTTACACCATCAATTACGTCGAAGTTATAGACGGCGAAGGAGGAATTAAGCAGTTCCTGCGCATTTGTAGCGGACGGATCGATCTGATTGAATTTGCCCGCAGACATTTCCAGCCATTCCTTGACCACAGAACCCTTCACGAGAATCGCCTTCAGCGTATTGTCGTACAGGTACAGGTCACCTGCGCTCTTAATGGCCAGTGGACCCTGAGCAATATCAGTATATTCTTCCGGGCCGTTACGTCCGGCCTTAAATGGAGCACCGACGGACAGAACCGGGATACCTGCATATTGCGGAAGATTAACTTTGATGTAATTCTCTACATACTGTTTCTGCGCAGTGGTAACGATCTGTACGGATGGATCATCCTGAACCAGTCCGAAGTAGCTGTAGATCGGAGCGGTCGTAGTGCCAATTGGACTGTTCGCATAGGCTATCGTTGCTTCATGATCGGCCTGCACGGCATCCACAATGGCCTGATCCACGTCTACCGTAGATTTTTTGGCAACGGCATCATAGATGGCTTTGGTGGAGGATTGCGATGAAGTGACCTTCCACTTGCCATCTGTTTTTTCCAGAGTCAGATCGATCAGGCCCAGATTACTGCCGCCGTAGCCGGCCTGTACTGCCGGGACACCGTTGATGGTTCCTTTGGCATTGTCGACACCAGGCAATACTTTGCCGGAGGCATCCTTGAAGAGGACATCCAGCGACTTCTCATCTGCTGCGGGGAATACTTTATGCGTATGAGAGAAGGTGATCGCATCAATACCGGCAACCTTACTCAGCGGGAAAATAGCATCCTCTGCCTTCACATAAGCTTCGGCACTGCCGTTAAACCCGGAATGGGTCATGGCCATAATCAGATCTGCACCGGCTGCGCGCATCTGTGGAATGAATTTCTCAGCTGTAGCTACGATATCCTTGGTAATGATTTTGCCTTCCAGATTGCTCTTGTCCCATTCGGTAATCTGCGGAGTGACAAGGCCGAGCACCCCAATCTTCAGCGTCTGCATATTGCCGGCTTCATCCTTATAGGATTTGGTAATGATCTGATAAGGGCTGTATTTGTTAACATCGTTGTCCGGATTGCTGTCTTTGTCAGCTACATATACATTGGCGTTAATATAAGGGAAATTGGCGCCTTTGATCGCCAGATCCAGGTATTCCAGACCATAGTTGAATTCATGATTGCCGAAGGTGGCCACATCGTACCCCATCAGGTTCATTGCTTTGTACACAGGGTGAATCTCGGTGCCTTTAATCGGGTTCACAAGCGCTTTGTATGTGCCCAGAGGTGTACCCTGGATCAGGTCGCCGTTGTCTACCAGCAACGTATTGCCAACCTCTTGGCGGGCTGCTTTCACTAGATTAGCTGTGCGGGCCAGTCCGACGGTCAGAGACGCAGCGCTCTTATAATAGTCATACGGGAGCAGGTTGGTGTGGATATCTGTAGTCTCCATAATGCGCAGCTCCATGGTAGAGTCAGCCGGCGTAGCTGCCGCGAACATTCCACTGAATGGCAATACAGACAAAGTAATTACGAGTGAAGATAGAACAGTTTTGTGCAATAAGTGCTGGAAATTGTACCTCATGCAATCTTTCATCCCTTCTATTGTCAAGTTAGATAACAAACACAAAGAATAGTATATAGGAAAGATATTAAAATTAAAATTAAAAATTCAAAAAAATTTATCTCAAAATGACAAAAAAGTATATTGCCCGGCAGGCCGGGTCAATATACCAATAAGTAGGATGGCTGTATAGGAGGGCTTGAAAATATGGATCAGGCATCATAATGATCTGAGCCTAACAGATTTCGGCCAGAAAGGACATTCCTGATGATTTCGATAAAATCGACTGAAGCTTTGGCTTCAAGCGCCAATTCATAGATGTTAATTAATTGTTCGTCAGACAATAGCTCAAGTGATGAGGGGCGCGGAGAAGGATGAAAATAATATTCCATTACATTCCTCCATCTGTAGTTGAGAGTGCCAGCAAATAAGTGAATTGTTTTAAGTCATTACGAATCTATCAAAATGGTACCATTTGGAAGCTGATCCGTCTGCTGTCATTCGCCCTCTGAATTCATCTTTACAAAAGATGGGTAATATGGGATAATAATTGGCTTTGGTTCGAACACTTTGTATCTACATTTGTAGTTGGAATATAAATAATCCCGGAACCTGTAAAGTTCCGGGATTATTTATATACTGAATCACAGGCGGAGACTAGGACTCAGACATATTAGATTGGCGAGCATTCAAATATTTCTTGATCCGGGACTCGTTGGACTCCGAAACATGAGCGAATTGTTCTCCTTGATTAAATAAAACGACTTTGCGTTCAATGTCATAGTTTTCAATATTGCTAAGACAAACAACATTGCTGCGGTCCAGACGTTCAAATCCATTATCCTTGTAAGCAGACAACAGATCGGAAAGGGTGGTGGGGAGAACGAATTCGCCTTCTTTCGTATGGACGAATATTGTATTCTTATAGTTAGAGAAATACAATATTTCTTCTTCCTGAATATCCCGGGAAGAGCCGTCGTTTAGTAGAACACGCATGTTGTCCCCATCCTTGTTCGGTTACTTACGTAATTCTTGTGGAGCTTCTGGACTGTGGAATCCTAGCTTCATAACAGCTGCAAAAAAGCGGGCAGATACGTTAAGGGCAGAAGAAGCATGTTTTGCGACCTGTCTTTTCATGATTAGCACCTCCTTTTCCAAGGAATTATTGTAACTGACTGGACTAAAAATGCCAGTCCGATGACGGAGGAAGCCATAAAAAAATTTGAACAAACCATAATAACTGAAATTAATTTTAGTGAAGGGAACCATTTTACTGGGATGTGGGTGTTTTTATCTGGATTTGGTGCAAATAGAAGCATTAGAATTAAGGAAAGACCTGTTACGTACCAAAGAGTGGTACCTGTAAGCTGAAATAAATAGGGGGTCATAGAGCAAATTAAGATCGTCACAATATTGCATGCTGTTGCTGATTTGAGATGAACACCTCCTGAAAAAATACGAAGTGATGAAAGACTTAAATAGAATATTAGGGTCTCTATGAAATTGTTTAATACTAAGCCAATAGACATGGTAACAATAAAAGTTAAGAGGGTATTCAAAATAATACTTAATGAATACTGCATAACTTCAACAGATACTGTTTCTTCAGGGTTAGTTTTCTTTATAGCAAGTGAAATTTTAAGAGCCAAACTGTTCAAAATCATCACCCCGATTTTTTTTGTCCGATTGGTACAGGTATCCAAATAAAAGTAGAGCATAAATTAAAGGTATAATAAAGAAAAATCTGAATAGATGTTCTGCGAAAAATAGCATTAGCATAGCAAATATGATCGAAGGAATTGTTAGAATAAACATCATTTTCTCGCGTTTTCCGATAGTGATTTTTTCATCAGGTTTATCCGGTATAAAGTCAAATCCTTTTCTTTTTTTACCCACGTAATTAGCAATAATAAAGGTAATTGTTGCGGTGAGGATTTGCAATAAATAGATTCCTGTAGAAATCGTTGGATATTTAAGCCCGTACAACCCTGTATAATCAATGATTAAATATAGAAGGGACTGTATTAACAAATAGGATTGGTAAGCAATCGCTGTCATTATAAATGCATAAAATATATGAATGCGAAAAAGTAACCATAAAAAGCAAATAATAAGAGTGTATTGTACTAGAACATCTAGTTCTGCGAGTTGGTAATCGTAGCGGAGGACATAAGAAAAAAACGCCATAATAATACCCGCAAAGATAATCTCTTTAGAATAAAGATCAATCTTGAATAATTTGAATCCAAGATAGAACAATGCAGAGCTTTCTAATACGGATAGAATTATAAAGAGCACAAAATCCAGCATGCCTACACTCCCAAACACCAAAGTAGCTATTCTTGGTGATATTATACATAATAGGATAAAATGCAACAACAGGTTTTGACACTTTCCGGCAAATATTTCTTAAAAAATGTATTTTGAGAGGAGTTTTACCATGATTGAGCGTCCAGAGCAGGGAGAATACACCGAATTCCAGTCTAGGTATATTACACTGGTGCCGCCAGAGGGAGATTTGAAGGTCATTCTAAAAGAGCAGACTCAGCATGTATTGGCTTTGCTTGGCGGGCTGACGGAGCAGCAGGGTGAATACCGCTACGCCCCAGGGAAGTGGAGCATCAAAGAAGTCATCGGGCATCTGACGGATAATGACCGCATTATGTCCTACCGTCTGCTTTGTTTTGCCAGAGGAGAGCAGGCAATGCTGCCTGGGTATGAGGAGAATGATTACGCCGCTGCTGGCGAATTCGACCGCTTCACCCTGCAGGAGATGATCACGCATTACCGGATCGTCCGGGAGTCCACCCTGGCGCTGCTGGATAGTCTGCCGGAGGATTCCTATACACGTAAGGGAAGCTTCGGTGGTATAGCCATGTCGGTTCGGGCGCAGGCCTGTCTGATTATCGGACATGAGCTGCATCATCTGCGGGTCCTTCATGAACGTTACTTGAACTAAAGGAGGGGAATGCCTGTGAGCTTGCTCAGAAGCATCTGGCATTTCTTCATTCCGAGAGAACGCACATTAGTATATACCACTTTTGACCAGGGACAATATTTTAAGGTTAAAGGTCTTCTGACGGCGGCAGGAGTACGGCACCGCTCCAGGATTAACGGCGGAATGAAAGCAACCACCCAGCGTGCTAATTATGGAGGAAAGGCTACGGTTCAGCATGACCTGTATGTCCGTAAGGAAGATGAGCACAGGGCGCTGACGGCCATTCATTAGAATAAAACACTAAAAACGCATTTCAGCCTAACAATGGCTGGAATGCGTTTTGGTGTTTTCTATCTATAAAATGAGTAAAGGAAATAACAAAAGGCTAAATAATAGAAATATATTCTTTTTTACAATGGAGGATTCTTGTGGCATTTGCGGCAGACCGGGTAATAGGCTTCATTGCCGCCGATCTGAATCTGTTTGCCGCTATATACAGGCTTGCCGTCTTCGACCCGCAGTGCCATGGTGGCTTTCCGGGCGCAGAACCAGCAGATGGTCTTCATTTCCTCAATCTTGTCGGCGTAGATCAGCATGTACTTGCTGCCTTCGAACAGATTGTTCTGGAAATCATTTTTGAGGCCGAAGGCCATGACCGGAATGCCGAGCTCATCGACAATGCGCACGAGCTGGAGAATGCAGTCCTTAGTCAGGAACTGGCACTCATCTATCAACACACAGTGGGGTTTCGGCAGATTACTGCTGACAATGCTGTAGATATCCGTATTCTCGTCGATAGGGATGGCCTGCTTGCGCAGTCCGATCCGGGAAGAAATGTAACCGACTTCGTCCCGGTCGTCAAGGGATGGAGTGAAGATCAGTACCGACTTGCCCTGCTCCTCGTAATTATGTGCAACCTTGAGAATCTCAATGGATTTGCCGCTATTCATTGCCCCATACTTGAAAAACAACTGTGCCACGTCCATCTATCCTTTCGCTGTTCAGCTTGGTTAATATTATCCGAAAAATGCGACCTTATTAGAGTATCATATTCGGGGCCGGGGTAGCCAGTGAAAGATTGCTCCAGCGGGGATGTGATATAATGAACGCAATTATGTCTTCAGCAGGAGAATCCTGTGAACAGAAAGGAAGTTGCCCTAGTGACAGAGAAATTGGAGCAATACAAGGAACGGCTGAACCTACTTCAGGAGAAGGGGGAACTAAGCCCTGAGTCGGAGGCTTTACTGGTCGAAATGCTGGCAGAATTGACGGAGCTTAACCGCAGTAATAAGGCACTGCGCCGGGTGATCCTGAAATCGGGACAAGGCACAGCGATGTCTACCCGTCTTCGGGATGCGCTCTACGAATAAATAAATGGGGTATAACCGATGAAGCTAACCTTCTCTTATCTTAAAAAATACCGTGTCGCAGCCATTGCCGCGCTGGTAATGATGCTGATCGAGCTGGCAGTAGAGCTGTCGCAGCCATTGCTGATCTCCAAAATCATTGATGAAGGCATCCGGGAAAAAGATACAGCAGTAGTCTGGCTGTGGGGCGGTGTGCTTGTGGGAAGCGCAGCAGTGGCGTTTCTTGCCGGAGTGCTCAGCTCCTTTTTTGCCTCGCATGCCAGCCAGGGGTTCGCGTTCGACCTGCGGGACAAGCTGTATGAGAAGGTGCAATCCTTCTCTTATGAGATCTTCAGCCGCTTCCCTACTTCGTCGCTGATTACACGGCTTACCGGTGATGTGTCTCAGCTGCAGGATACGATATTCATGGGTCTGCGGTTCATGACCCGTATCCCGCTGGTAGTGGTGGGCAGTGTAATTATGGCGCTCGTGGTGCATGTCAGGCTGGGGCTGCTGCTTACGGTGACGCTGCCGTTTTTGGTGATATTCCTCCTATGGCTGATGCGCAGAGCCTCTGTTCTGTTCCGCAATGTGCAGAACCGGCTGGATGATGTCAATGGTGTTATTCAGGAGAACCTTACCGGTATCCGTCTGATTCGTGTATTTGTGCGCATGGGTCATGAGATTGGCCGGTTTGCCTCGTTCAGCGGGAAGCTGATGCAATCGACCGTTGCCGCACTGCGGCTGACAGAGACCTCGACACCGTTCATTATGATCATCGTGAATGCTGGGATTCTAGCTGTATTATGGTTTGGCCGGATTGAGATTTCTTCGGGAGATGCAACGCTCGGGCAGACCGTTGCAGTCATTAACTACTCCCTGCGCACCATGGGTGCACTGTCTGCGCTGTCTTGGATCATGGTAAGCTTCTCGCGTGCCAGAGCTTCTTCCGTGCGCATCGATGAAGTAATGTCGGCCAGTGAAGGTCCGGGAGAATTGGGGATGGCGCCTTTGAAGGGGATGGGGCCAGCCCAAACGGGCTCTCTGCATCAGAATCAGGTGCGAGCCATTAAGGGGAAGGTCGAGTTCCGGAAGGTCGGGTTCAGTTATCCCGGAAGTGAAATTAAGGTGCTGGAGGACATTTCCTTCACCGTGCTGCCGGGGGAGCGCGTGGCAATTATGGGCGCGACCGGCTCCGGTAAATCCTCTCTGGTTACGCTGATCCCCCGTCTGTATGAATGTGGCAGCGGTGTCATCAGGATTGACGGGATGAAGACTATGGAGATGGACATACAGGCATTGCGGGGGGCGATTGGTTATGTACCGCAGGAAGTGCTGCTGTTCACCGGCTCGATCCGTGAGAATATTGCCTGGGGGAACGCGCAGGCGAGTCAGGCGGACATTGAACAGGCGGCAGCAGCCGCACAGATTCATGAGACTGTTGCTGAACTGCCCCAGGGCTACGACACTAAGCTCGGACAACGCGGAGTTAATCTGTCCGGCGGACAGAAGCAGCGTCTGACCATCGCGCGGGCGCTGGTACGCAAACCGGCGATTCTGATTCTGGATGACAGCACCAGTGCGCTTGATGCGGTGACGGAGGGGCTTTTACTGGCGGAACTGAAGAAGATGTCCTGCACAACGTTCCTCATCACCCAGAAGATCAGTTCCACTGTGTCGGCCGATCTGATTCTGCTGCTGGATGAAGGACGATTGATTGCCCAGGGGACGCATACAGAACTGATGGATGAGTCCCCGTTGTACCGCAAAATCTATCAGTCACAGACAGGGGAGGCGCAGCATGTTCAAAGCACTCATTGAGCCGTTCCGCCATCCGAAGCTGGAGGTCGGACTGGGAGAAGGGAAGATCTTCGGGGCGATGGGCGCCCGGAAACCGAAGGCCAAAGCTAAGAACTGGTCCGGTACGCTTGGACGGATATGGAGTTATCTTGCGGAGCGCAGGGCTAAGCTGGTATTGGTACTGTTTATGGTTCTGCTCAGCTCAGGGCTGTCCCTGCTTGGACCATACCTGATCAGCCGGGCGGTGGACCGCTATCTTGAAGGGGACGGGGGCAGGACCTGGGTAATTTTTCTAATCATACTGGCGCTTGTCTATCTGCTTAATTCTCTGATCTCCTGGCTGCAGAATATCTGGATGATCGAGATTGCCCAGGAGACCGTATACCGGATGCGTACGGAGCTGTTCTCTCATCTGCACCGTCTGCCGATCTCCTTCTTCAACCGCAGGCAGCAGGGGGAGATTATGAGCCGGCTAACCAATGATATTGAGAATATCAGCTCGACGCTGAACAGCTCGGCGATTCAGATTTTCTCCAGTATCCTGACACTGGTGGGCACAGTGGGCGTGATGCTGTGGCTCAGTCCCTTGCTGACGCTGCTGACCTTCATTGTTGTGCCGTTGATGATGCTGGGTATGCGCTGGATTACCCGGCGGACAGGCCCGCTGTTCAAGGAGCGGCAGCGCAATATGGGCGAGCTGAACGGCTATATAGAAGAAACCTTGTCGGGGCAGCGGATTATCAAAGCCTTCTCGCAGGAGGAGCGGGTCATTACCGGCTTCAGAGAGCGCAATATGCGGATTATGCTGTCGGGGTATTGGGCCCAGTCCATCTCAGGCTTCATCCCCAAGCTGATGAATGGTCTGAACAACCTAAGCTTTGCAATCGTTGCCGGAGTCGGGGGGCTGCTCGCCATCCGCGGACTCGTAACAGTAGGGATAATTATTGCTTTTGCCGAATATGCACGTCAATTCACACGCCCGCTGAATGATCTGGCGAACCAGTGGAACACGCTTCTATCGGCAATTGCCGGAGCAGAGCGGGTATTCGAAGTACTCGATGAAGAAACCGAAGCCAAGGATGAGGGGGCAGCGGTAAAGCTGCAGCATGTGGAGGGCGCGGTGAAGTTCTCAGGCGTGTCATTCTCCTATGATGGAGGTGCAGCTACGCTGCAGGATATTTCTTTTGAAGCTAAGCCCGGAGAGATGATTGCGCTGGTTGGACCTACTGGAGCCGGCAAAACCACCCTAATCGGCCTGCTGTCCCGCTTCTACGATCCGAGTAAAGGAAGTATTACGCTGGACGGAAGAGAGCTCTCCACGATTACCCGGGAAAGTCTGCGCAGCCATATGGCCTTCGTATTGCAGGATTCCTTTCTGTTCAAAGGTACGATCCGCGATAATATCCGTTACGGAAGACTGGACGCATCCGACGAAGAGGTTGAGGAGGCTGCTAAGCTTGCCAACGCCCACGCCTTCATTATGAGGCTGCAGGGCGGTTATGACCGGATGTTGTCCGTAGACGGCAGCGGCATCAGCCAGGGGCAGAAGCAGCTGCTTGCTATTGCCCGGGCAATTCTCGCGAATCCCTCTATGCTGGTGCTGGATGAAGCTACGAGCAGTATTGATACGGTGACCGAGATCAAGATTCAGGAAGGCCTTCAGGCGCTGATGAAAGGGCGGACAAGCTTCGTGATCGCCCACAGGCTGGGCACGATCCGGGCTGCTGACCGCATACTGGTGCTCCAGGGCGGGCGCCTGATTCAGCAGGGTTCTCATGAGGAGCTATTGCGGCAGGGCGGTCTCTATAGCGAACTGGTACAGGGGAGCAAGGGGGCTGCAGCGCAGTAAGTTGCTGCAGGCAAGGATGGGATTGGGAAGATCCATTGCTGAAATAGGCGGTGCAGAGATCGGGCGAATTTAATGAAATCCTGCAAAATACAACATTCCCCTCTTCCTACCGGCCTAAAACCAAAATTGTTGTAGAAAATGCAGGAGTTCACCATATTTAAGCGGCTTAGCCGGATTATTGTTGTATTTCATACAACAATCTATCTGAACACCTGGATATCTGGGTATCAAAGTTGCAAGACGTACAACATTGTTGTCTACAGCGGCCGAATAGAAAATGCTTCCTAAGCCGGCAATGAATCAAGTATAAGAGGTTGTCGTATTCCGGGTGCGGATCAGAATTTTCTCCAGCTCAAGCTACATTGCATTTGATTTCAGAACATTCGAACTGCAAAAGGGGATGCCTCAGCAGCCATTTCAATCCTGGCTTGGGACATCCCCTGCTTATTAGTGTTATTGATTATTGTTAGGGTGTGGCATTGGTGGGTGGGGGCTGCTGCGCTTTCTGTTTCTCTCTGAACCGAGGTCCTACGTAGTTCTTCTTGCGGTCCCGGGTCAGAATCCAGCCGCCCAGAAAGCTCATTCCGGCCAGAAATAAGAGCAATCCGCCGCCAAAATGCGACCAGGCGAAATCCGGAGTGACGGAGTCGTCGCCATGCATGGAGATAAAGTTGAAAATATCATCTTTCATCATCAGGAAGCCCTTCATGGCCAGAAGGCCGGGGATCACCAGGATAAGGATGGCAATGAAGCGTGAAATGAGCAGTTTCATAATCGTCCCTCCTCTTCGCAGCCGTTTGAATTCACCCCTATGATAACGCTTCAATTAGTAAAAGTCCATGGATACATGACGTTTATAAGTTTTGTAATAGAATCAAAAGAGAGTACAATATAATAGGTTAAACTGAACTTTAGAGGAATGACTGGAGGATACATATCATGACAATTACCTGCGATGTGGCAATACTTGGTGGAGGTACCGGCGGTTATGTGGCGGCGATCCGCGCCGCGCAGCTCGGCAAATCCGTCGTCGTCATCGAAATGGACAAGCTGGGCGGAACCTGCCTGCACCGCGGCTGTATTCCCAGCAAATCACTGCTGCGCAGTGCCGAGGTATTTGCTGAAATCAAGGAGAGCGAAAGCTACGGTATAGAGACAACTGGCGTAGAGCTGGTGTTTCCCAAAGTGCAGCTGCGCAAGGAAGCGGTAGTGGAGCAGCTCCATCAGGGAGTGCAGTATCTGATGCGTAAGAATAAAATTCAGATTCTCAAAGGCAAAGGCCGGATCATCGGTCCGTCTATCTTCTCTCCGCGCAGCGGTGCAGTTGCCGTGGAGATGGAGGATGGCGAGATGGAGACGGTGGTCTCCACCAATCTCATCATTGCTACCGGATCACGTCCACGTATACTGCCTGGCCTTACGCCTGACGGCAAGGTGATACTGAGCAGTGAAGAAGCGCTGACGCTCGAAGAGCTTCCGGCTTCTATCATCATTGTCGGCGGCGGGGTTATCGGCGTGGAATGGGCCTCGATGCTGGCTGATTTCGGTGTGCAGGTAACTATTGTCGAGGCCGCCGGCCAGTTGCTGCCGCAGGAAGATGAAGAGATCGCCCGTGAACTGCTGCGTCTGCTTAAGAAACGCGGTGTCAAAGTGTTGACGGGGACTACCGTGGATGCGGAGACATGTACGCTATCGGAGTCCGGAATTACGATAGAAGCCCGCAAGGGTGAGCAGAGTCAGAGCCTGTCGGCGGAGAAGCTGCTGGTATCCGTAGGGCGAGTAGCGAATATCGAGAATATCGGCCTGGAAAATACAGATATCCGCTTCGACAAAGGTGTCATCGGAGTGAATGCCAGCATGCAGACGGGGGAGCCTCATATCTACGCTATTGGCGACTGCATCGGCGGACTGCAGCTGGCACATGCGGCCAGCCATGAAGGCATCCGTGCTGTGAATCACCTGGCGGGCGAAACGCTCCATCCGTATGAAGCACATCTTGTTCCCCGCTGTGTCTATACGCGGCCGGAGGTGGCAAGTGTCGGTTATACCGAGAAGGAAGCGAAGGCGCTGGGACATGAGACTGTAACCGGCAAATTCCCGTTCTCGGCTATCGGCAAAGCGATTGTCTACGGCATGAAGGACGGCTTCGTAAAAGTGGTCGCCGACTCGAAGAGCGGGGATATCCTCGGCGTGCAGATGATTGGCCCGCATGTGACGGACCTGATCGGTGAAGCGGCATTGGCACAGATTCTGGATGCAACACCCTGGGAGGTTGGAGAGGCGGTCCATGCCCATCCGACACTCTCGGAGATCATCGGGGAAGCGATGCTGGCGGTGGATGGAAGAGCAATTGGATTCTAAGATACGTTGAAGGGGCTAAAGTGAATGCCGGACGGAGCTGAGGGCGCTTGATTCGCCTAAACAGCTCCATAGCGGTATTTCTTGGCTTTTCTTTTTGTATGGAAAGGGATTATAATGAACATAGATTGAATTTAGTACCTGGTTTTAAGATCAGGGCATATACTTTGTTGAGTCATACTTAGCAAAGCTAGCGAACGCTTCCGGAGCCGGGTTGTACGACCTGAATTCAGGAAGTTATGCTTACAAAACTTTTAGGAGGTACCTCTTATATGGAATCCCAAGGTACTGTAGAAACCGTTAACCGACATAAACAGCTTGGACTCAGCGACGGCCAGGTTATCGATATGTACAGATTCATGCAGCTCGGGCGCAAATACGATGAGCGCAGTCTGCTGCTTCAGCGCGCAGGCAAGATCAACTTCCATGTGTCCGGCATCGGACAGGAATCGGCACAGGTCGCGGCGGCTTTTGCGCTGGACCGGGAGAATGATTATTTCCTTCCGTATTACCGTGATTATGCGTTCGTGCTGTCGGTAGGAATGACCACGCGTGAGCTGATGCTGTCCGTATTCGCCAAGGCGGAAGATCCCAATAGCGGCGGCCGGCAAATGCCGGGCCACTTCGGAAGCAAACGCCTGCGCATCGTAACTGGATCAAGTCCGGTTACGACCCAGGTTCCGCATGCTGTAGGCTTCGCGCTGGCGGCCAAGATGCAGAAGAAAAAGTTCGTTTCCTTTGTTACGTTCGGTGAAGGCTCCAGTAACCAGGGTGATTTTCATGAAGCGTGTAACTTCGCCGGTGTGAATAAGCTGCCGGTCATCATTTTCTGCCAGAACAACCAGTATGCGATCTCCATTCCGGCCCACAAGCAGCTTGGAGGCAAGGTAAGTGACCGCGCCCTCGGCTATGGATTCCCGGGTGTCCGGGTGGATGGCAATGATCCGCTTGAGGTCTACCGTGTGGTCAAAGAGGCGAGGGAGCGTGCGCTCGCCGGAGAAGGACCCACCCTGATTGAAGCGATGATGTACCGCCTGTCCCCGCATTCCACCTCGGACAATGATCTGGCTTACCGGACCAAGGAAGAGGTTGACGAGAACTGGAAAAAGGACGGTATCGCCGCGTTCCGCACATACCTGACCGGACTGGGTCTGTGGAGTGACGAGCAGGAGCGTGATCTGGTTGCCGAATATAATCTTGAATTGAAAGAGGCCATAACCTACGCCGAAAATGCACCGTTCCCGAAACCGGAAGATACGCTGCTGCATGTGTACGATGAATCCGGCCTCAAGGGAGGAGCATAAACAATGGCGATGATGGAATATATCGATGCAATCCGGCTGGCAATGAAGGAAGAGATGGAGCGCGATGATTCGGTGTTCGTGCTGGGTGAGGACGTCGGCGTGAAGGGCGGCGTGTTCACGACCACCAAAGGACTGCAGGAGCAGTTCGGTGCAGAGCGTGTGCTTGACACTCCGCTTGCAGAGTCAGCCATTGCCGGTGTTGCGATCGGCGCAGCAATGTACGGCATGAAGCCGATTGCCGAAATGCAGTACTCGGATTTCATGCTGCCGGCTACGAACCAGATTATCAGCGAGGCGGCCAAAATCCGCTACCGCTCCAATAACGACTGGAATTGTCCGGTAGTGATCCGCGCGCCTATCGGCGGCGGGATCTTCGGCGGATTATACCACTCCCAGTGTCCGGAATCGATCTTCTTCGGGACTCCGGGACTGAAGATTGTAGCCCCGTATTCAGCCGCAGATGCCAAGGGACTGCTGAAGGCTGCTGTCCGTGACCCTGATCCGGTGCTGTTCTTCGAGAACAAGAAATGCTACAAGCTGATCAAGGAAGATGTGCCGGAGGGCGACTATATTGTGCCGATCGGTGAAGCGAATCTGCTGCGTGAAGGCAGCGATATTACGGTGATCGGGTATAGCCTGCCGCTGCATTTTGCGATGCAGGCAGCGGAAGAGCTGGAACGCGAGCAGGGCATCACCGCGCATATTCTGGATCTGCGCACCCTGCAGCCGCTGGACCGCGAGGCGATTATTGCCGCTGTCCGCCAGACCGGCAAGGTGCTGATTGTCCACGAGGACAACAAGACCGGAGGCATTGGCGGGGAAGTGGCAGCGATTATCGCTGAGCACTGCCTGTTTGATCTGGATGCGCCAATCTTCCGCCTGTGCGGACCTGATGTGCCGGCGATGCCCATCTCTCCGCCGATGGAGAAGTTCTTTATGCTGAGCAAGGACAAATTAAAGGTGGAGATGCTGCGTTTGGCGCAGTACTAACATATCGGAACAACAGATGGATATTTAAGCTCACCCAGTATGTACATTGGGTATGAATGTTGCAATTATTGCAGTTTAGATTCGAAATTAGCGGTGGGTTGGGCAGATTGCTGTATGAAATACAACAATTTGCACGCTTCTCGGCTTGGATAAAGAGAAATGCTGCCTTTTGTACAACTTTTTTGATTTTTGACCGATATGCTTCCGAAGCCAGTTTTGTCGAAGCTAACTCAGGAAGTAAATGCTTACAAAATTTTAAGGAGTGACATTATGTCTGACAATACAAAGCTGACGGATGTAATCATGCCGCAGCTGGCAGAATCGCTGGTATCGGCAACGATCGGGAAATGGCTGAAGCAGCCGGGCGATACGATCGAGCAATATGAGCCAATCTGTGAGCTGATTACGGATAAGGTAAATGCTGAGCTGCCGGCTACCGTAGACGGTACGCTGGTGGAGCTGCTCGCCGAAGAAGGCCAGACGGTCAGCGTCGGCGAGATCATCGCGCGCATCGCAGTAGCCGGTGCAGCAGCCCCTGCGGCATCCGCTGCGGCCCCGTCACAGGCAGCTGCCGCTGCGGGAACTGCCAATGCCGCAACCCCGGCGGCACCCGGCGCAGCGCCGCAGCCTGCCCACGCCTCCTTCCGGCAGTCTGTGCCGGCTGCGGCTTTTGACGCGGATGCTCCGATGCGTTCCCGTTACTCTCCGGCTGTGCAGACGCTGGCCGCCGAGCACGGCATCAACCTTGCGGCCGTGCCGGGCACCGGCCTGGGCGGACGCATCACACGCAAGGATGTGCTCGCGTTCCTGGAGAGCGGTGCAGCTGCGGCTCAGCCAGCAACTACAGCCCCAACTGCTGCTGCTCCTGCGCCGCAGCAGCCTGTATTCCAGCCTATTCAGGAAGAAGTGCGCGAAGAGCTTCAGCATTTGCGTCACTCCGGCCTGCACTTAAGCGAGTCGCCGAAGATTCCGACGATCGAAGTGGAAGGCGGGCGGGGCAGCAGCTCGGAATACCTGATCGACGTTACGCCGATCCGTAATACGATCGCTACCCGTATGCGGCAGAGCGTCTCGGAGATTCCGCATGCCTGGACGATGATTGAGGTGGATGTGACCAATCTTGTCGTGCTGCGCAACAAGCTTAAGGATGAATTCAAGCGCAAAGAGGGCATTAACCTGACCTATCTGGCTTTTCTGATGAAGGCAGTTGTCAGTGCAATCAAGGATTACCCGATCATGAACTCGGTCTGGGCCGTTGACAAAATCATCGTTAAACGCGATATCAATATCTCGCTTGCCGTAGGCACGGAGGATTCCGTAATGACACCGGTCATCAAAAAGGCCGACCAGAAGAACGTTGCCGGCTTGGCCCGCGAGATCGACGAACTGGCGCTGAAGACCCGTGAAGGCAAGCTGCGGCTGGAAGATATGCAGGGCGGCACGTTCACGGTTAACAACACCGGCTCGTTCGGCTCGATTCTGTCCTATCCGATCATTAACTATCCGCAGGCGGCGATTCTAACCTTTGAATCTATCGTGAAAAAACCAGTGGTCATCAATGATATGATCGCCGTCCGCTCGATGGCCAATATCTGCCTGTCTCTGGATCACCGGATTCTGGATGGAGTCATCAGCGGGCGTTTCCTGCAGCGTGTGAAGGATAATGTGGAAGGTTATACGCCGGACACCAAGCTGTACTAATGCTTTAAGGCAACTGCGGAACCCTGTGACAGGGAGAATATGAAGCAAAGGGGACCTTATGACCATGGACAACCTGAACTTAAGCAAACTGGAAGTTTCCTATCTCCCGCTGATGGAATACGGCGCGGCCTGGGAGCTGCAAAAGGAAGCGGTGCAGGGGATTGACGCAGGCATAGCTTCCGAGCGGCTGATCCTTCTGCAGCATCCGCCAACCTATACCATCGGTTCACAGAATCATCCGGAGCATCTGCTCCTTAGCGTGGAACAGCTTAGGAAACAAGGGATTGCGCTGTTTGAAATCGACCGCGGAGGAGATATTACATATCACGGGCCGGGCCAGCTTGTAGGTTATCCTCTCCTGAAGCTTGGCGAAGACGGCAAGGTCGATCTGCACGGATATCTGCGCAGGCTGGAGGCCGTTATTATTGCCTTTCTGGCTTCACACGGGATATCAGGAACCCGCAAGCAGGGATATACGGGCGTGTGGGTCGGCGATGAGAAAATTTGTGCGATCGGCGTCAAATTCAACAAGAGTAAATTCCGCAGAGGTTTTATTACCAGCCACGGCTTCGCCTTCAACATCTCAGCCGGAATCAGCCAAAGCGGCTTCTCGGGAATCATCCCCTGCGGCATCGCTGAGTATGGGGTCACTTCACTTGAGGAATGCACCGGGCGCTCCTTTGGCCTGGAGAGCGTTGCTTCCGAGCTGGTGCCTTATTTCTTGCAGCAGTTTCCGTATGAAGCGGTTGCCGGGGCTGCAAGTGCTGCAGAATAAGGAATGCTGAATCCAGGCAACGTCAAACAGCGCCCGGAGAATCCGGACGCTGTTATTCAAGTACTAAACGTGACTAACCGGCCATAAACGGCTCGATGACAAAGAGCACCGTAGAGGCGATCATAGCGATTAGCATAATGTAGATAATGATGCGGAACCATTTTTTCTGTTGCATGAGTGACTCCTTTGAGATTAGTTTAAGTTAAGAACGTAGGCGTTAGACAACGCAGTACAACCATTGTAACGTATCCGCGAAAGAGAGGGAAGTCCAAGTGATATCACAAGACCGGTTGATTAATGAATTCATGGAGCTTGTCCGTATTGATAGTGAGACCAGAAATGAACGGCCGATTGCCGATGTACTTAAGGAAAAATTCAGCAATCTGGGACTGACAGCTGTTGAAGATGATTCCCAGGAGAGAACGGGACACGGGGCGGGCAATCTGTTCGTAACCTGGCCTGGGGACAGTGGCGTGAGCGCGCCTAAGCTGCTCTTCACCTGCCACATGGATACAGTGGTTCCCGGGCAGAATATTAAGCCTTCCCTTGGGGAAGACGGCTGGATTACCAGCGATGGCAGTACAATTCTCGGAGCGGATGACAAAGCGGGACTTGCCGCATTGTTCGAAGCGATCCGGGTGATTCAGGAGCAGAAGCTTCCGCACGGGCAGATTCAGTTTGTCATTACGGCAGGCGAAGAGTCCGGGCTGATGGGCGCACGCGCAATGGACCCGGCGCATCTGGATGCCGATCTTGGCTTCGCGCTTGATTCCAATGGTGAAGTAGGAGCGATCGCCATTGCTGCGCCGACACAGGCGCGCGTAACGATGCAGATCTTCGGCAAATCCGCTCATGCCGGAGTTAATCCGGAGGATGGAATCAGTGCGATTCAAGTGGCGAGCAAAGCGATTTCGGCGATGAAGCTTGGACGGATCGATAATGAAACGACAGCGAATATCGGCAAATTTGCCGGCGGCGGCCCGACCAATGTGGTCTGCGACCATGTGCAGCTGGATGCGGAAGCCCGCAGTATTGTGCAGGAGAAGGTAGAACTGCAGATTGCCTCTATGCGTGAAGCCTTGGAGACAACCGCACGTGACAACGGCGCACAGAGTGAATTCCGCAGCGAAATCATTTATCCGGCGTTCAGCTTTAATGAACATGATCCGGTGGTACAGCTGGCAGACCGCGCGATTACTTCACTGGGACTGACTACCCGGCTGTTCGCTTCCGGAGGCGGCAGTGATGCCAATGTGTTCAATGGCCTGAAGGTTCCTACTGTGAATCTGGCTGTCGGCTATGAGGATATCCACACAACGAAGGAAAGGATCAAAGCCGAAGATATTGTCAAAGTAGCCAGCCTGGTTGTTGCCATTGTGGCTGAGAGCCAAAAGGGCTGATATCAAAAACTGCGCAGATGCCTGCCGGTATTGAGGCCGGCTGCGCTTAAATGTAACAAGAAGGAGCTGTTCCGGAATTCACCGGGAGACAGCTCCTTCTTGTTACTAGGTGAAGCTAATCTTCCTCACGGATATCCGGAAGAACGAAGCGGCATTATCCTGCCTTGGAAGCTGTGATCCGCGTTTCCGCCTGGAGCAGCAGGATGTAGGATAGGGGCATATCACGCCCGTACTGCTTCATCCATCCGGCCATTACAGCCTTGATCTGCTCCGGTTTACCTACCATTGTAACTGCGGATGAGCTTGCTCGGACAAGACAATCATTCATGCCTGCATTCCTTCTTTCCTTTTAAGTTTGCTATAATACACCCTATGCATAACCATGCCAAAGGAGACCACAAATCTATGAAAAACGATGAAATCAACCGCAACCCCGCATTGGATGAAGAAACATTGTCGACGAAGCCGATCTTTACTGGCAACATTATTTCGCTGCAGGTGGACACGGTGAAGCTGCCTGACGGCAATACAGCAACCCGTGAGGTGGTGAAGCATCCGGGGGCCGTAGCTGTACTGGCACTGAATAACGGTAAAATGCTTGTAGTGGAACAGTACCGCCAGCCGATGCACCGTACTGAAGTGGAGATACCTGCAGGCAAGCTGGACAAAGGCGAGGATCCGCTGGCGGCTGCGGGCCGTGAGCTTCAGGAGGAGACCGGATTCCACAGCGGCGGGCTGAAGCTGTTGAAGTCGTTCTACACCTCTCCCGGCTTCGCCGATGAGATCATTCACCTCTATGTGACAGAAGATGCCCAGCCGGGTGAGATGGCGCTGGATGAGGATGAATTCCTGGAGGTTTCCGAGCTGACGCTGGAGGAAGCGTACCAGTATATCGCGGATGGACGTATTGCGGATGCCAAGACCATGATGGCTGTCTACGCCTGGCATCTGTATACGCTGACGGGACAATGGCACTAGAGTCCACGCTGCAGAGCGTTTACTGCGACCTGCATGTGCATATCGGGCGGACTTCAGAGGGACAGGCGGTCAAAATCAGCGGCAGCCGCGAGCTCACCTTCGCCGGGATTGCCAAAGAGGCGGCGGAGCGCAAGGGGATCGGTCTGATCGGCATCATCGACAGCCACTCCCCGGGGGTGCTGCGGGATATTCATGCGGCGCTGGATTCCGGCGAGATGACGATAGCAGAAGGCGGCGGAATTGCCTACAGGGGGACTACGATCATCCTGGGAACCGAGATTGAGATCCGTGAGCCCGGGCGAAAAGAGTGCCATGTCCTGGCCTTCATGCCGGACCTTGGGACCATGGAAGAGTTCAGCAGCTGGATGAGCGCCCATATGCGGAACGTGAATCTAAGCTCCCAGCGCCTGTATGCACCCTCCCGGGTGCTGCAGGACGAGATTACCGGACGGGGAGGATTGCTGATTCCGGCACATATTTTCACTCCGCACAAAGGGCTATATGGCTGTGCAGCGGAGCGGATGGTTGAATTATTCGACCTGGAACGGATTGCTGCGGTGGAGCTTGGACTCAGTGCGGATTCGGAAATGGCCGGATATATTTCAGAGCTTGACCCATACAGCTTCCTGACCAATTCTGACGCTCATTCCCTGGGCAAAATCGGCCGTGAGTATAATGTGATTGAGATGCAGCAGCCCTCTTTCCATGAGCTGGAGCTGGCGCTGAAACGCTCGGAGGGACGCCGGATCAGTGCCAACTTCGGGCTGAACCCCAAGCTGGGGAAATACCACCGCACATATTGCGGCGGCTGCGGCAGCATTATCGATGAGGCGTACGCGACTTCAGAGCACTGTCCGTATTGCGGCAGCCCGAAGCTCGTACAGGGTGTGCTGGACCGTATTCTCGATATTGCCGACCGTGAGCAGCCGCTGGTTCCGGAGTACCGTCCGCCGTACCATTACCAGGTGCCTCTGGAGTTTATTCCGGGACTTGGCAAGCGCAAGCTGAATGACCTGCTGCTGGCGTTTGGCACAGAAATGAATATACTGCACAAGGCGGGTGAAGCCGAGCTTGCGGCTGTAGCCGGACAAGAGCTTGCAGAGCTGATCGTACTGGCCCGTACCGGCAGGCTTGCGCTCTCTTCAGGAGGCGGAGGAACGTACGGCAAGGTCATTAAGGGGAAGTAACCAAGGACAAGTCATAGAGCGGGACATTCCTTCATATGGTGTAACATGTGACCGGAAAGGAGAATGTCCTGATGCGCAGTTTAAGGCTGATGATGAAGGAACAGACGCCTCTTTATATTTTTGTCGCGGTATTATTCCTGGTCGGGGTCGTATTTGGAGCGCTCATTGTCAGTGCGTTAACGCTGGATCAGCAGCAGGAGCTGGGGGATTATTTGGGCAATTTCTTCATGACCGTGGATCAACAGGGACTGCCTGCCGCGCAGGATTCGTATTGGGGGATTGCCGCATTCAATCTGAAGTGGGTCGGACTGATCTGGATCCTCGGCTTGTCGGTTATCGGACTTCCGGGGATTCTAATTCTGGATTTCCTCAAAGGCGTGCTGATCGGCTTCACCGTCGGCTGTCTGGTCAGCCAGTATTCCTGGCATGGCATGCTGTTTGCCCTGGTTTCTGTAGCCCCGCATAATCTGGTGCTGATTCCGGTACTGCTTGTATGCAGCGCGGCAGCGATCGCCTTCTCCCTGCTGATGATCCGCAGCCGGGTGCTGGGACAACAGCGGCGTACCAAGGTGACCCGGCCTTTTGTAATGTACACCCTGCTGTCACTCGGCATGGCCCTGCTGGTTATGGGAATCTCCGGATTTGAGGCTTGGGTGACCCCGGTGATGATGAGATGGGTGACGCCGATGCTGGTAAGTATTAATTGAATATAGTAGTGTTTTTCAAAATGATCAAATGGATGCAACAAAAAACCTTCAAAACAAGGTCTCCCACTGCAATAAAAGAAACAAGAAAACCAGCAGTACAGGATATCCCATACTGCTGGTTTAATTCGTATACTCTTATTAATCAGAGTAAGCTGTAACGGTAAAGCTTTCGGGTCCGATCCGGACCGGTCCGAGGGTCGTTGTGCTAACAAATGCTGAATAGATCAATTGATTATTCTCAGGAGCAGGGACATTGAAATCAGAACCTATGACCGTGATGGGCAGCACCTGTTCATTCGTATTGGATGGCAGAGACACTTCGAGTGCGGAATAGATGATAGAATCGTTCGTAGTGGTTCCTCTAACGATGATCACGAAGATTCCAGTTGGAGGAGTACCGGCAGGTAGTAAGATAGATACGGTAGTGAAAAACTCTACCCTGATATTCCCTGTGGGTATCACAATGTTCAATCCGACTTGTCCGTATAATTGGGGGGATAGTATAGCTGGGAAAGGAACGCCAAGAGAAGAGGCAAAGCTTGCATTTTGTGATGTGCGAGAATCTAGTAAAAGAGTCATAAAGCACCTCCTTTCTGTTTATTCAATAGCATATGCAGATCCTCACACGAATTTCTCATAGATCGTCCTTTCTATAAAAAAGGCGTTTTGATGGAAAGGCATGTTTACGTTGATTTATGTGATCCTAAGTTTAAGTTCAAATAGAGCTCTTGAAAGGCAGACACTGTTTATAGGTGATTGTTATTGTTTTTCGGATTTGATCCCAATAATTTTTGGATATATTACGAATCCGCCTTAAGGGGCTACTTTTTAAAGAGGGGATTCACATAGGTATTAATGTCATACCAATTAAGCCTATTTAAGTCTGCATACATCCTAAAACCGTTTGACTTCTCAAACTAACTCCCCCTATAATGGAAGAAGTGGCTTGAAGCCCGGTGCGGTAATTTTCCAAGGGGGAGGCAGACAATGGAAGCCCGGATAGACAAGATTAAGCAACAACTACAATCCCAAGGATACAAGCTTACACCTCAACGGGAAGCGACCTTAAGAGTTCTCCTGGAGAACGAGGATGATCATTTAAGCGCTGAAGATGTATTCATGCTGGTGAAAGAAAAGGCTCCGGAGATCGGTCTCGCCACCGTATATCGTACCCTGGAACTGCTCAGCGAGCTTCATGTCGTGGAGAAGATTAATTTCGGAGACGGTGTTGCCCGTTATGATCTGCGGACGGATACAGCGAAACATCATCATCATCATCTGATTTGTGTACAATGCGGAACCATGGATGAGATTCGTGAGGATTGGCTGGGCCCGCTGGAAGAGCGTCTTGAGAAGGATTATAATTTTACGGTGCTTGATCATAGACTTGATTTTCACGGAATTTGCCACCGCTGCAAGGATAAGAATAATGCAGACGGCAATACTCCCGAATAAGCTTATATAGAGCATGAACTCTTATACAAATGAGGAATTACCGCACAAGCTCTCCCCGGCTGAATGGCCGGAGGGGGCTTTTTAACTGATTATTCAAAGAGCAATACATAACACCGCCCTCCGGCGCATAAAGTGAAGGACGAGTTCTGCAAAGTAGAATAGTGAAGCAGATGCTGCCATAACTTTTAGGAGGTTATCCGGATGATTGTCTCCATTCCCAAAACCGTACGCCGGCTGTATTTCATGACCTTACTCGTTGCGATCAGCTGTGTGCTGTATTATGTCCTAAGCTGGATTAGTGCCTGGATCAGCCCCGCTCAGAATTATGATATTCCGGAGGGCACAGCCATCCGGGCATTTCATGATGTGAAGCAAAGCGATGATGGGCTGAGCGCAGGTCAGCGCCTGCGGTTCTACTATTGGTACGGGGAGTGAGTGCTCCGCCGGTTGCAGGAAAAAGCTAGAAGCCTGTCGAATGAATCTAGAGCATGTAAGGGACGCCCCGCGTTCTGACTGCTGCCGGACCCCAACCGCTGCAGAGTGGCATGAAGCAGCCTGAGTATGACAGGAGCGTGAATAGATGAAGTCACACTTGCAGCCGTTTATGCAGTATTTGTCCGGGGACAAGGGATTGTCTCCTAGTACGCTGGAATCCTATGGACGGGATATTTCACAGTTTCTGGAGTTTACCGAAGAACGTGGCACGGCTGCGATGGAAGAAATCAAAAGATCACATATTATGCTTTACCTCGGCGCTCTGCGCGGAGCGGGCAAGGCAACGGCAACAGTCAACCGGAATACGGTATCGCTGCGCGCCTATTTTCATTTTTTACTGAAAGAACGGCTGATCGGGCAAGACCCGACAGTGGATATGGAAACGATTAAACCGAGTAAGAAACCGCCGATGATTCTTAGTATTGAAGATATTGAACGCCTGCTGGCCGTCCCTGATGAATCTGCTCCACAGGGGATGCGCGATAAGGCGATGCTTGAGCTGCTCTATGCAACGGGTATCCGTGTTACGGAGCTAATCTCGCTGAATGTGGAGGACGTGAACACCGGGCTGAAGTTCGTCCGCTGCAGCGGCGCTTCCGGCAAGGAAAGAGTGGTGCCGCTGGGTACGCTTGCTGCGGATTGCGTGGCCCGTTATACCGCCGGAATGCGGGACAAGCTGCTCCGGGTGAACCAGGAGGAGCCGGCACTGTTCCTTAACAGTCTGGGCGGGCGGCTGACCCGTCAGGGATTTTGGAAAATAATCAAGAAATATGCGCGTGAAGCCGACATCCAGCAGGACATCACACCGCATACCCTGCGGCATTCCTTCGCCGCTCATCTGCTGGAAGGCGGGGCAGACCTGCGCTCTGTGCAGCAGATGCTGGGCCATTCCGATATTTCGACCACTCAGATTTATAGCGGAATCGCCCGCAAGAATATGAAGGAAGTCTATGAGAATCACCATCCCCGGGCGAGGTAGCCACACTGTATTACGCTGGTGTAACCAGAGATAGAACGGGTAATGGGTTGGATTAGCCCGAAAAGATGCTTTTTGTGAGTAAGAAAGTTATGATGGAATCATACTGAAAGGATAGCTCCCGGGAGAGGTTCTCCCGGAGTTTCTTCCTGTTTTGAGCAGACCTTACGATTATGCAAACTACGAAGGAGTGAAGACGGCAATGTCCTCATTTAAACGCATCGGATTTATTGTTCTGGATAGTGTAGGTATCGGTGAAGCGCCGGATGCCGCTAATTTTGGAGATACAGGCTCCCATACACTGGGCCATATTCTGGAGCGGGTTCCGGGTCTAAAGCTTCCGAACCTGCAGCAGCTGGGACTGGCGAATATTGCTCCGCTGCCGCCGCTTGGACCGGTAGCTGCCCCAACAGGCTATTACGGCAAAATGCAGGAGGTTTCCGTAGGCAAGGATACGATGACCGGCCACTGGGAGCTGATGGGCCTCAAGATTGAGGTTCCTTTTAATACTTATTTTGACGGATTCCCCGCAGAGCTGATTGCGAAGTTCGAAGCGGCAACCGGACGTAAGGTGATTGGCAACAAACCGGCTTCCGGCACGGAGATTCTCGTAGAATACGGCGAAGAGCAGATGAAGACCGGCGCATGGATTGTGTATACTTCGGCAGACAGCGTTTTCCAGCTTGCCGCGCATGAAGATATCATTCCTCTGGAAGAGCTGTACAGCGCCTGCCGGATCGCCCGCGAGCTGACGATGGCTCCCGAATTCTCCGTAGGCCGTGTCATCGCCCGTCCTTATATCGGCGAACCGGGGAATTTCGTGCGTACCCCGAACCGTCATGACTACGCGGTGAAGCCGCCGGAGCCGACCGTTATGAACGCTCTGGAGGACATCGGCAAGGATGTAATCGCCGTGGGTAAAATCAATGATATCTTCACTGGCGAAGGTGTAACAGCTTCCTACCCGACGAAGAGCAATGAGCACGGCATCCAGATTACGATTGATGAGCTGCGCAAGCCGTTCAACGGATTCCTGTTCACCAATCTCGTTGATTTCGATTCCCTGTATGGCCACCGCCGTGATCCGGAAGGCTACGGCCGGGCGCTGGAAGTGTTCGATCAGGCGCTGCCTGAGCTGCTGTCCACCCTTGGAGAAGATGATCTGCTGATCATCTCGGCTGACCACGGCAATGACCCGATCCATGCCGGAACGGATCATACCCGTGAATATGTGCCGCTCCTGATCTACAGCCCGCGATTCAAGACTCCGGGTAGCCTGGGTATCCGCCAGACTTTCTCTGACGTTGCCGCTACCATCGCCGATAACTTTGGAGCGAAGGCACCGCAGTACGGGACGAGCTTTTTGTCTGAATTACAATAAATCACACTACAGATTGAACTGGATTTTGGAAAAGGAGAAGGAGTGACGAAGGGGGATTTTGGAACTGTAGGAGCGATAGCGTACGCCTTTGTCACCGGATTTCAACTGCGGACAGCAGATAAATCAAGAAATCTGGTGACAACAGTGGCCGGAAGTCCAAATATCCACCGTAGTGGCGACTGAATCTTTTCCTGGAATTTAGCTCAATCTGTACACCCACCTCAAGGAGGAACCAACCATGACCGCAGTTACCCAAAGCAATATTCAAGAAGCAGCAATATATATCAAAGACAAATGTACCGTCGCCCCCGAGATCGGGCTGATTCTCGGCTCCGGTCTCGGTGTTCTGGCCGATCTGATCACAGACGAGGTAGTCATTCCTTATCATGAAATTCCCCATTTCCCCGTATCCACTGTTGAAGGACATGAAGGTGAACTGCTGATCGGTATGATCGAAGGCCGCCGCGTGGTCATGATGAAAGGCCGCTTCCACATGTACGAAGGGTACGGACCAGAAACTACGGCATTCCCGGTGCGCGTAATGAAAGAGCTGGGCGTAACCAGCCTGCTGGTTACTAACGCTGCCGGGGGGGTCAACACCGATTTCACACCGGGTGATCTGATGCTGATTACTGACCATCTGAACCTGACAGGCCGCAATCCGCTGACCGGACCGAATGATAATGCGCTGGGCGTACGTTTCCCGGATATGTCTTCGGCTTACAGCCCGCGCCTGATCGCAGCCGCCAAAGAAGCTGCTGCAGCGCTGAACTTCGAGTTCAAGGAAGGCGTATACGCCGGTCTGCTCGGACCCAACTATGAGACTCCTGCTGAAATCGTTATGCTGCGCCGCCAAGGGGCAGATGCAGTAGGGATGTCCACGGTATCTGAGACGATTGTGGCCCGTCATGCCGGTATTGAAGTGCTTGGTATTTCCTGCATCACCAACATGGCTGCCGGAATTCTGGAACAGCCGCTGAACCATGCAGAAGTGATGGAGACAGCGGAACGTGTGCGCGAGCAATTCCTGAAGCTGGTGCTGGCTTTTATTCCGAAGATGTAGTTCCTGCTTCAAGCTATTTACAAGACAATTCATATCCGGGAGGATCAACCTATGACAACACCATCAACAGTCCCATACGGCACTCAGGTTCAAGAAGCTGCTGAATATATTCAATCCAAATTCGGTTCTTACACACCGGGCATCGGACTTATTCTAGGCTCCGGCCTTGGGGATCTGGGCGATCAGATCGAAGATGCGGTATATCTGCCTTATGAAGAAATTCCGCATTTCCCGCGTTCCACGGTAGAAGGTCATGCCGGACGGTTCGTGATCGGTAAGCTGGAAGGCAAGGATGTTATGATCATGCAGGGCCGTTTCCACTACTATGAAGGTTATGAAATGCGCAAAGTGGTGCTGCCGGTATACGTAATGGCTAAGCTTGGCGTAGGCACACTCGTAATTACCAATGCAGGCGGCGGAATGAACAGAGCGTTCAAAGCCGGCGACCTTATGCTGATTACCGACCATCTGAATATGACTGGCGACAATCCGCTGATCGGACCGAATGATCCGGAGCTGGGTGTGCGTTTCCCTGATATGTCCCGTGCCTATGACCCTGAATATATTGCGCTGGCCAAGAAGCTTGCGGGTGAAGTTAAAGGTGTGGACGGCGAAGCGCTAGTGCTGCAGGAAGGCGTATATGCCGGCATCAGCGGCCCTACCTATGAAACTCCGGCTGAACTCAAAATGCTGGCCTACCTCGGCGGCGATGCCGTTGGGATGTCCACCGTGCCGGAAGTGATCGTAGCCAGCCACAGCAAGCTTCGCGTGCTCGGCATTACCTGTATCACGGATATGGCGATCGGGGACGAGCTGGAGCCGCTGACTCATGAGCAGGTGGTAAAAGTCGCTAACCTGACCAAGCCGAAATTCATCGGCCTTGTGCGCGCCTTTGTCCGTGAGGTACAGGTATAATGCGTGCAGTTGATCTTATTCAGAAAAAAAGAGACGGCGGAGAGCTCAGCCGTGAAGAAATAGCTTTTCTGATTCAAGGCTACAGCAAAGGTGAAATTCCTGATTACCAGATTTCCGCCTGGGCGATGGCTGTCTATTTCCGCGGAATGAACGCACGGGAGACCGGTGATCTGACCCTGGAAATGGCGATGTCCGGTGACCAGGTGGATCTCAGTCCGATAGCCGGCATCAAGGTAGACAAGCATTCTACCGGTGGTGTTGGCGACAAAACGACGGTTGTTTTGGCCCCGCTTGTAGCCGCAGCCGGAGTTCCGGTGGCCAAAATGTCCGGACGCGGCCTCGGCCACACTGGCGGCACACTCGACAAGCTGGAGTCAATCACCGGATTCTCCGTGGAGATGGACCGGGAGCGATTCTTCACCCAGGTAGGGGAGATCGGCGCAGCTGTCATCGGCCAGTCCGGTAACATTACGCCTGCGGACAAGAAGTTGTACGCGCTACGTGACGTGACTGCAACCGTGGAATCCATTCCGCTGATTGCCAGCTCCGTAATGAGCAAGAAGATCGCCGCAGGTGCGGATGCCATCGTCCTTGATGTGAAGACCGGCAGCGGCGCGTTCATGAAGACGCTGGAGGATTCCATCGCACTCGCACAGGCAATGGTGGATATCGGCACGCATCTCGGCCGCAACACGGTCGCAGTGATCAGCGACATGGACCAGCCGCTGGGCTTCGGCATCGGTAATGCGCTGGAGATCAAAGAAGGCATTGAGACCTTGAACGGTCACGGGCCGAAGGATCTGCAGGAGGTCTGCCTCATTCTGGGCAGCCAGATGCTGGTGCTCGGCGGCAAGGCGAAGGACGAAGAAGAAGCGCGCTCCATTCTGCTGTCCCATATCAAAGACGGCAGTGCGCTGGACAAGTTCAAGCAGATGGTGTCTGCCCAAGGCGGCGATGCCACGCAGATTGAGTCGCCGGATACTTTGCCGGCAGCGCGCAAGTTCATCGAAGTGAAGGCGGAAGCCGCAGGGTATGTGGAGAGCATTCAGGCCGAAGAGATCGGCGTAGCGGCAATGCTGCTCGGCGCCGGACGCGAAACGAAGGAATCCGTCATCGACCTGGCCGTTGGCATTCAGCTGGCGATTAAGGTCGGCGATGCCGTAGCCGCAGGCGATACGCTTGCCGTGCTGCATGTGAATGATGCCAGTGAGAGCAAAGTGCAGGAAGCCGAAGCCAAGGTGCTGGAAGCTTACCGCATCTCCGCTCAGCCGGTTCCGCCGCAGCCACTGGTATTCGCGCTGGTGACTAAGGATGGCGTAACGCGCTACTAAACCGGGTTACCGATTCCTGATTGCTTAGCAATGAATAATGAATAGCCAAAGAAGCCCTACGACCAGTGAATTGCTGGCGTAGGGCTTTTTGTAATATGGAATTTACAGGCTTCGCAATAGAATGGTTCCTTCTCCATAAGCGTGAAAGCCTATAGTGCGCGGAAGGCCTGCTGTTACAGCTGCAGATTCTCCTCCACGGCCAGCATCATCCGGTAAGTCCCTCTACTCCGGTTGCAGAGAGCGGTGAAGGTTACGCCGCTTGCCGGATAGACTGCCGAGCGAAAGGAGACCCCGGGATCGGAGCCCATGAGATGGTATTTTAACACCCCGCCGTTTCGGATCGTAATCCACACTCCATAGCCGTAGTAAGTATCCTCATCCTCAAGAATATGCGGTGTGAGCAGCAGGGCAGTCGTCTCTGGCTGCAGCAGCTTGTGCCCGAGCAGGCATGTCCACAGCTTCTGCATATCCGCTGCCGTGACAAAAGCACCGCCATCGCCGCCGCCCACCACCGGAATGGAATAGATGTTGCTGATATTCTCTCCGGTCTCATTGTCGATATAACCGAGAGCTGTATTGGCCGGGAGGGCATCCAGGGCGAAATAACCGGAATCCTTCATCCCGCAAGGCTGGAAAATATGCTGCTCCACATAATCCGTGAAATTCATTCCGCTGACCGCTTCGACTACCAGGCTAAGCAAGATATAACCCGCATTGTTATAGTGGAAACGATCGCCGGGAGTGAATTTCATCGGCAGGGCTGCAAATAGTGCCAGGAAATCACCGGGTCGCCTGAGCGTATACATCGGTATATCCTCCCAAAGTGCTGAGAAGTCGTCCATAACCTCCTCATCGAAATAATCCGGAATGCCCGAGCTATGCGTCAGCAGCTGATGAACCGTGATCTCCGGGCTGAACAAGGGGAACTTCTGCTCATGTAAAACTTCCAGTACCTTGCCGTCAAAAGAAAGCTTGCCCTGCTCCACCAGCTGGCAGATGGCTACTGCTGTGAACAGTTTGCTGCCGGAAGCAATCCCGAAGCAGGTGTTAAGCTGATTAATCCGTTCCTCCGCTACATTGGAGTGTCCGCAAGCAGCCGCTGCGAGGGTCTGATCGTGTTGCGTAACCAGTACCGTACCCGAAAATCCGGAGAGCAGAACCTCCTGATCGATGGTTTGTTGGAGCTCTTTTTGAGGCTCAGTCTGTTCCAGCTTCATGTAGTAACCCTCTTCCATAATTTGATGATGTGTAACCTTCTTGTAATTCGCCATATGGAATAATTAACCTTTATTTATATTTCTTTATGTGATGAAACGGGGTATTTAGGGGTTTAATGGATGCCGGATGCTGCTTAAAGGCCGAAGAGTGTACCTTGCGCGTAAGGTTTATGTGCAAAGGACAAGAAAAACAACTTAGTTTTGGCAGGGCGGTACATTGTGGACGTTTCGAATTTTAAGATAGTATGAATTCAAACATCACAATCATGAGCATGCATCCGGGGAGGAATTATAATGGCACTTCATCAGACAATTACAGTTTTGAACGCACTGGACAGCGCTTATGTTAATGGTGAGCAGGTCAGGCAGTTATTCGCAGCATATCCTGCGGTTAAGGTTGAGGTTCAGAAAGTGGAAGGTGAAAAAGGCAGTACGGAATTCGTCAAAATCACCATTCCGGGCAGTCAAGGCAAGCTTGGAGGCGGCAGCGCGCCAACCTTCGGAATTGTCGGCAGACTTGGCGGAATAGGAGCGCGCCCCAGCCGGATCGGCATTGTCTCTGATGCAGACGGCGCAGTGGCGGCAATCGCTGCGGCACTGAAGCTGGCAAACATGCAGACCAAAGGAGACGTACTGCAGGGTGACGTCCTGGTTACGACGCATATTTGCCCGGATGCTCCGACACTGCCGCATGAGCCCGTTGATTTCATGGATTCCCCGGTGGATATCCTGCAGATGAATGAGCACGAGGTATTGCCGGAGATGGAAGCGATTATTTCTATTGATACGACCAAGGGCAACCGTGTGGTGAATCATAAAGGCATTGCAATCTCACCTACGGTCAAAGAAGGGTACATTCTGCGGGTCAGTGAGGATCTGCTGCGCATCATGGAAATGACGACAGGACAGTATCCGGTTACTTTTCCGGTAACTACGCAGGATATTACTCCTTACGGTAACGGACTATATCATATCAATTCCATCCTGCAGCCGGCAGTAGCGACCTCGGCTCCCGTTGTAGGGTTGGCGATTACTGCCCAGTCCATGGTGCCCGGCTGCGGTACAGGGGCTAGCCATGAGATTGATATTGCCCAGGCGGTGCGTTTTGCCATTGAGACAGCCAAAGAGTACACTCAAGGCATATGCTCTCTCTACAACGAAGCTGAATTCGCACAGATTACCGAGCTGTACGGTTCGATGAAAGTGCTGCAGACGCTGGGTAAACCGGCTGTAACCTCTCACTAGGAATAGAACGGAATAATTAGCAGGCGCTGAGCAAGGTTCAGCGCCTGCTAAATGTATACAGGCATGGGTTTGCCACGATTTCAATCCGTATAGAGAAGCGGGAGGGAGCAAGATGAGTAATAATATAGGGTTAATCACGATCGGACAAGCTCCCAGGAACGATGTTGCGCCGATTATTGAGAAGTATCTGGAAGGTAAGGCCGGACTGGTTCAGTCCGGGGTACTTGACGGATTCACTGCTGACCAGGTACGCGAATTCTATAGTCCTGGACCGGGGGAGTATGTGCTGACTACCCGCATGGCGGACGGATCAGCTGCGGTAATCTCCCGTGAGCGGATAAAGTCCGTTTTGCAGGGGAAGGTTGATGCTATGGAAGCTGCTGGAATTCAGACGATTCTGCTGGCCTGTACCGGTGTTTTTCCGGGACTTCATACGGCCAAGGCCCATCTGATTGAACCGGACCGGATTATCCCTCCGGTTGTTATGGCGATGCTTGACGGACGCCGGCTGGGGCTGATTGGTCCTCTGCCCGAGCAGGAAGAGAGCATGAATGAGAAATTCGCGGGAGCCGGAGCGCGGCTGCCGTTTGCAGCTGCTTCTCCGTATACCGGTACGGAAGCGGATTTCCGAGCGGCTGCTGAGCGCCTGCGGGACTTGGCGGATGTGATTGTGCTTGACTGTATGGGATATGTGGAGCAGCATAGACAGTGGGCGGCCTCCGCAGGAGTGCCTGCCGTGCTGTCCAATGCCCTGATGGGCAAGCTGGTAGCAGAAATGGTGTAACCGGGAGGAAACGAGAATGAGTGAGCAACGAATACTGATTAGCATGAATGTCCTTAAGGACTGTCTGGGGCTTGGCAGCGGTGAATTGCTGGCTGTAGTGGCCGATGACGACAAGCGGGAGCTTGCCGAATCCGTCTATGAAGCAGGGAAGCGGCTCGGGGCCGAATCGATGCTATTGATTATGCAGGCACGGAGCAAATCCGGCGAGGAGCCGCCGGCTCCGATTGCCGAAGCTATGGCCAAAGCCGATGTGGCGATATGCATTACGACACATTCGATGACACATACGGCGGCGCGCAAGCAGGCAGCCGCAGCGGGAACGCGGGTGGCGACCATGCCGGGCATGACAGATGACATGTTCAGCCATGGCGCGATCACTGCGGACTATGCGCAGGTGAAGACATTAACAGAGCAGGTTGCTGCGCTGCTGTCTGAGGGAAGCCAGGTGCGTGTAGTTAAAGACGGACTGAGTCTGAGCTTTTCGATTGAGGGCCGGGATGGCGTGCTCAGCACCGGATTGTATCTGAATCCGGGCGAATCGGGCAACCTGCCTTCGGGCGAGGCTTATATTGCGCCAATGGAGGGTACAGCCACCGGCCAGATTAAGGTGGACGGTTCGATTGCAGGTATTGGCGCGCTGAACAGCCCGATGGTGCTGGCGGTAGAGCAGGGCTGTTTGGTTAGTGCAGAAGGCGAGAGCGGTGACAGGCTGCTGGATATGCTTGGTCCCGGTGACGGCAGGCTCCTGGGCGAGTTCGGCATTGGTACAAACAACAAGGCCAGAATTACAGGTGTGGTGCTGGAGGATGAGAAGGTCTACGGGACCATCCATGTCGCTTTTGGCAGCAATAATACGTTCGGCGGGGTTGTAGCGGCTGGTGTGCATATTGATGCCGTTGTGATGAAGCCGGATGTATATATTGATGATAAGCTGATTATGCGTGCAGGAGAACTGCTCTAGGCTGCGCGGCTGCTGTGTTGTTGTCAGGGTTATGGCGGTACGGAATGAAGCAAAAGTATATGGTGAGGATATTCAGAACGCAGAACAATGGCTGACCAGGGGGAGATAAGGATGCTTGGAATTATACGTGTAATCACACTGCAAGAGGAGTCTGCAATTCATTTGCACGGAGAATTGATTGAACACCGGTATGGCCTGCCGGTAATCAGCCGCTGTATTCCTGATCAGCCTCAGGGCGTATACAATGACGAGACCGAAGCAGAGTCAGTGCCGAAGATTATCAGCCTGGCCCGGGATCTGGAGCAGCAGGGCTGTACGGTCATCGGCATCAGCTGTGCCGCGGATCCCGCGCTGCTGGAAGCTAGGATGGCAGTAAATGTACCGGTTCTGGGCGCAGGCTCTTGTGCAGCCCATATGTCTCTGGCATACAGCGATAAGATTGGCGTGCTGACGATCCTGACCGAAGTGCCGCCGCTGATCCGCAGCATTCTCGGCGATGCTTACCTCGGCATGGACCGGCCTGATGGGGTAACGACCACTCTTGATTTGGGTACGCCTGCCGGACGGGCAGGCGCACTTGCCGGAGCAGCCCGGCTGGTGGAACGCGGTGCGCAGGCCATAGTCCTCGCCTGCACCGGGTTTGCCACCATCGGCCTGGCGGCGGAGCTGGAAGAACAGCTCGGCATCCGCGCGTTTGATCCGATCCTTGCGCTTGGCGCTGCGGCCGCTGCGGCTGCTTCCTTGCCTGGGGGAGTGCGGCGCTGATTGCGCTGTGCAAGATGCTAAGCATGAATACTAGTGCAAAGTAGAGTTACTAGTTCAAAGTAGAGTTACTAGTGCAAGGCAGAGTTACTAGTGCAAGGCAGAGTTACTAGTGCAAAGTAGAGTTACTAGTGCAAAGTAGAGTTATTAGTTCAAAGTACAGATAAAGT
This sequence comes from Paenibacillus sp. FSL R7-0297, assembly GCF_038009025.1. Classification (NCBI taxonomy): domain Bacteria; kingdom Bacillati; phylum Bacillota; class Bacilli; order Caryophanales; family Paenibacillaceae; genus Paenibacillus; species Paenibacillus sp. FSL R7-0297. Next base: position 3,693,009 of record NZ_JBBPAQ010000001.1, read on the forward strand.
TAAGCGTTCCTCCAGACTTCGGGTCCGGGGAACGTTTTTGGTTGTTGAACTAGTTGTTTAACAAGCTGTTGAACAAATTGAGTAACTAAATCAAGATTTTTTGTCACGTCAGCGAGCTGTTCCTGAATGAAGGAGAGTGTAAATTGAGATAAGTGGGGAGGGAGAGGAAGTGAGGAAGTGAGGGGCACTAATGCCCCTGAAACCGCCGAAAGTCGCCCGCTGCCTGAAATGAGGGGCACTAATGCCCCTGAAACCGCCGAAAGTAGCCCGCCGCCTGAAATGAGGGGCACTAATGCCCCTGAAACCGCCAGAAGTAGCCCGCCGCCTGAAATCAGGCCACAACCTCCACTAATCTTGCCGCAAGCCCCCCCTCTGCAAGCCCACTTGCTCTCTTCTCCCCTGCCAAATTAATATTTATCTGCAATTTTATATATTTTTCCTGTGGCTGGGCGGGAATGTCTGATAAACTAGCGGGAATGCGAATGTAAGCTGGTGGCCTTCGAGTGGCTACGGGGGCTTACGGGTGATACGGGTACGTACAATTGGCATATTTCAGGAAAAATCATGAAATACTGAAGACAGCAGAGGGAGGCAGAATGTTGAATACACGAGGAATTACGCTACGGGAGCTGATGGAGCTCTCTGTTCTTGGGAAAGCGAAGGTTATTAGCGGCCAGCAGGGGCTGGACCGGGTAGTCCGGTTCGTAGATATTATGGAGGTTCCGGATCTGAAGGGCTGGATCAGTGAAGGCGTCATGCTGCTGACTACGGCGTATTCCATCCGCCATGATCCTTCGCTGCTGACTGAGCTGATCTATACACTCGACAATCTGGGTGCAGCGGCGCTGGCGATTAAGCCGGCCCGCTTCCTGAAGGAAATTCCCCAAGGAGCGATCGAGGCCAGCAATGCCTGCGGTCTGCCTATTGTGGAGATCCCGCCGGAGATTCCGTATACGGATATTACCCAGCCGGTGATGGAGCTGCTGCTCGGACGGCAGGCAATGCTGCTGCGCCGTGCGGAGGAGGTCTACCGCACGCTGACAACAATGGTGCTGGAGAACAGCGGCATTCAGGCGGTCAGCGATAATGTGGCGGATTTCCTGAAAGCACCGGTTACGCTTGTGGATACGGATCGGAAGATCATCGTATCCTCGCCGGCTGATTTCGACTGGTCACAGAGCCATGCTCCGCTGAACTGGAATATCCATGTGGACCGGCGGACGGTAGCCAGACTGTTGGTGGATAAAGAGCAGCTGGATGATATGGAGGAAGTGGGCATAGAGCAGGCCAGGCTTGTCTTCGCTCTGGAGCTGATGCGGCGCAAGGTCGCTGAGGATACCGAATTCCGGCTGCGCGGCAACTTCATCGATGAGCTGCTGACTCCGCCGCTGCCTTCGCGGCATGAGGTGGAGCGGCGGGCACGCCAGCTCGGGATGAATCCCGAGCATAAGTGGGAGGTTGCTGTAATCGAAGGGGAGACAGCACCGAGTGAGGAAACGGTGAACCGGCTGCTGGAGCGGGAAGCGAAGAAACGCGGAGTTACACCCCACGTAGAATACCGCTCCAGCCGGGCCGTGCTGTTCCTGCCCACGCAGGAGGGCCGTAAATTCACGCCGGGCGGAGATGCACAGGAGCCCTGGGAGAAGACGCTGGAGGGCTGGCTGAAGGACAAAAGCGAAGGTCTCAGCAGCTACAGAAGCGGAATTGGCACCTCGGAATACCTGTGGGACATCCACACCAGCTACAACGAAGCGCGCAAAGCCTTGTCTATCTCCAGAAGGCTCGGACAAGGGACAGGCGGTGTCACCCGCTATGAAGAGATGGAGGTATACCACTTGCTGGAGGGCCTTGGCGGTCCGGGCTTCGAGCGGCTGTTCGAGCGTAAGCTGGGTAAGCTGCTGAAATACGACCAGGAGCATGACAGTAATATGATGCTGACGTTCTATCATTACCTGGAGTGCCGGGGCAGCCTGATTGAGACGGCGAACAGTCTATACATCCACCGCAACTCGGTCAAATACCGGCTGGAGCGGATCCGCGATATTACCGGCTTCGATCTGAATGATCCGCGCGAGCAGTTTGTCTGCCATTTGTGCCTGATTTACTACTACCTGCAGGAAAAATAGGCGGGACTGGAACTTTTATGGAATTGTATGTTAGGAAAGATTACATATAGAGGTGTTGATAGTGCACAATCGACAAACGGTTGTGCTTTTTTTTAGCTGAACGGGACGTAGAGTGGTGGTCAAATTCTATGTAGAATTAGCACAACTACTAAAGAGGACAAGGAAACCGCACAGTACCTGACATGGGAAGCGCGTTTCCGTCAACAAGAATGTCACAGCATGGATGGCACAGAAGCCGTAAGGGGGTTGATTCATTGTTTGCTTACACATTAAAAAGACTTGTGCAGATGATTCCAGCCTTGCTAGGTATTATCGTCATCACCTTCATTCTCTCAAGAGTGCTGCCGGGTGACCCGGCGATCATGCTGGCCGGAGAGCAGGCTCCGGAGGAGATTGTGGACAAGATCCGTCAGGATATGGGGCTCGACAAGCCGCTGTATATCCAGTTCTTCACTTACATCGGCCAATTGCTGCAAGGCAATATCGGCTATGCGTATCACACCGGACATACGGTAGCCAGCGATTTGGCTTCGCGGTTCCCGGCCACCATTGAGCTGACCCTGGCCAGCATTCTGATCGCGGTTCTGGTGGCGATTCCCGTCGGGATTGTCGCAGCTACCCGCAAAGAATCGTTTCTGGATCACATTTCACGGGTGTTCTCGCTGATAGGTGCATGCGTGCCGATTTTCTGGCTGGGCCTGATGTTCATTTACGTCTTTTATTCCATCCTCGGCTGGGCACCGGCACCGATGGGACGGATCAGCGGAGACTTGAATCCGCCGGTGCATATCACCGGGCTGTATATTCTGGACAGCATTCTCTCAGGTGATACCGCTGCACTCAAAAGCAGCCTCTCGCATCTGCTGCTTCCGGCTATCTGCCTCAGTACCGGCACGATGGCGATCATCGCCCGAATGACCCGTTCCAGCATGCTGGAGGTCGTGGATCAGGACTTCGTCCGCACCGCCCGGGCCAAAGGGCTGCGGGAATCAGCCGTCATCTACAAGCATGCGCTCGTCAATGCACTAATACCAACCTTGACCGTTCTCGGTCTGCAATTCGGCTTTTTGATGGGCGGCGCGGTCATTACGGAAACGATCTTCTCCTGGCCGGGAATCGGCGGCTATGTCACTGACTCCATTCTGGCTGCGGATTATGCGCCGATTCAAGCCTTTACTCTGGTCAGCGCAGTGCTCTACTGCGGAATTAACCTGGCGGTAGACCTGATCTATGGCTTCATTGACCCGAGAATCCGCTATGAATAGAACAGCATGTGTGAGAGGAGGAGATTGCTTGTGAGCACTGCAGCACATTCAGCACAGGGCAGTCCGGCCAAACCTGCTGCGGCGGTAAAACCCAAAACGTTGTTGTCCCTGCTGCTGCATAACCGTCTGGCTGCCCTGGGGCTAACCTTTATTCTGATCTGGACCGTGGTAGCCATTATCGCACCCTGGCTTGCACCGCATGATCCTTATGTAACGGATATGGCGAACAAACTCCAGGCGCCTTCGAGCAGCCACTGGTTCGGAACCGATAACTTCGGGCGTGATATTCTCAGCCGGGTACTGTACGGTGCGCGGATCAGTATCTGGACCGGCCTGATCGCCGTCTCGATTTCCTTTGTCATCGGTGTGCCGCTCGGCGGAATTGCCGCATATTATGGCGGCCGTACAGGCACCATCATCATGCGGCTGATGGATGTACTATTGTCCTTCCCGTCACTGGTCTTGTCCATGGCGATTGCCGCTTCGATTGGTGCAGGTCTCAGCAGTGCGATGATCGCCGTGGGGATTGTCGGCATCCCGGAATTTGCCCGGCTGATGTTCGGGCAGACCGTCTCGCTCCGTGAGAAGGAGTATATAGAAGCCAGCCGGGCGATCGGCGTGAAGAATACAGTCATCCTGTACCGCCACATCCTGCCGAACGCCCTGGCTCCACTGATGGTTCAGGCTACGCTCGGGATGGGCTTCGCCATCTTGACCGCTTCCAGTCTCAGCTTCCTCGGGCTTGGCGTCAGACCCCCGATTGCCGAATGGGGAGCGATGATTTCTGAAGGCCGGGAATACATTATTTCCGGGCAATGGTGGCTGGTTACTTTTCCAGGGTTGTCCATTGCCACTTCCATCTTAGGCTTTAACCTGCTCGGAGACGGTTTCCGGGACGTTCTTGATCCGCGGTTGCGTTCGGGTAAATAAGGCGGAGCAGGGGATCACTCCTCCGAAGCTCCGCAGTATCCCGGTAAATATAGATCACAGCTTGCCGGAGCTGTTGCGGCAGGGTGATCACAAGCAGCACCAGTATTACCAGTGCAGGCAGGATATAGAAAAGGGAGGAACTACTGATGAAAAGAGTTAAACTATTGTCCACACTCGTCGCTTTTTCAGTCATGCTTGCCGGATGCGCCAGCAGCGCCAATCCGCAGACACCTGCTGCCACTACGGCAGCTTCAGGAACTACAGGGACGGCTGCTCCTGCTGCCAAGTCAAATCTGACGGTTGCTTATTCCGAGGGCGGCACTACGCTCGACCCCGCAGAAGCTAACGATTTGACCTCCGATACACTCGTGCTTGCCGCTTATGATCAGCTGGTCACCTACGGCATCAAAACCGAAAATGGCGCAAGCATCGCCAACACTGAAGACATTCAGCCCATGCTGGCAGAGAGCTGGGAAGTGAACGCCGATAACACGGTGTACACCTTCAAGCTGAAATCCGGCGTGAGCTTCCAGAGCGGCAATCCGGTGGATGCCGAGGCGGTTGCGTATTCTTTTGACCGCGTGGCTAAATCAAGCTCCGGCAGCTTCCTCTACGGAATGGCGGCGATCAAGACAGTTACAGTCAAAGACGCTTCCACAGTTGAAATCACACTGACTAATGCCAATCATAATTTCCTGCAGATTCTCGCGATGTACACCTTCTCTATCGTGGATCAAAAGACTGTAGAAGCGCAGGGTGCTGACTACCTCAAAACGAATGCTGCCGGTTCCGGCCCGTTCACGCTTGAGAAGTGGGACCCGGCGACCGAAGCGGTCTTCACCGCTAATGAGAGCTACTGGCAGGGTGCGCCTAACCTCAGCAAAGTAACCCTGAAATTCACCAAAGAAGCCTCTAACCGCGTACTGCTGCTGGATAAGGGCGATGTAGATATGGCGATCGAGATTCCTCCGAAGGATGTTGCCTCCCTGAAGAGCAACACGGATCTGACCGTCGCCTCCAATGCGAGCAACCGGATTCTGTTCTTCGCAATGAACAACAAGGTTAAACCGTTTGACAATGTAAAAGTCCGTCAGGCGATCAACTATGCGATTCCTTATGAGGAGCTGCTGAGCGGGGTAATGTACGGCCAGGCCAAGCAGATGAAGAGCTCTGTGGCGAGCAACACGCCGGGCTTCACCGATGCAGGCTACGTTTACGAGCACAACCTGGATAAAGCTAAAGAGCTGCTGACAGAAGCCGGCTATCCGGACGGATTTACCTTTGACTTCACACTCGGTTCAGGGTTCGATGACTGGGAGGATGATGCGGTCCTGATTCAGGCAGAACTGGCCAAAATCGGTGTGACCATGAACATCAACAAGCTGGCCCGTGCCCAGTTCCTGGAGCAGCAGAAGACGAACAACCTTACCTCCTATATTTCCAAATGGACATCATTTGTCAATGATCCAGGCTACCACCTCGGCTTCCTCCTGTACGGCAAAGGCTCTTCCAACTACATCAACTATTCAAATACTGAAGTAGACAAGCTGTGGGATGAGGCGAACCTGGAGACAGACGCAGCGAAACGGACGGCACTCTATGAGCAGGCACAGGAAATCATTACAACCGAAGCGCCTTGGGCTTATCTGTACGAGTACAACCGCATTGTCGGCATGAGCAACAAGATCAGCGGTTACGCCTTCTATCCGGATGAAGTCATCCGTTTCTATCCGCTTTCGATTACAGAATAAGCAGGTTTGGCAAAAAATGCTGAAACGGTACCGTCCTAACAAGGACGGTACAGCCGTTTCTACTTGCTCTTCTTTTTCACAAATTCATACAACCCCACGCCAGCCGCAGGGCAGGTACCAGGGAACGTAAAGGAGAATCACAACCATGACTGACTGGAAAAGCAAAGTGCTGGCGGCGATTGATGCAGAGCAGGATCAGCTGCTGGAGCTGTGCTCACAACTCATCCGTTTTCCCTCGGAGAATCCCCCGGGCGATTCGCGCGAGATCAGCGCTTTTATCATTGATTATTTGAAGCAGGCTGGCATAGATACAAGTATCCATCCGGCAACCGATACGATGCTGAATCTGGTGTCTACACTGGGTACAGGGGCTGAACAGCCGTCCGGCAAAAACCTGATCTTCTGCGGACATACGGATGTCGTGCCTGCCGGAGACCGATCGCGCTGGGATTTCGATCCGTTCTGCGGAGATATCGTTGACGGCTATCTGCTGGGCAGAGGGGCCTCCGATATGAAAGCCGGCCTGGCCGGGCTGATCTATGTGACAGCGCTGCTGTCGAAGCTGGGCGTTCCGCTGGGAGGCGACTTGTCCCTCCTGATCGTGCCGGACGAAGAAACCGGCGGCCACCTGGGTGTGCCTTGGGTGCTGGAACGCGGCTTGATCAGCGGAACGGCAGCAGTTATCGCCGAGCCTTCCGGTCCGCTGAACCCGACGATCGGGCAAAAGGGCAGCTGCTGGTTCGAATTCACCGTCGAAGGCACGCCGGGCCACGGCAGCCTGTCGCCGGTTGTCGGCGACAGCGCGATTGTCAAAGCAGCCAAGGGCATCGAGGCCTTGCAGCGTCTCTGGGATATCAAAGTCGATATTCCAGATGAAGTGAAGGAGATCATCCGCATCTCGCAGGATTATGTGAAGGAGCGCGAACAGGACGGCTCGATCGCCTATCAGGTATTCGATCATGTGACGGTGAATATCGGAACGATCCAGGGCGGAACCAAAGTAAATGTGGTGGCGGACCGCTGCACGATCCAGGTCGATTCCCGTGTACCGTTCGGCGTAGACTACCGTGATGTGCTTGACCGTGCCCGTTCCCTGCTGCTGGAGGCAGGCATTGAGTCCGAAGTGAAGGGCTTCGGCTTCCAGGGCAATGCCAACTGGACCTCGAATGAGGAGCCGGTCGTCAGTGACCTGGTGGAGAGCATCTGTGAAGTCAGCGGGGAAGAAGCTTACGGGGTGCTACAATGGGCGTCCAGTGATGCCCGCCATTTCCGGACGCATAACATACCTGTACTGCAATACGGCCCGGCTGAGCTGTCAACGATTCATAACTTTAACGAGAAGGCACCGGTCTGGCAGATCATCCAATGTGCGAAAGTATATGCCCTGACGGCACTTAAATATCTGGGCGTGGAAGATACAGAGAACTGAATGATTAATTTGTGGGAGGGGCAATTATGACAGAACTGCTGGAAGTATCAGGGCTATGCACCGAATTTCAGACAGCGGCAGGCACGATCCGCGCGGTGGACGGCATCAGTCTGTCAGTGCGCAAAGGTGAGACGCTGGGGATTGTCGGCGAATCCGGCTGCGGCAAAAGTATCACCTCCCTGTCGATCATGCAGCTTCTGCCCAAACGGATTAGCCGGATTGCCTCCGGCCACATCAGGTTTGAGGGCAAGGATATGCTGGAGATGTCGATGAAGGAGGTGCGGGGTATCCGGGGCAACCGGATTGCGATGATTTTTCAGGAGCCGATGACCTCGCTGAATCCGGTATTTAAGATCGGCCGCCAGATTTCTGAATCTGCGCGCTACCATTTGAAGCTGAGCAAGAAGGAAGCGGCGGAGCGGGCGGTGGAGATGCTGCGCAAGGTTGGGATTCCCCGGCCGGAAAAGATCGCGCAGCAGTATGCCCATCAGCTCTCCGGAGGCATGCGCCAGCGGGTAATGATCGCGATGGCGATGGTCTGCAATCCCCAGCTGCTGATTGCGGATGAGCCTACAACGGCACTGGACGTAACCATTCAGGCACAGATCCTTGATCTGATGCGCGAGCTGCAGGAGAAGGAGGGCATGTCCATTCTGATGATTACGCATGATCTTGGCGTAGTGGCCGAGATGTGTGACCGGGTCGTCATTATGTATGCCGGTCAGATCGTGGAAGAGACGGATGTAGCTACCTTGTACAGCAATCCGCTGCATCCGTATACCCGGGGGCTGCTGGCTTCCCTGCCTCAGCTTGCGGGTGATGAGGACCGGCTCAGCTCCATCCCGGGCCAGGTGCCGAATCCGGCTAACCTGCCGTCCGGGTGCCGGTTCGCGCCGCGCTGTCCGGTTGCTGTAGAGCGCTGCAGTGAGAAGCTTCCGGAGCTGCTTGAGGTGCAGCCGGGCCACACATGCCGCTGTATTCTGCAGCAGGAGGGAGTCATATGAGCACAATCCTTGAAGTCCGCAACCTGAAGAAGCATTATCCGATCCGCAAAGGCTTCTTCTCCAAGCAGGTCGGTGCTGTAAAAGCCGTAGATGGAATTACGTTATCCGTACAGCAGGGGGAGACGCTTGCGGTGGTCGGTGAATCCGGCTGCGGCAAATCCACCACCGGCCGGGCCATCCTGCGGCTGATTGAGCCGACGGAAGGCGAGATTATGTTTAACGGCACCGATGTGCGCGCTCTGAGTACTGAACAGCTGCGCAGGTTCCGTACCGATATGCAAATGGTGTTCCAGGACCCTTATGCTTCACTCGACCCGCGCTGGACCGTCCAGCGTATACTGGAGGAGCCGCTTCGTACACACGAGTCCGCTCCGGCCAGTGAGCTCAAAAGCCGGGTAGAGCAGCTGATGGAGGTGGTGGGCTTGTCCCCCTATCAAGCCCACCGCTTTCCCCATGAATTCTCCGGCGGCCAGCGGCAGCGGATCGGGATTGCCCGGGCGCTTGCACTGAATCCTAAGTTCATTGTCTGTGACGAGCCGGTATCTGCACTGGATGTCTCTATCCAGGCCCAGGTGCTGAATCTGATGCAGGATCTGCAGGAGCAATACGGCCTTACCTATATGTTCATTTCCCATGACCTGTCCGTTGTGAAATTTATCAGTGACCGCGTGGCAGTGATGTACCTCGGACGGATCGTCGAGCTGGCACCGACGGGGTCACTGTTCGCGAAGCCGCTGCATCCCTATACGCAGGCGCTGATGTCGGCAGTCCCAGTGCCGAGTCCGGGAGTGAAGAAGCAGCGGATTGTCCTGACCGGTGACGTTCCGAATCCGGAGACGCCGCCGAGCGGCTGCGCCTTCCATCCGCGTTGCCCCTATGCCATGGACCGCTGCAAGAGTGAGGCTCCGGTGCTGCGCGAGCTGGACTCTGGCCACCAGGTCTCCTGCCATTTGTATTAATGCATATAATGTAGAGTTAAGGGCCATCCGGCAGCGGGTGGCCCTTGCTGTGCGCGGGTGAGAGTCAGACTTTAGCCCTAGTATGGCAAGCCGAAACAGATACGAGTGTCATCTAGGAGCAGCGCCTTATTTTCTACGTTGTTCGTCCGTTGTTAAGTGCCATTCTTTTCAGAAACAACACTGAAATATTTCATTTAAAATTGAAATAAATAATTAACCAACCTATAATTATAATTAAATAACATCTGAAATGGGAGGAGATGGAAGGGGAAAGTGAAAAAAAGACGTGAATTATGGATTGATGCGGCCAAGGGCTTCAGTATTATTTTTGTAGTGATGGGCCATTCCGGCGATGCGGCAACGAATCATTATTTGTCCTGGTTCCGGATGCCGTTGTTCTTTCTGCTAAGCGGGCTGGTGTTCAAACCGGTCGATCCCGGACGTTATCTGGGTTGGGCGGCGAAACGGACCAAGGGACTGATGACTCCCTATTTTGCCTACGGTCTCCTGATTGCGGTGGTACTGCTGCTGTTCAGCTTCAATATACGGGGATTCGCGGAAAATATAGCGAGGCTGCTGTACGGGGGGCTGTCGCTGACCGGTCCTTACGGGGTGTTCTGGTTCATCACCTGCCTGCTGTTTACGCAATTGCTCTTTGGATACATCGTCAGATATTCCCGCAGAACACAACTTCTCCTGATCACCTCCGCCTACCTTGTCTCCCATTTGATCTCCCTGACCGCGCTTAAGAACTTCAATCTTCCCTGGAACATCGATGTTGCACTGCTTGCGGTTACTTATTATGCACTCGGGTTCTATGGCAAACAAGCCATTCCTACGCTAATCAGCCGCTATTCGGCCTTGCTGGTACTGCTTCCTTTGTCTACACTTGTGCTGCTGCTGGAACGGACAGGTGTCATTCATTACAGTCTGAATATGAAATACAAAGAATATGAGTCGCTGGTGCTGGATCTGGCTGTTCCGCTGCTGATTTCCTTGTCGATCTGTGCGGCGGTGTACCAGCTTGCAAGGCTGATTCCGCTGGGCTGGATGGGCAGCCTTGGAAGGAATACCATCACCATTATGTATCTGCATCTGCCTTTGAATTACAGCCTTAAATATCTGCTTGGTGCGGATTACGGGCTGGTACCCTTCACACTGATTGGAGTGGTTCTGCCGCTGCTTATCGCCAAGTGGACTGAGCGCTACCCGGTATTGTCGAAGCTCTATCTTGGAAAAGGTACAGGCAATACTCCGGCAAACCGGCACGGCAAGGCTGCATCTGTCTCTAGTAATGGATGAATCTGCTGCATAAATAGGCAAAGCTATTGATAGAAGTGCACAAGCTCTTTTTCATAATGTTCATATACTTTAGTAGAACATGATAAGGAGTGATACAGCATGGTTAAAACGCTTTTGGATTATAATGCATCGGTAGTTACACCGATTACTAACGGGGTTTCCATTCCGGTTCCGATTTCTCCGGCTGGCGTGCAGATTGCAGGAACGTCGGTTTATATCGATCCGGCGGTTCCTGCCCATTTCCCGAATAAGGTAGAGCTCAAAGCAACAATCGGCGTAAACGTTACGCTGGATACCCCGAATATCCTGGTGCGCATCTGGCGTGCAGGCTTCGAAATCTTTTATGCACGGGCAGAGTACGAGGATTTCTTCAATGACGACGGCATTATCTCGTTGCATATGGTAGATATCAACGTTCCGGCCGGTGTCCAGAACTATCAGCTGATTGTTGAGAATCAGGATGCCAACTCTACGGCTGTTGTGGTTGGACCCGTTATTTTCAGCGCAATGGCCATTGGAGGCTAAGCCGGCAGCTATTATAGATGCTGATGTTGAATGAAACCTACGAACAAACAAGGTGTCCAGAGCCGATGTAGGCTGCTGAGACACCTTTTTATTTCGCTCATTTGCTTTACTCTTCAATGTTATCTTTTATCACATTCCGGTTAAAACTTATATTTTTATTTAAATTTGCGTTATATATATTGACACGGGGCTGGGCGGATCGTATTATTACCCTAATAAATATCTTTTTTTTGATCTTTTTAAAGGTCTAAGGTTTGAACCATATAACATTAGTGCTGATGAAATGGAGTGTGAATGAATGCAGCTTCAATTTCCATTGCAATTCGAGAAAGTGAACTCCAAAAAGGTAAGTGATTTTATCCTCGAACAATTAGAGGAGGCTATTATTCTGAAGGAGCTGCTCTCTGAGGAGCAGCTGCCAACGGAGAGGGAGCTTGCGACAATCTTTAATGCCAGCCGGCTGGCAGTACGTGAAGCGCTCGGGCAGCTTGAAGCCAATGGGCTGATTGAGAAGCGTGTGGGTGCCAAAGGCGGAACCTTTGTCCTCCCGGTTACGATGAACTCCCACCGCCGCACGAAAAAAGAAATTGAGCGGGAATGGGACAAGATGCTCAAGGTATTCGAGTTCCGAATGCTGATTGAACCGGAGGCAGCCTTTCTTGCAGCCGGGCGGATTACACCGGAGGAAGTGGAACAGCTTCAGGAGCTTTTGGATATGAGCAGAGCTGAGGATTGTCCGCGGGAATTGTTCCGGGCGCTGGATGTGAAGTTCCATCTGAATATCGCGAAGTCTTCCAATAATCTGTATTTTGAAAAAGCGGTTCGCCAAATCCGGACGCAGATTAATCCTGCACTCGATCTGATGCCGTATAACCATGAAATCCGCTCAGTAAACTGTGAAAACCACAGTCTTCTGCTTGAAGCTATTCAGGCCAGGGATGCCGGGCTGTCCAAAGAAATTATGCGTCAGCACATTGCCAAATCGGCGGAAGCTATTTATGCAAGGGTTTTTGACGGAGGAGAGAGGGGGTAGCGCGAGCAATGTCCATGGATCATATTCTGAGCCTGGCACAAGAGCTGGGCAGTCGGCTTACCGGCTGGCGGCGCGATTTACACCGGCATCCCGAACTGGGGTACCAGGAAACGCGGACAGCAGCAATAGTAACAGAGCATTTGAGGAATCTTGGGCTTGAAATCACCACACAGGTTGGCGGTACAGGTGTTGTCGGACTGCTGCGGGGAGAACAGGATGGACCGACCATTGCCCTTCGGGCTGATATGGATGCTCTGCCGATTCAAGACCTCAAGGAAACCGAATACCGCTCACAAAATGCGGGTGTGGCCCACTTATGCGGACACGATGCGCATACCAGTATGCTGATGGGCGCTGCAGAGCTGCTTACCGGTCTGGGGAAGCCGCAGCATGGGAATATTAAATTCATCTTTCAGCCGGCGGAAGAAGGACTGGCGGGTGCCAAAGCGATGATTGACGACGGGGTGCTTGAGAACCCCAAGGTCGATGCCATTGCCGGCATTCACATGTTCCCGGGTCTGGACACAGGCACCTTCGGCGTTTCCAAGGGGGTAGCCTTTGCTTCGACGGACAGTCTTAAGCTCAAGATCATCGGCAAGGGAGGACATGCCGCCCGTCCGCAAGAAGGGATAGATGCAATAGCTGTATCCGCCCAAGTAATCTCGGCGCTCCAGAACATTCCGAGCCGGATGGTTGATCCGCTGGAACCGGTCGTAATTACCATCGGCACAATCAGCGGCGGCTACATGGGGGCAGCTCTGGCCCCGGAAGTCGAGATGGTAGGGACGGTGCGTACGTTGTCCGCAGGCGTTCGTTCGCAATTGCCGAGCCTTATTGAGCAAGTGGTTTCCGGAGTGTGCAGCTCCTTTGGAGCGGGCTACGAGCTGAGCTATGGCGAAGGCTATCCGATCGTGCTGAACGATGAGGATATGGTAGATCTGATGACAGAGACCAGTGAGCAGCTGCTGGGCAGAAAGGTATGGAATTACATTAAGCCATCCACAGGCGGCGAAGATTTTGCCTTTTATTGCGAACAGGTTCCTGGAGTATTCTTCCGGCTGGGGTCCGGGAATGCTGACGAGAGCACACGTTACCCGCTGCACCATCCGAAGTTTGACCTTGATGAAACGGCCCTTCCGTACGGGGTTGCGATGTTGTCGGCGATCGCCTTGAATTTTGTGAACCGAACCTAGAACAGATACGAGGAGTGGAAGAGATGACAAAGCGTAAATGGACTTCAGGCTTGTTAACGTTTCTGGTAGCGGCAGTGGTGTTATCCGGCTGCGGAGGTAACAATGCGACTGGCGGGAATACGGCACAGAGCGCGGCACCTGCAGCAGGCAGCAATACTGCAGAACAGGGCAGTAAAGTGCTGACGATTGCTAATATCACCGATATTGAGAGCTTTGATCCGCACAACAACAACAATACGGTCAGTGAATCGGTGCTGGTCAATGTGTTCGACTACCTGCTCAAGAATGACAGCGAACAGAAGAAGGTGCCTGGACTGGCCACCTCCTGGGAGCAGGTGGATGATACCACCTGGCGTTTCCACTTGCGTGAAGGCGTGACCTTTCATAACGGAGATCCGTTTACGGCCGCAGACGTGAAATATACGATTGAACGTGTAGCCAAGGACAGTGCGCTCAAGCAGAACTCATATTTTAAAAACATTGTTGAAGTAAAGGCAGTTGATGATCTGACCGCCGACATTATTACTACCGGGCCGGACCCGCTGCTCCTGAACCGTCTCTCGAAGATGGGCGCAGGCATTCTGCCTTCCAAGTACATTGAAGAGAACGGCATTGATGCCTTTCTGAAACAGCCGGTAGGTACAGGTCCTTACAAGTTCAGCAAATGGACCAAGGATGATCGTGTAGAGCTGGTGAAGAACGATAATTATTTCGATGGGGCGCCAAAATGGGATGAAGTTGTGTTCCGTTCCATTCCGGAAGCTTCTACCCGTGTCTCTGAACTGCTCGCCGGAGGAATCGACATTGCTGCCGGAATTCCATCTACCGATGTAGCCCGTGTGGAAGATGCTGATCGTAAACAAATTGTTAAAGCGCCTATCCAGCGGGTACTGCAGTTGATCCTTCGTCAGACTGAAGGCAGCCCAACCGCCGATCCGAAAGTTAGAGAAGCAATTGATCTGTCGATTGACAAGCAAGGGATTGTAGACAGTATTGCCGGCGGAGCCGGTATTGTCACCCGTACCTCTGTAACTCCAGGTAACTTCGGAGCGGATGCCTCTCTCTACAAGCAAAGTTTGTATGATCAGGCCAAAGCCAAGGAATTGTTGAAGGAAGCCGGTTATGCTGAGGGCAGTCCGGAGCTGACGATCTCCGTATCCTCGCAGTACAAAGAGTACTCCGAAGTCGTGGCCGCCATGCTGGAGCAGACAGGATTCAAGGTCAATCTGGATGTGCTGGAGCCGAGTGCATTCAGCGAGCGTTACAGCTCGAAGTCCTTTAAAGAAATCTTCATGATCGGGATCGGCAACTCCCTGTTCGATGCCTCCAACAACTACAATCGTTTCCTGGCGGAAGAGGCGAAGGGTGAGACGGATTACAATAATCCGGAGGTCGAGAAGCTCCTGCAGCAAGCACTGGTGAACATGGACCCCGCCTCGCGTGAAGAACAATACAAGCAGGTGCAGCAGATTCTGGCGGATGACCGCCCAGCTGTATATTTGTTCCAGATGGAAGGAATCTACGGGACTAATGACCGTGTGACCTTCACACCGAGAAGCGACGAAATGTTCTTCGCAGAGGAAATCACGCCTGCTAATGAATAGATGCGATAAGAGCGGCGGGAACCTGGACTTCAGGTTCCTGCAGTTCTTTCATGAAGAAGTCAAGCTTGGCTGAGGCTGGAGGTGAATCAACTTGCTAAAATATATCGTCAAATCTCTGTTGCAGGTCATCCCGACCTTACTGATAGTCTCTCTGATCGTGTTCGTGCTGGTCCGGGTTACAGGTGATCCCGTAGCGCTGATGCTGCCGGAGACGGCAACTGCCGCGGACCGGGCGGCATTGACCCAGGCGCTGGGGCTGGATCAGCCGCTCGCGGCCCAATACATCAAATTCCTGGGCAGTGCACTGCAAGGGGATTTCGGCAATTCGTTCCGCTATGGGGAATCCGCGCTGCCGCTTGTCCTTGAGCGGCTGCCGGCCAGCTTCGAGCTGGCTGCCGCTGCGATGCTGTTCGCTGTTCTGATGGCGATCCCGCTCGGTATAGCTTCTGCGGTGAAGCGCAATACGTTCACCGATCTGATGATTTCCGGGGTCTCGGTTATTGGCAAGGCGATGCCGAACTTCTGGATGGGCATCATGCTGATTCTGCTGTTCTCGGTTATTCTCGGGGTACTGCCGGTATCCGGGCGGGGAGGATTTACCCATCTGGTGCTGCCTGCGTTCACACTGGGCGTGGGGCTCGCGGCACAGATGACCCGGCTGATCCGTTCGAGCATGCTGGACATTCTGAACCAGGACTACATCCGCACCGCGCGCAGCAAGGGCATACAGGAGCTGCTGGTTGTAGGCAAGCATGCTTTTCGCAATGGAATGATTCCTGTGGTGACGATTATGAGCCTGCAGTTCACCAGCCTGATCGGCGGAACCTTGATTACAGAGACGGTATTCGCCTGGCCGGGCCTTGGACAGCTGCTGGTCGTTGCAGTGAATACGCATGATATGGCGATAGTACAGGCAGCTGTTTTTGTGATTGCTTTTATTGTGGTAGTTACGAATATTCTGACCGATGTAGCCTACCGTCTGCTCGATCCGCGGATTAAATACAACTAGAAGGGAGGAATGTGCTATGACAGGGTCTACTCTGAGTGGATCACTGGATGGAGCCATCGACGGGCTCGTTGCAGAAGGTAAGCCGTCCGGGTTCGGACTGGGCTGGAAAAGGCTGCTGCGCAGCAAGACCGGAACCTTCGGCGCTGTTCTGGTGCTGCTCGTTACACTGACAGCGCTGCTTGCACCGCTGCTCGCCGGGCAGGACCCGGCTGCGATTGACCCGCTTAACCGGCTGAAGCCGCCGATGTGGATGGATGGCGGCTCTGCAGCCCACTGGCTGGGCACAGATAATCTCGGCCGGGATATGTGGAGCCGGATCGTCTATGGTTCGCGCGTCTCGCTGATCGTAGGCATCGGGGCTGTACTCGTCTCAGGGCTGATCGGCGCGGCACTCGGCTTGCTGTCAGGCTTCTACGGTAAATGGGTGGATGCGGTGATTATGCGGGTAGCTGACTCTTTTATGGCTATTCCGACAATTCTGTTCATGCTCGTTGTGCTGGCTGTAGTCGGTCCCGGACTGACTACGCTGATCTTCGTCATCGGGGTGACAAATTGGGTGTCCTACACCCGTGTCGTGCGCGGAGAGGTGCTTAGCATCAAAGAACGGGACTTCGTCAAAGCGGCGAGATCGGTAGGGGCGAAGAACGGGCGGATCGTGCTTAAGCATATTTTGCCCAATATTCTCTCTTCGTTCATTGTCCTCTCCGGGATGAATGTGGCGACGACCATTATTATGGAAGCCTCTCTAAGCTTTCTGGGGCTCGGCATCAAGCCTCCGGCTGTCTCCTGGGGCGGCATGCTGAGTGACGGCAGACAATATATAGCAACAAGCTGGTGGGTTGCAACATTTCCGGGAATAGCGATTACCATAACCGTGCTCGGTGTAATTTTTCTGGGCGACTGGCTTCGTGATGTGCTGGACCCGCATATGAAGGCGAAAGGATAAGGGGGAATCGGACATGACCCATTTGCTGGAGGTTCGCGGCTTACAAACTTATTTTCAAACTGAAGGAGGGCTGCTCCCTTCGGTGGACGGCGTCAGCTTCTCGGTGGACCGCGGGGAAACCCTGGCGATTGTCGGGGAATCGGGCAGCGGGAAGAGTGTGACCTCCATGTCCATTATGGGGCTGGTGGCTTCACCGGGACGAATAGTGGGTGGAGAGATTTCTTTTGAAGGCAGGGATCTGCTGAAGCTGTCCCGGAGCGAGATGCGGAGGCTGCGGGGCAACGACATCTCTATTATTTTTCAAGAGCCCATGACCTCTCTGAACCCTGTATTCACGATTGGCAATCAGATCAGCGAAGTACTGCGCAAGCATCAGGGACTTGGCAAACAGGCAGCAGCACAGAAAAGCATTGAAATGCTGGAAAAGGTCGGCATTTCGAACGGCAGGAAGATTGCACGAAGCTTCCCCCATCAGCTCTCCGGAGGCATGCGACAGCGGGTTATGATTGCCATTGCGCTGGCCTGCCGTCCCAAGCTGCTGATTGCGGATGAGCCGACCACCGCCCTTGATGTGACTATTCAGGCGCAAATTCTTGATTTGATTGAAACCCTTAGTATAGAGGAGAACACCGGAGTTATTCTTATTACACATGATCTTGGTGTTGTGGCTGAAATGGCGGACAAGGTGGCTGTGATGTATGCCGGTGAAATTGTGGAGGAGGCCTCGGTCTTCGAATTGTTTGAGCATCCGAAGCACCCCTATACAATAGGCCTTTTGGGCTCACTGCCCAAGATAAACGAGCAGCGTGAGCGTCTGGATTCCATTCCCGGCTCTGTGCCGAATATGCTTTCCATGCCCTCAGGCTGCCCCTTCCACCCGAGATGTACTTATGCGGATGAGCGCTGCAGACAGATCAAACCCCGGCTTGAGGAGAAAGCGGCGGGACACCGGGTCAGCTGTCTGAAAGCAGAGGAGGTGCACTGATGAGAAGTCACCGGAAAGAGGTACCCTTGCTGGAAGTAAGGGGGCTGAAGAAGTATTATCCAGTCAAGAAGGGCTGGCTGGGAAGAGAGTCAGGCGCGGTTCGTGCTGTAGACGGGCTGGATTTCCATGTATTTCCGGGTGAAACACTGGGAGTAGTTGGAGAGTCGGGCTGCGGTAAATCTACGATGGGCCAGCTCGTTACCAGGCTGCAGGAGCCTACCGAAGGCGAGATTATTTTTGAAGGCAGAGACCTTGCAGCACTGAGCGAAGGTGAGATGAGGCGGGTTCGCCGGGACCTGCAATTTGTGTTCCAGGATCCTTACTCTTCACTCAATCCGCGAATGAAGGTGTTTGACGTAGTTGCAGAACCGCTGATCGTCCACGGTCTGGCGAAGGGAGCAGAATTAAAAAGGGAAGTCTACCGGCTGCTTCGGGCGGTGGGGCTTGACGAGAATCATGCCGCCCGTTACCCGCATGAATTCAGCGGAGGACAACGGCAGAGAATCGGGATAGCCCGTGCGCTTGCGCTGAATCCGAAGCTGATTGTCTGCGACGAGCCGGTATCCGCGCTGGATGTATCCATTCAGGCGCAAATTCTCAATTTACTGAAGGATCTGCAGGAGGAATTCCAGCTAACCTATATCTTTATTGCTCACGGCTTGCCATCCGTCAAGCATATCAGTGACCGGATTGCAGTCATGTATCTGGGACGGATTGTGGAGATTGCCGAGCGTGACGCGCTGTTTGAGCGGCCGGACCACCCGTATACCGAAGCGCTGATGGCTTCGGTTCCGGTCTCCGATCCGAAGCTGCGCAAGAAGCGGACACTGCTGAGCGGCGAGCTGCCGAATCCGGCGAATCCGCCGCGAGGCTGTGCCTTTCATCCGCGCTGCCCGTATGCGACCGGGCTGTGCCGGGAGCAGGCACCGGAGCTGGTGGAGCATCAGGAGGGCCATTATTCGGCTTGCCATTACCCCCTGCATCGAAAGGAGCATGAAGATGCCGCAAACACCAAGTAATTATTTGAAAGAGATGAGCTGGGCCGCCTTCACGGAACGTAAAAATGAAACGGATCTGGCCATCATTCCAGTGGGGGCCATCGAGCCTTACGGCCATCATCTGCCGATGGGCTCTGACACTCTGGTTGCAAGCAGGCTGGCGGAGCGGGTTGCTGCCCGTACCGGCGCTGTCATTGGTCCGGTGCTGGAGGCCGGGGATTCGGCAATGCTGGATGAATTTCCGGGCACGATTACAATTTCTCCCGAGAGCTTCAAGGGCTATCTGAACGATGTCATGAACAGTCTGCTGAAATGGGGATTCAAGGATTTCCTGTTCTTGAACGGCCATGCGGGAAATGTTGGCATTATCAGCCAGATTGCTTATTCGCTCAGGGAACGCACCGGTATCCGCAAAGCACAGATCGATATTTGGCGCTTCATGCAAACCGTGGACCAGGACGTGCTGCAGTCAGGGGCACTGGCCCATTCTCATGCCGGAGAGGCGGGCACCTCAGTAATGCTGGCGCTGTACCCGGAATTGGTTCACATGGAGCTGGCACGCAGCGTACAGCGCAAGTCGCCGGATGCTTTTCCGGAGATTATGAAGTATGGCAAGCTCTCAGACAACAGTGAATGGGGGACGATGGGCAATTCTACGCTCGCAACAGCAGAGAAGGGCCATCATCTCGTAGATCATGCGGTAGACCGGATGGTACGGTTTCTGCATGAGGAGTGGGGAATCAGGGATAACGCACAGCTGGCAGCACTATCAGAAGAATCATGAAGGAGGGACTGCACGATGGCACACCCAGACTGGCGTTTTGACACCTTGGCTGTCCATGGCGGGCACCAGCCGGATGACCTTACCAGAGCTGTCTCACAGCCCATTATTCCAGCTGTGGCGTATGCGTTCCCGGATACGGATACTGCCGCTGAAGTAGTTGCGGGCCAGCGGGAAGGCACGTATTACGGAAGATACGGCAATCCGACAACGCAGACGCTGGAGCGGAAGATGGCCGAGCTGGAGGGCGGAGAGGAATGCATTGGGCTTAGCAGCGGCATGGCGGCAATCTCTGCCGCACTGCTGGCGTATCTACAGGCAGGAGATCATGTTCTGGTCACTAAGGATGTATATGGCGGCACTTATAATTTTGTTACGTTGATGGCCCCGCGTTTTGGAATCACTCATTCATTTGTAGACTGTACTGATCTAGAGGCAGTGTCTGCGGCTGTTCAGCAGAATACGAAGGCAATATTTGTTGAGACACCGTCCAATCCACTGCTGACTGTGCTGGATTTAAGTGCTTTGGCTGATCTGGCTCATTCCCGCGAGCTTCCGCTGATTGTGGACAGCACGTTTATGACGCCATATCTGCAGAAGCCGCTGGAGCTTGGGGCAGATATTGTCGTACACAGCGCAACCAAATATATCAACGGACATGGCGATGTCGTGGCCGGGCTGGTGATTGGCCGCAAGCCGGTTATTGAATTCATCCGCAAGCGCATTACGGGGGATCTGGGACAGAACCTTAACGCATGGGAGTCCTTCCTGATCCTGAGAGGATTGAAAACTATGGGCCTGCGGGTCCGCACTCATTGTGAGAATGCGCAGAGGGTCGCTGAATACTTGCAGGGGCATCCCTTAATCAGCAAGGTCCATTATCCGGGTCTGGCCGGGCATCCGCAGCATCAATTGGCACAAGTGCAGATGAGGGGCATGGGCGGCATTGTCTCCTTTGAGGTGGAAGGGGGAATGGCTGCAGGCAAGAGGTTCATGGACAGCCTGAAGCTGGCGATGATATCCTTCAGCCTTGGTGATCCGGAGACGCTGGTTCAGCATCCGGCCAGTATGACCCACTGTTCCATCCCTGCTGCAGAGCGGCTGAAATTCGGCATTACCGACGGTTTGATCCGCATGTCTGTCGGGCTGGAGGATGCGGAGGATATCATTGCCGATCTGACGCAGGCGCTTGCTGCATTGCAGCCGGATTATAAGTGCAGCAATGTTGTAGGAACTGGTTCCTGAGTTCGCGTTCAATCTAAGGAGGATCTGCTTATGGGAGCAAAACGGGTTGAACCCGAGACTTTGAGGCAATACCGACTGGTCAGTGACCCGGCGGTACATCCAGCCGGTCACATGGCAGCCTACCTGGTAAAGGAGATTCACCCGGTAAACAATGAGTACCGGACCTATATTCGGGGGGTGTCCCTGGATGGAGATTCAGATACGCTCCTAACGGAGGGCGACAAGGACAGCGCTCCGCAGTGGTCGCCGGATGGAAGCCGCCTGGGCTTTATGCGTGATGCCGGGGATGGACGGCAGGTATGGGCGGTATCACCCTCGGGCAAGGAGCCAGTACAACTGACACATGCCAAGCGCGGGGTCCTCAGCTTCTCCTGGTCACCGGACAGCCGGATGATTGCATATACGGCTAAGGTCAGCAATGACAATCATATAGAATCGCTTCCCCCCGAGCAAGCCAAGTCGCTGGAGAACAGCCTTGGCCGAGCTTATGAGCGGACGATTCCGAAGGCTGAAGGCGCGGGCTGGTGGGACGGCTTGTATTCCCATCTATTCCTGCTCTACACCGGCAGCGGCAAGGTTGTCCAACTGACCTCTGGGAAGTATAATGCCGCGCAGCCGGCATGGTCGCCGAATGGCCGGGAGCTTGCTTTTCTGACGAAGATTGTGGACGAGGAGGTGCAGGACCCTGATCTGCTGCCCTTCAATGATCTGTATACGATGGATCTGACCGACATGAGGGTTAGAAAGAGATCATCTTCGACTCTGAATATCAGCCAATTCACTTATTCTCCAGACGGCAGCGCGTTTGCACTTATCGGAGATGACCGCACCTATGGGAGCGGAACCCATAACCGTCTGTATGCTTTGCCCGCTGAAGGAGGCACGCCGGAGGCCTTCCATGCCGAGACGGAAATGCAGCTCGGTAATTTTGTGTTGAATGATGTGAAGTCAGGCATGGCGGCTCCGGGCCCTCTGTATTTGAATGGCGGGACTGATCTGTATGCACTGGGAACTTCACAGGGCGGGGTTCATCTATACCGGTTCGTCCGGAATGAAGCTCCGGTGGCTCTTACAGCTGGTGAGCTGGATATTCATCAGATCTCCGCTGCTGCAGATGGCCCCTATGTGGTGGCTGCCGCCATGGATAAGAGCGGACCTGCAGAGTTGATCCGTGTTGATACCCGGACGGGCGAAGTGTTTGGATTAACGAACATGAACAAGACGCTGATGGGCAAGTTACACGTGATTCTTCCGGAGCCGGTTGCTGCAGATACAGCAGATGGCTATAAGATCCATGGATGGATCATGAAGCCGCAGAAGCTGGCAGAAGGGCAGAAGGTGCCGCTGATTCTGGTCATTCACGGCGGCCCGCATGCCATGTATGCACCAGCCTACAGTCATGAGCTTCAGGTGCTGGCTGCAGAAGGCTATGCGGTATTGTTCGCCAATCCCCGGGGCAGCTTCGGTTACGGTCAGGATTTCGCCAAGGCCTGCCGCGGGGATTTCGGAAATGGCGACTATCAGGACCTGATGGATATCGTGGATGCGGCTGTTGCGAATTATAGCTTCATTGACGAGAATCGGCTGGGCGTAATGGGCGGGAGCTACGGCGGCCTGATGACCAATTGGATAGCTGGACATACCACCCGTTTCCGCGCTGCCGTCTCGCAGCGGGGCATCTCCAACTGGTTATCCTTCTATGGGCTCAGCGACATTGGGATCACCTACACAGAAGGAATTGCCGGCGGCAATCCATGGGACCATGCGGAGCTGCTGTGGTCCAGATCTCCTCTGGCCTATGTGAATCAGGTGAGAATTCCAATGCTGATCATGCATGGGGAGCAGGATCTCCGCTGTCCTGTCGGACAGTCGGACGAATGGTATACCGCACTGAAGCGTCTCGGGAACCCGGCCCGTCTGCTCCGTTATCCCGGCTCAGGCCACATGTTCCTTAAGCTGGGCAAGCCTTCTTACCGTGTACAGGCCCTGCAAGAGGTTAATTCCTGGTTCAAGCAATATTTGACCGGAGGTGATGAGATGAAGCAGAGAATGCAGCTTCCGCTGCCCCTTGCTCTGCTGCTTGAGAACGTCCGGAGCAGCGGAATGCCGGAGCAGACTGTGATTGACAGTTTGAGGACAAAGGATTTTTCAGCTGTGCAGAGCTTACTGGCTGAACCCGGAATGGACACCCGGGAACGCGCACAGCTTGCTGAAGACATGCATGTGGATTGGAAGCAGGCGGTCCGGGAAGGATATGAATTCGGATTCCTGCATACCAATGGACTGAAGAAGCTGCTGAGGTTCCGGTTCCGGCTGATCGAGAATGAGGATTATGTGCAAGAGGGAGCAAGTCTGAAAGGGCTTGAGCTGACCAGGGAACAGGCGGAGACGCTTCATACCCTAATTTACCGGCAGTGGAATGTGGTAGAAGAAGGACCGGCTGCGGGAGAAGATTCAAGGAATTATACGCTGCAGAGTAAAAGCGAACTTGTATAGTGAAGCAGTCCAGGCAAATGCCTTTACTCGGAATAAACATGAACTAAAAAAGTTATTCTATAACTACAGCCCACATCTTGCTGACAAGGTGCGGGCTTTTTAACGCTTCATGCAGCGTGAATTATATGGAGCTGATTCTAGTGTTATTTGCTAAGCTCCTTTTTTCTGCGCAAAAATGGAATAATTTCCTGCACTTTTGACGAAACTGGAACACAGTACCTGTGAAATGAAGGTTAACGTTCAGGAGGGGAACCATTGTGAGAAAAATTCGTTATGTAACGCTTGCGCTGTGCATCGCTGTTTCGGTTCTGGGAGGGGCATCCGGCGCTTTTGCTGAGGAAAAATCCAAAGGCACTGCCAATGCTGGCAATACCGGAAGCACTGCAGTTGACCTCGCACCCGGGGCACGTTCTGCCATTCTAATGGATGCCAGCACGGGCACGATCATCTACGAGAAAAACAGCCATGACAAGCTGCCGCCGGCCAGTATTACCAAAATTATGACTATGCTGCTGACCGTGGAGGCGCTGGATGAAGGCAGGCTGCAGCTGACCGACAAAGTGCGCACCAGTGAGTATGCTGCATCGATGGGCGGTTCTCAGATTTTTCTGGAGCCGGGTGAGGAAATGACGGTGGATGAAATGCTGAAGGGCATCGCCATGGCTTCCGGCAATGACGCTTCTGTAGCGATGGCGGAGAAAATCGCCGGCTCGGAGAGCGCTTTTGTGGATCTGATGAACCAGAAAGCTGAAGCCTTGGGTCTGAAAGATACCCACTTTGCCAACTGCAATGGACTGCCGGCAGCGAATCATTATTCATCTGCGCATGACATCGCCGTAATCAGCCAGGAACTGCTGAAGCATGAGCGGATTATCAAGTACACCGGCTCCTATCAGGATTACCTGCGCAAGGATTCGGCCAAGCCGTTCTGGCTGGTCAATACGAACAAGCTGGTGCGTTTCTATACAGGCGCTGACGGCCTGAAGACGGGGTATACGGCTGAAGCGAAGTTCTGCCTGTCCGCAACTGCGGCCAGAGACGGACTGCGTGCCGTTGCGGTTGTACTGGGTGAGCCGAATACCAAAACACGCAACAGTGAAGTGTCGTCGATGTTCGATTACCTCTTTTCCCAATATAAGCTGCATACGATTCACAAGGCGGGGGACCCCATCGGCACAGTGAAGATTGAGAAGGGCGTGAAGACGGAGCTGCCGCTGACGGCGAAGGAAACTTACAGTGTATTACTCAAAAAAGGAATTACCCAGGAGGGTATCCGGCATGAGCTGGTGCTGGAAGAAAACTTGAAGGCTCCTGTGGCCGCAGATCAGACTGTCGGCAAGCTGGTCGTATATCAAGGGACTGACGTGCTGAAAGAATACGAACTGAAGGCAGGCGAAGATGTGGCTAAGGCAGGCTGGTGGAAGCTGTTCAAGCGTACAACGGGGTCGCTTTTTACCATTGATTAGAGCTAGTGATTAATTTCTTGCATTTTGTAGATTCGTCCCATGCTTTATGTAAGTTCTTAGGGGTTTTCTTCTAGTTTTGTCGTGAGGCAGGAATCCTCAATTGCGGTGTAGAAAACCTTGTCCTTGTAGGGGAAAGAATGGTGTTACAGGGCGGTTGTCCAAGCAACGAAGAGGAGAGTGGCAAGGATGAATTCTCATGTGGAGATGGAGCATCACCGGGGTGTGCTGATTGTCCGTTTGTCTGGTGAACTGGATCATCACGCAGCCGATTATGTACGTATGGATATGGATGAAGCGATTATGCGGGGCCAGGTGGAGCATCTGATTCTCAGCCTCAAGGAGCTGCAGTTCATGGATAGCTCAGGCCTCGGAGTCATTCTGGGAAGGTACAAGCTGATCCGCAGCAAGGGCGGCAAAATGGCAGTCTGCGATGCCACAGCACCCGTGAAGCGCCTGCTGGAAATGTCGGGCCTGTTCAAGATCATGCCCCTATATGACGACGAGAGCGCTGCACTCTCGGATTTGGAGGTTGCGTTATGACAAATAGTGAAGCTCGTAACTTCATGAGCGTCCAGTTTGCCGCACTGTCGGAGAATGAATCATTCGCACGTGTGGTAGTGGCATCTTTTGTCTCCAGGCTCGATCCGACCATGGAGGAGCTGAATGACCTGAAGACGGTTGTGTCGGAGGCGGTCACCAACTGCATTATCCACGGATACGACAGTGATCCTGCAGGAGTGGTCAGCATCTCCGCTTCCATTGATGTTGAGACGGTGCATTTGACGATTGAAGATCAGGGCAAGGGCATTGAGGATTTGGAGCTGGCCCAGCAGCCACTGTATACCTCCAAGCCGGAGCTAGAGCGGTCGGGCATGGGTTTTACCATTATGGAGAATTTCATGGATGAATTCGAAGTTACCAGTGAACCGGGACGCGGGACCTCCATTTCAATGAAGAAAACCATCGTCTCGAAAAAAGCTTTATACAATTAGGGGTTGGAGCCATGGATGCAGAGTCAAAAAAAGCTCCGCCGACCTATTTGGACGATGCGGAGGTCAAACGTCTAATCGCACTCAGTCAAGCCGGGGATCATACGGCCCGCGACACGCTGGTCAATTGCAATATCCGCCTCGTCTGGTCGGTGGTGCAGCGGTTTATGAACCGTGGATATGAACCGGATGATTTGTTCCAGATCGGCTGTATCGGACTTCTGAAGTCCGTTGATAAATTCGACCTCAGCTATGAGGTCAAGTTCTCCACCTATGCGGTGCCGATGATTATCGGCGAGATCCAGCGGTTCCTCCGCGATGACGGCACACTCAAGGTCAGCCGTTCACTCAAGGAAATGGCCAATAAGGTGCGTAAGATGAAGGATGAAATGTCCAAAACGCTCGACCGCCTGCCGACCATCGGCGAAGTGGCGGAGGCGCTGGGCGTGACACCCGAAGAAATCGTCTTCGCCCAGGAAGCCAACAAGCCGCCGACTTCGATCCATGAGACGGTCTTCGAGAATGACGGCGATCCGATCACACTGATCGACCAGATCGCCGACGAGTCGCAAGAGCGCTGGTTCGACAAGCTTGCCTTGAATGAGGCCATCGGAGCCTTAACCGAGCGCGAGCGCCTGATCGTCTACCTGCGCTACTACCGCGACCAGACCCAGTCCGAAGTCGCCAGCCGCCTCGGCATTTCGCAGGTTCAGGTGTCGAGGCTGGAGAAGAAGATTCTCGCGAACATCCGTGAGCAGATCGCGCAGTAGGCCGGAATCAAGGGTTCAGCAGCGATGCAGCAGTCAAACAGCCCCGTCGTTGGCGTTAACCGCCAGGGTGGCGGACTGGAAGTACAGTTGAGCATGAATAGGGTATGAGGATGTACAGTGACGGGTGCAAGGAACGGCAATGTGTGCAGGATGCAAGAGGCTGCCTCGGGAGGGGCGGCTTTTTGCTGTGGACAGGACGCCCAAGACAATGGAACCGCCGCCGCTAATGTGACCATTGCCGCACCGCCACCGCGTTAGTTACCGCCGCCGATACGTTCGCCTTTGCCCACCGCCAGTCATTCTCGCCGCTGATGTCACAGCCATCTCTCTATTAAGACGCTGCCCCCGTCATCAATATCAGCCAACTTCCGCCTCCACCGCCCAAAATGTTGTTTAGAGCTAACACATATCGGATTCTGAGTCCGCGTGCTCCGCAAATCCGTCTGATTAGCTGAAATAGCGGAATTTCAGTCCTCCTCTCCCCAGCCGAAGGATTATATATAGCCTATGCCGTATTATGTTGGGCAGCGTTACCTATGATAAACTCGTAATCAGATATGTTATTTTTGACGCCAATGCGGCATTTTAGTGAGGAGGTCTGATATGGATTATTCGAAGGTCAGTAAAGAGGTTTCATATGCACTGCGTCACGCGCCTTGGGAGTATGAACTGGAATTAGATGATGAGGGCTTTGTAGAGATACAGCAGCTATTAAGCGCACTGCGCCTTGAGCAACAATGGAATTCAGTAACTGCAGATGATCTGGCTAAGATGATAGAGGTATCGGCTAAACAGCGGCATGAGATTGTGGAGGGCAGGATAAGGGCGCTATATGGTCACTCTGTGCCTCAAAAGATAATTAAGCAGAATGAAACCCCACCCCCCGTTCTGTACCATGGGACAGCCAGGCAATGGGTGGAGACGATTCTGCACGAGGGCCTTAAACCAATGAAGAGACAGTATGTGCATTTCTCGGTTGATACCGAAACAGCAAAGCTGGTTGGAGGCCGTAAAGATTCTAATCCTGTGATCTTAATAATTGACGCCGGGCGGGCAGCGAACGAAGGAATCAAGTTTTACCAAGGCAATCATAATATCTGGTTAGCGGACTACATCCCGCCTGAATTCATTTCTGACTAGTACCGCTCCATCATCAAAAAGCGCCCCAGCCAGCCGGTTTACGGCTCGCGGGACGCTTTTATCTTTTAACAAGTGTTCACATATCTCTGCCTAAGGCGCTACAATTACACCTATGGAAATCATATAATTCCCTGGTGCCAAATAGTTCGCGGCATCGTCCCCGGATAAGGTGTAGACTACGGTGATGATTTTGCCGCTGCCCACAGCAGCGTCGCTGTAAGCCGCCGTTGCGCTGACCGTTACATCATCTCCCGGAAGGACTCCAATCAGAGTGCCTGGAGTAACTTGCGCTGATAGCGTTCCGTCAAAGAGCTTGGACTCCGTGATGGCTGGTGGGGTAATGTCTAACTGCAAGGCAGTGATAATCCCCGTGCTTATGGTGTAGCTAACAGGCGGGAGATAATTGCCAGCGTCTGGACCTGTCAAAATGTACGAAATAGTTATGATTTTATTCATTCCTACATTGACATCGCTGTATTCACCAATACCTTCTACTGTGACGATATCACCAGGTTCGATTCCGGTCACAGCCCCGGCAACCACTGCCGCCGCAGTAGTTCCATCATAGACTCTGGACCGTGTAATCTGGTCCTTATCAACTTCTCCATTCGTAGCGATGTAGTTCACAGGTGCAATATAATTTCCGGCATCAGCACCGCTAAGTGTATAGACTACAGTTATGGTCTTGCCCGTACCCACTGCAGAGGTATCATAGTTGGCAACGGCGCTCACACTGACATCTTCGCCGGGGATTACTCCAACGAGCTGACCAGGGATAACAGCTGCCGTGGTTGTTCCGTCCTTGAACTTCGCCAAGGTCAGATCCGGAGCCCCGACGGTCAATGGATTCAGCGAGATGATCCCCGTATGTACGGTGTATGGGGCTGGAGCAATATAACTGGCTGCCTGGGCTCCGCTTAAGGTGTAGATAACTGTTATAGTCTTGCTGATCCCGGGCACCGCGCTGCTGTAAGAAGCGGATGCATGCACTTCTACTACGTCACCGCTCAGCACGCCTTGCAGAGGACTTGCGGTTACCGCTGCGGTGGCAGTGCCATCATAGGTTCTGGACTCCGTCAGTGAGGCCGGAGCATCTAGGGACAGCTCAATGGCTATAACCTCAATCGTGCTTGAAGGGATTGAAATATTGCCGGAGCTATCTACAGCATATACAACATAATGATCTGCAGGCAGGCCCTGCGTGTTCAGCTGGGAATAGACGGAGGCAGTTACCGCCAGCTTTATCCCGTGGTCAGCTTGGACAGAATTCTCCAGACCGGTTGGGCTGACAATTACTGTAGAAGGGACCAGATACAAATAACCCGCTTCGTTACTTGTCCCGTATACATTGTCTCCTACAGTAACGGCTCCAAGAGTTACACTTGTAAGGATCGGGGCTGTCGTATCTGCCGGATCAGGAGTCACAGTCGGAGCCGCTGTAGGTTCTGATGTTGCTGTAGCTTCCGGTTCTGGTGCTGCTGTAGGTGTGGAGACAGGTGTGGACGTTGGAACTGAAGGAATATCGGGGTTCCGGGGAGGTGAAGGTGTAGCCGTCGGTGAAGCTGTTGGACTGGCTGCCGGAGAGGCAGTTGCCGAAGGGGTGACCGTGCCTGTATTATCCGGTGTACTGGCCGGTGCAGCCTCAATGGCCTTAGTCCTAGTTAATGATACTACTGCTTCCGCGCGTGTAATATCCCTGCCGGGCTTGAAGCTGTTATCTTCGGAATACCCTTTCATGATCCCTGCGGAGGCTACTGCATTTACAGAACCCAGTGCCCAGGCGGCAATATCCTTGGAATCGCTGAAAATAGCGCTGGTCTGCGCTGCATCCAGCTTCAATAACCGGTTGATGATTACTGCGGCTTCCTGTCTGCTGATGGTCTTGCCTGTACCGATGGTCCCATCTGAATATCCGTTGACATATCCGGCTTTGACTGCTTTGGCAACCTCGGCGTAGGCCCAGTTGCTTGAAGAGAGGTCCGTATAGGAGACAGCCGCAGTTTCAGTGAACCCAAACGCACGATTAATCAGCGCCATGAATTCGGTTCTTTTCAGACTGTTATCCGGCTTGAAGCTGCCGTCGGCGTATCCCTGAATGAACCCGTTTTCAACCCATTCCGTCACTTCGTTCTGAGCCCAGTGGCCTGTGATGCCTGTTAATGAAGGTGCTGCCGCGCCAAAAGCTGTTCCAACCGAAGAAGAATAAAGTGCGGTAACAATCATTAGTGTGGAGAGAAAAAGTCTGCCGGGTTTAGGGTTCAATGTTATGCCTCCTGAAATTTGTATTGTCTCCGATGAAATAAGCTGTTGTTATTCGCGTTAAATATCCTCCCAGGCTCCAAGATTTGCTAAATGAAATAATAGTAACACACATTATTAAAAATTAATTAGAATAAAATTAGTTTGTATAAATTTAATTTATCAAAATATAAACCTGACACTGGTCAATAAACTAAGGGCATGTAGCATAGATAGGCTAACGCGGATCTTGAACAATGATTTGTAACCTTTTCCTCTTGGAATGGCACTTATCCTTAGAACAGATGAAAATACAGAAATGAGGTTCGCAGGCTTATGCTGCAGTGGATTGAAGAAGCACAGAAAGGGGACGCCGGAGCATTCAGGCAGCTGACAGAGCATGTCCGGGGTATGGCTTACGTAGTGTCTTACCATATGCTGGGAGATGTTCAGCTGGCGGAAGACGCGGTGCAGGAGGCATTTATTGAGGCGTATATGAACCTTGGGAGTCTGCAGGAGCCGGCGGCGTTTCCGGGCTGGTTCAGAACCATTGTGGTCAGGCAGTGCCACCGGTTGCTGCGGCGCAGACACCAAACACTGCTGCCGCTAGAGGCAGCAGTACATGTCGCCGGGTCTTCTCCAGGCGTTGAGGAAATTGCCGAACGCAGAGAATGGGCACAGGTGCTGCATAGCTCGGTGGCAGAATTGTCCGCCAGGCTGCGGGTACCGCTGCAGCTGTTCTACTTCTATGGCTATTCGCTACAGGAGATTTCCGTTTATTTGGGAATTCCGGCCGGAACGCTGAAGAAAAGGCTGTATGACGGCAGACGCAAGCTGAAGGGGGCTTTTCCCGTAGCCGATCTTGCGGCCGCATTGAATCTGTTACAAGAGGGAGGACAGCGTATGCTGCATATTGTGAACGGTGATTTCGTTGGAGATAAGCTGAAGCAGGGGATTGTCCAAGGAGATGTGCTCGTATGGAGAGAAATCTACACGGCGGGGCCGATATTCATGGATCCGTCGTCAGTGCAGGAGCGGCGGCTGCGGGCGGAGGTTCTGCAGGCCACACTGGGAATTCCGGCAGAAGAATATATGAAGGGCTGTGAGGAGCAGGAGCGCATGCTCAGCGGATTTCAGCGTTATGATGAAGTGGTCCTGTGGTTTGAGCATGATCTGTTCGACCAGAGTATGCTGGCCTACCTGCTGCACTGGTTCAGCAACCGGAAGCTGGGCAGCACGAAGCTGAGTCTGCTCTGCATCGGGGAATTTCCCGGAATTGAGCTGTTCCATGGTCTGGGCCAGCTTACGGCAGACCAGCTTCAGACCTTGTCCGGAACCTGGCAGAATATCGGCACGGAGGAGCTGAAGCTTGGGAGCAGGCTATGGCAGGCATATGCATCTCCAAACCCCCGGCAGCTGGCACAGCTCCTGGAAGAGAGCAAGCCCGAGCTGGCCAAATCCGCGTTTTCTTTTGCCTATGATGCCTTTAAGCTTCATCTCTCACGTCTGCCTTCAATTGATAACGGTCTTGGTATTGCCGAACAGACGACGCTTGAGGCTGTGGCTGGCGGAGCGGATACGCCCCTGAAGCTGTTCCGTCAAGTTACAGATGCACTGCACCGACTGGGAATGGGAGACGTGGAATACTGGAAGGTTCTTCGCACGCTGACGGCTGGAGAGCATCCTCTACTTATTATTGAGGGTACGGCAGAAATTACAGACTACAGAGAAGTACCGGAATTCCTGAACCGCACAGTTATTATGTCAGAGCTGGGGGAGAGGGTATTGGCCGGAACAGCGGATAGAGTGAGGATACAAGGTATAGATGAATGGTACGGCGGGCTGCATCTGCAGGGGCATGAGGTGCCTTGGCGCTGGGACAGCGCTGCTGAATTACCAGTGCAGGTCGGAACGTAACACAGAGCGAATAGTATTGGATGAAGAGGTTTCCCGGCTGAGCGGGCTAACCTCTTTTTTCTGCAGGCTGCTGTCCGCATAACCGCTTACAACCGGTTTTCAGCAGCAGGGCCGTGCGGAAATCCGGGTTTATCAGTATAATTAATATTCTGAGTGTAAGGCTTCTTATGAAAAGAAGAGGAGGAACGAGTATCAGAACTTTAGTGATTAGTGACATTCATGGATGCGTGGAGGAATTCAACCTGCTGCTCCGCAGAGCCAACTATATCCCCTCCGAAGACCAGTTAATTCTGCTTGGTGATTATGTGGACCGGGGGCCGGACAGCAGGGCGGTGGTTGAGCAGGTGAAACGTCTTGCGGAAGAGCACGGTGTTATCGTGCTGCGGGGCAATCATGACCAGATGGCGTGTGATGCGCTGGCCGGTGAAGATGACAAGCGCGATACACACTGGATTACAGGTGGAGGATTTCATACCTTGCTGAGTTATTGCGGAGGCCGCGATTCGGTCCTGCTGCGCCCGGATTCAGGCTGGAAGGAGTATGCGGAGATGAAGGAATATATGCGCCGCGAGTATCAGGAGCATCTGGATTTTCTGGGTACGCTGCCTTTCTATTATGAAACGGACACCCATGTATTCGTCCACGCAGGAATTGATCCTTCTCTTGCCGACTGGACAAGCCAGCGGGAGTATGATTTCATCTGGATTCGCGAGCCGTTCTACAATCATCCGGTAACCTCTACCGCAAAGACGGTCGTATTCGGCCATACCTCCACGGTAGATTTGCAGGACGGGGCAGGAATCTGGTTCAGCCCGCATGGAGACAAGATTGGCATTGACGGCGGCTGTGTATATGGAGAGCAGCTGAACTGTCTGGAGATTAATGAAGACGGGTATAAGACCTATTCAATCCGGTTTGGCGAAAAGGAATAACTGCAGCCGCGATTACCAGCCCAGCTGCTGATTCCGGATCTCCTTGTCCCACAGCTCCTTGAGCCTCACCACATGCTCCGCCGGCATCACCTCATGGCTTGCGGATATATTCTCGGCCAGCTGTGTGCTGCTGCGTACTCCGGGAATAACGGTGGTGACCTGAGGGTGAGCAAGGATGAAGCGCAGCGCAGCCATAGTCATGGTCGTCTCTTCGTCCGTTATGAACCGGATGCGATCCACCAGGGCCGCGCGTTTCGCGATCACCTCCGGAGACCAGCGGCTTCTTACCCCTTCGAAGGTGCTGCTGCTGTCATATTTGCCGGAGAGCCAGCCGGAGTCCAGAGGGACCTTGACGATAATCGCTATGTTTCTCTCATGGGCCAGCTCGAAAGCTTCCGCCGTTTCCTGGTAAAAGATATTGAACATCACCTCCATAACGCCGATATCCGTATGGCGGATGACCTCCAGCATTTCCGGCACGGAATCGACCGAAACTCCGTAAGCGAGAATTTTTCCTTCGGCCTTTAGCTTGTCCAGCTCGTCGTAGTGACCGTATTTGCCGTCCAGCTGCTCAAAAGGCGGATTATGAATCAGCACGGAATCCACATAATCCGTCTGCAGACGCTGTAAGCTGCCTTCGACGGAGGCCCGAATGTGGTCCGCATCAAAGCTGGTGCTGCCATCTGCCCTGTGACCGAATTTGGTGTTGATCACAGCACCTGTGCGTCTGCCGGATAGGGCTGCTCCGAGCAGGGTTTCACTGGCACCGTGCCCGTAACCCGGGGCGGTATCGAAGAAATTCATGCCGAGCTCCAGCGCTTCATGCACCAGAGAGACCGCTGCACGATCCTCCATAGCCTCCCAATCCTGCTTGTTCCCAAGCTGCCAGGCACCGAAGCCAATCTCCGATACAGTCTTTCCCGTATTGCCGTACCTTCTTCTATTCAAGCGTATCCACTCCCGTAAGGTTATTATGAAAACCTGCTCTTAATTGGTTATAATTGGAACATCTATACCGTATTGTAGAACCTTGAAGCCTAATAAGCAATGCAGTAAATGCAGAAGTCTGGTTAAGTTCTACTGCAGTAAGGGGGAAGAAATGTCCAATTCACTGTTAACCAAGAACGCTTTAGCCCGGTCACTCAAAAAACTCATGCTCGCAAAGCCCCTGAACAAAATTACGATCCAGCAGCTTACAGCGGATTGCGGCGTGACCCGGCATACGTTTTATAATCATTTTCAGGATATCTACGAGCTGCTCGGCTGGGTCTACAGGTCAGAGGTAATTGAAGGGCTGGAACCCTACCGCTGCTGCGCCGGCTGGAAGCAGGGATTTTTAAGCGTCCTGCGGTACATCGTGAGTAACAAAACCATCTGTCTGAACACCTTTCATTCGCTTGGACGCGAGCATTTGGAACAGTTTCTGTACGGAGTTATTTATGGTGTCATGATCAGGGTAGTGGAAGAACTGGACGGGCAGGAGCAGGATCGTGAAGGACAAAAACAGATACCGGAACAGGGGAGAAGCCAGGCCAGACAGGACATTGCCGATTTCTACACACTGGCTATCCTTGAACAGGTGATCCACTGGCTCAAAGCAGGGGCAAATACCGACCCGGCCGAAATGGTGGAGAAGGTAGCGCGGATTATGGAAGGAAGCATCGCCCGGGGCCTGGAACACTACCAGGCTGCCGCCGCCCACCCGGCCCAGTGAAATGACACAATCTACGGCAGATGTGTAATCCCTGTACAGTCACGCCAAGCTGTCCATAGAATTCATTGTTCACGGTGGGTATAGTGAAGGCAGTTAGCAGGCACTTATCCCCAGATCATGGAAGGAAGAGGACATATGGGTACCTATCAAAGAATTCATCCGCTGGTACAGGAAGGCATCGCTTCACGTAAGGCATATCTCGTAGGAGGGGGGATCGGCTCGTTGTCGGCAGCCGCTTTCCTGATCCGTGACGGCCATATGCCGGGGCGCAATATTCATATCCTTGAGCAATCAGCGGTCTATGGCGGCTCGATGGACGGGGCAGGGAATGCGAAGGACGGCTACAGCGCCCGCGGCGGACGCGAGATCGAAGAGCATTTTGAATGCTTCATGGAGCTGTTCGGCTTCATTCCCTCATTAACGAATCCGGACCGGACGGTGCTGGATGAATTCCGTGAGCTGAATCTGGCAGAACCGATCGAATCCCACTGCCGTCTGGTAGAAAAGGAAGGGCAGCCCGCCGATTTCTCAACGCTGGGGCTCTCCACTGCACATGCGCTGCAATTGGGCAAGCTCACTCTGGCGACGGAAGAAAGACTCGGAGCGGTGACGATCGAGCAGTTTTTTGACCCGACCTTCCTGGAGACGAATTTCTGGTATTTCTGGCGCTCAATGTTCGCCTTCGAGAATTGGCATAGCGTAGTTGAGGTGAAGCGTTACATGGAACGTTTCATGCACCTGATCTCCGGGATGAACCAGCTGAAGGGAATCCTGCATACCGAATACAACCAGTTCGATTCACTGATTCTTCCCTTGATGAAATGGCTGGAAAGCCAGGGGGTCCATTTTGACAAAGGACATCAGGTAACAGATCTGGAGCTTGATTTCACCGGCGGGGAGAAGACCGTAACCGCTATTCAGCTGCTCGTAAACGGAACACCGAAGACCCTCTCAACAGCACGCGGAGATCTGGTCATGGTCACCAATGGCTCGATGACAGAGAATTCTACCCTGGGTGATCTGGACCATCCGGCGATCTTGAACCGCTCTGTTACGGAACGCGGCTGCTGGAGCCTATGGGAGAAGCTTGCCGCGAAATCTCCGGATTTCGGCCACCCGGAAGTGTTCTGCGGGGATATCGACAAGTCCAAGTGGCTGTCGTTTACGATGACCTTTACCGACGACGATATTGTATTCCCGTATCTGCTTGAGCTGACCGGGGATGCTCCCGGTATGGGCGGCGTTGTGACCATCAAAGACTCCAGCTGGATGATGTCCTGGACCGCACCGAAGCAGCCGCATTTCATTAACCAGCCGGAGAATGTGAAGGTGCTCTGGGCCTATGGATTATTCCCGGATGCCGAAGGCGATTATATCAAGAAGAAAATGAGTGACTGCAGTGGACGCGAGCTTCTGGAGGAGCTGATGTACCATATCGGTCTGAAGAACCGCATTCCGGAGATTCTGGAGCATACGACCAATGTTATTCCTTGTATGATGCCTTATATCACTTCACAGTTCATGCCGCGTGTCGCAGGAGACCGCCCGCAGGTGATTCCGCAGGGCAGCACCAATCTGGCCTTCCTCGGCCAGTTTGCCGAAGTTCCGGACGACTGCGTCTTTACCGTAGAATATTCGGTCCGCTCCGCGATGATGGCAGTGTACAATCTTTTGGCGCTCGAAAAAGAAGTGATTCCTGTCCATCCGAGTAAATATGATGTTCGGGTGCTGCTGACAGCGCTCAGAACCTGCCTTGGCAACAAGCCGCTGCCGCTGGATATGACGCTCGGCCAGCTGCTGGCCGGAACGGTGATCTCCAAATTAATATAAAAGGTGAAGAAGCATAACATATAGCAGGGGATGTCCCGGATCCAGGAAGCGGCTGCCAGGGATATCTCCTGTTTCGACATATTTCTCCCGCAGAACATGGTACAGTAAGACTAAAATTTCTGCGGAGGAACCCCTGATGAGAAAAATCTTAAGCCGTATAGGTCTTGGACTGCTGCTGCTGATTATAGTGGCAGTTGTGCTGTGCTTCTATTTCAATCAATTCACTTATGCCTACACACTGCTTGTAGTGCTGCTGTTCATATTTGGCGGGATGGGGCAGATGTATAAGCTGAAGAATGATGAGTACATGTATTCGAGGCATAACCAGAAAGATGAGTATGAGGAATACACAAGGTAAGAAGAATTACATAGATAAGCAGAATTACATAGATAAGCAGAATGTGTTCCGGCCGCTCAAGGCATGCTCAAGGTCCGGCTAACATAGGATGGTATTAAGCAAGCGCTTTAACCATTCAGTCACAGCAGGAGGGAGACCGCGTGAACGAGAGACTGGCAGCTTTAATTCTGCGGATTGACGTTATTGCCACGGATATCATTGTACCGCTGCGCCGCAAAATCATTAATGAAGCCGCCCTGCTTCAGTTATATGAGGCGCTGGATGAAACGTATCTGCTGATCGAGCATGAGAAGCAGATTGACCGGGAGCTCGCAGCTATTCTGTTTCTGATCTATTCACAGCTGGTCAGCCAGTCTAATTATGTGTATGACAAAAGCACCTTCGTTCCGCATATCGGCAAGCTGGAGGGATATATCCGCAGACTATTCGGCGGTACGCTTCAGAATGTATAGTACGAAACCCCCGGACATTCCTGTCTATTCAGCAGCTATTGAACAAGGCAACCTGACTCCCAGATACATCCCCTGAGGATGTAATCGGGATACAGGTTGTCTTTTTTCATGCGGATATCCTGCGCGAAATGGATGATTAGAGACTTTCTATGTACAAGGGTTAGATTTGTCCATTGCCAAACAGTGACAAATTCAATTACAATATTACAATGATAATGAGAATCAATTTCACAGAAAACGGGTGACATTCATGAATCAACAGGCAGTGTCCAGGAATGGGCTTGATCAGAGAGCAGAACCGCTCAAACTACGTTCGCGCCCTTGGGCGGCAACGCTGATCCTAATTGGCGGTTTGATTGCGCTGGCGCTGGGCATCGCTGTTTCAGTATCGTTTGGGGCAGCAGATATTAAGCTTTCTGTCGTTTGGACAGCAGTGTTCCACTTCAATCCGGAACTTACAGAGCATCAGATTATCCGGGAGCTGAGGCTGCCGCGGGTTCTCGGCGGAGTGATGGTCGGAGCCAGCTTCGCAGTGGCGGGAGCCATCATGCAGGGGATGACCCGCAATCCGCTAGCGGATTCGGGACTGATGGGCATTAACTCGGGGGCGGGTTTTGCGCTGGCCGTCTGCTTTGCTTTTTTTCCGAATTTGTCGTTTATGTATCTTATTCTATATTCCTTCATCGGGGCCGGAGCCGGAGCCGGTATCGTCTATGGCATAGGTTCACTGGCCAAAGGAGGACTTACCCCGGCCCGGCTGGTACTGGCCGGAGCCGCCTTCAGTGCGCTGCTCTCGGCGCTCAGTGAGGGCGTGGCGCTGTACTTCAAAATCGGACAGGACCTCGCCTTCTGGTATGCAGGCGGCTTGGCCGGAACGAAATGGTTCCAGCTTCAGGTCATGTCTCCCTGGGTGATTGCGGCAATCATCGGGGCGATTATTCTGTCCCGTTCCATTACGATGCTCAGTCTGGGGGAAGATATCGCCAGAGGACTGGGACAGCGTACCGGTCTGGTCAAATTGGCCGGGGCCTTAGTCGTCCTGATTCTGGCTGGCGCTTCCGTAGCTATAGTAGGAGCGGTAGGGTTTGTCGGGCTGATTATTCCACATCTGACACGTTATCTTGTAGGTGTGGATTACAGATGGATTATTCCCTGCTCCGCCGTGCTGGGTGCATTGCTTGTGGTAGGGGCGGATCTGACCGCGCGGATGATCAACCCGCCGCATGAAACGCCAGTAGGAGCAATTATAGCGCTGATCGGGGTGCCATTCTTCCTGTATCTGGCCCGCAAAGAAAGAAGGGAGCTGTAAAGATGCTGAGAACCAGGGTAGTTTCCTTCGAAGAAGCAAGGCTTAAGCATGGTCTGACTGTACTTAGTGTGCTGGCCGTACTGATTATTATCATGTTCATTATAAGTATGAATACAGGATACATACGTTTAACTCCGCTTGAGCTGTTGAATACGCTGTTCGGCAAGGGGACGGATAAGCAGGAATTAATTCTGTTTCAATTCCGCTTGCCGCGTATTGTAATTTCCATCCTGATTGGAGCTGCATTGGCAGTTTCCGGAGCGGTGATGCAGGGGGTTTTCCGCAATGATCTGGCCGATCCGGGGATCCTGGGCATTAATGCCGGAGCCGGATTGATGGTTATGCTGATGGTATCCTTCTATCCAACGACCTCTGCGGCACCTGTCTATCTGCTGCCGGTAGTTGCATTTGTCGGGGCGGCATTTACTGCCGCATTGATCTACAGCCTGGCCTATAAGCGGCATCAGGGAATTGCGCCGATCCGTCTGCTGCTCACCGGTGTCGCAGTTGCGGCAGGGATGAGTGCAGCGATGATTGTGCTGACGCTTCGCTTAGATCCGGACAAATATCAATTCGTCGCCACGTGGCTTGCGGGCAGCATCTGGGGCACCAGCTGGAAATTTGTATTGTCCCTGCTTCCCTGGATTGTGATTCTCCTGCCCTACGTCATCTATAAGGCAAGGGTTATGAATGTGCTGAATCTGGGCGAGCAGACGGCTACCGGTCTTGGTGCTCATGTCACCAGAGAGCAGTTCCGGCTCCTAGCAGCGGCAGTCGGACTTGCGGCTTCAAGTGTAGCCGTAAGCGGCGGGATTGGCTTCGTCGGACTGGTCGGCCCGCATTTGGCCAGACGGTTGGTGGGACCGAAGCATCAGCTGATGCTTCCAGCCTCCGCACTGCTAGGCGCACTGCTCGTCATCACTGCAGATACGATCGGCCGCCGGATTCTGCAGCCGTCAGAGATCCCCACCGGCATTGTTGTTGCCGTTATAGGCGCTCCTTACTTTCTGTATTTGCTGGCCCGGACCAAATCTTAAATACACCTAGAAGCTGGAGGGAAACAGATGAACGAATCCATGGAATTATATGATGTAACGATTATTGGCGGCGGCCCCGCAGGGATGTATACGGCTTTTTACAGCGGAATGAGAGATTTGAAGACGAAGCTGATTGAAGCGAAGGAAGAGCTGGGCGGACGGATGCTGATCTATCCCGAGAAAATGATCTGGGATGTCGGAGGTGTTACACCGACGCTCTGCCGTAAGCTGATTGACCAGCTGGCAGAGCAGGCGCGGACCTTCGATCCGACCATTGTGTTCGGGCAGCAGATTGTGCATCAGGCGCGCCAGGAGGACGGGACTTATATTCTGACCTCGGCGACTGGTGAGCAGCATTGGACCCGGACCGTTATCCTCACCATCGGGTACGGCATTCTGCAGATGGCGAAGCTGGAGATTGAAGGTGCTGACCGCTATGAAGTGACGAACCTGCATTATACGGTGCAGGAGCTCGAACCGTTCCGCGGCAAACGGGTATTGATCTCGGGCGGCGGCAATTCAGCGGTGGACTGGGCGAATGAACTGGAGGGAATTGCCTCCAGCGTGACAATTGTGCACCGCCGGGAACAGTTCGGCGGCCATGAGAAGAATATTGTCCGCATGAAGGAATCCTCTGTGAATGTACGTGTACCCTATGCAGTAAACCAGCTGCACAGCAGCAATGGCGAGCAGATTGACCAGGTTACGATCAGCCATATCGAATCCGGCGAGAGTGAGCAGCTTGAGGTGGATGCCGTTATTGTCAACCACGGGCTCAAGAGCGATTACGGTCCGTTGAAGGACTGGGGGCTGGACATGGGGGAATGGTGGGCCAAGGTCAGCGGCAAGCTCGAAACGAATCTGCCCGGTATCTTTGCTGCAGGAGATTTTGTGGATTATGACAGCAAGGTAAGACTGATCGCCGGAACATTCACGGATGCGGTGCTTGCCCTCAACAGCGCGAAGCTGTACATGGACCCTGAAGCGGATAAGGTGGCCTATGTCTCATCGCATAACGACCGGTTTAAGGAGAAGAACAAGGCGCTTGGCGTAGTTGATGATCACTAGTTTTAACACATAAAGGCTGTTCCTTACACGGGAGATTCCGTGCGGGGAGCGGCCTTTTTTGGCGTAAGCTTTGCTCAGTCCCGCGTTCCTCAAACATTCCATAAGCTGCATAAAAAGAGGATAGCGGGCGAATAGTAACGGTAAGGAGGTGCTGATCATGGATAAGACAACCAAAGAACCCGGCAGAGCCGTACAGGCGGTGAACAGCGCCGGCGGACAGCCCCACAATCCGCCTATCTCCACTAATCTGGATGAGAATATTACTCAAATCAAGGCCAGGCTGGGGAACAGCCCGGATCTTATTATACGGACCTATGACTTGATCAATAGAACGGCTCAGGTAGCTGCGGTATACATGATTGGCATTACGGACAGAGTGATGGTTGACCATTTCATTTCACATGTGATGTCGTTCGAATCTCTGAACGATGATATGCAGCTTGCAGCGACCGCAGACGAGGTATATTCCTATATCAAAGACAATGCTCTTAGTATCGGGAAGGAGAAGCTCGTTAAAGATATCAATGGACTTCTTGAAGCACTTCTGTCCGGGGATACGGTTATTCTGGTCAACGGACTCACTGAAGCGGTCAGCGGAAGTACCTGCGGCGGCGAGGTTAGAGCGGTAAGTGAAGCTTCGACCCAGGTGGCGATCCGTGGCTCGAAGGAAAGCTTTACGGAGACCATCAGCACCAATATCGCCCTGGTCCGCAAAATCATCAAGAATCCCGATCTCTGGACCGAAACGATGAAGCTTGGGGATGTCACTCATACGGATATCACGATTATGTATATCAATGGTATTGCCGACCCGGAAACGATTCAAGTGTTCAAAAAAAAACTTAAGGAGATAAGGGTAGATTCCATTCTGGAATCGGGATATATAGAGCAGATTATTGAAGATAACAAGTATTCTCCATTTCCGACACTCTACAACACGGAACGGCCGGACAATGTGGCGGGAAATCTGCTCGACGGGCGTATTGCCATCTTTGTGGACGGCACTCCGTTTGTGCTGATTGCCCCGACAACCTTCTTTATGTTCTTCCATACGGTAGAGGATTACTATCAGCGTTATGATATCTCAACACTGATTAGACTGCTGAGGTTCCTGTGCCTGCTTATCTCATTGTATGGACCTGCATTGTTCGTGGCGGCGCTCAACTTCCATCAGGAGATGATCCCGACACCGCTGCTGATCAATTTGGCGTCACAGCGGGAAGGTGTGCCATTTCCCGCCTTTGTCGAAGCGATGATGATGGAGATCACATTCGAGATTATCCGTGAAGCAGGAGTCCGCATGCCTTCGCCTATCGGCCAGACAGTCTCGATTATCGGCGGTCTGGTGCTCGGAACAGCGGCGGTTCAGGCG
This sequence comes from Paenibacillus sp. FSL R7-0297, assembly GCF_038009025.1. Lineage (NCBI taxonomy): Bacteria > Bacillati > Bacillota > Bacilli > Caryophanales > Paenibacillaceae > Paenibacillus > Paenibacillus sp. FSL R7-0297. Next base: position 3,735,182 of record NZ_JBBPAQ010000001.1, read on the forward strand.
GGAATTGTCTCTCCGGCCATGGTTATTGTCGTATCTCTTACAGGGATTTCCAGCTTCGCTACTCCGGCATTTAATATGGCACTCTCGATCCGGATGCTGCGGTTTATAATTATGGTCGTTGCTGCGTTTATTGGGCTGTATGGCATCGCGATTTTTACAATTATGCTTATTGCCCATATGTGCAGCCTGCGTTCACTCGGAGTGCCGTATATGTCACCTATGGGGCCGTTTGTGCCGGAGAACCAGAAGGACACTATCATCCGTTCTCCCGGAACCTTCATGAAGATACGGAAACGTCTGTTGAATAACGCTGAAGATCCCAGGGGCTCCGGAAAGCAGGCATCAAAGAGGAAATCCTATGAACATTAAGGGCATTTTCCGCTTTACGGCTATTGCATTAATTACACTGATGCTTAGCGGCTGCTGGAATAGCAGGGAATTGAATGAACTTGCTATTGTGAGTGGTATCGGGGTTGATCTGGTTCCGGAAACCGGTGATTTTCGCGTTACGTTTCAGCTGGTCAATCCATCCTCAACGGCTTCGAGCTTTAGCGCCAGCACCGGACAGCCCTCAGTTATGGTGGTTTCCACCACGGATAAGACCTTGTTCGCGGCTTTGCGCCGGGCGTCCAAGCGGGTAACGCGGCAGCTCTTTTTTGCCCATACTCAGCTCGTTGTTCTGGGAGAGTCCTTGGCGCGCAGCGGAATTAACGATGTGTTTGACATCTTTGAACGATCGCATGAGTTGAGGCTGAATTCAGCAGTGCTTGTCGCATATAACAGTGATGCTGCATCAGTCTTGAAGATACTGACACCTATAGAAAGCCTGCCCTCCATGGGAATGGTCAAGAAGACTCAGAATACCTCCAGCGTGTGGGGAGAAAACCGGGTGATCAGGGTGTTTGATATCATTAACGGTATTACGGGCGAAGGAGATTTGACAATAAATGGAATATCCGTCCAAGGAGACACTTCTGAAGGCATGAAGAAATCCAGTCTGGAGCAAACCGTCACACAGGCGGGGACCGTAATGAACGGACTTGGTGTATTCAGGGAGGGCAAGCTGGTCAGCTGGATGAAGGGGCCTGAAGCAAGAGGTACACAGTGGCTGCTTAACCGGATAGAAGAAACCATTCTCAATATCGATTCTGTATATAAGAAAGAATCTGTTGCAGTCAATATCAATTATTCAAGAACGAAGGTGAAGGTCGATATCCAGGACGGACTGCCGGTGTTTCATGTCAATATCCATGAAGAAGGGATTGTGAATGAAGCGGACGGTTTCGTCGATCTGAGCAAGCGGGAAGACATTATGAAGCTTGAAAAGCAGCTGCAGGAGCAGACCGGAAATGAAGTGAGGCAGGCTTTGCAGATAGCACAGCAAACGGAAAGTGATATTTTTAATTTTGGTAATGAACTGAAGCGCAGTGATCCGCAGGGATGGGCTGCACTGGATAAGCATTGGGGCCGTTTGTTCGCCCAAGGGAAGCTGGATCTGCATGTGGAAGCATACATCCGCAGTACAGGAATGAGCCTGAAGCCCTATCACCCCGCACCTGAATAATCCGGCTTTTAATGCAGAAATAAGGTGAATGGTATATGAGAAAAGAAGTTATTGGTCCGAGTCAGCTTTTTGCGATGATAGTTTTGTTTGAGCTTGGAACGGCGCTGGTTGTACCCGTGGGGCTTGAGAGCGGACATGCTGTCTGGCTCTCTATCCTGATGGCACTTCCCGGAGGTATTCTGCTCTATTGGGTGTTTGCACATCTGTACCTGCAGTTCCCGGACCAGATCATCAGCGGTTATGCACGTATAATCCTTGGACCTTGGATAGGCTGGCCGGTGAGTCTGCTGTTTATCCCGGTAATGCTGTATAACGGCTCCAGAAATCTGCGTGAAGCAGGTGATTTGCTAATTTCAGCCTCCTACGACAAAACTCCGATACTAATTATTAATTCCATAATGATTATTGCGGTGATGTACATCCTGATTAAGGGGATTGAGGTATTCTCCAGAACAGCGGAGATTTTCTTCTGGATCATTGTCATTATGGGGTTAATCTGTAATTTTATTGTGATCGTTTCCGGACTGGTGGAGCTTAAGAATCTGTTTCCGCTTCATGCCAAAGACCTCTGGGAAGCTCTGGGTTCAGCCTATCCGAATATTTGGATTTTCCCCTTTGGAGAACTGGTTTGTTTCACGACCATTCTGCCGCACTTTAACAAATCATGGAAAATAAAAAAAACCGGAATGATAGCCATCACTGTAAGCGCCTGTCTGCTCAGCTTCACGCATGCTGTTGAGATGGCAGTACTTGGAGAGAACCTCTACAGCAGGATAACCTTTCCGATGTTTACAACCATTACACTTGTAAATGTGGCTAATTTCATCCAGCGTCTGGATGCATTTGTCATGCTTACATTGATCATTGGGGTGTTCTTCAAGATGACTGTCTATTGCTATGCCGCTGTGGCCATTGCTGCGGATCTTTTCAAGGTCCGTAATTCACACAAGCTGGTGATCCCGGCAGGAGTGGTAATGCTGTTCAGCTCTTTCGTCAGTGCGGAGAATTATCCGGTGCATATGAATGACGGGAAGGCTTTTCTGGAGAATATTCTGCCAATTTTCTGTGCGGTTATACCTATTCTGCTGCTTGTCATTCACCGGATCCGGCGCAGGTTCGGCCTGTACCGTTAAGGAGGCTGTCTTCAGCGGGTGCGGCTGCGTTTAACAGCGCTTGCGATAACCTGAATCAAAGGGAGTGTCAGGAAGATCAGTATGCATATCATTTCATACAATGTCGTTGTGGCAAAGACTACGGAAAGAGAATGAACGGACTCAGCCACGCTGGTTCCGGATAATACATCAACCAATGTGATCAAAATCAGGGTAAGGGCGGCAAACAGGAAATAGATGCTGAGAATCTTCATGGGGATTGCTCCTTAATGCACCGCAAGTAATTTGCCTATTCCAGGCAGGCGGGCTACAGATATTATCTCCATTTATGGACGGAGTAATCAGCAAAAAAAGCTGCCGGGAGCCGGTTAAGGTTGCCCAGACAGCTTCATGAACATTCTGTGACTGCCCCGAAGTCAGCTATTGACGATCCTCTGAATGGTAAGTAGAGTTTAGGGAGACAGACAAACAGGGTACTGTTGTACTAGAGGGGGCGGGAATTCCATGACGACCTGGAATCTGCAAGGGACGGTCAGCCATCTGCTGATCTGTAACGGAAGCGACTGCAAGAAGCATAAGGGTGAAGAGGTCGCTGACGCGATAGAGGATGAAATCGGGAAGCAGGGGGCAGACAGCCTGATTCATACTACCGTAACCCGCTGCAACGGAAGATGTTCGGATGCGTGTGTAGTCATCTCCTATCCGGAAGGCGTATGGTACAGGGATATCACCCCCAAATCAGCCAAAAGCCTGGTACGCAAGGTACTGAAGGGTGAACGGCTGGAAGAGAATGTACTCTACACTTATGATGAAGGCCTGAAAGCCGCAATTGAAAAAGGGGCAAAGGGTAAAAAGAAGAAATAAAACATCAAAGAACAATGCAGTCCTCCACTGGAAAGTATTCGGTGGAGGATTGTTTATTTTTGTAAGATGGAGGATTATGATGGATAGAAAAGATAGTGTAAGGGGGAAGCGGGATGTTTGTGGATTTCGGGCCGGATGACCGTGTGCTGCACAGTAAGGCGTTCTTGCAGGAAGAGGTGGAATATAATCTTCTTCACCTTATCGCCGGAAACCCGGAATCGCTCCGGATCAAGACAGCCGAGGATCATCTGATCTTTGCGCAGACGGAGGGTCATAACCCCTGGTTATGGATTGCACCCGAGGTAGGCGCTGATCAGCGCAGAGCCATGGTTCGCTAGCTTGTGGAGCGGCTGAAGGGCCGCGTTCCAACAAGGTCTATCAGTCGATCGGTTTTGAACGGACCGGCAGTGTTGTGGATTTGCGGTTTCAGTAGGCGGTTTGGCTGAACTCCCTGGCTTTGGTGGAAGGTCTGCTGGACGGCCTGCAGTCTTCACTGCACTAGAGCTTTTTTGGGGGGGCAGAAAATTTGACTTGCAGCCTCCGTGTTGACTATGCTAATACAAAGTGCAATTAATCACACTTATATTGTAAGTGTTGTAGCAAAGGGGCGGCAGTATATGGATAGACGTCAGGTCTGGCCGGATAAATTCAAAAAGTTTTTTCTGAATAACAAGTTTGTGGTGGGGCTATTAATTGCGTTGCTGATTGGTGTTACCGTGCTCGTATTCTCAAAGATTCCGTTTATATTCAAACCGTTGTCAGTGCTTCTGCATACAGTGGCAGCGCCGCTGCTTCTCTCGGGAGTTGCTTATTACCTGCTGAATCCGCTGGTTGACCGCCTGGAGCGGAGAAGCAAGGTGAAGCGCGCTTACGGAATTGTTACGATGTACCTCGTAATAGCCGGAATTATTACACTGATCCTGCTCATGGTTATTCCGATTATCCGTACCCAGCTGATGGGGCTGATCGACAACTTCCCGATATACAGCGCGCAGATTCAGGAGGAATTCCTACATCTGACAGGCAGTGAGTTTTTCGGAAAGCTTCAGGAAAGTGTGGGTACGGATCTCAGTGATATCACCGGCAAGGTGACTACCTGGGGCACCTCGTTCATCAATAATGCCGCCAGTGGCGTAGGCAGCTTTGTAGGCACTTTGACAGAGATTGTCCTGGCAGTGGTGACTACGCCGTTCATTCTGTTCTATCTGCTGCGCGATGGCAAAAGACTGCCCGACTACCTGATGCGGTTCATTCCTACTGCACTGCAGCCGCAGTCCCGGATGGTCATGCAGGAAATGAACAGCCAGGTGGCATCCTACATCCGCGGGCAGATTATTGTCAGCTGCTGTATCGGCGCATTGCTCTATATTGGTTATCTGATCATCGGGCTGGAGTATTCCCTGGTACTTGCTATCGTTGCCGCTTGTACTGCGGTAGTCCCTTATCTGGGACCGGCGATCGCGATTACGCCAGCACTGGTGGTAGCCATGGTAACCTCGCCTTTTATGCTGCTTAAGATGGTGATTGTCTGGACTGCCGTTCAGCTGATCGAAGGGAAGTTTATCTCTCCGCAGATCATGGGTAAATCGCTGAAGATTCATCCGATCACGATTATTTTTGTAATTATTTTTGCCGGCAAAATGTTCGGGGTACTCGGCATCATTCTCGCGGTACCGGGTTATGCCGTACTCAAAGTAGTGGTTACCCATATCTTTCAGTGGTTCCGTTTCCGCTCAGGACTCTATAAAGTAATTGAAGAAAAAGCTGAGGAATAAAGCGAAAAGGATGAGTGTAATGACAGGACAACTAGTGACAACAGCCTATGGGCAGCTGCAGGGAGAACAGAGCGGCGGAGTGAATGTCTGGCGCGGAATCCCGTTTGCTGTTCCTCCTGTCGGAGAGCTGCGCTTTCGTGCACCGCAGCCGCCGGAGCCCTGGAATGCTGTAAGGGAGGCGAAGGAATTCGGCCCGGTCAGCCTTCAGCCGGTAAGTACCAGCGGTACGCGCTTCGGCGGCAGCAATCCGGTGTACTCTGAAGATTGCCTGTACCTGAATGTCTGGTCACCGGCAGCAGCGCAGGAGGATGCCCTGCCGGTCATGGTCTGGATTCATGGGGGCACCTTTGTAACCGGTGCGGGCAGCCAACCGATGTTTGACGGTGCCCATATGGCGGCAAGCGGCCGGGTTGTACTTGTTACGGTGAATTACCGGCTCGGTCCGCTCGGATTCATGCATCTGTCCCCGATGGGTACGGGACTTGGCTCCAATCTTGGACTGCTGGACCAGATTGCCGCTCTGGAATGGGTGCGGGAGAATATCGCCGTATTTGGCGGTGATCCCGGGAATGTTACAGTGTTTGGGGAATCAGCAGGCAGCATGAGTATTGCTGCGCTGCTGGCGATGCCGGCGGCCAAGGGGCTGTTCTCGCGTGCGATTATGGAGAGTGGTGCGGGGCAGAGCCTGAGCGGTCAGCAGGGGGAACAGATTGCGGCAGCCTTCCTGGCAGAGCTCGGTCTTCAGCCCGGCGGTGACACGCAGCTGCTGCATACACTGCCTGCGCAGCAGATCATGGAAGCGGCCGGAAGGATGGCGTACAAGCTGTCCGGGAATTCGCTGAGTATGTATTTCCAGCCGGTTATTGAGCCGTTGACCTTGCCGGTGGAACCAGCGCAGGCGGTACGCGAAGGAGCGGCAAGCGGCATCCCGCTGCTGATCGGGACGAATCTCCACGAAGGCAATCTGTTCTTCCGTGAAGGGCAGGCAAGCGAAAGCTTCGACCGTTCACTCAAGTCGCTGGAGCTGCTGATGGGCATCGAAGACCTCTCAGAGCTGACCTCCGATTACAGCAAAACCTGGGAAGGGCAAGCCGAGGTGCTGACCGACCTTTTCTTCTGGGCCAGCTCCATTTCGTTCGCGGAGAAGCAGCTGGATCACGCTCCGGTCTGGATGTACCGGTTCGACTGGACCGTCACCGGCCATCCGCTGCTGGAGAAGGCTATACACGGAGCGGAGATTCTTTACGTATTCAACAACCTGCCGCTGCTGAAGGAGTACGGCCTGAAGGTAACCCCTGAGATGGCAGCGGTGGCCGAAGCGATGCAGAGAGCCTGGACCGCCTTTGCCCGCTACGGTGATCCGTCTGCACCGGAACTTGCATGGCCGCAGTACACTGCGGAGCAGCGTGCTACGCTGCTGTTCGATCAGGTCTCGCGTGTAGTGAACGATCCGGACGGAGAGAAGCGCAGACGGATTTTTGAGCATTACCCAGGGTGAAAGCGGCTCTTGATTTCAAGAAGCGCTGAAAAAAGCAGCAGCCCTTACCGGAGAGACTAATTTCCCGGCCAGAGGACTGCTGCTTTTTAAGGTTAGTCTCAGCGCACGCCACGAATCAGGAACATGCGGTCCGAAATCATTATTTCACCGGTGTATACCCCGTCTTCCCGACCAGCTCCTGTCCTTCCGGGGACAGAATCCAGTCTAGAAATGGCTCAATATTGGGATTGGTGCTTCCCGCAGTTACCGCGTAGAATTCTGCTGCGAAGGGGTACGCCCCGCTGCGGATGCTCTCCTTGGTGGGAGGCACACCCTCGATCTCCAGCAGCTTAATCTCATCGCTGACGTTCATCTCCGAGGCGTAGAACAGGAAGCTGAAGCCGAGCGCATTATTGTAATTGCGGTAGCTGGCGGTCAGGCTAATAATCCCGCTCATGACGTCTGCAACATTCTCCTTCGGTGGGCTCATCAGCGTCCGGTCCTCCATGATTTTCTCAAGCATGGTCTGGCTGCCGCTGTTCTCGTCCCGCTGAAAAGCCCGGATGGACGCCTTCTTGCCACCGACCTCTTTCCAGTTTGTTACTGTGCCGGAGTAGATATCCTTCACTTGTTCAGTGGTTAAGCTACTGATCGGATTGCGCTTATTAACAAAGAAGACAAAAGCTTCGCGCCCGATCGGAGTGAGCTTCAGTTCAGTGCCTGCCAGCTTCGCCTGTTTGGTCTGGGCGAGTGAGGGCGCTGCGGCAAATATAATATCGGCATCCCCTTTGATCAGCCGCTTATAGGCTTCGGAAGTGGTGGTGCATACGGCAAGATCATTCCCGGTCTCATAAATACTATGGTTATAAGTATCGGGCGGATACACCGCTTGAACAAAAGCTGAATATAGCGGATAGAGTGCAGTTGCACCGTCCAACCGTGGCATTTGTTCCTGAATATGATAGGCAGCCTTATGATCCAGGCTGGCGGCTTTGGTATTTACTTCAAAAGGTGCGTACTGGAGCAGATTGACCTCCTGTTCCCTTACTTCGGCAAGACTGTTCACATAAGCCTGCCTTATCTCATGACCAGCTGCGCTCAGCAGGCAGATTCCGGCAAAAGCCGCGAGCGCGGTCAGGCGGAAGCGTTTGCTGAAGAGTTCAAAGATAGAGATTACAGCGAATACTGCAAGCCCGCCCGAAGCGGCGAGGACGAGCGGTGCATAGAACAGCATACCTCCGGTAAATGTAGCCATGATATAAGCAATGAAGCCTATGATTGTGATGACGGCCAAGGCAAGGATGGAGAATAACAGCTTGGTTTCAAATGATCTTTTCACAGCGCCCTCCGTTATAGTTACTATAATATGGATAAATAGTTTATTCGTATCTTATTCTATAACAAGGCTCCGTTTCTGCCAAACTATGCAGTTCGTGTAATTGCGAAATGAAGCATTTTCTCAGAAAAATGATTGTACGATGAAAAAAATGCGGATATTTTCATAAAAAGGCTAGACGAATTCATGAAACGGAGTTATCCTGAGATTGTGAAAAAAATAACAGAATACAAGATTCTCGGGGTAAGGTGAAATTCCTGACCGGCGGTGATGTTCCAAGTGAACTAAGCCCGCGACTCGTTACTCTTTTACAAGAGAAAGCGACTGATCTGGTGACAATCCAGAGCCGACGGTAAAGTCCGGATGGGAGAGGATCATAAGGTAAAGGCAGCGGGTGTATTCCCTGATGTCTTTATTGATAATGGCCCCCGTTGTTTGCCCTGTTTACAGGTGACTCGGGGGCTTTTGGTCTCTTATCGAGGGTTTGTATCGACAAGGAGAATGAATGATGAGTAATGTATCTGCTTCATCTCAAGGCGTCCGTACCGCACCGCTGCGCAGCGGATTCTGGCTGGTAGTTCTGGGGGCAGCCCTATGGGGTGTTGACCCGCTGTTCCGTATTATCCTGCTGAAATCCCTGACCTCTTCACAGATCGTCCTGCTGGAGCATGTAGTGCTCTTCCTGGTTGCTGCACCTGTAATGTGGCGCCAGCGCGCCGAACTGAAGGGGATTCGCCTTCGCCAGGCCGGTGCATTGCTGGTTGTATCGTGGGGCGGTTCAGCTGTAGCAACGATTCTGTTCACCAAAGCATTATCCAGCGGAGATTTCAATGCTGTACTGCTGCTGCAAAAGCTGCAGCCGCTCTTCGCCATTGGTCTGGCCGCTGTTATCCTTAAAGAACGCTTACCTAAGAATTTCGCACCGCTTATCATTGTTGCACTATTAGGCACTTACCTGCTTACCTTTGGCTGGACGATTCCGTTCGGCCATGTGAACAGCTTCATGGGTGTAGGCAGTCTTATGGCGCTGGGCGCCGCCGCATTATGGGGCGGGTCGACTGTCATGGGCCGCTATCTGCTGGGTTCCATGAAATATGAAACTGTAACTTCCCTTCGCTTTATTCTGGCGTTGCCGCTTTTATTCGTGATTACCAGCATGGAGGGAGCTCCGTGGCAGATTACCGGCGGAATCAGCGGTTCGGCCGCTGTTGCCATTAATCTCCTGCTGCAGGCTCTGCTGCCCGGATTGCTCAGCATGCTGCTTTATTACAAAGGCCTGAACACAACCAAGGCTTCTGTAGCCACTCTGGCTGAACTCAGCTTCCCGATGACGGGGATTCTGATTAACTGGATTGTATATCACCAGCTTGTGACTCTGCCGCAAATTATTGGCTTTGCGCTGATCTGGACGGCGCTGTTCTTTATTTCGAGCCAGCAGAGCCGTCAGGGACATCAGGCTGAGGTTATCAAACAGAATTAACAACGGATAGCCGCAGCCTGAGGGGACGACCCCAGGGTTACGGTATCACCAAAAGAGGATGTTCCCGCGAGCCGCAATGGCCCGGGACATCCTCTTGTTTTTTTATAGGTATGATGACCCGAATCTGCTAGTGATTCTGAGTCCGTTTGGCCGGCGAATCCGACGGATCTGCCCGAATAGAGGATTTTCAGTCCTCCCTGGCTAGCGGTGGGGTCATGAAGAGCAGGCCAAGCTCCAGTTATGAGAATGAATAACCGGCCGGCTCAGTCTGCCAGACATCCGGTTTGTGTTCTCGTCCTGCTGCTGTTATTACTGCTGCAGGTATGGAGTTTGTTATATCCCAACTGCTTCAGCTGTGTCTGCGAGATGTACAGCCTGTTTCCTCTTTTCATAACCTTCCATCCCTCTATGTAAATAACAATAAATATGAATTACAGGGTTAAAGAGTAAAAATAAACCTTTTCTCCCATACTACCGTTATTCTTGCATCTTCAGCTGCTTCACACTACAAACCTTAGGAGGCACCGCCAATGGACAATCCTCACCCGGCTCCCGCCATTTATATACAGCTCAAAAACCGGGTAACCGTGCCCAAAGGCAAGGATGTGATGCTGCGCGATGTAGCCTTTCTGATTACCGAGCCGGAGTGGCGGGAGCCGCTGTATTCACTGCTGCTGCTGCAGCCGGAGCAAAGTGACGGCAATCTGATTCTGATTGATCTGCTGACGGTGATTCCCCGGATCCATGAGCTGCTTCCGCATGCGGAAATCCAGCCGATTGGCGAAGGGCGGACGATTGTGCAGATTGAAGGTCCGGCAACGGCAAACAAACCTTCCATAGCTTTGTTTGTACTGGTATGGCTGCTGCTGTTCTTCGGCTCGGCGCTGACGATCATGAATTTCCATGCTGATGTCAGCATGCAGGAGGTGCAGATCCGGATTGTGGAGATGCTGACCGGCCGCAGGGATGAGCATCCATACGTATTTCAGATCGCCTATTCGCTGGGCATTGGACTGGGGATGGTTATTTTTTTCAACCATTTGTTCAAAAAGAAATGGAACGAGGAGCCGACACCGCTCGAAGTGGAGATGTTCCTGTATCAGAAAAATATCGACCACTATGTCGTCAACGAGGAATATAGCAAAATGAAACGCCGCGGAGATGATGCATCGGTGCGCAGGGGGGAGTGAGCATGACTGCACAAGTATCACTCGGGCTTAACCTGCTGCTCGGCATTGCCGGAGGAATCGCTGTCGGCGGCGGGGTAATCGCTCTTTTTATAGTGCTTGATATGGTGCCCCGGCTGGCGCAGCTGACCTCCTCCTACGATAAAGTGCACTGGTATGAAGGGGCCATGGTCGGGGGCTCACTGCTGGGAACGATGAGTGATTTCTGGAACTGGAAAATAAATGCAGGCCCGCTGATAGAGCTGGGGGTTGGACTGTTTGACGGAGTATTCATCGGTATGCTGGCCGCTGCATTGACGGAGGTACTGAATGTACTGCCGATTCTGGCCAAAAGACTGCATATGACACATATGTTGTTTGGACTACTGATGGCTATGGTATGCGGCAAAGTGGCAGGTTCATTGTTCGACTGGTTTGTATACCGACAGTAAAAGGAGGCTACGGGGTGGTTAGGTATATTCACAGCGGTGATCAGGTGGAAGCGGATAAAAAGCATGGCAAGCCGGAACAGCAAAAGCCGCCGCAGCATGAAGCGCAGGCTGCACAGCAAAGTGTTGCAGACGGGGGCCAATGGCAAGATGAACGCTTAGCTGCGCAGCAGGAGGGGGTAGACGGAGTCCAACCGCAGGGTGAAGCGAAGGCTGCACAGCGGGATGGTGCTGATAGAGTTCAGACGTGGCAAGAAGGACAAGTTGTAGATCAGGATGGTGTAGGCGGACGACAACCGCAGGAGACGGAGGTTTCAGGTGAGCTGGGAGCTGTTACCCGGCCGATAGAGGGCGGTGCGGAAATCCGCTCTGGCATGGATGCCGGTTCGCGTGCAGAAGGCAGGTCCTCTGAGGCAGAGCCTGCTGATAGTAATGCAGCGGAAGGCCGTGAAGCTGGAGACGCAGCAGATAACGCGGCTGCAGGCAGCACAGCGGAGGACAGCCATGAAACAGGAGACGCAGCGGATAACGGGGCTTCCGGCAGCACACCGAAGGACGGCAACGCAGCCGGAGACGATTCGGATAGCCAGGAGTCCGGTGGTGGCGTCAAAGGATTTTTGAGCAGCTTGTTTGGAGATGATGCCGGACCGGGACAGGGAGACGGGGCGAACTCCGGTGACGCACAGAATCAGGATACTGAGGCTGCGGACGAGCTTGGCCAGCCCGGCCGGCCGCAGGGAGGTTCCGCCTCAGTTGAACAAGTAGATAAAGCTGCAAGTGAAGAGGAATCTGGTGGAGATCGCGGAGCGGAGTCCGGTGCGGATATCGGAGTGGATTCCGGAGCAACCGGTTACGGGGACCACGACTTGCAGGTTTCCGATGGGGCGGGTACACCGGATCAGGAGGGCCCGGACAAACCTGATCAAGGCCGTCCGGCTACAGAGAAGACTACCGCCCAGGGTACAAGTGGGGAAGATGAGGACAAGCAGGAAGCCGAGGTATCCGCTGCTGACGATGATGCTGGCACAGCTTCAGCATCCGGCGAAGACAACCCGCCAGCTCCAGCCTCCGGCATCCAATCACAGGATACGGAGACATCAGACGAACTGGGTTCCGAGACAACGGAGAAGAGCCATAAAGGATTTTTTGCCAGATTGTTCGGAGATGATGAAGAGCCTGAGGAAGAAGATCGGGACGCTTCTGGTGAAGATGAAGGTGAAGAGGGATCGTCCAGGCAGGCACAGAGAGTGGGTTCCGCAAGTAATGATCCAGATAAATCTGGAGCTCCGCAGAAGGCCGGGGATCAGTCCGGCACCAAGACTAAGAAAGCCAAGGCCAGTCAAAAGGTAGACTCCGCCGGTAAGCCCAAAGATCTGCGGCAGCAGAAACGCGACAATGAACGTTCCGACTCTCTGGAGGAGTCTATTAAGTACTGGCAGGGCAATGATAAGGTATCGAGTAACCTGGAGGATACCAAAAAAACCCTGACTGAAGTCATGGGTTTGGGTTCATCTTTTGATATCGTCTTCAGGGAAATGTCCTTTGGGGGGCGGCGCGTTGCGTTGCTCTGCATCAGCGGGTTCGCCAAGGATACCATTATTGACGAGATTCTGAAGCGTCTGACCTATCTGACCCCGGATAATATATCTACCGATGTGTTCGCCAGCTTCATGAGCGAGTATATTCCCCATGTCCAGGTAGAGAAGGGTGAGCTGCTCAGCGAGAGCATCAATAAAGTCTTATCAGGCATGAGCGTGTTCTTCATCGAGGGCGAAAGCCAGGTTATTATCATGGATACCCGTTCGTATCCTTCGCGCAGTCCGGACGAGCCTTCAATTGAACGGGTGGTCCGCGGAGCGCGCGACGGCTTCACAGAGACGCTCCTGAGCAACGTGGCTCTGGTCAGAAGACGGATACGCGACCCGGGGCTGAAATACGAGATGCATCAGATCGGACGCCGGACCCGGACCGATGTCTGCGTAGCCTATATTGACGATATCGTCGACAAGACTCAGGTGCAGGCCGTTACCGATAAGCTGAAAAGCGTCGATATCGACGGAATTCCCCTTGCTGACAAACAGCTCGAGGAGGCGATTGTCGGCGGCGGATGGAATCCGTATCCGCTGGTGCGGTACTCGGAGCGGCCGGATATTGTGGCTTCCCATCTGCTGGAGGGCAGAGTGGTAGTCTTCGTGGATACCTCGCCGAGTGTCATGGTTCTGCCGACGACGTTCTTTGATCTCTGCCAGCATGCGGAAGAGAACCGCCAGACGCCTTTTATGGGAAGCTATCTGCGATGGGTCCGCTTCATCGGTATCTTTGCCTCGATGTTCCTGCTGCCGCTGTGGATGCTGCTGGTTATTCATCCGGAGCTGAAGCCGGCCATGCTGGAATTTATCGGTCCGCAAAAGACGGCGAAAATCCCGCTTATCGCCCAATTCTTAATCGTTGAATTAGGGGTGGATCTTCTGCGGATGGCCGCTGTCCATACACCTACACCGCTCGGCTCGGCGATGGGGCTGATTGCTGCGATACTGGTAGGTGACATCGCCGTGCAGACCGGTCTTTTTGTCAACGAGGTGGTGCTCTACATGGCAGTGGCCTCCATCGGAATGTTTGCAACGCCAAGCTATGAGCTGGGGCTGGCCAACCGGATTGTCAGGCTTGCACTTCTGCTGGCGGTGGCCGCGTTCCAGATTCCAGGCTTCATGATCGGGACAACGCTGCTGGTGGTGCTCTTGACTACACACCGGTCCTACAATTCTTCGTATTTGTGGCCGTTTATACCGTTTAATGCAAAAGCGATGGGTGAAATCCTCCTGCGCCAGCCGGTGCTCAGCTCCAAAACAAGGCCTTCCTTCAACAAAACACGGGATAATACCCGGATGCCGCCTAAGCAGGAGAAGGAACACAAGTCGTAGGAAAATACAAATCAACTGCAAATTAGTCCATTCTATGGAGTTCCCTCTGTCTGCTATACTGAATACACTAAACAGCCACGCAATAAAGTGAAATTCCTCTCCTGAGGCCACACTTTAAGGAACGCTGCGGGGTTCTGTAACATATACTAGACAGGGTGGAACAGATATTCCACAGAAATTGGAGGACTGCGCAATGTTTTTACACGGGACGAGCCGAATTAACGATGCAGGGCATTTGGAAATCGGCGGATGTGATGTGACAGAATTGAAAGCGGAGTATGGTACCCCGCTATATATAGTGGACGAGCAATTGGTCCGGCGCCGCTGCCGCGAGTACATGGACGCTTTTACAGCTTCAGGACTCGGTTTCCAGGTTGCCTACGCCAGTAAGGCTTTCTCAACGATGGCCATGTGCCGATTGGCGGATGAGGAAGGACTGTCGCTGGACGTCGTTTCCGACGGAGAGCTGTATACCGCGCTGCAAGCGGGTTTTCCGGCTGAACGAATTCATTTCCACGGCAATAACAAGACTCCGGATGAGATTGAAATGGCGATTGATGCAGGCATCGGCTGCTTTGTAGTCGATAACCTGGTTGAACTCAGCCTGCTGCAGGCGATTGCTGGCCGTAAGGAAGTAACGGTTAACATTCTGCTGCGTGTCACACCGGGCGTTGAGGCGCATGCCCACCATGCTTACGCATCCACCGGACAGACGGACTCCAAATTCGGTTTCGATATCGGCAACGGTTCGGCGCAGGAAGCGGTTAAGCAGGCAGACAGCAAAGCTAATCTGAAGCTGCTTGGGGTTCACTCCCATATCGGTTCGCAGATTTTTGAGACAGAAGGCTTCCAGCTGGCGGTTGAACGGATTGCCGAATTCACCCGCAAAGTGAAAGAAGAGCTTGCCATCGGCTTCCCGGTCGTCAATCTTGGCGGCGGCTTCGGCATCCGTTATGTGGATGGTGATACTCCGCTGCAGGTTTCGGAATATGTTGCGGCCATTACGGATGCGGTGAAGACGCATTTTGCCGGTATCGGCGAGGGGCTGCCGCAGATCTGGGTTGAGCCGGGCCGCAGTATCGTAGGCGATGCCGGTACGACCTTGTACACCGTAGGAACAAGCAAAGAAATTCCGGGTGTGCGCAAATATGTTGCCGTTGACGGCGGTATGACGGACAATCCGCGTCCGGCGCTGTATGAATCCAAGTACGAAGCCGTGCTCGCAAGCCGCGCGACTGAGCCTAACGAGGAGACCGTATCCATCGCCGGCAAATGCTGCGAGAGCGGGGATATGCTGATCTGGGATGTAGAGCTTCCGAAGGTGGAGAGCGGAGATCTGCTCGCTGTTGCCTGCACAGGAGCCTACAATTACTCCATGGCCAGCAACTATAACCGTATCCGCCGTCCGGCGGTTGTCTTCGTGCAGAACGGCCAGAGCGATCTGGTGGTTCGCCGTGAATCGCATCAGGATATCGTGGCCAATGATATTGTGCCGGCACGTATTGCCAAACAGACCGTTACGAATTAAACCATACCTGCTGCATAAGCTGCAGGGCACTCCATGAGGGCAGGCGGGAATCGTTCCCGCTTGCTTTGCTTTGTACCCCGTTTCATAGTAAACTAATAAAAGTGTTCAATATTTGTCATTTCGAAAGGGGTCATTTACATATGGCTAAGCAAGCGAAAATTACACTCGAAAACGGCGGTGTCGTGCTGATTGACTTGTTCGAACAGGATGCGCCTAATACTGTAGCGAACTTTGAGAAACTGGCTAAAGACGGATTCTACAACGGACTGTTGTTCCACCGTGTAATTCCAGGTTTCGTAGCTCAAGGCGGCTGTCCTAATGGTACAGGCTCCGGCGGCCCAGGTTACACCATCAACTGCGAGATTAACCCGAACAAGCATGAGCGCGGCTCCCTGGCTATGGCCCATGCGGGTAAGAACACAGGCGGAAGCCAGTTCTACATCGCTTATGCTCCACAGCCTCACCTTGACGGGGTACACACTGTATTCGGTAAAGTGGTTGAAGGTATGGACCAAGTCGATGCTTTCAAAGGCCGCGACAAAATGGCTACCGTTGAAGTAGTAGAAGTATAATACAAGCATCGTCAAAGCACCCGGCTGGATTATCCAGCCGGGTGCTTTTTTTTGCCCATATTAGCCTTTACCTCGTTCCGGTCCAGCCTCTGCGGCTGCGCCGGGAGGCATACAGCTCGGGTAGCTTGAAGAAGATCAGGAACATCAGCAGGAAGATGACAAAGGCAAAGGCCTCTTCGACGAGCAGATAATACGGATAGGGGCCGAAATAATCAAGTACGGAGAACGTGCCGGGCTTGTGAGCCAGAAACATATAGTTGGAATCCAGCAGCATATCGGCGGCATAGACACATACGGCGATAACATTCAGGCAGAGCATGGTGAAGAAGAGCGAGCGCCAGGTAGGCTTATAGCCTTCAATCCAGGTCATGTACAGGGATGCCAGAATAATCGACCCGTGGGCGATGAAGAACAGCAGGAAGCGGAAATGCGGAAACGGGTAGACCAGATTAGGCGTAAGCAGGGCGATGAATGCACCGCCGATCCCGGCAAAGTAGAGAAAAGAATACAGCAGCCTGCTGCGTGTAAGTAGCATGATCACCGACAAGAGCAGGGTAATACCGCATAGTTCAAGCGGCAGGGAGGAACTGCGGCTCCAGATATCCTGGGAGACATACCAGACATGGAGCCCACCCTCGCAGGCGATCAGCAGCAGTACCAGCAGCAGGCGGACACTGCGCCTCAGACCGGAGTGTGTACGCAGGACGAAACGCGATCCGTAGAGCAGCAGACAGCATAGGGCGACGATGGACATTGCCATGAGATGCGGGGTTGAGAACATTAAGAAATCGTGATTACGATGGCGGTCCCAAAAAAGATTAAGGTTCACTGTGCTCTCTCCTTGAATCCAGAAATAAATAAAAGAAAATAAAAGTTCAGAATTTGAATATAACTGATTCTAAAGATCTACTCTTAGGTGATATAAGTATATATCGTTCGGGCTAGACAGAAAAGACAGGAGTATCGGTTTATTTACATAAGATGGACGCATATGCCCGTATACATAACGACCCATAAGGCGGAGTGTTTTTACCGGTGCGTTCGGCAGCCATCTTTTCTGTATGCTCGTTTCATATCAAACTTAAGAACGGGGGCTTCTGGGAAATGGTGAAAAAAAGAACAAGTCTGGCAATTGTAATAATCATGCTGTTTGTGCAGTATGCCTACGGACTGGGGTTCACCCAGCAGGTTAAAGCGGAGGGAATCGAGCAGGACAGAGATATTATTACCAGTGTATCGATGGCCGTGTATGGGCCGGACGGACAGACCGTAACCGGAAGTGTATATGATGTGGACTCTACTGTTACGCTGGATTATACCTGGTCGCTTCCAAACGGGCACGGGTATATCCAGGGAGATAGCTTCACCTTCCAGCTTCCTGAGCAGTTTGAGCTGTTCAATGATATCCAGGGCGGACTCGTGTCCGACGATGGAGATGTCGGGACGTTCACAGTGAGCCAGTCGACACATCAGATAGTCATGACTTTCAACGACTACATCGAGAGTCATGACAACGTACAGGGTACCCTGCGGATTAATACCAAATTCGATAAACAGGTGATAAGCGGCAGTACGGTTCAGCAGATTCTATTCCCCGTAAACGGCGGGGTACAGACCATTAGTGTGGCATTTAAGCCATCCGTAGGTTCGACGATTGAGAAAAAAGGTGTGTCCAGCGGCTTCAATGCTGATCATATCTTCTGGACGGTGGATGTCAATAAGAAGCTGGAACCGGTCAGCAATGCGGTGGTGACAGACCCTGTTCCTGCCGGGTTGTCGCTGGACAGCACGGTAACCCTTGCGGTGTACCAGCTGAATGTTCTGCTTGACGGTACAGTGACTCAAGGCCAGCTTGTAGACAGCAGCAATTATACCGCTGACGTTTCCGGCAGTGCACTTGTTCTCCGCTTCGCGGACCCTGTAATCACAGGTGCGTACCGCATTGCCTATACAACCCAGGTAGTCAGCGACAGTCTGACCAGCTTCACGAATACCGCTACCTTCACCGGTGATGGACGTGATCCGGTAAGCAGCTCGGCTACAGTCGTTATTGAACGCGGAGGAAGCATCAAGAAGAAGGCAGCCAGCTATGAGTGGGGGAAGCAGACCATCACCTGGGCTATTGAATACAACTACAATAAACGCACGATCTCTGCAGAGAATGCGGTGTTGACAGATGTATTCAATCATTCCCAGCAGCTGGTTGCAGACTCGCTGCGGATTTATCCGGTGACGCTGGATTCTGCAGGAGGAGCTACGAAAGGGACGGCTCTAACCGCAGGTGCAGACTATACAGTAACGCCGGTTGTTGAAGGCACAAACGACGGATTCAAACTGGAGTTTGCAGATGCTGTGACCTCTGCATATCTGATCGAATATAAGACCAAAGCAGTAGACCGCGTATTCAGCGACACCACTATTACCAACACTGTCTCAGACAGTACTTATAGCGATAAGGCTACACAGCTTATCCGGCCGGCCATCATTTATAAGAATTTGTCAGGAGTCAACTACGCCACCCATGTAACGGATTGGAAGATTACGCTGAACGGCGATAATTATCCGATGAGCCAGGTAGTGGTTACGGATAGTTTCCCTTACGGCGGCCAGAAGTTTATCGCGGGTTCACTGGTCGTTCGCAATGAAGCCGGCACCGTGCTTAATGCTTCAGCGTATTCACTGATTGCCGGTTCACCTGCACAGCCTAACGAAGGCTTCAAGGTGAAATTCAATTCGCCGATCAGCGGCACATACACAATTAGTTATCGGACTGAATTCAGTAATGACTGGCTTACAGGTACTACAGATAATTTCATTAACGTAGCGCGGATTGACTGGAAGGACAGCGCGAATAACGCTCAATGGACAGAAGCCAGAGGGCAGTTCATTCCGGGTCCTGAGGTGAAGAACAACGGCTTCAAATCCGGGGTATATGATGCGTCTGCCAAAGAGATCACCTGGACAGTGGGCGTCAATTACAACAGTAAGGCTATTGCTGATCCCCGGGTAACGGACATACTGAACGCGGGACAGTCACTGGTGCCGGGTTCACTAAAAGTGTACCGGATGAATATTGCTCCCGGAGGGGCTCACAGCTTCGGCACCGAACTTGCCGCCAGCTCCTATAGCTACACTGTCGGAAGCGGGAATGAGCTTCTGGTGGATTTTGACAATGCGATCAATTCACCTTATTATGTTGTATTCAAAACAAGCCTTGCAGGGCAGTTGATTGGTACTAACGTTGCTAACACAGCCAATCTGCTGGATGGTACCAAGAAGGTCTCCAAAGATCTGAAGGCCTCGGTGAATATTCCGCATGGCGATGAATATGTGTTCAAAGACGGCGTTCAGATCGGTGATAAGCTGCAGTGGACGATCGCTATTAACCGGACGCAGTCCCATGTGAAGGATGCCTTAATTACAGATGTGCCAAGTACCAATCAGATTCTGCTGCCGGACACGTTCCATCTGTACCGGACAGTTACAGCCGTGAATGGTGATGTAACGAAGAGCGGACCTGAGCTTGTAAAGGATACGGACTACACCTTGAATATCAGTGCTGATGCAGAGGGTAAGCAGACATTTGTGCTTAGCTTCCTCCAGGATATCCATTCCGCATATGTGCTTGAATATCAATCCCTGATCGTAGCGAATACGGGGGATAAGCTGGTCAATACCGTTAACTTCAGCGGGAATAATGTCGTACAGGTCACCAAGGAGACCAGCAAAGAAATTATAGTCGGCGTATCCAGCGGCTCGGGAACGGGCAGCGGGGTCAGAGGAACGCTGAATGTCCACAAAATTGATGCAGGTGACAGCACCAAAGCACTTGCCGGTGCCACCTTTGAATTGTACCGCCTGAACGGCAGCGATCGTGTGCTTGTGAATACCCGGACTACGGATGCAGCGGGCAATGCAGTATTCAACAATATCTGGCTGGGCAGCTATGTACTGATTGAAACTGCAGCACCGGCAGGTTATGTGCTCGATACAAGTGAGCATGCGGTGACTATCGGTTCATCCGCAGCAGTGAATCTGACCTTAGCGAATACCCCTGCGGAGCAGCCGACAGCCACCATTGCGCCGACAGAAGCACCGACAGCCACACCGCTTCCAACGGTACCGCCTGTAGAGACAGCTGGGCCAACGGCTGCTCCAACGGCAACGAATGGACCGGAGGTAACGCCGAATCCTACAGCACCGCCTGTCACACCAGATATTTCGCCGGTACCAACACCGGCGGGCACGGTGGTTCCGGGGATCATTATTGATGATCTGGAAATTCCGGCAGGTCCAGGCTTACCCGCAACAGCGCAGCCTTCTGCGCCGGTAGCGGTGGTTACACCGGCACCAGCCACGCCGGCACCGGAAGTGCCGGTTGATGAGGACATTCCGCTCGGCGGTGTTGATATTGAAGATGAAGACATCCCGCAAGGGACGGTCACGGCAACAGACTCCGGCGGAACACTGCCGCAGACTGGAGAGAACAGCCCGCTGCCGATCTATATGGCAGGACTCGGTTTGATCCTGATCGGGTTCGTATTACACCGGGTGTTCAGACGGAACCGGAATCAGGAATAAACGGTAGTGGATCAGGACAGCTGATTATATGATCAGCCTTCACCAAGAGCAGGCGGCAGATTATAGCTGCCTGCTCTTTTTGCCGTGACTTAAGAAAGGCTAAGAATAGATTGGTCATCCGCGGCGGAAATGCTATAATTACTAAAATTCAAAGTTTCGGAGGGATGCAGCAATGTCCATGTGGAAGGAATTCAAAAGCTTCGCCATGAAGGGAAATGTGCTTGATCTGGCAGTGGCAGTTGTAATCGGGGCGGCTTTCGGCAAAATTGTTACTTCTTTGGTTAGTGACATCATAATGCCGCTTATCGGCTTAATAAGTGGAGATACCAATCTGAAGGAGCTTCATCTGGGCAGCGGAGAAGCCGCCGTGAAATACGGCCTATTCTTACAGTCCGTACTGGACTTCTTCATTATTTCCTTCTCGATCTTTATGGTGGTTAAGCTGACAAGCAGATTCAGACGCAAGGAAACTGTTAAAGTCGAAGTTGTCGAGCCCCCTGCTCCGGCACCGGAGGTTGCGCTGCTGATCGAAATTCGTGATTTGCTGAGAGCGGACAAGCAGCGGGAGTCAGAGAATTAAGGGAACTAAGTTACATAAATAAAGTAAATTTCCGAAACACACTTGCATTTCCCGCACGTAAGTGATAATTTTGTTGTAGGCAAAACTTATTATTCAACTGAATATATCAATCCTTCAGGGCAGGGTGTAATTCCCTACCGGCGGTGATGCTGTTAGATTGGCTGTTTCTGGCCAGTTCTGCTGCTCAGTCCGCTACCCGATCCGTATGCTGGTGGTACGGACGGTGGACCTGGTGCAATTCCGGGACCGACAGTATAGTCTGGATGGAAGAAGGAGAGATTGACGTGCTGTGCTTATATAGGTGGCCGTGCTGCAGTATTTTCGAACATTACGTGCGAATTTTCACAATGCCATAAGTCCGGCGTTTATTTACGCACCTATTTTTTGAGCTGCTGATACCTCTCGTATATCCCGTCTTGAACTCCTCCTGGAGATTGAGACGGGTTTTTCTGTTTAAACTGTGCACATTATGAATATAGCCGGCTGATTGGAGGGAAGTCACATGGATAAGATGAATGATGAGTTTTATATGTCTCTTGCGCTGGATATGGCGGAAAGGGCTCAAGGACAGACCGGAATTAATCCCGTGGTCGGATGTGTAGTTGTGAAGGATGGTGCCATGATCGGGATCGGCACGCATCTGCAGCGCGGTACCGGGCATGCCGAGGTCCATGCGCTCAACATGGCTGCTGGTAAGGCTCAGGGAAGCACAGCGTATGTTACGCTCGAGCCCTGCAGCCATTATGGCATCACGCCTCCCTGCAGCCAGCGCCTAATCGATGAAGGGGTCGCAAGGGTTGTCGTTGCCTGTGAAGATCCTAATCCGCAGGTTGCAGGCCGCGGAATTGAAATGCTGCGTGAGCAGGGCATAGAGGTTGAGGTAGGTCTGCTCCGGAGCCGCGCTATCCGGCTGAATGAGAAGTTTATCAAATACATTCTGACAAAGCAGCCTTTCATTACACTGAAGAGCGCCAGCACCTTGGACGGCAAAATTGCCACCCGTACAGGGGACAGCAAATGGATATCCAATGCTGAATCCCGGGAGCTAGTACATACGCTGCGCCATCGCCATCAGGGAATCATGGTCGGGGTGAATACGGTGATTGCCGATAATCCTTCGCTGACGACCAGGCTGAATGTGCCCGGGCTCAATCCAATCAGGATTATCATCGACTCTACACTGAGGCTGCCTCTGGAGAGCGCCGTTGTCACTGACGGACTGGCACCTACGGTGGTCGTTACCACTGAAGCGGGTGATCCGGCCCGGAAGGCAGCACTGCTCGCTGCGGGTGTTCAGGTTGTTGCCGCTGGCAGCGGACCGCGTGTCGATCTGCAGGCCGCAATGATAGCATTGGGCGGAATGGAGATCGGCTCCATCCTGCTCGAAGGCGGCGGCACGCTGAACGGAGCGATGCTGGAGCAGGGACTGGTTGACCGCGTAGTTCTCTTCTTCGCTCCTAAGATTGTCGGAGGCGGGGCTGCTGCGGCAGGTGCCTTTGACTTCCCGGGTGTGGAACTGATGCGGGATGCCATTACACTCGAAGGATTGGAAGTGGAAGTGCTCGGGGATAATGTCTGTATCAGCGGCACCCCGGCACGCTAATAGAAGCGTAGTGAGTTTTGGACAAAGGGATTTTGGAACTGTAGGAGCGGTAGCGACCGCCTTGTCACCGGATTTCTACCGCTAAGAGCGGTTTGAATCAAGAACTCTGGGGACAACAGCGACCGGAAGTCCAAATATCCACTGTAGTAACACCTGAGCTTTAAGTTGTAATTTTGAAGGAGGGATAGTATGTTCACCGGCCTGATTGAAGAGGTGGGTATCCTCCGCAGCGTCACCAGCGGAGGGGAGATGATGGTGCTGAATATCGGCGCCTCCCTCATTATGGGAGATCTGAAGATTGGCGACAGCGTCTCCGTCAATGGGGTCTGTCTTACAGCCACATCCATAGGTGACCATTATTTCACGGTTGATGTGATGCCTCAGACCTACCGCAACAGCAATCTCAAAAACTTACGGACCGGGGGCAAAATGAACCTGGAGCGCGCGATGGCAGCAGGCGGACGTTTCGGCGGGCATATTGTCCAGGGGCATGTGGATGGAACCGGTGAGATCCGCAGCGTGAAGCGCGATCAGAATGCGGTGGTATTCGAAATTGCACCGGACCGCAAATCGCTGTTTAAGTACATCATTCCCAAAGGCTCCATTACGATTGACGGCATCAGCCTCACCGTAGTGGATACAGAGTCGTCCACGTTTACTGTCTCTATCATTCCCCACACCCTTGGAGAAACGGTGCTGGCCCATAAACGGCCGGGTGACAGTATCAATATCGAATGTGATGTGCTGGGCAAGTATGTGGATCATCTGCTGCATTATGGTTCGCGTTCCGGCAATGAAGAAGATGAGAAGAGCTCGAAGATCAGCCACGATTTTCTGGCGGCCAACGGGTTTGTATAATTAAAGATTAGGCATACGGCGGCCGGTAAGGCAGCGTACAGCCATCAGGAGGACAGTAACATGAGCGAGCAAGACAAGAAGGACAGCGTCCTGGACCCGATTGAGGATGCCATATATGATTTGATGCGCGGGAAGGTAATCATCGTTGTTGATGATGAGGACCGCGAGAATGAAGGAGACTTCATCGCCCTTGCCGAACGGGCAACCCCTGAAGTTATCAACTTCATGATTACCGAGGGACGCGGCCTGGTCTGCGTGCCGATTACCGCGGAACGTGCAGAGGAACTGGATCTGCAGCCAATGGTGGCCCAGAATACCGACAATCACGGTACCGCTTTTACCGTATCGATTGACCACAAGGATACGACCACCGGTATTTCCGCCGGGGAAAGATCCATGACTATCAAGGCAATGCTGGACCCGAATGCGAAGCCTTCCGACTTCCGCAGACCGGGCCACATGTTCCCGCTGATCGCGAAGAAGGGCGGGGTATTACGGCGTTCAGGGCACACGGAAGCCGCTGTTGATCTGGCCCGCATGTGCGGCGCTTATCCGGCTAGCGTCATTTGTGAAGTGGTGAAGGTGGACGGTACCATGGCCCGCCTGCCTGACCTGATTGAGATTGCCAAGAAACATGATCTCAAGCTGATCAGCATCAAGGACCTCATTCACTACCGTAATGAGAAAGAACATCTGGTTACCCGCGAGGTAGCCGTGAATCTGCCGACCGACTTCGGTGATTTCCAGACGATTGCCTACACGAATGAAGTGGATGACAAAGAGCATGTGGCCCTGGTAAAAGGTGATATCTCCGGTGACGAGCCTGTGCTGGTGCGTGTGCATTCCGAGTGCCTGACCGGCGATGTATTCCATTCCCACCGCTGCGACTGCGGCCCGCAATTTGAAGCGGCGCTGCGCCAGATTGAAGAAGCAGGCCGAGGGGTGCTGCTCTATATGCGCCAGGAAGGCCGGGGGATTGGCCTGATCAACAAGCTGCGTGCCTACAAGCTGCAGGAGGAAGGACTGGATACGGTAGATGCCAACCTGAAGCTGGGCTTCGCCGCAGATCTGCGTGATTACGGCATCGGTGCACAGATTCTCAAGGACCTGGGCGTCCGCCAGATCAGACTGCTGACCAACAATCCGCGCAAGATCAAAGGGCTGGAAGGCTACGGCCTTGAAGTTGTGGAGCGTGTAGCCATCCAGATGCCGGAGAACAAGGACAACACTAAATATCTTCATACAAAGCAGGCCAAGCTTGGCCATCTGCTGACTTTTGACAAGATAGAACAAAACGAGGATTCCAAAATTTAATTATAGAATCACTAACTTATACATGAAGGGTTGATGAGTATAATGCCAAATTATTTTGAAGGACATTTAGTATCTGAAGGATTGAAATACGGGGTTGTCGTAGGACGTTTCAACGAATTTATTACAAGCAAGCTGCTCTCCGGAGCGCTCGATGCCTTCAAACGCCATGGCGTAGCTGACGATGAAGTGGATGTTGCCTGGGTACCGGGAGTATTCGAAATTCCTCTGATCGCGCAAAAAATGGCCGAAAGCGGCAAGTACGATGCAGTAATCACACTGGGTACAGTTATTCGCGGATCTACAACACACTATGATTATGTGTGCAATGAAGTAGCCAAGGGCGTAGCGGCCATTAATCTCAAGACAGGCATTCCGACGATTTTCGGCGTGGTAACGACTGAGAATATCGAACAGGCCATTGAGCGTTCCGGAACCAAAGCGGGCAATAAAGGCTGGGATGCGGCGACTGCTGCCATCGAAATGGCGAACCTGAACAAGCTGTTTAAATAACGCCCCTCTTGACGAATCAGCGTAAGTCGTGCTTATTTATATGTATGAGAAGAAAGCATGAACATAAGGAGCTGCGAGGAAATTAGTATCCGCTTTTGTTGACAAATCTCCATGGGTTTGGGAGTTATGTCAACAAATTAGCGGTACTTTATTTCGTCGCAGTCTCAAGGATCTTTCTACTTGTGTAGCGTCCGTGCGGCGCTGCACTTTACTTTTTTTGGGCTGGAGGAAACCGCGTGACTGTATTGTACAAGCTGGAGACGTTCGAAGGTCCGCTCGATCTGCTCTTGCATTTGATTGACAAAGCGGAAATCGACATCCAGGACATTCCGGTCAGCGAGATCACCGAGCAGTACATGGAATACCTGCAGGGGATGCAGGAGCTTGAGCTGGATATCACCAGCGAATTTCTGGTTATGGCTGCTACCCTCTTGTCGATCAAGAGCAAGCTGCTGCTGCCGAAGCCGCCGGTGATCGAAATTGAGGATTTCGATTATTACGAGGACGACGGATATGATCCGCGGGCAGAGCTGGTTCAGCGGCTGATTGAATACCGCAAATTCAAGAGCATTGCTGTGCAACTGCTGGATATGGAGAGCGAGCGCAGCCTGATTTTCACGAAGGAACCTGAGGATCTGGGCCCCTTTGTTCCTACGCAGACCGATAATACGCTGAAGGGACTGCACACCGCTGATTTGATTGCGGCGTTCCGTAAGGCGCTGAGCAAGGCGGCCCGGAGATCCTCTTATCAACGGATTACCCGTGATGAGATTTCGGTGAAGGACCGGATTCGAGATGTGTCGGAAGCACTCCAGCGTAAGGGAATGGGCGGCAGACTGCGCTTTTCGTCGCTTTTGCATGATGAGATGGCCCGGCATGAGATTGTAGTGACCTTCCTGGCCATTCTGGAGCTGATGAAGATGAAGGCGATTTTCTGCTACCAGGAGAAATTATTTGACGATATTGTGATGGAGTGGAGAGGAGGAGAGGAAGTCAGTGGACTACAACACGCTGAAATCAATTATTGAAGGCCTGCTGTTTCTCTCAGGGGATGAAGGTTTATCCGTGCGCCAGATTGCCGAGATTACCGAGCAGCGGCCCGATCTGGCTACACGGGCGCTGGAGGATTTGAAAGACGATTACAGCTCGCAGGGCCGGGGCCTGCAGGTAGTGCAGATCGCCGGGAATTACCGTCTGGCGACACTGCCGGAGCATGCGCAATATTTCGAGCGTCTGGCGTATTCCCCTTCCAGATCATCCCTGTCCCAGGCAGCGCTGGAGACACTTGCGATTGTGGCGTACCGCCAGCCTATTACCAGAGTGGAGATCGAAGAAATCCGCGGGGTGAAGTCAGAACGGGCTATTCATACGCTGGGAAATAAGGATCTGATTCATGAGGTAGGCCGGGCAGAGGCTGTCGGCCGTCCGATCCTGTACGGAACGACCAAGTCCTTCCTGGACAGCTTTGGCCTGGCCAGCCTGAAGGAGCTTCCGGAGCCGTCGAGCTTCGATACTTCAGAGGGCCTGGAAGAAGAGACGCAGCTGCTGTTCAGCAAGCTGGACAGCCAGATGACCTTTGAAGAGGTAGAGACAGAATAAACGCAGCGGATATACGCTGTTCCAGCAATGCCGTTGTCCCCGCCGGGACAGCGGCATTTTTTTTGGCGGCAGAATCTTTTGGAGATGTTTGCTGAAATGCCGAATTTTATCCAGCAGGATTTGCCATACTAAACCAGAGGCTCCACTATTCACATTACCTGAGGCTGCTTGGAGGTTACGATTGTGACGTTATGGCTTGTGATACCCTTATCCCTGCTGCTGCTGGTTATTCTGCTGTGCCTGCTGGTTCTGGCTTCATCGATTCATTTTCATTTCCGTCTATGCAGGCTGGGAAAGGATGACCGTATTGAATTTGATATTAAAGCTGTATACGGGCTGGTCAAATTCCATTATGAGCTCCCTGCGCTGGTCTTTGACAGCCTAGAACAAGGCATTAAGGTTAAGCTCGAAAAAAGCGGAATCGCCCCTGTGAAAATGGACAGCGACAAAGAAGAAAAAATCGACCGGGAGTCCGTGGCGGAATGGTTAAAGAACATCCGTACAGCGATCAAGTCAACCCGCGGTCTCAAAAAATGGCTGGTTGGCACGTTATCGCATGTCCGGATTACCAAGCTGGACTGGTCCACGGATTTCTCGCTGGGCGATGCGGCAGATACGGCAACCGCGGCTGGCGCTTTATGGGGCATGAAGTGGACCATGGTCGGCTGGGTATCGCGTTTCGTCAGATTGCAGCGGAATCCGCGGATGTTCGTAGCCCCGGTGTTCCGGGACGAGCCTTGTTTCTCAACGGAAGCGGTCTGCACTGGCAAGCTTTCTGTGGGCTATGCTTTTTATGCGGCACTGTTATTATTGCGGCGTGTATCGAAGGTGGAAGGCGGCCTCGGGAGATGGAAGAAACTGCTTAGCCGGGGCCAGTGATAAAAAGACTACATACTCCCTTCCATAGTGGGCAAGATAAGACTGCAGGTACACTTATATACACACGAGGAGGAGAAAAACAATGTCAGATCATCCTATTCAAGGTCTCATGCAGACGGCTATGGAAAATATCAAAGGCATGGTGGATGTAAATACCATTGTCGGAGATCCAGTAGAAACACCAGATGGCAGTATCATTCTGCCGATCAGTAAGGTCGCGTTCGGTTTTGCCGCAGGCGGCAGTGACTTCCGGGTAGAAGACGATGCTCCGGGCGTGAACGGCAGCGGAACCGGAGTCAAAATGCTTCCCTTCGGGGGCGGTAGCGGGGGCGGTGTATCTATACGGCCAATCGCTTTTCTGGTAGTGGGCAGGGATGGGGTACATATTGTGCCGCTTGACAATCAAACCCATCTGTTCGAGAAAATTATTGATGCCACACCTAACCTGATTGATAAAATCCAGAATATGTTCCAGCCGAACGGCATGCCGTTGGGGGCAGACGCACCAGGTACCACGGTGACCAAAACCGTAGTGAAGACTGAGCCGGATACGCATTCAGCAGCACACTAACACATCTGTTGAACGCGGCGGGATAAGAATAATCGGGGGTATCACCTTTCAATGGTGATATCCCTTTTTTGACGGACAGCAGCGGATGGGACATACCAGTCCCCCGAACCGCATACACTTGTACAACCAGGCAAGACGGAAGAACCGCTGCCCTAGACCTGAGAAGCCGGAGGATGAACATGAAGACATTAACCCGAAAATCGTTGATTTCCTTAATATTGTGTTTACTGCTGCTTGCACTGGTTCCGTTGTCTTCTATCCGGGCTGAGAATAGTTCTATATCTACTCATGCCAGAGCGGCGGCGCTGATCGATGTGGAGTCGGGAAGACTTCTATACAGCAGCCGCGGGGATGAGCCGATGCTGATTGCCAGTTTGACCAAAATAATGACAGCACTTGTAGCGATAGAGCACGGTGATTTGACCTCAAAGGTCAAGGTCGGCAAAAATGCTTTTGCCAAGGAAGGTTCTTCGCTGTATCTGAAGCAGGGCGAAGAAATGACGCTGGAGGATATGCTGTACGGATTAATGCTGCGTTCAGGAAATGATGCGGCAACCGCAATTGCCGAGCATGTCGGAGGCTCCGAGCAGGGCTTCGTCTACCTGATGAATGCCAAGGCGGAGGCGCTTAACTTAACCCATACGCATTTTGCCAATCCGCACGGGCTCGATGCCGAAGGGCACTACTCCAGCGCAAATGATCTGGCTGTATTGACTGCTTACGCGATGCATAATCCTGTGTTCAAGGAGATTGTGGCTACCAAAGAGAAGACGGCGGACAATCCGTATGAGAAATGGGATTACAAGTGGAGCAATAAAAATAAAATGCTGCGCCTCTACGAAGGGGCGGACGGTGTGAAGACGGGTTATACCAAAAAAGCACTCCGCTGCCTGGTCAGCTCCGCTACCCGAAACGGCCAGCAGCTTGTCGCTGTTACGCTGAATGACGGCAATGACTGGAATGACCATTCGGCGCTGCTGGATTTCGGCTTCAACCACTATCCGCTCAAGACATTAGTGGAACGCGGAGAAACCGTCAGCGGCTACACGCTGGTTACCGGCAAGGATTTCGCCTATCCGCTCGGACAAGGGGAAGAGGCAAGGCTTATTAGCAAGCTGGTATTAAGCGAAGAGAAGAGTACCGCAGGGACAGAGGCGCGTGCCAGTGACGGCACTAAGACAAGCAAAAACACCAGCAGCTTCGGGCTGAAGGGTGTGATTATAATGCAGCTGGGCGGCAAGGAAATCGGCCGGGTTCCGGTGTATACGCCAAGCCAGCTGCCGCCGGAAACATCACCCTATGAGAAAAAATACAGTCCTGCGGGAGGTACTGCTTATCCGGCGGACAACTGGCTGCAGGCATTCGGCAGCGCGCTGCGTGCCATGTTCCAGAGCGGCGAAGATCAGAGATAGTTGCATAATGTGCAATTAAAAACAGCGAAAAGGGTTGCTTGCAACTTATAAGTGTAGTCTGTACAACTAAATCTGCCCGAATCGCTGGAAATCATCTACACCTGGCAGTTTAATTGTACGAAATACAACTAAACGGATAATAGGTTGAGAATCAGACGTTTTAGTTGTACAAAGTGCAATTAAGCCAAAAGCATATACCGTAATATTGTCATTGCAAAGCAGCTTTTCAAAGTGTAGTTATGCAGAGGGCTAGGGCAGCAGATAAGAAGAATAGCGCTGGAGGAGGGGATAAGCATGTTAAATGGTATCTGGCTGGGGATGATCCTGATCGGGTTTGTATTTGCGGCGGTAACCGGACGGATGAACGAATTCACAGCTGCCGTGTTTGACGGAGCCAAAAGCGGGGTCACCGTAAGCTTCGGGCTGATCAGTGTGCTGGTGTTCTGGCTGGGGATTATGCGGATTGCGGAGGATGCAGACCTGCTGAAGAAGATCTCCAGAGTATTGGGACCGGTAGTATCTTTTCTGTTTCCGGATGTGCCCAAAGGCCATCCTGCGATTGGTTATATTCTCTCCAATATGAGCGCCAACCTGCTGGGACTCGGAAATGCCGCTACACCCATGGGCATTAAGGCAATGCAGGAGCTGCAGACACTCAACCCGGATAAGGAAACCGCAACGCCTGCCATGTGTACCCTGCTAGCACTGAACACTGCCAGTATCACGCTGATTCCGGCAACTCTAATTGCGATCCGGCTGAATTACGGATCGGCTGACCCGGCGGCAATCGTCGGTACCACGCTGGCGGCAACGGCCGTGGCTACTCTTGCCGCCATTGCTGCGGACAGGCTGTGCCGGCGCCTAACACTGCTGCGCAGGCCGCCCGGACCGCCGCCTGCGATAAGATCCGGCACCGCTGCAGCGAAAGGGAGCGCGGCGCTCCCACATTCTTCAGTGAAAGGGTGAGCCTGTCTTGTTCCAGTTCATCAGTCTAATATCCGCCTGGGCGATTCCGGTAATGGTCACCTTTATTCCGCTATATGCGTTCTCCCGCAAGGTTCCGGTCTACGAATCTTTTGTGGAAGGTGCGAAAGACGGCTTCGGCACAGCCATTGCGATCATCCCCCATCTTGTCGGCATGCTGGTGGCGATCAGTGTCTTCCGCGCTTCGGGTGCGCTGGACTTCCTGATGGGCTTTGTAAGCCCTCTTGTACAAAGTCTTGGGATTCCTGCTGAAGTCCTCCCGCTCGGTCTCCTGCGCCCTCTGACGGGCACTGGATCGCTTGCCTATACGACAGATCTGATCCGGGTCCACGGCCCGGACTCATTGATAGGCATGATTGCTTCTACTATACAGGGCAGCACGGATACAACCTTATATGTGTTGACTGTTTATTTCGGCGCTGTGGGGATCCGCAACGGCCGTTATGCCCTTAAGGTGGGTCTGTTCTCGGATGTCGTCGGCTTTATCGCAGCTATTGCAGTTTGTCTGCTGGTATTCGGGTAAGAGAATTTTTTTGGAGCAAGAAGGAGTATTGCAGCTCTGGAAAGAATTGTTCACTGGCAAGGATTTCAATGGATAGTTTCTGCCGTAGCATTGAACTTCCAGAAGGAGTAACGCCAGTGGGAGAAATGATTGTTATTTTACTGTTTCTTTATGCATTTGTTTTCATTCATTTGATCCGGCATGCGGCTGATGTTTTACGGGAAGAGTGGAAGCAGGAGCAGGACCGGAAAGATCTGGCCCGCAAACTGCTGATTTTATGTGGAGGGTTTATCCTGCTTCTCCTGATTGATTTTTTGGTCCTGAATGTAGGCCGGGAACACGCAGGAAGTGGCGTCCTGCAATACAACGCAGTGCTTGGGGTCATCGTGTTCTCAGGACTCTTAGCGCTTTTTGCCCGAAGGAAGATTCTAGCTGCCTTCATGGGATGCTTGTACATATATGATCTGATTATGTTCCATTATTACGGAGCCAACATTACAGGTAATGGTCTGGATGATTTCGGACTTGGCTTAAACAGCATGTTCAGTTCATTCATGAATCTGATTGTTGCTGTAGCGGCACTTTTATTAGACCGAGCTGTTCCGCTGGAAGAGCCGGACGATACGATAGTATAGTGAATGGGCACTGCTGCACATCGATAAGTTAAAGGGAGCATGGAGCAAAGTGGAACCTATTGTTTTTTTGTTGGCCTGTTACATACCCGTTTTACTGTATCTGCTCCATTTCGGGACAGATGTTTTTGAGACAGCGTGGAATTTGAACCACCGCGTTCTGATCCGCAATTTACTGCTGTTCTTTGGAGTGTTTTGCCTGCTTCTCGTTATTGGCTTTCTCGTTTTGAATGTGAACCGGAAGCTTGCGGGAGGGGACTCGATTTTATTTTTGAATATTTTTTGCGGAGCTATTGTACTTGCCATCCTGCTGGGCATCTTTGCCGGCCGGTATGTTTTCGCAGGAATTATATCTATTTTGTATGTGTTTGATCTCGTTCAGTTTCATCAATTCCTTGCCGCCGTTACCGGAGACTCTTCAAAGGACAGCGGTATCGGTTACGGATATCTCTTTACTTTGTTCATAAATCTGGCTGGTTTTGCCGCAGCTGTTTTTATAGATCATATAGTCCAGCTAGTCCAGCGGAGAACCAAGGCTTAAGGTTACATAAGGATTTGAAGCTGTATGTTTATATGGGGTTGTACACCGCTGAGCAACCGGGTACATGCAGAATGTTGTAAGGAATACAACTCACATACAGCGATAAACCGGTTTGCGGGAGGATTGTTGTATGTAGTAGAAGAATTTTTCCGTTTTTTCTCCAAAAAGGAGGGGAAATGATGCCTTTTATACAACAATCTTCGATTAAGGCCTATATCTCGAAGGAAATGTTGTATTTCGTGCAGGATTTAGACTGCGAGATAATGGTACGGGCACCGCGGCCACCCGGAAGCTCAAATAATCATCGAAGGCTGGCTCTAAGCTGATACTTTAAGTTCAGCTTATCTCTGCTTCTCTGCTTCTCTGCTTTCTTAGCGCATGTTCCAAGCAATGCGCAGCAGCAGCTTGCCCCTGCAGTCTTCACCCACTACCCCAGGGTGAGGACTGTTTGTTTCATTCTTTGAAATAGTTGGCGTACTGGGCTGGCGGTGTAACGGAGAGGGAGTTTGGAACTGGAGGAGCGTTAGCGGCCACCTTTAAAATTGGATTTCAACTGCCGCATGGCAGTTGGATCAAGGGAATCCTACTTTAACAGCGGCCGGAAGTCCAAACATTCCCCGGAGTTACGAGTAGTCCGCGCCGGCTTTGCCCCCGCGCCCCGCTTTTGCCCCCGCGCTCCCGCCCGCTTTTGCCCTCACGTTCCCCGCAACCTCAGGCCACGCCTAACCCCAAAGATTTTAACAATCGGCCATCACCTCGCACCTTTTCACTTCATATGCTATTTCAGCAATACGGAGGAAGGAGGGCAAGGGATGGAATACAAAGGCTTTATTCTTCATCATTCCCGCTGTCCGTCCATTAACGGCAAGGGCTTTGACTTCTGGGTCGGGCTGGAAGGGGGGATCTACGCTGCGCCGCTGCTGACAGATCCCGAACATATTCATATCTGCCTGGAAGGGAACTACGGTGAAGAGGATGAGCTTCCCGGCTTACCGGAACGCCAGCAGCAGCTATTTGCGGCAGGCAAACTCATTTTGGAGCTGGCAGGGCGCTATCAAATTGCGCCATTACTCGTTGAACCGCATAGCCAAACTTGTCCGGGAGCATTTTTTCCATGGAATGATCTTGTGATTTATCCCTCCGATGGTTATCATTAACCTGAGGTGAGTAGTCGAAAATGGAAAGATTACAGAAAATTTTGGCGCAAGCAGGTGTTGCGTCCAGACGCAAATGTGAAGAAATGATTTTGGCCGGTAAAGTGGAAGTCAACGGGGAACTCGTAACTACGCTTGGCACGAAGGTGGACCCCGCAACAGATATTATTAAGGTCTCCGGTAGACTGATCCGGGGCGAGAACAAAATCTACATCATGTTCAATAAGCCCAAGGGTGTAATTACAAGCGCATCCGATGACAAGGGCCGCAAGGTGGTAACCGATTACCTGAAAGGCATTACAGAGCGCGTATACCCTGTAGGCCGTCTGGATTATGATACGGAGGGGCTGCTGCTGCTGACGAATGATGGTGAGTTTGCGAACCTGCTCACGCATCCGAAGCATCACGTGCCGAAGACGTATCTGGCGACGGTCAAGGGTGTGCCGCACGGCACGGCGCTGGACAAGCTGAAGGCCGGAATTAAGCTGGAAGACGGCATGACGGCTCCGGCAGAAGTTGAATACAAAGACGTCGATGAAGCCAATAAAGAAACGGTCATCAGCATTACCATCCATGAAGGCCGCAACCGTCAGGTACGGCGGATGTTTGAGGCAATTGCCCACCCGGTGATCCGACTGAAACGGATTTCGTTCGGAGATATCCTGCTCCAGAATCTCAAACGCGGTTCTTACCGTCATTTGACCAAGGATGAAATCAATCATCTGCAGCAAATAGCCAAGGCCGGCGCGCTAAGAGAGAATACGACACGCAAAGACACATAAAGTTCACAATTCCCCCTCCTAAAACTGTGACAATATTCGTTATAATGTTCATAGGATGTTCACACCTAACAACTAAAGTAATGAGTTGCGTCACAGAAGGGGGCACCCTCGTATGGGCAAGGCCAGAAAGCCAATACAAATCGTGATACTATTTCTAATCCTTCTGCTCGGGGGTTATGCAATCGGTTCCTCCGTGTTCGGAGGGGACGGCAAACCCACGGAAGGCGGGAGAGCGCCGGACTTTGAACTGCTTGGGCTGGACGGCGTGACCCATACGCTGGAGGAGTACAAAGGAAAGTCGGTTGTGCTTAACTTCTGGGGCTCCTGGTGCGCCCCTTGTGTCAAGGAGATGCCTGCCCTGCAGGCACAGTGGGAGAAGTGGAAAGACCAGGGCGTAGTGGTCGTAGGCGTTAATGTAGGCGAGGATCAGATGACAGTGGACAATTTCGTGAAGCTCGTGGATATCGATTTCCCGGTTGTGATGGATACGGGGCGTGATGCCGTCCGCAGTTACGGGGTTTCCCCGCTGCCTACCACCTTCTTCATTAATACGAAGGGCAAGGTAGACAGCATTCATATCGGCCAGCTGGATTTGAGCTCGCTTGACGAGCAAATCGGGAATCTGGTGGGAGAATGAAGGAGCACATGCCGCTAATCAGCAATACCAAATGTGAATGCGGTCACCAGAATCCTGTGGGCACTGTTCTCTGCGAAGCCTGCGGCAAGCCGCTGGATGAGAAGGAATGGAACTCTTCCGAGAATCTGGAGATGCGTTACGATGGGGTAGCCCGCCGTTCACAGCGTGTAGGTCCCGGAGTGATCGACAGGGTCTGGAACTTTTTTTCCTCAGTCAAAATCGCCATCTATCTGATTGTGCTGACACTGCTAGGCGCTATGCTGGGTACCATTTTTCCGCAAGAGAGCACTTTTCTGAATATTGACGCTTCAACATATTATCAAGAAACGTACGGAACAGCCGGGAATATATATTATAGACTCGGCCTTTCGCATACCTATGAATCCTGGTGGTTTGTGACGCTGCTCGTAATGATCGGAGCTTCTCTGGTCATTTGCAGCCTGGACCGTGTGCTTCCGCTGTACAAGGCATTAACCCGGCAAAAGATCCGCAAGCATCGCCAGTTTCTGACCCGTCAGAAGCTGACGCTCGTAACGCAAGTGGAAGAGGAACCGGAGGTGTGGGTGGCGCGCATCGTCCAGCCGCTCAGGAAGAAAGGTTACCGCGTCCGGACGGAGGGCGGCGCTTTATTGGCCGAGAAACACCGTTTCAGCCGCTGGGGACCTTATGTAATACATATCGGCCTGATTATTTTTTTGCTCGCCGTGCTGGCGAGAGGACTTCCGGGGCTGAATATGGACCAGCATCTTGCTTTTCCGCAAGGGGAGACCGTCAAAATACCGGACACCAGCCTCTATCTTAAGAATGAGAAGTTCACCGTAGAATTCTACACGGAAGAAGAGATGCCTGAGGAGTTCCGCGGAATCAAGGTGCTTCCCAAGCTCTACGAGACCCGGGCGGTTCTCTATGAATGTACTGCCGGTTGCACGGACCCGTCTAAGGAGCCGGAGCTTACGGAAGTGGCCCGGCATGACATTCAGGTGAATTCACCGCTCAGCTACCAAGGATTGAAAGCGTATCAGTTTGATTATGACCTGACTCCTGTGCTGCGTTCTGTGCAGCCCGGTCTGACGAATTCCTCCACTGGCGAGATTTACGGCAAGCTTGAACTGGATATGAAGAATCCGCAGCGCAGCTTCCAGGCAGGTCCATATACGCTGGAGCTCAAAGAGAAATATATGGATTTCGGACTGAGCGATCAAGGCCAGCCAGTGTCCAAGTCGCCGTATCCGAATGCCCCTGCATTCCTCTTCCTTATTAAAGGGCCGGAGCTTCCGGCCGGGGGGCAGCAGTATTTCTATTTTCCGAAACAGATTGACAAGGAGCAATTCCAGCAGTCAGCCATCAACGACAAGCTTGGCGGCAGCGGGCGGTTCTTGGAGCTTGAGGTCGGCAGTATGAGTGATGTTGACTTCTCGGAATCCACCACCTATCTCAATGTACGGGTCGACCGGGCAATGCCATTTGTCTGGGTTGGTGCGGGCATTATCATGCTGGGGCTGATACTCGGCTTCTACTGGCAGCATAGACGCATCTGGTTGACTGTCGACGGCGGGGAACTGGTGCTAGGAGGCCATACGAACAAGAACTGGTTCGGCTTCCGCCGTGAGATCGTTTCTATTCTCCAGAAGATAGACATGACAGTCGATGAAAAATCATTGGACAACGGAGGAGGCCTGGCATGAGCTTGCTCGATTTCAGCAGTGACGTCTTTATTGCCGCATTCTTTTTATACAGCGGAGCATTCATGTTGTTCACCATCGCCATTATGGGGCGCAGATGGTCCGGCAGGAAGCCGGAGGAGCATACCGCACGCTGGGGGAGAATCGCTTTTATCGCCTCCTCGCTCGGGCTGCTGTGCCATCTGGCATACTTCATTACACGCTGGATGGGATCGGGTCATATTCCGGTAAGTAATATGTACGAGTTCATGACTTTTTTATCGATGATGGTAATGGTTGCGTTTACTGTGATCTTCGCGATTTACCGCAAAATTATTCTCGGTGTCTTCGCGGTTCCGATCTCGATTATTGTGATGGCGTATGCAGCGGTATTTCCGCAGGAAGTACAGCCGCTGATCCCCTCGCTGAAATCCATCTACCTGAATATTCATGTCACACTGGCGGCACTCGGGGAATCATTTTTTGCCGTAGGCTTCGCGGCCGGACTGATGTATCTCCTGCGTACGGTGAATTTTAACAGCAGGGAACGCGGTGACCGCAAGCAGCAGAGACTTGTCGAATTTACTCTCTTCTCAATCATTGTTATAATTGGTTTTCTTGGATCTGTATTTGCATTCCGCGGTGCCGGCTATGAATCTGTTTTTGTCCGTTCGAACGTTACGATTGACAGCCCGGGGCAGGGAGATAGTACAATAGAGAAAGTGAGTTATAAAATGCCGCCGATTGTGGCACCTTACCATAGCGAAATTGAGAGCTTCCAGTCGTTTCTTGGCATAAAAGAACCGCTCTTCGAAGCTCCATCCTGGATGAATGGTGTCAATGCCGGGCGCAAGTTCAATACCGTTATCTGGTCACTGCTGTCCGGGCTGATTCTATATGGAATTCTCCGCCTGGCTGTCCGCAAACCGCTGGGTAAGGCGATACATCCGGTTCTCGACGGAATTGATGAGAATGATCTTGATGAAATAACGTACAGGGCAATCGCCATCGGTTTCCCGATCTTTACACTGGGGGCTTTGATTTTTGCGATGATATGGGCTCAAGTGGCCTGGGGCAGGTTCTGGGGATGGGACCCTAAGGAAGTGTGGGCACTCGTCACCTGGTTGTTCTACAGTGCTTATCTCCATTTGCGGCTGGCCCGCGGATGGCAGGGACGCAAGTCCGCTTGGCTCGCTGTACTCGGCTTTCTGATCGTAATGTTTACCCTGGTTGGCGTTAATCTTGTGATCGCCGGACTTCACTCTTATGCGGGGACAGACTGAGTAGACTATATTCTCTGGCACGCACAAGATTTAGGGTAACGTTCTACTGTATTTGATGAAGGGGTTGTTGTGTAAATGGCAGAGCACTTGAATAGAATTCTGGTGGTGGATGACGAAGAACGCATCCGCCGCCTGCTCAAAATGTATCTTGAAAAAGAAGGTTATGAAATTGACGAGGCAGAAGATGGAGAAATTGCTCTGCGCAAAGCAACAGCCAATGACTACGGTCTGATATTGCTGGATGTCATGCTGCCGGGCATCGACGGGATTGAAGTGCTGACCAGACTCAGAGGAGTCAAGTCTACGCCGGTCCTGATGCTTACTGCCAAGGGTGAAGAGATTAACCGGGTTCAAGGGTTTGAAATGGGCGCAGATGACTATGTCGTTAAGCCGTTTAGCCCGCGTGAAGTGATTTACCGGGTGAAGGCGATAATGCGCCGTTCTTCCGCAACTGCTTTTTTGTCCAAAGAGAGCAATTCAAGCAACAATATCGTGTTTCCTTTTCTTATTATTGAGCATGATGCACACCGCGTAACCGCCGGCGGCCAGGAGGTAAGTCTGACCCCTAAGGAATATGAGCTGCTGCATTATTTGGCGATCTCCCCGGATAAGGTGTTCTCGCGTGAGGAACTGCTCAAGGATGTGTGGAATTACGAGTTCTTTGGAGATCTGCGTACCGTGGATACCCATGTCAAGCGTCTTCGCGAGAAATTGAATAAGGTGTCCCCGGAATCGGCGGCTATGATCACTACCGTATGGGGAGTCGGCTATAAGCTTGAGGTGCCTAAATAAGTGAATTTCTGGAGAAGTCTTGTCGGTAAGCTGTGGATCACGATCATCTGTCTGGTTGCTGTCGTGCTCATTACGCTAGGGCTGTTTCTGTTACCCTACATCGACAGTAATTTCGCCAATTCCGGGGCGATCAAGCGTTTATTTATGTATACCTGTATGATCGGGTTTTCCTTAACGACATTCTTTGCCTTATTCCTGTTTACGAAGATTACCCAGCCGATGCAGCAGGTGATTGAGGCGGCCAATGATATCCGCCGCGGCGAATACGGGACGAGACTGACGCTGGTCACCAGCGATGAGATCGGCCAATTGGCGACATCCTTCAATCACATGGCAGAAGAGCTGGAAGAGAATATACGC
Source organism: Paenibacillus sp. FSL R7-0297 (assembly GCF_038009025.1). Lineage (NCBI taxonomy): Bacteria > Bacillati > Bacillota > Bacilli > Caryophanales > Paenibacillaceae > Paenibacillus > Paenibacillus sp. FSL R7-0297. The sequence goes on from NZ_JBBPAQ010000001.1 coordinate 3,774,661, forward strand.
AGTCTGAATAATGAAAAAGGGCATTTGTCCAGCGTCCTGCGCAGTATGAGTGATGCGGTGATCACCTTCGATATTGAGGGGCAGATTATCCTCACCAATCCGCATGGCCAGGCGCTGCTGGAAACCTGGAGTGATCTTACCTGGGAGCAGGAAGAGGATAGCGGGCTGTATCCACAGGCTGGACCTGCCCGTGATGTGCCTCCGCCGCTGCGGCCGTTGTTCTTCAGTACCCTCAGCGTAGGAGGCGATAAACGCTCCAATATCCATGTCCGGCAGGGTGTATGGTCTGTGCATATGGCACCCTTATATTCCGAGGATAATCTCCGCGGGGCGGTGGCGGTGCTGCGCGATGTGACGGAGGAAGTGCGGCTGGAGAAGATGCGCCGCGATTTCGTCGCCAATGTCTCGCATGAGATCCGCACACCACTCTCGATGATGCAAGGCTACAGCGAGGCGCTGCTGGATGGAATGGCCTCCTCCCCGGAGGAGAGCAGTGAGCTGGTCCAGGTGATCCACGATGAGTCGCTCCGTATGGGCCGGCTGGTGAAGGATCTGCTCGATCTGGCCCGCATGGAAGCGGGGCATACAGATATGCTGAAAGTGCAAGTGGATGCAGGGGAACTGCTGGAACGGGTGTACCGCAAGTTTTCGGTTAGAGCCAAGGAGCGGGATATTATTCTTGAGCTGAAGAGACCGGATACCGAATTGCTCCTTAAGGCTGCCGATGAAGACAAGCTGGAGCAGGTGCTCACCAATCTGCTTGATAATGCGTTCCGCCACACGCCGGCCGATAAACGGATATGCATTCGGGCGGATTCCACCGTGCTGGAAGGCCGGAGGGTTCTGGAGATTGAGATACGGGACCAAGGGGTGGGCATAACGCCTGAGGATCTGCCGTATATCTTTGAGCGCTTTTACAAAGCCGACAAAGCACGTGTAAGGGGAGAATCGGGAGGGACCGGTCTGGGACTAGCGATTGTGAAGAACATCGTCGAGTCGCATCATGGGAGTATCCATGCCTCGAGCAAGCTTGGAGAAGGCACCGCTTTTACCCTGCGGCTTCCTGTCGAAAAACAGTAAATCCGGACAATGCATGACAGCGCCTCTGACAGCAGAGGTGCTTTTTGTTGAAACCACCACATTAATCTTGTTCAACGTGGAACATATCATAGAAGCTGAGGCTTGCAGGAGGCTGTGCATAATGATCTTATCCTTGGACCAAGGTACCACCAGTTCACGCGCGATTCTCTTTGATGAGGAGGCGGGAATGATCGCGCAAGGGCAATATGAGATTAGACAATCCTTTCCCCGGCCGGGTTGGGTAGAGCATGATCCGGAGCAAATCTGGGAGAGTCAGCTTGCTGCGGCCAGAGACGCTATTGCGGCAAGCTCCGCCCCTGCTGATAGTATTACGGCCATCGGCATTACCAACCAGCGCGAGACTGCACTGATCTGGGACAAGACTACCGGAACGCCGGTCTATCCGGCGATCGTCTGGCAGGACCGCCGGACTGCGGAGCAGTGTGAGGCGCTTAAGGCGCAGGGAATGGCCGGAGAGATCGCTGAGAAGACGGGTCTTGTCATCGATGCTTATTTCTCGGCAACGAAGTTGGCCTGGATTCTGGACCATGTGCCGGGGGCGAGAGAGCGGGCGGACCGGGGGGAACTGCTGGCCGGAACCGTAGACACCTGGCTGATCTGGAAGCTTACAGGAGGCGCTGTGCACGCTACGGATGTTACCAATGCTTCACGTACCATGCTCTACAACCTGCATGAGCGCAAATGGGATGACGGCCTGATCGAAGCGCTGCGTATTCCGTCTTCGATTCTGCCTGAAGTGAGGATGTCCGGCGGGGACTTCGGGGCTGCAGACAAGCAGTGGTTCGGTGTAGACATCCCCATCCGTTCTGTGCTTGGGGACCAGCAGGCGGCATTGTTCGGTCATACCTGCTTGGAGGCAGGCAGCGCCAAGAACACCTACGGCACAGGCTGTTTCATTCTGATGAACACAGGGACTGAGGCAGTGACTTCGAGTCATGGCCTGTTGACCACGGTAGCCTGGGGCATGGGAGACGAACTCTATTATGCCCTTGAGGGTAGTGTGTTCGTGGCTGGAGCAGCGGTACAATGGTTGCAGGAGGGCCTGGGGCTGATCGTAGCCCCAGCCGACTCGGAAGAGAAGGCGAGTGAGGTGGAGGACAGTGAGGGGGTTGTGGTCGTACCGGCCTTTACCGGCCTTGGTGCACCCTACTGGGATATGTATGCCAGGGGTGCCGTGTTCGGACTGACCCGGGGAACGACTGCCGGACATCTGGTCCGCGCAACACTGGAGTCGCTGGCCTTTCAGTCCCGCGATGTCATCGGGGCGATGGAAAAAGACGCTGGCATGCCGCTCAGCGGCTTGAGAGTGGATGGAGGCGCCGTGCGTAATAATCTGCTGATGCAGTTCCAGGCGGACATTCTTGGGAGCGACGTAACCCGTACAACGTATGCGGAGACCACAGCGCTCGGTGCTGCGCTGCTGGCAGGCCTTACCTCCGGCATATGGACCCGGGAGCAGCTGGAGAGCTTCAATAAGGCCGAGAAGGTATTCTCGCCGCAGATGGGGACGGAAGAGCGTGAGCGCCGTTACAACGCCTGGCAGGACGCGGTGTCCCGGACAATGGGCTGGGAGAAGCATGAAGGACAGAGGTAACGAGAACAGCTGCTGATATGGCAGCCTGCGCTTACCGAATGAACCGGATAGATTCACCTTAGGCAGGATGAACGCTGCAGGTTCTGTCTGAGGTGAGTCGAAACCTGAAGTATACATAAAGAAACAGCCCGCTGGCAGAAGTTGAACTGTGACCCACAAGAAAGACACTTTGAAAAAAGTGACCTTCTTGTGGGTCTTTTGTGTTTTAATCAGAATATTGGAAAAGGAGCGGGATAAGACTGTGGGAAATTTAAATCGAACCCTATTTACGGAAGATATCATTAGAAGATTAGAGAAGAATCCAAATGTTCAGCGAGTATCCGAGACGAATATTTCGTATACTGCTGAGTTTAAGTTGGCGGCAGTGAAGGCCTACAACGAGGGGACACCCCCGTCAGAAATATTTCTTAAGGCGGGCTTTGACCTAAATCTCATCGGTTCTAAAAAACCAAAGCATAGTTTGAAACGCTGGAGAGATAGCTTTGCTAAATATGGTGAACTAGGACTACTGGAAGAACGGCGTGGCAAAGGCAGCGCTGGACGAAAGCCTGCATGTGCCTTGTCTGCTGACGAAGAACTGAAGCGCGCAAAGGCGAAGATTAAATTACTAGAAGCTGAGGTCGACTTTCTAAAAAAGCTCGAAGCGCTCGAACGGAACCAAGGAAAACCTTAACACCTTCGGAGCGCTACGAAATCATTTATCACACCCTGAGAGCCCATGGATTAAGCCGTATGACTCGTTATCTATGTGGAGTCGCCGCTGTGAGCACCAGTGGCTATTACAGATGGCTGGGCGCCGAGCAAAGGCGTCAACTTCGTGCAGCCGACGACGAGCGCGACCTTGTTCTTATTAAGCAACACTTCAACGCATTACAAGGAAGAGCTGGCGCTTTGGTGATTAAGATGCGTTTGGAGCATCTCAGCGGTGTCACCATGAATCACAAGAAGATTCGCCGATTAATGCGTAAATTTAACCTTGTCGCAGCCTTACGGCAAGCTAATCCGTACCGTAAGATGGCAAAGGCAACGCAGGAGCATCAGACCTGCGCAAACTTACTGAAACGCCAATTTGACCAGAAAGAGCCGGAGAAAGTCTTTCTAACCGATATCACCTATCTGCGGTACGGAAACGGACAGTGGGCTTATCTTTCGTGCATAAAAGATGGAGCAACCCGGCAAATTCTTGCTGACTGTGTAGCAGGGACACTAGAGTTACCACTCGTTGAAAAAACCATTCGGCGTCTGCTGGAACGGCTTGATGGAAATCTTCATCCAGAAGCCATTTTCCACTCCGATCAGGGCATGCACTACACACATCCTAAAACTCGTCTCCAAATTGAGCAGGCAGGTTTTCAACAGTCTATGTCCCGTAAAGGGAACTGTTGGGACAATGCATCGATGGAGTCGTTCTTTGGGCATATGAAAGATGAAATGAGCGTTCGAGATTGTCAGAATCTCACAGAAGTCAGGGCTCGTGTTTCGGAATATATTGCCTACTATAACTCCGAGCGATACCAATGGACATTAAAGAAGATGACTCCTGACGAATTCAGAAGTCATCTCCTTGCGAGCTAGCTCTAGGGTATTTCTTTTAAACCGTCCTCAAATCGGGTCACAGTTCAAGTTCTGCTGCGGGCTGTTTGGATATCAACGAGAAACTATAAGTTCAACAGCTAAGATTAATACTCCATTACAAGAGCGACGTTCTGCCATCCGGCGCCTACTGTCCAGAACAGGACCTTGTCTCCGCGTTCAAGCTGTCCGGTAGTCACTGCTTTGTGCAGGGCGATAAACGGACTGCTGGTGGAGGTATAGCCGAATTCATCCCCGATGTAGACGGCTGCATCAGCGTCAATTCCGGTTTTGCCGGAAACGGCCTTGATGTTCGGAAGTGACAACTGGGAGAAGCAGGCGGCCTTGATGGATTCAGGTGCGATTCCGTTATTGCTGAGCAGAGTGTTGATTGATTCTGAAGCAGCATCCACACAGATGGAATCATCGAACGGGATGAACTTCACATTGAATTCTCCTGCAGCCACACCTGTACGTCCGAGATTAGCTAAACCTTCCGCCGGGAACAGCGAGTTACCGTAGACGCAGGTGTCGGTCTGATAGATCGAATCGATGAAGCCTACCGAATTCTCGTCACGCTCCAGAATGAGCGCAGCAGCTGCATCGCCGAAGTTGGCGTAATATACCGGGTCATTCTTGTCCGCATGCGGGGCAACGTAGTCAGAACCGATGACAAGTGCACGGCGGATTCTCGGGTTCGCCATCATTTGACGGCTGACCTGTTCAACCGAGGCAGTCATTCCTGCACAGTTGGCATTACTGTCGATACAGATCGTGTGCGATGCACCATTAATCAGGCGGTGAATCATCAATGAGTTCGTTGGGAAAATATATTCAGGAGTCTGGCTTGCATAAGCGATCAGGTCAATGTCTGCACCGGTCAGGCCGGTCTTGTCCAGTACATTGCTTGCGGCTTCAAAAGCCATTGTCAGGGAGTTCTCATCCTTGCTGTCGATACTGTAGCGGTTTTCACGGCCAAGAGCAGCCAGCAGGCCACGGATATCAATTCCCTTCTCATCGAAGTGCTGAATGAAGAAGTCATTGCCGATTCTTTTGCTTGGATGATAGATATCAATGTCCTTAATGCGAATCCCTGCCATAGTAAACCTCCTAAAAGTTTTGTAGCCCGTAAGCATACACTTCGTTTCGTGAGCGAATCTTGCGTTTCAAACCGCTAATAATGGTTTAACAATAAGTTAACTTAAGCTTGTACGGTAGACGTAATTTCCAGGTTTTCGAGTCCTGCTTTGCGGCCCAGACGCGCCAGCTGCATTTTGAGAATAGGGTTATTCTCAAGGGTAAGGCTCACTTTTTGGAAGCCGTCTGCCTTGAACATGATGAAGCAGCCTTCGAGCAACGGCACCACATCTGGAGCGGTTACATTAAGCTTGCGGCAATCGATATCCAGTGCATATTCGGATGGGTTGATCGGATTGATGGTCTGCTGATAGGCTTGTATCGATTTAAGACCGTCCTCGTTCGAGAAGGTTCCTTCCAGCTCGATGTTAATTACTTTCTTCGCAGTGTCCGTTTTCAAAATAAATTGTCCCATGTTCATCTCTCCCGTAATTTAAATTGCATGACTATTCAGAGTGACCTGATGATTCATCATGTTGATATCCCGAAAAACTACGTTCCTGCGACGATATTCGACAAAGTGAACTTGGTTTTGGGATATTTTGCCTTCATTATAACCAGAACTTTCTTGATTACGCAATACATAAGTCGAATGATGTAATATTATGCTATTAATTAACGAATATCTTCCAGCGTCTGCAGCAGAACATTGAACGCCGAGATCACTCTGGGTGCGCCGATACAAGGTGTCAGATGAAGCAGGATACCTTTGATTTGATCTACGGTCATCCCCACGCGAAGCGCCATTACATAGTGAACACCCAACTGCTCAAATTGTCCCATGGTGATCAAAGAAGAGATGACAGCAATTTCTTTCCAGTCAGAGCCGATGGTGGTCCGCTGAAAAATATCACCGTATGCATTGCCCATGATATACTCGGCTAATTCGGGAAAATGCTCTTTAATAGGAGCTAGGGCTTTGGCCCCATAGTCCCCGGAAAGATTGGTGAAATGATCCAGTCCACTGTCTACGTTCATATTCACTTGTTTGCCTCCTGATAGTAAGTTAGAGAATCAGTAAATTACAGCCTAGTTGAGATCCAGTGTACGGTGGGCCGTAGGAGGCATTTCGTCACGGTCGGTCAACAGCTCAATAACGGCTACGCGGTTAAGTTCAACTGCTTGGCTGATTGCAGAGGCAAACTCCTCTTGCGTCTCTGCGCGGAAGCCGGCGGCTCCCAGGGACTCAGCAAATTTCACTGCATCCATAGGGACTTCGAAAATGGTTCCATCGATACGTCCTGTTGTTTTTTCCATACCCTTAAGTGCCATATCCAGCTGCATATTGTTCACAACGATGAAAATAACCGGGATATTCTTGCAAACCGCTGTGTTAATTTCAGTTCCGAGCATCATGAAACAGCCGTCACCGGTAATGCAGAAGACCGTCTCTTCCGGCGAAGCAGTTTTGGCACCGATGGCCATGCCGATTGAATTCCCCATGCAGGCAAAGTAGGCATCAAATACAAAGCTCCCCGGTTTCTTCACGTTGAACCATTTGACCGCATTGAAGCCGTGGCTGCCGTCATCAACAAACACACTGCTGTTGTATGGAATCAAATCGCTCATCGTGCTCATTACCGAAGCCAGCGAGAGCTTGGGCAGCACTGGCAGCTCTTCAGTATAATGATTGGAGATCTCTGTTTCACGTCTGGTTATGGTGGACGGATCAACCTTGCTGAGATACAGCTCCAGGTTGTCACGCAAATCGCCGCCGACGGAAAGAGTGCGGGAAGTCAGTATTTTACCAACAAAAGTAGGATCAACATCGAACTGGATCAGCTGATCCGGATGATTCTCCCTCTTCAGATTGCATATGGTCATATCACTCAGACGCGAACCAAGCACGATAAACAGATCACTGTTGTTCAACATCTCATCCCCGTGCGTACATCCCCCAACGCCCACAGGACCGTGATAGAGCGGATGATCCGCAGCAATGGCTCCTTTACCGCCGGGAGAGGTTACTACAGGTATGTTGAACGTCTCGGCCAATTGAACCAGTTCCTTGTGCGCACCGGAGCGGTTAACCCCTTTACCCGCAATGATCAGAGGTCTGCTGGAAGCATTGATCGCTGAAATGAACCGTTCGTAGTTGGCGTAGCTGACGAGCTTTTCCCGCTGCGGCAGGACAATCCGGCATTCTTCAAGGCGCTCGGTCTGAACATCAAACGGAATACATAAATGAACAGGTCCTTTCTTGTCACCAAGGGCGATAGACAGGGCATGATTGAAAATTGTACTGAAATGGTCGCCGCGTTCAACCAGCTTGCTGAAAAGAGTGGCTGGTCTGAACATGTCCGCCAAATCAGAGAGATAGGATGTAGAATCCTGACACTGGGGAATACCCAGCTCTTTAATGGACTGATGGCCTGTAATGAATAGTACCGGGAGATTGTTGGCTTTGGCGTGTGCTGCTGCGGTTAGCAGGTTCGTTCCGCCTGGACCGGAGGTGCCGAAGGCTACCCCGAGACTGCCTGTTTTCAGTGCATAGCCGCCTGCTGCAAAGCCGGAGCTGGACTCATGTCGGCCGGGAATAAACTCAATGCCATAGTCAACAAGCTTGAGGGCTATAGGACAAATGGACTTGCCAATAATACCAAAAGAATGTGTTACCCCAAGATCGCGTAATGCTTCCGCCATATAATCTGCAACTGTCTTCAGAACATCCACCCCACAAGTTGTTTTTTGATTGTATGCTAGCAATAGAAAACCTGTACTCGAAATAGGAGCACAGGCCTGTTGCACGAATCACCATTACTGAACCGGATTCCCGGGGGGTTCATAGTTTTTCAGCAACCTGGCTGTCATGATCTCACCGGAAAAGTGAGACTGTAGATCCATGGCTTTGCGTCATTCCCTTTCGGTGAATTTTGCCTCTTATGTTGTTATCAATACAGCGAAGGATAATTTTCCTTTACAATATATTCCTCGCTCGCCTTTTGTCAATAAGCCTTGTGCAACAAAACGCGAAATTTGGCGAATATTCAGAAGTAATAGGAGATGAAATAATAGATATTCAAACTTTTGAAAATGGATGCGTCTGGAAGGCCAAAGTCTTATAATGCAAATGCGGAAAAAGAGCAGGGGTTAATCTGCATAAGCCATAAGCCTCATAACATTATAGGAACCTCATGAAACCATGCGGATGTATTAAAATTATAGGCTGGTAGAACCCCGGAATAGGTCTTAAGAAATGGGTAATTAAAATTTGAAATTATGTTAGTTTATTAGTAATAAAGAATTAGCAGTAAAGAAGTGCAAAGGCGGTTTTTTTACGTTATGCACTATTTTAACACTTTGTGAATATTACATCACAATCTTTTTTTTCATGCCAAAAAGAGACCTTTCCCTCAGACTGCTCTGTGGAAAAGGTCTCTTTGGGCTGCTGCTAGAATTTGAAAATATGGATTGTTTTTTGCAGCTGGAAGACAGATTGTGTCATTTTATCGGTCTCTTCCGCTACGGACTGCAGGGCATGAATTTGTTCGTTCATCGCTGCGGATACCTCCTGGGTACCTGCTGCTGTCTCCTGGGTAATGGCTGAGATATTCTCTATCGCTCCAGAGATCTTGAGCGCGCTCTCCAGCATCAGATCACTCTCTGCGGAGAAGGAGGAGATCTGCTCGGTTATGTATTGCACACTATGTACGATTTGCGCGAAAATATGTGCGGTCTCCGTAATCATCTCGTTCTGCACCTGAACAACCTCTTCATTAATAGCGATATTATCGATAGCCTGCTTGATATCGGCCTCGATGCTACGGACCAGCCCGAATACTTCCTTGGTGGAGGCGGTTGATTCTTCGGCAAGCTTGCGGACCTCCTGGGCTACTACTGCGAAACCACGTCCGTGTTCACCTGCGCGTGCAGCCTCAATAGAGGCGTTAAGTGACAAAAGATTGGTTTGTTCGGCAATTTCCGTGATGGTCTTGGTGATCATGGTAATCCCGCGGGCATTCTGTGAGAGTGCTTCGATCGTATCTGCTACTTTTTGCGTAGCCTGGATATTCTTCCGCATGCCTTCGGCTTGAGTGTCCACGGACTGGCGTCCCTTTTCAACCAGCTCCAGCGTATGGGTGGAGCGTTTATTCATTTCTTTGGTGGAGTTCGTATAATTGGAGACTTTAGTTTCGATATCTTTGATCGATTCCGTCATGTCGGCAATATCTACCGAGATTTCATTCGCACCCAGGGCAAGTTCGTTGGAGGAGGAGGCTACCTGTGTCATTACGATCTTAAGGTTCTGGTTCTTGTCCTCAATACCCCGGCTGGCATCCATAACCTGGCGGGTAAGCTGTGAAACATCGGTTAGGATCTTCTTCAATTTATCGATCATAGTGTTGAAGGAGCGGCTGATGTCGCCCATTGATCCGTTCTCGTCTGCACGGCTGGTGAAGTCGCCTTTGGCGATCGTATGCGTCACATTGGAGATATCCTCAAATGAAGATGTAAGCGTTCTCTCAATGAAGCGCGCAAGCGGGTAGGTCAGTGCAGCCAATACCGCAATCAGAATAATACCGATAATTACCTTGCCCATTGCGATGAGCGTAATTAATACAGGGACAGCGAATAAAGCGGCGACCAGGTAACATCCGGCAACGATTCTTTGTTTTAACGGCAGCTTGTTCATCCAGTCCATAGACTATAGTTCCCCCTAGAAATAAATATTGTGTATTGTAATATTATAGGGGATTAAAGCGTAATCGGTCTATTGTAAGAACTGACATAATTCTTTCCGGCTGTTCAAAAAGAGTATGTTTACACATTGTCTGCATATAATGCAGCCGCTTCGCGCAGAGTGGTCGCAACATTGTCAGCAAGCTCTGCCGGAGCGGTAACTCTAATGCCCGGGCTTAGGGATAAGATGATCCTGCAGGCAGACTCCAGCGTATTGAATTCGGCTTCGACTGTGTACCAGCCGGGTAAGGGTGAATGCTCCTTGAGTAGTACGGAAACATAACGTTCTTGTTTGAGATCCTTCATTATATTGTCCTTCACGAGCAGCTTGGCAGGATAGCGGGGCAATGCAGATTTGAATGCCATAGTAGAAGCTTCCCAGAAATGAGCCAGATTGAAATCATGGGGTCTGCTAAAATATTCATCCGTGACTTCAGCACTACTTATTCTGGATACCCGGTAGGTCCGCATTTCACCGCCTGTTTCGGCCACGGTATACCAGACACCACGTTTGGCTACGAGTCCAAAGGGTGAAATCAGCCGCTCTGATCTCTCCTCCCCGCGCATGTAACTGATTATCACTTTTCGGTCCTCCCATATAGCCTCCTGCAATGCAGTGAGACTGGGATAGGTTTCGCCCGACGGATGCCAGCCCGCACCATCAATATGAATACGCTCATTAAGAAGGCTGAAAGCTGCAGCGGGTTGTCTTGCACCAGCGGCCTGCAGCTTACGGACAGCGGAAGAGAACTCCGCCTGAATTCCCAGCGCCTGCAGAATGGCCGGGTCTGCCGGCAGCAGCAGCGCACCAATCTCTTTAGGGTTCATACCTGTCAGGGAGGTCCGGTAGCCCTCAGCCAGCCTCCAGCCTCCCTCCCGGCCGCGTTCTGCCAGCACGGGAATGCCGGAGATGCTCAGTGACTCCATATCCCGGAAGATGGTACGTTCGGAAACCTCCAGCGTTTGTGCCAGCTCGCGGGAGCTTATTTTACCGCGGCTTTGCAGCAGCAGCAGAATGGATAATAAACGGTCTGCTCTCATGGATGAAGACCTCCTGGTTATAAAGAGATTTTTCTGATTATTCAGGAACGGCAAAGCCGTTTCCACTTAAGCAGAACATATTTTAAGTTTATCATATATATATGTCAGTTGATGTCATATATAAGAGTTGATATTAATAAAGTGAGCCGTTGGTGCAAGGGGAGCTGCGGCTGGGATCGCTGTGATTCCCTTATCGCCTGGCTGGATGCGTACAGAACTGGTGCTGGAGAGCATGAAGACGCATGAAGAGCACTGGCAGGAGGTAGAGGAGCTGCAGGCCAGTGAGACTACGGCGTACACCGGCCGGGCTGCCGCAGCGCTCGCTGCTGATCCTGAGGTGATGCAGCTGACAGGCAGACCTCAGCAGGTGGGGATGTCTGGGTTGAGAAATATGTGTATACAGACACAGAGGGGCGGGGGGGCCCCATATTTAATATTCCGGAATAACCCCGAAGCCGCAAGATGTAAAAAACACTCTTTTGAAATGCCGGCACGTGCCGGCATTCCTCAAGAGTGTTTTTTGGTGCGCTTATATTGAACTCAGGTATTCCAAGAACATAAGCCTGCGTTCTTCAGCTACAGCAGAGTGATTTCTTCCGCAGTATTGATCTCCGGCAATCCGGCGAGCTTGACTAGTACATCCTGCGGAACAGCCTTGTCAGCGGTCAGCAGCATAATTGCAGCTCCGCCGACAATTTTACGGCCAACCTGCATGGAGGCGATGTTGACGTCGTTCTGACCGAGCAGTGTACCGACGAGTCCGATGATACCCGGCTTATCGTTGTGGGAAATGACGATCTGATGACCTTCCGGAGCGATATCTACCGGGAATTTGTTAACCTGCACAATCCGTTCGCCATAGCCTTGCAGCAGGGTTCCGGCAACCAGGCGTTCTTCGTCATGCTCAGCCTTGAGTGTAACGGTAATGAGGTTAGTGAAGCCTTTGGTTTTGGAAGCTTTGGTTACTACTACGTTAACATCACGCGTCTTTGCCAGGTGCATGGAGTTGACAATATTAACATCCCCGGCAAAATGGCGGGAGAGCACGCCTTTGACAATATAGCGGGTCAGCGGCTGTGTATCGACGTCGGAGAGGTCACCGGCATATTCCACATGAATCTCACGGATCGCTCCATCCGTAATCTGAGTCACGAAACTGCCGAGCTTCTCGCCGAGGGTGAAGTAAGGCTGCAGCTTGTTCATTACACTAGGAGCAACCGGAGGGATGTTCACGGCGTTAATGAACGGCTCGTTACGCAGAATATGCAGCACTTGCTCCGATACATCGATCGCAACATTCTCCTGGGCTTCAACGGTCGAAGCGCCCAGATGCGGGGTCACGATAATCTTTGGATGCGAGAGGAACGGGTGATCCGCTTCCGGCGGCTCTTTCTCAAAGACGTCAAACGCAGCACCGGCAACAATACCGCTGTCGATAGCTTCAACCAGTGCCATTTCATCAATTACACCGCCTCGGGCACAGTTGATGATGCGCATTCCTTTTTTCATGACTTCAAATTGCGGACGGGAGATCATGTGGCGGGTTTCCGGTGTCAACGGTGTGTGAACAGTAATGAAGTCTGCTCCCCGGACGATGTCATCTACCGAAGCAAGCTTTACTTCCAGTTTCTCTGCACGGTCTGCAGTCAGGAAGGGGTCGTAGGCCAGAATATCCATTCCAAAAGCCTTGGCCCGTTTGGCTACTTCGCTGCCGATCCGTCCCATGCCGAGCACACCCAGGGTTTTGCCGCGCAGCTCTACGCCGAGGAAAGTCTTTTTGTCCCATACGCCGGAAATGGTCTTGGCATAGGCTTGAGGAATGTGACGGGCCAGAGCCATCATCATGGCAAAGGCATGCTCACAGGTGGTGATCGTATTTCCGTCCGGAGCATTAATGACCACCACACCGCGTTGTGTGGCTGCCTCCAGCTTAATATTGTCCACACCGACCCCGGCACGGCCAATCACTTTAAGATTAGTACCGGCTGCGATAATTTTCTCAGTCACGGTTGTCTGGCTGCGAACGAGTAAGCCGTCGTATTCGCCGATGATTGCAATAAGCTCGTCTTCACTAAGTCCTGTTTTTTTGTCCACAGTCACATCGCTTGCGTCCATCAATTGCTGAATGCCCAAATCACTGATCGGATCCGATACTAATACTTTAAACATGGTCTCTTGTCCTCCTTCAAATTGGAAAGCCTATTATATATGCCAAGGATTCCCTGGTGGGGTAATCCGCAGTACCAGATTCATAAAAAAGGAATGAAATTTGTCGGAACAACGGGGCAACGCGTTGTCGCATAAAAGAAAAGGCGTGCAGAAGTACTGATTCAGGCAGCGTATGGGCAGGGTGGGCGGATTTAGAGAATCCGGGTACAAAAAAAACTCCCTACCCCATACTACTGCCGTAGTAAGGGACGAGAGTTCTCGTGGTACCACCCTAATTCACTGCAACGGTCAAGAAGCAGCCTCATTGGCCTGAATAGGCCACACTGGTAACGGAGGTGATCCGATTGTATCTACTCAAGGTTCAATACAATATCTCAGGAGCGCTAAAGATTTCCGTCTGCCACCGGTTTGCACCACCCACCGGCTCTCTGAAGACATCAGTAATCTTTGTTCCATCATCGCTTTTGCTTGATTAATTTTTCATAATGTAACATGGTGATGCCAAGTGTGTCAATAGTCTTCTTCTACAGTGTGCCGCCTTGAAGTGAGCCCTGTTTTTCGTTATGATGCAATAACTGGTTCTACTCATAGAAGAAAGGGAGCTGCGGCATCGTTTCCTTGCCGTAATATTGCTCCCGCCATTTAATGAAGTCCTGCTCCTGCACAGCACCGGTAGAAATGAGCAGGGTGACTGACGACTGGATATCCCCAAGCTTCAGGGAATTGGCGGTTCCGGAATAGATCATATCGTCGATCTTGGCTGTAATATCCTGCGGGTCATAACCGGCATAAATTCCGCGGTTCAGCATTATGTTTGCGATAGAAGCATTCTTGAGGAGCAAAGGCATCTTTTTCCACTGAATGAAAGTCAGTGTCTTCAGCTCCCCGGATACATCGGGTATAGCAGAGTTGGCCTTGGCTCCCCACTTCAGCATAGAATCATAGAAATTCTTCTGGGCCATCAGTCCGAATTTCACAGCGCTGGCGGTAAAATTATCACTTCTCAGCAGCTTGGCGGCTTCTGCTCCTGAAGATCCAGCAGAGACCTTCCCTGAAGCCTGTGAGAATAGAGTCAGGCTCTTAAGGACGTTAAGCTGTGACTCATACAGCAGCGGCGAATTGGTGAAGATGGAATCCTGCGTGACCTTATCATACTGCTTGTCCGCCAGAATGCTAAGGTTCTTCAACGTTGCCGCGTTCTGCCGTGCATCTGTGCTCCGTGCAAGGCTGTCCACCTGATCGTTCCAGTTGCGCTTGAATTCCCGATAGGGCAAAAATACGTTATGATAGAACGTAACAAGATCCTGCTGCTGGTAGGAACCGGAGAACTCCTCCGTAACTTCATGTCCGGCCAGCTGTGCATATTTGGCCTCCGTTTTGTCTGCTCCAACCTTTACTCCCGTAAAAAATGAGGCGAATGCGGATATTAGAAACAATATAAAACCTAGTGTGTACAACATTTGAGTGCGGGAGGTACGGCTGTTCATAATTAGTGCTCCTTCTTATAGGGAAATTATCTTATGTAAAAATATTAAAGAACAGGCAGGTTACAATGAAAAAATTCAAATTGGGTGAAATCAAAATTAAGAAAGCCGATCCTCAGCAGTTAACAGACAAGCTGCTGTTAATTAATCTGTATATAACTCAGGGCCTTACTCTATTTATCGGTTTGATATGGATATTATTACAGAAAAGAAATCCTATTCACATATTAAATTTTCCGGAGAATGCACATTTTGTGTATTGGGGCCTTGGACTTGCTGCTGTTATGCTGGTTGTTGATTTCCTGCTGACCCATATTGTGCCTGAGGACAGCATGGATGACGGGGGAATTAATGAGCTGCTGTTCGGTAACCGTCCTTTGTGGCATATTATTGTCATTGCAGCGATTGTCGCAGTATGCGAAGAGCTATTGTTCCGTGGCGCCATACAGCATTCACTGGGGCCGTACTGGACGAGCATTCTCTTCGCTGTTATTCATGTGCGTTATCTGCGCCACTGGATTCCAACAGGCTGGGTATTTCTCAGCAGCTACGGCCTCGGCTACATCTATATTCATTCCGGCAGTCTATGGGCACCGATCCTGTGCCACTTCCTCATAGATTTGTTCTCAGGAATGGTGATTCGATACAGGAGGGCATCATGAGCGAAGAACTAAGCCGGGTAAGGTCCCGCCAGAAACAGTATAAGGGCGCAGGACAGTCTCCTGTCAAAGAAAATAATGGAAATGGTTCTTCCGAATCAGCTGCCAGACAGCTGGATACTCCAGTCCTTGCTCCAGGAACTTTATCGAGAAAGGTCCGACATGCTGAGAAGCAGACCTCTAGGAAACCGAAGCGTGAAGTGGAGCAGCAGGAAGGAGAGGCAACCCCCTCCCGGACGCAGAGTTATCCGTCAGAACGAATCCGTTTCAGCAAAATGTTTATTAACTCGCTAATCGTCATATTTTTAATGCTGCTCGCCTTTCTTTTGTTCTGGGGAATAAAAGGAGCACCTCCGCTGCATGAGCTATGGCAATGATGTGGCTGCTGATTCTCTTGAGCGTATGTGCTGGAACGGCGGGGACTGCGGGTATAGTCATGGTTGCCGCAGCCTTCAAAAAACGCATTATTGCCGAGGAAATAGTGCTGGACAGACTGCCGGCTGCTTTTGACGGCTTCCGTATTCTGTTCATTACGGATATTCACCGCCGGCGTCTTCCAGCTGTGATGCTGGCACCGCTCCGCGGGAAGGTAGATGCGGTCTTCCTGGGCGGCGATCTGACGGAGAAGGGCAGTCCGGCAGACCGCCTGCTGGATAATATGACATTTATAGCATCTCTGGCGCCTGTCTACGCAGTTCATGGCAATCATGATTACCGGGCGAATACCTCGCTTGTCGATAATATCATCCGCGGCAGCGGAGCCAGACTGCTGCTGGATGAGAATGTAACTATAGAACGGTCCGGTTCAAGAGTTATACTCACCGGCATGGATTTCCCGAGAAAAGGCGGTAAGAAGGCATATTCAGCACTGCCGCCCGTGGCTGCCGCAGATACAGAGCTCCTGCGGATCATCCTGGTGCATGATCCGCTGTGGCTGTCCCAGCAGCAGGAAGTGCCCGCTGATCTAATATTGGCTGGACACACACATGGCGGACAAGTCGTGCTTCCCTTTATCGGAAGCAGGCATGGTGATGAATTCTACCGTCACTATAATGCCGGCATGTACGACATTCCCGGGTACGGGAATGTAGATCACCCGCTGAAGCTGCTGATCAGCCGGGGTTTCGGGACTGCGCACTTGCCGCTGCGCTGGGGCAGCCCGGCCGAGATGCATGTACTTACACTCCGCTGCCGGCCGGATTAACTTGCCGGGAGCCGTTTTGCTTATTCCTGTGATTTTAGAACCGGTCCTCTATCTATAGTTATAAACAAAAAATCGCTCAAGCCGGAAGGATGGCGGATACCTTCATTCGGCTTGAGCGATTATTTTTGTTGTAAAGCAGTATGGATTCTAACGCATTTTCAGTTCAATGCTGCGCGGATCGACAAAGCTGTAGCCTTTGCCTTCAAGCGTAGTCAGCAGTGTATCCAGCGCTTCCACAGTCCACGGAAGCTCGTGCATCAGAATATTGCTGCCGGAATGCAGCTGGCTGGTAACATTCGTAATCAGCTTTTCCGTTTTATCCGTGTCCTTTTCCTTCATCTCCCAGTCCAGCGAGCCGACAGACCAGGTCATATAGAGCAGCCCGTTGACAGCGGCGATTTTTTTGCCGACGTCCCCGCCTGCACCGTGCGGCGGGCGGAAGAACACGGGGGTCTCACCAGTGACCTCTTTGACAATATTCTGCACATCTTCAATCTGTTTCTTTACTTCCGCCTCGGATTTATCCTTCAGCACAATATGATCCCAGCTGTGATTCCCGATAATGCCGCCGCGGTTATGAATCAGCTCAAGCAGCTCAGGATGCTCCTTCACCCGGTACCCGTTGACGAAGAAAATAGCTTTGGCCTTGTGCTTGTCCAGTGTATCCATCAGCGGATTGATTAATTCCGCATCCTTAGGCCCGTCATCGAAGGTCAGCAGGACGATCTTTTTGTTGGTTGCGGCATCGTTCGGGATGATGTCGTAGTTTTTGTTCATATGGTACAGCAGCGGTACTTCCTCTGAAGCTGCTGCCCCGGTTGGCTGATCGGTTGGCGTAACTGCCGCTTCCGCTGTTGTGGCAGGCGTTGCCTGCGCAGCGGGGGATTCACCGGCAGGAGGGTCCGCCTGAGCCGGAGCAGAGGCAGGCTGAGCTGATGCCGGAGTCTGGGTCGCATTCCCCGCAGCGGTGTTGCCTGAATTCCCGACGTTGTTGCTGCAAGCTGACAGCAGAAAAGCAGCCAGGAGCAGCAGTGTTGTTGCTTTACCCACTTTTTTCATCTCGCTTTCTTGTTGTTTGGCTGTATGAGCCGGAATCTTTCCGCGAACACTAAGCATGATTTTACCATACAAGGAGGTTAGAGATATGAATACTTCGTCATTTCTGTGCGGAGTGCTGATGGGTGCGGCCGCTAGTATGATTATGTCCAAAAAACGCAGCGCCATGATGTCTTCACTGCTTCACACGGGCGGTTCTTCAGAAAGTGCCGGTGAGAAGGCCAAGGACAAAATTATGGGAATGGCCATGACCGGCTTTGGAAGTACCGCTGAGGGCAGCAGTCATGATAACGGCTCTCATGCATCCGGCAGCAGTGAACACAAGAAAGAGGATTCACCGGTGAAGTCCAAAGAATCCAACTTGAATATGCTCAAAGACTTCATCCGCAGCAATCCCGACGTGAAGCATGAAGTAGAACAGATTCTCAAGGATACACATACAGCCATACCGGGATTGTAACCGGATTTGGCCGCTGCAGAATCATTTTGGAGACACCAAAGTCGCCAGAATGATTCTTTTTTTGTCCGCGAAGAGGTTTTGAATACATGCATGTGCATACAATGAAAAGGCGGTGAAGCCGGTCTTTGCAGATATTGGGCAGTAAATTGGGCCTTTTCTATATTTATTTACGTGCATTTGTAGCGTCAAAATGATAACATACATACATAGTAACCATTTTTGGCTCATTACTCGGGACTCATCATACATTAATACTAAATGAGCTTGCAAAAGGAGGATCCTGTCATGAGAATAGAGCGATTAAGTCAAGATAAGATACGGATTTTCCTCACTTTTGACGACCTGAGCGAGCGGGGCATCCAGAAGGAAGACATGTGGCAGGAAGTTCCCAAGGTGCACGACCTCTTTACGGAAATGATGGATCAGGCGTATAGTGAACTTGGTTTTGACGCTACCGGTCCGCTTGCCGTGGAAGTGTTCGCATTGCCCGCGCAAGGCATGGTCGTTATTGTGACCCGGGGGAAATATGATCACCATTCGTACGGTGGTCCCGGGGAAGATGAATTGCCTGAAGAGATTTACGAGATGGAAGTTACTCTTGAACAAAGCGACTCCATTGTGTATGCATTCCGCGATTTTGAGGTTCTGGTTGAAGCGGCCCATGTGCTCATCGGCAATATTACTTCTCAAGGACAGCTGTATTCTTATAATGATAAATGGTATCTCTACTTTGATCCGAAGGAATTTGAAGAAGCGGCATTATCGGGTCTTGTAGGCGTGCTTGCGGAGTTTGGAGATTCATCTCCGGTTACTCAGGCTGTTCTGGCTGAATACGGCAAGACAGTGATGGCGGAGAATGCAATCGAGACCTTGTGCACTCATTTTAAACGCCAGGAATAAAGACGGAGAAGGGCAAGGAAGCATCGGCTTAACTGCCCTTCCCTGAGGTTTTGCTGACGGAAGACGATCGTATTTAAGGACGGGCAGTAGTTCAGCCCAGGATTGAAATTCAGAAGGATACTAGTTTTTAGGCGCGGGGGAGGCTATTCGGTGCTTTTGTTATCGGTTATTTCGTCAGCAGTGGCACCGGGTCTTGCGCTGCTGACTTTTTTCTATCTGAAAGATAAGTATGATCAGGAGCCGCTCCACATGGTGCTGAAGGTGTTCCTGCTCGGCCTACTTATTGTTTTCCCGGTTATGATCATCCAGAGGGGTCTTGTGCTCGGTCTGGACGGCGGCCCTTATGTGGATTCGTTTCTGATCTCCTCCGGCGTGGAGGAAGGTCTGAAGTGGTTTGTGCTGTACCATATGATTTACAATCATACCGAATTTGACGAGCCCTATGATGGAATACTATACGCCGTAGCGATTTCGCTCGGCTTCGCAACGATAGAGAACGTAATGTATGCCTGGTACAGCCATGCTTCAATCGGTTCAATGATCATGAGGGCGCTGCTCCCGGTATCCGGCCATGCCATGTTTGGTGTCATTATGGGATACCATATGGGGAGGGCCAAGTTTTCAAACGGAGTCAAGACCAGAGGAATTCTGCTTATTTCCCTGCTGCTGCCATGGCTCTGGCACGGGATTTATGATTTTATACTGACGACTACGGCTAACTATTGGATCTGGTTCATCGTGCCCCTGATGGCTGTTTTATGGTACGGAGGCATGGGCAAGGTGGCGCGGGCCAACAGCCGCTCCCCGTTTCGTTTTTTGAAGCGGGAGGAAGAGGTTAACCTATAATAGAGATGGACACACTTAATCCTATAGGGCAGTTCCGTAAGGCTAGGAATTCCAGAGAGGAGAGGGGTGTCTTTTTTTGCGTGTAAAAGTTCGGATTATCTGCAAACAGTGCGGCGAAACCTACATATTAAGAGGTAACAAGGAGCAAGGAGTCATTCAAACTGGCTTCAAGCAATGCTTATGCAGCAGTGTCAGCGGTTTCGATATTGAAGAGCGCGCCTGACAACTGTTAATAGAGATAGAAGAATTTATATGCTTCGCATGATACTTATCCTTCTATTTCTCGCCAGAACGCCCCTCCTTTAAAGGAAGGCGCTGCTGTTTCCGCATGGGTGCATAAGACTTCTCAGTTATTGTCAAACTAACGGCAATAAGCTACTGAAAGGAGTTTGGCTCACCTATGTACAAAAGATTAAGCGCTATAATGTTCCCGCTGACCGCACTCTTGCTGCTTGGAGCACTGGTCTGGGGGTATCAGGAGAACCAGGAAAAGAATTCGATTCTGATCAAAGCGGAGAACCAATATCAGCGTGCGTTCCATGATCTGTCCTATCATGTGGAGCAGCTTCATGGAGAGCTGGGTAACACGCTGGCAGTCAACACAACCTCCAACGGAATGCACCGCAAGGGCCTTGTGAATGTATGGCGCATTACGAGCGAGGCGCAGAACGAGATCAATCAGCTGCCACTTACGCTGCTGCCGTTCAGTGAGACGGAGGAGTTCCTCTCGAAAATCTCTAATTTCTCTTACAAGGCAGCGGTACGTGATTTCACCAAGAAGCCGCTGACCGAAGGTGAAATGGCTAACTTGAAGACACTTTATGCGAACTCGGCGGAGATCTCCAAGGATCTGCAGGATGTCCAGAACAAAGTCATCAGCAACAGGCTGCGCTGGATGGACGTCGAAACGGCACTTGCTACAGAGGAGAAAGCGGAAGACAACACGATCATCGACGGGTTCAAAACTGTTGATAAGCGGGTTGCTGCCTATCCTGAGCTGGACTATGGGCCATCGGTAGCAAGCATCTATGATAAGCGTTCAGTCAAGAAGCTGGGCGGTAAGCCCGTCACAGCAGAGCAGATCAAAGCCAAGGCTTTGAAATTCGCCGATTTGGGCGGGAATGCCAATGTGAAGATGCAGGAGAATGGCAAAGGAACCGAATGGGCATCCTATACGGCTACAATCACATCTAAGGAACACAAAGAGCCGGTCACAATGGATTTCACCGCAGAAGGCGGGCTGTTGATCTCCTACAACGACAACCGTGAGGTAGGCCCGGCCAAGGTGTCCATGAAGCAGGCCGTGGAGAAGGCAGGCAGGTTTCTGGAGAAGAAGGGTTATCCCGGCATGACCGCAGTCAGTGCAGACAGATATGATAATCTGGGCAATTTAACCTTTGTTACCAGCCAGGATGGTGTCCTGATCTATCCAGAGAAGATGACGGTACGGGTCGGACTGGACACGGGAGAAGCCACGGGTTTCCAGGCCAGCGATTATGTGCAAGAGCATAAGGAGAAGCGCGTAATTCCTAAGCCGAAGCTGTCACTGGCCGAAGTCAGAGCGATGCTGAACCCGGAGTTCGAGGAGCTGTATAACAGGCTTGCCTGGATTGAGAATGAAGATGCTGAAGAACTGCTGACCTATGAATTCGGAGGCAAAATCAACGGATCTCAGTTCCGGATCTATCTCAATGCTGCTGACGGTAATGAGGAAGCGGTAGAGCAGATCCGTACGTCTTCCGGAGCACAGGACAAATAACCGGACATTCCGCAGTGTAAGC
Source organism: Paenibacillus sp. FSL R7-0297 (assembly GCF_038009025.1). Taxonomy (NCBI): domain Bacteria; kingdom Bacillati; phylum Bacillota; class Bacilli; order Caryophanales; family Paenibacillaceae; genus Paenibacillus; species Paenibacillus sp. FSL R7-0297. Next base: position 3,796,345 of record NZ_JBBPAQ010000001.1, read on the forward strand.
TTAATCTTAAGAAAGGCGCATTTCCAAAACCGGAAAGCGCCTTTTTTGCTGGATGTATAGCGGGATTTAACCTCTTAGCCCAATAATATTTCTGACCGGGCATGAAAGGCCATGCTATAATCGGGTTAGCATTAATTACTAACTCAAGCGGCGGTGACAGGTTTGTATCCCAAAATCAACGAATATTTATACCTGCAGGTTGCTTCCAGCGATGCAGCGGAGTCAGAGGTCGAATACCGGGCAAGAATTGCTGACATGGAGGAAGATACTTTTCTGATAGAAATTCCCATGCAGGAGAGTAACGGGCGGCTGAAAAAATTGTTTGTCGGAGATGAGCTGTCTGTTTATTTTCTTACAGAAGGCGGAATTAAAAATTATTTCAACACCCATGTAATTGGCTTCAAGGAAGAGGTCATCCGGATGGTGCGGCTGCGCAAGCCGGCAGTGGAATCCATCTTCAAGATCCAGCGCCGCAGCTTTTTCCGCGTGAATGCCGAGCTGGAGCTCGCCGTTAAAGATTCTTTGGGCAGCCGCTTTCTGGTGCGGACTGAGGATATCGGCGGTGGAGGGACCTCATTCTTAAGCGATGCCAAAATTACTTTGAAAGTTGGAGATAAGCTGGCCTGCTGGCTGCTGGTAGCATACCGTAACGGCAGCACGGAGCATGTTAATTTCGAAGGTGAAATTGTACGGATCAAAAAGCTCGAAACCGGACGCAATCTGGTCATGCTGAAATTTTCGTCCATTTCTGATTCGGAACGCCAAAAAATAATCCGTTACTGTTTTGAACGCCAATTTGATTTCCGTAACCGGTGACGGTGCAGTGCGGGAGATTCCCCAAAAGGCATCAATATAAGCTTTTTTCTCCTCAAAAACCTCCGAGTCATTTTGCACTGAGGGTTAAACTGTGGTATAATTTTATAAGTCGCAGGCAATGCCTGCTTTTTTCTTGATAATATGAGCAAGTCCCTAGAGAGATATGTCGATAGGCATATTTCCTGCGGAAGAGTGTTTGAGGAGGAATGCCCCGTTGGACAGGCAGGGGACACATACTTACGACAGAATTAACGTCGCCATCGACGGACCTGCCGGGGCAGGCAAGAGTACTGTAGCCCGATTGGTAGCACGGGAGCTGTCTTACATTTATGTAGACACGGGTGCAATGTACCGGGCAATCACCTGGTATATGATTCGTGAAGGCATATCTGCGGAGGAGCATGAACTGGTGGATCAGAGGGTCCAGGACATGAATATTGACCTTCTTCCGGAGAAAGACGTGCAGAAAGTGTTGATTAATGGGGAAGACATGACCCCGCATATCCGGAGTCTTCAGGTCAGCGGCCAAGTGTCGCAGTATTCGAAGATCGAGGGTGTAAGATCCAGACTCAGCCAGCTGCAGCGCCAGATGGCACTCCGCAAGGGAGTCGTAATGGATGGCAGGGATATCGGGACAACCGTACTGCCGGATGCCGAAGTGAAGATTTTCATGACGGCAAGTGTGGAGGAGCGTGCTCTCCGTCGTTACAAGGAACTGAAGGATACGGAAACAGTGACTCTCCAACAGCTTGAACATGATATTGCAGCACGGGACCGTCTTGACGAGGGTCGTGAGATTTCACCGCTGCGCCGTGCCGAAGACGCTGTTCTTCTGGATACGACCCATATGGATATCAGTCAGGCCGTGGAAGCCATCGTCTCCCACTGCAGAACTTATGTTGACGGGGAGAGAAATCATCTATGATTTATGCAATTTGCTGTGGATTGCTTCGCTTTATTTATGCCATACTGTTCCCGCTTAAGATTGTGGGAAGGGAAAATGTGCCAAAGGAGGGCGGAGTACTGCTCTGCGCAAATCACATCAGCCTGCTCGATCCGATGACGATTGGGATCAAGCTGAAACGACAGGTGAAATACATGGCCAAGGCGGAGCTCTTTAATGTTCCTGTATTAGGCTGGCTCATTAAGCAACTGGGCGCTTTTCCTGTCAAACGTGGCGGCGTAAGCAAAGAATCCATAAAAACGGCCCTTAATACGCTTCGCAGCGGAAATGTTATGGGCATCTTTCCGGAAGGCACGCGCAACTCTGACTCCGGTGTAGCTAAGAAAGGCGCGGCAAGTTTTGCCCTTCGCAGCGGCGCAGCCGTTGTACCTGCAGCTATTATCGGATCTTACAAGCCCTTTCGCCGGATGACTGTTGTTTACGGGGCTCCCATAGATCTCAGTTCGTTTGAAGGAGCAGGAAGTGAATCTCTGGAAGCGGTAACCGATGTTATTATGGGGCGTATCCACGAGATGATCCAAACAGGCAAGCCCAGTACGCATTAAGCCCGGGCTCCCTGCATCTGCGAAACGCAGATGATTAATAGCATAACCGCTATTTTTTGGAACATACTAACGTACAAAGTGCAATTGATGATTGTTTTGAACTCTGCTATACGCGGGTTTAAATAAATGGGGTTTTGAATCGAGGAGGGTAATCACATGTCTGAAGAAATCAAAAATCAAGAAGCTGCGGATAACGTTGAGAACAACGAAACCGTGGAAGGGGCAGAAGCTGTGGAATCCGCAGAAGCTGTTACTGGTACTGAAGAAGAAGTGACAAGCCAAGAAGGCCTGGAAATCATTTCTTTGAAAAAAGGCGATACCGTGAAAGGAACGATCGTCAAAATCGAAGATAACCAAGCTTATGTAAGCATTGGATATAAATACGACGGCGTCATTCCTATTCGCGAATTGTCTTCCGTACAACTGGACAATGCCGCAGCAGCGGTAGAAGTAGGACAAGAAGTGGAATGCAAGGTTGTCAGCATCAACGACAACAAGGAAAGCCTGGTTCTTTCCAAACGTGCAATTGACAGCGAAAAATCATGGGAAGATCTTGAGAAATACTTCGCTTCCCAGGAATCGTTCGAAGTTACTGTGGCTGACGTTGTCAAAGGCGGCCTCGTGGCTGATGTTGGCGCGCGTGGATTCATTCCGGCTTCCATGGTTGAGCGTCACTTCGTTGAAGATTTCAGCGACTACAAAGGCCGCACATTGCGTGTGAAAGTGAAAGAACTAGACCGTGAGAACAGCAAGGTTATTCTTTCCGCCAAAGAAGTTCTGGAAGAAGAATTCGAAGCTAACAAGCAGAAGATCATGTCCGAGCTGTCTGAAGGACAAATCATCGAAGGTACTGTACAACGTCTGACCCAATTCGGCGCATTTGTGGATGTTGGCGGCGTTGACGGCCTGGTTCACGTATCCGAGATCGCCTGGAACCACGTGGAGAAGCCGTCCGATGTAGTATCCGAAGGTGATAAGGTTCGCGTAAAAGTACTTAAGGTTGATCCTGAAAAAGGCAAAATCAGCCTCAGCATCAAAGCCGCTGCTCCAGGTCCTTGGGATTCCGCAGCCGGCCAGATCAACATTGGCGATGTAGTTACAGGCGAAGTTAAACGCCTTGTGAACTTCGGAGCATTCGTTGAACTGCTTCCAGGCGTTGAAGGCCTTGTGCACATTTCCCAGATCTCCCACAAGCACATTGGCACACCGCATGAAGTGCTCAAAGAAGGACAGGAAGTACAAGTGAAAGTGCTTGACTTCAATCCATCGGAGAAGCGCGTAAGCCTCAGCATCAAGGAAACCGAAGAAGCTCCGGCTCCTACGGCTAGACCTGAACGCAGCAACAGCAGAGACAGAGCGCCTAAAGAAGTGCTGAACAATCCTAACGTATCGCTCAGCAATGAAGGCCTCAGCTTCACACTGGCTGAACGTTTCGGCGACAAGCTGGACAAATTCAAGGGTAACAACTAATCCCTTTGTTATTTCATCATAACGGGTAAAGTAATCGGCGAGCCCTCGATAAGAGGGTTCGCCGATTGTGTTTTACAGGTGAATGCGGAGCGGCAGAACAGTTGTAAGACTGTTAGCCAATTGCATTGTTTTTTGCTATGATGAGTAACGTAAGGAAGACAGGAGGAATGAATATGGCAAGACCCGTTGTGGCCATCGTTGGCAGGCCTAACGTCGGTAAATCGACGATTTTTAACAGGCTTATTGGCGATAGACTGGCCATTGTTGAAGATAAACCGGGGATTACACGTGACCGGATATACGGAGTTTCAGATTGGAACGGCAAATCCTTCAGTGTGATTGATACCGGGGGGATTGAAATTGACGGTGAAGACGCCATTCTGAAGTCGATCCGCGTTCAGGCGGAGCTGGCAATTGAAGAAGCGGATGTCATCGTCTTTATGTGCGAGGCGAAGAGCGGACTTACGAGTTCGGATGAAGAAGTTGCACAGATTCTTTTCCGTTCCGGCAAGCCGATCGTTCTGGCTATTAATAAAGTGGATAACATGAAGCGTACCGAAGATATTTATGAATTCTACAGCCTTGGAATTGGCGACCCGATTGGAATTTCAGGAAGCCACGGAACCGGAATCGGAGATTTACTGGATGCGGTTGTTGAACGTCTGCCAGATAAAACCGATGAGGAATATGAGGATGATGTCATTCGAGTAGCGCTGATCGGCCGTCCGAATGTAGGTAAATCCTCACTGGTGAATGCTATTCTGGGCGAAGAACGCGTAATTGTCAGCGATGTTGCGGGTACTACACGCGATGCGATCGATACACCGTTTGAACGGGATGGCCAACGTTATGTGCTCATTGATACTGCGGGTATGCGTAAACGCGGCAAGGTCTATGAAAACACGGAAAAATACAGCGTTATGAGAGCTATGAAGGCTATTGAGCGTGCTGATGTTGTACTGGTCGTAATCAACGGTGAAGAAGGCATTATCGATCAGGACAAGCATATTGCCGGTTACGCCCATGATGCGGGCAAAGCCTCTATTTTTGTCGTCAACAAATGGGATGCCATCGAGAAAGACGATAAGACGATGCAGAATTTCGAACGCAATATCCGTGATCACTTCCTGTTCATGAGCTATGCGCCAGTGGTGTTCCTGTCTGCGCTTACCAAACAGCGCCTGCAGAAGCTGCTGCCAGTCGTTCAGCATGTCGCACAGCAGCATGCACTCCGGATTACCACGCATCTGGTGAACGATGTGGTATCCGATGCAGTCGCGATCAATCCTCCGCCGACAGACAAAGGACGCCGTCTGCGCATCAACTATGTAACCCAGGTTGCTACGAAGCCGCCGACAATTGTGGTATTCGTGAATGATCCTTCGCTGATGCACTTCTCCTATGAGCGTTATCTGGAGAACAAGCTGCGCGCGGCATTCAACTTCGAAGGCACACCGATCCGTCTATTTACACGGCGCAAATCCGAAAACGAAGGTTAGGGGAGAAGAGTAGTGGCGTTTGAACTTCTGGTTATCGTTGTAAGCTATTTGCTTGGCTCTATCAGCTTCAGTGTATTGCTCGCCCGGCTGCTTAAAGGCATTGATATCCGCCAATATGGAAGCGGCAATGCGGGAGCAACCAATACACTGCGTGTGATGGGGAAGGGACCGGCCATACTGGTGCTGTTTCTGGACGTACTGAAGGGAATTGCCGCAGTCTGGCTTGGAACATGGGCCGGCGGCTGGGGAACCTGGATTGCAGTGGGCTGTGGGATCGCTGCTATCATCGGGCATAATTGGCCGCTCTATTTTCACTTTCGCGGAGGGAAAGGCATTGCAACGACAATTGGCGTAATGGCTACGCTTGTATTTTGGCCTGCACTGATTGCGGGCTTGATTGCTATTCTGGCAATCGTTCTGACCCGGTATGTGTCGCTGGGTTCTCTGATCTTCGTGGCATTGACACCGGTATTCCTGTTGTTTACCGGGTTCACAACGCCTGAGCTGTGGGGCAGCCTGATTATCGCACTGTTTGCGTTCTGGCGTCACCGCAGCAATATACTCAAGATTTCACAGGGCCGGGAGAACAAAATCGGCTCCAAAGTTAAGGAGGCGAATCGCGTTGTCTGATAAAGTAACCGTGCTGGTCGCGGGCAGTTGGGGAACTGCGCTGGCCTCTGTGCTGGCGGCTAACCACTCGGAGGTTTATCTGTGGACGCGAAAGCCGGAACAAGCTGCCGAGATTAATGAAGCCCATACGAATCATCATTTTCTGCCGGGGGTCACTCTTCCTGCGAACATTATTGCCACTACGGACATGGAGACGGCTGTTTCCGGTTCGAAGGCGGTCGTTATTGTTGCGCCTTCTTCCGGAATGCGCCAGGTTGCGCACAGCCTGAAGCCCTTCTGGAAGGAAGATATGCTCTGTATTCATGCTACGAAGGGCTTTGAGACGGAGAGCATGAAGCGTATGTCGACAGTAATTTCAGAAGAGCTCGGCTGCAATGAAAGTCAGGTCGTTGTCCTATCCGGCCCGAGTCACGCGGAGGAAGTAGTCCGGCTCTGTCCGACTACTGTTGTGGTGGCTTCACCAGACGACAGCCGTGCCGCTGCAGCGCAAGGGCTGTTCATTAACAATGACTTCCGGGTATATACCAACCGCGATCAGGTCGGCGTAGAGCTGGCTGGCGCACTTAAGAATATTATCGCGCTGGGTGCAGGGCTATCCGACGGGCTGGGCTTCGGGGACAATGCCAAAGCAGCGCTTCTTACCCGCGGCTTGGCCGAGATTTCCCGCGTCGGTGTAGAGCTTGGGGCGAATCCGCTGACCTTCTCCGGCCTTGCCGGACTCGGTGACCTTGTCGTGACGGCGACCAGCAAGCACAGCCGCAACTGGCGTGCCGGTTCCATGCTGGGCCAGGGCAAGCCGCTGGCAGAGGTGCTGGACTCCATGGGGATGGTAGTGGAAGGTATCCGGACAACGGAAGCTGCTTATGCGATATCGCTTAAATTAGGTGTGCAGATGCCGATTACGGACCAGATTTATCATGTGCTGTTTAAGGGAAGAACACCGCGTAATGCGGTGGAAGCCTTGATGGGCCGTGACCGCAAGACAGAGATGGAAGCCATTTCACAGGAAACCTGGGAGCAATGGCATTCCTGATCGCGTTCACCTTTTGCCGGAGAGCCTCATATGTTGTATTGGGGATTGACGGAGGAGGGATGAATAGTGAGCAGAGATTTTTCCAAGGATGCTTTGAACGCCATTAACAAGAAGGCGGGCAAGAACATTACGGAAGGTGCCATCAAGAAGCTGGCCGGAACGGTCAAGCCGGGCACCACGCAGAATGAAGCCCAGCTCCGCCAGTTAATTAAGCAGGTGTCAGCAATGGCCAAAGTGCCAGTCAGTGAAGCTACCGTGCAGGAAATCATCAATGCCGTTAAAAAAGGCGGCGCGGGTTCCGGTTCGATGGAGTCTTTAATGAAAATGCTGCTGAAAAAATAGCATATCATGCATAAAGGAGCCAACCCTCAGGGCTGGTAAATTGCTTGTCTGCTTGTGTTGGGCAAAAACCCGGGAATCTAGCCAGATTCTGAGGTTTTTGCTCTTTTTTTAGTATAAAGACTTATAAAATCTAAGGTTTCACGCTATAATAGTCGCAATCCGGGTATAGTGAAATGGAGGGGCATGGACCATGGATCCGATGACGAAAATGTGGCTGTCTCTGATTGCGGTACTGATTATGGGTTTATCCGTTTTTTTGATTACATTTGCACGCAGCAGGACCAAAGGCTGGCTTAGAGGCGTACTATCCGTACTTGCATTTGTGATTATGCTGATTGGGATATTAGGCGGAGCCGCTTCAATTATGTAAGCATTTACAATTCGCTCAGGCAGACGTATTTCTGACAGAATCAATTGATGATTTTACAGGAATGGAGCGTGTGTTGATCTATGACCGGTTCAGGAATCCCCTATGCACTTGAGACAGCACTGGGCAGCATAGTAGAAGAATTAGAATTCTACGGGCTGGGCAAGCCCCCTGAATGGCTTCTGGGAGGGAGCTGCGGGCTGCTGCTGCACGGGGCCCAACTGGCTGCCCCGCCGCATGATATTGATATCTATTGCGACCTGAAGGATACCTGGCAGCTTCATCAATTACTGCTCCGGTATGCAGTCAGTCCGCCGGAAGAGGATTTCAGCGGAAGCTGTTATTCACTGCGTGCTCTCTATTTCATGGGAGAGGCCAAGGTTGAACTGGTGGGCGGGTTCAGAATGGGCAGCGGCGAATGGCAATATTCAGTGGATGTCGGCATGATGCAGCAGTATGCCCCGGTACGCAATTACGAAGGGGTTGGCCTTGTGCGACTGATGCCGGTTGCTCATGAGCTGATATTTAATCTGCTGCGGGGCAGGGACGGGCGCTGCCAGGCAATCGCAAGGCTGATCAAACAGGATTTGGCCACCCATCTGCCGCTGCTGTATCAGCTTATTCAAGAGAACCATCTGGAAGATCACCTGCAGGCGAAGCTGGAGGAATTGCTGGAGATATCCACATCCATACAGATTTAAGATGAACCAAGGAAGGAAATAACAACATGGCACCTCATAAAAAAATAAATGTCACTTTCCTGCCCGACACCCGGCGTGTCTCCGTAACACATGGAGTATCGCTGCTTGAGGCTGTACACAGAGCCGGAATCGTTCTGCCCACCCGCTGCGGCGGTAAAGCCGGATGCCTGATGTGCAAAGTGTCAATAGATCCCGGGGAGTCAGCAGCGCTGAGACCTCCTTCAGAGGCGGAGCGCCGCAAGCTGGGCAGCCTGCTGGATCAAGGCGTCCGTCTGGCCTGTCAGGCCGCTGTCTGGGATGATGTGAGCGTGCACATTCCCGAGGACCCGCTTAAGGCGGCCGTACGCCGCAGACTGGAAGCTGCGCGGCGTGGAGAAGCAGAGGACTTATGGTGACTGGGAAGGCTTAGCAGATAACCAGAAAAGGGGGCGTATTTATCAACTCCATGTATCAGGTGAAACGCCGGCAATCGCTGAGAAGAGCAGCCCTGCTGCCTTGGGTTGGCCTACTGCTATGGTCACTTGGGGGCTGCATGTATCCCGGTGATTCTGAGCAGCGGCAGCCAGGCAGCGTGTACCGCGAGAGTGTGAAGCGGGTGCAGGCAGCGGTAGATGACTATCAGGAGCAGGAGGGCCTGCTTCCGATTAAGACCAGCGATGAAGCAACGCCAAGATATGAGAAATTCGTGGTCGATCTTAATAAGCTGCAGCAAGCTGGGTACCTAGATGAAATACCGGCAGCGGCTTTTGAGAAGGGCGGCAGCGCGTATTTTCTGATTCTGGACGAAGAAAGTGATCCTCAGGTGAAGCTGATGGACCTGGTGACCGCGCAGAAGGTTAATGATGTCCAGCGCAAGGTTAACCTCTATAAGTCCGCACATGGTGGAGAACTACCGGCGGAAGAAGAAGTGTATCCGGACCTCACTGCGATTGATGCCAAGAAGGCAGGAACAGCGTCTATTAAGCTGATCAGTGTATATTCCGGCCTGCCCCTGCAGCTCCTTATGGACAAGGACGGAACGGTATACGCTGATTACGGTGCGGATATCAGCTCAGCTATAGATAAGAATGGCGGGGCGCCTGAGGCGGACAGAGACTTGCGTCTGGAGCTGGAGCAGGCGTCGTATTACGTACCCGTTAAGTCATTGCCTTATTTGTGGGTTGACGGCCGGCCGGTTCCGCAGGCTCCGCTGGAATAGAAGCTTGAGAAGGCTGTCCCAAAGCAGCGAATTGGCTGCCTGGGACAGCCTTCTCTTGTTCATCCGGTATAATCCGCAGTTCGATTGCTCCACTGGCAGCTGCCCGGGGTTTCCGGGTTATTTTGGCTGTCTGCCGGCAATCTGGAGGAGAATGCTGGATGCTCAAACGGGCTTTTTTTGCTGAAGTGGACTGAAATTCCTGAGTTCAATCCATATAGTGGTTCTAGGCGAAAACCCGGCTTCATAGGATTGATGAGAAGACTTCCGGGCGTCGTGACGCATTGGCGTTCTAGAGCGGGCATACAAAATTTCAGCTGCAAAATGCACGGACGAGGGTCATAAATCCGTTCTGGATACATATGATGATACTAGTCCAAATGCATGTCCGAGCATTCGGAGTTTAGCGCGGGGCAACATGTTCCGCCTCAGGCAGTAGCTAGGCTTCGGGCGGACAAAGCTTAGTCCGGTGGTTGTCCTGCAAGGGTCAGTTTGCCGGCGGAACGCGAAGTCGATGCTCTTCAGGCATTTTTTCTTCGGAGTAATATGAGGAGGGGATCTCTTTTGGAAAAAGTGGATATTTTCAAGGACATTGCCGAGCGTACCGGCGGAGACATTTATCTCGGCGTCGTCGGCGCGGTTCGCACGGGGAAATCGACATTCATTAAACGGTTCATGGAAACGATTGTTCTTCCGAACATCACAAGTGAAGCGGACCGGGTAAGAGCGGTGGATGAACTGCCGCAAAGTGCGGCGGGCAAAACAATTATGACCACTGAGCCCAAATTTGTACCGAATAACGCGGTGCAGATCAAGGTGGCGGAGGGTCTGGAAGTCAATGTCCGGCTGGTCGATTGTGTGGGTTATGCAGTAGAAGGTGCCAAAGGTTACGAGGATGAGAATGGTCCGCGTATGATCTCAACACCGTGGTTTGAGGAACCGATTCCGTTCCAGGAAGCGGCTGAGATCGGCACACGCAAAGTGATTCAGGAGCATTCCACACTCGGTGTGGTAGTGACAACCGACGGTACGATTGCTGAAATTCCCCGGAACTCGTATGTGGATTCCGAAGAGCGCGTCATCGCTGAGCTGAAGGAGGTTGGCAAGCCGTTTGTGCTTGTAATCAACTCCACCCGGCCGCGCAGTGAGGAAGCACAGCAGCTGCGCAACGAGCTCGCGCTCAAATATGATATTCCGGTAATGACACTCAGTGCCGCCAATATGACGGAAGATGATGTGACCGGGGTACTCCGTGAAGTGCTGTATGAATTCCCAGTACATGAAGTTAATGTCAATCTGCCAAGCTGGGTTATGGTGCTGGGCGAGAATCACTGGCTGCGCAGCAGCTACGAGAATTCTGTCCGCGATACGGTGAAGGATATCCGCCGCCTGCGGGATGTGGACCGGCTCGTCTCCCAGTTTACAGAATATGATTTCATCGACAGGGCTGGCCTCAGCGGCATGAACATGGGCCAGGGGGTAGCGGAGATCGATCTATACGCTCCTGAAGAGCTGTATGATCAGGTTCTCATGGAGGTGGTCGGCGTGGAGATCCGCGGCAAAGACCATCTGCTCCAGCTGATGCAGGACTTCTCCCATGCCAAACGTGAGTATGACCGCTTCTCGGAAGCACTGGAGATGGTCAAAACTACAGGTTATGGTATCGCAGCCCCATCCTTGGCCGAGATGGCTCTGGATGAGCCTGAGTTGATCCGTCAGGGCTCCCGCTTCGGAGTCCGGCTGAAGGCTACAGCACCTTCGATCCATATGATCCGGGTCGATGTCGAATCTGAATTCTCGCCGATTATCGGCACAGAGAAGCAGAGTGAAGAGCTGGTGCGTTACCTGATGCAGGACTTTGAGAATGACCCGATCAAGATCTGGGAGTCGGATATCTTTGGCCGTTCCCTGCATTCCATCGTCCGTGAGGGCATCCAGGGCAAGATTGCCATGATGCCGGATAATGCCCGCTATAAGCTGCAGGAAACGCTGGGCCGAATTATTAACGAAGGTTCAGGCGGACTGATTGCCATCATTCTCTAAATGTAAGCAGGCTTGCGAGAAGAGCGGAAGAATTTCCGCTCTTTTTTGCTGCTGATTTTTAAGATTTCGAGGATAGCTTACCAGCGGAGAAAAGGGGGATTCTCCCAGGGAAGACTCCGTTTTTACGGTATAATTGGTAGTAATAGACTGCACGATACCCCGAAAACAGGTGGAAACATGCTACTTTCTGCTCCTTTTTTGAGTAACGCCTTGAAATTATGGGTGGGCTGTATTACTATAAGTTTGTTGCGCTTCTAGAAGAGAGGCGCCAGTATCCAGTAATAAACGGGATTATCACGTATATTTTGCGTTGAAACGGAAACAGTGTATGATACCGGAAATTTGCCCAGGGAGGTGAGAAAACATGAACAAATCAGATTTGATCAACGTAGTTACAGAAGCAACTGAACTTCCCAAGAAAGATGCTACTAAAGCGGTAGATGCCGTTTTCGAAGCTATCACAGGTGCGCTGCAAAGCGGAGATAAAGTACAGCTGGTTGGATTCGGAAACTTTGAAGTGCGCGAACGTTCCGCACGCAAAGGCCGCAACCCGCAGACTGGTGAAGAAATCGAAATTCCTTCGAGCAAGGTACCGGCATTCAAACCCGGTAAAGCGCTGAAAGACGGAATCAAATAGAGATTTCTACATATCTATCCCATAGTCCTTGAATAACAACTATGCCGCCCTCCAAGGCGGCATTTGTTTTTTAGAAGCATAGGCTAACCAAACTTTAAGGAGGATCATAAATGACTGAGAAGCACAATGAAGTGAATCCTGCACCATCAGGCAGCGATTATATCGTAATCAAAGCCAAAGAGAACGGAGTTCAGGTCATCGGACTGACAAGGGGCTTGGATACCCGCTTTCACCATACGGAGAAGCTCGATAAAGGCGAAGTCCTCATTGCCCAATTCACAGATCATACCTCAGCAATGAAAATCCGCGGCAAAGCTGAAATCTGGAGCAAACACGGACAATTAGAGAGTGAAAGCTGAGAAGCAGGCATAGCCTGCTTTTTTTAAAAATATAACTAGATATAGGGCTGTCAGCGGTACGGTATAATCCTGCTGCGCAGCGGAAATTCTGAGTAAGGGGGCTTGTCATGAACCGGAGCTGGCTGATTGGAACTGTTTTGCTGCTGACCGCGGCGTCTACCATGCTGCTGCCTCAGCTGGCCAGTCTCGGGACAGTCCCCCAGGGCGCCTATGGTACAGTGGAGACTATAAGCCGGGACAGCACCGTTCTGGGCGATGACAATCTGGTAGATATGCTCGGGGAGATTCCCTTTAGCCTGGTTATAGACAAGGCGGGCTGGAAGGACCAGGTGTTAACTCTGGATCTTAAGGTGACCGGCAATGACCATGAACCGCAGGAGCTGTATCAGAACATGGCGCTGGCGATTGCTTTTGCCTTTCAGGAGACCGGCAATGTTGATCAGCTGCTGCTCCGTGTGGTGGCTGAGGATAAATGGCTGGATACCCGCCGCCTGCTGCTGGCTGGTGACATCCGCCGGAAGGAATGGTCTCCCCGGCTGCAGGATGAGCTGCAGAATGCCGGCAATTCCCCGCTGCCCGGTTCTCTGAAGAACGGCTTCCGCATTAGTGAAAGCGAGCTGTGGAAAAAACAGTTCATTTATCCCTGAAGTGGGTAAAAGAAACTAGAATGCACGACCGTGCGTGACCAAAAAACATGTGATATAATAGACAAGATTGTGAACAAAGATATAGTCAAACGTCAATGGCTTCGGAGGCTGAAATGAAACCATACCGCATACCGCAACTGGCTAAACCCTACACCGACTACGACATGATTCAGCGGCATACGGAATTGCCGCCGTTCTCAGACGGGCGGGGTCATTTGTTATATATTTTTCTGGGTCACGGCAGGAGTGCCGGATTCCAGAGTGAAGAGCTGTTCACTCTGGTGACCGGGCTTGTGCAGCTCGGGCTGGATACACATGAGAGCATCGACCGTTATCAGGATGAGCCCGGCGGTGATATGATGCGTTCCCGCCAGCTTAAGGTGCTGGCCGGCGATTACTTCAGCAGCTGGTTCTACCATCTGCTCGCCAAACATGAACAAATTGAGATGGTGGGCATTCTAAGCACGGCTATCGCTGATTTTAATGTGATGAAAGCTAATCTTTACGGCAAGATGAAAGGAATGCTTTTCACAGCCGAACAATATTTAAAGCACACGGTACAGCTCAATATGAGGCTGTTTCTTTCTTTTACACCGATGATTGAGGAGCCGCTCCGGGATAGCTGGGAGAAGCTGCTGGTGGAGTTCAGCCAGTGTGAAACCGTAACGCAGGAGCTGCGCCGCGGCACAGACCCAGTAAGTGCTCTGGAAGGCTACTGCTACTGGAAGGTGCTGGAGTCAGCGACGGAAGAGGAGCGCCAGCTGCTGGGTGAGCAGGAACTGGACATCAGGGATTGGAAGAAGCTTAAGCTAAGAAGCAAATGTGATGCCCTGCTGACAGACAAGCTGCATGCATCACTTGAGTCCATTCAGGGATTGCTGCAGGGTATCAAGGACGAGGAACTGATCAGTGAGCTTAGTGCTGCGCTGAACCGCCTTCTTCTGCAAATGAAAATTTCCGGACAAGCTGCCGTGGAGGGTTAGAGAATGACCGTAGATAAAACTTCCGTTATGGGTGACCAAGGCATCAAGCCGAAAGAACAATTCGTACATTCTGTATTTGAGAGCATTGCCGGCAAATACGACCTAATGAACGATATCCTTAGCTTCCGCCGCCATAAAGCGTGGCGCAAGTTTACAATGCGTAAGATGAACATGAAGCGCGGGGATTCGGCAGTGGATCTGTGCTGCGGGACCTGCGACTGGAGCATCGCCCTGGCTGAGGCCAGCGAGACCGGCTGTGTCATGGGACTGGATTTCAGTGCAGGCATGCTGGAGGTCGGCAAGCGTAAGGTAGAGGGGCGCGGACTCCAGGACCGGATATCCCTGATTCAGGGCAATGCAATGGATCTGCCCTTCGGCGATAATTCGTTCGATTATGCGACGATTGGCTTTGGACTCCGCAATGTGCCTGATCCCGTTCAAGTGCTGAACGAAATGAAGCGTGTGGTGAAGCCGGGCGGTATGGTGGTATGCCTGGAGCTTTCGAAGCCGATGAAGCAGCCGTTCAAAGGGATTTATTATTTCTATTTCCAGCGTGTGCTTCCGTTGCTCGGCAAGCTTTTTGCCAAGCGGTATGAGCAATATAAGTGGCTTCCCGAGTCACTCGCCCTGTTCCCGGACAGAGAACAGCTGGCAGTGATCTTCCGTGAAACCGGCTTGCAAAAAGTGGAATCCTTCCCCTTGACCGGCGGCATCGCGGCATTACATATTGGGGTCAAGGAGAACAGCAATGTTTAAGAAAATCGGCATTTTTCTACAAATGATTAAATTTGAACATACGGTTTTTGCACTACCCTTTGCTTTTATGGGCGCTTTGCTCGGATCGGTTGTAATGTTTGGTGAACTGCCTTCCTGGAGCCAGATCGGCTGGGTTGTGATTGCCATGTTCGGTGCACGCAGCGCGGCTATGGGACTTAACCGGCTGATCGACCGGATCAGTGATGCGAAGAATCCCCGGACAGCCGGGAGAGCGATTCCTGCAGGACTGCTGAAGGTTGGAGAAGTATCGCTATTTATCGCCTTCTCGTTCTTTTTGCTGTTCTGGGCTGCGTTTAAGCTGAATCCGCTGTCAGCGAAGCTGCTGCCGATTGCTGTTTTCCTGCTGGTGTTCTATTCGTTCACGAAACGCTTTACCTGGGCTTGCCACCTGATTCTCGGTCTTACCATCGCACTTGCGCCGCTGGGGGGCTGGGTTGCGGTTACGGGCACTGTAGATTGGACCTCCATGGTATTCTATTTCACTATCGTTTTTTGGACAGCGGGTTTTGATATTATTTATTCCTGCCAGGATGTGGAATTTGATCTTAAGGAAGGGCTGTACTCTATTCCTGTCCGCTTCGGAGTTGCCCGTGCGCTCCTTATTGCCAAGGTGTTTCATCTGCTTACGGGAATCGGATTTGTATCGCTGCTCTTTATTACTGAATTGAGCTGGTGGTATGTGGCAGGTATGCTGATTGCCTACATTATTTTATTCTATGAGCATTATATCGTATCCCCAAGCGACCTCAGTAAACTGCAGACGGCGTTTTTCACAATGAACGGGGTGCTTAGTATTGTAGTCTTTTCCTTTACTCTGATTGACCTGGTGGTGCAGTTCTACAAATGAACGAGCGTAAGCCTAAAAATTTCGTGGTTGGCATTACCGGCGCGAGCGGCGGGATCTACGGCATCCGGCTGACAGAAACCCTGCTCTCGCTCGGTTACACGGTGCATCTGGTGGTTAGCAATGCAGGCTGGCGCGTCTTCAAAGAAGAATTAGGCTTCACGGCCTCAGACCGGGAAGGGTTTCTGGACGGGCGGTTCAGCAGCTATCCCGGTTCTCTTCTGTATCACCCTATCGCAGATATTGGTGCTTCAATTGCCAGCGGTTCCTTCCGGACGGAAGGGATGATCATTATGCCTTGCTCGATGGGAACACTGTCTGCTGTAGCGCAGGGCAGTTCCGACAATCTGATGACGCGGGCTGCGGATGTCATGCTGAAGGAAGGGCGCCCTTTGGTGCTTGTTCCCCGGGAGACACCGCTGCACGCGATTCACCTGGAGAATATGCTGAAGCTGTCCCGGATGGGAGTCAAGCTTATCCCGGCGATGCCGGCGTTTTATTTTGGACCTGTAACAATCGATGATCTGATTAATTTCATGGTAGGCAAAGTGCTGGACAGCTTTAATATTGAACATACTTTATTTCGCAGATGGGGGGAATGAAGGATGACACATCCAGAGCACACCGTTATCGGTAAAATCAGTTACACCAACTCATGGCCGGTATTTCATAATTTCCATCCTTCTTCTCTAAGCTTCCCGGCAGAGATGGTGAGTGAAGTACCCGCCATTCTCAATCAAGGCATGGCTGCCGGGAGCATTCATGTAGGCGCATTATCCTCCTTCGCGTACGCAGCGGCCAGCGACCGGCTTCTGCTGCTTCCGGATCTGTCTGTCAGTGCTGACGGGCCGGTCAAATCGATCCTGCTCTTCTCAAGAATGCCGGTGCAGTCTATCGGCAGCGGCAGGATCGCCGTAACGAATACATCGGCCACTTCTGTCAATCTGCTGAAAATTCTGATGGACAAAGCTATAGTTGCCACCCCTGAGTACATCAGTGTCCCTCCTGATCTGAACGAAATGATGGAGCAGGCAGATGCCTGCCTGCTGATCGGGGATCATGCCATCCGTGCATCCTGGCAGGATCAGGGATATTACGTAACGGATCTGGGCGAGCTATGGAAGGAATGGACCGGACTCAGCATGACTTTTGCCGTCTGGGCCGTTAACCGCGGGGCTGCTTTGCGTAATCCGGAAGCGATTGCCGAGATTGCGGAAGCCTTTGCCGTCAGTAAAAGACGGGGCCTGCGCGATCTGGGGCCAATTACACATGAAGCCTGCTGCACTATCGGAGGTACGGCATCCTATTGGAACGATTATTTCCGTAATTTATGTTACGACTTTGGGGAAAGGCAGCAGGAAGGTCTCAACCTCTATTTCCGCTATGCCTATGAAATGGGCCTGCTGCCGCAGGAAGTGAAGATGGAGCTTTGGAGCCACAATCTGCTGACACGGGTGAAAGAATGAAGCGAATGCAAATATTCGGCTTGCTGAACAAAGATATGGATCAGATTGAAAAGGAACTGTACCGCAGTGTCCAGGGTGATGATGACCTGCTGACAGAAACCTCGCTGCACCTGCTCAAGGCGGGAGGCAAGCGCCTTCGTCCGGTATTTGTCCTCATGGGCGGCAAATTCGGACAATATGACCTCGACAAGCTGAAGCGTGTTGCAATTCCGCTGGAGCTGATACATAGCGCCTCGCTTGTCCACGATGATGTCATCGATGATGCTGAACTGCGGCGGGGGGAGCCCACCGTCAAGGCGAAATGGGGCGACAAGATCGCCATGTATACCGGCGACTATATCTATGCCAAGGCACTGGTCATGACTTCGGAGCTGAAGAATCCCCGGATTCATCAGATTCTCTCCAAAGCTATGGTGGAGATGTCAATCGGAGAGATGGAGCAGATTCGTGATTTCTTCAACAGCGGGCAGAGCGTACGTCATTACCTGCGGAGAATCCGCCGCAAGACAGCACTGCTAATAGCCGTCAGCTGTCAGCTCGGCGCCCTGGCTGCAGAAGCAGAGCCGGAGACAGCAAGGCTGCTCTATAATTACGGATATAACGTGGGGATGGCGTTTCAGATCCGTGATGATCTGCTCGATCTTTCCGGAACGGAGAAGCAAATCGGCAAACCGCCTGGCAGTGATATGCGCCAGGGCAACATTACATTGCCGGTGATTTACAGCCTGCAGGACTCAAGGCTGCGCGAAGGACTGATGGAAGAGCTGGAACGGATCCGCGCGGGGAATGGCGGGGTTGGCCGTGCAATCGACCTGATCCTTTCCGGGGACGGAATTGCCCGTGCGGAGGAGCTGGCTTCCCGTTACATCTCTAAGGCGCTGGAGGCGCTGGAGCAGCTCCCGGGCAACAGGACCAAACGTAATCTGCGCGACATCGCCTTTTTTGTCACAGGACGCGCTTATTAATCTGGCAGCTTCCGTAGATTAAGCGTTCACAGATGCCGAGGTTTCTGATAATATCAGACAATGAACAACCTGATTATGCAATCCCGTATAGACAAACCTAGCATTCATTAAGAATTGGGGAAATGGAGAGTGACTCTATGGAACAAACGTATCTGATGATCAAACCAGACGGTGTACAACGCGGATTGATCGGGCGTATTGTCGCCCGCCTGGAGGATAAGGGATTCAAGCTGGTTGCTGCGAAGCTGATTACCATTACGGAAGCACAAGCCAAGAAGCACTACGCAGAGCATGAAGGTAAAGATTTCTTCCCGGAACTGGTAGGCTTTATCACCTCCGGTCCTGTGTTTGCCATGGTATGGGAAGGCGATGATGTTGTAGCACTGTCGCGTCTGCTGATCGGCAAAACCAAAGTGGGCGAGGCATTGCCGGGAACGATCCGCGGTGACTATGCCAGCCACACCCCGCTTAATTTGATCCACGGATCAGACTCGCCGGAAAGCGCAGCACGTGAAATTGCCAATTTCTTTGCTCCGTCTGAACTGGCCCAGTATAACAAAGACATCTCAGTCTGGATGTAAGGTCCGGCGGGAGACAGGAGAATATTTATGGCAGAACGTGAAGAACCCGCATTAACCCCAGACCCGGATTACACCGGATTTATTCATAATGTCAAACAGAGCACCGGAATTGATCTCGCCCAGTATAAGGAAGCGCAGATGAAGCGGCGTCTTACGACGCTCCGCATGAAGAACGGTTACAATTCTTTTAGTGATTTTTATGCCGCAATGATGAAGGACAAGGCTTTATTCTATGAATTTCTCGACCGGATGACCATTAATGTCTCCGAATTCTGGCGTAATCCGAACCGCTGGGAAGTATTAAGGGATGTTATTCTGCCTGATCTTCAGCGTTCCGGCCGCAGACTGAAGCTGTGGAGTGCCGCCTGTTCTACCGGAGAAGAACCTTATACACTGGCGATGATCCTGTCAGACAAGAATATTCTGGCCCAGACCGGTATTCTGGCAACAGATATTGATGACGGGGCATTGGCCAAAGCGAAGCAGGGGTTATATCTGGAGCGTTCCTTAAAAGATGTCCCTAAAGATGTGGCTGACCGGTATTTCACTCCGGAGGGACCCGTGTTCAAGGTCAGTGATGGGCTGAAGAAGAGTATCGATTTCCGTAAGCAGAATCTGCTGCTCGATAAGTTTGATGAAGGCTTCGACCTGATCATCTGCCGGAATGTAATGATCTATTTCACTGAAGAAGCCAAGAATAAGCTGTATCACAAATTCTCGGCCAGCCTGCGTCCCGGCGGCTATCTGTTCGTGGGCAGCACGGAACAGATTTTCACGCCCGCGCAGTATGGATTCGAATCTACAGAAACCTTCTTCTACCGCAAGAAATAGGGAACGGTTGCTTATCCGCAGGGCCTGTCGCCACAGGTATACTTTAACTTCTTTTCAGTGATACTGAAGAGTAGAAACCGTATGCCAAGTGAAAGGTTGTTATAGTAGATGGACAAAAGCAAGGTTATAGCCGCGTATCGACGCGGCTTCCTCACAGTCCGCGAATGCGGACAGGTTCTCGGGATTGAGGAGCTGCAGCTGCAGAGCCTGCTTGCAGCGGAGGAGGGCAGAACCGGCAGCCTGCCTCCCGCACCGGGTAACCGGCAGCTGGAGACAGGTTCTTAGGGCGGGGATGCACAGCAGCGCCGTTTCTGCTCGAAAGAGCAGGAGCGGCGCTGTTCTTGTTGAGGAATAGAGTGGCACTTGAAGGTGACCGCTTTCTTGTCAAAGCCGATGGCCTATACTATAATAAGCAAAGACATTTAGCAATTTAGTGGTTTACAGTCTAAAAGTGTGAAGGGGGAACGCAGCATGAATTTACGCTATTTAACAGCGGGGGAAACGCACGGCCCCCAGCTTACAGCCATTATTGAGGGATTGCCCAGCAATTTGACACTTGATTTCGAAGAGCTTAATTTCCAGCTGCACCGGAGACAGAAGGGCTACGGCCGCGGACGCCGGATGCAGATTGAGAAGGATACCGCCGAGATTGTAGGCGGCGTACGCCACGGTTCCACAACGGGTGCTCCTGTTGCCCTGGTGGTGGAGAACAAGGACTGGACGCACTGGAAGAACATTATGAATATCGAGCCGATTCCAGGCAGTGATGAGGAGAAGCGCCGGGTCAACCGTCCGCGTCCCGGACATGCCGACCTGAACGGCGGCTTGAAGTATAACCTTACGGATCTGCGCAATGTACTGGAGCGCTCCAGCGCCCGTGAGACGGCTGCCCGGGTCGCGGTAGGCGCAGTAGCCCGCCAATTGCTGGCAGCATTCGGGGTGAAGATTGCCGGACAAGTGATCCGCATCGGTGAAATCGAAGCACCAGCCAATCAGCTTACGGTAGATGAACTGATTGCGCAGACAGAAGAGTCCTCTGTGAGAGTCGTGGACAAAGAGACGGAACAGAAGATGGAGGCTTACATAGACAAGATCAAGGAGGAAGGCGACTCTATCGGCGGGATTGTGGAATGTATTGTCGAGGGTCTGCCGGTCGGCCTTGGCAGTCATGTGCAGTCTGACCGCAAGCTCGATGGAGCCATCGCCGGAGCCGTTATGTCGATTAATGCCTTCAAAGGTGTGGAGATCGGCATCGGCTTCGAGGCCGGTAAGCTGCGCGGCTCACAGGTTCATGACGAGATAATGTATGAAGCCTCACAAGGATACTACCGGGCAAGCAACCGGCTGGGCGGTTTCGAAGGCGGAATGACCAATGGGATGCCGGTGGTGGTCCGCGGAGTAATGAAGCCGATTCCGACGTTGTATAAGCCTCTGCAAAGCGTAGATATTGATACGAAGGAACCGTTCACTGCCCAGGTTGAACGTTCGGATGCCTGCGCAGTTCCGGCAGCCTGTGTTGTACTGGAGAATGTGGTGGCCTGGGAGATTGCCAAGGCTTTCCTGGATAAATTCGGCGGCGACTCCATGGAAGAGATCAAAGCCAACTATAATAATTACCTGGCGCAGCTGGAGAGCTATTAAGATGCGCAGTATTACGGTAGCTCTGGGTGAACGGTCTTATCCTATTTATATCGGCAGCGGACTGCTGCAGAATATTGGTGAACGCTGCATAGAAGCCGGTTTCCCGCAGCGCAGTCCGCTGCTGGTTGTCACGGACAGTGAAGTGGCTCCGCGGTATCTGGATCAGGTGGAGGCATCCCTGCGCGGCAGCGGATATACGGTAGTCAGCCATGTAATTCAGGCAGGTGAAGCTTCCAAATCTCTGGCCGTCTATGAAGAGGTCATTACGACAGCCATTCAGGGCGGGCTGGACCGCAGCTCTGCAGTGCTGGCGCTTGGCGGGGGGGTTGTAGGGGATCTGGCCGGATTCGTCGCCGCCTCTTATATGCGGGGAATCGGATTCATGCAGATTCCTACCACGATCCTCGCCCACGACAGCAGTGTAGGCGGCAAGGTTGGAGTCAACCATCCGCTGGCCAAGAATATGCTTGGCGCCTTCTACCAGCCGTCCATGGTGCTGTACGATCTGGACACCCTTGCTACACTTCCTCCACGCCAAGTTGCTTCGGGACTGGCTGAGGTTGTGAAACATGGTCTGATCTTTGACAAAGAGTTCGCGTACTGGTGCCGTGAACATGCCGGAGAGCTGCTTGCCCTGGAACCGGAGGCTCTGGGGTACGCACTGGAACGCGGCTGTGCGATCAAGGCTGACGTTGTTTGCAATGATGAGACGGAGCAGGGGCAGCGTGCGATTCTGAACCTGGGGCATACCATTGGACATGCTATTGAAGCAGTAGGCGGCTACGGCGTATTTCTTCATGGTGAGGCTATTGCCATTGGAATGGCCGGATCAGCCCTGCTGGCCGCGAAGCTGGGCCGGGACAGAGCGATCTATGAAGATACGGTATCTATGCTCACCGCATTGTCTCTGCCGGTCAGACTGCCGGCGGAATACGGCGAGGATGAGCTGATGGAAGCCATGATGCATGACAAGAAGTTCAAGGAAGGCAGAATGACCTTTATCGTACCGGACGACATCGGCGCTGTCAGTATTGTGGGCGATGTGCAGGCAAGTGATGTACGCCGGGTTATCGCCCAGCTCAAGAAGGAGGAAAGCCCATGGTGAACCGGGGGATACGCGGTGCAACAACCGTAACGAAGAATGAGGAAACCGAAATTTTGCGCGAGACTGTTGTGCTGCTGAGGGAAATTGTTGAGCGCAACGATGTTATCGCCGAGGATATCTGCAGTGTGTGGATCACGATGACCGCAGATCTGGACGCCACCTTTCCGGCGCGTGCCATCCGTGAGATTGAAGGCTGGGAAATGGTACCGCTGATGTGTTCGGTGGAGATTCCGGTCAAAGGCAGCCTGCCACAATGCATCCGCCTGATGGTTCAGGTTAATACGGATAAATCACAGCGGGACATCCGCCATGTGTATCTGAATGAAGCCCAGCGGCTTCGTCCGGATCTCTCACAGGGCAAGTAATAAATTACATATGCGGGGTTGTCATTAACCGCCGTCATCATGTATAGTGTAGTTAGCCGAGTGAAGCAGAGTATAGTTTAGTTAAGATGAGTATAGTTGAGCAGAGTGCAGGACTTTTTTTGAAGAGCAGACCATTGATTATCAGCGTTCTTTTTTTGGCATACCCGTATAGAGTTTGTGCAGCAGCTGCCCATACGCTATAAGTGTATCCTTTGAGGGGATGATCTGTACTCGATTTGGTTTTTGCCGGTCCCAGGCGCTTATTCACATACTTGCTAACACAAACCTCTACTCCGGTAGAGGTTTTTCTGTATTTCGGACATTACCTATAGAATCCCAGGAGGTTAGCCAAGTGACGAATCCGAGCATTGAAGAAGTAGTGTCGCTGTCGCGGAAGTATAATCTGATCCCGGTAGTGAAGAGGCTGCTGGCAGATATGGAAACACCCATCCGCTTGTTCCAGCGTTTTGCGGAGCAGGATCGTGCATTCCTGCTGGAGAGTGTAGAAGGCGGCAGCCAATGGGCGCGTTATTCCTTTATCGGCAGTGATCCGTTCCTGATGATTTCAGGCAAAAAAGGCCTGATCCACGTTGAAGTCGGCGGTGAAAAAAAACAGCTGTTTGGCAAACCTGTCGAGGAGCTTAAGGCGCTGCTCCGCTCTTACCGCAGTCCCAAGCTGGATGGGATGCCGCCGTTTACGGGTGGTGCTATCGGATTCTTCGGCTACGATCTGTTGCAGTATTACGAGAAGCTGTCAGCGCATGCCGTAGATGACCTGAATATGGACGATATCCGCTTCATGTTCTGTGACCGCATCATCGTCTTCGATCATGTGAAGCAGCAGATTCTGCTGGTAGGCAATCTGCATATCAAGGATGGCGATACCGATTCCGAGATTCGCGCAGGTTACGAGGAACTAAGCCGCCGCCTGGAGAACATGGCTGAAGAGCTGCAAAAGGAAGGACCGAAGGAGAACGTCAACCGCCGCAGCATCCCGCAGGACATTGACCTGGGTGAGATTCACTCCAATCTGACCAAGGAACAATACATCAGCAATGTGGAGCAGGCCAAAGAGTACATTCGCGCTGGTGATATCTTCCAAGTGGTGCTGTCCCAGCGGCTGCATATAGAAACCGAAGTATCTCCACTGCATGTGTACCGCATGCTGCGGACGCTGAATCCTTCACCTTATATGTATTATCTGAAAATGGACGAAGAGATCATCGTAGGCACTTCACCGGAAGCGCTGGTTAAGGTGGATAGTAGCGGACGGGTCGAGACCCGCCCGATTGCCGGAACCCGGCCGCGCGGAGAGACAGAGGCGCAGGACCGCCAGCTCGCCGCTGAACTGCTGGAGGATGAGAAGGAACGCGCGGAGCATCTGATGCTCGTTGATCTGGGCCGTAATGACCTGGGCCGTGTGTCGAAGTTCGGCACGGTGAAATGCGACTCGTTCATGGAAATCGAGAAATACTCGCATGTGATGCATATCGTCTCGAACGTGTCCGGGACGCTGGCAGACGATAAAGATTTCTTCGATGCCTTCCTCTCCTGCCTCCCGGCAGGGACTGTATCGGGGGCACCGAAGCTGCGGGCGATGGAGATCATTGCCGAACTGGAAAAGGAAGCACGCGGCGCTTATGCCGGCGCCATCGGTTATCTCGGCTTCTCCGGGAATATGGATTCCTGCATAACCATTCGCACAATTATTTTCCGCAAAGGCCGGGCTTATGTACAGGCTGGAGCCGGAATTGTCTGGGACTCGGTTCCGGAGAAGGAATATGAAGAGACCCTGAACAAGGCCAAGGGCATGCTGAAGGCGATCCGGATGGCCGAAGCCATGTTCCCCGCTGAGGTGAAGGAGAAACAGGTTATCAACCAGGACTATATGTACGAGTATACCCCGTGAGCCGGGGATAAGCAGAGATGAGCTAAGACGAGCAGAGAATGCTCCATACTATTTTTGGCGTATGCTCCGGATCCGGTTTTGTAAGAAGCTGATTCAGGAAGTCCGCCTACAAAACTCTTAGGAGGGAATCAATATGGAAGCAAGCCAGTTAATACAATCAGGAATTGCCGGATTAATTGAAGGAAAGGATCTTACCCGCACGCAGGCACGGGAGGTAATGGGGACCATTATGGAGGGGGCGGCAACACACGCGCAGATCGGTGCACTGCTCACAGCGCTGCGTATTAAGGGTGAAACGGTAGAGGAAATCACCGGGTTCGCGGAAGCGATGCGCGGTTTCGGGACACCGGTACTTACGGAACGTAGCCAGCTGCTCGATACCTGCGGCACCGGAGGCTCCGGTATTCATAAGTTTAATATCTCCACCGCCTCGGCAATCATCTCGTCTGCCGCTTCTGTAAGAGTTGCGAAGCACGGCAACCGTTCGGCTTCCGGCAGAGCAGGCAGCGCCGACGTACTCGAGGCTCTCGGCGTCAATATTCATCTGAATGCGGAGCAGGCCCGGCAATGTCTGGACAGCATCGGAATCTGCTTCCTGTTCGCACAAATCTACCATCCGTCAATGAAGCATGCTGCTGCTCCCCGCCGTGAGCTGGGTGTGCGTACTGTATTCAATATGCTTGGCCCGCTGACGAATCCGGCAGGAGCTGACCGGCAGCTCATGGGCATCTATGACCGCAACAAAACGGAGACTGTGGCCAAAGTGCTGGGCGAGCTGGGCTCCAAGCGGGCAATGATTGTCAGCAGTCTGGACGGTCTGGATGAAATCAGCATCTCGGCGCCGACCCAGGTCTCCGAGCTGAGAAATGGTGTGGTCACAACCTACGAGGTTACACCACAGGAGCTCGGGCTGAGCCAGCATCCGCTGGAGGATGTGCTCGGAGGTGATGCGGCCGAGAACGCGGCAATTATCACTACAGTACTGGAAGGTCAAATCAATCCATACCGTGATATCGTATTAGCGAATGCCGGGGCATGCATCTATGTTGCCGGTCTTGCAGATACACTGCGGGAAGGCGTAGACCGGGCAAGAGAGGTAGTGGATTCAGGAGCAGCACTGCGCAAGCTGGAACAGTTAAAAGCCATGACGAAGGAGCTTGATTATGTATCTTGACCGGATTGTTGCCACCAAAGTGAAAGAGGTGGAGGCGTTAAATAAGACATTTTCATTGGAAGAGGCTGAACGGGCTATCGCTGCTCTGCCTGCAACGAGAGGCTTCCGCGCTGCGCTGACCGGGCGGCGGAACCGGGACATGGGGCTGATCGCCGAGGTGAAGAAGGCTTCGCCTTCCAAAGGCCTGATCCGTGCCGATTTTGATCCGGTTGAGATTGCTAAAGGCTATGCGGCAGGAGGCGCGGACTGCCTGTCGGTGCTTACGGACCGGGAATATTTTCAGGGCAGCGGATCGTATCTGCAGCAGGTAAGGGCAGCGGTGGAGCTTCCTCTGCTGCGCAAAGATTTCATCATTGATGAGAAGCAGATCTACGAAGCGCGCCTGCTGGGAGCAGATGCTATTCTGCTCATTGCCGCTATTCTGACATCTGAACAGCTGAGCGCATTCACCGATACCGCTGCAGCGCTTGGCCTCGATATTCTGATTGAAGTACATGACCGCACCGAACTGGAAATGGTGCTGGCCACCGGCAAGGCTGTTCATCCCGGCGTGTTGCTTGGCATCAACAACCGGAATCTGAAGACCTTTGAGACCGCGCTTTCTGCCACAGCCGAGCTTGCGGCACTGCTTCCGGAGGGACTGCCGGTCATCAGTGAGAGCGGGATTACCGGTCCGGAGGACATCGCATTCTTAAGCAAGACCCGGGCTACCGGCGTGCTGGTAGGAGAATATCTGATGCGCCAGCCGGATGTAGAGCAGGCAGTAAATCAGCTGCTCGGACCGCTTCCTGCAGGGAAGGACCGTGCGCTGCATGGCTGACACAATCGTAAAAATCTGTGGACTTCAGGACGTTGAAGTGCTAAAATCTATGAAGAGTTTGCCTCTGGATTATATCGGATTGGTATTTGCCCCGAGCCGCCGCAGAGTGACTGCTGGAGCTGCTGCCGAGCTTGTTGCAGAGCTGAAGGAGTGGAATACTGGGACAGCACCCCGCGCTGCGGGAGTCTTCGTCAATCCGCAGCTTACTGAGCTGACTGAGCTGCTCAGAACAGTACCGCTGGATGTCGTGCAGCTGCATGGGCAAGAGAGTCCGCTGTTCTGCAGTGAGGTCAAGCAGGCTTTTCCGCAGATTCAAGTATGGAAAGCACTTTCTGTGGCGGGCCATGCCCCTGATGCCGGAACCGGCATTCATGCTCTCCTGGAGAGCTACAGCGGCACAATCGATGCGCTGCTCCTGGATACCTATGACCCGCAGGGCAGCGGAGGCTCCGGACGTACGTTTGACTGGAAACAGATTCCGCTATATCAACAGGCGGCGGAGGAGGTCGCACTGCCTTTATTTATAGCCGGAGGACTGCACCCGGACAATGTGAACGAGCTGCTGGACGGCTACGCGCCATATGGCGTGGATGTATCCAGCGGAGTGGAGAGTAACGGCCTTAAGGATATCGCAAAAATGACAGCTTTCGTGGAAAGGGTGAAGCAATCATGATACAAGTACCGGACAAGAACGGACGTTTTGGTTCTTTTGGAGGCCGCTTCGTTCCTGAAACCTTGATGAATGCACTGATTGAGCTGGAGGAGGCCTACCGTAAATTCTCGGCAGACCCGGCATTTCAGGAGGAAATAGATTACCTGCTTAAGCAGTATTCCGGACGTGAGACCCCGCTGTATTATGCAGAGCGGCTTAGCAGACATCTGGGTGAGGCGAAGATCTATCTGAAGCGTGAGGACCTGAATCATACAGGTGCGCACAAGATCAACAACGCTATCGGACAAGGCATTCTGGCCAAAATGATGGGTAAAACCAAGGTGATTGCCGAAACAGGAGCCGGCCAGCACGGCGTGGCTACCGCTACAGTTGCAGCCTTGCTTGGTATGGAATGTAAGGTATTCATGGGCGAAGAGGATACCCGCCGCCAGGCACTGAACGTCTTCCGTATGAAGCTGCTTGGTGCAGAGGTAATTCCTGTAACCTCCGGGTCAAGAACCCTGAAGGACGCCGGTAATGAGGCACTGCGCTACTGGGTGAGCAACGTTGAGGATACCTTCTATATCCTTGGCTCTGCCGTAGGCCCGCATCCCTATCCGATGATGGTCCGTAATTTCCAGCGGATTATCGGGGATGAGACCCGCCGCCAGATTCTGGAGGCAGAAGGACGCTTGCCGGATCTGCTGGTTGCCGCGGTAGGCGGAGGCAGTAATGCCATCGGCATGTTCTATCCTTTTATGGAGGATGAGCAGGTTGGTATGATTGGTGTTGAAGCTGCCGGCAAGGGAATTGATACTCCGTTCCATGCAGCAACTATGAGTAAGGGAAGCCACGGCGTCTTCCAGGGCTCGCTCAGCTACCTGCTGCAGGATGAGCACGGACAGGTGACCGAAGCCCATTCCATTTCGGCCGGACTGGATTATCCCGGTGTCGGACCCGAACACTCCTATCTGAAGGATATTCACCGCGCACAGTATGTGCCGGTTACGGATGACGAGGCGCTGGATGCACTGAAGCTGCTCTGTCAGACGGAAGGCATCATTCCTGCCCTCGAATCTGCCCATGCGATTGCCCACGTGGTGAAGCTCGGCAAGACACTGACCAAGGATGATATTGTAGTCATCTGCCTGTCCGGACGCGGCGACAAAGACGTGGAATCGATCATGGCCTATACGGAAGGGGCGGGGAAATAATGACTACCGAAACTACAAACCGGATGGATCTGACCTTCAAAAAGCTGCGGGCAGAGGGCCGGGCAGCCCTGATTCCTTTTCTTACCGTAGGCGATCCCGATCTTGAGACTACGCTGGATATTATCGCTGAGCTGGAGGCGGCCGGTGCAGATATTCTGGAGCTTGGCGTTCCCTACTCTGACCCGCTTGCCGACGGTCCGGTCATTCAGCGGGCTTCCTCCAGAGCCCTGCGCAGCAATATTCATCTCCGCACCTGCATGGAGACAGCCCTTAAGGCACGTCAGGCCGGCAGCCAGCTGCCGTTCATCCTGTTCACCTACTATAATCCGGTGATGCAGATGGGGCTGGATACTTTCTTCGCAGAGCTGGACGCCCATGAGATCAGTGGACTGATCATTCCCGATCTGCCTGTTGAAGAGTCGGAGGACATGCGTGAGCGCAGCCATGCAGCCGGAGTGAATCTGATTCCGCTGGTAGCCCCGACTTCCAGTGAACGGATCGCGCGGATTGTTTCCGGCGCCAGCGGGTTCGTCTACTGCGTATCTTCGCTTGGTGTAACCGGCGAACGGTCTACTTTTCATACCGGGGTGGATGACTTCATTCAATCCGTCCGCCGCTCTACAGACCTCCCGATCGCTGTAGGATTCGGGATATCGACTGGAGAACAAGTGTCCAGGTTTGCGAAAATTTGCGATGGTGTAGTAGTCGGCAGTGCGATTGTCCGCAAGGTGGAGGATGTTATTCCTCTGCTGGCCCAGCCGGAGACAAGAAGTGCAGGGCTGTTGCAAATTCGTGAATTTGTGGCACAATTAAGACCATAACGGTCTGCATACTGACCTGATACTAGTCTATTACTTCTAGAGAGCGAGGATGGGCCATGAACCCGAAACCTAATATCGTCGACCTCCCTGTCTACAAGCCGGGGAAACCGATCGAAGAAGTCAAGAAGGAGCTGGGCTTAAGCGATGTTATTAAACTGGCATCCAACGAGAACCCTTACGGGGCAGCACCAAGCGCAAAAGCCGCTATTGTAGCGGAACTGGATAATCTGTATTTATACCCGGACGGTTCCGCTGCCGAGCTGACTGCAGCATTGGCCGAGCATCTGGGAGTAGCAAGTGATAACATTATTTTCGGATGCGGTTCTGACGAGATTATTGCTCTGATCGCACGTGCATTTTTCCTGCCCGGTGACGAGACCATTATGGCGGATCAGACCTTCTCCGTCTATAAGAGCAACGCTGATATAGAGGGTGCTGTATCCATTGAAGTACCTTTGAAGAATGGGACCCATGATCTGGATGCAATGCTGGCGAAGATTACGGACCGGACCAAGGCAATCTGGATCTGCAACCCCAACAATCCGACCGGTACCATTGTGCCGGAGGATGCCCTGATTACTTTCCTGGATGCAGTACCGGCCGGAGTTATGGTAATACTGGATGAGGCATATTACGAATACGTGACCGATCTGAGTTACTCTAACGGCATTAAGCTGCTGGACACCTATCCGAATCTCGTTGTACTCCGTACGTTCTCCAAGATCTACGGTCTTGCTGCACTCCGCATCGGTTACGGCGTGGCCAGCCCGCAGATTATCTCCTTAATCAATAAAGTGCGGGAACCTTTCAATACCACACGCTTAGCCCAGGTAGGGGCTCTGGCTGCACTGGCTGATCAGGAATATGTCCAGCAGTGCCGTACGCTTAACAGTACCGGAATTGTGCAGCTGCAGGCTGAATTCCAGCGTCTAGGCCTTGAGTCCTTCCCGGCTCACGGCAATTTCATCATGGTGGATGTACGCAAGCCGGCCTTTGAGGTCTTCGATGCCCTGCTGCGGCAAGGTATTATCGTGAGAGCAGGCCACCACCGCTACCCGACTTACATCCGGGTTACTGTCGGCTCTGCCGAGCAGAATACAGCCTTCATCGCTGCCTTAGAGAAGGCGCTTGAAGAACAGGGAGTACGCGCATAACCTGTATCAGAAGCAGGATTGACGATATCACAGAAGGCAGGTAGTTCTAAGAACATGACGACAAAAATAGCAATTTTCGGTGTCGGTCTGATCGGCGGCTCACTGGCCCTTTGCTTCAAAGGCAAGGAGGGCCTGACCGTAGTAGGGCATGCCCACCGTCCTGAATCAGCAATCAAATATGTCAGCAGAGGTGTGGTCGATGAGGCTACCCTATCGCTTGAGGAAGCGGCGCTGGGCGCCGATTATATTTTTCTGTGTGTGCCTGTTGGCATGATAGAGGATTATCTTCAGCAGCTGAGCCGCCTGCCGCTGAAGCCGGGCTGTATTATCACCGACGTCGGCAGCACCAAGGCCAGCATTGCAGCCTGCGCAGTCTCCCTTGACCTTCCCGGTGTGCATTTCATCGGCGGCCATCCCATGGCTGGCTCGGAACGCTCGGGTGTAGAGGCAGCCTCCTCATTGCTGTTCGAGAATGCCTATTACGTACTGACGCCTCCGCCCGGTGTTCCGGAGGAAGCTTATTATGCACTGGAATCCTTGCTTCTACATACCAGAGCGCATATTGTCCGGCTTGACCCGGAGCGCCATGATGAGATTGTCGGAGCGATCAGCCACCTGCCGCATATTATCGCGGTAGCCCTGGTTAATCAGATTCATGCCTACCATGATTCAGATTCTTTATACAGCACACTTGCGGCCGGCGGCTTCCGGGATATTACGCGGATTGCCTCGAGCGATCCGATTATCTGGCGTGATATCCTGCTCAATAACCGCTCGGTTATGCTGCGTCTGCTCAAGGACTGGAATGACGAGGTTTCTTCATTCATTCATCTGCTGGAGCAGGGGGATGGTGCGGGAATCGAGTCGGCCTTCCATGAGGCGAATGAGTTCCGCAGCCAGTTGCCTGAGCGCCGCAAAGGAATGATTGTCCCGTTGTTCGACCTTCATATTGATGTCCCCGATCATCCCGGGATTATCGGACGCATCACCACAGAGCTTGGCGACCAGGGCATCAACCTTAGCAACGTGCAGATTATTGAGAGCCGGGAGGATGTTCCCGGGATCATGCGCCTGTCGTTCCGCCAGGAGCATGATATGGAGCGGGCCAAGGTTGTATTGCAGCAGAATGATTATACGGTATATGTGTAGCGAAGAGCCGGGGCGTGATGCCCCGGCTTTTATCTTTGATATAAGGATTTATTTGCTGCGCATAATTATTGCTCCTTCTATTTCGCGCTGGAACTGGAGATGGCGGGGCGCAATGCGGACTGGAGGGACGTTATTTGCTTGAAAAGCTGTATTTTTCGTCCTTACGGACTGAGAAGCCCTTAAGGTGCTGATTCATCGCTGTTTCGCCCCCGGAACATCATAAATAAGTACATCTGAGTCCGCAACGCTACAAAAGTGGTTGAAATCGGTGAAATAAGATCATTTGAGTCCGTTACGCCCTTACGGACAAGCGGGGGGAGCCCGAATACCCAAATGTTCGTAAAAATGGACAAAAAAAAGACCGCTTACATAATAAGCGGTTACAGTTCACAATGTATTGGAACCGTGCAGTGTTTGGATAGGAGTGGAGAGAAACCATACTGTACTTTTATTATATGTATACGGTTACATTCTGTCAACCCCTTTATCAAACTTAAATAATACCGCTTTCAATATTCGACTTCCCGCTGAATCTAAAAGTCTATTAATGTCATCCTGTTAGAATCTATGCTATACTGGGTTAAGTATGTTTATAGATTTCTTCCAAGTATAGGGAGCCACGTGCCTATCTGACAGTATTAGAAATTTGTAAAGATGCGAATTTCTTTCTGTATTTACATACAGTATGCCTTAATTAACGGCTGGTTGAATATACATAGGAAGTATTTCATTTATTCGTACGAATTTGTAGCAATGCCGCAACTTTTTCTTACCTGACCGGTATAAGTAGATACGGACCGGACGGGATTAATCGTGCAAGGGCGAGGAGGGCCGAACTCACCATGACGGATTCCCAGTTGATCCAGCTTATCAAGCAAGGAGATACAGAATTATACTCGGAATTGATGCGACGTTACCAGCGGAAGATATTGGCTTTCGTGTATCATATGCTCAAGAATTCCCATATGGAGCTGATTGCCGAAGACCTCTGTTCTGAGACTTTTTACAAGGCTTTCCGGAGTCTTCATTCGTTCCGTGAAGTGGATGCTTCTTTTTCTACTTGGCTGTACACTATTGCCCGTAATACGGTGCTAAGTGAGCTGCGCAAGAACCGTGCCGGAAATGTATCGCTTGAAGAGAGCGGTTATACTCCTGTGGCACCGCTTGACGTTGCCCCGGAACAGGCGGCATTACGTAAAGAACGGATGAATCTGGTCCGTGAAGCGATTAACAATCTCCCGGAGAAGCAGCGTTCTGCGCTCATTCTGCGTGAATATGATCAGATGGATTATCAGGAAATTGCAGTGATTCTGGATCAGAGTGTCAGCTCCGTGAAATCACTATTGTTCCGCGCCAGGAGCAGTGTGAAGCTCCAGCTCGAATCCTATTTCTATGAGCCTGAATTTGATGAGCAGGCTGAGAGGGTGTAAGGCCAATGAATTGCAGGGAAGCGCAGGATTTCATTCCGCTCTTGTGGGACGCTCCCCCCACGGATCCCAGACGGATTAGACTGGAGAAACATATCGCGGCTTGTTCCTATTGCAGTGCCGAATGGACGTTGTGGCAGGAGACAAGTGAGCTTATGCAGGACTCAAGGTTTGAAGTTAGTGATGAACGCGCAGAAGCGATTAACCTTAAGGTTATGGAGCGGATCTATCTGGAAAGTCCCTGGCTTATGCCCGGAGACGGTAAATCTGCGGGCAACTCCGCTGTTTTCCGCCGCAGGCTAAGCCTATGGATTGCCTGTTTTCTGGCAGTGTTTATCTCCAGCTTTTTATATTTCACCATGTTCAAAACACCCTCGAATACTACTGCGGCTCAGAGCGGGATTGTAGAAACAGGGGTGGCAGGACTGACATTGGATTGGTCATCTTCTTATCCGGTCGAGTCAGAAGGCGGTATTATTGAACCGCTTGTAGCCAATATGGGCCCCTCCCACCCGCAATACTGGATGGTGTTGTCGACGCTTGGCGTCGGGTTGTCTATATTCCTGCTGGTACGCCTGAACCGTTACCGCAGACAATGAAAGCCCCTTTACTTAAATCGTGAAGAGGGCTTTTTCGTATCCCGATATGAGCTCCAAGTGAGGAATAGACCTGTAATTTTGTTAAAAAAGAAGACATTTGTTTTCATTCGTGTTACATTATTAAGCAAACATAAATGGAAGGGAAAGGTGATAGGCAATGCTGATCGGCTTAATACGCCACGGGCTGACGGATTGGAACGCGGAAGGTAAGATTCAGGGACAAAGTGACATTCCGCTTAACGACGAAGGCCGCAGGCAGGCTGAGATGCTGGGTGACCGGCTTCTGCAGGAGCCCTACCACTGGGACTATTGCATTACGAGCAGTCTTTCCCGCGCAGCTGAGACAGGAAAGATCGTTGCCGCCAAGCTGGGAATTCCTTTACTGGAACCTGATCATCGTATCCGTGAGCGCGCTTATGGCCAGGTAGAAGGTATGACGGCTGCAGCCCGCGAAGCTAAATGGGGCAAGGATTGGAATCAGTTAACACTGGGGCAGGAGAGCGATGCGGCGCTTCAGGTCCGCGGGCTTGCTTTTCTTGAGGATCTCTCGGCCCGTTATCCGGATCAGAATGTACTGGTCATCTCCCATGGAGGGTTTCTTGCACAGCTGTATACCGCGCTATACAAAGACAAGTATTCGGAACGTCTCGGCAACCTCTCCCTGACGATTTTGGAGAAAAACGAGCAGGAATGGAATCCGTTATTGTACAACTGTACCCGTCATATCTTGCAGAATCAGCGTTAACCCGACCCTTCGGGTTATTTTTTTTGCGTAATAAGGAATAAAAAGGGCTGTATTTCCCATAATGGTAGTAAAACGGTGAGGCGATAAAAGATGAATCTGGCGGATATGCTCACTTACGCAGACATTGGTCAGCTTACCGCCATTGCGGGACGCTATGAATGTGAGTGCAAACGGAATTCCAAACATGATTTGATTCAGAGTATTCTCATTACCTTGGGCAGCCGTGAGTTTATGGAGTCTCATATCCGGGGCTGTACCCCGGAGGAACTGCGGTTCCTGAACACTTTGCTATTTGATGAGCGCAGCCATTTCAGTCTGGAAGATCTTCTTGCCGCTGCAAGGCAGGCATGTTTTGACACTCCCTCCGGTAAAAGCGGCAGCTACCGCGATATGGTCAGCAGGTTCAAAAACGGCGGCTGGCTCTTTACCGGTGCATCGCAGCAGAGCAGGTATCTGTTCCAGGTCCCGCG
This sequence comes from Paenibacillus sp. FSL R7-0297, assembly GCF_038009025.1. Lineage (NCBI taxonomy): Bacteria > Bacillati > Bacillota > Bacilli > Caryophanales > Paenibacillaceae > Paenibacillus > Paenibacillus sp. FSL R7-0297. Next base: position 3,831,285 of record NZ_JBBPAQ010000001.1, read on the forward strand.
GGATCTGAAGAACCGCTTCCGCGACAGGATGGGGGAGCACCTGAAGGAAGGGATTACTCCAAGTCCTGAACCGGCAATGTACCGGGGCGAGGGTGATCTGCTGGCGGGCGATCTGCTGCTCTTCCTGCGCTATGTGAAGGATAACGAGCCTGAACTTGGCCAGGAGGGGGCGCTGTATAAACGCAATCAGCAGGGAGTGATGAATGCCTTGCAGATTGCTGAGCCCCTGCTGGGCAAAGGCGGGTGGAGATTCGGCTACGGCAGGGCCTGTGAGCATTATCCGCCGAGACTTGCCCTGCTGTATGATTATGCCCGCCACCGCCGCTGGATCTCGGAGGAGGGCTACCGTCTGAAGCTCACAGCCTTAGGGGAGCAGTTCCTGGAGGAAGGGAAATCGGAAAAGCTGATGCAGTTATTCTCCTTTTGGTTAAGACTGTATAAAGGCGCAATTCCAAATCTGCCGTCGCTAGTCTATTGGATCAGTCTTAGTGCAGGCAGATGGGTTACAGTAGCTTCGCTATCCGAAGGGTTGGGCTGGCTGATTAAGCCGTTCTATTATGATGATGCCGGCGCCATACTCGAACAACGTATTCTGCGGATGATGCTGCATCTGGGTATGATCAGACTCGGTGAAGGTGCCGAAGGGCCGGTGGTTATGATGACGCCCTGGGGAAGTGAAGCGGCCGTACCGAAGCTGCTGCTTAAGTAAGGGGGAGAGAGATGCGGATAGCTTATGGGAATTACATACCGCAGCTTGATGAATCAGTCTATGTGGCGGAGGGCGCTAAGCTTGTTGGCGATGTAAGGATGGGGAAACAATCCAGTATCTGGTTCAATGCCGTGCTTAGAGGAGATTTGGCTCCGGTGATAATCGGAGAGCGCTGCAATATTCAAGATGGTACGGTGGGTCATGTGGCTGAAGGTCTACCTCTGATTCTGGGTGATGATATATCGGTCGGCCATTCGGCGATTATCCACGGCTGCCGGATAGGCAAAGGCACATTAATCGGAATGGGAGCAATTGTATTGAACGGAGCAGAGATTGGTGAATATGCTTTAATAGGAGCCGGCTCCATTGTAACCGAAAACAAAATCATTCCGCCGTACACGCTCTCCTTAGGCACCCCCGCCAAAGTGATCCGTGAGTTGACGCAGCAGGATCTGCTGAGGATGGCACGCACCAGTGAAAGCTATGTGAAGAAGGCATTGGAATACGGAAACTCTTAAACAGCGGAGGTGTATCGAATGGACAAAATGAAGGCTACTTATGAAGTGATGCTGGGGCTTGCTGCAGAAATGGTTTGGGATGAAGCGTTAAGAAAGCGTCGTACCGACATCTTGTACCGGAAGATTGACACGGCGCTGGCTGCCGGAGATGAGGCGGCTTTCCGGAACCTGACTGAAGAACTGAAAAGTTTGGCATAGAGAAATGCGCCTAGCGCATTTCTTTTTTTAAAAGATAAGAATTTACATGTTTTGGGGTTCCCGCAAAGTACCTGTGTTATCATCGAAGGTAAAGCCTCACTTTGGGGGTTATTTTACAATTATGATATTCTAAATGCTGCATGTGCGGCAAAAAAGGGGGCCAGCCGATGAAATTCAGTGATTTTGACCGTAAGACCTGGGATGTGGATGGACATTTCTACGATACCTGTGTAATCCCGTATACAGGACTTCAAGGGACGGAGACACCTCCCGAGACCGTTGCAGCGCTGGAGCGTCAGCGTGATTTCCTCGATTTAGTCGAGAAGCCTTTTCAAGGGCGTGTGGTGATTTATCCGGCGGTACAGTATGCAGGAGCAGAAAGTATAGCTTTACTTAATGCCCTTTGCCAAAAAGTCAAATCCATTGGTTTCCAGTATGTCATCGTGTCATCCGCGAATGAAGTGCTTTTAACAGAAGAGGTTTATGAAAGCGATTTACTCCTTTGCCAGCCTGAAATGGAGAGGGATTCCGATACTCCGGTAAGCTCCCGCATACGGGATGAAATCCAGAGATTATGGTTGAGAGAAAAATAAGTTAAATGTGACGAAAAATCAACAATTATTCTTAAATCAGCCGCAAATGCCTGTCACAATTTAGACAATATTCTTGACGGGTTTTGGAGCCTAAGCTATGATTAGGTTGAACTTATATGTCATGTGATTTTTTTCATTGAAAACGAATTAATTACCAGAATTGTCTTTCAACGGACTCTGCAGGTGCCTTCTCAAATTTTGAAAAGGGGGTTACACACAGTATGAGCAGCCTTAATGAAGAACAGGAACCGCTTCCGCAAGAACAGCCCCAACGGAAGGATATATCGCGTAGACAGTTTTTGGCCTATACACTAGGCGGTGCCACCGCTTTTATGGGAGCCGGAGCCATTCTGCCGATGATTCGTTTTGCCGTAGACCCGATATTACATAAAAAAGGCGAAGGAGACTTTATCAAGGTAGCGGAAACTTCCAAGATCACCGATGTACCCCAGGAGTTCACCTTTGAACTGCCGCAGCAGGACGGATGGTATGCCAGTACAGCAATGCTGACGGCGTGGATCCGTAAAGATGAGAGCGGACAAATTTATGCGCTTTCACCGGTCTGCAAGCACCTTGGCTGTACGGTAGGCTGGAACAATGATAAGGCTTTCCCGGATGAATACCACTGTCCCTGCCACGGAGCGCGTTATACCAAACTGGGCAAGAATCTGGCGGTAGCCCCGAAGCCGCTTGACCAGTACACCACCAAGATTGACGGCGGCTGGGTGTATCTGGGCGACATCGTTCCAAATACTGAAGCTAAGAAGGAGGCGTGAATCCAATGTTTAAAAATGTCTATAACTGGATTGACGAACGTCTGGATATTACGCCGATCTGGAGAGATGTTGCCGACCACGAGGTTCCCGAGCATGTCAATCCGGCCCATCACTTCTCAGCCTTTGTCTATTGCTTCGGCGGACTTACTTTTTTCATAACCGTCATTCAGATTCTGTCAGGCATGTTTCTGACGATGTATTATGTACCCGATATCATAAATGCCTATGCCAGTGTGGAGTACCTTCAGACCAAAGTTGCTTTCGGTCAGATTGTCCGCGGGATGCATCACTGGGGAGCGAGTCTGGTCATTGTCATGATGTTTCTTCATACGATGCGCGTATTCTTCACCGGCTCTTATAAGGCTCCGCGCGAGATGAACTGGGTGGTCGGGATGCTGATCTTCTTCGTTATGCTGGGGCTGGGATTAACCGGCTACCTGCTGCCTTGGGATAACAAGGCGTACTTCGCAACCAAGGTTACCCTGGAGATCGCGAACTCTGTTCCGGTTATGGGGCCGGTGCTGAAGGAGCTGATGCAGGGCGGTACGATTGTTGGCGCCGAGACGCTGACCCGCTTCTTCGCCCTCCATGTATTCTTCCTTCCGGCGGTCCTGCTTATACTGCTGGTCGGACATTTCATTATGATCCGCAGACAAGGAATTTCCGGCCCATTGTAATTGAGGCTACCAAAACTTAAGAGTATGCTTCCGAAGCGAGTTTTGTACGAAGCGGTTCGAGAAGCAGAGGCTCACAAAACTTTTAGGAGGAACGGTCATGGCGCATAAAGACGACTCCAAAGAGAAGGTGGTATTTGTAGGGGATTCCCGGGTCCGCAGGGGCAACGGGTTCATTACTCCGCCTGACTATTCGGCCTATCCGGGCAAATCTGAAGCTTTTATACCTAACTTTCTGCTTAAGGAATGGATGGTTGGCGTAGTGGTGCTGGTGGGTATTCTGGTTCTGACGATATCGGAGCCGGCTCCGCTCGGATTTCCCGCGAATGCCACAGCTACGGTAATTCCTATCCCGGACTGGTATTTTCTATTCCTTTACCAGTATCTCAAGCTGCCTTATGCATCGGGAGATTATATTGTACTGGGAACGCTTGGTGTGACCGGTGTGGCGTTTGGGTCACTGCTCCTAGCCCCCTTCCTGGATACGGGCCGTGAACGCCGCTTCTACCGCAGACCGATTGCTTCCTCGCTTATGTTCCTGTCCCTTGCGGCCATTGTGTACTTGACCAATACCGCCTGGACGGAATACAAGCACGAAATGGCAGAGACCGGACAGATTCCTGAGGATGTGCAGCGTGAGGAGAAAGCGGCCGAGAACAGGGCGGCTGGCTTGCCTACCACCACTGTCGTCCAAACAAAGGACATTGCCATTGTGGACAAGGATGATCCGGCGATGGCGCTCTATAAGCAGGCCAGCTGTGTATCCTGTCACGCGGTAGATATGAAGGGCACCGGAGGGCCGCCTTCACTGCGCGGGGTCGGGGATAAGCATGATAAGGCAGCGATTCTTACTATTATTAAAGAAGGCAAAGGACAAATGCCTCCGATGTACGAGACCGCTATGGGAGCGGGGCTGTCCGAGCAGGATATTGACGATCTGGCCGGCTGGCTTGCCAAACAAAAAAGCGAACAGTAAAATAAAATTAACGCAAACCTGATCGTGCATGCGGTCAGGTTTTTGCTCGTGCAGAACTTATGCTGCTACAGTCGGGAGGAAGTTGTCTATATGCCGGTTCATTGGTTTGAGAGATTATTCAGGGACAGAAGGATCATCTGGCTGTTGTTCATTGTGAATCTTCTGGGTACGGTTTACGGATACATGTGGTATGGCAATCAGCTGGCGTTCACGGCTGAGAATTATCCTGTCTGGCTCTTGCCTTTTGTTCCGGACAGTCCTACGGCCAGCCTGTTCTTTACCATTGCATTATTGCTGCTGCTCTACCCGCCGAAGGGGCTCACGGGAACCCTGGTTCGTCAGCTGATTGAGGCGCTGGCTGTAGTCACATCGGTGAAATACGGCATCTGGGCGGTCAGCATGATTGTTGCCGGCGGATATCAGGGTGATACGGTTAACTGGAAAGACTGGATGCTGATGATTTCCCATACCGGGATGGCGGTTGAGGCGCTGATCTATGCGCGCTTCTTCTCGTTCCGCAGAATGCTGCCCGTTGCACTGTTATGGACTTTCGCGAATGATATGGTGGATTATTCTGAAGGCGTATTTCCGTGGCTGCCATCAGTACTGGATGATGATGTCAGTGCCGTACAGTATTTCACCATGGGTCTTACCTTGTTCAGCACAGCTGCCGCATGGTTATTCGGCGGCAGGACAAGGCGTCCTGTACTTCCGGCCAAACCTGCTGAGAGGCACTGACAGGCTGTTCTAACTCTTGTCCTTCCGCCATACATTAAGGTGGGAGGGATGTCTCATGCCGCGCAGGAGAAGGTTCATACTGTCTGGGATTGTGTTGTGCTGGCTGTTGGCTGGCATGAATGGAGGTAGGGTTCTGGCCGGAGCGGAAGCAGCGGTGGCTGGTGCCAATTCCGGAACGGAAGCATACATAGAGGCAACAGGATTCACCGTCAGTGATCCCGCTGCCCTCACCGGCAGAAGCGGGGCGCAGCGGCTGGAGCAGGCAGCTGAAGCCCTATATGCTTATGTGCTTGAAGGCGATGTGGTCAAGGCTAGGCAGGAGAGTGAGGAGATCTCGCAGATCTTCATCTCCTCTTCCTTCGAAGGGTTGACATCGGTAGAGGGAATCCATGCGCTCTCTACAGTGATTATGGACATGAAGTCTGCAGTGGCTGCTGTAGAGGCTTCTCCCCAGCGGTGGGAAGCTGCCGCAGCCAGGCTCCGGCTCGCCGCGAACAGTCTGAATCACCCCCGACAGCCTATGTGGCTGCAGTATTACAAGCTGGTCCGCGAGGATCTGAATAATATGGAGCAAAGCGCTGCCGCTAATGATCTGAAGAGCTGGAAGGCTGCACTGGCCAGACTGCAGAGCCGGTATGATAATATCCGGCCTGCGGTGATCATCTCCCGGCCGCCGGAGGCCGTCAATACGTTTGATTCCTGGATCTCCTATGCCCAGGGAATCGCCACCTCTGCGCAGCCGGTGGAACGGGCCCGGCTGCTGGAGATTGTGTCTTACGGGCAGGATGCAGCCCGGGTCATGTTCGGCAAAGAGCGCGATGAGCCGGCGTTATCACTGCCGCTGGCCCCGCAGCAGTACGGGGCCTGGGGGCTGCTGGCAGGCGCGTTCATCCTTACCGTGCTGGCCTACGCCGCCTACCGCAAGTACCGGGGCCAGAACGGGGATTGGAAGGCTGTATAGCTTGGGAGGAAGCATTCGCTGAAGCTGGTGGACTTCCCCTCAGGTATGAATCCTCAATACTCACAAAAGCTCCCTTCCCGCTGAGGCGGATGAAGGGAGCTTTTGTGAGTTTGATTATAAACCGCATCCGAAACTACAGCTAACGGGTAAGTACAATGTCGCTGACTGAGTGAGAGTATCTTAACTGTATCTTACAGTTTACAAGGTATAAACCAAAAAGTTGTATGTCTTACAACTTGGATATGTAAATAGAGAGTTTTCGGGAAGATTGTTGTATGGAATACAAGAATTCCACTGCTAAGCCGCTTGGAGGAAGCGGATTGCTGCCTTTTATACAACAATTCTGGATAACGGCCAAGAACATGAGGGAAATGTTGTACTGTGGGCAGGATTTCATGTTAAAAGCTTCCCCAAAGCTAATCAGGTTTCCCGGAATCCCTCACCGTGCACATCATGAACATCGCTGATAATGACGAAGGCCTTAGGGTCAACGGATTTGACCAGCAGGCTGAGCCGGCGGATTTCCTGTCTGGAAACAACGCAGTACACCATGTGTTTGGCCTGTTTGGAATAGGCTCCAATCGCCGGGATTAATGTGACGCCGCGTTCCATCTCTGCGGTAATCAGCTCGGCAATCTGCGGAGCATCATCACTGATGATGGTGAACGCTTTGGCGGCATAAGCGCCCTCTTGAATGAAATCAATGACACGTGAAGCAATAAAGACGGCGACTAGGGTATACAATATTTTTTCGCGGGGGATATAGAGCAGGGATACGCCAATAATGATCACATCGACTGCCAGGATAATCTGTCCCATACTCCAGCCGAACTTGCGTCCGAGGATCCGCGCTACAATATCTACCCCGCCGGTGGTACCGCCGAAACGGAAGACAATCCCCAGTCCCAGCCCCAGTGTTACCCCGGCATATAATGAAGCAAGAATAAAATCATGCTCCGTACTGAACGTTACAATCCAGCCTGCATTAATCATTCGTTCGAACAGCCAGAGGAAAAAGGACAGGGCGCCGATACCCACGCCTGTGTAGACGATCTGATTCGCCCCCAGCACCTTCCAGCCAAGCAGGAAGAGCGGGAGATTCAGCAGTAATGTGGTCAAAAAGATCGGTATGCTAAAGGCATAGTTGAGCAGGATGGTAATCCCTGTAACGCCGCCTTCCATCAGCTGATTGGGTACAATGAAGTACAGAAGTCCAAAGGCGTAGATTGCAGCTCCCAGCATGATTGGGGCAATGGTTTTGCTGATGGTGCTGAATTTAATTGATGATTTCATATAATCCCTCGCCTATGCCTCTAATGGGCAGTTTATAGGTATTTACTCTCACGGATACAGCTGCAAATCCACGAAGACTTTCAAAAAAGATTTGTCTTCAAAACGTCTTTACGATAACATAGGGGCAAACAGATGGCAAGAACATACGGGGGGTGAAACAACAATTTATGGAAAAAAGTCTTAGTGATATACAGCGTGAGGTTGATCAGTATATCTCACAATTTAAAGAAGGCTATTTCAGCCCGCTGTCCATGCTGGCCCGGATGTCCGAGGAAGTTGGAGAGCTGGCCCGGGAGGTAAACCATCAGTTTGGCGAGAAACCGAAAAAAGCGAATGAAGCCGATAATTCGATCGAGCTGGAGCTGGGCGACATTCTCTTCATTACCGTTTGTTTCGCCAATTCACTGGGCATAGACCTCACTGAAGCCCATAACAAGGTTATGCATAAGTTCAATACACGCGATGCCGGGCGCTGGACGCTCAAAAACACCGATTAGGCCTTCACTACATATGCTGTACCAAACGAACGGGAATTAGCCGTGAGGATGGTGAGGATATGAATCATAACGACTATGTAAAAGCGGCATACCGCTCTATTCTGCGCAGTGACTTCGCTGAGGCCATCACTTTGTTCGAAGCGGCCATTGCGGCCAGTCCGGATGATGCTGAGGTAAGGTACCGCTGCTCTATCACCTATGCCCGCAGCGGAATGCTGGAGAAGGCTCTTGAACACGCTATAGCAGCGCGCAAACTGGATGATTCCAAACCGGAGTATGAGCTGCACCTCCAGCATTTGCAGGCGCTGCAGCTGGTGCAGGAAGCGAAACGGCTGCTGGAGGATGAGGCGGCGGTACCGGTGAATCCATACCGTCCGGTTACCTTGCTCAAAGAAGCGGTATCGCTTGACCCCTTATATGGGGATGCTTATGTATGGCTGGCTATTGCACACAGCCGGATGAACGAGCATCTGCAGGCGATAGCTGTACTGAAAGAAGTGATGTCGCTGCATCCGGATGATACCGGTCTGCGTCAACTGATGAAGGATCTGCAGAAATCACTGCAAAAATATATACAATAATATCAGAGCCAGGGAAAGCGAGGAGGAATTCATTTGAGCGACAAGATCAGGGTTATTGTCTCCGGAGCCGGAGGGAGAATGGGCAAAGAAGTTTTGAAGCTGGTGCTGCAGGATGATGAACTGGAGCTGGCTGCAGCTGTCGACCGCTCTGCGGGCGACAGCGATGCCGGCCGGATGGTTGGCCTTGAGGATAGTGGTGTTCGGGTTACTTCGGACCTGGAGGCAGCTCTTGCAGGAGCTGCTGCAGATGTGCTGGTGGACTTTACCATTCCGCAATCTGCCTACAGCAATACTGCCCTGGCTATTAAATATGGCGTTCGTCCGGTGATCGGGACTACAGGATTTACGCCTGAACAGATCGCCGAGCTGGACAAGCAATGCCAGGATCAGGAAATCGGTGGACTCATTGCACCGAACTTCTCCATCGGAGCCATTCTTCTAATGAAATTTGCGGCTCAGGCTGCCAAATATTTCCCGCACCTGGAAATAATCGAGTATCATGGAGACCAGAAGCTGGATGCGCCGTCAGGAACAGCCATTAAGACGGCTGAGATGATCTCTGAGGCACGGCAGGAGCTTCGCCAGGGGCACCCTGGGGAAGAAGAGATTATTGAGGGGGCGCGCGGCGGTTACTATAACGGGTTCCGGATTCATAGCGTACGTCTTCCCGGTGTTTTTGCCCAGGAGGAAGTGGTGTTCGGCGGGTTTGGACAGTCGCTTAAGATCCGCCATGATTCATACGAGCGTGCCGGGTATATGCCTGGAGTCAAGATGGGAATCCAGAAGGTGATGGGATATACCGGTTTGATTTACGGATTTGAGCATTTTATAGAATAGACGGGGGAGAGCAACATGTTAAAAATCGCATTTATCGCACATGACCGCAAAAAAGATGAGATGGTGAATTTCGTAACCGCCTATGAGCATGTATTTGAAGGGCATCAGTTATATTCCACCGGAACGACCGGACAACGGATTATGGAAGCAACCAAACTTGTCATTCACCGCTATATGTCCGGCCCGCTGGGCGGAGATCAGCAGATTGGCTCCATGGTGGCGACGGATGAGCTTGATTTAATTATTTTCCTGCGTGATCCGCTGATGGCACAGCCGCATGAACCGGATATCACGGCGCTGCTCCGCCTGTGTGATGTATATGGAATCCCGGTGGCTACCAATATTGCCACAGCGGAAATTCTGGTAAAGGCAATCGACCGCGGAGATTTCGGCTGGCGCGAGCTGGTACATAAATACAAACCGGGTGTGGATGAATAATGAAACTCGACATTCTGGTATTCGGTGCTCATGCCGATGATGCGGAGATCGGCATGGCGGGAACCATCGCCAAACATACGGCTGCCGGCTTCAAAGTGGGGATGTGTGATCTGACACAGGCGGAAATGTCTTCGAACGGTACGGTGGAGCTCCGTAAACTTGAGGCTCAGCAGGCTGCAGACGTGTTGGGGGCTGCGGTGCGTACGAACCTGGGACTTCCTGACAGGGGGCTCTATATGACAGAGCACTATCTGGCGGCAGTGACTGCGGAAATCCGCCGCTATGCCCCTTCCATAGTGTTCGCCCCTTACTGGGAGGACAGGCACCCGGATCATATCGCCTGCAGCAAGCTGGTGGAAGAAGCCGTATTTAACGCCAAGCTGCGTAAGTATATGCCGGACATGCCTTCTATCCCTGAACCGCAATTATATTTCTACTTCATTAACGATCTGGGCCGTACCGATCTGATTATCGATGTATCGGAACAATATCCGCTCAAAGAGCAGGCGTTGTCCTGCTACCGGTCGCAATTTGGCATACTCCCTGGTGAGGATGCTGTGAAGACCCCTTTGACAGAAGGGTATATCGAGCGCGTCCGTTCGAGAGATATGCTGCTCGGACAGCGGAGGCTCATTCCTTATGCAGAAGGGTTCGCCAGCAAGGTGCCGCATACGGTGGATTACTTCCGTGTTGCCGGTAAATAAGGCGCAGATTTGAAAAAGACCGAAAAACAACTATAATAAATCCATGTCATTACTTGAAGTAATAGATTGATGTAAAATGAAGGGGCGGAGCTATGGACCGGCTTAAAATAGGCATCACTTGTTATCCGTCTCTTGGCGGCTCGGGCGTAGTGGCAACTGAACTGGGCAAGCTTTTGGCCGAGAAGGGCCACGAGGTCCACTTTATTACACACAGCATCCCGTTCCGGCTGGGAACGTTTCAAAAAAATATATTTTATCATGAGGTAGAGGTTAACGATTATTATGTGTTCCGTTACCCGCCTTATGATCTGGCGCTGGCGACCAAGATGGCTCAGGTAGCCAAGATGCAGAAGCTGGATCTGTTCCATGTGCATTATGCGGTGCCGCATGCCGTCTGTGCTTTTCTGGCCAAGCAGATCCTGGGCAACGACATAAAAGTGGTTACGACCCTGCACGGCACGGATATTACGGTACTGGGCCAGGATGAATCCCTGAAGGATCTGATCCGCCTGGGCATTAACGAGAGTGACGCGGTGACTGCCGTCTCCCAGGATCTCATCAAGGAGACTCGTAAGGCGCTTGATATTACACGGGAGATTGATCTGACCTATAATTTCGTGGACAAACGGGTGTATTATCCCCGTGATGTAACGGACCTGCGCGGCGACTTCGCTGCTCCGGATGAAAAAATCCTGATGCATATCAGCAACTTCCGTCCGGTTAAAAGGGTAAGTGATGTGGTGGATGTATTCGCGAAGGTGAATAAACATCTGCCTTCACGTCTTCTTCTGGTGGGGGAAGGGCCTGATCTGCCGAAGATCCAGGCCAAAATCAGCGAGATGGGCCTGGATGACAAAGTGCGGTTTCTGGGTAAGCAGGATGAAATTGCCCAGGTGATTTCACTGGCTGATCTGCTGCTGCTCCCTTCAGAGAAGGAGAGCTTCGGGCTCGTTGCCCTGGAGGCGATGGCTTGCGGCGTTCCGACCATCGGGTCCCAGACCGGCGGGATTCCAGAGCTGATTCAGCATGGCAAAACCGGATTCCTCGCGCCGGTCGGAGATACTCAGGCGATGGCTGACTATGCGGTTCAACTGCTCTCGGACGATGCGATGGCAGAAAGCTTCAGATGCGCCTGTCTGCAACGGGCCTGTCATGATTTCAGCAGAGATATGATTACGAATCAATATGAAGATATATATTACCGCGTGCTTGGACGCAAGGTACTCGGATTGGATCATATCCGGGGGTAAGGAGCAGGGCATGGAATGGACAATGGCATCATCCGGCATGGCGGAAGCCGCCGGCACCGTCATCACCGGTCTGCTGGCGGGCGGGCATGAAGCTTATTTCGTGGGCGGCTGCCTGCGCGATGAACTGCTGGGCAGACCGGTGCATGACATGGATCTGACCACCTCTGCTCTGCCGGAGGCGGTTATGGCCCTGTTTCCGCGCTGTGTTCCTACCGGGCTGGCTCATGGCACGGTAACTGTGCTGCAGAATGGTTATAGCTTTGAAGTTACGACGTACCGGACGGAGAGCGGCTATGCCGATCACCGCCGTCCGGAGCACGTCTTTTTTGTGAGTGATGTGAAGGAGGACCTCCGCCGCCGCGATTTCACGATCAACGCCATGTGCACCGGGCTTAATGGTGTGCTGATTGATCCCTTTGGCGGGGAGCGGGATCTGCAGCTCCGCCGTATCCGCTGTGTGGGCCAGGCGGAGGAACGCTTCGGCGAGGATGCGCTGCGGATGCTGCGCTGTGTGCGCTTCGCCTCCGTTCTTGATTTCGCTATCGCCAAGAATACATGGCGCGGCCTGATGCGCCAGCGGGATAAGCTGGCGCATATTGCTGTGGAGCGGGTGCGCGCGGAGGTCGAGCGCATCGTAGAGGGCCCGCATCCGCAGCGCGGGCTGGCCCTCCTGCTGCGCAGCGGTCTGCTGCCGCGCGGCAAAGCGCCGTTCCCGTGGACCGGCAATGACCTGGCGGCAGCCGCCGCCCGTACAGCCGGTCTGGAGAACCTGCAGGACGCCCGCCTGCGGTGGGCGCTCCTGCTGCATGCCCTGGGCTCGTCCGCCGCTGCGGCGGATGAGCTCCTGCGGGCATGGACGTTCCCGGGGACGACGCGGGTAAGCGTCGTCGCCGTGCTGCGCGTCCGCGAAGCCTGGGACGCGGCGCTGTCTTCGGTGGCACCGGAGGCTCCGGGTGCCACCGAAGGCCTGCGGCGGCGGTGGATCGCCGCCGTGCTGGCCCATGGCCAGTCAGCCGCCGAAGGGTGGCTGACACTGCTTGCGGCGGCTGAGGATGCCGCCGCGGGGCCTGTCCCTGCGCCGGATCTGGCGCAGGGCTTAGCGGGCGCGGCGCTAGCCAGTCGTGCCCCCGGCCAAGCCAGCCCCTCCGCCGATGCGCCTGCCCGGCCAGCCCCCGGCGAAGCCAGCCCCTCCGCCGATGCGCCTGCCCGGCCAGCCCCCGGCGAAGCCAGCCCCTCCGCCGATGCGCCTGCCCGGCCAGCCCCCGGCACAGCCAGCACACAAGCCCGGCTTCTGCGCTCCTGGACCGCAGCTATGCCGCTCCGCAGTCTTGCGGAGCTGGCGGTGACGGGCCACGAGCTGGCAGAATTGCTGCAGAAGCAGCCCGGGCCATGGCTTGGCGTGCTGCTGAACAAGCTTCTGCTGGCAGCAGCTGCCGGCGACACTGCGAATGACAAACAATTATTGCTGCAGGAAGCACAAAGGATGGATAGAGATGAAGAGTGATGATACGCTGCCGTCCGGCCATATGAAGCGGGAGACCTTTGTTTCAAGCTGGCCTGGCGAAATCGTACGGATGGATTCGGTGGCGTCTACACAAGAGGAGGCCAAGAAGCTGGCCGAGAACGGTGCTCCTGAGGGCACCGCGATTATGGCCGAGGAGCAGACCGGCGGCCGGGGCAGAATGGGCCGCAAGTGGCATTCCCCGCGCGGCAAGGGAATCTGGATGAGCCTGGTGCTGCGTCCGAATCTCCCGCTGTCCCTGACCCCGCAGCTGACTCTGCTGGCAGGTGTAGCTGTCTGCACGGCGATCCGTGAGGTTACCGGGGTTCCTGCCGGCATCAAGTGGCCTAATGATCTGCTGGCCGGCGGACGCAAAATTTGCGGCATTCTGCTTGAATCCTCCCTTAGGGAAGGCGGCCTTCATTACTGTATCGCCGGAATCGGCATTGCCGTTAATTTGACCCGTGAAGATTACCCGGCTGAACTGCAGGAGGTGGGAACCTCCCTGCTGATTGAAGGGGGCGGCATTCCCGTTGACCGTACCAGGCTTACGGAAGCGGTGCTGGCTGAGCTCGAATTTCTGTACATTCAATACATAGAGCAGGGCTTCCGGCCTATTCGGGAGCTCTGGGAGTCGATGTCGGTTACGCTGGGCCGCCAGGTGTGTGTGAATACGCCGCAAGGCCGCACCGAAGCCACGGCCGTTGGTCTGGATGACAACGGAGGACTGCGGCTGCGCAATAGCGCAGGTGAGATTACCAGCGTGCTGTCAGGGGAAATCGAAATGATCTGAGCGTCAAGACATGCCGCCTTATGTCATATTTTTAGGTGTAATTGTCTGCAGATTTTGTTATAATAGCCTCAGAGGCGGCATCGCTATGGCGAGCTGTACTTAAGCAACTGAATTTTTATAGAATTGTTTTACCGGATTTACCTTCATAACTGTATGTAACGGTTACGTTGGATTCTGCTCTGAGCCGTAAGGACCGAGACAGAAGGGACGATCGCGAGTGACTCTTTTTTGCCCTTCGGACCTTTTTAGCGGACCATGCTAAAAGGTTTTTTTGTTTGCGCGGTAACGCGTATTTTATGGAAAAGGGGAATGAGAGCTAATGGCTGAGAAACATCCGCTGAATATTATCAAAATGAAAAAAATGAAAACGGAAGGTGTGCCGCTGAGCATGCTGACCGCTTATGACTATCCATCAGCCCTGCTCGCCGAGGAGGCAGGTGTCGACCTGATTCTGGTAGGCGACTCGCTCGGGAATGTCGTGCTTGGTTACGATACCACCCTGCCGGTTACCATAGACGATATGGTCTACCATACCCGTTCGGTGAAGCGCGGGGCGCAGAACACATTTATCATCGCGGATATGCCTTTTATGACCTATCACGGAAGTGTGGATGAGACCTTGCGCGGGGTGCGCAGGCTGATGCAGGAAGGCCAGGCCCATGCCGTCAAAATGGAAGGCGGCCTTGAAATCTGCAATGCGGTCTCCGCTGTAGTTGCCGCCGGCGTGCCTGTTCTCGGACATATCGGCTTGACTCCGCAATCGGTGAATATGATCGGCGGCTACCGGATCCAGGGCAAGGATGCCAAGGATGCACAGCGGCTGATCGATGAAGCGAAGGCGCTTGAAGCTGCCGGAGCCTTCGGTATCGTGCTTGAACTGGTGACGGAAGAAGTGGCCGCAGCCATCTCCAAGGCAATCAGTATTCCGACCATCGGCATTGGCGCTGGCCGCTATTGTGACGGTCAGGTCCTGGTCTTCCATGATGTGCTGCGCTATGCCTCCCCTTACCGGGAGAAACGGTTTGTCAAAACCTATGCCGATGTCGGCAGTCTGATCCGTGAAGGCATCAGCAGCTATGTACGGGAAGTGAAAGACCGCTCCTTCCCGGCAGAGGAACATGTGTTTAATGCGGATGAAACGGTACTGGAATCCCTATACGGCGGTACCGGCAAAGGAGCGAAATAAGATGAGAGTAGTCAGAACGATTGCACAGATGCGTGAAGCGCTGGAATATATGCGTCAAGGCGGCCATGGGCCGGTCGGTTTTGTACCTACCATGGGTTATCTGCATGAAGGCCATGCCAGCCTGCTGCGCGCAGCAGGTGAGAAGAGCGGCACAGTGGTGATGAGTATATTTGTCAATCCGCTGCAGTTTGGCCCTAATGAGGATTTCGCTTCCTATCCCCGCGATGAGCAGCGTGATCTGGCGCTTGCTGAACGCGAGGGTGCGGATATTGTATTTATACCTAGTGTCGAGGAAATGTATCCCCAGCCGATCCGCACGGGAGTATCGGTATCTTCACTTACTACACAGCTCTGCGGAGCTTCGCGTCCGGGACATTTTGACGGAGTGACTACGGTGGTCAGCAAGCTGTTCAATATTGTTCAGCCGGATTATGCCTTCTTCGGGTTGAAGGATGCCCAGCAGGTAGCTGTTCTCCGCCGGATGGTAGCGGACCTGAATATGAATGTTGAAATTATCGCCTGCCCGATCGTGCGGGAAGAAGACGGACTGGCTCTCAGTTCACGCAATGTATATCTGAGCGCTGAAGAACGCAGACAGGCACTGGTGTTGTCCCGTTCCCTGCGCGAAGTCCGCCAGGCATTGGAAGACGGCAAGCTGAGAACAGTGAATGAGGCGCGGGAGATGCTGGTTTCGGTTATTGCTGAATCCCCGCTTGCGGTCATCGATTACGCGGAAATCCTGACTTTCCCGGATCTGGAGAGCCTGGAAGGCGGCAGTAAGCTGAGTGCTGCCGGCGGAGAGGTGATTATGGCACTTGCTGTGAAATTTGGCAGAACCCGCCTGATCGACAATAATGTATTTATTCCCAAGGAGGCTCACGCTCTTGTTTAGACATATGATGAAATCCAAAATTCACCGTGCTACCGTCACCGAAGCCAATTTGAATTATGTCGGCAGCATTACCATAGATGAGAATCTGATGGAAGCCGCGGATTTGCTGGAGAACGAGAAAGTGCAGATCGTGGATAACAACAATGGTTCCCGGCTGGAAACCTATGTAATCCCGGGCCCGCGCGGCAGCGGCGTTATTTGTCTGAACGGTGCAGCCGCTCGCCTCGTGCAGCCGGGGGATACCGTTATCATCATTTCCTACGCGATGCTGTCATCCGAAGAATTGGCGGACCATAAGCCGACTGTTGTATTTGTAGATGCCGACAATCAGCCGGTGAAGCTGGCGGATCATGAGATTCACGCGACGATTGCCTAAATCCCGCTGTTTGAGCCATGTAATCAATGGCAGGGATGAAGACACCCAGACTTGTGAAAAATGAAGTCAGGCAAGCTTAAGCTGACTTCATTATCAGTAAGGGTGGGATGTCCGGTGTTTCAACATTTATTTGCTGAGATGAACAAGATGCTGCAGGAGATCAGTGCTGACTATCCTACTGCGGAGGGTGCCCGCCGCAACGACCTTTTATCCAAATATAATATGCTCCACAGGATCAGCGATGATGTAATGGATGAATGGCTGGCCTTTGCTGAGAAGCTTAGCCAGTTCCGCGATCAGGCAGATTTTCAGCCACAGCCGGAGCAGGAAATCCCTGAGGAGGAAGCGCCAGAGCTTGCTATGGATGCTTTTGTCAGGGGTCAGGGGTATTATAAGCTGCTTATGTACCGCAAATGTATTGAGCAGTTCAAGGAAGTCACTGCACGGCATCCGGACAGTCTGGCTGCCCGGCTGTATCTGGCCATGGCTTATCTGCAGGAGGGTGAAGGGGAGACGGCATGGGGGCATCTGAATCATATGCTCGGCCTCATCCGTGAAGCGAAGCTGAAGGCGATGATTTATAATGCGCTTGGCTGCATCAGAGCTTCTCAGGAACGTTTTAATGAAGCTAGTGAGCTGTTCAGTCTTTCTCTGCTGCATGATCCCGCTCTTCCTGAGCCGAACGTTAACCTGGAGGTTTGCCGCAAGCGGGGCGGGAAGCTTCAGTTCGGACAACAGCTGGTCTCGCTTTTATAATTAATATTCATCCATTCAAGCGATGTGGCCCTGCTTCACCAGGGTGTGCATCGCCTTTTTTCGTAACTTCTGTTATGCTGATAAAGAGTCTCAAGTGAAAGGGAATAGAACTTATAATGAAATTTGCCGTGCTTGATTTTGAAACTACGGGAACCCAATCTGTTGGAGAGATCATCCAGGTTGGCCTTGCCATTATAGAGGAAGACAGGTCCATCTCCCGGGTGTATGGTTCCTATGTCAAGCCCGGAGCACCCATTCCTCCTTTTATTACGGGCTTGACCGGAATTACAGACAGTGATGTGCAGGATGCGCCGGAACTTGATGAGATGATGATGGAACTGGTGCCGCTGCTCGATGATGTTGTGCTGGTTGGACATAATGTGGCGTTTGATTTTCATTTCTTGCAGAATGCGCTGGACCGCTGTGGTTATTTGCCGTTTCAGGGCCGGATTCTGGATACGATCGATTTTCTCAAAATATGCTTTCCCTCGCTGACTACCTATCAGCTTGGGTCCGTGAGCAGCCATTTCGGCCTTACGCATGAGCGTCCCCATCAGGCGGACAGTGATGCCCTCGCGACTGCGCTTGTGCTGCTGAAATGTCTGGAGGAGCTGGACAGCCTGCCTCTCCTGACCATCCAGCGGCTTAATGAGCTATTCGCCGATGAAGATAGTGACCTGGCCTGGTATTTCGACGGTCTGCTGCGTGAGCGCGAAATGGAGACCTTCCAGCCGGAAGGGGAGCTGACCTTCTACCGCCAGCTGGCCCTTGCTGTAGGCGACTGGGCAGAGCTGGCTCCTCCCCGGGAGGAAGGATCTGACAACCCTCTGCAGAATATTACCTTCAGGGAGTATATGGAAGAGGTAACCAAGCGCCTGAAGGATACCTTGCCGCAGTATGAGAGCCGTGAAGCCCAGGAACTGATGATCCAGGAGGTCATGACGGCGCTTGATCAGGATAAGCATCTGCTGATTGAAGCAGGAACCGGCACCGGCAAATCGCTGGGCTATCTCCTTCCAGCCATATATCACAGTGTGCGCAGTAATCAGAAGGTCATGGTCAGCACGCATACGATCAATCTTCAGGATCAGCTGCGTGAGCGCGACATCCCTCTTTTGACGAGTGTTGTGCCCTTCCCGTTCAAGGCAGCGATCTTTAAGGGGAGAGGTCACTATCTGTGTCTCCGCAAGTTTGAACATAGAATGAATAAAAGGGACTTCACAAGTCCCAGGGAAGAAGCGCTTACGGCCGCCCAGATGATGGTCTGGCTGACCCAGACGGAGACTGGCGATGATGAAGAGCTGAACTTAAGCGGACGCGGCGGTGATTTCTGGGAGACCGTAGCCAGTGATACCGACTCTTGTCTGGGACGCTCATGCCCATGGTTCCGGAAATGTTATTATCACCGGGCCAAGCATGAAGCCGGTATTTCCGATGTGGTGGTGACCAACCACTCCAAGTTATTCGCAGATGTTAAGGCCGGGCATCAGCTGCTTCCGGCTTACGAGCATCTCGTAATTGATGAGGCTCATCATCTGGAGGACATTGCCGGCAAACATCTCGGAATGCAGATGAAATATTTTACCGTGGCGCATACGCTCACCCGTCTGTACAAGGACAGCCGGAGCGGACAGCTGCCGGCCTTGCGCCAGACCCTGCAATCGTCCGGCAGTGAGCAGGCTTCGGAATGGAGCGGCGTTATCGACCGGATCTATCCGGATCTGCTTACTGTCAAGGAGTCCTGGGATACGCTCAGCGACAAGCTCTTCGGCTTGCTGCCTGAACGCAGCGATGCCGGAGCCGGTGAAGCCGGCCAACTGGTCGTACGCCTGCAGCCGGGCAAGAAGCCCAAAGAGTGGGAGGAGCTGGCCGCTCTGGAGAATACACTCCATCTCAGCTTGAGCGATATCATCCGCAAGGGTGATAAAATGCTCAGTGAGATGCGTGATACGGACAGTCAGTCCTCTTCGGACAGTCTTGTGACGGATATCGGCGGGTTGTTCAAGGACCTGGCCTCCATCCGGGAGCAGATCCGTTTCTTTATGGGACTGAATGACGAGAATATCGTGTACTGGCTGGAGGGGAGCGGCAATTACCGCGGCAAGTCGCTGCAGATGTATGCCGTTCCGGTGGATGTGAGCACTCAGCTCAGGGAACTGTTCTTCGATAAGAAGAAGAGTATCATCCTGACATCGGCTACCTTGTCTGTGGATAAGTCATTCCAGTTCATGATCGATAATCTCGGTCTTGGTGAGGCTGCAGAGCAGGGACGTCTACAGACAGCTCTGCTTCCGTCACCGTTCAAATACCGTGAGCAGGCACTGCTTGTCATTCCACGTGACTTCCCTAGTGTCAAGGGAAGCATTGGGGATGCCCGCTTTGTGGACACACTGGTTCATTCTCTGGCAGAAACTGCTGTGGCTACCCGCGGGCGGATGCTGGTGCTGTTCACCTCCTACAAGATGCTGCGCCAGGTCTATGATCCGCTCAAAGAAGCCCTGACTTCGCAGGATATCGCTGTGCTTGGACAAGGCGTAGAAGGCGGTAGCCGGAGCAAGCTGATCCGTCGGTTCCAGGACAGCTCGGCGTCAGTCTTACTGGGGACGAGCAGCTTCTGGGAAGGTGTAGACATTCCCGGGGATGCTTTGACCTGTCTGGCTATTGTCAGACTGCCGTTCCAGCCGCCCAATCATCCGCTGGCTGAAGCGAAGTCTGAGCTGCTTCAGGCACAGAAGAAGAATCCGTTCATGAAGCTGTCCGTCCCGCAGGCCGTAATCCGCTTCAAGCAAGGCTTCGGGCGGTTGGTACGCACCGCGCAGGACCGCGGAATCGTTATTGTATATGATACCAGGGTAATCGAATCTTATTATGGGAAGTATTTCCTGTATTCGCTGCCCGGACCCAAGATGGAGCATATGCTGACGGATCAGATCGTTCCGCGGATTGCAGAATGGCTTGAAGATGGCGGGGTTTAATAATCCGTCGGCGGCTGATATTATGTATAAGTAATTATTGTTCTGAAGTCCCGCGCTCCACGGCTCCTGCCTAAACGGGCAGGCCTGGAGCACGGTTCCTATAATCGGCTTAACAGCAGTGAAGCTTGATCAAGCAGCATATGCTTTCAAAACAAGCGTATGCTTACGAAGCAAGTTTTGCGAAGTCATTCAAGAAGTATATGCTATCAAAACTTTTAGGAGGAGAAAACATGAAATCGGATAAAATATCGGAGGCCGTCGTTCGCAGACTCCCAGTGTACCTGCGTTTCCTGAACGATCTCCAAAAACGTGAAATCTCAACAGTTTCTTCTCAGGAGCTGGGACAGAAGCTTGATCTCAACCCCGCCCAGATCCGCAAGGACCTGGCTTATTTTGGTGATTTTGGCAGAAAGGGCATTGGTTATGATGTCTCTTATCTGATTGAGAAGATCCGGCATATTCTGAAGCTGGACCAGCAGATTAATGTAGCTCTGGTAGGTGCAGGTAATCTCGGCCACGCCTTGTCGAATTACAATGCCTACTTGAAGGATACGATGAAGATTACAGCTGTATTTGATGCTTATGAGCCTAAGGTAGGCCAGCAGATCAACTCGTTGACTGTCCAGCCGATGAGTGAGCTGGGGGATACCATCCGTGCACAGGGCATCCGCATTGGGATTATTACCGTTCCGGACAGTGAAGCACAGAACGTTGCTGACATTCTGGTGGATTCGGGTATTGAGGCGATCCTGAATTTTGCTCCTGTAATTCTTAAGACTCCATCCAATATCCGGATTCATGCCGCCGATTTCACTACGGATTTGCAGAGTCTGGCTTATTATTTGCATGACGGAAAGGACGAAGCTGAAGATGAGCAGCAATAAAACCATTATTAAAGACGGCCGTTTTCTGGTTCCTGGCAGCGATAAGCCGGTGCTGAGCGGTTATATGACCATCGAAAATGATCTGATTACTTACATAGGTGAAGCGAAGCCTGTAATTGAAGAGGATGCCGAGGTTATTGACGGTAGCCGGCTGCTGTTCATGCCGGGTCTCGTCAACACCCACGGCCATGCGGCGATGTCGCTGCTGCGCGGCTACGGCGATGATATGGTGCTGCAGGCTTGGCTGCAGGAAAAAATGTGGCCGATGGAAGAGAAATTCACCGGTGAAGATGTATACTGGGGCACCTCACTATCCGTTCTTGAGATGCTGAAGGGCGGCACTACGACCTTCCTCGATATGTATGATCATATGGACCGGGTTGCTGAGGTTACGGAGCAGTCAGGCATCCGTGCAGTACTTATGCGCGGTGTTATTGGCCTGTGTCCGGAAGAGGTGCAGAACCACAAGCTGGCGGAGGCGATTGCTTTTGCCCGGAACTGGCATGGCAAGGCTGACGGCAGAATTACTGCAATGCTCTCGCCCCATGCGCCTTACACCTGTCCTCCGCAGTTTTTCATGAAGTTTGTTCAGGCGGCACATGATCTTGATCTGCCGATGCACACGCATATGTCCGAAACGCGCCATGAAGTGGAGCAGAATGTGGCCGATTACGGCCTGCGACCGGTCGCGCATCTGGAGAAGCTGGGAATGTTCACCCGGCCGTCCCTGATCGCCCACGGTGTTCATCTGAACGATGAAGAGATTGAGATTCTGGCCCGCCATAATGTTGGCGTATCTCATAATCCCGGCAGCAACCTTAAGCTGGCCAGCGGAGTAGCCCGTGTTCCTGAGCTGCTTAGAGCAGGAGTTAAGGTCTCCCTGGGTACGGACGGCGCGGCAAGCAACAACAATCTGGATATGTTTGAGGAAATGCGGCTGGCCGCGCTGATTCATAAAGGCGTAAGCGGTGATCCAACGGCAGTACCTGCTCCTGAGGCGCTGCTCATGGCGACAGAATATGGTGCACATTCGATTTTCCTGAACCAGGTAGGCCGGCTTGCAGCAGGGATGAAGGCTGACTTCATTGCGATTGATATTGATCAGCCGCATTTGCTGCCGCATACCGACCTCTTGTCCCATGCCGTGTATTCGGCTAGTGCCAAGGATGTGGAACATGTCTGGGTCAACGGTAAACAGATTGTGAAGCACGGACAATGTCTGACACTAGATGAAGAGGCTATCCGCCGCAAAGCGCAGGAAACGTTCGAAGGACTGCTGAAACGGTAATTTAGGTTATTTGGAAAGGAAGCTGCATGTTGAAGAAGAGGAGAAAATGGCTTCCGCTGGGGATTTCCCTGGTTCTGCTCCTTCTGTTCGGACTAAGCCAGTTTTATGCCTACATTATGAAGGATCAGTGGAACGAGCGGAGTGAAGCCAAAGAGATTGCCAGAGCACGGGCTGGCTTAACTGAGGTATCCAAAGCACAGAAATCCGTCTGGGATGAAAATGCGATTTACTGGGTGCTTACCGGAAAAAATGATGCTGGAACCGAGCTGATGGTTTGGGTCCGCTTTACCAAGGAAGGCCAGCCAGCCGGAGGCGAAAATGATTTATATGCGGAGGAGCTCAGCAAAGGGACTTCGGAGGCGCAGATCCGTGATAGTATAGCTGCCCAGCTTCCGGGTATTACGATTAAACGGCTGCTGCCGGGAGTGTATAACGGAGAATATGCCTGGCAGCTGTTCTACAAAAAGGACGGCAGGTTCTATTACAGCTTCTATCGCTTCACAGACGGCAGTGCCATCGGTGAAGGGTATAGCCTGCCCAACCGGTAAGCGGCAGCAAGAATGGACTACAGCAGGAGCGGGGGGACAGTTGAACTGTTCTCCCGCTTTTTTAAATGGTTCTTCAAGGGAGAGAACAATCTATAACCATTCTTGGACTTGTAGCCTACTTGGAGCTATGGCTTAATAATAGGGGAGGAATAGATGAATCCATTTCGATGGCTTGACAGCTGGATAGCATCTCAGTATATGCGATGATACATACCGGATTGTCATATCGGAAGTATTCATTCCCGGCATCTGCTTCAACCATAACTGACATTCAGGAGGATCACGAAGTTGGAAATTCTAGCCTATTTAGATCAGGCGGTAACGTTGTTCAAAGAGGAGCTGGGGACAAATTTGTCCGGGATTTATCTGCACGGTTCGCTGGCGATGGGCTGCTTTCATCCGGATAAAAGTGATATTGATCTGCTGATTGTCATACACGACAAGCTGCCTGTAGAGGTCAGCCGGAAACTGGCCAAGAAAGTGATAGCTTATCACGACAGTCTGCCTAACCAGCGCGGGATTGAGCTAACTGTTGTACTGAAGCAATACCTGAAGAACTTTGTACATCCTACTCCTTTTGAGTTTCATTTCTCGGACTTTCATCTGGACCGGTACAGAAAGGATGAGCATTATCTGTGCGGCGGTTATGAGGATAGAGATCTTGCGGCTCAATTTGCCGTAGTCTATCAGCGGGGATTTATTTTGTACGGCGAACCTATCCGCGATGCGTTTCTGCCGGTGGACCGGCAATATTACCTGGATTCTATCCTTGGTGATATTGGGGATGCAGCTCAGCAAATCATAGATTCTCCAGTGTACTACACACTGAATTTGTGCCGGGTGCTGTATTTTGTGCGGGAAGAAGCTGTGTCTTCCAAAAAGGAAGGCGGGGAGTGGGGCCTGCAGCATTTGCCGGCTAAATATCACGGATTGCTTAAGCAATGCCTGGATGAATATAGCGGAGGGATAAGCGGCGGCGGATATGATCATGCGTTATTAATTGATTATGCAGAATACATGGCCGGCGAAATCAGACAGCATCAAGCTAAAGTGTAAATTCAAACTATCGCTGAGTGAAGCGGACTGAGAAGCCCCTATTTCTTCTAAAAAGCTTATTTTGGCATCAAAGCGGACTGAGATTCTGTTATCTTGTTCATTTGAGCCTGAAATGGGTTGTAATCGGTCAATTAACGGAACCTGAGTCCGCTGGGCCCGCAAATCCGCCTAATCTGCACAATTAACGGAACCTGAGTCCGCACCAGCGGCAGACGGATAATGGAAGCGTCGACCCTCACAAAGAGGGTAAAGCCGCTTCAGCTTTGGTCCTGGAGGAATTAATGCGACTCCTAAGTCCATGTCATACAAAAAGAGAGCGCCACAGGCATATATTGCCTAGAGGGCGCTCTTTTTCTGTTACCCTACCAGCAAAGCTAAATCTGTCCACATGTATTGCCGATAAGAAAGATAATCTACTGGATCATCCAGAAATTAGAATCAAAAATTTTAAATATATTCACACTTTTATGTAAAATGGTATATACACTTATGATATACTACTACTTGTATCAAGACATGCTTAAGAGCATGTCAGTCTCGGAAGGGCGCTAGACACGCTAGTTTGGTCATTATTATAGATTTATGCTCGGTCATTTTTGAGAGGAGGACGTTTCTTGAAACTGCGTCTTATGCCTGTACTGCTAACGTCTCTGCTGTCCGCTGCTTTGTTATTCAGTGGCTGGTATTCGTACCGCCAGTTCGCTGTGCAGGAGCCGCTGCAAAAGCTTGTGTCATCCTATGAGGGAGTGAAGGATTCCCATATTAGTATTAAACGCAATGAGGTTACTTTGAAACTTGATTTGCAGCCAGGCACGAAATTACGTGAGCTCGTGCAGTATGTATCCAAAGAGGGCAGCTCAGCTATCAACGGCCGGACGCTCAAATTGGATGTGCAGCAGAACTCCAGCGCTTTGCTGGATGAGTATTGGGATAAAGCCATGTTCTCTGTTGCAGAGGCGATGGAGAGCCGGAAGTATACATTAATACCTGCCAAGCTGGATGGTCTGAAGACGCAAGACAGCAAGTACAGCGGGGTTACAGCAACAACGGAAATTGATGACAACAACGTGTATGTGAGTCTAAGCAACGGTACAGAGAGTAAGTTCATCATTCTGCCGCGTGCGGCGGCTACGATGGGAGTGTGGAACAATGCCTAAGTATTGGAAAGAGGTGCTGGCCGGATTTGTTCCGGTCATGCTGATTTTTATGGTTTTTGTCGGGATTAACATTTTCCCTGTGATTATTGCATTCGGCATGGTCATTGCTCTCCTGTTTATTGCCCACGCACGCGGCGGTCTGACGGTAAATGCAGGCGCAGATAAGAAACGTAAGAAGAATGGGCCCTCCAAGCTGACTTTTGAAGAAATCGGCGGCCAGGACAACGCTAAGCAGGAATTGCGGGAAGCACTGGACTTTCTGATCCGGCATGAAGAAATCAGCAAATTCGGGATTCGCCCGCTGAAGGGGATTCTGCTGACCGGCCCTCCGGGAACCGGCAAGACGCTGATGGCCAAGGCTGCGGCACATTATACCAACTCAGTTTTTGTGGCTGCATCAGGCAGTGAGTTCGTGGAAATGTATGTCGGTGTCGGCGCCGGACGTGTCCGTGATTTGTTCAAGGATGCCCGTACCCGTGCGCTTAAGGAAAATAAGCAAAGTGCCATTATTTTTATCGATGAGATTGATGTCATCGGCGGCAAGCGTGAAGGCGGACAGCAGCGTGAATACGATCAGACGCTTAATCAGCTGTTGACCGAGATGGACGGGATCTATAACAATGAAACCCCGCGCATTCTGCTGGTAGCAGCAACGAACCGCAAGGAAATGCTGGACTCCGCACTGCTTCGTCCGGGCCGGTTCGACCGTCACATCCATGTGGACATGCCGGACAAGAAAGGCCGCAAGTCGATTCTCGATCTGCATGCCAAGAACAAACCGCTGCATGAAACGGTAAGTCTGGATAAAATCGCCGAGGAAGCTTATGGCTTCTCAGGTGCGCAGCTGGAAAGCGTGATGAACGAAGCGGCGATTTACATGATGCGTGAGAATCTGACCCAGGTAGAGCAGCGTCATCTCTCGATGGCCATTGACAAAGTGATGATGGGTGAGAAGACCGACCGGGAAACGAATCATGAAGAGAAACAGCGGGTAGCGATTCATGAGCTGGGACATGCTATTATGGCTGAACTGCTGCGTCCGGGAAGCGTTAGCCAGGTTACTCTGACTCCGCGTGGACAGGCTCTCGGATATGTAAGACATAATCCGCAGACCGAGCAGTATTTGTACACGAAGGATTATCTGGAGAATCAGATCATGATTGCCCTGGGCGGAGCAGCTGCCGAAGAGATGTATTACGGCGGACGCAGTACCGGTTCACGCGGAGACTTTGACCAGGCGCTGAATATTGTAGAGACGATGATGAAGTCAGGACTCACCTCTCTCGGAATAGCGAATCTGCAAATGGTAACCACTGAAGAGCTGATGAAAGAGAATAGTAAAATTCTGGATGAACTGATGGTCCGCACGAATGACCTGCTCAATAAGCAAAGAAATGTATTTGATTACTCTCTTGACATTTTAATGAAGGAAGAAGTTCTCTCCGGAGAGCAATTTCGTTGTCAATTTCGTGACAGTGTCCTTTTACCGGCATAATTCTTTATGCCGGTTATTTTTTTTTACTTTTCAGACATGCTAAGATATCATTATATGTCGGGCTACATATTTTTTACGACAGACAAGGTACAATACAAAAGTATAGATACCTGAAAGGATGGAGACTTTTAAATGAACTTTAAAAAAATTGGTGTCATCGGCGGTGGCACAATGGGTCAAGGGATTGCTGAAATGCTGGCAGCCAAGGGCCTGGATGTAATGCTGGTGGAGAAAACTGCAGACAGACTGAACTACTCCTACGAAATGATCGAGACCAGTCTCGACAAGCAGCTGGAGAAATGGGCTATTACCCAAGCGGAGAAGAAGCTTATTCTTAGCCGTATCCAGAAAGTAACACATTTCGCTGAACTGAGCTCGTGCGATATGGTCATTGAGACCATCGTTGAAGATCTGGAAGCGAAGCAAAAGGTATTCAATCAGCTCGATCAGGTGTGTCCGAGCCACATTATCCTTGCCAGCAACACGTCAACTTTAAGTTTGACTGAGCTTGCAAGCTCGACAATGTATCCGGAACGCGTAATCGGCATGCACTTCATACATCCTGTAGCGAAGGTTGATCTGGTTGAAATTGTGCGCGGACTGAAAACTTCCGACAGCACTTTTGAAGATACCAAAACTTTTGTTGATGAGATCGTTGAGAAAAAAGGCGTTATGATTTATGAATCCCCCGGATTTGTAAGCTCACGCCTCATTTGCCTGTTCATCAACGAGGCTATGCACGTTCTGCAGGAAGGTGTTGCTTCCCCTGAAGATATTGACGATGCTATGCGTATCGGTTATCAGTTCCAGAACGGGCCGCTTGAAATGGCAGACCGCTTTGGTCTGGACTCCGTCCTTGCCGCACTTGAGAACATGTTCCGCGAATACGGCGAGCTGAAGTATCGTCCTTCAACGATTCTTAAGAAGATGGTACGTGCAGGACAACTGGGTGCGAAATCGGGCGAAGGCTTCTTCAAGTATGACAAGGATGGTGACCGTATATGAATATTTTAGTAATTAACTCCGGCAGCTCTTCATTGAAATACCAGCTGTACAATATGACTGATGAATCTGTACTTGCCAAAGGTCTGGTAGAACGGATCGGAATGGATTCCTCCATTCTGAACCATAAGCCAACCGGCAAACAGGAAGTAACAGAAGTAAGTGAAATTCTTGAACACAACACGGCAATCCGCAAAGTGCTTGCTTGTCTGACTGACAAAGAGCATGGCGTGATTGCTTCCATTAACGAAATCAATGCTGTCGGCCACCGTGTAGTACACGGGGGGGAATTCTTCAAAGCTTCCGCACTTGTGGATGCAGATGCGAAGACAAAGATCCGCCAGCTGTTTGACCTTGCGCCGCTGCATAACCCGGCTGCGATGATGGGGATTACGGCAACTGAAGTGAATATGCCTGGAGTACCGCAGGTTGTTGTATTTGACACTGCCTTCCACCAGACGATGCCAGAGAAGGCTTATATGTATGCTATTCCAAGAGTGCTGTACAACAAATACAAAGTCCGCCGCTACGGCGCACACGGAACTTCCCACGATTTCGTCAGCAAAGCTGCTGCAGATTATCTGGACCGTCCTCTGGGCGAACTTAAGATTATCACTTGCCACATCGGTAACGGTGCCAGCGTAACTGCAGTTGCTGGCGGAGTGTCGGTAGATACTTCCATGGGTATGACTCCGCTTGAAGGCCTGATGATGGGTACACGCAGCGGTGACCTTGACCCGGCAATCGTTCCTTATGTGATGAACAAGGAAGAGCTGTCTGTCGGTGAAGTGAATTCCATGCTGAATAAGCACAGCGGACTGCTGGCTATTTCTGGCGTTAGCAGTGACATGCGTGATATTATTGACGGTGCGGAGAAAGGCGAGCCTAATTCTACGCTTGCTTTTGAAATGTATGAGTACCGTTTGCGTAAATACATCGGCTCTTATGCAGCTGCTATGAACGGCGTAGATGTGATCGTGTTTACTGCCGGTGTGGGCGAGAATGCTTCCCTGCTGCGTGAAAAAGTACTGAACAATCTTACGTTCCTCGGAATCGAACTGGATGCAGAAGCGAACAAGGTTCGCTCCGGCGATCCGCGCCGCATTTCTACGGCTGGTTCCAAGGTTCAGGTGCTTGTGGTTCCGACAAACGAAGAGCTTGTCATTGCACGCGATACTTACAGTATTGTGCAAGGAATTAACGGCTAAATTAGAGGAGAGATCTTAGGCATGGCTAACAAGAGTGTAATCAAGAGCGTGAATGAGCATGTCGGAGAGAGCGTTGTTATCGGCTGTTGGGTTAACAACAAGCGCTCCAGCGGTAAAATTCAGTTCCTGCAGCTTCGGGATGGTACAGGCTATATCCAGGGCGTTGTGGTCAAATCGGAAGTACCTGAGCAGGTCTGGGATGATGCCAAGAGCCTAACTCAGGAAAGCTCGCTGTATGTTACCGGAATTATCCGTGAAGAGCCCCGCAGCCAGTCAGGTTATGAAATGACGGTTACAGGCATAGAGGTATTGCATCTTACTGAGAATTATCCGATTACGCCCAAGGAGCATGGTGTCGACTTCCTAATGGATCATCGTCATCTCTGGCTGCGTTCTTCCAAGCAGCGGGCAGTAATGGTGATTCGTGCAGAGATTATCCGTGCGGTTCAGCAGTTCTTCAATGAGAGTGGATTCACGAAGGTTGACCCGCCGATTCTGACACCAACGTCAGCTGAAGGGACGACCAACCTGTTCCATACGAAGTACTTCGAAGAGGATGCGTACCTGACCCAAAGCGGACAGCTGTACATGGAAGCCGCAGCTATGGCACTTGGACGCGTATATTCCTTCGGACCTACCTTCCGTGCGGAGAAATCCAAAACCCGCCGCCACTTAATCGAGTTCTGGATGATTGAACCGGAGATGGCGTTCACTGATCATGAAGAAAGCCTGCGCGTGCAGGAAGATTTCATCAGCTTTGTGGTACAGTCTGTACTTACGAACTGTCGTGCTGAGCTGGAAGCGGTTGGCCGCGATGTCTCGAAGCTTGAGAACATCAAAGCGCCGTTCCCGCGTATTTCTTACGATGATGCGATCAAGTTCCTGAATGAAAAAGGCTATGAAATCGCCTGGGGCGATGATTTCGGTGCACCTCATGAAACGGCTATTGCCGAAATGAGCGACAAGCCGGTCTTCATTACCCACTATCCGGCTTCGTTCAAAGCCTTCTACATGAAGCCGCATCCTGAGCGTCCAGAAGTGGTGCTGTGCGCGGATATGATCGCTCCTGAAGGCTACGGTGAGATTATCGGCGGATCACAGCGTATCGACGATCCAGCGCTCCTGGAAGCCCGTTTCAAGGAACATAATCTTTCGATGGATACCTACAAATGGTACATGGATCTCCGCACTTACGGTTCCGTTCCTCACTCCGGCTTCGGTCTGGGGCTGGAGCGTACCGTGGCCTGGATTTGCGGTCTGGACCATGTGCGTGAAACGATTGCCTTCCCTCGTACGCTGTACCGTCTTTACCCGTAAGGATGGGCAAAGGGGGCTTAAGTATGGACGGAAAAGGATGGAATACCTGGGGCGAAGGCGTAGCCTTCGGCCTGGAGAACGGAATGGCCGTCATTCCTTATGCACTCTTGAAATATTACCGGAAGTTGAATCTGACCGGCAGTGAAGCAATGCTGCTGATTCATCTGCTCTCGTTCCGGCAAGTGGAGGGAATTGATTTCCCTTCGCTCGAGGAGCTGCAGGCCGTAACTGGACGCAGTATCTCAGTGATTGCCGGTGAGCTGCAGAAGCTCATGAAGGAAGGATTCATCAGCATCGACGGAGATAACGACGAGCTTCGCGATATCCATTATGAACGCTACAACTTCTCCGGACTGTATGGTAAGCTCGGTGCTTATCTGGCCGAAGTCTCGCAAGAGTATTCGGAGGAGAAGCGAAGCCGAGCTGAGAGTGAGCCTGGTTCCAGAGCTGCTGCCCATTATTCCGGGTCACCTGCTCCGGAGGGCGGTTATGGCCGGCCGGCCGCGCCGGGGGGCACGGAAACCGAGGAGAGCCGCAGTCTGTTCAGTATTTTCGAGAAGGAATTCGGCCGTCCGCTGTCTCCGATGGAATGTGAGTCGATTTCCGGCTGGGTCGATGAGGACAGGTATCCAGAAGAGCTGATTCTGCTTGCACTGAAGGAATCTGTCTTCGCCGGGAAAGTCCATTTCCGCTATATTGACCGCATTCTGCTGGAATGGGCCCGCAACCGGGTGAAGAATGCCCAGGATGTCAAAGCCTATTCCCAGAAATTCCGCAGCGGCGGAAGATGAAATTATAACGTTACCATGCCTGTCATAGAATGAAGTGAATTCAAGGGCACTGCTTTCCAGGGTACACCGGAGACAACCCCGCAGCTTACTGCGGGGTTGTCTTTTTGGTATATATATTGAGTTCAGAAAAGGGAGTGGAGCGTATGACCGAACGTAAAGAACCCAGGCAGATCCTTACAAAGGAAGAGCTGGTGGAACAATTAAGGGCTTGCGGGATCAAGGAAGGACAGAGCTTGATAGTACATGTATCCCTCAGCCGACTGGGTTTCGTGATTGGCGGGGCGGAGACGTTAATTCGTGCGCTGCTGGAGCTTGTCGGTGTGAACGGCACCCTGATGATGCCTTCGCAGACCTGGAAGAATCTCGATCCTGAGACCGGGGTGCACTGGGAAGAGCCTGCGGAGTGGTGGCCGCTCATTCGTAAGCACTGGCCTGCGTACGACAAGGAAGTTACTCCGGCGATCGGGATGGGAGTAGTGGCAGAAATGTTCCGGAAATGGCCGGGAGCCACCAGATCGGATCATCCGGCCCGTTCTTTTGCCGCGCTTGGCAAACATGCGGAGTATCTGGTAAAAGACCATGATCTGAGCAATATCTTTGGCGCCGGTTCACCCCTGGACAAATTGTATCAGCTGAACGGGCATATTCTTCTGGTGGGCGTAGGCTATGACAAGAATACATCGCTGCATCTGGCCGAGACCCGAGCTGACTATCCGGGGAAGCAGATGGTTAATGAGAGCAGTGCTGTTTTGGTGAATGGTGTCCGCGAGTGGTTAACTTACCCGACACAGGCAGTGGATGACAGTGATTTTGTCCCATTGGGGCAGGAGTATGAGCAGGCGGTGAATCTGCAGATTCACCGGGCCGGGAATGCAGAGGTAAGATTAATGGAACTCAGGTCATTGGTAGATTGGGCAACGGTTTGGATGGAGCAGCACAGGTAGGGGGAAGGCAGACAACAAATAGCCCGCAGATGCTTCAGGGAAGCGGTCTGCGGGCTGTTTTGTGGAGATAGGGTTAATGTAACATGAACAAATGCTAAAGAATTATTGCAGCTCTTTCTCCAAAGCCGATCCCATTTCACGGGAACGCTCGGCACAGCGGTTAACTGCAGCGATGACCGTTTCGAAAAAATCTCCGCGTTCCAGCACTTCAATCGCGGCTTGGGTAGAGCCGTTCGGCGAGGTGACCTTCTTGCGGAGCGCGGCAGGTTCTTCACCCGTCTGCTGCACCATCCGGGCAGCTCCCAGCACGGTCTGAACCGTAAGCTCGCGGCTCTGCTCAACCGGCAGTCCGCCGCGGATGCCGGCGGCAATCATGGCCTCCATCATGTAGTAGATATAGGCCGGGCCGCTGCCGGAAATTCCTGTTAAGGTTTCCATCCGCTCCTCATCAATTACGGCTGTTAACCCGACAGCTTCGAAGATATTAAGGGCTGTGCGGCGGCTCTGCTCGTCAACCTCCCTGGAGAAGGCTATGCCGGTTGCACCCAGTCCGATGGAGCTGGAGGTGTTGGGCATCGAGCGGACTACAGGCTGCTGTGTACCCAGCAGACCCTGTATGGTGCGGATCGTAAGTCCGGCAATCACGGAGATCACGAGCTGATCCGGTGACAGCAGCGGGCCCAGATTACGCAAGGCTTCTGCAGCATCCTTAGGTTTCATCGCAAGCACAATTACAGGAGCTGTACGCAGAGCTTCTGTTTTTTGCTCAGGAGCATTGTAACCCAGAACACCATAACGGCTGCGTAGTTCAGCCAGACGTTCGCTGCTGCTGCGGTTTAGCATGATGATTTTGCCGGATTCCACTACGTTCCGGGTGATCATTCCGCGCACAATTGCTTCAGCCATCGAGCCTGCGCCATAAAAAACGATATTAATATTGAGAAGTGGAATGGATGGTTGCTGACACATGGCTGGTAGTCCCCCTAAAAGTTATGTTAGCTTAGGATCTCTGCAGTTTCCCGCTTCTGCTTCCCCTAAAACTTGTATCCGAAGCCACTTGCTTATCCCCTTATTTGGCCGGAGCCATGGATAATGTACTTGCATGAAGTCAGCGCAGGCAACCCCATCGGGCCGCGGGCGTGCAGCTTCTGGGTGCTGATCCCGATTTCGGCACCAAAGCCGAATTCAAAGCCGTCAGTGAATCGGGTGGACGCGTTATGATATACAGCGGCAGCATCCACTTCCTGCAGGAAATGGGCGGCATTCGCGGCATCCTCGGTCACAATGCACTCGGAATGTTTGGTACTGTACTCAGCGATATGCCCGAGAGCCGTTTCAAGAGTGTCCACGATTTTGACATTGAGAATATAGTCATTGTATTCCGTGGCGAAATCCTGCGGTGTAACCGGCAGAGCCCAAGGGACAAGAGCGATTGTAGCCGGACAGCCGCGTAACTCCACATGGACACCGCGGAAGGCCTCCGCCAAAGCCGGCAGGTGATTGGCGGCAAAATCACGGTGAACGAGTAAGGTCTCCATAGAGTTGCAGACAGAAGGACGCTGCGCCTTCGCATTCAGGCTGATCCGCTGCGCCATCCCGGGTTCGGCAGTGGCATCCAGATAAGTATGGCATATGCCTGCACCTGTTTCAATTACCGGTACCGTGGCGTTAAGCACGACATTCTGAATGAGTGAACTTCCGCCGCGCGGAATGATGACATCCAGCAGACCATTCAGCTTCAGCATTTCATCCACAGAGGAACGGTCCGGATCTTCGATCAGCTGAAGGGCATCAGGCGGCACTGCAGTTCCCGCCAAAGCTCGGTGCAGTACCTCTGCGATCGCACGGTTAGAGGAAAGAGCGGACGAGCCGCCACGCAGGACCACGGCATTGCCAGTTTTGAGGCACAGGCCCGCAGCGTCAACGGTTACGTTCGGACGGGCCTCATAGATGATGCCGATAACGCCAAGCGGAACGCGGACCTTCTCGATGAAAAGGCCGTTCGGGCGTTCGATGGTTTCCAGATTGTCACCAATCGGATCCGGCAGTACGGCGATCTGCCGCAAGCCTTCGGCTATGCTGTCAATCCGGCCTGCATCCAGTGCCAGCCGGTCGAGCATCGACTCCGGTGTGCCGTTTAGCCGCCCGCGATTCAAGTCCTCGGCGTTGGCGGCAATAAGATAATCCGCTTCAGCGCGCAGGGCTGCGGCCATGACAAGCAGCGCTTCATTCTTCTGACCGGTAGTCAAGCTTGCGAGTACCCCTGTGGTCGCTTTGGCCAGCGTCGTTTTGTTTACCACTTCACTCATGACGATTCCCCCTAAAAGTTATGTTGGCATTATGCATCTATGAAACTGATTCGTACAAAACTCATTTTGAAAGCATACGCTAAGTATGGTGAGCTTACCGAAGTGTGATCCATTCGTCGCGGTGGATAACCTCGAGCCGGTGCACTTCGCCGAGTCTTGGGACAACCTCGCGGCTGGGAAGCCCCTGGATGCTGCGGAGCTGGGTATCATCATAATTGACGATGCCCCGTCCTAGCAGTTTGGCATCCGGGCCGAGTACTTCTACAACATCTCCGGAATGGAAGCTGCCCTCGATTCGTCTGACCCCGACCGGCAGCAGGCTATGGCCTCCATGCAGCAGAGCTTCTACCGCGCCGTCGTCAACATACAGGGAGCCCAGCGGGGTGGACATGAATCCAAGCCATTGTTTCTTGACAGGCAGGGAGGAGAGGGTTGTGGCAAAATATGTGCCTTTGCCTGTGCCTTCAGCTGCCAGTGAAAGATCACCAGGCTCCGTAACTCTGCCTACAAAGACAGGAACGCCTCCCCGAGTGGCAATCTTGGCAGCATCGATCTTCGAACGCATGCCGCCAGTGCCTACGCTTGAGCCAGCGCCGCCTGCAATAGCATAGATCTCCGGTGTAATCTCTTCTATATGCTGGTACCGGACTGCATCCGGATGCTTGCGAGGGTCCCCGCTGTATACGCCGTCCATATCCGTCAGGACCAACAGCCGTGAGGCCTTCAGGAGATTGGCGACGAGCGCCGACAGGGTATCATTATCACCGAATTTCAATTCGTCTACCGATACAGTGTCATTCTCGTTGAACACGGGTACTGCGCCCTGCCGGAGCAGCTCCTCCACAGTCATCATGGCGTTGTTCATGGCGCGGCGGCTGCAGAAGTCCGTGCGGGTCAGAAGAATCTGTGCTGTAGGAATACCGTGCCCGGCAAAGGCTTCTTGATAAGCCTGCATGAGCATAACCTGTCCTACCGCTGCTGCGGCCTGCTTCTCGTGCAGCAGCTTGGGGCGGGAGGGATAGCCGATAGCACGGAATCCGGCCGCCACCGCTCCTGAGGTAACCAGAAGAACTTCACAGCCTTGCTTACGGAGTGCGGCAATCTCGGCGGCGAAGAAGGCGACCGCAGACCGGTTCAATCCGCCCTCAGGGCCGCTCAGTGAGCTGCTGCCGATTTTGACCACGATTCTTGTCGTCATTGTCTTTCACTTTCCTCTCAAATTTCAATCGCTGTAAGCCCGAAAATGACAAAAAGCCCCCATCCTTAGACTTAGCAAAGGACGAAAGCTTGGTTAACTTCCGCGGTACCACCTTCATTGATGAGGGTTCATCCGACTTCATTCTCGTAACGGGAGTATCCGTCCTGCTGGGCAGGCCGCTCGGGGGTAGGATTCGGAATGGACATCCGCGGTAAATTCTCCCAGCCTTCCGGAATTTACTCTCTGCGCGCGAATCATTGTCAATTCTTACTGGTCCCGTCTGCACGTTTCACTATTTGTCATTTAGGATACCATGGCCAAGCAGGGTTTGCAAAGAGCCGTCCTGCGAATTTTTTTGGGATGGAGGGGAGCAAAATTAATGTTTGATCTTCAGGGGGGCGGGTAAAGTATTTATAATCTGTTACCAGGAGGTGGATTGAATTGAGTAAGAGCACTAATATCCAGCAGGAACAGAAGCAAAATGCCAAAGAAGCCGCTGAAGTTCAAAATAAGGCGATCAGAGAGTTTGTCGAGGATAAGGCCGGGGATACCCGCACTAGGGGACCGGTTGATGAGAGTACAGGCCGTCTGCCGGATGATCAGAACCGCCTGATCACGCAGCATAATTTGCGCAAATAAATAATTACTTCCCGCGAAAAATACAGCAAATGCCCATCCGGCTTCCAGACAGGTGCCGGATGGGTATTTGCATTGTTCTGCTGTTTATTCGTCCGCCAGTCCGGCAACCGTTGCTTTGAAGGTTTCAATGAAAGCTTCAGCGGCCCGGGATAAGTAGCGTCCGCGCCGGTAAGCGACCACCAGGGTACGGCTGGGTACCGGATCGGCCAAAGGCAGGTAGACAGGTACAAATTCACTCCTCGGAGCACGTGCGATGAAATGGGGCACCAGCGTTACACCCATCCCGGTGGCTACAAGCGACTGAACGGTCTCCATATTATTGCTTTCAAATACAATCTGCGGCTCAAAACCGGCTTCACGGCAGAGTTCAACGGTCATTTTACGGAAGCCCTGACCTTCTTTGAGCACGATGAACGGTTCATTCTTAAGCTCATGCAGTGAGGTGCGGATACCCAGAGCACTCCGCGCTGCCAACGGATGCTCAGGCGGGACCGCCAGATCGATCCGTTCCTCGCCAAGGACCTCATAAGCCAGAGTCGGAATCTCCAGCGGCAGGGAGAGCAGGCTTAGATCCGTCTGGCCGCTGGCGGTCAGCTTCTCCAGATTCATAGAGGAGTCCTCCAGCAGGGTGATTTCAACCTCGGCATATGTACTTTTGAATACCGGCAGTACATGCGGGAGCAGGTGCGCACCAGTGATCGGCATGCTGCCTACCACGACCCGTCCGGTCCGCAGCTGGGAGATATCGGACATTTCCTGGCGCAGCAGCTCCACGGCATCAATGATCGCCTGGGCCTGCTCAACGAATTTCTCCCCGGCATAGGTCAGCTCAACGGAGCTGGTATTACGCTGGAAGAGAAGAACACCCAGCTCTTTTTCCAGTTTGGAGAGCTGCTGGCTTAAGGAGGGCTGGGCAATATGCAGCTTGTCTGCTGCTCGTGAGAAGTTTCTTTCTGCAGCGATCTGAAGTGTGTACTGCAATTGTCTGAGTTCCACGGATAGGCTCCTTTATTAAAAAGAATGGATAATCTGTCTATAAGTATAACCTATAGATATCCGATTTAGTATAGGTGGATGTTTGGCAGCGAAGAGAGTGGTGTGCTTCAGCAGGTTGATAATCTTACATAATCTGCATATTAAATATCTTTATTTTGAACATAAGGATATACTTAAATTATTCTTCAGGAGCCCTTATGCATGCTCTAGGCATACGTTCTTCGAAATAAACGGGGGGGGGTATTATGGGCGTTCTGGCAAGATTAATACAATCATTTGACGAGCTCGAAGAACAGCTGGGGTATTTTATTCATAATAATTCGGCCATCGAGCCATTGGATGAGAATCATAACTATCTATACGGGGAGACCGGCTTCTGGTCTAAGCCACAGCCTCATCAGGCCTATATGCAGAAGCATGTGCTGGCGGATTACCTGCAATTAACCGCTCTCTGCAGCCAAGTTCTCGTCAATGTCAAAAGCGAACATTATCACAAATTCGAGCGGAGCACGGCTGTCGTACTCAGTCATATCAGGCAGAACACACTGCTTCCGAGCAGGACACTGGAAGATGTTTTTAATGAGATTAAGCTGGAAATGGACATTCAGCGTGGAATCATTGCGGGTACGTATCAATAAGGAAACAGCAGAAGCTAAAAGAGTAAGGAACTACTTTCGGCGGTTGTACTGCAGGCGCGCGCTATAGGATGAACCTATAAGTGCTATAGAAATCATATCTTGGAATTATAAACGTACTGATGTTATATTTAGAACATTCAAGAGAGACTCCACGCTCTCATCCAAATGGAACGATTCTACTATATGAGGTGAAATTCATGGGCAACAAGACAATGTTTGAAAAGATTTGGGAAAATCACGTTATTCATCAAGAGGAAGGCAAGCCAAGTATCATCTATATCGATCTGCATCTGGTTCATGAGGTTACTTCTCCACAGGCCTTTGAAGGATTGCGCTTGAGCGGCCGTCCGGTCCGCCGTCCGGGGCTTACTTTCGCGACTATGGATCATAACGTGCCTACCAAGGACCGCTACAATATTACAGATCCGATCTCCAAGCAGCAGATAGATACCCTTTCACAGAACTGCCGTGATTTCGGTGTCAGACTGTTCGATCTGAATGATATTGATCAGGGTGTTGTACACGTTATGGGGCCGGAAATTGGCCTGACACATCCCGGCAAGACCATTGTCTGCGGGGACAGTCACACCTCCACACACGGAGCGTTTGGTGCGCTAGCCTTCGGGATCGGCACCAGCGAAGTTGAACATGTGCTTGCGACCCAGTGTCTGCAGCAGTCCAAGGCGAAGACAATGGAAGTACGCTTTACGGGTAACCGTAATCCGGGAGTGACCGCCAAGGATATGATTCTCGGCGTCATCGCCAAATACGGTACGGATTTTGCCACTGGTTATGTTATCGAATATACAGGCGAAGCAATCCGTGAACTGTCGATGGAAGAACGCATGACAGTCTGTAATATGTCGATCGAAGGCGGAGCGAGAGCCGGCCTGATCGCACCTGACGAGACTACATTCGACTATCTGCGCGGACGTCAATATGTGCCGCAAGGCGAAGCGTATGATGCTGCTGTGGAGATCTGGAAAGGTCTCGTAAGCGATGAAGGCGCACAATATGACACCATAGTGGAATTCGATGTAGAAACGCTGATTCCGCAGGTTACCTGGGGCACCAGCCCGGGAATGGGTACGGACATTAACTCCAGTGTGCCGAATCCTGCAGACTTCACCACTGAGAACGAACGTAAAGCCGCTGAAAAAGCGCTTGAATATATGGATTTGGCTCCAGGTACGCCTATCTCTGAAATCGGTATTGACTATGTCTTCATTGGCTCCTGCACCAATGGCCGGATTGAGGATTTGCGGGCTGCGGCTCAAGTAGCCAAAGGCCATAAGGTATCCGATAAGGTGACGGCAATTGTTGTACCGGGCTCCGGACGCGTTAAGCTGCAGGCTGAGAAGGAAGGTCTGGACAAGGTCTTCACAGAAGCCGGTTTTGAATGGCGTGAAGCAGGCTGCAGTATGTGCCTGGCCATGAATCCGGATGTTCTGCAGCCTGGACAACGCTGCGCATCGACCTCCAACCGTAACTTTGAAGGACGCCAGGGACGCGGCGGACGCACGCATCTGGTCTCTCCTGCCATGGCGGCTGCGGCTGCAATTAAAGGACGGTTCACCGATGTCCGCGACTGGAATTACAAGACGGAAGCCGTCAACTCATAGAATAATTGAGAGAGCAGGAGGACACAGAAAATGGAAGAATTTAAAAAATTAACAGGTGTCGTAGCCCCGGTAGACCGGGTTAATGTAGATACGGATGCAATCATTCCGAAGCAATTCCTGAAACGGATCGAGCGTACCGGGTTTGGACAATTTCTTTTTTACGAATGGCGTTTTGATGAAGCAGGAAATGATAATGCAGCGTTTGAGAT
The DNA here is from genome assembly GCF_038009025.1 of Paenibacillus sp. FSL R7-0297. Classification (NCBI taxonomy): domain Bacteria; kingdom Bacillati; phylum Bacillota; class Bacilli; order Caryophanales; family Paenibacillaceae; genus Paenibacillus; species Paenibacillus sp. FSL R7-0297. The sequence goes on from NZ_JBBPAQ010000001.1 coordinate 3,870,808, forward strand.
GAACAAGCCGCGCTATCAGGGAGCATCCGTGCTGATCTCGCGTGCGAACTTCGGCTGCGGCTCCTCCCGGGAGCATGCGCCTTGGGCTATCCTGGATTACGGGTTCAGAGTGGTAATCGCCCCGTCCTATGCCGACATCTTCTATAACAACTGCTTCAAGAACGGCATTCTGCCGATTAAGCTGTCGGAAACACAGGTGGATGACCTGTTCAGCCGTACCGCAGAGCATGAAGGCTATACACTGACCGTAGATTTGGAGAACAACAGATTGAGCGATGAATACGGCCTTGCCATTACGTTTGAACTGGATGAGCACCGCCGCCAGTTTCTCCTGCAGGGATTGGATGATATCGGTCTGACGCTTCAGCATGCAGATGAGATTGCAGCGTACGAAGAACGTCATGCTGCCAAGCTTTTCGGCTAAGCAATGTCGGGATGCTTGCAGGGAAGAGAGTGAACATCTGGCGAAGAATTCGTAAACTTTACAATTTTTACACAAAACTTCTATTTCCGGTGTCGGAAATAGAAGTTTTTTTGCTATAATCGATATATTCATTGCCTGTGAAGGCAACTTTTGGAGATTTCTGTCGTCTTAATCTTATCTATGGTTCTATCAATTGACAAAAGGAGAGGAAAGGATGAAGAAAGCCGGACAACGGATGTTATTCCTACTGCTGCTGCCGCTCTTGTTACTGTCATTCCCCGTTCATGATACTGCCGCTGCCGCAAGCAGCCAGGGAAGGATTGTAATGGACAGTAAGGAGCTTGCGCTGCCCAAAGGGGTCATCCTTGAAAACGTGAATGGAAGCGTTATGATTCCAATCCGGGTGGTGGTGGAGAATCTTGGTTTTGAAGTGCTCTGGGAGCAGACCACCCGCAAAGTAACCGTCCAGCAGGACGGCAAGACGGTACAGCTTGCAGTAGGTAGCAAGACGGCTGAAGCCGATGGCGTAAGTCTGCTGCTGAATGCCGCTCCCAAGCAGAATGGCGGTACGGTACTGGTTCCTATCCGTTTCGTGAGTGAACAGTTCGGACTCAGTGTCGGCTGGGATAATTCCGACAAAACAGTTTACTTAAGCGGCGGAATAACTCTGGATACACCTGTATCTGCAGATCCTCTGCCTTCAGCTACCGTGGCGCCTGCAACCTCTCCAGGCCCTGTGGTGGCAGTGCAATCCCCTGCTCCGACACCGCAGCCTCAGACCAATACAGAGATTCCTGAAGAGGTCGAGGGCAGCATTACGGCCTCTCCGACTCCAGCAGTTACGTCCCCGACTGTTAAGGGGGCTGTATTCAGTGAGAACCGTCTTATTGTTGCGGTTGCCGGAGGTGCCAAGCCTACGGTAACCAAGATTACCGGACCTGACCGGATTGTAGTTGATTTTCAGGGAGCTGCGTTTGCCTCTGATTTCAGCGGTAGCTTTCCGGGGGTATCTGCCAGCGGCAGTCCGCAGGGAAGGCTGGACGTAAGCGGTTACCCGCTGGTATCTGAAATACGCTATGCGCTATTTAGCACCAGTCCTTCTACGGTCCGGTTCGTAATCCAAACCGCAGGCAGCCAGAATTACCAGCTGAGTACGGATGACAGTACAGGGCTGGTGACAGTAGATCTCAATACGGAGAATAGCGGAGCTGGTACACCGGTGAATACAGGACTTACCGGCAAGCCAATTGTAGCGCTTGATGCAGGTCATGGAGGCACACAGCCGGGAGCAATCAGTCTCACAGGCAAAGCGGAAAAAGACTTCAATCTTGCGGTTATCCTTAAAGTTGGAGCGATTCTGACACAAGAGGGTTGGGCGAATGTTGTATACACACGAACATCTGATGTTACTCTCGGTCTGCAGGACCGAGTGAAAACTGCTGAAGCCGCAAAGGCTACGCTGTTTGTTTCGCTGCATGGGAATTCGTTGGATGTAGGGTATCCGAACCGTGACAAAGTCAATGGCAGTGAAACCTATTACAGCCGCAGCGAAAGTCTTCCGCTTGCCCAAATCATGCAAAAGCATCTGGTTGCCGGTACAGGATTCAAAGATAACGGCGTCAGATCGAAGAGTCTGCATGTCACCAGAGAGACAAGCATGCCAGCCGTACTGCTGGAGGCAGGTTATCTGACGAATCCGGGAAATGAAGCGGCTATGTACAGCGAGCAGATGCAAAATAATCTGGCACGGGAAATTGTGGCGGGAATTAAAGAATATCTTGGGCTTTAAATAACGTGGCAAGGGAGCTGCGTGTGAAGAGTCCTGATTTTTAATGGTATTTATTCGCAACTTTTAGGTTCATCGGGCGTCTAAACTATGTCGAAGATTGTCAGTAGGATTGCACCAAGAACGCTCGTTTGGGGGCGGAATACTAGAGTCTTAGAGGTGAAGAATGAAGAAATTTGCTTGTATGCTGTTGCTGCTGTTGTTCTTTGTTGTGATTCTGCCGGGGCAAGGACAAGCTGCTGCGGCTACCAACAAGATTTTCCTGGATGGACAGGAACTGACCGCAGGGCAGGATGTTCCGGTGGAAAATGTAAACAACTCCATTATGGTACCGCTAAGAATGATCGCTGAGAACCTTGGATACAAGGTGAACTGGAATCAGACAAGCAAGACCGTTACGATTGAACAGCAAGGTAAGACTATGCAGCTGATCGTTAATCAGACTGCAGCCTCCGTAGACGGTAAGACCGTGATCTTGACGACGTCACCGCTTCTGCGGAACGGTACAACTCTCGTGCCGATCAGATTCATCGGAGAGCAGTTTGGCCTTACAGTCAAATGGGACAATACGAATAAGATTGTAGATCTTATTACCCCGGAAATCCCGGATACTAACACAGAAACAGGTGGAAGTAACGGAGACGGGGGAACTGTTGTAGTCCCGCCGGATGATGCGGCAAGCGGCCTGAGCATGATTAACGGAATCAGCTTCAATGAGAACAGGCTAACCATTGCACTTGAGGGCAACACCCAGCCGATGGTTTCCAAAGTGAGCGGACCGGACCGGATTGTAATTGACTTGCCGAATGCCACTTTCTCGGATGTATTCGGTACAGGACAACAGCTGGATCCCAACCTGAACGGTATGCTTACGGTTACTGATTATCCGGATGTATCCGGTGTGCGTTACTCGCTCTATAGTACCGCCCCGTACACTGTACGTTTTGTAATTGACCTTACTACTTCGAGAAATTATAGCGTTGAAGTTTCGGGCGATGTCTCCAAGCTGATTGTCATTGATTTGAATGCGCAGAGCACTGGAGATACTTCTACACAGCCCGGCAACAGCGGGCGTAAACTGGTGGTGCTCGATGCCGGGCATGGCGCCAAGGATTCCGGGGCCGTTGGTGTTACCGGTAAATACGAGAAGAATTTCAATCTGGCTGTTATTCTGAAGGCGGCGGAGCTGCTGAAGCAGGAGAACAAAATTGACGTGGTTCTGACCCGCAGTGATGACACCTTCCTTGAACTGAAGGACAGGGCGGCAATTGCTAACAACCTCAAGGCTGATTTATTCATCTCTGTCCATGCCAACAGCAGCGGCTCTTCCGCAGCAAGCGGAACGGAGACCTACTATCAGCGCGAAGCCAGCAAGGCTCTGGCGAATGTGATGCACAAGTATCTTGTACAGGCTACCGGACTTAGTAACCGGGGCGTACGTTACGGCAACTTCCACGTTATACGCGAGACAACGATGCCTGCGGTACTGCTTGAAGTTGGCTACCTCAGCAACAAGAATGATGAGGCACTTCTGTTCACGGAATCACTTCAGAACAAAGTTGCTGCATCAATGGTAAGCGGGATTAAGGAATATCTCGGGGTTCAATAACAACGGGCGGTAGCCAGGGCCGCAAAGTCGGATTTCGGCCATGGATTGGGGTCAAAGAGACTTTGCGGCCCTGTCCCGCCCGTATTCATATGGAGGGGGTTATTTAGTGATGAACAAGAAATTGACATATGCAGGTATAGCAGTATTACTGCTCGCAGTAATTTCGGGATGCGGTGACAAACCAACCGCCTCACCGGCCGATGCAGCCGGACAGGATTCATCCGCCGTATCGAGCGGAGCGGAAGGGGACGCAGGGAACGCCAGCAGTGCTAATAGCACTAATGCACCTCAGGCTACAAGTACGCCGGAGCCTGCAGCTACGGAAGCTCCTGTAGCTACTGAGCAGCCGGCAGCGCCAGAGAAGCAAAGCCAGAATATCCAGGTCTATTATACAGATCCTCAGCAGACTGATCTGGTGGCGGCCGAAGTCTCTGTCAGCTTCACAGATGCCAAAGAAAAATACTCAGAGGCCTTTAAGTCTCTCCAGAGCAGCAAGAATGCCGACCAGATTCCGCTTTGGAGCAAAATTGAGCTGAAATCTCTGGAATTCACGAATGGACAGATTGTTCTGGATATTCATAAGCCGGATGAAGCACAGCTTGGTGCAGGCGGTGAAGCCCTGGCAATCAGCGCGTTATCCAAGACCTTCTTCCAGTTTGAAGAAGTGAAGAATATCGATGTTCTGGTAGACGGAGAACAAGTCGAGAGCCTGATGGGACATGTGGACCTCGTGCATCCAATGACCCGAGAGAATAACGGATTGTAAGCATTACGCAGGAATTAGGCTAATGGCTGACGAAATAGCCAACATAGAAATTCAGATAAGCCATGGAGAGGGGAATATCGAATTGTCCGGTCACAAAAAATTAAAGCGTAAGGTTCAGTCTTATTCTGCTAAAGCGGTGTCCGCTGTTCTGGCCGGCACTATGGTGCTTGGCGGTACAGGAGCGGTGTTTGCCGACAGTACCTCAACCGGAACACCAATTGCAGCGGTAACTACCCAGAGTGCAGCAACAGCTGCAGGGATATTTAGTGATGTTAAAACGGGCTTCTGGGCCGAAAAGCATATTTACAAGCTGGCTTCCCAAGGTATTGTTGTCGGTAATAACGGCTTATTCCGTCCGGGTGACTCCGTTACCCAGCAAGAGGCTGTTCTGATGGCGCTGCGCTTTATGAAACTGCAGGGCAACGTAAACACAAGCACAGATGTGGTTCTTCCTGCTGATTTCATGGTAACTAACTATTACAAGCCTTATGTTGTGCTAGCATTTCAGCAGGGACTGCTGGATAAGACGGTAGAAATGGCTGTAGATAACCTGAAGACCTCTTGGGGAGAACGCAAGGCCAGCCGAGAGTGGGTTGCAGAATTACTGGTCCGGGCACTGGGTAAGAGTGCATCTGCAGCAGCGGCAGCGGGTGAACCGACCGGTTTTGCCGATGATTCCAAGGTATCTGCGAATAAGCGCGGCTATATTAACACCGCAGTTGATCTAGGCCTGGCCAACGGACTGGACGGCAACCGCTTCGACCCGCAGGGCGCAGTAACCCGTGCCCAGCTTGCCACCTTCTTCAGCCGTGCTGAGGCGCACAACACGCTTGACTACGATAATACATTCAAAGGAACGGTAAGTTCACTGAAAGACGGCAAGCTGACACTATTTAGTAACGGCAGCACTACGGACTTCACTTTGAATGCGAACACTGCTTATTTCACAAGTACTTCAGAGACCCGCATCTCTCTGAACGAGATACAGCCCTACACCAAAGTGACCGTTATCGGTGCAACGTATAGCGCAGCTTATGTAGAGCTGACTGATCCGACACAACAACTCGATCAGGCTGAGGGTACTTTTACCAAGGTCTCTTCAGGTATTGTCTGGGTGGATTCAGCATTGGGTTATGATCAGTATGACTATGATGCCGGTACTGTATTCACCGATGTGAATGGTACAGTGATCCAGCCGTCATCGATTACTGCAGGCAGCAAGATAAGATTGACCCGTGAAACGTTCAGCGGTTCTCATAAAGTGGTGAAGGTCCAAGTGACCTCTGGCGTAGTTAATAAGACTGCAACCGGCACGATTCAGAATGTAGATGCGGCTTCCAAGAGCATAACGTTCAAGAATACAGACGGAACAACGGAAAGCTTTAAGTGGGAGGATGGGATTTCATTATTCAGTTCCCAGAATTCCATTCTTCTGCCGGCTGATTTGAAGGCAGGTGCTGCCGTCTCCTACACGATCAAGGATAACCTGATCCGTTCTGTAGAGGTTACTTCTGGTATAGAGCGTACTGTTAAGGGCTTTATATATGAGTTGACGGATTCTACCATTGTCTATCAAAAGACAGATGGCAGCCGTGAAGTTAAACTTCTGGCCAGTAAACCGGTAATTGTAATTCCAAATGTGGCTAATCCTGTGATAGGTGATCTAATCTCTGATAAAACAGGCGGAGACAATGTTCAGCTTACGCTGAACAGCAGTGATCAGGTGACCCATATTGAGGTGGTCAGCCGGCAAATCAATCAGTTTACCGGAGCAACAGTGGTTGATTTTAACGCGAAGACCCAATTCCTTACCTTCACTGATAATCTTGGCAAAGCACATGTAATCAAGCTCGATACAAATACTAAGATGTCTTATGATGGTACCCCGACAACATCAATTACCAGTATGGGTGCAAGGCTTGCCGAAAACCGGAAAGTAGATGTGACTTCGATTAATGAGCGGGCATTGTCAGTTGAGCTATCTACCAAATATTCCGGTATACTGACTGCCATTAATGCCTCGACTAGGACCATTGTTTTCAAAATGAGCAATGGCCAGCTGATGACCATGGGATATCCGCTTAACGTAGATATATTTGGCAAAACCAGTGCGACTATGGCAGATGTTTCGGTGAATGTACCAGTAACTGCAGTGCTCACCGGCAATCAAGAGATAATTTCGGTCCTGCGGGTAGCCTCATCGGTACAGCTTGAGGTTGCAGGAGTGAATGCCAATACTAACAAAGTCACTGTCAAGTCAGGCAGCGGAACCAGCGATATTTATGTAGCGGCCGTTCCTCTTAGTAATGAGGCGGGCCAGACAATCACACTTAGTGAAATAAAGACAGGCGATTATGTGAATATTAACTTTGACGGAGCCACAGCATTGTCGATGCAATCGGTTAAGCAGTATTCCGGTCAAGTCTCTGCGGTTGACGCTGCAGCCAGAACTTTCACTGTAAAGGATTATTCCGGTGTGTCCCAGAATTTCGCCGCCAGTGCTGGGGTGAGAATTACCCGTGACGGTGTAACCACTACTGATCTGAGTGGCCTTACTACAGCGGACCGTGTGATAGCGCGTAAGGATGCCAGTGGAGTAATTATTATTTCAGTATTCAGTCAGCTTAGCCGCACCTTCGCACGCTATGAGAGTGCAACGAGTGAAGTCATGACCAAACGCGCCACTCTGAATGAAAATTATAAGTTTGTACTTGCGGCAAATGCATATATTCATCAAGGTGACACGACTTTACCCGTGCAATCTCTCAAAGAAAATGATAATATTATAATGTATTTCAACAACGACAAGATCGTGGAAATAGTGAAACAATAATCGTTTTGGTGATTTTCCGTGTGAAACACCGTCTTGATTCAGGATTTTGTCCTGAATCAAGACGTTTTTTTTGAAATATAAGGACAGCGCTGTGTTCACTTGAACGCTATGGAAGTATACGATATAATGTATTCTTTGCTTATATTTCTTTTATTTAGAGAAGTTATGCCCGTATGAAACTGCGGGTGTAAGTACTCCGTGGAGGGGACGCTATGAAAGTTGCAGAAGTCCGCCACATCCTGGATACCATCGGAGGCATGTTCCCTGATGCGCATTGCGAGCTGAACCATAGTAACGCTTTTGAGCTAACTATAGCGGTGCTGCTCTCGGCCCAATGTACGGACGCAACAGTGAACAAGGTGACCGAGGACCTGTTTCAGAAGTATAAAGCTCCAATCGACTACATTTCAGTGCCGCTTGAAGAGCTCGAGCGGGATATCCGGCGGATTGGCTTATTTCGCAACAAGGCCAAGCATATTCAGAACCTCTGCTCCATTCTGATTGAGCAGTATGGCGGAGAAGTGCCTCAGGCCCATGATTTGCTGGTAACCTTACCGGGTGTCGGCCGCAAGACTGCGAATGTGGTCATATCCAACGCTTTCGGCGTACCGGCCATTGCCGTGGATACTCATGTGGAACGGGTAGCCAAACGGCTCGCGCTTGCGGGCTGGAAAGATTCGGTGCTGGAAGTGGAGAAGAAGCTGATGAAGGCGGTGCCGCGTGACGAATGGACGTTAACGCACCACCGGCTGATCTTTTTCGGGCGTTATCACTGTAAGTCGCAGAATCCGCAATGTCAGGTCTGCCCGCTGCTGGATGTATGCCGGGAAGGCAAAAAACGTATGAAAACCGCTGTAATCAGGAAAGATAAGGTTCATACGAAATCAAACAAAGATTTAGAGATGAAGAAGAGGATGGGATAGAGATGAAGTGCATTTCTGTATACACCGATAATTTTGAAGCGTTCTCCGATATTTTTGACCGTGTGGTGGACAGCCCTATGGAAGAAAATGAAGAGCAGGAAGTAGAGGGCATCACAATCAGCCATTCCGGCGATGTGCCTGAGTTCTACCTGGAACGTATGTCCGTGAAGCCTGAAGTGGTTGTTATGAAGGACAAAGCCCGCGGCCTTACCATTCTGCAGCACGGTAAAGTGTTCGAAATCCTGCTTCCAGTCCTGGAAACAGCTTAATAGCAATTCATATGTACAAAGAGCCGGCCCGAGGGCCGGCTTTTTGCGTCAAACGATAAGAATATATATGTCTGGGACCCGGCAAATTCCTGAGTAATCATCGAAGATAAGGCCTTAGTCTTGTGGTGTTATATGCGTGGTTGGCTAATCTGAGAACGCTCTAAGCCTTAGAGAATAGGCAATGTAAACCATAAGAGAAGGCAGGAAGAACACGGCACACAGCAGCAGGGAAACATGCGAGATGTTTTGAAGCAGCTGATGGTCCCACACCTGCCGGGAAAGATATAGCAGCACACAAGTGATGAGCGTCAGCAGCATGACTACAATAGCGAAAACTTTGCTGGCACGGGTGATTTTGCGGTATTTCTCATAGAGTGTTGAGCGGTCTGTATGAATGGGAACGGTTCCCGGTTCAGCAACGAAGATATGCATATCCCCGGCGGAACACACATAACCCCAGCCGCTGTCAGCGAACATTTCACGGTACTCATTCTGGTCCTTCTGCGGCACATGCTGGATGTCCAGACAATAAATTTGCTTATGCGCTGGACCTCTGCGGACAATGAAGCCAGAACCAAACAGGGAGAACCGCTCCAGCAGCCAGCCTTTCTCCGACAACCTGCTTAGTTTAGTCATTTCATTCTGCTCGGCAAAAGCCAGTCCTTTAGACGGAATGTACCGTGTCTGCTTATTAGTTTTCATGAGTCAACGCCTCCTTAGCATTTAGCTGTGCTATATTCCCGTGCCTCGACATGCGCAGTCTCCGTTCAATCTCAGCCTCCACCAGACCCGTTCCGCTTGAAGTAATCTGATAGGTCTTGCGCCGTTCATCCTCATCCTCGTTCAATAGAATGTAGCCGGATTTCTGCAGTTTCTTGATTAGTGTATAGAGTGTAGCGGGTCCCATCCTGACTTCGCCTTCGGTTAGCTCTTCGATGTACTTCATGATTGCATAGCCGTGCTTCGGAGTGAGCAACGCGAGCAGAATATAATAAGCTGAGTCGGATAATTGCTCCGTTTGCAATGGGTTATTCTTGGTCATTACACACCTCCTGTCCGATAATAGAAGAACCTAAGATATATATCGTAATTGGTTATATCCAACTATGATATATCCATTATGGATATAGTAATAAATCTGGAATCATCTGTCAAGGGGTCGATTAGTCCAGCGAAGTCTTGTTTTTCGTGAAGGATTATAGCTGATTTTGTAAAAGTGGCTAGTTGATTTGTGACAATCTGATGATAAAATGTAATTATTCTATTCTTGCTGATCAGATAAACATACTAATGTTATAGCTTCACATAAGTGGAAGCCCGAAGCTTATCTATTCTTATCTATAAATAAATGGATGCACATGTTGTAGATTGCAGAAGGTGGGGTTGGTGTGGGAGCAGAACGGAGCAGGATGAGGGAAGTAATATCCAGTACGTCAACGCTTATGCTGCTGAAGCAGAAGCTGGAGAGCTGGGGCGAACAGAATAGTGCGCAGATAGCAGCAGATTTGATACTTAAAGAGCAAGCGGGAGAATTGACCCTTGCCTTCTGCGGACATTTCTCTGCGGGTAAATCCAGTATGATTAATGGCCTATGCGGAAAAGCTGTGCTGCCATCAGGTCCGGTTCCAACCAGCGCCAATATTGTATCGATCCGCAGCGGGGCTCCGCGGGTAGTGCTTCATGCAGATCCGGAGGCACCTGGGAGTCATGCACCGGCAATAGAAACTACACCAGACCGGCTGCAGGAGTACTGCCGCCAGGGTGCTGAATATTTAGCGATTGAGGTCTGGGAGGAAGTCCCGCTGCTGGGGAAGCACGGCGTTCTAATGGATACTCCGGGGGTGGATTCCACCGATGAGGGGCATCAGGCGGCGACTCACTCGGCGCTGCATTTGGCTGATGCCGTGTTCTACGTTATGGATTACAACCATGTGCAATCGGAGAATAATCTGGCGTTTGCCAAAAGTCTCAGCGACTGGGGCAAGCCGCTGTACCTTATCATCAATCAGATCGACAAGCACAGAGAACTGGAAATCTCCATAGTGGAATACCGGCAGCAAGTGGAAAGCGCTTTCCGGGAATGGGGGATTCATTCCGCTGGTCTGTTGTTCACTTCACTCAAAGTGAAGGATCACCCTCTGAACCAATGGGATGATCTGCTCGCGGTAATTGCAGCTCTGCTGGAGCAGCGAAAAGAACTGCTCGGCTACAGTCTGTCCCGTTCCATCCACCATACGGCGGCTGCGGTGCTTGCAGCTTACCGCGAGGAGCAGCAGGAGGAGCGCTCTCAGTTACTGGAAGCGGCCGGGGATGCCGGTAAGGAAGCGGTGGAGGCAGAAATCCGGGAAATTTCGCAGGCTGAGGAGCTGCTCGTGCAGCTGCCGGAGCGGATGCGGCTGGAGCTGCGCAGTAAGCTGGATGCCCTGCTTGGCAACAGCAATCTGATGCCAGCCGATGTAAGGGATGCTGCTGGAGCTTATATCGAGAGCAGCAGCCCGGGTTTCCGGCGCGGGCTATTGTTCACCGCGGCGAAGCGGGAGAAGGAGCAGGCAACGCGGCTTCTCCACTGGCACGGGCTTCAGCAGAGAGAGATCACTGCCCAGCTGGAGTGGCATATACTCCAGCTCGTGCGTGACTGGGCTGAAGGCGCAGGGCTGTGGCAGGAAGGGGCAGAGCCGCTGCTGAAGCAGGCGTTCCCGGCGGTGAGCCAGCAGTGGCTGGCGGATCAGGTGAAGCCGGGGACCGGGTCGTCGGGCGAGGCGCTGCTTAATTTCTGCCGCACGCTTGCGGCAGAAATTAAGGCACAGTTCCGCCGCGCGGCTCTGGCCTTCGGCGAGCAGCTGCTGGCCCAGCTGCCGCCGCTGCTGGACGAGCGGCGCGCGGAGCTCTCGCGCCGCGAAGCGGCCCTGCAGCGGCAGGCGCACGCGCACGCCGCGCTGGCCGCCCTGGACCGCGCGGCTGCCGCGCGCGCGGACGAACTCGCGGCGCTGCTGCCGCCGCGCCGTACCCTCACCCCGGCGTCCTGCCGGAGGTGAGGGCCCATACGGCTGGCGCGCCTTGCGCCGCCAGCCCTGAGCAGCCGCCGCGCAGCGCAGCGGCTGCTCACCCCGCCGCCGCACCGTGGGCGGCGGGTACGGCTTCGCCGGCGGGCGGGCGCCGCCGGCTGACGCAGGCCGCAGCGGCGCTGCACGCTGCGGCCGGGCTGCTGCGCCGCGAGCCGGCCATGGCCTCGGCTGCGCGCAGCCTGGCGGCGCGGGCGGAGGACCTCGCCGGCGGCCGCTTCACGATGGCGCTGTTCGGAGCGTTCAGCGCCGGCAAATCTTCCTTCGCCAACGCCCTGCTGGGCGAAGAGGTGCTGCCCGTGTCTCCGCATCCCGCCACGGCTGCCGTCGGCCGCATACTGGCCCCCGAGGGCGGATTCGCCCACGCGACTGCGGCCGTGACCATGAAGTCAGCGGAGGATTTCTGGAACGATATCCTCCATTCCTTCAGTGTGCTGCAGCTGGCACCGCCGCAGCATACCACCTGGACTGCAGCGGTGGCACGCCTGCAGACCGGCGGGCTTCATCCGTCCTCGCTGCCTCATGCCGGATTCTTGCGCGCAGCGGCAGCGGGCTGGGAGGAATCCGGCCCGCTGCTCGGAACAGAGCGTACAGTCAGCCTGCAGGAATACCGAAGCCTGGTAGCCGATGAGAAACGGGCCTGCTTCGTGCAGAGTACTGACCTCTATTATGACAGCCCTCTGACACGGAGCGGCATCGTATTGGTTGACACCCCCGGAGCGGATTCCTTACATGCCCGGCATACCGGTGTAACCTTTGGCTACATGAAGAATGCGGATGCGATCTGCTTCGTGACCTACTTTAATCATGCCTTCTCCAAAGCCGACCGCAGTCTCCTGGCCCAGCTGGGAAGAATCAAGGACAGCTTTGCCCTGGATAAAATGTTCTTCATCATCAATGCGTCCGACCTCGCTTCAGACGAGGCAGAGCTGGAAGAAGTGAAGCAGCATGTGACGCAGAATCTGCGTGCCGGCGGCCTGACCTCCCCGCGGATCTATGCCTTGTCCAGTCTGCTTGCCCTGGAGGGCAAGTCGCGCGGGGTACGGGAGTCCTACGAGGCTTCCGGATTCAGCAGCTTCGAAGAAGCGCTGTCTGAATTTGCGGGTGAGGAGCTGCCACGCCTGTCACTGGCGGCGGCGAGGGATAGCTTAAGCTCGGTCCGGCTCCGCGCGGAGGAATGGCAGCATATGGCGCTTATGGCAGCGGACCAGCGGGAAGAAGGGCTGCGGCTGTTCCGGCAGCGCCGGGATGACGCAGGCCTCCGGCTGGCACAGCTTGAGCGGGAAGAGCGGCCCATCCGGGATCTGCGCCGCGAGGGTGAGGAGCTTCTCTATCATGTCCGGCAGCGCCTGTCCTTCTCCTTCGGCCGTTCCTTTCAGGAATCGTTCCATCCCTCTATCCTCCGGGAAGAGGGCGGTCATCTGAAAGACATCTTCATTGCCTGCGGCCGGGAGCTGGAGCGCAGTATCCTGCGTGAACTGGAGCAGGAGCTGTGGGCGACCACCCTGCGGCTGGAGGCGGCAGGGCGCAGGCTGGTAACTCAGGCGGCTGCAGCCGCAGCCGCAGAACTTTCCATCCCGGGTCAGGAGCTTCAGCTGCTGGAGAATTCAGACGAGCGCTGGCCCGTCCCGGCAAAGCTCGATTGCTCCCTAGCCCCTCTGGATTGGGCAGCACTGTGGAGCCGCTTCAGATCACCGCGTCATTTCTTTGAAGGCCCTGGACGGGCAGACATCCGCACAGCTGCCGAGCACTGGTTCAAGGAGGCTATTGCTGCTGCGGCTGTAAGCCAGGAAGAACGGCTGCTGTCTTTCTATACCGGTGCGGCAGCGGCGGCACTTTCCCTTGCCGCAGAGCAGCTGCGTGAAGGTCTGGCCGAGCAGGAAGCGGCCATGTCGGAACTCCTGAAAGGGGGTGATTCAGCGCAGCACTGGGGCCAAATTGCCCGCGAATTATCGCTCATGGAGCAATCTTTCGTCAATATGGTGGACAGTCATCTGTGAAGTTTGTAGGAAAATGTCGAAGAATGCTTGCAATCTGCTGGTTGATGGATGAAAATAAAGAAGCCTGAAAATTTACAATGAAACTGCGACAATTTACAGAAATAGAGAAGTCGGCAGTCAAATTTGCGAAAAGAGGTTGGAGTCGACAATGTGGGGAGCTCCTTTTTCAGCCCGGAGTAAGAAGCTGCTGCTGCTCGGCAGCGGTGAACTGGGTAAGGAAGTCATTATCGAAGCTCAGCGCCTTGGCGTAGAGACCGTAGCTGTGGACCGTTATGAAGCTGCACCGGCGATGGGTGTAGCCCACCGCTCTTATGTACTGGATATGCTGGATGCAGAGGCACTGAAGCAATTAATCCGTTCAGAGAAACCGGATTTGATTGTCCCCGAGATCGAAGCCATTGCTACCGGAGCGCTGGTGGAACTGGAGGAAGAAGGTTTCCTCGTGGTACCGACCGCACGTAGCGCTAGACTGACGATGGACCGGGAAGGCATCCGCCGCCTTGCGGCTGAAGAGTTGGGTCTGCCGACCGCCGGATACCGGTTCGCTGACAGTCTGGACGAACTTCACCAGGCCGTAAGTGAGCTTGGAACACCGTGTGTGATCAAGCCGATCATGAGCTCTTCCGGCAAGGGACAGAGTATTTGCAGGACACCTGAGGATGCCGCAGAATGCTGGAATACGGCTCTGGAAGGAGCACGTGCCAAAGGTACACGCGTCATTGTAGAAGCTTTTGTCACTTTTGAGAGTGAAATTACACTACTTACCGTCCGCTCGGTTAGCGGAACCGTATTTTGTCCGCCGATCGGCCACATTCAGAAGGATGGCGATTATGTGGAGTCCTGGCAGCCGCATCAGATGAGTGAAGCGCTGCTTGCCGAAGCACAGTCGATGGCCCGGGCCGTTACGGATGAGCTTGGCGGATATGGGATTTTTGGAGTGGAGCTGTTTCTGACCCCGGACGGGGTACTGTTCAGCGAAGTATCACCCAGACCGCATGACACAGGTATGGTTACAATGATTACGCAGGATTTGTCGGAATTTGCTCTGCATGTCAGAGCCATTCTTGGATTTCCGCTGGAATCGGTACGTTTGTTAACACCGGGTGCTTCAGCTACCCTGAAGGCCGAAGGAACTGGACAAGCTTTTGCAGTAACCGGGATAGATAAGGCGCTAACCTTTCCCCGAACGCAAGTCCGTGTATTCGGCAAACCGGAGATCCGCCCTGGACGGCGGATGGCAGTAACACTCAGTTCAGCGGAAGATGTGGAAATCGCGCGGACGACGGCCAAGCAGGCGGCGTCTATGCTAAAAGTGGAGGTATACGAGGATGAACAGTAGTACTCAGGAGCAGGTACTGCAAATTCGCAAATGTGGCATGAATGATCTGGAGAGAGTTACAGCCCTTCTGCGGGAATTCGGCTATCCGACGACGCTTAGCGTGATGAAAGAGAGAATGGAAGGCATGGAGCATGATCCGCTCCACTGCACAATGGTCGCAGAACTCAATAACGAAGTTGTGGGAATGATCGGACTCCGGCAGGTGAAGTCCTATTACAAACATGCAGATTGTATTACGGAAATTACCGCGCTGATCGTATCAGAGGAACTTAGAGGACAAGGCCTTGGCAAAAGACTCGTATCCGCAGCGGAAGAATGGGCACGCCATCAAGGCTGCTGCCAGCTGTTCCTGCGAAGCGGCAACCGTGTGGAGCGTGCACCGGCACATGCCTTTTACCGCCATATCGGGTTCGAAAAGACAACAGGCTACCGCTTCAACAAAGCATTGCTATAATTCCTATACGTGACCGAACATCCCCATCCCGGCATAAGCGGGATGGTTTTTTTTATGCCGATTCACAGAATTTATAAGTCTCACACGATAACATACCCATCTATTTCCTTCTGAAACGGTAGTCCTTATTCATGATTGACAGCGACGAAGACGTTTCCTCAAGTAATTAGTGGAAAAAGAGCATCTAATTTTGCCGGAACAGACGTTTCTTGAACAGTAGTTGGAAAAAATACATTTATTTATCCACCATTCGTCACCTGGCGCTCGAATCAAGGGAGTAAGTGTTGTTATTCCACTTACAATGGTGGTGCCCAATTATATGATGAAATTAAGTGTCCAAATTCCACTTATTGTTCATGAAGCGGGATGGACCGCACCTCACCTATAGGAGTGTGATTCAAGAATGTAGCGGCGTCAGGCGGTCCGGGGAATTTCATTCTGTAATGGATTCGCACTATGTATGTACATAATATTTACTTGCAATAAATGCACTCAGCCTATATAGTGAATTGCTCCCCATATTTGACTTGATCCGCTACTGCAGCTTTCATTATTTAAACATAGATTGAGCTTACTGAATCAGCTATTATAATGCTGTAAAACTCCAAACGATATCCGAAGAGGGATGAAGCATGTATAAATTAATTCTCGCCGAAGACGAGGAAGATGTAAGAGAAGGCATTATCGCCCAGATCGACTGGGAGAAATACGGATTTGAAGTGGTGGAACAGGCGGAGAACGGCCGTGAAGCCGCAGATGCGATAGACCGGTTGCTGCCGGATGTGGTGGTTACCGATATCCAAATGCCGTTCATGAATGGACTGCAGCTGGCGGAATGGATCCGTAGCCGTCACCCTAACACGAAGATAATCATTCTGACCGGCTATGATGAATTCGAATATGCCCAGAAGGCGATTAAGCTGCAGATTGATGAATATATTCTTAAGCCCTTCTCTTCTCAGGAGCTGATTGATGTCCTGCTGAAGGTTAGAGCTGCTATTGAGACCGAGATTGCCGAGAAGGAGAATGTATTCGTGCTCAGCGAGCATTACCGCAAGAGCCTGCCGGTGCTGCGTGAGCAGTTCCTGTCCTCTCTTGTGTCACGCCGTCTGCGCTCCGTAGAAATTACCGAGAAAAGCGCAGAATATGGCATCAATCTGAGCGGGGAGTTATTTCAATCCTCTGTTATCAGCATTGATTATATCCGTCCGGACAGAAGCTCCGGCGTTCCTGAGGCCAGGCCGGTATCCCTGCGTGACACCGGGGACCGTAATCTGCAGCTCTTTGCCGTCCTGAATATTGCCGAGGAAATCTGCCAGAAGCACAGCTTCGGCAAGGTGTTCATCCACCGCGATGATGTGGTGCTGCTCTCCGTGAGCCAGGGAACCGATGAGAGCGAAATGACAGCCAGAACCTTCACCATTCTTGAAGAAATCCGCCAGAATGTACAACGTTTCCTGAAACTCACAGTGACTGCAGGTGCAGGAACGGTATGCCGGATGCCGTCCATGCTGTTCAATTCCTTCGGGGATGCACTGCAGGCACTGGATTACCGGCTGATTCTCGGCAACAACCGTGTGATCTGGATTGAGGATGTGGAGTCGAGATCCAGCCAGATGCTGGCCTATGATGAGCTGACCCAGCAGTCGCTGATCCGCACGATCAAGCTGGGTACAGTCCAGGAGCTGCGGGAAGTAGTGGACGAGCTGTTCGGGGGACTGGATACGGCGCAGGTCTCGACACAGGATTATCAGATTTTCCTGCTGGAGATCATTACATCGATTCTGCGGGTGGCCAAGGAATCCGGAAGTGAAACGAATGACTTTATCGGCTCAGGCATTTCATCGCTGACTGAGCTTAATAAGTTCAACAATATGGGGGAAGCCAAGCAGTGGATTATCACGGTGTGCAGCCGGCTGATGGATACCATTGCATCCGAGCGGCAGTCGAGCTATAAGCAGCTGATTGACCAGGCCAAGGATTATATCCGTGCCCATTATGAGGAGTCCGACATTTCCATCGGCAAGGTATGCCAGCATCTGCATATCAGCACAGGTTATTTCAGCAGTATTTTCAAGAAAGAAATGAAGATGACCTTTGTCAGCTATCTGCTGCAGATCCGGCTGGAGGCGGCGAAGGAAATGCTGCGCTCGACCGAGCTGAAGGCCTTTGAAATCGCCGAGCGGATCGGTTTTGCCGATCCGAACTATTTCAGCTTCTGCTTCCGCAAGAAATACGGACAGTCACCCAAAGAGTATAAGAACAGCTCGCGGGGAGGATAACCCATGAATAAGCCGAAGGGTACTTTCTTTCCGCTTCGCCCGCAGCCCCGCAAGAGAGGCAAAATCCGCCTGTCGTCCAAGCTGCGCAGCATTCAGCTAATTATTACCCTGACTTTTACGGCGGTCACTGTGGCAGTAGCGGTGATCGTCAGCATTATGCTGTACGGGAAGTTTGCCAACACGGCGGAGGAGAATGCCAATCTCAATATGCAGCAGATTATCGAGCAGGTGAATTATAATCTGGAGCTGTATGTTAAAGGGATGGGCAGTATTTTTGAGACGGCGGAGAAGCAGATCACCACGAGTCAATCCATTGACTCTCCGTTGCTCTATGAACGGATGTACACACTAATGAGCAGCCGTGAGGACCTGGTATCCATGGCTGTTTTTACACCACAGGGCAAATATGTAGTAGGTACGCCTGGTCAAAGCATGCGCCTGAACACTCAGCTGGAGAGCCAGAGCTGGTTCACTACGGCCAAGCGGACCTCGGAGATATCCTACTCAGCCCCGCATATTCAGAATTTGTTCAAGGGACGGTATACCTGGGTCGTATCGATCAGCAAAATGATTCAGTACAGGGAGAAGGGTGAGCTGAAAACCGGTGTCCTGCTGCTGGATTTCAATTTCAGGACGATTGATGAGCTAAGCCGGCAAGTGAAGCTCGGTAAAAGAGGATACGCTTACATTCTCGATCCGCTCGGGAATATCGTCTACCATCCGCAGCAGCAGCTGATCTATGCCGGCCTCAAATATGAGAATGTAGAGCCGGTGCTGGAATATGCCTTCCGCAGCTATCTGGATGAGTCCACCGGAGAGAAGCGGTTTATTACCGTGCGCACGCTGGCTCAGACCGGCTGGAAGATCGTCGGTGTCGCTTACTATGATGAGATTGTAACGACCAAACGCGATCTGAACCAATTTCTGTCCTGGTTCCTCGCAGTTGTCCTGGTGTGTGTAACCGCCGTATCTGTGTTCCTGTCCTGGCTGATTGCAAGTCCGATCCGCAAGCTGGAGCGTACGGTCAAGCAGGTGGGCGAGGGAGATCTCAATACCCCGATCAATGTCAGCGGCGCCTACGAGGTGGAGCAGCTGTCCAAACGCTTCAATATGATGCTCCAGCGTATCCGGCAGCTGATGGATCAGATCATCTATGAGCAGGAGACCAAACGCAAAGGCGAGCTTGAAGTCCTGCAGTCGCAGATCAACCCTCATTTTTTATACAACACACTGAATTCGGTCATCCGGCTGGCAGAGCGCGGCAAAACGGATGAGGTCGTCACGATGATTCAGTCCCTTTCGAAATTTTTCCGGATCAGTCTGAGCAAGGGCAAGAATATAATTACCATCCAGGAGGAGCTGGATCATATCCGCCATTACCTGGTGATTCAGAGCTTCCGTTTCAAAAATAAGTTCCGTTACGAAATAACGGCACAGGATGAAGTATTACAGTACCAGACGATTAAGCTGATCCTGCAGCCAATCGTTGAGAATGCACTTTACCATGGGATCGAAATGATGCCGGATGAAGGGCTGATCTCGATCAGCGCTGAGCTTCAGGATGGACTCATTATCATCAGGGTCAGTGACAACGGCCTCGGGATGTCCATGGAAACGATGAACGTGATTCTGAGCGGAGGCGTTAAAAGCGGAAGCGGGTCTGGAGTCGGCGTACGGAATGTTCATGAACGGATCGGCTTATATTATGGCCGCGAATATGGGCTTGCTTTTCAGAGCGAAATTGAGGAAGGCACAATCGTCACCATCACATTCCCGGCCCGCCTGGCCGGTGAAGGACTGGAAGAGGAGAAGGAGGAGACAAACCGGTGAGAAGCATACGTTTTTGGCTGACTCTGCTGCTGTGCGGGGTGCTCTGGATCTCCGTGTCGTCTTGCTTTAATTCGTCACCTGCTTACATCAGTACGAACAAGACGCGCAATATTCATTTGATCGTCAAGATGAATAAAGGGGATTACTGGAATACGGTGAAGCTGGGAGCGGAAGCTGCAGCGAAGGAATTCAATGTCAAGCTGACGTTCAAAGCGCCGGATTCGGAGAGTGATATCGATGAGCAGGTGGTTATGGTGGAGGAATCCATTAAAGAGAAGGCGGATGTGATTATTCTCGCTGCCAGCAGCTATATGGGACTGGCTCAGGTCGTAGACCAGGCAGCATATTACAGAATCCCTGTGATTTCAGTTGATGCGGAAGTCGGATCAGCCAGGGTACAGGCCTATGTAGGGTCGAACGGTTATGAAGCGGGACAGAAATCTGCGGAGAGGCTGATCCAGCTTTTGCAGGGATATGGCGAAGTCGGAATTATCAATTTCACCAACTCCTCTTTGAATGCGGGCCCGGGGTCTACAGGCAGCATTGATTACGGGGCCAGAGATGCGGATGAGCGCGAGAAAGGATTCCTCAATTACGCAGCCCGTTATCCGAATGTCAAAGTGGTGCAGATCTCCTACACTTCCTCAAGCACGATGGAGGCCGAGACCCTGACCCGGGAAATGCTGGAGAAGCATCCGAATCTGCGCGGGATTGCCACCTTGAATGAAATAGCATCCCAGGGAGCAGCCAAAGTCATACAAAGCTTAAAAATGGGCAACATAAAGATGGTTGCGTTTGACAGTTCCCCTTCCATGATGGAATCGCTGCAAGATGGCACGGTGCAGGCGACCGTGATCCAGAACCCTTTCAGCAACGGGTATTTAGCCGTAAAATACGCCGTAGAAGCGCTTGAAGGTGTGACTATTCCAGAGCGGGTGGACACTGGTACCAAGCTGATTGATCTGGAGAATATGCTATGGCCCGAGAACCAGAAGCTGCTGTTCCCTTTTGTCAGATAGGAGTAAATCAGATTTTAGACATTAGAATTTTCATGAAAATGAGTAGTATTTTATATTCGCAACCGTTTTCATGTAGGGCATAATAAGGATGTACCCGGGACACACCGGGATAACAAAAAAGAAATATCCTCAGGAGGTCAATTGATTATGAAAAAAATCACTTCCGTTTTACTTGCTAGTGCTTTGCTGGGTGCTGCTCTTGCAGGCTGCGGCGGCAACAATAACGCTGCTGACACTGGTAACAAAGCTAACACAGGCAACGCTCCTGCAACTGCAAACTCTGGTTCAGCTGCTGAAACTCCAAAGGTTGGCGTAGCGATCTACAAATTTGATGATACTTTCATGACGGGTGTCCGAAACGCCATTGATACTGCTGCCAAAGGCATCGCCACTGTAGATATTGTAGACAGCCAGAACTCCCAGCCTACACAAAATGACAAGGTGGATTTGTTCGTCACCAAAAAATATGACGGCATGCTGATCAACCCGGTTGACCGCACAGCTGCAGGTGTTATCATCGACAAAGCAAAAACAGCTGACATTCCGGTTGTATTCCTGAACCGCGAACCGCTTCCTGAAGATATGAAGAAATGGGATAAAGTTTATTATGTAGGCGCAAAAGCAGAAGAGTCCGGTACGATGTCCGGCCAGCTGATTGTTGACTACTGGAAGGCTCACCCTGAAGCTGACAAGAACGGCGACGGCGTGCTGCAATACGTAATGCTCAAAGGCGAACCGGGACACCAGGATGCTGAGCTGCGTACCACCTACTCCATCCAGGCTATCGAAGATGCCGGCATCAAGGTTGAGAAATTGGCTGAAGATACTGCAATGTGGGATCGCGTAAAAGGACAGGAAAAAATGGCAGCCTTCCTCGGCTCCCACGGCGACAAGATTGAAGCCGTTCTTGCCAACAACGATGACATGGCTCTCGGTGCAATTGAAGCTCTGAAAGCTCAAGGATACTTCACTGGCGACAAATACATGCCGGTAGTAGGCGTTGATGCAACTGCTCCAGCGGTTCAAGCGCTGCAAGACGGTACTATGCTCGGTACTGTACTGAACGACGCTAACAATCAGGGTAAAGCGGCAATCGTCCTGGCGTCCCTGCTGGCTAAAGGCGAAACACCTACCAAAGAAACCGTAGGCTTCGACATCACTGACAACCAATACGTATGGATCTCCTACAAAAAGATCACTAAAGACAATGTAGCTGACGCTCAATAATCGTTAGATTGCTCCAGATACAGATAAGCTTCATAAACAAAAATCCCGGAGAGTGGTCACCCGCTCTCCGGAATTCCTTTCGGGTAGGGAACAGGATGGAACCGCTGTGCCTCTCATGGAAAAAGAAAAAAAGCGTAGGGGGCGTAACAACATGGCAAATGCTGAGTTTTTGCTGGAAATGAACGGCATTACTAAAGAATTTCCCGGCGTTAAGGCGCTGGACGGAGTCAGCATAAAGGTAAGACCGGGTTCGGTTCATGCACTTATGGGCGAGAACGGTGCAGGCAAATCGACACTGATGAAATGTCTCTTTGGAATCTATTCACCGGATGCCGGTGAGATCTTCCTGGATGGCCAAAAGGCCACCATCTCTAACTCCAACGATGCACTTAAGCACGGAATTTCGATGATTCACCAGGAGCTGCACCCGGTACCTTTCCGCAGCGTCATGGAGAACATCTGGCTAGGACGTTTTCCGACCAAGGGCATCGGGCCGATTCAGTTCATTGACCACAAAAAAATGTTCACGGACACGGAAAATTTATTTAAAGATCTGGATATCGATCTGAATCCCGAAACTTTGGTGGGCAAGCTGTCCGTATCCAAGGTCCAATCCATTGAAATCGCGAAGGCTGTCTCTTTTCATTCACGCGTCATTGTCATGGATGAACCAACCTCTTCCTTAACTAGTGTAGAAGTTGAGCATTTGTTCCGGATTATCCGGGATCTGCAAAAAAGAGGCGTAGCTATTATCTATATATCTCACAAGATGGAAGAAATTCTGGAGATTTCTGATGAAGTAACCATCATGCGTGACGGTAAAAAGATCGGCACCTGGCCTTCGGCCGAGCTTACCACAGATCTGATTATCTCCAAAATGGTCGGCCGTGACCTTACTAACCGATTCCCTGAACGCACAAATGTTCCGGGCGAAGTCTACATGAAGGTGGAAGGATTGACCTCACCGGAGCCAAGATCATTCAAAGATGTATCCTTTGAGCTGAGACGTGGTGAAATTCTCGGTGTTGGCGGTCTCGTGGGTGCGCAGAGAACAGAGGTTATCGAAGCCTTATTCGGTCTCCGCGCCATTAAATCCGGCTCCATCTCCATTGAAGGCAAGAAGGTGAAGATCAATTCGCCGCAGGATGCCAAGAAGCATGGCCTGGCCCTGTTGACAGAGGAACGCCGTGTAACCGGTATCTTCCCGGTATTGTCCGTGCATGAAAACGGGGCAATCGCCAACCTTGACCATTATAAGACGCCTTACTTCCTGCTTAACGGCAAAAAGAAGAAAGAAGAAGTCGATAAAATGATCGAGAAGCTGCGTACCAAAACACCAACAACCAAAACACAAATTATGAATCTTTCCGGCGGAAATCAGCAAAAGGTGCTGCTGGCTAGATGGCTGCTTACAGAGCCTGAAGTCCTGCTGCTGGATGAGCCGACCCGAGGTATCGACGTTGGTGCCAAATTTGAAATCTATACGATTATTGCTGATCTGGCGAAGCAGGGTAAGAGCATTATCATGATTTCTTCGGAAATGCCTGAGCTGCTGGGCATGTCTGACCGTGTAATGGTGATGTCGGAAGGACGGCTTACAGGAATATTAGAAGGCGAGCAAGCTACGGAAACCGAAGTTATGCGTCTCGCTGCACAGCATTAAGGAGTACGGATAGGAGAATATGCTCGCGTAATTTTAAGGGGGATCACTACTAATGAACGTTAAAAAAGCTCAGTCCTTTGTGACTCAAAACGCAATTTACATCGTGCTGGTACTGCTGATTATGGGGATCATCATATATGAACCAAGCTTCATGTCCATCAACACCCTGCGTGACGTACTGATTCAGTCGTCAACACGCGTAATTATCGCGCTGGGGGTAGCCTTTATCCTCATCACAGCGGGTACCGACTTGTCAGCAGGCCGGGTAGTTGGTTTCACGGCGGTTATTTCCGCCTCCATGCTCCAGATACCGGATTACTCACGCCGGTTCTTCCCTGATCTGCCGCAGGTCCAAGTATGGCTTCCCATCCTGATTGCCATTGTTGCCGGTCTGCTCTGCGGTCTCGTCAATGGTATCATTGTCTCCAAGCTGAATGTACCGCCATTTATCGCTACCCTGGGTACCATGCTCATCGTGTACGGACTTAACTCCCTGTACTTCGATATGGACCCTAACCAATCGCAGCCAATCGGTGGTCTGCGTCCTGACTTCACCAAAATCGGCTCCGGCTTTATCGGCAGCGGCCAATATTCAATACCTTACATCGTTCTCATAGCCCTGGCGGTCGCGGCCGTGGTCTGGGTGCTGTTCAACAAAACCAAACTGGGTAAGAACATGTACGCTATCGGCGGCAACATGCAGGCTGCTAAGGTTTCCGGTATCAACGTTTCCAAGAACCTGATCTACATCTACGCTATCGCTGGTGCCCTTTACGGTCTGGCCGGTGTGCTTGAAGCTGCAAGAACAGGCGGCGCTACCAACAACTATGGTAACATGTACGAGCTTGATGCCATCGCGGCTTGCGTAGTCGGCGGCGTATCCACAACAGGCGGTATCGGTACTGTGCCGGGTGTCCTGGTCGGTGTTATCATCTTCACCCTGATCAACTACGGTCTGACCTTTATCGGCATCAGCCCTTACTACCAGCTGATCATCAAAGGCCTCATCATCATCGCAGCTGTCTCGTTCGATATGCGTAAATATTCTTCGAAGAAATAATTGTGGTTCGGTGATTAGCCGTAGCTGCGGTGAATGTTTGGACTTCCGGGTGCTGGTGCACCCGGATTTCTTGCATTCAATGTCCATGTAAGATGTAAAATGAACTGGAAATCTTAAATATCAGGTATGATCGTAACTGCGGTGAGTTTTGGACTTCCGGCCCCTGTTAGGTTTGGATTTCCTGATTTTATTCCGCTGTTTGCGGTAGAAATCCAAACAAGAGTATGCTTCCGAAGTGAGCTTTCCTTTGGAAAGCTTTCAGGCGGACGCTATCGCTCCTACAGTTCCAAAATCTCCTCCGTTACTCTTACCTTATATAGGTTAACAGTTCATAGTCCATCTCACATTTCGATTGAATGCAAGAATGGTGCTGCCGTACCTCCAGTTCCAAACTTTACCTTCGTTACTCCCATCACCTCACCGGGGTGGGAGGGAGCATCTTAAGCGTTTGCGGTATTTCGCAAACGCCTTTTGCTTTGAGATTGTTGATTTTGTCGCAACGTTGCTCCACAACCATGCCAAATATCTGCACACTTAAGTGTGCAGCACACCCGAAAAGTAACCAGGTGTATAAATGTTGTATTTGGTGCAGGATTTTATATTGAAGAGGAAGTAGTGATAGTGAAGTTGCTCTTTTTTCTCTCCAATGCCAGCGCACGTAGCTGCAGAACCCCAATAACAAGTGAAAGGGCAGGCGAAGCAGCCCTTGAACATCCGGCTAACACCCTCTGAAAGGGTGTTTTTGTGCTGCTCTTAGGGTTGCAGTTTATGCTTTGATGTAGTTTGTGCCAGTGACCTTGGTTTTGCTGCAGAAAGGTGGAGAGTAACGGAGGGGAAGTTTGGAACTGTAGGAGCGATAGCGTCCGCCTTTAGGTTTGGATTTCTACCGCGAACGCGGTCAAAATCAGGAAATCCAAACCTAACAGCGGCCGGAAGTCCAAACATTCACCGCAGTTACGGCCGCACCTTTCCTAATCTTTTAACGCATGTATGCCCTCACGCTCTTAATGCATTCGACGCTCTTAACGTATTCCACACTCACGTTGACGCTCATACTCAAGCGTCTCGGCAGCCCCAGGCACATAAACACCCTTTCCCCCTCACTCTCATATTCTATAGGCAAATGCCTTTGTAAGGGAGAGCGACAGAATGCTGAGGATTAAGCTGAACGAGCTGGGAAAAGAGAATGACAATGGTCTGATTATGGCGGAGGTATGGCGGTGGGACGGGATCGGCTGGAATGAGGCTATTTCGCAGCAGGAGGAGGATTTCATCCGAGCGGATGATGAGCTGTTCGTGACGATCCCGGCAGAAGCGGGATTATACCGCGTAGACTACTCCAAAAAGCCGCTGGAGGCGCTTATCATCCTTCCGGAGGTAGATGCCAGCGGGCTGCGGGCGGAGCTGCTGCACCCGGCTCCTTTTAAGCTTAAAGAGGGAACCCTGTGGGGCTACATTAATAACGACGGACGAACTGTGATCGAGCCCAGATACGACTATGCGGAGGATTTCCAGGAGAATGGCCTGGCGGTAGTGCAGCGCAAGAATTACAGCGGCCTGATTGACAGCTCCGGGCGTGAGAAGGTCAAACCGCTATATTCCTTTATTGCTCCGTTTGCCGAAGGGCGGGCTGTGGTTTCGGATGCTAAGGGCTACACTTTTATTGATGAAAAAGGCAAAGAGGTCACGTCCGCGCGGTATGACTATCTGAATTCGCTGCATGAAGGCCGCGCGCTGTTCTCCAAGCAGAATACAACCGGGGGGAACTCATACTACGGATATCTGGATGCCCAAGGCAAAGAGGTGCTGCCAGCGGTGTATCTGGATGCCGGGGATTTCAATGACGGAACGGCTCTGGTCAAAGTCGCTGAGGGTGAGTACGCGCTGATTGATCCCCGGGGAACGGTGCTGCATACGTACAAATATCCATTCGTGGGGTATCCGGGGGAGGGTCTGCTGGCTTTTCAGGCTACAGAGAACGGGAAATACGGTTACCTCCACACAGACGGCAGCATTGCCATCCAGCCGCAGTTTACAGCAGCCTTGCCTTTCTCCGAAGGGCGTGCGGTAATCAACACAGCAGAGAATTACGGTAATGCTTACGGCCTGATCGACAAGCAGGGCAAAGCCATTATTCCGGCAACTTACTATGAAGTCCAGCAGCTTGGTGAGAACCGGGTTGCGCTGGGAACTCCACTTTATGCCGATCAGCCGTACCGGGGCTCACGCTATGTGATCGCAGATGCGCTTACAGGAAGAATTCTCAGTACCCATCCGCTGCTCGGGGTGAACAATTATCAGAACGGGCTAGCGTCGGTGTATGATGCCAAGGATACGTATTTTATCGATAAAAGCGGTAAAAAAGCTGCCCAGCCGCCGGTCATTGCCGGCTCAGGATCGCTATCCTTCAGCGGCAACCTCATCCGTGCGGATGTAGACCAGCGTACTGCCTACTATGACCGCAGAGGCAAGCAGGTATGGCGGCAAAATGGGGTCATTCCGCTCAGACCGCCGTATTCCGTGCTGGAGAAGAAATATAAACCGAACAGGGATTACCTGGTCTACTATCCGGTCGTGGAAGGTATTGCCATCTCCGAAGTGTCCAGAGCCGTCAATGACAAGCTGCGCAGTCTCTCACTCGCAGAAGGTGCGGGAACTGGGGGAGCGGGTCAGGATTTCAGCTATACGGGAGATTTTGCCGTATCCTTCTTCCGCAAGAATCTGCTGGTACTGGAACTCAGCGGATACCGCTTTCCATTTGGGGCGGCACATGGGATGCCGACAATGCTCTATGAGCATATCAATTTGCGCAACGGCAAATTTTACACGCTGAGTGATCTGTTCAAGCCTGGCAGCAGATATGTGCAGAAACTCAGTGATATTGTCGGAAAACAGATTGCGAATGATCCGCAGTATTCCTATGTTTTTCCGGATACGTACAAAGGCATTACGGCTGACCAGCCTTTTTATGTAGATGGCGAAGCGCTGTATCTCTATTTTGCCCCTTATGAAATTGCTCCGTATGCTGCGGGCTTTCCAACATTCCGGATTCCGTATGCCGAAATTATGGGCCTGATCTCGACAGAAGGGGAATTCTGGCAGTCCTTTCATTAAGCGGCGGCCGGTGAAATGCCGATATTAACTATAAGAACATGCGACCGTTCTGAAGAGGACGGTTTCTTGAAATATAAGAATGTATATGCTTCACGCTCTATAGATTATCCTACTATTTCTCGCTGAAACGGTACCGTCCTTATTATGGAACGGCAAGCCGTTTCCACTTTTTTGTAGAGGAACGGACAAGCCTCAGGCCTGAAGGGAAATGTCATAATTTAGAAGCGCACAGCGGGAACTTTTATGTTACAATGACTGAGGAACAAATTACAACTTTGTAACAATTGATGTCCGCAACTCTCGGCAGCCAGGTAATTCTACAACAAGAATAAGGAGATGGCAGAATGAAAAGCAAGACTTTAAGAGCAATGATAGGTGGAAGTGTAGCCGCTGTTATGGCACTTAGCATTTCACTTCCATTACAGGCAAGCGCAGCAGCTGGAGCCACTACGGCAACCGCTTCAGATACGAATTTCGCAAAATTCATGGAATATTTCACACAGTACAATTCGAAGGCATTTGTATTTGACGGGAATACGTTCACCGTATCCCAAACCGTTATTTATAAGAATCCGGTAGCGACAGCCCCGGCAGCAACAGCTAAGCCAGTGGCTACCGCTGTACCAGTAGCGACAGCTAGACCAGTAGCCACAGCTGCGCCAGTAGCAACGGCTAAGCCTGCTGTTACACCAGCACCGACGGCTGCCCCTGTGGCCACAGCTAAGCCAGTAGCTACACCAGCTCCAGCTGTCGCAGACAGCGCTTCAAGCTACATTCAGCAGGTTGTAGCCCTGGTGAACAAAGAACGCGCTGCTGCAGGACTGGCTCCTGTCTCCGCACTGGACAGCCTGAACAAAGTGGCAGCGGCCAAGGCTACGGATATGCGTACGAACAACTATTTCTCCCATACTTCCCCGACCTATGGATCGCCTTTTGATATGATGTCCGCGTTCGGTATTACTTATCAGGCAGCCGGAGAGAATATCGCAATGGGCCAGAAAACGCCGCAGGAAGTTATGACTGCCTGGATGAACAGCCCGGGCCATAAGGCTAACATTCTGAGTACGAATTTCAACTACATCGGCGTAGGCTTTGACAATAATTACTGGGTTCAAGAATTCATCGGTAAATAATATAACAACTCAACGTAAATCAACTAACCTCTTATGCTTCATTTGTAAGGCTTCACTCGTCCTCCGGCTTGCCGGGGGACTTTTTTTGAGGTTTAGGAAATATCACAATCGTCTATGGTGGATAATAGTGGAGCGGGAATGACACTTGAAGAATGAACTCGATAGGCCCGGGCTTTGCTGGGAAATGAAATTAGTTGGATTTTGTCCATCTGCTGAAGAAGCAATGGACCGCGTTAAAACCATAGTTGGAAAAACAACACTTAAATTATGTCCTTTCACCCAAAGTAGCGAAAACTTACATTATTAGATGTTGTTTATCCACTTGCTTCCGTCCACTGCTCAGAAATTGACGAATTTTAGATACATTTTTCCACTTGTGAGAGTGGATGGAGCTTTGCGGTTTCGCACGATCAGCGCAGCGCTATAGTGCCGCCCTGCCTGCTCCACACCGTTTAGGTGGAAGCGGCGGAGGGGATTTTGGAACTGTAGGAGCGGACAACAGCGGCCGGAAGCCCAAAATCACCGCAGCCGCGCCCATCACCTAAACCCCCCGCTTTATTTGCAAATTAAGCAAAGAAGAATTATGTTTATCTACATAGTTAAGAAGTTTGTAAAATGTGGAACAATGGAGAATAGATCGGCATACGGAGGGATAGCATTGAACGATTCCAAATGGACCTGGAGGGCAGTGGGCCTGGTATCCATCCTGGCAACTTTACTTTTAATTATAGGGTTTGTGTACGCGGTAAGCGATATTATCAACCCCAAAGGGGAGACACTCCTGTCTTCTCTCCCGCAGGAAACAGCTGCACCGACAGCAGCGGCAACGGATGAATTGAACATACTGGCGCTGGGGGATTCTCTGGCCAAAGGGACCGGCGACAATTCCGGACAGGGGTTTGTGAAGCGTACGCTGGAGGCGTTATCGGCGGACGGAGGCAAGGCGGAGCTGCTCGGCAACATGGGCATTAACGGCTTAACCACAGCCGGACTGCAGAGCAAGCTTCAGGAGGAGGGTGTACAGTACGCGCTGCGCCAGGCGAATGTAATCCTGATCTCTATAGGCGGCAATGACCTGTTCCGAGGCTCGGATATTATGGGATCAGGCAGCAGTAGCGGAGAGGCAGCATCGTCAGCAGATACGGAGAATCCTACGAACGGAATAGCACCGCTCGGGACTGAATCCGCTGCGAATAACACGGTAGAAGGTTCAGCACCCGTGCCTACAGCCTCCACCGACGAATTGACTCCCGAGTCTCTGCTCTCGGCTCTGCCTGATGCATCGGGGCGGCTGGGCAGTATTCTTGACACCATTGCCGGGATTAATCCGCAGGCACAGATTTATTACGTGGGATTGTATAATCCCTTCGGAGATATTGCGGACCTGCTGGTTCCGGGCAATCAGGCTGTAACTGCCTGGAACAATGCAGCGATGGATATCATCAACACCCATAGCAATATGACACTCGTTCCGACCTTCGATTTGTTCAACCGGCATCTGAACAAGTATCTCTCGAATGATCATTTCCACCCGAACGGGGACGGTTATCAGCGGATAAGTGAACGGATTGTTCAAGCTGTGCACTAGTAAGGAACACAGGGATTGGAATGGAGCCAGAACAGGAGCATTGTGAACAGAAATGAGTGCAGCAAGGAGTTGGATATCGATGGCTAAACCAATGCAAGAAGCCTCAGGGGAGGTAGTCCTGTCCGTACAAGGGGTCCGCAAAAAAATAGGCCGTAAATGGATCATAGATGATGTTACGTTTGACGTCCGGAAAGGCGAGATATTCGGTTTCCTGGGTCCCAATGGTGCCGGCAAAACAACGACAATTCGTATGCTGGTTGACCTGATCCGGCCAAGTGAAGGAACAATTACCGTCTGCGGCTACAATGTAAACCGTGACCCGGAAAAAGCATTGCAATACGTAGGCTCCATCGTCGAAAATCCCGAGGTATATACCTATCTGACAGGCTGGGAGAACCTGCAGCATTTCGCCCGCATGCAGCCCGGTGTGGACAAGGCGAGGATTGCCGAGGTTGTGGATATTGTACGGCTGGATCAGCGAATTCATGACAAGGTGAGCACGTATTCACTGGGGATGCGCCAGCGGCTGGGCATTGCCCAGGCACTCTTGGGCCGGCCACGGCTGCTGATTCTCGATGAGCCGACGAACGGCCTGGACCCGAAGGGCATCAAGGAGCTGCGCGAATTCATCCGCAAGCTGGCGGATGAAGGGCTGGCCGTGTTCGTCTCCAGCCATCTGCTGAGCGAGATTCAGCTGCTGTGCGACCGTGTGGCGATCATCAGTAAAGGGCGGGTACTCGCCGTGGGCGGTGTGGACGAGCTCGTTGCCCGCAATTCTCCATACGTCCTATGGGAGCTGGAGCCGCTGAAGCAGGCAAGAGAACTATTAAACAGCCGGCCGGATATCCGTCTGCTAGAGCTGGATGAGGTAACACTGGACGACTCCATTATCGCAGGCATGGGAGAGAATTCCCTGATCACGGTTATGGAAGAGGAGCTAATCCCGGAAATTGTCGCCGTACTGGTTACAGATGAGGTGGAGGTCCGGGCTGTGCATAAAATCAACCCAACACTGGAACAGCTATTCTTGAAGCTAACGGAAGGTGAAACTATTGACTAACCTGCTGCCGCTCATCCGCAATGAGTGCCTCAAAATCATAAAAAAGAAACGGTTTTATGTCATCCTGCTGATTCTGCTTGTGCTTGTGCCTATGTTTACCTATGCACAGATGCGGATAGCAGAACGGAGCCGGGATAAGTTTAACTCTGACTGGAGGCTGGAGGTCCAGCAGCAGATTACCGATAACCAGAACTCCCTCGGCAGCGACCGGATTCCGGAAGAATGGAAGTCATACCGGAGGATTTTTGTCCAGCAGCTGCAGTATTATCTGGATCACGATGTGAACCCGAACGAGCCAAGCGGCGTTACCTTTACCCGTGAGTTTCTGGACAATTCCGTATCCCTGTTCATTCCTCTGCTGATTATGGCGGTGGCCTCGGATCTGGTCTCAGGAGAGAGAACAACAGGAACGATCAAGATGCTGCTGACGCGTCCGGTCAAACGCTGGAAGGTGCTGTTCAGTAAAATGACGGCCCTCATGATGTTTGTCTCCTTAATCGTCCTGTCTGCTTTTATCATCAGCTACCTGGTGTCAGGGCTGGCTTTTGGATATAAAGGATTCGATGTTCCGGTGTTCACTGGCTTTCAGCTAAGCGGGGATACGGTCGATATGACCACGGTTCACGCCGTGCCGCAATGGAAATACCTGCTGATGCAGGGCGGTCTGATCTGGTTCGTCAGCGTAGTTGTTGCTCTACTGGCCTTCATGGTGTCGGTTCTGGTACGCAGTACGGCAGCCAGTATCGTGGTGATGATGGCGGCGCTGATTGCAGGCACGATCCTGACGAATATGGCTTCAGCCTGGACTGCGGCCAAATATTTATTTATGGTTAATATGGGGCTTACCGGGTATTTAGCAGGTACTCCCGCACCGATTGAGGGCATGACACTGGCATTTTCGATGGCGGTATTGGCGATTTGGGGACTGGCTGCAGTAATCATTTCATTCGCCGTCTTTACGAAACGGGATATTTTGAATTAGAATGTACAAAGTGAACGAAAACGTTTGTTTGCATTTTATAGAGATAGTGACACAAGAAGGAGGAGCATGAATGCTCGAACAGATCGATATGTTTGCAAAAGTCTCTAAGAACGCCGAAGTTGGCCGGACTGGATACGATGCTGACGACATTCAGGTGCTCGAAGGTCTGGTTGCGGTCCGCAAACGGCCCGGCATGTATATTGGCAGTACGAGTTCCTCGGGACTGCACCATTTAGTATGGGAAATAGTGGACAATGCCGTAGATGAGCATTTGGCCAAGTTTTGCTCGAAGATTGATATCACACTCCGCAAGGACGGATCGGTCACCGTAATTGACAACGGACGGGGAATTCCGACCGGAATGCACAAGACGGGAGTGCCGACTCCGCAGGTTGTTTTCACCATTCTGCATGCGGGTGGTAAATTCGGAGGCTCCGGCTATAAGAAATCGGGCGGTCTGCACGGCGTAGGGGCATCAGTAACCAATGCTTTGTCCGAGTGGCTGGAAGTGGAGATTTACCGTGAAGGCAAGATCCACCGGCAACGCTTCGAATATTGGGTCGACAAAAACGGGAAAGAACATGTCGGCGAGCCTGTGACTGGCCTTGAGGTACTGGGAAATACGAATAAGACCGGTTCGAAGATCACCTTCAAGCCGGATATTCGCGTCTTCCCGACTGGCATTTCACTGAATTACGATACACTTGCGGAACGGGTGCAGGAGATCGCCTTCCTGAACTCGGGCCTGCGGATCAACCTCAGCGATGAGCGGAGCGGGCGGCAGGATGAGTTCTTTTATGAGGGCGGCGCGAGCCAGTTTGTACAGTTCCTCAATGAGGGTAAGGATGTCTTGCATGATGTGGTTCATTTCAGCTCCGAGAAGGATGAGATTGAAGTGGAAATTGCACTGCAATACAATGCGGGGTACACGGAGACCATTGCTTCTTTCGTCAACTCGATTCCTACGCGCAGCGGCGGGACGCATGAGACCGGCTTCAAGACAGCCTATACCCGTGTGCTGAACGACTATGCCCGGCGGACGCAGCTGCTTAAGGAGAAGGATAAGAATCTGGAGGGCAATGATCTCCGCGAGGGAATGATGGCGGTCATCAGCATTAAGATGTCGGATGTGGAATTTGTCGGACAGACGAAGGATCAGCTGGGAAGTGCTTCTGCCCGCAGTGCCGTGGACTTTATTGTCTCGGAGAAAATGGCGCGCTTCCTCGAGGAGAATCCCCAGGTCGCGCAGAGCCTGCTCAAGAAATCGATCCAGGCTTCCAAGGCGCGCGAAGCGGCCCGCAAAGCCCGCGATGAAATCCGCAGCGGCAAGAAACGCAGCGAGAGCTCGAATCTTGGCGGCAAGCTGTCGCCTGCACAATCCAAGGATGTTACGCGTACCGAAATCTTCATCGTAGAAGGCGACTCCGCCGGAGGCTCAGCCAAGCAGGGCCGTGATTCGAAGATTCAGGCCATTCTTCCTCTGAAGGGGAAGCCGATGAATCCGGAGAAGGCCAAGCTGCTGGATATCTTGAAGAACGATGAATACAAGGCGATTATATCGGCGATTGGCGCGGGCATAGGTCCTGATTTTGCCGTGGAAGACAGCAATTATTCCAAAATTATCATTATGACCGATGCCGATACGGACGGTGCGCATATTCAGGTGCTGCTGCTGACCTTCTTCTACCGCTACATGAAGCCTCTGATCGATGCCGGCAAGGTCTTCATTGCCCAGCCTCCGCTGTATAAGCTGACGCGTAAATCGGGTAAGCTGGAAACCGTCCGCTACGCCTGGAGTGATGAGGAGCTGCAGAATTACCTGAAGGAATTCGGCAAGAATTTCGAGCTGCAGCGGTACAAGGGACTCGGTGAGATGAACCCGGACCAGCTGTGGGAAACAACGATGAATCCGGATTCCCGCACGCTGCTGCAGGTGCAGATCGAGGATGCCGCCAAGGCGGAACGCCGCGTCTCCACACTGATGGGCGACAAGGTTGATCCGCGTAAGCGCTGGATCGTCGAGAACGTCGACTTTACAGAGATAGTAGAGTAGGGGTTAGTGGGGAAGTAACGATTACTTCCGCTGTTTTTAATTTTTTGATGATCGGTTTACGCGCAGCGGTTGGTTCTTGAATTCAATGGATGGTGAACTATGTCTTGATAAACTGATACAAGGGAAAGTAACGGAGGGGATTTTGGAACTGTAGGAGCGCTAGCGTCCGCCTTTGTATTTAGATTTCATCCGCTATATAGCTTGAACTGAAGAAGACAATAACAGATGAGAATAACGGAGGGGAATTTTGGAACTGTAGGAGCGACAGCGTCCGCCTTTGTCACCGGATTTCAATCGCTATAAGCGGTAAGAATCAAGAAATCCGGAGACAACAGCGGCCGGAAGTCCAAACATTCACCGCAGTTATGAACAACATCTCATTGGATTCATTTTAAGTTCAATCTATTAAGCGTATGACTAGAATCTAAATATAACAGCGGCCGAAAGTCCAAACTCACCGCAGTTACGACTTACCTGTTATCAAAATTTTGTTTGGTTTTTGAATTTAATAACGCAAGAGCGCAGCGGTCAGATCATCAATATTTAAAGACGTGGACAGATTGAGGAACAGAAGGTGAATAGGGAATGAGCAGTTTATCAGAGCAATTTTTGCCGGCTTTTCTGGAAGAGGTCGTTGGTGACCGATTTGGCCGGTATTCCAAATATATCATTCAGGACCGGGCGATTCCGGACGTCCGCGACGGGCTGAAGCCCGTGCAGCGCCGGATTCTGTACGCGATGTACGATTCGGGCAACACGCCGGATAAGCCATACCGCAAGTCGGCCAAAACAGTCGGTGACGTCATGGGTAACTACCATCCCCATGGAGATTCCTCGATCTACGACGGGATGGTCCGGATGGCTCAGCCCTGGAAGATGGGACATGTGCTTGTCGACGGACACGGCAACTGGGGTTCAATGGATGATGACCCTGCAGCAGCTATGCGTTATACAGAAGCGCGCCTGTCTCCAATCGCTTTGGAGATGATGCGTGATATTGAGAAACGCACCGTGCTTTTCAAAGACAATTTCGATAATACGGCAAAGGAGCCGGTCGTGGTTCCATCCCGGTATCCGAATCTGCTTGTCAACGGGACGAGCGGGATCTCTGCCGGGTTCGCCACGGAAATTCCGCCGCATAACCTGCGTGAAGTCATCGATGCCTGTATCGCTGTCATGCAGAAGCCGGACATCGCGCTGGAGGACATCATGACCTTCATCAAAGGTCCAGACTTCCCTACGGGCGGAACGATTATGGGCGGCGATGGCATTATGGATGCGTACCGCACTGGTAAAGGCCGCATCTACCTGCGTTCGAAGACGGAGATTGAGAACCTGCGCGGCGGCAAGCAGCAGATTGTTATTACCGAAGTGCCTTTCCAGATTGTGAAGTCACGGCTCGTGACTTCCATGGAGAACATCCGCCTGGAGAAGAAGATCGAAGGCATTGCCGAAGTCCGCGACGAGAGTGGCCGTGAGGGTCTGCGGATTGTGGTTGAGCTGAAGAAGGAAGCCGATGCGAATGGTATTCTGGCCTACCTGCTCAAAAAAACCGATCTGCAGATCACCTATAACTTCAACATGGTGGCCATCGTTAACAAGGCTCCGCAGCAGCTCGGCCTGAAGTCGATCCTTGAAGCCTATATCGCCCATCAGCGTGAAGTGGTTACCCACCGCACCCAGTTTGATCTGGAGCGTGCAGAGGACCGGGCCCATGTCCTGGAAGGGCTGGTTAAAGCTCTGAACATTCTGGATGAAGTCATCGCCGCAATCAAGGCATCGAAGAATCGCCAGGATGCCCAGAATAATCTCGTGTGGATGTTCGGCTTCAGCGAACGCCAGGCCGATTCGATCCTTACCTTGCAGTTATACCGGTTAACCAATCTGGAGATTCATTCGCTCCAGAAGGAGCTTGATGAGATGCATGCCAAGATTGCTGTCCTGCAGGGCATTCTGGACAGTGACAAGAAGCTGATTGCCGTCATCCGCAAAGAGCTGCTCGAGATCCGTGATAAATACGGGATCGACCGCCGTTCACTGATTCAGGGTGAAGTGGAGGAATTGAAGGTCAGCATGGAGGTTCTCGTGAATGCGGAGGATGTGCTGGTCGCTATTTCTGAGGGTGGCTATATCAAGCGGACAGGCATGCCATCCTTCACCCGTTCAGGCGGAGAGCGCCACGCATCGGGTGTCAAGGACGGCGACCATATCGTCAGGCTGTTGGACCTGAATACCCGGGACAGCCTGCTTGTGTTCACCCGCAAGGGCCAATACTTCCTGCTTCTGGTTCATCAGATACCGGAATTCAAATGGAAGGAGCCTGGTACGGCGATTGTGAACGTGATCGGTCTCGCCAAGGGTGATGGCATTGTCAGTGTGCTGCCGGTCGGCAACCTGGAGGACCCGCTGGCAAGTCTGGTCTTCATCACTCGTAAGGGACAGGTGAAGCGTACAGAGCTCAAGGAGTACTCTACAAGCCGTTCCGGAGCCGTTGCCGCCTGTAAGGTAGCTGACGGTGATGAGATCATTACAGTGGCGCTGAGCAGCGGAGACAAGGACATCGTGCTAGTGACCCGTGAAGGGATGAGTATCCGCTTCCGGGAGAGTGAAGTTAACCCTATGGGCCGTGTTGCCACCGGGGTAAGAGGGATTCAGTTGCGAGAAGGCGACGAGGTTGTCTCCAGCTTCTGGGTCAGTGAGGACGAAGGGGAGATTCTTGCGGTTACCGAGATTGGCTATGCCAAACGCTCTCTATTGCTGGATTACCCTTCACAGAGCCGCGGAGGCAAAGGGATGCCGACATTCGAGTTCAAAGAAGGCAAACGGGTTCGCCCGAACGGCAGCAGACTTGTGGGGGCCTTCTACTGCAAAGAGCCGGTGGAGCTGACCGCTATCACCCAGAGCGGTGCGGTTCATACCTTCTCCTCCGAATCGGCACCGATTGGTGAGCGCCGTTCCATCGGCAAGCAGCTGGTTGCTGTCGAGAAGAAGGATGAGATCATTAGCCTGTACCCGGCAGTCAAATAGCCGGGGCAGAAGCTTATAATATTAATTAATTTAAACGGCGTCCGGCTGCTCAATTTTAAAGAGCTCCGAACGCCGTCTATTTGTATTAGCCCGGATTTACAAGTTTGGTCAGGCAACGGAGAATTACACGGTTCGCTCCGAGTCCCGTCAAACAGTGTATAGAATGACTAATGTTGCAGGTATTACAACTTTGATTCATGGATACCAAGGTATAATCAGCAGTCACTCCATCACCACCACAAAAAGCGGGTTCATTGAGAAATCTGTAAGTACGTACCTTAAATTCACTAGCGGCCGTGATTTTATTTTTTTCTTTTGCAGGAAATGGAATTTATTTCGCGAAAATGTTTAGGTATACCGGATAGAGATCCGCAGGGAAAGGAAGGAATAAGTGTGCACTCCACTGAATTCAGTAAAATCTGGCATAAGATATTAAAGGACTATAAGCTACATATGGATAGCAAGCTTGCCCCTACACTGACCGATGCCCAGCTTACCGTACTGGAATTGCTGCAGGAACGTGACGCGATGAAACCTTCTGATTTGGCTCCGCATCTGGCCACCAGCCCGGCGGCTGTAACTATGCTGCTTGACCGGATGGAGAAACATAATCTGATTATCCGTGAACGCGATGCCTCCGACAGGCGGATCGTCTGGGTAAGCATCACCGAGACTGGCAAGAACGAGACCTCTCGCGGACTGAAGATCCGCAGCGATTTTTTTGCCGAAGCGCTCGATCCCATTTCATCACATAACCAGCAGCTGCTGCTCTATCTGATGGGGAAGATGGCGGTAGCTCCCGCTCCGGCTCCGGAAGGTTCGACTCCTTAATAGATGTCCAGTGTTGACCTCATATACATGCATACACACAAAAGCAGGCTGTCCGTTACCGGATAGCCTGCTTTTGGTTCTGCGGGGTCCACAGATTCCAGGGATAGGTCTGTGGAGGCAGGGAGATCAATGCAACTTCCTCTTTGGTCACCGGATGCGGGAACCCGACAAGTGCTGACCACAGCGCAATCTGCTGGCCGGGTCTGTTCACTGCGGCCCCATACTTCTGATCTCCGTACAGCGGGCAGCCGATGCCGCTCATCTGCACACGGATCTGATGGGAGCGTCCGGTAAGCAGGTCGATCTTGAGTAGGGTGTAGCCCTCAGCGCTGCCGAGTACCGTATAATCGAGAATCGCTTCCTTGCCGCCCGGTGTTCCTGTGCGGACAATACTGACCGTGTTGCTCCGCTCATCCTTCAGCAGCGTATTAATCAGCCGGCCCTGGGAGGCAGGGGGCTTGCCATGAACGACGGTCAGGTACACCTTGTGGAAGGCGTGTGTGCGGACACTCTCAGACAGCCGTGAGGCTGCCTTCGAAGTCTTGGCGAAGATCATCGCGCCGCCTACAGGCCGGTCCAGCCGGTGAACGAGGCCCATGAAGACATTCCCCGGCTTGGCGAAACGTTCCTTCACATCTTCCTTCAGCAGGGTCAGCAGATCCGCATCGCCTGTAGCATCCTCCTGCACCGGAATATTAACGGGCTTCACGATACCGAGCAGATGGTTGTCCTCATATAAAATCTCAAACCGGGACTTTCCGCTGCCGGACTTCCCGGTTGTTCCGTTGTTCTGCACGGTCATGGCTTACGCCTCCCAGCGGCCCAGAATTCCGCAAGGCAGATTCATACCTGAGGAGGTAATCGGCAGTCCGATCTCACCGGAGGTAAGCTTGCCGCCGTAGCGTTTGCCCATGGTCATTGACAGCATATTGCGCAGTACGGTAGGCGAAATTCCCGTTGTGTAGGAGTTAATCAGCATGAACAAAGGCCGGTCGCTCATAATCTCCATACAGCTCTCCAGGAACGGATAGAGACTGGCTTCGAGCTTCCACATTTCACCGCCCGGGCCTCTTCCATAGGAAGGCGGGTCCATAATAATTGCATCATATTTGCTGCCGCGGCGCTGTTCACGCTGCACGAACTTGAACACATCATCTGTAATGTAGCGGACTGGCTTGTCGGCAAGCCCGGATAAGGCTACATTCTCCTTGGCCCACTGAACCATACCCTTAGCTGCATCGACATGAACTACGGAGGCTCCGGCACTTGCCGCTGCAACGGTTGCTCCGCCGGTATATGCGAACAGGTTAAGCACGGAAATCGGGCGGTTAGCCGCAGCGATCTTGTCCATCATCCAGCGCCAGTTGGCCGCCTGCTCAGGGAAGAGACCCGTGTGCTTAAAGTTCGTCGGACGGAGATGGAACTTCAGCTTGCCGTAGCTGATTTTCCAGTCATCCGGAATGCTTTTCTTCATTTCCCATTGCCCGCCCCCGGCGGAACTGCGGTGATAGTGTCCGTGCACATCACGCCATTTGGCACTCTCGCTGGCCAGCGGCCAGATGATTTGCGGATCCGGGCGGCGCAGGATAATATCGCCCCAGCGTTCCAGCTTTTCTCCGCCACCGGTATCAATCACTTCATAGTCCTTCCAGTCACTTGCTATATACATTATTAATCCATCCTTCAAAAAGTCATTTAGCCTTTATTGTACAACATTTAAGCCTGCTGCTACAAACAAATTGGTTGCAAAGCTGCGACTCTTCTCATTTTAGCCAAGAGATCACCGGTGTATGATATTGCCATAAAAGTATAGGAGAGCAGGCTGAACCGTGGCAGTTCCGAAGACAAAGTCCCGGATGACCGTGCAGGTAGTGCTGCTGGCACTTCCTGCACGGATTGTGTATGATCAGATTACACGTGGACCGACGGAATTAGTAAACAGTTCCCGGAAGATATCAGGCTTCGTGACAAGATCAAACCCAATAGTGAATTTACTACAGGCTATTAAAATATATCAGCTTAGGCGCAGATGAACGGCTAACTCCGTCCCTTGCAGCCTGAGCATAACGAAGGTGAGGCCGGATGTTATGTTCAACCTCTCGGAGTTGTACCATCCGATTACAGCGAACCCGGCCGGAGGCGGCGAGTACCGGCCCGGCAGGCTGCTGCACCCGTACATCCGTTGTTTCTGGGGTTCTGTATCACCAACGGCGGAACCGCTGGATGCACAGTCCGTTGGAATTACAGAAGGGAATAACGGAGCAGATATAAGTGAAACTGAAAGTGAAAGTAAAAGTGTTTTCAGTAACCGGCCGGAAACGATCATACCGGATAGTTGTATGGACATCATATGGGAATGGGACGAGCGTACAGGGGAGTCTGGCGGGATTTTTTGCGGCATTAACGATGCCCCGTTTGAAGTGGGACAAGCCCGCCAGCCTGCGGGGAAACAGCGTTTCGCCATCCGGTTTCATTTCTGGGCGGTTCATCTGTTTGCAGATGAGCAGCTGCAGGATGTGCTGAATGTTCATGCTCCGGTGGAGCAATACTTCCGTTCCTACCGTATGGAGCTGGGAGACAAGCTGCGGGGGACTCACACGATGTCTGAACGCATCGCCATCGCAGAGGTATTCCTCCTGCGGAGACTGGATTATGCCGGCCGCAGCAGTGACGGGATGATGAATGCTGTCCACAGGATGCTTAAATCCCGCGGGGTGGTGAGTGCAGGGGAGCTGGAGCTTAGCTCTGGCCTTAGCAGCCGCCAGCTTGAACGCCTGTTCCGCCGGCATATCGGACTTCCTCCCAAAAAGGTGGCAGATCTTGTCCGCTTCCAGAATGCCTGGCTGGAGCTGTACCGGACTCCGCTGCACAGAGGCGGGCTGCAGGATATTGTATTTGCTTACGGCTACAGCCACCAGTCGCATTTCATCAACAATTTCCGCAAATTCGCCGGCAGAACGCCGCTGGATGCCCTGAGCTATGCGCGGAGCTGAATGTCGTTTTTTTGCAATACAGGCCCGGCAGGGCAGAAGTACAATGAGTTCAGACAGGCTAATCACAGCCGGATCATAATACAGCTACACTACGGAAGGAGATTTAACTTATGATAACAAGTTTTGACGGCATCAATCTGTACAGCAAGGACCCGGCGGCGCTCGCGGCATTCTATTCCGAGGTGCTGGGAGTCCCGATTCCGTTTGAAGGCTTTGGACAGTATGACGGCGCGAAGATTGGTTTCGACCGCAGACAGCCGGGGCTGATTATCTGGGACGAGAGCAAATGGGGCAAGGACACGACAGGAGTCGTTAATCTGGTATTCTCCTGCAGCAGCCTGGATGAAACCTATGAGCAGCTTAAGGGGAAAGGGCTGGATTGTCAGCCTCCGGTGACGATGGAATACGGCGGGAAAGAAATGAATTTCCGAGATCCGGACGGCAACGGCATTACCCTGCTTGAAGGCGGATATTAATCCATTTTATCGAAATTTGTTCGGACGGCAAGGCAGAATAGGTTAGGCATTCTTCTATGCATTTCATCTGAAAATATGGATAAAGATCAGCGGCAATGCCGGACAGCAGTTCAAGTCCGGCATTGCCGCTGCTTCTCTTATCGGGGACAAGTATGCCTGAATTCCCATAGCGGCCAGCTTTTAAAATATTGACAATGATAATCATTATCAAATAGAATGAGATTAGTAAAACATGGTGGCCTTTTGAGATGGACTATACAGAATACATTTCATATTTACCTTGGGAGGACAGAGTGATGGCTAAGGTGCTAGTGGCATATGCCAGCCTGACAGGCAATACGGAGGAAATCGCTGAACTGATTGTGGAAGGGATACGCCAGGCAGGCGGAGAGGCCGTGCTGAAATCGGTCACTGACTGCAATGCGGATGAGATAAAGGCTTATGAGGCTGTGCTGCTGGGTGCGTATACCTGGGGGGACGGCGAGCTGCCGGATGAATTCCTTGACTTC
Source organism: Paenibacillus sp. FSL R7-0297 (assembly GCF_038009025.1). Lineage (NCBI taxonomy): Bacteria > Bacillati > Bacillota > Bacilli > Caryophanales > Paenibacillaceae > Paenibacillus > Paenibacillus sp. FSL R7-0297. Next base: position 3,913,120 of record NZ_JBBPAQ010000001.1, read on the forward strand.
TATGAAGAGCTGGATGAGCTCGACCTCAGCTCCTGCAAGGCTGCCGCCTTCGGAAGCGGAGATACCGGTTATGAAATCTACTGCGGAGCGGTTGATCAGATTGAAGAGAAGCTGAAGGAACGCGGTGCCGAGATCGTACAGGCCAGCCTGAAGATTGAGTACGGGCCGAACGCAGCAGAGAAAGACGCCTGCCGCAGCTTCGGACGCCAGTTCATCGAGACCTGCGCGGCGGTTTCTTAAGGATGGGCGCCGGGGCAGGATGCTTCGCAGGAAAGATGCAGGATGCAGGGACTGTCCGCTACAGCCGGCTGAATGATTTCAGGATGGAGCATATCATGCTGGGCGGAGCGGAGATGAACGGCAGCGGAGCTCCGGCCACGGGAGTTCCCCGCTGGAGACAGCAGGTCCAGTACGCAGTCGGACATACGCTTAATGACTTCTACAGTCTGCAGCCTGAGGTGCGCCGGGAGACGCCTGTGCAATTTCTGCTGGAGCGCCGCTGGCCGCCGAAGGGTCATGCTTTTCCTTCCCTGATGCATTATTGGGATATCAAGCAAGCGGTTGCCGATGAGCTGATGCGGATTGTTGCCGGCAATCACACCGGTGAGATTCCGGTGATGCTGTATGAACAGTGGCATGTTCCTGTGCCGGAGCTTGAAATTGAACTGGCGATGATTTTTCAGCTCGCCTGGAGCTCGGGGCAGGAGGGGCGTTGTCTGAATATCCAGAAATTCATGGTGAGCGGGAATGAAGATGTCATCACCGGCTTTCTGCATATGGCCAGCGTCTTCTGTCATCAGGCCTACGGGAAACCTGCAGAAACGATCGGAATCTATTCGCTTCTGGATGGACGCCGGCATATCTTTGACGGAGCGGGCATCCCGCTGCAGGAGTCGCTCGACTATGTGCGCCTGCTGTCTGTGTTCCTGGAACGGGAAGAGCATGCGGAAGGCTGCATGAAATACGGAAACCGCCGGAACGACCGGGATGAGCCTATCCTTCGCGGATACGGGCTGATGTAGACCGGGAACTTCGGCGTAATCCTTGCAGGGGGCGTTCAAAGAAGATATGGTTAAGCCACAGGAGGTGTCCTTGGCCCATGTCTGAAGGAATTAGAACCTACAACACCGGAGTGGAAGCGACACTCGAAGTGATTGGGGGCAAGTGGAAGCCGGTCATTTTGTTCTTGCTCACCTTTGGGAAGAAGCGCAACGGGGAGTTCATCAGCCAAATGCCGTTCATTACACAGAAGGTGCTTACGCAGCAATTGCGGGAACTGGAAGCGGACGGGGTGATCACAAGAACCTCGTATAATGTGGTGCCTCCCAGAGTGGAGTATGAGCTGACCGACTATGGCTGGAGCCTAAAGGAGATTCTGCATCTGATGTGCAGATGGGGCGATGCCCATGTCGAAAGGGTTTACGGGGATACGGCAGTTGTGCTCTCCCAACCGCAGAAGGAAGAATAGAACAGCCGGTCTCTGAATTTCAGAGACCGGCTGTTCTGCGCGGATCAGGGAATGATCCGGCGGTGGCGGAGATCCGCAAAGATGTCCATAAACATGGCTTCCGTATCCATAAACTCAAGGAACCCTGCCCGGCGTGATTTGGTGCTGTCGGCAAAGAAATCATAGTCCCAGGAGAATACGAAATCACCGAAGGCCCACGAGGAGACACTTGCATAGCTGTTCTGCTCCAGCCCGTATTTCTCGACCATACGGTTCCAGAGCGGCTCTTTGTCCTGCATAACCATCGATAGGGACATCGGGAGCGGGGGCGCCGTGTCCAGATTGAAGCTGGAGGCAATCTTAGGCCACAGCTCGTTCCAGCGGAATAGATCGCCGTTGGTGATATTGAAGGCCTGATTGGCACAGCGCGGTTCTGTTGCTGCCCACACTGTTGCTCTGGCAAGCAGACCGGCATCTGTCATCTCAAGCAGGCTGTGATAAGCGCCCGGCTTGCCGGGGAAGCGCAGCGGAATTCCCAGCTCCTTCGACATGGAGGCATAAATGGCGATTACCATCGCCAGGTTCATGGGATTGCCGAGAGCGTATCCGCAGACGACGGAAGGCCGCAGGGCCGACCAGGTCCAGTTTTTGCCAGACTGCTTCTCTTCCAGATAATCCTGCTGCGCAATATTGAATTCAGGCGGCATATGATTGGCATCAGTTTCGCGTGCCGGTGTTTTGAACGGGCCGAGATGCGCGCCATATACCTTATAGCCCTGCATGAGGCTGATGTGTTGCAGCCGGCGCGCCGCAGGTTCAACTGCCTCAACCGCGTGAACAAGCATAGCCAGATTAGGAGGGACCAGCTCTGCCCAGGTAGGCCGGTCCTGATAGGCGGCATAGAAAATATGCGTCACCTCCGCCAGACCGCCAAGCTTCCGCCGGCTCTCCGCCGGGTCGAGTAAATCTGCAGCTATATAACGCACACGGCTGGTGTCCAGCCCTCCGCGGCGCGACACGCCGATGATATCCCAATCGGGAAGAGCAGCCAGATGATCAATCAGGTTGCGCCCTATGACGCCGTTCGCGCCGATTACAAGTGCTGTTTTACGTAAGTCTGAATCCATAGGGTTCATGTGCAGCTCTCCTTCGCCAAAGTATGCCATCATTATGTATTGCCTCAGGAGTGCTGAACAGTACGCACTTTGAGGTCATATAGGTACCTTGAGGTAACATAAGGACAACAAAAAGCATCCTTTCCTGAGGGCAGGTCGGCCCGGAGGAAAGGATGCTTGACAGTCAGATTACTGTAATTCGGAACAGTTATTCAGCCGGCTAACAATGATGCTTCAAGGTTCAGAGCGCAGCACGGTAGTAATCCTGCTGGTTCAGAATGACGAACCCGCAGCTCTCGTAGAGCTTCAGCGCATTCGGATTATCCAGGGCAACCTCGAGGTTCACACCGTTGTAATTCCGCTGTTCCCGTTCAATAGTCTGCATCAGGGCACTCCGGCCGATGCCGAGGCCGCGCAGATTCTTGTCTACGGTAAGGCCATAGATCCAGGTTTCGTTGTCTTCGGACCACAGCCGCATTTTGCCGGCAGGCTGGCCGTTCATCTCGATGATGATATGCTCCTGGGAGCCTTCGAGCTCAAGCTGCGTGTACGTTTCGGCGGCGTCTTCCTCCGTCATGTTGAATCCGTCGCAATCGAAGGCGATTAGCACCGGAGTCTCGTCGGCACGTGCAGGCCGGAGCATAACGTTACCGGCGGCTGAACTTGCTTCAGAGGCCCCATGATTCTTGGCTGCGCCATCCCATTTCATCTGAAATTCCGCGTGGCTGAATTCCAGCGGCAGTGTCTTCAGATAAGCAGTACCTGAGGCTGAGGCCGCGGGCGTATTCAACAGCAGCGTCTTAATCTTACTTCGTGAGATGAGGGTCTGCGCCCGTTGCCAGAGCGAGCTGAAGATGCCCCGGCGGCGGTATCCCGGCCGTACCATGCCGCAGACTTCCATGTCTCCGCCGATATTGTATAACCCGATGAAGCCGACCAGCAGCTCCTCTTCATAGGTCACCAGCCATTCCACTCCGCCTGTTCCGGCCGGCAGCCGCAGCATGTCCCAATTCAGCTTGAGTGTGATGCCTTCGTATTGCTCGCAGCGCTGCTGCAGTTCTTCTATTTCTTTCAGTGTATCAGCCGTAGTCAATCTATCTTCCCCCTATGTCAGCAGATCCCGGTACTCCGTGTGCTTCTCGAATTGATGGGCCGCATACGGGCACTCAGGCACAATTTTAACTTTCTCTTCCCGGGCCAGGTCAACGACCGCCCGCACAAGCTTCTCCCCGGCACCCTGACCGCGCAGCTCTTCGGAGACATAGGTATGATCAATCACGAGGTTACCTGTAGTCTCTTCCGTTCTGTATGTAATCTCGGCAAGGTCCTTACCGTCACCAGCTATATAGAAACGTCCTTCTCCCTTAGCAATCTGTTCCATGTTTCTTCACTCCATTCCGGTGTATTGCCTATATTTTACTACCCTGCCCGGCAAAAAGCGAGAAAAGGCATGGCAGGAATGCCAGCAATATAACATACGTATTCCATACAAGGTCAGTATAAGCGGAATGACTTGCATATTGGCTTCCCGGTGCCCTAAGATTAAGGCACTAACGCTGTAACGAATAGAAGTTGCATCAGGAGGAATAGCCATGGATTACGAGGTTGAGGTTCATTTTCAGCCGGTATATGAATTAATCAGCAGCATACATACGTTTATATGCAAGAAGGGAAGTAAAAAGATAGATCTGGGTACACCCTGGGCGGCAGAAGTATCACGCGGCTTAAGCCCCGAACTGCTGGAAGCACTGGAAGAGACAGATCTCGACAATGACTGGAAGCTGCTTAATCTGCTGATCTATCTGTGTCCGGACAAAGACAGCGTGGAGCGTGTGCTGGAGTGGCTGGAAGGCCTGTCCGTAGGAGAGATGTACGAGGCTCTCGCAGGTTATGTCAGTGTATTCCCGGTACAAATGGAGCAGTACCGCAGCCGCATGGTCTTCCTGCTGTCGGAGTGGAACCGGCAATACTTCAGCAGCTGTAGTCCGGATATCATTAAGAAGCTGCAGCAGCATGCGGAGGAACGGAGACAGGCGCTGGCCGGCAGCCCGGTAGCCGATTTTGTGAATAAGACTACAAACGGATTCTATTTCATGCCGGGTGACGGTCTGCGCAGGCTTGTGCTGATCCCGCAGTTTCACTTCCAGCCGATCAATATTATCTATAATTTTGGTCCGCTGACGATATGTCACTATGCCGGGAAAATTCAAATTGCTGAAGAGGAAATCCCGCCGTCCATGCACCGGACGCTCCGCAGTCTGGGCGAGAAGAGCCGGCTGAAGATCCTGAAGTCACTGGGCGGAGAACGCAAATCGTTCACGGAAATTGCCAGACAGGCCGGCCTGTCCAAGGGCATTGTCCATGATCATATCTCCAGTCTCAGGAGCGCCGGTCTGCTCAATGCTTATATCGAAGGAGAGAACGTCACCTCTTACAGTCTGCGGCTTGAGGGGATTCAGCAGATGAATGAACAGCTGTTTGCTTATTTGAAGTAAATATAGCGTTGCCTAATATTCCTGTGCCTCGCCAAAGCCAAAGTCTACTTCTGTTATGGAGAAGATTTTGGCTTTTTTGCTGCGATCATCCAATTTTATTCTGTTTGGGATGAATTAATTTCAAGTTCTCTCTTTACAGAACAACTTTTACTTTCTATAATGTGAACTATCGGTCTTTAATCATACTTAGTGGGTAGGAATTGTTAGTATTTATAAAATGGAGAGAAAAGAGATGATGTCATGAGAAAAAGTACGCTTGTATTATCCTCATTGTTAATCGCCGGTTCACTGCTGCTGTCCGCCTGCTCGGAGAACGGCAACACGGATGCAGCATCCACGGACACCCCTGTAAACACGGCAGCAACAGCTGATCCGGGTGCAGCGGCTGGCGGTACGGAAGCAGCGGTATCCCCGGCGGTTGTACCTGCCGGTGCGCTCAGCGAGCCTTTTACAGCAACCGATCTTACGAAGCTGCCCGCAGTCGCCCAGAAGCGCACCGATACAATCATCGTCGGTCTTACCGATCCGAGCGGGGCGTTCACCCCTTATTTCCAGGAGAGCGGCTATGACGGCAATGTATCCTCACTGCTCTATGCGTCTCTCGTGACGGTAGATGACAAGGGTGTGCCAACCCCGGAGCTTGCCGAGAGCTGGGAGGTGGCGGCGGATCAGCTTACATATACGTTCCACCTGCACAAAGACCTGAAGTTCAGCGACGGCTCACCGCTCACTGCGGATGATGTGGCGTTCACCTGGACGATTCAGTACGACAAAGCCTATGACGGAGGCTCATCACTTCCATCGCTGAAGGTGAAGGGCGGCGAAGCTTACAAAGCGGGAACTGCCCAGACAATAGAAGGCATTAAAGTCATTGATCCGCAGACAATATCGGTTACGCTGGAACAGCCCAATGCTACGGCGCTGGTGACTCTCGGCTCCAATGTGCTGTCGAAGGCTTATTATGGCAAGGACTATAAGTTCGGCCAGCTGGAGTACATCAAGAAGCTGCATGAGAAGCCGCTGGGCGACGGCCCTTATAAGCTGGAGAAATTCATTCCCGGACAAGAGGTCCGTCTTGTAGCCAATGAGAACTACTTCAAAGGCAAACCGAAGACAGAGCACTTTATCTATAAAACAACGACCGGCGATGCCTGGCAGTTCCTTGAGACGGGTGAGGTGGACTACGCGTCCTTCCCGGCTACGGAAGAAAATATCGGGAAGCTGAAGGAACTGGGTTATGTAAACATTCTTCCTTATACCCCGAGCACTTACGGCTACATGCAGGTCAACCTGAAGCATGAACAGCTGAAGGATAAGCGGGTCAGACAGGCGATTGCCTATGGACTGGACCGGCAGAGCATCTATGTAGACGCAGCTGAAGGGGCGGGTGCTGTGGCCAACATTCCGGCTTCGCCGATCTCCTGGTCCTATACAGAAGAAGGGATCAATCCTTATAAATATGATCCGGACCAAGCAAATAAGCTGCTGGATGAGGCAGGCTGGACCGTAGGGGCAGGCGGTATCCGCGAGAAGGACGGGAAGCCGCTGAGCATTCATTATCTGGCGAGCAAGAGCAAGAACTCGGATATTTTCATCGCGGTGGCCAAAGAGAACTTCGCTGCGCTCGGCATCGACTTCCAGCCGGAGATCTTCGCTGACTTCAACTCGCTGGTCTCCAAGACGGAAAGCGGGGATTATGATCTCGTATCGTACTCCACCAGCATGCTGACGGATCCGGCGGACGGCTTCATGCAGTTCTTCAACGGCGAAATCACCGATTATGAGAATCCGAAATTCGTGGAGCTGTACAACAAAGCGCTGGCAACTACAGATATTGAACAGCGCAAAGCAGTCTATAAAGAGCTGTATCAGCTGTTCAACGATGAACTGCCGATTATTTTCACCAATTACAAGAAAACAGTATATGCCTATAACGGCCGCATCCAGAATCTATCGGTCAGTCCGTTCATCGGTCTTGCCGGCAGCCTGCCAAACTGGACTCTGAAATAAAGAATTGTTCATCCCCTGCCTGCGTCATGGGCAGGGGATGAATCCTAAGGAGCCGATCATGAGCACTTATCTGACCAAAAGAATGCTGTATATGCTGATCATCCTGTTTGCCGCATCGCTGCTGATCTTCTGCCTGTATGCACTTACCCCGGGTGATTTCATTACCGGAAATATTAAGCTGACTGCAGAGCGCAAAGCGGAGCTGCGGGAGATTTACGGCCTGAACAAGCCGGTGCTGGAACGTTACGGGACTTGGATGAACAATGCTTTTCACGGGGATTTCGGATATTCACTTGCCCAGCAGAAGCCGGTGCTTCAGCTGTTCGGTGATTATATCTGGAATTCTTTTTTGCTGGCCGCTGTCTCTACGTTCCTCACCTGGCTGATTGCTGTGATCATCGGTGTCATTTCTGCCTATAAGCAATACTCCTGGTTCGACACGCTGGTAATGATTGCGATCTTCGCGGCGATGTCGCTCCCGTCGTTCTTCATCGGCCTGTTCCTGATCAAGATTCTGGCCGTTGACCTGAAATGGCTGCCGCCGGGGGGAATGATGACTACAGGCAGCAATGCCACCGGGTTCGCCTACTTCAAAGAAGTGGTGCATCATATGACCCTGCCGGTCATCGTCATGACGCTGCTGGGTCTGGGTTCATTAACCCGTTATTTCCGCAGCAATATGATCGATGTGCTCAAGCAGGACTATATCCGTACGGCCAGAGCCAAAGGGCTGAAGGAGCGGAATGTGCTGTTCACCCATGCACTGCGCAATGCGCTGCTGCCTGCGATCACCCTGGTCGGCTTCGAGCTGCCCGCGCTGTTCGGGGGTTCCATTATTATTGAGCAAATCTTTAACTGGCCGGGCATCGGCCAATTGTATATGAAGTCCTTCGGACTGAGGGATTACCCGCTGCTGATGGGCTTCACGATGTTTCTGGCTATTCTGACCGTAATCGGAACACTGCTCTCGGATATTCTGTACCGGGTGGCTGATCCGCGTGTCCGGTTATAGGAGGGGGAGGATCTTATGGCAGCTGACAGCAGAGTAAGTGAAATAACGGCCCCAAGGGTCAACCTGCGGAAATCTTCCCTGTTCCGGCAATCCCTGCGGAGGCTTCTGCACAACAAGCTGGCGGTGGCGGGCTTCGCGGTTGTCTTATTTATGTTTGTGTTATGTTTCATCGGCCCGTTCTTCTCGCCGTATACGGATAACAAAATCAATATGGCGATGATGAACAAGGCCCCGAATCTACAGCATTGGCTGGGGACAGACGCGCTGGGACGGGATATCTTAACCCGGGTCATGCAAGCCGGGCGTATCTCTCTTACGGTGGGTCTGGCTTCCATGGTGCTGTCTGTGTTCCTGGGAGCGCTGCTCGGTGCGGTTGCCGGATATTACGGCGGTCTGCTGGACCAGATCATTATGCGGATCGCCGATCTGCTGATGACCATTCCCGGCCTTCCGCTGCTGTTCATCTTCGGTGCGCTGCTCTCGGAATGGAAGATTAAGGCGGATTACCGGATGTACATCGTCATGCTCATGCTGAGCATGGTGAACTGGCCGGGGCTGGCACGGATGGTACGGGGACAGATGCTCAGCCTGCGGGAACGCGAATTCATGCAGGCCGCCGTGGTGCTGGGTCTGCGCGACCGCAGGAAGCTGTTTGGCCATCTGCTGCCGAATATTGTTCCGCTGCTGATCGTCATGGCTACGCTGAATATCGGCGGTGCGATTCTCAGTGAATCGGTGCTTAGCTTCTTCGGTCTGGGGGTTATGCCGCCTACGCCGACCTGGGGCAACATGATTGATGCGGCGAATAATATCCTCGATTTCCAGGACCGCCCATGGCTGTGGATTCCGCCGGGATTGTCGATTTTTGCAACGGTTATCGCAATTAATATCTTTGGTGACGGCCTCAGAGACGTGCTTGATCCTAAACAGAAGAGGTAGGTGGCCATAATGATGGAGCCTTTAATGAATATAGACCGTCTAAGCACCGTGTTCTTCACAGAGGACGGAAAGGTGAGCGCGGTTGATGAGGTAAGCTTCAGTATCCGCGAAGGCGAGACGGTCTGCATTGTCGGTGAATCCGGCTGCGGCAAAAGTGTCACCGCCATGTCGATTATGGGGCTGGTGGAGGAGCCGGGCGGTAAGGTTGCCGGGGGAAGCATTGATTTCCGGGGAGAAGATTTACTAAGGCTCGACAAAAATACACTGCGCAGCATCCGCGGCAACGAGATCGCCATGATCTTTCAGGAGCCGATGTCGTCACTGAATCCGGTCATGAGAATTGGCGAGCAGATTATGGAGCCGCTCCTGGTTCATCTCAGAATGAACAAGAAGCAAGCCCGGGCCCGGGCCATTGAACTGATCACCCAGGTGGGGATATCCCGTCCGGAACAGATTATGGGCAGCTATCCCCACGAGCTGAGCGGAGGCATGCTGCAGCGGATTATGATTGCAATCGCAATCTCCTGCGGGCCCAAGCTGCTGATTGCGGACGAGCCGACGACCGCGCTGGATGTGACGATTCAGGCGCAAATCCTTGATCTGCTGCGCGGGTTCAAGGAGCACTCGGGCATGTCAATCCTGCTGATTACCCATGATCTTGGCGTAGTGGCCGAGATGGCCGATTATGTCATTGTCATGTACTCCGGCCAGATCGTTGAGGAGGGCGGTGTGGTAGAGCTGTTCCGGAATCCCAAGCATCCGTATACGCGGGGGCTGCTGAAGTCCAAGCCCGTCATGGGCCAGCGCCTGGAGGAGCTCTATTCCATTCCCGGCCAGGTGCCCAGTCCGCTTGCGCTTGAGCCTTCATGCTACTTCCATGACCGGTGCGGACATTGCATGGACGTCTGCCGCACCCGCCAGCCGCAGCTGCAGGAAACCGGAAGCGGGCAGAAGGTAGCCTGCTGGCTGTATGAGGAGGCGGAAGTGTATGTCTGAAGCGCTGCTGGAAGTTAAATCTCTGAAGAAGTACTTCCCGGTAAAACAAGGGCTGCTGGGCCGCACAGTGGGGCATGTGAAGGCTGTGGACGACATCAGCATTACGCTTCAGCCGGGCGAGACCTTCGGCCTTGTCGGCGAATCCGGCAGCGGCAAAAGCACGGTGGGACGGACAGTGCTGCGGCTGACGGATAAAACGGACGGTGAGGTAAAGTTCAAGGGAGTGGACATCCACAGCCTGTCCGCTGCGGACATGCGCCTGATCCGGCCGCAGATGCAGCTGATCTTCCAGGACCCTTACAGTGCGCTTAATCCGAGAGTGAGGGTTGGCGATGCGATAGGCGAAGCGCTGCTGGACCATGGATTATGCACGAGGGGGGAGGTGCGGGATCTGGTGCTGGAGGCCATGGAGGCCTGCGGCTTATCTTCTTATCATATCGACCGCTTCCCGCATGAATTCTCCGGCGGACAGCGCCAGCGGATCGGCATTGCCCGGGCGCTGATCCTGAACCCGGAGCTGATTATTGCGGATGAGCCGGTGTCGGCGCTCGATGTGTCTATTCAGGCGCAGATTATCAATCTGTTCAGCAAGCTGCAGCAGAGCAAAGGCCTTGCCTATCTGTTCATTTCCCATGATCTTAGCGTAGTGGAGCATCTATGCTCCAGGATCGGCGTGATGTATCTGGGATCGATGGTGGAGACCGCCTCCAGGGACGAGCTGTTCCAGCATCCGCTGCATCCCTATACGAAGGCGCTGCTGTCTGCCGTACCCGTGCCGGTCCCCCGGCTGAAGCGGGAGCGGATCGTGCTGAAAGGCGATATTCCAAGCCCGGCGAATCCGCCTTCAGGCTGCAAATTTCATACGCGCTGCCCTTTTGCCGTAGAGGTCTGCAAGGCGGAGATTCCGCTGTTCCGGGACGCTGGCGCAGGACATTTTGTAGCCTGTCATTTAGTATAATAAATATTAAATATGGATTTAAATTGAATATCAACCTATTTTGACTTGCCTACTTCCCAGTGCTATACTGATTCCACAGCAGGCAAATATGGTTAATAAGAGACTGATTAGACTTAAGACATCTAATTGGTCTTGTTTTTTATTACCTGAGCAATAAGCCAGTTTTGTACGAAGAACCATCACTTGCAGCTATGCTGACACCACTTGGCGGATGCTTGCAGGGCCAGCTTTGTTCAGCATTAGGAGCAGCCCCTGAAAGTATGCACCGCTAAAAAACCTTTAGGAGGAATATCATGAATACCACAGTACGCTTGACAGAAAGATCCGGCTCTACCTCTTCCCAGCGCAGCAAAGGCCTTGTACCGGTCGTCGTCTACGGTGCAGGTTCAGATACCCAGTCCTTTACAGCAGAAGCCAAAACACTCAATGAGATTCTCGGCAAAAACCCGCGGGCGATCCTGAAAGTGGAATTCCCCGGTTCAGGCTCCAAAAATGCGGTCATTCAGGAAGTACAGCGCCAGCCGCTGTCACGTTCTTTGCTCCATGTAGATTTGCAGCAGATTGATATGAAGGCAGAACTCGACACCAAGGTTGCATTCCACTTCACCGGCGATCCTGTCGGTGTCAAGAGCGGCGGCGTCCAGCAGGTAGAGCTCTATGAGCTGGATATCCGTACCTTGCCGGACAAGCTGACCGCTTCCTTCGAGGTGGATATCAACGGACTCGACATCGGTGATCAATTGCTGGTCTCCGATCTGCCGAAGCATGATGGCTGGGAGATCCTTACCCCTGAAGATACGCTGATCGTGCGGATCTCACCTCCGCTTGTTCTTGAAGAGCCTGCTGATACAGATGCTGCTGAACCAGCAGCGGCAGAAGCAGCTGACGAAGGCAAGACAGAAGAGTAACTTATTATGTATTTTATAGTCCAGTTCATTGGACAAGCCGCACCACAGCCCGTTTAGACCGGCTGATATGCGGATCATAAGGTTGATCAACCGGGAGCAGACATATCCTCATCAGGGAGTTGTCTGCTCCTTTTTGCTAAATAGCGGAATCCTGCAATCATCTATTATACATTGTGAAAGTAAGGGAGAGTGCATTCATGAATCTGAATATCGTTAAGCTGGTCACCGGCTCTAATGCCAAGCTGGATGAAGCCTCGCCGCAGGCGACGGTGAAGATTTCCTGCAGCAGTTCGCCGGCGGAGCTGGATATCAGCTGTTTCATGGTCGGGGAGAACGGCAAGGTTACGTCCGATGATTATTTCATTTTCTACAACCAGCCCGCCGATCCCAAACGGATCGTAGAGTTCAACGCCATCGACAAGTACAGCGGCGAGTTTGCCATCGATCTGCATGCGCTGCGGCAATCTGCGGTTGCCAAATGCGTTTTCGCAGCCACGCTGGACGGGCCGGGGACTTTTGCTGATGTCAGGGGCTGCAGAATCAGTGCGGCTGCGGCCAACACGGAGCTGGTATATGAAATAAATCAGAGTAATGCCGAGACCTCGCTGGTGCTGGCAGAGTTATACCGTCACGGCGAAGGCTTCAAGCTTAGAGCCGTCGGCCGGGGATTTCACGGCGGTCTGAAGCCGCTGGCTGAAGCGCACGGAGTCGAGGTGGAGGACGAAGAGCCGGAGAACAGCAGCAAGACGGAGGCTGAAGTGATGCAGGGTCACACGGAAGCTGCTGCTACATATAGCGGAACCGAGGGAAGTGTGGCGGAGGAGACGGCTTCCCGGCCCCCGCTGAACTTAACGAAGATTGACCTGCTGAAGCAGAAGGTCGGAATCTCGCTGCGCAAGAAGAATCTGGAGCAGGAGAAGGCCAGGGTGGCCGTTGTGTTCGATGCATCAGGTTCCATGTCCGGGCTGTATTCGAGGGGCGTTGTTCAGCGGGCATTTGAGCGGATTCTGGCCGTGGCAGCCAGCATGGATGACGACGGCAGGCTGGATGTATGGTTCTTCGCGACTAAGAGCAAGCGGATGCCGAGTGTAGATGAGCACGGGTACGAGGATTATGTGAAGAGAACATACCCGGGGCCGAAGATGTTCGGCGGGCTGGGCATCGGCAATAATGAGCCGGTGGTTATGGCTGATATTATCAAGAAGTATACGAAGGAAGAGCCGGGCGCTCTGCCTGCTTACATTGTGTTCTTCAGTGACGGCGGAATTTATGAGACACCGAAGATCTCGAAGCTGCTGATCCAAAGCTCGAAGCATAACATCTTCTGGCAGTTTGTCGGGCTCGGCAATGCGGACTATGGTGTGCTGCGTGAGCTCGATGATCTGCAGGGCCGTTATGTCGATAATGCCGATTTCTTTGCGCTGGACGATCTGGATGAGGTCAGTGATGAGGATTTGTATGACCGCCTGTTTAATGAGTATCCCAAGTGGCTGCGTGAAGCCCGGGAGAAGGGTGTCCTGCGCTCATAGAGCTCAGCTGAAATAAGAGTAAGGCTCCGGAGCGTTAATCAACATTCCGGAGCTTTTTTTGCATGCCTTGCTGTCAAAAAATGCATATTAACGAATTTCGCAGAAACCTATTCAGGACTTTCGCTTTGTCGAAAAAAGGGGCGAACGGGTGTTTCGCCTCATTTAGTAAAAATGTCCCAGTTTTAGATTGACGAAAGCGCTATCAAAGCTGAGAATGAGGATAAATACCATGGTATGGCATAGCATCACCCGCTTATTCGCCCTTTGAAAACGCTTTAGTAATAGATCGACCAAGGAGGAATATGGATGAAAAGAAAGCTGATTCTCTTCCTGATGACCGCCGTGCTGATTCTGGGCGCTTCACTGCCCGCTGCCGGTATTGCCCGCGCGGATGCGGTAAGTGATGCTTCAAACCGGGCGCTGACCTGGCTGCAGGTGCAGCAGGATGCAACGGCCGGCTATGCTTTTGACGGATTGGTTGACAGCTTCGAGGATTTCTGGGGTCCGAACAATCCCAAGCAAATTGTCTATACGTATGATCAGGCCGTCGCAGCCATCGCTTTCATCGTCAAAGGGGAACGGACCCGGGCCGAGAAGGTGCTGAACAAAATGCGTGACATCCAGGACCCGTCCGGCTATTGGCTGAACTCCTACTGGTATAACAATGGCTATGGCGAAGAAATCCGCAAGCATGTCGGACCTGTATCCTGGATGGCCATGGCGGCTATGGCTTATGAGAAGCAGTATAATGATACCCGCTATCGTCCGATGGCGCTCAAGGCGCTGGACTGGTGCCTGACATACTCCAAAGCAAACGGCGGGATCGCCGGTGGCTGGAGCGCATGGAGCAATTCGGATGAGCCCTGGAGCTCGACGGAGCATAATATCGATCTGTACCGCGTGCTGCAGTACTATGCTTCTGTTGATTCCAGCAAAACGACATCCTATACAGCAGCGGCAACGGGTGTGAAGAGCTTCCTGGACAATGTGGTCTGGGATGATGCGGCTAAGCGCTTCAAGGGCGGCTGGAAGAATGATACGAATCTGATCGATCCCAAAATCCCGCTGGATGTAAATCCCTGGGGAGTGCTCGCCCTCGGGCTGAACGGAACGCGCAACTACGGGGCAAGCCTGACCTATGTGGAGAACGCGGCCGGTACACCGGGAACACTGGCTAATCCGCGCTATAAGCAGACCCTGACCTATAACGATGCCGGAAATACACTTTCCGGGTATGATTTTGACTGGACGGATGAAGTGCTCCCGGCGTATGACGACAACGGCAATCAGATTGGCAATACGGGGGCGGATGTGTGGCTGGAGGGAACGGCTTTTATGTCGCTTGCCTACTACATGCAGGGAAATACAACGAAGGCGAATGCCATCAACACGGAGATTATCAAAAAACAGGGAACCAGCGGCCCGTCGCTCGGCGGAATCCCTTATTCCCTCAAGGGTACAAGCAACAGCTACTGGGTGATGGCCCAGCAGAACTGTGTATCAAGCACCGGGTGGCTGATCCTCTCGCTGCACCGTTTCAACCCGTTCACCGGCCAGTATCTGACCGGGGGCAGCACTCCTGGAGATACTACAGCACCTACGGTACCAGGGAATCTGGCCTCAACAGGTAAAACGGACACTACGGTCAGCCTAAGCTGGTCGCCATCCACCGATAACACCGGAGTCACCGGATATTACGTGTACCGCGGCGGCACCCAGGCGGCTTCTGTTACCGGAACTACAGCAACCGTCAGCGGACTGACGGCTTCAACGGCATACACCTTCACGGTAAAAGCGGCCGATGCCGCAGGCAACCTCTCCGCTGCTAGTAATGCCGTGACTGTAACCACGAATGCTTCCGGCGGCAGCGGGAATCACGTGACAGCGGATTATACGGCAGGCGTAACGAAGGTGTCGGCTGCTGAGGCCAGCATCTTCATCACACCGGTAACGTCCGCGCTGTATGTGGATGTCCACTATAAGGTGAACGGCGGCGCACAGCTGAATTACCGCATGACGCTTGCCTCGGGAACCTGGCGCCAGACCGTAAGCGGCCTCAGCACAGGCAGCAGCATTGAATATTGGTTCACCTACGAGAAATCCGGCCCGCAGTATGATTCGCCGCATTACACTTATGTGCAGTAAGCAGCATTAGCGGCGGTGCGGAATAGAGCTATTGTCATGAAATAAGCAGGAGGAGCCAGGCAGCCAATGGGTTGCCTGGTTTTTTTGATGCCTTTGTCACCGGATTTCCACCGCGAACAGCGGTAATCATCAAGAAATCCGGGGGCGGGCAGAGGTCGGATGTTCAAATGTTCACCGCAGTGACGACTAAGCTTCAAGCTCAAATCTTAAGTGCGTCTTCACTATATGGGCTAAACTTAAGGGTTTTAACATAATACCAATCCTTAATGTCTGTAGATAGTTGCACTTCCGGGCGGCTGCTTTTGTCGCGGGAATTTCCCCGTTTATCCGCTTTCCGGGGCAGGGAGCTGGCAGCTTCTCCTAGCCGGATGTTTCTAGCTGACTTTTCCTGAAATCCTGCACATAATACAACTTTTCCCTCCATATGCCGGCCCAAATCCAACATTGTTGTATAAAATACAGGATTTCACCTGATTCAAGCGACTGATCGGGAGGATTGTTGTATTCCATACAACAATCCTCCCGATCACCCGGCTTTCCAGGAATCAAAGTTGCAAAACGTACAACATTTACGTCTACAGTGCTTCCTGACTCTAAGAAGTCCCAAGTCAGCCGGTAACGAATTAAGTGTAAGAAATTGAAATTGACGTATTCCGCCAGTCCCATAGCGGCTAACCGGCAACTTGTATTGACAGGGAAAAGCGGTGGAGAATTATGGAACTGGAGGAGTGAGGTGTCAGTCCTTGTCTGCTGAATTCCACTGTGAACCTCAGTATGAATTCAAGAAAGTATATAAAGCGAAAGCGATGCTTGTTTATTTACAACGTAACAGTGTTATGTTACGATGGCCGCAAGGAGTGATCGTATGGAAGAGGATTTAATCTCCAAGAAGGAGCTGCTGGATGAAACCGGCATCTCATACGGCCAGTTATACCGCTGGAAGAGGAAACAATTGATTCCTGAGGAATGGTTCATCCGCAAGTCCACGTTTACCGGACAAGAGACTTTTTTCCCGCGGGAACGAATACTGGGACGGGTGCAGCATATTTTGCAGAAGAAAGATGATCTTTCTCTCGATGAACTAGCCGGAAAGCTGTCAGAGCCTTTGTCTCAGCATCAGGTCATATTAACAGTAGCGCAGCTAAGGGAACGTAACATTGTTTCGAACAGTAGCCTGGAGCGGTTCGGCAGGCCGAACAGTGAAGGGATGCAGCTAACCTTTGAGCAGATTCTGAATCTATTCACTGTAGATCTGCTGCTGAGCAAGGGTGAGCTGAATCTGGAGGAAGCAGACCGGCTCTATCTGACACTTGGAGTGCATACCCCGGGATTTGCGGGAAAGAACTGGGAGCTGTTTTTTGTACGGAAGATGGGGGTCAGTTTCTATCTGATGGCGCTGTCCGGGGCAGAGCTGGCCTTCGATGAAGGCGTCCGGGTAGTCAGCAGGCTTAGTCTTACCGATCTGACAGAACAATTGAAAATAAGATTAAGCTAATGGGAGGACTGGCAATGGAGAAGAAGGAGCTGCCGGATTTGCAGATGGATGGGGTCAATACCGCCGCCGGAGGCAAGTATAACAAGGTGAATATTAATGGCGTAAGCAAGATTAACGGAGCGCTGAGTGCGCATACCTATAAATGTGACGGCGTAATGAAGATGAATGGTGATCTTGCCGCGGAAGAGATGGAGATTAACGGTAATTTTAGACTGAAGGGCAACCTCCAGGCTGGTGTAATGAAGCTGAACGGTGTGCTGACCGGAGACGGCAGTCTGCGGGGCGAGCGCTGTGAGCTGGACGGCATGCTGAAGCTGAAAGGCAATTGTGAGGTTGAGGAGCTGATGGGTGAAGGGGTATTTACTATAGGCGGGCTGCTCAGTGCAGGGCGGATAGAATTCGGGCTTCATGGTTTGGCAGAGGCCGGCGAAATTGGGGTGGAGAGCCTGATTATCCGCAAAACCGGCTCCGCAGCCTGGGGCAGGCTGTTCGGAGGAATCATTCCCAAGTTCAAACTGGAGCTGCGGGCCAAGCTCATTGAAGGGGATTATATTGATCTGGAATATACGGCAGCAGATGTGGTCCGGGGCGGCACCGTCATTATCGGGGAAGGCTGCAGCATCGGGCGGGTCGAATATAGAACGGGACTGACAGTACATCCCGGAGCCCGTGTGGAGAAGGAGGAGAAGAATGGTGCATGATTCCGTAACGCGCAATGATCTGAAGATATTGGGGACATCCAGTTCTGTTGGCGGGTATTTCAAGGATGTCAAAGTGACCGGAGAATGTAAATTCACCGGGGATGTGGATTGCCTGAAGTTCAGCCAGACCGGAGAGATCAAAGTGGACGGCAATCTGCGGCTGCAGCATATGAAGATTACCGGAGAGTGTGAGGTTAAGGGGTTGATCAACGGAGCCAGTCTGCGCGGACAAGGTCAGCTTACGGCAGGCGCAGGCCTGCGGATAGAAGATATCAAACTAACCGGCGGGATTATGGTTACCGGAGATTGCGAGGCAGAGGAGCTGCTGCTCACCGGAATCATTGAGGTAAGCGGACTGCTTAATGCAGGGAAGCTCGAGCTGGGATTGTTTGGCCCTTGCAGAGCGGATGCGGTCGGCGGCAGCAGCATTTCTATCAAACGCAGCCGGACCGGGGCCTTGCTGAGGCCCGGACAAGGCAAGAAAATGAGCTTTCAGGCCCGGCTGATTGAAGGGGATCAGATTGAGCTGCAGAGTACGCAGGCGCAGACTGTGCGGGGCGGAAGGGTTATTATCGGCACAGGCTGCGAGATCGATACTGTGGAATACCGTGATACCCTAGAGATTCATAAGAGCGCAACGGTACGGAATCCGGTGAAATTACTGCGTTAATTCTGGCGTGATACCTTGAACCTCAGTACCGTTCTCAGCTTCTCCGGCTGGACCCGGCGGGCATCCGAAATATAGATTTCCCGGTGAAGATGAGAAATCCGCTGCAGCTCCCGGTCTGCACAATATTGCTCCATCCTTGCGAAGCTGTGCGGCTCATCATCATAAGGTCCGGTATGAAGCATTTGTACACTGAGGCCGTCTTCGAAGCTATCGAAGGCGGCTTTGTGCAGCAGCGGATGCGGCTTGCTGTGCTTGACCTTCTCCAGAACTTCAGCGGCAAGCTCCGGGGTTACAAAGTCCGGCTGCCGGATCATCAGGGTGTACACCAATTCGTCTTTATCAAGGACCGCTTTCTTACGGCCGGCTTCGCTGAGATCCCACACGCCTTCCAGCGGGAAGACCGTATAGTCGTAATACCCATCCGGTTCGGGCCCTTTTTTGGGCAGCATCTTAATGGCATAAGAGAGGGAGTACAATACGCCGACGGCTTCAGCGAAAGGCGCAGCATTCGGATTGCCTTCACCCCGCAGTATGAAATAATTAAAGGCGGGCACTTGAATCAGCGCGGGTTCGGCAGCGGGCAGGTAAAGAGACTTGTCTTGTTTTCTCCATTCAACTTTCAACCGGATCACCTCATCATTATTATTCTGCTATATGAAGAATACCATGCTGAACTGGACAGGTGTATGTCATGTTGGCAGGCAGCCGGTAGTACAAATAGCGCTGCGGAGGCAAGGGCTGGGAGGGTTTCCGTTGACCGGACAAATTGAATTAGTTACCGATGCCAAGTCTGTGCTTGGTGAAGGACCGCATTGGGATCTGGTAGAAGACAAGCTGTATTGGGTGGATATTGACAGCAGGGAATTGCGGGTATATGACCCCGCTGCGGGTACGGAAGACATCCATTACTTTGATCAAAGAGTAGGGGCAGCATTACCTGACCAATGTATTACATAGATACACTGACCTTCACGGTCGATGCGATGGACTATTCGCTTCAGGATGGCTCGGTAAGCTGCCGCAGACCGGTGATCAGGTTCGCCGGATAGTATAACATCAGGTTTAAACTTGTGAGAACACTTAGGTAAATCGCTTGCTGAGGGGTTGCAGTGACCCTGATTACGGTAGTTCCTCCGGTAGACTTAACTGCACTTTGTACAACTAAAACATCTGATTTACAACCGGTTATCCGTTTACGGTTCGGCCCCTTAATTATGGAGTCATTCTCTTGAAATCTCTGGTTCTTGCAGTTTCTTAAAGTGAGATGTTTACCTCTGCCACTTGGCCTGCTCTCCATGCCGCATGGTATTGGTTAGGACTCAATCGGTTTAAACTGCCGTGAAAGCGGCGTTCGTTGTAAAATTCAATGTACTCCGTGACAGTCTCGTAGGCTTCTTCAAAGGTTTCAAAGTACATTTTGCTGTAGAGATCTCGTTCTAAAATGCTGTGGAAGGACTCAATATATGCATTCATATTCGGCGTTTTAGGCGGAATCCGTTCATGAATCAAAGGTTCATCCGGGTCCATACACATCTCTGCAAAAGCATGACTGAGAAATTGAGGACCATTGTCTGAGCGAAGAATAGGCCTAGCCCCTCCAGGCTGTATACGGGCCTTCAACGCCTGCTTAATGGTCGTGCAGATCTCCTTTGCACTGCAACTTGCACCCAAGTGGTAGCCGACAATACAGCGGTCAAACACATCAATCATGTCAAAGATAAAAAAGAAGCGGTCGTAGCCATGAATGTATCCGTACTTAATATCTATTTGCCAAAGTTGGTTGGCTCCGGTAACCACGCGGTTTTGGGCAAGCCGTCTTGGATATCTCACTTTCTTGTCAGGTTTCTTTTGGAGCAGCCCTAGCTTTTTACAAAGCCGGTAGGCCTTCTTGTGGTTCAGAATTAAGTCATGCTGGATGTAGAGGGCATGCGCTAAGTTACGGTAACCGTAGCCGTGTTCCTCGCCTGCAACGAGTTCGCTAAGCCATTCTTCGATCTGCTCGTCGCTGACCTTCTGGCCGTCTTTCGTCAACGAATACGCTGGGATCGGTCTTCCGGCTGTCCCTAAGCTTACCGTAGATTTGGTGTTCTCCTTTTGACGCTGTTTGCGGGCATAGTAGGTCGATTCCAGCACACCCACCAGCCGAAGTACCACCGATACCGCATAGCCCCGCTTAATGCTTTCATCGGCTATTTCAAGTCTGTCTTGTAAGCGGGGTTGGTCTTTTTTAGCAGTTCACGCAGGAGTTCGATCTCCAAATCCTTTTCGCCCAGCAGTTTAATCGCAGTGTCCATTTTGGTCTCTAACTCTTGGACACGTTTGGCATCTTCAATACGTTCGTTAACTGAAGGTGTCGCTTGCTCACCAAATCGTTCTTTGTAGAACTTCACCCAGTTCGTAATCGTGCTGGGAGAAACTGAATATTTACGGGCGAGGAAAGAGAGCTTCGTCCCATTAATCGCTTCCTGGGCAACTTTAATCCGTTGTTCATCGTACAACTTGTTACTTTTCATGTCCTCATCCCCTTCTCTATTAGTGTACCTTATGCATCTTTAGGACTCCAATTCGATTAGGGGGCTTAAGAGTTTAGTTGTATTTCGTGCAATTAAACTGCCATATGTTGAACGATTAGCACCCATTCGGGAGATTTAGTTGTACAGAATACAGTTAAAGGATGCCAGCAAGCTTTTTCGCTGTTTTTAATTGCACATTTTACAACTATTACATGCTGCGATATTGGATCAACTTCAACTCACATCTCCAGTTCTGATATTGTGCTAGTTGGATATGGATACCATGAATATCTCTATTCAATTCAGGTAAGGTCAGGTGTTGTCTATCGGCAGGAGTGCTGCTGATGGACAACATCTTTTTTGGCTGCTGGTTTGTGAAAATGGTCCGCTGCGCTGTGAAAATGGTCCTATAGCCTCCTACCGCTGTCACGCGTCGGGCGCCGTTCCTCTCTCCTGATAGCAGGTTGCTTTCTGCTAGACTGAAAGCGCAAACAAAATCTGGATATAGGAGATTTCGATATGGGAGTACCCTCTGGTGAACTGCTGCATGGTGTGGAGCCGGCCCCGCCGCCCCGCAGGAAGCTGCAGAACAAATACAAGCTCTTTTTCATGGCGCTTCCGTTTCTGGCGGTAACTTTTATTTTCTACTATTTGCCGATAAGCGGATGGATTTACGCCTTCTATGATTTCATTCCCGGCATTCCCCTGTCGGACACGCCCTTTGTCGGCCTGAAGTGGTTCAGGACCATTGTCGCTAATCCGACTCAGACGGCTGAGGTGCTGCGGGTGCTGAAGAATACGGTCGCGATGAGCTCACTCGGGCTGGTGACCTCAGTGTTTCCCGTGATCTTTGCCATTCTGCTGACCGAGGTCCGGTCAGGCTGGTACCGCAAGCTGGTGCAGACGCTGACCACGATTCCGAATTTCATCAGCTGGATTCTTGTCTATGCGCTGGCCTTCTCACTGTTCTCCGTAGACAGCGGCGTGGTGAATCACCTGCTGGTCCAGTTCGGCTTCGCAGATGAAGGCTTCAACTTCCTGGCCTCCAGCTCTCATGTCTGGATTACGATGATCGCCTGGTACTGGTGGAAGTCGCTGGGCTGGGGAGCGATCCTGTACCTTGCGGCCATTGCCGGAATTGACCAGGAGCTATATGAAGCGGCGGAAGTGGATGGAGCGAGCCGGTTCCGCAAGATCTGGCATATCACGGTTCCCGGCATCATTCCTACCTTCTTCGTCCTGCTGCTGCTCTCCATCGGCAACTTTGTGAATAACGGCATGGAGCAGTATTTCGCCTTCCAGAATGCGATGAATAAGGACACGATCGAGGTGCTTGACCTCTACGTGTACAATATCGCTTTTGCCAACAACTTCCCGTTCGCAACGGCGGTCAGCATGCTGAAGTCGGTGGTCAGTGTTATCCTGCTGTTCGCGGCCAATACACTCTCGAAGATTGTGCGTGACGAATCCATTATTTAAGGGCGGTGATTCCACATGCGGAACAAGCTTAAACCGGGCAATGCCCTCTTTCAGGGAATCATCTATCTGCTCTTCGGATTATTCACCCTGAGCTGTATTTATCCGTTCTATTATCTGTTCATTAACACGATCAGCTCCAATGATCTGAGCGCCGGAGGGTATATCAAGTTCTATCCGCGGCAGATTCATTTCGACAACTACTTCAAGGTGCTGAAGATCAGCGGGCTAAGCCACGCGGCACTGGTCTCGGTCTACAGAACAGTAGTCGGCACGTTCCTGACGGTTGGGGCATCGGCTTTTCTCGGCTATCTGTTTACCAAGAAAGAAATGTGGGGCCGGCAGATCTGGTACCGCAGCATTGTGGTCACGATGTATTTCAGCGCGGGGCTGATCCCCTGGTACATCACGATGCACAATCTGCATCTGACCAACAATTATCTGGCCTATATTCTGCCGACGATTATTACCCCGTTCAACATTATTCTGGTCAAAACCTTCGTGGAGGCAATTCCGCCTTCCCTGGAGGAATCGGCAGCGATGGACGGTGCTGGATACCTGCGGGTATTCTGGAGCATCATTGTGCCGCTGACCACGCCGATTCTGGCGACGATTACGATTTTCTCGGCGGTTAACCAGTGGAACTCCTTCATTGATACGGCGTTCCTGATGACCGACACGAAATATTACACGCTGCAGTTCCTGCTCTGGCGGTATTTGAACGAATCCAGCTCGCTCGCCGCGCTGATCCGCAATTCACCGGATATGGCGGCCAGCATACAGAATATGCAGACTCCGACGTCGGTGCGGATGACGGTAACGATGATCGTAGTCATGCCGATTCTGATTGTGTATCCGTTCTTTCAGCGGTTCTTCGTCAAAGGCATCATGATCGGGGCCGTCAAAGGCTGACCGAACTAATATATCAGGGGGTATGAAGCAATGAGATTCAGATTTAGACAAGTATCGCTACTTCTGCTAAGCACGATAATGGTGCTGGTTCTGGCAGCCTGCGGCGGAGGCAACGGAAATTCAGGCAATTCGGGCACGGCGGCCAGCACGGATAAGCCGGCGGCCGAAGCCACGCCAGCCGCCGGCACAGAGGCCACAGCGGCTCCGGCAGACGGGGCGCTGGACCATTCCAAGCCGCTCAAGCTGACCGTATTCTCGACAACGGCTAATTACGCCGGCCCGCAAATCGGCTGGTTCGCCAAAGTCATCAAGGACAAATTCAACATTGAGCTGGATATTGTCGCCTCCAACCTGACCGGCGGGGATACCAAAATCTCAGCCATGATGGCCTCCGGCGATCTCGGCGATGTCATCATCTTCGGGGATGATAAGAACCATTATCCGAACGCGATCAAAGGCAAGCTGCTGCTGGACTGGACGCAGGACGGCCTGCTGGACAAATACGGCGCGGATATTGTGAAGCAGTTCCCCAAAGCGGTCGAGAAGGCTAAAGTGGCCTTTGGCGGCGGAAGCTCCGTCTTCGGTATCGGCAATAACGTGGCAACCAACCCGTCGGGACCTTCCGAGGGCAAGGATATGACCTGGGGACCCGACCTGCGCTGGGACCTGTATCAGCAGCTAGGTGCACCTGAAATCAGCAAGATCGAGGATTATCTCCCGGTGCTGAAGCAGATGCAGGAGCTGGAGCCGAAGAATGAGCAGGGAAAGAAAACCTATGCGTTCTCACTGTGGTCCGACTGGGACGGCAACTATAAAATGACGCTGGCGAAGCAGTTCGCCAACATGATGGGCTATGATGAAATCGCGGATACCGCGCTGTATGTCAAAGCGGATGAAGAGAAGTACTATGACTTCCTCTCCGAGGACAGCTGGTATATGAAATCGCTCAAGCTCTACTTCGAAGCGAATCAGATGGGCCTGCTTGACCCGGACTCGCTTACCCAGAAATTCGATGATGTGGTGGCGAAATATAAGGATGGCCGCCTGCTCTTCTCCTGGTTCCCGTGGCTGGGCGCAGCCAACTACAATACACCGGAGAGAACCGCAGAAGGCAAAGGGTTCGCGCTTGTACCGTTCAAGGATGAGCTGATGTACTCCACAGGCTTCAACGTATACGGCGGCAACGGAATTATCGCCATCGGCGCCAAGGCCAAAGAGCCGGCACGTATCATGGAGTTCATCAACTGGATGTACACACCGGAAGGCGCGATGATATCGGCAGGCAGCGGAACGGCAGTCTCCAATGGACCGCAGGGACTGGCCTGGGATATTGACAGCAGCGGCAAGCCGGTCGTGACCGACTTCGGCTGGAAGGCTTATGCCGATCAGCAGAACACGCAGGTTCCCGAAGAATACGGCGGCGGTGACTACTATTACGGCTCGAATCAGATGAACTTCTCCTTCGTGGTTCCGGCGATGGTGAATCCGGCTACGAATGAGCCGTATGACCACAATCTGTGGCAGACCACACTGGAACGCAATCCGTCGAAGCTCGACAGTGACTGGAGAGCGAAGATGGGCGTGCTTACGGCCAAGGAATATTTCGAGAAAAATAATCTGCTCGCCGTAGCTCCACAGGGCTTCACCGGCAAAGAGCCGCTGACGATGGACAAAACGCTGGAGCAGAAGAACAAGCAGATCGGTACCGTGATCCAGCAGATCTCCTGGAAGATGGTCTTCGCCAAAAACCAGGCGGAATTCGATAAGCTGAACAAAGAAATGCATGACAAAGTTAACGGTCTCGGCTATCAGGACGTGATGGACTTCTCCGTTAAGAAAGCGGAGGAGCTGTTCGAAGCCCGCAAAAGTGTGAAGTAAGCGGAAGCGGATAGGGAATAGGCAGGGCAGCGACCGCGCTGTTCTGCCTTCTTATTTTCAGAACAAGAAAAATCTGGTATTCTGATTCTATATATTGAAACGCTTTCATTAAGAGATGAGGTCCGGCCCCATGCCTGGAAAGAAGCAAGCAGGCCATCCGCCGAAGGGGAAGTCCCTGCGGACTACTTTGGTGATTTATTTGCTGATCGGTACGCTGCTGCCGCTGCTGATTGTCGGCTTCATATCCTACACTTCCATCTATTCCATTCTGTCCGGCAAAATCGGCAGCGGCATCAGTGCCAGTCTGCGCCAGGAAGCGCTGAGCCTGGAGAATGCCATCGACAATCTGGATTTCGCCTCCAAGCAGTTTGCGCTGGACGGACAGATTGTGGAGGAGATGTCTTCTTTTCTGCAGGAGAAGCAGATCTACCGCAAGTCGCAAATGATGAATTCGATTAATCAGAAGATCAACCTGGTCAACTTCACTAATCCCTATATCGGTCTGACCGCCTATATCATGCCTGACAGTGATGATCCGGTGCTGTTCACCAACATGAGTACGCGAAGGGGCTTCGATCTCAGCAGCCTGCCTTCGTTCATGCGCTATAACGGGGCTGATTATTATGGTCCGCATGGCACGATGTATGCTGTCGGCGATAATGTCGTCTTCTCGGAGCGGCGGATCGTACGGGTGAGCGGGCAGCATGAGCTGTATATCTATCTGGAGACCAATTACAGTCTGCTGCGCAAAATTTTCAATCAGGAAGCCTACGGAATGAAGGTTAATCATCTGCTGGTGAATCAGAGCGGCAGCCTTACGCATGTCATTGACGGTGAAGTGCCGGAAAGGATCGTACAACAGGCCGGCCGGAGCGGCGGATCTGCGCATGAGGTGCTGAATGGCTATCATTTGTTCCGCTATGAGAGTCCGCAGGGCTGGAAGCTTGTAGCCGTGGTCAAAAAAAAGGTGTTCAACAGTGAGATTTACACCTGGATCTACAAAATGATTCTGCTGGCGCTGCTCACCCTCCTGTTCGCAGGATTTCTGGCCTGGCTGATCTGGAGAAGGGTCTATGGTCCGCTGCGCAAGGTCAATCTCGAAATTATCCGCATGGCGGAGAATGTCACTACGCCGGTTGCATTCACGAATGTGGAGGAATTCGATTCTGTCCTGAGCAACTTCCAGCAGATGAAGGATCAGGTGAATGAGCTGATTCTGGCTGTGGCCCGCAATGAGAAGCAGAAAAGCCAGTTCGAGATTGAGAAGCTGCTCAGCCAGATCAATCCGCATTTCCTGCATAATACGCTCAATACGGTGCAGTGGCTCGCCCGGCTGAACGGACAGAAGGAGATTGACAAGCTGGTTACCCTGCTGGTGAAGGTGCTGCATTATAACCTCGGCAAGCAGAGCATCATCGTCACCATCGGGGAGGAGATTGAAGCGATCCGTAATTACATGGAGCTTCAGCGCATCCGTTACGATTATGAATTCGAGTTCAATGTAGAGGCCGATCCGGAGGTGTTGTCCGCTGCGGTTCCCCGGTTCCTGCTGCAGCCGCTGGTCGAGAATTCCATCTATCACGGACTGAGTGACAACGGCAAGGTCGATGTAATCATTACCGCGCAGGGTACGAGTGAAGTGCAGCTCATTGTGCAGGACAACGGTGCGGGAATGGATCAGGCGAAGATTGAGGAGCTGCTTGCGGTGGAGACCGTACGGAGACGGGGGCTTGGTATCGGCTTCGCTTATGTGATGCGGATGCTGCGCATGTATTACGGGGAGCAGATGAGTCTGGAGATTCTCAGCGGGGAGAGCGGCGGTACAACGGTATCCATCATCATACCCATTATGAGCAAGGAGGACTTCAATGATTAAAGCTGTGGTCGTGGATGACGAGCGGCTGGTGCGCAAAGGCTTCATCTCGCTGATTGACTGGCCGTCCTTCGGGGTGGTGATTACCGGTGAAGCGGGGGACGGCAATGCTGCATTGGAGCTGCTCCGCGAGCAGGAGACGGATCTGCTGTTCGTGGATCTTACAATGCCGGGCATGACCGGGTTCGAGCTGATCCGCCAGGTCAGGCTGCGGTTTCCGGCTGTCCGCTGTGTGGTGCTCACCTGCCACCATGAATTCGATTATGTGCAGGAGGCACTGCGGCTGGGAGCGGTCGATTATATTGTTAAAACGCTGCTGGAGGTGGAGAATGCCGACGAAACCATCCGCAGGCTGGTGGAGCGGATCAGGTGGGAGGACGGCAACCGGGGCGCCCTGGTATCCGGCGAACTGAAGGTTATGTCTGCAGACAAGGCTCTGCTCTATCTGCCCCTGGAGCCTGAAGGGAAGGAAGCGGAGCTCTTTGAACTGTCACTGGTTAAGAACCATCCGCTGATCTCATTCCAGAACCTGTGGATGACCCCGCTTCCCTGCCGTGTGGCCGTGGAAGAAATCCGCCGTGAGCTGGAGGCCGTGCTTGGAGCAGGCTGGGCAGCTGTACTTGTAGAAGGGGTGCGTGATCAGCCGCTGAAGGAGCTGGAGGAGGTTCTGGAACGGACGGTTCCGCAGGCACTGTTCTATTATACCGGTGAATCTGAGTTGCCCAAGCTGAGCTATGATGAACTCAAAACGGTTGCCGGAAGGCATCGTCCCGCTGCCGCTGCAGAGGAACCGGAGCCGCTGGTGCGTGCAGTGAATCTCCGGTGGACGCTTGAGCGGGGAGCCTGGGAAGACTTCAACGCAGCCGTTCTGTCCCGGCAGCCGCGCCAGGAGGCGGTTGCTGAGTTTGGAAGGGAGCTGCTGCGCAACTGGAGCGGGCTGCTGATGAAGCCGGAGGAGGCGGCGGAGCTTGCACTATCGGCACACCGCAACCGGAACTGGTGCCAGTGGAAAAGCTGGCTGCGCCAGTTCTCCGCTCAGGTTCAGCAGCGGATGATTGAGCTGGGCATGAGCAAAGAAGTGATGTTCTGCCTGATCAGCGCTGTGAACTATATGAAGAGCCATGCCGGGGATAAAATCAATCAGGGCGATGTAGCCGCCGCCATTAATATGAGCCGCGGCTATTTCAGCCAGTGCTTTGCCCGCTTTGCCGGGGAGACCTTCGGGGACAGTCTGCGGAGCATGCGGCTGGAACTGGCCAAATCCCTGCTGCGCGATACCCATGCGCCGGTCTGCGAAATTGCCTGCCGGTCCGGCTTTGAGGATGACCGCTATTTCAGCAGGCTGTTCCGTGAGCATGTAGGCAAGCTGCCCAGTGAATACCGTGCAGAAGGGATGGGGGAGCGGTGAACCGGGTCATGAGATATTCCTTGCCTCTATTGCTGCTGCTCAGTCTGTCCGCCTGCCGCAGCAGCGGTGCAGGGGGGCCTGCGGAACGGACAGTGCCAGCCGCTAATGCCGCCGATGCCGCTGCTTACGGCCGGTATGAGGAGCCGGTCGTGATGCGGATCGGCTTCAAGGTGCCGGATTCCCGGCTGACTACAGGCGACAGCAATGATAATAATCCGATCTCCCGCTATCTGGAGAGCCTGACGAACATCAGAGTCATTCATTCCTGGGAGGCGAAAGGCGAAGAGCCGTTTACACAAAAGGCGCAGCTGGCCATAGACAGCAATGATCTGCCGGATGCAATGGTGGTGGACCGGGATCAGCTCAGCAAGCTGATATCAAGCGATATGATTGAGGAACTGACCGATACGTATGAGCAGTACGGCTCCGAACTGATCAAGGATATGTACGATTCGACTCATGGCGAAGCCCTAGCCGACGCGCAGCGGGGCGGAAGATTGTACGGACTGCCCAATGTAGCCATTCATGCCGATTCGACCTCCCTGCTGTGGGTCCGCCAGGACTGGCTGGACCGGCTGGAGCTGCCGGCTCCGCGAACGCTTGGGGATATTGAGGCAATCGCCAGAGCTTTTATCGACAAGGACCCGGACGGCAACGGTAAGCGTGATACCGTGGGCATTAGCGCCTACAGGAATATTGTGTACGGGACCAAGCCGTATGTGAACGGTCTGGACGCAGTGTTCAGCGCCTTTCATTCCTTCCCGACCAACTGGATTAAGGACAGCGGCGGTAACGTAGTCTATGGCTCGGTTACCCCG
The DNA here is from genome assembly GCF_038009025.1 of Paenibacillus sp. FSL R7-0297. Taxonomy (NCBI): domain Bacteria; kingdom Bacillati; phylum Bacillota; class Bacilli; order Caryophanales; family Paenibacillaceae; genus Paenibacillus; species Paenibacillus sp. FSL R7-0297. Next base: position 3,942,418 of record NZ_JBBPAQ010000001.1, read on the forward strand.
GAGACACGCCAAGCGCTGGGCCAGCTCGCCGCATGGTACAAACAGGGATTAATTGATCCTGAGTTTGCGCTGTACAAAGAAACCCAGGAGCCGATTATTGCCGGCAAAGCCGGAATTTTCTTCGGGCCCTGGTGGATGCCCTTCTATCCTTTGTCGGAAGCGGTTGCCCAGGATACCAAAGCCGAATGGCGGGCCTACGCCGCACCGCTGGATGAGTCCGGCAAATTCGTGGCCCATATAGCCCCGGTCACGGACCGGTATCTGGTTGTCCGCAAAGGATACGGACATCCCGAGGCTGTAGTGAAGCTGCTGAATGTGTTCACCCGGCTGGAAAGAAGACGCGATCCTCACGTGGAGGAGGTCAGCAAGCTGGATGATTTCGCGGCGCAGACCGGTATTCAGCCGCGGGCGTATTACCCGTTCGATCTGCTGATTGACTATAGCGATGCCATCGAGCAGCATTATGCAGATATTCAGCAGGCGCTGCACGGCAAGATTGACCCGGATGCGCTCGACCCCGATACCCGGCTGATCTATGAACGCTGGCTGGCGGAGGAAGAACAGCCGAAGAAGAATCTGGAAGGCTGGAAGGTGGCCAATGCCTACAAATACGGGGTTGCCGTATTGTCCACAACAGCCGTTGAGGGAGTGCGCAGCGTGTATTACGGAAGTACGCTGCATATGGCAGCGAAATGGCCGGCGCTGCAGAAGCTGGAGAGTGAGACGTTTCTGAACATTATCGTCGGCGATGCGCCGCTAAGCTCTTTTGACGAATTCACCGTGAAATGGATGAGCATGGGCGGCGGACTAATCACGCGGGAGGTCACGCAAATTGTGAACCTCCGGGATGCCGAGGGTAAGCAGGCTAACAGCAGTAGCCGGTGAACAAGAATCGTAAACAGGATGCGGTGAACAGGGATCAGCATATCCGCAAAAGATGCAGCCTGAACATTGCCAAGGCCGGAGCCCTTCACAGGACTCCGGCCTATTGGCAATGTTCAGGCAGACTATATCAAGGAATAGGCGGCTTCCTCAGGCGGTTTTACCGATTTCGGCTGCAAGTCTATGTTCTGCCTTATCGTTGCGGGTGGAGCGATAGCTGACCCATGGCTCCGCACAGGGCCAGAAGGGCAAGTCCCGAGGCCAGCCACGGAATCGAGGCGATTCCCAGTGTGTTGAGGGTCACCCCGCCGAGATAAGCACCGGCGGCATTGCCCAGATTCAGCGCCGAATGGCTGGATGTGGTGGCTAGCAGCGGTGCTTTATGTGCCAGATTCATGATCCGCAGCTGAATGCCGGTCATAATCCCGAAGGCGGCGATCCCTCAGAGAAAGACGTTGGCAACGGCAAGGAGCGGATGATGCAGCGTCAGATTTGGTTGTAGCGTATTTCATAATCAGATGTTGTCTCCGATCTGAGATGTTGTAGGTTCTTCCTTCCAGCCTTTGCAGACATCGACCCATGCCCGGCTTCCGGAGTATTCGGCAAGTTCACCACAGGTTAGTTCAATGGCGGAATTGGTGCTGCCGCAGGCCGGGAAAAGCGTGCTGAACCGCTTCATGGACTCATCCAGATATACATCCAGCGGACGGGCCAGCCCGAAGGGACAAACCCCGCCGATCTCGTGTCCGGTCTGTTCCAAGACCTCATCCGGACTTAGCATCCGTGCCTTGAACCCGAAGGTCTCGCGGAACTTCTTGTTGTCAATCTTGGCATCTCCAGCCGCAACGATGAGTATGGCATCTTCTTGTGCACCGCGGAAGGAGAGGGTTTTGGCAATTCTGGCCGGAATGACGCCAATCACAGCGGCTGCCATCTCTACAGTAGCGCTGGAGGCAGCAAACTCCTGTACATCCTGCTCGCGGGAGAACTTACGGAAATGTTCTTTAACATTGGCAATCGACATGATCTTGACATCCTTTCTGAAATTACATGGTTTTCATATTGGGTTACATTCTAACCTGTTTCACCAGACTCTGCAAAACATTCCTCATCTATGATCCAAACATTTCAATCACCGGCGGCATTTAATATAGAAATAAGGGTGAGAGGTGAGCGCGGATGAAATTTGAGGAAATCAGGGGAGGATATGATTGCATTGTCAGTCTGGGAAGCTCATGCGAGCCTGCAGCCCATTTGCGCCACAGAGGCCTCCGGGTATTTTCATCGCCGCTGGACTGGGTGGTGTCGTTATCGCTTACGGATGTGAACCGGCTGCTGGGCCAGCGTTTCTCGGGGGATATGGAGCTCCCGAATATGGGTGTGATCGATGGCAATGATGTGTTTGTGGACAATGAAGTCGTCCAGCCGGTCAAATCCTATTTCGTGAAGGACTTTCATTATAATGTAATTTCAGTGCATGACTTTCCGGTGCTGGAGGGGCTGGAGTGGAGCCACGTCTACCCGGATTTCAAGCAAAAAATCAATATGCGATCCCAGCGCCTGCTGGACACCCTGCAGATGAGCCGGAAGGCGCTGTTCATCCGCTGGGGCAGTACGTATGAGGAAGCCTGTGAGCTTCAGACCGTGCTGCGCACCTTAACCGGCGGGGATTTCCATATTCTGATTGTAAACGGTGTCGATGGACTGGAGTCCGTGCTCGACCGTGACTGGCCGCTGCCCGGTATTGCGTCTCTGGCAATTCCGAACCGTGCGGGGGATGCGGAGAGCTGGGATCATATTCTGGACGGTATATATCTGCTGTAGGGATTATAAGCAGACTATAATATAAGCGAACAGCAGAGCAGCGGCTCCCTGGAAGACGGGAGAACCGCTGCTCTGCTGTGTTTCACGGATTATAACATCCTATATAACCTGAGCTGGATAACTTGCACAGCCGCTGGAGAAGCTGCTGTCAATTCTGCCCGTTCAGCAGGTCTGAATTCCGCGTGACCTTATGGAGCAAAGTAATCAGAGTGTCGATTTCTTCCCCGGTTAGATCTGCAGACAGCTTGCGGTTGAAATCATCTAACAGCGACTGGAATACCGGGGCGAATTCGAGCGCTTTGGCCGTCGGGTACAGCAGGGAGGAGCGGCGGTCCTTGGGATCAGTCCGGCGTTCGATATATCCCGAGGCCTCCAGATGTTTCACGGAGCGGGCGGTGGTGGCTTTATCACATTTTATTTCACTGGTCATCTGATCCTGTGTGATCCCCGGGTGGCTCAGAATCAGCTTAAGGAAGCTATGCTGCCCACCGCTGCCGATACCATAGGGCAACAGCTCTTTGGCCAGAATTTTTTGATTCTGGCGGTGCAGATGGGAGATCAGCTTGCCGATCGGTTCTTTGTTTGAAGTCACTGACGGACACCTCTTCAGGGGATAATGACGGCGTTCTGGATACCTCTGAATACCGTCTGCCTCAAATACTACAACAATATGGTTGCGTGTGCAACTAATTTGCAGTACACTGGGATTGGCTGTTTTGTTGCGCATGCAACTAGTTGTTCAATATGACGCAAGAGGTGTTTGCAAATGAGCAGTATAAGTGCTACATACCAGGAGGATGCAGTGATTCAGAAGAAACGCTGGATTATTCTGATCGTCCTGAATTTATTTACATTTATGTCTACGCTGGACGGAAGTATTGTGAATATTGCGCTGCCGGTGCTGGTGAAGGAGCTGCAGCTGCCGGTTGCTCAAGTAGAATGGGTGACTACCGGATATTTGATGGTCATCTGCACTGTCATCCTATTCTTCGGGAAGCTTGGCGATATTGCCGGGAAGATCAGGATTTTTAAGTTAGGCATGATTATATTCACCGCCGGCTCCCTGCTCTGCGGTCTAAGCCACAGTCTGCCGCTGCTGATTGCGGCGCGTGTGGTTCAGGCGATCGGCGCTTCGATGACTATGGCGAACAGCCAGGGGATTGTTACGGATATTTTCCCGTCCACCGAACGCGGCAAGGCATTGGGACTGATCGGGACCTTCGTGTCACTGGGCAGTATAGCCGGACCAAGTCTCGGGGGAATCATAGTTTCCACTATGGGCTGGGAATATATTTTCTGGGTAAATGTTCCGATTGGACTGATTGCGATTGTGCTCGGGTGGAAGGTGCTGCCGAAGGATCTAGTCCGGGTGAAGTCCAGAATCGATCTTCCCGGCAGCCTGCTGTTTGCTGTCTTTATTGTTACTTTATTCGCCGGTCTGCTGCTTGGCCAGCAGCTTGGATATAGGGATAACCGGATTCTAGCCTCCCTGATAGCGGCTGCTATAACCCTTATAGCATTTCTGATGGTGGAGCTGCGCCGCAAGCAGCCGCTGCTTCAGCTGTCGCTGTTTAAGAATCCGCTGTTCTCGCTGAGTATTTTCTGTGCTTTTCTGGTGTTTGTCTCCAACTTCTGTTTCAACATTATCGCGCCGTTCTATGCACAGAATATGCTGAATATGTCGCCCTTCAGTGCCGGCTTCCTGCTGATGCTCTTTCCGATATCCATGGTCATTGTCGCGCCGCTTAGCGGGGCGTTGTCCGATAAGATTGGTTCAGAGCTGCTGACCTTTGCCGGGCTGATTGTTATGGTCATTGCCCAGTTCGGGCTGGCCAGGCTGCATGAAGGCAGTCCGGTACTGCTGGTCGGCGTATGGATTGCCATGCTCGGAATCGGCAGCGGTTTATTCGGCTCGCCGAATAATTCACTGGTGATGTCGACCGTGCCGCGCACCCAGCTTGGCTCCGCAGGCAGTGTGAATTCACTGGTCCGCAATGTAGGGATGGTCGTGGGAATCACTGTTGCTACGTCCATACTATTCAACGTGATGAGCAGCAGGGCAGGCTACCGGGTGACCGGACTAATCGAAGGACGCCCGGACATTTTCCTCTCAGGGATGCATGTGGTCTTCATGACCTCGTCCAGCATTTGCCTGTTATCGGCGCTGCTGACCGGCTGGCGGCTGTTCTCGTCCCGCAGGGCTAAGAGATTGAACGCTTAAAACGAACTAAATCACTTTATGGAATTTTCCCGCTTAAACAGCGGAGAGGTGTTTAGAAATCCGAGTTAATAAATTTGTCTATATCCTGTCACAAACCACAGCCCCATCTTGTCTACAGTAATGTAGAACACGAATGGAGGCGATTGGACATGAGTCTGAGAATGAATTATCGTGAGGTTAACGCGCCGGCTTTCCGGGCAATGATGATACTGGAGCAGCATGCAGGAAGCCGCAGCAAGGATAAGGTACTGTATGAGCTGGTCAAAATACGTGTCTCCCAAATCAACGGCTGTGCGTTCTGTCTGGATATGCATGCCAAGGATCTGATGAAGCTGGGCAACTATGCTGATCATATTCTGCTGCTGAGTGTCTGGCGTGAAGCACCGATATTCACTGATAAAGAACGGGTGCTGCTGGAATTCGCCGAGCATGTAACCCTGATTAGCCAGGCAGGTGTTCCGCAGGAGCTGTATCTCAAGGTACTGGAGCATTTCAGCGAAGAGGAAATGGTTGACTGGATTATGGCGATCAATACGATCAATAGCTGGAACCGGATTGCAATTACCACGGGGATGTTCCCCGGATGTATCAGCTGAGTTTGAAATAGATAGTCTTAAGGGTAAGGAGGGGCAGCGCGTGGAGATCCGGGATAATGAAGGCATGAAGGTTGAGAGTCCGTCTGCGGAGAGTTTAGGTATGGAGGAGCTGTATCAGCACTATAAAGGCTATGCATTCTCCATTGCCTACCGGATGTTAGGTGTGGTTGCGGATGCGGAGGATGCTGTTCAGGATACATTCGCAGAGCTTCAGCGCCGGGACCGGAGCGGAATTCAGAATATCAAAGCCTATGTGGCCAAAGGCGTCACCAACCGTTGCCTGAATATGCTGAATTCTGCGCGCAGCCGGAGAGAGACCTATATCGGAGAGTGGCTGCCGGAGCCGGTCAGCACAGGGTATGATGGTCCGGAAGCGGAGGCAGAGCGGAAGGATAGCCTATCGTATGCTTTTCTGGTGCTGCTGGAACGTCTGGCGCCAACGGAGCGGGCCGTATTTGTACTGCGTGAGGCATTCCAGTACGACTACGAGGAAATTGCCGGGATGGTTGGCAAGACGGAGAGCAACTGCCGGCAAATCTTCAGCCGGGCGAAGCGCACACTGCAGGCGGAGCGTGCGGCTACATCGCCTTCCCCTTCTCCCGGTTACGGAGCCGTCAAAGAGAATCTGCTGCGGAGCTTCACTGCCGCGTTCACCTCTTATGATGTCGGCAGCATGCTGAAGCTGCTGGGGGAACATCCTGTGCTGGTTGCTGACGGTGGCGGACAGGAAGTGCATACGATTCTCCGGCCGATGACCGGCCGCAAAGGCGTGCTGGCGCTGCTGACCTCACGCAGGGTGATGCATTATCTCCGGGAATGGGAGCAGCACTATGGAATAGTCAATGGCGAGCCTGGCCTGATCTTCACCCATCAGGGTGAGATCAAAGGAGTGATCTGTCTGATTCCCGACCGGAGCGGCGAGCAGATCCAGAACATCTACCTAATGATGGACCCGGCCAAAATGAGCCATATTACAGTTCATCCGGTGACGCCGCGGAGTTAATCTCGGAGCAGAACCCAAAGACCCGTTACAAATCCCTGCCGGGAGAGTAACGGGTCTTTATGTTCTTAAGGGCGGTCCTCAACCAGCCGTCCTGTCGCTATCAGGGTGTCCTAGTTCTTGAAGCTGTGGATCGGCGCCGGAATACGTCCGCCGCGGTTAACGAAGCCTGCACAATTGAACGGGTTGACCGCCATGACCGGTGCATAACCCAGCAGGCCGCCGAACTCAACCATTTCGCCGACGTCCTTGCCGATAACCGGAATGACGCGGACTGCGGTTGTCTTGTTGTTGACCATGCCGATCGCCGCTTCATCGGCGATGATACCCGAGATGGTCTCCTTGCTGGTGCTGCCCGGAATGGCAATCATGTCGAGGCCGACGGAGCACACGCAAGTCATTGCTTCGAGCTTCTCCAGCGTCAGTGCGCCGCGCTGAACAGCCTGGATCATGCCGTGGTCTTCACTGACCGGGATGAAGGCGCCGCTTAAGCCGCCGACATAGGAGGAGGCCATGACCCCGCCTTTTTTGACATTATCGTTAAGAATAGCCAGCGCGGCTGTAGTGCCGGGAGCTCCAGCTTCTTCAAGGCCCATGACCTGGAAGATCTCGGCGATGGAGTCGCCGATTTCAGGTGTAGGAGCCAGCGACAGATCGATGATGCCGAAGGGCACATTCAGCCGCTTGGAGGCTTCCTGGGCAACGAGCTGCCCGACACGGGTGACCTTGAAGGCAGTACGCTTAATGGTCTCGCACAGCGTTTCGAAGTCCTGGCCCTTCACCTCTTCCAGCGCCCGCTTGATTACGCCGGGACCGCTGACGCCTACATTAATGACACATTCCCGTTCGCCGACACCGTGGAAGGCTCCGGCCATGAACGGGTTATCCTCAACGGCGTTACAGAAGACGACCAGCTTGGCGCAGCCGATGGAATCGCGGTCTTTGGTACGCTGTGCAGTCTGGATGATAATATCACCCATCAGCTTTACGGCGTCCATGTTGATGCCGCTGCGCGAGGAGCCGACATTCACGGAGGAGCATACACGTTCTGTCACCGCCAGCGCTTCCGGGATGCTGTCGATCAGAATCCGGTCGCCTTTGGTGCAGCCTTTCTGGACCAGTGCGGAGTAACCGCCGATAAAGTTGACGCCAACCTCCTTGGCCGCCTTGTCGAGAATCTGTGCTACAGGAACATAAGTATCGGTATGTACAGCTCCGGCGGCGATTGAGATCGGAGTAACAGAAATACGTTTGTTCACAATCGGCACGCCGAATTGACGCTCCAGATCCTCACCCGTCTTCACGAGCTTCTCGGCGGAACGGGTAATTTTGTCATACACATTGCGGTTAAAGATCTTCATATCCGTATGCGCGCAGTCCATCAGACTGATGCCCATGGTAATCGTACGCACGTCCAGGTTCATTTCCCGGATCATTTTATTGGTTTCCTGCACTTCTCCAATTGAGATCATAGTATGGTTGTTCCTCTCTTTGCCGCCCGGCTAGATCCGGTGCATAATATTGAAGATATCTTCATGCTGAAGTTTGATTTCCACACCGATGTCTTCACCGACATGCTGCAGATCCTCTACGATTTCTTCGAAGGACTTAGAGGGTGCAGAAATGTCCACAATCATCATCATATTGAAATAGTCCTGCACAATCGTCTGGGAAATATCCAGAATATTCAGATTGTGTTCTGCGAGGTATGTACATACTTTGGCAATAATTCCTACTTTGTCTTTTCCCAGTACCGTAATAATCCCCTTCAATTGAAAGCCTCCTATTATAGATTACTTTGTTTTCTCCGCCCATTGCCGCTTTAACGGAATGAACGGTTTCAATTATTATGTCAAATGAAATGAAGGTTATCAACCAAAGCTTTTTTGTAGGGCTGATCAGAGATTTGAGCTTGCAATTCGACAAAATCAGATTAAAATTGACACCGCCTTAAAAATATGATTAATTGAAAGTTTGTAGGACCTGTTGATTTGAAGGAACGAACTGAAGGAGCTATTATGACGACGAGAAAATATAAAGAGCTGGTTGAACAGCGAACCAGACAAACCTTGCAGAAGTGGTCGCAGCAGGCGGCAGTTGAGGAAAGGGATATCTATCGCTTTTTGCATAATTTAAAAGGCACTTCCGGTACAGTAGGCCTTGATGCGGTGGAGGCGTTCTCCGGCAACTCTTTGCTCTATTTCTCGGATGATAACCATAGAAGCTGGACGGAAGCCGAGTGGGGGGATTATTTATATCCGCTGCTGGAGCTGTTTGATGAGCCTGAAAGTACAGGTGCAGTGCCTCCCCAGATTCCGGGAATTGCGTTGTCCCATGGGAACACCCGCCAGCAGTATGAAATTCTGGTCATTGACGATGATGTGGAGCTGGTGGCTTTTTTGCGCGAGTCGCTGGAGAAGCAGTCTTACTATGTAAGCATTGCCCTGTCTGCTGAACGCGGACTTAAGATTTTTTATGAGACCAAGCCGGATTTAATTCTGCTGGATATTCTGCTGCCGGACCGCAGCGGGATTGATGTGCTCAACCAGATTATCGGCAAAGCCAAAAAAGAGCGGATTCCAATCATTATCATCAGCGGTGAACACTCCAAGGAAGTCCAGAAATATGCCTATTCGCTTGGTGTGATGGATTACATCCAGAAGCCGGTGGATATCGCCCTGTTCCTGGTGCTGATCAAGAACCGGTTTGAACTGAAAAAAGAATGGCAGGAGTCCATCATTGTAGATGAGCTGACGGGTGCTTTTAACCGGAAATATTTCAATCAGACCCTGAAGATGCTCTCATCGGACTTCAGACGGACGGGCCGGACGTTCTCGCTCGCGCTGCTGGATCTGGATTACTTTAAGCATGTCAACGATACGTATGGTCATCTTGTGGGGGACGAGGTCCTGCAGACTTTTTCGGAGCTGGTCAGAGATTCAATTCGTACGGAGGATACACTGTGCCGCTACGGGGGAGAGGAATTCGCCCTGTTCATGCCAAATACCTCTGCGGACTCAGCGCTGCTTGTCATTGAACGGATTCAGGAGAAATTCGCCTCCAGGGAATTCTGTGCCAAACGGGAAAGCTTCCATGTTACCTTCTCCTGCGGCATTACAGAGATAAGCGAACGGCAGCAGGATACCGATAAACTAATTGACGAAGCAGACCAGGCTTTGTATTCCAGCAAGTATAGCGGACGAAACCAGACAACCTTGTACAGCGAGGGAATGTTAACGGGCCAGAGGGAAACGGTACTCAATGTAATAATTGTTGATGATGATCCGCTGATCCGCAGAATTATTACAGGCAATTTCGCCTCCTGGGAGCCGGGGAATATCGGTGGAATGAAAGTGAACAGTTATGCCGACGGCGAGCTTTTTCTGAAATCGGACTGGTATGTTCCGGAGGAGAAGTACATTATTCTGCTGGACGGGGTGATGCCCGGCCTCGACGGTCTTGAGGTTCTGGAGAAGATCCGCAGCAGCTATCCTGAAGTGAACATCCTGGTGATTATGCTGACAGGCCGCAATAATCAGCGCGATATTATCCATGCCCTGCAGCTGGGGGCGGACGATTATGTGATTAAGCCGTTTCATGTGCCGGAGCTGCTGTCCCGGATTGAGCGCCTGGCCCACAGATTCTTGTTCTAATAGCAATATATCCATCCATGGATAAACTGAAAGTGAGCGTGAGTGTTAATGCAAAAAATACTGATTGTGGACGACGAAGATGTACTGCGCATGCTGATTGAAGATACGCTGGAGGATCTGGAGGATGTAGAGATTCATACCGCCGAGAATGGGGTTGAGGCGCTAACGCGGCTTACTTCGGACCGCTATGATCTCGTGATTCTGGACTATATGATGCCGGAAATGACCGGAATTGAAGTGCTCGGTGAGCTGAATGAAGAGCTGAAGAACAAGACCCCTATTATGATGCTGACAGCCAAAGCACAGGAAATGGACCGGAACAGGGCAAGGGAAGCCGGAGCGCGTTATTTCATGCCTAAACCGTTCAGCCCGATGGAGCTGCTGCAGATCGTGGAGGGCATCCTTAGTGATAAACAATAAACTTGCTGATGTGAGCATCAAAACCAAGTATTTCCGGATTATTTTCATCTTGTTTCTGGCGATTATGTTATCTGGTATCGGCCTGTTCTTCTACATCAATAACCAGCAGGACAAGCTGAAGCATGACCGCGGTGTCCTGCAGCATAAGACAGAGACCATCAATGAGCTGGCGGCGACGCTGAATGATGTCTTTTTCCGGGCGAGAGGTTATGTTGCCCTCAAAAGCGACGGTGAGCTTAAGCTGCTGAACACTGCACTCACGGGCCTTGATAGAATTCTGGAGCAATATTCGGCTCTGAATCTGTCGCCTGAAGAAGCGCAATACCGTGATGATCTGAAGTTATTCTATGAGCAGTACAAGACCAAGACCCTTCCTGAAGCGATCCGGCTGGTGGAGAATGATGATTATACGGGCATCCGCAATCTCTCTCAAGGCGGCAGCACCCAGGCTCTGAATGAATTTCTGGCCTATACCAAAGCGTTCAAAACAAGCTCGGACAGCAAGCTGAACGCCATGGATTCTCAGTCCATCAAGCAGGCGGACACCTTCACATTTATCGCCTTCGGGCTCAGCGCTGTACTGCTGTTATTCTTCACACTGATGATCTGGCGGATGCTTAGAGTGGTGCTTGATCCGATTGTTAAGCTGGAAGAAGCAACGAATTCGCTGGCGGCAGGCGAGGCTGTGCTGCTCGGCAAGCTGCATAAGCAGGATGAGATCGGCCGCCTCTATGAGGCCTTCCTTAATATGGCCCGGAGTATCCAGGATAAAGAAGAAGAGCTGATGATGCAGAATGAAGAGCTGCATGCCCAGCAGGATGAGCTGCAGGATCAGCAGTTCAAGCTGGAGCGTTCACTCAGTGAAATCGAAAGTATGATGAAGGCGCTGAATCAGACCTCCGCTGTCGGCATTCTGTCCAGCAAGGGAGTATTCACCTATGCCAATGATAACATTAGCGTCTACACCGGCTACAAGAACGCTGAGATTATCGGATATACCTTCCGTTTGTTTGAACTGCATAATATTTCGGATATTCAGATGGAACAGATTATACGCAAGCTGGCGACTGGCGGTGTATGGAGCGATGAGTCACAAATTGTGGCAAAAGATGGTTCTGCCGTCTGGCTCCAGCTGACGATCATGCCGTATCTGAATGATGAGGGTCAGATTTACCAGTACATTCTGATTGCTAACAACATTACCTCCATGAAGAGTGTCCAGCAGGAGCTGGCCGAGACGCTGAAAAGCACGGAGCAGACCACCATCATGCTGGAGCTTAACAACCAGCTCAATCATGAAATTACCTACACGCTGGACAAGCAGGAATTTGCCGAGAAATTCATCAAGTTCATGAACCGGCTGTACTCGTTCGACAGCAGTCTTTTCCTGCTGGTCAAAGATAAGATATCGGTGGTCAAAGGGGTTCCGCAGGAGAATGTGGAGCGCTATATCGATGCCAACAGCAAGGATATGTTATACCGGATGAGCACGGAGAAGTCCTATATTGTGAAACGGACCGGAGTCCCCAGAGAGCAGGGAATCTCCGACAAAGAAGTTTACTGCTATGATTTCTATACAACTGTAGTCAATGCCGAGGATGAGATCCTGGCGATCTTCTGTGGTACACGAATCGGGCATTCCTTCACCGAAGAGGAAATCAGCGAAATTCAGGGGATGATGAACCGGGTGGCGCTGGCCATCGAGCGGTTGTTCATGTATGAGGAAATCGAGAATGGCCGCAAGCTGAACCGGGATATAGTCAACAATGTCAACGAAGGCATCCAGTTCGTCAACACGGAAGGCGTCATTCAGCATATCAACAAGGCGCTCAGTCAATTGTTCGACTATGATGTGTGGGCAGAGGGGATGCTGATCCCTAAAGAGCAATGGATGGATCACTTCACCCTTCGCGTGAATGAATCGGAAGAGATGGGGCAGTTCTACCAGAAGGCGATGTCCGAGCACTCCGTGGATTCCAGCACGATGAAGTATTCCCTGGGCAAGGAAGCGATGAAGCATGTCGACGTCTATGCGATTCCGGTGTTCCGCCGTGAAGCGCGGGTGGGAACGTTGTTTGTACACCGGGATATCACCCGGGAATACGAGCTGGATCTGATGAAGTCGGAGCTGGTCAGTACGGTCAGCCATGAGCTGCGGACACCGCTGTCCAGTGTTCTGGGCTTCACCGAGCTCCTGTTATCCAAGACAATGAAGCCGGAGAAGCAGCTGAAATACCTGGAAACGATTCATAAGGAAGCCAAACGTCTGACTGAGCTGATCAATGATTTCCTTGACCTGCAGCGCATGGAATCCGGCACACAGCTGTACAATGCAGAGCCGGTCAATCTCAGCGAGACCGTTCTTAGTGTAATTGACCAGTACAAGCTTAGCGGTACCCACCATATCCTTGTGGAGGATGAGGCGCTGAACGCCGAGGTCGAGGTGGATAAGGATAAGATTATCCAGGTGCTGACCAACCTGCTGAGCAATGCCATCAAGTTCTCTCCAGGCAGCAATGAGATCAAGGTAACGCTGCATAATGAGCGGGATTCGGTTATAGTCCGGGTACAGGATCATGGACTGGGAATTCCGAAGAATCAGATCGGACAGCTGTTCCAGAAATTCCGCCGGGTGGATAACAGTGCATCCAAGCGGATTGGCGGAACGGGTCTCGGACTTGCGATCTGCAAGGAGATCATTGAGAAGCAGAAGGGGATGATCGGAATCGATTCGGTTGAAGGCGAAGGCACCGCGGTGTGGTTTAGCCTGCCGGTCCTCCAAGCGGAGAGCAGCCGTCATGAAGAGGAGCCGCATAAATGGAGTGCCGACAAGGAGCAAAAGCCGAATGTGATGATCGTTGAGGACGATTACAGCTTGTCCCTGCTGCTCTCTGAGGAGCTTAAGGGCAAAGGCTTCAGAGTGACTCATCACTATCATCCGCAAAAAGCATTTGATCAGGCGGTGAAGACGCCTTTTGTAGCTATCGTCGTGGATCTGATGCTCGGTGAAGAGCTGGACGGCTGGGATCTGATCCGTATGCTGAAGAATGATACCCGCACGGAGAATGTGCCGATTGTCATCTCCTCGGCGCTGGATAAGGAAGATAAGAGCATGATGGATAAAGTGCAGAAATATCTGACCAAACCGTATCCGCCGGGCGAGCTGTCAAATACCTTGCAGGATATTGTGCAAATCAAGCCGAAGACGGGTGAGGTTCTTTTCCCGGACAGCACTGAGCAGTAGGCGTAGAATAGAGAACATAGTTATATAGAGTGAATGCAATCTTTTGCTGATTATATATATTCATTGAACAAGTCCTTCTTCGCGGAGGGCTTATTTTTTTGAATATATGAGCATAAACAGAACATCACCGGAGTCTTCATACGTTATTCAGTTTGCTGGTTAAATAAGATTAAGCGGACTGAGAAGACCTTATATTCACTGAAAAGCTCTTATCACAGCTGAAACGGACTGAGAATCCGTTATATTGTTAATTAGGCCAGCATAAGCGAAGTCCCCAGCGTCTGCCCGGCCCAGCAATACTGCAGCTTGAAGTTTGTCCAACAAAAAGCTTGCCTTAGAGCCTACTCTAAGGATTATATTAAACCCGATGCAGACAACCTAACCGAAATGAATGGGAGGAAATGCGATGAAGTACAGCTATTTGGGTAAATCCGGTTTGAAGGTCAGTCAATTATGTCTGGGCACGATGAATTTCGGGCCGGAAACCGAGGAGAAGGAAGCGTTCAGGATTATGGATGCCGCACTGGATGCGGGAATCAATTTCTTCGATACGGCCAATGTGTACGGCGGCCAGGACCGCCGCGGCTGGACCGAGGAAATTATCGGCCGCTGGTTTCAGCAGGGGGGCGGACGGCGCGAGAAGGTTGTGCTGGCCACCAAGGTGTATGGTGACATGTTCGACGAGCAGGACGGACCCAATTCCGCCTCCGGCTTATCCGCTTATAAGATCAGACGGCATTTCGAAGGCTCATTGAAACGTCTGCAGACGGATCATATTGAGCTTTACCAGATGCATCATATTGACCGGAATGTATCCTGGGAAGAGCTGTGGGGCGCATTTGAAATTCTTGTCTCCCAGGGCAAAGCTGATTATATCGGCTCCAGCAATTTCGCCGGCTGGCATATCGCCGCTGCGCAGGCTAAGGCCAAAGAACGTCATTTCCTCGGCCTTGTGTCCGAGCAGCATTTGTATAACCTGCTGGAACGGACACCGGAGCTTGAAGTGCTGCCGGCATCCAAGGAGCTGGGGCTGGGCGTCATTCCATGGAGTCCGCTGGCCGGAGGCTTGCTGGGCCGCAACGCCTTGTCCAAGACGGGTGTGCGCAGCGCCCGCTCCGCCAAGCTGGAGCAGCACCGCAGCCAGCTGGAGCAATTCTCCGCGCTCTGCAAGGAGCTTGGCGAGCATGAGGATCAGGTTGCTCTGGCCTGGGTACTCGCTAATCCGGCAGTAACAGCGCCGATTATCGGGCCGCGTACGATAGAGCAGTTCGAGGATTCGCTGCGTGTTACGGAGATTGTACTGGAAGAAGCTGTGCTGAAGAAGCTGGACGAGATTTTCCCTGGACCGGGCAAGCCGGCACCGGAAGCCTACGCCTGGTAAGATTGTAAGTACCATAATTCAATACAAATTCTTGTTCTTATAACGAGAAAGGCCGGACTATCCTTTGGGAGGTAGTCCGGCCTTTCGTTTAAGCCCTTCGACTGTGGGACTAAGCTGCTCAGAATTCACCGGGTTTTGCCTGATGCGTGCCGGATTCAACGACGCATTGCGGAAGACCAACTCCCTTCGCGTCAATATCCAGATCTTCCTGGGTTACCGGTTCCTATTGCGGCTTCTTCAGAATGCTGAGCGAGCCGTTCGTTTCATAGATCGCATAAGCAACCTCATTTCGGCGATCAGCTTAATGAATATCGATCCGTACTCCATTGGCTGCCACCCTCCAGATATGAATGAATCTAAGAGTGTTTAACCAATGCCCCAGATCATGTAACAAGCAACTTCTGGCCGGGACAGCGGCCTGTCCGCTGGAGCTGGCAGGATGATTCCCGGCTCCGACCTGTGATAGACTAGAAGGTGAGAAGTGAAATCATTCTGATGATATCACAGGGGGATGAGGTGGCGGCAAATGCTTTTTTATCTGATTTCCATATTGGTAGTGCTGATTGACCAAGCCGCCAAATGGCTGGTCCGTACTCATATGGAGCTTGGGGAGAGAATTCCCTTCTGGAGTCCGCACCTGCAGTTCGTCTATTATGAGAATAGCGGGGCAGCCTTCAGCTCCTTTCAGGGCTACGGGAAGTATTTTTCCATAATCGCTGTGGTTTTTGTAGCGGCAGTGTTCTATTACCGGCGGCAGGGCAAAATTCGCGGGCCTTTGCTTGAGGCAGCCAGCGGGTTACTAGTCGGCGGAGCGCTCGGCAATGCGATTGACCGTGTGATCTACCATCAGGTAACGGACTTTCTAGTGTTCGGTAACCGCGGGGGGATTCTCAATCTGGCGGATCTGGCGATTAATGCCGGGGCAATCCTGATTGCAGTCTACCTGCTGGTTGACCACTTTGGACACAAAGCTGCCCGGTAAGGGAAGCAAAGCGGTCCTAAGGCTATTCCGGTTTATCATTTTATCTAATGCAAGTTATCATTATTTGTAATAAACCCGCCTAAATCAGAGCTTTTTACTATGATTTAGGCGGGTTTTGTGTGTTTTGTACCTTTATTAAGCTTTTATACCATAAAATGACTGTTATCTGCTTCGTTGATCGTTTCTTATTAATGTGTTAGCCTGAATTCATGATGTTAAGAGGATAGAAGATTGCACGTTAAGGAGAGGTCGATATTGTTGCAATTACAAGTTACGAACAGTCCCTTTAATGAGAGCCAGGTTGAGCTTCTGAACCAGCTGCTGCCGACGCTGACCCATTCGCAGCAGGTATGGCTAAGCGGTTATTTATCCGCTGTGTCTCTGCTGGGAGACACGGGTCAAGCAGGCCCGGCGGTGCTCCCCCTTGCTGCTGAAGCGGCACCAGGAGTGTCAACGTCTACAGCCACAATGCCCCAGCCGGAGGTATCCCGTGAGGTGACCGTATTGTTCGGCTCCCAGACCGGCAACTGTCAGCGGCTGGCGGCGAGTCTTGCGCGTAAGCTGGAAGAGCAGGGCTTCAAGGTTACGGTTGCCGCAATGAACAGCTTCAAGCCGAATGGACTGAAGAAGATCGAGAATCTGCTGCTGCTGGTCAGTACCCATGGTGAAGGCGAACCGCCGGATAATGCACGTGCCTTCCATGAATTTCTCTACAGTAAAAGAGCCCCGCAGCTTCCGCAGCTGCGTTACTCGGTACTTGCACTCGGCGACACTTCCTATGAATTCTTCTGCCAGACCGGTAAAGATTTCGATCAGAAGCTGGAAGAGCTTGGCGCACAGCGCTTAACACCTCGTGCGGACTGCGATCTCGATTATGATGAGCCTGTAGCCGAATGGTTCGAGCATGTTATCCGCTCGCTAAGCGGTTCCGGTTCGCAGCAGGCTGCGGGGATCGCGGATGACGCGGTGCTGGCAGCCGAGAGCGCAGAATCGCTGGAATCGGCATATTCGCGGAATCATCCGTTCCATGCCGAGGTGCTGGAGAATCTGAATCTGAACGGACGCGGCTCAGACCGTGAGACCCGCCATCTGGAGCTGTCGCTGGCTGGTTCGAATATTACGTTTGAGCCCGGTGATTCGCTCGGAGTCTATCCGGAGAACCACCCGCAGCTTGTGCAGGATATCATTGCTGCCATGGGCTGGGAGGCTGGTGAATCCGTTCCCCTGAACAAGAAGGGGGAAGAGGGCACACTGCATGAAGCGTTGCTGCGGCATTATGAAATTACCGTACTGACGAAACCGCTGCTGGAGCAGGCAGCCAAGCTGAACTCAGCACCTGCCCTGCAGGAGCTGCTGTCCCCGGACCGGCAGCAGGAGCTGAAGAATTACATCCATGGGCGTGATCTGCTGGACTTGATTCAGGATTTCACACCGTGGGAAGTTCCGGCCCGCAGCTTCGTGACGATTCTGCGCAAGCTGCCGGCAAGATTGTATTCCATTGCCAGCAGCTACAATGCCAACCCGGATGAAGTACACTTCACGGTACGGGCTGTGCGTTATGAGTCGCATGGACGTGAACGTTACGGGGTCTGCTCCGTACATTGTGCGGAACGTGCAGAGCCGGGCGCTACACTGCCGGTTTACATCCAGAACAATCCGAACTTCAAGCTTCCGGCAAATCCGGATACGCCGGTGATCATGATCGGACCGGGCACTGGTGTCGCCCCGTTCCGCTCCTTCCTGGAGGAACGGGAAGAGCAGGGGGCACAGGGGAAGTCATGGCTGTTCTACGGCGACCGGCATTTCGTCACAGACTTCCTCTACCAGACGGATTGGCAGAGAATGCTGAAGGACGGTGTTCTTAACCGGCTGGACGTTGCCTTCTCACGTGATACAGACGAGAAAGTTTACGTACAGCACCGCATTCTGGAGAAGAGCCGGGAGCTGTACACCTGGCTGCAGGAGGGTGCACATGTCTATGTATGCGGAGACGAGAAGCATATGGCCCATGATGTACACGCTGCGCTGATTACAGTAATCCAGCAGGAAGGCGGACTGAGTCCGGAAGGGGCAGCCGCTTATCTGGAGAATCTGCAGCAGGAGCAGCGTTATCAGCGTGATGTATATTAAACGATATCCAGCGGAGGGACCTCCGCTGGGCTTGCGATACAATTCTTGAAGAGCACGAGGCAATGCGGAAGGAGAGGATCAATAGTGGCAAACAATGAACCAGCGGTGAAGCCAATTGGCGGACCCCCGAGTGATGTTGAACATATTAAGCTGGAGAGCAATTATCTGCGCGGTGCGCTTGTCGAAACCCTCAGCAACCCGATCACCGGAGGGCTGCCGGAGGATGACAACCGCCTGCTGAAATTCCACGGCAGTTATATGCAGGATGACCGGGATTTGCGCAGTGAGCGTGAACGCTCCAAGCTGGAGCCTGCTTACCAGTTCATGCTGCGTGTTGTAGCGCCAGGCGGAGTGGCGACACCGGCGCAATGGCTCGTAATGGGCGATCTGGCCCAGAAATACGGCAACGGCACACTGCGTATCACGACAAGACAGGCTTTTCAAATGCACGGAGTGCTTAAGTGGAATCTGAAAAAGACGATCAAGGGGATTAATGATACGCTGATGACTACGCTCGCAGCCTGCGGTGACGTCAACCGCAATGTCATGAGCGGACCCAATCCGTATCAGTCAGAGGTTCATGCCGAGGTAAACGAGTGGGCCAGAAAAATCAGTGACCACTTAGCCCCGCGCACCGCGGCTTACCATGAAATCTGGCTGGATGGCGAGAAGGTAGTGGACAGCAAGGTGGTTGAACCGATTTACGGGCCTGTGTACCTGCCCCGCAAGTTCAAGATTGGTCTGGCGGTGCCGCCCTCCAACGATGTAGATGTGTTCTCCCAGGACCTGGGCTTCATTGCTATTCTGGAAGATGGGAAGCTGGCCGGATTCAATGTCTCGGTCGGCGGCGGTATGGGGATGACGCATGGTGATACCAGCACATATCCGCAGCTGGGACGGATTATCGGCTTCTGCCGTCCGGAGCAGATGATTGATCTGGCGGAGAAGACCGTCACCATTCAGCGCGACTACGGCAACCGTTCGGTCCGCAAGAACGCCCGCTTCAAGTACACGATCGACCGCCATGGTCTGGACTGGTTCACGGGCGAGCTGCATGAGCGGCTGGGCTGGACGCTTGAGCCGGCACGTGAATATCATTTCGACCACAACGGCGACCGCTACGGCTGGGTGAAAGGCTTCGACGGTAAATGGAATTTGACGCTGTATATCCAGAGCGGACGGATTCAGGATGTCCCGGGATATCCGCTGATGACAGGCCTGCGGGAGATCGCCAAGATTCACGGCGGGGATTTCCGCCTGACGCCGAATCAGAATCTGATCATTGCCGGTGTCAGCCATGCGAAGAAACGCAAGGTAGCCGAGCTTGCCAAGCAATACGGGCTGACCGACGGAGCTCATCATTCCGCCCTGCGCAGAAGCGCTATGTCCTGCGTGGCGCTGCCGACCTGCGGTCTTGCGATGGCGGAGGCTGAGCGATATCTGCCGCTTCTGCTCGATAAGCTGGAAGTCATCATTGATGAAGCCGGCCTGCGTAATGAAGAGATCATCATCCGCATGACCGGCTGCCCGAATGGCTGCGCCCGTCCTGCGCTTGGCGAGATTTCGTTCATCGGCAAAGGCCCGGGCAGATACAATCTGTACCTGGGTGCCGGCTTTACCGGAGACCGGCTGAACAAGCTGTACAAGGAGAACATTGACGAGAAGGAGATTCTCGATACTCTCGGGCCGATCATTCACCGTTATGCCAAAGAACGCAGTATAGGTGAGCATTTCGGAGACTTTGTGATCCGCAGCGGATATGTCAAAGCCGTTACTTCGGGACTTAACTTCCACGATTGATCATAGATGGCTGACGAAGCATTACGCATCCTGACTTGTCCGGCATCAAGGTAATGTATAAAACGAACCTGTTTTCCGGCGTTTACGCGGAGGACAGGTTCGTTTTGCGCAAATCCTGTACAGAATACAACATTAGCCTATACAATATGAAACTTAAGCCTCTCGGGTTCTACCAGCAACTTATTAGGCGTGGGGATTTGGATAAACCGTTTATAACATAAGCATTGATCGGTTACCTGTAGCTTTAATTTCTATCCTTTCACAGAATGAATTTGGATTTCCGGCGGTTTTCTTACATAATATAGAGTAGCACTACAAAATTATAACCAAGGGCCATTGCTGCGA
Source organism: Paenibacillus sp. FSL R7-0297 (assembly GCF_038009025.1). NCBI lineage: Bacteria > Bacillati > Bacillota > Bacilli > Caryophanales > Paenibacillaceae > Paenibacillus > Paenibacillus sp. FSL R7-0297. Next base: position 3,962,896 of record NZ_JBBPAQ010000001.1, read on the forward strand.
GCAGTGGCTTCTGTACAGAAGAGGCGAATTTAATGATCATCATGAAAACGATGGAAGAGATCGAGAAAATGCGTGCGGCCGGCAAAATATTGGCCGAATGCCACCGGCAAATCGCTCAGATGCTGAAGCCCGGAATTACGACCTGGGAGATTGACCAGTTTGCTGAGAAGTTCATTCTCTCCCAGGGTGCTACCCCTGAACAAAAAGGCTATCATGGCTATCCATATGCGACCTGCGCATCTGTGAATGATGTCATCTGCCACGGCTTCCCCAAGCACGAGGAGCTGAAGGATGGGGATATTGTAACGATTGATATGGTAGTCAACTTGAACGGCTGGCTGGCAGATTCAGCCTGGTCCTATGGCGTTGGCACAATTAGCGAGCAGGCGGACAAATTGCTGGCTACCACCAAAGAGGCTATGTTCAAAGGCATTGAGCAGGCTGTGGCCGGCAATCGGATTGGTGATGTCGCTCATGCCATCCAGGTATACGCGGAAGCTAACGGCTACTCGGTAGTCCGTGATTTCATCGGGCACGGCATCGGCTCTGAAATGCATGAAAAGCCTGATGTGCCTCACTATGGCCCGGCAGGCAAAGGCCCGCGCATCAAGGAAGGTATGGTGTTCACCATTGAACCCATGCTGAACACCGGCAGCTACCGGACCAAGGTTGATGCGGACGGGTGGACAGCGCGTACCTTTGACGGCGGATTGTCGGCACAGTATGAGCATACGCTGGCGGTGACTCCGCAGGGCACGATTATTTTGACAGAGCTGTAAGAACAGCTTCTGGCTGCTATTTAATGAAGGATGCAAGGTTACAACCCGGACTGTGGTCATGTTTTCATGCCGCAGTCCGGTTTTTTTGTCTAACTGTGTCGGAATTCACGTCTTATCCCAAATGTATGGAATATAATGGGGAGACCTAAAAGCTGAATAGAATAGAGGCTTGTGAAATGGCAACAGATAAACCGTGTAAGAACCTGCATCGCTCCCCCAGCCCGGCGCAGTGCATGGACCATTATGGCTGCATCTATGAGAACAATCATCTCATTACGTTACTGGTGGACCCGGAGAACGGCAGAATTGCTGATGCCAACCGGGCAGCATGCGAGTTCTATGGCTACAGCCTCCGGCAGTTCAGGCAGCTTCTGATCTGCGATCTGGCGGCTGACCCGAAATCAGGAGTTCAGGAATTTGTAGAGAAGGCACTGCCTGCGGGCGATGAGCAGAGTAACCGTATGTTCATTGACCGGCATGTTCTGGCCAGCGGGGAACCCATTGATGTGGAGGTTCACACCGGCATGATGAAGATGCTGGGCAAAAATTGTGTATACACCGTAATTCACGATATCAGCGAACGGGTCAGTTCCGAGCAGCGGCTTCGTGAAAGTGAAGAACGGTACAGAGATCTGGTCGAGCTGTGTCCCGAGGCCATTCTGGTCTACAGCGGTGGTATCATCCTGTTCGTCAATAAGCAGACAGAGCGGATGTTCGGCAACAAGAAGCAGGAACTGATCGGCAAAAGAATCGAGGATTTCTTCAATGAGGTGTACTTCCAGAGTGCAGAGCATAACAAGCTGAAGACAACGGGGCTGCTGAAAGAACGTTTCCGTATTGAGCAGCGGCTGATCCGGCGGCATGACAATCGCATCTTTGATCTCGAAATTTCCGGGGTGCCGGTCATTTATGAGGAAGATAAGGCTCTGCAGCTGGTGATCAGGGATATCACCGAGAGTAAAAGAGAACTGGAACGGGCCATACGGCTTCAGGAGCACCGGCATGCTGTATCCTTTCCGCTGGACAGCAAAGCGGTTCTGGAGAAGCTCTACATCCCGGCCCGAACCTTAAGCGGCGATTTCTTCCTCTTCCATAAGATCAATGAGGAGCAGGTCATTGGCATTATCGGTGATGTTACCGGAAAGGGGATTACTGCAGCGCTGAATATTTCGGCTCTGCGAGTGATGTTCATGGATAGTTTGTTGTCCACGCAGAATCCGGTACAGGTACTGAATGATCTGAATCTCAAGGCGCTGCAGTATTTAGGTGAAGATTATATCGCCGGCTGCTGCTTCCTGTTCGACTTCGGGACAGGACTGCTCAAGGCAGCCGGAGCCGGGATTAATGAGTTTCTTTATGTTCCCCGCGGCAGGGACTGCGAGAGAATAACCGTTAAGGGTGCACCGCTCGGCATGTTTGAGAGCAGTGAATTTGAAGAGAAGAGCATTCCGTTTGAATCCGGGGACCGGTTTTGCTTTTATAGCGACGGGATGGAGCTGCTGTTTAACAGTGATGAGCTGGGGCGGGATTACGGGTATCTGCTCGAGAGATTTGCCGGGGCAGCACTGCAGGATGACTGCACCTGGCTCGGCCTGAATATCCAGTGACAGACGGGGCGCTGCTTGCAGGGCTGATTCTCAGTGTGTACATACGCAGGACGATGATTTCAGATCTTATAAGGAGAGAGTCATGGGAGCTATTCAAAAGGAAGTGATGCTTCACGGTCTGGAGTGTCATCAGATGATTATTGACGGAATCATTCAAGAGCTTGACTTAGAAGCCTATGCGTTTGATATCCGCCTGATTCTGATCGAAGCGGTGACCAATGCCTATTACCACGGGAACCTCAGCGATTGCAGCAAACCGATTACCATCCGGTATCTGCTATTGGATCAGCTGCTTGAGCTGCAGATAGAGGATTCGGGGGCCGGGGACAGCGAATTGGTGTTCCCGGAGGCTATCGGGAGCGATGAGCTGCTGGAAGAAGGGGGAAGAGGGTTATACCTGATCCGCTGTTTCTCGGACAGTGCAGAGATGATACATAATACGATGTACATCAGCAAGAGTATCTGTCCCTTATAGAATTCAAAAGGGGAGAATTTCGGTGAAATTAAGTTTAAAAGTCAAAATGAGTATCCTGTTATTTCTGATTATCAGCGTGCCGCTGGGCATATCCGGGGCTGTATCCTATCAATTGGCTTCGGGAGCTTTGCAGAAGACGATTGAAGAGGAATTAAGGGGGACTACCAACTCTACTGCAAGAGCGGTGGAGGCTGAGCTTGAAGCGGTAGGCAATAATCTGGGAATCGCCAGCAAGAACAGCGTACTAGCTGAATATGCTGCGAATCCTTCTGCCGCATCACTAAAAAGCACAGCATTTAATTATGTTTCCGGTGTGCAAAAGGACAACGCAAAGCAGATGGAATCGCTGATCATCGCGGATACCAAGGGCAAGGTGCTGATTACCAGCAGCTCTGAATCGCCCGGGCTTGATGTGTCGGACCGTGCATACTTCCAGGAGGCGCTGCAAGGCAAAGACGCCGTCAGTGAAGTAATTCTGTCACGGGAGACTAATGAATACATCGTAGCGATCGCCAGACCGCTGCGGGTAAATGATCAGATTACAGGCGTGTTAATCGGTACCGCCTTGTTTGGGAATATCGCTTCCCCGGTAACCGAGGTGAAGATTGGAGAGAATGGATACGCATATATGATTGACCGTACCGGCCTTATTGTCTCGCATCCAGACCAGGGCAAAGTGCTCAAGGAGAATGTTGACGCCAACAGTAATGCTGATTTGAAGGAGCAGGTTCAGTTAATGAAGGCCGGAGAAACTGGAGACGGCTTCTACAGCTATGAAGGGGTACATAAATATGTTTCGTATCAGCCCTCAGGCAATTGGGTTGTAGCCACAACGGCAAGTGTACAGGAATATATGGCTCCGGCGGACGAAATCCGTAATACTACACTGGTCATTATCCTGAGCTTTATCGTCGTTGCCATGCTAGCCGCATACTTCTTTACCACACGTAATATTGTGAATCCGATCAAGAAGCTGGAGAGAGCCATGGGCTTGGCTGGTGACGGGGATCTGACCGTTCATACCTCTATCCGCTCCGGAGATGAGCTGCAGACGCTGAGTGAATCATTCAATACCATGATTGACAAGCAGGAGGCCATTATTGAGAAGGTAAGAGCAGGTTCAGTATCCTTAACCTCGATGTCAGAGGAAATGGCAGCTTCTTCAGAGGAGATCAGCGCATCGATTCAAGAAATCAGCTCCAGTACCCAGGAGATTGCTTCCGGAGCCGAGAACAACAATCAGTCGGTCATCAATGCTTCCCAGGTGCTTGTACAGCTATCCAGTCTGGTGCAGCTGGCGCAGAGTAAAGCGTCGGCTACCTCCGGTAATGCCGATAACACGAATCAGGCAGCGCAGGAAGGCAGAGCCAGAGTTATCAGTACAGTACAGGCGATGGATACGATCCACAGCAGCACCAAGGAGACGGAAGAGCTATTGCTGACGGTTAGCGGGCTGTCAGAGAAGGTATCCACAATGATCGGAACGATTAATAAGATCGCCCAGCAGACCAATCTGTTGGCCCTGAATGCTGCCATCGAAGCAGCGCGTGCCGGTGAGCATGGCCTCGGTTTCAGTGTAGTGGCCGGTGAAGTACGGAAGCTGTCGGATGAGACGCATACCCAGGCTGGCGAAATTACAGGTCTGGTTAGTGAGATGGTCTCGCGGATTACCCAGGCTGTAGATTCCATGAGAGGCGCAGCAGAGGCGGTAGAGAGCGGCGTAAGCATTGTAAATGAGACGGACCGCACGTTCGTGCATATCATTCAGTCTGTTGAGAGGATTACGGAGAATGTGCAGGAGATTCTGGATATTACCAGAGATGAAGTAGCAACCTCTGATCAGATTATTAAGCTGATTGATTCTATGGGTACGATATCAGAGCTTGCGGCAGCGAATACAGAGAATGTATCCAGTGCAACGGAAGAGCAGGCGGCAACGGTTAATAATTTCGCGGCCTCCGCTCAAGAGATTAGTGCTATGGCTAATGAACTGGAGATTCTTGTTGAGAAATTTATAATCAGGGGTGAGTAGCTTGAGCGAGATTATGATTGAGATGCCAGAGCTGTTCTCGGTTGAGGAAGCCGGACATTTCAGAGAAGAAGTACGGAATTATATTCTTGGCGGCCATTCAAGCTTCATGCTTGATTTCGGGACCTGCCGTTTCATTGACAGCACCGGACTTGGCGTGATTGTCAGCTCCTACAAGAAATGTGTAGAGACAGGCGGCACTATTAGGCTGACGGGGATGAATGAGAATGTCCGGAAGATTTTTGAGCTGACCCGGCTGACTCGTGTGTTTGAGATTATTTAGTTTTGCTGACTTGAACAAAGGCAGGACCGTCCTTCAGTGGACAGTCCTGCCTTTGCCTTTGCTGCGGATGAATAACTTATCACTTAATGCGGCGTTATGATGTTAATCGGTAATATTCCGGGTGTAGTACTCGATGATATCCTTGCGGCGGATGATGCCGAGGAAGATTCCGCTGCCGTCCACCACAGGGACGAAATTCTGGTCTGCGGCCAGCGTCAGCATATCCTCCATCTGTGCGTGAATCTCTACGCTCTCGTTATGCACATGACGCTGAATGGTGCCTACAGTCACTCCGGTCATATTCTCAAAACTAAGACCCTCGGTGTTCTTCAGTTTCCATAGCAGATCGCCCTCCGACAAGGTCCCAACATATTTGCCTTCTTCGTCAATAATCGGAATGGCAGAGTAATAATGATTCTCCAGCTGCTCCAGCGCTTCCCGCATTGAGATCGAGGAAGTGATAAACGCCACCTGATCTTTGGGCAGCAAAAAAGAGGATATTTCCATAGGTTAGTCTCCTTTACAGTAGGATGTGTACATAAACGTTAGTTCAATTAAAACACATAACATGATGTAAGCGCATTAACAATTGGGTTACAACTTCGTAAAGGAGAGGGCAAAGAGGAAATAATAAAAGGATATGCCGCCCTCCCAAGGGGAAGATTCAACATATCCTTACCGGTTTAATTGAACAAAAAAGATATGTTAATACTGTAATTGTTAGCCGTTCTGGCCGTTATCGTGGCTAAGCTGCCAGTAGATGCCGAATTTATCCTTCAGGCTGCCATAGCATTTGCTCCAGAACGTCTCCTGCAGCTCCATGCTGACCGTGCCGCCTTCCTTGAGCTTATGGAACCAGTCTTTGATCTTATCTTCATCCGTATCCATCAGTGTCAGGTTAATATTATTGCCTTCCACAAAAGGCATTCCGGGAAATACATCCGAGAACATTACTGTGCTGCCAGCAATTCTCAGATTGGCATGCATCACCAGGTGCTTGGCTTCTTCCGGCAGAGGGTGGGAAGGATCAGGAGGAGCTTCGCCAAAAGTCATTATATGCGGAGGTTCGGTCCTGAATACTTCAGCATAATATTCCACAGCTTCCCGGGTATTTCCGTTGAAATTCAAGTAGATATCAATTGCCACATGCGTCACTCCTTAAGTATTAAATTAAGCAGGCACGGTTCTGTCATATTGTATCATGTGCCTGTCTATTTACAAATATACTTGGCAGACTCTAAGATAGGGAAACAAGTGGAGACAAGAATTACAGGAGGATTATGCTGTGAAAATATATGGCTGTGATCTCAGCGCCATAGATTCTATGATGGCCTGCATACCGCTCGCGTATTGTATTTATAAATACGATCTGGAGAAGCACTGGCCTGTCCGGCCGCCATTTGTTACGGAAGGGGAATGGGCGGTAGGGAGCGGGAGGGGCTTGCAGTCAGACTCATTTAAATCATTATCAAACTCCGGATAGAATCCCATCCACCCATGCATAACAACGCTCCAGCTGTTCGGTTGTGATGAGATCTGAGCGGTGCTCGAACATGATTTTCACCCCGCTGTTCTCCTCACGGATGATGCGGAGATAGTCTTCAATGGGTGCCCAGCCGTCTGCGGGACTCAGTTCCGGCAGTGCCGGGTAATGGCTGTGCCGGACAGTGTCCTTGACCTGAACACTCGACAGATGGATTAGTGCTGCGTATTTGGTGTATCTCCTCAGGAGTGCCCGGGCATCGAAATGGGGGTCAAGCTTATCCTGCAGGTACAGCCGGGCTGTGTCCAGACACAGCTTAATATCGGGATATTTAACTAACAGCTGTTCCAGAAAAGCCTGATTATAGACATAGCTGTTCAGTCCGTCGAATTCCAGAATAGGCTGGAAATGATACTCACGCCCTGTCCGGCTCAGCCAGTCGAAGAGATACTCACTGCGCTGGATCAGTTCATCCAGAGAGGTTTCACTCTCATAGATGTACTCCCGGCGGTCACCGAACCGCCACTGCTGCCAGTCCACGCGGTCATCCAGAATGACCGGCTTCGGATAATGAAACAATACATATCCGGGACGGAGGTTGACCATATAATCCAGCTCTTCCTGGATGTGCCGGAACGCTTCGGCACGCTCATACTCATCCGACGAGAGGAACAAGGCGTCCCGCAGCCGTGTAGGATCGGCGCGCAGCGGGAAATGGACACCGGTGTGAAACTGGTGTTGCTGCGCTTCCGCGATCAGATTCCGGCAATCCTCCTCTGCCTTGAAGGAGCAGGCCTCGATTCCATAGAAGCCGGTTTTGAAATCCTTGTGGAATTTGCTGTAATCGAATCCTCCGTATTGACCAATCATAAATTGCTGCAAATGATTCACCCCCGTATGTCTTCGTGATTTGTACTCCTTCACCCAGTGAATATCCGGACTTCCGGGCAGCTGCTGGGGCCGCAGGATATCCTTGCTTCAATGACTCTCTGTGGCAGAGATCAGGAGGTTATTTATGGAATCCTGCACATAATCCAACATTTTCCTCATCCTATCGGCCGAAATCCAAAAGTGTTGTATAAATGCAGGATTTTACCGTCTCCAAGCGGCTTAGCAGGATTATTCTTGTATTTCATACAACAATCTTCCCGAACACCCGGCTATCAGTGATTCAAAGTTGTAAAACGTACAACATTGTTGTCTACAGTGAGGTTTATTTAGAATGTATAATTCGCCATAATACAGTTTTTACCTGCAAAAGAGTTATACTTGCGGATGCAAATTGCCGGCCGCTCTACCAGCAGCTTACTTATTGGAGATGGACAGCGGATAGGCAGTTACCTATACTGGAGGAAAGTGCCAGGGACAGCAGAGGAGAATGATTGTGACCAACAAGCGTATTGCCGATCAGCGGCTGATTCATCAGCGGATTCAGCAGCCTCCATCCCTTCAGCCCGGAGAAGTGGTGCGTGCGTTCGGTGCGATGCAGGCTCAGGATTATATGCATGCCGTCTGGGCTATAGGGCTGCGAACACCATCAGCAGGATTATTAGAAGTGGAGCAGGCTATCGCGGACAGGAAGCTGCTGCTGACCTGGACGCTCCGCGGGACGCTTCACTTCGTGCCGCCGGAGAATGCAAAGTGGATGCTTCAGCTCTGTGCCCCGCGTATTCTGCGTCAGGCGGCTGCCAGGCTGACCCAGCTTGAACTTGACGACAAGCTCCTGGAGCGCTGCCGGAAGATCATCTATAATGCACTGAAGGGCGGGCGCCAGCTCCCGCGTCCCGAACTGCTGAAGCTGTTGGAGGATCAGGGCATCAGCATCTCCGGCCAGCGCGGCTATCATATTCTATGGCATAGTGCGTATAACGGACTGATCTGCTTTGGTCCGCGTAGCGGCAAGCAGCAGACATTCGTCCTGCTGGATGAATGGGTGGAATACTCGCGTGAGCTTTCTTTTGAGGAGTCATTGAATGAACTGGCCTCGCTGTATTTCACGGCCCATGGGCCTGCAACTGTGCAGGACTTTGCCTGGTGGGCAGGGCTGACGTTAACGGATGCAAGAGCAGGTCTTGAGGCAGTGCGGAGCAGGCTGCAACGAGAAGTGATTGACGGCAGTGAATACTGGAGGCCTGATCCTGCGGCAGTAACGGCAGCAGAGCCTGCAGGTGTTCATCTGCTGGCCGGGTTTGATGAATATATTCTCGGCTATAAAGACCGGAGTGCCGTGCTGGAGCCGGAGTCATTCCCGCTGATCGTGCCGGGCAATAACGGCATCTTCCTGGCGACGGTGGTAGCTGACGGGCGGGTAGCCGGAACCTGGAAGCGGACGATTAAGAAAAAAGGCGCCGAGCTGTTCATAACGCCTTTTGCACCCTTGGATCAAAAGGGGATTGAAGGAGTGCGCCAGGCCGCTGAGCGCTATGCACTGTTCCTGGGTCTGCCCTTAACCAAACTTGAATATCTTAAAAGACCCGATTAACTGCAGCAGATCCATCTACTACAACTATAACCGGACTAAGGAAGTGTTGATTATGGAAGACTACACCCCAATATTGGAGCAGATACTTAAGCAGGAACAGGAGCTGCAGTTCAGCGCGTTCAGCAATCAGACAGCGATCCAGGTGGGCAGCGAAATTCTGGCCAGAGCACAGATCATGGACAAGCAGATTACGGTGGATATCCGGAAGAATGGAACCGTGCTGTTTCACGCCAAAATGAATGAGAACGGCCCCGGTAATGATCGCTGGATCGCCCGTAAAATCAATGTTGTGAACCATTTCGGACATTGCTCTTATTATATGAATGTATTGTATAAATCATGGAATACCACAATTCAGGATAATGCTTTTGTAGATCCGATGGAATATGCCGCCGAAGGCGGGTGCTTCCCGCTTCTGATCCGGGGTGCAGGAGCGGTCGGAACCATATCCGTGTCCGGACTTTCCGGTGAAGAGGATCATGAGATGATCGTTGCCGTGCTGGAGCAGATCATTAAGCCGCAAGCCAATTAACCCGCACAACAATTTTGAATTATCACTTAGTTCATGGCCGAAATGGTGTGAGGGTTGAAGCAACCAGTCAGAATAAAGGAGACTTGCCGTATGACAGCTATAGCAATCAGACAGTTGATGCCCGGTGAGGAGAAGCTGATCACCCCATTAATCCGCGAGGCATTTGATTTACATATTTCCGTTAACTATTCGGCGCAGGGCGTTATAGAATTCTATAAGTATATTGAACTTGCCGCGATCCGTAAGCGCATGCAGCAGGATCACGAGATATTCATCACCACCTCCGATCAGGGAGTTACAGGAATTATAGAACTGCGCAACAACAATCACATCTCGCTGCTGTTCGTGAAGAATGTGTACAAAGGAACCGGAATCGGCCGAATCCTGCTGCAGCATGCGGTTGACAAGATGAAGGCAGACTTGGTGCGGCAAATTACCGTGAATTCATCCCCGAATTCCATTGGTTTCTATGCTTCCCAAGGCTTTGTGCCGGTTGGTGAAGAGGAAGAAGCGCGCGGGATACGTTCGCTAAGCATGAAGCTCGATCTGGAGGGGTAATTGTTTAGAAACCTCACACGGGATGCTCCATACGTCATGGAAATGGACGTTGGGGCATTTTTTTGTGTGCCCTCAGCAGGAATAATCTGGAGGGTTATCGAATAGTAGCGAATATCAACAAAATTCGACTTTTCAACTACATACATAAGCGGGGTATTGAACAATGAAAACTTGGAAAAAAACACCATTTCTGATCGTTACTTTTGGATTGATCTTCTTGCTTCCGTTATTCGGGAGTCTGGCGAAATGGCACGGATTGCCCCCTGGCTACGGCGACTTTCCTGCCCAAAAGGTAGAAGCTGACCCCGGGTTTAGCCTGCTGTATTTCTCCCTGGCCTGTGTTGTAGCGCTGATCATTACGCTGGTTTTTGTATTCCCCCGGCTGTTTGGCTTCAAGAAAACCCAGGAGACACCCCCGCAGAAGGGAGCCGCTACACCTTTTCCTGTCTGGTTCTGGTGGAGTCTGCCTGTTCTCGCCGTCAGCTGGTTTCTGATGTGGGCACGGCTTAAGCTGCATGTTTCCTTGGAGTACTACACATTTGTTCCGCTATGGTGGTCATTCATCCTGATTCTGGACGGTCTGGTGTATAAAAGAAATAATGGGGCCTCGATTATCTCGCGCAAGCCCAAGGTAATGCAACTGCTGGCTGTAGTCTCCTGCTTCAGCTGGTTTGCCTTCGAATATCTCAATTTCTTCGTACTTGAGAACTGGTATTATCCCAATAATGAAGTGTTCTCCAATTTCGGCAATGTGTTCTGGTTCTCCTTATCCTATACGACTGTTCTTCCGGCCATCTTCGAATGGTATCTACTCCTGAAGACCTTCCGCTTTTTCCGTACCCGGTATAATAACGGCCCTAAACTGAAGGTATCCGGAGTATTCCTGATCATTTATTATGCCCTCGGGCTGATCCTGGCATTTGGGATGGGTTATTATCCATATCTGCTGTTCTGGGTGCTGTGGGTCGCGCTTGTTCCCATGTTGTCTGCAGCGATGGCGCTTGCCGGCTACTGGACGCCTTTTACACCAATTAAGAACGGGGACTGGTCTAAGGTCATGCTGATTGGTCTGGCTACCGTATTCAACGGCTTCTTCTGGGAGTTCTGGAACTTTGGCAGTGAGTGGTTCCATGACAATGCCCCTACCAATCCGAATTATTGGAAATATTCCGTGCCTTATCTGGACAAGTTTCATATTTTCTCTGAGATGCCGCTTCTCGGATACTTCGGTTATTTATTCTTTGGGCTGAATTGCTGGATTATTTGGCTGATTGCAGCGTATGTGTTTAAATTCGATGCCGATATCGAAGTCACGGGAGAACAGAGCTAAAGGTGGAGTAGGAATGATTGTTAACGACAACTATCAGATACTGGAAACCATTTCAGATAATAATATAAAAGCGGTTTACAGATGCAGCGAAGCTACAACCGGAGCAACAGTCATTCTAAAAGTATTAAAATCGGAATTTACCGGAACCGAAGCAGTCATGCGCTTCAAGCAGGAATATAAGCTGCTTACAGAGCTTAGCCACACCGTACAGGGGATCATCCGGCCTCTTAAGCTGGAAGAACAGAACGGCTTGTATATCATGGTGCTGGAGGATATCCACGGGCGTTCGCTCAAGAAGATTCTGGCGGAGGAGAAGTACGGGCAGGAGGAACTGCTGAAGCTCGCGGTCAAGGTTGTGGATATTCTGGCTTCCATTCATGAGCAGAATGTGATCCATAAGGATATCAAGCCGTCCAATATTATCTGGAACCGGGAACAGGATATTGTGCAGGTGATTGATTTCGATCTTGCGGTGAAGCTGCCCAAAGAGAAACGGGAATTCCAGAACAGCGGGGTGCTTGAAGGCAGCCTGCTGTACATCTCTCCTGAACAGACGGGACGGATGAACCGCAATATTGATTACCGGAGCGATTATTATTCACTGGGCGTCGTACTCTATGAGATGATGACCGGCATTAAGCTCTTTAATTCACAGGAAATGCTTGAGCAGATCTATTCCATTATTGCCAAAGAGGCAATTCCTCCCTATAAGGCAAGCGGGGGCCTTGTATCGAGCGGCTTGTCGGCTATTATTATGAAGCTTATGGAGAAGTCCTCGGAAGACCGGTACCGCAGCGCTCACGGAATCAAGGCGGATTTGAAGAAATGTCTGGCCGGGCATGAGGATTTCGTGATAGGTACGGAGGACCTCTTGAATACCTTTCGCATTCCGCAAAAAATTGTAGGCAGGCAGCAGGAGCTGTCCGGCCTGAAGGATGCTTTCCGCAGCAGCCTCAAAACGAGCTCGCAGCTGATGCTGGTCTCCGGTGATGCTGGTGTCGGCAAAACGGCACTGGTCCATGAGCTCCACCAGACCATCAGCCAGGAGAAAGGGCTGTTCGCGGAAGGGAAATTCGACCAGTATAACAAGAACATTCCGTACAGCGCGCTGATCCAGGCCTTCCGGAGATTGATCAGCCAGCTGCTTGAGAGCCCGGATGAGGATTACAAAAGTTATATCGGCCGTTCGCTGAACAAGGCGCTGGGCGGAAACGGCAGCGTGATTACCGGGTTAATCCCTGAGCTTGCCGCCTGGATCGGCGTTCAGCCAGAGGTTGAACCGCTGAATCCTGCCGAGGAGACGAACCGCTTCTTCCTGACCTTTGCCAAGTTTGTGGAGGGGATCACCCATAATGACAAACCGCTCGTCCTGTTCCTGGACGATGTCCAGTGGGCGGATTACTCCAGCCTGCAGCTGGTGGAGAAGCTGGTGCTGGATAACCATCTGCAGAGGCTGTTTGTAATCTGTTCCTACAGGCAGAATGAAATTCACGAAGGGCATCCCCTGTTTGCCTCCATCGCCAGAATTGAGAAGAGCCGTGAGGTTACACGCATCCACTTGAAGCCTCTGAATGAGGAGGATGTGCAAAGTCTTATTGCTGACACGTTGTATAGCAGCAAGGATAGGGTGCAGAAGCTTACCGGACTGATCTTCAAGCGGTCCAAAGGCAATTCCTTTTTCCTGACGGAAATTCTGAAGGATCTACATAAACGCGGATTTTTTGTTTTTGATAAGTTGAGCGGGGAATGGACCTGGGACCTGGAGCGGATTGAGGCGCTGCCGGTCAATGATAATGTCGTTGATTTCCTGGTGGGTCAGCTGCAGAATTTGCCGGGAGATGTCCGCAATATCTTAATGTTAAGCTCGGCCGTCGGCAATATATTCGATTATGGCATGCTTACGCTGATCGGTGAAGAACCGCCGGAGGTGATTGCAGCTGCTATCAGCCGGGCCGTACAGGAGGAGTATATTCTACCTGCGGACCACCGCTATGCCATATTCTCCGGGACGCTGAGTGAAGCAGGGGCGGCACCGCTGCAGACGGAAATCTGGCTGAAATTTGCCCATGACCGGATTCAGCAGGCCTTCTACCAGATGCTTGACGCTGAACGGGGGAAAAGGCTGCATCTTAGCATCGGGCGTCTTCTGCTGAAGAATTATGGCAACGGGGATGCCGAGGACAAGATTATAGATATTGCTACACACATGAATAAAGGCCTCGAATTTATCAGCGAGCGCTCTGAAATTGAGGATGTGATCGCTCTTAATCTGCGTGCAGCGCAGAAAGCCAAGGCAGGTTACGGTTATGATTCGGCATTCATCCTGCTGGAGGCGGCAATTACGCTGCTGCCAGAGAATTCTTGGCTGGCGGACAGGAAGCAGACTGCGGAGATCTACAGATTGTATGCGGAATGCGGCTATCTCACCCACCATGTAGAACAGGCCGATCAGGCCTGCACCCTTTTGCAGAAACATACTACGGACAGAATCGCACTCGCGGAAATTTACGAAATGCAGGCCAATCATTATATGTATCTGGGTATGATGCCGGAATCGATCGCTGCAGGCAGACAAGGGTTGCAAGCGCTGGGAATCCGGATCCCCGCCAAGGTGGGAATGGCCTCCGTACTGAAGGAGCTGCTGGTGATCAAGGCTGCGCTGCGGGGAAGAACGCCGGAAGGGATTTTTAAATCCCCGGAAATGAAAGATCCGGAGATGAAGCTGGTCATGCGGCTGCTGATTAATTTTATCCCGCCCTCTTTTATTTCAGGGGAGAGTTCGCTGTTTGGGCTGGTGGTCCTCAAAAAGGTCGGCCTGACCCTGAAATACGGCAACTCCCCCGAGTCGGCGCTTGCTTTTATCGGATACGCCATGTTATTGTCCGGCTTCGGAGATACCAGAGGGGCCTTTGAATTCGGGCGGCTCGGGATCAGGATTAACGACAGGTTCAATGATTTGCAGTGGAAAGGTGCGGCACATGTATTGTATACGCTGTTTAGCCATTCCTGGACCGAGCCCTGGGATACGCTGCAGGACTGGTTCGGCACCTCGATTGAAGCCAGCTTGCGGACAGGGGATCTGCTCTATCTCGCCCATTCCGCATTCTATGTGAATCTCTGGAACCCGTCGATGGACATCGCGACGACACTTCAGGAGAGTACCCGTACGATCTCTATGATTGAGAATACGAAATATAAGGAATCGCTTGCCACAGCGCAGCTGGCCCGCCAGTATTTCCGCAGTCTTGCAGGCGAACTGCCGGACCCGACTTCCTTCGACAGTAAGTCATTTAGTGAAGAGGCCTATTTGAGCCAGTTGGAAGAAGCGCGGTATTATTCGGGAATTGCGATCTATTATATCTATAAAATGAAGCTGTTGTTCACTTATGAGAAGCATCACGAAGCACTGGAGTATATCGATAAGGCCTACCCGATCATCGGAACGCTGGCCGGATCTGCTTTTATGGAAGAATTCGCCCTGTATACTTTCCTGAATCTGGCTTATGCCTATAAGGATTTAAGTGTGAACGGCAAACGTAAGGCCAAATCCAGAATGCGTAAAGAGTATGGGCGGGTCCGCAAATGGGCCAGGAATGCGCCGGGAACCTTCCGCCAGCATGAATATCTGATGAAGGCCGAATGGGCCAGAATCAGTGGGAACGATAATCAGGCAAGCCGCTATTATGATTTGGCGATTGAGACCAGTGAGCAAGGAAGCTTTGTACGGTATAAGGCGCTGAGCAATGAGCTGGCAGCCCGGTTCTATCATCATAAGGAGTTCAATGAGTTCGCCGCTTATTTACTCAGGCAATCCGTATACTATTATTCGGTCTGGGGCGCCAAAGAGAAGATCAGGTTCATTAACGAGCGTTACTCTTCCATAGTCAAAAAAATTAACACGAAGGAATTCCTCCACGGCCGGACGGTTACGGACTACACCGAGAGCATTGATCTGAATTCAATGATCCTCGCTTCCCAGGCAATCTCCAAGGAGATTGAGCTGAACAATCTGCTGGAAGCGCTCATGGAGATTGTCATCAAGAATGCCGGCGCCCAGCGGGGCTGTATTCTGATGAACTCCCAGGCGAATCTTCTGGTGGAGGGTGAATATAAAGCCGATACTGACAGAATTTCGGTCGCTATTCATGAGTCATCACAGCTGGATAATTTGCCGGTCTCGATTATCAGGCAGGTGGAAGAGAGCCGGGAGAGCCTGATTTACAATGATGCTTTTTCAGAGACAATGTTTGTGAACGATCCTTATATTGTGAAGCATCAGCCGAAATCGATGGTATGTATGCCGCTGATCAACCAGAATAAGACGATTGCGATTATCTATCTGGAGAACAACCTGGTTACCGGGGTGTTCACCAAGGAACGGATGAAGATCATTAATCTGTTATCCAGAGAAATGGTATTCTCCCTGGAGAATGCAAGCCTCTACACCGAGCTGGAGCGGTCGGAAGAGAAATACCGTGAACTGGTGAACAATCTGCAGGACGGGGTATTCATTACCCAGGACAAGCGGTGTAAATATGTCAACGAGGCCCTGGCGCAGATGCTGGGGTATGAGATGGACGAGATGCTGGATCAGCCTTTCGAGAACTTCCTCAGCCCCTCCGAGAAGGAGAAGGTTATGCACTATTACTCCAGAAGAGTTGAAGGCAAGCAGGTGCCTGATGAATATGAGACCCGGCTTGTTCACAAGGACAAGACCCGTGAAGTCATTGTGATCCACAAGGTCATCCGGATCATGTATATGGACAAACCGGCGATTCAGGGGACCGTGAAGGATATTACCGAGCGCAAGAAGGCGGAGGAGGAGCTGCGGCGGCATAAAGAGCATCTGGAGGAGCTCGTGGCGGACCGGACCAAGGAATTGGAGTTTAACAACGAGGAATTGAACAAATATATCGGACTGATTGAGCAAATCTCGATTACCGACGAGCTGACCGGGCTGTATAACCGCAGATACTTCAATAAGCTGTTCCTGGACGAGGTAGAGAAGGCAGCTGTAGACAAACGGCATTTGACCTACCTGATGCTCGACATAGACTATTTCAAAAAATACAATGATACCTACGGCCATTATGAGGGAGATACCGTATTGCGGAGAGTCGGCCAGCTGCTGAAAGAGCTGGCTGAACGGGCGGACGGTGTTGCGTTCCGCCTGGGCGGAGAAGAGTTCGGCATTGTGGTGGCCGGGTTCACCCCTCAGCAGTCGCGGGAATATGCCGAAGCGATCAGAAGAAGCATCGCGGAGCTGCGGATTCAGCATGAGCTTAGCCCGGAATACGGAAGAATTACCGTGTCCATCGGCGTTGCGGCCGTTCTTGTCGACGGACTCCGCGAGGAGGATATCTATAAGCTGGGGGATGATGCGCTCTATCAATCCAAAGCGGAAGGCCGCAACTGCGTCACGCTCTTCGAGAAATAAGGAAGAATGAGCAAGTCCACAGTGGTATTATAACTGGTCGATTTGCTGTATGGATTTGAGTGCGGAAAATATGAATTGCAGGAGCTGCTAAAGACCATGAATAACGAATATGAAACCGATATAGAGAAATTGCTGGAGGCACTGAAAATAACGCTGCCCCTTGTGCAGCGCTTATTCCCTATTGATGTAATGTTTGCATTAACGGATACGGAAAAGTTCATTTACAATTTGCCTGGGACAGAATTGGATGTCCGGATCCAAGAGGGGACCCCGGTTCCGCCAAACGGGGGAATCCGGACTGCACTCGACACGGGAGAAGAAGTCAGTGCCAATATCCCAAAGGAGATCTACGGGTTACCCTTTAAGTCATCGTCTATGCCGATCCGTGACCGGAACGGAGGGGTTGCAGGCGTATTTACAATCGGAATCAGCCTCAGTAATCAGGAAACGCTTAGCGATGCGGCGAATGCTCTGGCAGTGACCTCTGATGAAATCAGCTCGACTTCCGAGGAGATTGCGGGAACAGCCTCTGATCTTGCGAATACGGTAAGTGACCTGAAGGAGCTGGGCCAGAGGGTGGTGGTGGATCTGCAGCAGACAGACGAGATTCTGGATTTCATCCGCAAGGTAGCGGATAACTCCAATCTCCTGGGGCTTAATGCTGCGATTGAAGCGGCTCATGCTGCGGAGCATGGACGGGGCTTCGGCATCGTCGCTCAGGAGATCCGCAAAATGTCAGTATCAAGCGCTTCATCCGCCAAGGATATCGCCAGCATTCTGCAGATGATCAAGAAGAACATCACCCAGATGGATGCAATACTGATGGATTGTCTGGCCCAAAGTGAACGTCAGGCTGCAGCAACAGAGGAAATCACCGCCTCAATGCAGCAGATGGCAGCTTCGGCCGTGGAGATAGAGAAGATCGCGCGGCTGATCTAGGCAGCATCTGTGTCAAATGGTTCCTCCCGGGCATAAAGTAACTGGACGAAGGCCCAGTTGTGGCTTACACGATCCGTTCACCCAGAAGCTGATGACCTATCATCTGAAGCCCGGACAGGTTATCCAGCGGGCCTATTGCATTAATGAAAAGGATTATGCCAAGGCAGTTGCACCGCTCAAAGAATCGGTTCTTCTTGGACCGCCTCCGGGCTGCGCCGTCGCCGGTGCCGCAGAGAACGCCTTCCATGCGAACGGTCAAGTGATGCCTTATTCCGGTGTACCTCCATACACAGCCCAGCAGCCGGCAGCCGCATTTTATCCTTATCCGGTGTATCCGCGCCGCTAACCGCCAATTGCATACCCGGGGATTTCAAGGGATAGCGGAATTCACTTCCGCCAGACCGGGAAATCCCTTTTTTGCATGAATTTTTGGCTAAATTCCCCGGAATGTGCAGATACTTCTGTTATCTCAAACCGGGAGGCAGAACGATATGAAGAGAGGAAAACAAGGTAATCAGACGGTCCCAGTCAAGCAGGGGAAGGCCGGGAAGTCTGAGAAACCGGGCAAGAAAGGATTATCCGTATGGCAGCTGACAATGCTGGCGCTGGGTACAGTGGTGGGCGGTTCATTTTTCCTGGGTTCCTCCGTTGCGATCCGGGCGGCAGGCCCGTCTGTACTGCTGGCATACGTTATCGGAGGGGTCCTGGTCTATCTCATCCTGTCCGCCCTGTCGGAAATGACAGTGGCGAATCCGGTACCCGGCTCGTTCCGCACTTATACCGAGCAGGCGTTTGGAAGGGGAGCGGGTTTTACAGTCGGCTGGGTATACTGGACAGGCCTTGTGCTTGCGATGTCGAGTGAAGCAACAGCAGTATCCATCCTGCTGCGGGCCTGGTTCCCTGCTCTGCCGCTGGCGCTGGCCGGTACGGGAATCATTGTTCTGGTAACGCTGCTGAACCTGCTTGGCGCTGAACGGCTGGGCAAGCTGGAAAGCGGACTTGCAGCCTTCAAGCTGCTGGCCATAGTTGCTTTTATCGTCATAGCGGTGGCTATTGTAGCAGGAATTGGAACGAAGGGCACAGGAGCTGCAGGTATGAATGTTGTGCGCGGCCAGAGCTTTTTCCCCGGGGGAATTGCAGGTATCGCGGGCAGTATGCTCATGGTGATGTTTACATACGCGGGATTTGAAGTGCTGGGCCTTGCCGCATCGGATACGGGGAATCCCGGAGTTACCATTCCGAAGGCTATCCGGCGGACAATCCTGCTCCTGGTCAGCCTCTATCTGGCTGCGATGACCGCGCTGTTCCTGCTGCTGCCTCCGGCTCAGGTCTCCGAACAGATCAGTCCGTTTGTGTCTGCCCTTGGCCTGTATGGACTCGGCTGGACCGGGACTGTAATGAATATCGTCCTTGTGTCCGCTATTCTGTCTACGATGCTAGCCTCCGTATTCGGCCTGGGCCGGATGCTCCGCTCATTGGCGGAGGAGGGACATACTCCGGCCTGGATGAGGGACCGTTCGGATGTTCCGTACCGCGGTATCCTCATCTCCGGCGGCGCGATGCTGGCCGGGCTCGGGCTCGGCATGCTGTTGCCGCAGGGCGTCTACTTGTTTCTGGTCAGCTCCGGCGGCTTCGCGCTGCTGTTCTCTTACTTCATCATCATGGCCAGCCACTACCGGCTGCGCCGGCGCAACGGAGGACCCTTCATGGGCCAGCGCGGGTTGCGCGGCTATCCGTACAGCTCATGGATTGCAATGGGAGGTCTGCTGGCCATTCTCGCCAGCATGCCGCTCATTCCCGGACAAGGCGGAGGTCTGGCAGCGGGAATCATGTTTGTTCTGCTGTTCTCGGGCATTTACGCGGCGGGGGTGCTGCGTAAAGGGAGAGTATCCGGCGGACTGCGGCAGCCTGCCCTGCAGGTGAAGATGCCTGGAGCCAGAGCACAGATGGAGGCAGCGGAGGAGCTGACGGACGGGAAGGGACGGTCAGAAGAGCGTCAGAACCACCCTGCGCAGAGCGGTAAGCGTTATAGTCAGGGACAGAAAAAGTCTGGAGCTAAACAGAAGAAGCGGAAGCGGAAATAACGCTGTTAATAATCATCAGAAGCGTTTGTGCGAATTAGCGTCTCTTATTCTCTGACATCGGCAGTTAACAAGGAGACTCCATTATTGATCAATGGTACTAATCTGCCGGCAAGAGCAGCAGGGGGCTCATGCCGGCCCTCCTTATTCCAGCGGAAGGTAACCCCATAGATTGACCAGCTTAGCAGGGTTGCAGCCGTTTGTAGTGTAGGAGTATCCATAGTGCTGTTAGCTTCGCCCAGCAGCCTTTGCAGCAATTGCTCCAGCCGCATCTTAATATTCTCTTCAATAATCAGCGCCAGCGAATCATATTTCTTCAGGCAGTGATGACTTGATTCATGATAATCGCAAAGAGCAGCAACCAGCTTCTGGAGCGTTTCCTCCGTCAGGGTTGCCTTGTCATCTATTTTGCGGAGAACCAGCTCCGAGAAGGCATCCGACAAAAAGGATTCAAGCAGCGCATATTTATCAGGAAAATGAGCATAGAAGGTAGCGCGGTTAATGGTGGCTTTTTTCGTGATATCCTGTATCGTAATCGCACCAAAATCCATTTTATTTAATTGCTCGGCGAATGAGTCCAGAATTAACTGGCGTGTCCGGATGACACGCGGGTCGTTCGGGTTCGGTGATAATATACTTGGCATCCTCTATCCATGCTCCCTTCGGTAACTTATGCTTTTTCTATTATAAACATCTGCGGCTGCGCCAACCAAGGTATCCTTGGATAACCAACAATACATTTGTCATTTCGCTTAAGCAACAGAAGGCGCGGATTGTTGGTTGAATGGGGCAGGTGGCCTTGCTAATATTGCATTCGTACCCCTTAACTGCGGGTGCCAAAATAATATTGGAGGTGCGGTTCATGAGTCATCCGCAGAACAACAATCATTCCATTCAAGCCTTGTTTCAGCCTTATACGATCCATCAACTGACCTTGCCGACACGAATCGTAATGTCGCCGATGGCCCGTGCTTTCTCGCCTGAGGGTGTGCCGGGACCGGATGTAGCCGCTTATTACTGCCGCCGTGCCGAGAATGGTGTCGGTCTTGTGATAACCGAAGGAGCTCTAATAGACCATCCTTCAGCAACTAGTGAGCCCAGATTGCCTAAGCTTTATGGGGAAGCAGCATTGAACGGCTGGGCGGAAGTGGTCAGACAGGTGCATGAAGCAGGCGGCAAAATTTTCCCGCAAATCGTGCATATGGGCATGATCCGGCCGAATGGCTCCCAGCCTAATCCGGAAGCCTTGTCCATCGGTCCATCCGGACTGGATCTGGAGGGGAACAAGGCAGGAGAACCGATGACTACGGAAGAAATTGCGGATGTGATTCAAGCTTACGCGGCTGCAGCGCTTCATGCCAAAGAAGCCGGGTTCGATGGTATAGAGCTTCACGGAGCCCATGGCTTTCTGATTGACCAGTTTTTGTGGGTGAAGACCAATCAGCGGACAGACCGGTACGGCGGCGATCTGGTGAAGCGCGCCCAGTTTGCTACTCAGATAGTCGAAGCTGTACGTGCTGCGGTAGGTCCGGATTATCCGGTAGCCATGCGTCTGTCCCAGTGGAAAATGGGCGATTACACTGCCAGGCTTGCGGACACACCGGATCAGTTGAAGGAACTGCTGAATGTTCTGGTGAACGCCGGAGTAGATATCTTCCACTGCTCAGTACGCCATTTCTGGGAGCCCGAATTTGCCGGTTCCGATCTTAGCTTTGCCGGCTGGGTGAAGAAGCTGACAGGCAAGACGACCATTACGGTCGGGTCGGTTGGCATGGACAGTGATCCCGCCGAAGGGGAAGGACGGGCACATCCGGGACTGGAGGGACTTGTGGAGCGGCTGAACGACAACGAATTTGATCTGGTGGCCGTGGGACGGGCGCTGCTCGGAGATCCCGCCTGGGCGGTCAAAATCCGTGACGGACGGGTGAGTGAGCTTCAGGCGTTTACCCCTGAATCGGTAGCGGCGCTCTCCTGACAATTGATTGTCTAAACGAAAAGCAGGCCAAAGGTACCCGCCCTTGGCCTGCTTTTTGCATATCCTGTTCTATAGA
Organism: Paenibacillus sp. FSL R7-0297; assembly: GCF_038009025.1. Lineage (NCBI taxonomy): Bacteria > Bacillati > Bacillota > Bacilli > Caryophanales > Paenibacillaceae > Paenibacillus > Paenibacillus sp. FSL R7-0297. The sequence goes on from NZ_JBBPAQ010000001.1 coordinate 3,984,962, forward strand.
CGCGTTATTCCGTGCTTACTTCACTTCTTCAAGCTTTTTGGTAAGCTCTTTGTACTGTTCCAGCAGCCCGTCCAGCGCTTGCTTGACCGCTGCGGCATCTTTGGATTCAACGGCTTCAGCCAGTGCAGCCTGCGCCTTGAAGAATCCGTTATCTTCTGTCATCGGGAGCAGAGCCGGGACTGCAGCGGCTGTTATGGAGCCAGAGCTTGTGAGTCCGGCGGACGGGACGCTGTCAGGTGTTGCAAACACAGCGAATTCTGCAGTGGATGAAGCCGCTGTTCCTGTTGCGAAGGCACTGACGGTCCCGTCTGTTATGACAAGCTGAAGATCGGTTGACGGCGCTGAACCGGCAAGGGAAGGTTCGGCTGTTGTCAAGGCTACAGGTGTGGCCAGTTGCACGGCTGGAGCGGTAAATTCTCCTTGTGTATCGAGGTTAAGCACCCTAACATTTAGGCGGATGGCCTTACTGTATCTGCTGAGCGTATCGGTCCAGTCCTGAAGCGTCTCCGGCGCATAGCTTTCAGCAAGACCCAGCAAGTCGGGGAAACGGGAGGCAATCATGATACTGCCTTGCACAGGTGCGGAGGCAGCGCTTAAGGTAACTGCGGGAGCCTGTGTCTGTTGCGGCGTGCGGTCTGCATCGGCAAACACCGGGGTTGCGATGGAGGACAGCAGCAGGGTGGAGAGGGCCATTCTTCTCAAGATTAAACGGTTCATGAACTAACACTCCTTATGGGTGAGGTTTGTCTTACAGCTCCCAATATAGCGTTCTACTGTGGCAGGAAATTGGTGGATTTGTGGAAAAACAATGGCAGGGCCCTACCGCCTCCGGCAGCTTGTTATAATGGAGCAGACAAAACTGTGGAGGGTTACGATGAACAATCAGACGGTCATTGCTGTTGTGGACGATGATGAGAATATACGCAATCTGGTCGAGGCTTATTTACATAAGGAGAATTTCCGCACCATTGGTCTGGGAAGTGCCGAAGAAGCCTGGGCCCTGTGGACAAGCGATCCTCCCGGCATGTGGGTGCTCGATATCATGCTTCCGGGGATGGACGGGTATGAACTATGCAGACGCATCCGTGATGAAGCAGAGGTGCCGATCATTATGATCTCAGCCAAAGATGATGAAGTCGATAAAATACTGGGTCTTGAGCTGGGCAGCGACGATTATCTGGTCAAGCCGTTCAGTCCCCGTGAGCTGGTGGCCCGGATCAAACGGCAGCTGGCAAGGTGGGAACGCCTCCAACAGCCTCTGCCCGCAGCTGCGCTGCAGCCCCCTTCAGGCATAGAGCTGGGCGGCCTGCTGCTGCTTCCGGAAGAAAGGAGGTCCTTCTGGCACGGATCAGAGGTGGAGCTGACGAGTAAGGAGTTCCTGATGCTGAAGGTATTTGCCGGACATCCGAACCGGGCGTTTACGCGGGAAGAGCTGCTGGGTTATGTCTGGGGTGATGATTATTTCGGCAGTGACCGCGCAGTGGACCATCTGATCAAACGCATCCGCAAAAAAATAGACGGCTTACCGCTGGAATCGGTCTGGGGACACGGTTACCGGATGAGAGAAGGGCTGGAATGATGAATATACGGATGAAGCTAAACGGGCAGATGAAGAAGTTGAAGCTGGTGCATCAGATCAATTTTGCCTTTGGACTGTCTATGGTGCTTGTCTTGTCTATCACAGGCGTGATGATTCATTTTGTACTGATGGACCATTTCATCGGTAAGGAACAGGAGGGATTGCGGACGCTAGGCGCTACACTGACCGCCAGCATGCAGCAGCAGCCCGCCGCAGCAATAAGTGCAGTCCCAATTGAAGAAAATGAGTTGTTTCCGGTTCAATACGCTACGCTTTCCAGCGGAGTACAGGCGATTGTGACGGATCAGCAGGGGAAGGTGGTCTCTGGCACCATCCCTGCATCCGGGCAGACGGGGGCAGTTACCGGTATTGCTGCAGCGGAGCCGGACAGCCTACAGAGCTTATGGGACGGTAATGACCAGCGTTATCTTGTGCAGGTAAATGCGCTTCCCCAAGGTAAACTGACCTTGCTGACGCCTGTCAGCAGAATCAAAGCTATCGAACAGGCACTGCTTAAACGGTTGATTCTCGTCTTCGCCGCCGGTGCAGCCGTGATGTTCCTGTTCAGCCTGTTTATCACGAAGAAGCTGATTGATCCGCTGATGAACCTGCGTGAGGAACTCAAAAAAGTGAAAAACCGCCGGTTTGCCGAGGTGAATCTGGTCCGGGCGGGTGGGGAGATCGGTTCTGTAGCCCAGACTGTATACGAAATGGCCGGAGAATTGCACAGGTTCAACCGGGTACAGAAGCAATTCTTCCAGAATGCCTCGCATGAGCTCAAATCACCGCTGATGTCGATATCCGGTTATGCGGAGGGCATCAGGGACGGGATTTTTGAAGGTGAGGATGTCCGTAGAGGGCTGGATATTATCCTGGGCGAGAGCGGACGGCTGCGGGACCTGGTGAGCGAAATGACGCTACTGGCCAAGCTGGACAGTGAGGAGGATATATTCCGGGCGGTAGAATGCGATCTGGAAGAGCTGCTCTCAGAGGCGGTAGAACGGGTCAATCCGCAGCTGGCTGCAAGAAAGCTAACTCTCAAGACTGAAATCTCCGGAGACAGCGGGCTGATGCTGAGGGCTGACCGCGATAAGCTGCTGCAGGCACTGCTGAACGTATTATCCAATGCTGCACGTTATGCAGACAGGAAGATTGATATCCATGGTTATGTAAGCAAGGGGCTGATTACATTAACGGTTTCAGATGACGGCCCCGGCATTCCGCAGGAGCTGCTGCCCAGCCTGTTTCACAGGTTCGTCAAAGGGAAAAATGGTGATTCCGGGCTGGGACTGGCCATCTCGCGCGCCATCGTGGAGCGCTGCGGCGGTAAGATTACCGCCCGGAACTGCCCGGAAGGCGGTGCCGTCCTAACCTTCGAATTTCCTTCCGCAGCGGGCTGACAGGGATTATCTCAAAAGCAGTCAAAAAAGGGGGTGCCCCGGAAGCCATTATAAGGCTTGCGGGACACCCCCTTAAAGTGATTCCTAATGTTTTAATATTCGTTGAACATTGCGGCAATTTCGTCGTAGCCGGTTGTTTGTGTCAGCGCCAGGGAGAGCAGAATTCGTGCTTTTTGCGGCACCAGACTGTTGCAGGGAATGGAATTGGCGGACAGGTCAATATAGGAGTCCTTGAGCGTGATTCCGCTTGAGATCCGCGAGCAGCGGACCACAGGGATGTTATTGTTCTTAAGCTCGCCGACTTTATCAATCCACGGCTTGCTGTAGATGCCTCCACCTGCACCGGCAATCACAATGCCCTTGGAGATTGTGGCGAGATAATCCAGGATGCCGGGATCGGCGTCGACATGGAAGTAGGCTACGGATACTTCCGGCAATCCGGTCATGGCCGATACATCGAATTGTGAAGCAGTCGTATGTCTTTTGAGCGTCCGGGTATAGAAGAAGGCATGACTGTCGCGCATATAGCCCAGGCAGCCGAAATCACGCTCATCGAAGGCATTGGCCTTGAAGGTATTCACCTTCTGAACATCCCGCCCGCTGTAGATCCCTTCAGCGAAGACAACCATCACGCCTTGTCCGGACGCATCCGGATTCGCTGCCAGTGCAACGGACTGATACAGATTGAGCGGTCCGTCGGCACTGATTGCGGTAGCCGGACGCATGGAGCCGGTAATGATCACAGGTTTGTCAGTCTTGATCACCAGGTTCAAGAAATAGGAAGTCTCATCCAGGGTGTCGGTGCCGTGGGTAATTACGAAGCCGTGCACATCCTCCCGGAGAGCGAGTGTATTGATGTACGCAGCCAGTGTAAGCCAGTGTTCACTGGTGATATCTGCACTGCACAGATTGCTGACCTGTACGCCTGCACAATTGGCAAGCCGTTCCAGGTGGGGCACACTATCCAGCAGATCCTGCACGGGCAGGGCACCGGGTTCGTAGTTCAAGGTTTTATGCGCTTCGCCGCTGCCGGCAATGGTGCCGCCGGTGGCCAGAATAACTACATTTTTGAGACTGGGATTATAGAATGGGGAAGCTGTGAAGTTCACTTCAGGTGCTGGAATAATCATAGATCGTTTCCTTTCAGATCGAATCAGAATGAAGGTTATAGAATGACATTGAATGTATTATAACATACGATTTCCGGGGATATTGATCTGTTTTTACTCCTAATTTTCCCTGCAAATAATTAGTCAATAAGTACATGCCAGATTAAGGTATAATAAGTAAAAATATAAATGGGAGGATATGTATGTTCAAGATAGAGGAAGTAGCCCATGGAGTGTGGGCGGCAATTGTAACTCCGGGCCGGGGAGCGGTAGGCAATGCCTCCATTATAGATCTTGGGGATACCACAGTTGTGGTCGATACCTTCAGCCTGCCCGGGGCAGCGAAGCTCTTGCGGGAGACGGCTGAGCAGCTGACAGGGAACCCGGTCCAATACATAGTGAATACCCATTATCACGGGGATCATCATTACGGGAATCAGGAATTTGCGGATAGTCTTATCATTTCCACAGAGCTTACCCGTGAAGTGCTGACAACGACGGGTCCACCTGAGCTAGGGGAATGGCAGGAAGGGCTGCAGAAACAGATTGCAGCGCTCCAGGAGGCTCATAGTACTGCTGCGGACACCCGCGTGCAGGCGGCGCTGGGATATGAAATCGAGGAGAAGCAGGCCTTGCTGGAGGCGACACCTGCGATCCGCAGAGTAACTGCTGCTGTGACATTCAAGGATACGCTTGATATTCACGGGTCAGAGCGGTCCATACAGTTGTTCACCTATGGGGGCGGGCATACCTGCAGCGATGCCATGGTATATATTGCTGACGTGAAGGTGCTGATCGCCGGGGATCTGGTGCTAAGCCAATCTCATCCGGCCATGCTGCATGGTTTCCCTGAAGCGTGGACCGGTATTGTGGAGCGGATTGGCCTGGAGATGGATTTCACCCGGCTGATCCCTGGTCATGGAGGGGTTGCCGGACGTGAGAGCATCGCAGAAATGTTAAGTTATCTCCAAGAGATTCAGACGTATGCCGCAGCAGCTGTCCGGAGCGGGGAAAGCGCGGAGGTATGGATCGCCAAGGGAATCCCGGCACCGTTTGATACATGGGAGGGTTCCCATATCTTTGATTGGAATTTCCGCTGGCTGTACAATACATATAATCAATCCTGAGAAAAGAGGAGAAAATGATGCTGAAGCTGGATAGCCGTGACTATGCCCTGGCTCTGCCGCTGTTAAGCCAAGTGAAGATCAATACCCTGTTCGCAGAAGCAGTACTCAAGGGCCAGACCACCGGCACTGTTTACGTGGATAATGTGCAGAACCCCCGTACCTTTTATGTGGCTCATGACTATGGGATGTCGCTGGTCTATGGGGATTCGGGCAATGAGGCGTTTAACCGGAGCTTATATGATTATATTACCAACCAGTCAGGGGACAGGCAGTCCCCGGAATGGCTGCAGGGTGATCCGGCAGGTGGCTGGTCTCCGCTGGTGGAGTCAATAATTACAGCGCATAACGCACTGTTAAATGCGGTCGAGCCCGGTCCTGAAACGGCTGATACACGGAGGATGTACACTCATACCAGAGTGAATTTCACCTTTGACCCGGAAGTCTACCACAGTGCTAAGGAGCAATGGTTCCGGAAGGATGCAGTAATTGTTCCGATGACTGCCGGGCAGTTTGACGGGCAATCAGGTGCTGTGATTCCGCGTTATTTCTGGAGAGATGCAGAGCATTTCCTAAGTACAGGCATAGGGTACACCCTGCTCTGGGAGGGGGAGAGCGCCTCTAATGCGTTCTCGGCGTACCGTACAGCGGATCAGCTGGAGATTGGGATTGAATCGGCAGCGGGCCACCGGGGGCAGCATTTTGCCTTCTCCGTATGTTCCGCACTGATTGATTACTGCCTGGAGCACGGGCTGGAGCCGGTGTGGGGCTGCCGCCAGGAGAATGAGGGTTCATATAGACTGGCTCAGAAGCTCGGCTTCAAACCGTCGTTGTACATCCCTTATTACCGCTTGGCCGAATGATTAAGAGACAGGGCGATATATCTAATGGACACGAAAAGGGCGCCGGCGGGCGTTCTTTTTTATTGAGTTTTCCGGAGATAATATTATCATTATCTAACGATATTGGGGTTTATCTCCTCGGCAAGCAGGAGGAAGCAGCTAAAGGCCTTGCAGATGTCAGATCAGCCGGGCATCCACGAAGCAATGCAGATGCAACGGGGACAGCAGCTTCAGGCCTTCGCCAAGCTCGAAGTCTTTGCCTTCGGCGAGCTGGCGGCCTTTTTCGCGGAAATAGATCCGGTACATCGCCAGAGTCTCCTCACTGAATTGGCTGCTGTGCAGGGCTAAGGCTGCGAACTTCCGCTCGAAGTGCTCTGTAATGTCAACCACCGTATTCGGCTCCGAGGTGAAATAGAAACCAATGGCCTTCGGCTGCCAGGGGCGGGTGCTTGTCCCCCGGGGATACAGCGGAAGTCCGGACGACAGGAAGGCCTGGGCTGCGGCTCTGCCTGTAACGATATGATCATAATGTGCCTCATAGCTCAGCCACGGATCAGGACAGAGGATAACATCCGGCTGCACGGTACGGATGATCCCGGCAATCTCTTCTGCCAGCGCCGGAATATGCTCCAGGGTGCCGTCGCCGTGGGCCAGCTGATGGAACACTGTGGCACCCAGCAACCGCCCTGCGGCTTCCAGCTCACGTGCGCGGACGGCTGCAATCTCGGCAGAAGACAAATGCTCGTCCACCGCACCGAGATCCCCGTTCGTCACGGTTAAATAATGAATCTCGCAGCCCCGCTCCGCCAAAGAGGCGATTGTCCCGCCGATGCCCACCTCATTATCATCCGGGTGCGGCTGTACGCATAATATTCTGCGGCAGCCTGTCAGATCGGGAGGGGACATCAGTGCGGCCATAGTGGATATATCCATGTTCATGATCACTCCTTATATTAGATAAATGCCTGGGTCCCTTCTATACGGACCGGGTATTCTCCAAATCATTCAGTGTCTGCAGCCGCTGCTTGTCACTGATATTGTAGAACAGAATCGGCAGAATTGCGGCCAGGAAACAGAGGGCGGGCAAGAGAAACATCACGAAGCTGAGCCCCTGCTGGAGCCTTGGAGTCGACGGCTGATTCTCAACATAGCTAAGCAAGCCCAGACTTGCACCGATAATGAGCCGTGACAATGCCCCGCTGAATTTAGTAACAAAGGTGTTCGTGGAGAACACAATCCCCTCGCCCCGGAAGCCCAGCTTCCACTCCGAATAATCTATGGTATCCAGCAGCATTGATGTGCTCACAATGGTTGTCATGCCCGAGAAGAAGAAGCTGACCGCGAAGAACACCAGCGTGGTCAGAACATTGTGGTCACCGAGAAGATAAGGCAGGATGCAGGACAAGCTCCCCAGTATGCAGGAGAGGATGAATACCTTCTTCTTGGAGAAGCGGCGCAAAAGCGGCGGCGTAGCCGTCATTCCCAGCAGCATGCCTACAACAAGACTAATCCCGACCTGGGTTGCATAACCGGCATCCCCCCAGACATAGACCACATAATACAGCTGGATGCTCTGCCGGATGCCGTTAACCAGATTGATAATCAGCAGCGAGGCAAGCAGGGTGAGCAGCGGTTTATTTTTATACACCGTTTGCAGATTTTGCCGGAACGAGATCTTCACGGGAGAAGGGGCGACCCTTTCCCTGGTAAGAATTCCGGTCAGGAAAATAGAGAAAGCGGCAATGATTCCTATAATAATTGCGGAATACAGATAAGCTTGTGTGCTCCGTTCACCGCCGAAGGCCAGCAGCAGCTGGATACCGCCGACTGTGATCACGACCGCACCGAGGGTTCCGCCGATTTTGCCTAAAGTGACGAACAATGTCCGTTCACCCGGTTCTGTAGAAATGACGGACGACAAGGCCCAAAGTGGCGTGTCACAGACTGTATACAGCATCCCCCAGAGCAGATACGATACGGTGGCGATCACCAGCGTCGTTGTAGAGGAGCCTCCGAAGTCCCAGAAGCAGACGATGGTTGCCAGCGCAATCAGGAAGGGGGCGAACAGCAGATAAGGCCTGAATTTGCCCCACCTGGAGCGTGTTTTGTCGGTAATCATGCCCATCAGCGGATCAAGACAAGCATCGAAGATGCTCGCCACTACCAGTATGACGCTGGCAGTAGTCGCCGGAATACCCAGCAGATCCGTGTAGAAGAACAGAATATACATCGACATGAAGCTGTACAGCATATTCTGGCCCAGCAAGCCGCCGGAGAACACCATTTTCTCAGCCAAAGGTACTTTTGTTGTCAATGGGCAGTCCTCTTTTCGTTGTGTATATGTAGGGTTGTACCATTTACTAATTATGTTTATTTATAACTTTTTTTGATGTTCTGTCAAGCTGAATATAGCTAACGCTGCCGGCGGGATAACCGTTACATAGAGACAATGTGGAAGCGCATTACAGAAAATAAATTAAAAATTTAATAAAGCAAAAATTATATATTAACTATTTAACGAAAAATGTCGAAATATAGCTGATGTGTCCGGCTGATGGGGGAGTGTATGGGTGAATACAACAGGATTACGGCAGGATGGACACTAAGAAGTTAACCACAGGGGGAAATCACATGAAATGGTTCGGAAACATGAAAACAGCAACAAAAATTATCTCAGCTTTTATGGTGGTCTCTTTAATTCTGGCGGGACTCGGGGTGTATTCCATTTTCTCGCTGAGCAGCAGTAATCAGAATATGAAGGCCATGTATAACAACAATCTGATTTCGGTCAGAGATCTGTCTGCTGTCAAAATCAATTATCAGGTCATCCGGGTATATATACGCGATATGAGCAACACCACAGATGCAACCCAAATTGCCGGTTATCAGGACAAGATTGAATCTTCCCGGCAGGATCTGATCCAGAAGGTGGACAATTACCGTCCGCTGGCCACGACCGGCACGGAGAAAGAGCTGCTGAACGATTTTGACAAGGAGTATGAGGTCTATCTGAAGCTGTTTGAGGAAGCGCTTGCCCTGGCTGAACTGGATGATCCAGCTCAATTTAATACTTTCCTGACGACCCAATTGAATGCGCAGGGAGAGAAAGTGCTTGAGAACCTGGATGGTCTGATCGAATTTAACGTGGAGCTGGCCGATGAAGCGAACCGCCACTCCCAATCAGCCTATTCCTCGGCGCTGGTGATTACCATTTCAGTTGTCGCGGCTGCTGTAATCATCAGCATTCTTATAGGTTACCTGATCGCCAGATCCATCTCCAAACCGCTTATGCAGATGCTGCGGCTGGCCTCAGAGGTGGCCAGCGGTAATTTGACCCAGCAATCCGATATTTCCACCAAGGATGAAGTGGGCCAACTGGCTGCTGCGCTGAACCGGATGGTTCATAACCTGAAGGACCTGATCAACGGGATTGTTATGAATTCACAGAGTGTAGCTGCGTCTTCCGAGCAAATCTCAGCAAGTACCCAGGAAATCGCCAGTACCAGCACGAACCAGTCTGCGGCGGCAACGAACATTACCGAACTGTTCAAGGAGCTGTCGCTGGCTATTGATTCCGTAGCCTCCAGCGCAGAGGAAGCGGCGGAGCTGTCGAATGAGACGGTGCGCACAGCCCGGGAAGGCGGATACGTGGTTGAGACCTCGCTGCACGGAATGCAGACCGTCAATCACCAGATGAAACAGCTCGAAGAGGATTCCGGCAAAATCGGAGACATCATCGAAGTGATTGATGATATTGCCGAGCAGACCAATCTGCTGGCTTTGAATGCGGCGATTGAAGCTGCTCGTGCCGGAGAGCAGGGCCGCGGCTTCGCAGTGGTGGCGGATGAAGTCCGCAAGCTTGCCGAGCGCAGCAGTGATGCCACGAAGGAAATCACGAAGATCATCAAGGCCATGCAGGAGAATACGAAGCAAAGCGTCCGGGCAGTAGCGGAAAGCGTTGAGCAGTCTTCGATGACCAGCCAGGCCTTTGAACAGATTATCAGTATGGTTAATACTTCTTCACTCAAAGTGAATGAAATTGCTGCCGCCTGTGAAGAGGAATCCGCTCAGGCAGCCGAAGTGATGAGCTCGGTCCAGTCCATTGCCGCCTCCAGCGAGGAATCCGCAGCGGCTTCAGAGGAAACGGCAGCTACCTGCCAGGCTCTGGCCCTCTTATCCGAGGATTTAGCCCAGTCGGCTGCTGCGTTCAAGACTCATTAATTCTACAGACTGAAGGTGAAGCCATGTCATCCTTACAGAAGGAACAGTATATCGAGCTTGCTGTAGGAGCCGAAACCTGCGCAATCCGTATCGAAGAGATTCATGAAATTATCAAAATGCTCAGCATCACAGATATCCCTTTTACCCGGAATGAAGTGAAGGGTGTGGTCAATCTGCGCGGTAAAGTGGTCAGCGTAATGAGCCTGCGCAATTTGCTGGGGATGGCGGATGAGCCATACACCCGGAATACAAGAATTATTGTGGTCAACTACCGGGAGGAGTTCGTGGGTCTCATTGTGGATAAGGTCAATAAAGTGACTACGTACGCTGAGATCCACCCTCCTGCGGGCGGGCATAGCCGCAGCCGCGAAGCGGTTTTCCACGGGATTGGTCAACGGGATGATCAGCTGATTGGCATTCTCAAGCTCGAGGAAATATTGGGCGGTTAGGAAGGGGAACAAGTAATGATGATGGAACTATCTGCCTACCGCGATATTTTTATAGAAGAGCTGAATGAGCAACTGGAGCGGATCGACCAATCCCTGCTCACGCTGGAGCATGCACCGGCACCTGAGCTAGTCCAGACAATATTCCGCGCAGCCCACACCATCAAGGGCTCAGCCTCAACCATGGGCTTCCGTGAAATGAGCGATCTGACGCATGAGGTTGAATATGCCCTTGAATGGGTCCGGGAGAAGAAACCGGAGATTACCGGAAAGCTGATTGATACGCTCTTCCGGGCGCTCGACGCCATGAAGCTGCTTCGCACCCAATATATCAGCGGCGGTGATTACGCCGACTGCAGCGCCGTCGTTGCGGAGATTAAGGCATTGATTAATCTGCCGGCTGAACCACAGCCGGTCCGGTTGCCCGTCTTAAGTCCGGCGGAGAGGCTCCTGGCCGAAGAAGCCGTGGTTGCCGGGTACTCGCTGCTGTCCGTTGCGGTAACGCTCAAAGAGGAGTGCCTGATGAAGGCGGCACGGCATTATATGCTGCTGCAGCGTATCGAAGATGTATGCGGTAAGGTCGTTGCTGTCGCGCTGGCGGCAGCAGCGGCCATCGGAGCAGATGAAGACTCGCGTTACATCCGGTTTGCAGTAGTGGCCGCTGCCGGCAAAGATATTCAGCAGATATCAGAACAGCTGGCGGGTGATTCTGACGTCCAGAGTATTGCCGTCACTCCATTCGTGCCCGGTCCCGAAACGGTTACTGGCGCGGCGGCGGTTGAACCGTCACTGGCGGGGCCTCCGTCTTCCCCGAACATGGAAAGGGGGAACAGTACCCAGCCGACGGTAAGGGTAAGTGTGGAACGTCTGGACCATCTGATGAATCTGGTAGGCGAACTGCTGATCGAGCAGACCTCGCTGGCCGATCTGAGTGCAGCCGGCCTGCGGAATGATCCGGCTAAGGTATTGCCGGGTATAGGCGGAGTGTCGGATCATATGGGCACTATTATCAAGGAGCTGCAGGAAGGTGTAATGAAGACCCGGATGCTTCCGATAGATCAATTGTTCAACCGGTTTCCGCGTCTGGTCCGGGATCTGGCCCATAAGCTGGGGAAGGAGATTGAACTCCTGATCCAGGGAGGCGAGACCGAGCTCGACCGGATGATTATAGAAGAGCTGAGTGATCCGTTGATCCATTTGATCCGCAACAGCACCGATCACGGGATTGAAAGTCCGGAAGCCCGCGTAGAACGCGGGAAATCCCCCAAGGGTATGATTACACTCACCTCTTTTCATGAGGAGAATCAGGTGGTTATCCGCCTGGAGGACGACGGGCAGGGCATAGATGCCGGCAGAATTAAAGCCTCCGCACTTAGCAAAGGCATCATCACTGAAGAACAGGCCGGGTTCTTAACGGCTCAAGAAGCCATCCACCTGATCTTTGAGCCCGGCTTCTCAACGGCTGCCGAAGTAAGTGAGGTGTCGGGCCGGGGGGTGGGGATGGATATCGTACGCAGCCAGATTGGACGGCTTAACGGCATCATTGATATCGAAACGGTACCGGGCCAAGGGACTGTGTTCATAATCCGTCTGCCGCTTACACTGGCCATCATTAAGGGGCTGCTGGTGAATGTATCCGGCCGGGTGCTGATCCTTCCCATGTATAATGTAGCGGAAATAGTGCGTATCGCCCCCGAAGACATTCAGATCATTCAAGGTGAACAGGCGATTATTAACCACGGGCGGATTGTGCCGCTTTCCTGGCTTCGAGACAAGCTGCATTACCCGCGGACCGAGCGCAGCTCCAAGACCATCCCGCTGGTGATTGTCCGGTCCGTGGACCGGATCGCCGCCTTTGCCGTCGATGAGATCATTGGTAATCAGGAGGTGGTCATTAAGTCGCTGGGTGTGTATTTGGGGACGATGAATCATCTCTCCGGGGCAACAATTCTGGGGAATGGGCGGGTTGCGCTGATTCTGGATGCCTCCTATCTGGTCAGCCATTAATTTCATTGCTGCAGGATTTGTATAGAAAACGCTGTAGTTGTGAAAAATATGGAAAGACGTACCAGAAAGGGGTGGAGAGTTGGATATTACGCTGGCTTCAGATGAAGTTATCAGTCGGATCAAGCAGCTTCAGTCTGGTGGAGGTACCGTAAACAAGAAACAGGTCAAGCAGCAGGATCCGGAGTTAATGCGCAGTGCGCTGCATTATTTTCCGAGCTGGGAACATGCCTTGAAGAACGCCGGATTGCTGTAATTGAATCAGATGCGCAAAAAACCGGAAGCTCCGCAGCACACTGCGATTCTTCCGGTTTTTTGCGTGCCGCCAGCTGAATAGGGTTACTTCTTGTGCGGTACAGCCTTGGGGCTCTTGATCTGCAGCTCGATGGCCTGCTGATTCAGCTGCAGCTCATCCATATAGGCTTTGACCTTCATTTGCAGCTTGTGCAGCATTAGGATATGCATATCATGAATACGGTCTTCGATACAGAATGCCGAACAAGCCAGATATCCATCTGTATAGGATTTGGTATCATCCACTACCGTATTCAATTTTTCTTTGTAAATCCGCTTTACAGGGCCGCTTTCGGGTTTGATTTCATAGTAGCGGTTCGTTTCCGTCAGCAGTCTCCAATGAGTGACATCGACATCATATTCATCCTTCTCCAGCTGGACGGTTACTTTAAAGATTTTAATAGGACTGTTCATGTTGAGCGAAACCTCCTGCAACCCCCATACGTATGTTCAATTCTCACTATAGGACTCAGAGATTATAGCATGCGTCAGCCGTATTTCCCACTGGAATATTAGGTAAAGTGATGTGATATATTGCAGTAGCTATTACAATGTAGGATATGACAATACGGTTATTTTAAGGAGAGATTGTATTGAAAAAGCTCATCATCGTAAACGGTACAATGGGCGTTGGCAAGAGTTCATCAGCACTCAGGCAGCGGATGCAGGAAGATCATAGAACGGAGGAGCAGATCAATCGGAGTCTGGAACGGATAAGAACTTATGCAGGAATGCATTCACATACGGTGGATACAAGTGAGATGGGGCTGGATGAAGCAGTTCTGCTGATTAAAAACAGATTGTTGTAGAAGGCGGCAAGTCAGCGGATGAATCCATTCATGTGTTCGCTAGTAGAGGAATGAGAACTGCAGTGAAAATTGTAGTATATTTCCAAGGGATCGTTTACAATAAATCCATTATTGTCCTTGGATGACAATGATGAAACCAACTACATAAAAGGAGATAAGAGATGAAGAACACCGCTGCCAAAGGACACCCTGTTATTTTCTCGCTGATGCTGGGAGTCGTCCTGACCTTTCTAGTTTCAGTAGCATCTGCAGTAGCATCCATTCAGGAGTTTGGAGACATGGGGATAAGGAATGCCCAGGCCTGTGCTTTCCTGGTTATGGCCATCATCGTTACTGTATATATGAAGCGGAAGGATTCCTCACTAGTGAGATTCGGCTTCCGCAAGCTTGACGCCAAGCAGGCCAAACCTGTGCTGTTCTACATCCCCCTGCTGATTCTTGCGGTAGCCCAGCCGGTTATGGCTGGAATCAATGTGAAGATGACGGCGGCTGAAGTGATCAGTATCGTGATCATGACGATGATTGTGGGGTATACTGAGGAATCCATTTTCCGGGGAATCATCAGAGATAAGCTGAAGCATAAGGGCCCTGTATTTTATATTATTTTCTCGTCCGTATTCTTTGGTGTTCTACATATGGTCAATGCGTTTGGCGGAAAAGATATCATAAGCACACTTCTCCAGGTTGCCAATGCACTGCTGCTGGGCTGCGTCCTCGCCTTACTGATTGAGGCAGGCAACAATATCATTCCGCTGATCGCCTTTCATTTCATTTATGATGCTCTGGCGATGGTCAGCAATGACAATGTGGAGAATGAGGTTCTTTTTGTGGGTATTCTGAATATCATGTACTTAATTTATGGTATCTATCTGTTAGTGGTCTTGACCCGGCGGAATGAAAATAATAGTCTGTCCATGTAAATAAACCGGCCGGCATTCTGAAATTTATCCCGAATGCCGGCCGGAAATCTGTTCAATGATAACGCATACATGACATGGATACAGCATGCGGGAGCAAATAATCTTTACAAAGAGTAATCGTTAGACATGGGCATTCTGCTCATAAAGAGTGGGGAATATCAAGGATAATGACGGGATATGCAGTTTTTTGAAGTTTTAAATTTTATCGATCCCAGTGTATAATGTAGACATCACCAAAGGAACCACAAGCAACAATATACAGGTGGTAACCACAGGTGATTGCCTCATTCCTAAATTTAGCAATGAATGAAGGAAAGGAGAGAATCCCGATGTACTAGCGTTAGCGAAGCGTGCCGGAATCGGCTGCTGATAGGGAAGGTGGATGATAACATCTTCTGGCAGATCGTGGGTATGCGGGAACCCAAGAGCAAATCTTTGAAGATGAACCAAAGCTATTCATTCAAGCAAGAGTAATCTTGCGGAAGAAAGAGCGTGATTCCGTTGAAAAAGGTTAGCGAAGCGTACTAAAACGATTCTTCACAGCAGGAAAAGCGTCCGTGAAAACGTTTTTCGTGAAATCGTGTACGCGGGAATCCACCCCATATGCAGGACATGGAGCAACACTCCGAATAGGAGCGAACGGGCAACACGGTAATATGAAATTAGAACAATCACCATGTCAGGGATATGGCTTTGTTACCAGGAGGAAATGATTGAAGTGAATACAGGAATTAACACATAAATCCCCGTGCCTCAAGCAATCAGGCAGCGGGGATTTATGCGTATATACATAAGCTGCTCCATTTCGCCCTTCCGGCTGAAATGGAGTTTTTTGAATTTCTTCAGCGTACAGGAAGAAGGCGGGGAGCTGCTTGGTTTCACCGGAGAGGCAGCTTATTTGCAAGCTGCTAAAGTCCGCTTGGATTCATAAGCTGCGGTGCGATATACTCGCCGAATACGTCAGGCGGCGGATTGTTGCGGCCCCGCATATTGTCCCGGGTCAGCACGACCACCGTCTCAAGCTCCGGCAGTACATATACAAACTGCCCTGCATAGCCCCGTGCATAATAATAATCCACCGCAGCAGACTCTCCGGTTCTGGTATCACCTGCTATTGAGTCTGTCCACCAGTGCCAGCCGTATCCGCCATGGCGGGGCGGCTCAGTCTGCATAGCGGGCTGTGCCGAACGTGCTACCCATTCGCTGGAAATAATCTGCGAATTCTCCCAGACTCCCTGCTGTAAATACAGCTGTCCGAAATTCAGCAGGCTGGCAGGCCCCAGCTTCAACCCGTATCCGCCCGTATGGATGCCTTGGGGATCACTCTCCCACTCATACTCCGTAATTCCGAGAGGTCCGAAGAGATATTGCTCGGCGAATCTTGCTGTGCTCATTCCTGAAGCCTGCACCACAATAGACGACAGTAATTGCGATATCCCTGAGTTGTACTCCATCCGGGTACCCGGTTCATCCGCAAGCGGCTGCTCCAGTACATAGTTCACCCAATGGGGGGAACGGGTCATCTTGGGGAAGGAATTCGCGCCGCCGAATTCGGTCCAGCGAAAGCCGGCAGACATGGTGAGCAGCTGTCCGATTGTAATTTGCTGCTTGCGTGTATCAGCGTCACGGCTGAGCTGCGGGAAGAATTCGCTGATAGGAGCCGAAGGACCGGAAAGCTGGCCTTGGTCCATCGCGATGCAGACCAGCGCGGAGAGTATGCTCTTGGTGCAGGAGTTGATCTTGGCAATCTCGGAAGAAGTGCGCTGATCTCTATAATGTTCAAAGATCAGACGGCCCTGCTGCTGGATCAGACAGCTCCGCAGGTTCAGCGGCTCAAGGGAGTCGGAAAGTGCTGACAGGTTCATAGTTGTGTCCTTTCGTGAAACACACCCGGCCACCGTATGAACGGTGGCCGGGTGGTTCTAATGTAATCCGAAATGCGCCTCAATTCTGGACAGCATCTCTTCTTTGGTAGTATGGGCATTTCTTATATAGTGCTGCACGTGATGCTGTCTTGCCTGCTGCAGAGAACGATGTGTATTCTCAATGATACCATCCAGCGTCTCACGCTTAGCCCGTTCCGGATCGGATAGATCAGGGAAGAGATCCAGCATTCCCCGCAGATGATCACGGTTGAAGTAGTCCCTGCGGATCAGCTCGTCCTCCGCATACACATATACGATCCGCTCGTCACCAGCTATAGCCCGCAGAAATTCCGGTGCAATATCCGTGTCCACCACAATAGGCTTGGCATTACCCATCTGCAGCAGCTCGAGAATGATAAATTCTACGCTTTCTTCCGCAGCAGACACCAGCCACTGGTTCCTGTCGTTATCCGGTCCAAGGAAATACCATTCCCAGTCAACGAAATACCTGAGAATCGCCGGATGGTCCTGCGGATTAGCCAGCTGCTTATATTCAAACGAATGATCATCGGAAGAATAATAATTCATTCCCCACTTGGCGGATATCAATTCGGCCATGGTGCTTTTACCCCCGCACGGCCCTCCGCAAATCCAATACACATGCTTCAGATATTGTTTCAATAAACGGTCTGAAATTTTCAACTTTCATTCCCCCTGTAAATGATTACTGAAGAGCGGGGGATACTCTGATTCTGCTTGCATGAAATGTCCAGGTCGCCGGCATCTGCTTACACCACCTTTGAAGGATTCCTTTGTATTATCTCAGTCTGCTGTATAGATGTCCAATCCAAGGCAGCTTAGTCAGGAAGCGAGGTGGTATCAGAGACAACACCGAAGGTTGATCCTTTGATATAAGCCTGGTTCTGCAGAGCTTCCAGCTGTTTAGCGGTGCCGGTTACGACTGCGCCAATGATTGTGATATCCTCCGGCTCCAGAATATCATTATCCCCGGCCAGGCTCTGATGAACCTGATCTGCTTCCCAGGTGAAGTTCCTGCCGTGCTTGCGCAGCTGCTCGACACTGTTAATGAAGGAGTCCACACCGCCGTAAGGAGCGAACTGCTCGCCGTGAAATCCGTAGATAATCATCGAATCAGCCGCGATGGTTTGCCGCGTTTCCTTCAGGTATTTTTTATAAGAGGGGGTATATGCATCCGTCCAGAACCAGACAGGCTGCACCCCGGCAGGGATAAGCTTCCGGGTCTCTTCCAGCGTATAGGCTTGGTCAAAAGACAAAGCCAGCTCCACAAGTGTATCGTCTTCCAGCTGCTTCAGCAGACTGATGCTGTCCTCGTACGTTTCATAAGCGATCTCCGGATGGTAAAAGATCATTTCCCGGTCCCCTGTGGCAGAGTTGTAACGGTGTGTGGATGCTGTGCTCAGCTGTTCCGGCAGAGAAATCGCTCCGAATGCGCCATACCTGCCGGTGGAGCGGCCCAGCAGATTATAGGATTCCTCGATGGGCTGCCAGATATAAGGCTTATTTCCCAGCCATTTGTAAGTCTGATTGTAGGTTTCGCCGCCAAAGCTATCTAATTTCACCGACTGGTTGCTGATGTGCACATTGGGGGCGCTGATCTCATTTTTCCAGAGAATCTCTGATTGTACCTTGCTGCCCTGATACAGCCTCAAATGGTAGAGGCCATACCAGATAACGGCGAGAATAATGGGGGTTACGATAACAATGATGCCAATGGTCTTCAGGGTGGAGCGGAGTCTGGCTTTGTGAATGAGCTGCTGAGCCTGCTTCCCTCCGAAAATAAACTGGTCCTGTTCTTGATTCTGTTCCATTTATTGACCCTCCCTATAGTGTTTGATGAATTGGTTTTTGGCGCGCGTAACATGAGTCTTGAGCGTATTCTCATTCATACCGTACAGGGATGAGAGCTCCTTGTAGGTCAGGTTCAGCTCATATTTGAGAATCAGCAGCTCCTGATGCTGCTCAGAGAGCAGAGACAGTGTGTCGCGGATATTCTGTGCGGTTTCCCGCCTCAGCAGCTGAATCTCCGGCAGATGGGTCAAAGAAAGAAGCTGAATGTCGTCAACATCGACCGTGGGATGGCGTTTATCTTTCCTCTTAAGATCATAGAATTGATTAGTTGCTACCCGGAACATCCAGCCCATGACTTGTTTCGGGCCGATGCCATCCTGATAGATTAAGTATTTATAACAGGTGTCCTGAACGATATCTTCAGCATCCTCGCGGGCGAGTCCGCGTTTTCTCAAGTACCGGTATAGCAAAGTTCCGGCTTGCTGCAGAAAGTGATGAATGGTTTCTTTGGCCATGTCCTGCCCCCTTCCCCTATACAACGCTAAGCTCCGTGAAAAGTTTACAGCAGCCGTTACATCCAGTATTCCTTAATTATAAATGTTCACTACCGGCAACCGCCTCACCTATTCAGTTAATATAATATCAGTATGTAAAATATTAGCTGCATCGGAGGGTATCTATGTATCAGGATAAGGAATTGGTGATCCGGCCCATAGCTGAAGGGGATCTGTTCAGACTGTGGGAGCTCTCACATAAAGAGGAAGCACCGGAGTGGAAGAAATGGGATGCGCCTTACTACGAACACAAGCGGATTCCGTGGGAAGAGTATTATGGGAACAGAGCGGAGATTGTTGGATGCGGAAATAATTGGGTAATAGAAGTAGAGGGCGAGGTTATAGGCGACGTCAGTTACTATTGGGAGCATAAGCCATCCTTATGGCTGGAAATGGGCATTATCATCTATGATCCGGCATATTGGAGCAGTGGTTACGGGACAAAAGCTCTCAGGCTATGGATCGGTCATCTGTTCAATGCTTATCCGCTGGTCCGTGTAGGCTATACCACATGGTCCGGGAATGTGCGGATGATTAGGACCGGGGTGAAATTAGGCATGACGATGGAAGCAAGACTCCGGAAATGCCGGTACTACGACGGGCAATTCTATGATTCTATTCGAATGGGACTGCTTAGAGAGGAGTGGGAGGCCTTAGAATTGAAAGGATCAGCCGCTGAAGGTTCGCGTACAAAATTAGACAAATAAGCATGAAATGCCTGCATTTTGCACGATATGAAACAATCAAAATGCTTGTTTGTGAAAAAAGACACAAATTCGTGAAAACTATCACTTTGTTATCATAAAATTTTAATATATAATAAAGTTAATTAAAAGAAACAGGGGGAATAAAAATGAAATTATTCAAAGTTTTAGTAGTAGCAGGGGTATCCGCAGCATTGTTGTCGGGTTGTGGATCGAATAATAATGCAGCTAATGATGCAGGGGCAGCAGCAACTACAGCTCCAGCCACAGAGCAGACTGATGCAAAAAGCACGGCTTCGATCGTTAACCAGGCAGATGCCTTCACTGCTGCTGTAAGCGAAAGCGGCAACTGGATTATAGCGGTTCTGAACGATCTGACCGTGGACAAGGATGTTGTTGTAGCCGGTGAATTCCATGACAAAGGCGATGCAAGTGCAGCAATCTATCGTAAGCTTGCCCTGTATGCACAAGATGCAGACCACAAGGTTACAGCTACCTATACTCTGACAGCACCTAAAGTAACTGTGCAGAGCGAGAACTTCCGCGTTCAAGGCGGTACAATCAAAGGTGACGTATATGTAGAAGCTAACGGATTCAACCTGTACAAAGATGCTACCATCGACGGCAACCTGTACTATGCAAGTGAAGATGTGAAGGCTACTGCTGTGATCGAAGGCAAAGTAACCGGAGCAAATGAAGTTAAATAATTCAATCCTAATACAGCAGCTACATTAGTATATTGTATTGCAAACAGCCTGTAGACAGGCCCTCTGGGGCTGGCTCTATGGGCTTTTTTGTATTCTGTCCGGAAATATTCTATAGTATTATGGAAGGTATTGTAAGCGTAAACACATGGGACAGGGGATGCAATTATTCATGAAGAATAGCCGGAGATTGGGGATGGCTGCCGGAGTGATTCTAGTTTCCGTAGCCGTACTCTATTTACTTTTGTATATGTATGAAAGACCTGGCGGATGGTCTGACCAGCGGATGTCCCGCTTACTCGGAATGGAGCAGACCCTCCAAATTCCACTTGGCAAAAGTCCGGAAGAAGCTGTCCGGCTGTTCCGCGGCTCCGACTCGATGACAGTAATTCATCAGGAGCCTGCAGCCAGAGGGGAGCTGGTATTTCTTACCCGGGCGGGCCAGCAAGATAGCAATAATCTTCAAGTAGAGTATGTCCGCAAAACCTGGCTCGGATGGAAGTGGGTATGGGGAGGCGGCTACGGAATGGGCGGAGATCCGGACAGCTCTGCATTAAACTATATGTGTTTTCCTGAACTGGAGCATATTTCGACTCCATTTCCCATGGTGATCGGAGAAGTTCTGAACCCGTCCATTCAGCATATTACAGTCGAGCAGAAGGAGGCAGGGACGGATAAATCTGAGGCGAAGCTTATTAAAGTCGGATCAGACCGGACGATTTGGTTCGCTTTTCAGCCGGCTACGGCGGGTGTCCCGTTTGAGATTGAAGGACTTGATGAAGCGGAGGGAATGATTGCATCCAAAATAATAACAGACGCAAGAGACAGCGGAGCGATTCCGCTTGGTAAATGAAAATAAAAGTGTGGGGGCACTCTCACCCCCTTCGATGATGGAAGTGTTGCACAAAGTACAACAATTTCCTTGTAATATCAGCCGTAATCGCAAATTGTTGTACGAAATGCAGTATTCCTCCGTCATCAAGCCGATAAATGGGATAATTGTTGTATTTCATACAACATTCCGCCCAAATACCCAGTTATCAATGATCCCGAGTTGCAAAACGTACAACATTTCTCTATTGGCCTATTGATGAAGGTGAGCTTACTTAAGAATCTTTATTATAAGTTGCCTGAAAAGAGGACGAAGACTCCGGCGCCGTGCGGACACGGACTGCCAGGGTCTTCGTCTGTATTTGTGATCTATTCCCAAGGATAACTAATGTTATGTTATGCCGGTAATACTGAAGTAAGGGATTTCGCATAGGATGCGGATTCCAATTCTTCAGCCGGTGATGTTCTAAACTGTAAATGATACAGCTCCGCATAGAGCCCATCCTGTTCAATGAGCGCATCATGTGTGCCTTCTTCAACAATTCTCCCATGATCCAGAACAATGATCCGCGAAGCCTCCCTTACCGTTGAGAGCCTGTGGGCAATCACGAGGGTGGTCCGGTCTTTCATCAGCAGATCAAGCGATTGCTGAACCAGCCGTTCGGACTCGTTGTCGAGTGCTGAAGTAGCTTCATCCAGCAGCAGGAGCGGCGCATTACGCAGAAAAGCTCTGGCGATGGCGAGGCGCTGCCGTTGACCGCCTGATAAAGTAGAGCCGTGTTCACCGATCTGCGTGTCGTATCCTTCAGGCAGCCGCATAATAAATTCATCTGCACCTGCCAGGCGGGCAGCTTCCCGGATTTCTTCATCGCTGGCATGTTCAGCACTGAACGCGATATTATCCCGGATGCTGCCGGAGAACAGGTAAGGATTCTGCGGTACATAGGAGATCCTCCGGCGCGCCGCCTCAAGGTGATCATGTACACCATAACCGCACACGGTAATACTGCCGGCCTCCGGTTCATAGAGTCCGCAGCACAACCGTACAAGTGTCGTCTTGCCCGAGCCGCTGGGGCCGACAACGGCAACCGTCTCGCCATGCTTCAGCTCAAGACGGATCCCGCTCAGACAGCTTCCCTCCCTGGACTGGGGTCCCTCGAAGCTGTAGTGCAGCCCCTGTATGCTTAGTGCAGCAGCTTCCGCCAAGGCGGTTGCTTCAGCGGCGGCTACCGCTGCGGATACGGCAGTATCCTGTCCAATGCCAGATGCTGCCCCTTCCCGGGGAGCATCAAGAATCTCAAATACACGGTCAGCCGCCCCGAGTGATTCCTGTACCCCGCCCCAAGTCTGCGACATGTGGACGAATGGCCACTGAACACGTCCCATCAGGATGATGAAGGCAAGCACTTCACCCGCCGAGGTCTCACCCCGCAGCGCTGACCTGGCAATAAGGATAGCGCAGCTGATCATTACAACATTATTAATGAATGCAGAAGAATGCCAGAGCAGCGCGTTCAGCAGCGTTTTTTGCTTCTGCAGCCGGTTCAGCTGCTCGCGTTCAGCTGCATACCTGCCCAGCAGCGTATTCTCCAGTGAAAATGAACGGATAACCTTCATCCCCTGGAGGGTCTCCTGCAGGATTCCCCGCAGCAAGGCTTCCTGGGCATAGATTTGTGTGTACAGCTTGCGCAGTCTGCGGTCAAAGAAACGGCCGGACAGAAAGACAACGGGGCCCGTTCCAAGTGCAAGGAGTGCAAGCCAGACATCCATACTGGCCAAATACAGAAATGCAACCAGGCAGAGCAGAAGATTATAACCCAGATCGTAGACCAGACTGCTAATCATCCCCATGGCCGCTCCGGCATCCTTGGTATTCCGGGAGGTCAAATCTCCGGAATGCATGGCTTCCAGCTGGCGGTAAGTCAGCCGGTGGCTGGCATCAAACAGCTTCGTCCGGAAATCCCAGGCCATCCGGCTGTGTACGGTGAAGCGGAGATAATGCTGCAGCATAAGACAGAGAATAATCAGGAAGCAGGCCAGCGAACAAATTAGGGTTATCCGTGTCAGGGACTGCATATTGGTACTGTTAATTGTATCAATGAAAACCTGCTGAACCGTAGCAAATCCGACATCCAGGGCAAGCCTGGCCATTAGCAGCACTATTGCTGCCAGAAAGCCGATCTGGTATGGCTTGACATAAGGAAGCAGCCGCTGGAGGGCTTCCCGGAGCCGGATTCGGCCGGATGAAGATGATTTAGTATTCATTTTGCAGTCCTCCTCCGGCAGCAGCCTCTGTCTGAATGCCCGCCTGGGCCATAGCATGATATTTGCCTTGCAGTGCCATTAACTCCATATGGGTCCCTTGTTCAACAATTGCTCCGGCCTCCATGAAGTAGATATGATCAGCGTACTTAATAGTTGAGAGCCGGTGGGCGACTACAACCGTTGTCCGGTTCGTCATCAGGGCCTTCAAGGCCTGCTGGACAATCTCCTCATTATGGCTGTCAAGCGCAGCCGTAGGTTCATCCAGCAGCAGCAGTCCCGGCTCGCGGACGAATGCCCGGGCAATGGAGAGCCGCTGGCGTTCACCTCCCGACAACGTAAGCCCTCTTTCTCCGATGACCGTCTCATACTGCTGTGGAGTCTGCATAATGAAATCGTGGATGCCTGCATTCTGTGCGGCAGAGATCACCTCTTCACGGGAGGCTTCCTGCCGCCCCCAGGCAATATTCTCGTATAGTGTTCCTGAGAATAGATAAGGCTCCTGCGATACATAGGCGATACGGCTGCGCCAGCTACGCGGCGGAATGGTTTGTAAGGGCATACTGCCATGATGAATGCTTCCTCCGTCAGGCACATAAGCGGCAAGCATTAGCTGAAGAATTGTGCTCTTGCCGCTCCCGCTGGCTCCGGCGAAAGCGGTAACCTTACCTGGCTCAATCCGCAGCTGAGTTTCAGTTAATACCTTCGTTTGTCCGTACCCGAAGCTGACATTGTTGAATATGAGCGGCTCCTGTCCGGCAAGTGGCAGATTAACGGTATCCCATGCTTCAGCCAGATGCCCTGCGGTACCGGGATTAGCAGGGCTGATGCCTTCTTCGGTTAAATCCATGATTTCAAATAAACGCTTCCCCTGTGCCAGCGAAGCCTGCAGTTCTGTCCACAGGTTGGCAAGCCGCGATACCGGATTCGAAATTTGTTCAAAGCAAATGAGAAAAGCAGCAACGGCGCCTACATCAATCCGCCCTCCAATTACAAGATAGCCGCCATAGGAGAGTACATACAGCAATCCGCCCAGAATAACGGCCAACGGCATATTGTAACCTACAGCCTCTATCCGTGAGACCGGCAGGTGGACTGTGTTAAATTGCCGGACTCTGCTGGTGAATTGCCCGAGTAGACGGGGAGCAAGGGAGAAGGCGCGCACCACCTCAGCGCCTTGTATCGAATCCTGAACGAATGCCTGTTGAGCGCTCTCAATGCTCTGGCGCTGTTCATTCATGGTGCGGAGCCGTGAGGTGAAGGGGAACATAACCAGAGGAACCAGTGCACAGATGATGACTGTCCCCAGTGTCAGAGCAAATTGCAGAGACAGCAGATAAGTGAGCAGAAATGTGATTTGCAGCAGATTGCTGATCAGGTCAATCGTCTTCCGGTTTATTCCCTGCTGTGCGGCTGGAGCGGAGTCATTCATCCGGCTGATCAGATCGGCGGAATGATAACGGTCCAGATCCTTCATCTGAACATTCAGTAATCTTGTCAGCATGGAGATCTGAACCTTAGAGGTGGATTTGATCTCCAGCAGCCCTGAGAGATATGTATTCAGAAAGTGGACTCCGGCATCCGTAATGACGATGACAGCAGCGAAGGTCATTCCCGCTGTAAGACCGGACGTATTGTGGTTAGTTGCCGCATTGATAATCCGCCGCAGCGACTCAGCCAGACCTACAGTTGTGAGTGAGATAACCGCTGCCAGAACACAAAGAATGATGTACCAGCCTGTATAGGGTTTGCCGAGCTTCAGCAACCGGATAAATGTATTCTGGGCAGCGGCGGGCTGTTCATTCAGCGGCGTTGCCCCGGTATTCGTGATCCCGTTCAAGTGGACCCCTCCCGAGCTATCAATTTATGAAATGGTCTTTGTCCAGCATAACTTTAGCCGTCAAGGCCAGCAGACTGCGCAAAGTATCGGTTCTAAGTACATAATACAGCCGGTGATCCATCCGCTGGATGTCCAGCAAATCCAGGAAGAACAGGAAATTGGAATGATATTTCACAGCAGCAGGTGTAATACCGAGGGCTTCGGCAATTTCCTGGCCATAGTGTGGACGCTGCTTCAATAACATCAGGAAGTCCAGCCGCCGTTTATCCGAGAAGGTTTTGAGGAATAATTCAGTTTTCTCCCTGTCTGCTGCAGGTCCATATACCCGGTCATTATGTACGCCGAAAATGACCCAGCCGACCTGTCCGGCATCCGTATGGAACTGTAAGAAGCTGTTGTTGACCTGAGAGACAAAGCTGACATGGAAAGTGGTCGGGATGTCGAACAGTGAAGGCTCATTCTTGTGGACTTCACGAATGAAAACCTCCGGATTGCTGAGGAACTGGGCCTCATACTTGCGGGAGGCCTGCTCGGAAAGCTCGCGGATCCGTTCTTTCCAGTGAACAAATACATCCTGGTTGAATTGACGCAAAAGCTGCAGATACCGCAGCTTGGTCTCCTCAGGATGAGCAAGACATTCAAGCAGCGGCGCATGAGCTTCTGCAACCTCCGGCTGGGGTTTTGTATTGGACACCAATTCTGTAAGCGCCGCAAGATCCTTTTTAACAATCTCCCAATCGTTGCCTTTCAATAATGCCTCCATATTATCGTTGTAGACGCCGTAGACCATCTCTGAAACGATATGCTCCGCAGAGCTGTTCTCCAGCCGGTTGATCAACTCCTCTGCAGTCAGCGTTTCCCGGTGAGTGAAGACCGATTCGAATAAGGGGAAATCCAGGGCATTATGAAAGAAGTCATACCGGAAGAAAAACATCAGCTCACGGGTGAAGTGAGGTGACAATAATCTGCGTGCATCATCGAAGTAGGTTCCCAGCAGCTCATCGGTTTCGATTTTGTAATCCTTGGCCAACTCCGCCACCTGGTCTTCACATGCAAGCATTGCCATGGAAACCACAAGCTCGACAGCTTCGTTGTACTCAAAACGGATATTCTTCAGTAAGGTCTCCTGCAAAGTATCCTTCATAAGGTCCTCCAGTTCAGCATTTAAATTTGATATTAAATATTGGGTTGAATATCACAACATTTAATGACGACTTAATGTTAAAATAAACCATATGCTAGAAATTGTAAAGTGAATATTGTGTGTGCGGACGCTAATCTACCGGATGGAGATTTATTGATATTGTGGAAGAATGATGAACGGAGGTGTAGAATACATAGGAGCTGTACGTTCAGAAATAAATAACTGAGAGGTGTTCTCCTTGAGGAAATGGATCATTATTGCCCCGCTGCTCTTTAGCTTAACGGGTATGGCGACAATCTTCGCAGCTCCGGCGGATCAGCCGGCGGTTACAGTTACAGTCAATGGTAAGCTGGTGAATTTCGATGTACAGCCTGTGAATGATCAAGGTACGGTATATGTTCCCCTCCGCTTCGTGGCGGATGAACTGGGCGGGATGATTGTTCCGGGGAATAATAAAGCAATCCTAATTTCCAAAGGAACCATTACACTGAGTATAACGGCGGGGTCTACCGCAGCCTACAAGAACCAGCAGCCCTTCACACTGGCAGCTGCTCCGAGGCTGGTGAATGGAAGGATGCTGGTGCCGCTCCGGGTGCTTTCTGAGGTTTTTGAAGCCTCGGTTACTTATGCAGACGGGCAGGTCGCGATCACACAGGAAGAATCCGTACAACCCGCAGGTCCTGGTGTAATGGGGAATTCGATAGGCAATCTGAACAATTGGGGCTTGTATGCGGCCGACAATGAATGGGTCTATTTCAATAATCCGCTAGACTCGGGGAGACTCTATAAACAGAAGAAGGACGGTACTGAACTTCAGAAGCTTAGCGATGACGAATTTGCGGCTTATATTAATCTTGTAGGCGGAAAGCTGTATTATACGGGCGACAACAACAAGCTGTTCAGCATGAATACGGACGGGTCGGCGCGGACGATGATTCGAGATTTTGCCGTCGGGAAGAACCTCGTGTCGGTTGTTGATGACTGGATCTACTTCACGCAGGGGAACTCGTCGATGAATAAGCCGCTCTACCGGATGAAGACCGACGGCAGCTCCAGAACGGTGCTTGAACAGTACGGGGTATCCAGCCTGGCGGTGTATGGCGGCAAGATCTACTATACGATTGACTTCAGCAAGCTGTTTGTTATGGACCTTGACGGCAGCCGCAAGAAGAAGCTGCTGGATGGCGGATACATCACTAATATAGTGATGAAAGATGATATCATGTACCTCAATTTCAAAGAGCATTTATATACGATGAATATAGATGGAACCGGATTAACCCAAATTTCCGCTTTGAATGGCAGAGAGATGAATCTTAGCGGAAACTATTTGTACTTCAGCAATTACTCCGAGTACAGCAAGAAGCTGTTCCGGCTCAATCTTAGCGATTATACCAGCGAGAAGCAGAGCGATGACAAGACCTTATATATCCATATCGTGGATAACAAGCTGTATTATATGAATGCAACAACCAACCGTTTCGTAGAAGTTGACATCGAATAGAGGGAGGGATGATTCGAGACAAGGCATGAGGGCCAACGTTACCCGCATTACGGGCGGTTTCTGAGCCTTGAGCAGGACCGTCTGGTGGATAAGGTGCTGGCACCAGAGTAATAGAGTGGATTCCGCAGCATAAGAAGTAGATAAAGGTACAGAGCTATGCTGGCGCAGAAGAATATGGATTAAGCCAGCTGTGACATGTATTCATAGGCTGTAAGGCCGAAGACACTTTTGAAATGCCGGTTCAGGTGAGTCAGGTCTGTGAAGCCGTATTCGGCTACTGCGGAATAGATATCCTTGTTCTTCTCGATCGATTGTCTGGCATGTTCAACCTTGCAGTTCAGGAAGAATTGGTAAGGCGAGATGCCTGTATGTGATTTGAACTCGCGGATGAACTGATATTTGGACAGGCCTAACTCCTGTGAGATGTGATCAAGCTTAAGCACTTGGCCGAGGCTGTAGTACATCATTTCCTTGGCTTGTTGAACAAAGGCATTATCGGTCCGCATGGCGGCTTCGATTTCGGTATGGGCGGCCAGATGGGCCAGCTGAAGCAGCAATTCACTGCAAAGTGCGTTGTCAGCGCCGTTCTGGACCGCTTGGTTCAAGGAATAGACGGATTGTGCCAGTTCCCTGTCATAGACGATAGGCGAGGTGAACCGCAGCTCCTGCTTGCCCAGAATCTCTGCAAACTTGGCCGGCTTAATATAGAGCATGACATAATCAATACCTGCTCTATCATAGGAATTGCCGTCGTGGTACTGTTCGGGGTTAAACAACATGACACCGCCCGGATGGGAGGAGTGCAGGCTGCCAGCCAGATGATATTGCTGGATACCGCGCAGTGTTACGCCCAGGGCATATTCTTCGTGACAATGCTTTTTGTAAGTGAAATCCGTCATGCTGGCCGATAAGGCGAGAATCTCTGCAGACTTTCTATAATTGAATTGTTCCACCTTAATCACCGCCCTCTATAAAATTCCGGATACCATTACAGCAGAGTATACTAGAAAAAGTGCCATGATACTATTCATCACCCGCTGATGCCGCTGCAGAAAGCTCTTGAATATGGAGCCGAATACGACCCAGGTAGTGAATGCCAGAAAACCGATCACAGTAATTACCAGAACGAAGATGAAGGCTGCTGCGGGTGAACTATAATAAGGCATAACATAACCCGGGATAACGGTCAGCGTGAACAGCAGCACCTTCGGATTGGCGAATTGCATCAGCAGCCCGGAGACGAAGCCGGAGGAGTGGCGGGAATTGTCCTCGGTACGGCCCATCCTGTAGACCTGGTAAGCCAGGTAGAGCATGTACAAGCTGCCGATGATCTGCATGACGCCGAGAATATGCGGGATGATGTTCGCAAGCATGCGGTTCAGCAGGGTGGAGGCGGCAAGCAGCAGTCCAAACGCCAGAGTGGCTCCGCCGACGTATCCCATTGTTTTTTTGGCCCCGTGATGCTGCACGGAAGATAGAATCACAATATTGGTAGGGCCGGGTGTGAAGGTTACCACAATACAATAGATGATGAAAGAAACGATATTCATGATGGCCTCCAGGTGAAGTAGTCACATGAATATACACCCGGCAGGGAAATGGCTATAGTACATTATTGCAGCTTCCCGCGCGAGAGGCATCATCCACCAAACTTTTGAGAAGCTCTATTTCTTTTGGGTATATCCAAAAAAGGTGTGCAAGCCATCATGGGCCCGCACACCTTCTATTCATTTGGAAGTTAGATATTGACTGCTACAAGATAATAAGTGTTCGTTTCTTTATCCATATCAAATTCAAAAAAGACACTGAATGAAGATATGAAGAAACCGGGTAATTCTACTTTGTAGCACAATGTAGTAGAGGTTGAATATTTTTCAGACCAGGTTGTGTCTAATTTCACATCACTAAGTGTGGCACTCTTTAAAATGCCCGCATATTTCGTAATAACTGCACTTTCATTCAATTTTACTACCCCGGAGATCGATTTAGCTGCATTGTCCTTCGATGTTTTTTTGTAGCCCATGTCGTAGTCATTTAAATCGTCAATCACATACTTATCGATTAAAGCATTATAGCTTGAGTTGGATCCGGAAGTTAAGGCATTTCCGTAAGCTTGGATAAAAGCTAATGCTACAGATTTGTTGTTTTCGCCTACTGCAGTGAGATCATGATTATAAGGCAGGGTGAGCAGTCCACTTGGAAGGCTGCTTGACTGAGAGGCAGGGGCGGTAGCTGCTGGAGCAGTTGTTACTGGTACATTGGTGACTGGTGTAGTCGTAGCTGATGATGAATCATTATAAGGTTCTCCGGCGTTGGCACTTCCAGTAGTTGTAATGGCGACGGTTTTAGTACCGGCATTCCAAAGAACGGATGCATTCATTGCTTCACCGACTGCCTTGGCAGGAAGGTAGGTTGAACCATTGTATACTAGAGGGGAGAGTTTATTTCCATTTGCATCTTTAGGAGTCCACGAAACGCCATTCACAGTAAACTTAATAGTACTATTAAGGTAAGCTTGTACTAACGAAACCCCGTCTGCAGCGTAAACCCCTACAGCCCCGCATAACAACCCGGTAGCCAAAATGGAAGAGATAAATACTTTTTTTGTAATATTCATACTAAATAATTCCTCCTACTCACTATATGATATTTGTCCTATGTATTAAAATCTCAATAATATATTTATTTTCCTTTCTAAGGAATTTATATTGCTTTAGTATTATCGACATCTGTAATGTTATTATTTAGGGATATCTCATAAATAATTATTGCTATACAGAGTCAACTTAAGAATCTGACTTGTTGCATGGACCATGCCCTGCTCCGAAAGAGGTTTGTCTATCGGCTGGCCATCATTTTTAAGTTCAGCTGATATAAGTGGTGATAATGGACTGTTACTTATCTTATGGGAGGTTTCACAATATGGAAGAATGTTTGATTTGCAGCCGCATTAATATGATCAAAGATGGCACGAATAAGTACTTTGTAGCCGAGCTCGAGACAGGGTATGTGGTACTTGGAGACCATCAATATTTCGAAGGCTACACTTTATTTTTGGGTAAGGAACATAAACGCGAGCTGCATGAACTGGACAGCGGCTACAAACAGAAATTTCTGGTCGAAATGAGCATCGCAGCAGAAGCGGTGTATAAGGCATTCAAGCCGTACAAATTAAATTATGAGCTGCTGGGAAACGGCGATTCGCATATGCACTGGCATATTTTCCCGAGACAGCTGACAGAACCGAATCCGGCACATCCCGTCTGGTTGACACCCAGAGAAACGATGTATTCAGACAGCTGCAGACCCAGTGAGGAGAGACTGGCCGAATTGAAGCAGGCATTATTAACCGAACTCAATAAGTTAATCTAATTCAGCGTACCTAGTGGTTAACCCGGAAGCCCTGATCCCCGGCTGCGAATCCCGCATCTTTCCCAAGTGGAAGGGGTGCGGGATTATTGATGTCCCCTATACATTGTATTACCCTCAAACAAGCTCCGCACCTGCTGCGCCATCTCTTCCGGAGCATGCGGCATCCGGTTCTGAATCCACCATTCTACAGTGCCCACGAAGGCCGAGGCCATGAAATGGGCAATGAGCTGCTTATCCATTCCTTCAGGAACAGACTTCTCCATCTCCAGCTTATGAATTACATTCGCCGAGACAATCTCCAGCAGGCGTTCACGGAAGATTGTGGTTCTCTGGTTGGCAAGCATAGCGGAGAAGAACAGGAAGTTCTGTTCGAAATAGAGAAATACCGGCTTCATTTCGCTGATGAGTCCAACATCTCCGTCCGGAGTGCGGGTCATATTGCAGGATAGGAACATTCTGCCCAGGTGATCCTCGATGCATCTGTTGAGCAGATCATATTTGTCGGTGTAGTGCAGATAGACGGTCCCCCGGTTTACATTTGCCCGTTCCGCGATATCGTTAATCGTGATTTGTTCCAGCTCCTTCTCCCCAAAAAGCTCAAGAAAAGCTCTGTTAATCGCTTCTCTTGTTCTCAGAATCCGTCTGTCTGTCTTGATTCCGGTACCCATGATGATGAACCTCCTTCAGTTAATGAACACATGGCCTGCGCATGTTGCATATAGGACATTTCTGCTTACATTAGCGATTGAATTGCCATCTCATCTCTATATAATAATAATCAACACCAGTCAGATAATCAACACAAGTTGAATAAAGGAGAGGTCACACGTGGAAAATAAACCATCCAAAGTAATCATCATTACGGGAGCTTCAAGCGGTATAGGCGAAGCTGCAGCCCGGCTGCTGGCTCAAACCGGCGCAAAGCTCGTCTTGGCAGCCAGAAGAACCGAGCGCCTGCAGACCATCGTCAGTGAAATTGTGCAGGAAGGCGGTAATGCCGTATATCTGCAGACCGATGTAACTTCTGCGGAGGATCTGGAGAAGCTGGCAAGGTTCGCCCTGCAGCAATACGGACGGATCGATGTACTGGTGAATAATGCCGGGGTAATGCCCGCATCCATGCTGCAGGAGCTGAAGGTACATGAATGGGATCAGATGATCGATGTCAATATCAAAGGCGTACTGTATGGCATCGCAGCCGTTCTGCCGATTATGAGGGAGCAGCAGTCGGGGCATATCATCAACCTGTCCTCAGTAGCAGGTTATAGCGTAAGTCCGTCATCAGCGGTATACAGCGCCACCAAATATGCCGTCCGCGCCATCTCCGAGGGATTAAGGCAGGAAGAATCCCCTGCCTCACATATCCGCTCGACCATTATCTCGCCGGGGATGACGGATACAGAGCTGACCCACACGATCAGCAGTCCGGAAATCCGGGCAATTGCGGGCCAGATGAATAGCATGGCAATATCTCCTTACAGTATTGCCAGAGCGATCGTATATGCGATTAATGAACCTGCGGATACGAGTGTGAATGAGATTGTGATCAGACCGACGATCCTGCCTTAAGGCTGCGCTGAGACAATCAGTAGAGCCGGCCCGTGGGGGAATGATACAAGCAGCGCAGCTCCTGTTAGCGGGAGGCGCTGCTTTTTGCTATATTTACAGGGTGAGTTCTATAAAGGAATTATTGGGTGTGAAGCGAATTGTTTCAGGGTAACCATTATGAAAGGGTGAGTCTAACCATGGCCTCAAGCTCTAAAGTACCCGCAGATGGGCGCAGCAAGACCGTGAAACTGACCGGACCGGAACAGGTATCCTTATTTCTGAAGGAGCTGGAGCATCCGCTTAAAGATGAGATCGAAGAAGTGCGGAAGATAATCCTGAGTGCGGATGAAGACATCACGGAGCAGATAAAGTGGAACGCGCCGAGTTTCTGCTACAACCAGCAAGACCGTGTAACCATGAACTTGCAGGGGAAAGGCTTCTTCCGGCTGATCTTCCATACCGGTGCGAAGGTGAAGGAGGAGGCTGCAACGGTACCCTTGTTCACGGATACTTCCGGACTGCTGGAGTGGATCACGGGAGATAGGGCCGTTGTGAAGATTACGGATAGTACGGATTTGGAGTTCAAGCGGGCGGAATTGCCTGCTCTAGTCGCCAGATGGATGAAAGAGACTGTTCAAAGCTGACTACACTTCTTGTACGGACATACAGAGGGAAATGTGAACATCGACAATCTTTTTTTATCTTATCTATTCCGGCAGGTTTCCAGCATCAGGGCTGTCAGCTCACAGGATTTCGCCAGCACATCACCGGCTTCTAGCGGGCTGGAGCAGCCGGAAAGAGGGTGTTCAATGACAGGTAGCCACTCCTGCATATTGGTTTCGTCTGCCATCAGCGGAATGTCGAAATCAAACGGCCGGGAAGCTGCGGCGGTGTCATCCAAATAGCGCACAGCCCTTTCATCGGGCTGGAGCAGAATGAATTTCAAGGTAATCGTATATTCGAGCATCAGGCGCAGTATGCAATAAGCCTCATGGCAGAAACCTGAGTTCAGCAGCAGGCGTTCTGCCAGCAATGACGTATGGAATTTGGTCATCAGCTCAAGCGAAACAAGAGACCCCATAGTCTGCGGAAAAGGGTGCCCGATCAGCTGCGCACCCATGAATCCAGCCAGAGCCTCATATGTATTCCATAATTCCCGGTGGTGATTCTTTGGATCAGCTCCGTCATCCTCGTTGTACATCTTCTACTCACCTCTTTTACAATACTTAGCCCGGATTAAGCCTTATTACAGAACCACTGTAATTTATGAAACGCCTTCCATGTCAAATGCTTTATTTGTGGTCTGAATGTAACGCATTCCGGCGGTTTGAGGTAAAATTAAGAGGAGTACAGGCTGTATGCAGCAAGCATGGGAAGGTGAAATTATGGCGAATATCAAAGATATTGCGAAGCTGGCCGGAGTCTCGGTCACAACGGTATCCCGTGTTCTTAACGGTCATCCTTATGTAAGCAAGGCGAAGAGGGAAGCCGTTCTGCAGGCCATGGAGACGGCTGATTATGAACGTAATATTAATGCAGTCCATCTAAGCAGGGGCAGGACGAACCTGATTGGGGTGGTCGTTCCCTATATCACGCGGCCGTATTTCGGGATGGTCGTTGAAGGAATAGCGGATGAGGCTATCAAGGATAATTATAAGCTGGTGCTGATTCAGTCCAACTATGAAGTGGAACGGGAGCTGGATGCACTGATGATGCTGAAGCTGAAACAAATTGATGCGCTGATTATCTGTTCGCGGACCTGCAGCTGGGAGATTGTTGACGAGTATACGCAGTACGGGCCTATTATTGTGCTGGAGGATGGCAGGGGACATCATGTGTCATCCATATTTATGGATCATTATCAGAGCTTCACCCGTGCGCTTACCTATTTGAGGGGCAAAGGCCATGACAAGGTCGGCTATTGCCTGGCCAGACAGTCCAGTCCTAACAGCAATTTAAGAGAGGCGGCCTACCGGGACTTCTATATGAACCGGAATGAAGCCTATAACCATGACTATATGTTCTATGATTGTGTACAGCTGGAAGACGGGGAATGGATTATGCAGCGGATTCTGAAGATGGACGACCCTCCAACTGCCCTGCTGGTTACCAGTGATCAGGTGGCGGCGGGAATTCTGTCCTTTTGCCGGGAGAATGGGATAGAGGTGCCGGGTCAGCTTGCCATTGTAGGGTTCGACAATCAGCCGATCGCCAGAATGATGCACATCACGACCTTCGAGATACCGCTGGTGGAGATCGGCCGGAGGGCTTTGCTGCAGGCGGTGGACGGGGGCCAGGCCCATGAAGAGATTCAATTGAACA
Organism: Paenibacillus sp. FSL R7-0297; assembly: GCF_038009025.1. NCBI lineage: Bacteria > Bacillati > Bacillota > Bacilli > Caryophanales > Paenibacillaceae > Paenibacillus > Paenibacillus sp. FSL R7-0297. The sequence goes on from NZ_JBBPAQ010000001.1 coordinate 4,020,190, forward strand.
TGATTGAGCGGCAGACCGTATGAGTGAAGGCTACAACTTGCCCAAGCCTTTGTCAATTCATCAATGTGAAGTATAATTATCCAATAATTACAATTTCCAGCGGGGAGTAATGGGGATGAAGAGACTTAAGATGATGACAAGTGTGCTGGCGGTCATATGTGCTGCGGGTTTGCTGGCAGGCTGCAAGAATGAGGGGAATACCGTTAATAATGCTGCGGGTGAAACTGCCGGTCATACAGTTGCCCAGATGCTGGATATGAGAGGTTTCTATACAGGGTTCACAGGACTGCCCGGAGATTATACAATGATGGATGCCGCAGCCCGCGGTTATGTGGTTAAGCACAATTTAGAGGTGGTTGCAGGCGGGGCAGTATGGGACCGGTTTGTTAAAGCGTCTGCGCAAGGTTTGGATAACGGGATTCGGCTGGCCGCTTTTTATGACAATGAAGAGGGCATTTCTTCTTCTTATTCTGACTTATTCTTTCAAGGTGGCAAATATTGTATATTTGAGAGTGCTAATGAGAGCGGTGAACCAGCACCCTTTTCTTATTTATTAACCTTGAGGGGCAAATCCGGAAATCCTTCAAGAGACACAACAGTTACTTTATTGACGAATGACAGCACGTTAACCTTCGACAAGTATATGACGGCGCTGTACTCCAGTAACTCTGAGGTTATCAAAAGTGTTTTGCCGAATCAGCTAATCAGTTTCCAATTGGATTAATGAATAGCATTATTACAGAAGGAGAGTCTCTATTGTTTAAAATTATGCTGATTGAAGACGACATCACCCTGTTCGGGGAGATTAAGGAAAGACTGTCCCAGTGGTCGTATGAGGTATACGGAATCACGAATTTCGGCAAGGTCCTGCAGGAATTTACGGAGGTGAAGCCGGATCTGGTGGTGATTGATATTCAGCTGCCGCAGTTCGACGGATTCCACTGGTGCCGGATTCTGCGGTCTCACTCCAACGTGCCGATTATCTTCCTCTCCTCCCGTGATCATCCGAGTGATATGGTGATGTCCATGCAGCTGGGAGCGGATGACTTCATTCAGAAGCCGTTTCACTTCGAAGTGCTGATTGCCAAAATCCAGGCCACACTCCGCCGGGTCTACAATTATAGCTCCGAACGTACAGAGCTAAAGACCTGGCGCGGGGCGGCGATTGAATTCGTGAAGAATACGGTAACTAACAGCCAGGGAGCGGCTCTTCTGACCAAGAACGAGATGCTGATCCTGAAAATACTCATCGAACGCAAAGATCAGATTGTGGACCGCGAAGAGATGATTAAGAGCTTATGGGACAATGAGCATTTCGTGAGTGACAATACCCTGACCGTAAATGTAAACCGGCTGCGCAAAAAGCTCGAACCGCTGGGACTGGATTCATTCATTGAGACCAAGGTCGGGCAAGGGTATATGGCGACCGAAGAGGCGGCAGAATGATAAGGAAATACATAACCGAGAAGCGGAGCTGGCTGCTGCTGCTTGCCGCCTTGCAGCTGATCATTATTTTCGTGGCCTATGTTGATTCTGCCATTCCCCTGCTGCCAGTGCTGTACATTGTGCTGCTGAATACACTGCTCTGTCTGGGCTTCGTATTTCTGCGGTATTCCAAGGAGACGAGGTTCTACAGAAGCCTGGAAGCCTGGGATCAGATCTATGACCTTCATGCTGTGATGGAGCCCGGCAGTCCGCTGGAGTGGATCGTCCATGAGGCGGTTATCGCCCAGACTGACAGGTACAAGCGGGAATCCTCCGTCAATTACCACCTGCTGGAGTCTGAGAAGGATGAGCTGCTGTCCTGGATTCATGAGGTCAAAACACCACTCACTGCCATGCAGCTGATGATTGAGCGGCTGCCGGATGAAACCCTGCAAAGACAGCTGATGTACGAATGGCTGCGGATTCATCATCTGCTCGACCAGCAGCTTCATCAGAAACGGATTCCTTTCATGCGCAATGATCTGTTCATTGAGAATGTAAGACTGGAGCCGATTCTGAATCAGGAGATCCGGGCGCTGAAATCATGGTGTATCTCCAAAGGAATCGGATTTGATGTAGACCTTGAGGTGGAAGACGTGCTGACCGACGGTAAATGGCTGGCCTTCATGCTCAGACAGCTGCTGACGAATGCGGTGAAATACAGCGCAGCCTCGGATATCCTGATCAGGAGCGGTGAAACGGACGGTCATATCGTGCTTACCATCGAAGACAGCGGCCAGGGCATTGATCCCAGGGATCTGCCGCGGATTTATGACAAAGGCTTCACGTCATCGCGCGAGCGTCAGGATAGCGCAGCCACCGGTATGGGCCTCTATCTGACCCGGCAGGTGGCGGAGCCGCTGCTGATTAGCATTCATGCAGCATCCGTACCCGGGGAAGGGAGTATATTTACGCTGACTTTCCCCCGGGAGAACGACTTTCAGAGAGTGACTGGCATGTGACAATAATGTCACATGCTTCTTCACATTGTTCGGCGAAGCGCAGGAAAAGGAGCATCAGCCCGCTTATGATAGATCTATAGAAAAGGAGTGGGTTACAGATGATTATCATGCAGGCTAACAAAATCCATAAAACCTATGGCAACAAATTTAATAAGCAGGAAGTATTAAAGGGAATCGATCTTCAGGTAAATAAAGGTGAGTTCGTGGGGATCATGGGTCCTTCCGGTTCCGGCAAAACGACACTGCTGAATGTCCTGTCCTCCATCGACCGGGTGAGCCAGGGGACCATTGAGATTGAGGGCAAGATGTTCACGGGAATGAAGGAGAAGCAGCTGGCGGAGTTCCGCAAATCTCATCTCGGGTTTATTTTTCAGGACTACAATCTGCTGGATACGCTGACCGTGAAGGAGAATGTGATGCTGCCGCTCTCCATCACAGGCATGTCCAAGAAAGAGGCGCATCAGAAATTCGAGCAGGTGTCCGGCGAGCTGGGAATCTATGAGCTGAAGGACAAATATCCGGCGGAAATCTCCGGCGGGCAGAAGCAGCGTACGTCGGCAGCGCGGGCGTTTGTGCATGATCCTAGTATTATTTTTGCCGATGAGCCTACGGGCGCACTGGATTCCAAATCAGCTTCCGACCTGCTGAACAAGCTCTCTGCTATGAACAGTAAACGTGAGGCCACTATAGTGATGGTCACGCATGATGCGGCTGCCGCAAGCTATTGCACCCGGGTGGTGTTCATCCGTGACGGGCAAATTTACACCCAGCTGAATAAAGGCGATGAATCACGGCAGTCCTTCTTCAACGATATTATCAATACTCAAGGGGTGCTTGGCGGTGCTGCCGAGTGAGCCTGAATTACATCATCCTGCGCAATTTGAAGAAGAATATTAAAAACTATTATCTGTACGTCTTCGCGCTTATTTTCAGTGTTGCTCTATATTTCTCGTTCGTAACGCTGCAATTTGATCCGGCAATGGACGAGGTTGGTGCTTCGATCAAAGGCGGTGCAGCTATCGGAGCCTCTTCTGTCCTGCTGATTGCTATTGTCGCCATTTTCCTGCTCTATGCGAATACGATTTTCATCAAGCGGCGCAGTAAGGAGATCGGGCTGTTCCAGCTGATTGGGCTGACGAAGGGGAAGATCTTCACGCTGCTGAGTGCGGAGAATCTGATTCTGTATTTCGGGTCCATGTTTATCGGTATTGGTGCAGGGTTCATCATGTCCCGGCTGGTTCTGATGATTCTGTTTAAAATTCTAGCCATCCAGAATCTAGCCAAGCTGCGGTTCTCCCCGGAGGCGCTGGAGCGGACGATTCTGGTGTTTGCCGCCGTGTATGTGCTGATTATGATCATGAACTACACCTTCATCAAAGCGCAAAGTATCCTGTCCCTCTTCAAGGCGACATCCACGACCCAGCAGCGTATCCGTAAAATGCCGCTGTGGGAAATTGTTATGGGACTGCTCGGCATTGCCTGCATCGGCGGTGGATATTATATTTCCAGCCAGCTGTTTGGCGGGAAATATACAGATATGACTGAGCTTATGATCGCGATGATCGTGATCCTGGCACTGGTCATCATCGGTACTTATCTATTCTATAAAGGTTCGGTAAGCTTTATTTTTAATATGATCCGTAAGAGCAAGAAAGGTTACCTGTCAATCAATGAGGTGCTGTCACTCTCATCGATTATGTTCCGCATGAAGTCAAATGCCCTGCTGCTTACCATTATTACGACGGTGTCCGCACTCGCGATCGGCCTGTTGTCACTGAGCTACATTTCTTATTATTCGGTGGAAACCTCAGCAAGGGAAAGCTCGCCGCATGATTTCGGCTTTATCCGGCAGGAGGCTGAGGCTAAGTTCCTTCAGGCACTGGATAAGGAGAAGATAGGTTATGAAGTGCTGGAGATTCCTAACATCGCAGTCTTTCTAAATGTTGAGGATATTATTGAGAGATATAATTTTAAGGAAGACGCATTAACGAACATCACTGCTACCGTAATCAGTGACAGCAGCTTGAAGGGAATGGATTTGCACCCGGGTGAGGTACTGATGACGGGTTACAACAATACGCTCAAAAGCATGGTAACCTTTAAAGACAGTGGTGAAATCGGGTTTATTACCAAAGACAGCACCATCACGCAGCAGCTCACCGGTTTATCTGACAAATCTGTCCTTCCTTATTATTATGGCGCCGGGCTAATGGGAGTGGTTGTGGTCGATGATACGGTCTTTACTGAACTGGTTAAGCATAAAGATCCGAAAGCTCAGAGGAAAACATCGGACAGCGATTTATATTACGGGATTAATCTGACCGATCAATCACAGGCCAAACAGGCCCATGAGATCTATCTGGACCAGAAGCCGGAATTTCCGAGCTTCTCGCAATATGAATTTGAGCTCAACCAACGGACCAGCATGGGCTTAATTATGTTCATTGTCGGGTTCCTCGGTTTGACCTTCCTGATCACCTCCGGCTGTATTCTCTATTTCAAGCAGATGGATGAAGGCGAGGAGGAGAAGGACGGATATACCATTCTGCGCAAGCTGGGCTTCACTCAGGGAGATCTGCTGCGCGGCATCCAGTTCAAGCAGCTGTTCAATTTCGGCATTCCGCTGGTTGTCGGTCTCTGCCACAGCTACTTCGCGGTAAAGTCGGGCTGGTTCCTGTTCGGTACGGAAATGCTTACTCCGATGTTTGTGGTTATGGCGGTCTATACCGTGCTGTATTCAATCTTCGGCCTGCTGTCCGTGCTGTATTACAAGCGCGTGATCCGGGAATCATTATAAAGACATAGAATACAAAGGGATAGCTAGAAGGCACTGTCATTAAGTTAAGGCAGAGGGCCAATATTTAAGAAAAAGAGCAGGTTATGTAAAAAATAGCCTGCTCTTTTTTGCGTGGAATAATAGAAAGAAACGCTGACAGCCCACACTTTTATGCCCAGTCTTGTCTTTGTGCTTACCTAGTACAGCATCAGATTTAAACTAGTGAAGACCACTTTGGTAAATCGCTTGCTGAGGGTTTGCAGTAACCCGATTACGGGATACGCCGTATGCTTAAGTGCACGTTGTACAACTAAAAGATAAGATTCCCAACCTACGATTCGGCCTTGGTTCTCACCCATTTGGGCAAATTTAGTTGTATAGAAGAGTCAATTTCATAATTCCAAACCCTTGCTGGGACTGTTTTTTTTAGGCATAGAAAAAGGAGTACCTCCCCAAGTTCTCGAAGATATAGGCGACCAAACCAACACCCGAGAACGAAAAGAGGTAATCCCTATCTATTCCATTCGACAAGAAGAACTGTTTTCCTTCAAGGAATTGTTCCTGATGCGCCCGGAAGATAAATACAGCCAAATCTTTGAACACTTAGATCTCGCCAAGGTTCTGCACGTTCTTCGGAAAAAGAACAACCGGGGCCGGCCCGAACAACTGAATGTACCTGCCATGATCTATTCCTTGCTCATCGCTAAAATGGAGAACATCGAGTTTGTTTCTTCCCTGGTCTGGCGTCTTACCCATAGCGAAGAGTTTCGGGCGCAGTGCCGATTTACCGGCTCCGATAATATCCCGAGCGAATCTTCGTATTCCCGTTTGATTCATGCGCTGGAGCACACGGGGATGCTTGAAAAACTGCAGGATACCTTGGTGACCTCTGCCCTAGAAGAAGGCTTTGTAACCGGCACACATATTGCCGTGGATTCCTCCATGGTCGAGGCTTGGGATTGCCAATTTAGCGAATCGGCCGCCAAGCGCCGTGCGGCTCGCCGAGGGCAAAAGCCAAATGAGGCTCCAGGAGCCCAGCAACTTCAGTTCAAACTTCCCGAGCCTGAGCCTGAGGCGGCTGTGAACGAACCACCGAAGAAACCCGTCTACGACAAGCGTGGACGTCCAACGAATGCGGCAAGGGAACGCCGGCGTCAGGAACAGGAAGCATATGACCAAAGTCTCGGACCGTTTCAGAAAACCATTGAAGCGATGTTACCTTACACGTATGACGAACTGCTGGCCGCGCTGCCCCGGCATGCCGCGCGTTGTGACAAGAAAAATACGAAGGGTCGAATGACGAGCTACTACGGGTTCAAGGCGAATCTGCTCGTCGATACGGACTGCCAGTATATCTTGAGCGGCCTCTTTAGTTCGGCGAATCCGAATGACCAGCGCATGGCCGTTATTCTTCTCAAAGGCCTGCCCCTGAAGTTTCCCACACTGAAGGTAAAGCATATCTTGGGCGACAAAGGGTACGACTGCGCGTCTATCTACCAGTTGATTCATTCGTTAGGTGCCTATCCGGCGATTCCCATGATTCACCGCAAAGATCCGCCCGAGGGAATGAACGTGGACTACACGCCGGTATGCTCCCACGGACATGCCTACCGCTACGACAGTTTTGATGCCAAGTACGAAACGCTGAAGTATACCCAGCCGAGCGAGTGCAAAGGCTGCCCACTACTGGGTTCCGGATGCCAAAAGGTGTTTAAAATCCGCATCCAAACGGATTTGCGTAAGCATACCTATCCCGCAAGAGGGAGCGAAAGCTTTACAGAGCTGTACAAAAAGCGTACGGCAGTGGAACGTGTTTTTGCCTATCTCAAAGAGTATTTTGGCATGAAACGCACACGTCACCGCGGCGTACGGGCAAGTGTCGATTTCCAGCTCAGTACACTAGCTTACAATCTTAGTAAGTTTGCATTGGACAAGTTGAACAAACAGTTGAGCAAATCCCAGCAAGTAGCCTGATTTTCTAAAAAATGACCTCAGATTTGGGGCCGAGTCTAACTATTCAGCAAACTGAATTATGAAATTGACTCTAGAATACAGTTAAAAGACGCAAGCCTACCTTTTCGCTATTTTTAATTGTACAGTTTACAACTATTACTGAAATTCCACTTGGAACTCAGTCCATCATTTGCTGCAGGGTTGAATGAATTCACTTCTTTAGTTCTGATGCTGTACTAGTAATAAATTAATTCACCCAAAAGGCTGTAATTCAACCCCTGAAATTGCCATTACTTGTATACGGAATATTCAGGGAGTGACCCTCAATGCCTAGCAAGATTGCTGTACACAAGCCGGCAGAGCCGCAGGCCGGGACGAGAAAGAGTTCTGCACAAGTCCCACTAGCTGACAAAGCGGCATTGAAGCCGCAGCTGCGAACGCCCCTTGAGCTCAAACAGCTAACCAACCGTCTGTTAACAGCCCCTGAAACAGTGACCTCCGGTGAGTTCACGATGCTCACTAGTGCCATTGGCCTGCGGAGTGCTCTTATGCTGCTTGACCAAGGTAACCGGAACAAGGGGAAGGCAGAGCCCCGCCCGAAAGCTGAAACAAACAACCGAAACACACTAGGCCTCAAAAGAGCTGCTGAAGGCAAGCCATTGCCGCTTGCAGAAAAACCGGCTCCGGCCCGGGCTATCCATGCCACCAGAAAAACCTCTCAGCTTGAAGCCGGGCAGCAGCGGGAGTCAGAGGAGAAGCCTGCGATAGTTAAAGCCGAAGCGAAATCGGAAAGAAAAGCGGAGCCTGCCGTAAATGCCCAGCAAGAAGTTGAATCGAAACCTCAGGCGAAAGTGAGGTCCGGTGCGAAGCCGGAAGGCAAAACGGAAGCGAAGACGGACAAGAAGTCCGCAGCCATACCAGCTGCACCTGTACAGAGATCCGCTGCAACAGGTCCGCTGACTGCCGGTCAACCGGTGCAAGCCTCAAAAGCACCAGCCAAAGCTCCGGTTGTACATATTAAAGGCGATAATCCGGGCAGCGTGATCCAGCAGCTCGGCAGCATTGCTCCGGCAGAAATTACCCAGGCGTACACCCAGGCAGTGGGTGTCTCCGGTGAGGCGCTGGGGCAGCAAAGACAGCAGGCTGAGAAGGTGCTGCCTGCCATTCCTACTCCCACCGGCATCGCGCCAGGCAAAGCTGCCGATCCTCCGAAGCGGACAGGGGCAGATCCGGTGCCCGCTTTCGAGCTGCCTGCTTTTCAGAGCGGCAAGCAAGGCGGGAATCCGTCTGCAGGGATGAACAGCTTTCCCCAAGGCTCAGAGGAGGCAGATCCAGACCAAATTATGGAGGAGGCAAGCAGATATGCAGCCAATCCGCCGGAGATTGGCCTGACAGGTGAAGCCGATCCTTCCCAGGTGGAGAGCTTTCAGGCAGAGGCCAAGCAGCATATGCAGACTGTACAGGCTTCCGAGCTGGAGCAGACCCGGCAGGATTTCGGGGAGAACCGGATTCAGCCTAAGCCGGACCCTGGCATTCTCCGGTCTGGGCATGCTATCCGCTCCGTGGCGCCGCCAGCTTTTCAGCTGAAATCCACCGGTGTAATTCCGCCCGATGTTGCCGGATACCTCAACCCTCATCTGGAGGGTCCGCTCCAGGCCTACATGCAGAATAGTCAGGCGGAGTATCAGAAAGGCAAAGAACCGTTTGACAGTGGACTCACTACTGCCCAAAGCGATACGAAGGCAGAAGTGGAACGGCTGAAAACCGAATCATCCGAGAAGCAGCGAAACGAGCAGACTGCGGCCAAGGCGGAGGTCTCGGGGTATCGGACGCAGTGGCAGGAAGAGATCAAGACCACCAGCGGGGAGTACGACCGCGAAGCAGGGGCAGCCGCAGCAGAGAAGAATAAGGAAATTACCGGGATCAGGGAGGAGAAGGAAGGCGAGGTCAAGCGCAAGCTGTCTGATGCCGAAACCGAATCCCGGCAGGAATACAAGAACACGAAGACTCAGGCAGAGGAGAAGCAAAAGCAAGGCGAGGCTGAGGGCGAACAAAAGAAAAAAGCCAAAAACCCCTGGGAATGGATCAAGGAAAAGGGCAAGCAGCTCGGCGAGGCTATCCAAAAAGGCATGAACTTCCTCTTCACCCATCTGCGCAAGGCTGTCAAAACTATTTTCGATAAAGCCAAGCAAGCGGTTGTGGGGCTGATTGAAGCAGGCCGGAAGCTGATTGTCAGCGCCATTAAAGGCTTCGGGAACGTGCTGAAGGGAATTGCCAATACAATATTCGCCCGGTTTCCGGGCATTGCCAAGAAGATCAACGGCTGGATCGACCGTGCGGTGAACAAGGCGCTTCAAGCCGTCAATACTATCGCAAGCGGCTTGAAGAAGGGGGTCAGCGCCGCCCTGGATTTCATGGGTAAAACGGTGGATAAGCTGTTCGCTGGTGCCCAGTCGCTGTATAACGGCATATTCTCGGGAATCGGGAAATTCCTAAGCGGTGATTTCAAAATAAATTTCGGCAAGGCTCTGGAGGTTGCCCAGATTGCTGCGGAGATTGCCGCTGCTTTTGCTACGGGTGGAGGCAGCGTTCTGGTGCAAATCGTCACTTGGCTGACCTCGACCCTCCCTAAGCTTCTGCGTCAGGCCAACACAGTCATGACTGTGGTCAATACCCTGCGGAATTTCAAAGTACAGAATCTGAAGCAGTTCCTGAATCCGGCGGGATTGGGCGGCTTTCTGGTCAAGGGGCTGTTCGGTGAACTTCAGCCTTTGCAGACGGCCGAGGGAGATGACAAGGAGAAGGACAAGGATGGAGGCAAGGCCCCGAAAGGCGGAAGCCAGGAAAAAGGGCTGATGAAGGTGCTGCAGCTTCTTCAGGGCGTGTTCGAAATTCTGCAAAAGACAGTCGGCAAGGTTGCAGGCGCGATTAACAAGGCTTTGCCGGTGATCAACATCTCGGGCAAGTCGTGGTTCAACCCGTTCAGCATGGTGTATGCCGGTATGGTTCAGGGTCTGGAGGTATTGAAGAACCCTTCCGAGGCTCTGAGTGAGGGGGCAGGCAAGCTGAAGGAAGCGGCTGGAGGCTTGTTCAAGGGAATACGTGAGAAAGTAACCGAAGCCGCCGGCGGCATTAAAGCAAAGGTCCAGCTGCTCGGAAAACCGGCCCAGCTTATGTCAGTCTTGGCTAACAAAGGCGTCGATTTGGTACTGAATTTTATCATCACCAATCCGCCGTCAGCACTGATTAAGGCCGTATTCAAAGGGATTGAAGCCGTGGCGGGCCAATCACTGGTTGACCTGATCCGCCAGCATATTCCGTTCGCAGACAAGTTAATTAACAAAATTGCAGCGTCCAGCCCGGTCCAGGGCCTGCTGCAGCCGCTTCAGGGGCCTGTGGAAAAGGTAGGCGGATTGATCGACGAAGCCACGGAAGGAGCAACGGGACTTGTGGATGAAGCCCAGTCGCAGACCAATCAGGTCTTCGGCAACGGCACGAAGCTGATGGCCAATCTGTCCGGGATCACCGGTGTAGCGGGTAAAGACAGCTCAGGTAAAAACGGCTCAGGCAAAAACAGCTCAGGCAAAAAAGAAGAACCCAAAGCCGGCGGAAAAGCGGGCGCTGCCAAAAAAGAAACCACCGGTGACTTCATCGGCACCGTCAAGGGAGGCGTGCATACCCGCCTGTTAGCCCTCGGCAAGAAGCTTTTGAAGTCAGGGGTTGATCTTGCGGCGGCCGGTGCCGGTAAGCTCAAGAACGCCATTGCCGGTCTGCTGGTCAAGTTCAAAATCGGCCAGGAAAGCCACCAGCTCTGGGTCGAGAAGCGCGGCAGCGGGCATGTAGTGATGATGGCTAGTGAGAATAAACGACCCGTACCCAAAATTATAGAGGGATTTACGACACGGATAGGGAATTTAGACAAGGTTAGAGTTGGAAATAAAGATTCTAAAATTCACGAGCGAATCAAGCAATTAAAAGAACACAATACCAAGATAGAAGCAACACCACGAGAAAAACTAGTGAATTCAGATCTTGAAACTATCGCGCCTGTGATCAGTGAGGTTGAACAGTATTTGGAGCAAAAAGAGGGTGGGGCTGAGGGGACGGGTAATTCTCTAACAAAAATTGATAACTATGTTGATTTAACTGGTCACAGAAAAGACCATATTCTTAATCGACATAGAGCAGGAGCAGGAAAGCCTGAGAAAACAGAGTTCCCTGCTAGTTGGAGTGATGATAGAATTTTGCATCAGGTTTCTGACGTGGCTTCTGACCCTAATGCAATAAGAGGCGTTGGTAAGTATGACTCTCCTTATGCCATTGGTGTGCGTGATGGCATTGAAATTCGTGTTGATTTTTATCCAAACAATCATAAATATGCAGGTCAAATATCGACAGCATACCCTACTAATGTCCCTGCAAACCCATCCAAGTAAGTGAGGTGTTTCTATGCATGAAGAACTGGAAAATAGCTTAATTGAACTTATTAAAATGTCGGAGAGCGTACTTTCTTCAGATGATTTAGAAGGTGTTCTGCACTACCTTGAACATGGAGAGTACGAAATGTCGTTTGAAGGATTGGTAATAGAATTCTACTCGACTGATAAGTACCCGACCAACTTTAATTTCGAGCAGTGGAAGAAACTGGCGGTGTCATTTGGATTAGATAAAGAGTCGGTATTTGACGAAAACTTTTGGGACAAATTTATTAAGTGGGGGAGCGCATACTCCCATAAATGACGATGCTAACATACAGAACCTTGATTGGCTTCATGCCTCTCAAGGTTTCTTCTTTTGAAGGGGGTGGGTGACGAATGAACCTACCATTAAATGAATAACACATATAACCCATGTGATACCCGTGTAAAGATTTTGTCATTCCGGTTGTACGCACGCAAAAGCTTGAATTTTATACCCTAAGTAACGCTATTCCGTTACATCTATTAGGTTGATTATGGTCAGATACCACCATGATTGACCTGTTTTTTGTTATCTTCGTTTTCTTGCGGTTTTTTCAAATCAATCGCAACTTTGCGAATAGATACCCCGATGGATATAGTGTCGAGAGCATCGCAACTAATTCATAGGATACCCCGACAACTATATTGTCAGGACTTAACTGAACATTTAACAACGGGAAGGTCATGTGTTAAAGGCTAGCCACCTGCCCTCTAATTAAGCCCGAAATTCATGAAAAAATTCGTGAGGGGGCGGCACATGAAAGGGGGCGCTTTATCCATCGACCGTATTGTCATTGACTTTACAGTCGTATATTGGGACTTCTTCAATGAGTTCCATAAACGCATCTGTCACTATTACGGGGTCAGGATGACGGTGGGGAAAAGAGGATTTAATACCGTATCAGAATCAATACGGGAGAACACTTCCTGCATATCTCCTACAAGTTAGTCTTTGCTCCGAAAACCAACACAAGCCGTTTGTGGCGGTCTGACATTGTGAAAGTGTTGGTACATCGTGAGTTTAAGAAGCATGGGGTGGACGTTCGGAGCATTGAACAGCCAACCTATAGTATTTACAAGAAAGACCCGAACGACTTCTTAATTAACGGATTAATGGAACTGCTTGACCAGTATCAACGGCTCGAAATCGCCCTCAAGCTAGGCAGGGGGCGGTATAAGAAGGCGGAGCAGGGGGGCTATGCCGGAGGGAGAGCCACCTTCGGCTACAAGGCAAAGAAAGGTCAGAAGTACATCCAAGTGGACGAGAAGCAAGCAATAACCGTCCGCAGAGTATTTCAGCTAAAGGAAGAACATCCGGCATGGTCATTGACCCAAATTGCAGAAGCGATGAATGAAGAAGGCTTTACTACGCAACAAGGCAGACTGTTTACGAAAGTGCAAATCAAAAGAATCTTGGACAAACGTGATTTTTATAACTGCACATACCGCTATGGAAATATAGAAGCTGATGGCTTGCATGAAGCCATACTGTGACAAGTATTGAGTGGTGAGGCTTGCATCCCGTTGCGAACCGAAAGGTTAACGCTTGAACTGAGGTTGCCCCCATTCTTTACCCATCACGACAACTAACAATCCGTACACAGGGGTGATTTCTTTTATGCACTAAAAAATGCGTCATGTTTTCGTTGGTTTAGACCTGTATAAAGCCCACCATACAGCAGTTATTATCGACTGTTGGAATGAACGGCTTGGCGAAATCCAAATCGAGAATAAGCCATCTGCCTTTGACGAGTTGATGAAGTTCGTCAAGAAGCATACGCCAAAAGGAATGACCCCTGTCTATGGATTAGAGGATACGGGCGGCAATGGCAGAGCGTTAGCCGTTCACCTTGTTGAGAAGAAACAAATCGTCAAGGAAGTTAACTCCGCTCTATCCTACAATGAACGTAAAAGCTACGCTACGACCCAAAAGAGCGATAGTTGGGATGCGTACTGCATCGCCAAAGTGTCGCTTTCCAGGCTTGATGAACTGCCTGATGCGAATCCGCAGGATATGTATTGGACAATCGGGCAACTGGTGGCAAGGCGGAACGCTATTGTCAAACATGCCGCTACGGTCAAGAACCAACTTCATCAGCAGTTAAGCTATCACTATCCATCTTACAAGAAATTCTTCTGTGATATTGACGGGAAAGCCGCTCTTGCCTTTTGGGAAAAGTACCCTGCTCCGTATCACTTGGAATCGGTGGGGGCGGAGGAACTAGCGGCATACCTCCGCAAAGCAAGCCATAACACCTGTTCTACCCGTAAAGCAGAGTAAATCTTGGAACTGGTGAAGAAAGACGGAGAAACAAAGCGAAACTACCAAGCATCAAGAGACTTTCTTGTTGTAAATATGGTACAGGACATGAAGGGGAGCAGAGAACTGATTAAAGAGACAGAAGCACAGCTACGTCAGGTACTGTCTGAGACAGATTACAAACTGGATTCGATGGACGGTATTAGCACCGTTACAGCGGCGGAACTGATTGCTGAAATCGGAGATATTCGCCGCTTCTCTAGTGCTGATAAGCTAGCCCGTTTTGCCGGAATCGCTCCTGTCCGCTTTAGTTCGGGCGGCAAGGGCAAAGACCAAGCAAGCGGACAAAGAAATCGGGTGCTGAACGCCATATTCCACAACCTAGCCGTTCAACAAATCCAAGTCGCTAAAGGTGAAAACAAGAAGCAACGGAATCCTAAATTCTACGAGTATTACCAACGTAAGCTAGCAGAAGGCAAGACGAAGAAGCAAGCCCTGATATGCGTCATGAGAAGGCTCGTAAACATCATCTACAGCATGATGAAGAACAAGACTGAGTATCGGGCGGCAACTCTATTAGAGCGTCAGGCAAGCTGATATAATGGTGGTAATTGGAAGGACCAGTTGCCACCTTCTTTATTCCCCAGTTTAAGATTACAACTTAGGGGACGGGTGATGTTCTAAGGCTTCCTGAAACTGAAGTTAAGTTTAACCAGAATGTAAAGCATGATTCTGCTGAATTTACAAGGCAACTGAAAGCTCAGGAAAAGGGCATGAACAAACTTACGGTTTACGATTATTTGAAAAATAGACAAAAATATATAGACGAAGGCAGAGCATTAGAAGGTGATTTAGCTCAACAAGCCGCTAGAGAACAAGCGCATACTGATAAAGTTATAGAATTAAGAGAAAAGGGACTAACTTCTGAAGCAGCTGAGAAAGAAGCGTCGAAATGGATGGATACTCAAGCTGCTCTTCACAATCCTGATCAAATAGCAGGAGGAAATGCTTCGTCAATTGGTGGAATGGGTGACAGAAGAGTAAATTCATCATTGGGCGCACAATGGAAGTATAGAATTGATGCTGTTGATGAGCAAATTTAAAAGGCTGCTGTGGGAATGTCCGAAGCCCAGAAGAAGACTAGATATATAAATGTAAAATTAACACAGTAACTTGGAGGTTATGTAGATGATCAATATTTTTTCAAGTGACTTTATCCCATATGGCGAAATTCAAGCTAGTACTATAGAAAAATATCGAGGCAAAGTACCAATTGATTTATTGAATATATGGGATAAATTTGGAAAGGGTAGTATTAAAAATGGTTATTTAAAATTAATAGACCCAGATGATTTTGTGGTTTTGTAAATATCTCGTATTTCCGAAGTGAACTTTCTATTCCGATATTTACGACGTCTATGTGTGATATTATTACATTTGAGGAAAATAAATATTTAAGATTAGTGAAATACAGAAAAGGAAACTTTTCAATAATTCCTACAAGTTTTAATTTGTTTTTTTCTGATTTGTTGGATGAGGCTTTTTGCAGCAGGCATCTGGATTGGACTCCATATGGAGAAGCTGTAGATAAACTAGGGATACCTACTTATGAAGATGGTTTTGGCTATGTTCCTTTACTGGGCATGGGTGGATTGGAAGAAGAAGGGTATTTACAAAAAGTAAGGATTTTCGAACATATTCAAATGATTACTGAACTGATGGGAGCAATTGAATAATGACGGCAGAGATTGAGTAAAGGATAGGGGAACAGGAGAAATCTATGAGAAGCTTGTCAGCAAAGAACTTCATCATGCCAATGGAAATCGTGGGATTCCCGGGTTTGATGAGCCGATAAATCTTCGAGAAGTATGGCCATGGGATCATGAAAAACTTTTACCGCCAGGAAGAAAAATTAATTATGATTTTATTAGGTTTAAATAATATTTTATTGATAAAGCTGGAGGGGACATAAATGAGTGAATATGTAGATGATTTTATATCGGAGATACCTTTGGATAAAATGGAAATCTTATTACAGTTAGGAAAAGAGTATTCTTTTGATCCTCTTTATTGTATTGAAAGTGAAAAATACTTTATAAAACTCCTGGAAAATTATCAAGGTATTAAGGAGGATGCACTTAAAGATTTGTTGAGAACTATTGTTGCAAAAGATTTTGAGATATTAGATGAAAAGCCGGTATGGGTTCAAAATCCAGATTGGCAATTCAATAATGATAGACCCATGATATTTGTTGGACAGCTAGAAAAAAAGTATGATCAACAAAACCTTCAGCATGCTTATATATTTTATGTATTTTGGGATAGAGAAAGCGGCCTAACAAAAACCACTATTCAGTAAAAATTAAAATTATACGATATAGACTTCATTATTCAAACACGAGTTCTAATTCTTGATGGTACACCGGATGTGATAAACTTATTCATGATGACAGGAAATGTGCCGGTGTTTGTCGAATCGGAGAATAGTCAGAGCTTCAAATTATAGACAGATGAGGTGCAGACATAGTGTCCATTACAGTTGGTGAAATTACGGCGATTAACCGCTATCCGGTCAAATCCTTTGCGGGCGAAGAGCTGGAAGCGTGTCAGATAGAATCTTACGGGGTGCAGGGGGACCGGTATTGTGCTTTTTATGATATGACGAAGAAGGATTGGTGGCAGTATGTTACAGCCAGAAAGCTCCCCAATATGCTTAGTTATCAAGCGCAATTTATCCACGGGGATATCCGGGTGACGGCGGCTGACGGCAGAGTCTTCGGCTGGGATACGGAGCTATTGAATGAAATCCAGAGCCTGACTTCCACGCAAATTACGATGTCTGAATTCAAGGCCCCTCACCCCGAGGCCAAACATCCGCAGCTGTTATCTGTGGACGGGGCGAGTATCCTGCTCGTGACCGATAAGAGCCTGAAGAAGCTGGAGGCGTTATGGGGCAAGCCGGTTGATCAGCGCCGCTTCCGGGGTAACTTTGTCGTGAAAGTAAGTGAGGATTCGCTCGGGGAACAGGAGTGGCTCGGCCGGCGTTTATCGATAGGCGGTGCAGAGCTGCAGGTGGACAGCTATTGTGACCGCTGCGTTATGATTACGATGAACCCCGATACGCTGGAGCGGGACAGCTCGCTGCTCAAACAAGTGAATAAGGAGTTCAATCTGAACTTTGGCGTATATGCTTCTGTAATCCGGACCGGGGAGATCCGGTTGGGTGATCCGGTGGTTTTGCTGCCGGAAGTGTCCGCAGCGGAGTGAGTTTGTTAAGTTGACGCTTTTTATACAACAATTTTCGCTTTGGGCTGATTTATTGAGGGGAATGTTGAAGTTAATATGACAGCAAAGCGGTGATCGATATTCTGGAATTATCCATGGAACATCCTGATGAACTGGTTAGAGTGACGCATGCGCTGTCTACGGAGCTTAGACTAAGAATGCTGGAGCTGCTCAACAGCCGGAGAATGAATGTAATGGAATTAGCCGAGGCGCTGGAGATACCGGTGTCTACTGCGGCCTCGAATGTGAAGGTGCTGGAGCAGGCGGGGCTGATTGAGACTGAGCTGCTGCCGGCTTCGCGCGGCTCCATGAAGGTCTGCAGCCGCATCTATGATGATATCAAGATCATCATTAATGTCCCTGATCGCCGCGCACAGGCGGACCAAGGAGACTATTGCTACGAAATCGAGATGCCGATTGGCAATTTCACAGCTTGTGAAGTGGCGCCTACCTGCGGCATGGTCAGTGAGGCAGGGCCGATTATTGTGGAGGACTCACCGGCGGGATTTTTCCATCCGGACCGTGTTCATGCCCAGCTGCTCTGGCTGCGTAAGGGGTATCTCGAATACCGCTATCCGCTGGAGATTCCGCAGGGGGCAGCGGTCGGCCTGATCCAGTTCTCGATGGAGATCTGCTCCGAGGCGCCGAATTATGAGAATGACTGGCCTTCGGATATTACCTTGTGGATCAACAATGTGGAGGTTGGCACCTGGACCTCGCCCGGCGACTTCGGCGGCAGACGAGGGAAGCTGAATCCTTCCTGGTGGATCGATACGGGTACCCAGTTCGGCTCGCTCAAGACCTGGAGCGTAGACAATACCCGCAGCACGATCGACCACCAAGAGTTATCCGCCGTCAATCTGAGCCAGCTGAAGCTTACAGAGCAGAACCATGTGGATCTGCGGCTGGGTGTGAAGGAGAATGCGGTCTTCAAGGGCGGAATGAATCTGTTCGGGCGGAAGTTCGGCGATTATGAGCAGGATCTGGTGATGAAGATCTTTTATACCGTCAAGTGACGGACCAGCGAAGAACCTGATGCCTTAGGCGCAGGTTCTTTTTGCTGTACAATCGGTGATTGACATTTCAGCAGATTCTGCAATAATTAATACATATTTATTGTAATTAAACAAAAATATTGTTCTTAAGGAGCGTGTGCAATACAATGGCAACTGAGCATTATATTAAGGATTATCCGCGTCCGCAGTTCGTCCGTAAGGAATGGCAGAGCTTAAACGGGGAATGGAGCTTCCGGTTTGACGATGGCAACGTTGGTGAACGGGAGCGGTGGAATGAGCAGCTGAACGGGGATTTGAAAATTCAGGTGCCTTTTACGTATGAGACGAAGGCCAGCGGAATCGGCGAGACGACCTTTCATCCTTATGTATGGTATGAGCGGGAACTGCAGCTACCTGCGGACTTGAACGGTAAGCGGGTGATGCTCAACTTCCAGGCGGTGGATTATACCGCCAAGGTGTGGGTTAACGGCAGCTATGCCGGAGGTCATCAAGGCGGTTATGCGGCCTTTTCGCTGGATATTACGGATTATGTGAATACGGATGCGGGAGCGGCCAACCGGCTGGTCGTCAAAGCGGAAGACAGCCAGAGCTGTACTCAGCCGCGGGGCAAGCAGCGCTGGGTGGATGAGAATTTCGAGTGCTTCTATGTGCAGACAACGGGGATCTGGCAAAGTGTGTGGGTAGAGTATGTGTCGCCCTCTTATCTCAAGGCTGTCAAAATCACTCCGGATCTCGATAACCGCTCTGTCCGTTTCGAATATCAGACACAGGCAGCGGACGACAATCTCCGCCTGGAGACTAAGATCAGCACGGGGCAGAAGATATTTAAGCAGATCTCGCTCCATGTAGATAGGACCTGGCTGCAGCTGGATGTGGAGCTGACTCACGAAGCGAATGGACCGTGGAAGCTGCAGTCCTGGTCACCTGCTGCGCCGACCCTGTACGAAGTAGAATTTATTCTCTACAAAGATAATCAGGTCATTGACCGGGTATATTCCTATTTCGGACTCCGCAAAATTACAATCGAACAAGGCAAGGTGCTGCTTAACAATACACCGGTGTATCAGCGCCTCATTCTGGATCAGGGCTACTGGCCGGAGAGCCATCTGACCCCGCCGTCCGAAGAAGCGCTGATTGCCGATATCGACGCGATTCTGGCGATGGGCTACAACGGTGTGCGCAAGCATATGAAGATCGAGGATGCCAGGTTCCTGTACTGGTGCGATGTAAAGGGGCTGCTGGTCTGGTCGGAGATGGCGGCGACCTTTGAGTTCAACGATGAGGCAGTGGAGAACTTCACGAACGAATGGACGGAGATTGTCCGGCAGCAGTATAATCATCCTTCGATTATCACCTGGGTGCCTTTTAACGAATCTTGGGGCATTCCGCAGGTCTACACGAACAAGCTGCAGCAGAAATTCACCGAGGGGATCTATCACCTGACCAAATCCATCGATCCGAATCGTCCGGTCATTGTGAATGACGGCTGGGAGCATACCATCAGCGACATCATCACCCTGCATGATTATGAAGAGAGCGGAGATGTCTTGCTTGAGCGTTATGCAGACTCCACCAGCATTCTTGGCAGGGCATCCTCATTCAACACCTGGAAATATGCCATGGCTCAGGGCTATGAATACCGCGGCCAGCCGGTGATAGTTAGCGAATTCGGGGGCATTGCCTTTGATTCCGGCGAAGGCTGGGGGTATGGAGAGCAGGTAAGCAGCACCGATGCCTTCATTGAGCGGTTCAGCAAGATTACGCAGGCCATCAAGGACACCCCTTATATTTGCGGATACTGCTATACGCAGATTACGGATGTCCAGCAAGAAGTGAACGGGCTGCTTACTGCGGACCGGACACCGAAGATTCCGCTGGAAGTGATCCGGAAGGCCAATTTGCAGCTGAAGGAATAATCGTAACATTGGTACCCAAAAAACGGTGAATTATCGGTTCAATGACAAGAGAAAGCCCTTTAGAATCTTCAGTGAAAGCACTTACATGTAGGTGCGGTCAACAGGTTTCATAATTGAAGATGAAGAGGAGGGGCTTATTTGTTAAAAAAACTATTCACCTCGCTGTCGGCTTCCCTGTGTCTGCTTCTGATCCTTACCGCCATTCCGGCATTTGCCGCGAATGGCCCGGTGGTGTGGGGTACCTCATCCACGATTACCGATATTAACACCTTCACCGATGCGGGTACTGATGCCCGCGGGCTCAGACCCGGAACCTTCGGGGCGGAATATGCCCGGATGATCAAGCTGGCGAACGGGGATTGGCTGGCGGTCGCCGCTATCTACGATAACAACGGCTATACCAAGGTCTCCTGGGGCGGCACCCGGCTGCAAGTCTTCCGCAGCACAGACAACTGCCGCACCTGGTCGCTAATGTCCACCCTGTGGGAAGACGGCCGTGACCTCGACAACGGGCAGTTCGTGCAGCTGGCCAATGGCGATATTCTGCTGGCCATGCGCTCGGTCCGCTGGCAGGAGTCGTATAAGCTCAGAGTGTATAAGAGTGTGAATGGAGGCGCGAATTGGAGCTTCCTGAGTACAATTGATGAGAACAACGGCACCGCTGGTTCCCTGGGGAACCCGGATAAAGGGGTATATGAGCCGCATATGCAGCTGCTGAATGACGGCTCGGTAGCTGTCATGTATGCGAGTGAGAAGCATGTGACCGAGAACCCTTCCTACAGCCAGATCATCTCCGAGAAAGTCTCTACCAACGGCGGAGCCAGCTGGGGGAATGAGATTTATGTGGCCTGGGACCCGTCTAACGCCGGGGCACGTCCGGGGATGCCGGTCTGGAGCAAGATGACGAACGGACAGTATATTGTCGCCTTTGAGGTGTGCGGAACGCAGAACTGCCGGATTTTCACCAAAAAAAGTACAGATGGCAAGACGTGGTCCAGCGGTATCGGCACCCAGGTATCGACCAATCAGCAGGGCGGGCCATATCTGCTCTCCTTAACCGACGGCCGATTGCTGCTCAGCTCCAACTCCAATGTATTGTCTCTAAGTAACGATTACGGGACAACATGGGTGGACAACGATGTTCCCGCGTTCGGGAATTCGTGGTGGACGGCGATGTACCAGACCGGGGTGAATGAGATTGCTTTTGTGGATTCGGTCGAGCGGAGTGTTGGCGGGCATAATGTCCAGGTCCGGTTCGGCACACTCAGCGGTGCATACAGCAATGATTTTGCGGCGAATGACAACGGATGGGTTCGTTATGGGGGAACCTGGGCCGTGAGCGGCGGAGCCTATAACCTCAGTTCGGTCAATGCGGACAAATCCGTGCTTACCCCGTATCCATCTAAAATGAACTATACGCTGGAAGGCGACATCAGGCTGAATAATGCCGGCCAGGGCAGTCTGGTCTTCAATCTGACGGGTCCGGGTACCGGTGCAGATTCACAGAAAGGCTATGCTGCGGGCATTGACTCCGCCGGCGAGGTCTGGCTGGGACGCTTCAACAACAACTGGACCCCGCTCCAGACAGTGGCTACACCCCTTGCGGTAAACAGCTGGTATCATATGAAGGTGGTTGTGGGCAGCGGCAATATCAAGGTATATGTTGGTGATATGGCTGTGCCTAAGATTAACCTGAATGACGCGGTGTATACCTCGGGCACCATCGGGGTGCGGGGCGGCTTCAATAACAGCGTAAGCTTCGATAATATTACAGTGAACTAATCTGCGATTCCTTTCTGGAGCCCTTCGGGGCTCTTTTTTATTGATCCAAGTACCATCTATATAGTTGGATTTTCTCCACTTGCTTATGAACGGAGGCGCCCTT
Organism: Paenibacillus sp. FSL R7-0297; assembly: GCF_038009025.1. Classification (NCBI taxonomy): domain Bacteria; kingdom Bacillati; phylum Bacillota; class Bacilli; order Caryophanales; family Paenibacillaceae; genus Paenibacillus; species Paenibacillus sp. FSL R7-0297. The sequence goes on from NZ_JBBPAQ010000001.1 coordinate 4,042,188, forward strand.
GCCGGGCAACAGGTGGATAAACAGCACTTAATAGGCCGGGAATAATTCACAGTAGGGTGAAGGCATGTAATTAAATGACGTTTATCCATCTAATTCCCTCAAAACCGCCAAAACCTTCAAATTAAGATACATTTATACAACTGCTATGCAGAGCCAGAGTCAGAGTCGGAGTAGGAGCCAGAGTAGGAGTCGGAGTCAGAGTCAGAGTCGGAGTCAGAGCCAGAGCCGGAGCCAGGTCCGAGAGATGTGGCAGATGCGAGGATGATCGCCATTTCCAGCAGTTGCTAATTTCAATGGGGACTGGAAGTCCCGTTTCCGCACCTTACGATTCTCCACCCTCCTTAAGATCGTCTACCTTTGCGTCAGCCCCGCGCCAATAACATCTGTCGTTTGTTCACCAAGGAGCAGCGGTTTGTCGGTTCAACAGTTGCCTCATCCCCTGTAGAGTGAGAGATAAGAAAGCCCTTACATGAATGTATGAGAGGGCTCTCGCACACAAACTTTTTTGACGAGAGGGTTGTTCAAATGAGGATGAATAAGAAGTTCACAGGTTTGGTAACGGCCGGGCTGACACTGGCCCTGATTCTGCCGGGTTGCTCATCCGGAAACAAAGAGAACGGTGAGCCTGCCAAGGCGAATGAACCGGCAAAGACAGAGAGTGCAGGCGGCAGTCCGGTAGAGATATCGTTCTGGAACATGTTCGGCGGCGGGGAAGGGGAATTCGTAGACCAGATTATCAAGGATTTCAATGACTCGCAGAAAGAGGTGACCGTGAAGCCGCTCCGCCTCGAATCCAATGAGTATTACGCGAAGCTTAGCACGGCGCTGTCTTCCTCCAAAGGCCCGGATATTGCCATTGCCCATGTGGACCGGATCTCCCCGTTCGTGAAGGCACAGCAGATTGTACCTGTAGATGAGCTGGCTTTCAAGGTCGGATTTGACCTGAAGGAGATCTCTGATTCCAACATGCAGAGTGTGTCCTACGAGGGTAAGCCTTACGCTGTCCCGCTGGATACCCACTTCCATATGTTCTACTACAATAAGGACATTCTGCGGAAGGCGGATCTGCTGAATGAGGACGGCACCCCTAAGCTGGGTGAAATGACACCGGCGGGCTTCGAGAAGACGCTGGCGGATATTCAAGCCAAAGTGCCGGATGTGCAGGCGATGGCTGTGAATACCCCCTATTTCCAAGAGCCGTTCCTCAATCTCTATTATGAAGCCGGCGGGGATATTCTAAATTCGGAGTTGACCAAAGCCAGCATCAACAATCCGCAGGCGCTGGATGTTCTGAAATTCTATCTGGACGTCTTCAACAATAAATATGCCGATCTCAATGACAAAACGCCGTGGGATACCTTCCATAACGGCAAAGCTGCTTTCTGGTTCGGCGGTGTATGGGAAGCGGGGCTGCTCCTCGGGGATGAGTCCCTGCATATCGGCGCAATGCCGCTTCCTCCGATCTTTGGCAGCCAGACACACTGGGCCAGCTCCCATACGCTTGTAATTCCGTCCTATGTCACTCCTGAGAAGCAGGAGGCGGCAGCCAAGTTCATGAAGTATTTCTCTGAAGTGGGCGGAGAAACCTGGGGCCAGGCGGGTCATGTGCCTGCGAACAGCAAAGTAACTACCAGCGATGCTTACAAGAGTCTGCCATACCGCAGCGAATTCATCGAGGCGCAGAAGACTGTGAAATTTGCCCCGCCGACAGATAAGTATACCACTATCATTACCACTATCTCCGAAGAGCTGCAGAACATCATCTTCGGCAGCGAGAGTCCGGAAGACGGGCTTGCGAAGCTGGAGAAACAGATTAACGAAGTGCTGGAGAACTAGCTCCCTCTGCAGGAAAGGTACGGCCCCCGCCGCCGTAAGGGCGGGTGGCCAGTCCTTCCAGCCCATGCGCAAACTTAATTGAAGGAGAGAATAACCGATGGAGCGGAGTGTAATAGAGAATAAAGCGGCAACGCCTCTTCGCAGGAGAGAGCCCATACATCTACTGAAGGAACTAAAAGCTATTTTTTATCTGGTCCCCTTTCTGGTACCGTTTACAGTGTTCTACTTGTGGCCAGTAATCAACGGAGCCTGGATGAGCCTGCATGTCTGGGGCATTCAGGGGATGCAGAAGTATGTTGCATTGGCTAACTATAAGAAAATCTTAGAGAATCCGGATTTCTATTCGTATTTGTGGAACTCATTCTATTTTGTGCTGCTGTGCGCACCAACCGTACTGGTACTTGGACTGGTGCTCGCGCTGATCATCAATCAGAGAATTTGGGTACGGACCCTGATCCGCTCCGTATTCTTCCTGCCGTATGTCCTGTCCGTCTCAGTGGTCAGCTTCATCTGGCTGAAGCTGTTCGACGCAAAGAACGGTCCGGTGAATGCTGTATTGCATGTACTTGGCATGAACACGGATATCAACTGGCTCACGGACCACAGGTTCGTGTGGTGGGCGATTACCATAGCGACAGACTGGTGGAGCGTCGGGTTTGTGATGGTGCTGTTTCTGGCAGGGCTGCAGGAAATACCTACCGATCATTATGAAGCTGCGAAGATCGATGGTGCGAATGCCTGGCAGAGATTCTGGAGCATTACACTGCCGGGGCTGTCCAGTGTGATGAAGATCCAGATCTTTTATCAGATTATCAACTGCCTCAAGCTGTTCGGACAGGTGCAGATTATGACCGGCGGCGGGCCGGGAGATTCCACTAATACCATGATCCGCTATATTTATGTCACGGGGTTTAAGAAGGATATGTTCGGCCTGGCCGCAGCGCAATCGATGATCTTCTGCTTCATTATGCTGCTGATCGCCGTGGTTCAATTCAAAATCACAGACCGCAAAGACGGATAGGAGGGAGACGTTCATGAAGAAGCTTGCTTTAAATATTGCTGCTGTTCTGCTTGCGCTGCTGTTTGTTTTTCCGCTGATCTGGATGTTCCTCACCTCCCTGAAGCCTGACGGTGTGAACGTATATACGCTGGCTGATTGGGTGAATTGGTCAGATCTGAATACCGATAACTATGTCAAAGTCATCCGGGACTCGCAAATTCTGCATTGGACGTGGAACAGTCTGGTCATAGGTGTCCTCACCACCGTTATTTCTATTCTGCTCAGCTCGCTGGCGGCATTCTCCTTCTCGAAGCTGCCTTTCCGGACACGGGGAATATTCTATGTGCTGATCGTTTCGGGTCTGCTGATTCCGACAGAAGCTATACTGATTCCGCTCTATGAAACTGCGCTGCATCTGCAGCTGATTGATAACATCTGGGCGATTATCCTGCCCGGGCTGACCAACCCGATCGGCATTCTGCTGCTGAAGCAATTCATGGACGGGGTACCCAGGGATTATATTGAAGCCGCGCAGATTGACGGCAGCCGCAGCTTCCGGTTATGGTGGAGTATCTGTCTGCCGCTTACGCGCTCAGCCATGGTCTCTGTGGGAATCTTCTTCTTCATCCTCTCCTGGAATAACTTCCTGTGGCCTTATCTGGCGATTACCTCAGAAGAGAATATGATTCTTTCGGCAGGGCTGCCCACCTTTTTGTCGAATAATAACATGTCGCTCAATCTGATTATGACGGCAAGTGCCATTGCAGCAATACCGACGATCCTGGTGTTCATTCTTTTACAGCGGCATATTGTCCAGGGCGTGGCGATGTCCGGTGTCAAAGGTTAATTCTTAAACGGGGAAAGGATAGTGGGCATGCTTACATCTCCTGAGAGTTCTGCCAGGCCCATGCGGCTCCGCTTGATATCCTGGATCAAAATTATAAAGAGCAGCATGCGCTATAAGTGGATGCTGCTTCTTGTTCTCTTCTCCTTGACACCGCTGGTGGTCATGGGGATTATTTCATTTTCGATCTCCAAATCAACGATCAACCACAAAGTAACCGAATATTCCGAGCATCTGCTGTACCAGACCGCCGATAATCTGGATACCCGGCTGGGGGTGTACAAGGACATGATGATGCAGGTGCTGAACAACAACGAGATCGTAGGCATGCTGCGGACCCTTGATCGGACAGACGCGGCCAGTTATGATGTGGATAGTCTGTCGCTGACCACGAAGCTGTCTACGATTGTGGCGATCAATCAGGATGTGCAGTCCATTTCTTTTGTATCCGGCAAGCATTATATTAAGGGAATCTACCGCTGGAACAAGCGCACGCCCTCCGAGGTAGAGCCGTTCCTGCAGACGCTTGAGGGCGGCAGCAACTTCCGCTGGTATCCGACCCGCTACGGGACCTATGTAGACAGTCTGAATTCGCAGAGTACCCATGTCTTCTCGGTAGCCAAGCAATTGTACAAAATATCCGATGACAGTCCGCTGGGGATTGTGGCTGTCCTGGATATCCGGGAGGATGTCATTAAGGAGCTGGTCTCGAAGGCGGTAAGCAACAACCGGGACCTGCAAAGCTTCGTGATGGACGGCCGCGGCATGCTGGTCTCCTACCCGGACAGCGGACTGATTGGCAGAAGTGTGACTGAGGTGCTGGGTGAGGCGGGTTACGAGAAGCTCATAGGCTCCGGCCCTGAGGAGACGAGATTTCCACTCACGTACAAGGGCGACAGCCTGATTGTGAATGCTAAGAAGCTGCACACCAATGACTGGGTGGTTGTGAATGTGATTTCCAAGGCGGCGCTGTACCAGGATTCGAACCGTCTGCTGCAGATTTTCATCTTCGTCGGGCTGCTCTGCATAGTCTTCTCGGTCATTGCTGCACTGGTGCTGGCGAATTCCATTACGAATCCGATTCTGAAGATGATCCGTCTGATGCGGCAGGTGATGTCCGGCGAGCTCAGCGTCCGCTATAAAGCCAAAAGCCGGCATGACGAAATCGATATTCTCGGCGATAATTTCAACTACATGGTTGTGCGGATCGACGAGCTTTTGAAAGCGGTATATCTGGAGCAGGATCAGAAACGGATGGCGGAGCTCAAGGCATTGCAGGCGCAGATTAACCCGCATTTTCTCTACAACACGCTGGATATTATTAAATGGACGGCCTTGATTCAAAAAGCCAACAACGCAGCAGAGATGGTCAGCTTATTGTCACGCCTGCTGCGGATCAGTCTGGGCAAAGGGGAAGAGACGGTTACGGTGGAAGAGGAAATCGAGCATGTGCAGTGTTATCTGGGGATTCAAAAGTTCCGCTTCAACTTCAATATTGAGACCGTGGTTGAGATGGACGATGAAGTCCGCCACCTGCGGACACCCAAGCTGATACTGCAGCCGATTGTGGAGAACGCGATTATCCATGCTTTTGGAGAGATGGAGTCCGGCGGGAGCATCCGTATATCGTGCAGCAAAGCGCCGGGCAATCTGGTATGGTTCGAAGTAGCGGACAACGGGAAGGGGATAGACCCGGCGCTTGCGCGTAGTCTGCTGGCCGGGCAAGCGCAAGAGGAGGAGAAATCGGGTGGCATTGGACTGGCCAATGTGGATGAACGGATTAAGCTGATTTGCGGAAAAATGTACGGCATTGAGATTCACAGTGAGCCTGGTACAGGAACGTCAATACGAATCAAGCTGCCACTCATGACAGAAGATATAAGGGGGAACCGCTGAGATGCACCGGGTCATTATCGTAGAAGATGAATTTATCGTAAGATATGGAATCCGGTCGATGATTAATTGGGAGTCCATCGGGATGGAGGTCATAGGCGAAGCGTCGAACGGCAGGGAAGCGCTCGAGGTGATGGCAGCCGGGCTGCCGGATATTCTGATTACCGATATGAAAATGCCTGTAATGGACGGCATCGAGCTAATCGCCGAGGTACGGAAGCTCTCACCGGATATCAGGATTATTATCCTTAGCAACCTCGAAGATTTCCAGTATGCCAAGGAAGCGATCAGACATAGTGTATCCGAGTATATGATCAAATCGGATATGATGCCGCGTGACTTTGAACTGGTGCTGCTTAAATTGAAGGAAAGCCTGGAGGCGGTGCAGAAGAACGTGCCCGTCTCTTCCCCGGCTGCTTACCCGGAGCAGGTGCATAAGGAGAATTTCCTGCTGGAGCTCATGGAGCGGGGGGCGGTTCAGGGGCAGATAGACAAAAGTAGACTCGCACAGGCGGGACTTGCGGATTCACGGCCGCTATATTTGCTCCATATTAGCCTGGGCAGCAGTGCTGAGCCGGGGTATGGGCAAGGACAGAGCGTGATCCGCAGGCTGCTGGAGCAGATTTGGGTTGAGCGTACCCTCGGGTATGAGATGTTCCCGGACAGACAGGGGGAGCTTAATATTATAGTAACCACAGAGCTTAACTCAGAGCCTGCAGGGTTTGCCTGGTTAGACTTCGTGCGCCGCTGTAGTGAAGAGCTTATCTGCCGCTTATCGGCCCAATCTAGCTGGACTGCAACGATTGGTCTTAGCGGAGTGAACGGGCAGTGGGCAGAGCTGAAGAATGCTTATGTCCAGGCCGTGGAAGCTGCCGGGCAGAAGCTGTTTATGGGAAGCGGGCGTGTTCTGGTTCACGGCAGCGAAGAACTGAAGGCGCAAGTACCTCCGCTTGAGGCACTTCAGATCAGCAGCCGCCAGATCCAGTCTATGGTGTACGCCTTCCAGACCAGAGAGCTGGAGGAGTATCTGAATCAGCTGTTCGGGCAGCTGGCTGTGCGCCGGGATGCGGATCTCGTGCAGATTATCTCCCTAGAGCTGCTGATGATCTTAACAACCTTGTGGCCCGATGTATCCAGGGATGCAGAACAGGTTCTGGAGCTCAAGAAGCAGTACTTCGACGAGCTGTCGATGCTGGAAACGCTTGAACAGAGCCGGCTATGGTTCATGCAGGCCTTCGAAACGCTGGTAGAGCATATGATAGAGATGTATAACAGCGACCGGAACAGCATTATCAAGGCAACCCAGTATATTCAGCAGTACTATGATCAGGAAATTACGCTGCAGTCGATCAGCCGGCTTGTACACCTAAGCAAGAATTATTTCGCCAACCTGTTCAGGAAGGAAGTAGGCGAGAGCTTCCTGGAGTATCTGACCCGGATCAGGATTGAAAAGGCCAAGATTCTGCTTACCGGAGAACTGAAGGCTGGAGATGTCGGTACCTTGGTCGGGATTCAGGACCCGAAATATTTCTCCAAAGTGTTCAAGAAGATCACCGGTGTCTCTCCGTCGGAATATCGCGTGCTGGTCCGTAAGAGCGGCCAATGAGGGCTGGGATGGTGGAATTTAGTGCAAACGCTTACAAATTATGACTGAAGTGAGCCTGTTCCGGAAAGGGGGAGTGAGATGAAAACCATGGGCCGTATGCTGCCCGTTCTGCTGCTGTATCTGTTCCTGCTGCCGGGCTGTGCAGAGCTCTCTTCCGGGAATCAGAGTACCCTGGAGAGCACAGCGCCTGTCGAGGTGTCGTTCTGGAATCCGTTCGGAGGCGGCGAAGGTGAATTCGTTGAGAGGATTATCAAAGATTATAATGCTTCCCAGAGTGATGTGTTTGTGAAGCAGCTCAGACTTGAATCAAACGAATATTATGCCAGGCTGAGCACTGCTCTGTCCTTCGGCAAAGGGCCTGATGTAGCCGTCGTCCATGCGGACCGGTTGTCGCCGTTCATCAAGGCGGGGCAAATTGTACCGTTGAATGCTCTGGCTGAGCAGGACGGATTCCAGTGGAGTGAAATCGGTGAACAGAACCTGCAGAGCGTCAGCTACAGCGGACAATATTATGCGGTCCCGCTCGATACGCATTTTCACATGCTCTATTACAACAAGCATATATTGGCCAAGGCCGGATTGCTTACGCCATCTGGAACACCGAAGCTCGAAGAGAATACTCCCTCAGGGTTCATCCGTATGCTGCGACAGATCGCTGCGCGGGTTCCGGGAGTACAGCCGATGGCGGTCAACACTCCTTATTTCCAGGAATCGTTCCTGGATCTGTATTATGAGGCAGGCGGAGAGCTGTTTAGTCCCGATATGAAACATGCAGCGGTCGATAATGAGAAGTCGGTGAAGGTCCTCAACTTCTACCAGCAGCTGTTCGAAGAGGGATTAAGTGATCTGAACGATAATACACCTTGGGACTCCTTCTATAACGGCCAGGCCGGACTGTGGTTCGGCGGAGTATGGGAAGCGGGCCATCATCTGGGCAATGATGACCTTGATATTGGTATTATGTCTCTCCCGCCGATCTTCGGCAGCGCCGCCCATTGGGGAAGCTCACATACGCTGGTTGTTCCGGCTTACGTCAGCGAAGAGGAGCAGGCAGGCGCGATGGACTTCATGAAGTATTTCTCAGAGGTGGGCGGGCATATCTGGGGGGAGGCGGGGCATGTCCCGGCGAATCTTGACATCGCAGAGAGCCGGGCTTACCGGGAGCTGCCTTACCGCGCCCAGTTTATCCAGTCCAGGGATCAGGTGAAGTTCGCCCCGCAAACCGATAAATATGCGGCTCTGTTCACTGCTATGTCAGAGGAACTGCAGAATATTATCCGCCACCGGATTGAGCCGGAAGCAGGATTGAAAGTGCTGGAGAAGAGCCTGAACCAAATATTGGCGAATTAATTAGCGAAATGCAGGGGCTCTCCCCGGTAATCAGGTAATCAATTCAAGCACCGGACAGAAGCCGGGATTCGTGGAGCATAACATTGCTGTGAATTCCGGTCGTTGCTTCGACAGTACAGCGAAGTAGCTTCTTAGCACATGATTGAGCTCAACCGTGCCATTCTGGAAAGATAATGAGTACAGCGTCTGCACATGGGTGTAATAGTATTTTTTCTCATGCCGGGGCAGCTTGTAGATGGTAGGTGGAACGTAGGTGGCGACATCAAAAAGATTGGCATAACGGAAACTGCTGCGGACATAGCTGCTGAAAGCTTTGGCAAATGCAGGGTCACCCGCACGCGGGGAGCCATACGTATACAGGCGGGGAGAACTGTGGGCTGAATTAGCAGCAATATCTATAGCACATAAGGTTGCTAGAGCCCCGCCAAGGCTGTGGCCTGTAACGTATACCGTTTTCTCTGGTGACAAGGTGCCGAGTACGGAGAGGATTTCCTCCCGTGCCGACGAATAAATATCTGTGAAGCCTCTGTGCGTCAGGCAGTCCTCGCTGATATATTTGAACTTCTTTTGCGCAGCATTCATGTTCGAGAGCCAATTGGTGGTCGAACTGCTTCCGCGCCAGGCAATAATAATCTCCTGCGGTGATTCCAGAATGAAGCCAAAGGGCTCGGAGATCCCGCCCATGGATCTCGCCCGGAAATTATGCACGACCGAGAAGTCCGCCGGAACCACGAACGAACCATCCGCATGTTCAAATTGTGCATAGGTCTGTCCGCAGACGGCAGCCAGAAAGATGGCCCATTCCTGTTCATTCCGCATGTTACCCATCCCGCATCCCGCCCTTCTTTCTATCTGTGTATGATCAGCAGGCGGGATTGGTGCCTATGGAACCTTTATGAATTCGCGATTGCGTCGAAATCCACATCCGTCAATTGTTTGGATACTTCCCACAATCTGGCTGCCACAGCGGCATCCAGCCCCTGCGGAGCGATCTTGCCGGGCTTTGGCAAGCCCCTTGTTTCTGAGAGTCTGCCGGGACCATAATAAGTTCCGGACTTCGCGTCCGGCGATGTCGCGGCGAACAGAGTTGGAAGCGCGCCTTGCGCAGCCGGCTGGAACAAGATCGGCCCCAGGAACCTGCGTAGAATCCCCGCTGTGCTGTTCGGCCCGGCCCCATTAAGAAGCAGGTCCGTGCGTGAAACACCCGGATGAACCGGAAGGCTCAATAGGCCCCAGCCCGATGCGTCACTGCGCCGCTGCAGCTCCAGTGCGAACATGATCATGGCAATTTTTGATTGCGCATAAGCTTCCATGGCATGATAACGGCGTTCGAATTGCAGGTCGTCAAAATGGATTGAGCCGCTCCGGTGGGCAACACTGCCCAGGCTTATTACACGCGGTTTATTTCCTTTGCGCAGTAAAGGCATCAGATGTGCAGTCAACGCGAAATGTCCAAGGTAATTCGTACCGAATTGAAGCTCAAAGCCATCTTTCGTGATTTTGCGGGTAGGCGGTGTCATCACCCCTGCATTATTGATTAACAGATCAAGACTGTGCCGTCCCTTATTCATCCTTGCGCCGAACGCCTGTACCGACTCTAGGCTGGCAAGATCCAGCTCTTCAAAACGGATATTGGCTGAGGTAACACTGCTGCGGATTTTTTTCACCGACTCCGCTCCTTTTGCGGCATTGCGGCCAGCGAGTATGACTTCTGCCCCGTTTTTTGCCAGCTCCAGCGCCGTTTCGTAGCCGATGCCTCCTGTGCCGGTGACGATGGCTGAGCGGCCCCGCTGTGAGGGGATATTTGAAGCTGTCCATTTAGGGAATTTTTCCATCTTCTCTTTCTCTCCTTTGTCTGTATCTATGGCCCATACCATAATGCTTAACATCCGGCGTCTGAATTGTAAGTTGACCAGCCGTTCGATATACTTAATGTTAATACTTAGAGGCTTATCGAAGTCAAGCAGTCTTTAAAATACCTATTTCGAGGTGAAAGAGGATGTACAGTATCAATGAAGTAGCTGCGATTTGCGAGGTGACTGCGCATACGCTCCGCTTTTACGATAAGGAGGGGTTATTGCCCTTTGTGGGACGAAACGGGGCGGGAAACCGCATATTTTCTGATGGCGATTTATCACTAGTCAAAGTGATTTGCTGCCTGAAAAACACCGGAATGCCTATTAAAGATATCAAGAAATACATCGAATTGATTATGGAAGGCGATTCGACCAAGGAAACACGGCGCAGCATTATGATCGAGCACCGTAAGGAAGTACTGCGGCAGATGGATGAATTGAAGAAAAATCTGAACATTATTGATTTGAAGGTTGCTCTCTATGACACCAATAATTACGATTTGCTACGGGAGATATAACTGCTGGTAGTTAGAGTTATCTCTAAGTGTTGATAGCCAAAACAATACATACATAAGAAGATTTCAGCCGCTATCAGTAATTTCATACATAGCTTGGAGGTTTGAATTTTGATCGAGGAACGTATTTCATTAGGACAGCTAGCGATAAACGTCAGGTATTCTTTAAATGGTAAGCCTATTATTCTATTTCTACATTTCAGCGGCGGAAATTTGAACATGTGGGAGGGCATTCTCCCGCAGTTCCAGCAGGACTACAGCATCATTGCTCCCGATCTCCGGGGACATGGTAAGTCGGACAAACCGGAAACCGGCTATCATATCGATGAGATGGCGGAGGATATGTACAGGCTGCTGCAGCATCTGCAGGTAGATAAGTGCCATATCGTCGGCAGCTCGATGGGAGCTGAGGTTGGTCTCAGTCTGGCGGCGGCGCATCCGGAGAGGGTATTGTCTCTGGTCTGCGAAGGTGCACTTAATAATGAATTCGGCGAATATGGAATATTCAATGGTACCGCGGAAGAAATAACGCAGAGAAAAGAACAGCTTCGTGCAGAATTGGGTGAGCGGGAGGAACGGATGTTCAACAGCATAGAGGAGTATGTTTCCGAACAACGGGCGGAGCTGACAAAGGAGGGGCTATGGAATCCATATTTCTCCGCCTTCTATGAGAACAGCCTGCAGCAGCTGCCAGACGGTAAATATACCTATTGTTATTTAAATCGTGTCCGGACCGAATATATCGTAAAGTACTGGGATCTGTCGTTTGAGCAGTATTATCATAAAATAGAGTGTCCCGTACTATTCCTTCCCAGCGAAGAAGAGTGGGGTGACGAGTCCATCCGACGCAGTCTAGACGCTTTCGCAGGGCTGTTGGACAGCTACGAAATCACGCGCATTCCTGACTCCCTTCATGCTTATGTCTGGATGCAGCTGCCGATTCCGGCAGGCCAGGCCGTGAAGGATTTCCTGAACAAGCAGCTGTGATCACTGATAAAGAGCCCGGTTCTGGAGAAGCTTCTCCAGGACCAGGCTCTATTTTTGTTAGCTTTTAATCAGAGCTGCTCTCATCCTTAACTTCACGGTCCGGCAGTTGTGTAACATAACTGTCCGACATCCTCAGAAGCTCAAGTGCCCGGGTGAATTCATCCTCTGTCGATTGCAGGAGCTCCGTCCCGTCACCGGATAATGTATAATGCTGGCCGTCCTCGAACCCGCTGCCGGATAAGAAGAGCTCTTCGTTATTAACGAAGGAACCTGTAGGCAGATAATAGCGCTGCGGCAGCAGATTATAATGGGTCTGATTCAACAGATCCTGTCCAAAATGAATATGATAGTCCAGCGGTACACCGAGTAAATTCGCTACAGTAGGGAGAATGTCAACCTGTCCGCCTAGCTGCTCCTTCACACTTGGAGACGTAATGCCGGTAGCTGAAATGATGAGCGGGATATTAATCAGATCGCGTTCATTATATTCATGCCCCAGAATTTCCTCCATTAAGACTTTATCATCATCCTTGAGCGAGAAAATAGGAAGTCCCCGGTGATCGCCATAAAGCACAACCACACTGTTATCCCATACCCCGCTGCTTTTGAGTTCGTCCATAAATTGACCCAGTGCATAATCCGCATAGTTCTCGGCCCGGATATAGTTTCCAACGAGTGTACCTTCATAACGTTCCGGCAAGGTCATCTTGTATTTGCTCTCTGGAATGGTGAATGGATTATGCGATGACATCGAGATCACATGTGAATAGAAGGGCTGTTCACTTTGGTCCATCCGGGCCAGCTCTGCAGATGTTTTGTTGTACAGGACTTCATCCGATGAACCATAGAAGACAAGATCCTCTTCACCGAAGTAAGCCTTATCATAATATCGGTTGAAGCCAAGTGCATTGTACAGCTCTCCGCGGTTCCAGAAATCGACTTCATTCGTATGGAAGGTTGCGGTATCGTAACCTTGGGCCTGCAGCAGCTTCGGCAAGCTGGGCAGATCTTTCGGTGCATACATTTCCGTCGCCGGACCATCCGGCGGAACATAGAAGGAAGTATTTACGATGAATTCGGCATCCGATGTGTTACCTTGACCCACCTGCTGAAAGAAACGGGGGAAGTAGTAGCTTTCGGAGGCAAGCTTGTTCAAATTAGGTGTGATTTCCGTTCCGTCAATTGAAAGGTTGATCAGAAAGTTCTGGAAAGATTCCATTTGCAGGATGATCAGATTCTTACCCTTGGCGGCCCCGTACAGAACCGGATTCGCTAGGCTCTGAATGCCTTTGGTTTTATCGATGCCTGCCTGTGAGATCTCCGCTTGATCAATCTGCTCTTCCTCCGGTTCACCCAGCAGGGCATAAGCTTCATAATTGAGAATCCCCATTTGTTCGGCTTTGACATTCTCGTTCATACTTGCCTTGTTCGGAAAAATATTCATCAAACACATAACAAGTGAAACACAGAACAAGGCAGCGACCGCCTTGCGGTTACTGGGACGGGACATCGAGTGCTTCCAAGCCAGCGCCTTCTTGCGTCTGAGCATAACCAGGCTGATAATAATAATGTCTACGAAAATAAGCATATATTGAGGGTGCACGACGGCGAATATACTTTTCTTGACGGCTCCCACCTGCTTGACCTGGCCGAAGACCTGAGAAGTAGCAATAATGCCAAAATGATTATGATAGACAATCAGAGAGAAGAATAAAACGGTAATGAGCAGATTGACGAGCATATAGATGGCAATTTTCCGCTTCGTGGCGAACCATTCGATGAGGCAGAACAGCAGCAGCACAAAAGGAATCTCTTTCAGCCATGTGGTCCAGGTCGGCCCGTCTTCGAACAGGTAATACCAGGCGAAATAGCTTTTAACTAGCATAATTAGGGAGAAGAATAGAATCGATCTTTTACTTAGCGAGCGTGATTCCTTAAACGGCATTGCGTATGCGCATCCTTTTCTATTTAATCTTTTCATTTTATTACATGGGAGAGTTCAAAATCAACTAGATTTGAGGCAGCGGAATTGAAAATAAAGATGTAAATCAGCAGCTTTTACGTTATCCTCATATAAGCGATCCGAAAAAACAGTAAAGAACTTAATCAGTGCAGGAGGAACATAGATGTCAAAAGAATTCTCACGGCAATATACCGAAAGTGTGAAGCTGGAATTATTGAACAGACTCGGACTGAAGCAGGTCTACTTCAAAGGGCAGCAAGGTGATGATCTGCTGTATGAGGCAACCGGATTTGAACGCGGCACGGCGCATAAATTCTGTGTCCGGACGAAGAAGGGAACCATCGACGAGTGGGTAGGCGGCAAATGGATGAAGGTCCGCAGCTTCACGATTGCTACTAGGCGGGAGGGATCAGAATGAGTGGGGACGCCCATTTACAGGTACAGCGGCTGGCTGAGATAGAGCATTTGAAGATTCATGGCAGAACGACAGGCGACCTGGACCCGGTTACGTTATTCTGGACGGGAAGTGCCATCGAGCTGAATGTCCAGGCTTCCGGGCTGTGGATTGAGGTGGAATCCGGTTATGACCAATACGAATCATGGATCAGTATCTTGATCAACTCCGTTCCGGTCAGCAGACAGATGTTGAATGCCGGAAGGCACTGGATCTGTGTATTCCGGGGGATGAACCCTGACACGGTGAAGAATATCCGGATTGTAAAAGAGGTCCAGGCGATGAGCGGCGACCCGGGCTGCTATTTGCAGTTCCATGCGGTCCGCACAGATGGGGAGTTCCTGCCGGTTGAAGCGAAGCCCTACCGGCTTGAGTTCATTGGTGATAGCATCACTTCAGGTGAAGGCGTTATCGGAGCCCGGGAAGAACTGGACTGGATACCGGCCTGGTTCAGCGGAGTGCATAATTATACGGCTATGACAGCAGACGCAGTTCAGGCAGAATACCGGGTGATCTCGCAGAGCGGCTGGGGTGTGCTCACCAGCTGGGATAACAATCCGAAGGGTAATCTTCCAGATATCTACGAACAGGTCTGCGGCCTGCTTACCGGAGCCCATAATGAAGCATTGGGAGCACATAAGGTGAATGATTTCGGGTCCTGGCAGCCCGATGTGGTGGTCGTTAATCTTGGCACCAACGATGACGGTGCATTTCATTCTCCGGAATGGGAAGATGAAGGTACGGGACAGAGATATAAGCAGCGGCTGAAGGAAGACGGCAGTTATCATGAAGACGATCTGTCAGCTTTTGAGGCGGCAGTGGTGAATTTCCTGGGCAAGCTGAGACGGTATAACAACACTGCCCATATTCTCTGGGTGTATGGCATGCTGGGCATTCCGCTGATGCCGGCGATTTATCGTGCTGTGGATGCTTATAGGAAGGCCACGGGCGATAAGAAGGTGTCAGTGTTTCAATTGCCGGATATGACGGACGAAACGGCGGGAGCAAGAACCCATCCGGGATTACTGGCCCATCAGCAGACTGCTCAAGAGTTAAGCGGCTATATTAAGGGATTGTTATCAGGACTATAGGCAGGCCGATAATCAAGTTCTTATTAATAGTGCGGGAATAATGGTTAAGTGACGCTCATCAACGGATGGGCGTTTTTTGCTGTGTCAGGCGTGCCCGGAATTTATGATATTCGTCTGTTGGGGATAGGTTTCATTGGAATTTAGAGCAAAGCCTTCTCCGTCAGAAGGATGAATGTGTTCTTATAGGAGTCCCTCTGATCCCGCCGAAAGCGGGCGGTATGAGCGAATCCAAGGGATAAATCCCTCTAAATAGCGGGCGGGAGGCGTAAATGAGGGGTCGAAGTGCCCCTGAATCCGCCAAAAGCGGGCGGGAGGCGTAAATGAGGGGCAGAAGTGCCCCTGAATCCGCCGAAAGTGGGCGGGAGGCGGGAATGAGGGGCAGAAGTGCCCCTGAATCCGCCGAAAGTGGGCGGGAGGCGTAAATGAGGGGCAGAAGTGCCCCTGAATCCGCCAAAAGCGGGCGGGAAGCGTAAATGAGGGGCAGAAGTGCCCCTGAATCCGCCGAAAGCGGGCGGGAAGCGTAAATGAGGGGCAGAAGTGCCCCTGAATCCGCCGAAAGTGGGCGAGAGGCGGGAATGAGGGGCAGAAGTGCCCCTGAATCCGCCGAAAGCGGGCGGGAAGCGTAAATGAGGAGCAGAAGTGCCCCTGAATCCGCCGAAAGCGGGCGGGAGGCGGGAATGAGGAGCAGAAGTGCCCCTGAATCCGCCGAAAGCGGGCGGGAAGCGTAAATGAGGAGCAGAACTCCACAGCCCCCTAAAGAAGTTGGAGTCCTCCCCCACAAAAATGTAAACTAGATACAGGAGGAGGATGAACGGAATGGGACACTTAACAGGAACAAGAGAGAAGGCAGCGCAAGAGGTGTTGTCTGGCATTAAGGCGGCGGTGGTTGCTCGAAAGTATGGGGTGACTCCATCAACGGTGAATCAGTGGGTGAGGGATTACCGGGAAGCCCATGGGGAGCAAGATCATCCGTATCCCCAGGACCAGGTGGAGGAACGGAAGCGCCTGCTGGACGTCGAGCAGAAATATGAGAAGGCCGTCAAGATGCTCGGTGAAAAGGAGTTAGAGATTGAGATTCTGCGTGAACTGCTAAAAAAGCCAACCCCTGCTTATCCGAAAAAATCGAGGTAGCCGATATGTTCATTAAGCAGGGGAATACCGCAGCCTTGGTGCTCCGTCTCGTGGGGCTAGCAGAGTCTACGTACTACGACCGTAAGAAACGCAAGAAGCAGGAGGCGCAGGCCGTCCCCCAGGGGCGTGGAAGACCCCTACCCGGCTACTCCCTGACCGAGTCGGGAGAGAAGATTAGCGACGAGCAGATCCAGGAAATGCTCCTGGAACTGGTCGCTGGAGAAGAGCACGTGTACGGGTACAAACTGCTGGCCAAGTGCTTGTGGAACCAGCACGGGCTGAGGCTCAACCACAAGAAAAGCTACCGGCTGTGTCAGGCGCTGGAGATCCTGCAGCCCCAGCGTCAGAAGCGCTTTAAGCATCCCCGGAAGCTGCCGGAGAACCGAGTCATTACCGGAGCGGGCCAGCTCTGGCAGATGGACATTAAATACGGGTATGTGGCGGGCCGGGACCGGCATTTCTTCGTCCTGAGCATTATCGATGTGTTTACCCGGGTTATCGTCGGGTATCACCGAGGATCGTCGTGTGAGGCCAAGCACGCCTGCCAGACGCTGGGACGCGCCATGGAGCAACACTGCGCCCCTGGCAGCGCGCGCCCGGTGATCCGCACCGACAACGGCCCCCAGTTCATCAGCCATCTGTTTGGCGACATGTGTGAAAGCTGGGAGATGACCCATGAACGCATTCCGCCTCGAACGCCGGATTTAAATGCTTTTATTGAATCGTTCCACAGCAATATCGATCGGGATTTGTTCCGCAAAGAGGCCTTCGACACGTTCGAAGAGGCCTATGAAGCCGTGGACCGGTACATGGACTTTTACAATAACCGCAGAATGCATACGAGTCTTCGCAACATGCCGCCAGCTACCTTTGCGGAGTGGGTGCTGACCCTAGAAGACCAGTCCTGCTTCTTCTGGCCGAGAGAAAAAGCGAAATAAAGAGCAAGGCTACGACAAGTACCGATTTTATACGGAGGACTCCGGGATAAGGGGGTCGCACCGAGAAGTGCCCCTGAATCCGCCGAAAGCGGGCGGGAGGCGTAAATGAGGAGCAGAAGTGCCCCTGAATCCGCCGAAAGTGGGCGAGAGGCGGGAATGAGGAGCAGTATTGCATTGCGCTTAATTTCCCAGGGAACTGTACAGAGGTAGCTGTCAGAAGAAGTCTGAGGGGAGTAAGTGGTGGCCTAATATCTCCTAAGTTACACAGGCCGGATAAGCTGCATAATGCATACACTCCAGTTGGATTCTTCCGCCGGGCGACGTTGTTCTTGTTAATTAATTGACATTCAAACCGTCCGGACGGTATAGTAAATGCAGAGGTGATTCACTTGAACAGTAAATCCAAACGTAGTCTGATTCTGGCGGCCGCTTCAAACGTCGTGAAGCATCAAGGAATTGAGAAGCTTACGCTTGAAGTAGTAGCCGCCGAAGCAGGGGTTAGCAAAGGCGGTCTGCTGCATCATTTTCCGAATAAGGACGCCTTAATTCAAAGCATGGTGTCAGGGATAACGAATGACTTCATAGCAGATGTTCAGAATAGGGCAGCCCGGGATACACGGGATCAAGGGAAATGGAGCCGGGCCTATCTGAAGTCCACCGTTGAAGCAGATAAGGAAGAGCAGGGCATGAACGTAGCGCTTAACGCAGCGCTTTTTAATAACGGGGATCTGCTGGAAGAGCTTCGTGAACAGTACTCGGTCTGGCAGCAGAACATGGAGAACGATGGACTTGATCCGGTGATCTCCTCGATTGTCCGGCTGGCTGTAGACGGCCTGTGGTTATCGGAGGTATTTGGAATCGGTGAAATCAGCGGTGAAATGCGGGACAAGGTCGTCAGCAAATTGCTGGAGATGATTAATTAGGAGGCAACCCAAGTGAATTCTTATGTATTATTGTCGTTAGCTATTGTGAGTGAGGTCTTCGGCAGCTCCATGCTTAAGGCATCGAACGGGTTCAAAAGACTGCTTCCATCCATTGCGGTGGTCGCCGGCATGGGGCTGGCGTTCTTCAATCTGTCACTCGCGCTGAAGGAGATCCCCCTCGGGACGGCTTATGCCATCTGGTCGGGTGTGGGAACGGCGTTAACCGCATTAGTTGGCGTACTGGTCTATAAAGAAAGTCTGAATGTCAAAAAAGTAGCAGGACTGCTCCTCATCATTGGCGGTGTGGTGCTCCTGAAGCTTTCAACGGAGGGTTGAACTGTGAAAAGTTATCTTGCACTAAGTATTGCCATCCTCTCGGAAATCTTTGGCACGACAATGCTCAAGCTCTCCGACGGATTCAGCAGTGTGCTGCCGTCTATCGGGGTAGTGATTGGAATGGGTGTGGCCTTTTACAGCTTGTCCATTAGTCTCCGAACCATACCGTTAAGCCTGGCTTATGCCATCTGGTCAGGTGTGGGAACGGCGCTGACTGCACTCATCGGTATCCTGATCTGGAAGGATCCCTTCAACCTGCTCACCGGCATTAGTCTGCTTACCATTATCGGGGGGCTCGTCTTGCTGAATTCCTCTAGTCATGCCGGGCAGGCAGCAGAGCATACACCCGCCAAATAGCATAGAAATAACACAAGACTGATTGGAGCCATGACATAGGCCTCCATCAGTTTTTTTGTGAAGATATGAATCCATAGGTGAGATTAGGTCTTGCCTATCCAGCCTCCGGTATGCTGAAATGGAAGGGGATACGAATTGAAGTGGGCGATAAGGAGAGACCGGAATGAGGAAGATGTACATTATAGCTGCCGTATGGCTCAGTCTGCTACTGCTTGCGGCATGCAGTGATGGCGTCAGTAACGGTTCAGGCGGGAATAGCGCAGACTCAAGTCTGGCTGCGCCTCCGGCGGCGGGTAATCGGGCATTTCATGAACCAGATCGTACAAGCGGGCCTGGAAGCAGTGATCCAGTGTATTCCGGACCTGTGTACAAGGTTGTAATCGATCCGGGTCATGGCGGTGAAGACCCTGGTGCGACTTCTGTGAGCGGACGGTTTGAGAAGGAGTTCAACCTCAGCGTATCACAGGCAATAGCAGCGAAGCTGGCGGATGATCCGCAGCTTCAGATTGAGCTTACCCGGACCGGGGATGCTTTCATATCCACGCATGAGCTGTACCGGCCGGAGTTCGCGAATGACCTCCCGGCAGATTTATTTATCTCCATCCATGGTAATACCTATGAGGATGCATCGGCATCGGGTACGGAGTCCTTTTATTATCATGACGAATCACTGGCTTTTGCCGAAACTATACATAAGCATGTCATTCAAGCCACGGGTCTCAACGACCGCGGAGTTAAGGTTGCAAACTTTTTTGTCCTGCGCGAGACGGAGATGCCGGCTGTGCTGCTGGAACTGGGATATTTAACGAACCCCGGCGATGAGGCGAAGATGTGGACCTCAGCGTTTCAGGAAGGAGTTGCCTCTGCGATCGTGGATGGAATTAGAGACTATTTGCAGTTGGATTGAAGGGATAGCAGTTATGTCATATTGAATAAGGAGAACTTATGAACCGGATTCTAATTCTCGGATCAGGAGGCTCGGGCAAATCCACCTTGGCACGGCAGCTCGGCGGTCTGCTCCTTCTTCCGGTTGTGCATCTGGACGCCCTTTTCTGGAACCCGGACTGGATTCCCACGCCGGATGAGGAGTGGGACGGGCTAGTCCGGCAATATACGGAGCAAGAGCAGTGGATTATAGACGGCAATTATTCAAAGACCATGGATATGAGGATCAGGCGTGCGGATGTCATCATTTTTCTGGATCTGCCCAGGCTCTTATGCATGTACCGGATTGTGAAGCGGCGTCTGATGTACCATAACCAGACCAGACCCGATATGAACGAAGGCTGTCCGGAGAAGCTCGACTTTGCGTTTGTGAAATGGGTCTGGAGCTACAAGACACGAAGCCGCGACAACACCATTGCGAGACTCCGGCAGGCCGGCGCTCATCAGCAAGTCATCACCGTTACCTCCAGACGACAGGTCAAGGCGTTAATCAGGAGCTTTGCGGATGCCGGACCGGTAGGCTAAGTATTCTTGTTGTGCAGGACTATAGAAGAATGGGGAGTGTTACCGGAGAGCCCGTTGTGTGTGTTATGGGTTCTTTGGGGTGTATCTACTGAGGATTAACGCCGCCGATACAGCCCCTTTCGGTCCAGCTGCAGCTGGCTTGAGCTCAGAAGAATGATGAATTCCTCCACAGCGGATATGGTAGCTACGGTACATACAACAGCAGTCCAGACTCCTTGATGAATATACGGAAGCAGCAGAGGTGTGATAAATAACAGGAGTCCGGCGAGTTTGTTGCCATAGGTATGAATGCTCCCGTAGGTCCGGAATTTGCGCAGCGCGGTCAGCATGGAGGCACCACGGATTAAGGCGATCAGCATGATCCAGAGGAGAACCCCGGGTGTAAGTCCAAGGAACGGATACAATGTATATAATGCAGCGCCTACCAGCGTCATGTCGGCCAGGGAGTCAAGCTTGGCGCCGAGGCTGCTGATTGTTCCGGTTTTTCTGGCAATCGGCCCGTCCAGCATATCTGTGATTCCGCACAGGATATAGACAATAGTGAAGCCCGCGCCCAGCGGCTCAAGCCAGAACAGCAGGAGTGCCAGCAAGGTCCGGCTGAGCGTTATGCAGTTGGGTACAAGCTTCATTTTCAGCCTCCGTCCTTCTGCTGGGAGAATTGCTTTTATATATTATCTATGCTTTATTATTGTCGGTGGACAAGAACAAAGTCCCATAAGAATTCGAAGCACGACTTTTCTGTTTTAAGGGACCAAGTTCTTGTCCTGAGCAAAGGACAAGAACTTGGTCTCTTTGTGGAAATGGACAAGAACATGCTACTATTGCCAATTCGATTAACATCTAATTATTAACTCATTTGGGCTCCAGGTATGAGAACGGTAATCAAACAGGGAATCCATCTTTTGGAAAATTCAAATAGTAAAGTATCTCAACTAAAAAATTTAGAGTTGGGCATAGAACTGACTTTTTTATTTGAGGAAAGTAAAGGGAATTCTCAAGTACGTTCATATTGTTCAACTTTAATGACGCGCATCAGCAACTTAATTGCCACTTACTCTAAATCTATATTTGATAATGACGAATATAAAATTGGTTATCCATCTGATACTTTACTTCCATCTAAAACATGGGGGAGAACTAACAACTCAATCGATTTAGAACTTGAATTTTAATGATTATTTTCTCGGATTAACAGATGATCCCAAACTAAAGTAAAAAAACTGAGTACTTAACTATCTGTTGATAATCAGAGAGCAGTGCAAACAGCTCGTAAAAGTGGAGGAGAAGGTAAGAAGGATCGCTGATTGGGGACTCGAGCACGAATTTGATCAGCTTATATCCTTTATTTGAATACTAAATGTTGATACGAAAGGCGCTCCTTTCCATCTGGAATAAGCGCTTTTTTTGTACTGTGAATAATTTGAAAAAATTACTTCTAAATACATATTTCGACATTACGTTTCCAGTTTATGTGATATTATTTGTCTAAATGTATCTTTAAATTACATAAGCTTTTCCAATAAAAACAAGGGATGTTGGACGATGGGGATAACCGCTGAAGTACACGAGGAGGACAAGCGTAAGGAAGGAGAGCCGGAGGTTCCGGTTTTGGATACTGGCCTGCAGTGTTTGATCCTGATCGCCAACTATCACAATGTTTCGGCCGACTACGATCAGATACGGCATTCCCTGGCCATTGACTGTGAAGGCATGAACACGCTGCAGATGCTGCAAGCAGCCAAGGAGCGGGGGTTTAAAGCCAAGAAGGCCGAAGTAAAGCTCGAACGGCTGCGGAAGCTTCCATTACCGGCTGCACTGCGCAAGAAAGAGAGCGGATATGTTGTACTCGCCAAGGTTAATGAGTCGGAGTTTTTAATTCTGGACCCGTTGATCGGTATACCGTCCAACCTGAGTGCAAATGAGCTGGCTGGTATGTGGAGCGGAGAGCTCATCTTGTTTGCGCCTCAATTCAAATCGGAGCACAGCGAGGCATTCGGCATTAAGTGGTTTTTGCCGGCGTTGTGGAAGCACAAGAAGATTTTGGCCGAAGTTCTGATTGCTTCGTTGTTCCTCCAGCTGTTCGGGCTTGTTTCACCGATGATAACCCAGGTCATCATCGATAAAGTGCTGGCACATCACGGGCTGTCAACGCTTAATGTTCTGGCCATCGGACTGCTGGTTATCATCGTGTTTGAACTGATCCTGAGCATCAGCCGGAACTATGTGTTTACCCATACGACCAGCAGGGTGGACATTACGCTCAGCTCAAAGCTATTCAGCCATCTGTTTCGACTTCCGCTATCTTATTTCGAGAATCGCAGAACGGGAGCCACAATCGCCCGGGTCCGTGAGCTTGAGAATATCCGGCAGTTCCTGACCGGCTCGCCGTTTACGGCGGTGCTCGACGTGTTGTTTATTGCGGTATATATCGCCGTCATGTTTGCCTACAGTACCCGGCTAACCTTTATCGTACTCGGCACGCTTCCGTTTTTTGCACTTCTTTCTATCATCTTTACCCCTTTGCTCCGCAGCAGGCTCGAAGAGAAATTCCAGCGCGGATCGGAATCCCAGTCCTATCTAGTAGAGGCCGTATCCGGCATACAGACGATCAAGTCGTTTGCTTTAGAGCCGATTTCCCAAAAAAAGTGGGAAGGCCTGCTTGCGAATTACACGCGTTCCAGCTTCAAACTGCTTATTTTGTCAGGCACGGCCGGCTCGCTCGCCCAATTTATTCAGAAGATTTCCAATCTCGCCATCCTGTTTTACGGAACCCATCTGGTACTTGCCGGAACGATCACAGTCGGGCAACTGATCGCCTTTCAAATGCTGGCCGGGCGGGTCAGCGATCCCGTACTACGCCTGGTCCAGATGTGGCAGGAGTTCCAGCAGACGGGCATATCGATTGATAAATTAAAGGATATATTTCTCGTCAAACCAGAACCCACCATTTCCGCGTCCAAGACCCGGCTGCCGCGCATCCGCGGACAGATTCAGTTCGAATCGGTAACGTTCCGCTATAAAGTGGACGGGCCAGAAATCGTGCGCAAATTGTCTTTCGCCATACCGCCCGGTACGGTCGTCGGCATTGTCGGGCGCAGCGGCTCGGGCAAAAGTACGGTATCCAAGCTGATCCAACGCCTGTATGTTCCGGAATCGGGCAAAATTCTGATCGACGGGGTTGATATCTCCCTGGCCGATCCCTCGTGGCTGCGGCGTCAGATCGGAGTCGTGCTCCAGGAAAACTACCTGTTCAGTGGGAGTATCCGCGAAAATATCGCGCTTAACAATCCGTCGGCTAATATTCAGGACATCGTACGCGTCGCCCGCCTGGCAGGTGCGCATGACTTTATTATCGAAATGCCGGAAGGCTACGATACCCTGGTCGGAGAACGCGGGGAAGGTTTGTCTGGCGGCCAAAGGCAGCGGATCGCCATTGCACGGGCGCTGCTCGGCAATCCCAGAATTCTTATCTTTGATGAAGCGACCTCAGCGCTGGACTATGAGTCCGAGCGGATCATTCAGAACAATCTGCAAAAAAT
The DNA here is from genome assembly GCF_038009025.1 of Paenibacillus sp. FSL R7-0297. Taxonomy (NCBI): domain Bacteria; kingdom Bacillati; phylum Bacillota; class Bacilli; order Caryophanales; family Paenibacillaceae; genus Paenibacillus; species Paenibacillus sp. FSL R7-0297. Next base: position 4,066,277 of record NZ_JBBPAQ010000001.1, read on the forward strand.
CTGCGAAGGCCGGACCGTCATCATTATCGCCCACCGGCTATCTACGCTGAGAACCGCTAGCCGCATTATGGTTATGGACAAAGGAAATCTCATTGAAGCGGGGGCGCATGAAGCGTTACTAGCCAAAAAAGGGTTGTATCACTATCTCTATAATCAGCAGGAGAGGGAATAACATGTTCGGATTAAAAAAGGATCGTCTAGAGTATGAATTTCTGCCTGCCGCGCTCGAAATCGAGGAAACGCCGCCTTCTCCTTTAGGCAGATGGCTTATTTGGCTGATCGTCGTCCTATTTCTCCTTATCTTGTCCTGGTCTTATTTGGGGAAGGTAGATGAGGTAGCGACGGCTAGAGGCAAAGTCATTCCCGACGGTAGAACAAAGGTACTTCAGCCGCTGGAAGGCGGCACGATCAAGGCTGTGCTCGTGAAAGAAGGGGAGCATGTGTCGGAGGGCCAGGTTTTGGTAGAGCTGGATTCTACCACCTCCACGGCCGACATCCAGGAGCTGGACAAGCAGATTTACGTCGCCAGGCTGCAAAAGGCGATGCTGGAGGCGGAGCTTAAAGGCGCAGCGTTCAAGGGTCTTGAAGAGGAGAACCTGGATCCGTCCGTGAAGACCGCGGAAATACTGGGCATGCAAATGCAGCTCCGCGAGGCACGCGACGAGGAATTCAGTAGCGGCAGGAAGGAAGCAGAGCTCCAGGTTTCTCAGACCGAGCAGGAGCTGGAGCTTGAGAAGGCCGCCCTGGAGCTGGCTAACAAGGATTACTCGCTGGCAGCGATGAAGGCTGAGGGCAGCGCCGAAGAGGGGTTTGAGGATAGCGCCAGCCTTCTTCAAGCCGACAATGATCTGAATAAAGCCAAGCTGCAAATCTCTTCGCAGGAGACAAAAGTGCAAAAAGCGGAAAATGCGCTTGCGGAAGCGAAGCAAAACGTTGTTTCGCTTGAAGAGCGGCATAAACGCACCATTCTGGACGAGCTGGTCGAAACCGAGAAAACGCTGTACAGCCTGGAATCCGAGCTTACTAAGGCTAATAAGAGATACGAGCTCCAGCAGCTGACCTCTCCGGTGGACGGCACAGTGCATGGCCTGTCTTCCTATACGATCGGCGGGGTCGTAACGAGCGCCCAGGATGTAATATCCATCGTTCCAGACGATACTCCTCTTATCGTCGAAGCGACTATTGCCAACCAGGATATCGGCTTTATCAAGAAAGGCCAGGAAGCTAATCTGAAGGTGGATACGTTTCCTTTTCAAAAATACGGGTACCTGCAGGGGGAAATTACCTATGTCAGCCCGGACGCTTTCGAGGATGAGAAGCTCGGTCCCGTCTTTAAAGCGAAGCTGAAAGTGGTTTCAGACACTACTTCAAGCGGAAGCTTCATCCGGATGACGCCAGGGATGTCGGTCACAGTTGAAGCCAAGACCGGCAAACGGCGGATCATCGACTTTTTCCTGTCCCCTCTCAAGAAGGCGATGGACGAGAGCTTTACCTTAAGATGACGGCAAAGGAGCAACTCCATGAGAAGAACTGTAGCTGTAGGAATAGTCATTGTGTTCATTGTTAGTCTGACGGCAATTCTTGGCGCGCCCGGACGCAGTCTGGCCCAAAGTACGGACGTTACATCCAAATCCATCGGCAAAGTTTATGTGACCAAGAGCAGCTATGTGGAGTTCCTGGACCCGCACCTGACCCAATGGGGCAAAAATAATGTGCTCACTTTCAAGATCCGTTTGTTTAACGGAGGACAGTCGGTCATCGATCTGCTGCGTTATGGCATCACCGTCTCCACGGCAGCCGGCGGCTCCAGCAACGCGTTAAGACAGCAGGATGAAGGCGGTACCACCAAAGTGCTTCCGCAGGCGGGGAAGGACTATGTCTTTTACGCGGTTGTACCGAACACTGCGGCGCTAGAGGGGATCCGGCTGGGCGTCAAGGAGTGGAACATCGATTACCCCGGGTTCAGCAAAACCACAGGCAGTGTCAAGATTCCCGCCGGATACGCCGACACGGTGCCTGAGGGTTCCGCAAGACTCAGTCAAATGCAGGGCAATCAAGTTCGGCTCTCAGCCGCAGAGTTCTATACATATGAAACGGCCGGCGAGGAAATTTATACTGTAACCTTCGCCGCTGAAAGCCGGGGGAATCAGCCGGTCAAGCTTCCGGAATACAGCTTTTGGCTTCAAGCTGGCTCGGGCGAGCTGTATCCGTTGGAAGCGGGGACAGACAACAAAGACGAACTGAACCCAAAAGCGAAACGGGTATACGATCTCCATGCCTCCCTGCCGAAAACCGCCCGCTCCTCCAGCTTCAAGCTGCTTGCAGGCGCAAAGGAGGAGGAGATGAATCTGATCACGGACGTCTTCGCGCTCCTACCGGCCAAGGCCTGGAACAAGCTTGCCGCTGTCAATCAGAAAGCTTATTATATCCGGCCGGATGAGGCGCAGCTGTCTATTGCGGCAGAGCCTCTTTACTTCGCGGAGTCCGATTTGCCACAGATGAAGGTTGGAACAGAGATTGTGCTTAAAAATATTGGCAAGCAGGCCATCAAAGCGCCTGTCTTGGGATATTTTCTGGAGATTGACGGGTTGTATTACCCCTTGTCTCTGGAAGGCTCAGGCCCGCCTGCAACAATGGGAGCTCTTGAGCAGCTTACCGCCGTCGTATCGGCCGACATTCCGAAATCGTTAAAATCCCGGAGTATGCGGCTGATGGTTACAAAGTCGCTAGGGAAGTCTGACGATCCGGTCTACAGGCCACTGTTGAAGCTGCCGCTGGAGAAATCGGAAGACGCCGAACATGCCAAGACTTTAACGATTGCGAAGAGCGCAACAAAGGACGGAACTCCCTATACCCTTAATCTGGGCAACGTTATGGGTTATACCGAGGGAGGAACCAGAGTGATTCAGGGCACGCTGACCCTTGCCAACACAGGAGTGAACAGCATTAAACTGCCGGAATTCCGGGTGATGGGAATTACCGGGCAGAAATATAAATATGAAGGCAAATTGGCGGAGGGCGAGGGGGAAGGTCGGTTGTCTCCACAGGCGACGATGCGCCGGGTTATTAAGATCGAAGTGCCTCTTAACGTAAATTTAACGGGTTTTCAGATCGTCATAGAGGAGCCGATCCGGCAGGAAGGCGGCGAATTGTACCGCTCCGTTGCCAATTTTACCTTGCCTGATTTGGAGAATACACAGTTGGCGGGCTCCGGATGGGTTTATTTCTCGAACGGCTCCGGAGATTTCAAAATCCGCAGGACCTCAACGCTTCGCCTGCCCGCGAACGGTAAAGATGCTCTTGTGAGCGAATTTGAATTATACAGCGGCGGATATGCCGCCGTCCCGCTTCCAGAATTTCAGGCAACCTATTGTATCGACGGCGCAGCTGTGAAGGCGGAAGCATTTGTCCTGGACAAAGTGCTCGGCGCTTCTCCGGACCGCCCGGTGTCGGTGCAGGTCGTAGCGACCATTCCTTATTCGACAGCGGGGGGCGAAATGACCGTGCTGCTGGGGCGCAGTGAAGACAATCAGAACTCCAATGTCGCCCAGTTCGCTATTCCCAAGGCCGACAGCCTGAAATCCTATCGGGAGGGCGATACGTATACGCTGGACATTACCGGCGGAGAGTCAGAAATTCAGCTGTACCAGGTGCTGGTGTACCCGGGGCCAGCCGAGGATATGATTGAAATCGAGCTGGTTCAGCGGAATCTGAATAAACGGAGTACGGTAAGCAATCCGTTAACAGGGTATCTGGGGACGGCGGACGGCATGTACTATCCTCTGGAATACGAGAGCGGCTCGGGTGCCGCCATCAAGTACGGAGGTGCGGCGATTCAAACATTGTCCGGCAAAGTGCCTAAAGGGACAAGGCCCGAGACATTGAAGCTGCTGCTGGGGGTGCCGGTAAACGGCAACGGAATTGTTGAATCCGGCGCACGTGCCGAGGCTTATGTAAAGCCGGCTATATATTCATTAATGGAAGAAAGGAAGTCGGGAAATAACGGTCTTGCGAACCTGAATGCGGGGCCTTATTCCCTGACTCTATCGAATGTTGCCGCCAAATGGACGTCAACCTACAGCGGAGCGATTGAATTCAACGCCCGGCTGTTCCGGGATACGGCATTTGACGATTTTGACGGTAAACATAAAATTGTTATCCGGGTTGAGAACGGCGGGGAGGTGATCACGCAGAGAGAGTTCGGGTTGAATACGGATGACGACAACAGCTTTACTTTGACAAACGGCAAATTTCAGGTCGAAGGCATTTCTACCGGAAATGCCGGCCCCTTGGTCCAGTTCAAGGTATACTTGAGCTACAAGGGCGGGCTGAAATTGCTGAGTACGCAAACCGCTGCGCTCCCCGCGGCTCCATGAGTCCGGCAGCGGACGCTTACAGCAGGGTTAGACCGGCAAGGGGAAGGCATCGCCAAATGAAATGTACAAGGGAGAGATGATCAGTGGCATTCATTAATGAAAAAATACCTGCAGCCGACCGAGAATGGTTTAATTCCTTCCAACTCAAAGATCCGTTTACCCGTAAACCGCTGGAATCACGGTCTTGGACGATCGATCGTGAGCGGAACGCTTTCCTGGTCGGATTGGGCGGACAAGGCGATTATGAATCCGACGTCCCGATGTATTATGCGCTTGTCTGGAAGGGAAATATCATCTGCATGGATACGTACAGCACCGGTACGGGCAATGTGAGCTCGGGAATCGAAATGTTCTGGAAGATCACTAAAATTGAAGCGCCCGGAAATCTGCTCCAGGATCACGAACAATTGGTTGATTTGATTAAAGAATCGTTGGACGCCAAAGGATTTGCCGGCAGAAGAGATTGCGTTACCGGTGTCCATTTTGATTACATCGCAACACCCGGCTTTGCGATGGGAGGCGTCAAGCAATGACGACCAAGTTCGATATTATCGACGATATCGAGTCATGGCGCTCCAGGCACGGCATACCGGAGAACGCCGAACTGACCCGTGCGCAAAAGGTGCAGCTCGCCCAGGATATCCAGGCGAGTGTAGGAAAGATTTCTTTCAAGGTGCCTGAAGGCGGGAATATTATTCCCTACAATGGATGGATTGGCGATACTCCCGCATGGCAGATCGCCGATGCGGTTTCGAACAGTAGCGGAGGCACGCTGTATTATATCAGCGATACGGAAGCCGGAGAGCTATTGAATAATGCGGAATTCAAAGCCGCAGTACAACAGGCGTCCGGCAGCCCGGAGCTCGCCGGTGAAATGCTCAACGGCTACAAAGTGAACGGCGTCCGCACTCCGTTTGGCTATGAAGGGGTGCTTTCCCTTAATGATTTTGTTTCCAGGGAGGTTATGCTCGCCAATGCCCACGGCAATGTAATCACATTAACGTCGGGCTCGACGCCGGACAGCGTCTGGACGCTGACGGAGCTGCGTACCCTGCTGGATATGCCACAGGTCAACAGCATTGACGGTATCCCTAAGGAGGATTTGTTAAAGGCCAAGGATTGGTTCATGAAAGAGCTTGGCTACTCCGAAGCCAAGGCGCTGGATGGCTTGAGAGAAGCGATATCTTATAAATCAAGTGCCAATATGTCCTTGATTGATGTGTATAGGGGACCGCAGACGATTGTGGTAGATCCCAAAGGTGAGGCTGTCGTTAAGCCAGGCGAAATTCTGGGGGTTGATGTCGCCAGACTGACGGGAGGGTCTACCCGCGTTCCCGAGGGAACCGCCAGCGTCCAGTCGCTGAGCCAAATGGAAGGACGATTGTCCCAGGCTGAATTGAACGCCAAATATCCGAGGCTGGCCGAAATTTCTGAGAGTATAAAGGGATCGAACAATTCAGTTGCCGCCAGAACGACCGAGATCGTCCAGTACATGGACCGGACTCTTGTGGAAACGCCGGGCGTCAGCACGAGTTCTACTCTGGCCGATGCCGCCCGCTATACCCGTGTGAGAGGGGGAGCGCTGAAGGCTCTGGGCATCGTTGGCGGCGTAATGCTCGCCGTGGATGCTGTCAATATGATCGGCGATGCAAGCGCGGCATATGCGTCCGGCGATACGGAACTAGGCAATACAATTATCCGCGACTGGACGTTGGAAACGGCGGGAGGGCTAGTGACCTCACAGTTGTTTATGGAAGCCGTTGCGCCTATAGCACTGGCGCTCGGAGCGACAGGGGGACCGGTTGGCATCGCCGCGGGACTCTTGCTGGAGGTTGGGGCGGGCATCGTAGGCTGGATTGTCGGAAGCGAGCTCGGACACGGCCTTAGCGACCTGATTGGAAGCATCTTCGGTCTGTTCCAGAACGCCGAAGCAATGACCTCTTGCCCGCTCGTGCTCGATCTGGACGGAGACGGAGTGGAAACGACAACGATCCAGAACGGTATTGCTTTTGACCATGACAACAACAGCTTTGCCGAGAAATCGGCTTGGGTCGGCAAGGACGACGGTCTGCTGGTCCGGGACTTAAACGGTAACGGCCGGATCGACAGCGGGCAGGAATTGTTCGGCAACAACACGCTTTTGTCAGGTGGGAACAAGGCTGCTAATGGATTTTCGGCGCTGGCCGATCTTGACGATAACCATGACGGTAAAATCGACGCCGCCGATGCCGTATTTAGCCAGCTGAACATCTGGAGGGACCTGGACGGGGACGGCATAACGGACGCCGGAGAGCTGGTATCTCTCCAGGACACCGGCGTGGCCTCTATTTTTACAGGCTACAGCTCAGGCACTTTTGTCGATGCCCAGGGCAACGAACATAAGCAGACCGGAACGTATACCCGGACCGACGGAACGACTGCAGCCGTGAGTGACGTCTGGTTCAAGACCGACAAGGTGAACTCCACCTCCACGCAGCTGCTGCCGGTTACGTCCGAAATCGCGGCATTGCCGGATTTAAAGGGATTCGGTAACGTCAATAGTCTGCACCAGGCGATGCTTAGGGACACTACCGGACATCTCAAAGCATTGGTGATGCGATTTGCAGCTGAACCGGACATAAACTTCCGCAAACAACTGTCAGTCGACATTATTTATGCCTGGACCGGGGTCGAGACCATCAATCCGAATCAGCGTGGAGGTAATATCGATGCCCGGAAGCTGGAGGCGCTAGAGAAGCTTTTTGGAAAGAAATATCAGGAAGCCACGAACGGACAGGGCGGCAACCCGATAACAAACGCGGCGGCTCTGCTTTCGGATACTTTCAATCAACTGGCAAGCACGGTGTATTCCCAATTGACGGCGCAGACCCGATTGAAGGAATTTTACAGCAGGCTTACCTTGGCCTGGGATGCGACGACGGAAAGCGTAAGATTTGATTTGTCGGGGATCGCAATCGATATTATGAATGTGATGTCCACAGATGAACAGGCGGGCATGGCGAAGCTTAACGAGGTGGCGGCCAGCATTCATCAATTGGAACTGACGGATTATGTCAACATTGAAAGCTTCCGCAAGACGTTTGCGGCCAAGGGACCAGAGTATGCGCTAATTATCGATATAGCCGGGAGATCCGAAGTGCTCGGCTCGCGGGAGAACGACACCTTTACCGGAACAAACATGGATGAGGTGTTCTGGGGACTGGAAGGCGACGATACCATTTCCGGGGGCGGCGGCAAAGACTTCCTGTTCGGCGACAGAGGGAACGATACCCTTTTTGGCGGTGAGTTGAATGACAAGCTTGTGGGGGGGACCGGTGATGATCGCTTAAACGGCGGCAACGGCGACGATGTGCTGGACGGTGGAGCCGGAAATGACGTGATGTACGGCGGTGACAGCAGCGACACCTCCAATAACCGGGGCAACGGCAACGATACGTACCTCTTTGGCCGGGGCTATGGCCAGGATACGATTGTCGATTATGACGCCACGGCGTGCAACGCGGATCTTGTTAAGCTGGACGAATCCGTGCAGCCGGGGGATGTAAAGCTGCGGCGCAGCGGCAACCATCTGGAGTTATCCGTTATCGGTACCGATGATAAGCTGACCATATGGAATTATTTCGACGCCAACGGCAGCTATGTAGTGGAAACGGTACACTTCTCCGAAGGAACGGTTTGGAACACGGATTATATCCGGCAAGCTGTATTAAGTGTGGACGGAACCGAATCCAGTGAGAGCCTTTCCGGTTATGAGGGCAATGACAGCATTTACGGTTATGGCGGCGAAGATACCTTGACCGGAGCGGCGGGCGCCGATCTGCTGTACGGGGGTTATGGGGACGATCGGCTATATGGCAACGATGGCGGGGACCACTTGGAAGGCGAAGGGGGAGGCGACGTTCTGTACGGCGGAGCCGGAGTCGATGTGCTGGACGGCGGCAGTGGCAACGATACGCTGTACGGCGGCGACAGCAGCGATACCTCCTACAACCGAAGCAACGGCAACGATACGTATCTGTTCGGGCGGGGCTACGGTCAAGACACGATTATCGACTATGACGGTACGGAGGGGAATGCCGACGTCATCCGGTTTGCAGCCGACGTGAAGCCGAGCGACGTTACCGTGCGGCGCAGCGGCACAAATCTGGAGCTGATGATTAACGGCACGAGCGACAAGCTGACAGTGTCCAGCTTCTTCGATGCCAGCGGCAAATATGTCGTGGAATCGGCGGTGTTTACCGACGGGACCGTTTGGGACACGGACGCGCTTCAGACGGCGGCGCTGAACATCGACGGCAGCGAAGCCAGTGAGACGCTGTCCGGGTATGAGACGAACGACACGCTGCGGGGTTATGGCGGCGACGACCGTTTGTACGGTGGAGCCGGGGACGATGTGCTGGACGGGGGTACGGGCAACGACACCTTGTATGGCGGAGATAACAGTGATTCGGCAGCCCGCTTTAACGGAAACGACACATACCTGTTCGGTCGGGGCTCCGGCCAGGACACGATTGTCGACTACGACGGCACGGAAGGCAACGCGGACGTGATCCGGTTTGCGGCCGACGTGAAGCCGGGAGACGTTACCGTGCGGCGCAGCGGCACAAGTCTGGAGCTGCTGATTAATGGCACAAGCGACAAACTGACGGTGTCGAGCTTCTTCGACGCCAGCGGCCGGTACGTCGTGGAGTCAGCTGTGTTTGCCGACGGGACCGTATGGGACGAAGCGGCGCTTCGGACGGCGGCACTGAACGTTGACGGCAGTGAAGTCGGCGAAACATTGTCCGGGTATGACACGAACGACATGCTGCGGGGGTACGGCGGCGACGACCGTCTGTACGGCGGAGCCGGGGACGATGTGCTGGACGGCGGCGCAGGCAACGACACGTTGTACGGTGGCGATCCATATGACACGTCATATACGCGTGCCAACGGCAACGACACGTACCTGTTCGGCCGTGGTTACGGTCAGGACACGATTGTCGACTACGACGGTACGGCGGGCAACACGGACGTGATCCGGTTTGTAGCCGACGTGAAGCCGGACGATATCACCGTGCGGCGGAGCGGCAGCAGCCTGGAACTGCTGATTAACGGCACAAGCGACAAGCTGACGGTGTCGAACTATTTTGAGACAAGCGGCAAATACGTAGTAGAATCGGTCCAATTCGCCGACGGCACGGTGTGGAATGAGGCCGCGGTGCGGGCGGCGGTGCGCAACATCACGGGCGGCGAGGCGAGCGAATCGCTGACCGGCTACGAGGACAACGACATCCTGCTCGGATACGGCGGAGACGACACGCTGAGCGGCGGCGACGGGGACGATGTGCTAGACGGAGGCAACGGCAACGATACCCTGTATGGCAACGCTGGCAATGACCGGCTGCAGGGCGGTCAAGGAGCGGACATGCTGCAGGGCGGAGCCGGGGATGACGTGCAGGACGGCGGCGCGGGCAACGATACACTGTACGGCGGGGATAATAGTGATTCGGCCACCCGCTTTAACGGCAATGACACGTACTTGTTCGGGCGGGGCTCCGGGCAGGATACGATTATAGACTACGATGGCACGGAGGGCAATGCCGATGTCATTCGGTTCGCGGCCGACGTGAAACCGGGCGACGTTACCGTGCGACGGAGCGGCAGCAGTCTGGAGCTGCTGATTAACGGCACGAGCGACAAGCTGACGGTGGCGAGCTTCTTTGACACCAGCGGCCGGTACGTCGTGGAGTCGGCGGTATTCGCCGACGGGACCGTATGGGACGAAGCGGCGCTTCGGACGGCGGCACTGAATATCGACGGCAGCGACGCCAGTGAAACGCTGTCCGGGTATGAGACGAACGACACGCTGCGGGGGACGGCGGCGATGACCGTTGACGGCGGTGAAGTCGGCGGCGACGACATGCTGGACGGCGGTGCGGGCAACGACACGTTGTACGGTGGCGATCCATATGACACGTCATATACGCGCGCCAACGGCAACGACACGTACCTGTTCGGCCGGGGCTATGGTCAGGACACGATTGTCGACTACGACGGCACGGCGGGTAACACGGACGTGATCCAGTTTGCGGCCGACGTGAAGCCGGGCGACATTACCGTGCGGCGGAGCGGCAGCAGCCTGGACTGCTGATTAACGGCACGAGCGATAAGCTGACGGTCGCGAACTATTTTGAGCCAAGCGGCAAATATATCGTGGAATCGGTTCAATTCGCCTGACGGCACGGTGTGGAATGAGGCTGCAGTACGGGCGGCGGCGCGTAACGTCAAGGGCAGCGAAGCCAGCGAATCGTTCACCGGGTACGAGGACAACGACATCCTGCTCGGTTACGGCGGCGACGACACGCTGAGCGGCGGCGACGGGGACGATGTGCTAGACGGAGGCAACGGCAACGATACCCTGTATGGCAACGCCGGCAATGACCGGCTGCAGGGCGGTCAAGGAGCGGACATGCTGCAGGGCGGAGCCGGGGATGACGTGCTGGACGGAGGCGCAGGCAACGATACGTTGTATGGCGGCGACAGCAGCGATACGTACTATACACGCGCCAATGGAAACGACACGTATCTGTTCGGTCGGAACTCCGGTCAGGATACGATCGTTGACTATGACGGCACGGCAGGCAATGCCGACGTCATTCGGTTCGCGGCCGACGTGAAACCGGGCGACGTTACCGTGCGACGGAGCGGCAGCAGTCTGGAGCTGCTGATTAACGGCACGAGCGACAAGCTGACGGTGGCGAGCTTCTTCGACGCCAGCGGCCGGTACGTCGTGGAGTCGGCGGTATTCGCCGACGGGACCGTATGGGACGAAGCGGCGCTTCGGACGGCGGCACTAAATATCGACGGCAGCGACGCCAGTGAAACACTGTCCGGGTATGAGACGAATGACACGCTGCGGGGGGATGGCGGCGACGACCGTTTGTACGGCAGCGCGGGAGACGATGTGCTGGACGGCGGTGCGGGGAGCGATACCTTGTATGGCGGCGACAGCAGCGACACGTCGTATACGCGGGCCAACGGGAACGATACGTATCTGTTCGGACGTGGCTTCGGTCAGGATACGATCGTTGATTACGATGGCACGGCGGGTAACACGGACGTGATCCGGTTTGCTGCCGAAGTGAAGCCGGACGATATCACCGTGCGGCGGAGCGGCAGCAGCCTGGAGCTGCTGATTAACAGCACGAACGATAAGCTGACGGTCGCGAACTATTTTGAACCTAGCGGCAAATATATCGTGGAATCGGTCCAATTCGCCGACGGCACGGTGTGGAATGAGGCCGCGGTGCGGGCGGCGGCGCGTAACGTCACGGGCAGCGAGGCGAGCGAATCGCTGACCGGGTACGAGGACAACGACATCCTGCTCGGTTACGGCGGAGACGACACGCTGAGCGGCGGTGCCGGGGACGATGTGCTGGACGGCGGCAACGGCAATGACACCTTGTATGGCAACGCCGGCAATGACCGGCTGCTGGGCGGCCAAGGAGTGGATATGCTGCAGGGCGGCCTTGGAGACGACGTGCTGGACGGCGGCGCGGGCAACGATACACTGTACGGCGGGGATAATAGTGATTCGGCCACCCGCTTTAACGGCAATGACACGTACTTGTTCGGGCGGGGCTCCGGGCAGGATACGATTATAGACTACGATGGCACGGAGGGCAATGCCGATGTCATTCGGTTCGCGGCCGACGTGAAACCGGGCGACGTTACCGTGCGACGGAGCGGCAGCAGTCTGGAGCTGCTGATTAACGGCACGAGCGACAAGCTGACGGTGGCGAGCTTCTTTGACGCCAGCGGCCGGTACGTCGTGGAGTCGGCGGTATTCGCCGACGGGACCGTATGGGACGAAGCGGCGCTTCGGACGGCGGCACTGAATATCGACGGCAGCGACGCCAGTGAAACGCTGTCCGGATATGAGACGAACGACACGCTGCGGGGGTACGGCGGCGATGACCGCTTGAACGGCGGTGCGGGCGACGACATGCTGGACGGCGGTGCGGGCAACGACACGTTGTACGGTGGCGATCCATATGACACGTCATATACGCGCGCCAACGGCAACGACACGTACCTGTTCGGCCGGGGCTATGGTCAGGACACGATTGTCGACTACGACGGCACGGCGGGTAACACGGATGTGATCCAGTTTGCGGCCGACGTGAAGCCGGGCGACATTACTGTGCGGCGGAGCGGCAGCAGCCTGGAACTGCTGATTAACGGCACGAGCGATAAGCTGACGGTCGCGAACTATTTTGAGCCAAGCGGCAAATATGTCGTGGAATCGGTCCATTCGCCGACGGTACGGTGTGGAATGAGGCTGCAGTACGGGCGGCGGCGCGTAACGTCAAGGGCAGCGAAGCCAGCGAATCGTTGACCGGGTACGAGGACAACGACATCCTGCTCGGTTACGGCGGCGACGACACGCTGAGCGGCGGCGACGGGGACGATGTGCTAGACGGAGGCAACGGCAACGATACCCTGTATGGCAACGCCGGCAATGACCGGCTGCAGGGCGGTCAAGGAGCGGACATGCTGCAGGGCGGAGCCGGGGATGACGTGCTAGACGGAGGCGCAGGCAACGATACGTTGTATGGCGGCGACAGCAGCGATACGTACTATACACGCGCCAATGGAAACGACACGTATCTGTTCGGTCGGAACTCCGGTCAGGATACGATCGTTGACTATGACGGCACGGCAGGCAATGCCGACGTCATTCGGTTCGCGGCCGACGTGAAACCGGGCGACGTTACCGTGCGACGGAGCGGCAGCAGTCTGGAGCTGCTGATTAACGGCACGAGCGACAAGCTGACGGTGGCGAGCTTCTTTGACGCCAGCGGCCGGTACGTCGTGGAGTCGGCGGTATTCGCCGACGGGACCGTATGGGACGAAGCGGCGCTTCGGACGGCGGCACTGAATATCGACGGCAGCGACGCCAGTGAAACGCTGTCCGGGTATGAGACGAATGACACGCTGCGGGGGTATGGCGGCGATGACCGCTTGAACGGCGGTTCGGGCGACGACGTGCTGGACGGCGGTGCGGGCAACGACACGTTGTACGGTGGCGATCCATATGACACGTCATATACGCGCGCCAACGGCAACGACACGTACCTGTTCGGCCGGGGTTATGGTCAGGACACGATTGTCGACTACGACGGCACGGCGGGTAACACGGACGTCATCCGGTTTGCGGCCGACGTGAAGCCGGGCGACATCACCGTGCGGCGGAGCGGCAGCAATCTGGAGCTACTCATTAACGGTACCAGTGATAAGCTGACAGTCTCGAACTATTTTGAGCCAAGCGGCAAATACGTTGTGGAATCGGTTCAGTTTGCCGACGGCACGGTGTGGAATGAGGCCGCATTACGGGCGGCGGTGCGCAACGTCACGGGCAGCCAGGCGAGCGAATCGCTGACTGGGTACGAGGACAACGACATCCTGCTCGGTTTCGGCGGAGACGATACGCTGAGCGGCGGCGCAGGGAACGATGAGTTGAACGGCGGCGACGGCGCCGACAAACTGTACGGCAACGAAGGTAACGACCGCTTGAACGGAGACGACGGCAGCGATGCTATGTATGGCGGAGCCGGCGATGATGTGCTAGACGGCGGAGACGGGAATGACACGCTGTACGGCGGGGATCAGTACGACACGTCCTATACCCGGTCCAACGGCAATGATACGTACCTTTTTGGCCGAGGCTCAGGTCAGGACATGATCATTGACTATGACGGCACGGAGGGCAATGAAGACGTTATTCAATTTGCGGCAGGCGTGTTGGCAAGCGACGTAACGCTGCGGCGCAATGGCAGCAATCTGGAACTGCTGATTAACGGCATGGCTGACAAACTTACGGTGTTGAACTACTTTGAAGCGGGCGGCAAATACAAAGTTGAGTCCATCCGCTTCGCTGACGGCACGGTTTGGAACGGATCTCACATCAGTACGGCGGCGCTGCTGATTCAGGGCGGCGAAGCCGGCGAGACGCTGAACGGTTATGAAGGCGACGACACCTTGTTTGGATTCGGCGGCAACGACGCCTTGTCCGGGGCAGCAGGCTCAGACAGTCTGTACGGCGGCGACGGCCGGGATACGCTGTACGGCAATGAAGGGGATGACCGTCTGTATGGTGAAGACGGCAACGATGTCTTGTACGGCGGCTCGGGCAATGACGTGCTGGACGGAGGTGCAGGTAACGACACCTTGTCCGGCGGTGATCAATACGATACATCCTATACGCGCGTCAACGGGAACGATACGTACCTGTTTGGCCGTGGCTCCGGCCAAGATACGATTTTCGACTACGACGGTACAGAGGGCAACGCGGACGTCATCTCTTTGACCGGCGGTCTGCTCCCAGGCGATGTATTACTTCGCCGCAGCGGAAGTAACCTGGAACTGCTCATTACCGGTACCAGTGACAAGCTGACGGTATCGAATTATTTTGAAGCCAGCGGGAAATACGTGGTGGAAACAATTCAGTTTGCCGATGGAACCGAGTGGGACAGTTCATTTGTGCGGCAAGCGGTACTGAACATCACCGGCAGCGAGAGCAATGATACGTTAAACGGCTACGAAGGCGACGATTCGATCTACGGAAATGGCGGCGATGATATCCTGTCCGGCGCAGGAGGCAACGACAAGCTGTACGGGGGCGCAGGTGCGGACCTGATCTACGGCAATGACGGAGCCGACTTGCTGTACGGCGGAGCCGAAGGGGACAAGCTGTACGGCGGCGCAAGCGATGACGTCCTGGATGGAGGCGCAGGCAATGATACGCTGTACGGCGGCGACGCCAGCGATACTTCCTATGCACGCGCAAATGGCGATGATACTTATTTGTTTGGCCGGGGTTCAGGGCAGGATACTATTATCGATTATGACGGTACGGAAGGCAACACCGACAGGGTGCAGCTTGCAGCCAGTTTGTCTCCGGATAACATAACGCTGCGCCGTACCGGCAATCATCTGGAAATCCGAATTAACCAGACCAGCGACAAGCTGACGGTATCGGATTATTTCAGCCCCGGAGGAAAGTATAGGGTTGAAGAAATATGGTTTGCCGACGGAACGGTGTGGGATTTCGATTATGTGAACAATGCCGTTCTTAGCATTCTCGGAAGCGATGAGAGCGAAACGCTGAATGGCAATGACACCAATGATATCATCTACGGCATGGGCGGTGACGATACCATAAACGCCCAGGGAGGCGACGATACAGTTTTCGGCGGGACCGGCAATGATATTTTGAACGGAATGGCCGGAAACGACACGCTGGACAGTGGCGACGGCAACGATACGCTGTACGGCGGAGCGGGCAACGACGTGCTGGACGGCGGGGCGGGGGACGATTATCTGCAGGGAAATAACGATTCACCGTCATATTCGTACAGCGGCAATGACACGTATGTGTTCGGCAAAGGCTACGGTCAGGACCGGATTTACGATTACGACACTACCGCCGGAAATGCGGACACCATTCAAATGCTGGTCAACCCTTCCGACATCGAGGTGCTGCAAAAAGACGGTCATTTGTCGCTCCGGATTATAGAAACCGGCGATCAGCTGACGGTCCAGTATTACTTCAATAGCAGCGCGTACCAGATCGAGCGGGTGACGTTTGCTGACGGCTCTGTCTGGGGTAAAGCCGAGCTTGAGGCGAATATGCTCACTAAGGGAACGGATGCTGACGATACGCTGTACGGAATGAATGATTATAATGACAGCATGTACGGGTTCGGCGGAAACGATACGCTGTACGGCTACAGCGGCGACGATACTATGAACGGCGGCGAGGGCAACGACACGTTGTACGGCGGAGCCGGAGACGATGTGCTGGACGGCGGGGCGGGGGACGATTATCTGCAGGGCAACAACGA
Source organism: Paenibacillus sp. FSL R7-0297 (assembly GCF_038009025.1). Classification (NCBI taxonomy): domain Bacteria; kingdom Bacillati; phylum Bacillota; class Bacilli; order Caryophanales; family Paenibacillaceae; genus Paenibacillus; species Paenibacillus sp. FSL R7-0297. The sequence continues at coordinate 4,082,541 of NZ_JBBPAQ010000001.1, forward strand.
TTCCTCGTCATATTCGTACAGCGGCAACGATACCTACGTCTTCGGCAAAGGGTACGGCCAGGACCGCATTTACGATTACGACAGCAGCACCAATACGGACACTATCCATATGCTGGTTAACCCTTCCGACATCGAGGTGCTGCAAAAAGATGGTCATCTGTCGCTTCGTATTATGGAAACCGGCGATCAGCTGACAATCCAGTATTATTTCAACAGCAGCGCGTACCAGATCGAGCGGGTGACATTCGCCGACGGCACAGTCTGGGGCAAGGCCGAGCTTGAAGCCAGTGTGCTGACCAAAGGAACGGAAGAGACCGATACGCTTTTTGGAATGAATGATTATAATGACAGCATGTACGGGTTCGGCGGCAACGACACGCTGTACGGCTATAGCGGCGACGATACTATGAACGGCGGCGAGGGCAACGACACGTTGTATGGCGGAGCCGGAGACGACGTGCTGGACGGCGGGGCGGGGGACGATTATCTGCAGGGCAACAACGATTCCTCCTCATATTCGTACAGTGGTAACGATACCTACGTCTTCGGCAAAGGGTACGGCCAGGACCGCATTTACGATTACGACAGCAGCAGCACCAATACGGACACTATCCAAATGTTGGTCAACCCTTCCGACATCGAAGTGCTTCAAAAAGACGGTCATCTGTCGCTCCGGATTATCGAAACCGGTGATCAGCTGACGGTCCAGTATTACTTCAACAGCAGCGCGTACCAGATTGAGCGGGTGACGTTTGCCGATGGCACGGTCTGGGGCAAGGCCGAGCTTGAAGCCAGTGTGCTCACCAAAGGAACGGAAGAGACCGATACGCTTTATGGAATGAATGATTTTAATGACAGCATGTACGGGTTCGGCGGCAACGATACGCTGTACGGCTACAGCGGCGACGATACTATGAACGGAGGCGCCGGCAACGACACGTTGTACGGCGGAGCCGGAGACGACGTGCTGGACGGCGGGGCGGGGGACGATTATCTGCAGGGCAACAACGATTCCTCCTCATATTCGTACAGTGGCAACGATACCTACGTCTTCGGCAAAGGGTACGGCCAGGACCGCATTAACGATTACGACAGCAGCAGCACCAATACGGACACTATCCAAATGTTGGTCAACCCTTCCGACATCGAAGTGCTGCAAAAAGACGGTCATCTGTCGCTACGGATTATGGAAACCGGCGATCAGCTGACAATCCAGTATTACTTCAACAGCAGCGCGTACCAGATCGAGCGGGTGACGTTCGCCGACGGCACGGTCTGGGGCAAGGCCGAGCTTGAAGCGAATGTGCTGACCAAAGGAACAGATGAGGGCGATACCCTTTCCGGGATCAGCGGCCTTAACGATCATATGTACGGGTATGCCGGTAACGATATGCTGTACGGCTACAGCGGCAACGACTATATGTACGGCGGCGCCGGTAACGACACACTGTACGGCGGAGCGGGCAACGACGTGCTGGACGGTGGAGCGGGGGACGATTACCTTCAGGGCAACAACGACTCCTCGTCGTATTCGTACAGCGGCAGCGACACTTACGTATTCGGCAGAGGGTACGGCCAGGACCGCATTTACGATTACGACACCAGCAGCACCAATAAGGACACCATTCAAATGCTGGTTAACCCTTCCGATATCGAGGTGCTGCAAAAAGATGGTCATCTGTCGCTTCGTATTATAGAAACCGGCGATCAGCTGACGGTCCAGTATTACTTCAACAGCAGCGCGTACCAGATTGAGCGGGTGACGTTCGCCGACGGCACGGTTTGGGGTAAGACCGAGCTTGAAGCGAATGTGCTGACCAAAGGAACGGATGAGGGCGATACCCTTTCCGGAATCAGCGGTCTTAACGATCATATGTACGGGTATGCCGGAAACGATACGCTGTACGGCTACAGCGGCAACGACTATATGTACGGCGACGCCGGTAACGACACACTGTATGGCGGAGCGGGCAACGACGTGCTGGACGGAGGAGCGGGGGACGATTACCTTCAGGGCAACAACGACTCCTCGTCGTATTCGTACAGCGGCAGCGATACTTACGTATTCGGCAGAGGCTACGGCCAGGACCGTATTTATGACTATGAAACGAAAACGAATACGGACATTGTTAAGTTGCTGGTGGACAGCGATGAGGTGATTTTTTCGAAAAATGCGAGTGACTTGGTGGTTCAGATTAACGGCAGTGAAGATAAGGCAACCGTGAGCAATTGGTATACGAGCGCCGCATACCAGACAGAGCTGTTTATGGCCCAGGATGGAACGCGGATCAAGAATACACAGATTGAGCAGCTCATTCAAGCGATGGCGACCTATTCCTCTTCCACCGGAACCAGCTGGTCCCAAGCGATGAACGAACAAAGAACCGATGCGCAGCAAATTCTGGCTCAGTATTGGACTGCGGACAAGTAAAACGGCTTTATTATAAGTGATGGTGCAGCAGAGCGCCTCTACCAACCGGCTTGCCGGAACCCGTAGAGGCGCTTTCAAATTTTCATAGGTGGAGCTGCTGGCGCCGCTGTACAGTCTGGTCAAAAGAGAGGCAACGTAAAGTGGATGACGGGCAAGCAACAGACATGACATAGGACTGTTTAAAAACGTCCATTATTGGTCACCGTAATGTTTAGAGCCCAGTTGGTTCGGCGCTTAAAATAATAAGTGATATAGATAAAACCTCATTAAGCAGTATAATGCAGAACAGTTTTCAAATTTCTTAAGGAACAGATGAATCTGTAAACTATAAAAACGGCAGGATGGGTATTAAGAAATCTAAATATTGTTACTTGAACTAGCAGTTGAGGACAAGAACATGGTTCGATTAGCTATTAGGTGAATATCTAAATATAAAGCACTTGTAGTTAAAGCCTCCATAAGTACAATTATAAATGCCCGTTTTCCATCCAATAAATAAATAAATTTATATAGCTTAGTATAGATTTTTACAAGGAATGAAATAGAGTGTTATGTTCTTAATGTTTATTCATCAAAAGTAGGGACTGAGAATAAAGGGACTGACCGATATATACTAGGAAACACTTTATTGAAAGAGATCTATTATGGTAAAACGTCAATGATCGGATTGTCTTCAAATTCAACTATATATCACGGCAGAATTATTGCAGCGTCCTGGGGGAGTACCCGTCAATCTGGTGCAGGAACTGTCGGAACCGCTCTCTGTATAGATGTTAATCTGATTGTGAGGAAAGGGTGATAAACGATGAACCTGCTCGAAAATATGAACGCAGCACTCTTCTATATTGAAGAGAATCTGGAGGGTGAGGTGGATGTCAGGGAGGCAGCGAGGCGGGCGTTATGCTCGGAGTATCATTTCACGCGGATGTTCTCCTTCCTGGCAGGTATTCCGCTGTCGGAATATATCCGCCGCAGACGTCTCACACTGGCCGCATTCAAACTACAGGGCAGCCAGCAGCGGATTATTGATCTGGCCCTGGAATTTGGTTATAGTTCACCAGATGCCTTCACCAAGGCTTTCCAGCTGGTTCACGGCGTGACGCCGTCGGAAGCAAGAAGTGCAGGGACACCGCTGAAGGCCTTTCCTCGGATGACTTTTCAATTAACGATCAGAGGAGGCAGTGAAATGAATTATCGTATGGAAGAGAAAGCGGCTTTTAGCATCGTCGGACTGAAGAAAAGGGTGCCTATTCAGTTCAACGGAGTGAATCCGGAAATCGCGGCAATGTGGCAGAGTCTCAATATGGAGATCATTACAGAACTGAAGCAGCTGTCCAACATCGTTCCTGCGGGGATGATCAGCGCATCGGTGAATTTCTCCGAAGGGCGGATGGCGGAACGGGGGGAGCTCGATCATTATATTGGTGTAGCTACCACGCTGGACTGCCCTCTATCCTATGCGAGACTTGAAGTCCCTGCGTCTACATGGGCTGTATTTGAAGCAGTGGGGCCGTTTCCGGATACGCTCCAGAATATCTGGGGCCGGATTTATTCCGAATGGTTCCCTTCTTCCAATTACGAGCAGGTCGAAGGGCCGGAAATCCTATGGAATGAGAGCAAGGATACAACCTCGCCAGCGTACAGAAGTGAAATATGGATACCTGTGCAGGAAGCGAAACGTCCTTAAATGCCCCGATATTCTTGTAATGGGCAGATTTACCTGTCAAAATGAATCGTGTCCGGAACGGATGCAGCATGGGTAGAAGTGAAGAATTGGCGGTAACCTTAATAAGCTGGGCTGGCGGTATACAGAAATCTGTGGCCGGCAGCCCTTATTGCTAAGAGAACTACAGTTATACATAACCAGGACATTTGCTGAGAGGAAGGATAACAATGATAGAATTACTGACGAGTGATTACAGCAGAATCAGGCATCTCCTGAAACATAAAGACGGTGAATTTAAGTTTGTATTTGTCGGAGGCGTTATAGATCTTAACCAGCCTGGTAAAATATTTGTGAATAATATAGACCATCCGACTGCCGGAATCGTCACCAGCCGCGGGGGGAAGTATTATCTGTTCGGTGAAGAAGACGATCAACTGTTCAATCGCAGCTTGTTAGATTTCTTAGCCGATCCGGCCAATCATGCGAATTATTATGACCTGTATTTGTCGTCCCGACACTGGCTGACGGTGGTTAAAGGTCCGCTGAAAGATAATACAGTAGAGCTGAGCAGAACTCATTACATCATGAGTGACAATGCAGCAGACTCTGGGGCATCCCAGGAACAAGCTGGGGAATTCGTGCTGACACGAATGGATGAGCAGCTTTTTGAGCGGTATATTCAGGAGATGGATGATTCCTACCGCTTGCTGTGGGATTCCGCAGAGACCTATCTTGAGAAGGCTTACGGTTTCAGCTATTCGAATGAAGCTGGTTTTGTAAGCGTTTGTAACACCTTTTATCTCGGCGGAGGGTATATCGAACCGGACATCATTACACATCAGGATTACCGGAATCAAGGTTTGGCGTTTAGACTGTGTCAGGAGTTCATAGAGCTTGGCCGCATGCGGAACTTAACAACATATTGGGATTGTGACTCTGGCAATCATGCATCTAACCATCTGGCCGTTAAGTTAGGTTTGGCGAAAGTGGGCGAAATCCCCATTCTATGGTGGCATGAGAATAAGGAAGTCGTCGCGAAGTATTTAGCCAGCTATAACTATACTACATAACCTGTTCTGCACTAATTGGCAATCGTCCCGTTGAACAACCATGTATGATTCAGTTCTAATGATTCTGTAAAGGTTTCTATGTGGAGGTGAGCAATGTGCAACGAGTACGCTTATTCCTGCTGGCAGTGCTGCTTATAGCGGGCTGTAACATGAATAATGAAGTAGAGCCAGCACCAGAGCAGCAGGAAATGCCGGAAGAAATGCCCGTGGATTTCGATTTTCTCGTTCGATACGGCTATGGTGAAGTCACCAAAAATGAGATTAATACCTACAGTGATACCGTGGCAAAAGATCTGATTGTGAACGGGACAGCTACGGCGAATATTACTTTGACCGGAGATGAAATGCGCAGCATCTATGACCAAATGAGAGAAATCAACATCATGGGGAGCCTGGAACTGGTGCCTGCCAGTCATAATTGTGCTACAACCCCTTATCAGGAGGACAGCTGGCAAGTCACTGTAGACGGAGTCACCCGGAATTTAACTTGGTCTGATGAAAATTGTGAACTCACGGACGATTCCAGGCAGCTGTTGGAGCTGCGGACCTTCATAGAGGACATCGTAGCCGGTAAGGATGCGTACAAAGAATTGCCCGAAGCTAAAGGCGGCTATGATTAAAAATACGGATTAAACGGCATACGTCTGCAAGCGTACTTCTCCAGTCCGATCCCATGGGATCGGATTTTTGTTTTAATAGAACTTGGGAAAAGCAAACTGGCGGATGAATGATAAGTTTATATTCAGTTTAAAAAAGTCGGTTACCATCCTATTACATTCAGTTGTCTAGGAGGAGTAAAGAATGAGTCAAGTACAACAAACGCAAACAGCGCGGCACAAGAGCAGCTATGCCATCGAGGCGCAGGGGCTGGTCAAAACGTACGGCAGCAACCGTGCAGTTGATGGTGTGGATCTCAAGGTAGGCACAGGAATGATCTACGGGGTGCTGGGTCCAAACGGGGCGGGGAAGACAACAGTAATCCGCATGCTGGCCACCTTATTGCGGCCTGACGCAGGTTCGGCGCGTATCTTCGGACATGATGTGGCAAAAGAACCGCAGATCGTGCGTCAGTTAATCGGGGTAACGGGCCAATATGCATCGGTGGATGAGTCACTCAGCGCTACAGAGAATCTGGTTATCTTCTCCAGATTGCTCGGACTGGGACGCAGCGAGTCGCGGAACAAGGCGGAAGAGCTGCTGGAGGAATTCGGTTTGACTGAAGCAGCCAAGCGTCCTTTGAAAAATTTCTCCGGCGGAATGCGCCGGCGGCTGGATCTGGCAGCAAGTCTCATTGCGCAGCCGCCGCTCATTTTCCTGGATGAGCCGACCACCGGCCTTGATCCGCGTACACGCAATCAGATGTGGGATACGATCCGGCGGCTCGTGAATACTGGGTCAACCGTCTTGTTAACCACGCAGTATCTGGAAGAGGCAGATCAGCTTGCTGACCGGATTGCGGTGATTGACACCGGCAAAGTGGTCGCTGAAGGCACCGTGGATGAATTGAAGGGCTCTGTCGGCAATTCATCGCTGCATCTGAAGGTAGTGAACCCGCAGGATCTGGGGAATGCCCGCCGGATTATCGAGCAGGTACTGGAGGTGCGGTCCAATATATCGGCAGAAGCCGCCAAAATCATGGCTCCGATGGGCAACGTGGACCGGGTGACCGACCTGCTGCTTGCCCTCCGCGAGGCAGGTATCCCGCTGCTTGAGATGAGCGTGCAGAAGCCGACACTGGACGAGGTGTTCCTGACCCTGACCGGCCATGGCGTGAAGGAAGAGGCCGGGCTTGCCTCTGATTCAGCGAAGAATAAGGAGAGTGTACTGGCATGAGTACTTTAATCAAACCCGGGGTCGAACGGAAATTGAAGAATCATACGGGCATCGGCCAGGCCGTGCGCAATTCACTAACAATGGCCTATAGAGGGCTGCTCAAAATCCGGCGCACACCGGAACAATTGTTTGACGTAACGTTCCAGCCGATCATTTTCACCTTGATGTTCACTTATATCTTCGGCGGAGCAATTGCGGGTGATGTGGCAAGTTATTTGCCGGTCATCATCCCCGGGATCTTAGTGCAGACTGTAATTACGACCTCTGTCGTTACCGGTGTCCAGCTGCGGGAGGATATGGAAAAGGGGGTGTTTGACCGGTTCAAATCACTGCCGATCGCGCGGATTGCTCCTCTGGCGGGAGCGCTGCTCGCGGATACCATCCGTTATACCATTGCAACGGTGCTTACATTCGTCATGGGTTATATTATGGGCTTGCGGCCTGAAGGCGGCCTAGGGAATGTTGCGCTCGCAGCGCTTCTCGTCATCGGATGCTCATGGGCGATCAGCTGGATCTTTGCCTTCTTCGGCGTGATTGCCCGCACAGCCTCCAGTGTGCAGGGGATCTCGATGATCGTGCTGTTCCCGCTCACCTTCCTCTCGAATGCATTCGTGCCGGTGGACACTATGCCGAGCTGGCTTCAGTGGTTCGTAAATGTTAACCCGATTTCACATCTGGTCACTGCAGTCCGTGATCTGATTAATCACGGCACAGTTGGCAGCGATCTGGTCTTCTCCCTCATCGGCGCCGCTGTGATTGTTGCCATTTTCGCTCCTATTACGGTGCGCGCATATATGCGCCGGACGTAAGCAGGCTTGACAAAAAGATGCTAACAGGTGTAGGAATACATCAGGTTAGCGTTTTTTTATCGTTTAGGAAATTATGGATTTCGTCTGTTGTGGATAAGGAGTGTATAAAGATGGGGATAAGGGTTGCTTGAATCATCCGTAGGATGATGTGGATCGATCAAAGAAACAACTCCCCTGAGGCGGCCGAAATCGGCCGCATTCCGGAAGGAAGAGCAACCGTTTGGAAGCCGCAGGAGGTCAGCTACAGGGTGAAATCCAAGGAATCCTCCCTGGGATTGTGCGGAGGGTGGCTGATGGATAGCCATGAGGAGGAGCGCACCCTGATTTCACCGGAAGCAGGCCGAAAAAGTAAATGGGGAGCATAGAATGTATGCGAAAAACCGAACACAGTGTGCGGCTGTGAAGGCCACCGGGTCAAATGTATGCGAAAAACCGAACACAATGTGCTGGAGCGAAGGTCATCGGGCCTAATGTATGCGAAAAACCGAACACAATGTGCTGGCGCGAAGGCCATCGGCCAAATGTATGCGGAAAACCGAACACAATAGAAAGGAGATCATTCATACTCCTCATGACTCGCGGGAAGCCGTCAGAAAGCAGACGGAGGATGAAAAGTGAGACACCGCTTAAGAGTGGCATAAGGCGACGAAATCTGGTTAAATAATTCAGGTTCGCAGGTCTTAGCGCTTCACGCAGATGTCTTAATCTATCTGGCATACTTCTTCCTGCTGTTCGCCATTTGCATCAGTGTGCTGGGGATTATTTCGAGAAATAAATGGGCTATACTTGGACTGCTGCTTAATCTGTCCGTGTTAGTACTGCATTTCCTTGTATTCAAGGAATGGGTTAGCTGGCTCTATTAATGTGAGCATGAACGATAACCCTGTACAGTTTATGTATAACGAAACTATCCATTAATCTGGAAATCCTTGCATGATAAGATGAACCTGAGATCATTTAGACCGAAGGAAGAGATGGAGGTTCACACGATATGTATCTGCAAGAAGAGAACCTTGTCATTCGGCGTGCAACTGCAGCCGATGCACAGCTGTTATGCAGCTGGTGGAACGACGGGGAGGTAATGGCACATGCCGGGTATCCTAATGGAATAGGCACTACTGAACATGAGGTGCTAGCCAAACTGCAGACCGGTTCAGCCCCTGAACGGAAAGGGCGTCTGATACTGGAGATCGATGGTATTCCTGTGGGAGAGATGAGTTACAGTGCGGCTGCAGAGCGTGTAGCGGAGATTGGCATCAAAATCTGTGATTTCAGAGCGCAGAATCAAGGGGCCGGAACCCGGTTTTTGATGATGCTGATCAGTTATTTATTTGAGGTGCTGGGATATCATAAGATCATTCTTGATACCAACCTTAAGAACACCAGAGCACAGCATGTCTATGAGAAACTCGGCTTCCGGAAAATTGCGGTGCGTAATCATGCATGGACCGATCAGCTTGGAGAATGGCAAACCTGCATCGATTATGAGCTAACGGAAGCGGAGTGGAGAGCAAGAGTAGTCGAAGGTTCATGATAACGTGTGGTTACAGTCGTGACCTAGATGGTAATGCTGACTTCTCCGCTTGACAGATACTCCTCGTCACCATTCTCATATCTGACTCTCAGACGGCAGTCGTTATCAATGTCAATGGCTGTCGCCCCGCGTTGTTTGTTATCCTTCACCACTGTCACAAGCTTACCAAGGGAAAGGATTCGTTGTCTATATTCGGAGAGAAACCGTCTGTCCGTTAAATGCTCGTAGAATTCCATGAAATGGTTTAGCACTTCAGCCACGAGCCGGCAGCGGAGATCATCATAATGATTGCTCTTTGCAAATACAGATGTTGCAATCCCGCCAAGCCCGTCAGGAAAGCCGCCCGCCGGTAGGGCTACATTGATGCCAATGCCGAGAACCGCATAATCCAGCCTGCCGTTCTCCAGGGACACGGAAGCTTCGGTGAGAATTCCGCTCACCTTTTTGCCGTCCATGAATACGTCATTGACCCACTTAATCTGCGTGTCTTTACCGGATACGGTCTCGATGGCAAGGGCAACAGCGACGGCAGCTGAGGTCGTCAGAAGAGTGGCTTCTGCAGCGGATAGCTTGGGGCGCAGCAGGATGCTCATATAGATGCCCGTTCCAGGCGGTGAAAAGAAAGGCCGGCCATTTCTCCCGCGCCCGGCAGTCTGCTCCTCGGAGAGAATGACTTTCCCTTCCGCCTCTCCATTTGCAGCCAGGATTTTCGCAGCTTCGTTCGTTGACGGGATTGTCTTGTAAACTTCAAGGCGCAGCTTCTGACCTTGCGGATTCAGGTATTTCGAAATGGCCCCCGCGGACAAGATATCCGTTAATGGGGATAAAGAATATCCCTTATTGGTTACAGCCTGTATGGAATAACCCTCCGTCTGCAGCGATTTGATGGCTTTCCAGACTGCGCTGCGTGTTACGGATAACTGCCCTGCAATCTCCTCGCCCGATATATAACCGCCTTTGTTGCTACCCAGCAAGGATAGAATTTGTTCTTTCACTGTCATGGGAATAACCCTCCAGAAATATAACGTTCCGATCAAACCTCATCGATTTATATTAACATGCTTGTATAACAATAGGAAAACTAAGGTGTTATTTCGCTCCATTGTGAACCTAAAAAATATAATAGGTTTACAATAGAATGAGTCTCCATTATAATTCAGCGTATTGGCTGTATTCATTAACCAGTACAACCTATATTTCATCCACCTGGAGGTCAATAGCTTGAAGACGAAAGAACTTGTGTATGCCGCATTATTCGCAGCACTCATCGCGGTGCTCGGCATGATTCCGCCTTTGCCCCTTGGCTTCATTCCTGTTCCGGTCACTGCCCAGACGCTTGGCGTCATGCTTGCCGGCTGTTTTCTGGGTAGCCGGATAGGTACCCTCAGCCTAGTTATTTTTATTATCCTCATTGCCCTAGGGTTGCCAGTGCTGACCGGCGGACGCGGCGGGCTGACGGTGCTGGTTGGACCGTCTGCAGGATACATATTCAGCTGGCCGCTTGCAGCAGCCGTCATTGGCTGGTGTTCCGAGAAAATCTGGCCGAAGGTCAGCATGTGGAAGCTGTTAGCCATCAACCTGATCTTTGGTGTACTGCTGGTGAATCTGATAGGCGCACCTGTTATGGCTCTGCTGACGGATACGCCGGTCTGGGCCGGACTTATCGGCGCGACGGCCTTCCTTCCGGGTGACATCATCAAGGCTGTACTTGCAGCCGTCATCACGATGCAGCTGAAAGCCGTCAGCCCGATTGAAGAACAAGCGGAGGTGTGAGGAATCCATGAATCTGGTACAGCACATTCTGGAACGCGGCCAGGCCTGCCCTTCCCGTACCGCGATCTCGGACGGGCGGGAAGATCGTACATACGCCCAGCTTATGAAGCGGGTGCAACAGGTTTCAACCGGTTTGAAGCATGGCAGATACAGGGAGCGGAACATCGCCATCCTGTCCGGAAACCGTATGGAGTTCGCCGAGTTTGTTCTTGGTGCCATTTATGCGGGATGTGTTCCCGTGCTGCTGGACCCCAAATGGCCTCCTGAAGAACTGAATAAGGTTATCCGGCAGTGTGAGCCCGGGCTCATCGCTTGTGAAGAGCACCACGCAGCTGATTTCGCAGAACGTTATGCAGAAATTCCGCAGGTGTACTTCGGCGGGAAGCAGACAGACCGGAGCTATGGCCCGTGGCTGGCTGGCTTCGAGCCGGATGCCGCAGCAGCGGAGAACCCCGAACTCCTGTTCATCGGATATACGTCAGGCACCACCGGTCTGCCTAAAGGGTACATGCGGACGCATCTGTCCTGGTTAAGAAGCCTTGAGGCGACAGAGAAGGCATTCCAGCTGAACAGTATGAAGCATGTACTTGCGCCTGGGCCGTTCGTGCACTCCCTGTCGCTGTTCGCCTTGATGCAGTCCCTGTATAGTATGGCAACCTTTCATCTGCTCCCGGAATTCGATGCTGCGGTCGTCCTTAAGCTCTGCTCCCGTGAACAGGATATGACTCTGTTCGTTGTGCCTGCGATGATTGACGCATTGGTCCGGCTGGCTGCTGTAACCCCCGCGCGGATATCCATGCAGGCCTTAATCAGCTCCGGCGGCAAGTGGCCGGGGACCTCCAAACAAAGCTGCCGCGAGCTATTCCAAGGGACGAAGCTCTATGAATATTACGGGTCCTCCGAGGCCAGCTACATCAGCTATCTGGAGATAACCGGGGAGGAGGAGCCGGATTCCTTAGGCAAGCTGTTCGGCGGCGTGCAGATTTCCATCCGCGACGGGCAGTTTCGCGAGCTTCCTCCGGGTACGATTGGTGAGCTGTATATCCGGAGCGAAATGATGTTCACCGGATATCATCTGCTGCCTGAAGAGACGGCAAATGTGTTTCGCGAGGGCTGGCTGCGAACGGGGGATTACGTGCTCCTTGATCAGGACAGGCAATTGCATTTGGCTGGCCGCGCCGGCAACATGATCAAAAGCGGGGGACTTAAGGTCTTCCCCGAAGAAGTGGAGGCTGTGCTGCTTCGTCATCCGGCGATCCGCGATGCGATGGTATTCGGGTTGCCGGATGATCGGTGGGGAGAGCAGGTAACGGCACTGATTGAGTGGAACGGGGAACTGCGTCTTAGTCCGGATCAGCTCAGGGATTACTGTCGCCTATATCTTGCAGGCTATAAGGTACCCCAGCAGTTCATTACTGTCGGCCGATTCATATATACCAGCAGCGGAAAAATAGCACGGCAGCGGATGAAGGACGATGTGAGCGGAGGGAGGCTATGAATGAGGCCGTTCTTGTCATGGCCAGGCGTACACCTGTCGGGAAAATCGGCGGGCAGTTAAGCCTGCTTGAACCGGAGCAGCTGCTTGCCCCACTGATCCGCCTCCTCGTTACCGAAGCACAGCTGCCGCCGGAATGGATTGATGATGTCATCATAGGCAATGTAGTGGGTCCGGGCGGGAATATTGCCCGCAAGTCTGTGCTTGAAGCAGGGCTGCCGGTCACAGTTCCGGGAGTCACGGTCGACCGCCAATGCGGCTCAGGGCTTGAAGCCATCATCATGGCAGCACGCCTCATTCAGAGCGGTGCCGGAGAGATATTCCTGGCAGGCGGAGTCGAAAGTGCAAGCCGGGCACCCTGGAAAATGTTCAGACCGCACACGCTGAGCGGCACGCCAACCCTGTACACACGCGCGCCGTTCACGCCCGTTGCTTACGGAGATCCTGATATGGGGCTTGCTGCAGAGCATGTAGCGTCCAAATACGGGATTACCCGGGAGGCGCAGGATCTGTATGCGCTTGAGAGCCACCAAAAGGCAGTCCGCGCCAAGCGTACAGGCAGATATGCACCGGAGCTTGTACCGCTTCAAGCTAACGGATTCCGGATTACAGAGGATGAATGTCCAAGGCCGGATACAAGCCTGGGGAAGCTGGGCAGCCTGCCGCCGGTTTTTACGGCGAATGGCACCGTGACTGCCGGGAATGCCTGCCCCGTTAATGATGGCGCCGCTCTGGTGCTCATGATGTCGCGTGAAAAATGCAAACGGCTTAACCTAAAGCCCATCCTCCGTTTTGTAGACTCGCAGGCTGCCGGGGTGGACCCCCGGTATCCGGGGATCGGACCGGTCCCGGCGGTCCGGAAACTGCTGGGCCGCCAGCGGCTGGCAGTCGGCGATCTGGATATCGTTGAATTTAATGAAGCTTTTGCCGCCCAGGTACTGGCCTCCTTGCAGGAGCTTCAGCTTCCTCCGGGTAAGGTCAATCCCGGCGGCGGTGCATTGGCTCTGGGCCATCCTTACGGAGCCTCCGGTGCGATCCTGATGACGCGTCTATATTCGGAGATGCTGCAGACCCCTTACAGACGGGGGCTGGCTACGCTTGGCATTGGCGGCGGAATGGGGCTGGCTGTTCTGGTAGAGGCGGTCCTATGAACCGGATCTGCTTTCAGGTTCAGCTCATGGCGGACAATATTCTGCAATATGCTGACAGCATAGCTTCGCCCGTACAGCGAATAAAAGGAGCAGTGATTGCTCCTTCCACCATGCCGGTAACGTTCTGGAGTATAGAGGATGTCCCCTGGCTCCACGGGAAGGGAACAATGATTCACGGAACGCAGCAGTTAACCTGTCATGCACCGCTGCTGGCGGGTATGAATCTGGCTTGTGAGCTATCCTTGCTGGCCGTGGAGCACAAAAACGGCAGAGGCGGCCTGCTGACGCTATATACCCTTTCACTGGTCTGCTATCACCGGGGCAGCCTCATTGCTGAAGCTGAAACGGTCTTGATCGGGAGAGGAGAAATGATATGAGAATCAGGATCTCTGAGCCAGCCATCCGGCAATATGCCTCTGTGACCGGGGATGAGGCAGCTATTCATTTGGATGCCGAAGCCGCAAAGACAGCGGGTTATGAGGCCCCCATAGCCCATGGAATGTACATCATGGGGCTGGCGCAGTCTCTATATATGAAAGAACACCGTTCTCAGTGGATACAAGCTTTTACGATGAGATTTGAAAAACCGTGTGTCCAAGGCACATGCGTAGACTTCCGGTATCACAGTTGTAATCAGGATCAGATTCAGGTAACGGTGATATCGGACCATGAAGATATCATCGCCAAAGGCTCTTTTAGCGTTGCAGAGGGGATCGCGGATACATGAAGACGGTATTGGTTACCGGGGCAGCCCGGGGGATTGGGCGCAGTATAGCTATTGAGCTGGGCCGCTGCGGTTATAAAGTAGCCGTAAATGGTTTACATGCCGGGAGTATTAAGCAAGTCGTTGAGGACATCCGGCGGGCAGGCGGCTCAGCGGAGGGATTCTGTGCCAATGTCGCCGATCCCGCTGCCGTTACGGCAATGATGGATGAAGTGAGCAGCAAGATGGGGGCTTTGGATATTGTTATTCATAACGCGGGCATCCTTCATGACCGCAAATGCGAGTTCATGACGGACCGGGAATGGCAGAGTGTTCTGGCGGTTCATCTGAACGGGGCTTTCTACTGCATCCAGCGGGCATTGGCTCATCTGAACCGGCATGGAGGCGATATTCTGCTGATGACCTCCACCGCAGGACTCGCCGGATCGGCGGGACAGGTCAATTACAGTGCTGCTAAGGCGGGACTTCTCGGGATGGTATGGACGCTTGCCGATGAGCTGAAGTCCAGACGGATCAGGGTCAATGGCGTTGCTCCTGCGGCCTTAACCGATATGACCCGGCCGGTGGTTCAACATCTGACGGACAAATATGCACAGCGTAATGAGCCGCTCCCGGAGGCCTGGAAGCTGGGCGAAGCTGAGGACGTGGCCCGGTTCGTCCGTGCGCTTCTGGATCAGCCGGACCCTGAGCTGACGGGCAGGGTGTTCGGCGTTAACGGGCAGCAGATTACACCGTGGGAGAAACCACGGCCGCTGGCTTCAGTGACTGCTGCGCCGGAGGATTTTTTTGAATTTGAATGTTGGAAGCGGCGGAGGGAGTGTGAGGCAGATGCTTGCTTTTGATCAGGTCGAGTATTATTACCGGATGGGGAAGCCCATTCTTCGCCAGCTAAGCTTCAAGATCCGCCAGGGCGAATTCATTTCCATTATTGGAGGGAACGGAAGCGGGAAGTCCACGCTTGCCAAGTTAATGAACGGGCTCCTTCAGCCAAGAGGGGGACAAGTCCGGCTAGGGCTTTTGAATACACGGAATCCTGATGACCTTGGGAAGATCCGGGAGCGGGCCGGTCTGGTTTTTCAGAATCCTGATGATCAATTCATCACCACCTCTGTCATGGATGAAGTGATCTTCGGACTGGAGAATCTGCGCGTGCCGGGAGATGAAATGGCTCATCGGGCGACTAAGGCTCTGGAAGCGGTTCATATGGAAGACTATATGGAAGCTATGCCGCATCAATTGTCGGGCGGTCAGAAGCAGCGGGTAGCGGTGGCTGCCGTTGCGGCGATGGAACCCTCTATTATGATTTTTGATGAAGCGGCTTCCATGCTGGACCCGCAGGGGAGAATAGATATTCGGGATCTTATGCACACCCTTCACCGGCAGGGCAAGACCATCATTCAGATCACGCATGATATGGAAGAGATACTTTCATCTGAGCGAGTTCTGCTATTAAGCAATGGAGAAATGGCTTTCGACGGATCACCGTCCGCCTTATTCAGCGATGTATCTGTTTCGGAACACCAGCTGGCACTGCCTTTTGCGGTAAGACTTCACCAAGCGCTTGGGTTGGATGCCCCCTTAAGCGCGGACTGGAAGGAGACGGTCTCCGCCTTATGGTCTACGGGTTAAATAACATAAGTGTAAAGTTAGACGGTGAAGATATACTCCATTCGGTCTGCTGTACCCTTCAGGAGGGGAAATGGATTTCGGTGATTGGCCATACCGGGGCTGGAAAGTCCACCTTCGCCAAAGTCATTAAAGGGCTGATTCCTTATTATAGAGGTGAATATACGCATAACCGGCAGCCTCTGCCGAGGGATGGTAAAGGAAAGCTGAAGGTCATTCCGCAGATCGGTTATGTGTTTCAATATCCGGAGCAGCAGATGTTTGAAACAACGGTTCATAAAGAGCTGGCCTTTGCTCCAGCCATGAAGGGGGAATCTCCAGAGAAGGTGGACAAAGCCATCAAGACGGTTATGGAGCAGCTGGGACTCCCCGCAGAGCTGCTTCAGGAGAAGCCGTTCCAGCTTAGCGGGGGGCTTAAGCGGCTTGTCGCCATCGCCTCTGTGCTGATTGCGGAGCCGGAGCTGCTGATTCTGGATGAACCGACCGCCGGACTTGACCCCGTACGCAGGACAGCGCTGCTGAAGCAGCTTAAGGTATGGCAGAGGGCAAAGGACCGGACGGTGCTATGCATCTCTCATCAGCTCGAGGAGGTAGCCGAATATTCGGACGAGGTGATGATCTTCGAGCGGGGACGCTTATTGGCCCACTTGGAAGCGGATGAGTTGTTCCTGAAGCATGCAGTGCTGCTGGAGCAAGCCGGACTGCCTTTGCCGGAGCCTATTCAGCTCTTACACTTGTTTGAAGCGCTGTCCGGACAGAAGCTTGAGCCGGAGAGTTGCAGGGAAGAAGATATTATGCAGCTTGCGCGGACCGTCTGGCAGTCAAGAGGGCTTCGGAATGAAGGATAACATCCTGCTGGGCCAGTATATCCCTTCAGGCTCGGTGCTCCACCGGCTTGACCCCCGGACGAAGCTGTTAAGCGTTCTGACGTTCACGTTTTGCTGCCTCTCTCTTCATAATGTTGGCGGATATGCTGTGGCGACAGTCTTTGCGGGAAGTCAGCTGCTGCTGTCCAGAGTTCCGGTGCGGATGTTTCTTAGGGGATTACAACCGGTGGTGCTCATCTTATCCTTTACTTTTGTGTACCATCTCTTCCATACCCCAGGAACGCCGCTCTGGCCGGGCTCGGCCGTTAAGGTGACAGGAGCAGGGATAGAGAACGGCATCTTCGTGATCTGGCGCATACTATTGCTGGTTTCCCTTGCTTCGCTGCTGACATTGACGACCAAACCGCTGGATCTGGCCAAAGGATTGGAGCAGCTGTTCAAGCCTCTATCCCGCTGGGGGGTTCCTGTAGAGGCTATCGCCCTGATGCTAGTGCTTGCCGTCCGTTTCATCCCTACAATTGTGCAAGAGCTGGACCGGATTATGCTGGCGCAAAGAGCGAGGGGATATGAGATCATGGCGGTCAAGGGCTATAAGCGGATACTTGCTTATTTGACGCTAGTGGTTCCGTTACTCCTGTCTACGGTTCAGCGGGCAGAACAGCTGGCGATGACGATTGATGCAAGGGCTTACGGGACCGGAAAGGGCCGCACTTTTTATAGAGAGCTGAGATTATCGCCGATGGATTACATAGCCGGGGGAGTCACGCTTGCTTATGTGCTGCTGCTTCTTTACCTGTAGTATGGGAAAATGAGCTATAGTACAGTTGCAGATTATGCAGCAGAGAGTGGTATCAAACGATTTCACTGAGAGGAGCCATTGCGGCATGTTTACAATCCCGGATACTTTTACTAAAAGAATGCATGAACTCTACGGTATGCAAGGCGAAGCATGGTCGGAGGCGCTGCCCAGTTTAATTGCCGACTGCGCTAACCGCTTCGGCTTTAGTCCGGAAACTCCCTTTTCCAATTTATCCTATAACTTTGTACTCCGGGCAAAGCTAAGTGACGGGAAGCCGGCAGTGCTAAAATCCTCCTTCCTGAAGGACGAGCTTTCCAGGGAAGTTAGTGTGCTGCGTGCCTATGAGGGCCGGGGGGCGATTCGTGTACTGGATGCTGACGAGGATTGGGGGATGGCTCTGCTGGAGGGAGCGGACCCTGGGACACCGTTGTCGGCGATTACGGATGATGCGATGGCGACGGATATCTTTTGCCAAGTATTTCACCGCCTTCATCTTCCTGTGCCAACGGGTAGTGTATACCCTTCTATGAAGCAGTACTTCGCGGCAATAGAGCGATACCGTGAGCGGTTCGACGATGGGAACGCTGCAGCGCCACTGCCTGAGAGTTGGGTGGAGAATGCCGAAGAGTGTCTGGTATATCTCATTATGACCACGACAGAGAATCTCCTGCTGCATGGAGATCTTCATCATGACAACATCCTCCGACAAGGTGAAAAGCAATGGGTAGTTATTGATCCCAAAGGCATCATCGGTGACATTCATTTTGATACTATCCAGTATCTGCTGAACTATATGGATCGGGGTGGTGATCGCGAGCAGGTACTAAGGGGCCGGATTGCGCTTATGGCCGACCGCCTTGGCTTGGACCCTCGCAGAATCGCGATGTGGGGTGTGGTACGGGGCGTGCTTGAGGCATGCTGGACGATTGAAGGTGGAGGAACAGATTGGCACAGAGGCATCCAGTTAACAGAGCTTTTCGCCAAATGCCTGGATTGAGCCAAGAACTATGCGAAAGTCACAGGAGAGCGTAAGGCGTAAGCAGACACTAACCCCCGCGTTAGTGTTTTTTCTGCTTTTTTTGCAAACCTTCTGGAGTTGTGGCGCTTTAGCCTTTATAATATGACGAGAATATAGAATAAAGGAAAAGGTGTTAATTTCATGAGCATATTAAATGTAGAAAAGCTTAGTCACGGGTTCGGAGACCGGGCCATATTCACCGATGTATCCTTCCGCCTGCTGAAGGGTGAGCATATCGGTCTGATCGGTGCCAATGGTGAAGGTAAATCGACCTTCATGAATATCATTACCGGCAAGCTGCAGCCGGACGAAGGCAAGGTGGAATGGGCGAAGCGTATGCGCGCCGGTTATCTGGACCAGCATGCGGTCCTGCAGCAGGGACAATCCATCCGTGATGTTCTGCGCGGAGCCTTCCAATATCTGTTCGATATGGAACAAGAGATGAACGATATGTACGGCAAGATGGGCGAGGTCTCCCCGGAGGAGCTGGAGCAGCTGCTGGAGGATGTCGGCACGATTCAGGACATGCTGACCAGCCAGGATTTCTATATGATCGACGCCAAAATCGATGAAACCGCCCGCGGGCTTGGACTTACCGACATCGGTCTGGACAAAGACGTTAACGATCTCAGCGGCGGTCAACGGACCAAGGTCCTGCTGGCCAAGTTGCTGCTGGAGAAGCCGGATATTCTGCTGCTGGATGAGCCTACGAACTATCTCGATGAACAGCATATCAACTGGCTGAAGCGTTACCTGCTGGATTACGAGAATGCGTTCATTCTCATTTCGCATGATATTCCTTTCCTGAACAGCGTCATCAACCTGATCTACCATATGGAGAATCAGTCGCTGTCGCGTTACGTGGGCGATTACGAGTATTTCCAGCAGGTGTACGAGGCGAAGAAGTCCCAGCTGGAGTCCGCCTTCAAACGCCAGCAGCAGGAAATCGCGGATCTGAAGGATTTCGTGGCCCGGAACAAGGCCAGCGTAGCTACCCGGAATATGGCGATGTCCCGGCAGAAGAAGCTGGATAAGATGGATGTCATCGAGATTGCCAAAGAGAAGCCGAAGCCGCAATTTAATTTCAAGCAGGGCCGGACTTCCGGCAAGGTGATTTTTGAAGCCAAGGATCTGGTAATCGGCTACGATTCTCCATTGTCCAGACCTCTTGATCTGAGCATGGAGCGGGGACAAAAAATAGCTCTCGTCGGTGCGAACGGGATCGGTAAAACGACGCTGCTGCGCAGCATTCTCGGTCAGATTCAGGCCATTTCAGGCTCGGTCAGACTCGGTGATCTGCTGGAGATCGGCTATTTCGAACAGGAAATGAAGGAATCGAATTACAACACCTGTATTGAAGAGATCTGGAACGAGTTCCCATCCTACTCCCAATTTGAGATCCGGGCGGCACTGGCCAAATGCGGCCTGACGACCAAGCATATCGAGAGCAAGATTGCGGTCTTAAGCGGCGGCGAGAAAGCCAAAGTACGTTTGTGCAAGCTGATCAATCGTGATAGCAACCTGCTTGTACTGGATGAGCCTACCAACCATCTCGATGTAGATGCCAAGGAGGAGCTGCAGCGTGCGCTCAAAGCTTATAAAGGCAGCATCCTGCTGATTTCCCATGAACCTGAGTTCTACCGAGATATCGTGACGGATATCTGGAACTGCGAATCGTGGACGACAAAAGTATTCTAAAGAGCCGGCAATCATGCTGGTCTAACGGTGACCCGTAAGAGGACAGCTTTGAACAAAGTGACACTCTTACGGGTCATTTATGTCGGAATTCAAGTATAGCTGCAGGAGGATCATATGAAAGTACATAATGAGTCAACAGCTGTGAAGCAGTCCAAAAGGAATGTGGTCAATGTCATCATTGACGGCATTTCGGGAATCTTTCTTCCCATTGTTAATATTCTGAGTGCTGCGGGCATTATGAAAGGTTTGCTCGCCGGCGCCGTTGCGCTGGAGATCATCAGTAAAGCGGAAGGCACATATATGGTGCTTAATGCGATGGCGGACAGTCTGTTCTACTACCTTCCGCTGCTGCTTGCCTTTACAGCCGCCCGCAAATTCGGGGCCAACCCCTTTACTGCCGTTGTGATTGCCGGAGTACTGGTGTACCCGAGCCTGACCACGCTGTTTGACAACCAGGAAATCATACATTTTCTCGGCATGAGTATTACTCCCGTTAACTATCCGTCGAGCGCCATTCCGATCATCCTTGCGGTAGGCCTCTTAGTGTATGTAGAACGCTTCTGCGTTAAAATATTGCCTGAGGTGATCCGGGAGTTCTTCACACCGTTGATCTCGATTGTAACGGTGTCCGCCGTGACATTGCTGGTGTTCGGTCCCATTGGTTCACTTGCCGGAGACGCGCTGGCTGAAGGATACCGCTCTGTATACGACCTCAGTTCGGTCGGGGCGGGAATGGTGCTTGGCGCGATTATTCAGCCGATGGTTATCTTCGGATTGCACTGGAGTCTGGTGCCGCTGGCAATCAACAATATCAGCGTACATGGCTCGGATACAATCCTCGCGCTGATGGGACCAGCCGCCTTCGCGCAGGCAGGAGCAGCGCTCGCCGTGTTCATCAAAGCCAAGGACAAGAAGTTCAAAACCTTATGTTTGTCCGCGTCTATTTCAGCCTTGTTCGGAGTTACCGAGCCCGCGATGTTTGGGGTGAACCTGCCCTTGCGCAAGCCGATGGTCATTGTCTGCTGTGCGGGTGCGATCGGGGGCGGAATGGTCGGCCTGTCCGGCTCGTCCGCGATTTCTTTCGCTTTTCCGGGTCTGGCGACTTTGCCTGCTTATCTGGGAGACGGGTTTGGCGGTTTTCTTATTGCCTGTACGACCGGTTTTCTTATCGCACTGATTGCGACGCTCTTTGTGAAGCTGGGGCCAGAACCTGTGGTGGATCAGGGCGCCAAGTAGAATGAAGAGGATGGCGGGCAGTTTCTCCGCTATGGGTTTCGTGTAATGAATGCTATACTACTAGAGGTTATTAAGTGAACAGATAAAGGGTGGCAAGATGGAGAAAATTAGCTTTCATTACGGAAAACATATTCAAAAGGTTGCGCGGGCACTATATTTCCATTCGTGGAAATCCATACTCTCCATTGGGATTCAAGCGGTGTTTGTAGCCGTTTGTATGATTCTATATGTTAAGAACGAATCGATCATACTCCTCGGGATATCGATAACCCTTGTGCTTACGATCGCGATGTCGATGGTTATGCGTACCTTACTGTTACCAAAGATCCTGTCGGCAGATACAAGGTACAACAAGGAATTCGAATATCTGTTTGATGCAGAAGGGATTAACTTCAGTCCGGAAGAAGATCAGGCCATCATGAAATGGGGCTCCTTCACCCGGGTGTGGGAGAATAAAGGCTATTACTTACTGTTCCATGGTCAGCAGGAATACTGGTTCATAGCTAAGCAATCGTTCGAGGATGCAGCGCAAGAGAATAAATTCAGAGCTTATGTATCAGATCACCGTAAGATTGTCACTGGAGTTATCCTGTAAAATGATATGTCATACGATGGACGTGCTATCCTGCACGTCCTTTTTTCTTGGCTGATCCCAGTGTTTCATCCATGCCTTCTATGCCCGCCAAAAAGTTGTACAGTCCGCCTTATCCGCAATATTGTACTCGATCATTTGTCGGAGTAGGGTGAAGTCAACAGGACTCGTCCATTTCATACGCACCAGCAGCTTGGTGTGATCTAAGCCAGCCTGCTTAATGGCATCGGCAAAATGATCCATGCCCGCCTTCTCGGGAGCAACGGCCATATGCGCTTTGGATACACTGAAGCCGATAATATAGGTTCCGTGGTCGGTGAACATCGGCTGGTTCCAGGCAATTTTCGGCGTCAATTGGGGGAATTCCTGAATCACCCAGGCAAGTACCTCTTCCGTAGCGGCCCGGTGTACCGGATTATCAATCTTCGCTAAATACTGTGCAAACTCTTCCATGCTTGTCCCTCCTGATCTGTAATCACTCTCATGCGATCTATCTTATAGTTTCGTACCCGGTTAGTCAAAAAAATGAATACGCAAATTAAGGGATTCGCCTATCCGTCAAAGAATGTTACCACAGACTGCTGCATACCATCTTTTACCTGTATTATAATAAGAATCCAATAGGTCTTTATTATGAACAAAGTGGGGGAAGTGAATGGAAAGGATGATCACACATCAAGGCAAACGTCCTGCTGAAATTATGGCTACGATAGGTACGAGTATTCTGATGTTATGCTGGATATGGTTCATGCTGCAAGCCAATAAATCTACCCGATTAGAACTAATCATGGCCTTCCTCGTCATTGGGGTAGCAGTAACCATCATTGGGATATTAATTTATCGCTTGTTGACATTTAGCAGAGCGTTCGTCATTGAGATTAAACCTGAAGTCCTTCAGATCAAGAATACTGAGATAGAAGCGGGCAAGGTTAAGAAGATTTTTATCAAAGGATACTTTAAGCCTGTAATCGCGGTTAAGCCCAAGGCTAATTTGCTGGTGCCGTACAAGTACTGTTTCTGTTTCGCTGACAAGGAAGATCAGGGGATAAAGGATCTGAAGGATTGGGCAGAACAACATCAGATTAAAGTGTTGCATAAACGGTTTACGCGATGGCTGTAATTAGGGCATCACAACTAATCGAATATAAATAGAAAGGATCATTCAGATGAACCTGCAATTAGTTCCTCTAAGAATTCCTATAGGTTGGACAATAAAATGGAATGTGTTTACCGAAGTATCACCGGAAGACTTCACAGATGAAGAACATGAACACCGCTGGGAATATAATGAGGATTTATTCCAATTTGTAAACTACAATAGGAAAAAGATATTAGACCTCGGTTGGTATCCTGAATTTCAGCCAAACGGGCAGTACAGGCTATTATTAATACATAAAAGTGATGATGAAGAGCAACAATTCGCTGATTGGGCTAACCCATTAGAAGTTTTTAATTCAAGAAATATAGATGAAGTGAAGTTAAAGATTGAAGAAATATTATTGAAGGTCACTAGAGGAGAAATGCGACAAAAAGGAAAAATTCAGGAGGTTACGACCTCTCCATTTCAGGATGTTTTATTATTTTCAAACGAAGCCCGAAAGGAGCCACTGATATGAATGTAACCGGATTTAGCCATATTACGCTAAATGTTCGCAACCTGCAGACATCCCTGGAATTCTACCATGGCATTCTAGGTATGACCCTAAGACACCGTGGCAGGTCGGATGCTTATCTGGAGTGGGGAAGTGCCTGGGTCTGCCTGGTTGAACGGGCGGATGCTGAGGAACACACTGACGGATTCGCCGGTATGGACCATGTGGCTTTTTATATCGCAGAGAACGATTTCAAGGAAGCTATGGGCATCCTGCATCACAACAATGTATCAATTGTAAGAGGCCCGATACAGCGTGGAGTAGGCTGGTCCGTTAATTTCTTGGACCCGGATGGAATCCAGTTAGAGCTGCATACTTCAACCCTCGATGAACGGATGGAGATCTGGCGCTGAGGAACGTTTCGGGTATATGATTGTAAAATATATCTTAGAAGCCAAACCAGAATCGAGGACGCTAGATGAATAATCCTTTTACAGAAATTCTGACTTCAGAAGCTGAGCTTAGAGAACTCCTGGGTTATCCCAGTGAAGTGGTGAAGCGCAAATCGATCCATCATCTGGATCATAATTGCCGCAATTTTATCGCTATGTCACCGCTGTTATTCCTGTCTACTGCAGATGAACACGGCTCTTGCGATGTATCTCCACGCGGGGATGCACCTGGATCGGTAGTAGTGCTGGATGACGGTCATTTGGTGATACCGGAGCGGCCGGGCAACCGCAGATTTGATTCATTGCGAAATATCCTCGCTAACCCCAATGTTGGCCTAATCTTTATCATCCCGGGACTTGAAGAGACCCTGCGGATTAACGGTCAAGCTTTCGTGATCAGAGACGAGCATATTCTGGATAGGATGAAGGCCCGGGATAAACGGCCTGCCTTGGGAATTGGAGTGAAGGTGGAGGAATGCTATATGCATTGTGCCAAGGCTTTTAAAAGATCACAGCTATGGGACAGCGGCTCCTGGCCCGCAGAGGCCTCGCTTCCGTCTGCTCCGGCGATTATAGCGGATCATGTGAATTCTGCCGAGTTTACTGTGGAAGTAGTCCGGCAAGGCATACAGGAGAGCTACGAGAAACGACTTTATTAATGAATGGAGTGACCGGTGCAGATGGATAAGCAGAAGCTGATCCGTATTTTTGATAAACAGGCCACAGACTATGCCCGCAAAAGAGAAGATCCCAAACAGCAACGCTGGCGCCGGAATCTTATAAGTCATGCCAAGGGGGATGTGCTTGAGCTGGCAGTGGGGGCGGGGGCTAACTTCCCTTACTATCCCAGGGAGGTCAGGATTACTGCAGCGGATTTCAGCAGCGCAATGCTTGAGAAGGCGCGGCAGGCAGCAGGACATTACCACGTGAACGCCAGTTTTGTATGTGCAGATATGGAAGAAATGAGCTTCCCCGGGCAAACCTTCGATACTATTGTTTCTACGTTATCTTGTTGCAGCTATCAGAATCCCCTGGAGATGCTGAAGAAGATTAACCGCTGGTGTAAGCCGGACGGGACTATCCTGCTGTTGGAGCATGGGATCAGTTCTAACTTCATGGTGTCAACGCTGCAACGGACACTGAATCCGCTGCTGTACCGTGTCTATGGATGCCATCACACCCGGGATATTATTGGACTGGTCCGGGAGTCCGGGATGCAGATCAGTAAGGTAGAGAGCTACTCGCTGAATATGATTCATCTGATATGGGCCCGGCCGCAGCAGCAACTACGAACTGAACGTTAGGAGAAGTGGAATGGACAGCATTATTTTTGATCTGGATGGCACGTTATGGGATTCTTCGGATGCAGTAGTGGTGGGATGGAATAGTGTGCTCAGCAATTACCAAGGTGTCGTAAGCGCAGTAACCAAGGAAGATTTACAGGGAATCATGGGTCTGCAGGTAGATGAGGCTGGCCGGAAGCTGTTCCCGAATATAGATGAGGACACCCGGCAAAGAATTCTCAGAGAATGCTGTGAAGTAGAGTGTCTTTGTCTGGCCAAGCAAGGCGGAAGGTTGTATGAAGGGCTGGAAGAAGTGCTTCAGGCATTATCTGCAAAATATATGCTGTTCATCGTGAGCAACTGCCAGGCGGGTTATATTGAGGCTTTTTATGAATACCATCAGCTGCAGAAGTATTTCACAGATTACGAGAATCCGGGCAGAACCGGACTATCCAAGGGCGAGAATATCAGGCTGGTTATGGAGCGAAATCACTTAAGCAGTCCTGTCTATGTGGGCGATACGGAGGGAGATATGAAGGCGGCGGGGATTGCCGGGATTCCTTTTGTGTACGCAAGTTACGGATTTGGCGAAGTGAGCAGGTATGATCTTGTGATTGATCGTCTGGATGGGTTATTGGCGTTGTTTGATATCGCTACAGGAGATGAAGAATGAAATTCACATACATGCTGAATAGTATAGGCTGGGCAGAATCCTCTCTTGAAATTGAGCACAATGAAGTCTATATGGAACCTTCTTATCTGTCAGAGCCGTTAATAGATCTAGTACAATCTGTTGAACTTCTTGTTCCAAGTCTGAATGCTCCGGAGGAAGTAAGGGATTATCGGCAGAATGGAGACCTCTTAGCTTAGTAAGAACTTTAAACAAAATTGAATATGGAATCTGGGTTAATTAAATCTGGATAATATTGTATTATGTGCAAGATTTCAATAGGTTACCTTATGCTCAGCTACATAAATTCATGGAGTGGGGAACAAGCTATGGATGAGGTGGTCCATATGCCATTATTAAGCAAAGGCTCAGCAATAATCTTATCCCTGTCGCTCGCGTGTACTACATCCCCAATAACTACTAATGCTCAAGATATACCAAATTCTGGGGTTGGTAATCCCGAAGAGACCGCTAAACAACTGGAACAGCTGAAATTTCGCCTGAAGGAGCTTGAGCCGCCCGAACCCGTTACCATTATGAATTCGCCAGAGGAAACAGAGGCTGCTGCACATCTGCCTAAAGATATAATATCCATTTCCGGAGTAATTAAAAAAGGCAAGAGAATTCCTTTCTTTATTATAAAGAATGACCCTCTCTATCAGAGACCTGTGTATGAAAAACATTGGCATAGCACCTATAGTGGAGGAAGATGGAGTTACATGCCAACGCGGATACAATACGCACTCCACCGGTTATTTACAACCTACGATATCGGTTTATCCAGCCAATACGATTTCCAGCAGAATGTAGGCATTCAATTCCCGCTGTTTCAGAACAAAACGGATCTGGATCTGTATATCATTGCTTTTCAAACGGAGATTACAGCTGTGTATACCAAAGGTAATCAGGTAGTTGTCACAGGTATCCCTAAACATGCTGGCGTTCAAGTCGCGACTATCAAAACAGGGAATCTGCATCCCACTGACCTCAAAAAGGTAATGCTCATTCAATTAGCCACCCCGCAGGGTGATGAACTGGATGATTCGTACATCGGCTATGCGCAGCCGGATTTCTGGTCACAGCAAATACGGAAGCGAAAAGAGCGGGAAGAGTAAGAGGAGTGTAGCATAGCAAGCGCCGGGAAGCGGGAGTATCCGCAGGTACCGGCGCTTGTTGCTTTAAAAAAGGGTGTAACTGAAATATAAGTATAGCGAGAGTAAACAGCGGACCAGCACATGAAGCAGATGGATGTGCCCCTGAAGCACATATCCGTTGCGAAGTGCGCAGCAAAATAACAGGATCAGTCCAAACGGTAGAAAAAGCGGATGATACGGTGTGCAGAGCAGCGCTAATGAACCAAGAAGGTTAGCTGCTGTCAGTGATAGTTGAAGGTTCCGGCGTTTGATGATGGCGGCGGCACCCATGAGTAGTGCGTACAATACAATTAGGAGATAGATCATTCTTGTTCCTCCTTGCAGTGGGATATAATACGAGTTAATCACATGGGGTTAACCCCATGGCAAGGGGGGCGGAGGACGATGCAAATTGGAGCGTTTGTCAGAGAGATGGGGACAACGGCGGATACCGTGCGCTACTACATGGAGCTGTCTTTGCTGGGACCGGAGCTTAAGGGGAACCGTTATTCTTTTGGAGAGAAGGAAGTCCGGGATTTCCAGGCCATCGCACAGCTGAAGCAGTGGGGCTTTGCGGTGAAGGAGATTCAATGTCTGTTCCGACATAAGGCGCAATCCGGCTGCGGGACAGCGGGGGTGCTCCGCTTCGCCCGTGACATACTGCAGGAACGTGTGCATGCCATCGACATCAGTATTGCGGAGCTGGGCAGGCAGCGGGAAGGGGTTCTGGAGAATCTGGCTGAGGTGGAGGCGGTGCTGGGGCGGATTTATCTTCGATAATTAATAAGTTGTTTAGCTTATTTTAAATTTGGAGTAAATGATAAATATAGCAATAATATAGAAAAATATGCTAAGATAGACCCATCTTGAATATGAGGTGGATAATATGATACATCAGATCAGCGGGGGTTCATCATCTCTCGAACTCTATGAGGATTACCTAGTAATTAAGCCAAGTAATGTACAGAAATTAGGAGGACAAACTCAAACAATTCCTCTGGATTCGGTAGTAACAATCAGTATAGTTAAACCTTTTCTAAAAGTACCTTATTTACAAGTCATTACACCGGGCCTGCAAACATCCAAAAAGGATAATCTTAAAGGGGCAAGCGCGAACGTTGTGCTGATTCAGCCTGGTAAAATGAAAACCGCCGAAAAAATTCGTGAATATATTGCAAGCTATAAATCCGGAAGAAGCAATCGCCAAGCTCCTCCTGCTCCGGCCGGATCGATCGATGATCTGAGACAGCTCGCTGAGCTTAGGGATTCAGGTATTATTACTACGGAAGAATTCGAAGCCAAGAAAAAACAGATTCTGGGGCTATAAATCCACCTTTAGTTAACAAGGTATCTTTGTCTAAACAAAGGTACCTTGTTTTTTTATGAGTCCAGTATAAAGAATTAGATGAAGTAGCCGTTTTCTGCTCCTCATTAATAAGCCCACTTACCCCCGCATCAACTTCATGCACACCTGGGGTTCCTCATCAACGCTTCTGCAGGGTTCACACACTTCAAATCCAAACTTGCGCACACTGGCTATTGATGCAGCATTGTGTGGATGGGTCAAGATATAAATACAATCTACGTTAAGATGCTCGAAGCAGAGCTTAATGAGTACAGGTAAGGCTTCCGACATATATCCCTGTCTCCAGTAATCTTTCCAGATATCATAGCCGATCTCGACTTGTTTCAGCTCACGATCCCAGTAATGATAGCCGCAGGTCCCGATAAATGCATCCGTTTCAATATCGAACATGCCGTAACGGTGATGGCCTTTTCCCTCTGGACTGGCGTAATGTTCAATGATTTCTATGGCTTCTTCATAGCTACAGGGCGGTTCGCTGAAATGTTTGCACATCTCCGGGTCTGAGAATTGTCTATACACTACATCAATATCCTCTACATTCAGCAAGCGGAAGTGCAGCCGCTCCGTCTTAAACGCTTCTGATAATTTCATAATTGCTCTCCTGTTCATAAAAAACCATTTATATACAATCATTATGGTTTTTTGCATCCACATTGTCTATGATAATTCATAAGACACTCATCCATCTTGAATATCATTACACGTAGTGTCCGGGAGAGTAGAATTTGGGCACCCGTCAGTGTGATGATGCTTTTTACTAGTTTTATAGTCGCTATTGCAGTCGAACTAAGTCACCGGAGGGATACACAAATGGAAAATGCTATTAGGGACATATTTGAACAGAAAGATATTATGCGTATTGCCGCAAGCCGCTATGAAATCAACCCTGATGAGTTAACTTACATAGGCGGGTTTCAGAACTTCGTGTACGAATACCAGCGGAGCGGTGAATTGTATATTCTAAGAATTACTCCAGGAATGCACCGGACTGCAGAGCAGGTTAGAGCAGAGCTGGACTGGATTATCTATCTAACCGGGAACGGAATCTCAGCGTCGGGTCCGATTCTTTCTGAGGATGGTAATTGGACTGAAGTTATAGAAACGCCGGAGATGTGTTTTATTGCCGCCTGCTTTGACAAAGCCCATGGCAACAGGATCGGCTATCCCGAATGCCTGAACGATAACGCCACCTATGAGGAGCTGGGCCGGATTACAGGGAAGATGCATGTGCTTGCCAAGCGGTATGACAATCCGGATGCCTCTGTGCGGCGGCATGACTGGAATCTCAATTATTATCTGCAAAATATCGATATTCTGCCCCCCTCGCACCATCACGTACGAGAGACTTATTACAGCATCACAGAGACCATCCATAAATTTCCGAAGGATAGAGAGGCTTACGGACTTATCCATGGGGATATGGGGTTCGGGAATTTCCATGTGAGTGATCAAGGCAAGATCACGTTATTCGATTTCGATGAGGCGCAGTACAGTTGGTTTGTAGAGGATATCGCCATTCAGCTATATTATCTGGTCTATGTATACGGCGGGGAAGAGGGCCGGGACCACCGTGAGGAACAGGCTCTCCGGTTTATGGATCATTTTATGAAGGGGTACAGCCGGGAGAACACCTTGGAGCCGTATTGGCTGAAGCAAATCCCTGTGTTCCTGAAGCTCAGAGAACTGATTGTTTACATCGGGGCATACCGGAATTTCGACGGTGACGAATCCTTCAGTTCATCAGATAATCAATGGTTCAAGGATTGGATCAGCGAAAGCAGAGAGCGGCTTGAGCATAACGAACCTATTGTTAATGTATGGTAAAAAGGCAGCGGTGGTGAAGCCTGGTACCAAGTTGTGGAACGGGCGGTGCAATATGAGGCTTTTGTGCAGACATACAAGACCTCTAACCGAACTGCGGTGATGAATAAATAATCATGATCTATTTATGAATCTGTAGAGAAACCGGGCTGCTACCGATGCAGTCCGGTTTTTTTGTATGTATTTTTGGCTGATAAGACCCATAATGCATAGTATCCTATAGGCCGGAAGCGTCATTAATCACAGAAAAGGAAAACGTTTACAATTATAATGTAAGCGTTATCTAAATGCTGTATACATTATTACGCAAAGGGAGGAAGAAGACTTGAGGTTACACAAGGTTTCCTTTAACATGCTAGTAATTATGGGTTTTAGCATTCAGTACGCATTAATGCATCTTTTTTCTGCAGGCGAGGTCCTTGCCATTTCATCGGCTGAGCTTATCATTTATATGGTGTTCACTTTTGCCGGGCTGGGCCGGTTCTTTCAGCGCAGAAGACAGGTTCTGAACGAGCAGGGCTGCGGGTCGGCCGGACTTTTTTTCAGCGTATTATGGACGGTTTCGCTCTGTTCACAGTTTCGGAAAGAGAATTACCCGGACGCACTGACAATCATTAATTCACTTGGCGTGTCTGCTGCCGGGCTGATCCTGATTACCGAAATTGTTATTTTATTTAAGGCTTGACATACATAAAGTGATCTGTACTGGAGGATGCGTAATCCGCCGGTGAAGGAGCTTCTTTCATTTTAGATGATAGGAGCTTTTTTTGATTTATTCAATTCCCGTGCGGGTGTCCCGGTTTACTGTATTAACAAACCGTTTGCCCCATTCACACAGCGGATCAAGAACCATCCTGATTGACCTTCCGCTGTCCGTCAGCTCATATACCACTTTTGGAGGCACTTCAGGGAATACGGTCCGGAGAATAAGCCCGTCTGCTTCAAGCTCTTTAAGCTGCTGGGTGAGCATTTTTTGGGTGACCGGTGACAGCGTGCGCAGGATTTCCCCGTTGCGCATTGCTCCTTGCTCGGCCAGCAGGCAGAGAATCGCTGTTTTCCACTTGCCGCCGATCCGCTCCAGGGTGGCTTCCGTAGGGTTGTGGTACTTTTTATGTGTCATAATCATCGATCTCCTTCAACGTACCCGATTGGTAACTATATTACGAAAAAGTGCGTACTTTTTTGTTTTGATTATAAAGGTTATATTCAATCGTGTCAGTACAACGCTAAATGTGGAGGTAATAATATATGGCTATGGGGACAAGAAATTCATGGGGAACAGGAATCGTCGGAGCAGGCGGATGGGGTGGAGTGGCTCATATTCCTGCGCTCGCAGCGCTTGAGGCATATGAGGTGAAGGCCGTAGTCGGCACACGATTAGAGAGTGCACAGGCGGCGGCTGAGCTCCACGGCATTGGCTCTTCCTATAGTAGTACATCGGAGATGGCCAAGCAGGACGGAATTGACGTAGTAGTGGTAACTGTAAAAGTACCCGAACATGACCGGCTGATCCGGGAAGCCCTGGATGCCGGTAAACATGTGTACAGTGAATGGCCGCTTGCCCGGACTACTGCGGAAGCGGAGGTGCTACTTGAACTTGCGGAAGAACGGGGAGTGAAGCATGTAGTGGGTCTTCAGGCACGGGGCAATCCAACTGTCCGCTACATCAGGGACTTGGTCGCTGAAGGTGCTATTGGCCGTGTATTAGCTGTGAATATAATGGTTAGTCTGCCTGTATTTCCGACCTCGAACGGAACAGTGGACCAGGCACATGTCTATCTGCTGGATGAAGCTAACGGGGCAGACCAGCTGACGATTGGTGCTGCACATGTGCTTGATGCAATTGAATATATGGTATCGCCGTTCGTTGAGGTGTCTGGTAAGCTGGATACGCAATACCCTGAAGTTCACGTACTGGAGACTGGTGAATCAGTGACCGCAAATGCACCGGATCACGTGCTCGTTAGCGGGAAACTGGCACAGAATGCACTTGTTTCGGCACAGTTCGTCAATGGTGGTGCCCCCGGATTTACGCTGAGGATCATCGGAACCGATGGTGAACTGGTCATCACTCCGCGGGATCAGCTGATGTTTCAGATGGACCGGCTGACGCTGCAGCTCGCCCGTCCTTCCGGTGAGACAGAGATGCTGGAAACGCCGGATGTGTATGCATCACAGGTACATCAGCTGCTCCCCGGTCCCGGATACAATGTAGCTCATCTCTACGCCCGATTGGCGCAGCGGCTTGACGGGGAAGAGGTGGAATTGCCTGATTTCACCCAGGCGGTCCGGTTGCATCGTCTGATGGATTCGATTCGTAAGGCAAGCGCCTCGGGTGTCCGTCAAGAAATAAGATAGTTTACTGATACTTACTGCCCGCTTTCTTGGCATTTCTCAGTCTGCCATTAAATTTCTGGTGTTCCGTCTGGTTTGTGCTATGATTTGAGATATGGTATTTTCTGAGAAAGAAGGGGCTCTTTATGATTACTTTTAAGAAAATTCTGCAGATCATTGGTCTTAGTGTTCTTGTAACGGGCGTTGTTCATCCCCCCGCTATGGAAGCAGCAGCTACTAGTACAGCACAGACCGCGAACTTACCGGCTATCCGTATCTATTTGAACAACTCGCAGATCACCTCTTCAGCAGGAGGAGCCACCCTAATGAATGGAACGGTGATGCTCTCGCTGGACATGCTATATGTCAGGGGGGCAACGGTCAGTTACGATGAACATTCGAAATTGATCACCATCGGGAATCTATTCACGAAGGGCAGCATGAAGATCGGGAGCCGCATTGCAATGGTGAACGGGAAGCAAATCACTTATTCCGCAGCCTTCCAGCAGGTGAATAAGCAGCTCTACATCCCACTGCGGTTCGTGAATGATGCCATTGGCGGCTCGCTGAAATGGAATGAGGACAGCCGGGAGGCGCTCATCAGTTATCCTGAATTTGTCGGTGACGGCCAGACCAGTAAAGACGCGTATTTCTTAAACGGGGTGAACGGCACTTTATATAAGCGGGATGCAGCAGGAGTGGTTCACTCTATGGGCGCCTCTGCAGCCAAGCTTGAACCTTATTATATTGCGGGTACACGGCTGACATCGGTGAAGATTTCAAAAGATGCGGATTTGGTGACGATTCAGAATTCGAGCGGTGAACCTTCGGTCAACCTTACGGTATTCAACCTTTTTGTCAAAAATGGGGCCATCCTGCGCCAATCCACTGCCCATTACTGGCAGTTCTCCCCTCTGGAGCTGAAGTCATATGGCGGTAACGCCGTTATGAACGATGGCCACACGGTCCGGCTGATTGCGCCGGATGCTTCCGTCCTGCAAGCCTGGAACGTATCGAAGCTGGCAGGTACGCCGGATCAAACCTACGCCATTGAAGCCATAGGTGAGAATTATCTGGTTGCCCGCTCCTCACAAGAAGGCTTCCTGACGTTAATTGATACCGGAGCTAACCGGGCAATCCTCCTCTACAAGGAATTCGGAATTGATCCGTTGGATATGACGGGATTTAAATACGATGGGATTGAGTTCGCAGGGAGTAATGATGATAAATCAGAATTGCGGTTCAAGTTTACAGGCAGTAAGAAGGAAAGTAAGACTTTTATGTACCGGTTGGGTGGGTTGTAATTGGGTTGGTCCATGGTTTGTTGAATGTACAAAAGTAAGAAACTTCTCCTTTGATTTGAAATGGTTAGGTTGTACTTCCATTTTACACAGGAGCGGTTTCTTTTTTTGTGCTTTTAAAAGATTGAAGATTCGCTTTCCGCTTAAACAGTCCGTTCGCGCAGCGTCCGCTCAAGTGCACACGTTAATCTTACCCTTTAACCTCCCGGTGATATTTAATTTTAACTAAATAAAATTTATATTGAAATATTATTTCAGTGATGTTATTCTTCACTTAGAGAGCGATTTCATAAACAGAAAAGGATGATGAGGAAATCATGTTAGAGCATTTGACAACAGAGACCCGCAATAAGAAAACAATGAACCTGGATGAATTAACTCCTCTTGAACTTCTGGAAGTGATGAATGAAGAAGATCACAAGGTCGCAAAGGCGGTTAAACAGGAAATTCCGCAAATTGCCAAAGCAGTAGAGGTGATTACAATGGCGATCAAACAAGGCGGACGCTTAATTTACATGGGGGCTGGAACAAGCGGGCGTATCGGCTTACTGGATGCTGTTGAATGTCCGCCAACCTTTGGAACAACACCAGAGGAGGTCATCGGGTTAATTGCCGGAGGAGAGAGGGCGTTCATCAAGGCGGTCGAAGGTGCAGAGGATAACGAACAATTAGGGGTGCAGGATCTACAGGATATCAAGCTGTCCGCCAAAGATGTAGTCGTTGGAATTGCTGCCAGCGGACGCACACCCTATGTTATCGGCGGATTAGAATATGCCAATTCTATAGGAACACCCACTGTAGCTGTGAGCTGCAACAAGGATTCAGCAATTGGTAAAATTGCCGGGATTGCAATTGAAGTCGTAAATGGGCCGGAAGTGTTAACCGGGTCAACACGTTTGAAAGCCGGCAGTTCGCAAAAGTTAATCTGCAACATGCTGTCAACAGCTTCGATGATCGGTACGGGAAAAGTGTATGGAAATTTAATGGTGGATGTACAGTTAACCAATGAAAAGCTTGTAGAACGTGCCAAACGGATTGTTATGGATGCGACAGATTGCGACGCTGAAACGGCGGAGAGTGTTCTGCAGCAGGCAGATCATAAACCGAAAATTGCCATTGTGATGATTCTTGCGGGGCTAACTAAAGAAGAAGCTGTGCAACGGCTGGAAGAATCACAAGGCTTCGTCCGTCAGGCGATTCAATAATAAGGTAAGAAGAAAGGGGCACAAGCATGAGTAAATATCATGATTTAGCGGTCAAAATACTAGGGGCTATCGGTGGCCGTGCGAATGTATCCTCTTATACCCATTGCATGACCCGTCTTCGAGTAACGGTTGTGGACCGCAGCCGGATCGCCGAAGCGGATTTGAAGCAAATCGACGGGGTTCTGGGTGTGGTGGATGATGAAACGTATCAAGTCATTCTCGGGCCAGGAGTTGTGACCAAGGTAGCTGAAGAATTCGGTAAAGTGTTGGAAAACAGCGGGCCTGAGGGCGATCCTTCAACTTCGGCTGAACAATTACAGGCTAAAGGCGCACATATGAAAGCGCAGCTTAAAAAGAAGAATGATACTCCGTTCAAAAACTTTTTACGGAAGATCGGAAATATTTTCATACCGCTTATCCCTGCGTTCGTTGGAGCCGGATTAATTGCAGGAATTGGCTCGATTCTAGCTAACAATATTACAGCAGGCAACTTAGACACTGCAACCTGGCAGCAGTATGTAACAATTTTAAATGTGATTAAAA
Source organism: Paenibacillus sp. FSL R7-0297 (assembly GCF_038009025.1). Taxonomy (NCBI): domain Bacteria; kingdom Bacillati; phylum Bacillota; class Bacilli; order Caryophanales; family Paenibacillaceae; genus Paenibacillus; species Paenibacillus sp. FSL R7-0297. The sequence continues at coordinate 4,118,523 of NZ_JBBPAQ010000001.1, forward strand.
ACGCAATTTTCAGTTACCTGGTGATTTATGTCGGTATTAATGCCGCTAAAGAATTTGGAGCTACTCCTGCTCTCGGGGGAGTGATCGGCGGGGTAACGCTCTTAACAGGGGTTACAGCGGACCTGCCCATCTTTAATATATTTACGGGTGCGCCTTTAACGGCAGGACAAGGAGGAGTTATCGGCGTCCTCATCGCCGTATGGATTTTATCAATCGTCGAGAAATATTTGCGAAAAGTGATTCCTGATGCGGTTGATATTATCGTTACACCAACAATCGCCTTGCTGGTCGTGGGGCTGATTACTATATTTTTCATTATGCCATTCGCCGGATTTATTTCCAGTAATTTAATCGGAGCGATTAACTGGACGTTAGAAGTTGGCGGTGCATTCTCGGGATTTGTTCTAGGAGCAGCGTTCCTTCCGCTTGTTATGTTAGGACTGCATCAGGTATTGACGCCGATTCACATTGAGATGATCAATGATTCAGGGATGACACTGTTGCTTCCGATGCTGGCTATGGCTGGTGCGGGTCAGGTCGGGGCTTCAATTGCCTTATGGATTCGCTGCAAGAAGAATAAATCATTAACGAACATGATTAAAGGTGCGCTTCCGGTAGGTATTCTAGGAATCGGCGAGCCCTTAATTTACGGGGTTACCTTACCGCTGGGCCGGCCGTTCATTACAGCTTGTATTGGCGGTGGGATTGGTGGTGCGGTCATTGGTTTATTCGGCAACGTTGGAGCGATTGCCATTGGTCCTTCCGGAGTTGCGTTAATTCCCTTGATTGCGGGTGGATTATGGCTGAAATACGTATTAGGCTTAATTGCAGCTTACGCTGGCGGATTCATCGCCACTTATCTCTTCGGTACACCCAAAGAGGCTATGGCAGAACAGGATTAAGCGACCCTGAAATATTGAGGTGATTCCATTGCTCGGAATTTCGATTTTTGTGGCGGACCGCTCGTTAGAAGACAACGTTAGGTATATGGAAGAAATGAAGGCTGCAGGCTGTACGGAGATATTCACCTCTCTTCATATGCCGGAAGATGATATCGGACAATTGAAGGAGAAATTGCTGGAGATCGCAAACGCTGCCCGGCGGTTAGGAATGGACCTGATGGCGGATATTTCCGGAAAAGCATTGGAGAAATTTTCATTTCCCTTTCTAATGGAAGCTGGTGTTACAGGTTTGCGGATGGATTTTGGTTTTAGCGCCGTTGAAATTGCAGCCTACTCACACAAAATGAAAATCGCCTTAAATGCCAGTACCTTAACCCCGGAATTCCTGGCTGCCTTACAAGAGCATCACATTTGTCTAGACAATATTGAAGCCTGGCATAATTATTATCCCCGCCCGGAGACAGGTCTGGATAAAGAAGCATTTATAGCGAAGAACAGATGGCTGCAAGCGGAAGGTATTACGACGATGGCCTTTATTCCGGGAGACGGGCTGAAGAGAAAACCGTTATTTCAAAGCTTGCCTACCTTAGAGAAGCACAGGAATCAATCTTCTTTTCTAGCTTATCTGGAATTAGAGAAAGATTGTGCGGTGGACAAAATTTTCGTTGGCGATTTAACCCTATCAGAAGGGTCTCAGGTTCAATTTCAGCAGTATGAAGAAGGGATTATTTCTTTGCGGGTAATCCAAGAATTGCCTTATGCCCTATGGGATAAGGTCCACCTGAACCGCCTGGACGCTGCCCGTGATGTAGTTCGCTCAGAAACTGCCCGGACAGATCAGGAACGTTTTGTAATGACCCGAAGTATTGCGCCTATGCATACGTACAAGCGGCCTAGAGGAACGGTTACCGTCGATAATTATTTGTACGGCCGCTATGAACATGAGCTGCAGATCACATTAAGAGATCTGCCAGCACATGAAGCTGTTAATGTGATTGGTCATGTGATAGAAGAGGACCTTCCTCTTTTGGACTACGTCAGACAAGGCGGAAGGCGCTTTAGCTTCACAGCTGCTACTTAATGATTACTCCCCTCTATTTTGTTACAATAAGGAGAATAGACTGAGGAGAGGAGCTTAGAACTTGGCAGCAGGAAGTATGATTTCCCAAATTGAACTGGTATTGAATGAACTTCCGGAATCAGAAAAAAAAGTAGCGGAGTTCATTCTTGCCAATGCTAAAGAAGTGATGCATATGACCATACATGAGCTAGCATTCAAAGCGGAGGCAAGCAGTGCGGCGGTTGTCCGTTTTTGCCGGTCACTGGGCATCGAGGGCTTCCCCGCTCTGAAGATCCGTTTATCCGCTGAAGTAGAGAACACGAATTATGTGGGCTACTTTGATGTTGAATCCAATGAAACAGTGCATTCTATCATTGATAAAATGTTGTCCAATACCATATTGACCTTTCAGAACACGGCCAGTCAACTGGATGCGCAATCGATCGGGCAGGCCGTGAGCCTGTTACAGCAGGCAGAGGTTATTTATGTTTATGGGATAGGCGCCTCTTTTATCATTGCAGAGGATGCAGCACAGAAATGGCTTCGGCTCGGCAAAAATGTATATGCTATTTCAGACCGTCATTTATTGGCCGCAGCCATGGCTACGAAATCAGAAAACGCCGTCTTCTGGGGAATTTCGTATAGCGGTGAGACGAGAGAGGTCATTCAATTAACAAAACGGGCCAAGGAGCAGGGGATCAAAACGATTAGCCTTACCCGTCCCGGAAATAACAAGCTTGCCCAGCTCGCGGATGTTTCTCTATTTACATCACGTGCACCGGAAGCCAAGCTTCGCAGTGCAGCAACAAGCTCGAGATTTGCCCAATTATTTGTACTCGATATTGTCTTTAGCGTATATGCCTCTGCCCAGCATGATTTAACTGTGGAACAGCTGGCGAAGACAAGGCAGATGATTGAAGTTTTGTATGATTAATGTTGAACCTCTCTATAGAAACTCCTGCGAATCGGATTAGCTGCACCGGCGGCCGGAAATAGTTGGATTTTCTCTGGTATAATATACAGTTCCGGCTGTTTCTGTTTAAACATTGCATATAAAAGAGGGCATCCAATCGGTAAACTCCGTATGGATGCCCTCTTTACTCTGAGCAGATAAGAATCAATAGGTTTCGCGCAATCCATTATCGTTATCTTTCCTGCTGAAACGGTCACATGGATTGGATAAGACAGAAATTATGTAGGATTTGAGCATTGTTCTTTCTAGATTTACAAATCCTGATAAACAATATTTATAAGTTCGATTTTCAAGGTTTGGATGGCTTCTTCCCGTGGCAGCATGATGAATTTGGATAAATATTCGATGTCTACCGAGAACAGGCTAAGAATATCCTCCATGGATGCTTTATCTCCGCTCTTCGCTTTTTTTACTGTCTCGACGAATGGATGAGATTTTCCTTCAAAATTTCCAGTCCCTTGCGCTTCCATTTGCTAACCCCCTGTTGAGTCATATGTAATTCGCCTGCAACCTCTTGCTCTGCCATCCCGTCTATTACCGTTTTTTTGATAATGTACCTGCATTTTTCCCAGGGGATCATTTCCAACAGCTCGTCGACGAATAACTCTGAAATTACCAGACTCTCAAAGCTGTTGTCATAAAGCTGATTCTCATAGAGCGGATTACTTTCCCGTATCAGTTGAATGCGAGTCTTATATTGGATTCTCCATGCTGAGCGTTTTAACAATTTTCTGCAGGTTTCAACTAGCTCGTCATCACAGGTAATCATGAATTTACCTCCCCATGTTCAGTTATACACTTTATAGACGGGTTCAGCAGAACCTGTTCCCCCAGGCCGGTTTTCACCATTCGCTGATCCTCTTATATAACAAGTAAAATATTCCATAGATTCCACAACTGACAAAAACATAAATTTACATGATTACTATTTTTCTGTCTAAAGTTGTAAAAATAATCTCTCCAATACCATGTATTTTGAGAAAAAGGGAGGCTTGTTTGTCGAAATTACATTTTTGGAGGCGCTGGCGATGAAGGATTATTTTACACCGGAGATTATCAATTCCATGCTTACTGTGCTGATTGTTCCGCTGTTTGGCCTGATGGCAAAAGCAATAATTGCTTATATCAAGCGTGAAATGGTCCGGCTGGAGCAAAAAATCGGGAGCGAGGCTGTAAACGGTCTGCTGGAGCGGGCGGCGGATGCCGTTGAATCCGCTGTAATTGCTGTGAATCAAACGTTCGTTGAGACGCTGAAGCAGCAAGGTGCTTTTGATGCTGCCGCGATGGAGAAATCTTTCCTTCTGGCAAAAGAGAAGGCGATTGTCATCTTGGGGGAGGCCGCCAAAGAGGAGCTGGGCCTTGTCATCGGAGACCTTGAAGCATGGATCGAAACGAAAATAGAAGTTTATGTGAACCGCAATAAACAGTTGTGAAATCCTGCCCGCAGTTCCCTTTGATTAGTAAAGGAGGGGCCAAGCTTCGCCATGATTAATACGCTTATCAAATAAAAAGTTAGGGGATGCATGATGAAACATTCAAAGAGGAAAATGAAGCATGTGCAGCAAGGACGGTTAGGCATTATCAGTAAATGGCTGTGTCTCTCACTCCTGATTCTGATGCTGGCGCCCGGCGCCGTATTCGGCTCAGCGAAAATGTTCCCGGACGGCTCTTCGGATCAGAGCGCGGGCAAAGCTTTTGCGGCAGTGTATGATGCTCCGCCTACCGTAGAGCCGATTCAGAATAGATTAACAGTCAAAGAATCGGTCTACAATTCCGTATATGATTCGGTGTATGGGCTAGACCCTACTCTTGGAGTCATATTGCATCACGGTGCGTATCAGCTGAGTCTGCTTGCGGCCAGCGATGTACAGGGAACGATGGCCCCGGTGTCACCGCTGCTGCAGCAGATCAAGCTGTCACAGGCCTCGGGTGTTATTCCAGGGGGACGCGGATTTATGCTTCCGCAGGTCGTGGCTGTCAAGGATCTGGCGGGCAATCCGCTGGCAGGTGTTCCGGTTACATTTACCGTTTCGGAGGACAGCACGATCACCGCGGTAATGCGCGGGCTTAACAGCACTGGGATCACGGTTTTCTCGGATGCAAACGGATATGCCACTGCTGCTAACAACTACACAGGTTATGCAGGAGAAGGCTACCAGGTCTATTCTAAGAGTACCGGTGTCATTAAGACACTGGAGGTGAAAGCTACAGTCCCGGGTCTGCAGCCGGTTACCTTCAAGGTGGAGATCGGTTCCGTAGGCTCCAACCTGATCGACACCACTCCGCCTACGATTAAGGCCACAGCGAAGGTTGATGGTGGAACTCCGTACATTGCCGGAACCTGGACCAGTCATTCGGTGACGGTTCATTACACGGCGGAAGATACCTTATCCGGCATCAAATCACTGACCTCCGATCAGAGCTTCACAGCTGAGGGAGTCGGCATGACGGCAACGGGGAAGGCTGTTGACAGTGTCGCAACCAGTGATGAGGATAAGAACCATTATTCCATCGCGACCTTTGGGCCCATTAACATTGACAAAAGCGCTCCGGTTACAGCGATAACCGTGACGGGTGCCGAAGCCGGCAGCTGGAATCACGGGAAGGCAACGCTGCATTTTGCCGCAGAGGATCAATATTCCGGTGTGGACTCTATCTATTATAAGCTGGGTGAGAATGATGCCGTGAAAACTGCGGGTACAAGTGCCGGGCTTGAGATCGACGAGGAAGGAACAACTGCAGTCAGTTACTGGGCTGTGGATAAGACCGGGAATGCGGAAGCCGCCCGGACAGTGACCGTGAAAATTGACAAGAGCGGCCCGCTCATTGCCAGCATTCTAAGCCCGAAAGCGAATGATAAGGGCTGGAACAGTACGGATGTCACAGTCTCGCTCACCGCTTCAGATGCCAACTCGGGTGTTAAGGAGATCCATTATACACTGGGAGCAGACGGGGAAGAGAAGACTGTATCAGGAACAACCGCTTCGTTCGCCGTTCAGACGGAAGGAATTACACCTCTTACATTCTGGGCAGTGGATCAGGCAGGTAACAGTACACCTGTGCAGACAACGGAAGTGAAAATAGATAAAACCATTCCGGTAATCACCGTTCCGGCAGATATTACTATTGAGGCCAAGGCAGTACGTACTCCTGTCGATATTGGCCAAGCTTCCGTGCAGGATATTTCGGTCTCCGATGTTCTCCTGACGAACGATGCCCCGACCGATTATCCAATCGGAACGACAACTGTAAAGTGGACGGCTGTGGACCCGGTAGGGAATACTTCTTCACAGGTACAGAAGATCACCGTAAAGGATACAACGAAACCTGTGCTCACTGTGCAGGGAGATATCGTAGTGGAAGCTACGGCTGTACAAACACCGTTTGTTGTTGGTGGAGCCTCGGCCGTTGATATCTTTCCGGTCATTGTGGTGAATGATGCGCCGAAGGAATTCCCTATAGGTCCAACTACGGTCACATGGACCGCGACAGATGCGAACAGCAACGTGATCACAGCTACACAGAAGGTAACAGTAGTCGATCGGATCAAGCCGGTGCTGACTGTGCCTGCCGGCATTACGAAAGAAGCTGTGGGCCGAAGAACAGCGGTAGCTGTTGGCACAGCAACCGCTACGGATATTTTCAAGGTAAGTATTACGAATAATGCGCCTGAAGACTATCCGGTAGGAACCACTAAGGTCAGCTGGGTGGCGAAAGATGAGAATGGCAATACCTCTACAGCAGATCAGACTATCGTGATTACCGATACAACCAAGCCTGAGCTGACGATTCCGAAGGATATTACAGTGGAAGCAGCAGCCAAACGGACGAAGGTAGCTACCGGACAAGTCGAAGCCACTGATCTGTTCGATGTGCTTTTAACGAATGATGCTCCGGCTGACTATCCGGTAGGCACAACCCTGGTAACCTGGACAGCCAGAGACGAGCATGGAAATGTCTCGGAACAGGTGCAGAAGATCACGGTTACAGACAAGACAGCGCCACACCTGACAGTGCCCGGGGATATTACAGCAGAAGCCGCTGCCATTAAGACACCGGTAGAGCTGGGGCAGGCGACGGCTACAGATATTTTCAAGGTTACGGTTACGAACAATGCACCAGACAGCTTTATCTTTGGGACCACGGTAGTTACCTGGACAGCTACCGATGAGAACGGCAACAGCACCAAGCTAACACAGACGGTAAAAATTGTAGATACAACGAAGCCGCTTGTCACGCTGCCAGGCAATAAAACGGCAGAAGCGACCGGAGAAAGAACGAAGGTGGACATCGGCCAGCCGGTGGTAACAGAAATATTCCCGGTGACAATCGCGAAGGATGCTCCGGCAGATTTCCCGCTTGGCACGACCAAGGTGACCTGGACCATAACGGATGAACATGGCAATGCAACTATAGGTACGCAAGAGATCAAGATCGTGGATACTACCAAGCCAGTCCTTACTGTACCAGAGAATATTACAGTAGAGGCGACAGCGGTCAGATCCATAGTTGATCTGGGCCAGCCCGTTGTCTTCGATCTATTCAAGACCACTGTCATTAACGATGCGCCGGATGATTTCCCTGTCGGCACAACCAGAGTGACTTGGATGGCTAGTGATCCAAGCGGTAATGTGGCGATTGGGACACAGGATGTGACGGTAGTGGATACGACCGCTCCTGAACTCCAGATCCCTGCAGATGTAGGAGTCGAGGCTACAGCAGTTAAAACTCCGGTAGTGATTGGAGAGGCAACAGCTACGGATATTTTTCCGGTTACAGTAACCAGCAATGCTCCCGAGGTCTATTCAGTGGGAACGACTGAAGTCATCTGGACCGCTAAGGATGCCAACGGTTTAGTAACTACAGGCAAGCAAAAAGTGACGGTAGCCGATACAACACTGCCAGTGCTGACAGTCCCTGAGGATATCAGCATCGAGGCTACAGCAGTTAGTACCCCTGTCAATATTGGCAAGGCTACGGCAACGGATCTGTTCCCGGTAACGGTTGTCAGTAATGGTCCTTCCAGTTATCCGCTAGGCAAAACAATTGTGACCTGGAAGGCGACCGATGCGAACGGGAACTTCAGTACCGGGACGCAAAGTATTACCGTTGTGGACAATACCGCACCGGTAATAGCTGCAACGCCGGATATTACAATTGAAGCCACCGGACGTACAACTCCGGTTCAGCTCGGGGTGCCGGCAGCCACAGATATTTTCGGAGTCGCCTCAGTGACCAGCGATGCTCCGGCTTCATTCCCTCTGGGAGTGAAAGAGGTGACCTGGACGGCCAAGGACAAGAATGGCAATGTGTCCAACCGCAAGCAAAAGGTTACAGTAGTGGATACCACAAAGCCGGTGCTTAGTATTCCGGAGGATGTAACCGTAGAAGCTGCAGCGCTACACACACCGGTCGAAATTGGGACGGCAACAGCCACAGATTTATTCGAGGTTACGGTCAAGAGCGATGCCCCGGAGGCTTATCCGTTAGGTATCACAAAAGTGAACTGGACGGCCATAGATGAGAATGGCAATATCTCCACTGGGGTACAGATCATCACAGTGGTAGATACCACGAAACCAGTGCTCACTATGCCGGAAGATCTGACGGTGGAAGCCACCGCAGTGCAGACGCCTGTGGAGATCGGACTGGCGTCAGCAACGGATATTTATCCAGTTACGCTTACCAACAACGCCCCGGATGCCTATCCGCTCGGTGAAACGAAGGTCATCTGGACTGCTACCGATGCGAACGGCAATGTATCTGCTAAGGTGCAGACCATTACGGTTGTGGATACGACCCGCCCGCAGCTGAACGTGCCGGAAGATAGGATCGTAGAAGCTACAGCGGTGAAGACACCTGTGGGGATCGGGCAAGCAACCGCAACAGATATTTTCAAAGTTACGCTTGTAAACAACGCCCCGGATGCTTATCCGCTGGGCATAACTGAGATCACCTGGACTGCTACCGATGCGAACGGCAATGTATCTACCAAGGTACAGAAGATTAAGGTCGTAGATACGACCAGGCCGCAGCTGAACGTACCGGAAGACATGAGCGTAGAAGCTACAGCGGTTGAGACACTAGTGGAGATTGGACAAGCAACCGCAACAGATATTTTCAAAGTTACGGTTGAGAGCAATGCTCCGGCAACTTATCCGCTAGGTACTACGGAGGTTACCTGGACGGCAACAGATGAGAGCGGCAACGTGACTGCCTTTGTTCAAAAGATTACGGTAGTGGATACCACGAAGCCGACGCTTATTGTTCCTAAGGATCAGACTGTTGAGGCAACCGCAGTTCGGACCCCTATTGAAATAGGGCAAGCTGCGGCGGAGGATATCTTCCCTGTGACGGTTACATCGGATGCTCCTGACGACTATCCGCTGGGAACGACGACAGTCAACTGGAAGGCCAAGGACGTAAATGGCAACGAAATTATAGTATTACAGCGAATTACCGTTGAGGATACGACTCAACCGGTGCTGAAGTTCAAAGGATCTCTGCATCTGACCAAGGAAGCAACCGCGCTGGCAACCCCGGTAGAGCTGGAAGTGCCAGAGGTGGTCGAGCTGTTCCCGGTTACGCTAACCACGGATGCTCCCGGTTTTGGTGAACAAGGTCCAATTACATCAGAGGATAGTATAACTGCGGAGTTCCCTCTTGGAATAACAAAGGTAACCTGGACAGCCAAGGATCACAGCGGGAATGCCATGATCGGCATTGTAACGGTGACCATAACGGATACGGTCAAGCCCGTGCTCAAGCTTCCGGCAGATATTACGTTAGAAGCAACGGCAGTGAAGACGCCGGTACAGATTGGGGAAGCTACAGCCACAGATATCTATGATGTGACCGTTACCAGCAACGCACCTGAGGATTATGCGCTGGGTACAACGGAGATTATATGGACGGCAAAGGATGCGAACGGCAATGTAAGCACAGGCGTGCAGAAGATTACTGTGGTGGACACGACGAAGCCGGTGCTGAAGCTGCCGGAAGATAAGACGGTGGAAGCAACCGCGCTGAGAACTCCGGTAGATACCGGTATAGCTACAGCTACGGATATTTTCGGGGTGACCGTGACCAGCAATGCTCCGGCGGATTATGAGCTGGGCACGACGGAAGTCACCTGGATCACAACGGATCCAAACGGCAATAGTACAACAAGCGTGCAGAAGATTACGGTGAAGGATACGACGAAGCCGGTGCTGAAGCTGCCGGCAGACAAGACGGTGGAAGCAGCCGCGCTGAAAACTCCGGTGGACATCGGGTTGGCAACGGCTACAGATATTTACGGGGTTACCGTGACCAGCAATGCTCCGGCGGATTATGCGCTGGGCACATCCGAAGTGATCTGGACGGCAACGGATGAGAACGGCAACAGTATCACTGGCGTGCAAAAGATTACGGTAGTAGATACCACGAAGCCGGTGCTGAAGCTGCCAGCAGACAAGACGGTGGAAGCAGCCGCACTGAAAACTCCGGTGGACATCGGGTTGGCAACGGCTACAGATATTTACGGGGTGACCGTGACCAGCAATGCTCCGGCGGATTATGAGCTGGGCATGACCGAAGTGATCTGGACCGCAACGGATGAGAACGGCAACAGTACGACAGGCGTGCAGAAGATTACGGTGGTGGATACCACGAAGCCGGTGCTGAAGCTGCCAGTAGACAAGACGGTGGAAGCAGCCGCGCTGAAAACTCCGGTGGATATCGGCTTGGCAACAGGCACGGATATTTACGGGGTGACGGTGACCAGCAACGCTCCGGCGGATTATGCGCTGGGCATGACCGAAGTTATTTGGACGGCAACGGATGCCAATGGCAACGTGACTACAGATGTGCAGAAGATCACGGTGCAGGATACCACGAAGCCTGTGCTAGGGCTGCCGGAGGATAAAGTCGCCGAAGCCACTGCGCTAAAAACTCCGGTAGACATCGGCCTGGCGACGGGCACGGATATTTACGGGGTGACGGTGACCAGCAACGCTCCGGCGGATTATGCGCTGGGCATGACAGAAGTGAAATGGACGGCAACGGATGCCAATGGTAACGTGACTACAGGCGTGCAGAAGATCACGGTGAAGGATACCACGAAGCCGGTTCTAAAGCTTCCGGCAGATAAGACGGTGGAAGCGACTGCGCTGAAAACTCCGGTAGACATCGGATTGGCAACGGCCACGGATATATTCGGGGTGACGGTGACCAGCAATGCTCCGGCGGATTATGCGCTGGGCATGACAGAAGTGAAATGGACGGCAACGGATGCCAATGGTAACGTGACTACAGGCGTGCAGAAGATCACGGTGAAGGATACCACGAAGCCGGTGCTGAAAGCACCAGCAGATATTGCTGTTCCAGCTCTCGGCACCAAAACTCCTGTAAACCTGGGCCAAGCGACAGCGACCGATATCTTCGGATTTACGCTGAAGAATGATGCTCCGGCAGACGGCTTCCCGTTCGGGAAAACAGCGGTCACTTGGACGGCCACGGATGTGAACGGCAATGTATCAACGGCGGTGCAATATGTAACCGTAACTCAGGTATTTAAGGTTCAATCGTATAACGCCAGCAGAAGCAGCGTATCGAATACGATTTTTCCGAGAATAACCTTTGAGAACACAAGCAGCAGCACCATTCAGCTCTCGAGCATCAAGCTTAGATACTACTACACGATAGATGGCGAGAAGTCCCAGAGCTTCTATACCGATTACTCCAGGGTATCGGGTAGTTCCGGCAGCAGAACCATTCAGTCCTATATTACAGGGAGCTTTCAAAAGACCGCTAGCAAAACCGGCAGTGATTATTACTTGGAAATCGGATTCTCCAGCAGTGCCGGAAGTCTGAAGCCGGGTGAAGAAGTGGAAATCCAATGCAGGTTCTGGAAAACCAATTATTCGAACTATACCCAGACGAATGACTATTCCTTCAATGCATCGGCAACAGGTTATACCGATACCAACAAAATTACGGCCTACTCCTCCGGCAATCTGATTGCAGGCATGGAACCGTAAGCTGGCAAGTGCAGCATTGCACGGCTTCCAGGCTGCCGCCGAAACACTGGCTGCAGCTTGGAGTTTATATTTTATTATCGAGAGATCAACCAGCTCCATTCCGGGGGTACTATATGCCAGACGACATGAATGAAATACTTCAACGGTTGACCCGCGTAGAAACAAAGCTCGACATCATGAACAGCGCAAGGGATATTGCACTGGAGGCTATGCAGAGCAGCAAATCAGCACATTTGCGAGTGGATGAGATGCGGGATGAACTGTCCAGATTGAAGCTCAGGCAAGGGGAGAGCCAGCGCTGGCTGGTGGGAACCCTGATCAGCAGTGTGGGGATGTGTATTGCCGCAGCTGGCCTCTTGATAAAAATATTAATCGGGTAGCAGAAGCAGCAGCGGATAATTGACAGGAAGAGGGAGGGGACATGAATGGCCAAAGGATTTGATTGTGCGGCTCCGCTGACGAAGAAGTTGGCGAAGCAGTTCCGGGATGACGGTTATGTGTTCGCCTGCCGTTACCTCGTGCCCTTAGGCTGGAAAAGGCTTACGAGGACAGAGGCGGCGGCCATCAGCGCTGCCGGACTGCAGATCGTCTCTGTGTTTGAAACGACTGCCAGCCGTGCGCTGGGCGGACGCACCGCCGGTCTGACTGACGGGGTGATTGCCGAACAGACGGCGTTAGCGGTTGGGCAGCCTGCTGGAAGCCGGATCTACTTCGCTGTAGATTTCGACGCATCTACCAAGCAGATGGATACGGTAATCCAATATATCAAGGCAGCGGGTGAGGCTGCCCGGAATTACCGCTCAGGTGTCTATGGAAGCGTGGCTGTTATTGAGGCTGCAATGGCAGCCAAGGCCTGCACCGGCTTCTGGCAGACCTACGCCTGGAGCAAAGGCCGGAAGGCAGAGGGGATTCACATTTATCAGTACGACAACGGCCCCAGAGGGCTGGGTCAGCCGGTCCACGGAGTGAATGTGGATCTGGATCTGTCCAGTGGAGATGTGGGCTGGTGGAACACACTCCCTGCGGCTGCTCTACAGCCGGGCAATACAAACGGAGAGGAAAATGACTATATGCTGAACAAAGAGGATGCTAACAAGATCATCGCGTTCATTCAAGCTGCCTATATGGCCGCGGGCAGTGCGGAGTCCAGAAAAGAATTTCACCGTCTGGCCAACGAACTGCGCCAGGCTTCGGGACAAGCGGCAGATTCAAATATTCAATAATCAGCAGCTTCGGATTACAGCCACCCCCGGGTGGCTTTTTTGGCATTGGGTTTTTCAATAAATAATTCAATAGATGGATTTATTTGTGCCTCCGGCTGTAAAAAACGCTATGGATTTTACTTTATCTGTAGGATCGATTTTTTACAGAGGGGGGACTCCATTTGCAGACCCAAGCAACCGTGAGCAAGGACAAAGAGAAAACACCCGGCGGTCATAAACCATACAGCAATCCGCAGGTATTCGTACGGCCGGCAGCTGCGAAGCAACCGGACCCGGTTGAGATCATCAGGCGTGTCCGCCAGAATCCGTCTTCCTTAAGCCGTGAAGACAAACTGGCGCTTCAGCGTACCCTGGGCAACCGCGCCGTGGTTCAATTGTTATCCAGCCTGAAGGATAGCCGGAAGGAAGAGGATAAGGCAGAGAAATCTGCCGGGACGAAGCCGGCTGAACAAGGGCAGGGAAGTCCGGAGAATACGCAGGTTGACCGGGAGCCGGTTCTGCCGAAACCGGTTCAAGAGCCAAGACCGGTACCAGCGCAAGCAGAGATGCAGCAAGTCAGCCCAGAGCCAGAACCGAAGACGGAGGACAAGGCGGAATCGAATCATCAAACAGCGGGAAGCGCTGCCTCCAAAGAGTGGGTTAAACCCTCAGCTGGAGGGACTCCTGCCGGAACTGGAGACCGCAAGGGGAAATTAGCTCCGGGTCAGCCGGACGGAAAAGCGAAGACCGTTGCTCCTCAGCAGGTAGAGGCAAAGACGGCTCCGCAAGGGAAACAAGCTGAAACAGAACAGCATGCAGAAGCTAAGGTGGCTAAGAATGCCAAGGAGGCGACAGCGCCGAAGGCCGATAAGGAAACGAAGCCTGCAAATGAAGCCAAGGAGGGCAAAGGAGAATCCGCACAGAAGGGAGCTGCGAAGGAGCCTTCGCTGGGAGCGGCACTGGGCGCTTTGGCGGGGGACGGGAAGGAAGAGCCGGCGAAGGCCAAGAAGGTGACCATCCACGGGGAAGATCCGGGGCAAATTCTAGATCAGCTGACACAGGTTCAGCCCACTGAGCTGGGGGATGCCTATGCCCAGGCTGTGAATGTATCCGCAGGAGCGTTCGCGAAGCAGAAGCAGAAGACCAAACAGGGGATGCCTGCAGTTCCTGCACCGACAGGACTGAAGGGGAAAGTGCTGCAAGCCCGGAAAAAGCCGGGGATGCTGAAGCATGCTATTCCGGGAGGGTTCAAAAGTGAACGCACCGGTGGAGCCGCGCTTGCGGGGAACCTGAACCAAATGAATATCGGATCTTCCGGACCGGAAGGTAATCCTGAGGCCATTATGGGCGAAATCCGTTCTGCAGCGGCTCAGCCACCGGGAATCAGCATGACAGGCGAGGCAGATCCTTCTCAGCTTGAGGGCTTTAACCAGGAGGCCTCCCGCGAGGTGGGAGCCGCGAAGCAGGCGGAGATGGGTCGGATTAACCATCCCTTTGGTGAGAATGACATCTATCCCGAGCCGGACGGTTCCACGATGAAGTCCTCAGCAGAGCTGCAAGGCGGAGCCGCACCCGCAGCCAAGAAGCTGCCGGTACTGGGATTGCCTGCGGACATGACTGCCGGTCTGAATCACAGCCTTGCGCCGGAAATGAAGAAGCAGCTTGGCTCCAAGCAGGCCGAATACAGCAAGGAAAAAGAGAAGTTTGACAGCAAGGTGCAGCTCTCCAAAGCAGACAGTCATGCGCAAATCCAGCAGGCAGAGGCCGACGCCAGGAACAAGCAGCTAAGCCAGCAGGCTGGGGCAAAGTCGGAAGTGGATAACCTCAGGGGCGAATGGAAAAGTGAGCTGGATGCAGCCGAAGCCGACTATGCCGGACAGGCCGGAGCGGCAGCACAGCAGAAAAAGGGCGAAATTAACAGCGTCCGGATGGAAAAAGAGCGCGAGGCACAGAAGAAGCAGTCCGAAGCTGAACGGGAAGCCACGCAGGCCTACAGTAAAGCCAAGAAGGAAGCAGACGGGAAACACAAAGAGGAAAAGGCAAAGGAAGAGAAAAAAGGCGGTTTCCTGGGCTGGGTGAAGGACAAGCTTGAGGCGGTTGTCAATATAGTCAAGAAAGCGGTCAACTTCATTTTCGAGGGTCTTCGAAAAGCGGTCAAGTTTATTTTTGAAAAGACCAAACAGGCGGTGCTGGGTATTATTGAACTGGGCCGCAAGCTGATTACCACCCTGATCAAGGGGCTGGGTGCGCTGCTTAAAAAGCTGGTGTCGGTTGTCTTTGCCAAGTTCCCTGGTATAGCCGCCAAAATATGCAGCAAAATTGACGGAGTCGTCGACAAGGCCATTAAGGCCGTCAATCAACTGGCGCAAAAGCTCAAAACAAAAGTCACTCAGGTCATGGACTTCCTGGCCGCCAAGGTGGATCAGGCACTGGCAGCGGTACAGAACTTCTATACCAAGCTGATCTCCACTTTAGGCAACCTGTTCATTGCCACTTTTCTTGATGTGCTTGCCCGGATTGGGGCGCTCGGCAAGGCGGCGAAGCGTTCGCTCAGCCACCTGGAAGGCAAGATGTGGGAATATCTGCTCGGTGTAGACATCTCCAAGCCTATGGGGGCCGCAGCGGCAGAAGGCGAAGCGGTAGAAGAAGCGGGTCCGGCTGCAGAAGAGAAGCTTACCGCAGAAGATATCGAGATGGAGTCGGTGGAAGAAGGCGAGATGGACCCGGCGCTGGTGCAGGAAGCGAATCTCAAGGACGGGGAAACCAAGGAGCTCTCAGGCAGCCGCGACCCGGCTACGATGGACAGCATCCTGGCAGAATTCGACACCGGAAAAGAGAATCAAAGCCTTGGCGGGAAAATTGCCGACGGTGCGAAGCTTCGTGCGAACAATGCGAAAATGTTGTTTGACCAGATTAAATCATTTGTAATAAAATGGATGAAGGCCCATGGATTACAGCTCCTGGCAGCCGTAGCGGGAATATTGGTTACCGTTGGCGCTGCTCTAGTCATCACTGGTGGATCTATTTCCGTTCTGATTGGCCCCATTATTAATGCGATCACTGTTCTGATGGAAGCTCAGGCCATTGTTTCTGTCGCGCAGACCTTAGCGCAAGCCTCCGTGCAGGTGGGCACTTACCTGGTTCAGGGCTGGCAGAAGATGATTGAACCTGCTGCTATCGCACTGGCAACGGCCATGGCTATGGGGTTGGTCGAGCTAGCCATGGCGCTTGGGATGAAGGGACTTGGCAAAGGGCTCAATAAGGCGGGCACAGCCCTTAAGAAGGGCAGCACCTCAACAGCCAAAAAAGGTGTGAAGGCAGCAGCCGGAGCAGGAACCAAGGGCATCAAGGGCCTTTTGAAAAGCGGAGCCAACCTGGTCTCCAAGACCGGCAGCATGATTATCCGTAATGGTAAAATCGTGATCAAGAGCCTGAAGAAAGGGCTCATGAAGGGGGCCAAAAAGCTCCAGGATCTGGTTGGCCGGATTCTGCAGAAGTTCAAGTTTAAGAAGTTCAAGCTGGTGCGCAAAGGTAAGCATATCCGTCTATACGGCGAGGTTAATCCTTGGGTGCTGCTGGCTGACGGTACTATAGAAGAAGTAGAAAATCTCGATGGAAGAAAAGCAGGAATTAGTACTCAGGCTGAGTATGACAAAATCAAGAGCTTGAAGGCTTCTGAGAGAAAAGAAGTCTACAATAAAGCAGTAGCAAAAGAAGACGGTAAAATTGATTTTGATAGTATTGCGGAAACGGTTAAAGATAAACCTCAAAAACCAAAAAAACATCAAGCAGAGAAGATAAGCACTCTTCAATCTGGTAATGGACCTTATTCACATATTCAAGATTCCAAGTATGTAGGTTCTGGGAAGGATTTTACTCCGGCTCAAAAGAAAAAGATAATTGAAGAGAATATGAAAAAAAATGGAGGCGTTGTTAAGTCTGATGATACAAGCGAATTACTAACCAAACCCCAAAAAAGCAAGAAAGGCGTTACACCTGATCCTAATGAATGGCAAATAGATCATATTATTCCAAGGGATAAAGGTGGCTCTAACAGTTATAGTAATGCTCAAGTTTTATCTAGAAAAGCAAATAGAGAAAAATCCAATAAATTACCCTAAGACTTTTGATAAACTTAGAAAGACAATACCAACAACTTAACCGAAAAGGAGAAACATAATGAAACCATTAATATTAAATAATCAATTAAATAAAAGCATTCTATGGAGAGGTTGTATACTTGCATCTATAGCTCATGCAATAATGGTTGCTCACTATCCAGAATTATCATACGAGCATTCATGGGATGGAGAAAACTATAGTGTTGTTGATGGTTCGGGAGGAAGAGGCACTATTTCCTTCATAGATAAATATTTAGTTGGGGCATTTCGAAATGACAACGTTACACGAACAGATATCTCTAAAGCAATTGATTTTTTTATAGATGCACCAAAGGAAGTTCTTGAGATAGCTAAAAATGAAACTTTAGAATACCTTCTTAAAGAAGGTGAAAATGGTACAGCCTTCCCATCTATTACAACTGCATTTTGGGGTGATAATGATACATTTACTTCAATTGATAATATTGTCAAACTAGTTCAATGTGGTGGTTATTTAATAGAAAGGCAGTTAATGAAGAGTGACTATGCAATTGAATCTTGGCGAGATTATTATGAGATGACTTCTGAGCAGGTTGAATTGCTAATCGCCATATATGATAGAAAAGTTAATAATCCTGATGAAAAAATCACGTTAACAATAAGGGAGATTGAAATAATTGGAGCAGAAGATTCCGAAGGTCTGAGTGAAAGTATGGCTTCATTTGAGGAAATCGGAGTATACTGGACATAATAAACTGGTCATATTACTTTCCATTCCTAAAATATATTATTACTAATAATACGTATAAAAAAACAGGTTAATTATGGTAAGTTCTCCCACTGTAATTGATCTGTTTTTTTGTTATAATCGTTTTCTTGCGGTTTTTTAAAATTTAATCACAACTGAAAAATGCACACTCCACGTGCTTTCATTTTCAGCTATCCTTCTGACAAAAAACTCCCGTAAATCATTTCACCCAGTTGTAATCCCCCTCCCCAAACTTACTTTATATATGAACGAGAAAATATAGAGTGAGGACATAACTGCCGATGAAATTCAAAAAATTGGCCAGAACCTTTCGACAGGAACCGCCGGAAACGAAGTGTGCGGAACACGGAGTTGTAACTGCTCCGGATCAATTGAGGTCTGCCACTGATTTAAGCCATGCAGCATGTTCAATTGCTGCTCCTGAGCTGGCAGACGCAGCAGCATCTGCTCATTCCGGTGGCGAACCAGCGACGGCCTGTACTCCTGCTCCCGAACCCGGGCGCAGCGAAGCTGCTCCGCCCTACAGCTCCAACCACGAGCATCTGGCAGATGAGCTGCAGCTGCTGGAGCTCCGGCTTAAGCTAAGGCTGCTTGAGGCACCGCAGCATGGTGCAGAGCTGGCGCTGGTAGACGAAGAGATCCGAAGTCTGCTGGATGTCCAGCCTGAGGATGAGCGCTACCTCAATCTCCTGACAGCGGAAATCGCTCATCTGGAACGGCAAATTGCTGCCCGGCTGGAGGCCAGCTACGGGCTATCTTCCGGGCAGCCGCCCGGTGAGGGTCCCCGGCTGATGCTCCCGCAGGTGGCTTCCGCGCTCAAGCTGTCGGGACTGGAGGTAAGCATACTTGTCGCTTGTCTTGCACTTGAACTGGACCGGAAGTATGAACGTATCTACGCCTACCTGCAGAATGATATGTCGGATAAGCGCCTTTCGGTAGATCTTGTCCTGCAATTATTCACCGGGACGGAGGAAGAGCGGCTTAGTGCCCGCCTGCTGTTCGATGCAAATTCACCGCTCATGAAGTTTCTGCTGGAGCGGTCAGGGGATTACGGCGACTGCCGCATTCCGCTGATCGCCCGGCCGCTGAAGCTGGAGGACTGGGCGGTGAATCTGCTGCTTGGTTATGAGGTATTGGACGAGCGCTTGACGAAGGCGGCGAGCCTGAGCCTTGTGCCGCTTCCGCTGCAGACTGGCTTTCCGGCAGAGCTGGAGCACAGGCTGCTGCGGTTTGTGAAGTATTACAGCAGCGGGGAGCCGCGTAGCCCCAGCAGCCTGCTGTACTGCAGCGGCCCGGATGAAGCCGGGAAACTAAGCGGCATCCGTGGGGTCTGCGGCAAGCTGGGGACCTCTGTACTGGTTGCCGACATGGGCAAGCTGCTGCTTCCTGAGGTGAATTTCAGCGACATGCTGAGACTGCTTGGACGGCATGCGTTGCTGCATAATGCGGCTCTTTGCTTCACCGGCTTCGACAGTGCAGTGACAGAGGATGACCGTTATAGCCTTCAGGTCCGGCTTTTGGTAGATATGCTGGCAGCCTGTTCGCCTCTGACGTTTATCCTTGGAGAAGCGCAGTGGGGGATCAGCTTGACCGGGGTTCCACTGAATTTCATGCCCTTCGACTTGCCCTTTCCGGATGCATCCGCCCGGAAGACGGCATGGACTGCCCTGGGGCAGGACTACAGGCTGTCTCCGCAGATTGAGCTGGATGACTTCAGCGGAAGCTTCCGTTTCACTTCCAGTCAAATCCGGGATGCGCTGAACGGCGGCGAGAATATCGCCGTCTGGAATGGTTCCAGGGAGGTTGAGATTAGCGCCAAGGACCTGTACCAAGCGTGTTACTTCCAGTCCAGCCGCAAGATTCAGGCGCTGGCGACGAAGATCCGGGCCATGTATACCTGGGACATGCTGGTGCTTCCCGGCGAGCAGCTGAGCCAGCTTGAGGAAATCTGCCGTCAGGTGAAATACCGGGCGCTGGTCTATGGGGAATGGGGCTTTGCCGGACGGCTGTCCCTTGGCAGAGGGCTGAACATCCTGTTCTCCGGGCCGCCCGGCTCCGGGAAGACAATGGCAGCTGAGGTCATTGCGACAGAGCTGAATCTGGAAATCTACAAGATCGATGTCTCGCAGATTGTGAGCAAGTATATCGGGGAGACCGAGAAGAATCTGTCGCGGATTTTTGACGAAGCGGAGACCTCGAACGCCATTCTCTTCTTCGATGAAGCGGATGCCTTGTTCGGCAAACGCTCAGAGGTCAAGGATGCGCATGACCGGTATGCGAATGTGGAGATCAGCTATCTGCTGCAGAAGATGGAGGAATATACGGGGATCGTCATTCTGGCGACCAATCTGAATCAGAATCTGGACGATGCCTTTGCACGCAGACTGCATTTCAAGCTGGAGTTCCCGTTTCCGGAGAAGCAGCAGCGCGGACTCATCTGGCGGGGGATGTTCCCGGGGGGCGCGCCGCTTGCTCCGGATGTGGATTACGATTTCATGGCGGAGAAGTTCATTCTCGCCGGCGGCAACATCAAGAACATTGCCTTGAATGCGGCCTTTTATGCTGCGCACGAGGGCTGTTCCATTGGGATGAAGCAGATTATGCTGGCTGCCAAGCGGGAATATCTCAAGCTGGGCAAAACTTTTTTGCAGTCGGATTATGCTCCCTACCACACACTGATTGAGGTGAAATAGGCATGGCCGTGGATACCGGTACGGTAATAAGAGATGTCAGCACCAGCCTGAAGACGCTGTTGAAGGCAAATGTGCCTGAGCTGAACGACGACAGCTTCATCAGCTTCGGCTCACCCAGCGACATTGACAGCTCAACGATGAAGCTCTCGATGTGCTTGTATTATTTGAGCCATAGCCCGAGCATGCGCAACAGTGAGAAGGAAGAGATCGGCGGCACGAACGAGTTCCTGTATCCGCCGGCTTATCTGGATTTGTACTATCTGCTCACACCGTATGCCAAGGACAGGGAAACGGAGCAGCTTATTCTGGGCAGAATCTTTCAGCTGTTCCATGAGCATCCGGTGCTCAGCGGCACTGACCTGAAGGGCAATCTCGCCGAATGCGGCAACGAGAAGATCCGGATCTCCTACAACAATCTGACGATTCAGGATATCAAGCAGCTGTGGGAGGTTTTTCCGGGAAAGCCTGCGAAGGTGAGCCTGTCCTATCTGGTGTCACCGGTAAGACTGCCGGCGGATAAGACGATCATGATTCCAAGGGTTGAAGTTAAGGAGCTGGGGATTCATCCCATGTAGACAGACTGGCCCTGACTTCTTCTTTGAAAGGAGTGATTCATGGAGGGAAATCGTTGCAAGGCACCCATAACCGCGGATGATCCGCAAAACCCGGCTGCTGCTTCCATTGAAGCAGAAGCTAACAAAACTTAAGTGAATGCTTCCGAAGCGAGTTTTGTACGAAGCATGTCACAGAAGCAGAAGCTAACAAAACTTTTAGGAGGGTAAGAGATGGCAAATTATTTATCGCCAGGCGTGTACGTAGAGGAAGTCTCAAGCGGTGTCAAGCCGATTGCCGGTGTAGGCACATCTGTAGGGGCGTTCGTGGGGATCGCAGAGAAAGGCGTGATCGGCAAAGCGGTACTCGTCACAAACTGGAGCCAATTCGTCAATGAATTCGGCCAATTTATCCCGAATGGCTATCTGGCTTATGCCGTGTACAGCTTTTTCGCGGAAGGAGGAACCTCCTGCTACGTGGTAAGAGCCGCTTCCAACGATATCCGGCCTGCATCGCTTACAGTCAGAGATACAGATAACCTGGATCTCTTCAAGGTGATTGCACGCTCGGAAGGGGATTGGGGTAACCGGATCTCTGTGAAGATCAGCCCGTCCTCCAATAAGCAGCAGTTTGGCTTCAAGATGGTGGTCCAGTATATGCTGGACAGCGATTTTGATGATGAATACACCGGGGAAGACGAGGACGGCAAAATCGTCGAAATCTTCGATAATATGCTGCTGATCAATTTCGAGGAGAAGGTGAATCAGGTTTCCGCGTTTGTCAGCGTGAAGCCGCTGGTCGATCTGACCATTCTCGAAAATATGGAAAAGACACCAGCCTTCAATGAAACAGCCCTGTCGCTCGGCGGCGGTGTGAACGGGATGTCTCCGATTGATTTCCTGGGCGACTCGGTCACCCGGGCGGGCATCCATGCCTTTGATACGATTGACGGCATCAACATTGTGGCTGCGCCGGACCTTGCGGATATGGCCTACAGCCGGGGCACGATTCTGGACATGCTGAACTACTGCAAGCTGAGAAAAGACTGTATCTTCATCGTTGACCCTCCGCATGGGCTGAACCCGCAGGAGGTCAAGGATTTCAAGGAAGGCGCAGGCGAATACTCGGGGAATTCGTTCAACACCTCTTATGGAGCCCTCTATTATCCATGGGTCTACATTAACGATCCGCTCACAGGCAAGCAGAAGCTTGTTCCGCCGTCAGGCGCTATCGCCGGTACGTATGCTTACGTCGATTCCATGCGCGGTGTCCACAAAGCACCGGCAGGCACCACGGACGGCTATCTGGATTCCGTAGTCGGCATTGAGAAGATCATCACCAAAGCGGAGCAGGGACTGCTCAATCCGGACGGTATCAACGTCATCCGCTCCCTGCCGGAAGGCATTTGCGTCTGGGGGGCCAGAACGCTGTCCTCCGATTCCGAATGGAATTACGTCAACGTCCGGCGCCTGATGATGTACATTGAGGAATCGCTGGATGAGGGCAGCCAGTGGGTGGTATTCGAACCGAATGATCCAAGCCTCTGGGGCAAGGTGAAACGCAACCTTACAGCCTTCCTGACCCGTGTCTGGAGAGACGGCGCACTCTATGGAACTACACAGGAAGAAGCCTTTTTCGTCAAAGTGGACGAAGAGAACAATCCTCCTGCCGTGCGGGATGCAGGCCAGCTGATTATTGAAGTCGGCGTGGCACCGGTCAAGCCTGCTGAATTCGTAGTCATCCGGGTCAGCCAGAAGACCCTGTCCAAATAAGAGATTGAGAGGAGATTTATCCTATGGCAACCGGCAAAAGATTGGATCCGTACCGCAATTACCGCTTCCGGGTCGTGATTGACGGTATTCAAACCGCAGCATTCGCTGATGCAACCATTCCGGACACCTCCACAGAAGCTGTGGATTACCGCGAGGGCATCGATGCTCCGCATGCACGCAAGCTATCCGGATTGACCAAATTCGGGAACATCACCTTGAAAAAAGGTCTGACCGACTCCCTGGAGCTCTACAACTGGCGCAAGTCGATTGAAGACAAGGGTGCGCTGAAGAACCGCAAGAGCTTGTCGATCATCCTGGTGGATGAAGAAGGCAATGACAAGGCGCAGTGGGATATCCTCGAAGCCTGGCCGATCAAGTACGATGTCAGCGCGCTTAGCGCCAAAGGGAATGAGGTTTCCGTCGAATCGATGGAGCTGGTGCATGAAGGCGTACGCAGAGTGAAATAGCTTTTCCGCTCACCGTTACCTTGAATTTGATGCAATACGCCAAAACATGAGATGGTCGGTATGGGAATCAAATTCATTGCCGGGGATGCCGGAAGAAAGCGAAGGCACAAGAATGTTCTGAAGAAGAAGCGAGGGAGATCATGGAACTCTTACAAACCGAATTCAGCTTTACCCTTCCCAAGGGCTATGTGGATGAAGCGGGCACCCTGCATAAGCAGGGCACGATGCGACTGGCAACCGCTGCAGATGAAATTACACCGCTCCGGGATTCCCGGGTCCAGCAGAATCCTGCCTATCTGACAGTGATCCTGCTCTCCAGGGTAGTAACCAGCCTGGGCGGGCTTGGCATGATTACACCGAGAGTGATCGAGGAATTGTATACGTCGGACTTTGCTTATTTGCAGGAGTTGTATAACCGGATTAACCAGAACGGAACGAATTCAGTTCATGCGAAATGCCCCAAATGCGAGCAGCCGTTTGAGCTTGAACTGGAGTCGCCGGGGGAATAGTCGGCTACCCCCTTGACCGCCTCTACGAGGAGGTAGCCTTTCTAACCTACTATCTCCATTGGGACTATACAGCTGTGCTGAACCTGGAGCACCCGGAACGGGAGCGATGGTGCAGCGAAGTCAGCAAAATCAACCAAAGGCTGAGTGGCGGGGAAGAGAAGAAGAACTTCTTTGAGGCTTAGGAGGATAACATGAAGGCAAATATGCTAAATATCGGTGCGAAAAGCAATTGGACCCCCGGTTACAGGGAAGATCCATATCTTGCCTTTAACTTCATAGTGGAGATTGACGGGATCTCCGTCGCCGGCTTCTCCGAGGTCTCGGGACTCAGTATTGAGACCCAGGTGGAGCGTAAAACCTTCGGCGGTGAGAACCATAAGGAATTTGTTTTCCTTGGACAGACCAAATACTCGGATCTGACCTTGAAGAACGGGGTCACGAACGATGAATATCTGTGGAATTGGTATCAGAATGTCGTGAATGGGGTAGTCAAACGGCGCAGCGGGTCCATCTGTCTGCTGGATCATTCCGGCACGCCCAAGGTGTGGTGGAACTTCATCGAAGCTTGTCCCATCAAATGGGAAGGGCCGGCGTTCAGCGCCAGCAGCAGCGCGGTGGCTGTGGAGAGTCTGGTTCTGACTCATAACGGGCTGTACAGGTACCGGTAATGAATCGGAGCATTCGGACAACGGCTTCACCTGAGGACCGGAAGCAAATCGATTTCATCCAGGCCATTCTGGGGAAGTACGGCATGACCAGATGGCGGAGCAGGTTTCAGAACCTGATCCTGCGGCAATATCCGCTTCTGTTCGCGGAGCCGGAAGCCCTGCAGCCTGCAGACACGGTTATTAACAACATCTATCCTGTCAAGCAAACCTACATTCATCATTCGGTCTATTCCCCCTTAACGCAGGGGCGGATGGACCCGGGAACGGTAAGCCGCATTGTGCTTGTTACTCAGGGCAGCCGTCAAGCTGCGGGCAGCAATCACTCTTCATATCCGGGACAATATAATAGTGTACGGAACGGAGTTCACTCCGCAGCGGGGCGGCTTACCTCCATACAGGTATTACAGGAGAGAGTCCGGAAGCAGCAAAGTAATAAACATCTGGTAACAACGATATACCGCACTGAAAATATAGCTAAGAGTACGGTGGAACCAGCAAGCGCTCAGAGGGCTGAGAGAGATCAGGTGCGGACGGCAGCTCCCCCTGCATGGCAGCATCATCTGCCGGTGGCGGCAGCGGCTGCAGCGGGAAGAAATCTGGCAGAGCGGGCTACCGGAAACAGGCTGCGGCCTGAAACGCGAGATTCACGGCAGCGTGAACCCCTTACGGGCATGGCTACACAGGAAGTCCGTCACCAGCTTCAGCTGCTGCGGACCTATAGCTTGTACAAAGAGGCCGCTCATGGAATTCCGAGTCAGACCTTGAGGCAGAAGCCCGGGCAGGAGTCAGCCCATGAACAGCTGGCCGGCCCTCCGGCAATGGCACTGAAGCCTAAACATGAGGCAGTCCCTGGCTCTGCCGGGACAGCTGTGGAAGCACAGTATAGCACTCCATCCCTGATCTTCAGGCCAAATCCGGATTCGTATTCCCTGGCGGGCTCTATGCTTCACTTGGGGCTAGGACAGAAGCTGACGGCTGCGCTGGAGAAGCTGGAGAGCAGTCAGGCGCTCCTGACTCCGCTGCCTGCTGAACCAGGAGCGGTGTACCGGAGGCAACAGCCCTCCTTGCGAACCCTCCTGCCTCTTGGGATTCCGTCAGATTCCCAGTCCATGGTCCGGTGGCAGCATGCTTCCGCATCATTAACCGGGGCTGCGAAGCCGGGTTATCCGGGAGTGAAGCTATCTGCTGCGCCGGAGTCCGCCTTGGTCTATACCCCCAAGGTACAGGCATTGCCGGCTCCTTCGCAGAGAAGAAGGTCTGCAGGCAGGCTCTTGACTGCCGGTCCTGAGCATGAAGAGTACCTTAAGCCCGCAGGCAGCAGCAATCTGGTTCTGCGGAAGCCGGAAGCATCCAAGGCTGCCCGGCCGGAGCCGGTTCAGCAGCACTTGGAACGGGTTCATCCGGAACAGACGGCTCTGCTTCCAGCCCAGGTCTACACCAAGACGGCTCCAGCTGTAATGGATGCTGCAGAATTGAACCAGCTGGCCGAAAGGGTCTATCAGGTGCTTGAGAAGAAAATGGCGATTCGCAAGGATCGGAGGGGGCTTAGATAATGGCGGAGAAAGCGAAGATTATTCCCGTGGATATTCCCATAGGACCCATTGAGGTCATGTTCAACCCCAACGAGTACACTGTATCATTCGAAGGGAAATATACGGGGGATAAGAACAACAAGCAATTTCAAATCACAGAGACGCCGGAGCTCAAGGTGTCCTTATTCTATGATACCTACGAGCAGCGCACGGATGTGCGCAAGAAGACCAAGAAGCTAACCTCGCTGCTTGATCCCAAGGTAAGCGGTAAGAGCACAAAAAAGCCGCCGAAATGCAGGTTCGTCTGGGGCGGCTTCACCTACCTTGGCCTTCTTAGCAAGATTGAGCAGAAGTTCACGATGTTTATGGATAATGGCACACCCGTCCGCTCTCTGCTCGATGTAACCTTCATTACAGATGAGTCGGACAAAACCGTGGAAGACAGCATGGGTCTCAATGCCTGCCGGAAGCTATGGGTTGTGAAAAGCGGGGACAGGCTCGACCTCATTGCGAATGAGGCGCTGAAGGAGCCGCTGGCGTGGCGCAGGATTGCCGAGCTGAACAGGATTGTCAACCCAATCGGCTTTCCTGGAAAAAATGATATCGGGAGAACCTTGGTCATCCCGGATTAAGGCGGGGATTGCATGGGCACCAGTGTAGCGAATTACAAGATTGAGCTGAACGGGAGCAAGCTGTCCGCTGAGCTGACAGCGGCGGTGGAAGGAGTCACGCTGGAGGATGAGCTCAATCTGCCGGCTGTTTTCTCCATCCAGATGAATATGGTGAACTCCGGAAGCGGCATGTGGCGGGGAACAGATCTGAAGAGCATCCAGCCGGGAGACCAATTGAAGCTGTCGCTAGGACTCGACAAGCCTGAGCCGATGATCAGCGGGGAGATTACCTCGCTTGATCTGAATTTCGCGGAGCATTCCATCCTGGACATTCGCGGATACGACCTGCTGCACAGGCTCCGTATGGGAACGAGAAGCAAAGCTTTTCTGAAGAAGAAGGACAGCGACATAGCTTCGGAAATCGCCAAGGAGCATGGACTGACCCCGGTAGTGGATGATACGGGGACTGTGTACCCTTACCTGTTCCAGAATAATCAGAGCAATTACGAATTTCTGCTGGAACGGGCGGCCATGCTCGATTATGAGCTCTACGTGGCCGACAAGAAGCTGTATTTCGTCAAATCCCGGTCTGTGAAAGCCCCGGCCCTGCCGGAGATGAGCTTCAAGAAGGACTTCGAACGGCTGAATCTGGAGCTGAGAGCTCTTACCCGGGGAAGCACGGTGAAGGTCAAGGGCTGGGATGTGAAGGAGAAGAAGGAGCTGGAGGCCAGCGCTAAGAGCGGAGACGAGACGACCAAGATGGGCGGACAGCAAGACGGCTTCTCCTTGAGCGCCAAGGCCATCGGGGAATCGCCGATCGCCATTATGGCGGAGAATCTGCTGGATATGAATGAGGCCAAGCGGCTTGCTTCCGCTGCCTACAACAGCCGCCTGCGTGATTTCATCGCCGGGGAGGGCATGTGCTGGGGGAACCCGCAGCTGCGGGCCGGTCAGACGGTGAAGCTGATGGGCATGGGTGAGCGCTTCAGCGGCATTTATTATGTAGTATCCACGGTTCACAAGATAGACAGCAAGGGCTATACAACGACTTTTAAGGTGATGAGGACTGGCCTATGAATGAAGGACCTTCAATTACCAATTTTGTCGACAGCATCATTAACGAGGGACGGATCTTCGGTGTGATGGTGGGCATTGTCATCAACAATGATTCTGCGAACCATGCGGATAAGCCCGGCCCCGGACGGGTGAAGGTGAAGATCCCGCTGATGGGGATGCCGGAATCCAACTGGGCCCGTATGGCTTCCTGGATGGCGGGGAAGGAGCGGGGAGCCTTTTGTCTGCCGGAGGTGGACGACGAGGTGCTGGTCGCTTTTGAGAACGGGGATGTCAACCGCCCCTATGTGATCGGGTCCTTGTGGAACGGCAAGGATATCCCGCCGGAGACCAACAAGGACGGTAAGAATAATATCCGTCTGTTCAAATCCCGCAGCGGACACATCCTGCAGTTTGCCGACACCAAAGGAGAAGAGAGCATCACACTCACTTCCGCCAAAGGCCATGTCATCAAGCTGGACGACACAAGCGGCGCGGAGCAGATCCGGATCACCGACAAATCAGGCAAGAACCAAATCGTCGTGGATACCAAAGCGAATAAGCTGTCGTTACTGTCCGGACAGGATATTGTCATTTCCGCACCAAGCGGGAAGCTGTCCCTCTCCGCCAAATCGATTGAAATGAAATCATCGGCAGATACCAAGCTCGAAGCTTCGGCCGGGATGGATGTCAAGGCGGCAGCCAGCCTGAATATCAAAGGGGCTACGGTCAACATCAATTAGAGAGGGGGCTTCATTCATGGGACAGCCTGCAGCGAAAAAAGGCGACCGTATTCTGGCGACCGATACACATATCGTAATGCTTCCGGCCGGATCGGCGCTCGTTCCGACACCCTTGCCCCATCCCTTCACAGGCATACTGGACGGCGCACTTAGCGCAAATGTGAAGATTATGGGCAGGCCGGCAGCTACTGTGGATTCCACGGCCACCAATACACCGGCCCATGTTCCGCAGGGAGGCCCTTTTCAAAAGCCTCCAACCAATCAGGGGAAAATCATTGCCGGAAGCGCATCGGTAAAAATCAACGGGAAAATGGCCGCCAGAAACAGCGATCCGGCGCTGACATGCAATGATCCGGCCGACCTGCCGGCAGGCAAGGTGGTTGCGGCAGGAACGGTCTTAATAGGAGGCTGAGTTATGGAAGTCGTAGATTTTTTGGGACGGGGCTGGAAATATCCCTTCGCTGTCCAGAGGGGGAGCATTAATTCTTCAGATGGAGAAGCTTCCATCCGGGAATCGATCATCATGATCCTGTCAACCGCCCGAGGCGAACGGGTGATGCGGCCGGATTTCGGCTGCAGGCTGAACGAGCTGGTGTTCGCGCCGAATACAATGAGCACCGCTACGCTGCTCAGAAGCTATATTGAAGAGGCACTGCAGAACTGGGAGCCGCGGATTGAAGTGGATGATATTACGGTCACTCCCCGCTCGGACCGCTCTGAACTGGAAGTGTCCATTGACTATTCGATCAGGGCCAGTAACAGCAAATATAATCTGGTCTATCCATTCTTCCTTGAAAGTGTGGGGAAATAATGCCAAACAATGTGCCTACCCTAGATAAGCGGGATCAGGAACAGCTGGTTCCGGAGCTTAGACGTTTAATCTACCAGTACTGCCGCAAAGAATGGACAGATTTGCCGGAGCTTACGGCAGACAAGAAGGCGGATGCGCTGGTCCATATCTTTACCGGGATGCTGGGCAAAGTCATCGGCCGGCTGAACAAGGCCCCCGAGAAGAACTTCACCTCCTTTCTGAATCTGATCGGCATTCATCCCACACCACCCAGAGCAGCCAAAGTACCGCTGCTCTTCAAGCTGAAGCCGGATGCGGACAACTTCAGTACCATTCCGGCAGGGACCCGGGTATCGGCCCAGCCCGAGAATCAGCCGGAGGTGATTTTTGAAACCGAGAAGGATTTGACGGTCATCCAGCCGCGGCTGGTCAGGGCCGTGAGTCTTGACCCCGAAGAGGACCAGTGGACCAATCAGGATTATCTCTTTGCTGAGGAGCCCACCGGCCGGAGTGCCAAATTGTTCCGAGGTGATTCGACGGTGGTCCACAGGCTGTACCTGGGACATCCGGAGCTGTTCGGATTCCAGGAAGCGGGCAGCCGTGTGTCGGTATATTTCAACAAGCCGGATGCAGCACTGGCGACAGACGCGAAGAGCCAGCGCGGAGCCCGGGATCTGCTCCTGGATATGGACTGGTTCTGCTTCGACGAAGAAGGGAACACCGTGCAGCTGTTCCCTTCAATGGCCGAGTCCGCGGAGGATTCCGCCTGGAGGGCAGTAGTTCAGTTCGATCAGCTGTCCGGAGTGCATGCGAAGACACTTGCCGGATACGAACAGGCGGAGGTTCTGCGGGAATGGCCCGGCAAGTGGATATTTGCCGAGCTGAAGAAGCCTATCACCTCCAGTACTCAGATGCCGGATATCGAAGATATCCGCATCGGGCTGAACGTAGTCAGTCCGCTGCCGCTCGCACCGGATGTTACGGTGAACAACGGTACTCTGCTGGACATGGGCAAGGATTATTATCCTTTCGGGGACAAGCCCAAAGTGAATGACACCTTCTATATCGCCTGCAGCGAAGCCTTCTCCAAGCCGGGTTCCCGGATTACGCTGAAGGTCGAGCTGTCTGAACCGGAGATCAGCAAGCTGCCGGATACGCCGTATGTGAGACTCGGCTGGGAGTACTGGAACGGTAAGGAATGGCTCGCGATCTCCGGCCTGGAAGAGCTGCGAGGCGATGGCACTGCGGGCTCAGAAGACAGAACAGGCAGCGCAGCTACTCTGACTGCCAGTGGAACGCTAAGCTTCGAATGTCCGGGAATCAAGCTGCTGACGCTGGGCGGTGAAGAGCGCTATTGGATTCGTGCCCGCATCACGGGCGGCAATTATGGTGAGGATGCGAAATATGAATACCAGGATGAAGAGGTCAAGCTGGGAGAGGGAAGCATCAATGTCGCCAAGCTGAAGGTTACGCAGGCTTCCTATGCCCCGCCTTCCATCCGGAGGCTCAGCGTTGCCTACAGCTACACGCTGGAGTCGCATCCCCAAACCGTGCTTACAGAGAATAATTTCAGTTTCGCGGACAAGTCGGCGGCATGCCTGGCTGATGGGGTGTATTTCAAGCCCTTCTACCCTTGCGCAGAGCTGGAGCCTGTCTTTTATCTCGGCTTTGACCGTGACATCCGCAATCTGCCGGTCTCGCTCTTTTTTCCGCTAACCGGTGAACAGCTGGGACGTCCGGTTGTTGCCTGGGAGTACTGGGACGGCAGAAGATGGCTGACATTAAGTGTAAATGACGAGATCAGGGGCTTCACCCGCAGGGAAATCCTGCAGTTTGCCTTCCCGGCGGACATCGAGAAGCGGCCGCTGTTCGGAACAGAGCACTATTGGATCCGTGCCCGGCTGGATGAAGGACGTTTTGAGATTGTCCCTCAGGTCGATGCCATAACTACAAATGCGGTATGGGCCCGCAATTCGAATGCTGTAACCGGGGAGATTCCGGGCTCCAGCAATGGCGAAGAGAACCAGAGCTTTCAGCTATCGAAGACGCCTGTGCTCCCCGGGCAGAGCCTCAGTATCCGAGAGGCATCGGGACAAGGGGAATGGGTGCTCTGGGAGGAGGTCGATACCTTTTCGGTATCCGGGCCGGACGGCAGACACTACATGCTGGACAGAAGCAGCGGAACGGTTATTTTCGGGGACGGTAAGAACGGCATGATTCCACAGGCGGGAACGGATAACATCAAGTGCGATTATAAGCATGGCGGCGGAGCATCCGGCAACGTTGCCGCAGGCACCATCACCAAGATATGGGACAGCTACAGCTGGCTGGATTCGGTGACGAACCCGGTAGCGGCGGACGGCGGCTTCGAGCAGGAGGAAGCGGAGCAGGCAGAGATCCGCGGGCCGCATACGCTGAAGAGCTGGAACAGAGGCGTAACCGCCGAAGATATGGAATGGCTGGTGCGTGAGGCGATGCCCCAGATTGCCAAGGTGAAATGTCTCAGTGCGATGAACCGTGATCTGGAATTCGTTCCGGGTACAGCCACAATCATTGTAGTGCCGGAGACTGATGATCCGAAGCCTGTCCCCAGTCAGGAATTGCTGAGTGAAATTGAGTCCTATCTGTGCGAACGGACCTCGGCGGTTCTGAACACAAGCGAACCGGGAATTGAAGTGACAGGTCCGGATTATGTCCGGATCGGGGTAGAGGCAGCCGTTGCGTTCACCTCGGCAGATCAGCGGAAGGTGGCGGAGGGCCGGATTATTGACAACCTGAAGCGGTTTTTTCACCCGCTCTATGGCGGGGACGGAGGTACGGGCTGGGAGCTGGGCCAGAACCTGTATGTGTCCGAGGTCTATGCTGTGATCAAGAATACGCCGGGTGTTGATTATGTATCGGGTATTGCCATCCAGTCTTCGGTGCAGTGCTATACGCTGAAGCTTGAGCCCTTGGAGAACGGTCCGTATAAGCCCCTGGCCTCCTATCCGAAATACAGCGTGGTCCGCTCTGACGACAACTCCATTCAATTTGCGCTGGCAGAGCCGGTGGATGCCGGGAGCGAAGTGAAGTCACTGGTGCTTAAGGGATTCAAGGAGAATGGAATCATCAGGCTCCGCTACAGAAACTATGAGCCGGTAGAGCTGATTGTCCGCTCCATTAACGGCGACATTCTGGAATGTCAGACCCTGGACGAGGAACCGCTGGAACGGAGCTATCCCGAGGGCAGCGATCTTGAATTCGACATCACCGATGATCTGACGGTCCGCACCTATATTCTGAATGGATTGGACGCTGGTGTGGCTTCCTTTTTTGTCAAAACCGCCGTATTCGAGCAGAAGGATATTGTCTTCCTGAGCCGGACGGATGAGTATGTCAACACGACCCCGCTCAAAATCCATGGAATCAGCAGCGAGAATATTTTCCTGGAAGAGGATGAGCTGATCTGCGGCGGGATGCAGCTGGTGAACAAGCCGGAGGAGCATATCTTTCCCTATCTTATGGATAAGAGTTCAGGCCTGCTCCATGACTTGACCGGGACAACGTCAGACTGCAGGCTGGAAGCCATCCTTAAGGAGGAACGCAAGTATCTGACAGGCCTGTCCGGTCTGCCGGAGACGGCGAAGCGGTGTCCGTATTGTTTTCCCTTGGAGCAGTAACAAAAGCAATGAGGTATATAAGATGAACTTAAATAATGCATAAAAGGGCAGGAGTCGGAGGGGAAGTTTGGAACTGTAGGAGCGGTAGCGGCCGGAAGTCCAAACATTCCCCGTAGTTACGACCATAACCCAAATGACAATTTAAAGTTCAGCTTATTTAGAAAGGAGGAATAACTTATGCCGCTTCCAGTACTGAACCTGGATGATCTTGGCTTTGACCAGCTTGTGGCGGATGCCAAAACACTGATTCCGCTCTACGATCCGGATTGGACGAATTATAACCCCTCCGATCCCGGTATTACACTGGTGGAGCTGTTTGCCTACTTCAGTGAAATGGTCCTCTACCGGATTGACCAGGTGACGGACGAGAGCAAGCTGCAGTTTCTCAAGCTGCTGGGGATAGCCCTGGGTGAAGAGGAGGAGCTGACAAGCGGAATACGCCGCGGGGCGAAGCAGTTCTCTGAATGCCACAGGGCCGTAACGGCAGAGGATTTCCAGCTGCTCTCCAGGCAATGCCTGCTGGAAATCCCGGGCATTCTGGACACGTATCCCGACCTCAAGGTACGCACGCTCTGTCTGATTAATACGGATATGGAGAACGGCACCGGAGGGAGTAAGGAAGCCTTCGGGCATGTCTCCGTGATTCTGGTGCTGCAGACGGAGAATCAGAAGGATCTGCTCCGGGAAGTCGCGGAGATCAGACAAAGTGTAAAGGCTTATCTGGATGCCCGCAAGCTGCTGACAACCCGTGTCCATGTGGTCGAGCCCGATTACCGGGAGGTTGTGATTGAGATGACGGTTTCTTCCAGGAACAAAAACATCGGCAGCATCGTTAACGACAGCATTGTGCAATTTCTGGACCCGGTAAGCGGCGGAGAGGAAGGCCGGGGCTGGTCTCCGGGAAGAAAGCTGTATGCCTCGGATCTGTATCATCTGGTCGAAGGGATAACCGGAATTGATCATGTGACGAGTGTGACGCTGGACTCTCCCGACCTGCTGCCGTTCCAATTATTTAAGCTGAAGGACCTGAAGATTGAGGTGGAAGCATGAGCAGTCAGAATGATTACAGGTACGTACAGTACCTTCCCAGAGTGTTCCAGCAGAAATCAGGGGAATCGGATGAACATTATTTTCTGGGACGTTTTCTGAGGGCCTTTGAAGCGATGCTCTCCGGTACAACGGAAACGGCCGGCGAATCAGCGGGGATTGAAGCGCTGCTGGATGAGCTGCATCACTATTTTGATCCGGAGCTGGCGCCTTCCCAATTTCTGCCCTGGCTTGCAGGCTGGGTAGGCCTCCAGCTTGCTGAGGGTGTGGAATACGACGGAGAGCAGGATAACCAGGAACGCACCCTTGCCCCGATGCAGATTCTCCCGCTTGCGGAGGCCCGCAGCACAGTCAACCGTAAGCTGCTAGGCAGTATTGTCCAGCTCTACAAGAAACGGGGTACCCTGGACGGCTTGGCGGAATATCTGCAGGTCTATGCGGGTGAAGAGGCTGCCATTCAAATTCATAATTATGAGGAGCCTGTACGTTGCGGCATTGCCCAGCGTGTAGGCATCAATACGATGGTTGGAGCGGCAGAGCCGAGCTATTTCTCCGTTCATATCATCCTTCCGGCATACAGCCGCAGTCTTCTGCAGCGCAAAGTGCGAAACCTGCAGGAGGTGATCCGTAAGGAGAAGCCATTTTACACCAATTCCATCCTGAATATAGAAGTTCCGCAGATGTGCCTGGGGGTCTATGGGCGCGTGGGCATGGAGACCTTACTCGGGGGTATGACAGAGCAATAGAGATTATAGATCGGGAGGCAAGCGAATCATGGGAAAAGAATTAAAACGGATGCGTTACTTTGACGGACTCTTCCTGAATGCGGAGGATTACAAGCTCGATCAGGATTTCTATCTGCGCCTGCAGCGGCTGCATAACCGTTATCTGCATACCTGGGGCATTGTCTGCGGACTGAAGGTGCTGCCGCTAGTGGACCAGGCGGAATACATGAAGGTGAAAATTGCCGAAGGGCTTGCACTGAATCAGGTGGTAGCCGAGGACCCCAGCAGCGGAAAGCGCGAGAGCATCAGCCAGGAAATTCTTATGTATGAGGGACATCCTGACAATCCAGTGGATCTCTCCGAGTACAATGCCAATGAAAGCATATATATCTGGGTCAGCTATGAAGAGGTCGAGGCTGAACGCAATATTGAGCGGGGCCAGGGGCAGGAGATTCACATCTGGGAGCGGGGCAAGATCGGCCATGGTACCGTGAAGCCCGGGGGCACTGACAAAATCCTCCTGGCCAGGGTGGTTCCCCGCAAGCAGGACAATGGGATTGTGATCGACAGTGCGTGCATATTCGATTATGACAGTGATGCAGCCCGCACACCGCTGAGGACCTACGCAGGCGCTGCCGGCAAGAAGCTGGTGACGGAGAAGCTGGTGATCAAGGCTAAAAGTGAAGACAGCATGGACAGCACAGAGCTGAATGAGGCAGCTCTGGCTGCCATGCCGTCCGTATATACGCTGCAGGAAGGCAAGATGCTTGAGGTCAACGCAAAAGAAACGCATTTCACCGGAGCCATTAGCATTGCCGGAGATTTGACGCTTGAGGGAGAGCTCATCCTGCAGAGCAAGGATAAATCTCAAAGTGAAATGCGGATCATGAACAGCTTCGTCGAGGTGAACAGCCCGAATACCGATGATCCGGACTATGAATTTCCCGGTCCGCGTGACGGCGGTCTGGAAGTCTACCGCGGGGATGGCGGCACGCATGACGCGCGGATTGTATGGGTGGAAGCGGATCAATGCTTCAAGGCAGGGATCGGCTCGGATCTGAAGAAGATCGCCTATGGCAATGAGTGGGATAGCCTGATCAAATATGAATTTGCCGATCTGCTGCACCGGCACAGCAAGCTGTCGTCACCGGGAGGTCTCTCCTTCGGCTTCACGGGCGCAGACAAGGTCTATAGCGATGCTGATCTGGCGCTTAAGGATGACAAGATCCTGTGGCTGAAGGGAACGAACCCGGACACTATCGACAGCTCGCATGGTCTGGGCTGGTTCGGAACCGGTAAGCCTTTCGCTGCTGCTGCGGTGGACGGCCCCGTATTATTCGGGGGCAGCGGCGGGGTTCTTGGCACCAGAACGGTTAACAGCGACGGCTCCCGGACAGACAAGCCGGTGCTCTCCTGGAATAAGAACGGCTATGTCGGAGTCGGGCCGCAGAAGGTGCTGGAGGATTCTCTGGATGTCGATGGCAGCGTGCGTATTCTCAGCGGCAGGAACCCTGTCCGCTTCACCTCTGCGTGGACAGGCTTCCCTGATAACCAGATCAACGGAGCCGAGATCAGTAACGATATCACGGACCACAAAGCGCTGATGATTGTCGGCAATCAGTCTGCCGGGCAGGGGCGGAAGGTTGCCGTCTGGGACCGGCTTGATGTGAACGGATTTCTGTATGTTAACGGTAAAATGCAGGCCTCACAGGAGATTATTCCGAGTGCGGGCAACGGCGCGCATAACGGCATTATCTTCCCGGCAAATCCGGGCGGCGGCGGTTCAGATCTGGCGTGGATCAAGTACTATCCGCGGACCGGAGAGGATTGCACGCTGGAAATCGGCACCTCCAATGACGGCAGTGACCATATCTCCCTGAATGCCTCCGGCAATGTGGGCGTAGGGACACTGACCCCGGCGGATAAGCTGGATGTGGCCGGTGAGCTGCGTGTCCTGAGCGGCCAGAATCCGGTCCGCTTCACCTCCAGATGGTCAGGCTTCACGAGCCAGTCTGTGAATAATGCCGAAATCAGCAATGATACCACCAGCTATAATTCACTCATGATTGCAGGAAACGGAAAGTCGGGATCACGCAGAGTCTCCATCTGGGACAATCTGGATGTGAACGGCTTCCTGCAGGTGAACGGGGGCGCCCTCATCAAAGGGGATCTCCAGATTCAAGGCAGCATCAAAACAGATGTGTTCAACTTCGCCGGAAAATTCAAAAAGCTGGATGTGGCCGAAGAATTTGCTGCCATTGTCCGCTGTGCCGATTTCTACATCGGTTATCCGGGCCGCCGTGGAGCTCCCGGCAGGGCACTGGTCGATAACGGCAGCCATCTGGTGCTCAATTACGGCAACGACTGGTCCTATGCTTCTGTTCACAGCAGTCTTGAAGTGAGAAATGCCCTGATCCCGAGCGCGGGCAGCGGCAATAACGGTATCATCTTCCCGTCAGATCCCGGCGGCGGCAGCGGTGACTCGGCCTGGATCAAGTATTACCCGACCAGCGGAGAGAACTGTGTGCTGGATATCGGAGTATCCAATGATGCCGGTGACCGCATCTATCTGCATGCCAGCGGCGGTGTCTATGCCAACGGCAGCATGTACTGGTGGTCCTCACGTGAGCTGAAGGACAATATTTCGGATATCCCGGTCAAGGAAGCGAAGCAGCTGCTGGACGGGCTGAATCCGGTCTCTTTTAAATACAAGGGAAGCACGAAGCAAAGAACGCTGGGATTCATTGCTGAAGAAGTGCCGGCAGTTCTGGCCGACCCTGACCAGCGGGCGATCAGCGGTATGGACATCATTGCCGTCCTCACCAGCGTAATGAAGGATCAGCAGAAAGCGATCGCGAGAATGCAAAAACAAATCG
This sequence comes from Paenibacillus sp. FSL R7-0297, assembly GCF_038009025.1. Taxonomy (NCBI): domain Bacteria; kingdom Bacillati; phylum Bacillota; class Bacilli; order Caryophanales; family Paenibacillaceae; genus Paenibacillus; species Paenibacillus sp. FSL R7-0297. Next base: position 4,156,246 of record NZ_JBBPAQ010000001.1, read on the forward strand.
ACACCCTGAAGGGTGCTTAATCCATAGGAGGATGAACTCATGAAAGAACAATTGGAAGCACGAATGAATGAACTGAAGGCAGAGCTGGAATCCGGCCGGCAGATGATCCAGGAGCTGGACGAGAAACGTACCAATCTGGGGTATACCCTGACGCGGATCAGCGGGGCCATCCAGGTGCTGGAAGAATTGATTGCCGCAGAAGAAGAGTCCGTTCAGGCCTGATCAGGCAGTACACATGAAGAGCCGGGAGGAGTGGGATTGTGCCAAAGGATATGAAACGCATGAATTATTTCAACGGGCTGCTGCTTAAGGAAGAGGATCTGACGCTGGATCAGAATTATCATAAGCGCGTGCAGCGGCTGCATAACCGTTATTTTCATGATTGGGGAGTCGTGGACGGCCTTAAGGTTACCGGGCGGGACCTGACCAAAGTTGAGATTGCTCCGGGATTTGCCCTCAACCGTGTTACCGATCCGGAGAACAATGAAGAGATCAGTCAGGAAATTCTGGTAAGTGACGCTCACCCGGGCAGGGTGCTCGATCTTTCGGGATACAGCACCTCGGACCAGATCTATATTTCGGTCAGCTATAAGGAAGAGCTGGCAGATCCCGATCTTATCAAGGGGGGAGGTCAGGCGATTCATGTGCTGGAGCTTGCGGACATCCAGGCCAGCTCCAAGAAGCCTGCAGATGTATCCAAGAATATTCTGCTGGCCCGTGTAACCTTGACGCATACTCAGGATGGAGCCTTGAGCATTGATCAGATCTATGAGACGGATGTTGACGGATCGGCGCTGGTGACCCGGGCTGTAGGCGGGACCAAGCTGAAGGCGGATAAGATCATTATCGGCTCCAAGGAGGACCCGGAGATTCCTTTCCTCAGCAATTCGAAGGATGAGGACGGGGAGGAAGGGAACCGGCTTAATGTTCACGCTGCACAGACAGAATTCACGGGGAATATCCGCGCGGGAGCCATCAGCACCTATGGTGATGTGGATGTAAACGGGGGGCTGTCCGTTACCTCCGGCAGTGAGAAGGTATTCAAGGTCAATGATTCCGGCGATATGGAAATTGCCGGTGCGGTCACTGCCGAGGGCCCGTTCTCTGCCAAGAGCGGGATCGAAGTCAGCGGGGGGATGGCGATGCTGGATGTCCCCCAGCTGGTGATTGGCGGAAGCAAGGTTACACTCAATCAGAATGCCGCAGAGGAAGACAGAATGGGCATTGAGATTCTGCGTAAGGATCAGCCCGGCGCCAAGCTGCAATGGGATGAGAATAATCAAGGCTGGATGATCGGAACGGATCTGAAGGAGGGCGACAAGACCAGCGGCATGTTCAAGGTCGCCTATGGGGCAGACTGGGAGCAGCTGCATCACGGAGCGAATGCGGATAGCCTGCATACCCACAGCCAGCTGAATGCTGCGGACGGCAAGCCGGTACTCCGCACTGACGATCAGGGAAATATCCTGGTAGACAGGGGAATGAGCGTATCCGGAACGCTTGTGTCCGGCAAGGATGGTCTTGAAGTCTTCCGCGGGGCAACGCTGCCGAATGCCAAAATCGCCTGGAATGAGGCGGCGCAATCGTGGCAGATCGGCACCGCTAACGGGGATATGACCGATATCCCGGACGGGAAGCAATGGGAAGAGCTTACCGGCGGCAGTCATAATGCAGACAGCCTGCATACCCACCGGCAGTTTCACAATGAAGATAAGAGCCTGCTGGCCCTGGAGATTGGTGCGGACGGCAATGTGAATATTCCCCATGAGCTGATGGTCGGCGAGACGCTGACCGTGAACAAGCTGATTGTCAGGGAAGAAGAGGTCGTGATCAGGAAAGTTGAGCAGGAGGTGGCAGACAGCTTCCTGACCGTGAACAAAGCGGAGGATCACACGGCCTTAGGCAGCAAGGGGGGGCTGGATGTATACCGGGGCAGCCAGAATCCGCAAGCCCGTATGGAATGGAATGAGACGGACCGCAAATGGAAAATCGGACTTGAGGGCAGCATGTCGGATATTCCGTATGGCACGAAGTGGGACTCGCTGACGAACGGCTCTGTGGCCGATACGTCCCACAAGCACAGCACACTGAGTACACCATCCGGCGGAACCATTCTGTCGGCTGACGGGCAGGGGAAGCTGTCGGCATCCGGGAATCTGGAGATTGGCGGTACCCTGCTTGCCAAGGGCAGTGCGGATCTTAAGGCCGACCTGAAAGTGGGCGGTTCCGCTACAATTGAAGGGGATCTGACGGTAAAGGGCACCACTACATTCGTCAAAAAGGAAGATCTGGTGGTGGTCAGCAACCGGATTGAGATGAATAAATTCGAAGGCAACAGTTCAGCCCTGAAACAGAGCAGCATCGAGGTCTACCGGGGCAAGCTGAATCCAAGCGCCAAGCTGCTCTGGGATGAGACGGAGGGCAGATGGAAGCTGGGACTGGGGGATGAGCTGTCCAATATTGCCTACGGCAGCAATTGGGACGCGCTGACCGGGGGAGTAAGCTCCGATGCCGATGGCCTGCACCGGCATAACTCCCTGAGTGACAGCGAAGGTAACACGGCGCTTCAGACCACTTCCGATGGTGATATTGAGATCATTAACGGGGCTGAGGTGCAGGGTACACTTACGGTCAACAACGGGGCAGATATCAGCGGCGGCCTGGCGGTTCAGGGTCAGGTGCGGGTAGACGGCAACCTGATTGTCAAAGGCACCACAACAACCGTTGAACGTGAGGATCTCGTTGTCACCAACAACATCATCGAGATCAACAAGTTCGAAGGCGACTCGCCGCCTGCGAACGAGAGCGGGATTGAGGTCTACCGTGGAGAATCGCAATCGGCGGCCAGAATGATCTGGAGCGAAAGTGAGCGGAAATGGAAGATCGGCATTGGCACTGCACTCGAGAATGTCGCAAGCGGCAGCTCCTGGGACAAGCTTACCCAAACGGGAAATGCAGATTCTCTGCACATCCACAGCCAGCTCTACAATCCGCAGAATGACATACTGGCGCTTAGTGCCAGTGCCGAAGGCGATGTGGATGTCCATCATGATCTGACGGTCGGCAGCAGCCTGACGGTAGCCGGCGACCTGGAGATCCGGGGGACCTCTGCCAATATTGCTACGGATGAGCTGGAAATCGGCAGTCCTTGGATTACGATCAATAAGGATGCCGATGCGGTTACCTCGCTTTCCGGCGGCGGCTTGGAGATTTACCGCGGCGCTGGCGAGACGCCGGCCAAGCTGTCCTGGGACGAGAATAAGGACCAGTGGCAGCTTGCCACACCAACAGACAGTGCTGCATTGGTTGTGGATTCCTCAGGCAATGTCAGTGCCTCCGGCGGAGTGAAGGCTGTAAGTGCCGTGATCTCCGGGGGATTGACGGCAGCAAGTGCCGCAATTGCCGGAACGGTGACAGTCGGAGACGGCATAGAGGTTATGCAGGGGACAGAGACCAGTGCACAGATCAAGTGGGCGAAGGACCGCTGGAAGCTGGGAACCGCCGGCAAAACGGTGCTTAGCCTGACCCGCAGCGGAAAGATGGGAGTGGGCACCGATAATCCTACCGAAGTACTGGATGTGGCGGGCAAAGCGATCTTCCGTACGGAGACAGAGGTCTCCGGGGCCGCTTCCTTCTCAGGCAAGCTTACCGCACACAGTGAGGCGGCGTTTGACGGTGATGTTACGTTTAACAAGGGATTGAAAGCGGTCAATGCTGCAATTAGCAATAATGTATCCGTTGGCGGCAATGTGGTGGCCGGAGGCTTTGAAGCCCCACGCGGTCTGGACAGCAACGGGGAGAAATTGCCGAATGCCCGGATTGTCTGGAATAACGAGCAGAAGGCCTGGTTCTATGGCGACGGGGATACCCTCGCGGAATTCGGGACAGGCAAGGGCGGCCAGAACAAGCTGTTCAATTCCCTGGGCAATACCATTGCTGTGTATTCGGATGCCCAGGGCAATGTAGGGATCGGAACCACGACTCCGCTGGCGCTGGTCGATGTCAAGGTATCCAGTGGAGATACTGCGTTCAGTGTAACCGGAGCCGGCAATGTCGGTATAGGGACCTACAATCCTGGAGCCAAGCTCGATGTTCAAGGCAATGCGGCGGTCAGGGGCGATCTCAGTGCAGTAAGTGCCGTTTTGTCCAAGGATTTGACTGTGAACGGCAATTTGACCGTCAATGGAGATATCGTGACGATCAATGCGGCAACCCTCGAAGTCGAGGACAACATCATAAGAGTCAACAAATATTCGCCTCAGGCCACCCCGGTTGTCAAAAATGCCGGGCTGGAGGTATTCCGCGGAGGGACTGCTCTACCCGCCCAGCTGCTGTGGGATGAGACCGCCGATGAATGGCTGGCCGGCATCTCGAACACCTTGAAGGCCATTGAATTCAAGGGCCATACCCATCCTGAGTTTGCCTCCTTGTCCGGAGCGATAACCGTGGATGCAGGTAATGTCGGGATTGGAACAGCAGCACCAACGGCCAAGCTGGATGTGAACGGCAATGTGGCTGTGAGCGGGAAGCTGACAGTTATTGATGCAGCGGTCAGCGGTACATTGACGGCTGGAGGTGCATCACTGAGCGGCACGGCCGCACTCAAGGATGTTACAGTCAGCGGGGCGTTGACTGCGAAAGATGCCACATTCAGCGGTGGGCTGACAGCAAAGGATGCAGCAGTTAGCGGGACCTTCACCGCCAAGGATGCGGCAGTCACCGGCAGTCTTACCCTCAGCCAGGGGATTGCAGTGGGCAGGGGAACAGATCCGAAGGCGCAGATCCTCTGGGATGAATCGCTGGATGCCTGGCTGGCCGGCACTGCAGGCAGCATGAAGCAGCTCTCCTACAGCGGCCATACCCACCAGGAGTTGACGGAGCTGTCCGGTGTGCTGAAGGTTGTATCCGGGAATCTGGGTATTGGCACCGCGGCACCAACGGCCAAGCTGGATGTGAACGGCAACGCGGCTGTATCCGGCCAATTGACGGTTACCAATGCTACAGTCAGTGGCTCGTTAACGGCTAAAGATGCGTCGATTAGTGGCGTATTAACGGCTCAGAACGCAACACTGAGCGGTACAGCCGAACTTAAGGATACTAATGTGAGCGGTTCTCTGACGGCTAAGAATGCCATATTCAGCGGCGCATTAACGGCTCAGGACGCATCCGTTAGCGGTACCTTCACTGCCAAGGATGCCTCAGTCACGGGCAGTCTTATCCTCAGCCAGGGGATTGAAGTGGGAAGAGGCACAGATGCCAAGGCACAGATTGTTTGGAACGAAACGAAGGCGGAATGGCAGGCTGGAATTGCGGGCAGCCTGAAGCAGTTTGCCTACAGCGGTCATACGCATCAGGAGCTTACGGAGCTGAGCGGTGTGCTGAAGGTTGCTTCCGGGAATATCGGGATTGGCACCGCTGCGCCAACCGCCAAGCTGGATGTGAACGGCAACGCGGCAGTGTCCGGGAAGCTGACTGCAGTGGATGCGGCGCTCAGCGGCGCATTAACCGCTAAGGATGCTACACTCACCGGTGCATTGGCTGCTAAGGATGCGGCACTCAGCGGAACGTTGACTGCTAAGGATGCGGCGGTCACCGCTACGCTGTCAGTGAAGGACCTTGTCCTCAGCAATAAACTGACAGCGAAGGATGCCGTAATCAGCGGCAGTCTTGTGGTCAGCCAGGGGATCGAGGTTACCCGAGGAGCGGACAAAAAGGCCCGGATTCTCTGGGATACTGCAGCCAATGTATGGCAGGCCGGTATAGAAGATACTATGCAGACTCTGGTCTGCAAGGATGCTGTCTATGATCAGCTGGTCCAGGTGGCAGGCGCAGTAACGTTGGATTCCAGCAGCAATGTGGGGATTGGCAAAACCCCAACCGATGATTACAAGCTGGATGTAGACGGTAACCTGCGGGCGACTAATTTCGCCCAGACCTCCTCCCGAACCTACAAGGAGAACATTGCCAGCCTTCCAGTGAAAAGAGCCTTGGAGCTGCTGAATAAGCTGAAGCCAGTGACCTTCAACTATAAGGCGGAGAATGCCAAGAAACAGAACATCGGTTTTATCGCCGAGGAGGTGCCGCAAATCTTCTCTACCTCCGATCACAAGTCCGTTGTGCTGATGGATATCATCGGTGTGCTGACTACTGTTGTCCAGAAGCAGCAGAAGGAAGGGCAGGATATGCGGAAGCTGGTTAAGGAGCTTCAGGTTCAGGTTGCGGCCCTGGCAGGCGCATAATCAAGAGGTATTTGTAAGCGGAATAGATACATGAAGCAGCTCCTGCAGCCATTGTGCTGCAGGAGCTTTTTACATGCATGGGTGATGTGCTGAACGCTATTTCGAGGCTTGTAGAAACACCTGATCATACCTATGCTATCGAAGCCATACGAGTATACATCGTCGGTATTCCATGGAGAACAACCTTCAGGAATTCCAGAATACATACATATAATAAATTTCAAAAAAAGTAGATTTACATAATATGGAATTTGTGCTATGTTTTCTATGAAAGCGTAACCATATTTTTAAAGGTTAATAAAGTATTTGCCATTTTATCGTAGAGAGGAAAGGTGGAAATGAAAAATTTGCTCAAGAAGGCAAGCACAATGATTCTGGCATTTACTCTGCTGCTTGGAGTGATGACAGCGCCGCCCGTTCATGCAGATAACGCACTTTTCACAATTGAAAGCGAAAATGCTCAGCTCACCTCCGATCTTCAAGTGACGACTCAAATTTACGGACAACCTAAGCCCGGCTACACCGGGAGCGGTTTTGTCTGGATGCAGAATTCAGGCACCCTTACCTTCAATGTGACGGTCCCGGAAACTGGCATGTACACGATCTCTACCCGTTATATGCAGGAGCTCAGCGCAGACGGCCGGCTTCAATCGTTGAACGTTAACGGCGTTACGAAAGGTTCGTATATGCTGCCTTACACGACCACTTGGTCGGATTTCGATTTTGGCTATCACAAGCTGAATCAGGGCAGTAACATCATCCAGCTGAAGGCAGGCTGGGGCTTCGCTTATTTTGACAGCTTCACTGTGGAGGTTGCCGATCTGGACCCCCTGGATGTGCAGCCTGTCCTCAGTGATACTCAAGCTACACCGGAAACTCAGCTGCTGATGAATTATATGACAGAGGTGTACGGCAATCATGTGCTCTCCGGCCAGCAGGAGATTTACGGGGGAGGCAATGACGGGAATTCCGAGCTGGAGTTCGACTGGATTCATAATTTAACCGGCAAGTATCCGGCTATCCGCGGGTTCGATCTGATGAACTACAATCCGCTGTATGGCTGGGAGGACGGCACAACTGCCCGGATGATCGATTGGGTGAACAACCGGGGCGGGATCGCGACCAATAGCTGGCATCTCACAGTTCCCCGGGATTTCACCGCCTATCAGCTCGGGGAATTCGTAGATTGGAAGGAAGCGACCTACAAGCCGACGGAAACTAATTTCAATACAGCTAATGCGGTAATTCCCGGGACAAAAGAGTACCAGTACGTAATGCTGGCCATAGCGGATTTGGCGGAGCAGCTGCAGATTCTGCAGGATAACAACGTGCCGGTTATTTTCAGACCCTATCATGAAGCAGAGGGCAACGGCGGGTTGAACGGGCAAGGCGCGTGGTTCTGGTGGGCCTCGGCAGGCGCAGAGGTATATAAGCAGCTGTGGGATCAGCTCTATACCGAGCTTACAGAAACCTACGACCTGCACAACCTGATCTGGACGTATAACAGCTATGTGTACAGCACTTCTCCCGCCTGGTATCCCGGTAACGATCAGGTGGATATTGTCGGTTACGACAAATACAATACCGTCTACAACCGCTATGACGGTTTGTCCGGTGTGCCCAATGAGGATGCGATTACCTCGACCTTCTATCAGCTGGTGGATCTAACTGGCGGCACCAAAATGGTAGCCATGACCGAGAATGATACTGTCCCAAGCGTACAGAATCTGACCGAGGAGAAGTCGGGCTGGCTCTATTTCCTGCCGTGGTATGGCGAGCATCTCATGAGTTCTGCCTTTAATTATCCGGCTACACTGACCACGCTATATCAGAGCGATTATGTGATTACGCTGGATGAGCTGCCTGATTTAACAATTAATGATCCAACTCCAAGCGCATCTATTACGCCTGTGAGCGCGGACTTTGATAAAGCGCCGGCCCAAGCGCAGGATATTTCCGTAGCCCTTACCTTAAACGGACATCAGCTTGCAAACCTGACGCATGGAAGCAACACGCTTGTATCGGGCCAGGATTATACGGCATCAGGCGCAACGATCGTCTTGAAAAAATCCTATCTCTCTACGCTGCCGCTTGGTCAGAATGCGATCACCTTCCATTTCAATGGAGGAAATAACGCTGTGCTTACAGTGAATGCTGCGGATAGCAGTGTACCGGTACCAGCGGGCAATTTGACGATCCAGGCTTTTAATGGCAACACCAGTGCCTCTACTAACGGAATTTCGGCCAAATTCAAAGTCGTCAATAGCGGTAATTCGGCAGTTCAGCTTAGTGATGTGAAGCTCCGGTATTACTACACGATTGACGGCGAGAAAGATCAGAGCTCCTGGATCGACTGGTCCAGTGTCGGCAGCGCGAATGTAACCAGCAGATTCGTGAAGCTGGATACCCCGGCTAACGGTGCCGAGTATGCTCTTGAAATTGGCTTCGCAAGTTCGGCTGGGACGCTAAACCCCGGCCAGAGCGCCGAAATCCAGACCCGCTTCTCCAAAACCGACTGGTCCAATTACAATCAGGCTAACGATTACTCGTTCAAGGCATCCGCTAGTCAATTTGTTAACAATGAGCAGGTGACCGGATATATGAATGGCCAGCTGGTGTGGGGGATTGAGCCTTAACACAGGTAAGGCAAAAAGGGCTGGATCGGGGTGATGCCCTGATCCAGCCCTTCTTGTTCTAGCTTATAATCATCTCGCCGTAATTGTCTGCAAGACCTCTCCGGTCAATCTTGCCGGTTAAGGTATGAGGGAATTGTTCTTTCATTATAACTTCGGAGAGCAGCATATAATCAGGCAGCCGTTGGGACAACCACAGATTAACCGAGGCAAGTGACAGGGAGTGGTCGGCCTGAATGAATCCTGTCAATGTGGCCTGCCCGTCCCGTACTATGGGAAGCACCGCGCATTCCTTAACCCCTGCGATGGTGAGAATATGCGACTCGATCTCTCCCGGCTCAATGCGGTATCCCCGGATTTTGATCTGAGCGTCTATTCTTCCCCTGAACATGATCCTGCCGGTATCGTCTATCTCGGCCATATCACCGGTCCGATAGATGGTACCGAATGCAGGGGAGGTAATGAATGCTTGCTCCGATGCATCTGCGGCATTGAAGTATCCCTCAGCTACATAGACAGAAGCGATTAGCAGCTCACCCGCCGGAATTCTATGAGTCCGCAGAAGTTCGCAGCTTTCTTGCGTTAAGCTCCCCCGCGGAGAGATAACGGTGAAGCTCCCTTCTCCGCGAGCGATAAGCAGCTTCGTGCCTGCGAGGGGTAAGCCCACAGCTGATGCATCCCTGGCGCTGGATATGAAATGGCCGGCTGAATAAGAGGATTCGGTCTGTCCGTAGAGACTGTATAACTTCGTGCCCGGAAGTCTCCCGGAACAAAGGCTGTAATCACCTGCGCGTAGCGCTTCTCCCCCCAGGACGGCAAGACGCAGAGAAGGAAGCTGAGGCAGCCGGCGGACTGAGGTGAAGAATGTACGGAACAGGCTCGGTACGCTGTGCCACACGGTGATGCCATTGCCTTCAAGCCAGCCGGGTAATCTTAGCAGATTCTCTGGAATGCGCAAATCCAGGGGATACAGACAAGCACCGGACAGCAGTCCGGCAAAAATGTCCACCACAGCGGCATCGTGACCAAAGGTAGAGAATAAAGTCAGCCGGTCATCTGCGGTAATACCCAGCTCGCGGATATAGGCCTCTGCAAAATGGACGATAGACGCGCCTTGCTGGACTACACCTTTGGGTATGCCTGTAGAGCCGGAGGTATACAGCAAATAAAGACGCTTATGTACCTTTTCCGGAATTTCAGCTTTACTGCCTGGCTTGATGGAGTGGGCGTCAACCCTTACAATATCCTCCGGAAATGGAAGCCCGGAGCCTATGGCTTCTGCAGCTGCCAATCCATCAAGGTCAGTAACCATAATACGGATTCCCGAATGCCAGGCAATCTGTGATAACCGGCCAGGTGGGTAAGAGGCGTCCAGGGGTACATAGACAAGTCCGGCCAGAACGGAAGCAACGACCCCGATAATTCCCTGAATGCCGTGATTGAACAGCAGTCCGCAGGCCGGTTCATCCTCTGGCAGCTCCATCCGGTCTGCGAGCCGGCGAAGCTCTGCTGCAACGGCACTGGCTTGGGTAATCAGTTGCTCGTAAGTGAGGGTTTGACCGCCATACCGGACGGCTGCCCTGGCAGAGTGGCGCCGGGCGGAGGCAACGAGAGCCTGCGCAAGCATCAGCTCACCTCCTGTTCACCCGCTATAGAGCCGGAATGGTTTAAGGGACGGCTCAGCAGCGGTGATAAATAGAGTAGAACCACGGAAGCAACACCGAGGCATATTACGCCGGCGAGCAAGGAGGACAGTGACACGCCTCCGTTCATGGCGAAGGACAGCAACGGAATTACAAGCATTGTGGCCGCGGAAATAAAAAATTGCCGGATGCCGGATATTCTTCCATGGAACTCCGCCGGCGCCGTAAGCTGGAGCGAATAAGTGAAGCTCGATACCGAGAAAGCATTGGAGACTCCCAGAAACAGCATTAATGGCGAGAGCCAGACCGGGTGGTTCATGAGTCCGATTGCGGCAATATTCAGTCCCTGCACAACCAGCGCCAGCGCGGTGCGGTTCATACGGATTTGGGAATGGTCCATCCTTCCGAATAGATAGGCTCCGGCAATGGCGCCAATCGAGAAGGCGGAATCCCATATGGATAGCCACCAGGAGGGTGCATCCATAGTCTCCAGAATTGGCGCATAGGAAATGTTGATGAAGGATACAACGATGAAATCGGCAGTGCACAGCACGGCCAATCCCAGTACCTTTGCATTTTTTCTGAGCACCAGCGCAAGCAGATCGGTCCATTCCCGCCAAAAGCGCTTGGGACTGATGGAGGCCAGAGCGGAACCGAACCCGCTGCCTTGACGGGCTCTGAGCTTTTGTCCCGGAATGGCTGCTAAACCTATACAGAGTGCTGACAGAAGATAGGAGATACCGTTAAGGGCGATGGCCACTTCGGGTGACAGGAATGAAATAACCACACCGGCGATACCGGCTCCCAAGAACTGTCCAATCTGAAAAAAGGTGCTGGTCCGGGCGTTATAAACGGCTAGCTGCTTGCCATCGGCAATCATGGGGCCGATGGCGAAGCTGGCCGTTCTGTAGAACGGGCGCAGCAGGTTGATAATGACCGCAGCGAGCAAGATACTTGCCGGATGACCGGCGAATACGAAAGCGGCTGCTGTCAAAACCGCTAAGCCGCGTATCGATTCGGCGATAAATGCACATTGCTTGGCACGTCCTCTGTCAACGGCGGAGCTGGCAATAGCCTGGGTAGAGAAGGTCAATACCGCTTCCATCATCAGCAGCAGCGCAAAGGGAGTGGAGGAACCGGTCTGATCGTACAGCAGTTTGCCGACAGCCAAAGTATACATACCGTTCCCTATATTGGTAATCAGAACTCCAAGTGGCAATAACATTCTGGGATTTGTAAACCGAATGTTCATGATTCTCCCTCCGTAATATCCGGTCAGCTAGTTTTGTAACCAATTTCAATTGAGGTCTCCAGCCGACTAAGCCATTCATGGTAATCCAGAGCCGGATCCGGCTCTGGCAATTGTCCCGTAATCCAGCCGAAATAAGCAAAGGAGTCGCTTTCCGGGCTAAGGTAATCACCGGTATTCTTACGGATCGCCAGCTTGCTCACATAAGGATTGGACAACACCTTCTCGGTTCCGTGAATGCTGTTAATGATGCCGTAGCCCTTATAGCCCATGTTGTACCAGTACATCCGTGTCTTATGCTTGGCCGACCTTGAAGACAGTTCTTTCAGATAGCGGATATCATCCGGTGAATGTGCTCCAAGAGAAACTAGAATAAAGGCTTCGGAGAATGGAAGGCCGGTGGCCCGCTCGAATAATTCGTAGAAGCATCCGCCCGCACCCGGGCGAAGAGCCGCCTCCAGCACATAACCCTCCTGCTTGCGCATACGGATTTCCGTATGACTCGCTCCGCTATACACACCGGCCGCACTTACGGCGGCATGGGACAGGGCCAGCAATTGCTGTTCAATCTCTTCGTCAAGGGATGGGTCGGTGAAATATAAGCGGTCCGGAAAGGTGGGACCCTGCGGATTTCCTTTGCTCATAATTCCGTCCATTAGAGGCTGGCCCTTGTACCAGATCGTGTCCACGGAGTACTCCTCACCGTCGATATATTCTTCAATCAGCGCTCCGGGCTGTTCCACCGCTTCGTTACCCAGGGTCGTCGCATTGAAACGGAAGATTTGCCTGATTTGTTTCACAAGCTCCTGCTCATTGCCGACAATTCGTACCCCGGCGCTTGCTGCGCCATGCGTGGGCTTGACGATGACGGGATAATCCAAGCGGGCGGATTGAAGCTCTGAAGTACGCTGGATCAAGGCGGAAGAGGGAGTGCGCACACCTGCCGTTTCCCAAATGGATTTCATCCTCGATTTGCTGCGCAAAATTTCACATGCGGTGACCGGACCGGGGGAAATCCCGAGCCATTCGGCCGTTCGGGCTAAGTTCACTGACAGTTGTTCGATGCAGGACACGATGCCGAGCGGAGTCCCCATTGCTTCCTGTATCACTGTCCCAAGCTGCTCTGGAGGAAGATAAGGATCTGCCTGATGCCAAGGATGCCTTAACGGTTTGGAAGGCGGTTTGACAAAAAACAAATGCGGCTCAACGCCGACTCTTTGCGCGGCATCGGCCAGCAGAGGACCGGTTTCGTCGTCCGAAAAAATAGCAACTGTTCGATGGGCCATAATTATACCTCGCCTTCAAATTGTAGTGGGGCGTACGAATATGTACGGTAGCTGTCAGCTGACTTGTCCGGAAGCCAGCATATTCATGATAAGGCGCGGAGTTGCCACTTGTTCTACCGAGAATGTCTCGTAATCAATGATAATATCCAGTGATTCTTCAATCCGTAGCACAAGCTCCATAATCGCGAGAGAATCCACGCCCAGTTCTTTAATATTTGTATCGGCGATATCATCATACTGGCAGGCGATTTGCTGCAGAGTCTCCGGAGGAACGAGTCCGCTGAAGATCCCTTCAAGTTTATTGTTCATGACTTTCCTCTCCTATCATCATTGCCTGGACTCCCGCAGCTGCTGAGCTTAAAAGAAGCTTGTCCGCTTCGGCAGCAAGGTTCTGCAATACGCTGAATTCCCGGATCAATTCCGAGAACTCCTGCACATAGGAATCCAGAAAGCCGGGCCTCGGACGGGAGCAAATAAGACTGGTCCATTTCAAAACGGCCTTTAACCGGATGGCGATGCTGTTTATGGCTGCAAACAAGGCATGCGAGCGGTGATCCCCGAGCCGCGCCGCACATTCCGGATCGGACGCAATGGAGGACCAGGCCCACAATAAAGGCTCTATTTTATTCGCCACATGCTTATGCATTCTCAGCTGATCTCTCTTGCTTAAAGGCGGGGTGAGCAATTCCTGCCTGCGCTTGTCAATGTCGGCTAACAGATCATCCAGACCGTCTGTGGTTAAAGTACGTGGTTCGCCATGGTTGTAGAGCAGCTGATGAATCCGCTGATAAAGGGCAACACCTTCCCCCTGCAGACTGTTCAGCAGAGCCGGGGAAGCCTGCAAGAACTGCAGGCTGACGGTAGTATCCTCATTTCTCGCCAATCGTTCCGCGAATTCTTCAAGCGGCAGAGGCAGGCATGCCCGGGAAGAAGTTTCGTTGGTTTTGGTGTAGATGACAATGTCGTTATCCATTCCTTCAATTAAAGTGCTGGTGTAATGAGAGCTTCCGTCAGGACGTTCGAAGCGGACCATCGCACTGGCTTTCCAGCCATCCGCAAGTCTTGGACGTATCGCTTCCCCAAGTTTAGAGGGGGATACCGAGACATGCTCTCCAAGCGCATCAACGATAGAAGCAAGACCATTGTGGACCGGCTGGACCGGCTCGTTGGCTTCGGAATAATGGAAACCCCAATAACGGTCCGAGAACAGCCAGGAAAAATTGCGGATGCCCAGGTTTCTTTTGAAAAAATGATAGATCACCCGGTCATAACAAACATAGATCAAGCTTTCTTCCATCTCTTCCGCGCTAAGCTCTACAGGTTCGAAACGGCGCAGCATGGATTTCATAATTTGTTCTCCTTTGCAGCTGGCGAATGTGTTCTAGAGAAGAACCGGCTGCTGTTTTAGTTTCGAACATACCGGACAATCCGGATCAGGCTTCAGTTCAATCTCGCGGAAGCTGGCAGATAATAAATCAAAATAAATCATCCGGTTTTTGAGCGATCGACCCGTTCCGGCCACATATTTAAGCACTTCCGCCGCTTGAAGCGTGCCTACAATTCCCGGGGTTACGCCAATTACACCAAATTCCTGTTTCTTGGGCGGCTCCTGAGGCTCCGGATATACGCATCGATAGCACGCGCTATCCTCGTCCGGAGAGATGAGCATCACCTGACCTTCAAAGTGAAAGATACTACCTTCCACCAGAGGTATGCGAAGCTCTACACAGACATCGTTCAGCATATATCTGGTATCCAGATTATCGACGGCGTTCACGACAATATCATATTGCGGCACGATGGACAGCGCGGTTTCACGGGTTAATCTTTCCGCATGAAGCTCGTAATGTAGCCCGGGGTTCAGACGATTCAAGGTTTGCTCCGCCGATTGTACCTTGGGGACACCGACATTGCCGGAATCATGAATGATTTGCCGGTTCATATTAGTCAGGTCCAGAACATCATGATCATAGATGCTTATATGTCCGATGCCTGCGGCGGCGAGATACAGCAGCAGCGGAGAGCCGATGCCGCCCGCGCCAATGACCAGGACTTTGGCCTTTTTGATGCGTTGTTGTCCTTCGGGGCCAATCTCCGGTAAGATCAGCTGTCTTCTATACCGTGCGAGCTCGTCTTGCGTTAATTCCGTTTCGGAATGAGTGGTCATGCGGTGCACATCCTTATCTAATTAGTGTTTGTTAGCAGAGGGGCTTCAGCCGCCGGCAAATTGCAGGATGATGCCAAGCTCATCGCCGGAAGCAAATTCGGTATTCTCGTTGTTAGCCTTGATCAGTTCATCGTTAAGCACGAACAGTACATTCCGTTTGGCCGCTCCTTCTTCGGTCCAGATTCTTTCGCCGAATTCGGAGTAGCTTTGTTGGAAGAAGGTCTTCAACTCTTCCATACTGCCAGCTTCAACATGCAATTCTTGCTTTTGTTCAATCAGGTGGCTCAAAAATTGCGGGATCAATACTTTAACTGTGGACATAGGTCAACCTCCATTTATCTTTTGGATACTCTGAAACCCAAGTCATATGCGTAAAAAGAAGCGGGCTCATGATGTCTGAACGCAGGACGGCACATATCTGTAAAAGAGTGAAAGCTTCCACCCCGGCAGCTTTTGTTACCGGGAACCATCAAGTTGACGGGATTCAGTACATCGCTCTTGTGATAGAATTCACTATCATACGTATCCAAACACCATTCCCATACATTTCCGAGCATATCGTACAGCCCGTATGGGTTAGCGGCATGTTGGGCGATTTCATGCAGAGAACCTTTTGAATTCTCGCTGAACCAGGCATGAGCGGCTAAATGCTCCTCGGCGCAGAAGAAAGGGCCGTAGATGCCGCCGCGGCAGGCATATTCCCACTCAGCTTCAGTGGGCAGCTCTGCATCACACCAGACCGCGAACATGAAGGCGTCATACCAAGTCACGTTTACCACAGGAAACCGGCTGCCTGATACCTCATAGCTTGCGTTATATTCATGATACATTTCCTCTGTTACAGGAATTTTGGAGATCCTGTAGGGTGACAGTCTGACGGGATGCAACGGCTCCTCTCCACAATACAAGTACTTAGAGTCAGGTCCCGAGCCCATGTTGAAAGGCTGCGGCTTCAGATCCACCATATGTGGAGCTATGAGCGCTTCGTAGCGCTCCTTCCGGTCTTTATAGAACCGGTAATATAGAATTTCTTCCTCCAGCGCGTGGGGCATTTGCTTCAGCAGCTGATAACCGTTGTACAAAATTTCTCCGTCGGTAACGACGGGGCGGCCGAAGCGGTCCGTCTTGAATATTTCCCTTACCAGCCGGATCAAATCATCCGGTACGGTTTCCTGCTCCAGTAGCTCAATAGCTGCGTCCTTGCTCACCTTACCATCCCCTTATGAAGTATATTGGATATCAACTTCGCCCACCCGCTTGGCGGAATCCACCGAAAAGATACGAATTTGCGGATATTCAACGGTCCGAAGCGAAATAAGCAAATGCCATACTTCCGGGGAAGGATGCAAATCAACATCCACTTTGGCCAGAATGGCAGGATGGCGCTGGTGGCTGTGAAAGACGCCGACTTTGTGCAGGTGGCTGTTTCTTATGTACTTCTCAACCCGCACCGTCTCTTCCGGAGAGGTTAAGAATCCGGCGTCTTTATGATCCAGATAATAATTTCCGTAATCATAGAACTTATCCATCATATTGTCCTTCTGGTCCTCTTTCATAATGATGTACTCCGTGGGGGCCCCGGATCTCTCATTAGACAGAAAGAAACCAAACGCCTTCTTCGGATACTGGGCTTTCACTTCATTAACAAATTGCTGTGCTAAAGTGCGATTCAATACTACGGACTTAACTGCCATCCAATCACTCCTTTATTATGAGAATTATTAAAAATAAAAGAAAAAATTCCCATCTATTTTTGGATTATAAACCAGTTCCCACAGCTCGTATGTAGCGAAAGTGTGAAAACTATGTTAATTAACCCAATTTATGTTTTCGTTGTGTAAACTCACATGATATGTTGCCTTTTCAGAGAGGACAAGTGATAGATATGTTTTCATTAGGTGGACATTATTAAGTTCGTGTAAAATTAAGAGGTTATACAAGAATACTTTGAATTCATCTCCCGAGACTATAAGGACAAATTTGCATATCATGAAATAGAAAAGCAAATTAGAAGACTAGTCCGCTTCGGGCTGTTTGAACAAGAGAGAATAACAAACATGTTAAATGATCTTTTAATCAATGAGGCAAAATCTGAGCAACTGGAGATATTAGGTATACTGTATGAGGAGTATTGCAGTGGCTGCAATTTCCTGAGATACCTTGCTCTATCTTATATTCTAACTTCCGATGAATATTTTACAGAATCCTTTCCCGAAAAGTTTGTAACTGAGTACGTTAGCAATGGAAACCGGGGTGAAAATAAAGCTTCGGTTTTTTTGTTGGAAAAAAATCACATGGGGGAAGTTCTTTTGGAAGGGCAAAAGGGGATATTGTCGAATATTAAAAAGATTATGGGAAGCAAATCGGTCAGGGAGTGTGCCAATAGTGAACAAAAAGTTTATAATGTCTAGTTTTCTTATCATGTTTTCAGTGGTATGTCTATCCATTACGGTCTATGCAGCCACTGCAGCATACTCTTTAAGGGTAAACGGGGCTGCCATTAAAGGGGAAGCTAAAGTCATTGATGGAGTGACCTATGTACCTTTGCGCACAGTTATTGAAGGGATGGGTGGATCATATCATGTCATGCCTGAGTCGAATACAATTAGTATTTTGAGAAGAGATATAAGTATGTACGGCGGGTACAATGAGTCCAATCCATTAATGTTTGGTTCAAAAGCGTATTTCGAAATGAATGAAAATTTTGATAAATTCATTGGTTCAGTCTCTATCGAAGAAGCGAATACGGGAAAGGACGTTTTGAAAAACCTAGAGGAGAAAAAAGGAACTGCTCCAAGCGGTTATACCTATGTTCTTGTAAAAGTGAACCTTGAAATCTTAGCATCTGAAAAACCTGGGGCATCGCTATCAATAAATAATTATAGGTTTGAGTATATTGACGCGGTAACTTTAAAGAGAACCCCTTCTTTTATGTTCTCCAAATATTCGCCCAGCGTATCCGAAGGAAATCCCTTCAACGGTTGGGTTGGATTCTTAGTTCCTGAAGGTCATCAATCTGGGATGATGGTTTTATCAAGTCCAGATGACCGGCAGAATGCTCTATGGATGAAGATAGAGTAACATCGTAATACTTAAGGATAATTACATAAGCTTCCGGTACCAGGTCTCTTGACTCTAACGTCGCGTAAACCTGTATATTTACTCTCAGAAGGAGGGATAGTCATCGAACTGCAAACCATCAGTCAGGTGTCAAAGCACTTTTCAGTCTCTACCCGTACCCTTAGGTATTACGAGCAAATCGGATTGATTACGCCTGCGAAAAAGGAAGATTCCGCATACCGCGCATACGATGCCGAAGCCATTACACGTCTGCGTCAGATTATCGTTCTGCGTAAACTGCGGATACCGCTCAAACAAATTGCCGGGATTCTGCAGAGCGCGGAAGCGCGCGTTGCCATCGAAGCCTTTGAGCGTAACCTTGCGGATATTGAGGACGAAATCACCGCGCTCTCTACCATTCGCAGCGTCATCAAAGCCTTTGTCGAATATCTGAATCTCAGAGGTGCGAAATTCGCGCTGCCTGACGACGCAAGTTTACTGGAGGTTGTGGATTCCTTGACTGTCTCGAAAATCAACTTCAAGGAGGAAAAATCAATGGAAGAATTAAACAAGGCAAATGAAAATTTAAACAAGCTGGCGGACAAAGATGTGCGGATTGTCTATCTGCCGCCCATGACTGTAGCTGCTGCTTATGCAACAGGAGAAGGCTGCGAAGGCAAAGCACTGGATATGATCACGCAATTTGTAACCGAAAGCGGACTGCTAACCATTAAACCCGACGCCCGGAGTTTTGGTTTTGACTGCTCTAAGGGGGCAGCAGGAATCGGAGAACCATCTCATGTATATGAGGTGTGGGTATCCATTCCGGGCGACACAGAGGTTCACGCGCCTTTAGTCAAACGAACGTTCGACGGCGGGTTATATGCCGCACATGTGCTCAGGGCATGGGACTTCGAGGACTGGCGTTTATTAAAAGAATGGGTTGACGCAAGCAATAAATATGATAATGATTGGGATTCTCCGCGCTGGACATCGCTGGAGACGGTTGCGGGGCAAGGATTTGAAGAAACGTTGAATTTTTATAATTACGTACAAAAAGGCGGTAAAATGGACGATTTACAGCTTGATTTATTGTTTCCGATTAAGGAGAGGGTATAAGAGTAGATCGCCGGGTAAGGCAGATTGAAATCGGCGGTTATAATTGGGTGTACTTAACATACAAAACTACACAGCTGTGATTATAACCGCAGATACTATAGAACAACGTGCCAGTGAATTCCAATCGGTATTTCCTCTTACATACGATAAACCTCCCAAACCATGATCAACTACTCCATATATATCTTCGTACGTGTAACAAAGCTGAATTCATTTCGTTATAGTCAATGAGTAATGGTTCCCAATAAGAGCGAGAAATCAATGGAGGAGGGGACGGTTTGGTCAGAATTGTCTTAACATTAATGACGCTTCTATTCAGTTTAACGGGCTGTTCCGCTTCCCATAGTGCCACAACATTAGACCACAATGCTACTGCGGCAAAAGATTATTTGGAATCTAAGGGTTACAAGGTCTCTTCGTATGAAGGCTCCAGTGAAGTCTACACCTTAACAAAAGAAAAGTTAATGAATTTACCGTATTCCAATTACTGGGGGCTGCAAACCGAAGATCCCAGTGTTTATCTGGACAAAGAGGTTAACGTACAAAAGTTCATAGTAACAAACCATCCATTGGATAACTGGAAATCCACAAGCGCCAAACCGGAGAATATTGTTAAATCTAAAGGGAAAACCGCAATTTGGATCTATGTCGTGGATAACCAGGCAGTAGGCGGACATTCTTATCCAGTAATCGATCAGGCCATGGATGGCGGCGTATGGTCATTAGATGGAAGAACATTAGAAGAAGTGCATTCTATGAGTTATAAAGCTTGGTTAGAGCAATGGGAAGCAAAGTTTGGCAGCTAATGAAATATTAAGAATCGCAACGATTCGTTATGCCATGGGTGTCACATATCTAAGAAAGGGTGGATCCGATGTTCTACGTTAATTCAAGAGCAATCATTGAACGATTCAATGATGGAGAACCTGAGATTGTCATACAAAGAAGAATGAAAACAGATTCCTCCTTTAAGTTCGAGCTTCCCGGGGGGAGAATTGAACCCTTTGAGTCGTTGATCCAAACACTGATCAGAGAGGTTAAAGAAGAGACTGGATTAGATGTATACGAAATAGAAGGAAATGAGACAAGAATTGATACGATAGGAATTAATCCGGAATTTGAGGTGGAATGCCTTAAACCATTCGCAGCCTATCAAACGGTTAAAGGTCCGGTCGATTCGGTCGGATATTATTTTAGATGTAAGGCAAAGGGTGAAAGAACAACGAACATGTAAAGCAAGCTGCGTTTCAGGAAAGCGAAGCCTTTAAAGCCAAAACTAAAGAACGCTACAAAATTGAAGCCGAAAATAGCGAACTCAATCACAGACACGGGTACGATGTTGCATCCTCCTCGGGTTTAGTTGGCGTGGAAATTCAGGGAGCTATGGCGATATTCACTGTTAGGTTAAAACGAATATTGAAACTTATGGACGAGAGCAGTTTTTTCAAACTTATTTTTTGCTGGATGTCCCCAATTGGCCCTGATCGTTCGCTGCACATGTATACACTACACCGTACTCGGTAAGATGCAGAAAAATCATATCCTGTTAAAATTCCTTTACTTCTCGGAAGCCCTTGCACTTGTACAGGCGAAGAGCGAAACGTCGTCGCCCAGTTGTCCTTTGTCATTCATCCCCCAAGGGTCAGAAGCTTTTGTCATCCTTTAATAAAAGACCATGATTCTATAGAAACGATACTTTCACAAACTTTGAACTGGGGGTGGATGCAAAGATAGGCGTCGGATTCAAAACTAGACATATCATAAATAATAGTACATACCTTTTCATGTTACTCATTCGGAAAAATTCCTTAATAGTTGATTTAATTTTCAATTACACTTTCTGGTTTAATTTGGTCTAACTTAGTTTCAAAGCGGCTTTAAATTTGACTTATATAGAGTGAACTTAAGAATCTGACTTACTGCATCAGTGAAGTCCTTGCTCAGCAAGAGGTTCGCTCACCGGCTCGCCAACATTGTTAAGTTCAGCTTATATAGTGACATTATTCATGCAATATATTAGTAATTTATGGTAAAGTTCTTATATCAAAAAAGAAGGGATTGGTATTATTGAAAAAATTAACCTTGTATGCATTTTCATTTACATTAATTGCGAGTCTTTCTCTCTCTTCGGTAGTTTTGGCTGCTCCAATTGATAATAGTACATTGAGACAGGTGCAAACATCTGGGGCAGATAAGACTTGGGTCGGTGAATGGCAGGGGGAGGATACAATTATCGTTGACTCCCTTGGCAATGTTACTACCTCTGGGGAACTCAAAAAAACATCAAGTTTAGTATTTCCAACAGAATCTACAACTATCCGAGACGTATTAATTCAACCGGACTTACTAACTCCCACTTTTGAACTCCCAAACGAATCTTTTGCCACCTTGGCATCCGATTATGGTCATGCATGGCCCTATTCGGCTGTTAATAGTTCTGCAGTTAACTGTTATGGTTATGCTACCAAAGCCCCAGGGAAAATGAATCCTGGCGATGGAGATGGTGTTTCGAATCTCGCAGATTCACAATATTTTACGAATGTAAATTATGTTGCTAACCTGGTTGTCCAAGATGGAAATACAAATCCATTATATTTTATATCTGGCTGGCGAATACTAAGTAGCAGAACTGCTGCCGTTAACGCCGATGAACATCGAATAGCTTTAAGAATAGGTTGGATTGATACCAATGGTAATGGTAAAGTTGACCTTCCCGACCAGTATGGTTTTGGTGGAGATAATGTCGATTATCATTTTATGCTTCAAAATAGCACAGGAACCTGGTCAGAAAAACACGGTCCAAATCCATCGCAAAATACTGGAATTACTGATCCAAGTAATTTTATCTGGAGCAATGGTATCTACTATAATTTTTATAACAGTTCTACGGTTTATATTGCTGCCAAGGTTCACTAATATCTAACACACATACAAGCGGTGGTTGTCATTTCTGCCGCTTGTTTATCTTATTTTGATAAAAATATATTTCATTAAGAACTCAGACTTAATTAACGTTTTTAAATAATCATTTTTAACAAAACTCCGCAATCCGCTACAGTCATGATCATCTTTCTCTAGAATATCCTTTAATAGCGCTATCCCCTTATCGACTGGAGAGTCTTTATCCTTTGATGTTATGAAGTTGAACGAAGTGCCGGACTCTAAGGGATGGTTACTTGCGGTTGTGGTTTCTGTTATCGCAATTATTGTTACCACTATTGTTTGGGGTGGCTTTAAGGACTGAGGATCAGCTTTATTTGAATTTTCCGCTTGCTGTAGCAGTCCCGCTACTGGATTGTAAAGAAATGATTATGAAATTAATGAATGAAATGCATAATGATTTGATTGTGGTAACGGAGGAGCTGGGTTTTGGATTTGTTCTGAGTGAAGATGAATATTCAGATGTGACGATAGAGTATTGGAAGAAATGAGATCGCCAAGTATCACCAAAGATTCTTTATCCGCGGAATCACGTTAGCATCTGTTAAGGAAGACAGGCTGCTGTTCCATCATGCAGATTAATAATCAGAGCAAAGGAGATATAACATGCTACCATCACTTGCGTTTCTTAAACATCAATTAGAGGGGATTCTGCGTAATAAATTTGCCCAGGGGCACCAAACCTCCGGTTATCTAGCCCGGTTGGGACAGCTTCCCGCAAGCTATGATGCCTATTTAGAATTCGCCCATAGCCTGGCTGATATTCCAATGCGGGACAATTGGCCTTACTATGAGCCGGATGATTTGGAGGAGATATGGCGGGAATGCGACCCGGATAGACCTCTAGGCCAGATCGGAGTATTGAATCTGAAGGACAGCTCCAAGCGTGTAGAGGCAGGATTCCTCGCTTCAGTCTGTGGTTCAATGTTGGGCAAACCGATCGAGATCAATCCCAATTTGTCTGAATTACGTCAAGCGTTAATCTCGGCAGGCGAATGGCCGCTGAATGATTATATTTCTGAAGAAGTTCTCCATGCCTTGGATCGTCGTCATTGGTCCTGGTTCGAGACAACGCGGGGGCGGATTCGTTATGTAGCACCTGATGATGATATCAATTACACCTTAATGGGAATGATGGCGTTAGAGCAATTTGGTGAGGGTTTTACGAAAAGGAATCTAAGAGATTTATGGATCAATCATCTTCCGATAAGTACAACGTGGGGGCCGGAGAGGGCCATCCTGATTCGGTCGGGGATTAGCTATTTGGAGCATGACCGGGAACGATTCAATCCTTCTGAAATAGAGGCTTGGCCCGACTTCCTGGTGCAAGATACAGAACTATGCGGGGCGGCGATTCGTGCAGATGCTTACGGCTATGCCTGCCCCGGTCAACCCGCTCTTGCCGCTGAGCTGGCTTGGCGTGATGCAAGTTTTACACATCGCCGGACGGGGATTTATGCCACGATGTTCATTGCCGCTGCAATTGCTGCCGCACACGTACTGCGCGATCCGCTTGAAATACTAAGCACTGCACTACAATTCGTACCTAGAAGGAGCCGATTCTATGAGATTACCGAGGATTGCCTGCAGATGGTAGGGAATGCAGATAACTGGCTGGAAGCTTATCAGGGCATTCATCAGAAGTATGCGAATTATTCCCACTGTCAGGTGTATCAGGAAATGGGTACTTTAATGAATACATTTCGATTTGCAGACAATGTCGGTGACGGGATATGCAAGCAGGTCATGCAAGGCAATGATACGGACAGCTTCGGAGCAACAGCAGGTTCGCTGCTCGGGGTGTATTTCGGCTCGGACAGCTTGGAAGCGAGATGGCTTGAACCTTTTCAAGACCGGATTCATACGGGGTTATCTAACTTTCATGAGCAACAACTATCCCGCTTGGCTGAGCGCATAGGGCGTTTGCCAGAGCTGTTACATACCGGCCAGCACCGAATTCAACCCAGCGAGCTGTATGTGAATGAGAATTTGGGTATTTGAAGCAGGATTGGCTTGGCGGTTAGGTCTGGAAGTGTAAACATGGCTATAGCTGAGGAAGGACTAGATACATATGGGAAATATTGTACGGCAAGTTATTCATGAATGGAATCCATGCGGTTTATTACCAGAAGCACCTATAGATGAGTTTGATGCTGAAATTGAAAAAGTCGTCCAATCCCTAACAGCTGAAGTGGTTAAGCATTTGATATTCAAAGGTGACTTTGAAGTTATATCTGATAAATGTGTCGAGGATAACATGGACGAATGAAGACAGGATTTTATCGCTAAGGGGATCAACACGCATGACAATACAGGATGTATTGAAGGAAGTTGTAAAAGAAACCATTGCTCCCTTGTTTAAGGTAGAGGGGTTTAAGAAGCAGGGCAATAACTTTGCCCATGTTTGTTCTAACATCTCTGCGACAGTGAACATTCAGTCATCAAAGTGGAATACACAAGATGAAGTTGAGTTCTTTTTCAATACAGGCATTTATATAGAGGAATTATTCGGAACAGTTTATTTATACCCGAAACCATCTTTTCCAATGGAAATAAACTCCGTTTTACGGATTCGTGGCACTGAACTAACGAAAAATGATAGTTGGTACAGATTGACTATCAATACTAACATTGAACAACTTAAACGAATGATAATGAAAGACATTACAGAGTATATACTCCCTCACCTTCGGCAGTTTGAAAGTATTAACGATGTAATCAAAGTAATGGAGTTACGAGAGAAAGATGGGATTTACGAGAATCCCCACTACTTAACGGTACTCTATTGCTCAATAGGTGACATGGAAAAAGCACAGGCTCGCATGACAAGAGTGTTTAACGAACTGAAGCTAAACTCTCAAAAAGAGTTTGCTACAGGATTGGCTTACCGATTAGGTCTGCAAGTGCAATTACGGTGAACCTTATAAGTAAACACAATGTCGTCGTTTGGGAGGTTCGTTATGCGATTTACAGATAATCTTCTCTAGACAAGAGGCGATTGACGTGGATAACAGAATGGTTCATGGCATACATATGCGGATGTTGCTTTTATAGGTATTATTTGACTCATTTAAGGGACACGAGATAATGATATCAAAGATAATTTGCTAAATGAAGTTACTAACACTTACTCAAATGAGCTATAGAATTGTCTGGAGGCTGAATATTCAGTCTCCAGATTTCTTCAGTAGGAGGTAATTCATGAAAAAAATGAGTATCTTTTCAATTTCAATTATACTTTTAGTCATTTTGATTTATGTATTTGCCAGACCAAAACCAGATATCATTAGTGTTAATCTTGTGTCCGAAACGAATGAGATCACTTACTCTGACAGTGAAAGCGTTCAAATCTTCGAAGATGCTATAAGAACTGTTAAAAAAGTACGCGGGTCTGTTGATGTGGGTCCACCAACTTATCGAATGACTGTTACTTACGCTAATTCTAAAGTTGTTGAATACAGCCTTTATATGGATTTTAAAACCAAAAACGGCTTCTTGATTAAACAAAGTAATAGTGAAAAGATGCTGGACTTAAAGGATCATAATTCGGAAGAACTCGCCGATCTGTTAAGTAAAGAAAACAAAAAATAATTTCTAAGGTATAGGGTCTGCTTATTTTTCTAAGTTATTGAACTTCTATAATATCCATAAGTAAGACATGGATTAGGTATGCGAAACTATGAGACACTAACTTCCCTTAGTGTCTTTTTTCCTTTTAACGGGTAATACTGACTATGATCAAAACCGCTTAAGGAGGCTACATAAATGGAGAGCAAGGAAGGCAAACAGCCTAATCGATTAATAATTAATCAAATATTTTTTGAAATGCCAGGAGGTCGTTGTCCTAGTGAATAATATATTTGATCTATCACATTCAAAAGAAATTTTAGTGCGCATTGATCAATTAATGCAAAGCACTCAACCGCAATGGGGTCGAATGGATGTTGCTCAAATGCTAGCGCATTGCTCCTCTTTTCAAGATATAGCAATGGGAAAGTCCCATTCCCCAAGAAGTTGGTTAGGAATGTTGATAGGAAAATTTGCAAAACCAATTTTTTATAACGACAAACCACTTCCTCGCAATATGTCTACTATTCAAACCATAATGATTGTGGATAAGAGAGAATTTGAAGTAGAAAAAGAAAAGCTAAAACAAAATATACTAATATTACAAAGTGATGGTCCTAAGAATTGTAACAATCGTCCACATCCTTTTTTCGGAGTACTCACTTCCGAGGAGTGGGGGAAAGGGATTTACAAGCATTTGGACCATCATTTAAAGCAATTTGGCGTTTAGATTAAGTCCAACAAAAGGGAATCGATAATACTATGACAATATGCAGCCGAGAGATCGGCTGCATATTCAGCTTAAGGGCAGGATAACACTATAACTTCGGTAGGAACAAGTAAGTACTTAGACATTCTTTTGCGAAGAACAATAAGAATTCTATCCCTCGTCTCTATGTATATAATCGCTGAGTTTGAGCAATCAGAAGTCAAACACTTCGTCGTCAGTGATTTGAGGTAGGTAAAAGTTCGGAACCGCTGTTGCCTTTCAAAGTGTGATTGTTGAGGGAGGGAATATGGAAATAGAAGCGGATTATTTAAACTTTATAGTAAATAAATGAGGAATACAGAGGTTCGACCATGGTATTCGCTATGATCTCGCATGAGAATAGGGTATTAACAACAAGAAAATAATATACTCTAGTGTAAAGACATTTTTATTAACTGCGCCTACCCCCACAATTTTGGGTAAACTATCCCTAGACAATACTTTACCCAAATTATCCGAAATGAGGGGACACCCCGTGACAATTCACAAATCATCTAATAGATTAGCTAACGAAAAATCACCCTATCTCTTACAACACGCCCACAACCCCGTGGACTGGTACCCATGGGGAGAGGAGGCTTTTGCCAAAGCGCAGGCCGAGAACAAGCCGATTTTCCTTTCAGTCGGCTATTCAACTTGTCATTGGTGTCACGTAATGGAACGCGAATCCTTCGAGGACCCAGAAGTCGCGAAGCTCCTCAACAATCACTACGTAGCCATCAAAGTAGACCGCGAGGAGCGGCCGGATATTGATGCGCTGTATATGTCGGTGTGTCAGGCGCTGACGGGGAGCGGGGGATGGCCGCTGACGGTGCTGCTGACGCCGGAGAAGAAGCCGTTCTATGCCGGGACGTATTTCCCGAAGCGGCAGATGTTCGGGCGGATCGGGCTGATGGATGTGCTGGAGCAGATTCATACGAAGTGGGAGCAGGATGGCGAGGCGCTGAATAAGCTGGGCGATGACCTGCTTGAAGAGCTGCATACGCTTGACCGTAAGAATGCGTATAACTCGGCTGATGTGGACGGCGGTATCCCGGGCGATGAGCTGCTGCATGAGGCGTATGAGCTGTACCGGCGCCAGTTCGACGAGGAATATGGCGGGTTCGGCAATGCGCCGAAGTTTCCTTCACCGCATAATTTGTCCTTCCTGCTGGCGTACAGCCAGATGCACAATCAGCCGGAAGCGCTCCGCATGGTGGAGAAGACGCTGGAGTCGATGTACCGGGGCGGAATGTACGACCATGTAGGCTTCGGGTTCTCGCGGTATTCCACGGACCGGGAATGGCTGGTGCCGCATTTTGAGAAAATGCTCTATGATAACGCACTCCTTGCGAACGTCTATCTGGAAGCCTTCCAGATTACCGGGAAACCGCTGTATGCGGAGATTGCCGAGCAGATCTTCACCTATGTCCTGCGCGATATGACCTCTCCCGAAGGCGCTTTCTACTCTGCGGAGGATGCGGATTCGGAAGGTGTGGAAGGGAAGTTCTACGTCTTCTCCCGTGATGAGATTGAGGAAGCTCTGGGGCTGGAAGATATGCATTCGTATTGTCATGTCTACGGGATTACCCCGGAAGGCAACTTCGAGGGAGCTAATATTCCGAATCTGCTGCAGGGGCTGCCGGAAGAAATGGCGGAGCGCATGGGCATGAACCCGCTGGGTCTGCGGACCCGGATGGAGGAATGGCGCGGGAAGCTGTTTGAGTACAGGGAGCAGCGCATTCATCCGCTCAAGGATGATAAGGTGCTCACTTCGTGGAACGGGCTGATGATCGCGGCGCTGGCCCAAGGGGCCATGGCGCTGCAAAAGCCGGAATATGCCCAGGCCGCAGAAGCGGCGGCGAATTTCATCTGGGACAAGCTGCGGCGTGAGGATGGCCGGCTGCTGGCCCGTTACCGTGACGGGGAGGCGGCGATTCCGGCTTATGTGGATGACTATGCCTTCCTGATCTGGGGACTCAGCGAATTATATGAGGCTACGGGTCAAGCGGTCTATCTGGAACGCGCTCTGATTCTTAAGGATGGGCTGTTGGAGCTGTTCCACGATTCTGAAGGCGGAGGCTTCTTCTTCACCGGCCATGACGGGGAGAAACTGCCGATCCGCTCGAAGGAATTATATGACGGTGCCATTCCATCCGGGAATTCGGTAGCGGCGAAGCTGCTCTGGAAGCTGTCGGTGATTGCCCAGGATGTAGAGTTGAAAGGCATTGCAGAGCGTACAGCTGCGGTGCTCTCATCTGCAGCAGCAGAGTATCCTCCTGGTTATGCGATGTATCTGCAGGCTCATCTGGCGATGGCCTCCGGCGGCAGGGAATGGGTCCTTTCCGGCAAAAAAGAAGACCCGGCTCTGCACGGAATGCTGGCTCAGGTCCAGCAGGCCTATCTGCCTGACGCTGCGTTAATCGTCAACTGGGAAGGGGATAGCGAAGGCATTCTCCGCCTACTGCCTCATCTGGCGGACAAACGGGCGATTCGCGGCGATGCGACCGCCTATGTCTGCCGTAACTTTGCCTGTCGTGCGCCGCTTACGAATATGGAGGCGGTCCGGGAGCTTTTGGCCTCCGGTAATCGCGAGGGTTAGTATATAACACAAAGAGCAGCCTGCGGTTTGGGCTGCTCTTTGTGTTAAGTGCTTTGCCAAGAATATCTTACCGGACGAAAGGGGCATAGAACGAATCCGCAGGAATTGCCTGTGCGGCTCTACGCATATGTTCGTTCATGGCAGCAATAATCCGTTTACCCGGCCAATGGTCCGGCAGCAGTTCATCCGGGAGATAAGGATCGGCCATAAACAGCCCGCTTAACTCCTCTCCCATCTGCAAATATAGCAGGAATAGCTGCAGAGGCTGACCCGCATGGAGAGCTTCGTGTAAAGATGGAACGAATTCTTCCTGCAGCCAGACCGATTTTAGCTGATACATGGCTTCAATTTCGTCCAGATGCCAGATCGCTTGTGCTTTGTGCGGTGTAATGGAGCCTTCCTGGAATTGGCCTTGCAGAATGGACACCTTACCTTCCAGCTCCAGCTTCTGGATATACGCTGCGACTTCATCGCGATAGTTCCAAGGTGAAATGTACACACTGTTATATAGAAGACCATAGCCCAGCTGTCCGAGCGCCGTACGGAATTGGTCGCGCTTCTTGCGTTCAGATTCAGGAACCTCCAGCATGACCACATCCCAGGTGTGATCCCACTGCTCCTGATACCGGGCGGGCTTGCTGTTAATCGCTCTAATGTAAGCGAGGCCCTCGGCAGTAACGTTGTACCAGGAGCGTGACGGGGAAGCGATATAGCCTTCCTTTTTCAGACGGGACAGGGCATTGCGGATATAGGTGGAGGTATATCCCCTTTGCTCGTAAATCTCAACAAACTGCTGGGCGCCCATCTGCTCCACCTTGGATACCAGGAACAGCATGGTTTTCTCAACGGACAGCAATGTTCTTCACACCTCTCTTGACAGCTGGCAGAAATGAATATATCATAAAAACGAACGAACGTATTAAAAATAGTTATATTGTATCGATTCACTAGCATGTCTGGTTTCAGAGCAGCTTGGTGTCATTGTAACGTAAACTTTGGGTTTTTGCACGATTCAATCGCTTAATGCCCATTGAAAATAACAACGAAGAGGAGAGACAATCTATGAAAATTATCTACCACGGCCATTCCTGTGTGCAAATTGAGGTGAACGGCAAGTCACTGATTATCGATCCGTTCATTAGCGGCAATTCCGCTGCTGTCACGAAGGTCGAGGATATTAAGACAGATGCCGTGCTGTTGACGCACGCTCATGGGGACCACATTTTGGACGCTGCACCGATTGCTGAGCGCAATAGCGCCCCAATTGTAGCCACTGTGGAATTAGCTTCTTACTTCGAAGGGAAGGGTGCCAAGACGATTGGCATGAACATTGGGGGGACGGTGGATCTTGGTTTTGCCAAAGCGACGATGATCCATGCCTTCCACACCTCCAGTATTACACTCGAAGACGGACAGCGCATCTATGGAGGCACACCTACGGGTTTCATTATTGAGGCTGAGGGACGGACTATCCTGCATGCGGGAGACACTGGGCTATTCAGTGATCTGAAAATGTTCGGGGAGCTGTACGAGATTGATCTGGCGATTCTGCCGATCGGCGGGCATTTCACTATGGGACCTGAGCATGCACTCCTTGCTGCGAAATGGCTGGGGGCCAAGAGTGTGCTGCCGGTACACTACAACACCTTCCCGCCGATCCGCCAGGATGCGGGAGCTTTCGTCCAGGCGCTGGAAGATGCGGGAATCCGTGGTACAGCACTTGCTTATGGAGAGACGCTGGAGCTGTAAGGTTGGATACAGAAAGATTAAGGATGAACTAACTGATACGTGATTTAAAATGACTAAACAGCCGTTTTTTTGCTTCCGCAAAGAAACGGCTGTTGTTATATGGCGGATGACTCTACTTGGCGAACCGGGATAGCTCCAGGTTGAATTTGTCGCGTTCGTCATAGAATAAGCCGTGGCCGCTATTCTCGAAGGGGATCAGTACCGAATTACGGATTCCTTGATGCTGTGCCTCAGCCAGCGGGAAAAAGCACACTTGATCATGAATACCGTGCAGAATCAGCGTAGGCACCAGTATCCGGGGAAGATCATCAAACAGCTCTTCCTCAAGCCAGGCTTTGGAGACAGCGATGGTAGACCAGCTTGCGGCCTCAAGCCCTAATTGGAAGAACCAGTCTGAGAACGGCTGCGATACTTTTTGATAGAAGAAAATTTCTCCGAAATCATGCAGCATCTTGGGACGATCCTCATAAGTAGTCTGAATGATCTGCTCAATAGCTTCTCTGGTCGTCCCGTAAGGGAAACCCGGCCGCTGAATCAGACTGGGGGCTGCCGAAGCGAATAGTGCAAGCCTGGAGACACCATATCCCTGGTGCCGGGCCATATAACGGATCGCTACGGCTCCGCCGGTTGAATGCCCGCCGAGCGTAATATCCTGCAGTCCCAAAGCTCCGATCACACAGCGGATGTCATCAGCTAAGCGGTTGTAGTCGTACCGGCCCAGCGGTTTATCCGATTTGCCGAATCCCCGCATGTCCATCCCGATGCAACGGTAGCCCATCGGCACCAGCTGGTTGTACTGATATTCGAACATCTGGTGGTTAGCAGGCCAGCCATGGATGAAGAGAATCGTTCGGCTGCCCAGAGGGTTGATATCATTAATATAAATCTTCACGTTCGGTTCGACTCTGATCCAATGTTCCATATAGCTTCCCTCATTTATCCGTTGTATTGTTTAATTGGGATATATTATTCAGGCGCCTGAGGAAAGTGCCTAGAATACAAGCAATTGAATTTACAGCAGCTGCATAATGCAAGGCGTAAAGGAATCATTCATAAGAAATTCAACCGAAAGGAAGGTTCATAACCATGAATAATATTCTAAGCAATGTCCGCTGGAAAGATCGAAGTACAGAGTGTGAGTTGCTACTGGGTAACGCTGGTGAGGCAGTTATAACCCCGCTTAAGGGCGGGCTGGAAGCCGAGGTGTACAAAGTTACAATGCCGGATACTGAGCTTGTGTTCAAAATATGGAACCGGGATTCCCGGCCGGATATCTCTCTTCAATATAAAGTGCTGGAGCAGATGTACAGGCACGGCTGCGCGGTGTCACAGCCGTATGCCTGGGGATTGGACCCTGAGGACAATCAGGTGCTGTTAACCAGCTTCGACGGTGTGCCCCTCAAGGAAGCGAATCCCTCAATTCTTACAGCCATAGCAGAAAATCTGCTGGATATACATAACCTTCCGGGCGAATCTTTAACCAGAATAAACGTACCCGCATATGATTTCGCAGATTACTTCTTCCCGGAGTGGGGAGGTCAGCCGGAGATCAGAAGGCTGGCGCTGGGGTTGGCAGACAAGGCTGGAATAACCTCGCATCATCTGATTCATGGAGACTACCATGCGGGCAATATTCTGGAGGCAGCCGGATCATACACCATTATTGACTGGACGAATGTCCAGCTGGGCGATCCTAGATATGATATAGCCTGGTCTATTCTAATCCTCCGGATCTATGCGGGGGAGCAGTACTCAGAAGTCTACCGTGCGGCATTTCTCGCCAAAAGCAGTTACTCAGCAGCAGAGCTTGAGCTATTCGAGGCGCTGGCTTGTCTGCGCTGGCTCCAGCTGCATAGAACTACAGGTATTCCGGTGTTTCAAGATACACTTTCAGTTGTACAGACTGTCCTGAGGCGGAATTCATATTTGCCGGAGGGCCTGCTCTGAAGCAACGCAGAATGATATTCAAACTTGATTGTGGTATGATCTGGGAAGACAAGCGTTCAATTTCAAACCGGGAGGCGGAGGCAGGGAATGAATACTAGAGTGTTAGGCGGTAAACTGAAGGTATCCGCATTAGGATTGGGCTGCA
Organism: Paenibacillus sp. FSL R7-0297; assembly: GCF_038009025.1. Taxonomy (NCBI): domain Bacteria; kingdom Bacillati; phylum Bacillota; class Bacilli; order Caryophanales; family Paenibacillaceae; genus Paenibacillus; species Paenibacillus sp. FSL R7-0297. The sequence continues at coordinate 4,189,340 of NZ_JBBPAQ010000001.1, forward strand.
TGGGCATGTCCGATTTCTACAGCGGCCGGGATGAAGCGGAATCCATCCGCACGATTCACCGGGCTATTGACCTGGGCGTTACTTTTCTGGATACGGCAGATATGTATGGTGTGGGAAGGAATGAGGAACTGGTCGGCAAAGCGGTTAAAGGCAAACGGAACGAGCTTGTGCTGGCGACCAAATTCGGCAATGTGCGCAGTCCGGAAGGGCAGATGCTCGGCATCAATGGCCGTCCGGACTATGTGAAGTCGGCTTGCGATGCCAGTCTCCTGCGGCTTGGCGTTGATCATATTGATCTATATTATCAGCACAGGGTAGATCCGAACACGCCCATTGAAGAAACCGTTGGTGCGATGGCCGATCTCGTTGCAGCAGGCAAAATCCGCTACATTGGGCTGTCTGAGGCAGGGCCGGCTACTATCCGCCGCGCTCATGCCATTCATCCGGTAACGGCGCTGCAGACCGAATATTCCCTGTGGAGCCGTGAGGTGGAGGACGAGATTCTGCCGCTTGTCCGCGAGCTGGGGATTGGCTTCGTGCCGTACAGTCCGCTGGGACGCGGTTTCCTGACCGGACAGATTCAGAGCTTCGAGGATCTGGCCGAGGACGATTACCGCCGCAACTCCCCCCGCTTCCAGGGGGATAATTTCAAGAAGAATCTGGATCTTGTGGAACGCATCAAGCAGATTGCTGCCGGGAAAGGCTGCGAGCCCTCGCAGCTTGCGCTGGCCTGGCTGTTGAAGCAAGGGGAGGACATCGTGCCGATCCCGGGAACGAAACGGACGAAGTATCTGGAAGAGAACGTAGGTGCACTGGACATAGAGCTGACCGCTGAGGAGCTGCAGCAGATTGATGAGGCTGCGCCTCAAGGGGCTGCCTCGGGCATGCGTTATCCGGAGCAGAGTATGCGAAGCTTGAATCTATAGCAGCTGCACTTCGGGAACCAGCTAAGAGTGTGCGTTTTATGATAAAAGAGGAGCCGCGTAAGGCATGCGGATCCTCTTTTTTGGATGCAGGTAATCTTCAGCTGCTGCCTATACAAGGCAAGCTACTTATTGCGCTCAGGGTTCTGCGGCTTCACGCGGGCGGGTCTGGATACCCAATTGCTGCGGTTCATCGGCTTCACCGTATCAATCCGCGGATTCGGAGTCTCCAGGGGGCTGATGTCCTCTGACGGAGCCGTCTCTGCTGCGCCTTCGGATTCTACGTTAGCGGGGGTCTTTTTGGACAGGCCGGCACCATTATGTTTGCCTCTGTTCCACACTCTGTTCTTGCTCATCGTTACACTCCATTTCTATTCACTTATGCATAAACCATATCATAAGACGGGAAGTTAAGAAAGAACCTGATGCAGCTATGGGTAGCCGCAGAGAGTCACAATCCTTCAGGGAGAATAGTCTGCTGAGCTGTGAAAAATAACACTGAGCACAAAAAAATGCTTTTGACAAGTTATAAATTGTACTATTGGTTTACATAAAAGGTGACTATACTAGTATAGAATTGAAAGGAGAGCACTCTGATGCCCATCAAGATTATTACGGATAGCGGTTCCGATTTACCCCCAGATTACGTAGAGCAGTACGACATTTCCATTGTTCACTTGCCGGTTCATTTCGGACATGAACTCATGCCTTATGATACGGACGCGAAGACCTTTTATGCGAAGATGCATGAAGCGAAGGAGTTGCCGACTACGGCAAGCCCAAGTCCGCAGGTATTCCTGGACAATTTCAAACAAGTGGAAGCAGGCACTGACATTATGGTCATCTGCATGTCCTCTAATATCAGCAGTACTTATCAGACCGCAATGATCGCCAAGGAGATGTACGAGGAAGAAGGACATCCGAATGCGATTGAAATTATAGATTCCAAGCTTTTTTCAGGCGGACTGACACTGATTGTGGCTATGGCAGCGAAATGGTCGCTGACGGCAGCAAGTCTGGCTGAATTGAAAGATAAAGTAATGCACAAGGTTGAAGAAACCACTGCTTATTTCACACTGGATACTCTGGAGAATGTGATCAAAGGCGGGCGGCTGAGCCGGATCTCCGGTGCCGTGGCTTCTGTACTGAACATTAAGCTGCTGCTGAAGATCAGCGATGAGGGAACTGTTGAAGTGGTCGAGAAGACCCGGGGACTTCCTAAGGCGCTGACTCATCTGTTGGCGAAGCTGGATCAGAAGCAGCATGATTATGAACAGGCGGTGATCGCCATTGTTCACAGCAATTGTGAGGCGTTGGCGCTGGAGATCAAGAAGCGTATTCTGGAGAAGCATCCCTTCAAAGAAATTTTGCTGTCCACCATGGGACCTGTGATGGGTACATATGCAGGACAAGGCGGAATCGGCGTTGCTTTTTAGGCTGCTGCAGCAGATTTAATGGAGAATAAGTGAATAGCTAAGCCGTATACAAGGACTTTCCGGTGTACGGCTTTTTAGTTTGCTTTGGTATAGAGGCGGAGGAATTACAGGAAGCGGGGTGGAGGGACGGCAGCGGCTAGGCACCCTGGGCTGGGCATGTGCATAGAATGTAGCAAATCCATTTATACGGAGGTCAAACATTCATGTCGACATATCATAGTGGCCCGCAAACGGCGGTTATCTATCAGGCAGACCCTGCGGTGGTCCAGCATCTGCACGGTGTCCGCGAGTCTCTGCACCAGTCATGCAAGCCTTATTTGAACCATAATGTGAAGGTACAGACCATCGATGGACAGATGCATGAAGGCACCATTGCCGGCATGGATAACAAACATCTGTACCTCACGGTGACTATAACTACAGAAATGGGACGCGGATACTATAATCCGTACTACAAGCCTTATCCAGGTCCAGGTTATCCCTTTCCGGGGCCAGTGAATAATAATGTCATCCTGCCGCTGGTATTATTCGAACTGCTGGCTATTTCGTTAATCTGAGGCGGGGCGGGCCGAGAGTTGCCCGAATGCGCGATTGAATACTGAGGTTATTGTATTAAGTGCTGTGAGTAAAGGGGATAACCTGCACATGGAAAAATAACCGGATCAGCATCTTGCCGATCCGGTTATTGTGGTACGCCCATGCTAGGCGTACCACAAAAAAACCGCCCGCTGAATGAATCAGCAGACGGTATTCAAGTTTTACATAGTAACAACAGCGGTGATCTCCTCGTCCAGCTCCAGGCGTACATTTTCACGGTAAGCGCGGATACCGTATTCGCTGTGCAGATAACGCAGAATCGATTCAATCAAATTGGATTCGACCAGGAACTGGCTGCGGCCCTGAACCCAGACCTCTGCGGTGTAGCCGGTGTCTTCGTCCCAGCTAAGCTCCACCCGGACTTCCTCCACCCGTACAGCTTTGCGTTCAGCCATATGCAGGCAGATTGCATTGATAATCTCGTCCATACTGAGTACGGTAACACTCATTAGTAACGCCCGTCTCTTTCCTGCATTCTGCGCCGTTCCTGTCTGCGCCGGAAGAAGGACATGATCATCATAACGACAAGATAAATGGCCAGCATGTTAATGAAGAGGCCGATGATATTGCCGAAAGCGCCCATGCCGGAGAACATTCCACCGAAGAGGAAGCCTGCGATCCCGCCGATCATTAGGCCTTTCATCAGACTGCCGCCGCTGAAGAATCCGCGGTTTGCCTTCGTTGTGCTTCCGGCTGTGGTGCCTTTGGTGCTATCACTTTGTTTCACATTGTTTGTTGTTGATTTCTTCGGGGTAGTGGTGAATCCCCGGCTTCCCGATTTGAAGCCACCGCCACGGCGGGCATCTGCAAAGTCAGGAGCAGTTACGGCAAAGAATAGAGTGAAAGCCATGACGATCATCATTACACGTTTCATTGATTTCATTTAATACGAGAACCTCCATCTTGTTCACATTAGTTTCTGTGTGTCTGCCCGGTAATACGCAGGTTACCCTCAGGAGGTTTCAATTTTTAATAATCACAAATAGAAATGTTAACTGGCTTCAAGGCTCCAGCAGGCCAAAAAAAAGTGCGTGGATCCTGGATCCACGCAAACAGCAGTTTCAGAGAGTTGCCTTATGCTCCGCGTATCCATCCGAGACAAGCTCAAGCGCTCCGGTTGCCGGATCGATGATCATGCCGTGAATAGGTACGTTTGGGGGGAGTAAGGGATGGCGCTTGATCAGCTCCACAGTCTGAATTACCCCTTCCTCCACATTGTCAAACCCGCGCAGCCATTTGGTCAGCTTAATTCCCGAATTCTCCAAAGTGTCGAGCACCTGCTCCGAAACACCGCGTTCCTTAATAGAATTGATCATCCGGTCCGCATTCAGGGAGGCCATGCCGCATTCATAATGCCCGACGACGATAACTTCATCCGCATCCAGCTCATACAGCGCAACCATTACGCTGCGCATTACGCTTCCGAACGGCTGGGAGATGACGGCTCCGGCATTTTTGATGATTTTGACATCGCCGTTCTTGAAATTCATCGCTTTGGGCAGAAGCTCAACTAACCGGGTATCCATGCAGGTGATGATCAGCATTTTTTTATCCGGAAAGCGGCTGGTCAGATAGGCTTCGTATTCTTTTTCCTCAACAAAATGCTTGTTAAATTTCATAATTTCTGTGACCTGACTCATGAGCGTGCTGCCTCCTCAAAGTTAAATGATAATAGACTTCTTCTGAAATCCCCTCGTACAGCTCCCCCTTGGGAAGCTTACGCAATAAGTTGTTATTCATTCTACATCTTCTTGCCGCGAACTTAAAGTCAGTAATCAGAATTCCCCGGGTTCACTGTATTCATTAGAATATAAGTATTTCAAATTGAAGATGTCTATTCTGAATTTGATTATAGCCATTAATAAAAGTATCATCAAGAGGAGTGGATAAATTAGACAAGGGCAGGTGCTCAACCAATGGAACAATTGGTCAAAGAAGAGTGGGATAAATTTAAAGAGCTATTATCCAAAATCAGAGGTTATTATGAAGCTATTGGGCTCCTGGGCTGGGATTTGCGTACAGGTGCGCCGCGTAAAGGTGTGGAGATGCGATCAGCCACGCTTGGCATGCTGAGTGCAGAAGCGTTCAAACTGCAGGTATCGGAGGAGATCGGTGCTTTTACCGAATTCTTCAGCCGTCCGGAAGTGATGAGCCAGTTAAGCGATAATGAGAACAAGATCGTGAAGGATACCCGCAAGGAGTACAGCCGCAGTAAGAGCATTCCTTCCAAAAAATTCGAGGAGTACTCTGTCCTGACCGCCCATGCCCAGACCATCTGGGAAGAAGCCAAGGATAACAATGATTTTGCCTCCTTCGAGCCTTACCTGACCAAGATTGTTGAGTTCAAACAGGAGTTCATCGATTATTGGGGAGTAGAAGGCTCACGTTATGATACGCTGCTGGATATGTATGAACCGGATCTGACGGTGGCCAAAGTGGACGACATCTTCAGCCGTCTGCGCAGCCGTCTTGTTCCTCTTGCCGAAGCGATCAGCGCGTCGCCGAACAAGCCGGATACGGAATTCCTTAGTCAGATTTTCCCCAAAGAGCAGCAGGAGAAGTTCGGCCTCTTCCTGCTTGAGCAGATGGGCTACGACTTTGAGGCAGGACGTCTGGATGAAAGTGTGCATCCGTTCGCTACGGGCCTGAATCCCGGCGATGTGCGCATCACAACAAATTATCTGCTGGATAATGTGACCAGTTCGATTTTCAGCTCATTGCATGAAGGCGGACATGCCCTGTACGAGCAGAATTTCGGTCAAGAGATTATGGGTACACCGCTGGCTCAAGGCGCATCCATGGGGATTCACGAGTCCCAGTCCAGACTATGGGAGAATATGATCGGCCGCAGCCGGGCCTTCTGGCAGCGTTACTACGGTGATTTGCAGCAGCATTTCCCGGAACAGCTTGCCAATGTGGAGATGGAGGATTTCTACCGCGCCATCAATAGTGTTGGCAATTCCTTCATACGCATCGAAGCCGATGAGCTGACATACAACCTGCATATTATTGTTCGCTACGAAATCGAGAAGCTTATTTTCAATGAAGGGCTTGAAGTGAAGGATCTGCCGAAGACCTGGAACGCGAAGTATCAGGAATATCTCGGCATAACCCCTCCTACGGATGCGCTTGGCGTGCTGCAGGATGTTCACTGGTCGGGAGGAGACTTCGGATATTTCGCTTCTTATTCACTGGGCAACATGTACGCAGCCCAAATGCTAAATACGCTGCGCAAGGAGCTTCCGGAGTTCGAGGAGCTGATTGCTGCCGGAAACCTGCTGCCGATTAAAGAATGGCTCACCGACAAAATCTACCGCTACGGTCAGAGCCTGACACCCTCGCAGATTATCGAGCAGGTAACAGGGGAGCCGCTGAATCCGGATTATCTGGCGGATTATCTGGAAGCAAAGTACACTGACCTGTACAAGCTGTAAACGGATAAGTATTCCTTGCGGCTGCCGTAAGCTGGAAGGACCTCAGGGAAAGAGCTATAATAGAAGGAAACCGCAAATGGAAGGAATAGTGGGATGGCTAATACTCACACTTACAGCCGCAAGGAAGAGGTTGCGAACGCGATTACACACGGGATTGGTGCAGTATTAAGTATTGCTGCGCTGGTTCTGCTGGTCGTATATGCTGTCCAGAATGGTACGGCCTGGCATGTTGTCAGTTTCTCCATATATGGGGTAACTATGCTGCTGCTGTATTTTAATTCAACAATGGTGCATAGTCTCAGGGACGGCAAGGCGAAGGACTTCTTTGAATTCCTCGACCACTCCTCGATTTATTTGTTTATCGCCGGAACGTATACACCCTTTATGCTGGTGGCGATCCGGGGGCCGCTGGGCTGGACTTTATTCGGAATCGCCTGGGGAGTAGCGGTATTCGGCGTCTTTTTCAAAGCGTTTTTCGTCAAAAAATTCCTGTTCATGTCGACCATATTCTACATCGCCATGGGCTGGATGATCGTGATCGCCTGGAGCCCTCTGTCTGAGGTTGTAGCCAGCGGCGGCATGACTCTGTTGATGGTAGGCGGTCTGCTGTATACGCTTGGCACAGTTTTTTATGTGTGGCGCGGCTTCCCGTACCATCATGCCATCTGGCATTTGTTCGTGCTTGCAGGGACGATTCTTCACTTCTTCGTTGTATTCATATACATCCTGCCGATTCACTAAGCAGGCCGGAATTTACCTCCGAAATGCCGGTTTCGGGCAAAGAAAAAGATGACAAGCAAAAAGGCTTGACATCTTTCTTTGTTTTCGGTATCATAAGGGACGTTGTGAAGCTGTAAAGTGTTTTTCCTTGACGAAGGGAGTGCCCTTAATGAGTCAGGAGAATAGGCTCGAGAAAACCAACCGGATCAACCTGTTATTTGCTTTCTACGAACGGCTGCTTACTGACAAGCAGCAAACGTTTCTCAAATATTATTTCCACGATGATTTCTCCCTGGGTGAGATCGCAGCGGAATTTGAAATCAGCCGTCAAGCTGTGTATGAGCATATTAAGCGGGCAGAGCAAGTTCTTGAGAATTACGAAGAGAAGCTTGGACTGCTGTCCAAACATGAAGACCGCAACAGATATTTAGAAGAACTGCGCAGACTGCCGGACAATGGGATGCTGCCTGAGCAATATAAACTGCGGTTCACGGACATCGTGGATCGTTTGCAGAGGTTAGAGTAGCATGAAGGGAGCAAGCCGCATATGGCATTTGAAGGTTTAACCGGAAGATTGCAGAATGTGTTCAGCAAACTGCGCGGCAAAGGGAAAGTGTCCGAAGAAGACGTTAACGAAGCCATGCGCGAAGTGCGGCTGGCCCTTCTGGAAGCCGATGTTAACTTCAAAGTCGTCAAGGACTTCGTGTCCAAGGTGAAAGAGAAGTCCGTCGGCAAGGAAGTGATGGACAGCTTCACGCCAGGCATGGTCATTATCGACATCGTTAATAAGGAACTGACTGAGCTGATGGGCGGAAGCCAGGCGAAGCTGGCGAAGTCGAACAAGCCGCCGACCGTCATTATGATGACAGGTCTGCAAGGTGCGGGTAAGACAACCACTTCGGGCAAGCTGGCGAAGCTGCTGCAGAAGGGCAATCACCGCCCGCTGCTCGTAGCGGCTGACATCTACCGTCCTGCGGCGATCAAGCAGCTGCAGGTGCTGGGAGAGCAAATCAAGGTTCCGGTCTTCTCGCTGGGTGATCAGACAAGTCCGGTGGAAATTGCCAGACAAGGTGTTCAGCATGCGAAGGACAACAACCTTGATTATGTCATTATCGATACTGCAGGCCGCCTGCATATTGATGAAGAGCTGATGGAAGAGCTGAAGCAGATACATAACGTCGTAACTCCTGACGAAGTGCTGCTTGTAGTCGATGCCATGACCGGTCAGGATGCCGTGAATGTGGCTGACAGCTTCAACAAACAGCTGGAGCTTACCGGCGTAGTGCTGACGAAGCTTGATGGTGACACCCGTGGTGGTGCCGCGTTGTCCGTCAAGGCTGTAACCGGCTGCCCGATCAAATTCGCCGCTCTTGGCGAGAAGATCGATGCACTGGAGCCGTTCCATCCGGAACGTATGGCATCACGGATCCTCGGCATGGGCGACATGCTGTCGCTGATCGAGAAGGCTCAGGCCAATATCGACACCGAGAAAGCGAAGGAAATGGAACGTAAGATGCGTAATGCGGAATTTACGTTCGATGATTTCCTGGAGCAGATGGATCAGGTCAAGAAGCTTGGTCCGATCGACCAGATTCTTGATATGCTGCCTGGCATGAACAAAGCCAAGGGCATGAAGGATCTGAAGGTTGACGATAAGCAGATGGGACGCGTCGAAGCCATTGTTCATTCCATGACCAAGGCCGAGAAGGCCCAGCCTGAGATCATCAACCATAACCGCCGCAAGCGTATCGCTGCCGGCAGCGGTACCAACGTCGCCGAGGTTAACCGGCTCATCAAGCAGTTCGATGAAATGCGCAAGATGATGAAGCAGTTCTCCGGCATGATGGGCGGCGGAGGCAAGGGCGGCAAGAAGAACGCTATGAAGCAGCTTAAAGGCCTTGGCGGCAAGGGCGGTATGAAGTTCCCTTTCCGTTAATCTTAATAAGGTTTACCATAGATCAGATATAGTGCAACATCAGATGATCGCAAGGGTTTTGTTCTTTATAGATCAGACATAGTACAACATCAGATGATCGTAAGGGTTTTGATCTTAATCTCTTGATCTTAATCTCTTGATCTTAAAATCTTTACCCTGTATCAAGGTAACGCCGCAGTCAAGCGTATCCCGCAGGGAAGAAAAGCGTTCCTGCTCCAACATCTCAAGGTCCCGCCAGTCTGAACGCCTACGCTAGTTGCACTTAGCCGGGTGTCCAGAGGGCAGAGCCCTTGGGGCCCTCCCTTGGAAGGGAGGGTTTGGGAGGGATCGAAAAGGGTTTCCCAAACCGTTTCCAAATTTCCGATATTCTTATAAGGAGGTGAATTTCGTGGCAGTACGTATTCGTTTGAAAAGAATGGGAGCACATAAAGCGCCTTTCTACCGTGTAGTGGTTTCCGATTCCCGGTCCCCTCGTGACGGTCGTTTTATCGAGGAAATCGGTTATTATAATCCGATTGAAGTACCGGCAATCGTTAAGATTGATGAGGAAAAAGCTCTTAAATGGCTTCAAACAGGTGCACAAGCATCTGATACCGTCCGCAACCTGCTTTCCAAGGCTGGCGTGATGAAGAAGTTCCATGAGCTGAAGCAACAGAAATAATGACTGATTGCGAGGGTCCTCTATGGAAGAATTAGTTGGTGTTATTGCTAAGGCTTTAGTGGATCATCCAGAGGATGTGACCGTACGGACCGTGGAGAAGGATCACCTGATTGTCTATGAGCTCTCCGTACATCCTGATGATGTCGGTAAGGTCATCGGCAAGCAGGGGCGGATCGCCAAAGCGCTTCGTACCGTAGTTACATCTGCAGCAGTCAAGAGCGATAAACGCGTTACCGTAGATATTTTATCTTAAGTGTGCGTACAATGAGGGGCTAGGGATAGTATATCCCGGCTCCTTTTTGTTGAAATATATAAAGTTCGAAACTTTGTCAAAGGAGAGGATCACATGACGGAAGAGTTAACAGTAGGCAGACTGGTGAATACCCACGGTATCCGCGGAGAGGTCAAAATCCTGTCACATACCGATTTCCCGGAAGTGCGCTTTGCACCCGGCAAAAAGCTGCTGCTGATTCCGGCGGACGGAAGCCCGAGATTTGAGGTGACCGTAGAATCCGCGAAAGAACACAAAGGTATGTATATAGCCAAGCTGAAGGGCTATACCAATATTAATGAGGTTGAGAAATATAAGGGCAGTATGCTTAAAGTGCCAAGCGATGACCTGGTGGAACTGCCGGAGAATGAATATTACTTCCACCAAATCGTTGGCTGTGAAGTGTACACCGATGAAGACGCCAGCCAGCCGCTGGGTACAATCACGGAAATTCTGCAGCCGGGTGCCAATGACGTCTGGGTGGTGAAGCCGGCCAAAGGCCAGGATATTCTGATTCCGGTCATCAATGATGTAGTACTTGACGTCGATATCGAGGCCAAAAAAATCACGGTGCACATTATGGAAGGGCTGCTTCCATGATCCGGATTGATGTGCTGACACTCTTTCCGGAGATGTGTGAAGGTGTATTCGGCACAAGCATACTCGGCAAAGCCCGTGACAAAGGCATCGTATCGCTGAATGCCGTGAACTTCCGTGATTTCTCAGGAAACAAGCATAACAGCGTAGATGATACGCCGTATGGCGGAGGCGGGGGGATGGTGCTTAAGCCAGACCCGATCTTTGCGGCGGTAGAGCATGTGCTGGCCTGGACCAGCGCTGAAGCAGGTGCGGCTGAATCCGCTATAGACCCGCCGGCGAAGCCCCGGATAATTCTCATGTGTCCGCAGGGCCAGACGTATAATCAGCAGATCGCCGAGGAGCTGGCGCAGGAGCAGCATCTGATCTTCATCTGCGGCCATTATGAAGGCTACGATGAGCGGATCCGCGAGCATCTGGTGACGGACGAGCTATCGATTGGCGACTATGTACTGACTGGCGGCGAATTGCCTGCCCTGACCGTCATTGACTCGGTAGTGCGGCTGCAGCCGGGGGCACTGGGTAATGAGACCTCTGCAGTAACGGACTCCTTCAGCACGGGGCTGCTGGAATATCCGCATTATACCCGTCCTGCGGAATTCCGCGGCTGGAAGGTGCCTGATATGCTTCTGAGCGGACATCATGCCAACATTGAGGTATGGCGGCGCGAGCAGGCGCTGCAGCGCACACTTGAGCGCAGACCGGATCTGCTGGAGACAGCAGAGCTTTCTGCGAAAGATAAGCTGACACTGAAGCGGCTGCAGGAGCAGGCAAGCCTGAATAACAAATAAATGAAATTTGGGCCCGGAGAAGAGTCATAGATAGCGTCTTTTTAACGTATATTACGTTAGGGAGGCGTTTTTTGTTATGTGCTGAGAAGTGGAGACTGATCAAATCCATAGAACAAATTAGCAGACACAGAAGATTCACACAAAAAATAAGAGCAAATGTGCGTTAATGCCCTTTTTTTAGGGTAATGAATAGAGGTGCCGCGATCATACATGCAGCTTTAGACGCAGCTAGCTTAATTATCGAAAGGAATGACTGAAAGTGACTACGAATACGCATGAACCCTTCAAGCCAGCCGTGGACACTGTCCACAAGGAGGCGGAGCCGCTCCGCACAGTAAGCGATATTATTGATTTTTATAAGAATCGTAAATCGTAACCCTCTAACTCAAGGAATGAACAAGACCCTGGCAGCAGGTTCAATAGGCTCAGTGATACTGTAGCAGAGCACACAAATAACCGCTAAAGACAGACGGACCTAAGGTACGCTGGCTTTAGCGGTTATTTATTTTGTGATGGATTATAGAGGAACAGGTCTATAGACGCAAAATAACCCGTCTATATTCTGATCCCATAAAAAAAGACCGTCCGTAGACGGTCTTTTTACCCGAGGCGCTAGTTTGTAACTTTGATCCGTATCCCGCGCCACCAGGGCCAGTGATTCAGCCGTTGGTCCGGGTAAGGGATACGTTCAGCATGTCATGCTTGATGTGAACGCACCTCCTTTCCTTGTGCCAAGAGTATAGCATAGCTTATATGAAAAATCCATAAAATTTGAATAATAGTTTAAAAAATAAATATATAAGGTACTTGAAAGTAAAATAATTCTGCGGTATATATAAAAATAAACAGGAAGTAACCGCCTTCCGGCATAATGTTAAAAGAGGGGGCGTATCTTATTTCGTAGGCAAGCATACATAGCTGTCGGGGTATAGCGCAGCCAGGTAGCGCGCATCCTTGGGGTGGATGAGGCCGCAGGTTCGAATCCTGTTACTCCGATCCAAAAAAACACTTCCGTCAGGGCGGTTAGCTCTGTGGAAGTGTTTTTAACTTTTATGCGATTAACGCCGGTTAAGCTCTACCCCTGTCCCTATCCCTATCCTGGCGGGTAAGCATGATGATCCCGGTGACCAGCGAATATACAGCAACAACCATAAGCAGTACTATAGCCCAAGTATAATTGCGCACCGTGTAGGTGAGCGATGTGAATATGATGAACCAGGCGATACGAAGTACTCCTTCATTAATGAAACGTCTGCCTGCTGTGCTCATGATTCCTGCCTCCTTATGAATTGTAGATTATTGTTCACAATCGTAAGCGCTTCAATTCGTATTATTATCTTAATAATACCCCTTTTCTTCGGAAAATGATACACAATGTTCACAAGTTCTTGAATTCACAGCTAATATAATTATAGACATTTGCCTCATGGCGATTGCCGTTGCCGGCTTATCCCTCCCCTCATAAGATACAGAAATACGATTGAGGAGGAATCAGCAGATGGAAGCTTATTATAATTGTCTCCATTGCAAAAATAAGCGGGTGCGCATTTTGACCACTGACGGCAAACGTCATGAAGGGGTTATTGTGGATGTGGACCAGAACAATGTGTACCTGAAAACAAAAGGTAACGGCAAAATGAAAACTTCGGCATTCTATCCGGGGGGCGCGGGGAATTATTATGGAGGGTACTTCGGTTATGGCAGCGAAATCCTTACACTCAGCCTATTTACATTGCTGGCCATTGCGCTGATCTGATCATAGCACAAATTAAAAAGTGGGCTCCTGGAAAACAGGAACGCCCACTTTTTGTGTACCGGCTGCCAGAGCCGAAGAGAATATTTGATCCAAATCCATAAGGAATGTCTAGTTATTAACGGATATTGCTCCAATCTGGGTTGTTAGTGTTACCAGCGGACCGCCACCGTTATAATCCTGCTTGCCGCCGGAAGCGCCGGCTATATGACCAAGCTCACTCTCAGCTTCCACAGTACATTGCACTGAACTGGCGAGATCGGCGGATATTTTACCTATATCGCTTGTAGCTTTAAGACTGCTGCCGCTATCCATACCGGAAATACCAAGCTCGATACTTCCTGTATTTGACTTAATAGAAGATTTGCCTGTAAAAACAGTATCCTGAAGGATGATGCTTCCGATATTGCTGACGATATCAAAGGTACCCTGCATACCGCGAAGCTGTGTGGAGCCTACATTATTATTGATCTCAATATGGTTCACTGTATCCGGAAGCTCAACTACATAATTAATACTGAAGTCTGAATGCCCGTATTCCTTCTGTGACCAGTCCCAGAGATTCTTCTTCGGACTATTCTCTCCGTGAGTAGAGACGGTCAGCACGCCACTTTTATGTTCAATCGATACTTCAGCGTGGTCAAGTACCTTGGAGGCGTCGTCGTTAGATGTACGTTCATGGACAACGACGGTGGCTTTGACAACAATCTCGTCCCCGGATGCGGGAACTAAGGTGATTTCACCCAGAACATTATCAAGCTTAAATTCAGTAGCTGAACCCGCCGGTAGGGACGTGGAGAATTCCCTGCTGATGCCCTCATCAATAATGTTTTGTTCAATCCTATCCGTTGTTGTCTGGACTGCATCTCCTAGCGTGACCGTTGCCTTGCTAAGACTCTGCTTAACCGCCTCTGCGGCCTCCTGCTGGAAGTTTCCGGACAGACGCTGCTCCAGCTGATGATCTGCTGCCTCTTTGCCGGGAAGGTCCCTGCATCCGGCCAGTAAAGCGATGGAGAAGACGGCTACTGCTGCAATAATTGCGGTGTTGTGATTTTTCTTCAATATATATACCCTCCTGAAGGTTAGTGATTTGCTTATGTATATTCATTATTATATATTATGGAAAATAGATGGATAACGGGCTGGCGGCGGGTTGCTGTACTGGACCATAGTCCAGTAAGCCTGTTGACTACATTTTGATGCAGCAATATGTTAAACTAGCGTTAGATCTAAAGACCGGAATCTGGAACAGACCGGCACAGAAGGTAAGGCTGAGCCTGGTCTGTTTACTATTTTGACTGATGAAGTCAGAGGAGCGGATGAGCCAAATGCAATATGCGGCGGTCTTCATTATTTTGTTGGTTGGTGCAGTTGTTTATGTAATATCCCGCAACCGGACGAACAGGGAGCAGTCTGAGGCACCAAGAATGGTTAAAGCCAGCAACGTAATATCTATGGAAGGGCACCGCAAGGCTAAGCAGAACACTGCAGATCAGCTTTGCTCTTCCTGTAAGAAGAAAAACGGCAAACTGGTTTTTTATGCCCAGGATAACGGTAGTGTGGTCGGACTCTGCAAGGATTGCAAGGTTAAGGCGAAGAAACGAGATATGCTGCCGCTTTGAAGAATAAATATATATTGCATAGGCCTGTCTTTTGTGATAATATTATTTCTGTTGTGTGGAATACGGTGGTCCTCTGCGGATAATGAGGGAGAGCAATGGCTCTCCGGAAGAGGCAAGAACACCTGTACGGAAGGAGGAAGTCCTAAATGAATATCCTACAAGCAATTACGCAAGAGCAACTTCGCAAAGATATCCCGAGTTTTCGCCCGGGTGACACTTTGAAGGTGCATGTAAAAGTTATCGAAGGAACTCGTGAACGGATCCAGTTGTTCGAAGGCGTTGTAATCAAACGTCGCGGCGGTGGTATCGGTGAGACTTTTACAGTTCGTAAAATCTCTTATGGTGTTGGTGTGGAAAGAACATTCCCAATCAACTCCCCTAAGCTCGAGAAAATCGAAGTGGCTCGCCGTGGTAAAGTTCGTCGTGCGAAGCTGTACTATCTTCGTGAACTGCGCGGTAAAGCTGCAAGAATTAAAGAAATCCGTCGCTAGAATAGCGGCAAGTGAAAGGGGCTTGAATTCAAGCCCCTTTCGTTTATTCTTACTATGTAATCAAAACAATGAATTAAGAAATATGTGCCTTAGGAACAGCTTCTCCGAAAAGGCCTCCTGAAGGAGTAATCGCGGGGGAGTTTTTGGCAGGAGTTTTTTTGTATTGTATAGTGGAGATAACAACATATGGAGAGGACGGTGAACTATGCAGCAGGATTTGCAGCCAGGGCAAGGAGAGATTACAGAATCTAACAGCCAGAGCCCCCAGAAGCCTAAGAATGAAGTCCTGGAATGGATTAAAGCGATTGCGATTGCATTGGTTCTGGTTATACTAATACGCTGGCTTTTGTTCAAACCATTTATCGTGGATGGACCTTCCATGAAGCCTAACTTCCATACTGGCGAACGGGTTATTGTTAATGAAATTCTCTATGATATTCGTAAACCTCAGCGTGGTGAAGTCATCGTATTCCATGTGCCGTCTGAAGGCAGAGACTTCATTAAACGTGTCATCGGTGTAGCGGGCGATACGGTAAAAGTTGAAGGGGATGTCGTAACTGTGAACGGCGAACCGGTAAATGAGACGTATATCCAAGGCGCAATTGATGATGCGCATAATAACAACTCTTTGTACAACAATAAGAACTTCCCTAATGAAGACTTTACGGATGGCACAGTGCCCGCAGGACACGTGTTTGTGATGGGGGACAACCGCTCAGACAGTACAGACAGCCGGATGATCGGTTATGTGCCGCTGGGTGATATTGTCGGCCGTGCGGACCTTATTTTCTGGCCGGTCAAAGATATTACATTAATTAACCATTAAGCTGACAGAAGTCAAAGGAGGTGACGGCAATGGCCATTCAATGGTTTCCTGGTCATATGACGAAGGCTAGACGGCAAATTGAGGATAAGCTGAAGCTGATTGATATTGCAATAGAACTGCTTGATTCCCGTCTGCCGCTTTCCAGCCGCAATCCGATGATTGACGATATTTTGCGGGATAAGCCAAGGCTGATTATACTGAATAAAGCGGATCTAGCCGATCCGGAAGCAACGCGCAAGTGGCTTGCTTACTTCAAGGAACAGGGCCATGTTGCCTACCCTGTAGATGCTTCTACGGGGACAGGCATTAAGGAGATTCCTGAGCAGGTCAAGCTGCTGTTGAAGGAAAAGATTGACCGGCAGATTTCCAGGGGAATCAACCCGCGGGCAATGCGCGCATTGATCGTCGGTATTCCCAACGTAGGCAAATCGACACTCATTAACCGGATGGCGGGCAGAAGTATCGCGATTACCGGAGACCGTCCAGGGGTCACCAAGGGCCAGCAATGGATTAAAACAGGCGGGAATCTGGAGCTTCTGGATACCCCGGGTATCCTCTGGCCGAAGTTCGAGGACCAGGTTGTAGGCTATAAGCTGGCGGTAACCGGAGCAATCAAAGAAGAAATCCTGAACATTGAGGATATCGCGTTCTATGCGGTAAAATATCTGGTGAAGGATTACGGCAGCCGGTTCCAGGAGCGTTTCGGCATCGACAAGCTGCCTGAGGATCTGGAAAACCCGGACGAAATCGTTGCCGTGATGGAAGCGGTAGGACGTAAACGGGGCTGTCTGCTCAGCGGTGGACGCGTAGATCTGGAGAAGGCTTCACGCGCACTCCTGCATGAGCTGCGCGCCGGCAAGCTTGGACGCTTTACGCTGGAGACGCCTTAACTTAAGATTGAATTGTGGAATGGAAGAGCCATCCGAGTTTGTGGACTGGCTCTTTTTTTGCGTGCAGGACGGGAGTTGGAGATGAGAACGGGTGAGTGCGGAGAAATGGTGTACTTAATGCAGCTTTGGGTTATGGATAACTGGATGTTTTGCTGGATTGTTGTATGAAATACAACAATAATCCCGTTGAGTCGCTTGGAGGAGGGGGAATGCTGCAATTTTATACAACAATTTTCGATTGGGGCGGAAATAGTGAAGAGAATGTTTATTTGGTGCAGGAATGTTAATCGGGAGACTGATATGATGCAGTAATTACCCCGACTATTTAATGACAAGCGAGAATTAACGAAAGCGAAAAAAACAGAGAGAATTTTGGTCTTGTACGAGCGCTAGCGGGCGGTTTAGTTTACCGAATTCAACTGCGAACAGCGGAATAGATCAAGAAAACTGGTGGCGGGCAGCGGCTGGAAATCGAAATGTTCACCGCAGGGAAGGCTAAGCTTCAAGTCAAAAAATCATTATAATGACGGATGACCGTAATGGCCACGTATGTTAAGCTGGCTAGTAGAGGAACCGGATAAATTGCTGATTGGCAGGTGGGTAGAAGTGAGCACAATAGATATGCTGTTGTATGAAAAAGAAGGCTGGGAGCTGTCTTATCAGCACATTGCAGGTGTGGATGAAGTGGGCCGAGGCTGCTTGTTCGGGGATGTGGTGGCTGCTGCAGTAATATTGCCGGCCGGGCTGATTATTGAAGGTGTGGATGATTCCAAGAAGCTGTCGGCCAAGAAGCGTGACGCCTTGTATGAGATTATTATGGATCAGGCACTGGCGGTAAGTGTAGGGCATGTAGAATCAACGGTGATCGATGAAATAAATATTAAGCAGGCTTCGCGTCTGGCTATGCGCAAGGCAGTTGAAGGATTAATCCAGCAGCCCGATTATATGCTGATTGATGCAGAGAAAGTGGACTTGCCTTTGCCGCAGCGTTCGATCATCAAGGGGGATGCGAGCAGCCAGTCGATTGCTGCCGCCTCGATTGTAGCTAAGGTTACACGCGACCGGCTCTGTGAAGGCTTGTGGGAGGAATTATACCCGGATTACGGGATTAAATTACATAAAGGATATGCAACCAAGCTGCACCGTGAACAGATTAAGACGCTGGGTGTAACGCCTATGCACCGGCGCAGCTTCATCGGTAATATTCTTGCTGAACAGCAGACATTGTTCTAAGGATATAAGCAGTTATCAAAAGGACAGATAATTCCGATATTAAATAGAAGAGACAGGAGGCGGACAACATGAATATCGGATCACTCATTCGCGGCTTGCTCGGGGACAGCAAGGCGGGAGAGCCTAAATCTGTAGAGCTTAAGGAAGGTCAGGTTGTTCGCGGCGTTGTACTCAGCGTGTCTGATTCAGGCAAGGAAGCCGTGGTCCAGATTCAGGGGACTCCTGTCCGTGCTGAACTGGAAACACCGCTTACGCCTGGACAGACAATGAACCTGCAAGTGGGTACACCCGGTGAGAATGGCTTACCGGTGCTGAAGCCGGTCTCTCTTGGTGAAGCGGCCCTGGCTTCACCGCAGAGTATGGGGGAAGCTATTGAATCGCTTGGCCTTACGAATTCGAAGGCAGGGCGGGAGATTATTCAGGCGATGCAGTCCGGCGGATTGGGATTGACCAAAGAGACGGCGGCGAAGCTGGATGCGGTCATGAATGCCAAGCCGCCTGGTGTACCAGCCTCGGAATGGCTGGAAGCGGCCGTCATCTCCGTGAAGCGCGGATTGCCGGTTACAGCTGAGACGGTGAAGGGGCTGCAGCAGGCAGTATTCGGGCCGAAGCTGCATCAGCTGCTGGCAACGCTGGAATCTGAGCTGAACGTATGGGCGCAGCAGGGTGATGCTGGTAAGGGAGCAGAAGCGGCAGGGGGGGATAAACCTGCGGCAGGTGTGCTCACAGGAGGCACCCAAGCTTCTGCGACCGGTACGGTAACGGCTGGTGTGCTGCCGGGAACCCATGCAGATGCTGACCTTCCGGCAGTGAGAGCTGGCGCTACAGGTAATAATGTTCCTTCGGGAACTGCCGGTTCTCTAGAAACCCAGTCTGGATCAGGAATGGTAAGCAACACTGGGAGTAATAATGGTAGCGGCAGTGCTGGCAATACGCAAGCAACAGGCAATCCAGTACAGACGGCTGCAGCTTTGAATGCAGATGCTGCAGCAGAGGGGGAGCTGCCTGGAGGCTCGGCGCAGAAACTGCCGATTTCCGAGGTGGCGTCCGCCAATAAGGCTGTGTCTGCAGGAGGTGCAGAGCCTGCTGGAGCTGCGCCTGCGGGAGCGAGGGTGGCCAGTGGAAGCGGCAGCACTGACCCGGTAGGTGCGGGAGCGGCTACGGCTGGCCGGAACGAGGCCACAGGAGCGCGGGAAGGCTCGGGAGCTGCTGCGGCTGGCCGGAACGAAGCCGCAGGCGTGCGGGAAGGCTCGGGAGCTGCTGCGGCTGGCCGGAACGAAGCCGCAGGCGTGCGGGAAGGCGCGGGTGCCGCTGCGCAGGTAAGCAGTGGTCCGCAGCCGCAGAGCACTGTATCGGGGACCGCCCTGCTCGCGAAGCTGCAGGGCGTGCTCACTGAGCTGCGCGGCACGCTGCCGCAGCTCGCCTCAGCCCCGCCCGCCTCCGGAGCGGCGGGCGAAGGCCCTGCCCCTACGGCCGCGCAGCCGCCGCAGGGCAATGCCGCCCCGCCAGCACCGGCGGGGCAAGGGCAAGTCCCCGCTGCGCCGCGCGGGGACGCCTCTGCTGCGGCTGCGCAGCCGCAGCAGAGCATGACGCCCGCCCCCGACACGGAGTCGTGGGTGGGGCGGGTGCTGAAGCTGCTCGGTGCGGAGCACGAGCAGCAGGCCGTGCGCGGAGGCGTTGCCGCAGCCGCGCACGGGCGTGAAGCAGCGCTGCCGGCTGCGGCGCTGCAGGGGGCGTCCGGCGGCGCGGAGGATGCCGCCGATACGCTCAAGGGCGTGCTGCTGCAGGTTCTCGGCAGCAGCGAGGCCCCGCCCGCGGTCAAGGAAGCCGCGGGCCAGCTGGTGCAGCAGCTAACTGGACAGCAGCTGCTGCTGAATACAGACCGCACCGCGCCGTTCGCGCAGGTGACGATGTTCCTGCCGCTGCGGGGGCCGGACGGCCAGGAGACGGCTTCCGTCCATATCCAGTCCCGTCGCGGCCGCAAAGGCGAGCTGGATGCGGCGAACTGCCGCCTGTGGTTTGACCTGGATATGAAGCAGCTTGGCCAGACTATGGTGGACGTACAGGTCGTTGACCGGATTGTCAGCCTTAAGCTGCATAATAATGAACCCTGGGTGCTGGAACTGCTGGAAGGACGCCGTGAGGACATTAAAACAGCGGTTGAATCTATAGGATATCAGCTGTCCAGCCTGCGCACGGAGCCGTTGCCCGAGCTGAGTACGGCTGCAGCTCCCGCCAAACAGTCCGATTATGTTCCG
This sequence comes from Paenibacillus sp. FSL R7-0297, assembly GCF_038009025.1. NCBI lineage: Bacteria > Bacillati > Bacillota > Bacilli > Caryophanales > Paenibacillaceae > Paenibacillus > Paenibacillus sp. FSL R7-0297. The sequence goes on from NZ_JBBPAQ010000001.1 coordinate 4,209,779, forward strand.
GATTCCTACAAAGGAGTCGATTACCGCATATGAGTGAGTCGGAACATGAGGTTTCACAGAACCTCAAAAAGGCGGTTGCCCTTAAATATATCCCTGGCCAAAGCGAAGCCCCGGTTGTTGTTGCTAAAGGACAAGGCTCGGTAGCCGATATCATTCTGCAAAAAGCTAAAGAAAACGGGGTTGCTGTACAGGAGGATGCCGCGCTGGTGGAGGTCCTCTCTAAGCTGGATCTCGATCAGCAGATTCCGCCTCAGCTATACCAGCTGGTCGCGGAGATTCTGAGTTATGTATATCAGAGTGACCGTTCTGCCGGGGAACGGAGACCGAAGTGAGCCACGGGGTGGACAGGGCGAATTATACCCGCAGGCAAAAAGGGGCCGCTGCCGAGCAGGCGGCAAGTCTGTATCTGTCCTCCCGGGGATACATAATCAGGGAGTGCAACTGGCGCTGCCGCAGCGGAGAGCTTGATATTATTGCTGAATACGAAGAGGGGATTGTCTTCATTGAAGTGCGCAGCCGGAGCGGGGCTGGTGTGCAGGGAACCCCGGAGGAGTCAGTGGATGAACGCAAAATCCGCCAGGTGAGAAGTACAGCCCAGGTGTATTTACATATGCAGGGTCTGCATGATGCGGTGATTTCCTTTGATGTAATCGCCGTACAGCTAAATAGAGATTTAAGTATTGCTTCACTACGGCATATCCGTGAGGCATTTTAGCTCTTTTTTTGCCTGTATTCAACGATTTTGCTTATTTATCCTTGACATATCATGGACTCCATGGGTCATTTCTCGAAAGAAATGGGTAAACATTAGTGTAACTTTTAATGTCACCATGAGGAGGGCTGTCCGAGTGAGAAATCAACCGATTGATATACAGGTAAGTTTTACTTGCCAGCATTGCGAGCACAGAGTCGTAGCGGAATTGGGCGGAGAGCCACTATCCGTTGTCTGCTGCAGCAACTGTAATAAGACATTTACCGTTATGCGGCCTGCAATAGCGGAAGAGATATTAATTGACTGGGAGCATGAGGCTTTATTCCATAAAATGCGTGCGGAAAAAACGGAAAGCAGCAACAGCAGCTTGTTGTCACTGGTCATCAATGTCATCGAGCTGCTTACCTGGAAAGATAAGGGGAACGGTCAAGTAGAGGCCATTAAGCAAATGCGTCAATGGCTGATTGAGCATGAGGAAACCCCTCCTTTGGCCGAATTGATTCAGGTTGACGTCAATCGGCGTTCGTCCAAAAGAAACTGGAATAAATGAACCATTCCTGAAGTACTTGAAATGGGGGAGCTATTTTGACTAATGTCTTTTTTACCTCGGATCATCATTTTGGCCATAAGCTGATCATAGATTTCGAATCCCGTCCCTTTGGCAGTGCTGGGGAGATGGATCAGTCGATGATCGCCAGCTGGAACGCTGTGGTCGGCAAAGGGGATAAGATTTTTCATCTGGGGGATTTCTCATTCTTGAATCAAGAGGCCACCCGGAATATCATTTCCGCGCTGAACGGCTACAAAATCCTGATTCTCGGGAATCATGACCGCGGACGCGGGCGGAATTGGTGGCTGGAAGCGGGGTTTGACGAGGTCAGTGAATACCCGATCATTTATAAAGAGTTTTTTATGCTCTCCCATGAACCTATGTATATGAACAAGCATATGCCTTACGTAAATGTGCATGGCCATATTCATGGACAGAAATATGAAGGCAACAGCCATTTTAACATTTGTGTAGAGCACTGGAATTACGCGCCGTTGTCCTTTGAACAGATCAGGGATGCCGTTGTGGCCAGTGAGGAAGGCTAACAAATTGATTCTCTAGTCATATATGCACAATTATGCAATTTGGATGTAAGTTGGGATTTGTGCAGCGGCTTGTGCGTAATAGTCCTTGCATGACAGCAGGGGCTTTAGGTATACTCAACATAATAAAGCTAACGGAAAAAAGAGGAAGCACCCTTTTTCTTGGAAATAAACGCCCGTTCCGGGCGTATTTCAGGAGGAGAGGTGTTTTTTTGTGTACGGAAAAATGCATAGTGCATGTTTGTACGGGATTGAAGGCGTAATGATCGGCGTGGAAATTGATCTGGCGAACGGGCTTCCGCAGACGATAATCATCGGATTGCCGGATTCTGCTGTGAGGGAAGCGGTAGAGAGAGTCCGGGCTGCGGTTAAAAACTGCGGCTACAGCTATCCTCAGCAGCGCGTTACGATCAATCTGGCACCTGCAGATCTGCGCAAGGAGGGATCGGCGTTCGATCTGGCCATCGCCCTGGGGATTCTGACAACAAGCGGCCAGCTTATTATGCCGGATGCCGGGAAAATGCTGCTCATCGGAGAACTGGCGCTGGACGGCAGTCTGCGTCCGGTGAATGGGGTGTTATCAATGGTAGAGGCAGCGCGCCGGGCAGGGCTTCAGGCAGTCCTCGTACCACCGGGAAATGCGGCCGAAGCGGCGTTGATTACGGGAATCCGTGTATATACGGCCGGACATTTGCGCGAATTAAAACCGTCAGCTGCCGGAGTGCCTACTTCTAGGGTTATGGAAGAGTCAGGTCCAGGACTGGAACCGCCATTACCTGCAGAAGTTCCGGATTCGGAAGTTCAGGAACTACCCATGCCGCAGACAGAGTTGCCTTTTCCGGTATCGGTTAGCAATGAGTCATCCCCGAGGAACCGTCCGCCAGTTCAGGTGATGACGCTGGACCATCTGAGATATCAGCCGGAAGGGAGAAAGATTCTTGCGCCGAGCCGTGAGGATCATCTGATGAAGGAGGATTACAGCGATGTCATTGGACAGAATCACGTGAAGCGTGCGCTTACTATTGCTGCTGCCGGAATGCATAACATCATCTTGATCGGCCCTCCGGGGACAGGCAAAACGATGCTGATTAAACGCCTTCCCGGTATTCTTCCTGACCTGAGCGATGATGAATCGCTGGAGGTAATGAAGATATTCAGTGCCGCGGGTAAGCTGAGGGACGGCAATGAGGGTCTGATGCGACTCCGCCCGTTTCGTTCCCCGCATCACACGATTTCGGCTGCCGGACTGATTGGAGGAGGGGGAATACCGAAGCCGGGAGAAGTCAGCCTGGCGCACCGCGGAATTCTGTTTCTGGACGAGCTGCCTGAATTCTCCCGTACGGTACTTGAGGTGCTCCGCCAGCCGCTGGAGGACGGGGTAGTGACCATCAGCAGGGCCAGGGCGTCGTTCACATTTCCCGCCCAGTTTCTGCTCTCCTGCTCCATGAATCCCTGCATGTGCGGGTTTCTCGGGAACGGCAGCTCACAGCAGCGGTGTACCTGCAGTCCGGCACGAATCGCCCAGTACCGCGCCAAAATCTCAGGACCGCTGCTGGACCGGATGGACATGCAGGTCGATGTCCCCCGCCCGAAAGAATGGGACCGGAATATGCCGGCGTTGTCTACAGCTCGAATGCGTGAGGATGTTCTGCGGGCTCAGGCTATTCAAGCTAAGCGTTACCAGCACCTGCCGATCTCCTGGAACAGTGAGCTTTCCGGAGCGGCGTTACGCCGTTACGCAGTTCTAAGGCATGAAGAGAGTATGCTGCTGAACCATATTCTGGAGAGTCTTGGCCTCAGCATGCGGGCGCATGACCGGATCATTAAGCTGGCCCGCACCATCGCTGATCTGGAAGGGGCAGAGGAGATTGGATCTGCGCATCTTGCCGAAGCTGTCCAGTACCGTAATCTGGACCGCCAGGTGACGGCAGAGGAGGAATACTGAGTGAGCAGTGAGAAGAATGAAGCGGACTGAGAAGTGTTATCTTGTTCATGAGCCTGAAATGATCGGGAACTGGTCCGCCGGGGAACGCGCGTCAGCAACTCTTTTGATAGTTAAGTGTAACACGCACCAATAGCATAATGTTTGCCGGTTAACGGCAAACACCCTGTCCGGTGCCGCCGGACAGGGTGTTAATACTAAGAAAATATCGCTATTTCTTCTTACAGAACATTCAGTTCAACTTCAATATTGCCGCGGGTTGCGCGGGAATAAGGGCATGCGCCGTGAGCCGCTTCAACCAGCTGGACTGCAGTTTCGTGATCTACGCCTTTGACCAGAACATCCATCTTCACGGCAATGCCGAAGCCGCCGTCTTCAACTTTGCCGAAGCTTACAGTTGCTGTTACTTCACTGCCCTCAATCTTGATTTTACCCATACGGGCCACCATATTCAGTGCGCTGTCGAAGCATGCGGAATAGCCTGCTGCAAAGAGCTGTTCAGGGTTAGTGCCTTCACCGCCGGCTCCGCCCATTTCTCTTGGTGTGCTGATCGTAAGGTTCAGCTTAGGACTTTCAGATTCGATATATCCTTGTCTTCCTCCAACCGCTTTTACTGTTGTTTCATACATTTTCTGTTGAATAGTCATCATTATAAATCGCTCCCGTTCGTTTTCAAATTGTATTGTACACAACTTAATTTAACACAATTAAAATAAAAGTCAATCTATTTTCCGCTATTAACATGATATTATGAATGAATTGTGATAAACTAATGTCACAAAGGCAGGTGAAGAAGATATGCAAGAAGAAACTATGACCCCACCGGAGCTAATGCTTGAGAATCAGCTCTGCTTTACGATTTATGCCTGTTCGCGTGAATTTACGAAGCTGTACCAGCCTCACCTGGACAAGATCGGATTAACGTATTCGCAGTACCTGGTTATGCTTGTCCTCTGGGAGAGACGGCAATGTACGGTCAAGGAGCTTGGTGAAGCTCTGTTCCTGGACTCCGGTACGTTGACTCCGCTGCTTAAGAGACTGCAGGCTGCAGGCCTGATTCTGCGGGAACGTTCTTTACAGGACGAGCGGAAGGTGTTAATTTCATTAACCGCACAAGGTTTGGCTCTGCAGCAGGATGCGATGTGCATTCCCGGTAAAATGGCCGAAGGCACCATGCTCTCCCCCGAGGAGTTTATTGGACTGCTTGGCCAGTTCAAAGACCTGCTCGCCCGTGTTCATGAAAGCAATATTAGTAACTCGAAATAGTCTATTAACACAAAGTCAATGCAATCGTTCGCATTCCGGCATGAAATCGAGCGAAAATGTATGTATAAATAGTGAAAGTTTTTAAGGAAAGCGCTTATAAAACATGTTACAATATTCTGGGTTTCACATTCTGGCATATAGGTAATTATAGATATCACTCTGTAATATGTTCTATATGCCACTAGCAGAAAACTGTACCGTTTGCGGATCTAATATTCAGGCGGCGGTTTTCTGCATGTGCCGGGATATTGCCAGTTTTCACCGGTCTGGACCCGGCTTTGGACAATCAAAACGGAATGCGGAATGGCTGCAGGCTGCCTGCTACACGGCCACCGCAAAACTTTAGGAGGCTTCCGGTATGAATATCCACGAGTATCAGGGAAAAGAAGTACTTAAGAAGTACGGCGTAGCCGTACCGAACGGAAAAGTAGCTTATACAGTGGAGGAAGCAGTGGAAGCTGCCGCAGCGCTGAGTACACCGGTAGTTGTAGTCAAAGCTCAGATTCATGCAGGCGGACGCGGTAAAGCCGGCGGCGTCAAGGTGGCGAAGAACAGTGATGAGGTTCGTGCCTATGCGGCTGAAATCCTCGGCAAGACGCTGGTCACCCACCAGACGGGACCCGAAGGCAAGGTAGTGAAGCGGCTGCTGATTGAAGAGGGCTGCCAGATTGTTAAAGAGTATTATATCGGACTGGTTGTAGACCGTGGTTCCGGCCGGGTAGTCATGATGGCTTCCGAGGAAGGCGGTACAGAGATCGAAGAGGTGGCGGCCACACATCCGGAGAAGATTTTCAAGGAAATCATTGATCCGGCAGTAGGACTACAGACCTTCCAGGCGCGTAAACTGGCTTACAGCATAGCCATACCTTCAGAGCTGGTAAATAAAGCGGTCAAGTTCATGCAAGCGCTATATCTGGCTTTTGTGGATAAAGATTGCTCTATCGCGGAGATTAATCCGCTGGTTGTAACGGCTGACGGAAATGTGATGGCGCTCGATGCCAAGCTGAATTTCGATTCTAACGCGCTGTTCCGGCATAAGGATATTCTGGAGCTCCGTGACCTGGACGAAGAGGATGCCAAAGAGATTGAAGCTTCCAAATACGATCTTAGCTATATCGCGCTTGACGGCAACATCGGCTGTATGGTGAATGGCGCGGGCCTCGCGATGGCTACCATGGATATTATTAAATATTACGGCGGAGAGCCGGCCAACTTCCTGGATGTAGGGGGCGGCGCAACCACGGAGAAGGTAACTGAAGCTTTCAAGATCATCCTCTCGGATGATAAGGTCAGCGGGATTTTTGTTAATATTTTCGGCGGAATCATGCGCTGTGATGTCATTGCTACCGGTGTAGTTGAGGCAGCGAGACAGCTCGGGTTAACGAAGCCGCTGGTTGTACGACTTGAAGGCACGAATGTAGCACTGGGCAAAGAAATTCTCGCCGGTTCGGGACTGAATATAGTTGCTGCCGATTCCATGGCTGACGGTGCCCGTAAAATTGTTGCTCTGGTGTAATATTCGACAATAAAAGTGAGGATGTGACCTGACGCATGAGCATTCTTGTAGATAAACATACGAAAGTCATCACACAGGGAATTACGGGCGCTACGGGCTTATTTCATACTAAAGGGGCACTGGATTACGGCACCCAGATGGTAGGCGGGGTAACCCCGGGCAAGGGAGGAACCTTTGTTCAGATCACGCTTGAAAATGGCACGGAAGCCAGTCTCCCGGTATTTGATACGGTCGTTGCCGCAAAAGCAGCTACAGGTGCAACCGCCAGTGTGATCTATGTACCGCCTGCCTTCGCGGCTGATTCCATAATGGAAGCTGTGGATGCTGAAATGGAACTCGTCATTTGTATCACAGAAGGCATTCCCGTGCTGGATATGGTTAAAGTATCAAGATATATGGAAGGCCGTTCTACTGTATTGATCGGTCCTAACTGTCCGGGGGTTATCACGCCAGGAGAATGTAAAATCGGGATTATGCCGGGTTATATTCATATGCCGGGTTATGTAGGTGTTGTCTCGCGGAGCGGAACATTAACCTATGAAGCTGTTCATCAGCTGACAGAGCGTGGTATCGGCCAGTCTTCGGCTGTAGGTATCGGCGGAGATCCTGTCAAGGGATCGGAGTTCATAGATATTCTGAAGCTGTTTAACGATGACCCGGGCACCAAAGCTGTCATCATGATCGGAGAGATCGGCGGAACGGCAGAGGAAGAGGCGGCTCTGTGGATTAAAGAGAATATGACAAAGCCTGTAGTCGGCTTTATCGGGGGCGTTACTGCACCTCCTGGCAAACGGATGGGCCATGCCGGAGCGATTATTTCAGGCGGCAAAGGAACGGCCAGCGAGAAGATCGCTGTGCTGGAGTCCTGCGGGATCAAAGTCGCGCCAACGCCTGCGGAGATGGGATCTACGCTCGTCAGTGTGCTTGAGGAACGCGGCATTCTGAATGCTTTTACCACCCACTAGAGCTCAGCTTGTAGAATCACACAAAGATCACTGCTTTTACCGTTGATTCATGTATAATCATCTTAAAGGTAAGCAACCTTTTGTTCCGGAGTGCCGGGGCGAAAGGTTGCTTTTTTTGTCTTTTTTAGCAGGTTATGTAATCAATAAGGAAGGCTGGCCCTTCCGTATAGGAGAGAGTGCATATGGAAACGCGGGATCTGCTGTTCGGTTTAAATGAAGTAGAAGGCATTGGCTGGAAAAGTATGGACAGAATACGTCAGGCGGGCCTTTTGACGAATGAAGCGTTGTCCTGTTCCGTTACAGATTGGGAGCGGGCTGGAATCAGAGGCAAAATGTCGGCGAGGCTTAACGCTCTCTTCAATGAAGAATGGATTCTGCAGCGCCGCTCTTTAATGGAAGCAAGCGGTGTTTCAATGGTGACTTTGCTGGATGAAGGGTATCCTGTCCAGTTAAAGGAAACACCCCAGCCGCCTTGGGTTTTGTATTATCGCGGACGTCTGGAGCTGGCTTCCCGTCCTTCTGTAGCCATGGTTGGTACCCGTGTGCCGACTGCCTATGGACGCAAGATTGGTGAAATGCTGGCTGAACAGCTTAGTGCGGCCGGTCTCACGGTTATAAGCGGCCTGGCGAGAGGGATTGACAGTGTCTGCCACGAAGCTGCATTAACGGGAACCGGAAGTACCATTGCGGTGGTTGCAACAGGGCTGGACAAGGTCTATCCGCCTGAGAACCGTGAGCTGGAGCGGCAGATTTCACGTGTCGGTCTTGTGCTAAGCGAATATCCGCTGGGCACCCCGAGCCATCCCGGGTTATTTCCGCAGCGCAACCGGATTATCGCAGGACTGTCGCTCGGCACGGTGGTGGTCGAAGCAGACAGCCGCAGCGGTTCCCTGATTACGGCCGACGCTGCGCTAGAAGCTGGAAGAGATGTGTTTGCTGTTCCGGGTCCGCTAACCTCGCCCAAGAGCAGAGGCGCATTAGAGCTGATTAAACAAGGTGCGAAGGTGGTGACAAGCTCAGCGGATATCGTAGAAGAATACATAGCTTATCTGCCTGGAAAGGGTACTTCAGAGTCTTCGGCAAGCGGTTCCGGGCCTTTCGCCGGAGACGGGTTAATCGAAAAGAAATTGACAAGTGAGGAGCTACACCTTTACCATATACTGCATCAAGGCCCCTTTACACTCGATGAGCTACTGGCGTCCACGAGGTGGGATTTTGGACATTTGCATTCAGTTCTGTTATCTTTAATCATAAAAAAAGCGGTAACACAATTGCCGGGTGCAATTTATAAGGTAATTTAATATAGAAGTAACCGTGTTAAGCATAGACTCTTGATTTCCGGCCGGGCCTGAGGGCAGGTTCAGGAGGATGTATGCTTACAACTTTTGGGAGGAAAACCTATGGCAGATGCGTTGGTTATTGTAGAGTCACCGGCAAAAGCAAAAACGATTGGTAAATATCTGGGCAGTAAATATATTGTAAAGGCATCAATGGGACATATCAGAGATTTGCCGAAAAGTCAGATTGGTGTGGAAGTGGAGAATGATTTCAACCCCAAATATATAACAATCCGCGGCAAGGGCTCTATCTTGAAGGAACTCAAGGATGCCAGCAAAAAAGTGAAAAAAGTCTATCTCGCAGCTGACCCGGACCGCGAAGGTGAAGCTATTGCCTGGCATTTGGCGCATGCGCTGGATTTGGACAACACACAGGAATGCCGGGTTGTCTTTAATGAGATTACGAAGCAGGCTGTGAAGGATGCATTCAAGACTCCGCGCAAAATTAACATGGATCTTGTGAATGCCCAACAGGCCCGCCGTATTCTGGACCGGCTCGTCGGATACAAGATTAGCCCCCTATTATGGAAGAAAGTCAAAAAAGGCCTGTCCGCAGGACGGGTACAATCGGTAGCTGTGAAGATTATAATGGACCGCGAGAACGAAATTTCTGCTTTTGTTCCCACGGAATACTGGAGTATTACTGCGAAGCTGGGCATCCGCGATTCCCTGTTCGAAGCCAAGTTCCACAAGCTGAATGGCGATAAAAAAGAGCTGGGCCAGGAGAGCGATGTACAGGAAGTATTGGATGCTATTCAAAATTCCGCCTTCCAGGTTAAAGAGGTAAAAGAGAAGGAAAGACAACGGCATCCTTCCGCTCCGTTTACGACAAGCTCACTGCAGCAGGAAGCTGCCCGTAAGCTGGGCTTCCGCGCATCCAAGACCATGTCTGTTGCTCAGCAGCTCTATGAGGGGGTTGAGCTGGGCAAGGAAGGCACTGTCGGTTTAATTACCTATATGCGTACGGATTCCACCCGTCTGTCTCCTACGGCCCAGGAAGAAGCTAAGGAGCTGATCCTCTCCAAATACGGTGAGAAGTTCGTTCCCGAGACACCGCGCCAGTACTCCAAGAAAGCTGCGGGAGCCCAGGATGCGCATGAAGCGATCCGTCCTACCTCTGCGCTCCGAGAGCCTGACATGGTCAAAGGATTCCTGAGCCGTGACCAATTCCGCCTGTATAAGCTGGTTTGGGAGCGTTTTGTTTCCAGTCAGATGTCTTCCGCCCTGCTTGATACACTGTCTGTGGATATTACAGCAGGCACTGCGATTTTCAGAGCCGTCGGGTCCAAGGTTTCTTTCCCGGGCTTCATGAAGGTGTACGTGGAAGGCAATGATGACGGCACAACGGATGAGGAGAAGTATCTTCCGCCGCTTAAGGCCGGCGATGATTTAACCAAACATGATATTGAGCCGAAGCAGCATTTCACTCAGCCGCCTCCAAGATATACGGAAGCGCGTCTGGTCAAAACGCTGGAGGAACTGGGGATCGGCCGTCCGAGTACGTATGCGCCAACACTGGAGACGATCCAGAAGCGTGGATATGTAGCGATTGAAGAGAAGAAGTTTATGCCAACCGAACTCGGTGAGCTAATCATAGAGCAAATGGAAGAGTTCTTCCCGGAAATTCTGGATGTGGAATTCACAGCCCATATGGAAGGGGATCTTGACCATGTGGAGGAAGGTGCTGAGGACTGGGTGAAAGTGCTGGCCCAGTTCTACGAATCTTTTGAGAAACGTCTCCTCTACGCCGAAGAAGAAATGAAGGAAATTGAGATTGAAGATGAAGTTTCCGACGAGCTATGCGAGAAATGCGGGAAGCCGATGGTCTACAAGCTGGGCCGTTTCGGTAAATTCCTGGCCTGCTCCGGATTCCCGGACTGCCGTAATACGAAGCCGATCATCAAGGATATCGGAGTCAGCTGTCCGAAATGTCATGAGGGTAAGGTTGTGGAGCGCCGCAGCAAGAAAGGCCGTGTCTTCTACGGCTGCGATCAGTATCCGGGCTGTGACTTTGTATCCTGGGATAGACCGTCGGTTAAACCATGTCCTGTCTGCGGCTCCTGGATGGTAGAGAAGCGCAACAAACAGGGAACTAAGCTGCAATGCACCTCTTGTGATCATACCGAGGAAGTGCTGGACAACGAAGAACTGGCAGAATAAATGTGTTACAGGAGGAAAGGAAATTGACTGATATAGCTAAAGTAACTGTGATTGGAGCCGGACTTGCCGGCAGTGAAGCCGCCTGGCAGATTGCCTCGCTAGGGGTTCCGGTCAGATTATATGAGATGCGTCCGGTTGTGAAGACACCGGCGCATCATACGGACCAGTTCGCCGAACTGGTCTGCAGTAACTCTCTTCGGGCCAACGGCCTTGGTAATGCGGTAGGTGTGCTCAAGGAGGAAATGCGCCGTCTTGACTCTCTGGTACTAGGTGCAGCCGACCGGCATGCGGTTCCGGCCGGAGGCGCACTTGCCGTAGACCGCGATGGTTTCTCCGGTGAGATTACGTCGATGCTGCATAATCACCCTCTGGTGGAAGTCATAAACGAAGAACTTACGCATATACCGGAGGAAGGGATTGTTGTCATTGCGACAGGCCCGCTGACCTCTCCGTCACTCTCCGCAGAGATTAAAGGGCTGCTTGGCGAGGAGTATTTCTACTTCTATGATGCGGCTGCCCCGATTGTCGAGAAGGACACCATTGATATGAGCAAGGTGTATTTGGCCTCCCGATATGACAAAGGTGAAGCTGCTTACCTGAATTGCCCGATGACGGAAGAGGAATTCGATGTTTTTTATGATGCACTGATCTCGGCTGAGACTGCCGCACTCAAAGATTTTGAGAAAGAGATTTACTTTGAAGGCTGTATGCCGATCGAGATTATGATGAAGCGCGGCAAGCAGACAGCACTCTTCGGGCCGATGAAGCCCGTAGGTTTGATGAATCCTCATACAGGCAAGCTTCCTTATGCAGTTGTGCAACTTCGTCAGGATAATGCAGCCGGAACGCTTTATAACCTGGTTGGCTTCCAGACCCATTTGAAGTGGGGCGAACAAAAACGCGTGTTTTCACTTATCCCCGGTCTTGAGAACGCAGAGTATGTCCGGTATGGTGTCATGCACCGCAATACATTTATCAATTCTCCCAAGCTGCTGCATCCCACCTATCAAATGAAGGGACGGGAAAGACTGTTCTTTGCCGGCCAGATGACAGGGGTTGAAGGTTATGTGGAGTCTGCGGCTTCAGGCATGATCGCCGGTATGAATGCTGCCAGAGCGGCGCTCGGTGAGGACGGTCTGATCTTCCCGCAGGATACCGTGCTGGGCAGCATGCCAGCCTACATTACTTCCGCAGATCCCGAGCATTTCCAGCCAATGAACGCCAACTTTGGTTTGCTGCCAAAGCTTGAAACGAGATTCCGCAGTAAAAAAGAGAAAAACGAACGCCTGGCTTACCGTGCGCTGGACAGTCTTGCTGCCTATGCTGCCGACAAAGGCCTGGCCTATACTGAGCCGGAGGTTGTAGAACCTGAGCTTACCGAAGCGGAAAGTCCAGCACAATAAAACTTAATCGTAAGCTCCTGGACGGATTGTCTGAAGCTGGTCCGGGATGCTTATGCCACAACACTAAGTGTATGCTTCCGGATCAGGTTTGTTCTAAGTGATTCAAGGAAGCTATGCTCACAAAACTTTAGGAGGGTGCCCATTATGTTACCCAGCTTTCATGCGACTACGATTTGTGCGGTAAGACATGACGGTCATGCTGCGATTGCCGGCGATGGTCAGGTTACATTCGGAGAGAGCGTCATTATGAAGACGACGGCAAAAAAGGTCCGCCGCCTGTACAGAGGACAAGTAATTGCCGGTTTTGCGGGCTCCGTAGCGGATGCGATTACTTTGTTTGAGAAGTTTGAGGGTAAGCTGGAGGAGCATCACGGCAACCTGCAGCGGGCTGCAGTAGAACTGGCCAAGGACTGGCGCCAGGATCGTATCCTGCGTAAGCTTGAAGCGCTCATGATCGTGATGGACAAGGAAGGCATGCTGCTTATTTCCGGAAACGGCGAGATTATTGAACCCGATGATGACGTGCTGGCAATTGGCTCCGGCGGCAACTTTGCGCTGGCTTCCGGTCGCGCGCTCAAACGTCATGCATCGCATCTTGGCGCAGCCGATATTGCCAGGGAAGCTCTGCAGATCGCTTCCGAGATCTGTGTGTATACCAACTCCAATATTATTGTCGAACAATTATAGGCATGGTGCCATAGAAAAAGGGAGGAAGTCACAATGGTGAATCAATCGCTTACACCCCGCCAGATCGTAGCAGAGCTGGATAAATATATCGTAGGTCAGAAGCAGGCTAAGAAATCGGTGGCCGTTGCTCTCCGCAACCGGTATCGGCGCAGCCTTTTATCCGAAGAGCTCCGGGATGAGGTTGTTCCTAAGAATATTCTCATGATTGGTCCTACAGGTGTCGGTAAAACGGAGATCGCACGGCGTCTGGCCAAGCTGGTCAATGCACCGTTCATCAAAGTGGAAGCCACGAAATTTACCGAAGTCGGCTACGTAGGCCGTGATGTGGAATCGATGGTCCGCGACCTGGTAGAGACTTCAATCCGTATGGTGAAGCTCGAACGTACCGAAAAGGTGAAGGACCGTGCTGAAGAACTGGCGAACGACCGCATTGTAGCCATACTGGTTCCTTCGACCTCGAAGGGCAAATCGCAGCGCAATCCGTTCGAGATGATTTTTGGCGGTAATAACGGCGGTGCAGAGGAAGCCAAAGAAGAGCCGGAGGACGGTAGTCTGAGCGAGCGCCGCAGAGGCATTAAGTTTAAGCTGCTGGCGGGTCAGCTCGAGGACGATATCATTGAAATCGATGTAGAAGACACCACTCCTTCAATGATGGATATGTTTGCCGGCCAAGGCAATGACCAGATGGGCATGAACATGCAGGAAATGTTCGGCAGCCTGCTGCCCAAGCGTACGAAGAAGCGCAAGCTGCCGATCCGTGAAGCCCGTAAGGTGCTGATTCAGGACGAGGCTGCCAAGCTGATTGATACGGATGATATGATTCAGGAGTCGGTAGCCCGCGCAGAGCAGTCCGGTATTATTTTTATCGATGAGATTGATAAGGTGGCCAGCCAGGGTAAAGGCTCCGGTCCGGATGTATCCCGTGAAGGGGTGCAGCGCGATATTTTGCCTATCGTTGAAGGTTCCACTGTGATGACTAAATACGGGCCTGTGAAGACGGATTACGTATTATTCATCGCCGCCGGAGCTTTTCATATTGCCAAGCCTTCTGACCTAATTCCTGAGCTTCAGGGACGTTTCCCGATCCGTGTGGAGCTGAGCAGTCTTACTCTTGAGGATTTTGTCTCTATTCTGACCGAACCGGAGAACGCACTGACGAAGCAATATGTTCATCTGCTGCAGACCGAGAACATCGAAATTCAGTTCCAGAAGGAAGCGATTCAGGAAATTGCCAAAATCGCCGCTTCCGTGAATCAGAATATGGAGAATATCGGTGCCCGGCGCCTGCATACGATTCTGGAGAAGCTGCTGGAGGACTTGTCCTTCGAAGCGCCGGAACTAACACTGGAGACAATGGTCATTACTCCGGAGTATGTTCGCGAAAAACTGGCAGGAATCGCACAGGACCGCGATTTAAGTCAATATATTCTTTAAAGCGACAGCGTGATATCCCGTTAAATTAGGTATTAAGAATTATTGCTATCCAAATTCAATTCGAAAAACGTGCATAAAGAGTTAAATAATAGAAAATAAAAGAATTATTTGGAATAAAAAAGGTAGAATATTGTAAAAACATGCTTTAAGCCCTCTCTTTTCAGAAAAGATAGGGCTTATTTCTTATTGTAATAATATACAAATTCTAAGAGAATCAATGTATGTGAGATTGACATAAGAATCATCCATCGACATTGTTCGACCTGTTCTCGACAAAATAATGAAAAATTTAGTTTTTTTTGTCGAAAGCAAGCAGGAATTCGGGGGAAGTTGTGGAATTCTTTTCATTATGATAGGTTTGGAAGGGGGATTACCATGGGTTTGCTGAACAGTGTCAGTTTTCAAAGATTACAGGGAGGCCTAGATGCCGCCACTAAACGACAAAGTGTTCTGGCGAATAACGTAGCAAATGCTGATACGCCGAATTTTAAACGCTCTGATGTCAGCTTTGAAAGTTTCCTGAGACAACAGGAGAGCGGTGTAAAACCTACGCTGAGTGCGAAAGTATCTAACTCCCGCCATTTCCAATTTGGAACAGTAACCGCTGTGCCGGCTGCTGTTGTCAGTACAGATGAGACTACTTCTATGAACAACAACGGCAATAATGTGGATATGGACCGCGAACAGGCGCTGAGCGCTGAGAACCAGCTAAGGTATAACTCTTACATTGAACAGTTGAACAGTCAGATCACTATGATGCGTACAGTTGTGCAGGGAGGGTAATCAATAATGAACTTTGGTAGCAGCTTTGGAATAAGCGCCTCGGCATTGACTGCCCAGCGCCTGCGGATGGATGTAATTTCCTCCAATATCGCTAACGCAGAGACAACCAGGGCCTCCGTGGTTGACGGCAAAGCCGTACCTTACCGCCGTAAGCTTGTAGTACTGGAAACATCCCAGGCTGACAGCTTCTCTAATATACTCGATTCAAAAATGAGCGGCGGCAGCGAAGGTGTTAAAGTGAAGTCGATTATTGAGGATACTTCACCGCTGAAGCCCGTATACAATCCAAGTCATCCGGATGCTGATATTGACGGATATGTGTACATGCCGAATGTGGACCTTACGAAGGAAATGGTGGACATGCTGTCTGCCTCACGTTCTTATGAAGCAAATGTAACGATGCTTAATGCGTCCAAAGCGATGGTGGGTAAGGCGCTTGAAATCGGCCGTTAATTGAATTGATTGTTTAGGAGGAGAATAATTGATACAGAACTTATTGATTGGAACTCAGGCTGTACAGCCGCTGGCTATGAAACCCGTAGCTTCAGAAGCATCAGCCGTCTCCGAAACGGGACAAAGCTTTGGTTCATACCTGGAGAATGCTCTTAATCAGGTGGCGGACCAGGAGAAACAGGCTAAAGATATGAGTAACAAATTTGTTTTGGGAGAAGTCAACATTGATGAAGCAATGATTTCGTCCCAACAGGCATTGCTGAGTTTGCAGTTGACTACACAAGTCCGGAACAAAGTAATTGAAGCCTATCAGGAAATTATGAGAACTCAAATCTAAATAATCCTAGCTACGTTTCGGATGGGGTGACACTGTGAATGAAAGATTGGCCCAGTACCGGGAGAAGATTACCCTGTATTGGAACAGATTCAGCGGTAAACAGAAAATATTATTTTTCTCCACTCTGTTTATCATCATAATAATAATCGTAGTTTTGACCATGCAATTATCAAAGACAGAATACGAAGTTGCTTTTCAGGATCTGGATAGTACCGATTCAGCGGGAGTTATGAGTTATTTGGATACTTCAGGAATTTCTTACCGCTTAAGTCCGGATGGAAAGAGTATCTCAGTACCCAGTACTGATGCCGCGCGCATCAAGATAGCTATTGGTTCGCAGGGGATCGTAAAGGAAGGTTCCATCGGGTACAAAGTATTTGATCAATCTTCTTCGATGATTGGGACTACAGACAGTGAATTCAACGTGAAGTACAACAATGCGCTGAACGGCGAAGTTGAGCAACTGATGAGAAGAATGCAGGGGATTAAAGATGTCAAGGTTCTGATTACCCTGCCGAAGGAAACTGTGTTTGCCTCACAGGAGGACCAGGAGAAAGCGTTGGCTTCTGTGGTGCTTAGCTTTAATCCAGGATTTAGACCTACACAGGATAATATCGACGGGTACTTCAATCTCGTAAAGACCGCCGTGCCGAATTTGCCGGTTGATAACATTACGATCACTAATAATGAGGTCGAATTGATGCCGACAGCTAAAGGCGGGCAAGCTGGCGTGTCAAGCCAAGTCGAAGAGAACTTCGCATTGCAGAAGAAATTCGAAGATGATGTCAAGAAAGATGTCAAGCAATTCCTGAGTACGCTCACAGGGCCCGATAAAGTGGATGTTCTGGTGTTCTCCAAGCTCAACTTCGATAAGGAGAACCGTCAGGAAGAAATCGTACTGCCGGTAGATGCGGAGAATATGAAAGGGATTGAGATCAGTTCGCAAATTATCAGCAATACTTATTCGGGTCAAGGGAATACATCCGGTGGGGTTGCTGGTACAGGATCGGAAGATGTCTCTGGATATCCTTCGGGGACTGACACGGGTACTACTTCTTCTGAGGAATCATCGGAGACCAGGAACTATGAAGTGAATCGAATCACCAAAGATATTATTGCAAGTCCATATACTGTTAAAGATTTAACCATAAATGTTGCAGTTGAACCACCTAATGGGCAAACAACTTTGGATGATACAACTTCAGCGGCGATCCAGAATATTCTGGTCAATATTGTCCGTGCTTCGTTGGCAGATTCAGGTATTACTTATACAGACGCCGATTTAACCAAAAAAGTTTCGGTGTTCTCGCAACAATTTGGCAGTACGGCGGCGGATGCAGCATCTGGCGGACTGGCTAGCTGGATGATCTGGGCAATTGGCGGAGCCGCATTGCTGGTCGGTGCGGGCGGCGGTTACCTCATCTACCGCAGCCGCAAGAATAAGCAGGAGGAAGAAGCGGAAGATGACATTCCGCTGCAGGTTCCTACCGAGTTTCCTTCTATTAATATGGAGAGCGTGACGAATGAAAGTCAGGTCCGTAAGCAGCTGGAAAGTCTTGCGAAGAAAAAGCCGGATGAATTCGTAAATCTGCTGCGTACATGGCTTGCTGAAGAACAGAGGTGAAGGAATGGCAAAAGCTAGCCAGCAGGGACTTAGCGGCCGTCAAAAGGCGGCGATCCTGCTTATCACACTAGGGCCTGAAGTATCGGCACAAATATTTAAACATTTGAGAGATGAGGAAATCGAGCAGCTGACTCTGGAAATTGCGAATGTCCGTAAGGTGGACAGCGTGGAGAAAGAGTCGATCATGTCAGAATTCCATCAAATCTGTCTGGCTCAAGAATATATCTCTCAAGGTGGTATTAACTATGCCAAGGAGATACTCGAGAAAGCACTGGGTTCAGCCAAGGCGCTTGAAGTTATTAACCGACTGACGGCGACGCTGCAGGTAAGACCGTTCGATTTTGCCCGCAAAGCAGACCCGAACCAGATTCTTAACTTTATCCAGAACGAAAATGTCCAGACTATTGCACTAGTGCTCTCTTATTTGCAGTTTGAACAGGCTGCCTCTATCCTGTCTTCCCTTCCTCAGGAGAAGCAGGCAGAGGTTGCCCGGAGAATAGCGATTATGGACAGCACCTCTCCAGAGGTTGTTACGCAAATAGAACGGGTTCTGGAACAGAAGCTGTCGGCTACAGTTACCCAGGATTACACAAATGCGGGCGGTATTGAATCGATTGTACAGATTCTGAACGGCGTTGACCGTGGTACAGAACGTACCATTCTCGACTCGCTGGAAATACAGGATCCGGAGTTGGCGGAAGAAATCAAGAAGCGGATGTTCGTCTTCGAGGATATCGTCAATGTGGACAACCGTTCAATCCAACGCATCATCAAAGATATCGACAATGCGGATTTGCAGCTTGCGCTCAAGGTGGCCAGCGAGGAAGTGCGGGATGTTATTTTCCGCAATATGTCCAAGCGTATGGCCGAAACCTTCCGCGAAGAAATGGAATACATGGGTCCTGTGCGGCTGCGTGATGTGGAGGAAGCACAGACCCGCATCGTAGGCACGATCCGCAGACTCGAAGAGTCTGGTGAAATTATCATCGCCCGTGGCGGAGGAGATGACATTATTGTCTAAGCTGATCAAACATTCTCAATATGTTCCGGTAGATGTACTGAAGCGGCTGGAGCAGGCCAGACATCATGCAGGGCTTACAGAAGATCCTGTTGCCGAGGAGGTTCCAGGCGAAGTCCACTATCAGGATCCCGCCAGGGAAGCGGCAGAGCAGGCACGCAAGCAAATGCTGAAAGATGCCCAGGAGTTTGCTGAAGGGCAGGTCCGCAGTGCCTCTCAGGAAGCTGAGAATATTATGGAATCAGCACGGAATGAAGCTGAAGAATGGTGGCGGCAGCGCAGAGAGCAGGACGAGCATCTTGTGGAAGCCGTCAAGTCCGAAGGATTTCAGCAAGGCTACCAGGAAGGTCTCGCCCATGCGGAGCAGGAGATGTCCCAGCGGCTTGCCGAGATGATGGAGGAAGCAAGAACCGTACTTCAGGAAGCGTACCGGGCAAAAGATGTAATTATTCAAGAAGCTGAACCTTTTCTTGTAGAGCTGAGCTGCGATATCGCCGAGAAAATAGTGGATAAGCAGCTGACCGTGGAACCGCAATTTGCAATGGAGCTGATCCGCAAGAATCTGGCCCGCAAGCGCGAGCAGGGATTGATTTCCTTATGTGTCTCTCCGGCACAGTTCGCATTTGTTAATGCAGCGCGAGAAGAGCTTTCACTTGCTGTGGACTCACAGGCAGAACTGCAGATTCTTCCGGATTCAACGGTTAAGGATCAGGGCTGTGTCATCCGCTCCTCCTTTGGCAGCATCGACGCACGTGTGGATACCCAACTGGCTGAGATCAAAAAGGAACTGCTGCGAATTGCCCTGGATGTAGGTGAACACAGAAATGGGGAAGACGATGCTTGACAGCGGAAGGTACAAAGAACAGCTGCGTAATTTTGACCCGGTCCGGATTAACGGCAAGGTTACCCAGGTCATCGGACTGATGGTGGAGTCGGAAGGACCGGATGCCAGCATCGGTGATGTGTGTTTTATTTATCCCGCGAAAGGAACTAAGCCGCTTCAGGCAGAGGTCGTCGGATTTCGTGACAACAAGGTGCTGCTGATGCCGCTTGGAGAACTGCAGGCTATTGGGCCTGGCTGTGATGTTGTCGGCACAGGCAAGCCGCTGAGTGTACAGGTAGGCTCGGAGCTGCTGGGCAAGGTGCTTGACGGTTTGGGCCAGCCGCTTGACGGCTCACTCATTCCTGCCCGTATGCCGCACAGTTCAACCTTCAACATTCCTTCCAATCCGCTTAACCGTCCGCGTGTAGCTGAACCTATCAGCATCGGGGTCAGAGCGATTGACGGGCTTCTCACCATCGGTAAAGGACAGCGGGTCGGCATTTTTGCGGGCTCTGGTGTCGGCAAGAGCACACTGATGGGAATGATCGCCCGTAACACTTCGGCAGATGTGAATGTTATTGCCCTTATCGGTGAACGGGGCAGGGAAGTACTTGATTTCATTGAGCGCGACCTGGGGCCGGAAGGACTGCAGCGTTCGGTGGTTATCGTGGCTACTTCGGATCAGCCGGCGCTGATCCGGATCAAAGGTGCCTTGATCGCTACTACAATCGCCGAATATTTCCGTGACCGCGGACTGAATGTCATGCTGATGATGGACTCGGTTACCCGCTATGCCATGGCCCAGCGCGAGGTTGGGTTGGCGGTAGGAGAACCTCCTGCAATGAGAGGGTACACCCCTTCGGTGTTCGCCAGTCTGCCTAAGCTGCTGGAACGGGCTGGAACAGGCCCTACTGGATCAATCACCGCATTTTATACCGTGCTGGTTGACGGTGACGATATGAATGAGCCGATCGCCGATGCTGTGCGAGGTATCCTGGACGGACACATTGTCCTGAACCGGAATATCGCGAATAAAGGACATTTCCCGGCAATCGATGTTCTCTCCAGCATTAGCCGTGTTATGAAGGATATAGCACCGGAAGAGCAGATTGCTGCAGCCGAGAATGTAAAGCGTCTTATGGCGGTTTATAAGGATTCCGAGGATCTGATCAATATCGGAGCTTACCAAAGAGGGTCGAACGCCCAAATCGATGAATCGATGCATTACATCGACAGCATCTGGGATTTCACCAAGCAAAAAGTAAACGAGAAGGTAACTCTTAGCGAAGTGCAGCAGTCTTTAATTTCACAGTTCTCGAGGAGTTGATTGATCATGAGATTCCATTATACTTTTCAAAAAGTGGTGGACTTGAAGGGTAACGAAAAAACACAGGCAGAGTGGATGCTCTCAAGCGCGCTCGGAGAACTGCAGGCACAGGAAAAAAGCCTTGATGAATTAATTATACAGCGCAATGCGGTGATGTTGTCCTTACAGAGTGCTGCTGAGCAAAAGACACCTATGGCTAAGCTTCGCGAAATGCAGGATTATGTGGATTATCTGGATAAGTGCATTGCCCGCAAACATTCCGATATCAGCCGGGCGCATATAGAGGTTCAGAGCAAGCAGGACCATCTCAGTACCAAGGTTCTGGATGAGAAGGTATGGCTCAAGGCCAAAGACAAAGCACAAACAGCATTTCTGCAGAATATGAGTTTACGGGAACAAAACGAACTGGATGAGATGGCTACCGTCCGCTTCGCGATGAAATCCCTCTAACCCGGGAGGTTTCCGCTAGTGGCAAATAATCAAATGGAACTTGAAGATGAAGGGTCGGCAGGTAAATTTGAGCGTTTTTTATTCTTGATGATCCCAATCATCTTCACGCTTGTACTGCTTGGAGTACTGTTGACCCTATTTAATATGGATATCCGCAATAATGTCCTTGAGATTGCGAACAAGATTCCTGTTGTGGAGAAATGGGTGCCTGAACCTGCCACAGATCCGGATTCGGATACCGCCGGAGAAACCGCAGATGATCCGCAAGCTGAAAGTAAAGAGCAGGCGGCCAGCTCGGAGAGTACAATTAAAGAGCTGAAGTCTCAGCTTAACGCGCAGGCAGCGCAGCTGAAACAGGCAGAAGAAGATAAGACGTCCGAGGCTAACAAAGCTGAGGCGCTTCAGAAACAGATTGACGGGATGAAAGAAGAAGCGGCGGCAGTTGCAGCCACTGAGGAAGATGAAGATCCATATCTCAAGCAGGTCACGGATCTGGCCAAGCTGTATGCGGGAATGAAAGCCTCTAAAGCTGCACCGATTATGGAGAACTTGACTACAGATGAAATGGTCCAAATTTTCAGTGTGATGAGCAATGCCAGCAAAACGGCCATCCTGGAAAAGATGGACCCGAAAAAAGCTGCGGATGTATCTATAAAGCTAAAAGAAACAACCAATTCAACCGATATGGCTATTGCAGCCCTTCAATCGAGACTGAAACAGGATGAAGCCGGTACAACCACGGCTGCAGCCTCAGCCAATCTTGATCAGGAAAAGCTCAGCCAGACTTTTACTTCAATGCCTGCTGCTGACGCGGCTACACTGCTGGGTTCGATGTACAGCATTAGCCCGGACAAGGTCATCACTATACTGAATACAGTTAGTGATACTGTACGATCCTCTATCCTGGTGGAGATGACCAAGAATGACAGCGCACAGACAGCCAAAATTGTAAACCGGCTGATGGGCGGTAAATAATACTTGAAGGGAGGTGAAAAAGATGAGTTTAATCGTACAAACATTAAGTGCAGGTAACCTGGCTGTTGCCGGTGGAACGTCAACGGGTACCAGTGGAACTGCCGGTACGGCTACACCTTTTGCCCAGACGCTTGTACAGAGCATGGGAGGCACTACTTCTAAAGGGACGGAAGCACCTCTATTGGGCAATCTGGCTTCCTTGCTGCAGGGTCTTCTGAACGCGGTACAGACCAAGGGTGAGGAATCCGTCAGTACAGATGCCAAGAAAGCAGAACTTCTTGAAAGCCTCACTCAGGACATGGAGAATCTGGATGCAAGTCTGGAGGCTGATCCCGCGCTGCTCGCTGCTCTTCAAGGGTGGATTCTTCAAGTGTCGGCGCTCTTATCCGGTAATACTCCGGCTGATCAGACAGGCGCATTAGACACTGGAGCATTGGCAACAGCAGGTTTGTCGCCCCTTGCCCAGAACCCGGAAACCCTGCGTTTTGCAGTCCAGGATGAGCTGAACAGCCTGGTCCAACTGGTTCAGGATGCAGCTGTAAGCGGAAGTGAAGAAACGGCAACCAAAGGTGCTGCACTGTTAAATCAATTCTCAGCTATTCTGGCTGAAAGCGTGCCTGCCGATAACAAACCCAAGCTTAAGACTGTAAGTACAACAGAGGCTTCGTCAGTATCGCTTAAGCAGGCATCCGGAACAGAAACCAAACAGAATGTTGATGATAGTAGAAGAGTAGTTTCAAATATCCGTACATTTTTGGATGCCACAGTTAAGACGGAGTCTGCTTCAGTACCAACAGCACTAAATAGTACAAATGTAACTGCAGAAGAGAGCCCTCAGATTCCTTCCACGGGGATAGCTCCAGTGAAGGAGACGGCAACGTCCGAGGAAGCTTTGCCAGCCGCCAAAATATCAGCTGGCGAGCCTGAAATCGTTACAGCAGGCCAATTATCGCTTAGTAACGGAATTTCCGCACCACTGAAAGCACCATCCTCACCGGTGCCGGTTCAGCAATTCGCTCAGGAAATGAACACTTTTATCAGCGGTAAATTGGAAATCGTCAAAAAAGGCGGAGTAGCTGAAGCTACAATCACTCTATTCCCGGAGAATCTTGGACAAGTCGATGTGAAGATATCGATGCAAAATGGTAATCTGGTTGCCCAATTCCTGACCCAGCATAGCGGAACGAAGGATATTCTTGAACAGCAGATGAACCAGCTTCGTTTAGCTTTACAGTCCCAAGGCCTTCAGGTAGAAAAACTTGAGGTGACTCAGAACAACCCATCAGCTCAGTCACAATGGACTGGACAGCAGGGGCAACAGACGGGAGCTGGCGGACAACAGCAGGGTAGACGCTCTCGAGAGCGCCAGGAAGAATCCGCAGATGCGGTGCTTGCCGCAGAGCTTAATGGAGAATGGAAAGATTGGGTTTCGGCAACGCAGCAAGATAATAATCAGAACGGCAGTTTTTCGGCCAAAATATAATAACTGGACAAGCGAGGTGAAATGAAATGGCAACAACGAATCCCGTTTCTGGCAGTAACTCATGGAATTATGTATCGGATAGTTCAACTACCAAGACAACAGGCAGCTCGACACTGGGCAAGGATCAATTTCTTAAAATATTGATTACCCAGCTGCAGAATCAGGACCCTATGCAGCCGATGGAGGATAAGGAATTTATCGCCCAGATGGCCCAGTTCTCATCTGTCGAACAGTTAATGAACATTTCCACCCAGCTTACGGCACTGAATCAGTCACTAGGTTCTGTATCCGGTCTGATTGGCAAAGATGTCACTTGGATGGATGCCCAAACCAAATTACCGAAATCAGGCAATGTAGAATCCATTGTTGTGAGCAGCGGTGTACAGTACGCGGTTGTAGGCAGTGAGCGGATCGCCTTACCAGATATCACACAAATTCAGAATCCTTCTGCTGAACCGGCAGCGGGCAGTGATACTCCGACGGGCGGCGGGGAGAGCGGGGGGACCACATGAGCGACAGACTGACAATAGGCCAACTGTATCCGGCGAGTGTACACCCTTCAACGCTTCAGCGTCAGCAGTCAGCCAAGAGTTCAGTAAGCTCTGAAGCTTCTTTTGAGAGCGTGCTGCAGAAAAATATGCTGAAGTTCAGCAATCATGCGGCAAAGCGGCTTGAGCAGCGGGGAATTGAGCTTGGCAGCCGCCAATTGGATCAAATCTCGTCTGCGGTAGACAAGGCAGCGGCCAAGGGCAGCAAAGAATCGCTGATCCTGATGAAAGATATGGCGTTAATCGTAAGTG
This sequence comes from Paenibacillus sp. FSL R7-0297, assembly GCF_038009025.1. Classification (NCBI taxonomy): domain Bacteria; kingdom Bacillati; phylum Bacillota; class Bacilli; order Caryophanales; family Paenibacillaceae; genus Paenibacillus; species Paenibacillus sp. FSL R7-0297. The sequence continues at coordinate 4,234,366 of NZ_JBBPAQ010000001.1, forward strand.
TTGCGAACCGTACTGTAGTTACGGCTATGGACGGCAATTCGATGAAAGATAACGTATTCACACAGATTGACAGTGCAGTAATCATTTCTTGAACCGGCTGGTCCTAACTGGAGAGCCGAAATGGCCGCCGACCGACTGACGCGGACATCACTCCAATTTCCAATATTCTAACAATTAAGAGTCTGAAAGACTCTATATCTGGGAGGACGATAAACAATGTTAAGATCTATGTATTCAGGAGTATCAGGTATGCGCGGGTTCCAGACCAAGCTGGACGTTATCGGTAATAATATTGCCAATGTCAACACCATCGGCTTCAAATCAGGCCGCGTAATGTTCAAGGACATCATGAGCCAGACGGTATCCGGTGTTACGGCACCTGTTGAAGGCGGACAAGGCGGGGTTAATGCCAAACAGATCGGGTTAGGGGTAAGCATTGGTTCTGTGGACACAATGCATTTGGCAGGCAGTGCAATGACAACCAATAATCCGACGGATCTGCGGATTGACGGAGACGGATTCTTCCTGGTAAAACTCACGGGTGATCAGGAGACGCCTTTCCTTACGCGCGCAGGAGATTTCCATGTGGATTCTAATCGTAATCTCATTACTTCCGATGGTCTTCATGTCGTGAGTGTTGATGGGGAATCCATTCAATTGCCTGAAGAGGCTACCGCATTCTCTATCTCGAGTGACGGTACGATTATTCAGACGATGGCTGACGGGACGACTGAACAAGGGGTTCAAATCGCCGTTGCCAAAGTTAGCAACCCGCAAGGTCTTGAGAAAATCGGCGGCAATCTGTACCGGATGACATTGAATGCCAACGCAGAGGGAGCACTGGAACCGACTACTGCCAACAATGCTGAAGTGGGAACAGGCTCAATTGTTGCAGGCCAGCTGGAAATGTCTAACGTCGATCTGACGAACGAGTTCACGGAGATGATCGTGTCACAACGTGGTTTCCAGGCGAACTCACGTATTATTACAACTTCAGATGAAGTACTCCAGGAAGTAGTTAACCTCAAGCGTTAAGTTTTTGGGAATATGAGGGTTAGTCATAAACTTGCTGTATAATAATAACTTTTCGCCTGTGGCGGTATCGTTATTATAGTCGTGGGGGGGACTCCTCCCCCTATTTTGTTAGGAGGCCTGTTATGATTTCGGTAACAAGATTGAATGGGGCGGCGATGTGGTTAAATGCCCTGCTGGTTGAAATGGTTGAGGAATCCCCGGATACGTATATCACGCTTGTAACCGGCAAAAGGCTGATTGTGCTTGAAAAGGCTGATGAAGTCATTGAGAAGATCAAGGAATACAACAGGGACATAGGCACACATGCTGCCACCATTAAAGTCCAATCGATGGAGGAGCTTTCATGAAGAAGATGATGCCATGGCTCATTACGATTTTACTGGCGATTACGCTCATTGTAGTAGCCGCATTTTTACTAATGGACAGGTTTTTCCCCAGTGATGCGAATGATGTGAACCAGGCTGTCCAGAACGTGGAAGCTAAGAGACTAAGCGCGGATGAAATCGTCGCCTTGACGGCGGTAATCACTGATATCAAAACTAATCTTGCCGATCCCGATTATATCCTTTCAGTTGACATCGCGTTTCAGCTAGATTCAGCGAAGTCCAAGGAAGAATTCGAAAAGATAAAAGCTATTAAAATTACACCGCTTATTATCAAAGCGATTGCCGATGCCCGGCCTGAGGAATTAAACGGGGCCAGCGGCAAAGATCAATTCAGCAGCAAGCTGGTGAACATAATCAATAAGAATTTGACTGAAGGCACGATTACCCAGATAGAATTCACCAAATTCATCTTGGCACCAATGTAACTGCTGGCGGGATAATTCTTTGATGGGGGGGTGATTGAAATTGGTTGATGTACTATCACAAAATGAAATTGATGCTCTGCTTGCTGCACTCTCATCCGGTGAAATGGATGCCGACGAACTGAAAAAAGAAGAAACCCAGAAAAAAATCCGCTCTTACGATTTCAAACGGGCTGTACGCTTCTCCAAAGATCATATCCGAAGTCTTACACGGATCCATGATAACTTTGCCCGCTACCTGACAACGTACTTTTCGGCCCAATTGCGCACTTTTGTACAAATCAGTGTCGTTCAAGTAGAGCAGCTCCCTTATGATGAGTTTATCCGCTCCATTCCCAAAATGACGATACTGAATATTTTTGAAGCCGAACCTCTAGAGGGCCGGATGGTTATGGAGGTGCATCCGAACATTGCCTTTGCCATGCTGGACAGACTGCTTGGCGGATTTGGTATAGCACCTTCGAAGATTAACGCCCTGACTGAAATCGAAACGACAATTATGGAGAGGATTTTCAGCAGATGTTTCGAAAGTCTGCAGGAAGCCTGGAAGACAGTTCTGGACATCCATCCACGGATGGAAGCACTGGAAACGAATCCGCAGTTTATGCAAATTGTATCGCCAAATGAAACGATTGCCCTTATCTCCCTCAGCACCAAAATTGGAGATACCACCGGGATGATCAACCTCTGTATCCCTCACGTTGTTCTTGAGCCGATTATGTCGAGGCTGTCTGTTCACCAGTGGTTTGTATCCGAGAAGAAGGTGCGGGATGAGGTTGAGCTTGAAGCCATCCGGGCAAGAGTTCACCGGGCTCAGCTTCCGATAGTAGCAGAGCTGGGTGAATCGAGGTTATCCATTGCTGAATTTCTCGGGCTCAGTGTCGGCGACGTGATTTCTCTTAACAAGACTGTGGATTCCGGACTGTCAATCAAGGTAGGGGACAAGCTGAAATTCATCGGAAGTCCTGGGATAATCAAAGAACGAGTGGCTGTGCAAATAGACGAGATTGTCAGCGAAGGGGTTGAAGAGTTTGACGAGTAAAGATTATTTGTCCCAAGAAGAGATAGATGCTCTTCTTAGACAGTCTGCGGAAGGTAACCTGGCTCCCTCGCCGAAGACAGTGGATGATTATTTAACACCTTTTGAACAGGATGCGCTGGGAGAGATCGGTAATATCACATTTGGCAGTGCAGCGACTGCGCTATCTACTCTGCTCGGCAAAAAGGTTGATATCACGACTCCAAAGGTATCGATTATTACCCGCAGTGAATTCGAGGATGCATTTCCTAAACCCCATGTCGCAGTTCATGTACAGTATGTGGACGGTTTCCAAGGGATCAATTCACTGGTCATCAAGATCAGGGATGCACAGGTCATTGCCGATTTAATGCTTGGCGGTGAAGGAGAACCCAAAGACGAGGAATTGAATGAAATTCATATCAGCGCCGTGCAGGAAGCCATGAATCAGATGATGGGCTCATCCGCTACTTCCATGTCGACTATATTTAACAGATTCGTCAATATTTCTCCTCCAGGCATCGATATTCTAAATATGTCCAGTGGAGAAGGGGTTGGAAGCCTGCCGGATGATGAAACATTAATCCAGATTTCGTTCCGGCTGAAGATCGGCGATTTGATCGATTCCACGATTATGCAGCTGTTACCGGTACCGTTCGCCAAAGACATGGTGACCATGCTATTGGGCGATGTCAGCCAGGCTGACCAGGAAGCGGCCGTTACGTCGACCGCAACACCTCCCAAACCCGCCGCAGCACCAGAACCTGCTCCGGCAGCACCTCCGGTACAGCAGCAGATGCCGGCACCTGACCCTGGAGGGATCCCTCCTCAATATCCGCCGCAGGGGATGCCGCCATATCCGGGAATGCCTGAAGGTGGCTATTATTATCCTCCGGCCGGTATGCCAGCCTATGGAATGCCGGGTATGCCGCCTTACGGAATGCCGCCTCAAGGAATGCCATATCCGCAGGCGCCGCCGCAGAATTCTGCACCTAATCGCAATGTGAATGTGCAGCCGGTACAATTTGCTAACCTCAGTGCAGGGGCTTTTGGCAATATTGACGAAAATAATTTAAATTTATTGATGGACATACCACTGAGAGTGACCGTAGAATTAGGAAGGACCCAGAAGCAGATCAAAGATATTCTGGAAATGTCGCAAGGTTCGATTATCGAACTGGACAAACTGGCGGGCGAGCCTGTTGACATTCTGGTTAACAACAAGCTCATTGCCAAAGGGGAAGTCGTAGTTATAGACGAAAACTTCGGTGTCCGCGTTACGGATATCGTCAGCCAGTGGGACCGTATACAAAAATTACAATAAGCATACTTAGGGAGGATTTTGTAAAAATGGCTAACCGAATTCTAATCGTGGACGATGCAGCATTTATGAGAATGATGATCCGGGACATTTTGTCGAAGAACGGATTTGAGGTAGTGGGTGAAGCCCAGGACGGTTCACAGGCTATAGAGAAATTTAAGGAACTGCGTCCGGATCTGATCACGATGGATATCACCATGCCTGAAATGGACGGAATCGCCGCCCTAAAAGAAATCAAAAAAGTAGATGCCAATGCCAAAGTCATCATGTGTTCAGCCATGGGTCAGCAGGCTATGGTCATTGATGCAATTCAAGCCGGAGCGAAGGACTTTATCGTTAAGCCTTTCCAGGCTGACCGTGTAATTGAAGCTATCAATAAAACGTTGGGTGTGTAGGAATCAGGTATGTTAGCCAATTCCGGAACGCTCGGAGACGGTAGTAATGCCCTGCTGAATCTGCTCAAAGTTGTTTTTGTTCTTGCAGTAATTGTCATTCTTATCGTGCTGCTGATCCGTTTTCTGGGACGCCGCAATCAGACATTGATGAGCGGCCGTTCCATCCGTACACTTGGTGCGATGGGGCTCGGTCCGAATAAGTCGATTCAGATCATCGAACTCGGCAGCAGCCTCTATCTTATCGGAGTGGGTGAGAATATATCCATGATGGATAAAATCACCGATCCGGCAGAAGTTGCTTTAATCATTTCCGCATTCGAAGATCAAACGTCAGGCACTGACAACTTTATTACACCGCTTATCGCCAAAATCAAATCAAAGCTGCGCGGTGAAGTCCCGTCCCAGGAAATTGAACTTAATGAGACTTCGTCTTTCTATGAGACGCTGCAGTCCAAGCTTGCGCTTGCGCCTGAGCGTAAAGAGAAGCTCGAAGAGCTGCTGCGGGATGATGACCTTAAGAATGAGTCGAGGGATTTATGAAAAAAAAGCTGATTCTTTCGTTACTGCTTCTAGGTATATTCAGTATTGTTCTTCTGCATCCGGTTCACGCGGATCCTATTCCCAACATTAGTATTCAGGTCGGTGATAACGATACTGCAAGCGGTGGCACGAGTTCAATTTCCATACTGCTGCTGGTAACGGTTCTGAGCATAGCTCCTTCATTTCTGGTGTTAATGACAAGCTTTACCCGAATAGTAATCGTACTGGGGTTCGTAAGAACTTCGCTCGGTACGCAGCAAATGCCCCCAAACCAGGTGCTTGTGGGACTGGCTCTGTTCCTGACACTATTTATTATGTCACCGACACTGGCAACAGTGAATGAAACGGCCTTACAGCCGTATATGAAAGGCACGCTGACCCAGAGCGAGGCGCTCAATAAAGCGCAGGAACCGCTGAAGGAATTTATGTTCAAGCAGACCAATACCAAGGACCTGCTGCTGTTCATGAACTATACCGGCAACAATGCAACAGTCAAACCGGCCAGCTACAATGATATCCCTTTGACAGTTATGGTACCGGCGTTTGCGATTGGTGAGATGAAAAAAGCATTTATGATGGGCTTTATGATTTTTATACCCTTTCTCATTATTGATATCGTAGTATCCAGTACGCTTATGGCCATGGGGATGATGATGCTGCCGCCGGTCATGATATCCTTGCCTTTCAAAATTATGCTCTTTGTACTAGTGGACGGCTGGTACCTAGTAGTCAAATCACTGCTGCTAAGTTTTAACACCTGACCCTTAAGAGGAGGCGTAAGGGATGAATGCGGATTTTATTATCGGTCTAGCCGGCCAAGCCGTATATTTGGTGCTGGAAACCAGCGCACCCATGCTGATTCTTGGTCTGGTGGTAGGACTGATCGTCAGTATATTTCAAGCCACAACCCAGATTCAGGAGCAAACCCTGGCGTTTGTTCCCAAAATCGTTGCCGTACTGCTCGCATTACTGCTATTCGGTCCGTGGATTATAACGAAGCTGGTGGATTTCACCAGTCAAATTTTGGGCAGCCTCTATATGTATATCGGTTGAGATTATGAATATAGAGACCCTGCTGCAAAGTTTTCCTGTCTTTCTGCTGATTTTTTGTCGAATTACTGCTTTTTTTGTTGTCGTTCCTGTCTTTTCTTCGCAAAGTGTGCCGACAACATTCAAAATTGGTTTGTCTTTTTTTGTTTCCATGGTTATCTTCAGCTCAGGCGGGATGAACATCACCGTTCCGCAGGATCTGAATTTTATTCTGCTGATCGTCAGAGAAGCTTTAATCGGACTGCTGCTTGGCTTTGTCGCGTATCTGATGTTTATGACGATTCAGACGGCGGGTTCTTTTATCGATATTCAGATCGGGTTTGGTATCGCCAATGTAATTGACCCGATGACTGGCGCATCAGCCCCTATTATCGGTAACTTCAAGTATATGATTGCGCTGCTGCTGTTTCTGACGATGAACGGACATCACTATTTGCTGGATGCCATTGTTTACAGTTATAAATGGGTGCCTATCGACAATGACCTGTTCCTCAAAATGATCGACGGAAGCTTGTCGGAATTCCTGATACGCACCTTCGCACAATCCTTCATGCTGGCCTTTCAAATGTCGGCGCCGCTGGTTACAGCACTATTCTTAACGGATGTGGGTCTGGCCTTCCTGGCGAGAACTGCTCCGCAATATAATGTGTTCGTCATCGGGGTTCCGCTCAAAATCATTGTAGGTCTGGCGCTACTTCTTATACTGATGCCGGGGCTGGCTGTGCTGTTCCAGAATCTCTTCGACATTATGTTTGAGTCCATGCATAACTTACTTGGCCTCGTGGGGAAGAGTCCTTAGGTAACGGTAAGGAGAGAGTGTCATGGCTAAGCCAAAACGATATAAATTAAATCTTCAGCTGTTCGGGGGAGATAAGACTGAGAAGGCCACCCCGAAGAAACGGCAGGACGCCCGCAAGAAAGGGCAGGTAGCCAAGAGCGCGGAGATGTCCGGCGCAGTGGTGCTGTTCTCGGCATTGTTGTCGCTGAGCATTTTCGGCGGTTTCATGAAAGAACGCTTTGTCAAGCTGTTCACAGATGTGTTTCAGAACCGGATGATGATGGAAGTAACAGCGGAGAATATCTCCAAGCTCTTCAACCAGTACGGGCTGCAGATTCTGATTCTGCTGGCTCCCCTGCTGGGCATCACCTTCCTTCTGGCGCTTGTGGCCAACTTCGCGCAGGTGGGATTCATGGCTAGCGGTGCAGGGATTACACCTAAGTTCGAGAAGATTAATCCGATCAAAGGCTTCAAGAATATTTTCTCCATGCGTTCGTTTGTAGAGTTTCTCAAGTCGATCTTCAAGCTGGTGCTGATAGCCTATCTGGTCTACAGCACGCTCTGGGGGGAGAAGGAGAGCTTTGCTTCCCTCGCACGTGTTAGCGCTGAAAGTGTGTTCGGCTTCGCTGCGAAGCTGACCATGAGCCTGGGCATCAAGATTGCGGCGGCTCTTTTTATCATGGCCGTTCTGGACTATATTTATCAGAAATACGAGCATGAGAAAAGTCTGAAAATGTCCAAGCAGGACATCAAGGACGAGTACAAAAAGATGGAGGGCGACCCCATCATTAAAGGTAAAATCAGGGAACGTCAGCGCAGAATGGCGATGCAGCGGATGATGCAGGAGGTCCCTAAGGCCGATGTTATCATCACGAACCCGACCCACTTTGCGGTTGCCCTGAAGTATGACGGTTCCAAAATGGAGGCTCCGCAGATTATAGCCAAGGGCCAGGATTATGTGGCGCTTCGTATCCGGGAGCTGGCCAAGGAGCATGGTGTTGTGACTATGGAGAATAAGCCGCTGGCACGGGCGCTATTCCAGAGAGCGGAAATCGGTGATGTGGTTCCGGCCGATTTGTTCCAGGCTGTTGCCGAAGTGCTGGCCTATGTATACAAGCTTAAAGGTAAGAGGAGATAAGCCGGGGGAGGTTAAGGACATTGAAAGCTAGAGATCTAACAGTTCTACTGGGCGTTATCGGCATTGTGCTTATGATGATTCTGCCCATCCCTGTCTGGCTTCTGGATGTACTGTTAATTGTCAATATCTCAATAGCCCTGACCATTATATTGGTCGCAATGAATACGAAAGATCCGCTGCAGTTCTCGATTTTCCCTTCATTACTCTTGATCACTACACTGTTCCGGTTAGCCTTGAATATCTCCACCACCAAACTGATTCTTGGTGATGGTCATGCCGGTGAAGTGGTAGCTACATTCGGAAGCTGGATTGCAGGTGGACAAATCGCTATAGGTTTCATCGTCTTCCTGATTCTGGTTGTTGTGCAGTTCATTGTTATCACCAAAGGCTCTGAGCGCGTTGCCGAGGTGGGGGCGCGCTTTACACTGGATGCGATGCCCGGTAAACAGATGAGTATCGATGCGGATCTGAATGCAGGGATGATCAATGAGCAGCAGGCGCGCGAACGCCGGCGTAATGTTGAGCGCGAAGCGGATTTCTTCGGAGCCATGGATGGTGCGAGTAAATTCGTTAAAGGTGACGCCATTGCAAGTATTATCATCCTGCTGATCAATCTGATCGGCGGCTTTATTATCGGGATGACAATTCACGGAATGTCCTTCCAGGATGCACTTTCGACCTACTCCATACTGACGATCGGGGATGGCTTGGTCAGCCAGATTCCGGCACTGCTTATTTCCACCGCTTCCGGACTGATCGTAACCCGGGCGGCTTCGGAAGGCAATCTGGCTGAAGATTTGACTGGACAATTGCTTTCTTATCCGAAGCTTCTCTATATTGTAGCAGTGACCATTGCTTTTCTGGGTTTCTTCACCCCGATCACGGTGATGTCTACATTGCCTCTAGCGGGTCTGATGGCTTATGCGGCCTACAGCATGGGCCAGAAGGCCAGCAGGCAGCAGATTGCCGATGAACAGCTGGTAGAGGAGAAGCAGATTGAAGAAGTGCGCAGCCCCGAAAGTGTCATTAATCTGCTGACGGTTGACCCGATCGAGTTCGAATTCGGCTATGGCCTGATCCCTTTGGCAGATACGGGACAGGGCGGCGATCTGCTCGACCGTATCATCATGATTCGACGGCAATGTGCGCTTGAGATGGGTCTAGTCGTGCCGGTTATTCGTATTCGCGACAATATTCAACTAAAACCGAATGAATATGTCATCAAAATTAAAGGAAATAACGTTGGCGGCGGTGAATTATTACTTAATCACTATCTTGCCATGAGTCCCGGTTATGATGACGAGTCGATTAGCGGGATTGAGACTATCGAACCATCGTTTGGATTACCTGCATTATGGATTGATGAATCTGTTAAAGAACGGGCGGAGTTATCCGGTTATACGGTAGTGGATCCCCCTTCGGTTGTGGCCACACATTTGACAGAGCTAATCAAACGTCACGGTCATGAGCTGCTGGGACGTCAGGAGACCAAACAGCTGGTCGATAATCTCAGGGAGAACTATCCCGTTCTGGTGGACGAACTCATTCCTTCCATACTGGCGGTTGGTGATATTCAGAAAGTCCTTGGCAAGCTGCTCCGTGAGAAGATTTCCATCCGGGATCTGGTAACGATCTTCGAGACTCTGGCGGATTATGGCACATACACCAAGGACCCTGATATTCTAACGGAATATGTCCGGCAGTCCCTGTCCAGGCAGATTACACAGCAATTCTCACAATCGGGTGAAACATTGCGTGTAATTACAGTAGGTCCCACACTTGAAAAGAAGATTACCGAAAGTGTTCAGCAGACAGAGCAAGGCAGCTATTTGGCACTTGATCCTGTTTCCACTCAAACCGTCTATCAGCGGCTTACGGAGCAGATCAACCGTCTCTTGCAATCCGGACAGCAGCCGATCGTCTTGACATCTCCTACCATTAGAATGTACCTGCGGCAGGTGATTGAACGGACGATGCAGGATATTCCGGTGTTGTCTTACAGCGAGCTCGAGCCAAATATTGAAATTCAAAGCGTTGGGGTGGTGAATTTATGAGAGTGAAGCGTTATGTGGTCGATACGATGCCTGACGCCATGCATTCCATCCGCAGCGAACTTGGAAGCGACGCCGTCATTTTAAGCACCAAAGAGGTTAAAGTCGGCGGATTTATGGGCATGTTCACCAAGAAGAAAATCGAAGTCGTGGCAGCCGTTGAGAATGCCCAGAAGCCGGCCGTGCCCGAGAAAGCACCTGCTCAACCGATGAATATACCACGAAGCGCTGTTCCGCAAGCTTACCAAAAGGCGGCTTCAGCATCTGCTCCAACATCAGCCCGCTCATTTGCCGAGATTGCCGCTGCACTTTCTGATCCTGGTGATCAGGGCGGCGGAGGCGTAGCGGTGATGGAGGCACTATCTAAGACAGAGGAGCCGGACATTACGGCGGTTGCACCCGCTAAAGAGCCGCAGCCGGTTCCAAATCCGGAGGAGGGCCGCAAATCTCTCTCGGCAATCTATGATTCCCTTGTCGCCGAAGAGCCTGCCCCTGGCGGTGTTCCTGCACAAGAGAGCGATGTCCTTCGTGAAATCAGGGATATGAAGCACTGGATGGAGCGTATAGCGCGTTATTCCTCCGGGGCAGCTGAATTGCCGGACGCACTGGAAGTGCTCAAAAGCCGTCTGATTGATCAGGAGACAGACGCAGTACTTGTGGATGAATGGATTGGAAATGTTCTGGAGCGCTACCGGGGAGAAGGCAGCGGCTGGAGGGCGGACCGCTTCGGTGAAGCATTGGAAGAGCAAATCGGTGAATTCCTGGCTGGACGCATCGGCAAAGGAATTGCTCCCGATACAAAGATCGTATACATTGCCGGACCTACAGGTGTAGGCAAGACAACGACCATTGCCAAGCTGGCGGCGGAGCAGCTCTTTAAGCAGGGCCGCAAAGTGGGCCTGATTACCTCGGACACCTACCGGATTTCAGCGGTCGAGCAGCTTAGAACATACGCATCCATTTTGAATATGCCGCTGGAGGTTGTCCAGTCGCCCGGGGATCTGCAAAGAGCCATGTTCCGCCTGGAGGGCTGTGATCTGATACTTATGGATACTGCAGGCCGGAACTACCGCAATGAAATGCTGGTGGCCGAACTGCAGAGCCTGCTTGCCAAGGAGCTCAAAAGCGAAACCTTCCTGGTGCTTAGCCTGACCTCAAAAAGCCGCGACATGAAAAAGATCGCTGAGCACTTTGGCAGATACCCGCTGGATAAGGTTATTTTCACGAAGCTGGATGAAACAGGCAGCTATGGCCCGCTCTTCAATGTTCTGAATGATTTTCCGCTAAAGCTCTCTTATATTACGAATGGCCAGAATGTTCCTGATGATCTTCTGATGGCTACCAGAGAGCAGATTACCGGAATGCTGCTGGGAACAGGGGGCGAGTGATGGATCAGGCGCAAGCTTTAAGACGGTTAGTATCCACCCAGGATTCTAGGCAGCTCACCGGCAGCGGAGTCTCTGCCCGGATCATTACCGTATGCAGCGGAAAGGGGGGAGTCGGAAAGTCGAATTTCACCCTTAACTTTGCGCTTGCACTGAAATCCCTGGGGCGGAGAGTTCTGTTGTTCGATGCCGATATCGGCATGGCTAACATAGACGTGCTTATGGGCGTGTCAGCGAAATACAATCTGTACCATCTGCTTAAGCGGGAAGCCGATATCGGACAGATCATTCAGCTGGGTCCGGAATCCTTACCTTTTATCGCTGGCGGTTCCGGAATGGATGAGCTATTCTCACTCTCAGAAGCTGATCTGGACTACTTTACCGCTCAGATTGCGCAAATTGCCGACACGATGGACTTTATACTCTTTGACACAGGGGCTGGATTGTCGAAGGAAACGATGAAGTTTATCACTTCTGCAGATGACTGTCTGGTTGTAACGACGCCTGAGCCTACCGCGATTACGGATGCATACGCGCTGATGAAAGTTGTTCATAACTCGCATCCTGAGGTTTCATTCCGGCTGATTGTCAACCAGGCGGGGGATGAACGGGAAGCAAGAGTGACCAGTGATAAAATCCGCATGGCCGCCAGCCGGTTTCTGCAGCTCGAACTCCCGTTTCTGGGCTATATAAGCAGTGATCCCCATGTAGTTCAGGCAGTGAAGAAACAAATTCCATTCTCAGTGGCTTTTCCGAACAGTATAGCAGCTAAAGATGTGCACCGGCTTGCGCTGAGCTATCTGGCTGTTGATTCAGTAGAAACCGCTAAAGTACAGGGCATCAAGGGATTTATCAGCAAGTGGTTGAAACGAAACAAATAATTGTTCTGAATTTGAGGGACAGAGGTGGAAATGCTATGAGGCCATACAAGGTTTTGGTCGTTGATGATTCTGCTTTTATGCGTAAAATCATTTCCGATTTAATTGAAAACGATCCTGACTTTCAGGTAACAGCAACGGCGTCCAACGGCCGTGAAGCTATTGAGAAGGTGAACGAGCTTCGTCCGGATCTGGTAACCATGGATGTGGAAATGCCGGAAATGAATGGTCTGGAGGCGCTGAAAATAATAATGGCCCAGCGTCCGCTGCCAGTCATTATGCTGTCGGGGATTAATGAGGAGGGGATGAAGGAAACCATTCTGGCTTTGGAATGGGGGGCTTTCGATTTCATCCGAAAGCCGTCCATTTCAAACTCCCAGGATATTATCGCAGTCGGGGAATCACTCCGCGAGCAGATGAAGGAAGCCATGCTGGCGCGCGAACAGCGTGAAGCACGCGCTTCTGCTTACAAGGCCCCTGAACTGCTGCCTCCTGATCAGCACGTTCTGCCAGCGCCGCCTGCTGCTCCGCGCACGGTCATAGAACCATTGAAACGTAAGGCAGAGCCGCTTAAGAAAGAAACGGACTCCTTGCGCAAGCCGGCTCAGAGTGCGCTGATGCCGAAGGGCAGAGCCCCTCAGGAGCTGCCGGCAGACAAGATCCCTCCAGTGAAAGGCCCGGTCAGTGAAGTTACGAAGCGGCCGGGCAAGCCGGCTCCAACAGTGCCACCACCTGCATCCGAACGCTTCAGAAGCCGGACTCAAGGGGATACGGGAGCAGCATTGCCCGATCTGCGGGCTGCTGCCGCTGAGACGGCTGCAGGAGGCTTCTTTGATCCTCCTGTTGCGCAGGCAGGCCCTGTGAACGGAAATAGGGGCCTGCGCAAGCTGGTGGCGGTAGGATGCTCTACCGGCGGTCCGCGGGCGCTCAAGGCGTTCCTGGAGAACATCCCCGGTAATTTTCCGGCACCGATTGTCATTGTTCAGCATATGCCGCCTAATTTCACCAAATCGCTGGCTCAGCGGCTGAATACCTTCAGCGCGCTGGAGGTTGCTGAAGCGGAGCATGGCATGGTTCTGAGGCAGGGGGCTGCGTATATAGCTCCTGGCGGATATCATCTGAAGGTTGCTCTGGCGGCCGGCGGCCAATATGTGATTGAGCTTACCAAGGAAGAAGCCCGCAACGGACATAGGCCTTCTGTAGATACACTGTTCGAATCGGTACTGCAGCTTACTTCGCTTGAACGTCATGCGGTCATTATGACCGGGATGGGCAGCGACGGGGCCCGAATGATGAAGGCACTCTATGACTCGGGTGTGACGTCAACCTTTGCCGAGAGTGAAGAGACCTGTGTCGTTTACGGAATGCCGCGGTCTGCAGTGGAGCTACAGTGCGTGAAACATATCCTGCCTTTGCAAGAAATTGCTCCAAGGCTGGTGCAAGCCGTTAAATAAAGGAAAAGCGAACTCGAAGGGGAGGTGCTCGTTAGTGGACATGAACCAATATTTATCCATGTTTATTGATGAGTCAAATGATCATCTGCAGTCATTGAACGAAAGCATGATGGGGCTGGAAGCAAATCCTGAAGATCTGAGTATTGTCCAGGTGATTTTCCGCTCTGCCCATACCTTGAAAGGTATGGCGGCTACAATGGGTTTTGAGGATTTGGCTTCGCTTACGCACCAAATGGAGAATGTGCTTGATCTGGTGCGTAACAATAAACTTCGGATGCAGGATTTCATTTTTGACACCCTGTTCAAGAGTATTGATGCTCTGGAATCCATGGTGGAGGACATCACAGCCGGGGGAGAGGGGAAGGCTGATGTATCGGCAATTGTATCTTCCCTCCAGGCTATTGTCCGGGGAGAGGTTCCCGCTGCTGGTGGAGCTGCTGCAGAAGTTACTGCGGCTGCTGCTGGCAATGCCACGGATGCCCAGGTGTTTCTGGATGAATTCCAGTACTCTGTGCTGGAGCAGTCGCTGCAGGAAGGCCATCAAGTGCTGTATGTTGATGTTGCTATCCGCAAGGACTGTCAGCTTAAGGCAGTGCGTGCTTATATGGTCTTCGACCTTCTGGAGCGTTCAGGAGAAGTGGTTAAGTCCTTCCCTTCGGTTCAGGACATAGAGCAGGAGAAATTCGATTACGGATTCTCCCTCTACTACATAACCCAAAAGGATGCCAGTGAAATTCAGAAGATGATTCTGAATTTGTCGGAGATCGATACGGTTACAGCCGTAGCGCTTGATCAGGAATCCCTGCGTCAGATGGGACAGGAAAGTGTTGCAGCTACCGCAGAAGCGCCTGCCCCGGGTCCTGCGGCGGAGGCTGCTCCTGCTGCCTCTAACGCTTCACCGGCTGCTTCCGCACATGGCAAGGAAGAGAATAAGGCAGCACCGGCCAGAGCTGGCGGAGCGCCTTCTCCTTCGCGTACGATCCGTGTGGACATCGAGCGTCTGGATGTACTCATGAATCTGTTCAGTGAGCTGCTTATAGACCGCGTTCGTCTGGAACAGCTGGCTTCCGAAGTGCAGAACGGGGATCTTACCGAAACGGTTGAACATATGGGCCGGGTCAGCGGGGATCTGCAGAATATAGTGATGAAGCTGCGCATGGTACCGGTGGATACCGTATTTAACCGGTTCCCGCGGATGGTGCGCGATCTCGCTAAATCGCTTGACAAGAAAGTTGATCTGATCGTTACCGGTGCTGAAACAGAGCTGGACCGTACTGTAATTGACGAGATTGGTGATCCACTTGTGCATTTGCTGCGTAATGCAGTAGACCACGGTATTGAGTCCATAGCGGACCGTGTCGCTGCCGGCAAGCCGGAGACAGGGACCGTCCACCTCCGGGCTTTCCATAGCGGCAACCATGTCTTTATTGAGATTGAAGAGGATGGCAGAGGCATCTATCCGAAGAAGATTCTGGGGTCTGCTGTTAAGAAGGGCGCCATTACCCAGGAGCAGGCCAATGCAATGTCTGATGATGAAGCGTATCAGCTTCTGTTTGCTCCGGGCTTCAGTACAGCAGAGGTAATCTCTGATGTATCGGGCCGCGGGGTCGGTCTGGATGTAGTCAAAGCAAAGATCTCCTCACTGGGCGGCAACGTCACCATCTACTCTACACCGGGTAAAGGAACGAACTTCTCCGTTCAGCTTCCGCTGACACTGTCGATCATCGCAGCCATGCTGATTCGTCTGGGTTCAGAGAAATATGCAATTCCGCTCTCATCTATAGTAGAGACAGGTATTGTGAAACAGTCCCAGATCCGTACCATTCACGGCAACAAAATGCTGGAATTCCGGGGCAGCCACATTCCGCTCGTTTCACTGAGCAAGATCTTCTCTATTCCGGACTATGATGAAAGCACCGAAGAGGAAACAGAGATTGTGGTTGTACGTAAGGGAGAACGTCTGGTTGCCTTGGCGGTTCAAGACTTTATCGGGCAGAATGAGATTGTCATCAAGAATCTCGGCAAGTATCTGCCTGATGTTCAAGGGATTTCCGGAGCCACTATTCTTGGTGATGGACAAGTTGCACTTATTATTGATCCGAATGCTTTTATTAAATAATCAGGATAGAACAGGGAGGTTCATTCCATGGCTGAAGATATCAAAGTCATAGTTTTTAAGCTTGGCACTGAAGAATACGGCATTGAAGTGGAGAAAGTCCAGACTATCGAGCGTATGATGCCCATTACCCGCGTCCCCAAGACCTACTCGTTTATCAAAGGTGTAATCAATCTGCGCGGTGTAGTTATACCTGTAATTGATCTGCGCGGTCGTTTCAGTATTGAGGAAGCAGAGCATACGGACCAGACCCGGATCATTATTGTGAATGTGAATGAGATGGAAGTAGGCTTCATCGTCGATTCTGCGAATGATGTTATTGATCTCAACCGTGACATTATTGATACACCACCGGATGTTGTAGGTGGGATCAAAGCGAAGTATCTGGACGGGGTGGCCAAAATTGGAGAAGACCGTCTGCTGATTATGCTTAACTTGTCCGAAGTTCTGAACAAGGGCGAAATCGTGCAACTGGAAAGCCTGGAGGGCTAGCCAGTGGAGCTATTCAAAAACTTCAAGGACTTCAAAATGGATGTGCTGAAAGAAGTCGGGAATATTGGAGCCGGCAACGCCGCCACCGCGTTGTCACAGCTGCTTAATAAGCCGATTGATATGGCTGTACCTAAGGTACAGCTTCTCAGTTTTGAGGAGATTACCGATAAGGTCGGCGGAGCTGAAGAATTGGTGTATGCTGTTTTCCTCCGTGTAGAAGGTGAAGCTCCTGGCAATCTGTTCTTCATTCTCTCTCCGGAAGCAGCGACCAATCTGCTAAGCCGGATTGCCGGAATTGAGATCTCAGGCGGTGAAGAGCTCAGTGAAATGGAGTTATCCGCACTGAGCGAAATCGGCAATATCCTTGCCGGTTCCTACCTTTCATCATTGGCTGACTTCACCTCACTCTCCATGTATCCGACAGTACCAGCGCTTGCTATGGATATGGCCGGTGCGATTCTTGGATACGGGCTGCTGCAGTTCGGTCAGATGGGTGATGATGCGCTACTGATCGATACGACGTTCCTGGAAGGCCAAAATGAGATTGAAGGGCAATTTTTCCTTATTCCCGATCCCGAATCATTCCCCAAAATATTTAAGGCATTAGGAGTACCGTTTGATAATGATTGAAGAACAGAGCATTATTAAAGTAGGCATGGCGGATCTTAACATTGGCAGCCAGGACAGTCTTATCCGTACGACCGGTCTTGGTTCCTGTGTTGGCCTGACACTGTTTGATCCCGGCAAAAGACTTGCAGGTATGGCACATGTCATGCTGCCCTCGTCAGATATTGCCCGGGAAGGACAGATGAATATTGCCAAGTTTGCCGATACCGCTGTTCCTGAGCTTTTATCCCGCCTGCTGGCGCTAGGGGCGGTCCGGAGCCGGATTGTGGCCAAGATGGCCGGAGGCTCGCAGATGTTCGCATTTTCCGGGGGGAGTGACACCATGAGGATCGGGCCTCGTAATGTGGAATCCTGCAAACTAGCATTGGACGCATTGAACATTCCGCTGATCGCGGAGGACACGGGTGGCAATTATGGACGTACGATAGAGATCGCCTGCAATACCGGGGTGCTCTTTATCCGCAGCGTTCAAAAAGGCCCGAAGGAAATATAGCCATGAGCAAGAAAATATTATTAAGCACAGGCCTCGGGTTGATTGGATTTCTATTTACGTTTCTTACAAACTACGGACATAATTTAGTTGGAACCAGCCTGATCCGGGGAATATATGGATTTATTATCTGGTTTGTGCTTGCTTTCCTTCTAAGATGGGTATTGGGTGTTATTATTGGGAAATCCTCTGAATCTTCAGACCTTGAAGCCGGATTTGAAGATAACGGTGAGGCACTTGGTGCCAAGCTTGATATTCAGACGCCGGAAGAGGATCAGGAATTGAAGGACCTGCTGACACCGAAACCGGAAGCGGGAAGTGTGGACTTGAGTGGTTTCACACCTCTGCAGCCGCCAAAACTGGTCTCTATGAAAGATCCTGAAGAATTGGCCAAGGCCGTTCGTCACCTGAAAGAAGAATAAGCGAGTGCTGCGGCGAAAGTCCGTAATCTTGCGCCGCATGGTACCCGCTGACTAAACTTTGGGAAGGGTGAAAGCCGTTGAACGAGCATAAAGCTGCTCAGTCAGAAACAGATGGACTATGGGAACAATGGAAAGAGCAAGGTGATCCTGAGGCCAAAAAAAAGCTGATTGAGAGTTATCTCCATATTGTAGATTACGTATCAAGCCGTCTGGCAGTGGGATTACCCAAAAATGTATCCAAAGATGACTTGGCCAGCAATGGTGTGATGGGACTGATTGATGCCATCGAGAAATTCGACTACAAGCGGGGACTGCAATTTCAGACCTATGCTTCCTGGCGGGTGAGAGGAGCGATCCTTGACTCTCTGCGGCAAAGTGACTGGGTTCCCAGATCCGTGCGCGAAAAAGCGAAAAAAATCGAGGATGCCTACCAGCAGCTGGAACAGAAGTATTTGAGATCCGTTAGTGACGATGAAATGAGCCAGTATCTGAACATTACAGAAACGGAGTTTCAGACTATGCTGCAGGATGTTGCAGTCATGTCGCTCTGCTCATTAGAAGATCCTATTCGTGAAGAAGAATCAGAGACACGGATGTCTATTCTGGTGGATGATAAGGCTAAGAATCCGGACCGGAAAGTGAATGAGTTCTATCTACGTGATACGCTGACTAAAGGCATCGAGAAATTAACAGTGAAAGAACGGACCGTCGTGTCCCTTTTATATTATGAGGATTTATCTTTGAGCGAGATCGCTGAAGTGATGTCACTCTCTCCTTCACGGATCTCACAGCTTCATTCGAAGGCTATTTTGCGGCTAAGAGGAACACTTGAGAAGAACCGTGATCTTCTTATGCAAAATGATTAACCGGGCGCCGGTGATAAGGGGGAGCAGAATTTGATCGGTCAATATGTTTTGGGCCAATACCTAAGTATTACGTTTTCGGATGATAAAGGGATTGCTTACCTCCAGTTCATCAAGAAGGATGAGAATTTCTCCTGTACAATTGAGGATCTTGAAAGCTTCCTGGTCAGTCACAACATTCGATTTGGTATCCAGCGGGATATTGTTCAGCGGATCTGCAGCAACCCGGAAGAATATTTCTGGAACAGGGTGCCAATCGCAATCGGCCAGCCTGCTGTCAATGGCAAGGATGGACGGATGGTCCTGACCGTGGATCTGGAGGAAGACCGTAAGCCGTTGGAGAAAGAAGATGGCAAGGTTGACTACAAGGATCTGGTCCGGCTTCACAATGTGAGGAAGGGCCAGCTTATAGCCAGAATCGTTCCGGCAGAGAATGGTGTAAGCGGAAAGACAGTGACTGGGGAGGAGCTTCCGTATCGAGCAGGGAAGCAAGCCCATTTCAAGGTTGGCAAGAATGTACTGGTGGATCAGGAAGAGACCTCCATGTATTCGGCGATAGATGGATTGGTTACGCTGACAGACAAGGGCAAGATCAATGTATTCCCTGTATATGAGGTCAATGGTGATGTGGATTACAGTACAGGCAATATTGATTTTGTCGGCACGGTTGTCATACGCGGCAACGTACTTACCGGCTTTACTGTCAAATCAGCTGGAGATATCCGAGTGGTTGGGGGGGTGGAAGGTGCCGAGCTGATATCTGGCGGTTCCATCGAAATTACCGGCGGAATTATCGGCTATAATAAAGGTCTCGTAAACGCCGGGAAAAATGTCAAAGTCTCATTTATCCAGGATGGCAATGTGGTGGCCGGAGAAGACGTGATTGTCTCGCAAAGCATTATGCATTCCAACATCCGAGCAGGACGTGATGTGCTCTGCAACGGTGCCAAAGGTTTGATTGTAGGCGGGATAGTACAGGCAGGCGATAAAGTTGTTGCACGGACTATCGGAAATACGATGTCGACGGCTACAGCGGTTGAGGTGGGCGTTGTTCCCGAGCTGAGAAATGAGATTAATGAGCTGCGCCAGGAATTGCGTCAACTTCTTGAGAATGAAGACAAGACCAATAAGGCACTATACCTTCTCAATCAGTTGGCGAACAACGGTCAGCTTTCCCCAGATAAGGTGGCGCTCCGCGTGAAGCTCAATGCGACCAAGCAATCCCATATGCGTGATGAAAAGAGAATCAAAGAACGCGTACTCGAGATCGAGCGGATGCTTGAGGATACAGGCAGAGCACGGGTGGATGTTATCAAAACAATCTATGGTGGTTCAAAGATTGTTATTGGCAGGTATACCAGATTCGTTAAAGATCCTACAGAACGGGTATCCTTTGTTTACAGTGAAGGGGACATAACGATAACACCGTACATTTAAGCAGGCAGCGGGGGCGGCCTGCTATTCCTTGATTCTAAATGGACTATGGGAGATGAGATCGTATGAGTCTGAAACCGGTGGAACTGCAAATCGCCCTGCCTCGGACACATGATGCCGCTAAAGTTCAGAACAGCCAGCAGCAACGTCCGGCGCTTGACCAGCAGCAATTGGCAGGCCAGAACGTCAAGCATAGCCAGGAAATCGCCATGCGCTCCAGTGAGGTAGACGAATCTTCCGAATCAGCCCTCCGGGACGGGGGCAAGGAGAATCAGCCGGACAGCCACGCTAATCCGCGTCAGCCACGGAAGCCGGAGACTGTCCACGATGCCGAGCATCCCTATAAAGGACACCGGATAGATCTCAGTCTTTGAGTCCAGTTAAGCTATTGAAAGAGTAAGCTTCAATGAATTGAATGTAAAAGGAGATTAGACACTTGGACCCATGGGTATATATCGTGCTGGTAGGCGCTGTAGCTATCGTTTATGCCCTGAAATTGCCGGCAAAGGCCAGCAAGGAAGACTCGGATGAGAAGAAGAGCCTTAAGGAGACGGAGGCCGCTCTGGAGTTATATATGGCAGATATCGAACATGAGAATACAGAACTGCTTCAACTGGTCGGCAGCATCAAAGCGCAGTCGCAGAGTAACAAAACAGCCCTGCAGGAAGAGATTGGCGCACTGCGTGAGCAGGTGACTGGGCTTAGTAAGAGCTTGTTGCTTCTGGATGCCCGGCTGACGGCTGAAGAAAAAGGTCTGCTTCAGCTGGCGACAACCTTCTCAAGGGAGCCTTCGGCTGCTCAGTCTGCGGAGAATGCTTTTGCAGCACCCGCTGCTGAAGCTGAAGCCCAGCCTGCTAGGCAAAAGCCGGTCAGCTCTATTAAGCTGAGGTATCCGCGATTGTTCGAACTGCATGAACAAGGCAAATCGATAGATTCTATCGCCAAGACTGCAGGTCTCCAGCGGGGCGAGGTCCAGCTGATTCTGCAGTTGGCCCATCAGGAGGAATCGGTATGATCAAGAACCGGTTCTTCATGCTCGGGTTAGGAGTCGGGCTGATTGCTGGCGCACTGCTGTTGCAGCTGATGATTGCTGGAAAGGCTGCTCCGCTCTCCAAAGAACAGCTGATCAAGGAAGCGGAGCGGCTGAATTTGACCGTGGTGGATCATGTGCAGTCCGCAGATGAAGGGGCGGTCAGCGGGGAAGAGGAAACACAGCAAGGCACTCCTCCGGGAAAGCCTGAGTCTTCCGAGGTACCCGCCGAGCAGGCGGCAACTGTTTCTCCGGCTCCTGCAGCCACACCTAAGGCCGCAGTGGAGCCGAGTGCAGCTGTGACTCCCGGCAAGCCGTCAGCGCCTGTACAGCCGGAGAGCAGCGCTGCAGACACGGGGATTGTAGCTCCAGCCAGTCCGGAAGCGCCTGCGGTTGCAGTGAACGGCGATATTTCTGTGCGGATTCCTACAGGAATTACACTCGCCCAAACTGCTGATGTGCTGGCCAATGCCGGAGTTATTCAAGATAAAGCGGAGTTTCTTAAGACGGCGAACAGCCGTAAAGTGAACAAGATTATCCAATACGGAAGCTACAGTTTTGCCAAGGGCGAGAGCATGGACTCTATTATTGATAAGCTGATTACTGTGGAGAAATAAGTGTTCTGGATAAGAAATTTATAAATTCACAGTAATCGTTGCATAGAATGTTTTAATATGGTATAGTAATTGACGGTGTTAAAACACACGCCGGTTGATTTCGACAAGAGGTGCTTTCTTCTGAAGAAAGTCTTGTAGAAAGATGACACGCGGCGGAGGAGACACACAATAAACCAAAATTAGGAGGTGTGTGAAGATGGCAGTAATTTCCATGAAGCAGCTTCTCGAAGCTGGGGTACACTTCGGTCATCAGACTCGTCGTTGGAATCCAAAGATGGATCGTTATATCTTCACTGAAAGAAACGGAATTTACATTATTGACTTGCAGAAAACAGTCAAAAAGGTAGAGGAAGCTTACAACTTTGTAAAGAGCGTCGCTGGCGACAACGGCACAATCCTATTCGTAGGAACAAAGAAACAAGCACAGGATTCCGTAAAAGAAGAAGCTGAACGTTCGGGTATGTTCTTCATTAACCAACGTTGGCTGGGTGGTACCCTGACTAACTTCCAGACTATTCAGAAGCGTATTGACCGTCTGAAGAAATTGGAAGCTTGGGAAGAAGACGGTACCTTCGCAGTATTGCCTAAGAAAGAAGTTATCCTTCTCCGCAAAGAGAAAGATCGTCTTGAGAAATTCCTGGGCGGTATCAAGAACATGAAAGGTCTTCCAAGCGCGCTGTTCATCATTGACCCGCGTAAAGAGCGTATTGCTGTAGCAGAAGCTCGCAAATTGGGTATTCCTATCGTAGCTATCGTTGATACTAACTGCGATCCGGACGAAATCGACTACGTAATTCCAGGCAATGACGACGCTATCCGCGCCGTGAAGCTCTTGACTGGTAAAATGGCTGACGCTGTTGTTGAAGCTCATCAGGGCGAAGACACAACTACTGCTTAAGTAGTATCCGGGACATAAAACAAGAACTTAAATGAAAAGGGTGGTTGGCAGGTGGATAACCTCTCACTGCCCTTTTTTTAGGATAATGGGCCTTGAGCCCGCGTATGACAACGACAATTATCTGGAGGGAATAACAATGGCAGTAGATGCAAAGGCAGTAAAGGAACTTCGTGAAAGAACAGGAGCAGGAATGCTCGATTGTAAAAAGGCACTTGAAGAAGCAAACAATGATATCACTAAAGCAGCTGAATTGCTTCGTGAAAAAGGTTTGTCCGCAGCAGCTAACAAAGCTGGACGTATCGCTACTGAAGGTACAGTAGAATCTTACATCCACGCTGGCGGCCGTATCGGCGTTCTGGTAGAAATCAACTGCGAAACTGACTTCGTAGGTAAAACAGATTCCTTCAAAGATTTCGCGCGTGATATCGCAATGCAAATCGCAGCAGCGAACCCGCTGTATGTTCGCCGTGAAGAAGTACCGGCTGCAGATGTTGAGAAAGAAAAAGAAATTCTTAAGAACCAGGCGCTGAACGAAGGCAAGCCTGAAAAAATCGTTGAAAAAATGGTTGAGGGCCGCATCAGCAAGTTCTATGAAGAATATTGCCTGCTTGAACAGCCATTCGTTAAAGACCCAGACAAGACTATTTCCCAATTGCTGAACGAAAAAATCAGCACTATTGGCGAAAACATCTCCATCCGCCGTTTCGTTCGTTACGAGCTGGGTGAAGGTCTTGAGAAGAAAGTCGATAACTTTGTTGAAGAAGTAATGGCACAAGTGAACCAATAATAGCTGAGAAGCATTTTGTATTAAGAACTGAATAAAGGCAAGCATCAAAAGAGCGGAACACATATCACGTAGTGTTCCGTCTTTTGTAAGAAAGTGAGGGTATACAATTGGAACAGCCGGTATTTAAGAGAGTAGTCCTTAAGGTTAGCGGTGAATCACTTGCCGGACAGAATGGCTATGGCATCGATGCCGAAACGATCATCTCCATCGCGGAGCAGGTCAAGGAAGTCGTTGAGCTTGGAGTTCAGGTTGCCATTGTGTGCGGCGGAGGTAACATCTGGCGCGGAATCGCGGGAAGTGCAAGCGGCATTGACCGGGCGACAGCGGATTATATGGGGATGCTGGCAACAGTCATGAACTCGCTGGCACTTCAGGATGCCCTGGAGCAGATCGATGTCCCTACACGGGTTCAGACCTCTATTGCCATGCAGCAAATTGCTGAGCCTTATATCCGCCGCCGGGCAATCCGGCATCTGGAAAAGGGCCGTGTAGTTATTTTTGCCGCAGGAACGGGGAATCCGTTCTTCTCGACGGATACAACGGCAGCGCTCAGAGCGGCCGAAATTGAAGCCGAAGTGATTCTGATGGCGAAGAACAAAGTAGATGGTGTCTATTCCGCGGATCCGTTCAAGGACAGCACTGCCGTGAAATACGAGCAACTTACTTACATGGATATTCTGAACAAGAACCTTGGTGTTATGGATTCCACCGCTTCCTCTCTCTGCATGGATAATAATATACCGCTCATTGTGTTTGCTATTACAGAGCAAGGCAATATTAAACGTGTCGTTCTCGGCGAAAAGATCGGGACGATTGTTAAAGGGAGTGTAAATTAATGCCACAATCGGTGAAGAAAAATGCCGAAGAGCGTATGGAAAAAGCGATTTTGTCGCTAAAACGCGATTTGGCTACGCTGCGGGCAGGACGTGCTTCGACGTCACTGCTGGATCGCATTCAAGTGGAGTACTACGGTGCTCCGACTCCTCTTAATCAGCTGGCTAACATCAGCACACCGGATTCCCGGACACTGCTGATCCAGCCGTGGGACAAAACATCGATGTCTGACATCGAGCGGGCGATTATGAAGTCAGATATCGGGATTACGCCTGCCAATGACGGTACAATCATCCGTTTGTCCATTCCACCGCTTACTGAAGAACGCCGCGGCGAGCTTGTAAAGTTCACCAAGAAGTTCGGAGAAGAAGCAAAGGTAGCCATCCGTAACATCCGCCGCGATGCGAACGATGACATCAAGAAGATGGAGAAGAACGGCATTTCGGAAGACGAATCACATGGACATCAGGAAGATATCCAGAAATCAACGGATAAGTTCATAGCTGAAGTCGACAAAGTGCTCTTGTCCAAAGAAAAAGAGATTATGGAAGTATAATGAAATTCAAGAGACTTCAGGCCCCTCCGTCTATGGTGGGGTTTGTCTCTTTCTGATAAGAGCTTGGAGGAAACGGAAATGATCAAACGGATTCAAGAATGGCTGAGCCGTAAAGACAGGCAGGAGCCAGTCGAGATTTCACCGGATAATATTCCCCGGCATGTAGCTGTAATTATGGATGGCAACGGACGCTGGGCGAAACGGCGCGGCTTGCCCCGTATTGTGGGCCATCAGAACGGGATGAAGGCGGTCAAACGTGCGACAATCGCGGCGAATGACCTGGGAGTAGAGTTCTTGACCATGTACGCTTTCTCCACGGAGAACTGGAAGCGGCCGAAGGATGAGGTTGATTTCCTGATGCGCTTGCCTGTGGAATTTCTGGCCATTGAACTGGATGAACTGATTGAGAAGAATGTACAGGTACGTGTAATGGGGGATACCGAGGCTTTGCCTTCCCATACCCGCAGGGCTATGGAAGAAGCGGTTGCCCGGACCGAAGGGAATACCGGACTTATACTTAATTTTGCGCTGAACTACGGTGGCCGTAAAGAGATTGAAGACTGTATGCGCGGCTTGGGCAAGGATATCCAGGCAGGTATTCTGACACCTGATGAGATTACTTCAGCACTGATTGACAGCAGGCTCTTATCCGGCGGACTGCCTGACCCTGATCTGCTGATCCGTACGAGCGGAGAAATGCGCCTCAGTAACTTTATGCTCTGGCAGATTGCCTACAGTGAATTATGGTTTACAGATGTGTACTGGCCGGAGTTTGACAAGACGCATCTGATGCAGGCTGTGGCGGAATATCAGCGCCGCACACGCCGTTATGGTGGATTGAAGTAGCCTGATGGGAGATGGGAATCTTTGAAGCAGCGAGTGATTACCGGAATTGTTGCCGGAGCCTTGTTTTTGGGCTTGTGCTTTTTGGGAGGCTGGCCGTATCAGCTGTTGCTGACTGCCATGGCCCTCATCGGCTATTATGAATTTGTAAAAATGACAGGTACAGCAACCTTCGGAGGGACTGCTGTACTTGGTTATGCGTCCGTAGTATGCTTCATGATCCCCTGGAATCTGCTGGGGACTTCCGAGTTATTATCGTGGGAGCAGGGAATCTGGCTGCTCATGCTGTTATTCCTGCTGGTTACGGTCTTCAGCAAGAACAAGCTGGATATTAAGATCACCGCTTTGATGTTCACCGGCATTGTATACATAGGGATGGGCTTCTCTTATATGGCTATCGCCCGCGGTGCGGGAGATGGACATGGGCTCCTCTGGACATTTCTGCTGCTGTGCTGCATCTGGGGAAGTGATGCCGGAGCGTATTTTGTCGGCCGAAGCTTCGGACGCAATAAGCTCTGGCCGGCGATCAGTCCTAACAAAACTATCGAAGGTGCCCTTGGCGGAGTATTAATCTCTGCCGTGATATCTATTGTTTTTGCCCTATTGGTTCCTGATCTGCTGACCATCGGACGCGCACTGCTTATCGGGGTTTCCTGCGCCGTTCTGGGTCAGCTCGGAGATCTTGTACAGTCTGCTTATAAACGGGTGTACGGTATTAAGGATTCAGGCTCGTTGCTGCCTGGTCATGGAGGCATCCTGGACCGCTGTGACAGCTGGATTATCGTATTTCCTTTCGTACATATCGTAATGCTGATGCCTTACTATTAACGACAGGAAGAAGGTTTCAACTGTGAAAAGAATCAGTATTCTCGGCTCTACGGGTTCAATCGGCACCCAGACACTCGATGTCGTAGCCATGCATCCGGAAGCCTTTGTGGTGGACGGGCTGGCAGCGGGATCGAATACCCGGCTGCTGCTGGAGCAGGTGGGCCGCTTCCATCCGCGCCGCGTTTCTGTGTCTACACCGGAGCTTGCTGCAGAGATCAGATCCAGTCTGCCTGCCGGCGTAGAGCTCTACAGCGGACATGAAGGTCTGGTGGAGATTGCCGCTGGCGGTGACGCAGAGACTGTTGTGACTGCCCTTGTGGGCAGCGTGGGTCTGCAGTCTACAATGGCGGCGATTGAAGCCGGCAGACATATAGGACTGGCCAACAAGGAAACGCTGGTTACCGCCGGACACCTGGTTACAGAGCTGGCGGGCCGCAAAGGTGTTAAGCTCCTGCCGATTGACAGCGAGCATTCGGCTATTTTTCAATGCTTAAATGGCGAGAACCGCGAAGATGTTGCTTCGATTACCATCACAGCATCCGGAGGATCTTTCCGTGATTATACGCGATCACAGCTTAAGAATGTTACTGTTGAGGATGCACTGCGCCACCCGAATTGGAGCATGGGGGCCAAGATTACAATTGATTCGGCAACTATGGTTAACAAAGGGCTGGAAGTAATCGAAGCGCATCATCTGTTTGCCCTCCCGTATGGACAGATTAATGTGCTGCTGCATCCGGAGAGCATTATTCACTCCTATGTGGAATTCCGTGACAGCAGTATCATTGCGCAGCTGGGAACGCCCGATATGCGGGTTCCAATTCAATATGCGCTCACCTATCCGGACCGCTGGCAGTCGCCTGCTGAGCGGCTGTCGCTGGCCAAAGTAGCCAGTCTCACTTTCCGTGAGATGGACTATGAGCGCTTCCCGGCCCTGAAGCTGGCTATCGACTGCGGCACCATGGGGGGGACGGCTACAACCGCCTTCAATGCAGCGAATGAGATTGCCGTTGCCCGTTTCCTGCGCGGCGAGATTCCGTTCCTGCGGATTGACGAGATTATTGATGAAGTCCTTCAGCGCCATGAGAATGCGGCTCATCCGAATCTGGAGCAGATTAAGCACTGTGATACGGTGACCCGGGAACTTGCGGCTGTGCTGTAAGCGGACAGTGCGCATTTTGTTTTCCGGAAATATTTGTTATGCCCTGAAAAATAGGGGTGGACTGTTGATTCTCTTGTGCCTTACCTTGGAATAATGATAAATTAAGAGGACATACTTCGGTCTTACACCTAAAGGGGGGAATGTTTCGCAATGGAGATGGTAAGAGTCGTTTTTTTGACGGTATTTATGTTCTTTGTTCTGGTGACCGTCCATGAATGGGGACATTATTATTTTGCCAAACGCGCCGGAATTCTTGTGAGGGAATTTGCTATCGGTTTCGGTCCGAAACTGTTTTCTTATAAACGCAATGAAACCCAGTTCACGCTTCGCCTGCTGCCGTTTGGGGGATATGCCCGAATGGCCGGAGAGGATCCGGAAATGATTGAGATCGGTCCCGGACAGACCATTGCGGTCAGACTGGGCCAGGATAATAAGGTGAAGAATATTTACCTGGATTCGCTGGATACACGCAGAAATGTTATCCGCGGTGAAGCGCAATTCACGGATCTTGAGAATGAGCTGAAAATCCGTCTGGATGTGGATGGTGAAGTAACCACATACGACGTACATCCGCAGGCGATGATGATTAAGGGAAGCCAGCAGACGCAGATCGCGCCCAAAGACCGCCAGTTCGGCAGCAAAAGCGTAGGCCAGCGCGCGGTGGCGATCTTGGCCGGTCCGGTGATGAACTTCATTCTGGCTTTTGTGCTGTTCGCGCTTCATCTGCAAATGGCCGGTATCCAGGTGGAGAATCCGACCTATGTGAAGATCGGCGATGTAAGCGAAGGAATGCCAGCCCAGGAAGCCGGTCTGCAGAAGGGCGACATAGTTGTAGCCGTTAACGGCGAAACTATCGGTGGAGATTACCAGAAGATGATCTCGCTCACTTCCGCGTCCAAGGGCAAAGAGATGAAATGGACACTGCAGCGCGGCGATGAAACCCTTAATGTAGCTATGATTCCCCGCAGTATGGAAGGGGAGGAAGGCGGTAAAGTCGGGATCACTCCGGAGCTTCCTACACGCAAGGCCGGGGTTGGTGAGACTATCACCAAATCAGGCACTGCCATGGTGGATACCACGAAGCTGATCTTCATCGGCTTCAAGCAGCTGATCAACAAATTCAATATGGACGATATCTCGGGACCCGTGGGAACCTTCCAGCTGACCGGGCAGATTGCCCAGCAGGGGATTCAGTATTTGACTTATTGGGCGGCTATACTCAGCCTGTATCTCGGAATCTTCAACCTGCTGCCGATTCCTGCACTTGACGGAAGCCGGCTCGTGTTTCTCGGTGTGGAGGCGCTGCGCGGTAAGCCGGTGGACCCGAACCGCGAAGGCATGGTCCATTTTGTAGGCTTTGCACTGCTGTTCCTGGTGATGATTGCTGTGACTTATAATGATATATTACGCCTCATAAGCGGCTGATTGGTTCACATTACATTCTTTTGGGGTCCCCGCAAAGTGCTTGAGAGCTTCGCTTGTTAACCGGCGCTTTGCGGGGCGAATTTAGGAGGATCTCTTTACATGGCAAAAGACAAGCAGTTCGTTACGGAAATCACGCCGCAGGGCGAAGATTTCTCACGCTGGTATATTGATGTGATCAAAAAAGCGGACCTGATGGATTATTCTCCGGTCCGCGGCTGTATTGTGTTCAAACCGGACGGCTACGAGATCTGGGAACATATCCAGGAGGAGATGAACCGCCGCCTCAAGGAAACCGGACACCGCAATGCCTACTTCCCGCTGTTTATTCCGGAGAGTTTTTTCCAGAAGGAGAAAGAACATGTTGAAGGCTTCAATCCGGAGCTGCCTTGGGTGACTGAAGCTGGCGGCGATGTGCTGGAAGAACGTCTGGCAATCCGCCCAACTTCCGAGACCATGTTCGGCCATATGTATTCCAAATGGATTCAGTCCTACCGTGACCTTCCGGTGCTGATCAACCAATGGGCTAACGTAGTCCGGTGGGAAAAGCGCACACTGCCATTCATCCGCACTACGGAATTCCTCTGGCAGGAAGGCCATACCGCTCATGAGAATGAGACGGAAGCGCGTGAAGAAACGATGAAGATGCTGGATAACTACCGTGATTTCGTAGAGACTTTTCTGGCGATTCCGGTGGTTACCGGACAGAAGACACCATCCGAGCGATTCGCCGGTGCGGTGGACACGTATTCCATTGAAGCAATGATGAAAGATGGACGGGCTGTGCAGGCGGCTACCTCTCATTATCTGGGTACCAAGTTCGCAGTGGCTTTTGATATCCAATACTTAAGCCGTGATAATGTACTTGAACATGCACATACAACCTCATGGGGCTCTACCACACGTCTAATCGGCTCACTGATCATGGTGCATGGGGATGACCGCGGGCTGGCTTTGCCGCCGAAGGTAGCGCCTACTCAGGTCATTATGATTCCGATCGGGCCGCCTAAGACCCGTGAAGCAGTGATCGGGCGCACAGATGAGCTGTTCAAAGAGCTGAAGAGTGCCGGAATCCGCGTACGTGTAGACGACCGCGCAGATGTTACACCGGGCTGGAAGTTCAATGAATACGAAATGCGCGGTGTACCGGTACGTCTGGAGCTTGGACCGCGTGATATGGAGAACGGAGTCTGCGTAATCGTATCCCGGATCAGCGGTGAGAAGAAGATTATCCAGCAGGAGAATCTGGTTGAAGAAGTGAAGGCTATGCTGGAGCAGGTTCACCAGGAAATGTTCGAGCGGGCTCTGAAGTTCCGTGAGGATCATTTCTATTCTGTAGATACCTTAGAGCAAATGAAGGATTCCATGGAAGAGAAGCGCGGCTTTGCACTTGCAGGCTGGTGCGGCTCGGAGGAATGTGAATCCAAGGTGAAGGAAGAAACAGGCGCAGGCAGCCGTAATATTCCGTTCAATCCGTCAGAAACGAAAGAGACTTGTATTTGCTGCGGTGAGCCGGCCCTGCATACAGTTGTATTCGCCAAAGCGTATTAAGCGGCAACTTCAATTTTTATTTGATCCTTTATATTAGCTTCTGGCGAGAGGAGTCGGCGGGCCGCAATTACCCAATGCTTTTTGAACCGGAAGCTTTTCTTACTATACTAGAATTATAGTATAGGTATAGCTAATTATTGCCGAGTTAGGTGGGGAAACCATGGAGCTAAGCGTGGAGAGAAGAAAAAGGTTCGAGCTGTTAATGAAGCAGGGGGAAATTCCTCCGGCCATCATTGATCCCTACTTTTTGGACGGGCAGATCGAGCGTGTGGAAATCAGCCGCGGCAACCGTGACTGGCATATTGTAATTGCGAAAGACAGCCTGGTTCCGGCCCAGACCTACCGGACCTTTGTCCTTAGAATGCGTGAGAAGCTGCAGCATATTGCAAAAGTCAGCTTCTTGTTCCTATATGATGATTCAATCAGCAGAGCGGATATTGTACAGGAGTATTGGGGAATGTTCCTCGAGTGGGTCCAGCGTGAGATTCCATCTGTTAACGGATGGCTGACGCGCTCCAGTCAGGACCTGCAGGACGGCACGCTTTTGCTTAGCCTGAGCGATTCCATGTCTCTTGAGCTGGCCCGTAAAAAGGGCATCGAAGCAGCCATTATTAAATATTATGATAAATATTTCGGACTTACCCTTAAGGTGAAGCTGCAGATTGCCGAGAATGAGAGCAAAGCGGATGCCTACGAGGAATTCCAGCAGAAGCTCCAGCAGGAGCAGCGTGAACTGGTAGAGATGATGATGATGGCCAGTGAACCGGACGAGCCTGAGGAACCCGGTGATCCGAATGAGGTGATTAAGCTTCAGATCGGGTATGAGATCAAAGAACAGGCCGTATCCATTCTGGACATACAGGATGAAGAGAAGAAGATCACGATTCAAGGCACGATATTTGGACTCGACACCAAAGAGCTGCGTAACGGCAACACACTGTATACCTTCTGCATCACCGACTTCACCGACTCTCTGCAGATGAAGATGTTTGCGAAGACTAAGGAAGATCTGAAAGTGATGGGGCAGCTGGCTAACGGTAAATGGGTGCGGGCACGCGGCAAAGTTGAATATGACCGTTTCATGCAAATTCCAGAACTGGTGATGATCCCGTCGGATTTGTCGGAAGTTTCAGCACCGCCGGCGCGTAAGGACAATGCCAAGCAGAAGAGGGTTGAATTCCATCTGCATACTACAATGAGCACGATGGATGCAGTGGCAACCATCACCGATTATGTCAAAACCGCTGCGAAATGGGGACACCCGGCACTGGCTGTTACGGATCACGGTAATGTCCAGAGCTTCCCGGATGCGAACCATGCTGCACATAAGCATAAGCTCAAAATGCTCTATGGTGTGGAGGCCAACGTTGTAAATGACGCAGTAAACATCGTGGAGAATGCACAGCCCCTGGAGCTCAAAACAGCAACCTATGTCGTATTTGACATCGAAACCACCGGTCTGTCGATCACGCGCAACAATATTACAGAGCTTGCAGCAATTAAAATGTGCGAAGGCAAAGAGCTGGACCGTTATACCACCTTTGTTAATCCGCATGAAAAGATTCCTTATCATATCCAGCAGCTGACCAACATTACCGATGAAATGGTCAAAGACGCTCCTGATCTGGAACCTGTACTAAAAGAGTTCGCCCAGTTTATCGGCGACAGCATTCTGGTAGCCCACAATGCACGGTTTGATATGGGGTTCATTCAGGCTTCCCTGAAGAAGCTGGGCCAGCCGCAGCTGCCGAATCCTTCACTGGATACGCTGGAGCTTGCGCGTTTGCTCTTCCCGACCATGAAGAACCACCGGCTCAATACACTCGCTGACAAGTACAAAGTGCTGCTGGAGAGCCATCACCGGGCGGTGGACGATACGATTGCCCTGGGCGGAATCCTCAATGGATTGCTCGCGGATGCGGAAAAGATGAAAGGGTTGACCCGGCTTGACCGGCTGAATGATTATGTAGGCAATGACCTCTCGAATGTACGGCCGTTTCACTGCGGTATTTATGCACTGAATCCGACCGGCAAAAAGAACCTCTATAAGCTGATCTCCATGTCACATACGGAATATTATAAACGGGTACCCTGTATCCCCAAATCGAAGCTTGAGGAACACCGGGACGGGCTGATTGTCATCTCCGGCTGTGAGCGCGGCGAGTTCTTTGAAGCGGTGCTGAACAAGACAGTGGAGGAGGCCATAGAGGTGGCCCAGTTCTATGATGTTCTGGAGATTCAGCCGTTGACCATGTACATGCATCTGGTGGATAAAGGTTTCGTGGCCAGTGCCGAGGATTTACGCGGTGTTGTGCGCAAGATATGCGAAATCGGCGACCAGATGAACAAGCCGGTCATTGCTACCGGCAATGTGCATTACCTGGAGCCGCGTGACAAGCTGTTCCGTGATATTACAATTCATGGGATTACCGGCTTCAGTCCGCTTAAAGACCAGCGTAAACCAGATGCCCATTTCAGGACCACCGAGGAAATGCTTACGGAATTTGAGTTCCTGGGCCCGGAAAAAGCGATGGAGGTTGTGGTCACCAATACCGTGGAGCTGGCCGAACGTTTCGAGGAATATGATCTATTCCCGAGCGAGCTGTTCACCCCAATTATTGAAGGAGCGGATGATGAGATCCGCAATACCTGCTATGAGACAGCCAAATCAATTTACGGCGAGGAATTGCCGGAGGTTGTAGTAGCCCGTCTGGAGAAGGAGCTTGCGCCGATTATTAAATACGGCTTCTCTGCCAACTATCTGATCTCGGAACGGCTCGTTAAAAAGTCGAACCAGGATGGATATCTCGTCGGCTCACGTGGATCGGTAGGATCATCTGTTGTTGCAACGTTCCTTGGTATTTCTGAGGTTAATCCGCTGCCGGCCCACTATATCTGCACGAATTCGGAATGCAGGTATAGTGAATGGTTCCTGGACGGCAGTGTACCGAGCGGTTTCGACCTGCCGGACAAGGCCTGTCCGGACTGCGGCGGGAATCTGAAGGGGGAAGGCCAGGATATCCCGTTTGAGACGTTCCTGGGCTTCAAGGGGGATAAGGTTCCCGATATCGACCTTAACTTCTCGGGGGAGTATCAGCCGAATGCCCACAATTTTACCAAAACGATGTTTGGACCTGATAATGTATTCCGGGCAGGCACCATCGGTACCGTAGCTGAGAAGACCGCCTTCGGGTTCACAAAGAAATATGAAGAGCATCACCAGAAACGCTGGCGCGGAGCCGAAATAGGCCGTCTGGCGGCCGGCTGCACGGGTGTGAAGCGCAGTACGGGGCAGCATCCCGGCGGTATCGTTGTTTTGCCGGATTATATGGAGATCGAAGACATTACCCCGGTGCAGTTCCCGGCAGATGATGTTACGGCAGAGTGGAAAACAACCCATTTTGACTATCATGCCTTCGATGCCAACCTGCTGAAGCTCGATATCCTGGGCCATGATGATCCGACCATGATGCGCATGCTGCAGGATCTGACCGGCGTAGACCCGACCACCATTCCAATGAATGATCCAAAGGTAATGAGCATGTTCAACTCCACAGATGCGCTCGGGGTAAGACCGGATCAGATCCGTACCCCTGTAGCCACCTACGGAGTGCCGGAGATGGGGACGAAGTTTGTCCGCCAGATGCTCGTGGAAGCCAAGCCTTCCAGCTTTGCCGACTTGCTGCAGATTTCAGGCTTGTCCCACGGGACCGGCGTGTGGCTGGGGAATGCCCAGGAGCTCATCAAGAATAATACCTGCAACATCAAGACGGTTATCGGCTGCCGTGATGATATCATGCTCTACCTGATTTATAAGGCCGATATGGATGCCAGCCTGGCCTTCAAAATTACGGAAAGTGTGCGTAAAGGGAAGGGGCTTCCTCCCGAGTGGATCGAAGAGATGAAGAAATGCAAGGTGCCGCAGTGGTACATTGATTCCTGTCTCAAAATCCAGTACATGTTCCCGAAGGCGCATGCGGCAGCGTATGTCATCTCTGCAGTGCGGACCGCCTTCTTCAAGCTGTATTATCCGATTGAATATTATGCGACTTACTTCTCTGTCCGTGCCGCTGATTTTGATATTGAACTCTGCTGTAAGGGTTATGAGGCCATTGGTCGCCAGATTGTAGAGATCGAGCAAAAAGGCTTCCAGGCGTTGCCGAAGGAAAAAGCGATGCTTCCGGTACTGGAAATGGCACTGGAGATGACTGCCCGCGGCTTCACCTTCAAAAATATCGATCTGTACCGTTCCGATGCCACCAAATTCACGGTTGACGGCACCAGCCTGATTCCGCCGTTCTCTTCGCTTGCGGGTATTGGTGATAATGCCGCGATCAATATTGCGGCTGCCAAGGATGCCGGAGAATTCCTCTCCATTGAGGACTTCCAGCAGAAATCCAAAGCCAGTAAAACGGTAATTGAGCTGCTGAATGGAATGGGCTGCTTCCGCGGTCTGCCTGAGAGCAACCAGCTGTCATTATTCTAAATTCCGCTGCAAATCATGCTTTGAAATAAGGGAGTCAAGGGCTGGTACTTGTCAGTGCAGACTCACTATGGTATAATTTTTTTGGTAATAATGAGATAAGTCCGTTGTGTAAAGAGTGGGGAAACCCACTCTTTATCTTTGGTATATAGCAAAAGACAAGTTCGTGGAGGTAATCTTCTTTTGAGCACACCCAAATCCAAAATTAAACAGACGGTAGAGCAGCTGCTCGGGTCCTATCTCGAGGACAATGGTTTCGAACTGGTGGACGTTGAATACGTGAAAGAAGGCTCCAATTGGTTCCTGCGCGTATTCGTAGATAAAGAAGGCGGCATTGATATCGATGACTGCGGTACCATCAGCGAATACATCAGCCAGAAGCTGGATGAGAATGATCCGTTTTCCGAAGCTTATTTCCTTGAGGTTTCCTCGCCCGGAGCTGAACGTCCGCTCAAGAAAGCGGCGGATGTTGCCAAAGCGGTTGGCAAGGATGTATATGTAACGGTGTATGAGCCGATTCAAGGACTCAAAGAATTCGAAGGTCGTTTGCTCTCGTTCGAGAACGAGGAACTGCTCATCTCCGCGGGCAAAAAAGAACATGTAGTACCGTACGCCAAGGTCGCCAGTGCGAGATTGGCCATTATTTTTTAACGTCTTGAAAGGGGGACCGGAATTTCATGAGTATGGAGTTTATCGAAGCTATGAATGAACTGGAAAGGGAGAAAGGCATCAGCAAGGATGTGCTGTTTGAAGCCATCGAAGCTGCGCTGATCTCCAGCTATAAACGCAATTTCAATGCGGCGCAGAATGTGCGTGTGGATATGAACCGCAACACAGGCGTAATCAAGGTTTTTGCCCGCAAGCTGATTGTGGAGGAGGTTCTGGACTCACGGACAGAGATTTCTCTGCCGGGAGCCCGGGAGATCAACCCGCATTTCCAACTGGAGGATATTGCCGAACTCGAAGTTACACCGCGTGATTTCGGGCGTATTGCTGCCCAGACTGCCAAGCAGGTTGTTACACAGCGTATCCGTGAAGCGGAACGCGGACTTATCTATAACGCTTTTATTGACAAGGAAGATGATATTGTTACCGGCCTTGTCCAGCGTCAGGATATGCGTAACATTTATGTGGATCTTGGTAAAATCGAGGCGGTTCTGCCGCTGGGCGAGCTTATGCCGGGCGAGAAGTTCAAGCAGAGCGAGCGTATCAAGGCTTATATCACCAAGGTGGAGAATACGACCAAAGGACCGCAGATCATGCTGTCCCGCAGTCATCCGGGTCTGCTGAAGCGTCTCTTCGAGCTGGAAGTGCCGGAGATTTTTGACGGAGTGGTTGAGATTCGTTCCGTTGCCCGCGAAGCCGGCTTCCGTTCCAAAATCGCCGTGTTCTCGCGTAATCCCGAAGTCGATCCCGTTGGTTCCTGCGTAGGCCCTAGAGGCACACGTGTTCAGACCATCGTAACCGAGCTTCGGGGCGAGAAGATTGATATCGTACGGTATTCCGAGCTTGTGCAGGAGTATGTGGCCAATGCACTCAGCCCGTCCAAAGTGCTTGAAGTTCAGGTCTTTGAAGCTGAGAAAATGGCGCGTGTCATCGTTCCTGATTACCAATTGTCGCTGGCGATCGGCATCAAGGGGCAGAATGCCCGTCTTGCTGCTAAGCTGACCGGCTGGAAAATTGATATCAAGAGTGAGACTCAGGCAGAGCAGGAATACGGCAGACCCAGAACTTCTAATGATGAAATGCATCAGGATTCCGTCTCCATCGATTAATGAATCTGCTGACT
Organism: Paenibacillus sp. FSL R7-0297; assembly: GCF_038009025.1. NCBI lineage: Bacteria > Bacillati > Bacillota > Bacilli > Caryophanales > Paenibacillaceae > Paenibacillus > Paenibacillus sp. FSL R7-0297. The sequence goes on from NZ_JBBPAQ010000001.1 coordinate 4,271,461, forward strand.
GACGGGAGGCGCTACTATGAAGCAAAGAAAGGTACCGCTGCGCAAATGCGTTGCCAGCCAAGAGATGATGCCCAAAAAAGAGCTGATTCGCGTGGTGAGAACGCCTGAGGGCGAAGTGCTCATTGACCTGACGGGCAAGAAGTCGGGCCGTGGCGCTTATATCTGCGGTAAACTGGAATACTTTAAGCTGGCACAAAAGACCAAAGCACTTGACCGAGCATTGAAATGTCAAGTGAGTCCTGAAATCTATGCCCAGCTTGCCCGGGATTTTGCATCCGTGGAGGAGCAATTTTTGGCAGCGAAGGATAGTGAGGACAATGAGTAAGACTCTTTCTTATTTAGGGCTTGCGATGAGAGCAGGCAAGATTGTCACCGGCGACGAGGCTGTGCTTAAGGCAGTGCGGTCTTCAGAGGCGAGGCTGGTCGTCCTGGCAGGTGACGCTTCAGATAATACCCAAAAGAAGTTCCGCGATAAGTGCGGGACCTACGATATTCCACTAGTAATCGCATTTCACCGGGATGAACTCGGTGCAAGTATTGGTAAAGACCAGCGCGTAGTGCTGGCCGTTACGGATAAAGGATTCGCGGAAATGATCTCCAGAACGCTTGGAGATACTGTCGGAGGTGGAGTTATTGACTAAAGAAGACAATAAGGATAAACTGCGCGTGTATGAATACGCGAAGTCTCTGAACATGAGCAGTAAAGAAATCATTACAATTCTGAAGCGTTTGAATGTCCCTGTGAATAATCATATGAGTGTCATGGAGAATGGCTCCGTGAACAAAGTAGAACAGTTCTTCAAGGACATCAAGTCAAACGCTGCAGCCAAGCGGGACACCGGCACCAGCAGCCGACCGGTAACTACCGGCGCGGTAACAGCCGAACCCCAAAGTGCTCAGAATGCCAACAAAAATCAACCGGAAAAGCAGGTAGGTATGAACAGTAACCAAAACAACAACCAATCGACGACGTCCCCAAGGCCCCAAAGCGGACAAGATTCCCGCAGAACACAAACAACAGGTACAACGCAGAATTCACGCCCGCAAGGCAGCTCCACTGGCAGCCGTCCACAAGGCAGCTCCACCACTGGCAGCCGTCCGCAAGGCAGCTCCACTGGCGGCAGCCGCCCGCAAGGCAGCTCCACTGGCAGCCGTCCACAAGGCAGCTCCACTGGCAGCCGTCCACAAGGCAGCTCCACCACTGGCAGCCGTCCGCAGGGCAGCTCCACTGGCGGCAGCCGTCCGCAAGGCAGCTCCACCGGCGGCAGCCGTCCGCAGGGCAGCTCCACCACTGGTAGCCGTCCGCAAGGTCAAGGCGGCGCACCCCGTACAGGTGACCGTCCACAAGGTCAAGGTACTGCACCACGCACGGGCGACCGCCCGCAGGGTCAAGGCAACGCAGGCGGAGATTTCTCCCGCGGCGGTGACAGAGGTCCGAAGAAGAATGCTACTGGCGGCAGACCGAACAATAACAGCGGCCAGAAACGTTTTGATGACGGCAAAGGCGGCAACTTCCGCGGCCGTGGCGGCAAGAACAACCGCGGCAGAAACCAGCCGATGGTACACCGTGAGAAGATTGACAACACACCGAAGAAGATTATTGTCCGCGGCAGCATGACGGTTGGTGAAACGGCGAAGCTGCTTCACAAGGATGCTTCGGAAGTGATTAAGAAGCTGATCTCGATGGGCGTTATGGCCACGATCAATCAGGAGCTTGATATCGACACGATCCTGCTTCTGGCCGGCGAGTTCGGTGTAGAAGTAGAAGTGAAGATCCCTGTAGATGAAGACAGCTTCGAAACCGTGGAAGAGAATGATTCCGACGATGATCTGCAGTCCCGTCCTCCGGTTGTAACGATCATGGGTCACGTTGACCATGGTAAAACAACCTTGCTCGATGCCATCCGTTCCACGAACGTAACTGGCGGAGAAGCAGGCGGAATTACACAGCACATCGGTGCGTACCAAGTCGAAATCAACCACAAGAAAATTACGTTCCTTGATACACCGGGCCATGAAGCGTTCACTGCTATGCGTGCCCGTGGTGCCCAGGTTACGGATATGACGATTATCGTCGTCGCTGCCGATGACGGTGTTATGCCGCAGACGGTAGAAGCGATCAACCATGCCAAGGCAGCCGGACTTCCGATCATTGTTGCAGTTAACAAGATCGACAAGCCAGGTGCGGACCCTGACAAGGTGAAGCAGGAGCTTACAAGCTATGAGCTGGTTCCGGAAGAGTGGGGCGGCGATACGATCTTCGTTAACCTGTCGGCCAAACAGCGCATCAACCTGGAAGAGCTGCTGGAAATGATTCTGCTTGTTGCTGAAGTAAATGAGTACAAAGCGAACCCGGACAAACGGGCACGCGGTACTGTTATAGAAGCTGAGCTTGACAAAAACCGTGGACCAGTTGCCCGTATTCTCGTACAGAACGGTACGCTGAAAGTCGGCGACGCCTTTGTAGCAGGTAACTGCTTCGGACGCGTACGTGCCATGGTCAATGACAAGGGACGCAAGATCAAAGAAGCGGGACCTTCCACACCAGTGGAAATTACCGGTTTGACTGAAGTGCCGCAGGCGGGCGATCCGTTTATGGCCTTCGAAGATGAGCGCAAGGCCCGTGCGATTGCGGACAGACGTTCGACTACGCAGCGCCAGTCTGAGCTGAACACGAACACCCGTGTAACATTGGATGATCTGTTCAAGCACATCAAGGACGGAGAGATCAAAGATCTCAACGTGATTATCAAGGGTGACGTACAAGGTTCGGTAGAGGCGCTGAAAGGCTCCCTGGCCAAGATCGAAGTTGAAGGTGTTCGCGTGAAGATCCTTCACAGCGGTGCCGGAGCGATTACGGAATCCGATATTACCTTGGCAGCAGCATCCAACGCTATTGTTATCGGCTTCAACGTTCGTCCGGATACCCAGACGAAAGCGGCAGCTGAGCAGGAGAAAGTGGATGTGCGTCTGCATAACATTATCTACAATGTAATCGAAGAAATTGAAAGTGCCATGAAGGGGATGCTTGATCCCATCTACAAAGAGAATGTTATCGGCCATGCTGAAGTGCGCAATGTGTTCAAAATCAGCAAAGTGGGTACCATCGCAGGTTGTATGGTTACTTCCGGCAAAATTGCCCGCAACGCTGAGATGCGCCTGATCCGCAGCGGTATCGTTGTCTTCACAGGCAAGATCGACACCTTGAAACGTTTCAAAGATGATGCCAAAGAAGTGGCGCAGGGTTATGAATGCGGCATAACTTTGGAACGCTATAATGATGTCGTTGAAGGCGACATTATCGAAGCGTTCATTATGGAAACGGTAGAGCGCTAAGCGAAGAGGTGAATATAGATGTCTAAAATCAGAACCGGACGGGTTGGCGAACAGATTAAGAAAGAACTGAGCCAGCTCATCCAAAGTGGACTGAAGGACCCGCGCGTCGGGTTCGTAACTGTAACTGGCGTAGATGTGACAAATGATTTGTCACAGGCCAAGGTATACCTGAGCGTATTCGGGGACGAGGAGCAGAAGTCAGACTCGCTCAAGGCGATTGAGAAAGCTAACGGCTTTCTCCGCTCGGAGCTTGGCAAAGCAATCCGCCTGCGCCACACTCCTGAGCTGATCTTCAAGATTGACGAATCCGTTGCTTACGGAAGTCATATTGAGAAGCTGCTCGGAGAAATCGGCAAAACCGAATAGAGCTACGGAACATAAAGGAGACGGCGAATGCAGAGCTATGAACAAAGTCTCCAGCAGACCCGTAAGTTTCTGCTGGAACACGACGATTATCTTGTAGTGTCGCATGTTCAGCCGGACGGAGATGCAGTCAGCTCCACCCTCGCGGTGGGCTGGCTTCTCTCATGTCTGGGCAAAAAATATTGTATGCTGAACGAGGGCCAGATTCCGCAGCGTATGGAATATTTATGGCATGCCGATCAAATTGTCAATCTGTCTGCTGCAGGCCAACTGCCGCGCCAGTACAGCAACGTCATTTGTGTCGACTGTGCGGATTTTCAGCGTGTAGGACTTACCCAGCGTCATTTCACCAGTGATGCACTTATCGTAAACATAGACCATCATCCCACCAATAATGGGTACGGTGCCGTAACGCTCATCAAGCCGGATGCGGCAGCTACAGCAGAGATTCTGTTCGACCTGCTGAAGACGTTTGAGGTGGAATGGGATATCGATATTGCCACGGCCATTTATACCGGTCTCTTAACAGATACCGGCGGTTTCCGCTATAACAACACTTCGCCTAAAGTGATGGCAGCTGTATCCGAACTGCTGGCATTAGGCGTGAATGGACCTGAACTGGCAGAGACACTGCTTGAAGAGATGACTCTTCCGCAGGTCAAAGTGCTGAACCGGGCACTCAGTACACTGCAGCTCAGTCCTGAAGGGGATATTGCCTGGGTGTACGTTACACCTCAGGATATGCTGGACTGTGATGCGGCCAACGAGGATCTTGAAGGGATTGTCAATTATCCGCGTAATATCCGCGGGGTTGAAGTAGGCATTCTGTTCAAGGTAATCGATGAGCATGCGGTGAAGGCCAGCCTGCGCTCAGCAGGTAAGGTCGATGTCGCGGCGCTGGCGCAGGTCTTCGGCGGCGGCGGGCACACGCGGGCAGCGGGAGCCCGCATTAACGGAAGTCTTGAAGAGGCGGTAGCGAAGGTGCTTGAGGAGGTTAAACTTCATTTATGAGTGAACTTACAGGTGTTCTGGCCGTATATAAGCCGGCAGGGTTCACTTCACATGATGTTGTGGCCAAGGCGCGGCGGATTCTCGGCATGAAGCGGATAGGACATACCGGTACACTTGATCCCCAGGTGACCGGAGTGCTGCCGTTATGTCTGGGACGGGCCACGCGGGTGGTTGAGTACATCCAGGAGCTTCCCAAGGAGTATGTTGCTACGCTGCGGCTGGGATTTGCCAGTGATACAGAGGATTTAACAGGGACGATTACGGAATCAGTTGAAGAGGTTCAAGTTACGGAAGCTGAAGTGCTGGCTGTTCTGAATTCCTTCAAAGGTGTGATTTCACAGGTTCCCCCGATGTATTCAGCAGTGAAGGTGGATGGTAAGCGTCTGTACGAGCTGGCCAGAGAAGGCAAGACGGTGGAACGTAAGAGCCGTGAAGTGGAAATTTATGAGATTGAAATGCAGGGTATGGTCTGGAGCGGCAATTATCCCGATATCACGTTCCGGGCATTATGCTCCAAAGGAACGTACATCCGTACCCTATGCGTGGATATCGGGCGTGCGCTTGGAGTACCGGGTGTGATGGTGAAGCTGGAGCGGACCATGTCGGCAGGGATATCTGCCAGTCATTGTCTGACCCTGGAGCAAATTGCTGAATATAAGGAAGCAGGTACGCTGGAAGAACATTTAATTGCCGCCGATGAGGCGATTTCGCATTTGCCCAAACATACGGTAGCCGAGGAGAAGAAGAAGGCCGCCCTACAAGGGCAACGTCTGTCGCTACGCGTTGTGGCACCTGAAGTAAAGAGCAGCGGAGATTTCCGGCTCTATGATCTGCAAGGGGAGTTTCTAGGCATCTATGCTTTAGAAGCCACCGGTGCGATTGCTCCTGTTAAAGTGTTTGCACAGGCTTAGACTTTAATTTATTTGTGAATGTAGGTGAGAAACAGCGTGAGAACCGTAACCTTAAGCTATCCTATGTTGCCGGAGACGGCAGCAGAGTGGGCGCAGCCTCAAGTAGTTGCCCTGGGGCAGTTCGACGGACTGCACCGCGGACATGCCAGCGTCATAACATCTGCTGTAGCTCTTGCCCGCCAGGCAGGTGTACCTGCAGCTGTCATGACCTTTTATCCCCATCCTAAGGATGTTATGGGTAAAGGTGACTATGAAGGATATTTGACACCATCCCGGGACAAGCAGGAGCTGCTTGCCGGGATGGGCGTTGATATTTTATATATTATTGCATTTAATGAAGAACTCTCCCGGGTTAGCCCGGTGGACTTTGTCTCTGTAATGCTGCTGCCGCTGCAGATTGTTACCGCCGTAGTCGGTTTCGACTTCCGCTTCGGCTACAAGGGCGAAGGCGATACAGACACACTTCGGGAGCTGGGGCAGGGTGTTATGAATGTAGAAACGGTCTCCCCGTTTCTTCTCGAAGGAGAGAAGGTCAGCAGCTCCGGCATCCGCAAGAGCCTGCTGAACGGGGAACTGGATAAAGCCAATGCCTGGTTTGGACGTTGTTATCACCTGCGAGGAATTGTGGGTCATGGAGAGAAGCGGGGCAGGACCATCGGGTTTCCAACAGCAAACCTGCAGCTTGATGACCGCTATGTCATTCCGGCCAGAGGCGTGTACGCCGTCAAGGTATTTTACAAGGAAGAAGTATTGTACGGTGTGATGAATGTCGGCGTGAAGCCTACGTTTCATGACGGGATGATTGCTCCAAGCTTTGAAGTGCATCTGTTTGATTTCGCGGGAGATATTTACGGGCAGGAGCTTAAGGTAGAACTGGTATCCTTTATCCGTTCTGAACGCAAGTTTGAGTCCATCCAGGCCTTAATCGCCCAGATCGGCGCAGATGCCGAGACAGCCAAAGGGCTTCTGGGATATCATTCCTAATCTTTCCCGGACATGCCGTTTACTTTTGTCTTTGTAGGTGCTATACTGATTAACGTTGCTGGAATGACAGCAGCATAACCTTAGCTTGGTTGCTTGTTCTCACCGACGGTGACGAGGCTACTGGCGATTATAATGAAGGAGGTGAACAGGATGGCATTGACTCAAGAACGTAAACACCAATTGATCGACGAGCACAAAACTCACGAATCCGATACTGGATCCCCTGAGGTGCAAGTTGCTATCCTTACGGAGAACATCGTTAATTTGACTGACCACTTGCGCACGCACAAGAAGGATCATCATTCCCGTCGCGGACTGCTGAAGATGGTTGGACAACGTCGTAAACTGCTGGCGTATTTGAAGAACAAAGACATCAGACGTTACAGCGCCCTGATCGAAAAACTGGGATTGCGTCGTTAATTTTCCATAAGTAGAGCCCTAAAGCAGCCTGGTTGTATACCGTATGTCCTTCTTACGAGCGACAGCGGGACAGCCGGGTTGCTTTTTGAAAATTTAGGGTAAACTTTTACAGTAGATAAGTGGATATTATTCGCAAAAACGGCTAGATCACCTCATGGAGGACAAGCCGTTTTTGCTTGTAGAACATACAGAACAAATTACTATCATTCAAGGAGGGGTTTTATGGAACAACGTGTGGAAATGCAGCTGGGCGGAAGACGCCTTGTGCTGGAAACAGGCCGTCTGGCCAAACAAGCGAACGCAGCCGTTATGGTGCGGTACGGAGATACTTCAGTATTGTGTACGGTTACAGCATCCAGTGAGCCTAAAGATCTGGATTTCTTCCCGCTTACGGTTAACTACGAAGAAAGATTGTACGCAGTGGGTAAAATTCCGGGCGGGTTCATTAAGCGTGAAGGACGTCCAAGTGAAAAGGCGATCCTGTCGAGCCGTCTGACCGACCGTCCGATTCGTCCATTGTTCCCTGAAGGATTCCGCAATGACGTGCAAGTCTTGAACCTGGTTATGAGCGTGGATCAGGACTGTGCGCCTGATATTGCAGCTATGATCGGTACTTCCGCTGCTCTGAGTATTTCCGATGTGCCTTTCAACGGTCCAATCGGGGGCGTAGCTGTTGGACGTATTAACGGTGAATTCATCATCAACCCTGATGTAGCCCAGCAGGCAATCAGCGATATCTATGTCGTTGTAGCCGGTACTAAGGACGCTATCATGATGGTGGAAGCTGAAGCCAATGAAGTCACTGAAGATGTAATGCTTGAAGCGATCATGTTCGGACATGATGAAGTCCGCAAGATCGTAGCTGTGATCGAGCAGCTCGTAGCCGTTGCCGGCAAAGAAAAGATGGCTGTGAAGCTGCATGCGGTTAACGCTGATGTGAACGCACAGGTTCGTGCCTATGCGGAGAGCCGTCTGGTTGACGCCGTGAAGATTGCCGAGAAGCATGCCCGTCAGGATGCTATCGATCTGGTTAATAATGAAACGGTGGAGTATTTCGCAGAGAAATACATAGAGTCACCAGAGCTTCTTAAAGATGTTAAGGAAGTGCTGCATGATATCGTGAAGGACGAAGTAAGACGTCTGATCACGCATGATAAGGTACGTCCAGATGGCCGTAAGCTGGATGAGATTCGTCCGATTGAATGCGATACAGCGCTGCTGCCGCGTACACACGGTTCTGGTCTGTTCACACGCGGACAAACACAGATCCTTAGCGTTTGTACACTGGGTGCGCTGGGGGATGTACAGATTCTTGACGGAATCGATCCGGCTGAAACCAAACGCTTTATGCATCATTACAACTTCCCTCCGTTCAGCGTAGGGGAAGCCCGGCCGCTGAGAGCACCGGGACGCCGCGAAATCGGCCACGGTGCACTGGGTGAACGCGCATTGTCCAAAGTGATTCCGAGTGAAACTGAATTCCCGTACACCATCCGTCTCGTATCGGAAGCCATTGAATCCAATGGTTCGACTTCCCAGGCGAGTATCTGTGCCAGTATCCTGGCGATGATGGATGCAGGGGTGCCCATCAAGGCGCCGGTAGCCGGTGTCGCAATGGGTCTGATCAAAGACGGAGAACATGTCTCCATCCTGACAGATATTCAGGGTATGGAAGATCACCTCGGCGATATGGACTTTAAGGTAGCGGGAACAGCAGAAGGCGTAACGGCGATTCAGATGGATATCAAAATCGACGGCATCGACCGTAAAATTCTGCAGGATGCGCTCCAGCAGGCCAAAGAAGGACGTATGTTCATCTTAGGTAAAATGAATGAAGCAATCTCTGCGCCAAGAACAAGCCTGTCCAAATATGCTCCAAAAATCATTATCATCAACATCAATCCGGACAAAATCCGCGATGTTATCGGTGCTGGCGGTAAGATCATTAACAAAATCATTGAAGAAACCGGCGTAAAGATCGACATCGAACAAGATGGCCGTGTCTTCATTGGGTCCTCCAACGAAGAGATGATTCAGAAGGCCCGCGGCATTATCGAAGGCATTGTGCGTGAAGTACAGGTCGGCGAGATCTATGTCGGTACTGTTAGACGTATTGAGAAGTTCGGCGCATTCGTTGAACTGATTCCTGGTAAAGACGGCCTCGTGCATATTTCCCAGCTGTCTACAGAACGTGTAGCTAAAGTGGAAGATGTTGTTGCCATCGGCGATACCATTACCGTAAAGGTAACCGAAATCGACCAGCAGGGCCGCGTCAATCTGTCGCGCAAAGCTGTGCTGACTTCGGAAAGCGGAGCGAAGGCGTAAGGATAACCTCGCCTGCGGTTTTCCGGAAATCTAATTAAATGAATGAAGAAGAGACAGAAGCAGTACCGTTCTGGCTCTTTTTTTCTAGCAATGAACCGACAGTACTCAGGTGCGGATAGTATATGGCAGTGGGCTGCACTCTTTGCGTTATGCATATTCGGCCCTTTTCATACATAGGCTGGGACAAAGCGTCCCTGCACTTCTACCCTTGTGCCGGGATGGATCAGACCGTTTCTGCCGGGGAGGAAAGACGTCATGAAGACGGACAAAGCAGCGCTTGTGCTGGCCTGCATTGCAGTAGTAATCGGGATTGGCAGCACGAATGGGCCGGTCAAAGAGATGATCGCCGGGCTTAAGCCGCAGGCCGATACGGCCGTGATGAGCTATGCGCCAAAGCAAACCAACGATGAATTGCGCGCGCAGATTGCCGGCAAGGCAGCGGAGCTGAATGCGCAGCCTGTCGATGCTGTCGTTGACCGGGTATGGAAAGCCATACCGGGGTACAATGGACTTGAAGTGGATGTGGAGGCAACCTACCGGAACGCGCTTTTGCGGGGCCCGGCGGACAGCCTCAAACTGGTGTACCGCCAGACAGAGCCGAAGGTATCGCTGAGTGATCTGGGGGCGCAGCCGATCTACCGGGGCAATCCGGCCAAGCCGATGGTGTCGCTGATGATTAATGTGGCGTGGGGGAACGAGTATATTGTGCCGATGCTGGATATTCTGGACGAGGAGAAGGTCAAGGTGACCTTTTTTCTGGATGGAAGCTGGCTTAGTCATAACAAGGAGCTTGCCGCCGAAATGCTGAAGCGGGGACATGAAGTAGAGAACCATGCCTACACACATCCCAACATGAGTACACTCAGCCGCGCGCGTGCAACGGCCGAGATTGAGAAGACACAGAAGCTGCTGAAGAATACCCTGGGGGTAACCAACCAATGGTTTGCTCCGCCTTCAGGAGATTTTAATCAGCAGACGGTGGAGATTGCAGCCTCACTGGGACTAAAAACGGTATTATGGACGCTGGATACAGTCGATTGGCGCCATCCTTCTCCGGATTCGGTTATTGCCAAGATCAGCAGCAAAGCGGAGCCCGGAACCCTGGTACTGATGCATCCTACAGACTCCTCTTCCCAGGCGCTGAGGGGAATGATCCGTGGGATTAGAGCCAAGGGCCTGCAGCTGGGAACCGTCAGTCAGACACTCTCAACAGAGCGTATTACACCTCCGGAAGTTGAGTGAACAGACTATTTCTGATAGGATAAGAGGCGCGAATAATAAATACAGACAGATACAGGGGCTGTGCCAGGAGGATTTTACATTGGACAAAATATTATTATCGAACGGACTTCGGGTGGTTACCGAGAAGATCCCTACCGGAAGATCCGTATCCTTCGGAATCTGGGTCAAGACGGGCTCACGCAATGAGAACCCGCTGAACAACGGGATTTCTCATTTCATCGAGCATATGCTCTTCAAGGGAACTGACCGGTACAGCGCGAAGGAGATCGCCGAACAGTTTGATGCGATTGGCGGTAATGTCAACGCGTTTACCTCGAAGGAATATACATGCTATTATGCCAAAGTGCTGGATGAGCATCTGCCGATTGCTGTGGATGTGCTGGCGGATATGTTTTTCCGTTCACGGATGGATGCCGAGGAGCTGGCTAAAGAGAAGAATGTCATTCTGGAGGAAATCTCCATGTGCGAGGATACGCCGGATGATCTGGTCCATGAGCTGATGTGTGCAGCTGCATACGGCGAACACCCGCTGGCTTACACGATACTCGGACTCAAGGAACGTCTGCTGGAAATGACGCCGGATGACCTGCGTGCATACATGAAAGAGCAGTATACGATCGAGAATACGGTAATCAGCGTAGCCGGAAATATTAATGACGGGCTGATTGAACTGCTGGAGCAGCATTTTGGCTCGTTCGCGAACCACGGTGAATCGCCTTCGCTGACTGAACCGGATTATCAGGGGGAGCTGGTCTTCCACAAGAAGAAAACAGAGCAGAATCACATCTGCATTTCCTTGCCCGGTGTGAAGAGCGGCGGCCCGCTGCAGTATCCTATGGCTCTGCTGAACAATGCCTTTGGCGGCGGAATGAGCTCGCGGCTGTTCCAGGAAATCCGTGAGAAGCGCGGTCTGGCGTACTCAGTATTTTCGTATCATAGTGCCCAGGCCGACAGTGGCTTGTTCACCGTATATGCCGGCACAGCGCCGAAGCAGACCAAAGAGGTTACCGAGCTGATCAAAGAAATGCTGCACGATCTTGCTGTGAACGGCCTGAGTGAGGATGAACTCCGCAAAGGCAAGGAGCAGCTGAAAGGCAGTCTGATCCTGAGTCTGGAAAGCACCAGCAGCCGGATGAACCGGATGGGCAAAAATGAGCTGATGCTCGGCAGGCAGGATACCCTCGATGAGATGATTGCCAAAATAGGGGCCGTGACCATGGAGGATATCAATGCGCTGCTGGATTTTATGTTCGCACAGCCGTTGTCTCTGGCTATGGTAGGCTCAACAGATAAAGCGATAGCCAATGTTAGGAGAGATGATCTTGTCTTATTACGTTCAAATTAACAAGCTTCCCGGGAATGAGGATGTGCTGCTGCCCTGCAAAATGTCCGAACAGGCCTCTGGGTATGACCTGTATGCCGCTGTAGCAGAGGCTGTGGTGCTTGCTCCGGGCGAGCGCACATTAATCCCCACAGGAATCTCACTCGCCATGCCGGACGGGCTGGAGGCGCAGATCCGTCCGCGCAGCGGCCTGGCCCTTAAGCACGGTATCACCTGCCTGAATACCCCGGGTACCATCGATGCGGATTACCGTGGTGAGATTAAGGTGCTGCTGATCAACCTGGGTCAGGAGCCGTTTGCGATTGCCCGCAATGAGCGGATTGCCCAAATGGTGTTCCAGGCTGTGCCATCTGTAACGCTGGTGGAAGTCGGTGAGCTCAATGAAACGGAGCGCGGCGTCGGAGGCTTTGGACATACGGGTAAATAAGCAGCAAATTCGTATAGGATCTTATAGAAATTAGACTAAAGCTTGCGGAAACCGCACCTTCATGGTGCGTAACCGCAAGCTTTTTTATGTTTGGCATATGCGTAAATACGTTAGCCTTCTATTTGGCTGTGCCCTTAGCCTGTTTATGCCCGACTACCTCATAGAGCTTCTCCATCTGGGCATCCCGGCGGTCGATAATATCCTGAGCCGTTGTATAGACTTCGATATCAGGCATAACTGCATTGGCCGGATCACGGCTGGGATCGGGGCGGGTGAATTTACTTTTATAGCTGATTGTAGAATGAATAACACTTATTATCAGTGATTTATCTCAGCTTCACCGGAATTCATCTCCGCTCTTCACCCATCTGCACCACACGGCATAAGATGCTCTATAGTCGAATGTGTATGTTGAAAGGAGCGTCATCCCTATGCTTACTGGCATCAGGATCGTGTTCCTGGGCGGGGACGCGAGACAAATTGAAGTGATTCGGAAATGTGTGGAAATGGATGGGACGGTAAGCGCTGCCGGTTTCGACAAGTGGGATGCCCCAAGCCCGGGGGTAAACCTGGAACAAATGTCGGCAGAATTACTCAGCAGCGCAGATGTGCTGGTGCTGCCGGCTGTCGGCTGCGATGATGAGGGTTATATTAATGCGGTATTTGCTTCAGAACGCCTGCAACTGCTGGAAGAGCATATAGCTGCGCTGCCGTCCCGGGCTATCGTGTATACCGGCATGGCCAAAAGCTATTTGCGCGGCCTGTGTGTCAGACATTCACTCAAGCTGGTGGAGCTGCTGAACCGGGATGATGTGGCCATTTACAATTCTATCCCGACTGCTGAGGGTGCACTGGTTATGGCTATACAGAATACCGATTTCACCATCCATGGTTCTACCTCAATGGTACTCGGAATGGGCAGGACGGGATTCACCATGGCCAGGGCACTGCAAGGCATGGGTGCAACTGTAAAAGTAGGCGTAAGGAAACAGGAGCATTATGCAAGGGCAGAGGAAATGGGCTGGAAGCCGTTTATGACCGGAGATCTGCTGCTTCACGTACCGGAAGCGGATCTGATCTTCAATACCATTCCAAGCATGATTATTAACGCACAGGTTCTATCGCGTCTTCAGCGGCACTGCGTGATCATCGATCTGGCTTCCGCACCGGGCGGGTGTGATTTCCGCTATGCCGAGAAGCGCGGGATCAAGGCGATGCTGGCACCGGGACTTCCCGGTATTGTGGCCCCCAAGAGCGCCGGAATCATTATGGCTAATGCGCTGGTACAGTCGTTATCAGGCGAGACTTCAATCAGGGGGGACGAATAAATGGATTGGCATGGTAAAACAGTTGGTTATGCAATTACCGGCTCTCACTGCACCTTTGCTGAGGTAATGCCGCAGATTCAGCGGTTTATGGATGGCGGCGCCAACGTGGTGCCGATTGTATCGGCATCTGTGCTGAACACGGATACGCGCTTTGGCACATCGGAAAATTGGTTAAAACAGTTGAAAGATATAACGGGGAATGATATCATTTCTACAATTGTTGAAGCGGAACCGCTGGGTCCTTCGAAGCTGCTGGATGTACTTACGATTGCTCCCTGCACAGGGAACACAACAAGCAAACTGGCGAATGCCATGACGGATAGTCCGGTGCTGATGGCTGCCAAATCGCAGATGCGCAATGGGCGTCCGCTGGTGCTGGCGATCTCCACCAACGATGGCCTGGGCCTGAATGCGGCGAATATTGCTAAGCTGCTGGTAACTAAAAATATTTATTTTGTGCCATTCGGCCAGGATAATCCGGTTGCTAAGCCTAACTCACTTGTGGCCCGGATGGACCTTATTCCTGAGGCTTGTTATGCAGCCCTGCAAGGCAGCCAGCTGCAGCCTATGATTATCGAACGGTTTCATTCAGCATAGCATTACGGCTCTTCACAGCAGCCAAGCACATATGTAACCTAACTGCCGTCCTCATTCTGAGGGCGGTTCAACAATTTATTCAGCAGGGTAAGGTTGGAGCATTTTTCAGGGTGGAGGAAAGGGGCATTTTCCTTATGCTTACTGGCATCAGGATCGTATTCCTGGGCGGGGACGCAAGACAGCTCGAAGTGATCCGCAGATGCGTAGAGATGAATGCGGCAGTAAGTGCCGCGGGGTTCGACCAGTGGAAGACTCCGGTTCCGGGGGTGTCTCTGGAACTGATGTCCGCAGAACTGCTTGGCACAGCTGATGTGCTAGTGCTGCCCGTGGCAGGATGCGATGAGGAAGGGAAGCTTAACGCGATGTATTCCTCCGGTCCGCTGCAGCTGCTGGACGAACATATCGCGGCGCTGCGGGCAGATTGTATAGTATATACTGGTATAGCCAAAGATTATTTGCGTGCCTTGTGTACCAGGCATTCACTGAAGCTCGTGGAGTTGCTGGACAGGGATGATGTGGCGATATACAATTCCATTCCTACAGCGGAAGGCGCGCTGGTTATAGCCATTCAGAACACCGATTTCACCATACATGGCTCCAATTCAATGGTGCTGGGCATGGGAAGAACCGGCTTCACGATGGCCCGGACCCTGCAAGGCCTTGGAGCCAGGGTGTCTGTGGGGGTCAGGAAGCAGGAGCATTACGCCCGTGCGGAAGAAATGGGGTGGAAGCCTTTTATGACCGGAGCCCTGCAGCTTCATGTGGATGATGTTGACCTTATCTTCAATACCGTTCCCGGCATGTTGCTTACGGCAGAGGTTCTTTCGCGTGTCCCCCGGCAGTGTGTAATTATCGATCTGGCTTCGGCTCCGGGCGGCTGTGATTTCCGTTACGCGGAGAAGCGGGGGATCAAGGCGATTCTCGCCCCGGGCCTTCCCGGAATTGTCGCCCCGGCAAGCGCAGGGAGGATTATGGCTGGTGCATTGCTGCAGTCGATTTCGGACGAGGTTTCGCACACGCCGGGGGAAGAATGAACTGTCAGAGATTTGATTAACACATGATTCAGTATTTCAAGGTATGCACCCAGCGCAGCAAGAGCTGTTTTCTATGAAAGTAACAGCTATTCTGCGTATTTATCAGCGCTTGCTTAGAGAAGTAATTGGAGGAATTATAAATGGGTATTTTGGTGCAAAAATTCGGCGGAACCTCGCTCTCCACACCGGTGGCCAGAGAACATGTAATCCGTCATGTCAAACGGGAGCTGGCCAGCGGGTTCAGCCTGGTGGTTGTAGTCTCGGCAATGGGCCGCAAAGGTGAGCCTTATGCTACAGATACACTGCTGGATCTGGCGGCTCAAAGCGGGAACTCGCTGCCCGACCGCGAGCGTGATCTGCTGATGTGCTGCGGGGAGATTATCTCGGCGGCCAATCTGTGCGGACTGCTGGAGCAGGAAGGAATCCGTTCTACCGTGCTTACGGGGGCGCAGGCGGGATTTGTAACAGACAGCAGCTACGGCAATGCAAGAATTCTGGATGTGCGGACAGAACGCATTCTACGCGAACTGCGTGAGCATAAAGTAGTAATAGTAACAGGGTTCCAGGGCCAAACTGAGGCTGGCGACTTCACAACCCTTGGCCGCGGAGGAAGCGATACTTCGGCTACAGCGCTCGGAGCCGCACTGCGTGCGGACATGGTCGATATATATACCGATGTCGACGGCATTCTGACCGCTGATCCGCGGATTGTCGAAGATGCCAAGCAGCTTACTTATGTCAGTTATACGGAAATCTGCAATATGGCCTATCAGGGAGCCAAGGTAATTCATCCCCGGGCTGTGGAAATCGCCATGCAGGCTCAGATTCCGGTACGTGTACGGTCAACGTTCTCCGAAGCGGAAGGGACGCTTGTTACCCATCCTGAAGGCTTTAGCGATGTTTCGCACGGAGTCGTTGACCGTTTTGTCACGGGCGTTGCGTACGTCAGCAACATTACACAGATCTCCGTTGAATGTCCGGACGGCAACGGAACCGGTGTACAGCTGCAGATTTTCAAAAGCATGGCGGATAATGGAATCAGCGTAGACTTCATCAATGTGACTCCATCCGAGGCTCTGTACACTGTATTCGATGACAAATCGGAGAAGGCAATCTCTGTGCTACAGGAGCTGGGGCTGCGCCCTAGGAGCTTGTCTGGCTGTGCGAAGGTATCCGTTATCGGCGGAGGCATCAACGGGGTGCCGGGAATCATGGCCCGTATTGTTGAAGCGCTCAGCTCGCAAAATATTCAGATTCTGCAATCCGCAGACTCCAATACAACCATTTGGGTTCTGGTGAAGAAGGAAGATATGGTGCAGTCGGTTCGCGCCCTGCATGCCAAGTTTGAATTGCACCGCTGACAAGGAGGAATTCAAAGTGGATTTCGGAAGACTAATAACCGCAATGGTAACCCCGTTTGACGGGGACGGAGAAATCAACTGGGAAGCAACTTCAAGGCTTGTCGATTACCTGATAGAAGAACAGAAATCCGCTGCGCTGGTAGTCTGCGGAACAACGGGTGAATCGCCTACCTTAACCGATGATGAGAAGCTGAAGCTCTTTTCTTTTGTCAAAAAGCAGGCAGGCGGACGCTGCAAAATCATCGCCGGAACCGGCAGCAACAGCACTAGACATTCCATCGAGCTCACGAAGGAAGCCGAGAAAATCGGCGTGGACGGTGTGCTTCTGGTCGTCCCTTATTACAACAAACCTAATCAGGAAGGGCTCTACCGGCATTTCTCGTCCATTGCCGCTGAGACTTCGCTGCCTTGCATTTTATACAATGTACCAAGCCGCACTACGGTGAGCCTTAGCGTCGCAACGACATTGCGTCTGGCCGCACTTCCGAACATTGTCGCTACGAAGGAATGCGTCTCGGTGGATCAGATCACCCTGATTGCCTCGGCCTGCCCGGATGATTTCCATGTCTACTCGGGGGATGATTCTGCGGGTCTGGCCACGCTTGCTGTGGGTGGCCATGGCATTATCAGCGTAGCCAGCCACATTGTCGGGGCGCAGATGCTGGAGATGATCGAAGCTTTCACTTCCGGGAACGTCCAGCGTGCCGGTGAGCTCCACCGGACGCTGTTTCCTGTGTTCAAAGGGTTGTTCGAATGCCCGCAGCCGCTGCCGAATCCTTCGGCGGTGAAATATGCGCTGGGTCTGCGCGGGATCGACGTAGGTTCCGTCCGTCTGCCGCTGGTCTCTCCGACGGAAGAGGAAGCGGCTTTCATTGCAGCTTTACTGAAATAGGCATTGCCGCTATATTTCAAGCAGATTTATACCTTTAACCGGCCGCTCTAGAGAGCGCCCGGTTTTTTAGTTTGTCAGATCGGGATAAAGACTATGTAAAAAAACGCAAGCCATAACCACTTTTTTGCTTGTCTTTTCCTCAAATAATGGCTGTTTGTTAAGGAAAGAATAGGACTGGGATCAGGATGACTTGTCTTTTGCCAAAAAAATCATGTATAATGTCCTTAAGTGATTCGGTGCGGTTAAAATAAAATATGCGGTAATCTTCCGTCAATGTGATTTTACATTGTGAGACAGGATAGGTCCTTGGATAAGTCTGTGCTAAAACTGCCGGATTTTCGCGCGAGGGGCGCGGTGGTGAAATTTTGACGGCGTTTGCCCGCTTCAAGACGATATTACTGCCCGGTTCGGGAGTTTCGCCTTGCGCAATTATACAGACTTATCGGAATTTCATTGTCGAATAAGGAAAGTTAACAGCAATTTGAAGAAAGTCTACAGCGCCGCTGAAATAATTGAAGCTCATTGTTTACAAATAAAAGTATGACGTCCAACATCATAGGAGGGTTAGATTCATTTGTCGAAAAAAAACAACAACGATAAATTGTCGATATTCGCATTAGGCGGAGTCGGCGAGATCGGAAAAAACATGTACGTTATTCAGTACGGCAATGACATTGTAGTCGTGGATGCCGGCCTGAAATTCCCGGAAGAAGATATGCTCGGTATTGATATTGTAATACCTGACATCTCGTACCTGACTGAGAACCGTGACAAAGTAAGAGGGATTGTGCTTACCCACGGACATGAGGATCACATTGGCGGATTGTCTTATGTGCTCAAGAACCTGAATGTTCCAGTCTATGGAACAAGACTTACACTTGGCCTTGTGGATAACAAGCTCAAGGAAGCGAACCTGTTGGGTGAAACCAAACGGATTCTGATCAACGAAGATTCGGAAATTGAACTGGGCACCTCGCTTAAGGTAACATTCTTCAGAACTAACCACAGTATTCCTGATTCCGTCGGTGTATGCATCGAGACTCCGGAAGGCAACGTTGTCCACACAGGTGACTTCAAATTCGACCACACGCCAGTTAACGGTCAATTTGCGAATCTGCACCGGATGGCCGAAATCGGATCGAAGGGTGTGCTTGCACTGCTGTCGGACAGTACCAATGCCGAGAAGCCGGGCTTTACACCTTCGGAGAAGAATGTCGGTATTGTTCTGGAAGATATTTTCCGTAAAGCTGAACAGCGTGTAGTTGTAGCAACCTTTGCTTCCAACGTGCACCGTATCCAGCAGGTGGTGAATGCAGCAGAATCGACAGGCCGCAAGATTACTGTCATCGGACGCAGTATGGTTAACGTAGTTTCCATTGCTTCCGAGCTCGGTTATCTGTACATTCCTGACGGTATGCTGATTGAACCGGAAGAAATGAACAGAATGGCCGGCAACCGTGTAGTTGTGCTTTGTACAGGCAGCCAGGGCGAACCTATGTCCGCGTTAACGCGAATGGCACGCTCCAGTCACCGCAAGGTTGACATTATGCCGGGCGATACCGTTATTATTGCAGCTACACCGGTACCGGGTAATGAGAAGTATGTAGGCCGTACCATTGATGAACTGTTCCGCCTTGGCGCCAATGTAATTTACAGCGGCTCCAACTCCGGTGTTCACGTATCCGGTCACGGCAGCCAGGAAGAGCTGAAGCTGATGCTCAACCTGATGAAGCCGAAATTCTTCATTCCAATTCACGGTGAGTTCCGGATGCAGCGCAGACATGCAATTCTTGCAGAGTCCGTCGGTGTAGAACCAAGCAACATCTTCATCACGGAGCTTGGCGAAGTGATTGAAATTTCCGGAGGTGCAGCACGCAGAGCCGGTAAGGTTACTGCAGGCAACGTGCTCATTGACGGACTTGGTGTCGGCGATGTCGGCAATATCGTACTGCGTGACCGTAAGCTCTTGTCCCAGGACGGAATTCTGGTTGTAGTGGTAACACTCAGCAAGCAGAATGGAGCTATTGTCTCCGGACCGGACATCATTTCCCGCGGATTTGTCTACGTGCGGGAGTCTGAAGGTCTCCTGGACGAAGCTAACCGGATTGTATCCGGTACGCTGCAGCGCCTGATGAGCGAGAAGGTCAATGAGTGGGCTTCTCTGAAGACCAGTGTCAAAGATTCGCTCGGCCGTTTCCTCTACGAGCAGACACGCCGCAGACCGATGATCCTGCCGATCATCATGGAAGTATAATTCAAAACGTTATTTAAGAATATATGCAGGGCAATAGCCCCTTCTCCCCGGAAATATTGGACGGTTTCCTGGGGAGGAGGGGCTTTTTGTGCAGCTATAAGATTTTTTTCGCCAGCGGACACAACATTTAAGGAGCTCAATCGTTATACTGCCAAGGGGGTGCGAAAGTGGGGGCTGGAAACAGAGAGCAGCTGCTCCAATCCAAAATGGCGGAAATACGCAGATATTTAATCCGGCTTGGCGCCGGCAATGCGGATGCTGAAGATATTGTGCAGGATACAGTCTACAAAGCCTTGCTGTATATTGACGGAATTGAGGAGCATAAGTTCAGTGCCTGGCTCTACAAGGTAGCGATTAACAGCTATTATGATCTATGCCGGAGGCAGACACGGTTCCGGTATTCTGATGAAATGGAGGATTATGAAGCGCCGGAGAGCGAACTTCCGGAGTCCATGCTGCTGCAGCAGGAGCAAAAAATACTTATTGAGAAGATCCTTGGCCGAATGAATCCGGCGAACCGCCAGCTAATTCTGCTGAAGTATGAAATGGATTTCTCCTATAAACAAATTGCTGCGCTTCTGGGAGTCACAGAAGGGATAGTAAAGGCTTCTCTATATCGTGCCAGACAGCAGTTTCAACATATTTATGGAGGTAAGGCTAAATGACAGCCCCATGGGAAGGACAAGAGGATCAGAATCTGGCCCTGACACTAAAAAAAGCTAAACGTAAAAGCTTAATCCGCAGTATTGTTATTTCACTGCTCGTTACCCTTCTAACATTGACCGCGATATTCTTCGGTGCGGCACAGCTGGTGGCCCACCGCTCCGCTGAGACAAAGATGAGTGAATGGAAATATCTGATGATCAGCAGTCCCAATGAATATACGTCCAGCTATAGAGACAACCGCGGATTCTTGTCAGGAGTGCTGGAAATGAACACATACAAGATCATTGAAGGCGTACCTGTTCCGTGGAATGAGAAATGGTTCAATTATAACGAGTGGTGGTTTCCGTTTGCTACCGGAGCTTACGGGGGAACATCGAATCTGGAGGAAATCCGGCCGCCGGGGAGCACAGACAGCAATGCATACAGAAGGCAGTATAACCCGCACAATGGGCAAAAGGAGATGGCCTATTACATCCCGGGCGTGGAATACGACAGTTCAATCCTCAATGACCTTAACCTGCTTACCGCGATGGAACCGGATGAATTGGCAGAGATGGCGCTGTCTTTTGATCAACCCTATTCCTTCGAGGAGGTAAACAGAATGCTTCCCAAAGAGGCCAGACCTGTATGGTATTGGGTGGATACGTATGACGATAGCTCCGGATTCTATCTGAAACCCCACGAGAGTAGGGATGGCGTAATGATAAGCCCGCAGCCTGTGTCATCTTCCTCGAGCATCTATGGATTCGGCACCGGACCCAATGACAATGGCGGTGAGGTGTCGCCGGAGGATTTTCTCGGATTGCTTCAATCCGGGTTGGAGCACAAAGACAATTATTATAGCGAATACAGCCGGATCAGCCGGTACCTAAAAAAGGATAAGGCTGAGCCTGACGCCGCAGATGTCCGGATTCTGGGAGTTGTTGTCACCGGCTCTGCCGCAGGTCTGAAAAGCTTGAATGGACAAACCTATATCCGGGGGGCTGTGCTTGGTGCCGTAGCAGATCCCTATTAACTTGAACAAACACAGACTGATATTTTATAACCGGATTTGCATAAGGGAGTCCCCCGGAATGTCATACTACCAGGAGATAGTATGGCTGCAGCGGATGGGTGCTGTAAGCAGAAAGGGAGAGCTGCGCACAATGGACTTCACAGAAGCAAGCATGAACAGCGGCAAGAACGAAGAGATTATGCCTGGAGAGATCAAACCCGGGGTCAGTGAACCTGTGCTGCCCGGACCGGTGGGGGTTCTGAAGGAGCTGGGGCAAACGGCGGTGCCTACAGGGGAGCCGGATATTTTCTGCATGACGATTATTGGCCAGATCGAAGGACATTTCGTATTGCCGCCGCATAATAAAACTACGAAATATGAACACATCATTCCCCAACTGGTTGCCGCCGAGCAGAATAAGAATATTAAAGGGCTGCTGATTATCCTGAACACCGTCGGAGGGGATGTGGAGGCCGGGCTGGCTATTGCCGAGATGATTGCCTCCTTATCCAAGCCAACTGTGACTGTGGTAATCGGCGGCGGCCATAGCATTGGCGTCCCGATCGCGGTATCCTCCAGCTACTCCATCATTGCTGAGAGTGCAACGATGACGATCCATCCAATCCGGATGAACGGTCTTGTGATCGGAGTGCCGCAAACCTTTGAATATATGGAACGGATGCAGGAACGGATGGTTAAATTTGTAACTTCGCATTCTCGCATCACTGAGTCGCAATTTAAAGATCTGATGTTCAAAACCGGAGAGCTGAACCGTGACATCGGTACCGCTGTCGGCGGACAGGATGCCGTGAAATATGGTCTTATGGATGAGGTGGGCGGTATAGGAGCCGCTCTGGCCCATTTGAACCAAATGATTGCGGGAAACGTTTCGCTTTCGCCTGATCATCTGCCGCCGGGAGGGCTGCCGCAATGACCTTTTATACGATTCTGCCGATGGAGCAGGTGTTTGAGGGGGCTTTTCATTATGCGCTGCCGGTGCAGGAGGTCAGCTATCAGGGGATGCTGATGCAGGTCGAACCGCTTGAAGGCGGTCAGGCGCGGATTGTCAGGCTGCTTCAGTGTCCGCTCCACAGGTATCTGGACGCAGCTCTGTCCCCCGGATCGGTCATTCAATTAGACAAATAAATGCGAACATACTGCCTATAGATGCATTTTCTGACAAAAGAGAACATAGGTACGCCACGCCATTATATGGTATAATATTGTGGGGGTGGCTGGCGTGGCTAAAAAAAGAAAAAAGAAAAAGAAAAAAGCGCTGCTGGGCAGCGTTTTAAAATATGAAATCTATGGAATTCTGCTAATTACCATCTCCGTCATTGCTTTGTCAGGTGAAGCGGCTGTAGGGCGCTCTCTTTCAAGTATGGCGGGATACTTACTCGGCAGATTCTATTTTGTGCTGCCGCTGGCCGGCATTTTCTATGGACTGATGGTCATGATTCACCGTAAATGGCCGTCAACCTGGAACAGCCGGTATACCGGCGGGCTGTTGCTGCTGCTGTCCATGTGCCTAATGAGTACGATTTCGGCTATGCAGCAGAAGCTGGGACCGATCGGGATGCTGCATCCGGGCAATGTGCTGGCCCAAATACATAATGACCTTTCAGGTTCACTGTCTCCGGGTGCTGGTGAGAGCAGTGTGTACATGCTCGGCAAGGACATCAGCGGAGGGTACATCGGAGCGCTGGAGTATGCAGCTCTCCTGTGGCTGTTTGGCAATCTGGGTGCGAAGCTGCTTATGATAGTTCTGCTGGCGATCAGCTTCATGCTGATTACCAATCTGTCGTATGTGGAGCTGTTTACGCTGCTCCGGGTAAGAGCGGTTAAGCTGGTGGAAGGAATTAAGCTCAGATCAGCCAACCGCCCTGCAGCGGTTCCGGTAGTGCCCAGGGCTGCAAGAAACAGCACACCTGCTGCACCACAGCCGGCAGATGATGATGACTACTACGAGGACGATGAAGAAGAGAATAATAATCAGCTGCCTAGACGTGCACAGCCGAACCTGCTGGGAAGAGTGGCCGGCTGGTTCAGCGGCTCTGCCCGTAATCAGCAGCAACCCGGGACGGAAGAATATGATGACGGGGAAATGCCGGATGTAATCCTGACAGGACCGCGGAACGGTCCGATAATATCAGGGCTTGCGGCAGGCAGGGGAATGCCGCCGGAGGATTTCTGCGAGGATGAATTCCCCGAAGAAGATCTGGAGCCGGTTACGCCTATCATCCGCGACTTCTTCGAGCACATCCGCTCGGAAGGTCTGAACGCGGAGGACCGGGAGGAGTGGAGCGAGTTCTCGCCGGCTGCACGCGGCGGTGCTGTTACAGGTGTGGGCGATGAAGCTCTCCCTGCTGCTGCCGGACATCCTGCAGCGGCGGATAAAGCTGCAGAGGACGGACTTCCTGTAGAACTGGAAGGGCTGCTGGGAACGGCAGAGAATGGTGAAGTGGTTCCGGCAATTCCGCCACCTCCGCCTCCCAAGCCGTACAAGCTTCCATCCTTCCGGCTTTTGGCCAAGCCTAATAACGGAGCTAAGGCTGGAGACCAGAATGACTACATGCAGACGGCCCGTAAGCTGGAAGCTACACTTGAGAGCTTCGGTGTCAGGGCGAAGGTGCTTGAGGTGGTCCGTGGACCGGCTGTTACCCGGTATGAGATTCAGCCGGATATCGGCGTCAAGGTCAGCCGGATTGTCAATCTTACCGATGATATCGCGCTGGCGCTGGCAGCCAAGGACATCCGGATGGAGGCGCCGATTCCGGGCAAGTCCGCCATCGGTATTGAAGTACCGAACTCCGAGGTCTCAATTGTAACCATGCGGGAAGTGATGGAAACGCAGATTTTTCAGGAGGCGGAGTCACGGTTGTCGATTGCGTTCGGGCGGGATATCTCCGGCCAGACGATTATAGGCAATCTGGCCAAGATGCCCCATCTGCTGGTAGCGGGGGCTACCGGTTCCGGTAAATCCGTCTGCATTAACGGCATTATCACCAGTATCCTGTATAAGGCGAAGCCTAATGAAGTGAAGTTCCTCATGGTTGACCCCAAGATGGTCGAGCTGAATGTATATAACGGCATTCCGCATCTGCTTGCACCGGTGGTTACCGATCCCAAGCGAGCCAGTCTTGCTTTGAAGAAGATAGTAGTGGAGATGGAGAAGCGCTATGAGCTGTTCTCCAAGTCAGGCACACGTAATATGGAAGGCTATAATACATTAATGAAAGATAATCCGGCTGCGATATTGCCCTACATTGTAGTAATTGTGGACGAGCTTGCCGATCTGATGATGGTGGCGGCGAATGATGTCGAGGATGCGATCTGCCGGCTTGCCCAGATGGCGCGGGCGGCGGGAATTCATCTGATCATCGCCACACAGCGTCCTTCCGTGGACGTCATTACCGGACTGATTAAGGCGAATATTCCTTCGCGGATTGCATTTGGAGTATCCTCGAATGTGGATTCACGGACCATTCTGGATATGCCGGGTGCAGAGAAGCTGCTGGGACGCGGGGATATGCTGTTCCTGCCAATGGGGGCTTCCAAGCCGATCCGTGTTCAGGGGGCCTTCATGAGTGATCAGGAGGTCGAAACGATTGTGCATTATGTAAGCAGCCAGGGTGAAGCAAATTATGATGAATCCCTTGTTCCTGAAGTGGATGATACCCTATCGGAAGATCAGGATCCGCAGGATGAATTATATGAACAAGCTGTCCAGATTGTGCTTGAAGCCAAGCAAGCCTCGGTGTCGCTGCTTCAGCGGCGCATGCGGGTCGGTTACACCCGTGCTGCACGCTTAATCGATGCCATGGAGGCTAGAAGCGTGATCGGGCCTTACGAGGGCAGCAAGCCGCGTGAGGTGCTGATGTCACTCGAACAGTATCAGCATAACAGAATCAGTTCATAACCCCAAAAAGATGACCCGTAGAAGTAATACGGGTCATCTTTTTAAGTTAGGAAATTTGTGGTTAATCTACATTTACTATATGTACTGGCTGGAAGGCGGTACAGCAACGGAGGTTCTCCCGAAGTGAAAGGGTCTTGCGGATATCAATAACTTCTATTAAAGCGTGGTTCCACATTACAATGTGGTCCTTCAGATTCATGATTCTTCTCAACTCCTGCTGGTTCATAACCCAAGTATAGTTGATAATTGTTCTCAGTTGCAATGGATTTGGTCTTGCCAGTCTTACGGTAATGCATAGGATGTCTTGTCAGTCGTCATAATAACTTTAGCCATTCATGCAGAACTTACAAGAGAAAGGTAGAGCGAACCCCTATGACAAAACATAAGCAGTGGATCTTGGCCGTACTAACCCTTGGCTTGGCCGCCGCACCGTTTGCCGGCGTATTCTTTGAAGATCGCGGCGTGACTTACGCCCAATCGTATGCTGCAGCGCCAGTTATAACGGAAACTCCTGACGAAGGGGAAGAAGCATTGCCCGCATTTGGAACAACGCCGCTGAAGCTTGGATCTTCCGGGCAGGATGTGTATGAGCTCCAGGGGAGACTTAAGCATCTGGGCTATTATGCCGGTGCTATTGACAGCCAGTTCGGGGCCAAAACGAAAAATGCCGTCACCTGGTTCCAGTGGAAATTCGGCTTGAAGTCCGACGGAGTCGTTGGTGCCAAAACAAAGCTCAAACTGTACAATGCAACAACAGCCTGGAAACCTACCGCCTCCAAGACATCAACCGCCACAAAGGATACACCATCCGGCACAGCGGCAAAAAAGAATGATACAGCAAAAACGAATACAGCAGAGCTGTCTTCCGGCAATACGATGGGGCTATCCGAAAATGATCTGAAAATCATGGCTAATGCCGTATACGGTGAATCACGCGGGGAACCGTTTGAAGGACAGGTAGCCGTAGCGGCGGTCATTCTCAACCGGGTGAAATCACCAAGCTTTCCCAATACGCCTTCGGGGGTGATTTTTCAACCGGGGGCCTTCACGGCTGTTGCTGACGGGCAAATTTATCTGGAGCCTAATGAACAGGCGCGAAAAGCTGTACAACAGGCGCTGAATGGCTGGGACCCCTCCGGTGGCTGCATCTATTATTTCAATCCCAAGACGGCCACCTCCAAGTGGATCTGGAGCCGGCCGCAGGTGAAGACGATCGGTGAGCATATTTTCTGTATGTAGCTGTAGGAATGTTTTTGCACCAAGGCATTAAAGGCAGCATGACAGCGTCCGTATAAATCTTTTCTGAGAGCAACCGGTACGCTGTCTTCCGGTTGCTTCCTTACTTTGGAATGGTTTAGAATGGATAATACTTCATAAAGTTGTTGTATAGCATCTACCCTCGCCGCAAAGGAGTTTTGGACTTGACAAATAATGGATTTCAACATGGCAGTGCCGCAGGCATGCGCATACACGTTCTGCCTACCAAGGCGTTCAAGACGTTCGCCATCTCACTTTATGCCGGCGTTCCGCTTGACGAAAGTACCGTCACCTCTACA
This sequence comes from Paenibacillus sp. FSL R7-0297, assembly GCF_038009025.1. Taxonomy (NCBI): domain Bacteria; kingdom Bacillati; phylum Bacillota; class Bacilli; order Caryophanales; family Paenibacillaceae; genus Paenibacillus; species Paenibacillus sp. FSL R7-0297. The sequence goes on from NZ_JBBPAQ010000001.1 coordinate 4,298,423, forward strand.
GCGCTGGTTCCTTTTGTGCTCCGCCGGGGCACAGCCTCCTACCCTGAAACCACACAGTTCCGCGAACGCCTTGAAGAGCTTTATGGTGCCGGTTTCGGCTTCGATATTTATAAACGCGGCGATTATCAGATTGTGCAATTCCGGATGGACACGATCAATGACTCCTTCGTTCAGAGCAAGGAGAGCCTGCTTGGAGAATCTTTTGCTTTTCTCGGAGAAGTATTGACCCGGCCTTTGCTAGAGGATGGAAGCTTCCGCGCATCTTATGTGGCGACTGAACGCGAGACCGTCCGCAAGAAGCTGGAAGCGATTGTGAACGATAAAATCCGTTACGCGGCAGAACGCTGCATTGAGGAAATGTGCCGCCTTGAACCCTACCGTCTGCATCCGCTCGGACAAAGAGCCGATCTGGATACCATCACCCCTGAATCGCTGTACCAGTCCTATAATTCCTGGCTGAATGGAGCGACCCTTGATCTGTACGTGGTAGGTGATACTACACCGGAAGAAGTAGAGAAGCTGATCATTGCCAATTTCGGACGTGCCCATCATTCCGAATCTGCGCCGTACACCTCAGACTTCACCCCGGTAACGGTTACGGAAGTGCGGACGGTGGAGGAGGAGCTGGATGTCAATCAAGGCAAGCTGAATATGGGTCTGCGCACCTCAATCACGTACAAGGATGACAGATACGCTTCTGCGCTCATGTACAACGGCATTCTGGGCGGATATCCGCATTCGAAGCTGTTCGTCAACGTGCGCGAGAAAGAGAGCCTGGCCTATTATGCTTCCTCACGCTACGACGGGCATAAGGGCATCGGGACGATTCAATCGGGAATCGAAACCCAGAATTACGGTAAGGCCGTTGATATTATCCGCAAGCAGCTGGATGAGCTGAAGGCCGGGAATATCAGTGATCTGGAGCTGAGCCAGACCAAAGCGATGATCCGCAACCTTTTGTCCGAAATTCAAGATTCAGCATTTGAGATGATTTCGTTTGATTTCAACCGCCAGTTATCAGGCAAAGACCGTTCTGCACAGGAACTGATGGACCAGGTTGACCACATCGGGGCGGAAGAAGTGAAGGCAGCGGCAGACACCTTCCAGCTTGATACGATTTATTTCCTGACAGGGAAGGAGGAATAGCGGTGGAAAAGCTTCATTACGAAAGGCTTCAAGAAACACTCTATCATGAGGTTATGGATAACGGTCTGCAGGTGTATGTGCTGCCGAAGCCGTCTTTTCTCAAAACCTACGCTACCTTTGCGACCAAATATGGTTCGGTAGACAATCACTTTAAGGTAGCTGGCGGAGAAGAAACCACAGTGCCTGACGGTATCGCTCACTTCCTGGAGCACAAAATGTTCGAAGAGCCGGAAGGCGATATCTTTGCCACCTTTGCTTCAAACGGCGCTTCTGCGAATGCATTCACCAGCTTTGACCAGACGGTATACCTTTTCTCAGCGACGGAGAATATTGAGCAGAATCTCAGTACCCTCGTTGATTTTGTGCAGCGTCCTTATTTCACGGATGAGAATGTGGAGAAGGAAAAAGGAATCATCGGCCAGGAGATTAACATGTATGCGGATAACCCGGACTGGCGTGTGTATTTCGGGCTCATTGAAGCGATGTATGCCAAACATCCGGTTCATATTGACATTGCCGGAACCATTGAGTCGATCGCTACCATTACCAAAGAAACGTTGTATACCTGTTACAACTCCTTCTACCATCCCAGTAACATGCTGCTGTTCATTGTCGGCGGTGTCGATCCTGAGCAGGTAATTGAACTGATCCGCAACAATCAAAAGGGTAAAAACTATGAGAAGCAGGGTGAAATCACCCGTATCTTCGAGCAGGAGCCGCATGAGGTGGCATCGAAGCATGTGGAGAGCCGCCTCGCGGTCTCCATTCCCAAAATGATGTTCGGGTTCAAGGAAAAGGTAGATGGCCTCACAGGTGAGGCGGCAGTTCGCCGTGATCTGACCACCAGACTGATGCTGGATCTGCTGCTCGGCAGCAGTACGGCGCTGTATCAGAAGCTCTATGATGAGGAGTTGATCTCGGACAGCTTCGGCCATGAATTCAACAGCTCCCCGCAGTATGCGTTCTCGGCAATCGGTGGCGATACCAAAGATCCGGGCCTGCTGCTTGACCGGATCAAAGAAGAGATTGGACATATCCAGGAGACGGGCTTCGCCGAGAAGGATTTCGAGCGTGCCCGCAAAAAGAAAATCGGCGGCTATCTGCGTATGCTGAATTCGCCGGAGAGCATTGCCCATGAGTTCACCCGCTACCAGTTCCGCGGCGGAGATCTGTTCGAAGTGCTTCCCCTTTATGAATCGATCACACTGGAGGAAGTGAATGACCGGCTGCGTAATCATGTGGACTGGGAGCAGTTGGCCGTATCGCTTGTGGTGAGTCCTTAATGGCATTACCGGGAGAGGACAGCAAAGCGATTGGAGAAATGACAGTGCTTATTACCGGAGGCAGCGGGGGAATCGGCGGAGCCATCGCCGAGCGATTTGCTTCGGTAGGCATGAACATTGTGATTCATTATATGAATTCGCATGAAGCGGCGAATGATGTTGCCCGGCGGTGCATGGCGCTGGGGGCAAAGGTGATGACTGTGGCTGCGGACATGAAGGACCGCAGCCAGCTTGTGCGTATGGCCGAGCGGCTTGAGGCCAGCGGCATGATGCCGGATATCCTTGTCAACAATGCCGGGAAGGCGCATTATGGCATGCTGGCCGATGTAACGGAGGAAGAGTGGGACGATATTATGGCGGTGAATCTGAAGGGCACCTTTTTGTGTAGCCAGATTTTTATGCCTTATATGGTCTCCCAGCGTTACGGGCGGATTATTAATGTATCTTCCGTATGGGGGATTTCGGGCGCCTCCTGTGAAGTGGCGTATTCGGCCAGCAAGGGCGGAGTAAATGCCTTTACCAAGGCGCTGGCGAAGGAGCTGGCACCTTCCAAGGTCACAGTGAATGCTGTTGCACCGGGAGCGGTCCACACGGCCATGCTAGCCAATCTGCAGGCGGATGAGGTAAAGATGCTGGAGGATGAGATCCCTGCGGGGAGGCTTGCATCTCCTGAAGATATTTCATCGCTGGTTTATTTTCTTGCGCTGCCTGAATCGGGCTATATTACCGGCCAGATCATCAGTCCGAACGGCGGCTGGATTACTTAAGGCCAGGCAGCATGAGTTCTGGAGAAATGCTCCAGCATAAGAACTTCCGGCTTGAGACATATTATAACTGTTGCTTTTAAATCTCAATATCATTACAACTTGAGGAGGATTTAAGATGTCAACAGATTCCGTAGTGAAGAACTTTGATACCTGGAAAAGCTTTTTGGGAGACCGGGTCATTCAGGCTGAAAAAATGGGGATGAGCGACGAGACCATCACCAAGCTGGCTTTTGAAATCGGGGAATTCCTCGATAAGAAGGTCGATCCGGGCAACTATTCCAACCGGGCCATCAAAGAGCTCTGGGATGTCGGAACGGATGATGAGAAGCATACCATTGCTGGACTCATGGTCAAACTGGCAAAGAAAAACGCATAAGCACGCGGAAGAAGCTCCCCTTGCGGGAGCTTTTCTGCAATTATTACAACAGTGTCCTTGCCTTTCAAAATTTTTTTATATATCATTAACATGACCCGTGTAGCGAAAGTGACATGCAGGGAAAAGGAATCTATGAGGTGCGCAAAAGTGGAATATAAACAATGGTATATGGAGTACAAGATACATAAGAACAGACCCGGTCTCCTTGGAGATATCGCTTCAATGCTGGGAATGCTGGAAGTCAATATCCTGACGATTAACGGTGTTGAAGGCAAAACCCGCGGGATGCTGCTGGAAACAAGTGACGATGAGAAGATTATGCTGATGGGCGAGATGCTCAAAAAAGTTGATAATATAACGGTTACGGCACTGCGTTCTCCGCGCCTTGTGGATAAGCTTGCCGTCCGTCATGGACGATATATTGACCGCGATTCGGATGACCGTAAGACCTTCCGCTTCACCCGAGATGAGCTCGGACTGCTGGTGGATTTCCTCGGGGAATTGTTTAAGCGGGAAGGGAATCAGGTTATAGGTCTACGAGGCATGCCGCGTGTAGGGAAGACGGAATCTATTATTGCCGGAAGTGTATGTGCCATGAAGCGCTGGACCTTTGTCTCGTCCACGCTGCTGCGGCAGACGGTACGGAGCCAATTGGCGGATGATGAGCTGAACCCGAATAATGTGTTCATCATTGACGGAATTGTCAGCACCATACGTTCGAATGAGAAGCATTATAACCTGCTGCAGAATGTTATGAGTATGCCGAGCACCAAGGTGATTGAACATCCGGATATTTTTGTGCGGGAATCCGAGTACACCTTTGATGATTTCGATATCATTATCGAGCTGCGCAATATGCCGAACGAAGAGATATTGTACGAGTCGTTTACGACAAGCTACAGTGATGATCTTTAATATATACTATATTTTTAGGGGGTGATGGTATGTCGGAACTGGGCCGGCATTTGAAGGAGGCGCGTCTGCAAAAAGGGATGAGTCTTGATGATGTCCAGGAAGTAACAAAGATCCGCAAAAAATATTTGGAAGCCATCGAAGCTGGTGATTATAAAGTGCTTCCGGGAAGTTTCTATGTCCGGGCCTTTATCAAAACCTATGCTGAAGCAGTCGGGGTAAACCCGGATGAACTGATGGAGGAGCACGGCAATGTGCCTGCGGCTCCGGTTGATACCACCATGGAGACAGTGATCCAGAAGCGGAGCCGCAAGCCTGAAACGGAACGGAATGCCAAGTGGCTGCCTACCTTGCTGATGTGGACCTTTCCAGTCTTAATCCTAGTGGTCATTTATCTGTATGCATCTTCAACGATGAATAAAGAAGATGCGGACAAAACGGATTCGGGGAGTTTGACTACCGCTACGCAAGACCCGGCGAAGGTTCAGCCTTCGGCCACAGCGGCCGGCGGCGGTGCAGCAGCTACAGCTACTACGGATACTGGAGCAACTGCGACTGTTGCACCTACTGCAACTCCGGTGCCATCCCCGACTCCATCCACGCAGTCCATAACGGTTACAGAGGACCGCAAGTCGGGCAAAACGACAATCTATAAGGTTACGGCACCTGCGGGAAGCTCGGTTCAGGTAGAGATTGCCGCAACGGGAGTCAGCTGGCTTGAAGTCTACCAGGGCGAGAACTCCAAGGGGGAGAAGCTAAGCTTCGGGAACACTAAGGCTGGCGATAATATGAGCTTTACACTCGGAAGTGCAGGAATGTACATCAAATCCGGATATTCCCCGGCCACCACAATTTCAGTGAACGGACAAGTTATTACCGATGGCAAAACATCGTCCCGGCTGCTACTGGAGCTGGATGACGGAACTTCTGTCTCCGGCAGTGATGGTGCAGATAATGCGACTGCTGACGGTGAGAGTACCACTACCGAATAGCAAATCCAATGTATAGGTTTCGGCGGATTGGAGAACCTAGGAATGATTTACAGTTCATACTCCAAAGTGAGGTGTATTCTCTCATGACCGTCAGCTGGATCGTAACAGGGCTTGGCATTATTGTCAGTCTCCTCGGATATTATCTGACACCGAGTGCCTGGGGCTATGGTATTCTGGGCTTCGGACTGGCACATATTGTGCTCGGGATTCTGGATATGTTCCGGGCTCCTGCACGTAGCAGATAATGCCTGGATTGAGCGTCTCCCGGAGTTTGCTTCGGGAGACGTGTTTTTTATTATGTAATCCTTAATACATAGTTATACGCTCTGTCTCTTATATGTTCTATCTCTGGAAGCCAAGGCCCCACATTGTGGGGTTATTTTGTAATGCCGGCGCTGCTTTTCTTTCCAGTATTAGACTTAAGAGTCCCTTTCTCATATAATAGGAACAGACTAAATGTAAGCAAAGGACGTGGAATCATGAGTTCGGAAAGTTCATTCGACATTGTATCCAAAATGGATATGCAGGAATTGACCAATGCGGTTCACCAGACGGAGAAGGAAATTGATAACCGCTTCGATTTCAAGAACAGCAAAAGCAGTCTAAAGCTGGAAAAAGATGCGTTGATCATTGCTTCAGAGGATGAATACAAGCTTAATGCGGTTATCGATATCCTGCAGTCGAAAATGGTTAAGCGCGGAATTACATTGAAAAATATGGATTTCGGCAAAGTAGAACCCGCCTCACTGGGCACTGTACGCCAGCGTCTGGGCCTGAAGCAGGGAATTGATCAGGAGAACGCGAAGAAGATTAACATCTTGATCCGCGACTCCAAGCTGAAGGTGAAGAGCACCATTCAGGGTGATCAGATCCGTGTTACCGGCAAAAGCCGCGATGATCTCCAGCAAATTATCCAGCTCCTGCGCAAAGCTGATTTGCCGCTCGATCTGCAGTTTAACAATTTAAAGTAAGCTTACGTACCCCGCAGTGTATACGCATCTTACTTTGCGGGGTGTTTTATGTTTTTTTGACACTTATTTATGGCTATAATATACTAGCTAAAGCAGTTTTGAAGGAAATTGTGGAATATCGGATTCGTATGGATCAGGGGAGGAACTTCAGTGAATTTGCCCAACCGCATCACGCTTGCACGTATTTGTCTTATCCCGATTATGATGTTTTTTCTGCTGGTGGATTTCAGCTTCTATCCGGAACCGATACATTGGGGCTCATTTCAGCTTTCAATTAATCATTTGATTGCAGCTGTTATTTTCCTGCTTGCCGCCAGTACAGATGGAATAGACGGGTACATAGCCAGAAAGTATAACATGGTCACCAATCTCGGCAAACTGCTGGACCCGCTTGCAGACAAGCTGCTGGTCTCTGCAGTATTGATCTCACTGGTTGAGCTGGGAAGATGCGATTCCTGGATTGCCATTGTCATCATCAGCCGCGAATTTGCCGTGACCGGCCTGCGCCAGGTGGCACTGCTTGAAGGCAAAGTAGTGGCCGCTAGCAAATGGGGCAAGATAAAGACTGTCACTCAGATTGTCGCAATATCGCTGCTTCTGCTCAACAATTTCCCGTTCCAGTTCGTCAGCATCCCGGTGGATGATATTGCAATTTGGGCTGCAGCGATTATCACCATCTATTCGGGGATTGATTATTTTGTGAAGAACAAGGACTTGCTGCAGCTACATAATGCCTGAAGTTTGCCGAGCTGCTTGATTTTTGCATGATTTCTACAATCAGGAGGAGAACGCCAGCTATGAAAGCGGAAATTATTGCCGTTGGAACAGAACTTTTGCTTGGACAGATTGTAAACAGCAATGCCCAGTTTCTTTCAATAGAGCTGGCTGCGTTAGGGATTGATGTATATTTTCAGACCGTAGTCGGTGACAACAAGAACCGTCTTCTGGAAGCGATTGAGATTGCACAGAACCGTGCGGATATTATATTGTTCACCGGTGGAATCGGACCGACAGAAGATGATCTGACCAAAGATGCACTGGCTGCGGCGCTTGGCCGTACGCTTCATATCGACCAGCTTGCTATGGATCATGTGCAGCGCTTCTTCGATGACCGCAAGATTATCATGACTGAGAATAACCGCAAGCAGGCGCTGGTGATTGAAGGGACGACACCGTTGTCTAATGAAATCGGCCTTGCGGTAGGTATTGCTTTTGCAGAAGATAACAAGTATTACATCGTGCTGCCGGGTCCTCCCCGGGAGATGAAGCCGATGTTCACAGATAAAGCCAAGCCTTGGCTGCAGCAGCATGCACTGACCAGCGAAATGCCGATCTACTCCAAGATGCTTAAGTTTGCAGGCATTGGCGAATCGCTGCTGGAGGACAAGCTGATTGACCTGATCCGCGGCCAGAGCGATCCTACGATTGCTCCTTACGCCAAGGAAGGCGAGGTGACAGTGCGTATTTCCACCAAAGCCCCGTCCGAGCGTGAGGCTATGGTTAAGCTTGATGTGCTGGAGAAGAAGATTGCCGAAATTCTGCCAGAGAATCTGTATGCCAATATTGATGTGCCGCTGGAACAGCTGATTGTCGACTGGATGGCGGATGCAGGCCTGACGCTTAGTGCTGCTGAGAGCTGCACGGGCGGACTGCTTATGGAGAGCATTACGAACATCCCGGGCAGTGCATCCATGTTCGCCGGGGGAATCGTCTGTTATTCGAACGATTTGAAGAAGAAGCTGCTGAATGTGCCTTCAGCTATGCTGGAGGGTCCTGATGCACCCGGAGCGGTCAGCCGTGAGGTAGCCGAAGTGCTGGCAGAGCAGGTGCGGATGATCGGGGATTGTGACTTTGGCTTGTCTGTTACCGGTGTAGCCGGGCCGGGCTATTCCGAACGGAAGCCTGTGGGGCTTGTGTTCGTCGGACTGGCCGAACGCGGCCGGAAGACGGAAGTATACGAGCTGAATCTCAAGGGAACCCGTGAGAACATCCGCCTGCGTACAGTCAAGGCTTTGCTGTACCGCCTCTGGCGCCGGCTGGAGGAACGCAAAGTGGCAACCCCGCTTGAAGGATCGGCCTTGCAATAATCAACCGGGCCGGTATATAATTTGTTCATACGGAAGAACCGTGGCATAGAAATTCTCTGCTGCGGTTCTTTGTTTATATTCCCCGCTGGCGTGACCTCTATGATCCACCGCGTGAGACCTTTTGAGGATTAAGCTTGTGTGTCTATCATCCGGAAGGAGGCTTACAATAAAAGGGAGTATTAACCCGGGAGACAAAAAAAACGAATGTATGTTCGAAAAAAAGCTTGGCAAGACCTCCAAAACACGTTATTATAATACTATAAACAGTGAAGGAAGTGGTCTGATTGTCAGATCGTCGTGCAGCGCTTGATATGGCGCTTCGTCAAATAGAAAAACAATTCGGTAAAGGTTCGATCATGAAACTGGGAGAATCCACTCACATGAAAGTGGAAGTAGTACCTAGCGGATCTTTGGCACTTGATATTGCACTAGGTATTGGCGGACTTCCCAAAGGACGCATTATTGAAGTATACGGACCGGAATCATCCGGTAAGACGACCGTTGCACTTCATGCTATCGCAGAAGTACAAAAGCTTGGCGGACAAGCTGCTTTCATCGATGCGGAGCATGCCCTTGACCCTAAGTATGCGAATGCGCTTGGCGTTAACATTGATGAATTGCTGCTATCCCAGCCGGATACGGGCGAACAGGCACTGGAAATTGCTGAAGCACTCGTTCGCAGTGGGGCTGTAGACATCATCGTTGTGGACTCCGTTGCCGCATTGGTACCGAAGGCCGAAATCGAAGGCGACATGGGAGATTCCCATGTAGGTTTGCAGGCACGTCTGATGTCCCAGGCCTTGCGTAAGCTTTCGGGTGCCATTAACAAATCCAACACGATTGCCATCTTCATTAACCAGCTTCGTGAGAAGATCGGAGTTATGTTCGGTAACCCTGAGACCACTCCGGGTGGACGCGCTCTGAAATTCTACTCCTCCGTTCGTCTCGACGTACGCCGGGTAGAGAGCATTAAGATGGGGAACGATGTTGTGGGTAACCGCACCAAGATCAAAGTCGTGAAGAACAAGGTGGCGCCTCCGTTTAAGCAAGCGGATGTGGATATCATGTACGGCGAAGGGATTTCCAGAGAGGGAAGCCTTGTGGATATCGGTACTGAGATGGATATCGTTAACAAGAGCGGTGCCTGGTATTCTTATGAAGGTGAGCGTCTTGGCCAAGGTCGTGAGAACTCCAAGCAGTTCCTGAAAGAACATCAGGATATTGCCCTGTTGATCGAGAATAAGATCCGCGAAGCAAGTAACTTATCTACTCTGGTAGCTGCACCAACAGAAGCTGATGTGGTTGCAGAACAAGAGGAAGAAGAGAAATTGCTGCTTGAGATTGAATAAGGTAAGTTGCAGGTCCTTAGCAATTTAATTTTAATAATGAAGATAAGATATAAGGCGCCCTGTGATGAATGAGCAGGGTGCTTTTTCGTAAATTAAACGGCATTATGTCTATGTTAACGAGGTGAATGACAATTATGGTGATACAATTGGATTCTGAGCCGGATGAACAGGATGTACAGATTCTGGCCGATTTTCCCGAAGATGAAGAGCTCATAATCACGCGCGTAGAGCGGCTGAAGAAGTCGAACTACCGTTATTTGATTCATTTCGGTGCCTATAACATGACTGTTCATGAAGATGTCATGATTAAATACCGGATGATTTCCGGAAGCTCGTTTGTGAAGGCGGATCTGGAGGAAATTGTTGCTGCAGATGAACGCCAGCGGGCCTACGTAGAAGGTCTGAGATATCTGGAACGTAAGCCCAGAACGGCACAGGAAATGGCCCGCCGTTTACGGGAGAAGGAAATAGGGGAGACTGTTATTGCCGAAGTTCTGCTGCGGCTGCAGGAGGAGCGGCTTCTGGATGACCCCCTGTATGCCAAGCAGTGGGCGGAACAGCGCATAACGAACCAGCGCAAGGGCAAAATGTGGATCCGCCAGGAGCTCCGCGAGAAGGGGATTGATAAATCGCTGATCTCTGAAGCACTCGATCAGATCACCCCTGAGCAGGAAATGGAGGGCGCACTGCAGACTGGGCGGAAGAAATGGAATTTGCTCCGCGGAGATATAAATGAGAAGCGGCGCAAGACGGGCGCCTTTCTGATGCGCAGAGGTTTCTCCGGTGAAATGGTACGCCAGGTGATCCAGATTCTACGTGCGGAAGAGGATTCTGCGGGGGAAGAAGAGGAGATTTTCGATCTGGATTGATTCTCTTGACTTTAATGCGTTTATCGACTCTCTTGACAATGTCTTTTTATAAATAATAAAATATAACATGAATCGGCATAAACTAAGAATCCTTTTTCCTTCCCAAAAAGCAGACTCTTATGTTCCGGTTCGCGTACAACTCATATGAAATGTAATCGCCGGATAAGGCGGGCAGTGTGCATGTGCAGCATGTGCAGTATGGCAATCGGTGTATTACCGGTTTTTTGTATGGTGATGAACGGATAGTTTAACAACTGCACAAATACCCAAGGGTAAGCCTTGGAGGATATCAACGAGGAGGTGAACAGATGGAAACAGTGATCTGGGTCATTATCGTTCTCGTTGTAGCTGCAGCATTCTTTGGATTCGGTTATTTTATTCGTAAATCCCTTGCAGAAGCTAAGATTTCAAGCGCAGAGAAAGAAGCCGTAGTCATCGTGGAGAACGCGAAGAAAGAGGCGGAGGCGCTGAAGAAGGAAACGGTACTCGAGGCTAAGGACGAAGTTCATAGAATCCGTACCGAAGCTGAGAAAGAAACTCGTGAACGTCGGAATGAAATCCAACGGCAAGAGAGACGTTTGCTGCAAAAGGAAGAATCGCTGGATAAAAAAATGGAATCGCTTGAACGAAAAGAAGAACAAGTAGCTAACAAAGAGAAACGAATTGATGAAACCCAACAGCAGATTGATGTTATTTACAAGAATCAGGTTACTGAGCTGGAACGTATCTCCAATCTGAGCATCGATGATGCCAGAAGTATCATTCTCAGCAATGTAGAACAGGAAGTTCGCCACGAAACTGCTCAGATGATTAAGGAAATAGAACAGCAGGCCAAGGAAGAAGCGGACAAGAAAGCCCGCGAGATTATTACACTGGCTATTCAACGCTGTGCAGCTGATCATGTGGCAGAAACCACGGTTTCTGTTGTTACATTGCCGAATGAAGAGATGAAAGGCCGGATTATTGGCCGCGAAGGCCGTAACATCCGCGCCCTGGAAACTCTTACGGGGATTGATCTTATTATTGATGATACGCCGGAAGCGGTTATACTGTCAGGATTTGATCCGATCCGCCGCGAGGTGGCCCGTACAGCACTTGAGAAACTGGTAGCTGATGGACGTATCCATCCGGCACGGATTGAAGAAATGGTGGAGAAATCCCGTAAAGAAGTGGATGAGCGGATTCGTGAATACGGTGAACAAGCTACCTTCGAGGTTGGCGTTCATGGTCTGCATCCGGATCTGATCAAAATTCTGGGCCGTCTGAAATTCCGTACGAGCTACGGTCAAAACGTACTTAAGCACTCCATGGAGGTTGCTTATTTGACTGGACTTATGGCCGGTGAGCTTGGGGAAGACATCGTGCTTGCAAAACGTGCCGGACTGCTGCATGATATCGGCAAAGCGCTTGATCATGAAGTAGAAGGCTCGCATGTTGAAATCGGCGTCGAACTGGCGAAGAAGTACAAAGAACATCCGGTGGTTATCAACAGTATCGCATCCCATCACGGAGATTGCGAAGCTACCTCGGTGATTGCTATGCTGGTCGGAGCTGCTGATGCATTGTCAGCTGCACGTCCCGGCGCACGCCGCGAAACCCTGGAAACGTACATCAAACGTCTGGAGAAGCTGGAGGAGATCTCCGAGTCCTTCGAGGGCGTTGAGAAATCCTATGCTATCCAAGCAGGCCGCGAGGTCCGTGTAATGGTACAGCCTGAGAAAATTGATGATGCTGAAGCTTTCCGTCTGGCCCGTGACATTACGAAGATGATTGAGAGTGAGCTGGATTATCCGGGTCATATCAAGGTTACCGTTATTCGTGAGACACGCGCTGTAGAATACGCTAAATAAGCAAGGAAATCGGCCCCCCTGCGGGGCCTTTTTTCTTTCATACAAAACTTTTAGGAGGAGAAAATCATTAAAGTTTTATTTATCGGTGACATCGTTGGCAATACGGGCAGAAAGGCATTGCGAGAAATGCTGCCATCTCTGAAAAGTAAATATCAGCCGCATATTATTATTGCCAATGGTGAGAATGCAGCAGCCGGAAGAGGGATCACAGCGGCTATAGCCAATGAATTTTTCAACTGGGGTGTGCACGGGATTACGATGGGCAATCACACCTGGGACAACAAGGATATCTTTGAGTTCATTGATGACGAGCCGCGGATCATCCGTCCGGCTAATTTTCCGCCGGGGACTCCGGGCAGAGGGTACACAGTCGTTAAAGGCAACGGCAAACAGCTGGCAATTGTGAACCTGCAGGGCCGCACCTTCCTACCGGCGATTGATGATCCCTTCCGCATTGGCGAGGAGATTGTGGAAGAGCTGCGCAGAGAGTATAAATGTATTCTGGTTGATTTCCATGCTGAAGCTACCTCCGAAAAAATTGCCATGGGCTATTTCATGGACGGCCTCGCCTCGATCGTTGTTGGAACGCACACTCATGTACAGAGCAATGACGATGTGATCCTGCCTGGAGGCACGGCTTATTTAACAGATGCGGGCATGGTTGGTTCAAGAGAAGGAATTCTGGGTATGGAAAAGGATGCGATCATCTATAAATTTACAACTCAGCTTCCCTCCCGGTTTGTGGTCGACGAAGGCAAATGGCAGCTGCACGGTTTATTTGTAGAACTTGATGAAGCTACGGGTAAGGCGACACGACTGGAGAAGATCCGGCTGCGTGAAGATGAATGGGTGATGAGCTAGAGGATTGACAAAAATCAGGGTTTTCGGGAAAAATCGCTTGTTTTGGGTTAAGTGTGATATTTATTATATCGAAAAAGAGTATCTTTTGAACTAATTTCTCCGGAGAGGTCCGCAAAAAGAAGGAATTAAATCTTCTCTCGCGAATAACATCTACTGTAGTGGAAGAAGAACACCATCATTTTCCCAGGGGAGGTACTTACTATGGATGTATTAAAAGTATCAGCTAAATCCAATCCAAATTCCGTTGCTGGCGCACTAGCAGGTGTTCTTCGCGAACGTGGATCGGCCGAGCTACAAGCTATTGGAGCAGGAGCACTGAACCAGGCAGTCAAAGCAGTTGCCATCGCCCGGGGATTTGTCGCACCTAGCGGAGTCGACTTGATCTGTATCCCGGCTTTTACGGATATAGTGATTGATGGGGAAGACCGGACGGCGATCAAACTTATTGTTGAACCCAGATAATTATATGACCTTTTTAGATTGAGCCTGTTTACACTGTAAACAGGTTTTTGTATTTTTTGGGTTGCCCCGCTTTGTGGGGTTATTTTGATATATTAGAATGTATATGCTTCGCATGATAACCTCTCCTTCTATTTATCACTGAAACACCACGTCTCATATAGGACTGCGTAGCCGTGTTCATTTACTGTCCCGTCTCTTCCCTGATGCTGTGGCATACACTATAAATAAGAGATTCCACCGTTATTTCTGTTCTTCAAGAGAAGGGAGATGACCTTTACAGTGAGTGTCAAGAAGCTGAGAGTGGCGGATTTCCACTGCGATGCCTTAAGCAAGCTGCAGGCCAGTCCGGAGATAGATTTCAAGAATGACCATCGTCTGGATGTGACGGCAGAGCGGCTGGTGGAGGGGAATGTCAAACTTCAGGTTTTTGCGGTTTATTTGTCGGCGGACCGCGGGAGAGCGAAGTTTGAGGATGTTCTCGGGCAAATTGAATTATTCCGGCAGAAGGTAGCTGGCCTAGGGGGCCTGCAGTGGCTCCGCTGGAAGGAAGAGGCAGATGAACAGATACTAACAGCCCCTGCCTTCGGGATGCTCTCTCTGGAAGGCGTGGACGGTCTGGAGGGCAAGCTGTTCTATGCACAGCTGTGCTTTGAGCTGGGAGTGCGTTTCCTGGGGGTAACCTGGAATTACGCCAACTGGGCTGCGGACGGTGTGCTGGAGCCGCGCAATGGTGGTTTCACGGAGAAGGGGAGGAAGCTGATCGAGTGGTGCAACGGAAGCGGCATGCTGTTGGATGTGTCCCATCTGGCACCGGCAGGCTTCTGGGAGTTGGCGGAACGCAGTATACGCCCGTTCATAGCATCACATTCCAATAGCTCGGCCATCTGCGGCCATCCCCGTAATTTGAGTGACGAGCAGATTCAGGCGCTGATTGCGATGGACGGGCGGATGGGTTTAACCTTTGTCCCCTGGTTTGTTCGTGATGGGGGAGGGGCGAAGGTGGATGATGTGCGGAGGCATATTGAACATGTCTGCGCGCTGGGAGGCACGAAGCAGCTCATGTTCGGATCAGATTTTGACGGCATTGAGATGTGGGTCGAAGGCCTTGAGCATCCGGGGAAATATGCGGAGTTTACCGACTTGCTGCTGAGGTACTACCCCGAGGAGGAAGTGAAGGGCTGGTTGAGCGGGAATGCGATGACCTTCCTGAGAAATCATCTGCCTTCTTTTGCAGACTCCAATCCGGCGCCTTCCACAGTAGGATGATAAAATGGCGAAGTTATGACAATCCATATATCGAATCGCAAAATGTCCAAAAAAAGGCGCTCATTGTGATGAGGGTCTTTTTTTTTATGGGTAATAAGATGTATAATGTTCAGTGGCTTGTACAGATACTAGAGAAAATACAAGGAGTGACTTAAAAATGAGCAAGACTGTACCCGTAGGTGTGTCGGCCCGACATATTCACCTTACGCAGGAGCACGTGGAGGCATTGTTTGGAGCAGGTTACCAATTGACTGAGTTCAAACCTCTTTCACAACCAGGACAATTCGCAGCAAATGAGCAAGTGGCAGTAATCGGTACCAAAGGTAAGTTCGACAAAGTAAGAATTCTCGGACCTGCCCGCCCGGCCACGCAGCTGGAAGTATCCCGCACAGACGCATTCAGCCTCGGCGTGAAAGCACCTGTCCGTGAATCCGGTCATATCGAAGGAACACCAGGCATCACTATCAAAGGTCCAGCCGGTGAAGTTGAACTGGAGACTGGTGTCATCGTGGCAGCCCGTCACATCCACTTCCACACTTCTGAAGCAGAAGCTTGGGGCATTGCCGACAAGCAGCTCCTCAAAGTACGCCTTGGCGGCGAACGCGGCCTTGTGCTGGAGAACGTGATTGCGCGCGTATCCGACAATTTCAAGCTTGATATGCATATCGACACCGACGAAGCTAACGCTGCAGGTGCCAATAACGGCGATACTGCTGAAATCGTAGATTAGTCTTATCATATTATTGCAAAGTAACGGGCAGGGGAGAAATCCTCTGCTTTTTTTCTTGTTTTTTCGAAAAACATTAAAGAACAACTGAAAAAAGTCCGGCGTATATTGGTTTTGAAGAGGGGAGATGAAAGTATCGCTTCTTTTTAATGGCAAAACGTGTTATCATTATGTGTTATGACTTTGACGAGCGCTATGTGGAGACGCCGCAGATGATATATACAGTGATTAATGGCTTGCTAATATATGTACTCAAAATTAAGGAGATAAAATGACATTTAACGATTTGAACTTGATTCCCCCGATTCTCAAGGCACTGAGCCTGGAAAACTATACATCCCCGACTCCAATTCAGGAGGAATCCATCCCTGCGGCCTTGGCCGGCAGAGATATTCTGGGCTGCGCCCAGACGGGTACCGGAAAAACCGCAGCTTTTTCATTGCCGATTATTCAGCTGCTCAGCCAGCAGCCGGCCAGAACCGGCGGAGCGAAACGTATCCGTTCCCTGATTCTGACCCCGACCAGAGAGCTAGCTCTGCAGATCTCCGAGAATATTCAGGCGTACAGCAAGTTCACAACGATCCGCTCGACAGCGATTGTCGGAGGGGTATCCCAGAAGGCCCAGGAACGGGCGCTTAGCCAGGGTGCAGATATTCTGATTGCTACACCGGGCAGATTGATCGATCTGATCAGCCAGAGACATGTGGATCTGCAGCATGTGCAGATTCTCGTGCTGGATGAAGCGGACCGCATGCTGGACATGGGCTTCATTCATGACGTGAAGCGGATTATTGCCAAAATGCCGGCCAAGAAGCAAACGCTGTTCTTCTCGGCAACGATGCCGGCGGAGATCTCACAGCTGGTGAAGACATTGCTAGTGGACCCGGTGAAAATTGAGATTACTCCGGTATCTTCGACCGTAGACAGAATTGAGCAATCGATTTATTTGCTGGAGAATGGTAATAAGCAGAATCAGCTGAACCGTTTGCTGCAGGATCCTTCGATCGTGTCAGCGCTCGTCTTCACCCGCACCAAGCGCGGAGCTGACCGGGTAACCCGCGATTTGACCCGAATTAATATTACCGCCCAGGCTATTCACGGCAACAAATCGCAGAATGACCGCCAGAATGCGCTGAGAAACTTCAAGAGCGGCGCGACACGTGTGCTGGTAGCTACAGATATCGCCGCCCGCGGGATTGATATTGATGAGCTATCCCATGTCATCAACTTCAACCTGCCGAATATTCCGGAAACCTACGTTCACCGTATTGGCCGGACCGGCCGTGCGGGAATGAGCGGAGTTGCCATCTCGCTGTGCGAAGCTGAGGAAATTCCATACCTGAAGGATATCCAGAAGCTGATCGGCAAGGTGATTCCGGAAGTGAAGGATCATGCTTATCCGATGTCCAAGAGCAATCTGGCATTGCTGGCAGACCGTCCAGGCAAAGCACCGGCCAAACCGTCGCAGAAAGCCAAAACGAATCCGGCACGCAAGCCGAAATCGGAATGGTTCACGCAAGGCAAGCAAGGCGCCGGTAACGGCGGAGCGAAAAGCGCGTCGGGCAGTGGCTATGCAGGCAACGGAGCGAAAAGCGCATCGGGCAGTAGCTATGCGGGCAGCGGTGCGAAAAGCGCATCAGGCAGTAGCTATGCGGGCAGCGGGGCTGGCAGCAGCCGGCCTGCTGGCGAGTCCGGCAACAGAGCAGGCTCCGGCAGCCGGCCGGGCGAAAAATCTGCGTCCCGTCCAGGGGGCGGTTCAAACAATAAACCGGGTGGTGGACAGTTTAACCGGTCCAGCCAATCTGGCAGCAGACCCGGCAGCAGCCAGAACGGACGCCCCAGCAGCCGTCCTGCGGCCAAAGCAGGCAGATCTCAATAACTCTTTGAGATGAATAATGTAAGATAAACTGCAGCCTTCCCTTGGGAGGCTGCTTTATTTGATTTGAGGTAGAACCTTTGCGGATGTATTCGGTTTATCGCATACAATGGGCTCTTATGCTTGTGAGAAATGTAAGGAAGCGTCTAGTCAAACATCATTTACTCGTCAAACATTACTTGGTAGAAGAACAAGCAAAAACCGCCGCTTTCCAGTCCCTGACTGAGAAGCGGCGGTTTCGCCGATGTTACCTTTATCGTTACCATTCTGAGTAGAAGAAGTTACCCGGCGAGATAAGCACCCAGCTCTTCACGCAGCGCAGCGCTGATGGAGGTCATCGGCAGGCGGAGCGTGTCGGAGGAGATCTCACCTCGTGCGCTGAGCAGCCATTTGATCGGCGCCGGATTGGATTCCTTGAACAGCAGCTTCATCAGCGGCACGAGCTGATCAAAGGCAGCCTGTGCGGCGTCAACCTGGCCGGCTCTGTACTGTTCGTAGATGCTGAGATAGGAGGCAGTATATACATTGGCCGAGGCCAGCATACCACCGGCGGCTCCGCAGCCCAGCATATCGAAGAAGTTCAAGTCATCGCCGCAGAGAACCGGCTTGGAGCCGTGGCGGGACAGCTCGGAGACCAGCACCGGAGAGCCTGAGCAGTCTTTTAACCCGACAACGTTGTTCATCTCAAGGATCGTACGGGCGGTGTCTACGGACATGCCGACACCGGCGCGGCCGGGAATATCATACGCGATGACCGGGAGACCGACCTCAGCCGCTTTGCGGAAATGGGCGATGATGCCTTCCTGTGAAGGACGGCTGTAATAAGGGACAACAACCAGTGCGGCATCGGCACCGGAGTTCGCGGCAAGCTCTGTGCGGGCTACAGTAGAAGCGGTATCGTTCGTACCCGTACCTACCACGAGCGGGATCGGACTGGACTTCAAAAGCTCGCGTGATGCATCCACGAGTGTCTGCAATTCCTGTATGTTGACTGTCGGCGATTCTCCAGTGGTTCCATTAACGACCAGACCATGAATACTGTTCTTGATGATGTTGTTCACATACCGCTGATACGACTCCAGATCAATCTCGCCGGCGGCATGGAACGGGGTTACCACGGGAACATAGATTCCATAAATCTGTTCTTCTGTTAACATGAATATCGTCCTCCAAAATTGTAAAATCCTTTTATCCTACTGTACCATGGATTATTGCATCGTCGTTAGCTATAATAAATGATGTAGGTTATCAATAATATTGATGTTAGGGTGGATGATATGGACTTAACCTATATGCGGACCTTCCGCGAGGTTGCTAAGCGGCAGAGCTTCACCCGTGCGGCTGAAGAACTGGGCTATGCCCAGTCCAGTGTAACGATGCAGATTCAGAAGATCGAGAAGGAATACGGCGTACCGCTGATAGAGCGGCATGGCCGGGCCTTGCGTCTGACTCCGCCGGGGGAAGAGCTGCTGAAGCTGTTCGTGGAGATTCTTGATCTGTACGACCGCTCCAAAGAAACAATTGCCCAGCAGATTGGCGGCACACTGACGATCGGGACGATTGATTCACTTGCCGCCTTTTATTTGCCGCCGTTCCTGCAGCAGCTGCGGACCATGTTCCCCGGGCTGAACATTCATCTGCAAACGGAGCAGGAGGCCAATCTGGTCTCCAAAATCAGGGACGGCGAGGTCGATATTGGCCTCCTCCTGGACCGCAGCACAGTGGATACCCTGCTTGAGCGTACAATCATCCGGGAGGAGCCGCTCGTTCTCGTGGCGCCTGCCAGTCATCCGCTGGCAAGCCTGGCGCGGGTTACGCTGCAGGATCTCAACAACTGTGAGCTGATTGTCTCGGAGGAGAGCTGTATCTACCGCAGCCTGTTCGAGAACCTGCTCCGGGAGCACGGGATTGTGTTCCGGATCGGTTTTGAGCTGTCGAATCTGGAAGCGATCAAGCGCTGTGTGCGGAACGGCTTGGGCATCGCGCTGCTGCCGAGAATTGTGACTGAGGAGGAGATCGAGCGGGGGAATCTCGCCGAGCTGTCTTTTGCCCATCCGGAGATTCATTTCGATCTGCAACTCCTGCTCCATCCGAAGAAGTGGAAGTCGCTGCCGCTCCAGTCACTGATCCAGATGCTGCGTGAGGATGCGAAGGCTAAAGCCGCTGTACTGTGAGGGTGGAAGCCTGAGCAAGCGAAGTATGCAATGTTCTAATATAGACATGCGGAGGATCATATGAATATCATTGAGCTACCTATTCAGTTTGAGTATGAAGGACAGCCATATTACATTTACCCGAGCCTCATTGTATCCGGGGAAGAGTTAACCCTGGTCGATACCGGTTATCCCGCTTTCATGCCTTTGATAGAGAAGGAGATCCTGAGGCTGGGGTACGACCCCTTGAATCTGAAGAATATCATTATTACCCATTACGACGATGACCATATCGGCGCCTTGTATGAGTTCGTGGAGAAATACCCGTCCGTTACGGTCATCGCGAGCGAAGTGGAGAGCCCATCGATCTTAGGCCTGATGAAATCTGAGCGGCTGATCCAGGCAGAAGCTCTGCTAGTGGAGATGCCTGAAGAAGAACAGGCGTCCGGTGAAGAGTTTGTACAGCTATTGAAGAATTTGCGGCATGTTCCGGTGAATCAGACGGTCCGGGATGGAGAGTGCATTCTGGATGGTAAGTGTCAGGTCCTTGCCACCCCGGGGCATACGTCAGGTCATATTTCTTTGTATTTTCCGGCACTGGGCATTGTCATAACCGGGGATGCAGCAGTGAATGAGGGGAGTGCATTGGCTGTTGCGAATCCGCAGTATTGTATCGACCTGGAGAGTGCAGAGCAGTCGTTGAACCGGTTAAAAGCTCTTAACGCACAATCCTACTACTGCTACCATGGCGGAAAACTCAGCTTCTAACTTAGTGCACAGGAAAACACAACTGGCAAAGATGATTGCTGATCATATCACCTGTATATCTCTCCATGACCGGCCGCTGGTAATCGAGCAGATGTCCGCTGCTGTAGAGGGCGGGGAGGATCTCCGTCCATGCTTTTTGAACAGCCTCAGCGGTATGTTGTATAGTAACAACCGCATAGGTCCCGCCGGGAATTTCACCGTAGTGAATAGACTTATCCGCTGGGGCGTTCTCTGGCACGCTGATACAGGCATCATATCTGCAGTGTTCAGGCAGGGTGGTGTCCGGGTTGTCCTGGGGAATCCCGAAGAGGATGGCTGATCCGGTAAGCAGCTGGTGTGCACGTGCCCACTCCTTTAAGGCCTCCATAGCCTTACTGTTACCGGGACCATAGGGGCCTGTCTGGCGCATATAAGCAATACGTGTTGCTGGAAGCGTTTCGAGCTGGATTTTCATCGTTTCATTGTCCTTTCTTTCGCTGTAATGAGTACATTCCGAATGCTAACATGGACTAAAATAGAATTCATTTCTTTTTTGAGCGGAGCTCTATATGCAGCAAGATATTGACATCAAAAACGAGAATATGTTATATAAAAGGTAGTGTTAGCACTCAGGTGAGTGGAGTGCTAAACGATGATCCGCAATCCGAAGGTTATTTTTGAAAGGAGATTTATTTATTCATGGCCAAAAAAGAGTTTAAAGCCGAATCCAAAAGACTGCTGGAAATGATGATTAACTCCATTTATACGCAGCGGGAGATTTTTCTGCGGGAACTGATCTCCAATGCAAGCGATGCCATCGACAAAATCTATTACAAGGCACTGGCCGATGAAGGCCTGGTGTTCAATAAAGAGGATTACTACATTAAAGTGACCGCCGATAAGGCAAGCCGTACGTTAACCATTTCCGATACCGGAATCGGGATGACGCAGGAAGAGCTGGAGAACAATCTGGGGATTATCGCGAACAGCGGCTCGTTTGCTTTTAAGAAGGATAATGAAGCCAAGGACGGACACAACATCATCGGACAATTCGGGGTAGGTTTCTATTCCGCGTTCATGGTGGCTGACGATGTTACAGTGATCAGTAAAGCGCTGGGCAGCGACCAGGCGTTCAAATGGGAATCCCAGGGTGCGGACGGTTACACGATTGAGCCTTGTGAGAAGGATGCTGTCGGAACCGAAATCACGCTGAAGATCAAAGAGAACACCGAAGACGATAACTACGATGAGTTCCTGGAAGAGTACCGCCTGAAGTCGATCATCAAGAAATATTCGGACTTCATCCGCTTCCCGATCAAGATGGACATTACCGGCAGACAGCCCAAAGAAGGCGCTGAGAATGAGTTCGTCGATGTAACGGAAGAGCAGACGGTGAACAGCATGGTGCCGATCTGGCGCAAGAACAAAAACGAGCTGACGGAAGAAGACTACAACAACTTCTATGCGGAGAAACGCTACGGCTTCGACAAGCCGCTGAAGCATATCCATATCAGTGCCGACGGCGCTGTGGTCTATAACGCAATCCTGTTCATTCCGGAGAATACGCCATTCGATTACTACACCAAGGAATATGAAAAAGGCCTGGAGCTCTACTCCAACGGCGTACTGATTATGAACAAATGCGGGGATCTGCTGCCGGATTACTTCAGCTTCGTCAAAGGGATGGTGGATTCCGAGGATCTGTCGCTGAACATCTCCCGTGAGCTGCTGCAGCATGACCGCCAGCTGACGCTGATTGCGAAGAACATCAAGAGCAAGATCAAGAGCCAGCTCCTGAGCCTGCTGAAGGATGAGCGTGAGAAGTATGAGACGTTCTATAAATCTTTTGGCAGACAGCTGAAGTTCGGGGTCTACAATGACTATGGCATGGAAAAAGAAACGCTGCAGGACCTCCTGATGTTCCACTCCTCCAAGGAGAAGAAGCTGGTTACACTGGCTGAATATGTGGAAAGAATGCCGGAAGACCAGAAGTATATCTACTATGCCTCCGGTGAATCGGTGGAACGCATCGAGAAGCTGCCGCAGACAGAAATGGTGCTGGACAAGGGGTACGAAATCCTCTACTTCACCGACGATATCGATGAATTCGCAATCAAGATGATCATGTCCTACAAAGAGAAGGAATTCAAGAACGTCTCCAGCGGTGACTTAGGGATTGAAGAAAGTGCTGAGGATAAGCCTTCTGAAGCGGAAGAGAATGAGAACAAGGGATTGTTCGAAGCGATGCAGGGCATCCTGTCCGGCAAAGTAAAGGCAGTCAAAGCCTCGAAGCGGCTGAAATCCCATCCGGTCTGCCTGTCTACTGAAGGCGAGCTGACCATCGAGATGGAGAAAATCCTAAAGGCTATGCCTAACGGCGGCCAGGATGTACAAGCTGACAAGGTGCTGGAAATCAACATTCACCATGATGTCTTCAAATCGCTGAAGGCTGCTGCTGAAGGGGACAAGGAGAAGCTGGGTCTTTACACTAACCTCTTGTATAACCAGGCGCTCTTGATTGAAGGTCTGCAGGTTAACGATCCGGTGCAGTTCACGAACGATATTTGCAAAATCATGGTCTAAACCGGCGTTCGCACCGGCCAGAGGACCTGCGATACAAGAATACCCCGCTACTGGTGCAGACCAGTGCGGGGTATTTTTTTGTTGAAGGGTAGAGTTTATATAAAATCCTGCCCAAAATACAACAATTTCACTATAATCCCGGCTATATTTCAAGATTGTTGTATAAAGGCAGCATTTTTACTCCTCCGGGCCGATTAGCGGGACAAATCTTGTATTGCATACAACAATCTGTCTGAACACCCAGGTATCCAGGTAATCAAGTTGTAAGATGTACAACATTTAGTCCATGCGGTGTTGAAACGTCAGAATCTTGGGTTCTTCTAGCGTGATGGCAGGGTTAGAGGCGGCCTGAAGGACAGGGTGAAGGAAGCAGAGATTGGACATCCTTCAGAATGTCCGGGCCGGATAACTGCACTGCTGCCGGGAGCCGGAATGGTATGTTCTTGTTCAGGGTTCAGCGTTTGGCGTTTAGCGTACCTGGAAAGTCTCGATAAACTTGGTAGCTAGCGACGACAAATACTTGTCCTTGATCCAGACGGCGGCTACACGGGTATGCAACGCTTCGCACCGGATCTCCTTATAGATCAGGTTCCCGTGATTCGCCAGCTCAAAAGCAGATTTGGGAATTATCCCGATGCCAAGACCGGCGTTGGCCCAGAGCAGGGTCGTCCGCGCATCATCGTTCATGCAGAAAATTTGGGGTTCGAAGCCATGCTCCAGGCAGGTCTCACGAATAAGCTGCTCAAAGCGGCGGTAAATGATAAGCGGCTTATGCTGAAGCTCCCCGAGTGAAATAGCCGCCTCGCCGGAATTCCAATCATAATAAGAGGTCATAACGGCAATCATCGGCTCCGAATTGAGATACAGACATTCCAGATTGCTGGTATTAAAAGGAGTGCGGATAATGCCGATTTCGACGATGCCTTTGTTCAGCAGATCGATGATCATAAACGTATTGCCTTCATGGATTTCAAAAGTAACCCCCAGATAGTTCTTGTGGAATTCGCCCAGCCGGTCATGCAGCAGGGTGGCTCCGGAAGAGGAGACGGTGCCGATCGAGAGGCTGCCCTTCAGTCCTTTGGCAAAATCATTGATTTCTCTCGTGGTCGAATCCGTTAATTCAAGAATTTGCTGTGCCCGGTTACGCAAAATAATTCCTGCATCGGTTAACTGGATGCTGCGCGGACCGCGTTCAACCAGCTTGACCCCGAGCTCCTCCTCCAGCAGCTTCAGCTGCTGGCTGAGCGGGGGCT
This sequence comes from Paenibacillus sp. FSL R7-0297, assembly GCF_038009025.1. Lineage (NCBI taxonomy): Bacteria > Bacillati > Bacillota > Bacilli > Caryophanales > Paenibacillaceae > Paenibacillus > Paenibacillus sp. FSL R7-0297. The sequence goes on from NZ_JBBPAQ010000001.1 coordinate 4,322,953, forward strand.
GGGCCATTTGCAGTTTCCTGGCAGCTGAGGTGATTTGACCTTCCTCGGCAATCGCAAGGAAATATTTCAATTGTCGGATATCCAAGTTATTACAGCCTCCCGTCCCGCGTCTTCAATCATATCCATATGAAGATCATATGGCAAAGATACGAAACCAATATTATTAATATGTAAGCAGGTATGACATAATCATAACGGGTCTTTTGTTTTTTTCAAGAGTGAATACATACTACGTAGGTTAGGTGAGGATTACTGTGTTCAAAATTGCTGTTTTTCTAAAGCCATACAGGAAAGAAGTGATCATCGGGCCGATCTTCAAGCTGCTGGAGGCAATTCTGGAGCTGCTGCTGCCGACGATTGTGGCCCTGATTATCAACAACGGGATTGGCAGGCAGGACAGTGCCTATGTCTACCGTATGGGCTCCCTGATGGTGCTGATGGCCATCCTCGGCTTCGGCTGCTCCATGATCTGCCAGTATTATGCAGCGCGGGCATCACAGGGCTTCGGCACATCGCTGCGCAACAAAATGTTCAAGCATATTTCATCGTTATCCTACGCAGAGCTTGATATTATAGGCACGCCATCACTGATCAACCGGATCACGAATGATGTCAATCAGCTCCAACTGGCCGTAGCCATGCTGATCCGGCTGGTTATCCGTGCGCCATTCATCTGCATCGGGGCGATCATCATGTCGATGATTCTGGATTTCCGGCTGTCGCTGATCCTGATTGCGGCTACACCGGTATTCGGAGTCATTCTGTATTTCATCATTACGCGCAGCTCGCCGCTCTACCGCAAATATCAGGTCAAGCTGGACCGTCTGGCGCTGGTGCTTAGCGAGAATCTGTCCGGTATCCGGGTCATCCGCGCTTTTGCCGAGAGCCGCCGCGAGAAGCAGCGCTTCAATGAAGCTTCCGAGGATTTGACACAGACCGCAATCCGGGTCGGACGGATATCCGCCTGGCTGGGCCCGATAACCACGCTGGTGGTTAACGCGGCGATTATCGCCATTCTGTGGGCAGGCGGCATTCATATCGATGCCGGGCGGCTGTCACAGGGGGAGATCATTGCATTCATCAACTATGTGACACAGATCCTGCTGGCGCTGATTGTGGTATCCAATCTCGTTATTCTGTTCACCAAAGCCTCGTCATCTGCCAACCGTGTCAACGAGGTACTGGCAATGACGGCAACGGTTGCCGAGGTTGCGGCAGACGCGCCGGCGGCCAAGCGTGATGATTCAGCGCCGGTGATCTCCTTCCGCAATGTTTCGTTCGGGTATAACACAACCGGTGAGCTTGCGCTGGAGAATATCACGGTCGACATTCACCGGGGGGAGACGGTCGGACTAATCGGCAGTACCGGCTCCGGTAAATCGACCTTCGTGAACCTCATTCCGCGGTTCTATGATGCAGTAGAGGGTGAAATTCTGGTGGAAGGTGTAAATGTGCGGCAGTACCGGCTGGAGCAGCTGCGGAGCAGGATTGGCATTGTGCCGCAGAAGGCCATGCTGTTCACCGGATCAATTGCCGATAACATCCGCTGGGGCAAGGCCTCTGCAACCCGGGATGAGATTATGTCTGCAGCAGCGGTGGCTCAGGCGGAAGAGTTCATTGCCAAGCTGCCGCAGGGACTGGATACTCTTGTCGCACGCGGAGGGCATAATTTGTCCGGAGGACAGAAGCAGCGGCTGACAATTGCCCGGGCGGTTGTAGGGCGTCCGCCTATACTCATCCTGGATGATTCCTCCAGTGCGCTGGATTTTGCCACGGATGCAGCTTTGCGCCGTGCACTGAACAAGAACAGCGGAGATAGGACGGTTCTGCTTGTATCCCAGCGGGTGAGTACCGTAAGACAGGCGGATCAGATTATTGTATTCGATGAAGGGCGGATTGCCGGTATCGGCAGGCATGAAGAATTGCTGAAGAGCTGCGGGGTCTATCAGGAAATCTGCATGTCCCAGCTCTCGAGCGAGGAGGCTGTACAATGAATAGCAGGGCGACCTGGAAACGGCTGTTTAGATATACAAGCCAATACCGGAAGATTACTATCGGGGCAGTCATCTGCGCCATTCTGAGTGTGATTGCCAGCCTGATCGGACCGCTGCTGATCGGCCGCGCGGTTGACCATATGATCGGGCCGGATCAGGTGGACTTCCCGGGGATTTTCCGCCTGCTGCTGATCCTGGGAGCCATATATCTGATTGGCAGCTTCTTCGGCTGGCTGCTCACTTACTATACGAACAAGCTGGCCTACCGGACAGTTTACGATCTCCGCCGCGAGCTGTTTGACAAGCTGGACGCACTGCCGCTGAAGTTTCATGATAATCATCCGCAAGGCGACAGCATCAGCCGGTTCGTGAACGATATGGATGCTGTCTCTGACGGGCTGCTGCAGGGCTTCTCCACGCTGCTGACGGGGATTGTGACCATTGCCGGGGCTATCGGGCTAATGCTCTATATCAGCCCTGTGATGACGCTGGTGGTGCTGCTGTCTGCACCGGCGACCTTCTTCGTCGCCCGTTTCATTACAATGCGTTCGCAGCAGATGTTCCGGGAGCAGGCCAAAATCCTCGGCGGGCTCAACGGTTATGTGGAAGAACTCGTTGGCGGACAAAAGGTAGTGCAGGCCTATCACTACGAGGACCGTTCTTTTGCAGGCTTCGCGGAGCGGAATAATGAGCTGTACAAGACAGGGATCAAATCACAGTTCTACGGCTCTCTGTCTAATCCGACTACACGTCTGGTGAACAACATCACCTTCTCGGTGATCGCGATGATAGGCAGTGCACTTGTGATCGGCGGACACTTCTCCGTCGGGGATCTGTCCAGCTTCCTGATCTACTCGAATCTGTTCGCGAAGCCGTTCAATGAGATTACAGGTGTCATTACCCAGCTGCAGTCGGCGACGGCATCGGCGCAGCGTATTTTCACCATTCTGGATCTGCCGCAGGAGACTCCGGATGCTCCGGGTGCTGTAGTGATGAAGGGAAGCCAGGGTACCATTACCTTCGACAAAGTGAGCTTTGCTTATACCCCGGAACGGCCGCTGATCAGGAACTTCAGTCTGGAAGTGAAGCCGGGCACGCGCGTGGCGATTGTCGGCCAGACCGGAGCGGGGAAGACCACACTGGTGAACCTGCTGATGCGCTTCTATGAAGTCGACAGCGGCACCATCCGGATTGATGGTACGGACATTACTTCGATTACCCGGGATAGTCTGCGGCGTAACTTCGGGATGGTGCTGCAGGATACCTGGCTGTACGGAGGTTCGATCCGCGATAATATCGCTTACGGTAAGCCGGAAGCAACGGAAGCGGAGGTCATTGCCGCCGCCAAAGCCGCGAATGCACACAGCTTCATCAAACGGCTGCCCGAGGGCTATAATACGAAAATAAGCGGCTCGGGAGATAATCTCTCTCAAGGCCAGAAGCAGCTGCTTACCATCGCCCGTGTGATGCTCGTCGATCCGCCGATGCTTATTCTGGATGAGGCTACGAGCAGTATTGATACGCTGACGGAGGTGCGGATTCAGAAGGCTTTTCTGGCGATGATCTCCGGCCGTACCAGCTTCGTGATTGCCCACCGGCTGTCCACGATCCGTGAGTCGGACCTGATTCTGTTCATGAAGGACGGAGATATTGTGGAGAGCGGAACGCATGAGGAGCTGCTGGGGAGCGGGGGCTATTACGCCCGTTTGTACAATAGCCAGTTTACGGCGGTTTAGATAGGGTGATATGCAGAAAGACAGCTGTGGTCAGGACCTCTTCGGAAGAGGCTGACTGCGCTGTCTTTTTTGCAGCGGGATAAACTGAACTTATTAGGAGATTTACATAAGAATGAGCTGTGACTTTGGTGATCCCTGGACTTCAGGCCGCTGATGGGTGTTGCTGTTGCCAAGATCCTTCGGTTAACTCTCTGATCGTGGTGGAGATCCGGCGAACCGGTGACTTTTAGATAATCCTGCACTAATTACAACATTCTCTTCATTACTTCGGCCCCAATTGGAAATTGTTGTATAAAAAGCAGGATTTAGCAACCACCGAGCGGCTGAGCGGGACAATTCTTGTATTTCGTATTTCGTACAACAATCCTCCTGAACACCCGGGTATTAAGAGATTAAAGTTGCAATTCGACCAACAATAGTGCCCCATGCAAAAGTGAGTAAGTAACTCAATCTGCTGTGCCACAGCTAACGAGAGATTTCGGTGATTTAAATTGCAGTGATCAATAGACGATAACAATGGAGGTTCATTCGAGTGGCAAAAATCGGTTTAATCAGGCATGGGATCACAGAATGGAATATCGCAGGAAGGGCTCAGGGACTGTCGGATATCCCGCTTAACGGGGAAGGCAGAGAGCAGGCGCTTAGACTTGCCGGACGGCTGAGTAAAGAACCGTGGGACCTCATGATTTCCAGCCATTTGTGCCGGGCTAGGGAGACTGCAGAGATTATTGCTGCAGCCTCAGGGATTGAGGAGCACCTGATTGACGAACGGATATGTGAAATGGATTGCGGACAGCTGGAAGGGCTGAATGAGGCAGAATGGTTCGCAAGATGGGGTCCGGACTGGCGCAGCCTAAAGCTCGGGATAGAGAAGGCAGAGGATGTATCACGCAGAGGAAAGCTTGTTCTAGAGGAGCTGTATACCCGCTATGGTGACAAAAAAATACTGGTTGTCAGCCACGGTGCCTTAATCGGCTTGACGCTCCAGCACCTGCTGCCGCAAGTTCACCACTACTTACATAAAGAATGCTTCGCTAACCCTGCTCACCAAAATCAATAATAACTGGGATTGCCTGCTGTACAACTGCGTGGAGCATTTGGCTGAAGTATTTGCGGGCTGAACTAATCCGTGAAAATAACTCCATCCTCCCAAGCACACCTTCGGGTCACAGATGAATTGGCTATTCTACATACGTTTGGGGGTTCTGGACGTCTTATGCAGTTGGCAAAATGGATGGAGCAAGAATACGTTGCTCACTCGTCACTCCCGTGCAGCCTGCTCCGCATCACCCCCGGAGTCACTCCGTGCGCCTTGCGGAAGACGCGGATGAAATAATTGGTGTCCATGCCAAGGTTGAGGGCGATATCCTGCACAGGACGCTCAGGGTCCTCGGTGATCATCTGCAGCGCGCGCTGCAGCCGCAGGTTCTGCAGATATTTATGCGGAGTCACGCCGTATTCCTGCAGGAACAGACGCTGGAAATGCTGGACAGAATAACCGACGGCAGCGGCCAGATTCGTAATCAGCAGCGGCTCCGTGAAATGCTCGTTGATCAGGCTGACGGCTTTATTCAGAGCTTCGTTGCGTACATTTTCGTTCTCCAGGCGGGTCGCTGTACCGGCGGAGCATTCGCTCCTGCGCAGCATCAGCAGCAGCCTGTAGAGGGTTACCGACAGATCCTGCATCGACTGCTCCTCCTGGCGGCCGGTGCTGTTTCCGTTTACCGTATGCCAGATTCCGCCGATCATATCCCAGCAATCCTCGAATCGTTCAGGATGGAACAGCGCAGACGGCAGCAGGCCGAGTCCCTCCAGCACAGTTGCTGACTGGCTTCCATGGAAGCCGATGAAACCTACATGCCACGGCTCATGTGACAGCGGATAATACTCGTGCCCGCGGTCGGGTGGAAAAGCATAGGCCATTCCCGGTGTCAGCACCGTCTCAGTGCCGTTCTCAAGGTCGCGGAACCGTCCGCTACCGCTGCGGATCAGGAATATCTGATGCACCGGGAATCCGGCCGGACGCACATGGTGATACTGGATATGGCGGCCGACCGAATAAGGGTATAAGGGGAACGCATTCAGGTCGCGCGGCATTTCGATCAGGGAGAAGGGGAGCATGTAAACACCTCATATTCATTTTGTGCTATGGAAACGCTATTATTATACTACCATTGGCAACTGATTATCCTTTATTATAAATAGTATAAATGGTTACAAGCTAAAGGGATAGAGCTGACGAAAAACTTATATCAGTGAAAAGTCTCATTCTAACATCGAACCCTATACGAGAGGATGAATGTAATAATATGAACAGCAAAGTTCCTGCAATCAGCAGCAAGGCTCCTGTAATGCTGCATGGTGCCGACTATAATCCCGAGCAATGGCTGAAATACCCTGAGGTGCTGAAAGAAGATATCCGGATGATGAAGCTGGCAGGCTGCAATGTAATGTCCGTGGGCATTTTCTCCTGGGTATCGCTGGAGCGTGAAGAAGGAGTATTCACCTTCGATTGGCTGGATCAGCTGCTGGATACTTTTAAGGATAATGGAATTTATGCCTTCCTAGCTACGCCAAGCGGAGCACGTCCGGCCTGGATGTCGGAGAAATATCCTGAAGTATTGCGGGTAGAACGGAACCGGGTGCGCAATTTGCATGGGGTCCGTCATAATCACTGCTTCACTTCACCGGTCTACCGTGAAAAAACCGCGCTGATGAACTCCAAGCTGGCTGAGCGTTACGCTCATCATCCGGCAGTCATCGGCTGGCATATTTCCAACGAATTCGGCGGCGAATGCCACTGTGATTACTGTCAGAATGCCTTCAGAGAGTGGCTTAAGGTTAAATACAAGGGAGATTTGGACGAGCTTAATCATGCCTGGTGGGCCACGTTCTGGAGCCATACGTACACCTCCTGGGAACAGATTGAATCCCCGGCTCCGCACGGAGAGACTCAGGTGCATGGTCTTAACCTGGACTGGCGCCGTTTCGTAAGTGACCAGACGATTAACTTCTGCCAGCATGAGATTGACTCGGTGCGCAGCTTCAATCCTGAACTGCCGGTGACGACCAACATGCATATGATCGACGGTATTGACTATCGTAACTTGGCGAAGATCCTTGATGTGGTCTCCTGGGATGCTTATCCGGACTGGGGGTATACCGAGGATGATGATGATGCCCGGCTGGCGGCCTGGACGGCGATGCATCACGATATGTACCGCAGCTTCAAAAAGAAACCGTTCCTGCTGATGGAAAGCACACCTTCGCTCACGAACTGGCAGATTGTCAGCAAGCTGAAGCGTCCGGGTATGCACAAGCTGTCCTCCCTGCAGGCGGTAGCCCATGGTTCGGACTCCGTACAATACTTCCAGTGGCGCAAAAGCCGCGGCTCCAGCGAGAAGTTCCACGGCGCAGTTGTCGATCACAGCGGACATGCGGAGACCCGTGTATTCAGAGATGTGGCTGAGGTTGGGCGTACGCTGGCAGGATTAACGGATGTAGTCGGTACAACCACTCCTGCCGAAACAGCCATCCTGTTCGACTGGGACAACCGCTGGGCGGTTAAGGATGCCCAGGGTATCCGCAATTCCGGGCTGAAATATGAAGAGACTGTGCTTCAGCATTACCGTGGATTGTGGGAGCTGGGGATTCCGGTGGATGTGGTCGGCTCCGGTGATGATCTGTCCGGCTACAAGCTGGTCATTGCGCCAATGCTATACTTGATCAGCGAAGAAAATGGCAAGCGGATTGAGAAGTACGTGGAGCAGGGCGGCACATTCCTGGCCACCTATTGGTCGGGAGTCGTAGGCGAGACGGACCTGTGCCACCTGGGCGGCTTCCCTGGACCGCTGCGCAGAACCCTGGGGATCTGGGCAGAAGAGACAGAAGGTCTGCACAGCCGCGATCTGAACGGCCTCGTGATGGACCCTGGCAACACCCTGAAGCTGACCGGAGACTATGATGCGCATGAAATCGCTGAGCTGATCCATCTGGAGGGTGCAGAAGCGCTGGGGCATTACCGCAGCGACTTCTACGCCGGACGTCCGGCACTGACCGTGAACAAGCTGGGGGCAGGCAAAGCCTATCATCTGGCCACACGGGTGAAGGACCCGCAGTTCTATGTAGATCTGTACGCCGCAATTACCGGCAAAGAACGCATCAGCCGCTCCCTGAACACCGAGCTTCCTACAGGAGTAACGGCTCAGCTGCGCAGTGACGGCGAGCATGATTATGTATTTGTGCAGAATTTCAGCGGCAGCGAGCAAGTGGTAACGCTGGATGGTCAGGAGTATACGGACCTCGAATCCGGTGCTGCTGCACCTGCAGAGCTGAAGCTGCCGGTCAACGGGCTGGTTATGCTGAAACGGCAAGCTGCTAAGTCATAAAGCAGGCTGAAAATATAAGCAATGAGTTCAAAAAGGCAGGACCCGCTAAAAATCGGGTTCTGCCTTTTTGAATGATATGATAAGCCTCCAAAATGCAGTGAAGCAGATGCTGTTTATCCACGTAATGCCAGGAATCAATTCGTTCGACGAAAAATAAATGTATTAAATCCATCTAAAGGATTTAGTTTGAGCATTACGCCTGACATTTTGCCGTGGAAGCAGCTGAGTAAGCAAATAGGTTTGAAATCTGGACGTCATTCCCTGCTGTAAAGAGCTTCGATTCCCTCAATCACCCGCAAATAGTAAGCTGGCTCATGCGGTACGAGCTGTGCGTGGTTTACCCGTTCATTAATTTCGGCCCATTCACTGTCATCGGTTACCCGGAAGCCTTGCACATGTAGAGTGCTGCTTGCCCCAGCGATGAAGCTGCGGAACTCGGCGAAGCGGGCCTGGACGATCCCTGCTACCTCTTCCTGCTGCAGCGAGAAGTCACTGAGAGCATAATTGTTCTCGTAAACAAAAACATTCGCCCGCTCCCGGTCCATAAACCCGGCTGTATCCATCTGGTAGGGGATAATTCCCAAAGGTTTTAATTCGTCAAAAGCAAGCCTAAGGCCCAGCTCCTCCTGTACCTCCCGGACCCCATCCTCCACCGTCTCATCAGCCATCAGATGGCCGGCGGCAGTGATATCGAGCAGTCCGGCATAATCTCTTTTGTGCCGGCTGCGCAGCTGGAGGTAAATCATCAGTCCATTGTCAGCCTGACGGACAAACCAGCAATGAAAGGTCTCGTGCCAGAGACCGTGGCGGTGTACCTCATCGCGGGGAGCGGTTCCGGTTCTATTACCTTGCTCATCAAATGTAGTTAGTATCTCTTCGGTCATACAGAAGCTCCTTCACCAATTGCGTCAAAGCAGGATGCGGAATGCAGCGGGTCTTGACGATTATATTTTTTACAGCTTACCATAGATACAGAAATACAGTAATATCCAAATGAAGGTGTGGTAGAGGGAATGTACGGCTCAGGAGGAGAACGATGAAATATTTGGTTAAGCTAAATCTGGCCAGCATCATCTTGGCTCTGCCGGTCTTTGCAGCCATTGAGCTGATTGGAAATGCACTGAGGATTAGCCGGATCACCGGATGGGAGTACGGGAAGGTTGAGCGTTCGGTCACGCTAATCAATATCGCAGGCTTTTTGCTGACCGGAATTCTGATCGTGTATGTAACCCGGCGAATACTGGACAACCGGAGAATAGCTATGATTACGAGTTTGCTCTGGTTTGCCTATTTCAGCTTATTCGTCTACCTGTTCGCTGCGCTCTTTCCCATGACAGTACATGAGGACGAGCCGGCACCGGTTACCGGACTAATCTTCATAGGGATACTTATCCTGCATTTCTTGTATGTAGCCATTGTTCAGGCATGCTCTATATTCTTGACTGTCAGGGAGGACGAATAATGCAGCCAGTACCCATGGAGCTTACTACATTCAACTCGCTTAGTGACGAACGGCTCGGCTATGCCTGCATGGAACCCACGTTCATGAAGATCCGCGCGAAATCTCCGGCGGTGAAGAATGAAGCAATTGCACAGCTAAGCAGGGGACAGAGGGCGCTCTGTATGTTCCGGATTCTATATGACCACAGCTCTAAGTCTGCGGAAGAATACTACGGGTGGCTCAGTTATCTGCTGGATCAGCCGGGATACTGGAGCAGTGTGCTGGAGGGATTGCAGTTTTTTGAAGATGCTCCGCTTACAGCACATAGTCTGCGGATCATCGCTGGTTACATCCGTGCCAATCCTGACGAGTTCATCGTGTTCCGATAAGGGATGGGTCGGATTAAGCATACAAAGAACCCCGGTGCATAAGAAGCATCCGGGGTTTGATGTGTTTAGCAGTTGCTCTGAACAGCCGCCGCTAAACTACGAACAATCCTATCTATACGCGCTCAGTTTGTATATACGGCGCTTATTATCTCTATAGTTGGAGCAAGCCGAATCAATTTATGGTGCTTTTATTCAAAAATTCCAAGCCGGAATTATCTGGCCAGCCATCCGCCGTCTACATTAAGGATATGTCCGTTCAGGTAGTCGGAAGCCGCAGATGCCAGGAACACAGCAGGGCCCTTAACATCTTCAGCAGTTCCCCAGCGTCCGGCTGGAATGCGGTCAAGAATTGAATCGGAACGGCTCTGATCGGCACGGATTGGAGCTGTGTTCTCAGTAGCCATATATCCTGGAGCGATGGCGTTGATGTTCAGACCGGAACCAGCCCATTCGTTAGCGAATGCTTTAGTCAGACCTGCTACGGCATGCTTACTTGCAGTGTAGCCTGGTACGTTGATGCCGCCCTGGTAGGAGAGCATGGAGCAGATGTTGATGATTTTTCCGTTGCCTCTTTCAAGGAAGTGGCGGCCGGCGATCTGGGACAGCAGGAATACAGTGTTCTGGTTGAGGTTGATGACGTCGAACCAGTCTTTTTCACTGTGATCCTTGGCTGGCGTACGGCGGATCATACCTGCGCAGTTCACGAGGATGTCAACTTTGCCTGTGAAGGCAACAGCTTCGTCGAACATGCCCTGAAGCTTGGAATGATCGCTCAGATCAGTAGCAATGCTTAGTGCCTTAACGCCAAAAGCTTCAGCTGCTGAAACAGTCTCTTCACTCCCATTAAGGGAAGCGGAGATTACATCTGCGCCAGCTTCTGCGAAGGCAAGGGCGATCCCTTGTCCAAGACCCTGGGCAGCACCCGTTACGATTGCTGTTTTACCTGCCAAACTGAATAAAGATGACATATTATAATTCTCTCCTTTAAGTTGCATAATTGAGTATCGCTTATAAGGCATAAATGGGTATTTAAACTACCCGCACTCGATGCTGACGCCTGCCTTGCGGAACAGCTCCACCGTCTCGGGCGCAAGCCCGCTGTCTGTAAGCAGCACATCGACTTCCTGCAGTGAAGCAAAGGTGCGCAGAGCGGTATGCCCGAATTTGTGATGATCGCAAGCGGCGAATACCTGGCGGGCCGTGGATACTAAGGCTTGTTTGAAATCGATTAAATCTCCGGTATAGATGGACAGGCCATGCTCAATATGAACGGCTGTCGCCGAGAGAAAGGCTTTTTGAATATTAAGCTTCTGTACATAGGAGACAGCTTCAGGGCCGGCCAGCATGTTGCGGACACGGTACCCTCCGGGAACGACCAGACGTATGTTGTCTTTGGGAACCAGCTCGCTGATGATATACACATCGTTGGTAATGACTGTCAGGGGCATATTCTCCAGCCGCCGGGCAATCTCAAGCGTGGTGCTCCCGCCGTCGAGTGCAATAATGTCATCCTTGGCGATATGTGCCAGCGCACGCAGGGCAATCTCCGATTTCTCCTCGGAATATTTATCCAGCGGGTCTTTGGAGGGCAGAATCCCGAATTGATCGCTCTGTGCCAGCACAGCTCCGCCGTGTACACGCATGATCAGTCCTTGTTCCTCCAGCTTGCTTAAGTCCTCGCGGATTGTTTTTCCCGTTACCTGGAGCTTGTCGCTCAGCTCGTTCACTGTTACATCCTTCTGGTTCAACATAACTTCCATAATCATCTCGTGCCGCCGTATCGGGTTCATCCGCCTGCCTCATCTTTCCGTAGTTGATTTGCTTCTATTGTAATTCTTTCATGCCTACGGGGTCCATATCATCGTAACGTTTGTTGTCTCCGGCCATACTCCAGATGAAGGTGTAGTTATGTGTACCCACACCGCTGTGAATGGACCAGCTTGGGGAAATAACTGCCTGTTCATTGTGCATTACAATGTGGCGGGTTTCTGTAGGCTCGCCCATCAGGTGGAAGACGATGGAGTCATCCGGCAGATCGAAGTAGAAGTAAGCTTCCATCCGGCGCGGGTGAGTGTGGGATGGCATGGTGTTCCACATGCTGCCCGGTTTCAGCTGAGTCATTCCCATCACAAGCTGTGCGCTCTGCACGCCGTTCGTGTGAATGAAGCGGTGAATCGTACGTTCGTTGGAATTCTCAAGTCCGCCCATGGCTCCGGATTCGGATTCAGCCAGCGTGGTCTTGGTAGTAGGGTAGGACTGGTGAGCCGGAGCGGAATTCAGGTAGAATTTCGCTGGTTTGGCGCTGTCGGCGCTTTTGAAAATAACATCTTTGGAGCCTTGGCCTACATACAGGCATTCCTTGAAGTCAACTTCATATTCAGTTCCGTCTACAACAACCGAACCTTTGCCGCCGACATTGATAATACCCAGCTCACGGCGTTCCAGGAAGTAAGTCACTCCAAGCTCCTTGAGGTCCGTTGTAAGTACAACATCCCCATTGACCGGATTAGCCCCGCCAACGATCATGCGATCTTCATGGGTCAGGACAAGCTTCAGTTCATCCGGAGCAAAAATAACCGGAATATGGAACTCCTTGCGCAGGCGCTCAGTGTCAAACTGCTTAACTTCATTCGGATGTGATGCAAAACGTCTTTCCATTGAATATTCAATCTCCTTAAGAAAAATGTATTTTCGTTCGTATAGGTACAATTTAATCCATTTACGTTCATTTGGCAAGTGATAATCTTTTTTAGTACGTTTATTTTAGTTCGTTTGTTAGGATTAGAGATTGCCATCTGAACTGAAAGCGTGCACAATAGAGCTGGAAAGCAGTGAGTTCCCAAGGTGAAGTCTACCTAATTGAAGAGGGATAGTTGTTCTATGTATACACACGCGGCATGACTCCCGGATTAGGGGCTCGTGATACAGAATATATAATGGAGGGTGAGGGAAATGGCAGACAGGCTTCAGAATCAGACTTCTTATAAAGTACGCCAGCAGGAAATTATCAGTTCAATCGCACTGGAGGCGGAGCGGCGTCCGCTGCTTGCGAGCGGCCTCTGGTTCCATGATGATGTGCGGAATAACTTCTATTATGCTTCTTATTTATTTGCTGCTGCGGTAGATGATACGCTGGAGCTGCCTTTCGATAAGGAGGAAGCCAAACGGAAGGCGGAAGCCGTCATGCTGGAAACGGTCCTGCTGCAGAACCGCCAGCCCGGTACAGAACTCTATGGCCACTGGCCGCTGGGCTTGAATCCGCAGCCCAGAGAAGCGCCGCCGCATGAGCTGCCGGTGGAGATCATGGGTAGCCTGATGGTCTGGTTCTGCAAGCAATATTCCAGCCAGTTCAGCGCAGGGCTGCGTATTGCCTACCACACGGCCATCGGTCATGTGTACCGCAGCGGCTTCTTCCGTAAGCCGGTAACGACGTTAAGCCACCATGAAGCAAAATATACGGCAGCCAAGCTGATCTTCGGCAGCTTCTTCGAGGATGACGAGCTGCTGGAAGACGGACAGCGGAGTCTGGACATCACGCTGGCGCATATCCGGGAGACAGGAATGCCGGAGTACGGCAGCCTCCCGTGGTTCTGGCACTGGGTGCAGGCATTCACCTGTGCCTGGGAGCTGGAGACAGACAGCGGCATTAAGCGTACCCTTGGCGAGATGCTTGATTATCTCTGGAACGAGCGGAGCCAGTGGTATCTGCAGGGCGCCTGGGCAGGTGCCCATTCCAGAGGCTGGCCGCATGATGTGCCGGCTGACAGCAATGTGCTGCACGACTATGTGCAGTTCGGAGACTTCAAGCTGCCGGCGGAGATGCCGCGCACCGAATATGCCGGTTTCCTGTTCTATGAAGCGCCGGAGCAGGTGCGTTCGAATGCGCTGAACCGCGAGGCAGCGGTAGAGGTCAAGAAGCAAACCGAGAAGGTGGTTGCCGGTGATCCGGACCGCCAGCCGCCGCTCCATTCCTATGCCTACCTCACAGAGGATTATGCGGCAGGCGGCATGTGGGAGCGGGTAGAGGAGTTCGACAATGAGCAGCTGCGCTGGGCGTATTCGCTCCCGGTGGGTGCAGCTGAAGGCGTGAACCGGCTGTACTTCTTCCATCCGGGCCAGGGGTATAACGCGGGCGATCCGCGGCACCAAAGCCCTTATATGGAAGTGCTGTACCATAAGAACACCGTCATATCTCTGTTCCCGGTACCCGAAAGTGAGAACAAGCTGGTTGTGGGTGTTCTTCCTAAGGGGCAGTGGAGTAAACAGCCTGCAGCGCTGTTCGGTTATGCAGGCAATGTGTATTTTGCAGTCTACTTATCGCATGGCTATGAGCTGCTGGAACGCCCGGATTATCTTGAGGTGATCTCCGAAGGGATGCCGGGCGGAGTCATTGTTGAAGCGCTAAGCGTTAGCCAGGCTGCGGAGCTGGGAATAAGCGGGTTTGATGAGTTTGCCGCAGCCGCCGCACAGCGGGCGCCTAAGTTTGGAGCGGGAGAAATTCTGTCTGCGGAATACACTACATGGCTCGGCCATGAGTATTTACAGCTCAGCACAGGCAATGGCCTGACAGAGTTCAAAGCAGAGATTAACGGCAAACCGGTTTCTTTTGACAGTTATTCTGTCTAAGCTTGTAAATAATTAATGAACCTATAGAGGACCCGGGGATGCTGAAGCGTCTGCCGGGTTCTTATATTGTCTGCGGCTGCTTCGCCTAGCAGGATTGGGCTGGAGCATGATATGTTAAGAATGGTAATATCTTAGTAGATCATAGGAAACAATAAGATCACTATTTTGGCAGCGAAGCATCTACTATGGAGACATGGGGGGAGCAGTATGACAGAGATAGAATACCGGCTGGAGAAGGATTTCTTAGGAAGTAAACAGGTGGAGAAACACGCCTACTACGGGATACAGACGCTGCGTGCAGTAGAGAATTTCCCGATAACCGGGTACCGGGTGCATCAGGAGCTGATTAAAGCTATGGGCATCGTCAAAAAATCTGCGGCACTGGCCAATATGGAAATCGGTAGACTCTACAAGGGACTGGGGGAAGTTATCGTTGCGGCGGCGGATGAGGTGATTGCCGGAAAGTGGCATGACCAATTCATCGTGGACCCGATTCAAGGCGGGGCCGGCACCTCGCTGAATATGAATGCGAATGAAGTGATTGCGAACCGCGCGCTGGAGCTGCTGGGCCGGGCCAAAGGCGATTATCTGCAGCTCAGTCCCAACACGCATGTGAATATGGCACAGTCCACGAACGATGCTTTTCCGACGGCAATTCATATTGCCACGCTCTCCCTGCTGGAGCAGCTGCTGGTGACCATGCGGAGCATGCATGGCGTATTTGTGCTGAAAGCGGCGGAGTTTGATCCGGTTATCAAAATGGGACGGACCCATCTTCAGGATGCGGTACCGATCCGTCTGGGCCAGGAATTCGAGGCGTACAGCCGGGTGCTGGAGCGTGATATTCAGCGGATCGAGCATACACGGCGGCATCTCTATCAGGTGAACATGGGGGCGACGGCGGTAGGCACCGGACTGAATGCGGAGCCGCGTTATATTGCGCGGGTGGTAGAACTTCTGGCCGAGATCAGCGGATTGCCGCTGGTGAGTGCTGAGCATCTGGTCGATGCTACGCAGAATACAGATGCCTACACCGAGGTCTCGGCAGCGCTGAAGGTCTGCATGATGAACATGTCCAAAATCGCCAATGATCTGCGGCTGATGGCCTCCGGTCCGCGCTCCGGCTTGGGTGAAATTACGCTTCCGGCCCGCCAGCCCGGATCTTCCATCATGCCCGGCAAGGTGAATCCGGTGATGGCCGAGGTGATCAATCAGGTCGCTTTTCAGGTCATCGGAAATGATCATACGATCTGTCTCGCCTCCCAGGCGGGCCAACTCGAGCTGAACGTTATGGAGCCGGTGCTGGTATTCAATCTGATCCAGTCGATCAGCATTATGAACAATTCCTTCAAGGTGTTCACGGACTACTGCCTGGCGGGCATTGTGGCCAATAAGGAGAAGCTGCAGCGTGAAGTCGAGCAGAGCGTAGGCATCATTACTGCGGTGAACCCGCATCTGGGCTATGAAGTGGTGTCGCGTATTGCCAGAGAAGCGATTCTGACCGGCGAATCCGTGCGCGCTCTATGCCTGAAATACAATGTGCTCAGTGAGGAAGAGCTTAATCTGATCCTCGATCCCTATGAAATGACCCATCCCGGGATCGCGGGGGCGGCGCTTTTGAATATGGAATAAAGGGCAGAATCCGGGGGATAGCGAAAATTGGCTGCAGAGACCGGTATTATTTTGTAAACCCGGGGTAAAGGTCGTGTTATAATATACGGGAGCATTTACACCCGGAAGTATCATAAATTTGTAATGGCTTACTGGAGGCATAGTGTGGCGAAGGCAAAAGTAGCAAAACGTCCAACCCGCGACGAATTCGTGCTGGAAGAGCTGGGCAATCAGCTGGTCGAGGCGAAACAGGAGGATTCCGAGATTCTGCTGACGGTCTGGGGGAAGGAAGAACAGGTTCGCGGAGTGATTGTGGAGATGGATTCGCGTACCGGCAAGGTACACCTGCGATATAACGAAGAAATTATCAAGGTTCCGTTCATGGATATTATGCAGGTGAATTACCCGCGGGATTAGCCGCTGGAGGCAGGTCTTGTAAGGTAGAGTATAGCAGGGCAGAAGAAAGCTCCGGCGCGCCGGAGAGTGGTTGGAGGTAGCAGGGACATGCAAGTGAACAAAACCAATGCCATGCGTATGCTTGATGCAAAAAAGGCCGGATACACCCTTCATACTTATGATAATGAGGATGGCCAGATTCACGGGAGTGCTGTTGCTGAGAAGATTGGCCTCCCGCCTGAGACAGTGTTTAAGACACTGGTCTCACACAGCGGGCCGCAGCCCTATGTATTTGTTATTCCAGTGGCTGAAGAGCTTGATCTTAAGAAAGCGGCCAAAGCCGCCGGAGCGAAGAAGATCGAGATGCTCCCGCTGAAGGAACTGCTGAAGTGGACAGGTTATGTGCGCGGGGGATGTTCGCCCGTTGGCATGAAGAAGCTGTATCCTACGTTCATACACAGCAGCGCGGAGGGGTTGCAGACCATCGCCGTCAGTGCAGGGCGCATCGGCATGCAGATGGAGCTTGAGCCTAAGCTGCTGGCAGATGTGGTATCTGCTGTATTTACGGATCTCATTAAAGAATAGCTGTAGAGCAAGAAGCCGGAATTCCTAGAGGTCTAGGGATTCCGGCTTCTTTGGCGGTTTTGGCTAACTCCATTCTGTGTAGTGACCGGCTATAAACCGGATCTCGCGCTCATAGTGTGCCAGATGCCCCTCATCAACCATTTTCATAAAAGCAGGATTGCCATCGGCAGCTCCCTGCTTCAAGGTATCGCACATTGCTGTCAGGCGCTCGACCACCCACTTGTTCAGCTCCTTAGGGGCGGGGACGGGAATCCCATAAGCCTCAAAAAATAACTGTATCCGCTGGCACCGGTCTGACGCATGTAAATGGGTTTGGTAAGCTGCGGTGGACCCTGATGTGTAGTCAGGTGCGAAGCTGGCCAGCGGAACTGATGTGTAGATGGAATATGCAATGTCCCACATCCGCGGACCGGGTCCGGCCATGTCGAAATCAATCAATGCCGCAGGAGCATCATTCTGAAAAACCACATTGTACAGGGCAGCGTCATTATGGCAGATCACTTCATGTGCACTGTTATCGGCATAGCTGAGCTGCCAGCTTCCCTCTGATTGCGGATTGAATCCTTCAGTCGCATCGTGGTAATGACGTAACAGGCGTGCTACACCTGCAAGTGTCTCACGAGACCACATATACGGCTTAAGTTCAGGGTAAGCATTGCCTGGAACTTCTCCGGGAATATAGCTGAGTATTTCACGCCCGGGCTCATCCAATCCGAGAAAACGTGGCGCTCCCCCGAAGTTCTGCTTCTCCAGATGCTGCAGCAGTGCATGAACATTAGGACTCCAATCCCCTGTGGGACGGCGGACGGTATCCGCCTTACGGACAATGTGATTCACATTTCCGCCGGTCAGTATTTCTTCATGCTGAGTCACCAGGCTAGTCCTCTCTTTCACTTAGGATGTATGTAATATAGTGCAGGATACTACCCGGCAGCCCATCCGAAAAGTAAGGACCAACGAGGTGAATGGATGCGTTCGTTCAGGAGTATGCGGACTGAGAATCCTTTATTTGCCGGAAAACAGGCATTTCCGGCAGCTTGCGGACTGAGATTCCGCTAAGTGATGCGGAAAGGCTCTTTTCAGAGCAAACGGGCACCATTAACGGAATCTCAGTCCGTGGGAGTTCCAAAAAGGTGGAATGGAGCGAAATAACGGAATCTCAGTCCGGCGAGACCGGATTGCTCCGTCCAGGGCGAATCTCAGTCCGCGTGAAACCGGCCTTGCTCCGTTACGGCCGAGCAGCGGTCAGCCAGGGCTTAATGTTACTCTTATACGAGCGGAGTGCAGACCACAAGCGATCAGTGTTACTCGGTTATGCCCGTTATGCCCGTTATGCCCGTCATGCCCGTCACGCCCGTGATAACCGGTTTGCAGCTTGAGCAGTTAAGGCAACAGCTTCGCTGCCACAAGCCCCAGATACTCCTTCAGCGCCAGTCCGGTGGTGGAGACGGACCCGGCGGAGGGAGTGAATTTGCTCACATAGAGTGACATGGGGCGGCTGGCCAGGTAATCCACCGGGAAGGGCTGCGGCGTTAATCCCGCGTGCTCAAATTGCACCATGCTGCGCGGCATATGGAAGGCTGAGGTGACCAGCACCGGATGGCTGAATCCGTGCTCCTGCATAAGTGCAGCGGTGTTGACCGCATTCTGCTCGGTATTAAGCGAGCGGTTCTCCGGCAGGATGTCTTCTGCCGGGATGCCGAGTCCGATCAGCTGCCGCCGGGCGATATCGGCTTCATTGCCGCTGTCTGCAAACACCTGGCCGCCGGAGAAAATAACCGGCAGTCCGGTCTGCCGGTACAGCCGGGCGGCAGCCAGCAGCCGGTTCGCCGCCGGGCCTGACATATTGCCCTGCCCGTCCAAATCCGGGGTGCCAGAGGTGGCACCTCCGCCGAGGATGACAATAACATCGCCTTCTACTACAGAAGGCTGCGTATATTGCCGTTCTAGACTGCCAATCAGCAGGTCACTGACCACAGAGGTCATCGACAGATAGAGCAGCAGGCTCACTGCGAGCAGTACGACCGCCGGCCGGCGGCTGCTTTTCCACAGCCAGACCACCATCCCCAGCAGCAGGATCACAAAAATTCCCGGAGGCAGAACAAAGCTGTATACGAATTTAATGAGGTAGATCAAGCAGGTCACCAACTTTTTGAAGGATTATATAAGAGTCTTATGTTCACCTGCCCTGGCATAGCAGATCAATTCTGGTTGTATTGTACCATGAGTCCGGCTGCTGTTCCCAGCTTCGCCCATGTTCAGGTGCGGTACAGATGCTTCATGTAGGAGGAGGGGGATTCACCGAGCACTTTTTTGAACACGCGGCTGAAGTAGTAAGGGTTGGGGTAGCCAAGCGCATCACTGATCTCAGATACATTGTACGCACTCGTCCGCATCAGCTCGATGGCCTTGTTCATCCGGAGCTTGGTATGGGTCTCAATAATCGTCTGTCCGGTGGCCTGCTTGAACGCGGATGACAGGTAGCTGTAATTCATGTTCAGCTGTGAAGCGAGCTCTTCCCCGGCGAAATCCTCGCCGCAGTGTTTGATCAGATAAGCTGTAACTCTCCGTACAGCATTCCCGCTTTTGCCGCTGACAGATGTACTGCTCTCCTGCTGCCCGGCCGCATGTATATCCATGAACAGCTCATATACACTGAGGCAGCTCCGTGTCATCCAGTGCGTTTGCGATTCGGTCCGCTGAACCTGCTCGAGAATTAGCCGCAGACGGCTCTCCAGTCCAAGCTGAACCGGTGCTCTGCCATATTTGGGTAACGGGAACCGGTACTTGTAATAATCGGGATAATAATACTCCAGCTCAGGCAGCGGAATATAATCCTTGTAGCTGCTCTTGTCCCGGTGCTCTGCAGCGGATGTGAAATGAACCCAGTACCAGGATGTTCCCGCAGCGCAGCGGGGTTCGCCCCAGTGATGAAGTCCTCCCCTCAGGAAAAGATATTCTCCCGCTTGTACTACGTATTCCGTACCTTCTTCTATCACCTGCATGCTGCCTTGGGTCACATAAATAAATACCTCATAATCCAGCAGGCGGTCCGGATGGGTGTACAGGCCTGAAGCCTGATTCCAGCCGATATCCCGGACAAGCGGAAACCCGTCTGCCGTCAAAAAGATCTGCTCTTCCAAGGTTTCACCTCCTGTCCTCTCTAATCTATCCGCATTATATAATCACAAAAAAGGATATGCAATCTGTGGTTTGATGCATTTTCTCTTAATGGACAGTGACTATAATTATTGTTATAGCCAAAATAAAGAGAGGTTGTTGAATCATGCACAGCGCAATGTCAGCTTTACGGATTGGACAGATTAAGCTTTCCCCCGGACCGGTGCAAGCCCGGTTTGAGTTGAACAAAAAGTATATTATGAGTCTGACCCCGATGAATCTGCTGCGCAGTTTCTATCTGGAGGCGGGACTCTGGAGCTATAGCGGCAACGGCGGGACAACAGCGGCCTCCACAACAAGCATGGATGGACCGGAGCAATGGCACTGGGGCTGGGAGTCACCGACCTGTGAGCTGCGTGGGCATATTATGGGTCACTGGCTGTCTGCGGCTGCGCGTATTTATGCACAGACGGAAGATATGCTGGTGAAGGCCAAGGCAGATCATATTGTGGGTGAACTGGCCAAATGCCAGGAAGCGAACGGCGGGGAGTGGCTGGCTGCTTTTCCGCAGACTTATATGCACCGCATTGCGAACGGCAAGTATGTCTGGGCTCCGCATTATACAGTTCATAAGCTCCTGATGGGTTTACACGAGATGTATGCCATAGCCGGCAATCTGCAGGCACTGGAGATCATGAAGGGGATCGCAGCCTGGTTCTTCCGCTGGACCGGCCGGTTCAGCAGGGAGCAGCTGGATGAACTGCTTGATCTGGAGACAGGAGGGATGCTCGAAGCCTGGGCGGATCTGTACGGAATTACCGGATCGGAGGAGCATTTGGAGCTGATCCGCCGCTATGACCGACGCCGCTTCTTCGATGCCCTGCTGGACGGTCAGGATGTACTGACCAATAAACACGCCAACACACAGATTCCCGAGATACTGGGAGCGGCAAAAGTGTACGAGGTCACAGGAGATGAACGTTACCGCAGCATTGTGGAGGCGTTCTGGAAATGTGCCGTTACTGCGCGCGGTTATCTGTGCAGCGGTGCGGGCGATGATGGAGAGCTGTGGATGCCCGCTGGAGAGATGTCGGCCCGGCTGGGCGCTGGTCAGGAGCACTGCGTCAACTACAATATGATGCGGCTCTCGCATACCCTGCTGCGCTGGACCGGAGATGCGGTTTACGGGGTTTACTGGGAACGGCGCTTCTATAACGGTGTGCTGGCCCATCAGCATGGAGAGAACGGCCGGATTTCATATTTCCTGGGGCTCGGTGCGGGCAGCACCAAAACATGGGGCTCGGAAACAGGACATTTCTGGTGCTGCCATGGCACCTTGATGCAGGCCAACGCCTCCTATGAACCGATGATTTACATGCAGGAGGAGGGCGGCTTAGCAGTATGCCAATGGATTCCTTCCACAGTAAGCTTCAAGCAGGGCGGAGCCGAAATAGGTATCCGGCTGGAGCAGGATGGCCAGCATGGCGTCTACCCTATGAATAATTGGTCGGTAGCCGGCATGACGAATATTACCAGAGTAGATATTCCGCCTATCCCGGTGCACCGTCCGGATGCGCTGGTATATAAGCTTACCGTTGCGGCTAATGAGGACAGCCGGTTCAGCCTGCGGCTGAGAATGCCCTGGTGGCTGCGGGAGGGAGCTGTCATCAGGGTGAATGGAATACTGCAGCCGGGAATATGCAACCCGTCTGCCTTTTATGAAATAGAACGGATGTGGAGCAGCGGCGACACCGTGGATGTGGAACTCCCCAAGGGGGTAACTGCGGAGCCATTGCCGGGTGATCAGGATATCTTCGCATTCGTGGACGGTCCGGTGGTACTGGCCGGTCTGGTTGGAGAAGAGCGGAGGCTGATTGGTGATGCGGCAGATCCGGGCAGCATGCTCACCCCTGACCGCGAACGTAACCATGGCTGGTGGATGTTCGGCAGTTACCGGACGATCCGCCAGGAGCGGGGATTTCGTCTGATTCCTTTGTTTGAGGTTAAGGACGAGGAGTATACGGTATATTTTCCGGTGGAGCAGGCTGGGGGCCAGCAGTATGGAGTATAAACCCGATCCAGCCGTTACCAAATCCCTGATGATCAACAATGGGCGGAGAGATAACAATGGTTCCTCCGCAGTTCGTAACCAGTTCTATAGGCTGCTGCAGGAAATGGTTGTTAAGGACGGGGATGTACTAGAATATATGAAACGGGCCGATACTGAATACGACAGGCAGGTACAGGAATACTGGCGGTGACATTACACTATTGCCTACACAAGAAAACGGAGGTCTGCCGACCTTCGTTTTCTTGTGAATAATCCTCGAAGCAATTTTCTATCCGTCTGGATAATCCGGGATGAAATGAAGTCGGAGCTGAAGGCTGAAACTGGTTTACCGGTTTCCTGATTGAAAAAGTATATCTTCATAATGTGCCTCGCAGCGTATTGGCGGATAACGCTTTGCCGTCTGTCTTCCCCGGTTCCTCCGTAAGCTGACGGTAGCCCATGGGAGGCAGGCCGGTCCAGCGCTTGAACTGCTTGCTGAAATGGGAGACATCACGGTATCCGAGCCTGTAGGCGATACTCTCCACTGACAGGCTGTTATCCAGCAGCAGTAGCTTGGCATGGCGGATGATCAGATCAGAGAGATACTGCCTCGGCGGCAATCCGTAGATTTGCCGGAAGGCGCGGTTGCAGTGATTCGGGCTGTAGCCAAGTCTTGCAGCGATGTCTTCAATGCTTCCGGCCCGGCTGCCGGTTGCCGCAGCGGTGAATACGGATTCCTGCAGAAGCCCTTCAATGGCGTTCGCCAGGGCAACGGTTTTCTCCGTAACACCGGGCAGTGTGCTCCGTGCAGGGGAGGGCAATGCAGCCAGCACCCAGCTGCTGAGTGCGGTGAACAGCTGCAGCGAAGCATTGAGCGTCACCAGCCGGCCCCGCTGGGCATCGCTGGCATCAGGGAGGATCGTCGAGCTGATAATTGCATCGAGTGAAGAACGGATCGCCTGCAGCTCCGGAGTGTCACCGCTTAGGCTGACGGTGTCCATCGTCATCAGGGAACGGCGCAGGACCAGATCATCAATGTCGAAATGCAGGCAATAATAGGTCATTTCATCCTCTGACACTGTACCCAGGCTGGAATGCAGGACACTTGGGCGGATGAACAGAATGTCGCCGCTGTGCTGGATGTAAGACTGTCCGCCTACATTCATTTGCTGCGAACCCTGCAGGACGATATTGATCTCGAACATCGGATGGGTGTGTGCCGGATATTGCCACTCCTTGTTCACCTTGCGCCAGTGGGCAGCGAATATATGAAAGGCAGCCTGTATATCCGGGGACATCCGGCCGTCCATGGAATGCTGTGTACCGGGATCTAATACGTTCATACTCAACCTCTTTTTCACTAAAAGTTGGCTCTATTATAGCATAAGCCGCCGCGTCCGATTGATTTGTCCAAATAATTGGCGGCTTTGCGCCTGTTGCATAAGCGGGGGCAAAGCTAACATAGAGTTATAAGCCCGGTACTGCCGGGCCACAGCCTGGAGGGAGTGCATTACGTTATGCCGAAGAATCAATTCTTTAATGCCCATCATTCACCGATTGGATCTTTTTCAAGCTTTACCCTCGGATTTAAGGGAGCGTCCGGCGGCTTTGACCTGGAAGTGGGCAAACCGCCTAGACAGAATGTATATATTGGTCTGGAGCGCAAGGATGGCAGCGGCTTCGATACCTTGCCGTTCCATGAGCAGGGCAGCGACGATGAAAGTAAACGTTATGACATCGAGAACCCCGACCCGAACCCGGATAAGCCGCAGATTCTTTATCACTACGCAGACGAAGAGATCACCCGCGATTTCCGCCTGGCATCGGATAGCTGGCAGGCAGGTGACCTAACCTTCCGCATTCTGTCACCGGTCCGGCCGGTTCCGGACCCCGAAACGGCTACTGACGAAGAGCTTAAGGAAGTGCTGCTGCCCGCAGTGCTGGTAGAGCTGGAAGTCGATAACACTTCGGGCAATGCTATCCGCCGTGCCTTCTTCGGCTTCCAGGGGAATGATCCCTATAACGCCTTGAGAAGATTCGATGGCGGCCAGGCAGAGCTGACCGGTGTCGGACAAGGCCGGTTTCTGGCCATTGCTGCTGAACAGGGCAGCGTGAAAGCTGCCATGCACTTTACCCTGGAGGATATTCTCACAGCGGAGCTGGAGGAGAACTGGACCTTCGGACTCGGCCAGGTTGGAGCTCTGGTTATGGATGTGCCCGCAGGAGAGCGCAAGGTCTACCGGTTCGCAGTCTGCTTCCACCGGTCCGGCTATGTAACCTCGGGGATGGACGCCAGTTATTACTATAACCGCTATTACAGTAATGTAGAGGCGGTAGCGGAATATGCGTTGTCCCATTTCGATCAGCTGAAGCAGCAGGCAGAGCAGGCTAACACCATGCTGGAAGGAACCGGGCTCAGCGAAGACCAGACATTCATGCTGGCTCATGCCATCCGCAGTTATTATGGCTCAACCGAGCTGCTGGAGTACAAAGCCCAGCCGTTCTGGATTGTGAACGAAGGCGAATACCGGATGATGAACACATTCGATCTTACAGTGGACCAGCTATTCTATGAGCTGAAGATGAATCCGTGGACCGTTCGCAATGAGCTGGATATGTTCGTGGACCGGTACAGCTATGTGGATACTGTCCGTTTCCCGGGAGACATGACGGAATATCCGGGCGGGCTCAGCTTCACCCATGATATGGGGGTAGCCAATGCCGTCTCACGTCCGGGGTATTCCTCATATGAGCTGTACGGCATCGACGGCTGCTTCTCGCATATGACCCATGAGCAGCTGGTGAACTGGATTCTTACTGCGGCGGTATATCTGGAGCATACTGGTGACCTTAGCTGGATGGAACGCAACCTTACAGTACTGGAGAGCTGCCTGCAGAGTATGCTGAACCGGGATCATCCGGACCCGGCGAAACGAAACGGTGTGATGGCCCTCGACAGCTCGCGGACAATGGGCGGTGCGGAGATTACTACGTACGACAGTCTTGATGTGTCACTGGGCCAGGCGCGCAACAATATTTACCTGGCGGGTAAATGCTGGGCAGCGTATTTGGCGATGGAGAAGATCTTCCGCGATAACGGCAATACGGAGCTGTCACAGACTGCCGGCAGACAGGCAGAGCTCTGCGCAGCAACCATTGTGGGCAGTGTTACCGAGGGCGGCTATATCCCGGCTGTAATCGGTGAAGGCAATGACTCCAAGATTATTCCGGCGATTGAAGGCCTCGTCTTCCCTTACTTCACAGGCTGTAAGGAAGCATTGGAGCGCGAGGGGCGGTTCGGCGAATACATCGCGGCGCTAGACACGCATCTGCAGGCCGTGCTTGTTGAAGGGGTGTGCTTGTTCGAGGACGGCGGCTGGAAAATCTCCTCCACCAGCAACAACAGCTGGCTGAGCAAGATTTATCTCTGCCAGTTCATCGCCAGACAAATTCTTGGTCTGGAGTGGGAGGACAAAGGCCATGCAGCCGATTCGGCACATGTAACCTGGCTTACGCATCCGCAGCTCTCGATCTGGAGCTGGAGCGACCAGATTATCTCCGGCGAGATCACCGGCAGCAAATATTATCCGCGCGGAGTGACGGCGGTCTTGTGGTTGGAGGAGCAGCGGGGGTAAGCATTTGCAAGCTGAAAGGGTTATCCGAACACGCGGAGCCGCAGTAGCATTTCGTATGTGTAGTTGTCAGAGCTTCGCCCAGCCGCGAACGGTTAGCGATAATCACCTATTAAGGTGAAAGTGTTGTACAGATTACAACTTTGAACCTTAAATACTGGGGTGTTCGGGAGGATTGTTGTAGCAAATACAGGAATATTCCCGCTAAGCTGTCTGGAAGAAGATGAATGTATTTTATACAACATTATTGGATTTGAGGCAATAAAGTGAAGGGAATGTTGTATTCCGTGCAGGATTTTGAACCGGAATCGAATCGCGATTCTGCAACACTTGAATAATCTTTTGAACCATAAGTTTAAACAACAAACAGCGGGTCCCCAGTATGTGGGGGCCCGCTGTTTGAGTTATCCAATAGCCAGATTAGAAAATACGGTGCTTCAACACTTCAGCTTGGCGACGGCTTCGACTTAGTAATAATCGCCCTAGATCAGCGATACATCGATGAAGGAGTCGCCGCTGCCTGTACCATGCAGCAGAATAGCTTCATGCTCCGGCTGGTCCCAGGTGGCATAGTTAGTTGGGACTGCTCGCCTGTTCCAAGGCAGCTGAGCAGCTGCAGAAGCGGCATCGTGATTTCCTTAGGACCTTACTCTAAGGATTATCCGGCACAGGTTATAATTCTCGTAGATCCACTCCATGGTCTAGAAGCAGTCCCCGAGATCAAATCCGCAATATGAGGGCTTCATGGTTCTAATCCTTTTACCCCGGGATTGGATTGAGGGAGCTGTCAGCTGTGCAGTAATTCACTTTGAAAAGGTAACAATTATAATATAATCCTGAGTAATTAACTCGGACTGGAATATCGGCGAGAGGCGAAAGGCGGGATGCAGAGTGGGGAACAATCAGCTACAACGGAAATACAGTGTATTTCTGGGCGTCATATTGTCGGGGTATAATGTGGCTGATAAGCTCTATGGCGCGGTTTTTATCATTTTGATGAGCTTGCGCGGCGTGGATGCCTTTCAGATCAGTATCGTGTTTGCCGTTTCTTCACTGTCCATGGCTATCTTTGATTACCCCAGCGGGAATCTGTCCGATATCTATGGAAGAAAGCGCATGACGGCGGCCGGATTCATGGTGTGGGGAGCGGGGCTCGGGATTTTTGCCGCTGCTAACGGTCTTGCCTTATTCATCGCCGCCTCCATCGTGATGTCTCTGGGAGTTGCGATGATTTCGGGTTCTCCGCAGGCGTGGTACATTGATCAGCTGGAAGAGCTGGGAATGCCGGATTATAAAAAAATCGCCCTGCCCCGCATCAGCGGGTTTGTATCGGCGTTTGCCATCGTCGGTGCATTGATGGGTACGGTGAGCAGCCGCGTACATTATGTTCTTCCGGTGGCTATTGCCGGCGTGCTGGCGGTAGGACTCGGCGTATATACCTGGCTCAGCTTCAGCGACAACTACGGAAGCAGAACGCAGAGCAGCATCCGCCGGGAGATCTATGCCAGTTCGGCCGATTTCGCCCGCAGCACAGAGATGCGGTTTATTCTTCTGCGCAGCATCCTGACACATACCGCCTTGCTGGTCTTTCTGTTGTCCTGGCAGGTATATGGGGTGAATGAGCTGGAATTTCCGGTCAGTTCCCTCGGGGTGCTGCTGATTCTGTTCATGGGAGTAATTAGTGTATCGAGCTTCCTGGTCTCCTATCTGGCCAAAAAAGAGGTTGCTGCCGTCCGGATCATCGTCTGCGGAACTGTAATCTCTGCACTCGGACTGCTGCTGGTCGGATTGTTTCCGCATAAGGCTGTATTTATTGCCGGTCTGGTGCTGTTTGAATTCGGGCTCGGGATGGATATGTCTTCTACAGGTGTCTGGGTACAGGATTTCATTCCCGGGGCCAAGCGGGCGACCTTCACCTCCGGGCTGTCAGCGCTCAAATCACTCGCCGGTTTCCTGATTACGCTGATCCTGGGGATCATGGCCAAGAATCTCGGGTATGCCTTCATCTGGTGCTTTGCGGGCGCCTCGCTGCTGGGATCCAATATCGTGCTGCTCTATTTCAACACTAAGTATGTACGGGCAGGCAGCAGCGAAGCAGACGGAGAGAAGACCCTGGTGTCCTGATTCTGAAAGGCTTAATTTATACTATAAAAGCTAACAACAGCAGGTCTTCTTCCCGGAGGCCTGCTGTTTAGCGTGTTCAGGGCAGCGGCATTACAGCCACTTCATCGCCCATGCCTCGACGGGCAGGAGCGCCGTGCCCAGCTCCTGCCCCTTGGCAGTGAGCGAATATTCCGTCCTTACCGGACGGTCAGGAATGACCTCGCGGCTGATCAGGCCGCATTCTTCAAGCTCCTTCAGGCGCTCGTTGAGCATACGTTTGCTTAGATCAGGGATGACCGTGTGCAGCTCACTGAACCGTTTGGTCCCCTCCATTAACACATGGATGATCAGATTCACCCACTTCTTGCCGATAATATGATGAACATGCTCGACTTTGGCGAGCAAAGGCTTAAGCTCCTGTGTCATGCGGATTCCCCCTTGTGTAGTTATTATAAATACCCACCTTACTATAACATAGTAGAAAGTGCGTGAAAATAAGTACTTTTCGTAAATGTCGAAATGAGGTTGACGAATGGATTCTGCAGTCGTATGATGAGTGTTATAAAGTTTGTGAGTAATAATAAGTAACCACATAAACATTTGATAATTACGGGAGGAATGAAAGTGGAATCATCATCATTCGTACTATTTGGCGCAACCGGGGATTTGGCCAAACGAAAAATATACCCCGCCCTATATAACCTGTTCAAAGATGGCAAGCTTTCTGGTCCTCTCTCAGTCATAGGTCTCGGCAGAAGAGAGTTGTCGAATGAAACCTTCCAGCATCAGGTGCTGGATTCATTGCGCACCTTTTCGCGGCGTCCGGTTGAGGATTCAGCAGAGCTGCAGAATTTCCTGCTGGCTTTTGAATATAGCGTGCTGGATGTCGGACGCCCCGAAGATTATGTGAAGCTGCTGGGCCATGTGCAGCGCCGTGAGGAAGAGCTGGGCCTTCCGCAGAACCGGATGTTCTACTTATCCGTCGGTCCTGAATTCTTCGGTGAGATTGCCAGTAACATTAACGCCAGCGGACTTGGTGACACGAAGGGATGGAAGCGGCTGATTATCGAGAAACCGTTCGGACGGGATCTGCAGTCGGCACGGGTGCTTAATGACAGCCTGAACACTGCTTTTAAGGAGGAAGAGATCTTCCGGATTGACCACTTCCTCGGCAAACCGATGGTGCAGAACCTTGAGGTGCTGAAATACTCCAATCCGGTACTGCGGGCATTGTGGCAGAACCGGTATATCGAGAGCGTACAGATTACGGCTAGTGAAACGGTCGGTGTGGAAGAACGGGCTGGGTATTATGACAAGGCTGGCGCGCTGCGCGACATGTTCCAGAACCACATGCTGCAGCTGCTTATGATGATGGCTATGCAATTGCCCAAAGGCAGCACCCCGGAAGATGTCCGCAGCAAGAAGCGCCATGTGATCCGTTCGGTACGGCCATTGCTCCGTGAGGAAGTGACGCAGCATGTGGTACGCGGCCAGTATGCAGCGGGTGAGCTGCGCGGGCAGCAGGTTCCCGCTTATACGGCTGAACCCGGCATAGAAGCCTCTTCACAGAATGAGACCTACATCGCCGCCCGGCTGTGGATTGATGACCCGCTTTGGAAGGACGTGCCATTCTATATCCGCACCGGCAAACGCATGAAGGAGAAATCGACGCGGATTGTTATAGAATTCAAAGAGCCGTTTAATGATTTGCATAATAAGAACAGAAGCAAGCTTGCCCTGGACCCTAACCTGCTGGTGATTGATATTGGTCCGAACGAAGGGATCTCCCTTACCCTAAATACCAAAAATCCGCGCCAGCACGGACAGCTCGAGCCGGTCAGCATTAAGCATGAGTCGGGCAACCCCGATCTGCCGGAAGCCTATGAGAACCTGATTTATGATGCTTTACTCGGAGATGCCACCTTCTTTGCCCATTGGGATGAAGTTGAGTTGTCCTGGCAGTGGGTTCAGCCTATAATCGAAGCAACAGCAGAAGGGACGCTTCCGCTTCATCTGTATCCAGCCGGTTCCTTTGGACCCCGGGCTGCCGATGAACTGCTTGGAGAGCATCACTGGTGGCTTGATGAACCGGAGGCTGTGGAGCATTCCGGGGTCCGCCAGACACAGGAGCTGGACCCGGAAGCTATCCGGCCTGGTGCGTGAGTAGCGGCATAATCATCTAATCTATAACATTCGGAGGGATTTGCAATGAAAGTTGGTTTAATTGGATTAGGCAAAATGGGCTTCAATCTCGGCCAGAATCTATTGGAGCACGAACATGAAGTCGTGGCTTATGATGTGAACGCCGGTGCGGTGCAGGTGCTGGAAGCGAAAGGAGCCGCCGGTGCGGGAAGTCTGGCAGAACTTACAGGCAAGCTGGAATCCCCGCGTATCCTCTGGATCATGGTCCCGCACACCTTTGTGGATTCGGTCATCACAGAACTGACGCCGCTGTTGTCGGAGGGGGATATCATCATCGAAGCCGGGAATTCTCATTATAAGGAGTCAATCCGCCGTCACGATGAGCTTAGCGCCCACGGGATTTATTTCCTGGATGCCGGAACCTCCGGCGGGATGGAAGGCGCACGCAATGGCGCTTGTTATATGATCGGCGGAGATGAGGAAGCGTGGGCGGTCGTCGAGCCGATTTTCCGGGATACTGCGGTCGAGAACGGGTACCTGTATGCCGGCAAATCCGGCAGCGGACACTTCCTGAAGATGGTCCACAACGGGATTGAGTACGGCATGATGGCTGCCATCGGTGAGGGCTTTGAGGTGCTGGAGAAAAGCGGCTATGACTTCGACTTCGAGCAGGTGGCCCGCGTCTGGAATAACGGATCGGTCGTCCGCTCCTGGCTGATGGAGCTGATCGAACGCGCCTTCTCCAAGGATGCCAAGCTGGATGAGATCAAGGGAATCATGCATTCCTCCGGGGAAGGCAGATGGACGCTGGAGACCGCGTTTGATCTGCAGGCGGCTACGCCGGTTATCGCCATGGCGCTGCTGATGCGCTACCGGTCGCTGGAGACCGATACCTTCACCGGCAAAGTAGTTGCTGCGCTGCGTAATGAATTCGGCGGCCATGCTGTGGAGACGAAGTAAAGGAAGCAGCAGGGGCGGCAGTTGCCGGACTCTGGTCCTATAAGATAATAGAAGTGTGAAAAGAGCAGCAGATCCTTTGGGGATTTGCTGTTTTTTGGTGCCGGGTAGTGTCTTTGAGTCTGAGGAGTGGGCAGATAGCGGCTCAACCTTGCTGCTCCCGAATTAGACAACCCGCACGGAGCATATAGGTACAGAAAGAGAAGCAGACGGGGGATGAACCAGTGTCTCGTAATCAGGAATTTACAGTCTATCTGATCACTAAGGGCGATATCATCCGGTTTATTGCAGTTGAAATTGTTTTAGGCAGTATGACATATTCACTGGCACTGAAAATTTTTCACAATGCTATTCTGGCGGGTGCGGGGGGATGGGCCTGTACTGAAGGGCTGAAGAGGCTGGGGAAACTCGGGTTGTTACTTGGGAAATAACAGAATTCACGAGTTCAGCCGGATGGAAATTGAATAACCCGCTGGTTAATGGTTAATAACGGGGATTCCCCCAGGCTATCAATCTGAGGTACTATATAGGAATAGTTATATAGAGAGAGATAGAGGAATGGTGATTCGCGTATGGTTAACCTACTGGAAGTATTGATCAAAGAAATTGTTCCGGCAGAAGGCTGCACTGAGCCGATTGCGGTTGCCTATGCAGTCTCTTTGGCGGCTGAACAGGTTGAGGGAGAGATTACTTCGATTCAGCTGTTCCTCAGCGGGAATATTGTGAAGAATGCGATGGGTGTAGGGATTCCGGGCACCGGGCAGACCGGTCTGCCGATAGCAGCAGCCTTGGGCGCAGTGATCCGCCGTTCTCATCGCAAGCTGGAGATTCTATCCGGACTTACTCCCGAAGAGCTGGCGAAGGCTAATGCGATGATCGGGCAGAAGCTGCTGAATGTGGAACTGAAGGATACCCCTGAGAAATTGTATATTGAAGCCAGGGTGAGCAGCTTGAATCATACAGCGACTGCAATTGTATCTAAAGAGCATACGAATGTAGTATTCCTGTCCAAAGACGGCGTTAAGCTGGAGCCGGGGAAGGACAAGGCGGATTGCGAGGAGTCAGACATGCTGGACCCGGAGGTATATTCGGTTTCATTGGAAGAAATATATGAATTCATCCAGACTGCGGATTTCACTGAGCTGCGGTTTCTGCTGGAAGGAGCGCGGATGAATAAAGCGATTTCGGATGAGGGGCTGCGCGGGGAGTATGGCCTGCAGGTGGGCAGGAAGATGAGCCAGCAATCGGCGGTGAATTTGTTCGGGGGGGATGTGGCGAACCGGATTATTGCCGCCACGGCAGCGGCATCCGATGCGCGGATGGACGGCAGCGCCATGCCTGTCATGACCACTGCGGGAAGCGGAAATCAGGGCATTGCCTGCACGATGCCGGTAATTGCCCTTGCTGATCTCCTTGGCAAAGATGAGGAGACACTGGCAAGAGCGATGGCGCTCAGCAATCTGATTACCATTCACGTCAAGCATTATATCGGCCGTCTGTCCCCGCTGTGCGGATCGGGAATTGCCGGGGGAGTAGGGGCAGGGAGCGGTATTGTCTACCTGATGGGCGGCACGCTGGAGCAGATCAAGCGCTCCATCCAGAACACTATTGCTTCTACTTCCGGAATGATCTGCGATGGTGCGAAACCGACCTGCGCGCTCAAAATCTCAACCGCCACGAATGCTGCAATCCAATCCGCAACACTGGCGATGAACGACATTTCAGCCAGTCTGAATGACGGGGTAATCTTTGAGAAGGTTGAAGATACAATTAAGAATATGGAGACACTGGTTCAGGAAGGGCTTGCGGCAACCGACCAGGCCATCCTGAACATCATGCTCTCCAAAGGAGCGGTATCGTAATACGTCCGTATATATTAGACTTAGCGGGTATAATCCGTTTGTTCCATTGAGACAGGCTGAGGATTGGCCAGTACCCACTGCACTGCCAGTTCGCTTAATCTTGCCGGTTCATCGTAGCCGGAGCCTTTGCGCAGTCTATTGGTTAATGAAGCTGCCTCCTGGAGAAGGGCGGGAGATAACGGTGTACCTGTGCCCAGGTGCCGGATAAGGGCATCCAGCATTTTACGGTAATTGTCATCCCAGTTGCCTCCGCCGTTATCCAGGATTTCATGAGAGACCCGTCCGGTAATACGGATAACCTCTCCCTGTACAGTTTGCGCGTGCCCTGAAGCAGGGACAAGGTAATCCCAGAGCTCCTGATGCTGGGCGGACCATGCCGCTGTGGCAGCCATGATGGGGGAGGTTCCATTGTGCTTCACCTGTTTCGCAACAGGCTCGACATCGAATAGCCGGTACAGCTCCAGCATTGCGGATGCTTTTTGATCCAGCTCATCATTACTGTGGCTGGCTCTGACAAATTCCAGATCCTTGCCGATCCGCCGCACGGAATCTTTCATCTCCAGCGTGATTGCTGCTCCGGCATCCAGCAGGATTTTCGAGATTTCCACCATGTTAGCTATATCGATATTCCGGCATTGGGATAATCCCTTAGCGAGCGGTGTTTGTTTCCGTTTATTCTCCGCATGGATGTTTGCACCATGGGCGACCAGGTCCTGTATGGCCCGGGTACGGTAATAACCTGCCGCTGCGTGCAGCGGTGTCTCATTCTGATAATCCAGGGCATCGGGGTCCGCGCCTAATTCCATGAGTAACGGGATATTTCCGGACCAGGTTGCAGCCTGGGAGTGCAGCGGAGTGTGCTCATATTTGTCCCGGGTGTTGATGTCGGCACCCTGCTCTACAAGCCAGCGGACCAGCTCATCCGGGATCTGCCGGAAGCTGAGCGCGGTTCCTTTGCTGTAACCCCCGCGGGCATCCCATTCGCACTCCTCAAAGATGGCCTTGAGCGCTGCGATATCACTCGTTTTGACCCGCTCGCCAAAATCGGCGGGTAAGGCTTGCTTCTTTTTCCCCATAGCATTTTTCCGCTCCTTTATGAATAGCAGATAATTTCTGCAAGTTTATCATATAGGGGAAGTGAATTCCAATAGAGTCAGGAATAGACTGCAATGGAATGGAGAGTATGCAAAAAGGCAAAGCTTCTGATCCCGAATCCGGGAAGAGAGGGTTTGCCTTTTGCTTTTATACACTTATATAGGGGACTGGCCTGTTGATTCCTGCGCCAGGTCTACTTAATATAACACTTCCACATTCTTCCCGGACAGCAGCTTAAGCCATGCATCCGAAGGTTTGCGGTCCGTAATCAGCACATCGATCCGGCTCAGCTCGACCAGCTTGGCGAAGGCGGTTTTGTCAAACTTGGTATGGTCGGCCAGCAGCACTACCTTTTCCGCCTGGCGCAGCATGTATTTCTTCGTTTCGCATTCCGGTTCATTGGAATCGGTAACTCCGTGCTCCATATCAATGCCTTTACAGCTGATCACAGCGATGTCCACATTATAGCGCTGGGTGGTATCGTGGGCTACAGGGCCGACCAGCGACAGGGAGCGGTGGCGCAGCGAACCCCCGGTGGAAATAATGTTCAGGCTGGAACTCGCGAATTCATGCAGAATGTTGATCGAATTCGTGATGATTGTCAGATTGCTTTTATTGCCCAGCAGCTTAAGGAATTCAAACGAGGTAGAACTGGGGTCTACCATAAGCGTATCCCCGTCGTTAATCAGATTGAGAGCTTTAATCGCGATATTGCGTTTGATATCCGTATTGAGCGCCCCCCGGGTCAGGAACGGCAGATCTTCATTGGTATGTCTGTTCAGCATCGCTCCGCCGTAGGTGCGGCTGACAATTCCGTCCTTCTCCAGCTTCTCCAGATCTCTGCGTATCGTTTCCTCTGTGACCTCGAACATCCGGCTCAAATCGGACACAAGCACACGTTTATCCTGATGAACAAGATCTATTATTTTTTTGCGTCTTTCGGCAGCAAGCATACGTATCACCTTTCCGGTAGCTTATAGCTTCAAGTGGAAACGGCTTGGCCGTCCTTTTTAGGGACGGTAACGTTTCAGCGAGAAATACTATAAGGATAAGTTATCGTGTGAAACAGATAGATTCTTATATTTAAATATAGACCGTTATTTCTGTGTTGTACAATGAATATAAGAAAAACAACATGTATTATATTATGTTCTTTGCAAAACAGACATTAAACAAATGAAAACAACATAATTAATATTTAATTTGTTGACAACACAGATTATTGGCGATACGATGAGGATGCTAATAATCTCTTTGAAAGCGTATGCCGGTTCCCAACGGAAGCGCCGGAGCCGGTCTGCTGCTTAACCTCAGTGACCAGCCTGAGGCGCCGCAGCCAGAATGTACTTCCTACTATCAGTGGAGATACTTAGCTTACTGTAATCGTTCTATACTAATTTGCCTGGGAGGCTGGTCAAGCAATGAGTACTCATGTCTATTATGTTCCGTCCATCAACATTATGGGTAAGGGCTGTCTGAAGGAAATCGCTCCCTATATTCAAGAACTGAATTTGAAGAAAGCGCTCGTGGTTACGGATAAGTTCCTGACGAAGAGCGGGATCGCCGGCAAACTGCTGGCTGTCCTGGATGAAGCAGGGATTAACTATGTCGTATATGATGAAGTGAAGCCGAACCCAACCTGCAAAAATGTCCATGACGGCGTTGATTTCCTGAATGATCATCAATGCGACTATCTGATCTCTATCGGCGGAGGATCGCCGCAGGATACTGCTAAAGCGATCGGGATTGTAGCAACCAACGGCGGATATATTGCTGATTATGAAGGCGTTCACAAGTCCAAGAACAAATCCCTGCCCATCGTAGCCGTGAACACTACTGCAGGAACCTCAAGTGAAGTTACAATTAACTATGTAATTACAGATGAAGAACGCAAGATCAAGATGGTAATGGTCGACAAGAACAGTATCGCCACCATTTCGGTGAATGATCCTGAACTGATGATCGACAAGCCTGCTGCACTTACCGCGGCTACAGGTATGGATGCACTGACGCATGCAATTGAAGCACTGGTTACACCAGGCGCTTACCCTGTAACTGACGCTACTGCACTGGCGGCTGTTGAACTGATATTTGGAAACCTGGCCCGTACCGTAACAAACGGACATGATATCGAAGCACGTGAGCAGATGGTGTATGCGATCTTCCTGGGAGGCCTGGCCTTCAACAATGCCGGACTTGGTTATGTGCATGCCATGGCACATCAGCTCGGTGGCGTGTATGACCTTCCGCATGGCGTCTGTAATGCGATGCTGCTGCCACATGTGGAAGAAGAGAATGCCAAATATGTGCCTGAGAAATTCAGAGCGATTGCCAAAGCGATCGGATTGCAGGTCGAAGGCAAGAACGACAAGGAATGCGCGGATTTCGTCATCGAATCGATCAAAGCCCTGTCCAAGGAAGTTGGTATTCCGGCCAAACTGTCCGAGCTGGGTGTAGATGAAGTGGATTTGGATCTGCTGGCTGAGAATGCGATGAAGGATGCCTGCGCACCGGGCAACCCTTTCATTCCTACCAAAGAAGAAGTTATTGCCTTGTTCCGCAAAATTCTGTAATTTACCTTCTATAGATAAGGAGATTCCCTATGAACAATCATATCGCCGTCGATATCGGCGCCTCCAGCGGGCGGCTTGTACTCGGAACCCTCGTGGACGGGAGTCTCAAGCTGGAGGAGCTTCACCGTTTCAGCAATGGATTCACTGAGCAGGAGGGCTCCTGCTTCTGGGACATTGATTATTTGTTTAATGAAATTATCAGCGGTCTTCATCAAGCAAAAAGCGCAGGAATTAACGAATGTACACTGGGTATTGATACATGGGCAGTAGATTATGTGCTGCTGGATGCGGAAGGCAAGCGGATGCAGGAAGTCTATGCTTACCGTGACCGCCGCACTGATGGGGTTATGGAGAAAGTCAGCAAGCTGCTCTCGCCTGAGAAGGTTTACGCCAAGACAGGGATTCAGCAGCTTAGCTTCAATACGCTGTATCAGCTGTATGCGCATGACCGGGAAGAGCTGGAAGCAGCAGATCAGATTCTGATGGTTCCGGATTATCTCTACTATAGACTCAGCGGCCGCAAGATCAACGAGGTGACCAATGCCTCCACGATGCAGCTGCTGAACCTTGCTACCCGTGATTTCGATCCGGAATTGCTGTCCTTACTGCATCTCCGCAGAGAGCAGTTCGCACTGCTTACGGAGCCGGGAGAAGATCTCGGCTTCATCACGGCGGAGCTGATGCACCAGCATGATCTGCCGCAGTGCCGCCTAATCTGTGCCGCCACACATGACACGGCTTCTGCCGTGCTCGGTGTGCCTGCGCAGCAAGGGAGATCCTCAGCTTACATCAGCAGCGGCACCTGGTCTCTGCTCGGGTTGGAGCTGGATCACCCGATTAATGACAGCAAAGCTCTGGCAGCCAATTATACGAACGAGTGGGGAGCTTACGGCACTTACCGTTTCCTTAAGAACATTATGGGCCTTTGGCTGATCCAGGAAGTACGGAGACTGGATGGGGCAAGATATAGCTTCGCCGAGCTGGCCTCAATGGCCGGAGGCAGCGAAGGCTTCCGCAGCCTGATTCCATGCAATCATCCGCGTTTCCTGAATCCGGACCATATGATAGAAGAGATTCGCCAGGCCTGCGCGGAGAGCGGCCAGCCTGTTCCAGAGACGCCGGGTGAACTAGCCCGTTGTATATTTGACAGTCTGGCTCTATCCTATCGGAGCTATCTGGCCGAGCTTGAAGACCTCACGGGCCAAGGGATTGAAGTTCTGCAGATCGTCGGCGGCGGCGCCAATAATGAACTGCTGTGTCAGCTGACCGCCGATATGATCGGCAGAGAGGTACTGGCAGGTCCGACGGAATCAACGGCACTGGGCAATCTGGCCGTGCAGATGATCAAGGCGGGCCGAATGGCCGACATCCATGAAGCCCGGGACGTCATCGGCACTTCCTTTGCAATCAAGTCGTATCTGCCGCGGCCGGTTCCCCGGCTGAATCAGCTACTGGCCCGCTGGAATAAGCTCCATTCTGCGGCAAGTACGATTGAGAATATATAGAACTATTAGGAGGCAACAGCATGGATCAGAGCATCACCAGTGGCTATAACGAAGCGAAGAAATTATACGCAGCCCATGGAATTAATGTAGATGAGGTGCTGGAGAAGCTTGCGAAGATCAAAATTTCCGTTCATTGCTGGCAAGGCGATGATGTTCAAGGGTTCCTGTTCAAAGACAAAGAGCTCAGCGGCGGGATTGCTGTGACTGGCAGCTATCCCGGACGTGCCGGCACACCGGCTGAGCTGCGCAAGGATTTGGAGAAAGCCCTGTCGCTGATTCCGGGTAAACATAAAGTCAATCTGCATGCAATCTATGCTGATACTGACGAACAGGTCGATCTGGATGAGCTGGAACCGCGCCACTTCGCAAGCTGGGTAGAGTGGGCGAAAGAGCAAGGGCTGGGACTGGATTTCAATCCAACCTGTTTCTCGCATCCGAAGGCTGCTGACGGCTTCACCCTGAGTCATGCCAATGACGAAATCCGCAATTTCTGGATTAAACACTGCAAGGCTTCCCGCCGCATCGCCGAGCATTTCGGCCGCGAGCTGGGACAGCCTTGTGTAACGAATTTCTGGGTACCGGACGGCTACAAGGATACTCCGATTGACCGCCTGGCACCGCGTGTGCGTCTTAAGGAATCCCTGGATGAAATTTTCAGTGAGGAAATTGATCCGCAGTACAATATTGATGCACTTGAGAGCAAGCTGTTCGGTATCGGTTCTGAGAGCTATGTTGTCGGATCACATGAATTCTATATGGGTTATGGCCTAACCCGCGGCAAGGCGATCTGCCTCGATGCCGGACATTTCCATCCGACCGAAGTCATCTCCAATAAACTCAGCTCGATCCTGATGTTCACAGAACAGCTGCTGCTGCATGTCAGCAGACCGGTCCGCTGGGACAGCGATCATGTTGTCACCATGGACGATGAGCTGCTGGAAATTGCCCGTGAACTGGTTCGCGGAGATTTGCTGCCGCGCACGAACATCGGACTTGATTTCTTCGACGGCAGCATCAATCATCTCGCGGCTTGGGTTATTGGAACTCGCAACACCATTAAGGCGCTGCTTCGCGCTATGCTGGAGCCGGTTGAGGAGCTTCGCGCCATTGAACTGGCAGGAGACTATACTTCACGCCTCGCGCTGGTAGAAGAATTCAAGTCCTATCCGTTCGGCGCAGTTTGGGATTACTACTGCGCATCACAGGGCACTCCGGTCCGTGAGCAATGGCTGGCTGAAGTGAAGAGCTACGAGCAGGAAGTACTGGCTGCAAGATAAATGGGATTTTGTCCTGTTGAATCATAGACACAGCGGCATTTGATATAGCGTAATTGAATGTATCTACGCACTTATACGAGCATATAGAGGAGAGATAACATATGAGTACTTCAGTAGTAGAATCTAAAGGTTATATCGCCGATGTTGAAGCGCCGTTTATCCAGGAAATGTCGGAGATCACCCACCACATGTGGTCGCTGGGCTGGGATGAGCTGAATGGAGGCAACGTCAGCTATCTGCTGGATGAAGAAGAAGTAGCCAAGTATATTAACATCCGCGAGCCGCTGCGTACAATCGCCCTTACCTTCCCTGTGACCGAGCTGGCCGGCAAAACCTTCATCGTAACCGGCTCCGGTAAATACTTCCGCAACGTCATCAAAGACCCGGAAGCGAACCTTGGCGTGCTGCGTGTCAGCGGCAGCGGTGAGAGTGTAGAAGTGCTCTGGGGCTTGCGTAACGGAGCGGTACCGACCAGTGAGCTTGCTTCCCACTTCATGAGCCATATTGAACGGCTGAAGGTAGATCCTTCGCACCGCATCGTGCTGCATACCCATGCAACGAATGTGATTGCCATGACCTTCACCCATGATCTGGATGAACTGAAGTTCACCAAGACCCTGTGGGAAATGTGCACAGAATGTCTGGTTGTCTTCCCGGATGGCGTCAGCGTCATTCCTTGGATGGTTCCGGGAAGCAGTGATATTGGACGGGCTACAGCGGATAAAATGAAAGACTATCGTGTAGTGATTTGGCCACAGCATGGTATCTTTGTTACGGGTGCTACCATGGATGCTACCTTCGGTCTGGTAGAAACCATTGAAAAAGCGGCAATTGTCTACAATCTGATCGGCGGACGTGAAATCAAACAGAAAATCACGGATCAACAGCTGGCCGATCTGGCCGCAGCATTCCGGGTAACTCCGAAGGCCGGCGTTCTGGACCTGTAGGTTAATTAGGATCATCCCGGCACTCATTTGCATTTGCCGCTGAGAACAGTCATAATATGCTTACTTAAAGTAATTATATTATGAAATGGAGGCCGATCATGAATACCAATAAATTGTTTGAACCCTTTGAGGGAGGGGGCCTGTCCCTGACCAACCGTGTGGTAATGGCACCGATGACACGGGTTCAGTCTCCAGGAGGCGTGGCTAGTCCGGAGGTAGCGGCTTATTACCGCCGCCGGGCGGAAGGCGGCGTCGGTCTGATCATTACTGAAGGAACAGCTATCGATCATCCGGCGGCGGTCAGCCATCCGGATATT
Source organism: Paenibacillus sp. FSL R7-0297 (assembly GCF_038009025.1). Taxonomy (NCBI): domain Bacteria; kingdom Bacillati; phylum Bacillota; class Bacilli; order Caryophanales; family Paenibacillaceae; genus Paenibacillus; species Paenibacillus sp. FSL R7-0297. Next base: position 4,363,699 of record NZ_JBBPAQ010000001.1, read on the forward strand.
CCGAATATCCACGGCGAAGCCTCTCTGGAGGGATGGGCGCAGGTAGTCAAGGAAGTGCATGCTGCCGGAGGCAAAATTATTCCGCAGCTGTGGCATGTCGGCATGGCCCGTAGCATCGGTGAATTGCCGAATGCTTCAGCGCTTCCTATCGGTCCTACAGGGCTTAATCTGGCCGGAGAGCAAGTTACCGAGCCGATGACCAAGAATGAAATTCAGGGGATTGTCAGCGCCTTTGCCAAGGCGGCCAAAGATGCCAAGGCCATTGGCTTCGACGGCATTGAATTACACGGGGCCCACGGTTATCTGATCGACCAGTTCTTCTGGGAGAAGACCAACCACCGTACCGATGAATATGGCGGTGATCTTGAGGCACGGACAACCTTCGCGGTTGAAGTGATCGATGCCTGCCGCCGTGCGGTAGGACCGGACTTCCCGATTGTGCTCCGCTTCTCGCAGTGGAAGGGTGGCCATTATGACGCCAGACTTGTGGAGACGCCTGAAGACCTGGCGCGCTTCCTGACACCACTCAGCAATGCGGGTGTGGATATCTTCCACTGCTCCACCCGGCGTTTCTGGCAGCCGGAGTTCGAAGGGTCAGATCTTAATCTGGCAGGCTGGACGAAGAAGATTACCGGCAAACCGACAATCACAGTAGGCTCTGTGGGACTCGACAGTGCCTTTCCCAGCCCGGTAACCGAGAAGAATCAGGAGGATAATATTGACCTTCTGCTGGAGCGGCTGGACAAGGCAGAGTTCGATCTTGTTGCGGTAGGCAGAGCCCTGATCAGCGATCCGGCGTGGGCTGCTAAAGTGCAGGCTGGCAGAATTGGTGAGATCATTCATTTCACCTCTGACGCAACCAAGACATTATACTAAGAATACTAATTCATATAGTTTGAGCCAGAGCACCCGGTGAATTGGGAATTGCGGCAAACCTCGTGTTTATCCGCTAATGTCCATCCACATCGGGTGTTTTTTGCGCAGATCAGCCCCATTACAGCATACTACTGTCCAATTTCCTGAAATAATGCCATTGTCCGAGCATCCTTACCTTTCTCTAGAATATTGCTATAAGGAGGACCTTTGTAAATTCAGAAGAAGGAGAGTGAGAGATGGCGATTCTATCGACGGGACCTATCGAGAACAATGTGGTAAACAGCACAGGCACCCGCCCGACTCAATCGGTAACAGTCAAAAATAGACGGCCGAAATACAACCGAGGAATTCGATGTTCCTATCTTGGACTACAGCCTTATTGGAGTACGGTCCCTGTATGTGTAAGAAAAATTAAGTGTCGGACCGTGCTGAGCCCGGTTATGGCAAGCAGAGTTTAATGAATAAGTCCCGAACCATAAGCTTGGGCCGGGTTTATTGCTGTGGATAGAATGGAATGATGCAGTGATATTCTTCAATGAAATATAAAGAATATTTAGTATTATAAGGAAGCAAGTGGAATTGATACATAAGGAGACTAATACAATGCAAGTTGAGCAGAGAGATCTGGAACTGATCCAGGAAGCCATTAAGGTAATAGACCGCAACTTCGATGAAGTGAACGAGCGTCACACGGTAGGTGCAGCAGTACGCTGCGCGAATGGCAAAGTTTATGCAGGAGTTAATTTGTACTCGATTCATGGCTCATGTGCGGAGTTTATTGCTATCGGCGCGGCGATTACAGCAGGAGAACGGGAATTCGAGACTATCGTTGCTACCAGAGCGCAAAGCGAAGGAGGAATTCTGCTTCCTCCATGCGGCAATTGCCGGGAGATGCTGGTACGTTATGCTCCGAATATTCAGGTTCTGGTGCAAACAGGAAATGGAGTGGAGAAGTACAGCATCCAAGAGCTGATACCGCATCATTAAACGTAAAATTCACGAAAAGCTCTGCCTTGTCGGGGCTTTTTTTGTCATTCAGGAAATTTTTTCGCAGAGCTCCGGTAACTGTTTATATATTCCTGCCCAAAATACAACATTTTCCTCATCCTACCGGCCCAAATCCGGAATTGTTGTACTAAAGGCTGAATCGGATCAATGGATTAGATGGTTAGATTATCCTTATCTGTGATATAATTTTGAATTGATTGCGGGTGTATCTGAATTCATGAATTACTTATAAAGGAAGTGTAAATCTGATGACGAAGGAGAACCGGAACTCAGCGGACTTCAACTCCACCAAGGGCAAGGATTACTCCAAGTATTTTGATTTTACCGATGCTAAAGTGATAAGTGAGCAAGAGGGCAAGACCACCTATCGCATAAAAGGAAGAAACGTTCAGATAAACAGCCAGCCCGACTACAGGGAAGGCAAGCGCCGCGGCAAGGAAGAGATCGAGGTGCTCTACCATTTCGAGATTCCGCCGGAGATGGAGGATTTCGGCCAAGGCAAAACCTATCATATCACCACCTACGGCTGCCAAATGAATGAACATGATACCGAAACGATGAAAGGTATGCTGGAGCAACTGGGTTACCGGCCGGCTGATGACCGCAGAGATGCTGATCTTATTCTATTAAATACATGTGCAATCCGCGAGAATGCGGAAGATAAGGTGTTCGGAGAGCTGGGTCATCTCAAATCGCTCAAGCTGGAGAAGCCGGGGCTGCTGCTCGGGATCTGCGGCTGCATGTCCCAGGAAGAAGGCGTAGTTAACCGGATCATGAACCGTTATGGCTTCGTGGATATGATTTTTGGTACGCATAATATCCACCGGCTGCCGGAGCTGATTAAGGAAGCGGTGTTCAGCAGGGAGCTTGTGATCGAGGTCTGGTCCAAGGAAGGCGACATTATTGAGAATCTGCCGAAGAAGAGAGAAGGATTGCGCGCCTGGGTGAATATTATGTACGGCTGTGACAAGTTCTGCACATACTGCATTGTGCCGTTCACCCGGGGTAAGGAGCGCAGCCGGCGTCCTGAAGATGTCATTGCCGAAGTGCGGGAGCTGGCCCGTCAGGGCTTCAAGGAAGTTACGCTGCTGGGGCAGAATGTAAACGCCTACGGGAAGGATTTTACCGACATTGACTATACATTCGGGGACCTGATGGACGACATGCGGGGGATCGATATTCCGCGTATCCGCTTCATGACGTCGCATCCCCGTGATTTTGACGATAAATTGATTCAAGTGCTTGGCAAGGGCGGAAATCTGGTGGAACATATCCATCTGCCGGTCCAGTCGGGAAGTACAGCCGTCCTGAAGCAGATGAGCCGCAAGTATACCCGTGAAGCATATTTGGAGCTGGTCCGCAAGATCAAAGCAGGCGTGCCAGACGCGGTGCTGACTACCGATATTATTGTCGGTTTCCCGGGTGAAACCGAAGAGCAGTTCGAGGAGACACTGTCGCTGGTGCGCGAAGTAGGGTATGATATGGCATATACCTTCATTTATTCTCCGCGCGAAGGTACTCCGGCTGCTGCTATGGAAGATAACGTTCCGGCGGAAGTCAAAAGCGCGCGCCTGCAGCGTCTGAACGATCTGATCAAAGAACAGAGCCGGCAGGGCAATGAACGGATGCTCGGCAAGCTGGTCGAGGTACTGGTGGAAGGCGACAGCAAGAACAACATCAACGTACTCGCTGGACGTACCCGTGACAGCAAGCTGGTGCATTTCGAAGGCCCGCCGTCACTGATCGGCACAATGGTGCAGGTGAGAATTACCAGTACGAAGACATGGTACATCAAAGGGGACTATCTGGCGGAAGCTGCAGCAGTCCTCTAATTATAGAGAAATGGGGCGAGAAGATTGAGCCAGGAAGAAGCGCGTTTGAATGAATACGGCATGCAGACCCACAACACCCGTGATTTAATCGTAAGAGAGGATATTATGGGCAAAGCGAAGGAGCTGGCTACACTCATCTCCACCAGTGAAGAGGTCCGGCATTTCCAGCAGGCCGAGCAGAAAATTCTGAATCACGATCGTGTACAGGGTTTGATTGCTACCATTAAGAAGAAGCAGAAGGAGATTGTGGCCTTTGAGAGCTTCAAGAATCAGGCGATGGTCGCCAAGATTGAACAGGAAATTGAAGTGCTGCAGGATGAAATAGACAGTATTCCGGTCGTGAACGAGTTCCAGCAGAGCCAGAGCGACATTAACTATCTGCTGCAGCTGGTTATCTCCGTTATCAGGGATACCGTCTCGGACAAAATCAATGTGGAAGCAGGCACAGAAGCGCCTCCATCCACTTGCGGTGACTAATTGAATACCCCCGGGGCGGATGAGAATCCGTCCCTTTTTCATATATAGCGCGAACTGCGGTTGATTTTAAGAGGACAGGTTTGGTACATTAAAAGATACGAACAGCAAATATAGCTGCGGCAAAGGATGATCTAAAGTGAGCGAGAACGTGGAACAAACCTATAACTCCAAAAAATACCGCACTCCGGACGGCGTTCCGGCGGATATTGTCATGTTTACGCTGACCAAACGCGAACGGAAGACGGTCACGAAGACACTCCCGCTGCGGGAGTTGAAAGTTATGCTGATCCGGCGCAAGAAATGGCCCTATGCAGGTATGTGGGCTTTGCCGGGCGGCTTTTGCCAGGAAGATGAATCGATCTATGATGCGGCTACGCGTGAGCTGAAGGAAGAGACCGGCGTAGACGGCGGCCATTTGGAATATCTCGGTGTCTACAGCAAGCCGGGGCGCGATCCGCGGGGCTGGATCATCAGCCATGCGTTTTTTGCACTGGTCGAGGAGTGGATGCTGGAGCAGCGTCAGGCCTCTGATGATGCAGGGGAGGTTGGCCTGTTCACCCTGCAGGAAGCGCTGGAGAAGCTGGAGCTGGCTTTTGACCACCATGATATTATTACCGACGCTTATCTGCGGATTCAGCAGCAAATGCTGCAGACTACGATTGCACGGCAGTTTCTGCCGCGCCATTTCACGCTAAGTGAGCTGTATCAGGTGATCCAGACGGTCGTGCCTGAATTCAAGGAACCGAATTTTATCCGTAAAATTACGTCAACACGCAGCCGGCAGGGTATATTAAAGGAAGTAAGTGATGAAGCGGGCAATCCGCTCAGCTCCAATCAATACTCCCAGCGTCCGGCACAGCTCTATATGTTCACGGACCATGAACCTTTATTATCGATTTATACCTAATCTGCTGGGAAGCTTATGCTCACAACCCTTTGAGGAGGCTATCAACTAATGAGAGCACTAATCGTAATTGATTTCACCAATGATTTCATTGACGGAAGTCTGCCGGTAGGGCAGCCCGGTATCGAGATTGCGCCACGGGTCAGCCAGCTCACGGAACAGTTCGTGCAGAGCGGGGATTATGTTGTGATGGCTGTAGACTTGCATGAAACAGATGATCCATATCATCCGGAGAGTAAATTATTTCCGCCGCATAATCTGCGGGGCAGTCAAGGACGTGAGCTCTACGGCAACCTGAAGGCCGTATACGAAGCGAACCGTGAAGCCATCTACTGGATGGACAAAACCCGGTACAGCGCTTTTAGCGGCACGGATCTCGCGCTGAAGCTGCGTGAACGCGGCATTACCGAGCTGCACCTGATCGGAGTATGTACGGATATCTGTGTGCTGCATACGGCAGTGGATGCGTATAATCTGGGATTCAGCATTATTGTACACGAGGATGCGGTAGCCAGCTTCAACCCGGACGGGCATACTTGGGCACTGGGACATTTCCGGGGCAGTCTCGGAGCGAAGGTAGTCGCTATCACATAGATAAATAATATAATTGAACGAAGATAATATCAAAAGCTGTAAGGAACGAAGGGGAAATTTGGATTATATAACACAACAGCAGCTGCAGATCCCGCTACAGCAGTGCAACTATTAGGAGATGAGGACTTGAGGAGAGAACTTGCTCTACATACAGACAAATATCAGATTAATATGATGTACGCCCATTGGGTTAACGGCACGCACAAACGCCGGGCTGTATTTGAAGCTTATTTCCGCAAGCTGCCGTTCGGCAACGGGTTCGCGGTATTTGCAGGCCTGGAGCGGATTGCCCAGTATATTGCTGAACTGCGGTTCACAGAGGATGATATCCGCTACTTGTCGGAGCAGGAGGAGAATTATGCACCGGCGTTTCTGGAGGAGCTGCTGCAGTTCCATTTCCAGGGCAGCATACATTCGATGAAGGAAGGCGCGCTTGTCTTCCCGGATGAGCCGCTGATCCGCGTGGAAGGCACGATTATGGAGGCTCAGCTGGTGGAGACAGCCATCCTGAACTTCATGAACTACCAGACCCTGATTGCGACCAAAGCTTCCCGGATCAAGCAAGTGGCTCCGAATGATACGCTACTTGAGTTCGGAACGCGGCGTGCGCAGGAAGCAGATGCGGCCGTATGGGGTGCCCGGGCAGCGTATGTGGGCGGCTTCCATGCGACCTCCAACATGCTGGCCGGCAAAATGTTCGGCATTCCTACGAAGGGCACCCATGCCCATTCCTGGGTACAGAGCTTCCCGAGCGAACAGGAAGCCTTCGACGCTTACGCGAGAGTAATGCCGGACGGCGTTACCCTGCTGGTCGATACCTTCGATACCCTGCGCAGCGGTGTGCCGAATGCGATTAACACCGCCAAGAAGCTGGAGGCGCAGGGCAAACGGATGAACGGCATCCGGCTCGACAGCGGTGACTTAGCCTATTTATCCCGCAAAGCCCGGCAAATGCTCGATGAAGCCTGCCTGCAGTATGTGAAGATCGTTGCCTCCAATGACCTGGATGAGAACACGATCATGAACTTGAAGTCGCAAGGGGCGGCTATTGATACGTGGGGGGTCGGAACCCAGCTGATTACAGCTTCCGATCAGCCTTCTCTAGGCGGAGTATACAAGCTGGTCGAGATTGAATCTCCAAGCGGAGAGATGATTCCAACGATCAAGATTTCCTCTAATCCCGAGAAGGTATCGACTCCCGGCAAAAAGGCCGTTTACCGCATTATCGGGCAGAACGGTAAAGCCCTGGCAGATTACATCAGCTTCTCCGGGGAAGAGGCGCCGCGTAACGGTGTCCGGCTCAAGCTGTTCAATCCGCTGCATCCTTATATGAGAAAACATGTGGAGCACTATGAAGCGCTGCCAATGCTGGAGCCGATTGTAGTGAACGGCTTCCAGGTCTATCAGCTGCCGGATCTGAACGAGATCCGCCGCTACCATCAGGAGCAGCTTGATCTGTTCTGGCCGGAGTACCTGCGTAAGCTGAACCCTGAAGTATTCCGCGTGAATCTCAGCGAGCAGCTGTGGAACCGCAAGCAGCAGCTGATCGCGGAGCATATGATGACGGATGTGGAATAGCCTGATTGTTATATAGAAATATACTCAATTAACTTAGCCCTCTCGGCCGGTGGATAATCCACGACCGGGAGGGCTTTTTTGCCGGGGTGTGGGCAGAAGACAGGCAGGCTCATCCCCCTGCCCGCTGAGTATATCTTCATAGACACGTAATACGCAGGACCATATGCTCATTGACACGAAGTCTCTGGAATAATATATTAAATATGTTCTTAAATACAATTTTTACAGAAAAGGTTATTTTTTTGGAGCTAAAGTTAAAGCGCTTTAACTTTAGCTCGGCAGACAGTTGGGCGGATACTCCATGTGAGGGGGTGAGCTTTTCCTAAGGCAGTTCGTTTGTGATTGCAATGGATTCGAAGCCATATCGACCAAATCATGAGGAGTGAATGCGTTATGAATAAGCAAGGGAAACGCAAGCTGCACTGGAAAAGTCTGATGCTTCTTTGTCTGGCGCTCTTTATCCTGCCTGCCGGGTCCGCTTTCGCCGCAGTGAACAAACCGTTCCCGCAGCATACGACCTATACGGCCGGAACCATCAAACCGAATAATGTTACGCAGACGGTTATGGATAATGCGGTTAAGACCAAATGGGATGCCTGGAAGGGTGCATATCTCAAACCGGCCGGGACAGGCAAATATTATGTTAAATATAATTCAGACGGGGAGACCGTCTCTGAAGCGCATGGCTACGGCATGCTGTTCACTGTCCTGATGGCCGGTTACGACACCAATGCGCAGAACTACTATAACGGACTCTACAATTATTACACAGCACATCCAAGCTCCATCAATCCTTATCTGATGTCCTGGAAACAGAACAGCAGCTTCCAGAATATCGAAGGCGAGGATTCCGCAACGGATGGTGATATGGATATTGCGTACTCGCTGCTGCTGGCTCACAGACAATGGGGAAGCAGCGGGACGATCAACTATTTGCAGGCAGCTACTAACATCATTAATGCAATCATGGATAATGAGATCAATCAGACCCAGTGGACCATCCGCCTGGGGGACTGGGCGAACAGCGGTTCATACAATACAGCAACCCGTCCTTCCGATTTCATGCTCAGCCATTTGAAGGCCTTCCAGTCCGCTACCGGCGATGCCCGCTGGCAGAATGTAACGGATAAGACTTATACGATTATTAACAACCTCTATACCGGTTATAGCTCTACCACCGGTCTGCTGCCAGATTTCGTAGTCTACTCCAGTAACACCTATAAACCGGCCGCAGCGAATTTCCTGGAGGATGCCAACGACGGCAATTATAACTACAATTCATGCCGTACCCCGTGGCGGATTACCACCGATTATTTGCTCACAGGCGATAACCGTGCCTTGTCCCAGCTGAATCAGCTGAACAGCTGGATCAAGACTAAGGTAAGCAATACTCCGGGCAACATCAAGGACGGCTACAAGCTGAACGGAACCACTTTCGGCAGCTACAACAGCGGCGCGTTCTATGCTCCGTTCGGCGTAAGTGCGATGACTTCATCAGGCAACCAGAGCTGGCTGAATTCACTCTGGAGCCATACGTCAGGCAGCGCGGCAGAGGATTATTATGAAGACAGCATTAAGCTGTTCTCCATGATCGTAATGTCCGGTAACTGGTGGACTTACTAAGCGTTTTTATTCTTGATATGATCCAAAGACGAAATCCGGGTGATCTCTGATCACGGGTTTCGTCTTTTTTCATAATGGGCGCCTGTGACATTTATCATGAAATCTGTGATAAATTTAACATCTTAATTTTTAATTTTATTGCTAAATTAAGGGTGACATTGGTTCCACTTCATCCTTGGGAAAACGCGGAATTACACACAATTTTCACAATTTGTCGTTTTTATGGCAGATTACCTTCTATTGAAGTAACGCCGCGCTGTCGCGTATAAAGAAATCCATTGAAATCCATAAAGAATTGTGATTCCCAAAGCGTGGAAAATGCAAGATATGTCACTTCGCGGCTTACAATTTCAAGTTACAATCGTTGAAAAAGTCAAAAGGATGTTATTCTTCTTGACACTAAGAAAGGGGTTATGTCGGTGGTACAATTGCCAAAAGTAAATGAGCTCGGTTTCTTTGAGATTCGTCTCGAATCTATTGGAGGCCTGGGTGCGAACCTTGCCGGTAAGATGCTCGCAGAAGCGGGTGTAGTCGGCGCAGGACTCAATGGCGTCAGTTTTTCATCGTATGGTTCGGAAAAGAAGGGGTCGGCGGTTAAAGCTCATATCCGTTTCTGCGATATGGACACTCATATCCGTGATACCTCCCCGGTAGAACGTCCGCATGTTGTAGGTGTTTTTCACGAAGCGCTTGCCAAGACCGTTAACGTAACCAGCGGAATTCATGAACACAGTACCGTTCTTGTGAACTCGGCCAAGACGCCGGAAGAACTCAAAGAACTGCTGAAGATGAAGGCCGGTACGATTGCAGTAATCGATGCCACCAGCATCGCGCTGAAAGAGAAGAACCGGGTGAATATGGCGATGCTTGGCGCGCTGTTCCGGCTCTGTCCGTTCCTGGATACCGATATTATGAAGGGCGTTATTGAGAAATCGCTCGGCAAGAAATATCCGCAGGCGGTCCAGTCGGCCATTACGACCTTTGACCGTGGCTATAATGAAGTGAAATTCCTGCATTTCGAGCTGGCTGCCGGCGACAGCATGCCGGTGTATGTCCGCTCCGATATTTCCGCTCTCGGCTACGAGACTCAGCCGATAGGCGGCACCATCACGAACCCGGGCGGCAGTTTCCTGAAGAACCTCAGCATCTCCCGTTCCGGTATGCTTCCGGTCTATGAGAATGAGTCCTGCATCAACTGCGCACAGTGTGACACGGTATGTCCGGATCAATGCTTCGTATGGGAAGAACGGCTGGACCGCAAGGGCCGTTCACAGATGTTCCTGCTCGGCATTGACTATCAATATTGCAAAGGCTGCCTGAAATGCATCGGCGCCTGCCCGACCTCGGCGCTCTCCAGCACCCGGGAGAAGGAAGGCTATGCAGACAGCCATACCGTGAAGCATACGTTTGATCTGGTTACTCAAGTCTAAATTTCGGAAGAAAGGTGGAATGAATTGTGGCTATTGATTATGAAAAAGAAGTAGGCTCCGCAAAAGTGGAGCAGAAATTCCTATATGAATCAGGCAATGAAATGGCTGCTTATGCCGCCCATCAGATTAACTATCATGTTATGGGGTATTTCCCGATCTCGCCGTCGACGGAGGTTGCCCAGTTCCTCGATACCATGAAAGCCAGCGGCCAGCATGACATTATGCTGGTGCCTTCCGATGGGGAGCACAGCTCCGCCGGGATCTGTTACGGCGCTTCAACAGCAGGCGGCCGTGTGTTCAATGCTACCAGTGCTCAAGGGTACATGTTCATGCTGGAGCAGTTGCCTGTACAAGCAGGTACGCGGATGCCTATGGTTATGAACCTGATCTGCCGTTCGATCTCGGGTCCGCTGAATATTCACGGTGACCATTCCGACTTGTATTTCGCCCTGAACACCGGCTGGCCGATCCTGATGTGCCGTGATCCGCAGTCCGTATATGATATGAATCTGATGGCATTGAAGCTTGCGGAGCATGCCAAGGTCCGCCTTCCGGTTATGGTTGCTTCCGACGGTTATTTCACCTCTCACCAGAAGCGCCGTGTGCAGGCTTTTGCCCACCGCGAGGATGTTCACAAGTTCGTAGGCGAGCAGCCGCCAGTTGGCTTCACAGATACGCTGGACCGCAATAACCCAGTTACTGTAGGTCCTTATATGAACGAACCGGATTATATCAACAACCGTTATCAGCAGTCGGTAGCCATGTACAATGCCGGTGACGTGTTTGAAGAGATCGCAGCGGAATTCGCTGTGCTGACAGGCCGCCATTATCCCATGATCGAGCAGTACCGGATGGAGGATGCCGATGTGGCCGTATTCCTGATGAACTCCGCTTCGGAGATTATCAAGGATGTAGTTGACCAGCTGCGTCTGCAAGGAATCAAAGCGGGAGCGATCTCCCCGAATATGATCCGCCCGTTCCCGCAGAAGCAGATTGCTGAAGCGCTGAAGAATGTCAAAGCCATTACTGTAGGTGACCGTGCGGATTCCGTCGGCGGACACGGCGGCAATATGGTTAACGAAATTAAGGCTGCATTGTTCACCTACGGCAACACTACCACTAAGGTAATCAGCCGTATCTACGGACTGGGCGGTAAAGACTTCTATGCTGAAGACGGCCATCACTTCTTCCAGCTCGCAATGGATGCCGTGGTAGCGGACCGCGTAGAAGTGCCGTTTGATTACTACGGACATAATCCGGGAGCGCCGGAGAATGCGCCGAAGCGTCTGCTGAAGCCGATGAACTTTGATCTGTTGAAGACCGGACTGATTACGGTGAACAAGAATGAAGAAACAGGTAAGCTGGCCGTGAAGATTCCGCCGATCCGCTCCCTGATGAAGAAGCCAAGACGTCTGTCTCCGGGACATGGCGCATGTCCGGGCTGTGGTATTTTCTCCGGCCTGGAGCTGTTCTTCAAAGGGATTGAAGGGGATATCGTAGCGCTGTATCACACCGGCTGTGCCATGGTTACAACTACCGGCTATCCTTATTCGTCACATAAATCAACGTTCATCCACAACCTCTTCCAGAACGGTGCAGCTACGCTGTCCGGTGTGGTCGAAATGTTCTGGGAACGCAAACGCCGCGGCGAGCTGGACGGCCTGGGGCTGCAGGATGACTTCACCTTCGTTATGGTAACCGGTGACGGCGGTATGGACATTGGTATGGGTCCGGCGATTGGCGCTGCGCTGCGCGGCCACAAGATGATTATCGTGGAATACGATAACGAGGGCTACATGAATACAGGTGCACAGCAGTCCTATTCCACACCGCTCGGACACCGTACTTCGACTTCGAGCATCGGCAAAACCCAGCAGGGCAAGCTGACCCAGCATAAGGACACTGCACAGATTATGGCTGCGACCAATATCCCTTATGTCTTCACCGGCTGTGAAGCTTACCCGCAGGATCTGCTGAAGAAGGCTGCGAAGGCTCAGTGGTATGCTCAGAATGAAGGTCTCGTCTATGGCAAGATTCTGATCGCCTGTCCGCTCAACTGGATGAGTGAAGACAAAGACGGTACAGATATCGTCTCCCTGGCCGTTGAGTCCTGCTTCTTCCCGCTCTATGAAGTAGAGCAGGGCATGACCAACATCACGTATAACCCGGAAGACAAGGAGAAACGGATTGAAGTCTCCGCCTGGCTGAAGACTATGGGCAAAACGCGCCATCTGCTGAAGCCGGAGAACGAGCCTGCACTGCGTAGCTTCGAGAATGAGGTACAGCGCCGCTGGAGCCGTCTCAAAGCGAAACATGAGCATCCGGATTTGTAAGGCTTAACCTAAGCACCACTATAATTAGCCATCATTCATACCCGCCCGGCAGAGATTCTCTGCCGGGCTATTTAAATACCCACAGCCGCCATCCCGGCGAGTACCTTGTCCCCTCTCGCCTCCATATCCGTGCCGCTGAACTTTGGTAGCGGTAGTTCGGAAACGATACTTCCGTCTTTCGTAAACAGAACCCTGTCAGCCCTGGCCGCGACTTTCGCATCATGGGTCACAAGCAATATGGCTGTGCCCTCTTGATTAATAACCACCAGTAGCCCCATGATTTCATCCGCTGACTTTGTGTTGAGCGCGCCGGTCGGCTCGTCGGCAAAGAGTATCTCCGGCGCATTCATCAGGGCGCGGCAGATGCCGGCCCGCTGGAGCTGGCCACCCGATACCTCTGTGATATCCCTGCCTTCCAAACCGGAAATTCCCGTTTTCTTCATTAGGGCTTTGGCCTTTTGTGAGATTTTCGCTGTATCCTTGTAGCCCTCATGCGCGGCGGGGAGAATAATATTATCCAACAGATTTAAATTTCTCAGCATAGTGGGCTGCTGAAAGACAAAGCCCATCTTTGTCCGGCGAATATCTGCAAGCGCGTTTTCGCGGAGTTTAGATAGTTCGGTATGGCCAAATTTCACCGATCCGCCTGTAATCTCGTCCATGCCGCTGAGCGCGAACAACAGTGTGGATTTCCCCGAACCTGACGGCCCCATCACGGCAACAAACTCGCCTTTTGCTATTTCCACGTTTACTCCGTTCAATGCCGTGACCTGCTCCTTACCCTTGCCAAAGGTTTTCACGATATTATTGCCTGTGATAATGTTATTCATAAGGTTAAGTCTCCTTAATATGTTCGGAAATTTGTAGTGTACGGATGCCGGAGACGCCCAGCATGGTGGCGTAGATGACGCAACCCGTAATCAGCAGAGGTGAGGCGAGATAGACAAACCATGGATCTACCGCGAAATGGAAGGTTGCTGCGCCAAAGGAAGAGACGATGGCTACACCCACAAGCTCACCCAGCGTGTTTGCCAGAAGCGTTCCGATGAAGACGCCCAGCGCCAGCACGGTTATGGAGCGTGTAAGATACTGCCCGCGAATATCCGCACAGGTGAAGCCCATTGATTTCAGGATGGCGATGGGATATCGGTCTTTCGCTACCAGCATTTTCATAAACAGCACCGTAACCAGCAGTGTAAGCAGGACGGTTGCCAAGGCAGCGACAACGGAAGCCATTTTGATGGAATCCCGTATAGATCCGAGCATCTGCCCAATGCTTTCGTCGATGCCGGTAACCTTGGCGAAGGGCAACTGTTCCCTGTACTGTGATATTGCTGTCTGTACACTCTTACGGTCACGGAACGTGGCGGCCAGCCCAACGCTCAATACCTCTCTGTTGTTAACGGTAAAAGTGGCTTGCGCCGTTCGGCCACCGCTCGTGACATCAGAGTAAATCCCGCACACCGTCAGATGCTTTTCTGCTCCGTCAACGATCAAAATGATGTCATCCCCAACGGCTGTTTCAAGGTCTTCGGCATTGAGGACGGAAAGGGCGATTTCCGATTCTGACTGCGGCGCATGGCCCTTGGAGTAGGTGATAGGATAGGCGGAGTAGTCACCAATCGTCACCCGCAGCTTCTCCATCGTTCCATCGTCCGCTTTCCGGTCTAACATCATACCGGTGAACACAGCATACTTTTCCACATTCTTGTCCTCCGCCAGCATTTCAGCAACTTCAGCCGCCTTCCCCGATACATCCTCCACCTGTGTACGCATCACCCCGATATTAACATCGCTAATTCCCATCCCCATGTAGGTGATGAAGCTTTCCGCAGAAATTGTGCTGCTGATATTGTGCGGTACAATCATAATGAATGAGGATATGACCAGTACCATCAGCATGGTGGCATACAGCTTTTTCCGGGTAAGAACATCTTTGATTCCAAGAAAGATATTCCGGGAAAAAAGCCTGTTATTGCTCAGCCGGAAGCTTCTGGCAGGTTTCGATTGTTCCGGCGCTGAGCCGAACCGCGCCGCCTGCGCTGCAGATATGTTGCGGAAACGCCGCAACACCCCGTTCACATACAGCATGACAACCCCGCTGATAACTGTGGCCCCCGCAAGACCGCAGAGCAGGCCGGGTAACGGGCTGCTGCTCTCTCCCATATATAGACGGATATTTTGCATGAAAGGAATTTGGAGCGGCAGGGAGGCGAGATAACCCAGCGCGCAGGCTGCCCCTGAGATAGCACCGTATTTCGCAAGGTAAAGCTTTTTAATCTGTGATACCCGTATCCCTATAGCCTTCAGTGCGCCTATTTCCTTATAATCCTCTTCAATTTTAGCCAGAAGCGTTAACCGGATGCACAAAAATGCCACGATGATTACGAGGGTGCCTATCAACACCAGCACGGCAATGGTTATACCATCTGTAATGCCATTTATCATCTTTACTTGTGGGTAAGTGATCGCGGGGGGGCCGTTCGACGGAAGCCCCGCATTAAGATAGGCTGCCTCGAAAGCAGGGAAGGAAACATCCTCCGCCAGCCGGAACTCGATAAGGTTCTCTAACTGTCCGAAATCACGGACTTTATCAAAATCCGCTTGGCTCACAAGGAACCGTTTGGAGCTTACCATCGCCGCGTTCATGATAGAATCCCGTAAAAATCCTGCGACGGTAAAGGAAATGCCATGAATGATCACCTTGTTGCCAAGTGCCGCGTTTCCAGCCTGCCTGTAATAGATGGGGAGATAGATTTCGCCGTCGGCCGGCTGGATGATTTCACCGTTTAAGTTAAGCAGGAAGTCGAATTTCTCGCCCTGTACGGAAAGGCCGTTATCCTGTATGCTCCCGACAAGGGAACCGTCCCCGATGACAATGTCCGCACCTTCAAGGTTAAGGAACTTAAGCACCTGATAGTCCTCTACGCTGTCGTTAGCGTCCGCGAAGCTTCCCAACTGTTCCATATCAATATCGCCTGTGTGCATCTGCATGAAGTGGGGCGCCTTTGCCGAAAGAAGCATATTGTCGATAGCACCGAACAGGTTTACTGTCAGCGATGCAGCCAAAGCAGTCAGCATGGCGGCAATCAGGATAAATGCCGTAATCATCGCGGTAATCAGCTTGCTTTTGCGTATATCATTTTTGATCATTTTACGATACATCTTCATCCCTCAGTCTTTCTGTGTCTTGAAACTTTGAAACTTTGGGGAAACACAGGACAAACATCTTGGTATAGGGTGAGGGGGCGTCCCATACAAAGACCTCACCAGAATGGTGTTCCATCACCTTTTTTACAATGGCTAGCCCAAGTCCTGTTCCACTGCTGGTACTTCTTGAATCACTGCCGGATACAAAAGGCTCGAACAGACTCCCGGCAATCGTCTTGGGGATAGTTGTTCCGTTATCGGCAACATGTATTTCGATACAGCCGGATTCCTCCTTCAGCCCCACGTATAATAAGCTGCCGCTCGGGTTATGGCGGATTGCGTTGGTCAGCAGATTGCTGATAGCCCTGGCAATTTCCAGCGAATCCGCCATATGAAATACTGGATGATCCGGCAACCGCAGCTCCAAGTTCATCAGCTTGTTTTCGATTTCACCGAACAAAGCGGCACAAGATGCGCGAAGCAGCTCTACAAGGTCAACCTTGGCAACATTTAACCGGTACTTCGGCGTACCCAGCTTGGAATAGGAAAGCAACTGGTCAATTAATTGGTTCATCTGTCCGGATTTCGCTTGAATCGCCAGATGGTATTCCCGCTGTTTGTCAGGTTCCTCAACCATACCGCTTGCCAAAGCCCCAGCGTATCCGGAAATCGTCGTCATGGGGGTTTTTAAGTCATGGGCAATGTGCGAGAAAAGCCGCATCCTTTCATTTTCCATGGTCATTCGCTGTTCTTCGGAATCTTTCAGCTTTCGCGCCATATAGTTGAAGGCGTCCCGCATGTCCCCAAATTCCGTTTCTGTTTCAAAGTCTAGTATAGTGTCCAGGTGGCCGGCGGTAACTGCCTTGAAGCCTTCTTCCATTTTCTGAATGGGTTCCATGATTCTCTTGTTGATTCCGCGCCCAAAAAGGACAATCCCAATCAGATATACTCCAGCTGTAATAAGATTCCAGAATACTGAAAGTGTGATTTGAAGAGATTCTGTCCCCTCGCCCAGAGGGGAAGACGCCAGCTCCGAGAGATTCATCCCGTTATTCAATGTATACAGACTGAATAAAAACTCCAACACCAGAAGCGTTAGTGCAATTCCGATGGTGTAACCTATGAATCTGTGTATGATGACTCTTTTGAAACTGCGTCTGTTCTTCATGTACGCACCTCCAGACGATAACCTAATCCCCGCACAGTTCCAATGGATACCGCGCCTCCGGGAAGTTTACTGCGCAGCTTGCTGATGGCGACCATCACTGTATTGTCGTCTACGATGGCGGTCTCCTGCCATGCAGCCTCATAAATCTGCTGTTTGGTGTATACACGACCGGGACTTTGCATAAACAGCTTCATTATGTTAAATTCTGTCGCTGTAAGAGGAATTGCCCCGTTGCCAAGGCTAAGAATGCAAGCCGAAACATCCATACACAATGCGCCTGCCGTCAGCAGATCCGCTTCTCGATCCGACACACCTCCGTCATAACGTCGTAATTGAGCTTTGATCCGGGCAGTAACCTCCAAAGGGTCAAAAGGCTTTGTTACATAATCGTCTGCGCCAAGATCAAGCCCCAGAATTTTCTCGTGATTTTCCGTTTTGGCGCTGACGACAATAATAGGAAGATTACTGTGTTCTCTCAGACCTTTAATAAGCTGATAGCCGTCAAGCTCAGGCATCATAATGTCGATAACCGCCAAATCAATCCGTGTGGACGCAGCCCGTTTAAGCGCCTCCAATCCGTTAGCAGCCTGGATTACGGAGTAGCCGTCCTTCTCGATATACAACCGTAGAAGCTCACGGATTTCCTTCTCGTCATCTACAACCAGAATCGTTTTGTTCACGAGTTCACCTCCCTTCCTGTTCATCATATCCTCGGGGTCGTAAGTTCATTATAGTTGCCTTGCCTTTCAGTAAAATATGACTAACCTTAACATTGTCTTAAGATATTCCAGCGATAACGGCTGTCCAAAGCATAATAATATGCAGGGACTCACCGCCGCAGCGTTGGGTGGAGGTGCGTACCGTTATAGCGTTCCTGAAGCCGGAGTTTTCAATTTGTCTATTTATTTAAATACTTTTATAAAGTATTATATTAATGAGGTGAAAGCAGATGCAGAAGATTGGCGGCAACGCTCTGGTCATTCGAGAAGTAAATATTAATCTGGTGCGGCAGGTGCTGAAGGAAAGAGGGCAGGCTACCAAGCGGCAGATCGCCGAGTATTCCGGGCTAAGTATCGTTACTGTAGGAACCGTACTGCAGATTCTGATGGAGCGGAATGAGGTAACTCTGGGTGGGCAGGTTTCCTCAAGCGGCGGGAGACCGTCACAGCAATACATATATAACGAAGAATTCGCTCTAGCACTGATTGTATTTACACATGAAGAACAGAATGTCATCTATATTCACAGAACCATCGTTACGCTTGCCGGTCGCTGCCTGTTTGAAGACAAAACGGCTGTTCTGCGAGTTGATCTAGCGGCTTTTGAAACCGTAATAGACAGCTCGCTGCAGATGTGCCCCGCTATACAGGCAATAGGGTTAGGACTGCCTGGTGCTGAAGTGGATGGCAAAATGATTGTGTCCGATTATGATGCACTGCTCGGTGTTCCGGTGGCAGAGCATTTCAGGCAGCGTTACGGCAAACCCGTAGTGATTGAGAATGATGTCAACGCTGCAGTGATCGGGTATTGCCGCAGAATGAAGGAGGAGGAAGGTTCAGTTATTTATCTGTATTTTCCCGACCGGTTTGAACCGGGGGCAGGGATCTTTATTAACGGTAAGCTCTATAAAGGCAAACGGGGCTTTGCTGGAGAAGTGGCCAACATACCCTTGGGCATTCCGTGGGGAGATCCCCGTCTGATCTCCTCCTTTGCAGAATTGACTGATGCGATTGCCAGACTGGCGGTAGCTGTCAGCAGTGTGCTGAACCCGGATGCAGTTATCTTGTATGGGAGCTTCCTGAATGAAGGGCATCTGCAGGCGCTTGCGGAGAAATGCGGGGCCCTTCTGCCGGACGCCGCTATTCCGCGGGTGCTGCTATCAGAAGATTTTGCCGCCGATTATATTCAGGGTATGATTGTGCAGACCTTAGGGACTTTGGAACAGGGGCTGAAGCTGACGAAATCTGAAGGGCAGGGTGGATATTGACATGGCAACAGTATTTTTAATTATTATATATTTAGCGTTTATCAGTTTGGGGCTGCCGGATTCCATGCTGGGCGCAGCCTGGCCGATGATGAGGCTTGATTATGGGGCACCGGTCGATACAGCAGGACTGCTCTCCATGATCGTAGTCGCAGGCACAATTATATCAAGTTTGGCCAGCAGCAGCGTGCTGAAACGGTTCGGGACAGGAATGGTTACTTTTATCAGCGTGGCTGTGACCGCTCTGGCTCTGCTGGGTTTCTCTTATTCTTCCTCTGTAGTCTGGCTAGCGGTGCTGGCCTTGCCGCTGGGACTCGGTGCAGGTTCGATCGACACAGGGCTGAACAACTATGTGGCTACCCATTACAAAGCACATCATATGAGCTGGCTACACTGCTTCTGGGGCGTCGGGGCAATGCTCGGGCCGATCATTATGTCGCGTTATATTGCAGGCGGCGAATCCTGGAGAGAAGGGTACTTCATGGTCAGCATGATCCAGTTTGCCCTTGTAGTGCTGCTGTTCGCAAGTCTCCCGTTATGGAAAAGAGCTGGTAAGAGCAGCAGTCCGCAAGCTGGTGAAAAAGTTCAGGAAGGGCTGGTGGCAGTGCCTGCTACGAATGCTTCTTCCGGTAATGTGCTGCGGATTAAGGGAGTAAAGCTGGCGATGATCACCTTCCTGTTCTATTGCGGTGTTGAGGCGACAGTAGGTTTATGGGGCAGCAGCTACCTGGTGAATGTCAAGGATGTATCCCCGGCTACGGCGGCTGGCTGGGTGTCGCTGTACTACGGGGGAATCACTGCTGGGCGGCTGATTACCGGATTCATTACCTTCAGATTCAGCAACCGTGCGCTGATCCGCGGCGGTCTTCTGATTTCGTTGCTAGGTGCGCTGGTGCTGGCTATGCCGCTGCCTGCTGTCTATTCACTGGTTGCGTTTATTCTGATTGGTCTGGGTTCGGCGCCGATCTTCCCATGCATGCTGCATGAGACACCGGCCCGGTTCGGGAAAGAGAATTCCCAGAAGATTATGGGTTACCAGATGGCACTGGCTTATACGGGCGGTGCTTTTCTGCCTCCACTTCTCGGGTGGGTAGCTGCCCGCAGCACTTTTATGATTCTTCCGCTTGTGATGATCGGGTATATTATTGTTATGATGTTAAGTTCTGAGCAGATCAACAGTATGATGAAAAAACGGAAAGAAGAGGTGAGCCTGTAATGAGCATAGTAGAGTGGCAGGATGGAGTATGGAGCAACGAACCGGTGTCCAGCACAAAGATCTCTGGCAAGCTTGTGGTGGAAGCAGCAGAAGGCAGTGATTATTGGCAAAAAACGATGTACGGCTTCCAGCATGACAACGGGCATGCGCTGCTCGCACCTTGGGACGACTCGGAAGCTGTTGAGGTCAGCTTTGTACTGGACGGGTTTACAGGGCTCTACGATCAGGCGGGAATAATGCTGTGGCATAGTGATGACATATGGATCAAAGCCGGAATTGAACTGAATGATGGCGTGCCGCATATCGGCGCGGTTGTGACGGATACGTACTCAGACTGGTCGCTGTCACCAGTTCCGGAATGGACAGGTGAGGTGGTGACTCTACGGGCATCACGGATGAAGGATGCGGTTATCCTTAGGGCGAGAACAGAGAATCATCCTTGGCGGACGATCCGGGTAGCACGTTTTGCTCATGAGAATGGCAAGCAGGCAGGTCCGTTCCTGTGCGCACCAACCCGGCCAGGGCTTCAGGTGACCTTCACCCGCTGGTCAGTCTCAGCCCCGGATATTGATGTGCATACAGATCCGCCTGTACGGTAACGGTACTTCGGTCTGGGCAGCACGCAGATGTGAATGGCAGCGGTTTGCATATTTTTCACACGCTCAGACATCCTATACCTAACAGGAATGAACCTGAGTGTTTGGAAAAGGGGGCTTTTGGCTATGAAGCGCAGATTAGCAGCCATGCTGGCTACCGCACTGACTGCCGGGACACTGCTGGCGGGCTGTTCCGGGGAGCAGGACAAGAAGGAAGCGGGAAGCTACACGACGCAAGCCTATCAGGATGGTACGATGCTGGCCCTTTCACAAGGGAAGGGACTGGACGGCCGGTTCCGCAAGGAGATGCATCAGGCTTTTGCCAGAGAACAAATTAAGCTGACGGATGAGAAATTTACTGAAGACAACAGCGGAAACACGAGTTATCAGTATCTGATTAACAGCCAGCCAGCGCAGAATATTACCCTGCATGTATTCAGCAGTAAGCCTGAGCGGGTGAGCCGGATTGCAAATTGGTATGGCGGATTGCAGGTATCGGAAACTTCCGGGGCCAGAACAGAGATCTACAACAAGGACAATACCTCGCTCGTCTATACATCCATGGGCAAGGAGAAGGGGAAATACTCGAAGAAGGTAAAGAGCCTCTTCACTGGACTTCTGGAACATTTGGGCACACATGCTCATTAATACATGAAAACGCTAGCCGTACAGAAACCGCCCGCAGACCTTATGACAGCATTGCTGCATGAAGCCTGCGGGCGTTTTTTTGTGATGCATATCCGTTATTTTCCGGTGAATTTCATTTCCCTGGAGATCCGGGCCGGCGCTAGAACAAGCTCCAATTGCCTTTCAGTCTGGCATGGTGCTCCGCACGGTACAGCACATAACGGGTGCATCCCGCAAGTACTATGCTGCCCGCGGCCAGGATGCCAAGAGCCCACCACCAGGTGGCCCCGATGGTGCCGTACAAAGCTCCTCGTACCAGGATTAGGCTGTAGGTCACCGGGAATAGTGTGGAGACTCCGGTTGCCCAGGCCGGGAAGACCGCTGGGGGGATCCGTACTCCGCCGAATAATTCCATCGGTGTCTGGAAGATATAGTAGAGAAATGAAGATTCACGGGAGAACAGCGACACTGCGCTGAGCAGAGCACCCCAGACCACGGCCGCAACCATAATCAGCAGCAGCGCAAGCGTCAGCGCCGTCCAATTGACGCTTGAAATATCAGACACAAATACAAAGGTCAGCAGGGAGAAGACGGCGAACATCCAGATTCCGTGCATAAGCGAATACAGGGAGCGTCCGTACAGAAAGGCTATTTTGGGAGCAGGTGTAAGGAATACCGTCTCCACAGTACCGTCTTTGCGTTCCTGCTCAAAAATCCAGGCAGCTTCAACCACCGTCCAGAACAGCTGGAACACCAGATACCCGCTGAGCAAAAACAAAGGAATGCGTTCATCCGGTATGATCCGCGAGAGGACGGAGCCTTCCCCGGTCCTGTAGGGCTTCATGGTGTAATAGGAGGTCAGGAAGCTGAGCGCAGGCCAGAATAGCAGGGAGAAGAAGGTTGCCCTTCCTTTCCTGCGGTTCCGGTGCTGCTTGGACAGCTCGGCGGCAATCGTCGTCCATAATCCACCGGGTCTCATGATGCCCGGTCCTCCGACAGCAGAATAATGGCATCCTCCAACGTTGGTTTATCGCAGGAGAAACTGTGGATACGCAGCCCGTGTTCACTTACCCAGGGGAGCAGCTCTGTGATCAGCGTATCAGCTACCGGAGTTTGTACAGAAATCCGGTACGTTGTATCTTCTCCGGAAGAAGTCTGGCTGGCGGCATTCTCTCCGACAACCAGCTGTGCGGGATGCCCAAGCTCAGTCAGATGAGACACCAGCTGCGGACGAAGCTGCTCATCCCATCCGCTTACCTCGAGATGGGCAGATTGAGAACCGGCAATCTGCCGGACAATAGCCTCCGGCTTGTCGCACAGCAGAAGTTCCCCGCGGCTAAGTACGTATACCCGGTCACATAGCTCTTCAACCTCCTGAAGATAATGGCTGGTCAGCAGAATACCTTTACCCTGCTCTTGGGCTAGCGTCCGAACCGTGCCACGCAATTGACGGGCAATCGGTGCATCGAGTCCAAGTGTAGGTTCATCCAGGAATAAGTAGGCAGGGTCATTAATCAATCCTCTGGCGATCTGGAGCCGCTGCTTCATCCCTTTGGAATACTGCTCTACAGGCTGGTCAGCTGCTTCCGCCAGCCCGACTTCATTCAGAAGCCGGGTGCTTTCCATCCGGATTGCAGTGCTGCTAAGACCGTAGAGTCTGCCGAAATACTCCAGATTCTCCCTGCCGGTGAGCCGCCAGTACAGCATTCGTTCACCACCGGGAATCATGTTTACCTTCGATTGGATAGCTTTCCGGTTATCGGCCATGGAGAGTCCATCCACCTCTATACTTCCTGAAGTCGGATCAAGCAGGGTTGAGAGCATGCGGATGGTTGTAGTCTTGCCTGCCCCGTTCAGCCCGAGCAATCCGACAACCTCACCCGGTGCAATGGTCAGGGTCAGCGCTTTGACTGCCGCTTGTATCCTGGTTTCGGAGCGGAACAGACCGAGTCTATGTTTGGTCTGATAGATTTTGGTTACCTCGTTCATGCAGATCACTTGAATATCAGCCTCCTGAGTTTAGAATTTCTCGAATAAACTGCGTTCAACCCGGTTAGTGCACCACAATCCAACTACAATATAGACCAGGCTAAGTAGCAGTGCAGGCAGCATATCCGGAAATGATACCGCGTTACTGGTCAGCAGTGCTCCGCGCAGAAGCTGGAGCGAGGAGGTCAGCGGGAAGATCTCCGCTACATTTTGCAGGGAACGGGGGAGATACTGTCTTGGAAACTGGAAACCGCAGAGCAGGGTAGTTACGGCAAATAGTGTATTCTGTACGATGTATGTATCACGTGTGAACAGCATTACACTGCCCAGCACCAGCGCCATGGCATAGGTAGAGAGAATAAACAACAATGCGCCTAACAGCACGGATAGCAGGTGAGGAGAGGGGAGCCGCAGTCCGGCCAGAATGCCAAAAGCCAGTACAGTGATCAGCACAATGCCGCTGCGGTAAAATTGCTGAACGGCCGTTCCTAGAAAATAGCCATTCCGGCTTGAAGGGGAGAGCAGAAGCGCCTCAAGCGTTCCTTCCCGCCATTCGGTAATCAGCGCCCGCGATACGTTCATCATCATGCTGATGCAGAAAATATTCATAGTACCGCCAATGATGGCAAAAGCCAGATAGTTATTGGTTCCGGTATAGAGTGCGAACCTGTCATCTAAATCGCCTTGTATTAAATAGACATACGAGAAATAAGAGACCAGGACCAGATAAGCCCCTTCAATAATATGCCCTAAAGTGAAGTTCCAGGGAAAAGCCCTGAGATTGGCTCTCTGGTTCCTGAGCGCTGTTGCAATTGCGGTTTGCCACACGTGTGAACAACTCCTTATTCAGGGATCAGCTTCATTGTTCAAAATACTGCCTCTGCAGAACAATCAAGCTGTCGAACGCCTCCTTGTCACTGGAGTAAAACAAATAGTTCCCTTTGCGCTGCGAACTTACGAGTCCGGATTCACTCAGCAGCTTGAGCTGCTTCGATACCGCTGCCTCCGAGATGCCCATTATGGGAGCAAGCTGCTTCGTGCAGTGCGGAGCTTGCCATAGCAGCTTCAGTATGCGCAGGCGCGTCGCATCGCCAAGTCCCTTGAACTGGCGCAGCAGATCCGCCGGAGGCGCTTCGCTGAAGGACAGGCCGGGAATATCGACAGCGAGCGGCAGCACAAGCCTGTCTCCGGTCCAATCGATCAGCAGATGAGGGAAGATGAAGGTGGAGGGAAGTACATAGATCAGCTGTAATTGTTCATATTCAAAATGATAAGTGACCGCCTTTTGTGCAGTGATGGTTCCTTCAGCGGCGTGCAGCCGGGGATGCAGGGAATTCAGCGCCCGCTCCGCAGAACGGGAGACCGAGTCCTGAAACTCTGCGGCTGCAGTATGGATCCATGGCTGGACATACTCCCACTCCTTGCGGAAGTAGTCCTGTTCATAGGTTTCCAGTGTTGTGAACAGCTGTGTGCGTACTTCATTCAAATGCTGCAAAAGGTATCGGGCAGGTTCATCTGGCTGACCTCCGGTCTCGCCGTTTCCCGGCAGCAGTCCATGCTGCCACTCCAGAATGGTGCCGAGAGAAACCTTGCCGTTCAGCAGCACGTGGAGAAGCTCTGTATCAGGCAATGCTTTCAGCTGCCGGATGCCCGCAAGGCTTGACGGGAACGCTCCGTTTCGCCCGGTAAGCATAAGACCCATCCAGCTGTCGGTTAACCGGCCGATAGTATGTATCCCTTCAACCAGCGAAGAAGGCATTACACTTAGCATCTCAACGGCCCACTGCAGGCGTTTGGGGTGATGCTCCGGCTGATGGAGTACATGCAGGCTGCACAGCATTTCATGATAGGGACAGGCAACCGTTTTGATCTTGCGTTGCAATTGTTGGAGTGAGCTCATCTCTTTCCTTTCCGATTAACCATTTAGTTAATCAAAAAACACTTTCGCGTAAAGTGTTCAATAGTATAAGGAGATCTCCAGATGTTGTCAATGCCATTATTGATCCATGCCAAAAAAGGCAAACCTGCAAGCAACGCGCCTCGTTAAAAACGCGGTTGCAGGGTTTGCCTTCAATAAAATAATACATAGGGTGCAGCAATCCGTACTTAGGAGCGCTTATAGATCTCACGCATGACATGGCGCAGCTCAGGAAGGATCAGCCGCTCCATGGCAAGCTTGATTGCACCTGTAGAGCCGGGCAAGGAGAAGACTGCTGTGCTGCCGATTGTACCGGCAATGGCCCGGCTGAGCATGGCAGCGGATCCGATATCTTCGGTAAAGCTGAGCAGCCGGAAAATCTCTCCAAACCCCGGCATCGACTTGTCGAGCAAGGAAGCAACAGCTTCATAAGTGGTATCCCGGGGGGAAATGCCTGTTCCTCCGGTCAGCAGTACAGCTTCGATGCCGGAATGAACGGAGCTTTTGTAGACCAGTTCACGGATATCCTCATAATCATCCTTAATGATCGTGCGGCCGTAAACCGTATAGCCTGCTGTTTCAAGCATATTCTGGATCAGCAGTCCTCCGGTATCGGTCTCCATGGTCCGGGTGTCCGAGACCGTAATGATATAGCAAGCTACTGAATCGGGGGCTTCACGCCGGTGTTCTTCAACGGATGACATGCGAACCAGCTCCTTAATGGTGTTATGAACGGCTTGTAATCCCATGATAGGGGATGGGGCATGCAAAGACAAGTTCAGGCAGCAGCAGGCGGATACCCCGGAAGCTGCAGATGTCTTGCGTAGAGCCGTCCGTTGTAGTACACTCGCTACCATAACTGATTTTTGCGGGGAGCGATTGAACTTGGAACACACATTACCAGTTTACATATTGTCGGGATTTCTCGGCAGCGGCAAGACTACATTACTGCAGCGTCTGCTGGAGCATTGGAAAACGCAAGGCCTCCGGCCGGCGGTAATCATGAACGAGCTTGGCGAGGTTAATCTGGATGGTCTGCTGGTAGAGCAGTCTGTGCCGATGGCAGAGATGCTGGGCGGTTGTATCTGCTGTACCAGCCGGGGCGATTTAAGTACAGAGCTGACCACTCTGGTCAAAAAAGAATCACCGGATGTAGTTGTCATTGAAGCGACAGGCGCAGCGAATCCGCTGGAGATTGTGGACGCTGTTACCGAAACCTCACTATATCAGCAGGTGGAGCTGAAAGGACTGATCACGGTCGTCGATGCGGCCCATCTGTTAGAACTGTACCGTTCCCAGCAGGGGGCTACCTACCGCCTTATGCAGGAGCAGATCCGCTGCGCCTCCGTGCTTATTCTGAATAAGACAGACCGGATCAGTGCAGAGGAAGCTGAAGAGATCTCGGCGGTGCTGCGCAAATGGAATGCGTATGCAGAGATACTGCCCGCTGTACGCTGTGAGCTGGAGCCGGAAGCCCTGCTCGGCAATATCGGTGGAGTTTATTCGGAAGAACGTGGTGTAACAGAAGAGAATGAGCATTGTAAACAGGATGGAGATGCCAGGCAAATGCATGCTTCGCATGATCATGTGATGGCATACACGCATTATTTCAAGAATCCGGTGAACAGCGAGGCCTTCGAACGGTTTGTTAAGGAACTGCCGCGTGACGTCTACCGGGCTAAGGGAATTGTATCCTTTAACGACACCTCGAGCCGGTTTCTGTTTCAATATGCCTACAGGGAAGCGGATTTCATGAAAATCACCCCCCAGGGCGAGGTACCTGATGTCGCCGTATTTATCGGTGAACATTTCTCTTCCAGCGAACTGCGCACAGAGCTTCTGCGGCTGGAGAAACGTCTGCTGGCAAGACCGGCTGCCGTCAAAAGAAGCCTGTAATACCTTCCCCTGAAGCCGGGGGATTGGTTCGTTCCTTTTCTTGCAGGTTAATACATAGGCATACCCTATAAT
This sequence comes from Paenibacillus sp. FSL R7-0297, assembly GCF_038009025.1. NCBI lineage: Bacteria > Bacillati > Bacillota > Bacilli > Caryophanales > Paenibacillaceae > Paenibacillus > Paenibacillus sp. FSL R7-0297. The sequence continues at coordinate 4,390,970 of NZ_JBBPAQ010000001.1, forward strand.
AATTGCAGGAGGTTTAAGGCTATGACCCGAATTCAATATCAGGAATGCATTGATGCTTGTATGAAATGTATGGATGCCTGTAACTATAGCTATGTCTCAAGCCTGAAAGAATATGATTTGGCAGCACTAAGGGAGACCATCCAGCTTGACCGCGAATGTGCTGATATGTGTTCTTTCGCCATCCAGGCAATGACCCGCCAGAGCCCGTTCGTGGTGGAGATTCTCCGGTTATGTGCTGATATCTGTGAGCGCTGTGCGGATACGAGCAGCAGACATGAGCATATACACTGCCAGAAATGCATTGATGCCTGCCGCAGTGCGGCAATGGCCTGCAGACTGGTAAGCGGAGCTGTTGAGGTATACGCATAATACAGATTTTAAGCACTTCCTTATAAAAAAGCAGGGGCCAGACAGGTGCGGGAATCATTCTGCACCTGTCTGGTTTTTTTGTATCCGATATTCAGTAATCTGCGAAATCCAAAAGGAGAAAAGGAAGCTTCCGGCGAATGTAGTAAATAAAGAACTTTGGCTGCCATTTCGTGCGGCCGTTGCCCTAGCGTAAGTTGAAGGAGGCTATAAACGAATGTTCCTTCAGAGTACAGACAGAATTAATATGCCGGAAGATCCGGATGCACGCCCGCTTATTACACTCACCCGGGGAGCCAAGCGGTATGGAGGCCGCCCGGTTCTTCATGAAATATCAATGATTGTCCACCCTGGCACGGCGACGGCGCTCATCGGAAGGAACGGCTCCGGCAAGAGTACTCTGCTCTCCATTCTCGCGGGACTGCTGAGGCTGTCCTCCGGTGAACTTACATACGGCCGTCAAGGGCTGACTACGGGTTATGCGCCCGAAGCGTTTCCGGGACTGAAATTAACAGCAGAAGATTATCTGCACGACATGTGCCGTATTGCCGGGCTCTCCCGGGCGGCAGCGGTATCGCGGGTGAGCGAACTTCTGGATATCTTTAAGCTGGGAGCGTCCCGCAGCCACCCCCTGGCAGGCTTCTCCAAGGGCATGCTGCAGAAGGTCAATCTGATCCAGAGCCTGCTGATCCGTCCGCAGCTTCTGCTTCTGGACGAGCCCATGTCTGGACTGGATCTTCCGGCTCAGCATACTCTGACCGAACTGCTGCAGGAGCTGAAGTCGGAAGGGACGGCACTGGTCTTCTCCGTGCACGAGCCTCAGACCGTACAAGCTCTGGCGGATGCCGTGTATGTACTGCAGGAAGGGCGGATGATCCGGACAATCCATGGAGCAGAGAACCTGCGGACGGTGCCGTCAGTACATATCGTCTACACAGACCTTCCGCCAGTGGAACAACAGGCGGTAAAGGCGTTGCCTGGAGTGCTCCATATGCATCCAGTACCGGATTCTGAAGGTGCAGCCTGTACAGGATTGACTGTAGACCAGAAGATGGCAGATACTTGCCTGCAGCAGATTCTTGCAGCAGGCGGTTCAATTGTTTCGGTTGAACGTCTTGGGGGCTTAAGCGGTATAACAGAGTGGATGGACCCGAAGGAAGAGAACGGGAGTGGATGCGGGTGAAGGCTCTCATCAGATATTTTTTGCGCAGCTACAGTGTCTCCCAGCGGTATTTCGGTCCAATTGCCGGCATTATTATAACTGTGTTAATCTTGTATTCCTATAAGCCTAATCCTGTAATGAACAGCTACTCGGCTACGGCAGTCTTTCTATTTGTAGCCTGCTGCTGGCTGGGGTTAAGCTTTCTGAATCATGAGCATGCGGTACAGAAACAGGTGGTTATCGTCCAGCTCCGCAGTGCCCGCCGTTACAGTATCGGCGGTATTCTTACATTGGGCCTGCTCACCTTGCTGCTGGATCTCTTCATTGTCATCTATCCGGTGGTGACCGGGAGTTTCAATGAACCGGCCGGACTGGACCGGATCCTGCTTGCTTTTACGGGACATGCTCTACTTGGTATGTTGGGTATTGTAGTCTCCCTGTACCTGCAGTCCTCGTGGGTGTCCAGAACCAGCTACGCCGCCGGCTTGATGCTCATCACAATCATTCTGTCCATCAGCGCCAGCAAGGTTGCTGAGCTGGTGCCCGGACCTGTTGTTCCGGTGCTGCTGCCGCCCGTATTTCCGGTGATGGATGCAATGATGAATGCGGATACGCTGCCGGTGTCAACCCTGCTTCGCGCCTATGCCCACGCGCTGGTATACATAATTTTGCTGACCGGATTCTACATTTACCGTTCCGGCCGCATGGACTATAACAAAATAACATGAGCTGTATCCTTTGAACCTGAAGATTTACAGTTTGGAAAAAGTGGCGGAGGAGATATTTGGAGCTGTAGGAGCAGAAGCGACCGCCTTTGTCTACGGATTTCCACCGCGAACAGCGGATAAATTGGAGAAATCTGGAGACGGGCAGCGGCCGGAAGTCCAAATATTCTCAGCAGTAACGGTCATTCCAAAATAGAATTTAAGGTTCAATAGATACAGCACAAATAACCAGATCAAGAACGGGAGGAAAGATGAAGGATACACATGTACCGGAGAGTGAACAATCCAAAGAGCTATTTGCTTATTTCGGGCTGGCCGTTTATTATTGCCAGGCACTGGAGCAGCAATTGACCAATCTGCTGCTGCTGACCAAGCTGTCACAGGGCAAAACGCCAACCGATGCAGAGATATCAGAATTGTATCAACGCAAGCTTAGCAATTCACTCGGCCAACTCATCAAAGAAATCCAGCATCACTTTCCATTCTCGGAGGAAGAAACGAGTCAACTGCAGGCAGTATGGAAAGAACGCAACCACATTGTCCATGATTATTTCAAGGAACGGATCCAGGAGACGTTCACTCCGGCGGGACGTGCCCATATGATCCGCGAATTGAAACGGTTTAAGAACAAGGCAAGCAGACTGGAGATTAAGCTGCAGGGCTATTGTACAGAAATGTACAGCAAGCTGGGTCTTGAAGAAGAGCATATCAAGTAACGCCATCCTATCAGTTCAAACCAAAGAGACTCACTCTTTACGCAGAAAAACACTGCGGATAAGAGGAGTCTCTTTACGTTGTGCGGTTATTGTGGAGAGGACAGCACGGATTCCAGTTCCTGCAGCCTGCAGGACTGGACAGTTTCCGGCGCAAACTGGATACCGGACGCTCCGGTTGAACGGGCAAGTGAAGTAAGAGCCTTGACGAGCGCGGGAAGCATGTCCGGAACAAGCGATTCTCCGGTTTCCCACCACCAGCGGACAATGGTAAGAATTCCGCTCTTCTTATTCATCACCGGTTCAAGCCGGGCGATAAAGCGGTCGCCATATAGCAGGGGAAGTACGTAATAACCGTACTCCCGCTCAAGCACAGGCTTGTATACCTCCCAGCGGTAATGGAAGCCGAACAGCTGGCGGATCAGCTCTCTATCCCACAGCAGGTTGTCGAGCGGAGCCAGCGCCGCTGCAAACGTAAGCTCCTGTGTGTCAGCGTCCGTAACAGCGGCGTCATCCAGCCGCAGTACCGCTTCCAGCTCCGGGGCATCGGATGTCCGAATGTACAGCGGGAGCTTGATGCCCTCGACCCGTACCTCGCGGAGCTTATCGCTTAGCAGCAGTCGCTGCACGGCTGCTGTCCGCTCCTTGCTCTTCAGGCCGGAGATTCCGAGCCAGCCGTCCCCGGATTTGTTCCATTGCAGCCCGATGCTGCCGATCCGTCGCAGTACATACCAGTCATGGTGCTGATCCATGGTTACATTCGGGTCGCTTGTGCTGAGCAGTCCGGCCGGTAGCAGCTTAGCCGTAAAATCATAATAACGGCGGGTATGCACCCGGTGGTGTATGGAGAGCTCTCCCCAGAAATACATGCTCTCCATTGCTGCCCTGGATAGTCTCGCCGGAGCCCAAGACCAGTCGATCTTCTCTTTGCTCTCCAGATCAAGCGAAGAGAGCGGACCCCGTGAGTTCAGTTCTTCACGGACATGGGTGACCATGGCAGCCATGGCTTCATTGTCCTGATGCCTGGCGGCGGCTTCTCTGCGCCGCTGGAAATAAGGCCAGTCCTCTGTGCAGTAGATCGACATATTCTTGTCCCAGCCGTCAATCAGCAGCCTGTCCTTATAGAGCAGCTCCGTGGCCATTTCCGGCCGGAATCCCGGGAGTCTGGCCTGCAGCACAAGCTCATGATTATGTCCGGCTATACTCAGCGGATCATATTGAATACAGCCCACGTGGCGGACGAATTCGTGGATGCTCATCTTACCCTCCTTCAGTCCTCCCGTGACCAGCCGCTGGTGACGCAGCAGGAACAGCCGGGCTTGCCGCTTGCTCAGACTATAGGTTATCAAGTCCTTCACCCCATCCCTATGTATTGCTTTCCATTATACGGAACAAATGTTCTGAACTCAAGTGAAAGAGCCCCCCTGAAGCTTCTACAGCATCAGGGGGGCTTGTTAATCAGCAGAGAGGATGGCTGAACCTCAAAGATTAAATCTGCTCCAGTGACGGACGCAGTCCGGCAGCGGAAGTGGAAGAGGAGACAGGGTCTGGGGCTGGTGCATCCGTACCGTTACCGGCACCGGCACCCAGCTGAAGCTGATACATGCGGAAGTAACGTCCGCCCAGCGCCATCAGCTCATCATGGCTGCCCCGTTCAACAATCTCGCCCCGGTGCAGCACCAGAATCTGGTCTGCGCTGCGGATGGTGGACAGCCGGTGGGCAATGATGAATGTGGTCCGGCCCTTCTTCAACACCTCCAGCGCCTGCTGGATGATACTCTCCGTTTCGGTATCGATGTTGGAGGTCGCTTCATCCAGAATCAGAATCGCAGGATCGAACGACAACGCTCTGGCGAAGGAGATCAGCTGCCGCTGGCCAGCGGATAATGTGCTGCCTTTCTCAATTACCGGTTCGTCGAAGCCTTGCGGCAGATGGGACAGCAATTTGTCAGCCCCTACTTCACGCAAGGCACGCTCTACACGTTCCCGGCTAATGCGTTCATCCCCGAGACTGACATTCGAGGCAATCGTTCCGGTGAAGAGGTAAGGGTCCTGCAGCACAATGCCCATATGGCTGCGCAGCCACTGTTTCGGCAGATCCTTGACCTCCTGGCCGTCAATAGTGATACTTCCGGCTTGCGGATCATAGAAGCGGAACAGCAGATTGATGATCGAGCTTTTGCCCGAGCCGGTATGACCGACCAGAGCGACAGTCTCGCCCGGACGCGCTTCGAAGGAGATATCACGCAGGACGAAGTCTTTTTTGTAGGCGAAGGATACATCCTTGAAGACCACATCACCTTTATAACGCGGCATCGAACCGTCGGTTACCGGCTCACCAGGCTCATCCATCAGCGTGAAGACGCGCCCTGCGGATACCATCGAGCTGTCAAGGTTCGCCAGCTGGTTGACCATCCCTGTAATCGGCTGGAACATCCTTCCCAATACATCGACGAAGGCGTACAGGACGCCCAGGGAAACGAAGGTTGAACCGTCAAGACTGCCGAAGCCGAAATACCACAGCACGAGCACGAAGGAGAGACTGCGCAGGGAGTTCACCAGATTGTGGGACGTGAAGGCATTCAGGTTAAGCATTTTGTTCTGATACTTCAAGTAATCATCATTAAGCTGTTCGAATTCCGCACTACTCTGCTTCTGGCGGCGGAAAATCCGGATAATGGACATCCCTTGGATGGATTCATTGATAATGGCATTGATCTCACTAAGGCGTGAGCGGATGATCGTATTGTATTTCGTTGCGATCTTGCGGTAGAGCACAATCCAGACAATGATAATCGGCACGATGAACAAGCTGACAAGACCCAGCTTCACGTCCAGCAGGAAGAGGGCGACATATACACCCGTAATATTAATAATCCCTGTTGCGAAGTTGGACAGTACAGCAATGAACAGATCCTTGACCGCTTCTGTATCATTGGTGACCCGGGACACTACCTTGCCTGCAGGCAGATTATCGAAGAAATGCACCGGGAGGCGCTGGATATGCGCATACACGTCCGTCCGCAGTTTACGGATGACCTGGTTAGCTGATGATTGCAGCCAGTAGGTTTTGCCGAATTCCGCAATTATGGAGATGACGAGGAACATGGCGTATAGAGCGACTAGTTTATAAATCCCGGGGAACTCTGGTTTGTAGAATGAAAACAGGTCATCAGCCGACAGCCTGACGGCCGGATAGACCGTCGCCTGATCGCCATATTGGATACGCAGGTTCCCGTCCGAGAAGCTCCGCTCGCCTTCAGTCTGGGCTACAGCTTCATTAATGAAATAGAAGCTTCTGCCAGCCTGAAGCAGGCGGATTTCCTGGCCTTTGACTTCATCTGCGGCAAACCGGTCACCGCGCTTGTAATAGTTATTGTTATATTCAGCAGCATCTTCAGGCGAAGCAGTCACGAAATAAGGCTTCTCAATCGCGAGCAGGTGATTGTCAATCATACTCTTAGCGATGAAAGGCCCCGCCAGCTCAGCCGCTACCCCGATGGTGAGGAGCAGAAGGGCTGCTATGAATGTTTTTTTGGCAGTCAGTGCGTACTGCAGCAGACGTTTGCCTGTACTCTGTGTCAACGGTGACACCTCCTATATTTCAGAACATTAGAATGGATATATGCACGTTATAACTTATTTTTGGGTTATTCATTCGTCAGGTTATTCTCAACCTGCTGACGGTCGAACTGCTCACGGTACCAGCCGTTCAATTCAAGCAGCTCCTGGTGGGTGCCCCGTTCCGTAATATGTCCTCCGTCAAGCACCACGATCAGATCGGCGTGTTCAATAGCCGAGAGGCGGTGGGTGGAGATGAGCGTGGTTTTACCGCTGCGCTCTTCACGGATGTTCTCGATGATCTTGGCTTCTGTCCGCGCGTCAACAGCAGACAGTGCATCATCGAGAATCAGAATATCCGGATTAGAGATGAAGGCTCTGGAGATTGAGACCCGCTGCTTCTGTCCTCCGGACAGGGAAACACCGCGTTCGCCAACCATCGTGTCGAGCCCGTCGGACAAGGTGCCGAGGTCATTTTGGAATGCTGCAGCCGTTATAGCCTGCATAATGAGCTCATCGCTGGCTCCCGAATGGCCGAACTGTATGTTCTCGCGTACCGATTTGGAGAACAGAATCTGCTCCTGCGGCACATAGCCCATCCAGCTGTGCAGCTGATCCAGGGCAATCTGCCCGATCGGAACACCTGAGATCAATATCTCACCCTGGCCGGTCGGATATTCATGCAGCAGCTGTTTCAGCAGAGTCGATTTGCCGCTGCCGGTCCGTCCAACCACACCGAGTGTCTGGCCCTGCGACAAGGAAAGGCTGACTCCGCTCAGGTTGTCGATGGTTGAGGTCGGATAACGGAAGGTCACATCCTTCAGTTCAATAGATGACGGATGTTCTACGGGTGTTGGGTGAGGGACATCCTGCACATCAGGTTTGGCATGCAGTGTCTCATCGATCCGCTCCAGCGAGGCGCCGCCGCGCTGCATAATGTTAATCAGCTCGCCGATGGCGAACATCGGCCAGACAATCATGCCGAGATACATATTGAAGGAGACAAGATCTCCAAGTGTGATCTGATTGCGGAAGACCAGATTGATTCCGTAGGTCAGTGCAATAATATAACTGAGGCCAACGCAAAAGCGGATAGTCGGCTCGAAGAAAGCATCGACCCGGGCTACGGCCATATTCTTGCGGTACACATCTTCGGTGATATCAGAGAAACGCTTCTCATCCTGGCGTTCCTGCACATAGGCACGGATAACGCGGATACCGGATACGGATTCGAGCACCTGATCGTTCATGTCACCGAAAGCATCCTGCGCCAGACTGTAGCGGTCGTGAATGGCTTTGCCGTAGAAGACCATAGCTATCGCGATCAGCGGAAGCGGGATAACTGCGGCAAGTGTCAGCTTCCAGCTGACCAGGAACCCCATGGCGAACAACACTACTGTCAGATAGACTGTCGAATCGACGAGGGTCAGCATACCAAAGCCTACGGTAGCTGATACCGCACGGATATCATTGGTGGCACGGGCCATCAGATCACCGGTGCGGTTGCGCTCGAAGAAAGCCGGTGTCATCGTCATGAGATGATTCATGAAACGCGAGCGCAGCAGGCGCTCCACCAGGTTTGAACCTCCGAACAGCTTGTGCATCCATATGTAGGTGATCCAGTAAATAATCAGCAGCATGAGCACGATCATGCCAATATATTTCATCAGTGAACCTGCAGTAATGGCGCCGCTGACAATATCGTCGATGGCGTTACCGAGGAGACGCGGAGGCAGCAATTCAAGCACACCTACCACAATTAGGAGTATAAGGCCTATAACATAGCGCCTTTTTTCCCGGCGGAAGAACCAGCCGAGATCGCGGAGAACGGAGAACAAGGGAAATCCCTTCCTTTCGTGTTGAGAATGTTTTTTGCCGGCTTGGGTAAGGAAATTGTGGGGCTGCAGAACAATGGATAACTCTCTCAAAGCATGCAAAAAAGCGTACCATCCGAAAACGGATGATACGCCTGTCATTTACGGCTATCATGTCCACGGTGCTTGTCGCAGCACAGAGACATGGAAGAGAATTGCTTAGCCTGAATTCATACGGTACGCGTAACACGCATGATACTCAGGAATTATCCATTACTCGGGCTGCTTCGGTATTCAGTTGTGTGGATTTGCCGACAATAGTTAGGAAATATGCTGGAACAATAGTAAACACCGCGCTCACCCTTTCTTTGATTTGATTTTGGTAATAACTTGAAGACGCTTCGTTATGTTCCGAGTTTATCATCACCCTTCAAGAATTGTCAAATGTAATTTTGAACAAATTGCGAATAAGCTGTATGATAAAATAAACTTATGCGGGAGGAGTGGAGAGATGAACATGTTAATTAGTCCGGAAGCTGCCGCCTGGTTCAAGAGAGAGCTGAGCCTCCAGAATGGAGCGTATGTCCGTATATTTCCCCGGTATAGCTCAGGAGGCGGACTGCATCCCGGATTCTCGCTGGGAATTGCTACAGAACCGCCGGGCCGTCCCGCTGTTCAGTTCGAGCAGGGAAGCCTTATTTTCTATATGGAAGAGCAGGATCTGTGGTACATGGAGGGGTATAGCCTGTCGATTGTCTATTCGGAGGCTGAGGATGATATCGAGTATAAGTATGAGTCTGTGCCGTTCGCCGGAGGGGTAAAGGAATAACCCGGAAGTAAGGAATGGTGCAGGCCCCATTACGGTGAAAGATGTAAAAATCCCTTGCCATGAGGCAAGGGATTTTACGTGAGAACGCATTAGCGGATAGGCATTCCGCCTACATCATCTGCTGCAGCATCAATGAGAACTGCGGAATGTTTCTTCTTCCATCGCGAACTCGAAATCATCAATATCAAACACCTGTACCGGCACTCCGCCTTCGATGATACGCTGAATCAGCTCGAATTGGTCGGTGAGAATCGGTACCTGTTCACGCTGGGAGGCCAGGAGCAGTTCCGTCTCGATCGGATCAAAGGTTTCTCCGTAGGAAGCGTTGTCCAAGCTGTTGATGATAGTAATCTGCGCCTGACCTCCGAGCAGAATGCCGGAGCTTTTGGCCCACGGGACATTAAGGCAGCGGTTGATCTTCTTGGAATTAAGCGGTTCCTCGAAATAGTTGATCAGCTCGCGGATTCTCAGCTTCACATGCTGGTCATCGTCAGCGTGGCTCATCACCGGCTCATCACTGTCCCGTAGTTCGTACAATTCCATAATTGTAGTGTAAGGCACTATATATTCTACAGGGCTCCGCGGTGCGAGAAGCTGGCCGTAAATCGCCATCATGACGGCTTCCGTCACAAATTGTCTGGGCATCATTATCCTCCTGGATTTCAGGTACTGCGATCGTAACTAATAAAATTATAAAAACACTGCGGAGCGCAAATGTCAACAGTGTCCGGGTAAACCAATTAACGGGAAAGGGCGTAAGAGGCTGTGAAACAATGGAAATCTTATTATACCTTCGTACGGCCTTACATGAAATGGATTGTGCTCACATTAATTATCGGGATGATCAAATTCAGTATTCCGCTGACGCTGCCGATGATTTTGAAGTATGTAGTAGATGATCTGCTGGGCAATCCTGCGTTAACCATTGCTGAACGGGTGTCCAAGCTGATGATCGTGCTCAGCGGCGCATTTGTGCTGTTCGTGATTATCAGAGGTCCGGTAGAGTATTACCGCCAGTATTTTGCCCAGCTGATTACAAGCAAGATCCTCTTCGATATGCGCAATAAGCTGTATGGACATATGCAGCGCCTGTCGCTGCGTTATTACCAGAATACCAAAGTGGGCGAGGCAATCTCCAGATTTATTAACGATGTGGAGCAGTCGAAGAATCTCGTTGAGGTCGGAATGATGAATGTCTGGCTGGACATGTTCACGCTGCTCTTTGCACTCGGGTTCATGTTCTACCTGAATCCGGTGCTGGCGCTGGTCTCGATTGCGATTCTGCCGCTGTACGGCATTGCCGTGAACACCCTGTATAAGCGGCTCAAGCTGCTTACCAAGGACAGGTCCCAGGCGCTTGCAGTTATTCAGGGCTACTTGCATGAACGGATTCAGGGGATTGCGGTGATCCGCAGCTTCACTATGGAACGGGTGGATCAGCAGCAGTTCAAGGATATTAACGGCAGATTTCTGGAAAAAGCGATGGCGCAAACGCGCTGGAACGCTTTTACCTTCGCGATTATCAACACCTTGACGGATATCGCGCCGCTCCTCGTCATTGGATATGGGGGGTACCAGGTGATCCAGGGTAATCTGACTCTGGGAACCTTCGTAGCCTTCTTCGGATACCTGGACCGCATGTATGCACCGCTCCGCCGGCTGATTAATTCCTCGACTGTGCTGACCCAGGCTTCTGCTTCGCTGGAGCGGGTGATGGAGCTGATGAACGAGCCTTATGATATCGTAGACGCCCCAGGGGCGAAGCCGCTGCTGGCACCCGCAGGAGAGATTGAATTCAGCGAGGTATGGTTCAAGTATAACGATGAGAATGAGTGGGTTCTACGCGATATTAATCTGCGTATTGCTCCGGGGCAGACGGTGGCTTTTGTCGGGATGAGCGGGGGCGGCAAGTCCTCGCTGATCAGCCTGATTCCGCGGTTCTACGATATCAGTGAAGGCAGCCTGCGGATGGACGGGCAGGATATCAGAGGGCTGACACAAGAGAGTCTGCGCAAGGCAGTGGGCATGGTGCTGCAGGATAACTTCCTGTTCAGCGGCTCCGTGCGGGATAATATTCTGTTCGGTAATCCGCAGGCAGGGGAGCAGGAGGTCATTGCAGCGGCGGTGTCGGCTAATGCCCATGATTTCATCATGCAGCTGCCGGAAGGCTATGATACGGAGGTAGGAGAGCGCGGAGTGAAGCTGTCCGGAGGCCAGAAGCAGAGAGTGGCGATAGCGCGCGTATTCCTGAAGGACCCCAAAGTGCTGATTCTGGACGAAGCCACCTCAGCGCTGGATCTTGAATCAGAGCATCTGATTCAGCAGTCGCTGCAGGCCCTTTCCTCAGAACGGACCACACTGATTGTGGCTCACAGACTGTCTACCATAACCTATGCCGATCTGATAGTTGTGCTGGAGAACGGGGCCGTTACTGAACGCGGAACCCATGAACAGCTGATGGTGCTGGAGGGCAGCTATGCACGCCTGTTCAATGTCCAGCGGCTGGATGGTTAGCAGGGTCCCCAAGCGACAGCAGAGCGCAACTTATTAGGCAGGACAACAAACAGGCTGCATACTCCACCCGATTAGGTGAAGATGCAGCCTGTTTCATTTGTGGCTGGGTTCAGATCCGTCCAATCAGCAGCGACAGGATACCGGCGGCAATCAGCGGACCAACCGGCACGCCTTTGAAAAAAGCGACGCCGATGACGGTGCCAATCAGCAGCCCGGCCACAATCGTCGGCTGGCTGCCCATAAGCACCGCGCCGCGACCGCCGAGATAGGCGACGAGAATCCCGATGCCGATTGCGGCCAGCGATTTCCAGTGCAGGAACGATTGGCCGATCGTCTGCAGCGAGATTTTACCGCTGGCCAGCGGTGTCATCACTCCGATGGTGAGGATGATGATGCCGACGGTAAGCCCGTATTTCTCCAGCCAGGGAAAAGCCTGCTGCAGGCCCAGCACCCGTATCAGCAGCAGAACGACCATGGCAATCGTGACCGGAGAATTGCTGCTGATAATCCCCAGTGCGGCCAGACCCAGCAGCAGTAACGAGGTCATATCCATAGCTTAGAAGCACTCCTTCTCTAAGAAAGCCTTTTGCTCATTATATGATCGGCAATCAGTTTGCCGTGCCCGCGACCGCTCTCGATGAATACCTCATTGGCATTCCGTCCGGACGCGATAACGCCTGCGACATAGATACCGGGAATATTGCTCTCCATCGTAGAAGGATTGAAGTCAGGTTTATCCAGGGAATCATCCATCAGCACACCTGCCGAGGATAATAGGGTTCTGCTCGGACGGAAGCCGGTCATGGCAAGGACGAAGTCATTATCCAGGATGCGGGTCTCCCCGCTGCTAGCCGTGACTACTGCAGAAGACGGGGTGATTTCCGTTACCCGTGACTCCAGATGGAGCGCAATGTTCCCTTTCTGGACCATGCTCTCAAAAATCGGACGCACCCATGGCTTAATATTCTCCGAAATACTGCTTCCGCGGTAGACCATATCCACCTTGGCACCGACCCGGATGAGCTCCAGAGCGGCATCAACCGCTGAGTTGCTTCCCCCGATGACGGCAACCTTCATGCCGGAATATGGATGGGCTTCACCGAAATAATGGGTTACTTTGGATAGCTCTTCCCCGGGAATCCCGATCATATTCGGCTGGTCGAAATAACCGGTTGAAATGACTACATTCGCGGCGTTATGGTGCTGCTCTTCTCCGCGCTTGTTGCGTGTATGTACGATGAAGCTGCCATCCTCCTGCGGCAGAACGGACAGTGCCTCCTCATAGGCGGCGATGTCGAGGTCATGCTGCGCGGCTGCGCGGCGGTAATAGACCAGGGCTTCATGGCGGTACGGCTTGTCGTTTGGGGAGGTGAAGGGCACATCTCCGATTTCAAGCAGCGGGGTTGTACTGAAGAACTGCATATTCGTCGGATATAAATAAATAGAATGGACGATGAAGTTCTTCTCAATGATCAGGCTGGAGAGCCCCTGGCGCTGGCATTCTATAGCTGCAGACAGTCCGCAGGGACCCGCACCGATAATAATAACGTCTTTCATAATAGCTGCATCCTTTCGGGTAAGTATTCTTTTCAGTAAATGGTACCTTATATTTTAGATTTATGCCATTCCCCGGTGTTTCCAGTAACAAAAGCATTGCTCAATCATTGAAAAAGGTATATAATTAGATATATATCTAAACACAATGCAGCAGATAACAGTATTTATTTTTATAAAATAGGGTTTATGAATGTTCAAATGTCTATAGGAGCGTGTTCCGATGCAGTTAGATAAAATTGTTGCTTACCATAAAGCGTTATCCGATCCGACCCGGCTGCGGATTCTGCTGCTTTTGTCCAAAGGCGAGGTTCACGGACATGCGCTGGCCGAGAAGCTGAACCTGTCACAGCCCACCGTAACCCATCATGCCGCCAAACTGCGCGAAGCTGCGCTGATCTTGGAGAGAAGAGATAAGAATACGGTATATTTCAAGCTGAATCCTGAGTTTATTCAGGCAGGCTCAGAGGCCTCGCTGAAATTTATTTTTGCCAAGGGGGTGGAAGAGATGGAGGAAGCGTCGCCGGAGAGCAGTCTGAAGGAATCGGTGCTGCGTAATTTTTTTGCGAAGGACGGACGCCTACGGCAGATTCCCGCACAGTATAAGAAGAAGCTGATCGCCCTACAGTATATGGTGGAGAAGCTGGAGCCGGGTGTAGTCTATTCCGAAAAAGAGATCAATGAATTCATTAAGCCGTTTCACGAGGATTATGCGACGATCCGCCGGGAGTTCATTATGCATCAATTCATGTACCGGGAGAACGAGAAGTATGAGCTGAATCCGCCCGAGTTGTGGACTCACTGGGAAAATGTCAAATAATGATCTAATAAATGGGGATTTTGTGTGACAAGTTCGAATCTGCTGATTAAATGTTTGAATAACGAATAAAATGGAATTGTAAGCGTTATCTGACATAAACTTCGAAAGGAGACTTTCAGTATGATATTCAAACGCGCCAAAAAAAATATGCCGTCTGTTCATCTCACCGTTACCTTGCCGCAAGTCAAGCAGGCTGTTAGGCAATTTGAAGAAGATATGCCTGCGCCGATTAACCGCACTGCTCTGATTATGGACGATAAAAGTATTGATCTTAATCGGCTTAAACGATATTTGGGCGGGGTCCCGCAACAGAAGTTCTATATGTCCCGCGAAACCTTTGAAATCTTTGAGGAAGCTGACAAGCTGGTACCGTATTATCTCGATATGGTGCAGTCGGCTGTAGACAACTATATCAGTGATACGGGCAAGCTCCCGCTGCTAGAAGATGCCTGGCTGCCAGAAGTTCATTACCGGCTGCTCTCCACGGAACGTTATCTCAAGGAAACGCCGCCATTCCCGCTTTACATTACGGAAGAGGAAATGATGCTTACGCATCGCGCAGAGCATTTTGAATCTTAGGCGTTCCGGACCTGAATCTGAAAATAGAGGCCATCCTGTGGAAGAAGCGGTTGTTCTTCTTAACAGAATGGTCTTTTCTTTGTTCCCCGGTGCATAGTACAATGAATTTCTGATGTTGGATCATAGAAATTGATGAAATAAGGGGAACGAAAGAATGAAGGAAGTACAAGCTTTACTGTTTGACCTCGACAATACGCTGATGGACCGTGATCAGACCTTCCGCAGCTTCAGTATGAAATTTGTACAGGATTTCCTCGGGCATCTGGAAGGGGAAGAGGCCGCGCAGGTGGTTGAAGATATGATTATCAGAGATGCTGACGGTTACCGTGATAAGGATGGCTTTTTTGCAGAACTAAGCGAAGTTCTCCCTTGGCAGACTGTGCGGTCGGCAGAGGACATCCGGAAATACTACGACGAAACATATATTCACCACGGGGCAATCATGAAGCATGCGGTGGCGACACTGGAATATTGCCAAGGCCGCGGCTATCCGCTGGGACTGGTAACGAATGGCAGCAGGGATATTCAATATAGCAAAATCGATCTGCTCGGTCTGCGCCGCTATTTCCGTACCATCGTTATTTCTGGAGAAGTCGGAATCAGCAAACCGGACCCTCAGATTTACCGGCTGGCCTTGGAACGTCTAGGTTCAACGGCAGACCGGACCCTGTTCATAGGGGACCATCCGGTGAATGATATCTGGGGGGCAGTCCGGGCCGGAATGGATACCATCTGGCTGAAGCGTAACCATGCCTGGGATGAGTCGCTGAACGTGCAGCCGGTGGCCACTATTCATGAGCTGAATGAGCTTGAAGGCATTATTTAATTCGAATTTGTTAAAAAATTCAAGAGAGCCTGTTGACAAACAGCTGGCAGCGCGTTTATCATAACAGCATATTAGTTCGGAAGGAGACGATGTCAAATGACAGTTTATACCGTGTTATCAGGATCAGTTGCAACTGTTGTGGATACGTGTCTTCCGGGAACAGCGGCTGTGGAATAAGATTCCCAGCTTAGCGGGTAAGCTCTAAGATGCCTTTTAGAGCCGCCGGGAACCGTATCGGTTCCGGCGGCTTTTTTGCGTGCATTGCCAGGTGTATATTCATGCGCTTGAATATATCCTGGTCTGTGGCACGCCCAGAAATCTGAGTCAGTTCTCCTTACGTGGGGAGTACTTCAGCTTTTTGTTCGATTCCGCCGCCGGAACCTTTGGGTTCCGGCGGTTTTTTTGTTGAAACAGCAGCCATTATATGCTGCACGCAGTAAATGATGTGCTGTGCTAAAAGGATTGGATGGGTTACTGATTCCCGGAAATACACTTGAATGATTAAGCAGGCTAGTGAAGCTATTGGTTTAGAATTGAATATTTGAGAAAAGAGAAGGAGTGGCGGAGGGGGATTTTGGGCTGGAGGAGCGGTAGCGTTCGCCTTTAGGTTTGGATTTCCACCGTGAACTCGGTGATAAATCATGAAATCCAAACCTAACAGCGGCCGAAAGCCCAAATATCCACCGCAGTGGCGGCTGATCCTAAATCTCAAAAAAGGAAATATTTAAAGCTTAATACGAAGCAATAACCAGGAGGATTTGTATGAATATAGAACAGTATGGCTGGAACGATGAATGGAAAAATAAGTGGACAGAGAAGCTGCAGCAGCTCGAGGCCAGGATACTTGAGCCGGGCCGTATTGTCGGTGATTTCGGCAGCAAGTACCGGGTTATCGCAAGCACAGGAGAGATCTGGGGAGAGTTATCCGGCAAGCTCAGACATACCTTGACCGGGTCCGGTGATTATCCGGCGGTTGGTGATTGGGTGGTTCTGGCCATGCAGGACGGCGGGGAGCATGCTGTGATTCATGGCATCCTGCCCCGCCGCAGCGTAATTTCGCGCAAGGTGGCAGGGGTGACGCAAGAGGAACAAATCGTTGCCTCCAACGTCGATACCCTGTTCCTGGTCAGCGCCTTGAACGATGATTTCAATGTACGGCGGATGGAGCGTTATCTGATTATGGCCTGGAACAGCGGGGCAAATCCGGTGATTCTGCTGACCAAGGCAGATCTCTGTTCGGACGCGGCGGATAAAATTGCCGAGATGCAGCGGGCGGCTCCCGGGGTAGCTGTACATGCGGTCAGCGCACTGCTCGGCGATGGGCGGGAGGAACTGCTGCCTTATATCGGCCGCGGTCAGACCGTAGCCCTGACCGGTTCCTCCGGCTGCGGCAAATCAACGATGGTCAACTGGCTCAGCGGACAGAATCTGCAGCTTACCCAGGATATCCGTGAAGGGGACAGCCGCGGGCGGCATACGACCACACACCGTGAGCTGTTTGTCCTGCCGGATGGCGGCATCATTGTGGATACGCCGGGGATGCGTGAGCTGCAGCTGTGGGAAGATGAGGGAGGCCTGGATCTGGCCTTCGGTGACATCAGCTCGCTCGCGGCAGACTGCCGCTTCAGTGACTGCCGCCATATTCGGGAGGAAGGCTGCGCGGTGCTTGAGGCAGTAGCAAGCGGTGCACTGGATGAGAAACGGCTGCTCAATTACCGCAAGACGCAGAAGGAACTGCAGTTCCAGAACAGCAAGGAAGTGAAGCAGAAGCGCAAAACCGTAGCTGCCTCCTCCAAAAGTACACCTCCGCGTGCCAAAGGCAGCAGCTGGCAGCGGGTATTGGAAGAGTATTAAGCCTTTCCGGAGCACAAAAGAGGCCCTGCAGCTGACGTAACAGCTGCAGGGCCTCTTCCTGTAGGGTCCGGCGGGTGTCCCGGAGGATGCACCGACGGATCTATATATAAATAAAAGTCCGGTTGATGTTATGGCAGATGCCTGATAAAAGTGCGGGGTTCTAAAGGTGAAACCGGACTTTTAGCGCTGGCGGATTAGAACGATACAGCTGCAGTTTTTGCCAATTGCAGACCGGTAGCGATAATTTCAGCGGATTTCTGCGGGTTCTGGTTGTGTCCTTCAACGATAACTTGTGTAGTTTCCTTGAAGCCCCAGAAGTTCAGGTTACCCATGATGAAGTTAACAGCCATTTCAGCACTTGCTGCCGGGCCTTCGGAGTACACGCCGCCTCTGGCGTTCAGTACAGCTGCTTTTTTGCCTGTCAGCAATCCTACAGGACCTTCAGCAGTATATTTGAAGGTGGTGCCGGCCTGGTTCAGGTAATCGATGTAAGTGTGCAGTACAGCCGGAACAGTCATGTTCCAGAGCGGGAAGGCGAATACCACTTTATCAGCGGCCAGGAACTGGTCCAGATATTTCTTAACTAGAGCGGCGCCGGCAGCTTCTTCAGGAGTTGCTTCGAAGCCTTGTGCTGCTTTGTATACGCCTGTAATCAGCGTATTATCGTAGTATGGAAGTTGTTCAGCGAACAAATCCAATTCAGTAACTTCATCCTGCGGATGGGATTCTTTGTAGCTCGCCAGGAACTCATTATAGAGCTGAACACTTACAGATTGCTCGGCTGGGCGGTTATTTGCTTTGATAAACAGGACATTAGACATTATGATTTCTCCTTAAATATATATTTAATATTAACTATAGATAATATAGCATTTAATAAATTGTTTGTAAATATCCGTCGGATAATATTTTTATTTTGCCGACACAAACAGGCTTTTTTTTGCACAGATACCATATCTCCTGATCCAGGAATCCATTCACAGAAGAACCGTCAATATGTAGTAAGACTAATTTCGCAGCTGTTTGCAGCAGCGATATTGGCTGGTTTAAGCCATCCGGGACCCGGTTATATAGGTGTTACAAGGAGACAAGGAAATGATTTCCTCTCTCTACAACAGGATTCCGATCCCATTCCAAAGGAGCGATTGACATGTCCATTGACCGGTTTATTATTAAGAAATTGGACAACTGTCACGAAGAGCATACCCGGCGCAACCTGGTGAAGTTGTTCAAGCTGCGGATTCAAAAGGCTGAGAAAGAAGAGAAACGGAAACTCAGGATTGGCTGAGGCAGAGCATTCACTGATCATACAGAGCATTATGTAGAGAGGGCACATTCCTGGATGCAGGCGTGTGCTTTTTTGTATGGTTTTCACCGGATCTGCATCAAGTACATTTTCAGGCAAAAAAATATCCCTCTATTAATAGAGGGATAAAGCCAGTGAATCATTTTCACTATAACTGTGCAATATAGCTTCTGAGCCTTTAATTTCGATACTGATCAGAGAATTCAAACATTTCTGCAGGGCGTTTTTCCCCTTTTGAATTTTGAGCTCCAGTGTGCTGTTAAGCAGTCGAAGTACTTTTTGGGTAGGCTGTTTGTTTTCTGTTGTGAAATATACTGGTACAAGCTTGTTCTGAAATGTGATGAGCATTCTCATTTTGAAATCACCTCGCTAAAAGTATTTCATGGTATTGATCTTACCCTGCATTTCTTAATTTTACCTTAAAATTAGCTTATGATAACATAAAGATTGCAAGTTTTATAGTTTTACCGTTATTTGAAAGCCACTCATTGACAATAAATTTCAGATTTATGGGAATAGGGAAGGATATATGGATGTGAAAACTCAAGATGTAATCTGTTTAGCACAGTTTCTGTTCCCCGGTGAAACAGAGCGGAAAGTGGTGGCGGATATCCTGCAGACAGTCTCTGGCGCAGTAGGGATTTGCAGGGTGAAGTATTTGGAAGGCGAAACTTCGCAGGATGTATGCATGCAAATACATAAAGATAAAATAGTTGTTACCGGTATACTGGAAGAAGACCCCTTCGGTTATGAATTGAAGGAGCCAAGTGAGATGAAGCGCGCCTGTTATTATCTTTTTAACTGCTTTGAATATGCAGAGACCCGCATGGTGTCTGTTCCTGCACTCTTCCTGTCTAGAAGCAGGTATGAGGAGATTAAACAACAAGCAGGGTCCTGCAGTTTGTGTATGCTGGCTGAGTACCTGGGGGAGGAGACAGGTGATTTGGCCAGTTCAACTGAACTGGCCAAGGTTATGTTAGGCCCGGAAATGACCGGAGAACTGCGGTTATGCTCCCGAACTGGCAGCGGCTGGAGCCTTCAGCAGGCTTCATATTTTGAGAACGCTGCTGGCGGCTGGCTCCTTCGGATGAGCTCCGAGCCAGCGCGGGACTATCTGATCGCCGCTCCGCTCACGAAGGCGGAGCTGTGCTGCGCCTTTTATGAGTGGGTCATGCATTCTACTCCGATTTTTACTCCAGAATAACTGTTGTGTAAGCAGGAAGTGTGAGTCCGCCGCTGCCGAGTGCAGCCTTGCCTCCAACTGTCCGGAGGATACCAGCGTATATAATGCCTCCAGTTCCGCTATGAAGCTGCATCGTCTGTGCCGATCCCGTTAAGTTATGAATAACAAGGACCTGCTGCCTGGCGGTTATCCGTTCATAAGCCATAATTCCCCCGTTCCCGGAAGGGTAATCACGTATGTCCCCGTCTCGCAGGGCCGGCACCTCTTCCCGCAGCTGAATAAGCTCGCGGTAGCGCACCAAAAGTGAACCCATGCGCGATTGCTGGCTCTCTACATCGGCCCCGGGATTCGCAGCGTTATTGCTGCCCGGCTCCCACGAAGTCTGACCTGTATCCAGTCCGTCCGGCGTCCATTTCATGGGCTCGCGGATGCCTTCATCCGGCTTCACACCCAGCAGTCCGATCTCTTCCCCATAATAGATAAATGGATTACCCGGCAGGGTCAGCAGCATGGCTGCCGCCATTGCGGCATGATCTGGCTGATTCTCAAGCTGGCTCATGACCCTGTTCTGATCATGATTGGTCAGGAAAATCGCATCTGTGAAAGCACCGCCTGAGAGTTGCGAATACAGCTTGTAGGTCCGTTCCAGGGTGAACGCGGCTCCGCTGTCTTTCTCCGTTTGAGCCGAATGGACCAGCGTTTCAGCAAGCCCGAAGTTAAATCCGGAATTGAAGGCCTGATCTAGATAGGCCCCTACGGACACAGCGGAATTCTCCCAGACCTCACCTACGATATAAGCCTGCGGATTCACCCCGTTCATGGCTGTGCGGAATTCCTGCCACCAGGCTACATTCTTGGCTGTTGTCGCAGTGCTTTTGTCCGAAAGAAGATCCTCATAAATATGCTTTGCAGCATCCAGACGGAACCCGTCGACGCCTTGTTCCAGCCAGTAGGTACCGATGCTCTTCATTTCTCGGCGGACCTCAGGATTATCGAAGTTGAGATCCGGCATTCCCTCCCAGAAAGTCCCCATATAATGGCTTCCCCGCAGAGCATGCCACGGACTGCCGCTGCCGGCAGCACTGGTTCCACTGACCGGGCGGTTCTGATCTTCTGCCCAGATATACCAGCTGCGGTATTGGCTGCCTAGATTCCTGGCTGAATCCACAAACCAGGGATGAGCCTTGGACGTATGGTTCACCACCAGATCCATAATTACCTTGATGCCCCGTTTATGTGCCTCCTTGATCAGTGTCTGCATATCTTCGAGCGTTCCATAGTCCGGATTAATACTCCGGTAATCGGTTACATCATAACCGTGATAGCTGGGCGAGGGGTTAACCGGCATCAGCCATATTCCTCCTACACCCAGATCCTCATGGGTCCCCGGGTCGCCGTCATTTAAATAATCCAGTTTCTCCGTGATCCCCTGCAGATCACCGATACCATCCCCGTCAGAATCGTAGAAGGAGCGGACGAAGATTTCATAAAATACGGTGGAAGGCTGCTCGTCTACAGCTGCATTCGGATTAGCGGCAGGTTGCCCAGCGCCGTTGTTCTGTATTCCTGTCCCTGATTCCGGTTCTGTACTGTGAACGGGGGAGGAAGGTTGTGCGGATGAGACACCGGCAGCTTGATTTCCGCCTGTGCGCGCAGTACTGCTGCAACCGGCCAGCAGCACCGCAGCCAGGCCAGTGATTGCTAAGGCATGCACCAAACGGGTTGTTGGCATAACTGATGAAGAACGAGACATAGAATTAAAACTCCTTTCAGGCATTCGGGATATTTCGCTTCATTATATGTAACTTCGTAAGCGCTTTATTGTTACATCTTATTGGAAACTCTACTATTGGTAAAACGTTTGCACAACCTGAATATTGATATATACTGTCATAGGATCGGTTTTGACCAAGTTAATCTGGAGTTATCGCTTTAATGCTTTGATTTAGTCTGTTTTATTACCTGATATGACCATTATATTAATGCCTATCCGGAAAATCGACCGAAAATATATACAAATCGCTTTATAGAATGCAGTTTTTTTGTGCAAACGATAGCAATACAGGTCTTTAACCTTTCGGCGGGCAACCGCATATGCATAGAGCAAGGGCGAAAGACCCGGGAAGAAAGGAGAATGAAGATGAATCTCAAGAAAAAACTGTCATTGCCGCTCATGATGATTGTCATGTGTTTTGCAGTACTCGCCGGGTGTGGCGGTGATTCGGCTGTAGTGAAGGTGAAAATTGGTGAGGTTACGCGTTCTGTGTTCTATGCACCTGAATATGTAGCGCTGTCCCAGAATTTCTTCAAGGATGAGGGGCTGGACGTGGAGCTGCAGACGATACCGGGCGGGGATAAAACGATGACGGCGCTGCTCTCCGGCGCAATAGATGTGGCGCTGGTCGGTTCGGAAACGTCCATTTATGTGTATCAGCAGGGGTCCGATGATCCCGTGATCAATTTTGCCCAGCTCACGCAACGGGACGGAACATTCCTGTTCGCACGTACACCGGACAGTGATTTTACATGGGACAAAGTTAAAGGGTCCACTTTCCTCGGCCAACGGCAAGGCGGTATGCCGCAAATGGCCGGTGCATTCACCCTGCTGAACAAAGGGATTGATACCGGCAAGGATCTGAAGCTGATTCAGAATATTGACTTTGCCAATATTGCTGGTGCTTTTGCCTCCGGAACAGGAGATTATGTGCAACTCTTTGAACCTCAGGCATCGATCTTCGAGAGTGAAGGCCGGGGACAGGTTGTCGCTTCATTTGGCATAGAGAGCGGTTATCTGCCGTATACCGTCTTCATGTCCAAGGAGAGCTACATCAGCAAAAACAAAGACACGGTGCAGAAATTCACCAATGCCATCCAGCGTGCACAATTGTGGGTGAAGAATCATAGCGCGGAAGAAATCGCTGATGCGGTTATGCCTTACTTTGATAAAACGGACCGGAATATTGTCGTCTCCGCCATCAGCCGTTATAAAGAACAGGACACCTATGCGGTAAACCCGGTTATTGATGATAAAGAATGGAACAATCTGCTTGATGTGATCGATAATGCCGGTGAGCTGAAGGAGCGTGTCCCTTCGGGCAAGATTGTGGATAACACTTTTGCTGAAAAAGCGAAAGAGCAGCATTAAGTAGGGTTGTGATGCTTCCGAAGCGAGTTTCTTCGAAGCAAAATCGTGAGAAGTAATGCTCACAAACTAAGTTGATGCTTCCGAAGCGAGTTTTGCTGCAAAGAAGAATCGAGGATGTGATTTTTACGCAAAACTTTTAGGAGGGCTGATATGCTTCCAGTAGTGGAGTTGAAGGAAATCACGCACGCCTATCTGGGAGACCGCGAGGCTTCGCTTGCGATCGAGGATTTCAATCTCAGCGTGGGCCAGGGTGAATTCGTCAGCCTCGTCGGGCCCAGCGGTTGCGGCAAGACGACGCTGCTGTCGATCATTGCCGGGCTGCTGCGGCCCTCGCGGGGTGAAGTTTTGCTTAGCGGACGCTCTGCGGCTGGGCCGTCTCCTGAAGTAGGCTATATGCTGCAGCAGGATTATCTGTTTCCCTGGAGGAGCATTCAGGACAATGCACTGCTTGGCCTGGAGCTTACCGGAAGGCTGGATGAGGAATCGCGCAGCAAAACCCTGCAGCTGCTGGCCGATATGGGGCTTGCGGGCAAGGAGCTTGCTTTTCCGGCGCAGCTCTCGGGCGGAATGCGCCAGCGCGTCGCTCTGGTGCGGACGCTGGCGACAGATCCCAGCCTGCTGCTGCTGGATGAACCGTTCTCCGCGCTGGATTACCAGATTAAGCTGCAGCTGGAGGATCTGGTCTCGGAGACACTGATGCGCCGGGGAACAACGGCCATTCTGGTTACTCACGACCTGTCTGAGGCAATCGCCGTCAGCAGCCGGGTCATTCTGCTCCAGCGGAATCCGGGAAGAATCCGCAGGATTTTTCAGGTTCCGGAAGCCATCCGCAGTACCCCGCCGCTGTATGCGCGGGACTTGCCCGGATTCGCAGAGCTTTTTCATGAAGTGTGGAAGGAAATGGAGCTGGCAGGGAGGGAAGGCGTGTGAAGACAGAATTGCCCGCAGAAGTGGCGGCCTCCCGTGCACTTTGGCTGGAAAAAAAGCATGCGGACTACAGGAAGAAGAAGCTGCGCCGCAAGACTCAGGTTCTGATCGTAAGAGGCAGTATCCTGATCCTGTTCTTTGTGCTCTGGGAAACGGGGGCCAGGCTGGGCTGGATTGATGAACTGCTCTTCAGCTACCCGACGAAAGTGTTCCGGCAAATTTGGGATGACGTGGTCAGCGGTAGTCTTTGGCCGCATCTGGGGATGACCGTAGGAGAGACAGTAGTCGGATTTATTCTCGGAACCCTGCTTGGGACGCTGCTGGCTGTGATCATCTGGTGGTCGCCTTTTCTGTCTGCCGTACTTGATCCTTATATGGTCGTCTTCAACAGTATGCCGAAGGTGGCGCTGGGTCCGATCTTCATTGTTATGTTCGGCGCCGGATTCACCGCGATTGTGGTCACCACGTTATCCATTACGGTGATTATTACCACTCTGGTGGTGTACAACAGCTTTTGCAGTGTGGACCCGAATCTGGTTAAGGTTGTCCGTTCATTCGGAGCTTCCAGAGTACAGGAATTCAACAAGGTGATTCTTCCGGCGTCCTTCCCTGCCGTGGTCTCCACGCTGAAGGTGAATGTCGGGATGTCCTGGGTCGGAGTCATTGTTGGGGAATTTCTGGTGGCCAAATCGGGGCTGGGTTATCTGATTATCTATGGCTTTCAGGTGTTCAATTTCACACTTGTCATGTCCAGTCTGCTTATCATCGCCGCGGTAGCTACAGCCATGTATCAGCTTGTTGTATATGTGGAGAAGCTGTTATTGTCACGGAGGTAGAATAATGTAATATTGTGTCTCCCGGCAAAATCTTGTACCATGACTATATCTTTACCTGAATATTGAAGCTGAACTTTGTAGGAGAGGTATTAACATGGGATTTCGTATTATCAAAACGGCGGCTGCAACTCTGCTGTCCATTCTGCTGGCAGCCGCCGCAGGTATTCCCAATGCGCAAAGCGCGGGACTGCTGGCTATTCTCGGGGTGGAAACGACGCGCAAAAGGAGTCTCCGCACGATCACGGCACGCTTCTTCGCTTCGCTGGTGGGACTCTTTTTGGGCTGTATTCTCTTTTTTACCCTGGGCTTTCATTATTGGGTTCTTGGATTGTATGTGCTGTTCGGCTTCCCGCTTATCGTCAAATCCGGCTTCAAAGAGGGGATCGTCACCAGCTCCGTTATTGTGTTCCGTGTTTTTGGACAAGCTGACATTACCGTTCACATCCTGCTGCAGCAGATTGAGCTGCTGATTATCGGTCTGGGTTCGGCCGGACTCGTCAACTTCATCTATATGCCGCAGACCGGAGACATGATTGCCGGTATCCGCAAAGAGGTGGACGGCTATTTCTCGGTTATCTTCCGGCAGATTGCCAGAACCCTGCGAGATCCCGCTTATGTGTGGGACGGGAAGGAACTGATCGGAGCCGGTGAAGCGGTGCAGAAGGGTCTGACCGCGGCTTCAAGGGAGATGGAGAATCATGTGATCCATCCGGATGAAGCCTGGAATGTATACTTCTACATGCGCAAGGAGCAGCTGGAGTCGATTCAGAATATGATGCAGCTCCTCTCTCAGGTATACCGCCAGCTGCCGCATGGTGATATGGTTGCGGAGCTGTTCGATCAGCTCAGCGGCGATGTGCTGGCCGAGGAATATACCGGCCGGACCGAGAAGCTGCTGGATGATCTGCAGCAGGAATTTCAGCAGATGGAGCTCCCGGATTCCCGTGAGGTCTTCGAGATCCGCTCCGCTATTCTGCAGTTATGCCGCGAGCTTGCGCTCTATCTCAAAATTGCCAAACGCTATAAAAGTCCGGTCGATCCGAGGCCGGTGAAGGACAAGCTGCCCGCAAAGGGAAAAGCTTGAGCAGGAAGGTAAATATGTCTCAGGTATTAACATTACGGTGTGAATTAACGATAAGATATATAAGCACTTAAAGTGAGCTTATCTCTATAGCTATGTTCATTTTCTGTGCGGGACAGATAAACACATTTCAGGATAAGATTGTACATGAGGCCGCGAAGCTTCCAATTACAGCAGCGGTTCACTCCGGTGGACGGCTGCACTGGCAGGTGAGGAACATGAACAACAGCAATGAACAATATATCGGCAAACAGCTTGCAGCCAATCTTTTTAATCATAGCGGTGTGTTTGTTCTGCCGGCGATGACCTTATTAAGCGGGGAGCATATCCGGCTGATCTCCCAGCACAAGATCCTCTTAGAGCCGCATGATGTGTTTCAGGTGGACAACGCGGCATTCTATCAGCTGGCTGTGGATGACTGCACAGCAGCGATGGAGAGCATTTTTGATCAGCTCCGCTATACCAAGACCAAAAGGCTGCCGATGATTGAGATCCGAAATGAAGTCATTCCTTTTATCCAGCAGGTAAGTGAGAAGAACGATTTCTACGGAATATTGGCTGCACTGCAGTCTAAGGATGATTATACATACAGGCATAATGTTGCGGTTGGTATTATCTCCACACTGCTTGGCAAATGGCTGAAGCTGAAGCCGGAAGAGCTAAGCATGCTGACCATCGCAGCGACTCTTCATGATATCGGCAAAATTATGATTCCGGCTGAAATTCTCACCAAACCCGGCCCGCTGAGTGTGGAAGAACATGCGCTAATGAAGAAGCATACCACCTTTGGATATGAAATGATCCGGGATACCGTGGGCACCACTCACATGCAGGCGCTTGTTGCGCTGCAGCATCATGAACGGATGGACGGCAGCGGCTACCCCTTTGGTGTGCTGGGGCACCGGATTACCGATTTCAGCAAAATTGTTGCGGTGGCGGATATTTTTCATGCGATGACCTCAGACCGCTTCTACCGCACGGCCGCCCCTTTGTATGAGGTGCTCAGGCAGATGGATGATAATGTCTACGGCAAGCTGGACCCTTATATCTGCAGCGTGTTCATCAACAAGCTGATGCAATCGATGATCGGCAATGAGGTACTGCTCACAGACGGACGGATTGGCAAAATCATAATGATTCTGGCCCATGATCCGTTGCGTCCCCTGGTGAATATCGATGACGATTTCATTGATCTGAGCCGTCACAGGCAATTGGGTATTGTGCGTGTAATTCCGCAATAAGCACAGGGTGCAATATCGTAATACGAAAAAAAGGTAGCGGTTCCCCATATTTTGGGGAAGGGCTGCCTTTTGTTTTTTCGGAGGCGGGACTCATAACTGGCTAAATTCAGCAATAAAATGAAGCAGGAGGCTTAATTAGACTCTCACGAGGGCTTACCCAAATTTATTTCTACTCTAACAATCAACAAATGCCCAGAACGTGCATACACTTGATAGTGAATGATTGTATGGAGGAGGTTCAAAGATGTCATTAAGCCATAAACGTCAAACAAGGGAGATCATTACGAAGGCAATTTGCGGCAAAGGTCGTAAGTTCTCTACCGCAACCCATACCGTGACTCCGCCACATCATCCGACTAGTATTCTGGGGGCTTGGATTATTAACCACCAGTACGAAGCGGTTGCCGCCGGGAACGGAATCGAAGTAATCGGTACTTATGATGTGAACATCTGGTACTCGTACGACAAAAACAAGCAGACCGAGGTTGCCAAGGAAACGGTCTCCTATGTGGAGCTTATTCCCTTGTCGTATCTGGACCCGAGACACCGTGCTTCCACGGCACAGGTCTCTGCGGAGGCAACGCAGGAACCCAATTGTGTGGAAGCCGGGGTATCGCCGGGCGGCGGCAGTGTGACGCTCCGGGTGGAACGGGAGTTCGAGGCGGAGCTGGTGGCTGAGACCAAGGTCCGCGTGTATGTCAGCGATCAGAGTGATGATCTGGAAGACAAGGATTATGATTTTGACGGCGAGAGTTTTGATTACGATGATCTGGACCCTGACGCCCTGGATGATGAGCTGTAAGGAAGGAATACGCCGCTGCCTTTCTGTTACTGTGTGGGTTATGATCCATTATATGATGAGAGGGCAGCGGCGTAGAGGGCGAATGCCCTCTTTTTTTTAAAATATTTTGGGGTTAGGTTTCAGCACCAAAAGCTTCATCTGCGTACTGCTGAAGGGCGAGCTATCCGGTCATTAGGATGGTGCAGCTGTAGGCGCTGCATGAAGAATTTCTGATGGGCGGTGGCATAAGGATGAACGAAGGGCTTAACTTATTCCTTCAGCTGGCACCGGAGCAGATTATGCGCAGACTCCGGCGCTGCGGGATTGAAGCGGACCCGGGGGCTATCGGCAGACCTGCACGGCGGAAGGATGCAAGTGAGAGTCATACATATTCCCATGGACAAGACCCCGCAAGTTACAGGCAGCACTACCGGGTGGGTATTTTCAATCTGGCTGTGCTGGAGTGCCAGCCTCTGGGTGCAGGAGCGGCTATGAATGCTGCTTTTTTGGGGCCGGGGAGAGGACGGGGTGGTTATAGCGGAGCGGGTGATGACGGGGATGGCGAGAACGGTAGTGGTGGAGCGGGTGATAGCGGGAACAATTATGGCGGAGCGGGTGGTGGCGGCAGTGAAATGCGCGGGGTGGCAGGAGTTGTCCGTGTAACGGCGGTCCGGGCGTTGTACAGCCTGGGGCTGGACAGCGGCGAGGTGGAACTGCGGGCCATGGGCGGGCGGCGTTATGTGGTGACGGGCATCAATCCGTTGATGCCGGTTCCCGGCAAGCCGCTGCCTGAGCCGTACCGGACAGCCTCGCGGGAGCTGGCCCGCTCCCTTGCCCTTGAGCAGCCAGGCCGTGCCGGGCTGCTTATGGGTATGGACCCGGAGTTCATTCTGCTCCGGGAATCCACGGGCCGCGTTGTGCCGGCGTCGCGGTACCTGCCCATGGACGGCGCCGCGGGCTGCGACGCCGGACCCCCGGGAACGCGCGGCGTGTTCCCGGTGGCGGAGCTGCGCCCTGCGCCGCGCGGGGAACCGCGCGCGCTGCTGGCGCAGCTGATGTCCGCCGCGCGCGAGGCGGACCGGCTCATTACAGACCGCTCGCTCCGCTGGCGGGCGGGAGGCATGCCGCTGCGGGGCTGGGCCCTCGGCGGCCACCTGCACTTCAGCGGCGTGACGCTGTGCGCGCCGCTGCTGCGCGCGCTCGACAACTATCTCGCGCTGCCCATGCTGCTGCTCGAGGACGTCCGGGCTGCGGCCCGGCGTCCCCGCTATGGCGTGCTCGGCGATTTCCGGCGGCAGCCGCATGGCGGCTTCGAATACCGGACGCTGCCGAGCTTCCTGGTGTCCCCGGTCATCGCCAAAGGCGCGGTCTGCCTGGCTCACCTGATCGTGAGCCATTATGAAGAGCTGCCGCTGCGCCCGCTCGACCGGGAGAAGCTGCATGCCGCCTTCTACAGCGGCGACAAGCAACCGCTCCGCGAAGCCTGGCCTCCCCTGGAGGCGCAGCTTCGCGCACTGGGCGGCTACGCAGCCGCCGCCAGCTACATAGAGCCGTTGCTGCGCTCCATAGCCGCGCAGCAGACCTGGGACGAGTCGCGTGATATCCGCGGCTTGTGGTGCGGCAGCGCCCCGTCAGTCTCCGGGGCGCCTCCTTCGAGGCCCGGAGAATCGGATCAATAGGGCATGCAAAATGGCAGACAGCCGCCGGTCACGATTCCTCCGTACCACAGGGTGCGGGAATCCGTGAACACGGCGGCTGTCTTTTTGAGAGATGCATAAAGGGGTTGGTATTCTGAACGCTATATGTGTTCTCCAACCTTCTTTGATCTGCTTATATGTACAGCATCGACCAGTTGCCGATATCGCGGAATCCGAGCTTCTTATAGATAAGTCCGGCTTGCGGGTTGTTGTAGAAGAGGCACAGCGATTTGCTTTCCTCCAGGATATCGGTGCATAAGCGGGCAACCAGGCGCGTAGCCAAACCTTGTCCTCTGTAATCAGGATGCGAAGCTACAGCAACAACCATAGCCGACATGGAGTTTTCTGCTGCGGTTGATGCTGTCACTACAAGCCGGCCGTGTTTTTTGGTGAAATAGGTGCGTCCGGTCTTACTCTCCAGTGTTTTACTCAGGGTTTGCCGCGAATCCGCCGAGTTGTCTGAGAATTCATCAATCCGGTCCGTAAGGGTACAAATATCTTCTACATCCAGAACCGTCGCACGTTGAAATTCTCCCGGGGCGCAAGCCGCCTTATGGAGCTGCTCATTCATTTCTTTAAGCTCGGCAAAGTACATCTGCTTCTCTGTGCGGAAGCTCAACACCTCGCAGAACTGATTCACCACTTCAGAAGAGCCGGAGAGCATTTCCGCCTTCCCGCCTTTTTTTAGCACCTCCGCGAACCCCTCCACGTCAAAAGAACCATCCGCATAACACAAATAACTTCCGTAATAACGCATCATAACCGCTTTGATCCGGCTATCCGGTTCATCCATCTCGCCCCATAATTCCATAAAGTCTTGTTCAACCCCGAAATTCTCCAAGTCTCCAATCATAAACAAATTTAAGGCCGGTTCTTTGAGAAGCAGTGCCATCAGCGGATCGCGGTCGGTTTCATTTAGCTTCCGTATCACAAATACTTCCTCCTTTTAGCAGATAGAGTGTACTGTTAATACTATAGATAATATTATAGGATAGGGTTTCTTGAAAATATAATTTCGTTCAGAACACCTACAGCGTGCGTAAGGGAAAGCCATGCCTACCGTGAAATCATCTTCTGCCAATCGTGAGAATAGGTTCGCACCAGGTTTT
Organism: Paenibacillus sp. FSL R7-0297; assembly: GCF_038009025.1. NCBI lineage: Bacteria > Bacillati > Bacillota > Bacilli > Caryophanales > Paenibacillaceae > Paenibacillus > Paenibacillus sp. FSL R7-0297. The sequence continues at coordinate 4,421,593 of NZ_JBBPAQ010000001.1, forward strand.
AGCAGGAGACCGTGAGAGGCTGCGGGTAACTTTGAGAGCGAAGTTTCTGCTATAATAGAGAACAGTATGAAGTAGGCATGGAGGTAGACGATGGCAAACTATACGCCGATGATTCAGCAGTATTTAAAAGTGAAGGAAGGGGCCAAAGACGCTTTCCTTTTCTTTCGTCTGGGCGATTTCTATGAAATGTTCTTTGAGGATGCCTTGCTTGCCTCGAAAGAGCTTGAGATTACATTAACAGGCCGTGATGGCGGGGTCGGCGAAAAGATTCCAATGTGCGGAGTGCCGCATCATGCTGCTGAGGGGTACATACAGCGGCTGATTGAGAAAGGCTACAAGGTCGCTATCTGCGAGCAACTGGATGATCCTGCGGTGACCAAAGGAATGGTCCGCCGCGATATCGTCCGTGTAGTTACACCGGGCACCGTGATGGATGGCAAAATTATAACGGACAAAAGCAACAATTACCTCGTCTGTGTGACTGAGGAAGATGGCATGACGGCACTGGCTGCCTGCGATTTAACAACAGGTGAGCTGTATGTCACCTCTGTACTCTCCAGCACCGAATGGCTGCGGGATGAGATCGGCATCTATGAGCCGGCAGAGATTATCGGGGACGCGGCGCTCCTGGAGCTGCTGCGCAGTGAAGCCTCCCTGCTGGCTAAGCCGGTAGTTTATACACCGTGGGACAAGCAGGAGGAAGGACTTGCCCGCCGCCAGTTCGGCGAAGCGGCTTGGGTACGCCTGGAGAAGGAACGCGGCCGCTGTCTGGCACTGCTGATCTCTTATTTCAGCGAGACCCAGCGCCGGTCACTTGGGCAGCTCACCCAGATTTCTCCCTACGAGCCCGGAAATTATATGATTCTTGATCCGTTCACCCGGCGCAATCTGGAGCTGACCGAAACCGTAAGGGAGCGCTCCAAAAAAGGCTCGCTGCTCTGGCTCCTCGACCGCACCGAAACCTCGATGGGCGGGCGTCTGCTGCGCCGCCGGATCGACAAGCCGCTGCTGCAGCGCGCACCGATTGAACGCCGCCTAGAAGCTGTTGACTATCTGTATAACCAGTTTATTGTCCGCGAGGATTTGCGCGGAGCACTGAAAGAAATCTATGATCTGGAGCGGCTCGTCGGACGCATTGCCTTCGGCAGTGCCAACGGCCGGGACATGAATGCCTTGAAGCTGTCGCTGGCGCAGATTCCGGCGCTGAAGGAGATGTGCCTGACATCCGGTTCGGCCACCCTGCGGGAGATCGGCACATCCATGGATGAGTGCGCAGAGCTCCGGGAGGATATCGAGCGGGCCATCGTTGAGGATGCTCCGGTATCTGTACGTGACGGCGGAATTATCCGCGGCGGATATCATGAGCGGCTGGACGAGCTTCGTGAAGCCAGCAGCAGCGGCAAACGCTGGATTGCGGAGCTTGAAGCGAAGGAACGCCAGGCGACAGGCATCAAATCCCTGAAGATCGGCTATAACAAAATCTTCGGTTATTATATTGAAATTACCCGCTCCAATCTGTCTGCACTTCCGGAAGGCAGATATGAACGGAAACAGACGCTGGCCAATGCCGAGCGTTATGTTACCCCGGAGCTGAAGGAGAAGGAAGCACTGATCCTGGAGGCCCAGGACAAAATGACAGACCTGGAGTACAGCCTGTTTACCGAGCTGCGCGAGCGGATTAGCGCCCAGGTTCCCCGGCTGCAGGCGCTTGCCGAGAAGGTGGCCGAGATTGATGTGTATCAATGTCTCGCGGCGGTTAGTGCCGAGCACCGTTTCGTGAAGCCGAAGCTGTCCGACAGCTATGACCTGCGGCTCGAGGGCGGGCGCCATCCGGTGGTTGAGGCAGTGCTGAAGGATTCCGCTTTTATTGAGAACGGCAGCACACTCAGCAAGGATGAGGGCAATATCCTGCTGATTACCGGACCGAATATGGCAGGCAAAAGCACGTACATGCGCCAGGTTGCGCTCATCTGCATCATGGCCCAGATCGGCTGCTTCGTGCCGGCATCCAGTGCCGAGGTTCCGCTGATTGACCGCATCTTCACGCGGATCGGAGCAGCGGATGACCTGATCGGCGGCCAGAGTACCTTCATGGTTGAGATGGCTGATATTCAGGTCATGACCGAAAAAGCTACGGCCCGCAGCCTGATCATCATTGACGAGCTGGGCCGGGGTACCTCAACCAGTGAAGGTATGGCGATCGCCCAGGCGGTGATTGAATATGTGCATGATACTATCGCCTGTAAGGCGCTGGTATCGACGCATTTTCATGAGCTGGCTCATCTGGAGCAGAGTCTAAACGGACTCCGCAACTATTCCATGGCAGTTCAGGAGAGCGGGGACAAGGTCAACTTCCTGCGCAAGCTTGTGCCGGGAGCGGCGGACAGCAGCTACGGAATTTACTGTGCGAGACTGGCGGGACTGCCGGAAGGCATTATCGACCGCGCGTACGGCTTGCTTCAGAGCATCGAACAGGCGTCTCCGCCGGGCAGCGTGCCGCTGAACTACGGTACGGGCTATAATGACCGTCCCGGATCTGTGATTCAGGAGAAGCAGGCTGTGGCTTCCATGGCTGCGGCTCAGCTGGAAGCCGCTGTTTCACTTGCTTCCCCTGCGGAGGAAGAGGACAATGAGGTTGTGCAGCTTTCGATTTTTGGTGAGGACGAGCCGCGCAAGAACCGCAAAGGCGGGGTCGCAGCACCGGCAGCCAAAGAAAATCCGCTCTTGAAAGAGCTGATCTCAGCTGTGCAAGGCGCTGATCTGATGAATATGACGCCGCTGCAGGCGATGGGCTTGCTGAATGAGCTGAAGATGAGGGCTAGAGAGCTATAAACCTGAGAAGTGTATACAAGCGAGCGGGCTAATTATGATTTAGCGGGCTCCATTCAGATAACACTATGAGTTTGCAGCTACATTATTTATTAATTGCGGGGTGAACGAATATGGCTAAGATTCATGTGCTGGACGAGCATATTGCCAACCAGATTGCGGCCGGAGAGGTAGTGGAGCGTCCTGCATCTGTAGTGAAAGAGCTTGTGGAGAACGCGATTGATGCGGGAAGCACACGTATCGAGGTCTCTGTGGAAGAGGGTGGACTGCAGAGCATCCGCGTCAAGGATAATGGCTCCGGCATAGAGCCGGAGGATTGCGAGACGGCCTTTTACCGCCATGCAACGAGCAAAATCGCCAACGGCCGTGATCTGTTCCTGATCACCAGCCTCGGGTTCCGGGGGGAAGCACTGCCGAGTATCGCGGCGGTATCGAAGCTGACCCTGCTGACTGCCAGCGGTGATGACGGGAAGGGACGGCTGCTGGAGATTGAGGGCGGGAAGCTGATCCTGAGTGAGGATGCGCCTTCCGGCCGGGGAAGTGATCTCACCGTACGGGAATTGTTCTATAATACCCCGGCACGGCTGAAGTATATGAAGAGCATCCAGACGGAGCTGGGCCATATTTCGGATGCGATGTACCGCATGGCGCTGGCCCATCCGGATATCTCATTCACCTTGCAGCATAACGGCAATCAGCTGCTGCATACGCTGGGCAACGGCGATCTGCTGCAGGTTATTGCCGCCGTGTATGGCACCTCCGCTGCCAAGGCGATGCTGCCGGTCGCAGCCGAGGATCCGGATTATAAGATCTCCGGTTATATCAGCCGTCCGGAATGGACGCGTTCGAACCGTAATGCCGTTACGACAATTGTCGGCGGACGCTATATCCGCAGCAACGGACTGAATGCCTCGATCATGCGAGCGTATCATACGCTGCTGCCGATTAACCGTTATCCGCTGCTGGTGCTGCAGCTCGACATGCATCCGTCACTGGTCGATGTCAACGTGCATCCGGCTAAGCTGGAGGTTCGTTTCAGCAAGGAGACCGAGCTGTACGCATTCGTGGAGCAGCAGATCCGCAGCCTGCTCATGGGACAGAGTCTGATACCGCGTCCAACCAAGGAAATTATCGGGGGCAAAAATAGCAGCTCCTTCATTCAGGAGCAGTTCGCTTTTTCCAAAGGGTCGGTTCCGGGAGCTCCGCAGCAAGGTGCTGAGCCAGCTAACCCTGCGGATGCTTCTGCTGGCCGCGGTCCGATCCAAGGGATGCCTGCTGATGCTGATGCTCTGCAGGGAGGCAGCAGCCAGCCACGCCCTGGCGGGAACAGTGCTGCCCCGCTAACCGGCAGCAGTGCTCCGCTGTTCGGTGGTGGGGCCGCTGCCGGGGCTCCGCAGCGTTATCCAAGCGGCGGCAATTCTCTGCCGCCGCAGTCTCAGACCAGGGAGACGGCTGCAGCATACGGCGGCGGTATCATTCCGCCCGCACCTTACCGGAACGGGACCGCAGCACAGCCGTCATCCCGTCCGCGCGACAGCTACCGCCCGCAGGCAGCTGCGGCTGACCGGGGACAAATGCCAACCGCAGAGGAGTTATACGCCCCTGCTATTGCTCCTGCCGGAAGCGAAGACACGGGACTCCCGCAATTTCCCGAGCTGAATTATATCGGCCAGCATCACGGAACGTATATTATCGCCCAGAATGACAGCGGGCTGTATCTGATCGACCAGCACGCTGCGCATGAACGGGTGAATTATGAATTCTACTATGAGAAATTCGGCAAGCCGGAAGATGCATCGCAGGAGCTGCTGCTGCCGATTACGCTGGAATTCACGCCTTCGGAGAGCAGGCAGCTCAGCGAACGGCTGCACTGGTTCCAGCAGGCGGGAGTATTTCTTGAGCATTTCGGCGGACAGACTTTCCTGGTCCGTTCCTTGCCGTACTGGTTCCCGGAAGGTGACGAGAAGGCGGTTATCGAGGAGATGGCGGAGTGGGTGCTGAGCGAACGGTCGATTGACCTCGCCAAGCTGCGCGAGAAATCCTCTATCCTCTGCTCCTGCAAAGCCTCGATTAAGGCTAATCAGAAGCTCACAGAGCTGGAAGTGGAATCGCTGCTCTCCCGGCTTGCGGCCTGCCGCCAGCCTTATACCTGCCCGCATGGACGGCCGATAGTCGTCTCCTTTTCTTCCTATGATCTGGAGAAGCTGTTTAAGCGCGTGATGTAGTGGCAGCATTGAACATTTGAAGAGAGCAAGATCGGAGGCAACATGATTATAACCACGGGCTTTAACCCGATACCGGAAATAGTAGACCGGGCCAGGACTCTGGCTGAGCGCACCGGCTGTCTCTATGCGCCCCGTGCCAAGTTATCCATGGCGAAGCTTGTGGATCAATATGGGGACGAGCAGGTCCTGGTCGTTCTGCAGGAGGCGGTCCGGCTGATAACGCCGGAGATGCCGCCTATGGAGTTCCATCCCAGCATGGGGTTTGTCCGTGCGAAACGGATCATTAGAGGCGAATCAGACCCCCTGATTGATGCAGCAGGCATGCTGCCCGGCGACAGCGTGCTGGATTGTACGGCAGGGCTGGGGGGAGACTCCCTGCTGTTTGCCGTCACTGGTGGGGAGCATTCCCGGGTTACGGCACTGGAGAGCTCACTGCCGTTATACGCGCTGCTGCTGGAGGGGATGAGCCAATATGTTTCAGGCCAGATTAAGGTGAATGAAGCCCTGCGCCGCATCGACGTCCGGCTGGGCGACCATCTGGAGTATTTGAAGGCTCAGCCGGACAACAGCATTGATATTGTTTATTTCGACCCGATGTTCCGGGTGCCGATGACGGATTCAGCGGCGATTTCACCGCTGCGTAAGTTCGCCAATCCCGCCGCGTTGTCGACGGAGAGCGTGGCTGAAGCGGTCAGGGTTGCACGCAAGACTGTGCTGCTGAAGGAAAAGGCGCTGAGCGGAGAGTTCGCCCGTCTGGGCTTCACGGAGCTGCTGAGAACGAGCGCCAAAACATCGTACGGGGTGATCACCATTGACAACAGAGACTAAACGCAAGGTACTCGTGCTGCTCGGTCCGACCGCAGTCGGGAAGACCAGGCTGAGCCTGGAGCTGGCCGGAGCTTTCGGTGCCGAGATCATATCAGGGGATTCCATGCAGGTCTACCGTGGTATGGATATCGGCACGGCGAAGATCACCGAAGCTGAGATGAAGGGGATTCCCCATCATCTGATTGATATTCATGATCCGCTTGATGCCTATTCCACCGCAGAATTCCAGGAGCAGGGAACCCGGCTGATCGAAGAGATCAGCAGCAGGGGCAGGCTGCCTTTTATTGTTGGCGGAACAGGACTGTATATTGAGTCCCTGTGCTACGGATTCCGCTTCTCCGAGGCGGTGGCGGATGAGGCCTTCCGCAGCGAGCAGGATGCTTACGCTGAAGAGCATGGGGCGGAAGCGCTGCATGCCCGGCTGGCGGCGGTAGATCCGGCCAGTGCGGAGCGGCTGCATCCCAATGACCGGAGAAGAATTATCCGCGCGCTGGAAATCTATCATCAGACTAACATTCCGCTTTCCGACTCTCTTTCTGAGCAAAAGAAGGAATCCCCTTATGAGTTATGCCTCATAGGGCTGACTATGGACCGTAAAAAACTATATAAACGTATTGAAGAACGGATTGATCAGATGGTGGCGCAAGGACTCGTCGCTGAAGTTCAGGGACTGCTTGAGCGCGGCTACAGCAGAAGCCTTGTATCTATGCAGGGACTGGGCTACAAAGAGATTGCCGCCTATCTGGAGGGAGAGACAACGCTTGAGGAAGCTGTGATCCTGCTGAAGCGCGATACCCGCCGTTTTGCCAAAAGACAGTTATCCTGGTTTCGCCACATGAAGGAGATTCAGTGGATCGACGTGGAGGAGAGTCTGGACTATCATGAGATTTTCGCAATCATTCAGCATAAAATTGCGCAAACCTTTGCAAATTCAATATAACTCTTGAGGTTACCCCATTAAATCCATTCTTGGCTGCACGAACATGTAGGATGCTTCCAAAGCGTGTTCGCGCTTTACCGGAAGCATCTTTTTACATCCCGCTTCATGCCTCTTTTTGCCGAATGTACAAAGAACCGGGGGACCCAAATGAAAAGACGGGATCAGAGCAGCTGCCCAGAGTGACTATGCGGAAGCTTCCCGCGTCACTACTGAATTAGAGGATTTGCTGTGCCGGATAAACCGGTTGAAAGCGGGACCGCAGCTGATGCTGAAGGCATGGAGATTGACCGGAAGGGCTCCGAAGATTTAATATGTAGTGGAGGGGTTTAATAAATGAGCTGATTTCATCTATGTGTTAACGTTTTACATACCATATCTCAGCCTGTTTTATTACATTGCTGTGCTTGCAGAATACATGGTATAATAGCAGGAAAGTTTCTCTAAGGTGTTGAATATACTTACGAACAATCTAATTGAACCATTGGGGGTACGTCATATGAACAAGTCCATTAACATCCAAGATACGTTCTTGAACCAACTACGCAAAGAGAATATCCCTGCTACAGTATATTTGACCAACGGTTTCCAAATCCGGGGAATTATCAAAGCCTTCGACAACTTTACGATTGTCATCGACAGCGACGGGCGCCAGCAGATGGTGTACAAGCATGCGATTTCCACGTTTACACCACAGCGCAGCGTATCGCTGATGCAGGACAATAATACCGAGATTTAAGATTTTACAGTCTTGAAGCGAAACCTTTTTGTTTATCAATCGTTTGAATAGAGAGTGTGAGAGAGCAACCTGTGAAGGTTGTTCTTTTCATTCATGACCATAATTCATGATTTTTCCGCTAAGGGAGTCAGGAGGCAACATGTCCAGAGACCAACTAACCAGGAATGGCGGCAATAGAGACAGAGGTAGCAATACGCCGAATTCCAAAGGGAAACCAAAGAAAAAGAAAAAATTTCTAACCAAGAAACGTGTATTGTGGAGTTTGTTTTTTGCAACGGCACTGGCGATTTTTTGTGCGCTGGGCGGCTATTTGTTCATTATGCTGAACGGCCAGAAGCTGCTGGAGGAGAACCAGGGCAAATTGACGGTAAATCCACCGACGCAGATTTTTGACCGGAATGCGAATCTGATCGGGGAGCTCGCCCTGGAGAAAAGTGATCCCGTAGAATACGAGGATCTTCCCAAGATGCTGATCACCGCTTTTGTAGCTACCGAGGATAAAAGGTTTTTCGATCACAAAGGTGTAGATATCTGGTCCATCGGACGGGCAGCGGTGAAGGATATTGCGGCACGCAGCATGGTTGAAGGCGGAAGCACCATCACCCAGCAGCTCGCGAAAAATATCTTCCTGACCCGGGATAAGACCTTCTTCCGCAAAGCGACAGAGGTTTCGATTGCTGTTGCGCTGGAGAATAAGCATACCAAAGAAGAAATTATCACGATGTATTTGAACCGGATACCTTTCGGGGGAACCATCTACGGCATCAAGGCCGCCTCTATCCGTTATTTCGGTGAAAGTGATTTGAACAAGCTGGAGCTGTGGCAAATGGCTACACTGGCTGCCATGCCGAAGGGGCCTTCCCGCTATAATCCGCTGCGTAATCCGGAGCTGTCCAAGGAACGCCGCGCGGTTGTGCTGCAGCTTATGTATGATCAGAAAGCGATCACGAAGGAACAGATGGATGAGGCTAAGGCAGTTGACTATAACTATACGCCACCTGAGAGCAGCAAGCAGCATTACCAGGCATTTATTGATTATGCTATTGACGAGGCTGAGGATAAATTCGGGCTTACCGAAGATGATCTGAATATTGGCGGTTACAAGATCTATACAACGATGGATAAGCATGCCCAGGAGACCATTGAGGATGCTTTTGCCGACAGTGAGAATTTCGAGAAAAGCGTGGACGATGAGCTGGTGCAGGGTTCGATGACGATCATCAACCAGGAGAACGGCAGTATTGTGGCGCTCATGGGCGGTCGCAATTATGAGAAGAAAGGCTATAGCCGCGTTGACGGCAGCCGCCGTTCCCCGGGGTCAGCGTTCAAACCGCTGGTTGCCTACGCACCGGCGCTGGAATCCGGCAAGTTCACGAATGATTCGAGGCTGAGCAATGAGAAGCAGTGCTTCGGCAAATATTGCCCGAACAACCTGCATGGCTATTCGACAACGATTAGCATGGCGGATGCCTTGACGAAATCAGAGAATATTCCGGCGGTATGGCTGCTGAATGAGATCGGTGTGAACACCGGCTTCCAGTTCGCCAAGAAGCTTGGCATCAATCTGAAGGATGAAGACAAGAACCTGTCGCTTGCCCTCGGCGGGATGAGTGAAGGGACCAATACACTGGAGATGGCCCAGGCCTACAGCGCATTTGCCAATGGTGGAGAGCTGCGGAATGCCTACTCCATTAAGTCGATTGCCGACAGCGACGACAAGACGGTCTATAAGGCCAATACCACCGCTGAACGGGTGATGAGCGAGGACACGGCTTATCAGATGACTGGAATGATGCAGAAGGTCGTACAGGACGGCACGGGTAAAAAAGCCAGAATTAACCGTCCGGTAGCCGGTAAGACAGGAACCACCCAGAGCGGCTACGAAGGAATCAGTTCTAACCGCGATGTCTGGTTCGTCGGCTATACACCGGAATGGACAGCCGCGGTCTGGATGGGCTATGACAAGCCAAGCAAGAAACATCTGCTCAAGAACAGCAGTCCGCTTGCGGCAGCCTTCTGGGGCAAGGTCATGGAGGAAGCGCTGGAAGGCGTTCCTGCCAAATCGTTCCCGGTTCCCAAAGGCTCGGCAGAGGTTGAAGCCACACCGACACCTGAGGCGACTCCGGTTGTAACCGGTCTGCAGGCGGCTTATGATGCCTCGACCATGACGGTCAACCTCAGCTGGAACCCGGTTGAAGCTGCAGGGGTGGACTACCGCATATACCGCCGGGAAACCTCAGAAGCAGATTTTACTCAGCTTCTTAACACGAGCGCTGCTAGTGTTGGTGATATAAGTGCGATGCCGGGACTGTCTTATGAATATTATGTAAGAGCTTATGATCCGGAGCTTGATGTGGAAAGTGAGCCTTCGGATATCGTAACAGTGTCCGTGCAGGATGAACTACAAACGCCGGAACCTGAACCAACACTCGATCCGAATCTGCCTACGGATGACACTGGCAACGGCGGCAACTCCGGAAATGGCGGTATTCCGGGTGATGACGGCTCCGGCAACAACGGGAACGGTAATGGTAATGGTAATGGTAATGGTAATGGTAATGGGAACGGCAACGGAAATGGAGGCAGCGGCAATAATGGCGGAACAGTAACACCTCCGCCTGAAATAACACCGCCTCCAGTGCAAAGCACACCGCTGCCTACGCCGGCTCCGGAAGCAACCGCGACTACTGGCGAACCTGTAACGGATCCCGCTACAGATCCGGGCAGCGATCCGAACGCCGGTTTTGTAGAAGGCGCTAATACTACGCAGTAGGTAGTAGCGGTTTAATTGAAATCCATGGAAACATTTGACCCCGGCAGTCCGGAGCGCTCTGCATGCTGCAGAATTCCCGGCTGGCGGGGTTTTCTGGTGACTTGGATCACTGTGATATTTTGAGTGTCTACGCGAAATGTGTTAAGCTGAAGGCACCATTATCTGAGAGGGTTATTCATATGAAACGTAAATTCGGAGACCGGGCCAACTGGCGCCGGATTACGCGCCGCCATTTTGCCTGCCGCTATGTGGAAACCCGGGAATTCAGTGGGTACATTACACTGTATACCATTTACGGGCTGAAGGAGCCGCTGTGGAAGAGCTATGGCAGGCATACATACCGCATTGCGGACAAAGGGTATTCATGGCTGCAGTATTTTCCCAAAGACAGCCACTATATTGTGACGGCTATGTTTGACGAACGGCAGAATATTGTACAATGGTATATCGACACCTGCAAGGTTCAGGGAGTAACAGACCAAGGGGTTCCCTGGTTTGATGATTTATACCTGGATGTTGTGGTGCTGTGGAACGGTGAAGTGTTCTTGCTGGATGAGGATGAGCTGGAGGAAGCGCTGGAACGGGACGACATAACAGACAGTGACTATAATTTAGCCTGGTCTACAGCAAATACGATACTGCGCAGTATCGATGCTCATGCCTTCCCTTATTTCTCCCTTTCACTGAAGCACCGTGCCGAATTATTTCATCACGGAGAGTTCAGGAGGAAATAATAATGGAATGGTATGTCTATCAAAGAGGATCCTCCCCCATTCGCAGAGTCACCCGGAAGCGTAACTATCGTATGAAGCGAATGTTGTGGTCTGCACTGATTCTGCTCATCGTTGCCGGACTGATCTGGTGCGCTGTGGCACTTAGCAGAATTAATGGTGCAGAAACAACCGCGCCGATGGTGAAAGCGGATGCGGGTGTAATTCTGGGCATGTCGATGTGGGGGGATGAACCCAGTCCGGGTCTGAAGGAGCGGCTGGATTACGCGCTTGAGCTCTATCGTTCAGGAGCATTCACCCATTTTGTGGTTTCAGGAGGTCTGGATCACCCGGATAACAAGTATACTGAAGCCGAGGGAATGAAGAGGTATCTGGCGGCACATGGTGTTCCGGAGGATGTGATCTATCTGGAGAAGCAGTCTACCAGCACCTATGAGAATCTTCTGTTCAGTAAGGCAGTCATGCAGCAGGAGGGCTTGTCTTCTGCGGTTATCATTACGCATGATTTCCATGGCCGCCGTGCGCTGGAGATTGCACGTGAGCTTAAGTTCACGAACCCGGAGCTTGGGGTTACGGAGTCTAAGGTCATGTCAATGTTCAAGTACAAGACACGCGAAATTCTCGCCTATACCAAATGGAAAATGCAGCAGTTATCTTTATAAATCTGCTAATTTCGGAAACTGCTAATAACACCCCCTGTACCGGAATAGACTGTTTAGAGCAAGTCAGCCCTGTATAATGAGGTGAATAAGGTGAACGGACATGTAGCGGCGGCAAGTGGACGGGATGAAGGAAGACCGTCACGGCAGATCAATATTGTGCTGAGGAATCAGGATCCGGCGCCGGTGGCCAGCTCACCCGCAGACAGTGCCAGCGGCCCGGTACCCCCAAAAAACCACAGCCACAGCGGACTGTTCCAGGAACTCAGCCGGGAACTGGACGCGTTAGTAGGTCTGGATAATATCAAAGAGCTAGTTTTTGAGATATATGCCCTGCTCCAGGTAGCACAGATGCGCAGTGAAGCTGGACTTGCCAGCGGGGGCCAGGCCTATCATATGGTCTTCAAGGGAAATCCCGGTACAGGCAAAACAACCGTAGCACGGATTGTTGCGAAGCTGTTCCAGCGGATGGGTGTGCTCAGCAAAGGCCATCTCATTGAGGTGGAACGGGCGGATCTGGTGGGCGAATATATCGGGCACACTGCCCAGAAGACGCGGGATCTGGTGAAAAAGGCGCTGGGGGGCATACTTTTTATCGATGAGGCCTATAGTCTGGCCCGCGGGGGAGATAAGGATTTCGGTAAAGAAGCCATCGACACACTGGTGAAATCCATGGAGGATCACCGGAGCCAATTTGTGCTGATTCTGGCCGGTTATTCCGGGGAAATCGACTATTTTCTGATGAGCAACCCCGGTCTGCCCTCACGGTTTCCGATTCAGGTGGAATTTCCTGACTATACGATTGACCAGCTGCTGCAGATTGCCGAGCTAATGGCCAAGGAACGCGATTATATTCTGATGCCGCAGGCCATACTCAAACTTAAGCAGGCTTTACTGCTTGAAAAAACAGAAAGTCTGCATGCCTTCAGCAACGCAAGGTATGTGCGCAACAGTATTGAGAAGGCGGTGCGCTCGCAGGCGGTACGGCTGCTGAATCAGTATGAGAGCACAAGTCCCGGCAAGCAGGAGCTGATGACCCTGCGGACGGAGGATTTCAAATTGTAAGACATGAATGCATACAGATAAGGAGCACTTAATTAATGGCAATCACCACACATGATACCCAAACAGATGTTCAGGACCGGGCAATACTCGTCAGTCTGGTCACGGACAAAATCAAACGCACGGGCATTGATCCCGAGCTTTCACTTCAGGAGCTGGTCCAGCTGGCTGAAACGGCCGGGGTGGAGGTGCTCGATGTCATCCGGCAGAACAAGGAAACCCCGGATTCCAAATGGTTCATCGGTAAGGGAAAGGTAGAAGAGCTGCGGATGGCCGCTGACGGACTGGGTGCCAATACGGCGATCTTCGACCAGGAGCTGTCCGGAGCACAGGTGCGGAATCTGGAGGAGTCTCTGGATCTGAAGATTATTGACCGGACCCAGCTGATCCTTGATATTTTTGCGGGACGGGCGAAAACCCGGGAAGGCATCATTCAGGTAGAGCTGGCGCAGCTCTCCTATCTGCTTCCGCGTCTGTCCGGACACGGGAAGAATCTGTCGCGGCTCGGGGGCGGGATTGGTACGAGAGGACCAGGGGAGAGCAAGCTGGAGACCGACCGCCGTCATATCCGCGACCGGATTACCGAGCTGAAACGCCAGCTCGATGAGGTCGTCAAGACGCGTGAGCTGCACCGTGAACGCCGCCGTAAGAGCGGCGCTGTCCAGGTGGCACTTGTTGGCTATACCAACGCCGGCAAATCCACGCTGCTGAAGCAGCTTACAGATGCGGATGTCTATATTGAGAACCAGCTGTTTGCGACCCTCGATCCGACATCTCGCGTGCTCCAGCTTCCAGGGGGCAAAGAAGTTGTCCTTACAGATACTGTAGGGTTCATTCAGAATCTGCCGCATGATCTGGTAGCCTCCTTCCGGGCTACACTGGAGGAAGTGAATGAAGCGAATCTGGTGCTGCATGTCGTTGATTCCTCTTCGCCGATGCGTGAAGAGCAGATGGATGTTGTCCAGTCTATTCTGCAGGATCTGGGAGCCGCAGGAAAGCCGCAGATCGTCTTGTTCAACAAAACCGATCTGTGCCAGCCGGAGCAGCTGGAAATGCTTCCTACAGGTCCGGGCTTCCTGAAGATCAGTGCTTTTAATCAGGATGACCTGACCAGGATTACGGGGATTATCAGCGATGAACTGGCCGGGGACACCCTTATCTTCCGGATTCCCGGGGACCGGGGAGACCTGTCATCACTGCTCTACCGGGTTGGAGAAGTACTTGAGCAGAATTATGACGGGAATGACGTACTCTATAATGTTCGTCTGAATAAAGAGGACTACGATAAATGGAGCTACAAGCTTGCTGAGTTTATCGAACCGCAATAAGTGCAAGATAGGTACAGGCATTACAAGTCCCCGCACAGCCTCAGTTCTGCTTCGTATCATTCGGGGCAGGCGCTGCTGTGCGGGGTTTCTCGCTGAAACGCACACCGTTCCTCTTGGAATCGCGTAGATGTGTTCAGCTTTGACAAGTAAAAGTAGGGTAAGGAGAGATTGAGGGGAAATGGCAGTATTTGCAGAGGATCTATTACAGGCAGCGGAAGCTGCAGAGCTTGAAATTGAAGTTGCCGTTAAGCGGCTGGATAAAATTGTAGATCATAATCAGTGGAAGGTCATTGAAGCCTTTCAGCGCCAGCATGTCAGTGATTTTCATTTTGCCGGGTCTACGGGATATGCCTACAATGACCGGGGGCGTGAGGTACTGGATCTGGTCTATGCTGAAGTATTCGGCGCCGAGGCGGCGCTCGTACGCCCGCATTTCGCTTCTGGCACTCATACGATATCTACGGCGCTCTTTGGTGTGCTTCGTCCCGGAGACGAGCTTCTATACATTACAGGACGCCCCTACGATACACTGCATAAGGTAGTTGGCAAGGCCGGCGACGGGACAGGCTCTCTGGCGGACTTTGGCATCGGCTACCGCGAGACTGCACTGACGGCTGACGGTAAAATTGACTGGGACGAGGTTGCAATAGCGGTAAACGATAAAACTAAGGTCATAGGAATCCAGCGTTCCCGCGGTTATGATTGGCGTTCTTCCTTCACTGTTGCTGAGATTGGTGAGATGGTAGCGAAGGTAAAAGCGCTAAAGCCTGATGTAATTGTATTCGTAGACAACTGCTACGGAGAGTTCACCGAGACTCTGGAGCCCCCTCAGGTTGGCGCTGACCTCGTTGCCGGTTCATTGATTAAGAATCCTGGCGGCGGAATTGCCGAGACAGGCGGGTATATCTGCGGCCGGGCAGATCTGGTGGAATTGGCCGCATACCGCTTGACTGCTCCCGGGATAGGCGGAGAAGTCGGTGCCATGCTGGGGACGACGCGCGGACTGTATCAGGGGCTCTTCATGGCTCCGCATACCGTAGGGCAGGCTGTGAAGGGCAGTATTTTCGCTTCCGCTGTATTCCAGCGCTGCGGGTTTACGACCAAGCCTGCCTGGGATGAGCCGCGGACGGATCTGATCCAGGCAGTAGCTTTTGACGGACCTGAGCATCTGATTGCTTTCGTGCAGGGAATTCAGCGTGCAGCGGCAGTAGACAGCCACGTTGTTCCCGAGCCATGGGATATGCCTGGTTATGAGCATCCGGTCATTATGGCGGCAGGGACGTTCATTCAGGGCGGCAGTCTGGAGTTATCTGCGGATGCGCCGATCCGGGCACCGTATATCGGGTATATGCAGGGCGGATTAACTTATTCCCATGTAAAGTACGGGGTACTAATGGCCCTGCAAAGCATGAGAGAGCGCAATTTACTTTAATTAATTGTGAACTTACATTGACCGGACACTCAGCAGATGGCTGTCCGGTTATTTGCATTGGTGGATTGAATTAGAATTTCTCAAATTTGTCTACTTTCATAGAAGCCACTTCGCCGCATCTTTTGCAAATTGTCAATGTAAGCTTCGAACCAAAAGAAAAGTAGTTATTTACAGGCCTTACATTAGCGTAGCCCTCCAGTTTTCCTTCAGCAAAAGTGTTATTTCCGCAAGCTTTACAAATGAGATTATTCTGGTTCATAGAAGTCACCCCGTAGTAGTTTTATACTATATCTACGTAGTTTAAGGAGAAGCGTTCCCCTATGCTCAAAGTGAAGAGGAGATGAAGTCTATGCTGAATGAAGCAGCAGCGATAGAATATTTAACGCAACAAAACAATGTGAGCGAAGCTCCCGTTATAGTGATGATGTGCGGTGTGGCTGGCTCGGGGAAAACAACCTTTGCGCTGAAGCTGGAGAAAGCGGGATTCGTCCGGCTCTCGATCGATGAGGATATTTGGAGTACACATGGCCGTTTTGGTGTAGATTATCCGGAGCAGGCTTATGAATCCTTTAAGGAACAATCGGAAATCAGGCTGCGGGGGGAACTGGTGAAGCTGATTCAGGCGAAGCGTCATGTCGTTATCGATTTCAGCTTTTGGCAGCGGCAGAAGCGGGATGAATATAAACAACTGATTGAGCGTTATGGAGGCGTATGGGCACTGATCCATTTAAAAGTCCATCCGGACGAATTGCGCCGGAGGCTTCAGATCCGGAGCGGGCGTTTTGATGCTAATGCCGCTTTTCCAATCACGGAAGAGATTCTGACCCGTTTTTTGAGCGGATTTGAGACCCCGGCAGGAGAAGGGGAGCTGGTGATTGAAGGTTAGCCAGTCACATTTTCTTTTGAATAAGGAGTTTCTGAAAAGTTGGAGTCGTGCATGATGCGCGTTTGAGCGAAACTGTTTCCAGTACGGAACTTTTGCTTGAGGATTGATCTATGTGATATACTGCGGGAAGCCAGGTCCCATGTAGCTGACACTTTGTTCACTTAATCTCTCATTGGCTTAAAGAAATCTTGTGAGAAAAACTCACATACCATTGACACGCCATATAAGGAAATGTACAATGAGATGAGAAAAAGATCATTGGAAGGTTGGATGAGTCATGGGTGATGAAATCCGCAGAAATATGGCATTATTCCCTATAGGAATCGTAATGAAGTTAACCGATCTATCTGCCAGACAAATTCGTTATTATGAACAGCACAGTCTGATCGTACCCGCGCGCACATCCGGCAACCAGCGTTTGTTCTCCTTTAATGATGTTGAACGTCTGCTAGAGATCAAGGCATTGATTGAGAAGGGTGTTAATATTGCCGGCATTAAGCAGGTGATGAATCCTGTCTCGAAGGAATCCGAAGAAGCTACAGTCATTACCCCTGATACAGAGGTTCGGCGTAGAGAGTTATCCGATTCACAGCTTCACCGTCTGCTTAAGCAGGAACTGGTTTCCGGTAAAAGACCGGGACAAGTGTCTCTAATCCAAGGCGAGCTATCCCGGTTTTTTAATAAATAACATAGAGATTTTGAAAGGGAGAGGGTAAAGTGAGCTTTTCTAAAGAGGATATTCTGCGTATTGCCAAGGATGAGAACGTCCGGTTTATTCGCCTGCAATTTACCGATCTGCTCGGAACAATCAAAAATGTGGAAATTCCCGTAAGTCAGCTGGAAAAGGCACTCGACAACAAAATGATGTTCGACGGTTCCTCCATCGAAGGTTATGTCCGGATCGAAGAATCCGATATGTACCTGTATCCGGATCTTAGCACTTGGGTGATTTTCCCTTGGGTGACGGATAGTCGTGTTGCACGTCTGATTTGTGATGTGTATATGCCAGACGGAACACCGTTTGCCGGAGATCCGCGCGGTATCCTCAAACGTTGTCTGCTCGAAGCTGAAGAAATGGGCTTTACTGCTATGAACGTTGGACCTGAACCTGAATTCTTCCTGTTCAGAACAGATGAGAAGGGTAACCCGACCACTGAACTGAACGATCAGGGCGGATATTTCGATTTGGCGCCGATGGATCTTGGGGAGAACTGCCGCCGCGAAATCGTACTGACGCTTGAAGAAATGGGCTTTGAAGTGGAAGCCTCCCACCATGAAGTGGCTTCCGGCCAGCATGAAATTGACTTCAAATACGCCGATGCTATCAAGGCAGCGGACCAGATTCAAACCTTCAAGCTTGTCGTGAAGACGGTAGCCCGTCAGCACGGCCTGCATGCTACTTTTATGCCTAAGCCGCTATTTGGCATGAACGGATCCGGTATGCACGCACACCAATCCTTGTTCAAAGGCAACGAGAACATGTTTTATGACGAAAGTGACACACTGGGTCTGAGTAAAACAGCCCGTTATTACATGGCAGGGATTCTGAAGCACGCACGTGCTTTTGCTGCGATCACTAACCCGACTGTCAACTCATACAAACGTCTGGTGCCTGGTTATGAAGCTCCTTGCTACGTGGCCTGGTCTGCGAGCAACCGCAGCCCGATGATCCGTATTCCCGCTTCCAGAGGGCTCAGTACACGCGTTGAAGTCCGTAACCCGGACCCGGCAGCTAACCCTTACCTTGCACTTGCTGTAATGTTGAAGGCAGGTCTGGATGGAATCAAACGCCAGCTTGATCTTCCGGCTCCAATCGACCGTAACATCTATGTGATGTCTGAGGAAGAGCGGATTGAAGAAGGCATCCCAAGCTTGCCGTCCGATCTGAAGGAAGCCCTCAACGAAATGATCCGCAGCCATGTTATTACCGAAGCTCTGGGTGAACATGCGCTGGCCCACTTCTACGAACTTAAAGAAATTGAATGGGATATTTACCGGACCCAGGTTCACGAATGGGAAAGAGATCAGTACATGACGCTTTACTAGGATACAGCAGCCCTTGGCGCTCTAAGCGCCGGGGGCTTTTTTGTTTGTGGGCGTGAGGGTGGTGGGGATTGCTTAAATTAATGGTGGTGCCCACAAAATGCCCACAAATAAATAGTGGGAATTATTCGAGGATAGATTTCATGTAGCTGTTTACAGAGTGGTTGTAAACGAAATGACATTATATATTAAAAATAGTCATATTTCGGCATTTTAAATTATCAATAAATTACATATTTGTGATTAAAAATGGATTCTAATGAACCATGGAAAATAAACATATAAAAGGATAATATTAACTTTGTAATCGGCCGATTAACGAAATTATCGAAAGGCGGAAGATCATTGAAATTTAAAAAGATTCTATCTGCACTTCTTGTCTCAGCTGTTCTTATGATACCTTCGGCATCAGCTTTTGCAGAATCCAATGCAAATGCCGCTGAGGTAACACCATTTCTTATAGGTATTGGTGATTCTCAGGCATCTGCAATATCGCTTGTGCTAAGTAATGGGGTTGATGTGGCCACCGGTGGTGTTATTTATGACCTTTTTATACAAGACGCTTCCGAGAAAGATTGGTTTAAGTGGACCAATACATCTTCAAGTTTTAGGAGGGTTGCTGCTAATATAGGTGGTTATAGTGGAAATGGCCCTATCAGAGCGGGCTTCAAAATCAATTATAACAACGGTTTCGGTGAGACTGATTTGTATTATTCTGATAAGGCAAACACTACAAATACTCAAGTCTTGGGAAATATTTTTGTCCCACCTGGAGCCACAGTATACTTAGTAGTTGATGCTCCTAATTTAACAACACCTCCTTCGTACCATCTTAATTTTGCAGCCTACACTTTTTAACGGTTATAGTGCAAGCGCCTCTTGAATTTAAGAGGTGCTTTTTTTTAGAATAAGGAATGGATGAGAGCGCCTACGAAGGTGTTTTTTATTTTGCCCTCGGAGTCGATCCGGGGGCTTTTACATTAGAGAGAGGAAAGGGGAGCGGGGGATGGGCACAGAGGTATCCACAATACAAGAGCTGCTGCCACTGGTTGAAAAGTGTGGGCTGTCGGTTGTCTTACTGTTCTTGTTTATCAAATTTGCTTATATTCAGTGGCGGGCTGTCTCAAAAGGCGAGTTGGTTCCGCGTGCGATGCTGGATCGTGCCCTGGCGGACAATGACCGCCTGCAGGATATCCTGGACAAAGAACGGGCAGCTTTTACGCAGCCAACTCTTGAAGTACTGCAGCGACAGCGATTAAAGGCAGATCATTCCGCCAATAGCGGAAATGATGAGGATAGGGGAGGACAACCGTGTGGAGTATTGTTCAAACGTCTATCGCCCTAGCACAAAAAGAGAAATGGAGCTGGCGCAGGCATCCCGCAGGGTTGCCTTTTCAATCGCACATGCATATGGGATTTCATTCATCTGTGCGCTGCTGCTTATAGCCGCGTTTTTTTTGTAATTCCACACACGGTTCCGGTGATTCAGCGGTGTATGCCGCGTTGAAGTCCACAGCCTTGGCCGTAGCTCAAACCGGCACAACCCTGGGCCTGCTGATCCTGACGTATCTCATGTATACCCGGCGGCAGGATCTGTTTATGATCTTCCCGGCCGTCAAAGAGGAGGTCCATAAAGATGCTGACGCTTGAACAGGTAAAGCTTAAATCCTTGTCGTGGCTGGGCTGCATACGGTCCTGGGTGACTGCTACAGTGGCGCTGATCGAGCGCTGCTACGCCCGGAGAGTCAATATAGTCATTACTCAGGGGCTGCGGACTATCTCGGAGCAGGATGCATTATACGCGCAGGGCCGTACGAAGCCCGGGCAGGTCGTAACCAACGCTAAAGGCGGGACCAGTTGTAAATAGTCAGTCTCAAGTGAAAGCTTTATACGCCTCATACAAGTTTGGTCTTACCATTACACCGAATGAATACGGTGGTGCGATATATGATTTGTTCATCCAAAGTGCTACCGATCAAGATTGGTTTAAGTGGACAAATACAACAACAAATCTCAAAAGAATTGGTGTTCATGTGGGAGGATTTAGTGGTAACGGTCCTACAAGAGCGGGTATAATTATTAATTACTATAATGGTCTCACTGAACTGGGCCCACTTTACACAGGAAAGGCAGGAACTGCTGAAGCGCAATCGTTTAGTAATGTTTTGCTTCCGCCTGGAGCAACAATATATGTGGTCGTAGATAATCCCAACTTCACTGCAATGACGCAGTATCATCTGAATTTTGCTCATTACAACATAAGTTTTTAAATCTAACATGGATGCACCTCGGAATTTTTTGAGGTGCATTTCTATTAAAAATTCATTTATCACATTAAACTGCTTTAAGGGTGTTTTAAGTTTGGTCTTGGAGCGATTTGGGCGTCTTTTTATTACATACTTTTAGAAATAGAGGGGAGCGGGAAGAAGGATGGTTCATTCATGTATAGGAATTATTCGAAAAACCGTGTTTTTTGTTAAATTCAGAGCATACAAAAAATAACCCGCCGGCTTATGCCTGACGGGTTATTTTTTGAATTAATAAATTGTCGGTTTGGATGACAGAATTATCATTTCTTGAGCATCGTCAAGACTTAGTTAACTAAGATAATATAATAAAATGTAATACCATTCCCAAAGTCAGCTGCGACTGTACTGGTTCCAGGATGTAAGGCAGTAAACTTTCCTTCAGCCGGTATTATTTCAATGGATCCGTCATAGTTAATATACCAAAAATTATAGCCAGTCAACCATATAGTTTCGCCTACTTGCATTCTAACAATAGCCTGAGTCTCGTCAATTGGTTTTATTACAGCATTTGGAGAAATTGAAGTTGAAGAGCTAAGAGTAGAAGATGGAGCTTCAGCAGCAAATGATGTCGATCCTACCGTAAAACATGCGGCAATAGTTAAAAGTCCAATAAGCAATTTCCTTTTCATAAATAGATAATCCTCCCAAAAAAGTATTTAGTTTCATGAAAAACAATACTCCTAATGGATAATAATGTATATGAGTAGTAAGGATGATTTGAAATGCGGTATTATGTAAGAATGTATATAAATAAGTCGAAAAATAATAAAATGTATTAAAATGGTTGTAATTGCCTAGGACTAAATGATCGGAGCTTGAAGCGGAATGAAAATAACTTAAGAGCATTATTTGAAAAATAGAAAAGGCATTGTGCTAATAATCGTAGGATTAATTGTTGCGGGAACAGCGCAGATTAAGCTGGAGAAAAGAGATAATAAAAAAAGAACCTTTAAAAGGTCCTTAGCGGGAAATCTCAGACAACTGTTTGGTATGGGCCTCTAACAACTCGACGACAATCATTTGCCCCGTGACGCCAAAATTCCTTAAGCAACGCAATTCAGCCAATGAAGCTTTCATCAAATCACCCACGGTGATGTAATTGCTCTCATATAACGAATTAAGAATACGAGAAATGCTTTTAGGGTTTCTGGTCGATCTCTGTCTTAAGGTGTGAATAGGTCGTGGATATAGTCTACGGTCAATTTCAATGTAAGACATGAGGGGAAGAGTATCTCTAGTGGACAATCTCGTGATGTCTCCCTTCATATATCTGGTAATTATTATAAATATATGAGAATATATTTCAATCCTTTTTTTACAAAATACACATAAAATACAAAATTATTATTTAGGATAATAGATATTTAATAGAGCTATTGAATTAAAGCGACTCGCCGGACTAATGGCTGACGTGTTATTTTATCTACATCCCAATGGTTAGCCGGATGGTTTATTTTACATAATGTACCATGTCCTATATACTGGATCATATACACACTAAAGGAACCCTTTGCAGGTGCTTACCCTGAGAATCACTTTTATGACTAAGGATAGGCTGAAGTGAAGCATGTGTTTAGAGGGTTTGGGCTTGGGGACTATTGCTGTTACAGCTGATACTGGCCGTGGTTGTTGCGGTGCCGGTATTTCCTTTTTAATAAATAAGTTACATAGGGGTATGAAATGAGAAATAAATATGTAAGTATTATTGCAATGATCCTATTATTAACGCTAATTTGTTCTCAGGCTGGAGCTGCAGAAGGAACTGGCATGTCAACTGAAACCAGGGAACGGATTATAGAGCAATATGGGCTGGATTCACCGTTAGCAGGTAGTCCGGACTGGAGCGGAATGGATGTGGGGATAAGCGGGCCGGTTGATGTACTGGTTATAATCTGCAGGTTTATTGTGAGTCCGTTAGTGTTCACGATTCAAGAAATATTATAGCTGGAGGGAATAAACATGAACCCGCGATATGATGCTCCGCAGCCTGAACCCAGAGCCCGCAAGAAAACAGCGGCGAAACTGTCTTTCGTAATTATAGTAGTACTGGTTTTACTAGCGGTCATGAATCCGGGTAAAGAGGACTTTGGAGAATACGCAGTGAATCATCTGGAGGAAACACTGGGGGGAGGGCTAGCTGGAGAAATTACCAGTATGGTCGCTCAGCCTATGGTCGAATCGTTTACTATCCGGGAAAATTACATTCTGTTCTCCACATTCAGCATACCTGATATTCAGGATAGTAAGACATTTATCGGTGATATTAAGGCAAAGCGCAAATACCTCGGGCTGTTTAAGATCATTTTCATCAAGCTCTAAGCTCTAAATAGGGTATACATTTTGTTCCAGAACCCGTTATAATTGAACTGATTTGTTTGCTCTATGAATCCTTATTATTCTTGCGTGTGCACTAAGGAGGAAAGATGTTGAATACTGCGTATAAAGTTCTTTCAAGTGATGCTGATATATTCGCGGCGGCACTTGCCCAGGTGAAGGTCTATGTCGTTCAACTGATCGAGGGTAAACCGCATGTTATAGCTGATTACGCCGGACCTGTACAGAAATGGACGCCGGAGTATGTATTGCTGGCCGGAATGACCTATAGACGTGACGAATTTGAGTTCCGGGTAAGGCTGCCCAAGAAGTAAAAGCAGGTAAACGCTTCGGGGTAACGAATTAGTAGCTGAGGAGGTGGTCGCAAGTGAGTAAAGTTATTTTTGAGCTTCAGTATGTGAATGGGCAAATTGAAGAGCTTGAATCTGTGTTTGAATCGGCGGGAGAAGCCAGAACCTATCTGACATCCGGTGGTTTGACAGGCTGGATTCCGGCAGGAGGCAAGTATCTTAATCCTGTCAATATTATCTCTATCAAGGTCAAAGAAAGCTAATTTTAATATTACTGCCAAATCACACAGTCTCCGAAGCTAATCTTTGCATTTCTTATACTATAAAACGTAAAAGAGGTGTAATGATGACGCAAAGAGAACGAAACAGAATCCGCAGAGCAATTAATGCACTGCTCGCACAGAGAGCAATCCTGCTTGAAAGACTTGAGGAAATTAATGAGAACCTGCGCAGATTTCCAAGTGGTTCACGTGCCAGAAGAGAATTGCTGGCTGCCAGAGCATCTATACGTGAAGCGATTCGTTTAAACACTATTGCTATCCGGTCGTTGCGCAGCGTATTGTAGTCTGTAGTCAGGGGAAAAGTATCCAATCAAAGACATCCTCCCGGGATGTCTTTTTTGCCGTACGATTGAGACTGTAGAAGGCACGGAGTATAATTGATCAATGAAGAGTAAGAGGTTTGAGGGACGATATATACCAGGAGATATGGTGAACAAGCTGCACAAGAGCTTGATACAGGAAGGTGTGAAGAATGGACGATCAATTACGGCAGCGTTTGGGACTGCCAGAATTACAGGATAGAACACTGTCTGTTAACGCAGATATGGTTTTGGAAGAAAGTTCTAAATTGGATGCAGCCGGAACCACCGTGCTGAATGTCTCCAGAGAAGATGTGGAGAAGGGGCGGCTCGAGAGCTATTTGCGTGAATTTAAGAAATATGAGAAGAAGCGGCTACGGGGCAAAATCATAATTATATTCAATGGGTATGAGCAGGATCGCCGGGAAGTTTATCAGGTGCGGGAGATTACGAACTGGGTTGACCGTCTGCTCAAGAACGTGCCTCATCTATTCTATTTCCTCAGCAGAGACAATTACGCGATGCGGATTGCGTTCTTTTGTCTGTCTGAGGTGGTGGGCCGCTCCGGGATGGAAGTGTCCATCACCAAAGAGCAGGGACGCAGGCTGATCGAGAAAGTTACCAAGAGTGCATTGGTCTACGCCAAAAAAAGCAAAGACTCACCTGCGGAACAGTGGAGTCTGGCTGAAAGTATTCTGGACGAGCTTGGTTATGAGCAAACTGTGCAATAATGCTGTGAAGAACCCCTTTGGCGAAAACCCGTCAGAGGGGTTCTTGTGTTCAAATATAGGGAGTTATAGGTGGCTGCATGATTGCGGCTACTCCCTGATGGTTACACGGGTACCAATGGGAATGATGGCAGCCAACGCGACCACGTCCTGGTTATACATGCGGATACAGCCGTGGGAGACCATGTGGCCGATAGAGGAAGGGTCATTCGTTCCGTGAATTCCATAATGCGGCTTGGACAGGCCCATCCAGAAGGCTCCGAACGGTCCGCCCGGATTGGGCTGCTTATTAATGATCGTGTACTCGCCTACCGGCGAGACGGTCAGCATCCGGCCAATGCCGACAGGAAATCCTCTGGTTACGGTGTCATTATCAAGCAGATAAAGCATGCGCTGTGAAAGGTCGACAATAATTCGATAGTTGGGCATGGGATCAGCACTCCTTTGTAATCAGGATATGTGCGGATAGCTAAAGCGGTTCGGAGTAAAAAATGCCAAAAACCGATATGGGAACAAATGTTCCTGCGTTGGTTTTTTGGCATTTTAGGCAAGCGTAACAGGATCTAAATAGGAAAAAGGCTGCTTCGCGTGATGCGGAGCAGCCTGATTATGGAGGAGAAGGATTAATGGATATCGCGGAATAATCCAATGACTCTGCCCAAAATAGTAACGCGGTTAAGGCGGAGAGGCTCGTAAGCCGGATTCTCCGGCTGCAGCCGGATATGATCACGTTCTTTGTAAAAGGTCTTAACGGTTGCTTCATCTTCTTCGGTCATCGCAACAACGATGTCACCATTGTCAGCGGTTTGCTGTTGGCGGACAATAACATAATCGCCGTTCATAATCCCGGCATCAACCATACTGTCGCCGAGTACAGAAAGCATGAATACCTTGTTATCCCCTACGTAATGAGTAGGAAGCGGGAAGTAATCCTCAATATTCTCTGTAGCGGTAATAGGAACACCAGCAGTGACCTTACCAATTACTGGGATGCGGGTAACCGTCTGGACGAATTGATGTACATTCTCTGAATCTTCCTGTCCGAGCAATTCAATAGCCCGCGGTTTCGTAGGATCGCGCCGGATCAGGCCCTTCTTCTCAAGCCGGTCCAGATGACCGTGCACTGTAGAACTGGAGGCCAGGCCAACAGCTTCACCAATTTCCCGAACGGACGGAGGATAACCCTTGCTGCGGACTTCGTTACGTATAAATTCCAGGATCGCCAGCTGGCGACTCGAAATCTTTGACATCGGAATCAACCCCATATACTATGTTTGGGAAAATTATAACATAGAACTGCCGTTCGTACAAACATAAGTTCTAAATTGTGAGAATAATAGCCCGAAAAATAAAGGGAACAGTTGTTCGAAAAAACTATTGATCAAAACACATGTTCGTGTTATATTATTTTCGAAAGTAAGAACAAGTGTTTGGAGGACGATATTTATGTTAAAATACAGTACCTACAATAGTATCTACAATGAGGATATCAAGGTGTCCGCTCCCGGTAATCCATTACCCCATAATCCATTGGCACAATTCAGAGACAAGACCCTTCGCCTGCTGTCTGTACTTACCTCGATATTCCGCCAGGTCAGCTTTGTTAAGATATCTCTGATACTATTACTCACGATCTCCGGATTTACAGTAGTCGGTAATGTGTTCGCTGGTTCTGTCACTTTAATGAAGCCTGAGAAACGGATCGTAGTTGAACGCGGAGACACCTTGTGGAGCATTGCACTCAAGAATAAACCGGATGATATGAGGACTGCTGTATATATAGAAGGGATCAAGAAGTCAAATGGTCTGAAGGACAGCGGAATTAAGGCAGGAGATATACTGACCGTGCCGGTATATTAACCGAAAGAAGCATACTGGTGTTTGACTAAGAGAGCTTTCAGGGGGTAGACCTTGACAAGCTCTTTTTCTCATGGCAAAGTTAGAATGAATTTATAGGGGAGGGGAACGTATTGAATATTGACGAATTGGTCGCACGCATTAATGAATTGGCACGCAAACATAAGAATGGCGGCCTGAATGAGGAAGAATTGGCAGAACGCGCCAAACTCCGCGAGATATATCTGGGCAATATCCGCAGCAATTTCCGGGCCCAGCTTGATACCATTGAGATTGTGGATGATCCGGAGCATGAAGAAGGCAACAACGGACGTAAAGCTTAGTCTGCGGCCTTTTCATAGATAATACAGGATGACTAGGGGGAACTAACATGGCCCGTTCTTGGGAAAGAATGGTTCAACGCAACACCAAGCAAATCAATCAGCAAAGAAAGAAGCAGGGAAAAGAGACGATCTATGGGACGAGCTCTAAAGCTGCTGCAAAGAGCGTCGATATTTTCAAAGGCCGGAATATTGTATTCCCTGTCGTGTTAATGCTGCTTGGCATTATGTTCTGGGTAGTCGGTTCCATTGATGAAGCGAAAGGAAGCGGAATACTGGCCAACTGGCTGGGGGTAGTACTGTACTTCCTGCTTGCCGCGCTGTTATTCTTCCGCCGTCCGTTCCTTAAGGTGGAACGCGCCCGTCTGTCTACTATTAAATACAACCGCGAACGCTTTTTGCCAGCAACTGAAATTGAGAAGATTACCTTGTCGCGCAGTGTAGTTACCATTAAGTATAAAGGCAAGCGCAAGCAATGGATTTTCTCCAAGCTGATCAACCGGTATGACACCGCCGCCATGGCTGCACGCCTGGAACAATTCGGCAAGAACAACAACATTGAAGTAGTGCACGAATAGTAAGATAGACCAGCATAGGGAGTGGGAGAACGAAATGCCGATTACCGCCGTACTATTTGACCTTGACGATACACTGCTATGGGATGATCGAAGTGTGGAAGAAGCATTCCGCTACGCCTCTGAGGCTGCAGGGGATTCTGTTGATCCGCAAGAGCTTGAACAGGCGGTGCGCAGAGAAGCGCGTGCGCTTTATGAGTCTTACGAGACTTTTCCGTTCACGAAGCTGATTGGGATTAATCCTTTTGAGGCACTATGGGCTAACTTCACAGCTGGAGACCAGCCGGAATTCCGCCAGCTGGAACAGCTTGCTCCGGCCTACCGCACCGAATCCTGGCGCCGCGGACTTGCCTCTCTTGGAGTGGACGATGAAGCGCTGGCGGCACGCCTCGCTGCCAAGTTCGCCGTTGAGCGCCGCAGCCGTCCTTATATATATGAAGAGACGCTTCAGGTGCTGGATGAGCTGCGCGGCAAGGTGAAGCTGCTGCTGTTGACGAATGGCTGTCCTGCACTCCAGCAGGAGAAGCTTGATGGTGTACCTGAGCTTATTCCGTATTTTGACCATATTGTCATTTCTGGAAGCTTCGGTAAAGGGAAACCGGACAAGACAATCTTCGAGCATGCCCTCGGACTGCTGGATATTACGCCTGAGCAAGGGATAATGGTCGGAGATAAGCTTACGACTGATATTCTCGGTGGATTGGCTGCAGGTCTAACGACGGTCTGGATCAACCGGACGGCCAAGACTCCTGACCCGGACATCACTCCGGATTATCAGATCAGGCATCTTTCGGAGCTTCTGCCATTGGTACACTCCCTATAACTGATTTAGATGAAGCCGGTATCCTTATAGGATATTGGCTTTTTTAATATCCCTGCGAGGATCAAGATGAATGTAGTTCATGTATATGACTATTATCATGTGATATGGCCGTTAATGAAGCTTATTTCCGACAAGTTGAATAAAATGTGTATAATAAGGAAGAAAGCAATCTGACTTTCGTTGTTAACATGAAGATGAATCTATTCGATGAACCGGGAGGGCTCCAGATGATTAAGCCAAAGATACTTAGAGGTCTCATTTGCATTGTCATGGGCATGACGCTTGCCGGCTGTTCAGGGAATAATGAAGAGGAAATGTATATGCATGCAGCTGCTGATTCCTCAATGGTGCCTATCAAGGTAGAGCTAAGCTGGAGTCCGGAAGAAGTATCCGTTAACGACAAGGTGATTTTTAAAGCTGTCATTAGTCAGGACGGAGTAGTTGTAGAGGACGCCAAAGAAGTGATCTTCGAAATTGTAGATAATGCAGAGCCAGACAAGAGCACTGAGCTGAAAGGGGCAAGTGACGGAGAGGGAGCTTATGTATGTGAAAGTACATTTGAGCAAGCCGGCAGCTATACGGTCACTTCCCATGTGACTGCCCGTACGCAGCACTCAATGCCGTCTAAAGAACTCACGGTACAGCCGTGATGAGTTGTGAGCCGTAGCTATACTGTTAATACAAATAATGCAGGGTGGAAAGGAAGGCTTTCCGAATTCCCTTTATTCTGCTAAACTTACTCTAATGTTTTACTGGGGGGATTGAAAGTGGCCAAATTCACACTTGCAGAAAGCTTGCAGCAACGCATATTGATACTAGACGGAGCCATGGGCACAATGATTCAACAGGTGCCGCTTACCGGTGAGGATTTCGGCGGGGATGAGCTGGATGGCTGTAATGAAATGCTGGTGCTTACCCGGCCGGAGGTGATTCAGGATATTCATGAGAAATACCTGGAAGCCGGTGCGGATCTGATTGAGACCAACACATTCGGCGCCACCTCTGTGGTGCTTGCAGAATATGATATCCCGCAGCGGGCCCGGGAGATTAACCTGGAGGCTGCGAGACTTGCGCGTAATGCTGCAGATAAATACGATACACCTGAACGCCCAAGGTACGTTATAGGGGCAATGGGACCGACGACGAAGACGCTCTCCGTAACCGGAGGAGTAACGTTCCAGGAGCTCGTGGACAGCTATGAAGAGCAGGCGGTCGCGTTGATCGACGGTAAGGTTGACGCCCTGCTGCTGGAGACTTCCCAGGACACATTGAATGTGAAGGCTGGAAGTATAGGGATCCACAATGCCTTCGAGAAAAGCGGAATTACACTGCCGGTGATGATCTCGGGTACCATTGAACCTATGGGAACTACGCTTGCCGGACAGAACATCGAGGCCTTCTACATTTCACTGGAGCATCTTAAGCCGATTTCTGTCGGATTAAACTGTGCGACCGGACCGGAATTCATGCGCGATCATATCCGTTCGCTGTCTGCTATTTCTTCAGCAGCAGTAAGCTGCTATCCGAACGCCGGGCTCCCGGACGAGAACGGCAACTACCATGAATCTCCGGATTCACTTGCCCGCAAGCTGGCCGGTTTCGCCGAGAAGGGCTGGCTGAACATTGCCGGCGGCTGCTGCGGCACAACCCCGGATCATATCCGGGCGATGGCCGAAGCCCTGTCGGTATATCCGCCGCGCGGACTGGATGGCATTCATCCGCCGGCACTCTCCGGCATAGAGCCTGTGTACATTGAGAGTGATAACCGTCCTTACATGGTCGGTGAACGGACCAACGTGCTGGGATCGCGGAAGTTCAAACGACTGATTGTCGAAGGCAAGTATGAGGAAGCTTCAGAGATTGCCCGCGCACAGGTGAAGAGCGGAGCGCAGGTCATTGACGTCTGTGTGCAGGACCCTGACCGTGATGAGACGGAGGATATCAAACGTTTCCTCGAGCTGGTAGTGAAGAAGGTCAAAGTACCGCTGATGATCGATACCACCGATCCGAAGGTGATTGATCTGGCCTTGCAATATTGCCAAGGGAAGGCGATTATTAACTCCATTAACCTTGAAGACGGTGAAGAGAAATTCGAGCTCGTGACTCCGCTGATTCATAAATACGGTGCTGCGATCGTTGTGGGCACCATTGATGAAACCGGGCAGGCGATCCTGGCTAAGGACAAGCTGGAGGTTGCCAGACGTTCATACGATCTGCTGGTGAACAAATACGGGCTGGCCGCCGAAGATTTGATCTTTGATACCCTTGTATTCCCTGTCGGAACAGGGGACGAACAATATATCGGTTCTGCAAAAGAGACGATTGACGGTATCCGCCTGATCAAGGAAGCTCTGCCTTCCGTTCATACGATTCTGGGCATAAGCAATGTATCGTTTGGACTGCCGGAAGCGGGCCGTGAAGTGCTCAACTCTGTGTTTCTCTATGAGTGCACCAAAGCCGGACTGGATTATGCAATTGTGAATACCGAAAAGGTGGAGCGTTATGCCTCCATTCCGGAAGAAGAACGCAAGCTTGCCGAACAGCTGATTTATAATACGAATGATGATACTTTGTCTGCGTTCGTAGCGGCTTTCCGGGAGAAGAAGGTCGAGAAGAAAGAGAAGATCTCCAATCTCTCGCTGGAAGAACGTCTCGCTTCGTATGTCGTTGAGGGAACCAAGGAAGGGCTCATTCCTGACCTGGACGAAGCCTTGAAGTTATCCGGTCCGCTTGAGATAATTAATGGTCCGCTGATGGCGGGGATGTCGGAAGTCGGCAGATTGTTCAATAACAATGAATTGATTGTTGCTGAAGTGCTGCAAAGCGCTGAAGTAATGAAGGCCTCGGTCGGACATCTGGAGCAGTTTATGAAGAAGGATGAGACCTCGGTTAAAGGAAGAATTATGCTCGCAACCGTTAAGGGCGATGTGCATGATATCGGTAAAAACCTTGTGGAGATTATCCTCTCTAATAATGGCTACGAGATCGTCAATCTGGGTATAAAGGTTCCGCCAGAGAACATAATTGAAGCCTTTCGCAAGGAAAAAGCAGACGCCATCGGATTATCCGGCCTCCTGGTGAAGTCGGCGCAGCAGATGGTGCTGACGGCGCAGGATCTGCGCGCTGCCGGCATTGACGTGCCGATTATGGTCGGCGGTGCGGCATTAACCCGTAAGTTCACCAAGACCCGTATCCGGCCTGAATATGACGGCCTGGTATTATACGCCAAGGACGCCATGGATGGTCTGGATATCGCCAACCGGCTGATGAATCCGCTGGAGCGGGGGAAGATTGAGGAAGAGATACGCCAAGAGGCAGAGGCTGCCGTAGCTGTGGCTCCGCAGCAGCCGCTTCCCGAACTGACGCGTGCCGTCCGCTCCAAAATTTCTGCGGACGCCCCTGTGTTAACTCCGCCGGATCTGGAACGTCATGTCCTGCGCAATTATCCGCTCGGACATATTATTCCTTATG
Source organism: Paenibacillus sp. FSL R7-0297 (assembly GCF_038009025.1). Lineage (NCBI taxonomy): Bacteria > Bacillati > Bacillota > Bacilli > Caryophanales > Paenibacillaceae > Paenibacillus > Paenibacillus sp. FSL R7-0297. Next base: position 4,453,352 of record NZ_JBBPAQ010000001.1, read on the forward strand.
TGAACATGCAGATGCTGCTCGGTCATCATCTGGGGCTGCGTGGTTCCGTGGAAGCACAGCTGACAGCTGGAGATGCGCGTACAGTGGAATTGAAAGAAACCGTAGACGATATTCTGCATCAGGCGATGCTGGAAGGTACCATTGTTCCTCATGCCATGTATCAGTTCTTCCCGGCCCAGTCAAGCGGGAATGATATCCTGATCTATGACCCGCAGAACCCTGCCCATGTGCTGCATACCTTCACCTTCCCACGGCAGAACGTTGAGCCTTATCTCTGCCTTGCCGACTTCCTGAAGCCGGTGGACAGCGGAATTATGGATTACGTCGGATTCCTGGTCGTAACCGCCGGCCATGGTGTACGTGAATTGTCCACGGAGCTTAAGGACCGGGGAGATTATCTCCGTTCCCATGCCTTGCAGGCAGTAGCGCTGGAGGTGGCAGAAGGTCTGGCTGAACGCGTTCACCATATGATGCGGGATACCTGGGGGTTCCCGGACCCGGCGGATATGACGATGAAGCAGAGACACGGGGCGCGTTATCAGGGAATCCGTGTATCCTTTGGCTACCCGGCTTGCCCGGATCTGGAGGATCAAGGGCCGTTATTCAAGCTGCTGTCCCCGGAGGATATTGGAGTTCACCTTACTGAAGGCTTCATGATGGAGCCGGAGGCTTCGGTATCGGCTATGGTATTTGCACATCCTGAAGCGCAGTATTTCAATGTGGAGAAGCTGTAACTGCCCTAATTGATCATCACCTGTCAGAAGGGCTGTGCCCGTCATAGCTGAACCTCCCGTCACCGGGAGGTTTTTTGCTGGAAATATAAGAAGCTATATGTATCGTATCCAGCCGATTCCGCTTGAAAGATGCTTTCAGCGCTAAAACAGAGTAGAATTCTTTTCATAAGAACCGGCATGATAAAAATAAGGTGAGAAGTACGATAGAAGAGAGGAGGGGCATAATGGAAATATATTTCTTGGGAACAAATGCCGGGGTACCGACACTGCAGCGGAATGTAACCTCAATCGCCCTCAGGCTGCTTGAAGAACGGCGCACGTTCTGGATGTTCGATTGTGGAGAAGGAACACAGCATCAGGTTCTCCGTTCACCGCTGCGGCTGGGCAAGCTGGAAAAGCTGTTTATCACCCATTTGCATGGTGACCACTTGTTCGGCCTTCCGGGGCTGCTGTCGAGCCGCGGATATCAGGGCGGTACATCACCGCTTACAGTGTATGGACCTCCTGGGGTCAAAGCTTATCTGGATATTTCACTGTCCGCAAGCCAGTCGCGAATCCCTTACAAGCTTGAAATTATTGAGCACAGCGGCGGGCTTGTGTTTGAGGATGACACGTTCAAGGTTGAGGCGGGATTGCTTGAGCATAGAATTGACAGCTATGGGTACCGGGTAACGGAGAAAGACAGTCCGGGCAACCTCGATGCAGAGCTGCTTAAGAGTTACGGGCTGAAGCCCGGGCCGCTGTACGGCAAGCTGAAGAGAGGTGAAGATATCACATCTGAAGACGGGGTTGTGATCCGGGCAGCGGATGTGATTCATGCGCCGAAACGCGGCCGAATTGTTACTATTCTGGGCGATACCCGTCCTTGCGAGGGAACACTGCCGCTGGCACAGGATGCTGATCTGATCATTCATGAGGCTACCTTTGCTCATGACCTGGCTGATATGGCCTATCAGTATCATCACAGTACAGCCCGGCAAGCCGCGGAGCTTGCACGTGAGGCGGGCGGGCGTGAACTGCTGCTCACCCACTTCAGCTCGCGGTACAGCTCACAGGAGGAGCTGATTCCACTCCTGGAAGAGGCGCAGGCCATCTTCCCGGCTACACTGCTGGCGGAGGAATTCTGCACCTTCCCGGTCCATCGGAGAGCCACGGGAAATGCCCCCGGGGAATGAATTATTTTCCGGGAAAGCGCAGGAAATGACAGGGCTATGCCAAAAAAAGCCTGCCGGTACAGCGGTTCGCTATCGTTCGACGAAGTATGTTAAATTTTAAATAATAGGAGAGCATTAAGCGTACGAAGCAGTAGAGAAATTGACGAAACGGAGTAGCGGAAAAGTTAGGATGCCATCAAAAAACTCAATAACAGTGGGCTATAGAGGGAAATGGTTAGAAAATTGCGAAGATAATTTATAACATTAACTATTAATGCGATGATTTAAATAAACGGGACTCAAACAGGGGGTATTATGAACAATATAGGTGGTTTGTTAATTGATCTGGACGGAACCTTGTATCACGGCGGCCGGATGATTCCGGATGCAGATCGGTTGATAGCAGCGCTGCGTAGAGCGGCTGTACCGTTCCTGTTTGTCACGAATAACTCATCACGCACAGCGGCAAGTGTTGCTGTACATCTGCGCGGGATGGGAATTGATGCGAATCCGGAAGAGGTCTGCACCTCATCGCTTGCTGCGGCACGCTACATTGCTGAGGAATCACCGGAAGCTACAGTGGCGATACTTGGAGAAGAGGGACTGGTGCAGGCCTGCGCCGAAGCGGGGCTGACCCTGGTTACGGAGAATCCACAATATGTTGTCCAGGGCATCGACCGTTCTTTTACATATGAATCGCTGGCCCGGGCTTCGCGCTGGATCCGGGAAGGAGCCAAGTTTGTGCTTACCAACCCGGACTTGATGCTCCCCTCCGATGACGGGGTGATGCCCGGCGCCGGAACCCTTGGAGCTGCAATTGAAGCAGCCAGCGGAGTGTCACCTGTAGTGATCGGCAAACCGGAATCCCATTTGATTACCTATGCGACTTCACTGCTGGGGATCACATCTGAGGAAGCGGTTGTTGTCGGAGATAATATGCGTACAGACATTTCTGCCGGTGTAAATGCAGGCTGCCGCACGATACTGGTGCTGACGGGTCTTACCACACGCGATAATCTGGAGCGCTACCAGACAGTTACAGGAGTTAAGCCGGATGAAATTTGTGCTGATTTAGCTGAACTTATGGTGCTGCTCGGTGTATAATGACAAAGGTATGCCTTTTACCAACCTGGAAGGGAAGATGACAATATGCCGGAATTGCCGGAAATGGAGAATTACAGAAAGCTGCTGAGCCAGCATCTAATAAATGTTCCAATTACGGGGGTAACCGTAAATAGAGAAAAAACAATCAATATGAAGACGGAAGAATTCGTGAACAGTCTGGTTGGAGCGCGGATCGTGTTCGTAGAACGCCGTGCCAAACATATTCTGTTCCATTTGCATGACGGAAGAAGACTGCTGCTGCATCTGATGCTGGGCGGACTTTTGTTCTATGGTACAGAGGAGGAACGTCCGGACCGGACTACTCAAGTTGAACTGGCTTTTGGAGAGCATATCCTCTACTTCATGGGTCTGCGCCTGGGATATCTGCATCTCCTGTCTGTTAAGGAAAGCGAAGCGGCAATGGGTAAGCTTGGACCGGAGCTGCTGGACCGGAGAATGACGGCTGAACGCTTCGCCGCACTGCTCAAAGGACGCCGCGGTGCGCTGAAGAGCCTGCTGGTCAACCAGCATGTTATGGCCGGTATCGGCAATTGTTATGCCGACGAGATTGCCTTTGAAGCAAGACTTTTGCCTTCTACGCTCGTTCAGAATCTGTCACCGGAGGCAGTAACCCGGCTGTATGACAGTGTGCGCAAGGTATTGACGGAGGCAACCGAGATTGGCGGTTATATGGAAATGCCGTTCATGACCGGAGATACGGTTACCGGCTCTTACAACGATGCTTGTAAAGTGTACGACCGCGGCGGCGAACCCTGCCTGCGCGGCGGGGGAACGATTATCAAGACTGAGCAATCCGGACGCAAGGTGTTTTATTGCCCGGATTGCCAGCATGACGCTTAATCCCGGAATAGGGGCACATGTCAGCATACGCGGCGGATACGGGCAGGCTGCCCGGTTCGCCAGGGAGAGCGGTGCGTCGTGTTTCCAGTATTTCCCGAAGAATCCGCGCAGTCTGAAGCTTAAGCCTGTGGACTACCGGGATGCGCACTTATGTGCCGATTATTGCCGGGAACAGGGGATGGTCTCCATTGCCCATACCCCTTATCCGACCAATCTGGCCGCAGATCCCGCAGGCAGAGCCGTTATGGCCGCTTCGCTGCGCAATGATCTGGAGATCGCCGAAGCCTGCGGCTCCCTGGGCATTGTGGTGCATTTTGGCCATTTTGCCGGAATGGAGCCATTACAAGGCTATCAAAATATTATACAATGTATAAATGACACCCTGGCCGGGTGGGAAGGCCGGACGAAGCTCCTGATTGAGAATATGGCAGGCAATCACGGCCAAGAAGGCATGACGCTGGAAGAACTGGTCAAAGTCCGTGAATTGAGTCATTATCCGGAGAAAATCGGCTTCTGCTTCGATACCTGTCACGCCTTCGCATCAGGGATATGGAATCCGCAGCATACTGACGAGTTTCTGCAGCGGGGCACAGCGCTAGGCTACTGGCAGCAGCTTGCTGCCGTACATTTGAATGATTCCCTGTTCCCCTGCGGCTCCAGACGCGACAGGCATGCAAGAGTCGGACAAGGCCATATTGGCGGGAAGGCGCTGCGGGAGCTACTGACTTCTGCTCCTCTGCGCAATGTGTCTGCTGTTGCGATGGAAACAGAGAAAGGGCCTGACGGTACTCACAGGGCGGAAATTGCTGTAGTCAGGCATTGGTTTGAAGCGGAGGATGAAACGTGATGAATATATATATGGACGATATGAGAAGACGGCCTTCCGGTTTTGCATTGGCCAGAACCACCGGAGAGTGTCTGCTGATGCTGCGCAGCGGCCCGGTTGATATTCTGTCGCTTGATTATGATATGGGCCCGGAGGATTTCTGCGGGGGTGAAGTGGCTAAACGGATGGTGCTCGAAGGATTATTCCCGCGGGAAATCTATCTGCACACCTCGAGCCTTGAGGGGCGCAAGGAAATGTACGAAATCTTATATCCGGCCGTGCCTGCCGGTACACAGCTGTACAATGGCCCGCTTGGGCTGGAGAGGCTGCAGGAAATTGCTGCAGGAGCGGCGGCTGGATGAAGGATATGAATCAGGATGAGCTGATGGAGTTGCTCGGAAGACCGGGAGAACCTCTCGCAGTGTTCTTGTATACCCCACTGTGCGGGACCTGCAAGGCAGCACGGCGTATGCTGGAGGTTGCACAGCATCTGCTGCCGCCCGGACTTCTGATTGCTGAGGGCAACGTAAATATGCTGCCCGGACTTATAAACACGTATCGTATATCCAGTGTGCCTGCACTGATGGTAGTGCCGGCGGACCGCCGCGCTGAACCGGAAATCTTTTATTCAATGGGCTCGGTAGAACGGGTACTGGATTACATAAGGAGAGTGACCTCATAATGATATCTTTACAACATCTTTCCCTGCGCAGGGAACAAAGTCTGATTCTTGATGACGTGTCTCTGGAAATGAAGCAAGGTGAAAATTGGGTAATTCTCGGGCGTAACGGCTCCGGTAAAACCACCTTACTGGAAATGATGACCGGTTACCTGTTTCCAAGCAAGGGTTCTGTTGAAGTGCTGGGCTACAAATTCGGCCAGTGTGATGTACGTGAGGTGCGCAAGGAAATCGGTTATATTGGACCATCCCTGATGGAAAAGCTCTCGCTCAGCGATCCCGTATGGGAAGTCGTCGCAACTGGTGCTTATGCCTACCTTCGCTTTTATCAGGCAATCCCGCAAAGTGTGCAGGATCAGGCGCTGAAGCTGCTGGACGATATGAATCTCAGCGAACTGGCGTACCATCCGTTTGGTACCCTGTCCCAGGGGGAACGTAAGAAAGCGATGCTGGCGCGCTGCCTGATAGCCGAGCCCAAGCTGCTGATCATGGACGAGCCTTGCGCCGGCCTGGATCTCTACGAGCGTGAGAAGATGCTGGCCGAGATCGACAAGCTGAAGCAGCACAATGTGGCTGTAGTGTACGTGACGCATCATGTAGAGGAGATTGTACCGCTCTTCACCCATGTAGCGCTGATCCGTGACGGGAAACTGGCGGGAGCCGGTCCCAAGGAAGAAGTGCTGACTAGGGAAATGCTGATGGACACTTTCGATATACCCGTTGATGTTGAATGGGATAGCGGCCGTCCCTGGATAAAAATAAGACCTGGAGGCACATCGATTTGAACGAATTTACGCAAGAACCCCTCGAGCCAAACATGGCTCCTGATGAAAAAATAATTTCAAGATACATCTGCACCGCGAACCACGGCTTTGCTCCCTATGCACAAGAGGAGCTGCGCCGCCTGTTCGGAGCGGTGAAAAGTACATTGCTGCTGCCGGGTGAAGTGTTCCTGGCAACGCTGGAGGCAGAGCCTGAAGAGGTATCGCGGATGCTGGCACAGAACCTGCCGATCTTCCTGCGGCATATCCAGCCGGTGCAGTTCCAGGACACAGGCGATATGTCTGCTATGGACAGGCTGGCCGCATACTTAAGCCGGCGGACAGAGCTGGAGGGCGAGAAGGTCTCGCTGCATGTCCGCAAGGGCAGCACGTCCTTCTGGGAAGACAGCCCGGGAGAGCTGCGGGAGTGGCTGCAGGGCCGGCTTGACAGTCTGGGTGCAGAATTCACCGTACAGGAACCGGCATGGGTGGTGTCCGTATATGCAGATGGAGAAGCCCTCTATGCCGGTGTATCCCGGCCGGAAGAGAACCTCTCCAGCTGGAACGGCGGGATGATCCGCTTCCGCAAGGAGGACGGACAGATCTCACGTGCCAAGTTCAAGCTGATGGAGGCGGAGAAGGAATTCGCGATTCCGTTCCACAGCTTCAAGAATGCGGTGGATATCGGCGCTTCCCCGGGCGGATGGACCTCGTTCCTGCTGGAACGAGGCCTTAAGGTAACCGCTGTAGATCCGGCTCTGATGCATGAATCGCTGCGCAATTATCCCGGACTCAAGATTCTGCGTAAAAATGCCGGGGAGGTCAAATTCCGTGAGAATGAATTTGACCTGCTGGTCTGCGATATGAGCTGGAGCCCCAAGCTGATGGCGAAGCTGGTTACCGGACTGCTCCATAGTCTGACCCCGGGTGGTACAGCCATTGTCACAGTGAAGCTAATGCATAAGAAGCCGCTGGCGATGATTAAGGAAATTATAGCCATGTTCGAAGGTGAGCGGATGCAGATTCAGCGCGCGAAGCAGCTGTTCCATAACCGCGATGAAATTACACTTTATATGATTAAATATTAATTAGGTTCATGGATAAAGGGAAAGCATCCCGCTATCTGCACCGCCGGCTTCATGCCGGTTCAAGGTGCCGGCGGCGGATGCTTTCCCTTTTTTGCGTGACCATAAGGAGGAAAAAAGATGAATGTAGCGGGCAAGCTGACAACCGGACAAATCCTTGGAGGACGTTACTCTATTACCGGACTTATCGGTTCAGGAGGAATGAGCCGAGTATATCTGGCAGAGGATTTGCGGCTGCCGGGAAAGGTATGGGCGGTTAAGGAAAGTGTAATACGGGAAGGGGGAGAGCATAGCATTGGAGCCATCCAGGCAGAAGCAGAGCTGTTGATCTCACTGAATCATCCTAAGCTGCCGCGGATTGGTGATTTCTTCCCGCCAGACCGTGACGGCTACAGTTATCTGGTGATGGATTACATTGATGGGGTGACCCTTCATCAATATATGATTGAGCATCCGGCAGCTCTTACAGGAGGGCGGATTATCAGCTATGCCAGGCAGCTGCTGGAGGTCCTGCAATACCTGCACAGCCATCATCCGCCGATCGTCTATCGTGACCTGAAGCCCTCCAATATTATGCTGTCCGGACAACAGGAGCTGAGACTGATTGATTTCGGCATCGCCCGTAAGCAGAGAAACGGACCGGATGAAGACACCGAGAAGCTGGGGACCGCCGGCTTCGCTGCCCCGGAGCAATATGGCAGTGCACAGAGCAGTCCGCTGTCTGACCTGTACGGGCTGGGTGCGCTGCTGCTGTACATGGCTTCCGGCGGACAATTCAGCAGCTGGCAGCCGGGAATGGAACGGAGGCTGCACGGCAGCATTCCAGACCGGTTGATTCCGGTAATCCGGCGCCTATTGCGTCATCATCCGGAGGAGCGGTACGGCAGTGCCCAGGAGGTGCTGTCAGCTCTTGAACCGCTTGAAGCCCAAGCCGCAGAGCTGATAGCGCCGGAGCTTAAGCCGGATTTGCAGGCTGCTTCTGATAGGCTGCATTCCCAGCAGACCTTAGTAGTGGCTGTGCTGGGCGTAGCTCCGGGACTGGGGACAACGCATACATCACTGGCTGTGAGCCATTATTTGTCGCGGGCCGGCCACACTGCCTGGGTGGAGTGTGCTCCTGATGCGCAAGTATTTAACCGCATTAAAGGAATGTCAGAAGTGCCTGAAATAAATGGCATCCATAGTGGAGTTCTGCCGGAGCGTTTCTTTACCTGGAACAACGTAGATTTCTGGAAGGTTGCGCCGGCTGACGGACTGCCTCAGCGGACGGGTGAGGCATATTCCTTCGTGGTTCTGGATCTGGGGACAGGCGGTTACGAAGGGGCCCTGACCGCCTTCACGGCCAGCGGCAGGCCGTTACTGGTGGCCTCCGGGGCGGATTGGCGGCTGGAGGATACGCTGCACTGGCTGCGCCGCAGCGGGCTCACCCCTCAGCCGGAATGGCGGATCTGTCTGCCGCTGGCCGGCGGTTCTGCGGCAGCGCTTCTGGCTTCTGCTTTGGGACAGGCCAAGGTGTGCAGCCTGCCGCTTCAGCAGGACCCTTTTCAGACCAGAGGGAAGCTGGGGCAAGCGGTTGGAGAGATGCTTGGACTCGGAACGGACAAACGATTTTCTGCAAAAAATAGAGGAATATTTCAGAAAAAACGATGAAATCACTACTTTTTCTGCGTGTTTTGCAGGAATTAGGCTTATTTTCTATTTCGGCACTGGACATAGGTGTGCTAGAATGTAGTGATGTATGTGCTTAACCCGATTAGTAATATTGATAATATAGACAGGAGCTTGCGGAGAATTTATGAGTTTACTTACTGTAGAAGACGTTTCCCACAACTTTGGGGACCGGGTATTGTTCAAGGATGTATCTTTCCGCCTGCTGGATGGAGAACATGTAGGAATTGTTGGAGCTAACGGCGTGGGCAAGTCTACGCTGATGAATATTTTGACCGGTAAATTGTTAAAGGACAGCGGCAAACTGGAGTGGACTCCGCGTGTCCGATACGGCTATCTAGATCAGCACACCCAGCTAACGGCAGGCAAAACGGTACGCGATGTGCTTAAAGATGCCTTCCTGCCGCTGCTGGAGCTGGAGGCTGAAATGCTGGCCATCACGGATAAAATGGGCGACGCCACTCCCGAAGAGCTGGAATTGCTGCTGGATCAGATGGGCACGATTCAGGAACAGCTGGACATCGGGGACTTTTATATGATTGATGTGAAGGTGGAGGATATGGCGGGCGGCCTCGGCCTGTCGGCAATCGGTCTGGACCGGGATGTAACCAGCCTGAGCGGGGGGCAGCGGACCAAGGTTCTGCTGGCGAAGCTGCTGCTGGAGAAACCAAATGTGCTGCTGCTCGATGAGCCTACCAACTATCTTGATGTGGAGCATATTGACTGGCTGACCAATTATTTGAAAAATTATCCGTATGCCTTCATGCTGATCTCCCATGATACGGAATTTATGAATAAAATCGTGGATGTGATCTATCATCTGGAGTTCTCAAAGCTGACCCGCTATACGGCCAACTATGAGAAATTCCTGGAAATGGCAGGGATGAACAAAGCCCAGCACATTGATGCGTATGAGAAGCAGCAGGATTTCATCAAAAAGCAGGAAGACTTCATCCAGCGCAATAAAGCGCGGGCTTCCACATCGGGCCGGGCCAAGAGCCGTGAGAAGCAGCTTGGACGTCTGGAACGGATTGATCGACCGGAAGAGGCGATGAAGCCGACCTTCCAGTTCAAAGAGAGCCGGGCCAGCGGGAAGACCGTGTTCGAAGGCGTTGACTTCGAGATTGGTTATGATCGTCCGCTGCTGCCAAGCAAGCTGAATATGATGATTGAACGCGGGGAGAAGATTGCTATTGTCGGGTACAATGGTGTCGGCAAATCCACGCTGCTCAAAACGATTCTAGGTGTAATCCCGACCTACAGCGGCAAAACCTATCTGGGGGATTACCTGAGTTCAGCGTACTTCCAGCAGGAAATGAAGGCGGAGAATATTACCCCGATTGAAGATGTATGGAATGAATTCTCCAGTCTCACCCAGAATGAAGTACGTGGCCATCTGGCGCGCTGCGGGCTGAAGAATGAACATATTACCCGTCCGCTTAGCATGCTGAGCGGTGGCGAGCAGGCCAAAGTACGTCTGTGTAAGCTGCTGATGCGTGAGAGCAACTGGATTCTGTTCGATGAGCCTACGAATCACCTTGATATTATTGCTAAGGCAGAGCTCAAACGGGCGCTGCAGGAATACAAAGGGACGATTCTCCTTGTCTCCCATGAACCGGAATTCTACGAGGATTGGGTAACGAAGGTTTGGAATGTGGAGCAGTGGTCTGCTCAGATTGTATAGATGAATTACAACTTCCGGGGAGGAGCGCTGCAAGGCGCTGTTTCCCGGATTTTCATAATATTGAGTGATAAACGGAATTAACATTTTTTATTGGATAAAGGGGGCTGTTCAGGAATGGGTCCTAATGACAAAGACAAACCGGCTCCGGCATCAGCGGCGGGACGGGACGGAAGGTATTCAAGACAGGTCCGCTTTACTCCGTTCGGTGCTGCGGGGCAGCAGGGACTGGCACGTTCAAGCGTGCTGATTGTTGGGATGGGCGCACTAGGTACAGGGATTGCCGAGACTTTGGCGCGCTGCGGGGTAGGGCGGCTCATACTTGTGGACCGTGATTATGTAGAGTGGAGTAATCTGCAGCGGCAGCAGCTGTATACGGAAGAGGATGCCCGTCTGCGGATGCCCAAAGCGGCTGCGGCCAAGTCCAGACTCATGGAGATTAACTCGGAAATCGTGCTTGAAGCCCATGTGCTGGATGTGCGTGCAGAGGAGATGGAGAGCCTGCTTCCGGGAGTAGATCTGATTATGGACGGGACGGATAACTTCGACACCCGGCTGATCATGAATGACCTGGCGCAAAAACACGGCATTCCCTGGATCTATGGCGCCTGTGTCGGAAGCTACGGAATTACATACACCATTCTCCCGGGTGAAACACCCTGTCTGAATTGTCTGCTGGGTACGATCCCGCTGGGCGGGGATACCTGTGATACGGCCGGCATTTTGCCGCAAGCTGTGCAGATGGTTACAGCGAATGGAACGGCTGAGGCGCTGAAGCTGCTCGGCGGGTACAAAGAGAAGCTGCGCGGCAAGCTGCTGACATTCGATCTCTGGCAGAATGAACAGCAGGAGATTGGCGTCAAGGCGGCGAAAAAAGTAAACTGTCCATCCTGCGGTGAACGTCCGGTCTATCCGTACTTGTCTGCATCTAACACAGAGCGCAGTGACGTGCTCTGCGGCCGGGATACGGTCCAGATCCGCCCGGCACAGCGCAGGAGCCTCAATCTGCAGGAGACAGCTGTACGTCTATCCAGGCTGAATACCGGCAAGGTGGAGAGCAATCCGTATCTGGTCTCATTAACGGAGGAGCCTTACCGTATGGTTGTGTTCGCCGACGGAAGGGCATTAATTCATGGAACCAGTGATACCGCTGCAGCACGCAGCTTCTATCACCGGTATTTCGGCTAACGAAGGGGAGAAGAGGATGAAGAACGGTACAATCAGGCATATGGCTATTTTTACATTGAAGCATGCACCCGATTCTGCGGAGACCGCTGCCTTCCTGCGGGACGGAGCGGAGATTCTCAGCGCCATTCCGGTAGTGATGAATTTCGAGGTGCTGCGCCAAGTCAGTGTTAAGTGTGATTTCCAGTATGGCTTCTCGATGGAGTTCGCGGATCAGGCAGCTTATAATACTTATAATAATCATCCTGATCATCAGGCTTTTGTGGCCAAACGCTGGGACACCGAGGTAGCAGCCTTCCAGGAAATCGATTTCGTAAATTAATTGAATTCGCTTAATAAGCTCAAAGAGACCATTCATGGGAATGGTCTCTTTGCTTATTGGGAATTCTAACCTTCATCTGTGGCGGCTCAACTGGTGCAAGCCGGGAATATGGAGGAATCAATGTGAATGAAGTCATCGCCTGGTATGTGCCCGGCCCGGATCCGGGCGGACAGGAGACTGCTGAGGAACGGAGCAGACGGGAGGAAGGACATGCCGAACTTGAAGCGGCAATCCGTGAACTCGGCATGAAAACAGCAATAAGCGCGGATCTGGAAGATCTTCGCTTATTGCTGTCAAACAGGGGGCCTGTGCTGCTGCTCGCAGAGCTGTGTGAACCCGGAGAGTGGTCAGGCTGGAGGGTGGTATCAGAAATGCGGGAAGAGGGGATGGTTCTGCCGGTAATGGTGATATCCGGAGGGAATGAAGGGGAGCGTGGTCCGGCAGCTGTCTCGGCTTTTGAGGCAGGGGGCAATGAATATATGGTGAGGCCTGTACATACCGGAGAGTTCAAATGCAGGGTGCTCAATTTATTGAAGCTTACCGGACGCCGCAGAGGAGCGGCTTCGCTGCTTAGGGTGGATGGCTTATTGCTCGATCCCAGCCGCCGGCAGGTGAGCCGGGACGGAATAGAGTTGAAGATGACCCCCAAGGAATTCGACCTGCTGTACTATCTAGCCGTTAATCTGGGTGAAACCTGTCCCAGAAACGAGATTTTACAGCAGGTATGGGGATATCATTTTCACCCAGACACTAATGTGGTGGATGTCTACATCCGGCATATCCGTATGAAGGTAGACAAGGGCCACCGGAATAAACTGATACATACGGTACGCGGAACCGGATATGTACTGCGGACGCCGGAGAGCGGTGTCACAGGTTAGGGAATTCTTAACTGCCTCTCCGGCTTTTTTGAGAACCGTGCTATGGATTTTGCAACAAATCGTGAATGAAGCACGTTTAGTAAGAGAGAGATGCGCCTACAGTACGCGGCGTGCTTTCAGGTAGGTTTTTTTCCAGTTGCCCGAATTCAAATCTGAAATTGTTACTCCAGGTGAACCGTAGGTGTGGAGAATCTTGCCGTTGCCTGCATAGACTGCTACATGCGTTACGTTCTTACCTGTTGCCCGGCTTCCGCTGGAGAAGAACACCAAATCGCCGATGCGCAGGTTGGCCTTGCTCACGGAGGAGCCTACTTTGGATTGGGCTACGGAAGTACGCGGCAGGTTAACGCCATATTTCTTGAAAATATATTGAGTAAATGAAGAACAGTCAAAGTATCTTGTAGTAGAAGTGGATGCACCGAACTGGTAACGCGTTCCCAGATATTTTTTGCCGAAGCTGACAATACTAGAGCCGGTCGAAGATGCGGATACAGATTCGGATGTGACAGCCGAAGAGGATACGGATGCGGCAGCAGCAGGGGTTGTGCCTGCTCCGGTTGCCATTAGGGTGCTGAACCCGATTGTTGTGCACATTCCAATAGCAATTACTTGCTTAAACCATTGTTGCTTATTCATGTAGTAATACCTCCCAGGTTTGTGTTTATCTTTCTAGTTTCTTTCTCTGATTCGTAGTATAGCAGGTTATCTATTTCCTAAATTATGGAGCAGAGGCTTCAAATGCAGGCTGGACCTACGTTGTAAGCGTTTTATTAAAATCTCATTAAAAGTTACAAAATATTAATATTTATCTTAAACAGGCATAGGAAAAAGCCGGGAAAACCCTTACTGCGTAAGGAGATTCCCGGCTTTACATTTTTGAAACAAAGGTTACAGTGATGTCTCTAAAAACCTATGTAATCAGTCCTTGCTCTGGATAATTAACAGGAGTCCGCTCTCAATGGCAACCGTTCCGCTAGCGGCGCTCAGTACATTACTTACGGCCAGAGACTGGCCAAGCTTAAGGGTGGCATTCTCCAGCGGATATTGAAAACCCTGCAGCGTAATCCCTGTGACCTCCGGTGTCAAAGGCAGCAGAGAAACATAGGTATACCCTCGTTCCTCGACTACAGCATGCGAGCCGGTCAGCGTAATATAGTTATTCGCATCCATGATAGAACAGGCGACCTGACGCTGCAGCGCCCGGGTCATCATCTGGATACTGGCCAGTGTATGGTCCATGCGGGTTCCGGTTACACCCATAAGAAGAATGGACTCAGGCTGAGTATTCAGGGCAAGATCCAGCGCCATTTCACTGTCCGTCAGGTCCTTGTTGACCGGATCACAGCTGATGGTCTCCTTGCTTCCCGCCTGTATCTGCAGCAGCGCTTCAGGGGAGACGGAATCGAAATCTCCGACGGCAATATCAGGTGTGTATCCGTGATCAATCAGGAAAAGAGCTCCCCGGTCCGCTCCGATAATAAAATCCTCTTCATCTAATAGGTGCAAACAATCCGGTGATAGCCCACCGCCTGCAAATATGACAACACGCCCAAATGGCAATATGATCCCCTCCTTGTTGTGGCAATTAAGTTAGTCACCCTGAACAGTATAATGCAGTTTGAAAAGTTGTACAATTGCTGCCATAACGCTAAAATGAAGTCAGGTGCGTTCTGCCCCAAGATTCATCTGCGGATTGGAAGGCATATATGGTCACAGGAGGTGAGAGAGATCGTAAACGTGTTATTCGTATGTCTGGGCAATATTTGCCGTTCACCGATGGCTGAAGCAGTTCTGCGCCACAAAGTAGAGCAGCGTCATTTGTCCGATCAAATCGCTGTAGATTCAGCCGGAACCGGAGACTGGCATATCGGCAAGATGCCCCATGAGGGTACAAGAGGGATTCTGGATCTGCATGGAATTAGCTATGAGCACATGACAGCCCGGCTAGTGAGTGGTGATGACTTTGAGAAATTTCAATATATAATCTGCATGGACAAGTCTAATGGGGACAATGTTCGCAAAATTCCCGGAGGCGAGAAGTCTAGGCTGTTGTTCTTCATGGATCTGCTGCCGGACGAGGAGCTTCGTGAAGTGCCGGACCCATATTTTACCGGGAATTTCGAGCAGGTGTATGATCTGGTGAATGCCGGCTGTGAGGTGCTGCTCGAACGTATTATTACCGAGAAGCTGGAACAGAATTAAGTCCGCAGCCGGGCCGGTTGCCGTCCTTACAAATAAGGACGGGCACCGTTTGCCCGCCCTTTACTGAGAGCGCACTCACCTGCAGAACATACATAAGTTCGGAAGATGTTCACTTTTTAGGCCTTATAAGGTGTTTCAGCGGTTGAAGAAATAGAGTAATGATTCCGGTAGCTCTTTTTGCCAGAATCCCCAGAGATGACGTCCGTCCTTCTCACGGTAGGATACGGTTGCTCCCCTTGACTCCAGCATCGCTTTGGTTTCCCTGTTCATTTCTACGAAATCGTAGATTCCGGTATCAGTTTTATAGTCTCGCTCCTGCAAACCGACGACCATATTGATCTGAAGCCAGGAGAGATCATCTTCCTGTTCCAGCAGCCGGCGGGTTTCGGGGTAATAGGCGCCGGAAAGGCTAAGGACACGGTTGAATAGGGCCGGATAAGCCAGGGCAAGATGCAGGGAGACACTGCCGCCCAGGGAATCTCCGGCGATGATTCGTTCTTCCGGCGTACGCCGTACGGGATAATTGTTTTCAATGAAGGGAATAATCTCTTCGGCGAAGCATGCAAGGTACTGCTTGAAGCGGCTGCCAAACGGAGCGTATTCTTCGGTGCGGACTGCTACGTTCACTTCAACACCCACTATAATGAAGGGATCCACATCCTGCTCCAGAATCAGCTGTCCGGCAAGCGTGGCGATCCGGCCGAAGTTGAAGAATTCTTCTCCGTCCTGACAGTAGACCACCGGATAACTGAGTACCTCGTTATAGCCGGGAGGAAGATAAATGCGCAGCTTGCGTTCCTCCTGCAGATGCTCGCTCCAGAGTGTTTGTTTCACTATTGTACGTTTCAGAAAAACAGGTTCGCTCATTGTCAAATCGTCACCTTTCGTGTCGGATTTTTGCATTAGACTAAGTGTTACGTTAAAATTACCCAAGCAGCAAATGTGGGATATATCATTTACTTGAATAATATCCTTCTATCTGTTATAGGATAATTGAAAACCTGTTATACATACAAAATTTATGGAAACATAAATTTTATGCGTATTTCTTTGACGAAACAGCTACAACAGGTGTATAATAATTCTATAACAGAGACCACTGATATTCAAATTTTTTTATTGAGGTGAAGATAATGACTAGAGTTCCTTATGAAGTGTATACAGAGGACGTTGAAGCCCTTTCGGTACTTTCACCGGATGGAGAAGTTATCAACAAGGAAATGATGCCTGATCTTACCGATGACCAACTGAAAGAAATTATGTACCGTATGGTATTTACCCGTACCTGGGATGACCGTGCCGTCAACCTGGGTCGTCAAGGACGCCTCGGCTTCTATGCACCAGTATCCGGTCAGGAAGCTACGATGATCGGCAGCGAGTTCGCTTTGCAGAAAGAAGATTTCGTCTGCCCGGGTTACCGCGATATTCCACAGCTGGTGTGGCATGGACTTCCATTATATCAGGCTTTCCTGTATTCCCGCGGACATCAGCACGGCGGACAGATTCCAGAAGGCGTAAATGTACTTATGCCGCAGATCATTATCGGAGCACAGATCCTGCATGCTACCGGTATTGCAATGGGCTTTAAATTGAAGAAACAAGCTAATGTAGCTATTACTTATACTGGTGACGGCGGTTCATCCGAAGGTGACTTCTATGAAGGACTTAACTATGCAGGTGTCTACAAACTTCCTGTAATCTTCTTTGTTCAGAACAACGGCTATGCGATTACAACTCCGTTCGCGAAGCAGACGGCAGCTAAATCGATCGCCCACAAAGCGGTTGCAGCAGGTATTCCCGGAATCAAGATCGATGGTATGGACGTGTTTGCGGTAATCTCCGCTGTCCAGCAGGCTGCTGAACGTGCACGTAAAGGTGAAGGCGCGACATTGATTGAAGCGGTAACTTACCGTTTCCGTCCACATTCCCTGTCCGATGATGCCAGTAAATACCGCTCCAAGGAAGAAGAAGGACAATGGAATGAGAAGGATCCGATTGCCCGTCTTGCCAAGTACCTGGAGAAAAAAGGCCTTTGGACCGAAGAAGATACTCTGCGCGTAAGAGAAGAAGCGAAAGCTACTGTGAACGAGCAGATTAAAAAAGCAGAACAGACCGAAAAAATGACCATTCCCGGCTTGATCGACAGCATGTTCGAGGTAACTCCGAAACATCTTGAAGAACAAAAAGCCGATTTTGAATAAGGGGGATATCAGGCAATGGCACAGATGAATATGAAAGAAGCAATTCGTGACGCAATGCGCGTTGAACTGACTCGTGACCCCAATGTTCTTATCTTCGGAGAGGATGTTGGTAATGTAGGCGGCGTGTTCCGTGTAACGGAAGGGCTGCAAAAGGAATTTGGCGAGGAGCGTATCTTCGATACTCCGCTGGCTGAATCCGCAATCGGAGGTTTGGCTTTCGGGCTTGGCGTGCAGGGTTTCCGTCCGATTGCCGAAATCCAATTCGTAGGCTTCATCTTCGAAGCACTTGATCAAATCGTCATTCAGGCTGCCCGCCTGCGCTGGCGTTCCGGGGGCAGATACAATGCTCCTGTAGTCTTCCGCACTCCATTCGGCGGCGGCGTCAAAGCAGCCGAACTTCATACCGATTCCCTGGAAGGCCTGATTGCCCAGAGCCCGGGTATCAAGGTTGTAATTCCTTCCAATCCATACGATGCTAAGGGACTGCTGATCGCTTCGATCCGCGACAATGACCCTGTATTCTTCATGGAGCACTTGAACCTGTACCATGCTTTCCGTGCAGAAGTGCCTGAAGGTGAATACACCATTGAATTGGGTAAAGCTAATGTAGTACGCGAAGGAACTGATGTCTCAATCATCACTTACGGCCTGATGGTACATACTGCTACCAAAGCGGCCGATCAGCTCGAAAAAGACGGCATCAAAGCCGAAATTATCGACTTGCGTACGGTTAGCCCGATTGATATTGATACGATTGTTGCTTCTATTAAGAAGACCAACCGTGCCATTGTAGTCCAAGAAGCACAAAAAAGCTCCGGCGTAGCCGCAGAAGTGATTGCTCAAATAAATGAAAAAGCTCTGCTGCATCTTGAAGCTCCTGTGCTTCGTGTAGCTGGCCCTGATACCATCTTCCCGTTCGCACAAATTGAGGATTCCTGGATTCCTACACCGGCGCGTGTCATTGCGGCAGTGAAGAAAGTAATGGAATTCTAAGAGAAAATTACCTTGCCGTCCTTGCAAAAGGGCGGCACCCGTTTCTGCAATGCATTGTACTGCTTACAAACTAAGTGTATGTAAACATAACTTTTAGGAGGTTATCAAGGTGGCAAAATTTGAGTACCGGTTCCCTGAGCTGGGCGAAGGTCTGCATGAAGGCGAAATTATCAAAATGCATATCAAAGCCGGCGATAAAGTAACCGATGACGATATCGTAATGGAAGTTCAGAATGACAAGGCAGTAGTAGAGGTTCCTTGTCCTGTTAACGGCACAGTGCTTGAAGTCTTCACCAAAGACGGCCAAGTATGCCGTGTGGGTGAAGTAGTGGCAATTATTGATGCAGAAGGCGAAGTTCCTGAACAGGAAGGCGGCCATCCTGCAGAACAGGCTTCCCAGGAAGCAGATGCAGCTAAAGGCGGAGCAGATACAACGTCATCTCCGGCAGCCAGCAGCCCTGCAACAGGCGGAACCAGTAACTTTGAATATAAGTTCCCTGAACTCGGCGAAGGTCTGCATGAAGGGGAAATCATCAAGATGCACATCAAGGTCGGCGACAAAATCACCGACGATGATATCATCATGGAAGTGCAGAATGATAAGGCTGTAGTTGAAGTTCCTTCTCCTGTCAACGGTACCGTAGTAGAAGTGTTCACCAAAGACGGTCAAGTATGCCGTGTAGGCGAAGTGGTGGCAATCATTGCTGCAGAAGGCGATGTTCCTCAGCAGGAAGGCGGCCATGCAGAAGCGTCTGGTGCACAGGCAGCAGCTCCTTCCCAGGCTCCGGCAGCAGCGGCAGCAGCTCCGGCTCCTAACCGTGAAGTGCTGGCAACCCCTAGCGTACGCAAATTTGCCCGTGATAAGAGTGTTGACATCTCTCAGGTCAATGGCTCCGGCAAGAACGGCAAGATCACACTTGAAGATGTAGAAGCCTTCCTGAAGGGCGGATCAGCAGCACCTGCGGCATCGGCGGCTCCTGCGGCGGCATCTGCACCTGCAGCAGCAACAGAAGCTCCAAAAGCTAAGGCAGCAGCACCAACAGCTTCCGGCAATGCAAACCTTGAAGAAGAACGCGTACCATTCAAGGGTATCCGTAAAGCCATTGCCAATGCTATGGTTAAATCGGCATACACAGCACCGCATGTTACCATTATGGACGAAGTGGATGTTACGGAGCTTGTAGCCTTCCGCGCACGCATGAAACCTGTAGCCGAGAAGAAAGGCGTGAAGGTAACTTACCTTCCGTTCATCGTGAAGGCACTCGTTGCAGCTTCCCGTCAATTCCCTGCGCTTAACGCTATGATTGATGAAGCAACGAACGAAATTGTCTACAAGAAATACTACAACATCGGTATCGCTACAGATACAGACAACGGTCTGATCGTTCCTGTAATCAAAGACGCTGACCGCAAGAGCATCTGGATGATCGCAAGCGCGATTACAGATCTGGCAGTCCGCGGACGCGACGGCAAACTGGCTCCGAATGAAATGAAAGGCAGCACCATTTCGATCAGCAACATCGGTTCCGCAGGCGGTATGTTCTTCACCCCAATTATCAACTTCCCTGAAGTTGCAATTCTGGGTACGGGACGCATCACTGAGAAGCCGGTCGTTAAGAATGGCGAAATCGTCGCTGCTCCTGTTATGGCCTTGTCCTTGAGCTTTGACCACCGTATTATCGATGGTGCAACCGCTCAGAACTTCATGAATTACATTAAGACCCTGCTTGCAAATCCTGATATGTTAGTTATGGAGGTGTAATAAATGGTAGTCGGAGACGCTTCAATCGAAATCGACACATTGGTAATTGGTGCAGGTCCCGGCGGGTATGTGGCGGCAATCCGTGCCGCCCAGCTTGGCCAAAAGGTGATCATTGTAGATAAATCGGAACTCGGCGGCGTGTGCTTGAACCGCGGCTGTATTCCTTCCAAGGCGCTGATCTCGGCAGCTCATCAGTTCGAAGCTGCACAGCACGGCGAGGTATTCGGTGTTACTGCCGAGAACGTCAAAGTGGACTGGGCCAAAACCCAGGAGTTCAAAAACGGCGTTGTCAAAAGAATGACTTCGGGTGTAACCAGCCTGATGAAAGGCAACAAAATTGAAGTATTCAGCGGTGAAGCTATGTTCATCAGCACAAATGAAGCCCGTTTGTTCAATGATCATGAATCCCCGCGCTACAAATTCAACAACTGTATCATCGCAACGGGCTCCCGTCCGATTGAATTGAAGCCTTTCCCGTTCGGCGGACGCATTCTGTCCTCGACAGAAGCACTTGATCTGCCGGAAATTCCGAAGAGCATGATTGTTATCGGCGGCGGCTATATCGGCGCAGAGCTTGGTCAGATGTACTCCAAATTCGGAACCAAAGTAACCATCATTGAAGGTCTGGACACGGTTCTGCCTGGCTTTGACAAAGACATGACCCGTCTGGTTGCCAAAAATATGGCGAAGACCGGTATTGAAATTGTGACTAACGCCAAAGCTGAAAGTGCTGTTCAGAACGACAAGGAAGTAACCGTGAAGTACTCCGTGGGCGGCGAGTCCAAAGAAGTAACTGCCGATTACCTGCTGGTTACTGTAGGCCGTCGTCCTAACACTGACGGTGAACTGGGTCTGGATCTGATCGGTGTTGAGCTGGACGAACGCGGTCTGGTCAAAGTCGACCACCAGGGACGCACTAATATTCCTAATATCTTTGCCATCGGCGACATCGTTCCCGGTCTTGCTCTGGCACATAAGGCTTCTTACGAAGGTAAAATTGCGGCTGAAGCAATTTCCGGTCACAAATCGGTTGTTGACTACAAGGTTATGCCTGCAGTAGTATTCACAGATCCTGAATGCTCCAGCGTAGGCCTGACTGAGAAAGAAGCGAAGGACAAGGGCTATGCTGTGAAGAGCGGCAAATTCCCGTTCGCAGGCAACGGCCGTGCCGTTTCCCTGAATGCTCCGGAAGGCTTCATCAAGATTGTGGCTAAGAGCGACAATAATCAGGTGCTCGGCGCGCAAATCGTCGGTATCGAAGCTTCCAACCTGATCGCTGAGCTGGGTCTGGCCATTGAAATGGGCGCTACGCTCGAAGATATCGCCCTGACCATCCACGCGCATCCGACCCTTGGCGAAATCGTCATGGAAGCGGCTGAGCTGGTAGAAGGACACCCGATTCACGTGATCAAATAATACCCTTTACGTTTTACTTGGGTAAGGATCAAGAGGATGTTTCCAAGGCCATCTAGAATGGTTAAGGGGACATCCTCTTTTCGATGGGCGCTAGGAGGAAAGGGTTCCGTATCATAACAGCAATCAGTTGCTGGGCAAATTAATTTCCTCTATTATCAGGATTAGGAAAAACTGCTTTTGTCAGTATTTGCTGACCGCAGGAAATTGCATTTTCTGCGCGCGAACAAGTTACAAGGACGGTCAGCTCATGGTAAACTGGTATAAGAAAAAAAGAGAGTGGGGTGCGATACTGCTTGCGTAATTACTTGGATTTATTACAGGATATACTGGACAACGGTACAGCCAAAGGCGACCGGACCGGTACAGGCACTTTGTCTGTATTCGGGCGTCAGCTCCGCTTCGATCTGTCGAAGGGATTTCCGCTGATGACCACCAAACGCATCCATCTGAAATCGGTGGTGCATGAGCTGCTCTGGTTCCTCAAAGGGGATACCAATACTTCTTATCTGAAGGAGAATGGAGTCTCTATCTGGGATGAATGGGCGGATGAGAACGGTGAGCTGGGACCGGTATACGGTTCGCAGTGGCGGGCCTGGGAGAGCAAGGACGGACGACATATCGATCAGATTGCGAATGTTATTGAGTCGATTAAGCATAATCCGGATTCCCGCCGTCATATCGTCAGTGCCTGGAATGTAGGTGAGATTGAGCAGATGAAGCTACCGCCATGCCATTTTGTGTTTCAGTTCTATGTAGCGGGCGGGAAGCTGTCCTGTATGCTTACCATGCGTTCTGTGGACACGTTCCTGGGTTTGCCTTTTAACATTGCAAGCTACGCGCTGCTCACCCATATGGTGGCCCAGCAGACTGGGCTTGAGGTTGGTGAATTTGTCTGGTCAGGCGGCGATGTGCACATATATACAAATCATATGGAGCAAGTGGCCACACAGCTCGCGCGGGAGCCTTACGCATTGCCGAAGCTGAATATCCGCCGGGTGCCTGACAGTATTTTTGATTATACGTTTGAGGACTTCGAGTTTACCGACTATATCCATCATCCGGGGATCAAAGCGCCGGTTGCTATATAACCCTGTCCGGAAACCTATTCGATGATTTCATGGAAAAGAGGGCGTGAATATGAGTATCACCATGATTTGGGCGATGGCTTCGAATGGTGTGATTGGTAAGAATAACGATATGCCCTGGCATTTGCCGCTGGATTTCGCTTATTTCAAAGCAGAGACACTCGGCAAAAGAATGCTGATGGGCCGTAAAACATGGGACTCTCTCGGCGGGAAGCCGCTTAAAGGCCGCACCAGCCTTATTCTGACCCGGGACCACAGCTTTGCGCCAGAAGGTGCGGAGGTTGTACACTCGTTGGAAGAAGCCCTGGCAGAAGGCCTTAAAGAGGATGAGCTGATGGTGATCGGCGGAGCGGAGATCTACAGCTTAATGCTGCCTCATGCAGACAAGCTGCTGGTCACGCGGATTTACGCAGATATTGCGGGAGATACGAAGTTTCCGGAGGTCAACTGGAGCCAGTGGAGCGAAATTTCAAGTACACAGGGGATTCGCAATGAACAGAATCCTTATGATTACCGTTTTTTTGTATATGAACGCAGGGAGTAACGAAAAAGCGTTTTCTCTGACACAAGATGTGAAATAGTACAAATAATCAGCAGATTAATCCATTACAGTGTGAAAGTATTGAATGCTACTATAATTAAAATTAGAAATGATATTTCACTAGGTAGTATAAAATATGCAGGTTCTTCACCTACGCTGCATTAGATATATTTCTGCCGCAGGTATGTTATAGTGTACTATACATCAACACGAAGAGAACGGATGGGGGAAACGTAAATATGTCTACACCTACTGGATTTATGGAGTATAAGCGCCAGCTCCCAGGGGACCGGGATCCCGAGCAGCGCATCAAGGATTGGGAAGAGTTCCATGAGCATCTGACCGAGGACGAGCTTCGGACTCAGGGTGCACGCTGTATGGATTGTGGAACACCTTATTGCCATACCGGCATAGATATGAGCGGCGGTACCTCGGGCTGTCCGGTGCATAATCTTATTCCGGAATGGAATAATCTGGTCTACCGGGGATTGTGGAAGGAAGCGCTGGAACGCCTGCACAAGACGAATAATTTCCCGGAATTTACGGGCAGCATCTGTCCTGCACCCTGTGAGGGTTCGTGTACCGTCGGCCTGATTGGCCAGCCTGTCACCATTAAGACCATTGAGCTGGCAATTGTGGACAAAGGCTTTGAAGAGGGTTGGGTGGTACCGAACCCTCCGGAGAAACGCACAGGCAAACGTGTTGCCATTGTCGGTTCCGGACCGGCAGGTCTGGCGGCGGCAGCTCAGCTGAACAAAGCGGGCCATACTGTGACGGTCTTTGAACGCAGTGACCGCATCGGCGGCCTCCTGATGTATGGTATCCCTACCATGAAGCTGGACAAACGTGTCGTGCAGCGCCGTGTGGATCTGCTGGCAGCAGAAGGCATCCAGTTCGTAGTGAATACTGAAATCGGCAAGGATATTCCGGCACAGCAGCTGGTGGATGAATATGATGCCGTTGTACTCTGCGGCGGAGCGACCAAAGCCAGACGCTTCAATGTAGAAGGCAATGAACTGAATGGCGTAATGTACGCTATGGATTACCTTAACGGTACGATTAAGAGCTATCTGAATTCCAATCTGGAGGATGGCAACTATGTATCGGCTGCCGGCAAGGATGTTATCGTACTTGGCGGCGGGGACACGGGTTCCGACTGCGTGGCTACCTCATTGCGTCACGGCTGCAGCAGCATTACACAGTTCGGTACGCATGACAAGGCGCCGCTGGAGCGCGATCCGATTGCTAACCCATGGCCGCAATTCCCAAATGTCTATACGCTGGATTATGCCCAGCAGGAAGCCAAGGCGGTTTTCGGAGAAGATCCGCGTGAATTCTCCATCATGACTACGAAATTTGTAGGCGATGAAGAAGGCAACCTCAAGGAGCTGCACACCGTGCAAATCCGCCGTATGGTGGATGAGACCGGACGGAAGATTTACCAGCCGGTTCCGGGAACTGAGGCTGTCTATCCCGCACAGCTTGCGCTGATCGCGATCGGCTTCGACGGACCGGAGCAGGATATTATTGAGGAGCTCAAGCTGGATACGGACCGCCGCAGTAATGTAAAGGCCCGTTACGGTAAATTCAACACCAATGTGGATAAAGTATTCGCAGCCGGAGATATGCGCCGTGGTCAGAGTCTGGTGGTCTGGGCGATCAACGAAGGCCGTGAAGCGGCACGTGAAGTGGATAGATATCTGATGGGTTCGACCGTACTCGTCTAGAGAATAAGATGATGAGATTTTAGCTTAAGATAATGAAATGCACACAAAAACCGTCATCCCAGCATTTGCTGAGTGACGGTTTTTGTGTGCAGCTATAGGACTGTAATCCGTGTGAACTAGTCCTCCAGCTTGAAGCGTTCGATCTTAAGCTGCAGTGCTGCGGCCATCTTGGACAGCTCTGTGGAGGAGGAGGAAATTTCTTCCATGGAGGCCAACTGCTGCTCGGTAGCCGCAGTTACGCTCTGGAACGCATCTGAAGTTGAACGCGAGATGCCGGAAATTTCATGAACAGAAGCAGCAACCTCCTGCGCACCGGCAGACATTTGCTCGGTAATGGCCGAGATGTCATGCAGTTGGCTGTTGATTTTGGTCGTGGAGTGCTCAATACTGATAAACGCTTCCTTAGCTTCAGCTGTAACCTGAATGCCCAAATCTACATCTGCTGCAACCGTATGCCGGATGGCTTCATAGGTCTGGTCAATAAGCCGGGTCATCTGCAGCAGGGTGTCCTGGATATCTCCGGCTGTATTCTTCGATTGATCCGCCAGCTTCCGTACCTCAGTGGCGACTACAGCGAATCCTCTGCCATGTTCTCCGGCCCGGGCGGCTTCGATTCCGGCGTTCAGTGACAACAGGTTAGTCTGCACGGCAATGGCTGTAATCGCGCTGCTCATAGCCGAGACTTCGGTGTTCAGGCCGTTTAATTGGCCAATCAGCTCCGAAGAATGGTGGGTGGAGGTACGGATGGCATCCATTTGCCGGCTGACCTGTTCGATCTTGAGGCTGCCGCTAAGCACGTCAGCTTCTGTATTGGCCGAAGAGTCTACAATGGTGGCTGCAGCTTCAGCGATTTTTTGGATACCTGAAGACATTTCCTCCATCGCACGCGAGGTCTCAGCCATCGCTGAAGTCTGCGTTTCAGCACCTTCTGAAGATTCCTGCACGAGTCCGGTCACATAAGCAGTGGCTTTGGAGTTCTCCTCAGTCGTGGCTGTAAGCTGCTGGCTTGAAGAGGCAAGCTGTGCCGAAGTGTCTGAAATATCAGAAACGATACCACGCAGAGAACCTACCATCAGATTATAATTCTCCGCCAGCTGTCCGATTTCGTCCGACCGGTTAATGTGAATCTGTTCATTCAGGTACCCTTCGCTCACCCGCTGCGCAGAACGGTTCAGACTGCGGATCGGATTCGTGATGGAACGGATAATCAGGAACAATAAGGTCATGCTGACAATCAGAGACACGGCCAGTACAATTGCTCCTGTATTAATAATAGGCTGCGTCGCATCAGAGAATTCCTGGGTCGGAAGAATGCCGACAATCTTGAATCCGGTATTCGCATCGGTTGTATAGTAACCCCGCATATCCATGCCTGAATCCGGATTCGTATAGTTCAGATCTCCACTCTCATTAACCAGCATCTCCACGACATAGTCTGCTAC
This sequence comes from Paenibacillus sp. FSL R7-0297, assembly GCF_038009025.1. Lineage (NCBI taxonomy): Bacteria > Bacillati > Bacillota > Bacilli > Caryophanales > Paenibacillaceae > Paenibacillus > Paenibacillus sp. FSL R7-0297. The sequence continues at coordinate 4,479,662 of NZ_JBBPAQ010000001.1, forward strand.
ATCATCACCTGCAGCTTTTATGGGATGAGAGACGAACTTATGATTCCGGTCAACAATATAAAAATAGCCTGTTTCCCCTGGTGTGGTCTTGTTGATTTTCTCACTTAAGGCTTTCAGGTTGAGGCTGGTTGTAATCGCACCCTGGCCATCCTTCAGCGTTTCCGAGATAAAGAGCGTATAGTTGCCGGTTGTTGCTGAGACAAAAGGATCGATGATCGTGATTTTACCGGGATTCAACAGGGTTGCCTTATACCAGTCTCTGGTACGCGGATCATATTCCTGCTTCCCGGGATCGGGAGCTTTCATCCACGCACCCTGATCATTGCCCACCGTTAGGATCTCCAGCTCGGGATGCGCCTTCATGAACAATTCAATCAGCGTACGTGTTTCCGGCGAATTAGCATCAATATCGGAAGAATTAATCTGCTGGCTTAGCAGATCTACATTTCGCATTGCGGCTGAAACATATTCGTTAATTGTACTTGCGACAAGATCCACACTGGAATGCGTGGAATCCTGCATTTTGATCTCCAGTTGCTTATTTGCACTGAAATACGAGAAAGTACTTACGAGCAGGATGGGGATCACCAGCATAATACTGAATAGAATCATCATTTTTCTCTGCAGTGAACCTGATTTGGATTTTCGCTTAGAACGGTTGACGGATTTGGACATTGGAATGGTTCCCCCTCGGATACATGGAAATCGGCTTTTATATGAGAATGTAGCCGTTTCTTTGAATAACTCTATTCATATATTCGGTTTATCGACACATTTTTTTCATATCTAAAAGCGCTTGAAAAAAATATTTAATTGTATCACAAATTTCTGGGAATGAAAGGGGATACATATAACAAAATATTGAATTTTATCATAATTGTGATTTTGCAGTACCGACTTGACGGGTGCCGATATATCGTATAGATTAAGTACAATATTTATAATGTACAAAGCGTTGACCAAGGATCTATGTTTCCGTACCCGCCAGAACAGAGAGGGGATTCACCGGCTGAAAGGTCCCTCAAGTGCGTGTGAGGCATATCCTGCCTTGGAAGCTGCAGCTTATGGCAATATGCGTAATGCTGCCGGCCCCGGCCGTTATCCGGATTTAAGGATCGCCAGGCTCTCTCTAAGGCGGTTGAACCAGGGTGGTAACACGACGCATTCGTCCCTGACGGATGCGTCTTTTTTGCGTATTCAAAGAGACTTAAGCGGCAACATAACACATTTATCGAAGAAAGAGGCTGATCCGTATGCGCCAAACCAATCTATTCGTCACAACTCTCCGCGAAGCCCCTGCTGAAGCAGAAACGATGAGCCATCAGTTGCTGCTGCGTGCCGGATATATCCGCCAGCTGGCGGCAGGAGTATATACATATATGCCGCTGGGGCGGAGGGTACTCCGCAAGATTGAGAACATAGTCAGGGAAGAGATGGATGCATCCGGAGCACAGGAGCTGCTCATGCCCTCTCTGCAGCCCGCAGAGCTCTGGAAAGAATCTGACCGATATGACGTGTACGGTAAGGAGCTTATGAAGCTGCAGGACCGTCATGAACGGGAATTTGTGCTGGGACCTACCCATGAAGAGGTAGTGACAGCACTTGTAAGGGATGAAATTAACTCCTACCGGCGCCTTCCCCTCACGGTGTATCAGATTCAGACGAAGTTCCGCGATGAACGCCGTCCGCGTTCGGGGCTGCTGCGGGGCAGGGAGTTCCTTATGAAGGATGCTTACTCTTTTGACACAGGCTGGGAAGGTCTCGATTTGAACTATGAGCAGATGTACAATGCCTACGGGCGGATATTTAACCGCTGCGGTCTGACCTACCGGGCAGTGCAGGCCAATGCCGGAGCTATCGGCGGAAAAGGCCAGAATCACGAATTTATGGCTCTGTCAGAGATTGGAGAGGATACGGTTGCGGTCTGCTCCATCTGCGATTATGCCGCAAATCTGGAGCAGGCTGAAGTACGCGGTGTAGCCGCATTCGAGGAGCGGGATTACAGCGGCATTCCTGTTCCTGTAAAGTTCCACACGCCTAATCAGAAGACGATCCAGCAGCTGGAGCAGGAGAGCCGGATTAAACCGCAGGAGATTATCAAGACGTTAATCTACACAGACGGCGGTAAGACCTTTGCTGTATTAGTCCGAGGAGATCATGAGGTTAACGAGCTCAAAGTGCAGAAATATCTGGGCTGCGGTGAAATCGCATTGGCTGAGTATGATAGTGTGCAGGCGGTAGCCGGAGTTGAAAGCGGCTTTGTCGGTCCGGTAGGATTGTCTTTGACCATCCTGGTTGACGCAGCCGTTGCCGGCATGACAGAGGCGGTCACAGGTGCCGGGGACAAAGATTACCATCTGAGTGGCGTAGTGCCTGGCCGAGATTTCACGCTTACGCATGTAGGGGATTTCCGCAACGCTGCTTCAGGTGATCTCTGTCCGGAGTGTGGCGAAGGGAAGCTGGTTTTTCATCAGGGGATTGAGGTAGGGCATGTCTTCAAGCTCGGCACAGTCTATAGCGAGAAGCTGGGTGCGACCTTCTTAGATACGGCCGGGCGGAGTCAGCCTATGGTGATGGGGTGCTATGGTATTGGCATTTCGCGGCTCCTGTCGTCTGTAGCCGAGCAGAATCATGATGATCAGGGGCTGATCTGGCCGGCGGCCATAGCTCCTTATACGGTTCACATTCTGCTGATGTCCGTGAAGGATAAGGGGCAGCGTGAGGTTGCTGAAGCATTGTACGCACAGCTCACCGCCATCGGCATTGAGACGCTGCTGGATGACCGGGATGAGCGGGCCGGGGTCAAGTTCAAGGATTCCGGGCTGATCGGCATTCCGGTTGCGCTGGTTGTCGGCAAGGGTGCAGCAGAGCAGAAGGTCGAATATATGGACCGCAGAGCCGGGACCAAAGAAGTGATTGATATCAGTGAGGCCGTGGCGCGGGTGAGCGGGATCTAAGGTTTATGGAACTGCACATGGTACAAAGGCCGATTAAGGTTTCAATGGAAGCTAATCGGCCTGCTCCGTTTGATCATCCGCGTTTGGTACGTTTTATGTAGCTATCAAATAACAACAACTGCGTCTTTTACGCAAATGTGTTTTTCACTCTTTTAGATATGAGTAAGTAAGGCAACCAGATCAGCATATAAGCAAATGAAGATATAACACCCTGATATATATTTATTTCTTCATAGAATTCCTCCGGCAAAAAATGAATACCCAGCAGCCAAAAAAGAGTTAAGCATTGAATGATGAAAGAGCTGATTATGTAAATTACAGATAACTTTTTGAACCATATACTATGTCTTACACAAAAATAGATAATGAATATGATCATAATACAGATGACCAGACTTAGGGTGGTATCAACGATTAATGACGGATACAAGGATGAATTATAATATTCACTGTCTGGATCGGTGATTCGTTTAAATTCGTCAGACTTGATAATAGAGTAGTTATCAAGGGTACTTAATAGAAGTCTGATAAATTGTACGAATAAGCTAGCAGCAAACAGCACTAACCATCCGCCAAATCCCACATAAGATTTTCTTGAAATGTTTTTAAACGCCATGATTTCACCTGTTAAGATCCGCATCGGCTGCAGGTTTTGCTAAATTTATGTAACTGAATTATATATCGCAAATAAATAGTGCGAAATGACATATTTAGGTGTATCTATTGGGATGTGAAAATATTCATTGAACTGGGACTCAACCTGTGAGGTATAACCGCAAATACCGCGGGTCTGAACTCAGTCTTCAAGTCAATACGTTAAAAAGTGGTGAAGTAATGGTATAATAGACTACTGGACGTATTTTGGAAGAACCATGGGTAAGGAGCGATTATTTTTGAAGACACTCATTATTGCGGAAAAACCGGACATGGGGCGGAATATCGCCGCCGCAATAGAACCGAAGGCCAAAAATTACCGTTCCTATCTGGAAGGGGAGCAGTATATTATCACCTGGGCGATCGGGCATCTGATTGGCCTGGCGGAGCCTGAAGCATACGACAACAAATATAAAAAATGGAACATTAATGATCTGCCGATTATTCCGGAGCAGTTCAAGCTGGTGCCGAATGCGCGCACGCTGGATCAGCTGAAGGTGATTGGCGAGCTGGCGAAGCGCAGCGACCTGCTGGTCAATTCCTGCGATGCCGGGCGCGAAGGGCAGCATATTTTCTCGCTAATCCAGCGCCATCTGGAGCTGAGCCAGCCGGTCAAGCGGCTGTGGATATCGGACCTGACACCGGAAACGATCCGCAAAGGGTTCCAGGAGCTGAAGGACGGCTCGGAATATGAGAATCTGACCAAGGCGGCCAGGGCACGCAGCGAGGCGGACTGGCTGATCGGGATGAACGGCTCGCGGGCGTTTACGACGAAGCATAATGTGCTGCTGTCTGTAGGGCGGGTGCAGACCCCCGTGCTTGCGCTGATCTATGACCGGCAGAAGACGATTGAGGCATTCTCCTCGCTGAAGTTTTTTGAGGTGGAGGGGCATTTCAGCCAGAATGAACTGAACTATAAGGGAATGTGGCAGGGGGACCGGCTCACTGACGGCGCCAAGGCAGAGGCTCTTGCAGCCAAGGTTAAGGGCAAACCGGCCAGAATTGAATCCTATGAGGTTAAGGAAACCAAGGAATATCCGAACAAGCTGTATGATTTGACGCTGCTGCAGCGTGAGGCGAACGGGAAATATGCATTTTCAGCCAAAAAAACGCTGGATATTGCCCAGGCGCTCTATGAAAAGCACAAAGTGATATCCTATCCGCGTACCAACTCCAACTACGTGACGGAGCAGAACATCCCGGAGATGCACAAGACGCTGTCGGCGCTGCAAGGTACGCAGTACGATGAATGGGTGAAGGGTGCCAACCGCAACCTGGTCCATAAAGGCAACAAGTTTATCTGTAACCCGTCCAAGGTTGAGGATCACCATGCCATTCTGCCGACGAACCGCAAGGCGAACGGACTGAGTGCGGATGAGGCCAAGCTGTACGACCTGATCGTCCGCCGGCTCCTCTCCCAGTTCTATCCGGCTGCTGAATACAAGGTGCATACTGTAATCACCGAAGTGGAGAATGAGAAGTTCAAAACCACCGTCAAGGAGCTGCTCAGCCTGGGCTGGAAGGTGATTTACGGAGACCAGAAGAAGGACAAGTCCAAACCGGCCAAGGGCAAAGGCAAGGAGGATGAGGAGGACGAGGAGGTTGAGGTGAACGAGCCGTTCTCGATCTCAACAACGGATGAGGTGGTCTGCAGTGACGCCATCGTTAAGGAGAAGGATACCCAGCCGCCGAAGCACTATACGGAAGGGACTTTGCTGAAGGCGATGGAAAGCGCAGGCAAGCAGATAGAGGATGAGGAGCTCCGCGATGCCATGAAGGATTCGGGGCTCGGCACTCCGGCGACACGGGCAGCAACCATTGAGCGGCTGAAGAATGTCGGCTACGTGGAGATGCAGGGTAAAAAAATCGCCATCACCCAAAAGGGACGGACAGCGATTGAGCTGATCCGCGGTGCGGGTGTTGAGCTGCTGACCTCCCCGGAAATGACCGGGCAGTGGGAGCGCCGCCTGAACGAAATCGCCCGCGGCACAGCCGCGGACGGCCAGTTCATGGAGAACGTCAAACGTTTCGCCTCTATGATCGTGGACAAGGTCCGGGTGCAGTCCCGTGCAGCCAAAACCTCCTTCGAAGGCGAAACCCCTTCGCTGAATGCCGGAGCCAAAGGACGCAGTGCGGGAGCAACGCCGCGCAAAGCTGCGGACCGCAAAGCCGCCGACAAACCGACTGCGGCAAGGAAACGCAGCGAGCCGGCTGCCGCGAAAGCGGAGGACACCGGGCCGAAGGTAATTGGCAGTTGCCCGCGTCCCGGCTGCGGCGGGATGATCTTCATGGGCCGCAAGGGCTACGGCTGTTCCCATTACAAGGAAGGCTGCAAATTCGTGATCTGGAAAGAAAATCACGGCCGCACGCTCACCGACGCCCAGGTGAAAGCATTGATTGAGAAGGGCAAGACCGGCAAGCTGAAGCTGGCTGCAGAAGACGGCTCTCCGCTGGAAGGCAAGCTGGTGCTGACGAACATGGATACAGGACAGCTGGCTGTGGAATAATTCATAAATGAAAAAAGCGCCCCGGCCAGTTTTTTGAACTGTGACCCACAAGAAAGACACTTTGAAAAAAGTGTGAACTGTGACCCACAAGAAAGACACTTTGAAAAAAGTGACCTTCTTGTGGGTCTTTTGTGTTTTAATCAGAATATTGGAAAAGGAGCGGGATAAGACTGTGGGAAATTTAAATCGAACCCTATTTACGGAAGATATCATCAGAAGATTAGAGAAGAATCCAAATGTTCAGCGAGTATCCGAAACGAATATTTCGTATACTGCTGAGTTTAAGTTGGCGGCAGTGAAGGCCTACAACGAGGGGACACCCCCGTCAGAAATATTTCTTAAGGCGGGCTTTGACCTAAATCTCATCGGTTCTAAAAAACCAAAGCATAGTTTGAAACGCTGGAGAGATAGCTTTGCTAAATATGGTGAACTGGGACTACTGGAAGAACGGCGTGGCAAAGGCAGCGCTGGACGAAAGCCTGCATGTGCCTTGTCTGCTGACGAAGAACTGAAGCGCGCAAAGGCGAAGATTAAATTACTAGAAGCTGAGGTCGACTTTCTAAAAAAGCTCGAAGCGCTCGAACGGAACCAAGGAAAACCTTAACACCTTCGGAGCGCTACGAAATCATTTATCACACCCTGAGAGCCCATGGATTAAGCCGTATGACTCGTTATCTATGTGGAGTCGCCGCTGTGAGCACCAGTGGCTATTACAGATGGCTGGGCGCCGAGCAAAGGCGTCAACTTCGTGCAGCCGACGACGAGCGCGACCTTGTTCTTATTAAGCAACACTTCAACGCATTACAAGGAAGAGCTGGCGCTTTGGTGATTAAGATGCGTTTGGAGCATCTCAGCGGTGTCACCATGAATCACAAGAAGATTCGCCGATTAATGCGTAAATTTAACCTTGTCGCAGCCTTACGGCAAGCTAATCCGTACCGTAAGATGGCAAAGGCAACGCAGGAGCATCAGACCTGCGCAAACTTACTGAAACGCCAATTTGACCAGAAAGAGCCGGAGAAAGTCTTTCTAACCGATATCACCTATCTGCGGTACGGAAACGGACAGTGGGCTTATCTTTCGTGCATAAAAGATGGAGCAACCCGGCAAATTCTTGCTGACTGTGTAGCAGGGACACTAGAGTTACCACTCGTTGAAAAAACCATTCGGCGTCTGCTGGAACGGCTTGATGGAAATCTTCATCCAGAAGCCATTTTCCACTCCGATCAGGGCATGCACTACACACATCCTAAAACTCGTCTCCAAATTGAGCAGGCAGGTTTTCAACAGTCTATGTCCCGTAAAGGGAACTGTTGGGACAATGCATCGATGGAGTCGTTCTTTGGGCATATGAAAGATGAAATGAGCGTTCGAGATTGTCAGAATCTCACAGAAGTCAGGGCTCGTGTTTCGGAATATATTGCCTACTATAACTCCGAGCGATACCAATGGACATTAAAGAAGATGACTCCTGACGAATTCAGAAGTCATCTCCTTGCGAGCTAGCTCTAGGGTATTTCTTTTAAACCGTCCTCAAATCGGGTCACAGTTCATTTCCCGGCCGGGGCGCTTTTTTATATGCTTTTACAGGTTGTGAAGTTACTTAGCTTCTTGCAGTGCGCTGTCAATTGCAGCGCTTAAGCCTTCATAAGAGGAGTCCGGCAGCAGAACGCCGTTCACCATGAACTTAGGCGTGCCGTTTACACCGTAAGCGCCGGCGATCTTGAAGTCTTCTTTTACATCGAACATATACGTATGGTTCTTGACGTCCTGCTCGAACTGTCCGTAATCGATGCCTTCGATGTTATCCTTAACGAATTTCAGGATGAACTTCTGCGTAGCCCAGATCTTGCTCTCATCCCCCTGATTGGCATAGAGCTTGTGGACATATTCCCAGAACTTCTCGTTGCTCTGCTTGTATATGGCTTCACCTGCACTGGCGGCAAAATAAGAGTCCCGGTCAATAAAGGCAAAGTTCATGAAGTAGAACTGTACTTTTCCGGTATCTACGTAATCCTTGATGAACGTATCCAGATAGGTGGCGGTCCATTTTTTGCAGGCTGGACATTTGAAATCGGCAAACTCAATGACCTTCACCTTAGCATCTTCCTTGCCCAGATGAGGCTGTTTCTCATATTTCAGCCCGTCAACAACGATTGTTCCCTTCACATCTGTGTAATTGGGCAGGCCCTCGAGTTCGGCTGAACCGGATGACTTGCTGCCTGTAGTGATGAAGAACAGGACAACCACCAGAAGAACGACAATGATTGCAAGCAACATGGGGAGCAGACGTTTGTTACCCGTGGAATTCTTGGGATTCTTAGATTTCTTAGATTTCATAGGTTTGTTCATTGCCTACCTCCTGCGCGGGATGAAAATCTACTAAAATAGTATAATCATACCCACAGCAGGCTGCATATGTCATTTGTAACAGGAGTTAGCCGTGATGCTTGCGCAGGGCAGCTGAACGGATCACCGGCGGTACCTCATGAATTGCTGAAATGGTCATGACCGACTGCTGCATTTCACGCTGAAGCTCAATCAGGTTGTAGAGCCACTCATTCTGCTGCTTCAGATAGATGCTGTTGATGCCGGCAGTCAGCGCGGGAAGCACGTCCGTCCGCAGGGAGTTGCCGATCATCCAGGTTATGTTGCGGTCGAAATTGTAAGTAGTCAGGATATTCTCAAGCGCCTCCACATTCTTGTGCTGGCGAATGTAGATCCGGTCATCGAAGTAGGCATCCAGCTTCATTTGGGCGATTTTGCGCTGCTGAATGGTATCATCTCCGCCAGTGTAGAGGTATAGGGAATGACCATCCTGCTTCAAGGTATCGAGGGTTTCCACCATACCCGGGTAGGCTTCAACCTCCTGATCATATACGCTCAGGCCGAGCTTCATCAGCTGCTGCTCCTCGAACGGATCGGTTTTGCGGTTAAATTTGGCGGCGAAATAACGGTATGTGGCAATCAGGGATTTCGGGAAATTATCGCTGGCCAGTCCGCTGGTGCTGACTGTTTCTACGTCGATTTCTACCTGCTTGGTACGGAACTCGCTCATGGTCGGTCCGTAATCACTGAACCAGTCCGACATAAGCTCGAAATACCGGCCTAGAATGAGGTCGAAATATTTGTTGCAGTGCACCAGGGTGTCGTCCAGATCGAAGATTACTTGTTGGGTCAAATATTTCATACTGCTCACTCCTAAATGTTTTGTGAGGAATCCTTCTATGATGTGCGCTTCGAACAAAATCTGCTCCGGAAGCATCCGCTTGGTTGTGTAAGGTGTAAGTAACTATGCCTCTGCTGTAAATGTACAATTATTATATACGAATATAGGACTCCAGAAACATCTGAAGTTCAGCTGCGCCATCCGGCCGTATGCTGTAGCGTTCAGTGCCTTCACCGCGCAGATGTACGCGCAGCAGTCCGGCGACCCGCAGACTGAGCAGATGATGCATCAGCATCTCCCGCGACTGGTTCAGCTCGGATTGCATTTCCCAAAGGGTCTTGGGCTCACCCGCCACAAAGCGGAGCAGTCTAAGCCGGGTCGGGTCGGAGAGGGCCTGGGTTAACCTAAGCAGCACGGTAGGCGGCTCCTCTTCATTCTCGGAGGGTACATCGACCGGATATTGTACAAGCATCAGGTTCTTATAGAAGCAATAAGTATTGATCGGCCGGTTATGTACCGTAGGAAGCAGGACAATGGTCTTCAGCTCAGGAATATCTTCAATAACAACGCCGCCCGAGGCATATTCGATCAGCGGTACCATGTCCATTTTGCTCTCAAGCATTTTTTTCTCGGATGCGTCTTCAATCAGGAGCGGCAGGATCGTGTGTTCCACATGACGGAAATAATGCTCATACCACATCCGCAGCAGCGGAGTATAGCCGTTCTTGATCCGGGCACATTCTTCAAGAGTGAAGTTGTGGAAGAAGGGGGCGGTCCGCACCAGGCAATCTTCAACGGTAGAGGCTTCAAGCTCATCCAGGAACTGCAGTACTTTGGAAGCTTCCCCCCGGCTGTAAGCCCAGGCATAGAGCACATCATAGTCGTCAAAAGGCCATTCGGCAGCCTGCTTCAGCGCAGCCAGCTGCATAGGCGGGAACCGGCCGTCCACATCCCGAACCCAATCGGTGCCGATCTCCAGATTGGAAATCCATTTCTTCGTCACATATAGCATAAAACTGTCCAGCAGTTCATATACGGGTGAAACATCAATTTCGAGTTCATATTTCATTAAGCCGGGTCACCTCCAGAAAATCCGTCACTTCTATATATTATCTCTTGTTTTGAAGAGGGTTGTCCACTATAATGTTCGGTGTTTGCCGCTCTGACGGCAGTTTTGATCACCGCTGAATTACATAGGAGGATTTATTCGTGTCAGATTCCAAATCTATATCGCTTGAGCACAGCAGCAAAATGAATTATATGATTCTGATTACCGTAATTATATTGGCAGGACTAAGTCAGGGGATGCTGCTGCCTGTATTATCCATTCTGCTGGAGCAAAAGGGTGTATCCTCCTCACTGAACGGATTAAATGCCGCAGCTCTATACGTAGGGTCTTTCGCAATGACCCTGATTGCAGAGCGGGTACTTGGCGCAATCGGCTTCAAGAAGCTCATTGCCGCAGGCCTCAGTCTCGTGCTGGTGACTCTGCTCCTGTTCCCGCTGCTTCCCGGGGTCAAGGTGTGGTTCGTACTCCGTCTGCTGGTAGGCATAGGCGATTCAGCCATTAACTACGCCGCTCAGCTATGGGTGCTGCTGATGTCACCCGCTGAGCACCGCGGACGCAATCTGTCCCTGTATGGAATGTCCTACGGTCTGGGCTTCAGCCTGGGACCGCTGGGCATCATCCTGCTGCGCTTCGGCCCGTCCGCGCCGTTTCTGATTACCGCCGGACTGTTTGTCCTTGTACTGCTTCTCGTTGCGGTCAAACTGCCGGATTCACATCCGCACCCGATAGATCATAGTGAAGGGCAGGCCAGACGGTTCGGACGAAGCTACAGGCTGGCCTGGTACGCTCTGATCCCGGCACTGCTGTACGGATATATGGAAGCGAGCCTGAACAGTAACTTTCCTGTATACGGACTGCGGATCGGCTTCAGTACGGATCAGATTGCGACGCTATTGCCGTTTGCCGGCATTGGCGGCCTGCTGCTGCAGTTGCCGCTTGGCATATGGAGCGACCGCTATGGCCGCAGAGCCATCCTAATTGCTTCAGGAGTTGGCGGAGGCCTTGCCTTCACCCTGCTTCCTCTGGCCGGAGAGCATTTTCTGCTGAATCTGCTGCTCCTGATGATTGCCGGAGGCCTGGTGGGCTCCTTCTTCTCGCTTGGCCTAAGCTATGCCGCAGATATCCTGCCGCGCCATCTGCTTCCGGCGGCGAATGTTGTGTCTTCCTTCCATTATAGCCTCGGAAGTATTGCCGGGCCTGGTGTAGGCGGGTTGCTCCTGCAATTCGGCTGGGGTGGCAGTGTATTTGCAGTAATGGGTGGTTTATATATTCTGTTCGGACTGACAGGCTTATTATTCTCGCCACGGAAGAACATTTGAGGTAAGATAAGAACGAATGCTCGCATGGAATTTGATCCCGCTTTCAGAGTACACTATAGAGTAGAGTTGAAGACAGGAGAGGCTGAACTATGATTACAGTTGAACATTTGGCCAAAGCGGTCGGGGAAGATAAAGCACCGGTTCTGCAGGATATCGGATTTCAATTAGAACCGGGTGAATTTGTGGTTATTCTGGGAGCCAGCGGAAGCGGGAAATCGACACTTCTGAAATGCCTGGCGCTGCGCGAGAAATGGGATAGAGGGAATTTCCGGGTAGACGGCAAGGACATCATGAAGAGCCCTTTTGCCGGCAAACGCAAAATCCGCCGCGAATGGGCCTATCTGGAGCAGAATGCGGAGCTGAATCCGAATCGTACGGCACTGAAGAACGTGCTGATCGGACAAGCCTCACAGACACCTCTGTGGCGGATGGCTACAGGAATGGTCCGCTCTGATGATTATATGGGGGCGATGGACCAGCTTGATCTGCTGGGTCTGCTGGACAAAGCAAAGATGAAGACGAGCCACCTCAGCGGCGGTGAACGTCAGCGTGTGGCCATCGCCCGCGCATTGGTTCACGGTGCTAAGGTTATACTTGCCGATGAACCTGTTACTGGTCTGGACCCCAAGACTGCGGAGAATGTGCTTGAAACGCTCCGTAAGCTGTGCAAGGAAACTGGACTAACCGTGATTACCGTACTGCCGATTGAACTGGCGGAGCGTTTCGCCAGCCGGTTATGGGTACTGGAAGACGGAAGAATCAAACATGATGTGAAGGGGCGCCGGCTGACCTCACAGGAGCGGCTGCATCTGTGAAGCGGCAAGGCGTGCAATAAGGAGAGAGTGATGAAGTTGAATAAACGGTTACTCGGAAGGCTTACAGCAGCCTCTTTGTCCCTGTTTGTAATGTCCGGCTGTACCTTCATCAGCGATCCTGTTTCCCAGATGAAGGTGCCGCAGCTGTCCGCTGACAAAGCTTCGCTGATGACAGCGATTAATTCCTCGCTGAAGCCGCTCGATGCAACGCTGATCCGTCCGGCCAATGATGATGACAGTTCTATTTTCACCGAGGATCTGGACAAGGATGGGATTATGGAGACGCTTGTCTTCTACCAGACGAAGAATGAAGCTGTAGTGATCCACGGGATGATTCTGGAGAAGCATGAGGACACCTGGGTCAAGAAGCTTGTTTTTGACGGGGACGGAACCATGCTGGATTCGGTTGATCTTAGAGATGTGACGGGTGACGGGAAGCTTGATATTGTTACCGGCTATTCGCGCGGGGAAGAAAAGGGCATGGTGGTCTACAGTTATTCCGGCGGAGAGCTGGAAGAAATTCTGACAAAGCCTTACACCAAATATATACTGGATGATTTGAACGAGGACGGGGTTGCCGACATTACAGTCGTGTATTTCAAGCGCAATGAATTCGCCACAATAACTACCTACCAATATAACGACAGCTTCAAGGTGCTTGACGAACTGGATAATCTGGACCCCTATTTCGATAATTATTACAATATTGTCTCAGGAAAAGTGGCGGAGAACAAAGAAGGTATAGTTCTGGACTCTGCTGTGGATTCTCGCTCTGCCTATACAACAATTGTTGTTATGGAGAATAACAAGCTGCGCGTAGCCATTCCGGGGGATGTACGGACCTTCAAGGACCGGAAGATTGTCAGTGAGGATATTGACCTGGATGGAATTATTGAGATCGGAATGCTGGAGCCTCCCTCGGGATGGGAGTATTTCGACCCTGAGACTATACCCTATTTCAATTCTTATTACAAATGGGACGGAAAAGACGGCTTGACCTTTAGTACTCAGTTGTATAATGATCCTTCGGACCGGTTTACCATTAATTTTTCTCCGGAATGGCATAAGAATGTCACAGTGGATACCAAGTCCGTTCAGGACAAATCGCTTAAATTCATTATGCTCGACACCGGGGAGACTGTCGCTGAGGTATCGTTCTTCTCACCGGCAGAATGGGATAGGGTAAAGAACTCCGGCTGGAAGCTTCTGGGGCGTGATCTGGACAAAATGATCGGCTACCGGGGGGAGCTGGAGCAAAACACCATCGGGGGAGAGAACGGAAGAGTCAAATCTTCTATAGAGAGGAAGGGAATCGATGAGTAAAGTACTGATTCTGGAGGATGAAGAATCCATCCGCAGTTTTATTGTAATCAATCTTAAACGCAACGGGTTTGAAGTGCTCGAAGCCGCTGACGGCAATGAGGCCCTGCATAAGCTGACAACGGTTCCGGATATTGATATTGCCCTGCTGGATGTCATGGTGCCCGGCATCGACGGCTTTGAGGTCTGCAGACGCATTAGAGAAACTAACGAGCGGCTCGGCATTATTTTTCTGACAGCCAAAGTTCAGGAGCAGGATAAGGTATACGCACTGTCTGTGGGTGCAGATGATCATGTCAGCAAGCCGTTTAGTCCAACCGAACTGATTGCCCGTATCCAGTCCCTGCTGCGCCGGGTCAATGTTCACCGTGAGCAGTCGGCCAAAGTCTCTTTTCACTCGGGCCCGTTTACACTGGATCTGATTTCGAAGCAGTTCAAGAAGAGCGGTGAAGCGATTGAGCTTACGCCTACTGAATTTTCGCTGGTGCAATTCTTCCTTGAGAAGGAGAATACGCCGCTCAGCCGCGACTCCCTGCTTGATCACGTATGGGGTAAGGAGTACATGGGTGATCCCAAAATTGTTGACGTGAATATACGCCGCTTGCGCCAGAAAATCGAAAATAATCCGTCAGAGCCTGAATTCCTGCAGACGGTGTGGGGGCACGGCTATAAATGGAAAGGCCAGGTACAATGATTAAGAAGGGGATGCGCAGACAGATCGTACTGCACTATATTCTTGTAGTCTTTGTGGCGCTTCTCCTCGTGGAGACTATTTTTCTGCTGGCGATCCGGACGTATTATTACGACAGCATCTACAGCAAAATCACCACTCATATCAGTGCGGGGGAGACTTTCGTAAAATATGAATTCTCAGCGGAACGATCGCCGAATCAACTCCTGAACCTGCTCGACTTCTTCAACTTGGAGTATACCGAACTAGAAGTTCTGACATTGAATGGAGATATCATTACCAGTTCCACCGGATTTCAGCCGGACCGGACCATCACCACCAGTGATGTTCCCGAGGCTGTGGGCGGTAGTGTCGGGCGCTGGGTGGGGCGGCAGGCCGGGACGAATGAAAGTGTAATGGCCGTCTCCAAGATGGTGCAGATCAACTCGCATGAAACTTACATCTTGCGTTACCTGACTTCCATGGAGGGGGTCAACAAGGATCTGCTTAATCTGACACTGCTCTCTATTGGCATCGGGGCGGCGGTTATGTCGATCGTGGTCTTGTTCAGCTTCGGTCTCGCGAATTCCATTGTACGGCCGCTCAACAATATCACGGCTGTGTCAGCGCAGATGGCCAAAGGGAAGTTCACCACCCGCATCAAGGGGGATTACCGGTACGAAATCGCTGAACTGGCTTCAACGCTCAATTATATGGCAGAGGAGATTGTCCGCAGTAATCAGATTAAGGATGATTTCATTTCTTCGATCTCCCATGAGCTGCGGACACCGCTGACCAGCATCAAGGGCTGGAGTGAAACGCTCATCTCAGGCGGCTACGACCCCGAGGAAACCAAACTGGGCATGGGTATCATCTCCAAGGAGAGCGACCGGCTGATCGGGCTGGTGGAAGAGATTCTGGACTTCTCCAAGCTGCAGCAGAACGAAATGAAGCTGTCGATTGCCCAGGTGGATATCAAGGTGCTACTGCAGGAGACGCTGCTGAATATCTGGGCCAAGGCCGAGAAGAAGCGGATTCACCTGCTGCTGGAATGCGAAGAGACTATCTTCATAAGAGGCGATGCGAACCGGCTGAAGCAGGTGTTCCTCAATCTGGTCGACAATGCTGTGAAGTTCTCGCCTGAGGATTCCAGTATCGTCCTGTCCGCTGAACGCCTGTCGAATACGGAGATGGCCGTAATCGTAAGGGATAGCGGGATCGGCATCAGCGAAGCGCATCTGTCCAGAGTGCGGGACCGGTTCTTCCAGGTCGATGCGCTTAACGGCGGGACCGGCCTTGGCCTTGCGATCTCCCAGCAGATTGTAGAGCTTCATAACGGCAAGCTGGAAATGGACAGCGAGCTCGGCAAGGGTACTCAGGTTACCGTTATTTTGCCGCTTGTTGATGTGCAGGAGGAGAAGGCATGAATACACAGGAACCAGGGAAATCTTCTTCAGAACAAAGGCTCGAGATGATCCGCGGCGGACGTGAACATTCAGCGGATATTCTGAAGCTCCTCCGTGAAGCGGCAGGCTGGATGGAGAGTAAAGGAATCAACCAGTGGACACCGGGGCAGTTCAGCATCCGCGATGTAGAGGATTATTTGAGCAGCAGAGAGGTTTATCTGGCCATGGAGGGAGCAGCTCTTGCCGGGATGTTCACCCTGCAGTTCAGCGATATCCAGTACTGGGGAGACCGCAATGACGAATCCTACGCCTATCTGCACCGGCTCGCTGTAGCCAAATCCCACCGCGGCATGGGGCTTGGCGGCCAGATGATCCGTTTTGCGTTACGAAGAGCGGAGGAACGGGGATGTGCCGGTCTAAGGCTGGATACAGTAGCCCATAATATTAAGCTGAACCGTTACTATCAGAGCCTGGGATTTCACTATATGGGTACCCGGGATGTCAGCGCAGGCCGGTTGGTTAACCTGTATGAGTATGAAGCGGAGACCGGCGATCCGGGCAGCGTAATTCTCCGGTATATGGGGGAAGCTGATTACGCTTTAATGAGGGAATGGAGTGTTTCCCCGGAGTATTTGAAGAAGTGGGCAGGTCCAGCGTTGTCCTACCCTCTGGATGACCGGCAGCTAGAGCGATATCTGGACGGAGCCAATCATCCGGCAGAATCTGGTCTGCTGGTCTATTGTGCGGTGCTAAGAGCTACCGGTCAAACGGTTGGACATATAAGCTTATCCGCAATCGACCGTGAAAACGGTTCGGCCAGAATAAGCAGGGTCGTCGTCGACCCCGGGAGCCAAGGGCAGGGAATCGGACTGCAGATGGTTCGTGAAGTCCTGCGTATCGGCTTCGACGGGCTGCGGCTCCACCGGATATCCCTTGGAGTATTCGATTTCAATACGGCGGCTCAGAAAACCTACGAGACAGCCGGTTTTACACGGGAGGGGATCTCACGTGAGGCCGCAATATTCGGCGGGCGCTATGCCGATTGCATCGAGATGGGCATATTGGACAGGGAGTGGAGGACAAGCCGCCTCTCCGGCAAATGAATAGGAAGAACCTACAAAAGGGATACAGCATAAGGTCGGATAGACCATAGCTGTATCCCTTTTATGTAGCAGCCGTAAAGGCTGATTAAAGATTATGAAGGCATCCCTTCCGCGCGCAGACGGCCGGTCTTCTCATAGACTTCCTGAAGGAGACGGGAAGGCTGGGTACGGATGATTGGTTTGGCTGCTACGATCTCATGCGGGCCGACAACTACAATATTGTCCGCGCTGCCTTTAATCACAGCGCCGTCTTTGATGACTGCACCCTCACCGATAATCGCATTCTCAATCAGAACACCGCGGCCGATGCGGACGCCCGGCATAATTACACTCTGCTTGATCTTACTTAGCTTGCCGATCTCTACACCGCCGAAGATAACGGAACGCTGAAGACTGCCTTCCATCGTGCAGGATTCGTGCATCAGGCAATCTGCTGGCGGTGCCTGAACCCGTGGTTTATAGGCAGCCAGCTTCGTACGGTAAGCCCGGCTGTACATCGGCCAGCGGGAGTTGTCGAGCTTGAAGCCATTCTCGGACTGCAGAAGATCCATATGCGCCTCCCAGAGGCTGTCAACCGTACCTACATCTCTCCAATACCCGTCAAAGCGGTATGCGAACAATGGGTCATTGGCATCCAGCATGGACGGAATGACATCCTTGCCGAAGTCATGGCCGGATTCCGAATTAGCAGCATCCCGCAGCAAATAACCCTTCAGATATTCCCATTCAAACATATAAATACCCATGGAAGCGAGGTTGCTCTTCGGAACCTTTGGCTTTTCGGCAAATTCAGAGATCTGGAGATCGTCATTAACATTCATCACACCGAACCGGCTGGCTTCATCCCAAGGCACTTCCATGACCGAAATGGTGGCTTTGGCTGCTTTGCCTACATGGTAATCCAGCATTTTACGGTAATCCATATGATAGATATGATCTGCAGACAGGATAAGTACATTCTCCGGATTCTGGCTGTCAATGTATTCTATGTTCTTATAAATGGCATCGGCTGTACCCGAGTAGCTGTCTCTGCCTTCAATCCCTGAAGGAAGCAGCTTCACGCCTGTATCGCTGCGGCTGTGCAGTCCCCAAGGTTCACCTTCACCAATATGCTGATGCAAGGAATCGGCTTCATATTGTGTTAGTACCCCGATAGTGTCGATCTTGGAATTCACACAATTGCTGAGTGGAAAATCAATGATTCTATACTGTCCTCCGAAAGGGACTGCAGGCTTAGCCATACTGGAGGTCAAGGGGGCTAATCTGCGGCCTTCCCCGCCAGCCAGGAGCATGGCGATACAATCTTTTTTACTCATTTGTTATCCCTCCCATTTTTTTGTCAATGCTTGTAATATAACCTGCCGGCAAGCGCTTGAAACGACATAGGTGAATTATATTGCTGTGCTTCAAGAAAAATTACATTATTAATTTTCTTTATTCAGAAATCATTGAATCCGCCTGCAAAATTCATTTTCAAACGGCACATATTGGGGTAATGTAATAGGTGCATCCTATATATTAAGGTGGTGATGATTTGGCCGAAATACCAAAAACAGTAAACCTCCCGTCAACTGAAGATATTTATCTGTTCCATGAGGGCACGAATTATCGCAGCTATACGATGCTTGGCGCGCACATTGCCGTGGAAGAAGGGCAAGCCGGCGTTCGCTTTACCGTGTGGGCTCCTCATGCGGCATATGTAGGACTGGCTGGTGATCGTAATGGCTGGGATGGAACATTGGACTCCGACTCGTTATATAAGATACCCGATTCAGGATTTTGGAGTCGTTTTTTTCCGGGTATAGAGCCGGGAACTTTTTACAAATACAGGATTCATGGTGCAGATGGAACAAGCTTCCTCAAGGCTGATCCTTACGCATTCAAAGCTGAAGTACGTCCGGCCACCGCTTCCGTTGTGGCGAATCTGGATGGTTACCAATGGGGCGACGCCGCATGGCGCCGGAAGAGCAAAGCTCCGTACAATGCGCCTATGAACATTTATGAAATGCACTTCGGGACCTGGCGCCAGAAGGACAATGGGGAACTCTATACTTATAGAGAGATGAGCAGCCTGCTGATTCCGTATCTGACGGAGATGAGTTACACTCATGTGGAGTTTATGCCGCTTGCTGAGCACCCGTATGATTTGTCCTGGGGGTATCAGGGGACCGGTTATTTTGCGGCCACCAGCCGCTTCGGCGAACCGCAGGATCTGATGTACCTGATTGATCAGCTGCATCAAGCCGGCATTGGGGTTATCCTCGACTGGGTTCCGGCCCATTTTGCCAAGGATGCCCACGGCCTGAGAATGTTTGACGGTTCGCCGCTATATGAATACGCCGATCCGATGCTGGCCGAGAAGCCGGGCTGGGGCACGCTATCCTTTGATTTCAGCAAACCGGAGATCATATCGTTCCTGATCTCTAATGCTCTTTTTTGGTTTGAGATGTATCATATTGACGGCATGCGTGTGGATGCCGTAACCAGTATGCTGCGGCTTGATTTCGAGAAGCAGCACCATCAGTACAGAAAGAACATGCACGGGGGCCTTGAGAATCTGGAAGCGATCGCGTTCATCCAGCAGTTGAATACGGCGATTTTCCGGTATTATCCGAAGGCTCTGATGATGGCCGAAGAATCCAGTGCCTGGCCTGGCGTAACCTCACCTGTTCATGAAGGGGGGCTCGGCTTTAATTACAAATGGAACATGGGCTGGATGAATGACACTCTTGGGTACATAGAACATGATTTCGGGGCGCGGCCCTACCATCATAATTTGTTGACCTTCCCGATCGTCTATGCCTATGCCGAGAACTATACACTGCCTCTGTCCCATGACGAAGTGGTGCACGGTAAGAAGTCGCTGCTGAACAAAATGCCCGGCTCCTATGAGCAGAAGTTTGCCGGTCTGCGGGCATTGCTCGGTTACCAGATTAGTCATCCGGGCAAAAAGCTGCTGTTTATGGGCGGTGAGTTTGGTCAATTCATCGAATGGAAGGATCAGGATCAGCTCGACTGGCTTCTGCTGGATTATGAGGCCCATCGCCGGATGCTCGCTTACACCGCTGCCCTAAATAAGCTCTATCTCACGGAAAAAGCGCTGTGGGAGCTCGACCATGACATGGAGGGCTATCAATGGATTGACGCCGATGACAGCGGCCAGAGTGTTGCCTCCTACATCCGCAGAGGGAAGAGGCCTGTGGATACTTTGCTGATCATTATCAATTTCCAGCCGGTGGAACGGCGTAATTACCGGATCGGTGTGCCGCGTCCGGGGACCTATGAAGAGATATTCAGCTCGGAGACCCGCGAATACGGCGGTTCTGGTATTCATAATGAACCTGTTAAGAGTGAGAAGAAGGAATGGCATAACCAGCTGAACAGCCTGGAGCTGAACCTTCCGCCGCTTGGATTCCTGGTGCTCAAGAAATCCGGACGCAAAACGATTAAATAAACTATTCTTATCTATAAGGGGGAAATCTGGATGAAAGTTCTATTTGCTGCAGCTGAAGCCCATCCATTTATCAAAACAGGCGGGTTAGCCGACGTAATTGGCGCCCTGCCGAAGGCGCTTAAGGCGGCCGGAGTGGATGTTCGGGTAATTCTGCCCAAATACAAGGGGATCGCTGAGAAGTATTCCTCCCAGATGGAGCATGTCGCTGTCCTTGAGGTGCCGATCGGCTGGCGCAATCAATATTGCGGGATTGAACGGATTGTCTTTGAGGGAGTTCCTGTATACTTTATCGATAATGAGTATTACTTCGGTCGTGACGGCATCTATGGGTATATGGATGACGGCGAACGTTTCGCTTTCTATAACCGCGCTGTGCTTGAATGCCTGCCGGCGATTAACTTCCAGCCTGATGTGCTGCATTGCCATGACTGGCATGCGGCCGTAATTCCGCTGCTGCTGCAGGCGCACTACCGCCATAATCCGTTCTACAGTGAGATGCGTACGGTGTTCACCATACATAATCTCCTGTATCAAGGCGTGTTCCCTTATTCCGTACTGGGTGAGCTGCTGGGTCTCGACAACAGCTATTTCCCTGGGGTAGAGTATTACGGGAACGTGAACTATATGAAGGGCGGAATTGTCTACAGTGATCATGTCACCACGGTCAGTCCGACCTATGCCGATGAAATCCGAACACCTTATTATGGATATGGCCTGGACGGACTGCTGACCTCACGTTCAGATGCCCTAAGCGGAATTGTCAACGGGATTGATACCAAGAGCTACAATCCATCCAGCGATCCGTCTATTTTCACCCGTTACCGTTCTAACCTGGTCAAAAAGGCTGAGAATAAGCTGGGACTCCAGCAGGAACTGGGCTTGCCTGTAGCTCCTTATATTCCAATGGTAGCTATGGTTACACGTCTCGTGGATTCCAAAGGGCTGGATCTGCTGACCCGGGTTCTCGATGAACTGCTCTACTATGACGACATTCAGTTTGTCCTGCTGGGCACCGGTGATGAGATCTACGAACGCTGGTTCCGTGAGGCACAGTGGCGTTATCCGACCAAGCTGTCGTCGCAGATTACATTCAGTGATGCCTTGTCCCGCAAAATATATGCGGCCAGCGACCTGTTCCTGATGCCGTCCAAATTCGAGCCTTGTGGCATCAGCCAGCTGCTGGCTTTGCGTTATGGCAGTATTCCTGTAGTGCGTGAGACCGGTGGACTTAACGATACCGTTCATGCGTACAACGAGGAGACCGGAGAGGGCAATGGCTTCACCTTCAAGGACTATAACGCCCATGATATGATGCATACGCTCCGCCGCGCCGTATCGTTCTACCACAAGCCGGAACACTGGAAAAAAGTAGCGAAGAATGCCTTCACCGGCGATTACAGCTGGAATGTATCCGCGCAGCAGTATATTGATATATATAATAAGATTTCGGATAAAGTTACGGAGTAGAAGAACTATTGTATAGAAAAGGCATTCCCCGATCATGGTGATGGGAGGAATGCCTTCTTGTACTATGTATACGGATAATAATGTGGTGTTTTTGATTGGAACTCCTTTACATTCACAATCAGGTTCTCCGTATTGAATTCAATTAATGAGACCCCGTCAAATGCTCCGGTTTCTGACTCATACTCACATTCGAAGTACCATTCTACGGCAGTCATGCTGTCTTGGTGAATAAATTGTTTTATCGTCCAGACCAAAACTGTACCTCGTGTATTCCAGTCGTCAAACCATTTTTCTATAGTGTCTAATCCGTGATATTCAGGTCCGTAACATTCTGTATAGACGATATTTGGATCGAAGATTTTGCTTAATACGGTAATATTTTTATCAATCCATGACTGAAAATAGTTTTCAATAATCTGTTCTCGTTTAATCATCGTATTCCCCCCTTTTATTGCTATAAGTGTACTACAGAATATCTATCATCCGTGTGGGATTTTCCAACTCTCCGAGCCAAAAAAGGTGATGTTCCAAGCAGCCACTTCCAGGCTTCTGGGACACCACCTTCTTTTGTTTACAGTTATCTGTTAGTTACCTCAGCTTAAATTCCGGTACAGAATCCGGTACCCATACGGATCAAGCGCAACATTCATCATTCCGCCCTCCGGAACCACAGCTTCTCCCGTCAGTGCATCCAGCCAGTCATCGGTCTCCATCGGGTGGCTGAGCGTGCGGGGCTGCAGTGAATTGTTCATCCAGACGGTGAAATGGATCCGCTCATCTGCCCGCTCATAGACGATGCACGGGTCATTCTCACAGGCCTGGAGAATCCGGAAGCGGCCTTCACGGAGTGCTTTATGTTCCTTACGCAGCGCAATCATCATCCTGTAGAAGTCATACAGTTCAAGGTCCTGCTTCGTTTCATCCCATTCCATACATTTGCGGCAGTCCGGATCTTCACCCCCGGTCAGGCCGATTTCGTCCCCGTAATAGATACAGGGAGTGCCCATGAACGTGAACAGGAAGACGACGGTCAGCTTCAATTTGCGTTTATCTTCCCCCAGTACGGTGAGCAGGCGGGGGGTGTCATGGCTGCCGAGCAGATTGAATACAACCTCGTTCGTCTGCTGGGGATAACGCATGAGGAGCCCGCCGATCCGGTGGCCGAAGGTGATTCCGTCCATCCCGCCGTTGAAGAATTCCAGCACCGTCCCCGAGAAGGGATAGTTCATCACAGAATCAAACTGGTCTCCGAGCAGCCAGGTTAAGGAGTCACTCCACACCTCGCCTACAATATAGGCATCCGGGTTCGCGGCTTTGACTACTTTGCGGAAATCGCGCCAGAAGTGATGATCCACCTCATTGGCCACATCCAGCCGCCAGCCGTCCACCTTGATCTCCTTGATCCAATACTCAGCAACTTCAAGCAGGTAGGACTTCACTTCATGATTGGCGGTGTTGAACTTTGGCATATTGCCATAAAAGCCGAACGTGTCGTAAGTGGGAATACCGTCAACAATCTCAGCCGGAAAAGAATTCATATGGAACCAGTCGCGGTAGACGGAGAATTCGCCTTTTTCGAGAACGTCCTGGAATGGTGGGAATTTGTCACTGCAGTGGTTGAACACGGCGTCCAGCATGACGCGGATACCCCGTTTGTGGCATTCTTCTACGACCTTCTTCAGCAGCTCATTATCGCCGAAATGCGGGTCGACTTTTTTATAATCCACGATGTCGTATTTATGGTTGGAAGGGGAGACGAACAGCGGTGTGAAGTAGACAGCATTGATGCCCAGCTCCTGCAGATCATCCAGATGATCCAGCACACCCTGAAGGTCACCGCCAAAGAAATTATCGAGCTTCGGTTTGCCGCCCCAGGGTTCAGTGCCTTCCGGATCGTTCAAGGGATTGCCGTTGGCGAACCGCTCGGTCATGATCTGATAGAACACCGCATCCTTAGCCCATGTGGGCACTTTGAACAAATCAATTCCGTGTATATAAGGAAACTCGTAGAAGTGATTTGGCGGCTGTGGACAATCGGAACGGATGCCGTTATCGAGCAGGTACACAGTCTCCGAACCTTTGCTGACGCGAAAAGTATAGCTGAGGCGCTTATATTTTGGACGGACAGCCGCTTCCCAGTAGTCGAATTTATCATCGGAGGCAGCTTTTTCCATTATGATGTCGTAAGAGGTATGCTGCCAATCGTACTTGTCGCCAGTGAGCGCAACTACGTAGTCAACATCATCACGTTTGGTACGCACCCGCAGATGTATGGTTTTGGCATCGTAGGCATAAGCCCACTTATCGCGGGGAACATGGTACATCGCTTCCAGCAGCATGACTTCACCTCCTAAAAGTTTTGTAAGCAACTGCTTTCCGATAACGCTACGCAAAACTCGCTTCGAAAGCATACGCTTAAGTATTGTGAGCCTATTCACCTTATCCGTTAAATAACGCCTGCAGCGGCATCTGAACCAGCCCGGTTATTCCGGCGGCAAATGGAGATAGTAAATAGTATATACCTCTTTTCATAGGATGTGCAAAATGGGGGAATAGCAGACCCGGCCAACAGCCTGCAATTCATTCATGAATTTAACAGGTTTTGTCACAAATTTGTCTTTGCATATTCATGCGGAGTGATTTATAATAAATCGGTCAATGAGACTACTTAGAGAAATGAACATAAAGAGAATAGGGGAGAGAGACAAATGAACAAATGGGGTAAGCTTTCAATGGGACTGCTGCTGGCAGCGGGACTACTAGCCGGATGCGGCTCTAATAACAACGAGAATAATACCGCAGCAAGCGGAGACGCCAATAAGGGAACTGAAGCTAAGACGCTTACTTTGGGTACCAGCGCGGATTTCCCACCGTATGAATTCCGCAAAATGGTAGACGGCAAGGATACTATCGTTGGTTTCGATATTGAGATTGCCAAGGATATCGCCGCTGATATGGGTGCGACACTTGAGATTAAGGATCTGCCCTTTGACTCCCTGCTGAATGAATTGTCGAGCGGCAGAATAGATATGGTGATCTCCGGACTCAGTCCGACACCGGAGCGTGCAGAGGCTGTAGGCTTGTCTGATATCTACTACAAAGCCGAACAGGCTGTGGTGGTGCGTGAAGCAGACAAAGATAAATATGCAACAATGGACTCGCTGAAGGGTGCCAAGCTTGGGATTCAGACCGGTTCGATCCAGGAAGATATCGCCAAAGGCATTGAAGGCGCACAGCTGACATCCCTGGGTAAAATTTCTGAAATCGTACTGCAGCTGCAATCGAACCGCGTAGACGCTGCTATTATGGAGGGACCAGTTGCCAAGTCCTTTGTGAAGAATGTTAAAGGACTGGTAATTACCGATGCCAAACCGGAAGTGGAAGATGACGGTTATGTAATCGGGGTGAAGAAGGACAACACAGAATTGCTGGAACAAGTGAATAAGACATTGACCCGCCTGAACTCGGAAGGCAAGATTGATGAGTATGTAGCGGCAGCAAGCGAGCTTGCTGAGAGCAAATAGAACGCGAAACCGTCCAACGGTTAGCCTGAATTAAGTACAACCCGCAGACTGCTGCGGGACAATGCTCTACTTTGCAGAAAATGGCGGTGATCCGCTGTTTTCTATTTTTTTGAGAACAGGAGGATTTGCCGACTATGAGTGTATTGGAACTTGCCTATGATTACCGCAATTTTTTCCTATCCGGTCTGAAGTACACACTGCTGCTTGCTGTGATGGGCGTATTCTTCGGCTTCGTGCTGGGTATCGCGGTTTCGCTGCTGCGGATGTCCAAATGGAGAATTCTGCGCTTTATCGCCACCGCCTGGGTGGAGTTTCTGCGCGGTACGCCGATGCTGGTGCAGCTGTTCCTAATCCACTATGGCCTGCCGGAGTTCGGTATTTCGCTGTCCCCGATCCAGTCGGGTGCGATAACGCTAACGATTAACAGCTCAGCTTACCTGGCGGAGATTTTCCGTGCCGGAATTCAAGGGGTGGACCGCGGTCAGATGGAAGCGGCACGCTCGCTCGGGATGAAGCAGGGGATGACCATGCGTTACATCATTCTGCCGCAGGCGCTGAAGAATGTGCTGCCCGCAATCGGAAATGAATTTATTACCATTATTAAAGAGTCTTCCATTGTATCGATGATTGGGGTGGCTGATCTGCTGTTTGAAGCAAGAGCCATTACTTCGATCACCTATGAAGGACTTAGCCCGCTGATCGTGATTGCCGCCATGTATTTTGTGCTGACCTTCACGTTATCCAAGCTGCTGGGCATTTTGGAACGGAGGCTGAACACGGATGATCGAGGTTAAGAACCTGCAGAAGAGCTTTGGTAAGCTGGAGATCCTTAAGGGGATTGATCTGAATATTCACAAGGGTGAGGTTGTTGTAGTGATCGGTCCCAGCGGTTCAGGCAAAAGCACCTTTCTGCGTTGTCTAAACCTGCTGGAGCAGCCAACCGGCGGTGAGATTTCGTTTGAAGGCCAATCAATCACAGCCAAAAAGCATGATATCAACGTGACCCGTGAGAAAATGGGGATGGTATTCCAGCAGTTCAATCTGTTCCCGCATAAGTCGGTGCTGCAGAACATTATGCTCGCGCCATTGAAGGTACGAAAACAGCAAGCTTCCGAAGCGGAAAAAATCGCCACGGAGCTGCTCCGCACCGTCGGCCTTGAGGACAAGCGGGATGCGTATCCGGCCCAGCTCTCCGGAGGACAGAAGCAGCGGATCGCTATTGCCAGAGCACTGGCGATGCAGCCGCATGTGATGCTGTTCGATGAGCCTACATCGGCGCTTGACCCGGAGATGGTCGGCGAAGTGCTGGAGGTTATGAAACAGCTGGCTGTAGACGGTATGACGATGGTCATTGTGACGCATGAAATGGGCTTTGCCCGTGAAGTCGGCGACCGGATCCTGTTCATGGATGGCGGGGTTATTGTAGAGCAGGGGACCCCGGCAGAGGTGTTCGGTAATCCCAAACACGCCCGTACCCGTGATTTCTTGAGCAAAGTTTTATAGAATTACTGGAACAGCCGCTGAAAATTCCTTCAGCGGCTGTTTTTATGAGGGAAGTATATTTTGGCGGAGCGTGAAATGGGTGATATAGTATACAAATGATCAATCTACTTGAAAAGGAGTACATACAGATGAGAGATGATCTTTGCCGGATAGGCATTATTGATATTGGTTCCAACTCCATACGGCTTGTAATTTATGATACGACGCAGGCAGGCGGCTACAAAATTATTAAGGAATGCAAGTACTCTGCCCGCCTGAGTGAGAAAATTACCAGGGAAGGAAGACTGGAGAAGAAGGATATGGATACGATTATTCCTGTCCTCCACCAGTTCAAGGAAATCTGTGATGATTTCGAAGTGGATAACATCCGCGCAGGAGCTACCGCCGCAATCCGTAACGCAGCCAACTCCGCCGAGATTATAAGCTATCTGTCTGAGGCGTCATCCATCCGGATTGAAGTAATCAGCGGGCATCAGGAGGCTTATTTCGGATTTCTTGGGGTCATCAATGCCTTTGATATTCAGGACGGGTTCGTCATTGACATCGGAGGCGGAAGTACAGAGGTCACCTTGTTCCGAGGACGGCGTTATCAGCACAGCATCTCTTTCCCGTTCGGTGCGGTCAATACGAATCTGATGTTCAGCCAGGGCGGCAACTGGAACGCTGATCAGGTCCGTAAGCTGCAGCTATATGTTACCGGCAGGCTGGTAGAGCATGATTGGCTCACTACGGGCAACGGGCTTCCGTTATATGGACTCGGTGGAACGCTGCGTTCACTCGGCAAGCTGGACCAGAAGAACCGGGACTACTCGCTGCCGAACTCCCATGGCTATGTGCTTGAAGGGGAGACTATAGAGAAGTTCATGGAGACCCTGCCAGCGACTCCATATGAGAAGCGCAAGGACCTGGATGGTTTGTCGAAAAGCCGGGGAGATATCATCGTGTCCGGTCTGGTTATTTTCCATACGGTGTACCATTATATCGGGGCCAGCCGTGCTGTGATCAGCGGGGAAGGCTTGCGTGAGGGCATGCTGCATGATCTGCTGAAGCCGGAGCAGCCGGTCCGTGACAGCGCGCTGGAGTACAGTCTGGATACCATTATCCGCTTTGATATCCGTACCTCCAAGCGGCATCTGGATCATATCTATAAGCTGGCACTCGGCCTGCTGGGGGCTTTTGAGAGGGAAGGTGACCAGGAGGAGCATGAGATGCTGATCTACGTGGCAATTATGCTGCACCGTACCGGCTCCAACATTAATTATTATCAGTCCAAGCGGCATACCCGCTACTGGCTGATGAATTCCCCGATCCGCGGCCTGACCCACCGGCAGCTGATTCTAAGTGCGTACATTGCTTCCTACAGCACCAAAAGCCGGAAGCAGAAATTGTCCCAGATGCATAAGGACATTTTGCTGGCTTCCGACGAAGAGTGGATTCATAAGCTGGGTACGCTGGTGCAGTTAAGCATTGCCCTGGACAGCACCGAGATTGGCATTGTCAGCGGGGTCAACGCCCGTCTGCATAACAATACGCTTGATCTGGAGCTGCAGGGCGGACAAGTTCTTATCGGGCTGGAGGACATTGAGAATGCGCTCAAAGCCTTCAGGAATGCTTGGTCGGTGAAGGTAAAGCTCGGCTTCCCTTCCAGCGGTTAACATTCATAGCAGCGAACTGGCTCCGGAACGGGGCCTTTTTGTCGTCCGCCCGTTCGTAATACCCATTAGGCTGCAGGAAGCTGGATTTCACATTATCCATCAGCGACAGGTCCAGTATTTTGACGATCTGATTGCGGATGCTGCTGTCCTTCACCGGACACATCAGTTCGATCCGCCGCGTCAGGTTCCGGGTCATCCAGTCCGCACTGGACAGATAGACCTCCGGTTTGCCGCCGTTCTCAAAATAATAGATGCGTGAATGCTCCAGGAAACGGTCAACAATGCTGCGGACAGTAATCCGTTCGCTTAATCCTTCAATGCCCGGACGCAGACAGCAGACACCGCGTACAATCAAATCAATCGATACACCGGCCTGCGCTGCGCTGTACAGGTTGTCGATGACCTCCTGATTGGACAGGGAGTTCATCTTGGCGATGATCCGTGCAGGTCTGCCTGCGGCAGCATGCTCTGCTTCGCGCAGGATCAGCTTCTGGAGTGACAGGCTCATATTAGTCGGTGCCACAATGAAGGAGTTCCAGTTATAGTTGGCAGAATAACCAGTCATCTGGTTGAACAGCTCCGAGGCATCCAGGCCAATCTCATGATTGGCGGTGAACAGGCTAAGGTCTGTATACGCCTTGGCCGTGCTGTCATTATAGTTACCTGTCCCTACATGCACATAACGGCGCAGCTCAGGGCCTTCCTGGCGGACTATCAGCGTGACCTTGGCATGGGTTTTGAGACCGACAAGGCCATAGACCACGTGGCAGCCGGACCGCTCCAGCTTACGCGCCCATGCAATGTTGCGTTCCTCGTCAAAACGGGCTTTCAGCTCCACTACTACCGTAACCTGCTTACCTGATTCTGCGGCGTTCGCCAGTGCTGTGATCAGCGGGGAGTTTCCGCTGACCCGGTACAGAGTCATTTTGATCGCCATAACCTGCTCATCTTCAGAAGCCTGAATGATGAAGTCCGTCATGGCATCGAAGGATTCATAAGGATGATAGACCAGCACATCGCGTTCGCTAAGCACCTCGAAGAAATTCTCATTCTCCTCAAATTCCGCCGGATAGAGCGGCTCGATCGGTGCATGATGCAGATAGCTGAAGCCCTTAAGGCTGCCGGCAAACCCCCGCAGGAAACTGAGATCCAGCGGACCTTCAATTTCAAACACGAAATCTTCAAGCTCGAATTCGGCCTGCAGCTGCTCCAGGGCATAAGGGTGAATCCCTTTCTGTACTTCAAGGCGGGCAGGGACGCCGCGGCGGCGTTTGCGCAGCTCCTTCTCAATCTCCTCCAGCAGATCCTCTGCGCCTTCCTCATCAATGGTCAGATCGGAATTGCGGGTCAGGCGGAATTCACTGACAGCCACAGGATCATACCCGCTGAACAAAGTCTGGATATGCTGGCGGATCACATCTTCAATGAAGACAAACTGCCGTTTCTTACTGTTGGAGCGGTGGGGCAGCGGGATACAGCGCGGCAGATTCGATGGAATCTGCAGGATTGCGAAATAAGGTTCTTCTTCCTGGCTGTTCTTGCGTGTCAGCACTACTGCCAGATAGATGAACTGGCTGTGCACAAGTGGAAACGGACGGCTCTGATCTACGGCCATCGGCGTTAAGACTGGATAGATGATATCACGGTAATATTGCTCAATGGATTGCTCCTGGGCATGCGTGAGGTCCTTGTAATCGACGAACACGATCCCTTCCTTGTGCAGACTCCGGGAAATATCCTTGAATGTACGGTATTGGTCGGCGATGATTTTGGTGACCCGTTTGATCAGACGCTTGTACAGGCCGGAGGGGGTGTAGCCGGTGAAATCCTTTTTGGTATAACCAGCCCGGATCTGATCCTGAATGCCCGCTACCCGGACACTGATGAATTCATCCAGATTGCTGGACACAATCGCCAGGAATTTGGCCCGCTCCATAAGCGGGTTCTCCGGATCCTGTGCCTCTGCAAGGACACGGCGGTTGAATTCAATCCAGCTCAAATCGCGGTTCAGATAGGCTGTTGCGGGACTGGTGTGGTTGTTTTTTTTCTCTTCTGCATTCACGTTCATTGACCCTCCAAGTTATGCTTCAGTCTCTACATTATCTATCGTATTCTATCATTCTACTATTTGCCAAAGGGAGAAATGTTAAAACTGTGTAAAATTTTCGCGAAAACTTAAAAAAAATTGTTGAAATCACGATAATTCCAACACTAATTATTAAGAATATGTAATAATTAACCCGATGAAAACGCTGTATATAGGCAAAATATTTCCAAACGTAACAAAAACATAGCCACTGGTTACAAAATTGTGATATATTCATAACTGTTAGTTTACAAAGCACCGCAATTCCAGAGACCTGGCAACAAAAAAGTACATAGGTCCAGCGTTATCTTGGCGTCACTGGCGGAGCGTATCCGTTATATCCTGGACGCCCACTAATGAAGGAGGCTATTCAATGAAAATCAAGTTCGGAGCCATCACAGCCCTGGCTGCTGTACTGGGACTCGGCACCTTGCTCCAAGCCGCCCCTGTTCAAGCTGACAGCGTACATATCGCTGGAGAAGCTACTACCTATTATACTCTATCCAATCACTATGGCATCAGCATGGAAGAACTGATGAACGCCAATCCGCAAATTTCTGCGAGCAACATCTACCCGGGGCTTAAGCTGGCCATTCCGGGCACCGTTCAGGCTAAAATGGTCGCAGTAACAGAAACGGCAGCCGATTCGGTTGTAACTAATGGAGACTTGTCCTTACTAAGTGTTGAACCTGCGTCGAACACCGTTCAAGCCTGGGGCAAAGCTTTTACGTATGCCAAATCCATTCAGGTGAAGGCTTCGGCCTATTCCTCGGCTGCCAGTGAGAACGGAAAGTGGGGAGCGGTTGATTATTTCGGCAATGCGCTTAAGCTGGGAACGATTGCAGTTGACCCTAGTGTCATTCCACTGGGTACCAAGGTTCTCGTTACCGGATATTCTCATCCGGGTCTCCCGAAGCAGGCATTCCTGGCGACCGCTACTGACATGGGGAGCGCGATCAAGGGCAACCGGATTGATATCTTCATTCCCGGCAGCCAGAGCTTTGTAGCCGACTTCGGCTATCAATATGTACAGCTGTATATTATTCAATAACCCGATAAATGAATAGCTGCACCATTTACCAAAGGAAACAAAACCTGCCGGAGAACGGACGGGTTTTGTTTCCTTTTTTAATATATAAAGGCTTCAGCTATAAATGATCCCTCTGTTTCTGATAGATATGCAGGCTCCGGTGCATCAGCTGGTTCATTTGCTTTTGCTGACTTCAAACATTTGCGGAACAGTCACGAAGCTATACCCGCGTTTGCGCATAATGCTGATGACTTCCGGAAGCGCCTGTATGGTACCCTGCAGATTGCTGCCCCGGCCGCCGCCGCCGTGCTGGAGTATAATTGCACCTTTTCCGGCCTTGGAGAGGATATTGTTCCGTACCTGGGTCTTGGATAAGCCTCTCCAGTCCAGGGAGTCGACGTTCCAGTTCACCAGCTTGTAGCCGTGGGCTCTGGCCCATTTCAGCTGCTGCTCACTGATGTCACCGTACGGGGGACGGATCAGCCGCGGTTTATAACCCGCAAGAGCCTGTATAATATTCTCGGTACGGATAATCTGGGTGCGGAATTCATTCATCCCCAGCTTGCCGAATTCAGGATGATTGTAGGAGTGGTTGCCGATCGCATGGCCTTCCCGGATGATCCGCGCAACCAGACCGGGATGTTTCTCGGCACGGCTGCCGACCACGAAAAAGGTGGCTTTGACATTATATTTATGGAGAACATCCAGCAGCTGCGGGGTAAAGCGCGGATCAGGCACATCGTCAAAGGTCAAGGCAATGATCTTGCGCCGTGGACCCTGGGTCTTGATCGTATCCGGATATTTGCGCAGCAGCTGGCTTAGAGAAAGTCCTTTATTTCTTTTGTGGCGCCGGGCTGAAGACTGGGAGGAGGCGGTGGAACCGGCCGGAACGGCAGGATCTTCTTCCATAGAGACATTCGGCCGGGCGGAGGCTGGAGCCGATGCAGAAGCAGACGTAGCTATCGGGATGATGCTGGGCAGGATCACTATTATTATGAATATAAGGAGCAAAACGCGGCGGATTCTTGCCAACTTCATGGGTTATGCCTCCTCTGATCACACAGCTGGATATTTTGAAATACAAGGGTTGTTATTCCCAGCCTTTGCGAAATTATGCTGTCAGTATGTGAATCATCTAAAGATTTAACCTGTCCGTAAATACGTGTATACTTAATGAATACGGGGGTAAGTCCGCCAAATGATGAGAGAAACGGGAAGGATGGAGACAAGCATGACAGATTTGTTTACACCTTATGAACTGAAGGCCCTCACTTTGAAGAACCGGGTGGTTATGCCGCCGATGTGCCAATACGCAGTTGAGAAGCAGGATGGGATTCCTACGGACTGGCACTTTGTGCATTATGTCAGCCGCGCTGTCGGCGGTACCGGATTTATTATTGTAGAGATGAGCGGAATTCATCCAGACGGGCGGATTACCAATCAGGATACGGGGATCTGGGAAGACGGGCAGATTGCGGGGTTTAAGCGGATAACAGAGGCTGTTCATGCTCATGGTGCCAAAATCGCCATTCAGCTCGGACATGCCGGCCGTAAGGCGGTGGATGCCAATCCCCCGGTTGCGCCTTCGGCGATCCCTTTTGATGCACATTCTCAAACGCCCCGTGCGCTGACCCGGGACGGGATTACAGAGATGATCATGGCATACCGGGAAGCTGGTCGCCGGGCTGTTGAGGCCGGATTTGATACCGTTGAGCTGCATGGGGCCCACGGGTACCTGATCCACCAGTTCCATTCCCCGCTATCCAATGTCAGGGATGATGAGTACGGCAGCGATCCCGCGCTGTTCGGTGTGCAGGTAGTGGAGGCGGTGCGTGATGTGCTGCCGGCAGAAATGCCGCTTCTAATGAGAGTTTCCGCCAAGGAATATGTAGAAGGCGGATATAATGAAGCTTACGCGCTGGAATTCTGCCGCCGCTACAAAGCTGCAGGAGTAGACATGTTCCATGTATCATCTGGCGGGGAAGGTCCGATCGGCTCAAATGGAGGTCCTACTGCAGGGCCGGCTTATCAGGTGGAGCTTGCTGAGTACATACGCAGCGGACTGCAGGTGCCGGTAATAGTTGTAGGCCGTCTTGAATCCTACAGGGAGGCCCAGGCGGTAATTACTGAAGCGAGGGCAGAACTTGTGGCTGTCGGCAGGGGGATGCTTAGTGATCCGTACTGGGCTTTGCATGCGGAAGAGACGCTCGGAGGGGTACATCAGGCCAATTTGCCTAAACCTTATATGCGCGGGATTTGGAACAAGAAATAGAAGGCTGTGATTGTGAACTATGTCACAGATTTTAAGCTCCTTCTAAGGCATGGTTAATAAGATTAAATTTGAAGGAGCTTGATAACGTGGCGACGGTGATTAGTAACGAGCGGCTGGGAGACGGAGTATACCACCTGGTGGTTGAAGGAGGTAACGGCGGTGCGATGGGTCAATTCTACATGCTGCGGGCATGGGGAGCCTATCCGCTGCTGTCCAGACCGCTTAGCATACATCAGGTGAATGACAGCGGTGTTGATTTTTTGTATCACGTAGTAGGGGAAGGCACGGAGATTCTTGCCGGACTGAAGCCGGGCGACAAGCTTGAACTCGAAGGGCCATTCGGCACCGGCTTCCCGCATGTGGAAGGCAAGGTCGCGTTAGTAGGCGGGGGCATCGGAATTGCTCCGCTCTATTACTGCGCCCAGGAGCTTCCGGAGAGTGACATCTACCTCGGCTTCAGCCGGGAATCTTTTCGTACCGAAGCCTTCCGTCCGCTTGCTGCCGAGCTGACTGTCGATGTGGGCGGCCACATTCTGGACAGCGTGGATTTCACGGATTATGATCATATATTTGTCTGCGGTCCGCATCCCATGCTGAAGGCGGCACAGCTCAAGGGTATAGCTGCCGAAACAGCCGGCAAGCGCCCTGACGTGTATCTGTCGCTGGAGAACCGCATGGCCTGCGGCATCGGTGCCTGTCTCGTCTGCAGTGTATCCTGCAAGGATGGACAACGGAAGGCCTGCGCGGACGGACCTGTCTTCCTGGCTGGGGAGGTGCTGTTCCATGATTAATACAACTGCTACTATTGCCGGTGTTCATTTCAAGAATCCAATTGTTATGGCTTCAGGCACGTTTGGCTTCGGCCGTGAATACGGGAAGCTCTATGACGTGTCCCTGCTTGGCGGCATCTCCGGCAAAGGGCTCACACTCCATGCCAAAGCGGGAAATCCCGGTGTACGCGTGTATGAGACTGCTTCGGGTATGCTGAACAGTGTAGGACTTGAGAATCCCGGAGTGGAAGCGTTCCTGGCCAAGGAGCTTCCATACTGGGAGACACTGGACACGGCGCGTATCGTGAATCTGGGCGGCAACACACTGGCTGATTACGTGCTCGGTGCCCAGCTGATCCAGCGCGATGCGGATGCCCGTCTGCTTATAGGCAAACCGGCAGTGGATATGATCGAGCTGAATATCTCTTGTCCGAATGTGAAGGAAGGCGGCATCGCCTTTGGCGTGAAGACTCCGGCAGCGCTTGAGGTCGTCCGGGCAGTTAGAGCAGCAACCCGTCTCCCGCTGGCCGTGAAGCTGTCGCCGAACGCCGAGGATATCGCAGAGATGGCTGAGATGTGTGAGGCTGAGGGGGCGGATGCTGTCTCGCTGATCAATACGATCTCAGGAATGAAGATTGATGTGCGCCGCCGCCGCAGTGTATTTCATAATCAGTATGCCGGACTATCGGGACCTGCGATTAAGCCTGTAGCCTTACGGATGGTGCATCAGGTATCCAAACGTGTATCCATTCCGGTTATCGGGATGGGCGGCATCACCTCAGCTACCGATATTATAGAATTCATTATGGCCGGTGCAGCCGTCATTCAAGTGGGAACGTACAACTTCATGAATTTACGGGCCGGCAGTACGCTTGTCGAAGAACTGCAGCAGTTTATGGCTGAAGAGAATATCAGCTCGCTGGATGAAATCCGCGGTATTGTATAGCTGGAAGGCTGAGCCTGCGATTTAGTATAACTTTTTTGCACAGCCTGAGAGATCTTCACTTGCCATGGTTAATATAATGGGTAGGGGGAATTCTGTTATGATATCCGATCAGCTGCATCCTGATGACATTGAGCTGTCTGAAATCACGGTTGGCCGTGACCTGCTGCTGCTGATTACCGGAGGTGTCCGTCATATCGGTTCGGCAAGCACCGCTTATATGGACGGTGACACTGCCAGGGTCATGACTTCGGCGGTACCGCATCATAAGGAGCATACGATCAGCGAATCCATTGCACTCCAGACAGCAGCTTCACTGAACCGGACAGTCACGGTTGTGATGGGGATTCATTATGACAATCTGACTAAAGATGGCATTATGGAAGTCGTAAATATTGTGAATTCCAAAGTGGACCAATATTTATTGCAAAAGATTTAACAATTTTGAAACGATAGTGGCACTCCCTGCGTAAAAGATACCAAATGAGCAACTAACTTTTATTTTGGAGGAATGAACCATGTCTATATTTAAAAGATTGCGTGATCTGACCATGTCCAATGTGAATGCGATTATTGATAAAGCGGAAGACCCGGTCAAAATGACCGACCAATACATTCGTGATATGACCGAGGATCTGGAAGATGCCGAGAAAGCGGTAGCTGCCCAGATTGCCATTGAGAAGAAATTCAAGCAATTGTATGAAGAGCAGGAAGCTCTGGTGAACAAGCGTAACCAGCAGGCACACGCTGCCGCTCAAGCCGGTAATGCCGATCTGGCCCGCCGTGCACTGGAAGAGAAGAAATCGGCTGAAGCTAAGCTCGTAGAGTACAAGACCAGCTTCGACCAGAACAAGGCTTCAGCGGACAATCTCCGCGGCAAGCTAGAAGAAATGCGCAAACAGCTTACGCAGATGAAGAACAAACGTGAGACACTTGTTGCCCGTTACAACGCAGCGAAGGCCCAGACTGAAATCAACAAAGCTATGAGCGGGTTCAGCTCCGATTCGGCTTCCGCAGGTCTCAAACGGATGGAAGACAAAATGCTTCAGGCAGAAGCACAGGCAGAAGCTAGCAACGAGATGAGCTCCGGCAACAAATCGCTGGATGATGAATTCGAGAAGCTGGGTAAAGACCAGGCGGTTGAGGATGAGCTGGCTGCACTGATGAAGCAGTACGACAAACAATAACATATAGGCATAAGCCGGAGTTCAGGCGGTTGTCCACAGGCGAAGGGGAGACAGAACTAGCGGTTTCTCCTTCGCCTTATCTTTGTCTTACCTGTTGTCTTACCTGGAAGGTAATCTGAATAAGCGGGGGCTAAAGCAATGGATTTCCATTCCCTGGTGTCCATGGTAGTGTGGACGGTCAGCGGCGCAGTGCTGCTGTGTGTGCTGATGTTTGTGGATTCGCTGTTTACCCGTTATGATGATTTGGAAGAGCTCAAGGCAGGCAATATGGCAGTCACAACGCGCTTCATAATGAAGCTGGGGGCTCAAGGCTATATCTTATCGTCGTCCATTGCTGCAGCAAGCCGGCTCGGGGAAGCGATGGTTGTCTCTATTGTATCTTTTGTACTGTTGTTCGTTCTGGAAAAATCAGCCGAGCTGCTGCTGGGCAGGGTAGGCAAGCTTGATCTCGATCATGGCACTCAGCTGGGCAAAGTCGGCTACGGTCTGCTTGCAGGCTCATTGCATGTAATCGGGGCTCTAATTATTGCTGCATTTATTCGTGGATAAACATACTTACTCTGACAGAACTTAAGCGGATGCTTTCGAAACGAGTTTTGCGGAGAGAAATCGATGTAGTGTGTGCTGACAAAACTTTTAGGAGGATTGATGGCTTTGGGTTTATGGAAAAGAATCGGTAATATGTTCTCGAAGCCGGAGGCGCCTGCGGCGCCCAAAAGCATGCTCGACCTGTCTCCCGGAGATATTTGTGAAGTATCCCTGGTAACTTACGAAGTAACGGGCCGGACGAAGACCAGCGGCCGCAATGCTGCTGTATTGACGCTTCGTGACGGAAGCCAGATTTCCTACCTGTATATTGAAGAACGGGAGCAGCTGCAATACAGATTGTATCATCCGATCGACGGGCGTCTGGATAGCCCTTCCGAGGTGCCGGCTACCCTGGAGCTGGATGACTGTACCTTTTATCTGGAGGAAGAATACGAGGGGTATGCAGCAGTTACAGGTCAGACTCCTTACATGAATGGCGGAGAACAGCACGTCTGGCAGTACCAGTCGGATGATTCGCGGCTGCTACGCGTGGAATGGCAGAATGGCCGGTTCATGCTCTATGAAGGTGAAACTGTCATTCCGGCTGATGTCAGAGTGATTCGTGCGTCTTAAGGTTTACATGGAGCAGAGGAGATCAGTCTGCTAGAAATCAAGGGATGCCACCGCCTGTTGCAGGCCGTGTGCATCCCTTTTTGTCTGTGAGCCAACCCGAAGCTAAATTTCCCTTTGTAGTGCCGCATGTTAAAATGGGCGTAGCTCAGCAGATGCAGGAAACTGCCAACTTAACAAGGAGGATGGACTACTTCCATGGCTAACCCAGAGAACAATAACAAGGAATATACCAATGATAAATTTCAGCGCTCAGCGCTTCAGGTGACAGAGGCTCAGGTCCGGCTGACAGCATATGCATTCCCCCTTAACGATGAAGAGGTTCCTTTGAATCAAAGCTGCGGGCGCTATCTGGCCCAGTCCGTTCATGCACCGCATCGTTTTCCGGCATTTGACCGCTCAAGTATGGACGGCTATGCTGTTATCGCAGCAGATACAGCATCGGCTGGCGATAACAGCGTGGTGTGGCTTGAGGTGGTCGATGTTATTCCCTGTGGCGCAGTAGCGTCAAGAGAGATTACGACGGGGACTGCTGCGCGGATCATGACCGGGGCGCAGGTTCCGGATGGCGCGGATACTGTAATTATGTTGGAGGCCACAGAGAGCCGGATGGATGGTGGTGTTACTTATGTGGGCATTCGCAAGCCGCAAGCGGCGGGGCTTCATATTACTCCGCGCGGCCTGGAGCTGGAGACAGGAGAACTGGTGCTGCCTGAAGGGCAAATAATCGATGCGGGTGCTATCGCTGCACTGGCTGCGCTGGGTGTCGCGAATGTTCCCGTGCATCGCCGACCTAAGGTAGCAATCTTCGCCACCGGGACTGAACTGCTTGAGGTGGACGAGCCGCTGGCTCCGGGTAAAATCCGCAACAGCAACTCTCCTATGCTGGAGGCGCTTGTACGGGAAGCAGGCGGCGAACCCGTAATGCTGGGTGCGATTGTTGATGATCTGGAGCTTGCCCGGAGTAAGGTGCAGATGGCTCTGGAAAGCTATGATCTTGTAATTACTACGGGCGGTGTGTCCGTAGGGGATTATGACATTATGGGTGATCTGATCCGCGAGCAAAGCGGCGAAATGCTGTTTAACAAAGTAACTATGCGACCGGGCAGCGTTACAACCGCAGCAGTACGTGGTGGGACCCTTCTGCTGGCCTTATCAGGCAACCCGGGAGCCTGCTTTGTAGGGTTTCAGCTGTTCGCCCGGCCTGTCATCGGGCTGATGCAAGGGGCGGCGCAGCCTTTTTTGCCGGAATGGACTGCAGTGCTAGGCGTGGATTATAAGCGGGTAAACTCCTTCACCCGGTATGTCCGGGCCCGGCTGGAGATCCGGGAGGGCATTCTCTATGCTTATCCTGCCGGCGTAGACGAATCCTCCGTGATGGTTACGATCAAAGACAGCGATTGCCTCATCGTCATTCCGCCGGATAGCGGGCAGATGACTTGCGGGGACAAAGTAACCGTGCTTAAGCTGCCGGGGGAGACCCGGGGGTAAATAGTGGGGGAGATGGGAACTAACGAAGCACGTATTAGCTTTGAACGGAAAGGCTTAGAAACTGTACAGATGCAAATAGAGCAAGTAGAGCCCGGGCGCGAACCCGGACCGGACGCGCGAACCCCGACTTTAACCTGAACGGGAATCTGGGCGAAACCTCATAGATGGGCGCTCACCAGTGTGGACAAGCGTATGACCATGCTGAGCATGTCATTTTGTAAGAAAATGTAATGGGAATACTGGGGTGAACATTATTTAATATTTTCACCATATGAAAAATTCAAAATAGAGAAGTGACTTATGGGGACCTGAGATGCTAAAGTTTGCTTAAGTTTCATATCGAAGCGGTTTAAATGTTGTACGTAATGCAGCTCGGCCTCTAAGATATAGGAGTGTTCGGACAGATTGTTGTATGAAATACAACGATTGTTTCGCTCAACGGCTTGGGGGAGGAGAAATGATGCCTTTTGTACAACAATTCTCGATAATAGCCGGAATCATATGGTAATTGTTGTATTCTGTGCAGGATTTGGCAAAGTAATCAGTTCCTCACACGCTGCGGGTTGAAAACGTAAAATCTTGCCCCAACATCTCAAAAGATCGAATATTTACTGTGATGAAGGCAATAATTGATGTGATTATTTTCAATTCTGCTATGGGCAGCAACGGGGCTAATTATAATATTACATCATATGAAAAATTCACAATAGAAAATCAAAAATCGTAGAGCAACCTGCCAGCAGGATCATCCCATCGTGCTCCTATTTTCATAATGCGCCTACCGAAAGACGGGTTACAAGGGAAAGCCCTAAGTTCTCAGAATACTTAATGAATATCAAAAAGAAACCCGGATCAACTACGATCCGGGTTTCTTGATAATCTAAGCTCAGAAGCAGAAGTACGCTTCAACCCGCTGCTTTGTTGAGTAGAGCCCGAATCAGGCATATGGATACCCATGATCATTCGCATGCGGCTGAAAAAAGGAGAATCAGGTGTACAAATGTGCTTGTATCCGAAGATATGGAACAGACAGTCTGATAACCACAATCAACACACAAATAAGCCAGTAACTAGCCACCTGTTGCTATATAAAACAGCAGAGCAGCCTAACTTAGTCTCACCCTTTGTCCGCTGACCAGTGCTCAGGATGCGTAAGCGATCCCGGCAGCTTGGTAGCCGAATCTCCCTTAGCAGCCTGCAGCTGCGCTTGGGTAAGGAAGAGGCTATCCCGCAGATCGGCGCCGCTCAGATTCGTGTCGCGGAGATCAGCGCCGATCAGGTCAGCATGCCGCAGATCCGCACCGCTGAGGTCAGCGGCGATCAGATAAGCGCCGCGTAAGCTGACACAGCGGAGATCGGCCTTACGCAGCTTGGCGCCGATCAGATCAGCCCCGCGGCCGTAGTTTTTCTGCCGCTTGGGAGCTGGTTCCAGCTGCGTCCGCGCGGTATTGCGTGCCAATTCACTGGCACGCAGCAGCAGTTCATTGACTTCAGCACGATGAACGTGCACATCGAGCTTCAGGAGTTCCGCAGGACTTAGTATGGTCAGATTCAGGGTCTGCTCCATCATCAGCATGAGAGAATCATGCAGAATATCAGCGCCTTGGAATGCCAACGCTTCACGCAGATACCACAGCAGCTCGTGAAGCTGGCGCATCACCAGGAAGACCTCGAACATCTGCCCGGCGGTTTCAGGGGCCTGCCGCCAGTCACGGCTTCCATAGGTCAGATTGGAGACCTTCTGCCCGGCTCCGAAGCAGTCATACACTGTGCAGCCACGGAAGCCTTTCTCCCGCAGTTCCGTGTGAATTCCGCAGCGGAAGTCCTCCCGCAGATTGGGGCAGGGCTGTCCGGCATTCTTATCTATTGCGAAGTCGGAGGAAGCGGCAAAAGGAAGCGCCGCGCAGCACAGGCCAAAGCAGTTCAGGCAGTCAGAATGCAGTTCAAGCAGTCCAGTGTCCTGAGTTTCAGTCCAATTCAAATAATTTTCTATCAAAGGAATAATACCTCCACATCAATAATGAGACTCGGCCCGTAGCCTTTCGCAAATGTCAGACTATTGGGAGGATTCACTCTCCAGACGGCGTTCAATAGCTTCTGACATCGTTTTGTCCGTGAGATGGGCATAGATTTCGGTGGTTTCAGTTGAAGCATGTCCGAGCTGTTCCTTCGTTCTGTAGATATCATTTTGCAGATAATAGTCGGTTGCGAAGGAGTGCCGCAGCTTGTGTACAGTCAGATAAGGTTTGCCGAACCGCTTGGCGTATTTGATAATCATCTCTTGAATCGCCCGCTTGGTCATCCGTTTGCCCTCAGTGCTGCCATTTGGCAGGGTGATGAAGAGCGCCTTTTCCCGTTTCGGAGTCTTGTATCTGGACTGGCGGAGGCTGAGGTACAAGCTGAGATCGTCCTTGGCCTGCTCGCGGAAATAGACCGGTGTCTTGAAGGTTTCGTCATTATGACCCTTGCGGAAGACATAGAGCAGCTTGTTGTTCACATCCAGATCATCCACATTAAGATTGACCACCTCGGATACGCGCAAGCCGGAGTTCAGAATCAGACTGGCAATACAGGCATCCCGCTCACGGTTCAGCTGAAAAGAATAATAAGCCTGCTTGTTGGCTTCTACATCTTTGCCATAACCCTCGTAGATGTAGCCTACAAATTCCAGCAGCTCCTCATCCTCCAGAATTTTGCCCTTTAGCTTGGCAGCCGTATCCTTCGGTTTGTGAATCCGTTTGATCTCCACCTTGGCCATAATATTACGCTTAAGCAGCGGATAAAAGTTCTCATCCTCCGCAATCTGGCTTAAGTAGTGGAAGAGGGAGCGAAGTGCAGACAGCTTACGGGACACGGTAACGCGTGTATTCGCACTCTCAGCCCGGGTTGTCAGATGCAGGCGGTAACCGACAATGCTGTCCATATGCAGGGTCTCCAGATCGAGCAGCGTAATTTCAGTATTGCTCGCAGCTGCG
The DNA here is from genome assembly GCF_038009025.1 of Paenibacillus sp. FSL R7-0297. Lineage (NCBI taxonomy): Bacteria > Bacillati > Bacillota > Bacilli > Caryophanales > Paenibacillaceae > Paenibacillus > Paenibacillus sp. FSL R7-0297. The sequence goes on from NZ_JBBPAQ010000001.1 coordinate 4,522,166, forward strand.
GATAGACCTTCACCGCGCAGCCAGCCGAAAAAGGATTCATAATCCCGGATATACTCTAACAGCGTGGAGGGGGACAGATCCGGACGCTTATAATCGATGAACTGCTGCACGAACCAGGGCATCTGCGGCAGACGCTGGTCGAGGTTTTTCCGGTCGGTGGTTTTTTGAATACTGATAGGAATCACCTTCTTTTTAGTTTGCCGGAAGCCCGATAGGGCTGTCATTCTATCTTAACATGTTTTAGCATTTTATGGCTTGAATCTGTATCCGGGAGAGGTAGTGCCCTTGCTCCTGATCTGACAAAGTTATATGATGTGAAGTAAACGAAAACGGCAGAGGTGAACCTGATGGAACTTGGAATCGAGCTGGTTCCTAAAGAGCAGAAGCAGATTATAAGCAGATTAATGCAGTTCTATTTGTATGATTTTACGCGGTACCTGGAGCTGCAGGTGGACCGTGACGGATTGTTTCCGTCCTATCCCGGGCTGGAGGCCTACTGGAACAGCGGTCTAAACAAGTTTGCCTACTTATTCACGGTAGACGGCAATATCGCCGGCTTTGCTCTTGTAGACCGGCTACTGCGTGATCCGGAGGGACAGTTCTATATGACGGAGTTTTTTGTGATGCAGAAATACCGCCGCAGCGGCGTAGGAACCTGGGCTGCACACCGGCTGTTCGATATGTTCCCAGGCGACTGGAAGGTCTCGCAGATCCGTGCGAATACGCCTGCGCGTAACTTCTGGCACCGGGTGATCGGGTCGTATACAGGAGGGGAGTTCCAGGAGAGGTTCAACTCCCGGCAAGGCAATCCCAGCCAATACTTCAGCACATTAAACACTAATCGAATTAATAAATAAATGTGGAATGCCTGAACATGAATTCACCGGTTCATCACATACAATTCCCAGAATGGCACGCAACTTTAAGGAGCTTCCAGCGTCTGGTAACTGAGGTGATCACAAATGTCCATGCGTAAGAGTGTATTCGGAGCGGGCTGCATTACAATTGTATTAGCGTTCAGCTCAGGCTGCGACAACGGGGCAGAGATTCATTCGTCCGGTGCCGGGGGGATGGCACAGCCGTCCGCAACGACAGCTGCAACAGCCGCAGTATCCGTTACTCCTTCCCCAGCACCTGCTACGCCAGCAGTAATCAAGACTGAACCCCCTGGGGTCAAGTCAGTGGCTCTGATTCCGGCAGTACCGGATTATAATGAAAGCGGCAGAGGATATGAAATTAAGGGTGAGATTGTCCAAGCTGCGTTTTCCGCAGATCAGACCTTACCATTGGGGCTGTTCATGCCCGAAACGATGGTGCGGTTTGAACAGGGTAGAAGGTCTGCCTGGGGCACACCGGATAAACAGAATTATATTACTTTGATGAAACCTGTTGCAGGGGATGCGGCAGCTGGTGATGGAGAATTTGAGCCAGGCAATGATCGTGAGCTGCTGAAATATAAGGAATACCTCGGAAGCAAGGTAGAAGGAGACCAGACGGCTGAAGCATTCGAATTTACAGCCAAGGAGCAGGCTTACAGAGCAGAACTTCATCTGCAGGCTGAACAACGCGCAGCGCTGCTTCCCGTGTTCATTGCTATGCTTAGAGATGTAGAATATATGGAGAAACAACCGCCCCTCACTCCAGGTGTGTTCTTAACAGCGCCAGATGTTGGAATTGATCCCGGGAATAAGCAAGCGCTGCAGGAAACAATGGACTGTCTTGAAGCCTGGTCGGCAGGGGACAAGGAGAAGTTCGCGGCTACTATGTTCTCCCCGCAGCTGAATGAAGCTCTGCAGTTTTTCCTGGATAATAAGAATGTCTACCGGTTCTATGAATTAACACTGACAGGCATCCCGATTGAAGGAACCAAGCGGGCCGGCTTCTGGGTCAGGTATACGCGGATGAACTCAGAGGGCTACATTATTGGCGGAGGGAATGAGATCTCCCTGCTCAAGAACAAACAGGGCGAGTGGAAGATTGCCAACATTGATTAGATGTGAGAAGAAGATTGTACGCAGATAATAAGTGTGCTATAATTTGCACATTAAAACCGCAAAGAGGAGTCAATACTTCCTATGGCAGAGATCAAACGATTTGGTTATGGATTGCAGGCGTTAGTCGTGCTGGCTTCAACAGCAGGACAGTACTCGAGTGTGGAGATTGCAGAACAGATCCGCTGCGAGCCGACTGCACTGCGTAAAATTCTGTCCCGGCTTACAGAAGCCGGTTATATCGAAGTACGCCAAGGGCGGGGTGGCGGTTATACACTGGCTAAACCACCCGGAGAGATTACTCTGGCAGAAGTATATTTGTCCATGCATGATGATGTGCCTATGCTGGACGGTATGCTGGATACTACCGGCAATCATTTGTTTGGACAGAAGGTCCGCCTGTCGTTCGATCAGATTATGACGGATATCCGTTATCAAGTGGAGCATGTGCTGAAATCCTATACGGTTGCTGACTTAGTGGAGTGACGTGAGAGGTCCGGGAAGCCAGTTTCAACAGCTGGTTTTTTTTGTAATAAAGTGTGCTGATAAATGCACATTTAACAACCTGATCATTTTATTTTGGAGGAGAGAAAATAATGAAAATTCACTGGTTTGGACACTCCGCATTTCAGCTCATATCACAGCAGGGGACGGTAATTCTGATTGATCCCTACGGGAAATTCCTTGGTTACCGGATGCCTAAAGTTAAGGCGGATATTGTAGCCGTTACCCATGATCATAAGGACCACAGTCAGATTCAAGTGGCTGAAGGTCCCTATGAACTGATTAACCAGCCCGGGCATTTCAGTGTACGGGGAGTGGAGATTCAAGGGGTAGCCACGTATCACGATAATGTGGAAGGGGCAAAAAGGGGCAATAATATCATCTTCGTGTTCACGGTAGACGGACTCCGGATTTGCCACGCCGGTGATCTCGGCCATGCTTTGAATGTCCAGCAGTTGGAGCAGATTGGCAGGGTTGATGTACTTATGATCCCTGTCGGCGGAAAAGCAACGCTTGATGGTACGGGTGCGGCAGCCGTAATGAAGCAATTGCAGCCGGCGGTTGCCATACCTATGCATTACAGCACCAAAGCGCTGGGGTTGCTTGGCCGGTTGTTTTTTGCCAAAGCAGATAAGTTCTTGCAGGCTGCAGGGCAGCCTGTTAACGTAGTAGAAGAACTGGTCGTTACCAGCGAGACTCTTGCCAGACAACGTGGTGTATATACTCTCCAATATGAACCAAGCTGAATGGGCTGGAAAAGGGGAATATCAATGTCAACCCTATCTGTGACTCGGCGTAAGTCCCTATATGTCCTATTTACCCTAATTACGGCGTTGGCTGGCGGGGGGATCTTTGTGCTGCTGCATCTCCCGCTGCCTTGGCTGCTCGGCCCTATGATCGCTGTGCTGACCGGTTCCAATCTGCGTAAGCAAGTATATATCTGGCCCGGACAAATACGGAATACCGGGATGATTATCGTCGGCTATACGATTGGTCTCTCGTTGACCGGTTCTGCACTGAATCAAATAGCTTATCAGTTGCCCTCCATGCTGCTTATGACTACGCTTCTGCTGCTGTTCTGCGCCGGAATTGCGGTCATTGTATCTAAGGTGTCGGGGACCAACTACAAGACTATTCTGCTTGGAAGCATCCCTGGCGGCTTAACCCAGATGCTAGTGCTAGCCGAAGAGTCTGAGGATATCAATCTTACGGTTGTAACCGTCATTCAGGTGGTCCGGCTGATGATGATTATTATCTGTGTGCCGCTGCTGATCTACAGTCCGCTGTTTGCCAGCTACGCTGGCGGGGGAGAGAATACAACTCTTCTGGTTGAATCTGCGGCCGGTTGGGGAGAGCTATTCCCGAATATCTTTTATTTTGGCGTCGCTTGTACGGTATGCGGAATTGTAGGCCAAAAGATTAAATTTCCCACCGCGTATCTCCTCGGTCCGGCTATTATTACAGCTATTCTGCAGATCAGCGGTCTTCAGGGGCCCGCACTTCCGGATATTCTGATCAATGCCGCGCAGCTGATGATTGGCGTATATGTCGGACTGCTGCTCGATCCGCGTAAGCTGAACAATAAACTGCTGACACTATCGCTGGCTGTAAGCAGCGGGGCAGTGCTGATAGCAGGGGCGTATGGCCTGAGTCTGCTGTTCGCTTACCTGGATCCGGTATCATCAGCAACTGCGCTTCTCAGTCTTGCTCCCGGAGGGATGGATCAGATGAGTCTGATCGCGCATGAGGTAGGGGCGGATTTGCCAACGGTGGCGGGCTATCAGTTATTCCGGACGTTTTTCATCTTTTTTGCGGTTCCGCCGTTGTTTAAATGGATCTTCCGGGAGAAAAAACGCAAGACGGCAACGGTTAGTTAACATAATAATGATTATGTTAACTAAAATCTGAGTTTGATCTGCAAAAGCGGGGTTGAAGTGAAAAGAGAACTTAAAGGAGAACTTAAAAGAGAACTTAAAAAAAAGCTTGGGATGCCCTCTGGGGGCTGTCCCAGGCTTTTTCTGCTCGTGTAATTGGGGAATTTCTCAAAATGTAAAAATAATCACATCATTTAAGGTATCCCGGTGCATATAATCTGTATTGAACAGTGTTAAAAAACATTGCAGTGTTAAATTTAATAACGCCTTGTTAAAGGAGTCTTACAATCATGAGTAAAGAAGAGAGACAAGAGCAGGAACGGAAAGCGATGCGTAATTTGATTCTGACAACGGCTGGTGAATTAGTGGCCGAGAAGGGGATTGGGCAGCTGTCTATCCGAAAGATCGCTGAACGGATGGAGTATTCCGCCGGGATCATTTATCACTATTTTCAAGGAAAAGAGGATATAGTGGAGCAGCTTCTTCAGCAGGGGTACAGGGAGTTGATGGGCGGACTAGCAGCCGGATCAGACACTGCGCAGAGTGAAGTATCAGCTGAGGATAACTTAAGCCAGTCGCTGTCACAGTTTATCCGGATGACCATCGCGGAAGGATCGCAGTACCGGAATATGATGCTAAATGATTCGCCTGCTGTACTTAACCATACTGCAGTACTGCATAAAGGGGCTGCACTGGAGCGTAATGCAATCAGCATGCTCTGCAGGGCTCTACGTCAATTCAAAGGGATGGCCGCCCGCAAAGAGGAGGAAATTGAACTTACTGCCCAAGTGATTTGGAGTGCGGCATTTGGACTGATCATGAGGCTGAGCGTCGAGAAGAATCTGCCCGAGGAGCAGAAGGAAGCGCTGATTACCCGGCATGTCGAGGCAATGCTGCTTATTGCAGGGAGTCGGGAATAAGTTTTTACGACTATTCGGATAAGGGGTAGAAGGCGATGGGGTATAGACGATCAGTTGGCATTTTAACAGGTTTAATTATTATCCTTGCGATTGTCGCGTCGGGGTACGGATTGCTGTCAGGTCACGGGCCGGGTTCTGAATCCTTTACCTCAATCCGGGGGGAGAAGGTCGAATTATATGGTAGCGGGATCTATAAATACGATTCAATTTCCGTCGTCGCCCAGGCCAAAGCCCAGGATGGAGTTACACTGATACTGGGGGTTCCCTTGCTGCTCGTTTCACTGGTTATGAGCTTCAGAGGGCGGGTCAGAGGGCGGCTGCTGCTAGCTGGAGCCTTGGGATATTTTACGTATACTTATGCGTCTTACAGCTTCCTGTCTATGTACAATAACCTGTTTCTAATCTATGTAATATTGTTCTCATCCAGCTTATTTGCATGTATTCTGACTCTGCTGTCATTAGAGAAGGAGAAGGTAGAACGATTTTTTAGACCAAGTTTACCGGCACAAAGCATAGGGTTATTCCTGCTTTTCACCTCAACAATGATCATGTTGTTATGGCTGGGCAGGCTCGCGGATTCTTATCGCCAAGGGACAGCACCTGAAGGATTGGAGCATTACAGCACATTGGTGATTCAGGCACTCGATTTAGCCATTGTTATTCCGCTATCTTCAATTACCGGGGTACTGCTCATTCGCAGACGGCCTTATGGTTATTTGCTTGCTTCTGTAGTCATAGTAAAAGCCGCAGCCCTGCTAACCTCGATTACAGCCATGATCATTGGGATGCTGAGGGCGGGAGTAAGTGTATCTACAGTAGAGCTGGTAGCGTTCCCTGCGTTTAATGTAGGTGCTATTGTTTGTTTATACCTTATATTGAGCAATGTACAGGAACCGGGATAGTCTTATAACCTATTCACCATAGATAAGGGGCGGCGGATAATATGAGTAATAGAACACTGATTTTATATGCAGGCAAGTATGGATGTACCGAGAAAGCGGCATTTCTGTTGAAATCGAGGCTTGGAGAGGCTGAGGCTGTGAATCTAAAATATGCCAAAGTGCCGGCGCTGGCTGCCTATGACACGGTGATTCTGGGCGGCTCCATCTACTACGGTAAAATCCGTAAAGAAATGGCGGCATTCACTTCCAAAAACTTGCAGGAGCTGTCGGGTAAGCGGCTCGGGTTATTCATCTGTGCAGGTGTGACGGGGGAGAAAGCGGAGCAGGAGCTTCAGCAAGCCTATCCTGAGGTTTTATACAAGAAGGCACTTGCCAAGGAAATCCTGGGCGATGAGATTTATCCGGAGAAAATTTCAGCACTGGACAAATGGGTTCTGCGGATGGTCAAGGGGAAAGGGAATGAAGCTGGAGCAGGATTATCGATGAATAAGCTCGAAGGATTCGCGCGGGCAATGACAGTGAGTTAGATTAACTGGAAGCCAACGGTGGGGCTGGAATGGTACAGTTTCTGTAAAAGAGCGGCAGCTAAGGAGATTGATCCTGTGCAAAGAGCTGCCGCTGCATTGATTTTGGGAAGATATTGCACTTAGGGTAACATAAATATAATTATGTTAACTAACATTCTGTATGTATCTCTAAAATAACAGATCGTCACCCATGTGTTATACTATTTCAACATATGAAAAATTCATAATAGAAAGCCCTCGCCAAATACTCCACTTAGCTACCACACTCGTCTGCAAATTCAATATGTATCTATCAATTAACAGACGGAAAAAGGATGGAAATACCACAACTAGCTACAGAAATCAACAGTATTTATCGCGAATAATTAACGGAGTACTTCCGTCAATTTGGACGCCATTTCCAGGGACTTCTGCGCATGCTGCAGAGAAAGGATGGAGTCCGTACCGTCCTGCAGACATTGGAGTGCATGGCGTAAGCTTTTTTCATATGGATTGTTAGGGGTCAACGGAATACTCTCTTTGCCTATAGACGTATATGCGGTTAAGCTGGCCTCTATATCCCCGTTCGCATAACCGATCTCGTGGAACACCAGCTTCGCCTGATCGAAATAAGCTTCATAACCGACGGTAAAAGGATAAGACTCCGGCATCTGCGAAGAGACAATCAGCTGTGCGCTCACCCCAGGTTGAAGGAAGGAAGCATGCACCAATGCTTGACCGTCTTTAGCTCCAGAGGCACCCCAGACCGCAGAAGGTGCAGGTGAATCCAGCAGCCATTCAATGAAATCCAGATCATGAATCATCAGATTAGCTGCGATCTTGGAGAGGCCCAGGTCCCCCCATAGCGGTGCCGTTTCCCGGCGCAAGGTGACTTGCAGCAATTTTCCATATGTAAGATCCTGAACTGCCTTATATAAGTACTCATAAGCATAATCGAATTTGATGAATTGATTGACTAGAATTCTCCGGCCGTATTGTTGCTCAGCCAAGAGCATCTCCCGTGCATCTTCCGGCTCCAGGGCAACCGGCGTTTCGCAAAATACATGCTTCCCGCGTCTCAGCGCCTCCACAGCATAAGTCTTATGAAGCGCAGAAGGCAGACAGATATCTATTACATCCAACCCGGGATCAGACAATATATCTTCTATAGACAACGTGATCTCTACCCCAAGCTCTTCCTTCAGCTTCAGTAGCTTGGCTTCATTACGTCCAAAGATGACCACACGGTCTGTAGACTCCAGTTGCTTCAAGATCGATGCATGATAGGCTCCAAAACCTGTTCCCAATATGCCAATATTCATTTACAGCAGCTCCTTAGATTTGATACATTCATCATAACGTCCTATTGTTGACAACAGAGTGGCAAGAATAGAGTTGTGAAACGATGCGTCATTGAAATGTAGAAACTGGAGGGATAGGATGCGGCTGCACCGATTGATTGCAATTCTTTTATTGGTTGAATCCAGGGGCAGGATGAAGGCAGCTGCTCTGGCAGAGGCCCTCGAAACGTCCGTCCGCTCCATATACAGAGATATTGATGTCCTGGCTGAATCGGGCATACCTCTCGTTACAACAACCGGGCCGAACGGCGGAATTTCATTGATGGAGGGCTATACGGTGAATCTGCGGCGGCTGCATGGCGAAGAGGTGGTTCAGCTGTTTTTGACAGGGATGGGGATACCTGCAGGCGGTTCGGGTGAGACCGGTCTTCTGCTCCAAAATGCTCTGCTGAAGCTCGAAGCAAGCTTGCCCGCTCCTTATCAGGAGGATATCCGTACTGCGCAGAGCCGTTTTTTGTTCGATGATACACCGTGGTGGAGTGATCGGGCGGCAGTGCCATATCTGGAGACGCTGCGCACTGCGGTGTGGCGAGGCAGACGGATTGAGACGAAGTACCGCAAAGTGAATGGAGAGCTCTCCTGCCGGAAGCTGCATCCCTATGGACTTGTTGTCAAGCAGGGCGATTGGTATCTGGCCGCTTTTTGCGAGGGGGCAGAGGCTATTCGTACGTTTAAATGCGAGCGGTTTGCCGCGGTGTCGTTAATAGAGGGGACCTATACTATTCCTGAACACTTCTCCCTGCAGGAATACTGGAAGGAAGGAGAGCTTGCCTTCATTAATGCCAGTAAAGCACGGGAAATCTACCCCGTAGTCATCCGCACGCCTGTGCATAATCAGGGGATCAGTAAGAGGTTAGAAGTTATGAACACGGAATCAGAGGGTGAATTCCAGATCATCACTGCGAATATGTACGACTATGAGACTGCGTGTGAGAAGGTGCTGCTTTTGCTCGCCCAAGCTGAAATTAGGGAACCGGCAGAGCTTCGGGAGTACATTAGCAGTCAGGTGAGTATATGGAAAAAAATGTATTGTTAAGATTGATATTATTGAAATTATTTAACATAATTAATATTATGTTAACTAATCAACGATAAGAGGTTGTTAAGCAATAGCTCGAGAGTGAATTTATGGCAGCGTGTTATTGTTATAGAGCAAGGTAGGCAAAATAATCCCCAGACCTAAGCTTCTCAGCCGAGTCTGGGGATTATTGATGTCTTAGGCACTTATGTTAGCCTTATTTGCAGCTTCGGCAAGCTCTCTGCTCCGGAGTCTTTTGTGCGCCGTAATCAGGAAAGGAAGACCCAGCGCGGTAGTCAAAGCGAGCGGCACGAATACGGCCGGACCATTCGCCGTACCGAATTGATCGAGCAGCAGGCCTCCCAGAATAGGTGCTATCACATTGCCAAGATTATTGAAGCCGATCGTTCCGAAATAAGTACCTTTCCACTCCGGACGGGCAATCCGGTCAATCAGCATATCCATCATCGTAAAGAGCAGGACTTCCCCGACTGTGAACAGCACGACACTGAACATAATCAGCGCGACTCCGCCAGGCATGCCAAACAGCAGCAGACTGAGAGCAACGCAGCTATTACCCAGGATCAGAGGAATGACCGGTGGGAATTTGCTGGCTGTGCGGACGATCGGATACTGCACAATCAGTACCGTTATCGCATTCAGAGAGAGCATGTAGGAGAAGAGCTGTTTGCCATTACTGAAATGGGGGTTGTTCGCCAGATATTGCGCCAGTGTTGAACTAAAGTGCCCATATCCCAGCACGCAGAAGATCGTACCGAGCAGAACGGGCAGGAAGACCTTATCCCTTCCGGTGGTAGACAACGCTTCTAGCAGCTTAGGTGTCCGTGCTTCGCCATGAACTGGCAGGCTGGCACGGTGTACAGAGAATTGCAGAAACAGTACAAGTCCATAGGCGATATAGACGATCCCGGCGATCATGAACGGAAATGTGGATTTAGCTGAGCCCAGCTGCAGGCCAATGATCGGCCCGAAGACTACACCCAGATTCACCGCTGCATACCGCAGATTGAAGACCAGCAGCTTGTGATCCGGAGGTGTAATATCCGAGAGTAAAGCCCGCGAGGTCGGTTCGAATACTGCACGGCATAGCCCATTTAGCGTATTGACGAGGAAAAAGACCCATAAATGCTGCGCGGCTGAGAAGCCGAAGAATACGCAGGCCCAGCCGAACACGGAGACCAGCATAACGATTTTGCGGCCGATCACGTCAGATATGTAACCGCCATAGAAGCTGATCAGAACACCCGCCAGAGAGCTGACGGCTACCGTAAATCCTGTTTGGGTGGCAGTAGCGCCCAGGACCTGCGTCAGGTAAATCGATAGAAAAGGGATACTCATGGAGGTGACCAGCCGGCCAAACATCGTTCCGATGATAATGGTCCAAGCCAGAGGATGAATGTGCCGCAGATGCTGTTTCATAGAATCAGGTGTCTCCTAATCGGGTGGTTTGAATTTGTGAATGCTTCTTGATGCTGGATTAAGTATAATTGTATAGATAAAAGGATGAAATAAAAGTGTAAGAATTTCATATGACTTTTCACCTTTAAAGGAGTCTGGATATATGGACAATAGCAGCATGAATTATCTCTGTTTGGCTGCGGCTTTAGACCCGGCTTTTTGTATACAGCAGCCCATTCCGGTCACTATTGAGCAACTAACCGGCATCCTGTGCTGCACCCCGCGCAATGTAAAGTTTATTCTGCGGAAGCTTGAGGAACAGCAATTGATCACATGGATACCCGGCAGAGGCAGAGGGAATTATTCGCAGCTGACGTTCCTGCGCAGTGTGGACGAGGTGCTGGAGGAGAAGTTTCAGGACATGGTCCATAAAGGCCGGATTAAACCGGCGATCGAGTTAATTGGCCAATATCAGGTTAACGAGCCGCTTAAGGAACGCCTGCTGGCAGTACTCGACAAACAAATGGGCTTCTGGAGTGAGCCGGACTCCACATCCGGGCAGGAGGTGCTGCGGATTTCACGTAACCGCCCGATGGAGAAGCTGGACCCGGCGATGGTGTACACAGCTTTTGAAACCTATTTGCTGGGGCATATTTGCAGTACATTAATTACGTATGATGCAGAGAATGGCAGTTTTCTGCCTGGGCTGGCGCATACTTGGGAGGCCAATCCCGACAGTACAAGTTACCTGTTCTACTTGCGTAAGGGGGTAAGGTTTCACCACGGACGGGGGATGACTTCACGAGATGTTAAAGAGACCTTGCAGCGTCTGACCGATCTAAATAGTCCGGCGATCAGCCATTTTAAGGATATCTGTCATGTTGAGCTGGAAAGTGATTATCGTATCCGGTTTGACCTCGTGCAGCCCAATACCTTTTTTCTGCATCTGTTCAGTTCAATCTATATGTCTATTCTGCCTTATGATGTGGATTTCGCCGCTAATCCGGTAGGGACGGGGCCATATCAGGTACTGGATCTGAATGAGGATGTACTCGTGCTAGGCGCATATGACCTCTATTACGGAATCCGCCCACTGCTGGACCGGGTAGAAATCTGGTATTTACCGCATTTGGGATCGAGTGTCCGCCAGTATCAGCTTACGGATGCCGGGCACAACCCGCCTCCTGCCGGGGAAGAGCAGGGTCATAGCATTGATTACCCGGCCTTGGGCTGCCGCTACATCCTGTTTAATTTTAGAAGAGAAGGCCTTCATCATCAGCAGGCTGTACGGGAAGCGTTACGGATACTGTATAATCAGCCGGCTATGATCCGGGAGCTCGGGGGCAACCGGATTATGCCGGCGGACAGCTTTTTGCCCTGGAAGAGTAATCAGCAGGAGTTCAGAGAGCCATCGCTTGAGGAAGCAAGAGCGCTGCTTCAGGCTGGCGGCTACGGGGGGGAAGTGCTAACGATTGCCTACCGGAGCCGGAAGGAGGATCTGGAGGAGGCTTTATGGCTGCAGGAACGCGGCGGGAGGATCGGACTTAAGCTCCAGCTGCATCCTTTGACCGAATACGATCTCGCAGATATCATGGGCTATGCCGACTTGCTGATTGCCGAAGAGGTGCTGGAGGATGACTGGCAGTGGGGGATGATCAATTATTTCCGCAATGAGTCGAACTATCTGCATGATCTGCTGCTGGATCGTCAGAAACTGGCGCTGCAGGGGGTTCTGGAGCATTTCTCCCGACTGCCTGCTGAAGAGCGGGCGGAGCTGCTGGATCTGGCGGAAGACCAATTGCGCGACAACTGCTGGGTGCTCTATGGCTGTCATATGAACAAAAAAGCGCAGCTTAGCCAGAACCTGTTCGGACTTCAGACCGGCTCTTTCGGATTTCTGGATATTTCGAAGCTATGGGTTAAATCGGGATTCCAGTAATTAGACCTCAACTCACCGCAACTGATAGAAAATTACCGCATGGGGTATATAGATACATAGACCACGGCGGGAGCCGTACGAAATCAGCTGCGCTTAAGGAGGCTGCCAGCTTTCGGTATATGAGCTTAAGAAGGCTGCCGGATAATGGAGCAGACAAACGAAAGCATAAGAAGCTTAATCAAGAAGAGCAATAAATCCTCAGGCTCGGCTGCCATCGGCAATACAGGTATTGCCATCGTCAAGGGAATCGCTTTTGCACTTACGGGTAGCGGTTCAATGTTTGCCACAATCATGCATTCGATTGCCGATGCCGTGAATGGGCGTTATTACCACGTCGAAGGGCGTATCGAGCTGAAACGGGGATTGACGCTTGCTGATGCCGACGACATTTAGTTCAAGGTAAGGGACAAGTTGCTTGCAGATCCGCATATTTCCGATGTGACACTCGGCATACTCGAGGATAACGGCATTCAGAACTGGGTGCCGCAGTATGATCTGCAATGAGTCTTAGCTTAAGCTGGAACTGGAGAAAGGGTTTAACTGGAGAAACGGCTGCTTCCCCTAGGGGACAAGCAAGCCGTTTCTTTGTGCAGACGAAGCTGGGATTAGCTCAGACCGCTGCCTGTTGCTTGCCGTCACATTTCTTGCAGACGGTGAGCTTCTCGCCCGCAGGACCTTTTCCGAAATACAACAGCTTAATACGGGTGCTCCCGCAAATCGGACAGGTGCCTCTTGCTCTGGAAGGAGTGCGCCAGAGTGCTTTGCCGCGCTTGTTTTTGGCCATGATACGTCCCACCTTTGTAATGTATACCCTATCTTATGCCCAGAGGGAACTTACGGTTCTGCCGGAGCTGAAATCATTTGAAGGGAAAGGGTGGCGTTGAAAAAGGGGCTAAAATGGCCGAAATATGCCCCGAAAAAACAGCGTATAACATAAATTATACGCTGTTTCAGTTCTGAGAGATTTTTATATGAATTCAGGCACTAGTGATCAGCTCAAATAGAGTCAAATTGGTAGAATAATAATATATTAATGTAATATAATCCCATTCGCGAAATTTGCTTAGGCTTTCATGGTTTCTGCACTCTGAACGCATGCTATAATAATTGGAAAACAAATGCAGGAGGTATTGTATTGGTACATAGCAGCCCGAAACATAAATGGAGATCGGACAAGCTGTCTCATCTGGGGTCGTCGATTTTTGCAGAGGTGGCCATCTGGAAGGCGGAAGCACGAAAGTCTGGACTGGAGGTCATTGATCTCGGAATTGGCAGTCCGGACCGGGCGCCTCTGCCTGAAATCCGTCATGCCTTAAGCGAAGCGGTGCTGCGGGAGGACAGTTATTCTTATCCGGCTTCCAAAGGAAGCGATGCGTTCCGCAAGCAGGCGGCCAAATGGATGAAGTGGCGTTTCAACGCTGAAGTTGATCCGGATGAAGAAATCGTATCCCTGATGGGTTCGCAGGACGGACTGGCGCATCTCGCACTCGCGGTCTGCAATCCTGGGGATCTGGCGATTGTGCCGGACCCCGGCTATCCGATCTATTCAGGGTCATTAGCTATAGCGGGGGTTAGAGCGTGGCCGCTACCGCTATTGGAGGAGAATGCCTTCCGACCCGACCTCGAGAGCATCCCTGATGAAGTATGGTGTGAAGCGGTATTTATATTACTCAGCTTTCCCGGCAATCCGATATCTGTCACGGTAGATCTGGCTTATATGGAGCGGTTAGTGGAGCTTGCTCTTAAATGGGATGTGCTGATCATTCATGACCTGGCCTATTCGGAGATGGGCTTCGACGGCTACCGGCCCATTAGTATACTTCAGGTTCCTGGAGCGCTGGATACTGCCGTTGAATTTCATTCCTTTTCCAAAAGCTTCAATATGGCCGGCTGCCGCATCGGCTTCATGACGGGCAATGCTGAGGCCGTCGGAGCGCTGCGGGAGCTGAAGAGCAATGTGGATTACGGTGTCTTCGATCCCATCCAGGAAGCGGCAGTCGTAGCGCTGGAGCAGGCGATGACTTCCGGACCGGTGCAGGGAGTGGCTGCGCTGTATGAACGCCGCAGGAATGTTTTTGTGGAAGCCATGGCATGTGAAGGATGGATGGTGCCATTGCCGGAAGCAACGATGTTTATCTGGGCGAGGCTGCCCGCGGAATTTTGTGCCGGTCAAACGGAGCGTTCGCGGCGGCTTGCGCAGGAGCTGCTGCTGAAGACCGGGGTAGCGGTGATTCCCGGAAGTGCTTTTGGGAGCCAGGGCGAAGGGTTTGTGCGGATTGCACTGGTGGAGGATGAAGAGCGGCTTCTGGAAGCCGCCCGGAGGATAGGGGAGTTTCTGCGTACGAACGTTTAAACTTCGCGTAAATTACTGATATTCTTTTGGCAGGGCAACGGCTAAAATATGGTGTTCAGTAGGAATCAGCGCGGTTCCATGATCGATGGTTATATTGCCGAAGTATGGATACTTTGCGCCGCTGTTGATCATCCCCAGCAGTGCGCCGGTATCGGAATGGTTGATCGAGATATAGCCATTCTTGTAAATGGCGAATACAGCCTTGCCAACGCGCCGCAGGTGCTCAATCTTGTCTGCCGGCTGATCGAATGGAACAACGCTGTCGCTCGCAAGGTTAATTCCACTAACCACTGTCTCATGCTGGAAGAAGGCCATTCCGTCTACCGGACCGGCCAACCAGTTGCCGAAGCTAGCATAGCTTGTGGGGGCCGTATAGGTATCCGCTCCACGCTTAAAGCGCGTAAGAGTATATCCATCCTGGTCGAGATTGCCGTCTGCTGTATAAACATAAGAGTTCTGGATGGAGGTAGCGGCACTCCCCAATCTGGAGATGTCGTCCAGCGGATTATAATTTTCACGGCCGGAAATCTTGCCTGTAGCGGGATTCAGCTGTACGAGAGTCAGCTGGTAACCCGGCACGGCCGTTGCCGTATTCCCCGCTGCAGTCTTTGCCTGCTCACGGAGTATTATTTGTCCATTCTGATAAGTCACATAACTGTATAACCCCTCAATTCTCCACAGCCGCTTTCCGGTATCCGGATCAAGACCGTAGAATTGGGTGCGGATGTTATCGACCGTGCTGGAAACGACAAACATACCTGAATATTCTCCATTAATGGTCCCCGCATACATAGGAATAACCATATTATCCCATAGTTTCTTTCCTGTAACCGGGTTATAGGCCGCGACAACGCCGTACTCATTGGCAAAATAGACCTTTCCGTTAATCAGGCGGGCCTGTGCCCCAATCTCTATTGGCCGCTCCGACACCTTAACCTTCCAGATCAGCTTTCCGGTTGCAGCGGATACTTTGACGAGCTGTTCCTGATTGTCGATGAAGATTACGGAGTTATTCGTGACGATTTGCGGATGCGCCCCCTGTTTATAGGACCACTTAATTTTGCCGGAGGCTATATTTTTGGCATAAAGTGTATTGTTGCTGTCTGAGTAGTAGAGAATTCCGTTCATAACAGGCGGCTTGACGTCATACATGCCCATGCCATCCGTGGCTACCTGCCACTTCAGAGGCAACAGCTTATCTTTGGAAATCGCAGTGACTGTATTGTTCGAGGAAGCAGCGTATGCTGTACCCGGCAAAAGGTCTGCTGAAGAGATAGCGGTGAGGGATGAGAGCAGGGAAAGGGCGAGTAAGCTGGTGAAAAGGGGTTTCATTGGCGGCATCTGAGTCATCTCCTTGATGTGGTCTTATTCTAAATAGTAAGACGCCGGGTGGAAGGATAGGTTGCTAAAATAAGGAAGACAATATTGTAACCAAAGGTACAGCCACAACGATAACTATAATCATAGCTATAATGTAACATAATATGTATTATGTTAACTTGGTAATTCACTGAGCGGTATTTAGGGTAATAAGGAGCAACTACAGTTATCAGGAGGTTGCCTTTATGGGATTCAATTTCGGAGGCTTTGGCGATAAAATACAAGGATTAGTTGAGACATTCAAAGAGGGCGGAGTCGGTGAGCTGCTGCAAAAGCTTCCGCTAGACCAGCTGCCTGTCGATCAGCTCCTGGAGAAGCTGCCGCTGGATCAACTGCTGTCGGGTTCTTTTCTGCAACAGTTCACTCCGTTCGAGTCACTGACCGAGCTGTTGCAGAGTGGAGGGTTCTCTGCCGGATCAGCAGAGGAGCTGAAGGCGCTGCCGCAGGATCAGCTGAACGAGCATGTCACGAAAACTACCTCCTTCAGCTCACTGAAGGACATGCTGGTCAAAGCGGCAGAGTTCTATTCCCAGCGGAAGTAGCGCATTTATCTCCATCATTTGACCACTGGGAACCAGTCTAATTCAATAAAACAGCGGCAGTTCTGGATGTATATCATCCATGGCTGCCGCTGTTTTCATTATTATGTGATTTCGTATTTTAACGTAATCTTTATTGCTTGAGCCAGGCCGTTGCCAGCAGCAGGGCCCCTTTGTTGGCATGGGTCTCTGCCAGGGCGTTAAGCATCACGAAGTCGTGGATGATGCCCTGGAACCGGACTGCCGTAACTGGTACTCCAGCTTCGCGGAGTTTGGCAGCGTAGGCTTCGCCCTCATCCCGCAGCACATCTGCTTCGCCAGTGATGATTAAGGCTTCCGGCAGACCGCTAAGCTGCTCCAGGCTGGCCCGCAGCGGGGAAGCGGTAATCTGTGCCCGCTCCTCCGGATCAGTGGTATATTGATCCCAGAACCATTTCATGCCGGTGCGCTGCAGGAAATATCCTTCGGCGAACAGGTGATACGATTCTGTATCGAAGGCAGCATCGGTTACCGGATAGAACAGCAGCTGCTTGGAGATTGCCGGGCCGCTGCGTTCCTTGGCCATCAGTGTGATGGCCGCAGTCATATTGCCGCCTACACTGTCTCCGGCAACACTAAGCTTGGACGCATCTAATCCGTATGTGGAGCCTTCTTGGGCGATCCATTCCAGTACAGCGTAGATTTCTTCAATGGCTGTAGGATATTTGGCTTCGGGAGAGAGGCTGTACTCCGGGAAAACGACGGCAGCTTCGGCACCAACGGCCAGCTCGCGGATTAAGCGGTCATGCGTATGGCTGTTGCCGAATACCCAGCCGGCTCCATGAATATAGAGTATGACCGGAAGAGAGTTAGAAGCAGAGCCGATAGGACGGACAATGCGTACCTTCACCTCACCACCAGGGCCGCCGGATACCGTCAGATCCTGAATATCGGCTTCGGGCTTGAATATTTCACTGGATTGGACTGTATTTACAGTTTCGCGGCCTTTCCCAGGCCCAAGGTCGGGCAGAAAGGGAGGCTCGGAGTTGTCATCAGCGAATTTCTGGGCTGCGGGCTCAAGAACAATTTTGTTGTCTTCAGGCATGGTTTATAGTCTCCTTCTTAGATCTGGTTTAAGTCAGGCTCTCCTTCATCCATAACCATCTGACACTTTTCTGAAACGTAAAGCGAACGGAAGACCCTCGTCAGGGGCTGGAAACTCCGCCGCTCATATAGAAAAAACAGGCTGCATCGTCCAATTAAGGAGGAGTGCGGCCTGTTTCTTTTAAGCGTTCTTATAATGCGTGCCGGGAAATCTCTTCTGCATCCGTAGCTACAGGATTATTCCCTTCACGTTTACGTGCCTGTCTTAAATAATCCACCAGAACAAACAACAGTGTGATCAGCAGCGGATACACGATCGCCCAGCCTGTGAACGGAAACACGGCTACCGTTGCGGCAAAAGAAATCCAGCTGATCATCACGCCTGCCCGGCTGCCCCGCAAGAGGCGGATTCCTGCAGCACAACCGCCAATATAGGTGAGGATGAAGGTGGCATTGGGGAATTTAATCAGTGTCGTAATCGAGAGCAGGCCGCTACCGTAGAGCGATAACACTGCTGCGAAGCAGAGGGTCAGGAAGCCGATCGCTCCGACGGGTGTCTGATAACGGTCCGATAAGCGGCCCATCCATTTCGGGGCATATCCCTGCCGTGACAAGGCATAAGCTACACGCGATGCAGCGCTTGAATAGGCAATAATCGTCGCCGTACAGATGAATAATCCGGTGAGTCCGGCAATGAATCCGCCCCAGGCTCCAAGCGGCTGGCTGATGATCCAGACCAGAGATGAGTCGGCTCCTCCCCGCAGATAGCTCTGCGTACCGACTGTAGCAAGTGCCGAGAGGAAATAGAGGACTCCGACAATGACCGCAGCAATGGTCACACCCTTGACGGCAGCGCGCTGCGGGTCCTTGAATTCTTCAGACAGATGCGAAACGGCCTCCCAGCCGATGAAGCACCAGAAGAGAATCGCTGCCGCCTGCCCGACACTCATCCAGCCATGCGGAACAAACGGTGTGAAGTGGACGCTCTCCATTCTTGGCAGAGCCGCAGCAAAAGAGAAGACCAGCACGGCAACAATCGCGATAACCACGGCGATTTGTACTTTCCCGGCCACTTTCATCCCGATCCAGTTGACAATCAGGCCAATGGCCAGCATTCCTGCAGCGATGGCAATTCTGGCCGGATCGCCCCAGCCCATGGCGGCTGTCATATACCCCGCTCCGGTCAGTGCAGCGACAGGACCGCCAATCGGCACGGACATGAGGAAGAACCAGCCAACCAGTGCACCTGCCTTAGGGCCGAAGGCCAGGGTGACAAAGTGGGATACTCCGCCGGCATTAGGGAATTTGGCCGAGAGCAGACCCATGGACAGCGCAAGCGGGAGAATCAGCAGGGTCATGAATCCCCAAGCCAGCAGAGAAGCCGGTCCAGCCATCTCCGCTGCCAGTCCGGGTACGATTAACACACCTGAGCCGAGGACGGCTCCTATGTACAGGGCAATAGCCTGTGGCATCCCGATATTCCGTTGTAATGATTTATTTTCCTTCATATAAATAGTCCCGCTTTCCTTGTATTTAAATATAGAGTATCAGATAATAGATCCATTGGAAAAACGGAATTATCGAATGGAATCGATTCGAATAACCGATAGGTTGAAGGAGGTACTATGGAGTCTAAGCATCTGTTCACCTTTCTCGTTGTAGTTGAGACCGGCAGCTTTACCCGCGCGGCCCAGAAGCTTGATTACGCCCAGTCCAGCATTACCGCACAGATACAGGCGCTGGAGGCAGAACTGGAGCAGCCCCTGTTTGACCGGATCAGCAAAAAGATCATTCTCACCGATGCCGGCCGCCGTCTCTTGCCGTATGCCCAGGAAATCTCCAAGATGCACACGATGGCCGAGAACGCCCTGCGGTCGGAGACGGAAATATCCGGTTCGCTGCGGATTGGTGCACCTGAATCTTTGGCGGCCTTCCGCCTCCCGGGCATTATCAAGGAATTCCGCAGCCGGCACCCGCAGGTGCAGATTACGCTGAAGCCGGGAGCCTGCTGGGAACTGACGGAGTTCGTCCGCTCAGGAGAGCTTGATCTAGCCTTTCTTCTCCAACCGGAGACGGAATATAAGGAGATGTACTGTGACACGCTGATCCATGAAGTCATGACGCTGGTCGCTCCGCTCGATCACCCGCTGCTGGAATTGGAAGAAGTACATCCTTTGCATCTTAAAAATGTTACGATTCTGCATACGGAAACAGGCTGCACCTACCGCACCTTATTTGAGCGGCATCTGAACAGTTATGGAGTATTCCCCGATCCGAATCTGGAGTTCTGGAGCATTGAAGCGATCAAGCAATGCGTAATGGCAGGACTCGGTATCTCATTCCTGCCGATGATTACCGTCCGCAGGGAATTGGCGGAAGGCAAGCTGGGCCGGCTGAACTGGAATGATGAATCACAGCGGGTAGCGACCCAAATTGCATATCACAGCAAAAAGTGGAAATCCCCAGCGTTAAGTGAGTTTCTTGGAACGGTGCAGAAGCATGCTGTAAGGTGGAGGGAAGAGGAGGAGCACAGGGCATGAATGAGCCGGAGCTTGAATATGAAGAAGAGCTGGATGCCTTCCTGATCTGGATGAAGGACGCCGGCTACACAGCATATACGCAGAAATCCTATCTTGCTGATGTACGGGAATTTCTGGGCAGTCTGAACGGACGGGAGCTGGGTACTGTAAAAAAACTGCAGGTTGTCTCCTATCTGACTTCGGTGCGGGAACGCGGGGTAAGTGATGCGACACGAAACCGCAAGCATGCGTCAATAAGCTGCCTCTTCAAGGCGCTGACGGAGCTGGAGCTGCTGAATATCAACCCGGCTTCCGGAATCAAGAAGTCCAAAACCGAAAAAAACCGTGAGCCTGTCTATCTGGATGAACAAGAC
Organism: Paenibacillus sp. FSL R7-0297; assembly: GCF_038009025.1. Taxonomy (NCBI): domain Bacteria; kingdom Bacillati; phylum Bacillota; class Bacilli; order Caryophanales; family Paenibacillaceae; genus Paenibacillus; species Paenibacillus sp. FSL R7-0297. Next base: position 4,542,848 of record NZ_JBBPAQ010000001.1, read on the forward strand.
CTGCAGCGGTTTCTGTCAGCGGTAGACGGCAAATACAGAAGCCGCAATTTGGCTGTTTTTTTGCTGATGTCGTATATGGGGCTGCGGGTAGGGGAAGTACATACGCTGAATCAGAGTGATTATAATGTAGAGAGACGTTCACTGCGTGTCTTCGGCAAAGGACGCAAATGGCGCAACGTCCCGGTTCCTGAGGATATTGCCCCGTATCTTGACCAGGCGCTGACGGACCGGCTTAATCCTTGGCACAGCAAGGAGGAGGCGATGTTCATCTCGCAAAAAGGCCGCCGGCTCTCCATCCGCGGCATCCAAGGGATTGCTGCGGATACATTCAGCCGCTTCCAGAGTGAAGTGCCTTCGTCCCAGCGCCGGCCGTACTCCAGCCATAAGCTGCGGCACTCCTTTGCCACCATGCTGCTGCGCAAGGGAGCGGATCTGCGCACGGTGCAGGAGCTGCTGGGCCATTCCTCGATCCAGACGACCACTGTATACACACATATTACGAACCGTGAGAAGGAAGAAGCTATGTCCAGACTGCAGATCGGTATGCCGTATAAGACAGGCAGCGGTGATTTGTGAACCTGGGGCTAACAGCGTCAATATACACTATGAACTTTTGTTCAAAACATAACGCATAAATCACACGGAATGTGCATTTTTATAATGACAACACCGCCGTGAATTGCTACCATGAGAAGGGGTTATTATTCAGAGTAGAAGGCGCAGAGGGACCAGCCTCGAAGTCGCAGACACAACGATTAAACCATGGATAAAATAAGTTGATAAGCTGGACGGCAATTTTGACTTTAATTGGTTAACGCGTCTTCGCACGTCTGATGGTAAGGCGGCTGGAGAAGAAGCAGAGTCTGTATCCTGAATCTCTTCCTATAAGTAAAATAGCCGCCAATCCCAAACGGATTGGCGGCTGGCTTGTCCATGCGCTGATATTAAAGCTCCAGCTTGGCGATCTCACCTTTGAGCTTATCTGCGGACTGCTGGAAGAGAAGCTGCTCCTCGTTGCTGAGCGGAAGGTCAAGCACTTCACGCACGCCGGAACGGTCTACGACACACGGAGCACCGAGGAACACATCTGACACGCCGTTGTAATTGTTCAGCAGTGTAGATACATTCAGGACGGAGCCTTCATTATTCAGGATGGAAGCGACAATCCGGTCCAGAGCCAGTGCGATGGCATAGGAGGTAGATCCTTTGGCATCTATAATCTCGTAGGCGGCATTCTTGGTGTCATCGAAGATCTCATTACGTTCCGCTTCATCGAAGCCCAGATCAATTCCCGCGACATTGGCGAGACTCCAGACCGGCAGCTCGGAATCGCCATGTTCACCGATGATCTGTCCATGGATACTGCGCGGATCGATTTCCTTATGAAGCCCAATCAGGTATCGGAAGCGGGCACTGTCCAGTACAGTACCGGAACCGATAACCCGTCTGCGGTCGAAGCCGCTGATCTTCAAGGTGGCATAGGACAGAATATCGACCGGATTTGTGGCAATCAGCAGGATAGCGTGATGATTGTATTTCGTGATTTTTTGGATAATATCTTTGAAGATCGAGATGTTCTTGCGCAGCAGGTCGATCCGGGTTTCACCAGGCTTCTGGGAGGCTCCGGCAGTGACGATGATGATGTCCGCTTCCTTGCAGTCCTCATAGGTGCCGGCCCACAGCTTCACACCGCCGACAAATGGCATGCCATGGTTCATATCCAGCGCTTCACCAAGCGCCTTCTGATGGTTCACATCGATGAGTACTAGTTCGGGCATGCGCTTACGCAGCAGCAGCGTATAGGCTGTCGTTGTTCCGACTGCACCGGTGCCGATCACTACGACACGATTGGGCTTAAATGGGGCCATTGTTAGATCTCCTCCAGCTTTCGAATTTTGAAATATAAGGGTTTATGTGTTAAACACCATCATTCCTCCTTATATTTCTTGCTGAAACGGTACCATCCTATAGAAGGAAGGCAAAGCCGCTTCCACTTACGGTCCAATCTTATCCATCATAATCTCTAGGAATAGTGTTTTCAAGCTGTCCACTTTTAATCCATTACCCCAAAACGGGCATGCTAACAATGTATTTCTTATTATCCACTCAACCATTTGACAGGAGCGAATTTCAGAATGGATTTATTCCGCAAAAAACCGCTGGCTATTCCGGAGAATACCGGAGCGGAGAAACTTAGCAAGACACTGGGTGCAATGGATCTGACCATGCTCGGTGTAGGGGCCATTATCGGCACCGGAATTTTTGTAATGACGGGAGTGGCTGCTGCGGAGCATGCAGGCCCCGGACTTGTGCTATCCTTCATTATCGCCGGCTTTGCCTGTGTGTTGTCGGCACTGTGTTACTCCGAATTTGCTTCTACACTGCCCGTATCCGGCAGCGCTTATGCATACAGCTATGTCGCCTTCGGTGAACTGCTGGCCTGGATTCTCGGATGGGATCTGGTGCTCGAATACGGCGTAGCCGCAGCGGCGGTAAGCAGCGGGTGGTCCGGTTATTTCCAGGGACTGCTGGAAGGCTTCGGCATTCATTTGCCCACCGCTTTGTCAGGGGCGTATAATGCAGATACAGGAACCATTATTAATTTACCCGCAGTTATTATTATCCTGCTTATTTCTTACCTGCTGACACGTGGGGTCAAGGAGACCGCCCGTTTCAATGCAGTGATGGTTGTGATCAAAATATCAGTGGTGCTGCTGTTTATCGTCACCGGTATGTTCTATGTGAAGCCGGAGAACTGGACGCCATTCCTGCCGTTTGGTTTCCATGGTGTAGTGAATGGTGCGGCAACCGTATTTTTTGCCTATATCGGATTTGATGCCATTTCGACTGCTGCGGAAGAAGTGAAGCGTCCACAGCGCGATCTTCCGATCGGTATTATCTCGTCGCTTGCGATCTGTACCGTGCTCTATATCGCTGTATCCTTAGTACTTACAGGGATCGTGCCATATCAGAACCTCAATGTAAGTGATCCGGTATCGTTCGCCCTGCGGTTCGTTGACCAGAATATGATTGCCGGTCTGATCTCTGTAGGTGCGATTGCCGGGATGACTACCGTGCTGCTGGTAATGCTGTTCGGACAGACCCGTCTGCTGTTTGCTATTTCCCGTGACGGATTGCTGCCGCAGAGCTTGTCCAAGGTCAGCCCCAGAACACATACACCGGTGCGCAGCACATGGATGGTCGGCGGACTGATTGCTGTTCTTACCGGCTTCGTCCCGCTTGACCGGCTGGCCAATCTGACCAGTATCGGGACCTTATTCGCCTTCCTTGTGGTTTCGCTGGGTGTTATTGTGCTCCGCCGTACGAAAACGGATCTCAGAAGAGGCTTTAAGGTTCCCTGGGTTCCCTTTATTCCGCTCCTTAGTGCAGCGGCCTGCGGGTATCTAATGTATAATCTGGGAAGAGAAACTTGGATGGGCTTCCTGATTTGGCTTGCGGTAGGACTGCTAATCTACGGTCTGTACGGATACAAACGCAGTAATTTAAATACGAAGAAATAGAAATAACGGATTAACGGGAAGAGGAGAGAGAGCATTGTCATCCACAGCTTCAGGTTACAAGGTTCTGAGAAGGGGGCTGCTGCTTCTCCTGACCTTACTTATTCTCTCGGCTTGTTCTTCTGCTCCCGCTCCCGAGCCTTCCCAGCCCCCGCAGCCGACGGAAGCGCCGGAAGAAGGGCAGATGATTACGGTCATCACACCGGATGCCAAGAACGTCGATAATGAGAATGCCCCGAAATATCAGATTCAGACCCGGCTGACAGACTTCAGGCTGCTTAACCCGTCAGCGGGAATAGCCTGGGGCGTCACCAAAAATGAGCTGCGCATGTATATGACCCTTGATAACGGCAAAACCTGGGCCAATATCTCGCCGGCTACGACTGTGCAGTTTCTGAGCAACCCGGTATATGGCAAAGAGATTTTCTTCACCGATCCAAGCAACGGCTGGATTATACGAAGCTCTTTCGGCACGACCGAGACCGTGGTGCTGCGCACGACAGATGGGGGACACACCTGGAAAGTTTCTGCTTTTCCTGACACCAATACCTTGTCTTCGTTCTACTTCAGTTCACCGACCCATGGCTGGCTGATGACTTCCTGGGATGCCAGCTCCACCAAAGAGAGCAAAGCCTTGTATGCTACGCAGGACGGCGGTGCTACATGGGCCCTGGTCATGCAGAACGAACAGTATAATCCGAATCTCCCTAACAATACAATTCCGCTGCCGGGCGTTACGACCGGAATGATATTTAAGGACGGAAGCCGAGGATTCGTAACACTGCAGACCGGGGCACTGCCTAAGATATATGTCACCAAAGACGGAGGCGCAACCTGGGCGGCAGGCTCTGAATTTCTGGTTAACGAGAGCTTTGGAGGCTGTGACCGGGTCATTGCCGGTGAACCTGAATTCTTTGGTACGGATCATACAAGCGGATGGCTGTCTGTAGGGTGTCAAAAAGAGAAAGAGGCCAGCATGACCTACAACGGCTATTTCACTGCAAACGGGGGAGAGAACTGGAAGTTCATCAGCCTCAGCCGGCCGGCGATGACGGGAATTAACCGGCATGTGGCACCTGAATTCCTCAGCTCGCAGGCGGGCTGGTCTTTAGAGGGGAACCTGTTGTACAAGACGATGAATCAGGGACAGACCTGGACGGTACTTCCGGCCAGCAGTGTACTGCAGTCCAAGCTGCTGGAATATCCGGAAGTAGTGAAGCTGCAATTCATCTCTGAGGATGTAGGCTGGCTGCTGATCCAGAAAGAAGAGGACCGCAGATCTATCCTGCTGCAGACTACGAATGGCGGAGTGAGCTGGCGGGTCATGTAAAGGTAATTAAGAGGTTGTCCGCATTAGCGGGCAGCCTTTTCTTTTGTGAATACGGCCGCAAAGCCCTCTTAATATAAGGAAAAAACTTATTTAAAATTTTCTTTAAAAATGTGAAAAAAATCACATGACAAACTTTCACTCCTGTGATATATTTAACACATAGAGAACAAGTTCATTTTTTCACAAACTTTCATCCCGAAGAGGAGAGATTATTATGAAAACATTTGAAACGGATTATATGACAAGAAACCTGCTGCAATTGTGCTACAACTGTGCCGATGCTCACCTGTGTGAAACGGAAGAACAATGCAGAGCTTGCTGGGCAGATAGCGGTATGCTGCCGGAAGAAACAAGCGAAACCAGACAATTGCTAGACCTCGTACATGCATAATGTGATCGCCTCACTTGGTATAATGAAGACCATTTAGGTCCCCGGATATAGGGGGATTTAGGTGGTCTTTTTGGCGTGCTGTCATCATCGCAAGTGAAGATTCTTCCGGAGCAGCCGGGGTTGTTACACATTTGTTATGCTGTCTTGAAGGGAAGAGGCATATACATGTACAGAAGACCTGCAAGCGCAGGGAATCTAACCAGATGGGAACAAGGGGGAAGAGACCATGGGAACGGGACCGGATCCATCCTGGATGTTTGATTTTACAGGAACGGTATTGCCGATATTCCTCGCTGTAGTCGTGGGGATTATCGCTGTGTCTGCAGGCAGAGGACTGCTTCAGTGGAGCCGGAACAATAATGCCCCCCTGCAGTCCATACCCGCCCGCATTGTAAGCAAGCGCAGTGAAGTCCGCCAGCAGCAGGCACAGGATGAGAGCAGCCGTACCAGCACAACCTATTACCTGACGTATGAAGCGGAGGATGGCGTCCGCAGAGAGTTCAAGGTAGACGGCCATGAATATGGCATGAGTGCTGAAGGGGACAGGGGGGTGCTGACATATCAGGGTACAAGGTATCATGGCTTTCAGCGGCGCCCGCATTACTCCACTGCAGAGTAGTGAACAGGCTTGTTTATTGATAGAGTGATGATTATTTGAAAAGCATTACGCAGTACCCTCTTGTTATCGGAATCGGTGCAAGGGGGTATTTGGGTTGTGTCTGGCCTCAGGCTCAAAGCAGGGATTCACGGTATACCAACGTATTGCTGTAGACCCTCAGGAAATTGGGCGGGGACTGTCACCTCTTAGGCGAATGCACATACAATACAGCGAGCAGTAAAGAACAACGGATGCTTGGCGTTACAGCTTTGTTCCATAACTGTCAATGAAGTGATTACAAGGAGGAGAACGCGTGGCCGTCATCAAAACGAACTCGGAGGATGTAAGGGTGCTTGCGCGGCTGATGCGGGCGGAGGCCGAAGAGGATGGGGAGTCAGGCATGCTGATGGTCGGCAATGTCGGGGTCAACCGGATTCTCGGTAACTGTCTGGACTTCAACAACATCCGCAGTGTGAATGATATGGTGTACCAGAGTCCGGGAGGCTTTGAAGCCCCGCAGAAGGGGTACTTCTATCAGCGAGCACGGGAGGCCGATATCCGTTTGGCAAAACGCGCTATCGCAGGGGAAAGAACCTGGCCTGCATCCAATGCGCTGTGGTTCTTCCGGCCTGTCGGGGCCTGTCCGGCCAACTGGTACAATCAGCAGAACACCGGCCGCTACAAGGCACACTGCTTCTTCACGCCGACCCAGGTGGATTGCCCGTCATTATTCTAGGTACCGCCAGCCAGGAGAGGACTGGGCTTACAGCGGCTGCATGCAGTAGCCTGGGCTCCCGGGCTGGATCTGAAAGAAGCCAATGGTCACATTACTTAAGTGAAGGTTAATCTAAATTCTAGGAGGTTATTCGTAAATGATCGTTCAACCCTACCGTCCCGTTACTTATACGATGGGCAGCAACCCAGCAGGTGGCATGAGCAATATGAACAACATGAACAACATGAACAACATGAACGGCATGGGCCCGATGAATACTATGGGTGCCATGAGCAACAAGGGAAGCATTGGAAACATGGGCACCATGGGCACGATGGGTACTATGAGCAGCATGCCGCCACAGGTCACCAGCGGCAGCCCCATGACGCCAGCCGGAACCGTGGTCTCAACAACTGCACCGGTGTTCGAACAGTCTTATGTAGAGAACATCTTCCGACTCAACCTTGGCAAGGTCGGCACCTTCTACTTTACCTATGAGAATAACAAAGACTGGAACGCCAAGGTCTACACGGGTGTGCTTGAAGCTGCCGGCCGCGACCATCTTATTATCAGCGACCGGGCGACCGGACAGCGGGTTGTGCTGCTCATGGTCAACTTCGATTATGCCACCTTTGAAGAGCCGCTTGTCTATCAATATCCCGGAGTTATCGGAAATCCGGCGGTTGTACGGAGCTGCCGATAAGCTTTCTGGCCATTTATCCATAGAATAACGCAAAAACGGCTGTCCACCTTTGTTTAAAGGCGGTCAGCCGTTTCTTTTGCTACCGTGCGCACATATGCTGTATTTTTCGAGGGGACACGCATGCTTGCTGTTTCACCTAATATATTTATATAATAAAAGTATTATTTATAATCCGTGATTTATGTACAGGAGATGAAGGCATTGGGAAATTGATACGGAAAGGAACAGTCGGCATGATCCAGTCTGACATTTTGAACAAACGAAGGAGGTGGGCCTATCCGCCTGCACAGGAAACGGCGGATAGGAGTATAAATTGAGCGACCCTTTACCCGGTATATTAAATGTAGGTCTTATTATTTTGATTGTGCTGCTTAACGGTTTTTTTGTTTCGGTTGAGTATGCGATGGTGAAGGTGCGCAGCGGGCGCATCGATTCACTGATTGAAGAAGGCAGCAAGAGAGCCCCTGCCGCACGAAAAATCGTTCATAATCTGGATGGTTATCTATCGGCCTGTCAGCTTGGCATCACGCTTGCCTCGCTTGCGCTGGGCTGGCTCGGAGAACCGGCAATTGCTACGATTGTGGGGCCTATTATTACGAACCTTGGCTTCGGAGAAACAACTGTTTTTGTGGTTTCGCTTATCATTGCCTTTATGTTTATCACCGTTCTGCATATTGTACTGGGCGAGCTTGCCCCGAAGACCATTGCGGTAAATAAAGCGGAGGCTGTCCTTCTGCTTGCCGCGGGTCCGATGAATGTTTTTTACCGGATCATGTATCCCTTCATCTGGGTGGTTAACGGCCTGGCACGCGGGCTGCTGCGTATCTTCCGTCTGGCGCCGGCATCGGAGCTGGCTACAGCACATACAGAGGAAGAAATACGCATTCTGATGCAGGAGAGCAACAAAAGCGGATTGATCGACAATACGGAAATGACGCTGGTGGACAATATCTTCGAATTTGCCGACACGATGGCCAGGGAAATCATGATTCCGCGCACGGAAATGATCTGTCTCAACACACATCTGGAGACGGACGAGAATCTTGAAATTGCCTTTGACGGAATGAGAACCCGTTATCCGGTCTGCGACGGAGACAAGGACCATATTCTCGGCTTCATTCATATCAAGGATATGATCCGAGATAATGCGCCCAAGTATAACGAATTGATCCGTCCGATATTGACTGTCCCGGAATCGATTCAGATTAGCAGCCTCCTCAAGGTCATGCAGCGTGCCAAGACCCAAATCGCTATCCTGATTGATGAGTATGGCGGTACCTCGGGGATGGTTACTCTGGAGGATATTATGGAAGAGATTGTAGGAGAGATTCAGGATGAGTTCGACGAGGAACGTCCCGGCATCGAGAAGCTGGGGGAGGATGAGTTCTCAATCGACGGCTTGATGCTGATCGAGGAGATCAATGATACGCTCGGAATCCATATGGAGACGGATGATTACGATACGATAGGCGGCTGGCTGTATTCCAAGCTGGAGGTCAATCCTCCGCAAAAAGGCCAGACGGTGGAGTTCGACAACCATTTATTCGTGGTTGAAGAGACCGATAATAAGCGGATTTCCCGGATTAAGCTGCTGAAGGTGCAGTTTTTGACGGAGGAAGCCGGAGCATAGGTTACGAATAGACAAGAGCATGGCGCTATTACAGAGCGCTGTGCTTTTTTGCATACAGGGGCTCCTGTTCTGGTGGCGCTTTGCTTAGGCAAAAACTGTCTGTCCCATTAGGCACAATCTACGATTCGACTGGATTCACCCAGGGTAAGGTTAGTGTAAATAGGTGAAATGCAATATCTTAATGTTCATGAAGGGAGAGAGAGGCTATGGAGCATCATCCGAATCATTACAATGATCTGCTTGTCCTCTTATCTGTTGCTATAGCATTTCTATCGTGCTTCACAGCCCTTGATCTGGCGGAACGGCTGCTCCGTGGCCGCAAGGGGAATCTCTATATTCTGCTTATCTCTGTAGTGCTGGGCACAGGGATGTGGAGTATGCATTTTATCGGAATGCGGGCGATGGATTTGGGAGTTCCGGTATCGTATGATCTGTTGCTGCTTGTGTTCTCGCTGATCATTCCTGTGGCTGCTTCTTATATGCTGTTCGTAATGCTCGGCAACCCCCATACCCGCAGCCGTGTCTATCTGGGTCTTGGCGGTATGCTGTTCAGCAGCGGAATCCTGATCATGCATTTCAGCGGCATTCTGGCGATGAAGCTATCGGCAACGTATGAACAAGGGTTCTCTTCCATTATTTTGTCTATCCTATTCGCCCTGGTTGTCCCTGTCATTACTGCATCCTACGACCCGAAATGGCTGGAGAATGCCTACAATATGCTTAGTGTCAAAAAACTGCTGCTCGTGTTAACCCTGACCGGAGTGTTCACAGGAATACATTATTCTGCAATGGCCGGTGCATCCTTCACAATAGTAGACTCATTCTTGTATACAGGTCGCGCTCCGCTCTTGGATGAATCACTGCTGGGCATCATTCTGGGCGGTTCCTTCTTATTCATTGTGATGATTGTGCTTGGCCTGCTCTATAGGGACCGGCAGCATGTACTCCGCTTTGCAGCGTTTAATGAGCAGCGTTATATGGCCTTGTTCGAGCATAGCCCGGATATGGTGCTATGTATTGATCCGGCCCTTAAGAAGATCATCAGTGCTAATCCTTCCCTGCGGTATACCACGGGATACGGAAGAGAAGAACTGGGGGAATTCAAGAACATCCTGTACAGTGCCAGGGATGAAGCCGCAGTCAAGGAAGCTGTGCGCAATGCCTCCCAAGGGAAGTCCTCCAAGCTGGAGCTGAAGGTAATCACCAGGGACGGCCAGCAGATGATCTGCAGCGTAACGGTGTTTCCATTGCTTCACAATAAGCAACAGCTGGTCTATATCGTTGCCGAGGATGTCACTGCCCTGATGCAGTACCAGCATGAACTGATTCAAGCCCGGGACGCGGCAGAGAGTGCAGCCAGGATGAAAAGCGAATTTATGGCGACAATGAGCCATGAAATCCGTACGCCATTGAACGGAATTATCGGCATCAATCAGCTGCTGGCCGAAGAGATCAGCAAGCCCGAGCATCTGGAGCTGCTGAAGCTGCAGAGTACCAGCAGCCAGGCGTTGCTCCATGTAATGAGTGATGTTCTCGATATTTCCCGCCTGGAAGCAGAGGGTCTCGTGTTGAACCAGGAGCCGTTTCAGCTGAATGTGCTGCTGCAGGAGTGTATGGATCTGTTCGAAGTGATCACCAGAGACAAGCAACTGTCGTTTGTGCTGTCTGTAGAAGAGGGGCTTCCCGGCAAGTTCGTAGGAGACATTGCAAGGATCCGTCAGATCCTGGTTAACTTAATCGGCAATGCGGTGAAATTCACTCCTTCGGGAGCGGTTACAGTTACTGTTGAGTCCTGCGGCCTGGAGGGAGCGTCTGAGACGCTGCAATTCAAAGTGCATGATACGGGCATTGGCATTCCGCCGGATAAGCTGCAGCTGCTGTTCCAATCCTTTTCCCAGGTGGATGCTTCCCACACGCGTAAATATCCGGGTACCGGTCTGGGATTGGCCATTTGCAAGAAGCTGGTGGAGCTTATGCAGGGAGAAATATGGGCGGAACCGGCGCCGGGCGGCGGGACCCAGTTCTTTTTCAGAATTGTGCTACAGTCGCTGGATTTATCGCCGGAGCTGATTTACAACCAAGAAAATGAAGACAGCGGAGTGCCTGCGACTACCAAAGCCGTATAATGTAGAGTTTGCCAAGGAGAGAACTTTAATTATATAATTTTAAAGTAACTTATCTTTTATCACGAAAGTCCTATGGACAGAAAGGAACTCTCTTTGAGCAAACCGAAAAAGAACAATGTCGCGCTTCCCCAGATGAGCAAGCAGGAGAAACGCCGGGCAGAGCAGGAGCAGCAGAAGCAGAAAACGAGAATCCTGATCGTGAGTACAGTGGCGTTAGTCGTTATTATTTTTGTGGGATTATTCATGCTGGCCTCGAAGGACGGCTCAACCACAGGATCTGCTGCGGCTCCCGTTGACTTCAATTACAGTGAAATGGCACGGCTGGGCAAAGAAGATGCTCCAGTCAAAATCGTTGAATTCGGCGATTACAAATGTCCGGCTTGCGCCCAGTTCACCGGGGTGATTAAACCGCAAATCGTTCAGGAGTATGTCAATCAGGATAAAGCAGCCTTTTACTTCGTCAACCTGGCCTTTATTGGTACAGATTCGAGAACAGCTTCACTAGCGGCACTGTCCGTATATCATCAGAATGAAGAGGCTTTCTGGAAATTCTTCGATGCCATCTATGCTAACCAGGGTGAAGAAAAGGTGGAGTGGGCAACACCGGACTTCCTGGTAAGTCTGGCACAGCAATTAGAACTGCCCATTGACTTCGACCTGCTGCGTAAGGATATTGAAGACAAGACCTATGAAAGCGAACTGGAGAGAGATATCCAGGTTGGCACAGACACCGGTGTAACCAACACGCCATCACTGTTTGTGAATGGAGTCAAGGTGAATGAACCTTTTAATATGGAGGAAATTGATGCTCAAATCAAGGTAGCTGCGGAAGCTGTGGCTGCACAATGAATAAATTCTCTGCATTCTGCCGCCGGAATTGTCTCTACTTGGCCTGGTTCGTCTCGGTTGTTGCTGTAGCAGGCAGTCTGTATCTCAGTGAAGTGCTGAAATATGAGCCCTGCAAGCTATGCTGGTTTCAGCGGATATTTATGTACCCGCAGCTTATTTTGCTCGGAATCGCCACTTACCGGGGGGATAAGCGCATTATCCCTTATGTGCTGCCCTTAAGTTTGATTGGCGGAAGCATTTCGATCTATCATTACGCAGAGCAGAAAATTCCGGCACTTAGCAAGGTGCTTCCATGTACAATCGGTGTCCCGTGCAACACGGATTATCTGAATTATTTCGGATTCATCACCATCCCGCTGCTGGCACTCATTGCGTTCGCATTAATCACAATTCTGCTATGGACAGGGCGTAAAGAGGATGCAGGTGAGTAAGAAGCCGTCAGGCAGAATGAAGAGTAACTATTTCCCTTAAATTGAGTGTAAATTATTAAGCAGAAATGCTGTAAAATCACGCGATAAAGTGATAATGAAAGAGAATGAAAGATCAAGACATACCGGATCATGGATTTGGTTGTTTTGGTTGTTTTTCATTCTTTTTTCATTTGTTTCAACGCTTTACGGAAGAGTCATTGTAGATTAATATTAGTCCTTGTGAGAAGTTGAATATGCGCTGAATTTTCCGGAAGGAAAAACGGGGGAACCAAACTTGGCCGAGTGCCAACGGGGTGAATCGGAAGCGGGTCAGCAGACTCGAAAACCGTAGGGCTACCACAGCCCGAATCCGCCAGCTAACCTCGTAAGCAATAGTGGGATAATGACCATGCACTCAAGGCATGCGGATCATTTCCGTATGCCTATTTCTGTGCCTGCATTTATGAAATCCACTTATGAAAACAGCGCGCGGTACTGCCGTTTCAACTTAACAAAGAGAGGAAATGTTACTACAATGGTAAGCAAGGTAAAACGACTATTGATCGGGCGTCCGATGAAGTCGAACGAACTCGATCATGAAAAGTTATCCAAGGTGAAAGCACTGGCTGTCCTGTCTTCTGATGCGCTCTCGTCTGTAGCCTACGGAACAGAACAAATCTTAATTGTACTCGTGGCCGCAGGCTTCACAGCTATCTGGTACTCATTGCCAATTGCATTAGCCGTATTGGGCCTGCTGGTCATCTTAATCCTGTCTTATCGGCAGACCATTTTTGCTTATCCGCAGGGCGGAGGCGCCTATATTGTCGCCAAAACTAATCTCGGGGTTCATACCGGCTTGCTTGCCGGAGGCTCTTTGCTGGTGGATTATATTTTAACGGTGGCGGTAAGCGCCTCGGCGGGAACGGATGCGATCACATCAGCGTTCCCGGGTCTTCATAATCATAGTGTACTTATAGCGGTTACTGTCATTCTGCTCTTAACGATTGTCAATCTGCGGGGGGTTACTGAATCAGCTTCATTCATAGCCATTCCGGTATATCTGTTCGTCGTCTCCATCTTTGTGCTGATTATCGCGGGAGTCTTCAAGTATGCAACCGGCGGTGCTCATGCCCAGGTTCCTGAGATCGGCTCGGCGGTATCGAATGTCAGTATGTTCCTTCTGCTTAAGGCCTTCAGCTCCGGCTGTTCGGCACTGACCGGGGTAGAAGCTGTATCTAATGCGATCCCTAACTTCAAAGCACCGGCTGAGAAAAATGCGGCTAAAACACTGGTGCTTATGGGTCTGATTCTCGGGGCTATGTTCACGGGGATTACGCTTTTGGCTTATTGGTACGGTATCATGCCGAACGAGAAAGCAACGGTTGTGTCGCAGATTACCGAGTCTACCTTTGGCCGCGGCGGTTTGTACTTCTTCATCCAAGGCATCACCGCAGTAATCTTGTTCCTGGCGGCGAATACAGCGTATTCGGCATTCCCGCTGCTGGCATTCATGTTCGCCAAAGACAAATATTTACCCCACGCCTTCATGGTACGCGGAGACCGGCTGGGATTCTCCAACGGCATTATTTTCCTCGGCGTAATGTCGGCTGTGCTTGTAGCCGCTTTTCACGGTAATACCGAAGGGTTGATTCCATTATACGCCGTTGGGGTATTCATTCCGTTTACCCTTTCACAGCTTGGCATGATGGTCCAGTGGTACAGAACCAAGCCTAAGGGCTGGCAGAGCAAATTCGCAGTGAATACAGTAGGCATGCTCACAACCTTGACCATTACGCTCATCTTCATTATTACTAAATTCTCGAGTGTATGGATGGCCTTCATCTTCCTGCCGCTTGTAATCATCGTGTTCCACCGGATTCACCGCCATTATATGAATATTGCCGATCAGCTGCGCATTTGTCCGGCTACGGATAAACCTTGCATTAAAGGAAGCACAGTGGTTGTACCTGTTGCCGGTGTCACCCGCGCGGTACTGCATTCAATCAGCTATGCGAAGTCATTGACTGAGAATGTGGTGGCTGTATATGTCGGATTCGATGAAGAAGAGATTCACAAAATGGAACAGAAGTGGGAAGAGTGGAACCCTGGGGTTCGCCTGATTGTACTCCGCTCGCGTTACCGCAGCATCATCCGCCCGCTGGTGAAATTCATCGATACGGTGGAGTGGAAAACCGCTTCAACAGACCATATTACTGTACTCATTCCGCAATTTGTTACGAAGCATTGGTGGCAGGCGATTCTGCATAATCAGACCAGCTTGTTCATCCGCTCTTATCTGATGAATCAGAAGGATATCGTTATAGCAACTGTGCCGTATCATTTGCACAAATAGACATACCCTTTATATGTAAAACGGTTGTTTCCGCAGGTTGCGGGAGCAGCCGTTTTTTGTTATGCGCAGTGTGAGTGTACATGGAACCAGATAATTTAGTTGACAGAGAGAATGAGAATCAATATCATCAGTTTATGTGAGGCGAAGGCCACAATCACCTTTGACCAATAATGAATGTATATACAGGAGGGGTATTATATGTTTTCGTTCAACCTGCAAAGATCAACAAGCATGAAGCTGGCTATGGCCGGACTCATGACCACGACGTTGTTACTATCCGCATGCGGGAATAACAATGCAGTCAATAACGGAGGAGCGGCAACTACGGCACCTGCAACAACTGCAGAAGCTACAACTGCACCGGAAGAAACGACAGCCCCAGCGGTAGACCAATCAGTAACGGATGCCATGGGACATAAAGTCACTATCCCTGCGAACCCGCAGCGTGTGCTTGCTTCTTATCTGGAAGACTATCTGGTCGCACTCGGCGTGACTCCGGTTGCCCAATGGTCCGTGACAAACGGCACTCAGGATTACCTCGCAGCTGAGCTTAAGGATGTTCCAACCATCAGCTATGACCTTCCACTCGAAGCCGTAACTAGTTTTGCACCGGACTTCCACATCGTACAATCGGAAGGCACAGTCCAGAACGGTCTGTATGATCAGTTGAACAAAATCGCACCTACGTATGTACTCGGCGATGAAATCAGTAAAGACTGGCGCAAATCGCTGCTCCAGATCGGTGAGCTACTGAACAAAACGCCGGAAGCTGAAGCAGCCATTGCTGCCTATGATCAAAAAGCGGCGGAAGCCAAAACAAAAATCTCTGCTGCGATCGGCGATGAGTCTGTTGCCATCCTCTGGCTGGTATCCAAGAACTTCTATATAGTAGATGAAACCCGCAGCAGCGGGGCAGTCCTGTATGGTGACCTTGGCCTGAAGCTTCCGAATCTGGTTACCGAAATTCCTGCAGAGTCCAGAGCAACGTGGAATCCCATTTCACTTGAGAAATTGTCTGAGCTGACTGCAGATCATATCATCCTTGTGAACAGTGACGGGGCGGATGCTGCTGAAGTTACGGATGGCGCGATCTGGAAGGGGATTCCGGCTGTTAAGGCGGGGAATGTTCATGAGTTTGGCAGATCAACCAGCTGGCTGTACAGCGGTCCTATAGCTAACTCCAAAACAATTGATGATGCTCTGAGCAGTCTTGTAAAATAAGCAGCGTTCAAATGCCGGTAATCAGCTTTTGCCGGTAGAGAGTGTGCAGGTCCTTGTATCCCCGGATACGATGATCTGCACCTTTTTTAAATGGAGCGATAGATGAGGGCGTCCAGTATAGATTACGCGTTATCTGCTTGTACAATATTCATATATTTGCGATAATGAGAATGATAATCAATTAGAAGCAAGTAATAATCCTGTTAAGGAGACGGCTTATGGTTTCATCCACACGTTCTAACCTCAATCCTTCTACGGCTGCAGAGGATAAACCCATCAAGTCGCGGCCGGTGGCTGCAGCTACGATCCTGCTGCTCGGAATAGCCGCCATCGTCTTCGGGCTGATGCTGTCTGTATCGGTAGGAGCGGCAGATATCCGGCTGGCTACTGTATGGGAAGCTGTCTTCCGTTTCAATCCGGAGCTGGGACAGCATCAGGTCATCCGGGAGCTGCGGATCCCCCGCGCTTTGGCCGGAGCGCTGGTGGGTGCATGTTTTGCTGTTGCCGGCGCGATCATGCAGGGGATGACCCGGAATCCGCTGGCGGATTCGGGGCTGCTGGGACTTAACGCCGGAGCCGGTGTTGGCCTGGCATTGGCTTTCGCCTTTGCCCCTTCGCTGTCTTTCATGTATATCATGATCTACTGCTTCATTGGAGCAGCTGTGGCATCGCTCTTAGTCTTCGGCATCGGTTCGCTGTCCCATAGCGGGCTGACACCGCTACGCCTGACCTTAGCGGGTGCTGCGGTCAGTGCCATGCTGCTGGCGCTCAGCCAAGGCATCGCCATTCTGTATCACCTCTCCCAGGATATCGCGTTCTGGATGGCAGGAGGGATTGGCGGAGCCAACTGGACACAGCTCAAGATTATGTCCCCCTGGGTTGCATGTGCGCTTATCGGGTCGCTGGTGCTCTCGCGTTCCATCACGCTGTTAAGCCTGGGAAGGGATGTTGCCGCAGGACTGGGGCAGCGCACACGGCTGGTACAGACCGCAGGGATGATCATTGTGGTCATTCTTGCCGGAGCGGCAGTCTCGACGGTGGGGCCGATTGCTTTTGTCGGATTAATGATTCCGAATATTACCCGTTATCTGGTGGGGGTGGATTACCGCTGGATCATTCCTTGCTCGGCAGTACTCGGGAGCGTGCTGATCCTCTTTGCCGATATCGCTGCGAGAATGATTAATGCGCCTTATGAAACACCAATAGGTGCCCTGATTGCAGTAATCGGCGTACCGTTCTTCATCTATCTGGCCAGCAAGCGCAAGGGGGAGCTGTAATGAACAGGACCATGTCTGTACCCTCAGCGAAATCGCGCCGCACCAGAGAAGCCGGTATTCTAATGCTGCTTGCTGTACTTATCATCATTATTTTTATTGTCAGTATGAATACCGGCTTCATGCGCTTATCACCATTTGATGTTCTACATACTCTGCTCGGTGAAGGAACCAAACAGCAGAACCTGATTTTGTTTGATTTTCGGCTGCCGCGTATAGTGATCTCATTGCTCATCGGGGCGGGATTCGCAGTATCAGGATCTATTCTGCAAGGCCTGTCGCGCAATGCTCTTGCCGAACCTTCAACTCTAGGTATTAACGCCGGAGCAGGATTTGCAGTGCTGATCTTCATTTCATTTGTCCCGGCAACCACGGCGGGGCCCATCTTTGTTCTTCCGCTGCTGGCGCTGGCAGGTGCCGCGCTTACGGCCACACTGATCTATTTTCTCTCCTACCGGAGAGCCGACGGACTCTCGCCGACACGCCTGATCCTGATCGGTATTGCCGTAGGTGCCGGCATTTACGCTTTTCAGCTGATCCTGTCGTTGAGACTGGACCCGCAGAATTATCAGTTCGTAGCCATCTGGCTGGCCGGTAAAATCTGGGGCGGAGACTGGCGATTCGTGCTGGCACTGCTCCCCTGGATATTGATTCTGCTGCCGTTCGCGTTCTACAAAGCTCGGGTGCTTAACGTACTGAACCTAGGGGATGAAACCTCCAAGGGACTTGGGCTGCCGCTGGAGCGGGAACGTCTGCTGCTCTTGGCTGCTGCAGTGGCTCTCGCAGGCGCCTGCGTTTCGGTCAGCGGAGGCATCGGCTTTGTCGGACTGATTGCACCGCATCTCGCCCGCAGACTTGTAGGCCCGCGTCATCAGATCATGCTGCCTGCAGCCGCTTTGATAGGCGCGCTGCTGCTGCTCACCGCAGACACTATCGGGCGCTGGATTCTGCAGCCAACAGAGATACCTACAGGTATCGTGGTGGCAATCATCGGCGCCCCGTACTTTTTATATCTTTTGGCAAAATCTAAGGCTTAACATAGGCATTCATAAGCGAAGTTATCATGAAAAATTAAAATTCTGAGGAGTGAGTATCATGTCGGAACGTTTGAATACAGAACAGCTGAGTATCGGATACGCAGAGGCGCTGATTGTGAAGGGGCTGAACCTGTCACTTCCGACAGGGAAGATTACAGCGCTGGTTGGTGCGAACGGCTCAGGTAAATCAACTATTCTGAAGACGATGGCGCGCATCATGAAGCCGAAGAGCGGCAGTGTCATGCTCGACGGCAAATCCATTCATAACCTGTCCACCAAAGAGGTGGCCAAGCAGCTGGCGATTCTGCCGCAGAATCCTACTGCGCCTGACGGTCTGACTGTATCTGAGCTTGTGGGTTACGGCCGCTACCCGCATCAGAAGGGCTTCGGCACCATGACGCCTGAAGACCGCAGCATCATTGCTAATGCAATCGAAGTTACCGGTATGACAGAATTCCATGACCGCCCGATTGACCGGCTCTCCGGCGGACAGCGTCAGCGGGCCTGGATTGCCATGGCTTTGGCGCAGCAGACAGATATTCTGTTCCTTGATGAACCGACGACATTCCTGGATATGGCCCATCAGCTGGAGGTGCTCCAGCTGCTGCAGAAGCTGAATGAAGAAGAAGGCCGGACGATTATCATGGTGGTACATGATTTGAACCATGCTTCCCGTTATGCACAGCATATGGTAGCGATCAAATCCGGTAATGTGATCAGTGAAGGGGCGCCGGTTGACGTAATGACACCGGTAGTTCTACGCGAGGTATTCGGCATTGAAGCCGATATTGTGCCTGATCCGCGTACCGGAGTGCCGCTGTGCCTTCCTTACGAGCTGGCCGCGTACAAGGCAGCTGGACTATAAGCGCGAGCTGTGCGGACTAGTGAGCGGAAAGGGGCAGTGCAATGAACGAACAATTGATTCAGGAATTCACCACCAAGTTTGACCTGCATCCTGCGGTGCCGGAGGGGGCTCTGCACTCCTTCGCTGCGGCTGAACTGGTGCATGAGCAGGGTATGAGGGCATTTGTAGACACTTACGGGCCGTTAATGAAAGCGTTGGACGATAAAGCAGTTGCGGCATATTTCGGCGGCTATATGTCCAATCTGGCGCTTGCGGTTCAGTATTCAGTCACAGGATTCTCCTTCGTTCCTGGGCTCAGCCTAGCGAATCTGGGGATTCATCTCATTCCGGCAGACGGATATTGCCGGATTGCCTTCTCCCTTCACGTGTGGAAGACCGAGCAGGCTCCTGAGGAACAGCAGAGCAGGGACGCGTGGCGAAATGATGTGTTTGCCCGCTTTTATCAAGAGACTGCCGGGCCTCTGGTACGCTGTATTTCACAGGTGAGCGGTTTATCACTTGGTGAGGTCTGGGGACAGATGCCGTCCAAATTCAATTATTATGTGGAGTCCTTTGCAGCCGGAATTACTGATCCTGCGGTGCTTAAGCAGATTGAAGCAGATTACAGCTATCTGAAAGATGAACTGCCTGCTGAAGTATTCCAGATGCCCCGGAATCCGTTTCATGTGAAGGTACGGAGAATTGAATCGATCGCTGACCCGGAGCAGACTGTACAGATGCGCAACCGCTGCTGTATGTATTACCGGACAGAAGGCGGCCGTCTATGTTATACCTGCCCCCGGATGAAAGAAGAGGAACGTGCAGCGAGAAGGGAAGAATTCCGCTCAGAGCGTGCTGCGGCCGGGAGTTAGGTTATAATCGGGAATGATGAAACATAATAATGCTGTATGCAGCTTCCAAACAGGCTCCTGTCATTGACAAGGGAGCCTGTTCGTTGTTAAAGTTGTGGTTGCCGCGATGCACAGACAGTTGAGGCAGGCAGACGATCACGATCATCATTTCCATAGAGTTAGGAGCATGAAGTATGAATATAGACAACATATATAAAGACCTGCAGCAGCTGGTCACCGCAGGCTCGCTGAAGCATCATGAGAGTCTTAAGCATCTGGTGTATACCCGCATGGGCGGGGAAGCGGATATTTGGGCTGCTCCGGCAACCTACGATGAAATTCAGAGAATATATACATATGCGCAGGATCATAATATTCCGCTTACTGTACTTGGAAACGGCTCGAATGTCATTATCCGTGACGGCGGCATCCGTGGTATTGTGCTTCAGACCTCTGACATGACGGAAATGGGCATCCGGGACGGACTGCTCTACGCGCAGTGCGGGGCGAAGATTATTGATGCTTCAAGATATGCGCTGGAGCAGGAGCTTACGGGGCTGGAGTTCGCCTGCGGCATCCCCGGAACGGTAGGCGGGGCGCTGTATATGAATGCCGGAGCTTACGGCGGTGAGGTTAAGGATGTGCTGCAAAGTGCACTTGTGATTGATAAGGACGGACAGCTAATTACTATGCAGGGTGACCAGCTTCAGTGGGGCTACCGCAAAAGTATCTTTGCCAGCGGAGAGTATATTGTGCTGGAGGCCAGATTTGCCCTTCAGCCGGGTGATCCTGCTGCGATCAAATCCTCCATGGATGAGCTGACCTATCTCCGGGAATCCAAACAGCCGCTGGAATATCCTTCTTGCGGCAGTGTGTTCAAGCGGCCGCCGGGCCGCTATGCCGGCCAGCTGATTCAGGAGAGCGGCCTGCAGGGTACCCGCATCGGCGGAGCGGAGGTATCGCGCAAGCATGCCGGATTCATCGTCAATGCGGATAATGCCACGGCCAGTGATTACATCGGACTGATTCAGCATGTGCGTTCAACGGTCAAGGATAAATTCGATGTCGAGCTGGAGACGGAAGTCGAGATTCTCGGGGAAGAAGCATAGATCAGCTAGTAAATTCTTATATTTGAATCATAGACGTGTGTAAGGCCATGGGTGTGTTTCACCCATGGCCTGTATGTGTCTCAAGTAGAGGGGAAATAACAAGACGCGCTCAACTTCCCTGCAGTACTAGAGCATTTAGCTCAAAGCCAGCGAATATTTCGCTCTGTCCGTCTCCAGTTCAACATTATCCTCAGCTATTGTATTCAGCTTCAGCCCGCTTACTGCGATCTCATAATTAGGCTGCGGAAGCGGCACAAGCTCACCGTCTGCATTGAGTGTATTTCCCGTTCCCCGCAGAATCAGTGCACTGCCCAGGTATTCATCAAGGACATCCTCGGCATTGCGGTAGTCTACCGTGTCCAGATTAAAGTGAACAGTATCCAGATCATCCAGCTCCTGCTTCTTGATCACCAGGGTTGCATGCTCCGGCGACTCCAGCCAATCGATAAGCTTCTGTACATTTTGTTCCATATAGGATCCCATCCTTTGGTTAGTAAGAGATTGATAATTCTAAGTTACCCTTTTCCCGGCAAATGAATCCATCGGCCTGTCACATCTCCGCTCTCCCATCACAGGAAACGCAGGAGCTTAAGGTGAATGTTATAAATATCATGCCGGAGGGATGTTCATCTGCTTATAAGAATAAGCTTGGATAAGGCAAACTATAAGCAAAGGTGGTTAGGCCATTGATTCAGCTTAAGGAGGTCTCCAGACTATATCAGGGTAGGCGGGCCGTTGACCGGTTGTCATTCACCGTGGAGCAAGGTGAGATCTTTGGATTCCTCGGTCCAAACGGCGCCGGCAAAACAACAACAATCCGTATGATGACCGGACTGCTCACTCCCAGTGAAGGTGAAATATTAATTAATGGAATGAATATTTCACAGCATAAAAAGAAAATTCATAGTTCAATCGGGGTCGTCTTTGAGCTTCCTAATCTCTACATGCGCAGTTCGATCCGCGGTAATCTCAACCTCTTCGCCGATCTGTACGGCGTATCCAGGCAGCGAATTGATGAGGTGCTGCAAAGCCTTCAACTGGAGGAGCGGCAGCATGCCAGAGTGAGCAGCTTATCCAAAGGGTGGAAGCAGCGTGTGCTGATTGCCAGGAGTCTTCTGCACAATCCCGCAGTCCTGTTCCTCGATGAACCTACCAGCGGACTGGACCCGAATTCAGCGGCGTTAATCAGAGAGTACATACAACGAATCAAAGCAGAAGGCACGACTGTTGTGATGACTACCCATGATATGCTCGAAGCCGAAGAGCTAAGTGACCGTGTAGGCATCATGCACGGCGGCAGACTGGTAGCGCTTGATCGGCCGCAGCGTCTGAAGCAGAGATACGGGAAGGCAGAGTTAGCCGCTGAATATTGGCAGGATTCCAGGGTCGCACGTGAATCCTGGCCGCTGTCAGGAGAAATCACTAAGGATCGCGTGTATCAGCTGCTGTCCGAAGGACAGCTCATCAGCCTGCACAGCAGGGAAGCCACGCTCGCGGATGTCTTCGCGGCTTTGACGGGAAGTGAGCTGAGTTGAGTCCGGTGCTGAAGCTGATTAAGCATGAATGCAGGGATCTGTTGCGTAATCCTTCTTGTATCATCCTCTTGTTATTGCCAATCTTCATGTCTAAAATACTAATATCCGTTATGCAGACCGGTGAATCCAATTTCATGCTGCTGTCTACCTGGATTCTGTTCGCCGAGGTGATGGTAGGCATTATGCTCACCGGCCCGTCCCTGCTGGAAGAGCGCGAGAGCCGCACCTTCGATGCCCTGCTGGTATCTCCGCTCGGACGGGGACAGATTATTCTCGCCAAAGGCGCTACCGTGCTGATGTTCTCTTTACTGGCACAATGCGTCGTTTTTCTGCTGAATGAAGGAGCGCACAGCGGTTTACTGGCGGCTCTGCCATATATGCTGGCCGGAGGGATTATTTTCGTCGAGGTCGGGATGGTCATCGGGCTTAAGCTTAGCTCGGCGAAAAACGGCGCAGCCGTCAGTTCAGCAGCGATGATTGTGTTTTTTCTGGTGGTTTCCGTATATGGTTCCTTGCCGGACTGGGCTTATCCGCTATTCGCCCTACTACCGAGTGTGGAGGTCGTAGAGAATTTGAATAGTGTCCTGAACGGGAGCGGTCCCTTGCTGGGCGAAAGCCTGTTATTGCTCCTCTGGATCTCCGCGCTGGCCGTATGGATATGGAGAATAGATCTCGAATAGGTGCCCGCCGGAAGATGCATTGTTTGCAGTGCCCCATTAGGGTGTAAACTACATCTATGCACTTCAATAACAATACATGAACGGGGAAGGTGAGCATAATGTGGGGTGCATTGATGTGGGGAGCCATTTCCGGCTCTGCTGTATTACTCGGGGCGCTGCTCGCTCTGTTCCTGTCCATTCCCACCAAGCTGATCGGATTCATTATGGCCTTCGGGACAGGCGTACTTATTGGAGCAGCTGCTTATGAACTGCTGGAGGATTCCGCGAGTGACGGCGGGCTGACCCCGACGATCATCGGTTTTACCGCAGGGGCATTGGTGTTCACGCTGTTCGACTGGTATATCTCGCGAAAAGGCGGAGCCGGCCGCAAACGCTCAGCCAGAGCTTCAGGGAAGAAGGAAGCTAAAGGCGGGAGCGGCCTGGCTATTTTTGCCGGAACGGTACTGGATGCTATTCCTGAGTCGATCATGATCGGGGCCAGTCTGATTGCCGGTCAAGGTGTAAGTCTGCTGCTGGTCATCGCTATTTTTATCAGTAATATCCCGGAAGGGCTGTCGAGCACGGCAGGGCTGAAGCAGGACGGCTACGGCAAAAGAAAAATTATGCTGCTGTGGTTCGGCGTACTGGTGATCTCCACCCTGGCTTCAGGGGCGGGTTATACGTTTATGGACCATGCAAGCGGATATACGGAGGCGATGATTGCTTCTTTTGCCGGGGGCGGAATAATCGCGATGGTCTCCTCCAGCATGATGCCCGAAGCTTATGAGGAAGGTGGACCGCTAACGGGATTTATCGCCGCCATGGGTCTGCTGTGCTCGCTGATTCTGGATCAGCTGTGAGGGTTGTCAAGCCTCCGGCAATCATGGTATAGTTCAAGACGCACCATATGTACAGTTATCAGCATAAAGAAGGAATCTGCGTGCGCAAGCGCAGGAGAGGTTCGCAAACTCCCTCTATAAAAAACTAAGACCGCTACAGGCATGAGCAGCTTTCCGGATATCCGGGGGCTTTAGAAGTACGGGCATTTGCCTGTACTTATTTCTTGTTATGCCGCGCGTGTCTCAACTTAGTAGAGCCAGGTTTTCGAAATCTCGTTCTTCTTTCCAGTTCAGGCCAGGAGCCTAGGGAAAAGAGAGGGGTTTTTTGTCATGTCAGAAGGCAGACTGAAAGAGGAAATACAGGAGGTTACCCTGCTGGGAAATCAAGGTACGAAGTATAATTTCGGCTATGACCCGGAGATTCTGGAGGCGTTCGATAACAAGCATCCCCGCCGTGATTATTTTGTCAAATTCAACTGCCCGGAGTTCACCAGCCTGTGTCCCGTTACCGGACAGCCGGATTTCGGCGTGATGTACATCTCGTATATTCCGGATATCAAAATGGTTGAATCCAAATCCCTGAAGCTCTATCTGTTCAGCTTCCGCAATCACGGGGATTTCCATGAAGACTGTGTCAACATTATTATGAATGATCTGATCTCGCTGATGGAGCCCCGCTATATTGAGGTCTGGGGTAAATTCACGCCGCGCGGCGGCATTTCCATCGATCCTTACTGCAACTGGGGGCGTCCGGGAACGAAATATGAGGCCATGGCCGAGCACCGGCTGATGAACCACGACCTGTATCCCGAGAAAGTGGATAACCGTTAATCCGGGAGATCTGCAGCACACAGAACAATAAGGAGGAGAGAACTTACGATGAATAAAAAAGCACTGGTCGTCTTCAGCGGCGGCCAAGACAGCACCACCTGTCTGGTATGGGCTTTGCAGCAGTTCCAGGAGGTTCAGGTGGTTACTTTTAATTATAATCAGCGCCATGCGGCAGAGATTGAAGTCGCCAAGGAGATTGCCGCGAAGTTTGGGGTGAAGCAGCATATTCTCGATCTGGGACTGCTGAATCAGCTGGCCCCGAACGCGCTAACCCGGGATGATATCGAAATCGCTGCCGGGGAGGGCGCGGAGCTGCCGAGTACATTTGTAGACGGACGGAACCTGCTATTCCTGTCCTTTGCAGCGATTCTGGCCAAGCAGCTGGGCTATAGCAATATCATCACCGGTGTCTGCCAGACGGACTTCAGCGGATACCCGGATTGCCGGGATGTGTTCGTGAAATCACTGAATGTTACACTTAATCTGTCGATGGATGTTGAGTTCGTAATCCATACTCCGCTGATGTGGCTGGACAAAAAAGAAACCTGGAAAATGGCCGATGAGCTTGGCTACTTCGACTATATCCGTGAGCAGACGCTTACCTGCTACAACGGGATGATCGGCAGCGGCTGCGGCACCTGTCCGGCATGTCTGCTCCGCCAGCGCGGCCTTGAGCAATATGAGGCGGAGCGTCAGGAGGCTGGACTATAATGCTGGGCGAAATATCTGTCTGCAAAATCTTCACCTTCGATGCCGCCCATCAGCTGATCGGGCACAAGGGGAAATGCAGCAATCTGCACGGGCATACGTACAAGCTTGAGGTTGTGCTGAAAGGTGTACCTTCTGTCGCACAGGGTCAATCGGACGAGGGGTTTGTTGTCGATTTCAGTGACATCAAAACAATCGTGAAGCAGCTTGTAGTCGACCGGTTGGATCATGCTTTTCTGGCAATGGGCAATGAGCCTGTGCTGGAGACACTTACATCTACAGGCTCTAAGGTAGCACTGCTGTCGTTCCGTACGACGGCGGAGAACATGTCAGCATACATCGCTTATGAGCTGAAGCAGGCTTCTCTGCCGGTCTATTCCGTTAAGCTGTGGGAGACTCCGACCTCCTGGGCGGAGGTGCTGGCGGCAGACATTCCGGAAGCGGGGCCGTCTTACCGTCTGTACGGAGGCTGTGACCATGAGTAAAATACCGGTAATCGAAATGTTCGGCCCGACGATTCAGGGGGAAGGGGCGGTCATCGGTGTCAAAACGATGTTCGTCCGCACCTACGGCTGCGATTACCGCTGCGGCTGGTGTGATTCAGCCTTTACATGGGATGGTTCGGCGAAGGATAAAGTAATCCTGATGGAACCGCAGGAGATTCTCGCCGGGCTGCTTGAGCTGGCAGGAGATAATTTCAATTGCGTAACCATCTCCGGAGGCAATCCGGCGCTTATCGGGGAAGCCATGGGTGAGTTCATCGCCCTGCTCCACGAACGCGGTATCCAGGCGGCTATAGAGACACAGGGCAGCCGCTGGCAGGACTGGTTCAGTGATGTCGATGTGCTGACGATTAGCCCCAAGCCGCCAAGCTCCGGGATGAAGACCGACTGGGGGAAGCTGGACGAGATCATGGTTAGAGTCGGTAACAACGGCAAGGCGGCTCATAGCCTGAAGGTAGTTGTATTTAACCAGGAGGATTATGAGTATGCCCGGAAGGTACATTTCAGGTACCCGGAGGTCCCGCTGTTTCTTCAGCCGGGGAACGATAATGTCACCGAGGAAGGCGACATTTCAGGCCGCCTGCTGGGCCGGCTGGAGTGGCTGTTTAATCTGGTAATTGCCGACCCGCAGATGAACAAGGCGCGGGTGCTGCCGCAGCTTCACGCACTAATCTGGCATAATAAGCGGGGCAAGTAAGGCTTGCGCATTATATATTGAATGAAGACCGAACCTCTGCGATGCGGAGGTCCGGTCTTTTTGGTGTAGTCCCCGGTCCACCGGCTCTTCCTTCGGGGTGACCACATCCAATTCCTTTTAATGTAATTATTAGGATTTCTGTAACAAGCGGAGGAGAATCACCCCTTCCAGGCGTAATATACTTGATGGATGATCAAGCACGAGGGGGAATTGAAATGGAGAACGGATACTACGCAGGCTGGGGAACCTTGGCACTGATTAATGCGGGAATTGCCCAGGGGAAAAACCGGAGCGGATTAAACTGGTTTCTGCTGTCATTGCTGCTGGGACCAGTAGCTACCTTTATCCTGGTGATCTCGGATAAGCTTCCAGAGTGAATTATCAGTTATAATAATAGGGAGTATTAGTGCCTATACGCCATGGTTATAGCATATGGAGGAGGGGATGAAAATTGATGATGTCAGCCGCATTACTGATCATTGATGTTCAAGAGGCAATGTTTGCTTATCCTGATATGAAGCTGTATGACGAAGAAGGTGTTCTGGAGCGGATCAGCTCACTGCTGGACAAGTCCCGCTTAGCCGGGATTCCGGTGATTTACATCCAGCATACTGAAGAAGAGGGGGAATTTGTGAAGGGGACCCCTACCTGGGAGATCAGCAGCCGCATTGCACCGCAGGCAGGGGAGAAGGTAATCGAGAAGACAACTCCGGATTCCTTCCATCTCACCGGGCTTCAGGAAGAGCTTGAACAGCTTGGGGTGACCGAACTGGTTATCTGCGGGATGCAGACGGATTACTGTGTAAATGCCACCAGCAGACGCGCACATAGCCTTGGGTATTCCAGCGTCCTGGTCAAGGATGCACATAGTACCTTCGATGATAACCCTCTCACGGGTGAAGAAATCGTGAAGCAGCATAATGATGCGCTTGGCTCCGGATTTGCTGTGCTGCGCTCAGAACAGGAAGTCACCTTCCGATGAATCCGGTAATTACCGCAATGAAGCCCATCCGCCGCTCCAGGCTGAGATTATTTGCCGGCAAGCGCTATTTTATCTGGAAAAGATATTGGCAATGGATCACAGCACGGGACAGGCTCGCCAAGGAACTTCACCCGGAAGCTCTGACTTATGCGGCGGCCAGCCATGCCACACCTCTGCTGCGGAGCCTGCGTAATGTCGATATGCAGCTGCAGTATAATAAAATAACGAATTTGCGCTTGGCTGTTGTCAAGCTTGACGGACTGGTCATCCGTCCCGGCGAGACGTTCTCCTATTGGCGGAGTATCGGCAAGCCGACCCGCAGGAAGGGTTATCTGGATGGAATGGTTCTGCATTATGGCGGTTTCCGGTCCGGAACGGGAGGCGGACTCTGCCAGTTGTCGAATCTGATCTACTGGATGGCGCTGCATACACCCCTCACGGTTACTGAGCGGCACCGGCACAGCTATGATGTTTTTCCGGATGAGCAGCGGACACAGCCTTTTGGCAGCGGGGCTACCTGTTCCTATAACTATCTGGATTTGCAGCTTAGGAATGATACGGAGTACACCTACCAGCTGAAGCTTCATCTGGATGATACCCATCTGCACGGGGAATGGCGTTGTGACAGCCGGCAGCTCTACAATTATGAGGTCTATGAAGACGGCCATGTGATCAGCCTGGAACCGTGGGGAGGATATGTACGCAGTAACGCTATCCGACGCAGGGTGCTTACCCATACAGGGGAGCTCGCGGGTGATGAGGCTGTCGCCGAGAATCACGCACTGATGATGTATTCTCCGCTGCTGCACGGATAAATTCGGAGGATTTGGGGTTATAACATAGTATAGCGTGATTTTACAGCCTGTTATGTCCATACCCTACTTCTGAAGGAGTGACTCTCAACATGAAGGCAGTAACCTATCAAGGCAAGAAGAAAGTCGAGGTTAAGGAAGTCGCTGATGCGCGGCTTGAGAAGAAGGATGATATCATTGTCCGCATTACCTCAACCGCCATTTGCGGATCGGATCTGCATATCTATAATGGCGAAATCCCCGGCATGCATGATGATTACATTATCGGCCATGAGCCTATGGGAATTGTGGAAGATGTGGGACCGGAGGTTACCAAGGTCAAGAAGGGTGACCGTGTCATTATCCCTTTTAATGTAGCCTGCGGGCAATGCTTCTTCTGCCAGCACGAGATGGAGAGCCAATGTGACCACGCGAATGAAGCCAAGGATACCGGCGGCTATCTGGGCTATTCAGATACTTACGGCGGCTTCGCCGGAGGGCAGGCCGAGCTGCTGCGTGTACCGTACGGCAATTTCGGCCCCTTTGTCGTTCCGGAGGATGCTGAAATGGAAGACGAGAAGCTGCTGTTCCTCTCGGACATTGTACCGACCGCCTGGTGGGGGGTTGAGAATGCCGGCGTGAAGCCCGGAGATACCGTAATTGTGCTCGGATGCGGGCCAGTGGGGCTGCTGACTCAGAAATTCGCCTGGATGAAAGGCGCGTCCCGGGTCATTGCCGTCGACCATATCCCATACAGGCTGCAGCATGCGAAGCTGACGAATAACGTGGAGATATTAAATTTTGAGGAAATAAAGGATTTTGAGAAGCACTTGAAGGAGATCACCCGCGGCGGTGCCGATGTGGTCATTGATTGTGTAGGTCTCGACGCCAAGAAGACGGTTGTAGAAAAGGTAGAAACAGCCTTGATGCTGCAGGGCGGTTCACTAGGGGCGTTCCGTATCGCATCAGAGGTGGTCCGCAAGTTCGGTACAATTCAGCTTGTAGGGGTGTATGGGCTGAACTATAATATGTTCCCGCTCGGTCATCTGTTTGAACGCAATATTACGCTGAAGATGGGACAGGCTCCGGTCATTCATTATATGCCGGCCCTCTACAAGATGATTAAGGAGAATAAGTTCGATCCCACAGATATCATCACCCACCGCCTGCCGATCAGTCGAGCGGAGCATGGGTACCAGGTATTCCAGGAGAAGGAAGAGGACTGTATCAAGGTTGTGCTTAAGCCATAGATACAGATGCTTATTAGCACTGGTAAAGGCTCATATGAGGCATGGAACCCGCTGAAAGACGGATTCTATGTCTCTTTTATTGAAAAATGCTGCTTTTTTCTGCAATTTGCGTTAAATTAACATAATGAGTCTTACCAAACACGAAGGGGCGACTACGTATGATTCCCAAAAAACCGCCCGTTCCCGTACCGCTGCTGATGGTGATCGGAATTGTGGCCATATCCTTTTCTTCTATCTTCATTAAATGGTCGTCTGCTCCAGTGTCGGTTCAGGGGATGTACCGGCTGCTGTTCACCTCGCTGCTAATGCTGCCGTTCGCCCGCCGTTACAGCGGAGCCGCTTGGGCTCTGCGCCTGAAGGATTGGCTGCTGCTGGGCGTTTCCGGTGTGATGCTGGCCCTTCATTTCCTGCTCTGGATGGGTTCGCTGAATTACACGTCAGTGGCCAGCTCGACGATGATCATGGCTTTGGAACCGTTATTCATTATGCTCGGTGCGTACATACTGTATAAAGAGCGAAACAGCGCCTCTGCTATGCTGGGTATGGCTATTGCAATCTTTGGGGTTGTCTTTATCGGCTGGGGTGATATCGGGCTGTCCGCCGAGAACCTGAAGGGTGACATGCTGTCGGTTGGCGGAACCGTAGCTGTAGCCGCACATTTACTAATCGGTCAGAAGCTGGTGGCGCGTATGCCTTCCTATTTGTACAGCCTGATTGTATTCATCTCTGCGGCCGTTGTGTTTGCTGTTTATAATCTGGTAACAAGTACACCTTTCTTCGCTTATCCGGCCCGGGAATGGGGCATCTTTGTCCTGCTGGCGGTAGTGCCAACCGTATTCGGCCATATTCTGTTTAATTGGCTGCTGCAGTATGCATCTGCGACTACAGTCTCGATGAATATTCTGGGAGAGCCTGTCGGCGCGAGCATTCTTGCGTTCCTGTTGCTGGGTGAACAGCTGAGCGGTTTACAATGGGCAGGAGGCGTGCTGGTCATGGCCGGCCTCGGGGTCTATCTGTATTCCGGACGCAGGAAGGCGCTTAAGCTTCAGGAGGCTCTGCCGAATGCGTCATAATGCGTTAGAAAGGTCGAGCGATGACATGATTTTCACAGAACATATATAAAGGGGTAACGAACGTAATGAATGAACATGATCAGAACGAACCGTCAGGTCTAAACGGCGGGGCCGCTCCTTCCAGTGAGGAGTTGTGGAATGAGGATACCTATGCGGCATGGACAAGCCGGTTCGGATCACCAGCCGAGGCAGCAGAGAGGCTGGCCAAAGATCCGGCAGGGAGGCTGTTCCCGCTGAATGCATATATGGGCGATGTGAAGGGCCGTAAGATTATGAACCTGATGGGTTCGAACGGCATGAAGGCGGTAGCACTCGGCCTGCTGGGGGCGGAAGTCACCGTTGCCGATTTCTCGGAGGCGAATGGGCGTTATGCTGCTGAACTGGCGCAGGAAGCTGGAGTGAAGCTGAATTATATCGTCTCAGATGTGCTGGGACTGCCTGAAGCAGAACTGGACGGCTCGTATGACCTGGTGTTTGCGGAGATGGGAATTGTCCACTATTTCACCGACCTGGCTCCGTTTATGACTACCGCATACCGGCTGCTGGCACCCGGCGGGAAGTTCGTATTGCGCGATTTCCACCCGGTAACGACCAAGCTGATCTCCTCCAAGGGTTCAACCGCCAAGGTGCGCAAGCACAAAGTGAGCGGTGATTATTTCGATACGGCACTGGAAGAGAAGCAGGTGTCCTACTCCAAGTATATGCCTTCTTCCGGAGAAGCAGCGGGGGCAGACAGACCTAATGTTGTCTACTGGCGGCGCTGGACACTCGGCGAGATTGTAACCGCTGCTGCGGCCAGCGGGCTTGTTATTCAGGAGCTGGTGGAAGAGCCGAACCTGTCGTCGGATGTATATGATAAGGGAATTCCCAAGACCTTCACTCTGGTGGCAGAGAAAAGATAATCAACGAAGTGGAAACGGCTTTGCAGTCCTTTTTAAAGACAGCAAAGCCGTTTCAGCGGGAAATAGCAGTAATTTATAGTGTGAAACCTAAGAAGTCATATAAACGGTATCTCTTGAAGCGCGGTTACGTTCGTGCGCTAAGGGATACCGTTTTGTTATGTAAATGTAAATAAAGCCGCACTGTAGACATAAGTGTTGTATGTTTTACAACTTTGATGTATGGGTAGCCAGGTGTTCAGAAGGATTGTTGTATGAATTACAAGAATAATCCTGCTAAGCCGCTTGGAAAAGATGAAATGTTGCCTTTTTTACAAAATTTTAGTTTAGGGTCAATATAATGAGGGAAATGTTGTATTATGGGCAGGATTTTATATAAAGTTACCGGATTCCTGCTCAGGATTGCGGATAATCTGGATATTCCTGCGATGACATCCGCCGCCCGGAAGTCCAACTATTTACTGGGTACCGGATCTTCGCGCTGGTCCTCCTCCTGTAAATTGCCACCACCTGCCATTCCGGCAAAAGCCTTCTGTAACGGGGAGAGGGTGTAGTCTTTGCGCCAGGCCAGCACAAATGCACCATCTCCGGGATGAAGTCCCGGCAGCGGGGCATAGGCCAGACTTCCGGCCGCCACCTCGGCCTCAATCCCTGATTTGGAGAATACTCCGACCATCCCGCCGCCGCTAATCATACGTTTGACCGCCTCCGGCGAGCCGAGTACGGCATGGTTCCACACTTTCACATGATTGAGCTGCGTCCACTTGTCGGAGATTCCGCGCAGGAAGGAGGCGGCTTCATGCTGCACCCAGGGCTCTCGTGCTGCCGCTTCTACCGTAATTTCCTCCGCTCCGGCAAAAGGATGTCCAGGCGCAAAAACCAGCACCGTTTCATCTCTGGCAATCACTTGAGTATGGAAGGAATCATCCTGTCCGTCCGCACTGTGCAGCACGGCCAGCTGAATCTCACGGCTCCGCAGACGCTCCCTGACGGCATCATCCGGCAATATGGACAGGAACACATCAATTCCATCATGCAGGCCAGTGAATTGGGACAGCAGTTTAGGCACAAGATAATTACCGGGGATGTCGCTTGCTGTTAGCTCCAGATTCCCCGACGCCAGAGAGGTGAACTGCTTAACTGTCCGCTCTGCTTCTGCCGTCAGCGATACAATCCGCACAGCATATTGATACAGGGCCCGTCCGGCATCGGTCAGCAGCACCCGGCCGCTCCGGAACTGGAACAGTGAAGCGCCAAGCTCACTCTCGAGACTCTTCATATGGAAGGAAACGGTCGGCTGCTTAAGCCCCATCTCGGCGGCTACGTCCGTTACCTTTTTATATTTTTCAATCAGGACTACGATTTGTAATTTCACAAGATTCATGCTGATTCCTCCGGTTAGATGGCGATAAATTAGCGATTGTTGCTTATATATAGATTATATCTATGGCATTATTCAAAATCTATTATAACTTTTATCTTCCGCTTTACAAACTCAGTACTTTTACATAACGAACGAGCCCTAGAATAAGAAGAGTCAGAAGAGAAGCTGACATGAGCACAGAAATGCTTCCAAAGTGAGTTTTGTACGAAGCAGACCAATGAAGCAGACACTCACAAAACCTTTAGGAGGAAAAAAAACAATGCAATTCAGAAAATCTTGGATCATGGCTTTGGCTTTAACAAGCGTAGTAGCACTTTCGGCATGTGGCAACGGGGGAAATAATGCGGCAACCAATAACGGAGGCAATGCAGCTGCAACAAATACACAAAACAGCAGCGGCGCCGAATTAAGCGGATCTATTCTGGCTTCGGGCTCCACAGCACTGCAGCCGCTCGTAGAGCAGGCAGCAGAGAAATTTATGGATGCTAATGCAGGCGTCGATATTCAGGTTCAAGGCGGCGGAAGCGGAACAGGCTTGACACAAGTTGCTGAGAAGCAAGTGGATATCGGTAACTCCGACGTCTTCGCAGAAGAGAAATTGAAAGATGCTGATGCTGAAAAAGCGGCAGCACTCGTTGATCATCAGGTAGCTGTTGTAGCTATCGCAGCAGTAAGCAATCCGGATGCAGGTGTAGATACACTGACTAAGCAGCAGCTGGTTGACATCTTCACTGGCAAAATCAAGAACTGGAGCGAAGTCGGCGGTGCTGACCAGGCGATTCAGATCATCAACCGTCCTGCAAGCTCAGGTACACGCGCAACCTTCGAGAGCTTCGCGCTTGGCACCAAAACGGATGATCTTCCAGGATCGATTCAAGAGGATTCTTCCGGTACTGTTAAGAAAATTATCGGTGAAACACCGGGAGCTATCGGTTATCTGGCTCTGTCCTACCTGGATGATTCCGTTAAAACCTTGAGCTATGACGGTGTTGAACCTTCTGTAGACAACGTAATTGCCGGTAAATATCCGGTATGGGCTTACGAGCACATGTACACTAACGGTGAGCCGAATGAAACAGTAAAAGCTTTCCTGGACTTCATGATGACTGATGAAGTACAGACAGGAGATGTAGTAGAGCTTGGTTACATTCCGGCTTCGCAGATGCAGGTATCCCGCGATGTAGCAGGAACTGTAACACCTAAGTAAGTACTACAGATTCATTCACAGGTATCATCCATTAGAACTTCATGTGATTAGAGGCGGATTTCTTCTGCCTCTCTTTTCACTTTAGAAAGAGGGAGCATCTTGAGGGTAAAACCAAAGAAAACGCGGTTTGAAAAACATCATATAGAGAATTTTATCGGACGCGCTTATATGTCCTTTTGTGTACTGCTATTGATTGTAATCATTGTATCGATGGTTTATTTCGTAGCCTCTAAAGGAATTGCGAACTTTGTAAGCGGGGAGGTTAAGGTTTCCGATTTCCTGTTCGGCACGAAGTGGTCGCCTGAAGCGGATACGCCTTCTTATGGAGCTTTTCCGTTTATAGCCGGTTCCTTCCTGGTAACACTGCTTGCCGCGCTTATCGCAAGTCCGCTTAGCATCTGTGCCGCATTATTTATGACTGAAATCGTCCCTGGTTGGGGCAAAAAACTGCTGCAGCCGGTTATCGAGCTGTTGTCAGGTATTCCGTCTGTCGTATACGGGTTCGTTGGCTTAAGTGTCATTGTACCTTTTTTGCGGAATACATTGCCCGGACAGGGCATCGGGGTTGCTGCAGGCGCGCTAGTGCTGTCGGTGATGATCCTGCCGACCATTACCAGCGTGGCTGCAGACGCGCTTGCTTCTTTGCCGCAAAACTTGAAAGAATCCTCATTTGCGCTCGGTGCCACTCGCTGGCAGACGATCTCCCGTGTCATTCTCCCGACGACCTTCCCGGCTATTATGACGGGGGTGGTACTGGGGATGGCCCGTGCATTCGGTGAAGCACTTGCTGTACAGATGGTTATCGGTAATGCGCCTTTTGTGCCGCGTTCGCTGTTCGAATCCGCGTCTACTCTGACCAGTGTTATTACGCTGGGTATGGGGAACACGACGATGGGTTCACCGCAGAACAATGCGCTATGGAGCATGGCTCTCGTGCTTATGCTGATGACATTTGTATTCGTACTGCTTGTTAGAATGCTCGAAAGGAGAAATAAAATTTGAAGCCGAGAACAGCAGACAAAATTGCCACTGCTATCATTGTAACGTTCGCTTTGCTTATCGTAGCTATTCTGGTTGGCCTGCTTGGATATATCCTCATCCGCGGGATGAGTCATATCAGCTGGGACTTCCTGACTTCGGCACCACAGAAGATCCGTGCAGGAGGCGGGGTAGGACCTCAGCTCTTCAACTCCCTGTTCCTGCTGGTGCTGACCCTGATTATTACTATACCGCTTGGACTTGGAGCGGGGATCTTCATGGCAGAATATGCCCGTCCCGGCAGACTGACTAACTTCATCCGTCTGGTTGTGGAAGTGTTATCTTCCTTCCCGTCCATCATCGTCGGTCTATTCGGTCTCTTATTGATCGTCAATACCTTCAATCTCGGATTCTCCCTGATCTCGGGAGCACTCGCGCTTACCTTCTTCAACCTTCCGCTGATGGTTCGTATCACCGAGCAGGCTTTCCGCACGGTGCCTAAGCAGCAGAAGGAAGCGGGCTTCGCGCTTGGTTTATCCAAGTGGAAGATTGTGACTTCGGTACTGCTCCCGGTAGCTCTGCCAACGATCATTACGGGAACGATCCTGTCCGCCGGACGCGTCTTCGGTGAAGCGGCAGCATTGATGTTCACGGCGGGGATGAGCAGTCCGCGTCTGGACTTCAGCAACTGGAATCCGCTTAGTCCTTCTTCACCGCTTAACCCGTTCCGTCCGGCAGAAACACTGGCGGTTCATATCTGGAAGGTCAACAGCGAAGGTCTGGCGCCGGATGCGCTGCAGATCGCAGCAGGTGCTTCGGCAGTGCTGGTGCTGACCGTATTAATCTTCAACCTGGCTGCCCGTTTCTTCGGCAGATTCATCTATCGCAAGCTTACCGCTTCCAAGAGAATGAACTAGGCTAATAAGACAAAGAGAGTTTACGCTTTTGAAGCGAGTTTTGCGTAGAAGACTCAGAAAGCGGATGCTGACCAAACTTTTAGGAGGAGTAAGAGATGGGCATAGCGGAACCGGTGGTACGCGAATCATTTCAAACTGAGGATCTGAGTATTTATTATGGCACTTATGAGGCGGTTAAAGGAATTAGTCTTCCCTTCGCCCAGAATACGGTAACAGCATTGATCGGCCCTTCCGGCTGCGGGAAATCAACCTTTCTGCGTTCCCTTAACCGGATGAATGATGATATCTCCGGCTCGACTACCAAAGGCAGCATCTGGATTGACGGTATAGATATCAATGCTTCCGGAACAGATGTTATCAAGCTGCGCCAAAAAATCGGCATGGTCTGGCAAAAGCCGAATCCTTTTTACAAATCCATCTATGACAATATCGCCTTTGGTCCTAAGTATCATGGAATTAAGGGCAAAAAAGCACTGGATGAAATCGTGGAGAGCAGCCTGCGCCGCGCCGCCCTGTGGGATGAGGTCAAAGACCGCTTGAAGGACTCTGCACTGGCATTGTCTGGCGGACAGCAGCAGCGTCTGTGTATTGCCAGGGCACTTTCGGTTAACCCGCAGATCCTGCTGCTTGATGAGCCGGCTTCAGCACTTGATCCTGTATCGACAGGCAAGGTGGAGGAGCTGATTAAGGAACTGAAGGAAGAGCTGCGGATCGTAATCGTTACCCATAACATGCAGCAGGCAGCGCGGATCTCGGATTATACAGCCTACTTCTATCTGGGCTCGCTTGTGGAATATGACAAGACCGAGAAGGTCTTCAGCAATCCGGAGAATCAGATGACCCAGGAATATATTATGGGCCGTTTCGGCTGACGGACAGGCATTACAATAGTTACAGGAGCCATAGGCACCATTCCTTGCGAATGGTGTTTATTTTATACCCTGAATGCAATATATAATGTACATAATGGTTGATATAGATTACAATGTAGTGGAAATACATATCATTCCAGGAGGATTCCGGGTGGGTGAGCATAAGAACATCAAATTGAAGCTGGCGCGGGTGCAGAAAGACCTGTCGCAGGAGCAGCTGGCAGATGCGGTAGGGGTAACGAGACAGACCATCGGTCTGATCGAAGCGGGAAACTACAACCCGACGATGCGATTGTGTATTGCCATTTGCAGAGTGCTGGGTACAACGCTTAACGATATTTTCTGGGAGGAAGAAGAATGAAGCATCGGGGAATTAAGGATGAACGGATCATTACCGAGTTTCAAAAGCTTAATTCGCATGGATTCGCGATTTGTTTTGCAGGACTGATGATTAGCCTCGCGGTGAAAGTATTTATACTGAATTGGGATATAAAATTATGGCTGGATACCTTTCTGATCTTGATGGCGGCTTGTTTATATGTCGTTATTCGAGGAATCCGTGCAGGACTCTATCAGCTGCCGCCTAAGGCGGGGGAGGTGAAACGCTTCAAGAAAATGAATCTTATTGGCGGATTGCTCAGTTCTGTGGTGTGGGGTTCTCTTATGTTTAGCTATGACCTGTTGGATAGTGATCCGATGAATCTGTCCAAAAGCATAGTGAGTACCGTGGCTGGAGCCGTTGTTTTCTTCTTCGGAATTACCGCGCTGCAGTGGCTAATGATCAAGCGGTCCAATAAAAATGCCGACAAAATGCTGGACTCGGAGAACTAGGAAGAATCTGTAGTCAGCGGGGATATAACCCTCGTTTTTCTCAGTACAAATGTAGAAAATACAGTTCCCTCTTGCAAAACTAATGTTATTAGTTTATTATTTAACTAATAACATTAGTTTTGAGGAGGATCCTTATGAGAGTAACTCAAGAAGGTTATCTGCACCAGCTAACCTGGCTGCCGCGCTTATTTCCCGTTAACTGTTATCTGGTCGAAGAAAAAGAGGAGCTTACTCTAATAGATGCAGGCATGCCTTATAGTTTACAAGGTATCCTACAACAGTCCGCCAGGCTTCAGAAGCCGCTTACCCGGATCGTGCTAACCCATGGCCATATGGATCATGTCGGGGCGCTGGATGCGCTCAAGAAGCTTGTTCCTGGGGCCAAGGTCTATATCTCGGAACGCGATGCGGCGCTGCTGGCCGGTGACCGCTCGCTAAGGGCAGGTGAGCTTCAGACCCCGATTAAGGGCAGTGTACCTGCCAAGATAGCAACGAAGCCCGATGTGCTGCTGTACGAAGGGGATACCATCGGCTCACTGACGGCCATAAGTACGCCCGGGCATACTCCGGGATCTATGTCTTTCCGGGATCAGCGCAGTGGCGCACTAATTGTAGGGGATGCGTTCCAGACCTTCCGGGCAACCGCTGTGTCCGGCAAGAAGGTACCGTTGTTTCCTTTTCCGGCTATGGCGACATGGAGTCTGGAGCAGGCACTGGCCAGTGCCTATAAGCTAATTGATCTAGCGCCTTCAGTACTGGCTGTAGGACACGGAAATCTGGTGAGGTACCCGGTAGAAGCCATGAAACATGCGGCAGCAGAGGCGGGCAGGCTATTGGTGAATGGAGGGAAAGTGCATGGCTAGAGCCGGTTTGGACACACATACTCTGGTGCTGGCAGCAGCAGAGCTGGCAGACGCACAGGGTGTTCAGGAGGTGACGCTGGCTGCACTGGCGGCCAAGCTGGGCGTTCGCCCGCCGTCGTTGTATAATCACATTAACGGACTCGCGGGTCTGCGGACACTGCTGGCGATTCACGGGCTGGAGCAGCTCTATGACGCCATGTCAGCTGCAGCGGAAGGCGCACGGGGCGAACAGGCCGTTCATGCGCTGAGTCAGGCTTACATCGGATTTGCCAGACAACATCCGGGGCTGTACGAAACAACATTGAGAGCACCTGAGCAGGGAGACACCGCTCTGGAGGCTGCGGGCGGGAAGGTTCTGTCGCTGATTATTCAAGTCCTGTCCTGCTTTGGGCTGGATGAGGAAGGGAACCTGCACGCCGTCCGGGGATTGCGCAGCATACTGCACGGGTTCTCTGCCCTTGAGAATCAAGGCGGCTTCGGAATGCCGCTGGACTTGAATGTAAGTCTTACCCGGCTGATCCGCGCTTATATTGCCGGAATCCGCTGCATGGGTGAGGGAGCAGATGAGCTTGAATGAAATTACATCAAGGAGGCGGAATGAGTGGGTAGTGTAGAAAGCCTAGAGAGTATTACAACATTTGAGGAGATGGCTGAAGTTGTGGCCAAGCTGGGGATCGTACCGCTGGCCTCGTTGATCCCTGGGCATCCTTCTGTGAACGGGCTGACCCTGGCGGAGAACTGGCATACCGGTTCCGAGCTGGACCCCTGGGGCTGGCGGGTGAGATTTCCGGGAGAAGGGTTGGCCGGATACGGTAAGTTTATTAAGAAAAAAGCCGTTCTGGTATCCCGTGAGTGGCTTCCCGCTTACCTGGCGGCGGCGGGCAGTCCGCGTTCCCTGGAGGAGCGGTATGACAGCGGTCTTGCTACCAGAGAAGCGTTAACGTTATTGCAGATCATCCGGGAGCACGAAGGCATAGAGACACGCCAGCTGCGTTCTATGGCTGATATGAAGGCCAAAGAGAAGAAAACGGCTTTTGACAACGCGGTAACCGAGCTTCAAGGCACTCTGGATATTGTAATCTCTGGAGTTAAGCAACGGCTGAATGCGGACGGTGAGCCGAACGGGTGGAACAGTACCTCTTTTGAAACAACGGGCCACTGGATGAATGATGCGGGAATCGAAACTTTTGAAGGAATGAGAGAAGAGGCGGTGGCGTGGCTGCGTTCGAGAATGGACGGGAGCTGGACACCGGAAGCAATAGCCTGGATCAGCAAGGCGTTAGTCTGGAAATAAGCATATCATGGTAGTCCTCGAGATTAGCGGGGACTATTTTTTTGTACCCCTGTCTACAAAATAAAACGGCTAATCCATTTCCCGCAGGAACAGACCGGCCGTAAGCGCTTACGGGAAAGCGTATATATTGAAGCAGCCTTATAGCATAGGGGCGAGGTATGCAATCAGAAAATACAAAAACCCGAACAGCAGCATGATATAGGCTGTGTACTTGATTGCATCGGAGGCTACAATACTTAAGTCTCTGGGGGCCTGGACTTCCAGACGTTCCGGTTCAGTCGAATCCACTTCTTGATTAAAAGATTCTTTCATCAGGATTCCCTCCTAAGTGTTTGGTAAGCATAAACTTCCAGAGTCGCTTCACAGGTTCTGGCATCAGAAGCTTCGTAATAACTTTGGGTGCGGGACTTGTAAACACTATCCTTAATTGTATTGTGACATATTTGTGAATTAAATTCAACAATATTGTGAATATTCTTTGAACTATCTTCAAATTTGGGCTAGCTCTCATATACAAAAAGACCCCGCCATTCTCCCATATGGGGAACGGCGGGGCCACCACAATTCATTAACAAACATCAAATCTCAATCCTCAACCTACAATAAAAGCTTAAGCCCAATCCCCGTTACGGAAGATCGGATCAACAGAGCCGTCATCGGCAATTCCGTCGATGCTCATCTCCGGGGAACCCATCATGAAGTCTACATGTGTCAGACTCTGGTTCATGCCTCTTTCAGCGAGCTGTTCTTTGGTCATATTGATGCCGTCCTGCAATGTGAAAGCATAAGCAGCACCAAGCGCCAGGTGACAGGAAGCATTCTCGTCATACAGCGTGGTGTAGTAGAGAATACCGCTCTCCGAGATCGGGGAGTGGAAAGGCACCAAGGCCACTTCGCCGAAGTATGCCGCCCCTTCATCCATAGCCAGCAGGGAAGCCAAGGCCTCCTGGCCGACTTCTGCGGTAAAGTCTGTGACCTTGCCGTCCTCCAGGGTCAAGGTAAAGCGGTCGATGATGTTGCCGCCGTAGCTAAGCGGCTTGGTGCTGCTGACCTTGCCGCTAGCACCGGTCTTCAGCGGGGCTGTGAACACTTCCTCGGTCGGAATGTTAGCCAGGAAGGTCATGCCGCGGCTGTTCACCGCACCGGCCTGACACCAGATATGGCCTTCAGGCAGCTCGATCGTCAGATCGGTGCCAGGTGCTGTGTAATGAAGCTTGCGGTACTTCTTGGCGTTCAGCAGATCGCAGCGCTGCTTGAGGCCGCCCAGATGGCTGCTCCAGGCTGCAACGGGGTTCTCCTGGTCTGCGCGCACAGCTTTGAAGATTGCATTCCATAGCAGTTCAATCTGCTGCTCAGGCGCAGCGCCCGGGAATACTTTGGCGGCCCATGAAGGAGAAGGGAAGGCGATGCCGCTCCAGCTGACATGGTTAGCCATCATCATCTCCCGGTAAGGAGCCATGGCCTGGCCGGCGGTCTTCTGGTTATCAGAGATCCGGCTTGGTTCTACCCCGCTCAGCAAGTCCGGATTAGCCGAGATAATGGTCAGGAACGCAGCGCCATTCCGTGCGAGATCCTCCAGCTCATCGGCCTGCCACTTCGGCGGCTCGAGGAAGCTCTCGGATGGAGCAAGATCATAACGTGTCCGTGTGACGAACTCATCGGTATAATTAACCTTTACCAGCTTCGCTCCTGCTTCATAGGCTTGGCGTACAATGAGCCGTACCAGCTCTGCGGAGACGATATCCGCATTGACTACAAGCGTTTGACCGGGCTGAATGTTGACGCCGATCTTTACAGCGAGCAGGGCGTAATTTTCGAGCTTTTGCTTGAAATCCAGCATGATTTCAGCTCCCTTCACTATCTTCTATTTTGTAATATGGAGTAGAAAAGGCATTAGAATGCCCAGTTGCCCTTCAGGAATACAGGCTCACGCGTACCGTCAGCCGTGATACCATAAATATCCATCTCTGCTGAGCCGATCATGAAATCGACATGGGTTACACTAGTGTTGAGTCCATGGGCGATCAGCTCATCCTGATTCATTTCTTTGCCGCCTTCGAGGCAGAAGGCATATGCGGTGCCGATTGCCAGATGGTTAGACGCATTCTCATCAAACAAGGTGTTGAAATAAAGGATGTTGGAGTCGGAGATCGGCGAGTTGTGCGGCACAAGTGCGACTTCACCCAGGTACTTGGCGCCTTCATCCAGGCTGATCAGATATTCCAGGGCCTCCTGGCCTTGCTCGGCCTTTACGCTGATAATCCGGCCCTGTTCAAAGGTAATCGAGAAGCCGTCAATAATATTTCCGCCGTAGCTGAGCGGCTTCGTGCTTCTGACAGTACCGTTAACGCCGGTTTTCTTCGGAGCCGTGAACACTTCTTCAGTTGGCATGTTGGCGACAAAAGAATGACCTTTAGCATTGATGCTGTCGCCCTGTGCCCATAGATGGCCTTCAGGCAGCTCAATACTAAGGTCGGTTCCAGGTGCTATGTAATGCAGGCTTTTGTATTTCTTTGCATTGAGAACATCCGCTTTCTGCTCCAGTGTATCCAGATGCTCCTGCCAGGCGGCTACAGGGTCTTCGCGGTCCAGGCGTACGGTGTGGAAGATTGCCTCCCAGAGTTTATCTACGCGCTCTTCTTCAGGTACGTCAGGGAATACCTTGTCTGCCCAGGGCTGGGACGGGATGGCTACAATGCTCCAGCTGACTTTGTCGGACATCTGCATTTCGCGGTATTTCGTAAGTGCAGCCCCCCGGGTCTTCTGGAAGTTGGCAATCCGCTCAGGATCAATGCCTTTGAGCGCGTCAGGATTCTCGGCAATAACGTTCAGAAATGCAGCGCCGTTCTCGGCGAATTCGGTTACTTCACCCGCGTACCAGGTTGGAGCCTTGGTGAACACTTCCGGTGCAGCATGCTCGAACTGCTGGCGCGTAATGAACTCGTCACTCCAGTTAACCTTGACCTGGCTTGCGCCGATGGCATATGCTTTGGCGGTAATCAGGTGGACGAACTCGGCTGCAGAAATCGGAGCGTTCACGACCAGGATTTGCCCCGGCTGAACATTTACACCGATCTGCACAGCCAGATCAGCATATTTACTTAGCTTGGATTGAAGCTCTGTTTGAGTCATTGCAATTTCCTCCATTACCATATTTTTAGCTCGGAATAAGCATTGTACTAAATTATTAACCGCCGGATGAAAAAAGTCAATTACAGCGCAAAAGGAAAGGAATTGCTTACATATCAATGTTATACTGAATATTGTGGGCATGATCAGATGAAAGGAAGGAAAGAGTATGAACCTAGAAATCACCAAGGCAGAAATGAAACGCGTAGAGGATAGAAGTTTTGTCGGGAGAACGGTGTTTACACTGGAGAATCACAGCTCCCCTTATGAGATCACTTTCTTCAGTTCACGGGGAACCGAATGGGATTACAGCCTGAGCTTCGCCGGTGAACCGGGAAGTGAGGAGCAGTTCCTGGAGGTGGATGCCCTGCTGGAGAATGATGACGATGTATACAATCAGCTGCTGGACGCGGCACTCGACACTCAGGAGATTCCGGAGGAAGAAGCTTAGAACCTTTTCCGGATAGCCTTGTCATACAATAGCCTTTCTATGTACAGCCTTTCATTAAAAAATGCGACTCCGTTCCGGCAGAATAACTTTGCCGCACAGGGTCGCATTTCACATTTCACAGGTAACGCAGAGTTTAGCCGATGGTAATATTGCCTTCAGGGTACCGGTAGAGTTCCTTACTGTTCTTAGGTTTGAGTGCATAAGCAAGTGTAAGCGGTCCTGTCCGGCCGACAAACATCAGAATGATCACCAGTATCTTACCGATTGACGTAAGCTCCGTAGTCAGTCCCATAGTGATACCTGAAGTTCCGAAAGCGGACACCGCCTCAAACAGCACAGTCAGAAAGTCCGCGCTCTCCGTCACCGACAAAAGCATGGTAGAGATCAGCACCAGCATCAGTGACAGCAAGGTTATTGTAATTGCCCTGTAGACATTCTCTTTCGAGATCCGGTGCCGGAACATGACAATATCATCCTTGCCCCGGAGCTTGGCGTAAGCGGTACTGGCCAGAATCGCAAAGGTGGTGATCTTGATCCCGCCGCCGGTGGAGCCCGGAGCTGCACCGATAAACATCAGCAGAATCATCAGGAATTGTGTGGATTCACGCAGGAGCGGAATCTCAATGGTCGTCACGCCGCCGGAGCGGGGCGTTATGGCCTGAAGGAAGGAGGCCATAATCTTGCCTCCGGCATGCAGCGGTTTCAGCGCAGCGTTCAGCTCCAGCCAGAAGAAGATAGCCGCGCCGATGAGAACGAGTGCAGCAGAAGTGGTAAGCACCACTTTGGAATGGAGTGTCAGACGCTTGCGCTTGGGAAAGTCTATCACGTCGGATAATACGATAAAGCCGATACCTCCGAGGAAAATTAGCAGCAT
Source organism: Paenibacillus sp. FSL R7-0297 (assembly GCF_038009025.1). Lineage (NCBI taxonomy): Bacteria > Bacillati > Bacillota > Bacilli > Caryophanales > Paenibacillaceae > Paenibacillus > Paenibacillus sp. FSL R7-0297. The sequence continues at coordinate 4,587,374 of NZ_JBBPAQ010000001.1, forward strand.
CGAGGTGATATTTACAATCGGGTCCTCTACATAACGGGTTAGTCCGCTGAAGGGGCCATGAACATCACCGAACAGATCAAACCCCGCGTTATTGAAGATTGAAATGCTATGGAATACTCCGTAATACGCTGCTTTGCCAAAAGGCATGTCCATCATAAATCTCGCGGCCAGCAGAACGGCCCCGGTCAGCTGAATCACCAGCGAGTAGATCAGCACCCGGCGGATCAGCTTCACGATACCTTGTATTGAATTCTGGTTCATGGACTCCTGCAGCAGCAAGCGTTCTTTCAGCGAGATCCGTTTGTTCAACACTAGTGTAATCAGGGTTGCCATTGTCACGAATCCAAGCCCGCCGAACTGGAACAAGACAAGCAGTACGACCTGTCCAAAAGTCGTCAACTGGGTTCCGGTGTCGATGACAGCAAGTCCGGTTACGCAGGTAGCTGAGGTTGCCATAAACAGCGCATCAATGAAAGTAATTCTCCCGCTGATAGAGGCTGCCGGAAGAGACAGAAGCAGGGTACCGGCAGCGATCAGCACCATAAACCCGAGTGATAGTATTTTGGGCGGGGTCAGCCTGAGATACCCAAAGGATAAGTTAGCCACGTCTCATTCTCCTGACATCTGGATAGGATCTGACAAGATTATAGCATAACTTATATTCCCGACATCAAAGCGGCAGGAAATTGACATATTTTATCGAAATGATTAAAGGCTCTACCTACTACTGTACTTTTAGAGGAGGCTCTACTTGCTGTGACAAGTCCCATAAGGAATCAGGTTGGCGCTGTCTTCATCCCGGTTAGTGATATCGAAAGGTCCAAAAACTGGTATTGCAGCTTGCTTGGACTGCCGCTTGACGGTGAAATTTTGTTCGGGCATCTGTATGACGTGCCAATGCAGGGTCCGGGAATCGTGCTGGACAGCAGAATTTTTACAGCCGAGGCTGTGCTGAAGGTGCCGTCCTTCCATCTGCTTACCGACGATATTGATGCTGCCTTTGATTATGTCAAAGCCAGTGGAGCAGAGATTCTTACAGATATTGAACATGATCACTGGTTTAATTTCAAAGATCCGGACGGGAATGTGCTGATGATTTGCCGTTTAATCAATTAATTAATTGAATTAACTATATTAATTAATGTTGTTAATTATAATACAGGGAGTATTGTGAATGATACGAGAAGCCACACCGGAGGATGCCTGCGGCTTAGAGAAGCTGTACCGGATTCTGCTGCCGGAGCACACAGATATCCAAGTGTCACCGCAAAGAATTAGTCAAATTGCCAATAATCCGGACAGCCTGCTGATCGTATACGAAGAAGACGGGGAGGTAGCAGGTACGTTACATCTGCACTTGTGCATGGATGCGCTTAGCGGTGACCGCCCGTTCGGGGTCATAGAGCGTGTTGTAACTGCCCCGCAGCTGCGCGGTAAGGGAATAGGTGCCTCCATGATGAAATGCGCCGAGGAAGCTGCTGCAGCCAGGGGTGCACTAAAGGTGATGCTGTCCAGCAAGAGCTGCCGCACGGATGCCCACCGCTTCTACGAGCGTCTGGGGTACGACGGAGAGGGAAGCAAGCTTTTCAAAAAATACATACCGGTCTAAATGCAGGAGGAATGACATGGACATTACACTGAGGGAACTGATTCCTGAAGACGCCGCCGCACTCTTAAGTCTGCAGCACCGGCTGGATCAGGAAACTTCGTACATGCTGCTTGCATCCGGAGAGAGGCAGACCGGAATTCCGCAGGTGGGAGAGATGATTGCAAGCTTCGGGAATGCACATACTTCTATCCTAATCGGAGCCGAAGCAGACGGTGAGCTGGCGGGCTACCTGTCGGTCAGAGGAGGAAGCGTCATCCGCAATAAACACAGTGCCTATATTGTCATTGGCATCCTGAAGCAATATCAGGGTATGGGAATCGGCAGCGCATTATTCCATGAGATAGATTTGTGGGCGAAGCGGAGCGGTATTGTACGTCTGGAGCTTACGGTAATGAAGCATAATAAGCGGGCTATAGCGCTGTATACGAGGTATGGGTTTGAGATTGAAGGCGTGAAGAAAAAGTCACTGCTGGTGGACGGGGAATGGGTAGACGAATATTATATGAGTAAAATATTTGACCCCGCCTCTATATAGTTAATGCTATTAATTATGGGTGTGATTACATTAGTATTCACTAAACTATGCAAGAAAGGCGCTTCCCTAGGGAAGCGCCTTTCTGTATTATTTGCAGCGTATCTAGCCGCTTTAGTCGCTGTGTACTGCGGAATCTTCGGTGACCGGAAGATCAATCTGAATCTCAACCTTACGAATACGATGGCGGTTCATCTCACGCACAGTCAGAGTGACATGCTCATACACATGGCTTTTGCCGACAACCGGCTCTTCCAAATGACTATACAGCCATCCGCCGATGGTAGTGACTTCGTCGTCGTGGAAATCAAGCTTGGTGAGATCCTTGATCTCCAGGAGAGACACGTTGCCGTCGAACAGATAATGGGTCTCGCTCAGCTTCTCCACATTTCTGCGTTCATCCCCGTCGAACTCATCGCGGATCTCACCGACGATCTCCTCAAGGATGTCTTCGATCGTAATTAGGCCGGAGGTTCCTCCGTATTCATCCAGCAGCAGGGCGATATGCACGCGCTCCTTCTGCATACGGGTCAGCAGGGTTTTCACCGGCGTGACTTCCGATACGGTAAGCAGAGGCAGGATCAGGCTTTTGAAATCAAAGTCAGGATTGTTGTCATATTGCAGGTACAGCTGCTTCGTATTGATCATGCCGATGATATTGTCTTTGCTGCCGTCTGCCACAGGGAAACGTGTATACTGCTCCTTGCGGATGATAGCGATATTCTCCTGCAGCGAGTGGTCGGTGAATAGACATACCATATCCGTCCGGGGAACCATAATTTCTTTGGCCAGCATTTCATCAAAGGTGAAGATCCGGTTCACATATCCGTATTCCGCTTTGTTGATTTTGCCGCTCTCATAGCTCTCGGACAAGATCAGGCGGATCTCGTCTTCACTGTGGGCATCGCCATGTTCACTGGCCGGCTTCATTCCGAACATACGGACGAGCAGGTTGGCGGAACCGTTCATGATCCAAATCAAAGGGTACAATACTCTGTAGAACCAAATAATCAGCGGTGCGGTAATCTGACCGATTTTCTCCGGAATGTTTATAGCGGCCGTCTTCGGTGCAAGTTCACCGACAACGACATGCAGGAATGTGGCGATAATGAAGGCCAGTGCAAAAGCAATAGGCTCACTAACGCTGTGGCTCAGGTTCGTCAGGTCAAACAATGGTATCAGCAGCTGCTCAAATGCAGGCTCTGCCAACGCCCCGATCCCGAGTGCAGTAATGGTGATTCCAAGCTGACAAGCAGACAGATATCCATCGAGGTTAGCAGATACCCGCTGTACTGCTAGCGCATTCTTCTTCCCGTCGAGTACCATCTGGCTTACCTGGCTTCCTCTTAATCTCACTACTGCAAACTCCGTTGCTACAAAAAATGCGGTTAAAATAATCAAAATTGCCACGAGCGTCAAACTAAGTCCTATACCCATATAATCTTTACCATCCCTTTCGTCCCTAAAATAGGTTATACTCATATTATGAGTTCACATGAACCTATTGTACGAACTTTTGGGTGAAATATCAAATGGTGGAGGGTTGCCATCTATGGAAGCATTTACACTTAGCCGGATAGAGATGTCCGGACTACTACTGTCTCTAAGCCAAAACTCGGAGCGGAAGCCGCTCCATATTCTGCAGGAAGCCTGGATCAAGTTCCACCGTGAAGAGGTGAGGGAGGGGACGTCATTGCCGGCTTTTCTCTCTACGGATATTCCCCCGATCCTGCAGAAATTGATCAAAGGCAGCGGCATCAAAGGGTTATCCCTTGGTGAAATCGCCTCGCTCGGCAGTCTGATTGAGTATTCCACATTATCTGTTACGGCTATGCAGAACTGGGTAAAGCGTGACTTCAAGGAATATCTCGGGGCGCCGCGTGAAGGGAAGAAGTATTCCATTAATCAGGCTGCGCTTCTATTTATAATTGATGATCTCAAGGCTGCGCTCGATTTCGAGAGTATCCGCCAGCTCTTCCGGATGCTGTTCCTCGCACCTGAGCGTGATGATGATGATCTGGTTGAACCGGCACAGTTGTATCACGGGTATGCAGAGCTGTTCGAAGAGATCAAGACCCGTTCCCCGATGGTGCAGGGACAAGCTCAGCCTGGTAACCCCAAAGAGTATTTGCTGAAATCCGACAGTGCGCTCAAATCGGCGATGGACGGAATGATGAAGCGGCTCAGCCATCTGACCAGATCACAGCGGGATGCCGTACAGAATATGCTCCTGATCGCTGCCATATCGGTTCAGACCTGTTATTTTCAGGCGATGGCCCGGCAATATTTCAATGCGGTGTTATTCCTTGATTTTTGAACCGTCCGATTCTAGAATGTGTAAGTGACACTAGTCTCACTCCGAGACTTAGCGGGAATCAGGGAAGAGGGTGCTTGTTATGATGAACCAAATGTCGATGCTGCAGAATCCGAAGCAAAGAAAACTGCTCTTCAGTGCAGGACTCAGCTGGATGTTCGATGCGATGGATGTGGGGATGATTTCTTTTGTGGTGGCTGCGCTGGCCAAGGAGTGGGCGCTGGGACCGGAGAAGATCGGATATTTAACCAGTATTAACTCGGTGGGTATGGCGGTGGGAGCGGCTGCGGCCGGGATTCTTGCGGACCGGTTCGGCCGCAAATCCGTATTGCTGTGGACGCTGCTGATCTTCTCCATAGCAAGCGGCCTGTCGGCATTCGCCGCAGGGTACGTAATGCTGTGTGTGCTGCGCTTCATTGCCGGCTTCGGGCTGGGCGGTGAGCTGCCGGTTGCTTCCACGCTGGTGTCGGAGAGCATGCCGGTCAAAGAAAGAGGACGGGCCGTCGTGCTGCTGGAGAGCTTCTGGGCGGTGGGCTGGATTCTTTCAGCGCTGATCGCTTATTTCGTGATTCCGGATTACGGCTGGCGGATTGCCTTCGCGATTGGTGCAGTCCCGGCGCTCTATGCGCTCTACCTGCGTAAGGCGATTGATGACTCGCCGAAATTCGCCGAGATCAAGAAGGCTCCGGTATCTCTGCGGAACCGGATTAAGGCAGTCTGGTCAGCGGAATACCGCCGTTCAACGATTATGCTGTGGATTCTGTGGTTTACGGTTGTATTCTCCTACTATGGCATGTTCTTGTGGCTGCCGACAGTTATGGTGCTTAAGGGCTTCAGTCTGGTCAAAAGCTTCGAGTATGTGCTGATCATGACGCTCGCCCAGCTTCCGGGATATTTCACCGCCGCTTATTTCATCGAGAAATTCGGCCGGAAGTTCGTGCTCGTGATCTATCTGCTGCTGACAGCGGTCAGCGCGGCCTGGTTCGGGAATTCCACAACCGAAGGTATGCTAATGGCAGCCGGGATCTGCCTCTCCTTCTTCAACCTGGGGGCATGGGGCGGGATGTATGCATATACACCGGAGCTATATCCGACTACCATCCGTTCAACAGGTGCAGGACTTGCAACCTCTTTCGGACGGATCGGGGGTATTATTGCACCTACACTGGTCGGGGTGATGGTGGGGAATTCGGTCGCGATCAGCACGATCTTCATGCTGTTCTTCGTGACGATTATCATTGGTGCAATGGCCGTGCTGTTCCTGGGGAAGGAAACGAAGGGTACAGAGCTACTCTAAGTTTAACTTGAAAAATCATCAGGAGTTATACTCCAATCAGGCCAGCCGGAGCTTCCGGCTGGCCTTTGTTATGGTTATAGCCAGTTAAGTTCGTGAAACGCGCGATACAAAAAACCACCCGCTATGCGGGTATAGGGAATCCTCCACTATTGCAGCCCATAGGGTGAATATAGTATATTCTTAAGGAAGACACAAACGAACGTTCTCATTGTCCGGCAGTGCGGTGACAGACACTCTAATCTAGGATCTTGAGCAGCCAGTCTCTCAAGGTCTTTTTTGAAATATACGCCAGCATGGATATGTTTACGCCTGCCGAAACGGCGGTTACCATCCCTTAGAACGCAGAGAAGCAGTTTCTGCCTAATGCTTGGGAAATTCAGGGAGTTATAAATCTTTACCTCGCATGCGGACTGAGAAGCGCTTATTTCATCAAAAAACCACGTAAAACTGCCCAAGCGGACTGAGAAGCGCTTATATTGTTCATTCGATCCTTAAATGGGGGGTGGCCGTTCAATTAAGGGATTCTGAGTCCGCTTCATCGTCAAATTTGCTTAATTTGTTCAAATAGCGGTTTTTCAGTCCGGCTTGCCATTTGACGGAGTGCGCTGCATCACCGTCATAAGGCATATGGTATACTGGTAAAAATTATTATGGCACACAAATGGAGCGGGTAAGTATGGCTAAAGACAGGCAGGGCCTGCATTTCACGGAGCTGGTCTGGGAGAGCACGGAGCAGAATATGGAAGTTCCGCCGCGCAGCTCTGCAGAAGCGGTTATACCGAAGCCTCCGGAAGGTCCGGGCAAGAAAAAAACGTCTCAATATAATACAGTACAGCTCCAGTTATGGGATATGGAAGAGACGCAGGAGCCGGTAACCACTACGGAGAGCCAGTTTGTCCAGCGGGCCCGGGAGCTTGCGGATCATAAGGAGCCTGCGGCTTTATTTGTCCCGTTCAAGAGCTATTGGCCGACTTACGGCCATATGACAGGTGCGCAGAGCCGGTGGTATTTCTTCTGGCGGGATGAAGTCCGGCAAGGAAGATACCCGAAGACCGACCTCTCCTATATTTTTCTGCATATATATGAGCTGATTAACGGTGTGGGCTGGGACGAGCCGCAGGATGGCTGCCGTCAGCTCGGCTTGCTCTGGGAAGCCTACCGTGACAAGTATAAACGTCTGGATCAATACCTTGGCGGATGGATTGCGGATTTCTCATTCGTGCATAAGCTGGATATCCCGCTCTCGGAGATTGTCATCCGTACACGCGGGCTTGCAGGGGATCTGGCCGAGCTTGAGCTTGTCCGCTGCCTGTCTGCTGCCCCGGAGCAGCTTAGCATCGAGGTACTGAGTGTGATGTCGGATTATGATATCAGCAAATCGAAATTCTATACTGGTGAAGGAAAAGCTGCTGCAGAAAAGTACATCCCCCAAGTAGTGGCTCTAATTGATACGTATGTCGCGCGGAAGCACGGCTCGAATCTGATCACGATGTTCCCGCCCGGTCCTCCTGTTGTCCGTGAGCGGTATTTGTTCCGCAGCGCAGTATATGATATCTCACTCTATGGCTACTCTGTTCTTGTACCTGTCGTACGAATCAGCAAATCGCCTCCGCTGCGCAGCCTGATTACACGCTTATTCCGGCTGACCGAGAACAAGCTGCGGGCGCTTATGGGTTATCGCGGACGGCTCAAGGATGTCAAAGTTGATGCTGACATGGAGGACTTGGTGACCAAGTTCCTGCAGCGTGAATTCCGCAAGGCGGAGCAGGAGGAGAAGGGTCCGGCAGTTGTGATTGATCAGCGGAAGCTGGAACAGCTGAAGAATGACTCCGAGGTGGTGCGTTCGCTGCTCACGGTGGAGGAAGCGCTGGAGAAGGATGATGGAACGGATTGGGGCATTGAGACATTGGACGAAGCTGAACCGGGAAGTGTCGCAGTTGCGGCTGGTTCCAGGTCAGAGGAGACAGCGGGTGAAGGAGAGCCAGCGGTTAGAGTAAGTGACGAAGAGAAGCTGGACATTATTGTTGAAGAACCTGCTGTGCAAGGACAAGCAGATTCTCCGCTGCCAAATATTGATGGCGAAGCGGACAGCTGGACGTCCTTCGCTTCTGAACTGAGTCTGCTGCAGCGGGAAACGTTGCTTGCGCTGGCGGAGGATGAAGGCCTGGCGAAGGTGAAACGGCTGGCAGCGGGCGGCGGAACCATGGCAGAGCTGCTGTTCGATGAGATTAATGAACTTGCTATGGATAGTCTGGGGGATCTCGTCATCGACGGTGAAGAGCTGACCGAAGAGTGTATATCCATGCTGCACTATATAAAGAGGTGAAATCAGGAATGAACCCACTCAAAATACCAAAGCGGATGACTACCGCGCTCGTCAACTCGCTGACAGCGGGAGTTGTGCCGCGTATCGGTCTTGAATATATTGCCGTCGGCCGCCGGCCGGAGGTTGAAGCCATTCTTCACGATATGGATAATATAGCCGAGGGCGGAGCCGCCTTCAAGCTGATTACGGGCAAATTCGGCAGCGGCAAAAGCTTCCTGCTGCAGATTATCCGCAATTACGCGATGGACCGGGACTTCGTGGTCGCGGATGCGGACTTGTCGCCGGAGCGGCGGCTCGTGGGTACGAAGGGGCAGGGGCTTGCCACCTACCGCGAGCTGATGAGCCATCTGTCGACCCGGACGCGCCCCGATGGCGGGGCACTGGAGATTATGCTGCAGAAGTGGATTATGTCTCTGCAGCAGTCCGTCATGCAGGAGAAGGGATACGGGCCGGATGCGCTGGAGCTTGGTGAAGAAGTGGAGCGGCGGATCTATGCGGTTGCCTCCGAGATGCGCGGGCTTGTGCATGGCTTCGACTTCGCGAAGGTGCTGGCCTCTTACTGGAACGGGCATAAGCTGGCCGATGACGCACTGAAGCAGGATTCGCTGCGCTGGCTCCGCGGCGAGTTCGCAACCCGCACAGAAGCGCGCAAGGCGCTGGGCGTGGGCGTGATTATCGATGACGACAACTGGTATGATTATATGAAGCTATGGGCGGAATTCACCGGGGCCATCGGCTATAAGGGGTTACTGCTGTTTATAGATGAGGGAGTCAACCTCTACAAGATAACCAACAGCATTTCCCGCCAGAGCAATTATGAGAAGCTGCTGACTATGTTCAACGATACGATGCAGGGCAAGGCAGAACGGCTTGGGATCTTCGTTGGCGGCACACCGCAGTTCGTAGAAGACCACCGGCGCGGCTTATTCAGCTATGAGGCACTCCGTTCCAGGCTGGTAGCCGGGCGGTATGCGGGTGCCGGACTGAACAACTTCACCGGTCCGATCATTGCCCTGGACATGCTCTCCCATGAGGAGATTCTGATTCTGCTGCAGAAGCTGCGGGACATTCACGCGCTGCACTACGGGTATGAAGCCAGACTGACGCAGGAGCAGCTGGTGCATTTCATGGAAGAGGCTGTGAACCGGCTGGGTGCAGATGAGCTGCTTACCGCGCGTGAGGTCGTGCGAGACTTCATGGATCTGCTGCATACGCTGAACCAGCATCCGGAAATGTCGTTCGAGAAGCTGGTCGGGGAGCGGACTCCGCGGCCTGCCGAGACCGGGCAGAATGAACTGGACGGATTCCTGGCGGAGTTTGACCTATGAGTGATAACCCGTTCTACCGGCTCGCTCCGTTCATTAAAGAATTCATCTACAAGAACCGCTGGGATACGCTGCGTGAGGCCCAGGTAGATGCGTGCCGGGTGCTGTTTGACACACCGCATCATCTGCTTATCGCTTCCGGGACCGCTTCGGGCAAGACAGAGGCGGCTTTTTTCCCCGCGCTTACGGAGCTGTATGAGCGTCCGTCCGCATCGGTAGGTATTCTGTATATCGCTCCGCTGAAGGCGCTGATCAACGATCAGTTCACACGGTTAAATGATCTGCTGCGCGAAGGGAATATTCCGGTCTGGCACTGGCATGGCGATGTGCCGCAGGCGGATAAGACGAAGCTGATGCAGAACCCTTCCGGGGTGCTGCAGATTACACCGGAATCGCTGGAGGGTCTGCTGATGAACCGTCCGAATGCCATCCCGGCGCTATTCCATGATCTGCGCTTCATCGTAATCGATGAAGTGCATGCCTTCATGGGGGCAGACCGCGGCATTCAGGTATTGAGCCAGCTGGCCCGGATCTCGCGGATGGCTGGCTGTCATCCGCGGCGGGTGGGTCTGTCCGCAACGCTGAGCGACTACGCCTCCGTCACGGAGTGGCTGGCGGCGGGCACGCGGGAGAGCGTGGAGGTCAGTGCACCGCAGGGCGGGCGCAGGCTGCGCCTGAGCGTCGAGCACTTTTCTTTCCCGGATGCGCGGAATGAGGAAGAAGCCGAACACCTGGAGCGGGCGCGACAGGCTTATTACGGCTTCATCTACGACCATACACATGTGAAGAAGGCCTTGATCTTCACGAACAGCCGCACGGACGCCGAGGAGGCGATTCTGGAGATGCGGCGCATTGCCGCTAAGCGCGGCGAGCGGGATGTCTTCCATGTGCATCATGGAAGCATCTCCGCGATGCTGCGCGAGGAGACGGAGGCCGCGCTCCGCCAGGGTGCGGGGCCGGCTGTGGCTGCAGCGACGCTGACGCTGGAGCTGGGGATTGACCTGGGCGAGCTGGAGCGGGTGCTGCAGCTCGGCGCGCCTTACAGCTGCGCGAGCTTCGTGCAGCGGCTGGGCCGCTCGGGCAGGCGCGGGGACGCCGCCTCCGAGATGATCTTCGTCACGCCCGAGGAGGAGGACGAGGAAGCGCAGCTGCCTGCGCGGATGCCGTGGACGCTGCTGCGGGCCATTGCCGTTATCGAGCTGTACGTGCGCGAGAAATGGGTCGAGCCGCTGGTCGTGCGCCAGCTGCCGGTCGGGCTGCTCTATCATCAGACGATGAGCATCCTGAAGAGCATGGGGGAGGCGGAGCCGGAGGATCTGAAAGAGGCGGTGCTGAGCCTCCCGTCCTTCCGCAGTATTGATCCCGCTGATTATGACGCCTTCATGGAATACATGCAGGGCATGGGCCACATTGAGAAGATGGATGAGGGGAGTCTGCTGATCGGCATGGCGGGGGAGAAGATCGTCAACAACTTCCGTTTCTATGCGGTATTCAAAGACGATGAAGAGCATGTCGTCTATAATGGCACCGAGGAAATCGGTTCAATTACTACAGTGCCACCTCCGGGCTACTGCTTCACCCTGGCCGGCAAGCTGTGGAAGGTGGAAGAGGTAGATAACCGCCACAAGGCGGTCTATGTCAAAGGATCGCGGGGCAAGGTAGACACCTTATGGCTTGGAGCCGGAGGAGATGTCCACACCCGGATTATGACGAAGATCCGCGAAGTGCTGGGATCGACAGCCTTGTATCCGTATCTTGCGCCAAGCGCGGCCGCCAGATTGGAGCGGGCCCGAAGGCTGGCCAAAGAGAGCGGATTGCTGACGCGTTCTGTCCTGCCTGCCGGAGGCGACTCCATGTTCATCCTCCCATGGGCGGGCAGCCGGCAGTTCCGTACGCTGGAGCGCCTGCTGAAGAACAATCTGAAGGGACCGCTTGGTCTGCGGTCCGTCGTACCGATGGAACCTTATTATATGGTTGTCGCCGGCAAGGCGGATGCAGAGACGCTGGAGGAAGAGATTATTGCCGAAACCGCCGCAGCTACGGATGCTATTTCCCTGCTCGGACCGGATGAGGCACCTTACCTCGGCAAATACGATGAATTCATCCCGCATGATTTGCTGCGCAAAGCTTTTTCGCTCGACGGGCTGGATGTTCCGGGATTGCTTAGCGTGATTAAACAGTGGAAGCAGCCGCCAGCATAATTGATATAGTAATAATCAAATAGCGGAGGTAAACTGGTTTTCTTGTAGCCCAAAGCAAAGGGGGGGCTGATTGGTAACTCATTTATACAACAAGAAGCAGCCGATCCTAACGTGATCGGCTGCTTCTGTTGAACAATTAGTGGCGAAATTTATAACTTTTGCACCACATAGATGAGATTCATTCCACAATCAAGAGTGCCCGGTAATTTGGTAAACGCAAGTTCTTGTTCGACAATTAGCTTCCAAAAATCTTTGTCGTTGCGAGCCTTTTCTAAAGCAGAATCTCCTGCTTGCGTAAATAAACCAGCGGAGCTTCTCTCTTGAATTCTTACAGGAAACTGAGCAAATAAAGCATCCATTTCGGTGCTCCTCATCATATGGATGTAATGCTTGCTTTCAACGGGATAATGTTCTTCGTCTTGAATACCTGTATCAAAAATCCATCTTGTAGCTTCAAGCCCGAATTTTTCATACCTGATACCTTCAAGATAATAAAGCGAAGCTCCAATGAAACTCATGGACCCAACGATCAGTACACCATCCGGTTTTAATACTCTTAGAATTTCTTGTATTCCATCTTTCTCTTTGTCCAAAAGATAATTGATTACACCACCTATACAGACAACGCAATCGAAAGAAGAATCTTCAAAAACACTCATATCCAGAACATCTAGTACATGGTATGCCTTTATTCTGTCAATCAGTGATAGCTCGAGCATTTTGGACTTATTGAACTCCATTTGATGACTAGATATATCTGTAACAGTCAATTCAGCACACATTTGAACAATATCCTTTGTATATCTTCCTGAACCCGCACCAATTTCTAAAACCTTATTGGTTAGTTTAATGTGACGCTTCAAAATATCAAGATGCACCTGATATAAAAGTTCGCCATGCCCATCTTTTTCAAGTCGTGTCCATTCACGGTCACCATAGTTATCATATCGGCTTCTTGGAATTTCGGGGTTGTAACTCATAAAAGCATCTCCCTTTAATTTTTGATTTTATAATCGGGGTAATATCACTAATATCGCTTTCACTCATACAACCACCTCCTAAGAAAATATGAATTGTCTCCCGCTTGTAACCCATTATACTAAAACTTGCCACGATTATAACCCTTAATATTCCAAAAGCACTAATAATGTAGCATTGCTGAACTCAAGAAAACATGGAGACCGGGTATTCGGACGGGAAATAACCGCCCTCATCATTCGCTTAGCATGTCGAGGGCGGTCAATATCTTAAATGTTTGACGGGGATATCGACTCTGTGTGAACCCGGCCTTCACCAGCCATTGCATTTCATGATGGACGCTGGCTCCATGAGCAAGGCCGACAAGCTCGAACTTAATTTGGAATGAATACGCGGATCATTCGCCAATTCCGACGATGAGCAGATGTTAGAGAAAAGGTTAGACGATTAGGGTGCTTAAGTGGGGCATACCTAGAAAAAACAAACCTTTATTCTGTAGTTCCTACCTTGTTGGAAACGCTTCACCGGTTGATAATAAACATATCACGAACACAGGGGGCATCAATTAATGGTCAACAGAAAAATGAAGCAATCCGCTACCATCGCTATCACCGCAGTTATGGCGTTAAGCCTTGCAGCATGCGGCAACTCGAACAATAACGCAAACGACGGCGCCAAGAACAACGCCGCACCGAACACAACAGATAGCGGAAATGCCGCAGCAACAACTGCACCAAGCGATAAGAAAGTAACAATTACCTTCCAGAACATCTATCCTGACCCTGCAACACCAGCTTACAAAATGATCAACGAGCTGAGTGAGCAGTATCAGAAAGACCATCCGAATGTAACAATTGAACTGGATACGCTAAACACAGACCAGCAGAAGGTGAAGCTCAAGACACAGGCTGCTTCCAAAGAAGTGCCGGACATCACCATCGTTAACCCGGCTGCACAAATGAAGCCTTTCGTAGATGCAGGATTATTCGCACCGCTGAATGATATGCTCGAACAGAACGGCCTGAAGGACACTTATCAGGAAGGCCTGCTCGACTACTACAGCTTCGACAACAATGTGTATGCGCTGCCTGACGGAAACAACATCGAAGTCGTGTACTACAACAAAGACCTGTTCGCACAGGCAGGAATTGCTGCTCCTCCGACAACCTTTGAAGAATTGCTCCAGGATGTCAAAATCCTGAAAGATAAGGGAATTACCCCACTGGCTATCGGTGAAAAAGATTCCTGGACCGGCTCGTTCCTGTTCATGAACATCCTGCTCCGCACCAACGGCGGCCCTGGATTCCTGCAGGATGTGCTTGACGGCAAGAAAACCTTCGAAGATCCTGCATTCGTAGAAGCTGTAGAAGCATTCCAGCAACTGGTTCAAGCTGGTGCATTCCCGGATGGAGCTACCTCCATTGATGCCAATGCCGGCGGTAACATCTTCAAAACAGGTAAAGCAGCCATGTGGTCGATCGGATCTTGGGAAACAGGCGCAATTGACGCATCCCCTGTAGCCGGTAAAGTTGGAGCTTTCCAATTCCCTACAGTGAACGGCAAGGGCGATCCTAACGAATTCATGCTTGCACCAGGCAGCGCATTTGCCGTATCTGCAAACAGCGAACACCTGCAAGAAACCAAAGACTTCCTGAACTACTTCGCTTCCGAATATCCTAAGAAACAGTTTGAACTGAAAAATGCTGTAGGTATCGGTCAAAAGGTAGACGGCGACCTCAAAGCTGCCGGTTACTCTGATCTGGCTGTTAACATTGCCGGCCTGTTCAACCAAGTTAAAGGCGGCGACCTGGCGTTCGATAACACGATGAACCCTGCAACAGCTCAAGTTCACCTCAGCAGCATTCAGAACCTGTTCGTACAGAAAATGGATTCCGCTGCAGTGGCGAAAGAGCACCAGGCTGCATTTGAAGCCAACAAATAGGCAATAAGCCATACGCTATAGGCAACCGTAAAGCTGTCCTTCTCGATGCGAAGCAAGCTGATCCAGGCTTCTTCGCATCGAGTTTATCATGAAGATTTTTAATGTAAATATCGTGAATATCGTGAATATCGTAAATAGACAAAGAATCTGCTTGTTTAGGAGGCGGGAAAGATGAAAGTACTTAAGGTGCCAGCACGCACAATAGCCGTCTTCATACTGCCATGTCTGCTCTTGTACGTGTGCCTTGTGTTTGTTCCCATACTGGTATCATTATATACGGGCTTATTGAAGTGGGACGGTCTTACTACTGCGGAGTTTATTGGTTTAGGCAATTTCAAAGATATGTTCTTCAATGATCCTGTGTTCTGGCCTTCCGTACGAAGAACCCTGCTGTATGCAGTAGCTTCCATGCTGGAAATTCCACTTTGCTTAGGAATGGCTATCCTGCTTAACCGTTATCTCAAAAAAGCCAACACACTGGTGTCGATCTACTTCACACCGGTTATCCTGTCGGTTGTTATCATTGGACAACTCTGGAAGACCATCTACAACCCTACTTCCATGGGAGGCATGCTGAACGGCGTGCTGGTGTCACTGGGTCTTGACAGCTGGACTCACAACTGGCTCACCGAGCCGAACATCGCCATGTATTCCCTTTATCTGGTATCCCTCTGGCAGTTCTTCGGCTACCATCTGCTGATCCAGTATACCGGCGTGCAGAATATTCCTGATGAGCTATATGAAGCGGCCAAAATTGACGGAGCAGACGGTTTCAAAGCGGATCGTTATATTACCCTTCCGCTGATTGTTCCGATCTTCAAAATATCGATTATCCTGGCGTTTATCGGCTCCCTGCAGGCCTTCGATCTGGTCATGGTCATGACAGGCGGCGGTCCGGCGCATGCGACGGATGTCATCTCAACCCATATGTATAACAGTTCCTTCATGTCCTTCAAGTATGGATACGGCAGTGCGATCGCAACGTTCCTGGTTGTTGTCTGTCTCATCTTTACCGGAGTGATCAATACCATCTTCAATAAACTTGAGAAAAAATACAACTAGGAAAGGAGTGCGCGAATCATGCGTAAATTAAAAAAAGGAATCGTGTATCTTCTTTTTGCCATCCCTGTGGTCACCCAGCTATACCCGCTGTTATGGCTGCTTCTTTACTCCTTGAAGACCAATGAAGAAATTTTGGACGGCAGCTTCTTTTCCTTCCCGAAAAAATTTCAATGGCATAACTACTACGAGGCTTATACCTCGGGCAGCTACTTGAAATACTTGTCCAACAGCGTATTTGTTACTGCGTTTACGATGATCTGTGTCATCCTGCTGGCCTCAATGGCTGCTTATGCAATCTCACGGTTCCGCTGGAAATACGGTAATCTCGTGATGACCATCTTCCTGATGGGGATGATGATTCCGATGCAGGCCACCCTGCTGCCTCTGATGATTATTTTCAAAAACATGCATATCCTAAATACTCATTGGTCGCTGATTCTGCCTTATGTCGCATTCTCCACGCCAATCGCCGTCTTTATCCTAAGCGGATTTATGAGAGCTATCCCGCATGAGATTGAAGAGTCGGCGTTCATCGACGGAGCGAGTGTGTACCGGATCTTCCGCAGCATTATTCTTCCGGTGTCAGTGCCACCGGTAATGACGGTATGTATCCTGACCTTCATCAACATCTGGAACGAGTACATCCTGGCGGCAACGTTCATCTCGTCCGAGAAGCTCAAAACCCTGCCATTCGGGGTCTACACCTTCGTCAGCCAGTATTCGGTCAACTACGGCAACATCGGTGCATTCCTCGTTATGGGCGCGCTGCCGGTTATCCTGATCTACTTCTTCCTGTCCAACCAGATTACTAAAGGCATGGTGGCAGGGGCTGTCAAAGGCTGATCTGCAGAATTATTAATTCACGCGTTGCATATAAAATTAGGTTAGATTTATAATAGGAAACGGCAGGACAGGGTGTTGAAAGGAGAGAGTCCTATGAAAAGCGGCTTTCATTCCATCCATCATCGGTTGTTCTTGCTGTTTCTTTTTTGCATGTCCAGTATTCTGCTTATTGTCAGCTTGCTGTACTATAACCGGACTACGGACCAGTTGCATGAGAAGATCAGTGATTTGTCGCAAAAAAACGTCGCCCAGACCGCAGGGTTGTTCACACTCCTCTACAAGGGCTATGATGCATTGTCCAAATCGCTCAGCAATAACTTCGAGATGATTCGTC
Source organism: Paenibacillus sp. FSL R7-0297 (assembly GCF_038009025.1). Taxonomy (NCBI): domain Bacteria; kingdom Bacillati; phylum Bacillota; class Bacilli; order Caryophanales; family Paenibacillaceae; genus Paenibacillus; species Paenibacillus sp. FSL R7-0297. The sequence goes on from NZ_JBBPAQ010000001.1 coordinate 4,604,137, forward strand.
TGATTAATGAGAAAACCGATGGGCCGGCGGTGGCTTATATTAATGAGCAGACCGTGACGAATATCATCGGCTCGATTTTTTACTCACGGGATGACCTGGTGGGCATTCATGTGATTACAGACAGAGGGAAGATTTATAATTACGGGAATTATATGAACGTGGTCGATCCGGATTACGCCGATGAAGACTGGTATCACCAGTTGCAGGCCTCGTCAGGTAAAATGGTCTGGCTCGGGGTGTACCAGCATTCCCTGATCGATCAGGTGGAAGACAGCCCGGTGTTCGCCTTCGGCCGGCAGATTTATGATCTGAATGAGCATAAGCCGATCGGGATTGTGCTGTATGAGACGAATCCGCAGCCGGTTCTGGATGCCCTTGAGAACCTGAAGCTCGGTGAGCACAGCCAGGTGTATCTGATGTCTCCGGATGGACGTTTTGTCACTTCTGCTACAGATCCGACGCCGGACGTCTCCAATCTGCCTATGCTGCCGACTTCGCAGAATGTGATGGTTGAGCAGCAAAGCGACCGGCTGGTCGTAGCCTCCAAGCTGTCTTTCTCCGGCTGGTGGGTGATGAGTATTACCCCGGACAAGGATTTGAATGTAGAGCTGATTGAGATGAAGCGTTATTTGCTGATCGTCATCTCGGCACTGGTTATTGTCTCAACGCTGATTGCCTCGATCGTATCTCAGACCATCTCCTCGCCGCTGAAGAAGCTGATCCGGGAGATGAGGCAGGTAGAGGTCGGTAACTTCCGCGGAATGGTCAATGTCTCCTCCTATCAGGAGATTAATATTCTAGTGGCTTCCTTCAACCGGATGGTCCGGCGGATCGAGGAGCTGATTGAGCGCGTGAAGCTCTCGTCCGTCAGTGAGAAGAATGCTGAGCTGCATGCGCTGCAGTCCCAGGTCAATCCGCATTTCCTGTACAATACCCTCGATATGATCTACTGGATGCTGGATGAGGAAGGCAATGAGCAGCTGGGTGAGCTGGTCTTGTCCCTGTCCTCGATGTTCCGTTACAGCAGCCAGTGGGAGGATGGGGCGGAAGTGAGCCTGCGCGAAGAGCTGGAGCAGATTGGTCATTATCTGAAGATTATATCGATCCGGCTGGAAGGCCGGCTGCAGATTATTACGGAGATCGATGAACGCTGGCTGGACATCCGTGTTCCCAAAATGACGGTCCAGCCAGTAATTGAAAATGCCGTCAAGCACGGTCTGGAATCACTAGGCCGGCAGGGTATTCTGAAGGTATATACCAGGGAAGAAGGTTCCGTTCTTAGACTGATTGTGGAAGACAACGGAAACGGAATGAATGAGGAGCAACTGGAAACGCTCCAGGGCTCACTGAACGGGGACAATCCGGGTCCGGGCCCCAAGGAGAGCGGCAAAAGCGGTATCGGCCTGCAAAATCTGCACCGCCGGCTGCAGTTCATGTTCGGAGAGTGTTACGGTCTGCAGATTCAGAGTTTCCCCGGAGAAGGGACACAGGTTGCCATCGTGCTGCCGATTTCAGTGGAAGGAGATCAGACTACGTGAATATTCTTATTGCCGATGATGAACGGGTCATCCGTGAAGGCATCAAGCGCACCATTGGGCAGATTAGCCCGGAGCATCAGGTATTCGTGGCCGCGCGGGCGGAAGAAGCGGTTAAAATTATGGAAGAACAGCGCATCCACATTGTGCTGACTGATATTCTGATGCCGGGAATGAACGGCCTCGAATTCATGAAGATCTCGAAGCGCCGCTATCCGTATGTGAAATGGATTGTCATCTCTGCCCATAGCGAATTCTCCTATGCGCAGGAAGCAGTCCGGCTGGGTGCGAGAGACTATCTGCTTAAGCCGATTGGCAAAACAAAGCTGACGGAGCTTATTGATAGCCTAACGACGGAAATCCAGCAGGATAATAATATTTCGCGGCAAGGCGAGCGGCTGAAGGCCAGTCTGAGATTCCTCCGCGAGGGGGTATTCCAGCGGCTGGCTTCGGGGCTGGATATCGGGAATCTGGATATTGAGCCTTTTATTGAAGATTACAACCACTTCTATCTGGTAATGGTCCAGCTGGACCCGGGTGACAAAAGCGTCCGCCTGGAGCATTTCATCGTCGAGAATGTGCTGTCTGAGCTGATCGACCTGCATGGACGGGGATTCGTTGTCAGCTATGACCGGCAGAGTCTGCTTGGCCTTATAACGCCGGGTGAGAATGTCCGGGTGGAGCTTTTCCAGGAAGAGGTCAAGGCTCATTTGACGCATTATCTGAAGATTCCTTTCCAGATCATCCACTCCGGGCTCAGCTACGACTTCAACACCGTGCCGCAGGTTGTGAAGCGGATGCGGGAGGCTTCGGCCTCCCAGGCGCTTGAACTGGAGCCGTTGAAAGGCAGCGGGGAGAAGGCCATAGATGTTGCGCTGCACTATATCAAGGAGCATTTCTACGAGGATCTGTCTCTGGAGAAAATGGCTTCGGTGGTGTTCCTGAATCCGGCGTACTTCAGCCAGCTGTTTAAGCAGAAGACGGGGCAGGGCTATAAGGAATATGTAACCTCCCTGCGGCTGGAGCAGGCTAAGCTGCTGCTGCTCAATCCCAAGCTGAAGCTGGCTGAAATTGCTGAACGTGTCGGTTATCAGGACATGCGCCACTTCACGCAAATGTTCCGTAAGAAATTTCAGCTTACACCAACGGAATACCGTCAGCAGGAGAGCATCAACATACTCATGAGCAGGGGTACTCCGCCGCAACAATAAAAGGAAGCTGGCACTGGTTATCGAAACCGGTGTCTGCTTCCTTTTATTAATTTTTCACCATTTAGAAGCTGTTTAAATTATTGAAATAATTCACCGTGTCGGTGTCAATATTACCAAAAAGCACGAGTGCAAGAACAAACAAGAGGATTAGTACAGCATAAATGATGGTGCCGACAATCCCGCAGACCAGCCCGGCAATCGCCAGCCCCCGCCCTTGCTCAAAGCGGAGACGGATCTCCTTGAAGGCGAGTGCAGCCAGAACGATCGCAATAATCCCGAAGATAAGTCCGATATAAGGAACTACGATGGAGAGAATGCCGAGCACCAGTGCTGCGATCGCTTTGCCGTTCGTCCGCTCTTGGCGGGGCGGCGGGGGAAACTGTTGATAAAATTCCTGATCTCCAAAGGGTGGGGGTTGATAACTCATAGGTTAACTCCTTCATAGTTTGTGAGCAGAGGCTCCAAAGACAGATACCTGTTTCTAACAGTATATATTATTTTGAATGCTGAGATAACCGTTAATAGTTAATCCAGTGCTCAAGCTTCACTGCGGGGGTAAGCCCAATCGATTCAGCCAGACGGATGGAGCTGAGATTGTCTTCAAGTACCTGATACCTCGGAATATATCCTCTTTGCAGAGTGTGGTATAACGCTGTACGGACTACGCGCTGCGCCAATCCGTTTTTTCTTGCGGCAACAGCCGTATGTACAGCTCCAATCTCCCAGACAGACTCCTCATTGCGGAATACAAAACAAGTGCTGAGAGGCACGTCTCCCTCAAACAATGCTACAGAGAAAGCCCCCTCCTGAAAATATTGACTAATTTCCCCTTGTGAATAATCGTTTGCCATCCATAACGGCAGTAGCCGTTCATCTATTGCTTCACTTACGATGCATGCCCCGTCTGCGATGAAGGTTTGGCCTTCGGCCGTAGAATAAGAATAGAGACTGCGGACTTTATGCAGCGTGAAATATGGTTCCAGCGCCTGGCGGTAAGCATCCTCCTGCAGTTTAAATATGAGCCTGGCGTCCCTTGGCAGCAGCTTCAGCAGGGCGGGGAAGACCTCCGGGCTGCTGTAGTCCATAAGCACAACGGTGTCGGCTTCCGGATAGGTTCTGTGATCGTAGGGGAAGGTCACGGCAGGCATCAGCAATAACACCCCCCAGCGATCACGCTGTTCGATCAGCGTACTGTCAATCTGATTGTGATAGGCGGTCATCATTTTGAGCAGCGTTATATTCTTCAGGGGGCTACGGCGTAATCTCCCCATGATCGCTTCATAGTGGCTCAAGTCATACACTTCCTTTTCTCCGGTAATCATCAGCAGCTGAACATAATTAAATTCACAGTTCATCCAGAAGTTTAAACAGTCGATGGTAATTTCCTAATGTGCAGGTATTCTCAACTTTCACACCAGACTTGAAAAAAATGATATCACCAGTACCTTGGTTAACCTGACCTTTGTGTTCGAGTATCCGTTTCAGGTGCCTGGCTGTTCCAATACTTCCTGAGATGAAATCGACGTCTTCAGGGAAAACCTTCTTGAGACTATTCTCGAAATAAGGAAAATGAGTGCATCCGAGTACCACTGTGCCGTACTGCTGCAAATTGAACCGGGACAATTCTTGATGTAAATAGGGGATGATTTTCTTTTCATCAAATTCAAAGCTTTCAGCGAACTGCACCAGTCCGGGAAGAGGTAAACTGTTTACAATTTCCCCATGATCTATACGGTGAACTAAATCATGATACTTCTTCTCCTGCAGCGTAAGTCTTGTGGCTAACACCAGAACCTTTTTTTGTTTTCCTTCTGATTGTTCAATGGCTGGCTTCACAGCCGGCTCGATGCCCAGGATAGGAAAGTCATACCGGCTTCGGAGCTCCTCAATCACGATACTGGTGGCAGTATTACAAGCAATAACCAAAGCTTTTATATTGTGTTTAGCAATGAAATCTACAGCATTTAGAATGTACTTTCTAACTTCTTCTTTTGTTTTCTCTCCATAAGGAACATGTGCAGTGTCTGCGTAAAAGAGGTAATCTTCTTGCGGCAGAAATTTCAGTGCCTGATGAAGCACCGTTAACCCGCCTATTCCGGAGTCAAAAAATCCTATTCGCATATTTCCACTCTTCCCGTGATTATTAGAATGATTGTATTATTCTATCACTACATTAACTTTATCACTACATTGCCCGTTCAGATTCACACACTCTAATTCATATATGAATTCTGATTCCCGGCTGTGCTTGAGATCTGGAATTTCATCGGAAACATAAAAAAAGACCGGACTTCCGCCAAATGTTTCCATCGGCGAAGCCCGGTCCTTTTACATTCAGCTTTCGTTCTTGGTCACGCCATTTAAGCTTGGCACATAATCTTCGGCTTTATCCGGATTCACCATCTGGGGGATTTCGGTGATGCTGGAGTGATTCTGCTGGTTGTTCTTTTTATCGGCACGGTTATCAGCACGGTCATGCTTCGGATCTGCACTGTTCTTGGGCACACTGTTCACCTCCATATCTGATGGATAGTATGAGATAGCGGTTTGCATTTTATCCCGGCAGACTTAACGAAACATAGAATACTTGGCAGGCAGGCATCCTCTCCCGTTGACAGGTGCGCTATAATATATTTACTAAAAACTGTTCTCACCAAGGAGGGGAAGATCATCGCTGAGAAAACAAAAGTTGTTGAAGTGGTTCCCTACGACCCGGCCTGGAAGGCAGAATACGCCAGAATTGAAGCGCGGATGCTGGAGATCGCGGGAGATCTGATCATAGCGGCTGAGCATGTGGGCAGTACCTCCATCGAGGGGTTATCGGCCAAACCCGTTATCGATATCGATCTGGTGATGGAGAGCTATGAGAGGCTGCCGGAGATCATCCGGAGATTACAGCAGTACGGTTATGAGCATCAGGGCAATTTGGGGATTGAGGGCAGGGAAGCCTTCCGGAGCGTGAAGGAGGACGGATTTATGAAATACCACCTTTACGTATGTCCGAAGGACGGGAAGGGATATCTTGAGCATATCGCTTTCCGCAATTATCTGCGCAACCGTCCGTCTGCCCGTGAGGAGTATCAAGCGGTTAAGCAGCGACTCGCGCAAGAATATCGTTATGATATTGATTCGTATTGTGAGGGGAAGACTGCGTTCGTGCACTCTATTCTGCAGAAGGCAGCCGATCCCAGAACCCGGCTGCGGAAGGGCGGTCAGGAAGAACCGCGTGATATTCGCGGACTCCGGCGGGGTCGTTGAACCCAAAGCTCCTCCAGCTGTTCAGCTGCGGGGAACCGAAGCAGATATGCGCCTCTCGGGCCGAGTTATCACAGACCATCGACCATAACGTTCCGAAGCCCTCACTGTAATGATGACAGCAGTCTCCCTTAGGGTATTCTGTTCCTGCGATAGCTTGCATGGCTGCCACGGGGCTTTGGAGGGCAACTTCGTCCGTAAGTGCCGACTGCAGCGCTTCATGCCTTGTTCTCGAATTCCCCATTACCTGCAGATTATGAACCTGCATGGATGGAAGCGTATAATGGTTGGCTGAGAGGACAAGCTGGTTGCGTTTCCCGCCAGCCGCTGCCGGATAATATTGGACCTCTTTTTGTGTACCGGCAGTTTCAACGAGTACGATATCGCCTTTGGCGTCTGCGATCAGGAAATTGCGGTAGTCAGAGATGGGGATACTACGCATAAGCAGCGCCGCTTCTTCCGCAGTGGAGCAGTTATCGAGCAAGACGCGGACCACTCCCGGAAAAATAAAGCCTTCCCCGGTCATCTCCGGCCGGATTCTCCCCGATGTAGTTGTTACGGTAAGTCCTGCATCGTTCATTCCGTCATAACGGCCGAACAGCTGGAGCGCAAAGCCGGTATGCGCAGGTTTGCCCTTCACCCGTGTTGTACTGAGCAGCAGCTGATTATAAGGCTCATCCTCCCAGCCAAAATCATAATTACGCATATGACAGGTATGCCCGCCCGTCCGGTATACAGCCTGCGTGCAGTGGCCGGAAGGCTGGAAGTAGGAGTAATAGAACACAACCTTGCCGGGTTCAATACCTGTCTCGTCGGCGAAGCCTTTGATTTCTTCGTTCATGCCGGGGCAATACTTCTCGAAGTTCTCCATAACTCTATCTGCCGCAGACGGCAGCAGCGGGGAAGCCCCCATGAACGGCGAGGTTAAGAATGAGATGAGCTCGGAATTATGCTTGTAATGAGCGCCCAAGGCACGGCCGACCTCATAATGAGTGCCTTCCGTAACGATATGGGAATATTGTGCGGTCCTGCATTGAATTGGGGGATTAGCATCCATAGTATAATAACCTTCTCTCGTTTACTCTCTGCGCAAAGTAGGTTCATTATAACGGGTGTGCTCGTCAGTCGGCAAAGTCCGTTCCGGCCGAAATATCCGCATGGGCTGCTATACAAGGAAGCACAGTCATTAGATGATCTTATTTTCTTGGACGGAGTAGGAAATACTTGTATTATTGTCATTTTTAAGGTAACTTATTGATATAACTTCCGGATTAACTTTTGCCGGAGGCGCAGTTCAAATGACGGTATATGCAAGCCGAAGAGGAGCATTCCCCCAATGCTCCTTTTTGCGTTGGAATAGGAGCTATGCTTTCTCGATGACGAAGGAATCCAAAAAAATCCTGCACGAAATACAACATTCTTCTCTTGAAATTGAGCTTAAACGAAAAATGTTGTACAAAAGAGTCAATTTCATAATTCCAAACCCTTGCTGGGACTGTTTTTTTTAGGCATAGAAAAAGGAGTACCTCCCCAAGTTCTCGAAGATATAGGCGACCAAACCAACACCCGAGAACGAAAAGAGGTAATCCCTATCTATTCCATTCGACAAGAAGAACTGTTTTCCTTCAAGGAATTGTTCCTGATGCGCCCGGAAGATAAATACAGCCAAATCTTTGAACACTTAGATCTCGCCAAGGTTCTGCACGTTCTTCGGAAAAAGAACAACCGGGGCCGGCCCGAACAACTGAATGTACCTGCCATGATCTATTCCTTGCTCATCGCTAAAATGGAGAACATCGAGTTTGTTTCTTCCCTGGTCTGGCGTCTTACCCATAGCGAAGAGTTTCGGGCGCAGTGCCGATTTACCGGCTCCGATAATATCCCGAGCGAATCTTCGTATTCCCGTTTGATTCATGCGCTGGAGCACACGGGGATGCTTGAAAAACTGCAGGATACCTTGGTGACCTCTGCCCTAGAAGAAGGCTTTGTAACCGGCACACATATTGCCGTGGATTCCTCCATGGTCGAGGCTTGGGATTGCCAATTTAGCGAATCGGCCGCCAAGCGCCGTGCGGCTCGCCGAGGGCAAAAGCCAAATGAGGCTCCAGGAGCCCAGCAACTTCAGTTCAAACTTCCCGAGCCTGAGCCTGAGGCGGCTGTGAACGAACCACCGAAGAAACCCGTCTACGACAAGCGTGGACGTCCAACGAATGCGGCAAGGGAACGCCGGCGTCAGGAACAGGAAGCATATGACCAAAGTCTCGGACCGTTTCAGAAAACCATTGAAGCGATGTTACCTTACACGTATGACGAACTGCTGGCCGCGCTGCCCCGGCATGCCGCGCGTTGTGACAAGAAAAATACGAAGGGTCGAATGACGAGCTACTACGGGTTCAAGGCGAATCTGCTCGTCGATACGGACTGCCAGTATATCTTGAGCGGCCTCTTTAGTTCGGCGAATCCGAATGACCAGCGCATGGCCGTTATTCTTCTCAAAGGCCTGCCCCTGAAGTTTCCCACACTGAAGGTAAAGCATATCTTGGGCGACAAAGGGTACGACTGCGCGTCTATCTACCAGTTGATTCATTCGTTAGGTGCCTATCCGGCGATTCCCATGATTCACCGCAAAGATCCGCCCGAGGGAATGAACGTGGACTACACGCCGGTATGCTCCCACGGACATGCCTACCGCTACGACAGTTTTGATGCCAAGTACGAAACGCTGAAGTATACCCAGCCGAGCGAGTGCAAAGGCTGCCCACTACTGGGTTCCGGATGCCAAAAGGTGTTTAAAATCCGCATCCAAACGGATTTGCGTAAGCATACCTATCCCGCAAGAGGGAGCGAAAGCTTTACAGAGCTGTACAAAAAGCGTACGGCAGTGGAACGTGTTTTTGCCTATCTCAAAGAGTATTTTGGCATGAAACGCACACGTCACCGCGGCGTACGGGCAAGTGTCGATTTCCAGCTCAGTACACTAGCTTACAATCTTAGTAAGTTTGCATTGGACAAGTTGAACAAACAGTTGAGCAAATCCCAGCAAGTAGCCTGATTTTCTAAAAAATGACCTCAGATTTGGGGCCGAGTCTAACTATTCAGCAAACTGAATTATGAAATTGACTCCAAAAGGCAGGATTTCCCTGTGTTGAAGCTTTTGAGCTGAGGAATTGTTGTATTTCATACAACAAACCTTACAAATTTCCTAATATCTATGAGTCCAAGTTGCATTACGTACAACATTTCAAAGCTAAGTAGTGACAGGACTTTCTCAGCCCACCCCTAAGGCCCGAACGAAACATTCTGAAGAAGATACCGGATAACGAAGAAGGCAATGATCAGCACAGAAGCTAATCCCAGCAGAAAAGAAACAATGTCTCTGCCTGAACGTTTATATTTACTCATTACGGTCACCTCGGATTAGTGGGATACGTTAGACCAGAAGCATCCTGGTATAAGAATAATAAAGACCCCTGTGGAGGGGTCAACTCTGGGGCATCAGGCTGTTGTTGCAAATTTCAAGAGTTCATCAGGGACTGCGATTTTACCCAGAACCGCTTCTGCGGCTGCCCAAGCCTGACTGAACTCCGTACCGCTGTATAGGGTGCGGTTACGGGTAGGGCTGGAAAGAGACATATCAAAGACGATAAACTCCCCAGCATCTACTGCAACTCTGAAGCTTACGGAGCGGTCCTGCTTCTGAATCCGTACTTCTTCCATAAGATTTAACCTCCTAAGACTTTCCGCTATCCATAGATATTATACATAATTATTCTATTTCAAACATTAGTGTTTACTGATTTAGTCTTACCCCAAGGACACTCCTAACGGTCCTGCCAGTTCTGAACTGGCGGGATTTTTGTATACATCTGTCCCGGAAAATAACCCGCCCTCCCAGATAGAGTCGTTCCTAAACGTACTGCGCGATTTGTTAACTCTGCCGAAAATAAGATAAAATGAATGAAACTACGCATCATTGATGCTTGGAAATCTTTCACTTCATTGGAGGCGTCGCATCATGTCAGACTTTAAAGCCCATAACGAAAATGATCCGCTCAACCGCACCCTGCTGAACGAAACCGGTCTGGAACTGAAGGAATCGCTGGACCTCACGAACTGTGACAAGGAGCCGATCCATATTCCCGGGCTTATTCAGCCGCATGGCGTGCTGCTGGCAGTGACGCAGGGCAAGGACAATCTTATTGTCCAGGCCAGCCGCAACACAGATGTACTGCTGGGAATTCCTGCAGAGTCGCTGCTCGGAACTTCTATGGCTGAGCTGGTAGGCGATAGTCAGCTTAAGGCCTTACTTGAGCGCAGTGTGAATGCAAAGGAAACTGCAGATTTACAATATATTGTCCTGAAGATTGAAGTTGAAGGAGAGATGACCGATTTCTTCAGCATTATTCACGAAAGTGAAGGGCTGATGATCGTCGAGCTGGAGCCTGCCTCGGAAGAGGAGGGTGCAGGCACCAATGATTTTGAATGGATCCGCACATTCTTCGGCCGTATGAAGCAGACTCCAGGCCGGATTGAAGCCAGTCAGGCAGCGGCTGAACAGGTCAAGGAAATGCTCGGTTATGACCGGGTGATGATCTACGAATTCGATGAGGAGTGGAACGGGAAAGTTGTAGCTGAAGCGAAGGAAGAAGGTCTGGAACCGTTCCTCGGGCATCACTACCCGGCATCTGATATCCCCAAGCAGGCGCGTGAGCTGTACTTGCGCAACTGGCTGCGGACCATCGTTGATGTGCACTATACGCCGGTACCGATTATCCCTGTGATTCAGCCCTTAACCGGCAAGCCGCTGAACCTCAGCCTGTCGATCCTGCGCAGTGTCTCCCCGCTGCATATCGAATATTTGCAGAATATGGGAGTTGGAGCGACTACCACCATCTCGTTAATTCATAATAACAAGCTCTGGGGACTGATCACCTGCCATCACCATTCGCCAAAGTATGTACCGCATCGCATCCGCAATCTGTGCAATTTCCTGGGTTCCTTCTTCTCCAGTGAGCTGTACCAGCGCCAGCAGCTGGATACGTATCAGACAGAGCTGCAGCTGCGGACCAAGGCGACACGGATTGTCGATGTTTTCACAGGGAATTCAAGCTCCTTCCGTGTAATTGAGCAGCTGGGAGAGGAAGAGCAGACGCTGCTTGCGCTAATGGATGCTTCAGGAGCTGCTGTATGTTACCAGGACAAGCTGATGCTGTACGGGGTTACGCCTTCCCAGGATCAGGTACGGGAGCTTGCGGGCTGGCTGGCCGGTAAAGCCAGGGATTACACCTACTGTACTTCGAGGCTCAGTCTGGAATACGAATCAGCCAAAGCCTACAAGGACAAGGCCTCCGGCGTGCTGTATCTGGCGCTGACTCCCGGACAGCAGAACTATATGATCTGGTTTAGACCAGAAGTTGTAGAGATTGTGGACTGGGCAGGAGATCCTGCAAAGGCTGTTATTCAGGAGAATGACGGGATTCGTCTGTCTCCCCGGAAATCTTTTGAGAAATGGCGTCAGGTCGTTCAGTCTACTTCACTTCCCTGGAAGGATCAGCATCTCAACATTCTGCCTCAGCTGAAATCTATCCTGCGCGGCCAGACGGAGAATCAGCTGCGTCTGGCCGAAGAACAGGCACTGCAGAATGCACGCAGTCTGCGTCATAATGAACAACGTTATCTGCAGCTGATGGAGCTGTCACCGGTAGCTTTTTTTATGATTACCGATGATATTATCGTCTATAGCAATAACCGTGCGCTGGACCTGATGGCTATAGAGAGGGACAAGTCCCTAACGGGTCAGCCGTTCCTGAAATATGTGCACGAATCATACCGTCCTGCATTGCGTCAGTATTTCTCGGAGCTCAGCCTGAACAAGAGCCAGTTCGTAACCGGCAGCGGACAGTTTCAGAATGCGGATGGACTAACGCTGGACATGAACCTGACACTGGCCTCCGTAATTCACGGCGGCAAACCTTCCATTATGGCTGTTCTGAGTAAGGGGTCTAACGCTGATGCGAAGGGTGAAGCCTACACCACTGTAACTACCCAATTGCAGAGTTACCTGACAACGGATTCCTTAACGGATCTGCCGAACCGGCTGGCGTTCGAGAACGAGCTTACTAAGACATGGAAGGAATGTCTGCGCGCCCAGGATCCGCTTCTTTTACTGTCTATCGACATCGATGATTTCCATTCCTATAATGCGGTCCACGGATTAAAAGGCGGAGATCTGTGTATTCAATCGGTGGCGGATGTACTGAACATCATCAGCAAGCAGCATGGCGCTTACGTCGCCCGCTTCAGCGGAGCTGCCTTCATCCTGACCTTGTCCAGGGCAACCGCCGGAGAGGCGGAGCAGCTGGCCGAAGCTGTGCGCAAGGGTGTCTATGATCTGCAAATTCCCCGCGACCGTTATGAAGAAGAAGGTGTGGTCACCGTAAGTATTGGCGGTCTGCTGAAAGTCCCTCTTACAACGGACCGTACTTCAGAGTTCATTGCCGGGTCGGAGAAGGCGCTCTATGAGGCGAAATCCAACGGAAAAAACCAGGTTGTATTTCATTGAATAACCGTTAAGAACACAGAAGCCGGGTAAGGTCCATCTGGACTTTACCCGGCTTTTTGCCGCGCCTGTCTATGTGTCCAATCCACCATTGTCGATCCGCATACATTACAGAATAAAGTGAATGTACTTCTGCATACCTAAACGGAGGTGAAACGCAGTGTCTGTCGAGAAGCATATGCTAGCAGCAGGAACTCCCTATGCCACACCTTATTATATCGTGAACAGCGTAGCTCCCGGTCCTGTATTTATGATCATCTCCGGTGTCCATGGCAATGAACCGGCGAGTACCCGTGCGGCACAGGGGATCGTAAACCGGTTCAACCGCGGAGAGTGGGTTCTGCGCAGAGGAAAGCTGATTATTGTCCCGCTGGTGAATGTATCCGCACGGCTGAAGGGCATCCGCGGCAAACCTGATTTGAACCGTACCTTCCCGATCGGTACAGGCGCTAAGGCTAGACATCCGTTGTCAGCAGCGGTGTTTCAACTTGCCGCGCGTTATCGTCCATCCTGGTATTTGGATCTGCATGAAGCGAACGGGCTATCACAGCTTAATCCGCGGCGCGTAGGGCAGACGCTGATTATCAGTCCGGCTAGCCGGGCGGCAGGTGTAGCGAAGCAAATTGTGAAGAAGATGAATTTGTCGGTTCCGAATAAAGCTTACCGCTTCAATATCCGCCGCCGGGAGCGCGCCGGGACTTCACGGATGGCTATGCAGCGTCTGCTCGGAGCGAGAGCCGTTACAGTGGAAACCTGCTGGAGTCTCGATTTCTCCTTAAGGGTGCGGCTGCAAAGTGAGATTGTCAGCCATTTCCTGCGGGCTGCGGGTTTAACCGGCTGATGCCGTATAGTTCAGCTGCTCTGGAACACAGGATCTTCCTTGGACTGCTTCCCGTTGCCGGGAACAAATACACTCCCGTAGCTTCCTTTGTAGACAGGAGTGCCGAGTGCTTTCACCCAGTCCTGATACAGCCTCCCGGAGCTGCCGTTCCGCACAATCACATAATCCGGGCGGTCATATTTCACGATATCAGGCAAGTATTCGGAGAAGCCGTACATCGAGCGTTCGAAGGCATTCCAGCCCATGATCCCAATCGAAGCCTTGGTGATAAAAGGGTCCTGGCGCCCGTCACAAAGCACATCCCCGCCGCGGAACATCACATAACCTGAAGACCCATAGCTGGACAGCACCTTAGGCCGCCTGCCTGCCGGTGTATGCTCCAGTACATAGCTCATCTCTAAGACAGGGTAATCTGAAGCAGTCACCACTGGCGGGACCGCGAAGATATATACAGTGTTGATCAGCAACCCGGTGACAAGTCCAAGGGCAACCGCTCTTCCGCTTGTCCGCAACCTGAGCTTGCCCGGAAGCGGAACCGCTTCGAAGAGGACTGCCGCGAAATAAGGAATGTACAGCCACATGAACAGATTCTGCTTGAAATTGGATACTCCGAGATAGAGAATACCGGTCATCAGGAAGAAGCGAAACGGCCTCCGCTGCAGGGAGAAGGGCAGGGTGACCGCGAAAAAGAGCAGCAGAAGCAGAATAGGCAGCTGGTCCGGCCGGCTGAAGGAGAGTGGCTGCCATTCATTAATGAGCAGATTGTAGTTATTGTGTGTGACGGTGAAGATAAACAGCAGTGCTTGAAGTCCTCCCGGATTCGGCAGGCCGGCTAGCAGGACCAGCAGGAAGACGGCAGCTCGCTTCCAGCTGAGATTGCGCGCAATCAGCGATTCCAGTACGGCCATACCGGTAAACACGGCAATCACCAGCCATACGCCAGTATGGACATTGGCAACGGCACAGGAGAGTATTATCATTGGTGCCGCATATCTGGCCCGGGGCTTCAGCTGATATTCCCGCATGCAGATGAAGAACCAGAGGATCAGTGGAGAGGAGACCATCTGTGGTCTTCCCTTGAAGTAGTTATAGTAGATCCAGCAGGAGACCAGCAGGACAAAGGGCAGGAGCAGAACATGATTCTCCCGCAGACCCAGCTCTTTACGTGATACTTCTCCAAGACGTATAAGCCCCAACAGTAAGACGAACAGGCACAGGGCGGTCAGCAGATAGATCCCAGGCCAGCCGAACCACTGGTACAGTGGTGTAATCAGCAGCTGAAAGCCGGCTTCATGCGGAATATACGGCAGCTTGTCTCCATAAAAGGTATGTATCGCATGATGCAGCACCTTCCCGTGCTCAAGCATGGAGCGTCCGACCTCCAGATGCCAGAACGTATCTGGATCATTATACGAATATTTAGGCTGCATGAGCAGCATAACGGCAGCCGTCAGCAGCCCGCAGCTGAGTGGATAAACAATGATTTTTCTAGACATATGAGCTTCCCCTCCGTGTTGGCATTTGGCTTCCGCCTCTATATAACAACACCACTTCCCATAAGTGATTAGATCAATACCTGCGAGAGAGTGGTAGTCCAAATATGCCGCAGCTCCAACCGGAGCGTTGCTAATTAGAGGATTGACACCACTGAACATAGTGTATATATTATATATATACATTAAATACAAATACCGCAAAGGACGCTGGTGCTGCTGCATGAATATTTTGATATCAAGTACGTCCGGTGAACCGATCTACGCCCAGATTGTAGGACAAGTCCGCCAGATGATTCTGCAAGGGGAGCTGGTCTCCGGTACGCCGCTGCCATCGATCCGCTTATTGGCCAAGGAGCTGCAGATCAGTGTCATTACCACGAAGCGGGCTTACGAAGAGCTTGAGCGGGAAGGGCTGGTTAACTCGATTGTCGGTAAGGGCTCTTTTGTTTCGGGGGCGGATCAGGAATATATCCGGGAGCAGCGGCTGCGGATTGTAGAGGGCAAGCTGAAAGAAATCATTGATGAGAGCAGACTGCTGGGCATGGAGTACGCCGAGCTGGCGGAGATGCTGAAACTGCTCTATGAGGAGGAACAGGAATGAGCGATGTAATCCGGTTAGACCATTTAACCAAAAGCTACGACCGGTTTGAGCTGAAAGATATCTCATTGTCCATCAAGGAGGGGTTTATTACAGGCCTGATCGGCCCGAATGGTGCAGGCAAAACTTCGCTGATCAAAATGATGATGGGGATGATCTACCCGGATCAAGGCAATATCACGATATTCGGCCAGAATAACCAGCTATATCAGGCAGTGGTCAAGGAGCGGATCGGTTATGTCTCGGATGAGAATATCTATTATGAGAATCTCACCGTCAAGCAGATGAAGAGAGTTATCGCTCCGTTCTACACCCGCTGGAATGAAGATACATATGTGAAGTTTCAGGAGCTGTTCAAGCTTCCGTCCGGCAAGAAGATCAAGGATCTGTCCAAGGGGATGAAAATCAAATTCTCGCTCGCCATCGCCCTATCCCATGGTGCCGATCTGCTAATCATGGATGAGCCCACCTCGGGGCTTGATCCGATTTTCCGCAGAGAGATGCTGGAGCTGCTCAGTGAGCATATTCAGGACGAGAAGAAATCGATTCTGTTCTCCACCCATAACACGATGGATCTGGACCGGATTGCCGACTATATTGTATTCATCAATGAGGGGCGGATTGTTTTCAATGAGATGAAGGAGAGCATCAGTGAGCGTTACCTTCTGGTCAAAGGCGGGAAGGAACTGCTCGACCGTGATGTCCGGCGCTGGTTCGTCGGCATCCGCGAGAGCGGACTGGGGTTCGAGGGTCTGATCAGCAACCGTTCGGAGGGCGAACGATATTTCAAGGATACTGCTATTTGCGAGACGCCTACTCTGGAAGAAATCATGTATTTTACGGTAAAAGGAAGTGAAGCGCATGTATAGCTCCCTGTATCTGATCCGCAAAGACTTCATCCTTACCCGGAAATTCATTATGCTGCTGGTGCCGTATTATATACTCGTGGGATATACGAATGCGGAAGCCTACACCTTGTTCTCGGTGTTCCCGGCTATGCTGCTGCTGATCAATGCCTGCGCTATTGATATGCAGCATAACAATCAGAAATTTCTGGTCAGTCTTCCTGTACCTAGGCAGCGTCTGATTCAGGCCAAATATTTAACGCTCATTCCTTTCTTGGCCTTCAGCATCCTCTGCACACTGCTACTCTATCTGTTTGCATTTGCGATGGGGAAGATAGACGCTCCGCTCCGCTGGAGAGAGCTGGGCCTTGCGGCCGCGTCTTTTCCGCTGCTTGCTTCCTTCTATCTGCCGCTGTATTTCTGGCTGGGACAAAAGGGCATGCAAGTAGTCAATTTCATATTCATCATGTTAATCATACTGAACGTCACGGCACTCAAAAGTTTATCTGAACGGGTTCCAGCACTCGCTGAATGGTTCCGGACCGGCAGGCTGGACAGCATGCTTCTGCCCCTCATCGGTGTTCTGGCCTATCTTGTTATTATCTACAGCTCTTATATGCTCTCTATGCGGATTTTTGTTAAAAAGGACGTATAACCCCAGCCGGGTTGCCAGCAATCCGGCATCATAAAAAAACGACCTCAGCTTCCACTTTAAAGTGGTGGACGGGGTCGTTTTTGGTTCTGTGCAGGGTCAGGTCAGCGGAAGGGACCGCCTTGTTCCAGATTGTCGATGAAGTCCTTGGCATCCTTCAGGGATAAATTCCGTGCTTCCCGCATTACCTTAATCGCTTGAATCTTCTTGCCCTCCCCGAGCAGCAGATGCAGTCTCCGCTCCAGATCAGGAGCAATCTCCGGGTTCTGCACGAACAGCGGGGTCGGAATGCCGGCTATCCTGCCTCCAGCTCCTGCAGGTCCCCCATAAGCATCCCTCTGCGCCAACTGAGACTCCAGCTCTGTTACGCGCTTTTTGAGACGGAACACACTTAACATAAGCAGCAACACAAGAACCAAAGCCAGAATTGCAATAATATCCGTATTGTCCATGGGAGCGGCTCCTTTCTGCCCTTATAGCATTGATCACAGTAACAAGACCTATCATATTCTACTACCCGCTGAGCAGAAGAATGAACACTTCACTTTATGCAGAATGTCATATTCATCGCTCTAAAAGTATGATATTTTTATGCGAAATTTCAAATATTTATAGAAATGGGGGGCTTACCGGTGATAACTCCGTACAATCTTGAAGAGTATTATGTAAGGATCGGCCGTCTGAAGCAGCGTTATTTATCAGAGCGCTTTGAGCAGGAGCTTCCGGCATTCCATTCTCACCTGGAGGCGGCCCAGTGGTTCCGCAGCATGTTCCCGGGCGGGTTCATTTTTGTGGAGGAGATGGAAGCGGCTAACGCTGAGAGCTATTACTTGTATGACATCATCCACGACCGGGAGCTGTGGGAGCGCAGACAACAGGATTTGAAGACCAAAGGCACCGCTTCCGGACTTGGCATGCTCCTATGCACCCAGCGGGTCGATATTTACGAGGACGGATCCGTGCAAATCGCTTTTTAACAATAAATACTGTTTCAGGACAAATGAATCAAAAGTGAGATTAAATGGTGTATAATCATGGAAAGGGAGGTGATTTCATGGCTGACTTCTTTAATCCGGGGCCACATGCGAATTCGACTGATCCCGGCGGGCATAAAGCCAACCATGACGTGAATGCGCAGAAGTATCACACCGAAGGCCCTCCAGGCTTATGGAGGCAAATATCCGATCTGGTTATTGCCATAGCTGTCATTGCCTTTTTCATTTTTGTGATCATGTGGATCTTTTGATCTGTCTCCCCAACAAGCGGCTGTCCAAGACTGGCTTCATGGTCCTGGTGCATCCGCTTGTTGTTGTTTTACAAGTGAATAAATCAGAGTATCCAACACATACTTACAGAACATCTTTTATTTGTAACAGGAGGGGTACTCAGGTGGAGGCAGATGCAGTCTTTGAAGGCGGTGGCGTAAAGGGAATTGCTTTTGTAGGAGCCATTGAAGTGATGGAATCCAGAGGATACACCTGGAACAAGCTTGCGGGGACTTCTGCCGGCGCGATCATTGCAGCTTTGTTGGCCTGCGGTTACAATAGTGCTGATATCAGAGAGCTGATGAGCTCGCTTGACTATATGAAGCTGCTCGGGCGTACCAGAATGAACAGCCTGCCGATCTTGAACAAAACGCTTCCGTTAATGATGAAGTCAGGCATTTACAGCAACCACATTTTAGAACAGGTAATGACGGAATGGCTGAAGCGTAAGAAAGTTGTAACGTTTGGAGATATTCCCGAAGGCAAGCTTTCGATTATAGTTTCGAATATAAGCAATGGGCGGATTGCAGTTTTCCCGAATGATTTGCCTCACTATGGCCATAAGGCGTCCGAATTCCCCATAGCCGCAGCAGTACGGATGAGCACCACGCTGCCTTTCTTTTTTCAACCCTATGTCTGGCATACGCCCCTTCAGAAGAAACCCTATTATATGCTGGACGGAGGAATGCTTAGCAATTATCCGATCTGGCTATTTGACGTTGATGGAGTCCCACGGTGGCCAACCTTCGGATTCAGACTGTCGGAAAGGCGGACCTATGCCCAATCGATTGAGATCAATGGTCCGGTCTCGTTACTCAAAGGGATGTTCAAAACCATGCTGCAGGCTCATGATCAAAGACATGTAGACAAACATGCGGAAGAGCGCACAATATTTATTCCCACTGGAAAGGTAACGACGACAAAGTTCGAATTGACGGAGGAAGATAAGCATTTCTTGCTCTCATCCGGCCACGCTGCGGCAGATAAATTCCTGGAGACATGGGATTTCGAAGACTATAAGCATAAATTCCGCGAAAACCATGCAGCCGTACCGGTTCAGACTTTTTCCAGTGAATCCCAGCAGGAGTCCGGTATTTATCACTGAAATCCAAGGCTACTTCTTCCACATTGAGGAGCAGTAGCCTTTTGCTTTGGCCTTTTGCGAGGAAACGACAATAAATGCTATATAAGATAAATATATGTTTTAATTTGGAAAGTCTGCAACAATAGGTTGCGGGCTTTTTAATTATTTCAATTTTGTGAAAATTAGCAGATTAAGGAACTAAATATCTGGAATTTATTAAAAAAAAGTAACAAAGTTAATAGTAACACTATAATATTGATTATAGCCTATAAATAAGTAGTAAACGCCTATAAATGTTAAAAATGTAATCTGTGATTTGGGAGTAATGCAGCTGCGCGGTTCTGTTAAATGAGATGAACGAGAGGACGATCCGATGAAAGCTCTAATGATGGGTAATGAGGCAATTGCCAGAGGCGCTTATGAAGCAAATTGTAAAATCATTTCATCCTATCCCGGAACACCGAGTACGGAAATAGTCGAGAGCATCAGTGTCTATGAGGGTGTATATGCCGAATGGGCACCCAACGAAAAGGTAGCTCTGGAAGTAGCAGCAGGCGCCTGTATCGCCGGTATCCGCAGTCTGACCACCATGAAGCACGTAGGGGTGAATGTTGCGGCAGATCCGCTGTTCAATATGACCTATGAAGGTGTAAATGCCGGTCTGGTCATTGTTTCAGCAGATGATCCGGGGATCCATTCCTCTCAGAACGAACAGGACAACCGCATTTATGCCAGTCATGCCAAGATGCCGCTACTCGAGCCGACCAGCTCCCAGGAATGCAAGGATATGATTGTCGAAGCCTATGAGATCAGCGAGCGCTTCAATACACCTGTCCTGTTCAGGACCACAACCCGGGTGTCCCATTCGAAGGGGATTGTTCACTTCCGGGAAGACCTGGCGGTGGAGGAGAAATTCAGAACCTATAAGAAAAACAAGCTGGACAGGCTGCTCCTTCCGGCTATCTCCAGAAAGCGGCATCTGGAAATCGAAGCGAATCTCCTGGATATTCAGGCGTACTCCAATGCCTCCCCTCTAAATGTAATAGAGTACAGCTCTCCGGAGATCGGCATAGTGACAAGCGGAATATCCTATCAATATGTTAAGGAAGTGTTCGGAGATACGGTAAGCGTGCTGAAGCTGGGCATGAGTTATCCTTTTCCGGACGAGAAGGCCAGAGAATTCGCTGCATGGGCCAAAACAATCTATGTCGTCGAGGAGGGCGAGCCCTTCATCGAAACCTCACTTAAAACGATGGGCATTGCCTGTACTGGTAAGGAGATCATTCCCGTCTGCGGCGAGTTGAACCCGGAAATTATCAGAAAAGCGATCACCCGTGAAGAATTCGACTGCTACGAGGGTGTCCAAGTACCGCCAAGACCGCCAAGGCTGTGTGCAGGCTGCGGTTATCTGGGGCTGTACAGCGCAGTCAAGCAGCACAGGGACATTATAGCCGCCGGCGATATCGGCTGTTACACGCTGGGCGGCACGGAGCCGATCAAGGCGCTCGACACCGTGCTCTGCATGGGCGCTTCCATCTCTATGGCAACGGGCATGCAGCGTACTCAGGATTTCAAACCGATGGGCAAGAAGGTATTCGCCTTCATCGGTGACTCCACCTTTTTTCACTCAGGTATGACCGGACTGCTGAACGCAGTTTACAACAAGACCCCGATTGTCATCTGTATCCTGGACAATCGCTCCACATCCATGACCGGCAATCAAGAGAACCCGGGCACCGGGCGCACACTGCAGGGCAGCACGTCGGAAGCCATACGGATTGAAGATATCGTGCTCGCACTGGGCATTAAACCGGACAACCTCAGAATATTAGACCCCACCAACCTCCAAGAAACGCAGCAGTGTGTGGAGACAGCCAAGCTCAGCACTGAACCGTTCGTAATCATCTCCAGACATCCTTGTGAACTTCTCAAAAGCAAAGCGGAACCCATAAAAAAATACATCATTAACAATGTTACCTGTGTGAATTGCAAAAAATGCACTATGCTAGGCTGCTCGGCAATCAAAATTGTAAACCGCCAAATTATGATTGACCCGCTGGACTGCAAGGGCTGCAGCATCTGCCAGCAGGTTTGTCCCTATGACAGTATTAAGGAGGCTTAAGCGACCTATGACAGCAGCTACAAGCATTATTTTAGCCGGTGTGGGCGGAAAAGGTGTCATTACTGTAACCAATGTGTTATCCCAGGGATTGGTTGCGCTCGGGTATGACGTGAAGGTCTCCGAGGTGCACGGCATGTCGCAAAGAGGCGGAAGCGTGCATGCGCAGGTTCGTTTTGGCGACAAAATCTACTCTCCCCTGATTGAAATGGGCACAGCGGACTATATTGTCGGCTTCGATCAGATCGAAGCGCTGCGCTGGGGAAGCTTCCTGAAACAGGAGGGGCGGATGCTCGTCAATCTGGCAGAGCTGAATGAAGAAACATACAAAGGAAAGTACGAGGACAGCTTCAGCCGGTACAAGCATGTCACTTATGTCGAAGGAACAGCCATTGCCAAGGAAACGGGAAATGTGCGGAATGAGAATTTCGTCATGCTGGGCGCGCTGCTGCAGGCGCTTGGATTTGAATTCGGGGCCTGGAAGAGCACGATGGAGAAGTATATCAAGAAGCAGTATCAGGAGGACAGCATTCTCTCTCTGATTAGAGGGATGAGGGAACAACGGGTCGCCAGAGAAAAGGAGACGGTATATGAGCTCTAAGGCTTCGGCAAGCAAGCTTAAGCCGCGGAGGGCAGCAGCCGAGCAGGATGTGGCGATTGTCGGCATCGGGTGCAGATTCCCAGAGGCAGAGAATTACAGCAGCTACTGGAACAACATGATCAATCATGTGAATTCCGTCAAGCCTATCAGTTATGACCGCTGGCAGAACGGAAGATACGGACTGAAGAATGAGGCCGACCTCGGCTGGGACAATGAGCAGTTTGTGAAATACTGCGCTTCATTATCCGGCATCGACAAGTTTGACAATACCTTTTTTAACTTGTCACCCAGAGAGGTGGCGAGCATGGACCCCCAGCAGCGGATTCTGCTGGAAGAAACATGGCATTGTCTTGAGGATTCAGGGATTCCGCTGCATGATCTCCAGAAGGAACGGACTTCTGTGTATGTCGGAGTTACCGGCAATGACTACGGTCTGATTGCATTGACCGGCGGTGATAAGGTCGATCATTATGCGGGCCTCGGCAACTTCGAGTGTATTGCGGCGAACCGCATCTCGCATGCTCTGGGCCTGACCGGAGAGAGCCTCTCTCTGGATACCGCTTGCTCCTCCTCACTGGTTGCTGTTCACAAAGCAAGACAGAATCTCCAGGCCGGAGAAGCGAAGTATGCCATAGCGGCAGGCGTGTGCCTAGCCTATCATCCTTGGCGGTACGTGAGCTTCTCCAAGTCGAATATGATGAGCCGGGACGGACAATGCAAGGCTTTTGACGAGAATGCGGACGGATTTGTGCAGGGAGAGGGCGTTGGCGTCCTGCTGCTGCAGAAGCTGGAGGATGCGGTGCGGGACGGCAACCATGTCTACGGCATTATCCGGGGAACCGCAGTGAACCACTGCGGCGCTTCACAGACCATCGCTGCACCGAGCATGAAAGCGCAGAAGGAATTAGTTGAAGCTGCTTTGCGGGAAGCCCGTGTAGATGCTTCGACCGTCAATTATATTGAGGCGCATGGCACCGGAACCGCTCTTGGCGATCCGATTGAAGTCGAAGCGTTGACCCAGGTGTTCAGGCAGTACACCGATCAGGAACAGTTCTGCACCATTGGCTCGGTCAAGACCAATATCGGTCATTTGGCAAGTGCCTCTGGCGTTGCCGGGATCATCCGGGTGCTGCTGATGATGAAGCATAAGACTATTCCCAAGCTGCTCAACCTTACCGGTCTGAATCCGCTCCTGGACTGGGAGCATACCCCGTTTAAGGTAGCCACGGACAACACAGAGTGGGTGCCGGTAAATGAAGAGACCCCGCTGCGGGCAGGCGTAAGCGGCTTTGGCTTCGGCGGAGTTAATGCCCATGTGATTCTTGAGGCTTACGAGCCGCCGAAACCGGCCAGAGCCAGTAACAAATCCGTACCGGGTGCGCAGCTCTTCACTCTCTCTGCCCTGAACAGCGACAGTATGTACGAGAGTATAGCCGTCTGGAAGTCTCATTTGAATTCGCCGGAGATGGCGGACGCATCCATCGCCGAGCTTTGCAAAACGCTGCTTGCAGGCAGACGCCATTGCCGGGAATACAGAATCGGCGCTGTCATCCGGAGCAGGCAGGAGCTAGCCGAGTATCTGCAATCCGCTGCCTCCGCTGTTAAGCGGCTGGAGCCGGGCCGCAAGCAGTGGTCGGTACATTTCACCAATGTCATCTATACAGGATTCACGGAGATTAAGAGGGTAATGGAAGAGCCGTATATCCGTGAAGTTCTTGAAGAGGTTATTGCCGAAACTGAGCTGCGCGATGGGCCGGCCGCTATCCGAAGTGGCATTACAATTGCCAAATGGAACAAGGATAAGCTTGCCGCCTACTCTTTCCTGATTAATTATACGCTGGCTAAAGTCCTGATCAGTCTTGGGGTAGATGTCGCGTCCGTAAGCGGTGAGCAGCAAGGGACGCTGCTCGCGATGGCGGTCAGCGGAATGATTACGCCTGTTCAGGCGTATGACATGCTGACCGGCAGGGCTACTCTTGCGGAAACTGTGCTGCAAAGACCGAAGCTGACCTTCATAGACCCTGTTCATCAAGTGAGGATTCACCGTATTAACATTGGCCCGGCTTATATTGCTGGCTTGCGCAATGTGTGCATCACCGATGCTGACGCTGCGGCGTTCAGGCATTATGTGAAGAAAGCCAGAATACTCAGCCGGACCCAATTTACCTTTAAGAAATATTTGCGGGATTGGGATCAATCCCCGGCGCTGCAAGCAGCGAAGATGTCCACAGACTCGCTGCTGCATCAGGAGCAGTTGTTAGCTGCCGGTGAGGGCGGCCAGGCAATAGAGCGGCAGCGTGTTCTTCTGCTCTTGATCGCCTACGGTTCGCTGCTGAAGCTGAATCAGAAATGGGATTTGTCGGAACGCATCACTTTAAGTGATACGCGGCTGAGTGAATGGGTCCAGCTTATTCTGGATGAGGTTATATCCAAGGAACTGGCCGTACGGCTGTTAACTACCTCTGATGAAGAAGAGGCTGGAGTGATGGAAGCTGTCCGGAATCAGCTCAATGAACGTCAGGAGCAATTGAATTTAAATGTCCCCTACACCTGTCTGCACGAAGCCAATAACCATATGACAGAAATTGCCGAGCCTGCAAGCTGGAGAGAACAGCTTCAGGAGCAATGTGCAGGGCAGAGCGTTTTGCAGTCTGAGATAATCCGGTTGTGTGCAGGGGACAAGGAAACGGCAGCATTATCGCCTCAGAGTGACGGAGCCTTTGGCTTCCATGAGGTTCTGCTGAAGTTATGGCTGGCTGGCGCAGATTTGGAATGGAGCAGGCTGTATCCCGGCGGCAGCTTCATGAAGCAGCCATTGCCCGGCTATGTCTTTAACCGTTCTTCGCATTGGATGGTGGCCCCTCAGGCCGCTCCGGCTCAGAGCCATCCGATGATTGATCTGGCGAAGTCCAGCCCAGAGCGGCTGTTATACGTGAAGACACTTAAGGTGAGCGATTTCTATGTTGGCGAGCATATTGTGGATGAACGGGTGATTTTGCCGGGAGTCGCTTATCTGGAGATGGTCAGGGCGGCCGGCGAATTCGCAGCTCGGACACAGGTGCACTCCATTAAGGATGTGCTATGGGTGAACCGGCTGGAAGTGACCGATACACGGGATGCCTATATTCAGCTCACTCCCGAATCAGGGTACATGAAGTTCCAGGTGTATACAACAGAGAACAGCACCCGGCTTATTCATTGCACAGGCAAGCTCTATACCGGGACTGGACAGCAGGCGACGCGGCACAACTTCAATCTTGACGCTATTCAGGCCCGGGGCGGAGTCAGAATTGCCAAGGATTTCTGCTACAACGAGGTCTTTGGCAGCTCTATCGGTTTTCAATATGGACCAAGCTTCCAGGCTACAACAGAAGCACTGTGCGGAAGCGGAGAATCGCTGGAGAAGCTCGACCTTCCTCCGGACCTGCTGCCTGCATTTAGCCAATATATGCTGCACCCGTCCCTTGTCGATGCTGCGCTACGGGCAGTGACCTGGATCGGCGGAGCCGAAGCGTACAAGCAGCTTAGATTACATATTCCGTTCGCACTCGGTGAAGTCCGCATCTACGGCAGGCTGACGCCAAGCTGCTATTCATATGCGGAGATCGTACCGGAGACAGCAGGCAAGGCTGCGGGGATGAAGCGGTTCAATGTCTATATTCTGAATGAGCAGGGGGAAGTGCTGGTGGAAGCCAGAGACTTCACGATCCGGGCTATTCAGCCAACCAATCCGGTGAGTACGGCAAGTCGCATTCACCTGTATACCGAGCGCTGGCAGGAAGCACAGCTTCCGGAAGCCTGGGGGCTTGGCAGCCAAAGTGAAGGGATCAGCAAGGCCGAAGTGAAGAATATGCTGTATATGGTCCGGGACAAAGGGAAGGTTCAACGGCTGACAGAAGCATTCGCCCGGGAGCATACGGTGCCGGACAACATCATTATTGTGAATCCGGGAGCGGACTACAGCGCAGCTGCAGGAAATAAGGAATACAGCATCCGGCCTGAACAGGAAGCGGATTATAGCAGGCTGCTCACGGAGCTGCTGGCAAAGGGGATAAGGATTGACGCTATTCTGTATGAGTGGGATGGGGAACAGGCAGAGATCCTGAACGCTTTTTATCCGGTTCTGTATCTGTTCAAGGCGGTTACTCAGCTCTATTCCCAAGCACAGGTCCGCTTCTTGCTGGGCGCAGTCCGCAGCGGCAGCCAGCCGGGAGCGGGAATGCTGCGGGGGCTGTCCAAGGCCCTTCAGGCCACCAACCGCAGCTTCATCCCGTCCATAATGTATTGCGACGATGCTGAAGAAATTCCGTTCTACGCGGCGCAAGAGCTGCTGTACCGCAAGCAGGCGTCCTTTGTGGAAATTAGTTATACAGGCGGAGCGAGAGCCAGCCGTGTGGTCCTTCCGCTGGAGTCATTACCGGAAGCAGAATTCAGCGGTTTCCGCAAACAGGGTACCTACCTGATTACCGGCGGAATGGGTAAGCTCGGACTTGCCGTGGCCGAATTTGCCCTGCGGAATTATGAAGCCAATGTGGTGCTGACCGGAAGATCCGCACTGGATGAACCGAGAAGACGTGAGCTTGAGCGGCTGCAGAGTTATCCCGGGCAGGTTATTTACTTGCCTGGTGATATCGCGGAGCGGCGAACTGCCGTAGAGATCGTGGCGCAGGCCCAAGAGGCTTTTCATTCCATTCAAGGCGTCATTCATTGTGCCGGAGTGCTTGGTGAGCATCCGCTCATGGAAGCCAGTCCTGAACAGATGGCAGAAGTGCTGCTGCCCAAGATCCAGGGAGCGATCAACCTGGATGAAGCTACGCAGCTGGAGAAGCTGGACTTCTTCGTGCTTTTCTCGTCCATTTCCGCAATCATTGGAGATTTCGCCAGAGGCACTTATGCGGCGGCGAACAGTTATCTCGACCGCTTCGCCTTACTCCGGGCTGAGCAGGTTAAGGAGGGGATCCGTTCAGGTGCATCCCTGTCCATCAACTGGCCGGTGTGGAATGACGGCGCGATGCAGTTGTCCGGAGAGGAAGCCGTACAATACCGCCAGCAGGCCGGGATGGAGCAGCTGGATACACAGACTGGTCTTGAACTGCTGGAGCAGCTGGTCCGCACGGGTGAATCCCGTATTATTGTAGTCTGCGGAGAACGGCAGCAGCTGAGCCGGGTACTTGCGGCAGTTACAGAAGAGAAGCCGCAGCAGGAGAGGGTGCTGAATGCTTCCGCGCAGAGTGTTCATGAGCGGCAGCGGGCAGCAGCGGTAACGGTAACGGGCGGGGCAACAGCTCCACTGAAGCTTCCGTTTCCGCCAATCCAGCAGCAGCCGCTTCATAGCGGTCTTGTCTCCACCGTTAAGGTGGAGGAAGCTGTTCAGCAATACTTGAAAGGAGTCGTGTCGCAGGCGACCGGGGTTCCGGCAGCGCAGCTTGAAGCCTCAGCCGACTTCTCCAAATACGGCATCGACTCCATCATGATCATGGAGCTGAATGGGATCCTGGGCAAGGACTTCTCCGATTTGCCAAGCACGCTTTTCTTTGAATACAGCACGATTGCTCTTCTAGCGGCATTCTTTATGGATAATCATGCGGAATTCTTTCAGCAGTCCGCCGGGGAACCAGGTCAGAGCGGGGGATCAGAGCAACGAGGAACCGCAGTGGAAGAAGCGGCCGAACAAGTGATGCCAGAAGCGGTGTCAGCAGAAACGGGAACTGTCCATGATGTGGCTGTAAAAGAGGAAGCTGCCCCCGCCATGTCCCTGCATCAGGGTGCAGAAGCAGTAAGCGGGGATATTGCGATTATCGGCTTAAGCGGACAGTACCCGATGGCGGATACGCTGGAGGAATTCTGGGATGTGCTAAGCGGGGGGCGGGACTGCGTTACGGAGATTCCGCCGGAGCGCTGGGATTACCGCAAGGATTACCATCCAGAGAAAGGCAAGCCGGGCAAAGTGTACACCAAGTGGGGCGCGTTCATGAAGGATGTCGAGAAATTCGATGCCGGATTCTTCCATATCTCCCCGCGGGAAGCGGAGCTGATGGACCCGCAGGAGCGGCTCATGCTCCAGACCACCTACCACACGCTGGAGGATGCGGGAGCTGCCGCGGATACCCTCTCCGGCAAAAAGGTTGGCGTGTTTATCGGCGTAATGAATTCCCATTATCAGCTGCTAGGTGTCGAGCAATACCATAACGGCCGGCTCATGGATGTCCGTTCTTCGTTTGCTTCCATCGCTAACCGGATTTCATATCATTTCAACTTCAAGGGACCAAGCCTGGCCATTGATACGATGTGCTCGTCTGCGCTGGTGGCTATCCATATGGCCTGCGAGAGCATCCGGCATGGTGAGAGTGAGATGGCGGTGGCCGGTAGTGTCAACACCCTAGTACATCCGGCAAAATATATCTTCCTGACCGATCAGCGATTCGGCTCCACGGAAGGCAAGTGCCGGGCCTTCGGCCAGGGCGGGGACGGCTATGTTCCCGGTGAAGGCGTTGGCGCGGTTCTGCTGAAACCGCTGGAGGCGGCGCTCCGCGACGGGGACTCAGTCTATGGCTTAATCAAAGGAACGGCAGTCAATCACGGCGGCAAGGTCAGTTCTTATACTGTGCCTAATCCGAATGCCCAGTCCGAGCTGATTGAGGAGGCGCTGCGGAGGTCTGGCGTGCATCCCGAGCAGATCAGTTACATTGAGGCACATGGTACCGGAACCGCGCTGGGAGACCCGATCGAGGTGGCCGGGTTAACCAAGGCGTTCAAGAAATTCACCGCCAAAACGCAGTTTTGCGCCATTGGCTCGGTCAAGAGTAATATCGGACATCTCGAATCAGCAGCCGGGATGGCCTCCTTGACCAAGGTGCTGCTGCAAATGAAGCACAAGCAGCTGGTGCCTTCAATTCTCGCGGAGCAGCTCAACGAGAATATAGATTTTGCCAAGACACCGTTCTATGTACAGCGTTCGCTCCAGCCGTGGAAGCCGCTTATGGAGGAGACGCCGGATGGCCTGAAGGTTCAGCCGCTCAGGGCGGGCATCAGCTCCTTCGGGGCAGGCGGCACCAACGCCCACATTGTGATTGAGCAATATGAGCCGGACGTACCTCCCGCAGCGCAGAGTGAGGAGCAGCTCATCGTGCTGTCCGCCAAGAGCAGGGACAAGCTGCAGGCGCAGGCCCGGCAGCTCGCGGCATTTATCGCCCGCCACCGGACGGGTGGACGGGCTGTGGACACAAGTGAGCTAATAACCGCCCGATTACAGGCTGTCCGTAACCGCTGTCTGGACGTTGTCGCGGAAGTGCTTGGCGTGAACCCCGGGCAGATCGACTATGACGAAATTCTGACTGAGCTGTGCGCGGATGCTGTACACCAGGTTAGGCTGGCCGATGCCATCAATGAGCTGGTTCAGGAACATGCTGCCGACAGCACATTAGGGGCTACCCGGTCGCTGCGTGAGCTGATGAATCATCTGGAAGCGGCTGAGCTTAGCCGGAGGAATGCCGGAATCGGATTTGATACCCAGGCTTACGTCGAGACTGCTGCGGCTAGTGCAGCGGGGATGGATGCCGCCGATACAGAAGGATATACACTGCGCCTGGAGGATATCGCTTATACGCTGCAGGTTGGGCGGGAAGCTTTTACCGAGAGAGTGGCCATTGTCAGCCGGAATATAGGAGAGCTTAGGGAAGTATTAATCCGCTTTGCCTCCGGAGAACCGAAATTGCCGGATGTCTACACAGGCAGCCTGGACCCGCAGCGTGATATTGCCGCCATTCTGTTCCAGAACGAATCCGGGCATCGGTTTATCGACAGCGCGGTTCGTAACAGACAATGGCCGCAGATTGCCCAGCTCTGGCTGCTGAAGGCGAAGATAGACTGGAAGCTGCTGCATGATGAACGCAGCCGTGCACGGGTGATTCCGCTGCCGAATTATATTTTTGACAAAAAGAGATATTGGATCGGCAATAGCTTCTCGGCGTCTGCCGCAGAGGCCAATCGCTACACGCTTGAAGCGGAGCCGGATTGGGAATCGGAACCGGCCTGTGATGAGCAGAACAAGAGCCTTCGGCCACAAACTTCACAGACTCCGCAAACCGTGACGCCGGCAGAATCGATCGGATATGTAGAAACGTCAGCAGACTCGGTGGAGCAATGTCTGAACCGCACGCTGGAGGAGGTCATTTATTTGGAGGCCGGAGAGGTTAACGCCGATCTTCCCTTCTCGGAACTGGGTGTGAATTCTGTGTTGACGCTGGAACTGATAGACAAGCTGAACGATCGCCTCGGCCTTGCGCTGCATTCCAATGATCTGTTCAATTACAACACGGTACGGCTGCTAACTGCCCATATTCTGGAGACAGCAGGAACGGGATCTGCGACCTCCGGGAACTCCGGGCTGACGGTGGATAGCCCTATAGATCTGAATGAACTTGAACTCTTACTGGAGGGGAGCTAATGCCTATGCAGAGCAGAACACATACACCGGACTTTACGCAAAATAGTGGGAATGTGCGCAGCGATGATATCGCCATTATCGGCCTCTCCGGCAGATTCTCCGGCGCCCGCAATGTGCAGCAGTATTGGGACAACCTTGTACAGGAAGTGAGCAGTCTTCAGGAAGCGCCTGCTGAACGAACGGAGCTGACCAAGCTGACCCCTTCGCAGAAGGCACATATCCGCTATGGGGGCTTTCTCCCTGGCGCGGATCAATTCGATCCTTTGTTCTTCCACATCTCTCCCAAAGAAGCGGAGCATATGGACCCCAGACAACGGCTGTTTCTGGAAGAATCCTGGAAGGCCATTGAAGATGCGGGATATTCGCTTCAGGATATGTCAGGCAGCAAATGCGGCATATTCGTGGGCCTTCAGCAAGGGGAGTATCTGGAGCGGTTCCTGGGTGAGACGAACGAGCATGTCCCTACAGGGAACAGCTTGTCGGTCATTCCGGCGAGAATTTCCTATCTGCTGAATTTAAAGGGGCCGAGCATCGCCCTGGATACCGCCTGCTCCTCGTCACTGGTAGCTTTGTCACTTGCTTGTGACAGCCTGCATAGCGGCAGCAGCGAGATGGCGATCGCCGGAGGTGTCCAGCTTATGCTCACGCCTTGGATTTATATGTCGCTGGGCAAGCTGGGGATGCTGAACACCGACGGAATCTGCAAGCCATTCGCCGAGGAGGCGGACGGCATAGGCCTGGGCGAAGGCGTAGGCGCTGTGCTCCTCAAGAAGTATGCTGCCGCGAAGCGGGACGGAGACCATATCTACGGAGTCATCAAGGGCATCGGGGTCAATCAGGATGGTAAAACCAATGGCATTACCGCCCCGAATGGTCTCTCACAGGCAGCGCTGGAACGTGAAGTCTATGAGAAATCCGGGATTAACCCTGAACACATCAGCTATGTGGAGGCGCATGGCACGGGCACCCGGCTGGGGGATCCGATCGAGGTCGCTGCCCTCACGGAGACCTTCGGCGCATTCACGGACAAGAAGCAATATTGCCATCTCGGCTCAGTCAAAGGCAACATAGGACACACCCTGTCCGCCTCGGGCATGGCGGGTCTGATCAAGGTTCTCCTGAGCCTGCAGCACGGCAGAATTCCCGCCACGCTTCACTCCGGTGAGGGGAACAAGCTGATCGATTTTAAGAACAGCCCATTCTATGTGGGAAAAGAGACCGAGGAATGGCGCAGGGAAGCCGGACGGCCAAGAATGGCGGCGGTCAGCTCGTTTGGAATGAGCGGAACCAACTGCCATGTGGTGGTTGCGGAGCATATAGAGCAAGAAGAAGCCGCCACCGGTACAGCCGGGAACAATGACGGGAAAGTACTGCTGTTCGCTTTGTCAGCGAAAAGCGATACGGCACTCGAGGCCAAGGTACGGAATCTGCGGGATTATCTGCAGGGGCGCACAAGCTTGGGCAGACTGGCCAATGTATCGTATACACTGCTGGCCGGAAGAGATCATTACACCTACCGCAGCATGTTTATTTCCGCAAGCAAGGAAGAGCTGGTCCGGGAGCTGGAGGCTTTTCTTCATAAGCAGCCAAGCTCAGGCTGGTATAGCGGCGGCGGATCGGGCGGCAGTGAGCGGGTGAACCCTGCGCTGAAATCCAAGATGGAGCAATTGCTGGTCCAGTTCCATCAGGACCGGCTTACTCCGCAGGAACGGGCAAAGGCGGCGCAGTTGATTGCCAATTATTACATCAAAGGCTATGCAGCCGATTTCAAGAGCCTGTCCGCTGCCGGGAGCTTCCGCAGAGTACCGCTTCCAGGCTATCCCTTTGATTATATGCGCTGCTGGATCGAGGCAGTGGATGAGAAGGGAAGCGCGGAGAATGGCGGAGTTGACGGAAGTACCGCAGCTGCAGGAGGGGCTCGCGGAGTATCCGGGAGTGGCGGAGCTGCCATAGGAGCTGACCAAGTATCCAGAAGCAGCTCAACTGCCGGGGCTGCCGAAAGTGCTGGAGCAGCGGCAGAGGGGCAGCTACATCCGCTGGTTCACCGCAATGTGTCAACGGTGCAGGGAATCGGCTTTGTAAGTGAACCGGAGGCTGCCGGAAAGGCCGTGTTCGGCAAGTCCATTTATGGGGTAGCGGTATTCAGTGAAGCTATTCTGCTGGCCATGGGCGCGCAGGCTGCACTGCTGGGAAGCGGTGCTCCGGGTATTGCCTCACTGGAGCAGATTCAGTTCTGCCATCCTGCTTCTGACAAGCAGCAAGTGAAACTGAATATTCAACTTCAAGGTGAGGGTGAGGGGGATTCCCTCCGGTTCGCTGTCCTGCGAGAAGGATCGCAGCAGGATATCCTGGCAGCAGGTACGGCCAGAACAGGCCTGGCTTATCCGTCTCACGAACCGGCAGCGGTGGATATAGGCAAGCTTAAGCAGGAAGCAGCGCATGTTCGGACTGGGGATGAAGTCTACCGGGTACTGGAGAATCAAAGGATAGCTTATGAAGCACAGGCACAGATCATAACAGGCATGTACAGCAGCTTGACAGACCACTTGGCGGTAATTTCACCAGGCCCGTTCCATTCGGCGGACGATGTCCTGGCAGCTAGGTTAACTGAAGCTGTCCTGCAGGGGCTGAACATGGACATTATCGGCAATGGCGGCACGGCGTCTGCAGCTTATGAGATCGGCGAAATACAGCTTATCCGTCAAGCCTCATCGGCGAAATATATTCATTTTCAGTCGGGTGGTCTGGAGACTGCCGGCGGTGAGCTTCATTATGACGTTCATGTGCTGAATGAGTCGGGTGAAGCGGTGCTGTCCTTTAAGAACATCCAGATGGTTCCCGTCAGCACCCGTGAGATTGTTACCGGGGAGCAATATGCTCTGCTTAAGAAGGAATGGATGAAATCGGAGCAGCCTCGTGAGCCCAAACAGGGTGAAGGGCAGTATCTCATCATCGTAAATGAAGAGATGGGTGATGACGCACTTGCAGCGGTCAGAGCTAGCTTTGAAGCGCCGCTGATCCTGTGTGACGGAAAGGCCCAGCAAACCCGTGACTCCGTGTTACCCGTTGACTTCACGCTTACAGAGGATAGTGAGCAGACGATTGAAGCCGTACTCGGGATGAAGCTGAAACTCAAGGGAATCGTTGATTTCTCCGATCTCCATGCACAGCCGAAGCCCATGTCCAAGCAGAGCTACGGTAAAATCATGCTTTTGCAAGCGCTGGTCAAGCAGGCGGGCAAGGATTTTCGGATTGTTCATTTGACCGGCGGGGTTCAGAATCCGGAGAACCGCACGGTTACTCTGGCCGGAGCGGATATCGCCGGGATCATCCGCACGCTTGGCGCAGAATATAGACAAGTTACCGCCCGCACCGTGGATATCGGCCTGGATGTTTGGGATATTAACCGGCAGCTCCGGATTGTCCTAGGTGAATTAAGCCTGGAATCGGATACTGCTGAAGCGTGCTATGCGGACGGATTGCGATATGAGCCGGTGATCACCACGCTGAAGCAGCAGAATAAATGGATCGGCCGCGAGCGGCATAACCGGTTGAAGGTAGACCCCAAGAAGGTCTATGTCATTACCGGAGGCACGCGGGGGATCGGGGCCGAGGCGGCCCGCCTGCTGGTCCGAAGAGGCGCACGGAAGCTGGTCCTGATGGGGGTTCAGGCTTTTCCTGCCCGGGAGGATTGGCCGGACATCTTGTCCGGTGCTATCCATGATCCGGGAAGTCTGGCACGAATCAAGCGGGTAGTGAAGCTGGAAGCCTCCGGCGCCCAGGTTGAGGTATATTCCGGTTCGCTGACCGATGCCGGGCAGCTTATGCCGTTTGTTGAGTGCATCCGGCAGCAGTGGGGCGAAATTGGCGGTGTTGTGCACTGCGCAGGCTCCAATCTGAATCAGCACCCGGCCTTTGTGAACAAAAAAATCGCCGATATCCGGCAGGTCTTTGAACCTAAGGTTGAAGGGGTGGCGGCACTCCAGCACATTTTTGCCCAGGATAAGCTGGAATTCTTTATTCTTTTCTCCTCCATTTCAGCTCTGGCGCCGCTGTTGTCTGCCGGGCTTAGTGATTACAGTGCAGCCAACTATTATCTGGACCTGTATGCACAGCATCAGCACACCCTCGGAAATAGTTATTATCAGTCGATCATCTGGCCGAGCTGGTCAGAGGTCGGGATGCTGGCGGATTCCGGATTTCAGCTTAGCCCGCTCTATACACAGTCAGGACTTACCGCACACAGCCTTGCTGATGGCCTCTTTATGCTGGAGGACATCATCATTGGCAGTGATTCGCCAAGTGTGATCCCTGCTATCCTGCAAATGGACCTTTACCGCCCGGAATTATTAATCAAGGCAAGTGCTGAACGGGTTAAGGGTTCGCCTGGGTTGAAGGCCGTTGTAAAGAGTCAATGCAGTCCTTACGCTGCGGTAGCCGGGGAGAATGTACAGAATACACTGATTACTCCAAGTGAGCTGCAAAAAGCGTCCGCCCTGATCCTGGATATCTTCTGTGCAGAGCTGAAGCTGCCGCGGGACCGTGTACGTGAGGATGTTCCATTTGCCGAAATCGGCGTGGATTCCATACTGCTGATCGAGGTCATTAAGAAGCTGGACACCGCTTTTCAGACCCGCATGGATCCGGCGCTGTTCTTCGAGCTTAGAGACATGCGCGCGCTGGCAGAGCATCTATGCTCAAACGGCGCAGAATATAAGAGTCAGCCGGAGTTGGAGCAGGATGCCACGCCTTTGCTGACAGGCAATAGAATCAGATTCGCTGAACCGTATAACCGGGTGCCGGAATTTCATTACGGCCGAAGCAGGGAAGCAAGAATGCAAGCGGTACACAACGTACAGGACGAAACGCCAAGCCCTGAAGGCAGGCATGACGGACGGATTGCCGTTATCGGCATGGGCTGCCATTTTCCGGGGGCTGGAGACAAGGACGCCTTCTGGAACAATCTGCGGCAGGGACTGGACAGTATTACGGAGGTTCCGGCCAGCCGCTGGGACAAGGATGAATGGTACGCACCTGTCTATGCGGAAGGCAAAAGCATCAGCAAATGGGGCGGGTTCCTGGACGATATCGAGCGCTTCGACGGCAGGTATTTCGACCTTAAGGAGAATGTGGAGCAGATCAGTCCGCTCATGCGGCAGTCCCTTGAGGTTACAGCGGAGACTATTCTGGATGCGGGCTATGAAATGGAGGACATCAGCGGGAAGAAGGTCGGTGTATTCATCGGCGCCCATCCAGGCTCTTATCCGGGCTGGGTGCAGGATATCAATAAGAATACGATTATCGGCATCGGGCAAAATTTCATCGCGGCTTATGCCTCCCATTTCTTCAATCTTAAGGGTCCCAGCCTAACGGTGGACAGCGCCTGTTCTTCCTCGCTCCTCAGTCTGCACCTGGCCTGCCAGAGCATCCGCTCCGGCGAGTCGGAGATGGCTATAGCGGGAGGGGTGGATCTGCTTTTGGATGAGCGTCCCCATCTCGTATTCAGCGCCTCCAAGGCAATGTCGCCGGACGGCAAATGCCATACCTTTGATGAGGAGGCGAACGGCATCGTCCCGGGAGAAGGCTGCGGAGCGGTGCTGCTCAAGCCGCTGGCCAACGCCCTCGCCGACGGGGACAGAATCTACACGGTTATTGAAGCCTCGGCAACCAATAATGACGGCCGTACGATGGGGGTCACCACCCCAAGCATGCAGGCCCAGGAAGAGGTTATCGCTGAAGCGATCCGCCGTTCCGGTATTCACCCGGAAACGATTGGTTACGTGGAGACCCACGGCACAGGTACGATGATCGGCGATCCCATTGAGCTGAAGGCCCTGACCTCAGTTTACAAAAGATATACCGGTGCCACAGGCTTTTGCGGTGTGGGCAGCGTGAAGACCAATATTGGCCATTGCCTCAGCGCGGCCGGCATTGCCAGCTTCATTAAGGCGGCGCTGTGCGTCCACCACAAGATGCTTGTTCCAACGCTGAATTGCAGCCGGCCCAATCCGCGCTTCGACTTCGGGCACTCGCCTTTTTATCCGGTGCTTGAGGCCGCAGCCTGGGACAGCCACGGGGAGGCCCGGCGGGCAGCCGTCAGCTCCTTCGGATTCGGCGGCACCAATGTTCATATGATCATCGGGGAGTGCGGGGAGGATGCACTCAGCGGTTATGCCCGGTGCAGATATCCGTTGCCTGCACCGCTGTATAACAGGCAGCAGGCCTGGGTAAACCGCGGGAAGGAAGAGGGCAGGCAGACACAGGATGAGCAGGATCAGTTGTCCTTTCTGCAATTCGTGGAAGAGTAGGCATGAATACGGGAGAGCGGAGAGGTGTGCACGCATGGACGCTTTAAACGGTGTGAAGTTCAGTACAGTAATTAAAAACAGCAATTATATCGTCAGAGATCATCGGGTTCACGGTGTACGGATCATGCCGGGTGTGACGCTGCTTGACATGATCTACCGGTTCCTGCAGACCAAGGGCATCAACCTGCGGGATATCGAGCTGCGTAAGGTTCTGTTCAGCGAGCCGGTCTCCACCAGCGGACAATACGATAAAAAAATCCAAATCTCGTTCACCAAGAAAGCGGACGGATACGAGGTCGTGGCGCAGAGCCGGAAGGTTAAGGAGCACGAGCTCCTGGACAGTACCTGGGATGAAAACCTGCGCTGTGAGCTGCATTTGTCCCCTGCGCGCACCGGCGAGCGGAAATCAATCGACATTCAGCAGATTAAAAGTCTGAGTCATCGCGTAGAAGATATGGACCATGCCTACAGCTATGTGCGGAGAATTGATATCCGCCATCTGGAATTTATGAAGGGCCTGGGGAAGCTGTATTACGGCAATCAGCGTATCCTGGCTGAGATTACCCTGGGCGAGCTGGCGAGGGAATATATGGACCAGTTCTACATGCACCCTTGTTATCTGGATGCGGCAACGCTGGTTCAGGGATTCGTCGTACTGCAGGAGCTGGATTTCTCCAGGGAGATTCAGGCTTCCATTCCGATGTTCATCGAATCCTTCCGTTCCTATGAACCGATGAAGGAGCGGATCTATGTCTATATCAAGGATGAGGGTTATCCGGATGGAGACATCAAGGACCTGATGTATTTCGATATCGAGGTGTATAACGGGCAAGGACAGGAGATTGCCAGCTTCAGACGCTGGGGTCTGAAGAAGATCCGCTCCAGGGAACTGATCAGCGGGCCTCAGAAGGTTCAATCTCCAGCTGCTTCCCCACTGGCTTCGTCCGCACCTGCTAAGCTGGAGCCGGTCCAAGTCAAAGTCCAAGCTCCGCTGGCCCGTAAAGGAGATCCGGCGGAAGAAGGTATGCGCAAGGCTGCCGTCACCGCTTATTTGAAGCGGCTGGTAAGCAGTCTGTCCGGAAGGGATGAAGCTGAGCTGCGGACCGATGAGGGCTTTTACAATCAAGGGCTGAACTCACAGCATTTGCTGGACATCGTCAAGCGGCTGGAAGAGAAGCTCGGAAGCCCTCTCTACCCAACGCTGCTGTTTGAATACGCCACGCTGGAGGAGTTAAGCCAGTATATTCTCCGGGAGCATAGCGAGTCATTTTTTAACTGCGATACAGCGGCTGGCGATGTGCATCAATCGGCCAAGCCGGAACCGTCCGCTGCGGCCATTCATGCCTATACGTCTGCTTGGATCAACAGCCCGCTAACAGAGCATAGCGAGTCTGGATACCCTGTGCAGCAGGAGCAGGTACTGGTCTTATGCGGGCAGCAGGATGAACTGCTGTCTCTGGCTGGAATGGAGGCAGGCAATCGCTACACCTACGTGCTTCCGGGAGAGCAATTTGCCGCAGCAGAAGCCGGCATTTACCGCATGAACTTTAACCGCGAGGATGATTACAAGCAATTGGCAGATGAATTACAGCTAGCGGACCGCATGCCCACAGTTCTGGTCAACAGCCTGAATTGCGGCGGGTGGAAGCAGGGCGGTCTGCCGGAGTCCGAGCAGCAGGTGATTCCCATGTTCTATATCCTGCGGGAGCTGCTGAGAAGCAGAATTAAATCGGCAGTAAAGGTGCTGTATTTCTTCGATCAAGAGGGGGCTGCCGCTCATCCGGGCGATGCAGCGATGGAGGGATTCCTGCACTGCATCCAATCCGAAACGGATAAGGTGGCTTATAAATGTATCGGCCTGGATGCGGAGAACCGCAGGCAGCTCGGGACTATTTTCCAAGATGAACTCTACAGGGGCTGGGATAGCGGACGCCGTGTGGTGTATGAGCAGGACATACGGAGAATACAGACCTACCGTAAGGCAGGACACGTAGCTGGCGGAGGTAAAACGGCCATTCGCGGCAATCAGGTCTACTTGATTACAGGGGGAGCCGGAGGCATTGGGCAGAAGCTGGCAGCCCATGTTCTGCAGCAAGGCGGGACAGCCATTCTCTGCGGCAGAGCTGCCAATCTGCCGGAAGAAGCTGCAGCCGGGTTAGGCGCGCATCAGCGTCTGGATTATGTGGCTTGTGATGTAACGGACCGGACATCGGTCGAGCGCCTGCATGCTTTTGTGAAGGAGAAATATGGGGAACTGGACGGAATCTTTCACTGTGCGGGACTTACACGCGATTCGTTACTCGTGCATAAGGACAGTGATGAGCTGCGTCAGGTGCTGCGGGTGAAGGCGGAGGGGACGGCCAATCTCGATGAAGTGTTCAAGGGGGAGCCGCTCACGTTTTTTGCCGCATTTTCCTCCGTGGCGGGAATTCTGGGCAATCCAAGTCAAAGTGATTATGCGTATGCCAATCTATATATGGACGCCTATATACAGCAAAGAGAACTCTGGAGAGCGCAGGGGCTGAGAAGCGGCAAATCCCTGTCCGTCAACTGGCCTCTCTGGCGCGAGGGCGGTATGAAAGGCGACGAACATACGGAGCTTGCGCTAAAACACAGATTTGGCATCTCGCTCCTGGAGACTTCCGCAGGGATAGAGGCGCTGGAATGGGCGCTGCAGCGGGAAGAAACCCTATTGCTCATGGTTCCGGGGGAAGAAGGCAGGATTGATGCTGTCTTGGTCCGGGACGGGGAGTGGAAGGAGGAGTTACATAAGGAAAAGGCGGCCACGCAGCCTGAGATGGCTCCCAATCCGATTCCCCGTTCTGCCGGAAGTACAGAAGAGGATGACCTCGCGATTATCGGAATCAGCGGGAGATTTCCAGGTGCGGACAATCTGTCGGAGTATTGGGAGCTGCTCAAGGCAGGACGGGACGCCGTATCGGAGATCGATCCGCAGAGGTGGAGTCATGAGGAGCAGCAGCAGATTGCCCGGGAGAGCTGGGGCAAGGAGAGCTCCCGGTGGGGCGGCTTCCTCCGCGATGTGGACAAGTTCGATTCACTGCTGTTCAATGTGGCACCTTATCAAGCCGTGCTGATGGACCCGCATGAGCGGGTGTTTCTGGAGCTGGCCTGGGAAGCATTCGAGGATGGCGGGTATATCCGGTCTGCGCTCAAAGGTCAAAAGATAGGCGTATTCGCTGGAGCCATGTGGATGCAGTACCAGCTCTACAACACCAGCCGGCAGGTCTCCACTTCGACCCTCTCGTCGATTGCCAACCGGGTCTCATATTATTTTGGACTGAC
The DNA here is from genome assembly GCF_038009025.1 of Paenibacillus sp. FSL R7-0297. Lineage (NCBI taxonomy): Bacteria > Bacillati > Bacillota > Bacilli > Caryophanales > Paenibacillaceae > Paenibacillus > Paenibacillus sp. FSL R7-0297. The sequence goes on from NZ_JBBPAQ010000001.1 coordinate 4,644,255, forward strand.
CGGACCTTCGCTGGGCATTGATACCATGTGTTCCTCCTCGATGACGGCGCTGCACATGGCCTGTCAAAGTGTGAAGAATCAGGATTGTGCCATGGCCCTGGTTGGAGGGGTTAATCTCTCCGTGCACCCGGATAAGTACCTACTGTTGTCCCAGGGGAATTTCGCTTCCTCAGATGGCCGATGCCGCAGCTTCGGCGAAGGCGGAGATGGTTACGTGCCCGCCGAGGCAGCGGGCGCAATTCTGATCAAGCCGCTGAAGCAGGCGGAGCGGGACCATGACCGGATCTATGCAGTCATCAAAGGCAGCGCCATTAATCATGGCGGGGAGGCCAGCGGGTTCACGGTTCCCAATCAGCGGGCGCAGGAGGAAGCCGTGTCCGAAGCGATCCGCAGAAGCGGCATCGATGCCGGCACCATCAATTATATCGAAGCGCATGGCACCGGGACCTCGCTGGGCGATCCCATTGAGATCAAGGCACTGATGAATGCTTTTGCTCCCCACAAGGACGAAGCCTTCAGCTGTGCCATCGGTTCAGTCAAGTCCAATATCGGCCATGCCGAAGCGGCTGCAGGCATATCCTCCATCGCCAAGGTGCTTCTGCAGATGCAGCACGGGCAGCTTGTGCCTTCAATTCATTCGGAACGAATTAACCCGCATATCCGGCTTGGCGATTCGGGCTTTTATATTCAGCAGAAGCTGGAGCCGTGGAAGCCGGTCATCCGTACCGCAAACGGGCGGACAACGGTGTACCCGAGACGCGCCGGCATTAGTGCTTTTGGTGCGGGAGGTTCTAACGCCCATGTCATTCTAGAGCAATATACCGGCAGCAGAAGCAGCGGGAATCAGGATCAGCAGAATGTTGATAATGATCCGTATATCTTCATATTATCCGCGCAGACCCCTGAACGGCTGCAGGCCTATGCCCGGCGGATGAAAGCTTTTATGGAACAAAGAACAACAAAGGGCCACGGTAGTCACAAGGACATGATAGCTGCCCTTCAAGAGGTCATTGCTCAAATGCTAGACCTTCCGGTCACCGGGATCGGACAGGATCACTCTCTGGAGGAGCTGGGCCTCGGGCCTGTTGAATTCATCCAGTTGTGTGACAGGCTCCTGGGGAGCTTTGGCATCCAGGCAAACGCTTCTGCCGTAAGCGGTGACTTAACAGTGGAAGAGCTCAGCAGTCAGCTTGTACACGGAGTTGCAGGGTTGGAAGGGCATGAGGCTGCTGAAGTCAGGGCCGGGGCTGTGCAGGAACTGTCGTTGCCGGGGCTCAGCTATACACTTCAGGTAGCCCGGGAACCCATGAAGCACCGGCTGGCTGTCGTGTACCGTACACTCAGTGAACTGCTGGTGACGATCGGGGATTATTTGGAGCAGCGGGCATCCGCTCAACTGTTCACGTCAGAGGCAGGCTTGGCTGCACAAGGGCATGCAAGTAAGGCTCAAAGGCAGAGACATGTACAAATCCAGGCTAATCCGTATACGCTGGGCGATGCTGAACGCCTGGCCCAAGCATGGGCGGAAGGCGCAGCTATAGACTGGCGGACATTATACGGGAATGACGCACCTGAGCTTCTTTCGCTGCCGCATTATCCGTTTGCCCGTAAAAGCTATTGGATCGAGCCGATCAACCCTTCACAACTAATTACAACTATACAAGAGTATGCAGAACCCGCTCCAACTGCCGGATTCGCAGCGCTTGAGGCATTTCCGGCGTATGCGGGAAATGAAGTTATGCTGGAGCATGTGGAGGGCGGCGTCGCTATCATTCGGATTCAGGACGCGATGCATAACAATACGTTTACCCATGAGGTTATACAAGGGCTTACCCATTGCTTCCAGGCCGCACAACAGGATGAGCAGATCAAGGCGATTGTGGTTGCCGGGAATGACCGGATCTTCTCCATGGGCGGAACCCAGGAGCAGCTGCTGGATATTTCCGACTCGAAGCTGAGCTTTACAGATGCGCCGATTTTGTACAGGGGTATGCTGGAGTGTCCTATCCCTGTGATCTCTGCAATGGAAGGCCATGCTTCCGGCGGCGGCCTGCTGTTCGGACTGTATGCGGATATTGTGGTTATGGCTGAGGAGAGCTTGTATTCCGCTGCTTTTGCCAAATACGGCTTCACTCCGGGAATGGGCGCAACCTTCATTCTGCAGGACAAGCTGGGGAAGAATCTCGCTGTTGAGATGATGTTCACAGCCAAAATGTATTCCGGCGAACAGCTCAAAAGCAGATCAGCCTCCGTCATCTTCCGGGCAAAGGACAAGGTGCTGCAGGAGGCGGTGTCGATTGCCCGGCTGATAGCCGAGAAGCCGAGAACCACGGTCAGTGTGCTGAAGCAGGAGCTGTCCAGCCGGGTGCTGGATTCATTACTGCAATGCGTGGAACGTGAGAATGAAATGCACCGGATTACCTTCACCACCTCAGAGGTCAAAGCAAAGATCCGCCACTTATACCGGGCCGCGGAACCCGTGGGGAATGAGCGGGAAGCTGTAACGGCAGCACCCCTGTCTGCACCTGAAGATAAAGGAAACAAGGCAACCCTGCTGACCGGGGGGATATTGGTGCATGCCGGTTTAACGGATCATACCGGTTCAACAGGTTTTGACAGTTCAACAGATTCTGCTGGCTCCAGTCCTTCCATACACACTGCAGGAGCCGGACGGAACATCAAGGACGAGCTAACCCGGATCATCGCTAACCGGATACAACTGGATGAAACGGAACTGGACGAGGATATGAATTTCAAGGATATGGGTGTGGATTCCATCAGCGGCGTCGAGATTGTACGCGATCTGAATGAGAGCTTCAGCCTGCAGCTCGATACCATCGATATTTATGATTACTACACCCTTAACCTTCTGGCAGCGCATATCGGGCGTAAGCATGGACCCCTGTCCCTGGCTCCAGAAGCGGATGTACCGGGAGTATTGGCAGTCTCAGGAACATCATCGGTTAACCAGGAGGACCGTGATCTGCTGGAGCTGTTGTCCAGGCTGAACGAGGATGAGCTGGATGTGGACGAAGTAGCCCAGTTTTTGGAGGTGTACTATGAGTAACGGCGAGACGATCAAGGACATATTGCAGCAGATCAAGGACCATAAGCTGGAGGCCCGCGAAGGTCTGAGACGCATCCATGAGCTGAAGCAACGGGGAGATGCGGTTTCCGGTGCAGAGCAGACCCTCTCTCCGGAAGCCGTGGAGCAGCAGGTCAAGGATGTGCTGTGCCGGGTAGTGAAGCTCCAGCCGGAGGAGCTGAGCTATGAGCTTTCTTTTAAGGAAATGGGCATTGATTCGATCAGCAGTGTGGAAATTGTCCGGGATCTGAATGAAGCGCTGCATATCCAGCTTGACGGCATCGTGCTCTATGATTATCCGACCATTCCCGAGCTGGCCCGGTATATGGTAGATGAGATTCAGAAGAACAGCGGCGCAATGCCGGAGAAGGGAATAAATCCCAATGCTGTGAATGCGAACCCGCAAGAGCAGATACACGAACCTGTCCAATCCCAACGCTTAAACCACAGATATGAATATATGAACGATCTAATCGACCAATTCTCGACAAACAAACCGGCAGCAGCGCCGGTCAAACCGAAAGCGCCAATGAAGGAGCCAGCCGCACGATCCCTGAAGCCACTAACCGGGCGTCAGACCAAGGAGGAACAAGCACCTGCGCCGCAGGCTCCCTTTTCCGCTGGACAACCGGCCTCTGGAGCGCCCAAGCTGACACTGAAAACCGGCGCAGCCCCCATAGCTCCCGCAGCTTCAAGTACAGAGGCTACAGGTAAAATCAAACTGGGCTTTGCCGCCTCCCGCCCTGCGGAAGAACCGGTAAAGATCATGCCGGAAGCTCCACCAGGAGTTTCCGTTGACCTAGCCACAGCCGCTGCGGCAGAAGGCATTGCGATTGTCGGGTTATCAGGCAGGTTTCCCGGTGCCGCTTCGGCAAGAGAGCTGTGGCGTAATCTCCGAGACGGCGTAGCCAGCACGGGAGAAATTCCCGCCAGCCGGTTCGATATTCAGGCATGGTATGACGAAGACCGGAAGGCGGATCAGAAAACCTATTGCACGGTTGCCGGACTGCTTGACCATGTGGATGAATTCGATCCGTTGTTTTTCAATATATCTCCTAAAGAAGCGGAGATTATGGACCCGCAGCAGCGGATTTTTCTGGAGGAGGCCTGGAAGGCGCTGGAGGATGCCGGATATTCCGACCAGGCGGTGCAGGATACCCGCTGCGGCGTATTTGTCGGCTGTGCACCAAGCGATTATACCAAGCATCTGGAAGCGAACCGTCTAAGCAATACCGCAGATGCGTTTACCGGGACTTCTTCGTCGATTCTGGCTGCGCGAATCTCGTATTTTCTCAATCTGAAAGGCCCGAGCATTTCAATAGATACCGCCTGTTCCTCGTCGCTGGTTGCCGTACACCAGGCATGTGTCAGCCTCTGGAATGAGGAATGCGACATGGCGCTGGCCGGAGGCATCCGGTTGATGATTACCCCGGACAGCATGGTGCAGAGCAGTCAGATGGAGATTCTGTCAGCGCAGGGCGTATGCAGACCCTTCGATCAGGAAGCAGACGGAACCTTGCTGAGCGAGGGCGTAGGGGTCGTGGTGCTGAAGCCGCTGAACCAGGCGCTGGAGAACAGGGATCATATCTATGGTGTAATCCGCGGCTCAGGTGTGAATCAGGACGGCCGGACCAATGGCATTACCGCACCTAGCGTGAACTCGCAGATTCAATTGGAGAAAAGGGTGTATGAGAAGTTCCGCATCGATCCGGCCGAGATCAACTATGTCGAAGCGCATGGAACGGGCACCGCTTTGGGTGATCCCATCGAAGTAAAGGCCCTGACCGAAGCGTTCCGCGAATTTACACAGGACAGCCAGTATTGCGCGCTTGGGTCCGTCAAAGCCAATATCGGACATGCCACAATGGCCGCCGGTGTCGCCGGAATGATCAAAATCCTGCTGTCCCTGAAAAACAGACAAATCCCGCCGCTGATCCACTATAACCGGCTTAATGAGAAGATCAGGCTGGACGAAAGCCCCTTCTACATCAACACCGAGCTGGTAGATTGGCCGGAGAACAAACGGGGCTCCAGAATGGCTGCAATCAGCGGGTTTGGCTTCAGTGGCACGAACTGCCATATCGTCATCGAAGAATACCGCAGGGGAAGCTAGGAGCTGTAAGAGCGGCCGAAATTCATACATTCATTAGGAAGAGAAGTGGAGGCTAAACAGATGAGCAATAATGGCATACATAACGGCGAACGCCCTTTTTATCTGTTTCTCTTTTCAGCCAAGACCCGGGAGGGCCTGATTCGGAGACTTGCGGATCTACAAGAGTGGATCAAGGAAGAGGCGGATGCCAGCACGGATGTCGGAAATATCGCCTACACGTTATCCGTCGGCAGAAGCCACTTTCCCGAGCGGGCGGCCGTGATTGCCGGCGATCTGCAGGAGCTGGAAACGGAGCTGCTGCGCACCCATGAGGCGCTTGCTGCGGATACGGGCAGCGCCTCCCGTGTGCTGCGGCGAAACCAGAACGGGCGTGAGGATCAGCGCAGGCTGGACGGGATAGTGGGGAAAAGAATAGCTGACGGGACAAGTGGGACTCCAGTCTCCCTGCAAGCGCTGGATGAGGCCGCAGGACTGTATATGGAAGGCTGCATTTGCAACTGGAACGTCTTGTACAGCGATCGCCAATATAACAAAACACCGCTGCCTACTTATCCGTTTCAGAAACACCAGTATTGGCTGGAGCTGAACACAGCAGCGCCTTTAGCTGCAATAGGAGGCGCTGCGGTACAAGCGATAGGCCCGGTATTGGATAGCAACCATTCTACGGTGCATGAACAGTGTTTTGCGAAAAAGCTGACGGGCACAGAGTTCTACCTGAACGATCATATCGTATCCGGACATAAGCTGCTTCCTGGTGTGGTCCAGCTGGAGATGGCTTTGTCCGCTGCGGCTGCTTCACTGCCGGGTACAACGGTCCGCAGGATAACGGGTGTTGTCTGGGCTTACCCGATTCAACTGGAGGACGGCGAAGCCGCTAAGACTGTGCAGGTGCGCCTATATCCGGGAGAAGCGGAAGCTGAACTAGATTACGAGATTACAAGCCTGTCCGAAGGAAATACGGTCGTTCATAGCCAGGGCAGTATCAGTTATACAGCGGAAGAACCGTCTGGTAATCTGCTGGACACCCTGGATATTACCGCGTTAAGCCAAGGGAAGACGCGCATCAGCGGAACCCAAATCTATGACAAGTTCAGAAAACATCAGCTGCTGCTCGGCCCGTCCTTTCAGTCGATAACCGAAATGTTTGCGGGGGAGACAGAAGCGTTAGCTTTCATCGAACTGCCTGCACATTTACGCGAAGGCTTCAAGGAATTTACGCTGCATCCCACCGTGGTTGACGGAGTGCTGGAAGCGGTCATCGGGCTGGTCAGCTCTCAGGAAGAACTGGAGGGTGCGGTGGCTCTGCCGTATTCTTTTGACAAGCTGGAAATCTTCGGGACCCTGCCGGCGAGCTGTGTATCCTATGTGAAAAAGCGGGAGTCCGCCAATACCGGCGGTGACCAGGAGTTCGACGTCGTGCTGGCCGACGGGCAGGGCCGGGTCCTGCTGAAGTTCACCCGCTTTGTACTGAAGGTCTTCCATCAGGGAAGACAGCAGAGTACAGAGGAGATGAGCTTTGCCTATGAGTGGAAGGAGAGCGGTACGTCCCTTCCGCAGCAGAATTCTATTCAAGGCGATGTGCTCTTATTCACCGGGCAGTCCGAGCTATTCAAGGAATTTGCCAAGGCTAATAATCATGCTGATTCAGGGCAGTTAACTATTGTAGAAGCCGGTGCTGAGTATCATCAGGACGGAGAAGCGCATTACCGGATTAACCCGGAGCAGCCGGCCGATTATGCCCGCTTGATTCGTGAATTGAAGAGCAGAGGCTGTACGCTGGAGACCATCGTGTATGAACAACCTGAGGTTGCTGCTGCTTCAAACGGGGCCGCTGCTGCGGGGGCATATCTGCACCAGCTGTATCTGGCGCAGGCGCTGATGGCTGGCCAGGAAAACCGGCATACCCGGGTGATCCAGTTATGCAAGGGCGGGGAGAAAGAGGCTGTACCACCGGAGCTTGGAGCACTGAGAGGCTTCAACAAAACGCTCAGGCTGGAGCATTCCAAGCTGCATTTCAGCACGCTGTTCACCGGACAGGACAGCACGGAGGAGCTGTACCGGATGATTGCCGCCGAGGTTCGCTCGGCTGATGATGAAGTGCTGTACCAGCAGGGCAGAAGGTATGTTCATACACTCAAGGAGATCGCTCTGCCCGAGAAGGAAGCCGCGCGGGATATCCTCAGGCCACAGGGCGTTTACCTCATAACAGGCGGACTGGGCAAGCTGGGGCTGATTGTGGCGGAGCATCTTGCCGGGCAGGTTCAGGCCAAGCTTGTGCTGATCGGCAGATCCCCACTTCAGCAAGGACAGGAACAGCAAATCATCCGTTTACAGAAGCTCGGGGCAGAAGTGCTGTACGTGCAGGCGGATATTTCACAGGAACAGGCAGCAGCAGCGGCTGTTGCCGAAGCAAGGAGCCGGTTCGGCAGCCTGAATGGCATCATTCATGCGGCGGGAGTCACCCGCGATGCACTTATCCAGGTGAAGGACGCGGAGCAGGCCGGCGAAGTGCTTGGGGCCAAAGTCCAGGGGCTGATATATCTCGACCAGGCAACGCAGGGGGATAAGCTGGATTTCATAGCAGCATTCTCCTCAATAGCCGCGGTAACGGGAAATACCGGGCAGAGCGATTACGCTTATGCTAATGCTTTTATGGACGAATATATGCTGGCCCGACATACCTTGGTGCGATCGGGGCACAGATACGGAAAGTCTATCTCCATTAACTGGCCGCTCTGGAAAGCCGGGGGAATGCAGGTGGAGGAACAGACTCTCTTGTTCTTCCGGAATACCGTGGGTCTGAAGCCGCTGGAGACTGCGGCAGGACTGGGCTATTTCGAGGCAATCCTGAACGGGATTGTACCACAAATATTGCCGCTTCAGGCAAACCGCAAGAAAATCAGCGGGATTCTGGGTCTTGATTCAGCGGCTTCCGGTGCAGCTATAACCGGAGAAGGAGCCGGTCACCGGGCGAATCTGGCGGCCGAATTACTGGAGCAGACTCAGCAAGCCATCACCGGAGTCATCAGTCGCTTGATGAAGCTGGATGAAGCTGTGATCCATCCCGATCAGGATTTGGGCGAATACGGTATGAGTTCCATTACGTTCACTGATGCCGCAAATGCGGTCAATGATGCGTTTCAGGTGCGGATGACACCGGCGGTCTTTTTTGAATATCCGACGGTCCGTGCATTATCTGCCCATCTGGCGGAGAGCTATGCGGACGAATTAGTTGGATATTTCAGCCATGGAGCCGTGCAGGCAGCTGCAACTACTGTTGATTATGGGCCGGTTAAGGCGGGGACCTCCGGTACGAAGACCAGACAAGGGTGGAAGCTGCCTCAGCCGGAGTCAGCCGGAGCCGTCAAACGCGAGCCGGTTGCCATTATCGGGATCAGTGGAGCTATGCCTGAGTCGAGGGATCTGGAGACATTCTGGGACCAGCTGCGGCAGCAGAAGGATCTGATCTCGGAGATTCCCGGCGACCGCTGGGATATTCAGGAACTGAACCGGCTGAAGGGCCGCGGCCCGGACAAGCCGATCTCCGGCTGGGGCGGCTTCATGAAGGACATCGACAAGTTTGACCCGGGCTTCTTCGGTATTAACCCGCGTGAAGCCGATCTGATGGACCCGCAGCAGCGGATATTCCTGGAAACCGTGTGGTCCACCCTTGAGGATGCCGGATATAAAGCTTCGGCGCTGTCAGGCAAGAAGGTGGGGCTGTTCGTCGGGGTCTCTACGAATGATTACAGCACTCTACTGCAGGACAACGACATCGAGATTGAAGCTTATTCTTCCACAGGCAGCTCTCACTGCGTACTCGCTAACCGGATTTCTTATCTGCTCAATTTCCGCGGCCCAAGCGAGCCGATTGATACGGCCTGCTCCAGCTCTCTGGTGGCCGTGCACCGGGCGGTGGAGAGTATTCAGAACGGCGACTGCGAACAGGCGATTGCCGGCGGTGTGAACGTGATTGCCGCCCCAACCCTGCACATCTCTTTCAGCCGGGCAGGCATGCTGTCACCGGACGGACGCTGCAAAACCTTCGATCAAAGCGCTAACGGTTATGTGCGCGGAGAAGGTACAGGAGCTGTTCTTCTCAAGCCGTTAAGCCAGGCCGAAGCAGACGGGGATTATATATATGCGGTTATCAAAGGAACGGCGATCAATCATGGCGGCAAGGTCAGCTCGCTGACGGTGCCGAATCCGAAGGCGCAGGCTGAGGTGCTGGTGGAAGCCTATGATAAAGCCGGCATTTCCCCGGATACCATCGGTTATATCGAAGCGCATGGCACCGGTACCAGCCTGGGTGACCCGGTGGAGATCAATGCGCTGAAAAGTGCTTTTAAGGAGCTGTATCACAGACACGGAATCCCGGTGAGCCGGGAGCAGTATTGCGGACTGGGCGCGGTCAAGACCAATATCGGCCATTTGGAAGCCGCCGCAGGCATTGCCGGAATCCTGAAGGTTGTGCTGGCGATGAAGCATAAGACCTTGCCGGGCAACGTTCACTTTAACCAGCTGAATCCGTATATCGAGCTTGAGCATTCGCCTTTTTATATCGTAGAGAAGACGCAGGAATGGACAGCGCTTGAAGGTGTGCCGAGACGGGCAGGGGTCAGCTCCTTCGGCTTCGGCGGAGTGAACGCCCATGTGGTATTGGAGGATTATATACCTGCAGCCGCCACGGATTCTTCTGGTCTTGGTTCCGGTTTCGGGCAATCCGGGAAGTCGGAACAGTCGGGGCAGGGCAACGTGATCATCCTGTCCGCTAAGACCAAGCCCCAGCTTCAGCAAAAAGTGCAGCAGCTGCTCAGCTACCTGACGCTTCACGGCGATAAGGAAGAGCTTACGCTGCATAACATCGCCTTCACGCTGCAGACAGGAAGAGAAGAAATGGCGGAGCGGATGGCTTTTGCCGCCACCGGCAAGGAGGAGCTGGTGAACATTCTGCGCAGCTGCCTCGCCGGGCCGGAACAAGCCTATGCAGTGTGCTACGGTCGGGTACCCGCACAGCCTGCGGCTTCACCATCGCTGTCCGCCAAAGCCGGAGACCGCTTATCGGCGCAGCCGGTTACAGCCCTGGAGCTTTCGGAGCTGCCGAAACAATGGACCTCCGGAGAGGCGGTGGACTGGAGCAGCCTGTATGTAAACCGGAAGGGCAGACGCATTCCGCTGCCGGTGTATCCTTTTGCCAGAGAAATCTGCTGGGTCCGTAAAAATACACGCCGTATCGCTCCCAAGCTGTCTTCCGCAGAAGCGGCTGCCGCCGTACTCCATCCGATGGTTGACAGCAATGTCTCCACTATGGAAGAGGAGAAATTCCGAACAGTGCTGCGGCTGGACCAGTTTTTTGTGAAGGATCACGTGGTTGGCGGGAAGGTTCTGCTGCCTGGTGTAGCCTATCTGGAGATGGTACGAGCTGCTGCCGCTTTGGCGGGAATCACCCCGGTAACGGGGCTGAAGGATGTCCGGTGGATTAAGGCCGTGGAGCTGGAGGTAGACCGGAAGGAAATTTACACCTCTTTCCGGCTTGTTGAATCAGGAGAGCTGGAGTACCGGGTGTTCAGTGAAGCCGGGGATCAGCGCGTTCTGCACTCCTCGGGGATTATTTTGCAGGAGACACCGGCTTCCGCCCAAACGCTGGAGATTGCGATGATCAAGGAGAGAAGTACATCCACCTTCGATCATGCACAGTGTTATGACCATATCTTCAAGGGCGTCGGCTTCGATTATGGCCCCTCCTTCCGGGTGACGAAGACTGCTTATGGCTCTATACAGGAGGGCTTGTCCGAAATTTCTCTGCCGGAGCATCTAGAAGCGGATTACGCGGACTATGTGCTGCATCCGTCGATCATTGACGGTGCGGTGCGGTCGCTCTCCTGGGCAGGCAACCGCAGCGATGAGGACTTGACACTCCGGGTGCCGTTCGCCCTGGACCGTATGGAGCTGGTCGGTGAGGTTCCCCGGCACTGCTACGCCTATGCGAAGACCGCAGAGGGGGCAACCGGCACGGATGATGAGGGAACGCGGAAGTATGATATCCGGATTACAGATATTGAAGGCCGGGAGGTTGTGCGGCTGTTTGGATTCTCGATTAAGCAGTACGCCACAGCCAAAGGAGCCGCACCCGGGCAAGCTGCCGGTTTATCGCTGTATGCTCCGGAATGGGTAGAAGCTGGTCTGCCGCAGGAATCCGCTGCGTTGTCCTCAATTGTGGTGTTCGGCTCAGCGGCTTTGGCCGGTTCTATCCGGGGGCAGGCTACGCAGCAAGGCTTGGCGCCAGACCGCTGTATTCAGGTTCAGGCCGGGGCCGGATATGCCCGGCTGAGCAGCACAGAGTATGTGATCAACCCGGGACAGGCAGCGGATTACCTCCGGTTACTGGAAGCTTTGAACACTCAGGGCGTGGAGCTACAGCATATTGTGCATGGCTGGAATGTGAATGCCGATGCCGGTGCAGGGGTTGGGGCTGCGCTGGAAGATACGGGAAGTCTGCAAGAAGGGCTGGCGGAATTTCTGGAGGTGCAAATGGATCAAGGGCTGTATTCCCTGCTGCATCTCTTGCAGGCGGTGTCAGCATCGAAGCCGAAGTCCAGAATCAGATGCTTATATGCCTATGACAGTGCAGAACATGTGCTGACGCCGCTGAATGAAATGGCTGCCGGATTAGCCCATTCGATCTCTGCCGATCATCCGTTGTTCCAACTGAGTCTTGTTCAGCTAAATGCAGCGGCACCAGCAGAAGCTGCAGAGCGGTTGGTTCAAGAATTACTGCCGCCGCAGCTTGCCAGCGGGACAGAGATCAGATACGACGGCGGAGCACGTTATCTGCGGAAGCTCCTTCCGCAGCCCATGCTTCACCAGGCCGGGGAATCCAGGTTCATCAGAGGCGGTGTCTATATTATTACCGGCGGCACCGGAGCACTCGGCATGCTGGTGGCGGCTGAACTGGCCGCTACGGTTCAAGCCAGGCTGGTGCTGGCCGGAAGGCAGCAGGTGGATGTGGAAATTCAGGCGAAGCTGGAGCATTTGGCGGGTCTTGGCGCAGAAGCGGTCTACCTTCAGGCCGATATTGCCGACATGGGCGGTACAGTCCGGTTAATCGGACAAGCCAAAGCTCGCTTCGGCGGGATTAACGGCATCCTTCATTGTGCCGGAATCGGCGAGACGGTGAAGGCAGCGGAGAGCAGCAAAGCAGGCTTTGCCCGCATTCTCGGCCCCAAAGTCAACGGGACCCTGAATCTGGATCTGGCCAGCAAGGAGGAAGCGCTGGATTTGTTCATCCTGTTCTCGTCCACCTCTGCACAGATCGGGGATATGGGAGCGGGCAGCTATGCGGCTGCCAATAGCTTCATGGACCGGTTTGCCGTCTATCGTGACCGTCTTGCCGCACAGCATCAGCGGCAGGGCAAGACCGTATCCATCAACTGGCCGCTCTGGCAGGATGGAAGATATCAGGTTGCCGCAGCCCAGCAGCAGGTGCTGGCCGATTATTATGGCATGCACCTGCTGGACAGCAGAACAGGCCTGGATATTCTGGAGGCTGTGCTAAAAGAGGATGCCGTGCAGGCCTTCGTCGGCTACGGCGATCCGCACAAAATCGCCCGGGTGCTCGGTATAAGCGGAGCTGGTCAAGCTGGTCAGGCGGCGACAGCGGCGCAGTCAGCAAGCAGCAGCGTTGACAGCGGGGAACTGCTGGTACGGACGCAGGCTTATCTTGTCAGCCTGCTTGCCAAGACTCTGGGCATCTCCAGGGACCGGATCGGCCAGGCTTCACCGCTGGATGCCTTTGGTTTGGATTCGATCATGATTCTGGAGCTGAATGAGTCGCTCCAGCGCGATTTCAGCGGACTGCCGACCACATTATTTTACGAATATAACACGGTAGAATCGCTTGCCGGTTACTTCACCGGGCATTACGGAGCACAGCTTGCTTCCCTATTGAAGCTTGAGCAGCCGCGGAACCCGGAGGCGGTGAAATTGTCAGTAGATCCGCAGGCTGCGGCAAGTGCAGCAGTGCAAATGCACAGCAGCAATTCTGTCGGCCGCACTGGTGCCGCAGCGCAGGGCGGACGCTTCCTGCCGAAGGCAGGGGAAGCTGCACCGCCGGTAAGAAACGCGGTGAACAACGGCGGTATGGATATCGCGGTCATCGGCATGGATGGCAGATTCCCGATGGCGGGCAATATTTCCGAGCTGTGGGATAACTTGAGGGAAGGGCGGGACTGCATAACCGAAATTCCCGCTGACCGCTGGGATTACATGCGTGACTACGATGCGGAGAAGGGCAAGAAGGGCAAAATTTACACCAAATACGGCGGTTTTATCGACGATGTGGACAAATTCGATCCGTTATTCTTCCAGATGACACCGCGGGATGCCCAGTTGACGGACCCGCAGGAACGGTTGTTTCTGGAATGCACCTACCACACCGTTGAGGATGCCGGATACACCCGTGAGAAGCTCGCCCGCTCCAAGGTCGGTGTTTTTGTCGGCGTCATGTATGGCCATTATCAGCTTATCGGGACGGAAAGCTACGCCTCAGGCAATCTGGTAGCGCCTAACTCGTCCTTCGCGTCCATCGCCAACAGGGTGTCGTACTTGTTCAACTTCCAGGGGCCGAGCATGGCGGTTGATACCATGTGCTCCTCCTCGCTGACCGCGATTCATCTGGCCTGCGAGAGTATCCGCAGCGGTGAGAGCGAGGCTGCGCTTGCCGGAGGCGTCAATGTGACGATCCACCGCAACAAATACGTGTTCCTGTGCAGCCAGCGCTTCGCCTCCAGTGAAGGCAAATGCCGGGCCTTCGGCGAAGGCGGAGACGGTTATGTGGCCAGTGAAGGTGTGGGCGCAGTTCTGCTCAAGCCGCTCAGCAAGGCCATAGAAGACGGAGATCATATCTACGGAGTCATCAAGGGTACGGCAGTGAATTCCGGCGGTAAAACCAGCGGCTACACCGTGCCGAATCCGGGTGCCCAGGCTGCGGCTATTACTGAGGCCCTCCGCAAGTCGGGCGTACATCCCAGAACAATTACCAGTCTCGAAGCGCATGGCACCGGGACCTCACTGGGCGACCCGATTGAAATTGCCGGACTGTCCAAGGCGTTCGGCCAGTACACGGACGAGAAGCAGTTCTGCTCGATCAGCTCGGTCAAATCGAATATCGGACATCTAGAATCTGCTGCAGGGATTGCCTCAGTAGCCAAGGTCATGCTGCAGATGAAGCACCGGATGCTGGCACCGTCGATTCATACGGAGGAACTGAACAGCGGTATCCATTTCGAGGATACACCGTTCTATGTGCAGCGCAGCCTGGACCGCTGGGAGCAAGCTCCGGGCAGCGGAGAGTTGCGCAGAGCCGGCATCAGCTCCTTCGGGGCAGGCGGAGCCAACGTGCACCTGATTGCCGAAGAATACCTACCGGCGCAGGCCGCTGCAGAAATTACCGGAAGCAAGCTGATCGTATTGTCCGCCAAGAACCGGGAACGACTCATGGAGAAGATTCATGAGCTGCACAGTTTCCTGGAAGCACCGCTTACGGGAGAATACACACTGGCAAATATCGCCTACACGCTGAGCACGGGCCGGGAGGAAATGGAGGAACGGCTGGCTTTTGCCGCCTCGACACTGGATGAACTGAAGTCAGCCCTGCAAGCTATTGCGGACGGTGTTGTCCACGAAGGGGTACACCAAGGCAATTCGGCTGCGGCGCTAACGAACGGAGCCGCCATTCTCGGGAATGACCCCGAGGACATTGCTTATATCGCCGCGCTGGCCCGCAAGAATCAGCTGGAACGAATTGCGAAGCTATGGGTCCTCGGCACGCCGATTGACTGGAGTCTGCTCTTTGCAGGCTATAAGCCGCAGAAGGTTTCTCTGCCGCTGTATCCTTTTGCCAGAGAACGATATTGGCTGGAGAACACGGGCAGCATCAGCACAGGAATAGCTGTAACTGCAGCGAACGGACAAGCGGAGAACGGTCTAATGCCTGAAGGGCTGCTCTCTCTGCACCCGCTACATCCGCTGGTGGATGTCAATATCTCCACACTGCGCGAGCAGCGGTTCCGCAAGCGGCTCTCTGTCGAGCAGTTCTACCTGCGGGATCATATCGTTGCGGAGCAGATGCTGCTGCCCGGGGTCGCTTACATTGAGATGGCCAGAGCTGCAGGTGAAATTGCAGCCGAAGCCACAGTCAGCGCGGTCCGGGACATTGTCTGGCTGAAGCCGGTGGTGATGACAGAGGATTCCATGGACCTGGATATCGTTCTGGAGCCTGAAGGGGAGGCCGTGCATTATGAAATCTTCAGTAATGCCCGGAGCGGCAAGGTTGTGCATTCCAGAGGCGTTCTGGAATTCGCTGAGGTGCCTGCATCCCGGAGAAGCCGGAGCCTGGACCTGGATGGAATCAAGGGCCGCTGCCCGGGCCGCAAGGATAAATACGAATGCTACCAGCATGTATTCAAAGGAATTGGGTTCGATTACGGTCCTTCCTTCCAGGTGACAGAAGAGGTGCTGAGCGGGAAGGAAGAGACGCTGGCCCGCTTGTCCCTGAACGAGGCCTACAGAGCCGCATTGCCTGAATTTGTACTTCACCCCGCGTTATTCGACGGGGCGGTACGCTCGGTGGCCGCAGGCAGGGATGAAGCAGGCAGAGCCACGCACATTCCATTCTCGATGGGGAACATCGGGATATTCGCACCAATTCCTGCCGACTGCTATGTGTACACCCGGGTGAAGGAGCAGCCGGGAGAGAACAACCAGGGACTGAACATTTTTGATATTGCCATTCTCGACCTGGACGGCCATGAAGTGGTCAGAATCGAGGATTTCATCGTCCGGCCGTTTGCCGGTAAGCCGGAAGGCCGTCGCCCGGAGGAGGAGATATTCTACTATACTCCGGTCTATGAGAATGAAGCGCTTGTCCCGGTAATGGGTGCAGAGCGGCGGAATGTTCTGATCTTTGGCGAACCGGCAGGCGGCGGGGGCAACGGTGATAAGGATGCCGCTCATCCGCCGCTGCACATGATGCCAAGCGGAGCAGACGGCTGCGTCTGGATTACACCGCATACGGAATACCGGGCACGTCAGGGAAATCATATGGCGATTAACCCGCTGAGGGAAGCGGATTATGTGAGACTGCTGCAGGAGCTGCGGGAGAGCGGCTTTGACGCCACCCATGTCTTGCATCAGTGGGCAGGAACGGCAGCGCCGCTGCCGCTGACTGCGCTAAGTGATGACATGATCCAGCCTGTGCTGACAGAGATGCTGGAGAACGGCGTATTTTCCGTCGTCTCACTGTTTAAAGCCTTCGTTCAGGTGTACGGACAGCAGCCCCTGAAGCTGCTGTTCATCTATCGGACAGACCAGGGAGCCTTCTCGGCTCCTCATGAACTGCTTACCAGCTTCGCGAAGTCGATTGTAACGCTGCACCATAAGTTCCAGATTGCCAGCGTATCGGCGGATGACCATACAATCAGCGGTGTGGGCTTTCAGGAAAGACTTTATCAGGAGCTGTTCTCTTCAGAGAACATAGGTCATACGGATATCCGCTATACCGGAGAACAGCGGCAGGTGCGCAAGATTAAGCCGCTGGAGCTTGGCGGCAGGAAGGCAGCCGTGTCAAGCACCGTTGTTTTTAAAGAAAACGGTGTGTATCTGATTCCGGGCGGTACAGGCGCGCTGGGTATGATTTTTGCCAGATATCTTGCCCGCACTTACCAGGCCACCGTTATTTGCACCGGCAGACAGCCGGCAAGTGAGCGGACGGATGTCTTCATGGAGGAGCTGGAGCGGCTTGGAGGAGAGGGCCGTTATCTTCAGGGCGATATCGCAAGCGCCGGGGATGTGAAGAAGATCATGGGCATCATCAAAAGCGGGTTCGGCGTGCTTGACGGTATCATCCACTGTGCAGGCCAAGGCGGATCAGTACCCGTAACGGAAGCGGACCGCGCGGCAGGCCGGGAGATCATGAATTCCAAGGTACAAGGCTTGATCCACCTGGACCTGTTCAGTACGGATTTTGATCTCGGTTTTCTGATCCTCTTTTCCTCCATTTCGGTGGAGCTGGGTGATCTGGGCGTCGGTTATTATGCCATGGCCAACAGCTTCATGGACCGTTATGCACAGCTCAGAAATGAATCAGTGTCACAAGGGAAGCGCAAGGGCCAGACGATTTCGGTCAATTGGCCGCTGTGGAAGGACGGGGGATTTGAAATTCCCGATAGCGAGTCGGCATTCTATTCCAGCTACCTGGGCATGAGCATGATGGATGAAGATACGGGCATCCGGGCTTTTGAAGCCATCTGCCAGGCGGGCTGCGGCAATATCATAGTTGCTGCGGGGAACAAGCCCAAGATTGATCATGCGTTCAAGCTGGAAAAAAACACACCGGTGCAAGAAGTTCCGCTAGAGGACAAGGAGGCCATTGTTGACCTGCTGACCCGGCTGCAGGCCGGAGAGATGAGCGAAGCGGAAGTGGAACAGTGGATGGGGGGCCTACGATGAGTGACGCAAACCTGGAAATGGGCAGAATTCTGGAGCAGATCAAGCGGGGAGAGATAGACCCCGAGCAGGGCTATACGCTGATCCGGCAGCTGAAAAGCCAGCCCACAGTGCCAGCAGACACCAAGCGGGCAACCGGATCAAATGCAGAGGCACAGGGAGGCCAGGGGCTTCATGACTATACTGTCCAGTATTTGAAGGGGCTGCTCTCGCAGGTCATCGGTCTGGACACAGACCGGATCAATGCGGGGCAGAGCCTGGAGGAGTACGGGGTGGATTCGGTGGCGATTATGGAGATCAACTCGCTGCTGGACAAGGATTTTCCGAATCTTCCGAAGACGCTGATGTTCGAATACGGTAACTTGGCTGAGCTTGCCGGGTATTTTGTACAGAATCAGCGGGAGCTGCTGGAAGGGCAGGCCGGGTACCGGCAGACCCGCGAGAATCACCAGGCGGTTAAGCCCGCCGTACCGGCGGCAGACCTTGCACCGGTTCAGAAGAAGAGTGATGAACCTTCGAAGAAATATAGATCCTTCGTAACGCCCGGCAAGAGCCGGGACCAGGCAGTGGAGCAGGCTCATCCGGCAAAGGACGAGGGGATTGCGATCATTGGCATCAGCGGCGTTTTTCCGGGTGCCCGCAATCTGGATGAATTCTGGAATAATCTGAAGAACGGTGTGGACTGCATTTCCGAGATTCCGCCGCAGCGGTGGGATCACAGCCGATTCTACGATCCGGAGAAAGGCAAGAAAGGCAAAGTGTACAGCAAATGGGGCGGTTTTATCGACGAATATAACTGCTTTGATCCGCTGTTTTTTCAGCTGACGCCAAGGGATGCGGAGCAGCTAGACCCGCAGGAACGCCTTTTCCTGGAGAGTGCACACAGCGCCATTGAGGATGGCGGCTATACCCGGCAATCCCTGTGGAACAGTAAGACAGGTGTGTTCGTCGGTGTCATGTACGGTCACTATCAATTGTACGGAGCGGAGGAGACCGCCAAAGGAAATACCCTGACACTCAGCTCGTCGTATGCCTCCATCGCCAACCGGGTGTCCTATTTCTTTAATTGGAGCGGGCCCAGCATTGCGCTGGATACGATGTGTTCCTCGTCGCTTACCGCGCTGCATCTCGCCTGTGAGAGCATTTACCGGGGAGACAGCGAGATTGCGATCGCGGGGGGAGTGAATGTCACCATTCACCCAGATAAGTATCTGTTCCTCTGCAATCAGCGGTTCGCCTCGAGTGAAGGCAAATGCCGCGCCTTCGGCAGCGGCGGAGACGGGTATGTGCCCGGCGAAGGGGTGGGTGCACTGCTGCTGAAGCCGCTCGCCAAAGCAATGGAGGACGGAGACAACATCTATGGGGTGATCCGGGGAACCTCGATTAACCATGGCGGCAAGACGAACGGCTACACCGTTCCCAATCCGAATGCGCAGTCGAATATTATCGCGGAGGCGCTGCGCAAATCGGGCGTCCATCCACGGCATATCAGCTATATGGAGGCACATGGAACGGGAACCGCGCTCGGTGATCCGATAGAGATCAGCGGCTTGACCAAAGCCTTCAGAACCCGGACGGCAGATAACCAGTACTGCGCAATCGGCTCGGTCAAAAGCAATGTCGGTCATCTGGAATCGGCGGCCGGGGTGGTCTCCATCATTAAAGTGCTGCTGCAAATGAAGCATAGGCAGCTTGTACCCTCGCTCCATTCCGAGGTGCTGAATCCGAATATTAACTTTGCGGAGACCCCTTTCTATGTTCAGCGCCGCCTGGAAGAGTGGAAACCTGCCATTATTGAAGAGGGGGGCGTGTCCAGGGAATGCCCGCGTTACGCGGCGGTAAGCTCATTCGGCGCAGGCGGCACGAACGTGCATGTCATCCTGGAGGAATACATGGGGAAGCCGGAAAGTGTCTTGTCCGCACCGAACAGTGACTGCAGCTGTGGGCCGTACATCTTTATTTTATCCGCCAAAAACAAGGACCGGCTGAACGCTTATGCCAAGCATGTCCTTGATTACATTGATCTGCACACGGTGTGGCAGGGAAATGTGCCGGAAGAGATCAGCAGCACTGCACTTAGAAAATATGTGATCGCCGACATCACCGCCTGCTTCCTGCAATCGGCCCTCCTGCCTGCATACATCAGCGCCCAGGAGGCCATTGAGGAATACGGCCTGTCCAAAGAAGAGCTGATGGCTGCTGCGGACGCTCTTTATGAAGCTTATCCGGTCCGGCTGCCTATGGGCCTCCTGACGGGCAGCGCCACGATTGAAGGCATTGCCGGTCATCTGCTGGAGCAGCTGGGTTCTGCAGCCATTACGGCCAGACACGGACTTGGAGCGGGAACGGCAGAATCAACGGAAGATGTGGAAAGCGCAATAGATGCGAACCGTACGGCCGTCTATGATTTCCGCCTGGAAGAGCTGATCTATACACTTCAGGTTGGCCGGGAGCCCATGGAAGAAAGACTGGCGATCGTGGTATCCGGTACGCAGGAGCTGAGGGAGAAGCTGAGCCAGTTTCTGGCCGGCAGCCGCAAAGTCTCCGAGGTCTATGCGGGAAATATCAGCGCCGGCAGCGAGATCCGCGACGTTTTCTCGGAAAGTGAGGAAGGGGAAGCCTTCCTGCTGTCCCTGGTGCAGTCCGGCAAGCTGAGCCAGCTCTGCAGATTGTGGGTTAGCGGGGTGAGCTTCAACTGGCAGCTGCTGTATGCGCAGAGCAAGCCGGGCAGAATCTCCTTACCAACTTATCCGTTCGACCGGACACGCTACTGGTATAACTCGGCGGAAGCCGCTGCAGCAGTATTCAGCAGCAAACCCTTAGCGCTGGCGGCGGTCATCGATTCCAATGAATCGGTATTTGAGGAGCAATGCTACAAAAAAAGCTTAAGCGCAGCCGATGCCTACCTGCGCGATCATGTGGTCCAAGGCCGGATGGTGCTGCCGGGAGTGGTCTATCTCGAAATGGCCTGGCGGGCAGGGGCGCTCTCCAGCCGGGAGTGGAAGGTGCAGTCGGTGACCGATGTGAAATGGCGCAGAACGCTGGAGCTGCCGGCAGACAAGGATGTCCAGGACATCTTTGTGGCGCTGGTTGCCCAGGAAGACGGGATAGGAGCCAGTATCTATTCCCTGAACGGGAACGGTCAAAGAGTACTGTACTGCACCTGTACGGTGAATTATACGGACGGTGAAGCCGAAGCCGCGGATGTGAATGCTGTGGATATTCCGCACATCCTCCAAACAGCCAGCCACACCCGTTACCGCGAAGACTGTTATGAGCTGTTCTCGGCTCACGGAATGAAATACGGCCCGAATCTGCGGACCATTGAAGCGGTATATACCGGGGATCACGGCACCTTGTCCATGCTGACACTGCCGGTACACACGCAAATGCCACTTCAGGAATATATCCTGCATCCCGGATTTGCTGACGGAGCGATGCAGACAGCATTGTATTCGGTGCTCAGCGGCCAGCGGCAGTATGGAACCTTTGTTCCGTTTGCCTTACAGACTGTAGAGGTCTACAGACCGTTGACACCTGTGAGCTATTGTCTGGTTGCGCCTGCCGCTTATGCGAAGGAGCAGGATATGCAGTTCGATTTGCTGCTGCTCGACAGCTCAGGCCAGCCGGCGGTGCGTTTCTCCTGTCTTTCAGGAAGAGATTTGACGTCTTCGGCGCAGAACACGAGGGCGGCGGAAGCAGATTCGGCGGCTTTGGCGGGGACTGCGCTGCTGGATGAGATGCTTACCAAGCTGCTGAACGGAGAAGCCGGGGTAGACGAAGTTGAGAGAATGCTGGGGGGAATCTAAGTGAGATCAATTATTGAAAGGATCGCCAGCGGAGCCATCTCCAAGGAGGAAGGCCTCCGGCAGATTGCGGCGCTTAAGCGCTCGGATAAGCAAGTGTGCCTAACCTTCACCAAGACTTTGACGGAACAGCCGCTTACAGACCTTAAAGGGGATTCTCTCGGACATGTGCTCGTTCTGGCAGCCGATAGGGGTCTTGAGCCCAAGCTGCGCGGCCAGTTTGCCTCCTTGTTCCAGTCGCTTACGTTTGTCACGGCGGATGAAGCCGGCACCGGCGCGGAAACTGGGCAGGACAGGCCTCCTTTGCAGAGTCAGGAGGATTATACACGGCTGCTGTCCGGCCTGGAGCAGCAGGGACGTTTTCCCGGCAGCATTCTTCATCTCCTGTCCCAGGAGGAAGTGGCCGATGGAGAGACGGATGCTGCCATGGAGAGCGGTGTATATTCAATGTTTGCGCTGACCAAAGCCCTGCTCTCCTTCAAAAAACGCGCAAAGGTTAATATCCTGTTCCAATATAAACATGCAGAGAATCATGCGGTGCATGCTGCACTGGACGGTTTTGTGAAAAGCGTCATGATCGAGAATCCCGGCCTGCTGTACAAGACGGTATCCACCGATCTTGGCCGCGAAGCTTTTGACCCGCAGCTGCTGGAGCAGCTGCTGCTGGAGCTGGGCTCCATGCTGAACGGCCACCGGGAAATCCATTACCGGGGTTCCCGGCGGTATGTGCCGGTTCTTGAACGGTATACTGCTCCGGCAGATCACGTCCCTGTACGGCAGCAAAGTCCCGCAGCTCATCCGGTCTACCTCATCACAGGCGGACTGGGTGCGCTCGGCTACACGCTAGCCCGCCATTTGGCGGATACCTGTTCGGCCAGCCTTATTCTAACCGGAAGAACGCCGCTGAATCGTGCGCTGGAAGAGAAGCTGCAGGCGCTGCACAGAAACGGCAATCAGGTGAGGTATGTCCGTGCCGACGTGGCAAGTCCAGCCGATACCCTGGCGCTGCTCTCCGAAGTCCAAGCCAGCTTCCCCCGGCTTGATGGCATCCTGCACTGTGCCGGAATGACCAGCGATTCCTTCATCCTGCATAAGGAGCGGGAAGAGTTTGAACGGGTGCTGGCCGCGAAGGTTGCCGGTACGCAGAACCTGTATGAGGCGTTTGGGCAAGAGCCGCTGGAGTTCATGCTGCTGTTCTCCTCCATCTCCGCCGTGACCGGCAATGTGGGGCAATGCGATTATGCTTATGCCAACAGCTTCATGGACCATTTTGCCAATGAGAAAAGAGCCGCTGCCGGTGTAAACATCCTCTCCGTCAACTGGCCGCTGTGGCAGGAGGGCGGGATGATGACGACAGCGGACAGCCTGGACATTATGCGGAGGAACCTAGGGATATCGGTCCTGCCTACAGCCGAGGGAGTGGATGCGTTCGATAAGCTCAGCCGTCAAATGGTGGAGAATGCCTTAGTACTCTATGGCGACGCTGCACGGATAGAGCAAGCGGTAGAGGCAATCAATTATCCGCAGCAGAGGGACAAGCCAAGGGCTGACACGGCGGTTGCCGGTGGCGGAGCAGTATTATTGCCTGAAGCATCACCCACTATATCTATAGATACGGAGGCGCTGAAGCAAGGCGCGGAGCAATATTTGAAGAGTATTTTCATCAAAGTCACCAAAATTCCGCCGCATGCCCTGGGCCTGGATGATTCGTTTGAGAAAATCGGCTTTGATTCCATTATGGCGATGAGCATTAACGAGGAGCTGGAGGCCAGCTTCGGCGAGCTGTCCAAAACGCTGTTGTTCGAATACCAGACGCTGCGGGAATTAAGCGAATATTTCACTGAACAGCACAGTGAGGCACTCGCCGGACTGATTGATCCTCCGACCCCCAAAAAGGCTGCTGCGCCGCAGGCCCTTCGCCCGGATGCGCGCCTGCAGCTCTCTGGCAAAACGCCTATTCCGCCTAAGCGGATTCAGCCTTCCGCAAACGCCGTGCAGGCTGCCAGGCACCGGGACCGCAGCCGGGCGAATGAGGATATTGCGATCGTCGGCGTCAGCGGGAAATTCCCGATGTCCCCGGATCTGCAGGCCTTCTGGAATAATCTTCTTCAGGCGCAGGACTGCATTACCGAGATTCCCGCAGACCGCTGGAGCATTGACGAATATTACACTACGGATAAGAACCAGCTCGGCAAAATGTACTGCAAATGGGGCGGCTTCCTTGACGATGTAGACCGCTTTGACGCTTTGTTCTTCAATATATCGCCCCGGGAAGCGGAAATTATGGACCCGCAGGAGCGGCTGTTCCTGGAGTGCGCCTACAGCGCCATTGAGGATGCCGGATATACACCGGGTACGCTGGGCAGCCGCAAGGTCGGTGTTTTTGCCGGTGTGATGTATGGCCAGTATCAGCTTCTGGATGCTGAGATTGACGGCAATAAAATCGCCCTATCCTCCGTCTATGCGTCGATTGCCAACCGGGTGTCCTATCATCTCAACCTGAATGGACCGAGTATCGCACTGGATACGATGTGTTCCTCGTCGCTCACTTCGATCCATCTTGCCTGTGACAGTATCCGCCGGGGCGAGAGCGATTTTGCCATCGCAGGGGGCGTGAATGTCTCCATTCATCCCGATAAATACATATTCCTAAGCCAGCAGAAGTTCGCGGCCAGTGATGGGCGGTGCAGAAGCTTCGGTGAAGGCGGAGACGGATATGTTCCCGGGGAAGGCGTTGGCGCTGTTCTACTGAAAACGGTGGACCGGGCAGTACAGGATGGCGATCATATCTATGCCGTAATCAAAGCCAGCTCCATCAACCATGGCGGCAAAACCACAGGCTATACCGTGCCGAATCCGTCCATGCAGGGTGCGTTGATCCAGGAGACCTTGCAGGCTGCTGGGATTCATCCGCGTACGGTCAATTATATTGAAGCCCATGGTACAGGAACCTCGCTCGGTGATCCGATTGAAGTCAGCGGACTGGTCAAGGCCTTCAAGGAGGGGACAGGCGACAAGCAGTTTTGTGCCCTCGGCTCAGTGAAGTCCAATATCGGACACTGCGAATCTGCGGCCGGCATCGCGGCAATCACCAAGGTGCTGCTGCAAATGAAGTACGGTGTGCTTGTTCCCTCGCTTCATTCCGAGGAGCTGAACGGCCACATTAACTTTGAGGAAACGCCTTTTTATGTGCAGCGGCAGGCGGGTCCGTGGGATCGTGTATCGCTGCCGAAAGGCGGGGGTCAGAAGGAATATCCGCGCCGGGCAGGGGTCAGCTCCTTTGGGGCAGGCGGAGCCAACGCGCATATTATTCTGGAAGAATATATCCCGGCCCCGCAGAGCAGCAGTCAAGACAGCAAAGGCAGCGGAGAGCCGCACATCATTGTCTTATCTGCCAGAGCAGAGGACCGGCTGAAGGCTTACGCGCTGAAGCTGGCACAGTATCTGGAGTTGCCTGAAGCGGAAGCGGCCAGTCTTAAGGACATTGCCTATACGCTGCAGGTGGGACGGGAGTCTTTTGCAGAGAGGCTGGCGATCATTGCCGGTTCGGTCTCCGAGCTTAAAGCGCTACTGGATGAATTCAATCAGGGCCGATTGCCGGGCGGCAAGGTATACCGTGGCAATGTCAAAGGCTTCAAGGATTATATCGAGCTGTTCAACGCAGGTCAGGCGGGAATCTCTTATGTAGACCTGCTGCTGGACGGCGGCAATACCGGTAAAATAGCCCAGCTCTGGTCCCTGGGACTGGATGTCGACTGGCGGAAGCTGTACGAAGCGGACAGCTGCACAAGAGTTCCGCTGCCGACCTACCCCTTTGCCCGGAACCGTTATTGGGTCAGCGAGGTGAAGCGGCGGGAAATCCGCATCCCGGCTCTGGTCCCGGAGGCTGCCGGTATGGGAGAGCTGGTCGAGCATAATCTGTCCACCATTGACGGCTACCGTTTCTCTTCCCGGTCTGCGGTGATCAGCAGCTGCTATGAACCCTACACCTGGCAGGGACAAGAATATATGAACGGTTTCGGGCTGCTGGCGTTTGCGCGGGAAGCACTGGAGCTGGCCGGTTATAAGCAGGAAGGGCTGCTGCTGGAGAACATGGCCTGGTCGGGTCTGATGGACCGGCAGCAGCTTCCACCGGCACTGGACATTCACATCTTCCCGGACAGGGGAACCGCAGCGGGCGAGATCCGGATTGGGGAGCAAGTCGTCTTTCAATGTGAGGCAGTTGAAGAGGCTAATCAGAACGTAGATGCGGTCTATGCAAAGAAAGATATCCCGGAAGCAGGACAAGGGGAGCCGGTCCTGAAGCAGGCCCGGCAGGCACTCCGCTTACTCTATGGCATGGAGTCCGGACTGAAGCATGTCACCGGCTTGCGGCAAGACAAGAACATCTTGCTGGCCTTTGTTGATCTGGGAGAAGCTCCGGCAGCGGACTCCTTCTCCGCAGAGGCCGTGAATTCAGCTTGCCACACTCTGCTGGCCCTCGCTGCGCTGGAGCAGCCGCAGCATCCGGTGGTGCTGCATTCCATCCATCAAATGTCATTCCGGCACAAGCCGTTGCAGCAATTCGTGATTCGTGCCGAGCGCATTGCCGGGGATGAATACACACTGGCTGTATTAACCGGAGATGGGGCAGTGGTCTGGATAATGCAAGGCGTTCGTCTTACCGGTCTTCAGGTACAGGAGGTACAGGAACGGGAAACCGTCCAGTATTACACCCCCGCATGGACCCTAAGTCCGCAGGAGACGGCCGGAAATCTGACGGGTGATGTAGTGCTGTTCCTGGATGATATGCAGGAGCTGCCGCACTTCAAGCGCAGCTTCGCAGCGGGCGCTAGGCTGATCTTCGTCACCGCCGGGGAGCAATATGCCCAGCTCGGTGACAATCTCTACAGCTTGCGCTTTGACGACAAGCAGCATATTCATATGCTGCTTGAATCTCTGCAGGCGCGGCGTGTAAGCCTGACGCAGATTATATATTTGGCAGCTTCGGCTGCAATGAAGCCGCGCGACAAGCTAAACCACAGCGTATACCCGCTGCTGTTCCTGACCCAGGCGCTGATGGAGAGTAAGGCTGCGGCCGGCATCCGGCTGCTGTATGCCTTCAGGGAGACAGGGGATGCAGGCAGTCTGCTGGATGCCTCAATGGGCGGATTCATCAAGACGCTGCACCTGGAAAGCCCGAACTACAACTTCAAGACCGTCTCCCTGGCAGCTTCGCTGCCGCAGGAGGAGCTTCATTCCATTCTGGAACAAGAGCTGCTGCTGGACCCTGGGGAGCAAGAGGTTCAATACAGCAGCGCGGGCCGGTTCGTTAAGCGGCTCGTTCAAGCCGGAAGTGAAGCAAAGCCCGGCACTCCGGTAACCGTCAGAGCAAACGGTGTGTACATCATTACAGGAGGGCTTGGCGGGCTGGGGCGCGTGTTCGCCGCTTATTTGGCCGAAACGGCGCAGGCGCAGCTTGTCCTGACCGGCCGTTCGCCGCTGGACCGGGAGAAGGAGGCGAAGCTCGCGGCGCTCCGGGCGCACGGGGGTTCTGCCGAATACCTCGTATCGGACGCCGCAGACGAACAGCGAGCACGGGAGCTTGTCGGCTATGCGAAGCAGAAATACGGCCGGATTGACGGCATTCTGCACTGTGCGGGGATTCACCGGGATGCTTTTATTCTGAACAAAGAACAGGCAGACTTTGACCAGGTCATCTCCTCCAAGATCCTCAGCACACTGAATCTGGATCAGGCTGCACAGGAGGAGAAGCTGGATTTCATCCTGCTGTTCTCCTCCATTACCGGAGAGACAGGCAATCCCGGGCAGGCGGATTACGCCTATGCGAACAGCTTCATGAATGAATTCGCGCTCTACCGCGAACGGCTGGCCGAAGCAGGCGCACGGTCCGGGCGCACCTTCTCGGTGGCCTGGCCGCTGTGGGAAGCAGATGGCATGCAGCTGACCACGGAACAGCGGAGGATGCTGGAGCTGCAGACCGGCCTGACGCCGCTCCCTGTGCAGCATGGCATCGCAGCTTTTGAATTCTTGCTCCAGCAGGGCAATATCAATCCGCTGATTGTCGGATACGGTCAGCTGGAGCGCGTAAGCAGGCTGCTGGAGCGGATTAACCGCGTTGATCCGGCGGAAGCGGAGATTCACCCGGATCAGCTTGAAGACAGCAGCCTGTCTGACACTGAATTGCTGGACCGGACGCTGCACTACCTGACGGAGCTGTTCAGCGGACTGCTTAAGCTTCAGCCGGAAGAGATTGATATTACCGCCGAATTTGAAGAATACGGCATTGAATCGGTGATGGTCGGCTATTTCAACGGCAAGCTGGAAGAGGATCTCGGCGAGATTTCCAAGACCCTGCTGTTTGAATACCAGACCCTTAAGAGCCTCGCTGCACATATGGTCAGCCGCTACACCGGTGCTTTGAACAAGCTGTTCCGCGTTCACGGGGCAAGCCGGGAGCCCATGGAGCAGACTATTACTTCTTCAACCGCTGATTTGGCAGGCCAGCCGGTAATCTCTGCCGCCCAGCCGCCGTTATGGAAAGAACTGACCTCCTTCGCGGGACAAGGCGGGCAAAGGGGTACGGCCCATGCGGCGGCCGGGAAGGGCGAAGAGATCGCAATTATCGGTCTAAGCGGGAAATATCCGCTGGCCGGAGATATTTACGAATTCTGGGACAATATCGCTGGCGGAAGGGATTGTATCCGCGAGATCCCCGCAGACCGCTGGGATTACAAGAAATATCTGGGCGGAAGCTTCGAGAAGGTGCAGGAAGGCAAGATGTACAGCAAGTGGGGCGGGTTCCTCGATGATGTGGACAAGTTCGATCCGGCATTCTTTAATATTGCGCCGCGGGAAGCAGTGATCATGGACCCGCAGGAACGGATGTTTGCCGAGACGGTCTGGTCGGCTCTGGAGGATGCGGGCTACACCAAGAAGAAGCTGCAGCGGGACGGGGAGGAGAACGGCGCGAATATCGGCGTTTTTGCCGGAGCGACCACCTATTCGTACCAGCTGTGGGGACCGGAGGAATGGGAACGGGGCAATCTTTCGGCCATGCCGAACGTGTCACCCTGGTCCATCGCCAACCGGATTTCCTATATGTTCAACTTCAGCGGTCCCAGCCTGGCGATAGACACCGCCTGCTCGTCGTCACTTGCGGCCATTCATGCGGCGTGCGAGAGCCTGAAGAACAAAGAATGCCGCCTCGCGGTAGCGGGCGGAGTGAACTTATATCTGCATCCTTATAAATATGTGCTGATGTGCCAGACCAAGATGCTGTCTCCGACGGGGAAATGCCACAGCTTCGGCGATGCCGCTGACGGCTTTGTCCCCGGCGAAGGGGTGGGGGCCGTTCTCTTAAAGCCTCTGAGCGAAGCGATTAAGGATAAAGATCATATCTACGGCGTGATTAAGGCGACCGGAATCAACCATGGCGGCAAGGTCAGCGGGTATACCGTTCCGAATCCGAATGCCCAGGTCAGCCTGATCTCCAAGGCGCTGAAGCAGGCGGGAGTGGATGCTAGCAGCCTCTCTTATGTCGAGGCGCACGGCACAGGGACCAAGCTGGGAGATCCCATCGAGATTAATGCGCTCAATCAGGTATTTGCTGAAGCGAATCCGCCCAAGCAGTCCTGTGCCATCGGTTCGGTCAAATCCAATATCGGCCACCTGGAAGCGGCAGCAGGCATTGCCTCCATTACGAAGGTGCTTCTGCAGATGAAACACCGGCAGCTTGCCCCTTCCATCCATGCGGAGCAGACCAATGCCAATATTGATTTTGCGAATTCTTATTTCCGAGTACAGCATGAGCAGGCACCTTGGACGGTGGCCGGACCGGACGGCTCAGCCATAAGGCGGGCCGGTGTCAGTTCCTTCGGGGCCGGCGGAACCAATGCCTATGTGCTTATTGAGGAATACACCGCTGAAGTCCAGGCGGGTGTGCCTTCGGCACAGTCTGGTTCCGGTAACGGACACAGCAGCGGCGCTCAGTTCATCGTGCTGTCAGCCAAGACACCTTATTCCCTGAAGCAAATGGCCGTGAAGCTGCGCTCATTCCTGGAAGGCAATCCGGATACCGCGCTTGCGGATGCCGCATACACCTTACAGACCGGACGGGAAGAAATGACCTGCCGCCTGGCCTTTGTATGTACCAGCATCGCGGAATTACAGGCGAAGCTGGACAGCTATCTGGCCGGTGAGAACCTGGAAGACATCTTTTCCGGCAAGGTATCCAAGCGGACGAAAGGGACAGTGCTTACGGCCGGAGATGCTGCAGAAGTGGCAGCTGAATGGGTGCAGGGGGCCGAGGTTGAGTGGCCGAAGCTGCATTCGGGCGAGGAAGTGCGGATTATACCGCTGCCGACCTATGCTTTTGAAAGAGAGCGTTACTGGATTACCCGGACCGAATCGCCGGCTTCCGCAAAGGGCGGGGAAGGACGCAAGCTGCATCCGCTGGTGGACCGCAACCTGTCCAGCTTCAGCAAGCAGCGGTACGAGACGGTCCTTCAGGCGTCTGATAGGAACAGCGGACTGGCGAATACAGCCTTTATCGAGCTGTTCCGTATCACCGCAGAGCTGTCACTGGAGTCGCCCTGCCATGTGATTGAGGATGTGATTTGGGGCGTGCAGCCGCAGCCTGTGGCGGCGGACAGCCTTATGACTTCCCTGTATGAAGCTGGTGCGCACATTGAATGTGAGACAGGCTATGACAACGAGCAAGGCGATTATGTTATTTGTGCCCAGGGAAAAGTCACAGCAGCTCCTTACAGACCTGCAGCCGCAGTAATGCCATTCCGTATGGCTGAACTGGGAGCGCCCGCTGCATGGCCTGAGCCTAATACCACCGCCTTTCAGCATATTGAGACTATTCATGAGCTGCGGACCGGCGCACATCAGGCAGCAATCAGCGTTCGCCTTAAGGAAACTCTGGACTCCGCGCAGAACCGGGCGCTGCTTCACTATTCAGCTGTTGAAGAACTGCTGGCTAGCCTGATGCAGCTGGCCGTACAGGCTGACCAGGTGGAATACCGCAAGATGCTGAGATGTACGGTGCTCGGTCCGATGACCCGGGATGTTCAGGTACTCGCCCGGTGGCGGACGATGAGTGACGGGCTGACGGCAGTTGACATCTCTATCCTTGATCCGCAAGCGCGGGTTCTGATGACCATGGAAGAGCTGACCCTGAAGCTCACAGGAGCCTCAGTCTTAGACGCAGAACGGCGGGGAGTACCCGCAACCGTCTGAAGAGGGCAAGCGCCAGAATATAGCATATCAAACATAGGTTGGTGGTCAGCACAATGAGCATGGACAAACCGGAAGACCGTAAGGAATTAATCTATTTCCAGGAGCTGTGGGCGGAATCCGCCCCCGTTCCGCAAGCCCGGGCGATCCCCTCTAAGGAAGAGGCTAAGGCAATGCTGCTGTTTATGGAGGCAGAGGACATGGAGGGCCAGGCGGCAGCGAAGGAACTCAGCCGGGATTTCACTGTAATTACCGTGCTGGCGGGAAACTCCTTTCACAAACAGGACGGTCATACGTACACGATCAATCCTGCGGTGGAGCAGGGTTATACCGCTGTGCTGGCTGAAGCTGCCATGGACAACCTGCAAATCGCCTATATGGCGATGCTCTGGAAGAATACCGCGCCGCCGGATGATTTACTGACACCGCCGGACACCGGTGCTATTTTCACTATTTTTCATTGGGTCCAGGCCTTTCATGCCCTGAAGCTGCGGCTGAATATCCGCTGGTTGTCCGTATCCCGGAGCGGCGGCGGAGAGCAGCCTGCAATCGAAGCTTTGGGAGCCTACGGCAGCTCGCTGCAGCGGGTATATCCGCGTCTTCGCTTCACCCATATCGGGCTGCAAGGTGGAGAAACGAATCTGGCGGAACTCATCCGGGAGGAAAGCCTGCTGACCCGCTTTGCTTTTGCACATGAAGTGAGATATACGGGTGGCTGCCGATTGGAGCAGCGGTTCAGCGAGCTTAACCTGGGGACAGACGGGCCTGCTCTTCTGAAGCAAGGCGGCGTGTATATGATTTCCGGCGGAGCCGGTGCGCTGGGCATGATTCTGAGCACTCATCTCGCGGAGAATTACCGGGCGAAGCTGGTTCTGCTGGGAAGAAGTCCGCTTACAGCCTCATTGGAGGATAAACTGGCGGCCTTGCGTGCCTCCGGTGGAGACGCGCTGTATCTGACCTGCGATATTGCGAAGTTCGCTGAAGTGCATTCGGCAGTCCGTCTGGCCAAGCAGCATTACGGAGTCCTTAACGGTGTGATTCATGCGGCGGGACAAGCGAGCCATCAGCTTATTTTTCAGAAAAGCACGGCCGCCTTCACAGAGATTCTCCAGCCGAAAATCGCGGGTATTGCTGCTCTGGATGAAGCCACGCAGCAGGAGCCGCTGGATTTCTTTGCCGCCTTCTCCTCAACTTCATCCCTGCTTGGTGATTTCGGACAGTGTGATTATGCCGTGGCGAACCGGTTTTTGGACCGGTTTTGCCGCCGCAGGCAGCAAAAGACCGAGAAGGGCGAACGGCAGGGCAGAAGCCTCTGCCTGAATTGGCCGCTATGGGAAGCGGGCGGAATGCACCTGGACAATCAGGGGGAACAGCTCTATCTGCAGACTTCCGGAATGGGGTATTTAACAGAGGCGCTGGGCATCAGTGCTTTTGAAGCCATCCTGGCAGGCCAGGAGCAGCAAGCTGCAGTAGTGTACGGGGAACGAACAAGGCTGGAAACGCAGCTGAGGCTGAAGCCGAAGGAGGCCGAGCAGGCCAGAGGAGGAATAGCTAAGTTGGAGGAGCATACGGGGAATACAACCGAGTCCATGGAAGAACAGGTAATGCGCGATGTGCTGCACCTGGCGGCGCAAATTTTGCAGACACAGCCCGGCAAGCTGAATCCGGAGGAGAACATGGGCGATTTCGGCTTTGATTCGATTTCACTGAAGGAATTTGCTGACGGGTTAAGCGAGCTGTATGAAATTGAACTGTCTCCGGCTGTCTTTTTCGCCAAAACCACACTGAGCGAGCTGACCCCGTTCCTGATGGAGGAATTCAGCCGGGAGGTTCAGGCTCATTATGCAGCGGCGACTCTTGTGACTGGTTCACTTGAGCAGCAGATACGTATTGCACCGCTGCCCGCACAGGAGGCAATTCAGCTGAAGCCACAGACCGCTCCGGCACCGCAATCTGTTCCGCAGGAGGATCCTGCCGGTCTGCCCCGCTCCATAGAAGCAGGTGCAGGGGAAGCACAGCCGCCTGCGCTGCTGCCGCTGGCACAGAAATTCTCCGGCCGCAGCAAGACCAGCCGCACCAAGGCCGTGCCGGAAGCTTCGGCGCGGCGGGATGTGGCGGTGATTGGCGTGAGCTTCAAGCTGCCGGGTGCGGACACGGCGGAGGAGCTGTGGAATTTCCTCGATCGCCAGGAGAGTCAGATCCGGGAGATTCCTGCAGACCGCTGGGACTGGAAAGCCTATTACAGCACCGACCCGCAGGCTGAGAACCGCACCAATTCCCGCTGGGGCGGCTTTATCGGCGGCCATGATACCTTTGACGCCAAGTTCTTCCAGCTGTCGCCCCGCGAAGCGGAGCTGATGGACCCGCAGCACAGATTATATATTCAGGCGGTCTGGAAAGCGGTGGAGGACAGCGGTTATAAAATGTCTACACTTGCCGGGAAGCCGGTGGGTGTATTCTCCGGCGTACAATTTACCGATTACCAGCAGTTATTGTCCGCGAATATGGAGAAGATTCAGGCCCAGTCCAGCATCGGCAACGCAACGGCCTTGCTCAGCAACCGCGTCTCTTACCTGTTCAATTTCAAAGGGCCCAGTGAATCAATTGATACCGCCTGCTCCAGCAGTCTCGTAGCCTTGCACCGGGCGGTGAAATCCATTCAGCACGGCGAGAGCAGCCTTGCGCTGGCCGGCGGGGTGAGCCTGATGCTTGATCCCAATACCTATGTAGGTGCGGGAGTTATGGGGGTATTCTCACCGGAGGGACAGTGCAAAACCTTTGACCGCAGTGCGAACGGTTATGTCAAAGGAGAAGGCGTCGGCGTTGTAGTGCTGAAGCCGCTGGATCAGGCTGTGGCGGATGGCGATCACATTTACGGCGTTATTAAAGGCACAGCCGAGAATCACGGCGGCCGGGGGCATTCCCTTACCGCTCCCAATCCGGATGCGCAGGCTGAGCTGGTGGTGCAGGCTTTCACCGAAGCGGGCGTAGATCCGGCTGCGGTATCGTATATCGAAACGCATGGAACAGGAACGGAGCTGGGCGACCCGGTGGAAATCAACGGGCTGAAAAAAGCCTTCTCCGAGCTTTACCAGAGCCGGGGCCAGGCTCCGTGCCCCGGTCCGCAGATCGGTCTGGGCGCGCTCAAGACGAACATCGGGCATCTGGAGCCGGCTTCCGGTATTGCCGGAGTGATTAAGGTTCTGCTCTCCCTCTCCAGGGGCAAGCTGCCGGGTAACCTGAATTTCAAGGAGCTGAATCCTTACATTCAACTGGAAGGCTCCCCGTTCTACGTGCTGGAACGCACGAAGACCTGGGAGGCCAAGGTGAACGCGTCCGGCCAGTTCTTACCACGCTGCGCAGGTGTCAGCTCCTTCGGCTTCGGCGGCACGAACGCCCATGCCGTCATCGAGGAGTATGTGCCGTCTGCGGCTCCTGCTCAAACTGCGGATGAACCTGTAGTATTCCTCCTGTCGGCCAAGAATCGTGACCGGCTGCGCGAATACGCCGCACTCTTCCGCGGCGCTCTAGCTGAGGCTGTAGATATGCGAGGGATCGCCTACACGCTCCAGGTGGGACGTGAAGAGCTGGAGGAACGGCTGGCTATCGTCGCAGCCACTGCAGAGGAGCTGCGGGACAGGCTTGCCGCCTATTGCGGCGGATATGAAGCATCCGGCCTGTACACGGGCAGCGTTAAGAAATCCCGTTCAGAGACAGGAGCTGAGGACTATTCACAAGCGGTTATCGCCCATGCCTTGGCGGCTACGGATCACGTTACCCTCGCCAAGGCCTGGTCAACCGGAGCCCGTATTTCCTGGACCGAGCTATATGGGAATCAGCGTCCGGCGAGAGTTTCCTTGCCTGGCTATCCATTTGCACAGACCCGGTATTGGATGCCGCTGAAGAAGGCAGACCCCGCTTCCGTCAAGACGGTGGTCTCGGAGCCAGCCTTGCACGCCCTGATCGACCGCAACCTGTCGACGCTGTATGAACAGGAGTTCGGGAAGACCTTTCAGGGCGACGAGTTCTATCTGGCTGATCATGGGCATGTTCTGCCAGGCGTTGTCTATCTGGAGATGGTCCGGGCAGCCGGAGCCTTGGCCGATCCTAAGCATGTTGTAACCGGAATCCGCAATGTGGTCTGGTCGACTCCGGTGCTTGTGGACAAGGAAGCGTTACTGGTCAGAACTGCTGTGCAGCCCGGACCCCAAGGGATTGACTTCAGGATTTACTCCGAGCAAGGCGGGCAGCGGGTGGACCATGCCCAGGGCAAGCTGGAGCTGGGTTCTTCCGGGAACTTCCGGCAGGAGAGCCTGGATATCAGCGCCTTAATCGGCAGAAGCAGCGGAGGCGAACAGGAAGCGCGTGCCTATTATGAGCTGCTGGGCAGCCTGGGCGCTGAGCTGGGCAGCCGGTTCTCGGGGATTCAGGCTTTGTACTGCAATCCGTTTGAAGCCGTCTCCAGGCTGGCTGTTCCGGACAATCTTATGACCACATTGGATCATTATCAGCTGCACCCGACCCTGACCGACGGAGGCTTGCAGTCTGCGGTGGCTTTTGCCTACCGGACCGGGCTGATTGACCGGCAGGTGCTGTTTGTGCCGTTCGTGCTGGGACAGCTCGAAATTCTGGATGCTTCAGTACAGCCTGCCTACGCCTATGTTCAGCGTTCGCCGGGTCAGGGACTGAAATTCGATATCGCTTTTCTGGCAGAAGCAGGACAAGTGGTTTCAAGAATGAGGGAGCTTGCCATCCGTCCGTTTCAGGTGAACCCGCTGGCGGGAGCCTCCGCAGCATTGCTGCAGCCGAATTTCGCCGGAAGTGAGCTAGTCTATTTGACCCCTGGCTGGGTGGAGAGTCCCATAGATCCACTTGCGCTGCCGTCTGCTCCGGGAACCAGACTACTGCTCATGGGCGGCGCTCTGGCGGAGAAGGAGGCGAGTCTGACAAACTCACTTGGGGACCCAGCTGTACGGGTAAGCTTTGGCTCAGTGTACAAGGCACTAGCCGTTAATCAGTTTCAGATTGATCCAGCCGATCCGGAGAGTTATACGAGACTGGCGAAAGCCTGCGGCATTGCTGAGGATACGAAGCTGCAGATTGTTTATCTGCTTAGCGGCACAGGCGCCCGGACGGTCAGAGAGTGTGTGGCTCAGGACGTCTATCCCGTGTTCCATCTGTCCAAATGGTTGGCTTCCTTCGGGTTTCAAAGCCCGGTCCGACTGTTCTGCATATACCGCGATGAGAAAACAGTGGCCGCTTATAGCGCATTGTCCGGCTTCTTCCGCTCAGCCGTGCTGGAGAGTCCCAAATTGCAGGGCAGCCTGATCCATATTAAGGATCACAGGAGGTTGAATCATGTGCTGGAACAGGAGTTATCAGCCAGCCAGCCTGAGCATGAGGTGAAATATGAAGCGGGCTGCAGATATACCCGACAGTTAATTCCTGCACAGCCGCCCCGGGAGCGTACGCGCAGGCTGAAGGCCCGCGGCGTCTATATGATCGTCGGCGGACTCGGCGGACTGGGCTATAGGGTTGCCGAGCATCTCGCAGAGAATTACCAGGCGCGCCTGGTGCTGTGCGGCAGAAGCCCGGAAGGTGACCCGGCCAAGCTTGAGCGGCTGAAGTCGCTGGGTGCAGACGCGGTCTATCTTCCGATGGATTTGGCCGATGCGAAAGCGGTGGAGCTTACGGTAGCTGAGGTTAAGAATTTGTTTAATCAGCTGGATGGAGTCATTCATTGCGCCGGTGTAATCAAGGATTCGCTGCTGGTTAAGAAGAACATGGCGGATTTTGCCGATGTGCTCAGTCCCAAGGTATACGGAACGGTATATTTGTACCGGGCGTTGTCACGGGAAAATCCGGAGCTGCTGTTCGTGCCCTTCTCCTCCTCAACCGCCTTAGTCGGAAATATCGGCCAGTGCGATTATGCCTATGCCAACAGCTTTTTGGATCATTATGTGGCGCTGATGAATGAGAAGCGGGGCAGAAGCGATACCGCAGTGAACTGGTCCCTGTGGGAAAATGGCGGCATGCAGGTGGACGGCGCTACCAGGGAATTGCTGTGGTCAAAGTTCGGGATGAACCCGCTGTCCGATGAACAGGGACTGCGGGCCCTGGAAGATAGCCTGTCCTTCCGGGAGGATCAGGTGATGGCGGTATCGGGAGACAGGGAGAAGCTCATCCGTACCTTCACCGGCCAACTTCGCCAGGCCAGCCGGCAAAGCCGGCAGCCGGAAGGCAGTTTCACCGCTGCGGCCGCTGCGCCTGGGGATAACGGACAAAGCCATCAGCTGGAGGAAGCGCTCATCGGCATCATGGCGGATATTCTCAAGAGCAGCCGGAGCGAGGTCAGCCGGGATTCCGATCTCAGTGAGCTTGGCTTTGATTCGATCTCGTTCACTGAGCTGTCGAATGCCATCAACAGGGCCTTAGGAGTGGAGATTACACCAACGCTGTTCTTCGAGCAGTCTACTCCGGCTGCCATTGCGGAAGCGATATACAGTGAATACCGGACGGTGATCGACCTTCATTTTGCACCGACGGAACGAGGCGGCGAACGCCTCCCGGTTCAGGCTCTGCAAGCGGAAGCGCCGCACCCGTACCTTCAGCCGGAGACTGCATTCAGGCTGCTGCACCGCAAACCGGATCCCTCCTTGTTCCCGGACCTGGCGGATCGTTCAGGGCGGAACACCGGTGCCCTGCCGGACACCAAGGAGCCTATCGCTATCGTGGGCATGAGCGGGATGATGCCCGGAGCGGACAATCTGGAGCAGTTCTGGTCCAATCTGGAAGCACAGAAGGACATGGTCACGACCATTCCTGAAGACCGCTGGAGCTGGCAGAACCGCTACGGCGACCCGCGCCGGGAGACGGGCAGAACCGATGTGAAATACGGTGCTTTCCTTAAGCGCATCGACACCTTTGATCCGCTCTTCTTCGGCATTTCGCCGGTGGAAGCGGAGAAGATGGACCCGCAGGAAAGACATATGCTCCAGACCGTATGGCATACGCTCGAGAATGCGGGCTACAAGCCGGAGCAGCTGTCGGGAACCCGGACCTCGGTGTACATCGGGGTATCGAATGGGGATTATCAGGAGCTGCTGCTGAAGGATGAGATTGCCACCACGCTGACCCGCACGATGCTGACGAACCGGATCTCCTATTTCTTCAACTGGAGCGGACCCAGCGAACCGGTTGATACGGCTTGCTCCAGCTCGCTGGTAGCCATCCACCGCGCGGTGGAGTCGATCTGGCATGAAGGATGCCCCTATGCAGTCGCAGGCGGAATCAATCTGATTGCCAGCCCGAACCTGTTCATTGCCGGCAGCAGCCTGGGGATGCTGAGCAAGGACGGGAAATGCAAGACCTTCGACAAGGACGCCGACGGGTATGTGAGAGGCGAAGGAGCGGGGGCGCTGCTGCTGAAGCCGTTGTCTGCCGCGCTAAGGGATAAGGATTATATCCATGGCGTAATCCGGGGGACGGCGGTCAATCATGGCGGGAAGTCGAATTCCATTACTTCCCCGAATGCCAAATCCCAGGCGGAAGTCATTATCCGCGCACATGAGAGGGCAGGCATAGACCCTTCCACGGTCACTTATATTGAGACGCACGGAACAGGCACTAGCCTGGGCGATCCGATTGAAGTAGAGGGACTGAAAAAGGCATTCAAGGCTCTGTATCAAGAGTGGGGCAAGCCGGAATCAGAGCTGCCGCAATGCGTAATCGGCTCGGTCAAAACAGCGATCGGCCATCTGGAATCGGCGGCTGGCATAGCGGGCGTAAGCAAAGTGCTGCTGTCCATGAAGCACGGGAAGATTCCGGGCAATATTCACTTCAAGGAGCTGAATCCCTATATCAAGCTGGAAGGCAGCGGTCTGAGTATTGCAGCGCATACAGCCCCATGGAAGCCGCTCACCGGCAACCGGGGCAGCGAGATTCCGCGCCGGGCGGGCATCAGCGCTTTCGGTGTAGGCGGAAGCAATGCGCATATCATTCTGGAAGAATACCGCAATCCGCCGGTTGGGCTGCCTGCACAGAGCCGCTCCCGGCACATCATTCTCCTGTCTGCCAAAAGTCAAAGCAGTCTAAAGGAGAACAGCCGCAGACTCCAGGCCTTTGTCGCCCGTAGCCTTGCGGGAGAGGCGGCCCTTCCTGCGGAGGACAACGCCCACAGCCTGGAAACAAGCCTGCGGCGTGATGTCATCGCCTTGTTCCGGCAGGTGATGGTTCTTGACGGTGAGGACATTGATCCTGCGGCAGAGCTTGAGGAATACGGACTGGACGCGGTCAAGAACGTGCAGCTGCTGGAATTGCTGAAGGACAAATTCTCGCTCGAATTCAAGGACGCCGTGTACGGCTTCTCTTCGCTGAACAGTCTGGTGATGTTCCTGTTGCAGCACGACCCCGGCGGGATCAGCAATTACTACGCGGCGGGACGCAGTGGAGTGCACCAGGAAGGAACTGCTCTGCCGGACAGCCTCACCCTGGAGCAGCTGGCTTACAGTCTGCAGACCGGACGCGCTGAGATGACGGAACGGCTGGCCATTGTGGCCGACAGCCTGAGCACGCTTCACGGGAAGCTGGGAATGTACCTGTCCGGGAAGCAGGATCAGGCGGGCATACATGAAGGACAGAGCAGCCAGCGCTCGGCGCTCAGCAAGCTGTTCGACGGCGAGGAGAGCCGCTTGTTCATGAATGAGCTGCTGCTGGGAGAGAAGCTGGACAAGATTGCCCAGCTATGGGTGCAGGGCGTTGCCATCGACTGGACGGCCTGGTACCCGCAGCCGCTGCGCAAGACGCCGCTTCCCGAGTATGCCTTTGATGAGGAGAGATACTGGCTGCCCGGACCGGACTGCATAAGCGCGCCAGAATCTGCCCTAAGCCCGGTTCATACTCCGGAAGCAGGAGCACATGCGGAAGAAGAGCCGGTTGTTCTGGATGACGATCAGCTGCTGCTGTGGCTGAACAAGGTACACAAAGGGGAAATAAGCGCCGAGAACTTAAATCTGTTAGTGGGGGATCTCTTGGAATGAGCACCTATTCGAGAATGCAGTTGTTAAAGCTGGTGGAGAACCAGCAAATGTCTCCGGAGGGAGCATTGAAGATCATCAGGGAGAACAGTCAGCGTCCTGCAGGCCAGCCGCAGCCGCAGCCGCAGCCGCCGATTCAGGAGGATCCGCTTAACGCGGCTCCTGCGGACCGGCAGGATTTGGGCTCGCAATTGAACAAGCTCCTGGTGGAGGGAGTAGCCACGCTGCTTAAGGTACCGGCGGGCAAAATCCACCCGGATGCCGACTGGAAAAGCTTTGGGTTTGATTCCATCAGCTTCACGGCCTTTCACAGCTATCTGACAGAGAAGCTGGGATTCAGCTTTCCCCTGGATGTCTTCTTTGAATACAGCACAATCCACACCTTAACCGGGTTTCTACTGACCCAAACCTCCGGTGCAGACGTCAGCTTCAGCGGGGAGCCTGCTGTACAGCCAACGGGCCACCTGCCTTCTCAAAGCCCCGCTGAGACTGGGCAATTGACCCCTGCCCGGCAGGATTCCCTGTGGCTGGTCAACAGTGCAGATACCTTTTTCCTCGACTTCTGGAGCAAGCTTGCCGACTCCTCCATCAACGCTCCCGGGACGGGTTATCCTCCGCTGTCCACTGCTGAGCTGGATAGCGTCCCGCACAAATACATCCAGCTGCTGGTGAATACCTCGGCCGGTCAGAAGATGGAGGTAGTAATCTCCGGTCAGGGCAAGCCGCTGGTCATTGTCGGAGGTGTGGGTATGGCTTCGCCGATGATTCTGCATCAGCTCGATTATTTCTCAAGCCGCTGCCGGGTCATCAGTATCCATAATCCGGGCTGCGGACTCAGTGAGGATATTGACAATTACTCGCTGGAGCACAGGGTCAAGGTGATTGCGGAGGTGCTGGACAATCTGGGAGTGAGCGGGCCGGTGGATTTTGTCGGCATTTCCTGGGGGGGACTCGTCGGGCAAACCTTCAGCGTGGAGTATCCGGAGCGGGTTTCCAGCCTGATCCTGGTCAGCTCCATCTATGAAATCGTCAATGAGAATCCGCAAATGAATGCCGACGCAGCGATGAAGAAGGATCTTGAAGCAGTCGAGCGGGGACTGGATTCCCTGGAGCTGATGGAATACGGGAAGAGCATCAACAAGCAGATTTTCACGAAGTACATGGAATATTATCTGCCCGGCAATCACAAAAGCTACTCGACCATCCAGCTGATCGGCCGCATTCAGGTGCCTGTACTGATCGTATATGGCAAGAACGACACCATCATCAATACCCGGCAATCCAAGGAAATGGCAGTTGCAATTCCGGGGGCCCGCTGCGTTGAAATGGAAGATGCCGCCCACTTCCTGTTCATGACGCATCATGAGCAGCTGCACCGGGCGATGGAAGAGTTCATCTTCCGGCCGGAGGCTGAACCCTTCAGCCTGCGGGACAGCTATGCGCAAATTCTGGATGCTGAGCAATTGCGTAGAGCAGAGCTGAATATACGGGGAATCGAAGGCTACGAGGGACTGGAAGAGCGTCTGAACGAGCTGTGCATGAGCTATGCCTACCGTTATATCAGGCAGTGCGGTCTCGACACCACTCCCGGCACGATTCATGACCGATCAGAGTGGGTGAAGCGGCTGAAGATCCTCCCCGGGTATACCAAGCTGCTGGACTGCATGATCGACATGCTGGCGGAAGACGGTGTAGTGAAGCTGCTGAACAGCCGCGTCAAATTCATCAAGGCCGAAGCGGAGATTCCGCAGCCGCAGGAGCTGTATGAGGCCTGTCTGCTGGATTTCCATGAGTTCCGGGGGATGCTCCAGTTCCTGGATTATTGCACCGGCAATTATAAGGATGCGCTTAGCGGACGGGTCCCTCCGGTCAGCGTGCTGTTCCCTAAGGGCAGCTCTGACGCCCTAGAGCGGAGCAACCGGGATACCGTGGAGCATGGCAGGGAACGGGTCTATGCCCGGGTGGTGCATGATATTCTCTCCATGCTGATCTCCAGGGATGGAGGCGGCGGGCCGCTTAATATCCTTGAGGTCGGCGGCGGAACCGGACTCTTGACCCGGCAGCTGCTGGATCTGGCAGAACTCCCGAATGTGAACTACTATTTCACCGATATTGGCGAGTATTTTATTAACAAGGCGAAGGATGAGCCCGAATTCACTTCCCTGCGCTTTAAGACTTTTGATATCAGCAAAAATCCGGCGGAGCAGGGCCTGGCACTGCACAGCTTTGATGTTGTGCTTGGGCTGAATGTGGTTCATGCCACTAAAGATATCGGCGGAACGCTGGCTAATCTGCGGCAGCTGCTTGTGCCGGATGGTCTGATGCTGTTGATTGAGGCCTGCAAACGCCTGCGCTGGGTGGATATGGTCTGGGGGTTGGCGGAAGGCTGGTGGATGTTCGAGGACCGGAGCCTGCGCGATAAATCTCCGATTATTGACCCGTATGCCTGGGAGAAAG
Source organism: Paenibacillus sp. FSL R7-0297 (assembly GCF_038009025.1). Lineage (NCBI taxonomy): Bacteria > Bacillati > Bacillota > Bacilli > Caryophanales > Paenibacillaceae > Paenibacillus > Paenibacillus sp. FSL R7-0297. Next base: position 4,686,498 of record NZ_JBBPAQ010000001.1, read on the forward strand.
TATTCACGAATGCCGGTTATCAGGACATTCAGGTCTTCCCTGGCGACGATGAACGGCGCTTTATGGCCGACTGTGTTCTTGTCGCAGCGCATAAAAGGTAAAAATTCAAAAATATGATACTAATTTTAACATTATACAGCATAAACATTCATTGACATTGAAGGAAATCGTAGATGATAATTTAGTAGATTCATCAAGAAAATTGTGGAAATATGACAAACCAGATTTTCGAGGAGGCGGACATGGAAGCAACGTATGATCTGTTTACCATCAAAACGCAGTGTATGACTTTTTCTAACTACGCTTATCTCGGAATTGACAAGACCTCCCGTAAAGCTTTTGTTGTTGATCCGTCCTGGGATGTATCGCAGATGATTCAGATTTTGGAGAAGCAGGGCGCTTCCCTGGAGGCTGTACTGCTGACGCATTCTCATTTCGATCACACCAATATGGTCAAAAAACTGGAAATGCTCTATCACCCATCGGTCTATATTTCCAGAACAGAGGCGGACTACTACAGATACCGCTGCACCCGGCTCAGAACCGTTGAAGACATGGACCGGATACGTATCGGTGACACCCAGATTACTTGTCTGGTGACTCCCGGGCATACGCAGGGAAGTGTCTGCTACTGGGGTGAAGACAACCTTTTCTCCGGGGATACGGTATTTATCGAAGGCTGCGGCTTATGCGACAGCGAGGGGGGCTCGGCAGAGGATATGTATTACAGCATCCACCGGCTGATCCGGCTGATTCCGGCACATGTGCGTGTTTTCCCGGGCCATTCCTTCGGCGATCCGCCGGGCAAAGAGATGAGCTATCTCTATAAAAGAAATCTGTATTTCCAAATCGATGACATCAATCATTTTGTGAAATACAGGAACAGAAAGAACAATGCCAGAGTTTTTGATTTCAAATAAGCTGCTCAAATTCAGGAGGTACCGTAATGCACAGTGAAATGGTGTTTATGTTCTCCGGGCAAGGCTCGCAATACAACAAAATGGGTCTTGAATTATACGAGAATCAGCCTGTGTTTCGTCAAGCCATGGAACAGCTGGACCGTATTTTTCATGATTTGACCGGCAAAAGCGTAATAGAAGAGCTATATCTCAACACCAAGCGCAAGGGTTCCAGATTCGAGGATATCCTGTATACCCATCCTGCGATCTTCATGGTTCAATATGCGCTGGCGGAGACATTGAAGGCTGAGGGAATGACTCCCCGCTATACGCTGGGGGTTAGCCTGGGGGAATATGTGGCGCTGGCGGTGGCTGGGGTGCTGACGGCTGAGCAAGCGCTGGAGCTTATCGTGAAGCAGGTCGAGCTGCTCAAAAAGACCTGCAAAACCGGTGCGATGATTGCCATTCTGGACAATGAACAGCTGTATCACGGGAATGCGGAGCTGAACACCCGCTCGGAGCTGATTGCTGTGAACTTTGAGAAGCATTTTACAATCGCCTGCAAACGCGAGCATGTCAAAGAGATCCAGCAGTTCATCAAGGAACGTAACATCGCCAGTCTGAAGCTGCCTGTGAACTATGCCTTTCATTCCGCTTCCATCGATGAACTGGAGGAGCCTTACCGTACATATTTGCAGAAGATTGACTATAAGACTCCAGCCCGGGGAGTCCGTCTGGTATCGGCTATGACCGGGGGGAGCGTGCAGGCTGTGGGAGAGTCCTTTTTGTGGGATGTGCTAAGGAAGCCGATGAATTTCCGCGGTGCACTGGAGAGCCTGTCCTCCGGCGGGGAGCGGCTGTTTCTCGACCTGGGTCCGTCGGGTACGCTGGAGAATTTCAGTAAATACATTCTGGAGCAGCCGCAGGCCCGGCAGGTACGCTCTGTGATTACGCCAATGGGCAGCGAGCTGAAGAAGCTGAATGAGATCGTGGCTGAGTATGGGCAAATGAACCTTAAGAAAGAAGCGTGGGAGGCGAAGATGAAGATGAAGTCTTATTTATTCCCGGGACAGGGCGCGCAATTCATGGGTATGGGAGGCACACTGTTCAAGGAGTTCCCCGAATACACCGCGATTGCCGACCGGGTGCTGGGCTACTCCATTGAAGAGCTATGTCTGAAGAACAGCAGCAGGCTGCTGGATACTACCGCTTATACGCAGCCCGCGCTCTATGTCGTTAATGTCTTGTCCTACCTTAAGGAGCTGCGGGATTCCGGGGAGGCTCCCGATTTCGTAGCCGGACACAGCTTAGGCGAGTACAGTGCGCTGTATGCGGCAGGCGTGTTCGATTTCGAGACCGGACTTAAGATTGTGCAAAAGAGAGGCGCGCTCATGAACACGGCGACCGGTGGCGGTATGGCCGCCGTCATCGGGCTGACCGAGGAAGCCATTCACCGGATTCTCGCCGACCACCGCCTCGATAAGCTGGATGTGGCCAACCTGAATACGCCTACGCAGATTGCCCTTTCGGGGCTGATGGAGGATGTGCAGGCCGCCAAAGAGATTTTTGAACAGAATGGAGCTTCTGCTTATGTCGTTCTGAATGTCAGCGGCGCCTTCCACTCCCGGTATATGCGCAGCTCGGCGCTGCAATTTCAGGAGTTCCTCAGCCAGTTCGAGCTCGCTCCGCCCTCTATTCCGGTTATCGCCAACTTGACGGCGCGGCCTTATTCCGTAGGCGATGCCGTACATTACATGACAGAGCAGATGGTCAGCAGCGTGAAATGGTCCGAATCGGTCCGTTACCTCATGGGCAGACACCCCGAAATGGAGCTGACCCAGATCGGCCCGGGTCACGTCATCGCAGGCTTGGTCAGCAAAATCAAACGGGAAGCGGAGCCGCTGATCGTGGATGATGCCGCCGAGGCCCGGCTGTTATTTGCCGAATCGGCATCAACTGCCGAAGCCGAGACAGCGCCGGAAACGGCTGAGTCCGATGCAGCAATTGAAGCTCTGAACACAGCTGAGCCTGCTGTAGTTGAAGCTCCGGCCGCAGATTTCACAGTGGAGCCGGAGCCTGTCCAGACGCAGGAAGAGGCGCTGGTACAGACTGCCTTCACCGGAACCCGGCTCGGAAGCGCGGCATTCAAGCAGCGCTACGGACTGGATTATGCGTATTTGCTGGGAGGGATGAATGACGGAATCTCCTCCTCAGAACTGGTTGTACAGGCTGGCAAGACAGGCTGTCTCGCTTTTCTGGGCGCAGGCGGGATGAAGCCGGCAGAGCTTGCAGATGCCATCCGCCATATCCGCCGGGAGCTGGGGAACAGCAAATCTATTGGGGTTGCCGTAACCTATCATCCGATCTATCCGAACCGGGAAGAGGAGCTGATAGATCTTCTATTGAGAGAGAAGATTCAATTGGTTGAAGCCTCCTCGTACCTCACCCTGACACCGGCGCTTGTAAAGTACCGTTTGCTGGGACTTACGAGAGCGGAGGATGGATCTGTGCGCCGTGCCAACCGGATCATTGCCAAGGTATCCCGGCCGGATATCGCTACACTGTTCATGCTTCCGGCTCCGGCCCGTATCGTGGACAAGCTGCTGGCTGACCGGCAGATTACGGCAGAGCAGGCAGAGCTGGCCCGGTTAGTTCCGGTGGCGGATGATCTTTGCGCAGCAGGTGATTCGGCAGGACCGACCGATCAGGCCAATCTCATCAGCCTGTTGCCGACGCTACTGCGTCTGAAGAAGGAATTGTCCCGTACCTTCGCTCCGGTGCAGGAGATGCACATCGGTGCCGCTGGAGGGATTGGAACCCCGGAAGCTGCAGCTGGCGTATTCCTGATGGGCGCAGACTTTATTTTGACCGGATCGATTAATCAATGCACGGTGGAGAGCGGCGCAAGCCCGGAGGTGAAGGAGCTTCTGGAGCAGGTGAATGTCTACGACATGGCCTATGTCCCTTCCCTGGAGCTGTTCGAGCTGGGCGGCAAGGCCCAGGTGCTCAAGAAGGGGTTGTTCTTCTCGGCAAGAGCCAACAAATTGTATGAGCTGTACCGCAATACCGGCTCTATTGCACAGCTGGACAGCAAGACGAAGTCTCAGCTGGAAGACAAATATTTCGGCCAGCCGATGACGGACGTCCTGGAGGTATGCAAGCGTGGAATGTCTGCGGAGGAGAAAGCAGCTGTCCAGGGTGATTCGAAGCAGCAGCTTGCGGCCGTCTTCAAATGGTATATCGCCAAAGGCAAAGCATCCGCCATCGCCGGTGAATCCGCCAATAAGGTCAATTACAGCATTATGTGCGGTCCGGCCATGGGAGCCTTCAACCAGTGGGTGAAGGGAACACCGCTGGAAGCCTGGAGAAACCGCCGGGCTGGCGAGATTGCCGTCACAATGATGAACGGGGCTGCCCAGATCATAAAAGGAGAGGTTCTCGTATGAACAAAGACCAGGTACTGGAAATTATGAAGAGTAAAATGATCGATATCCTGCCGGATTTGACCACCGAGCAGATTCAGAGAGAAGTAAGCATGAAAGACCTCGGCGCGAACTCCATTGACCGCTTTGATATTATTTCCGACACCATGGATGAGTTGAATATTAAGATCCCGCTGCTGCAGTTCGGGAGCCTGAAGAATATCGGTGAGGTCGTAGATTTCCTGCATGAGAATCTATAACGGTGCAGCCGGCTGGCGGTTTGAGGATTTCCGCCTGGTGACCGTCACCGGGATGGGTATCCTCAGCCCGGCAGCAAGCGGTGTGGAAGCCTTCGGGCGGTCCCTGAAAGACGGCCGCAGCGGAATTGGCTATCTTTCAGGATTAACCTATGCGGACGGACAGCCGCTGATCGGTGCTGAGCTGAGCGGGGAAGGGCTGCAGGAATCCTTCGGCCGCTATGAAGGGGATTTATCCCGGAACGCCGGCCGCTTGTTCAGAATTTCCGGCAAGTCGGTCAAGGCCTCGGCGCTGGCCGGGGCTGAGGCATGGCAGCAGGCGAAGCTGAATGTAAGCAGGCCGGAGGCAGAGCGGATCGGCCTGATCATTGCCGGAAGCAATATTTCTCCGGCGGTCAGCTATGCAGCAATGATGGAATGCGGACACCAGCTGGAGCTGCTCCATCCCAGATATGCGCTGAATTACATGGATACCCATCAGCTTGGGGTACTTAGTGAAATGTTCGGCATTCAGGGAGAGGGGGCGACGGTTGGCGGCGCCTCAGCCAGCGGCAATGCGGCGGTGCTGAGGGCAGCGCAAATAATCCAGCTCGGGATTGTCGATGTCTGTATGGTTATCGGACCTTTGGCCGATCTGTCCCCGCTGGAGCTGCAGGGCTTCCTCAATATTGGGGCGTACGGAGGCCGCAGCTTCCATGATGCACCCGCCGCGGCGTGCCGGCCGTTCGACAGCAGGCATGAAGGCTTCATCTTCGGACAGGCTTCCGCCTGCCTGATCCTGGAGGGGGAGGACAGTGCTGAGGCCCGGCAAGTGGAGGTACTGGCAACTATAGCCGGCGGGGCGGCTGCTCTGGACGGACACAGCCTGTCTGACCCGAGCGAAGATGGACAGGTGCGGACGATGGAGCAGGCGCTCCACACCGCCGGAATCGCCCCCTCTGTCATTGATTACATCAATGCGCATGGCACTTCTACACCGCTGGGGGATGTGACGGAGCTGAAATCAATCTCACGGGTGTTTGGCGGCCAGCTAAGTCACATCCGGTTGAATTCGACCAAAGCGCTGACCGGACATTGCCTGTATGCAGCCGGAGTGGTGGAAGCCGTGGCTACGATCCTTCAGCTGCAGGGGAATTTCCTTCATCCGCTGCCCTCTCTGGAGGACCCCATCAGCCGTGAGCACTATTTCGCTTCCAGCCTGGCGGAACCGGCGGGATTTACTTATGGGCTTAGCAATTCCTACGGCTTCGGAGGAATCAATACCAGCATTATCATCAGAAAAGGAGCAAGCTGAATGCGAGTAGGAATTGAGAGTATCAACTTTTACGGGGGGCCGGCGGTGATCTCCGCCCGCAGTATCTTTGAAGGCAGAGGCCTTGACCTCAGCCGGTTCGATAATCTGATGATGGACCGGAAATCTGTGGGTGTAGCCTGCGAAGATGCTGTAACAGGCGGAGTCAATGCGGCGAAGCCGATCATCGATGCCTTAAGCGAAGAGGACAAGAACCGGATCGAGCTGGTGATTACAGCCAGCGAGTCCGGTGTGGATTTTGGCAAATCGCTCAGTACCTATATCCATGACTATCTGGGGCTGAGCCGCCATTGCCGGTTGTTCGAGCTGAAGCAGGCCTGTTACGGCGGAACAGCCGGGCTGCACATGGCTGCCTGCTTCATCGCCTCGGGTGCTTCCCCCGGAGCCAAGGCGCTGGTCATCGCCACGGATGTAGCGAGAGCCGCAGCCAAGAGCACCTACGGTGAGCCGACTCAGGCTGTTGGAGCCGTGGCCATGCTCATCAGTGCCAATCCGGAGATTCTGGAGCTGGATTTCGGCGCAACCGGACATTACAGCTATGAGGTGATGGATACCTGCCGGCCGCTACCGGAGATCGAGACCGGGAACCCGGATTTGTCGCTGCTGTCTTATCTGGACTGCCTGGAGAATGCCTATAAGAATTATAAAGAGAAGGTGGACGGTGTCCATTTTCAGGAAACCTTTGATTTCCTGGCCTTCCATACACCCTTCGGCGGCATGGTCAAAGGTGCACACCGCAAGCTGATCCATGAGGAGCTGAAACTGAGAGGCCCGGCAGTCCAGCAGGATTTTGACAAAAGAGTCGCCCCGTCCCTGACCTACGGCATGCAGGTGGGCAATGTCTATTCCGCAGCTTTATACCTCAGCCTATGTAGTCTGATTGATCAGGCGGACATTGCGGATTACCGCAGAGTCGGGTTATTCTCCTACGGCTCAGGCTGCTCTTCGGAATTTTACAGCGGGGTGATTACGCCGGAATCCGTAAGGAAGCTAAGTGCGATGAATATTCAGGCGGGGCTGGACAGCCGCTATGAGCTCAGCTTTGAGGAATATGACGACATCCTGGACCAGAACGTGGAGTGGCTGTTCGGGATTCGGGACAAGAAGGTGGATTTCTCCGGATTCAGCCGCATCTATGATCACTTTTTCAAGGGCAAAGGTTATCTGGTTCTGACCGAAGTCGATGACTTTCACCGCAAATATGCGTGGAGCTGACAAGTGACTGCTATGGAGTATCATTCTATTGCCGTAAGTCACCTGGAAGAAGGACTCTACAGCATCCGGCTGAACCGTCCGGAGCATAAGAACAGTATCACTGCCACCCTGGTATCAGAGCTGCAGCATGCCTTAGGGATGCTGGAGGAGCTGAGCGCCTGCCGGGTGATTGTCCTTGAAGGTACGGGCGGGTATTTCTGTACCGGGATGAATTTTCAGGCGTTTACGGACGGGGAGGATGACGCACCCGGTGATTCTGCCGCCCCGCCATCCGTAGATTTTTTGCAGACGATGAAAAGGATTGGCGAACTGTCCAAAATGGTGATCGCCAAGGTAGACGGGCAGGTGCTTGCCGGTGGTGTGGGGCTGATGGCTGCCTGTGATTATGTGGTCGCTTCGCCGCGTTCCACCTTTGCCCTGCCTGAAGCGATCTGGGGCCTCGTGCCTGCTCTCGTCAGTCCATATCTAATCCGGCGGACCGGCTATTGGCAGGCATACAAGATGACCTTGACCACGCTGCCCTTGTCCTCGGAAGAAGCGCTAGGGTGCAGACTGGCCGATGAAGTGACTGCTGAGCCGGATGCCAGCATTCTGCGGCTATACCGGAGAATCAGCCGGATCACGCCGCAGACAGTAAGGGAGATCAAAGGCTTTTTCCGGCAAATGTGGATTATCAACGAAACGATGGAAAATGACGCCGTAGCCGAGATTGACAAGCTGACCGCTTCCGCAGAAGTCAGAGAGAACATTCAGAATTATGTGCGTTACAAAAGATTTCCCTGGGAAAAAGAATAGGGGCACAGAGATGCTATATACAACCTTCGCAAGGCAATATGAACAGTTCCTCTCCCAGACGGTAAGAAGGCTCAGCTTTGAGCTGGAAGGCCCGGAGGATCGCTATGGGCTGAAGCTGAGTGTGGTCTCCCTGCCGCAGGAGGACGGGCCTCTGGATTATCTGAGTGCGGCGGAGAAGGAGCAATACTTCGGCTTCAAATATCCCAGACGCCGCAACAGCTACCTGCTCGGCAAGCTGGCCGCCAAGATGGCCGTGGCCGGGGAGCAGGATGATCTGTCCGAAATTAAGATCGATCACGGGATTATGTGTCAGCCGCTGGTGGCCGGAAGGGACCGGAAGATTACGATTACCCATTGCGACACCCTGGGAGCGGCGGTTGATTATGACCCGCGCCTGCTGCTGGGCGTTGACATGGAGCTTGTGGATGAGAAGGCGATGGACGCGTTAAGAAGGATTACCTCCAAGGAGGAAGAGGGCCTGATGAAGGACATAGGACCTGAGCTTGCGCCGCCGTTCTTCCTGACCCTGCTCTGGACGGCGAAGGAAGCGATGTCCAAGGTGCTTCAGACCGGCTTCACCGTTCCCACCGATCTGTTCGAAATCAAAGCTTGCGCATGCAGCGGACATGGAGTGATCAGCCAGTTCAAGAATTTCCCGCAATTCAAGGCCATATCCGTTCTGCGCCGTGAATATGTTTTTACCATTGTGCTTCCGGCCAAGGCCATGACTGACGGCTCGGAAGCCCGGTTAATGCAATGTCTGCAAGAGATGCTACCATTATAACGTAAGAGTATCAACCATTTCAGGAGGTGCTTTATGAAAAGTCTCGTCCTTTACACAAGCGTCTATGGAAGTACGAAGCAGTATGCAGAATGGATCGCGGAGGAGCTTGGAGCCGATCTCGCGGACATCGACACGTTTGACATTAAGCAGGTAGGCCCGTATGACACCGTAATTATAGGTACCTATGTCCGGGTTCAGAAGCTGGTCATTGCCGATTATCTCAAGAAGGTCTGGGACCAGCTGAAGCATAAGAAGGTCATCCTCTTTTCCGTCTCCAAAACGCCTGTGCAAAGCGAAGCCTCCGTCAAAAACTACAACAAAAGCATACCCGAAAAAATCCGTGCCGGGCTGAAATATTTCCCGCTGGAAGGCCGGTTTAACTTTGAACAGCTGGCCGACAAGGATAAAACCATGATGAAGGTCGGACAGAAAATGACCCGGCTGTTCATGGGCAAGGAAATGGCCGAAGAAATGGTCAGAAACTGCGACGATGTGCGCAAAGAAAACATTTCGCCGATTCTCCAGGAACTGCGCCAGACCTCATGAGCAGGCCCGTGTCCAGGAAGGAGTGAGCGGATTGCAAATCGCTGTATGTGTCAAGCAGGTACCCTCCGCTCACATGGGGCCTGTTATGAACCCGGCGGATGTCTTTGCCCTGGAAGAGGCGCTGCGGATCAGGGAGCGCCAGGGCGGAAGTGTAACCGCCGTAAGCATGGGAGCAGAATCCGCAGCCCAGATCTTGCGGAGCTGCATCTCACTGGGTGCGGATGCAGGCGTGCTGCTGACGGACAGGCTATTCGCAGGTGGGGACACACTCGCAACGGCCACTGTGCTCTCCCGTGGGCTTGAGCTAACAGGCAAGCCGGATCTGATTCTCTGCGGCACCCATTCGACTGACGGGGAGACCGCGCAGGTCGGTCCCGCCCTGGCGGAGAAGCTGGGCACTGCGCACATCACGCATGTCCTGGAGATCCTCGCCCTGGAGGAGCAGCACATCACCTGCAGGCGGATGACAGAGACCGGTTTTGAAATTGTGCAGCTGATGCTCCCGGCCCTGATAACGGTGCATAAAGGCATTAATCAGCCGCGGATGGCGACCATTAATGGAATTCTGAAGGCTAACCGCTGTGAAATCACCAGGCTGTCCGCCCAGGACCTGAGCCTGGACAAGCAAGCCTGCGGGCTTGCGGGATCGCCCACCCGGGTGCAGGCAACCCGGAATGCCGCAGACCGGCAGGTGCCCTTCACAGTAAGCGGCAAGAGCCTGCGGGAGCAGATTGAGGAGATCGCGCAGCTTTTGACAGCTAAGAATATGTCACCGGGTATATGATGCTTTTTCTAAAATATAAGAATTTATATGTTTCACATGATAACTTATCCTTCTATTTCTCGCTGAAACAGTACCGTTCTTACAAAAGGACGGCAAAGCCGTTTCCACTTGTTATTTTCATTCAGATAAGGAGGCTCCCATGCCGGATCAGAGCCTGCGGGCCAGAGAATATGAAGGTCTCATGATTGCCGGTGAATACGCGGAAGGACGTCTTAGCCCGGCTGTATATGAGCTGCTGGGCTCAGCCCGTGAGCTGAACCGGAAACTGCAGACGGACATTGCCGTCGTGCTTATCGGAAGCGGTACTTCAGCCTATGCGGCCTCCTGCATCAGCCATGGCGCGGACACCGTCTATGTACTCGATCAGCCCGGCCTCAGTCCGCTGAGCGAAGAGGTTCATACGGAGCTGCTGCATCAGCTGGTATTGGAGGTTAAACCGGAAATCCTGCTGCTTCCCTCCACTATACATAGCAAATCCATCGCCGCAAGATTAGCTGCAAGGCTTAACACCGGATTAACTGCGGACTGCACAGAGCTAGACATTGATCTGCCTAGCCGGGTACTGCTGCAGATCCGGCCAGCCCGGGAAGGGGCGTTAATGGCGACCATCTGCTGCCCGGAGGCCAGACCGCAAATGGCGACAGTCCGGCCCGGGGCCATGCCCCCTTGCGTACCCGATCCGCAGCGGACCGGACGGATTATACATCCGCAGCTCCAGCTTCCATCCGTGCTACGCACCTCTATCCTTGAGGTGATCAAGAGCAGAGAGGCGCCAGGCTCCGCCGCTTCCGGTATTATCGTTGCCGCAGGAAGGGGCGTGTGCAGCAAGGAAGGAATAGAGCTGGTCAGAGAGCTTGCCGCATGTCTGGGTGCAGAGCTGGGTGCAACAAGACCCGTGATTGACCAGGGCTGGCTGGATTATTCCCGGCAGATTGGCTTAACAGGCCGGAATGTGAGCGGCAGAATCTATATCGCCGTCGGCATTTCGGGAGCGGTTCAGCATACTGTGGGCATCCGCAGAATGGACACCGTGATTGCTATCAACAGGGACAAGGCAGCCCCTATTCTGGGACTGGCAGCGCACGGTATTGTTGCCGATCTGTTCGAGGCGGTGCCGCTCCTGATTGAACAGGTTAGACAAAACATAACAGTAGGCAGGTGAGCATATGGAAGAACGGATAAGCTTTGCACAGTTCCAGGGAATCTTTGCCGAATATTTGGGGATTGAAGCTTCAAGACTGACCCCTGAGGTCAATCTGCTGCTGGAGCTGGGGGTGGATTCTTTATCTTTGGTCAATGTGATGCTTAGGCTCGAAAGAGAGTACCAGGTCATGTTCAACCCTGAAGACCGGGTAATGACCCGGACACTGGGCGAAGCCTATGAGCTGTTTGACAACTATAGAAGTTTGGTCCGGGACACGCAGACCGGCAGTTAATCATCTTGATGCAGAGGAGCATGACCATGTTGAATCTGTCTATACGTGCCCTATCCTATTACATCCCCAAGGGGCGGATGACCAACGGGGAGATCGTAGATTTGTTCGCGGAGAAGTACTTTCAGCATCTGCCGGAGGATGATCTGGAGCAACTGGTGTACGGCAGCAAGCGCAAGCTCGATTTTCTGGAAATTACGACCCGTTCCTGCTCAGCGGACTACCGGGAGGAGAGCTCTGTGCAGATGGCCGTTAAGGTCTCGCAGGAAGCGATCGGCAAAGCGGGCATCACAGCAAGCGAAATTGATCTGCTGCTGTTCGTGGGTGTGTGTAATCCCTTCCGCGAACCGTCTTATGCGATTATCCTGGCGCATGAGCTGGGTATGACCCGGGGCAATTATTACGACATCAACGACACCTGCAACGGGTTCTTGAAAGCGATGGAGCTGTCCAGCCTCTATATTCAATCGGGCAAATACCGCAATATCCTCGTTGTAACCAGTGAGAATCCGCTGGAGCTGCTGGAGGCCTCCAACTACGCAGGCAAGGTCGGCAGTCTTGAAGAAGCCGATTACAAAATGAATCTGCTGTTTGCCGGAGCCGGAGCCGCCGCGATGCTGCTGAGTGCCGACAATGGCGAGAAGTCCATTAAGTACTACGGGGAGCAGAGGAACCATGCGGATTGGGAGCTGTCGCTGTATGTATCGCCCAAAATCCATATGCCCGCACCAAGGTTCGAGGGAATGGATTTCATGAGCTGGGCGGACGGGCGCGGGATTGCCGCCAAGGTCATCCGCGACATGCCCGGATTTGTCTTTGAATTCCTGGAGGAGCATGAGCTGCGCAAAGACAACATAGATTATATCTTCTCCCACCAGCTGGGCCGCAATATCACCAACTCGCTCCTGAACAAGCTGGAGGTCAGGACGGAGAAAGTCTTCCCCGTCAATACCTTCCCCGAGAACGGCAACATGGGGAGCGCCAATATTCCCGCCGGTCTGGCGATCGCCGAGGAGCAGGGGCTGCTGCATAAGGGAGACTCGATCCTGCTGCTGGGCAGTGCCTGCGGCTTAACCTATGCGGCGGCATACCTCATATGGTAAGGGAGGGGGACAGACTATGACGGCCACGAGTTTCCCCGTTCCCAGGCTGATTGTAAGAGAACCCCTAGACAAAGAAATCATCCGCAAAAAGGTCGCCTACGGCAACTATTCCTGCACGGATAAGCTTGTGCCCATGATCAGGGCGCGTGGCACCAATCTGCAGACGGATGGTGAAGGGAATCTGCACATTATCGGCTGGCAGCGGGATATCACCCGCATGCGCAAGCAGGATGTCTCCCTGTCCTTCATGGTTCATCTTACCGTCAGCCCGGACGGCCTGATTCTGGAAGCGGCGGTGGATGATCTTTTTAACGGCGGCAAGGGTGTGCTCTGTTCCAGGGATTATTTGGAGCAGAAGCTGAAGGAGGAGCTGGAGGGTCAGTGGTTTGACAAAAAACTCGCTGCCCGGCTCCGCTTTGACCGGTTTAAATGTTTTCATATTTTTGAGATTATGAGCGGGATTTACAGCTCCTATTTCATGCACAAGCAGCATGGGGACACCGGCCCCGGCGCTTTATTTTATGAGGAAGATATCGTGGACATTTACGCCGCTGAAGGCAATCTGTATTTGACCGGGCTCCAGGCGTTCAGCGGTAAGGAGGATATCAAGTATACGGTTGTCCTGTACGATGTGTTCAATCATATTACCTTCGACCAGGAAGGTTATATGAAGCTGAAATCTCCGATTCTGGCGGAGTTTTATCTCGATGGGGAGCTGGTCCATACAGACGAAATCTACCAGAAGGAAAAGGATTATATCTTCATCCGTATGCAGAAGTTTCTGTTCGTATGCGTGGAGAAGCTGAAGGCGGTGCTGTTTCCGGATTTTGCGGACAAAATGATGAACACCAATCTGGCTCCCGGCGCGTTCATCGGGATCATCATGCAGGCCATCGGCATCCGTTCGTTCTCGAACAACTTCAATTATATCCAGTATATTATGACGGCCATGCAGCGCCCCCGCAGGCTGCCGGGCTGTATCGGCGCCATTCTCAATGAGGAAGAGGCCGCGCAGCATTTCGAAGGCTTTGATTTATCCTATTTGGGCTAACAAAGGAGACTAGGGCACACTGATGATCCAATATGAACGTTTGACCATTGACTGCGTGCTGGATACATTACAAAGAGATTTCCCGGACAAGCCTGCGGTGGTGTTCGAGCAGGAGTCTGTCACCTTCGCGCAGCTGTATGACTATTCCCTCACCATTGCCGGTAATTTGCTGGACCTCGGGATCAAGAAGAACGACAAGGTGGCCGTGCTGCTGCAGAACAGTCTTGAATATCTGTACGTCTACTTCGCCCTGTTCAAAATCGGCGCGTGGATTGTTCCCGTCAGCACACGGTACGAACCGGATGAAATCCGGCGGATTCTGGACAATTCCGATGCGGAGACAATCATATACCAGGACCGGCTGGGCATTTTTAACTATGAGGAAATTCTCTCCGAGCTTCGGCCCGAACTGCCGGCGATCCGCAATTATATCGTGCTCGGCGATGAGCCTGCGGAGGGCAGCCTGTCTTTTGCCGGGTTGCTGAAGCCGCTCACAGTCCCTTTTCAGGACAGACAGCTCGAGCCTATTGATCCTGAGGATATTGCGATTCTCGGCTACACCTCCGGAACCACCGGCCACCCCAAAGGCGTGATGATCACGCACCGCAATCTGGTGGCCACCTCCTACTATGGCGGACAGCTGCTGGATATACACGATGATATCGGCTTCTCGATTGCTCCTCTCTATGCTGCGCAGGGCTTCAATGCCGTGCTCGTCTACTTTGTCTCCTGTATCACGATGAAATGGATCGCAAACTTCAATCCGAATGATATTCTGACCCATGTCGCCAAAAACGGGATCAACCTCTTTCACACCCAGCCGACGATGTGGAGCCTGATCCTGGCCATGCCTTACTGCAAGCCCGGGCTGTTCAGGGAGCTGCGCAAGGTCGTGGTCTCCGGTTCCCTCTGTACCCCGTATTTAGCCCGCTCCATCGAGGAAACGACCCGCTGCACGCTGATTAACGCCTACGGCATTATTGAGGCTACGGGTCTGGTCACAATGACCCGGCTGGATGATCCGCCGGAGGTCCGGCTGAACACCGTCGGCAGGCCGATTGAAGGCTTCGAGGTCAAGATTGTAGACCGGGACCGCAAGGAGCTGCCGAAGGGCGAGATCGGGGAGCTGGCGATCAGAGGGTATCTGATGAAGGGCTATTACAACAACGAAGCCAAGACGCGCGAGGTGATTGACAAGGAAGGCTGGCTGTACACCGGGGATTTGGCCTGTTATTACAAGGACGGCGTCAATATTTGCATTGCCGGCCGCATCAAGGATATGGTCATCCGCGGCGGCTTCAATGTCTACCCGGTAGATATTGAAGAATGTGTGCTGAACATGGACAAGGTTGAGGATGTATCAGTTGTCGGAGAGCCGGATGAGATTCTGGGTGAGGCCCTGGCTGCTTTTGTGATCCCAAGGCCCGGAGTTCTGCTTACCGAAGGTGAGGTCAAAGCCTATTGCCGCGGCAAAATCGCCAACTATAAGGTTCCGGACCGGGTGCATCTCGTCTCCCAGCTGCCGGTGCTGGAATCCGGAAAGGTGCAGAAGAACATCCTCCGAAGATGGGCCGTAGAGGGTATTCCGGCGGAAAGCCAGTTTTTGCTCAATGACACGATCGTCAGAGGCATGGCCGGGGAGCTACAAGATAACCCCGCTAAGTGAGGTTTTAGCTCAAATTCTTATATTTCAATAAATCACAGGTCGAGGGGCGCTTATTGTGGATTTCAGCTATACCGTGGAGCAGCTGCAGATCTGCGGCTTAATGGAGGAATGTTGTGAGCGGTATTTGAATGACGGAGTGTATGCGGATGACGAGAGCGGCACCTTCCGCAGGGATAAGTGGTCCCGATTAGCCGGTACCGGCTTGCTCGGGCTTCCCTTTCCGGCAGCGTATGGAGGAGCGGAGCAGGGAATGCTGACCACGGCGCTGGCGATCCGTTCGCTGGCGCGCCGCTGTCAGGATGAAGGCCTGGTCTTCTCGGTATGCGCTCAAATGTCAGCGGCCCAAGTGCCGCTATGGGTATATGGTAGTGAGGAGCAGCAGGCCGGGTATCTGGCACCGCTCATTGATGGAAGATTCATCGGCAGCAGTGTAATTACGGAACCTGGGGCGGGCTCTGATTCTTCCGCCATGACCACCTCTGTCGAGAAGGAACCGGAAGGTTATATCCTGAACGGCATCAAAACCTTTGCTACACTCGCCCCGGAGTCCGACATCCTGCTGGTGTACGGCAAGCATGCGGGAGGCCTGCCCATGCTGGATGTGTCGGCCTTTATTCTGGAAGCGCGGCAGCAGGAATACGAGATTGGACAGGTCTTTGAGAAGATGGGCCTGCGGACCAGCCCGATGAGTGAGGTTCTGCTGAACCACACCCGCATTCCGGCCCACAGGCTGCTGGGACGGGAACGGCAGGGGATGGGTATTTTTTTCAAGGCGATGCTGTGGGAGCGGATTATAGTCAGTGCTTATCATGTCGGAGCTATGGAACAGCAGTATGAACAGACCTATCAGTATGCGGGCCAGAGGAAGCAATTCGGACAGGCTATCCGCTCCTTCGAAGGGGTCTATGACAAGCTGGTCCAGATGAGAATCCGGCTGGAAACAAGCACGCTGATGCTGTATAAGGTGTGCGAGGACTTTGACCAGGGGCGCTGCGGAATGCACAGCGCCTCCATGCTGAAGCTGCATACCTCCGAATCCAAGGTGCAGAACAGCCTTGCGGCAGTGCAAATCTGGGGAGCTTACGGCTATGTGAAGGAGAGCCCGCCGGAGAAACAGATGCGGGATTCCCTTGCTTCCAAGCTGTACTCGGGAACGAGCGAGATGCAGAAGAAAATTATGCTGGAAGGTCTGGGGGAAGGGTATGAGTGATTTTCTGCTGCAGCATTACCTGCTCCGCAGCGCTGAGCGCTGCCCGGACCAGACTGCGCTGCGCTTTGAAGGCAGGGAGCTAAGCTACGGTGAGCTGCTTCGGCGCAGTATTCAAATCTCCGATGCACTGATCGATACCGGCATGGAGCCGGGGGAGACCGCTGCAATCTGTCTGGACAAGTCCCCGCAGGCGGTATGCGCCATGTTCGGCGTGCTGTTCACCGCAGGGGCGTACATCCCGCTGGACACGAGCTACTCTCCTGTACACAGAATGTTGACCATTCTGGAGCAGAGCGGGACGCGGTTTCTGGTTACTGATGGTGCGAATCTGCTGAAGCTGCTGCAAGGTGCGAATCCGGAGCAATTGGAGCGGCTGAGGTTACTTCATATACTGCTGGTGGAGGGGGGCGCCGAACTGGACGACGCAGATTTCGGCATGATCGTTCAAGCTGCGCCGGATCAGCCCCTGCGCCATTTGTACAAGGGCAGAAGACAGCCGATCAGCGAGGATCTGGCTTATATTCTGTACACTTCAGGCTCCACAGGAGTACCCAAAGGCGTGATGATTACCCACCTGAATGCCAGAACCTTCATTGACTGGTGCTGCGGTTACTTCAAACCGGAAGGACATGAACGCTTCGCGGCCATCGCACCTTTTCATTTTGACCTTTCGGTGTTTGATATTTTCGTGCCGATTGCCGTGGGGGCAACGCTCGTCCTCCTGTCGGCTGAAGTCATTCAGCATCCGGCGCGTTTTACCACGGCCATCGAACAGGGGGAAATTAGTTGGGTCTATTCCGTGCCCTCACTCTGGGCTGCCGTGGTCCAATACGGCCGGTTGCCGGCAGGCGGGCTGCCTTCGCTGCGGGGCGTGCTGTTTGCGGGCGAGGTTCTGCAGCCGAAGCTGCTGCACCAGGTGATGGAGCTGCTGCCAGAGGCGGATTTCTACAATCTGTACGGGCTGATTGAAACCAACGTCTGTACCTATTATCCGCTGAGTGAGCAAGACGGTATACGCGACACTCCCGTACCGATCGGGTATCCCTGCGGAAATACCGGAGTTGTCGTGGTAACCGCTGACGGACGCATTGCCGGTGCCGGTGAAGAGGGTGAACTCTGTGTAAGAGGCTCAATAGTCATGAAGGGCTATTACCGCAACCCTCTGCTTACAGAGCAGAGCTTCCGCAGCATACCGCCGAATTGGGGTCTTGGAGACAAGCTCTACTGTACCGGGGACATGGCTATGGTTAACGAAGACGGAGCGCTCGTCCTGATTGGCCGTAAAGACGCCTTGATTAAGCGTTCTGGCTTTCGCATTGAGCTTCCGGAGATTGAACGCGTGCTGCATGACATGGAGAATATTCTGGATGCCGCGGTCGTGGATATCCAGGATGGTGAAGGCTATCCGCTGATCTGCGCTGCCGTGATTGTGCATGAAGCTGGCAGCTTCACCGTGCTTGGGCTGAAGCAGGCTGTCGGCAAGCTGCTGCCCCGGTATATGATTCCCGATATGGTGCATGTCTTTGACAGGTTCCCTACAGGGGGGAGCGGCAAGGTTGACCGGCAGCAATTGAAGCATGAATTCCGCAAGCGGCTCTGAAGGAAGATGAGGGGAGAGAAGACTGTGCAGATGCAGGACAAGCTGTATGAGATTATCGCCAGCGTATGCTACTTCGACAAGGAGGAGCTGCATCCCGGCTTGTCGGTTGAGGGTGATCTGGCCATTACCTCGGTGATGATTGTAGAGATTATCGCGATGGTGGAGAGCAGGCTTGACGTGAACCTGGAAGAGCATGTAGATGAGCTGCTCAGCTGTGAGACGCTGGGCGAGCTGACAGCGCTGACCGCTGAGCTGGGCAGGGAACATTCGCTGGACAGCCTTCCGGGGAGGTGAGACCTTTGGCCAACTTTCATTCCAATTCCAAGCAGTCCCTTTCTGCTGCTGCCACGCTTCATGGAGGGTTCGAAGTCCGGGCAGCCCTGCATCCGGAGCATACGGCCATTGTTTTTGCCGGACAGTCAATAAGCTACCAGCAGCTGAACCTGCGTGCCAATTGCCTGGCGCATGAGCTGATTGCCCGGGGCGTTCGTCCGAATGATCATGTAGGCGTAAGTGTGAAGCGCAATATGAATCTGGTTATTGCCCTGCTTGCCGTGTTAAAAAGCGGCGCGGCCTACGTCCCGGTGGAGCCCGGCTATCCGGCCAGCCGCAAGAACTATATTCTGCAGCATTCCGGGGCCTCTGCTGCGATCTGTGAAGACGATGAACCGCTCGATGTGCTGGTTCAGATCCGCCTAGGGTCTGCCGAAGCTGGCGCAACCGCTGCTTCCTCAGCATCCGGCTATCCGTCAGACAACCCGGATCTTTCCATTGACGGCAGTGCTTTGGCCTATATCATGTACACCTCCGGCTCTACCGGCACGCCCAAAGGCGTAATGATCGAGCACCGTTCCGCCGTGAATTTAATCTCCTGGGTGAACCGCGAGCTGGATATGGGCAGCCGTGATAGAGGCTTGTTCGTAACCTCGGTGTGCTTTGATCTATCTGTGTATGATATCTTCGGCCTGCTGGCCGCCGGAGGCACGATCGTCCTGTGTCCGGAGCCGCAGATTACTGATCCTGACAGCTTAACACGGCTGCTGCTGGAGCAGAGGATCACCTTCTGGAATTCCGTCCCGACCACACTGCATGTTCTGGTCCGGCACTTGGCGGAGTGTATCCCTGATTTCGCCCAATTGGAATTGAGGCACATCTTCCTGAGCGGAGACTGGGTTCCCCTGGAGCTGGCGAGGAACTACTCCCGCTATTTCCCCCGGGCGAAGCTGACTGCTCTCGGCGGGGCTACGGAGGCTGCGGTCTGGTCCATCTATTATCCGGTTACGGAGGTCCGGGAGGACTGGACAAGCATTCCCTACGGGCTACCGGTTGAACAGAATTATTGGTACATTCTTGACGAAGACCTGCAGCCGGTTACGGCGGGAGAGACAGGTGAGCTGTATATCGGCGGTATCGGGGTAGCGCGCGGCTACATCAAGGACCCGGTGAAGACGGCACAAGCCTTCATGCCGGACCCCTTCCGCGAATCTGAGGCAGACCGGATGTACAGGACTGGCGACCTGGGCCGGATGCGGGAGGACGGAACTATCGAATTCCTCGGCCGCCGCGATGATCAGGTCAAGATCCGCGGCTTCCGCATCGAGACGAAGGAAGTGGAGAAGCTGCTGCTGGAATATCCGGGCATCCGGGATGTTGCCGTTATGGCCAGGAGCCACAGTTCAGGGGATAAATACCTCTGTGCCTATCTGACTGCCGCTCAAGCCGTCTCCGGCGCTGCACTTAAGCAGTACCTGGCTGCGCGCCTGCCTGCTTATATGCTCCCGTCCGTGTTCGTCCGGCTGGAGCAGTTCCCGCTGAATGCCAACGGCAAGGTGGACAAAAAGCAGCTGCCTGAGGTTTCTCTGCACAACATGCTTACGGATAGTGATTTCTCACCCTGCACCACTCCGTTGCAGCAGTCCATTTGCCAGGCATGGCAGGCTGTCCTGGAGCTTGAACCCATCGGAGCGGACCATGACTTTTCCGAAATTGGCGGAAGCTCGATTGAGGCGGTTACGCTGCAGAGTGAGCTTGCCCGCAGGGGCATTCCCCTTTCTTACGAAGAGCTGCTGAGCGCCTCTACCATTAGGGCGCAGGCCGGGCTTGTGGAAGCGGGAGTTACTCCGCGGGTAAGTGCGGCCTGTATCCCGCCGGTTCAGGTTCACTGCGGGGAAGTCGCAGCTGCCTCCAGCCTCCCGCTAAAGATCATAACGGAGCCGAGCTTGTCCCGTTATTTCACACAGCCGCAGCCGTTTAACGATCTCTATTACAAAAGCTGCTTATATAACTCACTATTTCCTGTACTGAATGTCTTTGGCCGGAATATCAACACGTTTCTGAGCAGCGATATGTTTGTGTATATTCTTGATTCTGCACAGGCAGAGCCGTACCTCTCTGCTGCCTGCATGGAATCCGCGCCCCCGGAAGCTATTCTGGAGCAGCTGCACCTTACGGCCCGGTATGAGTCCCCGCAGGGCGGGAATGGGCTGAAGGAGAGGCTTATCCCTGGGCTGGCCCGGCAAAGCCTGTTCATTCTCTGGGTGGACAGCTTCTATGAACCGGCCCGTAGAGACGCTTATATGAAGAAACATCTTGCCCACACGCTGCTGGTCTACGGTTATAGTGAGGCGCAGGATCAGTTTATTGTGCTGGAGCACAGCCATAAGGATGCGCTGAACTACAGGGAACGGACTCTGGCAGCAGAGGATCTGCTGAACAGTTATCAGGGGTACCGCCAGCATCTAATGTCATCTGCGCAGACGTACACCTTGATGGAATTCCCGCGTGTCCAGCAGCCGTACACCTATGAACTGCTGCCAGATGTTAATCGACTTAATTGCCTGTACCGCACACAGCGGGACGCCATTACGCAGAGCCTGCTGACGTTGTCCGCCTTCAAAGATCACTATACTTCACAGCACTGGAGTTATACAGAGCAGCACGTCAACCGCCAGATTGCTGGCCTGAACGCCATCATTGATTCTAAGCGGGCTGAAAAGTACCGGCTGGAGCGTCTTCTTACCGAACGGCAAGCGGCTGCGGCCAGGCTCGGAGAAATTACCGGTGCATGGATGGACATCCGCAGTGACCTGATCAGGTGCAGCAAAGGCATTGCGCTGCCGGACACTTGGAGAACTGTTCATAGCCGCTTACTGGAAGACATTGTACACAAGGAGCAGGAAGTCATGGAGATGATGTGCCGCCCGGCAAGCCGGGGCAAGGAGGGAGCTTGGCAATGAATCAGACCATTCAGAATCAGCTGCATTATTTATCGCAAAAGTACAACGAATATAACCTTCCCATGTATTTAAGCTATCCGGTGGACAGCCACTGGCGCCAGCCTGCGGATGAATCTGCTATAGCTCAGGAGCTTAAGGAAATCGAAGAAGCACAGGTTTATGTGCATGTTCCGTTCTGCAAGTCGATCTGCTATTACTGCTGCTGTGACCGGGTGCTGAGCGGCAAGGATGAAGACAAGGATCAATATATCGATGTGCTGGAGCAGGAGCTGGCACTCAAGCTCTCCGGCCGTGCCCGGAAGCTGAAGTCCGGTAATCTGCACTGGGGTGGGGGGACCCCGGCATATTTGAATGAACGGCAGATCGAGCGGCTGTACGGAATTATTGCCCAGTATGTGGACTTTGAAGATAACGCCAGAATCAAGCTGGAGGCTTACCCGGACAAGCAGATTGTTACCGAAGGCAAGCTGCGGCTGCTGAAGGCACTGGGTTTTAACTATATCAGCTTTGGCATTCAGGACTTTGATGCCCGGGTTCTGAATGCAATTCACCGGGAATGCGATCTTGAGGATACGCGGGAGATTATCGGCCTTGCCCGGAGCATGGGCTTCACCGTCAATGTGGATTTATGTTATGGCCTGCCCTTTCAGGGACTCGGAGAATTCGAGCGTACCTTGCAGGAGATCGTGCGGATTGCCCCAGATAAAATCGTGGCTTTTCCCTATGCCCATTACCCGGCCATTTATCCGCTGCAGCGCAAAATCCCGCATCTCAGCCTGCCCAATAATTACATGGTGTCCCGCCTGTTCGAGCTGGCCCGCCAGGTTTTATCCCAGGACTACACTGAGATGGGCAGTGATACCTTTATCCGCAACAACGGGCGGGAGAAGCATCCCGGAACGCATGTGGTTCGTGATTTCATGGGCTCCTCCGAAAGAAGCAGCCAGCATCTGCTGGGTCTGGGCAAGTCGGCCGTTAGTAAGATTGGCAGTCTCTATTATAAGAATGTCCCGGCGATGGATCGGTACCGTGCCGCACTTGATTTGAGGAAATTCCCAATTGAGACCGGCAAAACCCATCTATTGTCCATCGAAGATGCCATTCGTGAGGATATCATCCTGAAGCAGCTGCTGGGCGGTAACCCTATTGACAAGCCAATGCTTCAGGAGTGCTTTGGTATCGATTTTGACTCTTATTTTCAGGAGGAGCTGAGCGTGCTTAGAGGCATGGAGAAGGATGGCCTGCTGCTGGGTGTGGACTCTCCGCGAATTACAGTAACCCTTACCGGTACGTACTTTATCCGGGCGATTGCCCATGTTTTTGATCCCTACTACAAATCCACCAGGAATGGAGAAAATAGTATATGAAAATCACAGAACAAGTTACAATGATCGTAGCGGGTTTGACCCGTATTCCGGCAGGGGAGCTGCACCTGGATACCGATATTTTCGAGTCCAGATTACTGACCTCCCTGGGTCTCCTGGATCTGGTTGCCAGATTGGAGCAGGAATTCAAGATTATTATTCTGCCCGAGGAACTGATTCATGAACACTTCGCGAGCATTGCTACAATTATCGGGTTTATCGATAACAAGCTGGCGGAGGCTTCATAACAGCGAGAGTCTCAGGACTTGCCCGGGCTGCTAAGAGGTGAGCCAATTGTTCAAGATCATGATCGTCGAGGATGATATCAAAATCAGAACCCTGATGACCGATATCCTGCGCAAATACAGCTATGAAGTGGTGGAGGTTGCGGATTTCCTGCAGGTGGAGAAGATCTTCGAGCAGGAAGCGCCGCAGCTTGTGCTGCTTGACCTGAATTTGCCTTATTATGACGGGTTCTATTATTGCCGGGTATTCAGAAGGAAAACAACGGTGCCGATTATTGTGATCTCAGCAAGGGATGAGGAATCCAGCCAGGTGCTCAGCATGGAGCTGGGAGCGGATGATTATATCGTGAAGCCGCTGAATATTCAGGTGCTGCTGGCTAAGATTATGGCGATCATGCGCCGGAATTACGGGGAGTATGCAGGCAAGCCGGAACTGGAGAAAGAGCCGTTGCCGATTCATCTGGATGACCGTAATTTCAGCATTTCCTGCAAGGGAGCCGTTGAAGAGCTCAGCAAGAATGAATACAAGCTGCTGAAGAAGCTGATGGAGAATAAGGATACCATTGTCACCAGGGAAGAACTGCTGGGAGAGCTGTGGGATGATGTGCATTTCGTCGTGGATAATACGCTGACGGTCAATGTCACCCGGGTCAAAAGCAAGCTGGCCAGTCTCGGCTTTCAGGATGTAATCAAAGTCAAAAGAGGCGTGGGTTACATTTTTGATTCGGCTATGATCGGAGGGACCCGCCAGTGAGCATTAAGCTGTTTCGGGGGTTCATGCGCGATCATCTGGCGTTTACCCTTGTCTATTTTTTAAGTCATATCCTGGTGAGCGTATACTGTAATTTCTTTATCAGCAGCAATATCCAGCTCATGTACCTGCTTAGCATCTATTTTTACGTATTTATCATATTTATGTGCTTCCGTTTGATCAAATACGTCTCCACCCACCGGGAAATACAGCGGTTATCCGAGAATATCGAGATTGAGGAAAAGGGCTTTTCGTACGAGCAGCAAGCCGTCATTCAGCTCATTCACCGGATACACCATAGCTATCAGGACCAGATCTACGAGGTCAAAGCCCAGGCCGACAACACCCATAAGTTCATCTCGCAGTGGATACATAATCTCAAAACGCCCTTGTCAGTCATCGACCTCATTCTGCAGAACTACAAGCTGAATCCAACGGGCCATGCCCTGGCTCTGCAGCATGTGGAAGAAGAGAAGGATAAGCTCCTTAGCATGCTGAACCAGATGCTGAAGTTCTTCCGCCTGGAGCATTTCACCCGGGACTATAATCCGGAGCCTATCAACCTGCTGGAATCACTCAGAAGCCTGATTAACAGCAAGCGGAATCAATATATCTATAATAATGTCTACCCGGTCATCGAATGTAAGGACGAGCGCATCACGGTCATGACGGACAGCAAATGGAATACCGCGATGCTGGATCAGATCATCTCCAATGCAATTAAATACTCTGACTCGGGCGAAGTGGCGAAATCCATCCACTTCCACATTGAGCAGCGTGGCGACAAGGTGGTGTTATCCATCCGGGATGAGGGGATCGGCATTGAGCCCGTCGATTTGCAGCGGGTCTTCCAGCCCTTTTTCACCGGAAAAAACGGACGTACCCATCACCAGGCGACAGGCATCGGCCTCTATGTCTGCTCAGAAATTGCCCGGAAGCTGGGCCACCGCCTCACGATTACCTCGGAAGTCAATCAAGGTACAGAGGTGCAGATTTCTTACCTTTCAAAAATGAAAGATAACGTAATGTAAATGGATGGATATGGAATCCAGTGTCTACTACAATGAAGTTATAAGTTGTAATTGAGGATAAATATACGACAAACGGGAGATGAAACTGTGAGCGTAGTACTGGAAGTCAAAGAGGTTAAGAAAGTTTATGGTGTGCAGAACGGTGAGAATTCCACAGTGGCACTGGATTCCGTCAGCTTTAACGTAGAGAAGGGGGAATTTATCGGCATCATGGGCCCCTCAGGCAGCGGCAAAACCACATTGCTGAATATCCTGAGCGGCATCGGTAAGCCGAGCTACGGCGAGGTTTACATCGGGGGCAAGAATATCACCTCCTTGGATAAGAATGAAATGGCGCTCTTCCGCAGACAGCATCTCGGCTTTGTCTTCCAGGAATTCAATCTGATGGACAGTCTGACACTGAAGGAGAACGTCATGCTGCCCATGATCCTTGATAAGCGGGACCAAGCGCAAATGGAAGCCAAAAGTGAAGAGATTATGAAGCTGCTGGGCATTGAAGAAATTGCCGGCAAATATCCCTACAACATATCGGGCGGCCAGCAGCAGCGGGTGGCGGTCAGCCGGGCGCTTGTGAATGATCCGGATATTATTTTCGCCGATGAGCCTACAGGCAACCTGGATTCCAAGTCCTCCAATGCAGTGATGAAATGTATCGAGAAGATGAACCAGGAACGTGAGAGCACTATCCTGATGGTGACGCATGACGCTTTCGCCGCGAGCTTCTGCAAAAAGATCATCTTCATCAAGGACGGTGCCATCAGCATGGAGATTGTCAGCAGCGGGGTCCGCAAGGAGTTTTTTGATCAAATCCTCGACTGCCTGGCGATCATCGGAGGGGAACGAAATGACCTTTAGAGATGTCACGATTAAGAACTTCAAACGCAATGTGCGGAATTTCTTCTCCTATTTCATTTGCAGCGCCTTTGCGATTACGATCTTTTTCCTCTATGCCGCCTTGCTGTTCAATAACAGCATCCGGGAAGGGGCGACAGAGGATGTGATCCAGATTGTGCTGATGCTGAGTCTGGCTGCACTGACCCTGTTCTCGGTGTTCTTCATCAACTATGCGCATTCCTCGTTCATCAAGTCGAGAAGCAAGGAATTCGCCATCTTTATGTCGCTTGGGATGCACAAGAACGATCTGCAGAAGATTATCCTGCTGGAGAATCTGATTATCAGTGTATCCTCGCTCATTGCCGGGATTATCACGGGCGCGATCTTTTCACGGCTGTTCCAGAATGTGGCGATTGATCTGCTGGATCTGCAAGGGGTGTCCTACTCACTCAGCGCGGCGAGCTTCATCGTTACTGCGGTTGTATTTACCGTGATTTTTGCCGCCTCACAGATGATTTCAAGTGTTAAGGTCGGTAAACTGGACATCGCAGACCTGATGAAGGATTCCCGCAAGCAGGATAACCAGGCGAAGAAAAGTGACACCCGGCTTGGGCTGGTGGGAGTGGGGCTGGTTGTGGCCTCGATCATCTTCCTGGTGGTCATCTCCAATCACGAAAGTCTGAATACGAATCCCTTCATGATCATTACCTATATCCTGCTTAGCTTCATCGGGATCTACATGGTCATCTCCCATCTTGGGAACACATTGATCAGCTTCCTGAAGAATAAGAAATTCTATTACCGGCATATCCTGTCCATCACCGAAATCAATCACAAATTCAACCAGAACAAGCGGATTATGTTCATTCTGAGCATTCTCAGCGGGATGACTATCTTTCTCGTTGCTTCGCCATTCTCGCTGCTGCAGTTGTCGGAGAGCATCGCGGAACGAAATAAGTATGATATCGAGTATATCTCGGTAGCCGGCGTGCATGTGCTGGAGAGCGGACAATTAGAGCAGGTGCTGAAGCAGTCCTCCGAGCCGCTGAAGTCGATCCAGGAAACCAGCTTCCTGAACCTCAAAATGAATCTGGAAGGAGATAAATACGATGTCCTGAAGACGAAGCCGATTGTGTCGCAGGACATGTACAACTCTCTGACCGGGGAGAAGGTAACGGTCGGCGCCGGAGAAGTTCTTAATATTGTTACAGCCTGGGAGCCGGGCACCCATGGCATTGGCGAAGGGGAGGCCATTCAATTCACGGATGGCACGCAAACCTTCAATTACAAGGTGAAATCATCCTATCACGGGGATTGGTTTGCCACAGCGAGCTCTTATCCAACTAGCTCAGGGATCGTAGTAAGCAATGAGGATTACAAGAATATGGAGTCTAAGGTAAGCCCGAATGCAATAGGTACCCACTACGGAATTGATTTTACAGCCTGGAAAGGGACAGAAGGGGTTGTCCAGAAGCTCAAGGATACGCTGAATGCTACGGATAAGGATGGAAGCGGGCAAATGTTTGCGGTAGCCTCCAAAGTGGATGCCTACAAGGAGCTGAAGAAGAACTATTCACTCTTCGTGTTCGTCACCTCGCTGATCGGCGTACTGTTCTTTGTAGCAGGCGGAATGGTGCTATATTTCAAGCAATATACCGAAATCGGGAACGCCACCGTCTTTTTTCGCAAGCTGTATAAGATTGGCATCAGTGATAAGGAGATAAGGTCGGTAGTATCGGCAGAGCTGCTCATCACCTTCTTTGTTCCGCTGCTGCTGGGCAGCATCTTCGGCTACTGCTTCATCTATCTGATCACCCACGTCATGAGCGGGTCCGACATCATTGGGGAATTCATGAAGAATACAACGATTGTGGTCGCGATCTATTTCGTATTCCAGCTCAGCTTTTACTTCATCACCAAGCGCAAGTACAGCCAGGAGGTTGTCCGTAAGCTGACCCGTGCGGCATAAGGTATAGTATTATAGTATAGCTGGCAAAAAGGCAGGCTGGGAATCGTCTCTGATTCTTGGCCTGTTTAAATGATATGGATCTTTTGATTCGTTTCTCCCAAAAGCGGCAATCAAAGGCTGAATTCACGGTCCTGGTGCATCCGCTTTTTTGTTGCATCCATCTAAGGGAAGGATAAGCCTCATGAAATCTATGAACAAATCTAAGGTTATTGGCTGTTTGGCTTTGCTGTCATTCGTGATATTGGCTGCACTGTGGGTGTATTCGAACCATTCTCAGTCCGGTAACATGAATAAGTATGTTAGAGAGTATGTGATTGGTGCTCCTGGAATCAAAGGCTCTGTAGACATTACGCAGTGGGGAGATGATCCGGCATATCACATTGGGGCAGACCGCAAAGGGTATGCAGTTTTTAAGGACCCGGAACAGGCGTTCGCCCGGATGAAGATTGATTATGCTGCAGGTATTGAAGCTATCCGTAAAGAGTTTGAGCTGCGTCCTTTGTCTATGGAGAACTATCAGCAGTATGGTACATACGGATGGCAATTGACGGAGACGGAAGATGCGGATGCAATAGCGCAATCGCAACGGGTGACCGCTTTTATGGATATTTTTGAGAATAGTTATGTAGATTGAGGGATTCCAATATACAAGAATTTCATAGCTGTTCATTTTATGATATAGAGAGTAGGAGAAGTCAGATGAAATATAACCGTACAGACCGGACCCTTGAAACGGACAGATTACTTCTGCGCCTATTTAAGCCAGTGGATGCGGAGGAAGTTAGAGACTATTGTAACAATTACAATATCTACCGGAGTACATTGACCTTGCCGTATCCGTATCCACTAGAATGCGCTGTGTCCTGGATGGCCAATCATGAGCAGAATTTTGACCAAGGCCGGATGTATGAATTCGCAATCACAGATAGGAACACAGGCAAATTGTATGGAGCAGTCGGCATTTCCAACCATCAGCCATATCATAACGGTGAGATCGCTTATTGGATAGGGGAAGCCCATTGGGGTCAAGGTTATGGAACCGAATCAGCCCGAGCAGTTATTGAATTTGTTTTCACCGAAAAGAACTACCACCGGGTATACGCACGTCATTTCGCATCTAATCCGGCATCCGGTAAAATCATGGAAAAGTGCGGAATGAGCTATGAAGGCACATTGAAAGATCATATTTACAAGAACGATTCATATGAGGATATTGTTTATTACGGGATACTTAATCCTGTGAAGGAAAATCCCGAAACATAAGAATATAACAATCAATCGGCAGTTTATTCTCCTAAAATAGCGCTTGCCTTAAAGTGTACTTTAAGGTTTAGGATGAGGAAGAACCAGCTGATTCTGCCCTGAAAATAACCGACAAGGAGCGATCAGGCCAATGGCATTTACGATCAAAGAAGCTTCAGAGCGGCTTGGTTGCCCAGCTCATACGATTCGTTTTTACGAGAAGGAGGGATTGCTCCCTTACATTAAGAGAGATAAGAACGGGAATCGACTGTTCGAACAAGACCACCTAGATTGGATCCGGCTGATGACATGTTTCCGGGCGACAGGGATGAAGCTGTCGTTACTGAAGGAGATGGTGGATCTTGCGCTGGGTGGTGATTCCACGATTCCACAGCGCAAAGCGATCTTGAACCAGTACAAGGAAGATTTATTTCGCCGCCAGAACGAATTAGCCGAAGCGCTCGACGCCGTCAATAACAAACTGTCGATATACGAAGATATCGAGAAAGGGAGAATCCCTTCCGAGAGCCAGTTGTTAATCAAGATGGAGGAGTCAGAGCGACAACAAACATAGAATGAGGGATTAACAAATGCAGCAAAGAATTTTGGGCAATAGCAATATCCTCGTCTCTTCGATCGGACTGGGAATTATGGGAATGTCTCCAGGCATTTACGGGGAGACTAACGACGAACAGTCGATCCAAACGATCCATCGCGCTTTGGACATAGGCGTCACGATGTTCGATACCGCGGACGTGTACGGGAACGGGCATAACGAAAAGCTGCTTGGCCGTGCTCTTCAAGGGCGCCGCGAGCAAGCCATTATCGCCACCAAATTCTCGTACACCCCAAATTATGAGAGCATCAGCGGCCATCCTGATTACGTCAAGAAGGTAGTGGAGGATAGCCTTCGCCGTTTAAATACGGATTACATCGATCTATACTACCAACACCGCGTCGATCCGCAAATCCCCATAGAGGAGACGGTCGGAGCGATGGCAGACTTGGTCAAGGCAGGCAAAGTTCGGGCGCTCGGCCTGTCCGAGGCTTCCGCTCCCACCATTCGCCGCGCTCATGCCGTGTATCCGATCTCCGTGCTAGAGAGTGAGTATTCGCTCTGGAGCCGTGACATCGAAGAGGAGATACTCCCTACCGTAAGAGAGCTGGGGATTACCCATGTGGCCTACAGTCCACTAAGCAGGGGCTTTATCTCCGGCGAGCTTCGCACTTTCGAGGATCTGCCCGCCGATGATCTTCGCAGATGGATGCCGCGGTTCCAAGGAGATAACTTCCGGAAGAACATTGAGGTTGTCGACAAGATTAAGGAGATCGCGATGGAGCAGAATTGTACACCATCCCAATTGGCCATTGCCTGGACGATTGCCAACGGGGCGCTGCCTATCCCGGGTACGAAACGTATTAAGTACCTGGAGGAAAATGCGGCCGCGGCTGATATCCTTCTCATGAAGGAGGACCTCGAACGAATCGATCAGGTCAGCCCCAAGAATGTCGTTCACGGCATGCGTTATATGAAAGAACAGATGACGCTGCTCGACGGCTAGTCGATAATCAGAAGAAGAAAAGGTCCACGGGCTCCGTGGACCTTTTGCAATTGGATATTGTCTCTTGAAATTGGTTGCCATAAAACGCTCATTTTACAGATCGAATCAAAATCCCTCCAGGCTTCTGGACGAACCTAAAAGAAATCGGATAGAACCCATTGACGTTGCGCTCCAATTGAATCTTCCGATTAAAAGCCGCGTTCTTCGGTGGTTTCGTAACCATAGTCGAAGGTTTCTATAGTACCGTCATCATATTGAAGAGTAAGCTGGTCAATGATAATCCGGTCCAGTGTATTCTGGTATGTAAAGTCACTATAAATAAATAAAGTTTCATCAGGCTCAACCGGCCCCACGTATTTAACAAGAAAGTTGCTTTCACCGCTCAACTGATCATACGAAGGATCGCCCACCGGATTATACGTGCTGATATGAGCTGTATAATAATTGATTGTCTTTCCGGTTAGGTTGTAGGCTTCCCAGGTAAGCTTAACAGCATCGGCTGAGTTCATGCTGTACTTGAAATCAATGGGCTCTCCAATGCCTTCTCCGGATGGGACGTCTGCCGGTAGCTCCTCAGCGTCATAGCCGACAGAGTCATCACTGATGGTACCCGTATCATTGTCCGAAGGCATATCTTCCAAGACAACGGGTTCCAGGGATGGAGAAGGTGCAGGTGCGACGTCTACTGCAGCAGCAGAGGGGCTCTCAGTAGGGATCGGCGGGTTTTCTGCCGCAATGGGACTGCTTGCCACGGTCTGCCCGCTCAGACGGGGGTCAATGCTAGGGGCCACATAGATTCCCAGGAGAAAAGCTATCATGATGGAT
Source organism: Paenibacillus sp. FSL R7-0297 (assembly GCF_038009025.1). Classification (NCBI taxonomy): domain Bacteria; kingdom Bacillati; phylum Bacillota; class Bacilli; order Caryophanales; family Paenibacillaceae; genus Paenibacillus; species Paenibacillus sp. FSL R7-0297. The sequence continues at coordinate 4,717,634 of NZ_JBBPAQ010000001.1, forward strand.
AAAACAAAGATGAGAACTAGATTAAACCGACTCAAAAACACACTCCCTTTAATGTTATTTATAATACGAACCTACTTATAATGACATGATTATTAAGGATTTGACAATATTTTTCTGGAAAATCAGATGGCAACGCCTTCTCATTGGCTGAGGGATCTTGTATTGTGGGTGGACTGATGAATTCTATAAATAATTCTGAAATAGCGTAGATATATAAATAACATAATATGTTAATTAATTAGTATGAGGGCAGGGGTGGGGATTTTATTGAAAATTGTAACAAACGGCTAATGATTAGCAACAGGACTAACTTAGAACTATATGAGAAGAGTTAAATAAATCAGCTCGAATTATGATACTGAGATTCAGGATTATAATTAAGACTGAATTAGGAATAACCTGGGATTCACGGGATGATTCAGGCGGTCGAGTTAATAATCATCAAGCACAGCCTAATTAAGACCGTCATAAACATTAACAATATTTGAATGACGGTACTAGCTAAATGAAAAGTGTTGTGCCGATAAAAGAAAAAACGATTTACAAAATGATCTATGTAAAGTAAAGAGAAAGAGGATTAAATCAGCATTAAAAGTACATAAGTACAATGAGCCAAATCAGATGCAAAAACGGATTGAAACAGCTTGAATTAGGCTGGTCTTATTTATTTACTTGGTACTACTTCACAAAACCCGTATTTTGTACATAAGTACTAATTTCTCTGATGGATGTTTTGACACCAAGTCTATCAGGGCATCCATCCAAGCAATATATGCGCAGCATGCAATTACCGCCCGCTTTCGAGCAGCTTACATGTGGTAACCATCCGTTAAGCTCATCCAAATAAAACAAGCCCAGTACCGACGGGTACTGGACAGTAGTTAATATGAAATCCACTCCATTCAATCAGAGCATTATAACAAAATAGAAATCATATTACTGACTTTTAACTACACATGAGATAAGGCGCTTCTCGATATCGGACGCGATAGATATTAACTTGTCATTATCTATTAGCCCGATGAGACTTGGTGGTTTCAACAGTATAATGGAACATGATCCTTCATCCTCCTGTTGTTATTTTTATACGATCAGAACATAGTGAGGTCATAAAGGGATAACTTCCTTATCAGCGTTTCAGTTTACCGCTCCAGGCGCTCAAGCCACCTTGCAGGTGAACAAGCCCTGTATAACCGTTCTTCAGCAGAATTCTTGCCGCATTCTTGCTTCGCATCCCACTACGGTCTTATACTCTCCGGCTCCAGTACATGCAATGTTAATGATTGAACCTGTGTCCACAATATCCTCCTTCTTTTGCTGGTTTTTTATGGAAACATGATAGTGCCGACCAAACGTTACCTTGCATTGTGAACAAACTGTGGAATCCATACTTACGGAGGATTCTTGCTGCTTTATTGCTTTGGTACCAATTCTTGGACAGAATTAGTACCTTATCATCAGGAAATAGATCGTGTTGCCATACATAAGGAAGACGCCCCAAAGATATATTTATCGAGCCGGAAATATGTCCTTCTAAATAATCCGAAGCATCCCTGACATCGAGCATTTTCAAGTTTAAGTTATCCTTTTCTTGGACCCAGTCGTGAGCATTCATATAGGAGAGTGAGCGAACGGGCCACAACTGGCGCGCGCCCCATAAAACCACTGCTCCAGTCAAAAAGTACAAAAGTATTATCATGTTGATCCAGTCCTTTCAATAGCGTTGCAGCTACTGGTTATTGCCCCGGCTACTGCATAACCGACTTGTAAGGCGTTAATTACGAACCAATTCATCCGTCCAGGCCTTAAGCCCACCGGTCATGTTCACAACATTAAATCCTTTTTCAGTCAGCAGTTCGCAAGCCAGACCGCTCCGGCTTCCGCTTCGACAGATGACAATGGTTTCTTGTGCGGGTTCGCGAACATCGAGCATATTAAGAGACTCCCCTTTCTTGAGCTGTGCTGCTACCTTTTGGGGTGCGATTTCTTTTGAAATTTTGAAAGCCATGTTAATCTCTCCCACTATAAATTAATATTTTCTCTTGTTTGCTCACTCGTTCTTAGGTTTTCAGCCATGGACAGGTTGAGAGTTGGAGAAGTCATGTAAGGATGACATTATTTTCTTGCAGAGCCGGTGGCGGGAATAGAGGTTGGGGGGATTGTCCCCAGCCCATGGATCGTTCCTGTGATCGCACTTTGGATATCCACACCTGTCTCTTGACGGCTTACCCTCCCATGTCACGCGGGGTCTTTGCCCTTACATTCCTTCGTTCTGCCTCTCAAGAGGTGGACGCCGTTTCTTGCTCCTTTACAGGGTCGTTGCCCTTATGGAATTAGTTCCTGCGGCTGCTCCGTGCTTCTTTTGTCTTTGGTGAAACCTACTTCAATGAGCAAAATGAGTTTGGTTTTTCTTAGGCTGCCATCTGTAGCTGGGCCTGACGGACCGGCCCTAACACGCTGTTTGCATCGTATGGAATGTGCTTCGTCCCGAGCGTATGAAGCACGCGAATAAGTTTCCCGCACAACGCCACAAGGGATTGCTTTTTCTTCAGTGGATTCTGACTTCGTGTCGTAAAATACTGGTGCAGTGCCTTGAATTCGGCGTTCTTTGCTACCATGGGCATGACCGCCCGGAACAGCAGGGCCCTCAGCTTTGCACGTCCACGTTTGGTAATACTGGACTTGCCCTTTTTCTTTCCCGAACTATTCTCTTTGAGATTCAGTCCGGCCAGCCGAATAATCTGCTGTCCATGCTCGTAACCACTCAGATCGCCCACTTCCGCCAGGAATCCCGCTAACGTCACTACAGCCACACCGGGCACGGTAAGCATCTCTTTCGTGCCTGGAATTTGCCCTAGTAGACGTTCTACTTCGGACAGAATCTCTTCAAGCTGTCTGGCGAACATGTCATACTGCTCCAGAAGTGTTTTAATCTCGATCTTTGCTGCAGGAAGACCTTCGGTCAGACCGATAGAGCCTCTCGCCGTTTCGACCAGCAATTGGGCTCGCTTCGTTCCCACCGCTCGTTTCACGTCTTTCTTCCACCGCTGAGCGATGGCTTCTGCACCGAGTCCTACGATCTCACCCGGCGTCGGAAACTCGTCTAGAGTAATAAGCGAGGCTTTTCCTTCCCAGTCTTTAAACACCTCAGTGTATTCCGGGAAAAAGCGATCCTGCCAGTTCTGCACCCGCCTTTGCACCTGCCCGAGGTTCACCATGATCTTCTCCCGAAGATTCATGAGAATTCGCAGATCTGCGTAGATACGCGTTGGCAATTTAGGTTCGCTGTATTTCCCATTCCGCACTAAATCGGCAATGACTTTAGCGTCTTTATAGTCGTTTTTCGTGGGTGAGTTATCTTCCAGTTCTTTGCTTTTGTGTACATGATGCGGATTGACAATGACCAAAGGAATGCCGTGCTGTCCCAAATACTCGGCCAGGTTAAACCAATAGTGTCCGGTAGGCTCAATGCCAAAGAGGACGTCGCTCTTGGCATGCTCCCGCTGAAGCTCCTTCATCCACTGAACCAGTTGCTCCAGTCCGGTACGGGTATTTGAGAACACACAATCCTTTCCGAGTTCAATCCCCCGGTAGTCGATAGCGCGAGCCACATGGGTTTCTTTCGCAATGTCTGCGCCTACGACAAGGGTCTTGTCGGAAATTCGTGTAATCCGTTGATTCTGCTTCTTCGATTGTTTATACTTCATGTTGAGTGCCTCCTGTGCTGGAATTGTTCTTTGGCGGAACGTTTCCCAGTATACAGTTGGCGCTTTTTTCATTCAAACCTCAAATTAATTCATTACAGGAATGGCTCCTTTATTTTTTTATTCTTAAAGTTAGAGTTATCCGTTAATGACTTTTTACTAGAAGTGCGATGGCTTCCTTGACTAGTTTCTCGGTATTTTGGTTACCCTCAGCTTGTTCAGCTAAAATACATTGATGCAGATTCTCTGCGACGATTTGGGCAATGGCTTTATCGGATGCATTGCGTACGGCAGACAATTGAGCCACAACTTCTTTGCACGACTGCCCTTCTTCCATCATTCGCAGCACACCTCGAACTTGCCCCTCGATTCTGCGTAAGCGTGTTTTCATTTCATCCGAATAATTGTAATCCATCATTAATCCTCACCTTTCTTCTTATTTCATTTTACTTAATACTCATACCCCTATGGGTATTATAACATGAATAATCGTTAGTACAAATCTTTTTATGATTTATAAGGCATGATTATAGAATGGAAGACCATACCTTTACTGCCGTGAGGGCAATTAAGACGACTAATCCATACCGCAACACATTAACATTCATTTTGGAGCTAATCCTGGATCCAAGCGGTGCTCCGAGTAGACTCCCGATTATGGTATAGATTGTAGGTTCCAGAGGAATACCCCCTGCCGAGATTTTACCGATTAAACCACCGATTGCTGATATAAAGACGATAGCAAGCGAGGTGGCAATGGTTGTACGAGTGGGGATTTTGAGAATAGTAAGCATAATAGGAATAAGAATAAATGCACCGCCTGCTCCTACGATTCCTGAAACGATACCTACCAATATAGCGGCGCTTATTGCAATGAGTTTATTGAATGTTAAATGTTCCGACTGTTCTTCGCTTCCTTTTCTCGGGATAAGCATGAGTATAAACGCTAAAACTGCAAGGATTCCGTAGATCAAGTTGATCACATCTCCATTTAGCAGCCCCGAGATATATCCTCCAGCCAGGCTGCCCACAAGAATGCTGCTCCCCATATATGCTACTAGACCCTTATGAACAACCCCCCCATTGTTTTTTTTTCGGCGAAAAGCAATAACTCCTGCAAGCGAAGCGAAAAAAACTTGGAACATGCTTATCGACGACACTTCATGGGCGGAGAAATGAGCTACCCCAAGCAAGGAGGGAACATATAAGAGCAGCGGATAATTAATAATTGCTCCACCAATCCCAAGCAATCCCGAAAAGAAAGAACCGACCAGACCGAGCAATACCATTACGATAAAAAGCAGTATGTCCATCGGATTTCACCCCCCTGTATATGGTAAAGAAGAAAAAATAAAATTGTATACGAATCAGAAATAGGCGGGTATAATATTACCAAGTAAAATTATGCGAAATGAGTGATTAAGTATGTTTAGTGTGTTGAAATCTCTTTTTGAAGATAAGTGTCCAGTATGCAACGATAGATTGAATGCCCATAGTAATGCTGCCTGCTGTACCAAAATATGTCCCAAAGGTCATTATAAGGAGGAGAGCTATGGCTCTCTTGGTGTAAGATTTGTCTATGACGGCTTGAAATAAGCGAACACGCTCGTGCGTGTTCGCTTATTTTCTAAATCTTCTTTACAAAGAACTTATAGATACCATTTTCTTCTTCATATTTAATAAGCTCGTGTTTGGTTTGTTTGACCCATGCCTGAAAGTCATTGATAGAACCTTTGTCCGTTGATTGTACTTCCATGATTTGACTAGTTGTAAGACTGTCCAAAGCTTTTTTTGCTTTTACGATCGGCATTGGACAAGCTAATCCTTTTGTATCGACCACAAGATCTACTTGCATGTTATTAAATCCTCCTTTTATTTATCGTGAACGGCACAGCGGTTTGGACCAATTTCCATCTCTTGCTGCTCTTCTTCACTTGGTGTCATTTTACCCATGTTCGTTTGACGGATTTCTTGGTAGGCATTCGGTTGAGGTGGAAGGTTTTCCGTTACAGTGCTCCGGAATGCCTCTTCATCTTGAATATTCAGACCTGGATTCTTACCAAAGAGTTCCGACAATTTCGCCATTACTTTTCCTCCATGCCCAAGTTCGGATACTTTTCCGAAATGTGCAGGAAGAACGATTAAGTCCTGCGATAGTTCTCTGTAACGCTTATAGAGCGTTTCACGAAGGTCGCCGACCCAGTCTTCAGCTTTGCCGGCCAAATCAGGACGTCCGATCGATTCGATGAACAAGATGTCACCGGTCAACAGGAATTTTTCGTCTACGATAAATGAGGTGCTGCCGATGGTGTGACCCGGTGAATAGACCGGCTCAATCCGAATCATTGTATTTCCAACAATAATATCGTGTCCTTCTTCCAATTTCTCATACGAAAAAGTCACTTCTTCAGCATCCTTGGGTGGCAACCAATAGGTGCCTCCGGTCTGTTCCGCCAATTTCCGGCCGCCTGAGATATGATCGGCATGAAGGTGGGTATCTAAGGTATGCTTGATCGTCGCACCTTGGCTTTTCGCAAATTCTTCGAAGACTTCTGTCATCCGGAGTGTATCCACTACGGCCGCTTCACCGCTTGAAACAATCATATAAGACAAGCATCCTTTACCAATTCGAACAAATTGGTAGAGCGCCCCCCCACCCTTCAAATCACTGATCTTGACAGGCTCCAGATGCTCACTCCATGATTTCATTCCGCCTTCAAGATAGTGCACATTACCTCTTCCCGCCTGGACAATCTGCTCAGCCACGAATTTAGATGAACCCTCCTTGGCACATACGACAAGGATCTTTTTACCATTTGGAATTTGATCAAGTGCAGGATCCACACCGTCCAGCAGTTCGAAATATGGGATATTGATGACATCAATCATTTCCCCTTCAATTTTCCAGTCATTAAAATCGCTCTCATTACGAACGTCCAGAATAAACAGTTCTTCCTTGGCCAGAACCAATCTTGTAAGTTCCCTGGCTGTCATTACACTTAATGCTTGTGTAGCTTCCATGTATCGGTTCCTCCTTTGATTAAAATGTTAATGAGACATTGGCATCCTTCGCGAAATCCAGGAATGTCACTGCGCCTCCGACTTCGATTCCTTCGATAAAATCTTCTTTCTGTAAATTCATTACATCCATAGTCATCTGGCAGGCAATGATTTTGACGCCCATCTCCTGTGCCATTTCAACCAGTTCAGGAATGGATGGGACGTTGGCATTTTTAAATCCTTCGGCAAAATGTTCCCGTCCCGCCGGCAATGGCAGCTGGTGATGAGCCTGTTTGTGAATCAAATTCAAACCCTCGAAGGTGAAGAAGATTGCTACTTCGGCATCGGTTGCCGCAGAAGCTGTTGCAATATTGAACACTTTATAGGCATCGAACAAACCACCGTTACTTGCGATAATAGCTACTTTTGTACTCATTAAGTTAAAACCTCCATTTAATGTTTAGTATTGTTTTAGTTTTTTTCTGTTGGTCCTGTCCATTCGGACATGCCAGATTCAACATTGTATACATTACTGAAGTCGTTCGCAGCTAGCAGTTGACATGCCAGATCACTACGTGCTCCAGTCCGGCAAATAACATAGATACTATCTTCTCGTCTGAGTTCATTCAAACGATTCTCCAGTTCACCGAGAGGAATGGAAAATGCGCCTGGAACTCGATCAAATGCATATTCAGCAGGTTCACGAACATCGAGAACTATCACTTTCTCACCACTCACCAGTTTTTTCTCAAGCTCTTCATTAGAGATAACTTGCATATATTTTTTTTGCTCCTTAATCTCATCAGGGCTGGCTTTGCGAAGATAGTGCTTGAGCACGTTATCCTCTTCAATGGTTCCCAAATATTGATGTCCGGTATTCTTTGCCCATCCCTTAATATCGGCGAGAGAACCCTTATCGGTGGCTTGAACTTCGATGACCTGACCCGCTTCAAGCTGGTCCATCGCTTTCTTGGTTTTCACGATCGGCATCGGGCATGCCAATCCTTTACAATCCAGTGATTGATCTGCTTTAATCATTGGCAATTTCAGAACCTCCTTGGAGTAATTGATCTGGATGATATTATTTAATACGTATACCCGTATGGGTATTTTCATGAACAAATCATAATTGTGTTGAACCCGTTTGTCAATAGTGTTAGTGATATAACGTTTTGATGAATCGAGGTAATTTCTCAGTCAATGGACAAACAATTTGAAAGCTATGCTCAGGCAGCTGAATTATTAAAGGCTCTAGCCCATCCGGTTAGATTATGTTTAGGGGGAGAATACATATGAATAAAAAAGTATTGATCGTAGGTGGAGTAACAGGAGGCGCTTCAGCGGCAGCTCGTTTGCGCAGATTGGATGAAGAAGCACATATTGTGATGTTTGAACGGGACCCATATTTGTCCCGCAACAGTCTTGTTCAGTTGAGACGAAGCTTGCTGACGGTACTATCGAGGCTTACCTCCGCAAAGGAAATATCAATGATGCGAGCATAAGTAAGTCCTAGCAGGCGACTTAAAAAGAATTATTCACAAAGAAAGAATCTGCTACTTCTGTGGCAGATTCTTTCTTTGTGATCCTCTCAATCCCGCAAAATGCTCTTCATCCGGTAATATTCTTCCTCCGTGATTTCACCTCTTGCAAAGCGTTCATCCAAGATTCTTCCTGGAGTATTGTCAATAAATCGTGAGTTCCCATCTCCCCTAACCCATTTTAACACCAAATAGATTACACCTACGATCAGCAAGAAATTGACGACTAATCCAAATATTCCGAATCCAGAGCCATAACCCATCATCATTTTCTCTCATCCTTTCATCGAATTAATGGAAGACGAACACGAACGGTAGTTCCTTTTTCTATCTCACTTTCAACATGAATAGAACCGGCATGAGCATCAACTATGGCTTTAACAACCGCAAGTCCTATTCCGGCTCCGCCAGTTTTCCGGTTCCTTGATTTCTCTCCGCGGTAAAAACGTTCAAAGATATAGGGGAGTTCATCTTTAGATATTCCCATTCCGGTATCGGAAACGATAACGACGCCTTCTGCTTTCTCTTTTAACACTTCAATATGAACACTTCCAGAACTCGTGTATTTGAAAGCATTGCTTATCAGATTCACAAAAACCTGAAGGAGGCGCGAACGGTCCCCACTGATCCAAACGTCACTTTTATTTATCAGGTCATATGAAAGTCTTTCGTGCCCAAACTGGCTGGATACCGAATTTAAAGACTCACCAACGATTTCGTTAAGTGAGACGATCTCCGTCATAAGCTGAACCATTGGATTCTCTACAGCAGCCAGATTTTCCAAATCACTGATGAGCCTGACAAGTCGCAGGACTTGATCATGGCACACTTGTAGTTTATCCGGCGTCGGTTCCCAAATGCCATCCTGAAAGGCTTCCAAATGGCTTTGAATTGTAGTTAAGGGTGTTCGCAGCTCATGTGCCACATCAGCGGTCAGTGATTTCCTTAATTGTTCTTGCTTCTCCAATCCATCAGCCAAATGATTGAGTGTACGTCCCACGTCATCAATTTCTGTATTCTGATTTAACATTTCAACCCGGGAGCTGAGATCCCCCTCCCTCATTTTCGAAGCGATATCTTTAATCTCTAGGAGAGGTTGGCTAATGCTTTTGGCCATATACCGGCTGAACAAATACGTCCCGACAATTACGAGTATCATTGCGGCCCATAATAAGGTATAAAACATTCTCAGAAATTGCTGATTCAGACTTTGCGACGTTTCTTTCACTGGTAGAAATTCCAATGTTCCTACCTGCTGATTTCCTTTTACGATTTTTTTTATAATGGTATCTTGCGCAAACTGGGAATTCACTTGTATCTGCCTGCCCATTTGACTAGTATCCCAAATTAAGCGACGGTCTTGATCATAAACACGAACCATATAATCACTAATCATCGCTTGGTGCGAAATGGTCATCCAAACGTTTGTATTCCAGTCGCCGGTAGACACATTATAAGCGTCTTCTAAATCGTCCAGTAAACTTTGTATTTCTGTCTGCTGCTGGTTCTTCTGATATTGGTTAAACGAGATATTCATTACCAAGTTCACAAGTAAGACAATAGATAGAAGCGCAGCAAGGGCCACACCGACATGGGAAATAAGAAGCTTTCTGCTCAATCCGCCTCTATTAGACATCTTGACTCACCAAGAATTTATACCCCACTCCAAATACAGTGCCAATAAAAACAGGGTGTTTAGGATCATCGCCAATTTTTTGTCTAATATTCTTAATATGAACATCGATGGTCCGCTCGAATCCTTCATAGGTATCACCCTGAGTAAGGTTAACAAGTTCAAGGCGTGAGAACACTCTCTTCGGATGCTTCGCTAAAATTTCAAGTAGCTTGAACTCCATAAGGGTAAAAGATACTGGCTCCTCGTGAATTCTCACCTCATAACGTTCCAAATCCATAGTTAAATCGCCTTGGGCATAAGACAGCAGTGACATATTCCCCAATTGAGGCTGAATGGTTCTTCTTAATAGACTAATCACCCGAGCGAGCAGCTCTCTTGGGCTGAATGGTTTAGTAATATAATCATCGGCTCCAATCATGAGCCCATTCACCATATCATCCTCACTGCTTTTTGCAGTCAGCATGAGGATCGGGACGTTCGATGATTTGCGTACCATTCTGCATACTTCCTCTCCAGTCATGTCTGGAAGCATCAAATCCAGCACGATCAGATCGGGCTTTAAGGTTTCAAAAAGATGAATCGCGCCTCTTCCTGTATCAGCTTCGTACACAATATATTTATTCTTTTCCAAATAAGCCTTAATAACCTGCAAAATATTTTCTTCATCATCCACCACTAAAATTTTCACGAACTTCATCACCTACTTTGTTGTTAAAATGAGACAGACCTCATATCAATGAGGTCTTATCTTATCATGATCGGATTAGAAGTTCATCATACCCCTGCTATATTGAGAATTTTGCATCATTCCTGACATTCCCGTCCCGCTTGAAGTACTGCAATTTTCATGCATTTTCTTGATTTGTTCCTCTGACAGGTTGGGGTGCATTTCTTTTGCGAAAGGCAGCATTTTCTCAAAAAAGCCGCTGTCGTTATAATCATTGTTTGCTGCTGCGTAAGCGCCAGCGGTTCCAATCCCCATAACAAGTACCAATGCCGATAATCCAATCCAAAGTTTTTTCATTTGTATCTCCTCCTTATAGTTACACTATATACTGTAGTTATGAAGAACCAATTTGCAGCTTATGAAGAAGTTATGAAGATGATCTCTCGATAGCTAAGCCAGTCAATCATGTTTTTCTAACTACACAGTGAAATATTCCTCGCGCTACCTTGCTACAATCAGAGCTACTGCTTAATGACCACAAATTCAACAGAAAACCCGCGCTGGGCGCGGGTTCAAATAGGACTATGTTCTTGTCCACCGACATGACAATACCTTTCGTTCGGTTCCTCATAAACAAAGCTAAAGTCCACCAACTCGTCCATGCGTTGCAGCAAGTTATCTTTTGGAATGAGTATATTGTACAGCTCGATATACGGGCTCAAGATAAAGCTTTGCTGCTCAGGAAGCATGAAGACCACCAGCCTTTGAATGTGATCCTTTCAGTATATCGAAAAAAGAGACATCCTTTGTGTAGAATGTCTCTTAAAGATCTTAATGGACTTTTTCAGTGGCCTCCTTTATATTCGGGTTCTCTGCGAAACACATATCCTTCAAATTACTCGTTCCTAATACCGTTAGGTTTATTCCAAGTGTCTAATTAACGTGGAAAATAGCACAGGAGAAAAAAAGGCTGTTATCCTAACCTCTTCTTCAGTTGAAGAGTTCGCCGCTCCCCCTGCTATTCCACACTTTTTAACGCCCCTACCATATGAATCTTTTGAACTCGGGAGAGTACAATCATATTAACAGCAACCGCAATGACTACAGTAAACAGGATGGATAGAAAAATACTGTTATTCAGAATGACCGCACTGAAATCCAGTTCATCCCCCATACCCGCTTTTGCAAAAATCATCCGATGAAGTTCAAATCCCGCTGGAATGCCAATTACAATGCCGATAAGTGAAAAGATAATATTCTCCATCACCACAAAACCCCTTAATTCCTTCGGGTGAAAGCCAAGCACCAGCAATGTGGCCAAATCACGCTCGCGTTCCGCAAAATTAAGCATTCCCAGATTATATAAAACGATAAAGGCCAATACTGCCGCCGCAGCGATCATCATGACAGACAACGATAATGTGCTGTTCATACTGGTCATAAAATCCCTCGATTGATCGTCCGTTGCTACAGTTCTGGATACGATTCCTTCCGGTAATGGGGCAGAACCCGATCCGCTTAATATCGCTGTCGGTCTAAATGATAACCCTTTGGCTTGCCACGCCTCCCGGCTCACATAAACGCCTTGACCGATATTAACCTTCGCAATATCTGCCACTTCAAAATAGACGGATTGTTCAGGAGCGATCCGCACATGAATCTTGTCACCGACCTTGAGATGATAAATGTCCGCGGTTTTTTGTGTAATTAACGCACCGTCAGCTGTCAGGTCCAGCCTGCGCGCAGTTGAATCAAAGAAATGGATGAATTGAGAATGATCCTCCAGAACATGGATCGTTCCCATCTTCTTCTTACTGTCCGAGGACAAGACAAGCACTGTTTCAAGAATAGGCTCTGTCTGTTTCTGCTCCTGGAGTGATTGCAGGACTTCCTCTGAGATCCCGTCTTTAAGATAATGCTTAGTTTCATACAGATAGGTTTTTCCATATACAGAAGCAGCAACATTTTTGATCGTATCCCTCATGCCCAATGCGGTTAACAGAAGCGCCGTACAGCCTAAAACCCCTATGATGGTCATGAACAAGCGGATCTTATTGCGGAACATTTGTCTTAGAATCAACCTATACGAAGCGCTTAACCCGCCCCACCATGATTTGAACCGTTCCACAGCAATATGGCTTCCATTCTGGGCCAGCTTGGGTCTCAATAGGGCCGCGGGCTGCTCTTTCTCTGTTTGTAAACAGACGTACAAGGTAGCCAGCACTGTACTGCTAACCGCCAGCACAATAATCGCAACCACTTTCGGCCAATAGAGAATGATATGCGCGTCTGGAAGGACAAACAGCTCCTCAAAGAAATCCCAGACCCTACCAGGAATCACCTTCCATCCGATAATTATTCCAAGGACTGAGCCTATGATACTAATCCATATTCCGTATGAAATATAATGGACAACAATTTGTGTTCTTGTATAACCCATCGCTTTCAGCAACCCGATTTGCTGTCTTTGATTGTTCATCAGACGGATCATCGTGGTGAAGGTCATTAATATGACTACGGCGAAGAATACAAATGGAAAAAGATTTCCGATGGATTGGTATTGGGCAACCTTTTGCTTGATGGACATATCATTTCTGGTTTCAAGTCTGGTCACACTGCCAACTAGCTTGTTATCGAGCATGCCGCTAATCTCATTCTTCAACTGTTCATCGTCGGTGCCGCTCGCTGTAGTAATGAGCAGTTCATTGTACAGCTGGGATTGCCCGGTAATCTGCACGGTGTCCTGTGGCCTTACGGCAATAAATCCATATTGCTTATGGTCGGGAATAACGGCTGTCGCGTCAGAGGTCGTATAGATATACGCGGCACTTGTGCAGAGACCGGCAATTCGGAAGCTTGCTTCCCGGTCTTGCAGCTGCAGGGTAATGGGATCTCCTACGGCAATATGATTAGCCTCGGCAAAACTGAAGTCCAGCAGCGCCTCACCTTCCTGCAACGCACCTGCACCTTCTTGAACTGTGAACGTGCTGATCTCACCTGATTCCATTCCGTTCAGCTCCAGCTTGGCCTCAGGGAGATTGGCAACATTCACCTGAAGGTTCAGCCTTCTTTCGGCATTCTCTACGCCATCTATTAGCCGAACCTTATGAGCATCTTCTTCACTAATGATACTGGAAAATATTTGTATATCCGAAAGGTTATTATCTGCTGAAATTGTTGCCGTGTATTCTTCCAAACTTCTCCATGTACTGTCAAGTCCAATAAATACTGCGACGCCGAGTGTTAACATAATAATGATGGACAGGAATTGAATCTTAGCGCCCTGAACATCCCGAATCAGCTTCTTATTTAAACTGGATTTCACCATACCAGTTCCTCCAGGCCAAGCGGCCGGGACTCAGTAACTGTCTCTTTTATTGCTCCATTATGCATATGAATCGTTTTTTGCGCCGCTTTGGCAATTTCAGCATTATGGGTCACAATAATTAGCGTCTGTCCCAGTTGAGTAGACACCTCCCATAATACCTGCATGACTTGCTTGCCTGTCACGGAATCAAGCGCTCCGGTAGGCTCATCGCACAGAATTAATTTCGGATTTTTGGCCAGTGCTCTGGCGATGGCTACCCGCTGTTGTTCACCTCCGGAGAGCTGGCTCGGAAAATTGTTCATGCGGTGACCAAGGCCAACCTTGGTCAGAACTTCTCTGGGGTCCAGCGGATTTAGGCATACCTGGGAAGCTAAAGACACATTTTCAAGAGCGGTTAAATTCGGCACCAAATTATAAAACTGAAAGACAAAACCAACCTGATTCCGTCTGTAATCAGTTAACTCGCGACGGTTGTATGAAGAAATACTTGTGCCGTCTATGATGATATTACCGCCTGAGCAGAGATCCATGCCGCCGAGCAGATTAAGAATCGTTGTTTTCCCTGCCCCGCTCGGTCCTAATATCACTGTAAACTCTTGTCTGTGAATAGATAAATTCACATCGTCTACCGCTTTGACTATGACCTCACCCGATTGATACGTCTTGGATACATGTTGAAATTGAATATATGGAATGATAATCACCCTCTACATTTATTAAGATACACTTGCGGGGGCGGGTACCAGCATTCTATTGATCACCGCCGCAAGCTCCTCCACATGGTCAGCATCGAAAATTGTCGTGTGATCCCCATCAACATGCTCTTCCTTCCAAATGCCCGTACTGTGATTGGACCAATCCTGATAACTCGCTACCGCCTCATCCAAAGCGCCCACATATAGCATGGGAATAGTTATCTGCTGTTCATTGCTGTAACGAAATCTGGCATCCTCAAAGCTTCTGAATAGATTTATATAATAAATCAATTCTCTTGGCTTGTTGCTGCCAAAGAAAGGAATCAACCGGGCTAATTCCGGCGGGACGATTGAGATCAGCCGAGGCATAAGCTCAGGGCGTTCCTCCAGCAGTGAAATGACCTTATTCCATAGCTCAGATGTACTCCCAATACCTTCTGGAAGCCTCAAGCCCATAGACCGTTCCACAAAAAGCTGTTCCGCTTCAAGTGAGAAATGAAAGGTGTCCACTTCCTCGTTAACAGGCGGCATTGAGTTAATTAAGAGCAGATTCCGAATGTCTGTGTTTCTCTTAGCCATTTCGAACGCGATAGCTCCTCCTATGCACCATCCACCCAAATAATCGACAGAGCCCAAGGAATGTATCACTTCATCATATTGCTGTGCCAATTCATCCAGACGGACCATTCTTGGAGCAACATCCTGGTAATTTTTCTCGAATTTTATTGCATACACGTTGTAATCCGGATTCAATCTCAGCGAGAGCTGGTTGTATATCGCCACCTCGCCGCTTCCCGCATGAATCAGCACCACATTCTTGTCTGTTCTGCCTTTAGTCAACGGCACCAGCTGCCTGTGAAGCAGCCGTTCTGGTTGACCCATCGTCCCCCTGCGTTCACCTAGCATTTTTGCCATCTCGCTTAATGAGAAATGATTGAGTAAATCTTCCACAGAAAGCTTTACTTGATAGATGCGCTGAATTTCATGAAGCAGTTCCGGCAACTTGATGGAATCCCCTCCAGCGTCAAAAAAATTCTCATATACATGATTCAGTTCCTCAGCCTCCGGACCGATAATACTTCTCCATAACTCCAGCAAATGTTGTTCACCCGAATGGAGCGGTATGTCCTGAATATTCCCGAACCAGTTCTCAAGCTGTTTCGTGTCAACCTTGCCGTTTACATTTAAAGGGATACTCTCGACCTTAATAAAGGTGGTTGGAATCATATAATCCGGCAACAGCCGATGCAGCCTATCCCGCATTGCAGTAGCAGTCAATGCTTCACCACCATGAGTGGTATATACAGCGATCAGCGAACTTTTGTTTTTATTCGTTTTGACAAATACTTTGGATTGATGCACTTCGCTCAGCTGATTAACGGCATTCGCGATTTCAATCAAATCGATCCGGTACCCGTTAATCTTCAATTCAAATTGTATTCGGCCAACGATTTCAATGTAATCATCACCGGACATAAACCCTTTGTCGCCAGTTCTATAAAGCCTGCCTAGGCTTGGATGCATGAAGAAGGCCTCTTCGGTCTTCTCCGGATCCAAATAACCGTTCGCCAACCCTTCACCGCCGATACAGATCTCACCATAGGTGAAGTCATCTGCTAACCGGTTTTGCTTATCCAGAACGTATATGCTTTGATTTGCCAAAGGATATCCATAAGGGATTTTCGGTTTGTCGATACCAGTCGTAAGCGGATAATAGATGGACCAGATCGATGCTTCTGTCGCTCCCCCCAAACTAAGAATCTGTAAATCCTTTCGTTTAAAGGCACCCTGTATATCTTTGACAATCTGCACCGGAATGAAATCTCCGCTCATCAATATACAACGCATCTGATGAACCCTGCTGTCCAGCGTTTGAATGAGCATCTGCACAAGCCCCGGCGTTGAGTTCCATAGCGTTACCTCGGGCATGTAAACTCTATGTTCCTTAAACTCATGAATTCCCTTGCACAAAATGGTTTTGCAGCCTGTCATTAGTGGGGATAAAATATCAAATACAGATAAATCAAAAGAGAGCTCGGAAATATTAAATATCACATCTGCTGCCTCAACCTCTAAGCGTTCATGCAAATCATAGATGGTATTAAGCGCTGCCTTTTCATTGATGCTTATTCCTTTTGGCTTGCCTGTCGTTCCCGAGGTGAAAATTACATAGAGTTCGTCTTCGGCAACTTCTTCGGTAACTGCTGCCGGAACATAGATGACTTCACCGTCCCTTATCTGCAGCTCATTATGGATAGAGCTCGTTATATAGTTAATCCTCTCTTCTGGAAGTTCCGGATTTACAAAGCAGAATGAATCTCCGGATTTGATTACTGCCAGCATTTCAGCCATGGCAGGAACCCCTTTTGACGTAAGAATAGCAACACGGATCTTGGATAGCCGTTGTGCAGCTTTAAGCTTCATTATCCTGTTGACTATGATCTCACTGTTCCTATCCAGCTCTTCAAACGTCAGCGTCCGGTGCAGATCGGCAAAGGCTGCACGGTAAGGCTGACGCTTCAAGGTCTCTTCAAAGGCTTCCACAATCCGCCTGTGCTTCAGTGGCCTTATTGCTTTTTGGTTAAACTGCCTATACCTTTTTTCTGTTTTTTCATCCCGCTGTTGCTCCAAAGCTACGAGCACGCCATCTTCCTCACTCTGTAATGCGCGCAGAGAATGAATAAAACCTGTGAACATCGCAGCGATAAGTGAAGGCTCGAAAATTCGACTTAAATAATCCCAACTGACATTCAATTCACCATTGATCAGCTTTAGCTGGCAATCCAGATACACCTGAGGCGTCTCCGATATCCAGTAATGAAGCTTGAATAAGGAATCAAAGTTCGGAAAGTCGAAGAGCATAGAGGTAAACACATACGGCATTTGGCTGGAACGATTGCTTTTCTTGGCTAACTCTCTTAAGACCTCAACGCCTTCAAACGACGAATATCTGAAGGATTCATTGATAGTCCGCTGTAATTTTTGCACATTAGCCTGCAGGGAAACTTTGGGGTCTATGTTGGTTTTGATCAGGCTGGTGCTGGTGAAATCACCAATGACGCTTAAATATTGTTCTTTACGGGGTCTTTTGAAAGTGGTCATATTCAGGGTGAATTCCTTGTTCGCTGACCATCGCTGCAGTACAGAGGCGTAGAGTGCCAGAAAAACCGTGTTCAGAGACAACCCCAGCTTACCTGCAATGGCGTTCATACATAAATATTCATTCTCGGAGAAGCTGTATTCCAGCCTTTGGAAGTCGCTTTCCAGAAGCTGTTCGGAGTTCAGATGAAGCTCAGGTGCTTCCGGGAGCACATTCATTTCCCTTAACCAGTATTCTTTGCCTTTGTTGTATCTAACAGAGGCCTTCTCCTCATGATAGCTCTGATTGATGAAGATCAAACGATCCGACATATCCTCCAGACTGTAGTTAGAGTCCTCATACAAGCACCTCCACTGGTCAAACAGCTGAAACACACTGAGCCCGTCCGCTATTAACAGATCAAGACTAAAGAAGAGATAATATTGGTTCAACCCTGACTCCATACATTTAATGGTGAAAAACGGGAAGCTCGCGGAGCTGTAAAGTTTGTGAGATAATTCACTTCTATTCTGTTCAATAAATCGTTTCTTATATTCCTGGCTGCAGCCGGCTGCGTGCTCAACAGGAATATCATAGTGAAAGGGGGGATTGATCTGAAAAGACTGCAGGTCGAGAACCGAAGCTCTAAGCATCGGCTGGTTAATGATCAGTTCATTAAAAGCTTCGTTTAGTCGGCGCATGTCTCCGGTAAACTCCAATTCAAGATAGATATGAGTGCCCGTCTTACCGCGAAAGGTCTCGTTTCTGCCTAATAAATAAGCTTTCTGAACCTCGGTCATCATAATGTTCATGTTCCGCAACATCCTCTTTTAAATTAATTTTTGAGAAACATTCTTGGATCATTTCCACCGAAACAGCTATCGCCAGCTCATCCGTAAGCCACGATTGAATCGTTAAAGTATGATAGTCCCGGTGCTCAGCCATAAATAACAAATCATCAAACGGATGAATATGTATTTGTGTAAAGTCTATGTCTACTCCTCTAAGCAAATATTTCGCATAGGCCTCCTTCATTGTCCAGATCTGCAGCAAATCCATTCCATGATCCAGCAGACTCCCAAAGTAATGGGCGCCTGATATTTCTGATTTAGTTCTCATGATCGATTTCATTTCCGACCTTAGCGGACGATGTTTGAAATTGATAATTTTAAGCTCAAGCTGTATATTCACCCCTCCTAAATTCACATGTTCATATGAATACTTGAACATATGTATACTCACAACATCATATTAGCTCCATATTTTTCCTATGTCAATACTTTACACTTATTATTTATCCTTCCACATCTGAGGATAATTCCTCTCCCCATATGTACAGGCCTTGAATTCAGATAAGAATCTTAATTGTTGATATTCACCATTTAAACAACGAAAATCCTTTCCTTTTCATCCCGAAGGATAAGGGGAAGGTTTACGCATCCTCTATCTGTTGAAAGCGCTATAAATCCTCCTGAAATCTAAAGCTTCTCCAATAGTTTTCTCCCCAGGCTTCTTGAATAATAACCTTCATAGATATCAAATTTAACAGGTTGAGAAGATAGTTAGCCATTTTATCCCTAACTAAAAGGCCCGCGAAAGATCGCGGGCCTTAAGCAATACTTCATGAATGCACTCCTTCTGGCTTGAGATTATTCCTTCACTTTTACAAGCACTCCATCTCTATTCTCATAGATCCTTTTTTCATTTTTTTCGATCTTTTTCATAATCTCTTCTTCCAAGTTAATCCCCAGAATCTCAGAGAGTCCAATTAGGTAAATGGCAACGTCCGCCAATTCTTCACCGAGGTCGTCTTTCTTTTTTCGGTAAGCTTCGCAGGCTTCAGATAGTTCCCCTTGGATCAGACAAAATTCTTGATAAATATCTGTAACATTAAACCCCTTCTCGATCTTATTCTGATACACTATTTTTTGAAGTTGTACTAAATCAATCATTGAATTCTCTCCTATTCCGTAGTTTATTGATTCAACCCCATATGCTTGCGTAAATGCACTAGCGGCGACATGGGCTAGATTCGCTGGTCATCGGTGATATTCTCAGTTATTGTATCGTATCGTGACCCAAAATGGTTTTGGGTTCTACATACTCTTGCAGGCCATATACGCCGAATTCCCTGCCAATCCCGGATTGCTTGAATCCACCGAATTTCATTCTCAATCCAAATCCTCTTGTTCGAATATCCTGTTGCCATGCTCGTCCCGCGTGATATGCGGCAGCAATCCTTCGTTCTCATAATAACGGATCGTATGCGCTGGACACCCGAGCCTATCCGATGCTTCTGTAATGGAGAATGACATGATTTCACTCCTCTAGGTCAAAATCGTTGCTGACATTGTACTACTCCGTCTTGACTTTTATCAAGCAAAGTTTCCTGTGTAGAGCTGCGAACAAATCGGGGATTGCGTATAATATCGTCCACATAATTATGGAGCGGCAGCATGACTGCTTGGTTCATAAGCAATTGCTCCGCTTTGGCATACAACTCAACCTGCTTCGCGGTGTCGAAGGTCTGCTCTGCCTGCTTCACGTACTGGTCGTACGCCAGCAATTCCTTGGCCTTGCTCAAATTCGCCTGATTGTAGGCGGCATAACGTTCCGGTCCACGGTCAATGCCAGCCCCTAACGGACATTGAGGTTGGTGAGCGGCTTCTACTTGTTTAACAAGATCGTCAATCAGTTCAAGGGTACCTCAGGACGTGAATCAGACAGCAGTAATGTGACCATACTAAGCGTCGAAATATGAATAAGGGAGAGCGACTGATATGGATCTGCAGAGTGGTAAATTGTACTGGCCCACAACGCTGGTTAATCCTCCTTCTTACCCTAAGCTGGAAGAGGATATCGCTTGTGATGTGCTGATTATTGGTGCGGGCAGCTCGGGCGCCCAATGTGCAAGTATCCTTAGCGAGCAGGGGATGAGCGTCGTTGTTGTGGACAAAAGAAAAGCTGGGGAAGGCAGCACCAGCGCCAATACAGCTTTGATTCAATACGCCGGAGAGAAAAGCTTTGTATCGCTGAGTCATTCCTTTGGCGAAGAAGCCGCTGCGCGTCATCTTAAACTATGTGAGCAGTCGATTAATGACATAGAGCAAGTAAGCCGGCAGTTACCCATTGATCCGGATTTCATCAGACGGGACAGCCTGTATTATGCAAGCTATAAGGAAGATGTCTCTGCTTTGGCCGAAGAACATGCACTCCTGCAGAAGCACGGGTTCAAAGTGGATCTATTGGATGCGCAGCATATATCCGGCCTGTATCCTTTTCAGAAGGAAGCGGCGCTGTACTACTATGAGGATGCTGAGATGAACCCGCTCAAATTTGTATATGGGCTTCTTGAGAAGGCCAGGTCTCAGGGAGGAATGATCTATGAGGATACGGAAATAACAGGAAGACGTTTCGAACAGGATTATGCCTTGTTTTATACCAAAGAACACCGCGAGATCCGGGCCAGACATGTTATTATTGCAGCCGGTTATGAAGACAGCGACTTCAAAACTGAAAAAAATGCTACACTGGCTAGTTCCTATGCTGTCATTACCAAGCCGGTCGCCGATCTTTCAAGCTGGCCTAAAAGAACATTAATATGGGAGACCGCACGCCCATATGTATATATGCGAACTACCCCGGATAACCGGATCATTATTGGAGGAATGGATAAAGATACTACTTTCGCCGAGACAAGGGATTCTAGAATCCCGGCAAGCAGAGACAAACTTCTTGAAGCCTTTAACGCGCTCTTCCCGGATATACCGGCTCAGCCGGAATACTATTTCGGAGCTTTTTACGGAGGAACACATGATGGTCTGCCTGTCATCGGCCGGTATGATGGCTATCCTCATTGTTATATCCTTATGGCTTATGGGGATAACGGAACGGTATATAACGGTGTTCTGGCCAAAATTGTGTCGGACATGATACTAAAGGGGGCCAGCCCGGATCTGGACCTCTACCTGCAGAGCAGACCCCTGGTTCACCGATAACTTATCAGTTGTCCAGCCGGTTGACGAAGGCATATACAAAGAAATCGCTCCTTTGGAAATGGTTTGGTGGTGCCTCCATTTTACCAAAGTGAGCGATTTCTATTTAGTTTAATTCCCTTTATATCGAAAAAAGCTTGGCGTCGTTGCTTACACTTTTGTACTCGTAAATGTACGAGTATAACAGGCTCTTTTTGCTTGACCGTCAGCGATACCCCCTGGCGGAGGTGCCAAATTTATTATTACGCTGAATCTTTAAGAAATAGGCGTATTAACTTTTTTTACCGTAAAGTACACCTGATACGGTTCATAACCTATATCCCGGATTCTTCTCAGCTGAATTCCCGGGTCCTGGTTAGCAGTCTTGAAGAAATAACGCCAGCTGCCCCACTCCCGTTCATTCTCCATGATGATTTCAGAGGACACATCCTCTGACGGTGTGAACAGAATCCGTTCGTTCTCGCAGATTCCGGCCAGCACTTCAGGACCAAACCGGAAGGCTCCGGTCTGTTCATCGTCCGGCAGAGGAATGAAGCGGATGCCGACCGGCAGAATGATGCTGATCCGGTCGCCGTCCTTCCAATTCCGCATGATACTATAGAAGGCATTGTGATCCGCAGATTTCCCGTGAAGCTGATCGTTCACATAGATAACGGCTTCCGACATGATCCAGTCAGGTATGCGTAAATGGATGGCAAATGCTTGGGCAGAGGCGGTATGGACTACGAAATCATATTTTTTATAATCAGGCAGGTTCTCGTGAAGTGCAGTAATCTCATTCAATTCCTGTTGTCCTGCGGTGTTCGAGGAGTCCAGCATGCTTCCGCTCATGTAATCCTGCGATTGCTGAATCCGGACGCTCTCTCCGCCCAGCACCGTGGTCAGCTCAGAACGGAAATACTGGCATACATAGACATCGTTCTGATCCTGATAATAAATCCCTCTGTTCAATGCTGCATTGGCTTGTACCATCGTTCCGTGACAGCAGAAGAAGCTATCGGTCTCCGAACTCCAATCCTTCCGCAGGCCTGCCTTCATCGGCAGGAAATAAGTGAGTAGTCCTGATCCGGGATTATTATGCTTATTGCCGGTCAGATGATATTCCTGGTAATAGGCTTGAGCCATAATTCCGTTATACATATTGTATTCGATATACTGCGCATAGGCCGGATGGGAAGTATGCCGGAACAGAAACTCAGCCAGACGAATCATGTTATACACTGTGCAGTGTTCCTGATTCTTATCCCCGAGGCGGGCCTTGATCTTCATCTTAGGCATCCACACTTCACCTGCCGTATTCCCGCCAGTTGCCAGCGTTCCCCGCTCTGAGACCGCACATTTCCAGTAGGCCGTGACAATGTCCATCCATCTCTGCTCGCCGGTAACCTCGTAAGCTCTGGCACAGCCGAGTACCTCAGGAATGGTAGTGTTGGCATGCATGTTGGTCAACGGGTCCTTGTTCTCCAGTAACGGGCGGAACAGTCTGCTGCGGTAATAACGCTCCAGCAAGGTCTTGTATTTATCATTTCCTGTAATATGAAGCAGGTCCGCCCAGGCTTCAAGCATTCCGCCTGTCTCCATGTCGAGAATATCATCGAATTTCTCTCTGGTGAAGGTACTGCTCCACTCCAAGAACCAGTCCGCGAAGCGATCGGCTATCTCAAGCGCCTTCTGACTGCCGGTGAACTGGTACATATCCACAAGTCCCATGAATAATTTATGGATATTATACTGCGGAGCCCATATCGCTTTGCCTTGAGCAACCCAATGTAAATATTTCTCCGGAATAGGCGCTGCCCATTGTCCACCGTTGTCCTTCTGGCATTCGGCCAGCTCGTCCAGGATGAGATCCGCTTTGAGTTTGAGTTCAAGATCACCGGTCTCATGAAACCGCATAGCTGCGGCAGACAGCCAATGTCCAAGGAAATGCCCCCGGATCTGACAGACGGGCGTCTCCCATCCACCATGTGCATCCTCTGGAATATCTCTGCCATCATATCTGCCTGCTTCGACTTTATAGTTAAACAGGAGATTATCATTCGTCAGTTTCATTAAATACCGCCGGTTTGCTTCTTCCCTGCGTTTCAGATCATTATCATGAAGAACGACGTTCTTGCCCTTAAGTTCTCTCACTGCTGCAGCCCCTTAATATACTGACATTGATTTTACAATGAAAGTATATAGCAGCGCTTCCATCAATCCAATGATTAATCCTAATATAAAGTTGATCCATACTGAGTAATAAACTGAAAGCCGGTGTTAAATAATTGCTGAATTCCCTTTCTTCAACTAATGGCCTTAGTTAGCCCCATTAAAAAAAGGAACAGTTCTTCTAGTCACTGAAGTGACTTGAAGAACTGTTCCTTTCAGGTAAAACCAGCCAGTCGGGCAACACGTAATATAGAAATAAGTGTACGACTGACGCCAGGCTGATCCAATTACCATGATGAGGCTATGCTTCTTGTGCAGCAGGAGCAAGATCCGGCGCTTTTTGATTCATGATCGGCAGCATCACCAGTGCGCCGAGGAGAAATAATACACCTGCTCCGCTAAAGATCGTGCTGAGTGAAAAGGAATTCTTAAGCGCACCCGCGAAGGACATGGACACAACCATCATCCCGACAAACATCGGATTCAGCACTCCGTTGACCCGGCCGACAATGGAGGTATGTGACCACTTCAGAATCATTGTACTGATTCCGATATGGATGCAAGGGAAAACAAGCCCATTTAGAAACTGGATGGTCAGCGTGAGCGGAATACTTGTCGAGAACCCGACAATCGTGGTACAAATGGCGCCTGTCAGCATGCCTATCGCCAAGAGAAGCTGAGGCGGAACCTTTTTGGCGAAGACGGCTACTATGCCTCCCCCGATCAGCATGGCGGCTCCATTCACCATCAGCATGTACTGGAGGAACTCCTCATTTCGGCCCAGCCGCTCTGTTACGATAAACAGATTGAGCGCTTGGGCTACTCCAACCGAAAGTCCAGCCAGAATAAACGCGAGTCCGAGCATCCGCAGTACCTGGCTCTGCCAGACATACCGGAAGCCCTCGATGAAGTCTTTGCGGAATTGGCCTTTGGCCGCGACTGTCCCGGCTGCCATTTGGTCCTCAGGCAGACGAACAAGGACGAGTGCAGACAGCAGAAAGACCACGCCCATTACAGCGATCGAGGTCTCAAGACCGAATGTGCTGTACACGAAAGTGCCCAGCATCGGCCCAAGCACCATGAAGATGGCCATCAGCGATTGGAAGAGCGCCATGCCCTGCTGCAGCTGTTCTTCCGGCACATGATACTTGAACAACCGCATGCTGGAAGGCTGGGAGAACTGGGACAGAATGGCCGAGATGAAAGCGACCAGGTAGACGGATTCCCAAGAACCGAAGTGAATGCTCATCAGAACGGCGAACACCGATACTGCAGACAGTGAATCACACCAGATCATGGTCCGCTTCGGCCGCCAGCGGTCGGCAAAGGTACCTCCGATGAATGAAAACACAAAAATTGGCGCGAATTCAGCTACGCTGATCAGGGAAATAGCGTAGGGATCATTGTTGGTTCTGTCCGCAACATAGAGAAGAATAGCAAAATTACGCACCCAGATGCCAATCTGCAGCAGCACGCTTGATAAAAGAATCGTCTGCAGGAACCGGTTATGGAGCAGGCTTGGCGGTTTTGCGCTTGTTTCATGTCTCATCAATCTAATTAACCCCCTATTGATCCATAAAGTACACTCATGCTCATTCCAGGCAGGGTTCTCCTTTCCCTTCCTAATTATACGGACTAGACCCGGATCCATAAAGAGTTTCGCAAAGAAATAGGAATGCTAAATTTTCTATAGGAGTAGAATCCTACAGCTTATTCAATGGTTACTCGCAGGCAAAAAACTGCAGCACCAGATCGGCACTGCAGTTTCATCAGGAGTCATCCTATTCGGCTTACTTCAATTGAATTTGCTTCATGTACTCCTTGAATTCCTCGGAGATTTCTTTGTATTTCGTATGATGCAGGTAATGTGAGCCATCCATCGGAATCATTTTGCCCTGTGCCGATAGTTTGACTTGCTCCTCATGCAGCGGAATCCACTGTTCATGGTCCTTGTTATTGGATTGAACAAAGAGCAATATCGGCAAGTCACTAGGGTAGGTGAGCTGTTCACCATTTTTGAAATTAGAACCGAGGTGACTGAGCTCATTCATCAGTGTTGGATTATTCGCAACCTGGTTGGAAATCAAGCGCATCTGTTCTTTGGTATGCTCATCGTAATCAAGGGATTTATACAAATCTCCGCCGAATTGTTTGAGCAACCGCATCAGACCTGAATCTTGCGCGAACTGCATGGCTTTCAAAGGTAATTTAACATCCATGCCCGGCTGATTGGGAACACTGCTGTCGATACCGACAAAAGCCTGAACTTCATCCGGATAGGCTTTTACATACGACACCCCGTACAGCCCCGTGATGGAGTGTCCCATCAGAATGTAACGCTTAAGACCCAATTGCTGCACAGCCTCATGAATTTCACTGATAATGTTCTCGGTAGTTCTTTCTTTATCCGTCTCATCGCTGAGGCCATAGCCGAAAGGCTCGATCGCCACTATTTTGTAATCGGGGGCCAATTCATCAATCACCAGCTTGAAATCAAGCACAGGCGACGGGGTGCCTTGCCCCGGAAGGAGAACGATCGTCTGCTCACCGCTGCCTTGAATCAGCACATTCATATTTTTTCCGTCTACATTGACGAACTGGCCGTACGATTCGATTTTCTTCTTCTCGGACCCGTTAATGATCGCATTCGCAACAAATGTAATGCCCAAGAACAGCACGAGCGCCCCGATAAAACCTCCAATTATTTTTAGCCATAATTTCCGTTTCTTACGGCTCTTGATCCCGCTTTTTGGTGTTGGCGTTGCTACTGTGTCTGCCACGTTCATCTTCTCCTGTCCTTGTATCTGTATAGCCGCATTGACGACATACCTGAAGTATAGTCAAGCAACATGTCCTCTTCATGACGGCAATATGAACGGAGTATGAACTGAAGATGATAAGGTTGATATTGAACGGGAAGAGTACATTCGGCCGGAGGAAGAAACTGCGTGTATAGGGTAAGGTAAATATAGGAGCATCGGCTCCGGGTTTGAGTCAAAAAAAGGGCCTGTCCTGAGTCATGAAATGACTTTTTGGGGACAGCCCCCTGTTTTTCATGTGTGTGGATCTACCCTTTGGGTATGCCGGATGATATAGAGAGCAGAAATAATTGGATTTTCTACACTTGCTGATGAGCGAATGACCCCTGCTTAATCAAGAGGTGGAAAAACAGCACTTAAATCATTCCGTTTCACCCAAAGTAGTGGAAGTCATCAATATTAGTTGCTGTTTTTCCACTTGCTTCCTTGAATCGCCAAGAAAGTGATGAATTAAGATACGTTTGTCTACTTGCTTGTTGCAGGACTTTCCGTCCGGCAGTTGAAGGCGATCTATAAACGGTATTTACCGCCGCGCTACGAGACAGCCTCTCTTCTGCAACGACTGGTATCCGTAGTTATTGCCGAATTGACTTGAAGGACTCGGTCTGCTGGGTAATGCCCTTCTCTGCCGCAAAGCGCTCAATGCTCGACGCGCCGAAGAACCCATCGATGCCCTTCGTTCTCTGAATGACATAAGCGGCATCCTCCGGCTCTGCAATCGGTCCGCCGTGGCAAATAATCATGATGTCCGGATTCACCGCCCGGCCTGCTTTAATAATAGCCTCAATTCGTTCTACACAGTCGTCCAGGGTCAATGCTGTTTTGGCACCGATCGTGCCTTTGGTCGTCAAGCCCATATGGGCAACCAGAATGTCAGCTCCCGCCTCCGCCATAGCTTTGGCCTGTACAGGATCGAAGACATACGGGGTAGTCAGTAAATCCAGCTCATGGGCAATACGGATCATTTCAACTTCCAGGTCGTACCCCATACCGGTTTCTTCCAGATTTTGTCTAAATACCCCATCAATCAAGCCTACTGTAGGGAAGTTCTGAACACCGCTGAAGCCCTGCTCCTTCAATTGCTTCAGATATACCTCCATGACCCTGAACGGATCGGTGCCGCATACCCCTGCCAGAACAGGTGTATGCTTGACAACGGGCAGCACCTCAGCGCCCATATCAACAACGATCTGATTGGCATCTCCATAGGACAGCAAACCTGCGAGTGAACCGCGGCCTGCCATTCTGTAACGGCCGGAATTATATATAATCAGCATATCCGCTCCGCCTGCTTCACTGCTCTTGGCCGTAATCCCTGTGCCGGCCCCGACACCGAGGAGAATCTTGCCCAACTCCACCTCTTTCTTGAATTTTGCCATAATTTCTGTTCTGCTTAGCTTGTTCATTCGTATATCCTCCTAATAGTTATTCAGGAATTGATGTATGCATGAGTTCGATCAGCTTGAGTGCTGCAGCCTTTGCAAAGGCCGGATCGTTGATGGCGCAATCCATCTCAATGACTTCAACCCTTGTGCGGTCAACATGCTGGCGCAGGGTATGGAATAACATCCGGTCCTCCTCCGGTCCGTAGAAGGGCTGCCCCTCCACATCAATTGCGGAAATGCCCCTAAGCGGCAGTATCAGCACGGTGCTCTCTTCGGCCATGTTCAGCTTCTCTGCCAGCTTCCTTCCGATCTGTTCATTCTCCGCCACTGTCGTTCTCATCAGGGTAACGGTCGGATTATGCTGGTAAAAGGTATGATCCTTGAATTTCTCCGGCACGGTATCTGCCGGTCCAAAATTGCACATATCCAAAGCGCCTACCGAAACGACCTGTGGAATGCGCTTGCGTCCTGCAGCCTCCAACCGGTGCGGCCCCGCATTCAAGACACCGCCGATGATCTCATCCGCCCACTCGGTTGTCGTCAAGTCGAGTACCCCTTCAATGAAACCCGCCTCGATGAGCGCCTCCATTGATTGTCCCCCGATACCTGTGGCGTGGAACACAAGCACCTCGTAGCCCCGTTCCTCCAGGTATTTTCTTGCCGCTGTCACACAGGGCGTTGTTACTCCGAACATCGTGGCTGCCACTAGCGGTTTCTTCTCCGGTGTATGCGTATGCTCAAATTTGAGCATTCCCGCCATCGCAAATAATGCGTTTGTGAATATTGCCGTGGAAATCGAATTCAAGCCTGCGACATCCACCACAGAGGGAATCATGATAATATCGCTTGTGCCTACGTATGGAGCTGTATTTCCGGATGCAACGGTTGATACCAATACCTTCGGAACGCCAATTGGCAGGGCTCGCATAGCCGGAGCGACTAGTGAGGTTCCGCCGGTACCCCCAAAGGATATGATACCGTCGAATTTCCCCTGCTTGTACAACTGGGGGATCAGCTTCTCCAATCCTTGGGATAGCAGCTCTGTAGCCAAAGCCCGGTCCTTCCTTGCTGCAAGCTCCTCTATGTCCTTACCAGCAGCGTACGCGATCTCCCGGTTAGACACATCCGGAACAAAGGCCGGCTCGAACACGCCCGTATGGATCATCAGGGTCCCCAGCCCAAGCTCTTCGGCAATCCTCTTGATGTATAGATACTCCTCACCTTTCGTATCAAACGTTCCAGCTATTGCGATGGTCTTCATTCTGCAGCCTCCTCATATGGATCATCTAGAACAGTGCTCAATCCCGGTAGCCGAGCGCTATAGACTAATCATACGGGGCTTACTTAAGGATGAAAACGCTTTTATGTACTATATTTTTGTGTTTAAGTTAGATCTGTACTGCTTGGGAGAGCAGCCCTTCAGCTTTTTAAACATTTTGCTGAATTGGGCATAATCCGGATACCCTGCCATCGCGGCCACCTCGGATAATTGAAGCTGCGGTGCCTGGAGCAGCGTTGCAGCTTTATTGATGCGGAAGCTCACCAGGTAGCTCTGAAAGCTGCAGCCCACCTCTTTTTTAAACAAGCTGCTTAAATAACTGCGCGATACATGAGCTACCTTGGCCAGATCCGCAAAAACAACTTCATCGCTGTAGTTATGTGCGACATACTCTTTGACAAACTCCACGTAATCATAATGCCTCGTGATGCCGCTGAGCATTTTGACCATGAAATCATCCTCATTCAGCTTGCCCAGTCGCTTGAAATCGCGGGTAATTGCGGTAATCGACTGCTCGGATGGAATCCGTTCAAAGGCAGAGCCGCCAATGTAGCCCATAATATCTGTGTTATTGCTGTACATGTACTGGACGTCGACGGGCGTCTTCACCGGACCACCGTAAATCATCTTAATTACATCTGGCTTAAGCTGCCCGCAGGCAGCAAAGATGCGCAGCGCCTTAGCTTTGGCTGCCTCTAAGGAGACAACCTTCCGCGCCCCTACTAATCCGCCTTCGGTCAGGCCGAGATGAGCACAGATTACATCTGCCCCCGCCTCGAGCATCTGGACCGCCTGGGACTCGTCAAATACGAAGGCCACCGTAAACAGCTCCTGCCGATGGGCCAGGCATATGGCCTCAACCTCCTTGTCATAGCTGATTCCGTCTTCCTCCAGGGCCTCTCTGAACAATCCGTCCATCAGGCCGACTGTCGGATAATTATTGACTCCCGCAAAGCCTTTGTCCTTGATATCCATTATATAATCAGCTATTTCTCTAGTGGGATCATTCGCATTCAGCCCGAAGAGCACGGGAGTATGCCTCACCAGCGGCACGATTTCCCTTGACCCGAAGTCCATCACCATATCATTGCTGTTGCAGAACGGTAAAAAGCCTGCAAGAGAGCTTCTCCCCATTTGGCGGAACTTGCCGGAGTTCAGCATTAATATAAAGTCCGCTCCACTCTGGGCGGCAACCTTGGCTGTAATCCCCGTACCTGTCGAGACACCAATGATATGATTACCCTCGTGCAGTTGTGATTGCAGGTTCTCCAGTATGGCTGTTCTGTTCAAGCTCTATCGCTCCTCATCTCTTCAGATTCCTCAATCTTAACCATCTTATATAAAAGAAAAAGCCAACCTGCTACTGAGAGCGCTTCAATCCTGTATCTTCTATTATAACAATGTAAAGGAGCTGAAAAACCACAACCCGCAAAGTTACTTTTGCGGGTCATGGTTTCTGTTTGGGTCCGTATTTGAAGGGGCTGTATCCGTATCTGCCGTTACTTTTTCTCCTGCGCCTGCTGGGTAGGACCATAATTGGCGGCTCCGGTGAAGTGAACATCATCCGCCGACGGATAGTACTTCGGGATCTGTAAATCCCGCTGGTACAGTCTTAAGTGCTCTCCGCGCGGAACAATATCGACAACATCACAGCCTCTCCAGGATACCGAATATTGTTCACCGCGCACCGTTTCTTTCACCACCGCCGTCTCCACAGGATGCTCCAGCTCCACTATATCCCCTGCCTTAACATTGCGGAATACCACCAGATTGCCCTCTCTTGAGGGTGCGCAGGCTATTCCATTAATCCTCCATTCGAGGTTCTGCCCCATCCAGTCGTACACCCGTACTGCAACATCATATGTCTGCTTGGGCTTGATGGAAATATAGCCTGTATCGGGGTAATTCATGCTCACCGTGGCTTCCTCTGTTTCTTTATCGACAGGGATATTAACGAGAACCATTCCACCGCGGTATTCCACCGCCCGGTTCCATATAATCTCCAGGGCCACCGGAGCCATGCCGACGCAGCAGCCCGCAATGGAGCGGAACTTGGACAATGAGATGGAGTTGACGAGGGAGCCGCCGGTGAAGCCGCCAATCATTCTCTTGTCAATCTCCCTGTAGGTGACCCCCTGCCCATCAGGTAAGGTATTGTCTGTCACTACATAAGATGCCACCTTGAGCTGATTCTCCACCAGCTGGTTCCGTGCAAAGAGGGTCATATCGTTCCAATATTCCTCGTACCCGGCCAGAATTAACTCATTCGCGCATTCGATCATATCCTTAATGCAGCAGGTTTCACAGTGCTCCTCCTGCTGCGGATGCCACTGGGCATATTCCGGTACCCAGCCGAAGGAGGAGGACAAGGAACGGATATAATCATAGATCCCTTTACCCGCGGTAATATACCGCCCGGCGCCTGTGATGCGTCCAAGACGGACGAGTCCGGAGGCAACCCAGCCTGCCGAATGGATATGGCCGAAAAACTCCATTTTGTAATTAAAATAACGCGAGGGTCCCAGGAGGTGGTTGGCAATGCCAACAGCCAGATCAAGCGCCACCCCGTCTCCGGTGATCTCATATCTGCGCACCAGGGAGTGAAGCACAATCGCATTGCGAATTCCCTGCTCCCCCCGTCCGGTGTGCCTGGACAGATCGAATCCGCCGTCTTTCAAATATACGTCATTGGGGAATTCATACACTGGCTCCTTTTCCTCATAATCACCTGACCAGAAGGTTCTGACCTTCCTTTCGATGACAAGGGAGCGTAGCCCTCTTACAAGCCCGGAAGCCCTCATTTCCGGTTCCGGGTCCAAAGGGTTATTCTCCACCATCCTGTTCAGTGCCGGAAGAATATAGCCCATTTCGTGAAAGGAGCTGTGATTCGTATGCGTCCAGGAGTATGGCTCATGAAAGCGCAGCCCGTGCTCTCCCCAAGACTTCATAAGATGGCGGTAAAAGGATAACTGAACCTCAGCTCCCTCTTCGGTCTTCAGCATTTTCCGGACGGCGTCAATGGCTTCGTACCAGGAGCCAACCAGCTCCGCGTCGTCTACCCGGCAATGAGCAGCTTCCGCAGGCTTCTTATGAGGGAGTACAAGCCAATACGGAAGGTTATCCGCCTTCTCATCCACCATGGATGTCAGATACCCTAGAACAAGCTGCGCATTGCGTAAAGGCTCAAATTTCTCATACGTCGGAGTTGACATAACTATTCCTCCATAGCCCCCTCTGCTTCAGCAGATTGATCCTTTGATTCCTGGTGGGCAGTATTAGTTAGTAGTATTAGTGTTAGTAATGTTAACCTTGAAATCGTCGAAGTCGATGGAGGCGTTCGCGTAACCGTCAATACCGAACAACTGGCCGGTCAGCTTGCTGCCGCCGGTATGGCGGAAGATGAATCCTGTGGCCACCGGAGCAGGAGCATCGTTAATATAGACGGTATAAGTCTTGGCGTCCCAGTTAGCGACCATTTTGATTTTGTACCAGGTGCCCAGACTGAAGTCCTTCACCTTTACCTTATTCGAGGCTCCGTTCTGCACGATGATTTTACCCGTATCAAACGCCGTGACCATGGAATAATTGCCGGTTCCGCTGTCGTTCCTCACCATGGCGCCATTGGCGTACGGGAAGCTGCTGTTGACTCTGGCACGGTATTCGATGACGACGCGCTGATCCGCCTCAGCTTTGACCTCACCTGTATATGGCAGGAAAAGATTGGCCTTGCCCGCTGTAGCGGCAGTCGTCAGCCGGAGGAATTTATTCCCGCCTTCCTCCTGCACAGTGGCGGTAGCGCCGCCAGTGAGCGCTTCGCTAACAATGCCGTAAGGGTATTTGCCTGCCGTGTCACCGGAGAAATCCCGGTAAGCGTTATAGAACACGCCACCCTGCGTAGTATTAAGCGAACCTAACAGGGCGGCTTCTGCTTCTGCAAGCTTAGTCAGCTTCCCGTCATACTGCTCCTTGGTCAAATCCGCGTTCCCGGCCAGTTCCTCCGCGTGATCCACTTCGGCCACGAAGGCGTTATACTTGGATTGACTATAGTTACCTAGCCCGTCTCCCAAAGGATAGGAGAAATTGACCAGCTTGCTGCGGAGCTGGTTCACAATCTCATCCAGACCATAACCCGGAACAACTTCTACGGAAACGGTGGAGAAGAACTCACGTCCGGCCAGCTTCAGGGTAACAGGCACCTGAACTGTGCCAATCGAACTGAAATCAAGTCCTGTCAGCTCCCGGCTGACGACAGCGGCCTGCTTCGGCTTATTATTGTAAACGACATCCACAATGCCGGGCAGCTTGGGGCTTACACCAGAAGGAGTCCTCACTACAGAAGCTACTTGAATCGCATCTGATGCTGCAATTACCTTCAAGCGGAAGGTGACCTGCTTGCCGCTATATGCGGCTGTAATGAAGGCTGTGCCCGGTTTAACCGCGTATACTGAACGGGTGACTGGATCAGAATCTATCCGGGCCACTCCGGAATCACTGATGGTATACTGGGCATTCTGTGTCACGTTTTGTACTTCATAGTTATTGTAATGTGCAGTTAGCTGAAGTGGTAAGCTGGTCTGCCCGCTGATCAGAATGGGCTTCAACCCGCTGAAGACTACGGACTGCACAGATTTAGGTTCAGCAGCAACATTAACTGCGGTTGTGGCTATTTTTCCGTTGTAAGATGCGGTAATGATGGCACTTCCAGCACCGGCAGCCTTAATCTGATTCCCGCCGTCAATAACAGCCACCTTCGGATCGGAAGAACTGAGGACAACTCCCGTGTTAACAGCGGAATAGGTAGTACTCGTTACCGTATACAAGGGCACGCTGCGGGTTTCCCCCAACCCCAATGTGAAGCCGGGAGCTTCAAATAGCAGCTCTGACGTATTCAGCCGGAACACATCCATACTGTCGATTTCGGCAACATTCTTCCCCTTGTAGAAGCTGATAGTGTTGCTGCCTTGCCCAAGATAGACCTTCGCCGTGGAAGCCCCCCAGCGGTTCAAGCCCGAATAGACGATGTTCAGATTGGCACCGGAGCCGCCATTGACCGACAAGATATGGGAGGCCTCTCCCGCCTCCGGTGAGCCATTGGCATTACGCACAGACAGCACATAAAAACCCGCCTCCGGCACGTTAACTGTAAATCGGGCATAATCATTGGTGCTGCTGATATTGGCGACTTTCATCCCGCCGGAAGCGGAGGCTTCCCGCCGGACAGCCGGGAAAGATTCACCAGCCGGATCTTGCACCAGTATCGCTGATTCCGCTTCATAACGAGTCCGCACCGGCTCTCCCGAAGGCACTGCAAGCGGACTGTTCGGGTCGGCGGGTTCTCCCAGGTTCGGTGTATGGTCTGCACTCCAGGTGAACTTCTGTGCGCGGACATTGCGGGTCCAGCCTGAGCCCGGCCAGCGGGCGGTATGGTAGATAATCCAGTCCTCTGTACCGTCTGGAGAGGTGACGATACTGTGGTGGCCCGGGCCGTAGATTCCATTCGCACTGGAGAAGACCGGCTGATCGCGCTTGACCCAGGAGCCTGGATTCAGCGGATCATCGCCGAGCTTGGCGGTAATCAGCCCGAGGCAGTAGCTGTCTGTCCAGCTTCCATTGGCAGAATAGATCAGATTAATGGTGTCGCCCTTTATAGTGATCTGCGGACCTTCATTGATTCTGCCCGGGGACGTCTCCCAATCATATTCAGGCGTAGATATCAGTACCCGCTGAGAGCTGATGGTCCGCGGGTCGCTCATCCGGGCGATGTATAGATTCTGGAAGCTTCCGTCCGTATCTTCCCAGCCGGACCAGATGAAATAGTGTTGCTCACCCACCGTCAGCACCGTGCCGTCAATCGCCCAGCGGTCGGTGGGGTCAGAAATTTTACCTTTGAACTCCCAGGTTCCGCTTAGCGGATCTGCACTGGCGTTCTCCAGCACGTACATACGGTGGTTGGCGTTGGTTCCGTTGTCGGCCGCGAAGTAGATATACCATTTGTACGCTCCGTCCGTATCTTTGAGATAGTGCATTTCGGGCGCCCACACATTGGAGCTATACATGGTTCCCTTAACCGGTGTCCAGGCCAGGCTCCGTTCGCCCGCTTCAATGCCGGTGATGGTCTTCGCCCTACGGATCATGATCCCGCTGGCATTGACGAATACGTTGTAATAATAGCCGTCCGTATGCTGGTATACCCAAGGATCGGCTCCCGTCTGCATAATAACATTGTAGAAATCGGACACTTTATTCCCTCCTTGTACAGCTGCAGACTCCGGCGAAGCCGGCATCGACTCTTCCGCAGCAGCCAGCCCGCCCCATTGTGGCAGCATCAGCAGCAGTGCGAGACACAGCAGCAGAACTCTGGATCTTTTGCCATGCATGTGCAGCCCTCCTTCGACAGATAAGAACGCTTTCATTTTTTCTTCTCCCTCTTGTTTAGATTTTTTTGGGTTAGCGTCCTCATTCTACCTGCTGGAGAACATTAAAAAAATGTACTATCTTAAATGGTTTTTGTAACCGCTTTAGAAAAAGTGCCTTCACTGTGGCAGGAAACCATAAAATCAACCGGAGGGTGAATCTGAGGTTATATTTGAAGCTTCGTCGTCACTGCGGTGAACATTTGGACTTCCGGCCGCTGTTGTCACCAGATTTCTTGATTAATACAGCTCTTCGCGGTGGAAATCCGGTGACAAAGGCGGTCGCTACCGCTCCTACAGTTCCAAATTTCCCCTCCGTTTCTTTTGCTTTTTGGTTATTTCTTTAGTGCCTCTTATATGGAATAAATGATTAGTTGGATAAACGTATCTTAATTTGAATGCTTTGCAGCGTCTGAGAGAATTAGTTGGAGAAACGTCATTTAATTCCAGGAATTTCCTCTACTCTGCTCGATTTGCCGCCTAGTAACTGCTATTTTTCCAACTGTTATCCGGCAAGGGCTACTCTGTTCATGAGCAAGTGTAGTTAATCCAACTGCTATTTCCGGCGACAGGCGCTACCACATCCTTGTCCATACTGTTGCCAGCTTCTGAAGCTATGCAATCCAAAAAGACACCTCCCGATTATAGGAAGTGTCCTGGTTGCACATTCGATTAGCCTATCTGCCCTTCCCGGTAACGATCTGTCTGATGTCTTCCAGGGGGAACCTTGGGAATCCAGCCGGATCTTAAGAATTACGGACGGGAATATTCTGTCCGCAGGATCGGCGTCGTCATAGCTCACTTTCCCTCAGATTGTCTAAACTCTTCAATCGTATCGCGGTCATTAACCAACTGAGGAATTTTCACGGTCACGGTCGTTCCGTGGCCGAACCGGCTCTCGACTGTGAGTCCGTAGCCCTCTCCGAACAGCATCTGCAGCCGGTGATGGATATTCTTTAGCCCGATGCCTTGTGCCGGTTGTTCGTCTGATGCCCGCACCGGGTACTCCATACTAAGCTTCGTCTGGAGGGCGGCTAGCACTTCCGGTTCCATTCCTTTCCCTGTATCTGTAATACAGAAGCACACATCTCCATGCGCATCCATCCTTCCGGTAACCAGGAGGCGGCCGCCTTCGTCCATCCGCTCCAGTCCGTGATATACGGAGTTCTCCACAATAGGCTGGAGGATCATCTTAGGCGTCTTCATAGATAACAGCCTCTCCTCCACATCAAGCTCCATGGAGAATTTATTCTCGTAGCGGATTAAGATAATCTTCATATAGGCCTGAATACAGTCCACTTCTTCTCTGATCTGTACAAGATTATCCTTCTTGATGCTGTAACGGAAAATCTTGGACATACAGTAGGTAATTTGCGCAATCTCCCTACTCCCGTATTCCAGCCCGATGCTGCTGATACAATTCAGCGTATTATAGAGGAAATGGGGATTAATCTGGCTCTGCAAAGCAGAGAACTCCGCCTGCTTCTGGCTCAACTCGGACTCATATAATCTGGCCTGGGTACCGAACATATCCCGGGCCATCTCATCCATCTCATCCATCATCCGGTTAATGTCACGGGCCAGCAGGCCCACCTCATTGGTGAACCGGACCTTGATGCGGAAGCCCATATCCCGCCGTCCGACCCTCTTCATATCCATAACAAGTCCCATCAGCGGACGCATCAGACTGTTCATGAAGAAGCTGCCGATTACGAGCATAGTCAGAATAATGCCGATGCCCACAATAATGCTGACCTTACGCATCGGGGCCATGTCCGCAGTCAGTTCATGCACCGGAATCATACTAACAACCCGCCATCCGTCAGCCTGCTCCAGACCCTTCACCTGAACGAGAATCTCTTCTCCGTCAATGGTAGCCTTTACGCCGTTAAGCAGACTCTCTTTGTCCATAGATAGAACTTCCCGGAACAACGTGCCCCGTGCACTGGAATTCGTGGAGGCAATCACCTCGTCCCGGTTATTCAGAATATACAAGGTGGAGCTCTGCGTGAATTCCGTATTTTCTACCAGCCCCTGCAGCTTGTCCATATTGACCATCACGGTGCAGTAACCTGTAATCTGGGAGTAATAGATTCCCCCAATGTTCTCCACAATCGGCGCGATATAGAAGAACTGTTCCGTACCTGTCCGTTCGTCCTTCAGAATCGTGGTGAACATCCCCTGCTCCCGCAGCAAGGGGTCATCCTTATATTTCTGAATAAAAGTATCATAGGGGTTGATGAAGAAAATATCGCCGCTTGCCGAGTCCAGACTATGCAGCCGCCTTCCCTTGATGTCGTTAATGACGATGCCGTTCACATAGGAATTGAAGGATCTCATATATTCCATAAGATCCAGTGCATAAGGGCCGCTGTCGAATGCTCTTTTGTAGTCATCAACCTCCACGGAGAATTCCTGAATCAGCTTGCTGTTGACTGCAATGCCGGTGCTGACCCGGATATCATTGAACACAGTATCAATCTTGCGGCGGGTCTGTTCGATCATCTGGTTGCCGTAAGTGGCAGCCCGCTTCTGGGTTAAATTAGAGAAGCTATGGAAGAAATATATCTCCATGACTGTGAATATAACGATCGAGAAAAAAAAGATAAGCCATATCTGATGTTTTAATTTCACTTTACTGGTCTTCATGGCTTACCGCTCCGATCCGCTTAGCTTTTTCTGAATTTGGTGGGCGTCATCCCGCAATGCTTCTTGAACACTTTGTTGAAATAATAATAATCCACATACCCGGACTTAACGGCAATTTGCTCAATGGACAGGTCCGTATGCTTTAGCAGCTCCCGGGCTTTCCTGATCCTCAGCTCTGCCACATATTCGGAGAAGGTTCTTCCCAGATTGTTCTTGAACAACTGACAGCAATACACCTGATTAATGAAGAACTGGACAGACAAATCTTTCAGATACAGCTTCTGCTCAAAGTTCCGGTCGATATAGACGACCATCCGGTTGAAGCAGGACAGGATATCCCCTTCCTGCAAGGAACGGCTGCTGCCTTGCCGGATGACCGTAAGGACGTCATGCAAGAAGCTGCACAGAGACGCAAAGTCTTCGAATCGTTCCTTGATCTCGGAATAATTGAGGAATTCCAGTTCCATATCCCTCAGTTCTTCAGCATACGTGTTTATAAGCATCCCGACAGCCTGATTCCATAAGTAGACCACCTCACCCATACCCAGATGATGGTTCCTGAAGTATTCCTGCAGTCCTGTAATGAACACATCCATATCGTCAAGCGAATTCCCGTGAATGATCGTATAGAGTCCATCAATACAAGGTTTCATGAGATGAAGCTTCGGCTCATAGTGAACGGCTGCTGAAGTCTGCTCCAGAAAAATATGTGAGGCGGACAGGTCAGCTTCTTTAATCAGCTTGCTCACCTGCTGAAGCTGGCTGCTGATGCTGCTGATGCCCACACTTTGGATTCCCGTCTCCGTCAGTACCCCTTCATCCGGGGTCCACTCTAAGCCGCTTAGATGCTCTGCCATCCGCACGACCAGCAGCTTCCGGGACCCGGCTTCAACCTCCACTGCAGTTATGTTCCTGCCCCCAGGAGAGAGCAGCTTCCTGATATCCTTAATGTCACTCGGCAAATAGACCGCAAACACCTGGTAATAGCATACAGCCATGCTGGCCGGAAGCGGCAGGAACTGCCTGATCTCGGTCTCATCCCCCGAGGTCAGCGCATCCAGGAGAAGATTATTGCGGATTGCGTTTCTCCGGGAGAAGTGAGTGGCCAGCTTCGCAATGAATGTATCCGCCATATCGACATCCAGAGGTTTAAGGAAATAATCGAGCGCCCCGTAGCGTATCGCTTCCTGGGCGTATTCAAATTCCCCATATCCGCTTACGATGACAAATTCCGTGTTCAGCCCTTGCGCTCTTGCCCGCTTCATCAGATCCAGCCCAGAGATATCCGGCATCCGGATATCGGTAAACACCAAGTCCGGCTGCTGTATACACAGGGCCTCCCAGGCTTTGTAAGCGCTTGTGAATTGTCCTGTAATTTCAAAACCGTATTTCTCCCAGTCAAAGGCGTTCTGAATTCCTCTTATCGCCCATGACTCATCATCTACAATCATGACCTTGTACATGGGTAGCCTCCTGAACCTATGAATTCCTCTGAATAATTGTGAAAATGTCCGGGAATAGCAACCGGAATTCGGATAAACCATGATAATGAACCCTCAATGGCTTATCCGAATATGATGAGATTATTTTTTGGCGGCTTGGCTCTCTCTGTAATTCTTCACATTTTCCTCTTGAACGGCTTTACCGCCGGCGTCCATATATTCTTTCACCAGCTTCTCGTACAGGGCGTCGAACTCTGCCGGCTTGGCAACGATCAGCCTGTCAATCATTTGTTTGTTCATGTCGCCCAGGGTTTTGCCGTACTTGATATTGGCTTCGTTCGGTATGCCATAGTTGTAGCTGCTATAACCGTCTGTTGTATTGATTGCATAGGAGTCAATAGCCAGCTTCTCGTAACTCTTGTCCCCGGCTGCCAGCGCTGCCGCATATGTTCTGACATTCTTTTCGGTATCGCCCAGCTCAGCGCCGTTTACAATCATCGTATAATCCATATTCAAATTGCTCATTTGCATTTTCTCGCCGGTCTGTGAAATCCCGTGCGGGATGCCGTCTACCAGCTTGTGGTTAACGCCTTCATCACCGAACTGCAGGAAGAACATCACTTCCGGGTCAGCCATCCAGTTCAGATATTTAATCGCCAGCTCCGCGTTCTTGCTGCTCTTGGGAATGAAGGAGAATATACCATTCTCATTATATACCTCTTTGAGGTATTTGCTTTCGTCATTCTTGAAGGTATCAATCGGAACATAGTTGGCCTCTGGCGAATTTTGCTTTAGCGGAACACGGATTTTTTGCGTCATCGGATAATCCCAGTTGGCAGCATAGAAGCCTACCTTGCCGTTGGTTACATCGGCATCCGCCTGCTTGGTTGTTTTGTCCAGGGCAAAATCGGGGCTGATCAGCTTCTCATTGTACAGCTTGTTTAGCCATTGGTAAGCCTCCTTGTTACCGGGCTTCAGCCAGTTCGTCGTGGTGATGAATTCCTCCTCGGGCATGGTCTTCCAGAACGATTGCACCAGGTTACCGAAGGTGTAATTCATACCGGCAGCTGCTGTAGCCCAAGGGATGACGCCGTCAACATTACCGGGGTTCTTGTCACGGAAGGCTACCAGCGTCTCATACAATTCTTCCCGGTTCGTAGGAAGCGGCAGACCCAGCTTATCCAGCCAATCCTTGCGGATGAACATTCCGTTCCAGGCCAGCAGGGTCCGCTTGCCCGGGATGGAGACCTGTTTGCCGTCATATTTGCCGTAGGAGAGCACCTTCTCACCCAGGTACGACTTCAATTGCTGGCCGTGCTGTTCCAGCAATTCGTCCAGCGTATAGAGTCCCTTGCTTTTGGCGAAGCGGGTGACCAGGGTCCCGTCGTAGGTGAAGGAAATATCAGGAGCCTGGTTTGCGGCCATTAACACATTCAGCTTGTCGACTTCCTGGGAACGGGGGACAGGAACAAATTCTACCACGGCGTTATTGGGCTTGCCGAATTTCTCATTAACGTATTGGGTCCATTTGTTGTTGTTCAAATCCGGCTGTCCCTGAACCCCGCGGTCGAACACTTCTACCGTCAAGGTTGCCGGAGCACCGGAAGGGGCCCCCGATGCAGTTGTTGATGCCTCTGACGATGATGTCTCTCCGCTCTTGTTGCCATTCCCTCCACAGCCTGCCGCAACACCGGCCAGAAGCGTCATACTGAACAGAATTGCTGCTGTTTTCTTTATACTTGTACTCACATTAACCACCCTTTCATTCCCCTGTTTGTTGAGATCATCCACGCTGTAGATCTTGTGCAACACTACGCTTCTATCCGTCCGGGAATCCCCCCCTTCACTCGGACTCTGCCGCCCTCAGCCTTTAATCGCTCCGGTCATTACCCCATCTACGAAATACTTCTGGAGCTTCGGATAGATCAATAGAATCGGAACGGTTGTAAACATCACGCTCGCTGCTTTTAAGGATTCAGGCACAATGAAGGAGCCTATACTTCCTTCTCCCCCCTGCTGGCTATCCAGCTGCTGATTGGCCGAAATGATCTGGTACAGCTTGAGCTGCATAGGGTACAGCTCCTTCTTCGTAATATAGAACAAGGCATCCTGGAAGCCATTCCACCGGTCCACCGCATAGAAAAGGCTTAATGTGGCAATGGAAGGCAGCGAGAGCGGAAGTACAATCCGGATGAGAATGCCCAGATCCGAACACCCGTCAATGGACGCTGATTCCTCCAGACTCTCAGGAAGCGAGGTGAAGAACGTTTTCAGGATGATCAGGTTGAAGACACTCATGGCGCCCGGCAGAATCAGACTCCATACCGTGTTCATCATACCGAGGTTTTTAACCAGAATATAGGAAGGAATCAGTCCGCCGCTGAAATACATCGTGAAGACGAGGGCTGACAGAATGAAATTTCTTCCCCACAGCCGCTTCTTCGTTAACGGATACGCCGCGCAAATGGTCAGGAACATGCACACGACGGTGAAGAAAATAGTAAGCACAATACTATATCCCAGCGTGTACAGCATATCCATATCGCTCAGAATGGTTTTGTACGTTTCAATGGTGAAATCTACCGGCCACAGCCCTACCTTCTGGGCTACAATTGCTTCGTTAGAGCTTAGCGAAAGCGCAATCATATATAAGAAAGGAACAATACATGTGAAGGACAAGGCCACAATGAATACTATAATCGCAACATCGGTTACACTCATTTTTTTGCCTGGACGCACGTTCTTCATCAGCTTCACCATATTCCATCCTCACCTAATTTCTTCGCGATATAGTTGGCGCCTATGAGCAGGGTCAGACCGACCACGGATTGGAACAAGCCTACCGCTGTAGCCTGGGAGAAGTCTCCCGAGCTGATGCCCACTCTATACACGAAGGTACTGATTACATCGGAGTACTCGCTGACCAGTGAATTCCCCAT
Source organism: Paenibacillus sp. FSL R7-0297 (assembly GCF_038009025.1). Classification (NCBI taxonomy): domain Bacteria; kingdom Bacillati; phylum Bacillota; class Bacilli; order Caryophanales; family Paenibacillaceae; genus Paenibacillus; species Paenibacillus sp. FSL R7-0297. The sequence continues at coordinate 4,760,353 of NZ_JBBPAQ010000001.1, forward strand.
CACGAAGGGGCGGTCGAACCCGATGGACACCATCCGCCCAATCTGCAGGATCAGCAGAATATTGATGGTCGGCTTAATGCCGGGCAGGGTAATATGCCACATTTTGCGAAGCCTGCTGCACCCGTCCATATCGGAGGCCTCATACAATTCCTTATTGATTCCGGTGATCGCCGCCAGATATATGATGGTCCCCCAGCCGATATTCTGCCAGACTCCCACGAAGATGTAGGTGATCAGCCACGGAATTTTCTGCGACAGGAACTCAATCTTCTCTAGTCCGAGGGCAGCGATGAAATGATTGACCATCCCGCTGTTCGAGAACATCAGGTATACAATTCCCCCAATGATCACCCAGGACATAAAGTGCGGCAGATATAAGACGGTCTGGGTTAACTTCTTGAATCTGGCCTGCCTTACTTCATTGAGCAGAATGGCCAGCAATATGGGCGCCGGGAATCCCGCGATCAAATCCAGAACATTCAGAACCAGCGTATTCTTCAGTGCACGATAGAAGCTGTCCTGCTGGAAAATAAACCGGAACACATCGAGTCCAACCCACTCACTCCCCCTTATTCCTGCGAAGATGTTGTAATCCTGGAATGCCATAATCAAGCCATAGATGGGAGCATATTTAAAAATGGCAATGTACGACAGAGGCACCAGCAAAAGGACATAGAGGATGGCATCTCTTTTTATTCTGAACCAAAAAGTATTTCTCTTATTTATTCCGACACGATTCCGCTGATTGTATAAAACCGCTTTCATTTCTCTCATCCCTCCGGCTGTATTAAGGAGCTCTCATGTCCTTCATTATAGCTTCCGGGGCAAATAAGAAAATGTAATCCCTTAAATGAATTTGGTAATAACTTAAAAGGCTAAAGTAATATAAAAAAGAACAGCATCCTCCGGTTACGGAAGACGCTGTTCTTGCTGTACAATGAATTCTCCGTCAAAATCTGATGTCAAATCTGCTTCAACGACTTGACGAGGTTTGCCAAGAACGCTGAACCATTCCATAAATTCTGTGGAGCCCCAGTGCGGTGAGCAGTCGCTGGCAAAGGCTGCGGTTCTGCCTTTGCCGTAAGTGCCAACGGTAAGAATGGCATCACCGTTAGGGCTCAGCAGCTCCTCGGCATCGGGCTTGGCCGCCAGCTTGTTGTATCCCAGCAGCTTCGGCCACTCGCCGTAGCCTGCAAGCGGATGTTCTTTGGCGATTGCAGGAGAGAACCCTGACGGCATCTCAACCCGGTCATCGCCGTTCTGCATAATAACCGGCAGCACCTCGGCCAGTACCGTATTCGTGTAGTTCGCTTTACCTTCGATACCCATAAAGGTCAGGTAGCCTCCGACCATCAGCAGACCGCCGCCTTCTTCGACATACTGCTTGATGTGATCCAGAGCGTTGGGGATAATCTGCATCTGGTAGAAGGTAGGGTTCTGCAGCAGGAATGTGTTCGCTCCTACATCACTGATGACAATGGCTTCATAGGCTTTAAGCTCTTCAAGCGACTGGGGAAACCGGACCTGGACTTCATGGGCGGGCATATAGGTTACTTCAATTCCCTCTTTGCGCAGACAGGACAGCAGGTAAGTGGCCCCTTCCTCATACTTGGTGGATGTAAAGCTGTCATACTATTCTCCACTCATTTCACTATCTAAGAACCTCTTACACTCTCATTCAAACAACTGCTTATGCTTATTGAAAAACTGATAAAAGAATTGGACATTGTCCAGCTCAAACCATTCTGCTGTATGAAGCGGCCTTGCATCGAGATTGTATATTTTTGCCTGTAGTGTGCCTAGAACATAGGGTGAATGAGTAGCAATAATGAATTGGCTGTCCAAATAACGCGCCAGCTCATTGATTTGTTCCGCTATTTTTATCTGATTGGCTGGAGATAGTGATGTTTCCGGCTCGTCCAGTAAGTACAAATGCCCAGGCAGCAGATGTTCCTCGAAAAATTGCATGGATGTTTCTCCATTCGAATATTTCTCTTGCGAGAACTGAATGTCGTCCAGCTTCTTCTTAAATGCATACGTTGCTTCATATTCTGCTGCCTGTTCTTTGCTCATCCCTTTATTCATCTGCTCATATAACAGTCCCTCACGCAGTACGGAAGCTTGTTGGATCTTCTTGATCTCATATAAAATATCCTCTGATTTCAGATACCGGCTTCCTTCTGGAAGCCGCCTGATTGCACGCTCTTGCTCATCCTGCCCGAGCTGATAGCTGCTCCTCTCTATAAACCGCTGAGCATAAATACTATGCCCATAGCTGGTCATTCTTTCGGCTCCCGGAATCCCCAGCTTGCCCGAAATTACATTAAGTAACGTGGATTTACCGCTGCCGTTATTGCCATAGAGCACCGTGATCCGGTCAAACAGCAGCACCTCTCCAGCGATATGTTTAAATACATGGTCAGGGTAGATGTTGGGATTACGCTCGATTTCATCAGACAGCTTAAAGCTCCGCAAATAAATCATGGCTGTGCTCCTTCTTCTGTAGCTCCGCCATCGGCTACCGGTGAATCTGGCTTCAGCCGGAAGTCATCACGGGCAGCATCTATGAATAGCGGCTCGGCAAATCGTGAGCCGGAATCGTTGCCTGAGCCGCGCTGGTAAGCGGCAAAGCTGGTGTAAGGTTTCTTTTTCCAGAGCCAGAACGCCTCATCCGCACCAGCCTCAGCGTAATAAAGATTACCATCCACCGTGGTATTCCGGTTGCTCGTGTATTCGTTGCTGATAAAGACGCTGGAATCCCCAGCTACAATAATGTTCTTACTAATCGTATTGCCGCTTAAGTTCGCTTGCAGATACAATTGTCCATTGCCGTCGCCTAAGAGGTCATTCTTGTACAGCGTATTGGATACAACCGTACTATCGCTGGTACCGCCGCGCTCCCCGTCATAACCGCCCATTGCAATGCCGGTCAGGCGATTGCGGTAGATCAGGTTGTCTTGTACCGTGATGCCGCTGGTTAGCCGTCCCTTATGCTCGGAAGCAAGCTCAATCCCTATGTCATTGTCGTATACGCGATTCTCCGCGACAAGGATTGACCTGCCCCCGTCGATGTATATTCCGCCCGCTGCATTGCTGCCGTTCGGCACAGAAGCGCCGTATGACGGATTACTATTGGATGAAATCCCGTAGACTACATTGCCCCGAACCGTTCCGTTCCTTGCCTGATCTACCGCCATATCTCCGGCCGTGCCTTCAAAGCCGATCAGGTCAATCCCGATGTTGTCATTGTCATGAATGATATTGTTCGTAATCGCAAAAGCATCCACATTGCCATTCACAGCCAGCGCTTCACTGGAACCGAGGACCAAATCATACACTTCATTGCCGTCAATGGTCAGGCCAACCAGGGCTGTGTCTGCTTCAGTACCGTACACCGCTATACCGTGAGCATCTCTGCCGGAAAGCTCGTCCCCCTCAGGGTTGGCGGTATTGGCGATGGAATGAATGCGGTTATTCAGTAACGAGATGAACTTCCCTGAGCCGTGAATATAGATACCTGCAGGCACCTCACCTCTGGTTGACGTCTTATAATTGCGAATTTCCAGTTCCCTAATAGTTACATAGCCCGCCTGACCGATCTCGATAAGGCCTTCCAGCCCGTTAACCGGCAGGCCTTCCCCGTCAAGGACTGCTGTCTCATTAGGATATCCGGCGAACACGATAGATCCCGCTGCCGCTGAGCCTCCTCTTGAGATGCGCAGCTTCTGATGATACACGCCTCCGCGAATATAGACGTAACTATCCGGATCGGCATGATCGGCAGCATATTGTAGCGTCTTCCAGGGCGAATCTATCGTTCCCGGGTTTGTGTTATCTCCAGTTATAGATACGTAGTAGGTATTAGCGGCATCCTCCGGATTTGTGTTTACAGTTGGAGAAGCTGGTGTAATTAGCTGATTTGAAGAGATTGGGGAGGTTATATCAGGCAGCGTCGGTTTCTGGCTGCCGGAACATCCCCATGTCATAAGCAAACAAAGAATAATGGCGGATCGCCGGAAGTTACTGAGCATATTTGCTGTCCTCTCAACTATACTTCTATATGATTGCGGTAATTCATTCCATTGATTATCATAGTTGATAACCCTGATCAAGACAAACCAAGAGAGTCGTGTTCTATGTAAAAGGGCTATATAGCAAAAAAAAAGACCCGGAGAGGATCTGTGTGCGGTATTTCAGGTCAGTCTGTCGCTGTACCGGAGGCACCATACTCTTCAATTTGCAGCTTAACCTCAAGGTGTACCGGAAGCCCGGTGAACGTCTGATCCCAATGCGCCTTCACTTTCCGCCAAGCCTCAGGATGCTGAATTCTCAGGGTTTTACCGAATCCGCCGATGTCGGCATGCAGCTCATGCTGCATTTTGTCAATCACCGTCTCTACCAGCTCCCTTACCTCCTTCTCCAGCTCCATGGCATCCCGTCTCATAAAAGCCGCATCCAATCGGTTCCCGTCTGTTGAGAAGGTTTCGGCGTATCGGCCTTTCGATTCAATCTTTACATGAAACGAAATCTGCCCCTCCTTCACAACTGCCTTGATCTTGCTGCTCATCGTTTTCACCTCATAGGTAATCAGCCTGCCGGTGTCATCCTTGTGGGTTTTGAGCACACCGCCTTTACCCTTGCCTGTCAGCCAGACTACACCCTCCAGTTCCTTCTCGCTCAAAAAACCGCTGAGCTTGCCCGACTCACCGTCAATGATTCCGGCTCCGGCAAACTTCATTTCATTCTCCGCAGCAATGACATTCTGCAGCAGAAAGCTCTTCTTGCCGCGCAAAGGGCCAACAATCTTGGTAATAGTTACCGGGTCCCAGATGCGCAGGCTCCGGTCACGGTTGCCGAAGATGCCTTCGAGCACAAAGGCGGGTGTCTGGCCGGGCAGCACATTGTTCAGTACATCTTTGGCCTTTCCCTTGCTGACCAGAACCAGCACGCTCGGGCGGATATCATTATCCCGGCTGAAGAAATCAATCAGCTCCGACAGCTTCGTGGAACGGGCCAGCTTCTCGCCAATGACAATCACCTTCAGGTGGTGTCCGATCGGCTCGCGGTTAGTGCGCAGCGAGAGCTCACGGATGGCCTCGAAGATAGAATCGCCGGTCTCGGTCATATTGTAGAAATTTCTTGAAGCAGCCCCTTCTTTTTTGGAGCCTACTGCGCCTTGCGGCACAATAAATTGATAGGTCGCCGATATCCGGTCACGTTTAGAATAGTCTCCACCTTTACCATCGAACTTCTTTTCAATAACGGTCTCATCTGCCACATCCAGCGCTACCGCCACTTCCATATTCAAATTCTCAATCGGTGTACTGCTCCAGCAGGCCGTTAACAGCACAATTTGAGCGATGGACACAATCAGCAGAATGCAGTGCTTCATGAACCGGCTCTCCGGAAATAAGCAATGAGCAGCAGTGGCAGCGGGATCAGTCCGAAGAGCACGACTGCCCAATTGCCAAGTCCTGTACTAAAGGCAAATAAATTATTAATGTTGTGCGGCGCTTCCGTGATGAGATAAGCAACCGGCAGCAGCAGGAATAGACAATGATCCAGCTTGAGGTTGAAGATTTGCGAGACTCCCAGTGCAGCTCCGTAAAAAGAGATACAGAACGTACAGAAAATCTGCATAATCCAGATTACCAGCAGCAGCGACTCAAACCGTTCGAACAGCAGATTCACTTCAAAGCTGCGGATCAGGTCAATGAATGGCCAGGTCCGGGTAACCACTCCTTCTACAGAAAACGCCCCAATCGTCAGTACAACAGCCAGCAAATAAAAAATCATTGAGATCAGGGTTCCGATCACGAGAACTCTGCCAGCCCGTTTGGGCTTGTCCATAAAAGCAACAATAAACAGCAGAGCTTCGCCCGCTGTATAGGTTAGAGCCGTTGGCTTAATCCCTTTCCAGACCGGAGCGAGGCCTTCTCCAAGTACAGGCCGCAGATTGTCCAGCTCGAATACCTTCAGGCTGAGCAGGCAGACGCCGAAGAATATGGCACCGGCCAAAGGAGCAACCAGTCTGCTTAGCCGTGATAAGGCATTGATTCCCCCTCTGCACAGATAAAGGGCGACCCACAGGAACAGGCCCGCTACTGCCCATGCAGGGGTACCTTCCAGGAGGAAGAACATGGTTACCTCCTGCATGGTACGAAGCTCATAGCCGGATACCGCGAGAAAATAGCCAAGAATCACCAGCCCGAGCAATACGGCGACCGGTTTACCGGTAATTTGGGTGCTGTATTGAAAAAAAGTCTGGCCTGGAAACCTCTGGCTGAGTTTAACGATAATTACACCTGCTGCCATTGAACAGAGCGCCCCAAGTATTACTGAAATCCACACATCGGGCGTGCCCGCAGCCTGTACGGTTGTCCGGGGAAGGCTGAATATCCCGGCTACGAGAATGTAATTTACCATAATAATGGTCGCTTGACTCGTTGTAATTTTGTCATGGGCTTTGTTGATCATAGGCCCACCTCCCTTTCACCGTGGCTTATCTTTTACGTAGCTTATCCTTGGGCTCCAAAAGTGAAGGACGGCGCTTCATCAACTGGAGCGGTACCCGGATAATAAAGTCGCGAAGATCACTCATCCGGTTAGGCGTGATTATGCTCAGATAAGGCACGCCGAAGCTCTTCAGCTTAATCAAATGACTGGCCAGCAGGAGGAAGAACAGCACTACACCATACAGCCCGAAGGTAGCAGCGAAGAACATCGCGAAGAAGCGGAGAAACCGCAGGGTGATCCCTGCACTGTACATCGGTACCGAGAAGGAAGAGATCGCTGTAACGGCAACGACAATAACCAGAATAGGACTGACAATCCCAGCCTCGACCGCCGCTTGGCCGATAATCAGACCGCCGACGATACCCATGGCCGGGCCAATCGGCTTAGGCAGACGCAGGCCCGCCTCACGCAGGATTTCGATCGAAATCTCCATAATAAGCGCTTCGATTAAGGTTGGGAACGGAACCCCTTGGCGTGAGCTCATGATCGAAATCGCAAGCTTGGTTGGAACCAGACCGGGATGGAAGGAGAGGAAGGAAATATAGAGCGCCGGAGCAAACAGTGATACGGAGGCGGCGAAGAAGCGCAGCATCCGCAGCAAGGAGCCGGAGAACCAGCGGTCATAATAATCCTCGGGAGATTGCAGCAGCATCCCGAACGTCACCGGCATGATTAACGCAAACGGTGTGCCGTCAAGCAAAATGGCAGCCCTCCCCTCCAGCAGTGCAGCCATCACCCGGTCCGGCCGTTCCGTATTCTGAACCTGCTGGAAAGGGCTGAGATAATTGTCCTCAACCAGCTGTTCGATATATCCGGATTCCTGCACATCATCGATATTAATCGTATGAATTCTTCGGGTGATTTCGGCAATCAGTTCATCATTAGCAATCCCTTTAATGTAGGTTAGTATCAGCTCTTCTCGACTCTTTCCCCGACCGTAAAAGAAATCATCGCAAGATTGGTGTTCTGTCCGTGCCTGCGAAGCATGGCCGTATTGTCGCTCAGCGCTTCCGTGAAGCCGATTCGCGGGCCGCGCAGCAGCGCTTCCGAGATCGGTTCCTCCACATTTCTTGTATTCCCTTTAGACGTTCCCAGGATGAAGACCTCGTTCATTCCTTCGATCAGCAGCACCGCAGAGCCGAATAACACCTTTTTGAGCGACATATCCAGCTGATTGGTGAATTCAATTTCCGAGACCAGCATCACCTGATGGACAATAATTTCTTTCAGGCGCGCCGGATCAGGCGGAGTGTCCATCCCTTCAAATGGCCGTGCTGCGTTCATCAGCGGCCTTAGGATATTGCGGTCCATCCCATCCTTGTCGGTGAGGCCGTCCAGAAAGAATAGCGCTGCCTTCAATTGCAGGATGCCTACACGCAGCTCCCGTACATTTACATCCGACATATCCGCGCTGATCTCCCTAAAGGTCTGTAAATCCTGCTGAAATTGTCCGGTATAGGTTAACGTTGGCTGCTGATTTTTCTGCGAAGTAGTTGAAGGAACAATCTTATTATTTTTCACAGCATCACTGGTTTGCTCCGCTTCACCGGTATCCTCGGAGCTTGGCACGCCTCCGCCCTTCTGCCCTTCAGCCCGTCTTCCCCGGGTACTGGCCTTGCCTTCCTTAGCGCGAAGCCACAGCATGAATCTTGTCAAAATGACCGGAGCAATAAAAATAATAAGTGCCTGCATACACACACTCCAGCCGGGAATGTAACCCGTTATGTTCTTCCACAACACAAACACCCCCTCTGATCGTAACCCTTATTTTGGCCGATGCTGGATAATTCATGCACATATGCTAATTAAGACGAATTCAACCGTTTTTCTGAATCTATTTCACATCAAAAAAGCGAGTCACGGAGGACTCGCTTGTCAGGAATGGTGCTTATTATTTGCTGGTAAACATGCTGTAGACCGTTTCCTTATCATCCTGCACATAAACCACGTTGATTGTACTCACTTTCCAGTCCTGAAACGTTAAATAAACATATTCTGAGCCGGAAATTGTGATTATGAGGCCTGAGGATTTTTGGTACAGTTCATCACCGGGATCGAGATAGCTGTATTCAAATCTTTTTTTAAGATACTCTGCGTATTCCTTCCCGGTTAATTCACTCATAAACTTATCTTCCAAGGAATAACGGTAGGCAGCAACATATCCGGGTCCTTTACTAAAGATAAAAATAAGCTGCTTTCCGTCTTGCGTAGCAAAAGCACTCCGTAGTACGTTCGAGTAACTTTCTGATGCGAATGAGACGGTATCGAAGGATCTGAGAAGAGACTTACCCTTCATATCATAAACATACACTCCGCCCGTGGTTTCAAATATTACCTTATCTCTATCTGCATAAATAAGGTGCGGAGGCTCAGAGCCAATAAAGAAATCATCAATTTTCTGTAAGTCAATCTCTGGAATAATAACTTCATTTTGATTTGCGGCAGCCTGGGTTGAAGCGGCTTTGTCCCGATCATAATAATGCAAGAAAAAGAAACGAACATTTCTGTTTTTGATAATATCATGCTTCAAATCGACATATTGGAGCACATTTTCGTCCTTAATATATTTGGACACATTCATGTCTTGCTTCATATCAATAGAATAATAATATTCCTTCAGAAATTCCTTACCAATCTCCTCGTATTTATCCATAGTTTTGGAGGAAGACAGCTCCAAAGCGTAGGCACTCGGATTAATTTCCACGCTAAAAACAAGAAATAGTATGGCTAATACAAGAGAAATCTTTTTCATTCTCATTTTATACCCTCTATTCATTTTTTTAGCGCGCTATTAACCCAATTTTCCATACTATTCCATATGATCAATATATGGGTTATATGGTAACGAAAAGTTTTTTGTCTTTCCATTCTCATGCTTATCCATTACGATATGCTATTTTAACTTTTTTTTAAGAAAACTCCGGATAAGGCTTACACTGAGCTCTAAATCCTCTTCGAGCGGGAAATGCCCTGTATCTAACAAATGAACCTCCACATCTTTTAAATCCTTTTGAAAGGCTAAGGCTCCCTCCGGTCCAAAGAAAAAGTCATTCTTCCCCCATGCAACCAGCACCGGCGGCTGGAAATCCCTGAAGTATTCCTGCCAGACCGGATATTGTTTCAAATTATTCTGATAATCGTAAGAGAGGGCCAGTTGAATGTCTTGATTCCCCGGACGATCCAGGGCAATTTGGTCCATATTCCAGTTATCAGGGCTTATGGCCTCAGGATTACGGGTTCCATTCACATACTGATATTTCGTCAGTTCCGGTGTCAGCAGATTAAGCATACCTTCAAGACTGGCCGGATTCCCGGGATCATTCCAAAAGGCACGCATCGGTGCCCATGACTCTCCGATTCCTTCTTCATAAGCATTTCCGTTCTGTGAAATAATGGCTTGAACGCGTTCCGGATGCATACGGGCCAAACGGAAGCCTACCGGAGCACCGTAATCATGAACATAAAGGATATATTGGTTCAGGTTCAATTGTTCAACGAATGCATTGATCAGCACGGCAAGATTGTCGAAGGTATACGTGAATTCTGAAGTTGACGGCTGATCGCTGTTCCCGAAACCGGGATAATCCGGAGCAACGATATGGTATTCGCCTTCGAGTTCACGAATAAGGTTTCTGTACATATGCGATGACGAAGGAAATCCATGCAGCAGAAGAAGTGTAGGCTTCTCTCTGCTCCCTGCCTCGCGGTAAAAAATATTCAAACCATTAACTTGTTCATAATTGTATTGTATAGTCATTGAACTTACCTCCCCGTCTGTTACCGGTTAACAGAATGTCTGCTCCGATACTCAATAGTATACATACAGGTCTGTATAGTTACAAGTTATTTTTTTAGATTTATCATTTGCGTACGAACCGTGAGCCATTTATAATAGATAGACTGATCTGTATACTTTTGAAATACTGTGAACCGGAGGGAATCCTGTGGCTAATAAAAGTAAAAAAGAACATATCCTAACTGTCGCCTCCGATTTATTTAATAAACAGGGAATCCGGGCTACCGGTGTAGACCAGGTTGTCTCTGAATCGAACATAGCCAAAATGACGCTCTACAATCATTTCCGCTCCAAGGATGAGCTTGTCCTTGCTTATCTCATGAGGTACGATGACGAATGGAGAAAACGGTTCGAAGACTCAGTCAATAAGAGCGCAAAAACACCCAGGGACAAATTATTGGCTGTATTCGATATGCTCGGAGAATGGTTCGAAGAACCGGAATTTAATGGCTGCGTGTACATTAAGACGGCAGCGGAATTTATGGATCACTCCCATCCTTACTATGAAGCGGCCCGTAATTACAAAGCTTTTATGAAAAAATACATCGATTCTGTGCTTAGTGAATGTCCGTCTGTGAATCGCGAAGCTTTATCCAGCGGTCTGTCTCTGTTAGTGGAAGGCGCGATTACTGCAGCCATGCTGCAGACTGATCCTAAGCCTGCGGAGCATGCTCGGGAAACCGCCAGGGTGATCATTGATTATTATCTGCAAAGCAAATAATGAGTAAGCCGGTCCCAAAAGGGACCGGCTTCATTTAACTTTTTAAGTTAATCCCGTTTGTTCTCTACAGATTTCATACGGTTCTGATCGTCAGGCACACGGTCAACACTAAATTCCTGGCCGGCTTCTGCCTCGCCATGGGCGCTGACACTCCGGGCAAAATTGGTGAACTGCTTTTTGTGCTCATCTTGCTCGTGCTTTAGACGAAGAAGCTCCTGCGGATCCTGATTTGTCATTGTCTTAACCTCCCGGGGAATTCGAAATGCCGCGATTTACGATCATCTTTTATCAACTTTTCCATTGATTACAATGCCCTTATTCGTATGATTTATTCGTATTTCATCCTGCTCTCAATAGTCCTCCAGCTGTCCGAAAGGCCAGCTGCTTACCTCACATTGACCATATCTATTGTCGCCCACAGCTATTACCGCCCCATCGGGCCTAAGCAGGACAGTGTGACGGTAACCAGCTGCTATGGAAGACACATTTTCCACCACATTCATGAATCTGGCTCCTTCATTGAAGATTTCGGTATTATTGCGGCTCCCTCTAGATTAGCTATCCTTGGCTGCCTTATCAAACGCTGATCCCAGATCCTACTGTGCTAAACTCACCAAATCCGGCTGCAATTTGTTCCGCAGAGTATACAGCATGATGGCTCCGACCAGGAACGCCACGACATCGGAAATGACCAGGGACCAGACTACCCCGTGGAAACCGTTCATCCGGTTAGCGATGTAGAGCACAGGAATCAGAGTAATTCCTTGAATAACTGACATAATGAAGGCGGCGGTCCCTTGTGCGGTTGCCTGGAAGATCCCCGTGAATAGCGTCGTCATACCTGTAATGAACAAAGACAAGAAGGTCACATGCAGGATGTAGCTGCCCATTTCAATCAATTGCGGGTCATTCGTGAATAGACCAATTAAGTGGTCGGAGATCAGGTAGACAATAACACCGAACAAGATAGCTAACGCCAGAATTGTTTTAATGGTGAATTGAATGGTATGCTTCATGCGCAATCGGTTGGCTGTAAAAGAGAATGCAATAAGCGGGACGACTCCCTCACTTAAGCCCATCAGAATTAATTCGGGGAATTGCAGCAAACGTGAGGATATCCCGAAGCCCGCAATAGCCTGCTCCCCATACTCAACCAGAAAACGGTTAAAGATAAGCGACATGGCACCCATGAAGAGACTCATCACAAAGACGGGAACTCCGATTTTGAATACATTGCCCAGAATGACCTTGGTAGCCTTGAATTGTTTCATGGAGATCGTTAAGAATGGACTCTTAAATCCTATATGATAGGCGTAGTAAGCACTCGCAACCATGTTAGAAATGACCGTGGCTGACGCAACGCCGATTATATCCCAGTGGAAGACGAAGATGACCAGCGCATCGAGAATAATATTCACGGCCACACTAAGCAGCATACCGATCATAGATGTAATTGCAGCTCCCTCCGAGCGTACAACACTCTCCAGCGTGAAGAACAATATTACGAAGGGTGAGCCTATAAGCATAATGGTGACGTAGTCCTTGGTAAATCCGAAGGAGTCAGGCGTTGCCCCCAGGCCGTGAACGATGGAATTGATGAGCGGGATTCCCGCGGCCATAGCGATAAGACCGAGAACCAGACTGCTGTAAAAGGCGAATGCAGAAACATGCTTTACATCAGCCGTATTCTTCTCTCCCAGCAAACGGGATATGAAGGCACTGCTTCCGACACCAATCAGGTTGCCCAGCGCCATAATGACTGCGAATAACGGTAAGGTTAAGGCAAGTGCGGTTAACATGGCAGTGTTATTTAACGTTCCAATGAAAAATGCATTCAAGATGGAATAGATGACACTCATTGAAGTTCCAAGCATCATTGGTATTGCGAAGTGCGCTACGGCTTTTGCGACAGGTGCTTGTTCAAAGTAATGGAGGTTTTCTGTATCCATGCGGTTCACCACTTTCTTCATGTATGTTAGTCTCTATATTAGTTAGAGTTCTAACTATTGATTGAATACGAACTTCTCGCCGCAGCAAACAAACCCGTAACAAATGACCATGCGGGTTTCGTGAGCGGGTGATGACTAATCGTCAGTTCCCAGACCCTATTTGATAAAATCTTTATTGCGCTGCCTTTGCCTTCAGCTCTATGGGAAAGACAGCGCCGCTGCTGCTGTTTAATAGAAAATGCTCTTACTTGTCATCCGAATCATTGGAGTTGTCCTTCGAGCCGTCTCTTCCATCTCTGGAAGGCCAGCCGAACCCGTTCATGCCGCCGCCTTGACCTTCCCGGCCAAATCCGGGGAATCTTCCGCTAAAGCGTCCGTCATCCATGTTTCCCCACATTCTGCTCATTTGTCCGCGCATGGCCATCAGCTTGTCGAATTCCTCTGATCCTATGCGCTCCTTAGCGGCCTGCATCCACATAGCCATTACGTCACGATCTGCATCTGTTCCAAGCTCTTCCTCTAAGGCTGAAATGACGCGGACCAGGTATTCCCCGAAAGCTGCCTGTTCTTCTGGAGACAGGACTGAAAATATGCTGCCGCCCTCAACCTCTTGCCCTTCTTCCTCCCGCCCTTTCGGCGTCAGGTAGATCAGCATAATGCGTTTATCAGTCTCGGAAGGCTGACGGGTAATATATCCGGCCTTCTCCAGTTTGGCAAGCAATTCATTGAGCGAGGATACACGGATGTCCAGCATATAGGATAAATCCTTGGTGCTGATTCCGTCCTTCATCCGGAGAAACGCCATGATCCTCCCTTGTCCCCGTGACGTATCTGCCATAGGGCCAACAGCGGCGTGGTTCTTCAGATGCTGTCTCTGCAACAGCCATTGCAGCTTCGCAAGCTTGTCGTATAATTCTGTATTCATACTCGTGTTGAAACCTCCTTCAATTGTTTTAATGGTACCTGTTAATTGATGTGCAGGTACCTGTTGTTAATAATATAACGGTACCTGTTGGATTTGTCAAAGGTATTTTACAGGTACCGTTAATATATTTCCTCCTCATCGAATACAGAGTTAACAATAATCTGGAACAAGCCCGTTATACTAAATGTACAACAATCCATGTACAAAAGGAGTTATGGCCCGATGACACCCTCACCATCCGTCTTTTTGACAATTCTACATACCAGCGATATTCACGGTCACCTGTACCCGACGGATTACCGCGGACCCGGCGATAAGCCGCTTAGTCTTGCCAAATTGTCGACCTTAATTGCGAGAGAACGGGAACTGGACCCTGCATTGATTCTGCTGGATAACGGAGACTTTATTCAAGGTACGCCACTAATGTATCATTACACCAAATTAGTCCGCCGCGGCAAGCATCCGGCAGCACGGGCACTCCGCGCGCTTGGCTACGATGCTGTTGTGCCCGGTAATCACGAGTTCAATTACGGTCTGGAGCTGCTTGATCAAGTAATCTCGGATTCCGGTTGCCCTTGGCTTTCTGCGAATATCGTGAGCCACGATGAAGGGCTGCCTGCCTATGGGCTGCCCTATCGTATCTTCACTCTCCCCCAAGGGATACGTATTGCGGTGCTTGGGGTCACAACGCATTATATCCCTAACTGGGAGAATCCGGCTAACATCGCCGGACTGGAATTCAAGGACGCCCTTGAGACTGCCCGGAGCTGGATTAATCATATCCGTAAAAACGAACAGCCCGACGCGCTTGTGGTCTCCTACCATGGCGGATTCGAGTGTGATCCGCTGACTGGAAATCCGACAGAGCCGTTGACCGGGGAGAATCAAGGTTATGCGATGTGCGGGCAGCTGACAGGTATGGATGTGCTGCTGACCGGTCATCAGCACCGGCTGCTGGCCGGAGAACTTAACGGTGTCGCCTTCGCCCAGCCGGGAAGCACCGGACAGGCAATGAGCAAGACTGTGCTGGAGTTCGTACCGGGAACAGAGAACGGCTGGACTCTGCAAAGCAAAACTACACAGCTGTTGAGGGTTGACGAGACGGTAAAAGCCGACGAGAAACTGCTTGCTCTATTCTCGGAGGATGAGGATGCAACGCAGAAGTGGCTTGATCAACCAATTGGTAAGACCAAGGGCGATCTGTCCATATCCGATCCGTTCTCTGCCCGGATGGCTGACCACCCGTTCACAGAGTTCATTAACCGGGTTCAGATGGCGGTGACTGGCGCCGGGATTTCCTGTGCGGTGATTTTCACCAATGAAGCCAGAGGTTTCAGTGAGAACATTACCATGCGTGACGTCGTATCCAATTACATCTATCCCAATACGCTCAAGGTCCTTCGTCTTAGCGGCCGGGATATCCGCGAGGCACTGGAGCAGAACGCCTGCTACTTCGAGCTCGATCCGGCACAGGGAGGCCTGCGGGTATCACGTGAATATCTGGAACCTAAGCCGCAGCACTTTAACTACGATATGTGGGAAGGCATTGAATACCTGCTGGATATCTCTAAACCTCCAGGGCAACGGGTTGTCAGGCTTGAACGGGACGGGAGGCCTCTGGATCCGGATAGCAGCTTCGATGTAGTGATGAACAGCTACCGCGCCGGAGGCGGCGGCAACTTTGACATGCTGAAAGGAAAACCTGTCTTACGGGAGATACCTACTGACATGACAGAAATTCTTACTGAATATATCCGGGAACATGGTGTGATCGCTTCCGTATGTAACGATAACTGGAAGGTTATCTATTGATATTGAAATGTTGAAATTGCCTTTCTGGTAGAATACAAAGAGCAGCAATTCTCCAGTGACGGGAGTGCTGCTCTTTTGACATTTCGCGGTTTTGAAAATGAGAAGGATTTGTCTCTACTCGCAGAAAAACCACTTTTGAGACAGCCCCTTCTTATCGGAGAACTGTTACCTTGATCGTATCACTGGAAGTCACACCTGCTGCGTTAATCAGCTCCGCTTTGTATTCATACACACCGGCAGCGCGTCCGCTGATTGCACTCACTGCGCTTTGCGCTGAGGGTGTATTGGCGTTCAGCGGCTGCGAGTCGATAAGCTGCCCGTTCTCATACAATCGATACTCAGTGGCGTTGGTCCCCCACCACAGGTTCATAGATACCTTATAGGTGCCGTCCCCATCCCAGTTATCTTCAGACAGTACCGGCTTGCCTGGAACGGAGTCACTGATGGTGACCGTAAGCGGCTTGCTCTTGGTTGTGCCATATTTGTTCGTCAGCTCCGCAGTGTACACATAAGTGCCGTTCACTTTGCCGTGAAGCTCTGTACCTGCCGTCTGGGCGGCCGGTGATACATCCTTCAGCGTTATGGAATCAATCAGTGTACCGTTCTCATAGAGCTTGTAGCTCGTGCCGTTATTGCCCCACCACATATTCATGGTTACCGTATAGTTTCCATCACTTAGTCCATAAGCATAACGGCTGTTGGAAGACAGCACCGCCTGTCCCGGCTCACCCGTTGCCAGCACCTCGCCGCCCGCAACCTGGAACGTGTAGCTCTTCTCAGCCATATTGCCGGCCGCGTCCTTCACGGTGTATTTCACGGTGTGGGACCCGGCGCCTACATCTGCGGCGCTCAGGGGTTGGTCTTCCGTAATCGGCTTTCCATCTAATAAAAGCTGCTGCGAAGCAATTCCTGAGAGTATATCGTCAGCAGTTAAATCAAAGTTGAGCTGCGACGTTTCTTCTACATCTCTCACCTCATGGCCGGATTCCTTCAGTTCGGCTACCGGTGGAGCCGTATCAATATTGAGGCTGAGTGTCTTGGCCTCTTCCGGCTTGCCCTTTCCCGGCACTGCATGGTAAGTCAGCGTATGTCGTCCGTCTTCCTCGATGTTCACAGGTGTGCTGTATACAGCTTCCTTACTGCGGTTCAGCGAGTAATAGACATCTGCTGTATCTGAGTCTGCCTTCAGGGTAACCTTTACCGCCTGATTTATCCAGCCGGATTCATTAGGTTCAGCTGAGAGCGTTGCCGTTGTTACTGGAGCCGCCTCTTCTTCTACAACGGTGAAGTCACCGAGGCTTCTTGGCTTGAGCTGATAGATGCCTTTGAAGATTGCAGAAACACCTGTAATATTAAGCTTCTGGCCTTCTGTATAAGGGAAGCCGTCCTTGGTGATGCCTGTCCGGGCATCCACGCGCACATGATTGCTTGTCCCGTCATCGTTGACGGCGTCGAATTCAAAGGAACCGCTTGGCGTAGCGCTGATTATATTCGTCACCGTCACACCGTTCACTTGAAGCAGCTGGCCCTGGTTGGCATCATTCACCTTGCCGGCCGTAACCGGCTGCGGCAGTACCGCCGTACCGGTCTTCGCAATCTGCACGACTTCGGATAACTCAAGCTCTGTATTGTATAACGCGGTGGACGCGGTCACCTTGACCTTATCACCCGCGTGGAAGCCGCTCTGATTCTGAAAGACATATACCCCCCCAGTCTCATCCTGCAAATAGAAAGACTGTCCGCCGAAGATTCCCGGCTCCGTCGTCACGGTTCCCTCCACTGTTACCAATGACCCGGCTGTCTTAGCCCGGGAGTCGCTGATGGAGATTGTGGCCGGAATCGGATCTTCTTCGGCTGGAAGCGGCTCTGCAGGAACATTGCCCAGCATCACCGATTCGGTCTTAAGGTTTGTGCTGTTCTGGCGCAGGCGCAGATTGGAAGCAGCTGTGGAGCCCGGTTTGATCTGTACCGTCAGATCCTTGTAGGCATGACCGTTCAGATCAGCGGTCAGATTAAATGAGGTGCTGTATCCATAGCTGCCCGGCCAGGTTCCGTCGGTATTCTGAATCTTGGCAATCTGGGCGCCGCCGCTTACCTGGTAGATGCCTACCTGGAAGCCGGATACTGTTGTACCTGCAGGAAGATTAACTGCACTTACCCGAATCTGGAAATTCTGCGCATTCGGCAGCACTGCCTGATGCGTGAAGCTGTAAACCGCGCTTGCAGTAGCAGCTGGTCCGCCGTAGGAGCCTGCTCTGAAGGTGCTGCGGTCATACCATTTGTAGCCGGCATTCGGCTCTGCCCAAGGCTCCGACTGTGGCTCGGCGGAAAGTGCCGGCTCCTCGAACGGCAGCAGTGCCGTCGGCTGATCCAGTGTCAGGCCATTCACCTGGGTGAAATCTGAATAGCTCTCCTGCTCGGCGAGCCAGTTGACAGTGTTCACCAGCAGCGTAGCATCGTCCACTTCCTTGAAGCCGTCGTAAGTTGTTTTCTTGGCACCGGTATCCTCACGCAGGTACTTTGGTGTCGCATCCTCTACAGGAGAAGAATCACCGATGAAGGCGGCCTTGCCGGCTCCTTTTTTCGCTACCGCCACATAAGGGCCTTCTGCTACACCGCCGCCGTTATAGACCCCCTGGTCTACGGCATTGGCCCAGGCTGCACTGGTTGGAGGCAGGTAGACAATCCCTTTCGCGCGGGCCGGGTCCAGGATCGCCAGCGTGGAGCCGGCATGCATGGCTACCGCCGATACGCCCGTTGTAATGCCGAAGGCCTGAGCGGGAGCCACGATATTGGTTGCGCTAATGTCGCCAAGCGCATTGTAGCGGAAGCGGACACCGAACTCTTCCGCCAGCCAGTCGGAACTGACCACGCCCTGCATGGCAGCCGAAGCGGTCTCTTCGGCATTCATGCCTTTGGCCGGATTGTCCCACGCTCCGCGGCGGTAGCCGTTGAATACTTCAGAGCCGTCCCAGCGGTTCTTGTTACGGTCGGCGTTGTAATGGTCGCCGATGAAGAAAATGCTGCCGCCGTTCTCCACATACTCTGCCATCGCAAGCTGCTCGCTTGCTTTGTAGGGCACATTGGATTCGGCGACAATGTAGACATCATAACCGGAAAGATCACTCAAGGTTAACGGAGTCGTCTTGCGGAGTTCTTTTACATCATAACCTTCCTGGGCAAGGGCGTTCCCAAAGTCTGAAAAAGCGCCGTCAATCACCCAATCGGCCGCTCCCGCAGTCTGCTCATGGGTGTTGTCGAACAGAATCTTCTGGCCTGCATGCCCATTGACTACTTTGGCCTCAATGTACGGTGCAGGATCGTTTGGTCCTTCTGCGTATACCGCCGAACCGGTCCCGAACGCGAACAGCTGAAGTGGTACGGCTACCACCACTGCAAGCGTGCTGTTCATCAGCCTCTTTTTCCAAACTGAATGCTTCTCCTTCATACCCTTCCTCCCACTATAAATTAATATTTTCTCTTGTTTGCTCACTCGTTCTTAGGTTTTCAGCCATGGACAGGTTGAGAGTTGGAGAAGTCATGTAAGGATGACATTATTTTCTTGCAGAGCCGGTGGCGGGAATAGAGGTTGGGGGGATTGTCCCCAGCCCATGGATCGTTCCTGTGATCGCACTTTGGATATCCACACCTGTCTCTTGACGGCTTACCCTCCCATGTCACGCGGGGTCTTTGCCCTTACATTCCTTCGTTCTGCCTCTCAAGAGGTGGACGCCGTTTCTTGCTCCTTTACAGGGTCGTTGCCCTTATGGAATTAGTTCCTGCGGCTGCTCCGTGCTTCTTTTGTCTTTGGTGAAACCTACTTCAATGAGCAAAATGAGTTTGGTTTTTCTTAGGCTGCCATCTGTAGCTGGGCCTGACGGACCGGCCCTAACACGCTGTTTGCATCGTATGGAATGTGCTTCGTCCCGAGCGTATGAAGCACGCGAATAAGTTTCCCGCACAACGCCACAAGGGATTGCTTTTTCTTCAGTGGATTCTGACTTCGTGTCGTAAAATACTGGTGCAGTGCCTTGAATTCGGCGTTCTTTGCTACCATGGGCATGACCGCCCGGAACAGCAGGGCCCTCAGCTTTGCACGTCCACGTTTGGTAATACTGGACTTGCCCTTTTTCTTTCCCGAACTATTCTCTTTGAGATTCAGTCCGGCCAGCCGAATAATCTGCTGTCCATGCTCGTAACCACTCAGATCGCCCACTTCCGCCAGGAATCCCGCTAACGTCACTACAGCCACACCGGGCACGGTAAGCATCTCTTTCGTGCCTGGAATTTGCCCTAGTAGACGTTCTACTTCGGACAGAATCTCTTCAAGCTGTCTGGCGAACATGTCATACTGCTCCAGAAGTGTTTTAATCTCGATCTTTGCTGCAGGAAGACCTTCGGTCAGACCGATAGAGCCTCTCGCCGTTTCGACCAGCAATTGGGCTCGCTTCGTTCCCACCGCTCGTTTCACGTCTTTCTTCCACCGCTGAGCGATGGCTTCTGCACCGAGTCCTACGATCTCACCCGGCGTCGGAAACTCGTCTAGAGTAATAAGCGAGGCTTTTCCTTCCCAGTCTTTAAACACCTCAGTGTATTCCGGGAAAAAGCGATCCTGCCAGTTCTGCACCCGCCTTTGCACCTGCCCGAGGTTCACCATGATCTTCTCCCGAAGATTCATGAGAATTCGCAGATCTGCGTAGATACGCGTTGGCAATTTAGGTTCGCTGTATTTCCCATTCCGCACTAAATCGGCAATGACTTTAGCGTCTTTATAGTCGTTTTTCGTGGGTGAGTTATCTTCCAGTTCTTTGCTTTTGTGTACATGATGCGGATTGACAATGACCAAAGGAATGCCGTGCTGTCCCAAATACTCGGCCAGGTTAAACCAATAGTGTCCGGTAGGCTCAATGCCAAAGAGGACGTCGCTCTTGGCATGCTCCCGCTGAAGCTCCTTCATCCACTGAACCAGTTGCTCCAGTCCGGTACGGGTATTTGAGAACACACAATCCTTTCCGAGTTCAATCCCCCGGTAGTCGATAGCGCGAGCCACATGGGTTTCTTTCGCAATGTCTGCGCCTACGACAAGGGTCTTGTCGGAAATTCGTGTAATCCGTTGATTCTGCTTCTTCGATTGTTTATACTTCATGTTGAGTGCCTCCTGTGCTGGAATTGTTCTTTGGCGGAACGTTTCCCAGTATACAGTTGGCGCTTTTTTCATTCAAACCTCAAATTAATTCATTACAGGAATGGCTCCTTAAGTCATAGTCCGGCGAGCAATTACCATAAATGTCCACCTGCTTGCCGTCTACTATGCTATAGCAAAAGAATTAGAAAAAAGATAGATTTATGTAAACTGTTGTAAAATATACTTTTGGCCTATAAAAGAGATCAGTTGTGCCAACCAGTCTGAGAATGGACGCCTCTCGCATATTCATATCGAAGCGATAAATCGTAACCGAGAGGAAGATGGACATCAGCTACGGAAGGATTCCGAAACGAACTTTCTCAAATGTCGTATATCCTCTTTGCAGTAGGTCCGGCGATTAAGAGTGAACGGTAATAAGTTGCCTGTGTATCCGTAGGTTCAGTAGGCTTGTTGTCATTCCAGTCCTTCGGATTCTCAGAATCATTGGAGAGTCCGGCGCGCGTTGCGGTCAGAATAAATTGTGCAGAAACCAGCCGCAGTGAACTCAAAAAGCAGAACAGCGATTCTCCCGTCACCGGAGGTTCACAGCTCTGCTTGCTTTATACTTCATTCATTATCAGCGGTTCAGAATTGCATCCACCTCTTTAGCAAGGGTGTCCAGGCTTTCCTGTATCGGAAGGTTCTCCAGCCAGATATCGTTGATGCGTGTGCCCATCAGATCTTCGATTTCGTGATACGTACCGGTCATAGGACGCATTTTGCTGAATTCCAGCTCATCGGAAGCGACTTTGTAGCCAGGGAAGGCGGCAATGGTCTCTTTCATCAGCTCCGTGTCCAGGGAGGTTAGACGGGTCGGGAGATATCCCGTATTGGCAGAAGCATACGCCGCCTGCTCTGTATCCGACAGCCATTTCATGAATTCAAAAGCGGCCGCCTTCTCATTATCCGTTCCCGTATTCGCCAGATACGTATTCGATCCGCCGACCGGCACGCCCCGTTTGCCGTCTTCTCCGGTAGGGATCATGGATACGCCGAGATCTATTCCACTCTCCGCGGCCATACCGGCGAACGTTTTGTAGCCGCCGACACTGGAGAAAATCAGCGCTGTGCCCGGATTGGCAATGGAGGCATAGTAGGCATCCTTGTCTGTGACTCCGAGTACTTTGATGAGACCCTTGGATTCCAGATCCTCAATGAAGGTGATCAGCTTCACTGCGCCTTCGCTGTTGATGTTGGATTTCGTCTCATCCTCATTGACCACATGGGTATCCGAGTATGAATGCAGCAGCGCCTCCATCACCCAGAAGTCATAGTTGAACAGGTACATCGGCGGCTGGCCGGTAGCATCATATGCGGTCTGCAGATAGGCCTCCAGTTCGGCAAAGGTCGCCGGGCCGTTCGGATCCAGCCCTTCTTTAGCGGCAAGCGTCTTGTTTACATACATCACGGGAACACTCCGCATATGCGGAAAGGCATACAGATCCTCGCCCAGATACAGGTTGCCGAGGTCGCCGATTTTGAAATCCGAGGTATCGAACTTGTCCGTTTCCATGAACGGTTCGAGGTTGGTAATAATGTCACTGTCGGCAAATCCCTTAGTCATCGCCACTTCATCAATAAAAACATTCGGCAGCGTACCCGCTATGGCTGCAGCGTTGATCTTCTGCTGCATTTCCCAATAATCGCCCTGATATTCGGCATTCACATGAATATTCAGCTCGGCTCCCTTGGTCTCGTTGAACTGGTCCACCAGATTCTGGTTCACATCCTCCACGGCAGAAGTCCAGAAATTCAGCTCGAGGACGGAATCCCCTTTCTCATAGGCCGCTACACTGGATTCGGCTTCGGTGGTGGCACAGCCTGCAAGAACGGCAGTCAGTGCAACAGTGGCGAGCAGCGGAGTTACTCTTTTTCCCCATACCTTCATTATTCGTTTCTCCTCCATGAACTGCTGTATTTGGTATTCAACATGCAAGGCCGCAGGGTATTCCCGCTACTTCACTCCCATGTAGGTGAACGCTTTGATAATCTGCTTGCGTGCAATCAGGAAGACCAGCAGAATCGGCACAATCAGCATCATATTCCCGGCCATCACGATCTGCGGGCTGAGTCCCTCCACATCCTGGAGCTTCTGAATTCCAAGCGGCAAGGTCCGGACGGCATCGGTTGTGGTCCATACGAGCGGGAAAAAGTAACTGTTCCACGTCCCGATGAACGTCAGCAGCGCGAGTGTGGACAAGGTGGGCACAGCGGCAGGCATCATGATCGTATAGATGATTTTGAACTCACTGGCATTATCCAGACGGGCTGCCTCCAGCTGGGAATCCGGCACCTGCATGAAGGTCTGCCGCAGCATGAAGATGGCCGTACCGCTGGCAATGAAGGGCACGATGAGCGATACATACGTGTTCAGCAGTCCGGACTTCGCAAACATCACGAAGATCGGCAGGAAGATCAGCTGGCCCGGAATCATCATGGTGGCGAGCACGATGCCGAACAGCGCATTTTTACCCTTGAATTGATATCTTGCGAATGCATAGGCTGCCGGCACAACCACGACCAGCTGGCCGAGCATCGTCCCGAGTGTAATGATCAGGGAATTGCGGGTATAATGCAGAAAGTTAATCCTCGTAAAAGCATCCCGGAAATTCTGCCATTGCAGCGAATCCACCCAGAATTTCGGCGGCATCCGGAGCACCTCGCCCAGCGTCTTGAACGCGGTGAGGATCATCCAATAGAATGGCATCAGGAAGATCACGATCAGCAGAACGGATACAATGATCCGTAGTCCTCTGCCCGGCAGCCGGACCCAAACCTTCATTTCCTCACCCCCTTAGCGGTAATGAACCCGTTTATTCAGTGCTTTGAAGTAGAAAATCGTAATCAGCCCCACGATACCCATCAGCACGACCGCCATTGCGGAGGCGTAGCCGACCCGGTAATATTCGAAGCTCTGCTTATAAATGCTGAAGATCAGCGTGTTCGTGGCATTGGACGGACCGCCTTGTGTCATGATATTGATCGTCTCGAACACCTGGAAGGAGCCGATGATATTCATCAGGATCAGGAAGAACAAGGTCGGTGAAATCATCTTCAGTGTAATTTGAAAGAAAACGGAGCGCTTGGACGCATTATCCAGAGCCGCAGCCTCATAGAGATAACCCGGAATGGAGCCAAGGGCAGAGCAAATGATCAGTGCATTGAACCCGACAGATTTCCAGACCGAGACCAGCACCAGCGAGAACAGGGCCACATCCTTATCGGTCAGCCAGCCCACTGGCGCTGCTCCCAGCACAGACAGCAGATAATTGAACAGCCCCGTATCCGTGTTCATCAGCCACATCCAGATTAGCGATACGGATACCAGCGAGATGATATTGGGTGTGAAGCTCAGCGTCTGGATGAAGCGGTTCAGCGGCGTACTTTTCTGTAAAAAGAGCGCCAGCCCCATCGCCAGCACCATCACCAGCCCAACGTCCATCACCATGTACAGCAGCGTATTGAGCAGGGTATGGAGGAAATCCCGGCCGCTGAACAGCTCTGCATAGTTGCTAAGTCCGGCGAACTTCATCGGTCCGCGCATATTCCAGGTGAAGAAGCTTAAATAGATGTTGTAGAGAATCGGATAGAGATAAAATACGGTCAGGATGATCACTGCCGGAGCAACCAGCAGATAGGGAAGCAGCTTCACGGAGGGGCGCAGCCGCTTCATGCCGAATCACCAGTGCTTACGGCAGCGCTGATTCCGGACTGTGCAGCTTCCCGGACCCGCTGCTCCTGCGCGTCGAAGAATGCCAGATGCTCCTTCTTCACGTAGAGTCTCACGGCTTCCAGCTCGCGTTCCGGACGGTCGAAGCATTTCACCGAAATGATCAGCCCGTTATCCAGCTGCACTTTGTAGATAATCTCCGACCCGAGCAGCTCCCGGCCGCTGAGCGTACCCGTCAGGCTAACGGTATTGTCCGGCTCCATTCCCGGCTCCAGGGTAAACTTCGCCTTCTCCGGACGGAAGCCGAGATACCGGGCCTGCTGCGGAGCCAGCTTACGGATCTCTTCCCCACAGCGGTCCAGTGCGAGAATATTCATCGGCGGGGTGCCGATGAAACGGCTGGAGAACAGGTTGGCCGGATTGGAATACAGGTTGTGCGGGTTATCCTCCTGCATGACCTTCCCGCCATCCATCAGCACAATCCGGGTACCCATGCTCATCGCCTCCACCTGATCATGGGTTACGTAGACAAAGGTCGCGCCCAGCTTCTTATGCAGCTCGATCAGCTCTGCGCGCATCTGCTGCCTCAGCTTGGCATCCAGATTGGACAGCGGTTCGTCCATCAGGAACACGGCAGGCTTCTTCACCATAGCCCGCGCCAAAGCGACCCGCTGGCGTTCACCGCCAGAGAGAAACTCCGGCTTTTTATGCAAATGCCTGGTCAGTCCGACAGTCTCCGCAATTTCAGTAATCAGTCGCTTGCGTTCCTCCTTCGGTACTTTATTATTCTTCAGCCCGTATTCAATGTTCTTCTCGACCGTCATGGTCGGGTACAAGGCATAATTCTGAAACACCATGGCCAGATTCCGTCTGCCCGGCTCTACCTGGTTCATGCTTACCCCGCCGATGTGAATCGTGCCTTCCGTGGAATGCTCCAGTCCGGCAATCATCCTTAGCGTCGTAGACTTGCCGCACCCGGAAGGGCCGACCAGCACCGTGAAGCTGCCGCTCTCAATGCTCAGATTCAAATCCTCAATAATCAGCTTGTCGCCGTATTTCTTGGTTACCTTCTCCAGAACGATGCCGCTCATATTCTCCTCCTCCAGCCGGATTCTTAGGGCCGCTTCCATTCGTCTATCAGTTCTTCAGGCACTCTAGCGCAAGGTCCGGTTTATTGGTCATAATCCGCGTAACCCCCAGATTCCGCAAGCGGATCATCTCCGCCTCATCGTCCACCGTCCAGGGATTGACCTCGAACCGGCTGCGGTTCGCCAGCTCCATGAAGGCTTCATCTACGCCGGGGTAATACGGATGCAGCACATTCGCCCGGCAATTCGCCGCATATGCCTCCAGCCGGTAGAAGCTCTCCATGAACGCAATCGCCGTCTTGAGCTCCGGGTAGTCACGCTTCAGCCGGGCTACCGCTGTATGATTGATCGAAGAGATCAATGTATTCTCTGTATAGCCATAGCGGCGTACCAGCTCCGCTGTCCGCAGATTCACTTCACCGTAAGGCCGAGAATAATCCTTCGTCTCGATGTTGATGTACAACCCGTGCTTCATAGCGAACTCCATCACCTCTCCAAGCTCGGGCAGGCGGCTTCCGTCCGTTCCGTATTTCCCGGCAAAAGTATACGAGAAATCATACTGCCGCAGCTCCTCCAGCGTCAGCTCTCCGACCAGACCTGTCCCGTTCGAAGTCCGGTCAATGGAGAGATCGTGGATCACCACCAGCTTCCCGTCCCGGGTCAGCTGTACATCCAGTTCAATGCCGTGTGCCCCCATGTCAAGGGCCAGCCCGAAAGCAGCCATCGTATTCTCCGGCGCATAGGCGCTTGCTCCCCGGTGAGCCAGTATCTGTGTCTGCTTCATGCCCGTACCTCTCTAAGCGGATAGCAGACATCGGGACGGTCAGTGATGATCGCGTCTACACCGGCCTCCATCACCATGCGGATATGGACCGGATCATTCACTGTCCAAGCATTGACCTGAACCCCCGCTGCGTGCGCTTCTTCTACCAGTTCGCGGTTAACCCCGATGTACAACGGATGCAGGGCATCGGCTCCGGTCATTTGCGCATATTTCCCACCCTCGTACAGCCCCGCGATGTAGAGCAGCGCTGTCCGCATCTCCGGACAAGACTCCTTGAGCCGCACCATAGAGGTATGATTGAAGGATGAGAAGATGACATTTGCACCGAGGCCATATTCCTCTACCAGCTTCGCCGCCTCATTACCGAGCCCGGAGTAGAGCTCCGACTTAGAGAGGATATCTTTCACTTCGATGTTCAGATATAGATCATGCTCCTTCACCAGTTCCAGCACTTCTCGTAGAGAAGGAATTTGAGCATCCGGGTATTGCTCCTCGAAGCCTGTATTGAAGCGGAAGGTCTTAAGCTCAGCCAGCGTGTAGGACATAATATCTCCTTTGCCGTTAGAGGTGCGGTCAATCGTATCATCATGAATCACCACGATCTCTCCGTCTTGGGTCAGGTGAATGTCGATTTCCAGACCGTCGGCATGCTGCTGCACCGCGAGCCTGAAGGCTTCCATCGTATTCTCCGGTGCATAGGCGCTTGCACCGCGGTGGGCGAGTATTTTACAATCCTGCATCGTTTCTCATCCTCCTGTTATTGGGGTTAGACTTACTTGTTGAACAGATCGGCCAGGGAGTCCAGAACATAACCCGGAAGAATCTGCTGCCGCGCAATATCCGCTCTTGTACTCACGCCGGTAAGGACTAGGGCCGTCTGCATACCGCAACGATTCCCCATCAGAATGTCTGTCTCCAGCCGGTCGCCCACCATCAGGCAATGCTCCGGAGGGTGAGCCAGCATCCGAAGCGCCTCCTGCGCATAATAGGGAGAAGGCTTGCCAATAACCAGCTCAGCCTCTGTCCCGGCCGCAGTTTCCAGCGCTTTGACAATCGCCCAGGTGTCCGGGATATAGCCTCCGGGTACCGGGCAGACCGGATCGGGATTGACCGCCACCAGCCTGGCGCCCCCTCTTGCTGCTCTCATTCCGAGCACCAGCTTCTCATAATTGAAATTGCGGTCCATGCCTACCAGTACATGGGTTGCTTCCTCCGGGTCCCTGGTGACGGCCACTCCGGACTCCTCCATTTGCCTTCGCATCACCGCTTCTCCAACCAGATACACCCTCGCCTCCGGTTCCTCCCGGGCGAAGTAGCTGCCGCTGACATAGAGTGCCGTCAAGATTTCATCTTCTCCGCAGGCCAGCCCCATGTGCTCCAGTCTGCGCTGACAATCCCGGGGAGTATGGACCGAGCTGTTGGTCAGAAAAAGAACTCTCCGGTCTCTTCGCCGCAGCTCCGCAACCGTCTCCACCACACCTGCAAGCAGCTGATCGCCAATCAGCACGGTCCCATCCAAATCAAAGCAGTAGGCTTCATATGAAGCGATGTCCATCCGCGCTTGCTCCTTTTCATTCAGGTTCACTGGTTCTCCGCGCCGGAATTTCCGCGCAAAAAAACCAGCTCCAGAAATTAAGCCTCCGTCTACAGCCTGGCAAGGCTCCATCGAATGCTAATGACTGACCGCTGGGTTTTCTCATCGTCTCCACCCGGGGGTACGTTATTCACTTGTTCCACGCGTCCACTGCCACAGGGCCGCATCCCCAATGGAGACATAATCGGCGCCGCTGTCCAGCGCACTGCTGATTTCCTGCTTTTCCCGGATCAGTCCGCCTACGATCAGCGGCTGCTTAATGCGTTGCTTCATGTCCCTGATAATTCTCGGCATCAGTCCGGGCATCAGCTCGACCTCGTCGGGGTTACAGTTCTTGATCATCCGCAGGGCAGTCTCTACTGCCGCCGTATCAATGGCGAAAACCCTCTGGATACTGGCGAGCCCGTGCGCTCTGGCTGTGGCGATGGCATTGCTCTTGGTGGTAATGATTCCGTCGATCCGGAAGGCTTCAGCCAAATACTGAATCGCCGCCGCATCTCTGCCAATCCCGCCGACCATCTCTACATGGACGAATACCTGCTTGCCTGCCTGCTGCAGCGGCTTCACAATCTGCCCCAGGTTGTTGATGTTCCCGGTCATCAGATTCACACGCTTCACACCGCAGGCAACCGCCTGGTCCAGCTGTGACTCCTCGGTGATCGAAGCAATAATGGGGTTACGCTTCAAGTAAGCATCCTCCCTTCACTTATAGCTTGCAGCTGCCAGCTTGTCTTCCTGCTGGTCCTACCCCCTATGTTACAGAGCTTTTATTCGCTTAATATCAGAGCGCTGTAAAAGTTACAGTTAACATTCAGGCAAGGAATTCCATTGCCGCAGATAACTGACAGGGTATGCAGTGATATATTGGAGCCAGCCAAGGACATGTAATTTTGAATAAGAGTACCCCGGGCAAAAAACGAGGAATTGATAATCATTTAACGATCAGCGTCTCACCATCCATCAGATTCAATCTATGATTATTTATTAGAATCATGTTTTACTATTATTTATGGTAATTCCGATCTTTTTACGTTGTTTAATAATTAAAAATGACCTTAACTATAGCAACTTAATTCACTGTCATGTTCTATAGTACCGTCCATAAAATACCCAACTTTTGTGGAAAGTTAGACTTGCTGATATAAAGGCAAACACTTACGACCAAAATTCGCTCCTAAGTTCCATTCTGGCGCAACTAATCATCTCGACGGTACTCAATGGAATCATATTCCTGGTATTAGCCTACCCGTCATTTTAATGAGGCGCCAGCCAGTCTAATACTTGTTTTTCAGTCTATATAGAACGCATTTAAGAAGGGATCGAAGTCATTCCAATCGCCCAATCGGGTAATAGATAGGAGTGGATTGAGCAGGAATTTGGCATCAAAACGAGCGAGCGTGAGCAACACTAAAGCCGATGAGGTCTTACCCAGACCGATGATTTGACTATAGTCTAATCAGACTATACAATATATTTAGTCCAATTAGACTAATATTGTGATGTGAAGGAGTGAAGCCTAAATGATAAAGTCATTTTTAATGCTGGGTCAGTCGAATATGGCGGGCCGTGGTTTTTTGCATGAAGTCGATCCTATCTATAATGAAAAAATAAAAATGCTGCGCAATGGACAGTGGCAGATGATGACAGAGCCGATTAATTATGACCGTCCCGTTTCCGGGGTTAGCCTGGCGGCGTCATTTGCCGAGGCCTGGTCGAAAGTAAGTCCCGATGAAGAAATTGGTTTGATTCCTTGTGCGGAAGGTGGCAGTTCATTGAATGACTGGCATCCGGAAGGCATCCTATTTCAGCATGCGTTGTCCGAAGCCCGCTTCGCCCTGCGATCCAGTCAAATCTGCGGAATCCTGTGGCACCAGGGTGAGAGCGACAGCTATCATTCGCTACATGAAACTTATTACGAAAAGTTGTCCCTCATCATTGAGACCCTCAGAAACGAATTAAATCTTGATGAGGTACCTTTGATCATTGGCGGACTTGGTGATTTCCTCGGGAAGACCGGTTTTGGACAGCAAGCGACAGAGTACCGGCAGATTAATGAACGATTGCAGAACTTCGCTAACGAACAGCCAAATCGTTATTTTGTCACAGCGGAAGATTTGACCGCGAATCCCGATGGCATTCATCTAGATGCGGTTTCGCAGCGCATATTCGGCTACCGCTATTTCGAGGCTTTTTCGAAAAAGTGTCATGTCCTGGTACCCATCCCGGGGGAGGAACAGTCACTGAAAGTCGAGCGCGACTATTCAAAAACAGAGCAGATGTATCTTCATAGCCTGGACTTGGCTTCGGGTAAAATCACGTACGCGGAATTCGAGGCGAAGATGGTGACGGTGATGCAGCCTTGATTCCCTTACTCATCCTTGGCTTGCTCATCCAAAACCCCGGTGCTCACGGATACGAACTACTGGCCTTAATGGAAAAGCGCCATTACAAATACATTGTAAACTTCACAAAGGGCTCGTTTTATTACAATCTGCAGCAGCTTGAAGAAAAAGGCTGGATTGAACAGATTCAGCAGAAACCTTCAACCAGCGGGCGCGAAACTCGGAACTTTAAAATCACCGGATCAGGAATCACTGAATTCGAAAAATTAATGGTCACGTACGGCAGTAAATCAGAATATGTCAACCTGCAATTTTATGGTGCGCTGCTCTTCGCTGATGAATACGACAAAAGCAAATTGCTGGAACTGATCCAATTGCAAATCGACCTGACTGCAGCCCGAATCTCCCGCCTTGAGGAATACCTGTCCGGCACACAAGAACTTCCCGGTACAATCGATTACTACCGCCGCATGAACGAAAATTCCCGTTCCCATCACTTTGTTAACTTAGAGTGGTTTAAACAATTAAAAGCAGAAATAGAGGGTCCTACTGTATAAAGACGAAGAGGCATCCCCCATACATCATTCACTGATGGGGATGCCTCTTGTAAGCATGCAGACTTCTTCAACAAATTAGATGGTAATCAAATCCTTGATGAGCACCGGTAGTCCGGTTCGCATGGCCTGATTGGCGGCGATTCCGGTCATGATGGAGCGGGCTCCGTCCCGGTGGTTGGCCGCGCGGTGGTAAATATCCTCGTCCGGGGTTCCGAACAGATCATTCAGCAGCACAGGATCGCCGCCGCCGTGTCCTCCCGTTCCTTCATCCACATGGACTTCATAAGGCGCTCCAAACATGGGATGCACCACAATATGTTTGCCCTCCACAGCTCCCTCCAAGGCGCGGTCACCCCCGGCATTGACATAGGATTTTTCCACGATACTCATTTCGATTCGGCCCTTGGAGCCGTTAAAAGCTATCCGGTAACCCTCCCAAGGCATGTAGGCGTTCAATGAATACGTAAGAATCGCCTTATTGCTGTACCGGACCATTACCCCCATGGTGTCCTCAATGCTGATTCCGTCGCCGAACACGCTTTGATCCCGCTGATAGCCGTCCTCTGCTTCCGCATCCAGGTACATCTCCTTCAGAACGGGATTCTCATCCAGCTGCAGGGCAAAGGGATCATCCTTGGCTGCCGGATTTCCGGTGGCACGCTGATAGAATGAAGTTACGCCGCGGTTCTCGGCATTCTCCCGGCCATAGAATCGCAGGTCACCGAAGGCAAACACCGTTTCCGGCTCCGCACCGATCCAGAAGTTGACCAGATCGAAGTGATGAGTGGATTTGTGAACGAGCAGTCCCCCGCTGTTGCGTTTGTCCCGGTGCCAACGGCGGAAATAATCCGCCCCATGCTCAGTATTCAGCAGCCATTCGAAATGAATGGAATGCACTTCCCCGATTACCCCGGAGGCAATCAGCTCGCGGGCTTTCGTATGATGCGGAGCATAGCGGTAATTGAAGGTGACCCTGACCTTGCGTCCGGTACGCTCCACCGCTTCGTAAATCTCCTTGCATTTCTCCACATCAACGGTCATGGGCTTCTCTGTGATCACATCACAGCCAAGCTCAAGCGCACGGATAATATATCTGTGATGGGTCCGGTCGACACTGGTGACAATGACAATATCCGGTTTCTCTGTCTTGATCATGGTGTCAAACTGTTCAGCCAGGTAGGTGTTCACCTGCGGATACCCATGTGTCTCCGACAACAGCTTGTTGGCGTAATCCATACGTGTCTGATTCACATCGCAAAAAGCGGTAAGCTCCGCAGAATCCCTGTACTCCTTCGCGATAGCTTCATAGAAAAATTGCGCCCTGCCGCCAATGCCTACCTGTACATAACGCTTCTTGTCCAATTACGTGTGCCTCCTAAAGTTAGCTTTTATATCGAGTTTCAGTTTTTGAATATCACATTCCCAGACTGAACAAATAGGGGGTCAGCGGCTGAAGCTCTATAGTCTGGCCCGCAGAGCTTTGATCTGTAACCAGATCCATGAAGCTGTTTGCCGTTACTCCACTGCGGACCGCCTTCACCTCGACGGGTTCCGGGCCATAGTTAACCACATTCACCAGTGTTTGTCCCCCGTATTCAACGGTCCTCCACTCCACATTGTATACGGGAGCATTGTCTGCCGGATCAAGCAGCAGCAGCTGCCCCGGATTTACAGTCTGCAGGACCGGTAACAAGTAATCTCTGATTTGGCCTGCGGTCCAGTCCGTTGCCGATATCTTGTCCGCGTGGGTGAATACATAACTTCTGTCTGCGGCAGAGAGCGGTGCGCCGTGCGGTGTTAGCTCCAAAGCGTGTGAACCGATCAGCAGCACCCGTCCGCCCTGCTCCATAAACTGCCTGATGCCGGTCAGCGTCTCCGGATTGACTCTTGAAGCATTTGGCACAATCAGGAGCTTATAAGTGTCCAGCCCGCCATTGTCCACCTGCTTTTCAGATACATATCCGGCCTTGTATCCGCTGTAAGACAATGCTTCATAAGCGCGGAGCGAGACTGCCGAGTATTCGCCCGAGAAGACACCAGAAGCGGTAGAATACAGAATCGCCGCCTGCGGCTGCTCGTTCTGGAAGGCGGTAACCTGACCCGCCAGCCGGTTCAGGTCCAGATTGGTCCGCCCCGCCTGTGCGATAACATCCGGCCGGTGCAGAATGCTGCCCTCGGTGCTGGCCGTCTCATTGTATGTCCGCTCCCAGACCCAGATCGTGGAGCCGCCCCGTCCGTGAATCGCGCTCTGCCATAGAGCGGAGCGGACATGCTTTGCCTGTTCCGGCGTATACATTTTGTCCCCGTCTGCGATCAAATGATGCTCCGAATTAAAGACCGGGGCTTCTTTGAAGGAGGCCTGCAAATCATAGAAGCTGAGTTCTTCCATGAAGCCCTTCGGGCCTTCGTTGATATAATTCCAGTTGTCATTGCCGTTGATCTGGCTGAACTCCGAGAAGCGCTCGATATCCACGCCCCAGGACAGGCTACCCCGGGGATCACCCATGATTTTCGCCTGCACAGGCAACTCTGGAGCAAGCTCATGGATAATTCCGGCCATCCATTCATGCCAGCTGGCGAAGTAATCCTGGTTGAACAGCACATAGTCATAAGACGCCGGAGAAGCTGTAATATTCTCAGGCATAGGTACTCCGGTAAAAGAGCTATAGGCCGTTTGATAGACGCCGTTCAGCTGCCCGATATCGCCGTTATAGATGCCTTCAAGATACTCGTGCCAGGCAGGCATCGCATAGGCATCCTTATTGGCCGTATAGACCGATTCGTTGGTGAGCGTAAGACTCTGCAGCGAATCATAATCCTTGATGGCGGGAATCAAGGCTCGCAGATAATCCTCTATAATGGATTGGGCCATCGGCTCAAACAGGGAGAATTTGATAGAGCCGTTATTCTCCACCTTCAGCTCCGGCCACTTTGCGAGCACCCAGTCCGGAAAATAATGCGGGGATATCAGGAGATTGACCGCAACATCATAATCCTCAGCCCGCTGCAGCGCCGGTAACAGCTCCGATTGGATATTGCGGGTGGAGACAACGTACTCCTTGTCTGGGGAATAACCGCCCAGATCCTCAAAGCCGGGATTCTGAATCAGATTCACCATGCTCCCAGCCTTGACGACGCTTAAGTCATCCACCCAGACCGTACCTGTATTCTCGGATAAAATAACCAGCGGGTAGGATACCTCCCCCTTCGCTGTGGTATATTCGAATGTTACTTCTGTCCAGTCATAGGTTCCGCCAGGCAACGGCTGACGCTGCTTCCAGCCCGTTCCGCCCGGGAACCAGACGTTCCTGGCATTGTCACCCTTCACCCATACCTTGAATTCATAGGTAGTCTCCGGCTCTACTGCTATGGTCTGGGCGACATTGATGAATACATTCGACTGCCGCGGCGATGCATTGGCAATCTTCAGGGAATGATTGCCGGAATGGCTTATCCCTTCTGTAATTGCTGCTGTAGCGGACACCGCACCGGAGCGGTTGACGGTGTAACGGTTTACGAAATCTTGTTTGTCCAGAATGACATCCCTTGGCCCCAGCTCAATCTGGATTACGTTAGCTCCGAGATCCTGAAGCTTCGGAATGTCCCGCTTCACCTGGTTGAAGTGACCGTAGCCCGTGAAGAAGATTGGCCGTTCTTCGGTGACGCCCGTACTCCTCACGATGGTGTCACCGAAGAAGGAATATCCGGAAATCTCCGGGCGTCCGGAGACATAGCGGGGAGCGGACTGCGGGGTCAGGCTGCCGTCCAGATACCCCTCCAGCTGCTGCTTGCTGCCCGTAAGCAGCGTCTCCAGCTCAGCCGCCACATACTGCGCTCTGCCGAGCCGCCCCTGCACGATATCCTCCTTGCCGTAACCAATGAAGTCCTTGATTACGGTATAATCAATGCGCTCATAATCTGTGGACAGTCCTTGTGCCTCACATTGCAGCAGCAGCTGCTCCAGACCGGGCAGTTGTGCATTCACACTGTCCAGCATGGCCTCAATCTCTGCGGGATCGAGCACCGCAGTCACCTTCAGCTCCTGCCTCTTGCCGGCAATACTCCCTTGCTGCGCAAGCGTGAATTCAAGCAGCTGCTCTCCGGGGTCCGCCGTGGTGAACGGCAGGCTCCATCCGGCGGCCGAGCCGGCAGGCAGCGTGAAATCCACTTCAACGCCCGGCAGGCTGGATGACAGATGGAGGTTATGCGGTTCACTGGTCGTGTTCACAGCATACACCGAATAAGAGACAGTCGTATTCACATTGATCTCCCGGGGACCTTCCACCCAGAAGCTCCAAGGGTCGGCGGAAGGGACCAGATGAACCACTGCATGGTCAGCCGGACTTTTGGCTTTGCCGATGCCCGGTGTCCATTCCAGCCAGCCCCGGCGGCCCGCGCCGTCATTGTCGTTGAACAGCAGTGTGAACGGAAGCTCCCCATTCTCCGGTATACCCGTGGAGATGGCAGACCACGGCATCCGTACCTCAAAGGAGGTCTCCTGTCCGGTCCGGCTGGCTGCAGCCGTGATCACTTCCTCTCCTGCTGGGGCTCCGCCTTCGCTGAACTGCCAGACATGTGCTTGCCCGTCCATATAATTGATGGCGTATTCCGGCCCGTAGCTGCCGCCGGGACTGAAGGCGAACTGGATACTGTCCCCTCTCCACATGGTGCTGTCGGAGACAGGAACATGCACATTATCCTTCACCTTCGCCGCCCAGTAGAAGTAGCTCTGGTCATAGGCGAGATACACGCTGGCAGACACATCCGCAGGCCCTCCCCAGCCTTCGACCAGTACCTGTCCGGCAGCCTCCGGCAGCCGGATCTCTGCGTAGCGGCTCCACTCGTCCACTGCACCGTCAATGACGATGTCCTCCGCTTCCAGAGCCAAAGCGTGCGTATGCTTACCGAAGCTGCCACGGAAGTCTTCCCAGTCTGTAATGACCGGGGACCCCGGTTCTTCATAGACGGACTCCGTTACGCTGGCGGGAGTACCCGAAGCATCCGGCGGTATGATTCCCCCAGTTGATGCAATCGCTCTCAATTGTTCTCCGTAGACAGCAGAGGGGAACCCCTCTGCCGCCATGGAGAATACCAGCAGGATGATCAACGCCCACACTGCTTGCTTGCCTCTTCTCCTCATCGTTGCCCGTTCCTCCCTTCTGAATGGTCAGTCATGACTTGACTTGAAGTTCGGTTCCAATGATACAGGCTGTTCCTGATGCGGACTGGCCGGAAGCGGAATCCGCTCCACTTCACCATCTGTGAATTGCCCCCGCAGCTGCAGCACATAACGGATATGTGCAGGCATCACCTCCCTTACATCCGCCTTCCCCTGAATCACGGCCAGCGAGGCAGCAACCCCCGCCGCTTCACCGATGGCGCTGACCGACGCCATGATCCGGTAAGAGCTGTGCGCCTCATGGGTTCCGCTGATGCAGCGGGAGGCAAGCAGGAGATTGGAGCAGCCCACGGGGATCAGGGAACGATAGGGAATATGGTAATATCCGTCCCCGGGAATGCGCTCCAGCCGGGTCGCTCCTCCATCCGGGCTGTGAATGTCCAGTGAGTAGGCGCATGCTGCAATCATATCCCCGAAATGCCGGTTGTTCAGGCAATCTTCGGCTGTCAGGACATACTCACCAGTGATCCGCCGGCCTTCCCTGACACCGAGTCGCGGCGCGATATAATCCAGCTTGGCCTGCCGGAATGCCGGATGCCCGCAGATGGCCCCGAACAGTTCATTGGCTTGCCGGGTACCCTCCTCCATGCCCAGGCTTACTGAATCCCGACAGGTAGGGTCCACTCCCAGCACAGAGGTGGAGTTGAAGAGCAGCGACTTGCCGTCCGGATAAGGAAAGCAGGTGATGCTCTGCCTTGGATTAGCGGTCTCCCCCTTGTCCTTAAGCTCCTGATAATACGGCAGCAGCTCAAGCCGCAGGGAATGGATCGCCGGCCAGGTCTGGATATCCGGATTCTTCAGCTTCATGGGATCGAAGCCGCTCACTCGAAAGGTGGCGGTGGCTGATTGCAGCTTGCCGTCACCTTCACGGCCGATTTCGTACTGCATCCCTGCCATTGCGGACAGATTACCGTCCGCCGTTGCATCCAGAAATACCTCTGCGGCAACCGTTCCAGCCTGATTGCCCTGAAGGTGAAGTCGCTGAATCCGACCCTTCTCCACATCAACCTCTTTCACCGAGCACCCGGTCCACACAGTTAGCGTTGGCTCGGCTTCCAGGAGCTGCTGGTAGGTGGACTTCAGAGACTGCTCATCATAGGTCGGCACCCGCTGTTCGTTGTAATGGGTATACGCCGCCGGGAACAGCTCTCTGTGAATGCCGCTTGTAACCGGGCGTCCCATTCTGTCGCGGAAATTGCAGATCAGCGAGACGCTGGAGAAGACGCCGGTGCCTCCGACTTCAGGCCCCGCCTCAATCAGCAGCACCCGCCGGAACAACCTCGCAGCGGCCAGGGCTGCGCTGATCCCGCCGACTCCGGCTCCCACCACCACAAGCTCGAAATTCCAGTTTCCCTTCATAGCGTCCGCTCCTTTCTCTCTCTTCAATTCCTCCGGCTCCCGGTGGACTGAACAACCTCACGGAGGCTGGGCACACCGCTGTAGATTACCTCTTCATCACAGATGATTTCGCACCATTCCGGGCTCATCCGCACATCAATGATATGCCCCCGGAAAGCGAAACCGGAAAGAGAGACCCTTCCTTCAGCGGGCGGGCGGGGATGAATCCATAAGCTGCCGTCCAGGCGGGGATCAAGACCGGCCAGGCCGAACAGAATGGCTTCCGCACCGGCCAAACCTGCGACCACATTCGCCCGCTTATGCACGGGTACAGCCGGGCGGTCACAGTAATGCTCCTGCGGATAATACGGCAGATGCTGCCCCATCCAGAAGTGACGCCTCAATGTATCCCACGCCAGCTCATCGCGTCCGGATTCCCACAATGTCAGCGCCAGCATCGGCCCATCCCCGGTATAGGCTCCGCCTCCCGACCAATCCGGATCATTCTGCTCATAATGCAGCTCATCTTCGGCCGAGATACTGCTTACGCCGTATTTGCCGAGAAATGCCCCATCCCTAACCTGTGCGAACATTCCCTCCTTCATCTCCTCGGTGCAGGCCCCGAACCGCAGCGCGTCATAATATTGAATCGAATAGATCGATTCCGCATGGCCTTCGGGATATATGGCCTTGAACCAGGCTTTGTCCTCATCCCACAGATGGGTGCGGATCGACTGGCGGATACGCTCCGCCTTGTCCCGCCATTCCTGTGCGGGTTGATCCGCCGCCAGATCCAGATGCTGCGCCAGATCGGCCAAGCGGTCATAGCTCCAGGCCCGCTCGGCATTCGGACTGGCTACAATATGTTCATAGCCTGCCCCCCGCATTTCCAGCAGGTTCGGTTGAAGGCCGTAATCCAGCAGCTCATTCCACTCCGGCAACCGGCTATCGTCATATAAGGCCAGTGTCCGCATGGTCGGGAACAGTTTTGCCCCTTCTCCGTGCAGTACAAAGATCGACCAGGCAAAGTTCAGGAAGGACCATAAGCTATACGAATAGGGCACATGGGCGCCTTGTCCGCTGGGAGCAAACCGGGAGTGCCGTTCAATGCCGCTGGCTGCCATCAGACTAGCCAGCTCTGCCGCTTTGTCCTTCCCCAGCATCAGCGCCAGCGTTCTTGCACCGTATCCCCCCGCATCCCATGGATAACAGCAGATTCCGGCACCTTCCAGCCCGGAAACGGCAGGAAACGGCTGAATGGCGAATTCCGGATTCTCCCATAGACAGACCATCCCGCTGATCAATGAGCGGCGGTAATAGTCTTCCAGACCCGGAATATCCGATTGCAGCACCGGCAATTCACGGCAGGCCTCCTCAAGCCGGTGCTCCCAGACAGCGGTTGTCCGCCCCCCCAGCTCTTTCAGGGTCTGCCCTTCTTCCCAACGGAACTCTTGTCCGGCAGGAGTCAGAACCGCAGCCAGCCGGAACACGGCCTCCTTCCCTTCTCCAAGGCTCAGCTCCTGATCGCCTTCCCGAAGCAAGGTAATACGGACCTGTTCATTCTCCCAGATTCCTTCCTCAAGCTGCAGCGCAGGACCGGCAGAGGTCAGCGGTGCTCCATAGTCCCAATCGTCCAGCGGAACCATGGCTGGGCTTCCCGGCACCAGCTCCGGTAGAACCGCAACCGTTACCGTTCTACGACTGCGGTTCTTGATCCGCTGAGTCAGGAGGAAGCCATGGGTATCCGCCAGAGGCGTCAATTCACTGGACACCGCAAGTGATAACAGCTCTCCTTCCATCAGATGATGATAGGTCCCTTGCCTTTTGATCTGATCGGGCTGCCATACACCCTTTGCATACAGTACGCCACAGTCCCCTTTGCCTAAGTCTCCGTTATCCCGGACAGGATGTCCGTCCGCTGTTATATGAAGTTTTAAACCCAAGTCTTTGGCGGCAAAAGGCGGTGAATAGCAGCCTTGAACGCCGCAGACCGTTCGCGCGGAAGGCGCAGCTGTACTATAGCCGCTGCACACCCATAGATGTTCCGGGGGGGCCAGACTTTTCCGTAAATCAAACGCAAATGAACCGAGTGTATAGTTTGTAGTCACCTTCATGTGTTCCCTCCGGAAATGAAATTCTGCACTTCAGCCCTTCACCGAGCCCAGCAGAACCCCTTTGATAAAATGCTTTTG